>NZ_LDNB01000001.1 GCF_001026695.1 Neobacillus vireti
TATACTCGTATCTTACTGAGGGGCTCTGTTTTTTTCAAACCTGATATTTAACGATCTACAGGAATGCTAACCTGCCCCGTTAGCGTGAGTACACTTTTTCACAAACTTTATTTCGGGTTAACATATATATCCAATTATATGTGTCTTTTTAGCATTTTTGTAATCCAATTTGTATATCAAATTGGAGGTAAAAATGTTAGGGTACAACAGCCATTGTACCCCTACAATTTGGGGTGCATTTTCCCATACAAATTTTTATGTAATTTCAACAGAAAAGGCTTTAAACCAATAAAAGACGAGTGACAATTTCATATACAAGTTGGCACTCATTTTAACATACATTTTTAATGTTTGTGATAGGAAACGGAACCCGTTAGTATGCTTGCACCCTCTTTTTCGTCGTTCATGTTTATTTTATGTAAAGATAATCATTTCATCTAATGATTAAAATGCTGTTGACTTGTGTCTTTCCTCGTTGTTAAATCTTTCTTTTTAAGTAAGTTGTTTAATTTTTCTGAGCTTAGGAGCATTACTGCGACAAAAACAACAATACAGAGCGGGAAGATTCCTATTGTTGAATGTGTTGCAATGAAACCAAGAAGCGGTGGCAAAAATGTACTGCCTGTATAGGCCAAAGCCATTTGATAGCCCATAATTGTCTGGGAATGCTTCTTCCCAAAACGTGTTGGTGTTTCGTGTAACATACACGGAAATATCGGCGCTAATCCCAATCCAGTCATTACAAAACCTACAAGTGAGAAAATGGATGGCAATGGTAGGAAAAGAAGTACGGCACCCAATAATGCTATTATTTGCCCCATCCGAATGAGAGTAAGATTACTAATCTTAAAGGTAATAAAGCCTGTAATAAATCTACCAATTGTTATTCCAGCGTAATAAAAGGAAACCCATTGTGCGGCATGTGCTGCGTGTAACTCCTTAACATTTACCAAATAACTACTTCCCCAAAGACCCACTGTTGCTTCAACCCCACAATAAAATAAGAAGGAGGTAAGAGCCAGTTTAACTCCTTTGATTTGTAAAGGTTTTATTTCATTAACTTCTTCATCATAAGAAAGACTTTTTGACTCTTCGGTTCCTCCATTCAAGGTGATATTGCTGTTATTCTTCACTTTGCTCCATAAGGGCAAAGTGAAGAAAAGGATTATAGCTAACGCAAGCTGAATTCCAGAAATAGCAAAATATCCGTTTCTCCAAGAATTTTGTCCGGAAATAAACTGAGCCATAATGATAGGGCCAAGAGTTGCTCCAACTCCCCAAAAACAATGCAACCAACTCATATGGTGTGCCTTATAATGTGTAGCGACATAATCATTTAAACCTGCATCGATCGCTCCTGCTCCTAATCCAAGTGGTATAGCACATACAAATAACCAAATTATCGATGGAGCAAAATGAAATCCTAGCAAAGCACCAGCAGTCATTAAGACGCTGACAAATGTGACCTTGCTAGTCCCGAACCTTCTAAGCACCTTCCCGCTGGCTAAACTGGAGATAATAGTGCCACCTGCAATGGTCATAAAAAGGAATCCAGCCGTCTCCAATGGGGCCCCAATATCAGATTGCATCACAGGCCACGCTACCCCAAGCAATGAATCAGGTAAACCTAAACTGATAAAAGCCAAATAAATTATCACTAAAAGGAGTGTCGCCATATTTTGATCCCGCCTACTTTTTAATTTTTTATTCTTTTGTTGAATGCAACATAAGTTCAAGCCCAAGTCTTTGTAATCCATATAAATAATCTTGTTTCCAATCACTTATTTTAAGGCCTGGGAGATGTTCTGACGGAATATATTTAGAGGTGACTATTGGCGATGCTAATGTATGGCTTAGTTTAAGTTTTGCTGCATTCCCAAATTCTAAAAGAGTTGTACGAGTGCCATGAAGAATTACCTTCTTCATAGATATGGAGTAGCTACTATAATTATACAGCAAAGAAGGTATAATCCTCTTAATAATATTCGTTACTGCTATTTAAAGATCTTGAGAAAATCGTTAGTCCAAAACAAACAACATCTGATCCTCGGGATTAGATGTTGTTTGTTTTGTTCTTTACTTTTTTAAATGATATGGCACAGTTGTAATGATTACGTTTCTCCGATATAGCAAAAATGAACGGATCAGTAAGCTTGATTGGTTATGGAGAATATTGTGCCAGCCTTTCTTGGGAATGAATTGCGGGATGACCACCGTGACTTGATAATTTGATTCACTCGCTTTATGTTCAACCGTATCAACAAATTTAGTCAATGGTTGAATAATACTCCTATAGTGAGAGTGAAGGGTCACGATTCGAACATCGGGCTGCCACATCTTCCATTTCTCTTCAAACTTTTTTTCATCTTCCCTTTCAAAAGAAACATAAACAGCAATGATTTGGTCAGCTGAAAGAGATTTAGCATAATTGATTGAGTTTTCAACCACATGAGTGATACCCGCAACAGGTACTATGATGACATTTCCTTCAATCGGAACTGCAGGCTCACAAGTTGTGATCCGTAGTTGGTCACCTACTGCCACATAATGCTTTCTTATTCTGTGAAAGACAAAAATGATTAGGGGTAGGAAAATGAACACAGGCCATACCCGATCGAGCTTAGTTAAGAAGAACACGATCGTAACAGTAAAACTAATCAATGCTCCCGTTGTGTTAATAATCAGCTTGACTATCCATCCGCGAGGTTTTTCACGAATCCATTTCAGCATCATTCCTGTTTGCGACAGCGTAAACGGAATGAAAACCCCAACTGCATAAAGAGGGATTAGATGTTCCGTCTGACCATTGAAAGCTATAATTAAAAGGATAGAAGCAAATCCAAGGATGATGATGCCATTGGAGTAACCCAGTCTGTCACCTCGAATAGTAAACATTCTTGGGATAAATTTATCCTTAGCCAGATTCACAGCCAGCAATGGAAAAGCTGAATAGCCCGTATTGGCAGCAAGGATTAAAATCAATGCCGTTGTTCCTTGGATAAAGTAATACATTCCATTCCGTCCAAAGGTTGCCTCCGCAATTTGTGAGACGACCGTAACATCAGCACGAGGAGAAATTCCGTAATAATAGGCTAGAAATACGATACCAGAAAAAAGTAATGCTAGTAAAATTCCCATGGCCATTAATGTTTTGGCTGCATTTTTCGGAGCTGGGTCTTTAAAGTTTGGTATTGCATTGGATATAGCCTCAACCCCTGTAAGTGCAGAGCTGCCGGAAGCAAATGCCCTTAAAAGAATAAAAAGACTAATTCCTGCTACAGGTGTACCAAGGGGTGCAGATAAATCTGGTGAAACTTTACCTGTTAAGATGTTGAATAACCCGACTGCAATTAAGATAAATAATGCGAACACAAATAAATAAACAGGATAGGCTAAAATCGAAGCGGACTCTGTTATCCCTCTTAGGTTCAAGATTGTTATTAACAGGACGAATATAATCGCAATGCCTACCTTATGAGAATGTAAAGCAGGAAAAGCAGATGTAATGGCATCTGTGCCAGCAGAGATACTCACGGCGACTGTTAAAATATAATCAACTAATAACGATCCTCCGGCAATTAGTCCTGGAGTAACCCCCAAATTTTCCTTCGAAACCACATAAGCCCCTCCACCATGTGGATAGGCAAAAATAATCTGGCGGTAAGATAGAATTAAAGCGGCTAGAAGGATTAAGACTCCGATACCAATTGGAATGGAGTACCAAAAGGCGAGAGTTCCCAATGTAACAAGGACAATTAATATTTGTTCAGGACCATAAGCAACAGACGATAACGCATCCGAAGAAAGAATCGCTAATGCTTTTGTTTTAATAAGCTTTTGTTCCCCTAAAGCCGTTGATTTTAAAGGACGTCCAATTAAAAACCTCTTTATAGAAGAAATCACAGCCGTTCACCGCCGTATAGTTAGTTTTCTTTTTTTTAAAAATTCCTGTAAAAAACAATAATTTAAAACAAAAAAAGCCTACAAGTCATAAATGAATAGACCTGTAGACATTACGTTCCATGTCCCACAAGCTCCACCTTCCTTCTCATATAACGCTTACGAGGTTAGCTGTCGGATTCGGGCCATTGAGTAGCCCTTCCTAATTAGGATTCACCCCTTGGGTTATAAATAACCCGAAAAAATGGTTCCCCCGTACCAAAAGGTTTCAGCGATTTAGAAATTTGAAACTGTTGATTATCATACTCCCGTGCTTAAAAAAAGTAAATAAAAATTTTTTAATGTTTGGTTTATTGTGATTCCTTGAACCCTGATAGGTAAATAATAATGATATTTCACAACAGAATAGGATGGATAACATGTCTACACAAAAGAAACCGTTATTAACAGATGAGTTTTTAGACGAATTGGCAAAAGAAATTTCTCAACTATATGGCGATCCCGAATATGAAAACAGAGGTATGCCGGTAAGGCAGGACAAAAAAATATGAAAAAAGAGAAAAGTGAATCCAATAGGGGGTATTGGATTTGAAACTTGAAGTGAAAAAGTGAAAAGTGAATCCAATAGGGTGTATTGGATTTGAAACTTGAAGTGAAAAAGAGAAAAGTGAATCCAATAGGGGAGTATTGGATGCAAGACATGAAGCAAAAAAGAGAAAAGTAAACCCAATAGGGGGTATTGGATTTGAAACTTGAAGTGAAAAAGTGAAAAGTGAATCCAATAAGGGGTATTGGATGCAAGACATGAAGCGAAACAGAGAAAAGTGAATCCAATAGAGGGTATTGGATGCAAATGATGAAGTGAAAAAGAAAAAAGTGAATTCAATAGAGGGTATTGGATGCAAAAGACGAAGTGAAAAAGAGAAAAGTGAATCCAATAAGGGGTATTGGATTCAAAACACGAAGTGAAAAAGAGAAAAGTGAATCCAATAGAGGGTATTGGATGCAAAACACAAAGCCAAAAAGGAAAAGACGCACCCAATAGGGGGTATTGGATGCAATCCACTAAGAAAAAAGAGAAGGTTGTACCCAATAAAGAGTATTGATGAATAAAAAAGCGTAAAATAACCTCCATTTGGCTTCTAGGTGCCAGATGGGATTATTTTACGCACTGATAATTTTCTTATTTACTCGTAATAAGACCACTGACCATACCCACTGGCTTTAAGATTTTTCTTTAAAATCCTGCTTATCCTTGCCTTAGCCACCTTTACTTGACACCAGTCGAGAACATCATTGGTTGTAATTTTTTTGTCAGGAAATAGCAGCTTAAGCTCCTTCACACTCCGCATTACAGCAGATTCAAGATCTTCTTCACACCCACATTCCTCACATATTATTCTCCGTCCATTTACAGATATAGAAAATGAGTGACATGTTTTGCAAGTTCCTCCTTTTTTTAATTGATCATCTTCATATTTGGGTAACTCTTTATACGGAGATTCATGTTGATGAAGTGAGACTAATAGCTCTGCAAGTTTATGGTGTCGTCCATTTAGTTTCGATGGTGAAGCATTTAGTTTTTTCATAAAAAAATCAAGTTGTGTCGGATAAATGATAGGTTTGTCCTTGGGTGATTGATATAGGGTAAAAGCGGGATTAATAAATACCACCCATGCTTCTATGGGAATCCTGTACCCATGCTTCAATAATAGTTGGCTGAGCAGTGATTCGCTTCGATTTAACTGGTGTAGAGGATTTTGAATCTTATTCCCGTTCATTGGGTAGAAATTGTCTGATTGGTAATAAAAGTCGCCCTCATAATTTTTAACTTCAAAGAGATAAAGAGTTTCCTTAATAACAATAGAGTCAATTTGGAATGTTGTATTGTTACTTTTAAGCAGTAAATCATTTACTATTAAAGATTCATTTTCAAGTTTTTCAGTTAACTTATCAAACATCACTTCCCCTTCAAAACCCTTTTTCAGATTTAAAAAATACTGTTTATCACTTTCAGGCAGGTTCATTCTTGCGTTTAATATCCTTAAAATCTTGATCTTATCTGATTCAGTGCGAGGTTTAAGGAACATATTCCACTACCTTTCAAAAAATTCTTCTATTCCAAGTACATTTTATTAGAAAATATAGAAGCTTTTGGATCATAGGAGTGAATATTTTGCGAACGTTTTTAAAAAAGTAATATTTAGAAAATTCTTGACACTAAAACATCTTTAATGCTATTATTTTCCTCTGTGACTCAAAAAAGCAGGGGAGGGGAAACAAGTTGATTCACTTAGAAGGCATTAGCAAATCCTATAAGATTGCCAAGCGTTCATCGGGACTGCGGCAGGCGGCAAAGGCACTTTTCTACCGCGAACATACAACTATTAACGCATTGAAGGACATCTCTTTTTCTATTAAACAAGGAGAAATAGTCGGCTATATCGGACCGAACGGTGCAGGCAAATCGACAACAATCAAAATCATGAGCGGCATTTTGGTGCCTGACACCGGGAAGTGCACGATTATGGGTTACACACCGTGGAAAGACCGAACTCAATATGTGAAAAATATTGGCGTCGTTTTCGGTCAACGCTCTCAGCTATGGTGGGATGTGCCGGTGATTGATTCATTTGAACTGCTAAAAGATATTTATAAGGTGCCACAACAAGAATATAAATCTACGATTGACTTACTCATAGAAACCCTTGAACTGCAAGAAATCGTCCAGTCACCTGTCCGTCAACTAAGCTTAGGGCAGCGAATGCGCTGCGAGATTGCTGCTTCCCTGATTCATAATCCGAAAATAATATTTTTAGATGAACCGACCATCGGACTTGATGCTGTTTCAAAGATTGCTGTCCGCCAATTTATCAAAACAATTAATAAGGAAAAAGGAGTCACAGTCATTCTGACGACACACGATATGAATGATATTGAGGCCTTGGCTGACCGGGTCATTTTAATAGGTAAGGGCACCTTGTTATATGATGGAAACCTAGAGGAATTAAGGAAACAATTCGGCACCACTAAAATAATCACGGCTGATTATGCAAAAAATACTGATCCCATCCAAATCCCCGGGACCGCTGCACTTTCATGGACACCTGAAAGAATAGTGCTGAGCATCGATACGGAAAGGGTAAAACCCTCAGAAGTCATTACCCATTTATCTAACAAGGTTGAACTCCTCGATGTCACGATTGAAACTAAGCCAATCGAAGACATTATCGTCCAGCTCTACAAGGAGTATCAAATATGAAGATGTATCTAGCAGTATTGAGGCTGCGGCTTAATATGGGGATGCAATATCGGGCGGCGGCACTCGCCGGGGTGGCGACGCAATTTTTCTGGGGATTTATTATTATTATGGTATTTGAAGCATTCTACGAACACGCTGCCCAAACACCGCCCATTTCCTTAAAAGAATTAATTCAATACATATGGCTGCAGCAGGCGTTTCTTGTTTTCGTCATGATGTGGTTTCGTGACAATGAACTTTTCGATCTGATTACAAGCGGGAATATCGCTTATGAGCTTTGCCGGCCAAGCGGACTTTACGGATTTTGGTATGCGAAGCTCCTCGCACAACGTTTGTCGAGCGCTTTGCTACGCTGTTTCCCGATTTTAATCGTTGCCTATCTTTTGCCCGAACCATACAATCTAGAACCCCCGCCTAGCATATGGGCATTTTTATTGTTTTTAAGCGCCTTACTATTGGGCTTACTGTTGTTGGTGGCGATCTCGATGTTCTTATATATCTCTGTCTTTATCACGTTGTCGCCGATGGGGTCGCTCTTAGTATTTGGCGTTCTTAGTGAATTTTTTGCCGGCTTGGTTATTCCTGTGCCATTGATGCCGGTTTGGCTGCAAAAAATTGCCTATGTGCTTCCGTTTCGCTGGACAGCCGATTTTCCATTTCGGGTCTATTCCGGACATATCCCGGAGCAAGATGCCATCATCGGAATTCTCGTTCAGCTGTCCTATCTGACTGTCCTCGTTTGGATGGGGAGAAAAGCACTTAACGGTGTACTAAAAAAAGTAGTTGTCCAGGGAGGTTAGAAAGCGGTGAAACTTTATTTTAAATATCTTTCAATCCATTTCAAATCGCAAATGCAATACCGCACCTCGTTTTGGCTGCTATCAATTGGCCAGTTTTTTATCCCTTTTTCCATCTTTGTCGGTCTTTACTTTTTGTTTGAACGATTTGGGCAAATAAAGGGCTGGCAATTTTTCGAGGTGGCGCTTTGTTTTGCGGTTATCCATATGGCCTTCAGTCTGAGCGAATGTTTTGCGCGCGGTTTTGACATGTTTTCTAGCCTTGTCGTCAAAGGGGAGTTTGATCGCTTGCTTGTGCGGCCGCGAAGCACCTTTGTTCAAGTCCTTGGTTCAAAATTTGAGTTTACAAGAGTTGGCCGACTACTTCAGAGTGTGATTGTTTTAGTCTGGGCTTTAAGCAATCTTCCCATCGAGTGGAGCACAATCAAAGCCATTACCCTTGCGCTGATGATTGTGAGCGGTGTGTTTATTTTCACGGGAATCTATATGCTTGCCGCCACGATGTGTTTTTGGACGGTTCAAGGTCTTGAGGTAGCAAGTATTTTTACCGATGGAGGGAGAGAGATGGCGCAATACCCGTTAAATATTTATCAAAAATGGGTTGCCCGTTTCTTTACTTATGTGATTCCTTTTGGAACTGTAAATTATCTGCCATTACAATATATTCTCGGAAAAGGAGACGGAAACGAGCTAATTCATATGCTGACTCCCGTTCTGGGGAGCCTGTTCATCCTTCCGTGTTTTCTTGTCTGGCAATTTGGTGTCAGGCACTATCGGTCCACGGGTTCGTAAATCTATGGAATAGCGGTGTAAATTTCAATCAAACGTTTGTATAGTATATCTCATTGTTGACCGCTATTTAATCAAACGTTTGTATAGTATACCACATTAATAAAAATACCTAATTAGTATAGGGTTTTATCCTTCTCAAATAAATAATCAAACGTTTGATTAGTAAAGCACATTTCCAACCCGCATTTAATCAAACGTTTGATTAGTATATCCCATTACCGGCATAATTCAGAAAAGTTATTAATGACTTATGGTGAATTTTTTTCGAATACTCCCAACAACCAAGAGCAGGAGGGGGATTCCTACTATATTTACAGGTAAGACAAAATAAACCATATATGTTTTCATATAGCCGAAGGTGTAGGAACTACTTGGATAGAAAACAGCAAGGGCGAAGAAAAAAGGCGCCGTAAACCAAATCATTTTTCGCCAGTTTTTCATTTTGAACAATTGTGCAGTACCGTAGCTTGCAAAAAAGAAATAGAGCGATAATTTGATAAATACACTAAGGATCCAGACTAGGACTGCAATAAGCTCCAGGTTTTGGATAAAATCCAATACCGAAATATAGCTGACTGTATCGAATACAGGATGGCGCAGATTAGCTGTTAACTCGGGACCTAAAGTCATCAATACCCAAAAGGCAACGGTACTAACGATACATGCGGATGCAGTAATGCCCCATACGGCGCATTTTAGGCCTTTCTTAGGCTGATCCATGAACGAGATGAGCATTAAAACCATCACCGACTCTCCTAAAAAAGCCAGCGGGGTTAATGCTCCTTTCCATATCCGCTTAATTCCAGTGTCGGTAAAAATAGGAAGTATTCGCTGGAGATCTACATTTTGTACAGAAAGAATAAGCAAAGCAAATAATGACAAGAACATAATGGTTCCAAAAACCTCACTGCACCGTCCAATTCCTTCGATTCCCCCAATGCAGGTTACATAAATCATTAATAAAAGCATGGTTAGTATCAGAGCCCAGGGAGGAGTAAACGGAAGCAGAATGGTAATTGTGAAATCGGCAAATTCTCTTAAAATGTTACCGATAACAGCAAACCATTGTAATAGATAGACAATTATAACAATCGTGCCAACCCACTTACCCAATATCAGTTTACTGAACTGGATTAACGTTTGTTTTGGAAACAAAAGAGCTGTTTTGCAGGCGATATAGACAATCACAATCCCCAAAACACTGGCGGCCAAAAAGGAAATCCACGCATCCTGTTTGGCCTCCTGTGCTGTTGGTCCAATGGTAAGCAGAAGCATATTTCCTGTTTCGAAAGAGAACATCAGCCAGAAGAGTTGCAATCCAGTCAGTTTCATTTTCTTATCTCACTTTCTTTAAACAAAAGGGAAGGACCTGACATACCGATTTGTTTAATCTTTAAGTCCACTTTTACTGTAATTTCTGCTTCTGAAAACTTTTTGTCCCAGCCATTTTTTAGCGTTTTCCACTGGCGCGGATGTTTTCGGTGAATGACTTCACCCAAGCCAAAGATATCGAGACCGTATTCTTTTTGCACCTTTGTTACTGTTTGCTGAACTTGCTTTTGGGTATATTTTTCAAAACTCTTTTGGAGAAGAGAAAGGTTCTTTGAATACTCCACATTTACTCCTGAATTACTTTCCATTAAAGCACCTTCTCCAGTCAAAAAAACCGTAAATCTTATTCGATTGTTTTTGCTGATTATTGGTTTAATTTTGCTGTCTATTTTCGTTAAAACAATACTTGCGTTGCCATCTTTTTGGGGAATGCTGATCGTTAGTTTTTTTAGAAGCCCCATCACCCAAAGCAAATGTCTGTTTTCCTTCATATTTAAACGGCCAATCATTTTAAGGTTTTCGTCAAAAACAGCTGCTCCCGCTATCTTCAAAAGTGGAGGGTTGGCAGAATTCTGCTGCCCCGAGTGTTTTCGTTCTTGTGACTGACTAATTTCGATTACGGGTATGGTTGGGCGAAATCCCGTACTGTTAGCTGCTATTAAAAAATTTAAATAAGCGGTATCACCTCTACCTCCGCTTTGTTCGTGTTCTTTTAAAGCAGCAACAGCAGGATGGCTCTCTAGAGGATTAGCAAGATTTAGGGCCTCTTTTGCAGTACTTCCTTTGACGATAAAAACATCTGTCCGAAGGCTGACATCCGGGCTTCGATTATTTATGTCCAATTCCGCTTTTAAACCACGTTTTGCAAATTCTTCCCCAAAGAATACAACACGACGCTGACCAAAAAAGGCCTCCCTTGGCAGTTTCGCCTGTAAATTTTGCAATGCATCGCTGAAATCCTTTCCGCTTTCTGAAATATTGAAAAACCCCTTCGTCATAGTTCCCCCGCCTCCGCCTTGGGTTTGAATGTTGGAGGGGATGACAATTTGACCGCTGATTTGAACACCGCCATTCTCCCCGATGTCCCATCCTGTTGCCAGCCAAATGGCCCGGTCATTTAATTCTTTCCGGTCCCAGCATCCTGAGATAAACAGTATGGAGAGGCAAAATCCAATACAAAGAATTTGACTTCCTTTCATTGGTCGTCCCTCCCTTGTTTTGGACTAGGCTTTTGACCAGCTGGTATCCGCTGTTTATCTCTGCCGAAAATAAACGTCGGGCGATTTTGGAAAGTCCATCTTGGTCCTCTTATCAAAACATCCTTTAAATCTCCAGGAATCAGCGGAGCTATTGGACTAAAATAGGGAACGCCGAAGGAGCGAAGATTAACAAGATGAATGGTCAGTGCAATAAAGCCAATCACAATCCCGTAAATTCCAAAGATACCGGCCAAAATCAGCATGGCAAATCGGACCATCCGCAGTGCTGTTCCGAGATTGTACCGAGGAATGGCAAATGAGGCAATTCCAGTTGTGGCCACGACAATGACCATTGGTGCCGAGACAATTCCTGCTTGGACTGCAGCCTGCCCGATGACAAGTGCCCCGACAATACTGACAGCTGACCCAACGGCTTTTGGGAGGCGAATCCCTGCTTCTCTTAAACCCTCAAACACAAACTCCATAACCAATGCTTCGATGATAGAGGGGAACGGGACTCCTTCCCGTGCTGCGGAGACGCTGATTAGCAGTGTCGTCGGAATGAGTCTCGGTTGATAAGTTGTAAGAGCAACATAAATAGATGGCAAAAAAAGCGAAATAATGAACAAAATATAACGAATAAAGCGAATAAAGGAGGTATAGATAAACCGTTCATAGTAATCCTCAACCGCCTGCAACCCATTCCAGAATGTCATGGGAACAATGAGGGCAAATGGAGTATTATCAACAATAATCGCCACTTTTCCCTCCAAAAGATTAGCGATGACAATGTCTGGCCTTTCGGTATTTTGAATTTGCGGAAAGGGTGAATAGGGATTATCTTCAATAAACTCCTCGATATACTCCGATTCGAGTATCCCGTCGATTTCGATACCGCCGAGCCTGCTGCGGACCTCTTCCAAAAGGTTTTCAGGAGCAATTCCCTCGATATAGGCAATCTCTACACTTGTTTTCGATAATTCGCCAATGGTTAATGACTCAAGTTTGAGTCGGGAACTGAGAATCCTTCTACGCAAGAGCGCAGTATTTGTTCGGATCGATTCATTAAAACCATCCCTTGGACCGCGTATAGTGACCTCTGTCGCCGGTTCCTCAATATTCCGTTGTTCTGATCTCTTGAAATCGGCGACTAACCCTGTTGTCTCCCCGTTAACGATAATACCGACATTGCCTGTTAAGACCCCATCAACTAGTTGGTCATAGTTTGAAACGGTCTTAACGGGTGTAACCGCGAATAATTGCTGCTCAATTATTTGTTGGATCGTATGAACCTCACCTAATCCAGTGGGAATTCCCTCAAACATCAGTGGTTTTAACAGTACATTCTCGAGCGTTTTCGTGTCTGTTAAGCCATCTAAATAAAACAAAATAATGTTAGTTTCGCCATCTACAAATATAGGGCGAATAATAAAGTCAGAGCAGTTTTGAAAAATTGCCATTAACATTTGTTCGTTTGTTGAAAGGATTGAACTCAACGCTTCATTTTGGTAATTAGAAGGAAGTTGAGAAATTTTTTTATTTTTTCGTTTGCGGAACCGAAACATCATAAGGCCCCCTTATTTAACCTGTGTATATTTTTCCAATTAGGAGGGGGTATATACATTTATTCAGAATCCTTTTGTTGATTTTCAAAAACTTTACAGAAAAATTGAAAGGAAATATTGACTGTGCTATAGTGAAATTAAATAGATATGACCAAAGAACTAAATTAGTCAATGGGGATGGTGGATTGTATGGCACCCGACAGAAGAAAAATGATTGTGGCGGCAGCGACTAAGTCCTTTTCGTTATTTGGCTATAAAGCAACTACAATGGATCAGGTTGCGAAGCTTGCGAATGTCGGAAAGGGAACCATTTATACCTTTTTCAAAAATAAAGAAGAATTGTTTGAGGAGATTATCTCCTCGCTGGTAAGGGAAATGATTGTCGAGGCGGACTCAGTCATCCAGCCGAAATTACCGTTTACGGAAAATGTCCATCGTGCTTTGTACCGATTATTAGAATTCCGCTCCCAGCACCAGCTTATGATTAAGCTTGTCCAAGAGGAAGCGGAAATGGGAACATTAGCGGTGTCGGAAATGCTCCAGCATGTTGAAAATGAGATTATCGCCTATTTAAAGCAAAAAATTGAGACTGCCATTTCTAAAGGAGCCATTCCTGCAGCTAACACAGAAATTACTAGTTTTCTGCTTTTAAAAATGTATATCGCACTTGTTTCAGACTGGGAAAGAAATCATGCACCATTGAGCTCGGAACAAATTGCTGAGATTATGAAGGTGTTTTTATTACAAGGGCTTCCGACGTGAAAAATAAACGAAGGGGCCTGATAAAGTTGGCCCCAAAGGTCACTGTCTCTTACTTAAGTTTTCCTGCGCCATTTTGACAAGTTCGCGAACCATGCTTCCGCCGAGTCTACCGCCGACTTTTCCAGCTTGCTCGGATGTGAGCTGTCCATTGTAGCCTTTTTTCAAGGGAACCCCCACCTCTTCGGCTGCTTCGAATTTGGCATGTTCCGGGCTTCCAGATTGAACGACTTTTGCTTTTAACTCGTCCAAACCTCTCCGTGCTTCCGGTACAAGTATTTTATTTCTTCTCGCCACAAAAATCCCTCCTTTGTTAATAGGATTACCTTAATAAAAAAATTCAATAATGACTGGATAACTCCTTATCTTTCCAGTATAATAACTGATAATTAAGATGGAAAAATCAATGAAAAAGAGAGTAGTTATCGAGGATCTTTTAGCGAGTCGGGGGCGGTGTGAGCCTGATACAGATCAGATAATGAAGCGCACTTTTGAGATGCAAACCCGAAACCGAGTAGGGTACGCCGGAGAATGCTCCGTTACAAAGGGAAAGTTGGTTCTTTTTGAACAATTAGAGTGGTACCGCGGGATATTCAAACTCTCGTCTCTTTATATAGAGGCGGGGGTTTTTTGTATTTAAAAAAATTAAGGAGGTTATAAAAAATGGATTTTAAAAAGGAGCTTGCAGCCATCCTGTTTAAGTTGCTTGAACAAGAAATTTCAGCAGCTGAATTGGAACAGCTGATTGAAAAGCCAAAAAACGCATCGCACGGTGATCTCGCTTTTCCATGCTTTACGCTAGCAAAACTAAAACGGAAATCACCAAATATGATTGCCCAAGAACTAAGTGAAAAGATACAGTCACCCATTTTCGAACAAACTGAAGTGGTGGGAGCGTACCTAAATTTATTTTTAAATAAAAAGCTGGTTTCAGAAAAAGTTATTTGTGAAATTGTCACGCAAACAAACCATTTTGGGGTCCATGAATTCGGGGGCGGCGGCAATGTCACAATTGACATGTCGTCACCGAATATCGCTAAGCCTTTCTCAATGGGGCATTTGCGTTCAACCGTTATTGGAAATTCGTTGGCACTTATCGTTGAAAAGTGCGGTTATAGACCAATCAAAATTAATCACCTTGGTGACTGGGGTACGCAGTTCGGGAAGTTAATTACCGCCTATAAACTATGGGGTGATATCGAAAAGGTAAAACAAAACCCGATTAAGGAGTTACTCGCACTTTATATTAAGTTTCATGATGTGGCAGAATCCGACCCATCACTTGAAGACCAAGGCCGGGGCTGGTTTAAAAGGCTTGAGGATGGCGATGAGGAAGCGCTAATGCTATGGCAGTGGTTTCGCGACGAATCATTAAAGGAGTTTTCAAGAATATACGAGTTGATAAACGTCCAATTTGATTCGTATGCTGGTGAAGCTTTTTATAATGATAAAATGGACCGAGTTGTTCGCCTGCTTGAGGAACAGCAATTATTGGTAGAATCCGATCAAGCCCAGGTTGTTGAGCTGACTGATGAGCAGCTGCCGCCCTGCCTGATTAAAAAATCAGACGGGGCGACACTTTACGCGACCCGTGATTTAGCTGCCGCACTCTATCGCAAGGAAAATTACAATTTTGCTAAATCCTTATACGTTGTTGGGCATGAGCAAAGCCTTCATTTTAAACAATTAATTGCTGTGTTAAGTAAAATGGGTTATACGTGGGCAGAGACCATGGTTCATGTTCCGTTTGGAATGATGCTAAAGGACGGCAAGAAAATGTCGACACGAAAAGGCAAAGTTGTGCTGCTCGAAGAGGTGTTAACAGAGTCGATTGCGATGGCTAGACATAGTATCGAAGAAAAAAATCCAAACCTGGCAAATAAAGATGAAGTGGCCAAACAAGTGGGTGTTGGAGCCGTTATTTTTCACGACTTAAAGAACAATCGGATGAACGATATTGAATTTTCCTTAGAGGAAATGCTTCGCTTTGAAGGCGAAACGGGTCCATATGTCCAATACACATTTGCCCGTGCCTGCTCTATTTTACGAAAGGGCAATTGGCAGGCGGATGTACCTCCCGCCAACTTCCATACGGCTTGGGAAAAAGAGTGGAAGGTAATAAGCATGCTGATCGAATTCCCGAATGCCATTCAACGTGCCTGTGCAAACCTTGACCCATCACAGGTGGCCAAATATGTAGTTGATCTTGCCCAGGCATTTAATAAATATTATACCCAAGTAAAAGTCCTTGAAGAAAGTGCGGAGCAGCCGGCGCGTTTAGCACTTGTTTACTGCGTGACAGTCGTCCTTAAAGAAGGCTTGCGGTTATTAGGCGTTGAAGCACCGGAAGAAATGTAAGTTCGTTTTGTTTCATAACTGGCTTAATTTGGTATAAACTATAGCTAGGCAAATTAGAAAGGGGAAAATTGAAATGAGTGAATTATTATTTAAGAGCTTTGAGTTAACGAGGAACTATTTCTTGAAAAACGTAGCTGCACTTGATGAAAGCCTTGTTGATGTGCAGCCTGAGGGATTTAACAATACGATTCACTGGCACATTGGCCATGCATTAACTGTAACGGAACAATTTATGTTCGGTTTTCCCAAAAAATCAACCAATCTGCCAGCAAACTATATGGAGTTATTTGCGACTGGCACGAAACCGGCTGATTGGAATGGTGACGTTCCATCGGTGCAGGAATTGTCAACGCAGCTTAAGGAGCAATTAAGAAGGATTAAAGAAATTCCAGCAGAGAGTTTCAGTGAAAAACTGCAAACACCGTTCCTCAGTCAAGAAACCTTTGGTGAACTCGCTAACTTTGCAGTCTTCCATGAGTCGCTGCACTTAGGACAAATTCAAGCCATGAAGCGTGTGATAGAAAAGACCCAATCGTAAAAAAACAATCTAATGAAAGTTCGTTTCTACTAACCGTAGAGACGTTTTTTCATTTATATAGGAAGGAAGTCCTCTGCAGAAATGGATAAACAGATGATAAATGAAGGACCTAAGGAAAAGATCTGGACAAAGGATTTTGTACTTATTGTATTTGCTAACTTTTTTATCTTTCTTGGCTTTCAGATGACACTGCCGACCATTCCCCTTTTTGTTGAACAATTAGGCGGCAATGATCAATTAATTGGCGTTGTTGTCGGCATCTTTACCTTCTCAGCCCTGCTTCTGCGTCCTGTTGCAGGGCATGCGCTTGAAACAAAGGGGAGAGGCTTTGTTTATTTAATCGGTTTAGCGATTTTTGTCCTATCTGTCGGTTCATTTGGCTTCCTTACGAGTATCGCGCTTCTTTTTGTCATGCGTGTGGTGCAAGGGGTAGGCTGGGGATTTTCAACGACAGCGTCGGGAACAATCGCAACCGACTTAATCCCTCCATCAAGAAGAGGCGAGGGAATGGGTTATTATGGCTTATCGGGGAATTTGGCACTCGCTTTCGGTCCGGCGCTCGGGCTTGCTTTAACAAACGGGAGCCTATCATTTCAATTCTTTTTCTTAATTTGTGCCGGTTTAGGACTAGTTGCTTTTCTATTGTCCTCAAGAATAAGCTACAAAAAAGTGGAGCCACAACCGAAAAAAACAAATGCTAAGCTCGATTTATATGAAAAAAGTGCACTGAGACCATCCATGCTGATGTTCTTTCTGACGGTAACGTTTGGCGGAATTGCCTCCTTTCTGCCGTTATACACAGCAAAAGAACACATCGGAGGTATTCAATGGTACTTCCTTCTGTATGCTATCGCCTTAATGGTGACAAGAACATTTGCCGGTCAACTATATGACCGGAAGGGGCATCGGGCGGTATATATCCCTGGAACTATGTTGATTTTGGCAGCGATGCTTTTGTTAGCCTGGCTTCCTAATAGCGCCATTCTTTATACAGCAGCTTGTCTGTATGGTCTTGGTTTTGGCACGGTACAGCCTGCCCTGCAGGCATGGTCAATAGAAAAAGCGCCATTAAATCGAAGGGGAATGGCAAATGCCACCTTCTTTTCCTTTTTTGATTTAGGAATTGGTACAGGAGCCATCGTGTTCGGCCAGATTGGCTACCTATTCAGCTACAGCAGTATTTATCTAGCGGCAGCGATATCCGTTTTTATTTCGATGATACTTTATTTCTGTTTCTTATATAAAGATCGTTTAAAGATGGTCCAAGAGGATTAAGCAGCTATTGATAAAGCTGCTTTTCTTTTTGAATTAGAAAGAAGGATAAATTTGAAAAGTGGGGGAAACCTGAATATTGTTACTTTATCTGTTTGAATTGACAGCCATTCTATTATAATTTTATAATCAAATTTGTGTGTAGAAATTCTGTCGATTTTTGTCGAATTATTTCGATTATTTCTCACTTCATTACTTAATTAATCTGACACCAGGAAAGGGAGAAAAAGATTTGAAATTTATAATTTTTTTAGCGGCGCTTGCGATTATTTTTTTACTCGCCTATATCGTCAGTTACAATAAGAAAGGAATTAAGTTTAAGCCGATTGTCATTATGATCATTTTGCAGCTAATTCTGGCATTTGTGTTGCTAAATACCGAATTTGGTCTTTTAATCATTAAAGGGATATCGGCATTGTTTGAATATCTTCTAACTTATGCGGCTGACGGAATTAATTTTGTTTTTGGTGGAATAGCCAATAAGGGAGAAATGCCTTTCTTCCTAAATGTTCTAATGCCAATTGTGTTTATTTCCGTGCTAATAGGAATCGCGCAGCACATCAAGGTGCTCCCAATCATCATACGTTATCTTGGTTTAATCTTGAGCAAGATAAATGGTCTGGGAAAGTTAGAATCCTATAATGCCGTCGCCTCGGCTGTTTTTGGACAATCAGAAGTTTTTATTTCAGTAAAAAAACTACTTCCTCATCTGCCGCAGCATCGGCTATATACTTTGTGTACGTCGGCAATGTCAACGGTTTCAGCTTCGATTTTAGGGGCCTATATGACAATGATTGACGCGAAGTACGTCATAACGGCGCTGGTTTTAAACCTATTTGGAGGATTTATCATTGCCAATATCATTAACCCGTATGTAGTTAGTGAGGAAGAAGATATTTTTGATATCCAAGAAGAAAAACAAACATTTTTTGAAATGCTTGGTGAATATATATTAGATGGTTTTAAAGTGGCTATTATTGTTGGAGCAATGCTAATTGGTTTTGTTGCCTTAATTAGCTTGATTAACCATGTATTTGCTGGAATTTTCGGGATTAGTTTCCAAGTAGCGCTAGGCTATTTGTTTGCACCGTTCGCCTTTATCGTCGGCGTGCCTGCATCCGATATAGTGGAGGCTGGGACAATTATGGCAACCAAATTGTTGTCCAATGAGTTTGTCGCGATGATCGATTTAGGCAAAGTCAGCCATTCTTTATCAAATAAAACAATTGGTATCGTCTCCGTATTCCTCGTTTCCTTTGCAAATTTCTCATCGATTGGGATTATTGCTGGGGCAGTGAAGGGCTTAAACGAGAAAAAAGGGAACGTTGTTGCAAGATTTGGCCTTAAATTACTTTACGGAGCGACGCTTGTAAGTCTTTTAACAGCAGCTATCACCGGCCTGATGCTATAATCTTCTTATGATACATGGCTCAACGGGAATTTTTATAAGAAGAAAACCACCGTGCATTTAATCGGTGGTTTTCTTTGTTTTCTTTATAATAAAATAAATGGCACCTAATACAACTGCCGCAATTACAGTTGGCAGTACATAAGGATGTGCTTTATCTTTAATATCGCCCCAGTTACTACCGAGGACCTTCCCTACATAAAGGAATATAATCGTCCACGGCAAAACAGCTGCCACTGTGTATAGAGTAAACCTTTTAGCTGACATTTTTGCAATTCCTGCTGGAATCGAAATCGCGTGTCTTACAACGGGAATGAAACGTGCGGAGAAAATAACTCCGGCGCCATATTTAGTAAACCATTGCTCGGCAAGATCAATATGACTCTTTTTAATAAGTACGTATTTTCCGTATTTCTCCAAAAAGGGTCTGCCGCCGTAATATCCGGCCCAATATAAAAAAAGCTGGGCAATCGTACCGCCGATGGTTCCGGCAATAACGGCTCCGACAAAATTCAAATGTCCTTGCGAGACCATATAGCCGCCGTAGCCTAAAACAATTTCACTTGGGATGATCTCAATCATTAATCCTAAGGCAATACCGAAGTATCCTAAATGGGATAAGAATTCTAAAATATTGTTAATAAATTCTGTCATAGTCCACCTTCGCTAATGTATTATTTATAACCTTATTAAGTTTATAACAGTTTTCCTCATAAAGAAATAAATATAGTTTTTTCCTTCGAATATGCCTAAATAGTAAAAAAAACAACGGAACCCGGTGCTCCTGCCTACTGACTTAAAGAATTCTCTGAGGAAAACAAATAGGTTTTATGATGGTAACGAATGCTGTATATAAGACCCATGGCAAACATATTTCCCATAAGCGAGCTGCCGCCATAGCTGATAAATGGCAGCGGTATCCCCGTGATTGGCAGCACTTGAATCGTCATACCGATATTTTGAAAGACATGAAAGGTGATCACGCTAATAATGCCTGTACAAACATAGGTATTAAACGGATCCTTGGTGTCCAATGAGGTCTTGATTAAATGATAGATGAGCAGGAAGAAGAGCCCAACTACAATACTGCCGCCAACAAAGCCGTACTCTTCGCCAATAACGCTGAAGATAAAGTCGGTATGAGCCTCCGGAATATACACCTCGCGATTGCCGAAACCTTTGCCGGTTATTAGTCCTGAGCCAATCGCCCTCATTGATTTTAGTAAGTGATAGCTTGAATCAGTTGCGTAATTCTCTGGGTCAATCCAGGCATAAATTCGGTTAAATTGATAGGTTTGTACGTGGAGGTATTTTTCAAGAAAATCAGGCTTGATTAAAACAAGATAGAAAATAAGCGCAGCGAGCGATGCACCTGCACTGTAGATGGGGATAATGATTTTCCACGAAATCCCCGAAATAAAGATAAGCCCTGTTAAAATTGATAAAATGACAAGCCCTGTCCCAAGGTCGGGCTGGAGCATGATTAATCCTAGCGGAACAGCCGTTGTGATTCCTAATTTTAATAGTAAAAGAAAATCAGTCTTCAGTGATTTTTCAAGATGCTTTTCTTGGTGGGATGTAATGACACGGCTTAGGGCTAAAATTAAAAAGGTTTTGACGAATTCCGAAGGCTGAATCTGCCCGATTCCTTTAATGACAAACCAGCTTTTCGCTCCGTTTCTGACAGGTGCGATTGATTCCGGTGCAGCGTAAACGGCAATTAGTAAAATGAGACCGAAACCATATAAAAACCAGGAAAGCCGCTTATATTGATAGCCATCGATAAAGATGGCAACGGATATAATAGCGGCACCGATAATATACCAAAAAATTTGCATGACTAAAAAGTTTTTCCCGCCATATTGTCCCGAGGCTTGGGCGCTATAAATGGCCGCACAGCTAACAAGGAAAAAAAGAAACAATAATAATGTTAACGTCCAATCAAAACGATCTGCTTTTTTCATTTGTTTGTCCATTAGCTACACCCATTTTTCTATGATCATTCCCTTCTAGCCTAGCAAATTAAGAGTTTGCTCACAATAGCCTATTCAGGGAAAATATTACAACCATCTATAGAACATGACGATTTTCACCGGTAAATGTTTCAACATTCTCTTAATATCAGAATATATCTTTGGACTTCGAGAATTGTCCAGCTCCAGCGCCCTAGCGGCTAATGTCCTTCGCTCTCCGCCCTACGATAAGTCAAGCACGAATGCGCTCTGCTCTTCGTGTTTCCTTTATCTCAGTTGGAGAGCTCCAGGCCATACGCCGCAGACCAGGGCGCTTGCGCTTTTCTACATTAAATGCTTTAAAAACATCGTTGCAATTCCGAAATAGGTGAGCAAGGAAAAGATATCATTTAAGGTGGTAATCAGCGGTCCTGACGCCACTGCTGGGTCAATCTTGAACCGGTAAAGAATGAGCGGAATAATCGTTCCAGCAAGTGTCCCGATAATGAGCGTGAAGAAAAGTGAACAGCCAACAACAGCGCCTAATATTAGATTGCCCTGCCAAATATAAGCGATAATCGAGATTAGGATTGCACATGTCACCCCGATGGTTATGCCCACGCCGAGTTCCCGCATCACTAAACGGGTAACGACACCTTTATCAATATCGTGTGAAATTAGCCCGCGTACAACGACCGCAAGCGATTGTGTACCTGTATTCCCGGTCATTCCGGCAATCATCGGCATAAAAAAGGCGAGGGCAACGACCTGCTGGAGTGTATCCTCAAAGCTGGAGATGATTCTACCCGATATAAGACCAATGAATAATAATAAAATCAGCCATGGAAGCCTCCTTGCTGCAGCAACGAGCGTTTTCGTTTCAAAGTCAATCGATTTACCTGATGCCGATAGCTTTTCAATATCTTCATTTGCTTCCTTGATTACGATATCGATGATGTCATCGACCGTGACAATCCCGACAAGGACATTGTCCACATCAACCACTGGGATTGCTAAGAAATCATAGCGTTCCGCTATTTTTGCGACTACCTCTTGGTCAGCAGCTGCGGTAACGGAAATTACCCGCTCATACATAATCGTGCGGATTTTTTCCTCTGGCTCTGCTAGCAGTAAATCCCGGTAAGAAACAACGCCAACCAGCTTTCGTGCTTCATCAATAACATACAAATAGTTAATCGATTCAGCGAATTCAGCAAAAACTTTAAACTTATCGACTGCTTCTCTAACGGAGAAATAATCGCGAATCCAGACAAAGCGGTTCGTCATGATTCTACCCGCTGTTTCCGGTGGATAATTCATAATTCCTTTAACGGCATTGGACTCTTCTGTCTTCATCCCTGAGAGAAGGGAATCCTTTTTTTCTGGGGACAGCTCATTTAATAATGATGCTAAGTCATCATTATCCATTAAATCGAGGACCTTACTGGATTTTTCAATGCCGAGCTTGTTTAATAAATCGAGCTGTTCTTCCTTATCAAGCTCTTCCATCAGGTCAGCAAGGACGTCAAATTTCAAAAATAATAAAAATCTCCCTTTATGTTTCTCTGGTAAGTCCTGATAGATCTTGGCGACATCATAGGGATGAAGCTCTTCAATTACAGCTTCAAATTCTACCTTTTTGTTTTCCTTTAGCGTTTTAATGATATATAAGGTAATTTCATCTTGCGTCATATCTTTAATCATACTTGCACACGCTCCTTTCCCATGGTGCGGTTTAAAAATAGGCTGTGTTAAAAGGGAATGTTGATCTCCGTTCCAGGCGCGAGCGGTTCGCGGGGCGGGCGGTGAGCCTCCTCGGCGCTAAAGCGCCTGCGGGGTCTCACCTGTCNCCTTCCACTCAACATTGTGCTCATAATCAACAATGTTCTTTAACACAGCCAAAAAATAAAAATCCGATTAATAGTTTATTGAACCTTAAAGATAGTATATGTAATAACAGGAAGAAAATCGAATTCTTGACATTGTTAACGATTGGAAAGATTAAAGCCCTGTTGTTAATCAAAAAATATTATTTGTAAAAGAATTGAAATAAGCTATTTATCCTATTATTTGATAAAATGAGGAAGTATTGACAAGACTATTTGGCAGTTTCATGGAAATTGTCTTTTTATTATCATTTAGCCCAAGTTTGAACGGAGGAGTTTGGCTTTGAAAAAGCATCATCAAGACATACGGGATCTCATCTATGTCCATTTAAATCAATCAGATCAGTATGTATTGTCCTACGGTATCGAATTCGGTGAATTTGCTGCTGCTTTTTCAGGTTCATTAAATCAATTGCTTTTATTAAAGCATCGTTTTGATGACGCTGATTTTAATATGCATACCCAACTCGAATATTGTCCGGAAGAAAGAATTAACAAATTAGCGCGGGAAGATGTTTATGGATACGGAGATTTCTGCTGGATAGATTTTCTTGAGGAAGAAGTATTAAATGAACTTTCTGACCAAGAAATGGCTGAATTACTGTTTCTAGGGCATCACAAGAAGCATTTAAAATTGCCTTTTTATAATAAACTTGGCAATCGTTTTGTTTACCTGGCACACGATGATGGCTGGCAAAACAAAATCTATTACCGAAGTTTTAAGGATTTTTTTCATTTACTAAGTGGAGTAATTGCCGGCAAGCTTGGGGAGCTAAAGCTGGAAAAAACAATTCTTGGGATTAGGAAAAAACGTGATTATCCGCAAGTGAATAAGGAAATCCTCCTGTCGTTAACACCCTTCATCAAAGAAGGTATTTGCATTTCTTTAAGGGACGCGGACCATCAACGCACTAGAATTGAAATTCCCATTTGGGTGATGGGCGATTTCGCGAATATGGATGATATGTACGAGGAATACGAACAAATCTCCAATAAACCCTGCCATGCGAAAATTATCTTTGATAAAAAAACAAAGGAATGGAAGTTAACGGTCATTTAAATCTCCCCGCATTGGGGAGGTTTTTTGTAGTTAACCAAGTAGTAGATGTCATAAATTACTGTATAGAAAAAACACTGCTGCATTTCCTTTCTGATTTAATAAAGTGTTAAAATAAAAACGTGAATGAGAATATGGAGGTTTTGGTATGAAAACAAAACTAGGTTTATTATATGGAGGAAAATCGGCTGAGCATAAAGTGTCACTGCAGACAGCTCTTGCTGTAATTCGAGCATTGGATCTTGAAAAATTTGAAATTCATCCTATTTACATAAATGTTGAAGGTCAGTGGATTAAAGGACCAGAGCTTAGCGGGCCAGTAGACAATGTTAAAGCACTTGAGTTTTCTAATGACAATCAATTATCGCCTTTATCCCTTGCACCATCACTATTCCATGCTGAAAAACAGGAAGCGCCGCTTGATGTCATTTTCCCGTTATTGCACGGACCAAACGGGGAAGACGGGACAGTACAAGGATTATTAGAATTACTAAACGTGCCATATGTGGGGAACGGGGTGCTTGCTTCAGCCGCCGGAATGGATAAAGTGATGATGAAAAATGTCTTTGCGCAAGCCGGGCTCGCACAAGTAAACTACGTTGCCTTTATTAAAAGTGAATGGGAGCACTCAAAAGAAGAGGCTTACTCTAAAGTTGAGGCTGAGCTCGGTTTTCCTTGTTTTGTGAAGCCGGCAAATCTTGGTTCGAGTGTTGGTATTAGCAAATGTACGAATCGGGCTGAACTAGAAACGGCTTTCGTGGAGGCATTTCAATTTGACCGTAAAGTTATTATTGAAGAGGGTGTTGTTGCTCGTGAAATCGAGGTTGGCATCCTAGGGAATGACTATCCGGAATGCTCCATTCCCGGTGAGATTGTTCCGAAAACGGATTTCTATGACTATAAAGCTAAATATGAGGATGGCGATACGGCCTTAATTATCCCGGCTGACATTAAAGATGAAGAATATGAGCAGATAAAAGAAATGGCGATTCAAGCGTTTAAAGCATTGGATTGCTCCGGTCTCGTTCGTGCTGATTTCTTCTTAACAAAGGACGGAAAGGCATTAATCAATGAAGTAAATACCATGCCAGGCTTCACACCGTTTAGTATGTTCCCACTTTTGTGGAAGCACACCGGCGTGGAGTACCCGCAATTAATTGAGCGCCTTGTCGAACTTGCCAAAGAAAGGCATCAAGAAAAACAACAAATAAAGTATACTTTCTAAAAACGAATAGTGTCGCTGGCCGTTGAAGGAAGATACAAAAAACATTAGGAGACACGGCTTTAGATGCCGTGTCCGTTTATATTTGAAAAAAGGAGGGTATCAAATGATTAATCGTTCTTTGAAGCAGATTGCGGAAATGGTTTCTGCCGCAAATGATATCAGCCCGTTTGCTGATGTTATGATTAAGGGGGTTACGATTGATTCCCGCAAAATAGCAGCAGGGAACTTGTTTGTTCCTTTTAAAGGTGAGAATGCGGACGGTCATAAATATGTCGAGGAAGCCATCCATAAGGGTGCAGCCGCAGCCCTTTGGCAAAAGGATGTTCCGAACCCGCCGGCCGATTTGCCGATTCTTGTGGTTGATGACTGCCTTGTTGCCTTGCAGGAACTTGCACGGAAATATCGGAAACAATTACCTGTTAAAGTAGTCGGGATTACGGGAAGTAATGGGAAAACAACGACTAAGGATATGACTGCCGGTCTTTTATCTATCCAATACAAGGTGCAAAAAACAGAAGGAAATTATAATAACCATATTGGGCTTCCGTTGACCGTCTTGGGTTTAAGCGAGGATACAGAAATTGCGGTCTTGGAAATGGGGATGAGCGGCAGGGGCGAAATTGAGTTCCTGACGAAACTTGCCTGTCCTGATGCCGTCGTCATCACGAATATTGGTGAGTCGCATCTGCTTGATCTTGGTTCACGGGAAGGTATTGCAGAAGCGAAGCTTGAAATTTTAGAAGGACTGCAAAATGGTGGACTGGCTGTTCTAAATGGTGATGAGCCGCTGCTTATGGAGCGAATTCAACAAATTAAAGGCAATGTCCGGGTTCAAACCTTTGGCAGAAATAAAACCAATCATATCTACCCGACAGAAATAACGCAAATAAAACAAGGAAACAGCTTCAAAATTAACCGTTCAGAAGTTGTCTTCGAGCTCCCTGTTCTAGGAACCCATAATATTTTAAATGCACTGGCATCCATGGAGATTGCACAGTATTTTTCAATTCCATATGAAAAAATAAATGCGGGCTTAGCGGGTATCAAGCTGACAAATATGCGGATGGAGCTTGTCGAGGGACGGCGCGGGGAAAAGATTATCAATGATGCCTATAACGCTAGTCCGACTTCCGTGATGGCAGCAATCGAATTAGTGGCCAACATCCAGGGGTATGGGCGAAAAATTCTTGTGCTTGGTGACATGCTCGAGCTTGGACCGCAAGAGGAGCAATACCATTTGCAAATAGGCGAAGGCTTAGATGCCAATAAAATTGATTATCTGTTCACTTTTGGGACATTGGGAAAAGCCATTGCTAAAGGAGCAAGCAAGGTTTTAGGAGAACACCGAGTGTTTGCTTATACAAACAAGGAAGAACTGATTCAAAAGTTGGAACAGTATGTCGATAAAGCCACATTAGTTTTGGTGAAAGCTTCACGGGGTATGAAATTAGAAGAAATCGTAATGGTGCTTCAAAATAAATAAAAAAATCTGGAGTATTTGGCAGGTGGAGCAAGGATGATTGGCTGTTTGTGCATTCATGGCTTTACGGGTGCACCTTATGAAGTGGAGCCGCTTGTCGGTTATTTACAGGAACGGACTGATTGGGTTTTTAGCGTTCCTACGCTGCCGGGACATGGGGAACTTAGCTCTTTAAAGGGAATCCATTACCAAGAGTGGATAGATCACGCTGGGGTTGAACTCGGCAAGCTCAGCGAAATTTGTGATGAGGTGTATGTGATTGGTTTTTCCATGGGCGGTCTTATTGCCAGTTATCTAGCCGCTCATTATCCTGTCAAAAAGCTGATTCTTCTAAGCGCCGCGGCATATTATATTAATCCAAAACAGCTCGCTGCTGATATAAAAATGGCAATTTTAGATTCCCTGCACGGAAACTTGCTTGATAATGAATTATTTCTGCACTATAAAAGAAAAATAACAGAAACCCCCTTTGCGGCTACCTTGCAATTCCGCAGACTAGTTACTTTTATTAAGCCGTTGTTAAATCAGGTGAAAGTGCCGACGTTAATTGCACAAGGTGAGTGCGACGGGATTGTGCCGCCCAAAAGTGCTGAATACTTATATCGAACCATAGGTGCACAGGAAAAAAAGCTGATGTTTATTAAGCAATCCAAACATCTTATTTGTCACTGTGAGGAGAACGCTGCCCTATTTTCTCAAGTGTTAGACTTTTTGATGGAGCGGTAATAATGCTACGATTAAAACTTGTATTTATTGCAAGCTGCTACCAATTGTGGTACAATAACCATCAACGTGTCTAAAGAACGATTGAAAAGGGCATACTCCTGCGGAGAGTGTCTTTTTTTTGGTAAAATAAAGAAGTACCTATTACCGCATTTTGATGCGTAACTTGAAATATATTCAGCACTTATCCGGCTCCGGCGCCTAGCCCCTCGAGGTCAAATAACCTCAACCATATGAAGTCATAGTGCCGACTTCATATGGTTGAGAACATTTGCTTGTCGGGGCTGCCCAAGGCGCCTCCGCACTAAGTTTTTGCAAAAATATTTTCAAATAGATGAAGGAGAATGAAAACATTGACAAAGTTTGAAGAACTGGGCCTAAGTCAGGCCACTTTAAATGCTGTTCTCAAGATGGGTTTTGAGGAAGCAACACCAATCCAGTCAGAGACGATTCCATTGGGCTTAAAAAATATTGATTTGATCGGGCAAGCTCAAACAGGAACAGGTAAAACAGCTGCATTTGGGATTCCATTGGTTGAAAAAGTAGATGTAAAACAGGATGCCATTCAAGGGATTATTATTGCCCCAACACGTGAATTAGCGATTCAAGTATCGGAAGAGCTTTACAAAATCGGATCCGGAAAAAGAGTCCGTGTCCTTCCAATTTACGGCGGACAAGATATCAGCCGACAAATCCGTTCGTTAAAAAAAGCCCCACACATCATCGTTGGAACTCCTGGCCGGGTGCTTGATCATATTAATAGAAAAACGATGCGCCTTGATACAGTAACCACAGTGATTCTTGATGAAGCAGATGAAATGTTAAATATGGGCTTTATTGAAGACATTGAATCGATCCTTGCTGCGACTCCAGCTGAGCGCCAGACGTTGTTATTCTCAGCAACCATGCCAGGACCGATTCAAAGAATGGCTGAAAAGTTCATGAAGGATCCGCAAATTGTTCGTGTGAAAACGAAAGAATTGACCATGCCTTCGATTGAACAATATTACCTTGAAGTGCAAGAAAGAAATAAATTCGATGTGCTAACAAGACTGCTTGATATTCAATCACCTGAGCTTGCGATTGTTTTTGGCCGGACAAAGCGCCGTGTTGATGAATTATCAGAAGCATTAACGTTAAGAGGATATACGGCAGAAGGGATTCATGGTGATTTAAGCCAGGCCAAACGTTTATCTGTCCTTCGGAAGTTTAAAGAAGGTACAATCGATGTTCTTGTGGCAACAGATGTCGCTGCAAGGGGTCTTGATATTTCTGGGGTTACCCATGTATACAACTTTGATATTCCTCAGGATCCAGAGAGTTATGTTCACCGTATCGGACGTACGGGCCGTGCCGGTAAAAAAGGTATCGCCTTAACATTCATTACACCACGTGAAAAGTCTTATCTTGCCGTCGTGGAAAGAACAACGAAACGTAAGATGGAAAAAATGAAGGCCCCTACGCTAGATGAAGCATTAGAAGGCCAACAAAAGGCAGTTGTTGAAAAAATCGTCCAAACGATTGAATCAAACAACCTGCACTATTATAAGGCAGCAGCTCAAGAATTGCTGGAAGAAAATGATGCTTCAACAGTTGTCGCAGCTGTGTTGAAAATGTTGACCAAAGAACCGGATACAACACCGATTAAACTGACAGAAGAACAGCTTCCACAAAAGAGAGAGAGAAAACCGCAGGACCGTGACCGCCGCAGAAGAGACGACTCTAGAGGGTCTTACAGCGGAGATCGCAACAGAAAAAAAGCACCGTACAAGCCAAGAAGCGGTGAAAAAAGAACCGGCGGCAAATCATCGAAGCCTAGAACCTTTAATCATTAATAAAGAAAAGCATGGACAATTTGTCCATGCTTTTTTACATGCCCTTATTATTTTTGGCGGACCTTTTCTTGATAAATCGTTTTAAGGTATCCATTAGTAAATAAAGAATGGGGATACCTTCGATAAAATAGGAATAGGTTGCCCATGAATTAGTATAGAAGCTGGTAAGCGCTGCTGAACCCCCTGACATTTGCAGTGATAACGCCACCATAACTGCTGCCAGCGAAAAAGTCAGGGGGCGGTGATCTTTCAAACGGAAAAATTGAGCGAGTATTTGAACAGAAAGAAAGAATAAGAGAGAAATTTTTAAATAAACGGTGGTCGACCAAATCGAAATTAAAAACGGATCCAAGTTTTCAATGAAATCAGCGATACGAATATAGCGGACCATTTCTAACATCGGGTAGGTGATGTGACTCGCTAAATTTGGTCCAAAGAGTAATAATAAAAAGACAAAGTTGACAATGATTAATAGTAATCCCAGCACAATAGCCCAAAATACAGTTTTAAGGGTTTTATTTTTTTGCGTTAAATAAGGAAAGATAAACACCAACACAATAACCTCGCCAAAAAAGGGAATGGTCGTATAAGTTCCTGCAAATATTCCATGTCCACTATGGTTCGTAATAAAGGCCATCCAGCGGTCCCATTTCAATTCCTTCCCAATGAAAATTGTATTGGATACATCAGCAATGAGGATGAGGAAAAATAAGCCTTGCGCTGTACGAAACAAAGTTTGAATTCCTGATCTCGCGGTTACCGCCACCACCATTCCAAGCAAACCGCCGACTGCCCAGTTAGGTGTTCCTCCAAGATAGGTTTGCACGATAAAATCCTCATATTCTCTTAGGACGAAAGCGCTTGTATGAAGGAAGGAAAAGAAGTAGAATCCCATAAATAGAATATGAATCCATTGAGGGAATATATCCTTTCCGTAATGAAAGAAAAATTCATTCGGTCTTCGATTCGCAAGCTTGATCGTAAAATAGGCATAAATCCCCGCTGTCAATCCGCTGATACAGAGCACTAGTATCGTATCATATTGGGATATGTGGATTAAGTTGCTCGCAGAAAATCCAACTAAGGTAGAATAAAAATAAAGAATTAAAAATAGTAACAGTTGATTCTGTGAAATCTGCGCAGCTTTCAAGTTAATCCACCTTACCTAATATTTTCTGTTGGATGGGGGTAAATAGGAATTGAATCAAAGTATTGGGACTTGGCATGTTTTTGAAAACAATGGTCGCAATACAGTATGAAAAGGACATCCCCATAATGCAAAAGACAATCCAGAACGTTCTCCTTTTGCGACTTTTCTTCTTTAGGTATGCCCACTCGTAACCAAATATAAATAGAAAGAAGAGAATAATAATCATGATCATGAATTTATTTCCTTTATCCAAATTGGATTATTTTCAGCACCAGGCCGTTTGATATGTAAATCTACGTGAATATTTAACTTCACTTTATCATGATAAACGGTTGGCCAATCTTCTTTAACAGCCTTCCATATTTTAGGCTTATACCAGGATAAGTATGCACCGAATTGGAAAACATCTGCTTTCATTCCTTTAGAGGCTTTAAAGGCCTCGCTGATTCTGTCCTTAATTTCCTTTTCGGCAATTTTTTCGAGTTGAAAAATGTTTTTCGCGTTTGTTAAATTGATGTTAGAATAAGACTCCGATATATCATCCTCTGCGGTGACATAAACATCAAATGTGAACGGCTCATTTTTGGACGGGCGAATTTTCGTCTTTGACCTTAAGATTAATAAACTAATGGGTTTTTTATCTGTTGGCGATATAATGGAAACTGAGGCGTTTTTTATCGAATTACGCAGCCATAAAGCCCCGCGCCCTTCCTTCAGGCCAATCTTGCCGACCATTTTATAATCATGGAACAAAGCCATTCCGTCTGTGCCCACCCACATAGCTTCTTTTCCTTGTTCACTGACCATTTTCTCCTTCCCTTTTGTTAAGTAGCCAACAATCATATCGCCATTTTCTGTTTCGAGAAAGTCCTTTGGGGTCGTATATAATGTGACCATTTCTTGGGTAAATTCCCGGACAATCTCACTTGGGAAACGTTCGAATGCCGGAACAAGATTTTCAATATCTTTGGCTTTCCCAGGTGCAACCAATACGGCGTTATTAATGTTTAATTTCGGATCGCGTGCAATAAATTCTAAAATATGACCTATTCCTTCCTTTGCCATTTCTTCACTAACGACAATGATTCTTGTATGCCCCCAACTAATTCTTCGCGGTAAATCTATTTGCATTTTTTGATAGGCTTCTGTAATGGTTTTTCCTGTTCTTGAGACTTGTGTATATGGATTTCCAGGTGATGCAGAGCCGCCCACCGTGCCTGGAACAAGTCGATTTGGGAGCGGAAACGCTAGCGTGACCTCCATTTGCCCTTTTACGGATTTGTCCACATACATGGCTGTTACAAAAGCACAATCATTGATCTCAACCCTCGACCAGCAGCCAGTTAATAATAAGGTACTCATCACCATAAACCATTTTAGCGCTCTCATTAATCCTCATCATCCTCAGGTCGTGATTTCTTGATTGTCAACCGATTGGAATTGGAATCCCCAACAAACGATGGCCGGCGTTTCATAAACCACCATGGTGCACGAATAAATACATCCTTTAAATCTGCAGGGCGTAAGGGTGCTGTTGGAGACAAATAGGGTACACCAAAAGAATGCAGGTTTACGACATGTATATAGATAAGAATACAGCCAATCATCAAACCAAATATACCGAATGTTCCAGCTAATATCATGATAGGGAAGCGGAGTAATCGGATTGTAAACGCCAAATCATATCCTGGAATAATGAATGATGCAATTCCTGTAATTGAAACGATAATCACCATTGGAGCGGATACAATTCCTGCCTGTACGGCTGCCTGGCCAATCACTAACGCCCCAAGGACCCCGATGGCCTGCCCGATTGCTTTTGGTGTTCGGATTCCTGCTTCCCTCAGCCCTTCAAATGCCAACTCCATAATAAAGGCTTCCACTAGACCAGGAAAGGGGACGTTGTCTCGTGATGCCGCCACACTAATTAATAAGGTGGTTGGAATCATTTCTGGGTGAAAGGTGGTAATCGCAATATAAAATGAAGGGAAAAGCAATGAAACCAGTAAATAGGTATAACGAAGCAACCGAATAAAGCTAGTAAGGAAAAATCGTTGATAGTAATCCTCGGCAGATTGGAGGAACATATACATTGTCACCGGGACCAACAGGGGTATCGGGGTCCCATCGACAAAAAGAACGGCTCTTCCTTCTAACAAAGCGGCAGCGGCTACATCTGGGCGCTCCGTTTTTTGCGTTTGGGGAAAGGGTGATAATGGGAATTGCTCGATACACTCCTCTATATAGCTGCCCTCCAATACGCCATCAATCTCAAGCTGGTTAATCCGTTGTTTGATATCAGTGATTAGCTCTTCTTTACAGACCCCTTGGATATAGCCAATCGTTACTTTTGTCTTTGTGTACCTTCCAACGACTAACTGTTCCATTTTTAAGTCAGGAGATTTAATTTTTCGGCGGATCAACGTGATGTTTGTCTGAATATCTTCGACAAACGCTTCTCTTGGCCCTCTGATTACGTTTTCATTGGTCGTTTCACTTACCGCTCTTTTTTCAAAGCTCGTAAGCGGGATTACAAGCATGCGGCTGTCACCTTCGAAAAAAATGATGATTTTTCCTTCAAGGACAGAATCGGCTGCTTCCTGAATATCGGCAACAATGCTCGTACACATCGTACTTATCGATTGCAGATCTAGTATCTTATGGAATAAATCCTTTCGAGATGAAGCGAAACCCGGTGAAACAATATACTTTAGTACCTGATCGTCGAATATCTGTTGATCAACCATCCCCTGCAAAAAGACGATTCCGCACCGGGTTTGATTGGTGGTTAATTCGTGTACGGTGATATCATCGCTGTTCTGAAAGGTGGTTTTAAACCACTTCAAGCGAACGTCATAATCCTCGCCCAAAAACAGTTGCTCATGAGCGCTGTTTTGGACGGTTTTGTGTTTATTTTTCGAGAAAATTGGCATTAAATTCACCCCGCCGCGAACTTTTTGTTAGGTTTCCCATTAATATTTATTTCACTCCTATTATGTGGCTATTAAGGGTAGTTAAGAACGAACCTTCCAAAGTAGCAAAAAAAGTCCTTAAGATGAAATCTTAAGGACTAAATCATATTTGAATTGTTCTCTACATTTAAATGGGGTAGCCCAGACTAGTTTTTCAATGCTTCCTACTTCGTCAATTTTTTTCTATCAGCTGCTTCTGGCGGTTGCTCCATCCAGCCGTGGTTAATCATAATTTTTGCTCCATCATTAACGTAGTTATAAACTTCAGCGGTTAAACGAGCGTACATGATCCCTAAATCGTGTCGGGGACTTGAGGCCATCGAAATTCCGTATTGTCCAATTCCTGCAGCACAAAGCGCTGAAATATGATAGATCATTAATTTATCGGAAAAAGGAGATACTTTGGAATCAGTCACTTCACCAGTTAAAGTAAACGCTCCTCTAGCAAGATAATCTTCGTGCATCTTTGAACCGAATAGGTCTAAATGTTTTCCGGATATTTCTCGTCCCCGTGCAAAATACTGGCGAACCTCCTTATCTTTTGCCACTTGGCTAAACCCTTGGATGATAGCCTGGCCTACTCCATTTCGCACTGAATCGTACCAAAGATTTGAAATTTCAACTCCGAGAAGCGGTCTTCGATCGCCGAAAAAACCCGTCAAGAAACTTTGTTTTTTAACAAAGTCACTTTGGTCTGGGGTCGGCAGTCCAGAATCACGGTGATACAGTCCTTTTTCTTTTAATAATCGTTTCGACCGATTATGTAACTCTACCGTTTCAGCCATCGCTGTTGAATAGAAGTCAACCATATCGTCTCTAGAAGACGATGATAAGGCGATACTGTAAGCGGTCAGTCCAAATTTACCCATATTCTCGATATAGTATAGATATAAAACATCAGAGAACAAACGGGGAGCAGCTAAATTTACATCTCTTTCAGTGAAACCTTGTGGTCGGGGGTACTGTTCTGCTTCAAATATCTGTGATACTTTTTGAATATGTCCTTTCGATAAATCTAGCGCAAATTCTAATACTTCACGAATCGAATCATCTTCAATATGGGTTAAAAAGTGGGTAATTCCACAGACCGCCATGGAATCATTTTGATATGATGTCCAGAGAAGTGAGAGTTCTGATGCCGTTAATTTCGGTTGTTGTTCGGTTTCCACGAAAAATCCTCCTTTTTATCCTTAGGAATATTATTCCCAAAAGGAAAGGAATAATAAATTTTTCATAGGAATATCAAAACGGCACGCTCAGTTATTTTTGTGCTAAAAATCCGATGATGGCGATGATGATGATTACGGCCCAAATCAGCACTTTCATAGGAGATTGCGCGGCAGCACCTTTCCTTCTGCTGCTGACCCAGTTTGTCGTGCTTTTAAGTGAATCAGCTAAGTCTTTTTTATTAAAATAAGGAATCGCCCCAAGTAAAAAGCCGCCAAGTAAGCCAAATAGATGGGCGGTAATATTTATATTTGGCTGCAGGAAGGTCATAATCAAACTGATGACACAAAGAGTAAGGATAATTTGTGAATTTTGCCTTGATAGCCAGTGTTTTCGAAACATGATAATCGCAATATAATAGCCAAATAGTCCAAATATCGCACCGCTAGAACCGACGTGGGTAAAGGATAACGGCTCAAGCAGAAGTGTAGCCACATTGGCTATAAGTCCAGAAAGAAGATAGACAACTAGAAATCTGCCGCGGCCAAGGATGCGCTCAAGCGCCGGACCGAATAATACAAGCGAGAAACTATTAAACAGCACATGGGCAAAACCGCTATGCATAAAGGTCGGGGTAATCAGCCGCCAATATTCCCCTTCCATAATATAAAGGTTTACCCCTGAAAGGGTTTCAAAGAACCAATAGTTTGGGAAGAAGGGTAAAACAGTTAGTAAGTATAGAACTAAATGAATAGCGATTATAATAGAAACAACCGGATAAAAGCGAATAAACTCGCGAAAGCTTTCGGTTCTAGTAAACATAATAAACCTCCTCTCACTAACCATAATAGCCTTAATTTCCATCTTGTACACTATTATGCTGAAGGGAAAATAAATAGAAGGTAGATGAGCTTTTGATAAAAGGTATTGGAATAGATATTATTGAACTTTCACGGATTCAGGAAATCATTAGCACACAAAAGAAATTTGTTGACCGCATCTTAACACCAAAGGAAAAGGTTAGGTTTGAAGGGTTGTCCTCCCGCAGACAGGTAGAGTTTTTAGCAGGAAGATTTTCTGCAAAGGAGGCCTTTTCCAAGGCAGCTGGCACCGGGATTGGCAAGGAACTGTCCTTTTTAGATATTGAAATCGAAACGGACAGCTCAGGAAAGCCGTTTTTTGCAAAGCCTGACGTTCAAGCCCATTTGTCCATTTCGCACAGCAGAGACTATGCCGTCTCCCAGGTTGTTATTGAGGAGTAAAATAAATATAAAAAGCCTATAAACCTTTTTCGCATAATCCCCTAGGTTGTCTCATATATTCATAGGGAAATAGGAGAGACAAGGTCAGCTATGGTCCTTCCCTGCCTTTCTCTTCTTTTAATCATAGGTTGTGTTAAAGCACATTGTTGATTTTGCACAATGTTGATTGGAGTGGAAGGCACGAGACTCCTGCGGGATCAGCGGGACAGGTGAGACCCCGCAGGCGCTTAAGCGCCGAGGAGGCTCACCGCCCGCCCCGCGGAAAGCTCGCGCCTGGAACGGAAATCAACATTCACTTTCAACACAACCTGATCATATGAAATGAGACAAGAAGGGGTTGAAGGAATGAGAAAAAAGATTTTGCTGCTCATTACAGGGCTGATGGTCGTATTTATACTAGCTGCCTGTGGCTCTAAATCACAAGGTGATGTGGTGAAGGAGCTAAAGAGTAAACAGGAGGACTTAACAAGCTACAAGGTAAACGCAAAAATGACGTTGAAAATGGGTTCTGATTCGCAGAGTTATAACGTAGAAATTTGGCATAAAGACCCTACCTTTTACCGCGTAAATTTGAAAAACGCCGAAAAAGATCAGAGCCAAATGATTTTACGAAATAATCAAGGAGTATTTGTCCTAACTCCAGCACTGAATAAGAGCTTCCGTTTCCAAAGCGACTGGCCGCAAAACAGCAGTCAGGCCTATCTGTATGAATCATTGATAAAAGATATTGTTATGGATAAAGATGCAAAATTCTCGACCACAAAAGATTATTATATATTTGAAACAAAAACCCGTTATCAAAATAATAATATGCTGCCATTTCAAGAAATTAAGCTAAATAAAAGTGATTTATCGCCTGCTGTCGTAAAAGTAATGGACCCTGACCGGAATGCTCTTGTGACGGTTGAATTTTCTAAGATTAAGTTTAAAGCGAGCTTTAAAAAGGACGATTTCGATATGAAGAAGAACATGACGCGTGCGCAGGTTGGGCTGCCTGCTATGGCTGATGCTAAAGATAATGCGTTTACTGTTAAATATCCAACTTTTGAGCTTAAAGGTACAAAATTAATTGGTGAAAAGGAAGTAAAGATTGAAGATGGGAAGCGGGTTATTCTCACCTATGATGGTAAAAAGTCGTATACACTTATCCAGGAAAAAGTAACAGCGAAAACGGTATTAGCCACGCCGACCTATCTAGAAGGAGATATTGTTGACTTAGGAGTTACGATTGGAGCTGTTTCTGACCATTCTATTTCTTGGTCCGATGGCGGTGTGGATTACATGATTGCATCGAATAACCTAAGCAAGGAAGAACTGATTGAGATCGCAGAATCTGTTCAAGGCGATTCAGTAAAATAAAAATCCATGCAGCAGGCTCGTTTAGGGGCCTGTTTTTTTGTGTTAAAGGTTCTAATTTTTACCTGGTCCAACAAAAAGCAGTTTTTTTCATAATATGATAAAATGAAGAATGTTTTAATTTTAGTCAGTAGGAAGTGGAAGTATGAATGAGTTAGGATATTTCTATCGGGATACATGGGCAGAGGTCGATTTAGATTGTATCGCTGAAAATGTCATCTCCGTAAGAAAACACCTGCCTAAACAAGTAAATATTATCGCAGTGGTTAAAGCGAATGCTTATGGGCATGGGGATGCCCAAGTGGCCAAAACAGCACTAGAAGCAGGGGCAAATTATTTGGCCGTTGCTTTTATGGATGAGGCCATTGCACTAAGGAATAAAGGAATCAATGCGCCCATTCTAGTCTTAGGTGCTACACGGCCTGAAGATGTGCATGTGGCAGCTATATTTGCGATAACCCTTACTGTTTTTCAGAAGGAATGGCTGGAAGAGGCATTAAATCATATAAAAATCGATGAAAGAATTTCATTGCATATCAAAGTAGATACAGGGATGGGTCGAATTGGAGTTCGGACACCCATGGAGTTAAGAGAAATTGAGCAAATCATTTTTAAGAATGAACGGTTTCATCTAGAAGGGATTTATACGCATTTTGCGACGGCAGATGAGCTGGATATGACCTATTTTCAACGGCAATTGTCGTTATTTGAAAAGATGATAAGTGTTTTAGCGGAACGTCCTAAGCTTGTCCATTCCAGCAACAGTGCAGCCGCTATTCGTTTTCCTGGTGCTTATTTTAATGCGGTTCGAGTTGGAATTGCGATGTATGGGTTGACGCCGTCTATTGAAATGGAGAAAGAAATCCCCTTTCCATTAAAAGAAGCCTTTTCCTTAAGATCTCGGCTTATTCATGTGAAGAAGCATGAAAAGGGAGAAAAGGTCAGCTACGGTGCAACCTATGAAAGTGAGGAGGAAGAGTGGATTGGCACAATCCCGATTGGCTACGCAGACGGGTGGATCCGTAAGCTTAGTGGCCAAGATGTGCTAGTGGACGGCAAGCGTTCGCCGATTGTCGGCAGAATCTGCATGGATCAATGCATGATTCGTCTTCCGTATTATGTTCCTGTTGGCACGACAGTTACGTTAATTGGCGGTCAAAAGGATCAATTCCTGTCGGTTAACGAAATTGCTGCTAAATTAGAAACCATCAATTATGAAGTGCCGTGTATCATTGCTAATCGCATCCCGCGTCTTTACAAACGGGGCGGGCAAATTGTCGATTTAAAAAATGCGCTTCTCAACAATTAATAGTCGTAAATAAGAAATTTCCAACATATTTATGATATTGCGGTAATTTGTGCATAAAAGCACCTTTTATTGGCTTATAATACAGTAGATTATATTTAGTCTATGCAGTAGGCATGATTAGTGTTATTATAAAATATGGTACAGCTATAACTCGTCGAATGGCACATCTCTTAGGATTGCTTCATAAGGCGTTGTATTTATGTGTTTTTAAAATGTAGTTCTTGTTAGATAAAAAATTGGTGTGTAGTGATGGTGGAGGTGTATGTTTGTGTCTGAATCCGGCGCAACTACGGAAATCTTAGTGAAGTTACCGCAACATCTTTTAACTGAATTAGATGGTTTTGCTAAGCAAGAGAATGTAAACCGCAGTGAGTTTATCTACCAAGCAACAAAAATGTATTTGCGCGAACGAAAAAAGAGACAAATTCGCGAGTCAATGAGACGTGGCTACATGGAAATGGCAAAGATCAATCTTAGAATTGCATCAGAAGCATTCCAAGCAGAATATGAGGCAGAACACACAGTTGAACGTCTTGTAAGCGGAGGGTAAACCTTTGATTGTCAAGCGTGGTGACGTTTATTTCGCGGACCTATCCCCAGTTGTTGGTTCTGAACAAGGCGGCGTCCGACCTGTACTTGTCATCCAAAACGACATCGGGAATCGGTTTAGTCCCACAGTGATTGTTGCAGCGATTACAGCTCAAATTCAAAAAGCGAAGCTTCCTACTCATGTAGAAATTGATGCGAAGCGCTACGGATTTGAGCGAGATTCGGTCATTCTGTTAGAGCAAATTCGTACAATTGATAAGCAGCGGTTAACCGACAAAATCACCCATCTCGATGACGAAATGATGGAGAAAGTGGATGAAGCCTTGCAAGTAAGCCTGGGACTCATCGAATTTTAGTTAAACACACGCTCTTTTTTGGAAGAGCGTGTTTTCGTACATATCCTGACCTCATACTCTCATTCTGCCAGCAAGCTAAAATAGCTTGCTTTTCTTTTTGTGTGGAAAAGGGGCAGAGTGCCCATGAATGAAATGGTCTAGTGGTTCTGTTACAATAAGGAAAAAAGGATGGAGGACTGTTTGTGAATGATACAGTTGTAAAGGATGAACAGCTTTTAGGTAAGATAGCCGCGGAGCAAGCAATCTCTTATAAACAAGTGAAAAGTGTTATTTCGTTATTAAATGAAGGCAATACGGTTCCTTTTATAGCGCGTTACCGAAAAGAAATGACGGGTGCCCTTGATGAAGTGCAAATCCGTAACATACTGGAACGGTGGCAATACATACAAAATCTTGAACAAAGAAAAGAAGAAGTTCTTCGGATTATAGAGGAGCAAGGGAAACTTACAGAAGAACTTAGCCGAGCCGTTACGAAGGCGGAAAAGCTTCAAGAGGTGGAGGATTTATACCGTCCATATAAACAAAAGCGGCGAACAAAGGCTACCGTTGCTAAGGAAAAAGGACTCGAACCTTTTGCTGAATGGCTAATGACTTTTTCAAAGGAAAGCGTCACTGAAAAAGCAAAGGAATTTTTAACCGAAGAAGTTGTTGCTGTTGATGATGCAATTGCCGGCGCCAAGGACATCATCGCTGAATGGGTTTCTGATGATGCGGAGAGCCGCAAATGGATTCGGAAAGAGACATTTAAATCTGGAGCTGTCGTTTCTGTAGTAAAAGATGCGGAAAAAGACGAAAAAAATGTTTATGAAATGTACTATGAGTACGAAGAACCGGTTAACAAAATCGTTCCCCATCGAATTCTTGCCTTAAATCGCGGTGAAAAGGAAGATATTCTAAGAGTAGCGATTAAAATGAATGCAGATGTAATAATGACCTATCTGTCAAGAAAATGGATCCGGATTCAGCACTCTCCTTCAGCGCCAAGCGTGTTAGAGGCAATTGAAGACAGTTACAAACGATTAATCCAGCCATCGATTGAACGGGAAATTCGCGGTGAATTAACCGAAAAAGGTGAAGAGCAGGCCATCCATATATTCTCTGAAAATCTAAGGAACTTACTCTTGCAGCCACCGTTAAAAGGAAAGGTCGTCATTGGGGTCGACCCAGCCTACCGGACAGGTTGTAAATTAGCTGTCGTTGATGAAACGGGTAAGGTGTTGAAAATAGATGTCATCTATCCGCATCCGCCGGTCTCAAAGACAAAACAAGCGCGCGAAAAGTTTATTCAAATCTTACGCGAGTATAAGGTAGAAATGGCCGCGATTGGCAACGGAACGGCATCAAGGGAAACTGAACAGTTTGTTGCCGATATTTTAAAAGAAATGGATGAAGAAATCTTCTATTTAATTGTTAATGAAGCAGGTGCCAGCGTTTATTCTGCCTCTGATCTTGCCAGAGAAGAGTTTCCGAACTTCCAGGTCGAAGAAAGAAGTGCTGTTTCGATTGCAAGGCGCTTACAGGATCCATTAGCCGAATTGGTGAAAATAGATCCGAAATCTGTAGGTGTCGGTCAATATCAGCATGATGTCTCTCAAAAGCGACTTTCTGGCTCCTTGCATTTTGTCGTTGAAACTGCGGTTAACCATGTTGGTGTTAATGTCAATACCGCTTCTTCCTCGCTTTTACAATATGTTGCCGGGCTGAACAAAACGGCTGCCAACAATATTGTTAAAAAACGCGAAGAGGAAGGGAAATTCACGAGCAGGGTTCAACTAAAGAAAGTGCCGCGCCTTGGTGCGAAAACCTATGAACAGGCGATTGGCTTCCTGCGAGTATTAGATGGAAAGCAGCCGCTTGACCGGACTGGAATCCATCCAGAGAATTACGATGAAGTGAAGAAGCTATTAGCCAGCCTAGGTTTTACAACGGATGATTTGGGTTCGGAAGAGTTGAAAAAGGCACTTAGTGGTCTTGATTTGAAATCTGTCTCTGAAGAACTTGCGATTGGTGAATTAACCTTAAAGGATATTATTGATGCCTTAGTAAGACCGGAACGTGATCCGCGTGATGATTTACCTAGACCGCTTTTGAAAAAGGACGTCTTGAAGTTAGAAGATCTGAAAGCGGGAATGGAGCTGCAAGGAACCGTCCGAAATGTCGTTGATTTCGGTGCGTTTGTTGATATTGGTGTGAAACAGGATGGACTTGTTCATATCTCTAAGCTCAGCAATCGATTTGTGAAACATCCACTGGATATTGTCTCCGTAGGAGATGTAGTAACAGTTTGGGTTGACTCGGTGGACATGAAAAAAGGGCGCGTGGCATTAACGATGCTATCTCCATCAAATTAGAAAGAAACACTGCTTCTAGGAGCAGTGTTTTTTTCTGTAAAAATACCAGCACTGGTTTAACAGTTTAATCTGGTAGCGGTCCTTCTCATAGAAAGCTCTTTTCATTTGGTTTTGCAACCAAGTTGGCATAGGAAAACCTCCCGAAAAGTTCATCGTAAATAAAGTATATATAATGATATGCTATAATAGGTTGTCACGTTCGCTCGGAAAGTGTGGGGAGTAAAATGGAACAGGCAGAACTTCAATTATTGGTCGAAAGAATATCGGTTGAGTCATTTGGTAAACAATTTAACCATCAAGCATCGTTCAATCCGAGATTAAGGTCAACAGGCGGAAGATATCTTCTTGGCTCTCATAATATAGAAATTAATAAAAAATATTTAGATGAACTAGGTGAAAAGGAATTAATCGGCATCATCAAACACGAGCTCTGCCATTATCATCTTCATCTTCAAGGGAAAGGCTATCAGCATAAGGATCAGGAATTTAAATATTTACTAAAAAAAACAGGGGCACCTCGATTTTGTACACAGCTTCCAAGTCGTGAGGTAAAGCGTACAGTAAAGAAAATCCTTTTATATCAATGTACAAAATGCCAGCTTTCATATAGAAGGAAAAGAAGTATTAATACTAACAAATACGTTTGCGGTAAATGCAAAGGCAAATTAAAGAAGCTGAAAGAAGTAACCTTGGAATAACGTAAGATATTGGCAAAAATCTTATCGAAAAATAATATTGACTTTCTATTGTTTCGTCATTATAATGGTAAGAGTCGATAGGGCGAAGGTCTTATTGAAGCATAAAAAATTATTCATTATTCCGCAGTAGCTCAGTGGTAGAGCTATCGGCTGTTAACCGATCGGTCGTAGGTTCGAGTCCTACCTGCGGAGCCATTATGGGGAAGTACTCAAGAGGCTGAAGAGGCGCCCCTGCTAAGGGTGTAGGTCGGGTAACCGGCGCGAGGGTTCAAATCCCTCCTTCTCCGCCATAAAATTATCGGCCCCTTGGTCAAGCGGTTAAGACACCGCCCTTTCACGGCGGTAACACGGGTTCGAATCCCGTAGGGGTCATCAGGAGCGGGGAATGACATTGAATTCATTTCCTGTTTCTTAATCTTTATCAACATTGGGCTATAGCCAAGCGGTAAGGCATCGCACTTTGACTGCGACATGCGTTGGTTCAAATCCAGCTAGCCCAGCCATTTCTTTTTTTAGATTCATATTTTTTTGCGGGTGTGGCGGAATTGGCAGACGCACCAGACTTAGGATCTGGCGCCGCAAGGCGTGGGGGTTCGACTCCCTTCACCCGCACCAAACATTTCCTCTTGTGTTAATGTGGTTAATGTGTTATGATTGTCTTTGTCGCTAATTTACATGCGGTCGTGGCGGAATGGCAGACGCGCTAGGTTGAGGGCCTAGTGGGGGCAACCCCGTGGAGGTTCAAGTCCTCTCGGCCGCACCAAAAAAAGTGTTGACATCAGAAACTGAAGATGCTATACTTTAAAAGTTGCTTTAAGAGATGCGCCCGTAGCTCAATTGGATAGAGCGTCTGACTACGGATCAGAAGGTTGTGGATTCGACTTCTTCCGGGCGCGCCATATAAACGGGAAGTAGCTCAGCTTGGTAGAGCACTTGGTTTGGNCCTGTCTTCCATTCAAAAATTTAATGCGGGTGTAGTTTACTGGTAAAACCTCAGCCTTCCAAGCTGATGTAGTGGGTTCGATTCCCATCACCCGCTCCAAATTATTTCAATATTGTTCTTTGAAAACTAAACAAACAAAAACGTCAACAAACAAATTTTTTAGTTTTTTTATAAAACTAAGCCAACGTAACATTTATGAGCTAATCAACTTTCTTGGAGAGTT
>NZ_LDNB01000010.1 GCF_001026695.1 Neobacillus vireti
TCACTATATTTTGCCATAAAAATACACCCCAAAGGTTAGAGTTCACTCTAACTTTTGGGGTGCAGTACAAATGGGCAGCCCTTTTTTTAGTTTACATCCACCTTCTCAATATTCCTAATCGAGAAATAAGCAATCAAGCAGCCAATTGCCGCAAGTACAAGCGGTATGGCAATATAGGAGAAGGCAGATACACCATTAGTTGTTGAACCGGTAAGCGATACGAGGATAATCGATGATACGATTGTTGCAGGAACAGACTTTCTCAGCATGCCAAAATATAGTGGAATTAAGGCGATACCAGCTGAAGCAATAGCTCCAAGAAGCATATCAATGATTCCATTCCTTAAAACTTCTGCTGTTAGTGCCTGCGGAACAAAGTGGAAAAAGGAATCAGCTAAATAAAAGAGACTGCCAATCAATAGACTCGATACGCATATTGTTAAAAATGTAAAACACGCCACAATAATTAGCTTAGCAGCCATGATTTGCTTCCGTTTAATCGGATACATAAACATCAGGGAGATGGAGTTATTTTTATACTCGTCAATGATCAGTTTGGCAATAAGTGTCGCAGCAAAAATTGTAAACGTTGCCCTAATAATACTCCCGAAATCAATAAATACTAATTCATAACTTATAGAGGGAATTTCTCCATCACCTTTTCCAGTGAAATAAATCGAACAAAGGAGGGCCATGATGGCAAGATTGGCAATCGCAATTCCTTTCCAATAGCCATACAATTTAAATTTCTTTATTTCAAGACTGATTAATTTACGCACTGATTCCGCCCCCATTAATTAATGTTAAGAAATAATCTTCTAGTGAATGATTCTTTTTATTAATTTCTTCAATCATGACCCCATTTAGAATGAGAGTCTTAGATATTTCTGATTGTGATGCTCCTGTATCATAGATTCTGAACCGAGACCCGTCGACCACTTTAAAATTCGTGAGATGGAGTATTTCATCAAGAACATAAAATGCCTTCTTCACATCGTTAACTGCAAGTTCAATATACTCCCTATTTTGTTCCTGGATTTCATCCATCGAAACCTCTTTAATTAATTTTCCGTCACTGATTACCCCAATCGTATCGGCAATTTGCTCCATTTCACCAAGGATATGGGACGAAATCAGCATGGTTATTCCATATTCACGGCAGAGCATATGGAATAATTCGCGCAGTTCTTTAATCCCTACTGGATCGAGGCCATTAATTGGTTCATCAAGAATTAATAATTCAGGCTTCGTAATGATTGCGCGGGCAATCCCAAGACGCTGTTTCATTCCGAGTGAGAAATCTTTTACTGACTTATCCTCGATATTTTTTAATTTGACTAAATCTAAGGCTGCATTAATCGCCTTTTTGTCGTAATAGCCCATATACTCACAGTGCAGCTCCAGATTTTCACGTGCCGTAAGCCGGTCATAGAAAACAGGATATTCGATGATGCTCCCCATCCGCTTTAACACTTCATAGGAGGTATTCGTCAGTTTTTCACCAAAGATCTCAATTTCACCGCTCGTTGGCTTCACAAGATTTGTCAGCATCTTCATGATTGTTGTTTTACCGGCACCATTTGGCCCAAGAAACCCATAAATTTCTCCCTTTTTGACCTTCATATTGACATTTGAAACCACTTCCTTGCCTTTAAAGGCTTTCGTCAGTTGATTTGTTTTGATAATGTAGCTCATCAATTTTCAGCTCCTCTTCGTCTTTAACTACTTTTTATTTTAGTCAGCAGACTTTTCTTTTTTATTAACCAATTCTTACAAAAATCTTAAGAAAGAAAGGATGTCTCTGAAGCGAGGCACCCTTAGCTGTTTTAATATGTAATTCGCTTTAATTGAACAGTAAAAGTCGTTTTTTCATAGGGCTTGCTGGTTAGAAAAATTTGCCCGTCCATTTTTTCCACAAGCCGTTTGGTAATTGTGAGGCCGAGACCGCTGCCTTGATAGGATTTGTTTCGTGAATCCTCTAATGTGTACATTCGTTCAAACACTAAATCCTTGTGGAGCTCACTGATTCCCTTGCCTTTATCCCACACGTCTATATAAACAAATTGTTCATCACCTTTAAGCGTTAAACCAAGTACTTTCCCATCTCCGCCATATTGAATCGCATTTGAAAGTAAATTATTTAAGACCCTATTAAGTTCTTCCTCATTCCCTAGAGCATAAAGAATGTTTTCCGGCAGCTCAATCGCTACATCAAAGCCCTTTGCGGTTAAAACCTCATAAAAGTTTAATATATTCTTCTGGCATACTTCATTTATGTTCACCCTTGTGAGCGGCAGATTTTTATCCCCCGACTCCAGTTTCGCAAGATCAAAGAACTTGTTAATTAAGTCTAAAACTTCGACCGCTTTTGCGTGAACTTTTTGCAGGAGCTCCTCGGTTTCGTCGTGATTTCTATTCGGGTCATTCAACATAATCTCAATATACCCGAGCACCACCGTCAAAGGCGTTTTTAAATCATGCGAGATATTGGAGAGCATTTTCCGCATCGACATCTCCGTTTTATTGTAGTTGGCTACCATTTTTTGATTATATTCTAAGAGGCGGTTGATTTCGATTAATATTTGTTTTAAATCCTCATTATCTGTATGCAAAAGCAGCTTTTCATCCGTCTTCCTCTCAATAATCTGCTTAAGTTTTTTATGTATATAAGTGAAATTTTCTTTATCATTGTTCCTCGTTTTATATTGGAAAAAATTAAGGAATGCTAAGACAATGATGACGATGGATAAAAAAATAATCATTAGGAAAACTCCCCAAGCTTATAACCGATGCCCCATAATGTTTGGATATACTGTGGTTTAGACGGTTCATCCTCAATTTTCTCCCTCAACCTTCTCATATGAACATTTATCACATTTTCATCACCGTAATATTCGTCTTCCCATACTAAGCTATAAATCTGTGCCTTCGTATAGACACGGCTTGGATGTGAGATAAATAGTTTTAGAATATGAAACTCCTTTGCGGTCAGCTTGATTTCTATGCCGTTTTTTTGTAAGGAGAAATTTTCAAGGTCAAGTTTCAACTCCCCGACCGCCAGCAGCTTTTTTTCTTGCTTTTGTTCTGTACGGGAATAATGAGTTGCCCTTCTGATTGCTGCTTTCACCCTAGCCGTCAGCTCAATCATCGAAAACGGCTTGGCGATATAATCATCCGCTCCGAAACCCAATCCTAAAGCTTTATCTAAGTCCCCGTCTTTAGCCGACATGATCAGTACAGGTATCATGCTCTTCTCACGAATAATTTTCAAAAATTCCATTCCATCAAGCTTCGGCAGCATTAAATCAAGGAGAATCAAATCAAATGAGTCGTTTGCAAACACCTCAAGCGCCTCTTCCCCGTCAAACGCTGGCACTACCTCAAAACCTTCTTTGGTAAATTGCCCCTTAACCATATCGCTAATGGCCGCATCATCTTCTACTAATAAAATTTTATGCTGCATTTAATCCCCCACCCGTTCATTCCTATATAGTTATTTTCCATATTATCTCTGAAAAATCCTTTTTTTGTTGGAAAAAGAGAGACTAAATTTATTAACGGGTTCCGTTTCCTATCGCAAACATTAAAAATGTAGGTTAAAATGAGTGCCAATTTGCTTATGAAATTGACACTCATTTTTTATTGGTGTAAAGCCTTTTTTACGGGAATTACATAAAAATTTGTATAGGAAAATGCACCCCAAATTGTAGGGGTACAATGGCTGTTGTACCCCTACAATTTTACCCACAATTTGATATACAAAATGATTTACAAAAGTGCTTAGAATGGATGTTAAAATTGGATATATATGTTAAGATGAAATAAAGTTTGTGAAAATATGTACTCACGCTAACGGGGCAGGATAATTGAATAAAGAAGATTGAAAGGAAAGTAATTCACAAAAAAAGGGAGGTATAAAAGGTGGACTTATTACTCTGGATAACTATTGGTTTCATAATAATCGGATTTGTTGTTCTCACTTCTATGAAAAAAGGTATGGAAAGTAAGCTCGCTTTTATAACAGCAAATATGGAAAACGGGGAAAGTTCAAAAAAAGCTGAATCCATAATTTGGTGGATAGTGAGTACCACAGCTTGGGGAATAGTGAGTATGATTCTTATTGTTTGGTGGTTTCATAATCACTTTGGATAACTGTTGGTTTCAATTGTACTTAAACAAACGGATGCTTTAGTGGAATAGGAAGTAAAAATAAATACAGAAAATAGCTAAGTTCGTATCATATCAGACTGGGCTATCTTTTTGTTGAAAACAAAACAAAAAACACCGCAGATTGCGGTGTAATTTGATACACATTTTACTTAACATTTTTAGCTGTAAATTAACGTTTTGTGATAGGAAACGGAACCCGTTATAAATTTATAGCCCCCCTTTAGAAATACTATGATTAATCTTTGAAAAATACTATTTACTGATTTAAAACAACCCATCCCAGCCATCCGACTAATATAAAATTAGGAATGACAAACAAAATGGCCAACCAGATCCTTTTCTTTGCTATAAATTTCCCTGCACCAAGATAAAGGACTGGAAATATTAAACCCCAAACTAGAAAAAGTGGTGTAGCCGCTAGGTATAAAGACATTGGTAATATAAGGATTGAGGATATTACAAGGAGTTTAGGTTTCCTTGTGCCTATGGCAATAATGGAGAGAATGAGTGAAGCAATCGTACAAGGCCAAAATAATAACTGCATACGTCACCCCCGGATTCCTTTATTTATTTTAATGCCATACTCTATTAACTTCTACCAGCTTTATTTTATCGAACGTTAATTTATATATATCAGGCATAGCAAGCTCTTGCCAGAAACGAAAACCAAATTGCTTATCAAAATGTTTCATAATTAAAACCATCAAATTTCCATGCGTTCCTATGACAATATTTTCATCTGCATACTTTTCTAAAACATTCATTGTAGCCTTAACTCCCCTTGCTTGGGCAAGAATGTTAGATTCTCCCCCTTCCCATGAATAGCTTTCATCAGCCCATACTTTTGCAATCGCCGAATTGAAGTCCTCAAGAGGTTTATCGGACAAAGTCCTTTCTTTAAAATCATGCACAATCTCAATTTCTTTTCCAAAGAATTCAGCGACACCTTGGACAGTTTGAATAGCTCGTTTGTATGGACTTGAAATGACTCTGTTAATATTTTCATTTATGAGCATTTGCGTAATTATTTCTGCATCAGCCAATCCTAGAGCTGATAAAGGTCTTCCGATTTCATCAGGGGTATATGTAGAATGTGCGTGTCGAACGAAATATAAATTGGTCATCCACTATTGACCTCCTTTTCTTCCAATTACTAATAGACTATTTAAAATTCTATATAAAAAGGATGAAGTTTTTCTGTTAAGCAATACTCAATTCGTTGTCTGAAATTTTTCCAAGTGACCATTTCTAATGCTTCGTTAATTGGAAAGAATCCTACCTCTAGACTTTCCGAGCTTGTTATTGGTTTTCCCCCCACAGGCTTTCCTAAAAATAATGTATTACAAATGCAATCATTTACATTTTGAAACACTCCGCAAAATTTTGTAACTTCAATATCGATACCAGATTCTTCTTTTGTTTCCCTTATGGCTGCATCCTTCAAAGATTCTCCTTCTTCAACCTGTCCCCCGGGCATTTCCCAACCTCTTCGTGGCCCTTTGATTAATAAAATCTCATTCTGGTTGTTCAGCACAATAGCTGCCGCTGAAACAATATGTTTCGGTGTCATCTAACATCCTCTTTTCTACAAGAATTGCATTTCAATATTCAATCCAAAATCCACAAATATTTACACCATTGATTTCTTCAATATTTCCTTTATCGTTAGCAAGTTGAATATACCCCTTTGCATATAACACATACCAATCAAATGTATAACCATTTATTGAAAGAATTTCTGCCTTGGCTCTTAATGAGTCATGTTCACTAATCTCTGAAGATATTTTCACACATTCCCACCTTGTAACACATTGGTACATTTCTTTACTATTAATATATTTTTCAAATGAAGCTGGATGCGTTGGAACTCGGTAAATAGAAAAGAACAAGAAAACAATGAGAAAAATGATTAACTTTTGAGAATACTTCCTTTCACCTTTTTCGGTTTTTTTACAAATTAGTATTCCTATTATTGAATAAAAGGTTATCCATAGCATCCAGTCAATTTCAAAGAAACGATTTGCAAAAAATGAATTTATTGCCCCAAATGACAAATAGTGAGCAATATTTGATATTGAATTGGAATTGAACGTATCCATTATTTCTTTATTGAATCCTTTTATGAAAAATTGATAAAATGAAAAAATAAAAATAAGCACCATAAATACATAGTTCAAAATAAACACTTCCTAATTACCAATTGTCATCCTTATATATTCGGTAATTTTGAGAAAATAACCTTTAATTATTTTATTCGAAAAAAAGCGACCTTCATTATTGATGGCCGCATCTGTTTGTATCTTAGAACTCCGTTTTATATTCAATCTTCTTTGGCTTATACTAATCGATCATTAAAAATTGTAATTGGAAGAACCTTTTGATTTACTATTCTATCTACAATCTGCCAAATAACACGTGGTTCACGAAGTTGATTATTATCAAAATTCATGAGTTCAGATACCTTTATCCACTTGCTATCTATTATTACGTCCTCTTCAATTCTCAATGCTCCGCCAATAACTTCACCGGTAAAATGAAATAATATCACTTGGTCATTTGAACTGCTGATAAAGTTATATACACCAGTTGTGCCAGTAAGTTTCACATCAAATCCTGTTTCTTCTTTTACTTCCCTGCAGGCTGCATCAAGTATGTCTTCTTTATACTCAATATGTCCGGATGGAAAATTCCACTTATTGATTGCAAATGGTTTATTTTCTTTAATAATCAAAACTTCGTCGTCTTTGATTATTGATACACTAGCAACTAAAACGATGCCATTTTGAGTCATTTTCTAATCACCAATTATCTTCCAACTCCGTTTCTGTTCTTACTAACCAGGGATTCCCTATCCCAAATTCAATTACTTCAAAATTAACTCCCTCGACTGAAAAATCCCTTTTTTTTGATATGGTTATTTTCTATGCAGCGCACCCTTTTGTTGAATAATCTCGAAAATAACCATAAATAATAAATAGGAAAATCATATCTCATAGAAAGGGATGTTTCATCATCAGAAAATTAGCATTCGTTTTCTTGGTTATTTCATTGATTCCTCTTACTGGATTTCATAGAGCAAATCAGTTGGTTATTACAAATATAGAAACTACGATCATTAAAGCAGAAGGGATTCTACGTTACGATATAAAAATAAAAAATACCGCTGCCACCCCATTCAAATCTGAATTTGATTATCCTGGCCAACATGATTACGGACTTGAAGTTGTGGTACGACCAAACAAAAAGTTAGCCTCAAAAATGATGTTGGTCGAAGGAAGCAAGTTTATTAAGATGCTTCAAATGGGTGCTGGAAGTAATGGAATCCTCGACTCTGGGACTGAGGAATCATTTCACCTTGAATATAAAATAAAAAATGGCACTGACCTAAAAGGTATTAATAAACTGGCTATTGATTCGACTTTGATAATATTAGACGGTGTAAATATCGTTAAAGAATTTCCATTAGAAAAAGTAAAAGACCTAAATTAAAAAAATAATAAATCGCACTTTTAGCACTTTTTAATTTGATTTTAACTAGGATTGAATGGAATGAATCGCTTGCTCGGATCCAAATCTGCTAATTGTTCTTTCCAATTCCATACCTACTTTCTCTAGAAGCTTACATGAAGACTTATTAGCAGTTTGAGTTTCCGCCACTACTTTAACAAGATTCAATTCATTTAATGCAAAATTGAGTATCACTTGAACTACTTCAGTTGCATAGCCAGATCCCCACCAATCCGGTAAAAATTGATACGAGATTTCGGGGTAAACGCCTTCGTGGTGAGGGTCAAGAGAAACCAAACCAATAAAATCATCTGTGTGTTTTTCCCTTACAACCCAATAAAAAGAGTCGTCACTTGAATGAAGCATTTCATCCATTACTACTCCAATCGAAGCTTCTTGACGTATGCCACCAAGAAATCTTCTTACTTCATGATTTACATATAATTTTTTCACATCAAAATAATCCGATTCTTGAAAGATATTAATAAAACATCTATCTGTTTCAAACAAATAATTCAACTCCCTATCGTTCCAGGAAATCTCTTAAACAAGGATTTTTTCTACTATAATCATTTAAAATATTGAGTGGAAATTTTAGTTGACGCCTAGAACTTAGTTTACAAGAGGAGAGACTAGATCTATAATTCAATCCAATACCTCTTAATAATATTTCCATTTTCCTCAATAAAGTCCGTATCTGGTATGCCGCCATTATTTAATATTGTTTTTTCCGAACCAATATTACTCTTGTCGCAAACAACAAGAACTTTTTGGATTCCTAGTTCTTTCGCTTTTTCTAAAGATAATGATAAAAGTTTAGTAGCATATCCTTTTCGCCGCTCAGAGGGACGAATGCCATAACCAATATGTCCGCCACAGTTAAATAGTTTTTCAGTTAGTCGATGTCGAATATTAACAGCACCGATAACTTTTTTATCATCATTAACTAACCAGAACGTAGAGTCAGGCACCCAATTATCAGGGAGATTTATTCCTTTCTCGGAATCAAGTAAAAATTGAATCATGTCTTGGAAATTTGAGGGATCCTTACCAATGACCCACGGGATCATGTCCTCTCCGCTTTCCTTCCATTCCTGGTAAAAGGACAGGTATTCTGTTTCTAATTCCATTGTTGGTCGAGCTAAATATACATCTGACTTCATAGAATTCACCTTCAAACATTATTTTTTCTAGTTACTATTCGATTAAAAATCCTAAATCCCTCTGATTATTTGAGCTATCACACTGAAAACATTATTAAGCTCCAGAACCTTATGTTAAACTAATAAACTCTTCAGCATCTTTAATGGATAATTGCATTCCTTTTTCCCAAAAAGTTTGTGAAGTAATGTCTTCTCCTAAATGCTTCATTACCAAATCTTCTATGGTCATCCTGCCTGAATCACGTAGCAGTTCTAAATAACTTTTTTCAAATTCTTTTCCTATTTCCTTTGCCCGTGCATAAAGGTTAAGCGAAAATATGTAACCGAAAGTATAAGGAAAATTATAAAATGGAGTATTAGTGATATAAAAATGTGGTGTCCAAACCCACGAATGAATAGAAGCACCATCAAGTGAGCCTTGATACGCTTCTTCCATTGCCGTTTGCATTAATTCATTTATCCGTGATGAAGAAACGATTCCATGTTTTCGTTCCTCGTAAAATCTCGTCTCAAACAAGAACCTAGAAGGAATATTCATGAAGTTCATCACACCGCGTTTTAATTTTTCATCCAGTAAAAATAATCGCTCGTTAGTGCTGTCCGCTTTTTCCATAGCTGCATCTAAAATGATCATCTCAGAAAATGTTGAGGCTGTTTCAGCCAAAATCATTGGATATTTTTTATTCATACCTTTGACGGGAATCATTGCTTGGTTATGAAAGGCATGCCCTAATTCATGTGCTAGAGTTAAGACATTTGTGATTCTCCCGTCATATGTCATAAAAACTCTGGATTCTCCTGAAAGTGGAAACCCTGCACAAAACGCAACAGCCGATTTATTCGGACGATTTTCTGCTTCAATCCAGCCCTTATCAAAGGCATTGCGCGAAAAACGTTCTAATTCAGGTCCAAACTGACTAAAATGCTCTATTATAAAATCGACTGCTTCTTCATATTTAATTTTTTGTTTACTTAGTGTAATAGGGGCCCAAAAATTATACGCGTGCATCTTTTCATCACCAAACGTTTTTGCTTTCTGGTTTAGGTAATTCGCAAACGGTTGTTTATATTTATTAACTGCTGACCAAATGGCGTTAAGTGTTTCCTCTTTAATGCGGTTGTCCTTAAGAGGTTTTTCTAGAACATTTTTTAAACCTCGCTGTTTGTACACTTGTAATCGAAAGCCTGCAATATGATTGAGAATCTTTGCAAACAGGTCTTCTTTCTCAGTCCATATTTCTTCTAAAGCCTTATGGGATTCCATTCGAACTAATTCATCAGGATGGGAACGCAAATTAATCGTTTGGCCAACTGATAATTCGTTATTTTCTCCGTTGATTGAAATATTAACTTTAATACTACTAATAAGAGAAATATAAAACTGTCCCCAAGCATGATAGCCATCAACCATTAGATTGGACACTAAACTTTCTTCTGTTTCGGTTAGTTGATTTTCCGTATTCTCTCGCCATTCGTTCAGAATAAATTTATAGTCATTTAACCGATCAGTATCAAGTAGGTTTTTCCACAAATGTTCGTTTGTGTTTACAAGGACGTTTTTTATTTTTTGAAATGCAGACTCAAAGCGGGCACTAATAGAAGATGTCCTTCCTCGGAGTCTGGCAGCCTTCTGATCCTTGGAGTTCTGCGCTAGAAGACAAGTTATAAAAGAATTGGCTTGGGACAGGTTCAGCTGAATACCAATTATTTGCTCAATAATATCGGCTACTTTTAACGAATCATTTATTTCAAGTGGTATATGAAAAAATTCTAATCTTTCCTCCAATTCATCAACTTTTGTCTCTATCTGTTCGATATGTTTACAAATTTGAATTGATTGGCTTCCCCCAGGAAATAATTTTTCTAAGTCCCAAACTTCTCTATACCTAGTTTGAGTCATTCATTTTCCCCCTAAATAGGATATTGAAATAATTGGTTCTTCTTAATAGGTTCTATTTACTTGAATATTCCGGAAATAAAAATTGTGGCTTTTCCACTAAAACAGCTTGGTAGTTCAACATTAAATATTAAAAAAAATAAGGGAATTGTATACTTCCCCGATAATACTCTTCAATTGATGAACTCCTAGATCGGTATTTGTCATTATCACTGCTCCAGTTTCTAAATAAGGATACGCCACCATCATACATTGAAAGCCTACACCCCATCCGAGTGATGAAATTTCAATTTCGTGCTTGGATCCATCTAGAAAAACACCTAGACCAGTCCACGCCTTACACCCCTGTGGGTTAATCATTTCTTTTGCCATACTTGCAGATAGACCAATCTCACTTTCACCTCTAAGTGACCTCATAAATTCAATTACCAAAATAGCTAAATCAGATGGTGTTGTCCATAGTCCAGAAGCTGCCGGATAGGGATAAATCGGATATTTAACATTGACAATCTTTCCATTTTTATGACCACAAGAAAAATCTTCTCTTCTTGCTTTTGATATTGTCTGTGGAAAGGAACTATTTTTCAGATTTAATGGTTCAAATATATGTTCATTCATTACCTCGTAAAATGGTTTTCCGAAGCTATCTTCAATTAGAAGTTGTATGATACAAAAACCTGCATCTGAATATTGAAAGTCACTCCCTGGTTCATACATCACATTAATAGGCACATTGCAATAAGGCGTTCTTCCTTCCAATAAATCGACCATTACTGGAAATCCTTGTGTGAAATTAAGTTCAGCAAAACTACCATCCGGATCTGTAACCCCTGATTGATGAGAAAGCAGCCGCCGTAATGTTACTTTATTTTTTTGCGTGAATTCGTTTTCAGGAACCTTCCACGATGAAAGTCTATTATTTACGTCTTCATCCAAATCGAAGACACCTTGTTCCGTTAATTTCATAACTAGCATTGACGTTACAAATTTACTAATTGAACAAGCATTAAATATAGAATTACTGTTTACAATATTTGTGGTTCCTGCTTCAAGGACACCAAAGCCTGCTGTCATATTGATTTGACCTTTATCAATTAATGCAATACTTAGACCAGCAACAATATAATGTTCCATACGCTCGCAAATGTTTATATTTTTTAGCTTCATAAAAGCCCTCCAATTTTTGCAACATTAGAATAATTATAACACGAATATATGTTCTGATGTAAATTTTTGGACTGCTCATTTTTATTTTATTTTTTCTTATTTCATAAATAGAATGTCTCTGCATAATTACATAAATATTAATTTGCAACAAAAAAGAGCCATTTGGCTCTTTATACAGGTCAATCCTTCACTAATCCGCCTCTTAATTGGTTGGCACCAAATTCTAAATAACCCTTTAAACAGGTCAGCATGAAAACCCAGCCTTCTTTATTATCTAGCAATTGACTAATTAGCGCTTCATCATTTTCATCAAATCCAGCTTCATTTACTTCAATAATTGTAGTTGAATGATCTAACTCATTCAGCGTAATCGTAACAATATGCCCTTCGCCATTTGCTCCCCACTGGAATACGATTTTCTTATTTCCCTCGATTTCCTTTATTTCTATATCTAGTTGCGCATTGTATTCAACATATCGCAATGTAATCATCTTACCTTGTTCCCATCTTTCCGAACTCGACGTGAACCAGAAATTCCCGATTTTCGTAGGATCGACGAAGGCTTCAAATACTTCGTTTGCTGGTTTGAATATTTTCATTTTTGTTACGTTGTTCATACACTAAATCATCCCTTTATGTATTTTTTAAAATGCGTATTATTTCTGAAAGTTGAGCAGCCAGCCAATGCCAAACTTATCAACTAAGTTTGCATGAATCGCTCCCCAGAATGTATCCTGCAGCTGAGCAGTTATCTTTCCGTCTTTGCTAAGAGCGTCATACACTCTTCTAATTTCTTCTTCGCTTTCACATTCCAAGCTAATTCGGACGTTATCACCTTCATGGGTCTTGCTGAAGGTATCTGAAAAATGAATGATGCTGTTACCAAGGTGTAGTTCGGCATGCAAACACTTGCCATCATTGCTTTTTTGAAAATTAGTTATTTCCCCGCCAAAAAGGCTTTGGTAATACTCCATGACATCACGGCAGTTATCTATGAATACATATGGACTAGCACTTTTCAAAAAAATACCTCCCGATTTTTGATAAATTCATTTTATCATTAATGCTTCTTAAACTTAAATGAGTCGATTATTGATAAAAGGCATTTACCGTCTTTTGCTTTGTAAAACCATCGTTATTGATCAGAGAATTTTTTAAAAAAGCAGTTTAATTAACCACTGCACAAACAGAACTAAAATAGCCGTAATACCAACTTCCATTAATAGTCTTTTTATTCCCCCGTATTTATACTTTGAATCAAAAAGGATCCTACAGCCGTAGAATACTAAAATGACAAGAAACAAATTAATATAGGCTCCTAACGCCACTAGCCTCACTACCTTAATTTTTTAAAAATTAGTATTCTATAACTTGTTGGGGAAATCCTTTTTTACCGTAAAAATGATGCTGTGGCGATTAATTCTCGAATATTTCCATACATTATTTTGCCATAATTCCATGCTTGTCCCTTACGACATAAATCGTATCTGCATAAAATGTACTACCTCATAAAAAAAGGAGGTGTTACTTATGTATGGATATGGCGGCGGATACGGAGGCGGATCCAGTTTTGTGTTAATTGTTGTTCTCTTCATCCTTTTGATTATCGTTGGTGCTTCTTTCATGGGAGCATACTAACTTTTTAAGGTAGAAAAATCAAAAGAATAACCTTTTTTGAAGCGTGGATACCACGCTTCTTTTTTGTGATTTCTTTAATTTAGACTATTGGTGACCGCTATACTCTTAAAATCCGAAAAACGGTCACCAATAAGACCTATTGGTGACCGCAGTGATCTTCAAAACTATTAATAAATCGTTTGCATGCCTTTTCCAGCGACTGTCATCCATTCAAATTGACGCAGGCGCACCTCAAATAGTGTTAGAGGATCGCGGAACATTTCTGGATTAGCATTCATGTTATTTAGCATTTCCTGGTTCGTCTGAATCCCGGCACTTGCTTCTTCAACAGAACGATTCAACATCGTTAGCGGGCTCTTGAAAAACATCGTGACATCCCGCTCCAATGATTTTTCAAACAATTCAAACGGGCGGAAAAACTGATCGCAGACCAACTTAGCCGCTTCGGCATAATCCTCATTTTCGACAAATGATTTGTATTTGTTATAAAGCATTGCTTTGTTTTGCGATATGGCGCCAAACAGTTTTCCAGCGCTTTTTAATAAAAATTGCGACGGTGTCCGACGGAGCAGAATATTGATTGAATCCAGCTGAAAACGGCTTGTCATCCGGTCCATATCGCGGCGCCAATCATCAAGCACTTTGAAGTCACACTCTAGCTTGAGGCGCTCGTCCCCGTACATCTGATTAAAACTCTCTGCCATTTCATTCAAAAATTCCTGACCTTCCTCAAACTCCTCTTTGCAGCGCACAATCCAATCCTGAAGCAAGCGGTAATATTTCGGCATCACCTGCTCCTCCAAGTAAGCTTGAAGTCTTCTGTTCATCTCGTCATTTAGTTCCAAGTGGATTTTGCTAAAATTGCTATCTTCCTTGATTAGGACCGAACATTCCTTTAGCAAACTCGGGACGGTCTCTGCAATATCGATTTCAATCGCATCTTTAAATGCGCGATATGACTTCGTGAACGCTTTTGCTTTTTGTGCCTCCGTATCCTTCAATTGATTGACGGCTCCGGTTAACTTCATCAACATTTCTTCATTCCAGCGCACCGATTCTAGCAATTGATTCTCCACATCAATCCGCTTTTGCAGCAGGCTGGCAATCGTCGTTCTAATATAGAACAATAGCTTTGCCAGACGCTTATCTTCTATGTTTATCGAATTGTTAATTGATTGAATAAACTCTTTTAAATCCTTCAACTGTGAACCGCCCTCATATTGCGAAGAAAACGCAAAAACTTGGGATTCCGGCAGATAAGTTTGAATGGTGGACCTAGTTTCCTCAAAAATCCTGATTACTTCCTGCTCACCGGTAATTGTATCCATTTTACTTATGATAAAATGAATCGGAATATCAGGTGCTACTTCCTGAATTTGTGTTAGAACACTACGCTCCTTTTCCGTAAACGGGACATTAGCATCAACCACAAATAGGACATTGTCAGCAACATGGAGACTCTTCAGAATTTCATTTCGCTCGTGAAGGCTGCCCTTCAGTCCTGGTGTATCAATGAAAGCAACCCTATTTCCTTGTAAAAATGCGTTCGGCAGCTTAAATTCAATAATCGATTCGAGCGCATTGCGGCGGCGATCCATTCGTTCTTGGAAATCAGAAAATCCAGCTAGATTGGTAATCTCCCAGTCGGTAATTTCAGTGATGGCTAATTCTTCATCGTTTTTAAACATGACGACAGAAGAGGTTGGGCTATCCTGCAAATCTTCCCCTAAAATTGTATTAACAAACGAAGATTTCCCGCTGCCACTTAACCCGGTAATGAAAATATGTTGGGTGTCAAAGTCAATTAATTGATCGACAAGCCATTTTAAACGGTGATTCTTACCCATCTCATGGTCCTCTGCCCAATTCATAATGGAATCAAATAGTGTCAGGCACTCATCCAGTTCATCCATGTCTGTTTCTGTCATACTGATTAGGTTTTCTGCTTCACTCACAATTGTCGTACTGATACTTGCTGGAAAAAGCTCATTCCAAGAGAGCACGGCTGCTGATGCTAGGACCACATTAGCTTGGTCAGCCAACCGCAGCCAGTTCGTTAACAGGTCAGGGATAAATTCCTGAATTTTTTTAATAAAATATCTGCCGTCAATAAAGCTAAAATAAGTTTCCTTATGAAGCATGGAAAGCCCTGGCCAGTTTTCATTTCGATCCAAGTCAAGATTTAATAAAAGGTGGTTGATTTCGCTTAACCACGATAAGTAAGTTTCCTCATTCTTATAGCTGTTCCAAAGCGCGGAAACGAGCTGCTCAAATTTCTCCTTGTCTAGTCCAAACAGTAAGATTAAGGCTTGGGAAAAATAACTAGGTGCTAGGCTTTTCGTTACACCCTTTTCTACATACGTAATAACCATATCAAACCAAACAGGCGATTCTGTCCGTTTGGCTTCATTTACAGCTAGTTCAATCGCATTATTCCAATCCTGTTGTTCCTCGAAAAAAGTACGGGCGATTTCGGTAACATTTGGGTAATCAGGATTGGCATTAATCGTTTTTTTCATCACCGAAACTGCTGCATCTAGCTTGTCGCGATCGATATAGAGTGAAAATAACTGTAACGCTACTTCTGTATTTAAGGTTGGATTATCTGTGACAATCGCTGTGTAAATATCCTCAGCCGTCGATAGCATCCCTAACTCATAGTAAGCATCGGCGGTATTTTTCTTCGCCCATGGCTCAAGATCATTGCTAATGTTTTCCCATTTGAAAATCGCCGCTTCAAAATCTTTATAATGAAAATAAACTTCACCCTGGGCAAAGCGAATTTGGGATAAATCAGGCAAATCCTTTTCTGCTTCCTCCTGAAACGCTTCGCCAAGAACACGAATCGGATGACTATTTTCATGCTCATTGATGAACATTTCATGATATGTTTTCTGTTTTAATTGCTTCTCTATTGACATTTCATTCCCTCCAATTGCAACACTCTATGTCATTCATATGGAAAAGAGGCGTAATTATTCCTCATACTATTCGACGGATATGTAAAATATAAGTCTCAATTAGTTCGATTCTACCAAAGGAGTTTTTTAAAAGGATGTCAGTAGTATTTCATTTTGGAGACAAATTAAAACTTTCGGGCTAGTATCGTAAGAGAGTTCTACGGGTTATAATTAAAACAAAGACCTAAAGGAGAAATTAACCTTGGAACAGGAACAAGCACTTTTTTTAGCCAATTGCATCGAAAAATCAACTCCCGCCGCCTATGAGATAAAGAAATTAGATATGGTTGGCGGAACTCTTCCAAAGTTTCACCAATGGACAAATGGGAAGAAAACGTTAGCAGCCTATGAGGTGACCCGGCCTGCAACGGAAACCGGCTATTACTTTGTATTTATTGATTGGCACCGCAATGGCATTTATTATTTGGTGATTTACGCCCATGATAAAAAGACGACGGTTGCAGAGCTCCGGCAAATTCAGGAAATTGACGATGTCTCGCAAATCGTCTGGTCATACAAACCGTTTAAACGTGATGGAAAAAACGATCAGCGGAAAGCTTATTTTACGCAAATGTTTGGCTCAAGAACGGTGCACATCGAGCTTCCGACAGCCGCAGAGAAAGTGGAGGCATTTTTTGAACAAGTATTTAAGCTATGCCAAAACCGGATAAAAGCAGATCGAATTGTCGATGTTTTTGATTTTGAAAATTGATTGGAGTGTGGAAAATGGCAGTCTATAAGAATTGTCAAAGCTGTGGAATGCCTTTAGCAAAGGACGAGCATGGAGGCGGAACCGAAAAGGACGGGTCAAAAAGCACCAAGTATTGCAGCCACTGTTATTTGAACGGAGAATTCACTCTTCCCAATATAACAATGGACGAAATGAAGGAAAGAGTGAAACAGAAGGTTGTTGAATTCGGTATGCCAAAGTTTATGGCTGGTTTGTTTACTAGAAATATTCCTAAACTGGAAAGATGGAAGAGATGACGTAGTGTCGTCTTTTTTTATTGGCGCCGTTATCCCGACAGTTGGCCACCCCTATCCGACAGTGAGTGACGCTTTCCCGACAGTTGGCTCCGCTTTTCATTCGAATGACTTCGGTTGACTCATTGTTCCACTTTCCAATAAGTCCGTGTTCCGTTAATTCTTATAACTCCCTCTTTCGGAACTTGCACGAGTACAAGCATAAATCCAAGTATATCAACACATGCCCCCATTGAATTAAGGATAATGAAAAACATTAAGGAGCCTGTTAACTGTCCGAAAATGCCTAGAATTAGTGGCAATAAAATCGATAAAATCACAAAAGGGGCAATTGATATCAGCAAGAATCTTGCCTTAGTTAATGATTGTTCCGTGTGCACATATCCGCCGAAAAAGGTCAGCCCCATATAAGTGTCCTTTGATTTGATGAAATTGGGTATGAAAAATAAATGAATAAACTCATGAATGATGAGCATCAAAAATATCCCAATAATAAGCCTTAAATCAATCGTAAACATGATTGCATCCCCTGTAAAAAAAGGATTAATAAGGTAAATATGTAAATAAATAGATAATACCAACCGAAATAAGCACATTGATGACCATGAATGGAATAGAAAATACAACAGCTGATGTAAGCGTTTTCGGCTCTTTTAGCGGAATCCAGGCACTGTTCAGTAATTCCCTGTGTGTTTGCTCATTAAATTCCGGCAGTTTATTTCGAATTTTAATTGATATCGCCTCCAAAAAAAACGAGTGGGAAACATTCCCACTCATCGTAACAAAATAAAGGACTGCTGTCAGCCCTTAAGTAAATAAAATAAGCTTTATAAAACTTTACTTAAAAATGCCTTCGTCCGTTCCTCTTGAGGATTATCAAATAATTCCTTCGGGGTATTTTCTTCGACAATCAGGCCGCCGTCCATGAAGAGAACCCGGTCGCCCACCTCTTTGGCAAAGCCCATTTCATGGGTCACAACTACCATCGTCATCCCCTCTCTGGCCAGCTGCTTCATTACTTCGAGTACTTCACCGACCATTTCCGGGTCGAGGGCTGATGTCGGTTCATCGAACAGCATGATGCTCGGCTCCATCGCCAAAGCTCTGGCAATCGCCGCCCGCTGCTTTTGCCCGCCGGATAAGGAATCAGGGTAGGCCTCTGCTTTATCCACTAAACCTACTTTTCTTAAAAGCTCTAATCCTTTCACCCTCGCTGTTTCTGCTGAAAGCTTTCTTACTTTCATCGGTGCGAGCATAATATTTTCTATCACCTTTTTATGGGGAAATAGATTAAATTGCTGAAAAACCATTCCGACCTCAGACCGCAACTTATTAATGTCTGTTTTTTTATCCATCAAATCTGTTCGGTCTATAAAGACATGTCCTCCAGTAATCGTTTCCAGCATATTGATGCAGCGTAGAAATGTCGATTTACCGGAGCCGGAAGGTCCAATCACAACAACTACCTCTTGGGGCTTGACGGTCACATTGATATCCTTGAGAACTTCATTCGTGCCAAAGGATTTTTTTAAATTTTTCACTTCTATCATTCGGTTGCCAACCTCTTTTCAAGGAGAGATAATAGGGAGCTTAACGAAAGAGTTAATACAAGATAGATTACCGTAGCTGTAAGATACGGCTCCCATGCGCGCATATATTGTCCTTGCATCGCCCGGCCCCAATACATTAGCTCAGGGACGGCAATTAACGCCGCAAGCGAAGAATCTTTAATTAAAACAATGAACTCATTGCCTAGCGGCGGAATCATCCGTTTAAATGCCTGTGGCAAAATAACATACCTCATGGCTTGTCCATGCGTCATGCCGAGCGACCGCGCCGCCTCCATTTGCCCCCTATTGATTGATTGAATCCCGGCACGAAATATTTCTGAAACATAAGCAGCTGAGTTTAAGGAAAGAGCCAAAATCGCTGCCAAGATGCCATTCGTTGTATCTAAAAATGCTGGTACAACCGCAAAATGAATTAATAAGATTTGAACCATAAAAGGAGTCCCGCGAAAAAAGTTGATATACCATCTAAAGGGCAAAGCCCACAGCTTTTTTCGCATCATTTTTCCTAAACCGATAAGTAATCCGAGTACTGCGCCGATCAAAATACCCGCAACGGAGAGGCCAATGGTTAATAACGTTCCCTTTAGAAATAGAGGAGCGTATTCTACAATCAGATCCCAACGAAAATCCATCTATCAATCCCCTGCCTAATGTGGAAATTTGCTTTGCTTTTTATTTATCTTAATCAAAAATTGCGTAACTGCTTTGAAAAACTAGTTACGCAATTTCATCCGCTACTGCTGCTCTTTTAATATTTTAATATCAGGCTTGATTTTGAACCATTTTTCATAAAGCTTTTCATAGGTTCCATTTTCTAATAGTTTATTCACAGCCTTATCTAAATCTGCCTTGAGCTTGCTTCCCTTTGGTAACAAAAGGCCGTAGAATTCCTTTTCAAACGTACCATCGTCTTCGATGAAAACCAAATTGTCGTTCGGATTATTTTTCACATAGGTTTCAACAACGGTATTATCCGCTACAACGGCATCCACGCCACCTTTCTTCAACTCAAGGATGGCTAGATTGTTATTTTCAAATTTTTTAAGTTTATCATTATTCTCGCCAAAAAGTTTCTCAACCGCTTCCTGACCTGTCGTCCCATTTTGAACGGCAATCTTTTTTCCTTCCAAATCTTTGGCACTCTTAATTGGACTGCCTTTTGGGACAAGGATTTCATTTTTAGATAGAAAGTACGGAACGGTAAAATCATACGTTTGCAGTCGTTTAGGTGTAATCGTAATCGCAGAAATGGCAATATCGGCTGTTTTCCCTTCAATTTCAATAAAAACCGGATCCCACCCGACGTTTTCAACCTTCACAGGGTAGCCAGCTTCCTTTGCCACTGCCTTGACAAAATCAATATCAAAGCCGACAACCTCACCTTTATCCTGATATTCAAACGGTGCATAGGCAGCATCTGTTACCACCCTCAAGGTCTTCTTTTCACCATCCCCGCTTGTTTTACTTGTTCCGCAGGCTGATAGAATAAGAGCTAACGAAACGAGCAAAACGGTTGTGAACATTTTTAATTTCTTCATTTTTTGCCCCCCATTTTTTTGCTATTTTATTGTTCCACTATTTTCATATGTTCGCTAGTTTTGTAATAGACCCACGAGAAAAACAGCTTTGTACTATAATACGTTGACCTTGTCCAAAACATTCTCCCTATTTTATTTTCAATGTAGCCTTCCTGTTTACAAGAATGGGATTACTTGGTCTCATGTGAATAGGGCTATCTAATTCTGATGGATAAAATAAAGGATTCTTCCTCCCCTTTTTTAAAGTGTGAGGTTTTTTTATGATTTTTTGAATATTTTTAAAAAATTTTTTTACCCCCTTAACCTTATGAGGGCACGAATGAAAACGCTACCAATTATTTTGACTAATTTGAATTATCTGATTTTATTATTGACCATGTCTTCAAATGGTTGTATGATTATCGAAAATAATCATCTATAAGAAACACTGTCTTCGGTCATCACCGCCATATTAGTGCGGGATGGGGCAAGGCAATTCTTTTTAAAATTTAGGTTTAATCATTTAAAGCGTTTTAACATTAAAGAGGAGTGGTTAGGTTGGGAAGTCAATGGATTTTCCTTGGCGGCGAGTTCGTCAAGAAAGAGGATGCTGTCGTATCAGTTTTTGATCATGGTTTTTTATATGGTGATGGAGTCTTTGAAGGTATTCGCGTCTACAGCGGAAACGTCTTTAGGCTCGATGCACACCTGAAAAGACTATTTGAATCAGCACAATCCATTATGCTGAAGATTCCATACACACAAGCAGAAATGACGCAATTAATCGTGGAAACGGTCAGAAAAAACCAGCTGGAAAGCGCCTATATTCGTGTCGTTGTTTCCCGCGGTAAAGGAAATCTCGGCCTGGACCCTTCTTCCTGCTCAATACCAAATGTCATCATTATTGCTGAGGAATTGACGATGTATCCGAAGGAGTTTTACGAACGCGGCATCAAGATTGCCTCGGTCGCAAGCCGCAGGAATCGTCCAGATGTTCTAAGCCCTCAGATAAAGTCGCTAAATTATTTAAATAATATTTTGGTTAAATTAGAAGCCAATCAAGCCGGAGTCGAAGAAGCGCTTATGCTGAACGACCAGGGCTATGTAACAGAAGGTTCAGCTGACAATATCTTCATTGTGAAAAATGGAGTTGTCTATACCCCGCCTGTTTACTTAGGCGCATTAGAAGGAATTACTCGTAATGCCATTATTGATGTGGCCAAGGCCAAGGGCTATGAGGTTCAAGAATCGCCGTTTACAAGACATGATGTATATGTTGCTGATGAGGTTTTCTTAACCGGAACTGCAGTGGAGGTCATTGCTGTTATTGAGGTAGACGCCCGTGTCATTCAAGACGGAAAACCGGGAGCCGTAACCAACGACCTTTTAGAAGAATTTAGAAAAATTGTAACAACTGACGGAGTGGCTTGTTATCCAGCTAGTACAAACCATGCCGTTGTAAGTTAGGAGATAGATAAATGCGAAGCGATATGATTAAAAAGGGGATTGATCGAGCCCCCCACCGCAGCCTATTATACGCAACCGGGGTAACCGTGAAAGATTTAGAAAAACCGTTTATCGGTGTTTGCAACTCGTTTATTGAAATTATTCCTGGGCACAAACACCTTAATCATTTCGGTGAGATTGTCAAAGAGGCCATCCGTGAAGCCGGCGGCATTCCGTTCGAGTTTAATACGATTGGCGTTGATGATGGCATTGCAATGGGGCATATCGGTATGCGTTACTCGCTGCCTAGCCGTGAAATTATCGCCGACAGTGCCGAAACGGTTATCAACGCCCACTGGTTCGATGGTGTATTTTATATTCCGAACTGTGACAAGATTACACCAGGAATGCTGATGGCCGCAGCTAGAACCAATGTTCCTTCGGTATTTGTTTCAGGCGGGCCAATGGAGGCAGGCGTTTCTTCATCTACTGGAAAGAACCTCTCTCTCACATCAGTATTTGAAGGAGTTGGTGCATACCATAACGGCACGATTAGTCAGCAGCAGCTGCTTGAAATCGAAACTCAGGCATGCCCTACTTGCGGTTCCTGTTCTGGGATGTTTACAGCCAACTCGATGAACTGTCTGATGGAGGTTTTGGGAATGACAGTTCCCGGTAACGGCACAATCGTTGCCACTTCAGAAGAAAGACACGAATTGATACGTCAAGCAGCTCGTCATTTAATTGATTTAGTGAAAAAAGATATTCGTCCGCGTGACATTATTACTAGAGAAGCCATTGATAATGCCTTTGCTTTAGATATGGCCATGGGTGGATCTACCAACACTGTGCTACATACTTTGGCGATCGCCCACGAGGCCGGAATTGACTATGATTTACAGGATATTAATAAAATTGCTGAAAAAGTTCCTTATTTAGCCAAAATTATGCCAGCATCAGATTATTCGATGGATGATGTCCATAAGGCTGGCGGCGTTAGTGCCATATTAAATGAGCTTTGTAAAGTTGATGGTGCACTTCATCAGGATTGCCTATCGATTACCGGAAAAACGCTAGCAGAAAATGTGAAGGATGCAACAATCCTTAATGAACAGGTTATTCGCCCGAAAGACAATCCATATAGCCCAGTTGGCGGGTTATCAATCCTGTATGGAAACATTGCTCCGGATGGCGGCGTTATCAAGGTCGGCGCGGTTGACCCTTCAATTAAAACCTTCCTGGGTGAAGCGATTGTGTTCGAATCTCAGGACGCGGCACAGGAAAACATTAATAACGGTACCGTTAAGTCAGGGCACGTTGTCGTGATCCGCTATGAAGGTCCTAAAGGCGGACCAGGAATGCCGGAAATGCTTGCCCCAACCTCAGCGATAGCTGGGCGCGGTTTAGATAAAGAAGTGGCGTTGATTACAGACGGGAGGTTCTCCGGCGCAAGCCGAGGAATCTCTGTTGGACACATTTCACCGGAAGCCGCTGAAGGCGGACCGATCGCCTTTGTTCAAAACGGTGACAAAATCTTAATTGACCTTGAGGGCCGTTCTATCGAACTTCTCGTCGATGAGGAAGAATTGGCTGAGCGACGCCGCTTATGGGTGCAGCCGGAGCCAAAAATTAAATCTGGCTATCTCGCAAAATATGCAAAGCTTGTTACTTCCGCTAATACTGGCGGGGTAATGAAAATATAAACATTTAATTTTATATTAGCCGCTCTGCTATTTGATTACTGGCGGATAACAGGTTTTTACTGGCGCGTTACATGCTTTTACTGGCGGATAAACTCTTTTTACTAGCGAAAAGTCCAATTTGTAAATACAGGGATTCACTAGTACCCCTCCCCTTCCTAAGAAGTTAAGGTGCTAATCAAACGGACATTTTAATAAAAAAATCGATGACGGGAATAAAGGAATAAGAAATCGTATTTTCAGAGAGCTGGGGTTGCTGGAAGCCCAGTAATACAACTTATTCCGACATCATCCCTGAGTGTTGAGCTGAACGGTTTTTACTTTAGTAGGCTCAATCGGGTGCTCTTAACCGATCACCTGTTACCAAAAGAAGCGTTTTTTAATTTAGTTGTCGCTTCATAAGGCAGTATTCGTAAGGATACTGTAAAACCGGGTGGTACCGAGAAAAAGAAGGCCTTTTCTCCCCGATTATTCTGCTTAGATGTTCTAGATTGCAGTTTATTCGGGGACGAAAAGGCCTTTTTTACTATGTATTTAAAACAAAGTCACACGCTTAATTTTTTAAATATTCAATTATCCACAAGGAGGGATTGTGACGTGAAAGTTGAAGCAAAACAGCTGGAATTCCAAACCAGTATCGCACCTAAAACAGGTGCAGACCTTCTCATTGACCTATTAAAAAATGAAGGTGTTGACACATTATTTGGGTATCCTGGAGGTGCTGTCCTGCCAATTTACGACGCAATCTATCGGGCCCAGGGCACCATTAAACACATTCTTTTCCGTCACGAGCAAGGAATGATCCATGCTGCCGAGGGATATGCCCGGATTACCGGCAAGCCTGGTGTAGTGATTGCTACTTCAGGACCTGGTGCTACAAACTTGGTTACTGGAATTACAGATGCGATGATGGATTCCTTACCGCTCGTGGTTTTCACCGGACAGGTTGCACGCAGCGTCATTGGCACAGATGCCTTCCAGGAAGCTGATGTGATGGCGATAACGACGCCAATCACCAAACATAATTATCAGGTGCAATCCATTTCTGACTTGCCAAGGATTGTGAAGGAAGCTTTTCATATTGCTTCTACCGGCCGGCCTGGACCAGTATTAGTCGACATTCCAAAAGACATTTCGGCGGGAGTTCTAGTTGAGGAACCTGAAAAGGCATGTATCGATTTACCAGGGTACCAGCCAACAACAAAACCAAATCCATTGCAGATTAAAAAACTGGCGGATTCGGTTGCTAAGGCAAAAAAGCCCGTCATACTGGCAGGAGCTGGCGTACTCCATGGAAAAGCTTCAAGAGAATTAACTGCTTTTGCCGAAAAACATCAGCTTCCGGTCGTGACAACATTATTAGGACTTGGCGCCTTTCCGGCAGATAGCCCGCTCTCGCTAGGGATGGGCGGCATGCATGGAACCTACGCAGCAAATATAGCTTTATATGAAACTGACTTACTCATCAATATTGGTGCCCGGTTCGATGACAGGTTAACAGGCAATCTTAAACACTTTGCTCCTCATGCGAAGGTTGCCCACATCGATATCGACCCGGCAGAAATTGGTAAAAATGTACCAACCCAAATACCGATTGTATCGGATGCAAAAGAGGCATTAGTTGAATTAATCGTTCAAACAGCGGAATCACCCGAAAACAAAGCATGGCTGGAAACGCTCCATCAATATAAACAAGAATATCCACTTTGGTATAAACACGAACCAGACGGAATGTGTCCACAGTGGTTGATTGAAGCAGTTCATAAAGTCACCAACGGAGAGGCAATTGTCACAACAGATGTTGGCCAGCATCAAATGTGGGCTGCCCAGTACTACACCTTTAAAGAGCCTCATCGCTGGATTACATCAGGAGGTCTTGGAACAATGGGTTTCGGCTTCCCAGCTGCGATTGGGGCACAAATTGCATCGCCTGAAAGTACAGTTGTCGCGATTGTCGGCGACGGCGGTTTCCAAATGACATTGCAAGAACTATCCGTCATTTACGAACGAAACCTGCCAGTCAAGATTATCATCGTCAACAACGGTGCACTCGGAATGGTTCGGCAGTGGCAGGAATTACTGCACGGCAACCGGATTTCCGAATCGATTCTTCATACCCAGCCTGATTTTGTGAAGCTCGCTGAAAGCTATGGGATTCGCGGAATGAAAATTGACAACCAGGAGGACCTCATTACCTTTCTGCCTGAACTGTTTGCCCATGATGGCCCTGTACTTGTTGATTGCCGCGTGCGGCAGCAGGAAAAAGTATTTCCAATGATTGCTCCTGGTAAAGGAATCCATGAAATGATTGGGGTGAAACCTTCATGAAACGAATTATAACCTTAACAGTCCAGGACCGCAGCGGTGTTCTCAATCGTGTCACCGGTCTCCTGCAGCGACGGCAATTTAACATTGAAAGTATCTCCGTCGGTCCGACAGAAACAGAGGGAATTTCAAAAATGACCCTTGTTGTTGAGATTGAAGATGAGCAGCGCCTCGAACAGGTAACAAAACAACTAAACAAGCAAATTGATGTGTTAAAAGTTTCCGATATTACCGATAAGGCGATTGTCGTCAGAGAACTGGCACTCATCAAAGTGGCAAGCAGCTCACATCTTCGGAGCGAAATCAATGGCATTATTGATCCATTCCGTGCTTCGATTATTGACGTCAGCAAGGAAAGCTTAGCCGTCCAAATCACTGGCCGGCCGGAAAAAATTGATGCCTTAATCGAACTCTTGCGCCCTTATGGAATTAAAGAAATTGCTCGAACAGGACTTACCGCCTTTTTACGCGGCTACCAGCCACAGGTTAACGAACTAGCAACTTATTCACTAATAAAATAATCATATTCTTGAAAGGATGATCAATAATGGTAAAAGTACTTTATAACGGAGATATTCAAGAGGAAGTTTTACAAGGGAAAAAAATCGCAGTTATCGGCTATGGTTCACAAGGCCATGCCCACGCTCTTAACTTAAAGGAAAGCGGCTTTGATGTCGTGGTTGGATTACGCGGCGGGAAATCTTGGGATAAGGCAGTTGAAGATGGTGTTGATGTTCGTTCAGTAGCCGAGGCAACAGCCGAAGCCGATGTGGTAATGGTCCTCCTTCCTGACGAGATGCAGCCAAAGGTGTATGAAGAAAGCATTAAACCAAATCTGGAAGCTGGTAATGCCCTTGTTTTTGCCCATGGCTTCAACATTCATTTTAGCCAAATTGTACCACCTGCTGATGTTGACGTATTCCTTGTGGCACCAAAAGGACCGGGACATTTGGTTCGCCGCACCTATACTGAAGGCGCTGGAGTACCTGCCCTTTATGCGGTTTATCAAGATTATAGCGGCCAAGCACGCGATGTTGCTCTAGCCTATGCGAAAGGGATTGGTGCAGCCCGTGCCGGCGTATTGGAAACCACTTTCCAAGAAGAAACTGAAACAGATTTATTCGGAGAACAAGCTGTTCTTTGCGGCGGAACTACTGCCCTTATCAAAGCCGGATTTGAAACACTTGTTGAAGCTGGCTACCAGCCTGAAGTTGCATACTTCGAGTGTTTACATGAATTGAAGCTAATCGTTGACCTTTTATACGAAGGCGGTTTAGAAAACATGCGCTACTCTATCTCTGATACAGCTCAATGGGGCGATTTCGTTTCCGGACCGCGTGTTGTCAACGAAGATACAAAAGCGCGCATGAAAGATATTTTAAAAGATATCCAAACTGGCGCATTCGCAAAAGGCTGGATTTTAGAAAACCAAGCAAACCGTCCACAGTTTAATGCCATTAACCGCAGTGAAAACAATCATCAGATTGAGGTAGTCGGCCGCGAGCTTCGCGCGTTAATGCCATTTATTAAAAAACCAGTAAATGCAAAGAAAGAAGTGGTGGTCCATGGTTCACGTTAACATCTTTGATACAACTTTACGCGATGGTGAGCAGTCCCCTGGTGTTAATTTAAACCAGCTGGAAAAATTGGAAATTGCCAGACAGCTCGAACGGTTTGGCGTTGATATTATGGAGGCCGGCTTCCCGGCTTCCTCCCAAGGGGATTTCGAAGCAGTAAGAGCGATTGCTCGGACGATCAAGAATGCTTCTGTCACAGGATTGGCACGAGCAACGCAATCGGACATTGACATTGCGTGGGATGCGTTAAAAGATGCAGCAGAACCAAGATTACATGTTTTCCTGGCCACCTCCCCTATCCATATGAAATATAAACTATTGAAAACACCTGAGGAAGTCTCGCAAATAGCCGTCGACATGGTTTCTTATGCAAGAAAAAAGTTCCCGCATGTTGAATGGTCAGCAGAGGATGCTTCCCGGTCTGACCTTGATTTTCTCGTTCAAATCATTACCAAAGTTATAGATGCCGGGGCAACTGTCATCAATTTGCCGGATACAGTCGGTTATACAACGCCTGAAGAATATGGACGGATGTTCCGCTACGTGCGGGAAAACGTCCCAAATATTCATAAAGCCGCATTATCCTGTCATTGCCATGATGACCTCGGTATGGCCGTAGCCAATTCACTGGCAGCAATCGAAAACGGCGTTACTCAAGTGGAGGGTACGATTAATGGAATCGGCGAACGGGCCGGCAACGCCTCCTTGGAAGAAATTGCCGTCGCTTTAAATATTCGCAAAGATAAATATCCTTACACTACGAATCTAGTTTTAAAAGAAATTAAACGTACTAGTGACTTGGTAAGCCGCTTCACCGGGATGAAGGTCCCTGCTAATAAGGCAGTTGTCGGGAAGAATGCCTTTGCCCATGAATCCGGGATTCACCAAGATGGAGTGCTTAAAAATACCTTAACTTATGAAATTATTACGCCGGAATTAGTCGGCGTCAGTTCCAATGACCTTGTCCTCGGAAAGCACTCAGGCCGGCATGCCTTCAAGGATAAAATTGAGCAAATGGGCTTTGAGTTATCTTCTGAGAAATTAAATGAAGCGTTCCAATCATTTAAGCAGTTAACAGACCGGAAAAAAGAAGTAACCGACGAAGACTTGTTTACGATTTTGATCGATATTCAAACTGCCGCTGTCGATGTGAAAAAATACGAGCTTGTTGCTTTCCAGGTTCAGTATGGCTCTGCGAACCTCCCGACGGCAACTGTCGCCCTGACCACACCTGAGGGGGTCCATGTGGAAACTGCTCGTACAGGCAGCGGAAGTGTTGAAGCACTATATAACACTTTAGAGGCACTTATTAAAGAAGAAATTCATTTGACTGATTTTAACCTAAGTTCAGTCGGGCGCGGCCGCGATGCTCTTGCAGAGGTCCATGTCAAAATGACCGTGAACGGAACTGACGTCAGCGGCCGCGGCTCCGCACAAGACGTATTGGAAGCATCAGGAAAAGCATTCCTAAACGCCGTAAACCGAGTATTCTTTAACCAAACAGCGATGGTGAAACAACCAGCAGCACTATAGAATTTAGGTTTTAGTAATTTTTGTAAAATGGTGTCAGGCACCTTTTGGAGGCACCTTTTGGATGTTTTTTCCAAACAGTGTCAGGCACCAACATATTTTTTTAATAAATAAGGAGGTTGCTTCTAGTGAAAAAGCATATTGTCTTACTTCCCGGTGATGGGATCGGCAAGGAAGTTATTGAATCTGCCAAGGATGTATTAAACGCAATTGCTGAAGAATTTAATCACTCGTTTAGTTTCGAGACTCATGAAATCGGAGGAGCAGCCATTGACCTTTATGGCACTCCTCTGCCAGAATCAACTGTTGATGCCTGTAAGCATGCCGATGCTGTATTACTTGGGGCTGTCGGCGGGCCTAAGTGGGATCAAAACCCCTCTCACCTACGCCCTGAACGCGGCTTACTTGGGATTCGCAAAGCACTTGACTTATATGCCAACTTAAGACCGATTAAAGGATTCAAGAACTTGCTCCATGCTTCGCCGTTAAAGGAAGAAGTCATTTCAGGAAGCGACCTCCTTATTGTACGTGAATTAACGGGCGGACTTTATTTTGGAACTCCAAGTGAACGCCGGGATAATGGTCAGTCGGTGGTTGATACGCTTGCTTATACCCGTTGTGAGATTGAGAGAATTGTTGACAAAGCTTTTGAGGCTGCTCAAAGCCGCCGTGGCCGTCTTACTTCTGTTGATAAGGCGAATGTGCTGGAATCCAGCAAGCTATGGAGGGAAATTGTTGAAGAAAAAAAGGCTAAGTATCCAGATGTAGCGGTTGAACATGTTTTGGTCGATGCTGCTGCTATGAAGCTAATTACGAATCCAACTCATTTCGATGTCATTGTCACCGAGAATATGTTTGGCGATATTTTAAGCGATGAAGCTTCAGTGTTAACAGGTTCACTAGGTTTGCTCCCTTCTGCCAGCTTAAATGAGTCGGGGGTCGGTCTATACGAACCAGTCCACGGTTCAGCGCCTGACATCGCCGGCAAAGGTGTTGCCAATCCAGTAGCGATGATTCTCTCAGCTGCACTGATGCTAAGATATTCCTTTGGATTGAATGATGAGGCAAAAATGATAGAAGATGCCGCCCAAGGTGCGCTTGATGCCGGCTTCCATACCGCTGACCTCCGGGTTGAAAATGGCCGCCAGGTAGGCACTACGGAAATGACAAAGCTGATTGTTGATTTTATTAAAACGCAAACTGCTTCTAAGTGTATCGCAAGTTGTTATTTTTAAGTGATTAAGTGGTGGACCGCTTGGCAGAATTGTCCCAGCGGCTTCCCATTTATATTAGTGAATTCGAGGGGCGCCAGTAAAGTTTGGGATTCCGCCAGTAAAGCTAAATTTGCGCCAATAAAGTCAGATTTGCCGCCAGTAAAGTCGGGGATTCCGCCAGTAAACTTAGGGGACCCGCCAGTAAAGCTGCTTATCTATTAAATTTATAAACGTGAGGAAGGAAGCTATGCAGACACCAAAAACGATTATTCAAAAAATTTGGGAACAGCATGTTGTGCATCAAGAAGAAGGCAAGCCGGATTTACTTTATATTGATTTGCATCTCGTTCACGAAGTGACCTCTCCTCAAGCATTTGAGGGCCTTCGAATGACCATGCGGAAGGTTCGCCGCCCGGACCTTACCTTCGCGACGATGGATCACAATGTGCCAACCCGCCAGCGTCTGGTCATCAATGATCCTATTTCGAAAAAACAAATCGATACCTTGCAACAAAATTGTCAAGAATTCGGTGTAACATTAGCTGATATTCACCACCCGGATAACGGGATTGTCCATGTGATTGGCCCAGAACTTGGCCTAACCCAACCGGGAAAAACGATTGTCTGCGGTGATAGTCATACCTCAACACATGGGGCATTCGGAGCACTCGCTTTCGGAATCGGAACAAGTGAAGTTGAGCATGTCCTTGCTACGCAAACACTATGGCAGGCACCGCCAAAAACGCTAAACGTCAAAATAAATGGCATGCTTGGGACAGGCGTTACCGCTAAAGACTTAATCTTAGCGATTATTGGGAAATTTGGAGTGCAATTTGGAACCGGTTATGTGATGGAATACACAGGTGAAGCGATTCGCGCCCTATCAATGGAAGAGCGGATGACCGTTTGTAACATGTCAATTGAAGCCGGCGCCAGAGCAGGACTCATCACTCCAGATGAAACTACATTTGAATACTTAAGAGGAAGACGTCATGTCCCACAAGGTGAAGCGTTCGACAAAGCAGTTGCAAAGTGGCGCGCCCTAGCTACTGATGAAGGTGCCGCCTACGACGCAGTCGTTGAAATCGATGCAGCTGAAGTCGAGCCTCAGGTGACCTGGGGAACGAATCCAGGCATGTGTATCCCGATTACAGCAGCCGTTCCGAATCCGGCCGAAAAAGAAAAGCCGAACGAGAGGGATGAAATCAGCAGGGCGCTCTCCTATATGGGACTTGAAGCCGGACAACTGATTTCTTCTGTAAAAATTGATCATGTGTTCATCGGCTCGTGTACAAATTCACGTTTAAGTGACTTACGTAAAGCAGCCGCGGTCGTTCGGGGCCGGAAGGTTAGCCCTACTGTGCAAGCTATTGTCGTTCCTGGATCATATAGTGTCAAGCTCTCGGCCGAAAAAGAGGGTTTAGATCAGGTATTTAAAGAAGCTGGGTTTGAATGGCGCGAGGCCGGATGCAGTATGTGCCTGGGGATGAATGATGATATCGTCCCTGCTGGCGAGCGCTGTGCGTCCACTTCAAACCGTAACTTTGAGGGTCGTCAAGGAAACGGAGCACGCACCCATCTTGTCAGTCCGGAAATGGCTGCGGCAGCTGCGGTTGCTGGTCACTTTGTTGATGTTCGTCAGTTCACGGCACAGGAGGTTGGTTAATTAATGGAACCTTTACGTACTCACCAAGGCATTGTTTGTCCGTTAAACCTGACCAATGTCGACACTGATCAAATTATTCCGAAACAGTTCTTAAAGCGAATCGAACGCACCGGCTTTGGGCAATTTTTATTTTACCACTGGCGTTTTGACGACAATGGGAAGCCGCGTCCCAATTTTCCGTTGAATGATTCAAAATATAAAAACGCATCCATTTTAGTAGCTGGCAAAAACTTTGGCTGCGGCTCCTCTCGTGAACATGCTCCCTGGGCTGTTCAGGATTTTGGATTCAAAGTCATTATCGCCCCTAGCTATGCCGATATTTTTAAAAACAACTGCGTGAAAAATGGCATTCTTGCAATTCAAGTTAGTGAAGAACAAGTCCAAGCAATTATGAAAAAAGCCGAATCCGAGAAGTACACATTAACCGTGAACCTCGAGGAACAAATAGTTTTTGATCATGAGGGCTTTGAAATAAAATTCGAGATTGCACCATACTCGAAACAAATGCTCCTTAACGGCTGGGATGAAATTAGTGTTACCTTAGGTAACGAGGAAAAAATCAAGCAATACGAACTTACCCAAAATTAAGCAAATTGATAAGCAAATAATGCACAAAAACACATGGCTTTTCATGATTTCGCCATGTGTTTTTGTCCTGAAATTTAGCTATTCTGAAAAAACTAGACTATCCCTAAGCTCTTTTTCATTACCTAGGTGCTCATTAGAATTCAGGTAAATGATCAAGATTATTTTCCTTAATCCCATCCGGTTCACTCCGGATGATGTCTCTCCCGTACTTATGGAAAACATCGATATTGGCAATCCTTCCTTGCTTTGCTTCCTCTAGTGCCGTTATATAATCCAGCTCCCGCCCTGTATTTGTCTTAAATGCAATAAGATCGCCATCATTGTTTTTCCTGACCGCGACGAATGCTTCTTTTTCATCCCTATTTGGTTGATTCGCTTCCATTTGGGCCTGCTGCTCACTTTGCTCCTTGTACTGTTCGTATATTTTTTCAAAATCCTGTTCCATTAAATGTCCACCTCCGAACATTTGTTAGTATTTTTCTATTTGAAAAAATTATCCGTGGTCTGAACAAACTCAAAAACAAAAGCCCTCCATACAACAAAATGGACGGACCTTCACTTTATCGAAATTTTCACTAAATAAATGGATATTTGGAAAAATATGCGTCCACTCCGAGAGGACATTTGTCCACGAGCGGTGCCTGACACCTCTTTTTTGACACCTCTTTTTTAACACCTCTTTTACTAATTATCTCCCGCTATAAATACCAATCGCATTTCCATCAAGGTCAAGGAATTGGGCAAATGTGCCGCCGCTAGGAATTTCCGTTTCAGGTATAATCACTTTGCCGCCCAGCTGGGGTACTTTTTCTATATACGCTGACATGTTCTCTACTCTAATATAAAGTGTCAAATAAGGTGGTTCCTCATATGTCCAATTGAAAAGGTGGCCGGCTAACCCAGCATCTTCTTCTGAAATACTCATGATTGGGCCATCATCAGAAATCCGCCAATTGAAAACCACTTCATAAAACCTTTGAGAACGATGCCCTTCTCTGGCTGCAATTTCGAAGAAACCAATTTGATTAAAATCAATATCAGCTTTGCTTTGGCTCTCGCTATGGGTAGTGCCTTGATAGGCACCAATAATAATCCCGTCTGGGTCGACGAATTGGGCAATCGAACCGCCTGTTGGAACCGACATTTCTGGGAGGATCACTGTCCCGCCCATTTCCTCGACCTTTACCAAACATTCCTGGATATTGTCGACATTAATATAAACACTCACATGGGTCGGGTGGTCTTTATGCGGCCATTTTAAAATATGACCGCTTAAGCCTGCACCAGAAATTTGCATTAATGGCCCAACATCGGTGACCTTCCAATTAAACAGACTTTCGTAAAAATTTTTTGCTAGATTTCCTTCTCTTGCTGCAATGACAAACATTTTAATCGTGTTTCCATATTTCCAACCCCACTTCCTAATTACTTTTAATCTCAGCATATAGTAGAAACTGCTTTAACCATTACATAAACTTCGACAAAACGGGTACTTTTTCCTTTAATCGTTCAACAGGCTATAATAGGTCGTAACAGGATACTTTGGGAGTGAATGGAAATGACTACTTACGATAAAACCCATGACCCTCGGAAAAATAAAGAGTTGCTTGCTCAAATTACAGGAAAACGTCTTGATATGAAACAGGTACTCCAAGAAACAGAACAATTATTTGTGCAATGCTGCAAGAATCCAAGTTCATCAATCACTGTAAAAGAGCATCCGCTTTCTTTTTCAGAAAAAATTCAGCAGGGTTTATTCCGTCTTTCAGCTAAACGTTCACGGATTTTAGCACCAACGAGGATTTTTATGGATGCTGAAGGGAATGTGATTCCTGATTGGAAAATCAAGCTGGATCGAGAATATGACCGTTTGAGGGCAAATATAACAAAGGAAGTGAATGTTGCAGATTTTGGTGCTATCGGTGACGGAACAACTGACTCCACAGCTGCTTTTAAAAAGGCAATCGGCCGTGGACTGGTAAAGGTGGTTGTACCTCCGGGTGTCTTTATTGTTAAGGGAATCCGTCTGCCATCTTGTATCTGGCTTGTTGGAGCTGGAAAAGGAGTCACAACGATTCGGCTGCATGACCAGGCTGTTAAAGCTACTAGATTGATCACCAACTCAAACCATTGCCGTGGAAATCACCATCTTTTCGTTCAGGGGATGACCTTGGACTGGAATGTGGAAAGGCTTTGCGAGGTGGCAAAAACAAGTACGTGGGGCAATCATTCAAGTTGTTTGACCTACGCAAATGTTACATATGGCTGGGTCAAAGATGTCGAGGCAATAAATCCGGGGCTTCACTGTTTTGATATTTCGTCGACCCTTTACAATTATGCAGGCGACGGTTATCTGGCCCGAGGCGGGAGCAAGTATATTTGGCTCGACAACTTAACTGGTTATGGCTTCGGCGATGATGGAATTACCACCCACCATAGCGATTATATCTTTATCTCTCGCTGCCATATGTGCGACACAAGCGGCCGTGCCCATCGGAAAGGTTTTTCAAATTCTAATGGTTTTGAAATTGATGATGGCTCAAGGGATGTCTTGCTAGTTAATAATTCTTCGGCAAGGTGCTTTGGCGGGGTGGAAATTAAGGCCCATCAAAATTCCTCTGCCGCTTCCAACATCGCAATCGTTGGCCATATTTCAGTGAATGATAACCGGTCCTATAATTTCCGCCATATCGGCCATCACAAAAGCACTGATTCAGAATCGAAGACAGCTTTCAATATTAGCGCTGTAAATCTTGCTGCGATTGGCCCAATTTTTTCTGATTTATATAAAGATTCCCCACCCCGCGGGATGGTGGTTTCCGCCTATAAAAATGTTGTCATTAACCATTTCACCTTGATTGGTGACTCCGATTATGACTACAAAGGGAACCCCGTGATTGCCGTTCAGTATCGGGCCAGGAATGTGGTTTTGAATCATATTTCTTTCAAAGATTTTATAAAATCCGGTGCCGCAATAAAAGTTTTTGGGGGCACCAATCGGGCGGATTCTATAAAAATTCAAAATTGCTCATCTGAAAAAATTGAAGTCGGGCCAGGCATCAAGGATATTAGTATTGATACCAAAAAATAGCGTCAATCATCACTTTTGACGCTTTCCCTCCTTTTCAATAACGATGTCATCGACAAGCTTTTCGGCCACTTTTCGATACAAATTACTCATATGCACAAGCGAAGAAATCATCAGCACCTGCTCAAGATAGGGCGAATTTCCTTTTTCATTCTCAGTAATTTCTTCTTTAACGTCCTTCACTCTTTCCTCTATGTCCCCTTTAAAGTCCGCAACATTTTGGCTAGTTAGATTCAGATAACTAGAATAGAAAGAATCTAAATTTACCTCCTCTTTGATAATCTTCTTATTAACCCCATCAAGGGTTACCTTAATATCATTGATGGAAAGTGCCCCTTTAAGCTGGTAAATCAAGCTCATTAAGATCAGATGCTCTTTCGAATATTTCTTATTTTGAATCGGAAAAATAAGCTTTCCTTTTGCATAGTTATTAATCATCGTTTTGGTAAGGATTTTTTCATCCTCATTCCGCTTTGTATCATTAAATTTATTTTCGAATAATTGAATCACCTGGTCCATATATAAATCAATATTTGGAATTTCCTCCAAGTTTAAACTCGTTTCTAGGCCAAGCGAATTGATAATTTGATTGATATGTTCCATCGTAAAAAACCCCGTTCATTAACGTAATATTTTTTATTATACCTAACTATTTGGGTGTTGACTAGATGTAGATATGTTAGTATCATTATATGTAGTTATAAAAACCACATGTTACGCTGGGAGGCTTTTAAAATGAACAATTATATTCGGGAACCTATCAATGGATTGACCCATTTAGCAGGAGCTATTTTGGCATTTGTCGGACTCCTTGCGATGGTGATTAAGGCCGCCATGACAACAACCTCACCTTTAACAATCACAGCGGTTATCATTTTCGGCGTAAGCATGATTCTTCTTTACTCGGCATCGGCCACCTATCACATGGTCATTGCCCGTGATACGGTGATAGCCTTTTTAAGACGACTTGACCATTCGATGATTTTTGTATTAATTGCCGGTACGTACACGCCTTTTTGTTTTATTAGCTTGAACGGAAAAACGGGTGCGATTCTGTTTTCGATTATTGCTGCGGTGGCATTAAGCGGAATTGTTTTTAAAATGGTCTGGTTTAACTGTCCGCGCTGGATTTCTACTGCCTTGTATTTAGCAATGGGCTGGATGATTGTATTTGTTTTCTCGCCGCTAACCGGTAGTTTAAACCCGGTCGGTTTGTTTTTATTAATCCTTGGGGGAATCTTCTATACCATCGGCGGGGTCATTTACGGGGCAAAGCCTAAGTTTTTACAATCAAAACACATGGGCTTTCACGAGATTTTTCATATTTTTATTTTGCTGGGAAGCCTGGCGCATTTTCTAAGTGTTTTTCTATACGTTATTTAAATACATGATCCTACAAATTAGTACCAAAAGGAGGCTGAATTTTCAGCCTCCTTTTGGTACTCTTATTGCTTTCGTCTATTCGTCCATCCTAAAGATCAATTCTTCCTTTAGAACCTGTGCGTGATTATGTATTGGATCTTTAGCTCCATATAGCAGTGTCACCGGCCTGTTTAAAGACCATTCAATAATTTGGTCTACAGCAACGGATTGCCGTTCATTTGTACGAAGCTCCTGAAGGTAGCGGCTTTGGAATTCCTCGAACCGCTCAGGCAGATGTCCGAACCACTTTCTTAGCTCGCTGCTTGGTGCTACTTCCTTGAGCCAATAGGTCAATCTAGCTTCCTCTTTCGATATTCCCCGCGGCCAGAGACGGTCAATTAAAATTCTCTGCCCGTCCGCTTCGTCAACAGGTTCATAGACTCTTTTCAGGAAAATATTTTTCATATTATTGCCTCACGTTTTATGGACTTTTTACTGCACTTAATCTTCGTCCTTTATATCAAGATCTTCCGGGATTGGTTCGCTAAGGATTTCTTCGATTAAGTGTTTGTATTTTTCTACTTGTTTTAGGTGGGTCGTGAATTGGTCTTTATAAATTAAATACTCGCTGCCATCAAACAGAGCTCGAATTTTCTTTTGTTGGATGAGGCTTTTGACCGTTGCCTCTGGAACCGATAAGTATTCTGCTGTTTCTTTTATGGTAAGATACAATGTTTCTACTCCTCTTTGTAAAAATTAAGATGGTTTACGATCCGTCCCAATCTTCCTTTAGTTGTGGCTGCTTGAGACAGTGAATTTAGAATGGCTTCCTCTGCTGCTTCGGATGCAGCCGTAAATAGTTGGTTCATTATTAGATGGTCCTCACGAAGCTGTGTCCGGGTCTCCACCATTTCCTCAGAAAAATGTGCCACTTTTTGCGCAGTTGAAAAAGCAATGACAATATCACCGCTGCCATGGCTGAAATGGCTTCCCGTTCGGCCAAGTCCAATACCGCATCGTTTGGCAACCCGCTGTAATTGCCGGTCACTTAACGGGGCATCGGTTGCCAGGACAATAATAATCGAGCCATCGGAGGTTTCGGACAATCCATCATCCGCCGAATAACGCAGCCGTTGAAGTTCTTCTTTCTTGCCAAAATTGCTGAGAACTAAGCAGCCAACCGTATAATCTTCAACAATTCTAGATGACAATCCAATTCCACCTTTATAGCCGAAGCAAATCATCCCTTTTCCCGCTCCAACAGCCCCCTCGGCAACCTGATCACAGGAGGCGATCTTAATTGCTTCAATAGCATGCTCCGGCTTAACAGGGAACAGACGAATTGAATTCAAGTAACTGTCGTTGCATTCCCCAACCACAATATTGATGGTACCCGTTGTCTCGCCAATCTCGGGACTTTCCGCCAGCATATACTCTAACGTTCCCTGGGTCACAGCCGGAACACCAAATGTATTGGTTAACATTATCGGCGATTCAAGCACCCCTAATTCATTTAGCTGCACGAGACCCGTTGTTTTCCCAAAACCATTGATCACATAACTTGCAGCTGTTACCTTCTCTTTAAACAAATTACCACCATGAGGCAAAATTGCCGTTACCCCTGTACATGCATACTCTTTTCCCTCCTTATCAAGAGAGTAATCAAGTGTCACATGACCAACCATGACACTCCCAACATCCGTAATGCAGTTCTTAGCACCGGTTGGCAGTTTCCCAATCGTCATTCCAGCGTCTCTAACTTTCATCGCCCTACCCCCGGCCGAAGATCAAGGAAATTTTGGCTGGCAAAACCCCTTACCTCTTCTTCTTTAAAGTGTTTTAACAATTCATTAATGAGATTTTGACTTTTTGAAGCGTCCTCTAAATTCGTGACAAACGTTGAGATGCCGTCAAAATCGGAACCAAGGCCAATTTGCTTCACCCCGCCTAATGAGCAAAAATGATCAATATGATTTACAAGGTCGGCAATCGTCGCTTCTCCAGATTCTTTTATAAACGGCGGATGGTAAACAACATGAATCAATCCGCCTTTGGCAAACATCGCTCTCGCCTGTTCATCGGTTAAGTTACGCGGATGATGGCAAAGCGCCCGTGCATTGGAATGGCTGGCAATCGGGTATTTGGCTAATTCAATGACCTCCCAAATCCCCTTGTCACTTAAATGAGAGACATCTGTCAGGATCTGATGCTGGTTATTAAACTCGACAATCTCTTTTCCAAACAGGGTAAGCCCGGCCCCTCGTGGTTCACCAGCACCGTCCGCCGCCAGATTCGCATTATTCCAAGTCAGACCGACAGACCGTACACCAAGCCGATAAAGAATATGCAGCTTTGTTAAATCGTTGCCAATCGCATCCACGCCTTCAAGCGTTAACATCGCACCAATCTGACCAATTTTGAGCCGATCAAAATCAGACCATTCTTTTATATGAACCATATCTGGATTTTTCTCAAGCACTTCTTTGTAAAAATAATCGATTTGCTCGAGGGCAACCTGAAATTTCTGATCGCCCTTAATTTCTGGTTCAATGAAAATAGCAAAGCATTGTACCTTAACTTTCCCCTTATGTAATCGAGTTTTATTTGTTTGCAATTCAGGCGCATCTGCAAATCGTAATCTCCCTTTTGCCTCTTGGAGTTTCATCAATGCGTCACAATGAAGGTCAATGATATTCATAGGCTGTGGACTCCTTTTTATTCAAAGTTTAACATAAGGAAAAGAGCCAGGGGAAATTTCCCCTAGCCCAATTCTCTAGTTGTTTGTACTTTCTACACGTCTCTTTTCCCGAAACAGCACGTGTTCGAGCAATAAACAGAAAATTAATCCTACTAGCAATCCATTTGCGAAGATGTTACGAAGCCATGGAGCGACACTTCCAAACGAATCAGGAGGCAAAAACATCATCCCAATTCCGACCATTAGTGAAAGTCCGATAACCAATAAATTTCGAGCAGACGGCTCCTGCCCCATAAGGTCGCGAATGCCAAAGCCCATCATTTGCGAAAAGGGAATAAACAAGGAAGCATAGGCAACTTCCAATGGCAGCGTAGCTAAAAACCCGCCAATATTCGGGAAAAATCCCGCAGCCATAATTAATACAGCACCTATAATCAACGGGCGCATCTTTTTAATTCCCGTTGTTGTAATAAATCCAGCCGAGACAGACAAGGGAACCACTCCAACAACTGAAAAAATTCCGGAAACAAATAAATTCACGCCATTTCCAAAAATCCCCTTTTGATACTGTTTGGGCTTCACTTCTTTTTCTAAGGCAATTCCAACCACTAAAATACTGGCAATCACGTTCGAAATCAGAACGACCGAAGTAATAATAGATGTCAGCACAATCCCGACATCAAATTTAGGTGAACCCCACTCTAAAAGTTGCGGTATTGCAAACCAGCTTGGCGGCTCATAAATTTTTCCTACATGATTGACTCCGAAGAAATGGAACAGCGACCAGCCGACAACAATCCCAATAAGTGGCCCCATGCTCTTCCAAATACCTTTTGCTTTCAAGGAAATTAATAAGATAATGACAATTTCAATTAAACAAATTCCAGCGATTTTCCCATTTAACTGGCTTGTTGCGGTGATGCCGAGAATACTTTTGAAAAAGGAGCCGCTTAGTTGGGCAACCAGCAGGATTAAATAAACACCTGTCACAATTGGAGTAAATAGATTGCGGACTTTTTCAATAATCGGCAGAAAACCTAGGATGGCAAGAAATATCCCTGCGATGATAAGGCCCATTTCTAATTGCTGCAGCAATAGCCCTTGTTCTCCTGGAGCACACATCGTTCCAAGGAGAATAAAGATGGCCCACCACATTCCGGCTGCTCCTTCGACGACAGGCATGCGATGACCAATAAATACTTGTATTAATGTGGCAGCGCCGGAGACCAAGAGCATCCGCTGCATAAAGGTCGAAATTTCTGCTGGCGACATATGAAAGGCCGCTCCAACAACAACAGGCACCGCGATAATATTCGTGAGCATAAAGACTGCCCACTGGATCCCCTGCACCCCTGACAAAAAGCCGCTTTCTTTTTTAGTTAAGTCATTCATTTTTTAAACACCTTCTTATTCTATAAACATACTGATTCCTGTTTTTTTATTTTTTTACTAAAGTAGCGATCGAGAAAATGTCCATTTGTTGAGGCCAGGACTTGTTGAAAAAGCATGCCTACAACTACCGGCACGGCAACTGCTGCCGGAAAAAAGGAGACGGCAAGTACAGCACCGGCACTGATATTTCTCATACCACCTGAGAAGGTCAGTGTGACGACTGTATCTCGATCCCTTTTCATTAACAGACCCAACAAAAAGGAAAACAAGTACCCTGTTAAGGCGATAAAAAAGACGGTCATCGTAATACTTACAAGTTTCATATTTATATGTTTCAAATAGGGAGCAACAACCGCTCCGTTAAGCATGACAACAAAGCCGATACTGATTTTTGAAAAAGGAGCGAGACGAGTTCCTAATTGTTGATTAATTTTCCCCTTTGTTACTTGATTTAATAACATTCCAATCAGGGAAGGGATGACGACCATGCCCAGGAGACCCTTCATAATATGCAGGAAATCCATTTCCACTTGTTGGCCGATAAATAGCGAAAGCGAGATCGGCACAAGGATTGGCGACAGCAGGGTGTCAATTAAAATAACCGATAAGACGAGCGGTATGTTTCCTCTATAGATGGATACCCAAATGAAACTCGTGACCCCAGTTGGGATGACCATTCCCAAAATGAGCCCGGTAATCGTGTAAGCATCACCAGAAAAAGCGATATGCCCGATGCCCCAGGCCCAAATCGGCATCAAGGCATGTAAGATCAACATCGCTAGGAAAATTGGAAATGGATGTACCATAACTTCTTTTATTGAATGAAAATTGGAGCTTAGACTACCGGCAAAGGTCATAAAGGCAAAAATCCAAGGAATTAAATAGGAGAAATCCTTCAGATAAGCACTGAGCAGTACACCCGTCACAACACTAACGGGAGTAATAAGAGGCATGATGTTTTCTAGTTGTTTATTAAACTTTTGCAGCATGTTTTGCCTCTCCCTCTAGTTCTTCAGTGAACTCATATAGGCCTTCCAAGCGGTAAGACCTCCGTCTAAAACAGTTACTTGATAATCGCGGTTATCGAGAATTTCTGCACATTTAGCAGCAGAATTTCCCGTTGTGCAGGTAACGATGATCTCCTCGCTTTTTGGTAAGGGAAGCTGAGAATCTGCTCTGTCATCTTTAAGTCCAAAGATAGTCGTCTTAGGGATGTTACGACTTTCCTCTATATGAAATTCATGGTATTTCTCTTCGGCACGAACATCGAGAAGGACTAGTTTATCTCCACCTTTCATCCTTTCATGGAGATCCCTCGGTGTAATTCTTCTAATTGTCATTCCACACACCTCCATTACAAAGAATACCATAATTTCTTTTCAAATAAATCATGGGCTTAATATAAATATTTCGGAAATCGATAAATTAGAGTAGATAAATACGTCTCAAGCCTTAGGAATAAATAAATCCCTAGTTCATTGAGGAAAAACGAAGGATTTCTTATCATAAATATAGAAGATAGTTGAAAAAGGGGATGGAAAACAGTGAAAAGAATTTTGATACTTTTTTTGGTCATTACCGGGCTATATATTGTCTTTAATCAGTCCGTTCATTTCAATCTGTTTGGCACAGGCAGCAGCAATAACAATACAAATGGTCAGGCTGCCATAACAAAAAACACCAAGATGCTTGCGATTGATGTATCGAGTGGAAATACAACCATAATTCCTGAAGACAGAAAAGATTTGAAAGCTGTTTATACGGGAAAACAAATGCTAACGGTTAAGGAAGATGGAGATACAGTCAAAATTACACTTAAAAGCAAGGGCTTTAATTGGTTTGACTGGAGCGCCTTTTCCGAAAAGAGTAAGCTGACAATCTACATTCCGAAAGATTATCAGCGAAACATGTCCATCGATTTAGGCTCCGGGAATATCGATTTTTCCGGGGAGTCAAAAAACAAGCCGGTGAACTTGGATGAATTAACAGTCCATATTGGATCTGGCAACATGAAACTCAAAAACCTGAACGTGAAGCAATTTGACCATGGTGGCGGTTCAGGGAATGTGGATATCGATTCATTAATAACGAAAACGGGCACTTTTGATATTGCCTCTGGCAATCTTAATATTCAGCATTATACCGGGGCAATTAAAGCGGAAGTATCCTCAGGAAGGCTTAATATTCAACTGGATAAGTTAATTGATTCCATTGAAATGGATGTAAGTTCCGGGAATGCCGAACTTGACTTACCGGATAAGGCTGATTTCACTTTAAACGGGCATGTGAGCAGCGGAAATGTCTCCTGCGATTTCCCATTAACAACAAAGAACCTAAACAAGAAATCAATTAAAGGTACGCACGGCTCAGGTAAGTATCAAATCGAGCTGGATGTCTCAAGCGGCAACATCAGAATTCATTAATTTAAAGAGGGCGCATGGATTCCCATCTCCAAGCGCCCTCTTTTATTAAAAAATGACAAGTAACCATTACTCATAAAAATTCATAACGTATAGTGCCTGCCGCAAAAACGGATTAAGTTTCGTATGGAAGGAGAGTGGTCACATGTATCAACACCCATTTCATTATTCAAACTATCCACATATTCCATCCTACCCGACATATCTGATTAACTATCAAATACCCCGTACTTACCCGCCAGTGGATACAAAAATATTTGCCAGCTCAGTCAAATCGTTTCGATTATTAATGGAACAAGGAAGTATTTTGCTAGACAGATTGGGCAATTTAGCTTTTGCCCATAACATGATGACTGCCGCCCAGCAAGGGAAAAATGCCGAGGTCGACAGGATGATTAAATCCATTGGCCTAAAAGTCCCTGTAACAACCCAGTTTTCTCCTACTGGGGTGAATTTTATATTATCAACTGATACCGGCCAAAACCAATCAGTAAATTGCTGCTCCTTAACCATTGCAATGAAATGGGGAGTATGAACGAGGTTAGCAGATGATCCTGTTTGTTTTCATAGGTGATTATTTTCTATTTTTTTTTTATTAATTTAAGCGTAAAATGGTATCTTAATAAGTTAATAGAAAATAGGTGTATTACCTTTGGAAAATCTGACTAATAAGTATCAAGAACAATCCCTTTTCAGTATCTCTTGGCCGCTCTTTATTGAGCTGGCTCTTCATATGGGTATGGGCATCATTGCTACATTTATGTTAAGTCACTACTCGGACGCTGCCGCTGCAGGAGTAGGAGTTGCAAATCAGCTTTTAAATATATTTATTTTAGTTTTCACCGTAACTTCGATTGGCGCAACGGTATTAATCAGCCAAAACCTTGGAGCAGGACGTCTGAAAAATGCAAGACAGTTATCCCGCTCTGTATTTGGTTTAAATTTTTGGGTTGGTATTATTGTGTCCATCACCGTCTTCCTCTTTGGAGAGCAGTTGTTACGTCTTTTCGACATCCAAGGAAAAGTATTTGATTATGGACTTACATTTGTCCGTATTTGCGGTATCTCCCTCTTTTTCGAATCGATTTCACTGGCGTTAAGTGCCGTTCTGCGCAGTCATGGGTTTACAAAGGAATCAATGGTCGTGACCGTGGTCATGGACCTGATCAGCGCTGGTGGAAATATCATCGCTATTTCGGGAGTTTTTGGCTTACCTATTACAGGGGTAACCGGTGTTTCGTGGGCTATTGTTGCGGCGCGTGCCTATGCAGTATGTGCGCTCGTCTACCTCGTGTACAACAGGCTTGCTTTGAAACTAACAATCAGTGATATTTTTAAAGCAAAAAGAGAGGATTTGAAAGAGCTGCTTGCAATTGGAATTCCTTCAGCGGGTGAAAATCTATCCTATCAATTGTCACAGCTCGTGATAACAAGCTTTGTCGTTTCGATGGGCACTGCTTCCCTTGCAGCGCGCGTGTATATTTTAAACATTAACATGCTCTGTTATTTATTCACACTAGCGATTGCTCAAGGCACGCAATTGCTAGTAGCCCGTTATATTGGCGGCAGCCAGTTCAGCCGGGCACTTCAGCGCGGCATTCGTACATTAAAGATTGCCATGGTCGCCTCGTTAGTTACATCATTTATGATCGCCTTAATCGGCTCGCCTATTTTAGAGACCTTTACGATGGACCCCATGATAATTGCTATTGGTTTGCCTGTATTATGGGCAATTGTGTTTGTTGAACCGGGCAGAGCGATGAATATTGTCTTGATGAGTTCGTTAAAGTCAGCTGGCGATGTTCGATTCCCCGTTATAATTGGAATCATCTCGATGTGGGGTGTCGCTGTTTCGCTTAGCTACTTGCTTGGCGTTCATTATGGCTTAGGACTGTTAGGAATATGGCTTGCACAAGGTACCGACGAATGGCTCCGAGGCTGCTTTGCCTTGAGACGCTGGCTCACGAAACCTTGGGAGCGGAGGAAAAAAGTGAAGGGTCTTGCTTTACGTTAATTATTAAAAAAAAGTGGAATCCCGGTTATATAGGGATTCCACTTTTGCGATTGAAGAGGTACTCATCCATTTGCTCAGCTGGAATAGGTCTGCTAAATAAATATCCTTGACCAGTTCTGCAGTCATTTTTCTTTAAGAAGGAAAGCTGTTCATCTGTCTCGATTCCTTCTGCAATAACGGCAAAGTTTAGGTTTAGCCCCATATCAATTATGGTTTTCACCATTATTCCCTGGTTTGAATGGTAAAGAATATCATCGACAAACGACTTATCAATTTTGATTTTATCAATCGGGAGGTGCAATAAATAACTTAACGAAGAATAACCTGTCCCAAAATCGTCAATCGAAAGCAGGACGCCCAGCTCTTTCAATTGATTTAAAATAATCATTGAATTCTCAAGGTTCTGCATAATACTTTCGGTAATTTCCAGTTCTAAGTGGTTTGCTTCTAGTCCGACTTCAGCTAAAAGATTGGAAATATACTCGACAAAGTAATCATCCTCAAATTGACGAACTGAAACATTAACGGCGATTGGAAAATTATGAAATCCTGCATTCTCCCATGCTTTTCTTTGTTTGCAAGCTTCCTGCAAAACCCATTTACCAATTGGAACAATCAACCCAGTTTCCTCTGCCAGCGGGATAAATTCAGAAGGGGCAATAAAGCCAAGTTCAGGATGCTGCCAACGAATTAATGCTTCTATCCCCACTAATTTCCCTGTTGCCAAGCACACCTGCGGCTGATAATAAAGCATCAGCTGGTTCTGCTCCAACGCTTTTCTTAAGCCGTTTTCCAGCTCCATTTTCCGAATCGATATCCCATTCAAATTCGAGGAATAGAAACAAAAGCTATTTCCTCTTTCTTTTGCTTGGTACATCGCAGTATCGGCATTTTTTATTAACGTTTCCTCATCCATCCCATCAATAGGGAAAATGCTGATTCCAATACTTGGAGTGACGTAAAACTCCTGATTATTTACTTCTAATGGATAAGAGAATTCATTCAGAATCTGCTTGGCTAGCTTGGTTGTTTTCTCTTTGTCGATGTCCTCGAGCAAAATAATAAATTCATCTCCGCCCTGTCTAGAGACAAACCCTCCAGTTTGAACTGCCAATTCCAATCTATTCGCAACCTTTTGGAGAACGACATCCCCAACTGAATGACCTTTTGTATCGTTAATAATCTTAAAACGATCCAAGTCTAAAAATAAGACAGCGAGCATTTGGTCAGCTTGTTGTTTTAATGCTTCGTTCAAGTGGTGTCTAAACCTATTGCGATTTGGCAAGCCTGTCAATGAATCAAAGTAGGCCATATTTTGAATCGTTTTCTCTGTTTTCTTGCGCTCGGTAATGTCCCTGCCGACTACTTGAACGGCAAACCTGCCCTCATAAAATATGGACGTAGCGGCCATTTCCACATCAATCGTCTCTCCATCAAGCCGTTTTGCCTGAAATTCAAATCTTACTCTTTCTGGTTCACGATTATCCATTCGACCAACTTTACTTTTTATCGTCTCAATAATTTGCGAAGAAGCAAATTTCAATGCAGACTCGCCAATGACTTCATCAGGGCTGGTTGCCCCCACTAATTTCCAGCCGGCTTCATTCATATATTCTACTTTTTTGCTGCCTACGACGGCGATGATGTCTGGGGACATTTCTACTAAGCTGCGATAGCGGTCTTCACTTTCCTTGCGATCGGTAATATCAAACAAGACACTATTAAAATCAACAAAATTTCCCCGTTTATCTAACGTTGGAAACCCCCTGTCCTGAATCCAGCGCACTTCCCCATCGGGACGAATGATCCGGTATTCACTTGTGACCGTTTCCCCAGCAGCGAATTTTTTTTCTCTAGCTTGAACTATATATAAATCATCTGGATAGATCACTTTTTTCCAGAGGTCAAAATCGTTATAAAAATCCTTATATGAATAGCCATATAACTTTTCAATCCCTGGAGTAATTAACAACTTATCTGACTTTAAATCATGCGACCAAATGGCGACATCTAGTGTATCAAAAATATTTTTCAATTTAAGTTTATTTTCCCGATGCTCTTCACTTATTTCTCGCTCCTTGTTTAAAGTGCGAATAAGATAAGGTAGCGTTCCGATAAGAATGATTAGGGAAATATACTTAATGAACGTAATCGATGGAAAAAAGCTTGATATAACCACATCTAGTAGCACTACACTGCATAGCAAACAAAATATTAGCAACCAAAGAAGTCTTTCATTTACTTTTTTGCGGGTTCCCATGTTTGTTTTCTCCCTACGCCATAAAAAGTATGAGTCATCTTTAAAGTAACAAAAATTCACTTATTTAACAATAATAGTTTTATAAAATTAGAAGTGATTACACACCTACCCATATATTGTGGATGTAGGACTTGTTGGTTTTTATCAGTGGAATATCCCACCTGATATAGAGGATTTTTGGGAGCTGTTCATTATTTTGTCAAAAAGTTTCGAACAAACTTTGAACTTATCACTATTGCCATGTTTTTTATGTGGAAATCCAATATATTGGAAGTAGAAAGAAACAAATAAAAAAAGGAAAGGCGGAATGGAACATGTTTAACAAATTATTAAGAGAGAATAAAATTTCAGCAGTCATCCTAACAGTCATTCGTTTATACCTCGGATATTCTTGGTTCACAGCTGGTTTACACAAAATAACAGGAGGCTTTGACGCTGCAGGATTCTTAAAGGGAGTAACGGCTAACCCTGTTAAAGGACCAGACGGCGCAGTAGTCTACGGCTGGTATGTGGAATTCTTAAAAAACTTTGCACTACCGAATGTTGATATCTTTAACTTCATCGTCCCTTGGGGTGAACTATTAATTGGCTTAGGTTTACTCTTAGGCTGTCTAACGACAGCGGCTATGTTCTTTGGCTTAGTGATGAACTTTAGCTTCTTCCTAGCAGGTACTGTATCTCACAACCCTACAGACATTTTCTTAGGCTTTATCATCTTAACAGCTGGTTATAATGCAGGAAGAATTGGTTTAGACAGATGGATCGTTCCTTACATCAGAAACATTGGCAAAAAACATGTCGGTCATAAAAAACCTAAAGCAGCAGCATAACGACCAAACAAAAAGACGATTCGGAAGCCCGAATCGTCTTTTTTTCGGCAAATAAGAGGAACTCTTAATTTTCCCTTACACCCACCACATCTGCGAAACGGGTTCTTCAATTAAGACAGATTTTAAATTTGCGACCGCACGTTTAAATCCTTCGTCAATCGACATAATTGGGTCCTCATGCTCAATGCTGACTATATAATCGTAACCATAGGTTCGAAGTGCGCTCATCATGTCAGACCATTCTTTTAAACTATGGCCGCAGCCAACCGAACGGAAGGACCAGGCCCGCGAACGCACTTCCCCATATGGCTGCATATCAGTTAAACCATACATATTCACATTTTCCTGATCAATGGATGTGTCTTTTGCATGGAAATGGTGGATCGCATTTTCTTTTGCTAAAATTTTAATCGCGGCAACAGGGTCAATTCCCTGCCACCATAAATGACTTGGATCTAAGTTAGCGCCGATGGCATCACAGGTTTCCTCACGTAGTTTTAACATCGTATATGGTGTATGTACTAAAAAGCCGCCATGAAGCTCAAGACCAATTTTCACATTATGATCTTTTGCATATTGGCCAACTTCTTTCCAATATGGAATCAATTTCTCTTCCCATTGCCACTTTAACACGTCACCATATTCATTCGGCCATGGTGTAACCGGCCAATTAGGAAATTTCGCTCCTTCATGATCACCCGCCGTACCTGAAAAACAGTTGACAACTGGAACACCTAATAGTGAAGCAAGTTTAATCGTTTTTAAAAGAGTTTCATGAGACTGATTTGCAAATTCTTTTTCAGGAGAGATCGGGTTACCGTGGCAGCTGAATGCGCTAATCATCAGCCCACGGTCCTCGACTTTTCGGATATACTCCCTGCGCGCTTTTTCACTTTCTAGTAATCCATCTAAATCACAATGGTTATTTCCAGGATAACACCCGGTTCCGATTTCCACCGCATTTAGACCAGCTTCCTTTACAGTATCCAGCATTTCTTCGAATGATTTTTCAGCAAATAAAACGGTAAATACACCTAGTTTCATAAAGTAGTTCCTCCATTCTCATATATCTGGTCAATAATTTGTGAAACTTGAAGTGCTTCCTCAGGTTTTACAACCAGCTCTTCCAATCCTAGACATGCATCGATAAAATTCTTCGCCTGCGGCAGTCCTGGATTTTCCTCGCCTGGAATCCAAGTAGCCTCACTATTTAACAGCATTCCGTTCTTTGTCATGTATAGCTCAAACGGAAAAACACTTAAACCGCCGTCCACACCGGAAATGCTTAAATGCTCTTGATCGTCTTTGATATTCGCCGCCCAAGAGGTTTCGAACAACACCGAAGCCCCATTTTCAAATTTGAGATAAGCTGTGACATGATCATCGACATTAAACGATTCGTGATCAAACGAACCCCATTGGTTCACTTGATTAGGTATTTTACTTAACCTGTTATACATGGTGCCTGACACTGCAATATGTTTCGGATTTCCCATCAGCCAAAGGGCTAAATCGAGAAGATGACAGCCATAATCAATCAGGCTGCCGCCGCCTTGAAGGTTTTTATTGGTAAAAACGCCCCATCCTGGTACTTTGCGGCGTCTCAAGGCTTGGACTCTCACCACCAGCGGAGTCCCTACTTCATCCATCGCTTTCTTAGCCGCCACAGCTTCCTTCATAAAACGGTAGTGGTAAGCAATCGCCAGTACTTTATCCGCTTTTTGGGCCGCGGCGATCATGGCCTCGCATTCCTTTGCACTTAGAGCCATCGGCTTTTCACACAAAACATGGACTCCAGCTTCAAAGGCAGCAACCGTAATCTCGGCATGGAATTTATTTGGTGTACAAATACAAACAGCATCCACTTCTGAAAAGAGATCACGGTAATCAGCAAAGATATGAGGGATGTTATATTTTTCGGCTATCTCTTTTGCTCGGTCGATATTCACATCACTTAGGGAAGTTATTTCACATATGTCACGAAGCTGAAGAAATGCAGGGATATGACGGCCTTGGGCAATGCCGCCAACCCCAATAATTCCGATGCGAAGTTTTATCATGCTTTCACTCTCACAATTTGTTTTGTTTCATTTGACTCAAGCGCTGCCAAAATAACCAATAATGATTTCATTCCTTCCTCACCAGGTACTGGCGGCTCTTGGTCATTAAGAACCGAATCCACAAACTTCCCGATCACGTGGGAATTATTTTGTCCGCCCTCATCATTAGACTGGATTTTTCCAAGCTGATAATTCACCACTTCCCCGTTCGCATATTGAACAACAAGGGAATTAACCGGATCATCCTCTAAACGAAGAATCGCTTTTTCGCCATAAATAATCGTCGAGTTATCTTCTTTGCTTACATAAGCCCAGCTTGCAGCAAGTGTTCCGATAATCCCACTTTCTGTTTTTAAAACACAAACGGCATTGTCATCTACATTAGCGAAATCCTTTGCGCTCGTTTCCACAAAGGAACCTACTTCGACAATTTCTTCCCCTAACACATACCGCAGCAAATCCGTCTTGTGAACACCTAGATCGCCCATCGCCCCAACGAATGCTTTTTCTTTTTGGAAAAACCAGCCCTCTTTTCCTTCAACACTCCAACCTTCTGGGCCGCCATGTCCGAATGCCGTACGGAAACTATAAATTTTACCGATTTCGCCGCTAGCAATTAACTGACATGCCTTTTGGTGAGAAGGGACGAAGCGCTGATTATGGGCGATCATTAACTTTTTTCCGCTCTCTTTTGCTGCTGAAATCATCGCTTCTGCTTCTTGCTTAGAGGTTGCCATCGGTTTTTCACAAAGAACATGAACACCAGCATTTAATGCAGTTATTGAGATTGGGGCATGAAGATAGTTTGGAGTACAAACACTTACTGCGTCCACTCCACCATTTTTCAATAATTCTTCATAGCTTGTATATGCCACGGCATCGAATTTTTTGGCTACTTCTATTGAACGTTCTTCGTTAATATCACAAACTGCCACAAGCTCCACTTGTTTATTTGCTTTATATTCTGGTAAATGGCGGTGCTGGGCAATACTGCCGCATCCAATTACTCCGACTCTTAGCTTTTCCATTATATTTGTCCCCCTTTGATTTCTTCTAGCGGTTTCGCGTTTCCATAGACTGGACGCTCACGCTTGACAGGCTGTGCCCATTTCACCGCATTGATAATGACGCGCTGAATTTGTTTATTATGATAGGTCGGATACGTTTCATGTCCTGGTCTAAAATAAAACACTTTTCCATTCCCGCGATTGTATGTGATTCCGCTGCGGAATACTTCGCCGCCTTCAAACCAGCTTGTAAAAATAAGCTCATCAGGCTGAGGGATATCAAAATGCTCGCCATACATTTCTTCTTTATCTAATTCAATATATTCAGTGATTCCTTCTGTAATCAGGTGGCTTGGGCTTACAACCCAAAGACGCTCTTTTTCATCCGCTTCCCGCCATTTTAAATCACAGCTTGTTCCCATTAACGTTTTAAAAATTTTCGAGAAATGCCCGGAGTGAAGAACAATTAACCCCATTCCATCAAGAACACACTGCTGGACCTTTTGCACAATTTCATCGGTAACTTCACCATGTGCAAGATGCCCCCACCAAACTAATACATCTGTATTGGCGAGTACCTCGTCCGTTAAACCGTGATCCGGCTCATCTAGAGTAGCTGTTCTAGTATGAATCCCTTCTGATTGAAGGAATTCAGCGATTGCTCCATGGATGCCTCTTGGGTATATATCCCTGACAACCGGATTTTTTTGTTCGTGACGGTTTTCATTCCATACAGTTACTCTCAACATAAAACAAACCACTCCTTTTAATAGATTTCTTTAACTTTTGTTTTAGAGAATAAGAAATTTATGAAAAGCTTCCATTGACGCGTAATGTGGAAAAAATTGAACATTACTTATTTGTTTCCATCTTATATTGTGTATCTGCAAATAAATATAGATGATATAATCAATACATCTACTATTTTGCTATTTTTGAATTTTATTATTTTTGAGGGAACTTATGACGACGAACCTATTCTATTGCGGTTATTCTTATCACACAAACGGATATCATTCTCAACATAAAACAGGATACCCCTTGTATCTATTCCGCTTGCAAACAGAAGGGCATTGTGAAGTGGTGGTAAAGGGAAGAAAAATGAACCTCGAGAAAGGCGATCTACTTCTAATTAAACCAGGGGATCACTATGAACTTCTCGTTAAAGAGGGGCAAAACAGTGGGGACTATCACCTAGTCTGTGAAGGCAATTGGGTAGACCAATGGTGGAACCGTTCCACTAAGCCGGATGTCTCCCGCATCGATCTTGATGAAAAGCTGCTAGCCTTATGGCGTCATATCATGATCGAAAAACGCCGTCCAGAGCCCAGTCAAAATGAAGAGCTTACCGGCTATTTGCTGCGAGCTCTCTGTATAACTTTAGAACGTGCCGTCAGCGAAACCGGCCCCTCCTTCAGTCATCCGTATTCGGTGACACGGATGATGCGATATATTGAAGAGCATGCTACGACGGCATTTAAATTAGAGGATGTTGCGCGCTATGCTGGGCTTAGTGTTTCCCGATCCGTTCATTTATTCAAAAGCAGTGTCGGGAAAACGATGATAGAATATGCCCTAGAAGTACGGCTTTCCGCGGCAATCGAGCGGATGAAATATACCACAATGACCCTTGAACATATTGCCGAAGACTGTGGCTTTGGTACCTATCCTTATTTTCACAGGGTCTTTAGAAAGAAGTACGGTGTAGCCCCTGGTGCTTACAGACGTGTAGATTTGACCACTTAGCTGTGCAAAGCATAATTGCTTTCGAAACCCAAGTTAATACTTTGCTAAAAAAAGAGGGGATACCATCAGTACTTTGGTATCCCCAATTAATATATTTATGTTTACGAAAAAAGCCAAATTTAAACACGATATACTCTTGTCTCATACGGTTTTAGTGTTAACTGTCGAAGTGGTTCATGCTCAGAAACCTCATAGTTATTTAACAGCAAATTTTGATAGTCCAAGGAAACACCTGTAATCTCTGCCGGTTCTACGGAAAGGTTTGTGATTACGATTACCTTTTCCTCAGTCGAAGTCCGGGTATAGGCATATATTTGTGGATCCTCTTTAAGCAGCAATTCATAAATACCGTAAGTAAACACGGCATTCGACTTTTTCAAGCGAATCATTTTTTTATAAAAATTCAAGATGGAATCAGCATCATTTTGCTGGGCTTCTACATTGATTTTCTTGTAGTTCGGATTCACCTTCAACCATGGTGTTCCATTGCTAAAACCAGCATTTTCTTCATCTGACCACTGCATTGGTGTCCGGGAATTATCACGGCCTGACGCCCAGATGATTGCCATAATTTCCTCGTGGGGAACCCCGTCCGCTCGTTTTAAATGATACATATTTTTTGCCGAAACATCATCATAATCTTCAATTGATTCATACTGGACATTGGTCATCCCAATTTCCTGACCTTGATAAATAAATGGTGTCCCCTGCATAAGAAAGTACATTGCAGCAAACGCCGTCGCACTTTCACGCCAGTATTCCTGATCATTTCCCCATGTGGAGACGACACGTGCTTTGTCATGGTTTTCAATGAAAAGCGCATTCCATCCCTTTCCCTCTAAGCCTTTTTGCCAGCGGGATAGTACATTCTTTAACTCGATGATATCAAGTTCCTTTTTTGTTTCTGCATCCCAAAGGTTTAGATGCTCAAATTGAAAAACCATGTTGAATTTCCCTTGGTTTTCACCTACCCACTGCTCAACATCAACGACATTATCAACCGTTACTCCGTTCGCTTCACCAACGGTCATGATGTCATATTTAGCAAATGTTTCTTCCTTTAACTCATGTAAAAATGGATGAATTCCTTCGACGTTCATCATTTTTTCAAAGCATGATACATACGGCAGCCCCTCAGGATTTGGCATATCCAGAAGGCCTGGCTCCTTCTTAATATGGCTGATGGCATCAACACGGAAGCCGTCTATGCCTTTATCAAGCCACCAATTAACCATTCCATAAAGCGCCTTCCGAACCTCTCCATTTTCCCAATTGAGGTCAGGCTGCTTTTTAGAAAAAATATGCATGAAATACTGTCCGGTTTGTTTGTCGTATTTCCATGCAGAACCGCCGAAAATACTTTCCCAGTTATTCGGCTCTTTCCCGTCCTTACCATCTCTCCAAATATACCAATCCCGTTTCGGATTGTCTTTCGAAGTGCGGGATTCGATAAACCAAGGATGCTCATCACTTGTATGATTGATGACTAAATCGAGGATTAACTTCATCCCGCGTTGGTGTGTTTCTTTTAATAGAAGATCAAAATCGGCCATTGTTCCAAACTCAGCCATAATCTCCTGATAATCACTAATATCATAGCCATTATCGTCATTCGGAGATTGATACATTGGACTGACCCAAATCACATCAATCCCTAGTTCTTTTAAATAATCTAGTTTAGCTATGATTCCCTTTATATCACCAATTCCATCCCCATTGGAATCCATAAAACTGCGGGGATAAACTTGATATGCAACTGCTTCTTTCCACCATAATTTATTCATGTTAAATTCCTCACTAATCGTTACTTTTGTCTGATTTCTCTACACTTGGCTGACTGCATGATAAGCGCTCAACCAAACGATGCGAGATAATCAGGCGCTTTGTCGGTTCATTGCTGTTTTCAATCATTTGTATTAAGTTTTTAGATGCTTGATAGCCAAGTTCAAAGATATTAATATCAACGGAAGTCAACGGCGGTCTCGACATTTCGGCAAGCAGAACATTATTAAAGCCGACAATCGAGATATCGTCTGGAACTCTAATTCCTAATTCATCCAGAGTATTCAGAACACCAAGCGCCATAAAATCATCTGCTACCACAAGGGCTGTCGGCGGATGTTCGAGCTGCATTAACTCCCGAACTGCCTGCTGTCCGCCCTCCCTTAAAAATTTCTGATGAATAATATATTCGCTTCTTGCCTCAATACCTGCCTCCGCTAATGCCTTTTTATAACCATCCTGACGGTCAGACGTTACAATTAATTCAAGACTTCCGCCGATAAAGCCAATTTGCTTGTGACCTAGTCCGATTAAATAGGCAGTAGCCTCTTTCATCGCGCGAATATTATCATTATCTACGTGAGTAATTTCTTCGATATCTTTATATGGTTTTCCAATCAAAACAAACGGAAAACTTCTTTCTATTAAATAAGAGATGACCTGGTCCTCAACTTTTGAAGAAAGTAAGACAATCCCGTCGACCCGTTTTCCCTGCACCATTTGAACGACGGCATGAAGAATTTCCTCTTCCGATTTCCCTGTCGTCATATGCAAGGCATAATTTTTCTCTTGTGCCCCTTCACTGATTCCCTGCAATACAGTAGGAAAAAAGGGATTTTGAAACCCAACGTCCTTCGAGCTTGGCATCACTAGTCCTATTGCCTGCGTTGATTGGCTCGCCAAATTTCTTGCATTTAAGTTGGGATGGTAGCCGAGCTGCTCCATTGCCTGTTTTACCTTTTGCTTTGTGGCTTCACTAATTCGTGGACTATCGGCAATAACCCTTGAAACTGTTGATGGAGCAACATTTGCTAAGCTAGCTACATCCTTAATCGTAACGTTCATATTTTTTCCCCTCTCAAAGGGTGTAATTCAATTTATCAATATTAACCTTTCGTTCCTCCTGCTGTTAATCCAGATACGAAGAATCGCTGGAATGACAAGAAGAGAATCGCAATCGGAACAGCAATTAGAACGGCCCCGGCAGCAAATGTCGTGAATTCAGCGCCAAATTGTTTAGCGACCATTTCATATAGACCCACTGCTAATGTATAATTTTTTTCGGTCCGGAGCAATATGCTCGCAATAATAAAATCAGCAAATGGGCCAATAAATGCGAACAGCGCCACAACGGCAATAATTGGTTTAGCCAGCGGCATAACAATTTGAAAAAAGATTCGTAAATGTCCGGCACCATCAATCTTTGCTGACTCATCAAGCTCCTTCGGAATGGTATCGAGATACCCCTTCATCAGCCATGTATTCATTGGAATCTGACCGCCAACATAAACACAAATGAGACCTAAATGAGTATCAATTAAATGTGTAAGGGTCGCTAAAATGTAGATGGCGATAAGTGCTGCGAAGTTTGGAATCATTTGCAAAATCAAAAAGGTCATTAAGCCATTTTTCCGTCCCACAAAGCGATAGCGGGAGAAAGAATAGGCTGTTAAACTGACTAGAATAACGGTAAATACCATCGTTAAAATACTTACTTTTAACGAGTTGATGTACCAAAAAAGATAATTACTTTTACTTGTATCAAACAGATGCTGGTAATGGGCAAGTGTCGCGTTTTTCGGAATAATACTTGACCCCGATAAGCTTTGCCCAGGGTTAAACGATGACCCGATAATCCAGGCCAACGGATATAAAATAATCACAAACATAATCAATACGACTAGATAGGTCAGGGTAAGTCTGGTGATTTTCTGTCTTTTCGTACTCATATTACATCATATCCTCTTCTTGGAATGATTTTGTTCTTTTAAATTGCCAAATCGCCACGGTGATAACAATCACAGATAAGAGCATCGTCAATGTTGCAGCCTTTGAATATTGCGCCGAAGTCATCGTTAGACGGTAAATCCATGAAATAAGGATATCTGTACCACCGGCGTTCTGCCCAGTTACTGCCGGGCCGCCGCCATTAAATAAGTAAATGATACTAAAGTTATTGAAGTTGAATGTGTATTGCGTAATGAGCACTGGTGCTGTTGCAAATAAGACCAATGGTAAGGTAATGTTTTTAAACTTTTGAAAGGTGGATGCACCATCAACAGTGGCAGCTTCATACAAATCTGCCGGAATCGATTGTAGGACACCGGTTGTCATCGCAAAGATGAACGGGAACCCTAGCCAAGTTTGAATACAGATTAACGCAATTCTCGTAAAAATAGGTTCGGTCATCCAAGGCAGGCCTTCAATCCCAAAGAAACCTAGGATATCTCTATTAATCGCACCAAAGGATTCATTAAACATCCCCGCAAATACTAGAATGGAGACGAATGCCGGTACAGCCCAAGGTAAAATAAACACAGTCCGCATTATTGCTTTTCCTTTTACATCCTTCTGATTGACAATAATCGCAAGGAAAATTCCCAGGGCCACCTGGAAAGTTGTCGCAACAAATGTCCAGACAAGTGTCCAAGCGAGTACCGCAAAAAAGGTGTTCCTCCACATGTCCACTTTAAAAATATCTACAAAGTTTTTAAAACCAACCCAATCAACCAGTTTTGCCGGCGGAGTATGGTAAAGATCATAGTTTGTAAACCCAAGTAAAATAACGAAAATAATCGGAAAAATAACGACAAACACTAATAGTAAGAATCCAGGTGACATGATTAAATAGGGAAAACCGTTATCAACAAGGTTTCGGTACTGTTCTTTAACGGTGCTGACGGGTTCATGGCTATCACGTTTTTTCCCCACTTTATAGGCATCACGTAAGTTAAACACGTAAAACCCAATTCCAAACACAAGGACAATGATAGCCAAAATCCCATACACTAAAAGGAAAATTGAATGATCCTCGAATGGAATTTCTCCTAATGTAACTAATCCCCATAAACCGATGTTTATTAAATCCATAAATACATAAATAAAAGCTGCACTTAAGACGAGAAAGGAGACTCCCTTTAAAATTTGCTTGTTATACAGTTGACCTATCCCAGGGATAATGGATAGAATCAATGCTTTCTTACGGTGGCTGGTTGGATAGGATACTACACTCGACATCCTACACTCCCCTTTCTTTTAAATAAAGAATTCTTTTAACTAGCTGGTGCTAGCACGTACATCTAAGCTTAGATGCTTTATCAAGAAAAAATTATTTTTCCCTCATAAAACAGCTAATATAACGTGAATAGAGAGCAGTACCTCATGGAGGTGAGGTACTGCCGACATGGAACTATTTAGTAGAAGCAATATTTGCTTTGATTTGTTCTACTGCCGAATCAAGAGCTGCTTTCGGTGCTGATTTTCCAGTTACAACCGTTTGAAGCGATTTAGCCATCGGATCCCAAACCTGGCCCATTTCAGGGATGTTTGGCATTGGCACAGCATATTGTGATTGCTCAGCTACTGCTTTTGCCCCTTCATTATCTTTAATTGCTGGGTCATCAAGTAATGCTACGTTTGTTGGAACTTCAGCTGTTTGTTCGAAACGATATTTAGAGTTTTCATCATTTGTAATAAACTCAACGAATTTGGTTGCCCATTCTTGATTCTTAGAATAAGCAGATACATGCCAGCCTTTAACGCCCATGAATGTTTTTACATGGTCACCGTTTGGAAGTGTTGGAAGTGCAGTAACTCCAATTTTAATGCCTGCATCTGTATATGGTTTAAATGCCCATGGTCCGTTCATAACAGAAGCCACTTTCCCTTCTGTGAAGAGACCATCTAGAGCAGACCCGCCATTTTCACCAATGATCCCTTTAGGGAATAATCCCTCTGTATACCATTTTTGAATATATTCAGTACCTTTGACAGCACCCTCATTATTTAAGCCAATATCTTTCGGATCATTGTTCTTAAAAACATAACCGCCCATACCGCCAATAACACCGTGAGCGAAATAGAAGTTATCCCAAAGTGCTAGGAAACCATATTTTTCACCCTTAGTGAAATCTTTGGCAAATTTATAAACATCATCCATTGTCTTTGGAGCTTCAGGCATTAAATCTTTATTATAAATAAAAACTGGTGTTTCTGAAGCTTTTGGAAGTCCGTATAATTTACCATCGTACGTTTCTGCATCAATCGAAGGTTGTGAAAATTGATCAGTAACCTTTTTGTCGACTTTGAGCTCAGCAATAAGACCTTCTGTTGCAACTTGCCCTACTTGGTCATGCGGTAAGGTTACAACATCTGGGCCTGTCCCGGCAGGACCGTCAAGGCGTAATTGATCACGCATTTTTGTAGCCATTTCTACTTCTTTGAATTCAATTTTAATGCCATTTTCTTTTTCAAAATCAGCCGCTACTTTTTTAAGCCAGCCAGATTTGTCTTTATCTTCCCATACAACAAGTTTATCCGGTTTTGCTACTGTTTCTTCCTTTTTGCCAGTGTCTGTCTTGTCTGTAGTATCCCGCTTTGGACCACATGCAGACAGAACACCAAGCATCAAGACAGCCATCATAAAGATTGCTAGTGCTTTTTTCATTTTTTCCCCTCCTGTTAAATGTAGGAATGATTTGTAGTTCTGCCCGCACCGCAAAACCTTTCTTTCAGCATAGCGCTTACATTTGCGAAATCGGTTGCACAACTTACTTTCATTATAATACCTATATTTAATTTTACAACTATTTTTTGTAAAATAATTTTATTATCCAGATGAAATGGAAATGCTAGCTTTGATTTAAATTTATATCATTTCTACTTATTTTTTAGTAAAATAGCCTTAAATATAATGTTTTAAGAAAGAGAGTTGACTAGCTTGTTTAAAGAAGCCATCTATCATCGACCAAAAGACAATTACGCATACGTTTGCACAAATGGTGAATTACATATTCAACTTCGCACTAAAAAGATAGATATTAAAAAGGTAACTCTTATCCATGGCGACCCCTATAATTGGGAACGGAAACATTGGAAAACCGACTCCATACCTATGAAAAAAAGCGGTTCTGATCAATATTTTGACTATTGGTTTGCTTCAGTAATCCCCCCTTTTAAAAGATTACGGTATGGTTTTCTCTTAAATGATGGAACAGAAACCGTTTGTTTTACAGAAAAAGGCTTTTACTCTGAGCCTCCAGTTGACGATACCGCTTATTACTTCTGTTTTCCATTTATGAACAAGGCAGACATTTTCCAGGCTCCCGAATGGGTAAAAAATACGGTATGGTACCAAATCTTCCCTGAGCGCTTTGCAAACGGAAATAAAGACATCGATCCTGATGAGGTACTTCCTTGGGGTAGTGAGGAACCGACTCCGACAAATTTTTTCGGTGGTGATATCGAGGGAATCCAGCAAAAGATACCTTACTTGAAGGATTTAGGAATTAGCGGCATTTACTTTACTCCAATCTTTAAAGCCTATTCCAACCATAAATACGATACGATTGATTATCTAGAGCTGGACCCGCAATTTGGAACCAAGGAAGTTCTTAAAGAATTTATCGATGCCTGTCATAAAAATGACATAAAGGTAATGCTTGATGCCGTGTTTAACCATAGCGGCTTCTATTTCCCTCAGTTTCAGGATGTGCTGAAAAACGGGGAAAATTCCGCATATAAAAATTGGTTCCATGTTCATGAGTTTCCATTAGTTACCGAGCCGCGTCCTAATTATGATACCTTTGCCTTTACACCGTTTATGCCAAAATTAAATACGGAGAATCCTGAAGTAAAGGAATATTTGCTTGAGGTCGGCCGCTACTGGGTTAGGGAGTTTGACATTGACGGCTGGCGTCTCGATGTGGCTAATGAAGTCGATCATGCATTTTGGCGTGAATTTCGCCGTGAAGTAAAGGCGATTAAACCTGAACTGTATATCCTCGGAGAAGTTTGGCACGATTCAATGCCATGGCTGCGTGGTGACCAATTTGATGCGGTCATGAATTATCCGTTTACAATGAATATCCTCAACCTGTTTGCCAAGCAAACGATTACAGCAAAGGAATTTGTTGAAAATATGACAAATGTGATTCATATGTATCCTAAGAATGTTAATGAAGTTGCCTTTAACCTTGTTGGCAGCCATGATACAGCAAGAATCTTGACAGAATGCGGCGAGGATTTGGCACGGGTAAAGCAGATTTTCACCCTGCTTCTGACCTTTATCGGAACACCATGTATTTATTATGGTGATGAAATTGCGATGACTGGCAGCATGGATCCTGGCTGCCGCAAATGCATGGAGTGGGACCCTGACAAACAAAATCAGGAGTTGCTTAGCCATATTCAAAAATTAATTCGGTTACGAGGTGAAAATCCATTATTAGCGAATGATGGTGAGCTAAGCTTCATTTCACCTGGGGAGCATGATACATGTCTGGCCTACACCAAGTCCAATGGTAAGCAAACAATTTGCGTTATTTTGAATACAAACAGTGAAGCGGCTGCATATACGGTTCCATTTGATTTAAACGGTAAAGCCGTCAAAAACCTGTGGGAGAATGAAGAGATAGCGTTTTCTGGTCCTGAGTTGACGATTCAATTACAAGGATATGGCTTTGCTATTTTGGTATATTAACAAAAAGGACAGGGAGCTCCTATTGAGCATCCTTGTCCTTTTTGCTTAGTTTTTAGTTATTTTTTAACACAATGGACTCGTATGGACGGAGATTGCTTTGACTGCCTGCTTCATAGTTCGCAAGGACAACGTTATATTCAGCTAGCTTTATTCTAAGCTCAGCATCCTCAATGATTACTTCATCTTCACTAAAATTGCACAGTACAAGGAGGACTTCATCGCTCCACTTTCGTTCGTAGGCAAACAATTTAGGATGATCCTTTAGCAGCAATTGAAAATCACCTTCTATAACAATATCCATTTCTTTTCTAAGAGCAATCAATTTTTGATAAAAATAAAAGATGGATTCCGAATCCGCCAATGCATTTTTTACATTAATTTCTTTGTATCTAGGGTTGACCTTGATCCACGGGGTTCCAGACGTGAAGCCGCCATGTTCGGAATCATCCCATTGCATCGGCGTTCTAGCATTGTCTCGGCCTTTTACATAAATCGAAGCCATGATTTCCTCATGCGGATAGCCTAACGCTTTTCTTTCGTTATACATATTAATGGTTTCGATATCGCGATAATCTTCAAGGGATTCAAACTTAACATTGGTCATTCCGATTTCTTCCCCTTGATAAATATATGGTGTCCCTTGCATAAAATGAAGGCACGATGCTAACATTTTCGCCGATTCCACTCGGTACTCACCATCATTACCAAATCGGGAAACAATCCGCGGCTGGTCATGATTATTCCAATACAGGCTATTCCAGCCTTTGTTATGTAACGCCGTCTGCCACTTCGTAAGATTTTCCTTCAAATCGACTAAATTCAACGGTTTTAAATTCCATTTTCCGCCCGGAGCACTGTCTAAGTCCATATGCTCAAACGTAAAAATCATGTTGACTTCTTTCCGGTCAGGGTCCGTGTATTTTTTAGCATCCTCTGGGGTCGCACCTGGCATTTCGCCAACGGTCATGATGGGGTAGTTAGACAAAACCTCATGGTTCATTTCTTGTAAAAATTCATGGATTCTCGGTCCATTCATATAGTATTGCCCGCCATCGCCATATAATTGACCAACGCTCTGCTCGCCGTCCGGCAGGTCCGCCTGCTTCGATATCATATTAATGACATCCATCCGGAAACCGTCAATTCCTTTATCGAGCCAGAACTTCATCATCTGGTACACTTCTTCCCGGAGCTTCGGATTTTCCCAGTTGAGGTCAGGCTGTTTTTTTGAAAATAAATGTAAAAAGTATTCATTGGTTGTTTCGTCATATTGCCACGCCGAGCCGCTGAACACAGAACCCCAATTATTCGGTTCTTTTCCGTCTTTTCCTTTACGCCAAAAATAATAGTCGCGATATGGATTGTCTTTTGATTTTTTCGACTGAACAAACCACTCATGTTCATCAGAAGTATGGTTCACCACTAAATCCATGACGAGTCTCATTTCACGTTTATGCAACTCTGCTAACATCCGGTCAAAATCAGCCATTGTCCCAAACTCGTTCATAATGGCTTGGTAGTTACGGATATCATAGCCATTATCATCATTCGGCGAATCGTAAATTGGACTAAGCCAAATCACGTCAACTCCTAATAATTTCAAATAATCCAGTTTCTCAATAATACCTTGGATATCACCGATTCCGTCTCCATTCGAATCCTTGAAGCTACGGGGGTAAATCTGGTATACTACACTCTTTTTCCACCATTGGTCATTGGTCTTCACTTTGCTTACCTCCTCACTGTAAACAAACACACTATAACATAAAGATGCAGCAAAACTGAAAAAATCCTCATCCAATAAAAGCTGGATGAGGATTTTTGTTATTTTATTCGCTATCCGCTGTATTCACCATAATTCCAGCTACTTGGGTCAAACGGTCATAAAAGGCAAGTCCCGCCGGATTTTGGTCGAGGCCAATTTCCGCGAAGGCCTCTCTCATGCAGCGAAGCCAGCACTGTGCTCTTCTCGGCGTCACTTCGAACGGCAGATGCCGCTCCCTCATGGCCGGCGGTCCGAATTCTTGGCTGTAAAGGGCCGGGCCTCCTAAAAATTGCGGCAGGAACATCCGCTGCTTCCGCTTTATCTCGTCCATATCCCCTTCAAATAATGGGGCCAGCTCAGGATCATCATATACACGCGGATAAAAAGCATTGACTAATTTATCAATCGTTTCTTGTCCGCCTATTGCGCTATAAAGTGATTTAAAATTATATTCCAATTTCTTCACCATCCACTAGTAATTTTCCCCTGTTACCGATAATTATATTGATAAACCGGATGGATTTTCGTGATTTAAATCACACTAAGGCAGAGTTTACATAAGTTTCCTCTGGGTGCACTCAATTTCTGTCGTCATTTTGATGATTATTGTATTCTAAAAAAATGGAGAGGGGAAGTGTTTTACGGTGCAACTAATTCTACTTTAATCCGATCCGGGTCTTCGAAATAAACAGCGTAATGAGAATCGCCGCCAGCATAAGGATGCTTATCTTGATAGAGGATCCCTACTCCCTTCACTTTTAACTTTTCGGTGATATCATCAACCTGTTGCGTCGAATTTGCATGGAATGCCAGATGGTTTAAACCTACTCTGCAGCGATGGTAAGGGACATCCATAAACCGATCCTGTGCTTGGACAAAAACAAGATAGGTATCACGATACATCCAACTAATGCCCGAGTCCCATTTCTGATATTGTTCATATCCTAATTCCGTTAAAAACCACTCCCAGAACTCAATCGTTTTAGTAAGATTGGAAACATAAATTTCAAGATGGTGGAGCATGTTTTGTTCCTCCATTTCTTCAGTATTCAAGATCAACCTAATATTTAAAGCGGAATACATATCTCACATTTTATAAAATTTTGAAATATATTATCGTCCAATTTTACCACGATATGACATTATTTGAACATTACCGGTAATTTTTTCTCAAATTTTCATGTCAAATGGTTATCAACAATGCTCATTGGCGGTAATTATTTTTTTGAAAAATAAGAGTATTTAAATTATAATTTAATAGAATAGATTTGTTTGAGATGGGAGAGAGTTTGATGACGAAAATTCAAAATGTGGGGCAAATTGGAGTACCCGTGAAGGATATTGATAGAGCGATTGCCTTTTATAAGGATATACTAGCGCTGCCATTGCTATTTAGTATGGAGACAATGGCTTTTTTCGAGTGTAATGGTCTCCGCCTTCTGCTAAGCCTTCCTGAACAGGAGCAATTTGTTCACCCTAGTTCGGTTATCTACTTTCAAGTAGCAGATATTAAGGAAAGCTATCAAGGATTAGTTGAAAAAGGCGCCGTCTTTATCGACGAACCACACATTGTCGCAAAAATGGGGCAAACAGAAACATGGATGACGTTCTTCAAAGATACAGAAAATAACACCCATGCACTAATGAGCGAAGTACAAAGTTAATGCTGCAAAGGAAGCCGTCCAGGATGGCTTCCTTTATTTTTGGAAAAAAATCCAATTGACTCGTGCTTTTATTTATATTAGTATATTAGTTTGCAAGCATCTTTCATTTAACGTGGTTCGAGATCCTCCCACGAAAAAAAACTAAGGAGAAATGAATATGGAAAAAACAACTAACACAGTATCACAACCAATTGGTGCCAAAACAGGTATTGGTTCTGGTGAAACTGCTGCAGCCGGCAAGGCGCATAACAAAGTGCATGGGGTTGTTGTGGGCGGAATTGTTGCCGCTTTATACATTGCTGTTTCAGCCTTAATTCAGCCGTTTGGCTTTACTCAAGTCCAGTTCCGTGTCTCGGAAATGTTCAATCATCTGATCGTTTTTAATAAAAAGTACATTTATGGAATCGTTCTTGGTGTATTTTTGACGAATTTACTCTTTTCACCAATGAAGGCCTATGACCTGATTTTCGGTGTAGGCCAGTCGGTGATTGCCTTATTGATTGCGATTGGATGTGCCCGCTTTATCAAAGGCATCTGGGCACGAATGATCGTCAACACCATAGTCTTCACGGTTACAATGTTCTTTATTGCCCTTGAACTGCATTTAGCATTTGGGTTGCCTTTCATGTTCACATGGTTGACAACAGCCGTTGGTGAATTTGCCGTGATGGCCGTCGGGATGCCGATTATATATGCTATTAACAAACGCGTTCATTTTGAAAAAATGATCTAATCATAATAAGAGTTGCTGCTAAAACTGAATAAAGCAGCAACTCTTTTTGTTGTGAACTAGTTGACCATTCTTTTTATCTTTTGGATTTCATCCCCATCTATTTGATTGCGAAAATCCCTATTTATTCTTACGGCCGAGCCAAAATGGTATTCCGAGGCTTGAAGCTGTTTATGTATATATTCGATATTATTGGAAGAGAGACCTGAACCCGGCATGATAATTGGCTGATCAAGAATTTTCTTTGACTCCGCTAACATCTTGTTTAATGGGTCAAGTCCTTCAAGGACCGTTGGTTTTCCACCTGAAGTTAAAATACGTTCTACATAATAAGGCGAGTTGCAAAGGGACTTATACGCCGCTAAAGCATCCGTTTGATCAATGGCACGATGAAAGGTTATGGATAGGCCTTGGGCCTCTTCTAAAACCATGTCAAGAATCTCAAAATCTACTGTATGCTTTTCGGTTAACCCTCCAAAAACAATCCCGGCGGCACCTAACTCTTTAATTATTTTAATATCTTCTTTAATAGCCTCCCATTCATTCTTATGGTATTCAAATGAATAGCTATGAGGACGAACCATAACCATTACAGGAATTTCCACACTCTTTACGACAGTTTTAATCGTTCCGTAACTAGGAGTCAGACCGCCTTCGGCGATTGCGGAAACCAACTCAAGACGGTCCCCCCCATTGGCTTCAGCCGTTTTTGCATCTTCTTGATTTAAGACAATAATTTCTATTTTGCTCATTTTTCAATCCTCCTTAATAGGAAAATATTTGTAAAATGTTTCTGTTTGTGTCCGCGTAACGCAGCCGTTTTTTTCAAAAACTCTTTCCATTTTCTTATTTGCGATATGGGTACTCCCTATGTAGTAGGTTGCCCCCATTTCCTTTAGTGCCCATAACGAATGAAGATGTAGGGAAGTACTTAAACCTTTCCCTCTTGCTTCAGGTAAAAGTCCAAAATAAAACAATCTCCCCTCATCCATTGTGCCCGGCTCGATATGAGGGATGGAAATTCCAATCGGGTTATTTTGTAAATAATATACGTGGCATGATTTTCCCCAGTCTTCCCCTAATTCACTTTTAACCGACATTATGTGCTGGTCCATTGTTAAAGTTGATGGTTTATTATCAGAGCCGGACATACATCTTTCCCAGAGGTGTTTAAATTCTGATTCTGAAAAGCTTTGATCTGCTAGTGCAGCATAGGTAAACGGTGTTTCCCCTTTATCAAGGTTCGTTAAATCCTTGTAAACTTCAACTCTTGAGGAAAAATGTTCAAACCCGTTTCTTTGGAACAAATCTGATAGGTAGTTAAAGTCTTCTGATGTTTTATCTAACGAAACACCTATACGCTTCAGCCCCCAATACGAGCACAGATTAATTAACATGGAGAGCTCTTGCTCAGAAATCAGGTCTGTTGGTTTTTCTTTTTGTTCAATTGTAATGTAGGCAGGGAAGCCATTTAATATTTTAAAGGTATTACACACTAAACTCTCAATTAATAATATTTTGGACATAGCACTCAACCTTTCCCCATTTTAATCACTATTAAGAATAATTTTAATAAAAATTGAGATACGAATACAAATTCAAAGATTGGAAATGATTAGATTATTTTTTGATTATTATGAGTATTGTGGTAGGATAAATTTGTTATCGTTTTATCGAGATATTAGAAGGGAGAGGAAGAATGTTACAACGTCCATTAGAAAATGAATATCCTGCGTATTATGTACCTTATGTGAAGCTAGTTCCTGAAGGTTATCTGGTATCGATTCTGAAAGAGAATCTGGTTAACACGGAAGCCCTTTTGGAGAGTTTATCTGAGGATGACAGTCATTTCCGTTACGCCTCTGGTAAATGGAGTATCAAAGAAGTACTTGGTCATATGTCCGACACTGAAAGAATCATGAGTTACCGCCTGCTGCGAATTGGACGCGGTGACCAGACACCCCTAGCAGGATTTAACGAGAACGATTATATTGCTGGTTCTCAATTCGACCAACTTCCGATAAAAATCATCCTTGAAGACTTTGCAGCAACACGAAATGCAACCATCACGTTAATTCAGAACATGCCGGATGAGGCCTGGGCCAAAAGAGGCATTGCAAACGAAACCGATATCACCAGCCAAGCCATCGCCTACATCATCGCAGGCCATGCCATCCACCATCTGAAAATCATTCATGAACGATACCTGCCAGAATTGAAATAAACCATTTGATTACAGAGCAAATGGTGTTAGTTAAATGATGTCATTTAAATGGTGTCTTTTCAAGGATGTCTTTTAAATGGTGTCAGGCACCGCTCGTGGACAAATGTCCGCCTGGGGTGGACACCATCGTTTTTTTCGGTTTAGCAAGAAATCAAACTTGCGAACGTTAGTTCTGTTATTTATAATGGAAATATCGGTAATAATATGTAGTGGGCTGCTTTCAATGACAACTATATAATGCCTGGCTATCAACCTATCGATACAAAAAACTCAAGGAGCTGATTTTTAATGACGGTACGATTAATTCCCTATTTAGTGATGGACGGAAATGCAAAGGAAGCGATTCATTTTTACAAAGAAGCATTGAATGCTGAGGTCCTCTTTCTTCAATCTTTCGGCGAAATGCCGGAAAACCCGGAATTCCCTCTACCTGCGGAAGCAAAGGACCGTGTGAGTCACGGGACAATAAAAGTGGGTGAAACAGAGTTAATGCTTTCTGATACATTCCCTGGCCAGCCACATCAAAGCGGAACACAAGTTACAATTTGTATTACAACTGACGATGCTACAATCGCTCATAAGTTTTTTGATGCGTTAAAGGATGGCGGTCAAGTGGGCATGCCACTCCAAGAAACCTTCTTTAGCCCGGCTTACGGCAATGTAACAGACAAGTTCGGAATTTCCTTTCAAATTTTCACTGAAGGTCGACAATAAATTTAGATCAAAACAAAACAGCTCTGTTCGCATTGATTGCGACAGAGCTGTTTTGTTTTTCTAGACAAATTCTTTCACAAATTGTAATCAAACTCTACAATCTATAGTTTGATATAAAATTTAAAAATTCTTTTTGCTTGGAATGATTATATTTCATAACGGCATAAGTGTTTGCATCGGGCATTGGGATCGAATGACAATCGACCTCTAGTAATCTCCCTTCTAATAATTCTCTCCTGACCGTTGAAGTCGGTAGGAATGATACCCCCAACCCCTCAACAATAAACCTTTTCGTAATATGGACTTGCGAAACTTTCATCATTCTTATACTTGGATATTTAATTTTCACTACTCTGCAAAGATATTCCCAATAACCAGGATGATTGTGGGTTAATAGATAGTTGGTTGTTAATACTTCTTCTTCATCTAACGGGGGAGCTGATTCAGCATCCCTCCCATCATGCTGGGCAACCAATATGACTTTATCTTTATACAAAAGCTCACTAATCAAACTTGGATGACTACTGTTTAAGCAAGACAGCCCTAAATCTACCTCCTCCTTTAAGACCGCCTGCTCAATGTCAACAGATTCAATAATTTTGACTGATATCTCCACTTCTGGGTACTGCTTTGTATAGCTCTTTAGAACGTAGGGTAAGATGGTATCTGCGATAAGGGGTGAGATACCAAGTGATAATTTCCTTGTGTATCCTTGACTATAGGAAGATAAATCCTCAAGACCATGTTGATAAACCTCCAGCAATCTAGTTGCATGAACTAAATATCTTTTCCCCGCCTCCGTCAGTTTTATTTTTTTCCCTTCGCGATGAAACAATTGAGTCCCCAATTCTTTTTCCAGTTGTTTAATATGAACCGTTACGGAAGGCTGTGAAATATATAGGATTTCTGCTGTTCTGCGAAAATTGCCACAATCTGCCGCCGTAATAAAGGTGTTTATCCATTGAAATTCCATATTTTTCTCCTTATTAAAAATTTTAATTAATTACTTCTAAAATATTCAATATTCTTAATTATTCTTTTCCTATAAAATAACACTAAATAAGGAAGGGAGCGATTTTTATGATTCAGAAAGGGTTGAAAGGAATTGTTGCGACGGAAACATTAATCAGCCATATTGATGGCGAAAATGGCCAGCTGTTTTATCGGGGGTATGAAATCCGGGAGATTACGAAAAGATTTTCTTTTGAAGAAGTTGCGTATCTTCTTTGGTTCGGCCACTTACCTGATGAGACACAGTTAAGTGTGCTAAAAGACGAGTTGAAAGCTAATCGTGATTTACCCGAATATGTAAAGGCAATCATCGACCAATTCCCGCCCGCCATGGATTTAATGAGTGTTATTAGAACTGCTCTTTCAGCAGAGGGTGGTAATTTAGCTTATGGCTGGAAACCTAGTGTTTCACAGGCAATTCGGTTAACTGCTTTGGTCCCTACAATTATTGCCTATCGAGAAAGATTTTTAGCGGGAAGAAGTTTTTTTCCACCTCGAAGCGATTTAGATTTTGTTGAAAATTACTTGTATATGCTGGATGGAAACGTGCCTTTAGCTGCCGATATAGAGGCGCTCGAAACCTATATGATCCTAACCTTAGAACATGGAATGAACGCCTCTACTTTTTCTGCCAGGGTTACAGCATCCACTGAATCAGATTTAGTTTCGGCAATCACATCAGCAGTCGGGACAATGAAAGGTCCGCTTCATGGCGGTGCTCCTGCAGGAGTCATCGACCTACTGGATGAAATTGCGATGGTCGGAGATGCCGAAACGGTAATTAGAGAAAAGGTTTTGCGCGGGGAAAAATTAATGGGGTTTGGACACAGGGTGTATAAAACGCATGACCCGCGAGCAGTCGCACTAAAAGCAAAATTAATGGAGCTGGTTGGTGAGAATGAGTGGCTTGACCTAGCAATGACAGTAGAGGAAACGGCTGTTAAGTTATTAGCGGAGCTGAAGCCTGGTCGATTGCTTTATACAAATGTAGAGTTTTATGCTGCGGCCATCATGAAAGCAATCAATATGGATTCGGAACTTTTCACCCCTACCTTTACTGCAAGCAGAATGGTCGGATGGACGGCACACGTCCTAGAACAAGCAGAAAACAACACCATCTATAGACCACAATCTAAATATATTGGAACATACAATAAATCGTAGTGATGGTGTCAGGCACTAAAACTAACTAACCCCAACGCAGTTTTTGGCGTTGGGGCAGGTTTTTATCCCAATTTTGTTCGTGCCGCTGCTGGCTGATATTTTCTCATTGGGCCTTTTTCAAGTACTTCTTGAAGATAGAGGTTTCCGTTCGGACTTGTTTTTTTTAGCAGTTCCATTAAATATGTAATATCATCCAGTGCTCTATGTGTTTGGTAATTTGTGATGTTGTGTGCTTGTAAGAGAGTCAAGAGCTTACCATTTGGGAAACCATAGTTTTTCCACGGGATATTTCTCATCGTGCAATACCATTTTAAATCGTTGACCTCGGGATACATGTGATAAAGAAAGCTGCGATCAAAGGAAGCGTTGTGTGCAAACACAGTATCCGCGCGATGAAAATAAGTTTTTACTTTTACATCATAAAAGCTTTTTCCTCTTACTAACTCGTAAGGAATCCCGTGTACCCGATATGCTTGATCATAATTATTTCGGGCTGAGTTTGATAGCGGCTCCCGTAAAAAGGAATCTTCCTCAATTATTTCGATGATTTCCCCAGAATCGGATCGATAGGTAAATAACTTTAAAGCCAGTTCAATTACTTCATCTTTAGTAGGACCCAATCCGGTCGTTTCCACGTCCAAAAGCAAACCATATTTTTCTATGCTAGGCACCATTATCATTCCTTAATAGTTAGGTTTTCCACTATTATAACAAAGCTTACGCAACTAATACATCTCCTAAATATCCCTATCGATAACCAAATTGACTTAGTTTCCAACACCTGCTTGTAACAAATTGTTCAAATCATTTTTACAGATATGTGAACTATTGTGCAAACTCCCCAATTTTTAAAATTAATTTGTTATATTAACAGTGTACTTAATATATAAAACTTAATTACTAAGGAGTGTTTCACATGGTAGTCAATTGGTTAAGAGAAAACAAAGTTGCCGCTGGAATTTTGACAGTTCTTCGCTTATATATCGGTTATTCTTGGTTAACAGCTGGTTTCCACAAACTGGCAGGCGGATTTGATGCATCTGGATATTTGAAAGCGGTAATTGCTAATCCTGTTAAAGGTCCTGATGGCGCCATGGTTTATGGCTGGTATGTTGATTTCTTAAAGCATTTCGCTCTACCAAACGTGGATATTTTTAATACAATCGTTCCGCTTGGCGAATTCTTAATCGGACTTGGACTTATTCTTGGCTGCTTAACAACAGCAGCAATGTTCTTCGGACTTGTGATGAACTTCGCGTTCTTCCTAGCCGGAACAGTATCTCATATTCCAACAGACCTTTTCATCGGTGCGATTATTCTGTTCGCTGGCTTTAACGCAGGCCGCATCGGTCTCGACCGCTGGGTAATCCCATTCATCCGCAATACTGCATTTAAAGGTAAAAAGACAAGCAAACAAACGGCATAGCAAATTAAGTAAACAGCCTCCTTCTTATCATGAGAAGTGAGGCTGTTTTTTGGAAATAAAACAACCAATGAAATTTTAGGCACATCCTGTGTAATTTCAATCGGTGGTTGTTGGGGAATCGCCAGCTATCCCGGCAAGAAACGCCTTAATAATAATCACCAAGCTCTCGTCCAAATCCAGCGCCATCTTGAAGCCGCCCCTTTGCTCCAACGAAGAAAATCCATGTAAAATGCTGCGTAATCCCCGGACCGCATGTAAGGCACTTTCTCCCTCTAAACGATAAGCCTGCAAAATACGGACGGATAGGTCCACGATTTTTGCCCCTGCCTGCTGCACATCAACATCCTCTGGGTCCGGTGCCAGCAAGGTAGCCTCATATATTCCCGGATGCTCCCGGGCAAAATTGACATATGCTTGACTTACCGCTAGTACGGCTTCGGTGCCTGACACCCCAATCGCTGCATCTGCCATTCTCGAATAAAGCTTATCAATTCCATAGATCGCCAGCTTTTTTCTCAGCCCTGGCAAACCGTCAAAATGGTTATATAATGAAGGAGGGCGAATCCCCAAATTCTTTGCAAGATTCGCCAGTGTAACCTCCTGAATACCAAGTTGATCGGCTAATACTCCTGCTGCTTCTAGTATCGTCGTTAAATCAAGTCCAATTTTTGGTCTAGGTGACATGCTTAGCTACTCCTTTATCCTATTTTCCGTTCTATATTATCAATCGCTTGTTTCATAGCTTTCACAGGATTCTCAATCATTTCTCCATGGCCAACTGCAAGGAGCTTAGGTTCATAGCCTACTAGTTTCTTTGCACTCACTAACGCCGTTTTTTTACTCCATGTGCCGAAGGCTGGGAACGGGAACCATGGCTTTATATCGCCTGCCACTGCAATTCCCCCTCTTGTCTGGAAGGCATCACCAGCTATCAATGCCTTCGTCCGCAAATCGAAAAACGACATTGAACCTGGTGTATGTCCCGGCGTTTCGATTGCTGTCAATGATCCAATTAGGTCGCCTTCTTTCAATAATACATTCGCTCGCGTCTTTAATTTTTTCGGTACACCGCCTTTAATCGGTGTTTGCTCCTCATCTGGATCCAAAGAACGGTCGTCATTCATTAATCTGTGGTCTCGAACGGAAATATAAACCGGTACCTCTGGCAGCAAGTCCTTTAAAGAATCTAACGCACCGACATGGTCCTCATGTGCATGTGTCAACACAATTTTAGTAATCGGCTTGCCGATTGTTTCAGCCGCCTTCATAATCCCCTTTGTACAAAAACCAAGTGCCGCATCAATCAAGGTTAATCCGTCCTCTTCTTCGACCAAATAGCAATTCACCGGAAACACACTCGCCATGAATGTCACTTGATATAAAAAACCATTTTTAATCACTCTCATTTTCATCATCTCCTCCTTAACTAACCTTATTAGCTTTATTTTAACTAATGATATTAGTTAAATCAAGAAGTTTTTTCCACTTCTTTACTATTTTTATTAAAATGGGTTATTAATGGGCATCGTTAAATAAACAAATATTGAATTTTTAGTCACATCCTGTATAATTGTTCCCGAATCAATAAAGAGAAAGTTACTTTTTTTAGACGGAGGTGGCTGCCATGACAAACGCTGCTATTATTCAATTTAACAATGTTACCAAGCAATATGATAACGATCCGCCAGTTCTTGACGATGTAAGCTTTGAGATTGAGCGCGGAAAATTTTATACACTTCTTGGCCCCTCTGGATGTGGCAAGACAACGATTCTAAGGTTAATCGCTGGTTTTATCGAGCCCACCAAGGGAGAAATTTATTTTAACGAAAAAAAAATCAATGATATCCCGGCCAATAAGCGCCAGGTAAATACGGTTTTTCAAGATTACGCCCTTTTTCCACATTTAAATGTCTTTGAAAATGTGGCATTTGGATTACGCATCAAAAAAATGAAAAATGCAGAAATCGAGCGGAAGGTAAAGGAAGCCCTCAGCTTCGTTAACCTTCAAGGCTATGAAAACCGGGAAATCCGCGAAATGTCTGGCGGTCAGCGTCAGCGTGTCGCCATTGCTCGGGCGATTGTCAACGAACCGGAAGTGATCCTTCTTGACGAGCCGCTTTCCGCTCTCGATTTAAAACTGCGTACCGAGATGCAGTATGAACTCCGTGAGCTCCAGCGCCGCCTGGGGATTACCTTTATTTTCGTAACTCACGATCAAGAGGAAGCGCTCGCGATGTCTGATGAGATTTTTGTCATCAATAAAGGGAAAATCCAGCAAAGCGGCACACCAACTGATATTTATGATGAGCCGATTAACCGTTTTGTTGCGGATTTTATTGGTGAATCGAATATTGTCGATGGAAAAATGGTGCAAGATTATCGGGTGGAATTTGTCGGCAGAGAGTTTGAATGCGTCGACAAAGGCTTTAATGAGGACGAGCCAGTTGAAATTATTATCCGTCCCGAGGATTTAGAAATCACGTCGCTTGAACGGGGCAAGCTCCAGGTCCGCGTTGATTCCCAACTGTTCCGTGGTGTTCATTATGAAATCAGCTGCTACGATAAGGATGGAAATGAATGGCTTGTCCATTCCACGAAGAAGGCAGCCGTTGGCAGTGAAATCGGACTTTATTTTGACCCAGAGGCAATTCATGTTATGCGCCATGGTGAAACAGAGGAAGAATTTGACCGCCGTTTAGAAACCTATGCTGATGTGGACCGCCATGGAGAATAAACGAACCCGCGGTCTTTACCGGATTCCTTATCTGCTTTGGATACTTCTATTTGTGATTGTGCCGATTTTACTTGTTCTTTACTATTCATTCTTTGATATTGAGGGGAATTTTTCGTTCATCAATTATCAAAAGTTTTTCACACCCGTTTACTTAAAAATGACGCTCAGCTCGTTTTGGTATGCGTTTTTAATCACGGCCATTTCATTGCTGGTTGCCTACCCAACGGCATATTTACTTACAAAAACCAGGCATAAACAATTATGGCTGTTATTAATTATTGTCCCGTCATGGATAAATTTATTGTTAAAAGCCTATGCCTTCATTGGTATTTTTGGAACGTATGGGGCTGCAAACAGCTTTTTAAAAATAATTGGCATCGGCTCAAGGCAAATCTTATTTACTGATTTCAGTTTTGTGTTTGTATCGGTATATATTTTTATCCCCTTCATGATCTTGCCGATTTTTAACGCTTTAAATGAATTGAATCCAACCTTTATCGATGCCGCCAGTGACTTAGGGGCATCAAAATGGACGACGTTCCGCAGAGTTATTTTTCCATTAACGATTGACGGAGTAAAGTCCGGCTGTCAGGTAACCTTTATTCCCGCGCTTTCATTGTTCATGTTAACGAGATTAATCGCCGGTAACCGCGTGATTACACTTGGTACATCGATTGAGCAGCACTTTCTCGTGACACAGGACTGGGGCATGGGCTCAACGATTGCAGTCTTTTTAATTATTATTATGGTGCTAATTATGGTCGTTACTGGTACCGGAAAGCGAGGTGTGTAGGATGGATAAAAAAATAACCCCTTTATCAAAACTATTTCTTGTGGTCATCTTTTTTATCCTGTATGCACCGATTTTCTTTCTCGTCATCTTTTCTTTCAACAGTGGAGAAACGATGTATAGCTTTAAGGGCTTTTCATTAGAATGGTATCGCGAGCTGTTCCAAGATACGAGACTGTTGATTATCGTTTTAAATACAATCGTGATTGCTTTTTTATCCGCACTCTTCTCTACCATCATTGGTGTGCTTGGAGCTTTGGCGATTCATCAGGCGAAAAAAAGGCAAACAAAAAATACTTTATTATCGTTAAACAATGTGTTAATCGTCAGCCCAGATGTTATTATTGGCGCTTCGTTCTTAATTTTGTTCACAATGGCTGGGCTGAAACTTGGTTTTTATTCCGTTTTGCTATCCCATATTGCTTTTAGTATTCCGATTGTTGTCTTGATGGTGCTGCCAAAATTAATGGAAATGAGTCCGACGTTGATTGATGCGGCCCGCGACTTAGGCGCGAGCAGCTGGAACGTAATGACGAAGGTGATTATTCCGTTTATTACACCTGGAATTTTTGCCGGCTTCTTTATGGCGTTAACGTACTCATTAGATGATTTTGCGGTGACTTTTTTTGTAACTGGAAATGGCTTTTCTACACTTTCAGTTGAGATTTATTCCTTAGCACGCCGGGGAATTTCCCTAAATATTAATGCCCTGTCCGCCCTGCTGTTCCTGTTTACCTTGCTGCTAGTGGTGATCTATTACTTTATTACCCAGCGCAACAGGCCTAATGGAATGGGGGTGCGTAAACGATGAACAAACTTGTTCGTTTTTTTCTGTTCATTGCTATTGTTTCGGCCGTGCTTCTATATGCGATTTCTAGTTTGAATGCTTCGCAGGGGTATTCCGGCGGTAATACGGTGACGGTTTTTAACTGGGGCGACTATATCGATCCGGATTTAATCAAGAAGTTTGAAAAAGAAACGAGAATCAAAGTCATTTATGAAACGTTTGATTCAAATGAGGCGATGATGACGAAAATTGAGCAGGGCGGTACGAATTATGATATCGCCGTTCCGTCTGAATATATGATTGATAAAATGCGTCACGAAGATTTGCTCCTCCCGTTGGATCATTCGAAACTGCCCAACTTAAAACATATTGATAAGCGGTTTATGGATTTGCCGTTTGATCCGGAGAATAAATATTCCATTCCTTATTTTTGGGGAACCGTCGGCATCGTTTATAATCCAAAGATGCTCCATGGCAAGGAAATTACCAGCTGGAATGACCTTTGGGATCCTGATTTGAAAAACGAAATCTTATTAACCGACGGTGCCCGCGAAGTAATCGGCATGGGGCTCAACAGTTTAGGCTATTCGTTGAATGATACAAACAAACAGCATTTAATTGAGGCAAAGGAAAAGCTCGACAAACTTACGCCGAATATTAAAGCGATTGTCGGCGATGAAATCAAGATGCTCCTCGCCAACCAAGAGGCATCCGTCGGTCTTGTTTGGTCAGGAGATGCCTCCGAAATCATGTCAGAGAATGAAGATTTAGACTATGTGGTGCCGGAGGAAGGCTCTAACCTTTGGTTCGATAATATGGTCATCCCGAAAACTGCAAAAAACGTCGAGGCAGCCCATAAATTCATTAACTTCATGCTTGATCCAAAGGTTGCCGCCCAAAATACCGATTACGTCGGCTATTCGACACCTAACAAAGGCGCACTAAAATATATGCCCAAAGAAGTGGTCGAGGATGAACGGTTCTATCCATCACCAGAGCTTACGGAAAAGCTAGAAGTATACGAAAACCTTGGTAAAAAGAACCTAGCCTATTACAACGAGCTGTTCTTGCAATTTAAAATGCATAGAAAATAAGAAAAGCGCAAGCGCCTTAGTCTTCGGGAATTCGAAGATTGAGGCGCTTTTTTCTTCCATATTATGAATTGGTTAAGATTTTTAGGCTAAGTTAAAAAATGATGGTTGACCTTTGAATTTGTCAGGAGTATACTATGAACATAAGTTTATTAATTAAACAAATGTTTAGGTGGTGAATTTGTGGCTGAAAAAGATTTCGAAAAATTGACCGAAAAGGAACAGTTGATTTTCGATTTGATTCGAAAGAACCCCTATATTTCACAGCAGGAGCTTGCAGAAATCTTAGGGTTATCTCGACCTTCGATTGCGAATATTATTTCTGGTTTAACTAGAAAAGGACATATTATAGGCAGAGCTTACGTCTTAAATGAGTCCCAGCAGGTCATTTGTATTGGCGGTGCCAATATAGATCGAAAATTCCATGTGAAAGCGAAAGCGCAGCTTGGCACATCCAACCCGATTCAATCATCACAAAGTGTTGGAGGAGTTGCTCGGAACATCGCCGAAAATCTTGGACGCCTTGGTACCAAAGTAACATTATTAACAACCAGTGGAGCAGACAGCGATTGGTCATTCATTGCCGAATCGTCATCACTATATATGAACCTAGATCAAGTGGCGCAAATCCCGGGGATGTCAACTGGATCCTACACAGCGGTACTTGATACTGATGGAGAATTAATCATTGCGCTTGCCGATATGGAAGTGTATGAGGAAATCACACCAGACTTACTCCGTAAACAGGATGTTTTATTGAGTCGAGCGAAATGTATCATGGCCGATCTTAATTGCCCGAAGGAAACATTGCAGTATTTATGCAATTTTGCCAAAATCCATGAACGACCGATTATTTTGATACCGGTTTCATCTCCGAAAATGAGCAGGCTTCCTGCTGATCTAGATGGAGTGACCTGGTTAATTACCAACCGAGATGAGTCAGAAACGTATTTAAATTGTGAAATCCAGACAGAGGAAGAGTGGAGACAAGCAATAGAAAAATGGCTTTCACTCGGTATCGCTAATGTGGTAATAACCAATGGAAAAAAAGGCGCCATGATTGGAAATCAGAATGAAGGGATTTTTCATATTCCTTCGATTGAAACAAAAGAAATTGTTGATGTCACGGGGGCAGGTGACGCATTTTCTTCTGCTGTCATATACTCGTGGCTAGAAGGTCATAAGTTGACCGATATTGCCAAAGCAGGCACGGTTAATGCCTCTAAGACATTACAATCAGCTGACACTGTTCGTCAGGATTTATCACCAACTCAATTACAAAAAGACATGGAGGAATTATCATGAAACAGTATATTACATTAGCAGAAGAAGTACGTGCCGCGCAAGAACAAGGAAAACCGGTAGTTGCTCTAGAGTCGACTATTATTTCTCACGGCATGCCATATCCGCAAAACGTAGAAACAGCTCGTAAGGTTGAACAAATTATTCGCGATAACGGCGCGGTTCCGGCAACAATTGCGATTTTAGATGGACAAATTAAGATTGGTTTATCCGATGAAGAGCTTGAAATGTTTGGTAAGAGTTCCGATGTTGCAAAAGCATCACGCCGTGATTTAGCTTACTTAATCGCAACAAAGAAAAAAGGTGCAACAACCGTTGCAGCAACGATGATTTGTGCAGAGTTAGCCGGAATTAATATCTTTGTTACTGGTGGAATTGGCGGTGCACACCGTGGAGCTGAAACAACAATGGATATTTCTGCTGATTTAGAAGAATTAGCCCAAACAAACGTAGCAGTCATTTGCGCTGGGGCAAAATCGATTTTAGATTTAGGGTTAACAATGGAGTATCTTGAAACAAAGGGTGTACCGGTTATTGGCTATCAAACTGACGTACTTCCTGCCTTCTATACAAGAACAAGCCAATTCCCAGTTAACTTCCGTGCAGACGATGTTGAAACTGTAGCCGCTACTTTAAAAACAAAATGGGATTTAAATCTGAAAGGCGGAGCAGTCATCGCTAATCCGATTCCTGAAGAACATGCAATGGATGAAAAGACAATTACGGATGTGATTGAGACAGCATTGAAGGAAGCAGAAGAGAAACACATCGCTGGTAAAGATGTAACACCATTCCTATTAGGAAAAGTTAAAGAACTAACTGGCGGAAAGAGCCTTGAATCCAACATCGAACTAGTTTATAACAATGCCGTAGTTGGCGCAAAAATTGCTGTTCAGTTTGAGGCAATGAAAAAATAATAGGTAGTGACACTTTAATGGGTGATCAATGGTGTCAGGCACCGCTCGTGGACATTTGTCCACCCAGCGAGGACACTAGTCATTTAGACCGTACACCAAATTAATAATATGCAAAGAGGGACTTCCATTGATAAGTGGAAGTCCCTCTTCACAATCAAATTCCATTTGTTTAAAAGCTATTATCTTCTTTTAAACTTTCCTTGTTCATATACCAATTGTTCACCTGTGTGAGGATGGCAAAGACAAAAAAGAAATTCATTGCCCAGACGTTGATGAACGGAGCTATGCCGCCAAACTCAATCGTCGCGTAACCTTTTAACTTCATCACAATCATCGATTCGATAAAAATTAGGATAAACCCAATAACACCCGCAGCAGCCGCTCTAATCATTTCTTTCTCCTCCCAAAAACAATCCATTTATTTGTATATTCGTTCGTTTTCCCTATATCAATACTAACAACATGACAATTCCAACAATTTTGTGAACACTCTCACCTCTATTATATGGCAAAAATGCTTTGTAAAACACCCTAAAAACTAGAAAAAGGTGTCAGGCACCATGTGAATTTTTCACATAGTGCCTGACACCCTTGCTTATTTCATTTTCTTTATAAATACGACCTTTAAATAGTTACCTTCGGGAAATTCTTTGATGGTTTTGAAATCGGCGGGAAGTGAAAATTCCTCCATTAGTTTGTAGCGATGGCCAGTTTCGTTAAAGGCAGTCTCAATAAAGCCCTTGAACTTTTCCATCCCAAAGGTACTGCAGTTGGTGGAGGCAACAATCGTCCCGTTATCCTCTGTAATCGCAATCGCTTCTTTTAATAGATTCATATAGTCCTTTTCCGCACTAAAGACAAATTTCTTAGACCGTGCAAAGCTTGGGGGATCGAGGATGACCACATCAAACTTCAACTGTTTTTTGGCCGCATACTTAAAATAATTAAATACATCTTCCACAATAATACTTTGCGTTTCATGGTCAATGTTATTTACAGTAAATTGCTCAATCGTTTTTCCCCTGCTTCGATTGGCCAGATCCACACTTGTCGTTTTTGTGGCTCCGCCTAATGCCGCAACAACAGAAAAGGCTCCGGTATAAGAGAATGTATTTAATACTGTCTTACCATTAGCATACGCATCCCGAATCGTCCGCCTTACATCTCGTTGATCTAAAAACACTCCGACCATCGCACTTTCATTCAAATAAACGGCAAAATTGACGCCATTTTCTTTGATGATAATCGGGAACTGCCCTCTTTCACCGGCGACGAAGTCATCTTCTTCAATGTATTTACCTGCGATATCAAATCGCTTTTTCTGATAAATGGCTTTAAATTCAACCAGTTCCCGTAAGGCCTGAATGATATATTCCCGAAAGTGATAAATACCCACACTGTACCAGGTTAACAAATAATACCCAGCAAAGTAATCAATCGTCAAACCGCCGATTCCATCACCTTCGCCATTAAATACCCGAAACGCCGTTGTTTCCGTATTATTATAAAATGATTCTCTATCCTTAATCGCTTCTTTAAGCTTTTTCTTAAAAAAGTTCTGATCAATAGAGACGTTTTCTTTTCTACTCTGCACCCAGCCAAGTCCTTTATTTTGTTTGCCATAATAGCCTTTGCCAATAAAACGATTCCTTTCGTCGACCAACTTGACAATGGAACCCTCTTTTACGGTATCGTTCACATTGATGATGGCTTCCTTAGAAATAAGCGGATAGCCGCTTTTTAGCTTATTTACAAAATTTGATTTTACTTTTAAACAGATTTCAGTAGTCATCGGTTCATCCCATCTATGTTATTAATCCTATCAGTCTAGTAAAAAAACATAGACAATAGGATAGTGATTTGCGCTTTAAACACAATACTACAATCATAACACTAAAGAAGGTCCATTCCCTACAATTTTCACACCTTCACACACTGGCGGATATTACCATAATAAAAACCCGCCACAAATCATTGTGGCGGGCTGTATGTTTTTTTCATGTTAATAAACTCATCAACTGTTAAAACGGTGTCCTTAAACCCGAGTCTTTCCGCCAACTTTGTGATTCCTGGAGCTTCTACGCAGGCCGTTTTCAAGAGTTCCTTTTGCGAAAACACATCTCTTGTTTCTCCGTCTAACAAAACCTGACCATCATTAAACACAATTGTCCGTTCAAAATTCTCGGCAACGAAATCCATATCATGAATAATCGTCATCACTAGTTTATTCTTGTCCTTTAAGGCTTGGATGATTTGCCGGATTTTTTCCTTACCTCCATGGTCCTGGGCAATAGTTGGTTCATCGAAAATGATAATGTCCGTATCCATTGCAACTACCGATGCGATACAGAGCAGCTTTTTCTCCGACAAGCTCAAATCATGCGGATTCATCTCTAGTTTGTCATCAAGCTCGACCATCTTTAATGCCTCGATAGCCTTTTCCTTTGCCGTCTGTTTATCCATTTTTATATTCAGCGGACCGAACATTACTTCATCCAAAACCGTTCGTTTAAAAATCTGGTCATTCGGATTTTGAAAAACCAGTCCAATCGTTCTTGCCAGTTGGGCGGCAGTTTTCCCGCTTACATCGTGTTCATGAATCAGGATTTTCCCTTCATCTGCTTTAAGCAAGCCTTTCATAAGCTTCACGAGTGTTGTCTTTCCAGCCCCGTTTTGGCCAATGATGGCGGTAGAGCGCCGATCAAACTCTAGGTTAATCCCTGAGAGCACTCGGGTTTCTTTATTATAGGAAAATGAAAGATTGGCTATCTTGATCATGCCCCATCCCCCCTTAATACCCTTTCAGCCTCTTCAAGAGTAACAGGATACTCATCCGTACCCGCCTTCTTAACGCCCAATGCCTTACACACTCTTGTATAAACGGGGGCAGTTAGGCCATATCCCTCCAGGTCTTCTCTTGAAAAAATTTTTCCCGGCGTATCAAAATCTACAACTTTTCCGTTATTAAGTAGTAAGACTCTATCACAATACTGGGCAATCTTCTCCATTTTGTGTTCCGCTAAAATCACTGTTATTCCCTGCTTACTTAGGCTTTGAATTGCCTGAAACACTTCCTCGGAACCGGCTGGGTCCAGCTGCGATGTCGGCTCGTCTAGCACTAAGATATCCGGCTTCATCGCGATGATGCTCGCAATTGCCATCCGCTGCATTTGCCCGCCAGATAAGTCAAAGGGATTATGGTCCTTTACCTGCTCAATGTTTAACAAATCAAGCACTGAGTCAATCCGTTCAATGATTTCAGTCCGGGGGATTCCAATATTCTCAAGGCCAAAGGCAATTTCCTCGTAAACCGTCGTCTTCGAACCTGTCACCTGTGTAAATGGATTTTGAAACACCATCCCGACCTTTAATGAAAGATCAGCAATCGAATGATTCTTCACTTCCAGACCGTCGACAATCACTTTACCACCGTAAGCCCCTTTATAAAAATGAGGAACAAGGCCAACCAGCGCTTGGCATAACGTCGATTTACCAGCTAAATTTTTCCCAATGATGCCGATAAACTCCCCTTGTTTTATATCGAAGGTCACGTCATTAAGAGCGAGCGAATCAGCCAATGGATATTTGTATTTGAGACCTTCGACAATAATTTTTTTCATAAAAATATCCTCCAAGAGACGGCCGCCATAGTCAGCAACAACATCCCAATCTGAAGGACCTTGCTGAACTGATACGTTTTTTCTTCATATAAATAGGTTTTCGGGGCTTGAGAATTAAAGCCACGCACCTCCAAGGCCATCGCTCTTTCCTTTGTATTAATAAGCGACCCAAGCACGACAGGCCCCAGTAATGGTATAAATGCTTTGATCCTTACCAGCAATTTTCCTTCTGTCTCCATCCCTCTCGCCCGTTGTGCATCCGTAATCGTGCTCATTGTCGCCATCATCTCGGGGATGATTTGAAAAACAGAAACAATCACATAGCCGATTCGCGGTGACATTCCCTTTCGCACCAATGCTTCTACGAGATCCGATGGTTTCGTTGTCAGAACAAGGATCATAAAGGCGCAAATAATATTGATGACCCTAAGCGTGATGGTTAAGGCAAAGAGCAGCCCTTCTTTGTACATCGTTAACGGACCGATTTGAAACAGCACCGTTTCATTTTCCGGTTTAAACATTCCCTGGATGAGGACGACCGTAATCAGGATCAGAAAAACAAAGCCAAAAACGGGGATTGTTTTTCTGATCACCTTTGCCCCGAGCAATAACACAAGGCTAAGCCCTATAAAAAGAAAAGAAATCGTGAATGATGGTAGAATAATCGGAATTAAAATGGCAAAAGGAATGTACCAGAGCTTAGTAATTGGATCAACATCATGGACAAAAGAAGCTTTTTCCTCATATAAGCTAATCGATTTCACGAACTGTCACCGGCTTTCTTTTTAACAAAAGACTTTCAAAAACATTCAAAGCGACGCTTCGCCCTTTTCCATCGAAGAGGTTAATCAAGAGTCTCTATTTTCTGATTGTTAGTATATAATTGGACGACATTTTGCGGTAATCCTTTGAAAATACCATAGCTGACAAGAACAACGACTATTTTATCAGGGATATCAACGACAATTTCATCAAGTAGTGAGGCGAGCCAAGTAGAATCGGTTTTGGCTAGAACAAAAGTATATAAGGCATCGCCCCAAACGTTCCCTGTCGTCCCACCCCAGAATCCAATATTGATTGGTGTTGAAACCACTGTTGCCACAAGCCCGATAATCAATCCAGCAACCAGCACTTTCCCCCAGCTAGAAATAAAGCCTTTGTAAAAAAGAATCCCGACTACCAAACCAATTGCCACACTAGTAATCGCATAAACAAAAGAGATAGGATCTGTAAAGCCGTAGATTATATTATTAATTGCCCCGGCTAACGCGCCGACAATTGGACCACCAAGCATCGCTGCTAAGACGGTACCGATGGAATCTAACCATAACGGCAGCTTCAGCAATGCTGCAAGCAATTTACCAATATAGTTAACACCTACTGCAACAGGAATAAGAACGAGTGCGGCTGTTGATAACCGTAACGACCACATGCTTTGTTTTTTCACTGAGAAAAACCCCCTTTTATTTTTTAAAAAGTAGAATCATAGGAAACAATTGCTTCGAGTGCGGTGAGGATTTCGAATTCTTCTCCTCGTTTACTATTGTTTTTCTCCTCAATATAATCATTAATTCCCCCTTCTAAATCCCCCTCTTTTTCGACAACGACATTTAAAATGGATGCGGTCTTAATACCGCGTAAGCCTCCAATTACAAATAGTGCAGCTGTTTCCATGTCTGATGCGAGAATTCCTTTCTCAGACCAGTAGTTGTCGATATCTTGTTCTTTATCAGTATAAAAGCTGTCATGACATCTGACAATACCTATGTGATTTGTTGCACGATTCTTTTTTGCTGCATTCATCACATGAAAAAGTAGTTCTGGATGCGGTATCGCGGGATAAGCCTTGTTAATATAGGAATAGGAGGCACCGTCATTTCTAACGGCTCCGGAAGCAATTACCAGGTCCCCCAAGCGTAAATGCGGCTGTAAGGCGCCGCAGCTTCCGATGCGAATCATTACCTTTATGCCAATATTTTTTAACTCTTCGATGGCAATTCCAGCAGACACTCCGCCAATCCCTGTGGAAGTAACTAAAACAGGGATTCCTTTATAGAAACCTTTAATCGTTTTGTATTCTCGGTTATAAGCGATCTCTTCTGGCTGATCTAAAAATTTGGCAACTTCATCGACGCGGCCTGGGTCTCCCGGCAGTAAAGCATATTGAACTTCATGCCCGTTTCCAATTCTGATATGCGGTTGTAGGTTGATTGTCATTTTCGTTGACTCCTTTTGGATTTTTTTCATTTTTATGATGATTACGCTGTTCAATTCTTGATGGTGCAACAATTCAAGATAGGATGGAATTTTCTCGGTGTAATAACATGAGGCTATTTTTTTGATAAAGGGTTTTCTATGTGGAATGTGGGAAGGAATTTACCATTACCTATATAATGTAATTGTACCAAAGTAGGAAGATTCAGTCATTTATTTAGGGGAGAAATATCCCTGAATGAAAAGGAGCCTGACACTCTGGGGTATCAGGCTCCTTCATTTATTTTATCTTTATCTTTTCACTTCCTTCAATCCATGAAGGAAAGAAGAAAATCTCTAGGGAAATGGGACTTAGTTTGTCTTTCAGTCCTGGGATGCTAACTCCGTATTCGGTTACTTTTTCATCCTCAAAATTATGGGACAGGAATCCCCCTGCTTTATCTATTTCATTACCGTCCCTATCTCTTACCAGATTAAATAGATCAAATGAAAATTCCTTTTTTGGACGCATGCTAAGTATTATTTGATCGCCTTCCACCTTTAAGGCAGTAAATTTATTCCCTTTTGGCTGCTTTAGAATTTGTTCTTTTTCTATATCAATCATGACATAAGCATCTTCTTTATCTATAGCCTGGATTTTATTAATTACTAGATACAACTCTTTCGGTTCTTGAAAATAATTACTTTGCAGGTAAATAATCGCCTCATCATCGGAAATTTTGCTGCCTGTAAATCCATTCGCGATTTTATACCATGTTTCCCCATGTTCATCGATTAGACGGATATCATCAAAGTTTAATAGCTTTTTTGTATTTTGAGGGTCCATTTTCACATGAACCGCCACCCTTAATGGATAAACATCTACATTTATGACTGTAAATTTTTGCCTTTTAATTTCTACATCTTTGTTTAAAACATAGGTCTTTTTCTGTTGAATCTCTTTTTTTAATTCGAATTGAAGAGTAAAATTTTCCTTTTGCTTTTTTACTTTAACATCTACCTTGACCTCAAATTTTTTGACTTCTAATGGTGATTGAAAATAGAATTCGAATTTGTCACTATGGGATGTTTCTCCCTTTTCCGAATAAAACGCTCTCCCTAACATTGACGAACCCTTTTCAAGGCTTTTCTCATCTAAGCTTTTCAGCTCAACCTCTCCCGTGTTCAATTCCTTCTCTTTTTCCTTTGTATTGATAGTATAAAACAGAATCAAGCCATTTTCATCAGCAATAACACCATCAATGGTGAATTTAATGCCATTCTTTTCTTGGGAAACTCCTATTTTTTCATAATAATCATTTTCAACCGCCAGCATCTTTCCTTTATCATCCCTAATTAAATCCACCAATTTTTCCATTCCGGGTATGACAGAGATATAATTTGCAAATGCTGGTGATAGGCGGATCGATGTTAAAAAGGAAACGAAAATAACAGCGGCTGCTGCTAAGGTAAATAACCATTTCTTCCTGATGGAGTGCCGTTTCTTTTCTGATGTAGCTTTTTGAAATCCGGCAAAAATAGCCTCATCCAGTGAATCCAGCGGAACTTGAACATTATCATACAAATTCTTCAACTGCTCTTCTTCCTTTTCATACATGCTGATCACCGCCATTCCCTTCAAGTTTATCCCGCAAGGACTTCAATGCTTTGTTCAGCCACGTTTTGACCGTGCCTTCCGGGCATTGAAGTGTAAGGGCAATATCCTTTATTTTCATATCTTGAAAATACTTCAACGTTATAATTTCACGGGAGCGCTCATCCAAGCCCAGCATCGCATCTTTTAGCTCCATTTCGTTATGGTTCTCGGATGCACCTTGCAGGCTTAAGATTTCTTCACTAAATACTACTCGCTTTTTCTTTTTCAATTGATCATTGCAGTAATTAATCATAATTCGAATCAGCCATGTTTTGAAATACGAAGCATCCCTGACGGTGCGGATACTCTTATATGCACGGTAGGTAACTTCCTGAATCGCCTCCAGCGCTTCTTCCTCACTCCTTAAAAAGGATAGAGCTGTTTTATATAAATCTATTTTGTATAGCTGAACCAGCTGCAAAAATGCAGAGTCATCACCTTTGATTGCCTCTTTTACCAATTGCTCACCCGCGCTCAATCCCTCGTCCCCCTCACAACCCTGTTGTACTACATATTAGACCATTTAGTAGAAAAAAAGTTTTGAATTTTATTAAAAAAATATGCTGTTCTCCTAAAGGGGTTACGATTAAAGGTTAAAAGGTGAGCACAAACAACATATTTCCGGTCACTTACTACACATTTTTCGAAACTTACGAAATTAGAGGATATTATTAAGAAAATCACATTATCCTCCCGATACTAACGACATTTTTTTGAGCACTTACGACAGGTTTCCGGCCACTTACTACACATTTTTCGAAACTTACGACATTTACTGGATATTATTTGGAAATTAACACAATCTCCTGATACTTACTACATATTTTTGTGCACTACGACATATTTCCGATCACTTACTACACATTTTTCGAAACTTACGACATGTTTCCGGCTAATTACTACACATTTTTCGAAACTTACAGCATTTACTGGGATATTATTTGGAAATTCACACAATCCCCGGATACTTACGACATACTTATGAGCACTTACGATATGTATCCACCCACTTACTACATATTTTTCGAAACTTACGACATTACCTGGATATTATTTGGAAATTCACACAATCTCCGGATACTTACGACATATTTCCGGTCAATTACTACACATTTTACGAAACTTACGACATTTACTGGATATTATTTAGAAATTCACATTATCTCCTGATACTTACGATATATTTTTTGGCACTTACGACATGTTTCCGCCCACTTACTACACATTTTTCGAAACTTACGACATTACCTGGATATTATTTGGAAATCTACACAAAAATCCAATATCCTGTCCTCAATCTGTGATTCCGAACAACCTGCAGCCATGTAGGATAAACTGTTCCCATTTTGGGTCATCGGGCGGGTCCAGCATGGTCATAACAACACCGTTAATGTAGGCAAAATAAGACCACGACAGTCCGAGTGGATCACAGGCAGGAATTTCTCCGTTCGTTTGTCCTTCTTCCACAATCGGAACGACTGCAGCAAAAAAATCACGGGCAAAGGCAAAAAGCTCTTCCGCTATTTCAGGAAAACGTTCCGGCTGCCCTAGCACGTATAACATCAAGCGCATCTTATTACGATGATGAGAAAAATGGTGCAGATGACAAATCACCATTTTCTTTAACCGTTCATGTGGTGTCCCTTGAGCCATGACGATTTGCTTTAAGATTTCGCGTTGTTCGTCTAATGGTTCAAGGACTGCTGCTTTAAATAAATCCTCTTTTGTAGCGAAGTAGTTGAATACTGTTCCAAATCCTACACCCGCTTGTTTCGCAATCGTTGCGACGGTCGTCGCACTTAAACCATTGTCTGCAAACAACGGGATAGCAGCTTCAAGTATTTTCGCTCGCTTCTCGAGCATATTTTGTTCTCTTTTCAATACGATTCACCTCTAAAAATTGTTGGCCGTAACCATTTCTTTTATCGCGTTTATGACGATCTCTGGTTGCTCGAGCTGTACGTTATGGCTGCTATTTTCAGCCACAACCAGCTTTCCATTTTTCGATAACTTGCTAGTATCAGAAGCAGCGTCCCTTAATGCTTGTTTAATTTTCCCCTGTACTTCCTTAGATGTGCCGGGAGCGAATTGGTCGACGATGCCTGCTGCAATGACTGTTAGGGGTATCTCACCCATATCCGCGGCTTTTCGAACCAGTTCATATCCTAGAGACAGATGGGAAAACTCACTTCCCGCCGCAGTCAAGGCACTCGTTTTAAACGACATTTTCCATAGCATTTTTTGCACCTCTGGGGGGCAGCCGCTTAAGGTTTTTGAAAAACCTGGAACCAATTTACACGCGGCCAATGCTCTTAAGATGCCAATCTTAGATAAAAACGCAAAAACATCCATCATTTTTGCGCCCATTTCTTGTCCCTTATGGTGCTCAACTGGAAACCGTTCTGTCAGTTCATCTTCATGTGTGGCATCCACTAATACCATTCCCCTCACTTGATCAGGATAGCGATTGGCATATAACCGCGCATTTATGCCGCCATAGGAATGACCAACAAGTATAATCGGTCCGTCAATTTTTGCCTGCACCAGCAATTCATGTAACTCTTCAACACAACTTTCATTCGTACGGGGTAGGGACCCCGCTTCACTCCAGCCATAACCCGCCCGGTCATATACTACGACTCTCGTTAATTTTGCAATCTCCGGATAGACGAGACTCCACATGAGTGCCGAGCCGCCTGCACCATGTTCAAATACAACTGTAGGCAGCGAACTTTCCGCCCCGCCTGAAATCATATGCAGGCAATGTGTTCCGATATTGATCAATGTGCCTGGAGGAGTCAATTTATTAGCCATTAGAATCACCTTCCATTTTTTTAAAAAGTGATTGATTAATCAATCTTTTTATAGATATAGTACCATTTTAAGGTAATAATTGTAAATATTTTTATAAAAAATTCCAAATGCACAATATCAACGACGGTTTTTTTCTCCAAAACTATACCCTCCTCAAGTTGAGAAGGGCTGATGTGTATCCATTTAAAGTAATGCTATTTTTAAAGTTTGAAATGATTATCCTTGATTGGGGTAGACCGTACCGTGCCCATGGTGAATGCCATGACCAGGATAATAACCGGTATGTCCATGATGAACGCCATAGCCTGGATAATAGCTAGTATGGCCATGGTGAACACCATAGCCTGGATAATAACCGGTGTGACCATGATGGTAGCCTACTTGTGTAGGATAATATCCGCCATGTCCATGATGATACCCATGTCCTGGATAGTATCCGCCATGCCCATAGTGGTATCCATGTCCCGGATAATATCCACCATGTCCGTGATGATAACCTTGTGCATCGTAATTGCCTAATTGCCTTAGCATTTTTCTCTCCTCCTCAAATGGTTCCCAAATAGTGTATGTGTCCACATTCAATAAGGAATAGATTTTCGCCCACAATTTCCATTACATTTAAAGTAGTACTAGAATAATTTTTCACGTTTTTTTACTCTATTACTTCTCTTTTTAGAAATATCTGATATTTTTATATTATAGAAAAATGATAAGGTGGTGGAGCTATTGATAACAAATTTTCATGAATACGACCACGAATTTTTTATGAAGGCAGCTTTAAAAGAAGCGGAAGATGCCGGAAAACGTGGCGACCGGCCAATCGGTGCGGTTATTGTCCATAACAGCATCATCATATCTAGGGGGTCAAACAGAATTAATACAATGGACAGCGAGCTTGAGCACGCTGAAATCAATGCGATGAATCGATGTGCTTCCTATTTGCGGAAACATGCGCGAGAATGCATTCTTTATACAACGGTCGAGCCTTGTATGATGTGCTTATCTACGCTAGTTGTAGGAAATATCCGTAATGTTGTTTTTGCTGTAGAGGATAAATATCTGGATATTGCTCATTTCATCAATTCAAATGACTACATAAATAAGCGATTGCATCACTATCTAGGCGGTGTCTTAGCTGTGGAATCAGCGGAAATATTGAAGACGTACTCCCCTTTTATGGCGGAGGTCGTGTTAACCGGGCGCAGACCGTCATAAGGGAATCTTCATAACTTCCACATAACTTCCCTATAAGTCCTACATATGTTTATTTTAATATAAAAGTAACTTAATTAAGGAATGGTTCGAAGAGCTCATTTCTTAAAACTTCCCATAATTTGATTGGTGCCTGACACCAATCTATTTTTTTGCCTTTAAATATTAATCTTCATAACTTCCACACAACTTCCCCCTAAGTTCTCCACAAGTATTTTATATGATAAAGGTAACTTAATTAGGAAATAAGTTCATTGAGCTCATTTCTTAAAACTTCCCATTTTGGATTGGTGAATGCACCAATCTATTTTTTTTGCCTGTTATTTGGTGCCTGACACCCTTTCTACTACCGCCATAGTATTTTGGGTGTCAGGCACCAATTTCAATTAAATGGATGACTCTCTATTATTAGTTGACTCCAACTTGTGTCCAAGCCGAGGCTACCGCGTTGTATTGGGTGCTGCCGGATCCGTACAAGTCTGCTGCAGCCGCAAGAAGGGAGCTGCGAGCATCTTTAAAGTTACTCTTTGGTGATAGGTAGACTGTTAATGCCCGGTAATAGATTTTCTCCGCTACTGACGTTCCCAACTTAGAAATCGTTAAATAGGCAGCTTTGTTTGGAATCCCGCTATTTGTATGGACACCACCATTATCGGCAGTTGTATTAACATACTTACTCATATGATCCGGCTGTCCATAAAGACCGGGGTCGGATAAACTACGGAGAGCGTCACCCGGTTTATTCGGCGTATATACATCTTCACCAATCAAATAATTCTTTTTATCTAGGAATACCCCGAACGTATCAGAAATCGATTCATTTAATGCTCCGGATTGATTTTGATACTCTAATCCCGCAGTTCTTTCTGTTACCGCATGCGTTAATTCATGAGCAACCACATCTAGTGCCCCAGATAAGGCTCTAAAGGTTGTCCCATCTCCGTCCCCATAAACCATTTGCGAGCCGTTCCAGAAGGCATTATTGTAATTTCTGCTGTAGTGAACTGTTGAGCGAATCGTTGCGCCTCTGTTGTCAAAACTGTTTCGGTTATGCGTGTTTTTGAAATAGTCATAGACAACACCCGCATAGTAATGGGCATCTACATCGGCTCTTTGCGAGGTAGCATTAAAATTATTATCAGGGTCGACAGAATAATTACCAGGTAATGAGGTTGAATTTGCCGCCGTTCTTGTTTCAATCACACCCGTCATCGCTTTGGTCGTATCATATAAATAGTAGGTGCCGCTTGAAAAATAGGTATTAAGTGGTTTGGTATCACCTAAAACGCCAACTCCGCTGCCTGCATCATTCACAGCATTATAGGAATCTAGGATATTGCCATTGACAGCATCCACATATACGACCCAGTTTGCCGGGTATGGCTGAATGAATTGAAGACTAGCTTTATAGGCTAGATAAAAATCATTGTCTTTTTTATAAACAACTAGATCTGCCTTTTCGACTGTATCTTCGAACTTCTTACCATCAGGGCCCGCTTCAGTATTGGTTTCTGTTTCCGCTTTCGTGACATGAATCGATTTCCACGCCTTATCTAGCGCACCAGCCTGAGCAACCTGGGCTTTCAGCTTTCCTTTAAAATAAGAAGCAGCTTCCGGAAACACGTCTCCGTTCACAACCGTAATCATGCCATTTTTATCGGTATGGATCTTAAATTTCGCACCATCCACCGGAATTCCCTGGACTGATTGGACAAAATTATAATGAGTACTGCCAAGCTCGTCCGTTTCTACACCGAGCAAGGTCAAATCTTTGTCAGCATCTAATTGATAGAGTTCTTTATTTTCTTTTAAAAATTGTTTAATTGCATCTTTATCTTTATGGGCTTTAGTAGATAATTTCCCATGGACGAAGGATGGGACAGCTTGTCCAGTTTTCCAAATCACCTTGGCATCCTTCCCAAACAGCTTCGCTTCCTTGGTAACCGCAACATTGCCCGAAATTGATTTGGCTGCAGCCGAAATTGGTAACACTGTCCCCATCGTTAATCCCAATGCTAAAACAAGTGACGTTCTTTTCTTCATCTCTTTCTCTGCCTCCCAATGATATGTTTTTATTGCAATTTTCAAAATATATCATATCACGGTAAAGCTATCTGCATAATTGGGAAAAAAGAGACTGATAGGGTGTCAGGCACCAGAGGATTTTATGCCGCCAAATTTAAAATTCCCAACGCCTGACTCATATTTGGCATTGGGAAAAATTAATCTAATATTTTTTAGTGGCTGAATTATGACAATATTTTTCGTCAATTTTAGCTTATTTTCCTGTTTTTATTGAGGCACTTGATTTGGAGCACCACTATTTTTTTACATATTCTGCCGTAAATCCGTTCGCTAATAACGAGATCGAGTCGTTCCAAACGCTGTTTGCGGTAGATTTTAAAACGACTGCAATTAATTTCTTCCCATTTCGTTCGGCAGAGGACACGAGGCAATAGCCTGCTTCATCGGTGAAACCCGTCTTAATTCCGTTGGCTCCTTCAAAATAAAACGGGCTGCTTGAATCAAGAAGCTTATTTTTATTTTGAAATGTAACGACCTCATCTGAATAGATTTTACTGCTAACCACTTCTTTAAATTGGGGATTTTTCATAGCCTCTCTTGCGATAAGCGCCAAATCATGGGCCGTGGAATAATGATTGGAATGATGCAGCCCATGAGGATTCATGAAGTGAGAGTCAGTTGCTCCAACTTCTTTAGCCTTTTTGTTCATCATCGAAACGAAATAGTCTAATGCTTTTTTTTCTGAAGCATGAGGGTCACCCATTTGTTTTTTTGCTGTGTAAATGGCTATCGTTCTAGCAGCATCATTACCTGAAGGAAGCATCAGGCCCGCTAGTAATTCCCTGAGCGTGAGAACTTGCCCTTCATAAAGATATGCGGAGCTTTCTTCTGCTGTTTTTAGGTTTATTTCCTTGCCTACAGTGATTTGATCGTTTAAATTTCCATATTGAACCGCTAAAAATGCGGTTAAGATTTTCGTTGTACTTGCGGGAAAAAGCCTCTTGTTATCGTTCTTCGCATAAATAACCTTCCCTGAATCTACATCTAGTAACAATGCCGCTTCGCCATTGATGGAAGGGTTTGAGTTCATGGATTCTAATAAGCTATTTTGGGGTATATCTCCCTGTGGGCTGATCCAATCTTTTAAATAGGTTCCGAAACCGACGACCATAAAGACAATCACTAAAAACATTATATTTTTTATTTTCATATCATACAGCACTCCTAGAAAAATGGTATAGTCCAAATATAGCCATTATTTCTAAAGAGAAATGAAATTAAACCTAAAGAAAACCTTAAGATTACTTTTTGGACTTTTACAGAAAGTGCAACCTCAACTTGAATAATCAGGTGATAATGGCAAGTGAACTTGAAAAATCGTTTCCGCCTCATTACTTGATACAATTATTTCCCCTTGGTGCAATTCGACGATTCCTTTGGAAATCGCAAGACCTAACCCGGTGCCGCCGGTCTCATCCGACCTCGACTTCTCCGCCCGGTATAATCGATCAAAAATATGAGGAATGGCGTTTGCGGGAATCGCTTCCCCATAATTGACGACCTTCACGACCGCATATTGTTCGTTTTCTTCGACAATCAGATCGATTTTTTTACCTTCCCTTCCATATTTAATCGCATTGGAAATTAGGTTTTCAAACACTCTCATGAGTTTGTCCGGGTCAGCCACAATCATGATATCAGCGGGAGGATTTTTAATTTCTATACTCATGCCTGCATTTCGTAATTCGGGATTAAATTGGGCCGAGAGTTGTTTGAGGAGCTCATTAATGTTAAACCTTATCCGTTTAAGTGCCACATCTCGATTGTTAATTTTTGTGAATTCAAATAGGTCGTTGACCATTCGATTTAAACGTTTCGATTTATCATAGGCAATGGTAACAAAATAACGAAGCTCAACTTCATCGCGATATTCGTCTTCCTCAATTAATCGTAAATAGCCGATAATCGAGGTTAGTGGTGTCCTTAGATCGTGAGATACATTGGTCACCAGCTCATTTTTCGATTGAACAGCTCTCTTTTCTTCTTCAATCAACAACTTAAGCTGTTCCTCCATGCTATTTATGTTTTGAGCAAATGGACCTAATCCCCCATGTTTCTTTACGGGAATAGCAACATCAAACTGCCCCTCTGAAAGCTGTTGAACCGAATCGCTGATCAGCTTAAAATACGATGCGATTTTTTTGATTGCTAATGAATAATAGATGACCGTCAGCAGAATCGTCCCAATGAAAAATAAGTTCCAAAATCCATAGTTATCATAAAAATAGACGTATAAATAATTGACTCTTGAGGGCAAAGGCACTTTCATATAAACAAATTTGATGATATACCCTAATAGGGCAGTTGTTATTGCTGCAGATAGCAAGCTATATATCAAATACAACATTAACCTGGTAAAAAGCGAAGTTGATTTATTATCCATCAATTTTGTACCCCACTCCCCAGATGGTTTTGATTAATTTATAGCCTAATTCCTTTTCTAGCTTTTCGCGTAAATTGCTGATATGGACCATCACGGTATTATTTGAAGAATAGTATGTTTCCTTCCATACAAGTTCAAAGATTTCTTCACTACTAAAAACTCTGCCCAGATTTGAAACCATAATATGAAGAATCGCAAACTCTTTTGATGTTAATTGGATAGAACGGCCGCTAACCTTTGCTGTATGAAAGGTTTTATTAACCTCCAGACTTCCAACCTTAATAATCTCGTCTTCAACCCGTTCATCTTGGTAGAGATAGGTCCTCCGTATCAGCGTTTTAACACGAGCTACTAATTCTAGGGGATTGAAGGGTTTTGTTAAGTAATCATCAGCCCCGCTCATTAACCCGGTTATTTTATCAATATCCTCTGTTTTGGCACTAATCATCAGGATCGGAACGTGATTCTTTTCACGTAAAATCCGGCACACTTCCATGCCATCGACCTTTGGCATCATCACATCTAATATAATCAAATCAATCTTTTCTTTTTCAAAAAGGGCTAATGCCTCTTCGCCATTAAATGCCCGTGAAATTTTATAGCCTTCATTTTGCAAATAAATCGCAATCAATTGGACGATTTCTTTATCATCATCCCCGATTAAAATATGTCTCAATTTCTTTTCCCCCTATCATTATTTAGACGAAGATATATGTAAATTTGTCTCTATATTAAAAAAGTACCACAGCATCAGGGACTGTGGCAGGTGAAATTAGTTTAATACCTCTAAATGGGTGAAAAAATGTAATCAAAAGAGACTTGCCTGTCTGAAAAACATGTTTTTCTCTAAGAAATACAGTCAATTATACCCGCACAATTTTTTATTAGCGAATTTCGAGGGTATATTAGCGATTTTTATAAGTTTATTAGCGAATCTTACCTGTTTATTAGCGAATTTAAGGATTTATTAGCGAATTGAAATTTACCATATAAAAACCTTCAGAAAATGTACCCTTCCCTTTTTTATATCTGAATAATTTACCTTTCTAGAAAGCAATAGCAGACTTTTTTATGTGTTAAGAATTTCAACTTCGAGAATTTATCTTTAAAAAAGAGCTGTCAACTTGACAGCCCTCCATTCACTTCTTTAAGTTCATTCCACCTAGATCTTGGGTCTCAATCTTAATCGCTTCACCTTTTTAAGTTTTATCCAATGGGTCTTTTCCATGGCCTGCTCCAATTCCTCAGCCCCTAATGTCAGAATAGGCTCAGCACTAATTAATATCTCCGTATTAAGTGATGTCATGTAGACTCGATTCGCCAACTTTTGTCCATTTAGCAATTCAATCGTTATGATCTGTCCTGTCTTTAATTCTGCTAAAACCGGCAGCCTTTTTAAAAAATACTGTTTATTGTATTCTTCAATTTTCTTATCAATCAACCGAGTACCTAAGATAAATGCAGCCACACAAATGAGTACTGACCACCAGCCGAGACCTTTTAAGTAGGTGTCTCCGATATACAAAACCACAAACAGAAGTGCAATTTTTATTAACCAATAGATGAATTTCATTAAAAACGTCCTCTTCGATTTAGCAAATTTTAATTATCGATTACCTTCGTGATTACCTTACCGTTGTTATCATAAAAAGTAAATGTTTCCCCTGAAGGTCCTTGGCAGTCAAAAGCATCAGGCTGTGTATTATAAAACCAAAAGTTTAAATCTTTAGCATCCTTAAAATAAGGTCCCAATGGCAATAATTCTGCATCGTTCTTGCCTATTTTAACTTTATCGATTTTAGGACTTTTTGTGGTTACTGTAGCGACACAATTAAAGGAAAAATAATATTCAGAATCAAATTCATTAATATGTTTTATTGTTTCATTATCAATCCCATCAACAGATGGCAACATCCAAAGAAAAAAATCTTTTTGAAAACGAAGCTGATAAATTTGGTTTTCACCTGCTAACATCAGTACTCTTTCATCACCTGTCTCGATTTTTTTAGCATTCTTTAAAAAATCACTCGTCATTCCTGAATGCTTAGTATTACTCGCCCATGCTTGATATGCTCTTTCCTTCGTAAAATAGGCATCCTTAAAAAACAAATCATCCGTTTTCAAAAAATAAATGAGCCAAAAAACTAAAAATACAACCAGAATGGCGATCAAAACCCGAGCTGCTTTCATTGTTATCCCCCAATAAAACTATGAAATTTTTGTTAATATAAAATAATTTCGCTTATCACCCAGTTTTATCCTTTTTTTCCATTGTGTTTTATAAGACCAAAGAACCATAGTTTCTGGACAAAGGTTCTTTATATAGAAGGATCTGTTATAACTGAATGTTGATTTCACTGTGTTTGAAAATAAACGGAAAAATTCCGTTTAAATTGGGAAATACCCATATTTCCTTAAAAAAAAGGGAGTTTTTCCGTTTATTGATCCAAATCGTTGGATTTTGTCTTATTTAGAGCAGTTAATCGGAATATATCCGCCTATATCTTCTTCCTAAGCTTCCTCAATAGACATTAGCCAGAAATTCTCCGCCTATGAAATCTCATACCACACCGAAAATCAACAATGAATAATAACAGAACCGAATAGAAAAAGAGGGTGTCCCAAAAGATATGTTATTTTGGACATCCTCCCTTTTTAAACTATAACTTCAACTTTCCTGAATTTCTTTAATGCTTTTCCCACCTAAGAAGGCATGACCAGTAACAAACTTCCCTGCTGTATTGAACCCATATTTTGCATAGACCTTCTCGATTTTCTCATTTATCGGAAAAACCCATAAATCTTCTTTGCCGCTTTTCTTTACCTCTGCTTGCAGGAAGTAGATGAGCTCGCCAATTAGTCCCTTTCCTCTGAACTCTTCTATAGTCGCTACGCTCTCCATTCGAACCTGGTCTCTATGTTCGAATAAACAAGCTGTCGCGCATGCAATACCATCACACCGAAGAAGATAGTGCGTGAAAGCAGGGTGTTTAAACTCTTCAGCAAATGCCTTTTCTCTCACTTCCCTTCCACCGAACTCCTTAATACTGCATTCAATCTCTAATGCTTCATTGAAATTTTCTTCTGTTACTTTTTCAATCGTAACCAGATTACTTCTTTTACGGTCCTTGATCTCTTTATTCCAGATTTGAATCGGGCTGACTAATTCCTCAAAACCAAATTTGTAAGCATCTAATTCCTTCACGAATAGGGATAGTTTTTCAAGATTATAAAGATAAAACCGCGGTGTAATGTTTTTTTCATTATAGAAATGTATCACTTCTTCAATTACGGCCTTTGGATTTTCCGGTGCTTCATGAAGATGAGCATGATTGGCATCGTAATATTTCGGTTGATTTTCATTGTAAAAAATATATCCCCAAGATGTGTTTAATCGCTTTGTAAAGGTGTCAAGGTATGCTATATCAAGGTCCAGGAAGTTTTGTAGTAGATTCAATTTTGTTCTCCTCCATTATGTTTACATAGCTAGGTTTATCAACTTATCAATCAACAGCTATTCTATTTCTCTAACTTTATCTAGATGAAAGGCATAGGGGTTCACCATTTTTCTTATTATATAGTCGATCAGAAATTCTTTATCTTTTGGGAACAAAATTCCCTTCCATTTGTTAGCAAGCTTGCTCAAAAAACACTTTACTATTTGAAGTAAAGCGTCTATTTATTAATGAAAGCCCCATTATTTTGTTTAACTTTTTTGAAATATATTATTTCCGGGTCTCCCTCATCCAAGTTTTCTACAAACCCACTCTTAACATATCCAATTGAATCAAATAAGCTTTGCATTATTTCGTTAGATTGGTTTGTTGACGAAAAGATTTTTGGGGTTGGTGATATCGTCTCAAAGTGCTCTATCATCAATTTGGCATAACCTTTTTTTCTCTTGGAAGGATGAACAATAACAAGTGATATAAAGCTGCAATCAAAAAAATGAGTATTAAAAATTAGATAACCTACAACTGAAAATTCTGTTTTAGCTGCCAAACACTTCTTTCCGTTTATTGCCTCTCTTAAATACCCTTTTCTACTGTCATTTCCTATTACTATTTTATCAATTTCTAAAATTCCTGCTAAGTCTTTTAGTTCAGCGGTTCCTATCCGTAACATTCATCTACCTCCAATAATAATGGGAAGTTTTTTTGTCCAATGGCTTCATTCAGAAACAATTCATTCAATTAATAATGCCGGCACAAAATGGTCTTTATGTAGGATGGGAACGGTCTGATTTAGATTTAACCGGCTGCAATGCGTTACATCCGCTTCAAATCCACGTTCACGTAATTCTCGCCCGCTGCCGCATTCCCAAATCAGCTCTGCTATATTTTGATTACTATTTTGAAAAGCACCAATACAGACCTTGGCTTCTGGTGATTTCTTCCCCTCAAGATTGGAAAGAATCGCCCCCGCACCTAAATAATCTTCAATTGCGGGACGTAGATTGTTTTCGTATTCACTTAACTCACTCCATTGTTCACCGCAGGGGACAACCGTAATACTCGCTTTCGTCTTTGACCTTACTTGGTTGGCAATGGAGGCGACGGCATCAACATTCAGTAGCGCACCTATTAATAGAGCCGGAACCTTAGAGGCAATCCAGGTACAAAATGCACCATTTAGGGAGGACAACACATATTTCTTATTCACATGTTCATGATTAAAGGAGACCGGGGATAATGTCGGTTTTCCCTTCCTTGCCGCCTCCGCCCTTCCTAGAATATATTCAGCGTCCACTTTTCCAGCATAAACGGATCCATCTAAATTCGGAGGATACGGGTAAATGATCGCACCACAGCTTAATGCCGAAATTACGGTTGACGAAAAACTGAGAACATCGACAATGATAATAATGTCGCCGCGTTCGGCTGCTTCCCGTGCACCACGTATACCCCATTCGACGCGACAGACATAAGGAGATTGATCAAACACGAAACCACCTCAACATCCTAGATTTTCATATCAGAATCTTTTAGTTCCTTAAACTTTTCCTCATTTTAAGCTGTCCCGTTAGAAAGCATCTTCTTGAAGTATTTTTCAATATCCTTGTTATCCTTTAAAATGATTAACTTTTCATGATATTGGCTTAAAATTTTGACTATTTCTGGTTTACTTTCCTTTTCAAAATAGGCATTCCACTTGAACATTTTCCTAAACATCATGAATGTTGGTTGATAGTTTGCCTTTTCAAGTCCTGCCATTTGTAAAATAAATCTTTTGATAATCCTATATGTTCGTTTAGAGTAGTCCGTATCTAGAAAGATAATCAAATCGGCATGTTGAAAACTTTGTGTTACCCATTCATAATGAACTCCTTCTATTATCCAAGCATCCGTATGAATGATAGAATTTAAATATTCATTTCTTTCATCAGCGGATCTTCTTATATCTCCTGACGTACACCGTTTCCAGACAACATTATCTAATTCATAAAAGGGAATATTCAACCTAGTAGATAGCGATCTTGCTAATGTCGTTTTTCCACTGCCAACCGAACCAATAATATGTATTTTTTGCATATTTGCCATCAATCTGTTAAACCGCAGATTTACTGCAAGCAAACACTAAGAAGAGTGGAATTCTCATCCGTCTCATATATTCTTGCTCACTTTTAAAATTCTCTTTTTGTGGGCTGCATTCTCGTATTTCATCGATTGAAAATCCTTCACTTTTTAATAGTTTAAAATATTCTTCAACCGTTCGATGGTATTTAATTACTTCTTTTTCAATCCAAGGTTCTACCCGCTTGCCAATATGAAAATATTCGTCGACAATCCAATTCGTCCTCTGCGAAGATTGTGAAGCACTTTCGATAGATGAGGTTAAAATCGGATGTTGCACGCTAAAGATAAACTTACCGTTTGCTTTTAAAGTTTTGTTCACTTGTTTAAATACTGGGCCTAATTCTGCTAAATAATGAAGGGCCAGCCGCGAAACAACTTTATCATATCTCGCTTCCGGGAAATCCCAAGTTTCCATTGAACTATGATGAACTTTTCCATTGGTCCCGTTTAACATTTCTCTAGCTTTTTCTACCATGTTTGCCGAACCTTCTACTCCTTCATAACCTGAACAGCCTTGCTGAAATAGTTCACGCCCAAACCCAGCATCACCGCAGCCTAAATCTAATATATATTCCCCTGTCACATCACCCATTAACTCCACTATCACAGGACTTTCGATGATATTGTTTGGGCTTTCTTCCCGATGCCTTCTTTTTAAATAATCTGTGAAAAACTTTTCGTGTTCGTAAACTTCAGAACCTTTATATTCCATATGGAGACCCCCTTTCAATTACTTTACATAAGTTTCTCCTTAATGTGCAATGATAATAGGAAAAAAGAAGGTCATAACTTGAAAAGGCTATTAATTAGTTTTTTAGTAACATTACTTTTTTGCACTGTAAATGGCGAACAACTGAATTTACTCACTCATGCCCATGCGCAGCAGAAACCAATTCCTCCATATGCGAAATGGGGTGAGTATGCTATGGAGAAAACGCAAGAAAGGTATCCGAATGCTAAGATTATTGATTATCTTCATATCGGTAGAACTCATGGCCATCAGATATCAACAGAGAAATTCAAATTATGGTTGAAAGACAATCAGAGAGAATTTGGAGTTTTTATTACTATTGAATTCAACAATGAAACCCAAAAGGTCATTAAAGTCACTTTTAAGGAAACAGCTAAGTAATAATATCGTCCAAAGTCATTCAGAACCTATAATAGCAATTTGTTACTTTCACTTTTTCCCTTTCTTTTCAACGAAGTAGAAACTAATTGCAATAACAAGCAGAAGCAATAAAATCCCGATAATTATTGTGGAGGAACTAGGTTCTAAGAAATCATTTTTATTTCCTGCATACTCCCCTTCTCTTGTTGCCTTTTTGTATTTACCGTCCTTTTCTTGAATGGCAATGGCTTCATCTGTGCTAATCCCTTTAATTGAATAGTACTTGGTACCTTTTTTATAGATATTTGAAAAGTTACCTGAATAAGTGCCTTCCCTATCCGAATACTTTGTAACATGCCCAATCTCTTTATCTATCTCTGTAACATATTCTTCACTAACGACATAGGTATAGCCATCCCAGACCACAAACAAATATGCCCAACTTGCGAAGGACTTACTTGGCAATAAAAACGAAGTTATTACAGTTAAAAATAAGACAAATATTATTAATGGCTTGAACTTCAATTGATTCCCTCCCCATGATAAACATAGCCGTGTCCGCCTGCCCTTCTATCTTGAATTAATTTCACTTCCGGTTGAATTTCCATTATTTTTATTAGAGTAAGGCATTTTGGTAATGACAATTGGTTTATTGGGATCGGCTTTGGGTATCAGTTGTGGTCCGCTGTTATTTGGCATCGCGTCAATATCCTGTGCCTCTGGCGGCAGCGGGTCATTTACATTATTTCTAATGATGATTTTCTGTTGATGTCGTTCAAGGTTTATGGCTGCCTGTTCTTGTACTTTTTCTGTATGGCTGCAGCCAAATAAAGAGGCGCTTAGTGTCAAAGCTATCGACGATAAAAGGTACCTTTTCAAATTAATCCCTCCGACTTATTATAGAAAATAGACGAATTATTTTTCGCTTCTGTTACTATTAATATTGTTAATCAATTGCGTAATTATAATTTCTACACTTTACCAATACCTTAAATAATTTTATGCGGATAAATAACCTGATTTCCCATTTTTGCAAAATAAAAAGAAGCCTTAGTAGGGAAAAAAATAATGAATATAAAAACCATTAATTTTAATGAGACACAATGTTCCTGCAAAAAGTTATAGCTTCATAACCGATTTTCAAATCGAACAAGTTTATCTGAATAGTTTGAAGGTCAAAAAAAGCTCGGTGAACTATATTGTCCGAGCTTTTCCACTTATTTAGATTTCAGTGATTAATTAATTAGCTATAAAAGAATTCGATTTCACTGTTATGTCCCCTTACATCCCCTCAATCGGCTCCATTTTCATCGCCATCCTTGAAGGAATCCACGCTCCTGCTATTCCAACCAAAATCGGGCATAAACAAGTGATAAGCGGCAGCCACAATTCGGCAAAAGGAATAGTTCCATACATAACGTACATAATAACCAGTGAAATCAGTCCTCCAAGTATGCCCCCTAATAACCCGACAACTGCTCCCTCCACCAAAACCATGATGCGAACATATTTATTTTTCCATCCCAAGGCTTTTAATAAGGCAATTTCATTGCTGCGTTCTTTAGTGTTCTGCCAGATGATTTCTGATGTCGTTAAAATAGAAATGATTAATGATACGGCAACGGCGACATAATGCGGCGTGCCCACTTCCATCGCAACGTACTGTCCTAACCAAGATGAATATAACACACCATTTAATCTGAAGGAGACAAATATGAACAGAATCAGCAATGCAGACGGTAATGCGATCGCAATGATTGAAACTAGATTTCGCTGCAGCCTTCCGATGATCGTATTGAAAACCATTGACATTAACCCTTTTGTTCTTAAAACTCTTTTCCCAGAAACACTTACTTCCCCTGATCGCATTACGTGTGATGGATGAATTTTATTAACTAATTGAGAGGGGCCAAGTGGGCCAATTAAATAAATCAACAACACAAAGGACGTAATCAAGATTGCTTGCGAAATAGATAATATACCCGCTGTTCTAAAACTAAACCCTAACTGAACAAGTAGTGTAACAATAGAAACAATGACACCGATTAATAATGATTCCACCATTAAGATTTTTTTTATTTGCCTTGGTTTCCAGCCAATTGCAAGAAGGACGGCGAATTCCTGTTTTCTAGATAGAAAGGAAACTAAACTAGTTGAGAATACATAAATCATTGCAACAAGAATTGTACAAACAATGATTCCTGAATAGCCTAGTTTTGTTTCCTTGAAGATGCCGATTGCCGCGCCAATATTTATCCAAGGTTGTTCAATCCAGCCTAATGCCTCATGATTTCTTACCTTCGGGATATTTATTAATAAAGGCTGGGGTGAGGATCCCAATGTAATATCTGTCTCAAGTCCTGTTTGTTGCTTAATTACTTTCGCAACTGATTCTAGTTTTTTCTGACTTTCCTCACCCAATGCGGTAACATTTTTTACTTTTATTCTGATGGCGGAGATGGGTTTATTCCCCAAAATCTGTTGTGCCGCTTCTATCGTTGTCAGCATCGTCGGGGCTTGCATCAAATATCCATAGATATTAGAAGTAGGATTCATCTGTTTTGGCGGATTCACAGGCTACCCATTTTTATTTAACACGAATTTTGCTGTAGGAATTTTATAGGTTTCCATCGGCAGCTCATTTTCTGGATCCTTTGAAATTGTTAATTTTTTCGGATCGTAAAAACCGACAAAATAGGGACTTAATCTAGGATTATTTCGCATACTTATGTCCGTCAATTGTGGCTTACGATAGGTGCGGTTCTCATTAACTGCAGATTCACCTTCGTAAGGAACTACTTGAAATGAATCATTCCATCTTTCTGGAAACGGATTTTCTATCGATTTGTAGCTCAGTGAACCTGTTTTTTCGCGAAGGAAACCTTGCAGATCGACATTAGTACTACCGTTATTTAATTCCCTTTTTCCTGTTTTAGGATCTAATCCTGATAGTTTCGCTAATAATAATTTATGCCCCTCTTCAGAATCATAAGTATATGTTTTTGTATCAATTGTAGGCAGAGTATTTAAATATTTCTCCCCCCCATTTTTTTCAACAACTTCTAATGATTTTTGCATAGTTTTTTGGTCTCCATAAGGAATATCCAATTTTTCTATTTTAAAATTATATGTTTGGTTTAAGAACGAGCGGCTACTAAGGATTACAGGGAAGGTTGTTTCCTTTGCATTTATCCCAAACTCACTTAAATTTGACGAATCTATTAAATTATCATTTGAAAAATATAGTTCTTTTCCATCAACAGGTAACATTGCTTTATCTAGACCAACAAGTTTTGCTTCTTGTACCGGATCCACTGCTGCTAAAAGAACCTCTGTATAACTAGATAAATTATTATCAATACCACTAATACCGTATTTTTTAGAAATATCTATACTAGGTAAATCGTACATTCCTCTCGAAAAGTAGTATACATTCGTCTTTGATGAAGAATTGAGGCCGTTATAGTCAGTAGTGGTATCTGTTAAACGATATATCCCCGGTTCCTTAATATCAATTTTTTTAAAATTAGCGCTATAACCTGTGAACCCGATCATACTGATAGGAGCAGCTATCTCGATATCCGGTATATTTTTAATATTTTCATAGTCTTCTAACGATATTCCACCCGATATACCACTTAAGTAATTAGGGTCAAAGAGATGTTCTTGCTCCGTCTCACTTTTTGTACCATTCGGTCTCACGACGATATCATAGGAGGCAGACCATTTCTTTTGCAGCGAATTGATTACTGTTCCTTTATTGGTTTCAGACAGCCCGATTAAAGTACTCAGTCCTCCACTTATCAATAACGCACCAATCAGCATAAGAATAAAACGTCCTTTTTGCCGCCGCCAGCTTTTCAAAATAAAGGAAATCATATTGGACAGCCTCTCCGATCCCTAATGAGGGAACCATCCTTCATTTCGATTACTCTTCCGGCTTTTTCCGCAAGTACGGTGTCATGTGTGACAACAATAACACCACAATTCTTCGTTTTATTTAGTTGTAATAGCAATGAAAATATCGAGTTCCCAGTCTCCGTGTCTAAATTTCCTGTTGGCTCATCCGCTAAAATCCATTCTGGCTCGGCAATTAAGGCACGTGCAATTGCGACACGCTGCTGCTGACCGCCTGATAATTGAGAAGGAAATGCGTTTAGCTTGTCTTCTAACCCTACCAAGTCCAATAGTTCTTTCGCCCGTTCCGTTTTATTAAAAGATATTTTCCGATTGAACAATGGAATTATCACATTTTCTAAAGCGGTTAGAGAAGGCAACAAGTGAAATTGTTGAAATACGAAGCCTATGTTGGTAAATCTTATATCTGCTAAATCATCCAATTTCAGTTTAGAAATAGGTTTACTATCAAAATATACCTCTCCACTTGTTGGTTTATCCAAAGTTCCGATGATGCTTAGCAAGGTAGATTTACCTGAACCGGACGAGCCCATAATGGATACAACCTCTCCTTTAGTAAAATCAATGGTAATATCATGAAGCGCACTGGTTGTTACACCTTCACCAATGTAATCCTTTGAGACACTTTTTAAAGCAATATGTTCCATAACGTAACTCCTTTATTTTGATCTATTTTTCAACATAGGACTTGGCCAGTTTTATGAGTTCCTCTTCATTGATATTTCCTCTTATTTCAAAATCAATAACTTGGTATTTATTACTTTTTACATACATACTAATCCTTTTACCGTTTTCTCCAAGATCTGTTAGGACTGCAATCGCATCCTTGTTTTTGAATGGGATGAATTGAGCATTTGAATAAATTTCCGCCATCACTTTCTTCTCTTTTTTACTTAGCAATTGTCTGCTATTATCAGCTAATGATTGGTTTACATATACCCACTTCTCACCCCGATGCCAAATATCCCAATATGTGATTGGGCCCTTGAACTCTTTCGCTGTAAGAAACGGGGGATACTCGATAACTCCCCTTGATATTTCTAAGGGCATATTAATATTAATAGAAGGCCTCATTATATGAAATGAAGCTCTTTTTTGAGATTCCACTAAGTCAAAGTTTTTATAAGAATTAACCATGTTTGGAAAGTTTTCGAATTTCCCCCATTTTACATCTACAGGAGGTAATACCGGCTTAATTTCTAGGTTATGCCATGTGTGTGAAACAGAACCTGCCTGATGAATTTCCTGAAACCCATTCTTATCTTGGGTAATATCGCCAATTAGGAGCACGCATAATAGAGCTACGGTGACTAACGACATAGAGACTTTTAGCGGCTCCCAATTTAGAAAAGGCCGTCGTATCCTGGACTTCTTAGCGATTTCTTCACGTAATTGTTCTTTCACAATATCTTTTCTTCCATCTACCCAAATGATTTCATCTTCTAACTTATAATCTAACGGTTGACGGCCATTCAATCGCTTCATCCTCCAACAATAAGAAATTTTCGATGGCTTTGGTGGCTCTGTGAAGAGTGGTTTTTACCTTCGCTTCAGTCCAATCTAATATTTCGGCAGTCTCTTTTATCGAGAACCCCTTGATTTTTCGCAACACGAATACCTCACGCTGTGTCGGCTTCAGTCGCTTTAACGCGTTCAATATCATTCGGCCATCTTCTTTAATTTCTACTATTTGTTCAGTTGATAAATGGCAGCCATTCTCTTTTTTTAACGCTTTTACTAACTTTTTAATCTTTGATTCTTTCCGAAAAAAATCCATCGTCGTATTGTGTGCTGCCCGAAATAAAAAATTCTTCACTTTATGTATGTCATGAATACTGTCATATTTTTCATAAACCTTTAGAAACGTTTCCTGCATCAAATCTTCTGCCGTTTGCGGTTCTTGAACGATTGTATAAATATATTTAAACAGAGACCCGCTAAAGTCTTCATACCACTGGAAAAATTGTTGATCTTTTATCGACTCCATTTTAGTTCCTCCCGTTTGGTTATTAGAGAGACGCTATTCCATGAAAAAAGTTACAGTTTTTAAAATTCAATTAATTTACTATAGAAAAAGACCTTCAATATGATTATAGAATAGTTGAATGAGAGAAGGGGGGTTCAAGAAAATTCCTACGATTGATAAGAAAAGCGCAAGCGCCCGTTAAGCAGCATATGGCCCGGAGCGCTCCAAGTGAGTATTGGAAACACGGTGAGCGCAAGCGATCAGCTGTTGACTTATCGTAGGGAGGAGCGAGAAGGCGTCTCGCCGTTAGGGAGGCTTGCGCTGGACCATTCTCGAAGTCGAAAATTTTATGCTTTCTTATCTTATCAAAAAAAGCTCGGTTCAATGCCTCCGAGCCTATCCACGTATATAAAATTTCATTTACCAATAGGAATCTATTTTAAGATCCTTATTTTTGAAAAAGGTAATAAGACGAATTCACTTTTTCCGATAATGTTTTCCTGTTTAATAAATCCCAACCCATTCCGGCTGTCTTTGCTGTATAATCGATTGTCTCCCATGACATAATATTGGTTTTTGGGAAGGACAATCGGTCCAAAGTCTTCTGTTAGTTTGCTTCCTTGTTGTTTCGCAAATTTAAGATTTTCAGCTAAATAGGTTTCTTTATATGGCACCTGATTGATAAATAATTGATCACCTTTCATTTCAATCTCATCACCCGGCATTCCAATGATTCTTTTCACATAGTTTTCATCAGGGCCTTTAATAATGATGATATCACCTCTATTAAAATGGTCGGAATAATAAACTTTATTAACAAAGATTTTTTCATGATCATGTAATGTTGGTTCCATTGAAGCACCATCTACAACGTAAGGAGAAAAGAGAAATGTCCGTATAACCAGTGTTATTCCTAATGCTATAAATATTGTTTTAATCCAGCTTTTCAACCCATTATTTGCTTTCGAATTTAACATTTCCAACCACTCCTTGTCATTTTCAAAAGTTTCCTTAATTATGGTATATTCAACGCGTTGGAAATGAAATCCTGCTTTTTCCCACCCTAAAGGCATATTTAAGAGCTGAAAGAGTTTTGGCCCGAACTAAAGGTAACTTACTTCTTTTTTATTTTCTGATATCGCTGCTCCGCTTTGTAACTAAAAATCAGACATAAAGCAATCATGACTGGAAAAGCCAGCCAGGCAAATCCTCTAAAGAAGGCGAATGGTGTTTCAAAAAGAAATGCCCCCCAAAAGTCAGCTCCCGTTTTATCCCATAACCCAGGTGTAAAGTACAGTTGTTTCGGGTTAAAGAAAGCATCTATGTTTATGGCATTTGTCGTCACTAATGCTGCGAAAATAGGGAGATAGCACATCGCTAATGATATATACATCTGTGAAAGTCTTTTGTATCTGCTGGCTTTGGAATCGATATCTGAAAAAATATCTTCGTCAGCATCTTTGTTGACCTGTTTAAAATATTGAGCTCCAGAACTTTTTGTACCTGCCAGATGCTCCCAGCCACTATCTTCAAATAGAGTACAGTAATCTACAAAATCCGCCTGTTTTTTAAATAAACGGTAATCAATTTTAATATTCGCATGATCGGGCTTAGATTTGCGAAATCGATAGCCAAATGACCTTCCAACAAGTTCATAGCCCTCTGAGGCCATTTTATTCAACCATCTTGCTTCCTTTTCGAAATCTAAAAACAATTTAAACTTTCTCATGAGATCCCACCTCGTTTAAAAGCATCTTCAGTAATTCCAATCATATGCTGCATTCTTTCTAAATCCAAACGCAGCATATCTTTCCCCAGTTCAGTAATCATATAGACTTTCCGGCGACTATCCCCGCTCTCGACAGGCTGAATAAATTTGAGTTTTAGTAAATTTTCAATTGCTCCATACAATGTACCGGCAGCCATCCTTACCTGTCCGTTACTAAGTTCCTCGACTTTTTGCAGAATAAGATATCCATGTGCTGGTTCAAATAAAGACAAGAGAATATAATAAACGGTTTCAGTCAGCGGAATATGTTTATCCCTTTTCATAGTCCCTCCTAATTTTCCACTTTTTATTATACAGTCCAACTATATAGTTTTAGTTTATACAGCGCAACTGTATATGTCAATACATAAATTCCATCGTTTTCCTTTAATTTGTATAGTCACGAATATTTACTAAAATAACACCACTCAGATACCTTATTCACATAAAAAAGGGGAATCCCCCATAAAACTAAACGAGGGATTCCCTTTTTACGCTACCTTAATCGCTTTGCCAAATGGTACTCGTGGTAAAAATGTGCCTGGCACCAGCCAAAATAATTCAAAATCAACTGTCTCCATTTCTTCCGAAAAAAATCCTGTAACGTCCGTTATATAAAATAGTGTATCCACTTGCTCTTCTGCTGCCCATTCCAGCGCTAATGTATAGGAAGATTTCCCATGTGTGTAGTACTTAATCGTATCGCTTTTAACTTGGGAAATACTTCGGATTTTGAAATCTGCTTGAACCAAAATTGTATCTGGCTTCAATTGTTCAAACAATTTTACTATGTTATTGATGAGTATGGTTGGTGCTTCATTTGTGGAAGTATCCACGACTAATGCGACCTTCTTTTCTTGACGCTGCTGGATCATCGAAAGTATCGTTTTATGCCATTTCAACACCATTTCCCCCTTTGACTATAAAACCAAGCCTTTTTATTTTGGGTTATTAGGAAATGGATTATGATTGGATAATTGCGGTAACAAAATGCCTTAGTTCCTGCAGGAATTTGCTAAATAAAATATCAACAATTTGAAAAAACTAGTTACTGTAATTCAATTTTCACCGGATTTAATTCGAGTGGCATATTTGTACTCATTGAGTCTAATCTTACTCTTACCACATAGTTATCGGGATTAAAATTGTTTATTTCACTCAGGTCAAATGTGCTCCTGAAGCGTAATTTGGCTTTATCTAAAGTTTTTACTGTATGGCTAATTGATTCTTCATATATATATTTGCGGGATTCTTTTACTAACGTTACGTCGGTTCGGGCAAAGTTTTGAAAGAAAATAAAATGCTCATCCCTGTTATCTCCATTATTAATTTGGAAATCGACTGTAAAACGCTTGCCTTTTATGCTGACATTTTCCACGTTTACTGATAGATTTTGTCTGTTGGACTTTATTTGAACAGGAGTGCGCTTGTTAATGGCAACAAATTGATTCGGCTCCTCCAGAGCAACTGCCGGACGAATCTCCAAATAACTTGTTTTTCCTTTTAAGGTCTGGGGAATAATCGTTCTACCTTTGACAATGATTTGATTCCCAGTCTTTTTCGTCTCCAAATCAATTCCATCTGATAGGAGGTGGATTGGATTTCCTTTTTCGTCAAAAACCGCTAATCTGACTTGATCATGTTTGCCTTCACTTGGAAATGCTGCCGTATAATTAATTGCCGTAGAGGCCTTCCCGGCGATAATCGAATCAAAGTGAACCTTTATATCTCCTTTCTCACTTTCTTTATCCATCATTATTGTTTTGTAAGCTAATTGCTTAATGGGAACATTGAATCTCCAGGATCCCTCTTTTCCACCCATACTCTTGAATTCAAGCGGGAAGGTTGTATCTGCAGGCAATTCTAGTTTTGGATAATTTAACTGTATCTGTCCGGTATAACCGTTACCTGAGGGCTCCAGATAGACAAGCTCTTTGCTGTCATCAATCCGTTTATCACCATCAAATATCTCGTAAATCCCTCTAAGATTACCTTCTTGATCCGTTTTCACCTTTCCTCTCACATCAAAAGTTACCCCGATAACGGCCCCATCATAATAAGCACTTGTGATGGATACATCAATCCCGTTGTGACTGGCTGTTTCATTTAATTGGGTGATTAACTTTTGTGAGGCTAAATTTTCGCCGACTTTGTCTTTAAAAAGCTGCCCGATCAAAGGCATATCCGCCATTACTTTCGATACGGATGGGACCATAAAACTCGTGGAAATCAGGATCACAGCAGCAGCGGCTGCCGTTAAAACAATGGCCTTGTTTTTTCTAGGTTTTTCACCAGGATATGCCCTGCCTATTCCTGTCTTAATCGCTTGTAAGACTGCCTCTTGCGGTACTTCAATCTTCTCATATTCCTCTTGAAAAAATTCCTTCTTCATAATAGCCCTCTCCTCCCAACAGCTTTTTCAACTGGCTTTTCCCTCGAGACAAATAAGTTTTAACTGTATTTTCCGGTACATCCATTAACTTAGCCACTTCACTAATCGGCAAGTCCTGATAGTAAAAGAGAATAACTGCATTTCGATAATGTTCATTTAATTTGTCTATCGCATCTGCTAAATCCAGGGATTCAACCCGTTTTTCGCTTTTCGCAGGTGAAAGCTCAATAATTTTATCAATTGGGATCTCCTTCTGCTTCTTTTTCAACAAATCATAGGCAGAGTGGATAAGGATCCTTGTTAACCAGGTTAAGAAAAATCTTTCATCCCGTAATTGACGCACAACTAAAAGGGCTTTATAGGCTGTTTCTTGAATAACATCCAAAGCATCCTCGCGATTGCCGACATATAGATAGGCCGTTCGGTACAATTGGTCACTATGTAAGACTAAAAGCTTTTCGAAAGCTTTTTTGTTTCCGTTTATCGCTTTTTTTATCAACTTTATTTCGGTCATTGCTTAACCTCCTTCTGTCCATTAGAGAAGAATCCCTTACAAAAAGTTTCAACTTATTTAATTAGTTTATTAATCTCTTTATCCTATATGGATTCTATATAATAGAATTATCAAACATTTTTGAGGTGATTGATATGGAATTTGAAATCATATATGGTGATTTACCTGCCTTAGGGACAGAACGGCTTGTCCTCAGTATAGCAATGGTCGGCAAAGAGGAAGCCCCAAATTTGAAGCTGAATTCTATCTTTATAGAAGAGGTCCCTTTGCGATGGATCCGATAACTGTTATCGAAATTATTGTATCTACTGTTATCATTATCATACTTTTTTCAGCTGCCTTGCTTGTTCCTCAAAAAGTTAGGAAGCAAAGTTTGCTGCTTGCCTCGATTTTATCTCTAATAATCGGCTTATTTTTTGCCATTCGTCCTATTTGGATAAATTTTCAAGTTAAAGAAAAGACGGCTCAGTTAAACCAGTACTTGAAACAAAAATATCCCAATGAAGAATGGGAGATTAAACGAAAGATTGGCAGACAATATAATCCATACCACTTAGATGTAAGGTTTGACAATGAAAAAGGATGGGTATATACCTATTTTGTTAATGACCATACAATTTTCCAAATTGCCTGGAGTGTTCCGGATAACCAAAGCTCTAATGAGGGAAAACATTACGAATTGGAAAAATAAACGACAAAGGAAAAAAGGGATTTCCAATGTAGAAATCCCCTTTTTCAATGAAGATGATACCGGTTTAATGTAAAGAAAATTAATATCGGCGCCGCCCGCCGCACGTAAACGTTGCTTTCGCTTTCATAAAATCATGCATCAAAGCTGCCTTTCTTCCCTTATCCGTATGACTATTCTTTTTGTAGCGAAGACAATTTATGAATTGGTAGTCACATTGGCAGGGTGAAATCCCTCTGCTTAGACAGAGGTCGTGGCCCATGCAGCAGGCATCTACATCATTAATCGGAGCACCTGGCCCACTGCAGCCAGGTCCACACCATCTATATCCTGGGAAAATACAGAACCCACGCCTTCTTCTTCGCAAATGCTACACCTCCCAAAAGCTTACTTTACTAATAAAATATGAATGTCCGAAAATTTTGGAATGGCTATATCCCAATGGTGAATTCATTTTGCAAAAAATAATACATCATTGGGGTTTAGGGGCTGTTTTATGGCTCCGGATTCCGCCAAACTAGGCCAGGATTTCGCCAACTTTCGAATTAATGCCGCCAAACCAAAAATTAACCTAAACTAATCAATCATTTACCCAAACAGAAAGCTATTTTCCAAAATAACTAAATCATAGTAGAATAGTAATAATATATAAATTTAGAGGAGTAGATTCCTTTGGTTTTCCTTCGCTTTGTCAAATCATTCCTGAAGAAGAAATGGTTTATCTATCTATCTCTCACTTTGGTCCCTGCTGCCGTCATTAGTTTTATTTTGGCACAGCATCAGGTTAGCTCTGTTGAAAACCAATATAAAAGCGAAGCACAAGAGTTTGCCGATTTTCATGCGATGAATATTGAGCATTTTCTGAGTGAAACAGTGGGCAGATTAGAGATGCTCGCTACCTCTATTAAAATTCAAAATAATAACATAGATGATTTGCAAAAAATATTTCAGGAAATGGCAGAAAAGGATCCTCGTTTTTCCGGATTCTATTGGTCTAACTCCAATGGTGACTTGTTAATCGGCACAAATCCAATCAACAATCCAATCAACGTGAGTGATCGTCCTTATTTTCAGCATGCGCTAAAAACGGGGCAAACCAGTTTATCTGAGGCCCATATCGGCAGGGTAATGGGAAGATATATCATTTCCGTTGCCACACCCATCGTGGATTATGGAAAGGTAAAAGGAGTTCTTATAGCAAGCTTGCGAATAGACGAATTAGGGGCAGCTATTAATACTCTAATTAACGAGGAAATGATTGTCGTTACCGATGAAACAGGGCAAACCTTAATAAAGGCCGGTTCCATTCCCTTAAAAAACTCGGTGAAATCCAGTATGGAAGTGACCCAGATACCTTGGACGATTTCTGCATATGTCACTTCTGAAAACGATTTGATTTTTCGGAAAGCTCTGTTGCAATACTTCATCATTTTTCTACCGATTACGAACATATTGTTTTTATCGGTCCAACATTTACTATTAAGAAAAAGAATAAACAAAGACAAAGAACAAATAGAAATTCATAAGCTTGAGTTAATTGGCAATCTGGCTGCCAGCACAGCCCACGAAATCAGGAATCCTTTAACCGGAATTAAAGGTTTAGTGAAACTCTTAAGCGAGGAATTTCGGGAAGAAAAGGCACAAACTTATTTTGAAGTGATTCAATTGGAGATTGACCGAATTAATACGATTGTTGGTGAACTCCTTGTTCTGGGAAAACCAACCGCCTACACGCTTAAAACTTATTATGCCAACGAAATTGTCGCTGAAATTGAACCGATTATTCATTCCGAAGCCAATTTTATGAATGTCGAATTATCGATCCATTATCATTCGGATGGTCTTCCTGTTTCTTGTATCAAAGACCATTTAAAGCAAGTCATTCTTAATTTAGCGAAGAACTCCTTGCAGGCAATGCCAAATGGCGGGAGATTGTCTATTAACCTAGAAAGCCTTGACGATTCATGTTTGATCACCGTTGCAGATAATGGAATCGGAATGCAGAAGGAACAAATAGCCCAGGCCTTTAAACCTTTCTTTACCTTAAAAAAAGATGGTTCGGGATTGGGGTTAACCGTCTGCAAACGAATTATTGATTCTTATGGCGGGAAAATTTTGATAAAAAGTGCTCCGAATGAGGGCACTCAGGTTGAGATTATTCTTCCTTTAGTAATGGAAGAAGGTGACCGCAAACAAAAACCGCAGTAAGCAACACTGCAATTTTTCTATTAGTCACTATAGAAATTCGAAATAATAGAAAGAAATGAGCCGGAGTAGTATCCAGGCTCATTTCTTTATTTAAAAATCGCTTGAAGCATCTCATCCTCGTCCAACAATCTTAGTGCTTTCTGGCGATAAACCTCATCATGCAAATACGTATACCGATTGGGTTTCACCGTTGGAGCAATTTCGATGGCTTGTCGGTATTCTTCTTTATTTAAGCCAAGCCCTTTTACATAATCGAAAAAGCCGGTCCTTGTGAAAACTTTCATCATTCGCTCAGCGCGATGATTTTGGACATTGGCCATGATGTAGGTTGCGATTCCCACTTGAATTCCGTGCATTTGCGGCTGCCTGGCGATTTTATCAAGTGCATGGGAAATCAAATGCTCAGAGCCGCTAATTGGCGAACTGTTTCCGCTAATAACCGTCGAGATACCTCCAAGTGTAAGTGAACTGATGAGTTCCTTTAGAAGAATCGGATTGCGAATGTCGGTCAATGGTGTTCGAATAAAACTATTAACCGCTTTTTTACTAAGCATGTAGGCAAAATGGTTCATCCTTGCGGCTCCATGCTGCTCCTCAAACTCCCAATCATAAAGAGCAGTTATGTTAGATAGCAAATCGCCAATCCCTGCTAGGATAAAACGATTCGGGACATGCTGAATAATATCTAGGTCAGCAATAATTCCGTACGGGACTCTCGCTGGTACCGTCGTTTTCTTTTTATTGACGATGAGCGAGCAATTGCTGCTGGCAAAGCCATCATTGGAAGCAGACGTTGGAATGCTAAGGAATGGACTCCTTCTTGAAAAGGCTAGGTACTTGCCGTAATCAATCACCGTCCCGCCGCCCATGGCAATCACCACATCAAAGCGTTCCATTTCGAATGCTTTTTTGATGAGCTCCTGGATGTCCAAACCCGACTCCATGAGTAAAGCTGAAATCTGCACATCGGTAATAGAGTCGAGGATATCCTGTTTGTACATTTGATAAGTAAAATCATCGAACAAGAACACGGCATTAGCAAACCCATGTTGTTTCAGAATCCGATCAAGGTTAAAAACAGTTCCCTTTCCTATTTCTAAAATTGCGGGAATTGGAACACTGGTAACAGGTGTCAACACTTAAGACAGCACCCCTTTTTCAAGCAAATAATTCTCCACTTCTTTAAATGTTTCAACAGGAATAAATGGCACCTTCTTTTCACGAAGCAGGTTTTGCAAGCCATTTTTTGCAAACGTAACATCGGCATACTGGGCAGGATGGGAATCCGGCTCACTATCGCCGATAAAATAAATCATTGCATACTCTTCCTTCAGTTTCTGAATCACTTTCGATTTATCGATTCCGTAACGTTCAGAATAATGCCATTGGTTTTTATCAATGTTCATATGGACGTTCTTCTCACGATAGTGCCCTTCATTGGAAAAAACCTTTACATTTTCAACACCATACTTTTTTAAGAGATGATAAATATAATAGTCAGTACCGGCACTCAAAATATAAAAATCGGCACCGCTCGCTTGTACCTTTTTAATAAAGTCAGGTACATATTCATCAATGGGAATGGAAAGTGTATCCTCGATAATTTTTTCTTCCTCTTGATTGATGGAATTAAAAATCGTCGCCAGGAAATCAATATCCTTGATTTCGCCGGCTTTCCAGTTCTTATAAAGCTCCCGGCCTTCCGGGAAATATTTGTCCATCATCACAATATAGAAGTCCTGTTTAGAAATCGTCCCATCAAAATCCGAAACAAACGCCCATTTTTTCACAAAGCAGCCCTCCATGGTCAATGTTATTCCTTAGTATAATATCCAAAATATCACAAAAGGTGGATTTTATAAAGAAAACTCGCCGATTGGCGAGCCCGTTAGGGCGAAGACAGAGGCGTAGTTGCACTTATGCCTGATAGGAAAGGGGCCCTGAAGTCTATTAAAACTTAAAAATCTTCGCCAAAGCTTTCATTGATTCTGGACCGCAGATTTTTGCAAAACACCGTTAATGAGTTATCTTACTTGTTCTCCTTAACAACATTGTGGACCCCAGGTGCCAAATTTAAAACTACCATTTTCCACTATATTCCAAACCTATTTTACATTGGATTCTGAATTTTCGGTATGATAATTTTGAGATGTTAGTGAAAAGTGTGATAAATTAATAGGAAGTGTAGTTTTCTTTATTTAAATATATATTATCATTTCTACAAAATACTGATGGGAGATGTTGAAAAAGTGTCGTTAGAAAGTGTAAAAGCCCATTTTAAACAGTGGCATCGTGACGTAGATGTGATGGAATTTGACACCTCAAGTGCTACCGTTGAACTTGCAGCCGAAGCACTTGGTGTCATCCCTGCACGGATTGCGAAAACATTATCATTCAGGGGTGACGGAGAACAAGCCATTTTGATCGTCGCCGCTGGAGATACAAAAATCAATAACAAGAAATTTCGTGATACTTTTGGTTTTAAAGCCCGAATGCTTAATCCTGATGAAGTGCTCGAACAAACTGGACATGCAATTGGCGGAGTTTGCCCATTTGGGTTGGAAAATAATCTTGATGTTTACCTTGATGTTTCAATGAAACGATTTGAGACCCTGTTCCCGGCGTGCGGCAGTTCCAATTCTGCGATTGAATTGACCACGGAGGAAATTTTCCACTATTCACTTGCTAAGGAATGGGTGGATGTGTGCAAAGGCTGGGAAGAAGCTGATGAAGTTAATGAGAAATTCGCTTTAAAAAATTACGATAAGTGAAAGTGACTCAATTTAAAACAGAGGTGAGCAAGTATGCTGGAAATACACCAAGTTTATATGACTTCTTTCAAACAGGATCGAACAATCAGGGTCTATCTACCAGTTAGCTATAACCAAAGTGGCAAGGTTTACCCCGTGTTATATATGCACGATGGACAGAATGTTTTTGAAGATGCTGGTGCCATTAACGGAGTATCTTTGGGAATGAAAGACTATTTAGATGAAAGTGGATTAGAGATTATTGTCGTAGGAATTGATCTCAATACTGAGGGTGAAGAGCGGGTTAACGAATATTGTCCATGGATAAATGGTGAACTGAGCAAAAAAGTATTAGGCTATGCTAGTCCAACAGGCGGCAGAGGTGAAGAATATTTAGATTTTGTCGTAAATGAGTTAAAACCCTTAATTGACAAGAAATACCGCACGCTTACAAACCATACATCGATGGCAGGAATTTCATTAGGTGGTCTTATTTCCACTTATGCTGCCTGTCGTTATCCTCAGATTTTTAAAAGAATAGCAGCTTTATCACCAGCATTTTATCGGAACCAGGAGGAAATAGAGAAATTAATTATAAACTCTGACCTATCAGCAGTCGAACGGTTTTATATGGACTGCGGAACGAAAGAGGCCGGTGAAAATGAAGAATTAAGTAAGCTCTTTTTCAAAAGGAATAACGGGGTTTATCAGATTTTGAGCAGTAAAATTCCGAACTCCAAGTTTCAAATGATTGAATCTGGAGAACACAACTATACGAACTTCAGAAACAGAATCCCTGACATGCTTGCTTATTTATTTTCAGACGAAATATAAATGGCGTTACACGACAATATCCCCTGAAAATGCACATCATTAATAAACACAGTCTAACATATGAAAGGCAGCTTGATCAAAGCTGTGGTTCACCTATTCAAACTATAAAATGTATATTTTCCTCTTAGAAGTGATTCGTTTTTGCGACGCCCCACTTTTTCAAACGAGTAAAGGTATGGTTGATAAATGGCCATACCTTTCGTCTATTTTTTTAATTGACCTTTTAATGCAATTAATTTGTTCTTAATAAATGGTTCGATTTCTTCGGGTAATTGATTTAAGCTAAAAAACATGGCTTCTATTCCTTGATTTCTATCAGGAGCTATTTCTCCTTCGTACTCGGTACATAAATAACCAATTGCAACAGTATGGTACCTTTCATCGACTCGATTTATTAATTCCTTGCCTGAATAGACACCAAACAATTTTAACGCCTTTATCTTTACGCCGATATTTTCAAAGACAATTCGTGTAATACACTCTTCAACTGACTCATTTAACTGTAAAGTTCCACCTGGAATAGTCCACGTTCCACCAATGTTTCGACTTAGTAGAATTTCTCCTTTTTTATTAATGATTGCTACGCTAGGCCGCACGATGATAAGTGGAGAATCCCCAATCATTTCTCTTATCTCTTCCCAATACCCGATAAATACCACTCCCTATGCTGAGGCTTAAATGCAACTTTTTTATTGAAATTGAACAGTAGAAAGGAGTAACCTACTCCTTTTTAGATGGCATTTGTCAGCCGCCTTCTATACAAGTTGCGTTGGAACTTCCTACAACTTTATTTAATTCAGTTAACAATTCTTGAAAAATGTTGTCGTTTACTAATACTTGTAAGGTCTTTTCTGTAATTGGAACATTGTATTTTTGAAATACCCCTAATGTTTCTTCCCATATTTCGCTTATAGCCTTTGAAGTCATATTTGATTGGATTACCAAAAAAACAACCACCTTTAATCCTTATATTAGCACTTTTGGGCTCACCTTTATTCTACTATTTTGTGCTACTCCATTCATTAACCGTCTCTTTCACTAATTGCACAAAGGCGTCCTTTTCTTCTATAATCAATGTATGTGCAGACTGCTCAAACCACACCCATTTTTTATAAGGAGCCTGAAGTTGGTTAAAAAAGGCTTCTGCTAATTCACTTGGAGCCGTGAAATCATGACGTCCTCCACATATAACAATCGGAACCTGAATGCTTTTACTAGATTGAAAGAAGTCAAGATTCTCCAACTCCTCTTTAAAAACGTTCATCGAATATATTTGTCCCCTAATCCATTTAATTAAATCAATCAAGCGATATTCAGGACTTTTCATGACAGATTTAAAAATGGTACCAGCAAAATTCCCCGTGTGCACAAGTCCTCCGCCAAATTCTTGTAACCATTTATTGTGGATACGATCGGAGTTCAAGCTTTTCCATGGCGGAGATCCTAATTTTTCAAGCTGTGCATAGGCTTTTTCATTTCCGATTTCCTTCGCCTTTCTGAGCGTGTATTCATATGAGATTCTTTCGTTTTCTTTCATATTCACGACTTGGGAAACAGCAAAATACCCATAGAATAGTTCAGGCCGACGCTCAATTGCCAAATACGAGAGAATAGTTCCCCACGAATGACCGAGTATATAGATTTTATCTTTATGAAAACGAGCACATAATTTTCCCGCTATTTCAATCAGATCATTGACCATTTGATCAATGGTCATCGATTCTTTCGGTGTTTTTTTTGAAAAAGAAAGACCTGCACCCCGTTGATCATAATTCACAACCAGGAAATCCTTTTCAAGCTCAGAGCTATAGCGGCTAATAAAACCGATTTGCGCCCCGCCTGGCCCCCCATGTACCCATAGAATAATAGGCTTGCTCTGATCATGGCCACGGAGAAGCAGCCATTGCTCTACACCGCCAATGTTTATCTTTTCAAGTGAAGCAATGCTGTTTGGTGCATTAGGAATTGTTTGCGTTTTATTAGTAAACATTTGATCATCTCCATCAACAAGTTTGAATCTTAGAGACTTTTCTTGACCTCTTTTCACGTTACTTACTTCCACCAAGAGAAATAAAAAATCATTATCATTAAATATTCCCTTCTTCGTAAATAATTCCCTCTATTTTGAGAGTGCATTTTCACATTTACCTAAAAAAGGAAAAGGGTGTCAGGCACCATGTGAAAATTCACATGGTGCCTGACACCCTTCTTTCTATTAGAATGGTTTTAATATCATTAAGGAGATAATGATTAGAAATATCACATTTTCCAAGTTTTCAAGGCGAAATAGAACTTTTGATAGTCGCCAATATTCTTCTGGAATGGCTTCGCCTTTATGGGAATCTAATAAGGCTTTAATTGGTTTCGATCTGGGTGACAAGACAATCGGTCCCATCGCAAGGGCTGCCAAAAAGAGCACGAGACTTGTTACATACCAGCCCATCCGAAATAGACTTGGATTTAAATAGCCCATCGCTAAACCAGTGAGGAGTAAAAATATGCCCCCAACCATCACAAATATATGTAATTTATGTCTGATCTTATATGAATGTCTTAACTCGGTCATCGTATTGCCCGATTTAACAACAGTCGTCAAAACAAAACCCGGACCCATCCCCAAGATGGCGGAGAAAATATGTATGAAAACAATGATTTTATAAATAGTACCCACAGGTGTGCATCCCCCAATCTCTGCATTCTCCTATTTTATCATAAAAATATCATCTTAAAAGTAATGGTGTTGGCAATGTGAAGATGATTTTGTCCTTTTTCAGCCATTAATTTTCCATCCTCTAAATGCTATAATGGAGATTACTGAAATCTGAAAGGGGGCTGTAATCATCAATAATATTGTAAAGATGCTCTTTATTATCAGTGGATTTATTGCCCTAGGCCTAGGCATTTTAGGCATTATCTTACCGCTGCTGCCGACAACTCCGTTTTTACTTTTAGCATCCTTCTGCTTCGTAAAGGGATCAGACAGATTCGCGCAATGGTTTAAAGCGACAAAAATCTATCAGCGGCATTTAGAGAGCTTTGTCAAAGAGCGAGCAATGACACTAAAACAAAAACTAACCATTCTATTAACCGCAGACGTTATGATTGCCATCCCCTTCATCCTCCTCAACAATATGATGATAAGGGTCATCCTCCTGCTAGTCATATGCTATAAATACTATTACTTCTTCACTAAAATTAAAACAAAGGGTGTCAGGCACCATGTGAAAAATTCACATGGTGCCTGACACCCCTTTCTTTTTGGAACTAGGACAAATGTCGAAACAAATTTTCTGTTGAGGTAATATAATATTAGGATGATGAGTCAAGCTGGGAGTGATGATATTGGAACCAAAATGGCTGGGTTGGGCAAAGCAGCTTCAGTCCATTGCCCAAACGGGATTAATGTATTCAAAAGATGTGTATGACTTGGAGCGATTTGAATTAATCCGCAATATTAGCGTGGACATTTTGGCGCACCATACAGATATGGACAGGACTGTTATCAAAGAGCTATTTGCTAGTGAAAAAGGTTATGCGACGCCTAAAGTCGATATTCGAGGTGTGGTCTTTAAAGAAGGGAAAATATTAATGGTCCGCGAAAACATGGATGGCCGCTGGTCATTACCTGGCGGATGGGCTGATATTGGATTAACTCCAAGTGAAGTTGCTGTTAAGGAGATTAAGGAAGAATCGGGATTTGATGTGAAAGCAGTTAAATTGTTAGCCGTAATGGATATGAAACGTCACCCCCATCCGCCTTCTTCCTATCACATTTATAAAATGTTGATCCAATGTGAGATTATTGGCGGGCAGGCTGCGGAGGGTATTGAAACAAGCGCAGTGAAGTTTTTTGCGGAAAATGAACTGCCGCCGCTATCAACGGCTCGGAATACAGAATCACAAATTGAAATGGCTTTTAACTATTTAAAAAATCCTCAAGAGCCCATCTATTTTGATTAGGTCTTTTATAGTAATTGGCGGCGGTCCTCGTCTTAATTCTAAACATGGCAAAACCAAGGTGTATTTGAAATTCGTCAAAATACATCTTGGTTTATTGTTTTTTAGTCTGGTTATTCTTGGCTGAAAACTTAGGAACCACCCGCACTTTGTAACAAAAGAAAAGCCCACTATACGGTTGGTGTCACGAATCAGTCAGATTTATGGAGTATTCAAGTTCTTACTCTTTTGGCATTTTACTTAGGTCCATATACAACACATTCCAGCGATGACCATCCAAATCGGAAAAACCGCAGCCGTACATCCAGCCTTGGCTCACTGCTGGCTCACCAAAGATGGTACCGCCAGCCTCTGCAGCCTTCTTTGCCATTTCATCAACTTCTGTCCTGCTCTCTGCATCAATGGATAGCAATACTTCCGTCGCTTGCTTTGTGTCGACAATTTCATGTTGGGTAAAATTTTTGAAAGTGGAATCAGGAAAAAGCATCACCGTAGCATTATGATCCCCGATGATTAATTGTGCTTGATCATGATTGCCATGTCGAGTATTAATAGTAAATCCAAGTTTGGCATAAAACTCTTTTGATTTATGAATGTCTTTTACCGGCAAGTTAATCCAAAATTGTTTTGTCATAGTGATTTTTCTCCTTGTCCATTAATCTTACTTGTATTGCTAAAAAGTTTTGCCATATAGTATTCATCCGTATACTCGCCTGCAATTAAAAGGGAATGTTTTTTAATCCCCTCTATCTCAAATCCCATTCTCTTATACAATGCCACACCGGCTTCGTTCCCAGATACAACGGTCAGCTCTAAACGGTGGATTTTCCGTCCAATCGCCCATTCTTCTAGCTTTGTAAATAACTTTGTTCCGATGCCTTTTCCTCGATAATCCTTTAGAATTCCAATAACGATATAGGCTGAATGTTTGGTTCTTCTTACAGTACCGCCTATCGCAAACAAATATCCAATCAAGGTGTTGTCTTTTTCTGCAACGAATATAGTAGAGTTTTCACTTTTTATCATATTCTCTATTCTTATTTTTTGCTGTTCAGGGGTAACTTGTCTTTCTCCAGCTTCCATCAGCATAAACTTTGATTCTGCCTCAACTTGTAAAATAAGGCGCACTAAGTTTTCTGCATCTGAAACTTTTATTTCTCTAATAACCATTGCCTATTTCCCCCTTGAAAAAATTTCCCCTATTATTTATGACCAGACTAGTTTTATCTGAATTTACCATTACGTAACCCTCTACTGCCTTCAGCTTATGATAGCTTGACTTTCTCAAAATGTTCAACTGTTGGAAAAGGATCATAAAAATGATGTAATTGCTTTTTCCATTCTTGGTATTCACTTGATTGTCTGAATCCAACAATATGGTCTTCTACAGTTTCCCACTTTACTAATAATAAATATTTTCCCTCCTCTTCCATACAACGCTGCAATTCGTGAGAATGGTAACCCTTCATAGATGAGATAATTTCAGATGCCTTTCGAAAAGCTTCCTCATATTCCTTTTCCTTGCCTTGTTTAACGTATAGCATAGCTGCTTCTAATATCATAAAGTTTCCCCCTTTTATTCCTTAAAGGATATTCCTTATATCCTCGAGCCCATACACAAGTTCATTTAGGTTATCCCCGGCAAAGCTCACTTCAATGGTATCAATTTCTTTACCTCCAAGTACCTCATAAAAAAAGCGTGAGCTATTATCTTCAAGCACTAACACCAACATGGTGGAGATATTTTGCTGCAGCAGTTCTGCTATGATTGGTTTCACCAACAACTTTCCAAGTCCGTTTCCTTGGTATTCCTTTAAAATATAAATGGCATATAATTCGCCTGCGTAATCGTGATATTTGCCCGTTCTCGCCTTGCCGCCAGACGAAAATCCAACAATTTTCCCTTCCTTGGTTTCCGCAACATAGACACCTCCATTAGGAATGTTGTCCTGCCATAACTGCTCACGGCTTTCATAGGAAAGTTTGTTTAAATATTCGTCTGGAACAATGTTAGCATAGGTAGTTCTCCAACTATCAACATGGACTTTAGCGATTCCAACGGCATCAGCTAACACAGCTTTTCTAATCTTCATCCCAACGCCTCCATTTTAACAATCGTTAATCCCTTTATAAATCTCTAAAACTTCTATTAAAAATTGCATGTCGTAACCAGTTTTTGCATAGATTCTTTTTGCCCAATCTTCTATCCTATCGAGCTTTGGATCATGAAATAGTCCTTCGCTAGTACTTAAAAAACTCTCCCATCCGTAGAATTCCCAATGGGCTAATTCAGATTTATATGGGATTCGACACTCTAACAAGGGTTTCGGTTTAATTAAAGTCTGAGAATACTCAGCTGCCTGCATAAAATTCCACTTATCTATTGGTTGAGTGTCATAAATCTGTTTGGATACTTTACCATTGGGTCTATGATAGATTATTTCAACCAACTTTTCACATGGTTTAACTTGAACTAGTGCTCCGGGAAAAAAACCACTAAGCTTCTCTTTAGTAAAATCTTCGTTATTTTCGTCGATTAGAACGGGATTTAACCATTGGTCCCCCAAATCACATAAAAACCGATTGCCTGTCTCATTTAGTGCAATCACCGCCACATGAGCATGGCTGGTGCTTAAATGTTGACCGATTGGATATGCTGTAATTCCGTTTTTCTGAAATTCATCGAGCAGCCATATGACAAGGTCAAAGCAGTTACCAGCTATACCATACCGTTGCCTGTGTTCCCGCATAAGGGAAACATCTCGTTGTTTCTTCTTAGTACTTTTGGTTTGAAACCATGCTTTTGTTAAGGTTTCCATGGGAAAATCATCAAATTTGTTCCATGGACTTAGAATACTCTTTGGGGCAAACAAGTTTCAAACACCTACTTTAGAGATTTTTCTTTCTAGAATTCTTATAAACTCTAAATAAAATCCAATGGGACGAGAAACTCATACGGTTTTCCTATTATATTCGCCAAAGCAGTGAAAACTCCTTGTGATAATACATGTAGTTATATTGTCCTTTTGAACATCCATACCACATCTTATCAGTCTGATTCCAGCGACCACAGCGCTGGTTTTTGCGATACATGCCTGACCGATAGGAAGTTATACTTTCCTATCATTCAAAATAAAGGTGTCAGGCATCATGTGAAAAATTCACATGGTGCCTGACACCCGTTTTTAAATATTCTCCTGCTTTAGTGCGTCGATGATGTTTTCTTTTTTTACTTTGGCGCTGGAGTAGAGCATGGCGGAGCCGACGATGATGAATACGGCGGCAATCATATATATAATACTCATCCAGGGTAGGGTGAATCCATAGCGGAAGCTGTTCATCAATGCCTTGTGAATTAAATACATCACCGTGATACTGATAGGCAGTCCGTAAAGCAATGACTTAATTCCATAAAAAATACTTTCATAATTGATCATTTTGTTAAAACCTTTTGGTGTCATCCCAACCGATTTCAGCATCGCAAATTCCCGTTTTCTGAGGGAAATCGAGGTCGATATCGTATTAAATATATTCGCTATCGATATCGCTGTAATCAGTGCAATAAATCCATACGTAAAGACCGACATTAACAGAATCATTTGTTCATCCTGCTGTCTGCCTTGATATACATTCTGAACAAACATCTTGTTGTCTTTTATTTCTTCGATTTCCTGCTCGGTTTTCATTGGATCCTTACTTTTGAGGTAAAGCAATATCTGGGTCCTATCATTCACCTTTTCGTTTACCAGTTGGTTCATGACTTTTTCTGAGACGATAATGTTCAATCCGCCGATTCCTGTCGGAAAGATTCCCATCGGAAATTGATCGGTTAATGCGGCAATTTTCACTGTATTTAAATGGATTTCTTTTTCTGTTTCCGGATCTGTATAAGTTAAATCAATCGTGTTGCCAACTTTGGTATGAATGGCCTTCGTTTCAACATATTTTCCTGCTTCCATATCCTCATATGGGATGGTGTCTATCACTATTCCAGCTAAATGGTCTTTAGTTGTCAGTTTAGCATAATCTGTCCCAACGGTTTTTGCATAGGCCTTTAGATTTTGCTCGTTTAATGAGTGGATTTTAACATAATATGGATATTTCCCATCCACCAGTACACTCTTGTCCTGCTTCACCATTTTTTGTAATTCATCAGCAATTGATGCTTTGTTTATCCAGGTGTTCATATTTAATTCATGTACCACACTAGATTCCGTTACATCCTCAAGGGAAGAAAATGATTGTAACAGCCGATTATCTACTTCCGTTATGTTACCATGCACAGCTACAGAAATATCATAATTTATTCCATCCTGTGAGAGTACAAGCGATTTTTTCATATTGTCTGTAAAAAATGATACGGCTAAGAAGAGTACGATACTAATCACCAGTGAGAATACGGTTGCTTGGTACTTACGTTTGTTTCTTTTTAAATTTTTCAAACCGATTTCCGCTTCGATTCCAAATAGCTTACGGACGAGTTTAGATGTTTTCACTGCTTTTCCTGTAAGCTTCACATCGGTTGTTTGACGTATGGCATCAATGGCGGATATTCTTGATGCCTTGATCGCTGGCACATAAGTGGAGATGAAAATCGTAACCATCGAAACTGCACAGGCAATTAGGAGTGATAATGGAGTAACCGTTAAAGTTAGCTTTTCCGTCATCCCTAGAGCACCTTGAATGATTGAGTTAATGAAATAAAAGGTAATTCCAATTCCAGTAAGGCCCGCTAGAATTCCAATAGGAATACTAATTACGCCAATCATTACTCCTTCAAAAAACACTGAGTTACGTTTCTGCCTTTTCGTTGCCCCGACACTGGAAAGCATCCCTAAATGACGCGACCGTTCCGAGACGGAAATGGCAAAGGCATTATAGATCAATGAAACGGAACCGATAATAATGACCGACATAATAATGGCTGATAATGATATGAGCGTACGGTATAGACCGTCATTATTTGTTAACCCGTAATAGCGTAATAAATCGGTATTAAATCGAGGAGGTGCTATGTTGTTTTTCTTCGCCAATTGGTTAGCGTGATTAAAGACGGAGCTTTGAACCTTTTTTAACACAACCGTTGCATTGACAGGATCTTTATCGCTTATCATGGTTTCGTCCACATAGCTAATGATTGTATAACCGGGGGCCCAGGTCGATTCCCATGTCGGACGTTTAATGAAGCCTACGACCGTGTAGGTTGCCGCTGTTTTATTTGTCAAACTCTCTTTCCGCTTCCCATCTCCTGTTTGTAATGGATCCTCTTGTCCAAAAATATGCTCCGTAACATTTGGGATCTTACGCTGTCCGACTTCAAGGGATAATTGATCGCCAATCTTGTATTCTACTTTCGCATTTGTGGCAATATGGTCGGAAATCACAACCTCTTTAGTTGTTTTTGGCAGCCTGCCTTTACTCAGTTCAATCGGAAACTGCTTAAATCCTTGGGTATTATACTCCTTAATAAATAAATACGGCTTGCTTTCATTTTGTCCACCTTCTAAAAGTGCATAGCCGCGATCACGTGAAAGGACAACCTTTTTTGTATCCTCATCGTTTTTAATTGCTTTAAGCTGCTCTTTATTTACATCTTTGTAAAGGACATGCCATTCACCATTAGTAGCGATCTCCTGTTTTTGCAATAAATCCATAAAGGAGACACCAAGGGTTGCCACTGCCGTCACCATGGCCACAGAGATAATGACACCAATAATGGTTACTAGCGTCCGCCTCTTGTTTTGCTTCAAATGCCGGACTGTTAGTTTATTGACGATATTCACGGACGAATCACCTCATCCTTAGCAATCCTTCCATCTTCGATTGCAATGACTCTGTCAGCTTGGAGAGCAATCCGCTCATCATGAGTAATGACAAGGAGGGTTTGATTAAAGGTTTTATTGAACATTTTTAACAGGTCGATGATTTCACTACTATTCTTGCTATCTAGATTGCCGGTCGGCTCATCTGCCAGCATGATAGCGGGGTTACTTATCAGTGCCCGGCCAATCGAGACCCGCTGCTGCTGACCGCCTGAAAGCTGATTTGGCAGATGGTTTAAGCGATCTTGCAGGTTGAGGATCTTGACGATATCTGCAAACTGTTTCTTGTCGACTTTATGTTCATCAAGCAGGAGCGGCAGAGTAATATTCTCCTCGACAGTTAATACTGGAATTAGGTTGTAAAATTGATAGATCAAGCCAATTTGCCTGCGTCTAAAAATCGCCAGCTGTGTTTCATTTAGGTTATAAATGTCTGTGTTATCCACGAGTACTTTTCCGTTTGTCGGCCGGTCAACACCGCCAAGCAGATGCAGCAGCGTTGATTTTCCTGAACCGGATGGGCCAATAATCGCGACAAATTCGCCTTTTTTTACTGAAAAAGAAACATCATCAAGTGCCTTTACCGCCGTTTCACCTTTTCCGTACACTTTAGACAGATTTTCTATTTTTAAAATTTCCATTTTAATAAAACCTCCATGTTTGTTACTGATGATCATAGTTTATCTGTTTAAAATGACTTTCCAGTGACTAGAAAGTGACAGTTTAGTCACTTAATGCTTTCCTAGTTAACGGCAAACAAGGAGGCTTCGCTAGTTTTGGAGATGGATTTCTGCCTGTAAATCACTTATTTTCGGGAGTAAAAACCTTATCCGAGAGTAAAGTGACCCTATCCGAGAGTATATCTCTCTTATTCGAGAGAAACTCTCCTTCCCCGGCTATTCTCACTAGATTACCTGCTTATAAACCTTAATCCGAAACTGAGTACCTTCTCCGTTTTTACTGTTAACCTCGATATCGCCATGTTGACTGGTAATGATGCTATGTGCCATTGCAAGCCCGATGCCTATGCTATCCTCACCGGCATTCTTTCCTTTATAAAAACGTTTTAAAATATGCGGGAGATCTTCCTTGGCGATGCCTTTGCCGTTATCTGCTATGACAATTTCCGTAAACAAAGCATTTTCTGAAAAAGAAATGGTAATCCTCCCGCCTTCTTGAGTATGCTCCACACAGTTTTTCAATATATTTATTACGGCCTCTGCCGTCCAATTTAGGTCGCCAACAAAAGAGACTTGATCATCACCGTCAAGCAAAACGGTTTGTTCTTTAATGTCCATCGGAATCAGAACCGGCTCTAACGCTTTTTGCAGCAGCCTTTTCACCGATACCACTTCTTTTTTAAAGTGCACTGTTCCCGCGTCAATTTTTGAAAGTTTTAATAATGAAGAAACAAGCCATTCAATCCGTTCGAGTTGAATGCGGATATTGTGAGTAAACTCCGTTCTTTTAGCTGCAGGCAGATTGGCATCACTTAATAAATCGGCCATCATCATCATCGAGGTAAGAGGTGTTTTAAGCTGATGAGATATATCGGAAATTGCATTGGTGAGTTTTATTTTATCTTGCTGTAAAAGGGAGCCTTGTTCCGATAGCATAATAGTCACCTTATAAATATTGTTTTTTAATATACTTAGCTCACCTTCGTGATTATCACGGACATCAAGCGAATAATCACCACTACTAATTTGTCGCAAATAGCTAGACAGCTTTTCGATTTCACGATATCGCCAGCTTGTAAATAATAAGCTGCAACCAATTAACAAGGCAGAAATGATAAAAACAAGTACCGTGGCAGGGAGTGAGAAAAAAGCCGCTGCTATGATGGTGGTAAAACTTAGCAAACACATCGTTACTATAAATATTTGAATCTCGCGATTTCGGAGCATGCTAATCACCGACCTTATAGCCTAAACCACGCACTGTTTTAATAATCTGCGGGCTTTGCGGGTTATCCTCTAACTTTTCCCGCAGTCTTTTTATGTAAACAGTTAAGGTATTATCATTTACGAAATCCCCTGCTATATCCCAAATTCGCTCTAATAGCTGATTTCGTGAAAGGACCTGTCCAATATGATTCGCAAAGATTAGGAATAGGCGATATTCTAGGGCAGTTAATAGAACTTCTTCACCATTTTTATACACCTTACCTTCAAGCGTATTAATTCGGACATTTTCTATTTCGATTATCGCCTTTGTCCCCGACTGCTTTTGGTAGCGCCTTAAGACTGTTTTTATTCTTGAGATTAACTCTCTAATTCGAAAAGGCTTGGTAATGTAATCATCTGCGCCCATGTCCAGCCCCATCACTACATTGACTTCATCATCAATCGCCGTTAGAAAAATGACGGGAATATCGCTTCGCTCCTTCACAAGCTGACATAACTCATAGCCGCTTCCATCGGGCAGGGATAAATCAAATAAACATAACGCGAATTGTTCAATTTCATCCACTATCACCTTTTTTGCTGATACTGCATCATGGCAAAGTACCGTGGCAAACTGGTCCTGCTGCAGTGAATATTCAAGCCCTACGGCAATTGTCCTATCATCTTCCACAAGCAAAATTTTCATCATAGTATCCCGCCTTTCTCTATCGTCATTATATCAGCATTAAAGGGTGTCAGGCACCATGTGAAAAATTCACATGGTGCCTGACACCCTCTGTAACTATTTAAATCAAAAAAACGAGCTTGGAATTCCAAGCCCACGTTCCTTTTCCATTTTGCAGTCCTACTTCAAATGAAGAACCATATATTCGTCATCATAATAGACGCCATTAACTATTAACGCCTTTTCTTCCAAGCCAAAAGTTTTAAACCCTAATTTGTTATAGAGCTTCTTTGCTTTTTGATTACTTGCTGTTACGCTTAAATTTATTTTTTCAATCGCTTCTATCGTTCTCGCTTTATTGATGGCTTCTATGAGCAATGCTTTTCCCACGCCTAAACCTTGCTTCTTTGGCGTGACATACACTGCAAAAATGTTTGCCCGGTGCCGAATTTTCGCCCGCTCCTCTAAAAGTAAGGTCACAACCCCGATTAGTTCCCCACTGTCAAACGCACCAAACGTGTAGTTTCCTTCTGTGGTAAAGTTTTGGGCGACCTGTTCAACTGGATTTTCCCTTGTTACAGATTCTTCATAGCTTGTTAAAAATGCTTCCGGATTTTGCTGTAATGCTTCTAAACGTAATGCCCAATAACTTTCCGCATCTGATGGGCTAAGTAATCTAATTTCCATCGTTATTCCCCTCCGTTCAAAAATTTGACTTTTCCGTTAATTTTACCACATTGCCCCATTACTAAAATATATTAATAATTTCACTTTAATATGGCCCCAATACTCTTCTCTATATATTCATTATCTTTCAAGGGATTACGGACTTGTTTCTCCCAGACAGTTTTGCTTTTACTCAATTTGTAAAAATCATTATAAAGGCCTTCGACACTTGCTCTTTTTACTTCAAAGGATCGGTCAGGAAAGTTGTATTCAATTTTCTTCAAGTTCCCAATCAGCGCAAAGGCGGCTGTTGAGTTATAAATAATCGACTGATTGACAAGGTCGGTGCCAATTTCCGACACTGATTGGTGATAATTTACGATTACCGTAAAGGCGTCAGATTTAAGTTCAAAGTCCTTTTCAACCTCGTTCAACGGTAAATGGTTAAATAAGTTGATCATGTTGCCTGCATTGCCCATATAAAGAAAACGATAGGGGATAATATTTTCTAAATCATGTGTAAGCGGTCTTCTTTGATCAATGACATATTGTTCTGCCGCGGCATTCTGCTTTGGAATGATGATAAACTGTACAACAATAAATAGCCCTATACCTACGGCAAGTAATGCAGCAATCAGTTTTCCCAGCTTATTCATGGAAATCCCTCACTTCGTATTGTGGTATCAACTTAATGCACGAATTTAGAACTAATGGGATTACTATTGAAATAAATGGCAAGGCATACCGGGCAATTAATATTCCAAACTGATATGGTCCATCGATGTGGATCGGTCGAGAAAACCAAATGTTGCTGCCGAATAATATCGCCGATAAATATCCCCATGTAACAATAATAAATAAGAGCCAAAGCAGCCAAGTGATAATCTTTGCTCTCGTAAAGGCTGCTACATTCAATTCCCCAATTTTCTTCTCATTCTTTTTAACGTTTTTGGCTAAAAATAAATAGAAGATTCCTAGGACCAAACACATGAAAAGCAAGCAGTAATTCAACAAGAGACCCATACTTAAGAGAGAAAATGGAATCGTCACAATCCACGCGGTAAGGAGATAAATATAGGCAATTTGAAACGCTTTAAAGCGAAACTGATTAATCCAGACGGGGACATAATCATCAATTAAATCATCAATTTTTGTAATACTGGTTTTGGCTCTGGCAATCGCCTCGCGTTCATTTAATCCTTCTGCCATTAAATGAGATACCTTCGCTTCCAAATTCCCTAAAATCTCATCCTTCAGGTCGCTAACACCACGATGGTTTTTATATTTTCTGAACAAGTGATCGACATATTTTCTTAGTTCATTCATCGCTTTTTCCTCCCCTGACAATTAGCTGATCAATCAGTTTCTTCGCCGCCGCCCATGCCTCAATTGCTTCTTCATAAGCCCTTTCACCACTGGGGGTGATTTTATAATACTTTCTTCTTCCCCCTTGACTTTCATCACCCCAATAGGCGGAGATCAGTTTTTGTTTTTCAAGCCTTTTTAAGCTGGTATAGAGTGAAGGTTCCTTTAGTTCAAATTTTCCATTGCTTTGTTCAAATATCGATTTAATAATTTCATATCCATAATTATCACCTTCACTTAACACACGAAGGATCATCGTATCGATGTGGCCGCGAATAAGGTCGCTGCTTATTGGAGTCTCAGCCTGCATAAAATAACCTCCTCTGTTGTTGTATATTGTAACACATATTACTATGTGTGTTGAAGTACTAATTCAAAAAAAATTCATAATAAAGGACACTTCAAGAAGTGCCCGTTCCGTGTAGACGATTTAAAACAGAATATTTTCTGCTGCCGGTTTTTTACCGCTATCTGCCCAGCTCCGGAACATATCTTAAACCACTATCATTCGTGGTTAGCTTTTCAACATTCGGAATGTTGTTCAATAGTTGGTAAGCATCCCACTGTGCCATTAGAGGTTGAATCTTGTGTTCAGGTATTACCATACCCTTTTTTTCTAAGAATTTTAAAATATTTTCAGTCATTCGCCTCTTCCCCTTCCATGATTTTAATAAGTCATGCATGAAAAAAAATCACGAGGTCCTATGGTTAATTATACCATTTAACAACGCAAAATGTTAGCGCTTTCATAATATTTCGCATTGTTTATTCAAGAAGACGGAATGGCATTATTCTCTTGCATACAGTTCACGGAAATATTGTTAAAGTGAATATCAAAAGCTGGTACGGATAAACTAGGAGAGGTTACTATAGGAACAAAGGCGGTGTTAATTTTGTCAGATTTTCTGGAATCCATTGAGTATGAAACGGGTACAGCTATTCAAACGTTTAACATTATCGAAATCATGGAACAGTCTGAAGGTTTTGAAGTACTTTTAGATATCGATTTAGACAGCGGTTACGGATTGGAAGGCGTTAAATTATTTGTTTCTAATGAGGACTTAGATGCATACGAAACAAATGATATTCAAGAAGCAGTCAAATATGCTTTAGGTTTCTTTGAGCAACCCCAGGAGGTGTTTCAGCTGGAAATTGAAAAGAAGAGCCTGAAAGACCCATTAAAGAGTACAGAGTCACGAAGTCAAGAAGAACTAGCATTAAAAGAAAAATACAATATTAAAGACGATGACAGGGCATGGGAAGATGACCGCCTATAAGAAAAGCGCAAGCGCCCTGGTCAGCGGAGTATGGCCTGGAGCGCTCCAACTGAGATAAAGGAAACACGAAGAGCGCTCTTCGATTCGATGTTGACTTATCGTAGGGCGGAGAGAGAAGGACATTAGCCGCTAGGGCGCTGGAGCTGAACATTTCTCGAAGTTCAATGTTATAAATTCTTATACTGTAAAGGGGCCATCTTTCCTTCCTCTATTCATACTGACCTTTAACCTCTGGCAGCGATTGGTAAGTCGAATTTTTCTTTAAGATTTCAAGGATGTTAGCAACTAACTCGGACATTTCCTGACCATCATAACTCTTATCGCATTCCGACCATTCAAAATGCCGTTCCCCGCTATTAATCCAAACGTGCATATCATAGCCCTCATACGGTTTCTGATTACATTCCTTTGATAATTTTTTCTCTCCAAGGTAATTGGAAAAAATCATCAATTTGTAAATAGCGTTCATTTCCTTTTTCGAAAATTGAAAGTCGCTAACGGCAACGGTTTCGCCATTCTGTAAATCTTTAATCAACTTTTGTTCTTTTGTATTGATGACGTTTTTTTTACCCACCCCATATTTTAACTCAAAGGAAAAATAATCCTCCTTGTCTACATCATGGAAAATGGTTAATAGGTCAGTTACATCTGGGCATTCTTCAAGAATAAATTTTGTCTCTGTCTCCGATTCATGCTTTCGAATCCCTTTACAGACATAGGTGGATATTTCCCCTTGACCAAACTTATCTTCGGTTGTATCGATTTTTACGGTTAATTTTGAATCGTGATAAGCTAAGTCGTGAAAAATAGGATCCCCCTCAATCGTATATCGGGTAAGCCGTATCTTATCGTCTTTACCTGTTTGAGCATTATCAACAAATAGATTTAACCGTTCAATATTTTCCATCATACCGTGAATTTCTTTGACTTCATTACTGGAGGGTTTTTTATTTTGCCCGCTGTTAGCAGGCAGGTCACTGGCAGTACCTTTATCTAATCCGCAGCCGGATATAAAAACAGCCATTAATGCGATTAAAATAATCGAGGATATTTTTTTTAACACAAGCACACACATCCCTTTATAGAAAAAGACGAGTTAACATGGAAAAGGTTTCTTGTTTATCTATTCTTTGATTTTATATTTAGCGATAAAATCATGAATATGCTTGAAAACTTCCTTCGCAGCTTCGATGGACGCTAACGTATCCCCTTTTATTTCCAATCCATGGTCAGCCTTGGGAATGACGACCTTACTGACATGTTCATTATTTTTCAGGGATGAAATCCGTTCTTCAATATAATGATGGTCTTCATCCCCGATTACACAAAGGGAAGGTAGCTTAGTGTTCAATAGCGCATCATAAACAGCGTCAATTTTCATAAGCGGAGTTAACCAAATTCCAATCGCATTTTTGATGAAATTCCGTTGATTCCATTCCATAGCCATCGGAATCGTGCCAATTGATTTACTTAATAAAAAGCACTGTTCATAATTGGTCTCCTTCAGAACCTCCCAGACAACCGCCTTCACATCGTCGTACATCCAACTATCTTGCTCTTGATTGTTAAGCTCTATAAAATGCTCATTTTTGGCAAAGTTATAATTGATATGAAGAACATCCACTTTCTGATTTAAACATACTCCCGTTGCGTAATGAAATAGCGGCCGCTCCGTAGAATAACCGAGCCCTGGCAGCATAAAGCAAATGCTTTTATTCGGTTGTTCACCGTGAATCCACGTATAGGGGATGGTGGATTGCTCGGTTCTTACAACTTGGCCTTCCGTAATTTGATACATTTGCTTCACCTCTTTGGGGAGTCTGTAAATTTGAATTCTGCAATTTTACCACTTTCTAAAAAACCGATATTTTGATAAACCTTATTGGAGTCAGGATTTTTAAGGTCTGCATACAGCATCGGAACTAGGTTCTCAGATGAAATGATTACACACAGCTCTGCTACAAGCGCGCTTGCATAGCCATTTTTTCGATGTGAAATCGGTGTAAATACTGAATTAATCCGTGCATGTCTTGGGGAGCGATGAGAAATATTCGCCATCGAAACCGGCTGATCATCAACAATCCAAAGATATAAATTCCCAGTTTGTATCATCGTCTCCGCCTTGGCTGTCTGAGTATTCGGTTCAACCGCGGTCCCAAAAGCATCTCTTAAGAAACCTGCTAGATATTCTGCAACGGTATCCACATCCTGCAATGTTGCAGCTTGGATTTTACCTGGAACATTTACCGGCTTGATTACTTTTGGACAATAATAGGACTCCATTGCCATTTCGGTTTCGTATTGAAGATGATTCTTTTTTGAAAAAGCTTCCGCAAAAAGCGCGGCAGTCTCGGGTTCTCCGGTTACCCCTGGAAGCTGAACCCCATTAAGATGGTTGACCAATTCTTGAGTAATGTCATTCCGTTCTTCGGCCGTCGCTTCTTTTGAAATCCATAACCAGCCACTCTGCCCCGGTGTTTGGGCAAACATCATTTTTCCATCTTGCGTTTTGCAGGATAAGAAATCGCTGCCTTCAGTGATTCGATGAAACAGATTGTATTGTACCTCGTCAGCTTCAAAGGCACTCCCTTTGGCAATTGCTTCATCATTTGAGACAAGTCTTGAAAACATATTCGCTTCCTCCTAGGGGAAAATAACTTTCTGGTACTTTTTATCCTAAAAGCTTTGTTACTTCAAATTTTAAAATAACGAAATGTCACAGTGCCCGTACCCGGCTTTTTTTCCGCTCAATGGGCACTCTGGACTCTTCACAGTGCCCATCCCCAGCATTTTTTCCACTCGATGGGCACTCTCGACTCTTCACAGTGCCCGTCCCCGGCTTTTTTTCTGCTCCATGGGCACTCTCGACTCTTCACAGTGCCAATCCCCAGCATTTTTTCCGCTCTATGGGCACTCTATTTTGTTTTGTGACCGTGACGACTCTTTTTCACGCTCCATGGGCACAATTATTCTTTTTTTGCGCGACGGCCCTTTTCCCACAGCACGGCACCACTATCGGTACTTCAAAGATCCAATTTTATTCATTCGGTCCAAAAACCCGATCGCTGATATCGGGGGCCTTGGTGCCGCCTTTTTCAATTCGCTTTTCTAATGTGGCTCTCATGCCTGGTGCAAGCAATTCACAATAAGCAAGCTCGCGCATTTCCACTAAATTTTGCTGTCTAGAATGTATAATTTGATTACATTTTTGGACGGTCCATTGTGGATAAGGGCGATCAACTAAGGTAAATGTTTGACCATCCTTCACATACCCCTCTTTTAACACACGGAAATACCAGCCGGTCTTTCCGGTATTCTGTAATAACAGCGCTAAATTCTTTACTTTAAATCGGCGCGCCGGCTTCCAGCATGGCTGTCTGGGCTGTGAAACTTGAATAACCGCCTCGCCAATTTGAAAGGTATCGCCAATCGCAATTGTTTCCTCATTTACATTGCCCATGACCAAATTTTCACCCATGCCGCCGGATGATATCTCCTTAATGTCTAATTGTTCTTGCCAGTACCGATAATTTTCAAATGAATAGGCGAAAACGGCTTTTTCTGGTCCGCCGTGATGTTTCAAATCACCTTGTCCGTCACCTGTTAACCCCGTTTTGCCGACCCAGATCGGTCCTTCGACAGGCTCTTTAAAAATCGCGCTAGTCCATTCCCGCTCCATAGGATTTACCGCTTCTTTATTACCGACCGTTTTTGGCAAACCCACAAATACTTGTTTCAATAAGAAATCCATAATTTTTCCTCCTAAAAATCACATCCGATTTATTTAATTTCGGCAGAAAGGATAAACATCCCTTCCTAGGTACGATAAATAAATCATTAGCTAAAACTTTTTAGGAATAATAAATTTAGTAAAAGCGCTTGCATTTTCAAAAATCTGTTTTATAATACTTGTATACAAGTATCCTAGTACTTTTTAGGAAGGTGGTTTAATGACAGAATCGACCGAATTTCTTTATCCACAAAAGTGGCTTTCAAAAGCATCCACCGGTGATCGTGTCACCTGCGAGCTTAGAATGCAGATCATTTCTGGCAGGATTGAAAGCGGTGCCATCTTATCGGAAAATAAATTGGCAGCCGATTTTGAGGTAAGCCGATCACCGATTCGTGAAGCATTGAAAGTTTTGGCAGCTGAAAATTTGATTCGCTTAGAAAGAATGGGCGCAGTAGTCATTGGTTTAAAAGAGAAAGATATCGAAGAGATTTATGATGTACGCCTGCTCATCGAAACGTTTGTCTTTGAACGGCTTGTCAAAATAGATACGAAAGAACTAGTAAGGGAACTAAGTAAAATAGTAGAAATGATGAAAATCGCCATCAAATATCGCGATGCTGATGAATTTTCCTATCAGGATATCTTATTCCATGAAACGATAATTCGGACAATTAATCATTCTTACGTATTGATGATTTGGAATAATACAAGACCAGTGATGGAAAGTCTTATCCTATTATCGATGCGTGCCCGCTTCAAGGAAAAATACGATGACTTTACACGCATTATCAAAAATCATCAGCTTTATATTGAAGCAATCGATACAAAAGATCGAAACCTGATGATTCAATCATTACATCAAAACTTTGATGATGTTCAAGGGAAAGTAGAAGACCTTTGGATGTCACAACAAATGCTATCAAAAGGAGTAGACCCGGAAAAATGACCAGCTATATGTTAGGTGTTGATATCGGTACAACAAGTACAAAAGCCGTTTTATTTACTGAAAAAGGCGAAGTCATCCAACAAGAGAATATCGGTTACCCCCTTTACACACCTGATATTTCGACAGCTGAACAAGATCCTGAAGAGATTTTTCAAGCTGTTGTACAAGCGATTTCGAAAATAATGAAACAAAATTCACAGAAAGAAATATCGTTTCTTTCATTTAGCAGTGCGATGCATAGTGTCATTGCCATGGATGAAAATGACCAGCCGCTGACACCTTGTATCACTTGGGCAGATAATCGCAGTGAAGCCTGGACCCATAAAATAAAAGATGAGTTAAACGGGCATGAAGTCTACAAACGAACAGGAACACCGATTCACCCGATGGCACCATTAAGCAAAATTACTTGGCTTGTGAATGAACATCCAGAAATTGCTACCAAAGCGAAAAAATATATCGGGATTAAAGAATATATCTTTAAAAAATTCTTTGATCAATACGTTGTCGATTATTCACTCGCTTCAGCAATGGGCATGATGAATCTCAAAAGCTTGGATTGGGATGAAGAAGCATTAACAATTGCGGGGATCACACGGGAGCAATTATCTAAACTCGTACCAACAACCGCAATTTTTACAAACTGTCATCCTGAATTAGCGAACCAAATGGGGCTAGACCCACAAACACCATTTGTCATTGGCGCAAGTGACGGTGTACTTTCCAATCTAGGTGTAAATGCGATTAGAAAGGGCGAAGTTGCAATCACAATTGGGACAAGCGGTGCGATTCGAACGATTATTAACCAGCCGCAAACAGATGAAAAAGGGCGAATCTTTTGCTATGCCTTAACTGAAAAGCATTGGGTCATTGGCGGACCTGTCAACAATGGCGGGATGGTCCTTCGCTGGATTCGGGATGAATTTGCCGCTTCAGAAGTAGAAACAGCGAAACGTCTCGGAATTGACCCTTACGAGGTTTTAACGAAGATTGCTGAACGGGTAAGACCCGGTGCTGACGGCTTGTTATTTCATCCATACCTTGCTGGTGAACGTGCGCCATTATGGAATCCTGATGTAAGAGGCTCATTTTTCGGGTTAACGCTGTCACACAAGAAGGAACATATGATTCGTGCAGCCCTAGAAGGAGTCATTTACAATCTATACACCGTATTTTTAGCATTAATTGAATGTATGGAAGGTCCTGTGATCCGAATTCAGGCAACTGGAGGCTTCGCAAGGTCCGAAGTTTGGCGGCAAATGATGTCCGATATCTTCGAATCCGAAGTAGTTGTTCCAGAAAGCTACGAAAGTTCATGTCTGGGTGCTTGTATTTTGGGCCTATATGCGACAGGGAAAATTGATTCGTTTGAAGTAGCCTCTGAAATGATTGGCACTACACATAAGCATACACCAATTGAAGATGCAGCTAGAGAATACAGAGAATTGCTGCCTATCTTTATTAACTTATCCAGAGCATTAGAAGAAGATTATACACGGATTGCCAATTATCAAAGAAGCTTAATCAATAAAAATATATAAATTAACGGGGGAAAATACTATGCCATTAGTTATAGTAGCAATTGGGATTGTAGCATTACTTATATTAATCATGGGCTTTAAATTAAACACATTTGTGTCACTTATCATTGTCTCATTCGGTGTCGCAATCGCACTAGGAATGAAATTAGACGAAATCATTGGGACAATCGAAGCTGGATTAGGCGGAACACTAGGCCATATTGCATTAATCTTTGGACTTGGTGCGATGTTGGGTAAATTAGTTGCGGATTCAGGAGGCGCGCAGCGAATTGCGATGACTCTGGTTAATAAATTTGGTGAAAAAAATATCCAGTGGGCTGTAGTTGCAGCTTCATTCATCATTGGAATCGCTTTATTCTTTGAAGTAGGACTCGTTTTATTAATTCCAATCGTATTTGCCATTTCTAAACAATTAAAGGTTTCTATTCTTTATCTCGGTATTCCAATGGCAGCAGCTTTATCTGTCACACATGGCTTCTTACCGCCGCATCCAGGACCAACCACCATTGCCGGTGAATTTGGGGCAGATCTTGGTCAAGTATTACTTTATGGTTTTATTATTGCCATTCCAACTGTCATTATTGCAGGACCTTTATTTACAAAGCTAGCAAAAAAATTAGTGCCGGCATCATTTACAAAAACGGGTGACATCGCTTCTTTAGGTGAACAAAAAACATTTAAGCTTGAAGATACTCCAGGTTTTGGAATCAGTGTGTTCACTGCTATGCTTCCTGTTATTTTAATGTCGATTGCTACCATTATTACTTTGCTTCAAAAAACGATGGGCTTTGCAGATAACACATTACTAGCAATTATCCGTTTCGTTGGCGGCGCATCCCCTGCCATGGTCATCTCTTTATTAGTTGCGATTTATACAATGGGATTGGCAAGAAATATTCCAATTAAAGCAGTAATGGATTCTTGTTCAACAGCAATCTCCCACATTGGTATGATGCTGTTAATCATCGGCGGCGGCGGTGCCTTCAAACAAGTATTAATTAATGGCCACGTTGGTGACTATGTTGCCGAATTATTCAAAGGAACAAATATTTCTCCAATTTTACTTGCTTGGATTATCGCGGCAATTTTACGAATTTCATTGGGTTCGGCTACTGTTGCGGCTTTAACGACTGCCGGTTTAGTTATCCCAATGCTAGGCCAAACTGACGTTAACTTGGCTTTAGTTGTACTTGCAACCGGAGCAGGTAGTTTAATTGCCTCACACGTAAATGATGCTGGTTTCTGGATGTTTAAAGAGTATTTTGGTTTAAGCATGAAAGAAACATTTGCAACCTGGACATTACTTGAGACGATTATTTCAGTAGCTGGATTAGGATTTATTCTCTTACTAAGTTTATTCGTATAAGTAAAAATACTCAGCAGCGGTTTTATAGTCCGCTGCTAGTTAAGCAAATGGCAGTATATCCCCCGCTCTTTTCTTAGATTCCTCTAAGGCATGAAGTGGTGGTTATACTGCCATTTTCTATTTTTTAATAACAATGCCGTTGCATAGATTAAATCCTTCATAATCAAACTAGTCATATAAAGTGAAACTTTTCCCATCTACCCTTTTACTCCAGGTTATTGTTTTCGATTTTTTTCTTAGTGACTTCACTACACAAGGCCAGTTAAAATGTAAAATTCCGTCATGTTTTTAAATTAATACTTTCAAATCCATTCAATTTTCATTATGATAGGGGATATGAAAAAGTTTGAAGGGGAATGTCCATGTGGGGTAAATTACGAGACTGGATGGAGAAAAGGTCACCAGCCCAGGTTATTTGTAGTTATTATTTACTTGCAGTAACTATATCCATACTATTATTCAGCATCCCGGCTGTCCATAGACCCGGGATCAAAGTGAGTTTTATGGATACAGTCTTCACTGCGGTCAGTGTGGTTAGCGATACTGGTTTGAGTGTGTTTAATATTTCAGAAACCTTCAGTGTATTTGGCTATTTTATGATTATGCTTGTATTACAATTTGGGGGTATTGGCATTATGGCCATTAGTACCTTTTTCTGGGTGCTTTTGGGGCGAAGAATTGGTTTGCGCGAACGCCGCCTTATCATGGTTGACAATAATCAATTCGCATTATCAGGTCTCGTGCATTTAGTAAAAGAAATTATCAAGATTATTCTCCTGATTGAGCTGATAGGGGCACTCATTCTCGGATTTTATTTCTTGCAGTATTATCCGACTTGGAAAGAAGCTTTTCTTCACGGCTTGTTTACATCCGTTAGCGCGACAACAAATGCTGGGATGGATATTACCGGTGATTCACTTGCACCTTATGCAAAAGACTATTTTGTTCAGTTAATCAATATTACGCAAATCATCCTTGGTGCCATAGGGTTCCCAGTCTTAATTGAAGTAAAACATTATTTACTTAGAAAACAGACGGAGCTTGGGCATCCATTCCGCTTTTCATTATTTGCAAAGTTGACAACAATAACATATGGAATTCTTCTTATTCTTGGGACAATCCTCATTTTTCTCTTGGAGTTTCAACACTACTTCAAGGATATGAATTGGGTTGACAGCTTTTTCTATTCCTTTTTCCAGGCTGCTACGACGAGAAGTGCCGGGCTGACAACCTTGGATATCAATGATCTTTCGAGGCCAACACTCTTGATCATGAGTGTTTTCATGTTTATTGGCGGCTCGCCGAATTCTGTAGGCGGAGGAATACGAACGACCACTTTTGCGTTAAATATGCTATTTATTTATCATTTTGCGAGAGGTAACCGCGAAATCAAAATCTTTAACCGCGAGCTTCATCCCGATGATATTATGAAATCATTTGCAATTACATTTTTAGCTATTGTTATGTGCTTACTATCCGTTGTCGCTTTAAGCATATCTGATAGCCAGCATGAGCTTATTGCTATTTTTTTGGAAGTTTGTTCTGCCTTTGGAACGGTTGGTTTATCTCTAGGGATTACCCCCGACCTTAGCATTTTTGGAAAATTCGTTTTAATGATGTTAATGTTCATCGGAAGAATCGGATTAACATCTTTCTTATTTATTATTGGCGGTAGTAATAAGAAATCAAACTATAATTATCCAAAAGAAAGAGTAATTATCGGTTAATCGTAACCTCCGGGAGCCATTGTGGGTTCCCGGAAAGATGTTAAATTTTACTCTTCCGATGCTAATTTCCTGTTCTTCAGCTTAAAAGAACGAAAAATCGCCTTCTTTTCCTCAAACGATAAGTAGTAAAAAACACCTTGCGTTCGCAAGGTGTTTTGTGTCGTAATGTTAGGCTGCTTTTTGTTCATGAGAATCATTAAGCTTATGGCCTTCCCATTTTGTAATAACAATCGCAGCAAGGGAGTTTCCGACAATGTTTACACATGTACGGGCCATATCAAGAATCCGGTCAATTCCAGCAATAAAAGCTAGTCCCTCTACAGGTATACCGACACTTCCTAATGTGGCAAGAAGCACTACAAAGGATACACCCGGAACTCCAGCAATTCCTTTGGAAGTTAACATCAAGACAAGAACTAATGTGATTTGATGCCCAATAGTCAAATCAATTCCATACATTTGTGCAATAAACAATGCCGCAATTGCTTGGTATAATGTCGACCCATCAAGATTAAAGGAATAGCCTGTTGGAATAACAAAAGATGTAATCGCCTTCGGACAACCGATTTTCTCCATTTTTTCCATAATTTTTGGTAAGACAGTTTCTGAACTTGCAGTTGTATAGCCTAAAATTAATTCGTCTTTCAAGTAACGGATGAGCTTAAAAATATTAAACCCAACAATTTTTGCCGTTACTCCAAGGACAACTAGAATGAAAAAAATCATCGATCCATAAACGACAAGAACCAATTTCCCGAGCGGAATTAACGAGGAGATACCAAATTTTGAAACAGTTACACCAATCAAAGCAAATACACCAAATGGTGCAAGCTTCATGATTTGGTTAGTGACATAGAACATCGCATCGGCCGTTCCTCTAAAGAAATTGAGAATTGGCAGTCCTTTCTCACCAATCGCCGCTACCCCAAGTCCAAACATAATGGAAAAGAAAATAATTGCTAACATATCGCCATTTGCTAATGACTGAATGATATTAGTAGGAACTATATTCACAACTGTGTCAATCATCGAATGTGACTCTGTTTGTTCTGCAGTATGGACGTAACTATTTATATCTGTTTTTGTCAGTTTGGATCGATCTACGCCGGCACCTGGCTGAAACACATTCCCAGCAAGAAGCCCAACAATGATGGCGACTGTGGTAATGATTTCAAAATAAAGCAGGGTTTTACCGCCTAGCTTTCCTAATGACTTCATATCGCCGACGCCAGCAACTCCGACAATAAGGCTGGAAATAACGATTGGAACAACAATCATTTTTATTAATCGAATAAAGATATCTCCAATTGGCTGGAGGTAACTTGCCACATGCGGATTGCCATAAAAAACTGCACCGACAATAATACCGAGAGCCAGTCCAATAAAAATCTGCCACGCTAAACTAATCTTCTTCATCTACACTTCCCCTTTTTTAAAATATGGCTTTGTTAAAGAATATTGTTGATTTTGAACACAATGTTGATTGGAGTGGAAGGCGCGAGACTCCTGCGGGAGCAGCGCAGCNGAACGGAAATTTCTCTTTTAACACAGCCTAAAATTTAATAAAGTTGATAAAAATGAACAATCAACTTATATGCTGTAAACTATTGCACATTCATACTTATTAAGATTTACTATTTTAAAAATAAAAATCTTAGTGGAAAATACTTTATTTAGTTTAATGCTCGTTTAATAAATCTGATTTTTCAAGACATTAAATCCCTTCAATCAAACAATTGATTTTTTAGGTTATTTTTTTAGAATAACATGTTTGACCAAAAAGGAAAATAGTAAATTTTGCTTACCTTCAACTTGGTTAACCCAAACATAAAGATCCCAATCAAAAAGCAGGTGCTATTCCACTTTTATTTTTGGAATAGCCCTGCTTTTTTATGGTTTCATGCAATCTGAATGAATATTTGCATTTACCACTTTAATAATCTAATTGCCGTAAAGACAAAAGCAACTCATTTTCATTGATTTTTTTAATTTTGTATTTACGAAATTGGCTTTCAATTTTCTTTTGTTCATCACCTTTTTTACTTAATAAATTGGCTAATTGATAAAATCCTTCAGCTAAGATAGTCACTGCTCCAGCAGAACCTAATTCCAATCCTAATGTTTCCGTTTCTGAGAGCTGTGATTTAGCTAATTCTTGGATTTTATTTTTATATTCTCCCTTAATAACGATAAACGACTCCTTATTATCAAAGGCTAATAGTAATTCTTCAGCATTAAAAACTTCAAAGATAGGTTTTTCATTTTCAAGCTGCAATAATTCGTCAAGCACCATTCCCTCACTTTTTCCAACTGTTTTAGCAATTGCTTGAATGGTTTTCACTGAATAACTGCTGACACTTTTTTTGTTTACACTTGAAAGCATTTGTTGACTGATTCCCGTTTCTTTGAATACATCATAGCGTTTCTTTCCATTTTTTTGTAAGTAAATATCCAAAAGGCTCATTCATTTTCCCCACCCTTTTTGATAAAATTTATTTTACTCAAATATATTTTAGTAAAAAATCAGAAAAATATCAATATTTAATCGATTGAAGGAAGGCGACAAATGAGATACTATCTAAGGAGGCAAATGCTGTTTGCCTTGGTTGGAAATGAAGAGTGTCAGTAGCGAATCCGCTAATGCATTATCAAGAAAGGAATTTTCTACATGCATATAAATGAATTAGAATCATGGGTTGCAAAGCTTGGACTTGTTCCGCATCCTGAAGGCGGCTATTACAAAAGTACTTTTTCCTCTGGAGAAAGGATTTCCGACAAAGAGTTAACGGTAAATTTCGAAGGTCAGCGAAAGCTATTCACGAGTATTTATTTTTTATTAACTTCCGACAATGTGTCTCACTTTCATCGTCTAAAGTCCGATGAATTGTGGTATTATCACGCTGGAAGCTCTTTGACTGTTCATGTAATTCATGAAAATGGAGAATATGAAGAAATAAAAATAGGTATGAATCTTGATGCGGGAGAAGTTCCACAGGCATTAGTTCCGAAAAATTCAATCTTTGGATCATCCGTGCATGAAAAAGATACATGTTCGCTAGTTGGCTGTATGGTATCTCCAGGTTTTGAATTCCAGGACTTCGAATTATTTACCCAGGATGACCTTTTGTCAAGGTATCCGCAGCATAAAGATATCATTATGAAGTTGGCTTACAAGGAACTGCCTAAAGCTTGAGGCCGGACAACAGCCTCATGCTTTAGCCTCCAACAACTTCCATCTTTTCCTTAAGAAGTTTAATTCGAGTCAAAAACTCCTCCTTTTCATCGAGCGTTAGATATATTTTTCGAATCGAACAATCTCTTCCAAGACCATCTCTTAACAAGATTGGTTCTTTGAGGGAAATTTCATAATCCGGGTCCTCGAATCCAAATAAGGTGAGATTCCAAACATCTTTTTTCTTTTTATCATTTTCAAAATTCACTTTTCCAGCTTGAATACTTTCGATATTATGTAAGTAAATTTGCGCCTTTGACCGTAAGCCCAAGCGAATGTGGACTTTTTCGGGTGATAATAGGACAGGATTCCGTTTGATTGCTTTATAATCACTGATAAGAAAAATAATCAAATACACCGACATCACCAAGTGGATCCAGGCTATAACCGTGTTCCAGCTATGCAGAAAGTACGAGACGCCAACCGCTTCTAAAACTAAAACAAAGAGAAACCCAAGCACAATTCCGCCGTAGCCGATTTTTTTATGAAGCGTAAAGGCCGTTGCTATTTCTGACTCTCTTTGATTTGATGTTGAAAAAAGATAGTAAATGGTCAAAAAATCTCTTGTAAGAAACGCAGCAAGCACTTTATTCTTGATTTGGCTATTTACCATCGCCTCGATTCTCTCTTCTGTATGGAGGCTTTGTTCTGTGCTTTTATACGCTTTGATAAATTTAAAAACTCGCCACACCGCTAAACAGACAATTAAAATTTCCAAGCTTATCAATACCCCAACAGGAATTTTACCCATGCTAATCCTCCCTTCTCAGGTGCCTTAGCACATTTTCTTATTACTTCTTTTGAAATTCTTGGAAGCTTTTCTATTATTTATTGTACTACAAACACAGAAAAACCGTCGAACCCTTTGTGCAGGCCCGCCGGTTTAAATTTTAGGCATAATATGAGGATAAAGGCTCGAATAGCGCTTGTTTCAACTTCTCCAAGGCATATCTCATCGTTTGACTAACTGTAATCTGTGATATTGCTAATCGATGGGCAGTGGTCCGTTGAGACTCCCCTTCGACAAAAATTAAATAAAGAATCCATTTTTCCATCTCATTGAGCTGTGACCAGGCTTGGGACAAATCTAAACGAGTTTCAATCAGATGATATCGCTTATCTTCTTCCCCAATCACATCCCACAGAGTAAATCCCTGTACATTGTATAGCGGAGCATCAAGTGAAGTGACACGCCAGTATTGCCAGCCCCTTCGCTTGGGAGAACGTGCTTCAAGATTCTTCCTCACCTTAACTCTCTCCTTCTTTCAATGATTGGATTTCTACATTGCGCCTATTGGTACTTTAATGAAATAGGTTGTTAGTAGCTTTTTCGTCTACCAAAAATGAGCGATACGACAAACAGAATCAAGAAGATGACGAATAAGATTTTGGCAATACCCACCGCTGCAGATACAATTCCAAAAAATCCAAAGATCCCTGCAATAATGGCAATGATGAGAAACAAAATAGCAGCTTTTAACATATGTTTTACCCACCTTCTGGAATATTTTCGATTTGCTTCCGTTTGTTATCTATTACCCTGTAAAATCTTTGATAAAACCTGTCTTAGTACCCAGTTCTCCCCAATATTGCTGTTTCAAAGGCAGAAAATATGGGTACTTACCTTATTAGGAATAAAACTTTAACGATAAGGAGTGGTCTTTGATGAGTGAAACAGCGGAAACGAATAAAAGGGGACTTTTGTTAGGGATGTTAATTGGCGGTGTGATAGGGGCAGCCGTTTCATCTTTGTTGACGCCGAAGTCTGGCACGGAGTTGCGGGAAGATTTATCTAAAACGTATAAATCCCTTAATGAAAAAGGGAGCCAATTATCCGCGGTTGTTAAAGAGAAGGCGCAGGACGTTGCAAGCAGTATCGGCAAACATGCTTCTGAGCTTTCAGATAAGGTCGAAGAAGGAAAACAAGTTATTGCGGATACGGTCGATGACGTCAAAGACGATATTCGTGACAAGAGCAGCTGAGGGCAGTAGAGACTTTGCACTATTATCTCTTTTCAGCTTTAAAAGTCCACGTAGGACCTATCTACGTGGACTTTTATCGTTATTTCACTAAACAATGAGCCCAAGTCGATTTAATCATGTTCATTATTTTGGTTTTTATGGCATAATCTAAGGACATACAATTATTAGGAGGAACGAGATGTTTTTATCCTATCCCATTTTAGCTGCGCTTTTAGGAATGTTGATTGCCCAATTTGTAAAAATCCCCATCCACTATATAACATCCGGGGAATTAAAATGGAACCTGATGTTTAGTACCGGCGGCATGCCTAGTTCACATACAGCTACCATTATTTCCTTAACGACAGCGATTGGATTAACGACAGGACTTTATTCAAATGAGTTTGCCATTTGTGTTGTCGTTTCCCTTATTGTCATGCATGATGCTACTGGGGTTCGAAGACACGCGGGATATCATGCAGAAGTTTTAAATAAGTTGTTAGCTGATTTCAATCTTCTCATTGAAACCTTAAAAGATCCGAATTTAAAGAAAACAGAGTCGAGAGAAAAGCTAAAAGAATTATTAGGCCATCAACCGGCAGAAGTCTTTTTTGGAGCGATTACAGGAATCTTCGTTGGTGTTCTTACTTATCAGGTTTATCCGTTTTCATAGCGAACGGTGTTAACCACGGACTGTTAACGCTAAGTAATAAGGATTCAATTCATGAATTATCAGGGGGAACAGTGCCAGCCACTGTTCCCCTTTTTAAAGTATTTTTCCTATAGCAAATATCGTAAGACCATTAAGGAAATAATTCCTGCCAGAACGGTGGCTAATAAACTGCGTGTCTTAATTGCAATCAAAAACGTGGGGATGGCCGCTAGAATTTCTACGTTTCCAGCCGATAAGGCAATTTTCCCATCAGCCATGAAAATCTCCTGGCCCACCAACGCAGCCATTACAGAAATGGGAATAAAACTTAACCATCTTGTCGCCCATTCCGGTAGTTCAAAGCGGCTAAGCACCATCAGCGGCAGGACCCTAGGGATGAATGTAACAAGTGCTGTTCCTAAAATAATTAATAGAATGGCCCCTCTTACTTCCATTTTTCCAACACCATCCCTATCGTTGAGGCAATAATTGTAGCCGCAATCACGCCGAGACTACTCGAAAACATGGAACTAATTCCAACAGCAATGATGACTGCGATGATGGCCACAAAAATATCCAGTTTTATTTTTTTCCGGCTTAACATCGAAAGGACCAAAAGCCCAATAAACATTGCCGGCAACGCAAAATCTAAGCCGAATTTTTCGGGATTGGAAATCCAATTGCCAAAATAGGCTCCTGCTAAATTGGCGATCACCCAGTTTAACCAGGCGGTAATATTTAGCCCATGCATCCATTTCTCGCTAATGTTTCGCCTTTGTGCCGCCTTAATAATAGCAACACCAAAGGTTTCATCCGTAAGCAGTGATCCGATGAGCATATTTTTAAGCGGAGAAAGATGGCGAAAATAGGGTGAAAGTGCAGCGCTAAGTAATATATGACGCACGTTGACAAAGAAAATAGTAATAATAATCGCAGTCGCAGAACTATTAACAGCAATCATGCCCGCAGCAATAAATTGAGCAGAACCTGCATAAAGAACAAAGCTTATCAGGGCAATCTCAGCAATGCTAAGGCCTGCCGTCTTTTCAACAACTCCGGCAGCAAAGCCGATACTTAAGTAACCCAGCAGTGTCGGGATACAATCCTTTACACCTTGGATAAAGGAATCTTCGTCACTTGGATGAATTACGGACTCAGTTTGAGCGTTGGAAAGGCTCATCAAATCCCCTCTCTTATCATTATTTAAACGGATTTCCTGTAACCACATGAAACAGGTCAGGATGGTTTATCCATTAGCGAAAATTAGCAAGTAATTCTTACTTATTGTCTCCTGAGACAATCAGAGGTTATTATAATACTTAGTGATGAAATATTCAATATTTTTCAACAATAACAAATGTGGGATTTTGAATAAGAAGAAGCTGCCGACGTTGTCGACAGCTAACTTTACCATTATTTTTACCAATAAACTCATGTGTCTAATAATTACCTTGTGAGACATAACCAATCGCCAATATAATTATAGTTTCAGATGTTCATTTAAAACATTTTCTTCTAAAACCGTAAATTTATCACCATATACTCTCGTAATATGTTTTTCTCCCCAGGCACATAGCGAGTCTAAAATACCCTTTAGGCTCCAACCATATTCACTTAGTTCATATTCCACTTTTGGAGGAATTTGATTATAGACAATTCGATTAATGACTCCATCTTCTTCTAATTCACGTAATTGCTGGGTTAACATCTTTTGCGTAATGTCTGGCATAAGACGTTTCAATTCACTTGTGCGTTTCTTACCGTGAGTTAGATGACATAGAATCACGCATTTCCACTTTCCCCCAATCACCTCCAGTGTCGCTTCGACTGATATATTGTATTTCTTTTTCTTCATCATTTACTCCCCCTAAATCATTAGGTACAAAAAAGTACCTATATTACCGGAAAGTACCTATATCACTTTTAAGTGCGTACTTCCCATATATTCTGATATATTCCATAATAACATTTGCCGGCTAAATTTGATGTATTGATTCATTATATAGTTTACTTTAAGCAAGTTCATTAATACAATCTCACAACATTTAGGAGGATAAAAATGCCTATCAATAAAAAAAGAAGTACATTTGCACTTCTGGCTTTAGCAATGAGTGCTTTTGCAATAGGAACGACAGAATTTATTAGCGTTGGGTTATTACCGCTTATTGCGGTGGATTTAAAAGTACCTGTTACAACAGCCGGCTTAACTGTTTCCCTTTACGCTTTAGGAGTAACATTTGGAGCACCTATCCTGACATCCATCACTTCCGGTTTGTCGCGCAAATCATTATTACTTTGGATCATGATTGTTTTTATTATCGGTAATAGTATTGCCGCAAGTGCTGCAAGCATCGGCGTTTTACTTGCAGCACGCGTGATTTCTGCCTTCTCACATGGTGTCTTTATGTCGATCGGCTCAACGATTGCAGCTGATTTAGTACCTGAAAATCGGAGAGCCAGTGCCATATCTATTATGTTTTCAGGACTAACTGTTGCTACCGTTACAGGTGTCCCATTTGGAACGTTCATTGGACAACATTTCGGCTGGAGAATGGCATTCATCCTCATTGTCGCAGTTGGGATCATTGCTCTCATTGCAAACAGCTTCCTTGTTCCTTCCGACTTACGATCAGGAACTCGCACATCGGTTCGCGATCAGTTTAAGTTACTGAAAAGTGGACGTCTAATACTTTTATTTATGATTACAGCCCTTGGTTATGGAGGAACATTTGTCGTCTTCACTTATTTATCTCCAATCCTGCAGGGGATTACAGGATTTAAAGAAGGCACTGTGGCTTTGATTCTGCTCTTATATGGAATAGCGATTGCAATTGGAAACATGATAGGTGGAAAATTATCCAATCAAAATCCCATTCGTGCCTTATTCTATATGTTCATTGTTCAAGCAGTTGTTCTATTTATTTTCATGTATACAGCACCATTTAAAATTGTGGGCCTGTTTACCCTTTTCTTCATGGGTCTTCTTGCTTTTATGAATGTCCCTGGATTACAAGTATATGTGGTTATGTTAGCAGAGCGGTTTGTACCGACTGCTGTTGATGTAGCTTCAGCGATTAATATTGCTGCTTTTAACGCTGGAATTGCGATTGGGTCCTACTTAGGAGGGGTTATTACAGATTCTATTGGACTCATTCACACCACCTGGATTGGATCACTAATGGTTTTAGCAGCGGTTATCTTAACAGGCTGGAGTTGGATGCTAGAAAAAAAGGACCAAAAAGCTGTTGGTTTGCTGGGCCAAAAATGTTCTTAATTATTTTTAAATCAAAAGTATTTCATTGACATTTATTATCATTTGTTTTAAAGTTACAAAAGTAAGTTGAATAATAAAAAAACCATTTGTTTGTGGACTTTTCTAGAGAGATCTCTATTTTCGCCACACAGCCATCCAATGATGGCTGTGTGGCTTTTTTGTGTGGTAAAGGGTATGGGCACGCAAAAACCAGTCAATTTATCGATTGAAAGGGGTAGGAAAAATGAAAACTTGGCAATACGCACTCATTGTGTTTTTAGGGGGTTGCTGTTACGGTGCATTATCTACTTTTGTAAAGCTTGCTTATTCTGCGGGTTATACGATGGCAGAGGTGACGGGTAGCCAATACTTATTGGGGGCTCTAATAATCTGGATTGTAGCTCTTTTTTCGAAAAAGAAAAAACTCACATTACCAAATATAGGGAAACTATTAATATCGGGAATTCCAGTTGGTTTAACTGGTGTCTTTTATTATCAATCACTACAAACACTTCACGCTTCCCTTGCGATTATCTTTTTATTTCAATTTGTCTGGATTGGCAGCTTATTTGAGTGGGTCTTTTATAAAAAGAAACCGACATTTGGGAAGCTTGTCTCGATAGGAATTCTCGTTATTGGTTCTATTCTGGCAGCAGGTATTATTACCGAAGGCGGCGGAGACATAACATGGCAAGGAACGATTTGGGGAATGCTTTCCGCTTTGACCTATACCACTTTCATCTTTCTTAGCAGCACGGTGGGAAAAGATACACCAGCTGTACAGAAAAGTGCTATATTTGCCACTGGTGCTTTGATTGCTGTTTTAATCCTTGTTCAACCAACGGAGTTACTCCATTTGCCTGTTTTCATGGGTGTAGCACCGTATGGTCTGTATCTTGGCATATTAGGTGTTTCCTTGCCGCCACTTTTACTTTCAATCGGGATGCCGCATATCGGTCCAGGGCTTGGTACCATTTTAACAGCTTCAGAACTTCCGGTTGCAATAATATTATCATCGCTTGTTTTAGCAGAACACGTAAGCACATCCCAATGGATCGGGGTTATTTTGATATTAGGTGGAATTATCGCAGGAAATGTCAAATTACCTAAAGCAAAAATGAAGTCCGTTTCTTTGGAAAGGGAATCAGTTTCATAGATTAGACAGGGGAGAAGAGTCCGCGTTCGCAAAGAGTATATGGTGAACAAATATTACGTCTCTGTTCCACAAAATTGTCCTTCATTACCCTTATGAAGGACAATTCTTTCTAGTTTTCCCGCAAAAATTGCCCCCAATTTATTGGGCTGCACTCTTTTTGGAAAATCCCGTAATAACAAAACATGAAATAAACGCAACTGTTGTCACTATTATCGCAAAGATTAATCCAATAGCCCCCATAAAAGTATCTTCGCCTGGATAGGAAGGTTTGAGTGTTGCGAACCAATAGGAGAAAAAAATTGTTAAGAAAATATAAAAACTGCTCCCTACAGCCCCCACCTTCAAACGGTTTCTTTCTGTACCTTGCCATGCTTTATTAATTACAATCCATAAAAAGATACTTCCTATTACAGCAAAAACCATTACAAGTAAATGAACAAATGGAATGAATAAATACATCAGCAAATAAAGCAGGCTGCCAGTTAAAACAAAAAGAACCGCATTCATGCTTAATAAGAACAGGCCAGCAATCCAATGATTTTGAAACCACTTCGTATTTTCTAACATAGACACCAGTCTATTATTTTTTCCAAACCTGTCTATTATGGGGCCTTTAAAGAATATCGTAAATAATACTCCAAGGACTCCGATTAATAAAATCAATGACACACCTTTCCCTCCTTTTCAAGATCCTGCTATTAATTATTACTATCACTTCTGTACTCGAGAATATCACCTGGTTGACAGTCCAAAGCTACACATATTGCCTCTAAAGTTGAAAATCTAATGGCTTTTGCCTTTCCATTTTTCAATATAGAAAGATTTGCCATCGTTATTCCAACTCGCTCTGAAAGTTCTGTAACACTCATTTTTCTTTTAGCTAACATAACATCAATATTTATGATGATTGCCATTTTATCACCTCAGACTGTCAGATCATTTTCTGATTTTAATTCAATTGCACTTCTTAACAGCTCCTGAAGAACAGCGGAAAAGAGTGATATTACAAGTGCTGCAAAGATAATGACCACGCCAATAATTGCAATTCCAGGGTGTAGAGCGTTTTGGATTGCAAGCATGAGTATCCCGATTACATACAAGCCAATGATTATGAACGCACATTTTTTTATATATCCTAATGAAAATACAGCCAATTCTGAAAAGGCAACTTCTCTTTCAATATAATGTAAAAGCTTTAATGCTTGATAGAGAGCGAGAAAGAATGGAATTTCAGTGGCATATAAACCTATAAGAACTGGAAATCTTAAATAAGCATATTCAGGATTCATCTCCGCTGCCTCTTTTGCCAGCCCAGGTAAGAAAAATATAGAAATCACAAAAGTTATGATCCCAATAACAAAAATCGTCCCCTTTAACCAAATGACTGTTCCTCGTTTCATATAGCACCCCACGTTTTTTAGTTACTTATATAATAATCACATTTTTATCGTTTTTCAATAAATTTTTATCATTTATGGTGATAATTTTATTGTTTCTTTATATTCATCAAACAAATAAAAAGAGCCGTTTCCGCTTAGAGAAACGCCCCTTTATACTATTTCAATAATCTGATTTAAAAATTCCAAGCTGTTGTCAAAAGCCGAATTCCCTTTTCAATTTCCTCTACCGTCAAACCGCCAAAACCAAGTAAGACTTTTGACTCTTGGCTATCATTCGGACCGCTGTAATAAATCGATAATGGATATACTTTAACGCCAACCTTCATTGCCCTATTGATTAATTCTTTTTCCGGCATTCCATTTTTCGCTTCTAAAACGATATGCAACCCCGATTTTTCCCCAATTATATTTACATTGTCCCCCATGTACTTATTAATCGAGTGGATTAAAGTATTCTGTTTTTTACGGTAGAGGGTTCGCATTTTATTTAAATGGCTTTGCCAATGACCTTCGTTCATAAAACGAGATAAAGGAATCTGATGAAGTCGCGATGCTGTTTGTTTATAAATCGTAAAGTGATCTTGGTATTTCTGTAATAGTGTCTGTGGCAACACCAGATAGCTGATCCGAATGGACGGAATCAATGACTTTGAAAATGTACCTAAATAAACAACATTCCCATTTGCATCTAGCCCTTGTAAGGACGGAATCGGTTTCCCTTTATAACGGTACTCGCCATCATAATCATCCTCAATAATATAGCCGCCTTTTTCTTCTGCCCAGCTTAGCAATTCCATTCTCCGCTGTATTGGCATGACCATTCCATAAGGGAATTGATGTGAAGGGGTAACATAAACAACATTGGCGGTACTATCCTTTAATTTTTTTACATCGATTCCATCTTCATCTAGCCGAATTGAGATTGTATGAGCTCCCAGATCTTCTAAGACCGCCCTGGTACGGTGGAATCCTGGATTCTCTAGGGCATACGTATGGTCTTTACCAATTAATAAAGATAATAATCCTATTAGTACCTGGGTACCTGCACCAATGACGATTTGATCTGGAGAACATCTAGCACCCCTAGAGGAAAAAAGATATTTTGCTATTTCCTCTCGAAGTTGTTGTTCACCTTGCGGATTACCAATATTAAAAAATTCACTTTGATCATCGTATAAGGACTGATTGGTTAATTTTCTCCATATAGCAAACGGAAAGTGCTCTAGATCAACATTTCCCGAATTGAAATCAATTTTAACATTTGTATGTACTTGCTCACTTTTTGGTTCCAATTGCGGCGGATATTCATGATTTGGGAATATGTCATCTTCCAACATTGTGACAAATAATCCTTGGCGAGGTTTATTTTCCAGATAACCTTCCGCACCTAATTGATCATAGGCAGCCTGAATGGTATTTAAGCTCAACCCAAGATAAGTAGATAAATGCCGTTTTGACGGTAATTTTTCTTTTGGCTTTATTCTACCCGTTAAAATCTCTTGTTTTATGTAGTTCGCTAGTTGAATATACAAAGGATCCTTACTTTTATGATCAAAAACAGGAGTTATCTCAAGCACCATTCATCCTCCAATCTGGTACTAATAAATTTATCAAATCTGATACTTTCGATTATACCAGTTTGTGATTAAATATTATTAATTAATGGAAATTTAGTCAGAGAGGATGGAAGGAAAATGGTTAATAAACAAACGGTTGTAATAAAGGAATTGAAAAGTGATAGCGAGTGGAGTGAAGCATTTCCAGTGATGAAACAGCTGCGGACACATTTAGACGAAGCAAGTTATCTCGATTTAGTTCAAGAAGCAACACAAAAGGAAGATTACAAACTGGCGGGTTTATTTGAAAATGGAAAAATCGTCGCTGTAACAGGCTTTATGCCGATGATTACTTTATACAATGGCAAGTCCATTTGGGTTTGTGATTTAGTTACTAGCTCAGATGTGCGTTCAATGGGTTATGGAGCTGCCCTTCTTGACTATGTACAAACGTGGGCAAAAGAAAATGGATATGAAAATGTATCACTTTCTTCCGGTTTACAACGCATTGATGCCCATCGCTTTTATGAACATAAAATGGAATATGACAAAGTTAGTTATTGCTTTTTAAAAAGGCTTTAGCTTGCCTTCGCAAGAGCTATCCACAAGGAAAGATAACGGTATCGCCTGCGAAGTGTATTTAGCAAGTTTGCCACTTTCCCCTATAGACTCCCACTGCTTTAGCGGTGGGAGTTGTCAGAATTAACGAGAAATCCTTTTTATATCCTCCAATTGAATATATGATTCAACCACTATGACAGCTTCGTCTTCGCTTCTTCTTAGTAGTAAAATAACTAAATTTCGGAATCTTGATATTCTTCGGCTTTCTTTTTGAGAAAGAAAAAAAACTTTACGTATCCGATTCCGATTAAAGAAAAAACAATATTTGTAACTACGGTGAAAAGGGTCAAGTCTTCAACTTCGATAATCAACGGATACAAATAGCCTATAAAACCGCTTGCCAGTAAAATTATTAAGAAATTCAGACGAGGAAATAGCGCACAAATCAATCCACTTAGTAGTAAAACCAAAATAACCATAACCCAAAAATGCCAATATAGCATAAAATAAAGTGCCACCATAAATTACTCCAACTCCTCTATATTAGAGGTTAGTCTTGCGTAAAAAATCCCAATATTCGGATAGCCCCTTATATTTTTGATTGAACAAGGGATCTTGTTGTTCTATCGGGTGCGGGTAATTAAAATTTATCTATATTTTAATTCGCTTTGAGTATATCACTATCCCTTTATTCACACTTCCACTCAACAATTCTGTTAATTTACAGTCTAATCTATAGTCGTTTTATAAAATTTTAACCTTCTCTCTTCATAGGTCTTCTCATCTTCCGTACCAAAACCATAGCCATCTCTAATAATTGACATGACTGGTACATGAGGAGTGAGAGCTATTTTCCATTCCCCATCCTCTAAGACCATAACGATAAAAAAATAATTTCCTCCGTCAATAAAAAACTTGTTCTGGTTATGCACTTTTAAATTTACTCCCACATAATACACTCTTGGATTAGTAAATTTCTCGATATAGCGGCTAGGTAAAAATTGCTTTCCATATTCATAGGGAAGTTCCTTCCACCTTACAAGTTTTGCTTCTTCAATATTTAACAAACCATGTTTATATTTCTGGTTTTCTTTGTCGTCTACAAAGTCTAATAATTCATTCTTATGTTCTTCTACCCACCAATAAGAAGCGTTTTTCCATTGATGATTATTCAGATCAACAATATAATTTTGGATAACCTTTTCCGGAGATGCTGTTACATCCCCACTAACAGAATTACTGAATATGCAGCAAAAAAGTATAGTTAAGACAATGATTGGTTTATTCATGAGCGATCGCCTGCCTGTCTAAATTATTCTTAGATTATCCATGTTTCTTTTAAAAATTGATAATGTCTAATTTTTCAAGTAAAATGCAGTCCAATCTTCCTTTTTAAATCACTCGTTATACCTTTTCCACACAGCAGCAAAAAGAGAACCCGATATTATCAGAGTTCTCTTCATGTAGGCTAAAACACTGTTCATCAAAGCTATTACTTGCTACGCATTACTTTTTCTCATCGAACCTCCGATTAAATCCTTGCCCTTCCAATGTGCCGCTCCCATCGCAGCTAAGAGCAGGATACCTGTTACAACAAAGACAATTTGTACTGGAAAAATTCCACCGATAACGCCGCCGATCATCGGACCAATCATTCCGCCGATTTGGTTGGCTGTTTGACTTAACCCGAATGCCCGTCCACGGAAGTCCTCCGCTGTTGATTTCACAACGAGGCCATTTAATGCCGGATAGACCGCGCAGAAAAAGACACCAAACACAAACCGGATAATCGAAAATCCGATAATTTCACTAAAAAGAATTTGGGCCAACGTGCCAAGACCGCCGCCAAGAAGTCCGATAACAAGAACCCGATGAAATCCTACCTTATCGGCCCATTTCCCCCAGACCGGAGCAAATAAAGCACTTGCGATTCCAGGAAGAGAAAAGACAATACCAGCCAACAGTGAAGCCTTATCAACTGAGCCGCCCAATTTTACTATATACAGGGGTAGGACCGGTTCGATTGTCATGATTGATCCTGCAGTGATAATCGTTAAGAGAAGCACCAGCATCAATGGTCGATTGCTCCACGCTTCTTTTATATCATTTTTAACAGAGCCACGCTTTTTACTTGGAGTAAAGTTCTCCTCGGTCACCCAAAAAATGACCAAAATAGTCGAAATCAATGTGAAAATTCCTGCGCTGCCAAATGCCCAGCGATTTCCGACCAAATGAGCTATTCCCCCGCCAAGCAGCGGTCCAAGAATTCCGCCTGATGCGGATGCGGTAGAGATCATCGACAGGGCGTATCCGATCCTTTTGCCTGGCGTATTCGTTCCAATCAAGGCAATCGCCCCTGGAATAAATCCGGTTAGAAGCCCCTGTGCAATTCGTAAGACTAATAACTGATAGGGATTGGTCACAAATGCGGTTAATGTATAAATGATAAAAAGACAAACCCCCGCCCGGATTATCATCGGTTTTCTTCCATATTTATCGGCTACACTGCCCCAGAACGGGGAAGCGATGGCCCCTGCGAAAAAGGCAGCACTAAATAACAATCCTGACCAGATCTCAACATGTTCAGTGACACCAATTTGCGGCAGAAAGATGGGCAAAAACGGGATGACCATTGAAAAGCTTGCCGATGTGAAAAAGACGCCAATCCACAGCACCCATAAATTACGTTTCCAGCCTTGCATGCTAATCGCTCTCCCATTTTGATCATAAATAATAATTTCCCCCTCACTTTACCACAAAAGCGAAAAAAATAAACCTTTAGTGCCCCGAAGTAAATTCCATAAATATTTTTTCAATCGGAAAATTTCTTTTTTTTAATTGGACAATTCTTCATAATCAAGCAAAAATAGAAATATAGAAAACCTGTTCAAACAAAGCACACATTAACAGGAATTCGGAATCGATAATTGTTAGGATTGAATCAAGGAGTGAGCGATATGGGATGGGTAGAATCATTGCAGCGGGCAATCGACTATATGGAAGAACATTTACTTGAACCTTTTTCGATTGAAAGGATTGCAAAAGAAGCGAATGTCTCGGTTTTTCACTTTCAACGGACTTTTGCGATCTTAACCGATATTACGGTTGGAGAATATTTCCGCCGCAGACGATTAACTCTTGCTGCCCAAGAACTATCGAATACCAGCTGCAAAGTTATTGATATCGCCCTAAAATATGGCTACGACACTCCCGAGGCTTTTTCCAAAGCCTTTCGCAGGCAGCATGGGATTACACCAAGTCAGGCAAAAAATTATCATGGAAAGCTAAAATCGTATAACCGCCTGATGATTCAGGTGAGTCTGAAAGGAGCGGATCCGATGAATTACAAAATTATTGAAAGAGAAAGTTTTCAAGTAGTTGGCGTCAAACGGGAGTTTTCGTGTGCAAATGGAGAGAATTTAATCGGGATTCCAAAAATGTGGGATGATGTTCATGCAGACGGAACAAACGACCGATTAGTGAAGTTGAATAAGGGAGAAATTAATGGGATAGTTGGCGTTTGTGTGGATAAAAGCAGTTACCAAGCAGAGCCACTCATTGATTACTGGGTTGCTGTAGAATATAACGGTGAGACACAGGATGGATTCATGCAGCTTGAAATTCCTGCATCAAAGTGGGTGGTGTTCGAGGTACATGGAGCTATGCCAGATGCAATCCAGAAGGTCTGGAAGCAAATTTCTTCAGAATGGTTTCCATCCAATCAATATACACCAGCAGGCACCCCAGAATTAGAAGTCTATTTCGATGGAGATCCGTGGAGTCCTGATTATTACTCCGAAATTTGGATACCGTTGAAGAGGGACTGAGCAATAATATAGCGATGCTTGTTTTGTATCAAGCATCGCTATGTTTTTACTAATACTCATTTCTTAAGATTGTTGTTTTCTTAGATTCGCCGATAGAAGAGGAAAATTCGCCGATTGAAACCTAATATTCGCCGATAGAAGAGGAAAATTCACCGATTGAAAAAGATCCCTCCCCATTAAGCTTGAAAATTCGCTCATTGAATCGCCAATTCCGCCCATTCAACTAGAAAATTCGCCCATTGAAACCCAATATTCGCCCCTAGGACTCAAAAATTCGCCCATTGAATGGTTAGATCGTTAAGTAATTCATGGAAATCAATAAAATGACGCTTAGTTTTACACCAATAACGTCTCTTTTATGAGTTTATCCTTAATTTTATCAACACCATTTACGAAAGCAGTCATTTCTTTATAGCCTGTCCTTTAATTTAAGGCATCAGAGCCGATTCGCTCTCTGTTGTCAGGTTATGTTCACGCTGCCGAATCTTTGACTTTCACCACTTTCTGAATAAACGGATACAAGAAATACCCCATCCAGACCCCGAGCAAATTTAAGATAAGATCATCGATATCCGCACTGCCGCGTCTTGTAAGGTGCTGTGTCGTTTCAATCAGAAGTATGACAACAACTGGTACGAGCCATAGCTGACGCCTTGATGGGTTTTTATAAAGCATTAATGGCGCCACACCGAATGGAACGAAAAGAAAAATATTCGCTGCCAAATTATAAAAAGCTACCAGAAAGTTCACGTCTCCAGATAGGAAACCCATAATAGTTTTAAAGGGAATGTAATTAATTTGACTGTACTCTTGGTTCGCCGGACGGAAGAATAGGAGAATAAATAAGCCTAAACTATAAATCCCGATGACACTTTTTAAAATAGTTTTAGAGATTTGAAGGGTTTCTCTCCGCACACTATAAACGACGAACAATACAAGTATTGTCAAACACATCCACACCACTAGCAAAACAACTGGGTGTAGATAGGATAAAAGCCGCAGCCAGATCGGCAATAATACAATAAACAGAAGCTGGGAAATGCCGATCGATAACCAAACTGAGTTGGTTTTCATTCTATTTAACATTCATTAATCCTCTTTCCAAATAGGCTTAAGAATTTGGGTAGGTTGCTTGCAAAAACTGAACGGATTGTACAATTAGCGATTGTAGGACAGCAATATCAATGTCTGCGACCTTATTGATATATACACAGCCCTTACCGGTTGTATGCTTTCCAAACTCCTTAAGTAAGTTCTCACGTTTTGGTTCGCCCGGAGCAAAATACAAACTGATTTTTGCCTTGCGCGGTGAAAAGCCGACTAAAGGAGCATCACCTTCATGTCCAGAATCATATTTATAATGATAAGAACCAAATCCGATTATACTCGGTCCCCACATCTTTGCTTCAAATCCTGTCGTTTCCGAAAAAATATCTACTAGTTTATAGGCATCTTCACGTTTTTTCGGATTATCGACACTCTCAATAAACTCCACTACACTATGATCCGTTTCTTTTGTTTTTTGCTGATAGCTCATTAAAATCTCTCCTATTCTTTGAAAAAATGAACTCTATGATAGCTTCATTATATCCCCTATTTAATGAAATATTCTTCTTTTAAAAAGTAAGTCCAACTGCAATTGGAAACTGGATAATTAATCAATACTCCTTAAATCTTGTTTTTCCTGCTAAATTGCAGGAATTACATATTAAATAATAGAATATTTTGTGGTGAGGAGGGGTCAAAAATGAAGAAAGAGGACATCATTAAGGAAAAGTTGGCTTTAATTGACCGGGTGCATTCACTAAAAGCTTTGTCGGACGATTTATGGTTCCTGCCATTTAGGGAAGGTTCGTGGGGAATTGCCGACGTGATTTCTCATTTTATCGCTTGGGATCAATTTATGATTGATAATAGGATTTCATATCTATTAAAAAACGAGCCATTTCCACAAATGGCCATCGATGTAGAAGAAATAAACAGGTCTGCATCGAGATATGCCAGATCCGGCATAACGAAGGGGCAGCTGATAGATGAGTTCATTACTAAAAGAAAGCAATTATTGTCCCTCTTAAGTGAATTGGATGCAGAACGATTCGCTAGGCCGCTCCCTGGCAGGGAGAATATTATTCTAGGTAATTACTTTGTTGGAATGATTGAGCATGATGAAAAACATATGGTGCAAATTGAATCATTTATTAACCAAAATCAAATTGCATAAGAATTATTACCAGTTAGAATTCACCAAAATGGTTTGGAATCTTCAAGCTATTTTTCTTTAAGGTGAAGTTATAAAGGATAGTAATGATTTACTATCTCGATAAGACGCTCAGGATTTTCTGTTGATACATTTTCAGACAATCTTGCCCCGGCAATGATTGGAGCCCATTGAAAAATCTCGTCTTTTAACAAATCGCTTTTCGCACAATAGAGACGCAAATACATTTCCGCTAAGTCGATTGAAACCTGTGAATACAAAAGATATGTGCGATATACGTCCGCACGGATATCCCCCGCACTGGCATCAACCCAATCTATAATTGTCACTTCATTATCTGACATAATCAAGTTAAATAAATGATAATCTCCGTGACAGAGCCTTCTCTCAAATGTCATCGAATCCAATTTTTCTATTAAAGCAGACTTATGCCTTTTATCAAGATTATCGGCTGATTCAATTTGGCGGCTTAATTTTTCAGACATCGGTTCAAATGAATCAGCTGCAATCATATGAATTTTTTGTTGTATATCAACAGAAATATTCATGTAATATTCTGCTTGATCCATGTCTTCGGATAGGATATCGCCTATTGTTCGCCCCTTAATATATTCCATTATGATCGCTTGTTTCCCGTCTATTTTCGTAACATCTAATATTTTCGGAACAGAAAGTCCACACGAATATGCATACTTTTGCTTATTTGCTTCATTTGAAGATTCCGTATCCGGCAAGGAATCATTAAATATTTTGACAATCCTGTTTTCGTAAAGATATATTTTTGCTGTATTTCCACTTGCTATTGGAGTGCCTAAATTCACTTGTTATCCCTCTTTTCAATAATTTCTCTGTTGGTACAAGAAACAATTTTCCTAGCTCAGCAATCGCTGCCAGTTTGTTTATGAAGAAGGTATCTCAGTAATTTCATTTCAAATCCCACTTTTCTGTCCACTGACAACTCCCACAGCAAAAGCAGTGGGGTTCTAGGGTATAGAGGCAAACTTTCTGCCTAGTACACTTCTCAACGATACCCTATCTTTCCTTGCGGATAGAGTTTCTATCGAAGCACTGGTGTACGTTTTCCTAGAACATTAACGGACGTATTGCGTATAGCAAGACACTTCTCCAAGCAAGCCCTTTTTGGACTCCTTGTGTGTTTATCATTCCGACTTCTTTTGGGCGTTGTCACGACCAAGCAGGTTTGTGTTTAGGCGACAAACCAACGCAATGTTTTACTTGATGATTCTTTTAGTCTTCCAATCTCAATATTATGCAATTTTAACGAAGTTATTCCACCCGGCGTTGCATAAGTCTACATCAACTAAGTTTAGCGTTTCAGTGGTGTTTCCTATCAAAAAAGCACTATATAAATCACGCTGGATACGAAAAGTTTCAAATTCATTCCATCGTTCAGAGAGCTGTTTTTTGGTGTATTCGCCAGTGATATGATTAAACTGGCTTGCTTTTGTGGCGTAGGTATCTATTTTCTTAACGAACCGTCCTTGATAGCCTAGTTTTCGGTCAATAATTGTGATGAGCATGGCTGGGGCATGGTTGGAGATTGATTTTCCAAACCGTTTCTTGTGGTTAATCTTGCCATTCTTCTTGTTGAGGGTTGTTTTCTTTGTTCGCTTTTGAAGTGATTGAAATCTCATTGTTTCTACTCGTATATCCGACCCCAATGCAAGAATATCGTTCGCTAGTTTCTCATGCGATATTTTTCGCTGGACAGCGATTTTCCGATACAGTTCTTTACGTATCGTACGAAGCTTCTTATATCGGTTGGAGTAGTTCCATTGCAAGCGGCCTTTCTTAATTGTGAAATCTTTTTTGAAATTGTTGGTATTCGTCGCTCGTTTAGACCGATCCATTGCACGCTGAATAAGTCTTATTTTTGCTTGATCAACATGACACTCCGGTGCAAGCTCACGAAGTTCAACAGAAGTTTCGCAACAAACTGCGATGGTAGAGGAACCAATGTCGATCCCTACACGTTTGGTTTCATCATTTGCAGCTTTTCGATTACGTTTTGTTGGTGGAAAACCTTCTTGAATGAGTTGGACAAAATATCGATCCTTTCCACGTACTACCTTTTTCAAAATCCGGACATATTTTGTCTTATCCATTAAAGCCAGGTGTGCATATTCATCATTGGCTTTTGATGCAATCGGCATACACAACCAATTCTTTGGGTTTGGAAGTTTCTTTGTTGGCTTGTCGCCCCAAAGGATATTACCGTTCACATATCGCAAACCAGTATTGTTTGATTTATTTTCAACAGAAATATCATCATCGAACTTTTTGAAGTGTACTTTTCGGGCCTTGCCAAAATGCAGCTTCTCTACCGCTTCAAAGGCTCTTGTTGCAAGTTTTTGTGCTTCAAAGCTGCCGATGTTTTCTTTGAATTTATGTTGAATAGCTTTCACAAAATCATGCAAACCATATTCAGAAAAACTGTAGGCTAAACGTAGATTTGAAAGTGAATGATTACGTTCTTTGGACTTCGGTTCTTTCAGCAACGTACGATATTTCTTATCAGCTTTTACATATTTATGACGTTTGAGAGCTTCACCTAGACAAGAATTGTAGACTGTACGAGCAATCTTAAATTTCTTTTCTAATCGGTGTTTTTGCCAAACGGGAATGTTTAGCGAAAATTCGATTGTATAAGTTGGTGTACTTTTTCTTGCCATAGGTTTCAGCTCCTTTCTAGTTACGCCTTTTTTGATTTTCAACGTATCGCTTAATCTTACTCTACATATTTCCAATCAGCGAATACAAAATAGGAACATACATTCTCATCCATCATAATTGTATCAAATTTTATAAATTTCTACAACAATTATATGGAAATAAAGATAGTGATATTTTCAAATGCTTGAAGTACCACAAACCTTGCGGTTTCTAGTGGTACTCCGCATTTGACCTCACTCCCATCCCATGTCTAAAGACGGGCTAACGTCCTGCATGGGCTTTCTCGTTCGGGAAATCAGTAAATCCATCCTATTATTTACAGATTACTATATTCTTGTTGACAAGGACGAGATCAAAAAGGAATAATACGTTAATAATGTTCTTTATCTAATCATATAAATTTACATGTTACATAATACCATGTTAAAATAATATTATGTTACATTGATTGAGAGGCTTTTATTAATGGAATATGTTGAAGCGCTTAGAGACATCAAACAAATCAATGCTATAAAGAAGTATTTAAAAAAGCATTCAGAGCGTGACTATGTTCTCTTTGTCTTTGGTATTAATACTGGGTTAAAAATTACCGAAATACTGGATATAAAGGTTGACGATGTGTTTGACAAAGAAAACTGTGTTAAGAAATTTTATTTGTTGGCACATAAAGAAACGGTGAAGGAAGTCTACCTTAACCAAAAAGTAAAACAGGCTATTGCCCATTATGTTCATACACACCAATTATTAAGTGAAGATTTTTTGTTTAAGTCCAGTAAAACCGACAAACCGATTACTCGCCAACAAGCTTATCGTATAATTCATCAGGCAGCAGAAGCGATTGGCATCGGAGAAAAAATCGGCACCAACTCACTAAGGAAAACCTTTGGATTTCATGCTTTTAAACGTGGAATAGCCATTTCACTTTTGCAAAAGCATTTCAATCATTCAACCCCTTCCGAAACACTCAAATATCTGGGTATATCCAAAGATGAAAAAATAAGAACTGAAATCGATGTGAACCTTTAAAGGAAAATACCCTGGAATATAAATAAGAAAAAAGCTAACGAAGCGGGATTATACCTTCCTACTCTGTTAGCTTTATTCACTATAGAACTCCCTTAAGAAAGGAGGAATTTAATTATGGGCATCGGCATTGCCATTGTTCTATTAACGTATGTTACAATCTTAGTCTTATCATATGTAATCCTTGTTTTCATTCAGGAACATGATGATAAAGGTAGTATGATTATTAACAAAGCATATCAATATTATTATTCCATACTCCTTCTCAGCATACTTGTCGTTCTCGGCCTCATCATACTCCCGCACATCACTCTTGATTCTCAAACCACCAGTTATCTATTCATTGCCAGTAAGTTTATTTCCGTCCTTACACTTGGCGGCAGTATTTATGTATTAAGCAAAAAGGAATGTAAAAATTAATCCTCTTGAAATTTTGATCTAAAAATCATAAATTGAATTGTTAAGCGACCGTTTCGTTGATTTTAAGAAGGAATTCGGTCGCTTAGAAGTTCGAGTTGCCATCGTAACTCCTATTTATTGAAAAGAACTCTCCATTTTAAAATCCGGACGTTTCTTTAGGTATTCAATCTTTTTTGCTTGGTACATATTATCCTTGAATTGATAGGTAATAAGAATTCCTCCTTCTGTTGGCGGAAAAATGTGACCGCTTATATAAACTACTAGTTCGTTTTTATATACAGAATATTCAATCCGCTCATTTTTCAAGTAGTCATAAGTAGTGTCATTTTTTTTCTTCTTACCAATCGTTATCTCCACTTGGTCATTAGATACTAATTTCGTTTTAACATTCTTATTAATGATTGCCACTGGATTATCTATTAACCTTTCTTCAAATATTTCTCCAATATTTGTCTTCGTTTTCTGTAGGACATGTGCTTCCGTAATCATGATTCCTGTACCATGATCAGTTGTTAATACGATGACCAACTCTTCTTTTCCGTCCTGGTTAATATCTTCGAAAAATAATTTTGGACCAAATGCAGGAGCATCCGTACTTCTCCAGTAAGGGAACCATCTAATTCCTCCGTCCATCTTCAACCTGAATTTTTCTAAGTGCCCTTCTCTTTTTGTCGCATAAAGAGTCGCATTGGCTTTCTTTAGTGTGGCCACAACTTCGGATTGCGGTTCTCCTATATTCGATATATGAAGCGTCCTGTTTTTCGAATCATATTCGACATCCAGTTTCAGTTCGATGCATATCGATTCAATAGAAACAAACGGCAAACCATCTATAAACTGTACAATGGAAGGAATACCGAAAATTGGCTGCCCATTCACAAACACTTTAAAAGGAGTAACGGCGGATGCGACGGGAACAATCGTTATTAATAACACTACAAATATGGATAAGAACCATTTTATTTTCATCTAATCAACAGCCTTTTTGGGTAAATTTATTTTGTATATTTTCCCCAAAGTAGCTCTTTATTAAAAGAAATATTTGCTCTTATTGAATCTTTACCTTGATTTGTCTAATTAGTTTGGTTACTAACAACAGTAGTTGAACAGAGTTTTTATTCAATTTCTTTTGAATATTTTTCACCTGAACGTTCCTTTAAAAAATGTCTTTACATTTACTTATGTAGGACATTTTTAAATTGGATTTAGCCTTTCAATTTATTTTTAGTTGATAGGCTTCCTCAAGTATTGATTTTAATTTTTTTCCTCTTTTTGATATAAAGGAAGTCCAGAATTTCTCTCCAATCTCTGCAAGTTGCTCAGGCGTATAGACACTATTGTCAAATTTACCCCAACAACCATCTTTTGTTAATTTGTCCCAAGAAATATAGTCTGCAAATTTTCTATTTTCTTTGGGTACATCCGAACCCATAGATTCAAGTTTTACTAAATCTGGACATAGCCACATTGCTGTACAAACAGATAACAATCCGCCATGTATCTCATTTAATCCTTCCAATCCTGCCTCAGTTAGTGCTTCTTCCCATGCCAAGTGCCGATATGTAGTTATAAGTATTATATCTTCGTACTTATAGTTTATATGTTTTACGAAAGCTGATTCCCAGTATGCTCCACCATGACCATTGCATAGTACAAACTTCTTAAAGCCTTGTCTATTAAGGTTTACTAATATTTCTTCTAACATTGCGGTTAAAACATTGGGACTTACAGTAACTGTCCCTTTACAATTTGCATGTTCTTCTGATGTACTAAAGGGCAAAGTTGGAAGAACATATGCATTTAAAACCTCTCCAAATGACTCTGCATACTTTTCTGCTATTAAGGTATCCAGATGCATTGGCAAATTTGGTCCGAACTGTTCTGTTGCACCGACCGAAATTATTGCTGTATCAGTTCCGCTTTCTACTATTTCTCTTGTACTATTTTTATAACTTAACATTGTAATTATTTACCTCCAAATTTCTTATTAGAGTAAGAATTCTCCAAGAGTTGTCGATTTCCTTCTTGTTGAACTAAACTGCCCTTACCTAAATAAGCAGATCCACCCAGAAAGGTTATTGAAAACTTTTTCCGGATTACATATAGGATTAGTTAAATTATTTCCTTTGCATCAGCAGGTAAATTTCTTACATGTTTAAGATATTCCGTCATATTTTTATCGTCTTCCATTGGATATGTAAACAATAAGTTATCTGCAACTTCTTCTGCTAGTCTTCTAAACAATTCACAGGTGGTAAAAATAGCGCCCCAAAAATTACCATAGTCATAATCGGAATAAGTTTTTTCATACATTTCCCAATATGATTCAGAAAGGTACTTTTTGAAATACTTTCCCATTTTTCCTGTTGAAACTTCGAAGTCGTGGTTTATCCCTACCCACCAAGAAACCATCTCATCTAATCTAGCCCTTATAACATATTCAAACATTTGCTTTGCATATGGTAATTCATCACGCCAAATTCCTTTGGCAACGTTTTGCAGACACCACCAAAAATCATTGCAACAACTAAAAAACATAGCTTCTGTTGACTTGTTTACTTGGTAATCAATATCTGTGGGAGCTGGAATATGTGGCAGAATATTGTCCTTATCTAATAATGGTACCGTCAGTTTATCATTGCCATATTCAGCATTCATTGTATCTATGATTTCGATATGAAGGTCGATACGATTTCCATCTGTAAAGAGCATTAAATAGCCATAAGACCGATCAAAATCCATATCCTCTCCAACTGATTTATCATTCTTATCAGGCTCTTGAATCATCAGTAAATCTCCAAAACAATTAATCCAATTCTCATCTTTTATGAAAGATGCGGTTTCTGTCACGACATAAACAATATCGTAATCTTGAAAAATATCCTTTGGAGCATTTGGATTTGTTCTTGAACCGTTCATATAGACAGCTCGAATTCTTTCATCCTTTTGAGCAATCCCTAAAATCAAATCAAACATTTCTTTTTCGGACCTCATAGCTATTCACCTCATTAGAGTCTTTTGCATCATCAAAAATTATTACTTTTCAAAAAGTTCTTTATCAACTAAACTTAAAATAAACATTTAGTGTTTGGGATGCTATCTCCATACTGTCCATTGGTTCGGTCAGTAAATTCCCAAAGTTGGAATGTTGTAAAGAAGAGTAAATTTCAATGTTTAAAACCATACTTCTTTTTTCACTCACGATTTTTTCACTCTCAATTCTTGTTTCATGCAGTGTCACAAAAATAGTTGACGGCAATTATGAGATTGTAAGCCTGTACATAATTAAGAATGATAAAGCAGAAAAAGTTGCACAACTAAAAGATAAAAAGAAAATACAAGAATTAACCAACTTGATTAATAGTAGTAAAAAGGAAGATGCAGATAGTGTCGTTTTTGAAAAAGGCCCTGACGGCATTCTTGTTTTCGAAAAAAAGGATAAGAAACTTGAATTACAAGTATTTACAAATGATGGTAATCTTCTAACAAAAGAATACTATGTCAACTCTGCGATTGATATGAAAAAATACTTTGGTTACTAATATCTTTATGCCAATGATATTATTACTTACAGATAGTGCAGAACTGTTGCTACAATACTCAAAATTACTCCTAAGATAATCCAAAAAATCACCTAATATAAACGCTTAACCCACTTTTTCTCCAATTCATCAGTAATAACTTGATCTTCATCAAGTTTTTGATATTCTTTTTTAAAACGATACAACTGTACAGGTCCCGCCAGCAAACAAATAACAGAGATTATTAATCCAAAAATATTAAACCATTCCATATAATATTCAATTTCTCCCGAACAATTGATTAATAATTCCTTCTTTTGAAATAATTATATCATAATACTGATTTTTTCTTAAAACCATTTCAGTATTCACATATGAATTAATAATTTAGGGACAAGATACTATTAAACTGTACCCCTTGTCCCTTAAATTTAGGCTCTGTTAAATGTGAATGTTGATTTCCGCTCCAGGCGGCTTCGCTTTCCGCGGGGCGGGCGGTGAGCCTCCTCAGCGCTAAAGCGCCTGCGGGGTCTCACCTGTCCCGCTAATCCCGCAGGAGTCTTCGCCGCCTTCCACTCCAATCAACATTATGCTCAAAATCAACAATGTGCTTTAACACAGCCTAAATTTAAAGAAAAAACCACCCTCTCTTGAAGGGTGGTAGAATTCTAATTATTAGTAATAAACATATGGATCATCAAGTTTTGGAACCTTTTCTATAGATTTTATTTTTACAGAAGGCAGACCTATTTCTTGATATGTAAACTTGTCAATGGTTCCGTTTACTTTTACCCATTCATCTTGTTGAAAACCACTGACATCGCCAATAGATAACATTCCGACGATGTCAGAATCGGCAATACAACATGCAACACCAAATCTTGATACAATAATCTGATCATCCGGAAAGCCTTCAGGTCTATATACAAATCCAACAAACTCTATTTCTTTACCAACAAACAGATCCAACTTTTGCATGATCTTATCCATGGTATAAATGAAATTTTCATCTGTAACGATAATTTTCTCACTTGATAACAGATTTTTCTCCTCAACGTCAGACTCTTGGCTCCAATTTGCGAACTGATCTGTTACAGAGCCATTCGATGTAGTAGACTCCTGAGCTTCTGATTCAGTTATTGTTTTCTTTTGAGTGTCTGGTTGATTATTTACACTTTTCGTTTTTTCTCCGAAATGCACTCCTCTGTTCGCTGCGACTGCACTATCAAGAGTGTTATTGGAAAAAAACATTCCTGTCAAAATAGGAATAATGAACATTGAATAGATGATGATCGACTTATTATCCGAATCGGAAGTCCCATGATCACTGCCACAATCGCAATCAACATCATCCCCGCTTTTATTCCTCCAAAATTGAGCAATACCCATTAGTAGAAATGCTGCAATCGAAAAATACGTTAATGGAGCCACCTTTGGAGCAATAAAATATTTTAAATCTCCAGTAATAACCAATTTCAGTAATAAACTAGTAAATCCTAATAAAACAATCCCTCTAACCATAACATGATTAATCTTTCTTTGTTCTTGCTTCATATCCTCACCCCCAGACCATTGATTGAAATAGATAAACTACACTTAAAACTACAATGGTTGTAATGACCATAAAAGCAATGACAAACTTTGTCTTAAAATAGCCAAAAAGCATGATCGTATTTTTAAAATCGATCATTGGGCCGAACAACAGGAATGCCAAAATCGATCCCTTTGAAAAAGTTTTAAGAAATGAGGCAGCTATAAACGCATCCGCTTCTGAACACAAGGATAAAGCATATGCAAATCCCATCATGACAGGAGGCGCAGATAAATTATTTGAACCCAACTCAAGAAGAATACTTCTGTTAAAAAAAGTCTGAAATAAACTAGCAATAAATGCCCCAAAGATTAAGTACTTCCCCATTTGAAAAAACTCATCACTTGCATGATATAAAACAGCCTTGAAACTTTTTCTTGGAGTGGTTGCTGTTCCCTGAGCAGATGCCACCAGATCTTCCCGAGCCCATTTTAATTGATCTTTATTTCCAAAAATTAAATAGATGAAAAGTCCAATAATAATAATGATTAAGAATGCTAGTCCCATTCTGGCATATGCCATTTGAACATCCATACGAAAAGCAACGTACGTAGAAAAGAAAACAATTGGATTTAAAATGGGGGCGCCAAGGAGTAATACCATTCCCACGTGCAAGGGCATACCCTTTTTGATCAACCTTCTTACTACCGGTACAATAGCACATTCACATACAGGAAATAGAACACCTAAAAGGGCTGCTGGAATAAGTGCTAAAAACGGGTTCTTTGGAATAATTTTCTGAAGTCTTTCTTCAGACACATACATTTGAATAAGAGATGAAACAAATACACCTAATAAAACAAAGGGAATAGCCTCGATTATAATACTAATAAAAATGGTGTTTACATTAATAACGGATTTTGGAAGCTGAAATGAAAAACTAGTAAAAGAACCATTCATAAATAATATAAAGATTAAACCAAAAATCAATAATCCGACGAGGTAACCCAATAATTCTTTGAAAAAATTATAAGTAACTTTCATAACTTCTCCTATTTTCAGTTTTCATTTAATTGCCGAACATTTTTAATCTTAACATACTGATTTGACTTTAAACAGATAAAACAAAAAGATCAATGTAAAATTATTGAAAGTCTATTGCCTTTATTAATGATAGATACTACTATAATTATGGTAGTATGCTTTATAGGAGGAAAAGGATGAAGCACAAAAAAAAGATCCCCGTATACATTATTAGCGGCTTTCTTGGCAGCGGAAAAACAACGATTTTACTTAAATTAATTGAAACCTTTAAAAAAAGGGGATTCGTTCCTGGTATTATTTTAAACGAGCTGGGTGATGTAAATGTTGAAAGTCATTTATTCCCGAAAGAAAATATGGTGGAATTATTAAACGGTTGCATCTGCTGCTCGATCCAAAACGATTTAAAATCCACTTTTGATTATTTTATCAACGAATCATTCGAACACGTTGATGCCTTATTTATTGAGGGTACTGGGGTAGCCAACCCTTTAGAAATAAAACAAGCTTTAAGCGACCCTAAATATCTGGAATACTTTTTGCTGCAATCCATAATTGGGGTTGTAGATGCGAGTAACTATTTAGAGTATCAAAGTATTTTTTCAAGTTCTAATGAAATTCGCACACTTTTAAAGCAACAGCTTGTAAGTGCTTCCATAGTGATATTAAATAAAGTCGATTTAGTATCCAGTAAAAAGCTTGAAAAAATTCAAAATAAGCTAACACCGACTTTAAGCGAAGGGACCCCTATCTATAAAACAGAATTTTGTAATATCAATACAGATTTGTTAATCGGTTCTTTCGGGAACCCTACCATCCAATTATCTGACAATCATGAACATCATGAACACATGCATGGTAATGGCCATCACAAACACCAGGCTCACCACGACCAAATTCAAGCAATTAGAATAAACCATCTTCCAATAGTAGAAAGGGAAAAATTTAAAGATTGGTTAAATGGTTTACCAAAAAATATTGTTAGAGGAAAAGGATTCGTTCAACTAAAAGAAGACGGATTAATTTATAATTTTCAATATTCTTCCAATCAACTGATACTTACTAAAATCAAATCTCATGAAAATCCTTCCTTAATTTTAATTGGGGTTGAACTAGAAGAACAACAAATAAAAAATTATGTCCAATTATTAGAAATGACACTACCAAGATAAATAGCAAAACCTGACCTTTTTACCTAAGGACAGGTTTTATTTTTACTTAGTAATAGTTTATGATCTCAATCATCCATTTCTCCTGTATTTTATGTTTTGACTTCATTTAATTCAATAAACCAAACTTAAAATCCTGCTTACAATTCTGTAATTTCTTGTATAATTGACATACAAATATAGTTTGCTTCATATAAAAGGTGTTGTATTTTAAAGGGGATGTTTATTTGTAGAAGAGAATATAAAGGGCGGCAAGAAATCCGCCTGGGGAATAGTTGGGACAATTGGAGCACTATTATTAGGTAAATTTAAATTTGTTTTGATAATTAATTCCTTAAACTACATACACTGATAAGCATGATTATCTATCTCGGAACCTATGCCCTAATTTTTGGTTGGAAGTTTGCAGTAGCTCTAGTCTACCTCTTGTTTGTGCACGAAATGGGACATATGTATGCAGCTAAAAGGATGAAACTGCCTGTTAGTCCAGCTGTATTTATTCCTTTTATGGGTGCAGTTATTGGTCTAAAGGAAATGCCTAAAAGTGCAAAAGACGAGGGGTTTTTAGCCTACATGGGGCCCTTATTTGGATTGTTAGCGTTTTTACCCGCCATTCCATTGTATTTATATACACATCACTCATTCTGGGCACTTCTTATTTATTTGGGCGGGATGATAAATTTATTTAATTTAATTCCGATTACCCCATTAGATGGGGGAAGAATTGCAGCAGGGATCAGCACTAAACTATGGGGCTTAGGGATTGTATTATTACTTGCTTTTTCTGTCATGCATTTTAGTATCATAGGGTTTATCATTGTCATCATCGGTTCAAAAGAATGGTATAAATTATATAAAAAACAAAAAAGTTTAAATAAAGACAAAATGGAAGTACAGGAACTTGAACATTTAATACTAAAATTAAAACAAGAATCACATGATTTTGATTCAGTACAAGAATTGACTAAAAAAGTAAAATTGGAAACCTCGAACCAGGAGATTACAGAAACAATAAATCATCTGAATTCTAAAATTGACGAAATTAAAAAGGAACTTTATCTCCAACAATTATCAGGTGTTCATACATTAAGCGAAGAAGATAGCGATAACAATCAACAAGTTGTGGAAGGTATTCTCAACAATTTAGCAGAAAAAATTGCAAAATTTAAAACAGAAGTAGAGACAACGGAAACCTATTATAAAACGAGTAAAAAAACGAAAGTGCAATTATTTTTAATTTATCTTGGTCTAATCATTGCGCTGTCTATTAGTTATTTTTATGGAAATGAAATTCTCATGAGTCATCCAGAAATACAAAAAATCATGAATAGATAAAACATGTTGATTGTTTTTCTAATTGCTAAGGAAGGGAGGGTGATCAGCCTTGCCAGATTGGTCATATCATACCATTTTTAAGCCGATTCTTCATAAGCTGCCCCCCTCCTTTAGTCGTGAGTTTATTCATCGCGGGATGGGCATGTTATCTTCTTCGGCAATAGGAGAAGCATGTATAGAATTCCTTGGTCATATGGCACCTTCTAATCAAATGGCGCAGCCAGTATTCGATGTTCAGTTTACCTCTCCTGTTGGACTAAGTGGCCAAATCGATCCCCAATTATCTGGGCTGAAAGCTTTTCAAAATCTTGGTTTTGGCTTCATTGAGATTGGCCCAGTATCCATTCACGGTTCAGAAAAGAAGGAAGAACTTCTTGTTGATTATAAAAACGAACAGGTATGGGGATTTACCGGCTTCTCCATAATGCTTTCTACAGTTAAGGAACAACTACACTCTCTTAAAAAAAAGAAGGTCCCTTTTTTTATTAGGGTTGAAGGAACTTTTCAGGAAATAACTGAGATTTGTGAAGAGCTCCTTCCTTTTAGTGACGGATTTATACTCAACAGCAATGCGTTTGATTCAGCTGATCAATATAACCAATTTCAAGAAAAATTAAGTAAGCCCGTAATATTTGCTTTTTCAACAGAAACTACGGCTAATATTGATAAGCTGAAAAACTATAATCCAAGTGGAATACTTCTTGAAGGATGTCATTCGACTGATAGGATGACTGAAACGCTTATAGCCTTAAGGAAATCATTTACTAATGTTCCTATTATCACTTCAGGTGGGGTTAGAGAGCCCGTAGATGCTATTAAATTGTTGGAAAACGGAGCTTCACTTGTCATGTTAGGCTTTGAATATGTATTTGCTGGACCTGGTCTGCCGAAGCGGATTAACGAGGCATACAGCAACAGGCTCCCTAAGGAACCCGTGATGGCTAAAGGATGGCTTTCGTATTGGTTGTTTGGTTTGGCCATAACAGTTGCTGGATTCATCGCATTGTTTTTCAGCATGACCGCCATTATCCTTCCATACGATGAATCCTTTTTAGGCTTAATTAGAAGGGATATCTTAGATTTCAATCCTGCCATTTTATATTTTATGGCACATGACCGGATGACTCTTTCAGGGACCATGATTTCAGGCGGAATCATCTACATGCAGCTTTCGAGGCACGGAATCAGATTTGGCCACCATTGGGCAAGAAAAGCAGTCAATATCGCAGGGATAATTGGTTTCCTTGGAATTTTGTTATTTATCGGTTATGGTTATTTCGATTGGCTCCATGGATTGTTTTGGCTTATTTTATTACCGTTATTTATAATTGGCTATACGAAATCCAAAAATGCGAAAGCAGCGCCATCAAGCATCAATCTTTTTAATCATAAATACTGGAAGTTGAGCTTAATTGGTCAATTATCGTTTGTCCTTTTAGGGTTTGCATTAACGATTGGCGGAATCGTAATCTCAGTCGTTGGAGTATCAACTATATTTGTTCCAACCGATCTTTCTTATTTATGTCTTACTCCGGAAGCGCTAAGTGACTTTAATGAACGATTAATCCCTGTGATAGCACATGATCGGGCCGGGTTTGGCAGTGCCCTGCTAAGTGTGGGCCTACTCGTATTAATGCTTGCCTTATGGGGAATTCGCGAAGGAGAAAGCTGGGTTTGGTGGACCTTCACTATCGGTGCCCTTCCAGCATTTTTATCCGGGATTATCACACATTTTATTATTGGCTATACTGATTTTGTTCACTTATTACCTGCTTATATTGCAGTAGTTCTATACATTATAGGAGTAATTTGCACTGCACCATTTTTATTAAAAAGAACATGAAAAAATAAGCCACACAACCATGTTGGCTTATTTTTTTTATTTTTTGAAATGTGCCTTTTCTTATGTGGGTACTCCAAAAGAGAACGGCTTTAACTGGAGAGGATGTATTTATTTTAAATCCACACTTCTAGTTATTTTTGTCAAGCCGATCCATGATAGATTTTGCGAATAGCTTAAAAAGAGATAATTAAATTAAGTACAAAGAAGCATTCGATGCCCTATCGCACCGAATGCTTCTGATCGTTTTAAAGTACACGTTTTGCCGTAATATAATGCTGGTTGTAAAAATCAACAAACAGAACTCGTGTCGTGATGCCGCTTGAAGTTGGAATAATAAGTCTGTGGTCTCCTGCGTAAATGGCGACCATCGAAGCTGCGCTTGAACCAATCGTACTGTTAAAAAAGATTAAATCACCTTTTTTTAACTGACTGCGTGATACGGTTGTGCCCAGTTTCATTTGGTCTTTAATATTTGTTGTTCCCAGATTAACGCCATTATTTTTATAAACGTAGTTGATGAATCCAGGACCTGTAAACTTCAGCGCCCCTTCATTATTCACACTGCCCATGGTCACTTTTTTCATTAAATTAAAGGATTGTTCAACAACCTTATCCCCTTTTGTTGCCGGGTTTGAAGGGAGTAAAGTTGGAAGTACTCTTCGTGCAGAAAAGTAAGCGTCTGTATAATATGGCTTACTATTCATATCAGCAATTACAATATTTTGTTTAGAGTCAGCCATATGAATGACTTTATTGTCGCCAATATACATGGCTACATGGTCAGGATCCGTGCCCGTTTTTTTACTTTTGAAGAACACTAAATCCCCTTTTTGTAATTGGCTTCTTGGAACGTATGACCCTTGCTGCACCATATAATCTTCATTATAAGTTGCCAAGTCTACCCCATTTTGTTTAAAAATATAATCAATGAACGTTGCACATGAAAATTTATAAGGGTATGTTGTCTTATATTCGGCAGTACTGTAGGTAGCCTTCCCTATTAAACTCTTCCCAGTTTGAATTAATTGATTCGCCTTTGCTTCAACTGCTTGTTGGTTATTTTGTGGATTAACTGTTGCAGCTGAGACCTTTATTGGATTAATAGCGATAGGAGCCGCAAAAAAAGAACTAAAACCGATTGAGACTGCTAGTGTAGTTGTAATCAAATATTTCTTCATGGGTTACCTCCTAAAGTATTATACTTATTAACACAACTGAGTGTAACATATAATAGCGACTGGTCTTTGCGGGAAAATATTCCACCAAATTTTATTGGTTGACCAAACACCCTGCCGCTAAAGGGTTTTACGAAGAAATTTACAGTTTGGTTACAAGCGTTACAAGGGATTGTCAATCAAATAAAAAAAGCATGCTTTGAAAAAAGATTGATCAAAACACGCTCTTAATATTATATAGATAAAGCATTTTTTAGGGAGTTCAATAAGAAAAAGCTGCCTTAATGACGGCCTTGATCTTCAACTCTTGCCCCTGTTTGTTTAAGTAACACTTTCTCGAACATAATAACTGCAAATTATAAATGTGCTTATTTAATTATTAAAAATACAAGAGGAGGAATCATTAATGATGGCAGAAGATTTAAAGTATTACATTTCTTAATCCCCAAAATACTTAAATGTTCTAATTAAAAAATAAAGAAAATACAAGGTAAATGGCTGCTCCCCACATAACTAAGGCAGATAGTTTATTCAAAACCAACATAAATCTTCCCGATTGATCGAGCTTTCCACTTATTCTTCCAGCTAGGGCAAGCCCCATAAACCAAATCCATGACACTAAAATACAGGTAACCGCAAATATGACTTTTTCTTCTCCCTGGTATTTTAACGAACTGGTTCCAATGACACCGATTGTGTCCATGATCGCATGCGGGTTCAGTAAGGAAACAGAGGCCGCAAACAACACTTGCTTTTTAAACGGAAATTTCTTTGCTACATCTTCCTTGTCCTGGCTTGGTTTGCTGTTCCATGAGATCCAGCCCATATAGATTAAAAAGACGGACCCTCCTACAATTAAAATCGTTTTTATCCAAAAAGAACCGAGAATGATGAAGGAAACCCCTAAAACAGCCACCAAGATCAATAGGGTATCACACAATGCAGCGGTAATCACAACAGGTAATGCTTTAATAAAGCGTGGTTGCAATGCCCCTTGATTAAAAACGAAAACATTTTGAACCCCAAGCGGAAGAATGAGTCCAAGTGCAAGAATAAATCCATGAATAAATGAAGCTAACATCAACAAATCTCCCTATCTAGTGTTATATGTATCCAATCGTATTGTAATTTGAATTGTTCGAAATGTCTCCAGCCGAATGGTGGGTTTTTAAACTATTCTTATTAGTCTCTGCTTAAAATTCTGTACCCAAGCTACGCTGTAGCAAGCCTTCAACAAAGTTTATAAATAGTAACTCATGATGATAAGCTCGCCTTTTGGCCCCATCCTTCGTTCACCCTCATCGACATATCCACATTTTTGATATAAGCTTTGTGCTGCATCATTTTGAAGGTTAACAGCTAATACAATTTCATTTATTTCTCGATAATGCTCCCTAACAAAATCGGGCAATAACATTAATGCTTGGTGGGCAAACCCTTTACCTTGATGACGAAAATCTGTTGAAAAAGCCCTTAACAAAATCGCGTTATGATTATTTGAATATGGCTTTATTCCCTCATTTCTGTGGAGAACGAAAAATGTAACCAGATCATCCCCCTCGATAGCTAAGATTGAATCTCGATCTGAATCTTCATTAGATAGTTTTATACTGTCAACGGGTGTACCGGTAAAACGAAGTTGTTCCGCCGTTAATGTATATTGTTCAATCGCATTTCTGAATCCCTCATTGTAAAAATAAAGTTGCATCTGCTTTCCACCTTCCACGAAAAAACTTGTCATTATTTCAGCAGTTTCTGGTAATAGATTCTAGCTAAAAGTCATAATATTTCTACTATCATTATACTGCTTTTTTTTAACGTTTATCAGATTCATTCAAGGCAAGTAACACCAGTTTGATTATCCGGCAAAAAAAGAACCCTAGACTTTTCGTCTCAGGGTTCTCATTGATTAACAACATATAAGGTTTTTATTACTTTCGTCCAACTAATCCCCAGTAAACAATTAAGCTAAAAGCTGAGATTAATGATAGAATTAATAGGATATTGCTATATGAGGATGCATTTGCAAAATGAATATATCCTAATAGATTGTTTTTCATAGAAGGTGAATCCATCATAGCTGCTGTATAGGCGATTCCGATCGATGCAGCAACATTCAAAACGAGATTATAAAATCCAACCGCTGTACCAGAATTCTCCTTCGCAATCGTGCTTACGCATGAATCTATCATCGGTGCATACATGAGTGCAAAGGAACTGGAGAATAAAATCATTGAAATTACGAACACAACCACCGAGCTTTGGACAAAAAAGCCACCTAATAATACACTGACAGTAATGCCAGCCATGGCTACAATAATCGATTGCTTACTTCCGAAAAATTGTGCAATTTTTCCGGAAAGCGCTCCAACAGTTGCGGATAAAACATAGGCTGGAATCAATAATAACGAAATCGTATCCAGTTTCAAGCCATAAATGTTTTCAAGCAAAAATGGAAACAGGAAAATATACGCTAATTGAACTGAGTAAATCACAAAAGCTACAGCAAGAATTGATACAAAGCGCTTGTTTTTAAAGAAGGAAATATCTATAAATGACTTTGAATACTTGCTGATATAAGCAAGGAATAGCAATATCGCCACAATAAACACGAGTAAATAAATCCAATTAAAGTTTGAAATATACAACATTAGAAAAGCGGCAATGACACCAACAAGGAACAGGCCAATAACATCAACATAGCCGCCCTTTCCGTTTTCCTTCGGAAGATATTTTAAGATAAAAGGAAGAATGACGATTGTGATAAGGGCTACTAAAAATAGGCTTGTCCAATGTAAATACGTCGAAATAAACCCACCTGCCAATGAACCAATAACAAGTGATAGGGCGTAACTGCTCGTACTGAATCCCAAAAATTTCTTTTGTTCATTTTGGGGTAAATGTTTCGTAACATAAATTACGTATAATGTTTCTGCTGAAGCCAGCCCAGCTGTTTGAATGATACGTGCTATAATCACAAGCGTAAATGAATGTTGAAACAGATAGCCCATTAATGAACCGGCACAAATTAAGATGATACCAATGCTCAAGAGTCTTCTAATACTGATAGAGTCAGCCAAAGCGGCATAGACGACGGCTCCAATGCCAATGACAAGACCAGCCAAAGTGGATTGCCAACTAACTGTTGTCGCAGAAATACCAAAGTCTTTGGCCATATCTACAGAAATAATTTTAAATGAATTGTCGATTACCAAGCACAACACAAACAATAATAATAAAACCGGGACAGCCTTTTTTATCGTAACGTCTTGTGCTTCTGCCTTATTCATACTAAAGGTAGCCATCTGCTACACTTCCCCTCTCCATTGCCACAGTTCTATGATTCTATATAAAACTAATATTGCGTTCCACGCCACCATCTATCATGGAAAATAAATAAAGAGAACTAACCGCAGTCAGCTATTAAAGGCGGTGTGAGCAGGGCTAGGCTTCAGTTACCGAAAGTATAAACATTATAATTGGTAATAGTGATTTGCCTTTGCGCCGCTCCTCCCCTTTTCCATACAAAGATATGATTTACCTAAGCAAGCTCCAAGGCAATTTCCATCATATTCGTAAATGCAGTTTGTCTTTCTTCCGTTGTTGTTTGTTCATGTCTAAAAATATGATCACTTACGGTTAGAATGGTTAATGCATTCACTCCGGCATGAGCAGCATTCATATAAAGTCCGGCTGTTTCCATTTCGGCACATAAAATGCCCATCTTACTCCATCTTTCCAATGCTGTTTGATCGGCATTATAAAAGAAATCACTTGAGAGTACATTTCCTACGTGAACAGGAAGTCCTTTTTCGTCCGCCACTTTCTTCGCTTTTTCTAATAGAGCGAACGAAGCAATATTCGAATACTGTCCAGGAAGATTGTATTGCTGGACATAGTTAGAATCAGTAGATGCTCCCATGGCAAAAACGATATCATACAAGTTCAATTGATCCTGAATCGCTCCACATGACCCAATCCGAATCAAATTTTTCACGCCAAATATATGGATAAGTTCCCATGAATACAAACTCATACTCGGTGTGCCCATGCCCGTTCCCATAACGGAAATTCTTTTTCCTTTGAATGTGCCTGTATAACCAAACATATTTCGAACATCATTAAACTGGACTACATCTTCCAAATAGGTTTCTGCGATAAATTTTGCCCGCAAAGGATCTCCTGGTAAAAGGATTGTTTCGGCAATTTCGACACCATTTGGTTTGATATGAGGTGTTTCTCTTAATTCAGTTGTACTCATGATGATTCTCTCCTTTTGATTAAATATGTGATCTTGTTTCCGCTTTCAAATAATGCATTGGATGACTCTTCAATTAAACAACGTTGTATAGTTGTATAATTAGTTGTCTATATTTTTTACAACCAAAGAATAACATACAATTATTCTGTAAGCAATAATTATTTTTAGCATTAGCTTTTTCTTTTTTAATCAAAAAAAACAGTGCGTTTCATAAAGAAACGTCACTGTTTTGCTTGGTTGAGGAATTAATTATTTGGCTGCATTAATTCTAATTTGACTAAACTCTTTTGGTATATAGTATTTGTTATAAACCACAGGATATTGGTCGCTAATATAGACGCTTTCCAGAATCAAATCACATTCCTCGCCCTTAAAAAGTTCATATTTCTGGAATGTTTTATTCACGGCAATTGAACGTTTGATTTCAATGGTTGATGAATTAGCAAGTTCATATACTTTCTCTTCAAGCATGGCTAATAATTGCTTATCATTTTGTAAATCTAGATTTAATTCTGTCACAGTTTCAACGGCCATCATTGTAAGGGCATAAGCCACTACTTTTTCTCCACTTTTATACCAGCGTTCAAATGCCACAACTGCAGCCATCTTTTTCCTTAATACTTCCTCTGCATAGTCGCTGACTAAATCAATCCTAAAATTCAGATCGACTTCATCAATCTTTTCCGAATGGCATTTATAAAGCGGATTTCCTACTTTTTCGAGGCCGACTGTCTGATGGTTTTGATGGGACTTTGTAATAAAATTCCCTTTCCCATGAACATTTCGGACCAAGCCATCATCTTGCAAAAGAGCCAAAGCCTGTCTCAGTGTCATTCTGCTTACCCCCAGCTTTTTCGCCAGTTCAGGTTCCGTTGGCAGCCTGCTATCTGGAGGAAATGTCCCTTCCATAATCAGCTTAAACAACTTATCGTAAACACTAATGTATAATGGCTTTTTTGATTTAGTCAAATCCTCTTGATTGAAATTCATGCTTTCTCACACCTATTTTTTGTTTTCAAACATGGCATCTATAACTACGTCGTTATAACCAACATTGAATATATGTTAACATCATTATACCTTAAACTCTCGAATGGAAAAATCAAAGAAAAAAGAGAATGACCACAGTTTTAGAAAACTTACTATCAATTTAACGATTAAGTAATATCTAATTCATATTTTATTAATAATCGGGAGTTATAGTAAATAGTAGCGGGGATAGCATGCGTGGCTATCATGGTATGTGGCGAAGGCGGAGCCAGTACTTGCAGGGAAGTGTTTGTTTTTTCCTTTTTCAATATTGCGAAGAACTTCACAGTATTTTATGCATAACAAATAGCTCGGAGTATTTCTCCAAGCCATTCTTCACATTATTACTCGTTTTTTCTAAAACACTTGTTACCTAAAATAAATGACTTTAGATTTAAGTTCGAAATTAAGTTAATTTTCTTCACATGCAGCTGATGTAAGAGACCAGAAATGCTTTTGCCCGATCACCGCGGTGCCTCCATTATCTACGCACGATTCTAATATAAGTTTGTTCGCTTGGTAATTATTTTTTATTTGAGTGATTCTAACACCCCCAACTGTTAGGATCGTGATGGTTACCATTATTGCGATTAGCAGATTTATTTTATTTTTATTCAATATCAAGCTCCCCTTTACGAAAAATTAAAACAGAGATAAACATACTTACTTTCTTTCAATGCTCGCCGCAAAAATTCCTCTAAATTTATTCAAAGTGGTAAATAAGATAACCAGTTTCATTTTGAAAAGCATCACAGTGCCCATTGACCCCCATTTTTTGAAAGAACGGGCACTCTGGATCGTTCACAGTGCCCGTTGACCCTCATTTTCTGAGAGGACGGGCACTCTGGATCGTTCACAGTGCCCGTTGACCCTCATTTTCTGAGAGGACGGGCACTCTGGATTCTCAACGGGCACAATTATTCTTTTTTGTGACCATGCGAGCTCTTTTTCACGCTCCACGGGCACAATTATTCTTTTTTGTGACCGTGCCGACCCTTTTTTACGCTCCACGGGCATAATTATTCTTTTTTGTGACCGTGCGGACCCCTTTTCATGCTCGACGGGCACAATTAATTTGGGACCTACCTTTTACCAACAAACTCTGTTCCCCCAAGACATTGATTTTTCCTAAATGAAGGAAATCAATGTCTTGGTGCCCACAGCATGACGGAGACGCCAATTAAACAAATAAATGCGCCAATCCAGTCGTATGTATCAGGGGCCTTTTTATCAACGGCCCAGCCCCACAATACTGCAAGAATAATAAAGACGCCCCCATATGCAGCATAAACCCTTCCGAAGGTCGGGAATTTTTGAAGGGTTGGGATGATTCCATACAGAATTAGGATGATGCTGCCGATTATTCCATACCAAAATGATTTATCTTCCCGCAGCCATAACCAAACTAAATAACCTCCGCCAATTTCCGCTAACCCAGCAAAAATAAATAAAATAATAGAATAAACCATTTATACCACTCTCCTCATTCAAATATTTTTGCCCGGTCAGGGTTCATCGGGGACTCACACGCCACTTTTCAAATCATCAATATTTCCCTAATATCTTCTTCGGTAAGAATAGAATTTATTTTTTCCTCAGAATCAATGATTTCTTCAATAAGATGGCGCTTTTTGTCTTGCAGTTCATTCATTTTTTCTTCGATGGTTCCGCGGGCAACAAGCTTAATGACCTGGACAACGTTTTTCTGTCCCATCCGATGGGCACGGTCGGCCGCTTGTTCTTCGACGGCTGGATTCCACCAAGTGTCATATAAAATCACGGTATCCGCACTCATCAGGTTTAGTCCCGTTCCTCCAGCTTTTAAAGAAATCAGGAAAAAATCCCGTTCACCCTGATTAAATCGCTCGCAGATTTTCACCCGTTCTTCTGCGGGAGTCGTTCCATCCAGGTAAAAGAAGGGCAGTCCTTTTGCTGTTATCGCCCTGCCAATGAGCTCAAGCATTTTCGTGAACTGGGAAAAAATGAGCACCCTTCTGCCAGATTGCTTTGATTCTTCGACAATCTGCAAGAGCTGTTCAAATTTCGATGAGCTTCCTTTATAACCATCGACAAACAAGCTGGGGTGGCAGCAAATCTGCCGCTGCCGCGTCAAACCAGCTAAAATTTTGATGCGATTTTTCCGAATCGTATCTTTATCGAGGTGCTTCAACGTGTCATGCCTCAATTTCGCTAAATATGCTGCATACAGCTTCTTCTGTTCAGGAAATAGCTCTACTGATTCCTGCGACTCGATTTTTTCAGGAAGTTCTGCAAGTACATCCTCCTTCAACCTGCGAAGTAAAAAGGGACGAATTCTCCGGGAAATTTTTTTCCTGGAAAGTTGACTAAATTCCTTTAAGCCGCGGAACAGTTCAGGAAAGACGACGTGAAAAATCGACCACAGCTCTTCAGATGAATTCTCCACTGGTGTACCCGTAAGCGCGAAACGGTGAACAGACTGGAGCTTCTTCGCCGCCCGAGCGGTCTGAGTCAAAGGGTTTTTAAAAGCTTGGGCCTCATCAAAAAACACCGTATGAAACGATTGTTTCTCAAACCAGGTAATTTCCCTGCGTAATAACGGGTAGGAGGTGATCAGCACATCAATATCGGTTACTTCCTTCAATAGCTTGGATCGCTCTGCTTTATTCCCATCGATGACAACCGCTTGTATCTCAGGACCGGCAAATTTCTTGATTTCATTCAGCCAGTTATACGTCACGGACGATGGGCAAACAACGAGGACTGGCTGCTTATTTTTGCGAATATTGGGAAGCTCTGACACAACAAACGCAATGCTTTGGATTGTTTTTCCTAGTCCCATATCATCGGCTAATATCCCGCCAAATCCATAGTAGGTAAGGGTTTTCATCCATTGATACCCAAGCTTTTGATAACTTTTGAGAATCGGGTCTAAGCTCGCTGGGATCTCGAACTCCAAGCGGCCGGGATGGTAGAGATGATCAAGCAGCTGCCGAAAGGATTCCTCCAGCTTGAAGGCATCGCTCACATCAACTGAATCAAGCAGTTGAAGACTCTTTTCAACCGGTAAATCTAAACCGCCTGCGATATCTTTATTTTCTACATGCGGTGACTGAAGAAAACGCTGAATTTCTTCCAATTCTCTTGTCTGGAGCGAGAGCAGCGAGCCATTTGGCAAACGATAATATTTCCGCTTTTCCTCTAAAGCCTCTAATATCTCGCGTATCTGTTTTTCCGGAATACCGTCCATTTCGAATTTGAATTCTAGCCAATTGGTCCGTTCCTTTTTGACCTTCACCCTTATCTGTGGACGAGCATTTTCTCTAAAAATTCGATTTCTTACGGCTGTCGTTGCATAAATTTGAACCAGCTTTTGGAGCTTCGGAACAATATAGTATAAAAACTCGTACTCGAGTTCTTCGTTATGCAAATAATAGCCGCCGTCTGTTTTGGCAAACGAGCTATCCTCGATTAGCTTTAGGATTTCTTCTTCCTTGTCCACATCCCTAACCATCATCGTTCCTGCAGGGAGTTCCCTGTTTTCCAAAGGGTTAAGAACGATATTTCCGTAGTGAAACTCAAGCCCAGCTAAGAGACGATTCTTGACACGGTCAAGGTAGAGATTGGCAGAAAGCGGCGTCTTCATCCATTGACTGGTTAAGCTTTCAGCTACGGTAACCTTGCCTAATTTTTTTAAACCTTGAGCCACTTTTTCCAGAAAAAAATGGAGTTGCGCGTGGGGAATCGGAATTTGATCGGTTCCGGAAGCAGCGAGCATCTGTTTCAAGTCCGAAAGCCGTTTACAGTCTTGAGTTTCCAGCTGCTTAATTTTCCCTTCAAATAAAACAGTCCGATAGGCCTCAAGGACAATCATCCGGTGAAAGCTGTTCACCTTCAGTTGATATCCCTCCCCTTCCGTTTCTATAAAGTCAAACTGTAATGGCAGCGATTCATCTGTTACGTGCATTCCCGCAAAGGTTCGTCCATTATATTCCATCTTCACTTGTGATGCTTTCACCAGTAAAGGCAGCAGCTGTTCCCATGTAGTTGGCGGAATATGGAGTGTCTGATGGTTTTCCAGCTCTGACTCAGTGTTACCATACACACTTTCATCCCGAATCACCTGGATGAGCTGCTGAATAACCGCATCTGTTTCATTTTGAAAACAATGCAGACTGGGGTCGTACGTGAATGAAGCGGAAAGGAAGCAGCGTTTTCCTACTCGAACTTGCTCCAAAAAACCGCGGATATTTTCCACGGTAGTTGACCCTAGCTTCATTTCTATCCCGAATATGTAGCGGCCGTTTCCGATTGCAATTGGTTTACAGGTAAATTCGACATCAAGCACTTTTCTTTTTTCAAAATGAAGCTGGTGACCGCTTGAGCGGACAGGCGGATCTGTGAAAAGAGTCCTTAACCCCTCTGCCAGTCCCTGATTAGTTGCCGTGGAAGGGATGGTTCCTTGACGCTGGTGGTCGTAAATCGCTATTAAAACAGCTGCAATATGCTGACAATCCTTAGCAAAAGATGCGAGCTTCGGACAGCTGCATTCGGTTAGGATATTTCCATGGGTATCCGTTTCAACTGTTACATGAAACTTTTCCTCTCCAATAACAGTTGCTTGACAACGATTAGGCTGATAGTGTTCAAAAGTTACCTTATCCGAACGATAAAAATAATCTCCTCGTTTGAAGGAGACCATGCCACACATTTCTTGAATGACTTTATGATTTAATCTAATGTTCACGAGGCTTGCTCCTTCCATAAGGATTAATAGTTAATATAAAGATTGTATCATAAGCCGGAAGCACGCGAAAAGGATGCCTTCCCCAGTGAGTGAAAACGTAACAAATCAGGAGCAGGCATCAATCTTCAAGTTCGACTATTTTATTAATAAACGGGCAAATTAGATTAAAAGGTATAGATAGGAGTGTTAACTATTTGAAAAAGTCTGGTTGGATTATAATTGTTTTATTGCTTTTGATTATTTCCGGGTGTACTACTACCAACAAGCCTGAGAAGCATGGGAAGAATGCAACGAAATCAGAAATAAAGAAAGAAAACAAGGGTGAGGACAGTGCACAGCAAATGGATAATGGTAAGCCGATAGATCAATTGGCTGGCACCGACTATCGTTCTTATCAGCATATGGCCTACAAAGCCAAGATTGCGCCAAAGTTTACAGCCGATGAACTGACCAAACCTCCAGCTGGAAATTGGACAACAAATGGCGGAGATATTCATAATAGCAGATATTCTCCCCTCGAAAAAATCACTGCTTCAAATGTAAAAAATCTAAAAGTGGAATGGGTCACAAGCTTAGGTTCGGGTTTAGAATTTAAATATTCGGGTGAGGCGACTCCGCTTGTCTATGATGGGGTCATGTTCACCACTACTGGAGCCAACCAAGTCCAAGCCCTTGATGCTAAAACAGGGAAAATGATTTGGGAATATCGCCCACAACTAGCTGATGGATTAAACACTGTCTGCTGCGGGTGGACAAGCCGCGGTGTGGCACTAGGCGACGGAAAAGTTTTTGTAGGATTATTGGATGCAAGACTGGTCGCTTTAGACCAAAAAACCGGGAAGGTATTATGGGAAACGAGGGTGGATGATTGGGAGAAAGGATATACCATTACAAGCGCCCCCCTCTATTATGATGGCAAGGTCTATACGGGGATTGCCGGCGGCGAGTATGCAATAAGAGGATATGTTGCCGCCTATGATTCAGAGATAGGCAGACAAGTTTGGAGAAGCTATACGCTGCCTGCTCCAGGCGCAAAAGGAAGCGATACCTGGCCAAAGGATAGCAGGAACTGGCTGACAGGCGGTGCGCCGGTTTGGCAGACTCCAGCTATTGACCCGGAACTGGGACTGATTTATTTTTCAACCGGGAATACCTCCCCAGACCTGGATGGCAGCAAAAGAGAAGGTGATAATTTATTTGCCGACTCCATTCTGGCTTTGGACGCCAATACAGGCGAATACAAATGGCATTTTCAAGAGGTTCATCATGATATTTGGGACATGGATCCTTCCAACCCTGTTGTTCTATTTGATGTGAAAATGGGCGGACAGATGAAAAAAGGAATGGCCCAGGCCGGGAAAACAGGGTGGCTATACATTTTGGACCGGACAAACGGCAAGCCGCTGATAGGGATTGAGGAAAAACCGGTTCCGCAAAACGCGAACCAAAAAACATCTCCTACTCAGCCATTTCCAATTGGTGATGCCTTTGTACCGCAGGCGGTCACGGAGGAAGATGTGAAACGTGATCTGCCAAAAGATTTTAAAGGTGAGATTGGCAGTATCTTTACTCCATTTTGGGATAAGCCGATGACCCTCAAACCGTCGCCTCAAGGGGGCGCAAACTGGCCGCCATCTGCCTATAACCCGAACACAGAGTATTTTTACGTATTGGGTAATGACAATTATTTTGCTTATGCCCATTACGGGGAAGAGGAAGAGGATCGGTTTACAGAAGGGAAAGAGTATATCGGTAGTGTCTGGCAGCCGGTAGAAAAGTCCCCTAGCCGCGGCACCGTGACCGCACTCGATATTAAAACGAATAAAATTGTTTGGCAACAGAAGTGGGATGCCATCGCTTACAGCGGCCTTTTAACAACTAAAGGAAACCTGGTATTCACCGGGCATAATGATGGACGGATTATTGCCTATGATGCAGCCAAGGGTGACCAATTATGGGAGTTTAAAATGGATGCCGGCGCAAATGCCCCGCCAATCACCTATGAAGTCGATGGGAAACAATATATCTCCATCTTCGCAGCCGGGAATTCACTGGCAGGATCAAAACATGGGGATAAAATCTATACCTTCTCATTAGAGGGCAAATATGGATCTGTAAAGGATATTCCTAAGGATAAAATCAATACTTCACCTGTCAAAAATACTGCTGCTAAAACAGAAAAGCAGCCGGCCGCTGATAAAAATAAAACCAAAAAAGAAGAAAACAACACGGCAGCGGGGGAAAATATCTATAAAAACAATTGCTTGGCCTGCCATGGTGCAGAAGGAGCGGGCGGACATAATGGTCCAAATTTACAACAGACAAAAATGGATCTAGATGCCATCATTAAACAGGTGACAAATGGAAAAGGCCAGATGCCCCCGTTTAAAGATACGTTGAGTAAAGATGAAATTCAAGCAGTTTCCAAGTATGTAAAGAGCCTTGGCGGCGGATAATAGAAAAGCGGAAGCGCCCGGTTAGCGGCGTATGGACTGGAGCGCTTCGACTGAGATAAAGGAAACACGAAGAGCAGAGCGATTCGATGTTGACTTATCGTAGGGAGAAGAGTGAAGTCCACTAGCCGCTGGGCGCTGGACAATTCTCAAAGTCAAAATTTTATACATTCTTATCCTTTAAACAAAAAAGGTAATCGTCCTGTTTAATGGACGATTACCTTATTGATTATTTTTCACTAGTAGATGCCTTTTCTGTTAATGAAAGATGAATTAACTGGTCATCTTTTTCAGTTGGATTTCCGCGTTTGTCACGGTTACTGGTAATCGTATACAACTCATTGTTCTCTACCAGTACATCCCTTAATCTGCCTGCATCTCCGAAAAATTCTTGAAATTGCTTAGTGGCCAGATCATAGGAAAATAGTTTCTTGCCAGCTAATGAAGCGACAAAGAGTTTTCCATCATTAAAAGCCATACCTGATGGCGCCCAAGTTTTGTCCCCGGATTGAATAATCGGCTTTATCATGTCCTTTGCTTCTTCATCCCCTTGAATAACAGGCCATCCATAGTTCTTCCCTGCTTGAATCAGGTTAATTTCATCATGACCTGATTCTCCATGTTCTGAACTATAGAGGTTTTTACCATTATCCCATGCTAATCCCTGTGGGTTACGATGACCATAGGAGTAAATATACGAATTTTTAAATGGGTTGTCCGCCGGTATACCGCCATTTACATTCATTCTTAAAATTTTTCCAGCTAAACTGTCGAGTTTTTGGGCATTGCTCGACTGGCCAACATCACCTGTAGTGGCATATAACATTCCATCCGGACCAATTTTAATCCGGCCGCCGTTATTTACCATACCGCCTGGAATCCCATCTAAAAGGACTTTTTCTTCCTTCCACGTATGGTCTTTCAGTTTAAGCGAAATAATTCGGTTTAGCGTCTTACCGTCTTTCTTATAGGTATGATAAGCAAATGCCATCTTTGTTGTCGCAAAATCAGGTGCTAACGTGAATCCAAGAAAACCGCCTTCCCCTTCATGGAAAATATCCTCAGAAACCTTTACATTCTGCACATCTACTAAGCCAAGATTTCCGTCAATTTGAATGACCGAGCCTTCCCGCTGACTTAAGAAAATCCAACTGCCATTTTTGTTAATCGTCCATGGGATATTCAAGTGATTCGCATTGACACTCCCATCATCCGAAACCGCTACCTCTACCGCCCTTTTGATTACCTCATTTGCATCCTGCTGAAAGGAACCCTGTTTTTTACCGGCATCACCTGCGTCATCATTATCATTCCAAAAAAATGCGGTCCCCAGCCCTGCTGCCAAAACAACACCCAGCACACTAAAAAATACTAACCTTTTCAAAATACCACCTCAAAATAATAATTTTCTTCAACAGTGTAGACATATTTCGGATTATTTAAACTCTTCCGAATAGATATGCCTAACCCCTAGTGAGTTAAAGCATTAACGTAAATGGGGTCAGGCACCAATAGTTTAGAGGTTTTGTCTTAAGTACATGGTTCACCATCTTTAGTATCTGTTTTCTTCCTCTGGATGAACCAGAAGCAGGTCTACGGAACTAATCTTGGATTAATATACTAGGAGAGAATAACTGTATTGTTGAAAATTTACATTAGCTTAATATTCTAGATAATTTCTCAGCTTATAATAGGGTCGTCATCATAAATGAAGAGGAGCGACATAATGAGAAACATATTTTTTAAGAGGTTTTTTAATTTACTAGTTATTGCTGCGCTGGTTCTACCAATCTTCTCTAGTATTTCCATTCGTGCGCATGCAGAAGACACGGTGTCTGTTAAATTGCTTTCTGTAAATGATTTACATGGCAAGATTGATGTAACAGGAACTGTGAATAATGTCGATTATGGACGCGCAGATTATTTGACTACATACTTAAAAGCCCGTAAAGCAACCAATCCAGATAACACGCTGATTATCCATTCTGGAGATATGATTGGCGGAAGCTCTCCGGTTTCAGCCTTGCTTCAAGATGAGCCAACTGTTGAAATCATGCATGCAATCGGCTTCGATGTGGGAACTGTGGGTAACCATGAATTTGATGAGGGTACACAAGAACTCCTTCGGATGATCCATGGCGGTGACCATCCAAACGGCACAAAAGGATATAAAGGGATGAACTTTCCAGTTGTTGCTGCCAATGTGGAATACAAAGATACCGGAAAGCTTGTATTTGACCCCTATGCCATTAAAGAAGTAGCTGGTGTAAAAATTGGCTTTATTGGTGTAGCTACGGTTGAAACACCTAATATGGTAATGGCTACTGGTATTCAGGATATTCGTTTCACGGATGAGGCAGCAGCGGTTAATAAATATACAGAAGAGCTAAAAGCCCAAGGAATTAAAGCAATTGTCGTTTTAGCCCACGTTCCCGGAGACCAAAGCGGCGAAACGGCAACAGGTCAAATTGCCAAATTAGCGAAAAGCGTAGATGACGAGGTAGATGTCATTATTGCTGCCCATAACCATGTGAAGCTTAATGCGATTGTAGACAACAAGCTAGTTGTCCAAGCATGGGAATATGGAAAAGCTTTTGCCGACATTGATTTGAAAATTGATCCTGTGACAGGTGATATTGTTGAAAAACATGCGGAAATTGTGGATGTTATTCAAAAAGATGTAACTCCCGATCCTGAGATCAGTGCCATTTTAGCCAAATATCATAAAATGGTCGGGCCAATATTAAATGAAGTAGTTGGAGTTGCCTCCGTTCCAATGGATGGCGGCTATCCGATAAAAGGCATCATTGGTGACAATGCGCTAGGAAACTTAATTGCAGATGGAATGAATTATGAAATGAAGTCTGATTTTGCGTTAATGAACGGTGGAGGAATCCGTGACATTCTAGGTAAAGGCGAAATTACTTGGGAGAATCTTTTCAATATCCAGCCCTTTAATAACACTTTGATTAGTGTCACGATTCCAGGATCTGCATTAGAACCGATTTTAAATGCGCAAATTTCATCCTATGGGCCGGACGTTTCCATTGGCGGTTTCTCTTATACATGGAATAGTAGGACAAACAAAGTCGTGAACATCTATCTTCCAGATGGAACGCCAATTGATAAAAATAAGACGTATTCACTTACGGTCAACAATTATATGTACGAACATGCGACAGATAAATATAAAATTCGCCAATATGGTAAAGACCCTATTCAAGGACCTGAAGATTTACAAGCCACTGTAAATTTCGTAAAAAGCATTAATGGGCCAATCCATTATGAAGCGGAAGGAAGAATATCGGAAGATACCCAAGCGCCTGAAATCGCGGATGCGAAATTACCTGCGGCCGACTTCAGAGACGGGTCCTATCTTCATGATGTTACCATTGCCTTAGAAGCAACAGATCCTGGTATTGGCGTTTCGCGTATTGAGTATAGCCTTGATAATGGTGTCACTTGGAACCGTTATGACAAAGGGCTTACTGTAAATAAAGCAGGTAAAAACTCCATTCAATACCGTGCAATCGATAAAGTGCATAATGTTTCGGCGACGAAAACCATTAAAGTATTGATTACATCTGCGACAATCGAAAATACAGTTGCTTTAGTGAAACAAGCAAAGGGTAATAATGGAATTAAAACATCCCTTATCGCTCAATTGGAAAACGTGATTAAAACGTTTGAAAAAGGTCAGGAAAATAAAGCTTATCAATCTCTAGAAAAACTTTACCTGCGTATTAGCCAGCTCCCAGATAAACACTTGGAGGAAGTGGATAAAAAAGAAATCATGTTCATGCTTCAATATATCATTGAACATCGAACAGCAATTAGCGGAGACGAGTTCCCTGCCTTAAAAGCAAGTTAATTTAGACAAAAAACAGCGGTTTTCTTCAGTAAAGAAGACCGCTGTTTTTTTTGTAGAAATATAGGTTAACTTCAGTCATGATCTTTGGTAAAATCATCTAAATAGATTAGGAGGGGATTTCCATGATTACATATCCGCATTTAAAGAAAGGCGCGACAATAGGAGTAACAGCACCTTCCTCTGGAGTACCTGCCGAATTACATGATCTCGTCAAACTTGCATGCAGCCGATTAGAGCAAAAAGGTTTTCAAGTTACATGCGGCGACACTGTGTGGACGCAATACAAGGCAAAATCAGCACCTGCGGTAAAACGGGCAGCTGAATTTAATGCGCTGATGGCTGATAGTGACACCGACATCATCATTCCCCCATGGGGCGGCGAGTTATTGATGGAGGTTCTCGAACATATTGACTATGAAAATATTAATAATAAGTGGGTTTTAGGCTATTCCGATATTAGCGGCTTACTCTTAGCCATCACTTTGAAGACAGGAATCGCAACCGCTCACGGGACTAACCTAATTGATTTACGTGGTGAATTTTCAGACGAAACGACAGCCAAATGGGAGTCCGTATTATCGACAAACACGGGTGAATCTGTCCTTCAACAATCCTCAGTTCAACATCAGAAGGAATGGAATCACGCCGATCCCTCTCCATGCGTTTTTCATTTAACAGAAAAGACTGAGTGGAAAACTGTCTCAAATCGGAATGTGAAGATACAAGGCCGATTGCTAGGCGGATGTATTGATATTATCAGGCATCTAATCGGCACACCATATGGCGATGTTCAAAGCTTTAGAAGTCAACATATCAATGGAGAGCCAGTTATTTGGTATTTGGAGAACTGCGAAATGAACACTGCAGATTTACGAAGGTCATTGGTACAAATGAAGTTAGCCGGCTGGTTTGACTATTGCTCAGGTTTGATGTTTGGCAGAAGCCCAGCAAATACGCCAGTTGATCACTATACGATTGAGGATGTTTACCAAGACCTAGCTGATGAACTCGACATTCCGATTATTTACGACATTGATTGCGGCCACGTTCCCCCACAAATCACCTTCATCAATGGTGCTTATGCTGAGATTGAGGTTGACGCTGCAAAAGGAAAAGGAACCGTTTTGCAATTTTTCCGGCCATAATGGAACTTTATGTAGAATGTAACCGTAAAGAAAGGCAACTCCCCCTCACATTTGGGGGTTGCCTTTAATGTTCAAAATTAAAAGGGGGATTCATGTGATTTCTAATTCCCCTTTTTTTCATACAAGTAAAAGATATAGTCTGTAGATGGGCCTGGATACCCTAATTGACGGAGCATAGCCGTAATATTTCCCCTATGGTAGGTGCCGTGATTGACGACATGCTGGACCAATTCTGAAATCCTTGTTTCCAGTTGACCATACATCGGATGTTTAAGCGTCTTTTTGGCATCTAAGTCCTCTTGGCTGCTTAGAAAATTAATATATTGCTCCGAGAATTTCAAGTACTTACTTTCCATTTCTTCGAGAGTTTTATTTTCAATTTCCGAGGAATACTTTCCAACAAACTGCTGTATTTCTTCATAGTTTTTATCTGACATCGCACACAACCAAACTACATCTGTTTTAAAAAGGTGGATCACGACCTGTTCTATGCTTGAAAATACACTCTTTATTTCCTGTCGATATACTTCATTTGGCAAATCTTTCAAGTGGTTAAAAACCCGCTTATTCGCCCAAACATGGTAATCATACAAACGCAGCGAATCCTGTTTCATCAGTAAAACACCTGCCTTTTTATAATTATATTCTATCTATATTTTCTCTAAAGAAGACGTATTTTCCTTTTTTATTTAGGCACAAGTAAAAATAGTTGCACGAAAAATATGAATAGAGTATCCTATATATATATACATAGAAATTCTACATATATAGAATACTTATATACAAGGAGATCTGATGATGGAAGATGAGCAAGTTAGAGTTTTTGATGCCAATCGGAATCCTATTGGAGTAGCAACTAGGGAGGAAGTCCACCGACTCGGGCTATGGCATGAGTCGTTTCATTGCTGGATTGTTAGCCGTGAAGAAGAGATCGATTATCTTTATCTGCAGCTTCGCTGTGAAATGAAAAAAGACCATCCGAATCTGTTTGATATTACCTCAGCAGGACACTTATTAGCCCATGAATCGGCATTGGATGGCATTAGAGAGATCAAAGAAGAATTAGGAATTGATGTTACTTTTTCAGAGCTTATACCATTAGGGATCATCAATTATTGTGTCAACCATGAGGACTTAATTGATAATGAACTTGCACACACATTTTTATATAAAAAGAATCTGGCTTTTGATGTATTTAGCTTACAAGAAGAAGAAGTTTCAGGTGTCATCAAAGTGAAGTTTACTGATTTTATTGACCTTTGGACAGGAGCTAAACAAAACGTACACATAAAAGGATTTGAGATTGATCCTAATGGACAAACATTAGGTATTGATAGAATGGTTGGGACAAATTCCTTTGTCCCGCATGGGCTTTCATATTATGAAACGATTATTCAGTTGATACAAGAAAAACTAAATGAATGACAACAACCCGTATTGCTTGATTCAAAATGGCGAACAGTATCTGACACTGTTTGCCTGATTTTTAGGTTCGCAAATAAATGAGGTTGTTATGCAAACAAACAACTCATCCCCCATAAATTAACTTGTTTCAAGCAATCCTTGATTGTTGTTTCTGTTTTCGCGGCCCCCACGGTTTGAAGACCGAAATTACGAACATGGAAACAAGAGAAATGATTTGGAGGATAATTCCAATCCACATCTGCCACTTGTTTACCGTGTACGCTGGTTCCAAAAGTGCATTTAACCCATCATTTGTTGTTAACGTTACCGCGTTTAGGGTCAAAAAATACATAGCGATTGGCCCAAGTAGAATGGAGATAAGTGTTAACCCTTCTTTAACGATAATCCAGTAAAATTTGAACAACCCCCATTGGGTCAGTACGGATAGAAGGATTCCTGTCAACACAGTTCCAATCGTCGAATACCGTCCGGCTGTCATGGACAGCTTATGCATAATGATATAGCAAGCTTTAAGCAGCCCTTCATCGTTTGTGTTTGCTGCTGTAATGCTCAGAATTAAATAGATGACTGCCACCCCAAGCATAATCGAAGAAAACAATAGATGGATTGTCAAAAGCCATTTTCTCTTTGTAATGGTAAGTCTCCTCATACTATGGACCCCTTTCTTCAAAACTCTTTCCGTATTTAATAGTAATAACTATGTCTAAAAGGACTCTAAAGCAAATCTAAAAAAAGTATAAAAATAGCAAGGTTGTTCTCTAGAGAAAAAATAAAACGACCCTCACCGAAATGTGAATAGGCCGCTAAGCATTCCATATAACTCAATTTTCCGACCACAATTAAACATTAAAACGATATCCAACACCCCAAATTGTCTCAATATATTGCGGCTTTGATGGGTCCGTTTCAATTTTTTCACGCAGCTTTCCAATAAAAACAGTGACTGTGGCGTTGTCACCCATAGAATCCAGTCCCCAGATTTTTTCAAACAGCTCGTCTTTGCTGAAAACCCGATTTGGGTGGATCGTCAAAAATAGCAGCAGATCAAACTCTTTCGAGGTGAACTGAACTTCCGTTTCATTCACGTAAACCTTACGCGATAACTTATCAATGCGAATCCCTCTTATTTGGACTTCGTCTATTTGTCTCATCTGGTTATCTGTCATTAATCGATCATAACGAGCTAGATGTGCTTTAACCCTCGCCACTAGTTCGCCAACACTGAACGGCTTGGTCATGTAATCGTCTGCACCAAGTCCGAGACCGCGTATTTTATCGATTTCTTCCTTTTTAGCTGATACCATTAAGATGGGAATGTTTTTCTTAATGCGAACCTGTCTGCAAATCTCAAAGCCATCCGTTTGCGGAAGCATGAGATCGAGAATAATCAGATCATAATCCTCCTCCAAGGCCTTTTTGAGGCCCAGGTCCCCACTGGTGGCAAGTTCCACCTGAAAGCCGCTAGCTTCTAAGTAATCTTTTTCCACTTCCACAATTACCTGGTCATCCTCTATGATTAAAATTCGTCTCACTCTTGCTCACCCTCATTATTGGTCTTTGGCAGCGTAAAATATATGCTTGTTCCTTCCCCTAATTGACTTTCGGCCCAAACACTACCGCCTTGCCCTTCGACTATCTGTTTGACGATCGCAAGTCCAAGGCCGGAGCCTCCCGTTTCTGTATTCCTTGATGGATCTGCCCGGTAAAAACGATCGAAAATATGGCTTAGTACCCCACTTTTAATTCCCGGCCCGTTATCACGGATGTGCACCGTTGCTTTCGTCTTATCGTCGAACAATTCCACTCTGATTTCCTTTTGAACCTTGTTCATATATTTTAAGCTGTTGCCAATGATATTCATCATGACTCTTCGCAGCTTTTCACGATCGCCCAAGATAGGAACCGGCTTATCGGTTTCAACAATGAACGTAAGATTGATTTCTTCCATTCGCGGGTCAAGTCGCAATTCTTCCACACAATCCTGCAAAAACAAATGAAGATCGATCGGCTCCAAATGAAACGGCAGACGGTTTAAATCAAGTTTAGAATACAACATCAATTCTTCAATCAAATGATCCATATCTTCTGCTTTTTTCGCAATCATATTGATATATTTTTCCTGTTTGATAGCGGTATCCGCAATACCCTCTTGAATGCCTTGAACACAAGCTTTAATTCCGGTGATCGGTGTTTTTAAATCATGAGAAATGTTGGAGATTAATTGTTTACGGTTTTCTTCGTACTCCAGCTGAAGATGGATGGACTCGTTTAGCCGGATGCGCATTTCTTCAAAAGAAGCACCCAGTTCTCCAATTTCATCTTTCCTGTTTAACTCAACTTCCTGTTTAAGGTTTCCTTCTTTTATTTGTTCCGCAGCATGTTTAAGCGTGTACAAAGGTTTAATGAAACTGCGGGAAACTAAGAAAGTAAGAAATCCATTGGTTAGCCCAATTACCAATAGGAGAGACAACAGAAGCAACGGAAAAAACTTCCTTGCTTCGTTAAAAAAAGACTTTAAATCGGAGAGCAAATATACCGTACCTGTAGTGCCATCACTGTAGGTAATTGTATATTTTTCAATAGAATAACGACTTTTCCCCCAACGTTCTCGGGTCTGACTGGTTTGCAGCTCTTGAATCTCTGTATTTAAATGAAGGTTACTCACAAAGGGTGAAGTAAAGCTCACTTGGTTATTCTTCAGCACCACAAGTCCTGTATGCAAACGATTCAATTGTTCGTCAGTGGTTTTCAAAAACTCGCTGTCGGTAAATCGGTCAGGGTCTGTTTGCGTCATAAACTTGACTCCGGCAATCAAGTCTCGGTGTTGGTTGGCTGTTTCCCAAAAGGCCGGCATTCCCTTGCCACCATCTTTACCTGCCATTCCTTTATAAAAAGCTGAAACTAGCGTTGTGGCTATTAAAACAAACAGGACGATCGGAATAATGGTCATAGCAATATAGGAAAGCAATAGTCTCTTCTTGATGGACATGGACGAATCTCCTTAAAGCTGTTTTTTCTCGAACAGAATCACTCCTGCTGAATAAGTCATTATGCAATATGAAAGCATCAGAATGAACGAGTTGGCAAGCTTCGCAAAAGATGCCCCGTTTCCAATCCAGAGAACATACCAGTTTGTGTAGGAAAAGATCGACCATACTGAGATTACCGGGAATATGAACGGTGCGAGCTTAGCAGTAGCATAAATGAGAATCATCGTTACCAAGGCTCCACTGCTTTTGTTAAAAAATTGGGCGATCAACACCGAAACGAAACCAATGGCCATTATTGGAATAAACGCTGCCACATAGGCCGTAATGATATCGAGCAAACCACTCGCGAAATTTCCACCCGGAACCAGCCATCCCAAAATGATAGTCGTAATCATTAACACCCCGAGAAGTATGGCTAGAAAGATAGTGATAGCCGCCACTTTCGATGCAAACACTTTCGCTCTTGTAATTGGGCGAACAAGCCCAAGCTTTAATGTGTTTGATGCTACTTCACCTGAAAAAGATTCCGATGCAGACATAAACAATAACAATGGGAGTAAGGAAAACGTGAACAAACGAAGCATCAACATGGGAAGATTGCTGCCAAGCCCCAAATTATTATGCAAAAGAAGAAAAGCAGATATCACTGGGAGCAAGATGGCAAGTAGCAGAAATCCCTTTGTTCTATTATGTTTCCATAATTTTTCCGTCTCATTTAATATATTGGCGATGATCATCATGATCTCCTTCCTTTGATGTGTGTAATTGGGAAACAATATACTGTTCTAACGTAATGCCTGGCTTCACTAATTCATTCACGCCACCAACACGGATCAGCTGCCCGTTTTGCATGATCCCAATTCGACCCGCAATGAGACTAAGTTCATTAATCATATGGCTCGAAATCAAGAAGGTAATACCGTGTTCGCAGGCTAACTGCTGAATCGTGTTTCGAAAATTGACGATGCCCTCGATATCTAGACCGTTTGTCGGTTCATCTAAAATTACTAGCTTTGGTTTCGACAGCAAGGCTGAAGCCAATCTCAAGCGTTGCTTCATTCCGAGCGAAAAACCGTTTACCTTCTCTTTCTTATATGGAGCTAGACCTACCTGTTCCAGTACCTCGTCAATCCTAGTCCTTGGCAGTTCCGGATAAAAACGTGCAGATAGTTTCAAATTATCGTAGGCACTCAAATAGTCGTATGAATCAGCCGTTTCAATCATGCACCCGACTTGTTTCATTGCTTGTTCAAACTGATCAGTCGTATTATTCCCAAAAATAGTGACACTTCCGTGGTCCGGCCGAATTAACCCAATAATGATTTTTAATAGAGTTGTTTTTCCTGCCCCATTTGGTCCATTTAAACCGAAGATATCTCCCTTCGCGATGTCAAAACGGATATCTCGAACACCACGGCCACTCTTATATCGCTTAGTAATTCCTTTTACTTCCAATGCAGTTTCCATTTTCCAACCACCCCTTCCTCTGATGTACGATTAGCGAAGACAACTGGACATTTCGCTGTCCGGCTGCCCTGCCTATTAATGACGCCAGCCGCGCTTCATTCCCTCATTTTTGATTTCTTCTATTTTCTTACCCGTTAAATCGATATGTTCAGGTACCGTTTTATTAATATTAGAGTAATCGACATGAATGGTAATCGTCAGTTCATGTTTTTTCCCTGATTCATCAGTACCAGTTATATTAATTTTTGCCGTTTGCGCTTCCAGGATATCTTTTGTGCTAATTTCAGCATCGATATCGATTTTTTCAACTTTAATATTGTCTGTTAATTTCGACATGTTGGCCATCCAGCCTGGTGTTTTTTCATTTTTTTCGTGATTCGCAATCTTAGATACAACAACTGTTCCCACTACATTTACTACTGCAGGAACCTGGTCTCCGGAAAGATGCAGTTCCGCATGCTTGCCACCGTTTGCTTGATTTTCGACTGTCGCAAGGTCCTTAATATTCCCTAGCAATGTCCCGAAAACTTGCTGCATCGCTTTTGGCAAGTTCGAATGATCTCCTTTATGCTGCCATTTTGGAGCATTGATTTCCTTGGCCTTATAAACATCCTCTTCACTGCTTTTAAAAATGACCTTTCCATCTTGTCGAAAAACATTAATCGAGCGCTTTTCAGTAGAATCACCAATGGTTGCAGCCACGCTTCCAGCTTTCTGATCCTTATTTACTTTCAAATCAGCAGCTCCTGTGACAAGCTTTTTCCCGTTATCTGTTATCGTCAAGTCAACATTCATAGTTATACTCGATTCTGCCTTCGTATTTTTCAGTGCAGTTTTGTAGGCATCATAACCGGATGTGTTTGCCATCGCGGAAAAACCACTTGCTAAAAGCAGTACCGCTCCGATTCCTAATCCTGCTCCCGCCGTCATCCATTTCTTTTTCATTGATAAACCTCCTAGATTATTAATTGAAAAGCCTTAGCTGCATTCCCTCCGAGTGAGACTTGCCAAAGCTTTCTATCATTCATCATACCTTTCATGTCTAAACCGCCTCTAAAGCAATTCTAAAAAAAGTATAAAATCTGAATGAAAGATTAAATTAAAAAAGCTGCCATATAAAGGTTCATACCTTTAAGGCAGCTTGGCTACAAATGATTGATTAAATCTAAATAGTATTCTTTCAGCCTTTCTTTTAACATAGGCGGATCAATTATCTTTATGGATTTACCAAAGCTAGCTAGATAAGGAATAATAAAACCCATTTCCGAAGGCTCATATGTTCCAACCAAATAACTACTTTCATCTTCCTCAATCAATTTCATAGAAGAAAAATGTTGTTGCTTGAATTTTTCAACACCTGAAGCAGTAATCGAGCATTTAAAACGAACAGCATGCTCAGTTGCTTGCCAAAGACTATGAGCGTTATCAATATCTACATCTTTCAAATCTACTCTTGGTTCTAGATCTGCTACTTCTACTGACGTAATACGATCACAGCGAAAAACACGATAAGCTATTTTATATAAATCATAAGATTGGCAATACCAGAAACCTTTCATTGCATAAATAGAGATTGGTTGAATACAGCGAATGGTCGTTTGTTTTGGTGTTGTGTAGTGTATCTTTAAAACCTTATTCTGAACCGCAGCTAACAAGAGTTCTTCTAGATAAGCACTTTCATGTGTTTGTTCTGTATGATAAAAAGCGACCCTCTTTTGAAAGCTTTCAATTTGCTCCCGTTGTTTTGGTGAAACCACTTCTAAAAACTTATCATTAATGGAATTAAAGGATATTTGAAAAGGGCTACTAGCAAAACTTTGTAATGCTTGCATGGAAAAATAAAGTGCAAAAACTTCTTGGTTCGAAAATGAAATCGGTGGTAATGTCATCGATTTCAGTAAATGATACCCGCCATACCGACCGTACTCTACATAAAGAGGGGCACCCATTTCCTCCAATGAGGAAATATCACGTAATGCTGTCCTTTTAGAAATTTGAAATTCATGGATTAAATCCTTCAATGTGAACCGTTGTTTCTGATTGATAAAGCGCAGCATCTGATTTAAGCGGTCACTTTTTTTCATAAAAATTCTCCTTATCAGTGCCATTAGTTGTCACCTTTTAAATGTATACTAATAAGTGTAAAAGACAAAATCGAAGGAGGCAATACAATGAATTTTGAAGTTATTCCTTTTTTATCATTAAATGGACAAGGGGCTGAGGCCATTGCCTTTTATGTACAATATTTAGGGGCAAAGGTTTTATTTAAGAAAAATTATAAAGAAATGAAAGAAATGGATCCGCAGTTTACGTATGAAGATGGCCAGGACGATTATATTACGCATTCTGTTTTACAAATTGGTGTTAACAAAATCATGATTGCTGAAGAGGCAATGGATTCAACTCGTCCATGGCAATTAAGTAATAGCTTCTCATTATGTATTCAATCGAAAGACTTCTCAGTTATTGAAACACTCTATCATAATCTAACTAAGCATAATGAAGTGAAAACCTTAACACCTTTTGAAAAAACTTCATTTAGCCCGGGTTATGGCAGTGTACGAGACCCATTTGGAATCGTTATACAATTAACCGTAACAAGACATGATTTTTAAAGGTCCCTTCTCGAAAAGAAAAAAAGCCCTTGATAACTAACATATTGTTATCAGGGCTTATTAGAAAAATGCGCTATTTCTTTTTTATCTGCTTAATGTGTCGGCAATTTGAAGCACTATCCGTCCTCGTCCATGTCCCGTTTCACTCACTGAATGTGCGTGCTGGACTTCATTTAATGTAAATATATTATCAGCGATAGCTTTAATCTTTTTCTGAGCAATTAAATCTGCAATCGCCCATAAATCCTCCTTAGAGGCAAAACTACTACTTCTTTTCGCATTAATTCCAAGTTCCTTAGCCTTATCTATTGGAGGCTGTCCCACAAGCGAAATCAACGTTCCACCGGGTTTGATAATGGATAAAGACCGCTGAAGAGTATCGCCACCAACCGTATCTAAAACTAGATCAACATCCTTTACAACCTTTTCAAACTGAGTTTTCATGTAATCTACCACATGATCTGTACCAAGAAGACGGATAAAATCTAGATTTTTTGTTGAGGCAGTCCCGATGACGTTCGCTCCTTTCCAGTGAGCTAGCTGTGTCGCAAATGAACCAACTCCTCCGGCAGCACCATGGATGAGCACTTTCTGACCAGACACTAGTTTCCCTTCATTAAATAAAGCATTATAGGCAGTTGCAGCCCCACCTGTAATCGTAGCAGCTTCTGTAAAAGTAAGATTTTCCGGCATAGGAATGAGTTCATCGACGGAAGAAATGGTATATTCAGTATAGGTTCCTTTAGCCCGGCCAAAGACAAATTGTCCTATTTGAAAGTCTGTAACCCCTGGCCCTTGTTTTTCAACCACACCGGAAAAAGCAGAGCCAGGTATATAAGGAAAGTGAACAGGAACAATATTTTTAGTTAACCCTCGTCGAATTTTCCAATCAATCGGAAGGACACCTGCCGCTTCAACGCGAATTAGCACTTCCCCTTCTTTTGGTTCTGGACACGGTATATTCTCTATTTTCAGTTCTTCTGGTCCACCATATTGATAAACCTGAATCGCTTGCATCATTTTTGATGTCATAATAGTAGCCCCCTTTGCTCTATTCTATTGCTTATTATTTTCTCCCCAAAAAGTTATGATGTCACTTAACATCGACTGTTTAATATCATACAATTTTATAACCTTTTTCACTTCGGCAAAAGGGCTGGCTTTTTCTACAACTTTAGAATGATTAATTGGAAGATAGGAGAAACTTGTGACTCCATTTCAATATATTTACTATAATTCCTAAAGTAAGGTGAGGTTCAATAGGAAATTTTTAGGATTCAAGCACAACTTTATTCCCAAAAAAAAAGCCCTTAATAACATATTTTTTGTTATCAGAGCTCTCATCAGGTAAGCTGAAGGTATTTATTTATTAATTTCTTGATTCCCGACCATTTTATTTTGACCTTTTTCTTTTAAGACTTGAAACAAATATAACAGGGAAGATAGAACTGCGAAAACATACATTAATTGTATTTTTTCATTCGTACTAAAGACGCTATTCCGAATTTGGTTAAGTATGGCACGTTAATGTAAGTAAATATTGAACCAAAAATTCCATTCAAAATCATATACCTGAAAAACTTACCGTATGTCCATTTTAATATCCACATTAAACCAACGAAGAACGGCCCCCGATTATATTAACAATTCTCACCATCAAAGTACTAAATAACCCTGCAGGTAAATACCGTTTAAATGAGCTTTTCCCTAATAATAGGGTAGTAAACCAAGAAAGTATTATCATCAAAAGCATTAATGACTTCGAATACTTCATTATTTTCAAAAAACAACCCTCCCGTTCAATTCCGTCAGAAATAATATTCCCTGGATTGTCGGGATTTATATTATAAATACATATTTATCTACTATTATCCAACCCGGAAATAGTATTTAATCCTACGGCGTGTAAGAGGGGACCACCAATTTTACAACACAATTAAGTACTTTTATTCTAAATCAAGTGTTTTGCCTGTTTCTACTAATGTCTTTGTGTTACTAAGGATCATCCACCATGCAGCATCACTTTTCTCGTAAAGAGGATCTCCTTTCTGCCATTGGTCATGAATGAAGGTTAACTTCGTACACGCGCCTACTGGCTCAAGCAGATAGGAAATTCTAGATTCAAATTCCTGTTTATCATCTTTCGTGTACGACTTTCCAGCAAAGTGGGTAAAACGTAGTACTTGATTTGGAACATGCTCTAATACATTCCCATAAACATGAACCGTTTCATCGCCATCAGCCCCCGGGCCAATGTATTCCAGCAGATCTCCAACTTGAAAGGTGGATCGGATCACGCTTCCACAATAAATTTGTTTTGTTCCCTCCGGCGAGATTAATGCCTTCCATACTTCCTCTGGACTTCCACCAATATAAAATACATACTTCAGATCCTTCATCAAAAAAATCCCTCCTCATTATTGTACTACCTTTCCATCATAAACAAACTTCACTGACATATATGGTCAGTGAAGTTAAAAGTTTTGATAATGTTTTACTAATTCTGAAGTGACCATTACCATTTTCTCTTTTAAAAATAACGGTTCTAGAATCTTTATGGCCCTTCCATAGGGAAGAAGATAGTAGGGTACATAAGTATCGATCGATTGCTCATCGATCATAAAATGAGCATGATTTTCCGACCGGCGGATAAGTGCATGCCCAAATAACCAATGCTGGCATAAGTCATCGAGGGCATGATTATTTCCTTCAATTTGAATAGATATCAGTTGTTCGGGCTGATCTAAATCAGGCAAAAGTCCATTTAGAAAAAAAGAACGTGCTGAAAAATCTGCTGGACGATCAAATTCAATACCTGTTCGAGATAGACTCACTATCCGATTCACACGAAAGCTGCGTATTTCAAGACGGAGGTGACAAAAGGCGATGACATACCAATTGCCTTTCCAATAAATAAGTCCATAAGGATCTAGCGATTCCAATTCTAAATTAGCTGGAGGCTGAATCACATCAAACCCTATTTCATGACGATTAATATAATCCAATTGTTCTGGATTTGTATATTTTTTCAACTTTGTGATTGCCCTATTCAAAAACTCACTAAATGGATAACCTGCCTCTAATGCAAAACTTGCTGCATGAATCAGCGCTTTTTGCTCGTCTACGTCAAAAAATAATGGCGCCTTTGTAAACTCATGGAGCAAACTGTAGCCGCCATTATGACCCGCATCAGAAATGATCGGAACTCCGCTGGCACACAACGCATCGATATAACGGTACACTGTGCGGATATTGATCTCCAATTCTTCTGCCAGTTGCTGGGCAGTCATTCGTTTTCCAGTATTGAGCAACCATAGTATAGAAAGCATATTTACAGCCTTGGTCATGGGTTAATTAGTCCCTTCTACAGCAACTTTGGCAAGTCCCTTGCATCTTTCATTCCTTTTACGTGATGATATAATATATAGATTTTTCAAATAATTGAACTCATGTCCTAATTACAACCTTATGATAAAAGTTGCTCTTGGAAGTCCCTAGCAACGGGTTAATATAATTGGCCCAGTTGAAGAAAAGGAGCTTCTATAACAACTCCTTATATAAAGACGAACTCTCATATATTTTTTTCAAGTGAGCCACTTATGGCAATTATTAGCTAAATGCTGTAACTCGTCAAGAAATGTACTAGCGTGATAACCATCGCAAACTGCATGATGTACTTGTAATGAAATAGGCAACAAAGTTCTATCTTCCAGATTAAAATATTTTCCCCCTGTAATGATAGGTAATAAAAAGTCGCCTTCATTATTTATATTTAAGTTAAATCCAGTAAAACTAACCCATGGAATACTGGATATAGGAAATGAATTTTTAGGTTCATTTTCTTTCGTAAAAAGACCCTTAACATCTGCGTATTGCTTTATATCCTCTTGATAGTTTTCATAAAAGACAGAAAATTCATTTGAGAACTCAGTCCAAATGCAAGAGAATGTTTTATTATCATCATGGAAAATTGTATAACTAGGAATCATTTGATCCCAATACCCCAGAACTCTCTCATCATTAAAACAGGTTCTAAATTCCGGATGAGAATTTACTATTTTACTTACCATATATATAAAGCTCGGGTAAAGTTTAATCCCCTTGTTGCGCAGGTGTTCTAATAATGCTGTGATGTCTATATTTGCTGAAATGCTAAACGTACACTTTTCATTTAAATAATACTCGAAATACTGATCTCTATCCCAATTTTCTCTATCAATTAAATTAAACTTCATTTTATTAGCCTCCTAAAATTGTATTTATGAATTTTTGGAGGCTATTTATCTGTTTTCACCAAACCGATCACCTCTTAATGCCTCAAGGTATTACTTGCCCCAATACTTATTTTATTACGTGATTACTTTATTTATTTGGACATCCATTCATATTGAATATCAGATAAATTTTCTTCATTTTCATGTCCATAACCAATCTTGTTAAATCCATGTTTTTCATAAAATCGTTGTGCCTTTTCATTTACTTCAAATGTATATAATGTTAATCTCCCACTTGATTGTTCTTTTGCTTTGTCTAGTAATGTTTGACCTAATCCGATTCCTTGATAATCATTATGAATATAAAGCTGGCTTATTTCCCTTTCATTATAGGCAATCATTCCAACTACTTGTTCATCAATTAACGCTAAATCTATTTGAAATTGTTCAGGTAATATAGAATTTAAAAAATATAGGTGATTTTCAAAGCTGTGAATTTCTTTCTGGCCAATAGCCTGTTCCTTACTATCTCGCCACATAGCCACTGTCTGTTCAGCATACTTGGGACTATACTGAGTTATATTGAATTTGTGTTGGTTCAATAACTTACTTAAAATTTCACCAGGTAGCCCTTCGATTTTACAAATCTTCTCTGATGTAAATCCTTGCTTTATTAAAATTTTTCTAGACGGGATATTTTCTGGGTCAATAATCGCCTTCAGAATGATCAATTTTGTTTGCTTAGCTAATTCAATTAGTTTTTTTGCAATTTCACTACCATATCCTTTACCCCAAAATTCAGGTAATATCATATAGCCAATTTCAGCTTCTTCAATTTCGTTTTCATTTAATGTTAAATGTCCAAGCCCAATAAATTCATTCGTTACACTATTGTAGACTTTATATGAGCCATATAGCTCATATTTTTCATTACGTTTTATTAATTTTTGATAGTTTACTTGAGCCTCTTTTAATGGAATTGATCGTTCTGTAATTTGAGCCATAACTTGTTCATTCGATACTAGTCGGAAGTAATCCTGAAAATCTGTTGCTTCAAATTTCTTAAAAATTAGTTGATGCATTTTATTCCTCCAAACTGCCATTTACTTGACCATCCATTCTTAATTCGTTTTTTTAATCGAAAAAAAGTAAAGTATACCCCCAACCATCCAATAAGGCTCCCAAAAGACTAACCTCCAAAAGGTGGCGTACCTTTCCAATTCAAGGTTTAAAACATCCATTGCACCCAGGGATATTGTTATGAAATTGAACAAACCATATAAAAAAAGTAATAGTCCACAAATCTTCGTTATGAGATAGAGTGTCGTTTGAATCCAAGATTTTCTCCATTTAATTAACAGCATCATAAGCAATAAGGCTCCGAGCAATTTGATGAATCCAGTTATCCAAACTATTTTTACAAACGATGGTGGTGGGTTTAATGCCATTTCATAAATGGATCCTCCAAGGGATCTAACACCAAACATGCCTCCCATTGCCCAATAAAAACTCAAGCCGGAAAAAAGAATCGTCCATAACACCCCAAAAGACAATATCCACTTTTTAGTTTCCATAAAATTGCTCCTCATTAAAATGTCGATATTTTACAACAACTTCAAACGAACTGCTAAAGATGCCATTTCCATCCAACTTATTTTACCATATACTCACTCTCAATATTTTAAATCTTCATTCATCTCGTAGTAAAAAACAGTTGAGAAATCCTTCATCTTCTAATTTCGTAGTTTACATACCAACTTAAAGGGTGCGAAACAAATTTTCGCACCCTTTCTATGATTTGTGAGTTCATGATTTCCAAAATGTTTACCTTTTTAACATCTATCCTTAACAACTACTTCATTATTTCTTAATATGTTCAGTTTACAATGTCATTGTATGAACCATTACTTATGAAGGGAGGAATCTGAATGTTTTTAAAAAAACTGGCTGAAAGAAAACTTGTCACAATTGACTATGATAAAAATGGTATTTTACAAACTATTAAAGGACGTGTCTATCGCCTAAATTTGCGCGAACAAATTCTTTCGCTGAAAGATGAACAGCAAAATTCTTTCTCCATCCGATTATCCGGTATAAGAAAAGTTTATTAACTTTCTTATACTTTTTTTGTATTCAATTATCGCAAAATCGGCATCATGGGATGACGCAAAACGGTCTCATCATAACATAATCCTCATGCTCCAAGATATGACAGTGCCACACATACAATCCTGTATAAGGTCCAAATTTCATAATTATCCGAGTAACCTGATTAGAATAGGCAATGACGGTATCCTTCCGCCCTCTTTCTTGTGGAGTCGGAGGCATTGCCTGGCCAGTGTAATCGAGAATTCCCTTCTGTTTATATTTTTCAACGTCAAAAGCTCTGCGGTCAATAACTTGGAAATCGACTAGGTGAAGATGGATCGGGTGTGTATCGGTTGTAAGGTTGAGGAGATACCATACTTCTGTCTGCCCTAATTTTGGGTTTTCGGTTATCGGGGCATCCCAATCTTGATCATTGAGCAGCATCACTTCACGACCATACTGATCCATTTTTGATGTTAAGGCTAGAAACCTAAACTTTGAGGCTGTCTGCACTCTCCTTTTCGGAAAAGGCACCATGAAAGACGGAATGACACTCGTATCATTGCCTGAAAGCGGCAGAACCACTCGGAATTCCATCACTTTTCCAACCGTATTAGAATCTACTGGCTCGCCATCTGGAAACGGAAATGGGGCATCATTTGTCATAACGATTCTTTTTCCTTCAAGTTTAGTGAAATCAATGATCACTTCTACCCGCTCTGCAGGCGCCAAAATGACTTCTTTGATTCCATTCGGATATTCGATTAAGCCGCTATCTGTAGCAATTTGGTAAAGAAGCTGCTCCGAATCTAGCTTAAGTCGGTAAAAACGGGTATTCGATCCATTTAACAGCCGGAAACGGTATTTACGCGGTTCCACGTTGAAATAGGGCCATACTTTCCCATTCACCACGATGGCATCTCCTAAAAATTCAGGAATGATAGAGGTATCTAATTCCTTCACCGGCTTTTTGGGCTGTTTCGGATAAGAAAGCGAACCATCTGGAAGAAAGGATTTATCTTGGATAATTAGCGGAATATCAAATTGTCCACTTGGTAAATTTAATTCACGTTCCCTTTGATCTCTTACCAGATAAAATCCTGCTAATCCAGCATACACATTGAGCCTGGTAATCCCAATGACATGATCATGATACCAGAGAGTGCAAGCGGGCATAAAATTATCATAGCGATAGATCTCCTTTGAAAAATGAGGTCCTACTTGCTCAAACCCTTTCGTGAACCAAGCTTCCGGATAGCCGTCGCTTTCCGGCTCAACACTTGCACCGTGCAAATGAATGACCGTTCTGACTTCTGGAACACCCAAGTGGGCACCGTGAACTGTATGGTCGATCGGCAGCAAATGCTTATCAGGCAAGTTGTTGATCCACTTTACAAAAACTTTTTCACCGCTTTCCACCTCAAACGTCGGCCCTGGATACGCACCTTCAAAGCCCCATACTGTTGTTTCAGGCAAGTCACGATGGAGGGATTGCTTAAACTGTGTCATATTCACTTCATAATAGGTATGGAATCGATCTTTATAACGAGGTTTTAAAACAGCAGGCACAGGGAGTTCATCAACAAATTTTGAAAGATTCATATGTCCGCTCCTAATTTTACAAATGGTTACCATCACTTTATGTTAAAAAAGCAATCAGTATCACCATCCATGGTCAACTCTTAACATTTTCTTCACACGATAAGCTACCGAACGGACTCTTTTTTGATGGATTCAGTCGCCTATAAAGCCGAATAGCATAAAAACCAGTTGAGAAATCTTTCATTTTGTGATTGGATTAAGAATAAAAAAGGGGGATGGGAATGAAAGGGAAAATGAGGTTCATTACGGCCATGCTCATATTTGGGAGCATCGGGGTTTTTGTCAAAAAGATTGATCTGACTTCAAGTGAAATTGCGTTTTTAAGAGGAGTAATCGGCAGTATATTCCTAATTCTTGCTTGTTTCCTAGTCAAACATAAGCCATCTTTAAAAGCCTTAAAGGAAAATGCCATTCTACTGCTGTTATCGGGGGCGGCTGTTGGCTTTAATTGGATCTTTCTTTTTGAGGCATACCGCTATACGACGATTTCCAATGCCACGATCAGCTATTACTTTGCACCCATCTTTGTGATGATGTTAGCACCATGGCTCCTGAAAGAAAAGCTGACGAGTGTGAAAATTGTCTGTATCATCATGGCAATGGTTGGTTTGTTTTTAATCGTGAATAATGGGTCTAGCGGTACAAGCGGTTCACAGAATCATACAGTAGGTATTTTCTATGGCCTTTTAGCGGCAGCATTCTATGCAAGTGCTATATTAATGAACAAATTCATCAAAAATTTGTCCGGCTTTGAAACTACTTTAGTACAATTAATGGCCGCTGCTTTGGTCTTGTTTCCTTATATATGGTGGCAGGGACAACTAAATTTGGCCGGTATAAACTCAACCTCCATTATTTTTATCTTAATCCTAGGGATTGTACATACAGGGTTAGGTTATTTTTTATATTTTACTTCGCTTCAAAAACTAAAAGGGCAAACGATCGCTGTTCTCAGCTATATCGATCCTATTTCCGCCGTCATCATCGCAGCGATATTCTTAAGCGAGAGCATGACCTTTATTCAAATGATTGGCGGTGTTCTTGTCCTAGGGGCGACTTTTTTAAGTGAAAAACTGGAGATAAAAGCAGGAAAAAAAGGGCAGACTCCCACTACCTCTCTGTAAGGGGCGTCTGACCAATGAGATTTACTAGACTATGATTCTAAGCTGATTGAGACGACAGAGATTACTCTTTAAAGACCGATAAGCTACCCTACTGGTTTTTTCTTGATGGATTCGGTCGCTTATAATCCCGATAAGCTACCCAACTGACTCTTTCCTGCTGGATTCGGTCGCTTATAACCTCGATAAGCTACCCTACTGGTTCTTTCTTGATGGATTCGGTCGCTTATAATCCCGGTAAGCTACCGAACGGGATCTTTCTTGATGGATTCGGTCGCTTATAAGCCCGATAAGCTACCCAACGTTTTCTTTTTTGACAGGTTCGGTAGCTTATAACCTCGATAAGCTACCGAACGGGATCTTTCTTGATTGATTTGTCCTTACAAGAAAGAAAAGGCGGACAGTGAGGATTCTGTACGCCTTTTTGCCAATCAGAAGCCCTAATATTCGTATCAAAAAATTGAAAATAATGGAAGAATAAGAATAGCCAGGGTAAGAAAAAAAACCGCTGCCGACCCGAATTTTTGTTTCTCCTTCCATAATGAGACGGCGAAACCAAAGGTATATATAGAAATAACTAGCAACACAATGACAGTGACTAATTTCAACCTAATTACCCGCCTTCTTTGTTAAGCTTCCATAATCGACAATTTCAACATCTGGCTTTACGTAAATGTCTGCTTTTAGAAACGATTTGTTCCAATTAAATCTTTCATATTCCTGAATAGTCCCAAAATATTTTCGGGCATCAAAGGATAACGGATATGGTGCACCTCTATATTGTTTCTGTGTTTTTTTTAATAAACCCTCAAATTGTTCTTTAAAATGGCGGGCTATTTCTTTTTTTATGATTGCTTGGTTCTTTTTCTTAGAAAAGTCGACCATTGATGGGTTTGACTTAAACTCAAACTCTAACGGGAGGGTGATAAAAATCTTTGGCCTAGGGCCCTTTAGATCCATTTTCACTTTATTATGTTCTCTTTTCATGACTCTGATTGCAAATGATTTCCGTTTGCCTGGAAAGGGATTAGGGATATCCGCTAAAAAATCACTAATGTTCGTTGTATCATCAAGAGTATTGGCAATACTTGTTTCTTGACCGGTCAACTTGCCAATCATTACTCCATTCTTAAATACTGCCGACCCGATAAATTGAGTATCATCGAATTCCCCTGTTGCATTTACTTGCCCGGCATAGTATTCGTCCTCCCCTTTCATTTTAGTGTCCTTCTTTCTGGTAGCTGTTGTGTTCATCGTCAAAAAAAGGTCTGTTCCCCTTTCGGTCGTTTTAAAAAAGCGAAAAAGAGTAGAATCAGGAATAAGCCCATTTTCAATTCCATGATCGATCATATATTGGAAGTACTTATGTGGCCTTGTTTCCATTTTCGGACGATTCTTTAAAAAATACTTACTGGCCTTTTCTTCTGATACAGCTAAAAAAACATTCATCCGAATTTCTTTATCATAGGCAGCGTCATTAATGAGATTATAAAACAAGGGTTGTCTTGCTAGGTCTTCAGAAGCCACCATAATCTTTAATAAATCATAACTAATCTTTCGAGAGATGATCGCATTTGCTGTCACTTTCGCCGTAACGAAATCATTGGCATCAAATGAAATAATTTCACGCGGCTTTTCTATTGAACCGCCGCCGCCCTGCATACTCCCCACTTCAGGATTGGCCAGCAGCATGGTCACTTTAATTTTCCCTTTAGCTTTGGAGCGATCGAGTCCAATTCCAATTACATATGCTCGGTCCTCAAGCTCTTCACGATCCCAACAGCCTGTTAAGGTAGAAACAAGGATGAATATCAACAAAATTTCACATACTATTTTTGTTTTCTGCATGTTTGAATTCTCCTTTTAACAAAGCAGCCAGCCAGATAATAAGCGAAATGGCAGTAAACACAGGACCCGCTGTCATTCGAACAATAGATTTCCACTCAAGGCTAACATCAATTGGAGTTTCAGGTATAGCCCCAATCAATAAATAAACGGCAGCCAGTGGTGGAATCAAGTATTCGAAATCTTTAATTTTAAACAGATGACCAAACATAAGAGCACTAATATACAAAAAGGCTGTAAAGCGAATAAACGCCCCCATAATCCAGATCACAAAAAAGATGATTTCGAGATTTGGAATATAACTTCCAAGTGAAATATAACGAATTGCCGAATGGAACGGATAGCCGATTCCCCCTAAAGATTGATCAAACATGCAAACGAAAACGATCGTAGCAGCACTAGTCAAAATAATAGTGAAAATATAGGCAATCCAAGTGCCTCGTCGAAATTCTTTACTTGACCTTAAGTAAGGAACAAGCATGGTGAGCAGAAAAAAATCAGCATAAAGAGACAGGTTTTTCAAACTTCCCTTTAAAACTTCCCATTTCCCAGGTCCCCAAATCGGCATGATTGCTTGAATATTACTTTCTCGAGTACATAATAATAATGCAATAAACAAGGAGAGTAATGTATAAAAGATAAGCAGATAAGAAACGGACCCCACATTCCTAATTCCCCTTTTTGCCCCATAGGCACAAACCGCCATGAAAAGACCGTAAAGGACCAATACAGGAGTTGTATTAAAATAATAGGCCCTAATGATATTTGTATACGTTCTTGAATCAACTGAAATGCCAAATGAACTGATGGCAAAAATAACTAGACAAACAAAAAAGCCAATGTATTTTCCAAATAATTTTTCAATGACAGAAAACAAGTCTTTCTCATGAAATAGCGATATCGTCTTGATTAATAAAAAGAGCGGGATAAAGAAGAGTCCAGCAGATAGGATTGGAATCATCCAAGCTGCGTTTTGCACCTGAATGGACAAAAGGGATGGTGTATCTTCTGATGCTTTTGAACCAACCATCAAAACCGTAATTGATACATATTCTCGGATACCTAGCTTCCCCGGCTGCTGCTTCATCAATTTGAATCCCCTCTTTGTTTGACCATATCTTTTGGTTTTAAATACCCTGGACGAAACCTTTCCTTGATGGGCACATGACGAATAATTAAGTCCTTTGCCGAGAAGAAACGGGGTGTCATTGGGGCAAAGTAAGGGACTTCAAAAGATTTTAATGAAACTAAATAAAACAGTCCGCTCACAACCAAAGCAGCTAGTCCATAGATACCCATAAAGCCTGCGGCAAAAATAAACAAAAAGCGCGATATACGAATAGCGAAATTCATGCTGACATCACTGATAATAAAGGAACTTAAGCCGCTTAAGGCGATTACAATAATAACTATCGGACTAATGACATTGGCTTGAACAGCAGCCTGTCCCAGAATTAAGGCTCCTACAATTCCAATTGTTGGTCCAATTGGAGAAGGCACACGCAGCCCGGCTTCGCGAATCAGTTCAAAGGCAAGTTCCATCATTAAGATTTCAATTATAGACGGAAAGGGAACCCTTTCCCTTGTTCCTGCAAATGCCATTAACAAATCAGGCGGGATCATCCCGACATGATAGTTTGTAATTGCAATATAAAAGGATGACGCAAAAACAGAGATAAATAATGCAATGAATCGCAAAATCCTAATGAAATTACCATATGGAGTACGCAGGTAATGATCTTCCGGCGAATGAAACAATGCCCAAAAGGTAGCAGGCAGAACAAGACAGTTTGGTGAATTGGACATTAACAAAATAATGTGGCCTTCTTCAATAAAAGAGACTGCCCGGTCAGGACGTTCCGTGTTAAGGATCGTAGGAAACAGCGACCTAGGCCTTTCCTCCAAATATTGTTCCAATATACTTAAATCAATGACACTATCTGCATCAATCATATGAATCCGATCTTTGATCTTCTGAAGTAACTCATCATTTACTAGGTCTTTTTCGTAAACAAGCAGTATGTCGTTTCGGGAACGTTTTGTAACCACCAATCCCTCAACAATCAAATTTTCATTTTTAATTTTTTTACGGATTAACCCAATATTATCTGCGAGCCTTTCGTTAAAGGACTCTTTTGCCCCTCTGACAATGACTTCATTATCGGACTTCTCAATGCTGCGCCCTTGAACTTGTGTTGTTTCAAATATATAGCATTGACGATCTCCATCGATAAAAAGCGCGGTGATGCCGCTTGTGATGTTATTGATAATATCACCAATATTGGTGGTTGTCTTTTCAACCGGAAAAGAAATAATATCTTGTATCTTTCCAGTTGGCCGTTCGTTTTCAATAAGCGGCCTCAAAATGCTCTGCTGAACTTTTTCGCTGTCCACCATGGTGCCGATGTATAGTATAAAGGCACGGCGCTTTAGTGCACGAATGGTAAATTCACGGATTTTCACATCTGTATTTTTCGGTATACTAAAAATTGACTTAAAAGTCGCTAAATTTTGGTCATAATGCCCGGTAATATCCCGCTCTTTTAAATAAATGATTTTCGCATTGGATTGTTCGTTGAATTGGGGCTCCTTATTGAAAATCTTAATTAATGAGACTAAGATGTTTTTTTTCATTCCGGACCACCCCCAATTTTTATTTATCTTTCCATTTTTAGGGGCAGTTTATGTATTGTTGATATTACATAAATTCTTAACATGCTCTTCATCATCTTTTAATACCCTCCATAATAATCGGAATTTTCTCCAATATGTTAAAAAGACGATGCGGTTTTTCCGCATCGCCATCTACTATTTTTAATACTCGGTTCCAGTTGATTTCCGTCTTAAAACCCACATTGTTCCACCAATGGTGATGATCAAAATTCCAATAAGAAGTAAGTTAAATGTGTTTGTCGCGGTTGAAGGCAAATGAGTGCCTTGAGCTGCTGGTTTCTTGTCAGGACTTGTTCCTTTTGAATTGCCGCCTTTCCCTGATCCATCCGTATTGGATGTACCGGGGACAGAACCATCGGTAGTTTCAGGATTGTCCCCTTGATCGGTAGAACCATCGTTATTCCCAGGGTTGTCCCCTTGATCGCTAGAACCATCGTCATTCCCAGGATTGTCCCCTTGATCGGTAGAACCATCGTTATTCCCAGGATTGTTTCCTTGCCCATCTTTAGGATCAGATGGTTCTTGTGGAACAGGATCTGGATCTGGATCTGAATTTGGATTTTCATCCTTCCCTTTTGTAAATGTCCAGATATCAGAGACAGCTCTTCCGGTATAGTTATCTTCGGCGACTGAATACCAAGAGTACGATTGATTCTCGGCTAATCCTTTCCATTCAGCTTGAGCAATAGACCCACTTGGAATGTTTTCTGCCTTACCGATTTCAGTATCGGTATAAACATTGACTGTAAAATAGTCAGTCGCGACGCGTTTTAGCTTCGGCTCCAAGTCTACTTCTAAATTCCGTTCATCCTTCTCTGGAAATTCAATTGGGTCATAATAATTATACTTATCTAAATACGGTGAATACGTATTAACGATAATTTTGTTATTTTTTTGATCAAAATGAAGCAGCTTCATGTATCCTTGGCCGCCCTCAGGCCCACCTTGGTAATCGCCAAGCATTTGATAAACTTGGCGGTCTGGTATCCCATCGCCATCATCATCGATTGCATCAACCAATGTTTCCGAGTCATGATAATGACCGCAAAGAACTGCAATGACATTTTTATTTGGCAGCACTATTTGCTGATATAACTGCTCGCCAATTGGACTCCGGTTGCCGGAAACTAGAAGATATTCATGGAAGCTCAAAATTGCCTTACGGTGTGGATATTGTTTTAAGACATCATTCATCCACTTAATATCTTCATCTTCCACCCCCCAGCCCATGTATAGCATAATGAAATCATTTCCATTAGCTGAGATTAAATCATAGTGGCCGCGGTTATTTTTATAAGATTCACCGTAGTATGGCTTGTCCTTAAAGCGATCTTCGCCAAACCACTTATAATATTGTGTATAATCACTCGTCTTATGGTCTACGTCATGATTTCCAGCTAAGACTCCATACGGAATATTGTTATCATCAAGCACTTTCATAGCTTTATCGGCAGCCTGCCATTGGTCCTCCTTGTCTGCTTTATCGACAATATCACCTGTATGGAATACATATTTGATTTTCATCTCCTCTTGTTTCTCTGCAATCCACTTTGTTTGCCGCTCATAAATATATGGATAGCTTTCCGAATAATATTGCGTGTCTGACATCCACACGAATGTATAATCATACTGGTCAGAAGTTGCAGGGATTTCATCTTGGATTAACACGTTAATCTTATCATCCTTGACAAAATCGCTGACAGCCACATTCCCTTTCAATTCAAAATCTTCTTCTCCAGCGATTTTATATTGAATCATTGACCAATTGCCAAGCTTATGATTCCATGCATACATGGATACCTTTCTGCCTGGCAGAGAATTCCCCTTCCACTCCAATACAACAAGGTCTGTTTCGTCAACTGAACCATCCACTTCCACTTCAAACCGCTGATAAGGAAATTGCGTGGCTGAATCCGTCACTAAGTACTGCTGATCCTCCTTTGAAACAAGTGATATATCATCCGCCGTAAGGGCTTGTTCACCGTCAGGAACCATTGCTTTTGGCGGTTCTGTATCTGTAGCATTTTTAAATGCCTTTACACGATCCGTTTGACTGGCATCATATTTAAAGCCCTTAAAGAAGGTAACGTCTAAATCGTCGTTAGTTGGATCGGTTACTTTTACCTTTAAAGTAGGATTTCCATCTACAGGAGTTGAACTCCTATCTGTCGGTGAAATCAGCTCAGGCTTGTTTGGATTTTCATTCACAACTGAAAAACGAACAATCTTCTCTGCCTTATTTCCTACTTTATCAAAGGCTGTGACAGTCAGCGTATGGTCACCAGGCGTCAATTTTGACGAAGCTGTTTCATATGGAACCGTTATTTCCTCATCATCCAGCATGACTTGAAGTGTTTGCACGCCTGCAATGGCATCAGCCACATCGACCTGGATGTCAAACTTGCCCTTGTATTCCTTCCCATCCTCAAGGTTGGTTGTAATCACTGGTGCAGTATTATCGACGTTTACTGAAACTGTTACTTCTTCATCGGAGTCTTGTACCTTTACAACATGTTTTCCTTCAGCTGCCTTCGTGGTATCCCATTTGTAGGACTTGGAAGGAGCTTGATCCGATGTAATCGTAAACTTGAAATCTTCAAATGGCCGATAGGTTCCGTCATCCCCCATATCATAAACCTTCGTGGGGTTATTTTTCATAGGGTCTCGTAAAATCGTGCCGTCTGCTAAAACTAAACGAACATTTCTAATATCAAAATCATCGCGATTTTCTTTAGATTCCTCTAATTGAAATGGTGATGCTTTATTACCAGAACGAATGGTAATCACATTTTCTCCAATCTTCAGGCGATCGGCATCAATTGGTACGGTGATCGTATCCCAGTTCGTAATGCCATCATCAAAAATTCGGATGATGTCATCTCCCATGGTAACCCCATTTTGGAAAAATATATCCACTCCGCTCGCTTCAAAAGCAAAATACGCATCATGTTCCAACGATTGGTACGTATTTTCGGTCAATTCGGAGCCATCAATGAAAAGTCTTACCTGATCCGGTGATTCCGATTTAGATGTTCCTTTAAGAATCATTTCTTTGGAAACAATCTCATTCAATTTCACATTCAAGCGCAAGCTGGAATCGTCCAAATCATTCGTTATAGTGATTTTATATGTTTCACTCGTTACTTCATTTGTACCATCTGAGACAACAAAGTAATATTCCACGTATTGATTCCCGATGATTTCGGGAGAGTAAATCGTATGGTGATACATCATATCATCGAAATCTTCCGCTAACAGGACCTGGTTGTATTCCTGTTGATGGTTAGGACGATAAAATAAACGTACTGTTTTTACTTCCCTGTCATCAGAAGCATCGGCAACAATTTGAATGTTATCCTTTTGATTCACTTCCGTTACCTTTGTCATGTTTTCAATCACAGGCTTGATGGTATCATCGCTAATGTGGGCCGGCTGTGCCGGAACCTGGGATGGATCAACCATTCCCGGTGTAGCGTCTTTCACACCAGCACTGATTTTTGCCATTTTAGTCGACCCATCCAGCGGATATTTATAGAAAATCCCTTTATCCGGCTTGGTATCAAGCACATTTGCTTCTTCATTATAGTAGGCAACTGCGATTTCCTTTTTCGTATTGGTTGCCACAACGAGGCCTCTTGTCGATGCATTGGCCATTCCCGCACTATAAATTTTTACAATATCTTTGTTTTCCACCAAATTCGATCCATAATTCGCATTAAAATCAGCAACTGTTTTTTCCGTGTTTTGGTCATTAATAATCCAGAAGACGAGCGTTTTTTGAGAAGGAACCAACACAACATCCGGGATTGAAGCCCAAATAACGTCTGTTGCCGGATCGGTGCCATAGCGATATTGAATCTTATAATCCTTAAAGTTCACATCTTTATCCGTATTGTTATAGATTTCAATAAATTCATAGCCATCAGCTGAACCCACATTAGTAGAATCCGGGACAAGCTCTGTAACTAAAAAGGCTGGAAGTTTATTATAATCCATAGTGGATTTCTTTACAGTAATGAGATATTCTTCTGTTTTTGAACTATTAGTACCGTCAGAAGCTTCGATATAGTATGTAATATCGGACTCTACATTTACACCGGGGATATCGGCAAAGTATTTAGTTGAATCATCTTTACTTGCATTCATGGAAACCGATGTAAAAGTTTTCTCTTCCCCTATTTTATAATGAAGGGTGACAAATGGTACGGCCATGTTGTCAGTTACCGTTGCTTCTATTTTTATAGGCGAAAAAGCATCACTATCGGTTACAGGTGTATGTTTAATAACTGGCGCCTCTTCGTCCTTCGGGATTTCATCCAGATTTACTGGTTTTACCGGAACCTGCTCCGCTTCAATGGCTCCAGGTGTCGGCGCTGCCAACACGCGATATTTATCCATCGCTGTTCCTGATGCCGGATATTTGTATTCAATCCCAGCGCCAGTGTTATCGGTTTCCTCGCCTAAATAGCTTGCAGATACAATCTCTTTCCCAGCCTTATCCTTAATCACGAGGGCACGGTACCCGCCGTTTGCAAATCCAGGGAACACATCTTTAAACTCTACTACCTGCTCAGCCGATAAATTCAGGCCAAAATTCGCATTAAAGTCTGCTAACGTAAGGTTGCCATTATTAAACCAGTAGACAATCGTCTGCTGTGGTGCAATCGTTACAGCCGGAACGAGAAATGGCTTTTCCACTCCCGTGTCTGTATATTTATAAATAAATGAATAATTCTCTAGAGAAAGTGGTTGATTGGTATTGTTATAGAGTTCTATATACTCGTAGTAATCCGTCCCTGATCCTTTAGAATTGGGAGAAAGCTCGGTAATCAACAGCTGAGGAAACTGATTATAATCTTCTTCAACTCCGTTTATTGCTTGAGAGGCAGCATTGTCATCTGTTTGATTTTCACCTGATTTTGCTGATGTGTCTTCTTGTGGTGGACTAGATACAGAACCATCTTTTACTGAATGAGTTTCCTCCGTTAATGGTTCAATTGGTTGATTTTTGTCAGTTTCTGTATTTTGACTGTCATCTGATTGACTTTGGTCATTTGATTCATATTGACTATCACTGGGTTGATCTGATGCAGCTGATTCATCTTGACCTTGACCTTGTAGACTTGGATCCACAGGTTCACTTTGACTATTTTCTGTTTTAGCAGGATCCACATTTTGTTCATCCTTTGGCATTTCTTCTGCATAAATTCGCTTACTTGGAGCCGCCAAACTAAGATTTGATAGAATAATCGCGAACATACAGGCAAGTACGAACAACTTCCTTACTTTCTTTCTAACCTTCCCAACTCTCACATTCTTCCCCTCTTCTCAGTTAAATTTCCACCATGTACCATTCTACCTACATTTTGTTAAGTAAATTTTAAGCAAACGATAACTGTTTGTTAATTTTGTTTATTTTCTGTAAAAATGGAATATTTCTTTAATGAAGGGCACTGAAAAACCTTCGGTTTTTCAAGAATTTCTAAAGCACAACTAAACAGACGACTTTAAAATTCCAAAAGTGAATTTTAAAGTCGTCTGTTTGTTCATAAAGGTATCTATCTAATTAAAAGAACTCTGTTGTTTGGAGCGGAAGGCGGCGAAGACTCCTGCGGGAGTACGGGACTGGTGAGACCCCGCAGGCGCTAGCGCCGAGGAGGCTCACCGGCACGCCCGCGGAAAGCGAAGCCGCCTGGAGTGGAAATCAACAGACAATTTAGACACACAATCAATATTCAAGGGACTTTTTCAGTGCCCTCCTTTAATGTTATCCATATTTTTAATGTCTTGTGCTACTATGATGCACCCAAAATATGGTTTACAATAATATGAAACAATTAAGCTCTTGTTTACGTCTTACAAAGTGAAATCATTTTTGATACGAAAGGAATATGTTGTGTTGAAACTAAAACGGATAGGAAGTTCCATTTATCTATTTATTCTTGTGCTAATCGCTCTCCTATTCTTTAATCTGTTTTTTAAGGAATCTAATCCTTTTACAGAACGGAACATAAATCATTCTAATTCTTTACCAACTGAGCTTCATCCAATTGTGAAGGAACGGACCAATCAATTGGTCCAACAAGCAGCGGATAAAGGAATTGTCATCGTGATTACCGATGGTTTCCGAAGTGCGGACGATCAGAATCGACTGTATGAAAAGGGTCGTTCGGCTGAGGGAAGTATTGTTACGTATGCAAAAGGCGGAGAGTCCTACCACAATTTTGGGCTAGCCATTGATTTTGCGCTAAAGACCCCTTCTGGAAACGTGATTTGGGATATGGATTATGATGGAAATAAAAATGGAAAGGCAGATTGGAACGAAGTTGTTTCATTGGCAAAAACTTTAGGGTTTGAATGGGGCGGCGACTGGGCTAAATTTAAAGATTACCCTCATTTACAAATGGACTTTGGCTTGACTATTGCTCAACTACAAAATGGCGAGAGACCCGCTGAATCATCCGTGACGGCAGACATCCAATAAGGTGGCGTAAATGGCGTCTGACATGCACTTTTCCGGTAAATTTCAGCAATAAATCAACATAGAAAGGCGAACAGCAAAAATCACTGTTCGCCTTTCTTGAACTATATAGGCATTACTTAATCCATTCACCATTCTTATTGACTTTGTAGCCATTGATGGTGGTGTTTGCTGCCATACTGCCATCGTTATATAGATAGTACCACTTTTGTCCCACTTGGACCCAGCCTGTTTTCATCTCACCAGAGGATGCAAGATAATACCATTTTGATCCATCTTTCACCCAGCCAGTCTTCATCTCACCAGAGGACGCAAGATAGTACCATTTTGATCCATCTTTCACCCAGCCNTTTTGATCCACACCCAGCCTACTTTCATTTCACCTGATGATGCTAGATAGTACCATTTCGCTCCATCTTTCACCCAGCCGGTTTTCATTTCACCTGATGTTGCTAGATAGTACCATTTTGATCCGTCTTTCACCCAGCCTGTTTTCATTTCACCTGATGATGCTAGATAGTACCATTTCGCTCCATCTTTCACCCAGCCGGTTTTCATTTCACCCGATGGCGCATGATAATACCATTTTGATCCGTCTTTCACCCATCCGGTTTTCATTTCACCCGACTCATCTAGGAAATACCATTGCGATCCGACTTTTACCCAGCCAGTTTGCATCACACCTTTTTCATCGTAGAAGAACCATTTACCAGAAACAAGATGCCAGCCAACATGGAGATCATTTAATTGCGGCATGCCAGCGATATAACCAATACCGCCTTTTTTCAGGATGCCAATGCCCTCTTCCATTGCCTTCTCTAATGCTTGTTTATCAACTGCCGTTCCTTGGAAATTTTGAAGTTCATCCCCAGGATGCTGATAGTTGCTCAAAATATAAGAGAATCCATTAAAGTTATCAAGGACACGTAAGCCCGTTGCTTCTGCTCCCACTGGTACTGATAACACGCGGGACAATTCTTTTGTATCAATGTTATAGGCCCAAACAAAGTTATTGGTGTGCTCCGAGCCATCTTCACCAATGAATAGGGTTCTCATTTTTTCCGAGTAGCTTAAGTTATCTGGTTTAGATACTTTATCGGGATTAGCTTTATTGCCATATGCATCTGGTGCAGCTAAGTCCTCACCGACAACAATTGCTTTCATTGCGGAGGCAACGTAGTTACTATCAATAGTATTGCCATCCTTATCCTTTTGTCCGCCGGTTAGGTTCAATTCATAGGTGCCACCTGCAAGAATCTGTGGTAAGCGGATATCATCGACAGGGTCAACCTTATTTGTATCTTCGAGCATCCCTTTTCCGATCTCAGACATGGCCATGTAGACTTTCTTATCTTTCTCATTTACTGCCAAACCTTCCATTTTACGGAATTCAGCTGTTGCCCCTTTTAGGGCTGCGTAACGGCGGGATTCTAAGAACGCCGCAGCCTTTTCCATCCCTGGCTTTACTTTTAAATATTCTACTTTTGCTCCACTGGAATCGGTTTTAACGGCCGTAAAGCCTTCTGTTGGCTGGCTGGCTGTTTCAAAAATATCACTGAATTTTGTACCTTTGTCAATAATCGCTCTGACTTCATCGTCAGTCGCATGACCAAGCTTGATCCATTCAAGATTACCTGCTCCGCCATTTTCTGTACTAGTTTGTCCAAATTTAGCGGCATATAGGGTCCCTGCAGATAAGTCTTTTTCTTTGTCAGCGACATACATGAACGTAACGGTATAGTTTCCATCATCACCGAAGAAAGCTGTCCGATTATCTGGCATTACTTGCATCATTTCATGTGAAAAACGGCCAGTACTATAATGTTTTACCACGCTGGTATCACCATTTGGCTGTACAGTCACTTCAGGAATCCATCCATAGTTATATGGATTTCCTTTCGCTTCATCACCAAAGTATAGCTTAGCAAAGCCTTTCACATTCGTTGAATCTTTATCTGTCCCAATTTCTGCTTCAAATTGGCGGGCATTTGGCTCATATTCTTCTGAGCCTAAATGGGTTCCCCATGGAGAGGTAGAACCATTACATGGAATCCATAGTCCATTTACGAGGGAAAAATCAACCTTTTTAGCTTCTTTAACTGATAATTCGCCATTCTTTTTATCTTGATTTAATGCGGTTAAGGTCATAGATGCTGGAACTACCCCGTAAGCTGATTTTCCTGAGCTGTCAAGAGTTTGGTATTCAAAATGGGATACTAGGAATAGATTCCCGCCCACATTCATTAAACTATTAGAATCTGGTGCATCAGAAATATAGTAGGATTCTTGTCCTGGGATACTTCTATCAATAATGGGATCCCCTTTAACATCGATAGGGGTTCCTGCCGGGATTTTTACCCCTTTATTTGTCACAATTTTTTCATCTGAAAGGTATAACTGTTTATAAGTAAGTGGGAAATTCTTCGTGGCCCCGTTACTATACGTAACATCCACGGATGCACCTGTATAGGTTTGTACCATTTCTTCAATGGTAGCTGGAGCTTTCATTGAGTTAAACTTAAAAGAGTTGATCGTGATATCCTTCCCTGCCGCAGCCGCAGGTGTTACTGCAGGAATCATTAAACTAAGGGCTAATACAGCCGTCAATCGCTTTTTCATTTTTTCATTTCCTCCCCCAATTTTGATTACCTCTCCATTAAAACTCAAAAATATTAAGCTACGGTTAATAGAATGTTTAGCGCATGTGAAGAATTGTAAATTTTCCATCTATTTTTTAAAGTGCATGCAGCTAAAGTATCATCGGGCAAACAGTGACTGTCATAGTTTTCCATGATATACTTTAAGAGGTTTTTTTATATGAGAGGAGTTCTTTTTGTGGAGTTACAAAAATCGAATACACGTACGAAATCGATATATATGTTTCTGCTCGTTTCAGGGATTGTCCTTGTCGCATTTAATTTGCGCCCTGCTATTACATCAGTAGGACCGTTAGTTGCAATGATTCAGGAAGATGTTGGATTAGCACATTGGAGCGCAGGCTTATTGATGAGTTTGCCCTTAATTGTTTTTGCCATCATGTCGCCTATTGTGCCCAAAATCGCCTATCGGTTAACAAATGAGCGGACGTTACTCGTTGGTTTGATCGCTCTTTTAATCGGGATAGGGATTCGCTCCATCCCAATGACGTTTTTTCTTTTCACTGGGACTCTTTTTATTGGGGCCGGGATAGCGATTGGTAATGTTCTGTTGCCAGTGGTTGTAAAGGATAAATTCCCACAGAAATTTGGTCTTATGACAAGTGTTTATTCCACTTCAATGGGCTTGATTGCATCATTAGCATCAGGAGTAAGTGTCCCTTTAGCAACTGGTTTGAGCATTGGGTGGCAGGGAGCTTTAATTGTTTGGGGAATACCGGTCGTAATCGCTATTTTGGTATGGGCTTTTCTACTCAAATTTAAGCAAGGAGGTCAAAAAAGAATAATAAAAGTTAGTGTTACCTCTTATCACATCTGGCGTACACCTCTTGCCTGGCAAATCGCTATCTTTATGGGATTTCAATCCTTTTTATTTTATGTAACGATTTCTTGGTTACCTGAGATTTTACATAGTCGAGGAATAGGGATGGGGACTGCAGGCTGGCTACTGTCATTTACCCAGCTTGTGGGATTACCCGCGAGTTTCTTCATCCCAGTCTTTGCAGGACGTTATCGTTCCCAAATATGGGTTGCTTTCGTGTTAGGGTTATTCTCTGTAATTGGTTATGGTGGATTACTTTTAGGCTCGTCCTATCCGATATTAATAACAAGTATTATTCTAATTGGGATTGCATTAGGTGGAAATTTTCCACTTGCTCTAAGCTATATCGGCCTTCGTGCTCGAAATGCTAATCAGGCTGCTGAGTTATCTGGAATGGCACAATCAACTGGATATGTCCTGGCGGCAGTAGGTCCCCTTATTATTGGATATTTGTTTGATAAAACCCATATCTGGACAGTTCCAATTATCACGCTTATCTTGATTTCTATTGTAATGATGCTATTTGGTATGTTATCAGGCCGCAATCGGTATGTTTAATAGTGCACAGGTCGAACAGTAATTATGAACTGTCCGCCTATTTACCGATGATTTCATTTAAGGACACTTTCGGGCAGAATGTAGATGATATTATAATAATAGAAGTTTTAAAATGGTGGTGGATGAAATGAGTCAGCCTTGGTCTCCTGAGCAGGTAATTTCGGAAAAAAGAGCGAGTAGGATCATTGAGAACCAATTCCCAGAGTTTAAGCCAGTAGCAGTGAAGGTATTGGGTGAAGGGTTTGATAATTCCGTTTTTCTCGTAAATAATCGATACGTTTTTCGTTTTCCTAGAAGAGAAATGGCAGCACACTTAATTCAAACTGAAAATCGGCTCCTTCCTGTGTTAGCTCCCTTGCTGCCAATTCCTGTTCCAAATCCACAATTTCAAGGCATTCCAGAAGATCAATATCCGTGGCCATTTGGAGGATACACTATCTTATTAGGAAAAACACCCACTAATTTGACACTCGAACAGCGAATGTCTTCGGTAGAACCTTTGGCTCGATTTTTACTAACACTGCATAATTTTCCGATAATAGATGCAGAAAAGCTCCAAATTCCTTATGACCAACTGGGGCGAATCAATATCACTAAAAGAAAACCAATGCTGGAAGCAAATATCGAATCAGCCAGGGAAAAAGGTTTAATCGATCTGGATGCAGTGGAGCCGCTGCAATTCTTTCTTTCATCTGTAGAGAAACCTTTAGAGGATGAAACCAAAACACTCGTTCATGGTGATTTACATATTCGCAATATGCTTGTAAATGAGGATGGCATAGTTTCAGCAGTAATTGATTGGGGCGATACGCATATTGGACACCCGGCGATCGATTTATCGATTGTTTATAGTTTTCTTCCTGCGGAAGGCAGGGAACATTTTTTCAAAATATATGGTGATGTTCAACCTGAAATAAAAAAAATCGCAAGGTTCAAAGCAATTTATACAAACGTCATACTCCTTTTATATGCGGATGATCAAAAGGATGATGAATTAGTAAACGAATGTCGTTCAACATTATTTTTAGCATTAAACGGATGAATTTTTGCGAACAGTATCAATCACTGTTCGCCTATTTTATTTTCACGGAAAGTTTTACAATAATTTTACAATTTAAATATAAAGAAATTACACATTGTACACTTCTTTTTCTCATCTCATTTATAGGTTTGCCTCGGCTTTTTAATCCATTATCTGAAAAAGAATCCTTGCAATATCACTATTTTCCATTCTTCCGCTAAACAAATGTCTATTTAGACCATACGCATAAACGGGAACATCCTCTCCCGTATGCCCTTTTGTTGTCCAGCCCGTACTGGAATAATGATTGATGATGTCAATGAGTGTTTGCCTTGTGTCTTCTACTGCCATGTCTAGCGTTAATTGGATGGTTTTCAAGTCCTCTTCATGAAGTGAAAAGGGCATATGATGCTTTAATATGGTCATATCTTTTGTATCATGCAATCGTCTGGCAATCACAAACGGTGTCGAGGTAATCGATTTAATCACATTCGGGTTCCATTTATAATTATCATTTCGATCAATGCTCATTCCCCCGGTTGAGTGATCTGCTGTCGCAATGACAATCGTATCCTCTCGATCGGAAGCGAACTGGATCGCCGCTTTAAAGGCTGCTTCAAAGTCTTTAACCTCACTCATTGCCCCTACAATATCATTATCATGCCCCGCCCAATCAATTTGACTTCCTTCTACTAACAGAAAAAAACCATTTGGATTTAGCTGCAAGCGCTGAAGAGCTGCTTTCGTCATTTGGGAAAGGGATGGAACAGTCGAATTGCGGTCAATTTGTTTTGGCAGCTCAACCGGTGCGAATAAACCAAGCAGCTGCTCGTTTTTATTCGTAACAAGCTCTTGTAAGTTGCTTACATAGCCAAAACGATTTTTAACAAACTCTTCTACTAAATTTCGGTCATTCCGAACGAAATAGGATGTTCCACCACCAAGCATTACGTCAATTTTCAGATTGCCTTCTAATCGTTCATCAAGATAGTCATCAGCAATTTGATCATATTGTTCTCGAGATTCAATATGCGCGGCAAAGGCAGCCAATGTTGCGTGATTGATCTGACTTGTTCCTACTAAACCAGTAGACTTCCCTCGAAATTTCGCATATTCTAAAACTGTCGGCACAGCTTGTTGATCAATGTTTAAACCAAGAGCACCATTATAGGTTTTATACCCCGTCGCTAATGCCGTACCTGCTGCGGCGGAATCTGTTATATTACTTTCACTGTCTAATGAATAGGTTGATTGGGAGCCAACAAAGTATTGGTCAAATATTGTGGGAGTCATGAATCCGTTTTGAGACGCATGATTGAAGTAGCGAAGACCAGTAGTATATGAAAAACCCATCCCATCTCCGATTAGTAAGATGACATTTTTTACTTTCCTCGTTCCATTAAATTTCAAAATAGGATGGATTGAATTCAGTTTACTATCATGTTGAAGGACTGCGGAATGTATCAAAGTTAACAACACCCTTTCTTTTTAACGTAGTAATCACAACTGATACCACTTATTCACACTCCTTTTATAACATACAAAAGGGAGAATTTATTAGATTACACAATAATTTTACAAAAATTATAAATCTTCTTAACATTCTTCCGACTTAGCAATTGCAGCTGTATATGATAACATCTTTAGAGTAACTTTTTTGAAGGGGAGATTTTGATGAATATATTGTGGGATTTTGATGGAACCTTATTTGATACCTATCCGGCACTTGTTGAAGGATTCATAAGCCTGAGTCAAAAAGAACTCGACCGCAGTGAAGTGTTAAAATGGCTAAAAAAAGATTCCAAAACCGCCTTTAAACACTATGGTATTAGTGAGGAGAAAAGAATAGAATACCAAAATTTACATAATCACTACTCGAAGCTGTATAGCAGACCCTTTGATCACCTAGAGAATGCTTTAGCTGCTGCGGCTAACAATATTATTGTGACTCATCGAGATAAGGAATCCACCATTTATCTCCTTGAAAAATTCCATTTAGCCACATACTTTAAAGAAATTGTATCGGTTGAAGAACAAGGTTTCACGAGAAAACCTCATCGTTCTTCTTATGAATTTGTCTTAAAAAGCCACCATATTGATTTGGTTGTGGGTGACCGCGAATTGGATTTGATTCCTGCAAGACAGTTAAAGATTAAAACTGTTGCTTTTCAAAATCCAAACATTGAAGCTGATTTCCACATTGATAGCTATGCGGACTATATTCCGATGGTTATTAACCCGCTTCAGGAAACAAAGCAGAACTCCTTTAATAGTTAGAAACTTGAATTATACATTAAAATGGCTGCCCCTAAATTAATTGGGGCAGCCTTTCAAGTACTGGTTATTCCGTTAAATTAATCGAATATTTTACAAATCCTCCACTAGATGGTCCAATATATTTAATATTAGGGTACTGACTAAGGTATTTTTGTGCCTTCGTTGATGAATCAAACACCGGTACCACCGTACCTTTGAATTTTACAAATGACCAGTTTTGGTCAGCAGATGGATTAATCGTTTTTTGCGCTTGAATATAGTTCGTGACAATTTGCCGATTTTCATCTGGAGCCTTTAAGACGATTTCACCCTGACTGACTCCAGGGAAAGAGGTGCTTGAAGCACGGTAGTTATTTGTCGCGACGATAAACTGTTGGTCTGCTACGACAGGCTTACCTTGATAGGTGAGATTCACAATTCGACTTGCCCCTGCATTGATGACATTTCCGTTACCATCATATTTAGCCGGTTTTGTCACATCGATTTGATACTGCACACCATCAATCACATCAAAATTAAACGATGGAAAATCCGGATTAATTAATGGCTGCTCACCCGTTTTAGTTGGATCCAGTTGATTGAATTGCCCAGCACTCATTTCCAGCCATTCTTTAAGCTGTGCGCCATTCACGATTTTTGCCTGAAGAGTATTTGGATACAAATATAGGTCCGCGACATTTTTTATCGCCAATGTTCCTGCAGGTATGTCTGTATAATAATCAGGACCGTTTCGGCCGCCTGCTTTAAATGGCGCTGCTGCTGAAAGAACAGGAATACCTGCATATTTACTGTAGGCTGGGTCCTTTAATTTGTTCACTAAATAATCAGTTTGTGCATTATTTACAATTTGAACAGAAGGATCATCCTGAATGAGAGCAAAATAGCTAAATATTGGGGCAGTCGTTTCTCCGACAGGTTGATTAACATATTTAATCGTCCCTTCATGCTTTGGTAATATCGCCTTCATTAATTTCTCATCTGTTTGCACAATCGATTTACCATCTGCATCGACAATCGGTCTTAATGCAGCCTTACTGTCAACCACATTCCACTTTCCACGCTGCTTTTGTAATTGGAGGTCAATGACTCCAAGATGACTGCCGAATGCTCCCGCCATTACTACAGGTTTCCCATTGATGGTTCCTTTCTCAAGATTCGTATTTGCTAAATCTTTATAAATAGGACCAGGGAAGGTGTTATGTTGGTGTCCTGTCAAAACGGCATCAATGTCTTTTATTTGTGTTAAATAGTAAGCCGCGTTCTCCATTCCAGGTTGATAAGGTTCGCCGCTTATTCCCGTATGGGCAAGGGCAACAATGACATCTGCCCCCTTCTTTTTCATCATCGGGATATATTTTTTCGCGGATTCCACAATGGATTTCGTCTCCACTTTCCCTTCTAAATTAGCTTTATCCCATTCCATAATCTGTGGCGTTACAAAGCCAATGACACCTACTTTGATCATTTGCTTTTTTCCACGATTATCGATAACCTTTTTATTCAAAATGACATATGGTTCAAAATAAGGCTTCTCTGTTCCAGCCTTATAGACATTCGCATTCACAACAGGCATTTTGGCATCATTAAGGGTTTCGGCTAAAAAGTCTAGCCCATAATTAAATTCATGGTTGCCCACTGTAGTAGCGTCGTAACCTAATAGATTAAAGGCGCGATAAACGGGATGGACCTCGCCTTTTTTTAATCCCTTTACTTTTGCTACATAGTCACCTAAAGGATTCCCTTGAATCTCATCCCCATTATCAAACAACATGGAGTTTTTCACTTCATTTCGTGCCTGTTTGATGAGGGTAGCGGTTTTCACCAAACCAACCTTGTCGTCTTGTTTTGTCTGATAATAATCATAATTCGCTAAGAAAACATGGATATCGGTCGTTTCAAGCAACCGCAGCTGAACAGTCCCTTTAGGTCCTTGTGCTTTGGCATGTAAAGGCAGGAACTGTGCAACCACGAGCAGCATGGACACTAAAAAGATGGAAACTTGTTTAACCAATCGATAAACCTCCCTTATAAAATCATACAAACGAAAATAGTATTTGTATCTTTTTCCAAGAATATGACCTAATTGGGAGATTTTACTTTAAATTTTAAAAAAATGAACCTGGAAGCATGGCTGAGCATGATTCCAGGTTCATTGACGAGTCTGCTTCTTCTTCAGGATCTCCCCTTCAAATTAAAGCTCCTTTTGCAGCCATTGATTATCGACTAATGATTGATCATTTAAGATAAACTGGGCGAGTTCTTCCATTTGATCGGAAATAGCACGATCACTTTCTAGCGGCGGGCAGATGGCGCGGATTTTTTCCAAATAAGCTCTTGTGGCCGGTGCTAGCTCTTTCTCTGCCTGTTCCAAGTAAATCGCCTGCGAGGCACAGATCATTTCGATCGCAATGACTCTTGCTGAATTGTGAATAATCTCTCTTGCTTGCCGGGAAGCGATTGTCCCCATGCTGACATGGTCCTCTTGGTTGGCTGAGGTCGGAATGGAGTCGACGCTCGCCGGATGGGCAAGTACTTTGTTTTCAGAAACCAGTGCTGCTGCAGCATACTGGACAACCATCAAGCCGCATTCTAACCCTGGGTCAGGCGCTAAGAATGGCGACAAACCGCTTAATTGCGGGTTGACGAGCCGTTCCGTTCTTCGCTCGGAAATATTCGCCCACTCTGCGGCCGCAACCTTCAAAAAGTCCATCGATAACGCAATCGGCTGCCCATGGAAGTGCCCGCCCGAAAGAATTTCGCCGTTTTCGAGAACAATCGGATTATCCGTTGTCGAGTTCATTTCGACACTTAAACGTTCATTCACATAATTAAACGCCTGCCACGATGCGCCATGGACTTGGGGAATACAGCGAATGGAGTAGGCATCCTGAATGCGGATTTCCCCTTGCCGGGTAATCCGTTTACTGCCCTCCAGCCATTTCCTCATCCGCGATGCAACAAATTCAAGCTCCGGATGAGGCCTGACAGCTAATAATTCACTGTCAAACGCGGAGATTACTCCGTTTAGTGCTTCCATTGTTAAGCTTGCTGCCATATCTGCCGCTAAACCAACTCGTTCCGCCTCGTTAAGTGCAATCGTACCAACAGCCGACATCGCTTGTGTTCCATTGATGAGGGCTAGACCTTCCTTCGCTTCTAAAGAAACCGGTTGTAGTCCTGCACGTTTTAGCGCTTCAGCACCTGGTAGAATTTCTCCTTTATATTCCGCTTTTCCCTCGCCGACTAAGACGATAGCAATATGGGAAAGCGGTGCTAAATCGCCGCTTGCCCCGACCGATCCCTTACAGGGAACGACTGGATGAACGCCGCTGTTAATCATATCAATTAGGAGCTGTAAGGTTTCTTCTCTAATTCCAGAGAATCCTCTCGCAAGTGAGTTGGCTCTTAATGTCATCATTGCTCTTACTACTGGAATCGGAAGTGGTTCCCCTACACCGACAGCATCGGCACGCAATAAATTCAGCTGTAATTTGGCATTATCTGCGCGGTCAATCTCGATATCACTCAGTTTACCAAACCCTGTATTGACACCATAAACTACTTTTCCATCATTGATTTGCTTTTCAACCCGTTCGCGGCTTACTCGCACCCTCTGCCAGTTTTGCTCAGGTATCCCTACTTGTGCCTCTCCATCCGCAACACTTTGTACTTTATAGCGGTCCAATGTAACCCCGTCTAATTCTACCAATTTTAATTCGACTAATTCCTTGCTGCTCATTATGTCCAACTCCTATTACCATACTTTAGCTGAATATTCCGTCTTTAATCATTATAATCTAGTTCACATAATCACCAAAAAAGAATAGTGAATTTAATAGAATAATAGTGACTCAACATCAAATTTTGTGAGAGCCGCTTGATTCCCTTTTCTCCATCAAGCATTTTTATGGTTTTCATACCACTGCTCAATCAATGCCGCGGTCAATCTGCCCGTGTTAATAAGATTTTCAACGCTGATACACTCTCGGAATGAATGAATATTTTGGAATCCTAATCCAAGGGTCAAGCAGGTCAACCCATGTTCATTTAATACATTTGTGTCGGCACCGCCTAATGTTTCGGTTAAATACGGTTTCACCTTAATAGTGTCGGCCGCTTCATTAGCGGTTTTTACCAAAATATCATCCTTGGCAATATCAAAACCAAGGTATTTCTTCTCAACTCTTACCTCAACTTTTCCGCCATTTTTCCCTGCGGCCTGCTCCATGACTTCTTCCATATGTTTCAACTGTGCGTCTAACTTTTCTTTAGAAAAACTGCGTACTTCCCCGGCAATGGTGACACTTCCAGGAATGATGGAGGTTAGCTCTCCACCCTTAATGATTCCAATATTGGCAAGCGTTTCTTCGTCAATTCCCCCCAGCCTCATGTTTGATAAACCTTCTGCGGCAAGGAGAATAGCACTATTACCTTCTTCAGCATTTAGCGCAATGTGAGCAGCATTTCCTTGGACTTCCATCCAGATACGGCTGCTGTATGGACCTTTAAGAATAATTTGACCGACATCCCCGCTGCTATCAAAAATATAACCGGTTTTACTTTTTGTCTTGCTGTAATCCAAATAGGTAGCACCAACAAGACCCGGCTGTTCATTAACAGTTAGAATTAATTCGATCGGTCCATGCGGTACCCCGCTTTCAATGATGGCTCGGATAGCTTCCAAATAAGCAGCTAAGGCAGCACGGTCATCCGCTCCTAAAATCGTCGTGCCATCTGAATAAATCACGCCGTCCTTAATAACAGGCTTCAGCCCTTCTGTTGGCAATACAGTATCCATATGTGTTGAGAAAAATAACGGCGGGACCTGAGGATCTGTTCCCTCACGCCAGGCAATTAGGTTGCCAACTTCACCGTTGAAATTTTTATGTGCCTCATCAAATTCCAATGTAAAGCCCAGCTCAGGCAGGACTTTTTTCAAATAATCCGCCACTAAGCTTTCTTTCCCGCTTGGTGCATTTAATTTTGCCAGTTCAAGAAATAACGCTTGTAACCGTTCCGCATTTACATGGTCTGCTGCATTTGATACTTGATTGGTTTTCAAGTTCATTCCCTCCTGCAATTCTATTTTTCTAGCGATTCACAACTACCTTGCCATTTTTAATCACTGTTTCAACAATGTTCGTTCCAAGCTCATAGGCAATATGCTTATAAGTAGGGACATCCCAAATTTGCAAGTCTGCTAGTTTTCCTTCCTGTATGACTCCCCGATCATCAAGGTCAAGCGCCCTCGCTCCCCCATAAGTAGCCGCCTTAATTGCTTCTTCAACGGAGAATTGATAAAGTTTGCAAGCAAGTGCAATGACAAATTGCATCGATTGGGTATAGCTTGCCGGACACAGATCGGTTGCCAGGGCGATATTCATGCCTAAATCAAGCATTTTTCGTGCCTCAAATGGGCGTTTATGACTCACTGCAAAATCTAGGGAAGGCATTAACACTCCCGTTACTTTTGCTTCTGCAAGCTTTTCCATAACTTCTACTGGTGTATAGTTTAAATGGTCTACTGACACCATTTTCATCTCAGCCGCGAGGTCCGTACCGCCAATATAGGAGTAGGCATCTGCATGAATTTTTGGTTTCATTCCATACTGCAAACCAGCTTTTAGAATTAATTCTGATTCTTCCGCTGTAAAATAGCCCTCATCACACCAAACATCGCAAAATTCCGCCAATCCCCGTTCTCCTACTTGCGGAATCATTTCATTGATAATCACATCAAGATACTCAGCCTTTGTTACATTTTCCGGGAACCCATGGGCACCTAAAAATGTATTGAATACATCAAGCGGTGTTTCTTCATTTAATCTTCTGCTAACTTCTAAAATTTTGATTTCACTTTCAGTCGTTAACCCATAACCGCTTTTGCTTTCGACAGTGGTAATCCCATGTTCCAGCATGGTCAAGAGGCGTTTCTTTGATTGCTCTAGTAACTCTTCTTCTGGTCGATTTCTTGTTAACTCAACCGTTCGGTTTGGGCCGGTAGCAATGCCTAGTTTTTTTAATTGTTCAGGATTATTTTTTCCAGTCAGCTTTGCCGCGTATTCCTCGACCCTTGTGCCATAAAATACCAAATGTGTGTGGGAATCGACAAAACCTGGCGCCACGACTTTTCCGGAAGCATCGATGGAAACGGCTTCATCAGAGTTAAATCTCAGCTCGATCTCTTCATTGGAACACACTCCAACAATTCTACCGTCCTTTATGGCAATCGCTGCATTTGTCAATAATCCGATTTCCTCCATGCTATCCCCTGTGCAGGTGATTACTTCTGCCGCATTACGAATGATTAAATCAGGTTTTATGCTTCGACTATCTTCAAACATAGGTGTACGCCCTCCCTCAAGTTGTGACTGTTTTATAGGTAAACTTCTATTTCTTACTGATGAAACTCTTTGACATCAATCTTACATTCTTGCAAAGGAATGACTTTTGTTTTCTTTATAAATTTATAACCTAGCCAAAATACAAGAAAAACTGGTATTCCTAGATAGGCAGCGAATACACCTTGCCAATCGATATGGCCTGATGTGAAGCCTTGATAGTCCTGTGCTAATAGAATGACAAAACAGATAACAAAAGCAAAGATAGGTCCAAAAGGATACCATTTGGCTCGATACGGAAGGTCGCTTATGGAGTTACCTTGTGCAACGTATGCTTTTCGGAATCGATAATGACTTAAAGCAATACCCAGCCAAAATATAAAAGTGGTCACCCCGACAGAGTTCATCAACCAAAGATAGATTGTTCCATCACCAACAAAAGAGGCTAAAAAGGCAAGCATGCCGATCAAAGTGGTTGCAACTAGGGCTGCTACCGGAACACCACTTTTAGTAACCTTTGTAAAGATACGCGGTGCTTGTCCGTCTTTCGCCATTGCATACATAATTCGACTAGTTACATAGAGGCAGCTGTTCCCAGCAGATAATACAGCTGTTAGAATGACGGCATTCATAACGGAAGCAGCTAAAGCAAAGCCAGCTCGTTGAAAAACAATTGTAAAGGGGCTGGTTAAAACAGATGAGCTCTGCAGGCTTTCATTTGTGTAAGGAACGAGAAATGAAATGACGAGTATCGCTAAAACATAGAATAGAAGAATGCGCCAAAAAACACTGCGAATCGCACGAGGTATATTCTTGACAGGATTCTCCGTTTCACCCGCTGCAACACCAATACATTCAGTTCCTGAGAAAGAGAAACCGGCAACGAGAAAAATCCCTAATGTACCGAGAAATCCGCCAACAAATGGAGCATCGCCAACAGTGAAATTCTTAAATCCAACTGGATGGCTGCCGTTCATAACTCCAAAAATCATCAAGATTCCAACAACGATGAAGATAATAATGGTTGCGACTTTAATAAACGAAAACCAGTACTCTCCTTCGCCAAATCCCTTAACAGATAAAATATTTAATAGAAAAAGCATAGCTAAAAATAATCCGCTCCATAACAGTGACGGACTATCGGGAAACCAATATTTCATCAACAGTACAGAGGCTGATAGTTCGGCAGCAAGTGTCATCGCCCATGACAGCCAGTAGTTCCAACCAAATGCAAAGCCCAAAGCAGGATCAATAAAACGGGTGGCATACGTACTAATCGAGCCGCTTGTCGGCATAAAGGTTGCGAGTTCCCCAAGCCCTGTCATCACAAAATAGACCATGATGCCAATAATACTGTAGGCAACTAAAACGCCCCCCGGACCTGCCGCGTGGATCGCCGGTCCGGTTCCAAGAAAAACACCTGTTCCGATTGTCCCGCCCAAGGCAATCATCGAAATATGGCGTGTTTTTAATTTTTTTTGTAGATTACCAGATGGTTCACTTTGTTTAATATCAGTAGATACTTGTAACTGTGGATTTTCCAAACGAATGCCCCCTTAAATTCTAATAGAACAATTATTGATTGATTTAAAGCAGGACCTTTACAAGGGATACGATTTTTTTCAAGGTATCTTTCATAAGGTATTAGTGGAATCACTGGTAATATACAAAAAGGAATGGCAGAGATCCGATTATATAGGATCTCTACCTTTTATTAATAGAAATTAAAGTATAAATTTCGACTTTGAGAATTGGCTAGCTCCAGCGCCCTAGCGGCTAGTGTCCTTCGCTCTCCGCCCTACGATAAGTCAACATCGAATCGCTCCGCTCTTCGTGTTTCCTTTATCTCAGTTGGAGCGCTCCAGGCCATACGCCGCTGACCAGGGCGCTTCCGCTTTTCATGTTAAGCCTTCACATCTTCTTTTTCTAAATCCTTCGGGCCAAATGTTGCTTTCGGTGACCACCATAACGGAACCTTGATGCTTTCGTTTGTCAGTTTTCCTTTCCCATTAGCAACGTCTCGTGCCGTTTCGTAGCCTGCCTGAGCATGGCGGATAACCCCAATTCCAGAGTCAACGGTCATCGCGACTTCAAGCCTCATATCTGACTCAGCAGTTCCATCAGCTACCATTGTAACCCCAGTATGAACGGCTTCACCCATTGAATAGTTAGCTTGCAGGGCAATTAGATCACACATTCCAACAGCGTTCAAAAGACCATTCAATACCGGCCAGTCGGAAATTAGGTCCCCGCCGTCCTTCATATTTTCAGATTCAAATGTCGGGTTCACGATAGAACCGGAGTCAAGGTTGTCACGAGAGAAAGCTACTGGGCCAGCAAGTTCACCGCGTCTGATCATATCGTTAACTTCTAAGGCAAACGCTTTACGCTGGCCAAAGCCCATATAACAAATACGTGCTGGCAATGCTTCAATTGGAATATGCTCTTTAGCAAGCTTGATCCAGCGCGTAACAAGCAGGTCGTCACTGAATTTTTCTAAGATCATATCGTCAATTTTTCTTAGATCTTCAGCTTCTCCGGATAGACACACCCAACGGAAAGGTCCACGGCCTTCACAGAAGAGCGGGCGAATGTATTCTGCAACGAATCCTGGAAGACGCTTTGCTTCTCCAGCAGGCATTCCTGCATCAATACACTCTTTACGAATACTCGTGCCGTACTCAAACGATTTAACCCCAAGGTCTAGAAACTTAATGAGTGCTCTTAGTTCACGAATCATCGTTCCACGTGCTTTTTCTAAATAGAGTTCACGAGCCGTTTCCCGTAGTTCTTCTGCTTCAGCTACTGAATATCCTGCTGGCAAATAAGAAATTGGATCATGTGCCGGCGTCATCGAGGTTGTAATATCCGGAAGGAATCCTTTCTGCAGCACTTCTTCAAAAATATCAGCCGCATTCCCGACAACGGCAATTCCCAATGGCTTTCCAGCAGCCGCATATTCTTTCGCCATTTCAATCGCTTCATCCAATGAATCTACTAAAACATCAATAAATTGCTTCTCAATCCGGCGCTTAATAATTTCCACATTCGAGTCACATAGGATCGCTACACCACCGTGCATTGTCATCGCTCTCGTCTGATTTCCGCCCATACCGCCGGCACCGGCTGTTAAGAGGATTTTTCCAACAAGTGAATCATCATAATGTAAGCGGGCAATCGCAGACAACGTTTCAAATGTCCCTTGGATTACACCTTGCGTTCCAATATATTCCCACGGTGCCGCTGTATAATTGGCATACATCGTTAAGTTCTTATCCTGCAATTCATAAAATGTTGGCCAATCCGCTTTCATAATATTTGTCGTTGCCATAACAACCGTTGGTGCATATTTATGTGTTTTGAAAACGGCAACAGGCATACCGGATTGAACAACTAGTGTTTCATCATCTTCCAATTCTTTTAACGATTTCACTATCGCATGGTAGGACTCCCAGTTACGAGCCGCCTTCCCAATCCCGCCATAAATGATTAGTTCTTCTGGCTTCTCAGCATTTTCCATATTATTCTCAAGCATTCTTAAGATTGACTCTTGTCTCCAGCCCTTACAACGCAATTCAGGCCCTCTTTGTGCTTTGACGGAATATAAAATCTCTGGTTTTGACATAAATAGTTCCTCCTGTAATGAAAAGTAATGTTGGTGTTCTCATTTTTATATATTGCAAGTACCGTGCCAAGTCGATTGAATTATTAGAATTTTATATTTTTCTATTAAAACTCGTATTGTGACTACATTTTTCGGTTCCTGTCATCCATCTTGTAAAAGTATTTTGATAAACGATCTGAAAATAACTGCAGATGTTTTTTGCACTCTCTTACCTGTCCTTGACGCAATCATTACAATAGCGTTGTAAACGGTTTCAAATTCTTACTGCAGATAAATTCTGCATGCAAATTCGTGTTTTCATTACCGGGCACTTATCTATCTACAAATAGCAACAGCCAAGATTTTAAGTAAAGCGCAAGTACTCTTGGCAGCTCACTACAGGCCTGGAGCACTCCAAGTAAGTAGTGGAAACACAGTGAGCGTAAGCGTTCAGATGTTGACTTTTCGTAAGACGTAGAGCGAAGGCACCTCGCCGCTAGAGAGCTGGACAATTCTCGAAGTCAAACTTACTTATCTTTTAAAAATATCGTAAATTGATTTAAATATAGTAACTTTTGGGGAAAAAACAGCCTATTGTGGGGGAGATTATCTATTTCGGACATCGAATTGGCGAAAAAATCTAATTAGAAGAGACTTGTCCGTCTGAAAAACCTGTTTTTCTCGTAGAAAAGCAACCAATTATACTCCTTCAATTTTTTTATTAGCGAATTTCGAGAGTTTATTAGCGATTCTTACTAGTTTATTAGCGAATCTGCCATGTTTATTAGCGAATTTAAGGATTTATTAGCGAATTGAAATTTACCATTGAAAAATCTTCGGAAAACAAATGCGGGAGAAAATCCTTCTGAATTTCAGCAAAAATTGTTAAGAATTTATTTCTGATTTTTTTATTAGCGAATTTCAGGAGTTTATTAGCGAATCTAGATGGTATATTAGCGTATCTGGACCACCTATTAGCGAATATTTCAATTTATTAGCGAATCGGATTTTATTTTAAAAGCGCAAGCGCCCTGTTCAGCTCACGACAGGCCTGTAGCGCTCCAACTAAGATAAAGTAAACACGAAGAGCGTTAACGCATTCGTGCTTGACTTATCGTAGGGTAGAGCGCGAAGGACACTAGCCGCTAGGGCGCTGGAGCTGGACAATTCTCGAAGTCGAAATGGTATAAATTCATATATTTTATAGAAAACCTTGGCTGTTTGCTCTACCCGAGATAGGCTTTTTTCACCACATCCTGTTCACGCAGATTTTTTGCTGTATCATGAAAACGAATTTCCCCATTCTCTAAAACATATCCACGATCCGCTACTGATAAGGCCATCGTCGCATTCTGTTCAATTAACAGAATGGTTAATCCCTCTTGTTTAATCCGATTAATCGTTGAAAAAATACTTTTAACAACAATTGGTGCTAAACCCATCGACGGCTCGTCAAGAATCAGCAGCTTTGGCTTTGCCATCATGGCCCGTCCAACGGCCAGCATCTGCTGTTCCCCGCCACTCAATGTACCAGCCATCTGAGAGCGCCGTTCAGCTAAACGTGGAAATAAAACAAAAATTTTCTCGATTTCCTGCTGTAATTCCTTTTTCGATGTCTTTCTGGCATACGCTCCCATTATTAAATTATTGACGACCGATAATTTTGGAAAAATCCGTCTTCCCTCCGGTACCATCACAATGCCTTCTTTAACAACCTTATGGGCGGCGAGCCCATTCAGCTCTTTTCCTTGATAAATGATCGACCCTTTAGAGGGGATTGTTCCGGAAATGGCATTTACCGTTGTTGTTTTTCCGGCACCGTTTGCCCCAATTAAAGCAACAGCCTCGCCTTCCTGAACTTCCAATGACAGATTCCGGACCGCATGAATGCTTCCGTAAGAAACGTTAAGATTTTTAATTTGCAGCAAATTTGTTCACCTCTTCCGTGTCTTCTTTTCCGATATATGCCTCAATCACGGCAGGGTTTGCAATAATCTTCTCCGGTTCATCATCAGCAATCTTCTCTCCGTGGTCGAATACCGCAATTCGGTCGCAGAGCCCCATCACCCAGCCAACATTATGCTCGATTAAAATAACAGTCGTTCCATTCTTTCTGATCTTCCGGATCAGTTCGCCAATTTCATTCGTCTCATCCGCATTCATTCCCGCCGTCGGTTCATCGAGTAAAAGAAGCTTCGGCTTGGAAACTAATGCTCTGGCTATTTCTACACGGCGCTGATTTCCATAGGATAGGCTCCCAGCCAGTTCATCTTCCAAGCCGGCGAGCCCAACAAGTTCTAATATTTTTCGGCTTTCTTCCTTCACCAGTTCCTCTTCTTTTTTCGCAGACCCGAGCCCCAAAATCGCAGACCAAAGTCCAGTATGTGTCTTGCCAAACATCCCAACCATTACATTTTCAAGAACCGACTCATCCTTAAGTAAACGGATATTCTGGAAGGTCCGGGAAATCCCCAATTTAGCAATCCGAAACGGCTTTACTCCCTGCACTTGTTGCTGTTCAAATACAATGGTTCCTTCATTGGGCTTGTAAATCCCTGTTAACATATTGAAGAATGTCGTCTTCCCCGCCCCATTTGGTCCAATTAACCCGAAGATTTCTCCTTCCTTAACAGCAAGACTGACTTGGTTAACCGCGACTAACCCGCCAAATCGTTTGCTGATTCCCTCGATTTTAAGCAATATGTTCACCACCCTTGACAGCCTTCTTCTTGTGCAATCGCTTCGTCATAACTTTCTTTGCACCCTTTTTACCAAAAATCCCATTTGGACGGTAGCGCATCATCAGCACCATTAGCAAGCCATAAATCATCATTTTATACATATCAAGATAATTCATATCAATAAACGTAAATTGAAATAGCCGGAAAAATTCAGGTAATAAATATAGCACACTTACGCCAAATAGCGTACCGCGGATACTGCCCAACCCGCCAATCACGACCATGCTCAAGAGTGTGGCCGAAACTGCGAAGCCAAAGGAGTCCGAACTGATAAATGAAACTTTATGTGCAAACAGGGCACCTGCTGCTCCCGCATATGCACCACCGATGGCAAACACTAACACCTTATAATAAGTTGTATTAATTCCCATCGATTGGGCGACAATGTCATCCTCCCTAATAACCATCCAGGCACGCCCAATACGGGATTGCGTCATTCTTCTCACAGCATAAATGCCAATCAGCATGACGATAAGTAGAAAGATTAAATAACTCATATTCTCGAGCTTCATGCCGAACAAGGATGGAGTGGGAATGGAATCAATCCCATATGCCCCGCCGGTAATCGATGAATTTTTAAAAAATGACTGGATGATTAGCCCCATCCCTAAAGTGGTAATGGCCAAAAAGTCTTCGCGCACCCTAAGACTCGGCAACCCCAGAATTGCACTAATAACAAAGGTAATAACAATTGCCAGCGTGATAGCGAGCCATGGATTTAAATCGGCCTTAACAGATAAAATGGCAGATGAATATGCTCCGATTCCAAAGAAAGCTGCATGACCGAGTGAAACTTGACCAGCATAGCCTGTAATTAAATTTAAGCCTAAACCGAGCAAAATATAGATAATTAAAAAGACAACAATATCAACGTAATATGGATTAAATAACGCTTCCAACACCATCACCTACACTTTCTCGACCTTTTTTCCAAATAATCCCGATGGTTTGATTAACAAAATGACGATTAGAATTACAAAAGCAATCGCATCTTTATCAATGACCATTCCAGATAAATAGCCATCGCTCATTGTTTCAACCAACCCAAGGATGAGACCGCCTACGACTGTGCCACCGATTGATCCTAATCCCCCCAGAACGACCACACAAAATGCTTTTAATCCGGGAATCGAGCCCATGCTCGGAAACAAGGAATTGTAATTAAGGGCAACAAGAACACCTGCAGCAGCAGCCAGTGCAGATCCAATCATAAATGTCACAGATACTACCCTGTTGACATTAACTCCCATTAAGGAGGCAGCCCGCATATCCTGGGCGACAGCCTGAATCGCTATTCCCATTTTCGTAAATTTAAGAAAGGCGTAGAGAAGGCCGAGCCCAATGACTCCTGCTATGACAATATAAAACTTATAATTGGTAATCGAAACGGATTGCGTCAGATGATAGATGGTATTTTCAATGCCCGTTTCTGGGAATGACAGCGTATCGGATGTAAAGATTACTTGAAAAAAATTCTCAAGAAGGATGGCAACACCGACGCCGCTAATTAACGTTGTAATCGGGTGTCCGCCTCGCAGCGGCCGATAAGCAAAGCGTTCAATGCCCATCCCAATGACGGCGGATACTGCCATTGCTAAAAGCAATGCAAGCGGAAAAGGTAAATGAAAATAAATCATTCCCAACATCGCCGAAAAAGCACCGACCATGTAAATAACTCCATGGGCAAAATGTAATAATTTCAAAACCCCATACACCATCGTTAAACCAACGGAAACGAGGATATAGACAAAACCAATCGCCAACCCATTAATCAACTGTTGTGCTAACATTTCGTTCATCCTTTCTTGTAAAAAATAGCTATGTTAAAAGTGAATGTTGATTTCCGTTCCAGGCGCGAGCGGTTCGCGGGGCGGGCGGTGAGCCTCCTCGGCGCTTAAGCGCCTGCGGGGTCTCACCTGTCCCGCTGCTCCCGCAGGAGTCTCGCTGTATCCACGTCCAATCAACATTGTGCTCAAAATCAACAATGTGCTTTAACACAGCGAAGAAAATAAATGCAAAGAGGAGAGGTTTTCTCCCCTCCTGCCTCTCAAGTCTTTTAAGCTTTAATAATTTAAAGATTTGACGTATTGGAACTTTCCGTCCTTAACCGTCATAAAGATGACTGGTTTTACTACCTCATGATGAGCGTTAAATGAAATTTTCCCGGAAGTACCTTCGAAATCTTTCGTTTCACTGATTGCTTTTGCCAATTTTTCTCGATCGGTCCCTGCCTTTTTCATCGCTTCTAACATCACTTCGGTTGCATCATAACTTTGAGACGAGAGCATGTCGGGTTCACTATCTTTATATTTTTCATGCCATGCCTTAACAAAATGCTGGACAACCTCTCTTGTGTCTGTAGCAAAGAATGAAGTGGTAAATGTGGCCGCTTGCGTATTTTCTTTACCCAATTCTAGGAATTTAGGTGAGTCAAAACCATCCACGCCCAAGAACTGTGCATCGATCCCCAACTCCTTTGACTGTGTGACAATTCCTGCCGCTTCATTATAGTAACCAACCACGTACAAGGCATCTGGTTTAGACGCTTTAACCGCTGTTAAAATGGAGCTGAAATCTTTATCCCCCATTTTAAATGGTTTCTCAATCACGACGTTTGCTCCAAGTTTTTTCGCTTCATCTTTAAAGGCGCTATAAATGGAAATTCCATAATCAATATCAACATACAAGACAGCAATGTTTTTCTTCTTCAAATCATTTACTGCATAATCAGCCATCGCTTTTCCTTGAATATCAGCTGTATAAATGACACGATTTACATAGTCTCCGCCTTTAGTAATGTCAGGATGAACCGCATACGCGACCACCATCGGCACTTTTGCGGATTGAACCTTCGGTGTAACCGTTTTCATCGGCCCGCTGTATCCACCGCCGACAATCCCTGCCACTTTATCACTATTGATCAACTTTTGGACTGCTTTCAATGCTTCTTCCGGTTTCCCTTGATCATCTTCCGTGACAAGTTCCACCTTTTTTCCGTTAACTCCACCCTCTTTATTAATCTGTTCGATGGCAAGCTGGGCAGCATTTCGGCTAAGCGTCCCATCGGTCGATGTAGGACCCGTTAAAGGACCTACCCAGCCAAGTTTAATTGAATCCTTACTTTTGGTTGAACCAGAGGATTTATCACTGGCACATCCAGTTACAAACAAGGAGATCCCTAATAAGCCAGCAAGAAAGAAACTACGTTTTTTCAATGTACATCACTCGCCCTCTTCATTTTGATAAAAAATATAATACAAGTTCTTTTTTTCATATATTGCAAGTTTCATGCCATTTTTCCTATTCGTACAAAACACCGGGAATAGTCAAGGCTGTTTCCCACCGGGGGTTATTTGGCGACGGAATAGATCCATAAAAAACGCAGATGGAATTTGCATATTGATCGATAGAGATAATAGAAAACCCTTCGTCAGCATCTTGACCAATTGCATTTCTAGGAGAGCAGACGGAACTTGCATGCAGACTATTTTAAATTTTACAAATAAGTGTTATATTCTGAATATACAACGAAAAGGGGGCATACACCTTGTACCCAGCATCTATTGGAACAATGATACGAAGTTTTGTTGATGGAGTGATTGTCTTAAATGAAAAATTTGAAATACTTTGGCATGACGTTCATGGAGATATTCATTTAGATATCAGCAATGGAGATAATTTACTAGAAATTCTCCCACGCACTGGAGAAAAGTTTATCGAAAATGGAACATTTCCTATTACTTTTAACGATAAAAAACTAAATATTGAAGTGAAAAAATTTGCTGCCGATTTGAACTATACCGTTATTTGTATAGAGGATCCTAGTAATCTCTCGACCAATCAGAAAACTAGATTATATTGCCTCGAAAAAATCATCGATACCCTTAGGGAAGGCGTGATGATGAGTGATCACAATGGAAGGATTGCTCTTTATAATGAGGCACAGGAAAAACTAGAGAGTTTAGACAGCAGCGAAATTATCGGAAAACCACTGTGGGAAGCCTATAACTATAACCCGCAATACTCCGAGCATAAACATACTTTTAAGACCGGAAAACCAATTTTCTCAAGATATCGGGCCCACTCAACAGTGAATGGTGTTCCGAAGTATGTAAATTATAGTACCTACCCAATCCAAAAGGACGGAGAAACGATTGCCGTTTTTTCCCTTAGCACAAATGAGTCTCATCTCAAGAACTGGCTCCATCAAACAATGGAACTAAAAAGGCAGGTGGAGTACGAGGACCCGAACCATCAGCCTCGCAAAAATGGCACTACCTTTTCATTTGAAGATATTAAAGGAAAAAGTATCGCATTAAAAAACTTGATTCATGAAGCTGAAAATATTGCTATACATAATACGGACGTCCTAATTGTCGGCGAAACAGGGACAGGCAAAGAATTATTTGCTCAAAGCATGCATAACCACAGTTTAAGAGCAGAAAGTCCATTCGTTGCCATTAACTGTGCCGCAATTCCTGAAACCCTCCTAGAGAGCACGTTATTCGGGACCGTGAAAGGGGCATTTACCGGGGCGACTAACCAGATGGGTCTATTCGAATATGCAAAGAAAGGCACGCTTTTTCTTGACGAAATTAACTCCATGCCGATTACTTTACAATCGAAATTAATTCGGGTTTTACAAGAACGGCTAGTCCGAAGGGTTGGCTCAAATGAGGTGACTCAGGTAGAATGTACTGTTATTAGTGCATCCAACGAAGATCCTGAGAAATTAATCGAAGAGGAAAAAATGCGCCTCGACTTGTTTTACAGACTTGCCCACACTAGCCTTTATATTACTCCATTACGGGAACGAACAGAAGATATTCACTTTTTCATTCATTACTTTCTCGACAAATATCGAAGAAAGTTTAACAAATTGGTTCCAGAGCTTTCTAAGGCATTGCTCTCCTTGCTTCTGCAATACCATTGGCCCGGCAACACGCGGGAACTCGAGCATTTAATCGAAAATTTGATCATTCGTGCAAAAGAATCGGATGAGTCCATTGATGTAGAGCATCTACCTGCCTACATGAAGAAAAAGATACTTTCAGTTCAGTCCGCACATCTTAGTAAACAAAAAGAACTAAAACGAAATCCATTAAAATCGATTTTCTCCAACTCACAAGAGCATTATATCCATAAAACTTTAGACGAAACATCCTGGAACATCTCTAAAGCCGCCAAAACACTAGGAATCACCAGGCAAAGCTTACAGTATCATATTAAAAAGCATGGTTTGGTTAAGCCTTAGTGAAATAAGGACAGGCTGCCTGCCCCTGCACAAAAGTTAGATAGAAGAACTTGGATGGGACAAGGAACTTGCCCCTCGTCCCAGCGCCAACATAAGAAATTTGAAACTTTATAGAGACTTATACGTATATGGTATAGGTTCACATAAAGATTTGGTACAATAGTAAAAAAAACATATAGGCAGGAGATTTAGTTTGGGCTCAAACATTTATCAACTTGGAATTTATTTATTTGAGGGTTATTATTGGCTAATCATAATAGCTATTTTTGGTTCATGGTTTCCACAATTTCGCTCGTCAAAGCTGGGGGAATGGATTTACAAACTAGTGGATCCTTATTTAAGCTTCTTTAGGAGGTTTATTCCACCTCTTGGACCAATTGATTTTTCACCGATTATCGCATTATTTGCTTTAAAATATTTAGGCGGATTTGCTTTAGAAGGTCTTCGTCAGTCATTGAACGTTATCGGAATTTAAGAGGTAACAGATTTATTAAATAACGCTAAGACGGCAGAGGTTTCCCTGCCGTTTTTTTGTTTAAATTTAATAAACTTACAATTGAAATATAATGAGTTCCGCTTACAAGATCAGCCAATAGCCATCGTGATACAGTTCCATATTTTCAATGAAAGAAAATGTCTGGATTCAACAATCATTTTCTCGTTTCCTTCCGTACAACCGGTGCGACCTCCGTTGCTAATCGTTCAATGTTCTCCGCCACTTTTTTAAATGGCATTCCGCCTATATCCATTTGGGCAATAAACCGCTGATGACCGAATAGCTCGTATTGTTGGAGAATTTTTTCAATGATTTGCTGGGAACTTCCGACAAATAAAGCCGTTCCTGGTGCTGACAACTGATCAAAATCAGCTCTGGACATCTGAGTACTCATCCCACCACTTTGGTTGTTAAGGGCTCCCCAATAATTTGCATGATACGGAAAGAATTCATCCTTAGCCTGTTGCGTCGTCTCCGAAATAAAGGCGTGTCCGGTAACTCCAACTTTCAAATCTTCAGGCATGTGCCCGGCTTGATTTGCTGCCTCTCGATAAATGTCCACTAGCGGCTTAAACCGAAGTGGATCGCCCCCGAGTATCGCTAACGCTAAACCGGTACCTAATCTCCCCGCTCGTGCTGCGCTTTCCGCTGTTCCACCGACCCCAACCCATAAGGGAATATTTTTTTGCACAGGCCGCGGTGCAATTTCAGCATCCTTTAAGCTTGAACGAAAATGGCCATTCCAGTTAATCCTCTCATCTGCATTCAGCTTCAGAAAAAGTTCAATATGTTCTTCAAACAATTCATCATAATATTTTACGTCATAGCCAAACAGCGGGAAAGATTCGAAAAACGCCCCACTCCCCGCTATGATTTCGGCCCTTCCATTTGATAAGAGATCGAGGGTCGCAAAATCTTCGAATAAACGTACAGGATCAACAGTATTTAATACCGTTGTAGCACTTGTCAATTTTATTTGCCGCGTGACTTGTGAGAGTGCAGACAACACAACCGGCGGTGCTGAAACTGCATAGTCCAGACGATGATGTTCTCCAACCCCGAAAACGTCCAACCCAGCCTCATCCGCCATTTTACCTGCTTCGATGATTTCTGTTACACGTTGTTTTGCACTGATGGTTTTCCCGGTTTTGGGATCTGAACACAAATCAGCTAATGTATAAATCCCGATTTCCATAGATGATTGTTTAGTGGTCGATTCTTCCTTCACCTTTCTCTCTCCCAACATTGACATTGTAACTGATTGCTTACTGTATTATATGCTTTATCTTTTGCCCGTTCTTCTATAAAAAAAAGGATACAACGGGTAATTATCTCACCCATTTGTATCCTTTTGAAGTCTAAATTCTTTAGATTGAAAGGAGCTCCTTTTATGCTTCCAACCAGTTTTGTGACCATTTTTCTATATCTCTCATTAGAGGTTCTAGTGCTAAACCTTTATCCGTCAAGGAATATTCAATTCGAACTGGAGTTTCTGGATAAACATCTCGTTTTACAATCCCCTCGGTCTCCAAATCCTTTAACCTCTCTGAAAGCACTCTGCCACTTACACCCACTGAAGATTCAATCGTACAAAAACGCTGCGGACCGAATAATAACTGGTAAATAATCATTCCAGTCCACCTTTGGCTCAATAACCCCATGGCTTTTTCAAATCTAGGACAAATCGACTTATCCATTTAAATCAACTCCTTACTATTATTATAAACATATTTAAAAATAATTAAATTACTTTTTATAAAAAACTTACTTGACTCCACTTAATTATAATATTATACTTACTTACATAAAGTAACTAACTAACAAATTGCGTTTTTAAAAAAACAGTTTGTTAGTTATGAACAAATAAATAACAAAGGAGCATTAAGTAAATGTTAAGACAAAATGAAGTAATTACAACAATATTAAGAGTATTTTTAGGTGCAACCTTCTTAATACATGGGTTAGCAAAATTTCAAGGCGGCATTGAAAATACCGTAGGATTTTTTGAAAGTTTAGGTCTTCCAGGCTTTACAGCCTATGTAGTAGCTCTCATTGAATTAATTGGCGGTATTGCGATTGTATTAGGAGTGGGAACAAGGATTATCTCAATTCTATTTGTTATTATTTTGGCTGTTGCGATTGTTAAAGTTAAACTTGCTGTAGGATTTCTTGGAAATGATCAAATGGCAGGCTATGAACTTGATTTAGCATTAATGGTAATTTCACTATATCTTGCTGCAACAAAAAAATCTTTCTTAGCATTAGATAACCTACTGTTTCGTTCCGAGAAAGCTTAATTATTAGGGAGGTAACTAAAATGAATTTTCATCATGAACCTATTACATTCGTAGGTCAAGTTAACTTAAAGGTGCAAAATTTAGAACGGTCACTAGCTTTTTATCAACAAGTAATCGGCTTTAAGGTATTAGAACAAACTGAAAGATCCGCAAGCCTAACTGCGGATGGAAAGACAGTATTACTATCCATTGAACAACCAGATAACGTTGTTCCTAAACAAGGAAGAACTACGGGATTATATCACTATGCACTTCTTCTGCCTAAACGCTCTGATTTAGCTAACATAGTGCGCCATTTTGTGGAAATTGGTTTGCGATTTGGTTCGTCAGACCATCTTGTGAGTGAAGCTCTTTACTTATCTGACCCCGATGAAAATGGAATTGAAATCTATATAGATCGTGCCCCTTCCGAATGGGATTGGAAAAACGGTGAAGTGGCAATGACAGTCGATCCATTGAATTTTGCAGACCTCCTTGCTGGAGGTAATCAGCAATCATGGAAAGGCCTGCCTGCTGGCACCGTTATGGGACATATCCATTTGCATGTATCCGAATTAAAAAAGACGGAAGAATTTTATATCAAGGGACTCGGTTTTGAAGTAGTAAACCGATATGGCGCTCAGGCACTTTTCATTTCGGATGGTAAATACCATCACCATATTGGTTTAAATACTTGGAATGGCGTAGGTGCACCTTCACCTTCTCCAAATAGTACTGGACTTGAATCATATACTTTGATGCTTCCAAATGAGGAAAAGAGAAATGAAATTATAGCTCAGTTAAAGAATATTGGAGCGCCCGTCACTGAAGAAAATGGTTCTTTCGTGACCTCGGATCCTTCTGGTAATCGCATATTATTGCAAGTTTAATTCTATACTATGTTTAACTTTATATCTTAGCTGGAGGATCATACTGCAATGCGAAAAGAAGAGGGTTTTAAAAAGCAAGGAATAGAAATCGGTCTTTATACACTTGGAGATATGGGTTCGGATCCTCATACCGGCAAAACAATTAATGCACAGCAAAGAATTAAGGAAATAATTGAAGCAGCCAAACTTGCTGACGAGGCTGGACTTGATGTGTTCGGAGTTGGTGAACATCACCGATTAGATTATGCCACTTCAGCCGTTCCAGTTGTTTTGGCTGCCATTGCTCAAATAACCAAACGAATTAAACTGACCAGTGCGACCACAGTGTTGAGCACTGTTGATCCAGTTCGTTTGTTTGAAGACTTTGCTACCCTAGATTTGCTTTCAGATGGACGGGCAGAAATTATCGCAGGTCGAGGCGCGTTCGTGGAATCCTTCCCCCTTTTCGGTTATGACATAAATGACTATGATGCTTTATTCTCGGAAAATATAGATTTATTTTTAAAACTTAATGAAAACAGGAGAATTACATGGGACGGTCATTTTCGTCCGTCATTAAGGAATGCCGAAATTGCACCTAGACCTTTACAGAATCAGATACCAATTTGGGTCGGTGTTGGAGGCACACCCGAAAGCGCAGCCCGTGCTGGTAAATTAGGTGCTGGAATGGCATTAGCAATACTTGGCGGCGACCCAATGCGATTTAAGCCACTGGTTGATTTGTACCGTAAAACTGGCATCGAGGCAGGGCATGATCCCGAAAATCTCAAGGTAGGTGTAACGGGGCATGGGTATATTTCAAAGACAACCCAACAAGCGAAAGACGAATTTTATCCATATTATTCAAATTATTGGTCATATGTAAACCATCAGCGGGGAATGACTAGTAGAAGAATGTCTAAAGCAGATTTTGAACAATTAACAAGGCAGGAAACTGCATTGTTTGTGGGCAGTCCACAACAGATCATTGAGAAAATCCTCAGGCAGTACGAACTCTTCGGACATCAACGTTTCATGGCACAGATAGATATTGGCGGTCTGCCATTTAGAAAGGTTGCCGAGGGCATTGAGCTATTAGCTACAGAAATAGCTCCTATTGTTCGGAAAGAAACAAGTAAGTAAAAAAAGTATTGGGGTGTGAATCATGGGTTTTTTAGACAAACTATTTGGGAAATCAATTAAGGAGGAAGAATCTATGACAACTGAAAAATTAAATATTGGAATCATCTTAGGAAGCACACGTCAAGGACGTGTTAGCCCACAAGTAGGTGAATGGGTAAAAGGTATAGCTGACAAACGTGGAGATGCCAATTATGAAATTGTAGACATTGCTGATTTTAATCTTCCATTTTTAGGAACAACTGACGGAACAGAACCAGGAATTGCGGCTTGGAATGAAAAGCTTGCTAATTTGGACGGATTCGTATTTATCGCTCAAGAATATAATCACAGCATTACAGGAGCACTAAAAAACGCACTTGATTTTGCTCGTGAAGCATGGAACAACAAAGCAGCAGGTATCGTAAGTTATGGTTCAACTGGCGGAGCTCGCGCAGCTGAACATTTACGTGGAATTATGGGTGAATTAATGATTGCGGATGTTCGTGTACATCCTACCTTATCCTTATTTACAGATTTTGAAAACGGAACAGATTTCAAACCAGCTGAACTTCATCTAACTAATGTTAATGCAATGCTTGACCAAGTTATCGCTTGGAGTGGCGCATTAAAAACTTTGCGATAAAAATAATCCAATTTAAAAGGGCGCCAACCTCATTTTGGGGTAAGGCGCCCTTTTACATTTGAATATTAATAAATTCTATGATTGTTAAGACGGACGTCAACTGGATCTTTTGGAGCAAGCGGATCATTAGTTAAATCATTTGCAGGCATGGTTTCGTCTCTTAGGTTTTGGTCGGCACTTGTCTCAAAATTGTCAACTCCAACACGATTTTCACGGCGTTCAACAAGGACGATGATTTTGCCTTCATTAACAAGGTCTTCATAATGATTCGCTTCTTCTTCTGAAATACCTATTCCAATTAAAGCTCCAGCCAATCCTCCTGTTCCCGCACCAACAGCAGCACCGGTTAGGGTTGCTACGATCGGTCCAGCTGCAATAAACGGACCAATGCCTGGTATAGCGAGGGCACCTACCCCTGCCAACAACCCAACAAGTCCGCCAAGTGCACCGCCTGTCGCAGCACCGGCAGCAATGCCTTCTCCAGTCTTCGTACCAGTGACATCTTTAATTTCATCTACCATATTCTCATTTTTCCCAACGACAGAAATATCTTTAGCATCATAGCCCTGTCTTTTTAAGGCTTCAACAGCTCGGATGGCCTCATTTTCAGTATCGTAAACTCCTACCAGGTGCTTTTCATGTTCATTCATCGATATTCCTCCCTTGGACGAGTAGTCTTTTTTTAACTACCCTCCCATAAGAGGAATGAAACGTTTTTTTGGAAGCTGCACTAATAGAGAACCATTAACTAAAAAACTTAGACCAATATGAGTTTTAAAAAATGCGTCCCCCGATATTCAACTTCTTATGAGATTTTTTGCTATCCAACCGACAGCACCATCTTTTTTAATCAAGCTGTATCCCGAACAGTTATCATCTAGCAGAGAAACGACATCGCCTTTCTTTACACTAATCTGAGCGCAGGATATATCTGTTTTCGCAAAGAATTGCCCATTCTCATTTCTATGAATATATTCATTTTTAACATAGCGCTGTTGATTCGTTCCTGGCTGCTTGCATGATGTAAAAAGATTGCCTTTTTCAACCGGGACAATTTCGTAAAATGGATAGGAGATAGAACCGGACATCTTTGGATCCGCCTTAAAATCTCCTCCGACCTTATATGTAGGGTAATGATCAACATAGGTAAATGAATAGGAAGTTTCATTGTTCGTTCTTTGCATGATTAAGGCATTTAATTGTCCGCTTTCTTTTACGTTGTTTCCACCGTCAATGGCAATGATTTTTTTCTCATGATGAATGATTGGATTATGTTCCAAAACGTTGGTAGAATAATTTCCTACTGGCCAGTGCCCGACAACCACATATTTATCGGAGCGGTGGGACTTTTCTAAAAAGGCCGGCAGTGAAACCGCCGAATCCCGATCTGTTTGTTTCCAGTCCTCAATGTCGGCCAACCCTGCATGAACAAAAATATATTCATCTGTTTCAATAGCCGTCGGCAATGCGGTCAGCCATTCTATTTCTTTGCAAAAATGCTTAGTCAGGCACTCCTTGATATTTTGGACCGTTGTCTCTTCGGTGATTTCAACCCCGATTTGCTGCAGCCATTCATGGAAGATGGAGTCCTTTCGTGCGCGCAGGTAGCCCAGTAACTGCGGATTTTCATTTAGAAGCTCTTCAACTAAGGTTTCACAATTCCCCTCAATCACATAAACCTTTGGATTCGTTGCCGCAAGTTCCATGACATAACTGACTACGCCCTTACTGTTGCTTCCTTTTTCGCATAGGTCACCATTGATTATCAAGTAATCTTCTGTTCCAAATAGAACTTTTTCAAGAAGCGCTTTAAAAAGCGCTAATTCTCCATGAATATCGGAAATCACAATCACTCTTGAATCATTTGGAATCGATAGTTGTTTAATTTTGTCCATTTAAAATACCCCTTTTATCAAATCGACCTCTAACTTGTACTCTATGTACGTTTACAAATCTCTCTCAAGCATCACCATATCCAATGCCCTTATCCCATTCTCATAAATTGGTGTTGGATACTTTTTAAAGAAATCCTTTTTAATCTCATCCATCCTAAACCCCAACTTTTGATAAAATGCTAAGTTAGCAATACTTGAATTAGCCGTACCGACAAGCATTTTATTTAATCCCTTCATTTTATATAAACCGAAAGCCTCTTTAATTACTAATTTTCCTATTCCCTTTCCGCGGTAATCCTCGATAATAGCAATATTTTTAAGTTCGACGATTCCGTCCTGAAGGAAAATAAATTGAGCAACCCCTATGATTTGTCCATTAAAGAGCATGGCGAACATCTCGCCATCATTGATATACTCTCTAACGATTTCTTCACTTTCATCCGCTAAAAGAAGATAGTCAAGAAATGAATTTCTTTTCTCCATTTCAATTGCCTTTAATTGAACTTCAAACATAAGCAGCATCCCTCCAAATTACAATCTAATTTTAGCATAACTTGGTAAGCGGTATTGAATATGGGGTAACGAAAAAGCCCAATTTCTCAGCATTATAGTGGAGAAATCGGGCTTTTTCATGTTGGAATTTCTTTAGAGTTGTCATAAAATCGATAACTATCGTTACTCCCTATAGAAAAATTAAAGCCTGTATTAAAGCGATTGCAGCAGCTCCTATTATTGGTGCAACTTTTAAAAGCATTACCCCACCAGTTGTAGAAATGAATGGATCCACTGGGTCCTTTGCTGGTGATGCTAGAAGATTAATGAATCGTTCCCACCTACTAGATTTCATTGGGAAATCAGGTATCTCTACATGATATTCATCCATCTTTGTACACAGATGATGGTCCTTTTTAAAGGGATCGTGACTCATTTTCGTCTCCCTCCAATTCTTCTTTTAATCTGTTGATTGCTGTGTGTAATCTTGATTTAACCGTCCCAGTCGGAATTTCAAGGATTTTGGCTATTTCTTCTTGTGGCATATCGTGATAGTAAAAAAGTAAAATAACAGCACGCTGTAGTTCAGGGAGCTTTGCAATAGCTTCCCGAATCGTCATTCTGTCTGAATGATGGAATTCTTCGGTCTGTATCGGAGTAAGAAAGGGCAAAAGGCCCCTCCATTTTTTACGGCGGTTTAATTTTGTTATCATCAATCGATAGGCAATTTGAAAAAGATATGATTTTAGTTTTCCATTCCTTGGATTGTAATTATGCTTATAACGCTGAAGTTTAACAAATGTATCTTGAACGATATCAATGCTTAATTGCTCATCTCTTGTATAACGGAAAATAAACGAATAAAGGGACTGTTTTAATAGGGTGTATATGCCTTCTAACGCCCCGTCATCTCCATTTTGATAAGCTGTCATCAATTCATCCTCACGCTCACTCAATTTCATCGCCCCAGCGTTCCTTGATAGCTTTCAAAGTCATTGATACCCTGCAAATTAAGTAAATAATTGAAACAAGTGTCCATACTTGTGCTTGGTTGGTAAAGAATTGCACAAAAACATTCTTAATCGTTTCACCACTAGAGACTAAAAAATTTAGAACCTGAACACAAATAATGGAATATATAGCTAGACCAAGCGTAAGTGTATCAAAAACATTCCATCTTAAATAGATCTTCGTTTTCTTATAATTGATTTTACCATTTTCACGGATAACATATTTGCGATTCATTGGAATAGAAATTGCTAAAATAAATATCAATAAACAACCTGCAACGATAATAGAAACAATCCAGCCAGTATCCATTTAAACATCCCCCATCCACCTTCTTTACTACCTATACAAATGAGAAGGCAAAAAGGTTCATTTAAAATGAAAAAAGTTTTTTGTCTAACACTCTTCTCCTATAGCTCAATGTTTCAACCAATTTATAGAAGGGTACTTTAAGCTGTAGTCATAGATAAGGAGTTGTTTTCATTGAGCAAAAAAATTGCTGTTCTAGTAACCGATTATTTTGAGGACTCCGAATTTGCAGAGCCTGTGAAGTCCTTTAAGGAAAAGGGCCATAAGATAGCCGCAATCGAAATGGAAAAGGGAAAAAAAGTGAAGGGTAAGCAGGGACAAAGTGAGGCCGTCATTGATGAAAGCATTGATGATGTCTCTCCTGAGGACTTTGATGCACTTTTCATTCCTGGTGGATTTTCACCGGATATACTTCGTGCGGACGAGCGTTTTGTTCGCTTTGCCAAAGCATTTATGGATGCTAAAAAACCTGTGCTAGCCATTTGCCACGGCCCCCAGCTGCTAATCACAGCGGAAACACTTGAAGGGCGTGATGTAGCGGGTTATAAGTCCATTCATGTAGACTTAAAGAATGCCGGCGCTAATTTACATGATAAAGAAGTAGTCGTATGCCAGAATCAGCTGGTTACCAGCCGACAGCCTGAAGACATACCGGCCTTTGTACGAGAATCCTTGCGAATATTGGGATAACAAAGATGGCAGGAGGATCTTCCTTCTGCCTCTATATTATGGCTCGTTGAGATGGAATAGGAAAAAAATTTAATACACAACTTCTACATTATAGATTTAATTTTTCTAGGAAGGGTACTACGAACTTTCCAACTTAAAGCAGGAATTTAATAAATTGCAAATTCCTCCAGTGATTTTAATATTAAGCAGCGGGAAGGTATTCTCTCCATTCTTTCCATGCTTCCATGTAACCACTTAAGTCATGCGGATGAACTTTAATACATACACCGATTCGTGTATATAATTGAAATAAAACTTCATCCACAAGCCGTTCCTTAGTAAAAGAAGCATGCTTATTCCACAACGAAAATAATGACATAAGCGTGCTTAAATTTAGACTATCTGGCGAAGAACAAAATGCATACGTAAAATCGTATACTTTTGGACCAATTAAAGGTGATGGATCAATAACTCCTTTTAATTGATGATCCATATATACAAAATTATGAACACCCGTATCCCCATGTAGATAATATTTCTCTTCTTGCTGATGATAAGCATCCAATTTATTTACTAATTTCACTATTCTCTTATGGTCCTCACTTGGCAGGAAATGGCCTATGTTCTCTTGGGCAAACTTTAAGCTACTTTGATTAAATTCTGACCATGAGTTTCTATGTATTCCATTTACTCTGCCCCAGGGAATGTTGTTATCAGCCATTTGGTATTTATCGAAAAGCTCATTTATTAAAATTGTCATCCATTCTAATTTAGATCCTCGATTATAGTGGGTCTCTCCAGAAATATACGAGTAGGCGATAAATTCTTTGTCATCGTCTGTATAAAGGACATTGGGAAACAATTTTATATCCTTATAGGCTAGCAGAAAATCCTCAGTAGCAGAAATAATCTTCGGATGGTCTATTTTTATTACAAAGGTCGGCCTATTATTTACAAGAAGAGTATATAATAGGCCATTGGTTGTGCCACTTCCTAACCTCTTTAATTCCAGACCATCATTTATTATCAAACCTTTATTAATTAAGAAATCAATGATTTCATTTATTTTTTTCATCATATTTTCCTCGTTATGCGAATCTTTCTTCAAGCAAGATATTTTTCTTTAAATATCGTACTCAATTCACTCCATACATCAAATTTATTTCCATCTAAATCATAAAAAACAAAGTTCCTTCCCGCGTGTCCCCGGTTCTCAATTTCACCAACTTTTATCTCTTTTTCTATAAACTCTCTATGAATAGCTTTTAATGCATCTAATCCATTCACTTCAAAAGTTATCGAAAAACGCTCTTCTCCGTAAATATCATAAAAATTAGAAGTTTGATTTTCCTTTGCTTTAACAAGAAAAATGCTTTGGTTGGCAAAATTCAAAATTGCTTTGTCTTCATCTTTGTAGCTTAACTCTGCGCCTAATTTGTTTACGTACCATGTGGAGGAATTCTCCACATTCCTTACAGGTAAATATGTTGTACCCACCCTTACTAATTTTTCTTTCATTTGATTGCCTCCTATTCATACCGCTTTTTTGCATAATATCTTTGAATTGTGTATTTACCAATTTACAAAACATTTACTCCTCAACAACGTGGAGTTAACAAGTTTGAGTTATCCTATCCTTAAGATAGATTCTTCTTAAGGGGGAATTATTGTGAAGAATTATTTTTTTGCAGCAATTCTAATAATCCTATTGTTTATATTGTTCGTACCTGTTAGAGAGGCCTTGGAAGAAGCATTTAGAATATACTTTTATTTTTGAAATATTTATTGCCAAATTTCTGTCAATTAAGAACTAAACCATTAAATCTTCCCATCAAAATAGTATTATAGTAATTCCCGTCAGATAGAACTTTGTCCTTTTTTAACATTCCCTCCACTTCAAAACCATATTTTTGATAAAGCGTAATTGCTTTGTCATTGGTTTCAAGTACATTCAAAGTAATTTTCTTAATTCCATTTGAATCCGCCCAATGAATCGATTCTTTTAAAAGATTTTGTCCTATACCGTATCCCCAAAATTCTTTTAATACACAGACGCCAAATTCTACTTTATGAGAAGTTCTTTTCAATTTGTTCCCTTCACACCTTGAAAAACCTACAATTCTTTCATTTACTTCAGCAACTAAAAATAGGTTATTCATACTTTCTGTATCATCTTTAATGATCTGTTTAAAACCTAATTCATCTATGTATGCCTCGCCACTTTCTCGATCTAAATTTTCTGTTTCACCATCGATTTGTACCCTTAGCTCAGACAAATTTTTTGCATCCTTTTCAGTTGCAGACCTAACAGAATAACGTAAATCATGTATGAAAAATTCTCTTGGATTACTCCTCATTATTATTCACTCCCTTCGCTTCTTTTAAATTAAATTATACAAAAATTTTTTAAGCATTTGCAAAAATTAGGAATTTTCCCAAAAGCTCATACTAACTATATTTGTAATCCCTCCTTAAATAAACAATTTCAAAAATGGAATACTAACATTATCTAATTGGAATTGGGTGGGATGGAATTGAAAACCAATGAAAATACAGTATCTATTTTTGCTTTAGGCGGTATAAATGAAATCGGTAAAAATATGTATGTTGTCGAATATGGAGAAGATCTCATCGTTATCGACTGTGGTGGTAAGTTTCCAGATGAGAGTTTATTAGGAATCGATTTAATTATTCCTGATGTTACATACTTGGAAGACAATAAGGAAAAGATTCGTGCTTTAATTGTGACACATGGGCACGAAGATCATATTGGCGGAATTCCTTACCTTTTACGAAAAATAAATGTCCCCATTTATGCAACACATTTTACTCTTGGTTTAATTGAATTGAAATTAGAGGAGCACCGGCTTTCTAGGGATACAAAACTCATCGCTATTGATTCAGATTCCAAACTCGAGCTAGGAGAGTTGAATGTTTCCTTTTTCCAAGTAAGCCATAGCATTCCGGATTGTTTAGGAATTGTCTTTCATACGCCTGCCGGGAACATTGTTCATACCGGGGACTTTAAATTCGATTTAACACCTACAAATGAGCAATATTCGGATATTCATAAAATGGCGGCTATTGGTCAGCAAGGTGTCTTATGTTTAATCTCTGAAAGTACCAATGCCGAGCGCTCCGGCCTGTCACCATCTGAGCGTATGGTCGGCAGCCATATGAACGAGGCTTTTATGAAAGCTGATGGAAAGATTTTTGTTTCGACTTTTGCGTCGAATGTGAATCGTGTTCAGCAAGTGGTCGAAGCTTGTATGAAAACGAATCGAAAGCTTGCTTTGCTTGGCCGCAGTATGGTTAATGTAGTCTCCGTAGCGATTGAACGTGGATATTTAATCGTCCCGGAGGGGATGCTGATTGAAGCAAATGAAGTCGATCAATTAGCACCTGAAAAAGTTGCGATTCTTTGCACAGGGAGTCAGGGAGAGCCAATGGCTGCACTCGCCCGCCTAGCTAGCGGAAATTATCGGGATATTTCCGTTTACCCTGGCGACACTGTTATTTTAGCAGCATCCCCTATTCCCGGGAATGAGAAAGATGTTTCCCGCATTATCGACAACTTATTTCAACTGGGCGCTAATGTAACATATGGATCAGGAAGCACAACAGGCATGCATGTTTCCGGGCATGGATACCAGGAAGATTTGAAGCTCATGCTTACCTTAATGAAGCCAACCTATTTTATTCCCGTTCATGGTGAATTTAGAATGCTTCACCACCATCGTCTGCTCGCCGAATCAGTTGGAGTTGAGCCAGGAAATACGTTTATTATAAAAAATGGGGATGTTGTGGATATCGAAAACTCCATTGCCCGTCAAACCCGGAGGATTCCGTCGGGCGATACGTATGTGGACGGAATGGGCGTCGGCGATGTAGGCGAAATCGTGTTACGAGACCGAAAACAACTTTCTGAGGATGGCATGCTTGTGATTGTTTTAACCTTAAGTAAAACGGAGCGCAGAATTATTCAAGGACCAGACACGATTACTCGCGGTTTCGTATACGTAAAGGATTCTGAAGATCTCCTCAGAGAGATCAACCGCCTCGTAAAAAAAACAGTTAATGATTTACAAGCGGAGAATATTCGCCAGTGGAATGTAGTCAAACAAAATATTAAAAAATCGGTAGGCCAATATTTATTTACAAGAACGAAAAGAAGGCCGATGATTCTTCCGATTATTATTGAAATTTAAGTGCAAGCACAACTACCATTTCAAAAAAAACAGTCATAAAAAGAAACATCCAACTTGGAAGCTTCTTTTTATGACTATAATCGGGGTTATTAACGATAGTGTGAAGCCCAAATCCGGCTTATTGGAGCCCATTCCTCCGGAAAAATTAGAAGATTCCATTCTTCTAATAAAAATCACAGATTACTTTATCCCGGAAACAAGTCAGAAGATAGATATCGTTCTCCTGTATCCGGAGCCAAACATAAAACCCTGGCCGAAGATGGAAGTCCCTTGGCAATTTCAACAGCAAAGTGGGCGGTGGATGCACCAGATGCCCCGACAAAAATTCCTTCTCGTGCTGCAAGTTGGCGGGCCATGACCGCAGCATCTTCATCTTTAATGAGCAGGATTTCATCGAAAATTGCGCGGTTTAATATTTTCGGGATAAAGCCTGGACCTGTTCCGGGGATTTTATGGGGTCCTGGATTACCACCTGATAGGACCGGTGATCCGAATGGCTCGACCACATATATTTTTAAATTTGGGATGGATTTCTTTAATTCTTCTCCGACACCAGTAACAGTGCCGCCAGTTCCTGCCGTTACCACTAAGGCATCCAGCTTTCCTTCAAAAGCTTCCAGAATCTCGACAGCAGTCGTTCTACGGTGGGCATCCGCATTGGCCGGATTCTCAAACTGCATCGGAATAAAACTATCCTGAAGCTCGCTGGCCAAACGATTGGCCTCATCAATCGCTCCTTGCATGCGCAGTGCCCCTGGAGTTAAATGAACTTCTGCTCCATAAGCCTTTAAGATTTTCACACGCTCTTGAGTGGCGTTGTCAGGCATGGTAATAATACAGCGATAGCCCTTCACGGCAGCTACCATGGCAATACCAATACCCGTATTTCCAGATGTCGGTTCGATAATCGTACTCTTTCCAGGAATCAGTTTTCCTGTTTCCTCCGCACGCTCAATCATATTCACCGCTGCACGGTCCTTCACGCTTCCCCCGGGGTTAAAGGATTCAAGTTTCATATAAACTTCAGCACCAGGTGGGTCTGGTATTTTATTAAGTTTGACAGTTGGGGTATTCCCAATTAAATCAAGAATGGAGCTATAAAGTTTCATTTCCTTCACCTTTCTGATCATTTTGCTTGTATACTGTTTATTATTGCTATTAAACCACAATTCTCTTCCCAAGAAAGTCACTACTATGGAGTAAAATTACACATTTGAGTTAGTAAACCCGATTTATCGGCGATTTTTGTAAGTTTTTCAGCGAATTTCCGATTATATCAGCGAATTGATCCACTTTATCAGCGAATTTTCAATTATATCAGCGAATCGCAACCAGCAACAGATTTTTCGAAAAGTTACAGACAAATACCACGGACAAATCTTTCGATTCCAAAACAGAAGCAGGGATGCCAAGTGAATTCACCTAGTATCCCTTCGCTCTTTTTTAGTTAATAAATTGCGTATCGATTAATGCGTTAAACTCTGGCAGTTCTTTTAAAAATTTCAGGTAAACTGAAGAATTGGCAAATTGTTCAATTACGTCCTGATTTACATCCTCAGTAAAGTGAATGTGTCCCCAAGCCGTATCCATTACGTCTTGATCAAGCCCTTGCTTGGTGATTTCTTTAATACTATTAACCGTAATTTTCTTTGCTTCATCAGGGTTTTTATTAATAAAATCAATCGCTTCTTTCTGTGCCTTGACAATTTTCGCAATCACGTCTTTGTTGGCTTTAATTTTCTTGCCGCTGGCGACTAAAATAGTATTCGGTAATGTATTTCCGTATGAAATTTGGGAGCTGTCGACAATAATTTTCGCGCCTGTCTCTTTTACTAATTGAGATGCCCATGGCTCTGGAACTGCGGCTAAATCTACTTTACCAGATTCAAACATACTTGCATATTGTGCAGGATTTCCGGTTACATGCTTCAACGTTCCCCCGATTCGAGCCGATGAAATACCGTAGTCTTGAAGGAATGTTTCCATTTGGACATCATGGGTGCAGCCGATACCAGGTGTGACAAACGTTTTTCCCTGGAAATCCTCAACAGAATTGATACCACTTTTTTTACTTGCAACGATTGCTGTACCGCCTGATGACGCACCGGCGATAATTTTAACATCTGCACCGTTTGTAAAGTTATTCATTACAGGTCCTGGACCTACCAACCCTGCATCAATATCACCTGTTTTTAATGCGGTCATAAAGGCGCCGCCATCAGGAAACGTTTTATATTCCAATTTCACGTTTTTACCTAATTCCTTTTCATAATACCCTTTTTCTCTCGCTACCATTGCCGGTGCATGATCGATATTTGGAAAATAGCCAATTACGACCTTTTCGGAACCAGCACCTCCGCTCGATGCGTTTGAATCACAGCCAGCTAATAATCCTAAACTAAGTAAAAATGACATACCGATGATTTTTGTCTTCATCTTATTTCTCCCCCTTATTTACTTGTTTCTAAACCCCAACGACGAATGACATTTTGTTCGATTCTCTGGAAGAAAATGATATCTACAATCGTACCAATGACGCCGATAATAATCATAATTCCGATGACCATACTCATATTTCCAAAATCGGATGCGTACTTGAGCGTATAACCCAACCCCGGCCCGGTACTCAAAATTTCACCTGCCATCAGCGCGCGCCAGGCGAAGGCCCAGCCCAGTCGTATCCCGGTAACAGCATATGGAACGGATGCAGGGAGAATGACTTTTGCAAACAGATCGATTCCCCCAGACCCCATCGTTTGCGCCGCCCTGATATAAAGCGGCGGGACATTCTTAATCCCAATCCGCATATTGATGGTAATAACAAGTGTTGCCCCCAGAATCACGATAAAAATAACAGAGCTTTCATTTAGGCCAAACCACATAATGGCAATTGGCAGCCAGACAATACTTGGTACACTCTGCAGTGCTAAGATCAACGTGCCCAATGTTTCATCCGCTGTTTTATTTTTTGCCAGCAGGATTCCTAAACAGAAGCCAATGATAATGGCAATAAGTAAACCAATCGCTAATCTTCGAAAACTGGCAAGAATATCGTAAATTAGGGTTTTATCTTCAAAACCTGTAGTTAGTGCTTTCACTACGTCAGTCGGTGCAGGCATAAGCGCTGGCGAAACATTCAATATTTTCACAGCTGCCTGCCAAATGATAATTAATAGTCCAAAGAAAATAATTCGTTTAATTGTTCGCTGCATATGCCAGTTCCTCTTTTATCACTTTATCAATCTCCGTTTTTAATAAACCATTGATTTTCTCTTCTAATTCAACCACTGCTTGCGGGTGCTCCCCCCGCGGTCTTGGAACCTTCACCTCGATATCTTCAAGAACAACACCTGGCCGCGTTCCCATGACAATGATTCTGTCTGATAGCTTAATAGACTCACTAATACTATGGGTGACAAAAAGAATCGTCTTTTTTGTTTCAATCCAGATTTTCTCTAATTCATAATGAAGTCTTGCGCGTGTCTGTTCATCCAGAGCACCAAACGGTTCATCCATCAGCAATACCTTAGGATTCATCGAGAGTGCCCTGGCGATGGAGACCCGTTGCTGCATCCCGCCTGATAACTCATGAGGGGAATGTTTTGTATAGTTGCTAAGCTGAACCATTTGTAAATACTGATGGGCAACTTCCCTTGCTTCACTTTTCCTCATTTCCTTCCGAAGCGGGAACATTACATTTTCTTCGACCGTCATCCAAGGAAAAAGGGCTGCCTCTTGAAAAACCATCCCCCGATCCTTCCCTGGTTTTTTAATCGGATTCCCACCTAGCAAGATCTCACCGCTGGTTGGTTTCGTTAAGCCGGCAACAATCGATAACAAGGTGGATTTCCCACAGCCTGAAGGTCCAAGAATCGAGACAAACTCCCCTTCTTTAATATCAAGATTTATATTCGTAAGCACATCACTAGTAACCTTTTGATTGATAAATTGTTTGTTAATGTTTTTTATTTGAAGAAACAAATCATCACCCACTTTACTTATAATCCATATCAACTTAATCGGAATAATAATATATATTATATAATTTTCGAAACTAAAGTCAATGAATTTTCAGAAAGTTATTAAGATGGGTGCCTTACTGCTTTTTCCGAATTGATTTCAATATTAACCTTGTTTGATGAACGCAAATTGATGAGAAGGAACAGAATTCCTCCTGCTATAGGAATCAAATATACTGGAATGTAGTTTAATAAAGCTCCAGAAGCAATCATCGCTACTGGGAGCATCGTTTTCCCAATACTAATACTAATGCTAAAGACTCTGCCTCTATATTCATCTGGAATTTCCTTTTGCATAAAATAGGCAAGAGGTATATCGATAAATGCGATGAGGAATCCAAAACAGAACATAACCACACTGTAAAAACCAGTATATAGAGAAGGATTAATTTGTAAGTTATGAGGAAGGACCGGCATACCTGAAATAATCATAAAGATCGCTAAAGAAAACCTTAAACCCTTTAACAAATTGGAATAAGAAATTTTTTCAGTCACTTTTTTTACCAACACAGCCCCGAGGATCATGCCCAAAGGGAATGCTCCCTGAATCATACCGAAATCTTTCGAGCCAAGCTTTAGGACGGTATTAATGAAATATGGCAAAGGTATTGTCACAGCAAAGCCAAGAAAGAAATTTACGGTTATTAACAAAATAAAGATACTCATCAGACTCTTTTTACTAACCAAATACCGAAAGCCGTCCTTTATATCATGGACAAAACGAATTTTTTCACCTGAATGGTCCACATCAGACTCATGGTTGAATAGCTTGAAATTAATAAACAGCATAGATAATCCAGAAAAAATGAACGAAATACCATTAATAAGTATAAAGGTTTCCATATCAAAGATTGCAAACACAAATCCTCCTAACATCGGACCCAAAATGGAGGAGACAGAATCAATAATTTTGCCAACAGAATTGATATCCATCAACCTTTTTTCAGACACCATGTTTGGCTTACCGGCTTCCACTCCGACCCCAAAAAAGGTGGTAAATACCGTCAAAAGGAGGGTAGTGGAATAAATAAGAATTAAATTTAACCCATACAAATTACTTAGCAAATAAACCAAAACTAACAAGAGTCCACTTAACAGGTCCATTGAAACAACTAAGGTCCGTTTATTGAATTTATCCGCGATGACTCCGGCTAAAGGATTCATTATTATCATCGGGACAATTCCCAAAATGAGGGTTACCGCAAAGCTGAATGCTGAACCTGTCAGCTTCAACACGTACAATCCTAACGCAAAATTATAAATAGATGTACCGAATATGGAAATGGTTTTTCCTGTAGCATAAAGAAAAATATTTTTTGCTTCTTTTCTGTCCTTCGCCCCCGGCTTACTCAAATGGAAAGTAATCATGAATCATTCCCCCTATTTTCACTTCTATAAAAAGCATAATGGGTAGGGTGAACCCGACATCAATAGGCATAATCCATGAATTTTATCATGGCAAAATAAAAAAGATAGGGTTAACCCTACCTTTTTCCAAAAAACCGATAAGAATAGATTTCTTCTCCTTGAACAAAGAAATCTTCATACCTTCCTCCTTTATCCACATATTTCGAAGTTCTTTCCTCAAGAGATATATACTTTAACTTATCAATATTTTTCCTGATTTTATCAACGGTAAAATTGCCTCTGAATTTGGCTGCAATTTTACTTTTAGGGCTGAAGTTTTTAAAAGCCAGATAAGAGCCCAATAAATATCCGTCAGGTTTGACGAGCGAATCCACTTCATGGAGCAAAAACGCCTCACTTAAAAAGCTATAATTGCTTGTACCTGAATAATCAATCATCATATCGACAGAATGAGCTTTTATCGGAATTTCGAGAAAATCTGCACAAATAAATAGAATTTTTCTTTTGTAACCTGTTCTTTCAAGTAAATTTTTCAAAAAGCGCTGTTTCTCAAGGTCATGATCAACGGCAATATAGAGACAATCTTCCGGCAAATCTTGAAAAATATTTCGCAGAAAAAACCCCAACCCTGACCCTAATTCGAGTAAAACACTGTGATGTAAATCAACCTGATCCAGTTTCCTTTTTGACCATTGCAGTCCATTCTGTAAATTTTCCAAATAGAGGTGATCCGTTTCCCGAATATATTCATGAATATGATGTTCAAGAGGCCGTCCCCTAAGAGATCTTTCTGGTTCACCTACTTTTACAATACCTGATTCAATCAGATACTCGGTACCGCAATCACAGTGCAGCTTACCGTCGATAATTTGATTTCTGCTAATGAAGCCATCTTGGAGGGTGGGCGTTTCTCCGCATTTCAGGCATGTTAAGATATCAAGAATCCTTAAATCAACCCCCATCATTAGGGGCGAACCTACAGATTTAGTGGATAAATGCTCAAGCTTCAACTTTAGCCGGTCTTTAAATTCTATTAAGTTCTTTATTTCCTGTTCCAGTTTCTTGAATTTATCCAAAAAAAGCGATTGATAATAGGAATCCTCTTCATAATCTAATAATTTCCCAAAGTTTTTATAAAAAAAGATCATTTTCATTTCATTTAAACTAAAGCCCATGCCTTTCAATTCCAAAATATGTTCTAATTCACTTTGGCATTGCTCATCAAAAAAATAGTGACCGCCCCTTTTTTCCGGAACAATTAACCCTAGGTCCATATAATGACGAATCGTATCAATACTCAATTTATTTGTTTCTGCAAACTTTCCGATTCTCATCGTATCATCACCAGTACAAGTTATTTATACACAATATTCAATATTTCCCTATTCCCAAAATTCCGTTCGAATTTAGAAATGTAATAAGGTTGATATCTGTTTCCCCAGCCGATTTACCAAGCCAAATTAAATGCCCCCACGAGTCAAGTAGACATAATTCTGATCCAAGAATGTTTTCATTAGCATAATAGGCATGTTCTAAAGGGACAGAGCCATCATGTTTACTATGCATGATTAAGGTTGGACAGCAAACAGCTTGTAGATCTTTACTAGATATCTCATTAACTTGTATTAGATCAATAAAGAATCCATTTCCTGATCGTTGACGATTATTCATTTTTCTAATCGCTTCAACATCTCCATTGTTCACTTTACTTTTTGCTTCATCATAGGTTAGATTACTAAATGAAGGGAACATTTGCCTAAAAATAAACTGAGGAAACCTATTGTTCATTAGCGAAATTAATTTCCATGTATATTTTTCAACTTTTGGACGGAATAATATCCTAGCCGCTTTATATTCCTTATCCTTAGGAGTAAGCCATTCCTTTGTTACTGCAGATTGCAAGGTTAATGAAGCAACAAGTTCCGGATAGTGTGCTGCAAAATATATTCCGCTCGGTCCCCCTGCAGAAATAGCAAGAACGTGAACTTTTTCGATGTTTAAATGGGCTAGCAATCTTGAATATTGGCTACAGGCAGTTGCTAAGCTTTTTCCAACCTCTTTTGATGTTCCCCCATACCCCGCTCTTGATGGGGTTATGACGGAGAAACCATTCTCTACTAATGCCTTATAACCAAATTCCTCATGACAATTGGAATGGCCTCCGTGCATGACAAATATGGGTTCTCCTTTTCCGATTATCGAATATTCGATGGATAAACCTTCAAATGAAAATAGCTTGATTATTCTTTCCATTAATCGTTCCCCTTTTTGAACCTTACCATCTAATTTAGCCATTTGGAATCCTTGCTCTCACCTTTTTCAGATAATTCTAGTTTATTATTTTTGCTAGTCTTATTCAAATGTGATTACTAGAAAAAGAGTCTGCAAAAAGTGGTGCCTGACCCACAGTGGATGCACTTTATCTAATGAAAGTGTTCTAAAAAGGCGAACAATATTTTCGTTTAATGAATTATTGTTCGTCTTTTTGAAATTTAGGGTTGAATTACTGTGTCAACATGCTATAATGTGAACATAAATTTATTAGACTTCGCTCATATAATCGCAGGAATATGGCCTGCAAGTTTCTACCGGATTACCGTAAATAATCTGACTATGAGTGGGTAATGTGAAAAATGCACAGGTTAATCGTGCGCTTTTTCTATTTCCTTTTGGACATTTAGCCCAAAGGTCATTGCCTCACTCGATTATTGAAGTGAGCGATGATCTTTGGGCTTTTTAATTTTCATTAGGGGGAAACTATACAATGAACTTTTTAGAAAAAAGAATTATAAAGGACGGAAAAGTACTATCAGAGCATGTATTAAAGGTCGATTCGTTTTTAAATCACCAAATAGATCCCAACTTAATGCTCGAAATTGGAAAAGAGTTTGCAGATCGATTTGCGAATGATGGAGTCACGAAAATCGTAACGATTGAATCATCGGGGATTGCACCTGCGGTAATGGCGGGTCTATTTTTAAAGGTTCCGGTTGTCTTTGCTCGAAAAAAAAAATCCTTAACACTTAATGGAGATTTACTGACAGCAAGTGTTCATTCTTTTACCAAGAATGAAACAAACGAAATCTCTATTTCAAAAAAATATGTAAATAAAGAAGATCGGGTGCTAATCATTGATGATTTCCTTGCAAATGGACAAGCAGCTCTTGGTTTAGTAGACATCGTTCAACAAAGCGGTGCCAAGGTTAAAGGGATTGGCATCGTGATTGAAAAGTCTTTCCAACAAGGAACTCAAATATTAACGAAACAAGGTCTTAGGATTGAATCCATTGCAAGAATTGCCTCTTTAGAAAATGGAGAAGTCACCTTTATCAATGAAAAAGTGGAGGAATCAGTCTAATGAAACAGCATCCATTGAAAACCGCTTCTTTAGGGATTCAGCATGTATTAGCGATGTATGCAGGCGCCGTCATCGTTCCGCTTATTATCGGCGGGGCACTTGGTCTTTCTAGTAAACAATTAGCCTATTTAGTCTCACTTGATATCCTGACAAGTGGAATCGCCACATTACTTCAAGTATGGCAAAATCGTTATTTCGGTATTGGACTGCCCATCGTGCTGGGCTGTACGTTTACCGCTGTGGGACCGATCATTGCGATTGGAGGACAATATGGTCTTTCCGCTATCTATGGATCGATACTGGTTTCTGGAATAATTGTTATGCTCATTGCAACTTTCTTTGGGAAGATGATCCGTTTCTTTCCGCCAGTCGTTACCGGCTCTGTCGTAACCATCATTGGAACAACACTGATTCCAGTCGCTATGAATAACGTTGCTGGAGATCAAGGCAGCCCTGACTTCGGTTCCATTACCAATATTACGCTTGCATTTGGGACATTATTATTCATCATTATCCTTTACCGATTTTTTAAAGGCTTTATTCGCGCGATATCTATTCTTTTAGGAATGATGGCTGGAACATGTGTAGCTTTCTTTATGGGAAAAGTTAACTTCTCTTCAGTCGGTGAAGCTTCCTGGTTCCATATGGTAACCCCGTTCCATTTTGCCACACCATCATTTGAGCTGGCTCCGATCATTACCATGACCCTTGTAGCGATTGTGAGTCTCGTAGAATCATCAGGCGTCTATTTTGCTTTAAGTGATATTACTGGGAGGAAACTTACGGAAAAAGATTTGGTAAAAGGCTATCGTTCCGAAGGTCTGGCTAGTGTCATTGGAGCCATATTTAATTCATTCCCCTATACCACCTATTCGCAAAATGTCGGACTTGTCCAGTTTTCAGGCGTGAAAGACAAAAAGGTCATTTATACAGCAGCTGGCATATTGATTCTTCTTGGATTTGTTCCAAAAATTGCTGCCTTAACAACCGTAATTCCTACCTCTGTACTCGGCGGTGCGATGGTGGCTATGTTTGGGATGGTGATTGCTTCCGGAATAAAAATGCTTAGCAAAGTTGATTTTTCATCTCAAGAAAATCTCTTGATCATCGCTTGCTCTGTTGGTGTCGGTTTAGGTGTCACAACAGTTCCAAATCTATTTGCACAGTTGCCAGAAAGCATTAGAATCCTTACAAGCAGCGGGATTGTTGCTGGCAGTTTTACGGCAATTTTTCTAAATATCGTCTTTAATGTCTTTAAACCGTCAAAGCAAAGCCAACCTTCTCAAGGCTTAAAGGTATCTTAATTGGGTATCACCGAAATATATATATACTTGGATTTGCTGGCCCTAGTATTCGAAGGGATTGAGTCTTACAATACAATGAAATGGATTGTGCTGAAGGGGGACTCGGGCATTTAACCGGGAGTGACTTTGTGAGAACCTTGCACGGATTATTAGGATACGTAAAAAAACAAGGAAATTAGGATGTTTTTTGAGTGGTGTGGTCAGTTCCCCGCCACCTTTTTTGGATTTGGAAAAGGCTGGCTGATGAGACCATCTTTCATGACCCGAGCGTGCTGTTATTGTCTGCTTCGGTCAATGAAACCACTTTCCATGGCCCAAGCGAGCTGCTTTTTACCTGTTTCGGTCAATGAAACCACTTTTCATGGCCCAAGCGAGCTGCTTTTTACCTGTTTCGGTCAATGGAACCACTTTTCATGGCCCAAGCGAGATGCTTTTTACCTGTTTCGGTCAATGGAACCACTTTTCATGGCTCTGTTATTATTCATTGTGGATTTTCGGGTAGGTATGAGATTTCTTAAGCGGAGAATTTCCTGCTAATGTATATAGAGGAAGCTTAAGAAGCAGATATAAGCGGAGATATTCCGATTAACTGCTCTAAATTAGGCAAAATCCAACGATTTGGATAATATAAGCGGAAAAACTCCCTTTATTTTTAAGGAAATATGGCTATTTCCCAATTTAAACGGAATTTTTCCGTTTATTTTTCAAACACAGTGAAATCAACATTCAGTTTTAACAAGTTTCAGCAATCACACAGGAAATAAAGTACCTGCCTTTCACTACGTTAATGCTTTTCTGCACTTGGGGTCAGGCACTGACTTTCGGACGCTAATTTATTGTGGATTTGCGCTTGTCTTTTACCTTTGAACCTAAATCCAATAGGAAAGCAATTGAAACAGAGATGACCGATAACACTAAAAAGGCCGTACTAACGATACCTGCTATTAACCAGCCCGAGCCAAACCAGATATACAGCCAACCTAATAAACCAACGATCAAGAAGCAGAGAGAGATGACATATTTTAAATTTTTCTTTTTTGGAAGATATAAATCAATTGCGTAAAAGCCATAAAGAACAACAAATACAATGAAAAAAACTATAACCCATCCGCTCATTCCTTCGACCTCCCATTCTCATATTCATAAGAGGCATTCCTCGCTTTCCATTATAAGACCACTTACTAAAATACTGATTAAACCTTTTAAAATAGCCTTACTTACCATAATCACCTAATAAAAAATCATACAACTAAATGATTTACATTTAATTTACACTTAGTTTATTAGAGATTAACAAGCAGCCTTTATACTGAAACTATAAAAGTCATGCCAATGGAGGTCCATGATGATCGAATTCATGTTTAGACTGGTTATCCTCATTCCCATTTGCATAATTCTTTGACCTTAATCACTAACGAAAGCTTTTTTCTAAAAAATTTCTTCACAAATTGGAAACCTATTTTCAGCAAAATGCGGGATTTCAGGTTTTATTCTCACTCACCTTTTCATATACTTTGGATATTTTTGTACCAGCTGAAATCCCCTTTTTTAAACAACTACAAATTGGATTCACAATCATAATTATTTTCAAAGGATAAATAGGAAAATCCAATTCAGTTTCAAACAATTAGGATTATTTCAGGGTAAATATTACTGTTTATCTTTTATTATAACTAAGTTCCTTTGAGTTTCCCTTACAATTATTTAAATTTACTGAACTTTACAGTTTATTACTGTTTGATTTTTGATGTCATGAAGTACTATCTATTTGACAGAATACTAAATCAAATGTAACGTAATTAATAATTAAATAGTTTAGAATACTCTTATCAAGAGAGGTGGAGGGACTGGCCCCGCGATACCTCGGCAGCAGACTTTCGTTAGTACTGTGCCAATTCCAGGAGCGATTTGCTTGAAGATAAGAAGTGAAACAATGCCGTTAATGATTTCCTCTTCTTATTTATGAGAAGAGGTTTTTAAATTTTTTAGAGAAAGAAGGAATTTCACATGATAAAGACAGCAGTGAAAGCACCATTTAAAGCCGATCATGTAGGCAGCTTTTTAAGAACAGAACCAATTAAAGAGGCAAGAAAAGCTTTTGCAAATGGAGAAATTGATAAATTTGCCTTAAAGACGATAGAGGATCAAGAAATTGAGAAACTTGTCCAAAAACAAATTGAAGTTGGCCTTAACTCCATCACAGACGGTGAGTTTAGACGTTCATGGTGGCACTTGGATTTCTTATCAGGCTTAGATGGCGTAGAAGAGTTTGAAACGGAATATATTAGTAACTTCCAAGGAGCGAAAACAAAAAATAAAGCCATTAAAGTTGTTGGTAAAGTAGACTTCAATGATCATTATATGTTAGATCATTTCAAGTTCTTAAAACAGGCAGTCGATCGCTATGGCGATGGTAGTCAAGTGGCTAAGTTTTCGATTCCAAGCCCTAATATGTTATTTACCAGAATTCAGGGGGATGAATATTATAACGATAACAGAGAACAGTTCTTTCATGATACAGTTGTGGCTTACCAAAAGGCTATTCAAGCCTTCTATGACGCAGGGTGCCGATATTTACAATTAGATGATACTTCTTGGATTGATTTTGTTTCGGAAGAACGGATTCAAGCAGTCGTTGAAAAACTTAATATGGAAGTGCAGGATATCATCGAAACAAGAGTACGCTGTTTAAATGAAGCCATTTCTAAAAAACCTGAAGATATGGTGATCACGATGCATATTTGCCGTGGAAACTTTAGGTCAACTTATATAACTAGCGGCGGTTACGATCAGATCTCTGATGCCATATTTGCAGATTTAAAGGTAGATGGACTCTTCTTAGAATATGATGACGGGCGCTCGGGAGATTTTGAACCATTAAAAAGCTTTAAACGAGCTGACCAAAAGGTTATCCTAGGATTAATCACTTCTAAATTCCCGGAACTAGAAGACCCTGATACGATTAGAGAAAGAATTAAACAAGCAAGCCGTTTTATTCCTTTAGAGAACTTAGCATTAAGTCCTCAATGCGGCTTTGCAAGTACGGAGGAAGGCAACAATTTAACCGAAGAAGATCAATGGAATAAGATAAAACACGTCATTACTATTGCTGAAAGTGTTTGGGAATAAACCATGGGTACGGTTCTGTTGGCCTCAAAACAGAATATTCCTAGCAAAAAACTAACATGAGTTTCAACTTCCAACCCATGCATGGAAAATCAGACCTTGCTTTACAGTAGCAAGGTCTCTTTTTAAAAATATCTTAAAAAATATCAAAAGAAATCCAAAAATGATGATTTAAGTGCTGGAACCATTTTTTCAAAAAGTTCAATTTCTGTCTTGGAACCTTTCAAGTATCCCATGTCATAAAGCTCCATTGGTCTTTTGTAACCGAATAGAATCGTTGAAAGAGAATTGATGTTTAATTGAATCCCTTTTTTCGGAGGGTGAGCACATTGAGCTCCGGCCTTTTCTTTATATACCTTGAGTTCTCCCTGTCCGAGCAAATAGCTTCCATTATTCCAGGGTGCATGAAAATCCTCAAGATGCAGGAATAGGGACTCACTGTCCGGAGTAAACGGAAATCTCCGCAAACACTCCTCAGCATTTACGACCCTCGCCATAAAATACGGATATAACTCTGTTTTCACCTTTGGCTGTGTCATAAAATATGGGAACGACTCATGAACTGGAAGGGTAATTGTTACGGTCTCCACCATGGAATCATGCTGGCAGATGAAATTCCAAAGCCCGATTCTTCCTTCGTGGTCAAGAGCAACGAGCTCCTCCACCGTCATTTTTCTTTCCTTTACCTCGTAAAGAATATAGCCTTTGGCCTCTTGGTTGGAATTGTAATAAACAGCCAGCTGCGAATCTTCACCGTATATCTTCTGTTTCCACCAATTTGAATCGCGTTTGAGCATTCCTGTATATTGAGTGCAAAATTGGTCGTAAATCTTTTCGATCTCTTCATTATGAGTCTCTTTTGTATATCTTCTGATAAATCCTGGCTGCATTTCGAGGAACTTTAGGTCGATTTTTTCAATCGTTACCTTTTTCTGTTCACTTAATATTTCCCAGCCATATTTCCGATAGAAAGAGATATCAAATGGGTGTAATAAAGACACTATCTGACCATTATTTTGCATGTGTTTTAACGACTCAATCATCAATGTTTTTATATAACCATTTCGTCTATATTCCGGGTAGGAAGCGACTCCTGCAATTCCCCCCATTTCCCATTCAGCTTCCTTCATGAAAACTTTTAGCGGAATCATGTGCAATTTGGCCGCCAACCTATTGTCATCCCATATTCCTAAAATCTTATGGTCTTTCAAAGATTCTTTTCTAGCTGGTTTGTCAGCTTCAGGAACCTTATATTGAAACGCATACTCTGATAGTTTGATTGCTTCTAAGTATTCATTTTCTGTCACTTCTCTAACTAACATTGCTCCCCATCCCCTTCTTTTCGCCATCTAGATATCAATAGTTTGGGTCAATTGCGAAGTAACTAAACAACTTCTTCTTTAACTATCGCCGCCAAGTTACTTGAATAAGAGAAATTTCTTTCCACCTCATAAAAACAAAGCACTCGATTTTTCTTTTATAATATTTGCATATTGTTCAATTTCGTTTAATATCCTTGCTCTACCCTTTTCACTTTGCGTCCATTTGGTAGGTATAATATCTCTATTATCTTGGAGTGGTAATACATCTAAAACCTTATCGTCATTTGCATAGATAGAAGCCAAGAAATAGAATCGTTTACAAAAGAATGATTTTCCAGCCAATAAGATATTTTTATTACTAGTGTTGTTGAGAAAACTAAATGCTGATTGAATTACACCGTCTACCCCTTTTATCCCGTTACTAGTAGGAATTGGCATTAGTTTTTTCTTTTCGATACCTTTTTTTATTAAAAGTGGGGAATAAAAATCAAATTCACTACATTTTAAGAAATCATTATAAACTTCGGGAATCATAATTAAATTTGCTCCAGATTTCTCATAGAAATTCAATAATTGTTCATTTAGCTCTGGAAAGTGACCTGGATGATAAAGAATAACATCAGGTTTTTCAAAAAGATTAATTCTATCCATAAATACCATTTCATCTATGCATTCAATTGCTGATTTATTCACTGTCTGGCTCCCCCGTCAATATATGTATTAAATTAGCATTAACTCCTTTTTAAATTCTCTACACATAACAAAAGCTCCTTCTCCTACATCAACTATACTGTTCCATTAGCCCGATAACAAAAAAAGATCACCGCAGCGATCCCAGTCTCAACCTCTTGCACCTGTTATTCGAACATGAATAAAGCGACCCTAAAAGGAGCTACACTACTCGTTGCTTAATTTGTTTGTAACTTTCTTAGTATTACACCGTTTGCAATAACTCCAATTAACCCAGCAATTGCGAAAATATATGCTACATACAAAGGTGTTGAAGAAAGTGATTCTGTAAGTATTCTAAACATACCAACAGCAAAAATAAGTAAACTACATACAAGTGTAATAATTGTCCGAGTTTTATTTTTCATTATTCAACACTCCTAAAAGTAAAAAAATTCCTAGTAATAGATTAACATAAACAACATTTTGTGTTAACAATTACTTAAATTAAACTCCCATTAGTAAAAAAGCGTCTTCACTTATTGTAGATACGTACCCCGATAGTTCGATAACAAAAAAGGAATTTCAGTCACAATCCCTCTTCTAAAAACTCCTTATTCCCCCGAAATAACCTTTCTATTATAAATACTCATTACTCACCCTACTCTATAATAAATTGGTATCTTAATCATTTTATTCTTAAAATCAATCTTCGGAGGTAATTCAGATGAGGTTTTTTTTAGTTCGATTACCCCTACATCGGTAATGCTAAAACGAGCTATATATTCATCATTATTATTAATAATTACAAATTCGTCTTTATTTTTAAATAAAGCAAAATTGAATTGCATTATGAGTTGCCAATTGTGAACTAAATTGTATTTTTCTAAAGGGATGATTTGTTCTTCCACCATTTTTTCTTCATTTGGCTTTTGTTTTTGTTTATTATCATTCCCCGCCAATGACTTCTTCTCCTCTCTTTGCTACTCATTTAGATAAACTATGAATGGTTTTGTCTCCGAGTGTGGATGTTTGTCCCAAAAATATAAAAAGAGTCTATAAATAGCTCTAAAAAAGTGTTTGCATGTATTGCAGACACTTTTTTATTAATAATCATTGTATACCCCCTTATTGTTCCACTATCCAGCCCCTTTTGGTGAACAAGAACCTATGTTGAACATAGATTCCCAAAGGGTGTAAACGTAGCGATTAACTTAGAATATGATATGTCTGAAACCGCCAGTATTGGCCTAGGGAAAATTCATTATCCATTAATGGAGGGAACCATATGACTACCTTAATTATTTATGCCCACTCAAATAAGGATAGCCTTAATCATGCGATTTTAGAGAACGTCATGAAAGGGTTAAAGGAAGCCAAACGGAAATTTGAATTAATTGATTTATACGCGGAGAAATTCAATCCTGTTTTAGTCATCGATAATCAGCAAAAATTAAGGGATTTAATGCATGATCCATATACTGAAAAGTATCGAAAAAAAATTGAGCAGGCTGACCAGTTAATTTTCATTTACCCGATTTGGTGGTATGGCGTACCCGCCATTTTAAAAGGTTTTTTTGATCGCGTGTTTGTTTCCGGATTTGCGTATCAACACAAAGGAATATTTCCGAAAGGCTTATTGAAGAATAAATCGGCATGGGTTATTTATACCATCGATGCTCCCTCTTTATTTATTCGATTGTTTAGAAAAAATGTCGAATGGATTGTTGTAAGAGATTACATTTTAAAATTCTGCGGCATTAAAAATATCAAAAGAACTCGATTAACGTCTGTTAAACATTCTACCTATAAAACTCGGCAGAAATGGCTTCAAAAAATCTACCAGCTCGCAAAAGTGATTTGAGCATATGGGATTGCACGTCCAAAATAAGTGAAGTTAAAAAGGAGCGCGAAATTTGTGCTCCTTTTCTCACTAAAATTATGACTAATTGTTTTGATTTTTTTACTCTCATTAAATAATGCATATTCATATTACTAGATGAATATGAATACATAGTGAGTTTTTGAAAGAGGGTGGGTATCATGATGGATCGGGTAAATGCGGAAATCAACCGAATCACCGATCAGTTCATTAAGGACCAATCAGATGACGGGTCCTGGCAATATCCCTTCGAGACCGGAATCGCAACAGACTGCAGTATGATTATCCTATTACGGACATTGGAGATAAATGATGAGGAGTTCATAAAAGATTTGGTGAAACGTATCGCAGGAAAACAGCAGGAAGATGGGTCATGGAAGCTGTTTCATGACGAAGAAAAAGGAAATCTGACAGCCACAGTGGAAGCTTATTATGCCCTTCTTTATTCTGGTTACCGCGATCGAAAAGACCAGGAAATCCAGGCTGCAAGAAGGTTTATTATGGCCAACGGAGGGGCTACGGAAGTCCATATGTTTTTGAAAATCATGTTGGCCATAACAGGACAATGTGAGTGGCCGCACTTCCCCATTAATATTGAAGTGATGCTTTTACCAGACTCCTTTCCCATCAATCTTTTTGACCTCTCCGTGTACGGAAGAGCGAACATTATCCCGTTTTTGATTCTCGCCAATACGAATTTTCGTAGGAGAACGCCTCGATCGCCCAATCTCTCCGATTTGTTTCAAAATAAAGCTGTTCGTTTTTTTACAGAGGATCAAGCAGAAGAGGCCCGCTCGGTAATCAAATGGATTAAACAGGGGATTAAGGGTCTGAAATCCCATGTAAATCTTCGCGAATTATCATTATATCGTGCCGAAAAATATATGCTGGACCGAATCGAACCGGACGGCACCTATTTAAATTATTCCAGCTCAACTCTTCTAATGATTTTTGCCTTACTGGCGAGGGGGTATTCGAATACACATCCAGTGATTACTCGTGCTGTGCAAGGTTTAAAAGCGATGACCTGCAGGATTGACGGAGAACTTCACTGCCAATATACGACTGCTACGGTATGGAACACGACGTTAATTAGTTATGCTCTGCAAGAATCCGGTGTCCCCTATTCAGCGGATACCGTCCAGAAGGCAAACCAATATATCCTCTCCCGTCAACATATCAAATACGGGGATTGGGTCATTCATGACCCGAACTTGTTGCCTGGAGGCTGGGGCTTTGCGGACATGAATACAATCCATCCGGATATTGACGACACAACGGCAGCACTAAGAGCGATTCGAACTTTGGCTATCGAACAGGTAGATTGTCGGCAGGCATGGGATCGCGGAATCAACTGGCTCATTTCCATACAAAACAATGACGGTGGCTGGGCAGCATTCGAAAAGAACGTGAACAAGAAAATATTGAATCTGTTACCGATCGAGGGCGGAAAAGATTTGTTGATTGATCCGTCGACGGTTGATTTAACAGGAAGGACATTAGAGTTTTTTGGGAACTATACGCATTTGGATTTTCACCATCCCATGGTTAAACGTGGGATTCGTTGGCTGTTAAAGAATCAAAATTCGGATGGTTCTTGGGTAGGGCGCTGGGGCGTCTATATTTATGGCACATGGGCGGCTGTAACGGGATTGGTTGCGGTTGGGGTTTCCCCTAATCATCCATCCATTCAGAAGGCTGTAAACTGGTTAAAAGCTATTCAAAATCAAGACGGTGGTTGGGGAGAATCCTGTAAGAGTGATATCGATAATTGTTATGTGCCGCTCTGCGAAAGTACCCGCACTCATACAGCATGGGCCCTTGACACACTTATCTCGGCCGCGACTGATGTCACACCTGAAATTGAACACGGTGCAGCATTTTTAGTGGACGGAAAAGAAAAAGATTGGACAAAGACCTATCCAAAAGGAAGGGGAATGGCGGGATCCTTTTATCTCAATTATCATTGTTATGAATACGTTTTTCCATTCCTGGCCCTGGCGCATTATAAAAATTTAGCTGAAGGGAGTTAAAAACAGAGCGAGTTGGCAGTTAGGAATGCTAGATAGAGTGATTAAACATATAGGCTGGCATATTTTTATATCCTGTCCCATACACTGAACAAAACTACAACCATACAAAGTCTTGATGAAATACAAATTATTTCCAACAAGCAGGAGGCAAAAGATGTTTGAAACTTTACTCCAATTTTTCGACCTTAATACAGTCATTTGGTTGTTCCCAATCATATTTATTTTCCATGACTTAGAAGAGATCATAACAATTGAATCTTCCATGAGTACATACAAATATAGTTCTCAAAAACCTCCCTTCGTCGAACTAACATTAAAAATGAGGGAAAAACTAGGTTCGACTGCTGCCCAACTTTCTGTTTCGGCTACATGGATTTTGCTAATTATCTCATTCACCACATTGATGACTGCCCATTTCTCCTTGAACGGAAGGGGCTTTCTCTTATATACAGCAATTCTCAATTTATTTATTCTGCAGGCGAGCATGCATATTGTTCAGTCTATTTTTTTTAAAGGCTATACACCAGGTATCATAACGGCGCTGTTCCTCCTCATCCCTTACTGTCTTATTGCCTATTACAGTTTGTTCGAGCGCGGCCTGATAGACTTGCATTTCATTTTCGCAAGTATTCCCGTCAGCCTATTAATGATCCCGATTTTTCTTGTTGGCAATCTCTTAGGCCGTTATTTTATTCACTAATTGGCCCTTACTCTTTTATTTACTTGGTGACCATTTCATTCTCGAATAAAATGGCTACTTTTCCTCATTTAACCGAAAGTTGATCCATAATAAAAAGGTAGTTGCTGGAGGCGAGTAAATTGCATGTTGTCTTAACGGGAGGAACCGGGTTTCTGGGTCAAGCCTTAACACACCTGTTGACTCAAAAAGGCCATCGGGTAACCATATTAACACGACATCTTCCTGATCATAATAGAACAGATGAGTTCGTTAATTATGTTGAGTGGCTTTCTAAAGATAATCAGCCTGAAAACGAACTTGAGGATGTGGATGCAATGGTCAATTTAGCCGGGGAATCAATCAATAGCGGGCGATGGACCAAAAGTAAAAAGGAGGCTATTTTAAATAGCCGACTCACAGCCACAAAAGAGGTAATTCGAATTCTAAGACATCTTAATCCCAAGCCAAAAGTTCTTGTTAACGCCTCGGGTTTAAGTTACTACGGGATGTCACACTTTAAGACGTTTAATGAAACCTCACAAAGTGATGCAAATGATTTTTTAGCAAAAGTTGTAAAGCTGTGGGAGAATGAAGGGGCTACGGCCAAAGAATTTGGCATTCGAACGGTCTTTGCACGCTTCGGTATAATTCTTGGTCAAAAGGGTGCCTTACCGCTAATGGTGCTACCGTATAAATTGGGTATTGGGGGGACAATCGGCAATGGAATGCAATGGATTTCCTGGGTTCACATTCAAGATGTGGTTGAGTTGCTTTACTTCGCCATAATTAAACCCGAAATAGATGGACCGTTGAATGTGACCTCGCCTAATCCAATTCGCATGTCATCATTCGGAAGGTCAATTTCAGACGTCCTTCACCGCCCACATTGGCTCCGTGTGCCTGAGGTTTTTTTAAAAGTGGCACTTGGTGAAATGAGTCAGGTTGTATTAAAAGGGCAGCGAGTACTTCCTCAAAAAGCACTTTACCACAATTACTCCTTTCATTTTACAGATGTAAAAAGTGCTCTTTCTGATATTCTAGGTTAACGTTGCTTCTAAATTCTTCATCTTCAGGAGAATAAAAAACTTCATTTGTTTAACAACTCATTAGAGGAATTTTTTCTTAAAGAAACAAATTCTTTTATGCCATGTACTTTCCAGTTGCTCAAGTTCTATCACCGTATCCTGAAGTAAAAGTACTCTGCCTTCATCAAGCTTCCTAAAAACACTTTTTCAGCAATACTAATCTTCTTTCAAAGATTTGGACACTTCCCAAGAATTTTAGCTAAAACATTAACGTAGGTCTACTTAAGGGGTTTCGCTTAATTCCCAGCCAAAACAACTACCAGTTTGTTTGCCTAAAAATTACCGGTATTGATTGTGAACAGGTTTAAACAACTCTTCATTTGCATTTCTAACTATTGAAAAATTGTCCACATTATAATGACCATGAAGGGTTTTATTATGATGAAGAATGATTTGCTCTGCAGATAAGATTTCTGAATCCGACGTAGAATGGCCATCTCCAACCAACGTTACATCATAGTGATTAACGGTTGCTGTTCTAACTGCCGTATCAATACAATGTTCCGTCTTGCAGCCCATAATAACAAGATGTTCGATTGTTTGATCATGTAAATATTCATTTAATGGTGTTCCATAAAATGAATTTGTAGCAGCTTTATCAAATATGACAGCAGTGGAGGGCACATTAATATCCTTATGTATCTGAAATCCGGGCCCCTCCCCATTCGAAACATCTAAATCTCTTATAAAAACAATCTGCACTTTCTCATTTATTGCTCTTTCAATTACAATATTAATATTTTGAATCAGTTTCTCTTTCTCAAATACCCCTTGTTCTTCACTATTACCTTCGACTAAACCCTGTTGAACATCAATAATCAGTAATGCCTGTTTCATTTTATCTCCCCTTAGCTAAAGCTGTAAGTAAGTTGCCACTTTTAAGTACAAACAATATAAATTATATTCGTGACTCGATTTACAAATACCTTCTTACATTATTATTGATTTTGCATGGCCCCCTACCCATTTGAACATCTTTACGAAAAAAAATAGCCCCTTAAGGGTCTTATCCATAAAATAGATACTGCTACTTATTAATCATCTTCAGAAATATATTATCAACTTGATTTTTGCTATAATGGCCAATATGCAGCTTAAATGTTTATTAAATAGGGGAGTCGAAGATGGAAAATAACGTTTTTGAACAGCTCGCAAAAAGATATGATACAGAGGATAGAATTAAATTAGCGAAAGTAATAGCTAAGGAAGTAAGACTAGAGTTACGAAATAGTAAATCAAAATCTTTAATTGACTATGGGAGTGGTACCGGTCTAATTAGTTTAGAATTAACAGACTTAGTAGATTCCATTTTGTTGGTAGACTCATCCAAACAAATGTTGGAGGTTGCGAAAGTTAAAATTTCTCAGCAAGGAATTACCAACGCAAAAGTACTTTATTCAGATTTTACTCAAGAAACTCCTGAACTTAAGGCAGACGTCGTTTTACTGTCATTAGTCCTTCTTCATATTCCGGATACTAAAAAAATTTTACAAGAATTGTTCAACATTTTAACTCATGGTGGCAAGCTATTAATTATTGATTTTGATAAAAACGAAAAAATAAATCATCCGAAAGTTCATAACGGTTTTTCACATGAAGAACTGAAAAAAAGATTAACCGAAATTGGATTTACATCAATCGAAATTAAGACATTCTATCATGGTAATCGTATTTTCATGAATCAAGATGCCTCCATGTTTATTTCCAGTAGTATTAAGTGAGTCTTGTTTTTTGTTTCTTAGTTCACACAATCTCAAAAAAGAACCATTCCGAAAAGTGGTGCCAGACCCCCGGCGTGTTAAAGCCTTAACGGATCGGGCGCAGGCACCACTAGCCTAGGTGCGGAAACGGATAACAGCTCGGAAAGGTACGACATTCCACCTAATGATTCGAGTTCTGATTACAGCCATTAGAATGTACTACTTCTTCAATGTTTTTTACAAGTGGAGTAATATCAGGGCGAAAACAGTTTCCAATTCCCTTCGGATACAACTTCGACCTCTCCATCGATCACTTTGATGGCGGTTTGATCATCAATTACATACGCCTGCCCCTGCATCCCGGCGGCCCATTTCTCTGCAGCAGCCATCGTGTTATACGGCAGCATCCCCAGGTGCGGAAACATTGCAAAATCGACCAGGCCCAGCGTTTCATCACCACCGTTGGGTGGAGTCCAGCCAACGAAGAGTTCCCCGATGTTAGGTGCCATCACCATGCTCCCAGCACTCATTCCCACATAGACTGCGTGCAGCGACGGCAAGAGGTCTAACAGCCCGGATTGCCGCATCCAGTGGCACAGGTAGAGGGCGTCGCCGCCCGACACCAGCAGGACGTCCGTCTCCCGGACCAGCGGCACCCAGCGGTCTTCGCCGATGCTTGGCAGCGCTGTGAGCTCCAGCACCCCGACGGACTTCCAACCCAGGTTGACCATGCGATTATCTTCTTTCCCGCTGATGAACTCCCAGGTTTTGACGCCGGGGCCGACCCAGGGGTGTCCGTACATCGCGGTGGGGATGCACAGGGCGTTGGAGTCGGCGATCGGCTTGCCCAGCATGTCAACCAATGCGTCATGTATACTTTTATTATTGACCCCTGCAGATGTGAGCAGAAATTTCATAATTTTCAACCTCCCCAATATTAAACAATGTTTGATGAATAATGAAAGATGATTGATAATCTTTCACCTCTACCCGAATCAAAATATTTTTAAATTTACCCTCTAAAAATTTTAGATGTTTTTATTTAAAATTCTACACTTTCAATCAAAAATCCTTTTAACCTCCCCGTTACTTTAAGTACACAATTTCACAATACCCTTTAAATTTAGCTTAATTATCTAATTTTCCTTAAAGGAGTTGCTCCACAATCTTGGCTAATTACTGAAGACTGATCTTATTGAAAATCAATCAATTTTGTATTAATCACTCTTCGCCTGCCGTAAGATCAAGTACAAATCCACCTGGAATCGCTCTTCCGGCAGGAATCGGTCCGGTTGATTGCCTTTGCTTTGGTGCTGAATTTTGATTCTTATAATAGGTATCAATTTCTTCTAAGGTCAGTAAGGAGTCATTTTCCCAGTTTTTCAGAATCCCAACCACATAACTCAGCCTTCGCTTGTTATTAGCGCAAGCAATATTCATCGCTTTTAATATGACACCTTTCGGCTGTAAACAGAGAGAATCATCTAACCAAGATAACAGCTGCTGTTTCGCATTCACGTTCGAAAATCCAAATCCATTGTTGTCCCAAAACTCCACGATTTCTTTTACATCTACTGTTTTTTGATGATTGACTGTATCTGAATTGTTCTCTATTTTTGGATTAAAAGCTTCTTGTTGTTTTTCTTTTTTATTTTTATTTTTATTTTCTTCTTCTTTTTGTCCCCCTTTCGTATCACGATACGTCAACGTATCGTCATGCTCTCCACATTCTGGTTCTAGATATGTATTTTTTTCTTCTTGGCCTCTCAGTTCCTTGCCGTAAATCATTTCTTCTTGTTCACAAAAGGATTCATAGAGGCTGCGAAATTCCTGTTTTTGAATCGCTTTCGCTACATATGTAATCAGTGAGGTATCCTCGACATCTTTTAACTCAGAATAAATACAGTCCATTACCGGTTTCCCGCCCTTATTCAGGTTATCTTTCTCCCAGTTTTTAATCGCGAGTTCTCTCGTTTCAGGATTGTAACGAATCAGCTTGTGGTGCTCGATAAATCGTTCCATTAATGAATGAACACTTTCAATCGAATAGCCTAAATCGAAAGCCATTTGTTTTTTCGTAATTTTATAGATTCCCGTTTGAGTCGTATGTGGATTGGTAAGAAGATAAAGATAGAAAAATTTGTCCTCTGGGGTCATCTCCTCTAAAACAATTGGATTCTTCCAAAAATCAGTACGTACCATTCTAAACTTTGCCATCTTCAACCACTGCCTTTCTACTAAAAAATTTCTTCATATATGATTTATCGTTTTATGAAGAAAATGGTCATATGTTTTTCAATAGAATATGAATATTATATGACGCCTCTCAGTACTTCTACGATATCGGGATAGGCGGAGTAAAGCGAATCTCCATTTTTCATTTTTTGAGGGCATTTTTAGAGTGAAACGTCAAAAAAACACCTTCAAATTAGATTTTTGAAGGCGTTTTTGTAATTTTGGTGATTTTATAGGTCTTTTTGTGTGAAGGCGTTGATCTTTCTTAAGATAGATAAGAAGAACTGTCCCCTGTTTCTTCTATTCTCCTTATCATTAAATTTTTCACTTTTGAAAAAGGTGCCTGACCCCACTACGTTAATCCACTTCTGCGCTGGGGGTTTGACACCAAATTTCAGACGTTAATTTATTGTGGATTTGCGCTTGTCTTTTATCTTTGAACCTAAATCCAATAGTAAAGCAACTAAAACAGAGATAGCCGATAACGCTAAAAAGGCCGTACTAACGATACCTGTTATTAACCAGCCTGAACCAATCCAAATATACAGCCATCCTAGTAAACCTACGATCAAGAAGCAGAGAGAGATTACATATTTAAGATTTTTCTTTCTTGGAAGATATAAATTAATTGCGTAAAAGCCATAAAGCACAACAAATAAAATGAAAAAGACTATAACCCATCCGCCCATAAAAATTTTACATGAATTGTTCAACATTTTAACTAATGGCGGCAAGCTGATAATTATTGATTTTGATAAAAACGAAAAAATAAATCATCCGAAAGTTCATAACGGTTTTTCACATGAAGAACTGAAAAAAAGATTAACCGAGGTTGGATTTACATCAATCGAAATTAAGACATTTCATCATGGTAATAGTATTTTTATGAATCAAGATGCCTCCATGTTTATATCCAGTAGTATTAAGTGATTTCTTGTTTTATGTTTCTAGTTTACACAATCTCAAAAAAGAACCATTCATATCAAGGGGGGTGGCCATTAACCTTGTGAAATGTCATTGGTCTAGCATATCCCCTGTTGATGTGTCTGGCTCTTTGTACATTAAAAGATTATACGCTGCATACGTATCAAGAAAAGGAGAATTCTAGAAATTCATCCGTTTCCGTAAACCCAAACTTCTTATACACTGGTCTACCCATTTTTGAAGCCCCAAGCCATATTTTTGAAACACCTGCAAGCTTAACTTCATCAACTAATTTAGTTAACAGCTTTGATGCAATTCCTTGCCCACGATAATTTTCATTAGTATACATATTTGCGATATAAGCCTTTTTTCCAGTCTTATTGGTGTAACTAGGTGGGAATTCATAAAAAATGACTGCACCACAAGCTATAATTTCTTGATTATCTTCCACTACCCATTGGATTAAAGTACCATCGCTTAGTTTATTTTTAAAGAAAACATATAGTTCCCTATCAATATCTATATTAGGTTCTATCCTCTCATCAACTAATTGCTTTTTTCTTAACTCGACCAATTTGTCAATATCATCGATAGTTGCTTTACGATATTTCAACTTCTCACACCCCCTTTATTAAAATCACACCTGACTATCCCCATAGGCTTCATTAATTCTCAATATTTTACCATTGATTCTAATTTAACTAAACTCAGTTAATATTATTTTTCACTTCCTTCTTAATATTTGATTAATTAGCTACACTTGCCTTCACTTTTTTGGAAGAATTACTTGCTTGCTTCTGCCAGAACAATGTAAGTATGATCCCCAGAACTAGGATTACAGTCGCAAAATAATAAGGATAGTTAATTTCGATATCAAATAAGATTCCCCCCAAAATGGGTCCACTTATGTTCGCCAAACTTGTAAACATTGAGTTCATTCCACCAACGAAACCTTGTTCGTTCCCAGCTACAGTTGAAAGGTAGGAAGTAACCGCTGGCCGGAATAAATCGAATCCAACAAAAACAAGAAATGTAACCAATAAAATGGCGAAATAAGTATGAACAACAGTCATGAAAAAGACAAGTACGGCAGATAACAGTAAGCAATAGCGAATCAGTTTAATTTCACCCCACATTCGTGTTAGCCGATCAAATAAGATGACTTGTGAAACGGCGCCAAAAATCGCACCACCTGTGATCACAATAGCTATATCGGAAGGAGCAAATTGAAATTTATGATCCACAAATAGACTAAAGAACGATTCAAAAGCTGCTAACCCAAATGAGGCAATAAAAATTAATATAAATGCAAGGAAGTATTTTGAGGCAAAAATGCGTTTGAAGCCGCTCTTCCCATCTGAGACTTGTTCATGATGATCTTCATTACGATTCGGCTCAGATAATAAAAGAAGCGAGAGGATTCCCGAAAGTGTACCAAGTGCTCCTGCAAAGTAGAAGGGTACCCGTGTACCAAATTCGGCTAAGAATCCGCCAATACCCGGTCCAATAATAAATCCTGTACTAATGGCAGCTGACATATACCCAAGTGCTTTCGGCCGAGTATCCAAATTTGTGATATCCGCAATAAAAGCGGTAACCGCCGGCATAATGAACGCCGCACTAATTCCACCTAAAATACGCGAAATAAAAAGGATCTCGATTTCTTTGCCTATCCCAAATAAAAATTCTGAAAGACCGAAAATAAATAAGCCAATGACAATCATAATTTTCCTGCCGAATGTATCTGCTGCTTTCCCTGCAAAGGGTGAAACAATCAATTGAGCAATGGCAAATGCTGCTGTTAAATACCCAATTGTCATTCCGTTAAGGCCTAATTCATTCATTAATGTAGGTAAGACCGGAATGACCAGACCAATTCCCAAAAAGGCTATAAATAAATTCATTAAAACTAATCCTAATGAGACTTTATGTGTTTTCATCTTTAACATCCCCTTTATAAAACCAACAACCTTATAGTGTTTACTATTTCTATCCTAGTGTATATAGTAACTATATACTCAAGCATGGAGCTGTAAAAAATGAATAAAAAAAATGGAAAATATTTAACGACCGGGGAATTCGCGAAGCTTTGCAAAGTAAACAAACAGACACTCTTTTATTACGATCAGATTGGGCTTTTGTCTCCGGTTGTAAAAAATGAAAAAGGTTACCGTTATTATTCAATTCGCCAGATAGAGCTATTCTTTGTGATTGATTTATTAAAGGAGCTTGGTATGTCGCTAAATGATATTCACCACTATACACAACATAAATCGCCTGAAAGTTTTTTGTCTTTAATGTATCAAAAAAAAGAAGAGATCGTGAAAAAACGGCAGGAGATTGAAATGAAGGAAAAAATGATTGAGGCAAAAATAGCTTTAATGGAAGAAGCTTCACATCTTGATTTTCATCAGGTTACACTTGAACAATTACCTGAAGTAACACTTTATTTAAGTAGAAATATTGAAAATTTAACCGATGAAGAATATGTAGAGGCCTTTTCAGATTTTATTAATGAATTGAACGTATCCCAGCTGGATACAGGATATCCAATCGGAATTATAAGAAAACGCCAGCAATTAATAAAGGGAGAATTCACTAATTATAGCTATTTATATATCGAGCAGCCACATCCAAAGGAAGGATATCCATATTTTAAAAGCGTTAAGGGTGATTTTCTCATTGGCTATCATATTGGGGAAGAGAAAACCATACATAAAACATATAAGCGTCTTTTTTCCGAGTTGGACCGCTTTAATTTAGCCTTAGGGGAATATGTTTTTGAAGAATATATATATGATACCGTTGTCATGAATCATAATGAACAATACGTCACCAAAATTATGATGCAAGTGGTCAAATAGAAACATATTCTTTTCATCATTTTTGTATAGATGAGCTTGGTACATAGAACCCAAGCTTTTTTGTTTTGACAGTCGTGCCAGATCCACTGGCCTTGCATAAAAGTAATTAAATTGTAAAAAACTAAATAATGTACATCTACCTTTTATTATCAATGGAAAAAAGGAGAATAAGGTAATGAAATAGACCTCGTTCCCTTTTTTCCTTCTTAACTTTCTCCTTCACCAAGGCAACAGTTCCAAATGACGGTTTTTTCTTTTCTATTGGGCTAGGAACATTTTGTCTCCCCTTTGATTTTTTCTTTTTTCGGTTTAGTTCATTCAACATTTCTTTGCCTGGCAAATATAAATAAGACCGTAATATCCGGAAAAATACCCAAGGTGGTTTTTGGGACTCTGTTTATTTGAGCTCTCAGTTTTTGATTACACCAATAAGATAGCCTTCATACAAATTTTGAACGTCATTTCCCCAATTAAGACCGATATTCGCCAATAACTCAACGTTTTCAGCTGGAAACTGCCCTGACCTTGAACCGGTATTAATTATTTCCGTTTCAATTTTCTTTGGCTGTGGATTATATTCTGCTTCCGTTTTTTTGACCTTCGTAATTAAACCTTTAATAGGGTCAATTTCTACAAACATTTGTAGGAGAACCTTGCCCTTTTTTGTTTGAACTTCACGGAAAACTAGCTTTTCCTTATCATGACCTATTGATTCACCATAAGTGTACAACGCTTTCCCTGTTTTTTTGTCCCTAATGTCAATAATGATGTACTTGTCTGTTGCTCTCTTCGAAATTATTACATCTTGTTTTTGATAGGGTATCTCCACGTAAAGATTATTTAGAGCCACTTGGTGAACAGTTAAACCTGGAGGATCTATATATTTTGATACAATACCGGGTTCTGATTGAGTAGTGTGTTTTGGTATACTTCCAGATCCAGAATTCTTATCAGGAATTTGATTAAAAGTCAGAACAGAAATAATGATTATTGCCGCTATTGTTACCGCACCTAAATATACTTTTTTCATAGCGCTCTCCCACTTTTTTCGTTTATTGTATTTATTTCCCGAAATATGAATGTGATTAAGCATTTGCTCTTGTTTTTCAGCTGTCAAGACGGGGTGGGGGAGTTCTTTTAACTGTTGCTGGATTTCAGCGTGTTTCTCCGACATTACATAAACCTCCCTTTATCATTTTGTAAAGCCTTTATTGCCCGGTGGTAGGAGAGCCTGACCTTCTCTTCTTTCCAGTTTAAAATCTCCGCTGTTTCCTTAATTGACAGTTCTTTTATTCCACGTAGAACAATCACATCCCGATAATTTCTATTTAATTTCTGAATAGCTTGGAACAATTGTTGCTTTGTTTCATTTAGTTCCAGAATTTTTTCGGGAGTTTGATCGTCAGACGGTTGTTGCTTTTCTTTTAAAAGCAGATTTTTGATTCTTCTTCTTTGTTTTCTTCGAATTTCATCAATAGCCAGATTCCTAGCGATACTAAAAAGCCAAGTTTTTGGGGTGGAGCTTTCTCGAAAAGAATCTTCGTTCTTAATAGCTCTGATAAAAACCTCCTGGACTAAATCCTCTACATCGACTGAGCCCAAGTAATAAATTAAAAACTGATAGACATCATTGCTGTATTGATAAAACCAATCACTTATCCTGCTGTTGGACATTATTCTAAACTCCCCACTTCTTTAACTACTCATTAGTCGAACAACTCGCTCATTTGTTTCATTTCTTATTAATTTTAGCAAAAATAAAAATGAGGACACATAACTCATTTTGGAGGGCATTTTTAGAGCAAAACGTCAAAAAACGCCTTCAAATTAGATTTTTGAAGGCGTTTCTTTCAATTTCGGGTGATCTTATAGGCTTTTTTGTGTGAAGACGTTTATCTTTCTTAAGTTATATAAGAAGAACTGTTCCCCTGTTTCTTCTATTCTCCTTATCTATTTAATTGTTTCACTTTTGAAGGAGGTGCCGGACCCCCAGCGTGTTACAACTTTTCTCGAGTTAGTTCTCTAACGTAAATGATTACTTCCCTTGCTGTGGATTGGAAATCGAACCCATGAATAATACTAAACCCGTTTCATCATCTGTAATGGCAAAGAAAAATGGTCGATTTACCTCCATCTCGAATGGTCCATCCACGGGAGCCGACGATTTAGTCATCTCTACGGAGGTGGCCCCAGCTGCTTCTGTGCCTTCTTCAAACACATCGATATATGTTTTTTGTTTCACTTTACTAATCATTAATGGATCACTTTCTTTAATCATTTTTGTGAAATTTGCACTTTCACTAAATGCTGTAGTCATACCAAGCCTCTTTAATGGTTCATTCAACAATACTTCGTAATCCAGTTGAAATTTCGGCAACCGAACCGTTCCTTTAGTTTCATAGAATTCTGAGTTCCATTTCTCCCAATTATCATTTGTGAGCATTTTTCGGAACTTTCCTAAACTGGAATTTTCTCTCGGAAGAAATACTTTCATGCTCATTTCCCCATCGCCATAAGGGAGGGAAACAGCCTGAAAGTCTTCATTGCCCATATAAGCTAATTTTTCATTAAGAAACATGAACGGCACATCTTTTGTGGTTCCGTCATCTAAATAAAAAGTGCGTTTTTCTGTGTGTTTTTTATCAAATTCATACTTCCAATTTCCTTTAAAATAGATCGCATTAATGAGGATGGCCACTAAATCGGAATCTAAAGGAGCATCAACAATTTTTTCTATTTTGTCATTCGTCGATTTTTTAACCCAATCATTGATCATTTTGGAAGACTGACTATCGGCTATATCAATTTCTTGTAAATTAGCATTAAAATAATCTTTATTATTTTGGGAAAAATCGGTCTGAAAATGATACTTTTCGTTTAACCAAATCGAGTTAGCAACATTCAGCTGAACCTTCTTGGCGTTACTATGAAGCTTTGACAACGTTGATGCATTCGCTTTATTCAGCTCGGTTACATTCATTCCTTCATTCTGCAAAACCTTTGCTATTTCTGTTTTCGTCCCCCCATCGGCTCCGTTATAGATCATGGACAATGCCATAAATAAACTCATAGGAGAAATGAAGGTATTACCATTTCCATCTGCTTCTACTTCCGACAACAAGTCCATTCCCAATTTATTATTGAAGAGAATGATATTTTTATAATCGTCCTTGCCAAAGTCTACATCACTAGAGATATCCAAACCTAATGACTTATTTCCTGTTCCACAACCCGTTATCAATAGAAAGAAACTCATAAGTATAAATAGAGCTAATAATTTCTTCAATTTTTTTCAACACCCCTTTACTACAGATATCCCCTTTCTTCAAACAAACTACAAAGTTATTTCCTAAAATTCACGATCTGTTAGCACGAGGTCATAGGGTGTTTTAATATCCGTCCATTGAATGCTTCGTCTATTCGTGATAGGCAGCGCTTCTTCACCGTTCCAACTAGTATAATATTCTACAATGCCACTAGCTTGAAGGGCATTGCTAATATATGAATGGAGCAGCCCCAAACATTTTTCATCGGTTGCATTTCCTTTCAAACCTTCTTTTAAAAACAGAAAATTATAACTGCAAGCCACTTGATAGTGAAAAGTAAAATGTGGACTATAGGAAAACCTCGATTTGGATTCACGATCATAATTATTTTCAAAGGATAAATGGGCAAAATCCAATTCAGTTTCAAATACATTGGGCTGTTCAGGAGACACTGGGTTTAAACCATAAGTGCCCTCCGGCAGCTTTACAGGTGAGGCTAGATAAATGTATTGGGTCAAGAGTATTTTCCTCCTTTATGATAAGCAAACAATGTCAGACAATTGTTGTTCTAAAGGCAACCATTTTTTAATAAATTTAATTTTCTTTTCTGTTGAAAGTCCGCTTACATCTTGTTCCAATAAGTACAATACATTTTCCTTGAATGCTCTTTTATTCATAGATGTTCACTCATTCCTTCATCTTCAATTAATAGAATCGGTTTTCTCTTCTGATTAATTTCCTCCATACTAATAGTCATATTGATCTAATCTTATAATAGAATATTTAGATTATTTCTCCAATAGGGAACTGATAATCTGATTCCTGAGATCATTTTGGTAAAGTAGGAATCTACTCAAAACATGTTATCATTAGGTGGAGAATAATTTTGGAGGCAATCATGAAAAAACTCGTCAAAGTAGTCGCAGCGATTATCGAAAATGATCAAAATGAAATTCTATGTGCTCTAAGATCCCCTGAAATGTCGATTCCAAATATGTGGGAGTTTCCTGGTGGGAAAGTTGAAGCCAATGAGGATATCTTCTCGGCATTAAAAAGAGAAATTGATGAAGAATTAGATTGTAAAATAGAAACTTCAGATGAAGTATTTAACGACAATACCCATGAATACGAAACCTTTATCATTAACTTAATCTCCATTAAATGTCGAGTTGTCGAAGGAACTCCTTCAAAAAGTGAACATTCTAAGCTAATTTGGTTAAAACGTGAAAATTTAGATTCCCTAAAATGGGCGCCTGCCGATGTTCCGGCGGTCGAACAATTAATCCACGAAAAAATAGTCTTCTCGTAATGAGAAGACTACACTTTTTCTGTAAACTCCGTATATAAATTTGCCGGAACTTCATTCTCTAATTCCATTCGGACCGTAATCGGCTTGTCCCCTTCAAATTCAACAGAATTTCCTTTGCCAATATAAATATAAGGCTCCGTCTTGCCATCCATTTCTTTATACTTACGAATAAACAAATGAAGATGAATCCCATGCTGCTGATTAAAAATGATGTTTTTCCCTCGATCAGATTGTTGTGTCGTATTATTAACCGATTGCCATTGGAATTCATGTGGATTAATAAATTTATCTTTATAGTTGATACTTTCCTTTACGTCCTCCTCTTTATGCAAATCAATAAAGAGAAAGTAATCATTGCCATTCGCCAATAATCCCGACCCTCTAAAGGAACTATGGATTTTCCGATAGTTCGACAGCAATGCGGCATCGATCATTTGATATTGCTCATACAATTTGAAATGTGGGACACCGTAGTATTCTCTTTTAAAATCCTTCTCATATCGGAAAATACCATAAGTGATAATGTCTTCAATAAACTTCCGATATTCCTCTTTTTCTAATAGCTTTGTAAAGATATCAGACTTAGTCAGAATACCATTGCTATATCGCACTAATTTTGGTTTACTCTTCAGCTGCCCACTATCATAGTAGTTTTGATTTAGACACTCAAATGCATGTAAAATGCTATCATCATCAACATAATCAATCATTTTCAGAATTTGCAGCTTGGCCATTTCTAGATTAATCTCTTCATGCTTTAGCAAATAACGCAGGATAACAAACTCATAAATCCGCTTAAGTGGTAGCTTGCTTGATAATTCCTTCAATGTCGCTTCAAAGGCTTCATTTAGTAAAATTTCCTTTAAATCATCATCCTTCTCTACCTTGGCCACAAAGGATAAGTATGTTTTTTCGCGATTAATAAATTTAACAGGATCTGGCGCACCATCATATTTCAGGTAATCCAACAACAAATACGGGATCCGACCCTGATTGAGTTTTTTAAATTCACCATACTCTTCCTTCAGATACTTCATCGAATTGAAATTTTCACTATCAATCTGTGCCAAAATTCTATCCTGTGAGATCTTATCCATTTGGATATGGGTACAACCAGGAATATTCGCGAATCCCGTTGACACCGCTACCTTTAAGCTTTCTTTGTCATAGTAGCGACTCCCATTTAACGCCAATGCAATGAGGAACGTTTTCTGATGGTTTCCTATAAAATCAAGCACCGTCAGGAAGCTTTTATCCGCATGCTTCCGCAAGCCTCTCCCGAGTTGTTGAATAAAGATAATCGGTGAGTTGGTTGGTCGCAACATTAATACTGTATTAATAGAAGGAATGTCGACCCCTTCATTAAAAATATCTACAGTAAAAATAAATTCTAACTCATCTTGGTCATCTTCTAATCGTTGAATATATTGCTCACGGATAACCGGCGAATCTGCCCCATATAAACAAACGCTCTTATATCCTCTTTTAATAAATTCAGTTGCCATATATTGAGCATGTTCAATACTAACGCAAAAACCGAGGCCTTTTCTTTTCTCACCATCATGACCGTAGAAATCCATTTTTTCAATAATAAAGTCAACTCGTTCATTGACCTTTAACCGTTTAGTTATTTCAGTGATATCGTCAATATCCACATTGCTTAAATCAATGCCTTCGATATCGGTAATTCCAAAATAATGAAAGGGAATCACAAGCTCATCCTCTAGCGCTTCATGTAAGCGCACCTCTAAGGCCACATTATTATCAAACAGATCAAACACATTATATCCGTCACTTCGTTCAGGAGTGGCCGTCATCCCTAAAGTAAACAGAGGCTCAAAATAATCTAATATAGTCTGATAGGTTGGACTTGTGGCATGATGGGCCTCATCGATAATTAAATAATCAAATTCATCTCTTTCAAATTCATGGAAACACTTCGAGATAGTTTGGATGGTGGCAAACACATAATCAACCTGTTTCTGCTTATGGTTCCCTGTCAATAAACCAAATGTTATCCCTTCATTCGGAAACAGCATCTCAAAGGTATCCTTCGCTTTTTTGAGAATCTCTTCGCGATGGACAATGAACAGGAGTCGCCTTGGCTTTACATTTTTTACATCAAAGGCCGACATATAGGTTTTTCCTGTCCCAGTAGCGGCAATGACCAATGCCTTTTTCTCACCAAAGCCTCTCAGCCTTTCTAGATTCTCGGTTGCTCGTTTCTGCATCCGATTTTGGACAATATATTGCTTATTTTCGTAAATCAATTGATGTGTTTTTTGCGTATTCTTTAGACTCTTCAGGAACTCTTCATATCTACTAATAAAATCCTGATCGGCTTCTGTACTCATATCCCAAAGCCCATCATATTCCTTTAAAACATCCTGAATAAAGCGGCCATGTTCTTTGGTAATAATTTCGACATTCCATTCAATATTACTTTTCAGTGCACTTTGAGTAATATTGGACGAGCCGATAATGACCTTATAGCTATCCTGGTACTCAAATATGTACGCCTTCGTATGAAAGCCAATTTCTTTATCAGTAACAAAAACCTTTAGGTCAACATTATGAAACTCTTTAATTTTTTCCAAAGCCTTGGCATCGGTAAAGTTGAGATAGGTTGACGTGATGATCTTCCCTTTGATGCCCTTTTGCTCCGCTTCCTTTAAAGAATCAAGCAGAAGCTGTAAGCCGCTGAAGTTAATAAATGCGACGCTAAAATAAAACCGTACGCACTCATTCATCGATTTTACTAGTTCTCGTAATAAGTTGCCTTTATCGGAATTGACGATTAGTTTTTTTTCTACTGCTTCCATTGGTTTTCCCCTAACTATAGCTATCTATCTCTGAACTGTTATTTATTGGATATGTAAAATTGTACTATAGTTGGTGGGAAATAAAAAGATCCTCTATTTTAATAAATAGAGGGTTGAATTTTTTCCAAGTATGTTTGGATGAAAAAAGCTTGCCTATGTATTATTTTTGGAACGGTTCACCGTAGTTATTTAAGCGGCAAAAATGGCATTGGTAACACCGATCTTTATCAATGCCTTTTTTTAGGTGTTTCCATACTCTAAATGGCTTGAGTGTTGGTCCCAGACATATTGATGTAGTGGTGTTTACCTATTTATTTAATAATTAATCAAAAATTGCTCCCGTTTATTAAATACAATTTTTCTATTGAATAGTATCGTTGTACTGTGCAGTAACTAGATATGATGTTTTTTCGATCATATTCGCGAAGTCAATTTGTTTAATTGATTGGTCTTTCTATTCCCTTAATTCTTTCCCCTAATGTTGACATTTGATCACCAGCTATTTGAAAAAAAGTCCCGATAAAGATGTTTCATCGGGACTGACTCAGCATTTTCCCCACCAATTCTAGACTCATTGTGTAGAGTTACGAACTTTATAGTCCAGCAACCAACAATAATGTCACTGAACATAAGTGATACATTACTATAAAAAGTACTGTTTTCAAATATCTTGATGATACTGACTTTTTTCAATACTCCCTCTGACGAAAATTACAATAAAGTGTTGCTCTTACCAGTATCTAATTATCAAATTACTGTTTACTCATTTACAATAAAGTATTGTTCAGGGTTGTTGAGGTTCAAGGTTTTTTCGAAGATTTCATTTGCTAATTAATAAATTTCTTTATAATAAATCCTTGATAGTCCTTTCCAGTCTTCTTCCATCAATGATTGCACTTTCGGTTTCTTATTCTTGTTTAGAACATTTGTTTTAATAAAGTTTCATGGGTGGATTCTCCTTTTGATTATTAAATAACCAGAAGAGAGGTATTTTTATGGAATGACAGATCTCTAACACAATGAAGAAAACTGATATTAGTTTACTACTTCTGAACTAAATGATAATGAGACCTAATTACTCAGTATTTCACGCATTAGCTGGTTGAACTTTTCGAATCTACTGCTCAAAATGTACATATATTTATTAACATCATGAAATATCGGCTTTAGATGGTTTATCATAAATTGCTGTAGTTCCTTTTCTTTTTGAAAAGCAGGATTTTTTTCAACCTCTTCAATCCTTTTCCGAATCTCGTCTTGTTCCTCTTTACTGGGTCCTTCTGTCCGAGCTAATATTTTATTGGTTTCGCTGATAAACTTCTCTTTAAATTTTTCCAAATCATCATCTGTAAGCCGTTCAAATTTCTCATTAATGATGTCTTTTATATCATCGGGATAATTAATTTCTTCCAAAGAATCCAGCATGTAAATCATATTTTGCCATGCCAATTCTTTTTCTGGGGAATCTAACGGTTCATCTAAAAACTGCCCATACTGAATGGCAAACATCTTACCTAAATTACCAGGTAAAACTCTATTTAACTCTTTAAGCATATATCCTGCAATATTTTTAGATTCCTTATCCAAATCTGCTATGACTGATTTAAATTCCCCAATAATGGATTCAGAATCTTTTTGACTTAAACGCTCTAAAACAGCTTTGTTCTTTAATAAACATGTAATTTCGTTATTAATACTGTCTAACTGTTTGTTTATGATTTCCTTTGTATTTTTACCCTGTGACAGAATAGCTTGAATATCTTTTAACGAAAAATCTAGTTTTCTCAGCCCATAGATTATATTCAGCTTTTTCACATCTTCTTCAGAATATGTGCGATAACCATTTTCTGAGTCTTTCCAAGGAGTAATTAATCCTTCTTCTTCATAATAATAAATCGCTTTCTTTGTAAGATTAGTTTCTCTCATAACTTCACTTATTTTCATATTGTATCGCCTCCTGACCTAGATGATAAACTATCCACTGAGGGAATAGTCAAGTGAATTGAATGAAACTTTTCAACAAATAAACGGTTTCAAATACCAGTAACAGCAAAATCAATAATGTTATTATTTGAACTTTACTTGTTTTGATTGGTGTATTTCCGATAGATTGATTCAATGCAGACGGTGAACCATTAATTGTAGAAAGGAAAGCAACTATTAATTACAGCCATAAGAGTACACCACTTATTCCAGTTTTTTCTGGATATGCAAACCTTGTTCAACGTGTTCGCCAATTAACGTCAAAAGAGTGTGGATTAAGCCGGTAGAATCTTCTACAATAGTACCCGATTGAGGAGTTTCGTTTTCTATTGCAGAGTATACGTCTACTATGTAATATAAGAGTTACTATGCTTTAAATGGTCTAAAATATTGAAACTACCGCATCAATATCACCAAAATGATAAAAGCTTTCGTTTAATTTTAAAATTACATTCGATACCGTTTACCGTAATAGTGTAAGTAGGTTTTATTCTTCAAAGAAGTCCAAGTCAATTTTTTTCATAACAAAAACTTCCTCATCACTTACACTGCTTGAATTACCCAAACCAAGCTGTGGCATAAACCGTGTCCATAATTCCATCTGCTCCTTCTGGGTTAAATGGATTCTCTCCCGCAAAAGCGTTTTGAGTTCACCGTAGCTTATATTTCTTGCTGCATGATTGCTGGCTTGTTGCTTTTGTTCTAGCATTTGCTGCAATAATAACTTTTTTCGTTCCTGCTCCAGTTCAATCTTTTCCTTCATTAATTGTTCTCTCTTCTGTGCCTCTAATCGCCTTTGCTCTTCTAGCATTCTTCGCTGCTCATGAAATTGGATTCGAAGTCGCTGAAATTTCTTGATGAATTCCTTCCGATTTTCCTCTTCCACCTTTGGCTGGCTCAACAAGATTTCGTTTTTCACCACTAAAGCATCAGCAAAAGGAATCTCATAGCCCTCATTTAATAGAAAGGCACGGTATGGTTTTACCTCCCCATCCTTTAAGAACCGCATGACCTTCACAACAGTCCTGTCCTCATTGGAATAAATGTAATACATACTTCTTACATCTACCGTTGGTGAGTCCATTGAAACAGGGTAATTGAAATAAGCAAAAAAGTCCTTATCCTTGACCAGTTCAGTAAGCATGGCATCCCACTTTTTATCTTCATCGGTTTTAGAAGAAATCGATAATTCTGCATCCCACAGTACTAAGGCATTTTTACTTATTTCAATTGATTGTTCTTCTTTTTCGATAAACCAAATCGGTTCCATCCCGTGCTCAAGGAAATATCGCTGTCTTTTAGTGATTTGACCGGCTAGTTTGCTATCCACGGCAGATGTAACACTCGTGACGATAGACAGCCCATACTCTTTTTCACCAATCTTCATCCAAATATCCGGGTACTCTTTTAACTCCGGTTTTGCTTTATAGCCGTAATCTAGCTGAATCATTGAATTGATTTTAGCCTGGTTAGCCAGTTCATCATGGAGTATTGCAAGCATTGCATGATGATTCGTTGTTTCTCTAACAAGCTGTTTTCTATACCTTTTTTCTGCCTGATCAATCTTCTTGGACACTTCACAGGCTTCAGAGTGTTGATGGGAAAAATATTGTCCTCTTTCTTCACCATACTTGATGATTAATTTTGCTTTACAGTAAGGGCATTGAAAAAGGCCTTTCTCCGCCAATTTCTTAAAGTTATCTATTTCTTCTCTGGTTGCTGAATCTGGGAGACTAGTTATTTCATTATCAATCACATGTAGTGCTTCTCTCAAAATTTAGTCACCTCAAAAATTCCCCTTTTTTTCAAGAATCTCCTTTTTAGAAATGGAAGTCAAGTGGAAATTTTGAAAGATTTGATTTCATTGCAAGCATGGTAGAAACTTGGACATTTCTTGCCGTCCAAATGTCCAAATGCTTAAAGTAAAAGGTTCTATCTTCCTCATTTGTTAGATTCAAATTGACTGGTTTACACAACATTGACACGTGAAGGCACCCACGGTATGTATGGTATTATTAAATTGATTCTTTTATCAGCTGTGAAAAATGTGGCACTTAGTGTTGACGAAGGAACAATCGAAGTTTCGAAGCCAGTAGCAATTATTACAGACAATGAACTTCCTTTCTAAAAAGAAGCTGTAATTTACTAAAGGTAAAAGGTGGGATAACAATTGAGAGATACCATATTAACAGCATTTAAAAAAATTGAAGAAGACTTTCACATTAAAATTCTTTTTGCTTGTGAATCTGGGAGCAGGGCTTGGCAGTTCCCATCAAAAGATAGTGACTATGATGTCCGATTTATCTATGTGCATAAAAAGAAAGAGTATCTAGCCATCGACCCAATCGGTATTGGATCGAAACGGGATGTAATTGAATTACCGATAAATGACTTACTTGATATTTCAGGTTGGGAATTGACTAAAGCCTTACGATTATTTAGAAAGTCCAATCCCCCATTAATGGAATGGCTGCGATCAGGAATCGTATACTATCAAGCTTTTTCAACCATTGAGCAGATGCAAGAGCTAAGCAAAAGCATTTTCGCTCCCAACTCTTGTTCACATCATCACCTTAATATGGAAACCAATAATTTCAGAGAATATTTACAAGGGGAAGAAGTGAGAATCAAAAAATATTTTTATGTACTTAGGCCCGTTTTGGCTGCAGGATGGATTGAAAAATATAATGAGTTTCCTCCATTAGAATTTTCAACATTAGTGAATCATTTAGTTCCAGAAGGTTCACTAAAGAATGAAATAAACACACTATTAAAAAGAAAATTGGATGGTGAAGAACTGGATAAGGAACCCAAAATCCAATTAATCAATAAATTTCTAAATGAGGAAATAGAACGTCTCCGAGAATATGCTAACATGCTTAATATAGATATCCCCGACTTTACCCCCAAACTAGATTTACTTTTCAGGCATACTCTTGTAGAGGTATGGAAACGGTAGTTGAATAGTGGTACCAAAAGTGGTGCCTGACCCCCGATGTATTAAAGCTTTACCGCACCGGGGGTCAGGCACCTGATTTCGTAGAAAGATTCCGTACCTCCCGATTTCTTCTTAGAAACCTTGTTTAATCATGTGGGGACCTCCTCTCTTCTTCCCTCCACGATAAATAATAAAAGGCAAATAAATAGTTTAAATTTTCGACATTATTCTACATTATTAAATAAAGCAGATTGTTATACTCTTCTTAAGATTAAAGGGGTTGTATAATGTTGTCTCAATATGAAGCAGATCAGTTAATTTCCTCACTTAAACAACTACTGGTAAAGAAAAATCTAATAAATTTTCCAAAACCGGGCGAAAAAATGGTATTACAATGCAAGGATGGTAATAATAATAACTATATTATAGATGTTGCGCGGGGACGGCAAAAGCCCCAAAAAGCAACGTATCAAACACGACATCATAAATCTACTATTTTATTACGTGTTGACATAGAGGGGCCGCCACATGACAATCCAGATGGTGAGGAAATTCCTTGTCCGCACATTCATATCTATCGCGAAGGTTTTGATGATAAATGGGCATTCCCTTTAGAGCAAGAAATAACGACGAATACTGAAGATTTAATCCAAGTATTAATAGACTATTTTTCATATAACCATATTAGTAACCGACATGAACTAATAATACAAGGTGGTGATCTACTTGACGGTAGCTAAGGAAAATTTAAAAAAGTTATATTTAGATTGGATCAATAAAAAGTTAGCTTATAAGGATTTAGATGCTGGAACCATTGAAATTACCACACCGTTTCTTGATCGGCACAATGACCGTTTACAAATATACGCGGTACCCCTAGAAAATGGGGACTTTAAACTTACAGATGATGGCTATATAATTACAGATCTTCAAATGAGTGGATTAGATTTAAACAGCTCAGCTAAAAGAAAACAATTATTTAGGACTATTATTAACGGATACGGCGTTTCCTCCAATTCTGATTCGGATGAACTTTTTGTTATAGCTGATTCGAGTAATTTCCCCACAAAAAAGCATATGCTTTTACAGGCTATGATGACAGTAAATGATATGTTCATGACGACGAAGTCAACTGTTACGAGTTTATTTACTGAAGATGTTGGGGCCTTTTTAGAATCAAATAACATTCGTTTTTCTGAAAATATCATCTTAGGGGGAAAAAGCGGTTATAATCACCACTATCATTACCTCGTTCCACATTTTAAAAATATTCCTGAAAGAGTTATTCATACAATGAACGTGCCTTCTAAAGGAACATTATCTAATATTATTTTCTCTTGGAGCGATACGAGGGAAGCAAGAATTAAACAGAATTACAACACCGAATTGTACGTTTTTATTAATGATCAAGAAAAAGAAGTTGATAAAAATATCCTAAATGCCTTTCATATTGAAGAAATTAAACCAGTTCTGTGGAGTAAAAGAGAATCCGTTATTGATATATTGAGCGCTTAATTCTATCTGTTAGAGTTGCAGTATATTAAAAAGGAGCTGATGGATTATGTGATCAGCTCCTTTCCTCATTACAGTCCCATCCCACTCAACAAATCTCTAAATATCTTTAGCTCCTCAACGCTCAATGTAACACATTTTCCCATTTTCTCATGCTCAGGTGCCCTTCCCTATACAGACAAACCGCCCATACTGCTTATTAAACCCAAGCTCCACAGTCTTAGCGATTTCATGAAATAAATGTATGTATAAAGGCCATAATCGCATATGTCCTTTTAAATATTTGTTCTGAAAATGATTTTCAAAAGAAACCATGCGATTTTTTAATAAGAGAATCGGTGTCAGGCACCCACTTATCGGTCATCTTAAACAGTAGGTCATTTCTTGGTATAATAAAGCCGTAAGTTAAGCAGAGACATAATTGATTTGATCATTTTAATGTTTTTCAGATAACTCCCGAGGTGAAGACAAAATAGAAAAATTAATGATTGATCCCACCATAGATTTTTCTCCACAAAAAGGATCGCCCTATATATATACCTATGCCTGCTCTGAGGATGAACGCTCTTTATGCGCGTTGGAAATGCGTTCATTATTCAGCAAGGTGTCCCAATCTAAGGTCTTGGAAAGCTTCGTAAAAATTGATCCAAGTCGCAGCCCTTTTATTAAAGAAAGAATGAGTGTGATATATGAAGCGGAAAGCCTGGACAACCTTTATCAGCAGGTGAAAGCTTTACAACTAAGCGGTGAAACATTTAAAGTCACTTATGTAAAAAATAGTGGTCAGACGAAACGTGAAGACGAGGGATTCGAAAAACGACGTGCCATTGAACGAGCGATTGGATTACACATCAACGGAAAAGCAGATCTTCGTTTCCCAGACCAATCTTTTGGCATCATGCATGTAAACGGAAGATGGGTATTTGGTGAGTATGTGAATAGTGAGTCGGTTTGGTTTCGACATCAGAAGAAGCCTAATGGATACTCCACTGCCCTCAGCACACGTGTTGCTAGAGCGGTGGTGAATATCGCTATCCCCAAGCCAAACGGGATTAAAGCCATTGATCCTTGCTGCGGAATTGGCACTGTCCTCATTGAAGCGCGGTCAATGGGCATTGATATAGTCGGAAGCGACCGAAATCAGCTAATTCTCCCTGGAGCACGGGAAAACATGGCACACTTTGGTCTTACTGGGGAAATAAAATTAGCTGATCTTCGCGATATCAGCAATCATTATGATGTAGCCATTATTGATTTGCCATATAATTTGTGTTCGGTAATCACCCCTGAGGAACAACTAGAAATGCTTCAAAGTGCACGTGGGTTCGCAGACAAAGTGGTCGTGGTGACCGTTGAACCCATCGATGAAATCCTATTAAAAGCGGGTTTTTCGATTATTGACCGGGGAGTTGCTAAAAAAGGATTATTTAGTAGAGAAGTGATCGTTTGCAATTAACCTGTGGGGGCTTGGTACCCATTCACGAAATAAATCAAGCATCGTTTCATTGCTACCGGATAACTTTGAGGGAAGGAGCCCGCTTCCCTTTACTTTGGCAGCCACCAACTTTTCGAAAATCATCACTGTAGACCTTGCTATTCTTTTCTCCATGATTCCTCCGAGGAGACTTTTAAATAATATGTCCCTTTATTCCAGTGATACAAATAAATAAATCTAACTTATTCCAAGGAGACTTATAATTTTGGAAGCAAAATGTATTAAATTCTATGAATTCGGTAGTCCTACAGATGTTTTAAGCGTTGAGTCTAAAAGTATTGAACCACCAAAAGATAATGAAGTCCTTGTTCGAATGTTAGCTCGCCCTATCAATCCCTCTGACTTAATACCGATTAGGGGATCTTATTCTCACCGAATTTCTTTACCTAATATACCAGGGTATGAAGGAGTAGGTATTGTAGAAGAAGTAGGTCCTTTCGTTTCTACAAATCTTATCGGTAAACGTGTGTTACCTCTACGTGGGGAAGGTACATGGCAAGAGTTTGTTAAGACATCCTCTGAATTTGCCATCCCTGTTCCTAATTTTATTGATGATTTTACTGCATCACAAATGTATATTAATCCCGTTACAGAAAACTGGGCTCCACCTCTTGGATAGGCATGACGAAGGAATGAAAGGGCAAATGACCCGTTGAGACAAGGGAAGGAAAGCCTCCAAGGGCGGCGTGGAGAATGTACATCATATGGTAAATAAAGGAGTTTATTAACACTCCTTTATTTAACTATGTCTTCACTTGCCTGTAACGGATCTGTCCTCCCATTATTTAATCATTACCGGTTATCAAGTTGTATGAAATCCTGCGAATAAGCGAGTATTCGGAAGAAAATCGTATTAAACTGAGGGAGTTTAAGTGTATTAATTCACAAACTTTTCTTTGTAACAGGAATGCTGCCCCTTTACTTCAATAAGAAGAGAGCATCCCTTAATATTAAAGGAATGCCCTGGATAGTTAAGTATAATATTTCAAAATTCATAAAGACTTTATTTCCAACTGGCCTCTAAGAAATCACATTTTTGAACCATTAATTTTAATCCGAAGTCTTTGAAATCATTAATGTATAATTCAGCAAAAGAATGTTCTTCACTTTTTTATATTGTTCAATATGATAGGCTTTCACTTAAATTCCACGTCCAATAAGCTAATTAATTACCCTATTATTCTACCTTGTTTCAGAATTTAAATATTCCTCTTTTAATATAGAGTAATGTGCAGTATCTGTTAGGACACCTTTTACCATTTGGTCTCTACGAAGAGTTCCTTCATATGTCATACCTAAGCGGCTCAATACTTTTCCTGAAACACCATTCCTTACATCATGTCCCGCAAACACTCGGTCTAAACCTAGTTTATGAAAGGCTAATTCGAGTATTAATTTCCCTGCTTCCGTCATGTAGCCCTTACCCCAAAAATGTCTATTCAATGTAAAGCCTAGTTCTCCACTATTATTCCATTCATGTATTCTAAACTCAATTGTCCCAATCATTTTGTTGCTATCTTTTAACACGATTGCATACATACCCATTGGTTCTTTCATATAATAGTTTGCTATCATTTTCTTCGTTTGGTTTACATCTGTATGTTGGTCATAAATGTAACGTGTAGTTTCTTCATCAGATGTATACTCATACATATCATCAACATCGTCAAGTGAAACCGGACGTAATATGATACGCTCCCCTTCCATCTGACTATGCTTAAACATTAAAAAGTTTGTATTACCCATGTCAACACTCCTGTTTTATTACATTAATTGTAGAGAATAAAATACCTTCTTTTGCTAAACTGCCGATCTTCCACCATAAGGACGATTTTTCGTATTCATCAGCTTACTCCTGCTTCTAAAATAATTCAGAACCGGTGGGGTAAGTTATAAAAGGTTTGATTGAAATTTGTTCCTTTCCACGTTAACCCTCACTATCTAAGTGAGGGTTTCTTTGTTTTTTTACAAATGCTTCACCTTAGTCCAATGTGGATAATACAATAAACAAAATCATCTAAAACCTTTGGATCAGATGATAATTTCGCAACTTGTGTAAGTGAATATCGAGAATGGTTCTGATACTTGGCTAGAGCATCTATATCTTTTTGCATCCCAATTTCCCCTTCTTCTTGCGCACGTACTAGTGTATTATAAAAAGCTTCTTCTAACCTTTTTATATCCCTATTGAAAAACTCTGCAATTTCCGTATCATGAGGTACTTGAGAGATTGCACTATCCAAAATAAAGCACTCTTTACGTTTTTCATCATCCTTTAAAACGTTTAACACCTCATAAAAAACTTTACTTATTGCTTCTTTAACTGATCCTGGACGTTCCAAATAAGATATTACCGTAGCAGTTTTTTCATTTATATAATGTTTTACTGCAGAAATGAAAAGATCCCTTTTTGTACCATAAGTATCATAAAGACTTTGCCGACCAATCCCAAGTCCTTTAATTAGTAGTGGCAGTGAAGTCCCTTCATACCCATAATGACCGAATACCTCCATGGCCTTATGCAATACTTGGATGGTATCAAATTCCTTGTTTCTTGCCAAATGAGCGCTTATCCTTATTCTAGGATTGCGCCCGATTGTGGAAGATCATTGCACATTATTAGCTGAATTGCCAAAATGGCCATATATATCACGAGTTGTTTCTGCTCCCCTTCAGAATAAGTTTCTTGGCAGTTGGTCGTAAGGAGTCAAAAGTCTGTTTAACATCGAAAAATTGTTTTAATACATTGTTTTCTCCGGTTAATGCTTCGCGCATCCGTAAACCATCTACATTAATACGAGCTTGTCGGAAGTAATCTGGACCTAATTGAGACCAGTAAGCCTTTGATGCGTCCACATTGGCATAGTAATTAAAGCCCTGGCTTTTCAAATAGTGATATTTATCATTGGAATACTGTTTCCAGTGTCCAATATCACTACCGAAAGCGAAAATAATTGTGTCTGTTGGTCCGACAATTGGTTCCACTTCTTTTTTCCATTTAGATGTATCTTTTTTTAAGAGATCCAAAGATACATCCTTTGCATTAAGATGTCCCCAAGTATGAGAGGCAAACATCCATCCCTCTTTTTTCAGCGCATTAGCTACTTTTTTCGCTTGCTGTTGATCCTTTTTGAAATTTGGATCAGGCTTATTACTATTTGGACCATAGCTACTCTCTGAGGTTCGATATCCTAGTACTCCGTTATATCCGGTTAACGAAATAATCCCTTTGGCTCCCTTGTAAGAAAAATCCGGATGTTTTTTAACAAAGTTATCTACGATAGGAACTAGATCATAAGCTCCTTGTACGACTTTTCCCTTCTCATTTACATAGGTATTTGTGACATTTCCATTGGCATCAAGTGCTAGGTTTTTGGCAAATCCATCATTTTTCATGTATTCATAATAGCTAACATCATCCTGCGACAATACCAATGGTTTTTTACCAGGCGGCAATTTAATGTCCTGGTAAACCATTTTCCCCTTTTTATCGAGTTTTGCAATGTCCTGAAGATTCAAAAGGACATATCCTCTCTCGTATAATTGATTTATAATTTTTTTAAATTCATTGATAGTCACCATGTAATCTTCATAACCTTGAGTCATATTATCTCCATCAAATGCCTTGGATGGATCGACAATTAATGAGTGAAAAAATAAATGAGAGATCTGGCTATTGTCTGGCCATGTCACAAGATTTTTCATTTGTCGTTCGTATGTATCAATGGCACTTAGAATGTCTACATCCTTAGAAATATCTGATTGTTTTAATAGGGTTATAGATTTTTGGTAATCATATTGTTTAGCTGAAAACTTGGCCTGTGCTAACAGTTGTTCTTTTTGATTTTTCTCTTCCTGTATCTTGTTAGGCTTTGATTTTTTGTCATGGTGTTCCTTTTGGCTAGAATGAGGGTGTATTTTCGCTATATTCGTTGTTGATGTATGATCCTGACAGCCTACCATAAAAACTATTATTAGCAAAATCGGTATCAGGGTAAAACATTTCTTCATTAAATCTACTCCTAGTATTGTAGTTTTCAGTGTACATCGCAATAAACTCTTATAGGGATAGGTCAGGAAAGATTAACAACGTTATTAAACTGCCTAATTTCTCAGCATAAAATGAGAAATTAGGATTTTCATGGCTCCATTAAAGCGCCCTATAACGGAATAACTGAGTAACTTCTATTAGCTGGTTTCGTATTATAAGGTTAACCACAAACCAATATGAATAATTAATGTAAATAATTATTCATAAGACTATTGATTGAGTGATTTATTTCATTTATCTTAGGACTTTCTACTTTCGTATCGTTAATGCTATAGTTTCTTTTTAGTTGTATAATTCTTTCTATACTTTCATTTAATCTTTGTTCTGAAATTTCCCCATTTTGAACAGCTGTTTTTAAAGAGGAGATAATCTTTACAACATTATTATAGTCATGTCCTACTAAAATTATATCGCTTCCTGCCTTAACTGATTCAACGGCTGCTTTACCAATATCAAAATGTTCTGTTATGGCTCCCATCGTCATATCGTCCGTTATGATGACTCCTGTAAAACCAAGTTGTTTTCTAAGAAGATCCGTCATGACAGCTTTTGACATGGTCCCTGGATTCGTTTTATCTAATTGAGGCAATAAGATATGCGCGACCATCACAACATCTGCACCTTGATTAATCGCACGTTCAAACGGTATTATTTCTAGTTCTTTAAGTTCCTTAAGGCTTTTATTTACAATTGGAAGGTCCAGATGGGAATCAACCGATGTATCTCCGTGACCTGGAAAATGCTTAATTGTCGTGATGACGTTTTGAGACTGTATCCCTCTCATCGTTTGAACCCCAAGTTTACTTACTATTTCCGCATTGTTCCCAAATGATCGATCCCCGATTACTGGGTTATTTGGATTGCTGTTAATATCGAGAACAGGGGCAAAATCGAGATTTAAACCAAATTCTTTTAATTCTCGCCCTAAAAGTGTACCGACTTTAAAAGAAAAATCAGGATTGTTTACTTGTCCAATCTGTTTATTTGGAGGAAAGTTAACAAGTCCACCCGGCAATCTTGTCACACGTCCACCCTCTTGGTCAACACCTAGTAAAAGCGGTAGACTTGAACTATTTCCAGCTTTCAGTTGATTCACAAATTGAACGGCTTGTGCAGAGGTTTCAAAATTATTTTTGTAAAAAATAATTCCTCCGACATGGATTTGGCTTATTAATTTTTTTGCGCTTGCATCCATTGTAGTCCCGGAAACCCCAGCAAGAATCATTTGCCCAATTTTATCGTCTAAACTCATTTTTGAAATTACTTCTGAAATGGTTTGGTTTTCTTGATGATTCGGCTTTTTTGCTTGTTGATTTGGTGTTTTTTCAAACTGTGTAAAGAGTGAAATATGGTCAACTTTAGGATTGGGCTCCTGCTCTGTTTTTACTGGTAAAACCCATAATAAATCCGTAGAAGACGTTGCATGATAGACAAGTATCATTTGGTCAACAGTTGAATCTTTATAGTATCGAATGGCATCGGGTTGTCCACCAGTTTTCTCAATTTCATTTAACGAGATATTTTGCAGTTCAGAATCATAAGATCGTATATCATTAACAGTCTGATCGGCATAGCCGATTGTAGAATGATGACTTTTGTATTCCTCATACCTGCCTTTAGCAGTTTTCGAAATATGGTCTGATTTTCCCCACTCTTTGTTTACTTCCTTCCATTCTGTTTTACCGGAAACAAAGGGAATATTCGGAACCTTACCTTCCTTAGATAAGGAAAAAGTTTCTTCTACTAATTTCTCAAGATTTGAATTCTGATTATTCTTCGAATCCACTGTATTTTTACCGGAAGGTTGAGTAATAATTGGACTTTCTTTACCTTGGGTAGTCTGTTCGCTGCTATTTTCTTTGATTGCATAATAATAAACGCCAATGATTAAGGCTAAAATTAAAAGTGGAATCGTAAGAATAAGTAATTTACTTCGAGATTTCCTTTGTCTTTTCATATTCCAATTCCCCTTTCTAACATTTCGTTTTTAGCTTTTATGACGTTTTTTTCGAGTTCATCATCCGCTATTTATTTCTTGTTTTTAAACCATTCTTGAAAGTCTTTAACAATCAAGAGGATGAAATCATGATCATTTCATCCTCTATTTAAGTTGTTAATTATAATGTTTGCACCTATAACAGAGTTCATCCGCAGTCGTTGCTTTTTTGTTTCATATTTTATCACCATTGTCTTCCCGGATCATTTGACATATTATTAACGGTACCCTTAGGGTAAAGCACGGAGTAGTGGTCCATTACCGGGTCCGGATTACTATTTGAAGTCTTAGGAAATACTAACAAAATTTTGTATTCCGAATTTGCAACATACCCTATAATTTCCTCATCCTTACTTTTCACGTCATATGCCGGAGTTCCAAATACTTTCTTTACCATAGAGAGTGATAATTCATTTAATTTCTTATCAAAGGATCTCGCCTCAAAAATCCGTGACCCTTTATTGAATCCAAATACCACATTGTCTTTCGAAAATACAGCATAATTCCCCTTAGCATTAGGTACCCAATCAACCTTATCCGGATTTCCTAGCTTTTTCTCTACGTCTTCTATAACAGTAGTTTTAACAGGAAACTCTGAGTTTATGATTTTACCCTGCTTTGCCAATTGCATGATACTTGACAGAAGCTTTCTCTGAGTATCCCCATTAGATGATGAAGCAGCGGTATTGTTATTCGATGCTGTCGCTTTGCTTGTTTTGTCTTGTGTTGTGTTGCTTTGTGATACATTGCTTGTTTTGTCTTGTGTTGTGTTGCTTTGTGATGCTTGGCTTATATTGCCTTGCGTTGTATTGCTTTGTGATGCTTGGCTTATATTGCCTTGCGTTGTATTACTTTGTGATGGTTCATCTTGAGATTTTTTTTCCACTGACAGAGTAGAACTATTTGTATCACTGGTTTCATTTGGGCTAACATCTGAACTACCTGGTTTTATGGTGCTTGAGCACCCTACCATAATTGTAAGAGATAGAGCTAATACTGCACATATTGCCGAACTTTTTTTAAATTGTGTAATCATAACAATTCTCCGTTTATTGTATTTATTTGCATATCCTAATGTCCCAGTAGTACTTCTTTTCTCTGAGAATAATCTAAGCATATTGATCATAGTCTGACCGTATTTTTTGACTTCTTCTTCTTTCTTCAAAGTGTTGATGACTGAAGCATCACATGCAACTTCACAGTCTTGTTTTACCTGATTAAGTGAATACCAGATTAAAGGATTGAACCAATAAATTGCTTTAACAATCATAAGTAAGTTGTTTACCACTAAATCCTTGTTCTTAATATGATTTAACTCATGACTGAAAACAAACCTAAACTCTTCCAGGGTTAATTTATCTATAAGCTCCTCTGAAATTAATATTTTAGGACGGATGATCCCGAAAACTGCAGGTGATTTCGAGTAATTACTATAAATAATTTTTATCTTTGAATTTATTTTAAGTCTTGTTTTTTCTGCTTCTAAAATTTCAAGTAGGTCTTCTCTATCACAGGCTGAACACTTTTTCAATTTAGCCATCATCAAGATATTTACGCATAGAATATACAGTAAAATTGATGAAACACCTATTATCCACAGCACCGCTGCAGTATCATAATTAAAAATAACGCCTATAATACCCGGATCACTTAATACGTTACGATCTTCTATAGAGGGTATATTTCCGGTTGCGATCGTACTGTTTGTTATTATGTTAGGAACATATTGCTCTGCTATAAAATGAGGATCAAGTTCCTTCTGTTCAATTGTAATAAAATTCATAAAGCTTATATGACTTTGAATGTCTATGGGGAGTATTAGCCTAAGTACAAGCAAAATCCAAATATAATAATGAAGCTTTGCACTAAGCTTTTGTCTAAAAATCGCCTTTACGGCAAGTATCCCCACTGCTAGAATACTACCCATAAGTGACAGTAATAAGACTTCTTTAAATACTGCAGATAAAACCATGTCCCATTACCTGCCTTTTAATCGTTATTTTTTTTATGAAGCAATCTTTCCAGTTCTTCTATTTCCTTCTCAGAAATCTTCTCTTCTTTTATAAAATTGGCGAGCATAAGGTGGATAGAACCATCGTATACCTTTTGAATAAACGACCTTGTTTCTTCCAGTACACAGTCTCTTTTATCTACCAAAGGATAATACTTATAAAGAGGCATCTCCTTATTTACACCTATAGCACCTTTCTTTACCAGTCTACTTATTAATGAATGAATTGTTTTGGGACTCCATTTCTTATTAGAACTTACAGCCTCTACTATCTTCGCAGAAGTTAATGGAGATGGAGTTTCTTCCCATAGCACCTTCATTACAATCCACTCTGCATCAGATATATTGCACTCTGCTTTCTTCATCTTTCTCCTCCATCCTACAAGTGTAATCTACAATAAAGACTACGCTTGTAGGACAGAGTTGTCAACGTCCTTTATTTTCCAAATTGAATAACAGGAAGGAAAAATGAGTAATAAAGTACATTTTCAAAACAAAAAGAAGGCATAGGCACCAATTACTCTACCTATGTCTTCCATCTCATTTAACATTTGCCGTAAACGTTCATCAAATGACTTTTTTATTAAGGCAGTGCAGCTGCACCACATTTCTCAATCTTTCTAATTAGGTCTCTCGTTTTGTGCTTTTTGCATAAGCTAAGCATTATCTGTTATCGGATTTTAACCTATCAATATATTCTTTTCCTTCTAACAGTGAAAGACCTAAAGTTTCTCTTGCTTTTTTAACTGCTTTTATGTCTTCGCCCTCTTTTATTAGCTTACGTAGTTCATCATTTATTGGATTTTTAGGTAGTCCCGATTGTTGGGTTAATTGGTCTAAGGTGTATTGCATTCTTTTTATACTACCTTCTAATTTATCCACCTTAGCCAATAATTTTATTATAATAAGAAAAGCTATGATTATGAGAATGTATTCCACTTACCATGAAACCTCCAAACTATATTATTTACTTCTCTCTTTAATTAAGAAATATATCGAGATTAAAAATGCACAGATTGTAAGAAACCATGTTGTAAAAAATGAAAGACCCAAACCAATATCCGCATCTTCATATTGAACTATTTTATGATTAATTACTCCATAAATAACAGGACTAGCGATAATTAAATAAATAAAGCATGCGAAGATAAAAGGCATTTTCCCTTTCTTATCAGTATTTTTAAAGTAAATAATAAAGGGAATTACCAATATCATTAAAGTAATGAGTAAAATAGTATTCAAGTTCATGTTACATTCACCTCCACTTAGTAGGTATGTTAACACTGATTTTGATATAAATGAAGGCACGCAATTTGATGCCTTCATTATTTATATTAAAATTTATTATATAGAATCTGATTCAGTAGCATTCAAAAATTGAATCAGTTCCGCGTTGAACTCCTTGGCGTGCGTCACGTTAAACCCATGAGGACCACCTTTAATTACCACAAGCTGACTGTTCGGAATGCGTTCATGCGCCTTTTGCCCGCTGACTTCCAATGGAACGACGGCATCTGAATCACCGTGAATAACTAGTGTTGGTATGTTGAACTTATCTAAATCACCACGGAAGTCTGTTTTACTAAACGCTGCGATACAGTCAAGTGTGCCCTTTGGTGAAGCAAATGCTGCAATGTCACGATTATATAATCGGAATTCTTCGCTCACTAGATCCGTTCTGTCCCCAGATGCGAAGAAGTTCGTCGTAAAGTTATCGAGGAATGCAATTCGATCTGCCTTTACTCCATCTTGTAAGCCTTTGATTAATGCATCGTCAAATCCGCCGTCCGGATTATCCTCAGTTTTGTAAAGATACGGAGGTACTGCCCCTGCTAGTATAGCTCTTGATACACGCTCTGTTCCGTAAGTACCAATGTAACGAGAAACCTCGCCTCCACCCATCGAGAAGCCAACCAATGTTACGTCACGAAGATCAAGATGCTCCAGTATTTTGTGTAGGTCTGCCGCAAATGTATCATATTCATACCCATTCCATGGCTGTGAAGACTGACCGAATCCACGACGATCATACGTAATGACTCGGTAACCAGCCTCAACTAATGCTGGTACTTGTTTTTCCCAAGATCCCCCACTAAGTGGCCAACCATGGATTAACACTACTGGTTTTCCAGATCCTACATCCTCAATGTGAAGCTCAATCGGTGCACCATTTTCAAATCCTACTGTAAGTTTACTCATTTTAAATTCCTCCATTATTATTATTTTAAGTTTCGCAAAATTGTATTGTGCAAAACTTAATTTGCGAGTTCATCTTACCTTCATTTTAAAATGTTGTCAACAATTAAATTTTGCAAAATACTTTTTCTTATTCAGAAGGTATGTTAAATTATTAATGAGAGAAATACTAATTATTAGAGGTGTAACCATGGAAACTAACCCACATAATCTTAAATTAGAGGACCACTTATGTTTCTCATTGTATGCCTGTTCACGGGCCATCTTACGACTTTATCGCCCTTACCTAGATGAACTTCAGCTCACTTATCCTCAGTATCTAGTCTTAGTTACCTTGTGGGAAAAGCCACAAAGAACAATTAAAGAGCTGGGTGAAGTGCTTAATCTTGATACAGGTACACTGACTCCCCTACTCAAACGTATGGAAGCTGCCGGTCTCATCGAGCGTCGCCGTGACACAGTGGACGAACGCGTCATGAACATTTTTATAACGCAAGCTGGTAAAGCCCTACAGGAAAAGGCATCGTGTGTTCCACAATCCTTATTCGACGCAACTGGCATGAATAAAAAGGAATTGGATGAAATAAACGAAACAATCATGCGCCTTTTACATCAGCTGAATGGAACCGCTGAGAAATAGAGGCAATAGAAAAAATCCACTCTAATAGCTAAAAGTGGATTTTTTCTATTTTTGATACCATTATTATCGAAACCCTTGTTGATTAAAACGCTCATTAGTTGAGAAGAAAAGAGACGCTTATTCTAGAATGGGACCGATTGTGGAGTATGTTATTCAACTAAAGCATAGTAATTGTTCTATGACGCCATAAGAAGAGTCGCTATGTTCATTATCAATAGACATTTGAATCCGTGAAAATGGCAATGTTTTATAATCTTGTTACGCTAGGTAGAAAAAATTCGCTCTTTAGTGTTAGTGCAGCCGGCGCAAAAGCGAATGCCATTTGTTTGAGTATCGCAGATACTGCCAAAAGTAACGGTGTTGATTTCTATCCATATTTAAAGAAACTTTTGACGGATCTACCGAATCTCGAAATCCATCAAAACCCTGAAATTTTAGATCAATACATGCCCTGGTCAAAAATGATTAAGGCAGAATGTAGCAAATAACTGTAATAAGCCGTAATTTTGATTAAAAAAGTCAAGATTTACGGCTATTTGTAATGCGTACCCTAAGGTACGCTTATTTTTTTATAATTATAAGAAAGAGGTAATTTTACAACATGTTAATATACACGATCCACCTGCTTTCTTTCAATATCTCTGCAATTTTCCTTCGTAAATCGTCCCTAGACTTTCTCATTTAAGTGTAAATTCTTTGGTTATAGTGCATTTAAAGGTGGGAGATTGGGTTTACTGATTTAAATTAATCTCTAATTTAAGCTGGTGCTTAAGCAAATACTGGCTGCGGTTATGCTTGTCTTGTTTGCAGGTTATATTGTTCCGAGATTGAATAGATTTAAAGCTAAACTAACCCCTTCCCTCGTAAAGGAAGAGCTATTAATCGAAGAAAGCCGGAAGTATTTATTTAAGTTTTATACCGGATTGGATATCGTCCATATAGGTGCTCTTGTTAATGTGGTCTTAGCATTGTGGAAGCCGTATTATTAATAACGATCCGGGAGCCGAGAGGGATTCCGTGACCTCCTCATATTTTTATTATCGATTAAAATGTAATCACTTGTTGAACCATATGAAAAAACTAGATTTATTACCTAGAAATCTATAATATAACTATTGGGATAATTGAAATAATTAAAAAAAGGGGAGTTATCTGTGACACAGGATTTAAATCAGAACTATTATAAAGAATTAATTGATTTACAAGATGTAGATGGGGTCGAAGCTCAAATTCAAAGTTTACTTGATGTTCAAATTGAATCCGTTTCTGACCTAGAAAAATGGTTACAAGCTGAAAAGGATTTAATGATGAAAATCGCGGAGGCAATGACGGGTCACCAAGTCGATTTCTACCGGAACACAGAGGATGCGGATATCAAGTCTACGTATCTACATGACCAGCAAGTCATCCAGCCGCTTTTAATGAAATATGAAGCAAAATTGAATCAGAAAGTCTGTGAGTCTCCTTATTTCAATAAATTAGATGAAAACCGTTATGGCTTAATGCGACGCTTTCGCGAATCCAAGGTGAAACTGTTCAGAGAAGAAAACATTCCATTAATGGTAAAAGAACAAGAGCTTAATACAAAGTATAGTGAAATTATGGGAGGATTAACTGTTGAATGGGATGACGAAGAAAAGCCTTATCCATTTATCCAATCCCAACTCGATCATCTAGACAGAGCCGTGCGTGAAAAAGCTTATCGCGCAATGATGTCAGCCCACCGTCAAATTAAGCCTGATATGGATGCCATCATGGATGAGCTGGTTCAACTTCGCCATCAAATTGCATTAAATGCAGGCTTTGAAAATTATCGTGATTATATGTTTGTAGTCAAAAATCGTGAATATAGCGTCCAAGATTGTTACGACTTTCATGAAAATGTAGAGAAACATATTATCCCAGCTTGGAACCGACTGGCAAATGTCTTTAAGTCTGAGCTTGGTGTCGATACCTTTCGTCCTTGGGATAACACCGCTAAGTTGATGAAAAACCCGCCATACTCCGATGTGTCAGATCTTATGAATGGCGTTTCTGAGATGTTAGGGAAAACCGATCCATACTTTGCAGACCGTTTTGATTACATGAGAGAGCATGGGTTAATAGATCTTGGAGATCGGAAAGGAAAAAGCCCCGGCGGTTTCTGTACCTCCTTACCTGTTTCAGGGGACACCTTTGTCTTCGCGAACTTTAGTCCATCCTTTTTCTCTCTTATCGCACTAATTCATGAAATGGGCCATGCCGTGAATGGGTACCTCGAGTTTTCCGAGCAAGGTCCTTCTGAAGAATATCACCTCCGAATGGAAATTGGTGAACTGTATTCTCATGGAATGGAATTGCTCTTATTAGACAAGCTGGATCGTTTTTATCCAGAAGAAGAAGATTTTAAGAGTGCACAGCGAGAAGAGCTGAGACGGGCATTTAAAATGTTATTTGGCCCATTATCAGGCGACCTCTTTCAGCATTGGATGTATACGAATCCTCAACACACGGCCAAAGAGCGTGATGAAAAATTCTTTGAAATCTCAAAACGGTATGGCTTAAACCCTGTCGATACGTCTGGGCTTGAGAAAGAAATTGGGATGAGCTGGGCAGACACCCTTCACTATTTCCAAGTTCCTTTCTATAATATTGAATACTCCATGTCGATGCTTGGTGCATTGCAAATTCTTGAAAATTACCGAAACAACCCAGAGCAAGCCGTCGTATCCTTTAAAAAAGGTGCCAGTGCGAACTACAATCAATCCATCGCAGCGGTTTATAAAGAAACTGGGGTCAGCTTTGATTTTTCAGAGCCAGCCGTTAAGCGAATGGGCGAATTCCTGGAGAAAGTCATTCAAGATATTCATTAATGATGTGGGAGCACCCAGACAGTGCTTAGTATTGTGAGTCTGATAGGTTAATTGGTCCTAATGATGATAAATTAGATGTCCTCTTTTTGACGGCAACATTTGTTGTAAATGCAGGAAAAGCCAAAAATACGCAAGTAGTGTATAAATACTTGCATATTTTTGGCTCTTTTAATTTTATTTCTTAGTGTTAAAGCACCCCGTTAGCACCCATGAGTCGCTAAAAAACAGCTCTTCACCACAAAGAATGAAAATGTTTGAGTTCGGGCTTACTTTATACTATCCCTTGTTCTTATTGTTTCCTTTCAAACAACAACTGTTTTATCAATTAAACCAACTCAAGACTCTGAAGAACTTAGATTACAGGACATGCTTATGAACATGCTTGCTCCTTATATTAGCGAAGTTTTGGATAACTATTATTATCCGAAGATTTTAAAAGACTTTTCACCTGCAGTAGATCCATGGAAAATTGAAGTGATTGAAACAAGAAGAGTAAATGGCTTCCGTGGCTTTATATTAGAAGCTACATTTGATATTGAGCCTACCGATGGTGGACACCACGTTCCAGTAGGGAAGGATCGAATGACTTATAGAAGCTGCATTCATATTACCCTTTAAAGAAGCAACAAGAACTACATGTAATTTAGTAAAAAAAGAAGAGATAATTGCATGATTTTCATCAGGTACAAATATCGTATTAACTATAAAGATTCTGGTCTTCAATATCTAGGTACTGAACCATATAAATAATTTGTTTTTTCAAGCCACTGAAGGCTACAGTATTTCTGCCCAGTTACAAACTTTACGTCAATATGCAAACCTTTATGGATGGCAGATTTCAGAAGAATATGTTGATGAGGGTATAAGTGGTAAAGATATTAAAGGCCGGCATGCCATGCAAAGACTTATTGCAGATGTTGAAAAAGGAAAATTTCAAGCGATCCTTGTCTGGAAAATATCACGTCTTTCACGTAACATGTTGGATACCCTTATGCTGCTAGACAAATTCGAGGAATATGATGTAAAGTTTATTTCCTACTCTGAGAATTTTGATACATCGAGTCCAATCGGAAAACTTGTCATCCAGCTGCTAGCATCCATTGCCGAAATGGAGAGAAATACTTTATCTGAAAATGTGAAGCTAGGAATGACACAGAGAGCGAAGGAAGGCAACTGGAATGGTGGAGTGATTTTCGGATATGATTCCGTAGAAAAGGAGCTTGTTATTAACCCCCAAGAAGCAGAAATTGTTCAACTTGTCTTTACCTTATATGTAGAAGGTAAAGGACTTAAAGCTATTACTAATTATTTAAACAAAGCAGGCTATAGGACAAAGCGTAATAAACACTTTTCAATCAACGGTATTGCTACAATATTAGATAACCAGGTTTATGCAGGGAAAATTCGTTGGTTACAAGTTGAGAACTGGGATATAAAGCGAAGGCGCGGCAAAAATCCGAACCCCATTGTAGTTGATGGAAAACACAAAGCAATTATCTCAGACGAGCTTTGGAATCTTACACAAGCCCGAAGACAGAGTAAGTCATTTAAACAACGTCAATCGCAAGATCCTTTCCTAATTAGTAGCCTCATGCGATGTCCCGATTGTGGTCAGGGTATGGTTCCGTCCATCACTACCTATACCCGAAAAGATGGCATCAAACGAAAACATCGCTATTATGTATGTGGTGTTTTCCACAACAAAGGATCTGCTGCCTGTAAGGCGAATTCAATTAAGGCTTACGATGCAGAAGATGCAGTCATTAACCGCTTAATAAAGTTTTTATATGATTCAGCCAACTTTATTCAAACAATAGAAAATATTAATAAGGATACGGTTCAATCAAATGTGCAATTAAAAGATCAGTTAGGGATTATTGAAACAGAACTAAATGATACCATTGCTAAACAAGAAAAATACATGGAGGCATATGAACAAAATCTCTTCCCTGTTTCATTATTACAGGAACGATTGCAGAAGGTATCTAAGTGGAAAAGCGACTTAGAACAAAAGAAAAATGAACTTAGCCTTCAACTAAGTTCATCGGATGCAAAAGTCATTCCTCCAGATGTTGTGGGACAATTATTAGAAAGGTTTGTTCATGTATTCCAACAATCTTCAAGAGAAAAGAAAAAACAACTTTTTCAGCTTTTGCTAAACAAGATAACGATTAAACAATCAGCCGGTAGTTCTCGTACCGTTGATAAAATAGAACTTGATTTTGACTTTTCAGCAGTAAACCAGTCCAAGACATTTACACTTATCAACATGCTGTATCTTGATTCGGAACATACAAATGAAATTCCCGCTCCAACTTCTGATTCAAGGGATAAAACACCAACTTATCTTCGACTTTTTTTGCCTCTATTTATGGTACGGTTCACCGCGATAAATCTAAATGAAGTTATTTCAAAAAGAGTAAATACTTATATTTACTTTATTTTAAAGGAATGGCTGTATTATCTCTGCAGCTTTCACTGCTCCGTCAATATCCAACTTCTGATAATCAACTGTCTTCCCCAAGTTTTCTAACACAGCCTTTGAAAGTGTGATTTCGTCTGTTTCGGAAAAACTCATTTTAACTCCTGCACCGAGCCTTTTCAGTTTATCAGAGACAAGCTTTTGTTCAAAATGCTCTTCTAAAGGAAAGTACAGGAAGTTCTTATTTAAAGCGACTAACTCTGTCGTTGTCGTTCCCCCACCTTGGACAATCGCAAGGTCACATGCGGCAAAATGCTCGTATAATTTGGGCACATAGCCCTTTATCTGAATTCCTTCAGTAACTGTAATTGATTTAGGATCAATTCTTGGCCCGCAAATCAACACCATCTGTAACATAGGCAGCTTATCCTTTAAAATCCTGTAGGTGCGAGAGCATAGATTTAAAAGGTCCGCTCCAATAGAAGTTCCACCTACAGAACATATAATAAGAGGGCCTGCTCCATACCCCAGCCGGCTTTTAACTTCTGCCGTATTACTATAATCCTGCGGGTTAAAGGGTAAAATGTTACCCAAAAACTTATAATGCTTTTCAGCGTGTCTTCTGGCGTTTGGCAAGAATAATCCATAGGATTTATCCGCAATATCCTCTGCATTCCCAACAAACAGAGACAAATTTTCCACCCATGGAGTACGATTCCCTGTAATCCAGGCGAAATTCCAAAAATAGGTACCAAGTTTCTCAAAGGGACTTTTGGTTGTAGCATCGAAGCCAAAAAAATCATAAATCATCACGAAAGGAGCTTTCCTCTTGATACCTGGAAAGAATAAGAATGCTAATATCAATTCATAGGCTTCATCAGCAATAATTAAATCGAATTTTTTCTCTTTTGTCAGCCTTCTTATGGCCATTATGCTTTTTCTCCACTCTAATAGTACCGTGAACAAATACTTATTTACATTCAATCCAAACCCTTTGGACACCTTTTCTGCTAAATAACTGTCCTTTCCCAGCAGCTCGCATTCCGGCAGCAGTTTCTCGCCTGCCTCTTTTATCACTGTAAGTGCTGGATCTCCGGCCAACCAGGAAATTTCTATGTCAGGGTTTCTCTTTTTCATTTCTCTCGCAATTGCCAAATCCCTCGCTGCATGACCAAGGCCTATGGAACTGCTGATAAACAGTACATTTTTTTTCAAGGTTCTTTCCCCATTCCTACTCATTAAAGCTTCCATTTCCATACTTGATTATCGCATACGTGTCTTTCTTATTTTTTTGGAAGATAGAAATTCCGAATATAAGATATGAACTTTTTGGATGATGGTGATAAATAACTATTCTCTCTCAAAACCACTCCAATTGTGCGAAAACAATAAGGATTGATTATCTTAACTAGTTTTATTTTTGATATATTTAACAAATTAAAATCAGGGGTAAAGGATATCCCTCGCCCTGCTGAAACACATTCTATTATAGAAGAAACTTCTTCTAAATAATACTGACCATTCTAGAAAAAAATTGCAAAAAGCCCCCTTTGGGATTTGCTTAATATAACTGTACAAGAATATATGTAATTGGGACAAGGTTCATTCCTGTCCCCTCGTCCCACACTTTATCTTTAAATTTATTGGGGATCTGCCCCCAGTTTCGTCTTGATTTCAATTAAAAAGTTATAAAAAACCCACGGCATTCCAACAACAAAAAGTCCCAAAAGTAAAAGAGGCTCCCATTCCAACACAGCAGTCCCTTTACCTGTTTTGGCAAATACAATCTGAGCAATTGTCCAGGTGGCTACTCCTAGATAAAGGAAAAGAAGACCTGGACGATTAGGTCCATTGACCCTATTTCCAGTTATTTTTTCATCAGCTATGAGGACATCCCAGAGCATGGAGATAATTAAGATCATAATCATAATTATATTGATTAGCCCATCCGGAAAAATCTTGATCCATATACAATGAATCAACAGGACAATGGATACGAACCACAAGAGTACCTGGGACCACCTTAGGTGCTTGGGACTCGCAATAAACTGATAAATGGCAAGATAGGTCAATATTTGGAAGAGCGAATAGAGTTCAGCAATGGCAAATTGCTGGTTCAACATTTGGTCAAGCAAAAAACAGCCGCTTAAGAACAGGGAAAATTTCAATGAAGTTGTAAGCAGAGTTGATGATTTCCGCTGGTAAAGCAGCCAAATGCTCCATAAAATGAAGAAAGTCGCGGCAATTCCATCTAGATCCCAAAGATTCAAACCTTTCATTCCTGTACCGAAAATAAATTTACAAAGTGGATCAAAACTGAAAGTAAGCAATGCCCATATAGCCATTAGCGTAATAAAAATGGAAAAAGGGCGCTTTTTAGGAAAGAAGGCAAGCACTCCAGATAAAATCAGACCGATTGGTCCGATTCCAGCAATTAGAACTGAACCAACTGAATCGGTGGATACATTCCCGCCAAGCATAACAAAGATAAGGAAGAATCCAATTGGAATCGGAAAAATAAATCCAGTCAAAAACAACCAATGTTTAAATTGAGGTTTGAAATCGAGTAATCGTTTTGGACAAAATAAGACTAAACACACGAAGCATAGTAAAAATATGCCGGGCATAATCCAACTGCTGAACGAATTCAATCCGCCATTCCAAACAATGAAACCTACTTTCACCATTGAAGTAGCAAGAAGAGCAACAATAACCCCATGGTTCCCCATTCGGGCACATAGGGAAGTAATCCTTTCTACAACCGTATGCGTTAAATCCGCCAAATCCACACCAGACATTAATATTTGGGGAATAGGAAGAATAGAAGCGAATACTAGTAACTGAGAAATGCCAAAGTACAAGGTAACGAAAATGGACATATCTTTGACACGAATTCCAAAGACAACAACCAGAAACCACCCTATGATCATGATCGAATAGAGGATTACAAGATCTTTTACCGTATGATGATCAGGGATCGGCCGTGAACCCCTCCACATGACATACCCCACAATGAATAAAACTGGAAGTACTATGAAGGAAAATGCCCCGATTCTCCAACCAAATACTAGGAGGAGAATCGCAACAATACTAGTAATGCCTAACCGAAACCAAAAGGCACCGTAAGTAGCACCGATTAAGGCAAAGACCATTGCATTGATTAATAGCAGTGCAATAAATAAAACAATCAGAGTAGGATGGCTAAAAACTTCTTTCGTTTCCGGAAGGATCAGCTGTTCTTTTGTTGTCCATGACAAAGAAGAAATGATCACAGCTGCGGCAATCTGAATAAGTCCATATAAAAAGAGAGATTGATGATGTCGATTCAATAGTAAAAGAAAATTGGATTGTAACCTTTTTTTAGAAACTTGTGTTTCACCCATTATCATGTAATCCTCCCCAATGAATCTCAAATCATTTATTAATAAACGTTTGAACTAGAATAGGACTGGGTTAGAGCCATCGCTTCTTTTTTGTAAAAAATGAAAGGTATTTTGTAAATTTTAAGGGACGGGAGTCGGCAATCTTTAAACCAATCGTGTGGGCATCGTTTTCAATTTGCTGCCTTAGAAAATTCCTTTGATCCTCATCAGATGCATCAAGTAACAGCTCCGTATTGTACCAAACATTTGTCCTGCAGTGATTCAGAACGAAGGAAGCAAAAGATTCATCTCGCCGCCCCATCAATAAGTCAATCAGATGAATAAAACGGTCGTAATGAAGGGCTAACTCGTCTTGAACAATATCAATTAAATCCTTCAGTACGTCGTTTATTCGATTATGGTCTTGATGGCGCCGCAGCATTATCCGAGCATCCGGCCACGCCTGATCCTCTTTAAGAATCTCATACATCACCACGGGCAAATCACTGTTGATATGAGCATTAATGCCCAGTAATGCGTCCAGCAAGACTAAACCTTTATTTTCAGATGTGATACGAAAGGCAAGATCCCATGCTGGAGGGCAGGGTAATCCCGCCTCGTAGGCATCGATAGCATGAAAATAAAAATTTGCAAATCCAACTAGAACACGTTCCATCCAATCTGAATCCAAGAAAAATCCGGATGAAAGACGTTTTTGCATTTCTTTTGTCATTAAAAGATAGACATGATGAAATACCACCCGGTGATCTTCATTCCTCTGGAGAGCCAGAAGTTTCTCTGTCATGACGTCCAATACCTGCTGGATCGTTTGAAATTTGTCACCCTGTTTACCCGCCAATACCACCAAATCACCCCTTCCAAAGCTGAATGAGCCAAATAGCCTACGTCTATTTCTATGATGGAATTCAACGTTTATTGCGTATAAACAAGCTGATTTTCCTCCCCCAAAAAAAGAGGTTATGTACGCCTATACCAAGGTTCTAAAATAGGCCGAAAGTAATACATTGGAATGTGGGGAGAGTATTTTCCTTAAATAAATTATGAAAGAGGGGATATTTTTCGATGGGGAAAGAGTTTTCAAACAGGACATCCTCTTCTAGCTCATTTATGACTGGCGGTATCTTTATTGTAATCGGAATCGTGCTTTTATTCGTTAATGGTCTATTGGGGATACTGGCTGTTATGGTCGGAGTCCTTTTACTCTTTTTCAAGCGCAATGTGAGATATGACACGACAGTTGTCTGCAGCCAAAATGGTTTTACTGTCAAAGTGACAAACAAGCAAAAAAGCACTTCTGTTAAAGAATATAAATGGGAAGACGTGGCAAGCACGCATTATTATGAAAGATATTCCGGTATAGATAACGAAACCACGAACAGTTATTTTAAAGTGACAACAACTGAAGGTGTTGCATTTGATCTTTGGCAAATGAAAGATTTTGATGAATTGATTCAAATTTTTAATCAAAAGACACCAAATCTTCCTTATCATTGGGAAAAGCCAACAGGATTCTTTGCCTCCTCTTTCACTAATTATAAAAAGGTCGGACGTGAACGGACCTAACGGCCAATATGTTTAAGTAATCTTAAGAAAAGGTTGGGATTTACCCAACCTTTTCTTATCCACATTTATGGTTCCAATAATTCCTTGAAGGTAAATATGTTATTTGATGCTTGCACTCTAGTGTTAAATCCCCCATTGCAATTAATCCACCACTGGGAACCATCCAGGAGTATGAATGAGTATCCCCATAGCTAAAGCTAGGGGTTTCGAAAGAATAGGCTAAAAAGCCCCATTGTCTTTACGTGGGCCACCACAGGTCCCGCTAATACATCAGGCCGAAGCCTTCAGCTTTGCTTTTTTCTTCCGTTTTGCTTTTTTCTTACTTTTCAAGATGATGATTTTCTTAGGAGATTGAAGGAATTGTTTTTTATCAAGTCCTTCAAAGGCGCCACCAACATGTTTCCTAACAATATTGAACGCCCCATTGACATCAGCGTGTATTTGAATCTTTGACCCTGTGATTTTGTAAAAGGCTCTTTTCACTCTTTGTCCGCTAAAAGTTGTTTGGTGTTCCTCACCAAATGTCGGAATCGGGTCCTTTGTTATAAAACATGACTTGGATGTGTAGCTTTCTTCGCGGATAATGACCTGAATTCCTTTGCGTTCGGCTTTGTAGCGAATCATGTCAATGAATGTTGTGTAGGGGATTTGGATGAAGGTTTGTTTTGCTGACTTTCTCATGTTAACGTCTAATTTCCACCCCGAGTTTTTACCAATAATGATGGTGTCAATGTCTCTTTCTACGGCAATAGTTACCACTTTGACACTTGCCTTGTGTAAGAAATCCATCACTCGATTGTTTCTTTTTCGGTCCAACGCAACCAAACGGTTCGTCATAAATACGCCTTCTTTTGGACTCTTTCCGTGTCGAATGATACCCATGTAATTGGCTCGTAATTTATTATAGTATTGATTGATGGATTTTAACCATGTACCCTTGATAAGCAGAGGTTTAAGCCCTAAGTTATCGACAATAGTTGCCAGGTTATCTACTCCTAAATCAATACCCATTACTTTTTTCGGTTTGAAAATAAAATGATTGTTTTGTTCTGCTGTTCTTACAATCGCCTTTTCTTGCTGTTCAGCTTTAAAAACGATTTCCACCACATATCGACCATAAAAAGGTACAATCCTGACTTGTTGCAGCTTCCCTTCAGAAAGGTCTATCTTTCCTAATTTCAGTTGAAGGCTAGTTCCCGGCAACTTAAGTACATTTCCTTCCTTGATTGCTGTGATTTGATTCGTTAAATAACACGTTGTTCTGCCTGTTTTTGTTTTATATTTAGGAATCTTTGGTTTACCCGAAAAGCAGCCTGGATTGATTTTGTATTTTTTGGACGCTTCGAAAAAACTCTTCCAATCATCAAATACTTTTTTCATCGTTTGTTGATTAGACTGAGACGGCATGGAAATGTAATCAATCTGCTTCATGACTTTAAATAGAGCCTCTACAAAACTATACCCAATGAATGATTGTTCTTTGGTTGGCATATTAAAGAGTTTTAGCTTCGGTTCCAGTTCCTTGCCCTTTTTATCTACTTTCTTAGGCTTTTCCATTTCCTTTTCATAGTGTTTCAGTCGAATTTCATTCATTATAGGTAGATGTGTTTCTATATCCATCAGTACTTGTAGCTGATTTTCATTTTTCTTTTCTGCCTTCAGAGCAGTATATACCTGTCGAACATAGTAATTCGTAATATTATACAAATTTTTCGCTTTGAAACAGAGAGAATCACAATAATCGAATAATTTATGATCTGAATGGATTTGTATTTTATAGGTGCTATACAATCTTTTCACCTCCTCGAAAAGGAACACATGTTCCCATTATATCAAATAGATTGATAGAATACAAAGTATTTACTCATTTCAAGAAATAATTGCATATGCAAACAAAATGATAAGAAGAATCAAAAAGTGGAAAACTTCTTTCTTTACATTTTTGGTCTTTAACACGGTTCAATCTTCGAAGATTCGTTTTTCAAGAAAGCCTTATTCATTCATGAAAATAGAATTAAAACTTATTCCATCGCTTCCCCAAGATATTCCTTCACACTAACAGCAAAGTGGCTGTTCGGGAGATAGGCAATTTCGAGCGGTTTTCCGGAAAAGTTGGCTGCATAATAGTTTCTTGAAATATTCAAATTATAAATATCAATGGTGAGATCGTCAAATTCCAATTCCATTACATATTCAGTTCCGTAATCGGGGTCATCGTACTCCACCCCGGTTGGGATTGCGACCAGCTTTTCAAACTGCTTGTTTTCAAAAGCCGCTTTATCTTTATAGAGAAGGATCGAGGTTTCCAAAAAGTGATAGCTCGCTGACATCATCACAGCTGCGACGAGTAAACAAACAATCTTGCCAAACCAGTTTCTTGTGCCAACCATCATCCCCAAAAAAATAAGCCCAAAGCAGAGACACATGCTGGCAGCACAGTAAGCACCCATCATTTCCGACAGAATGAAGTTTCCTTCGGTTAGCTTGGATACACCCCACAAAATGAACGTTAAAATTAAAAAAAATACGCCAATGAATAGGATTACGACAGCAATGGCTTCCCTTTTATTCTCCACTGACGGAAACCGCGCTTTCTCTTCTTTTTCTTTTCTAGCTTTATCGACATTTACTGCTCCCCCTTCTAAAAATTCTCGAAATTCATCGTGAACATCAAGCAAAAATGGCGGCCCGGCTGGGGAAGAAAACTGACCGGGCACCACACCTTGAACAAAGTGACTTTTCCTTTACTCCTTTTTCCATTGCTGACGCCATTCTTCGACCTTTGCATTAATTTCCTTCTCCGTTTGCTCTCTTTCCGACTCCTTGTCCTTCTTTATTTCTTTGAAGTGTTGATTACGCAACTCATGGCGCGAATCCGCTAATTGCAGGACTTGTTTCTCGACGTCATCTGCTATCAATTTCTCATCATGCAAGAAATAGGCGGCATGTTTGATGCGATTCCATTCTGCATCGGAGGCAGTGAATAAAGGATTATAAATCTGATTCATTCGCTCCATCGCCTTGATCATTTGCTGCATCGTCACCCCCTGCGTCCAAACAAGCTGTCCAATTGTCGGCTGCCATTTTTTCGTAATTTGAACTTCAAGTTCAGCGGGATCCTCTACCGTGACATACTCTCCCCCACCCGAATCGGCCACTTGTTTTAGTTGTTGCTGACCTTCGTTATCTACGTTGAATCCAATAATATTGACCTTTGCTTTGATATTTTGACTTTGAAGCTGCGCCGCCGCAGCAACGGGGTCTCCATCACAGGTTTCCACTCCGTCACTCACTATATAAACTAGATTCGAGTAGTCATCTGAAGGATAGGCCTGCAGGATTTCTCCCGCTTTATTGATTGCCCCGGCTAATGGAGTCCAGCCGCTCGCCTGAAAAGAACGTAACGAGTTTGTGAAGTTTTCAGCTTGATAGGCTGATAGCGGGTACACCGAGTCCACGGACGAACAGGATGCCATTCTTTCTGAATCGGCAGATGAACCGACATGTCCATATGAGATCAACGCGACATTGGCGTCATCGGGAATTTGCTCCACGAACTTGGCAATCGCCTCTTTCGCCAGCTCCATTTTTGTTTTGCCGGCTATTCTCCCTTTCATACTGCCGCTTGCATCCATTAAGACTAGAACATTCATTTTCTTTTGTTTTGTGGTTACCTCATCCTCACCATTTGGCAATTCCGGCATCACGAACCCATGTTCATAGGCAACTAATTGCTCATAATAATTTTTATAATTTCCTGAACCGAGCTTATGAACAAGGAAATCATATACTTGCTCACCGCTTAGGTTTTTATGCTTAGTAAAATAAGCTTTAAACTCCTTATCGGCAATGGGATTGAACGTATTCTCCAGAAAATCCAGGTATTGCTGACCGTCCCAGCCCCCAAGTGTTTCCAACTTCTGGTCCATATGCTTTTCGACCAACACACCAGCTTTTTGATCAACCATTTCTTCGACTGTTCTCGCGGCAGTCGGAATCCTATCCTCCGCTGTTTCCTCGGCTTTCGTTGCTTTAGCGGACTTTCGATTCTCCGTTTGTGTTTGATCCTTTGCACAAGCTGCGATTACTACTAAGGACAAAATACACACTAGTATTGCGCCCCTTTTTAAAATATTCATCTCTTCCCCTCTTTCTAGAAAAATACCGTTATTTTCTATACGTTATAAGGGACGTTCGGTTTCTAAGACTTTTGGCACGATTTATACCAAGTTATGTAGAGTATTAAAAAAATTGAAGGAGACTTTTACTCTATAATCCACATTATCTAATATTTCGATATTTATTAATCTATTATATTGATAATTTGAATTGCGTTATAGCCATGCTTACCGCTATATTAGAGAGTAATTGAAGCCCTAAGAATGCCCTGGATATCTCCGGGCATTTTTGTATGCAACAGCATTCTTGGACTTTTTCTAAAGCGTATTTTACAAGTTATTGGCAAAAAGGGCAGGCCACCATGGCCGATGCTATGCGAAAAAAAAGGAGGAGATTTATTTAAATGAATGTTTACCGTAAAATCTTCAAGGAATACTGGAATCCCTACATTGCCATCAGTATTGCAGGTCTGATCAGTGCCTTGTACTTCGGAATTACAGGTACAGTTTGGGCGGTTACGGGGGAATTCACCAGATTAGGCGGACATATGTTACAATGGTTTGGCGTTGATGTGTCACATTGGGCGTATTTTCAACTGGTGGGCATCGAAGGGACTCCCATCAGCAGGACCGATGGCTGGATTGTCATTGGAATGCTCGTTGGCGCACTGATTACGATTTTACTAAGCAACAGTTTTAAGATCCGCGTACCAAAACAAAAACGGCGTTTAGTTCAGGGATTTATTGGCGGAATCATTGCAGGATTTGGTGCACGCCTTGCTCTAGGATGCAATTTGGCGGCCTTTTTTACGGGTGTGCCTCAGTTCTCATTCCATTCCTGGATCTTTATGTTGACCACTGCCATAGGAACCTATTTTGGCGTCAAAATCGTGAACACCAAATGGTGGCGGGGAAAACCAACCTTGACGAGAGGCCCGATGAAACCGGTCAACACCCAGCCTATCAAAAAAAGGAATATTCAGCCGGTGTTAGGTCTTATTTTTGCCTGTTTGTATCTTGCACTTATTCTCTACTTTTTCGCAACAGGAAAATCACTCCTAGCAGTTGCCTGTATAGCAGGAGCCCTGTTTGGAATTCTAATTGAACGAGGACAAATTTGTTTCACTTCAGCTTTCCGCGATTTATGGGTCAGCGGGAGGGCTGTCATGTCCAAAGCGATTGCTGTTGGAATGATGATCAGTGTTATCGTAACCTTTATTTATATTCAAAATGGCTCTGTCTCCATAATCAAAATGGCTGCTCCTAGCACAGCAATCGGCGGACTCCTATTCGGGTTTGGCATTGTCCTTGCCGGCGGCTGTGAGACGGGCATGATGTATCGGGCAATGGAAGGCCAATTGCTATACTGGGTAGTAGGCGCTGGTAATATCGTCGGTGCTACAGCTCTCGCCTATGGCTGGGATCATCTCGGTATCTATCATGCCCTTGTCGAGAATTGGCCAAAAGTGAACCTAATCGAACAATGGGGGCCTATGGGAGCTCTGTTCGGAACGCTGGCCATGCTAGCTGCTTGGTTCCTCCTATCAAATTGGTGGCAAAAGCGGTTCCGTTACGGAAAGGGAATTCATCTTCAAAAAACGGAACGAATTTCTCACGTTACAAAGGAGGCTTAATACATGTCCCAGGTGATCGATGTCAACTACACTCTGGATATTCGCGGCGAGCCATGACCATACCCTGTCATTTTTGCGCTGGATGCGCTAAAAACCATGAAAATCGGGGAAGTCTTACAAGTCATCGCAGATTGTCCGCAATCCTTTCGAAGTGTTCCGGAAGAAGCCGTCAAACATGGCTACCAGCTTCTGACAGAACCACAAAAAGTCGGGCAGGATATTTATTTTTATATTAAGGTTATTAAATAGCATTATGAAATCAGTGAGGTGGAGTAATTGAAAAACAAGGTAATTTTACTTGCTTCAGATCAGCTTGGCAAAGGTGACACAGAACTAGGAGAAGGAATATTAGAAACCTTCTTTACTATTCTTAAGCAAAAGGAAGAACTGCCTGTGGCTGTTTTTTGCATGAACCGTGGTGTGTTTACATTAACGGAAAACTCGCTTGTTTCTCTCCAATTAAAAGAACTGGAAGAAAAGGGTATTGATGTTCTTGCTTGTAAAACATGTGTAGACTATTATGAGCTAAATGATAAGCTCACAGCTGGGAAAATCAGCGGGATGGCGCAATTTATTGAGTTAGCCTCAAAATATGAAGTAATTACATTATCTTGATTTTCTAAGAGGTTTTCTTCTGATGTCTATATAATAGTAAAATAAAAATCAGGCAGTCTAAGTGATTGCCTGATTTTTCATGATTATTAAGTTACGCTATTTGAAATCATAACGGCTATCGAGTAATTCCAGCAGTTTTACCATGACCCTTTCTGAAATAGCCTTTGATAAAAGGAACTGTAAATCGGTCAAGTCCAAAGTAATAAGCACCGGCTCCTGCGAATAAGAGAATTATTGCTGCTGTATAAAGTATTGGATTAGTGCTTGTTGTACCTGCTAGCATAAAGTTTAAGTTCATGAAGGCTCCGGCAATTAAAGCTGGAATTGTTGCTAGACCGACGATTAAACCAATACCAACAAGCAACTCTCCCCAAGGTATTAATACGTTGAAGATATGAACGTTTGGCATTGCAAATTGTTGTAAGAACTCAGCATACCATCCTTGTACTGCTGGATGATCACCTGTTGCATTTGCAAGAGCACCTTTTAGGAATCCAGCAGCATCAAATCCGCCTGTTATTTTATGAATACCTGCCTCAATCCATTGTAAGCCAAGCCATATACGTAAAACTGTCCACACAACTGCTGCTAGAGGGGTTTTGTACCATCTCATCACAATCATCTCCTATTAGTACTTGTGAAATATTTCACAAGTTTATTGAAAAAAATTTTTGTGTTCCCTTTCGTTGAGGGGATAATCAGCCAGCTGGTTTTTGTAGTGAAGTTTGTGATCTTTTTCACTATCTTCTCTACACTTTAAATATACTCAGTTTGTATTCAAATGGCAACGACTTTCACAGTTTTTTTACATATTAATGTTAAAAATATGATTAAAATGTGAACAGTAGGTTTAATCGAGCAGATAAAAGTAAATATAAAAAAACTGGAGGCTGCATTCCCCCAGTTTTTGTACCTACACTTTATTTACTGTAAGTCCGTTATCTACAACAACAAAGAAGAAACTGTCCCTACTTCAGCTGCATGGTTGTAATTCAAGTAGGATCACCTATAAAAATGGCAATCTCTGATTCTGCCTTTTTTCCATCGTATTCAAACTTTATCTGATACGTTTTATCGTTGCAGCCAGTATCAAGAAAGTTGAATGAAGCCCATTCTATAAATTTGGTATCTGCCAATCAATTTCCTCCATCCCTAAATCGCGTAAAATCGCATTGGTTCGGGAAAATGGTTTACTCCCAAAAAAGCCCTTATTGGCGGAAAATGGGCTGGGATGTGGCGACTTTATGATGAAATGCCTTGATGAAGTGATGAGTTGTTGTTTTTGTTGTGCGAAATTTCCCCAAAGGATAAAAACAACTGGTTTCTCTCTTTGATTCAATTCTTCAATGACTTTATCAGTAAACTCTTCCCAACCGAGGCCTTTATGTGAGTTTGGACTTCCTGCACGCACGGTTAAAACCGCATTCAACATCATGACTCCCTGCTTCGCCCATTTTACCAGGTACCCATTATTAGGGACCTGGCATCCCAAATCTGTTTGCAGCTCCTTAAAAATATTTTTCAATGATGGAGGAATCCGTACACCTGGTTTAACTGAAAAACTTAATCCATGGGCCTGTCCTGGTCCATGATAAGGGTCTTGACCAATAATGACTACTTTGGTTTCGTTATATGAAGTAAAATGCAGTGCATTATAGATATCATTTTGCTCCGGAAAAACCACTTTTGTTTGGTATTCTTCGAGCAGTATTTTCCTTAATCGCTGGTAATAGGGTTTCTCAAATTCTTCTTCAAGCAATGGTGCCCAATCATTTTTCAAAATAGCCATTTCTTCCACTCTCATTTCTATTGTTGAAATTCATTCAATTTTTGGATTAACTCATTATATGGAATAAACTAAAAGGAAAAATTTAATAACTTCCTTTATCACAACCATACAGTTCTTCCATTTGACGAGCAATCATTAAGTTGCATATACTTGTCAGATAAATGGAAAGAAGCTTATATTCAAGGAGGTAAAACATGGATTTCTATTCACCGAAAGACGGGGTGTTAGAGTTGAAACGGTGGCCTAAAGATACCATTGCGGCGGGTCGTCGTCATACAGTTGGGCTTAAATCGAACGGCACGGTAACGGCTGTGGGTGATAATAAATATGGCCAATGTGATGTAAACGGCTGGCGTGATATGGTGGCGGTCGCAGCTGGTAATGTTCATATGGCAACAAACACGGGTAATGCTCATACAATTGGACTAAAATCTGACAGTACTGTGGCGGCAGTGGGGTGGAATAAGCATAACCAATGCGATGTAAACGACTGGTGCGATATTGTGGGAGTTGCAGCGGGTTGGCGTCATACCATTGGGCTTAAATCGGATGACACAGTGGTAGCAGTGGGGCGAAATAATGAAGGTCAATGCAATGTAAGCGGCTGGCATGATATTGTGGCGGTCGCAGCGGGTGACTGGCATACCATTGGCCTTAAATCAGACGGCACGGTGACGGCTGTGGGTAATAATCGATATCGCCAATGCAATGTAAGCGGCTGGTTCGATATTGTAGGGGTCGCAGCAGGTTACCTCCATACAATTGCCCTTAAATCGGACGGTACTGTGACTGCTGTGGGTTTGAATAAACATGGCCAATGTGATGTAAGCGGCTGGCGCGGTATTGTGGCGATTGCGGCGGGTAGTTATCATACAATCGGTCTTAAATCGGATGGTACCGTGGCTGCGGTGGGTGATAATAAGTATGGCCAGTGTAATGTAAATGGTTGGGGCGATATCGTGGCGATTGCAGCAGGGTGTGCCCACACTGTCGGGCTCAAATCGGACGGCACGGTAGTTGCAGTGGGTGATAATGAATATGGCCAATGCGATGTAAGCAGCTGGAGCGACATCCAACTACCCGTCAATTAGTTTTTAATAACAATAAACCAGCTAATTACTGAACGTGTTAAGAAGCATTGCTTCAGAGAACACTTTTTGTGTAATAGCATTTATTTTTCTAATTTGATATGAATTGAACAATATTAGCGATCTCTCTTTTAAAGAAACATTCACTAATAAATATTATTATTTCTAGAAAAATGTTAGGATTCAATTGTAAAGTAGGATAAAAGCTTAGATTGTAAGTAGGTGGATTTATATGGAAAGATCAAAAAATAATCAAAATAAAATAACTGCTGGCTTGTTGATCGTATATTTAGTTGTATTAACATGGATTATACTCTTTAAAATGCAATTTTCACTTCAAGACTTGCGTCATTTCGCGGATTTTAGGGAAATCAACTTAATCCCTTTTGCTGGTCCAGTTATTAAAAACGATCAAATAGATATTGGCGAAATTATCTTAAACGTATTTGCATTTATCCCATTTGGAATTTATATCAGTATGCTTAAACCAAGTAAGTCTTTCTTGAAAAAGATTATACCGATAGCGGGAGTTAGTTTGTTATTTGAAGTATTGCAATTTATCTTTGCTATAGGAGCTAGCGATATTACTGACCTTATGGGAAATACATTAGGTGGAATGATTGGAGTTGGGGTTTATATTGTATTTTGTAAGCTGTTTAGTACAAAAGCAAATAAAATCCTAAATATTTTAGCTTCAATCGGAACAATATGCATTTTTGCATTAGTGGTGTTATTAATTTTTGGTGTTATTAGGTACGGGAATTATGGCTAATAGATGAATTGAAACATCGGACATTACTAACGGAACATGGATTGACAATGATTGTAAATTATTGACATGTTGGGGCTTTACTTTCAGGAATTTTATATTGTAATCGGGGTGAATGTGGAAGATCATAAGCCTAATTTCTTGCCAAAAGTACGGTGGGATTAGGCTTTATTATTTTTCAAAATCCTTCAAATCGTAATTCTGAACCTCCAGTTTTTTGTTACCTTTTCAGTTTTTTTATATAATGAAGCATAGCGAGTTATGCGTTAAGATAAAGTCTTATTCTTAATTTTGTAACCAGTGATATTTAAAATAAGCGGAGGTTTTCCGATTAAGCAAAGCAAAATTACCCATTTTCACGTTTTTCAAGTCAATAGTCGGAATCCTTCCGTCTATTTTAGCTATTTTCAGTGCTTTTTCCTAAATAAGAGAAATTTCTCCGCTTATTTATCAAACCATGCTGATTCCTCATCCTGGTCACAATTGGTAAACCCTTCCTGCATAACAATTTTCATTGGATTCGTCTCCTAACCCTAATAACTTTTTGCTCTTTTACTTCAATTTTTTTCATGGTACGCATTGGAAGAGCAAATTAATTTATAATTTCATTCGTTTGAGATACTATAAATACTGTGTTACTTTAAAGAATAAAAAAATTATTCCAAGCAATTCAACAAAAACATTTGGAGGCAGTATATATGAAAGTGGTAGCAATTATTGGTAGTATTCGCAAGGAATCATTAAACAAAAAATTAGCTGAGTATATTAAATCTCGCTATATTAACAAATTCGATCTTGAAATTTTATCTTTAAATGAGATTCCTATGTACAATCAAGATATCGAAAATGAACCACCACAAGAGGTTGTTGATTTCAAGGCACAAGTAAAAGCAGCGGACGCTGTTTTATGGGTAACACCTGAATATAACGGAACAGTTCCGGGCGTTTTAGTAAACGCAATTGATTGGTTATCTCGAGTAGATAAAGTGATGATTGGGAAACCATCGATTGTGATGGGTGCTTCAATGGGAAATTTAGGAACGGTGAAAGCGCAAATGCATTTACGTGATATTTTATTTGCTGGCGGAGTTGCTTCTCCTGTACTCATTGGCAACGAAGTATATGTAGGTGCGGCACATACGAAATTCGATAGTGAAGGCAACCTAACAGACGAAGGAACAGTGAAGTTTTTAGACACTGTGATTGACAACTTCACGACTTGGATGAAGAATTTTCAATAATTATATATCGGGGCTGTCCTGATTCCAGTTTTCACTGGATTCAGAACAGCCCTTTTTTTGCTACAGGTGAATGACAAGGAACGATTCGATTGCAGCCAAAATATACGGTTTCATAATTAAATGGTGCCAGGCCGCCAGCATGGATCGAACGATGAATCACCAGTTCAACCGCATCCTCCACCAAATGCTCCCTTTGAAAGTCTTATAAAATTTTATAATATAGAGTGAGAACAAATTAATTTTGGAGGAATCATGATGGAATTAACAGTTTATTTAGCCGGACAAATTCACGATACTTGGAGAGAAGACGTAAAGAAAAAGGCAAAGGAAAAAAATCTTCCGTTAGTATTTGTCGCACCTCAAACAAACCATGAACGCTCAGACAATATCGGCGAAGAAATTCTGGGGAAGCAACCAGGAAATTTATATAAGGATGGTGCCGCCTCCGATATTAACAATTTCAGAACACAGGTATTAATGCAAAAATCAGATATAGTCATTGCCCTATTTGGCGAAAAATATAAGCAATGGAATACAGCAATGGATGCTAGCACAGCAATTGCAATGAATAAACCTACCATAATCATCAGACCTGAATCATTAATTCATCCATTAAAAGAACTTTCCAATAAAGCGAATGTAACTGTCGAAACGGTTGATCAAGCCTTGGATGTAATAAGGTACCTTTTTGAATAATGATTTTGAGTCACTAGGGTCAGGCAACATCTTTCAGGGTGCAAGGCAACCAAAGAACAAAAAAATTACTTAAAGTTGGAGATACTTATATTAATAAGCACCCAAAATAGACCCATGGGGACGGTTCTAAATGTAAGCACTTGAAGGTTCTTCTCATTCTTGGAGGCATTTTAACAAAGGCGCAGTTGCACTTATGCCAGATAGGAAAGTTTACTTTCCTATCTGCCAAACAAAGAGAAGTTTTCTTTTAACTTCTCTTTTAAAAATGGGTTCCAATGCCCAGTCACGTCCCGGATTTGGAAATATCCGCCTGATTCCATATAGTTTAAAGCCTTGGGGTCAGGCACCAGCCTTATTCATGTAAATAAGCCCAAGCATATTGTGCGTATAATTCCGCACCGGTAACGAGTGCGTCTTCGTCGATGTTGAATTTACCATGATGGTGTGCCCACTCTGTATCCTTTTCAGGATTACCGCTGCCCACAAGTGCGAAACTACCGGGTACTTCAGCCATATATTCGCTGAAATCCTCGCCGCCCATTGTCGGCTTTTCAAAATAGACAGCATCTGCGCCGAATGCCTCTGCAGCCACCTTTTGAACCAATTTAGCACTGTACTCATCGTTATTAACAGCCTGGGTACCACGGATATAGTCCACTTTTGCTGTTGCACCGTACATAGCCGCGACCTGTTCTGCATAATGCTTGAGCTGTGTTTCAATATGATCTCTTGTTTCAGGGTCAAAGCAGCGGACAGTTCCCTCAATTACCGCATTTTCAGCAATAACATTGAAGCGGGTACCGACTGTCATTTTTCCAACGGTTAGAACAGCAGGATTAAGGGTATCAACCGTTCTCGAAACAATTGTTTGCACATTCATCACAAACGATGAGGCTACAATCGCTGCATCAATACAAGCATGCGGCAGTGCTCCATGGCCGCCTCTTCCTTTGAAGGTTACCGTAAAGAGATCAGCTGACGCAAAGGATGGCCCCGCTGGACAAGAAACCTTGTTTGTCGGCATTTGCGACCAAATATGAATACCGAAGACGTTATCTACCCCTTCAACAGCCCCTTGCTTTACGAACGCTTTCGCTCCTTCTGCTACCTCTTCAGCAGGCTGGAACAATAACCGGACATTGCCGGGTAGATCTTCCTTGCTTTCATTTAATGCTTTGGCAGCAATCAAGAGCATCGCTGTATGGGCGTCATGGCCGCATGCATGCATTTTCCCTTCAGTTTTTGATGCATATGGCAGATCCTTATTCAATTCTTCCACTGATAAGGCATCCATATCTCCTCTTAAGGCTACTGTTTTCCCTGACTTTCCTCCTTCGATTGTGGCAATGACACCTGTGGGCACAGCACTTCGATAAGAGATTCCTAGATTTTCAAGATAGTCGCAGACAAAAGCGGTTGTGTTTTCTTCTTCCCAGGATAACTCAGGCTCACTATGAAGCTTTCTCCGAATGGCTGTTAATTCCTCACTATATTGTTGAATTGCTTGTTTTATTTTTTCATTAATCATGTTATTTCGCCTCCGTTAGTTTCTTAGCTGTTTCAAAAAATATCTGTACGGCATTTGCGATATGCTTAGAATCTGACCATTCCTCGGGACAATGGCTCAGTCCATCTTTACTTGGAATGAACAACATCCCTACATCCGTAACATCAGAAAACACCATGGCATCATGACCGGCTCCGCTGTTAATTGAACAATACGGTGTTTCCAATGCACTGCTGATCTGTTTCATAAGAGCGACAATTTCTTGGTTCATGGCTTTTGGCTGCATAAATAACTGCTGTACAGCCGTAATCTTAATTCCATTCGTGCTATATGATTCTATTAGTTTGTTCAGATTCCGGATGACATTTTGGATATGTTCTTCCTTGCCGGAACGTATATCTACTGTAAAAACAGTCTTTTTTGGGATGACGTTTGCACCGTTTGGGAAAACATTCAATTTCCCCGTTGTAATTACGGTTCCTTCCCCTTCTTCGATGGCGAGGCCAGGAAATTGAGCAATCATCTTAGCAGCGGTCACAAGTGCATCCGAACGGCGATCCATCGGAGTCGTACCCGCATGTCCTGCCTGACCTTCTACGGTTACTTCAAATTGGGTCAGCCCGACAATAGCCTCTACTACGCCAATCGGTATATTTTTTTCCTCGAGAATTGGCCCCTGTTCGATATGCATTTCCAGGAATGCCTTAATCGTTTTGGGATCTCTTTTTTTAGGAAACGATGGGTCCAAACCGATTTTCACCATCGCTTCTTCTGTGGAGATCCCATCTTTGTCCCTTAAATTTTTAAAATCATCCTCACTAAGCAAACCGGTAATACCTCTTGAACCCATCAAACCGCCGCCGAATCGCGCTCCTTCTTCCTCAATAAGGGCAATAATTTCTAAAGGGTATTTGGGTGTTAATTGTTTTTCAGCAAAAAGTGCAGCCACTTCAAGCCCTGCGACTACACCTGCGGGGCCGTCATAAGAGCCTCCATTTGGAACAGAATCAAAATGGGAACCGATTAGAACGCTCGGCGCATCCTTTAGCGTACCTTCCAGCTTTCCGAAAATGTTACCCAATCCATCTTCATGGACCGCTAAACCGTATTCCTTCATTTTATCAATTATATAATCCCGTGCCTGCCTGTCTTCGTTACTATAAGTCAGCCTCGTAGTCCCTTTTCCCGGTGTGGCTGTAAACTGACTTAATTTATTAATATGTTCTTCAATTCGTAGTTGAAGGGTCTTCATTCAAATCGCCTCTTTATTATATATGTCTAGCTCCAGCGCCCTAGCGGCTAGTGTCCTTCGCTCTCCGCCCTACGATAAGTCAACATCGAATCGCCTCCGGCTCTTCGTGTTTCCTTTATCTCAGTTGGAGCGCTCCAGGCCATACGCAGCTGACCAGGGCGCTTCCGCTTTTCTTATAAAAATTTCACAAAGATGCCTGCCAGTAAAACCGATACAATCGTAACGGTGATGAACCCGCCGACCAGCATTGGCGGAAGCATGCGGCTTGTCAGCATCTCTTTTTCCTTCTCATCGTTTGTTAATGATTTGATTACTTCGTTTGTGATGATGTAATCAGCGGGAAATCCATATAAGGCTGTTAAGGACACTGCGAATGCCATTTCTTTGCTTACCTTCAGGATTTTACCTGCAATAAAGGAGAAGATGTACATTCCGATTACACCAATCACAATTGTACCCACTAGCGGATAAATAATTTCCAGCATCATGCTTGGTGTTGCTTGTTTTAACCCATCAAATACAAACAGCATAAGACCCATTAAGGCAAAACCAAATGCATTTGCCTTTTGTAAGACTTGCTTCTCCAGAAAACCAATGCTTTTTGCAATAATCCCAAACAATAAGCAAAGAACAAACGGGCTAATGGAAACAATAGGTGCCAATAGAGTGGAAACCAAGTAGGCAAGAAAGGCAACTAAAGCAAGTCTAAAAAACTTAAAGTACTCGGTGTTGTATTTATCAGGCAGCCTTTTAAATAGCTTAAGCTCCGGTTTAGCTGATTCAACTGATGCTGATACTTCTGCAGCCGCTTCCGGTTGGCCTTTAACTGCCATATCTCCTTGGCGATATTGAGTAAGAAGTCTTTTCCCTTCTTTTTTCAACATGATTGAGGTAAGTGGATATCCTGCAAACCCCTGCATAACGTAGATGACGATAGCGAACACCGATAGGGATGCGAGGCCCGCTTCCTTGGCCCCCTCAGACATAATCAGCGCCGATACTACACCGCCAACCAATGGTGGGATGGCAACAACAATTGTTTCAAACCCATAAATAAAGGTCCCAATCCCAAACAATAGTGCAATGATTCCTAAAATCCCCGAAAGGGCTATGACAATGGTTTTCCATTGTTCCTTCAATTCCTTTAGAGAAAGCAATGTTCCCATATTCGTAATAAGCAGGTACATCAGCATGGTTGCAACAACCGGCGGTATCCCTGCTACTGAAACGATTTCCTTAGGAAAGAATGTCCAATAACCAATAAGAAATAAAACGGCTGAGATAAAGATTGAGGGCACCCAGGCTTTGGTTCGTACCGCTACCCAGTCCCCAATTAATAGAATAAGTACAACAATGACTAAAGCTAGCATTTGTGACATAACGATTACCTTCACTTTCTATGATATATTTTTCGTGTTACGAAGGTTTAATTTATATTAAGATAGTAATATAGTTTTATTATTCTGTCAATTGCAACTATTAAAATTTTTCTGTAATCGTTTTCAGAAACCTTTTTGTTACCAAATTCAATATTTAATTATTTTAAGATAATATTAAAATTTTTTAATATAAATGAAAAAATGCCCCCATTACACTTCGGAGACCATAGGGACCCTCAAAAATTAATGAACCAAAAAAGGCTTGAGGATCAGTTTCCTCAAGCCTTGATTTTTACTTTTACCTTTTAATATACATCACGTTGATAACGCCCTTGCTTTTGCATATCTTTTAGATACGCCTCTGCTGCATCGCGACTCATCGCTCCTTCTTTTTCAATCACGTTAATAAGCGTTTCATGGACGTCTTTAGCCATATATTCCTTATCCCCACAAACGTAGAAATAAGCGCCTTTTTCAAGCCAATCAAACAGTTCTTTACTATGTTCCAGTATTTTATGTTGAACATAAACCTTTTGAGCTGTGTCTCGGGAGAAGGCAGCATCTAGTTTTGTCAGTACCCCATCTTGTTGAAATTTTTCCAACTCTTCTTGATAAAGGAAGTCGGAGTCAGCATGCTGGTCTCCAAAAAATAGCCATGACCGGCCTGTTGCCTTATTCACTGCACGTTCCTGGATAAAGGAACGGAATGGTGCTATACCTGTCCCAGGACCAACCATAATAATATCATTTTCATGAGACTCTGGTAGATAAAAGTGTTTATTTGCTTGAACAAAGACTGGAAGCGTATCTCCTTCGTTTACACGTTCAGCACATAATACAGAGCAAACCCCTTTACGTACGCGTCCATGAGCAGAGTAGCGCACAGCACCGATGGTTAAATGAACTTCATCTGGATTAGCAGTAATGCTGCTTGCAATCGAATAGAGGCGCGGCGTCATTTTTCTTAATAAAGAGACGATTTCTTGTGCTGTCGCATTCCATGGACCGAATGCACGTAACATATCAAGCAAATCACGCCCATAGCAATATTCTTTCAGTTGGATCACATTTTCAACCAGCAGAAGCTTTTGTAACTCTGCATTTTCTGTAAATGCAGCTGCCTGCTGTAAAACCTTTTTTGATAACAGTGTAATTTCAAAGTAGGTGGTTAACGCTTCCTTTAGTGGAAGTGTCTCCCCTTGCTTATTGATGGTTACTACCGCATCTTCATCCCAGTGCATTTCCTCAAGAATAGACGCAACAAGTTCTGGATCATTAGAAGGGACGATCCCAAGGGCATCACCAGGGACATAAGAGAGTCCCGACCCTTCTAGTGATAACTCAATATGCCTCGTTTCTTTACTAGAGCCAGCTCCGTTTATATTTATATTTTTAAGAATCTTTGCCTGAAAAGGATTTGTTCGTGAAAATGTTGTTTGAACCAGTTTGTCTTTTAGGGCAGTTTTAGGGTTATCTAAAGTTATTTGCATATTTCTTAACCTCCAAAAGTGATACATATATAATAACATTGGCACGGGGAATCTGGTGTGACCTTTTTAACTTTTTTTCCCGGAGACCATTGGGCCGGTATTTAGTATTTTACCATTTCCATTACCAATGCCTCTATCAATCTATAATTCATAAAAATTTGAGGATATCAATGTAAGCAAAACAGTTTCTCATCATTAAGTGCCACAGTATTTCTTCCATTATCTTTCGCTTGATATAAAGCTCTATCAGCAGATTTCAATAATTCTTTCGGCTTCATTACTTGATTTGGTATGATAGAAGCCACTCCAAGACTTAATGTTACCCACTTGCTTTTTATAGACAGTTCATGGGGAATGTTCAGCTGCTCAACCCTTAACCGAATTTTTTCCGCTAGCAAATAAGCTTCATGTAAATCTTTCTCCGGTAAGATGATCGCAAATTCTTCGCCTCCATATCTTGCACATACTGCCTCATAGAGACTCAGGCAATCCTTGACTTGATGGGATATGTCAATTAAACATTGATCTCCCAATATATGGCCATAGGTATCGTTGAAGCATTTAAAATAATCCACATCAAATAATATTACTGATAGCGAATTCTGCTTTTGGGATAAAGTTTCCCAATAATAATCGAGCATGCTATCGAAGTATCTCCGATTATACAGCGCTGTTAAACCGTCCACATTTGATAAGTATTCCAGTTTTTTCTCATTTTCTTTGCTTTTAGTAATGTCGTTTCGAATAACAATATATTGAAATGGCTTTTTATCTTTGTCCAAAAATGGAACAATTGTTGTATTGACCCAAAAGTATTTGCCGGTTTTTGTTTTATTCCGCATCTCCCCACTCCATACTCTACCTTGAGTTACGGTAGTCCAAAGATCTTTAAAAAATTCCGTTGAATGAAAATTACTGTTTAGCATCCGCATGTTTTTTCCTTCGAGTTCCTGAAAGGAATACTCGGAGAGACGACAAAATTTGTCATTGGCATATAAGATATTCGCATGTTTATCCACTATTTGAACAAGATTAGACTCATCCAAGGCAAATTTTAAATCTTGAAGATTTTTTAAGGTATCAAAGTATCTTTTTTCATAATCTTTCTTATGACTACGAGTAATTCTCTTGAATATGGCGATCAATCTTTTAATTATCACGATATTCATATGTTTGTTTTCATCTCAACTTTGTACATGTGCTCCTCCAACATTTAGGATTGTTCCATGGGTAAATATTACTATATACCTTTAAGTATAACTAAGTTTCCTTTAAATTTCCCTTACAACCTTTTCAATTTACTGAACTTTACTGTGTATTACTGTTTAATTTTTGTTGTCATGATTTACTTCCTATTTGACAGATTAGTGGGAATATTTCTTTCACCCCCATTTCCAAATATTGTGACGTACATCCATCATTATGTATAATTTACATATCTATAAAAATTGATTTTTAAAGGAGAACTCTTTGGCAAATAGTTTAGGAAATTTACTCAAAATACATAAAAAGTGAAAAAGGAGAAATTGAGATGTCTGAAGCATATCAAGTGGTTAGTTTCGTCGAAAATCAAAATATAAAAATTGAGGTTTTAGAATATCAGAATTTAGGCGGAAATGATAATTTTTCTGTTGCCGAAAAGCTATATTTTGCGCAAAAAACAAATATTAAACTAAGACAAGTTAGGGTTACACTAAAAAACAGCTCCCTTACAGCTGAATCCGGTGCACTGCAGTTTATGAAAGGGAATATTACGTTAAAAAGTTTAGGAGGAACTGGTGCAAAAGGGCTTTTAAAAGGATTAGCCTCCAGTGTTTTAGCCAAAGAATCGATGATTAAACCACAATACCAGGGCAGCGGGATTATTTACTTGGAACCAAGTTTTAAACACTTTATGATCGTAGAACTTAATAACGAAGAAATTACTGCGGATAAAGGTCTCTTTTATTGCTGTGAATCGAGCGTATCAGTTTCTGTTCAGGCAATGAAAAATGTTTCCTCAGCCATTGCTGGCGGTGAAGGATTATTTCAAACAAAAGTATCTGGAAGCGGATTTTGCCTATTTGAAATCCCTGTTCCGGAAGAGGAACTAGTGGAGTTTGAACTTCAAAATGAAATGGTTCAAGTAGACGGGAATTTCACGCTATTCCGGCTCGGAAACATTGATTTTTCCGTTGAAAAATCAACAAAAAGCATTTTCGGCTCTGTTGCTTCCGGCGAGGGTCTGCTTCAAACATTTAGAGGTACCGGGAAAGTGATTATCGCACCGACATTACCCGTTTATGAAAAGTTAAGTCATGTTTTTAACACAACACCATCGTCAAAATAAAAAACATAGAACGGTGCCAGTCCCCCAATGTAAAAAAGCATAATTGCATCGGGTGTCAGGCACCGTTCTTATAATGAACTATATTCTATATTTAAAAAATCTTCATAGTTGGCGTTCCCAAAAACGGCCTTGTCCAATCCCTTCAACAAATTGGTGAATGTCTGCTTGTGTTAAATCGTACACACCAGCCGTGTTTAAATGGACACGACTTTGCTCCAATGCTTGGTTATTACTTAAAGCTAAGGCCAATGATTTAAAATGTTTGAAGGTGATTTCAATGAATTCCAATACAGGTGTTTCAATTTCAGGCTCTGTGCTGATCAATAATGCTGCATCAAAAAGACTAGAATCTGCTGTATCAAAGGTATCTGTCACTTTTAGTACAGTATTAATGGGATGGATCTTTTTAGCGATAATACTATAATTTATATTATATTGTGCTAACGTTTTAACCCATTCTGTTAATTTTTCATTAGCGGGTTCACCATTTAGCAAAATTGCCACAGATTTTGTATCAGGCTTGCTAACCGTGTTTGCCATGCTAAGGGCAGGCGATTTTTTATCGGATTTGACTTCAAGATTTTCTTCAGGAAGTTCGGCGCCTATGTTTTCGGCAACTTCTTTGGCCAGTTGCCGATCGATATGATTGAACAAGGCCACAGCATTATTTTTTACCAAGTCTGATTTGCATTTGCCAAGTTCAAAGCTACATGCAGCTATTAAATGTTCTTGTTCAAAGGGAGCGAGACTGTTATAGAATAACTTCGCTTGCGAGTAAAAGTCTAGGAAACTATCACTGCGGCCCCTAATTTTTCGCCCGTCGATTTTTTCTTGATAATGATCATAACCGCCCAGTTCAACTGGCACAGGTTCAGGTTGATTGGCATTTAAACCGTTCCGATGGTAGCTTGTTTGACCATGATGAATCGTCATTTGGTGCATTCCATCCCGTTGATTGTTATGGAAAGGACACACCGGTTGATTAATCGGAATTTGATGGAAGTTGGGCCCTCCAAGTCGGGAAAGCTGCGTATCCGTATAAGAAAATAAACGTCCTTGTAACAGAGGATCATTGGAAAAATCGATCCCCGGCACAACATGTCCAGGATGAAAAGCGACTTGTTCTGTTTCTGCAAAGAAGTTATTGACATTACGGTTTAATGTCATTTTGCCAACGATTTTTACAGGGACTTCTTCTTCTGGCCATAATTTTGTCGGATCTAAAATATCAAAATCAAAGTTGAATTCATCTTCTTCAGCAATCACTTGTATACCTAGCTCCCATTCAGGAAAATCACCTTTCTCAATTGCTTCAAATAAATCTTGTCGGTGAAAGTCAGGATTTTTACCGGCAGTCCTTTGTGCCTCGTCCCAGACTTGAGAATGGATGCCGAGTAGAGGTTTCCAGTGAAACTTCACAAAATGTGCCTTACCATCAGCGTTGATAAGTCGGAACGTATGGACACCAAAGCCTTCCATCATGCGTAAACTCCGCGGGATAGCGCGGTCACTCATTAACCACAGAATCATATGGGCTGATTCAGGATTTTGGCCAATAAAATCCCAAAACGTATCGTGGGCGCTGGCCCCTTGAGGAATTTCATTGTGAGGCTCAGGTTTTAGAGCGTGTACAAGGTCAGGGAATTTAATTCCATCTTGGATAAAGAAAACAGGCATATTATTACCAACTAAATCAAAGTTGCCTTCATCCGTATAGAATTTGGTCGCAAATCCACGGACGTCTCGGACGGTATCGCTTGACCCTCTCGAGCCCTGTACGGTGGAAATACGTACAAATACCGGGGTTATTTTAGAGGTGTCATTTAGAAAATCAGCTTTCGTATATTCGGATAAAGATTCATAGAGCTGAAAGATGCCATGTGCCCCCACTCCGCGTGCATGAACAACACGTTCTGGGATTCGTTCATGGTCAAAATGCGTCATTTTTTCTCGAAAATGAAAATCCTCCATCATGGTAGGGCCTCTTAAACCAGCTTTTAATGAAAATTCATCCTCCGCCATTCTTAATCCTTGGTTAGTCGTTAAGCCGGCTTGTTCTTCGTTATCGATGGTAAATTTCTTTAATTGTACTGCCTTCTTATTTTCCATAAAATAAACCTCCTAACGAAAATATGTACCTGTTAAAAAAGAAAAAAGCAGGTAAAATTAATTACCCACTCTTCTCGATACCCCTTATACCAGTAATAAAACATTTTAATATCTATGAAAGGTTGAAAGCTCAATTTTTCTCTCCAATAAAACCCTACATCAGAAATACATTGCCGACAGTGTGTTAAAATGTAGCTACGTTAATCATTGAATCACTAGTCAGCTTGCCCCTTTAACCAAACTCTCTGCAAGTCACCTTTTGTTGTTTATCAAGCTGTTGATCTAACCAGTCGACTAAATCGCTTAAAGGCTTCTCTTTTCCTACTTCATCAAACGGACGATGCCTAGCTGAACGGTACTCATATAGCTGTTTATCCGATGAGGAAACAAGGTTAAAGAAGTGGCGCAGCTTTGTTGGGGGAGTAATTTTATCATCCAGACCGTATTGCAATAAAATTGGCAGGGTAATCGACGGTGCTTTATTTACCACCCGTGAAACAGCTTCGATTAAGCTGCGTCCTAAACCAGGGGTCACGAAATTGTGACGTAAACTGTCAGATTCGTATTTTGCCTGCATCGCTGATTTTTTCTTTAGCAATCGAATCCTGCCCGGTTTTTTGATCCTATAGTCTGGTTTAATCTTACCCATTAGGCTTATACCCAATTGCTCAAATGGTGTTACTTCATATGAGATGGCAGGCGAAATCGCCATAATTCCTGAAATACCTGCACTATGTTCCAAAGCATATTCAAGAGTAATCAGACCGCCAATGCTATGTCCTACGATATACAAGGGCAATTCGGGCTGATCGAGAGAAACGAGCTTACGAAACTCGTGTAAATCTCCTCTAAATTCATCCCAAGACTGTATATATCCCCTTTTCCCAGCGCTTTTTCCATGACCGCGCAAATCAAAGGCATACACAATATATTCTTTATCAACCAGGCTTGCACTAATATTTCGCAGCCCCCCACTGTGGTCTCCATGTCCGTGCACAACTATAACTGCTGCTTTTGGAGCGGTTAATGGTTCGATCACTCGAAAAAATAGCTCTATTCCATCGACACCATTAAATTTCCCTTCTGTTATCATTCCAAGTAATCCTCCTGATGCTAACGATCGTAAAAAATGTATTTGTCCTTGTCTAAAATACTTATCCCGTTTAGAAAGCTTGTTAAGTTCATTTTAGTATAAATCAATGCAAAAGTAACATAAAATAGGTGCCTGACTCTCGATGCGTCAAAGCTTTAACATACTGGGGATCAGGCACCCAAGCTGAAGAAATATTTGGATAGGAAGCTTTTGGCACAGGAATTTTGGGTTAGTTTTCAGGGGAGATCATATACTTCAGCGTTCTCTCCAAACCTTCTTTATAAGGGGTTCTGGGTATAGGACCAATAAACCTTTCATATTTCTGTCCATCCAACACAACAGGCTCTTCATTTAAGTAGAACATTTCAACCACTTCACGCATTCCCGCATTAAACAAACCAAGGAACCGAATCATATTTTTGGTTATGGTCGAAACCTTTTTATCATAATTTCGAATTTGTCTGAGTGTTTCAATTAACTCTTCGCCCGAAATGACGCCATAGCCGGGTATATTCCAATTTTGCCCATAAGCTTCATCATTCAAGGCCAGGTTGATAATTGCTTTAGCTCCATCAGGAGTGAAAATAAATTCTCTGGCAATCTTTTGGTCTCCAACGTAACGGGATTTCTTGTTCCTTACGATATCCTTTAGTGTATGGTGCAAAAGCGTGTTTTCCGCATTGGGTCCATAAAAGTCTGGAAAGTGGGCGATTAAAGTTGGAACAGATGAATCCTTAATTGTTGTTTCTACTTGAAGACGGACTTTCCCTTTTTTCGTATGTGGGTTTTTCGGTGAAAGTTCATTCACTTTCTTTCCGGCTGCTCTTCCATAGGCGTAAATATTATCAACCATAGCTAGTTTTACTGATTCCTCCTTTGCGACAGTCAATATATTACTGATTAAACCTTGCAGTTTTGCTTCCCACTCTTCATACGGAATGTTCGCCGCGTGAAAAATGACATCTACACCTTTGGCGGCTTCCCGTAAATCGTCAAGCTTAAAGAGATCTCCTGGAAAAATCGTAACCTTGGAATCCGCCGCAAACGATTTTTCCAATTTAGACCTTGTTCGGGCAAAAGCAATCACCGAAATCCCTCTAGCCGATAATTCCTTCACAATCGAATACCCCATTCCACCTGATGCGCCTAAAACTAATGCCTTTTTCATAATTAATTCCTCCCCATCAATTAATTGACCATCGTTCAATTAAATTCAAAAAAAATTAATGAATTGATTTTAATAAAAAATCAGCATGAGCTTCTGCCAGACCCCTTACCTCTTCATAACTGTTCACAATCCGGCAATAGTGGGTGACAAACCCATGAAGGGACAAAAACAATAACCATATTTCCTGTACCTTTAACTCCTTCCCGCTTAAAAGGGAAACACTCTGGGCAAAGTTTTCGTAGCTCCTATTCCCCCCCTGATTGATAAAATTCCTGACTTCTTCATCCTTGATTAAAAACATAATCTCATAGTGACTTTGATGATTGAGACCAAATTGTATATATCCGACTAGAATTTGTTTAAGCTTTTCTTTTTGATCAAGTTTTTGCTTGAGTACATCATGAAGCTTTTGATCAAGCAGCTCAAAATGCTTCTCCACTAAGGCATAAAATAACTCAGCTTTATTCTTAAAATGATAATAGATAGATCCATGGCTATAACCAAGTTCTTTCGCAATTTGCCTCATGGAAACATGCTGGTAGCCTTTGCTTACAAATAAGTCCCTTGCAGCATCCATAATCATTTCTCGTGTTAATTCTTTCTGGACAGACTTTCGCGGCGACATGTTCCTCCTCCTTAATTGACCACTGGTTAATTAAGATTATACCGTATTTTTCACCACTTGTAAAGAATTACCATTATCTTTTCGAGGGAATTCTGTTCAATAAAGCAATCTCCTTCAATTTCCGTGCCTAGTCACGCCCCGGAATGGTAAAGCCTCCTGCATTCTTCTTCTTCAAATTATATTTTTTTCACAGATGCTCTTTTTGTACTTAAGTACGTCTACTTTTTCGGTTGGTCAAGTGCTTGGTAGGCTAACTGGTACTTTCCCCCGTCTGCAACTTCTGAATGATACAAAGCCTTGAGGGCATTATTCTTTTCAAGGCCATGTTCTACCTTCAACTCTTTTAAGCGTGTATGCAATTCTTTATTATCCTTGATTAGCTGTTGCATTTGCGATTTAATATACTTCAAAATATTTAACTCCTTTCCGAACCCAATTTGTTCCCCAAGTATAGCACAAATAATTGTATGTTTTTTATACATGGCCATTTTATTCATACAAGCGGGCTTTCATAGTTAGTTGAATAGAAAATCGGGGCTCAGGCATTAGTATTAAGGCACACTTCTCTATCTTTCATCTACTACCCATAGCACCATTCGATTGATAAAATATATACCCAAATAGGCGCCCGTTAGTAAGAAAAGTGGGTTCAGGAATATACCATGGATATTGGTCATGAATACGGTTTTATCTTTAATAATCTCGTATATGGCGAGAGAGGAAATATTCCCAAAAACTAGTGCAGATACTATGGCGCATAAATTAAAAACCAGACGTAATTTAGGCTTGATTTTCATCGCAAAGAACATGAGACCTGGTGCAAAAAAACTGCCGAAGATTAATAGAAATTTCATCAAACCACCTCACTACCATTCTAGACAAATTAAACTGGTTTAAATCATTCCCTCTAGGCAATGTCAGGCACCGGAATATGTCTACTATCCACCGCATAAATTAAAAAAAGGTGTCTTAAGCGATACGAAAAATGCAGCCTGTACATAATCATGCAAAAAGCGGAAAATGGACGGACTCCTATTGATTTTAAGTTCCCCCATTTATCCGTTTGGAGGGAGTTTATGTTTAAATTTTTTTCTTTTAAAAAGAAACAGATCGAAAAAGAAAATAAAATAGACTCTCTTCTTCTCAATAAATTAGATCGAATTATTGAACTGCTTGAGCAAAAACAAAAGGAGGAGAATGGTAAAAACATCCAATTTGAGCATGTCCAAATTGATTATTTAGAAAACATTATTTTCCGACTGGACAATCTAGAAATTGACGAGTTGAGTGGCAAACTTATTATTGGAAATAATATTGGAAGCACGGAAGACCTTTCCCACCCTTACATTTTAAAAATGGATAAAGAAAAGGCGAAGCAAACAACAATGTCAGAAACTAACGAATCAACTCAAAAAAAAATAACCAAAACAGCCAAAGGTTATCGTTTCAGCAATAATTGAGTTTTTACCTTAAATTAGCAATCTTGATATCTTGATCCTCCATTATGCCATCTATAAAATCTTGGTCATTGTTTGTATTTGAATTATTTAACAACTGATTTTGATTTCCAAATATAGCACCTTGTGAAAAATTCACTTTTTCATTGGCGTCCATCCCCGTCACATGAGAATTTCCAAGGAATACAGAGCTATTTTGCTCCATCGTATTGACATTTACGGATCCAAGCGTGATGCTCGAAGCATCTTCCATAGGATTCTCAAATGAAATATTAATATCACGGTCATCAATGGGAGTATCGATAACATCAGGATCATTGAGAATAGAAACATTTTGAAAGAGAAGATTAGACTGACCACTAATCCCGCCAATCACATTATTTTCTTTACCATGGGTACTCCAGCCGATGGCATTATTTTCTTCCCCGATAAAAATACCACATTGCCTTTGCATCGTTTGGACATTGATATCTCCGATAAAATTAAATTGTGACGAATTTTTCATATCCTGATCACCACGTTTCCGTTAAGATCTTGTTCATGTCTCGTTCCTATACATCTTTCCTTCTATTTAATATACCTTATGTGTTTGGATTTAGGATGGTGACGATCGCCTAAGAAATAGCAAACAAAGGTGTCAAACGCCCAAATCATTGAATAAGCTACTAAAGATAAGAAAGGAGATCCTGCATATGATTGAAATAACATTCGGGAATATTACCGTTGATCAAATGAAAACAGCTGCCGGTATTTTCATTGGTGAAAAAAACCGACACAAACATTTTTCTTGTGAAACGACGATAAATGAAGCGGTTGGAACCCTGTCGGGAAATGAAAATAAGTTAACCTATAATTGTTGGGTGAAAAACAAAGAAACATGGGAGGATGAATAGTTCATGTCTTCCCCCATTTTATCCCCGACCTTTCATATCGGGACCATCAAAATCGGGACCATTGAGGAAGCTTCTTGCTTTAGTATCGGAAACAATTTTATTGAGGACTTCAAGAGCAGCAAAAAACATAACCAGGGCTTAGGGAATATCCACGGAGATCGAAACACCTTTGATCATGCTACTGCCTCATTAACCAATTATGAGCGCGTCCCGAAGAAAAAGAAAGGAATCAAACAAGAACAAATGGAAGAAAAGGACCGACAAGAAAAAACAACAAACCCCAGTTAAAATCAGGGTTTGTTGTTTTTTTCTTCAATCCAAAACTTGGCCATAGAGATGGATTGAGGTATATCGTTCAAATCATTATATATTCGGACCAAAATTTGGTTTAATATCATTGTCAAAGATTGCCCCGTCTATGACCTCAAAGCTATCTATATTATTGACTAAGTTGCCGGCCTGCACATTTCCAAATCCATAAATACCCCCGAAGCCTAAATTATATTTTCTATTAGCATCCATCCCGGTAACAATCGATTCACCAATAAAGATGGCTGCGCTGGGCTGTGGAGAGTTAACATTAAATATTCCTAAATTAATGACTGAAGGCACTCCATAGTCCTCCCCTTTTTTCTCATTCTTTTCTGTAATCCATCTTATGTTTTAAATTTTCTTCTGTGAATGAGGGGACTTTGGACAGCTTTCTTTCACTTTTTTTCAGGATTGGGTTCCACTTCCCATATCCCCTGATTGTTATTGATTGAAAAATGATATAGACCATACAGGAAACCGTAGATTTCACTTCACTCAAATGTTGAGTTGTGGAAAGAAAATCGGTGCCCGACCCCCAGCGTATTAAATCTTTATCGCTGCAGGGGGCAGGCACCTTTTTAAAATTTATTCCGTCCCAAGTGTAACGCCGAGTTTTTTTAAATATTGTCGATAGGCAATACTCATCCGATCACATTTCAATGAAAGTTCTACTTGTAAATCAAGAGGTAATTCCTCCGGTTTCTGGTTTTCGACGATTGGCTTATCCTGTGCGAAAATCATATCTTGAAACTCGATAATTTCCTCGTTACTTGTACCAGTTTCATAGTTAAACGACATAACTCCATAGGCAATGGACTTACATTCAGCAATTGGAAGGATTGTTAGCAGTATCTTCATCTCATTCTCAGTATCCGGGTCTCTTTTAGTGAAAAGAACTGTCAGTGGCCGGATAATTTCATAGGTATAAAAAACATCCTTAGATTGTCCGGTGCCATCCGGGTCTGGCTGAAATACGGCGATTTCATCAGAGTAAATCCTGTCTGCTTCCGAATGAACATGATAATCATTAATAACTGGATGCTCCTGAACCCCAAGAAATCCTTCATGTATAAAGGAAAGATGACCAACATCAAGAAAGTTCTCGACGATTCTTGGCGGATTAGCATTTACTTCCTGTGGTCCCCACAATACATTTCTGTAAATCGCATCGTTATATTGAGGATACGAGAAGAATTCCGGATTGTTATTATTAAGATTAATCCATACGAATCCATACGCTTCTTTACATAAATATTTTATTGCCTTTGCTTTTAAAGGAATCGATCTTCCTTCAGGGAGCTGTGGAATTTTTGTACATGTACCTTCAGAATTATATTCCCAGCCATGGTAAGGACATACGAGATTTCCGTCTTTCACGCAGCCTAGGGAAAGAGCAGCACCGCGATGGATACATAAGTCCTTAAAGGCATGGATGCCTTCTTCATTTCGGAAGAGGACAATCCTCTCACCCATTACCGTAACTTGCATTGGCTCTTCTTTCACGTCATCTATCTTACAAACAACGATCCAATCACTGCGTAAAACGTTATCTTCCAATATCATTATGAACTTCCTTTCATAATTCCTATGATACCTATATTCTATGAAGCCTTTTATAAATAGTCAATAAAAAACACGAACATTTTTTTGAAAAACATTTTTAATATACGTATTCAGATGTTTACATCTAGGTAATCCTTCTTTATAATGCAAGTATAGTTTTAACTATATCGATAGTGATAATCAAATTACAAAATGAAAAAGATTAGCGAAAAACACCTAAAGATTCACTTATCCTTTATGATTTAATGCTATTTTTCCTTGTATTCCGTTTGTTATTTTTAAAATATATATTAAATGGAGGGGAATATTCCCGTGGAACAAAGAGGGCAAAACACGAACATTGTTGTAAACATCGATGAAAAAATTAGTTATAGTAAGGCCTTTTTGCTTGGTATGCAGCATGTACTTGCGATGGATCTGTATATTGCTCCCATCATCATTGCTGGATTACTTTCGCTAGATTCGATGAATACTACGTTTTTCATTCAAATGTGTTTTCTAGCAGCAGGACTTGCGACACTTATTCAAACAATTGGCGGCCTGCGGTTGCCGGTAGTTCAGGGGCCCTCCTATGTCCCGATAGGTGCTTTGGCCGCAATTGGAGGCAAGCTTGGATTGGGAGCCGTTTTTGGGAGCCTTCTTCCTGGTGCATTAATTATTGCCGTCCTTGGATACCCGTTAAAATGGTTTTCTAAAGCTGTTCATAAAATTATCCCGCCGCTAGTCGGAGGAACGGTTATTGTCATTGTAGGGATCTCCTTAATGCCAAGTGCATTTACAAGCATTTATAGTGCACCCGGAAACGTAGGACACAATGTATTGATTGCGTTTGTTTCTGCTGCAGTGTTAATCATTTGTATTCTTCTTGGTCGAAAGAAAAAAGGGTATGGCACATTTTTCCGCTTAGTTTCTGTCATCCTTGCCATTATCGCTGGGACCATTACGGCATCACTTTTTGGAACCATTGATTTCTCCTCTGTAAAAGAGGCATCTTGGGTTTCCTTTCCTAGTCTTTTTCCATTCGGGAAACCTATATTTAATTTACAAGCAATAGTAACAATGATATTTATCTATTTGGTTATCTTAATTGAGACCACCGGGACATGGTTCGTAGTATCAACTGTAACTGGCAGTGAATTAGATGAAAAGAGATTGAACCGAGCATCTGTCGGTGAAGGAATTGGCTGTTTCGTAGGTTCGCTTTTCGGAGGAACCCCTATGACTGGGTATTCCTCCAACGCAGGAATCATTGCTATTACTGGAGTAGCAAGCAGAATGGCCATCATCAGTGCAGGAATTATACTAGTCGCATTGGGCTTAATCCCTAAATTATCAGCTGTTATTACATGCGTTCCCCAACCAGTGATCAATGGAATTTTCGGTGTCGTTTGTGTAGCAATTGTCATGAACGGATTAAAGGTCATCCAGCGTGTTGTCATTGATGACCGCAATATGATGGTAATTGGGGTACCTATCCTCTTAACAGTTGGTACTATGGTTCTTCCCAAAGAAATTCTAAACAGTGTCCCGGACTTTGCAAATTATATCTTATCTTCCGGAACAGCTGTTGGGGCGATCGCCACGGTAATTCTAAATCTAATTATCCCACAAGAACGAAGAAAAACAGCCTCAGCAAATCAAGAATCATTAACATAGTCAGTGGTATCCACACTAAAATAGATCTTAATTATCCTTTAAATCAAGGCGAACAGTGTCAGACACTGTTCGCCTTGATTAATTTTGTCCTTCATGAAAAGGGTGCCTGACACCCAGCGTAAGCTAAGCCCCCCCATAATAAACCCCATCAAATTGGGTAAAATAACATTTAACTATTGAATTTTTATCTAAAAACGAATAATATATATAGGTTCTTAAAAAATAGTTCGTATTTTGGAGGAAACATTGATGTTTAAGTTAAAAGAAAATCAAACAAATACAAAAACGGAATTAATTGCCGGAATCACAACCTTTTTCACCATGGTATATATTGTGGTTGTTAACCCGATTATTCTCTCTGATGCAGGCGTTCCGTTTGAACAAGTTTTCACAGCGACCATTATTGCCTCTGTTGTTGCTACACTTTGGATGGCACTTTTTGCTAATTACCCCATCGCTATCGCTCCGGGAATGGGACTTAACGCGTACTTTGCCTATTCCGTTGTCGGAGCCCATCAAGGAATCACCTACCAAACGGCCTTTGCAGCTGTTTTTGTTGCTGGGATTATCTTTGTCATTTTATCGTTAACTACGTTTCGAGAAAAATTAATGGAGGCTATCCCGGAAAACCTGAAACACGGGATTACGGCAGGGATTGGCTTATTTATTGCTTTTATCGGCCTGCGCCTTACAAAGATAATTACGGCTCATCCGACCAATTTAGTCACTTTGGGAGACCTTCACTCCCCGGAAGTAATTCTGGCGCTTGTTGGACTAGCCGTCACCCTTGTATTAATGGTGCTTGGCGTGAATGGTGCCTTATTTTTCGGAATGGTTATTACGGCCTTAATCGCCTACTTTACCAACCAACTTTCCTTCGACAAAGGATTTATGTCGGTTCCCTCCCTTCCCGAGGGACTAATTGTTGCCAATCCAATAACGGCGCTGACAGATGTCATTCAGCACAGCCTTTATACCGTTGTATTTTCCTTCATTCTTGTCACGATTTTTGACACAACCGGCACCATGATTGGTGTCGCGAATCAGGCGGGGTTAATGAAGAACGACAAATTACCGCGTGCCCGCAAAGCCTTGCTTTCCGATTCGATTGGTACTACCATTGGCGCAATGTTTGGAACGAGCCCGACAACTGCTTTTATTGAGTCGACTTCAGGCGTCGCAGCCGGAGGTCGAACTGGTTTAACCTCTTTAACGGTTGCGATTCTATTTTTATTATCGGCCTTCTTTGGGCCGCTTGTTGGTGCAGTATCGGGTCTTTCTGCGATTACCGCACCAGCTCTCATTATTGTCGGCAGCTTAATGATGGGCAGCATCTCAAAAATCCGCTGGGACAAACTTGAAGAAGCCTTCCCGGCATTCTTAATTATCCTAAGCATGCCGCTTACATCCAGCATTTCAACGGGTATCGCCCTCGGTTTCATTAGCTACCCGCTGCTAAAGGTAGTCAAAGGAAAATGGCGTGAAGTCCATCCACTGCTTTACTTGTTTGCGCTGTTGTTTTTTTATCAACTGGCATTCCTGCAGCATTAAAAAGACGGTGCCTGACCCCATTGAACGTGAATGGGGGCCAGGCACCTTTTATTGTATTAATAATGGTAACGCCACAATAGTGCATTTTACTTAAAATAAGGCTGTGTTAAAGAACATTGTTGATTTTGAGCACAATGTTGATTGGAGTGGAAGGCGCGAGACTCCTGCGGGAGCAGTGGGACAGGCGAGACCCCCGCAGGCGTGCAATTCGCCGAGGAGGCTCACCGCCCACCCCGCGGAAAGCGAAGCGCCTGGAACGGAAATCAACATTCACTTTTAACACAGCCTAAATTAATGGAAAAATGATATAATACAAGCATTAACGTTAACGGGGGTGCTTACAGTTGGAGAATCACTTAAGATTGTCTGGTACTACTTCTACTCATGCAAAGCCTATTATTAGAAAGGCGATACTTTGCATGGGGCGAAATATTTAATTATATCGCTGAACAAGCTTTTCTACTATTTTGGCTTTGCACCTTATTTTTCAAAAATCAAAATAAGGAGCGGGCAAAATTGAAATATATGAATGCAAACAAAGTTTTACCCGAGAAGCTAATCGTGGAAATCCAAAAGTATGTCCAGGGGGAAACCCTTTACATTCCTAAGCCGGAAACGGAGTATCGGAAATGGGGAACCTCAAGTGGCGGGAGACGGCTGCTTGATCGCCGTAATGCTGCAATTAGAAATTCTTTTATTAGTGGCAGCACTATCCAACATTTAGCTGAGGAATATTATCTCTCAACCGAAACCATTAAGAAAATTGTTTATTCACATAAAAAGTAGGCGCAACAGCACTGATGAAAATCCTTCATCAGTGCTGTTTTATGTAAAAAACGTTTCACAGTTATTTTCTCCATTTTATTAGCTTGCCGTACTCATTATAATAAGTGGTAAGAGATACGGCAAAATGATAGGAGTTACACGTAATGATTGAAAAATTTATTAAAAACGAACAGTTAAATTTTATAAAAAAACAGATTGCTTTCATTAAGGACAGCACCAAAAAAAATGTAGCCCCAACCGTTTTGGCAGCTGTGATTGACTTAGCCAATGCCAAAATCTTGGACCTCTTTCCAAATGCAGCATCGGCTCAACAAGAAATGCTGGATCTTTCCAGACTGAAAACAGATGCCGAGTATGAGGAATATATCCAGCGTCTTTCTGCCTTTTTGCTGCCATTTCCAAAAATCACCGAGCAGCATCTGAAAAAAATGTTTCCGAAGAATAAAAAATTAAAGCTGCCTGATTTATCAAAACTGGACCACAGCAAGCTGACCTATTTAAGCTGGAACGATCTGAGCTCCAATAAAAAATTAATTGTATATGAGCTAGATGGAAAAATGGTCGGCATTGAATGTAAATTTTCACCGACTAGTAAAAAAAATATTTGTTCCTTCTGTAATTGTTTTAGCGAGGTTTCCTATTTTTCCACAGTAACAAAAGAGAAAAAACATAAAAACTCCGACTATTACAGGGCCATCGGCAATCTTATTTGTACCGATAGCAGCGAATGCAATAAAAAAATAACCGATACCGAATATTTAACAACTTTTCTAAGAGACTCACTAGGAATCTAAGTTGGTAAAAGGACTAAAAAGTAAAGGAGGAGCCTGACCCCAGTGTTTTACAGCTTTAACGCAACGGGGGTCAGGCACCTCTTTTAATCGTCTAAATCTTTTTTTCCTTTGTAGAATGCTAATACCGCCCCTACATAGTGCCTTTCTCTATTTTCTTTGTTAATTTTTTTAAATACGCGCCCGCTATCACCATTTTCGCTCCATACCAAAACATTTCACCATCCACTAAGAAGATGTTTGTATTCGGTAGAAATGCTTGAAATTCTGCTAGATGTTTTTCTTGAAATGGAAATGGTTCGGAAGCAAGCAAAAGCACATCAAGATTTGCATCTGCAAGCTCCTCTTTTGTAACCATGGGATACCTTGATTCTTCCTTTCCGAAGGGGTTTCGGAAGCCAAGTGTATGTAATACATCATTTATGTATGTCGTTCCGCCAACTACCATATATGGTTTTCTCCAAATGACATAGGCTGCATTTAGATTCTGTTTACATGAACGGTCAGGGAAGGATGTTTTGCAGGTTGTGATGAGGCTCTTAGCTTGCTTTTCTCTATTTGTCAGTAATCCCAGCGTTTCTATCAGCCGGTAGGCCTCGTCGATTTTTTGAACTTCCAAAACAAAAACTGGAGCAATTTTTTCTAGTGCATGTACAATTTCTTTTGTGTTTTCTTCTTTTTCAGCTAGTATGAGATCAGGTTGTAAATCACGTATGGTTTCCTCATTCACTTCTTTTGTACCGCCTACGATTGGAACGTTTTCTACATCCTCTTTAGGAAAAATGCAATATTTTGTACGTCCAACTATTTCTTTTTCAAGACCTAGGGCAAAGAGCGTCTCAGTAATGGCAGGACAAATGGAAATAATGCGTTTGGGTACAGCGGAGAGATTTACATGCCTCCCCAGATGATCCGTTACTAAAAGTGACATCAAATTCCCCTCCAGTCATCTAGCTAACTATTAGATTAATCGTTATTCCCTACCTGAATTGGTAATATCAGCCTCAATCCTGCTCATGAATTCTTCCGCTGCACTGTATCCCTGCTGCTTCAAATACCAGTTATTTGCCGCTGCTTCAATTAACCCCGCCACATCACGTCCAGGCTGGAGTTGGATTTCCATTGATGGAATCTTAACGCCCATATAGTCTGTATAGTGAAGTTCCTGGTCCAAATCATTATACAAGCCATCTTTTTCCCATTTCGTTAAATTAATATCAAGAGCAATTCGTGATTCATCTTGAAATGCCTTACGACCGTACAAGCGAACCACATTTAACAACCCGATACTACGAAGAGCCAAAAACTCCTTGGTTTTTTCATCATGCGTACCCAAAATGGTTTGCGCGCTAAGCTTCTTTAGGACAACGATATCATCCGCAACCAGGCGGTGTCCGCGGCGGATTAACGTATGCGCCGTCTCGCTTTTCCCTACCCCTGAATGACCACGAAGTAAGATCCCAATGCCCGACACATTCATACAAACTCCATGCACAGCAATTTCCGGTGCTAATTCCTTCACTAAATACGCATCCAATTTGGTAATAAACTCTGAAGTTGACTCAGGCTTGTTTGTTACTAATAAGGGTATACCCTGCTCAACACAATGGTGGGTTAAATAAGTAAGTCCTTCTTCCCCAGCCGTTACAATAAAACATGGTGGATGATAGTGGACGATATTTCCAATTCGTATTTTGCGTTCCTCATGACTTAACTTATGTAAATAGGTGATTTCCTTTTTTCCTAATATTTGAACTCGTTCTGTTGGAAAAAAATCAAAATGGCCAACAAATTCCAGGCCCGGACGATGCACCCGTGATTGCGTTATTATTTTCTGCAGCTGACTTTCTCCAGCCACTACTTTCAATGAAAACTTCCGAACTATGTTTTCAACTGTTACCTTTTTCACCCTTTTCTCACCACCATAATAGCCTTTATTTGAATTATACTTAAGAACAATGAAAACGTCATCCATCTACTAACTGATTCTTGAAGGTCAGATCATATCATTCGAGTATATTTCAGAACGCAGCCAATTATGTAGAAGGCGATGAAGAATATAGCTTGTGGTTATGTATTGTCAGCAATGGCTCTTTTAAAAAGCTCTCTAAATTGTTCCCTATCTTCTGCAGTAAAAGGCTTTGGCCCCTTTGTCCGCTTTCCGCTTTTTCGAGCCATGGCACTTAAATAACGTGTTTGTAATAATTGATCAATGTTTTCATTTGTATAGGTAAAGCCTTTATGGTGGAGGACTCTACACCCTTTTGCTAATCCGAGCGAAGCAAGGCCATAATCTTGCGTTACAATGATATCTTCTCTGTCTGCTAATTTCATAATCCGATAATCCGCAGCATCCGCTCCAGAATCAACATAAATGGTTTCCACTCCTAATGGTTGTTCCACAGTAGAAAAATGGGAAAAGCTCGTAACAAGGATGACAGGAATTGCCGCATTCGTCCCTTCTGAGATAATAATATCTTTTACTGGACAAGCATCTGCATCAACATAAATTTTCATCTTTATCACTCCTATAAAAAAATCGAATTGCTAATGATATTATTGAAAAATTTTACATAAGTCAAAAAAAATGCCCTCATTTATAGCGTTCTCTTCCCGGCGACAAGGATAAAAAAATGTATCAGCATTAATTTAACTAACAAATAAAAGCACGATTTTCATAAAGGGTAAAAAAATCTACATCAATGTAGGCAACAGTTCATACTATATTTTGGAGGTGAAAAAATGCCACGAGTAAATTATCGAAGTTCTGACGTTGACTTAATGGCCAGGATGATGAGAGCTGAAGCTGAAGGTGAAGGAAAACAAGGAATGTTATATGTTGGAAATGTAATTGTGAATCGTGTAATAGCAGATTGTTTAGACTTTAAAGAAGTAAGAACGATTCCCAAAGTCATTTTTCAAGTACAAGGAGGAAATTATTCCTTTGAAGCTGTTCAGAAAGGGAATGTATTTTATCAAAGAGCGCGGACTTCTGAAAAAAGATTAGCAAAACAGAATTTGGAATATTGGAGAGAACACCCAGGGAAATATGCCCTTTGGTATTTTAATCCGTATGCTCCATGCCCTCCAACATGGTACGGTCAACCTCATTCTGGTCAATTTAAAAATCATTGTTATTATGAACCAAAAGCTGGAACATGTGATAGTGTTTATCGAGGTTAAGCTTACTCTTTGAGTAAGCTTTTTACATACTTGAAGGATATTTAGACAAAATAAAATATTTATCAGCTAGAAATTGATCGGGTTTTCATTTTTGGAACTAGCTATTCCTGTACTGTTTTTGATCGTTATATTAAATGGTATAATCATTTAAACTTACAAAAATGAGGGAGAATGAAAGTGGATAAAAAAGAAATTGAATATAAAATTCGCGAATTAAAATATGAATATGTTCGTCTACAGAATGACTTAGAAAAATTGGAGAATGTAAAAGGGAATTTATCTCCTCTTGAAAAACAGTTAGCAGCCATCGAGACTGAACTCCATTCACTTAACGAAGCTTTGAGAAAAAAGGAATTATAACCCTAAAAGAGCGGAGACAAGTTGTCGCGAGCCGGTACATTAGCCAATTTTATAAGAAGTGGGGATATTTTAAATGGCACCTTCGAAAAAGAATTTGAGAACTTGCACCAAAGGACACAACTATTATAAAAGCAGCGATTGTCCAACCTGTCCAACTTGTGAGCAAGAGCGCAAACCAAATCATGGATTTCTTTCATTACTCTCGGCACCAGCAAGACGAGCATTAGAAAACAATGGAATCACTTCCTTACAGAAGCTATCAAAATATAGTGAAAAAGAGATTTTACAATTTCATGGTATGGGCCCTGCTTCTTTACCAAAACTTAGATCTGCTTTGCAGGAAAATGGATTAGCATTTAGAAACTAAACTTTGTTTGAAGAAAAAGTAAATAAAAATTTATTGACCGCGAAGGGTGAGACAACCATGGATAAGGACAGGCGTAAGGAGCTAAAAGAGGCATACAAGCAAGTTAAGATCTACATGGGAGTGTACCAAATAACGAACAAAACCAACGAAAAAATATATATTGATAGCTGTCCAAACTTAAAAAACAAGTGGCTTACCTTACAGGGGCAGCTTGATATGGGCATGTTCGCCAATTTTCAGTTACAAAAAGATTGGAAGGAACTAGGGGCAGACGCATTTACCTATGAAGTCCTAGAAAAGAAGGATGCTAGCGAAGTGAACGACAGGCGTTGGGAACTAAAGCAAATGAAAAAGCCATGGCTGGAAAAATTGCAGCCTTACGGGAATAGAGGGTATAATAAGCGACCAACTGAATGACAGTTAGCCTGACCCCCAGTGATTAAAAGCTTTAGAGCACTGGGGGTCAGGCACTACTTTGCAGAGACAAGGTCCCATTGTCTCTTTAATTCTCATTTACAACTTCATCCCATTCAACAAATCCCTCAATGACCTTAACTCTTCAATGGTTAACGTAACTCCCTTCCCCATTTTCTCATGCTCAGGTGCCCAATCGCGCAAATCGTATTTTGCCTCTTTTCCATTCCAACTGATCAGATTCAGTTCTTTGTTCCAGCCTTTAGGGGACTGTGATAACGTCCCCACGGTTTCTTTTATTTCAAATTTGATTTCTGCCATTGCTATTTGCCTCCATTAGAATAGGTGGTGGAGATTTAAGATAATCAGCATAGGTGTAATGAGATTGTGGTTGATTTATGCTTATTCCTTTCGTCCTTTCTCGCCTTTATTTAAATAGCTTTTTTATCAGGCTAAAAATATCAAAAGTTGTTCGATTGTAAACTTTGTTATACGCATATTTCTTGGGATTTCTCAACCATCCATACCCCCTGGGCATTTTCAATCCTGCTCTGTGAACAATCTGTCTTTTTATGCTTGTTCTAGCTGAAATTCTTTTCTTCAAGCTTGGCTTTCTCATTCCGAATTTCATACGAGCATCTCCTTAAGATTCAATTGGTACTCTGATTTCGCTGGCCAAAAGTTTTGAGAGAAGGGTCTGACGCTCTCCCATTCAAATAAACTTCGAATCATTTTTCGTTTTTGTCCCAAATGATTGAATGGAAGCGTTCTTAAATCCGTACGTCTCATTGAGATCTTTAAAATTAGCCCTGCGTAATTCTACATCGCCTTTCGACGTTTTTGATAATTGAATGGTTTCCTTGTATAGTATAGATCCGTTCCTTTTGGTGTTGTCTGATTGTGCAAAACAGCTATATAACGCATGTCTTGGTTAATTCCAAATTGCGGGTCGCATTCAACAAGGAGATGAACATGATCAGGCATAATCTCCATTTCAATCACATCAGAACGAGTTTCTTCTGCAACTTCCAAAACAATAGATTTAAGTCTTTCATCTACTCCATTTATTAAGACACTTCTTCTATATTTGGGGCACCAAACCACATGATATTTACAAGAATATACTACGTTATTATTGCTTTTATATTGTATTAGACTCTTCATATATTATATTATATCAAAAATTTCAAACTAATTCCACAATTAATGGAACGTTTGTTCTAAAATATTTAAAAAAACAACCAACCCATACATGAATGCAGGGGCTTGCGGTTGTTTATTTTGGCCACACCTTGAGATTTAATGGGCATATTTGAATTTCTGCAAACATATATTTATAAAACATTTTCACTAGAAAGGGGAATCATTACCTATGGATCATTGCATTTCTTGTGGAAAGGAATTATCAATTATGGAGCGGAATCGAACTGAATGCTGGGAGTGTAGAGATACGACAGCAGAAGCATATACTGAAGAGGATTAATTAGTTCATTGTGTTGTTAAAATTTTCGAGAAAAAATAACGCTTAATTCATTTCATTTTGAACCCCCTAATGTAAATGAGGCTGTCTAAAAATTAGTAGATAGGCTTATCTTCATCACAAGCGGCAGGAGCACCGTGAGACTCCTGCTGGAAAGCCTGAAGGCTGTACTTCCTTAGGAACTACAGCCTGCGTGCTTGTTTCTGCTAGCTTAGATACTTTTAATAGATTTTTCATGGTTAAGCAGCCATTCCTTTCGCCACAATCCACCAGCATATCCGGTTAATTTTCCATTTGAACCAATAATCCGATGACATGGAATCACGATACTTAACTTGTTTTTGCCATTTGCACTTCCGACTGCTCTGATGGCCTTTTCATTTCCAATCGAAACAGCAATATCTTTGTAGGACCCCGTTTCCGCATAGGGGATTTTCGTTAACGCGTTCCACACTGTTTTTTGAAAATTGGTTCCTTCATAATTGTAAGGGAATGTAAATTCTTGACGCCCCCCTTTAAAATATTCATCAAGTTGTTCAAAACACTCCACTAATACATTAGGAGTCTCGTCATGCTTACTATTTTCAGCTTGCTCCCGCTCAGAAAACATGATTGAACAGATCGCCTCAGCTGTTCCCCATATCTCGATTACTCCAATTGGTGATCTATAATCTAATTTGTGTAGTTGCTCCATATAAAAACCTCCATATCAATAAACCTAATCGATGAGCCTTGATTGATTATTTTCATTATTTTTCAACTTTCGATATTCACTTGGTGAGCAATGTTTTAAACTGCGAAACACCTTGTAAAAATTAGAAGGACTTTGGAATCCAGCCTCATAGCAAATCTCAAGGTTCGATCGATCTGTGCTTGTTAGAATATGTGCCGCTTTATCCACTCGGATTTTTTCCAAATAGCTGCGCGGAGTTTCGGACGTTTCCTGCTTAAATAATCGTTCAAGATAATAGGAACTTACACCAACATGATTAGCAATATCCTGTAATTCCAGCTTTTGATTATATTGATTTACTAAGAAGGCAATGACATTTCTTACAAGTTCAATATGCGGGGATTGATCTGATTTTGGCTGACATCTTTTACATGCCCGAAAACCGGATTTTTCCAATTCATTAATGTCATGATAGAATTCCACATTTATTTTTTTCGGCTTCCTTGATCTACAAGAAGGACGGCAGAATATCTTGGTCGTTTTCACTGCTGTATAAAATAACCCATCATATTTACTATCACAAGCAATGATTTTCTCCCACATTTCTTCGAAAGAAAGATTGATACCAGCAGCCATTATCCTCTCCGTCCTTTCTTGTTTAGCCTTCATATAAATTTGAGGTATCTCTAGACTCTACTAATTGCTCAGCATTTTTTTCTAAAAAGGCCATATATTTGTCAGATAGCGCATTTCCGAAGCTAAATCGTTTCACTCCTAATTCTTTTAGCTTATTACAGTTCGTTAATCCAGGTAAAGATAAAATGTTAAGTGGTGCATTTACATTCAACGTAATGATCCTTATCTCATCATGGTCGGCCAATCCAGGGACAAATATTCCATTTGCCCCACTCTCCACATAAGCCTTGGCTCGATCAATGGTTTCCAATAATGGGTTTTCCCTCTGAAAATAAGTATCCGTTCTAGCGTTAATATAAAAATGTTTATAACCATTATTATCTAAAGCGCTTCTAGTTTTAGCTAAAAGGTTACTGTGCTCGGAGATTGATCTTAACCCTTTTTGCTTTTTGAATGAATCTTCAATATTGATTCCCGCAACTCCAACCGCAGCTGTTCTTAATACATTGTCAACAATGTCTTCTGTACTTTCACCATAGCCTGCCTCAATATCAGCAGAGACAGGTATGTTCACATTATCAGCAATGGTTTTGATGATGCCAAGATGTCTTTCAAAATCAATTAATTCACCATCGTCATATCCAAGCGAATTCGCTATACCCCGACTCGTCGTTCCAATCGCTTTAAATCCTGCTTTCTCTAATGTTAAAGCGGATAGCAAATCCCAAGCATTTCCCAAAAAAAAGGATATCCTTCACTGTATGCAGATCATTAAATTCCTGTATTTTACTCATTCTAACTCCTCCAAATCATTTATTTGAAGCCATTTTAACAAGTAACTACAGTCGATTTCGTCCTCATTCTTGCTCTTATGGTCCATGGAAACAAAAATTCTAATGTGATGCTGTTTAACCATACCATTTCCTATCTTCAAAAAGAATCTTTGTTATACTCCTTTCTAACAAATTTCCATTTTTTGCACTGTTCAAAATATAGGTTTCTGTTATAATGTGTTTGGAATAAAATTTAATAGCTAGAATTGTAGGGGGACCGGTGTTGCCGGTTGAGATAGCATCCTTAAGATGTTGACTCTTAGAACCTGATCTGGTTGAGACCAGCGGAGGGAACATATTCTTAAACAAATAAAATTGTTTGCTTATATGCGCCCTGGGTTCTCCCCTAGGGCGCTTTTATTATGTACATAGGAGGAATAGGAATGAAGAAGTGGATAATCGCAATATGTTCATTATTCATGATTGCTGGCTGTAGCAATTCGAATTCAGCATCAGAATCGAAAGAGAAAGACAAACATTCTCTGAAAAAGGTATCTGTCGTACTAGATTGGACACCAAACACGAATCATACCGGTTTATATGTGGCAAAAGAAAAAGGCTATTTTAAAGATGAAGGATTAGATGTGGACATCATTATGCCAGGTGATGCTGGAGCAGATCAGCTTGTGGCTTCAGGTAAATCAGAGTTTGGCGTCAGCTATCAAGAATCGATCACACAAGCCCGGATTCAGGGTGTTCCTCTTGTTTCTATAGCGGCCGTAATTCAACACAATACATCTGGTTTTGCCTCACCCGCTTCAAAAAACATTGTCTCACCAAAGGACTTTGTAGGTAAAACATACGGTGGCTGGGGCTCACCAGTTGAAAAATCGGTTATTTCTTCCTTAATGAAAAAAGAAAATGCCGATGTAAATAAAGTTTCGATTGTCAATATGGGAGATACTGATTTCTTTACAGCTGTGAAACGAGACATCGATTTCGCATGGATTTATTATGCCTGGACTGGTGTTGAGGCAGAGTTACGTGGAGAAAAGCTCAATATGGTATATCTAACAGACTACTCTGATAAACTCGATTATTACACACCAGTTCTCGCAACAAATGAAAACATGATAAAAGAAAACCCAGATACAGTACAAGCTTTTGTAAAAGCTGCTTCCAAAGGGTATGAATTTGCAATTAAACATCCATCCGATGCTGCCGACATTTTAATTAAAGATATGCCTGACTTGGATCCCAATCTTGTTAAGAAAAGTCAAGAATGGCTAGCATCTAAATATCAGGATGATGCACCAAGATGGGGCGAGCAAAAACAAAAAGTATGGGAAAATTATGCTTCATGGATGTTTGACAATGGACTTCTTGAGAAAAAGCTTGATGCTAAAAAAGCATTTACAAATAAATTTTTACCACAATAGGGGGTTATAAAATGACAAATTCACTGATCAGTATTCAAATCATACCAAAAACAAAAAATGGCGAAAGTGTTATTCCTTATGTAGATGAAGCAATCCGAGTGATTCAAGAGTCTGGGGTAAAATTCGAGGTACATCCTCTTGAAACCACAATGGAAGGCGATTTACAGCAATTACTGCAGGTGATCACGAAAATGAATGAGCGCATGATTGAGATGGGCAGCAGTAACGTTATTTCCCAAATAAAAGTATTGTACCAGCCATCAGGCATCTCCATGGATCAGCTTACGGAGAAATATAGATAATGGTGAAAATCATAGCGAAAGGGTGGAGACCGTTAACGGTTCTCCTCCTTTTATTCATTGTATGGGAAACGGTTGCGATTAAATCTGGAGTTCCGGATTGGCTTTTACCCACTCCGACAAAAATATTTTATGAGGGTTTCAATGGTTGGTTTAACTTTTACCCAAATTTATTATCAACAATCAAATTATCCTTACTAGGATTTGCATTAGGTTTATTAATCGGGTTACTAACAGCTATTCTATTGCACTTGCTCCCTTTCATTCGGGAATCGATTTACCCGTTGCTAATCATCTCACAAAACATTCCTATTATCGTCCTAGCTCCTCTTTTAGTGATTTGGTTTGGCTTTGGATTATTACCAAAAATGATCGTCATCACTCTCGTTTGCTTTTTTCCAATTACAGTTGCCGCATTAGATGGCTTTAAGCAAACCTCCAATGAGTTAAAGCATTACATGATTATGGCAGGAGCATCGAATAAGCAATTATTTTGGAAGCTAGAGCTTCCCTATGCCCTTCCTTCCCTATTTTCAGGTTTAAAAATATCCGCTACTTATAGTGTCATGGGTGCAGTTATTTCTGAATGGCTTGGTGCTAAGGAGGGTATCGGTGTTTATATGACGCTTGCCTCCTCTTCCTTCCGTACAGATAGAGTTTTTGTAGCCATATTTGCTATTGTGGCATTAAGTTTATTATTTTTTTCTATCATCGTTCTGATTGAACGCTGGCTCGTTCGGTGGCAGTTGAAGGGGGCGAAATGAAAGTGAGTCATCTTACTGTTTCAAATATTTCTAAGCAATTTGACAAGAATGAAGTGATCAAAAATCTCGCATTCACTGTAGAAAAGAATGAGTTTGTCTCAATTCTTGGTCCATCTGGCAGCGGGAAAAGTACCATTTTCAGTCTAATCGGAGGAATCCTCTCACCGGATCAAGGAACCATTCACTTAGATCATCAAGTCATTAACGGAAAACGGGGGTTTATTAGCTATATGCCACAAACCCCTTCTCTCCTTCCTTGGAGAACGATTGTCGAAAATGTATTGCTTGGGCAAGAGCTTCAAGGAAAAAAAGAAAAAGAAGCAGCATTAGACATGATCGATATCGCTGGATTAACGGGTTATGAAAATGCGTATCCTCATGAATTATCAGGTGGTATGAAACAAAGAGTTTCCTTTATTCGAGCATTATTAAGTCCCCAATCCATCATTTGCTTGGACGAACCTTTTTCGGCACTAGATGAATTAACACGACTTGATATGCAAAAATGGCTTTTATCTATTTGGGAAGAACATCGAAGAACCATCCTATTCGTGACACATAATATTGAAGAAGCATTATTTCTATCTGACCGAATTATTGTTTTATCGAATAAACCTTCTCAGGTGGCAGCCGAATTTCATGTTCCTTTTTCACGTCCCAGAGAGGAAAGTCTATTTCTAGAAGACGAGTTCTTAGAATGGAAAAGGAAAATTTACTATTCTCTTAGAAAAGCGCAAGCGCCCTGTTCAGCGGCGTATGGCCTGGAGCATTCCAACCGAGATAAAGGAAACACGGTGAGCATCGCTGCCCGATGTTGACTTATCGTAGGGCGGAGTGCGAAGGACACTAGCCGCTAGGGCGCTGGAGCTGGACAATTCTCAAAGTAAAAATTATATACTTTCTTATTTTCTCAAATACAGGAGAGTGATTACGTTGCTAAAAATGATTGATGCGCATATTCATTTGGATCATTATAACGATCAAGAAATAAAGGATATCATTGAAAGGGACTCATCTTTAGAAGCACTAATATCCGTTTCTTTTGATTTAGAATCAAGTAAAAAAAATAAGGATCTTGCCAACATATACTCAAAGGTTAAACCAGCTTTTGGCTATCATCCTGAACAAACTCCCCCTACAGAGAAACAAATGGCTGAACTTTTCAGTTGGATCAAGAGTCATCAAAATGATATGGTCGCAATTGGTGAAGTAGGGCTCCCTTATTATTTAGGAAAAGAACAAAAACTAACGACTCTTCAACGTAGCCAATACATTGAACTATTAGAAGCATTTATTAAACTAAGTAAGGAATTAGAAAAACCTATCGTCCTTCATGCTGTTTATGAAGATGCACCGATCGTTTGTGATCTTTTGGAGAGATACTCCCTTCCAAAAGCCCATTTCCATTGGTTCAAAGGTGATTCCAAAACGATAAAGCGAATGGCAGATAACGGGTACTACATTTCTGTCACGCCCGATGTTTTGTATGAGGAGGAAATTCAACATCTTGTTCAATCCTATCCACTTCAGCAAATAATGGTCGAATCAGATGGCCCTTGGCCTTTTGAAGGACCTTTCACTGGAAAGATGACCCATCCTTTCATGATGAAAGAATCTATTAAAACCATATCCCAAATTAAGAAGCTTTCAATAGATGAGGTATTTCATCACATTTTTAAGAGTGCTAAATCTTTCTTTTCTATTTAAAGGAAGCAGGATTACTGCTTTCTCTTTTTTATTATAGGGTGAATAATCTCCATGACCCTGTTATCACAATAATAAGCGAACAGTGATAGTCACTGTTCGCCATAAGAACTGCCGCATCAAAGAAGATAGAATATTAAAAAGGTCTTGAAATATTTGTATTGCGTGTATACTCTATTAAAAAGCAAGGAGGAATGTCACGTGATTAGAAAGCTTACAGACCAAGACCATCATCAGGTTCTCTCTTTTTTAAGTGAGGAACCATCTATTAATCTATTTATCATAGGGGATTTAGAAGTGTTCGGATATGATTCCGAATTCCAGGAAATTTGGGCAGAGTTTGCTGAACAGAACACAATTAAAGCTGTTCTTCTAAGATTTCATCATTCATTTATTCCCTATGCTAAGGGTGAATTCGATACAGAGGGATTCGTTTCCATTATGAAACAGTACAACCAACCCCTTCCATTATCTGGAAAGAGTGACATCATTGAGAAATTCGAAGCCTTTCCTGAACTAGCACTTGGTAAGAAACAAGTTACTTTCTTTGCAGAATGCCTTTCGGATGAATGTCTTAGTGCCGATGACGTCGAGTTTAAAAAGGCGACTATCGATGATGTAGATCAAATAATTGAATTGCGCAGTTCAATTGAAGAATTTAATGTTAGAAGTGATGCACGCGATATCCTTTTTCAAGCAATGGAATCCAATACAACAAGAACCTATTATACCGTTGAAAATGATGTCATGACTGCATGTGTGTCAACAACAGCAGAAAATTCGATGTCGGCCATGATTGTTGGCGTCTGTACTCGCAAGGAATATCGCCGTAAGGGACTCGCAACCGCAATCATGCAAAAGTTATTTAAGGACGTACTCGACGAAGGGAAAACACTTTGTCTTTTTTACGATAACCCTGCAGCAGGCCGGATTTATAAACGACTTGGCTTTAAGGATATTGGGCTGTGGACAATGTATCGCTGATGATTATTGGGACAGGGAGCCTAATTAAAAATATAAGCAAAAAGGTGCCTGACACCCAATGGGTGTCAGGCATCTTTAATTTCATTTCCTCACATTTTTTTAGCTAGTCTTTCTTTTATTTCTGGAATACTGTGCCCCTGTTTTTTCAAGTCTTGTATTTCTTTGATTTTGACTAATGTTTCTTCTCTGGGGAACCGTCGGGTTAGGTTTTCTTGTTCCTGCTTAAAAGGAAGCATCCCTTCTTCTGTATAAAATTTTAGAGTACTGTAACGACATCCGCTAAGACGTACTAGCTCCCCAATAGAGACAAATTCGGAAGCTAATATTTTTTCCATCGAACGTTGACGGGACATTTTCTCCCCCCTGTTATAAGGATAGTGGGTATTTTCTTAACCGGACACCATGAACAGGTATTCGATATAGCTTGGCAGATGGTACAGCTTCATATAGGACATTATCAATCTTGATTAGCGGTACTTCACCCTCACGTATCACCGTAAAGATATGACCTTTACTTTCCAGCCTCGCTTTTATATCACGTAAACGCTCCTCTTTATTGGCAAAGACCTTTTCCGTATCAATAAATACTGATTGGGATCGTTCAATAACAGGAAACACAAAATTGATTCCCGACCCTGAAGCTGTGGACATTACATCCTTTTTTGATTTTAAAAAATTCTTTATTCCCATTTCTATGGTTTTATGAATCGTAATCGGGAAGACCTGTTTAGCCAGCGAGCTGCTCCCTTGTAATTCAAAGATGCGCTCCGCAACCCGTTTCAATTCCTCTCTTGAGAAGAAATCATGAATACAACCGCTTTCCCTTAACAACCAAAGCATTAGGATGGCTTCGTCTGTCATTGGCCCAGTTTCTAATGTCTCAGCACGAAGGCTTTCCGTCAATCTTGAAAACAGCTCGGAGTTACTGCGGTATTCCTTCATTGAGATGCCAGCTGTGACATATTCCAAATCACAACCAAGTAGCGCTGGGATTTCTTCCAAAGCGTTAGCTTCAGTTAGAGCAACGGCAAAAGCGTGCTCCACTTCTTTCAACATTTTTTTCGATAGCTTGGTTACCTTCTTAAGATATTGAGGAAGCTGTTCACTTAATGTTTCCTTTTTACTAAAAAGTGTTTTTAAAACAGCTTTATGATACCTCGAAATCTCTGGAGAGTTCAAATCCTCCTGATTTAAAATAAGGAAATCACCCTCCGTTTTAAAGCCGTTATCCAAATATAATTCTAAAATCGTTGCTGCAGCCATACAACGCAAAAATACCTTCTTTGCTGTCGTTAAATGAAGACTATCCTGGGCGTTGAGTGCTATTACGGAAAAGTTTTGCGCAAAACTGAGTTCCTTCATAAACGTCCCCCCTGGTTCAAAAAATAAGTGTAATTACTTACTACTTACTACATACTACTTACGATTTAATGATATCAAATATGGAAAAGAATGTAAAGTAAGAAAGTGTCTTTGTTCCCTTAACAGATTAGTCCTTTATCGCCTTGAATAACTGTCCCTGACACCCCTTTTATTAAAGTAGTAACGCTTCGGGTGTCAGGCACCACCACAAAGCCACAAAAAATAGGAAGATATAAAATCCCCCTATTTCTATCAAAACGTATCAAAGGTTCAAATCGAATACTCTACTAATTTGTTCCGCAAAGCAGTTAATTTTTCCACTAGGCCTTCATAGTCCTTCAGCTGAATGCCTAGCTTCTGCTTTCTCTCGCCAATCATCCGAACGACTTCTTTTGGACTCGGGCCGCCTTGGATGCTCCTTATCTCAACGAAATATTCCGGTGAAATGATTTTTTTCCATTCCTGCTCTATCAGTGCCACGTCGACGAATCCGCTGATCATTTCGTTAATTTCATCAATCTTCCACTCATATAATTCTTTCCGGGCACTGATTGTTTTTTTCGAAATAAAGCTTGCAACCGAATGGGCTTTTCTAAATGAAATGCCGTAGTCCCGCGCTAACGTATCTGCTAGTTCAGTAATTGTCACACTTGATTTACTCGCCATCTTCTTCATATGCTCATCGTTTACTTTAAGGGTTGTAATCACGGCGTACATTAATTTCATGACCCGATTTGCATTCGTAAAGGCCCGATATAAATGAGGCTGCAAATCATCCTCGGTATCAACAATATCGCCAAACGGGGTATTATGAATCATATTCATCGCCGCTAGCGCATCACCATAGGCACTACTTGCAATCGAGCGGGAATGTTCAATCGATACCGGATTTCGCTTCTGCGGCATGATACTGCTGACCTGCACATAGGGGTCGGCCACATAGAAGGAACCAAATTCTCTTGTCACATGCTGCAAGAAATCCTGAATCCATCTCCCTGTATTCACCATGCAGGTCATCAAGACGGATGAGGTTTCCAGTAAATAATCGGCCCCAGCAATAGAGTCATAGGAGTTTTCTATTACTTTATCAAAGCCTAAAAGCTCACAAGTCCGCGTGCGGCAAATCGGAAAACCAGTTGTAGTCAACGCAGCGGCACCTAATGATGATTGGTTAACGGTCTCATAGGCTGACCACAAACGTTTTATATCCCGCTGTAACACATCATAAATCGCCAATAAATAATGTCCTAGAGTGGTAGGCTGTGCTGGCTGTGTATGGGTATAACCGGTAATATAAGTTTCGGTATGTTGTTCAGCCTGCTCAAGTAAGGCATCGCTCAACCGATAAGCACTTTGCAGCAACTCCAAAAAATGCCCCCTTAATACTAATCGGTACATGGCTACACCCATATCGTTCCGGCTGCGTCCTATATGAATTTTTCCTGCTAATTCCGACCCGATTTCTTCGCCGATTTTGGCCTCCATCATGAAAAATAAATCCTCAAACTGGGGCAGATATGAAATCTGGCTAATATCCGTCTTGGCTACTTTATTAATACCCTTTAACATCTCTCTAGCTTCATCGGTTTTAATGATGTTCTGTTCTTCAAGCATGATCACATGGGCACGATGAATATCAAACATAACCTCGAACAAGAAATCGCGCTGATCGTTAAATACCGGCTTCAGCAGCTCTTCCACATACATTTTTCCCGGAAAAGTCGTTCCTTCAGATTTGATAAATTCCTCTAGCTTACTCATATTTTCATCTCCGTTGATTCAACTAACAAGCAGCCGGACAGACCCGCCAATGATTGAAGTTTCATTTTAAGACAATGATTGTTCAGCTTTTACACCGAAAACCTTATTTGAAATAAATCCCGAAACCCCACCGATTTAAAAAGGGACATTTTACAGACCAAATAAATCCTTGATTAGATTGGGGATTAAGCCTGTTTCCCATATAAAAAACATAAATGCCATAACCCCTACCAATGATAGGAGAACGATTGGCATAATGGGATCGAGGACAAAAAGCCTCTGCCGGGAAAATCATAACGATTAAAGATAAACGCGAGAGGAATACCAATGAGTGCACTTACAAGTACGCTTAAGAAGATATATAAACCGAATTCCATAAGGCTTGGAGATAAGAGGCAGCCCAGCAACATTTACACTGAGATTGATGACCGAACCAAAAAACTCAACTTCCTCAATTTTTCCTATAAATATATTCTTTCCGTCTGACTTCTGTTCAAAAATTTTTATTGCCTCTGGTCGAATGGGTAAGGTAATATCCCTTTTCCGAGTATTACCATACCTATAAAACACCGGCCAATCAAGCAAACATCACCTATGAATCCACAGGTACAGAATAATGGCGGACACTTAGTCGTGCAATACCATAAACCTGGTGATGGCTGAACGCCCAAACAACGGCTCCATATCCATTAACGATTGGAAACGTGTCGATTAAGTGGAGGGTTACCGATGAGAATGCAAAAGTAACGGTGTTGCAGCCTAACTCCCCTTTATTCAACTATCCAAATAAAATTGCTGATAGCGATTGGGATCATTGGGTACAAGAAAGAGGATTATATTTCCCAATGGCATGGGATAATCATTACGAAACATTTGTCAGCATGGCAGACCCAGGCGAAGACCCATTCGATGGCGAAATTCTGATGGCTAACTACGGAAAAGGAACATACCTTTATACAAACCTAGTCTTCTATCGCCAAATCCAAGGCCAAGTTCCAGGCGGTTACCGAATATTCACAAACCTTATAAGTTATGGAGCGAATAAATAAAATGAATAAAACAGTCCCCCGCGATTATATCGGGGGACTGTTTTATTCCCATATAAGCTACCCAATTTGGACGGCTTTCTCGGTTTCGGTAGCTTATACCCCTTATAAGCTACCGAACTTGGACGATTTTCTCGGATTCGGTAGCTTATACCCTTTATAAGCTACCCAAATTGGAACGCTTTCTCAGTTTCGGTAGCTTATACCCTTTATAAGGATTTAGCACGTATTAACGCAGCGCGGTCAGACACAAAGACCATTCTTACTACACTTTATACTGCTCTAAAGTATCGAGGACACTGTTTATAAAGCTATTTCCCGCTCCCCAATCAAACCTGAAGATTGCTCCGCTACCAGTGCCGGATGCTGCTGCATGCACTTTAGTTGCCGCTTCAAAGTTATCAATAGTGACCGTCATGGAACCACGATTGTTGGACCGAAAATAGAATTTTTCTAACACCAATACAATGATTTCTCTATCCCCAATTGAACGATGGTAACGATCAATTAATGTCCCTGAAATACTTCCATTTACAATGGCTTGTTCAACCTTGTTACTTGCCTCTTTAGGAGTTATCGACACGTTGATCTCACTAACATCCACTATATTTCCCCCTCAAAAATTACTCGCGTTATGTAGATAGGACTTGAATTATCTGAACATTTTAGGATATCGATTAATCACCGTCTTGATTAAAGGACTCGTATCTTCCGGCAATTCCCGAATATCGAAGAATCCAGCATCAATCGATTCTACCCCATCAATTTTGATGGTGCTGTTTTTAATATCTTTAGAAAAATAGGCAATTGTAACTGGATAGAATTCATCCCCATTGGCCAGTTTTCTAAAGTACTGCTTCCCTGAAAAAACATCTACCAACTGAAGCTGGCCGATTTCGACTCCTGTTTCTTCAAAAACTTCCCTTCGGCCTGCTTCGTCTGCAGATTCTTCTAATTCTAACAGACCTCCAGGAAGACCCCAGATGCCTTCAGGTCGTTTTTGCAATAAAATTTTCCCGTGTGAGTCGATTACCGCCACTACTGCACCTACTAAAATGAGCGGTCTAGTTCCGATTATTTCTCGTAATTCCTCAATATAGCCCAATTTGTTTCCTCCAAACTTTCTCAAAATAGAAGCCTCCCTTTATTTATTCGAAAAATAATCACCAATCCCTTTGTTATTTATGAATTTTGCTAATGAATAATCCTTAACTGGGTAAATATAATCTTGATTGCATGATTAACAAATTTGTTGACCTACGGTTTAGTTAGAAGTATAATGTAAACTTAAGTTTACATTATAAACTTTAGTTTATTAAGCGTTTCAGTTTTATCAAATATCAATCCTAGGAGGCAAACTATCTTGAAAAAACGTAAAGTTGGATTGGCGCTATCACTTGTTCTTGCAGCAGGTACACTATTAAGTGCTTGTGGAAAAAGCAATGACACAGCTAAAGACGGAGGCAAAGATAAAAACTTCACTGTAGCCATGGTTACTGATGTCGGTGGTGTTGATGATAAATCATTTAACCAATCGTCATGGGAAGGACTTGTCAACTTCGGTAAAGCAAATGGATTGAAAAAAGGTAAAGACGGCTATGATTACCTTCCATCCCAATCAGATGCCGATTATACAACAAATCTAAATACTCTTGTCCGCAGAGGGTTTGACTTAGTATACGGTATCGGCTTCTTAATGCCTGATGCCGTTGAAGATGTCGCAAAACAACATAAAGATAACCACTTTGCGATTGTTGATGAAGAAGTAGACCAGCCAAACGTTGCAAGTATTCTTTTCAAAGAGCAGGAATCGGGATTCCTTGCGGGTGTAGCAGCTGCACTTGCTACAAAATCTAACCACGTCGGCTTTATTGGCGGGATGGATGTCCCTGTTATCCAACGATTTGAAGCTGGTTTTTTAGCTGGTGTTAATGCTGCAAAACCAGAAGTAAAGGTCGATGTTCAAATTGCAGGTGTGTTTGACAAGGCTGAATATGGTCAGGCAATCGCTTCTAAAATGTATTCTTCCGGTGTAGACGTCATCTTCCACGCTGCTGGCGCAACTGGTAACGGTCTCTTCAAAGAAGCAACTGACAGAAAGAAAAAAGATCCTAGTAAAGAAATATGGGCTATTGGTGTAGACCGTGACCAAGCCGACATGGGTGAAGATGTCGTTCTTACATCAGCACTCAAACGCGTTGATGTCGCTGTACAAGATCTTGCTCAGAAAACTAAAGAAGGTAAATTCCCTGGCGGCAAAGTTACCTTATATGGTTTACATGAAGATGGTGTAGGATTAGCACCAATCAATGCGAAAGTCGCAAACAAGGACCAAATTGAAGCAACAGTTAAAGAATGGATTGAAAAAATAAAATCAGGTGCCATCAAAGTACCTGAATCACCAGCCGAAGCAAAAACATTTACTGGAAAATAATAGTACGAAAAAAGGCGAACAGTGCCAGGCACTGTTCGCCTTTTTTAATGGGGTAAAAAATACAAAATCAAATGTAAACTTTGCTTAACATTATGCATACAATATATTACATGATGTAAAAGCTACCATACAGGAGGTGTAAAACATGACCTATCAAGAAAAGAAAAGTATCGTATCATTGATAAGCGCGATACTTATTTTCGTATCTTATTGCTTGTACATGTACCCTCAGTATCCTGAAGGGGGTCTGGAGTCAATTGAAACCTTTCGCTATTGGGGATCCTTCGTCCTCATCTTGACTGTCGTTTCCATAGTTGCGCATATCATTATCAGCATTATTTTTAATATTGTCTTTAGAATTACGACGAGTGAAAAGGAACCCAGATTTGCGGATGAACTTGATAAATTGATTGAGTTGAAAGCGTTCCGAAATTCTTTTTTTGTGTTTATCCTCGGCTTTCTTATTGCAATGGGATCGCTGATTATTTATCAGCCGTTACAGGCGATGTTCATTATCTTGATTATCTCAGGATTCATTTCCGATGTGACCGGCTCCATTACAAAATTTTATCACTATCGGAGAGGAGTGTAAGAGTGGGCAAAACGCTTGTCGGCAATCATATTCGAAAATTACGATTCAACCATGATGAAATGACCCAGCAGCAGTTGGCTGACAAGGTGGGAGTAACAAGACAAACGATTGTGGCTCTTGAAAAAGGAAACTACTCCCCATCTCTAGAACTGGCTTTTCGAATTGCTCATGCCTTTAACTTGCCTTTGGAAGAGGTATTCTTTTATGGGGACAACACCGAGTTTAAGAAATAGCTTTACCGTTTATGAATTTATTAAAAGGCGGAGATAAAATGAGTTCAAACAAAAAAGCGGCAAATATTGTGGGAGTACTATTTATACTTGCATCCATAACGGCAATAATAGGTCTAATTTTATACGATCCCATCCTAAATGGCCCTGATTACATGATTAAAGGCAGCGAACATGCCAGCCAAGTGATACTGGGAGCGATTATGGAGTTAATTCTTGTCGTTTCAGTGGTTGGTACGGCAACGACCATGTTTCCAATTTTACGAAAGTACAATGAAACGATAGCGCTTTGGCATGTTTGCTTCAGATTTCTTGAAGCGGTTATTATTACGGTTGGTGTAATCAGTGTGCTGTCCCTGTTGACCTTAAGCCGGGAATTTGTAGCAGCAGGCGTCCCGGATAGCACCTCTTTTCAAGCTTCAGGTACATTATTAAAAGCAATACATGACTGGACCTTTCTGCTTGGCCCCAATTTCATGCTGGGTATCAATACAATGATGTACAGTTATATATTTTATAAATCCAAGCTCGTACCAAGGTTTATCGCCATCTTAGGTATGACAGGAGCAATCTGTGTTTTTATTTGTGCCCTGTTAGTCATGTTCGGTGTCATTCAGCAACTTTCTGTTTGGGGTGGTATTTTAGCTCTTCCAGTAGCAGCTAATGAAATGATTTTAGCTGTATGGCTCATCGTTAAAGGGTTCAATGGTTCTGCAAAAAAGTAATTGTCGAGATATTTCATTTCTAGTATTTTGAATATTAATTATTTTTAAGATTTATTCAAAGATTCTCCTTTTGAATCGATAAAAAATAGAGCTGACTTGATATCTATAGTCAACTCTATTTTTTATGTTAAAAACAACATTATTATTAGGGCCTAGCACTAGAATTCAATCATAAAGCTATTTTATCCAAGCACCATTTGACCCAAGCTTATATCCTTGAATAGTTGTGTTTGCTGCCATTTGTCCGCTCGCATACAAGTAGTACCATTTTGTGCCTGCCAGTACCCAGCCGGTTTTCATCGCACCACTGTTATCCAAGTAATACCATTTATCTCCGTTTAACAACCAACCTGTCTTCATTGCACCATTGCTTTCTAGGTAATACCAAGTGGATCCAAGTTTTACCCAGCCAATTTTCATCGCACCACTTGAATCAAGGTAATACCATTTGCCAGCGTCTAATAACCAGCCGGTCTTCATTGCACCATTTCTTTCTAAGTAATACCAAGTGGATCCAAGGTTTACCCAGCCAATTTTCATCGCACCACTTGAATCAAGGTAATACCATTTGCCAGCGTCTAATAACCAGCCGGTCTTCATTGCTCCACTATTTTCTAAGTAATACCAAGTGGATCCAAGGTTTACCCAGCCTATTTTCATCGCACCACTTGAATCAAGGTAATACCATTTGCCAGCGTCTAATAACCAGCCGGTCTTCATTTCGCCATTCTGTTGCAGGTAATACCATTTGTTCTTATCTAGTAGCCAGCCAGTTTTCATCATCCCTGTTTGAGGATCATAATAATACCACTTGCCAGCTTTAGAAACCCAGCCTTTTTCGCTATCTTCACTGCTTGGTATGTTTTCATATTCGGCTTTTAATGTAACCTTATTTGCTGGCATCGTAAATGTAAATTTATCTTCCGAAAACTCAACATTTTCAAGACCTGTCGCAGTCCATTTTACAAACCTTTGTCCGCTTGGAACAACAGCCTTCACAGTAACTTGCGAGTCCTTTTTAATCTCAGCAGGACTGTTTACCTCATTTCCGTCTACCGTAATGATTCCTCCATCCACAGTCAAAGAAGAGACAATTCCGTCTTCTACAATCAAAGGTATGGAGTATCCAGAGGAGTTCAAGTCTGCAAAGGTTATATCAAGGTCATATGTCCCTGCAACTAAATCGTCATATCCAGGTAACTTGATGATGTCATCCCAACAAATCTCAAGCAGATTCTCGGGTTGACCATTGCCTGTGCTTGGGAACCAATATCCGCCTTGGGCATCAAGAACTAGTTTATTATCCTTCATAATCTTGACGCTTTTGACCGCTTTTCGATAGTTCTCTGGTTGAATTCCCAGAGCGCCTTCTCCAAAGTCTACCGTTACCCCAATATGTTTTTCAACTGCTCTGTTGTAATAGGCACTTGTTGAAACAAGGCTTGGAGCAACACCAGAAACGGAATCCGAAAGCTTGAATGTGACGTCAATATTGTGTACTTCCCTAACATTTTCAAAGGTATACTCGCCTGCCGCAGCCGCTTCTGGATTTTTTTCTCCGTCTATTTTAACGGTGTCAATTTCATAATATTTATTTGGTGTAAAGATAAACTTTTGACTCTGCCCACGCTCGACTAACACATTTCCTTCTGGAGAAATCGTCCCTCCCGAGCCTGCCGATGTGATAATCGTGACTAAGTTATCTTCAGCTCCTTCTCCACCAACATCAATCACTCTAGGTACAGGAACGTTATTCGTTGCATCCCAATCCCAAACGTCCTTAAAGTCCCATCCCAAAGCCTCGAATGTTGCTTTTTGTGTAAAATCAGATGCCGTCTTTCCAGTAAATGCAGGGACAATTCCTGATGGCAGTCCACTTGTGCTTAACTTGTCACTGTTATAGTAGTTTATTTGGTCTGTGTCGATAATCGGCCTGCTGCCAGACCAGTAGCCTCCAATTTTTCCAGGAGTAACCCCTTTTACTTCATTGGCGACAACATTGCCGTTTAAAGTTTGGAGTAGAGAGCCTGAAGATCCCCCCATATCACCAACAAGGGCACCGGAATAATCATTTCCACCTGTGACCGTACCCATCACAACGTTATTAAGGATAACACTTCCAGTTTTTTCGTCTTTGACGGAAAGCGGCGAACCTGAAGCATTAAAGTTTGTACTTCCAATCAAGCCTCCAACTGTATTGCCATGAATATCTGTATGAACTTTAGAATTTTGCAAAGTACCTGCATGGAGTGTACCTGCAATTCCCCCGATATTGCTGCCGCCAGTTACTTTTCCATCCACATAGACGTTTTCAATCGTGCCTGTGGAAGTCCCTGCAATAGCGCCTGTGCTATTGCTTCCGGTAATATCAGCATTCACCAATTTAAGATTTGCTACTTTGCCACCTGTGCCTACATAAGCAAAGAAGCCTGTGCTATTGTTGTTACTCTCGATTTTCATATTGCTTATGGTATAACCATTACCGTTAAATGTGCCTAAAAACGGAGTTGGTGTGGTGCCCCCTCCGATTGCAGAAAATGGCACATTACTCATATCAATATCTGCAGTTAACACGTATTTACCGTCAATCGGATAAGCGGATGTGCCAAACCCTTTTGACAATGCATCTAGCTCATTTGCTGTTCCGATTTTTACCGTAACTGTGCCACTGCCAGCAAGTGGTGTGACTTTAGCGGTGGCAGCACTTGTTGCTTCTCCGTTATAAAAGCCTGTTCCGGTGGCAACACTGCGCAAATACAAACCTACATCTTCTGCTTTTATGGTATATTTCGATGATGTTTCACCTGCAATTGTTGTCCAGGTCGTGCCATCGTTTGAGCTCTCCCATCTGAAAGACGCGGTAGCACTTGTAGGACTAACAGAGGCACTCAGTGTTTGTCCTTCTTTCGCAATCCCTGTGATGGCTACATCTGTAATGGTCAATTCATCAGCATCTTTTGGGACTGACGGATAATTCCATGATGCTAAATTATGGGTCCGTGGTTTGTTTGTAACCAGTACGTTGTCATCCCCTGTAACCAAGTTCCCTTCTTTATCGTATCCTTTGCTTGTTACTCTGATTTCCTTTGGCGAAATAGAAATATTCGAAAAGCCTAGACCAATAGGTCTAACATCTACATAGGCGACCTTTTCGGGGTCTCTCTTGTTACTTTCGAAATAAGGCCCGCGTCTGTCGTTATTTCCAGAATAGCTTGTGATATAGGTTGTTCCGTCACCGTAAGTCTGTGGTTCAATGTTTGCGCCATTTGCATATAGCTTTGTACGGACATAGAGATGATCGTGTCCCGCAAGCACCACATCAACTCCAGCTTCATCAAAAGCGGTTGTCCAGGATGCCACAGGGTTTGCCATACGATATCCGAAAAGAGATTTGTGGATGACAGCAACACGCCACTTTGTAGGGTTTTGTTTAACGACGGACTTCATCCAGTCCTGCTGAGCCTTTATTTGCTCTTTACTGCTTTGATCCTGATAATCCATCATCATGAAAAGTGTATCACCGTAAACAAAATAGTAGTTGCTTGACTCAAATTGCTTTTTGTCCATACCTGCTACCATTCTTTCAGTCCCGTTACCGCCGCCATAAAATGAAGCGCCGTTTTTAGGCGGATTGTAGCGTCCAAAAAGATTTTGCAATGTTGGGTCCACCGAGTCCCAGTTGCTGTCCGGCGCCCAGCTATTGCCTGCACCATCATACTCATGATTTCCAGTTCCTAAATACAATGGTACACGGGCAAACTTATCGGCATTTGCCTCAAAAAAAGTATCCCATTGATCTGTATCAAATGCATAAGAAACCTGATCACCCGAACTCAAAATAAATGCAGCATCCGGAAAATCAGTAAATGCTTGGTTAAGAGCTTTGTCATTGTGACTAGAATCAGGTGCTGCATGTACGTCAGTAACCCAGTTAAAGTTAAATGTATCCAAATTGCTGTCAGGTGTTTTAAAACTAGCCGGTGATTCTACGCTGGAGACATTCTTCGCACCGTCACCAACTGCATATACATATTTCGTACCAGGTTCAAGTACAGCTGTTTCCGCTTTATGACTTTGTACTGGCGCAACAGAGTACTCAGTCCCAGCACCATTATAGTTCGCTTCTGAAATGGCATCCGAAAGATCTACCGTGTTATTTGTTCCGACAACAACATTTGTAAACTTTCCGCCATTGCTTTCAAAGTCTGATTTTTTAGCATAATAGAGTTGTGTTGTTTTTGTTGCTACTGGCGTTACCCAGTTAAAGCGTGCGATATACTTGCCTTCCTCTTGTTTAAATGAATCATACAAGAAGGTTACAGAGGTTGGTTCCGTACCGCCGCCTGTCGGCTGGGTAATCTTATCCTCTGATTTTGTAATCGTGAAATTATCAATGACACGGAAAGGATTCTCGGAGCCTGTAGCTTTATAGTACGCTTTATAGGTTATCGCATTGCTCGTAACCTCTACCTTGCTGTACACACCCGGTGCATAAATTTTACCGCCGCCTGTACCTGTTTTATCAATGCGAAGGTCATAAAAATAATCATTCCAAGACGTGTCACGGTTGTCGAGGCTGTAACCGTATTCGTAAACTGATCCCCCTATGACATAGGTAGGCGCTTCACCGAATTTTTCCTTTTCAATGCTTCCTGTGCCTGCTGCAGTAGAAGTTGTCTTTAAAGTGGTTCTGGCATAGGCATGTTCATGACCATGGAATACCAAATCGATGCCTGCATCGGTCAGCTTTTTACCAATTACATTGTCCATATTATAGTGACTTGCACCTGGATCGTAGGGTGGAACATGAAAATATACTATTTTCCATGCCTTTGAGGTATTTGCACTTTCTTTCTCTAAAAACTTCCATTGGATATCTTTGTCCGTGGAAGAAGCAAAAGAATTAAGAGAAATAAACAAGGCATCTCCATATTCAAAGGAATAAACCGTCCCATCAGCAGCTGAAGACAACCCGTCTGGTTTATGTAAAGAAGTATGGTTAAATCTTGCTTTATACTGCACGAAATCTCTGTCATAGGATGCACCGTCATGATTACCTGGAGTTGCCATGATTGGCAGCGTATCTAAAAGGTTTTGAGCTGCATCAAAGAATAACTGCCATTGATCTGAAACATGCCCATCCTCTACCACATCACCCATATGAAGAAGAAATGCAGCATCCTGTTCATTCTCCTTAATATAGTCATATAACTTGTTAGTGTTATCAAACGAACTAACAGATGTTCCCTGTGTATCCGGAGTAATTACAAAAGAAAACGGCTTGTTTGCAGCAGGATCCGCAGGTGCTATAAAACTAGCAATATCGCTATACCCGTCGCTGATGTTGCCAACTTTGTAATAATATTTTGAATCAGGAGTAAGATCCTTAATCACAACATTAAAGGAATTGATAGCTTTAAAGTCAGTCCGCCTATTCTCTGGAAAAATATCTGTGGCAACTGGAGTAGTCTTTGTGGCGCTTTTTTTCACACCATCATCCAAGTTCGGTGACGTACCATAAATTATTTCTGAATTGGCCACCGATGGACCGGTTACCCAATTAAAACTCATCGCCGATTTACCTGCTTCCGCCCCTCCGCCTATACTCATGGCAATTTGTGACGGAATTCCCGCAGGTGCTGCTGCCGATGCTGGCTTTGGCGTTACAAGTCCAGCAACAGCTATAAGCACTGCTAAAAGTACTGAAATTAGTTTTGATAGTGATTCTTTTTTTCTGGTCACTCCTATTAAACTCCTCTCATTTTAGGCATTGATTTTTTCTGGTACACCTACTAAACTCCTTTCATCAAAAGATACAACTTATATTATCTCTGCAGATTGTTAATTTTGATTCATATATATATTAATAATAGGTAAATATTGTTGATTTTGGGTTTTTTCTAGAAAGTATGATTCCGATGCTGAACGTTTAATAAAAGGAGGTCTCTCTGAAAATTGAGAGACCTCCTTTTACTTTATTGCGCACATGAACCTTAATGAAGTCTTTACACTCTTTTTACACTAGGTTAAGAAAGGCTCCTCAATTCTCTAATATAATAGTTATAATGCTAAGCGAATATTAGGAAATACCATTGAATACGCATACGACATTCGATTTGCACTGCACGAAGCAGAACTGGCGATTATCGCAACAGATTGGGACCAAATCAAACATGTCCCGCTGGAGGTATATTGTACCCATATGAAAGACTCGATTGTTATTGATGGGCGAAACTGTTATTCACTCCAGGAGATTCAAAAGTATCCAATTACCTATTTCTCAATAGGAAGGCCTTATGTTTTTAAAGATAGACCAAATGATTCATTAGTAAAGGAGAGCGGAGAATGAGCAGAATGCTCCATGTATTTTACAGCTTAGAATGCCAGCTACTTCAGAAGGTAAATCGCCATTTTGATAGAAAACTTTTAAATCTCTTTTTCCGCTCGGTCACACACTTAGGAGGAGCAGACATTACCATTGCTGCCACTTTTCTTCTCATTCTTTTATCATCAGGGGAGGCTAGATTGACTGCTTTCGCCAGCGCACTCGCTTTATCAGCAAGTCATATACCGGTCCATATTGTAAAGCAGCTGTTTCCCCGAAAACGGCCATATTTGTTGATAGAAAAAACAAAGACTCATAAGAATCCATTACAAGATCATTCATTTCCTTCGGGACATACAACGGCGATTTTTTCCGTTTTGACCCCATATCTCTTATTTATTCCACAGCTTTCTTTTGTGCTAATTCCACTAGGGATTTGCGTAGGTATATCTCGAATGTACTTAGGTCTTCACTATCCATCAGATGTCATTGCTGGAGGAATCCTTGGTACGGTTGCTGGGAGTTTATGCTTTTATTTATTTATGTAATTAGAAGATTCAGTGAGGAGGGATTGTATGAAGATTGCCATTTTCACAGATACCTTTTATCCAGACATCAACGAGAAAGGAGGTGCCTGACCCCCAGCGCGTTAATACGTTCACGCAACGGGGGTCAGGCACCTTTTTCCTATTCTTATCAATTAAACTTCATTTTATATTTCCTTAGTTTTTCCTTTGTCGCAGCATCTGCAAAGCTTGCTTCCACACTAGTAAGATAAATTTGCCGATAATCCGCTTCACTTATCTGGAATTCATTAAATACGATGGTGCATTCCTTCGCCATTGTGGTATCTGATACTGTCCGGTTGTCGGTATTAATGGTTACTTTTATGCCATCCTGATGAAAATGATAGATTGGATGTTCACTAAATTGGTTCACTGCTTTTGTTTGAACATTACTTGTTGGACACATTTCAAGCACAATCTGTTTTTCCTTCACGATGTCATACGCTGCTGCGCAATCCTTAATAAATACCCCATGCCCAATCCTTTCAGCCTCTAATAGCTCAACAGCCTCGAGGACATTTTTCCCAATTCCTGTTTCACCTGCGTGGATTGTGACCCGGTATCCATATTCTCTCGCTAGAGCAATCGGTTCAACGAATTTGCCGCAAAACCCTTCCTCCTCCGATGCACACAGGTCAATTGCCACAACCCCTTTTCCAAGGAACGCCTTCCCTTTTTCTACGACTTCAAAAGCGCTATCAACTGACATGGTTCTCATACATGACAGAATGATATTTCCTTTTATATCGAATTGCGCTTCCGCATCCTTCATTCCGTCCAAGACGCTTTGGATGATTTCCTCGACAGTTAACCCCTTGGCCGTGTGAAGCAGCGGGGCAAATCTAACTTCCATATATTTTACATTTTCCTGTGCAGCATCTTCAAAAAGCTCAAAGGTAATCCTTCTTAGGTTCTCCATGGACTGCATAACCAAATTCGGGATGGCAAATCGTTTTAAATAATCGTCAAGACATTCGCAGTCCAAAGGGGCAACAAGCTCGCTTTGAATCTCTTCCTTCACCATTGCAGGCAGAGGGATGCCTTCCTTTTTCGCTATATCAATTATCGTTTCAGCCCTTAGACTTCCGTCTAAATGGCAGTGAAGTTCTATTTTAGGTAATGTAGAAAAATTCATTGTTGTGTGTCCTCCTCATCAATTTTTCGATAAAAAAAATTCCTGATTACGAAGAAAGCACAAAGTACATGTACCTTCTTCGTAATCAGGAATTATTGGTTCCTGGTAGAGACCCCCAAACCATATCTTTGGAGTTATACGAAGTTTTTTATTTTCTATAAAGGATAATAAAATATACTTTTATTGTCAAGTAAGCCGCTGCAAAAAACTGTAAATTCCTTTTAATTGTTTAAGCATTTAAATAGAGCTATACTTTTTACTTAGGAATGCGAAATAAACAAGAAAGTGAGATTTTTATGAAATCCTCAAAAAAATTAGCATTATATATATTAATGTTTAATATGTTTATCACCTTTAGTGCAGTTGGACTCATCGTCCCCGTTATGCCAGCCTATTTGAAAACCTTTGGAGCAGCGGGGCAGGCATTAGGCTTTATTATTGCAGTAATCGCCTTAGCCCAGTTTATTTTCTCACCGGTTGCTGGGAATTTATCCGATCGCCATGGCCGAAAAAATTTAATCATTTTCGGGCTTTTCGTGAATGGTCTTTCACAAATCTGTTTCGGACTTTCTACAGACCTATGGATGCTTTTTGTTTGCAGATTCTTTACTGGTGTCGGTTCAGCCTTTATCGTGCCTCCAGTTATGGCCTATGTGGCGGATCTTACAACAAAGGCAGAACGCGGGAAAGCGATGGGCTGGATTGGTGCGGCGATTTCATTAGGCTTTATGATTGGGCCTGGGATTGGTGGATTTCTATCCAATGTCAGTCTCCACTTTCCGTTCTATTTTGGAGGATCTGCAACCATCATTGCTGGAATTCTATCTATCATAATCCTTCCATCCATTAAACCTGTTATGAAAGAGGAGGTTAAGGGAGAAAATTTATTCCAACAAATGGCCCGCTCCTTCAAAACAAGCTACTTTGTTTTATTAATCGTAGTGTTTGTATTCTCCTTCGGGATTGCTAACTTCCAATCAACATTAACGATGTTTTTAACGTATAAATTTCATTACACCCCAAATGACCTTGCCATTGTCATGACCGTTGGCGGCTTTGTCGGAGTCATTGTTCAAGCCTTTGTCCTAAATAAGCTTTTTACTGTGTTTGGTGAAATGAAAATCATTCTATTTGGTTTACTTGTTGCAGCGCTTAGTCTATATGGCATGTTATATGTCAGCGGCTTTTTCATCATTCTATTGGTCGCCACCCTATTCTCGATCGCCTCTACTTTAATACGTCCTGCCGTTAATACCTTAATTTCAAAAACAGCCGGAGATGAACAAGGTTATGCAGCCGGAATGAATAATTCATACATGAGTTTAGGCAACATGATTGGACCTGCATTAGCAGGGACGCTTTTTGACTGGCATATGAATCTTCCTTTTACAGTAGGTGCAATTATATTACTTGGCTGCTTCATTCTCACCTTTGTTTGGACAAAGAAGAAAAGGAAACATAGGGAAGTACTTTAACTTTATGGAAGGTGCCTGACACCTGCAAATTAATGTGTTAACGCTTCGGGTGTCAGGTATATCATTACATTTACTTTATAAAAGTATACCCATCAGGCCGTGGAAGGAGGATGAGTAGATTTAAAATCCATCCATGTAATACTAATTTTCAATTGAATTTTAGCTGAACATGGCGTAGTCTAATTAGAAAATGGAAATGAGGTGTCATCATGCAACAAGAAATTACTTTTTTTCAAAGAGATGTATTAAAAGAAAAACCTGATACCGCTTCACTTGGTTTTGGGAAGTATTACAGCGATTACATGTTTGTGATGGATTATCATGTCGAAAACGGTTGGCATGATCCGCGGATTATTCCTTATGCACCATTAACACTTGACCCGGCCGCAATGGTTTTTCACTATGGACAAGCCATTTTTGAAGGGTTAAAGGCCTATAAGTCAGCGGATGGGACGATTCAACTCTTCCGTCCTGAAAAAAACATGAAGCGACTAAATGATTCATGCGACAGACTGTGTATTCCACAAATTGATGAGAGTTTCTTATTAAGTGCAATTAAACAATTAATTTTTACGGAAAAGGATTGGATTCCAGATGGTGAAGGGACATCCCTTTACATACGCCCATTTATTTTCTCGACTGAACCCTATCTCGGCGTCCGTCCTGCAAACCAATATAAACTGCTTGTCATCCTTTCGCCTTCAGGAGCCTATTATGGCGACCAATTAAGCCCTGTTAAAATCTATGTAGAAGAGCAATATGTTCGGGCTGTTATCGGCGGGGTTGGCCATGTGAAGACCTCCGGCAATTATGCAGCCAGCATGAAGGCACAAGAAAAGGCTGAGGCAAATGGGTTCGCCCAAATTCTCTGGCTTGATGCAAAAGAGAATAAGTATGTCGAAGAAGTCGGCAGTATGAATATTTTCTTCAAAATCAATGGCGAAGTGGTAACACCAAAATTGAATGGCAGTATTTTACCTGGTGTTACACGTGATTCAGTTATTGAATTATTAAAATATTGGAACATACCTGTCCACGAAGCGAAAATTTCAATTGAAGAGATTTTTGCCGCACATGAGCGCGGTGAACTTGAGGAAGTCTTCGGTGCAGGAACAGCTGCCGTTATTTCACCCGTTGGCGAATTAAATTGGAATGAGCGCTCAATCACAATTAATGATAATAAAATCGGCCAGCTGTCACAGCGTATTTATGAAGAAATAACTGGAATACAGATTGGAAAAAAAGCGGACCCATTTAACTGGACAGTTAAAGTCGCCCCGGTTGAGGTTTAAAAGACATCTGTTGAATAGAATGCAAAACACCTTTCAGTTTTTTTTGAAAGGTGTTTTGCATTTTTTTATAAAATTGCCACATGATAGTTTAAATTATCATCTATTCCGGAATAATAATCTTCAATTCCCCATCATGGTTAGTAATTTCTATCACCTTGTCAGCAAACAAATAAGGCGTATCAAATCGATCTTGCTTTTTGAAATCCAGATAACTATTATTGGCGGTCAGGACTGGAAAGACCGCATTAGTCTTTTTGAAAACATTTTGATAAACCTCTATTTCTGCCATCAAGATAATCTGTTTATTAGAAATGGCAAAAAAGAGCTTTCCAATCTCCCTGCCATCGTCGGTGATGTTGATCTGCTGGAGAATGGAAATGAGACAAGTGACAAAATCATTCAGCTTCTCGTTCGTTAAACCTGTTAACTGCCCTTTCTCTAAAGCCTTGTTAATGCCATTCTTCAATTCTTTAAAGGAAAATACATCTTCAATCCTAAGAGTCTTGTTCGTTTTCCCGAGACTCTCAAACTTTTTTCTCGTTTCAAATAGATAGTCCTTGATAAAACCTCTATACTCCTCCCGCTGCACAACAAAATCTGTTAGCTCATTGATACAGCGAATCTCTTTACTCCGATTACGGATTAATTGTAAGAAAGCATAGATATCCTTCTCATCAAAGGTATTTTCATTCAACTTACCATAGTAATAATTCAGTAACGATAACTCTTTTGTATCCATTAGTCTGCTCCTAGATGTCATATTCTTATCTACCCTATTATACATGGCTTTAATGAGACTTCTTTATAAAATTACTTGGAGATTGGAATCCTAGATTAATTTGATGTGCATTTTTGGCCGCTTAAGACATATTTCTAGCCGATTACGACGTATTTCCGCTCACTTATTACCTATATTTCAGAACTTACGACATCCACTGGATATTAATTGGTAATCACCTCATACTTCGAGAACTTACGACATATTTTTAGCTGCTTACGACGTATTTCCTCTCACTTATTACCTGTTTTTCAGAACTTACGACATTTACTGGATATTAATTGGTAATCACCTCGAACCTCGAAAACTTACGACATATTTCTAGCCGCTTACGACGTATTTCCTCTCACTTATTACCTATATTTTAGAACTTACGACATCCACTGGATATTAATTGGTAATTATCCAAGTGATGTCACAATTCGCCTTCCACTTAGTGACGACGTTTTGATATAATAATAGTAACCCACCCCACTTCAAGTCAAAGTCCCCACTGATTTGGGCCATTTCTTGTTTTAATCAAAAAAAAGGAGGCTCCACTATGTTTGAAATCAAAGGAAAAGAAAAGATATTCGTTTACACAGGTCCTGATGGCTCAGGAAGAAAAACCATCGCTAAAATGGTCGCTACCGCATTCGATATGGAAACCGTTCTCTCTTACACCACTCGCTCTCCCCGACATTATGAAAAAAATGGTGAAGACTACCACTTTGTTAATGAAGATACCTTCAAACAAATGCAGGCACAACAGGAATTTCTAGAGAGTGTCGAAATCGATGGAATTCATTATGGAATTCGCGAACAAGATATTGTTAAAGCATTTGAAAATCATGACCTTGTCTATTTGACTTTAAATCCCGAAGGTACTGAAAAGTTGAAAAAGATGTATGGTGATAGCGTCGTGCGTTTATTTATTTATTCAGATCGAGATACGGTTATCCAAAGACACCAGAATCGTCAAGACAGTAATGAAGTTATCGAGCGGCATATGTCCCATTATGACGAGACAATGAGCTATAAAAACAGCTGTGAACATGTGTTTGAAAATTTCGATTCCCCACAAGCTGCCTATCAGATTAGCGAACTAATTGAAACCTTTTTGGACAGAAATCTTACTGTAACTGATTATTAAAGAAAATGGTGCCTGACACCCACTGCGTTAATGTGTTAACGAATCGGGTGTCAGGCACCAAGAATTTTTAAAAAGTGGCGTGAATCATGAATAAAACTAGAAATCCGATAGCAAGCTTCAAATGCCATTTATTGTCTTTTTTCTTGAATCGCTTTAGTCCCATGAAAAGGAGAAATATTAACAGTATAAAAGACAAAATTCCCGTTATATTTGTAAAGTCCCATTTAAACCCTCTCATGATGGCCAAATACCCGTGTAGCAAAACAATTCCAGTAGCTGTGAGCGCAAGCGGCACATGCCACTTTCTGACCAACTTAGCGATTAACTGGATGAACCCTTTTAACTGAAAACCTCTCCATTGGATTGTCTTCAAACCTTTCCATTTCACTAAAAGAAAAACAGGATAAATGGCTAAAACGGCAAAATAAATTATTCTTGAAACGGATCCAAATTGCTTTAGTAATCCTTTATAGTGTTTGTATTCTTGCACCATTAGCTGCTGATGATTTAGTGAAATGACTACAATCCCAATGAAAAATAAACAAATCATGAGGATGAAACATGTAAGGATGGTCCTTCGTTCTTTTGGATTAGGAATATAGCTGGCTAAAAAGCGAGTTTTTTGATTTGCATTCTGCATTCTCATTCCTCAAATCCCCTAGTGTTTTGATTTACTTCTCTATAGTATAGCCTTTCTATATTAAAATCTTCTTAAAATTTCCTAAAACTTATTAGAGGAGGCTACCGGTTAAGCGGGATTGATATCGTAAAAGTGGTTCCTTCCCCTTCTTCACTTTCAACAAAAATAGTCCCCTCATGCAGATCAATAAATATGAACGTTCCATTTTGAATGATGTATCGAAAAGGGGATTTGGTTTTTAACCAAGTCCCCTTTTCTTCGTTTTAAAATTAATCGTAATCAAAATCGTAATCAAAACCATTGCCATTGCCATTACCATTTTCATACCAAGGATATGGATAGAATGGATAATAAGGGCTTGGATAGTAATAAGAATGAAAATACGGGTAATAATGGTAAGGATTGTGATGGTAGTAGAGTCTTTGATAAGGATTTCCGTAGCCGCCACCATAGCTATACATTTGTCTCACATTTTGCTGTATAGGTATTTGCACTTGCAACAGTGATAACCTCCTAATAAACTATAATTCACCTCTCCCCGGATGACACCCAGTTTTAGGGTAATCAACAAATTTATGAAGGAAAAGATTAATTTTAGTCTATTCAAACATTCCCTAATTGCCATTATAAGTAAAAGGGTGTCAGGCACCCTTTAATTTAACAACCTTTAATGACCGTCATTTGAAGACTTATTGAAATCTCCAAAGGCCATTCAGCATTTCAAAAAGGTGGTTTTGGCCTGTTCCTGTGAGGTTTATTAAAAAGGGGGTTTCTCCTTTTCCTTTTAGAATCTTCGCAGCAGGGCCTTCTCCTATTGGTGTACAGAACAACAGCCGCACGCCGGGCAATTCTAGCTTTCTGCATCGCGCATTGATGGTTAAATCGACAAACTCCTCACTCTGTTTAAGGTTGAATAAATTCCCCCACTTTATGATTGTTTCCTCTAAGTTATGGATAACAAATCCAACACTTTCGAACTTCGGATTTCCCGCTGTGTGTGAGTCTATCAATCCTTGCTCCTCTAAATCTAAAATCCTTTGCTCATCCGGCTTTTCCCATTGGATAAAGAATGGCAGAGTTAGCTCGGTATCCTCGTTTTCAGGGAAAAGCAGCGACCATCTGATTACCTGCCCATCTGCTCGAACACGTTCGCCCGGGAGTGGACCATAAACTGTAAAGCCTTCTGTTTTAAGCTTTACTGCTAATTGTTCAATACAATTTGTACGAATAGCAATCCTCGCAGGACCCTCCCGACCCTGTTTGGAATGCTGCTCCACGATTTGAGTAATCAGCCGGTTCTCCTCTTGTTTCGCAGCGATTGATTGATTTTCAATTCCCAAAAACTCAATGTAGCTTAAACCAAAGTAAGTTAGCGAATTATAGGTTCCCCAAGATTCATGGCGCCCTCCGTTCTCAGCATGAATTCCCCTTTGTTTTAACAAGGGAATAGCCTCCTCTGGTTTCTTCAAAAAACAGACTAGGTGGTCAAAGGAAAATTGCATGTGGTTCTCCTTTCTTAATCTTTTTCACTAAAATCAATTATTTCATTATTATACCAAAATCCACTATTGAGTACCTGAATCCCTGTCCATTAATACGCTAACACATTAGGGGTTAGGTAAATGTAGTGCCTGGGTGGCAAAGGATTCTCAAGATTTATTAACTACATCCTCTTCTAACGATGGGACTCTAAACGGGCTAATAAACGTAGACTTTTGGAGAAATCCAAAACAGCTTATGAATCACGACTAGCATAATACCAGCTTAACGCAAATATGATAAAGAAAAGAATCCTAATAAGGGGGTTGTTATCGAATGATAATTTTTAATAAGATCGCTTTATTTTTTGTTGTTTTATATTCTTTCACAATTATTGTAAATACTTATTTAGGGGAAAACGAACGGGTGCAATCCAATGTCATTTACTTTTTATTGAATGGGTTTGCCTATATTGTATCGGCAATGGAAGTGGAAAAAGAAAAGCAACTCGTTATTGAATCATAATTTCAGTTCCAGTTCAATCATGTTTCTACCATTAATACTTTGTTTCGTTTTACACATAGTAACCTCAGGCGAACAGTGCCAGCCACTGTTCGCCTGAGGTTACAGCTATTGTTAGCGATGCCGATTTCTACCTTCAATTTTTTTACTCCTCCCTGGGTTTATGTTAAAATTTCTCTTATAACAATAAAATGGTTCATCACTTTGTTCAAAAATGGTGATGCTTCCAATAATGGAGAAGTCCGCTACAGTAATTCTTTAATCCCCCCCACAAACAGTTATTTCACACTACATAGATTAGAGGAGACACGCCATGGAATTTTTTCTACTTATACTAATACTGCTCGCAATCATTGGATTGTCTAGTTTTATCAACCACTTTTTGCCGTACATACCCGTGCCGCTTATACAAATTGCACTCGGAGTTTTGCTTGCATCACTCCCGATAGGCATTCATATCCCGATGGATCCAGAATTGTTCTTCGTCCTATTTATTGCCCCGTTACTATTTCACGATGGAAAAAATGTTTCACGGCAGGCGTTATGGAAATTACGTAAACCGATATTATTTCTTGCGCTTGGACTTGTGTTTGTCACCGTATTCGCAATTGGTTACTTAATTCATTGGCTGATACCGTCGATTCCATTACCGGCAGCTTTTGCATTAGCCGCCATTCTTTCACCTACGGATGTCGTTGCCGTAGGAGCCATTTCAAGCAGGGTAAAGATCCCAAAAACGATTATGCATATTCTTGAAGGGGAAGGGCTGATGAACGACGCCTCTGGTTTGGTTGCATTTAAATTTGCTGTAGCCGCTACCGTAACTGGCTTTTTTTCATTAGCAGAAGCGAGCTGGAGCTTTTTAGTTATAGCCATTGGCGGCTTGGCTGGCGGCGCCATTCTTGCCATCCTTATTATTCGATTGAAAATTTTTATTCGACGACTGGGTATGGAAGATGTAACGATTCACATGCTCATCCAGATCCTCACGCCTTTCGTCATCTTTTATATTATTGAGCATTTTCACCTTTCCGGTATTTTATCGGTTGTCTCTGCAGGAATTGTCCATGCGATCTATCGGGATCGGGATCAATCCCCTGCAATGCAGCTGCAAGTCGTTTCCCAAAGTACATGGACAGTACTCATCTACTTATTAAATGGGTTAGTGTTTGTGTTGCTAGGATTGCAGGTACCTAGTGTTACAAATGAAATTTTTAAAAATCCGCTGTTTAATAATTGGGAAGTGAGCAAATATATTATCATTATTACCGCCGCATTATTATTCCTTCGCTTCGTATGGATTTGTACAGCATGGTGGTGGGGATGGCAGCTTAAGAAGCAGCTCGAGAAGCCTTCGATAAAAAACATTGGCATCATTACGATTTCTGGTGTCAGAGGGGCTGTCACACTAGCCGGTGCCTTCACGATTCCCTTTGTACTTGCCGATGGAAGTCCATTTCCTGACCGTGCGTTAATTATCTTTATTGCCGCAGGGGTTATCTTGGTAACGCTGATTGTTGCGAGCATTTTCTTGCCAATTCTTGCACGGTCAGAAAAGGGAAATACGGAAGAGTTGAAAGAGGAAATGGAACGGGCTGCCTTGATCCGGACCGCTGATGCTGCTATTAAGGCAATCCGAGAACTGATGAATGATGATAATCATGGAGCCGCCGTGTCGGTCATCGCGACATACAACCAAATTCGAAATCGTCTTATCCATGCAAGCGACGAATACTCGGACCAGTTGAAATTAGTGGAAATGGAGATTCGTATGAAGGCCCTTAAAGCGGAAGCCCAATACGTTGAAAGTCTGAAAAAGACAGGGCGTATTGACCGTGAAACGATGTATGTAACAGATGAACATATCCAGCGTATGAGGCTCGCCGTAACAAATCGGATGCAATATCGGAGGTTGTTCTTATGGTCATTGATTAAAAGAAGTCTGTATATGTTGTTCCAGCTTTTTATGCGGCAAGACGAGAAACGGCTTCAAATTCGTAAGGAAAAATCGAAAAAGCTCATTCAACTAAAGGTTAATATGGCTAAAGCGGCCATCCAATATTTGAAGGAACAAATAACTCCTGAAAATGAACATATCTATTTGGTCATAATCGGCGAATATAATGAAATGATCATGAAATTTAAGCTTGCGAAAAAAGGCGTCGATCAAATTCATTACACACAAATACAACGGGAACTTCGTGTTAAAGCTTTCCAAGCAGAACGAAATGAAGTCCAGAACTTGTTCGAAGAAGGCGTAATTACAATCGATATCATCCGCAAAATTCGTAAGCAGATTAATATCAGAGAAGCGTATTGGATGGAAGAAACTAGTGTACATTCACATTAAACGATTGGTAAATTCAAAGCTTTTTCTAACGAATCTATATGGGGTATTGGTAATTGGTTCTTTCCTAAAATGATACTTAAACAAACAGGGCGAACAGTGCCAGTCACTGTTCGCCTCTTTCTTTTCCCTTTAAGGAACTAATAGAATCTTCCCAGTGCTCTTGCGGCTTTCTAAAAAACGGTGTGCTTCCTGGCCATCTCGCAGAGCAAATATCGTTGGCTCGGCTATCCTTACTTTTCCTGCTTCCATCCAGCTGAACAACTCGGCTGCCCGGGTTACCCGTTCTTGACGTGATGTAAGAACATTCCAGAGATCCCCGCCAGTAAGCGTTTTTGATGTGTCCATTAACATTCTTGGGTCGACCGGAATAGGATCTCCCCCTGCCATTCCAAAAAATACAACCGTTCCACCGATGCGTGTTGCTGCAAAACTGTCTCGAAGTGTCGATCCTACTGAGTCATAGACGACATCGACCCCATTTCCATTCGTTTCTTGATGGATTTTTTGCACCCAGTTATCCTTATACAAGAAAACTTCATCCGCTCCGGCTTTCTTGGCTGCAGCTGCTTTTTCCCTAGAGGAAGTTAAACCAATTACCTTGCCGCCTAGCAACTTTACTATTTGAATAAGAAGTTGTCCGACACCGCCGGCTGCCGCATGAACTAATACACGATCATCTTTTTTCACCACATAACTATCCTTCGTTAAATAATGCGCCGTCAGCCCTTGCAACAATACAGAAGCCGCCTCTGTAAAGGTGGTATCAGCCGGGACAGGGATGGCTTTCTCAAAAGGAACTGCAACCAGCTCTGAATTCGCATATGGTACATCGGCAAATGCAATTCGGTCACCCACGCTAATTCCTTGGACATTTGCTCCCGTCTTTTCAACGATTCCTGCTCCTTCATATCCCAAAATATAGGGCGGCTTGCCTGCCAAATGATAGTTCCCTTTCCTTCTATATATATCTGCAAAATTCAAACCAATTGCTTTCATCCTTACCAGCACTTCATCGGGTCCGATAATCGGATCCGCGATATCAACATATTCCAATACTTCCGGGCCTCCGAATGTATTAAACACTAATGCTTTCAATTGTATGACCTCATTTATTAATAATTTTTTGGTACCCTTTTATTTAATATAATTGGGCTAAGAAACGCAAATCACAACCTCTAAAATAGGGTTGTATATTTCGATTTTGATTACGATTAAATCACTGTTTGCCCCAAAATTTTAAGATCAAACTACCAACAATTTCTTATTTCGTTAATATTTTCATTAAGATATCAACATCTTCGCTCCAATTTTTCCCTTCTGTTTGTTTTTCCTGCAGCATAAGACCGGTTATTACGGACATGTAGCAAAATAATAGCTTATATGGGTCACCTTCGCAAAACTCACCCAGTTTCTGACCTTTGATGAATAGTGGAATTAGTTGTTCAATCCAAGCTTTAGCTGAATAGTGTTCGATTATTTGCTTCGCCTTCGCAGGAACCTCATCCGAAACACTAGCATGCTGGATCAGCAAGAAGGGATATTTATTACTGTCATCAAAGATATTTTGGGTAAGGGTTTTGATTTGTTCCAACGGTGTTCCCGGCAGGTGCTGGACATGCTGAAAAGCGGCATTTGCCTCTTCCATTGCCTCTTGAATGAGGGTAATAAATAGCTCTTCTTTTGATTTAAAGTATCGATAGGATAGGCCCTGACTGATTCCTGCCTCAGCCGCAATCATACTCATTTTCGTTCCGACAATTCCCCGATGAGCAAATACCTTTAAGGCCGCCTTTTTAATCTGATCAATTCGTTGCTGGTGGATTTGATCCAGCTTTTGTTCATTTGATGGTGCCATTTCATTTTCACTCTCCATTATCTGGATATCACTATGGAGTATATCATATTTTTAAACTGCCCTCGACAATAAGGCTACAGGTCGACAGCATCTGTAAGCAGCGTTTGTTGTTTACTAACCTTCCAGAGCAGATTTGCTGCTTTCCTATCTCGGGCTGATTTAGACGGGAGTTCTGCTTTTTTGTCGATATAGTATTGACCGGTTTGATTGCTGATTTCATCGGTCTCAGTGAGCCAAATTAGTGTTTCTGCTCCCTTTTCTGGGCTTCGTGAAAACAGCTTCATTACCGCCATCGTTGCCTTTGCCATTTTCCCATTATTCTGGTTAAAATTTGTTGCCACTAGCCCCGGGTCAAAACAATAGGAGGAAACGCCGGTATCTTCAAGCCTTTTTCCCAGCTCCGCAGTAAACAAAATGTTCGCCAGCTTTGACTGCCCATATCTCAATGTCGGCCCGCCCATTAACTTCTTTAGCGGTCTGTAAAGTTGTTCAGCCTTTAGGTCGTTGAAGTCGATTCCCTTCTTCGCCATCTTATGACCGTGGGATGCGGTAGTAATGATCCGGGCCGGGGCACTTTCCTTCAAGCGGTTAAGCAGAAGCATGGTAAGAAGAAATGGTCCAATATGATTAACAGCCCACGTCATTTCAAGACCGTCTTCATTTAATTGATGGTTCTCATACAACGCACCGGCATTATTAACAAGGACATCAATTCTTGGGCACTTTTCTAATATTTCGACAGCCACTCGGCGGATCGATTGCTGGGAGGCCATGTCTGCTAAAAATACATCCACCCTTCCGCCCCCACCTGATGATTCTTTCATTTGTTTCGCTATCTCATTTGCTTTTGCTTCATTACGAGCGACGATTCCTATGTTTGCTCCACGAGCTGCAATTTCCTTAGCTGCAGCAAGTCCTATCCCACTGGTTGCTCCTGTGATAATCACATATTTTCCACTTAAATCCCACTTAGAGGCTGGTATTATTTTTTTCATAGTTTAAAACTCCCCTTTTCATATTTAATTGAATGAACCATTCGTTCATTTTATTATATGCATTATTTTTTAAAAATGACAGCAAGTTTTTTATTCATTGTTAAATTCGGTCCGACACAATTTTTACAAGGCTGTTTTCGTAAAGAATATTGTCATAAACCATGTTTACCTCTAAAATAAACCACTACTATGGTTTAAAATTACACATATTAGTAAATTAATCTGATTTATCGGCGATTTTTGTAAGTTTATCGGCGAATCCAACCACTTTATCGGCGAATTTTCAATTTTATCGGCGAATCCAAAATAGCAGCAAACTTTTACAAAGGCCACCTCTCTAGCACATAAACAGGATATATTATACAATTATTTATAATGAAGCAAAAAAGTGTGGTGATTCCCTTGTTTAAACTGTTGTTAATTGAAGATGATGTAACATTATTTAATGAAATAAAGGATCGGTTAATCGGCTGGTCTTATGATGTATATGGGATAACTGATTTTAACAAGGTTATGGAGGAATTTACAGCGATTAAGCCGGATTTAGTGATCATTGATATTCAATTGCCAAAATTTGATGGCTTTCACTGGTGCCGGATGATTCGCTCCCATTCAAACATTCCGATTCTCTTTCTATCCTCACGAGACCATCCGACGGATATGGTAATGTCGATGCAGCTTGGTGCTGATGACTTTATACAAAAGCCGTTTCATTTTGATGTGCTGATTGCGAAAATACAAGCGACGCTCCGCCGTGTTTATAATTACAATACCGAGCAAATCACCCTTAAAACATGGTGCGGAGCAACAGTAGATTATGAAAAGAATACTGTCAGTCATGCTGCTGGAACAGTTGAACTTACAAAGAATGAAACATTTATCTTAAAAAAGCTCATTGAGCAAAAAAATAAGATTGTCAGCCGCGAAGACTTAATTAAAAGCCTTTGGGATGATGAACGCTTTGTTAGTGATAATACCCTAACGGTCAATGTTAATCGACTGCGAAAAAGATTGGACGAGCTTGGTTTAGGACGCTTTATTGAAACAAAAGTTGGACAGGGCTACATTGCAATAGAAGAGGCAAATGGCTATGATTAAGCAATATTTAGTCGAAAGGCGCAGTTGGATATTTCTATTCTTAGTTATTCAAGCACTTATTCTTTTTATAGCTTACCTAGATACGGCGCTTCCCTTGATGCCATTCTTCTACATTGTTTTCCTTTCAACGCTTGTTTTTTGTATCTTTTTATTTTTCCGCTATCATAAGGAAACTAAATTCTACAAAAGTATTGCGCAATGGGAGAACAATCTTGATTTAACCACTATAGCGGCGCCTGAAAGCCCGTTTGAAAAAATAATTGAACAACGCATTATCAACCAAACCGAGCTGCTAAAAAAAGAGGCTTCGGAAAATCTGCTGATGCTTGAACAGGAGAAGGATGACCTTTTAGCCTGGATTCATGAAGTCAAGACACCGTTGACAGCGATGCATTTAATGATTGACCGCTTAGAAGATGAACGGATGCGCGCCCAATTAACCCATGAATGGTTACGAATTCACCTGCTGCTTGACCAACAGCTTCACCAAAGACGCATCCCTTTTATGGAAAATGATTTATACATAGAAGAAACCGATTTAAAGGCGCTCATTTTTAAAGAGATTAAAACATTACAATCGTGGTGTATGCAAAAAGGGATTGGCTTTGAGGTTGAATTAGGGGCAGCATCCGTGCTTTCTGATGCCAAGTGGCTCGCCTTTATCATCAGGCAGCTGCTGACAAATGCAGTGAAATACAGTGAATCATCAGACATTATCATTAAAAGCTATCAACACGATGGCCGTACCGTCCTTGAAGTAAGCGATTGTGGCCGCGGCATCGATTCAAAGGACTTGCCGCGTATCTTTGAGAAGGGCTTTACCTCGACAACGTCTCATCACGATAATGCCGCAACAGGGATGGGGTTATATTTAACGAAACGAATCACCAAGCCATTATTAATTCATATCGATGTCTACTCAAAACTTGAAGAAGGAACCACTATTACGTTAACTTTCCCAAAACGAAATGAATTCGTCGATATTGCAGGCATGTGACAACAATGTCACATGCTTTTCTGATTTGTTCGCTCAATCGAAGGATTGAATCCATGAGGCTATTTATAATAAAGATATCGAAATAAGGGAGCGTGTTGGTATGAAGATATTAGAAGCCAATAAAATTCATAAAAGCTATGGCAATAAATTTAATAAGCAAGAAGTATTAAAGGGGATTGATATTAACGTTGAAAAAGGAGAATTCGTCAGCATCATGGGTGCATCAGGTTCCGGAAAAACAACGTTGCTCAATGTGCTTTCTTCCATTGATAAAGTGAGCGGCGGAACCATCAAGATTGAAGGAAAAGAAATGACTGCGATGAAGGAGCGCCAGCTCGCTGAATTCCGCAAGCATCATTTAGGGTTTATCTTTCAAGATTATAACTTACTCGATACCTTAACAGTAAAAGAAAATATCCTTCTGCCGTTATCGATTTCGAAAATTTCAAAAAGAGCAGCGAATGAAATGTTTAATACGGTGGCAGCGGAACTGGGTATTTCCGAAATTAAGGATAAATATCCGAATGAAATTTCCGGCGGTCAAAAACAGCGGACTTCTGCTGCAAGGGCGTTTATTCATGAGCCAAGCATTATCTTCGCTGACGAGCCAACCGGTGCCCTTGATTCAAAATCCGCCTCCGATTTGTTAAACAAATTAAGCGAAATGAATCAGAACCGTAAAGCAACGATTGTGATGGTGACGCATGACTCTGTCGCAGCAAGCTTCAGCAGCAGAGTTATTTTTATCAAAGATGGACAGATATACACGCAATTAAATAAAGGCGAACAATCCAGACAGACGTTCTTTAAAGATATCATGAAAACGCAAGGCGTTTTAGGCGGTGTGCCAAATGAGCGTTAATCAACTCATTTTCCGTAATTTGAAAAAGAATTTAAAAAACTATTATCTCTATGTGTTTGCGCTGATCTTTAGTGTTGCCCTTTATTTCGCTTTTGTCACCCTGCAGTATGACCCGGCGTTGAATGATACAAAAGACACTATGAAAGGGGCCGCTGCGATTAAGGCAGCTTCCGTTTTACTTGTCGCGATAGTTTCGATCTTTCTGTTATATGCCAATAACATCTTTATTAAACGTCGCAGCAAGGAAATTGGGCTATTTCAATTAATCGGGATGACCAAAAGCAGGATCTTCAGCATCCTGACTGCTGAAAATTTTATTCTTTATTTTGGTTCGCTTGTCATCGGAACCTTTATCGGTTTTTCCGTTTCACGATTAATTTTGATGATTTTGTTTAAAATCACAGGTATAGATGCGATTGCTTCCCTGCATTTTTCTTCCCAAGCACTCATTCAAACGGTTGTGGTGTTTTGTGTCATCTACCTGTTTATAATGCTGATGAACTTTGTGTTTATTAAAAGACAAAGTATCCTGTCATTATTTAGAGTGGTTTCAACGACCGAAGGAAAAGTAAAAAAGATGTCTGTTTTCGAAATCATCATCGGGATTATTGGTGTAGTTTTGATCATTTCCGGCTACTATATTTCGACGAAATTGTTAAGCGGCGATTTTACCACGGTAACTGGACTTTTTGGAGCGATGATCTATATTCTCGGATCGGTTATTATCGGAACCTATCTTTTTTACAAAGGATCTGTCAGCTTTATCTTTAACGTCATTCGGAAAAAGAAGGACGGATATTTAACGATTAATCAAGTATTATCCCTATCCTCGATTATGTTTCGGATGAAATCGAATGCCTTATTGCTAACGATTATTACGACCTTATCAGCACTAGCCATTGGTTTATTATCCTTGAGTTATATCTCCTACTATTCAGCAGAAAAAATGGCTGAGAATCAAGTCGCCGGCGATTTTTCCTTTGTAAAACCAGAAGAAGCTGAGAAATTTAGTGAGGCTCTAAGTGTGAATAATATCGCATTTACTGAAAAAGAGATTGACGTCATTCAGGTCGATGCTAATCTTAAGGAGATTTTGGGAAACCTTGAAGGATTATACGTCGATCCAAAGGCTATGACGGTTCCAGTTATTAGTGATAAAGCAGTTAAAAATATCGATGTGTCTAAGGGAGACGCTATTTTTACCGGTTATAATGATTTGCTGCAAAAATTTATGAGTCTAAAGGATTCTGGACCTATCGAATTAAAAGGGCAAAACGAAACCTTTCCGCTCCACTACTTAGGTTTAAAAAAGGAATTCGTCATTTCCGGATATTTTACCAGTGGCGGAGTGCCAATTGTGATTGTCGATGAAACGGTATTCGAGCGCTTAAAGAAAGATGTCAATCCTAAAATTCAAAAAGAATCGTCGCTGTTTATCGGAATTAAGTTAAAAGATGAAGCCAATCTCGAAAAGGCAAATGAACTTTTTAAAGACCTGAATGGCAACGGTGACAGGTTAAGTTCGTCTCGCCTGGACATCAGCAATTCGCAGAAAAATATGATGGGTCTTATCATGTTTATCGTCGGCTTTTTAGGATTAACCTTTCTGATTACATCCGGATGTATTCTTTATTTTAAACAAATGGGTGAAGGCGAAGAGGAAAAACCGAATTATACAATCCTGAGAAAACTAGGTTTTACTCAAGGCGATCTGCTAAAAGGGATTCATGCCAAACAAATCTTTAATTTCGGCATTCCTTTAGTAGTCGGCCTCTTGCATAGCTATTTCGCCGTTCAATCAGGCTGGTTTTTATTCGGGACCGAGGTATGGACACCAATGATCATCGTCATGGTGATCTATACCGGATTGTACTCGACCTTCGGCATCCTCTCTGTTCTTTATTACAAAAAAGTGATAAAAGAGGCATTATAAGGACAAATGTTCTACTTAAAACCCATATTAAAGCTCCAGTCTAAATGCACTGGAGCTTCTTATTTTTATTTTTTCTAATAGGCCTATATGGACTCGAGCCATGGATCTCACGCTTATCTGACGTGCGCTTTATCTCGGCTATTATTTTTAAACAAAGTCAACATCAAAGTACCTTCAAGCATAAGTACACCATAAAACAAATATGATTAGAAATATATGCATTTAATCTTTTCTAAGATGATGGGGGTGGATACATTGGATTACTCTCTTTTATTTGGGTTTGAAGTACTGTGGAATATTCCTCTAATAACCGTTGTTATTGTTGTCGCCATTTTATATTCGCTATTCATAATAAAATATTCCGAATTTACCATGATTCCAAAGCAGCCACTTCTCTTTTTCCTCGGTTTAGTCTTACTTATCTTAACAGCCGGCAGCCCTATAGCCGTTTTTAGCCATCTCTCCACCAGCTTGCATATGACTCAAATGAGTATGTTATTTTTTATTATCCCACCTCTATTATTGTTAGGTACACCTGAAATTGTTTTTCAGCGAATAGGAAAACTTCCTTTGATTCTCAATGTGAAAATCATTTGCTACAGGCCGCTGATTTCACATTTTATTTTCGCCTTATTGTTCTTCCTGTATCATATACCATTCATTTTAAGGATTTTTTCAGAGCATTCGTCGATTCATAATTGGTATTTATTAATCCTATTTATTCTATCATTTAGTATTTGGCGGTCAATCACCGCACCTTCTACTGTCCATTCCTTTAATAGACGAAAAAAACAATATGCAGTACTAAGCGGAATCCTTCTTATGCCCGCCTGCTTGCTTATCATATTCCATGCCCTTTTAAATGGAGAAAATAATCCTTTCTTAACACAAATAACATCTAATCTATGTTTACCCTCTCATTCTAGTGGATTCCTGTTCCTTCCTCCTCCATTTAATACTCGATTTGATCATGCAATGGCAGGAATCCTTATGTTAGCTCTTCATAAACTCGCGTTAGTACTCGTTTTTCACATCGGAAACAAGTTGGATGCGAGTCATATAAAGAAAATTGGTTTATCGGGACAATCATTATCTAATAGAAAGACTACATCCTTCAAGTGAGACACATTGGAGCTCATAACCGACTGTTCTAAATGAATCAAGCATTCAATAAAATGAATCATAAGATGAACGAAAGTGGTGGGAGGATTATGGTTGAAACCGCGCACATTGAAGTTAGAGGAATGCATTGTGCTGCTTGTACGTCACGTATCGAAAGGTCCGTGTCAAAAATAGATGGTGTGACCGATATTATCATCAATTTAACAACAGAAAGAGGGCGGATCTCTTTTCATAAAAATCGGACAAGTATGTCAGAAATCATCGATAAAATAAATAAAATTGGTTTCGAGGCCAAAGAAATTAGCAAAACCACTGCACCATTAGATGATGATAAAAATAAAGAAATAAAGAGACTTCAATGGAAATTTATATGGTCCGCCTTTCTTACTCTTCCTTTAGCATGGGCTATGTTCGCTCATTTCCACTGGTTGTCTATCCAAGTACCTGAGCTATTTACCCAGCCATTTTTCCAATTTGCGATTACCATCCCGATTCAATTTTTTATTGGGGCTGAATTTTATGATAGAGCTTGGAAAGCGTTGAGAAATAGAAGTTTCAGTATGGATGTTTTAGTCGTATTAAGTACGTCTGCCGCCTTTTTTTACAGCCATTATCTTATGTTTACTAACATAAACATTGTGAATCCAAGACAACAAGTAAATTTGTTCTATGATACTAGTGCATTTATCATTACATTTATTCTATTAGGGAAACTTCTAGAAGCAAAAACAAAAGTAAGAACGACCGAGGCGTTGAAAAAGCTATATCAGTTACAAACGAAAACCGCCACACTAGTTGTAAATGGAAAAGAAACAAACATACAGGCTGCTCAAATTCTTCCTGGGGATGTCATTATTCTTAAACCTGGTGAAAAAGTTCCTATTGATGGCCAAGTTATCGAAGGGAATTCCATCATGGATGAATCTTTATTGACCGGCGAAAGCATTCCCGTTGAAAAACATATCGGGAATATTGTTTATGCTGGTACCATCAACCAAAATGGATTACTAAAAGTGAAAGCTACAAAAAGAAATTCCGATACCTCGTTGTCACAGATTATTCGTATCGTTGAGGAGGCCCAAGCTTCAAAAGCGCCTATTCAGTACATTGCAGACAAAATTACCGCTATATTCGTCCCCATTGTCATCATCATTGCTGTCATTACCTTTGCAGCATGGTATACATTTTTTCAACCCGGCAGTATGAGCGAGGCTTTAGAAAAAGCCATCGCTGTGTTAATCATCGCTTGTCCTTGTGCGCTTGGACTCGCTACACCAACTTCGGTGATGGTAGGCACAGGAAGAGCATCGCAGCTAGGAATTCTTTTTAAAGAGGGAAAATATCTAGAATTATTAGGAAAAAACAACGTCATCGTTTTCGATAAAACAGGAACAATTACAAAGGGTGAACCAAAAGTAACCAATATTTATAGTGAGCATTTACGCATACCAGACTTCTTAGCGGTCATCGGGGCCGTGGAGAACACAATGGATCATCCAATTGCTAAAGCAATTGTCCAGGAGGCAAAACGGTATTTACCACTTCTCCCTAGCGCTTCTCAAGTCACATCCATGCCCGGTTATGGAATTCAAGCTACCGTAGATAATAAAAAAATTACCATCGCCAGTCCAAAATACTACAAAGGAAAAACAATGTCCCTCTCCATTAAGGCTGAAGGTCTAGTTACTAAGCTTGAGCAGGAAGGAAAAACCGTTATGATCGCATTTATAGATTCTCGTTTTGCTGGGATTCTCGCTGTTGCTGACGAAATGAAGGCCTCTTCTATTGTGGCAGTTTCTCGTTTAAAACAGATGGGATTCGAAACAATCATGTTAACGGGTGATAACCGAAGTACCGCAGCTGCAATTGGAAAAAAAGTAGGTATTCATAAGCTTCGGGCTGAAGTGATGCCTCAGCATAAGGCAGAGATTATTCAACAATTACAACAAAAAGGGAATAAAGTAATCATGGTCGGAGATGGAATTAACGATGCTCCTGCACTAGCTGTAGCCGATGTAGGAATTGCTATTGGAACGGGGTCAGATGTAGCGATTGAATCGGCTGATATGACGATATTAAATGATGATTTAAATCGGGTCGTTGATGCCATCCTTATCAGTAAAAAAACGATGACCAATATTAAGCAAAACTTCCTTTGGGCCTTTCTCTATAATATCATGATGATTCCACTGGCCATGATCGGCTTCTTAGCTCCATGGATAGCAGGGGCAGCAATGGCATTTAGTTCAGTGTCTGTCGTGCTAAATGCACTTAGATTAAAGAAAATAAAAATTTAGTCGTAATCGACGATGCCACCTCAAACCAAGATTTCGAACCAAATCCCGATCGATTAACCTATCGCACATAAGGCTTCTTTTCCTATACTGTCCACCCCACGCGGACATTTGTCCACGCGGGGTGCCTGACACCATTTCTACAATTAACCACTTGTTTATGCTTCTTTTTGTAGTGGGTGTACCCGCTCCTGTGATTCCTTCTTACGTATTAGATGGACGAGTAAGTAAACTAGCGGTGTTGTTAGGATTGCTGCAAAGAATTTAAAAATGTATTGAGTTAAGATTAGGCTTCCTAGGACAGCTATTGGCATTGTTCCATAGAAGGCAATGGTTATAAAAATCGTCGTATCAATTAATTGGCTTAGCATCGTCGACGCATTATTGCGTAACCAAAGCTTTTTCTGCCCATGGGCGCTTTTTAATTTATTGAACACAAACACATCCAGGTTTTGACTCACTGCATAAGAAATTAAACTCGCAATAATCACACGAAAACTTCCATTTAAAATCGTTTCGAATGACGATTGTTCTTTAAATACAGGTGCAGCTGGCAGATGAATCGTAATTGTTATGAAGATAAGCGCAAGTATTTGCATAATCAGCCCGGCCTGAACCGTTCTCCGCGCTTCTTTTTTTCCATAAACCTCAACGATTACATCAATAAGTGGATACGTAAAGATATAAATAATGACAGCGGCTGGCAATATGGCAAAATTTCCAATGCTAAAAAGCTTAACAGCAACAATGTTGGCCAAAATTAACAGTCCTACAAAAATTCCATTCAAGTAAAATATCATGTCTTGATTCCTTCCCTTATCGATTATCGACTTTTTCTGGATAGAGGTCATGGTTCATCAACCGGAAATTGGCCATCTCCTCGTACTTGGTGCCAGGTTTCCCATAGTTGCACCATGGATCAATGGAGATTCCCCCACGTGGTGTGAACTTCCCCCAAACCTCAATATAGCGTGGATCAAGTAACTGAATTAAGTCATTCATGATGATATTGACACAATCTTCATGGAAATCACCATGATTCCGAAAGCTGAAAAGATATAATTTCAATGATTTGCTCTCGACAATTTTTTGATTCGGAACATACGAAATATACATCGTTGCAAAATCCGGCTGGCGGGTCAGCGGGCATAGACTAGTAAACTCCGGGCAATTAAATTTTACGAAATAATCACGTTCCGGATGCAGATTATCGACTGCCTCCAATACCTCCGGTGCATAATCAAATGAATAGGTCGTACCTTGATTACCTAATAGTGTTAAATCCTTTAATCCTTCTTCGTGGCTGCGGCCAGACATAAAAAAACCCCCTAGTAATGTGTTCCCACACTAAACCAAGAGAGTTTCTTCTGAACATTCTATGAAAACCTTAGGGATAAAAACAAAAAAGCCATGTCCGATATGGACATGGCAACTAGTCATGTATCCATAGTTTTTTATAGAGGGTATCAGCTATGAACCTCTCCCGTTCAAGTACGGGTATTCTCTTCTCTACTATAATAAAGAACAGCATTTCAAACGTCAACGAAAAAAACACTTATTAGTAGCGGGTTAGTCATGAAAGCATAGTTCAATATAACTAAAAATAGGTGTCAGGCACCATGTGAAAAATTCACATGGTGCCTGACACCCTATCTATTTATTACCTATTTAAATGCCCTAGCAGCATTCACTGCTTTTTTCCAGCCTGTGTAGAGTGTTTCTCTTTCTTCTTCGGCCATGTCTGGTGTAAATGCTTTGTCCATATTCCATTGTGTGGCAATTTCTTCTTGGCTTTCCCAGTAACCTACAGCTAATCCTGCTAAATATGCAGCTCCTAATGCGGTTGTTTCTTTAATTTCTGGACGTTCTACTGGTACGTCTAGCACATTGCTTTGGAATTGCATTAAGAAGTTATTGGCAACTGCGCCGCCATCCACACGAAGAGCTTTCAACGAGATCCCTGAATCTGCTTCCATAGAAGTCAATACATCTTTCGTTTGGTAGGCTAGCGATTCTAAGGTTGCTCGTACAAAGTGCTCCTTCGTTGTCCCGCGAGTTAAGCCAAAGACCGAACCCCGGACATCACTATCCCAATATGGTGTGCCCAGACCAACAAAGGCAGGAACGACATAAACACCTTCTGTTGATGCTACACTTGCAGCATATTTCTCACTCTCTGCGGCGTTATTAAACATGCGAAGCCCGTCCCGAAGCCATTGGATGGCAGACCCGGCAACAAAGATACTTCCTTCTAAGGCGTATTCTACCTTTCCGTCAATCCCCCAAGCAATCGTTGTTAATAAGCCATTTTCAGATTTCACTGCTTTTTCACCAGTATTCATCAACATAAAGCAGCCAGTTCCATACGTATTTTTCGCCATTCCTTTTTCATAGCATACTTGACCAAATAGCGCTGCTTGTTGGTCACCCGCTACCCCTGCAATTGGGACATTGCAGCCAAAGAAATGATAGTCAACTGTTTCAGCGTAAACTTCGGAAGATTGGCGGACTTCTGGAAGCATGGATGCAGGAACAGTTAGAATCTCTAATAATTCTTCATCCCATTTAAGGTCATGGATATTGTACATCAACGTTCTCGATGCGTTCGAGAAATCCGTTACATGGGCTCTGCCACCTGAAAGCTTCCAAATGAGCCATGTATCAATCGTTCCAAATAACAATTCTCCACGGTCTGCCTTTTCTCTTGCACCTTCTACATTGTCTAAGATCCATTTCACTTTTGTTCCTGAGAAATAAGCATCGATTAACAACCCTGTTTTATCCCTAAATAATTGATCATGACCTTGTACTTTTAATTCTTCACAAATCTCTGCTGTCTGGCGGGATTGCCATACAATCGCATGATAAACCGGCTGTCCTGTTCCTTTATCCCAGACAACGGCTGTTTCCCGTTGATTAGTAATCCCAATTCCTGCCACCTGTTCTGGCTTTACATTAGCCTCAGCTAAACAGGAAGCTATGACTGCTAGGATTGAACCCCAAATTTCATTGGCATTGTGCTCCACCCAGCCTGGCTTCGGGAAATATTGTTTGAACTCTTGCTGCGCGACGTGAACAATTTCTCCTTTTTTATTAAAAAGAATCGCACGTGAGCTTGTTGTTCCCTGATCTAATGATAAGATATATTTTTCCATAAAAGTAATCTCTCCCTTTAATTTAGTCTATGCACTAATCTTTTTGACAACTGCCATTTCCTGAGGTTTCTTTCCAATAAAGAAAGCTGCGGTAAGAATGATCACAATCGCCCCAATTACAAACCAAATATTTACATCTGTCTTCCCTAAAAATACGGTCTTATAGAATAAGCCGCCGAGGCTTCCCCCAAGCATTGGTCCTACAACCGGAATCCAGGCATATCCCCAGTTAGAACTTCCTTTTCCCGGAATCGGAAGCAGTGCATGTGCTAATCTTGGACCAAAGTCACGTGCAGGATTGATCGCATAACCTGTCGTTCCCCCTAAGCTCATCCCAATACTAACAATCAGAAAACCAACAATCAGCGGATTTAAGCCGTCTGTAAATTTATTTGCACCTATTGCTAGAATACCTAAAACAAGAACAAAAGTACCAATCATTTCACTAATTAAGTTTGCCATTGTGTATGGAATTGCAGGACCTGTTGCAAATGTTCCTAATTTTGCCCCTGGATCATCTGTTGCTCTCCAATGTGGCAAGTAGTGGAAATAAACAACGGTTGCCCCTATCATAGCACCTAAAACTTGGCCGATGATATAGGTTGGAACTTCTTTCCAAGGTAGATCCCCGGTAAATGCCAAGGCTACAGTTAATGCCGGATTAAGATGGGCACCGCTAAATTTACCTACTGAGTATGCTGCAACTGCTACTGCCAGCCCCCAGCCAAAGGTAATAATTACCCATCCACTGCTGTTAGAGAGCGTCTTCTTTAGGTTTACACCCGCGCATACGCCGGCACCTAACGTAATTAAAATTGCCGTACCAATTAATTCACCCCAAAATGCTGTCATAATAAACCTCCTCTTTTATAAAAAACTTGTAAATCGGTTGGTAAATAACCGTAAAAAAAGAAAAAGAGACCCATAGAAATTACCCAAAAATAATTGGGTTTTTCCGTGAGTCTCTCAGCTCTTCTTCACATATTATCAACTTAATTACTAGTATAATGGTACCATGAAAACGCTGTCAATCCAGTTCACAAATTCTCCACATTATTTAATAATGAACGATATTTCGATATTACTACAAAAAAAAAAGACATTTACCAGGAGTATCAGTCTGGAATGTCTTTCCGTTATATAATATTTTGAGCACATGAAGAATGCTAGATTTCGGTATGTTTCTTCCCAGGATGATAATATTTCCATAATTCTTTATTAGAGGTTGTAATCGTAATCGCTCCCGCTTCATAAGCTTGTTCTACCTCTTCAATGGTATCGATTAAGCCCCCAGCAAAAACTTCTCTTTTCGTCCGATTCCGAATATCTTTAATGATCTTTGGCATAATGCCTGGCAGTACTTCAATATAATCCGGCTGTGTACGTTCAATCAATGCAAAGCTCTTTTCGATTGAGCTCGTATCTAATAAAAACAGACGCTGAATCGATTTTACCCCTCTTTGCCTTGCTTTTAGAATGACGCTCCCTTTAGTTGAAATCAGTCCAAATGGTTTATATTCCTGACAAATATATTCAGTTGAGTATTCATCACTTTTTAACCCATGAACTAAATCCATATGGATGATCAACTTCTTATGGTTGGCCTGAGCCATTTGAAAAATGGGTTTCAGTCTGGAAACATGCAAATCCAATATCACTATATACTCATAATTGCTCGACATCATTTTTTCAACATCTTCTATTTTTCGAATGGCTGGCAGCACCTTTTGTCCAAAAAAGCTCATCCCGATTGTTCTCCTTTCGTTTCCAGATTCCTTATCTTAATTTTATAATATTTTATTGGTTCCAAACAGCCTTTATCAGAAATACTAAGCTAGGAAATGTCAAAACTGTGAAATTAGGATTAATTTCTTAAAAAATCGTAAACTGCCAGCTTAAAACAACTTCCAGGAATTAATCCAAGACCGTTGCACGTTCATAGGATTCCGCTACGATTTGCATCGGATGTTTAACCGTTTTATCTGTCAGCTGATCAAGCTGGTTTTTACACATGCCACATTCCGTAACCGTGTAATCTGCATCGACTTCTTTCACTGCCTCGGCCATCGGACGGCCAATTGCCATTGAAACATCATATTTTTCCGTTTTAAATCCAAACGTGCCGCATTGACCGCAGCAGCCTGCACCCACATCTTGAATTTTGAAGCCAGGAATAAGTTCTAAAATATCCATCGCGGGATTTCCGATTCCTTGCGCCTTCATATGACACGGAGCATAGTAGCCTGCCCTTTCGTTCATTGGCGCAAAATTCATGTTCAATTCACCGCTCTCCTTTAATAAGCGTAAATATTCATCAGCATCATAAACATGGCTTGCCAGTTCCTTTGCTTCCTCGGTGTTAAGAAAGGATACATATTCTTTTTTAAACGCAAGCGTACAGCTTGTGCAGGTTAGGACCACATCGTATCCTTGGCGAGTATATTCTAAAAAACTAGTAATATTGTGGTTAGCATTTTTTAGCCCTTGTTTCATTTGCCCGTTAGCAAACATGGGCACGCCGCAGCATTTTTGGTCTGGTTTTACGACCTCGATTCCATTATGCTCCATCACTTTGATGAAGCTCATGGCTACTTCCGGGGCATTAAAGGTGGCATAACAGCCAGCAAAATACGCTACCTTTCGTTCTGTGCTGGCAGTTTTCTTTTTGTAAACCCGGTTAAAATTATGAAAGCGATATTTTGGAAATTGCCGCTCAGCAGGGATATCCATGACCATCTCCATCATTTTTCGGACCGGCTTCATTCCCATGGCCAAATTGGTAACAGGAGCAAACGCAGAAGCTAGTTTACCAACCCATTCTGCGTTACTTAACACGAAATCGCGAAATTTAGTCCCTGACTTCTCTGAATGAAACGCTTTTGCGAAGGCCGTTAATGTGGATACATGGACATTTTCGGGACAAGACATGTCGCAGCTGCCACATAATGTGCAAAGTTCAATTCGTTTATCATCGATGAGCCCCTGATTATTCATGAGTCTTTTTAACTCCGGTCCTAAATGCTTCGGACCGCCAAATTCCAATGTCGTATTTGCAACAGGACAGCTGGATACACAGGCATTGCACTTCAGACACTTGTCAAATGTAAGTTCATCTAGTATTATCTCAAGCACTGCGAAACCCTCCAATAATAGCTTGTTGGTGAAGCTTACCCACCATTTCATGACTGGACAAAACGGAGTAAACGCCTCCTGTAATTCCATTATGCGTTACACTAGATCCCCTGGCTGCTCCCACAGGATAAAGGTTTTCAGGGCAATGAATCAATTGACCATTTGCATCTGCCGCAAGCTTAAGCGCCGTTTCCCTTACCCCGTCAGAAGTTACTTCCAACCCGCCGCCAAGAATTCCTCCGGTAGCGAGAATAAATTGTTTCCCGCTTACATTTGTCGTGTGGTTTGATGTTTTGAATGTCAACGACTCTATTACTGGCCCATCCATTTTACAGCCCACAACAGTGGTATCAACATAGAATCTTACCCCTAATTTAATTGCTTCTTTTTTCAATTTTTCATGCAAGCGGATGGCAGTCGTATTGGGCGGCATTCCCGGAGCTTCTGTCACGTTTGCACCCAGTTCCTTTGTAAACTGCTCCAGGGTGTCTGTCCAGTTTTCAACCCCAAGGGAGGCTGGAAAAATAAATAGGTCTGGCTGACTGATTTCCCTTTCCGCCATTTGCTGCTTTATCTGTTTGATACAGTGGTCACGATTTTCCTTTTGATCCAAAATCCTTGCCGCATCTAACTGTGTCATCGTCCGCTGCGACTGTTTTCCTAAACTTATTTTAATGGTATCAATCGAAAGCTGTGGTCGGGATTTTTGTAAATTCCCCTTGATATATGCTGGCTGAAAGTCAATCACTTCATCGAATCCAACAATGATAACCTGACCATGTTCTTTGATTGGCGATATTGTTTCAGGATACAGTGCAGTCTGTTTAATATGGCCTGAGCCCGTAACGATCGGGACAAGATGTTCAATATTCCCTTTGTACGGATAGCCTATTCTTTTCGTTAAAACTTTAAATTGTTCCATTGCCTCTGTCAGTTGTGATTGTTCAATCGCTGCCAATTGGTATAACTCTGACCACTCTTTCAATCCGCCATTCGCTCCCGGAATCAGATCTAGCACACCTATTGATTGCAGAATTTTTCCTGATCCAGTGGCAACTAACGCCGTGCGGTATCCATGTTCTTTTGCCCAAATAGCCGAAAGCATCCCCGTTAGACCTTGACCGATAACTACGACATCATACATGTTGAAAATCCCCCTCTCTAAATCCTAAAGAAACTCGATAAATCGTATCCATTAATTGCCTTTGCTTGGCGGTTTCACCTGTTGCAACCACGTCCATACCTTTTTTTCGTTCAAACACGGCATGCTGAAGGGCCTGTTCCGCTTCTTCCACTGTCGCCTTTCCTTTTTCAACCGCAAGTGCTGCGGCACGGTGATTGCAGAAGGTACCTTGACATGGCCCCATTCCTAAGCGCGTCCTTCGACGAATATCCCCAAGATGAAAACGGCCTTCCTCAGGAATGACCGATTCAATTTCTGCCCACGTTACCTGCTCACATTCGCAAACAACAAAGTTTGCAGCCTTGTTTTTTAAAGATGATTCGATTTCCGCTGCCTTTGTTCCAGCCCAATGGCTCAATTTATGCCTTGCTGCCGGGGCTAGGTCCACATCTTTGAAAAACTCCTCTGCCTTACGGTGCGGAACCATTTCCTGGTCCGTTGTACAGCCAGCCTTAATTCCTAGCTTTTCACAAACCAAGTCAACTGTTTTTTCCGCCATATAACGGAAGGTGGTTAATTTCCCGCCTGTAATCGTTACTAGTCCGTCAAGGCCATCCCGTTTGAGATGATCTAATAGGGTAATCCCGCGGGTAACATTTCTGCCGCTTGCATCGGACACAGTAGATTCCTGGTAAAGCGGACGGCTCCCGCTAAAAGCGCGGATCAAACGCAATTCATTAATCGATGGAATGAGCTTTTTCCCTTCCGCTAACATTCCCACGAGCTCTTGACGGTGTAGGGAAAAATTATTCGGATCTTCTACATTTATTCCGGTTGTACCGAAAATCGTCACATTATGGGCCGGAACAAAGATATCCGCATCTCCCGGCATCCGCAGGCGGTTAATGACCTGCTTATTAATGCGATGATTAAAAATAGCTAGCATCCCTTTATTATTAATCATTGTTAATGGAATGCCAGCCATCTCAGCGATTTTCGCCCCCCATGGACCTGATGCATTCACCACAAGCTCGGCCAGAATGTCCTTTTCCTCTCCGGTAAAACCATCACGCACACGTACACCTGTTACCCGGTTTTGCTCCGTAACTACATCGACAACCTCATGGTAGGTCAAAGCATGTGCCCCATGTTTGACAGCATCCGCCACCACATCGACCACCATGGTAAAGCAATCGACAGCACCATCCGGCACTCGGTACACTACTTGAGCATCTCTAGTTAAAAATGGTTCTTGCTGCAATGCCTGAGCAACAGGAATTTCTTCGACAGGTATCCCCACCTTTGTACAAGCTGTCAGCCATTTTTGAATATAGCTTTCATCGTCTTCAGGTACTTTTACGAATAAACCACCTGTTTGCTCGATAGAACCCGGAACTGTTTTTTTCAAGATTAGGTTTTCACGATAACTTTCAATGGCCGCTTCTTCATCACGGACAGCGTACCGTGCTCCAGAATGGAGTAAACCATGATTCCGTGTGGAAGTTCCATGTCCCAAGTCCTGCTGCTCAACTAAAATCGCTTTAATTCCTCGTAAGGCTAAGTCGCGAAGCACCCCTGCTCCCGTCATTCCCCCACCGATCACCACTACATCTGTTTCTATTATTTGTCCCAAAGCATTTCCCTCCTAATCCCACGTAGATTGGATAATATGTTTCGTTTTTGTAGCGCTCGCCTTGCTCCCGCCGCAATACCACGCAAAAAGGCCATAAAAACATACGGGAATCGTAATCTACATTCCCATTTGTTTTTATGGCCTTCTCCAAATCTCCGAGCCAACTATTATATTTTCTCTTTAAGAATACCAAATAAATTCGTTTGCGCAGGTTATTAGCATGGCAAAATTGTGAACTTTATGAGAAAAACGCTAGGAGCAGGTGGAATATGCTGGGCATGATCCATGTCATGGAAATAAATTTTTAAAAAAAATGCCGATGCAACTGGATTCTCCTGTATAATGAATCCTATTCAGCTTCTGCATATGATATTTCTTTAGGAGAAATCCTATAAGTGAGTAGGATAATACAATAAAAATGAGGTTAATACATGAGTGAACAAAGTTTTGCGGCTTATAATCTAAGCGATGAAATAAACAGAGCGCTTGCGGTGTTAAAATACGATGCTCCCACAGAGGTTCAGCGTGAAGTGCTGCCATTAGCACTGGAGAATAACGATCTAGTGGTAAAATCACAAACAGGCAGCGGCAAGACGGCATCCTTTGGCATTCCTATTTGTGAAATGGTGGAATGGGAGGAACGGAAACCACAAGCATTAATTCTTACCCCAACAAGGGAGCTCGCGGTTCAAGTTCGCGAAGATATCACCAATATTGGCAGGTTCAAACGAATTAAAGCAATGGCCGTTTATGGAAAAGAGCCTTTTTCAAAACAAAGAGATGAATTGCAGCAAAAAACGCATGTCGTCGTCGGGACACCTGGACGGGTCATTGACCATATTGAAAGAGGAACGCTCGATTTAACCGAAATAAAGTATTTAATCATCGATGAAGCGGATGAAATGTTGAATATGGGTTTCATCGACGATGTAGAAACGATCATTAAAGAACTTCCTGCAAACAGAGTAACAATGGTATTTTCTGCGACATTACCGAAAGATGTCGAAAATCTCTGCCATAAATATATGAAAAACCCTGTTAATATTGAGATTGCCTCGACCGGAATCACGACGGAAACGATTGAACATCTATTAATCGAAGTAAAAGATGAGGAAAAGCTGTCACTTCTAAAAGATGTAACCGTCGTTGAAAACCCGGACAGCTGCCTGATCTTTTGCCGCACGAAGGAACACGTCGAAACTGTGTATGCCGAATTGGAAGCAGCCAATTATTCTTGTGAACGACTTCATGGCGGCTTAGATCAACAAGATCGGTTTGCCGTGATGGATGGGTTCAAACTGGGGAATTTCCGTTATCTTGTCGCCACCGATGTTGCTGCTCGGGGAATTGATATTGATAATGTCACCCTCGTCATTAATTATGATGTTCCAATGGAAAAAGAGAGCTATGTCCACCGCACTGGACGAACCGGCCGTGCCGGCAATAAAGGAAAAGCAATTACCTTCGCGACACCTTACGAAGGAAAGTTCGTTCGGGCGATTGAAAGGTACATTGGCTTTGAGATCCCTAAAACAGAAGCTCCTAGTCAACAAGAAGTTGCAAGTGGGAAGGATGCCTTCGCAGAAAAAATCGGCGGTAGGCGTGTGGTGAGAAATAATAAAACAGCGCGGATCAACCAAGGCATCATTAAACTCCACTTCAGCGGCGGGAAAAAGAAGAAGATCCGCGCGGTTGATTTTGTTGGAACAATCGCAAAGATTCCAGGAGTTTCCGCAGAAGATATCGGCATAATCACCATCCTGGACCAAATGTCCTATGTTGATATTCTTAATGGTAAGGGCTCACTTGTCTTACAAGCGATGGAGAATGCAACCATTAAAGGGAAAAAGCTAAAAGTGAGTAAGGCGATTAAATAAATGCTTGTACTAAAGAGAAAATAGCAAGGGGGCACCTTCCGATAGTGATGGTGCCCCCTTCATTGAATCCCCTGCAATCTTATGATCCTGCCGCCAATTTCAATTGCTCCACACTCGGCATATTTTGTTTCGAGTAGAGATCTTTATAATAACCGTTTCGGTTTAACAGGCTTTGGTGGCTTCCACTTTCAACGATTTCGCCATTTTTCACGACAAAAATCGTATCAGCATTCAAAATCGTAGAAAGCCGGTGTGCAATCATTATGATGGTTTTATCACTATCAAATTGATTGATCGACTCTTGGACCAATTTCTCACTTTCATTATCGAGTGCGCTGGTTGCTTCGTCTAAAATAATTAAAGACGGATCCTTCAAGAATACACGGGAAAGGGCGATACGCTGCTTTTGTCCACCTGAAAGCTTGATCCCTCTCTCGCCTATTTCTGTATCATAGCTAGTAGGTAACGCTGAAATAAAATCATGGGCGAATGCCTTTTTGGCAGCAGAGATTATTTCCTCGTCCGTCGCATTAAGCTTTGCCATTTTAATATTATCTTTAATCGAAGTGCTATATAAGAAGTTATCCTGCGTAACTATCCCCATATGGTCTCTGAGGCTGGCTAATGAGTAATCTCTGATATTCACACCATCAATTAACACTTCACCATTTGTCACATCATACATCCTTAGCAAAAGCTGGAGAATGGTGCTCTTTCCGCCCCCGCTCTCGCCGACAAACGCATACGTCTTCCCTTTTTCTAGGGTTAAAGAAACGTTGTTAATAATCTTGTTTTTTCCATCGTAAGAAAAAGACACGTTATTTAACTTAATCGAATGAGTAAAATTCTTTAATTCCACAGGGTTCGTTTTTTCTTTAATCGTCGATGGAGTACGGAAGAAGTCAAAAATCCTTTGCAAGGAAACACTCCCTTCCGTGATAGCAGGAAATGCATTGACTAAAGCTGCCACAGGACTTCGCATTTTATCCACATACGCAAAAAATGCGATTAAACTGCCCATTGTTAAACTGCCATCTATGACAAAAAGACTGGCAATGATCGCCACAATAAAAGGGGTCATATCACTGAGCACGTTAACTAACGCTAACATGAGTGCATTTACCTTCGCATGCTTATCTGTTAACTGATCAAAATAGGTTAGGTGCTTATCCAGTTGTTCTTTGTCACGCTTTTCTGAAGCAAACAATTTTGAGAGAAAAGCACCTTGTATTTTTTCAAAAATAAACCCGCTCATAACAGATCGGTAACCCATCATGCTCCGGGTTGATTTCTTAAACCGTTTTGATAAAAAATGTGCCAGCACAAATTGAAAACCGACTAGCGCTACAGCAAGGAGGGTCAATTTTACATTGAGCGTTAGCATAACAACGACGACAAACAGCAGCACAATCATTTCAATCAAGATGTTCCCAAACACAGCGGTCAAAAAACCTTTAACCTTTTCAATATCATCGAAAAAGCGAGTTCCAATTTCACCGCTTTTATTTTCGACAAAATACTTTGCATCCAAAGTATGCACTTTTTTAAAGGCATCCTTCCGAAGCCTTTTGATGATCTGGTTATTGGCTTTATGAATACAAAATTGCCTAACATACTCCATCGGTGTTCGAATAAAAATAAAGACCACAAGCATGCCTGCGGCAATGTAGAAAAGTTGTTCAAGCATTTCAGCACGGGTCAATGCCTCATTTTGAAGAAGTTGGTCAAAAATGTATTTCAAGATCAACGGAACAAACAGTGGAATCAGGAATCGAAACAGGCTGCCAACAAATCCGATCAAATACAATCTGCTTACTCGTTTTACATATGGTAGAAATAGCTTAAAATCTTTCATTTTAGTAAACTCCTCTCCTAATAAAAAGTTGTAGATTCGCATGAAAAGTGGATTAGTCGCCAGTAAACAGTGGTTATTCGCCAGTAAAGTCGGGTTTCACGACAGTAAAGTCGGGTTTCACGACAGTAAATACTTTTCTGAGTGCGATTTCTAAGATGATTTCATTTTACGGTGTTTTTATTGCCTAAAAACCGCATACTTTTTGTATCTAATCCGCAGAGTTTTCGGGTAATACCGCAACTTTTTTTGTAAGGCCCCGAATTTTTCCACACAAAAAAACCGCCTAATGGCGGAGGCTCAAACTCTATTTCAATTCTTCTTCAGGAATTTATATTGTGGTTTCAAGTGGAGAATTTTTCTTTCTTCGGGATTCCTCGTAATCTTTGCGGCGTTTGCTTGTAATCTTTGCGGATTAGTGTTTCTTGCTCTGTCGTATGATGTGATTATACTAAATGAAAGGTGTTGTTACGATATGTCTAATCACACTCAGGCGCAGGCTCCTACCATGAGGACACTGTTTGCCAATCGCTTTGTTCAATCTATTTTGCTATCCGGGCTCTTTCTGCAGCTTGGAATCTGGGTGAGGAATTTTGCCATCTTGCTCTTTGTTACGGAACAGACAAACAAGGATCCGATTGCAATCTCGATGATTTCTGTAGCTGAATTTGGACCGATTTTTCTATTCTCCTTTATTGGCGGAACTTTTGCTGACAGATGGAGACCAAAAATGACAATGGTACTTTGTGATCTGCTTAGTGCTCTATCCGTTTTCATCGTCTTGTTGGCACTCATATTCAGTGGATGGAAAGCAATCTTCTTCGCAACACTAGTTTCTTCCATATTATCTCAGTTCTCACAGCCCTCTTCGATGAAGCTGTTTAAGCTTCACGTACCAGAATCACTTATTCAGCTGGGGATGTCGATGAACCAAACCATTCAGGCAGTTTTTATGATCTTAGGTCCAATGATTGGCACTCTCATTTTCTACCGATTCGGAATCACCGTTGCTATAGCCATTATGGGAACTTGTTTCCTGCTATCCGCCCTGGTACTAACCTTCCTGCCTCCTGATAGAAAGGCAGAGGTAACAAAAACTGCTACGAATTTGTCGTCGGATATGAAAATGGGCCTTCGTTACGTCATTTCTAATAAGCTTTTTGTCTATATGGGTGGTTTTTTCCTTGCAGCAGGTATGGGGCTCGGGCTTGTGAATCCGCTTGGGATCTTTTTGGTAACAGAACATCTCGGTTTAACTGCGCAGAACCTGCAATGGTTTACGGCGGTAAATGGTGTGGGGATGATACTTGGAGGAGTTGTCGCGATGACCCTCTCAAAAAAAACGTCACCGCAGAATATGCTTTTGGCGGGCTTTATCTCAAGTGCCGTCTCTGTAGCAGTGATGGGCTCAGTACAGCTGATATGGGTTGCATTATTAGCCCAATTTATCTCAGGGATGATGGTGCCACTCATCCATATCGCATGTAATACATTAATTCTTACTCATGCGGAGGAATCGTTTGTGGGCCGGGTAAACGGTATCTTGAACCCGCTCTTCATGGGGGGAATGGTCTTGAACATGAGTTTAGTCGGGATCCTAAAAGAGCAATTCCCACTAACCGTCATGTACCTAATCGCTGCAGCTTTATTCACCATTGGAGCATTAGCGATGCTGCCAATGCTTAGAATGAAACAGGCTAAACAAATGAAGATCGCTGAAATGCAGCATCATTGATTATGAAAGATTTGAAAAAGAGAGAGAGTAGGGATAAGGTAGTTTTAGTTGAAGAAGTTTCGGATTTCAATAACTAAGAAAACTCGCCATTACTGGCGAGTTATGCTTTTTTTATATACAAATTACTATGTCAAAACGAGTGTCAATTCGGTACATTTTTTTTAAAATCACCTCAAAACGGATCCCTTAATTATTCCTTTCATTTCAAAATCTATCCGAAAAAAAGGACAAGTAAACCAAGCCTGTCCTTTCCCACTTAATAGCTGTCTATATTATATTAGTAGCCGCTCATAAAAGAAGCTCCGACAATGATCAGTAGAATGAACAAAACCACGATCAAAGCAAACGGGTTTCTTTCTCTACGTTCGTGTCTAATTTCTTCCATGATAACACCTCTTTAAATAGGAATATTGGAAGGAAAAAAACCTTCACATTGTATATATATACCTTAAGACAAGGGGAGATTGGACAACCATCATAGTATTCGACAAAATCAACGGTTTTGCTTAAACAACTTCTAAAAATGAAAACAAGCGAATGTCTTTAGTTGCATAATAAAAAGCCTTTTTTTCATAATTGCATTCTCTTTATATTCTCTATTGGAATTCCTGCTTCTATATAACTTCTTATCAATTTCCAATCATTAGAACTATCTTTTTTAAAGGTCTGGAAAAATAAATTTGCAGAATTTAGACCCTCACCTTGTATGAGAATAGTTGCAGATATTATTACCAACATTTCATCAGCTTTTAATGGAATAATAGAAATTTCATTTAATGCCCATTGGGCGTTATTTTCTTTAACAAAATTAAACCCTTGTTCCCAACCAAGTATTGATTCTTCAAACTCAAAATCAACAATCTCTCCTCCTGTAATTTCTCTTCCCTTGTAATTATTTGATATTAAATCACTCATTTCTGTTAATGAGGAAGAACGCCAAGCATCTAAATAAGCTTCAAGAAATTTTCTGAATTGATTATCCATAATATCCTCCTAATTCTTCTTTCATCATTAATTCTATATAACAAAGTAGTATTCCTTTAACGAATTATCCTGCCATTAATGCAAAAAAAATGACCGCCTATTAGACGATCAAACTCCTTTTAGATATAATTCAGAAAAAGGTATAAGCTTAACATTATAGGGTTTTCTTCTTTTTTAATTAAATCAAGAAGACTTTCAACTACCCCTTTCAAAATCAGGTAATTTCAAGGAAATTCTCGTTACTTCACTAAATTAAGCCGTTGCTGTTGTTGCGTATTTTTCTTCTAATGTCTTCTTTAATAATAAAGCTACCTCGAGCATTCCGTATTTTCCAGCTTCTGCTTCTGCATCAGAATTATAGTTTGTGTTTGTATTAATATCGTAAGTAAAAATTTCACCTTCAGCATTTTTGATGAACTCTATTCCAGCAACTTGAATCTTATTACCAGCTAGAACCTGTTTATATTTTTCTAAAATTTCGTCCTCAAAACCTTCAATGATTTGAAACTTTGGCTTCTCTTCTACTTCTTCTCCTACCGGGCAGAATAAATCGCCAATTTGGCATGCGTCCGCTGGGCAAAGTTCAAAGCCTTCCGAAGTATCAACCTTAACGGCATAAACAAAGTTTCCTCCTACAAACTCACAACGGGTTATGTAGCTTTCAGGAGATTGAATATATTCTTGAATAAGGGTAATTCCATCGACAGGTTCTTCGAAAGCAGGTCCTTCCACATAAGCTTTTAGAGCTTCTAGACTATGGAATAATTGAACACCTAAGCCTTTACCGGCACGGTTATGCTTCGTAATAAAGGACTGTCCTTCAAAGCTTTTAGCTGCCTGTAAAATGTTTTGTTTTCCAACCGCTGCAATCGTTTTTGGAGTCTTAACACCATACTTGTTTAACTCTAAATATTGTAAAACTTTACTAACCTCTAGCCTTAGAGCACTCGTTCCATTTAACAACGTACGTCCATGTGCTTCAAGCCAAGCCAATACTTGCCCAGTGAATTCAGCTGCAAAACGATGATCACGTGTATGAGAAGATGCACTCATTCGGCTATAGAAGATTCCTTCTGGCGGCTCCTTTGATAAATCTAGCGTTCCTTCGTCCAAATGCCATTCTTCATAAGGAACACCAAGCTCCGCTAACCTTTTTGTTAAATGGACTGTCCACTCACTATTTTCATGTATCACATATACCTTGCACATCATTATGCCTCCTCTTTAGTTCTTTATTAAACTACGTTTTTGTTCAACCAATGGCATAACCTGCTTTGCAAAGCGTTCCATTTCCTCTAATTGAGGTGAAAATTGCAATAACAATAAGTCTAACCCAGCTTCTTCATATTGTAAAATTCGATCTGCAATTTGCTCAGGTGTTCCTACTAAATTCGGTCGTAGGCCGCGATTGGATACAGAGTAATCCTGTAATTGGATTTGTTGCTCTAAATGTGATTTAGTAGTGAAATCTTTAAAGCCAGCGTATCCACTAGTGTCTTTCACAGTCGTTATTTTTGCAAGCTCAGCCAGAGCCTCTTCTTCTGTATCACGGCAAATAACATAAACAGCCATACCAAATGAACTAAATGGCGCATTGCCAGTTTGTTCACGGCGTGCCCTCATATCGGTTATTTTTCGATCAATTTCTTCCACTGTACCACCGTGCATAACATAAGCATCACATTTTTCTGCTATGGTTTGCTTACCTTTTTCACTTTCACCGCCTGCATAAAGAATCGGGTTTGGTCTTTGAATAGGTTTCGGTGCAAGCTTCGCATCCTTTAATTCGTAAAATTGACCAGAATAATTGAAGGTTTCTTCTGTCCATAAACCTTTTAGTACATCAATAAACTCTTCGGTACGAGCGTAACGCTCATCATGTTCTGTAAAAATGCCACCATATTGACGTGCTTCTTCAGCCCACCAAGCAGAAACAACGTTAAGAGTAAAACGTCCGGTACTGATTTGATCAATATTTGCTGCCATTTTGGCCGCTACAGCAGGATTATGAAAACCAGGGCGAATCGCAGTCATAATTTCAATTTTTTCCGTCACTGCTGCAAGGGCTGCTGCTGTAGACCAAGCTTCAAGCGAGTCATGCTCCGGTCCTTTAATATCATTTAAATATAATTCAGCTATTAAGGTAGTCGAGTATCCCCATTTTTCAGCAGATTGGATTACTTTCTTTGCATAATTAAAGGTAGGCGGCATATTTTCATTCTCCACATTACGTAACCAGCCTCCAAAAATCGGTAACCAATAGCCATATTTCATTTGTATTCTCTCCTCTACTATTCTAAATCTATAGTTTTCCTATTATTTAAGTTGGATTTATATATAAATTAAAAACTCCCTTCCTAAGAAGAGAGTTTTATTACCCTCTTCTCATCTTTCAAGCGATGTGCTTGATGGAATTGGCACAGTATTCATAAGAACCTGCTGCCGAGGCTTCAAAGGGCCAGTCCCTCCACCTCTCTGGATAAGAAGAAAAATCTACAATCAAATTATTTAATTAACTAAAGTGATAATAGTTTAAATTTCCCGAATTGTCAATTTAATATATTTCTAAACTAGAAATAACAATTTATAAACACGGTAAAGGAATTTTGAAAACCAATCAAAAGAGGAGAGTATTTCTCTCCTTGTTACTGAGGTTCATTTCCGTTAATAGGCGAACCAGTTGAAGTGTGTTCATTTACCCAATCAAGAGATACCTTAGAAACGGCTGACCAATTAGGGATTTGGTTGCTATGTTGCTCTACCCAACTCATACAATATTGTGGATCTATGCTCTTTTCTAGGCATTGTGCTAAGAAAGACTGAATGTTTTCCTCGGTACAGTTTTCCCATGAATCACACGTTTCAGCCCAAATACGTTCCATTTCCTGTTTAATATCGTTTACCATATTTCATTCCTCCTTGATTAAATCTACAAAATAAGTTTGTCCAAGGAGAAGAAATATATTTACAGAAGAGGTTCGATGTAGACCGAAACAGTTTGATTTTAGAGAGTAATGTAACCTGAACCTTTAGCACAATAAAAAAAGTCACTAAAATTGCAGCTAGTTCTTCAACTCTTGCCCCCTGTAAGTTTAACTCCTTCGCAATTTGTATCTAAAGTTGATCAACAATTTTTACTTGACCTCCTTTAATAAAACCTCACTATAAAAACAGCAACGATAAAATCAAATACGGCACATATGGGAGGGAACCACTTTACAACGCTCGTTTTAATTATTTTTGGGTGGTGGAGCATATCCCATATTCCGTGCAGGATAAAACCCAGACCAATCCAAATTGGCGAATACAATAATCCCAACAAAGCACAATTTAAAAATATAAATGACACCGCAAATTCAATCGATATCCAAGTAATTCTTGAATCTGACAATGCGGCACCTAAATAAACACAAGCGGTATAAGCGAGAAAGAGAGCAAATAGTTGATAAGAAATGGGCGATGTAAACGTGATGAACGTTCTAATGGTCAACAGCGCTAAAAGCACTCCAGCAACAATATTTCTTACATTTGACTTCAAAATAAAGTCTCCTTTCCAATTGATTGATATGAACTTATCATATTTCAGAAGAAGACTTCGTTACCCGCAAATAATGAAGCCATCCCCGCAAAGTTTTGCGGACTCACCGCAAATCACTTTTCGTTCCCGTTAACTCAAATTGGTTGATAGAATACAAAGTATTCGCTCTCTTTAAAAATAAAAAAACAGCGTAAAACTCCATATCTAAAGATAGGGTTTTACGCTGTTTTCTGAAAATTTTTTGCCTTAATGCCGGCCGGACTATATTGCGGGGACAGGATTTGAACCTGCGACCTTCGGGTTATGAGCCCGACGAGCTACCAGACTGCTCCGCGACAATAAAAATTAAATATGGAGGAGGAAGAGGGATTCGAACCCCCGCGCGGTATGACCCGCCTGTCGGTTTTCAAGACCGATCCCTTCAGCCAGACTTGGGTATTCCTCCATTTTTTTCAAAAAGAATATAAACGAATTTTGGTAGCGGCGGAGGGGATCGAACCCCCGACCTTACGGGTATGAACCGTACGCTCTAGCCAGCTGAGCTACACCGCCATATATATAATTCAATTATGGTGGAGGATGACGGGATCGAACCGCCGACCCTCTGCTTGTAAGGCAGATGCTCTCCCAGCTGAGCTAATCCTCCATCTATATGTACAGCCTGGCAGCGTCCTACTCTCACAGGGGCGCCTGCCCCAACTACCATCGGCGCTGAGAAGCTTAACTTCCGTGTTCGGTATGGGAACGGGTGTGACCTTCTCGCCATTACTGCCAGACTATATAAACTTTGAGGTTTCATTCCCTCAAAACTAGATAATGCAGAAGAAGTGTTGGTAAAAACGAATAATCATTGTCCAGCTCCGGCTCCTAACTTCTCGGCCGTTTCGATCCGTCCCTACAAATCCAAAACCAGGATTTGCAGTGCCGGCTCTCCAACGTCTGTCGAAGTTGAACAGTCGCCTTCGCTTTTCGTATTGGTTAAGTCCTCGAACGATTAGTATCAGTCAGCTCCACATGTCGCCATGCTTCCACCTCTGACCTAT
>NZ_LDNB01000011.1 GCF_001026695.1 Neobacillus vireti
TGACAATTATGGTCATAGATTTCCGGAATTATTCGTGTCAACTATTATGGGCGCAATTCACTGTCACCACCCGATATATGTCGAGAATTGTAGAATCAGAGTATTTTAGCAGCGTTCGCTCAAAAGGCTTCCACTTAGGTAAGTTAAGTCCTGGTCCCTGTCACCACCCGATATATGTCGAGAATTGTAAAATCAGAGAATTCCCTGCTCTACCCATTTACAGGGGAATAGCTATCCGGCTCTCTCTACAAGTTGAAGTAATTCTCCATTAGGTCCTTCGAAAAAAATTGTTTTTGCACCATCGATAGCAACATTAGGAGAGCTATTAATGAAAATTAATCCTTTTCTAGTAAAATACTTAATTGAGTCTTCCATATTGTCAACCGCGAAAGCTAGATGGTTTACTATTCCTTTAGGTGAATATTTAGTGTGCTGTTCTAAGTCACGAATTAATTCAATCTCGAAGCTTGGATTGTTTTCAAGATAAATAAAGGTCATCTCTCTTCTCTCATTACTCCCCCTTTCCCTAACCTTAAAACCCAAAATATTTGAATAATAATTTATGGATTCCTCCATGTTTTTTACAATAATAGCTGTATGTTCAATTTTCTTTATCATATAAAATACTTCCTTCCTATATTATCTTTTCATTCTATTCTATCACTAGTGTTCAAATATGGTGTCATAATATTCAGACCAATTACTTTTACCTATTTCCCTTGTCTTTTTATGATCGGTCATTTTAAGTGCAATGTGGCCCTAGACTTGCTTGATTGTGCAAAGAGTATTCGAAGTTTCATTTAAATATGCATTTTTTCAAAAAAAGTAGAACAAAATATTCAAAATATATTGACAATTTTATTTGGCTTTAGTATATTAAAAAAAATCAATATATCTGTCAGACAGGTATCCCATGTCTGATATCACTCTGTAAATGGATTGAAGGTGAAATAATGACAAAACGAGTAAGCACAATTGTGACTGAGTTTATTTTAACGAATATAAAAGAAGGCAACTATAATATCGGTGATAAGCTACCATCTGAGAGAGAGTTAATGGAGTTATTGGAAGTTGGTAGATCTTCAGTAAGAGAATCCTTAAATACATTGGAAGATATGAATATTTTAGAGAAACGTATGGGTATAGGTGTGTTTGTTAAACAAACTCAAGTGCATAATTTGGTTGATACAAATGTTGTTTCTGCACTATTAGATGAAAAGGTCTCAAAAGATTTACTTGATTTTCGGTTAATGATTGAAGTAGGGGCATGCGCAAGGACTGCACTAATTGCAACCGAGGAAGACCTATTAAAAATGGAAAAAGCAATAAAAATGCATAAAGAAATAATACATCAAAACGGATCTTCACTAGAATCAGATTTGTTATTTCATCAATCCATTGTAGAGGGTGCAAGTAATAATGTTCTAAAGAATGTATACGAGTCAATATCGGACTTACTTATTTCGGTTAGAAAAGAGTTATTAAAATCAGAGGATAAAGAAAAAAGTTTGAGGTACCATGAAAAGATTTACTATGCAATTAAAATAAAGGACAGCGAAATGGCAGGGAAGTTAATGCGTGAACACTTACTTGACGTTGCAACTGACTATGATGAACTTATTAAGATGGACAAAGAGAGGTGAAACACACATGAGAATAAATCAATTTAGATATAGTTTCCCAATATTAGAGAATCAAGTATATCTTGCTACCTGCGCTCATGGAGCGCAAGCAACGCAGGTAAGAAATCGGTTAATCCGTTATCTCGATGATTGGAATGAGCATGGTCAATGTTGGAATCAGCAATGGAAAATTGAATACGAAATCCTAAAAACTAGGATGGCCGAACTATTGAACTGTGAAATCTCCGAATTGGCACACTCCTTCTCTGCCTCAGTTCTACTTGGCAGTTTAATCAGCTCCATGCCTTTTTCGAAAGAAAGGAAAAAAATTGTTACAACAGATATTGAATTTGCAGGTATTGGACAACAGTGGATAGCACAAAGAGACCTAGAAAATATTGAGGTGGTATTCCTTCGAAGCAATGAAGAAAACGAAATAAGTATTAATCAGTTTGAGGAAGCCATTGATGAAACAACTCTCTTAGTTTCAGTCACCCATGTGAATTATGAGAATGGTTGTAAGCTGGATATCGAACCAATCATTGAAGTTGCGCATAAAAAAGGGGCAATGGTTTTAGTGGACTCATATCAAGCAGTTGGTGTAGAGCCTATTGATGTCAAAGCTTTAAATGTTGATTTTTGGATTGGGGGTTGCTCTAAGTACCTATTAGGTACTCCTGGTTCTGTTTTTTTATATGCTAAAAGGGAAATTTCGGATCGGTTGAATCCTTCTATAATTGGGTGGCATTCTCAAGAAGAGCCTAATTTTTTTCACCCAGAATATTCTTTGAGATTTGCGAGTGGAACACAACGTTTTGAATCAGGGACAAGAGCTGTTCCTTGTATATATGCATCCAATGCAGGTATCAATCTTATTTTAAATGTTGGATTGGAAGCGATTACAAAACGAGTTCAAACTTTAACTACGTATTTTATAGAAGAAACTAGAAAATTAGGTTTAAATGTTAGAACACCTCTTAATCCATTAAAAAGGGGTCCTATGGTTGCTATTGAGTTTCAGGATCCATTGAAAACTGAGAATGATTTAAGACAGAAAAATATTATCTCAGCTGCTCGAGGAAGGGGCGTACGATTTGCTTTTCACGGATATAACAACGAAGGAGATATCGAAAAAACCATAGAAGTATTAAAAACCTTGATTTAGGAGGAATTTATGAATTATTCGGTTAAGCTTAGCAGTATAACTCCTTCAGCTACTAGTACATTAAATACTCTTACAAAGGAATTAATAAAAGAAGGAAAATCGATTATTAATTTATCGATTGGTGAACCAGATTTTGAGACTCCTGATTATATAAAGGAGGCAGCAAAGAAGGCAATAGACGAAGGAATTACTAGATATACAGAGAATCAAGGTTTTTTTCAATTACGAAAATCTATTTCCGATAAATTAAAAAGAGATAATCATATGGCGTATAGCCCTTATGAAATCGTGGTTAGTAATGGCGCAAAACACTCATTATACAATATTTTTCAAGCGCTGCTTAATCCAGGCGATGAGGTAATTATACAAAGCCCGTATTGGGTTAGTTATCCGGAGATGATTAAACTTGCAGCCGGGAACCCTGTCATTATAAAAACAAATACAATAAATCAATTTAAAATGAAACCTGAACAAATTAGAGAAGTTATAACCCCTAAAACAAAAATAATCCTCCTAAATTCTCCATCAAATCCGACTGGTAGTGTATACAGCAAAGAAGAATTAATGGAAATTGGTAACATTGCAATTAAACATGACTTGTATATAGTTTCAGACGAAATTTATGAAAAATTAATATTTGATGACAAACATACTAGTATTGCTTCACTTTCGAATGAATTATTCAACCGTACTATTACCGTTAATGGAGTATCGAAGGCATATGCTATGACCGGTTGGAGAATTGGATATATTGCCACAACTAGAGATCTAGCAAACACCATTACATCTTTTCAAAGTCACTCGACATCAAATCCATCATCCATTTCACAAATGGCAGCTATAGCTGCGCTTGAAGGACCTGAATCTTCTGTTATCCAAATGAAGGAAAGGTACAAAAAAAGAAGGGACTTAATGTGTGAACTTATCAATGACATAATGGATACCAGGCTGTGTGTACCAAAAGGTGCCTTTTACATATTCCCTGATATATCCGGATGGTTAAAACCCTTAGGGAAACAAAGCTGTGTGGAGGTTGCACAATGGTTACTTGAAGAATGCGGGGTAGCTGCAATACCAGGTGCTGCCTTTGGAAGTCCAGGTTATATTCGATTCTCTTTCGCTACATCTGAAGAGAACATTCAGAGAGCATTTGCATCCATTAAAGAAAAAATTGAAAAAAATAATAGGAAAAGGAGTTGCAGGAGTATTGACCCGTATTGATTTAGTTATAAAGAATGGAACCATTGTTAGAAGTGATGGAGTATTCCAGGTAAATATACATGTGAATAATGGTAAGATTGTTGCCTTGACCGACTATTCTTATGTACCACCTTGTGATGAACTGATTGATGCTCAAGGCCTGTATGTCATGACAGGCGTAATTGAACCGCATCTTCATTTACGAGATCCTTCAATCAATGAACGGGAAGACTTTGAATCGGGAACAAAGGCTTGTGCAGCAGGTGGAATTACATCTATTGTTGAACACCCAATTTCGAATCCATCGGTTCACAACGTGGATAATCTAAAAAATAGAATTGAAGCAGTAAAACATAAAGCGGTAGTAGACTACGGCTTTTATGGTGGAGCCGGGTTTGACAACTTAGATGAAATGGAAAGTTTGGCAGAAGCAGGAATTATGGGATTTAAGACATTTTTACCCGCTTCACCCCCAGGCCGAGAAAGTGAATTTAAAGGGTTAAACGCAAAGGACGATGGATATTTATACCGAATACTGGAGAACGCAGCAAAAACAGATATCCCGGCTCTTTTTCACTTAGAAGATAATACTCTATTAAATCTATTTGAAGGAAGAATAAAGGCAAAGGGCCGCTTAGATCCAATGGCTCATATTGATTCTAGACCGGAAATTTGTGAGATTGTAGCAGTGGCAAAATTACTAGCCATGGCTGAGGATACGGGCGCTAAGGTTCAACTTGTACATATGAGTACAGATCGAGCTGTAGCTTTAGCTAAATACTATAGAACCCTGGGAGTTTCCATCAGTATTGAAACCTGTCCACAATATCTAGTATTAGATTCTAGTGATATGGATAGGTGTGGTGCATTTGCTAAAATGAATCCTCCTCTACGTTCAAAGAAAACCCAAGAAAGACTTTGGAAATATGTTTTAGACGGCACCATTGACATGGTTGTTAGTGACCATTCACCGTTTTTATTAGAAGAAAAAGAGAGAGGCAACGAGAATATTTTTGATTGCCCCCCAGGTCATCCTGGTTTGGATACGTTACTGCCTCTAATGCTTAATGAGGTATCCAAAGGGAAACTAAGATTAGAACAACTTTCGGCTTTGATGGCAGAAAACGTTGCTCGAATTTACCGAATGAAACAAAAAGGAAAAATTGAAATTGGAAAAGATGCTGATTTTGTTTTTATCGATATGAATCAGGAATGGGTTATAAGGGCACAGGATATGTATACAAAATCAAAGGGGACTGCAAAGCTATTCGAAGGCTTTGTTATCAAAGGGAAGCCTGTTAGAACAATTTTGCGTGGAACAACCATTATGAAAAATGGTGAAGTTATGGGAAAACCAGGGGAAGGGAAATTGCTGACACCTTCTAAATAAAAACAATAAGGGGAGGATTTACAATGACTACAAAATTAACTGGAGTATGTACCATTACCTTAACACCCTTTGACGACTGCGGAAATATAGATGAAGCTAGCCTAAGAAAGCTGACCAACTTTTATATTGATTCAGGGGTTCACGGAATGACCATTCTAGGAATCATGGGTGAATCACATAAGCTTACCGAAAATGAAAGATTAAGAGTAACAGACATTGTCATGGAAGAAACAAAAGGAAGAGTACCGGTAGTGGTCGGCTGTACTTCACGAGGAACAAATGTATGTGCAATGCTTGCGAAAAGGGCGGAAGAAGCAGGAGCAGCAGCAGTTATGATTGCTGCACCAGCCGGATTGAAGAATGAAGACATGCTTTTTAGGCATTATGAAGAAATAGCGAAACAAATTTCAATTCCTATCGTTATCCAAGATGAACCTGTTACAACAGGAGTCATTATGTCACCCAAATTTTTGGCCAAATTAAATAAAGAAATTCCTAATTGCCAATATGTAAAGCTTGAAGAGGCTCCTACTACCGTTAAAACGTCAAAAATCCTTGAGCTAACTGGGGATAACTTGGGAATCTTTGGCGGTCTTGGTGGAATGTACTTCTATGAAGAATTAGATCGTGGTGCCATTGGAATTATGACTGGTTTTGCGTACCCTGAGGTTCTCGTTAAAACGTTTGAAAAGTTCTCAAACGGAGATAAGTCTGGGGCTAGAGACTACTTTTATCACTATTTACCACTAATTCGTTTTGAAGCCCAATTAGGTATTGGCGGTGTGACCATTCGTAAAGAAATTTTTAAAATGAGAGATGCCATAAAATCAGCGCATGTTCGTTTTCCTGGTGCGGCAGTGGATGATAGGACACTTGATGAGGTTAAAGAATTAATTAACTACGTGGGTTTAACGACTGTAAGCAGTTAGTTATCTACGCTATTTTTAAAATAATTTCGAATAAAGGAGATTCCTTCAAATGGATTTAGGTCTTAATGGTAAGGTGGCATTTGTTGCCGCAGCAAGCAAAGGGCTAGGAAAAGCAACGGCACTCGCATTAGCAGAAGAAGGCGCAAATGTTATGATTTCAAGTCGGAATGTAGAAGAACTCATGAAAACTGTGGCGGAAATAAGAGAAGTAGCAAAAGGGAAAATAGACTATGTCGTGTGTGATATAACAAATGAAAATGAGATTAAACAAGCTATATCAAGGACACTTTCAGAATTTGGCACTATTGATATTTTAATCAATAATGCAGGTGGGCCCCCAGCTGGTGACTTTGAAAAACTTTCAGATGAGAATTGGTATCGGGCATTTGAATTGAACCTATTAAGTTATATTCGTTTTATTAGAGAAGTGCTGCCGATTATGAAAGAAAAAAGATATGGAAAAATCATTAACTTTGCATCATCATCTGTTAAACAGCCTATTCCTAACTTACTTCTTTCGAATACTTTTAGAGCTGGTGTATTAGGATTATCAAAATCCCTTTCCATTGAGTTTGGTGAATATAACATTCTCGTAAACACTGTCTCTCCTGGAAGGATTTTTACTGAAAGAATCGAAGAACTCGACAAAATTAAGGCTAAGAAACTTGGTATCTCAGTGGAGCAGGTTAGACTACAGTCTGAAAATGCGATTCCGCTTGGCAGATATGGAAAAACAGAGGAATACGGCAGGGTAGTAGCGTTTTTAGCGTCAGATGTAGCTTCTTATATGAATGGTTCTTCTCTCTTAATTGATGGAGGTATGGTAAAGGCTTTATAGAATGAATAATAGGAGGAGTCTCAATGGGAAAAGTAAAATCTAAAAGTTTAATTGTTTTTATGATTACTATTGTATTTCTAATTCTTGCTGCGTGTGGTGGCGGTCAATCCTCTCAAGAAGTTTCAAATTCTGATGGAAAGAAATCAAAAGGTGAGAACAAAAGAGTAATTCGAGTAGGGCTAAATGTAGGATATGTTCCGTGGGAATTTAAGGAGGGAAATAATCTGGTTGGGGTTGAGGTTGATATCATCTCTGAAGCCATTAAGCGTTTGGATAAAGAACCTGAATGGATTGCAACTCCTTGGACCGGACTGTTTGCTGGTCTATTGGCACAAAAGTTTGAGGTAGCTGCAGCAGGAATTACAATTAAACCAGACCGTATAAAAGAAATGGATTTTACTTCCCCTTATTATGATTCTGATCAATCACTAACCACAAAAACTGGTTCGGGAATAGAAAGTATGGAAGATATGAAGGGGAAAGTGATTGGTGTAGAAAGTGGCACAACAGGCGACCAATGGGTTCAAGATCACAAAGACGAATATAAATTTAGTGAAATAAAACTCTATAATAGCCTTCAGGATGCCATGATGGATTTAGAAGCTGGACGTATTGATGGGGAAGTATCCGATATTCCTGCATCACTATATTACACAAAGGATAAAGAAAAACTAAAAGTTGTAGAAAGAATAATAACTAATGAGAAATACGGTTTAGCCTTTAGGAAAGGTGACACTCTTGGTGTGGAGTTTAATAGAGTAATGGATGAAATGAAAAAGGATGGAACTATGGCAAAAATTTATGAAAAGTGGTTTGGAGAAGCTCCTTCTGAAGATAGTTCAACCGTAACAATTCTTCCGGTACCAGAATGATTGAAAATTGAGATAAGGGATTTTTCCCCTTATCTCGACTATTAGGGGGATCTAGATAGATGGATGAATTGATACATGCCTTTTTTAACTGGCCAATACTAAAAGAGTCAATGCCACTTCTGATACAGGGCCTATGGGTAACAATTAAATTATCATTCTTCAGCATTGTATTTGGGATTATTTTAGGACTTATCTTAGCGGTTTTACGAACATTGAATGTTAAACTTCTGAATTTTTTTATTGTCATATACTTAGATTTTATGAGGGCTATGCCATTACTTGTATTATTAGTATTTGTTTACTACGCACTTCCATATTTAGGAATAACCCTAAAACCATATCCAGCAGGGATTTTAACCTTTACTATGATTAGTTCAGCATACGTTGCGGAAATTTTCCGGAGTGGGATAGAAGCAACTCCTAAAGGACAAATGGAAGCTGCAAGAAGTATTGGGATGAATTATTTCCAAGCAATGCGGTTTATTATATTACCCCAAGCGTTAAAAATCGTTATTCCGCCGTTAACGAATAATTCAATCAATGTGTTAAAGGATACTTCCCTTGCGTCTGTTATTGCCCTTCCAGAGTTATTAAAGCAAGCTCAACAGATACAAGCCTGGAAAGCCAATCCAACGCCATTAATTGGTGCTACGCTTTTATATCTCTTGCTATTAATCCCTCTGGTAAAGCTGGCTAACAAACTTGAGAAGAGGATGAGTCCAAAATGATTCAAGTCAAAAACTTACAAAAGAAATTTAAAGATATAGAAGTTTTAAATGGCCTAAATTTTGGGGTAAGCTCAGGTGAAGTAGTCGTCATTATTGGACCGAGTGGCTCAGGTAAAAGTACTACGTTAAGATGCTTAAATCGTTTAGAAGAACCGAGTGGTGGTCATATATATATTGAAGGAAAAGATATCATGGACCCAAAGGCGAACTTGAATAAGATGAGGACGAATTTAGGTATGGTTTTCCAATCCTTTAATGTTTTTCCGAATATGAAAGTGATAGATAATGTAACAATTGGACTAATTCAAGTTAAGAAAACAAATAAACTAGAAGCCATTAAGATTGCTGAAGAAATGCTAATTAAAGTAGGTATGATTGAAAAAAGAGATAGTTATCCTGATTCGCTATCTGGTGGACAAATGCAACGTGTCGCAATTGCAAGAGCATTGGCAATGCAGCCTAAAATAATGTTATTTGATGAGCCAACATCAGCACTTGATCCCGAAATGGTAGATGGTGTCTTAAATATTATGAAGAAACTAGCAAGTGAAGGTATGACCATGGTCATAGTGACACATGAGATGGGTTTTGCAAGAGATGTTGCTGATAGGGTAATATTTATGGATAACGGCTTTATTGTGGAAGAGGGTCCTCCATCACAGATGTTTTCATCCCCACAACATGAGCGAACGAAGAGTTTCTTAGAAAAAGTGTTATAGAGGGTGATAGCATGATAGGGTTCATCACAATCGGACAAACCCCAAGGGATGATCTTTTACTGCCTTATCAAGAAATTTTAGAATTGATAGATTACCAAATGGTTGGAATATTGGATGACATGAAAAAGGAGGATATACCACCTAGTGAAGGCAAGTATCCTCTCATTACAAAACTTTCCAATGGGGATTTTATTCATGTTGAGAAAGATTATTTGGAGAAAAAAATGGAGTATGCAATTTTTCGTTTAGAAGAACACGATGTAAAGGCTATCGTCCTGCTGTGTGCCGGGGATTTTGAGGTTCATTCCAAAATACCTATTCTCCAGCCTAATCGGCTTACTTCGTTCTATTTGAGACAATTTACAAAGAAAACAACACTTGGGATTGTTATTCCTATCGATAATCAAAAAAATGCAACACATAATAAATGGGCTAAATACGGATTTAATAGTCATACACTAACTATCCCTATGGATGCTATATCGCTAACTGTTGAACAATGGAATGACTGGAATGAGAACGAATCATTTGACACCATTCTTTTTGATTGTACTGGTTATTCTCCCAATGTAATAAATAAAGCTAAAAGAATAACAAAGAAAAGAGTCTTTGGAACTGACGAACTTATACAATCAACTTTAAAGACTTTATTGTATTTATAGTTTGTTTGAAGTTGAGATCATTGAGCCTGAATAAATATTGTTCGCATACTTATTAATCAACTGTCCACCACCCGATATATGTCGAGAATTGTAGAATCAGAGAATTAATGTATGGGTTTTTCAAATGGCTTCTACTTAGATAATTTTAAAAGGAAGCCCGGTGCCTGTCATGCCATGATATTTGTAGAAGATAGATGAATGAATTTAAAAATCAGTTAAAATCCTGTTGAAAGGGGAATCAAAGTAAGAGCTTTGCCCAGCTCTTACTTCTTCAATTTAGTGAGACTTAGATCCAATAAAAAACGTGTAATTCATACCAATTGGTTGAATTACACGCTTTTTTTTCCAGAATCTATCTTTCTCTAGAGTCGAATGTGAAATTTTATTATTCTCTTGGAGTGAAAGTCGTTGAGCGATTAATATATTCCATTTTAAACACGACATCTTTTTTTCTAATTTGTTTTCCTGTAAGCATGTCCATCAGTATAGAAGTGGCTTTTTTCCCAATACCTAGTAGATCTACATGAACAGTTGATAAAGATGGTGTTATATATTCTAAAATAGGGTCATCATCTACACCAACTACTGATATATCTTTAGGTACCGTAGACTTTACCGCTTGTTTTGTTCCATCCGTATCATCAGGGCGTACACACGGGAATGGGGACTCTTCTAAGTAACTGCCTACTACAACAATGGGTAGGTCAATACTTGCCTTTCCTCGTTTAGGTGTTAGGCACCATCCAATTAGTCCTGAACCTGGATTTTCTATAGTGTAATCAATCGGATTATAAAGTGATAGCTTAAATATTTGTTGTTACATTATATTACATAATGTATGATTTATGTAACAGGTGGTGAAAAAAATGAGCGAACAATATTCTACCGTCCGAATTGATAAAGAAAGCAAAGAGAAATTAGAAGAAATTGCAGAACAAATTAGTTTTGGTTTTGGTATTAAGGTATCCAAAGCAGCAGCTCTTAAAATGATTATTGACGATGCTTATGAAAGTCAGGTTTCTTTACCACGAAAAATGTATGAGAGAATGCAAATAGAAAATAAAGTGAAATAGGAGAAATAATAGGGCAGAACTCACCGGAACAAGGATGGAAACTAGAGATAAAGAGGGGAATGAGCTTTTTGAAAATAAGGTCTATTAATCAAACTAATATTAATCGATTACAAAGTGCATTTTATGATTATTTATTAGATAATGACGTATTTTTTACTGAGATTGGGCTGATTGAAGAAGATGATAAACTGGTCTTAGTGTTTAAACTCAATGAAAAATTATCTGTTTTTAAATTTGATTAAGAAAAATGCATCGGCCTCGAAATAGATGTCATTGTACAAGAAATTATTGATCCAATGCTGCCACGATTAAAACAGGAAGAAAAATAAAGAGGGAGAGGTGAATAAATTTACCTTCTCTTTTAATGTTTCTTATTATTTTACTTTGTTTAATAGTTCTTATTGCGGTGCCTCTCACCATCCAAATTTTATAGAAGATTGATAGATTTTTAGGATAGTGTGCTGCAAAGAAACGATGCCGGGCACTATCTAAGATACCATCCAGAGGTTTTCCTTTGGGGGTACTGATGTTTAAACTATCCGCACAAAATATAACTAATTGCCAGTTCTCGACATGCTTTTTAGCGATTTGATGGTTTAAATATAGCAATAGTGCCCGCTTAAGTCACTTTCAATCAAACGTTTATTTAACTGACAAAATTTTTAGCAGCCAAAGTAGTTGAGTCCCTAAATAGCGGGTTTCGCGACAATTTAATTAAACGTTTGATTTGTTTTTCAGAAGGGGATTTTATCGAGGAATGTCATTCATTGAGGGCATATGGTAATCATGCTGGACAGGATTCAGACAATAAACCAATTTTTGCTAATTTTTTTCAAATTATAGCGGGAAATCGTTGATCTCACTGGCTTCTGCAGCCATTTAAATAAACGTTTGATTAAGTGACAAAATTTTTGCCCGCTTAACAGCAATAATCCTTATGTGTCACGATTTCTAGCGAATTTAAATAAACGTTTGTATGGTTTAACCCATTGAGAAAATTGGTGAATGAACACAAATTTGTGGGGGGCTACATTTTTTTAACTGACGTTTGTGAATTCCGCTTCCACTGTCACCGCCCTGATTTTGACGGAAAAAAAAGGGTCAGTCCGCCGCCGCTTAATGCATCGGGGGACTGACTCCAAATTTAATCATTTAGTGCTTGGGTTTAGTAATAGTTTTTTTGCCTTTTTTACAGCTTCATTAGGATTACGCCCATATTCAATAACCATTCTGTTACCAGAGCGTGCCATGACCTTAATCCCTTTGATTTTGCTTTTATGGATGTAAAAAACACGATACAATATTCCATCCTCTTCATAATCGTATCCCGTCGGAGCTTTCATTCATTCACGACCTTTCCGATGATACTGAATAAATTCTTCAATATCATGAAAAACCCTTGTGAATATTTTGTTAACGATGTTGCTGATCTATTACTTGTATCACCGGTATAGTCTAAATACGATCTACAATGATTCTCATGCCTTTTTATCATTTATTATTTTCATATTTACGAAGATAAATATCTAAGAATCCTCTTTCTTCTATTTCTTTTAAAAGTTCATAACCATTCATATCTAATTCGTGTGCAATTTTTACTAATAGAGGTAAACTGGGTAGGTTTTTGTCTGTTTCAATATTGCTTATAGCTTTTCTGGTTATGTTGCAGTTAAATGCAAGTTCATCTTGGTTTACTCTTTTAGCACGTCTTTTCTGTTCTATTAGCATTCCTACCGTCGCTATTTTATGATTTACCATGGTTACACATCACCTTTTACCTCATTACATAATGAGGTAAGGGAATGCGCCACGTAGTTAACTACCCGTAAGTTGCGTATAGGAAAAGATTTTGATTAAAGTTAAATTTCGGAGTTACTTTTATTTTATCTAACAGTCTATTGGGCACCTCCTGATATGTATGAAAATTTGGAATGATTTTGGTTGGCATCCATGAGAAAATGAAATAGTTTAATCCGGAGTTTGAACCATTTCTAAACTTTCTTCAATTTCCCTGACGAATTCTGAAACTTCCATTTCAAATGCTTTGGCCAATTTAATGATCGTCTCAAAACTTGGTTCAGTGATATTCCTTTCACATTTACTGATCGATATTGAACTCAATGAGCTGCGTTCAGCCAACTCCGCTTGCGTAATCTTATGGATTACTCTTTTTTCTTTTATAACTTTTCCTATGAAAATCCTAGGCTGCATAAGGAAATCCTCCCTTTTTAAGTCCATTAGATAATAAAAAATACTTCCTCTCCACGTAACAAACTACCCAATATCCATTGTTCATAAATATGTCGAAAATAATGATGTGAAGGGAAAAAGGAATGCCTTAAATTTTGTATGTGACAATGCGAACGTCCATCTAATCAAACAAAAAGAAGAAGATTGGTGCACTTACTCCTTTTCACGTGGATGGAGTATAGGCACCAATCTTCCGCTACATTCTTATCCCTCTAGTAGTAATTCACTATTTCCCTTACAAGTTCAGAAGGTTTCATCTCAAGACCGGCTGCAAGTAAGAAGATGATTGTGAGCTTTGGCTGTTTGACATTCCTTTCAAGCATACTAATGTATGGACGATTGATACTGCATAGACTGGATAATTGCTGCTGCGTTAGGTTTTTATCATTTCTTAAACGTTTTAATGCTTCTCCGATATATGGGATATGTTGAATTTTCCAAGTAAATTCTCCTTTTTTGCCATTCTGAGCTATACGCCTTCTTTCGTTTTATAACTTTAATATTTGGTGATTTATTGAACGACTCATAGATTTATGTATGTATCCGATATACTAAGCTATGGAGCCAAAGTTGTATTTGCCGTTTTTCGACTTAATGAGAGTATTCCTATTTTTCGGTACGATGAAGAAATCTAATGTATTTGGATGGTTTCCTCTTTGGGTTGAAGTCCGCTTCAATTGATATGCTGTCTGCAGCTTGGTGTTAAAAAAACTTAGTTTCGAATCGATTATAATGGAAACTCCATTGCTAAGCTCGACTTCTGTTTTGTAGCCTCTGCTTTTTGTGTCTACAATATGGTCGGGATTAAACCAGATACAATCTTCCTTTTTGGGTGACTTATTCGGAAATAAGCAAATGCCTTTGTAGGGATTAACCATAACAGGGCACATTTTTTTATCACCGATGATTTCTTTGGCACCGACAATGGCACCATTTAAATCATACCCTATGTATTTCAACGTATCATCCAATAGTTGGACTGGTGTCCGATCTACTAAAATAGTTTCTTTGCCAATCATAACTCGTGCACAAAGCTTCCCATGTTTGTTGTATTCACCTGTCATTAAAATCACATTAACATCGACTAAATAAAATTGGTTCATACACAATACTTTCATCTCCTCTAAGAATCTTCATCGAATAACGTCCATTTGAATCGCTAACATTTCTTTGGGTAAGACTTGGCTAAGGGCTGCAATACCAATTACATGATCTTCACCTCTTTGCTACATGTTTCCGACCTGGGGTTAAAAGCTCTTCTAATGAGTTCAGTTATTGGAGTTAAAAAAACATAGGAGCGCTTACTTCTACTATTATTAAATTACAAATAGCATTCGTTTTCGATAAACTGCAGTAAACAAAATCCGTCAAATATTGACAAATTTGTTAACGTTGGCAAGCGGGGTGTCCTTTTGCTTTGTTATCTTTTGGTGGCATCTTTCGACATATTTTTTAACCATTTGGATTATGAAATTCAGGATTGGAGTGGTTCGTGTTCATTACCAATCAAACGTTTAATTAAAAGCAGAAATACAGAGAATTGATAGAATAGTGTAAGTTCGCGTGAATTCGGTAATATTTTGCAAATTAGCGGGTTATTATCTGGAAATTTCCCTGGCAATTCTCGACAGTTTTCTTTTCAGATGTTCAGGTTAAATTCTTATAAATCAATACCTCGCTGCTGTTTTAATCAAACGATTGATTAGAATAACCTAAAAGGAATTTCGCCGAAAGGATATCGATTGGTGAAAAGAGTGGCTCAATTCTATGAGTTACCTAAATTTAATGACACCATTCGGCAGCCTTTTCATGGATTGGGACGGGGAAAGCCTTATCTATCAGGAATATCCTATGTTTTAATTAAAGTTTGTTTGATAGGGAAGTAGGAGAGGATGGTCGAGGAATGTCTGGTTGTGGGAATGTTTTAGATGAAGGTTAGCGGAAGAACGGGACTGAGCTTAAATTGATAGGAAAACTGACCATAAATGCAAAAAACGGCTTCAAAAATCACTTTTGAAGGCCAAAATCAGCTTTTTGGTTAAAAAAACGCGATCAAAAGTGATTTTGAGCAGTTCGATTCTTTCTGTAAAACCCGCTATCGTAGAGGTGCCGGAAGCGGCAACTAGCGGTGAAAGGGTGGCGCAAAATGATGAATTTGAAATCAGGCAGTGTTGAGGGGTTTGAACAGTTTTCCCAATTTGAAAGTTTGAAAGAGTTTAATCATCATATGGAAATGTGGTTGCTGGAGCATAAGACCGATTTTTCAAAAGGGGAGCTGGTCGGATTAAAACGGCTGGTTCGTTTTGCTGCGAAAATCCCTGGCGTATGCAATGCCAAGATCGGCACGGTCTTAAAAGCGATTCATGATGAATACAACGATAACGGTATTTCCCGTTCTACGTTTAAACGGATGATTGGGAAGGCGAAAGATTTAGGGATTTTCGCTGTCTATGAAACCGAACGGAAAAATGGTTCGCAGTCCAGCAATCTTTATGTATTTAATCGTTTTCCTGTAAGTGAACCACCCAAAAAGGAAACATTGAACCCCCTAAATAAAACTACTAATCTTTTAAAAACTGAAAAAGATCAAAAGATAAAAAAACGTAAAGAAGAACCGTCTGAATTGGATCACACCTTTGTGAGCAACCGAGTTCCTAAGGACTTTGTCCAATTTGTTAAATGCTTTTTCGATGATGCCAAATTAATCGAAGACTATTGGCGGATGGTTCATATCATCTCGTTTGACTATAAACTCCACGAAGAAACGGATGTCATCGTCGGTATCGCCATCGATGCCTTCAGACAATTAATCAGAAAACTGAAATTCACAAAAGTAGTCAGAAAGCCGATTGCCTACTTTTATGGGATTTTAAAAGAGAAGTTTTATCGGTATTATGATGAATGGATATATGAAATGAGCGATGAAGATCAACCCCGTCTTTATACTATTAATGGAGAAACCTTTGAGTGGGATTGGTTGCACGGGGGAAGCCCGAGGATGGTGGGACAGGCTCCCTGCCTTGGTAAACTTTGATACACAGGCACCGATAATTTAAAGGGCTATAAGTGACCGAAGTCGGAGAAATTGTCCAATTTGGGTAGCTTATAAGGGCTATAAGCTACCGGAGCCAGGGGAATTTTTCAAGTAGGGTAGCTTAATGTCGTTTTTCAACAAGTTTCTTTCACTTTGGGCAGAGAAAATCCCCATTTAATCAGGTTTGCAGCGGATTTAATTAAACGCTTAATTGGTGTTGAGATCTAGTAGTCAGAACAAATTGGGAGACAAGTTTTTTCCCTGTTCCATGAATGAAAGCTTGATATACCAGGGATTCCAGCAAATTTAATTAAACGTTTAATTAGTTTTTTCAGTAGAGGGATCTGGTAGGAATTTGCCTGTTTAGGAAGGATAATGTCGAAAAGGCTAGAAATTTGATGTTTTAAAAAAGTCCTTCGTCAATTTTTTAAAAGGTAAGAGTGCACAAAGCTTTATCTATCAAGGTTAAGGGCATTTTTAATCAAACGTTTGATGGGTATTTTATGTGGGGAAATGGGTCGAGATTTGTTTGCGGTGACGGTAAAGGGGCAGTTAGGCGGGGCGGTTTTGGAGAGGGCAAGGTACTTACCAAGCCACCCTGCACCGCTATGAGCAGAGTGGTCCACCCTTCAACGCAGCGAAATGGCTGGATTATGATCTTGCATTCATCCGATTGGGCAGTTCCTGTATGGACTGGACCACTGCAGCTAGCTTGGATTCAATCCGATAGAGCAGATAGAGGGTCACCACAATCGGGAAACCGACCTGGCTGATGAATGAAATGATTTCTTCCACGGGTATTCGCTCCTTTCTATATTAAATCGGATAGAAAGAAAAGGCCGGCAGCATCAATGCGAAACCGGCCTCTTCCATATTAAATAAGTTCGTAATCCGTTACATTACGTTCGATGATTCTCGCGCCTTTTACAGCTGCCAACTTACCGCTAGCCTTGTGAAAACTCCCGCTGCAATGATCTGCTCCATCGATATTTTCACTAGATCTTCATTAATCGGCTCTTTTGGATTATCGACTGAAATGCTTGCCGTCTTGCCAAATTCTGTGCCGAATTGTAATTCCAATGTTTTTGCCATTTCCTTCACCTCCAATCATTAAAATTCCACCAAGCTGGCCCATTAAGCTAAAATCTCCGTACTGTCATTGCGTTCCACTTTATTTAGCGTGTCTTTGCAAAGGACAGAGATTGCATGTGCAGCTTGATATAGCTGGTCAACCGTTGCTTCCTTCTTCACATTGCTAAATGTTTTAGCCTTGTAAAGTGGATTTCCTTCGTCATCCATCCCCGCTTCAAATACCAAGCGAAGCTTCGTTCCTAGTAATAATGCCGTTGCCATTGTTACAACCTCCTTTCACCTTCTATTTATGGTTTTTGAGGTGAAAGGACAGGGTGGAAGAGGATAATTTTGTTAGTCTATTTATTTTAGAAGGAAAGATCAGTAACGGAAGCATCACCTATGTTGATGATACGGAGACAGCTTTAGACGGTGCCAATGTTTGCTTTTTTTACCGAATACTTCGGGGTCAAACCCCCACCCAGCTAAAGCTTAAAGCAGTAAAGTGTGAATGATAAACGGAGAGTTTGTCTCTCTGTTTTTTCTTCAATTTGCTAAAAATAAATTCCAGTGCCTAGAAAGGGATTAACAAATTTCGAAATAAGACGCTAGAAACATTGTTGCTGCTAAGGAACTATTTGTATAATTGATAATAGGAAAAAGGGAATTTCTAAGAGAAAAGCTGGTGGTTATTTTGAGTTTTGAAGAATTACGTATGAGAAGACGGGCGCTAAGTGAACAGTCTGAAAAAACCCTTGAGAATATGGAGTTGATTGCAGCAGAGTCGAAAAGGGTCGCCAATCTTGCCCAAAGCTCCCAAATACTTATCGATAATTTGGAAAAGGAATTTGAGTCGCAGACGGGACTTAATGGCAGGGATATCGGTTTTTTGTTTTTTGCAACGGCTTTACAATGTTTAAGACAATATCTATTAACAGGGTTTGAGGAGCGCCTGACTGATGATAAGGCAGCTAGGATAGTGAAAGGGAATGCTGTTAAGGAATCCAGCAATCGCCTGCATAAGTGGTATTGGCCATCTTTTGAGGAAATTAGTTTGAATCCTGTTCCGTATGATGCTCAATTCGGCAGTCCTAATTTTGGCTTAGGACTTAGCGGGAAATCCCATCGTTTCAAAACTCTGGGACACGATCCGCTTCTTGGCTGGGTCTTTGGGACATCGAATATTGTGACAAGTACATTGACTGCATGGGATCTAAGTTCTTACCATATTAAAACAGGGATAACCGCACGAGGGGATTCTCGAGATAAAATTACCAATCGGGCCGATACATCCAAAGTATTTTATTATACTAAAGAGCGCTTGCTTAATGATGGAATCGAAGGGAAAATAGCTGTCGGTACGGCATTAATAAAACAATGGACCCACCTTAAATCTGATGAGTATTCAAAGGCGGGGATACCTGTTCCGATTATCAATACCGTTTCTCCTAATATGGCACAGAAATTGGCTGAATATGGGGTGGATATTGGTAATATTAAAACGGTAGGGAAGCAGGCTTCAATGGCCATCTTAATTAATACGATGATTGCCATGATTCATGGGCTGTTTTTTGATCAGACAAAATACAATTCCTGGTCGGTTTATGAAGTGAAAACTAGAAAAATATTAAGCTATTCTAATGCAATTGCCTCAGCTAGCAATGTCATTTATGTTGCAGCAAGTGCTTATGCCGGTAATGCAGAGGCGGTGCGAAAGTTAGATATTGGCGGTTTAATTGTCACGATTTACCGATTAGTTTCCGATATCAATTTTATCAACCAGGTCAAAGAGGAGTTTATTTTTGGTGGATTTAACAAATTAATTCAAGGGGAAGACTAACAATATTAAGGAGAGATTCTGAATGGGTTTTAAGAGATTTCTAAAGAAGTCGCTAATTCCGGGGTATGACATTTATGATATTACAAAGAAAATAAAGGACAACGGATTATCTGAAGGCATAAAGGAAAGATTCAGGGAAGATTTGGAGGATACTCCGGTTATCAGCCAAGTATATCAGGCAGGGAAGTATGAAGGGAAAAAGGAAGGCTATGTTCAAGCATCTTTCGAATATGAGAAAAAACTAATAAAACAGGCAGATACTTTTTTGAAACAGAAAAAGAACTTTGAATCGGAAAGAATGGAATATGAACAGCTTTTGGATGAATACGAGAATTATATCACTGAAATGAGTAATCGAAATGACTTATCCGCTGAACAGAATCGTTATCTCCAAGAAATGATTCTGGTGGAGAGTGAACTAAAAAGGGCCATGTAAGGAATTCAGGTGTCAGACCCTCAATTAGCTAAAGTTAAAGCAGTAAATTGTAAAAGATAAAAGGAAAGAAAATAAGCAGCAAAATGACAAAAAGTATGAGCAGCTTGTAGCTCTTACTTTTTTGAAGTAGTGGCGCCCAAGGAAGTGTTAGATTAGGGGGGAATAATCTCCGTATAGCCAACCTGGATTAAAGGAAAATTCCTTCTGAAAAAGTTCTGGTACCATAAAATTTCGGTGCACTGTCACTTCCCGAATTTTGCCGCAGATTGATAGATTTTTAGGATAATATGCTAAAAAGAAACAGAGTGCCAGGCGCTATCCAAGGTACCATCTAGAGGTTCTCCTTTGGGTGATATTGATGATTAATTAATCCGCACAAAATATAACTACTTGCCAGTTCTCGATATACTTTTTAGCGGTTTGAAGGTTTAAATATAGCAATAGTGCACGCTTTAGCCACTTTCAATCAAACGTTTGATTTATTTTTCTGATGGGGATTGTATCGAGTGGTGTCATTTCTTTAAGAGACAAGGAAATCATGCTGGACCTGATTCAGAAAATAAACCAACATTCGCTAATTTTTTTCAAATAATGGCGGGAAATCGTTTATCTTACTGGTTTCCACAGCCATTTAAATAAACGTTTGTTTAAGTGACAAAATTTTTGTCCGCTTAACCGCAATAATCCCTATGGGTTGCGGTTTTTAGCCAATTTAAATAAACGTTTGTATAGTTCTAGCCAATGCGAAAGTTGGTGAAAGAACACAAACTTTAAGGTTATCCATTTTTTTCAGCTAACGTTTGCGAATCCCAAATTAATGGCGATGGTGCCTGGCGCCATCCAGTTCTTTAGAACGTTAAATCATCATCTTGGAAGACTGATATACTGTAGTTCTTGTTTTCAATAATGACTGCAAAGTCCCATTTTGATGATCGGGAAAATCTTTAAGATTGTTTTCCCTAACAAAAACTGATTTTAAATTATCGACGTTTATTCCGCATTTGCTTGTATGAATGATCCCTTTATAATACCATTCAAGCCGACTTACTATATAATCGGCTGACTTTCCTTTCAGAATCCCAGTGCTGTCACCGCCCGAAAACTTTACTTGAAATATTGTTTTTCGCGGCTATTTGCCTCCACTTTTCCATGTAAATCACCCATCTAAAAAAGTCCTTTTGAGGATTTGAACCTCAACTAAATATAAAAACCTATATGTGCTCCCGATTACACTAAAAGGACACGATAATAGTTTATATTTGAGCGTCTACCATTTCCTTAAAGAGAAAATGAGATTAAATGTCGGCAGATTTAAAAATTATACTATGCCACTGCACGAGAAAGGATAAACTCTCAATATGAATAAAAAACCGAACATCCTAACCCTTCACTCGGTCCGGCTGGACGTGTCATGTTGTGGCATGACAACAGCGTTTTAATTATAAGGATCAACCACAAATCACCTTACGGGTTTTTATGCGTTACCTGTTCCCGGGAAGGAGGCAGTATGGCTCTCACAGACAAGCGAATTATCCGCACCTCTCGCCAGCCTCTTCGTGCACTGAACTCCCCTATATTCAGAGGTACCACCAATAAAAAAAGCACCCCGATGGATGCTTATTCATACCCCATTCTTATATCATTTAATTCAGGATTGTCTACAACTCTAACATTTTCAATATAATCCCATTTTACTAGAAAATAATGTTTTATTTTTTCAATGTAGATTTTATCCAGCTTATTACCTTCACTATCTGCAATAATCTCCTCTTTGTAATTCCACTCTACCCATATTCCTATATTATCAACATCCATTAATTTTACAAGGTACAAATTATCTTCCTCTTTGTTGAAATAAAGACCCAAAGAATTGTTTTTAGGGAAATCATTAATTAATTCTATTACTAAATAATGACCGATGTATTTTTCAAGTAACATTTGAATTCTCCTTTAATCTATTTTAATATACAATTCGACAAAGGGAGATATTTTCCTTCTAATTGCGGGTAAGGATTTACACCTCATCCCGGTGCCTGTCATGCTCGAATAATCTTGTTTCACAGCATTGTTCCGCGGAAACAAGGAGAAAATAAGCAGCAAAATTAGGTAAAGTTAGAGTAGCTAAGGCTCTTACTTTTCCTAATTATTAGATCATTGATATAAACCATAATAATGTTTCGGAGGGCTTTGAATTAATTTTTGATATGAATAGAGATAGCAATTGAATCGTAGTACAAAAAGTCGGCATAAGGGCTTTTTTGCTACTCTCAATTAACAATAATATTCTGGAAGACTATGAATAAATTTGTAAATTATATTAAAAAATGATCAATAAGCGGTGTAATCTGGTTCATGATTGTCACTAACTGATTAGTTACATCGGTAAACCGCTCATTTTCTTTGATTCTTATTCTTAGGAAGGAATTACTTCCTGTTCTTGCTGAAAGGATGCTATAGCATTCCAACCCTTTTATCTCTCCATGGAACTTATCTCTTCTGTTAGCGCGTAGCACTTCGTACTCAGGGTATCCCTTAACGTTTTCGTATTCCTTTTTAGGTTTGTATGGATTCGGCTCGTAATGTAAGGCAAAATCCTTCACTTTACTATAGCCTAACAAATTTATTGATAACTCAAAGTGAATATTAGCTGATGTAGGTAGCAATACATTGCCATCATATTTGTCTTGTTTCCATTCTGGTTTGCTAAAAAGGAATACAGCTGTACTACGCCCTATCCCTCCAGCTTCTCCAAAGGTCATATTTATGTCATTAGAGTAATTTGTTTGTTGGAGTACATTAATCCAAATTAATTTCTTTTGCAGCCTATCCAGCTTCTCAGTGGCATTTGCAATGTTATCAGATGGCTTGCAGCTTATAATTGGTTGATAAAATGCATCTAATAATTCACTGTAGTCGTTTAATAACTGTTCCGATACAGGATGTTCAACAAATTTACTCCAATCAACATGTAAAAAAGCAGTATAGTCTTTCTTTTGAAATTCTTTATTTGATGGTGGTGTAAAAGGGTCTAGAGTTAGAAATAAGAACTTAATTGGAATATTCTCTTTTAACCCCAGTTCAGTGCGGAGTGCTTTCTTCCCACGATCAGACGCATACCGGTTTGTTTGCTCTGCTCCTTCTAGTGCTCCTAGCTTGTTTTCGATAACTATGATGAAATTTTTCTCAGAGCCTACGTTTTTTTCTATGATAAGATCAGGAGTACCGATTCCCTTCCCTAACCCCATGCGAGTATGTGCTTTTACTTCTTCCTCTTCCGATACAAATGTTTGACAGATAGTTTCCATGAACCATTTCGCAAACTTTTTCTCTGAATTTATAAGGTTGGCCATAAGGTCTGTTATTACATCTTCCCTGTAAAAGGAACCCATTAGTGTAATGATATTCACTGTTTCTCACTCTTCTCTTAACTATTTCAATTTATACGAGTTTTTTTTCGAATTTTACCAGTTTAAGTGCATTTCATCACAAACTGTTCATATGTTTCACTATTAGGTCCTGAACAAAATAAAAGATTAACCAACCTGCGATTCCCAGACCAAATGATGCTAATAAATGAATAGAATGTTTCAGTGCTATTCCTATGATTAACAACATCACTACTGTTCCAGGAAGCCCCCACACAACACCAATAGCGAACTTCCCTATTTTGTCCATTTGTTCACCCTGAGTATATAGCCATAAAATACTTAAAAGGCTGACAATTGGTAATGCGGCAATGATTCCACCTTGTTGGGGATACCTTCGAGAAAATTCTGTAATAACGCCAATTATAATGGCTGAAATAAGGATTTTAACTATTGCGAACATCTACTGCTCTCTCCTTTAATAATGTAAATGCCTCTAAGATGAGTTCCCTTTCTTCATCGCTCATTTGTTTGAATAGAACTTGTTTTAGTTTCTCCTCATCGAGACTGGAATGACGGTGCAATACATCACTTCCCAAATCGGTAAGCCTTAAAATGACCTTTCGCTCATCCTCGATGCTACGGGTTTTAAATAAATATTTTTTTTCGAATAAACGTTTAATATGCTCTGAAGCCGTATTATGAGACACTTGTATTGCTTCAGCGATTTCTTTTATTCCTACTTCGTCTTGTTTTTGAATTACTTGTAAAATCCTTATCGCTTGGTGAGTAATTTTTTCCTGGTGGTTATAACGCAATTGATAGTAAATATCCGTCCAAAGTTGATTTAACTGTATAACTTCTTTAACCATATTATCCCTCTTTATATCGTATTATAAGAGTATATCCTATGATACGATATATATTATTAAAAAACAACTCTTCCATTTTTTTAGCGAGAAAATAGACGAATGATTTTTCAACAATCTGTCGCCAGATTATGCAATAAAATATAGGGGAAATTTAATCTATTCTATTTCTTCAGAAAAAAGTTGGACATCTTAGGTTATTTAATCCAGTATAATATCCACCGCATAGGGGTAATATGGAGTTTGTATCCGCTATTATTTTGCGGGGTAATAAACTCTAAGGAAGTATGCTATATGATTTACGATGTAATTGTTATTGGCGGAGGGCCTTGTGGCTTAGCTACTGGACTTGCCCTTCAGGAACAAGGTCTAAATTATGTCATCTTGGAAAAAGGGGGAATTGTAAATTCAATTGTAAATTGTCCCTTAAATATTCGTTTTTATAGCACATCTGATCGTTTAGAAATCGGCGGGATGCCCTTTCTCTCCAAAGAGGAACGTCCGACACGCCAAGAATTAATGAAATACTATCAATCTGTTGTTTCAAGACAATCTCTTGAGATTAAATGTTTTCACAATGTCGCAAAAATCATTAAAGAACCGGAGCATTTTACCCTCCAAACGATTAATCAACACGGAAATTCTATCCACTATCAAGCAAAAATGCTCGTGATTGCTACAGGAATTTTCGATCACCCAAGACAATTGAATATAGAAGGTGAAGAACTCCCAAAAGTAATACATTATTATCAAGAGGGACACCATTATTATGGACAGCGTGTCATGGTGGTTGGAGGAAAAAATTCAGCAATTGAGGCTGCCATTGACTTATATCGTAACGGAGCTAAAGTAACATTGGTTCATCGTGGAGAATCTGCTTACCACGGGATTAAACCTACTCTGTTAATGGATATACGAAATTTCATTGAAAAAGGCAAAATTGAGTTCTTGCCTCAATCTAATGTTCTTCGTATAGCAGAAGATTCCGTGCTTCTTGCAACTGCTAAAGGAACAGTGAGTGTAGAAAATGACTTCGTGTTTCAGCTGATAGGTTATCAGCCGGATAGTATACTGCTTAAAAATATTGGGATCGAAATGGATGAGTCTACATTAGTTCCTATGTTTGATAAAGATACATATGAAACGAATATAGAGAATATATTTCTCGCGGGCGTTGTAACCGGAGGAACCACGAATAAGGTTTATATTGAAGATGGACGATTTCACGGGGCAAAGATAGCAGAAGTGATTAAAAAGCGTTTCAGACGTATGAACATTGGGGAAAATCAACGGTTAAAAAAAGAATCCTGAATGGAAAGACTATAAAAAGAGAAGGCGTCTATTTAGTAAGCCGTTCCGTTTTGAGGTGCAAACATAGCAATCAGCAATAGAATTTTAGGATGAAATCGCATAGATTTCGTCCTTTATGTTTTATTGATATAACAATGTTTGTTGACGTTTGACCGCTTAATTAACAACCCAATTAGCAGGGTTTTGACACGAGTGACAATAGGCATTGTCACTAATTCAGAACTAACGTTAATTATGATGATAGTTTTATTGCTAACACTGCTGAAAATTTGAACGGATTTTTTACCAAAACAGAAATATTTAGTATAATATTAGGTTAGTTAATTCCTATGAATAAGCAGGGATGAAATGAAAAATGGAGGTATTATGAATAAACGAGAGCGAATTAAAACAGTCTTTTTATATGGTGTTTTCATTTGTTACATACTTTTGTTAATTAAAATATTGTTCTTTTCAAGAATTTCGCCTTTGGAGCTATTTAATAGTCAAAGGACTTTTTTTAGGTCAATCAATCTCATTCCTTTTCATAGTATAATGGAATATATATCTGGCAGTTCTGATACTTTGAGAAGATTCGCTTTAGGTAATGTGCTTGGAAATATAGTTATTTTTATTCCCCTTGGAATATATTTGCCATTACTCAAAAATGATAAAAGAGTAAAAACCAATCTGTTGTTTATATTTATAATGAGTCTACTTGTTGAAATCATTCAGGGGCTTTTAGGCATCGGAGCATCAGACATTGATGATATAATTCTAAATTGTTTGGGTGGATGGATTGGTATTTTAGGGTACAAGTTTTTATTATTTATATTACGAGATGAGAAAAAAGTGCATACTGCAATCACAATACTATCCGTTATCATAGGATTTCCTGTTATATTATATTTATTATTCGTGATGAGAATGAGATTCTGAATATCTTTATTGCATATTCAAAAAGATACCCTACACAAAAAGAACGTAGAAATTAAGCATAATGCGAAGTAAAGTTGGTTCGCTATCTTCTAAGGAAAATAAAAAATAAAAAGGAAACGCAAGGTATATCAATTACCTTGCGTTTCCTTTTTACTATACTTTGAAATATTTGCTAAAATTAATGCTAAATAGGTTTTTATTTGTAGTGAGAATTAGCGTTTTGCACCTCAAAACGGAACGGCTTATCTATTTAGACAGCCTTCTCTTTGTCTTATTTGTGATATTTCAAATAATATTAACTTAACGCTTTGTGCTCTTCATGGAATTAAAAAGTGTGGATACCCCCATGTATCATGTTAAATCAACAGGGAAGAATATGGAACGCTAGAATCCATTAGGTCCAATCTGCTTCCATGGGTTGAAAAAAAGATTATAGTGGCGTAGAAAAAATGCAGAGTAACTTGGTTGATACCCTTCAAAGCTTTATTTTCTTTATGAATATAATAAAAGTCCCAGAACCTTATTCTATCGCGCACCAGAACCTTCTTAGTACCTATGAGAATTTCTATAACTTAATAAAAGATACTCAATATCAGCAAATTAACGATGAATACCTAGAAAAATTAAAAGGAAGTTACGATGATATTAAGAAAGCTTCCCAAGAATGGGATTTAGTGTTGGAACAGCAATCATAAAAAGATGAGAACAGTGGGGTAGACTCCCACTTACGATTAGATAGATAAATGTTCCCTATCTGTTATTAAGGGTGTGGAGATGGGGGACAGAGTCATATCTAATAAACTCATTAACTGACAAAAATTTTGGCCGCCAATCCAAGTTAATCCATAAGCAACGGGCTTTCATGCATATTTAATCAAACGTTTATTTAACTGACAAAATTTTCAGCAGCCAAATCCGGTGAATCTCCAAATATAGGGTTTCGCGACCAATTTAATCAAACGTTTGATTTGTTTTTCTGAAGGGGATTTTATCGAGGAATGTCATTCCTTGAGGGCAGATGGTTATCATGCAGGACCGGATTCAGACAATAACCCAACTTTCGCTAATTATTTTTCAAATTATTGCGGAAAATCGTTGATCTCACTCGCTTCCGCAGCCATTTAAATAAACGTTTGATTAAGTGACAAAATTTTTGCCTGCTAAACTGCAATAATCCCTATGTGTCGCGGTTTCTAGCCAATTTAAATAAACGTTTGTATGGTTCCAGCCATGGCGAAAGTTGGTGAATGAACACAAACTTGTGGGAGTTACCTGTTATCCAGCGACTGCTAAGAAATCCAACTGAATGGCGATGGTGCCTAGCGCCACCCAGTTCTTTAGAAGGATACATCTCTGTTTTGGAGATCGGTTGTACTGTAGCTCTTGTTTTCATTAATAATCGCAAAGTCCTTCTTTGATAGATCGGGGAAATCTTTCGGATTGATTTCCCTCACAAAGACGGGTAATAAATGATCGGCATGAATCCCCCCTTTGTTTGTAGTAATGATCCCTTTATAATACCGTTTAAGCCGATTGACCAGAAAATCGAGCTACTTTCCTTTCATATATATGGGCAGGTAATTCTATTGTTTGGTCTATTAGCGGTATTGGTCAACCTGTTGAAAAGCAGCATGTGGTGAAAAATACACCTAACAACTTTGAACATGTGAAGCACTCTAATAAGACAAAAATAAGATTAGAAATAGAATGGGCAGAGTGGCAGAAAAAGAGAGGTCTTTGATAATGAGCGAGAAGGAAAAAAGAAAATTAGATAAACTAGAAAAGAATTACTGTATTTGGAAATCAAAAAAATAATGGTATTGTAATAGAAGGATAGAAAAAATATGGGGGTTATTGCGTTGAAAAAGTATTTAGTAGGTTTATTTGCTTTATTTTTAATATTTAGTTTAGTTGCTTGTTCATCTGAAAGTTCGAAAACCTCAAAAACAGAGGATAAGAAATCTGAGACCAAAGCAGAAGTCAAAGCAAAGGCGGAAGCAGAAGCCAAAGCAAAGGCGGAAACAGAAGCCAAAGCAAAGGCGGAAGCAGAAGCCAAAGCAAAGGCGGAAACAGAAGCCAAAGTGAAGGCAGAAGCAGAAGCCAAAGCGAAGGCAGAAGCAGAAGCCAAAGCGAAGGCGGAAGCAGAAGCCAAAGCGAAGGCGGAAGCAGAAGCCAAAGCGAAGGCGGAAGTAGAAGCCAAAGCGAAGTCACAAGCAGAAGCCAAAGAAGCTGCAGTTGCATCCTCAAGTGGAGAAGCAGAGTTCTTTGCCAATTGTACTGAACTAAGAAAGAAATATCCAAATGGTGTACCTTTTGGTCATCCAGCCTATCAAGCTAAATTGGATAGAGATAAAGATAATTTTGCTTGTGAAAGAAAATAATGGCGGTGCCTGTCACCACCCGAATTTTGTCGAAGATTGATAGGTATTTAATGTAGTAGAACTTGTTACAATGGATTTGCAACCAAAATTGTAAGGGTGGCCGTGTTGTCATTCTTCTTTTCCTTTATAAGGGAAGGAGGTGATAATCATGGAAACATTTCTTGAAATTCTTCGTGAAGTTTTGAAGGGAGTTCTGCGTGAAATAGGCGCATACTTCTTTCGGAAAAACGTTCTAGAAGACAGGAAAACCACCCCGCGCCGTAGGAAGCAATAGGGTGGTTCAAACAAAACATAACACTGACAACCACCACCCTGACGGTAGCGGTTGCAAAGAGAAGTGCAAGTAGCACTTCTCTTTTTATTATATATCCATTATATACAAAAATATTCTGATTTAAAAGGGAAAACTCTAATTTCGGTGCCTGGACATTGTGGTCAGAATTGCGGTGCACTGTCACGCTCTAAATTCCGGTTGGAAGGGTGTTAGAGGATGGTGTGAAAAAGTTGCTGCCGATCCAGGATTCTATCCATTTATTACAGATCGTTAGCTTAATGATGAACATTAAGCAATTTGATTAATTCTATAATTCTTTCCTCATCACCTGTATCAACGTACACTAGCTTTGTATTATTAATAATATTCTTCATTTCTTCTCGAATTTCGTCTACACTTACATTATCAGGACGAGAAAGTCCACCATACCAACGTAAAGGAACGTTGTATACATTAATCGTTCCATCCCCATTACCACTATATGTCACTACTCCATCTACCAAACGAGAACCTGCTAACTGGATAACATCTTCTGGATAGCTAACATCAGCTTCATCACCAGGATTAAGTGGAGTGCCAACTGCAATATGTTGAATATTCAATTCATCTATTTCTTGGTTTGGTCCAAGTTGCAACCAAACACGAGCGTATTCAATTTCCTCAGAAGAATACTGGGTTAGTTTTCCTTTGTCTTTCTTATCCCCTGTACTTGCTTCGCTATTTTCGGATAAGGTACTACCCGAACCGTTATCATCGCCGTTTTCAGATTTAACTGTATTAGCGGTAGATGAATCATTTGATTGAGATGAATCATCTGTACTTTGTGATATATTATCAGATTTTGACTGATTTTCGGTTGATGTAACATCAGATGATGAATTGCTACAAGCTGACATTCCGACTAATAAAATGATTAATAAAGTTGACATAAAAAAAATTTTGCTTTTCTTCACTTTTTTAACTCCAATCACTTATTAAAATGAATTTTCACACTATATTAATATTTTAACATAAATTTTCCACTTTCCTTCAATTTTAGTGTAGTGCCTGTCACGCCCCGAATAATCTTGTTTCACAACCTTGTTCCACGGAATAACTCTTAGGGCTACCAAAAAGAATTAAACCAGAAATAACCCAGGGAAATTACCTATGATATTTCTGGTCTATTCTGGTTATAGATTCCAACTTTACTCCCCATAAGTTGCACAACCGCCGCACTGTTTTTCTATTGTGAAAATGGCTGGAAAGGTCTTTTTGTGCAGCTAAAGAACACCATAAGCGAGATAACCCCATTTTCGCCACAAACTAAGTTTATATTCCGGTGCCCCGACCCGATATTTGTCGGAGATTGATAGGGTTTTTAATGGATAGAAAATGATAGAGCGTGGAGGGCAGTTTTATGCGAATTCCAAAGACTTTCTCCAGGGTGTGTGGTTTTTTGTGATTTAGTACGAAGTCTTATCCTTAATTGAGTAACCGGTGATAGATAAAATAAACGGAGATTTTCCGGTTAGACTGCAGAATAGTGCTCGGTTCGGGGGTAATAAGCGGAGAGTTTCCGATTAAGCAAAGCAAGCTTACCCATTTTCACGTTTTTCGAGTCAATAGTCGGAATCCTTCCGTCTATTTACGCTATTTTCAGTGCTATTACCTAATTAAGAGAAATTTCTCCGCTTATTTATCAAACTCGCTTTAGCATCTAATGAACTTCTCCAACTTACGGGTGGTTTTGTGAAAAAAGAAAATTTAAAAAAGGCTTAGAGAAATTTGCATCTCTAAGCCTTTTTGACTGTGAATTATGCTGTGAAGTTTGTGTGATTTGCTAGGATAGAAAAGGAAACGAAACTATTGAGGAGAGCAGAATTTGCAATATCTTGTCCACAAAAAGATGATCCCCTTTTCCCCTGTAAAAATTGAAACAACCGATGTTAATTGAGAAGGTCTATTTAAGAACAATTCGGAAAAACCTTCTAGAAAATAGGAAAACCACCCTACATTTAATTGACTTTTTTATATAAAAAGAATTCATTTATACATAATTTCGAAATGCAAATAATTGTCTTTATTTTTCGATAAATAAATAGGATAATGTAAAAAAAAGGATAGGAGTGAAAGAATGAAGGTTTCGAATCTCTTTCATTACGGTGGGTTAGTTTTAATTATTATTGGATTCCTAAGACAATCGTTCGAAAAAAATGATTATAATCTTGTTTTAATAGGAATATGTCTTCAAGTCATAGGGTTAATCTTTTATTACATTAATAAATATAAAAATAATAAAATATAAGGGGGCAGACCCCCACTCATAAACCCTCATAAATAAGATTTTATGAGGGGACTTAATAAGCAATAGCCATCTAACCTTCCATTTTTATCTCGGTTAGTTTTTATTTTCATTAATATTTCGAAGTTCCTTTTATGTAAGTCGGTAAGTCGGTACCCAGATAAATAGAGGCATACACTCTATCAAATAATATATTTTGGCTAATCCTTTTTCAGACTAAGCAATAAGACAATATTGAGCAATATGTTCATAACGGTAAATAAGGGGTTACGAAAGCTGGATAAGTTTACAATACTGAGAAGGATAAAGAATATTAAAGGTAAAGGGTTCATATTGGAAAAGCCCCCCATTTCATTCACTGAATAGTGAGTAATTCTAAGGGTATTGTATGCTCATTTACTGAAGTATGTTCATCTTTTTATTTCAAATTCCGGTGCCTGTCACCCCTGTCCCTCACAAGTCTAGGTATCATGTTAATTCAACAGGGAAGAATGCGGTTGGTGCAAGACCCAAATTATATTCGCCTTTTGAAGAGCTAACATTTAGGTTGGCTCTTTTTCGTTATGGAAAAATGTTAAATATTTCATTTTTCGCGTGTAATATAGAGGGATTATTTCCGTATTGGTCGAAATAAACGGAAGACCTGCTATATAAGTAGAAAGAGGGAATAATTTTGCTTAAACATTGGATTATAGGCTTATTATTGTTGGGAATTGCTTTACTTGGTTTTTCATACGTAACTGCACAGAAACAACAATCACGGTAGCAACTGCCTATTGGTTATGACAGCAAAATAAACGAATTTTCCGGAACTAATGCCGGGATTAAAGATTTTATTCTTCGACAAGCCAATGGTGCATTCAGTACCGGCCCTTTAGGATTTGATTATCTGAAAAGCGATGTGGATAATATGATTCTATCCTTGCAAACGTTCACCGATGAAATGGAAAGAACGTCAACTCCAACGTCATACAAACAGGCACATAAGGACTTGCAGCATTCCTATCAGAATTTCCTTGACGCATTAACTGTTTATCAAAAGGCAATTAACAAAGAAGGCATTACCACTTCAAATATTATGGGGGTGATTACTGCTTACCCACAAATTACACAAGCTTCAGAAGAGTGGTATACCATTTATAAAGAAAGATTGGCATTTCAGAAGAATCTAGCGAATAGCCAATTTACTGCTTTAGGAAACTTGCAGGATCAAAGATTATATAGTATTGAAACGCTCTCCCGTAATAATGGAACGCTAGAATCCATTAGGTCCAATCTGCTTCCATGGGTTGATAAAAAAGATTATAGTGGCGTAGAAAAGATTCAGAGTAACCTGGTTCATACCCTTCCAAGTTTTATTTTCTATATGAATATAATAAAAGTCCCAGAACCTTATTCGATCGCGCACCAGAACCTTCTTAGTACATATGAGAATTTCTATAACTTAATAAAAGATACTAAATTTCAGCAAATTAACGATGAATACCTAGAAAAATTAAGAGGTAGTTACGAGGATATTAAGAAAGCTTCCGAAGAATGGGATTTAGTGTTGGAACAGCAATCATAATTTTAATCCGGTGCCTGCCAGCTCTCGACAAACTTTTTAGCGGTTTGAAGGTTTAAATATAGCATTAGTGCCCACTTAAGCCGTTATCAATCAAACGTTTATTTAACTGACAAAATTTTTAGCAGTGAAAGCCGTGGAATCCCCAAATAGAGGGTATCGTGACCCATTTAATCAAACGTTTGATTTATTTTTAAGAAAGGGATTGTATCGAGGAGTGTCATTTCTTGAAGAGAGAAAGTTATCATGCTGGACCGATTCAGATAATAAACCAACTTTCGCTAATTATTTTTCAAATTATAGCGGGAAATCGTTGATCTCACTGGCTTACACAGCCTTTTAAATAAACGTTTGATTAAGTGACAAAATTTTTGCCTGCTTAAACGCAATAATCCTTATCTGTCGCGGTTTGTAGCAAATTTAAATAAACGTTTGTATGGTTCAGCCTATTGAGAAAATTGGTGAATGAACACAAATTTGTGGGTTTTTAGATTTTTTTAAACTGACGTTGTGAATTCCGATGCCACTGTCACCGCCCTGATTTTATCGGGAATAAAGAGTCAGTCCGCCGCCGCTTTAATGCATCGGGGGACTGACTCTAAATTTTAATCATTTAGTGCTTGGAGTTAGTAATAGTTTTTTTGCCTTTTTTGCAGCCTCTTTAGGAGTACGTCCATATTCAATAACCATTCTGTTACCAGAGCGTGCCATGACCTTAATCCCTTTGATTTTGCTTTTATGATTGTAAAAAACACGATACAGTACGCCATCCTCTTCATAATCGTACCCCGTTGGAACTTTCATTCACTCACTACCTTTCTTCTGATACTGGTTATGTTCTTCAATATCATGAAAAACCCTTGTGAATATTTTGTTAAAGATGTTGTTGATCCTCTTTTCGTTTTTCTTTAGTGGCAGATTTCGACCTGTTTTTTAAGGATATGGAACATGAAGTTTAGGATTGAAGCGGGTTTAGGTTATTTTCAAACAATCGTTTAATTAGATGTGGAAAAGATGGGAATTAATAGGATTGTGCAAGTTCGCGTGAATTAAGTAATATTTTGCAAATAAGCAGGTTATTATCTTTAAATTTCCCCGGCAATTCTCGACAGTTTTCTTTTCAGACGTTCAGGCGAAATTCTTATGGATCAATATCTCGCTGCTATTTTAATCAATCTGCAATAATAGTGAGCTTGGCCAAGCTGCCACATGCACCATCTAGTTATTAAGGTACGGGATAATGAGGTATCCAATTCTGAAGATATAGTGTCTAGGCCATTTTCTATCGAAGGCTGTAGTAATTGATGAATGTATGGATTTTATCAACATTTGGGAAGTAATTGAAGACGGGTAAAATTGTTCGGTATATATATATTTGGGTACTATATAAAAATGATCTTGAAAATTATTTATTTTTATCTAGAGAAGGAGGAAACAGTTTGATCGCTCTACTTCTAAAAGTGATAATATCGTTTTTTGCTATTATGAACCCGATAGGAAATATACCGATTTTTATCTCCCTTACTAATGGTTATTCCCAGCAGCAAAAGAAACGTACTGCAAGGAAAGCCGCCATTGTTTCTTTGTGTATCCTGACAGGATTTCTTTTACTTGGTAAATTTATATTTGCTATGTTTGGCATCACTATTCATGCATTTCGGATAGCAGGGGGAATTCTAATTTTTGGAATTGCCTTTAACCTTTTGCATGCCAAAACATCAAAAGCGCAGACTCCCCACTCTGAAGAGAAAGAGGAAGCAGAATTAAAAGAGGATATATCTATTACTCCCCTTGCATTGCCTATTATGGCTGGCCCTGGAACAATCGCAACTGTCATGACACATGCACATTCGCATCATCTTTCAAATTTAATTATCGTTTTTGTGAGTTTTTCACTGGTTCTCGCACTTTCTTTTGTCCTATTTTCCTATTCAAGTCCGATTATTGCCAAACTCGGTCAAGGGGGACTGAACATTATTACAAGATTAATGGGTCTAATTCTTGCTGTTATTTCCATTCAGATGATTGCAGAAGGTATAAAGGGTCTCTTTCCTTAATCCGGTGCCTGTGCGTTGCGCCCCAAAAAGTGTACACTATAAAACCGGATCTATTAAAAGGAATCAGTGATAATTTAAATCACTCTGGTTCCTTTCTCCTTCCCATCTTTTTGCAGTGTCTCAGAACCCTGGGTGCCTGTAAAGGAAGGCACTTGACAGACCCCCAGGGTTCTGAGAATTAGTCTGTAAGATGCGAAGGAGAAAGACTAGCCCTGTGGGCTGTCTCTTAACACGCTGCCGCATATTGTTTGGGTGTTTTATAACCTAAAACCCCTTGTATTCGATTATGATTGTAATAGTCAATATAATCATGAATAATCTGTTTAGCTTCATCTATATTCTTTATATTTTTCAGTTGTTTACGTTCTGATTTTAAAAAGGAGAAAAAGCTTTCTGCACAGCATTATCAAGTGCATTTGCCTTTCTGGACATGCTTACAATGATGGTATGTTCATTCATTAATTCTTTCCATCTATTTGATCGATAGGGCATCCCTCTATCAGAATG
>NZ_LDNB01000012.1 GCF_001026695.1 Neobacillus vireti
GGTAATAAAAAAGTAGTTTGGCGAGATTCGCCTCAAGTTTGGCGAAATAACGATCAAACTTGGCGAAATCAATCCCCAAGATGGCGATATAAATTCAAAAGTTGGCGATATTCTAGGTCAAATTGGCGAAATCCCAGCCTCATCATCGGAATCCTAGGCAAAATCATCGGAATTCTAGTCCGAATCGACGGAAACCCACTCCAAATCACAGAAACCTCGACCTCAAATCACCGCCAACCCCATCTCTTACCAAATCCAAAGCCCGAAAACCATTAAAAAAACAGAAAACCTCCAATCCTTTCCCCATCCCCATGCACTTTTTTATCATAAATAAAAATATTTCTACATAGAGTGTAAGTGACATAGTGATTTTGCGTGAAGGAAACGAAAGGAGGAGTCGCTTTGTCCCAGGAGAATCAATCGTGCCTGCGATTTTCTTTGGAGGAGTCCTTGTGGTTTAGAAAAGGACAGGAAGTCGAAGAGCTTGTTTCGATTTCCTTAGACCCGGACATCACCATCCAGGAAAACGATCAGTACGTAACCATACGTGGTTCGCTGGAACTCACTGGCGAATATAAAAGTTACGAAGCTAGCGATGAAGGCGAGGATGAAGGTTTTAGCTCGCACAAGTTTGTTGAAAGAGTGGCGGAACGAGAGGAAGGAAGCTGTGAATTTTCCCACCGTTTCCCAGTCGATATTACGATTCCGAATAATCGGATCCAAAGTATTTACGATATCGATGTCCTCGTTGAATCATTTGATTATTCCCTGCCTGAGCGCAGCTGTTTGAAGCTTTCTGCAGAGCTGACCATCAGCGGCCTTTATGGAACTGAACAACAGCAGCAGCAAGAAGAGGAGTCAGAATACGAGGTACTTCACCGTACCGAAACGTATGCCGTTGAGGCTGAAGAAGAAGCCCTCGATGAACAAGAAGCTGATCAAAGCGCATTTGAAGAAAACTTCTTATTTGAGGTAGAGGCTAGAAAGCAGCAGGAAGAAGAGAGTGTGGAAGTTTTACCGAAATTTCCAACCTTCAACTATCAGCCACAGGAAGTGAAGGAGGAAGAAGACTACGAGCCACTATGGAACCTTCAGGAGGCGAGAAGTGAAAGCAGCTATCATCAGGAAGTAAGCTTTGAACAAGAGTCCAGCCCACATACTCACTTTGAAGAAGACGTTACAATTGTTGAAGAAAGTTCATCCTCATCTGATGACATCATAAAAAAAGTAAAGAAGAAGCTGACTAAAAAGAAGAGCATGACGCTGACAGAGTTTTTTGCCCGCAAAGAAGAAAGCACCGGGCAAGTGAAAGTAAAGGTTTGTATCGTTCAAAAGGGTGATACCCTTGATGGGCTGGCCGAACGTTATGACGTAACGGTTCCAAATCTCCTCCGGGTTAATAATCTTGAACTTAATCAGGATGTTTATGAGGGTCAGGTCTTATACATTCCAGCGACGCTTGCAAAAAAATAACTTTTTAGAAAAGAAGATGAGCGGGTTTCTTTGACCTGCTCACCTTCGTTTTTTGTAATACTTCTAGCCTTTTTAAGGAGGTAGAATTTTTATGAGTGACATGAATCGACTAGAAGCAATTTATCCTATTTTAAAAGATTATCTTGTTGAGCCTTATTTTGTCGAAGATTACGGTGGTGTCCTAAAGGTTTATTCAGATAAAGGAACGTTTGCCCTGAAAAAAATTGCGCCGACAATCGGTACGGATTTCATTCGCCACGTTCATCTGCTTTACCAGAAGGGCTTTAATCGGATTGTCCCGATTTATCCAACAATGGACGGCAGGTATGCAGTCTTACACGAGAATAATCTCTATTATCTAATGCCCTGGATGCCGAATGATCATAAGGAAGACCGCGAGCATAAAAACCAGCAGTTATTCCGGGAATTAGCACGGCTCCATACGCTTTCCGCCAAAGAAATCACGGTGAGCAACGAAGAACGAACAGAGCACTATGAAAAGACGATCGAGCAAATGGATAAGCATCAGGAATTCCTCGATGGTTTCATTGATGAATGTGAAAGAAAGACGTATATGTCGCCATTCGAATTGTTATACTGCATGTATTATACCGAGATAAGCCAGGCACTGCGCTATTCGAAGGCTAAATTTGAAGAGTGGTATGAGAAAACGAAAGAAATTGAAAACGCCCGCATGGTCATTACCCACGGGAAATTATCGTCGGAGCATTTTCTATTTGATGATCGAGGGTACGGTTTTTTTATCAATTTTGAAAATGCTCGTTACGGTTCACCTATTCATGATCTCCTCCCGTATTTGTCACGAGCTTTAAATACGAGCCTAAAACGAAGTGATACGGCCCTTGACTGGGTATATCATTACTATAAATACTTTCCATTTAAAGAAGATGAGAAATTATTATTCTACAGCTATTTGGCCTATCCGATTCCCGTGATCCAAGCTGCAGAAAGCTACTTTCGAAATACTCGGCCTAGGAATGAGCTGAAATTTGTCCGCAAACTGCAGCAGCACTATTGGCATTTAAAAAATTCCGAGTATGTTGTCATGCGCATGACGGAAATCGAAGCCAGCCAGCAAGTAAAAGAAGGAGCCCAGCAGCAGAGTGATTAACTGCATAATGGGCTCCTTAAATAATTTCAAAATAGATCGTAATGGCGATAACAATAAAGAATGATAATAATAAAACATCAAAGACGGTTGGTAAAAACATCGTTCGGATGAATTGAAAAATAATAAAAGGCAGAATTAATTGTCCGCAAAATCTCCGAAACGTTCGAAACCAGGGACGGTGTTTGTATTTTTGAAAATTTCCCCTCACTTAAAAAACATCCCCCTTCAAATCTGGCATTTGTTTATGTATATTCTACATATCTGTAAATTCCCCTGAAAAATTTCATATAGTATAAATTATAAGAAATTTGGTAATCATGATTGACGTCAAGCCTTATTTTTCGTAGTATAACTATATAATTTAATTATCGTAAGCAAAGACAGGGAAGAGTACGATGCCTAGCCAACTTCAAGAGAGGGAAATCATTAGCTGAAAGATTTCCTAAGAGGCACATCAGAAGGTCGCCCACGAGCTTCTTCTGCGAACGGATGACAAATCCTATTAGTTGAAGACGGATCAAATCCGTTATCCTTTTTTAAGAGCCAATCATCTTTCTTGATTGGAAAAAAGGTGGTACCGCGAAGCAAACTCCATTCGTCCTTTTATGACGATTGGGGTTTTTTGTTTTTTTAGTGGAAAAGGGGCGGAGCGCCGCAAAAATGAGTCAGTTTAACAAATTTAGAACAATTATGAAATTTTTACATTGTAAAGGTGTTGAATAGCTCTGCTCGCACCAGCTTTATTATTAGAAGGAGGAAGGAAAGATGGAAACAAAAGAATTAACAATGCCAACCAAATACGATCCACAATCGATTGAAAAGGGACGTTATGATTGGTGGCTCCAAGGCAAATTTTTTGAAGCAAAAGATGATGAGGGTAAACAGCCGTATACCATCGTAATCCCGCCCCCGAATGTAACCGGAAAACTTCATTTAGGCCATGCGTGGGATACAACATTACAGGATATTTTAACAAGAATGAAACGGATGCAGGGCTATGACGTTCTTTGGCTTCCGGGAATGGATCACGCCGGAATCGCCACCCAGGCAAAAGTTGAGGCGAAACTACGCACCGAAGGGAAAAGCCGCTACGACCTTGGCAGAGAGAAATTTGTGGAGGAAACGTGGAAGTGGAAGGAAGAATACGCTTCCCATATCCGGGCGCAGTGGGCAAAGCTTGGCCTAGGGCTTGACTACAGCCGTGAGCGATTCACCCTTGATGAAGGCCTCTCTGATGCTGTTCGCGAGGTTTTTGTTACCCTTTATAAAAAAGGACTCATTTACCGCGGCGAGTACATTATTAACTGGGATCCATCGACGAAAACAGCTTTATCCGACATCGAAGTTATCTATAAAGATGTTCAAGGTGCTTTCTATCATATGAAGTACCCACTCGCAGACGGCTCTGGATTCATTGAAATTGCGACCACTCGTCCAGAGACAATGCTTGGTGATTCAGCTGTTGCCGTTCATCCGGAAGATGACCGCTATAAACACTTAATTGGTAAAACCGTTATCCTGCCAATCGTTGGCCGCGAAATTCCGATTGTCGGTGATGATTATGTTGATATGGAATTCGGTTCCGGAGCGGTAAAAATTACCCCTGCTCACGACCCGAACGATTTTGAAATCGGAAATCGTCATAATCTTGAACGCATTCTTGTAATGAACGAAGACGGGTCAATGAATGATAAGGCCGGCAAGTACAAAGGCCTAGATCGTTTTGCATGCCGCAAGCAAATTGTTAAAGATTTGCAGGAACAAGGCGTTCTCTTCAAAATTGAGGATCATCTGCATTCTGTCGGCCACTCAGAACGAAGTGGTGCAGTTGTTGAGCCATATCTTTCAACACAATGGTTTGTTAAAATGCAGCCGCTTGCCGACGAAGCAATTGCTCTGCAGAACAAAGAAAACAAAGTAAATTTCGTCCCTGACCGTTTTGAAAAAACTTACTTGCGATGGATGGAAAATATCCGTGACTGGTGTATTTCAAGACAGCTTTGGTGGGGACACCGCATCCCGGCATGGTACCACAAAGAAACGGGTGAAGTATATGTGGATCACGAGCCGCCAGCAGACGTAGAAAACTGGGAACAGGACAAAGATGTGTTAGATACATGGTTCAGTTCAGCACTTTGGCCATTCTCAACAATGGGCTGGCCAAACAAAGAAGCGGCTGATTATAAGCGTTACTTCCCAACAGCTGCATTGGTAACAGGCTATGACATCATTTTCTTCTGGGTATCGAGAATGATTTTCCAAAGCGCTGAATTTACTGGCGAGCGTCCTTTCAAAGATGTTCTCATTCACGGTCTCGTTCGTGATGAGCAGGGACGAAAGATGAGTAAATCGCTTGGCAATGGTGTCGATCCAATGGATGTCATTGATAAATATGGTGCCGACGCCTTAAGGTATTTCCTATCGACCGGCAGCTCACCAGGCCAGGATTTACGTTATAGTACGGAAAAAGTAGAATCGACTTGGAACTTTGCTAATAAAATTTGGAATGCCTCCCGCTTTGCATTAATGAACATGAATGGGATGACATTTGAGGAGATTGATTTTAGCGGTGAGAAGTCTGTAGCCGATAAGTGGATTTTAACACGCTTAAATGAAACGATTGACCATGTGACAAAGCTATCAGAGCGCTATGAATTCGGTGAAGTAGGCCGTGCCCTTTATAACTTTATCTGGGATGATTTCTGTGATTGGTATATCGAAATGGCGAAGCTGCCGTTATATGGTGAAGATGAAGCAGCAAAGAAAACGACTCGTTCGATTCTTGCTTACGTATTAGACCAAACGATGCGCCTCTTACATCCGTTCATGCCATTTATCACCGAGGAAATTTGGCAGAACCTGCCGCACCAAGGCGTCTCGATTACCGAAGCGAAATGGCCGGAAGTAAATCCAGCGTTTTCTGATGACGAAGCAGCTGGAGAGATGAAGCTGCTCATGGAGATGATTCGCTCTGTACGGAATATTCGTGCCGAAGTAAACACGCCAATGAGCAAGAAAATCAAAATGCTTGTAAAAGCGAAGGATGAACAGGTCCTAAAGGCAGTCGAAAATAACCGCAGCTATATTGAGCGCTTCTGTAATCCTGAAGAATTGCAAATGGGGACAGATATTCAAGTACCTGAAAAAGCGATGACGGCTGTTGTTACTGGCTTAGAAATCATTCTCCCGCTTGCAGGCTTGATTAACATCGATGAAGAAATTGCCCGTCTGGAAAAAGAATATGACCGCTTAAATAAGGAAGTCGACAGAGTTCAGAAAAAATTAAGCAATGAAGGCTTTATGAAGAAGGCACCGGAGAGTGTGGTTGCTGAAGAGCGTGCCAAGGAGCAAGATTATCTTGAAAAAAGAAGTATTGTTGAAGCACGGATTAACGAATTAAGAGGATAATAAGTAGAATGAGGCGAATTCAGCAATGGATTCGTCTCGTCTTATGAAAACATGCACTCATTTTTGGTGTTGTGGAATTTTATCGGCGATTTTAAGCGATATATCGGCGAATCAGAGCAGTTTATCGGCATATTTTTGAATTTATCGGCGAATTTCACACATTTATCAGCGAATCTGAAATAGGAGACAATATTACTAAAAAAAGGGGTGCTGCAAAAATGTTTACAACCTATAAAGAAGCCCTAGAATGGATTCATGCCCGTTTAAGGCTGGGCATTAAACCAGGTTTAAAACGAATGGAATGGATGATGGACAGGCTTGGCAATCCAGAAACAAAGATAAAAACAGTCCATATCGGGGGAACAAATGGAAAAGGCTCGACCGTTACTTTTCTGCGCTCCATTCTCGAAGCCGCAGGCTATACGGTTGGAACCTTTACCTCGCCGTATATTGAGCAGTTTAACGAGCGGATTAGTGTGAACGGGAAACCGATTACCGATGTGGAATTACTAGCGCTTGCCAATGTTATTCGTCCATTAGCGGATGAATTGGAGAATACGGAGCTTGGCGGTCCAACCGAATTCGAAGTGATAACCGCGATGGCCTTCGATTATTTTGCCAAGAATAGCAAGGTAGACATCGTTATTTTTGAGGTAGGTTTAGGTGGACGGTTCGATTCAACCAATATCCTTCATCCGTTAGCTTCGATAATCACAAATATTGGTCTTGATCATACGAACATCCTCGGTAACACCTATGAGGAAATTGCATTTGAAAAAGCGGGAATCATTAAGGAACAAACGCCAGTATTTACCGCTGTCAAACATCCTGGTGCACTGAACGTGATTATCGAGCAGGCCGCTCAAAAGACCGCGCCTATTTACCGCTTAAATCAAGAGTTTTCAATCCAAGCTCATGAATCGCTTGAAAATGGCGAAGCATTCACATTACAAACGGAAACACAAACCATACATGAACTTGAAATCAGGATGATCGGCCAGCATCAAACAGAAAATGCTGCACTTGCGGTCAGCGCAGCCCAATTTTTAAATCAAGAAGGCTCGTTAAACGTGAGCACCCAAGCTATCCGCGATGGTTTAAAAAAGGCCTACTGGCCAGGAAGATTTGAAATTCTCTCGCAAGACCCGCTGGTCATCATTGATGGGGCCCATAATGACGAAGGCGTTACAGCGTTAGTTGATGAGTTATCAACCCGTTACCCGGACCGTCACATCCAGATTGTGTTTGCGGCCCTAAAGGACAAAAAGCTTGATAAAATGATAGCCAAACTTGACAAAATTGCCGATCAAATCTCATTTGTCAGCTTTGATTTTCCCCGCGCCGCCAAAGCCGAGGATTTGCTGCAAATCAGCCAATCTGCGAACAAACTGGCGGTCGACAACTGGAAGACCTATTTGTTAGAAGAAATTGATGACCTAGATACGAAAGACATGGTAGTCATTACCGGTTCTCTCTATTTTATTTCGGAAGTTAAACCTCATTTATGTAAATATTTGAAAAATAAGACGATTTCTCTATGACAAGCTGCCTATTATTTGATAAAATTAGGTTATCTTGAATTAATAATAACTGACCGATGGAAAGTAGGAGAGTAAGATGGGTGTAAAACCACAAGTCCAAAGAACGATTTTTCTAGTTTGGTTTTTGCTGGTTCCAGCTGGTTTATGGTTTACCTATACTTATTATCCTCCTGAATTCACCGGCAACTGGATTGATATTTTGGCGTTTTTGCTGTTAACACTAGCTGTTGCGTCGATGCCAATTGTCATCAATGATATGTTTATCTTTCTTATTCAATGGGTGGCACTCGCGACCTTTTTAAAGTTTGGCCTCTTTGTCGAAATCCTCTTTGCCCAGGCTGCGGTGATCTGTTTACTTGTACGGCTAAGGATCCTGAAAAATGGTCAATTATTTCGTCTGCCGCTGAATTTAATCATGTTCTTTATAGGGTCTTTCGTTAGCGGAATCGTTTATTTCTTACTCGGAGGCGAAACAGGTCCCAACCTTTCTCACGATAGACATGCACTCTTGCTAGCTGTTGTCTATGCCGTGGTAAATTATTTATTAAATCAAATCATCATTTCTTTTAATCTCTATTTTATTTATAAAAGGAAAGAGTCCTATTTTGGTAAGGACTTCTTTGTCGAAACGATTACTACATTAATCACGTTGCCAATTGGGATTATGCTGTACATTTTATACAAACAAGTGGGATTACTAGCTATCTTGTTTGTCGGAATTCCGTTTGCTAGTGTATCAATTGTGTTTAACCTTTACTATTCAAGTCAGAAGATAAATGAATACTTACAAAAGGCTGCGGAAATTGGTCATCAGTTAGCCGAACGCCTAAATGTAAACGACGTCATTCACTTATTTATTCAAAAGCTTAGTGAAATGCTGCCCGTTGATTATGCTTATATTTTTGAAGTGTCAGGTGACAAGCTTAAAGTAATTCGCCGGATTGAAAGCGGCACCGTCATGCCGAATGACATTAACCCAATGAAAAAGAACGAAGGAATTTGCGGTATGGTTTGGGCGAGACGGAAGGCTTATCTATTCTCTGCAAGGATGGAGTGGCGAGGAATTTTCAGCGGCCATATTCCTAGTGATGTCGAAAGTATTCTTTGTGTTCCAATCGTAAGCAGTAACGATGTAACAGGAGTATTATTACTGGCAGCAAAAAAGAAGCGCGCCTATGAAAAATTCCAGCATATGATTATCGATATCCTCTGCTCCCATTTTGCCGTGGCAATGGAGAATGCCAAGCATTATGAACAAACCAAAAGGCAAAGTGAACGCTGTGCATTAACAAAATTATATAATTATCGCTATTTCGAGAACATGTTAAACGAAGAATTCGAAAAAATGGCTAGTTTTAACCGTCAGATGCTTTCTTTAATCATTCTTGATATCGACCATTTTAAAGAGGTAAACGACACCTATGGCCACCAAAGCGGCAATGAAATCCTGATCGAGCTTGCAAACAGAATCAGTAAGCTAGTCGGAGGCAACGGTACTGTCGCCCGCTATGGCGGCGAAGAATTCGTTGTGCTTTTACCGGATACTTCAAAGGAAAAAGCCTATCAAATGGCTGAGCACATCCGGCAGTCCATCGCAAACTGGCCGTTTACACTTAGTCAGTCCTTAGACCAAAAACAGCAGCAGGTGCGAATCACCGCTTCGATTGGAGTCGCAACCGCACCAGAGGATGCAGAGGATGCACTGGCATTGATTCGCCATGCTGACAGAGCGCTCTATGTTGGGGCGAAACGGGCTGGGCGGAATCGAGTGGCGGAATATATTAAATAAAGAGCAAAAATCCTTAAACATAGGATTTTTGCTCTTTTTAATAGGTGTCAAAATTTCAGCAATATATTAAGAGTTTGTCATTTTTTCTGTAGTTATTATTTAACGATTTGCTATAATAGTAAAAAAGACATATGTAATGGACAGATATGATAGATTAGCTCGAAAAATTAAGGGGGGATAAAATATGAAACGGTTATTTTCTGTAATTTCGGTGATTGTTCTTTTATTTGGGCTTGTAATACAGACATCCTATGTGAAAGCAGCAGCTCCTACCACAAATCCTGTGCTCAAAGTATTAGAGATTGTGGATGTGGGTTCATCAAAACTAACTAGTAAAATATTAAATAGCGGGAACAACAATTTTTCTGTTGAAACGGTAACGATGAAGAAATTTGTTGCTTCGAGAGAGGAACTTGATGGGAAGTACGATATTATTGCGATTCCTGATGGTGGCACCTACTCTACCAAGACTGTAACTCAATTACTGAATGATAAAAATATGACAGCTGCTAAAGCTCATGATACTAGTGCTATATTAAATGACATAACTAATTTAAAAGCAACTGAAATTATTGAAGACTATATTAATAAAGGGCAGCCCGTAATATTGGGGAATACAAGTATAAAAAATGGTGGAAACCTTCAGCAGCAATTTTATAATAAGTTCTCCTCAAACAAGAATGTTCTTTTTTATAGTACTGATCATAATAGCGCAGCGACTAAAATAAATAATTTTATTAATACGAATAAGTCCGGTTATGTAGCCCGCCCTAGATTTGATTTAACTGTAAAACCATCCGAATTAAGCCAAGAATATAAACCGGGTGACAACCTTCTATTTACTATTAAAATGTTAACGGATATTCAGTCAAAGAATTTGCTAGCAAGTTTATATATTGATTCAGATTTCAATGATAGATACGATCCATCGGAAGTAGTTCTTGAAAAGCAAATAACGAATTCCACCGATTCGATTAGTTATGCATTGCCTAGAGGCTATAGTGGGATTCGAAATTGGAAGCTTGAAGTTACTGACATGGGGACAAATTTGAAGGATTATCAAAAGGGAACCATTTTATTTACAGATCAAAAAGTAGTCGTTAATGTTCTACAGGTCCAAAGTGGTAGTAATGATGGGAGCAGTCTTAAGACACCAAATAATATGAAACAAGAGTACTTAAGTAATTCTAAATATCAAATTGACATTGATGTGGCGGATATGTCACAATTTAATTTGAGTAAGGACCCAAGGAACCCAGATAATACTAAATATTCACATGAAAACATAAATGGGAAATACGATATGCTTATCTTTGGATTTAAAGACGAATACAACAAAGCCGCCATTAATACCAATGCTGTTGGATCAGTAAGGCAATTCATAGATACGAAGCAAAGCATATTATTTACACATGATACTATATATGGTAATGTTGACCCTAAACCTGCAAACAATTGGGTAGGGAACTTTATGGATGATACCGGGCAAAAGAGACCGCAAACGAATTTAGGCTTAAACGCGCCTAATACTTCAATTTCAACGATTAAGGTTAATGAAGGGTTAGTTACAAAATACCCGTATCAATTAGGCAAAAATATTAAGATAAATAACACTCACAATCAGTATTATACCTTAGATTTAGAAGACCCTGAGGTCACACCTTGGTTTAACATAATTGGAAGTAGTCGTGATGAAAACGATAGTTGGAATCACTATTATACTTATTCTAAGGGGAACATCACTTATTCAGGGACAGGACATACGAATAGTAATTTCCCTGATGACGAACAACGACTATTTGTAAACACCATGTATCGAGCTTTCTTAGGATCCAATCACGCCCCTGTAATTACAGTGAATACACCAGGGAACGGCGATAAAATCCCTGCGCATCAAAAAATTGAATTGTCTTATTATATTCAGGATTTTGATTTAAAGGACAAATTTGTATCTACAAAAGTGTTTTTAAATGAAAAACAGGTGTATTCACAGGATAATGTGACAAATGGCTCTACAATTGTTCAATCAATTGACCATGGTATGCCAAACGGTGGGAATGCAGTTTTAAGGATTGAAGCGACAGATAAAAGTGGAGCAAAATCAGAAAAATTGTTGAGCCTTACCATTGTCAAGATCAACGCAAATCTTGAGGTAAGTAGAACTGCATCGACGAATGAAATTGTTCCTGTAAATAAGGAAATTAAGTTAAATTATGCTATTAACCCTAAGGAAATTAGCGGTGTCGCTGCGCAAACTTTAGGTTCCAATGCAGTATTATCAAATGTGACATATACCGAGACATTTCCTCCGAATATTGAGCTTGTATTGCCTAGCGGCTTCACAAAAACAGGTAATTTATCAACCGGATACACAGTAACTGGCAATCTACCTTCTATCACATATAATAAGATTGGTGATAAGTATGTAGCTTCACCGGTGAATTTTGCAATTTCTGTTATCCCAATAACAAAAGGTCAGTTTACATTAAATAATGCAAAACTTAGTTATAAAGACATCGATACCAGTACGCAAATCCTCCAATTTAATACTGTTACAGCACGATCAGATTTTGAAGTTATTGGTATTCAATTACCTGATAATGTGGTGTTAAATAAAGGGATGCCAAAAAACTTTGCTCTTGATTTGAAAATTCTCCCGGAAAACGCGGGAATAAAGGAAATTAAGTGGTCGGGAACAAATAATTCAATATTTACCATTAATGCAGATTCGGGGGTAGTTACTGCCAAGGATTTAGGAGCCGGGTATGTTAATGTTAGAGTAACGGATGTTTTTGGCAATGTAAAAGAGGCTTCCACATATGTTACCGTTAGGATTCCTGTTGAAAACATCGTCGTTAATGATATCACGATGAATGTTGGGGACACGAAGGACTTGCCAATAACAATCACGCCTGCTGATGCTAAATATGGTCTCACCATTGTCCTTGATGAACCAAGCTTAGCCTCCATTGATAAAGATAAATTTAAACTTACAGCTCTTAAACCTGGTACAACGAATCTAAGAGTTAGTGGAATAAATTCCAATGGAGATGTTATTTCCAAAATTGCTAGATTAACGGTTAATAATATTCTTGTTAACAAAATTATCGTTGATCCAAGCTTCAAAAAGTTAAATAAATTTGAAGAATTCATTTTTGGAGCAAGAATAGAACCTGAGAATGCTACTAATAAAAATTTAATTTGGAGATCACTTAATCCTTCTATCGTTCAAGCGTTAGAAAACGGTAAGGTCATCGGAAAATCAACAGGTACAGCTACTATTGAAATTACAGCGGCGGATGGCGGCGGAGCAACGACAACAGTCAAAGTAGTTGTAGGCTCTCCATTGACTGGTATTGAGACAAGCCCTCCAGAAATCGATATTACCAAGGGTGATAATAGTAAAAATATTAAAAACTACCTCGTATACCATCCTGGAGATGCAACGAATGTAAAAGATGGAATTACACTTGATTCATCCGATACGTATATTCTGGATGTTGATTCAAATGGAAATATATTAGCAAAACGTATAGGGAAGGCTAGTATTACTATCACAGTTCAGGATGAAGATGATAAAAAGTATTCAGCGATATTAAAGGTAAATGTTATTGAACCAGGTACTGGTGCTGGAGATAATGACAAATATTAATTAAATAGTGAGAAGCCATAACAGTTGTTATGGCTTCTCAGCATTCCATCCCTAAAAAGGAGACCTCAAAGTGAAAAAGACAAAATGGCTAGTTCTTTTCGGAATCATATTAGTGATCGTGTTCGCCATTCTGCTCGTTAATAAAACTGTATTGCTTAAAGGAAAAACAGAGGAAGAGAAGCAAAATGAGATCATCAGTGCGATTAATAATAATGATACCGATAAAATCAACGAATTTATCAAAAATAAATACCCACTTAATTTTATATCAAAGGAAGGCTTTACACCGTTTGAAACAGCGCTGAATAATCGTTCACTAGAATCAGCTACTCTTCTATTGAAAAATGGAGCTAAAATTAACGATAAATCTTCCACACCCTTATTTGTGCAAATTGTCGCCAATATGTATGATTACCAAGTATCTGAAGAAGGTCCAGAGTATCAAAAGGAACTAAATTCTTATAAGTCATTATTAAAGGTTGCAAGTAAGAATAAATCAAATAATATTAACGCAACCAATGATTTGGGTAACACTACACTACATATCGCTGCATTGAAAGGTCACCCAGAAATAATAAAGTATATTATAGATCTTGGAAGTAATACAACGCCAATAAATAAGGCAAAAGAAACTCCGTTATTAATCGCTGTAAAGGCTGGTAATATAGAGGCAGTTCAGCTTTTATATCGATACCAAAATGAAAATTTAGATAAAGACAATGAGGGAAATAATATATTATACAGTGCAGCGATGAATGGTAGGAAAGACATCGTTGACTATCTTCTCCTTGAAAGTAAAGAAGGACTTAATGATAAAAATGACATGGGTAAAACAGCCTTAATTATAGCAGCAGAATATGGATATACAGACATAGTAAAAATGTTGCTAAATAACGGTGCTGATCCATCTTTGAAAAGTAATGAAGGAAAAACGGCATTAGAATATGCCTTGCACTGGAATCATGAAGAAATTATCAAGTTACTAAAATAGCCGATAAGGATAATCCCTTATCGGCTTTAGCTTAGTCTTTTTTCATTAAATCGGTTAATACTTCCAGTTGATCTACTTTTGGAAGACCTTGTGCTTGATTAATAAAAAGCTTTTTATTATTTTTAATTATTAGTCGGGATGCTTTTTCATCACTCTTTGTTACAAATGTTAAATCCGTGCTGTCAGCACCCGGTACCGTTCCTCGAAACGCATTCACCTCTAAATTTCCATGCGCAAAAAGTCCACCGTCAATATATATATAGGATCCAATAGCATAGACGACAGCTGCTGAATTTGTATATAGAAATGCTTTAATGGAGTTTACTTGATCAAGATTTGTACTATCAGGGTTTTGGAATTTGTTTATTCTTGCAATCTCTAGATCCTTTTGTGTCATCAAAATTAATTCACCATTGTCTAGACCAGAAATGTTAACATTATTGATTGTTGTTTTGCCCAAAACATATATTGTTGAATTAAAGGCAACATTCCCTTTAATACTTACGTTACCAGTAACAAGTATATTAGCAGCAACATCCATTTTGTCATTTCCGATATTTTCAAAATAAGCATCTCCATTTATGACAAGCCATTTTGTTTTATCGACAGTAAGTTTGTTTATATCAATATAAGCATCTCTATTATATAAATAGTTCTTGGTTAAAGGATTATTTTCAATATTATTAAATGAGTTGAGAATTTGCACATCATTGTTACCACCCTTAATATATAGACTGCTTATTGAGGTGTTAACAAGGTTTAGCAAATCAGCGTTTGACATATTAGAAGTCCTTACTTTAGGATCGATGATGCCACTATTTTTCAGTTTTTCAATAAAAGTTTTGATAATGTCTACCTCAACAAACTCTGAATCATCATTCGAATAGATAGGAGCGTGAGGATCAAAAGCATTTTTTAACTCACTTATGTTTAGCGGGAGAAAGGTATTATTCGTTGACCCATTATAGCAATTTTTCATACGATAATCGCAATAATTAATATTTTTGTTTTCTAGAAATAGAAAATTATTATCTTTATTGTAAACGGAAGGAAAGAAAGTATTCACTGTTTTTGAAATGTTATTATATACATATCTTGCTTGATTACTGATTTCTAGTTTTTTGTTCGCATAAATATTCCCTTGCTTTATATACAGAGAACCGTTGATGGTTAATACATCCCGTGAGCCAATCGCGTATTTTAGAAAGCTTGGCATCGGCGTAATATAGACTGTTTGGCTGTAACTTTGACCATTTGGAGTTTTGCTACTAACCAATAGTACTCTTGTGAACTCCTTTAAATCTGGTCTATCGTTTGTTATTTGATAATTTAATTTATTATTAAGAATTTTATCTGTTATCATTTGGTTGTAGTCTTCAATAGACATCTCTGGTGTATATTCAAGTTTAATTGTCTTTTTAATGTATGCGGCTGCTTCATTAAGATTTCTTATGGCGTCAAGATTTTCGACAATGCTTTCTTTTCTAATCTCCGTTCGTTTAGCCCCACCAATACTAGCGGATAAGATTGTCAATCCTAATATTGTGAAGACTAAAATCATCAACAGAACAACTAGAAGAGTAGAGCCTTTTTCATTTTTTATCATCTAATCACTCCTTTTAGAAGCCAAATGAACTTTTTAAGATTAACGGTTTTGTTTTTATAAAACTATTAGGACCTTGATTACTATCTTCTATGACTAAATTTAATGAAATTCTGCCATGCTGGCATTTTCCGCTTGAATCTGTTAAGCTACACGAACCAATTGAAATGGAAGAAGTTTCAGAATTGGTTCCATCAGTAACGGTAGTGTTTTTAACTTTTACTGTTTGTATTTCTGTTTTTTCCATCGATTCATTTTTTTCATTTAGTTTCTCAATATAAAACTTTTGGTTTTCTTGATAAATTAATATATTATCTTCAATTTCAGTAGAATCCTCTACAATAAAACCTTCGACATTTTTTGGCTTGTACCTTACCATTTGGATGCCATTTGCACCGGTAACATTATCTTCATATGGTAATATATAATTCGGTGGACTGTTGTACATCTCATTTAAAATCATTGTTGCTACATAATCAGCATCATCCCTTAACTGGCCTTCGATTCCAATTTTTTGATAGAGCTTTAAGCCTGTAACAAAAACGCTATAGATGACACCAGATAAGATACTCATAATTACTAGAGTGGCCAAAACTTCAATCAGTGTCATTCCTCTATTAGAAGTAAGTAGCTTCCTCATTTTTTTATTAAACCCCTTACTGTAGCAGTTTGATTCGCCCATTTTACTTCAACTTCAACACCGGTTAAATACATGGTTAAATCATGTGATATTTGATTATTATCCACTTTAACATCGCTTGTTAACGTTACAATAGCGGAATAGTTTACATTATTGATAGTAGTTGAAAAGAACCCTTCGCACACAGCTACGGAATCAAAAGCAGGATCTTTACAATTTTCAAATGTTAGTTGTACTTTTTTCGGAGGGTTTTTACCTGGAAAGTATAGTGCTTGAAAACGATTGTAATCCTGCTGTTCCATATAATATAAAACATTCCTTGCAACATTAATTCCAATGGTTTTATCCTGATTTTTTTTTGTATATGAGTAAGCTTGATTAAAGAAAGATAGGAAAGTAGTCAGGACTATTCCTAATAGAGTGATAGACACTAAAACCTCTATTAAAGTTAGACCTTGCTGGTTTTTCGGTAATTTATACATATTCCTTTCTTCTCCTTCTTTCGAAAATATAGATTTACTATACTATAATAATAATTTAAAAATGCAAATCTAAATTTAGTGTCGTATGGGGAATAGGATTAGTCATTGTTATAGGACATAATAAAGTCTGATTTTATCGCAGTTATCATTTTTATAGTAGAGAAACCCGGAAATTTCTTTGTTCATCTTCTTTAAAATTACTTAATAGTATTATACAATATTTAGTAGGAGTATTTTGTCTAATTTTAATAGAAATGATCAAAAAATAATATTAATTGAAAAAAATTATGTAGTTTAATAGTATAAATGAACGAAATAGAGAGGGAGTGAATGGATGCTACCGATAGTATTGGCCATTAGTTCTATGCTTGTTCTTATTTTAATTATTTCCTTTTTACCACTAGGAATTACTGTAAAAGGGAAGTTATTCATCGTTTTGGCTAGTTTTTTGCTTGCACTAGGAGGACTTGCAGCGGTTTTAGCTATTCCGTTGTGGGAAACCGTTATAATGCTGGTTGCACTCATTTTCTTTACTGCATACTTTATGGAAAAGCAATGGGGAAAACTGATCTTTAAAGAAATTCCTTCATTTGAAGAAGAGCTAGCCGATAAATTTGATATTCCCCTTTACGATTCAAATATAGACATTGAAAAGAGTAATATGTCTCTAGATTTAACTGAATTAGAATTAGTTCAACCGTCGGTCACAAATGTGATAGATAATAGTCAACTTGATATAAACCTAGTAAGGGAACAATTTGCTGATACTGATCAGGATATTTCATTTTTATTAGAACGGGATTTAGAAAATGATGTAGAAGAACAGAAGGAAGTTTTAAAACCTGAAATTGGTCATTCAACTGACATTAAGAGTTTGCTAGATGAAGAAAAAGTGGATATCGATTGGCTTGAAGAAATCGATGTTTTTTCATCAAAAGATGAAGAAGAGCAATCATTTGACGATAGTAGTACTAAGGAAAATGTGCAGTTATCTGATCCTACTTTCGATTTTCTCTTTGCACGAAAAGAAGTGGCGGCGAGTAATGATGATGTTCAAGAAGAAAATAAATAGAAGAAAATGATAACCTTACAAAAGTAATTTGAAGGGAGGCAGATCATTTGGGCAAAAATCAACAAATCATAAAGTTGTTTATTGTTATATTTGTAAGTACGGCAATAATATTTAGTTTCTCCCACTTTGGGGCTAAAGCATTTGAAAAAATAACAAATGCTGATGGAAAGTACTCAGTTGGAACAACAATCGGGCCATTAGATGTTTCTGGGAAAACGAAAGGTGAAGCCGTTAGTATGTTGGAGGAAAAGTATGTCGACTGGCTTAGAGATACGTCGATTGAACTAAAATATGGAGAAATCACTTTTTCACTGGATTTAAACCAATTTCATTTGGATTCAAAGCAAACGATTGATTCCATAAAAGAAGGACAAACAAATCCTGTTAATATTATTATTACAAATTCACAAGTAAAAGAGCAATTACAACTGCTCTTCCCGCAACTAGAAGCCAGCACTTTTGATATAACAAAACTTACGTCTAGTTTAAATGCACAAGCTTCACTTTTCGAATCTGGGGAACATTCATTTAACCTTGGTAATGATTTCTTGTTAGCAAATCAAACAAAAGAGGATACTGTCTTAAGTGATGCCATTGTAGCAATGAAGGAAGTTCCAGATGATTTAGCAACTATCATTGAGAATAATCCAACAATTGAGATCCAAGAAGAATCCACCTTTTCATTGCTAGATTTTGCAAAAAAACATAAGATCGGAAATTCATCTTCCTTAAATATTATTGCTACTGGAATATATCAAGCCATTTTACCTTCAGACTTTTTGATTGTAGAAAGAAACATTAGTAGCTCTCTGCCGGATTATGCGACATTGGGCTTTGAAGCAAAAGTAAACCAAAATGAACATGTCGATTTTGTCATAGCAAATCCGATAAAGGAAAAATATATTCTCGAACTTCAATTAGAGAACGACAAGTTAAAGGTTATCTTAAAAGGTAAAAAGTTTCTAAATAATTATAAAATCAACAAAAAAGATGAACAATCATTAAAGCCTAAGACGATTGTACAATATAGTCCACAGCTACTCCCTGGAAAAACAAAAATTCAGACACAAGGTGCAGACGGTCAAATTGTCAAGGTTTACAGGGAAATATATCAGGGAAACCAGTTCATTAAAAGTGAATTAATCTCAGAGGACTATTATCCACCAATATATCAAGTGATAGTTCAAGCCCTATCGAGATACGAACAGGAGACGCCGCAAACATCTGATACTTCTGGTAGTATAGTCGATACTGAAAATAATAGTCAGTCCAATGATGATCCGAATTCAATTGGAAACGAAACAACAACAAATTCTGATGAGGTTCAACAGGATGATAGCAATCTTTGGGGAAAACCAAATGAACAACCAAAATAATAGTAGGAGTGTAGAATGAAGCAAATGCGAAAAAGACTTGGAGATTTGTTAATTGAAGAAGGTCTTATAACAGTTGAACAGCTTCAAGCAACACTTGAAAAAAAGAGTTCGAATCAAAAACTTGGTGAAGCACTATTGGACCGGGGGTACATTACCGAACAACAGTTAATTGAAGTGCTGGAATATCAGCTTGGAATCCCGCATATTAGCCTGTTTAATTACCCGTTTGAAACGAATCTTTTTTCGCTTATTTCCAAAGAAACAGCGAGAAGAAATTTAATTATTCCGTTAAAAAAAGACGGGAATAAGCTGTTCATCGCTATGGCAGATCCGATGGATTTCATTGTTATCGATGATTTACGCTTATCAACAGGATTCCAAATTGAACCGGCAATTGCCACAAAAGATGATATCCTGCGTTCGATTAATAAATACTATGATGTCGATGATGGTTTTGCTGAGCTGCTTGATGAATTACAGAAAAATGAAAAGGGGCGGACAGATGATGTAACTGACCTAGATTCACCGATTGTTCGCCTGGTGAATCAGATTTTGTCAAATGCTGTCATTCAAAGAGCCAGCGATATTCATATTGATCCGCAGGAAACGAAAGTTGTCGTCCGGTACCGAGTGGATGGAGTTCTACGGGTTGAGCGTATTCTGCCTAGCCACATGCAAGGCGTTCTAACAGCAAGAATTAAAATCATGTCAAATCTTGATATTACCGAGCACAGAATTCCTCAGGATGGACGGATTAAATTAAATCTTGAATTTCACCCAGTTGATCTCCGTGTCTCCACGCTGCCAACTGTTTACGGGGAAAAGATTGTTATGCGACTTCTTGATATGGGATCAACATTAAATGATTTAAGTAAACTTGGATTTAATACCCTTAATATGAAACGTTTTAATGAAATGATTGAAAAGCCAACGGGCATATTGCTTATTACCGGTCCAACAGGTTCAGGTAAATCTTCAACCCTTTATGCAGCTCTTAACAAGTTAAATAATGAAGCCGTCAATATCATAACAATTGAAGATCCTGTCGAATACCAATTGGAAGGGATAAATCAAATTCAGGTGAATGCGAATGTCGGGATGACCTTTGCTGCCGGATTAAGATCAATTCTCCGTCAAGATCCGAACATTATCATGGTCGGAGAAATACGCGATAAAGAAACAGCTGAAGTGGCAATCCGTGCATCTTTAACAGGGCATTTAGTATTAAGCACTCTGCATACCAATGATTCAATTGGGACTGTTACAAGGCTCATTGATATGGGAATAGAACCGTTTTTACTAGCAGCCTCCTTAAGTGGTATTGTTTCACAGCGGCTTGTCCGTAAAGTGTGCCGTGATTGTCTAGAGGTCCAGGAACCTTCAAAACGAGAGCTGGAAATTTTTGCGAGGCGCGGCCTGAAGATTGAACAAATTTCACGGGGAAAAGGCTGTTCTTCCTGTAACATGACAGGCTATAAAGGCAGGATTGCCCTTCATGAGGTGCTCGTTATCAATGAAGAGATGAGCCGGGCATTGATGAATGGCGAATCTTTTCAAAAATTAAAGGAAATAGCCACTAAAAATAAAACCATCTTTTTAATAGACGATGGATTATTGAAAATAAAACAAGGGTTAACAACAACTGAAGAAGTATTAAGAGTAGCTACTCTGGAGTAGGAGTATTAGGGTATGAAAGAAAAAATTGATGCAATTTTGAAAGCGGCTATTGAATATAAAGCATCTGATGTTCATTTAACTGTTGGAGTTCCCCCAGTCCTGCGCATTAACGGTGATTTACGAAGGTATGGAACAGAAAAACTATTGCCAACCGATACTGAAGCGATGGCAAAAGCAATTATTCCAGAAAATATGTGGGATTTATTTAAGGAAAAAGGCGAACTTGACTTCTCATATGGTGTACCGGGTAGTTCGCGTTTCCGTGTCAATTCGTATCATCAACGGAAAAGTGTTTCAATAGCCCTTAGGGTAGTTGCTTCAAAGGTTCCATCTATTGAGGACCTAGATTTGCCTGACATCGTCTCTAAGCTTGTGGAGAAGCCGCAGGGTCTAATCCTTGTCACAGGCCCAACAGGTAGCGGGAAATCAACAACACTCGCGTCGATGATTGATTATATGAATCGAACGATGAGGAAGCATATTATTACCTTAGAAGATCCAATCGAATATCTCCATCGACACGGTCACTCGGTAATTGATCAAAGGGAAGTTGGATTTGATACAAATAATTATGCAAGCGGCTTAAAGGCTGCACTTCGACAGGACCCTGATGTTATTCTTGTCGGTGAGATGCGCGATTTAGAAACGATGTCGATTGCGATTACAGCAGCTGAAACAGGGCACCTTGTTCTAGGAACGCTTCATACTTCTAGTGCACCGACAACTATTAACCGAATAATCGATGTCTTTCCCTCGGGACAACAGCCGCAAATTCGTATCCAATTGGCCTCTGTCCTAGTTGGGGTCATTTCACAACGATTATTTCCAACTGCTGATAAAAAAGGCAGAAAAGCAGCCACAGAAATTTTGGTTAACAATGCTGCTATCGCTAACTTGATAAGAAATGAAAAAGTCCACCAAATTCAGAGTACAATGCAAACGTCCCGAGCCCAAGGGATGCATACGCTTGAAATGAGTATTCGAGACCTTATTGATCGAAATATAATTCAAAAGGAATCGGCAGTGCAATATTTACAAGAAAAGATGTTGATGAATGGCTAGATTTAAATACGCTGGAAGAGACCGAAAAGGAAAACGGCAGGGCACCGTAAATGCAGGTTCTAAGCGAGAAGCAATGGTTAAGCTTAAGGAAGAAGGAATTCGTGTAATTGAAATGACGGAGGTTCCTGAGACCTTGATGACCAAGGATATCTCATTAGGAAATCCAGTGAAGCTGCAGCATTTTGTCATATATTTAAGACAATTTTCGACGTTAATTAAAGCAGGAGTAACGGTTGTCGAAGCAACAGCAATCCTTGCGGTACAAACAGATAGTAAAGCGTTAAAGAAGGCATTACTCGACGTGGAACAAGAATTACGGGAAGGTAATCCTCTTTCTGATGCAGTTGCAAAGCATAAGAAAATATTCACACCTATGTTTATTAATATGGTTAAAGCTGGAGAAGTCAGCGGTAATTTGGATGAAACACTTGACCGCTTGGCTGAACATTTTGAGAAACAGCATTATACTAAACAAAAAATCGTATCTGCCCTGGCATATCCTACTGTAGTGGGGATTATAGCAATTGCGGTTGTGATCTTTTTGTTAGTTGCCGTTGTTCCAACATTTGTCACGATGTTTGCAGATTTGGGCGGTCAACTGCCTGCAATTACAAGGTTCGTCCTTGCAGCAAGTGGTTTTATGCAATCATTTTGGTGGCTTGTAGCTATATTTATTATTGCAATTGTAGTGTTCATTACTTATCTTAAGAGTAACAATCAGTCTAAATACTATTTAGATTATATGTTATTAAGAATGCCGATTTTCGGAAACTTGTTGCAAAAAGCAGCTCTGGCTCGAATGATGCGAACCCTTAGTTCTTTATTTTCCAGCTCTGTCCCGATTCTACAAGCAATGGCGATTGTCGAAAAGGTAGTCGAAAATGAAGTTCTCGCCCGGGTGATACAAGAATCACGAGAATCGCTTGAAAAAGGACGTTCAATGACGGAACCGATGCAAAAACACTGGGCCTTCCCACCGCTTGTTACACAAATGATTGCGATTGGGGAGGAAACAGGCGCACTTGATGCAATGCTTTCAAAAATTGCAGAGTTCTATGAAAAAGAAGTCGAAACAGGAACTGATAGACTAAAATCATTGATTGAACCATTAATGATTGTTGTTCTAGCAGGTCTTGTTGGAACGATAGTAACAGCAATTATGGTGCCTATGTTCGACATGTTCAACCAATTTCAACAACATAATCAATAAACCAGCAAAAAAACAAAAATGTTGATGAAAAGTGACAATATACCCAAAAATACTCTTTATTTTACTTTGTAAAATACTGTATACTACAAGAGATAACATTACTAGGTTCATAGAACCTTAAAGGGAGATGAAATTATGTTTCAAATGTTAAAAAAGAAGCTTAAAGATCAACGGGGATTAACGTTAATTGAATTACTTGCAGTTATTGTTATTTTGGGGATTATTTCAGCTATTGCTATTCCGAGTATTTTGGGATTAATTGACAATAGTAAGAAAGATTCTGTTGTTGCAAATGCTCAACAAATGATTAACTCAGCAAAACTTGCTGTGGCTGGTGATGAGGTTCTTCGACCAAATCTAACTGATCAAGAAAAGTATGTTAACTTGAAATTTTTGGAAGAAGAAGGTTACTTAGAGCCTTTAAAAGATGTTGATGATACATCTAAATTTTATTCAGAAGGTCAAAACAGTAATAAAAATAACTTAACAACACCTCCGAACAAAGGGTCATTTGTGAAAATAGAATATGATTCATCTAATCCTAAATCATATAAATATTCTGTTGTATTATTAGGAAAAGAAAAAAGTATTGGTAAAAAAACAAGCCCTGAAGCTGAAAGTAACTTGAAAAGAAGCATAGTAAAATAAAAGGATACAAACTATTATATGATATTATTAATATATGGTCTCCTACTTGGTTCATTCTATAATGTAGTTGGCCTTAGGGTTCCATTAAAAAAATCAATCGTTGCCCCACGTTCATCTTGTCCAACCTGCGGGCACCAATTAACAGCATTAGAACTCCTCCCGGTGGTTTCATATATAGTTCAAAAGGGAAAATGCCGCGGCTGTAAGTCGCGGATTTCTCCTATCTATCCAATTATGGAATTGCTTACTGGTATACTATTTGTAACTTCATCCTATGAGGTTGGCTGGTCAGGGGAGTTAGTAGTAGCATTAACGCTAGTTTCGATGTTTATGATTATCGTTGTTTCGGATATTCACTATATGCTCATCCCTGATAAAATTCTGATTTGGTTTGCAGGGATTTTTTTATTGGAGCGTATTGTTTGGCCGCTTAACCCCTGGTGGGACAGCCTAGTAGGAGCTGCAACAGGTTTCACACTGCTATTACTAATTGCCGTTGTCAGTAAAGGCGGCATGGGCGGCGGGGATGTTAAACTGTTTGGATTACTCGGCTTTGTCTTAGGTTTTAAGCTAGTGTTATTATCGTTCTTCTTATCAACCTTATTCGGTGCCGTTATTGGCGGCCTGGCACAGCTTTTTAGAATCGTAAAAAGGCGGCAGCCGATTCCATTTGGACCGTTTATTGCAGCAGGAACCTTGTCCGCATATTATTGGGGACCGGACCTCATCGACCTATATCTACGTTTTCTTAATCACGGATTTTAACTAAGGGGTTATTTAAATGGCTTTTTCCCTCTTCAACTCTAAAAACCGAATAATCAACCTGGTGCTAAATGACCACTCGATTCGCTGTGTTGAATTGAAGCAGGCGAACCCGCCACAGGCACAAAAATGGGGGGAACGCTTTTTGCCGTCTGGTATCATTGTTGACGGCAAAATTGCTGATATCGATTCCTTAGCGAATATCTTGGATGAGTGTATTGATGAGTGGAAGATTCAGCGGCGCTCGATTCGCTTTGTGGTGCCCGATCAATTAGTCATTATTCGGAAGGTTTCTGTACCAGCGGAAATCCAGGATGACGAAATGAAGGGCTATCTTTATTTGGAGCTTGGCGCCAGTATTCATTTACCGTTTGAAGAACCGATTTTCGACTTTTTTCCATTGACTAATAACGGGAAAACAAGGGACCTGCTTCTGTTTGCTGCTCCGGAGCAAAATGTCATGGAATATGCGGATTTATTTTCGAGTCTGAAGCTGCATCCTGTGGCAGCGGATATTTCTCCGCTGGCACTCTATCGTTTATACCACCAGCTTGGTCAAGGGGATGCAAATGAAAATCTGTTTACGATTCAATTTGATTTGACCAGCGTCAATTTGTGTATATTTGAAGGGGTTGTCCCTGTTGTTATGCGTCCGTTTGCTTTACCGTTTGAGCTTGACCAATGGGAAATTAGGCAGGACAGCTCGGGGATGATGGTCTGTAAATATACAGGTAATACGGATGAATTGGTCATCCAATTTGAAGATATTTTTAAAGAATTAACGAAATTATTGGATTTTTATCGATATTCACTGAGCAATGAGCAACATGATATTACCAAGTTTTTATTAACTGGGGACCATCCAATGCTCCAAGCCGTTGCTGATGAAATGATTGAGCGATTTGAAGTCCCTGTTGAATTGCTTTCTCTTCACCCAGATTTAAAAGGAAAAACAGGAAGCGTACCGGCTAATTTATTGCTATCTTTAGGTCTCGCTTTAAAAGAGGTGCAATGATGTTAGTAGAAATTAACCTGCTTCCGCAAAAAGAACCAAAAAAATTTGCCTTTATCATTACCTTATCCAGTTTGCTTGCCGTATTTCTAGTAATTGGCGGTTTCTATTTTTGGCAGACACAATCTGTTAAAGATGAGTTGACTTCTTTAGACAGGCAAATTTCGACGACGAAAAAGATTGCCGAGAAAGAACAGCAAAATAGCGAAACAGTTGCATCTTCAAGCTCTGTCAGCCAATTAAAGAGTGCGATTGAATGGGCAAAGGATTATCCCATTCAAACAGTGCCGGTAATGCAGCATTTAACCTCGTTACTGCCGGAGCGCGGTTTTATCCAAACCTTTGGCTACACGGAATCAGGAGCTGTTACTCTCACCGTTCAATTTGACAGTGCCAGAGAGGCAGCCTATTTCTTGGACAGCCTTAATCACTCGAAATGGATTGAGGAAGCAAGCCTAAATTCATTAGCAGCTACAGAAACGAATACTGAAACTGATACTAATGCTGCAAATAACACAGCAGCTTCAAATAGCCAAGCGAATACAACAAGTACAACAACAAGTGCTACCAGCCCAACGACATCAGAATCAACCACAACTGTTGATAATCAAAACAATTCATCAACAGATCCAGCATTGAATCAGAATAACACAATGACCACGACAACGAATCAAAACACAGTAAGCAATAGCTCTACAACTGCCTCAAAAAGTAACACAAGTAACTATCTGCCTCGTTATACAGGGCAATTTGAAATTATGTTTAACAAGGAAGAAATTAAGAAAATTTTACAACAGGGCAACAAGGATGGGGAAGGAGTGAAGGGATCATGAAGCCTCATTTCTCCAAACGTGACCAACTTATTGTTGGAGCCGGTGTACTCTTATTAGTGTTACTCATCGTCTATGCTCAGTTCTTTTTCCTAGCTCCGTTGAAATCAGACCTGGCACTCAAACAGCAAGAATTAACGTCAGAACAAAAGCTGTTAGACATTCTTAGTCAAAAAAAGGCAGACATTACAACTGCATCAGCTGAAGATACAAGAGAGCTGCAGAAAAAGGTTCCTGTCGAACCGCTTCAAGAACAGTTTATTTTAGACTTAGAAAAGGCAGAAAACGTTTCTAATAGTGAAATTAAATCAATGAGCTTTAGTAAGGATGCTGAAGTCGCTACAGGGGATCAGGCTACTCCGCAAACCTCTGATGGTGCCGAAAACACTTCTGCAGACCCACATGTTGCCGAAAACACTTCTGCTGACCCTAATGCAGCAAATGAAAGCAGCGGGAATCAGCAATCTGTATTAACGGCTCCTACAGGGATGAAAAAGCTAACCGTTCAATTGAGCGTGGAATCTCCGACCTATGAGGACTTGGAGAAATTCATCGAAACCCTGGAATCGTTAAAACGGATTGTAGCGGTTGAGGCGATTACGTATTCTGGCGGACAAGAAATTACCAGCCTCGATCAAGAAGACCAGCCAATAAGCTCCAGCCTTACGATTTCTGCGTACTACCTGCCTGAATTAGCTGACCTAAAGGCGGAGCTGCCGAAAATCGATGCACCGGCACCTGCCGGTAAAGCGAATCCATTATCACAATTTCCTTCAACAGAACAGACGCAGCCCTAGTTTACAACATGGCGAAGGAACAAATAATTTGACGAAAGCATTCGATAACAAGACGACAAAAGTCTTGTTATTTTTTTTTGCCATTATGTTAGGATGAAACCAATTACGCTTCGATTGGGAAAGGGGTACGATTTGTGGACAAGCCTAAAAAAGGCCATACAATTAAGATCAAATTAAATGTTGAAGACAAAATAATTCGGGAAGAACCGCAAACGAAGGAATCGGAAGTCAGCAGTAAACCATTTACCAAAGTAATAAAAATAAATCCGGAACGACCGGAATCGGAAGAACACAACGAACCAGAAACAAGAGTTATAAAAATTAATAGGGATCATGCGGAATCGGATGGATTTTTAGAGACAGCGGCTGCCCAGGAACCTGTCGATGAAAGCTTTGACTGGATCATTCCGGAATCATCGGAAAATGATATTGAGGAATTTACCGTTGTCAACGGTAAAAAGACGATAAAAAGCGGGTCGAAAAAACTGACATCCTTTTCAGCAAATTTTAAAAGGAAGGATCGGCAGCCAGTTGGGTCGATTGTGATTTCGGCTATTTTTGCTATCCTCATTGGACTTACGATTGGTGGGATTATGTTAAAGCTGGTGATCATGGAGCCGAGCGAAAAGGCAGCGACAGAACCGGAGACAGTTGAAGCAAACGGCAATGAAAACAAAGCAGCCGCCGGTAAGACAACCTCATTGACCATCAATCAATTAACCACTTTTGTTATCCAAGGTGGTGCCTATACCTCAAAAGAGGGTGCCAAGGATTTTTCTAATGGGCTGGTTTCAAAAGGGATTCCGTCACAGGTAATTGAAATAACGGGAAAACATTATATTTTTCTTGGTGTTGCTGATTCAATTGAACAGGCCAAAACGCTTGCTGGCCAAAATAAAGAAAATGGGGTTGAAGGTGCATTTGCCAAGCCGTTATTATTAGAGGAAAAGAAGTTTTCAGAGATCACGGCAAAGGAAAAGAGCTTTCTAGAAGCGGTACCCGGCATCTATCAGAAGTTATCTGCTACTGCAGCAAATGCTTTAGTCAGCAAGGAAATTTCTGAAGAATCCAGCAAAGCACTAGCAACCTTAGAAACGGAATTAAACGGTAGCACAATTAAAAATGAAAAGGTTAAGACACTTCAGGCGGAATTAGCAAATGCGGAGGCAAAGCTAAAGGCATTCCAAAAATCCAAAGACACCAAAAGTCTAACAGAAGCCCAGCAGCACTTATTAAACTTCCTGTCATTCTACTTTTCCGTGTAAACAACATAACTCGATATTTTCTGGGAAATAAGGCCTGCCCGAAATCGAGGCAGGCTTTTTGACTCCCTGAGAATCTCCGCATAAATTTACAAATTTCATCAAACTTTAATCATATAAAAATTGTTTGATTCTACAATTTCTGATACGATTAACTTGTATCTCCCAAAATGATAACGAATAAGGTAAGGTGATTTGATGCAGAACCTCATTTTAGCCTCTTCATCTCCACGGCGCAAAGAACTTCTAGAAAATCTCCACTTAACATTCGCGATGATTAGCAGTGAAGTTGATGAAAGTTTTGATCCTGCTCTCTCCCCCGAGGAAGTAGTGATGGAGTTAGCCAATCGGAAAGCACAGGCGGTTTTTAAAGACAACCGTGATGCCTTTGTGATTGGTTCAGACACGATTGTCGTTGCGAATAACCAAATCTTAGGGAAGCCAAGCGATGAGGCCGAAGCCATTAGGATGTTAACAACTCTTTCAGGATGTCAGCACGATGTGTTCACAGGTGTTTCAATTGTGTCTCCAACTAGTTCGACTGTGTTTTACGAAAAAACTGAAGTTTGGTTTTGGGAGTTGACGGACGAAGAGATACGTGCATATGTGAAAAGCGGCGAACCGTTTGATAAAGCTGGTGCATATGGGATTCAACAGCTTGGAAGTATGCTTGTCAAAAAAATAAATGGAGACTATTTTGCGGTTGTCGGTCTGCCTGTTGCAAGGACTATTAGAGAATTGCGACAAGCGGGGTACCAGTTGCCGTATTAACAAATTTTAAAGTTCATTAACTCCCAGCTAATAAGGGAGGAAAAAGAGTGTCAACCAATACATTAATGATCCGTGATTTCCCTCAAGACGAAAGACCGAGAGAACGATTTATCCAGAATGGTCCGCAAAGCTTATCGAATCATGAACTGATTGCCATCCTGCTGCGCACAGGAACAAAAGATGAATCGGTCCTGCAATTATCGAACCGTCTGCTAACCCATTTTGAAGGGTTAAGGATGTTAAAGGCGGCTACATTAGAAGAAATGACAGAGATTAAAGGAATTGGCTCGGCAAAAGCTATTCAAATTCTTGCTGCTGTCGAAATTGGCCGCAGGATTACCAATCTTTCTTATCATGACCGCTATGTCATCCGCTCTCCAGAAGATGGAGCCAAGTATCTCATGAACGATATGCGTTTTTTGTCGCAGGAGCATTTTGTTTGCCTCTATTTAAATACGAAGAACCAGGTCATTCATAAACAAACGGTTTTCATAGGGAGCCTGAACGCCTCAATTGTTCACCCAAGGGAAGTATTCCGCGAAGCGTTAAAACGCTCGGCGGCCTCTGTTATCGCGGTGCATAATCATCCTAGCGGTGACCCGGCACCAAGCAGGGAGGATATTGAGGTTACCAAGCGCCTGGTTGAATGCGGGAAGATAATTGGCATCGATTTACTCGATCATCTGATTATCGGTGAAAATAAGTTTGTCAGCTTGAAGGAAAAAGGTTATTTATGACACTATATTTTTATTTGACGTTACGCTATAATATTGGTTATGATTTTTTAAGATTGTTTTTGAAATTGTTATATAAATAATAGGAAAATAGACATGATATAAAAGGTAAATTACCTACTAATGGAGTTTTTGCATTTCGTATCAGAAAGAAAGGGAGATACAACACTATGTTTGGAATTAGATCTAGAGATCTTGGGATTGACTTGGGGACAGCAAATACCCTCGTTTATGTAAAAGGAAAAGGAATTGTTTTACGGGAACCATCGGTTGTGGCGATACAGACTGAAACTAAGAGTATTGTCGCCGTTGGGAACGATGCGAAAAACATGATTGGGCGGACGCCGGGAAATGTGGTCGCCATGCGGCCAATGAAGGATGGCGTTATTGCGGACTTTGAAACGACTGCTTCGATGATGAAGCACCATATCCGCCAGGCGCAAAAAAGTAATAACCCATTCTCTGGAAAGCCATATGTCATGGTGTGCGTGCCTTCAGGGATAACCGCAGTTGAGGAACGGGCTGTAATTGATGCAACAAGGCAAGCGGGGGCAAAGGATGCCTATACGATTGAAGAGCCATTTGCGGCAGCTATCGGCGCCAATCTGCCGGTCTGGGAGCCAACCGGCAGTATGGTCGTTGATGTTGGCGGCGGGACGACTGAAGTAGCGATTATTTCCTTAGGAGGAATCGTAACTAGCCAATCCATCCGTGTGGCCGGCGATGAAATGGATGATTCCATCATTTCATATATTCGCAAAAATTATAATTTAATGATTGGTGAGCGGACGGCAGAAACAATTAAAGTGGAGGTTGGATCTGCCGGTACACCTGATGGTATCGAAAATATGGAAATTCGCGGCCGTGATTTATTAACCGGTCTGCCAAAAACGATTGAAATTACAGCAAAAGAGATTGCGGCTGCTTTAAATGACACTGTCTTTGCGATTGTTGAAGCCGTTAAGAATACTTTGGAAAAAACACCGCCGGAACTTGCTGCCGATATTATGGATCGCGGCATCGTGTTAACGGGCGGAGGTGCGTTACTACGCAATTTGGACAAGGTGATTAGCGAAGAAACAAAAATGCCTGTACTAATTGCCGAAAATCCGTTGGATTGCGTGGCAATCGGAACCGGTAAAGCACTCGACCATATCCATTTATTTAAAAACAAAGCGAAAGATTCGCGGTAATTAGAAAAGCGGAAGAGCCCGTTTAGCGGCGTATGGACTGGAGCGCTTCGACTGAGATAAAGGAAACACGGAGAGCGTAGCGATCCGATGTTGACTTATCGTAGGGAAAAGAGCGAAGTCCACTAGCCGCTGGGCTCTGGAGCTAGACAGTACTCTAAGTTCAAAGAACCAAATCTAAATTATCGATTAAAAAAATTGCTGTGTTAAAGAACAATGTTGATTTTGAGCACAATGTTGATTGGAGTGGAAGGCGCGAGACTCCTGCGGGAGCAGCGGGACAGGTGAGACCCCGCAGGCGCTTTAGCGCCGNTGGAACGGAACATTCAGTTTTAACACAGCAAAAAAAATAGAGGTGTATAATCATGCCACAGTTCTTTTTGAATAAACGTCTGATTATTTTGCTTGTCAGCATTATTGTTCTCGTGGCATTGATTGGGTTTTCTTTAAGGGAGAGAAACAAACTATCCTGGCCGGAGCAATTTGTTAAAGATACGACCGGCTGGGCTCAATCCCTGGTTTCAAAGCCTACTAACTATATTGCAGGCTTTTTTGAAAATCTCCAGGACTTACAAAATACATATAATGAGAATAAGGAATTAAAATCGCGGCTTGACAATCTTGTCAGCCTTGAAGCACAAGTTCAAGCGCTGAAAAAAGACAATGAAGACTTGCGAGCGGTTCTCGGTGAAGAAAAGACCCTGCGAGATTTTGAACCACTGCCAGCTACTGTAATTGGCAGGAATCCTGATCGTTGGCATGAAATGATTATTATCGACAAAGGCAGTTTAAACGGTATTAAGAAAAATATGGCGGTTGTTACAGCAAACGGTTTAATTGGAAAAATAAAAAATGTGAATAAATTCAGTTCAACCGTGCAGCTCCTAAGCGCAACGGACCCGAAGAATCGGATTTCCGCCATTGTTCAAGGTAAAACCAAAGTGTATGGTCTTGTTGAGGGCTATGATAAAGAGAAAAAATTACTTATGGTGAAGGCGATTCCAGCCGGTGCTGAAATTGAAAAGGGACAAACGGTGATAACATCTGGGTTAGGCGGTATCTTTCCTGAAGGGCTGCTAGTAGGAAAAGTAGTCGAGGTGAAACCGGACCAGTATGGGTTGAATCTGACAGCACTTGTCGAACCTGGTGCAGATTTTTATGATATAAAAAATGTAATGGTCACGAAAAAAATCATGCGAGAAGCGGATGTAACAGATTTAACCGATGGGAAGGAGGAGGGATCGTGAAAAAGTTCCTTCTTCCTCTTTTATTTCTATTTTTGTTTTTAGTAGAAAGCCTTTTTGTGCAATATTTACCTGAAGATGCTTTTGGCCATAATCGCATCTTAGTGCCACACTTTCTATTTGCGGCAATATTGTTTCTTACAATTTTTGTCGGAAAGAAGCAGGGGATTATTTATGCGGCTATTTTCGGCCTGTTATTTGACATTGTTTATGTCGAAATTATTGGCATTTACTTATTTATTTATCCATTTATTTCCTATGTCATTTCGAAAATTATGCAGATCTTGCAGACAAATATGATCATTGCCTTCCTCGCTTCGGTTTTTGGCATGGCCTTATTAGAAGTGGGCGTTTATGAGATGAATCATTTAATTCACGTAACAAACCTTGACTTTATGAGCTTTGTTAATTTGCGTTTATACCCAACTCTTATCTTAAATGCAGCCTTTATTGTTATTGCGGGTTACCCATTAAAAAGGCTATTTGAAAAACATGCCGAGGCACTTAGAGTAGAATGAGATTTTTTTAAAAAAAAAGGAGAATGGACGCATCGTGTCGAATTTTTACTTAAGATAGTCTATACTTCCGATTCGGAAGAGAGCTTGAGGGTATGCAATTTCTAGTAGGATTGCATGTTCTGAACTTGCTTGCTTAATTATGAGGTGAATTTTCTCCATGAAAAAACGGCAAAATGTTACAATAAAAGGAACGAAGGAAGGTCTTGTCCTTCATCTAGATGACAGCTGTTCATATGAAGAACTAAAAAGGGAACTAGATCAAAAGCTTTCAGCCAACTTGAGGACACAGGAAGAGCGCCATGTACTCTCTGTTAAGGTGGAAATCGGCAATCGCTATTTAACCGAGAATCTACAGGAAGAGCTGAAAAACTTAATCCGACAAAAGAAAAATTTAGTTGTCGATGAAATTGTATCGAATGTCATCACAAAAGAGGAAGCGAAAGCATTAAAGGCTGATACCGAGGTTATCACGGTAACGAGAATTGTTCGTTCGGGTCAGGTGCTTGAAGTTCCAGGTGATATCCTGTTAATAGGCGATGTCAACCCGGGTGGAACGGTGATTGCCGGGGGCAACATTTTTATTATGGGCGTATTAAAGGGTATAGCCCATGCCGGTTGCTTTGGGAATGATCAGGCTGTAATTGCTGCTTCCAGTATGAAACCGGCGCAGCTGCGGATTAGTGATTACCTAAATAGAGAGCCAATTTCCGTTCAAAGCAATGAAAAACAAGAGATGGAATGTGCTTACATAGATGAGAACCGTCAAATCGTCATTGATAGATTGCAAGTTTTAATTCGATTAAGGCCTAATTTGACAAGATTAGAAGGGGGACAATAAGGTGGGAGAAGCAATCGTAATTACATCCGGGAAGGGCGGCGTTGGGAAAACAACCACTTCCGCTAATATTGGCACGTCTCTGGCCCTTCAAGGGAAAAAAGTCTGCTTAGTAGATACAGACATCGGTCTTCGAAATTTAGATGTTGTAATGGGACTTGAAAATAGAATTATTTATGATCTAGTTGACGTTATTGAAAAAAGATGCAAAATCCATCAAGCACTGGTTAAGGACAAACGTTTTGATGGTTTATTATACTTACTCCCAGCCGCACAAACCGTTGATAAATCAGCTGTTAAGCCAGAGCAAATGAAGGAACTAATCATGGAATTAAAGCAAGACTATGATTATATCATTATTGATTGCCCCGCAGGGATCGAGCAAGGCTTTCAGAACGCAGTGGCCGGTGCTGACAAAGCGATTGTTGTGACAACACCTGAGGTTTCCGCTGTTCGTGATGCAGACCGTATTATCGGACTGCTTGAAAAACAAAGGAATATGGAAGCGCCTAAATTGGTTGTCAACCGGATTCGCAATCATATGATGAAAAGCGGCGACATGCTTGAAATTGATGAAATTACCCAGCATTTATCAATTGAACTAGTGGGGATTGTCGCTGATGATGAAGAGGTCATCAAAGCCTCCAACCATGGTGAACCGATTGCTTTAAATCCAAACAGCAAAGCGTCAATCGCTTATCGCAATATTGCCCGCAGGATTCTCGGTGAATCCATTCCGCTTCAACCGCTTGAGGAAGCAAACAAAGGTGTCTTTACAAAAATTAAGAAGTTCTTTGGTGTTCGCTAATTATCGCCTGTTCACGAGATTTGTGGACAGGTATTTTTTTGGGCTCTGTTATTAAAAGTGAATGTTGATTTCGTTCCAGGCGCGAGCGGTTCGCGGGGCGGGCTCTCAGCTGGAGTTTTTGCCCGGATTTTCTTAATAAAGTCTGATTCGCTAATAAATCCTTAAATTCGCTAATAAACATGGCAGATTCGCTAATAAACTTGTAAGAATTGCTAATAAACTCTCGAAATTCGCTAATAAAAAATTGGGCGAGTCTAATTGACTGCATTTCTTGCGGGAAAAACATGTTTTTCAGACGGGCAAGTCTCTTCTGATTACATCTTCTGCCAATTCGAAGTCCAAAATGGATAATTTACCTCACAACTGGCTTTTTCGAGGAGGCCATACGCCGCTGATCAGGGCGCTTGCGCTTTTCTTGTCATATTCGTCCATTCCTTTTCATAAACTTGTACAAAAAGTGGGAAAAGGGTTGATGGAAATGGCGCGGTCTACACCGGAGGAAATACGGCGACGAATCGCAAAGCGGAAAAAAGATCAAGGTCTGGGATCGGCAGCAAAAACGCCGGAACGGCAAATTGCTTGGCCGGTTGATGATGAAAAATACGGCTATAATTATATTGCTCCTTCCGAAAACTCTGGTGGAGATGACGGGCATCCATTATTTAAAAAGGAGGTATTCTTTTTCAAAATATTGGCTTCTGTACTTCTGTTTTTAATGGTGGCCATATTGTTTCGTAATCATTCCGCGACCTTTAAACCGGCAAGGGACTTCATTACGAGCACAATGAACAAGGATTTTAAGTTTACCGCCGTGTCAGAATGGTATGAAGGCAAGTTCGGTAAACCATTGGCATTGCTTCCGTTTTCAGAAAAGGATAAAACGGGAAAAAAAGCAACAGCGGAAACACCTAATTTTTCCGTTCCGGCAATGGGAAAAATTCTTGAAAACTTTGAGAAAAACGGTCAAGGCATCATGATTGAGACGAGTAAAGGGGCTGCAGTCCAGGCGATTAATGGGGGGCATGTTACATTTGCCGGGGTTAAGGAGGACTTGGGGAAAACCGTCATTGTTCAGCACGCCGATTCGACGGAAACTTGGTACGGAAATTTAGATGAAATTAAGGTCAAATTATTCGAATATATCGAGAAGAGAACAGTAGTAGGCACGGTTTCCACGTCTGCCGGCGATGATAAAACGAAAGGCAAGTATTATTTTGCGATCAAAAAAGAAGATGATTTCATCGACCCAATTCAGGTGATTCGCTTTGAATAAAGCTATCGGTTTACTTCGGTTGATTTCTATCCATCCATTGTTGTGGATTGTTATTGCCTTATCGATTATGACCGCGCATTTCCTTGAAGTTTGTTTATTACTAGGGATTATTTTTATTCATGAAATGGGGCATGCTGCTGCGGCTGCTTTTTTTTCATGGAGAATTAAAAAAATTACGCTTCTGCCCTTTGGCGGCGTTGCTGAGATGGATGAGCATGGTAATCGGCCTTTAAAGGAGGAAACGATTGTCGTGATTGCCGGACCGCTCCAGCATGTCTGGATGGTCGCGTTAGCATACGGTTTACTTTCTCTTCACTTAATTCCAAAAGATTTATTTCAATTATTTATCAGTTATAACGTGATGATTTTTGTATTTAATCTTTTTCCGGTGTGGCCGCTTGATGGCGGCAAGCTCGTTTTCTTACTGCTCTCATTGAAAAATTCCTTTCCGCATGCACACCGGCTGACACTGATTATTTCGTTTTTCAGCCTCTGTTTCTTTTCAATTGTTATTTTATTGGCCGCACCGTCCCATCTTAATGTATGGGTCGTGATTGCCTTCTTGTATTTCTCGCTCTACCACGAATGGAAGCAGCGCCGTTTCATCTTTATGAGATTTTTATTGGAACGCTATTATGGAAAGAAATCCAGCCTCCGAGCTCTGAAGCCGATTCAGGCCGATGAACAGGATTTGCTTATCCACGTTTTGGAAAAATTCCAGCGTGGCTGCAAACATCCAATAATAGTTGAAGCTGGCGGCAGGGAAAAAGGTCAATTAGATGAAAACGAACTCCTGCACGCCTACTTCACAGAAAAACGACTAACCGATAAAATCAGCGACCTTCTTTTTTTATACTAAAAGAGTATAATAAAAAGAAAAAAGCGAGGACGCTACGTTTGGAAACATTAATAATTAATTTTATGGCACGCGAAAAGCGGTTTGCTTATCTCAGAAACAATCTTGTTGAACAGATCGTTTTTGACCGTCCTGAACATCGCTCGCTGGTCGGTAATATTTATTTTGGTACGGTGACAAAGGTGTTGCCGGGGATGAATGCTGTATTCATTGATATTGGCGAAGACAAAAATGCCTATTTGCATCGTGATAACCTGCCATCCTATGTGCTCTCTTCCGAAAAACAAAAGAATGTTACTAGCTTTGTGCATCAGGGCGAAAAGATGCTCGTGCAGGTGGATAAGGATGCAACCGGCACAAAGGGACCGAAAGTAACAGGTATTATAGAAATTCAAGGAAATAATCTCATATATATGCCCAAGGGGCGTTATGTTGCTGTTTCAAAAAAAATCGCTAATGAGTCTAAACAGACTACCCTTCGCCGCCACGGTGGCCGTCTCAAAACGGAAGAAGAAGGGATCATTTTTCGCACATCAAGCATTTCAAGTACGGAAGAAGAAATTCATGATGAGCTGCAAACATTAAGACAACAATATCAGGAACTCTTACAGAAAACCCCTAAAAAGCCGGGAATAATTTTTCAAAAAGATACCTTTATTGAGATGATTTCAACTCAGACAACGAAAATGAAGGCTGGTGAAGTCATTGTCGATGATCTGGAGCTAAAAAAAATCCTTGAGCAGGTTAACCCCAAGGTGAAATACACGTACTACAATGGAAAAGAGGATATTTTTTCAGCAAATAAAGTGGAGCATGAAATTGATAAAGCGCTTAAAAGAATTGTCTGGCTCGATCATGGTGCCTATCTTATCTTTGATGAAACGGAAGCTCTCACAATTATCGATGTGAATACGGGGAAATTTTCTGGGAAAGCCGATTATCAGGAAACGGTCCTGAAAACAAATCAGCTCGCAGCCCAAGAAATCATCAGGCAGCTCAGACTTCGCGATATCGGCGGAATTGTCCTGATCGATTTTATTGACATGAAACGGGAGCAGGACAAGCAGGCGATTCTCGACACCGTCGAAACGGAATTATCCAAGGATGAGAAGAGAACAAAAATCATCGGCTTTACACCGCTGGGAATCCTGCAACTAACACGGAAAAGGACAAAGGTCGCACTGTCAGAGGCGCTTCAAGTGAAATGTCCTGTCTGTGAGGGCACAGGCCGCATTCTAAGTGCCGAAACGATTGCATTCCGGCTTGAGCGCGAGCTGTTAGAACACCGCCATGGTGAATTTGAAGCCATATTAATAGAAACAACAAAAGAAGTTAAAGAGATGCTGCTGGGCCCGAATGAAGCCCATAAAGAAACGTTAACAGGGATGCTAAATTTAAAACTTTATTTTTCGATCCAAGCAGCAGCAAAACCATACTATATTCTGAAACAATTCGGCGAGGAACGAGATATCTCCCTAAAGGCTATTGACACTCTTCCCTGAACTATGTTAGTATTCTAATGTTATGTTTGTAGCGCACCCGTGCTACAACCGCACAGAACAGGTAGTAAGCTTTTGTGTTCCTTCGCAAAACGCCTGGAGATGGCGAGTCTGAGTTTATAAGGAGGTGCAGTTCATGTACGCAATTATCGAAACTGGCGGTAAACAACTTAAAGTCGAAGAAGGCCAAGCTATCTACATTGAGAAATTAGATGGTGAAGCTGGTGAAACAGTTACTTTTGACAAGGTTCTTTTCGTTGGCGGTGAAACTGTAAAAGTTGGAAGCCCTGTTGTTGCAGGCGCTACCGTTACAGCTAAAGTTGAAAAACAAGGCCGTGCGAAGAAAATCGTTGTTTTCAAGTACAAAGCGAAGAAAAACAACCGTAAGAAGCAAGGTCATCGTCAACCTTACACAAAAGTAGTCATCGAAAAAATCAACGCGTAAGGTGTTGGAGTATAGATGATTGGAATTACGATTACCCGTACTAAATCCGGAATGATTCAATCCTTTGAAATAAGCGGTCATGCGTTGTTCGCAGACCGGGGGAAAGATATCGTTTGTGCAGGCGTATCTGCCGTCTCCGTTGGTGCTATCAACGCAGTGCACGAACTGACTGGTATCACTCCCGACCTTGAACATCGGGCAGATGGATTCCTCCGATGCGTCGTGCCGGAAGATCTTCCGCAAGATACCAACGAGAAAATCCAGCTTATCCTTGAAGCAATGGCTGTTTCATTACGATCGATTGAAGAACAATACGGTAAGCACATACAAATAACCTTCAAAAAGCAGGAGGTGGAATAAATGTTATTAAAATTAGATCTTCAGTTGTTTGCATCTAAAAAGGGAGTAGGTTCTACAAAGAACGGACGTGACTCTATCTCAAAGCGCCTTGGTGCGAAGCGTGCAGACGGTCAATTCGTAACTGGTGGTTCAATCCTTTACCGTCAACGCGGTACAAAGATTTACCCAGGTGAAAACGTAGGCCGCGGCGGAGATGACACACTATTTGCGAAAATCGACGGCGTTGTGAAATTCGAGCGTTTAGGTCGTGACCGTAAACAAGTGAGCGTTTATCCAGTAGCTCAAGAAGCTTAAGAACTGCATCGGAAACTCTAACCTGATTGGTTAGAGTTTTCTTTTTGCTAGCGAATATTACCTTCCATTCAATTCTTCTTGGGAACTACTTCGTTATAGCTTCTTTTTTCCTCTAAAACACGTCATTTGGATAAAAATGCTTACTCATGTTTGTTTTTTTGATATACTAACAGCATCACTTAATGTGGGAGTGTACGTATGGGGAAAGAATGGGATATCGTTGAAGTGCTGCGGCACTCACGACATGATTGGTTAAACAGACTCCAGTTAATAAAGGGCAACCTCGATTTAAATCGGCTTGACCGGGCAAAAGCAGTCATTGATGAAATTGTAATCGAGGCCCAGCATGAGACAAAGCTATCGAATTTACATATACCTTTGTTTGCTTCGCTGCTGCTTAAATCGAATTGGGAGAATCCTTTTTTTAAGCTTGAGTATGAAGTGCTTCTCGACTCGGAAACGATAAAAGTTGATGATGCAGTCCTGACAGAATGGACAAATTCATTTTTTACATGCTTGAATCAGGCAATTGAGGCTTTCCAAGAAAATCATTTATCAATCACTATAGAACCGCAATTAAACGGTATTCGTTTCTTTTTTGATTTTAGCGGGATAATAAAACATAAGGAACTGCTGGATCAATTTCTTGCCGGCCAAGAACAATCTTTGGATATGGCGGTCAAGGAATTCAGCGAAAGTGAACTTGCACTAGAAGTGTTTATGCCATTTTTATAAATAGTGGCAATCAGTGCAAACGGGAGGAATAAGATGTTTGTCGATCAAACGAAGATTTATGTAAAAGGTGGAGACGGCGGTAATGGGATGGTTGCGTTTCGCCGTGAAAAATATGTACCAAAGGGCGGTCCAGCCGGTGGTGACGGCGGTAAGGGTGCCAATGTTATCTTTGAAGTAGCCGAAGGTCTAAGGACACTAATGGATTTCCGTTATCAGCGCCATTTCAAGGCTGATCGGGGTGAGCATGGCATGTCCAAGGGGCAGCATGGCCGTGGTGCTAAAGATATGATCGTTAAAGTACCGCCCGGAACGGTTGTAACGGATGCAGAAACGAATGAAGTCATTGCTGATTTGGTAGAGAATGGACAGCATGCTGTCATTGCGAAAGGTGGACGCGGCGGTCGAGGAAATACTCGGTTTGCGACACCGGCAAATCCGGCACCTGAGATTGCTGAAAATGGTGAACCAGGACAAGAGCGTGATGTGATTCTAGAATTAAAGCTCTTGGCAGATGTTGGTCTTGTGGGATTCCCGAGTGTAGGGAAATCGACACTGTTGTCGGTTGTTTCTGCAGCGAAGCCGAAAATTGCTGAGTATCATTTTACCACGATTGTTCCTAACCTTGGCATGGTAGAAACAGAGGACGGGCGGAGCTTTGTCATGGCCGATCTTCCTGGATTGATTGAAGGAGCGAGTGAAGGCGTTGGTCTTGGCCATCAATTCTTACGGCATATTGAACGGACACGAGTTATTGTCCACGTTATTGATATGGCAGCGATGGAAGGCAGGGACCCATTCGAGGATTATCTGACAATCAATAAGGAATTAAATGAATATAATCTGCGCTTAACAGAGCGGCCGCAAATAATCGTAGCTAATAAAATGGATATGCCTGAAGCAGAAGAAAATCTGCAAAAGTTTAAAGAGCAGCTTGAAGAGGATTTTCCGATTTTTCCAATTTCCGCTGTTACGAGAAAAGGGCTTCGTGAGCTGTTATATGCGGTTGCTGATAAGCTTGAGACGACATCGGAGTTCCCGCTTGAACATGAAGTAGAGGAAACAGGGGTTCATCGCGTTCTCTATAAGCATGAAGCAGACCCAGAGGCATTTACGATTACAAGAGAATCGGATGGCTCGTTTGTGGTCTCAGGTGAAAAAGTCGAAAAGCTATTTAAGATGACCGACTTTTCAAGGGAAGAATCCGTCCGCCGTTTCTCGCGGCAGCTTCGTGGTCTCGGGGTCGATGATGCCTTAAGACAAAAAGGAGCACAAGACGGGGATATCGTAAAACTATTAGAATTCGAATTTGAGTTTATTGAGTAGTGCTCCTGAAGAGGTAGTGTGATGAAAGTGGATAATGCAGATAAGAGATATTACTTGGTTCGTGAGGATGTTTTGCCGGAAGCAATGAAGAAGACGATTGAAGTGAAGGATATGCTGGAAAGAGGCAAGGCAGAATCCATTGCCGTCGCTACACAAATGGTTGATTTAAGCAGAAGTGCCTATTATAAATACAAGGACACTGTATTTCCGTTTTCATCGATTAGGAAGGAAAAGTTGGTTTCGCTTTTCTTTCATTTGGAAGATCGCTCAGGGACACTTTCTAAATTGTTAAGTGTTGTTGCTTCGTCTGGCGGGAATGTGTTAACCATCCACCAAACGATTCCATTGCAAGGCAGAGCAAATGTTACACTGTCTTTAAACACGTCAAATATGACGATGGAAATTGACCAATTACTTACGAACCTAAAAAAGCTTGAATTTGTCGAGAAGGTAGAAGTGCTGGGAACAGGTGCATAATGAACGGTTTGTTCATTATGAAGGCTGTTCTCGGCTTTCTTTTTACATTGATTAGACGCAAAATTTCGAAAAATAGTTTTGTGCTGAACAAGCGCTTGCTCAGTTGGAAAAGAGGCTTCGCTGTGCAAAAACGAAAATGTTTTGCGAGTAAAAGGAGTGGGGAAGGAAATGAAAGTTGGTTTTTTGGGGCCAAAGGCTACGTTTACGGAATTAGCAGTGAAAAAGGTTTTTCCAGGATTTGAACTTGAGCCATATCAGACGATTCCGGAAAGTATGGATGCCTTAGTAGATAAAAAAGTAAATCTTGCCGTTGTTCCGGTTGAAAATGCCCTTGAGGGTTCAGTGAATATTACCCTTGATTATTTAACTCACGTCGTGCAAATTCCGATCGTTGGCGCAATCACGCTGCCAATCAAGCAGCATCTAATGGTTCACCCGGCGAATCAAGATGATTGGCGGAAGGTAAGCGTGGTTTACAGCCATTCACACGCGATTGCCCAGTGCCATAAGTTTTTGCATACGCAATTAAAAGGGGTGCCAGTCGAGAGTGTATCATCGACAGCTGCGGCGGCAAAGATGGTGATGGAGCAGCCAGAAACGAAATTAGCGGCGATTGCCAATGAATTGGCGGCGGTTGAGTATGGGCTTGCTATCGTTCAAAAGGGTATTCACGATATTGATTACAACCATACGAGCTTTTTCGTTCTGTCCGAAATGGACTTGGATTTTGAGTCGATTAGTGGTTCATCGCATTACAAAACAACGCTCATGGTTACACTGCCTTCAGACATGGCCGGGGCGCTTCATCAAGTGCTATCTGCGTTTGCCTGGCGAAAAATAAACCTTTCAAAAATTGAATCAAGACCAATGAAAACGGGAATTGGCAATTACTTTTTCATTATTGATTTGGAAATGAAGCTTGATGAGGTTTTGATTCCTGGGGCAATTGCCGAGCTGGAGGCCTTGGGCTGCGGTGTGAAAGTGCTGGGGAGTTATCCATCGGTAATGGTGTGATACAAGGAAAAAGAGGATGTCGTCAAAGGCTCTTACCCTTTGATGATATCCTCTGCACTATTCAATCAAAAATCCCTCATCCTTTAGTGCTGCTTCCGCTTTATCCAAAACTTTCGTGCTGGATGCTGAAATGGTATGGAGGTGGATGCCGCCTGTTAACTCCGATAATAACGAGGCTTTTGTGTTTTGAATATTTTCCAAAAATTGTTTCACTTCTTGTCGATTTGAAACCATAATCGATGCTGTCAAATCGCCATATACCGAGTGTTCAATTTTTACATCCTTCACCAAAACACCATGGTCAACGAGCAAGTTTAGCTCTTTCGCTGTGTCCTTTGGTGAATGGTGGCAGGCAATCGTCCTTTCGAAAGTAGGAGTACCACTGTTTTGCTTTAAGTACATATATCCTTGACTCGTTGCGATAATCGGCTCATTTCTTGCTTTAAGCAGGGTAATATCACCGACGATAACTTGTCTGCTTACATTCGTCCGAGTTGCTAGCTCGCCGCCCGTCAGAGGTTCAGAACTGTCCTTTAGTAGTTGTAAAATGAACAATCTCCTTTCCTCTCCTAATATTTTTTTTTGCTCAGCCATATCCAACCTCCTGATTTCATCTGTTTTTCTATTCTAGCACAAATCCGCGATTTTATATTGATTTACGATATTATTAATCGTTTCCCCTAGACGAATAACATCTTCCATTGTTGTGGAATTGCCAAATGAGATACGGATAAATTCCTTTGCTTCTTGTTTGTTTAAGCCTAACGCTTGCGTGACCTTTGCCGGAGTTTGCATACCAATCTGACAAGCGCTTCCGGTTGAAATCGCGAACCCTAAACGATTGGCTTCTAACATCATCCATTGCCCCTCGATTCCTGAGATCCCTAGACCGATGATGCTCGGCAGCTGGTTGTCATCGTTAGCCTGATAAATATTTACCCAATTATTAATCGGATTAAGTGTTTCTATAAACACTTTGCGCCACGAGTTATATTTTTGATAGGCATCAGCCAAATTACTGTTGTTTTTTTGTGCCGCTGCCGTCATTGCTGCAATCGCAGGGACGTTCATCGTACCAGGGCGAAAACCTTTTTCATGTGATCCGCCGGGGAAAAACGGGCTCCAGGATATAGCCGGATTGATATAAACGCCGCCAATCCCCTTTGGCCCATATATTTTATGACCGGAAAAAGAAAAGCTGCTGACTAAGGGGGCGATCCCCCTTAGCTCAATTTTTCCAACCGATTGGACAAAATCACTATGAAAATGAATGTTTTGTGCTTGACAAATTTGCGCGACGGTTTTAATTGGCTGGATGGTCCCAATTTCAGAATTAACATGTTGAATCGAAATTAATACCGTTTCTGGCGTGATAGCAGCTAATAATTCCTCTTCGTCAATGAGCCCCAATGAAGTAAGCGGAAGAAACGTAATATCATAATCCGTTAATCGATTAAGGACACCATGGATGGAGGAGTGTTCTGCCATGCCGGTAATAATATGGTTCCCTTGTTTTTTAGGCGAAGACAAAAGTGCTTCGATTGCTAGAAAATTACTTTCTGAGCCACCGCTTGTAAAAAATAGTCCGTTCTTATCTATCCCCAAAAGGGCAGCCAATTCTTCGCGGCAGTTTTCTAGTAAGATGTGAGCCTGTCCGCCAATATCGTGAAGGCTGCTCGAATTTCCAAAGTATTCAGTCGCCACTTTCATGTAAACTTCAGCTGCTTCCCTATCTAATGGAGTTGTAGCCGCATAATCAAAATAGTTCATCATGATTCTCCAGTATAGTAATTTTAAAAATCTTTTTTTGTTTATTTTTTATGCTGTGTTATAAGTGAATGTTGATCTCCGTTCCAGGCGCGAGCTTTCCGCGGGGCGGGCGGTGAGCCTCCTCGGCGCTAAAGCGCCTGCGGGGTCTCACCTGTCCCGCTGCTCCCGCAGGAGTCTCGCGCCTTCCACTCCAATCAACATTGTGCTCAAAATCAACAATTTTCTTTAACACAGCCATTTTTTAAAATAAAACGGACTTATCGGCCTTACCATACCCCCTAGCATAGCATTAATAAAAAAATCCTTGTCAACAGTTTAATTATATGTAAAGATATATGTCAAGACACCTGTTAATCCAGGAGGCTCGAAATATGATTAATGATGATGTGTTAATAATTGGAAGTGGAATAGCGGCACTACAGTTAGCTGTTCAATTAAATAAGGATATGAATGTGAGAATACTCACAAAGGAGCAAATAAGAACGGCGAATTCGTATCTTGCCCAAGGTGGGATTGCCGCTGCAGTGGGCGCGAATGACCATCCGGCGAAACATATTGTTGATACGCTCGAAGCGGGAAGATTTCACAATGATCACGAGGTGGTTCAGCAAGTTATCAATGCCGCGCCCGGACTCATTAGGGACATGTCTCAGCATGGAGATTTTTTTGACAAAAATCAGCATGGCGAATTGCTGCTAGGGATGGAGGGGGCGCATAGCGAGCATCGTATCGTCCATGGCGGCGGAGATGCAACTGGAAAAAACGTAATCGAGTATCTGCTTGACAGTCTTAAGGCTAATGTCACCATCGCGGAGAATAACTTCGCCTATGAATTAATGCTAAATCCCGAGAAAAATCGTGTCCATGGTGTGAAAGCGAAAACAGCAGATGGAATCATCCAACACTATTACGCAACGCATGTGATCATCGCTACTGGAGGCTGCGGTCAATTGTACAGCTATACGTCAAATGCCGAAACAGTAAGTGGCGATGGGATTGCAATGGCCTATCTTGCTGATGCTGAAATCGTCGATATGGAATTTATTCAATTCCATCCCACACTTTTATATATTGATGGTGAAACAAAGGGATTAATTTCAGAAGCCGTCAGGGGAGAAGGAGCGATTCTTGTTACCGATGACGGGATCCCGATTATGGAAGGAGTTCATCCATTAAAAGACTTGGCTCCGAGGCATATTGTTTCGCAAAAAATCTATGAGTTTCTTAGAAACGGTGAAGATATTTTTTTAGATATTCGTAAAATTAACGACTTTACTAAACGGTTTCCATCGATTGCTTCTCTCTGTGAAGCTAATGGAATTCGGTTAGCAGCCGGCAGAATTCCCGTCACACCGGGAAGTCATTTTTTAATGGGCGGCATTAAAACCGATTTAATTGGAAGGACGACAATCGATGGGCTATTTGCCATCGGAGAGGCCTCCTGCACTGGATTGCACGGAGCCAATCGCTTAGCTAGTAATTCCTTATTAGAGGGGCTTTATCAAGGCGGCGAATTAGCGAAATGGCTTAATAATGCACAAAAAGAGCCACATGTTCCGTTTCGAACGGATAGTTCTCTTCCTGCAAAAAAAGCGAAGGTTATTTTACCAGAAATCCAGCAAATTAAGGATTTGATGATGGAGCGGGTAGGAATTGTTCGAAATGAAGTGAATCTAAAAAAGCAGAAAGCGTGGTTAGATCAATTCATGGCCGATGAAATCAAGTTAGATCCGTATTCCTTTCCGGATATAGAAAAAGTATTTATGCTGATTACCGCCAAGCTGATTACGAAAGCGGCGCTAGAGCGGACAGAAAGTCGCGGCGGCCACTATAGAAATGATTATCCGCTGGAAAACGATGACAAGTGGTTAAGAAAATCAATTATTCATCAATATGATCAGGGAATGGGGAAGAATGATGAACACATTAAAACTCCGCTCGCTACTTGAGAAATTTTTTATCGAAGATATCGGCGAACAGGATATGACCACCGATTTGATCTTCACAGGCAATACGAATGGAGAAATTGTCTTTCTTGCAAAAGAAGCTGGAGTCTTTTGTGGTGAAGCCGTAATTAAAACTGGCTTTCAGCTGTTAAATAACGAAATCATGACACAGGTTTTTGTGAAAGACGGAGAACGGATTAATATCGGTCAACAGCTTGCGCTTATCTCTGGAAACATAGCAGACCTATTAAAAGGGGAAAGAGTGATCCTTAATCTCGTTCAAAGAATGAGCGGGATTGCCACCCTCACCCAAACTGCCGTGAACACTCTAAATAGCAATCATACGAGGATTTGTGATACGCGTAAAACGACTCCGGGACTGCGAATGATTGAAAAATATGCTGTCCGCTGCGGAGGCGGCTTTAATCACCGTTTTGGACTCTACGACGGTGTGATGATTAAGGATAACCATATTTCCTTTGCGGGCTCGATTTGGAAGGCTGTTGAAAGTGTCAGGAAAAATGCCGGCCATATGGTGAAAATTGAAGTCGAGGTTGAGACGGAAGAACAAGTAATCGAGGCCGTAAATGTTGGGGCAGATGTAATCATGTTTGATAACCGCACTCCTGAGGAAATCAAGGAATTCATTAAATTAGTGCCGCCAGGAATCATCACCGAAGCCTCTGGCGGAATTCAATTAAGTAATCTAGCCGCCTATGGGAAATCAGGTGTTGATTATATTTCTTTGGGGTTTATAACCCATTCAGCAAAAGCGCTAGATATAAGCGTAAAAGTTCTGTTGAACAAAGGAGAGGAATAAGATGAACATTTTAGCCACCTTGCAAAAAACAATCATGATTCCTGAAAAATACAAGCAGATGTCAAGGGAAGAGCTAGAAGCTAGAGTCATGGAAGTGAAAAAGCAACTTGGTTCACGGTTATTTATTCCTGGACATCATTATCAAAAGGATGAAGTGATTCAGTTTGCTGACGCAACCGGGGATTCATTAAAACTGGCGCAATTATCGGCCGAAAATACGTATGCTGAATATATTGTCTTCTGCGGCGTCCATTTTATGGCGGAAACAGCAGACATTTTAACTGCCGAGAATCAAACGGTATTTTTACCTGATATGCGTGCGGGCTGCTCAATGGCGGATATGGCGGATATTATGCAAACAGAAAAAGCCTGGGGGAAGCTTCAGGAGATTTTTGGGGATACGATTCTTCCGTTAACCTATGTCAATTCTACTGCGGCGATTAAAGCCTTTGTAGGTGCAAATGGCGGAGCAACCGTAACCTCTTCCAATGCAGAAACAATGGTAAAATGGGCATTTAAAAAGAAGGAGCGCATCCTATTCTTGCCCGACCAGCATTTAGGCCGGAATACAGCTGCTGATTTGGGTGTAGGTTTGGATGATATGGCGATTTGGAATCCAATAACGAATTCCTTAGAACATGAAGGGGATGTTTCGAAAATTAAAGTGATTCTCTGGAAAGGGCATTGCTCGGTTCATGAAAATTTCACGGTACAGAATGTAATGGACACTCGCAGCCAATATCCTAATATGAAAATCATCGTTCATCCGGAATGCCGCCGCGAGGTTGTGGAATTGGCAGATATGGCGGGATCAACAAGCTATATTATTAATGCAATTGAAACGGCGGAGCCTGGATCGGCATGGGCGATTGGCACAGAAATGAACCTTGTTAATCGCCTCATCAAGAACCAACTGAATAAACATATCATTTCTTTAAATCCGCATATGTGTCCATGTCTAACAATGAACCGGATTGATTTGCCTCATTTAGTATGGAGCCTTGATACACTTGAAGATGAAAATAATATCATTAAAGTAAGTCCTGAAATTGCCGTGAATGCTAAATTGGCGCTAGAACGAATGTTAGCCAATTCATAATAAACGAAAAAAGATGCAGTTTTACAACTTGCATCTTTTTTTATATTTACGATTTCTTTAGAGCCGATTCATATTTTTTGGAAAAATAGCATAAGTTTTTCTGAAGAATGTTAGCACTTTGCCCAAATTCACATACACTATATGGACTTATGCCATAGGAGGGAAATCAGAGTGAAGATCCATATCGTACAGAAAGGGGATACTCTTTGGAAGATCGCCAAGAAGTACGGCGTGAATTTTGAAGAGCTGAAAAAGATGAATTCACAGCTCAGCAACCCTGATATGATTATGCCCGGTATGAAAATAAAGGTTCCATCTGCAGGCGGAACCGTTAAAAAAGAAGGGCCAATCCATATAGGAAAAAAAGAAGTTCCCATTGCTGAGCATCCGTTTGCTAAAGAGAAGCCGAAGGAAATGCCTATCAAACAACCTATTAAAGAAATGCCCATCAAAGAAATGCCGATAAAGGAGATCCCAAAAAAGGAGATACCGATAAAGGAGATACCGATAAAGGAGGTACCAAAAAAGGAGGTACCAATAAAAGAGGCACCAATAAAAGAAGCACCGATTATAAAAGAAGCACCCAAAGCACCCTACACTCCAAAAATGCCTCTAAAAGTAATCCCAGAAAAAGATATTAATAATTATTATATGTCTAACATGACAAATATCACGCCAAATCTGCCGCCGAAGCCAGCAAATATCCTTCCTGAAGTAAAAGAAGTACCGATGCCTTTACCAATGCCAGTTCAGGAAGAATGTGTACAGGATTATTGTGTCCCGATTACACCGGTAATGCCTGGACCTGGATTCTGCCCGCCAATTGGTGGGGTAGGAGGGTTCCCAATGATTCCTTATTCACAAGTTCAAGGGGCTGCATTCGTACCAACACCTGGAATGATTCAAGGCACACCGGGAGTCGCTCCAGCAGCAGGAATGCCTATGATGCCGGGGGTTGCTCCAACAGGGGCTGGTGTACCAGCAATGGCAGGACCTTACTTCCAGGATGAATCATCATCATTTATGCCGCAAATGCCTATTATGAACCCTGCTTATAACCCGGCTGTAATGGGTGCGCAAAACCCGGGGATGCAAACACCTTATATGGCCCCAGGAGCCTACGGCCAAATGCCAGCAGGATACGGAGAAATGCCGGGAGCCTACGGCCAAATGCCAGCAGGATACGGAGAAATGCCGGGAGCCTACGGCCAAATGCCAGCAGGATACGGAGAAATGCCGGGAGCCTACGGCCAAATGCCAGCAGGATACGGAGAAATGCCGGGAGCCTACGGCCAAATGCCAGCAGGATACGGAGAAATGCCGGGAGCCTACGGCCAAATGCCAGCAGGATACGGAGAAATGCCGGGAGCCTACGGCCAAATGCCAGCAGGATACGGAGAAATGCCGGGAGCCTACGGCCAAATGCCAGCAGGATACGGAGAAATGCCGGGAGCCTACGGCCAAATGCCAGCAGGATACGGAGAAATGCCGGGAGCCTACGGCCAAATGCCAGCAGGATACGGAGAAATGCCGGGAGCCTACGGCCAAATGCCAGCAGGATACGGAGAAATGCCGGGAGCCTACGGCCAAATGCCAGCAGGATACGGAGAAATGCCGGGAGCCTACGGCCAAATGCCAGCAGGATACGGAGGAATGCCGGGAGCCTATGGTCAGATGCCAGCAGGATATGGAGAAATGCCGGGAGCCCAAGGCCAAATGCCAGCAGGATACGGAGAAATGCCGGGAGCGTACGGTCAGATGCCAACGGGATATGGAGAAATGCCGGGAGCGTACGGTCAGATGCCAACGGGATATGGAGAAGTGCCAGGAGCCTATGGTCAAATGCCGCCAGCAGGATACGGAGGAATGCCAGGATCCTATGGCCAAATGCCAGCAGGATACGGAGAAATGCCGGGAGCGTACGGTCAAATGCCGACAGCAGGATACGGAGGAATGCCAGGAGCATACGGCCAATCGCCAGCTGGCCAAATGCCAACAGGTCAATCGCCAACAGGCAGGAATGGTAATCCGTACGGGATGGGAACACCATACGGATATCCGCAAATGAGTGGTTCAGGACCACAAGTACCGGACTTTGAAGCTTCACAAGGAACTGCAGTAGCAGCAAGGGCTCAGGCGCCATACATGCAGACTCAGAGCCTCCCAGTTGGGTCAGGCGGTGACTGCGGCTGCGGCGGTCCAGGACCTTCCATGGACAAAATGCAGCCAGCTGGAGCACGACCAAATGAAATGCCAGCAAACTTTGTCCCGCCAACTCCGCCTATTTACAGTGCACCATATACAGGACCTGTTAATGCTGCACAGCCACCGTATATGAATCCATATGGGATGGCCCCGGCTGGAACAAATTACGGTATGCCAGGTTACCGTGATGAAAGCGACTAACGCGTCAATGAACCAAAAGGGAGACGATGATTACCTTAATCGTCTCTTCTCTTATTTTCAGTCGCAGTTTTATGAAAAAATTATTCAGCTGGTCCCGATTCGAAAGTCGGTTTTTATTCTAAAAACCGTTAAAAATACTTATATTGTTAAAGGGTATCAAACGAACCGCCGACTAAAACTCCAAGAGGCTTTTACAGCTACACTGAGAAAAGAAGGGTTTAACAAGACCTATCAATATTTAACTTCTCCGGTGAGAGCTCAGCTGTTTTTTGAAGGAACCTATTTTGGCTGTATGGAGTATATTACTCCTCATAAAACCGCTTTTTCGTTTCATACTCAAAATGATCGTCAAGAAGGAATGGCACTCCTTGACCAATTCCACAAGGCGACGGCGTCGTTTGAAGCTCGATATCGAACATTACTTCCCAAAGGCAATTTAATTGAAAAATGGACAGAGCGGTTTACGCTTTTTTCAAATAATCTTCCCTTTCTCAAATATTTTATAAATGAACCATTTATCTCGGAAATGGTGTCATGGGCCAATTGGTCATTAGATGGGATGGAAAAAAACAAGGACTTTTTTCAAAAAAAACCGTTTGTCATCCTTCACGGTGACGTGGCCCATCATAATTTTTTACGGGATGAACACGGGAAGCTGAATTTACTTGATTATGATTTAATCAGCATCGGTACTCCTGCATTGGATTATTTACAATATGCAAATCGAATTCTTCCCTATATTGATTGGTCATTTGAGAAGCTTAAGATTTTTAAACCAATGCAGCAATATTTAGAAGATGACGCCTTTTTATACGCCCTCGTTTTTCCAGCTGATATTTTTCGGGAATGGAATCGACTGATTCGCGAAAAAACATTTACGGATGAGGTGAAATTTAGGCAGGTCATGGAATTATCAATCGGTCAGTTTTATTCGAGGAAAAAATTTATTGATCGTTTAATAAATCAGGTGAACTAAATTTTCCTTTGGTATTTTCTAGCTGAATGAATTCCCCTCGAAAATAACACCCTATAAATGAGCATATGAACCATGCTCAGGATGTTATTATGAGGGGGTTTTTCGCTTGAACAAGAAACAGTGGATGATACCTCTATCGGCCCTAATCATAATGGGTACAGCGGGCTGCGCCAAAGACAATAATCGTGCTGGCGTTAATAAAACAACGAACAATTCGTTACGGCCAGTAGGTTATTACTCAAATGAAAACCACCCGAGAAATGGAAATGACTTGTTTCGAGATAATGATGGTGCGCTAACGGAAATGATGGATCATACACTTGGCGATGAGGACAAGCTTTTAAATGAACAAAAAAGAAGGCAGCTGCAAAAGAGAGATAAAAATGGGAATCCAATAAATCCAACAAAGCCATTAGCTTCAGAAGATCGTAATTTTTTTCAGCGGGATGATCGTTTTAGTACAAGTGATATGAATTATCACGGTCATTTGAATAAAAATATCAGAAATACGGGGGTAGTTACCGACCCGAATTTCCAAGATGATTTTTCAAATAAAATTAGAGACAAAGTAGCAAGAATAAACAATGTTAGCGATGTAAGATCTGTATCCTACGGAAATACGATTATGGTTGCGGTGAAGTTAAATGATAATCGCAAAGCTGCCGCTACCAAAAGGGCGATTAAGAATATGGTGAAGCCATATGCGGATGGGAAAACGGTCACCGTTATGATTGATGAAGGCGCCATTGGCAACGACGCCAATAAAGAAAATGATATTCAGCGCAGTAAAGGTGGAAGATAAAAAGAAAAGCGCAAGCGCCCTGGTCAGCGGCGTATGGCCTGGAGCGCTCCAACTGAGATAAAGGAAACACGGAGAGCGGAGCGCATCCGTGCTTGACTTATCGTAGGGCGGAGCGCGAAGGACACTAGCCGCAAGGGCGCTGGAGCTGGATAATTCTCAAAGTTAAAAATTTATACTTTCTTATTCCACATAAAGGGCAAAGCTTCCATGCTTTGCCCTTTTAAAATTCGCTGATTTCGTTGCGGATAAAAAGGCAAAATAAGGCTAAAATAGTACTGTAAAGGATGTTCAATTTTTATCAAATAAGAGGTGAGCGCCATGAAGTTCTTTTGGATAGCAATGTCTCGGTTATCTATACCTGTATTCGCTGTTATTCTCTTCATGTTTATCGGCGGGGCACCGTTCATTGTGATTACCGGCTCCGCTGCGCAGCTGGACAGCCATCAATCAAAGCAAATGCAGGAACCGCTAAACATAACAGTGATTTTGGAACGAATGTACCTCGATGGAGAAATCAGTCAAGAAGTAATCCATGAGACATGCTGGTCAATGGAGAATTTTTGGGCAAGGTATGACCAGTGGCAGCTTACCGATACGGATCACTCGACCTATGTTTTTAGGAAACAAGTTGACGATATCTCCCCATTATTGAAAGCAAATGGCTTTTTTGGTATTTCTGAGAATGGGGTGTTGACGATTTTTAACGGAAGGCCCGATCAATCACGAATCATTCAATCTTTTTTTCAAATAGATATCAAGAGGCTGGAAAGTAATAAACAGGAACAATTGATTCAAGGGATCCCGATTAGGTCGAAAGATCATTATGTGCAAGTATTAGAAACATTTAAGTCCTATTCAGTAAATAAAGAATAGAAATATCCTAAAAACAGACTGATTAAGTGAAATCAGCCTGTTTTTTTTGCAAAACTTTTAGTCTTGGCATTTTTTCTAGACTCGAATTAAGTTTATTAGCGAATTTCGTATAGATATTAGCGAATTTCAAACATTTATTAGTGAATTCCAACAGTTTATTAGCGAATTTCAAGATTTATTAGCGAATCGCCTAAAACTGAAAATTCAACCTCTTCTCAGCGCAGCTATTTTCTATAACTAAGATGAAATTGTATGGTAAAATGGGATTTAGTGAAATTAGGGGAGAGAATACGATTGTATGAATTTATTAAAGGGACCGTCGAATTTGTTGGTCCGGAATATATTGTGATTGAAAACAACGGGATTGGTTATCAACTATCAACACCAAATCCGTTTATTTATGCCAGTAAAATGGAAACAATGGTTATTGTATATACCTATCATTACGTTCGCGAGGATATCAACGCATTATATGGCTTCGAAACAAGGGAAGAGAAAAAGCTTTTCACGAAATTATTAAATGTTTCAGGCATCGGACCGAAAGGGGCACTCGCTATCCTTGCTTCCGGTGAGGTGCAGCAGGTGGTCACGGCGATTGAAAATGAAGACGAAAGCTTCCTTATCAAATTTCCCGGCGTCGGCAAAAAGACAGCTAGGCAGATGATTCTTGACCTAAAAGGAAAATTGCAGGATATCGTTCCAGACTACTTCCCGAATTTGTTTAATGCAGATACACATCCACTACATACACAAACAAATAACACGGCTCTAGAAGAGGCCATCCTTGCCTTGAAAGCTCTTGGCTATTCAGAAAAAGAAATAAAAAAGATTTCACCTGAATTAAGAAAAGAACAGCTGACAACAGACCAATACATTAAAAAAGCCCTGCAAAGGCTTTTAAAATAGGTGATGTTCCATGGAAGAAAGAATTATTTCGAGTGAAGTGAATGAGAGTGAGATCAGCTTCGAACAAAGTCTGAGACCGCAAACCTTAAAGCAATACATTGGACAGGATCAGGTGAAGGGCAATCTAGAAATATTTATCAAGGCAGCTCGTCTCCGTAAGGAAACGTTAGATCATGTTCTTCTTTATGGTCCACCGGGATTGGGGAAGACAACACTTGCGGTTATTATCGCCAACGAAATGGGAGTGAATATCCGGACAACCTCAGGACCGGCAATTGAAAGGCCGGGTGATCTGGCAGCCATTTTAACAGCATTAGAGCCGGGGGACGTTTTATTTATTGACGAAATTCACCGGCTTCCGCGGACGATTGAAGAGGTGCTTTATCCGGCGATGGAGGACTTTTGTCTTGATATCGTGATTGGAAAAGGACCGAGTGCGAGGTCCGTCCGCCTCGACCTGCCGCCATTTACCCTTGTCGGTGCGACGACAAGAGCGGGCTCGCTATCCGCGCCCTTAAGGGACAGATTTGGAGTTTTGAGCCGGCTCGAGTATTATAAGGAAGATCAATTAAAAAGTATTGTCATCAGAACGGCTGAATTGTTCGGTACCGAAATAGACGACGCTTCAGCTGCAGAAATTGCCAGGAGAGCAAGGGGAACCCCGAGGATTGCCAATCGTCTGCTCCGCAGGGTGCGGGACTTTGCTCAGGTTAAAGGAAATGGTACAATTGACCTTACCCTCGCAAAGGAAGCTCTAGAACTGCTTCAGGTTGACCGCCTTGGCTTAGACCACATCGACCATAAGTTGTTAAAAGGCATTATTGAAAAATTCCGCGGCGGTCCTGTTGGTCTTGATACAATTGCCGCATCCATCGGTGAAGAATCGGAAACGATAGAAGATGTTTATGAACCGTATTTATTACAAATTGGTTTTTTACAAAGAACACCACGGGGGCGAGTAGTCACCGGAGCCGTATACGACCATTTTGGCATCGAGATGCCAGCCCAATGATTCGTTATTTTAAAAAGATTAGGATGTCATAATATGAAAGTAGATTTATTTGATTTTCATTTGCCTGAAGAATTAATTGCTCAAGTACCTTTAAAAAATCGGACAGACAGCCGGTTAATGGTATTGAATAAAGAAACAGGTGAAATCAATCATGAAGTTTTTAAAGATATTACTCAGTATTTGCGTGAAGGGGATTGCCTTGTCTTAAATGACACAAAGGTATTGCCTGCACGCCTTTTTGGCGTCAAACAAGATACCGGCGCCAAAATTGAAGTCCTGCTCCTGAAACAGCTTGAAGGCGACCAGTGGGAAACCCTTGTGAAGCCGGCCAAACGGGTGAAGGAAGGGACCGAAATTGATTTCGGCGACGGCTTGCTTACTGCCGTGTGCACAGGAACCTCTGACCATGGCGGCAGAGTGATGGAATTCAAATATGAGGGGATTTTTTACGAAGTGCTTGATCAATTAGGCGAAATGCCGCTGCCCCCATACATAAAAGAGCAGCTCGAAGACCGCGATCGATACCAGACTGTGTTTGCCCGTGAACCAGGTTCCGCTGCCGCACCGACGGCAGGGCTTCATTTTACTGAAGAACTATTGACCGAAATTAAAGAAAAGGGTGTCCATGTTGCGTTTATCACCCTCCATGTTGGCCTTGGTACGTTCAGACCTGTAAGTGTTGAGGATGTATTGGAGCATGATATGCATTCGGAATTTTATATTGTAACGGAAGGAACCGCGCGGCTCTTAAACGAGGTACGTCAAAATGGCGGCAGAATCATCACCGTCGGGACGACATCAACAAGGACGCTGGAAACCATCGCTTCCGCTAATGAGGGGCAATTTGTCGATGGAAGCGGCTGGACCAATATTTTCATTTATCCTGGCTATAAGTTTAAGGCAATCGATGGAATGATCACCAACTTCCATTTGCCAAAATCAACCTTGATTATGCTCGTCAGTGCCTTGGCCGGCAGGGAAAATATTTTGCACGCCTACACGACAGCAGTGGAAGAGCGGTACCGATTCTTTAGCTTTGGCGATGCAATGTTCATCATCTAAGGTCATAAACGGTGGCGTAAACAGCAATAGAGGTTTTGCATTAGGAAGGAGACAACAATTTGACTGCGATTCGTTATGAATTAATTAAAACATGTAAACAAACGGGGGCTCGGCTTGGCCGCGTTCATACACCGCACGGGTCATTTGATACACCTGCCTTTATGCCGGTTGGAACACTGGCGACGGTGAAAACGATGTCCCCTGAAGATTTAAAAGAAATGGGCGCCGGGATTATTTTGAGCAATACCTACCATTTATGGCTCCGCCCCGGACATGAAATCATCAAGGAAGCAGGCGGGCTTCATAAATTTATGAACTGGGACCGGGCGATCTTAACGGATTCCGGCGGGTTTCAGGTGTTCAGTTTAAGCGAATTCCGCAAAATTGAAGAAGAAGGGGTTCATTTCCGCAACCATATGAGCGGGGAAAAATTATTTCTATCGCCGGAGAAAGCGATGGAAATCCAGAATGCCCTGGGCTCGGATATTATGATGGCCTTTGATGAGTGCCCGCCATATCCGGCAACCTTCGATTATATGAAAAAGTCAGTCGAGCGGACATCGAGATGGGCGGAGCGCTGTTTAAATGCGCATGCCCGCCCTGAAGACCAAGGTTTATTTGGCATCGTTCAAGGGGGAGAATATGAGGAACTTCGTAAACAAAGTGCAAGAGACCTAACATCCCTTGATTTTCCTGGATATGCAATCGGCGGCCTGTCGGTGGGCGAACCAAAAGACATTATGAATCGAATGCTTGAATACACGACCCCGCTATTACCGTCCAATAAACCCCGCTATTTAATGGGGGTAGGTTCACCGGATTCATTAATTGACGGCTCAATCCGCGGAATTGATATGTTTGACTGCGTGCTGCCAACAAGGATTGCCAGAAATGGTACCTTGATGACAAGTACGGGCCGGCTGGTTGTTAAGAATGCACAATATGCGAGGGATTTTGGACCGCTCGATGAAAATTGTGACTGCTATACATGCCGAAATTATAGCAGGGCTTACATTCGTCACTTAATAAAGTGTGACGAAACATTCGGAATTCGATTAACGTCTTACCATAATCTTTATTTTCTGTTAAGATTGATGGAGAAAGTCAGACAAGCCATCATGGAAGACCGGCTTGGTGATTTCCGCGAAGAATTTTTTGAACGTTACGGCTTTAATAAACCGAACGCGAAAAATTTCTAATAGATACTTTTTGAAAGGAGGGAAACAGTTATGGCAGGAGGACTTGGAACAATTGGTCCATTAATATTAATGTTTGTGTTGTTTTATTTCTTATTAATCCGCCCGCAGCAAAAACGCCAAAAAGCAGTTCGGCAAATGCAAAACGATTTGAAGAAGGGTGACAAAATCGTCACGATTGGTGGATTACATGGGATTATCGACTCGATCGATGATAATAAAGCTGTAATTAAATGTGGAGACGGAAGCCGTCTTACATATGACCGCAATGCAATTCGTGAAGTCACGGAAGTTGGCGGAGAGAGTGTAAGCCTTTCAAAATAACACGTAAAAAGGAAGCCATTTGGCTTCCTTTTCTTTATGAAGACCGCCTTGAATTATTGTTAGCGATATTAACCCCTAAGATTCCACCCATCATCGCAATTAATGTATAGCAAGTGTGGTAAATTACTTGCTCTGTGTCAAACAAGCGATCATAGCCCAAGTATTGAAATAAAAAAACCACTAGCGAGTAAATAAGCCCAGTTAAACCGCCGATAAGCCAGCCCTTTTCTTTACGCTTACCCCCGGAAAGAAAACCGCCGCCGAATAGCGCAATAAATGATAATGCCGTTATGATATATTGAAGCATTCCCTCCTCGGCGGACGTAAACCTTAGTATAAATGCAAATATCAGGCTGCATAACACAGCAAAAGCAAAGATAAAAATTAATCCGTACATGATGGATGTCCCTAAGCTTTTTGATTCGATTTTAACTCTCCCCCTTCAGCATCCTCCGTGGCTGTTTTTTATTTAACTATCCCAGCCATGGCCTTAGATACAAATTTCTTTCCTAGTACAAGCGTATTCACGAGATCAGGAAAGTAGAATGAAAATTTGTCCGCTTTTCACAAAAGAAAACGAATGATTCTTAGTAAACTAGCGGACAATAGTACGGAATGGAATAAAAGGGGCGATTAGCAAGTGGAAGTTTATTTGAGTATTATTTTACGAACGATATTTTTATATTTACTGATGCTCGTCATATTTAGGATCATGGGGAAGCGGGAAATTGGCGAATTAAGCGTCCTTGACCTGGTCGTTTTTATCATGATTGGTGAGATGGCTGTTATTGCAATTGAAAATACGAAGGACCCGCTATTTCATACGGTGGTACCGATGGTTCTCTTGATGTGTATTCAAATCACGCTCGCGATCATTTCGCTAAAAAATAAAAAATTTCGTGATATTGTGGATGGACAGCCAAGTATCATCATCAATCGAGGAAAAATTGATGAGGAGGCAATGAAGAAGCTCCGCTATAACTTTGATGATTTAATGTCACAATTAAGAGAAAAGGACATTAGGAGTATTGGAGATGTTGAATTTGCCATTTTAGAAACCTCAGGCAAACTGTCTGTTTTAGAAAAAATTTACGACCCGAAGCAGCCCAAGACGCCTGCTAAGAATGGTGATATTACCGTCCCGCTAATTATGGATGGAACAATTGAGGAAGAAAATTTAAAAAGGATCAATAAAACCAATCTATGGCTCCGTCAAGAACTTAAAAAACAGGGCTACCGCGATATTAAGAAAATTTCCTTTTGCAGCTATGAAAACGGTAAATTTTTCATTGATACCCAGGATTAAAGGTATAGACACGCCGGTAAAACTGCGTGTCTTCTAATTTGTTCAAAATAACTTCCCAATCCAAGGAATTCGGTGGATTTCATCTTTTTTAATCAGTCCGAATAACAGGAGCATGACGAGATAGGATATTCCCATGCCAGTAATCGAGGTTAACACCCTTACCAGCAAATGTTCGCTTAAGAGGATATTTTCAAATAGCCAATATCCTAACCAGCCGGAAGCGCCCATGACGAGAAAACCTTTAATATAATCGCCAACATAAAATGGAAAGGTAACTTTTTTCAAAACAGTGGCAAAGTGAAGAATCGTTACTAACACAAAGCCAACAATAATTCCGAGTGCAGCCCCCGTGATGCCGAAGGAATCCTGTGAGGCAAGAGAAAAGATGACAGCCGTTTTGACAACGGCGCCAATAAGACTGTTAATCATCGCCGCTCTAGCAAGATTTAACGCTTGGAGAACAGCCTGTAATGGACCTTGATAATAAAAAAATAAGAAGAACGGGGCCATTAAGCGAATAAAGTATGACCCTTTTGTTGACCCATACATTAACTGCATTAGTGGGTCTGCCAATACATAAAGGACAATGACGGCAAGCCCGCCGGTTAAAAACGTCAATCTTAATGCCTGCTGGAGCCGATAGGCGATTAACTTATGGTTATTGCGGGAATTGGCCTCACTGATGGCTGGAACCAAAGATGTTGCCAATGAAAAGGTGACAAAAGACGGGAGCATTAACAGCGGCATCGCATAGCCGGTTAACAGCCCATATTGTTTTGTCCCATTCACCGCTAGAACACCTGCTAGCGCTAAGCTGTGAGCAACGACAATCGGTTCAAAAAACCAGGCAACAGAACCAATCATTCTGCTTCCCATTGTAGGTAAAGCAATTTCCATTAAATCTTGAAATGTCTTTTTCCCTTTTTGGGCAAATTGGAAGAAATTCTTTCGAAGCGGAAAACGTTTTTTCAATTTGAAGGTCGTCATAAGGTAAACCAGTGATAATAGTTCACCTAAAACAGATGCCGCCATTGCCGCTGCTGCCGCATATTGAACTCCATAGGGAAGAAATGCTTTTGTCATCACGGCAATTAGGGTAATTCTTACAATCTGCTCTAAAATCTGCGAAACGGCTGACGGGCGCATGTTTTGTCTTCCTTGAAAGTAGCCTCTTAACACAGAAGAAACGGCAATAATTGGAATCGCTGGCGCAATCGCAATTAAAGGGTAATATGTCCTTGGATCGGTGAACAGTGTCGTTGCTAGAATAGGTGCCAGCAGGATGATTGCCGGTGTAAGAATGATTGATAAGCTAATTGTTGTTGCAAGGGAAACAACAAGGATTTTTTTTATTTCGGCATAATCACCTCTTGCCTCAGCCTCGGCAATATTTTTTGATATCGCTACGGGAAGCCCCAGCTGTGTAATGGTGACGACAAGAATAAAGGTGGGATACGCCATCATGTATAGGCCCACACCTTCTTCACCAATGCTCCGCGCTAGGACAATCCGATAAATAAAACCGAGGACCCTAGTAATTAATCCTGCAATTAATAGGATAAAAGTCCCCTTTAAAAACTTCGACATGCTGACTCCCACCTTCTCAAAAAAGAAGAATTCATATACAATTAACTATATGCTTAATGGTGGACAAAGCATGACAAGTAGTAAGACCTTTTTAAATGGAAGTAACTTTAGGGGGCAGAGTGAATGGATAATAACCACAGATACGATTATTTTCGTACCCAGGTACAGCCGGCACTAGCAAGTAAACTTTCAGAGTTTCGCTTGCTTGGTTACGATTCGGTAACGGAACAAGAGCTTTGGGAATTCTTAATTAAGAAAAAGTGGAAGAAGGTAAAGGATGAATTAATGCTGCATGAAATTATCCAAGCCATTCTCTCTGTTAAGGTAAGTGATTATCTCAGCTTTGCAGCAATCGAGACATATAAAACGGCTGAATTCTCACTTGATGATGAAAATGAATTGAAAGAGTTATTGAAATAATCCCACCATTTTCAAATTGACAGCATTTCTAACTTATTCCATAATAGTAGCAGTGACTTTTTTTATTATTTGGACGTAAACGTGCTAAGGCACAGGCACTAAGGAGGAACAATACATAATGGTAAAGCGCAGCAGAATTATTGCTTTCTTTCTTGTAATCTTAATTGCAGGAAGTACTATGGGAGCAACAGCAAAAAACGTTATTAATAATATGAAACTTGGACTGGACCTACAAGGCGGATTTGAGGTTTTGTACGAGGTTGAGGCGGCGAAAAAAGGTCAAAAGATTGATAAAGAGGTATTGGCTAGTACCGCTGAAGCTCTCGACAGACGGATCAACGTCCTAGGGGTAAGTGAGCCGAGCATTCAAATTGAAGGAACAAACCGAATCCGCGTTCAGCTGGCTGGAATCACTGACCAAAACAAAGCACGTGAGATTTTGTCTACTCAGGCAAATTTATCGTTCCGCGATGCAAATGACCAGCTGAAGATGGACGGCACAGACTTAAAGCAAGGCGGGGCAAAGCAAACTTTTGATGAAAAGGGCGCACCAAGCGTTAGTTTAACATTAAATGATGCGAATAAATTCCGCAAAGTATCTGAAGAAATTATGAACACGAATCCAAATGTTCTTGTTATTTGGATGGATTTTGAAGAGGGAAAAGACTCCTTTAAAGCTGAATCAGCAAAACCAAATCCAAAATATATATCAGCTCCAACTGTAAAGCAAGTATTTAATCAAAATACGGTTTCAATTGTGGGCAATTTTACAGCAAAAGAAGCGCAAACCTTGGCATCGCTTTTAAATGCTGGATCATTACCGGTAAAGCTTACAGAAGTGTACTCTACGTCTGTCGGCGCTAAGTTCGGGGAACAGGCATTAAATGAGACGATTTTTGCAGGAATCATCGGTGTCGCTATCATTTTCTTGTTTATGATTTTCTATTATCGTTTTCCAGGATTCATTGCAGTTATTGCGTTAAGTATTTATATTTATTTGATTCTATTGGTTTTTGATTGGATGAATGGGGTATTAACACTGCCGGGAATTGCCGCGATTATTCTTGGGATTGGTATGGCTGTTGACGCGAATATCATTACCTACGAGCGGATAAAAGATGAGATTAAAGTTGGTAAATCGATTAAATCAGCATTCCAGGCTGGTGAAAATCATGCGTTTAGGACCATTCTTGATGCCAACTTGACAACAATGTTGACAGCAGGTGTATTATTTTTCTATGGGACAAGCTCTGTAAAAGGGTTTGCTACGATGTTACTCGTGAGTATCTTTATGAGTTTTCTCACCGCTGTATACGGGTCAAGGTTTTTGTTAGGTTTATGGGTTCACAGTGGATTATTTAAAAAGAAACCAACCTGGTTTGGTGTACATCCGTCCAAAATTCATGATATTGCTGAAAATTTTGATACAATAGATCTCCCAACCAGATATGATAAGCTAGATTTTATTAAAATGAAAAATAAATTCTTCATTTTTTCAGGTGTGCTTCTCGTTGCCGGTATAATCATTCTTGCTATTTTCCGTTTGAACCTAGGTATTGATTTTGCGAGTGGCACGCGCGTTGAAATTCAATCCAAAACACCTTTAACAACGGCGCAGGTTGAAAATGCTTTTGACAAGCTTCATTTAAAAACAGATGACGTGGTCATTTCAGGAGATAAAAAACAAATTGGCGCTGCTCGATTGGTTGGTTTTTTATCGAAAGATGAAATCGCCCATTTAAAAGCAGAGTTTAATAAGGAATTCGGCTCAGAGCCGAATGTCAGCGCTGTTTCGTCAGAAGTTGGGAAAGAGCTGGCGAAAAATGCCGTTAAAGCAGTTTTGATTGCATCGATAGGAATTATTCTCTACGTTACGATTCGATTTGAATTGTATATGGCAATTGCGGCCGTTATTTCCTTGCTTCACGATGCGTTCTTTATAATTGCCTTCTTTAGTCTTACAAGACTTGAAGTCGATTTAACCTTTATTGCTGCTATTTTAACAATTGTTGGTTATTCGAACCACGATACAATCGTTACCTTTGACCGGATTCGTGAAAACTTGCATAAGAAAAAGCGTCTCAAAACCGTTCAGGAGATTGCTGACGTTGTAAATGTTAGTATCCGTCAAACATTAACGCGTTCGATCAACACTGTTTTAACCGTATTAATTGCTACTACAGGTTTAATGATTTTCGGAAGTGCATCGATCCGCAATTTCTCTATCGCCTTGTTTGTAGGATTAATTGTCGGGGTATACTCTTCCCTTTTTATCGCAAGTTCACTATGGTTTGTTATGAAATGTAGAGAGCTAAAGAAAAAGGGAGTTATTAAAACAGAAAAGGTTAAAAAGAAATATTCAGATCAACCACAAGTGTAATTTTTGGAAAAACCGCAGAACTTCTGCGGTTTTTCTTTATTGAAAGCTGTTTAATGCTCCTGTATAATAAGAAAGTCTGAGGGGTGAACAAGCAAATGTTAAAGTCAAAATCAAGATGGATTGTTCGCAGTTCTGATCACAATCTAGTAAAAATGCTAGCTCAGGAGTTGAAAATTACACCTCTAGTTGCGTCTCTGCTTGTCAACCGTGGCTTAGACAGCCTAGAATCTGCACGGTGTTTTTTATTTGGCAAGGATGAATTTCATGACCCGTATTTATTAAAAGGGATGGATATCGCGGTTGCGAGAATTCGAGAAGCAATTGAAAAGCAAGAACCCATCCTTATTTTTGGTGATTATGACGCTGATGGTGTAAGCAGTACATCGGTGTTGATGATTGCCCTTCGTGACTTGGGAGCAAATGTACAATTCTACATCCCAAATCGTTTTACTGAAGGATATGGACCAAATGAACCGGCATTTCGTCAGGCGGCGGAAAGTGGAATAAAATTAATTATTACTGTTGATACTGGAATATCTGCTCTCCATGAAGCAGCAGTGGCAAAAGAAATCGGAATTGACCTAATCATTACCGACCACCATGAACCGGGGCCAGTCTTACCGGAAGCACTTGCAATTATCCACCCGAAACTTCCGGATAGCGACTATCCATTTCGGGAACTGGCAGGAGTAGGAGTCGCGTTTAAACTTGCCCATGCCCTTTATGGAGCAGTTCCAGAGCATTTACTCGAAATTGCCGTCATTGGAACAATTGCCGATTTAGTTTCATTAAAAGGTGAAAACCGGTTGATTGTAAAAAAAGGGCTTGAAAAGTTAAAGGCTACGAAAAATATCGGTCTTAAAGCGATTTTAAAATTGGCTGGGGTCGATCCTCTGTCAATAAATGAAGAAACGATTGGCTTTACGCTTGCACCGCGGATTAATGCCGTGGGCCGCTTAGAAGATGCAGACCTAGCCGTTCAGCTTATCCTCACAGGAGACCCGGAGGAAGCACAACATTTAGCGGAAGAAATGGATGCGTTAAATAAGACCAGGCAAGCGATTGTCAATGCGATAACCGCTGAAGCGATTCAAGAAGTGGAAACAAATTATCCAATCGAATCCAATAAGGTTCTCGTCATCGGTAAAGAAGGCTGGAATGCCGGTGTCATTGGCATTGTCGCCTCAAGGCTAGTTGATAAATACTACCGGCCAACGATTGTGTTGAATTTTGATCCAGATAAAGGGGTCGCAAAGGGATCTGCCCGGAGCATTGCCGGCTTTGACCTGTTCAAAAATTTATCGACCTGCCGTGAGATTCTTCCTCATTTTGGCGGTCACCCGATGGCTGCAGGAATGACCTTGAAATTAGAGGATGTTGCTGAGCTCCGGACAAGACTAAATAACCTTGCTGAGGAGCAGTTAACTGAAGCGGATTTTGTCCCAGTAACCTATCTTGATGAGGAAATCCGTCTAGAAGACATTAGTGTATCGTCAGTCGAAGAAATGAGTCTGCTTTCTCCTTTTGGAATGGACAACCCTAAACCAAAAGTTTTAATAAATAATGCGACAATTGCCAGTATGAGAAAAATTGGCAGTGAGCAAAACCATTTAAAGGTGTTAGTGAATGAAGCTGATGCCAATCTCGATGGAGTAGGTTTTGGGTTAGGCGCTTTAGTTGACCAAATTTCACCTGCTTCAAAAATTTCATTCATTGGGGAATTATCTATTAATGAATGGAACAATATACGTAAACCACAAATTTTCATTCACGATATCGCGGTGAATTCATGGCAGTTATTTGACTATCGCGGGCAAAAGCGAATGAGCGCCATTGCTCAATCCGTACCTGCTGAAAACAGGAAATTCATTATTTTTAATAAAGAACATCTAGAAAAAATGAGCCCTGAATTGATGGCTGATACCATTCATGTTCAAGATATCGAGGAAGCAAAAGCTCTCAATTGTAACCAGGCAAATATCGTCTTAGTTGACTTCCCGCCCTCAAAAGAGATTCTCGTGGTTTTATTAAAAGGGAAACAGCCGGCAAGGGTGTATGCCTATTTTTATAAGAAATCCAGTGATTTCTTCAGCACGGTTCCAACCCGTGACCATTTTAAATGGTTCTATGCCTTTTTAGTAAAGAAAGGTCCGATCGATCTTAAGCGATATGGCGAAGATATCGCCAAACATCGCGGCTGGTCACAGGAAACGATAAACTTTATGGCAAAGGTGTTTTCTGAACTGGATTTTGTTACAATAAACAATGGATTTATTTCTTTAACAACCGGCGCGCAAAAGCGTGATTTAAGTGACTCTAGAACATATCAAACCAAACAGATGCAATATGCTCTTGAACGGGATTTATTGTTTTCGTCCTTTCATGATTTAAAGGGCTGGTTCGATCAAGTTATCCAAGAGTCGGTAGAAACTGAGGAGGCAATAACAGAATGGATTTAAAGCAATTTATTACCATCGTACCCGATTGGCCAAAGCCAGGAATTAAATTTAAAGATATTACCCCATTAATGAATGATGGTGAAGCATATAAATATGCAACTGACCAAATCGTTTCTTATGCAAAAGAGAAACAAATTGATATCATTGTAGGACCTGAAGCTCGTGGCTTTATTATTGGCTGTCCCGTTGCTTATTCGCTGGGAGTAGGCTTTGCCCCAGTCCGTAAAGAGGGCAAACTGCCGCGTGAAACGATTAATGTGAGCTATGGCCTGGAATACGGAAAAGACGTACTGACGATTCATAAGGATGCAATTAAACCTGGACAACGCGTGTTAATTACGGATGATTTGTTAGCAACCGGCGGTACGATTGAAGCGACGATTCAATTAGTGGAAGAGCTCGGCGGAGTAGTCGCTGGTATCGCTTTCTTAGTTGAGTTAAGCTATTTAGATGGCCGGAAAAAGTTAGACGGCTATGATATTTTAACACTTATGCACTATTAAAAATAGCTTAGAGGGCACTCAGATGAGGGTGCTCTCTTTATATAATAAAAAAATAATATTCGACATATCTCGATAATTTGTAGAAATTACTTACAATCTCTTTACATCTTCGCTATTTTTTTCGATAATAGAAACAATCATTCTAATTTTGTAACAATATTTTCAAAAATACCATTAAATAATAAAATGAGACGAAAATAAAGGTGATTTTCATGGCGAATGATCAAGTGTTGACAGCCGACCAAGTCATCGACAAGACCAAGACCTATTTAAATGAAGAGCATGTTGATTTAGTTAAAAAAGCGTATGAATTCGCAAAACATGCTCATCGTGAACAATATCGAAAATCAGGCGAGCCGTACATTATTCATCCCATCCAGGTTGCAGGGATTCTAGCTGACTTGGAGATGGATCCTGCGACGGTTGCTGCGGGTTTTCTTCACGACGTCGTGGAAGATACAACTGTATCCTTAAAAGATTTAGAGGAAGCTTTCAATGACGAAGTGGCGATGCTTGTCGATGGGGTAACAAAACTAGGGAAAATTAAATATAAATCTCACGAGGAACAGCAGGCCGAGAACCACCGGAAAATGTTTGTGGCAATGGCTCAGGATATTCGCGTTATTCTCATTAAGCTTGCTGACCGTTTGCATAATATGCGGACACTGAAGCATCTTCCTGTAGAGAAACAGCGCCGAATTTCAAATGAGACACTTGAAATTTTTGCACCTTTAGCACATCGTCTTGGTATATCTAAGATAAAATGGGAGCTGGAAGATACAGCATTAAGGTATTTAAATCCGCAGCAATACTACCGGATTGTTAACTTAATGAAGAAAAAGCGTGCGGAACGGGAGCAATATCTCGAGGATGTCATCGAGGAAGTCAAGACGCAGATGGGTGAAGTTTCGATCAAGGCAGAGCTTTCAGGCCGTCCTAAGCATATTTATAGTATTTATCGAAAAATGGCATTGCAAAATAAGCAATTCAGTGAAATCTACGATTTGCTTGCAGTAAGGATTGTCGTCAACAGCATTAAAGATTGCTACGCGGTTCTCGGTATTATTCACACTTGTTGGAAACCGATGCCCGGCCGCTTTAAGGATTATATTGCGATGCCGAAGCCGAATATGTATCAATCGCTGCATACAACCGTAATTGGACCGAAAGGCGACCCGCTTGAAGTGCAAATTCGCACCTATGAGATGCACCGGATTGCCGAATTCGGGGTTGCAGCACACTGGGCCTATAAAGAAGGAAAAGCCCTCAGTGACAGCTCTTCTTTTGAACAAAAATTAACCTGGTTCAGGGAGATTCTAGAGTTCCAAAATGATACCGCCAATGCCGAAGAGTTTATGGAGTCATTGAAAATTGACCTGTTCTCCGATATGGTATTTGTGTTTACACCAAAAGGCGATGTCATTGAACTTCCATCCGGTTCTGTTCCAATCGATTTTGCTTATCGCATCCACTCGGAAATAGGCAATAAAACAATTGGCGCCAAAGTGAACGGCAAAATGGTGACGCTGGACTATCGACTGATGACCGGGGATATTATTGAAATATTAACCTCCAAACATTCCTATGGTCCAAGTCAGGATTGGCTGAAGCTGGCACAAACTTCGCAGGCGAAGAACAAAATCCGCGCCTTCTTTAAAAAGCAGCGCCGTGATGAAAATGTCGTCAAGGGGAAAGAGCTAGTCGAAAAAGAAATCCGTAACATGGAGTTCGAGCTGAAAGAAATTTTAACATCAGACAATCTGAAAAAGGTTGCTGAAAAATTTAATTTTTCCAATGAAGAAGATATGTATGCCGCTGTTGGCTATAACGGGGTCACGGCCTTGCAGGTAGCGAACCGCTTAACGGAGAAATGGCGCAAGAAACGCGACCAGGAACAATCTGCGAGCATTACCAATGTGATTTCGGATTTAAAAACATACCCTTCAAGTAAGAAACGGGAATCCGGCGTCCGTGTTCAAGGGATTGACAACCTGTTAATTCGTTTATCGAGATGCTGTAACCCGGTTCCAGGCGACGAAATTGTTGGCTTCATTACGAAGGGCCGCGGTGTCTCCGTTCACCGTTCCGATTGTACGAACATTGATTCGAATGATGCCCAGGCAAGGTTAATTCCGGTCGAGTGGGAATCTTCCTTAAATGATCGCAAGGAATATAATGTGGATATCGAAATCAACGGCTATGACCGCCACGGAATTCTTAATGAAGTGCTTCAAGCGGTTAATGAGACGAAAACAAATATATCTGCTGTCACCGGGAAATCAGACCGTAATAAAATGGCAACCATCAGCATGTCAATTGCAATCCACAATGTAAACCATTTGCACAAGGTTGTCGAACGAATTAAACAAATCCCGGATATTTATTCCGTCCGCAGGATTATGAATTAAGGAGTATTGGTATGAGAGTAGTTGTTCAACGCAGTAAAGCCGCACGGGTAACGGTTGCTGGTGAAGTAACTGGAGAAATTACCAAAGGACTTGTCCTACTAGTCGGTGTGACCCATGAGGACACAGAAGAGGATGCGGCTTACTTAGCTGATAAAATTGCAAATTTACGGATCTTTGAAGATGCGGATGAAAAAATGAATTTGTCATTACTGGATGTCGGCGGTGAAATTCTATCCGTTTCCCAATTTACCCTTTACGGCGATTGCCGAAAGGGGAGAAGACCTAGTTTCATCGAGGCGGCTAGACCAGAGCAGGCTGTCGTGCTTTATGAAACTTTTAACAAGCTGCTGCGTGAAAAAGGTATTCGCGTTGAAACAGGCCGGTTTGGGGCCATGATGGATGTTGAATTAACCAATGACGGTCCAGTGACGTTGATCGTCGAGAGTAAAGCATAAAAAAAGGCTCGGCACTTGAATTTTAAGTGCCGGGCCTTTTTATATTAATTACTCTTGAAATACCTTGCTAATCCATCATACAATCCTGATGCAGCACTTTCTTGAAACCCGCTGGATTTCAGCGTCATTTCTTCTTCGGGATTACTCAAATACCCAAGCTCCATAAGGACAGCTTTTTGGCTATTTTCACGAACAACATGGAAATCACCAAAACGGACGCCGCGATTTTTCAATTTCGTTTGCGCTACAGTTGAAGCGTAAAGCGTGTCAGCTAGTGACTTTTGATAAGAATGATAATAATAGCCGGTCATTCCACGGACGCTGCGATCTAAATTACTGTCATAATGCAGGCTGATAAACGCATCAGCATGATAAGCGCGTGCAGTATTTACACGGGATGGAAGCGGAAGGAAAGAATCATTATTTCTAGTTAAATAGACATTCGCTCCAGCAGCCCTTAATTTATCATATAAAAGCTGAGCTGTTCGAAGTGTTAACTCCTTTTCTAATGTTCCGGCTGCCCCTGTAGCCCCGTTATCCCCGCCGCCATGTCCTGGATCGAGAACAATGGTTTTATTTTTCAGATAACCTTCGGCTCCTGACTTCACAATTTGCGGATTCGCGCCGTTTGTGGAAACAATCCAGCCAGCAACAAAGCCCGTTTTACCGTTCTTCAGTTTCACTTCATACCAGTCATTCGCTAAACTTTGTACTGAGAAGGTATCGCCTGCGTTAGCCCGCTCCACAACATCCGATTGAACATTTGGCCCTTTTCGGATATTTGTTCCATTTTGCAGAATGGTAACCTTGCTTTCCTTCACAGCTTGTCCAGTATTCGTTTTCACTGCTGACTTTTCAAGATACCAGCCGGCAACCCAGCCAAAACTACCAGACTTAAACTCTATTTTTGCCCAATTATTAAACTCTTCCAAAATAGTAAAGCTTTGACCCAGCGATACAGAGCCAATGATGCCTGAATCCAATGATGCTCCTGAGCGGACGCTTAGACTTCCTGCAGTGACCGTCCCGTTCATACCGCTCGATTGTTTTTTTGCTGTGTCATTCGAGGGGGGTGAGGCAGAGGTGTCAATAAACTCCGCACTTACCCAGCCTCTTAATGATGAAAAACCGACTTCCATCCAATTATTTTGTTTTGAATAAATGGTTACAGTCGTGCCTTTTGTTAATTTTCCAACCATAGTACTTGAAGAAGATGGTTCTTTACGGACATTTAAGGTATCACCATTCACCACGCCGCTGGTTACAGTCTTCTCAGGCGGCATTGCTGGAGTATTTTCCTGCTTAACAGTTTTATACTCTAAAAAATCACTTGCAACCCATACCTCAGTGGATGATGAGCTGATTTTACACCAGTTTTCATTTTGGTCAAGCACCGTTACTTGCTGGCCTTTATTCAAGAAACCGACTATCGGGAAGCTTGTCCCAGGTCCAGAGCGAACCCGTAATTGATCTGTTTTGGCAGCGGCGCTTGTGCTTTTTGAACCGGATGCCTTGGCTGTACTGGCTGTTGTCGCCGCATTTTCTTTTGAGACCAGCCAATTAACGACCCAGCCTGTTTTTCCAAAAGATAATTGAATTTCAATCCAATCATCTTTTTCTGATACAATTGAATACTTTTCACCCCGTTTTGCTATTTTCACAAGGGGATAGCTTAAGCCTGGGCCGCCGCGAACATTGACAGTATCGGTGGAAATGGTTATAGAACCGGTTGCAGCGATACTTTTCCCCTGCGGCAGGAAGGCTCCGAAAATAAGAATGATGCCTACTAGCAGCAGGTTGAATTTTTTAAACATAACACCCTCCTTTTTCTGTTTGTTTTGCTTAAGCGCCTAGGGGCTCGCAGGTCTACAGCCAATCAGTCAAGAAGGTTAAAGAGCAACCTTCTCGCTTGCTGGTCTAAACACATGCCCTTGGACAAGGCGCTTACGCTTCTCTACTTCTATTATTTTAGCGTAAAAGAACGTGAAAATCATTCCTAAAATGTTAAATAAGGCCATCAAAGCAACAAATTACCCATTTTTGATGCAATTTTTTCCGCTTGTATGGAAATAATAACAATAAAGAAGAAGGGAACAGGGGTGATTTATTTGCGATCAAGTGAAAAGGGAATGAACATACAATCGATGGATGGCCGTCTTTTTGGCGTCGATTTTCATGATTTTATTCAACAAGAACAGCAGTCAACCTCGTTTGAACTAGCTTCAGAATTCGGTTTATCGATAGGTGATGTCAGAAAGTTAAAAAAACATTTAGAAAGGTCTTAAAACGCTCTTGACATTGCGTACAATGCTCCGTATTATTATATAAATATAAAACAAATAGGGAAATAACCATTGATGGAGCATAGTAATTAAGCTCACCCATGAAAAGAGAGGAAATGCCTTGGGCTGAAAGCATTTCTGCATGTGCCTTAATGAATGAACACTCCGTAGGCTTCTCTCTGAAAAAGCTCAGGGCTCTAGTAGGAGAAGAACGTAGCAGGCGTTAACTGTTTAAGAGGGATAGCTTTTTTTGAAGGCTATTCAACTAGGGTGGTACCGCGGGACTATAAACTCTCGTCCCTTGTATTTATTACAAGGGATGGGAGTTTTTTTATTTTTCGCTAGGCACTGTTAAAAGAGAATGTTGATTTCCGTTCCAGGCGCGAGCGGTTCGCGGGGCGGGCGGTGAGCCTCCTCGGCGCTAAAGCGCCTGCGGGGTCTCACCTGTCCCGCTGATCCCGCAGGAGTCTCGCGCCTTCCACTCCAATCAACATTGTGCTCAAAATCAACAATGTACTTTAACACAGCCTTTTGCTTAAAATTTTTTACATAAATCAGTATTGAAGAGGAGGTTTCTGCTATGTCAATCAGTATTCCAAGAGGCACGCAGGACATACTGCCAGGAGAAGTAGAAAAATGGCAGTTGATTGAAGCAAAGGCGAGAGAACTTTGTGAAAAATATCAATATCAAGAAATTCGCACCCCGATTTTTGAATCAACCGAATTATTTTCACGAGGGGTTGGCGACAGCACTGATATAGTTCAAAAAGAAATGTACACCTTCGAAGATCGGGGGAAACGAAGTATCACGCTTCGCCCCGAAGGCACTGCGGCAGTCGTCCGCTCGTTTGTCGAGAAAAAAATGTTCGGCTACGCTAACCAGCCTGTAAAGCTTTATTATATGGGGCCAATGTTTCGCTACGAACGCCCGCAGGCAGGCCGCTTCCGCCAGTTTGTCCAGTTTGGTGTTGAGGCGCTCGGCAGTAACGATCCGGCAATTGATGCCGAAGTCATTTCGCTGGCGATGAATCTGTATAAAGAAATGGGTTTGCAGAAATTAAAGCTTATTATCAACAGTCTTGGCGATAAAGAGAGCCGCGTCGCACACCGTGATGCGCTGGTTAATCACTTCAAACCGAGAATCGGTGAGTTTTGTCATGACTGCCAGAATCGTTTGGAGAAAAATCCACTGCGCATCTTGGATTGTAAACAGGACCGTGACCATGAATTAATGAAATCTGCACCTTCTATATTAGAATTTTTAAACGATTTTTCTAAAGCATATTTTGAAAAATTACAGCAGTATTTAACCCAGCTTGATATCCCGTTTGAAGTCGATGCGAACCTAGTCCGCGGCTTAGATTATTATAACCACACCGCTTTTGAGATTATGAGTAACGCTGAAGGCTTCGGGGCGATTACCACTTTATGCGGCGGCGGACGTTATAACGGTTTAGCGGAAGAGATTGGCGGTCCGGAAACACCAGGAATCGGCTTCGCCTTAAGCATTGAACGGTTTATTGCCGCGCTAAATGCAGAGGGAATCGAATTGGATACGGATCAAGGGATTGATTGTTACCTGGCTGCTCTCGGAGAGGAAGCGAAGGATTATACGGTAGGACTCCTGCAGCAGCTGCGCATGGCTGGTATTTCAGCTGAAAGAGATTACTTGGATCGAAAATTTAAGGCTCAATTTAAAGCGGCGGACCGCCTGAAAGCCAAGTATGTTGCCGTTCTTGGCGAAGATGAGCTTAAGAATAAAAAAATTAATTTGAAAAATATGGCGACGGGTGACCAAGTTGAAATAGAACTTGATTCTTTTGTTCAGTATTTTCAAGGATTAAAGGGGGAGTAACAATGTTTGGAAGATCCTATTTTTGCGGTGAAGTACCAGAGTCTGCAGTTGGGGAAAAAGTTACGTTAAAGGGCTGGGTGCAAAAGCGGCGCGACCTTGGCGGCTTAATTTTTATCGATTTGCGCGACCGCTCGGGAATTGTTCAGGTAGTCTTTAATCCTGATTTATCAAAGGAAGCACTTCAAACAGCGGAAAAAATCCGCAGTGAATTTGTTCTTGATGTTGTTGGGACAGTCGTTGCCCGTGAAGCTGGAACTGTTAATGAGAACCTTAAAACAGGTAAAATTGAAATCCAAGCTGATGCAGTAACGATTATCAATGAGGCGAAAACGCCACCGTTTACGATTTCTGATAATACAGATGCGTCAGAAGATGTTCGCTTGAAATATCGTTATTTAGACTTCCGCCGCCCGGTCATTTTTGAAACATTAAAAATGCGTCATCAGGTGACGAAGCAAATTCGCGACTTTCTTGACGGCGAAGGCTTCTTAGACATCGAAACACCAATTTTGACAAAAAGTACGCCAGAAGGTGCACGCGATTATTTAGTTCCAAGCCGTGTTCATCCAGGTGAATTCTACGCGCTGCCCCAATCACCGCAGCTGTTTAAACAATTGCTGATGGTCGGAGGAATTGAGCGCTATTACCAAATTGCCCGCTGTTTCCGTGACGAGGACCTGCGTGCCGACCGCCAGCCCGAATTTACGCAAATTGATATTGAAACAAGCTTCTTAAGCCAAGAGGACATCATGGGCATGATGGAAAAAATGATGACCCAGCTGATGAGGGAAGTAAAAGGTGTGGAAGTGCCGGCAGCCTTCCCGCGGATGACTTACGATGAGGCGATGAGCCGATTTGGTTCCGATAAACCGGATACCCGTTTTGGCCTTGAGCTTGTCGACGTATCGGAAATCGTCAAGGATTCAGGCTTTAAGGTGTTTGCCGGTGCAGTTGCCGGTGGCGGCCAAGTCAAAGCTTTGAATGTAAAAGGCTCGGCAGATAAGTATTCCCGTAAAGATATTGATGCGTTAACCGAGTTCACGGCCGTTTATGGCGCGAAAGGACTTGCCTGGTTAAAGGTGGATGCAGAAGGTCTGAAGGGGCCGATTGCGAAATTCTTCTCGGCTGAAGATGCGCAGGCACTTAAAGCGACTCTTGAGGCTTCGGAAGGGGACTTACTCCTATTTGTTGCAGATAAGAAAAATGTTGTTGCGGACGCCCTTGGCGCTTTAAGACTTAAGCTGGGAAAAGAATTGGGATTAATCGATAATAGCTTATTTCATTTCCTTTGGGTGACAGACTGGCCGCTGCTTGAGTATGATGAGGAAGAAGGCCGTTATTACGCTGCCCACCATCCGTTTACGATGCCATTTAGGGAAGACCTTGAATACCTGGATTCTGACCCAGGAAAGGTCCGAGCACAGGCCTATGACCTTGTCCTGAACGGCTATGAGCTTGGTGGCGGATCACTGCGGATTTTTGAACGGCCAGTTCAGGAAAAAATGTTCAGTGTCCTTGGTTTTTCACCGGAAGAAGCGAAGGAACAGTTCGGCTTCCTAATGAATGCGTTTGAATATGGAACTCCTCCGCATGGCGGAATCGCACTCGGCCTTGACCGCTTGGTAATGCTGTTAGCCGGCAGCTCCAACTTGCGTGATACGATTGCCTTCCCGAAAACCGCTAGTGCAAGCTGTTTATTAACGAATGCACCGGGTGAAGTTTCCGAGGCCCAATTAGTTGAACTAAACTTGTCACTAAATGTTAAAAAATAACAGGAATTCGCTTTCATGAAAACTTGAATACAGTAAGATAATGTGATAATATAAAAGCAATTAAAGAAGAGTCCTGAGATGTACGTTGTGTTACCTGAAGTTTTGACCGAACATTATTTATCCGGGAGTCTGAGTTTTCTGATTGCGTAAATGCCCCACCCTATGACGGGTAAGGGGACTTACAATACCGGAAACAGGACACCCACCTGCTGAGAGCGGGATCAAAACTAAGGACCTAGAAGCAACGGCACCATTGGGACTCTTTTCTATTCCCAAAAAATCAACCTCCTGACTGCGGAGAACGCGGGTAGGAGGTTTTATTTTTGTTTTATCTACATAATTCCTATAAAGATACTTGTTTTTATCGAATAGTATGATATATTTTTTAGGTGAAAAAATAACTTTAATTACGAAAATGAATTTATGAAAAATGAATTATGAATTTGAATTTGGAGTGAAGATAAAATGCTGCATCAATTTTCCCGTAATGAGCTTGCGGTTGGTAAAGAAGGGCTCGAAATTATGAAAAACAGCACGGTCGCTGTTTTAGGTATCGGCGGAGTTGGTTCGTTCGCTGCAGAAGCATTGGCCCGCTCTGGAGTCGGCCGTTTGGTATTAATCGATAAAGATGATGTTGATATCACAAATATTAATCGACAGCTAATTGCTTTGCTGTCAACTGTCGGTAGACCGAAAGTTGACATTATGCAGGAGCGGATTAAGGATATCAATCCCGACTGCGAAGTAATTGCGCTGAAGATGTTTTACACAGAGGAAACGTATGAGGAGATTTTTGGCTACAACTTGGATTTTGTCGTCGACGCCTCTGATACGATTGTTTATAAAATTCATTTAATGAAAGAATGTTTAAAAAGAGATATTCCAATTATTTCGAGTATGGGGGCGGCCAATAAAATGGATCCAACCCGTTTTATGATTGCGGACATCTCCAAAACTCATACCGACCCGATTGCGAAGGTAATTCGCACCAAGCTGCGGAAGGAACGAATCCATAAAGGAATTCCGGTTGTTTTTTCTGATGAAAGTCCAATTGTGATTCGCGAAGATATTAAGAAAGAGGTCGGCAACGAGAATGCCGCGATTCGCAAAGCACAAATGCCGCCAGCCTCCAATGCCTTTGTCCCATCAGCTGCAGGTTTGATCATGGCGAGCTATGTGGTGAGGGAATTACTTAAAGATATTAAGATACAACGTGTTTCGGATGAGAAATGATTGCTGTACCCTAAGCCTAGATGGTTTAGGGTTTTTTACTATTTAGAAATGATTCAACCCCGGTCGTTTTTAGAAAATAAAAAAATAAGGTTATAATATACTAGGAAATTTTTTCAACAATCAGTTAAACTAAGGTGGGATACATAGAGAGGAGAGAGAGTTTGGAAACAATAGTGGAACTAACAAATGTAACGAAAGTGATAAAAGGAAGAACGATTATAGACGATATCAGCTTCCAAGTGAATAAAGGTGAGGTTTTCGGTTTCTTAGGGCCAAATGGTGCCGGGAAAACGACGACTATTCGGATGATTGTCGGCTTAATGGGGATTACATCGGGAGACATTACCATTGGTGGTGCCAGCATAAAATCCCAGTTTGAAGAAGCGGTCAGACATGTCGGGGCCATCGTTGAAAATCCTGAAATGTATAAATTTTTAAGCGGATATCAGAACCTTGTTCATTATGCAAGAATGTCAAAAGGGATTACAAAGGAAAAAATCCGCGAAACAGTGGAACTGGTTGGTTTAACTGACAGAATCAACGACAAAGTGAAAACTTATTCACTTGGAATGCGCCAACGATTAGGCTTAGCACAATGTCTGTTGCATGACCCAGATGTGCTCATCCTTGACGAGCCCACAAACGGCCTTGACCCTGCGGGTATTCGAGAAATCCGCGATTATGTCCGCCTGCTGGCGCGTGAAAAAAATATGGCCGTTATTGTCTCCAGCCACTTGCTTTCTGAAATGGAAATGATGTGTGACCGGATTGGGATTATTCAAAATGGACGACTAATTGATGTCCAGCATATGAAGGAATTTGTCAACGGCAGCGAAGTCATGTATGAGCTGGAAGTCACCCCGAGTGAAGCAGCGCTATCAATTTTGCGGACATATTATCCACATGCTAGCGCAACCCTCTCTAGCAATGGAGTAGCTGTTGAGCTTCCGAAAATAGAAATTCCGAATATCGTGAAGGTTTTTGTTCAAGAAGATATTAAGGTTTTCGGGATAAAAGAAGTGGCAAAAACATTAGAAGATCGCTTCCTCGAAGTGACAGCGGAAAAGGGGGCGGCAACCCGTGGTTAATCTAATCAAAAATGAATGGATGAAAATTTTTAAACGCCCTGGAACCTTTGTAATGATTGGGATTCTTATCGTTTGTATTGCCCTTGTGGGGATTATTATTAAGGCACAACACAATGATAAAGATTTTGTCCAGGATAGCAATTGGCAGCAAGTTTTACAAGAGGAAAACAATGCTTTAAAGCAGCAGTTGGCACAAAGTCGGACAAAAATCGAAAAGGAATTTTTCAAAAAAGAAATCGCCATTAATGAATACCGCATTGAGCATGATATTCCAACAAGGGAAAAATATACGGTTTGGTCATTTGTAAAAGATTCTTCGCAGTTGATCATGTTGGCTGGTTTATTCATCATTATTATTTCCGCTGGAATTGTTGCTAGTGAATTTAACTGGGGAACCATTAAATTGTTATTGATACGGCCCATCAATAGGACAAAAATCCTCCTATCGAAATATTTAACGGTACTATTATTTGCCTTGTTCTTACTGGCGATTTTGTTTGTTTTTTCAACCGCACTTGGTGCAATTCTGTTTGGCATGCCTGAAAAAGCTATACCGTATTTAAATTATTTCAATGGACAAGTTTCTGAGCAAAATATTGTTGTCCATTTGCTTATCGATTATGGATTAAGTTCAATTGCCACGATCATGCTAGTGACAATGGCCTTCATGATTTCATCTGTCTTCCGAAATAGCTCACTGGCCATCGGTTTATCACTGTTTTTATTGTTTACTGGTGCTCAATTCACTGCCTTGTTATCAATGAAATTTAATTGGGCAAAATACCTATTGTTTGCGAACACGGATTTAAGACAATATTTTGAAGGAACGCCAATGGTAGATGGAATGACCCTTCCCTTCTCCATCACCATGCTCCTAATCTACTTTGCCATATTCCAATTCCTAGCCTTCTACGTCTTCAAAAAACGAGACGTCGCAGCTTAAGGGTTCCAAAAATTAACAAAAGGTGTCAGGCACTATGTGAAATTTTCACATGGTGCCTGACACCTTATTTACTATTTCGAGCGTGTTAATTTTGCGTATACGATTGCGAGTGCTTGTTCGAATTTTCCGGTTTTCTTTGGCTGGTAGTATTGTTTGTTTTTTAGTTTGTTTGGTAAGTATTGCTGCGGGACCCAGCCGTTTTCATAGTCATGTGGATATTTGTAGCCAATTCCTCTGCCGAGCTCTTTTGCTCCTTTATAATGGGCATCACGCAGGTGATCCGGGATTTCTCCGACAATTCCTTTTTGAATATCCTCAAGTGCGGCAGAAATGGCTAAGACTGCAGAATTGGACTTAGGTGATAGGCATAGCTCAATCACAGCGTTGGCTAACGGTATCCGTGCTTCTGGAAAGCCAATTCTTTCAGCTGTTTCAATTGCGGCTAGCGTGCGAGCTCCCGCCTGTGGATTAGCAAGGCCCACGTCTTCGTACGCAATTACAATTAAGCGCCGGCTGATACTTGGCATGTCACCAGCTTCAATTAATCTACCAAGATAATGGAGGGCAGCATTAACGTCACTACCGCGTATCGATTTTTGAAATGCCGACAAAACGTCATAGTGGCCATCCCCGTCTTTATCAGCCACCAAGCTTTTCTTTTGCAGGCATTCCTCGGCTGTTTTCACATCGATATGGATAATGCTATTCTCATCTTTATCCGTAGAAAGTACTGCTAGCTCGAGAGCATTTAAGGAGCTCCTGACATCCCCGTTGGAGCCTTGAGCGAAATGCTGTAAAGCTTCATCAGATATCTCAACTTTCAATTCCCCCAAACCCCGTTCTTCATCTTCAAGGGCGCGGGTTAAGGTTTGTCTCACTTCAGCAGGTGATAACGGCTTTAGTTCAAAAATTTGACAGCGGCTGCGGATTGCAGGATTAATCGCATGGTAGGGATTGCTCGTTGTTGCCCCGATTAATACAATCATTCCGTTTTCCAAGTAGGGAAGTAAAAAATCCTGCTTCGCTTTATCTAAACGATGGACTTCATCGAGAAGCAGAATGACTTTCCCCGACATTTTCGCCTCAGCAGCGACGATTTCCATATCTTTTTTATTGTTCGTAACGGCGTTAAGCGTCCGAAAGGCATATTTGGTACTGCCGGCAATTGCGCTGGCAATCGAAGTTTTTCCAATTCCTGGTGGCCCATATAATATCATCGATGTCAGCTGTTTTGCTTTTACCATTCTGGCAATTATTTTTCCGTCACCAACCAAATGTTCCTGGCCTGCGACTTCTTCAATCGTTCTAGGACGCATCCGATAGGCTAAAGGCTTTTGCTGCATATACATCTCTCCAAAAAAATATTCACTTCCATCTTACCATTTTCACTGCTAAAAGCATATTGAAGAAGAATGTGTTATAATTTCTAATACCTATCAATTTACTAAGGATTTTACTTTATATAGATTATAAATCGAGGTGCGTATTATGAAAATTTCTACTAAAGGACGTTATGGTCTGACAATCATGATTGAACTTGCTAAAAAACATGGAGAGGGACCTACTTCATTAAAAACGATAGCCCAAGCTAATGATTTATCAGAACATTATTTAGAGCAATTGATTGCTCCGTTACGGAATGCCGGATTAGTCAAAAGTATTAGAGGGGCGTACGGTGGTTATATTCTCACAAATGAACCATCGAAAATTACAGCAGGAGATGTCATTCGTGTCCTTGAAGGACCTATCACTCCTGTTGAGGGAATTGAAGACGAAGAGCCGGCGAAGCGTGAGCTGTGGATTCGCATCCGCGATGCCATCAAAGATGTCCTCGATAACACGACCATCGAGGATCTAGCTAGTCATAGTGATGACAGTGAGACAGATGGTTATATGTTTTATATTTGATGTAAAAGATAATAATAGAGAATTTTTTTGAATGAAGGTGTAATAATGGAACGAATTTATCTCGATCATGCCGCTACGACTCCGATGCACCCTAAAGTTACTGAAAAAATGCTAGAAATTATGAACTCTACTTTTGGAAATCCTTCTAGTATCCATTCATATGGCAGAGAGGCGCGTCATCATATTGATTTAGCACGTGCGGCGCTAGCTCGAAGCATTGGGGCGAAGGAAAGTGAAATCATTTTTACTGGCGGTGGAACCGAGGCTGATAATATGGCTTTATTCGGGGTGGCCGAAAGTAATCAACATAATGGCAGGCATATCATTACAACGCAAATCGAACACCATGCCGTGCTCCACGCCTGCAAGAAACTAGAAAAAATGGGCTTTGAGGTGACATATCTCCCAGTCGATGAAACCGGGAGAATTTCACTTTCGGAGCTTGAGGCTGCCTTAAGAGATGATACCATTCTCGTTTCTGTCATGTATGGAAACAATGAAGTTGGAGCGATTCAGCCGATATCGAAGATTGGCCAACTTTTGAAAAATCATCAAGCTGTTTTTCATACGGATGCAGTACAGGCTTATGGAATGGAAATCATCAATGTTAATGATAGCTTCATTGATTTATTATCAGTTTCTGCTCATAAAATTAACGGTCCAAAAGGAACGGGTTTTCTCTATGCAAGGTCAACGGTAAAATTGGCGCCTCGTCTATTTGGCGGTGATCAAGAAAGAAAACGGCGTGCTGGAACCGAAAATGTGGCAGCGATTGCCGGATTCCGTGAGGCAGTTTTGATTGTAAATGAACAACGTGCCGCCAAGCGGGAAAGGTTCATTGATTTTAAAAAAATATTAATGGACAAGCTCCGTGAACAAAATGTTGCGTTTGACGTAAACGGATCGCTTGAATTTTCCCTGCCGCATGTATTAAACTTAAGCTTTCCAGGGACAAGTGTCGAAGCAATGCTCGTTAATCTCGACTTAGCTGGAATTGCTGTTTCGAGTGGCTCTGCTTGCACGGCGGGTTCGATTGAGCCTTCCCATGTCCTTGTTGCCATGTTTGGTAAACAGTCAGAGCGCTTAATCAATTCGATTCGGTTTAGCTTTGGTTTTAATACGACGACTGAAGAAGTCGTCAAGGCAGCTGAAGAAATCGCTGGAGTTGTTTCGCGCTTGAAAAAATAAATAGTTAAGAATGCTTCAAGCGAAGAGAGAGGTGAAAATATGGAAAGAAAAGATCCAAAAAATACACGTGTTGTTGTCGGCATGTCCGGCGGGGTAGATTCATCTGTTGCTGCGCTTTTATTAAAACAGCAAGGCTATGATGTCATCGGCATTTTTATGAAAAACTGGGACGACACCGATGATAACGGTGTTTGTACTGCTACCGAAGATTATGAGGATGTCATTCGTGTTTGCAATCAAATCGGCATTCCATACTATGCGGTGAATTTTGAAAAACAATATTGGGACAAGGTGTTTACCTATTTCCTTGATGAATATAAAGCGGGCAGGACGCCTAATCCTGACGTGATGTGCAATAAAGAAATCAAATTTAAGGCGTTTTTGGAGCATGCTGTAAAATTAGGTGCGGACTATTTAGCGACTGGCCATTATGCCCAGGTCGAGTTTCGTGATGGGGAATACAAAATGCTCCGCGGCCTTGACGAAAATAAGGACCAAACCTATTTCTTAAACCAATTAACGCAGGAACAGTTAAGTAAGGTCATGTTCCCAATCGGTAATCTTGAAAAACCTCGAGTTCGGGAGCTTGCGCGCGAAGCGGAGCTTGCAACTGCGACAAAGAAGGATAGTACTGGTATCTGCTTCATCGGAGAACGAAATTTTAAAGAGTTCTTAGGTCAATACCTTCCGGCCCAGCCAGGAAATATGGAAACATTTGATGGCGAGGTCAAGGGCAAGCATGAAGGATTAATGTATCATACCATCGGCCAGCGCCACGGTTTGGGAATTGGCGGATCGGGCGAGCCTTGGTTTGCAATCGGTAAGGATTTAAAAAGAAATGTCCTTTATGTCGGGCAAGGTTTTCACAACGAGAAATTATATTCTGATTCGATTACCGCTGACAGTGTGAGTTGGGTTTCTAATCGGGAAAAACCGGCTGAATTTGAATGCACGGCCAAATTCCGTTACCGCCAGGAAGACAGTAAAGTAACAGTTCGTCTATTAAAAGGTGCGAAGGCGGAGGTTATTTTCCATGAACCTATTCGGGCCATAACTCCGGGTCAAGCCGTCGTTTTTTACGATGGCGATGAATGTCTAGGCGGCGGAACGATTGACGAAGTTTTTAAAAATGGTGAACGGTTAACGTACGTTGGTTAATATTTAGACCTCGATTCTTGTGGAGAATCGGGGTTTTTTTGCGTGAATTTTCGGGTTGGCGGAATAAATGTGAAGTTGGCGAAATTATTCCTTGGTTTGGCGAAATAAAAGGTGAAGTTGGCGAGATTCAGCGGCAGTTTGGCGAAATAAACGATAAAATCGGCGAAATCCCGGTTTCTTTTTGGAAGAAAAACCGGTTTTGGCGAAATAAACCGTGAAGTTGGCGATATTATTTCTCAGTTTGGCGAAATTAGAGGCCAAGTTGGCGAGATAAATCCGCAGATTGGCGAAAAAAACGCCAAACTCGGCGAAATCCCTGCTTTTTTTGGATTTGCGAGGATCTAAACGAATATCCAGATCCTCATTTAGCTTAGAAAGTAATTTTTGAATAAAATATGATATACTTTCTCTTAGGATTGGAGTTGAAATAATGGATAAAAACCAATTAGGTGTACAATACATGCAGGAAGGCAACTGGGAAGAGGCGGCAAAGGCATTTAATGAAGCCATCGAAGAAAACCCGAACGACCCAGTCGCTTACATTAATTTTGGAAATGTACTTTCAGCGGTCGGCGACGACGAAAAAGCGCTCAAATTTTATCAAAAAGCAATTGAAATAGATGAAAATGCTGCGGCTGCGTATTATAGCATCGGCAACTTATTATTCAGTAAGGACCTCTTTAACGAAGCCAAGAATATGTTTGAAACAGCAATGAAAAAAGGGCTCAACACAAGTGACAACTATTTTATGCTAGGGCTAACACTTGTTCAACTAAATCAGGGACGTTTTGCTCTCCCTTATTTACAAAGAAGTGTTGAACTCAACGGAACAGATGCGGAAGCACGTTTTCAATATGGATTAGCGTTAGCACAGCTCGAACTGATTGATGAATCAATGGTTCAATTCACTAAATGTATCGAGCTGGACCCTAACCATTCGGATGCCTATTATAATTTAGGGGTTTCTTTTGCCTTTAAAGAAAATGCTCAAAAAGCAATTGAGATGTTTAATAAGGCACTCGACATTCAGCCGGACCATTTGCTTGCAGGTCATGCTAAAAAACTAATCGAAAACAATCTTTAATTTTTCAAACGCCGCCGAAGGGAGGGAGTACAGAATGGAAAAGCAAGACTCGCTGGATTTATTTCAAGAGCAGGCAAAGTTCGTTAAGGGCCGGCCGATAGTAACGATTTTTCACAATGAACAAAATCTATATACTGTATTGAGAATTAGGGTTGATGAAACGAATCACCAATATGAAGACAAAGAGGCAGTCGTTACCGGTTACTTTCCGAAAATCCATGAACAGGAAAGCTATATTTTTTTCGGAGAGTTTAAGGAACATCCAAAGTTTGGAATGCAATTTCATACCAATCATTTTCGGAAGGACATGCCGCAGACAAAACAAGGCGTTGCAGCGTATTTATCAGGTGAAATGTTTAAAGGGATTGGCAAAAAAACAGCACAAAGTATCGTCGATACCTTAGGAGAGGACGCCATCTCCAAAATTCTCAATCAGCCGTCACTGCTGGATTCCATTCCCAAGCTACCTCCTGAAAAGGCAAAAATGCTTTACGATACATTGATGGAGCATCAAGGACTCGAGCAGGTAATGGTGGCCTTAAACCAATATGGTTTTGGCCCGCAAATTTCGATGCGGATATACCAAGCATATAAAGAGGAAACCCTCGATACTATTCAAAAAAATCCCTACAAGCTTGTGGAGGATATCGAAGGCATCGGTTTTGGACGCGCGGACGAGCTAGGCTACCAGCTGGGGATTTCCGGTAACCATCCAGATCGAATTAAAGCAGCATGCCTATACATACTAGAAAAAGAAAGCATCCAAGCAGGACACGTGTTCATGCAGGTCGAGGATTTACTTGAACAAGTAAAAGTTCTCCTCGAGGAAAACAAGCGCGATCAGATTGAATACGCCGACATATCGACTGAAGTCATTAAGCTTAATGAAGAAGGGAAAATTAAAGGTGAGGAAAAACGCGTTTATTTGCCTTCGTTATTTTTCGCGGAAAAAGGACTTGTGACGAGCATCCAACGCATACTAAAGCAAACGGAATACAAAGATCAATTTCCTGAATCGGAGTTCCTGCTGGCGCTGGGAAGCTTGGAGGAGCGGCTCAAGGTCCATTATGCGCCAACTCAAAAAGAAGCGATTCAGACAGCGCTCATGTCGCCCATGCTTATCTTAACTGGTGGACCAGGAACTGGTAAAACAACGGTCATTAAGGGAATAGTTGAGCTGTATGCGGAATTGCACGGAGTCTCATTAGAGTTGAAGGACTACCAGAAAAAGGATGAACCTTTCCCGTTTTTGCTTGCGGCACCAACCGGGAGAGCGGCCAAAAGAATGAGCGAATCGACCGGTCTTCCTGCAGTAACTATCCACCGGCTGCTTGGGTTTAACGGAACGGAAGGGTTTGACCGCGATGATGCGAGCCCGCTAGAAGGAAAAATATTAATTGTTGATGAAACCTCCATGCTGGATATTTGGCTGGCCAATCAATTGTTTAAGGCCTTGCCGGAAAATATTCAAGTTATCCTTGTTGGTGATGAGGACCAGCTGCCATCTGTTGGACCAGGACAGGTTTTAAAGGATTTGCTTCAATCTGAACGGATTCCAACCGTCAGATTAACAGATATTTACCGTCAGGCAGAAGGGTCTTCGATTATTGAACTGGCCCACGAAATCAAAAAGGGGTATCTCCCTGCTGATGTTACTGAGAAGCAAGCCGACCGCTCTTTTATCAAATGTTCAACCCCACAGGTGGCTCAAGTGGTTGAGAAAGTGGCACTCAATGCTAAAAATAAAGGGTATTCTGCAAAGGAAATTCAAGTATTGGCACCGATGTACAGAGGCCCTGCCGGGATTGACCGGCTAAATGTTTTACTTCAGGAAATTTTCAATCCGAATCCTGACGGAAAGCGCAAAGAAATTGCTTTTGGTGAGGTGAAATACCGCATCGGTGATAAGGTGCTACAGCTCGTCAACCAGCCGGAGAGCAATGTTTTTAACGGGGATATAGGTGAAATTATCTCGATCATTTATGCAAAAGAAAACACTGAAAAGCAAGATATGATCTATATTTCTTTTGAAGGCAATGAGATTGAATATACTAAGCAGGATTTAACTCAGATAACTCATGCTTATTGCTGCTCGGTGCATAAATCACAGGGAAGCGAGTTCCCTATTGTGATCCTTCCGATAACAAGAAGCTATTATCGGATGCTGCAGAGAAATTTAATTTATACGGCGATAACAAGAAGCAAACAATCGTTAATTTTATGCGGCGAAGAAGATGCGCTGCGAATGGGTGTCGAAAGAGCCGATGAGCTCTCAAGGCAAACGACCCTTTGCCAAAAGCTTCAAGAAACCATCCATGGTAAATCCATTAGTAAAGAAAAAAGCGTATCTAAGCAAGAAGAAAAACGGGCAACCAATGACGACCAAACTACAGCTGCAGAGATGTCCTACGAAGAAGAATTAATGCAGGTAAATCCATTGGTAGGAATGGAAAACGTTTCACCTTATGATTTTATGGTAAATGACTGAAACTATAAATGTTCACAGGAGGTGGGACACTCTTTGCGGACATTTTCTTTATTGAAAGGGCAGCCTGTATTTGAAACGAGAACCGGTACAAAAATTGGTGAGATCAGTGATCTCTGTATCTCAAGCGGCGGCACGGTGAAAGGTCTACTAGTTAAAAAAGGCGTTTTCTTCAAACAATCTTTTTTTCTGGACATTCAAAAGGTGACTTCCTTCGGCTGGGATGGAGTTATGATTGAGGAGCCCGAGCATTTAGAAAAGCTAAAAGATAGACCTGATTATACCTTAAACCATCAACATTCCTTAGACGGTATGATGATGCTCTCTAAGGGCGGAAAAACGCTCGGTTTGTTAAAAGATGTTTATTTTCAAGAAGAAGTGGGCACAATCGTAGGGTACGAAATCACGGATGGCTTCTTTTCGGATATCACGGAAGGGAAACAGGTCATTCAATCTGAGAAGCCCATAGCAATCGGAAAGGATGCCATTATCGTAGATGTAAATGAAAACTCGCCAACTGGCCATGAAACCCTGTAGGGTGAGGACCTGAGGCGCAGTTGAATTTATGCGTATCAGAATTTATCAAGTAAATTCTGGCTAGCTAAATATACGTGAGGTGTCCTTTCATGTTTAAGTGTCCCAATTGTCAAAGCAAGGATATCGGCAAAATTGGTATCAACCAATATTATTGCTGGAACTGTTTTATTGAGCTCTCGGTTTCTGAAGGCATAATCAACACCCATCAAGTTGAAGAAGACGGGTCACTTAGTTCCTTAGACGATTTGTTTGAAGAAGAAGAGCGTCGTTACACCCTTTAGAATAGAAAAGCGGACGCAGGAGCCGACGCTGGACAATTAAAATAAGAGGTGAGACGGATGAACAAAATGATGACGTCGATGATTGCTTTTGGTGCAGGGATGGCAGTATATAATCTTGCTCAGCGAAATAATATGATGTCGCCCCGCAATATGAAAAGAATGCAACGGAAAGTAAAACGTGCGATATTTTAAATGTACCTTAATCCCCCTCTTAGTTCCGAGGGGGATTTTTGTTGAATATTTACACCAATTGTCTCTAAAACTAAAGAAAAGGAGGCATTGACGTGGATATTCGCATGAAATGGTATTACCGAATCGGTTTTTTGCTCCTTTTATTGATTGCCATTTATCTCTTTCTAAAAATTAGCTTTGTCTGGATGCCGATTCTTCGAGTCACTGTTCTCATTATTCTACCGTTTATCATTGGCGGATTTATTACTTATTTGCTTCATCCGCTTGTTGAAAAATTACATGAAAAAGGGCTTCATCGCGGTCTTGCGATTATGCTCATATATGTTATTTTTTTTGGCGGAATTGGCTTGGCCCTTTATAAAGGGATACCGGCAATGATTGACCAATTAAAAGATCTGACTGAAAGTGCACCGATCTTTGCCGAGCAATACCGGGAATGGATTGCAAAGCTCCAGTCCCACACCAGGGAGTGGCCAGATGGTCTTCAAGCAAGATTAGATGAAGGCATCGATACCTTTGAAAAAAAGCTGGACTCCCTAGTAACGATTCTCGTGAATATCTTAATGAAATTTTTCAATTCGGCGTTAATCCTGATGATTATCCCGTTTATTGCCTTCTATATGTTAAAGGACTTTCAACTCATTAAACAGGCTTGCTGGTATATGACTCCAAAAAAATGGCGGAAAAAGGGGACGCTTTTTCTCAAAGATATTGATGAATCCCTCGGCAGCTATATTAGGGGACAGCTGTTAATCTGTATCATAATTGGCAGTATTTCCGCTTTGCTATTTTGGATTTTTCATTTAAAATATCCGTTGCTATTGGGTTTGATTGTTGGGGCCACAAATGTAATCCCTTATTTTGGACCGATTATCGGGGCAGTGCCAGCCGTCATCATTGCGGCAACCTCGTCAGTCAAACTAGTCATCATTACGGCAGTGATTGTTTTTGGTTTGCAATTTCTCGAAGGGAATATTCTATCCCCTTATATCGTTGGAAAAAGTCTTCATATGCACCCGTTAATCATTATGATTGCCTTAACAGCAGGTGGAGAAATTGGCGGCATTTTGGGATTGATTGTAGCAGTCCCTGTTCTTGTCGTTCTTAAAGTATCCATCGTCCATGCAAAAAATCATTTCATTAACGGGAAATCGAAGGAATAAGAAATTGACAAACGTTTTCCTGCTCGCTATAATTCCTCATATAGAATATATCGATCATGTAGAAGGATCAAGTACGTTGTAGTCCATCTATAGCGCGTAAAGCGTTGAAGAGAGGAGCTTCCTTGGCTGAAAGAGGCTCTAGATGAAGGATGACAGAAAGCTAATCCGGAGTGCAGCTAATCACTGCCGTACACTCGCGTTAAGAGTATTTTTGAGAGATGGATACCGTTTTTTTGGATCCATAATCAGGGTGGTACCGCGAGAGAGGCTCTCGTCCCTGCTATAGGGATGAGGGCCTTTTTGTATTCTTTTTTAAATATAAAGGAGGTTAAACCAAATGAAAAACTTAACTGGATCACAAATTCGCCAAATGTTTTTACAGTTTTTTAACGAAGAAAAAGGACACGCGATTGAGCCAAGTGCATCACTTGTCCCGCATGAAGATCCGTCATTATTATGGATTAACAGCGGTGTCGCCACGTTAAAGAAATATTTTGATGGCCGCGTTGTTCCGGAGAATCCAAGAATTACAAATGCACAAAAGTCCATCAGAACAAATGACATTGAGAATGTCGGAAAAACAGCTCGTCACCATACATTTTTTGAAATGCTAGGCAACTTTTCCATTGGTGAGTATTTCAAGCAAGAAGCAATTGAATGGGCATGGGAGTTTTTAACGGATGAAAAATGGATCGGCTGGGATCCAGAGCTTCTATCTGTTACCGTCCATCCCGAGGATGATGAGGCCTATGAAATTTGGCATAACAAAATCGGAATCCCAGAGGAACGGATTATTCGTCTTGAAGGAAACTACTGGGATATCGGTGAAGGTCCAAGCGGCCCGAATACCGAAATTTTCTATGACCGTGGTCCTGAGTATGGCAATGATTCAAGTGATCCTGAACTCTATCCAGGCGGTGAAAACGAGCGCTACCTTGAAGTTTGGAACCTTGTGTTTTCACAATTTAACCATAACCCTGATGGTACATATACACCGCTGCCAAAGAAAAATATTGATACCGGTATGGGATTAGAACGAATGGCATCTGTCGTTCAAAATGTGCCAACTAACTTTGATACTGATTTATTTATGCCAATCATTCGGGCAACAGAGGAAATCGCCGGCGAAAAATATGGTGTCGATAAAGAACGCGATGTAGCGTTTAAAGTCATCGCTGACCATATCCGGACCGTTGCTTTTGCAGTTGGCGACGGGGCGCTCCCATCAAATGAAGGGCGCGGCTATGTATTGCGCCGTTTGCTCCGCCGGGCAGTCCGCTATGCGAAACAAATCAATATCAATCGTCCGTTTATGTTTGAACTTGTGCCTGTTGTCGGCGAAATCATGGCTGACTTCTATCCGGAAGTAAAAGACAAAACTGAATTCATTCAAAAGGTTATTAAAAATGAAGAAGAACGTTTCCATGAAACTCTTCATGAAGGGCTAGCGATTTTAGCAAGTGTCATTAAGAAGGAAAGAGAAAAAGAAAGTGACACGATTACGGGTGCCGATGTGTTCCGTCTTTATGATACGTATGGTTTCCCAGTGGAGTTAACCGAAGAATATGCCGAAGAAGAAGGCATGAAGGTAGATCATGGAGGCTTCGAAGTGGAAATGGATAAGCAGCGTGAACGGGCCCGCGCCGCACGTCATGATGTCGATTCGATGCAAGTACAAGGCGGTGTGCTTCGTGATGTAACCGTGGAAAGTAAATTTGTTGGCTACGATCAGCTTGAGACAAGTTCCACTGTAGCAGCGATTATTAAAAACGGCGAGCTAATCAATGAAGCACAGGCAGGTGAGGAAGTTCAATTAATTCTGGATGTGACCCCATTTTATGCAGAAAGCGGCGGACAAATTGCTGACCGCGGATTGATTGAAGGGGAAGGCGCAACCGTTGCAGTTAAGGATGTCCAAAAAGCACCGAATGGCCAGAATCTTCATCAGGTAGTTGTCAAGAGCGGCACGATAAAAACGAACCAACAGGTAGCGGCAAAGGTTGATGCAAAGAATCGAGTGAAGATCATCAAAAACCATACGGCTACCCATTTGCTTCATCAGGCACTAAAGGATACACTTGGCGAGCACGTTAACCAAGCAGGATCCCTTGTGGAACCGGATCGCCTCCGTTTTGATTTTTCGCATTTTGGCCAAATTAAGCCGGAAGAACTTGACCAAATCGAAAGAATTGTTAATGAAAAAATCTGGAGAAACATCGAAGTGGATATCAGCCTTAAACCGATCGCTGAAGCCAAAGCAATGGGCGCAATGGCGCTTTTTGGCGAAAAATATGGTGATATTGTCCGCGTCGTCAAAGTCGGTGATTACAGCCTTGAGCTTTGCGGCGGCTGCCATGTTCCGAATACATCGGTGATTGGTTTATTTAAAATAGTTTCTGAGAGCGGAATCGGTGCCGGAACGAGAAGGATTGAAGCGGTCACTGGTGAAGCGGCATACAAATCCCTACATGACCAAGTAGGCTTGTTAAAGGAAGCATCTGAAAAGCTAAAATCGAATCCAAAGGATATCGTGAACCGCATTGATAGTCTTATGGTTGAAATGAAACAGCTCCAGCGTGAAAATGAGTCACTCGCAGCGAAGCTTGGAAATATAGAAGCAGGCAGCCTCGTTTCAAAGGCAAAAGATATTGATGGCGTAACCGTGTTAGCCGCCAAAGTTCAAGCGGCAGATATGAATAATTTACGGAATATGGCCGATGATTTGAAGCAGAAGCTAGGTTCTGTTGTACTTGTACTAGGCAGTTCACACGAAGGAAAAGTGAATTTAATTGCGGCTGTGACGAAGGATTTAATCGAACAAGGCTACCATGCCGGGAAATTGATTAAAGAGGTTGCATCCCGCTGTGGCGGCGGTGGCGGCGGTCGTCCTGACATGGCCCAGGCTGGCGGTAAAGATCCAGAAAAATTGGATGATGCCCTTCAATTCGTTCAGGAATGGATAAAATCGGTTTGATAATAGGACAAAGTAGTGTAAAATGTAGGTAACTATACTAGAAAGCGGAAGCGCCATGCCTAGGTGCTGTAGCTAAACTATTATAATTTTCTCCCCTATTAGAAAGGTGAGGTGCATGAAATGAACTTTGACAAAACGATGCGATTTAATTTTCCTGAAGAGCCGTTTGAACATGATGTAAATGATGTTCTTCTTCAAGTCTATGAGGCATTGCAAGAAAAAGGCTATAATCCGATAAATCAAATTGTCGGCTACCTATTATCTGGGGACCCAGCCTATATACCACGTCATCGGGATGCCCGCAATATTATTCGTAAGCTTGAACGGGACGAAATTATTGAAGAATTGGTCAAATCCTATTTAAAACAGCAGCGAGAGGGTTAAGGAATGCGCGTATTTGGTTTAGATGTAGGCTCTAAGACTGTCGGCATTGCCGTTAGTGATGAACTTGGGTGGACAGCTCAGGGCCTTAAAACCCTCAAAATCAACGAGGAAAAGCAGGAGTTTGGTTTTGAGGAAATTGGTCAATTAATAAAAGAGTATCAAGCAGACACGGTGGTCATTGGCCTCCCTAAAAACATGAACGGGACGATTGGCCCGCGCGGTGAAGCAAGTCAGCGATATGCTGCTGAAATAGAAAGTAGATTCGCTGTCCATACAGTTTTATGGGACGAGCGCTTGACAACGATGGCAGCAGAACGTGTGTTACTTGAAGCAGATGTTAGTCGAAAGAAGCGTAAGAAGGTTATTGATAAAATGGCAGCAGTCATGATCCTTCAAGGCTATCTCGACAGTAAAAATTAATGAGGTGAAGAAATGGACCACAAACACGAACACGAACATGATGAGGATCGCTATATTACACTTATTGATGAAAATGGCGATGAACAGTTATTTGAAATTCTGTTTACATTTGACTCAGACGAATTTGAAAAGTCCTATGTATTCTTTTATCCAGTTGGAGCTAGTGAAGAAGAGGAAATTGACATTCTTACTTATGCCTATATTCCAACAGATGATGGCGGCTTCGGAGAATTAATGGAAATCGAAACAGACGAAGAATGGGAAATGGTTGAAGAAGTTTTCAATACCTTCAATGAAGAGCAAGAGGAAGAATAAATCATGAAAAAACCGGCTATTTTCTAGCCGGTTTTTTCATGGGGTAATTAGACAATTTAATAGCAAAATTGACATTTTTCTCACTATATGCTGAAATAATTACGATGTCCTATTTCGCTAACTATATTAAAAGTTTGTAAAAATACGTGCGAAATCTTTTGTTAAAAGATAAGAATGTATAAAATTTTGACTTTGAGAATTGTCCAGCTCCAGCGCCTAGCCCCTCGAGGTCACAAGCCAAACCGGCCAAAAGGTTAAAAAGCAACCTTTCGTCCGGCTCGTCTTGTGCTTGTCGGGGCTGAACAAGGCGCTTGCGCTTTTCTTATTTTGGTCAAAGGGAAAGGGGGAAGACAATGACAACAGACGAAAAGAACACAAAAAAAGCTGCTATTCGAGAAAAAATGCTCGAACATCAGAGTGAAGCAAGAGTTGTCAGAAAGATTGTATTAATTATTTCTATTGTATTGCTATTATTCATAGTCTTTATTGGCGGCGGAGGTTATCTTTACATACAATCAGCACTTAAACCAGTCGATTCTAAAAGTAAGAGTCAGAAAACAGTGGAAATCCCAATTGGCTCTTCGGTGACTGGAATTGCACAAACATTAGAAAAAAATGGTATCATCAAAAACGCAAAAGTATTTAAGTATTATGTAAAATTGAAAAATGAAGGTGGATTTATGGCCGGGGATTACCAGCTTAGTCCATCAATGGATGTACCTGAAATTGTCAGCCGCTTGAAAACAGGGAAGGTCCTTGCAAAGGCCAGCTTTAAAATCACGATTCCAGAAGGGAAGCAGCTGCAGGAAATTGCCGCCATTATGGCCGAGGCTACCAAGCAGAATCAAGAGGATGTCTTAAATAAATTAAATGATAAAGAGTTTATTAAAGAGCTCATGGTCAAATACCCTGAAGTTTTATCTGACGAAATCATGAATGGTTCGATAAAATATAAGCTTGAAGGCTACCTCTTCCCGGCAACTTATCCTTTCTATAAGCCCAACCCTACAGTCGAAGAAATGGTCACGGCAATGCTTGATAAAACACGGACTGTGATAGCAGATTACGCTGAAGAAAGCGATGCTAAAAAGCTGTCAGTCCATCAATTATTAACAATGGCCTCTTTAGTTGAAGAAGAAGCAACCGGGAAGGCCGACCGTAAAAAGATAGCCAGCGTATTCTATAATCGGATGAAGAAGGGAATGCCGCTGCAAACAGACCCAACCGTCCTATATGCGCAAGGGAAGCATAAAGAAAAGGTTTTATATAAGGATTTAGAGGTGAACTCACCTTATAACACGTATCAACATACTGGTCTGCCGCCGGGACCGATTGCAAGTGCCGGTAAAATTTCCATTGAAGCTGCATTAGAGCCAGCGGAAACTGATTATTATTACTTCCTGGCAACCGCTGACGGTGAGGTTATTTTTACTAAAACATTAGAAGAACATAATAAGGAAAAAGCCAAGCATATTTCCAATAAAAAATAACTCATAATTTTTTGGGGGAAGTTCGCATCCCCCTTTAATTTGTGATAAAATAGTACAGGTATTTTAAAAGTAATCTATAGCGTAACTCACAGTTAAGGTACATCTACGGCATAACGCCCGAGACGCACCCCCCGAGTTTGAATTCCTTCAGCTCGTGACGTCAGGACCTGTGAACGCTATTTTTTCATGTCTAAAGAGCATTAGTTTGTTACAGGGATTGAGGTGATGGCAGCTTGTTAAATGAGAAGCTGCATTTTTATATTGAAGGTCTAATAGCTGAGCGGAATCCGTTGTTAATGGAAATGGAAAGCTACGCAAAAGAACATCATGTCCCGATTATGGAGCTTGCCGGAATTGAAACAATGCTGCAATTATTGCGGATTCACCGTTCGAAAAAAATTCTTGAGGTTGGGACTGCGATTGGTTATTCGGCCTTAAGGATGGCGGGGGCCATTAAAGGTTCGCACATCGTTACTATTGAGCGCGACGAGGAGCGAATAAAGGCTGCCGAGGAATTTATCCACCGTTCGGGGAATGGTGAGCAAATTACCTTAATCAAGGGTGATGCACTTGAAGTTATGGCCGAAGTAAGTCGATATGCCCCATTTGATGTGATATTTATCGATGCAGCAAAAGGTCAATATAAAAAGTTCTTTGAAATATATGCTGACCATCTTACCGAAGATGGAATGATTATTACTGACAATGTCTTGTTTAAAGGACTTGTCGCTGAATCAGAAATTGAATCTAAGAGAATCCGTAATCTCGTGAAGAAAATTGATGGCTTTAACCGCTGGTTAATGGATCATCCATATTATGATTCGGTGATTCTTCCTGTTGGGGACGGCGTCGCTATCAGCAAAAGAAGAGGTGAGAGGAAATGAAAAAACCAGAATTGCTTGTTACACCATTGACTGTCGAGGATATAGTGCCGTTAGCTGAGGCGGGAGCGGATGCGTTTGTTATCGGGGAACAGCGATATGGATTAAGGCTTGCCGGTGAGTTCAACCGTGAGGATGTAGAAAAGGCGATTGATCTGGCTCATTCCAAAGGGAAAAAAGTCTACATCGCGATGAATGCGATTTTTCACAATGAGAAAATTGAAGAACTCGGTGATTATATTCAATTTGCAGCTGCGGCAAATGCGGATGCCATTATTTTCGGCGACCCGGCGGTTCTAATGACAGCTAAAGAAGTTGCTCCTGAAATGAAGCTCCATTGGAGTACTGAGACAACAGGCACGAATTGGTACACGTGTAATTATTGGGGGAGAGAAGGTGCGAAAAGATCTGTTCTGGCCCGAGAAATCAACATGGATGCCATAGTCGAAATTAAGGAAAATGCCGATGTTGAAATTGAAGTGCTGGTTCATGGAATGAGCTGTATGTTCCAATCGAAACGAACTCTCCTTGGGAATTATTATGAGTACCAAGGGAAAGTCATGGAAATTGAAAATCGCAAGATGGAAAAGAATATGTTCCTGCACGACAAAGAACGTGCTAATAAATATCCGATTTTTGAAGATGAAAATGGTACCCATATTATGAGTCCGAATGATATTTGTATCATTGACGAGCTTCAAGACATGTTAGAAGCTGGAGTAGACTCGTTTAAGATTGACGGGATCTTAAAGAGTCCAGAGTATATCTTGGAAGTGACGAAACTATATCGTGATGCCATTGATTTATTTTTCGAGGACCCAGATGCTTATGATCATAAAAAGGACGAGCTGCTTGAGGCAATCGAAGAAATTCAGCCTGCAAATCGTTCGCTAGATACAGGGTTCTATTTTAAAGAGACAGTATATTAAAAGGGAGGAGTTCAATCGTGAATACAGTTAAAGATAAAATTTCTGAGATCATCGACGGGAAACGTGTCATTGTGAAGAAGCCAGAACTCCTTGCCCCAGCAGGCAATCTTGAAAAGCTGAAAATTGCGGTTCAATATGGCGCCGATGCCGTATTTATCGGCGGTCAGGAATATGGACTGCGTTCAAACGCCGATAACTTTACATTTGAAGAAATGAAAGAAGGCGTCGAGTTTGCGAAGGAATTTGGCGCCAAAATTTACGTGACCACCAATATTTTTGCCCACAATGAAAATATTGCCGGCTTAGAGGAATATATTCTGGGTTTAAAGGAGACGGGAATAGCGGGAATTATTGTTGCCGATCCGCTTATTATTGAAACTTGCCGCCGCCTTGCCCCGGAGATTGAAATCCACATTAGTACACAGCAATCACTATCCAACTGGAAAGCGGCCCAGTTTTGGAAAGAGGCAGGGGCAGAACGGGTTGTATTAGCTCGAGAAGTAAGTGCGGAAGAAATCAGAGAAATGAAGGAAAAGGTTGATGTTGAAATTGAAACCTTTATTCATGGCGCAATGTGCATTGCCTACTCTGGACGCTGTACTTTGAGTAACCATATGACCGCACGGGATTCCAACCGCGGCGGCTGCTGTCAGTCATGCCGCTGGGATTATGATCTATATCAACTAGAGGGCGAGAACGAAAATGCACTTTATGCGGAGGGTGATGCCCCGTTTGCAATGAGCCCAAAGGATCTAAATTTAATTCAGGCGATTCCACAAATGATTGAATTAGGGATTGACAGTTTAAAAATCGAAGGCCGGATGAAATCGATTCATTATATCGCAACAGTTGTCAGCGTTTATCGCAAGGTGATTGACGCTTATTGTGCCGACCCAGAGAATTTTGTGATTCAGCGGGAATGGTTAACAGAGCTCGATAAGTGTGCAAACCGTGAAACGGCTCCGGCGTTTTTTGAAGGCATTCCAGGGTATAAAGAGCAAATGTTTGGTAATCATAGCAAGAAGACTAGTTTCGAATTTGTTGGTCTTATCTTGGATTACAACAAGGAAACGCAAATGGTAACCCTGCAGCAGCGGAACCATTTTAAACCAGGGGAAGAAGTGGAATTCTTCGGACCAGAAATTCAAAATTTTACACATGTAGTAGATAAAATATGGGATGAAAAAGGTAATGAACTGGATGCAGCTAGACACCCTCTTCAGATTGTGCAATTTAAATTGGACAAACCGGTATACCCTAACAACATGATGCGAAAGGAGAACTAGCATGATGCAGAGACCTGTTGTTATTGGTGTCACCGGTGGCTCCGGCTCCGGCAAAACCAGTGTAACAAAAGCGATTTATGAAAGTTTGAAGGATCATTCTATTTTAGTATTAGAACAGGATTATTATTATAAGGATCAAGGTGATTTGCCGTTTGAAGAACGATTAAAAACAAATTATGATCATCCGCTGGCCTTTGATAATGATTTATTAATTGAACATATTGAAAAGCTGGTGCGATATGAGGCAATTGAGAAACCGGTTTATGATTATTCGATTCATACCCGTTCAGAAAAGGTTATTCAGGTTGAACCTCAGGATGTAATTATTTTGGAAGGAATTTTGGTGCTTGAAGACGAGCGGCTTCGTGATTTAATGGACATTAAATTGTATGTTGATACCGATGCTGATTTACGAATTATTCGCCGCATGACGCGTGATATTAAGGAACGCGGGCGGAGCTTTGATTCGGTTATCGACCAATATTTAAATGTGGTTCGGCCGATGCATAATCAATTTATCGAGCCTACGAAGCGATACGCTGATGTGATTATTCCAGAGGGCGGGCAAAACCATGTTGCCATCGATTTAATGGTCACAAAAATTCAAACAATTCTTGAACAAAAATCATTTTTATGACACAATAGCAAAAGATAAGGAATAAATATTTAGTTGCGCGCCCTTATGTAACAAGGACGCGCTGCTATATATTATGCGTAATCTGCATAAAACCTACATACACTACATACACAATTCTAATGGGGATTTGTGAAGACTAGAAGGAGTGAGGATTTTGGCTGCTGAGAAAGTATTTCCAATGACACAAGCAGGAAAAGACAAATTAGTTCAGGAACTTGAGTATTTAAAATCAGTGAAGCGTAAAGAAGTGGTGGAAAGAATTAAAATCGCGCGAAGCTTTGGCGATTTATCGGAAAACTCCGAGTATGATTCCGCGAAAGAGGAGCAGGCTTTTGTTGAAGGCCGAATTACAACCTTAGAAAATATGATTCGCAATGCGAAAATTATCTCAGAAGGCGATATGACAGGCGATTCCGTTGCATTAGGCAGATCGGTAACCTTTGTTGAGCTTCCAGATGGTGACGAAGAAACGTATTCCATTGTTGGGAGTGCTGAGGCCGATCCATTTGAAGGGAAAATCTCCAACGATTCACCAATAGCGAAAAGTTTATTAGGTAAGAAAGTTGGCGATCAAGTTTCCGTTCAAACGCCAGGCGGTGAAATGAGCGTCCGCATCGTTAGCATTAAATAATTGAAATAATATTATTCATTTGAATATTGTTTGAAATTTACAAACCTCGTCAAAACTTTTGACGAGGTGTTTTTTATGTGGAGAAAACGGGCACTTTTTTGGCTGTTCATTTGTATAACTGGTTTGCTGTTGTTGTTAATCCGTTTAATACAAATTCAATTAATTGAGACGGAAACTTTTTCAAAACATAATGTCAATTTACTCGAGGAAAGTGTTAAACAAAGAACCCAAGAGCTGGTAATCGATAATGGCAGAGGGAACTTTCTCGACCGCAACGGGGATATGCTGACCCATAAAAAGGTGTCCGTACTGGTCCTATTTCCATTTTTAAAAAAAATCGACTGGGAGATTGAAAAGGTGTCTGCTATTTCTGGGATATCGGTTCAAGTACTGCAAACGGCAGTAGAAGCGGCAAAAAAGCCGTTTGCTTTTGGCGACCCGGAACCGCGTGCGCTGACGGCCTCACAAATGGAACAAATCAATGACTTGAAAATACCCGGTGTGTTTGCAATCGAAAAAAAGTTTGAACGATCTGATATACCTGCGGAGCAGTTACTTGGTCTGACGGGTGAAAACCCGCAAGAATTAAAGAAACGTTACCCGAATAAAGAACTGTCGGAGAAAACACTCTTAGGTGTCTCCGGGCTTGAAGAAAGCTTTGATGAATTCCTGCTCCCTGAAGGAAAATCAAAGCTTGTTTACCATGTAGATGGCGGCGGTGCACCGCTATTCGGAATCAATGTTAAGTATGTCGACCCGGCGAACCCGTTTTATCCTGTAAATGTGCGGACATCGATTAATAAAAGCCTCCAGCAAAAAGCGGAGGATTTAGTGGATAAGTATCAGATAAAAAAAGGCGGTTTAGTGCTTCTTGATATTGAGGACAATAGCGTGCTCGCGATGGTGTCACGGCCAATGTTGAATAAAAAGGACCCCTATAGCAGTGCAGGAATTACCAATCGGATGTTAAAACAGCAGATTATCGGTTCAGTGTTTAAAACCGTTGTTGCCGCGGCAGCCATCGATCATAATCTTGCCGACCCCGCCCGGCTTTTTGATTGCAGTAAAAAAATCAATGGCAAGCCGGAACTAACATACGATTATGGAATGCTTGATTTTACCAATAGCTTTGCGAGAAGCTGTAATCGAACGTTTGGCGAGCTGGCAAGAGAACTGCAAACAATAGATTCTCACATGTTAGAGGATTATGCGGCTAAATTGTCACTGACAGGCATTAACGGCTGGCAGGGGGAAGTTTATCATACAAGCAATTTCAAGCAGCTTGCTGACGAAGATAAAGGCAGGGTGTTTTTGACAGATGAAGCCCGAAAAGATGCAAATTTTGTAGCGATGTCGGGAATTGGTCAGAATGAAGTGCGTGCGACTCCTTTATCTGTCGCCAATATGATGGCGACGATTGCCAGAGGCGGTAAAAAAGAGATGGTCAGGGCGGTTTCGAAAATTGAGTATAAAAATGGGACAACGATGGTTGATTTCCCCGAGCAAAACTTAAAAGGAGAAATGATTTCTCCTTTTACGGCCATGAAGCTGCAGAAGCTACTGCGAGAAGTCGTCCTTAACCCCAATGGCACGGGAAGGTGGTTTAATAATTTGCCATACGATGTTGCAGGAAAATCGGGTACCGCGGAAACAGGAAAATATGAAGATGGTAAACAATTGCATAATAAATGGTTTGCCGGCTATTTTCCTTACCAACATCCCAAATATGCGTTGGTAGCTGTTAATTTGGATGTGCTGGATTCGGAGGGCGGGGTTAATCCGTTGTTTGCCGATATGGTCAAGATGCTGTATGAAAATGATCATGGAAAGGAACAGTGAAAAAGGTTTTCCCTTCAAGTTCTCTGCAAATCATGTTAAAATATTGAGAGCCTTATGTTTAGGAGTGATATAGTTGAGTAATGATTTTAATTCTAATTCGCGTTCTGGATATCGTGCGAAAAGAAAGAAGACGAATATCGTATTAAATGGTTTAATTATCGTTGTACTTCTGTTAATTATTTTTGTCGCATACAATATTTTTGCATCAGGGGATGACAAGGCAGCACCAAAGAAGGAAAGCCCAAAAACAGCACAAAAGGATACCGAACATAAAGAGGTTAAGGATAAGAAAAAAGACGAGAACGCCAAAAAAGATGAGGAAACTAAAAAAGATGACAGCTCATCAGATGATACTGCGGCGGAAGACCAACCAAGCGAGGAGACAACCACACCGGAAAAGCCGGATGATTCGCAGGCCGTCGTGTCTGATGGGGGCACATCTTCCAATGTGCTAAAAACCATCGAAAATCCGAGCTGGAAGCCAGTTGGAACATCACAAACAGGCAATCATACCCCAGTTTATAGCGGAACAGATTGGGATGAGATGTTGAATGCTATTTCCTATGCAACCGGATTAGATCCGAGCAACATGACGGTTTTTTGGCTGGGCAGTGACAAATCAACCACCAACGCATCAATCGGAACCGTCCACTCCAAGGATAAAACACAAAAATATAAAGTTTATATAAAATGGGTCGACGGCCAAGGCTGGATGCCAACCAAAGTCGAAGAACTAGCAGAATTGCAAAGATAATGGGACAAAGGGGCAGGCTCCTTGTTTCAAAAGAACTAGGACATGGGGACTAACCCCTTGTCCTTATTTCTTTTTAAAATGAACTACAGCCGTAAAGTAGGTTTGTCCGTTTTCATTGACGTGCATTTGGTGGGAGACCGAATGTACCCCAAGCAAGATGGTTCTGTTTTCATCAATTTGTGCCTCAATCTTTTTCTGCAAGGTTTTAAGATTATTAGCTTCGAAAAATTCCACTTTATCCTCAATTAAGTCAAATTGAAAATTCATCTAAATCATCCTTTCCATACTTCCATTTTAGTTATTTCTTTAAATCCTAGCAACGGGAATTGTTTAAAAGTTTTGGGACAATGTGCCTATCCCCTTGTTCCAAATTGTGAAGTGTGATAACATTGTTTTAAATTAATTCATAGTATACTCATAGGAATTATGCGTTTATATTTGGGGGCTGATTTTATGGGCAGAGAATTTTTAGATATTTTTGAGCAATGGGCTGATTCTTACGATGATACCGTCATTGGTCATGATATAGAATATAAAGAAGTATTTTCAAAGTATGAGCAAATATTAGCTGCCGTGGCCGACCAGTCCGTTGGTCATGTAGTAGAATTTGGCGTGGGAACAGGAAATTTGACACAAAAGCTCTTGTCGAGAGGGCTTAGAGTTACTGGAATTGAACCATCTCCTCCGATGAGGAAAATTGCTGAAGCAAAGCTTGGCAATAATGCAGTTCTTCTAGACGGTGATTTTCTTCAGTTTCCAAAGGTAAACAATATTGATACCTTTGTCAGCACCTATGCCTTCCACCATCTCACCGATGACGAAAAAGCAAACGCTATTACTCACTATGGCAGCCTGCTTTCAAAAGGTGGTAGAATAGTGTTTGCGGATACGATGTTTGAATCTGCGAAAGATTATAATCAAACGATCGAAAAAGCAAAACATCAAGGCTATCTTAACCTGGCAAAAGATTTGGAAACTGAATATTATACAACGATTCCGTTTTTAACAAATATCTTAGAAGAAAACCGTTTTAGCGTTACCTTTAAACAATTCAACGATTTTGTCTGGTTATTCGAAGCCGTAAAACAGTAGAAAGAGGTCAAATTATGAAAATCGCCATCATCGGAGCAATGGAAGAAGAAGTTAAATTACTAAGAGAAAATATTGACAATCAAACACAAGAAACAGTAGCGGGATGCGAATTTACGTTTGGAACCATGCATGGTGCGGAAGTGATTCTCCTCCGTTCAGGAATTGGCAAAGTCAATGCCGCCATGTCGACGACGATCCTGCTTGAAAAATATAAGCCTGATTACATTATCAATACCGGTTCAGCAGGGGGCTTTAATCCAGCACTTAATGTCGGAGATGCTGTAATTTCAACAGAGGTTCGTCATCATGACGTCGATGTAACGGCATTTGGCTATGAATATGGTCAAGTTCCACAGCTGCCGGCAGCTTTTGTAGCCGATGAAAAATTAATGGCAGTTGCAGAAGCAGCGGCAAATGAATTAGAAAACTTCCAAATCGTGAAGGGCTTGATTGTTACCGGCGATTCTTTCATGGAGGATCCAGTCCGTGTTGATTTCGTCCGTTCCAAATTTACCGAGTTACAAGCGGTTGAAATGGAGGCCGCTGCAATTGCGCAAGTAGCTCATCGCTTTGGCGTTCCTTTCGTGATTATTCGTTCGCTTTCTGATATAGCCGGAAAAGAATCCGAACTTTCGTTTGATCAGTTTATTGATAAAGCAGCAACTAATTCTGCTACATTGGTTATGAAAATGGTAGCAGACTTACGTTAGGTTAACAGGGGTGGAGAAATGAAGGTCTACAAAAATGTTCATGAATTAATTGGCCACACACCAATCGTTGAAATTACCCAGTTTTCATTGCCTGAGGGTGTTCGTATTTTTGCCAAATTGGAGTTCATGAATCCAGGGGGAAGTGTCAAAGACAGGCTCGGAATGGAACTGCTTCGTGAAGCCTTTTCAAGTGGGAAACTTCGTACGGGCGGGACGGTAATTGAGCCGACTGCCGGAAATACCGGAATTGGCTTGGCGCTTGCAGCCATCAATAAAGGGGTACAGGTCATTTTTTGTATGCCGGAAAAATTCAGCATGGAAAAGCAGGAAATCATGAAAGCGCTTGGGGCGAAAATCGTTCATACACCAACGGAGCTAGGAATTAAAGGGGCGATTGCAAAAGCTGAAGCCCTGCTTACAGAAATTCCCGGTTCTTATTGTCCCCAGCAATTCGCCAACCCGGCAAACCCTGCGACCTACTATAAAACATTAGGACCTGAGCTCTGGGATCAACTTGAAGGTGAGTTAGATGTTTTTGTTTCAGGAGCAGGTTCAGGTGGTACATTCATGGGAACTGCCCGTTTTTTGAAAGAACAAGAAAAACAAATAAAAACGGTCATTGTTGAGCCTGAAGGTTCGATTTTAAATGGCGGTGAACCTGGCCCGCATAAAACAGAGGGAATTGGCATGGAGTTCTTGCCGCCGTTTATGGAGCCTATCTATTTTGATGCAATTCACACCGTTAGCGACGAGAATGCCTTTCACCTCGTCAAGGAATTAGCGGCTAAGGAGGGGCTGCTTGTAGGCAGTTCTTCCGGAGCAGCTTTTTATGCGGCGCTCAAAGAGGCAGAAATAGCTAAGGCTGGCACCAACATCGTTGTTGTTTTTCCAGACGGCAGTGAACGATACTTAAGCAAAAAAATCTTTGAGGGGGGAATTTAGGATGAGAAGAAAAACGAAATTGATTCATGGGGGCATTAGTGAAGATCCAGCAACAGGAGCGGTTTCTTTTCCGATTTATCAAGTAAGTACGTATAAGCAGGAGGGTGTCGGAGGACACAAAGGCTTTGAATACTCGCGCACCGGCAATCCGACGAGGAACGCACTGGAAGAACTGATTAAAGACCTTGAGGGTGGCGAAGCTGGATTTGCATTTGGCTCCGGGATGGCGGCGATGACTGCTGTAATGATGCTATTTAACAGCGGTGATCACGTTATTTTGACGGATGATGTTTACGGCGGTTCATTTCGGGTTATGACGAAGGTATTGAATCGCTTAGGAATTGACTCTACATTTGTTGATACAACAGACTTAGAGAATATTAAACGTGAAATTAGAGCAAATACGAAGGCAATTCATTTAGAAACACCTACAAACCCGTTATTAAAGATTACAGATATTAAGGCAGTCGCTAAGCTTGCGAAAGAGCATAATTTATTGACAATCGTAGATAACACTTTTTCTACTCCGTACTGGCAAAATCCAATTGAGCTTGGTGCTGATATTGTCCTTCATAGTGCAACAAAATACCTTGGGGGCCACAGCGATGTTGTTGCAGGATTAGCGGTTGTTAACAGCAAGGAACTGGCTGAAGAACTTCATTTTATTCAAAATTCCACTGGCGGTATATTGGGGCCGCAGGATTCATGGCTGTTAATTCGTGGAATGCGGACATTAGGGATTCGCTTGGAAGAAATGGAATCCAATACAGCGGCAATTGTGGCATTCTTACAAGGCCATTCTGCTGTGAAAAAGGTTTTCTACCCAGGCCTTGAGACACACCCGAATCATGAGTTAGCTAAGCGACAGACTAGAGGCTTCGGGGGCATGGTTTCGTTCGATGTAGGCAGTGCCGAAAATGCAGACCGCTTGTTAAGCAAAGTGAAATATTTTACATTAGCAGAAAGCCTCGGTGCAGTCGAAAGCTTAATTTCTGTACCGGCAAGAATGACACATGCCTCGATACCAGCAGAACGGCGGGCAGAACTAGGCATCACAGACGGCTTAGTCCGCATCTCCGTCGGCCTTGAAGATATTGAAGATCTACTTGAGGATTTAGCCCAGGCATTAGAATAGCAATGATAGGGTGTCAGGCGCCATGTGAAAAATTCACATGGTGCCTGACACCCTTGCTATTTTAAGGGCTATTTTATTATCTTTTTAAAAAGTTTGAATAAAAAGGTTTACAAAGTACCGATATGTGGATATAATTACCCTTGTAAGTAAAAAATTCCAAAAGGGGGTCGAAGAAAATGAATTTAGTTACAATTGCGTCTGGCGCTGTCATGAAAACTGTATATTTGAATATCACGCATTCGACCAGACTGGAATGGATTGCTTAGCTTAACGTTACAATACATATCCATGCCGCAGGGAGAATGACGCCTTGCGGTATTTTTGTGTCCAAAAAATGACCGGCCGCAAGGGGACTCTTTTCTTCTTGCGGCCTTTTTGTGCCCTTTTTACAGGCAAAATGGATATGGCTTGCATAAATTGTAAATGTTGCTGAACAGAAAAACGAAAGAAAATCCTTTTAAGGAGGTGGCAGGTATGACCCTAAATATATTCTTTTTCTCGATTACCATTAAAAAACGTCAAGCAAGCCTTGTAGATGCTGTTCAAAATGAACTTGCTGAAAATCTTTATGAGCGAAACAGAGACCGTCAAATTTCCGTACATCATTTCATGTAATCGGAGCTTTAGTGAAAGGAAGTGAATCAAAATGACTTTAAATATATTCTTTTTCTCGATCACCTTTAAAAAACGAGAAGTAAGCCTTCAAGAGGCAGCGCAACAGGAAATGGTTGAGAAACTTTATGAACAAAACAAAGACCGCCAAATTTCGATGCAGCATTTCATGTATTAATGCTTTAAGTAAAGGAAGTGAATCAAAATGACTCTTAATATATTCTTTTTAACGATAACGATTAATAAACGTAGAATGAACATTCAAGAAGCTGCACACCAAGAAATGGTTGAAAGGCTTTATGAACAAAACAAAGATCGTCAAGTCTCCATGCACCGCTTCATGTAAGGATTTTAAAATTTGCAAAAAAGAAAGGTGGTTTTTAATATGTTGTTTTTTCTAATGCAAGGTCGGGGTGCTAGTCTCTGGGATTCGAAGGATACCACCTAGTAAAGAAGTTGAATAGGAGGTAAAAAACATGCCACTGCATATTTTATTTTTATCGCTTATCTTTAAAGCAAAATCTAGAAAATAAAAATGTTTGTTAACAAAATGTTCACTTTTCCCTAAGATTGATACTGTGAAAATATGATAAATTCAAAGTAGAAGTAGCAGTAGCAGGATAAACCTAAGGGGTGGAGAATATGTTCATGGTTGTGATGGCTTTAATTATCACCGGGGCGATTGGCTGCGTAATTATTTCTGAAATAACAGTAGAATAACAAAAAAAGAAGCATCGGCCATTTGTCACGGCCGATGCTTTAATATGTTTATTTTTTATCTTTCGTTAATTCTAAGAATTCATCAATATCATCAAGGCAGATGTGAACAGCTTTTTCCCAGAAGTCTTTTTGGGTTAGATCCACTTGTAAATGTTTCTCTGCCAGATTCTCTACAGTCATTGATGCCGTATCCCGCAACAAGGCCATGTACTTTTCTTCATAGCCTTTACCTTCCTCTAATGCCTTGGCATAAATACCGAGGGAGAATAGATAGCCAAAGGTATATGGGAAGTTATAGAATGGAACACCGGTAATAAAGAAATGCAGCTTCGATGCCCAGAATAATGGATGGTACTCCTCTAAAGCACCACAGTAAGCCTCCTTTTGCGCCTCAAGCATCAATTCATTCAATTTTTCTACAGTCACAGTACCATGCTTTCTTTCCTCATAAAAACGTGTTTCAAACAGGAACCGGGCGTGGATATTCATTAAAAGGGCGACTGTTCTTTGGATTTTGTCATCTAATAAAACGAGTTTTTCTTCTTCATCCTTAGCATTTTTTACCGCTGCATCAGCGACAATCATTTCCGCAAAGGTCGAAGCGGTTTCGGCGACGTTCATCGCATAATTACAGTTAAGGAACGGAACATCTCTCATGGCAAAAGAATGAAACGCATGCCCCAGCTCATGTGCTAGTGTAGATACATTAGATGGTGTCCCGGAGTATGTCATAAAGATACGGGATTGTTTACTCTCAGGTAAACCGGTACAGAACCCTCCAGGTGCTTTTCCAGGGCGGTCCTCCGCCTCAATCCACTGGTCTTCAAACGCAATCTTCGCAAAAGCAGCCATCTTATCGCCGAAGTGAGCAAAGTTCTGTTCAATAAATTCTGCGCCTTCTTGATAAGACACCTTTGATTCTGTATTGCCATATGGTGCATCTAAATCAAACCAGCTCATCTTTTCAAGACCCAAGAGCTTTGCTTTACGCTCTAAATATTGAACGAGCTTCTGCTTATTTTCAGAAATGACAGCCCACATTGTTTCAAGGGTTTCCTTCTCCATCCGGTTAATGCTGAGCGGTTCCTTCAAGACATCTTCCCAACCTCTTTTTTTATAAACATTCAAACGGAAACCGGACAGATGGTTTAAGGTTTTTGCCAGGAAATCTGCCTGCTCTCCCCAAGCTTTTTCCCAATTTTTAAAAACTGCTGAACGGACGTCGCGTTCAGAGCTGGAGAATTTGTTATGTGCTTGACCGACAGAAAGCTGTTTTTCCTCGCCATTTTCAGTAAAAGAAACTTTGATTTTGCTGACAATTAAGTCATATAGTTGTCCCCAGCTGTGATAGCCGTCCACTTCAAGAGCGCTGATTAAGGCCTCTTCCTCTTTAGAGAGCTTCTCCTTGGCTTTTTCGCGGCTTTCCGTTAACACGAAGGCGAGCTCCTTTAAAGGTTCTACGGTTACTAGCTGCTGCCAAACACCGTCATCAATTGATGTCAGTAAATTATCTAATGAACCTAGTGCTGTCTGGAAGCCAGCACTTAAACTGGTGATTTTCGCGTCAAGTGAATAGGCCTTTTTATCCTCAGTATTTTGCGCCAGTAAACAGCCGACAAAGGCTCCAGCCTGAATTAGTTTTTTCGCGGCGACTTCTAAATCCGTTAGTAACTCTTGCAGGTAATTGGCGTCATTAGGTGAATTAATGGGTGTCCAGTTGTTAACTTTTGCTTCAAAATTTTGAATCAGTTCTTCAGTTTTAATAAGGTGTTTCTGTAGTTCAGGAGAATCGCTGCCACCTTTAAAAAAAACGTCTAGATCCCAAACCTCTGAATATGTAGTTGCTGTCATTCTTTGTACCCCCTTTTTATAGTACAATTTTATTATAATGTAACCATTCGAAAAACTCTATATTTTACGGTTTCCGAAATAATAGGCTTATGCAGAAGTGCATAAGCCGTAAAAGTTCTTAATAAAAACTGGTATACCACCACCAGGCTCCGAAGATAAACAATAGAATAAAGAGTACGATTATGACTGCAATCCATACACCGGCACTGAGGGCATATGGAGCACGATATGCAGGATACGCAGAATAGGCAGGATAGGCAGGATAGGGTGCTGGACAACCGAAAGAATTTGGATAACCGTAAGTCATCAGGATTCCCCCCTTTATCATTTATTACAGGGTATGTGCCTGTTAGATTACTTTTATAGGCTGAAGCTTTTACCCAGTGCAATTATTTGACAATCGGAAGGGGACTGCGGTATAAGTGGATGGATAACTTCGATTGTCTATGGTAGTGTGAAACGCCATATATGTTTTTAGGGGGAAAAAAATGAAGCTTCAACGAAAACTAATGATAGCGATTCTTTCAGGAATATTATTAATCGCCTCAGGCTGCTCAAATAAAAGCGGGGATAACAAAAAAACTAATCAAGAAAATAAGGCTGAAACAATTAAGAATTTTGAAATTGTTGAGGCAAAATCGTTTAAGGTAAAAAATATTCGCGGCATTGGCTACCCTGGAAATGACAATGCGCTTTATCTGGCGGCAAATGACGGATTGAAAATGTACAATGATGGAAAGTGGACCAAAACAACAACCAATCAACATGATTATATTGGTTTCCAAGCGCTCGAATCCGGATTTCTATCGAGCGGACATCCGCAAAAAGGGACAGGCTTTTCAGACCCATTAGGTTTAGTCAAAAGTACTGATAAGGGGAATACACTACAAAAATTAGCCCTCTATGGCAAAACGAATTTTCACTTCACCGCGTCTAGTTTTTCTGGCAACGGGCTGTATGTGATTAGTGAACAGCCGAATGATGCCTTAAGCTTAGGCGTGAATTACTCAACAGATAACGGCGGCACATGGAAAAAGAGTGCATTTAAGGATTTCAACGCGGATTCACTTGGAATGATGGCAGTGCACCCAAACAATGGTGCGATAATGGCTATGTCCACAAGGTCAGGGATTTATTATTCAACCGATAACGGAAACACAATGAAGCTGATAACCGACCCAATTATGGTTACTGCGCTCACGTTTATCGGAGATTCCATTCTATTCTCCAGTGTGGAAAACGAAAAAATTTTATTAAAGACGATAAATCCTGCATCGGGAGAACAGACGAGCATCGCTTTTCCATTTTTAGATTATGATAATCCGATTACTTATTTAACAGTTAATCCAAAAAACACGAATCAAATGGCATTCACTACTTATAAAAATGATTTATATGAATCCTCAGATGGTGGCAAAAATTGGCGCAATCTCCTTAAAGACGGTAAAAAAGAGCTGGAGTAATATCTTCAGCTCTTTTATCCTTTTTTCTTCCGTTCCTTCTCGGCGCGGTAAAATTCGTGGAACATTTTCATTAGGGCGCGCTTTTCAATTCTTGATACATAGCTTCTTGATATCCCGAGTTCTTTGGCAATTTCCCGTTGTGTTTTTTCTTTTTGCAAATCAAGGCCGAAGCGGCCAATAATGACTTCCTTTTCCCGGGTATCAAGGACTTCAATATATTTTTTAATTTTTTCTAGTTCCATGTTAAGTTGGATGGTATCAATGACATCTTCAGATTCTGATTTAAGGACATCAATAAGCGATATTTCATTCCCCTCTTTATCCTGGCCGATTGGGTCATGCAGGGAAACATCCTTTTTCGTTTTCTTAAGCGCGCGCAAATGCATCAGGATTTCGTTCTCAATGCATCGTGCGGCATAGGTAGCAAGCTTCGTTCCTTTTCCTTCTGAGTAACTCTCAATCGCTTTGATTAAACCGATTGTTCCAATTGAGATTAAATCCTCGGAATCCTCGCCGGTATTTTCGAATTTTTTTACGATATGTGCAACGAGTCGCAGATTGTGTTCAATTAGCATATTTCGGGCATGCGCATCCCCTTCTGCCATTAACCGTAAGTATTTTCTTTCTTCTGCAGCAGATAGGGGTTGCGGAAAGGCATTATTCTTTACATAGGAAACAAGAAAAAGGAATTCTTTCACTAAATAACCGAGTGCTGTTAAAATTCCAGACATAAAAACCCACCCCCGTCTTTTTTAGGACTCAAGCCTATTAATAATTCCTATGAAAAAAACGGGAAATTGTGTCTGTCCAGAAAATTTTATTTAAGGAATGCAAAAAAAAATGACCACCGAGATCTCGCATAAGCAGGTCATTTTTCTTACCATTTATACTTTTTTTAGTTTAAAGGAACTAACCATTAGGAATGATAGAATGATAATAATGAATAAGAACGTTTGGGATGGAACGTAGGGAATGGCCAAGAAGCTTAGGGTTGCCAAACACCCGGCTGCGGTAATCGGTAAACCGGTAAAATATCCATTGCTTTCGGTAATATTGAACCTCGCTAATCTAAATGCGCCACAGCCGATGTAAAAAACTGTGAAAAATGATCCAGGTCCGCCAAATTCATTTAAAATTCCTTGGTATAGTAATAGTGCTGGTGCCACTCCAAATGATATAATATCACTCATGGAATCTAATTGCTTGCCAAGTTCGGATTCGATATTAAACTTTCGGGCAATCATTCCGTCGAACCGGTCTGCTAAGGCGGCAATAAAAATGAGCAGCAGGCTTAGTCTTAAATTTCCATTAAGTCCAAACACAATCGCAAATCCGCCTAAAGATAAATTTGCTAAGGTTATCAAATTGGCTGTTTGTGATTTAAGCTTTTTAATTGTCTGATCAAATACATCCAATAAAAACATTTTCCAAACCACTCCTTTTTTTAGCCGAGGGGGAATAATTTTCCTTGTTTTATTCTATTTAATTCTAAGGGTTTTATGTCATTTCGTAAAGAGTATTTTTACACTATTTGGGGGTCTTTCAATGTTACAAACTGTTTATCGTCTTTTGATTGAGTTAACGAATGGAAAGTGGACATCCGTTGTTTTAAAGGGATTTGCCCGATCGCGGCTCAGTCGATTCATCGTACCTTCTTTTGCAAAAGTTTATCATTTGAACCAAGAAGAAATGGAGAAGGGCTTGTCTGAATATCCCACGCTTCACGATTTATTTATTCGCACGTTAAGAAAAGGAGCGCGTGAAATCGATCAAACGGTTGACTCTGTTGTTAGTCCGGTAGATGCGGTTATCGAAGATGTGGGTCAAATTAGAGAAACAAGTGAAATCGTTGTAAAAGAAAAGACCTATTCCATTGAAGAAATGCTTGGAAATCAAGAACTGTTAACAAAGTATTTAAATGGTACATACTTAATTCTTTATTTAAGCCCAAGTCATTATCATCGAATTCATAGTCCCGTTGATGGCGATGTCACTAAACAGTGGACGCTGGGAAAGAAATCGTATCCTGTTAATAAATGGGGGGTAAAGTACGGAGTTAGAACACTGGCAAAGAATTACCGTGTCATGACGGAAGTGAAAACGGAGTTTGGACATGTAACCATTGTCAAGGTTGGCGCCATGTTTGTTAATTCCATCGAAACAACACATACGGGGACGAAATTGGAAAAGGGCAGTGAAATGGCCTATTTTAGTTTTGGGTCAACAGTCGTTTTATTATTCGAAAAAAACACTTTCCAAATAGATCCAGAAATACAAACCCCAAAAGAAATCAGAGTTGGAGAAAAGATTGGATTATTAATGAAAGAAATGGGCAAAAAGAAAAGCCCTTAAAGGGCGATGTAAGAAGATTATGAAGACCGCTTAATTTTATTGAATAAAGACCGCCGCTGAATTTCAGATTCAATGAGACAAATAAACTCCGGGCTTAAATTAAGCTCTCTTGCTTTATAATAGGACTCAATTAATAATTCATCTGACAGTTTCCGCATGTCAGGATTCACCTCCAATTAGAAATAAAGGGTTCTATTTGCTGAAATGTTATCATATAGTAGTACGTTCAATTGGTGTACCCTAAATCTACCAAATTTAAACCTAGAGAACAATCGTTCCAATTATCCACAGGTTCTAGTGGATAACTTGTGATTAAATTGTTTGTAAAGTTAGAAAATGTAAATGATTCAATGGGTATAATGTTAATAAGGTTATCCACAGGTCATGATAAAGTAGAGATTTGTCGAAAAATATTTTTTGCTTTTCATAAAACTGTCATTTTCATTCGCTTTTCTTTGAAACAAAGGGTGAAATTGGTTATGATGTTACAAGTAAGTGGCTCTTTCAAAGAGTCGATTTTATTTAGAATTAATGAGGTGTTAGCTTAGTGTTAAAACAATTTTTACCGAATGAACATGTAAAAAGCATTTTGGATATATCTCCTGTAGAATTAAAACAAAGAGGCATTAAAGGGATCATTACCGATTTGGATAATACGTTAGTAGAATGGGACCGCCCCAATGCAACTCCTGCATTGATTGAATGGTTCGCTGAAATAAAAAAACATAATATTCTTGTCACAATTGTTTCTAATAATAATGAAGAAAGAGTGAAGGCTTTTTCTGACCCTCTTCAAATCCCGTTTATTTTTCGGGCAAAAAAGCCAATGGCACCGGCCTTTCGCAGAGCGATTTCGCTAATGGGGATTACAAAAGAAGAAGCTGTTGTTATCGGGGACCAATTATTAACCGATGTCCTCGGCGGCAACCGAAGCGGATTTCATACCATCCTTGTTGTGCCGGTTGCGCAAACGGATGGCTTCTGGACAAAATTTAATCGCTTTGCGGAACGAAGAATCTTAAACTGGTTCCGCAAAAAAGGCATGCTGCAATGGGAGGATTAAGCTGTGAGTGAACAACTAGATATTTGCATGGGCTGCGGTGTAAAAGTCCAAACTGAAAACCCGGAAATGATTGGCTATGCACCTGCTTCGGCATTAGCAAAGGAAATGATTATTTGCCAACGGTGTTTTCGTTTAAAACACTACAACGAAGTTCAAGATGTTAATTTAACAGATGATGATTTTTTGAAAATATTAAATGAGATTGGCAGGACAGACGCCCTTGTCGTGATGATTGTTGATATTTTTGATTTTAATGGAAGCTGGCTTCCGGGCTTGCACCGCTTCGTTGGTAAAAACAAAGTCCTGCTGGTTGGCAATAAGGTTGATTTATTGCCGAAGTCCGTTAAGCATAACAAGTTAATAAACTGGATGAAGCATGAAGCAAAGCAACTGGGATTAAAGCCGGAAGAGGTGTTTCTCGTCAGTGCGGCTAAAGGGCTAAATGTGAAAGAAACAGCGGGAGCCATTGACGAATTGCGTAAGGGCAAAGACGTTTATGTAGTCGGCTGTACCAATGTCGGGAAATCTACATTTATTAATAGAATCATTAAGGAAGTAACCGGGGAAGCAGATGTGATTACGACCTCCCATTTTCCGGGGACGACGCTGGATATCATTAAAATTCCGCTTGACGATGAGAAATCATTGATTGATTCTCCAGGAATCATCAACCATCATCAAATGGCGCATTTTGTTGATAAACGGGACTTGAAAATTATTACACCTAAAAAAGAAATTAAGCCAAAGGTGTTTCAATTAAATGAAGGACAAACCTTATTCTTTGGCGGTTTGGCCCGGTTCGATTATATCAGCGGCGGCAGACGATCGTTTGTTTGTTATGTTTCTAATGAAATCAATATTCACCGGACAAAAACCGAAAATGCAGCAGAGCTTTATGATAAGCATGTTGGGGAATTACTGACACCGCCGCGGCCGGAACAATTGGACTCATTTCCGGAGCTGGTGAAACAAGAATTTTTCGTAAAAGAAGCGAAAACGGATATTGTTTTCTCAGGGCTTGGCTGGATAACTGTCAATGAGCCCGGGGTAAAAGTGGCGGCTTACGTACCAAAGGGTGTGCAAACGTTAATTAGAAAATCATTAATATAATGGTGGGGAGAGCCAAGTGAAGAAGCTATTCGCGGTATTAGGAGATCCAATCGAGCATTCGATGTCTCCAATCATGCACAATGATTTATTTTCCTTTTATCAAATAGATGCGCACTATCTTCCCTTTCGAGTAAAAGGCGAGAATTTACACGATGCCGTCAAAGGCTTGAAAGCGATTGGTGCAGCAGGATTTAATGTCACCGTACCGCATAAGAGTAAAATTATTCCCTTGCTGGATGAGGTGGATGAATTAGCCGCCAGTATCGGAGCGGTCAATACGGTGGTCAATGAAGGCGGCAAATTGATTGGCTATAATACGGATGGTCCTGGCTTCTTAAAAGGTTTACACGCACACGTACCCAGTGCAGTGGGTCAAAAGATATTAGTAATAGGGGCTGGAGGTGCCGCACGGGCGATTTATTTCACTCTAGCCAGGGAGAATCCGCAGGCAATTGACATCGCGAATCGTACGCTGGAAACCGCTTTGAAACTTATTGAGGATTGTCCGTATACAAATATCTCAAGGGCGTTGTCTTTGGCTGAGGCAAATCAAAAATTAGCGGAATATAATTTAATTATTCAAACGACGACGATTGGTATGTCGCCAAAAATCGCTGAACAGCCACTGGATTTGGGCAATTTAAGTCATAAGTCCATGGTTTGTGATATAATTTATAATCCGTTGGAAACGCAATTCTTACGTGAGGCAAGTATAAAAGGAGCAAAAATCCAAAACGGAATCGATATGTTCGTTTATCAGGGGGCGCTTGCCTTTGAGAAATGGACTGGAATTTTTCCTGATGTGGAAAGAATGAGAGAAAATGTTTTGCAACAACTAGGAGGAAAAACATGTTAACAGGTAAACAAAAACGATTTTTACGCTCAAAGGCGCATCACTTGGATCCGATTTTTCAAGTAGGCAAAGGCGGCGTAAACGAGAATATGATTAAACAGATAGCAGATGCGCTAGAAGCGAGAGAGCTTTTTAAAGTAAGCATTTTGCAAAATTGTGAAGAAGATAAAACCGAAGTTGCCGAGCAGTTAGCAGAAGGTACTGGTGCGGATATTGTGCAAATCATTGGTAATATCATTGTTCTCTATAAAGAGTCTGTGGAAAAGAAAACAATCAAACTTCCATAAGAGCAAAGGATGGCGAAAGCATGAAGAAAGTTGGGATTTTGGGGGGAACGTTCGATCCTCCGCATTACGGACATCTTTTGATTGCTAATGAAGTTCTTGCTGCACTAAAGCTTGATGAAATTTGGTTCATGCCAAATGGGGAGCCGCCGCATAAGCAAAAAACAGGATCGGTTACGAATGGACAGCGTGTTCAAATGCTGAAGCTGGCTATTCAGGGGAATTCAGCTTTTAAAATTGAAACGATCGAGCTACATCGGGTAGGTCTATCATACACCGTTGATACAATGAAAATGTTGAATGCCGAATATACGGACTATCAATTTTTCTTTATCATTGGGGCGGATATGATTGAGTATTTGCCTAAATGGCACAAAATTGATGAGCTAGTAAAACTTGTCCAATTTGTTGGGGTGGAAAGGCCTGCCTACAGCCTTCAAACCGATTATCCGATTCTTTATGTGGACGTACCGGCAATGGATGTGTCATCCAGTATGATTAGAGAGCGGTTGACAAGCGGTAAGACGGTCCGTTATTTACTGCCAGATTCGGTTATCCACTATATCGAGGAGAATCAATTATATGGAACGTGAAGAGGCGTTAAAGATTGTCAAGGAACAATTAACAGAGCATCGCTATCAGCATACGTTAGGGGTAATGGAAACAGCGGTTCTCTTGGCGAGGCAGTACGGTGCAGACGAGCAAAAGGCGGAACTGGCGGCGATTTTTCACGATTATGCGAAATTTCGTTCGAAAGATGAAATGAAAGCAATTATTGCTGACCAAGGGTTTCCGCAGGATTTGCTCGAGTTTAATGCTGAATTATGGCATGCGCCGGTTGGAGCTTTCCTAGTGGAAAAGGAAGCAGGCATCACAGACAGAGAAATTTTAGCTGCTATCCGTTATCATACATCGGGAAGAATTGGAATGTCTTTGCTTGAGAAAATCATCTATCTAGCTGATTATATTGAACCAGGCAGGCATTTTCCCGGCGTTGATGAAGTCAGAGCGATGGCGAAGGAAAATTTAGATCAAGCATTAATAAAAGCAGTGCAAAATACGATTCTTTTTTTATTGAAGAAGAATCAAAAGGTATTTCCGGATACATTTTACACCTACAATGACCTTATTAATAAACTGGAGGCTTGATGAATGAATAATCAAGAATTATTAAAAATTGCCGTTAAAGCAGCAGATGATAAACGTGCGGAAGACATCCTTGCGCTAAACATGCAGGGGATTTCTTTAATTGCCGATTACTTTATTATTTGTCATGGGAATTCCGATAAACAAGTGCAGGCAATAGCACGGGAAATGAAAGAGAAAGCGCAAGAAAAAGGCTACGAAGTGAAAAGAATGGAAGGCTTTGATGAAGCAAGATGGATTTTAATTGATATGGGCGATGTGGTTGCCCATGTGTTCCATCGTGATGAAAGAAGCTATTACAATTTGGAACGGCTATGGGGCGATGCACCGCTTGAAGATGTTTTTAGTGAGCTGAATTCATGAGTTATCAGCAATTCGCTTACCTTTATGATGAGCTGATGAAAGATGCTCCATATGATGAGTGGGTGCGGTTTGTTAGAGATATTCTCCAAAAATATCAGGTGGAGGGCGGACCTCGGCCACGGCTGCTTGATGTAGCATGTGGGACCGGGGAGCTCTCCGTTCGCTTTGCTACTGATGGTTTTCAAGTGACCGGTGTCGACCTGTCTGAAGATATGCTGGCAGTAGCACAGGCGAAAGCGGAGGATGCAGGAGTTAGGATTCCTTTTTTTCAGCAAAATATGGCTGAATTGGAAGGTCAGGGGAATTTCGATGTGATTGGTATCTTTTGTGATTCATTAAATTATCTTGAAACCGAAGAAGAGGTTATTGCTACTTTTTCGAATGTTCTCGAGCAATTAAATGATGATGGACTTTTCATAGTGGATGTCCATTCCCCTTATAAAATCAATGACGGTTTCATTAATCAAACCTTTGCCTTAAATGAAGAAAAGGTTTCATATATCTGGAATAGTTTCCCTGGCGAAGAACCGAATAGTGTTGAGCATGAGCTAAGCTTTTTTGTTTTGGATGAACGGCTGGGAAAATATGACCGCTTTGATGAACTGCATTATCAACGTACATATCCTGTTCAGCAATATGAAACCTGGTTACTGGAAGCCGGTTTTGAAGTACTTGAGGTTTGCGCTGATTTCGAACAGACACCGCCGGAGCACGATTCAGAAAGAATCTTTTTTGTTGCCAGGAAAAATAAATGAGCCATCTTTTAAAAAAAGATGGCTTTTTTTAAAATTCATGAAGGAATTTGTCAAATAAACACGAATTAATGATTAGAGAACTGTAACTCTACTTTATCCAGATCTTCTTTAAATTTTGCGTGTGTTGCCTGAAACAGGTGTTCAAATACGTCTCCAAGTTCGTTCTCCAGTACTTTAATACCCTCACCGGTTATTCCGCCCTTTACACATACTTTTTCTTGAAGTGACGGTAACGTATAATGCCCTTGCTTTAATAATTCACCTAGACCGACAATCATTTCACTGGCAAAAATGGTGGCTGTTTTTTCATCAATTTCTGTCTCCCTGACGGCTGCTTGGATGAAACGCTGCAGGAGATAGCTGAAAAAAGCCGGTCCGCAGCTAACGATATCTGAGGCAACCCTCGTTACTTTTTCATCAATATAAACCGGCACAGAAATCTTCGTAATTATTTGCTCTATTTTCGCTTTCCAAACATCGCTGCAATTTTCTCCAAAAGTAATTAATGACACCCCGGATAACGCACGATTGGTGATGCTTGGGATTACCCGGGCGGTTGAACACGATACCTTTTGTTCAAGCTGGCTTGTACTGATAGGACTCGTTATCGAAATTAGACATTTTTCTCGACCTAAATGGGGATTGATTTCATCAAGGATTTTAAATGCATCTAATGGTTTTACACATAAAAATAACAAATCGGATTGAGCCGCTACTTCTTCTGCATTTGCCCCAACCCTAATTTCTTTATATTTATTTTTAAGCTGCATGGCTTTGGAAATTGTTCTATTCGTAATCAACATTGAAGAAGGGGAAATGGCTTTTCCGTCAATTAAGGCCTCCACCACAATACTCCCCATATTACCGGTACCGATGATACCTATATTCATTTTCCGACCCTCCTTCACAAGCAATATTCTTTAATAACCATATGAAAACGAGTAATAAAATATACCTTTAGAAAGGATGGATTCATATGAAAGACTGGTTAATTGAACACAAGTTTTATTTAATCGCCGCTGTTGTTCTTGTTTTTGGGAGCTTTTATTATTTTTATCTTTATGATGATAAAGAACTTCCGCTCAATTCCGCGATAAGTCAAGTCGACAATAAACAGCAGTCAGCTGTGAAGGATGCTGAAAAGAAAGAGCTGCCGGAAAAGATTATGGTAGATGTAAAGGGGCAGATCAAACTTCCAGGGGTTTATCTATCCAATTCTGGTGAACGGGTCATCGATGTGATTAATCGTGCAGGGGGATTAACAGACAAAGCAGACCAAAGTAAGGTGAATTTTGCCGAGCATGTGCACGATGAAATGTTGATTTATATACCAGCCATCGGTGAGGAGGGGGTTTCAGCCCCTGGCACATCAGGAGGAGCCGCTATGTCAACGTCAGGCGGTGCTGGTCAAACGCAAGGGAAAATTAATATCAATAAAGCGACTGAAAGTGAATTACAAACCCTGCCCGGAATCGGTCCTGCAAAAGCGGCAGCCATCATCGAGTATCGGAAAACAAGCGGTCCATTTAAAGCGGTGGAAGATATTAAGAATATAAGCGGAATTGGTGAAAAAACGTTTGAAAAATTAAAGGATTCGATAGCGGTTCATTGATTCTTTCATTGTCCAGCTCCAGTGCGCGTGCGCTTTTCTTATTAAATTCGATTCGCTAATAAATTGAAATATTCGCTAATAAGTGGTCAAGATTCGCTAATAAACCATCTAGATTCGCTAATAAACTCCCGAAATTCGCTAATAAAAAAATCAGACATAATTTCTTAACAATTTCCGCTAAAATTCGGCAGGATTTTCACAGGCTTTTTAGAATTTTATCATTAAAATGTAAAGGAGTGATTTGTTTGGTCATAAAAGCAAGGACTATTCCATTAAAACTTCTGATTTTGGCGGCAATATTAAGGCGGCTCCCATTAAGTCACCAAAACTATCAAGCCATTTTAGATGAATTCAAAAGACGAGAGGCCGGATATCAAGGTGAGGTATCACTAGATTACTATCTCCGTTCTCTTCCGCAGGAAAAATATCTGATTCTTCACGATTTAAACCTTCCGGATGGAAATTATATTTGCCAAATCGACACCTTTCTTCTAACACCAGAATTTGGACTCATTATTGATGTGAAAAATATGGCTGGCAAGTTAATTTTTGATACTGAGAATGAGCAATTTATTCAAATTAATAATGATAAGGAAAAAGGGTACCCAGACCCGATTGCCCAGGCTGAAAGGCATAAAGCTTTTATTAAAAAATGGCTCGCTGCGAATGGTTTTCCTCCGGTACCCATTGATTACATGGTTGTCATCAGCAACCCATACGCTACATATATGGTTTCCGGCCCCAATGCCCGCAAAGTAAAGCCGCGTGTTTGCAAGGCAGACGCTTTTCTGAGTAAGATACAATTTTTTGAAAAAATGTATTCTTCCTCACTCCTCAGCCCGAAAGAGCTTCGGAAAATTTGTCGCCTCCTTGTGAAAATGAATACTCCGCCGACAAAATTCCTTCTTGAAAAATTCGATATTAAACAGTCAGAACTATTAACGGGCGTTCTTGGCCCATGCTGCAATTATCTGCCCCTTATCCGTAAAAAACAACAATGGTATTGTCCCCGCTGTGACAAATATTTTGTTGATGCCCATATAACTGCGTTGATGGATTACTTTTTATTGTTCGATATGAAAATTACTAATCGGCAGTTTCGGGAGTTTTGCCATTTGGATTCGATTCATACAGCTAAAAGACTGCTAATGCTTTCTGGAAAAGTAAATTACTCAGGTATAAAAAAGGGAAGGGTCTATTATCCGAAGGCTTTTCCATGGTAAATTTCAATTCGCTATTAAATCCTTAAATTCGCTAATAAATATGGCAAATTCGCTAATAAATATGGCAAATTCGCTAATAAACTCTCAAAATTCGCTAATAAAAAATTGGGCGAGTCTAATTGACTGCTTTTTCGCGGGAAAAAAAATGTTTTTCAGACGGGTAAGTATCTTCTAATTACATTTTTTCGCCAATTTAACGTCCAAAATGAATAATTTACCCCACAAGAGGCTGTTTTTTCCAAAAGTGACAGTATTTAAAGCAATTTGCGATATTTTTAAAGATAAGAAATTTCGACTTGAGAAATGTCCAGCTCCATAGCGGCGAGACGCCTTCACGCTTCGCTCTACGATAAGTCAACATCTGAACGCTTGCGCTCACCATGTTTCCAATACTCTTGAAGCGCTCAAGGCATATCGTGAGCTGACTAGTGCGCTCACGCTTTTCTTATTGACCGAATTGTCCAAGCCGGCTTACACTTAAATCAGAAAAGTTATTAAGGAGTGGGAGAACGTGAATCGGATTTCGTGGAATCAATACTTTATGGCGCAAAGTCATTTGCTCGCATTAAGAAGCACATGTACAAGATTGACGGTTGGGGCGACGATTGTCAGGGATAAACGAATCATAGCAGGCGGCTACAATGGATCGATAGCTGGAGGCGACCATTGCATTGATAAAGGCTGCTACGTTATCGACAATCACTGTGTACGAACAATTCATGCGGAAATAAATGCACTCTTACAATGTGCAAAATTTGGTGTGCCTACATCCGAGGCGGACATTTATGTAACTCATTTTCCTTGCCTGCAATGCTGTAAGGCACTTATCCAAGCTGGGATTAAAACAGTTTATTATGCGATGGATTATAAAAATCACCCGTTTGCTATCGAACTATTTGAACAAGCAAATGTGAAAACAGAAAAGGTTGAACTGACAGAACCGGTCATCGATTTTCGAAAGATAAAACAGTAATTCCTCTAGAACGACGCCGGGTATTCCGGCGTCTCACCCTCGTTAAAAAAACTACTAATGGAGAAGAATCATGAATGGAAAATACTTTTATTTCGCACTTGCGGCCCTTTTGGGTGTCCTCTGTTCTCTAGTTACGTTTCTTCCGTTTTTTCTGCTGACATTCTTTTATCTGTACCTGCTAAACAAATACAAACGGTTTAAAAATAAACAACTATTCGTGGTAATGTTTATCTTTGTAACATTTGTGTTTTTGGCGGGACGGACACAATTAGAAAATAAATCTTTAATCCCCGAAACCATCACAGATTTTTATATCGAATATAACCAGAATCCAAAAATAGATGGCGACCTCCTGCAAATTCAAGCAACTGAAAAACAATTCAAGGAAAAGCTCCTTATCCGTTACAAAATAAAATCGGAAGCAGAACAAGTGCTGTTAAAAAGTAAAAGCTTTTACAATTGTTTGTGCCAGGTGTCAGGCACCATAAAAAAACCAGCCATCGCAAAAAATCCAAATAGCTTTGACTACCGTCAATATTTAGCTTCGAAGGATATTTATTGGATCGTTGAAAGCCAGGAAAATCCACTTCAAAATTGTTCCCCGATGAGACCCTCGCCAATGACCATGGTGAAACAACTTCGCTTTTTAGGAATTCGTTATCTTGAAGCACATTTTCCAATTGAAATTGCCTCACTATCAGCCGCCTTAATCTTTGGCGATCGCAGTATGCTTGACCCTGTTTTATTGGGGGATTTTCAAAAAACGGGAATCGTCCATTTGTTGGCCATTTCAGGCCTTCATGTTTCGTTGTTAGTGGGAATGGTTTTTTATTTGGGGATTCGAATCGGGCTGACAAGACAGTTCATGATGAATTTCCTGCTGCTGATTTTACCTGTCTATGTCATTCTTACTGGTGCCTCTCCATCGGTGATCAGGGCGGTCCTAATGATTTATCTTGTCTTATTGACTGTTAAGTGGAAAAGCAGGCTAAAGCTCTTACCGATTGATGCAATCAGTTTGGCGTTCATGATTTTTTTGTTTTTTTCGCCAAAGGTTATAGTTGATATTGGCTTTCAACTTTCCTTTTCGGTAAGTCTGGTGATTATTTTCTCTGCGCCGATTATTTTGCGCCGTTATCAAAACAATGGCGCCCGAATTCTGGCTACTTCAGTAACGGCTCAATTAGCTGCCCTTCCATTATTATTCTATCATTTCTTTGAAATGTCGCTGATGGGGATTGCAGCTAATATGTTATACATTCCGCTTTTTTCGTTTGTTTATCTCCCTGGCTTATACATCTTGTTTATCATCCAAATTCTTTTTGGAAACACACCACTATTTCTTATCAATATCTTCAAAAATATCATAAACCTGTCCAATCATCTTATTGGTTATTTAGCTCATTTTTCTTTCGCTGCTTTTGTTCCTGGGAGGCCGAACATCATTCAGCTAATCATCTACATCGTTATCATCGTTGCTATTTTTTACATCTGGGAAGCTAAAGTGTATCAGAAAAAGAAAACTCACTTGTTCTATTTAGTTGTTATCCTCCTTTCCTTTCAGCCTGTGTGGAATTGGCTGAACCCCATTGGTGAAGTGACGATGATTGATGTCGGGCAAGGGGACAGCAGTTTGATTCACCTTCCCCACGGGAGGGGGACCTATCTCATCGATACGGGGGGAACGATGACGTTTGGCGAAGAAGAAGAATGGAAGCACCGTTTAAAACCGTATGAAGTCGGCAGGGATGTTGTTGTTCCTTTTTTGAAGGGAAAGGGAATCACGAAAATCGATAAACTTATTCTTACCCATGGGGATATGGACCATATTGGCGGGACATTTTCAATATTAAAGGAGCTTCGGGTCAAACAAATCCTGTTGCCTTCTGTCGTTGCTCCTTCTGAAACGGAATTAAGAATTATTCAGGAGGCAGAAAAGAGAAAAATCCCAGTCATAAAAGTATCGGCGGGGGATCAATGGAAAAGTGCGGGAAGTAAATTCAATATTCTATCACCAGAAAAAAATTTTAGCGGTGAACGAAACCGCGGTTCAATCGCTTTGGTTGCGCAAGTAGGGGGAGTTACCTGGTTCTTTGGCGGGGATTTAGACCAAGAAGGGGAAATGAAAATCAGCAAACAATTTCCTAATTTAACGATTGATGTGCTAAAAGCTGGTCATCATGGAAGTAAAACTTCAAGTGCCGAAGCGTTCATCAAGCAAATCAACCCGGGTACAGCATTAATTTCAGCAGGTGAAACCAATCGTTATGGCCATCCACACCAAGAGGTTTTAGAGCGTTTGCGAGAAACGAACACGACCATTTACCGGACGGACTTGCAGGGGGCCATAACCTTCCGTTTTTATCGAAATAATGGAACCTTTTCAACCTATCTGCCATAGGATGTATTCAAAGTAAAAAAAGGCTGCATATGCAGCCTCTTAAATTACTCATATGTAGCCAAATATTTAAGAACCAATTAATTTAATGACTGTTGCAATAATAAACATTACAGCAAAAAAACCAAAGGAAACCCCAAATCCTACTCCAGAATCAATTGCATCGTTTCGTTTACTTACCGGATTTTTTTCGAATTCGTTCACAGTCTACCCCTCCTATTTCATCATATAGTATAAGCCATTTGACTGAAAAAATCCAGCCTGCCTGTGGAAAACGGCAGAGAGCGCAAACCGTCTTATTAGTTGCTTTCCTATACTGACAAGAGTTGTCAAAATAGTTTGACTCGAGGTAGGCAACACTATGATTACAAAGGAACTCCGCCGGGCGGCTTAGAACCTAGGTCTAAAAATTGCCGGGCGTTCATTATAAATCGGGAATTGGCACTTTATTGAAAAGCTGCTAATTCCCTTTAAGTACTTGTCAAATTGTCCAAGCTTCTTTACGATAGATGTGAGTGATAAGAAGAGGAGCGCGGACAATGGTATTAGATATTTGGCGGAAAATTAAACAAAGGGATTTTGCTCCTATTTATTTATTATATGGAACAGAGGCATATTTAATCAATGAGACGAAACAATTACTGCTGAACGAGGCATTAAACGAAGAAGAGAAGGACTTTAATTTTTCGGTCTATGATTTAGAAGATACACCTATCGATGTGGCGTTAGAGGATGCTGAAACCTTTCCATTTTTCGGCGAAAGAAAAGTGATCTTTTTACATAATCCAGCATTTTTAACGGCAGAAAAATCAAAAGAAAAGATTGAACATAATTTAGTGAAATTTGAGGCATATTTGAAAGAGCCAGCGCCCTATACGGTAATGGTTATTTCTGCTCCATACGAAAAATTAGATGAACGAAAAAAAATAACCAAAGAATTGAAACGAACGGCAGAAGTAGTTGAAGCGAAAAAATTAAAAGAACACGAATTAATCAATTGGGTGAAGAACCGAGCGAAGAGCAGCGGGATTGAATTTGAACCAAATGCGATTGAGCAATTATTGGCTCTTGTCGGAACAAACATGTTTATGATTACAAGTGAAGTTGATAAATTAGCTTTGTATGCCGCAGACCAAAAGAAAATTGATGTGAATTTAGTTGAAAAGTTAGTTTCACGCTCACTTGAGCAAAATATTTTTACCTTAATTGAAAAAGTGGTCCAGCGTAAACTGGATGAAGCCTTACGAATTTATTATGATTTATTAAAACAAAATGAAGAGCCAATCAAAATTTTGGCGCTGCTTGCAGGGCAGTTCCGGTTAATATATCAAGTGAAGGAGCTTTCAAGACGAGGGTACGGGCAGCAGCAAATTGCGGGTTACTTGAAAACCCACCCGTTCCGCGTCAAGCTTGCGCTCGGCCAGGCGGGTAAATTTAGCGATGAAGAATTAGCCAGTATAATGGAGATGCTAGCTGAGGCCGACTACCAAATGAAAACAGGCGGTATGAATAAATCATTATTGATTGAGATGGTATTATTTCGGTTAAAAAAGTAAAAAAAAACGATTCCTGTAAAGGAATCGTTTTTTTTTCGCTTATTAAAGAGCGTTCGCTTTTTTCATTAGACGTGATTTTTTACGAGCAGCAGCATTTTTGTGGATTAGACCTTTTCCAGCAGCCTTGTCCAATTTGCTAGCAGCAGTTACTAATGCTTCCTTTGCAGCAGCAGCGTCGTTAGTAGTAACAGCAGCTTCTACTTTCTTAACAGCCGTACGCATTGCAGATTTAGCAGTTGTATTTTGAGCATTTTTCGCTTCATTTGTTTTTACACGCTTAATAGCAGATTTAATGTTAGGCATTCCATTCACCTCCTACAAAGAATCGAGACTATATGAACTCGACTATACATTCATCATAATAATTCAGAACAAGAAGTATTTTATCAAACGAGAGCCTATATTGCAATACACAATTATCAAGGAAAGAATTTTACTCTGCATGTTTTGGAATGAGAAGGGTCAAAATAGGAAATAGTTTCTATTTATAGGAGATTTCATAATGGGAGTGAATAGTCATGAGTGAAGCAATAGATTTAAGTCAGTATTCTGTTCGAACTGATTTGGCGATTGAAGCAAGGGAAATGGTCCTTGCCGGCAGAGGCGGAACAGTTGGACAGGAGGAAAACCTTTCGCAAATTGAAGGTGTCATCATAAAGGAAAAAGATGTTGATGATATAAAAATTTCTTTAGTTGAAGTTACCAAACAGGGTGAGCAGCAGCTTGGTAAAAAGGCAGGCAGATATTTAACCGTTGAAGTCCAAGGGATTCGCCAGCAAAATACGGAGGTTCAGCAGAAGGTTGGTGAAGTTTTCGCAAGGGAATTTTCTTATTTTTTAGAAGGGACGGGGATTAAAAAAACAGATTCCTGTCTGATTGTCGGTCTTGGAAATTGGAATGTAACCCCAGATGCACTTGGACCGATGGTTTGTGAAAACTTGCTTGTCACTCGTCATTTATTCCAGCTTCAGCCGGAAAATGTCGAGGAAGGATATCGCTCCGTAAGTGCTCTTTCACCTGGTGTTATGGGACTAACCGGAATTGAGACTAGTGATATTATTTTTGGCGTTGTTGAAAAAACAAAACCGGATTTCGTGATTGCGATTGATGCGCTCGCTTCAAGATCGATTGAGAGAGTAAATTCGACCATCCAAATATCCGATACCGGTATTCACCCTGGTTCTGGTGTCGGCAATAAAAGGAAGGAACTTAGTAAAGAAACATTGGGTATTCCCGTCATCGCCATTGGTGTTCCCACAGTGGTCGACGCAGTTTCGATTACAAGTGATACGATAGATTTCATTTTAAAGCATTTCGGAAAAGAGCTCAGGGAAGGAAATCGCCCTTCGAGGGCACTTGCCCCAGCTGGAATGAGCTTTGGCGAAAAGCGAAAGTTAACGGAAGAGGATTTACCAGAAGAAAAGCACCGGAAAACGTTTCTTGGCATGATTGGCACATTATCGGAGGATGAAAAAAGGAAGTTAATCTATGAGGTTTTGTCGCCCATTGGCCATAATTTAATGGTTACTCCAAAGGAAGTCGACGTCTTCATTGAGGATATGGCCAACCTGATTGCCAACGGTTTGAACGCCTCACTCCACAGCACAGTTGACCAAGAAAATGCGGGGTATTATACAAGATAGACCAATTTAATAAGGGACCAGTATTTTTTGAAGGCACTGAAAAAGCCACTTAAATTTAGGCAGAGTGTATAATATTGGCTGTTGATTTCCGCTCCAGGCGGCTTCGCGCATCTTAGGGCGTGCCGGGGAGCCTCCTCGGCGCTTTAGCGCCTGCGGGGTCTCCCCGGCCCCGTACTCCCGCAGGAGTCTTCGCCGCCTTCCACTCCAATCAACAGAGTTCTTTTATAAGGAATTTCAGAGCCCTCGTATTCTTCAGGTCTCATTTGTCTCGTAAATTTATGGTTCTATCAATTCTAGTAATGTCATAAGATTTACTAGAATTCTAAGTGGGGTGGAACCATGAAAAATACTAGAACATCAGGCACGTTTATGATTGTCCAAGGGACAAGCATCCTGAAAATTTTCGCTGCTCTTTCATTATTTTTGTTATTGGTCTTTTCGATAAGCGGGCTGTTAACCTCGTTAAAGCCGCAATTTCGACCTATGTCTTCTTCAGTCAATCAGGCTGCTACAAATGTAAACGGTGAACTGCTGTATCAATTAATGGGTTGGGAAAATCATCATTTTTTGAAGGCAGAAAATAACTTGGCACAGGCGCCGAAGTTAAGCAGTTTGGTATTTAAGCTAGCAAGCAATATTAATCTGGATGACCCGCGAAGCCTTCTTGGCAGGGAGCTTCCCGGATTTTTTCAATTCGATGGAAAAATTGTTGTTGCCGGCGAAGGGACGAATTATACGAATATGCCGATTGAATCGGCGCCACCGATCGAAATTATGAAAGCCGAACAAGAAGCTTCTTTACAGAATTTAGAGGGATTAGATAAGCCGGCAGAAGAAAAACCACCAATCGCATCGGGGCAAACAACAGGAGAGCATAAGGTGGTTTATCTTTACTTTACACATAATCGCGAGTCCTATATCCCCTATCTAAAAGGCGTTAACGACCCTGATAACGCGTACCATTCACAAATAAACGTGACAAAAGTTGGCGACCAATTAAAGACAAGCTTAGAAGACAGAGGAATCGGTACCTTTGTTGATAAAACGGATGTCCAGGCGAACTTAAATAAAAAAGGGTTAAATTATGCAAAATCATACCAGGAATCACGCTTAGTTGTTCAAGCTGCTATGACTTCGAATCGTGATTTACGTTATCTCATTGATATTCACAGGGATTCTAAACGGAAAGACGATACAACTGTTGCTATTAACGGAAAATCATATGCGAAATTAGTATTTGTCATCGGTGGTAAAAACCCCAATTATGAAAAGAATGAAAAACTAGCAAGGGAACTCCATAAGCTTTTAGAAAAGAAATATAAAGGGTTAAGCAGGGGAGTTATGTTAAAAAAAGATCCCGGGTCAAATGGTGTTTATAATCAAAATTTATCTGATAATGCACTTTTAATTGAATTCGGCGGTGTCGATAACACATTTGAAGAATTAAACCGTTCGGCTGAAGCACTTGCAGATGTGTTTAGTGAATATTACTGGCAGGCAGAAAAAGTGAATCAGAATGTTGAGCAATCGACTGATAAACAATAGTAGGGGAGCATTCATATGAGGATGTTTATGTTAAAAAGCTTATGCATCGCAGCGCTCATGTTAATCTCAGTATTAACAGGAATGCAATTAGCCAATAATGGGATTCATAAAATGAAGGGCTATGACGATGCTTCCTTTCAAAATGCGATTTCTATCGAAGAATCGGGAAACAATATAAGTGCCTCCATTCTAGGAAATGATATCTCTAGTCATGATATTGCGGCGAAAAAGAAAAGATTAGAGGAAAACAGTGCGTTTAACTTCTTCTCATCGATGGGGAAGAAACTGTCGGACGGGATAACCGGCGCCTCGGAAAAACTGATTCAGCTGATAACAGACTAAAATGGTTAGCGGTACCTTAGTGGTGCCGCTAATTTTATCATGTAATTAAAGTCCATACGCTGCTTCCGCTTTTCTGATAAAAACATTGATTTCCACTTTTCTTTGCTGATATAATCAAAAATAGTGTAAATGTGCGAGTATAGTAGGAGTGAACTACCATGAACAGAGAAGATAGACTCAAACGACAAGCAAAAATAAGAAATTTCTCGATTATTGCCCATATCGATCATGGGAAATCAACACTGGCTGACCGGATTTTGGAAAAAACGAATGCCTTGACATCACGTGAAATGAAGGCCCAGCTTTTAGATTCAATGGATCTTGAGAGAGAACGCGGGATTACAATCAAGTTAAATGCCGTCCAATTAAAATATAAAGCAAATGATGGAGAAGACTATATTTTCCATTTAATTGATACACCAGGACATGTCGATTTTACGTACGAGGTATCGAGGAGCCTTGCTGCATGCGAAGGGGCGATTTTAGTCGTTGACGCTGCACAGGGAATTGAAGCACAGACACTAGCGAACGTATACCTTGCCCTTGATAACGACCTTGAAATCTTGCCGGTTATCAATAAAATCGACTTGCCAAGTGCGGACCCGGAAAGGGTGCGTAATGAAATCGAGGAAGTCATTGGTTTAGACGCCTCCGAAGCGGTTCTAGCTTCTGCTAAAGCAGGAATCGGTATCGAAGACATCCTTGAACAAGTCGTAAAATCAGTCCCTGCACCAACCGGCGACCCTGATGCCCCTTTAAAAGCGTTGATTTTCGATTCCTTATATGACGCTTATCGCGGCGTTGTCGCTTATATTCGTGTGGTCGATGGAACCGTTAAAGTCGGTGACAAAATAAAAATGATGGCGACTGGAAAAGAGTTTGAAGTAAATGAAGTAGGTGTTTTTTCACCGAAAGCGACGATGCTTGATGAATTAACTGTCGGTGACGTTGGCTTTTTAACGGCATCGATTAAAAATGTCGGTGACACACGTGTCGGTGATACAATTACAAATGCCAAAAATGGAACAACTGAACCGCTTCCAGGCTATCGAAAGCTCAATCCAATGGTCTATTGTGGCCTTTATCCGATTGATACAGCAAGATTTAATGACCTTCGTGAAGCACTAGAAAAGCTTCAATTGAATGATTCAGCGCTTCAGTTCGAACCAGAAACATCCCAGGCACTTGGATTTGGCTTCCGTTGCGGCTTCTTAGGTCTCCTGCATATGGAAATTATCCAAGAACGGATTGAGCGGGAATTCAAGATTGATTTAATTACCACCGCGCCAAGCGTTATCTATCATGTCCACATGACAGATGGTTCAGAACTCAAGGTAGATAACCCATCTAACCTGCCGGACCCGCAGAAAATTGACCGTGTGGAAGAGCCATACGTAAAAGCAACCATGATGGCGCCTAATGACTATGTCGGGGCAATTATGGAGCTTTGCCAGTTAAAACGGGGAATTTTTATAGATATGCAATACCAAGGTGAAAACAGGGTAAGTATTATCTATGAAATCCCTTTAGCAGAAATCGTCTACGATTTCTTTGATCAACTAAAATCAAGTACAAGGGGTTACGCCTCTTTTGATTACGAATTGATTGGTTATAAACCGTCCAAACTGGTAAAAATGGATATATTGCTTAACACTGAAAAAGTTGATGCTTTAAGCTTTATCGTTCATAATGATTTTGCTTATGAACGCGGGAAAATAATCGTCGAAAAACTGAAGGACTTAATTCCGAGACAGCAATTTGAGGTTCCGATCCAAGCAGCGATTGGACAAAAAATCGTTGCGCGTTCCACAATTAAAGCGATGCGGAAAAACGTATTAGCGAAATGTTATGGCGGGGATATCTCCCGTAAGCGTAAATTGCTTGAAAAACAAAAAGAAGGTAAGAAGCGGATGAAACAAGTTGGTTCCGTTGAAGTACCACAAGAGGCATTTATGGCTGTCTTAAAAATGGACGATAACAATACCAAGAAATAAAAAGCGGGAGGTTGGGACAAGTCTTTTGACAGACAAAATCCAGCCTCTTTTAATTATCAAAAAAGAGGTGAAAAAATGATTAAAGCAGCCTATCTCCATATCCCATTTTGTGAACATATTTGTCATTATTGTGATTTTAATAAAGTATTTCTAAAAGGCCAGCCTGTAAATGACTATTTACAAGCGGTTGACCAAGAAATGAAGATGACCCTCAGCGAATATCCGACAGATCAGCTTGAAACCATTTTTGTCGGCGGCGGTACGCCGACTTCTTTAAATGAGCTGCAGCTTGAGCAGTTTTGTGTAAGCATTAACCGAAATTTACCTAAATCTGCGAACTTGGAATTCACTTTTGAGGCAAATCCCGGTGATTTATCAACGGATAAATTGCAAATATTAAAAGATGCGGGTGTAAACCGAATCAGTCTTGGGGTCCAAACCTTTAACGACGACTTATTGAAAAAAATCGGCCGGGTCCATCGGGCGAAGGACGTCTATCAAACGATTGAACGTGCAAAAGCGATTGGCTTTGAAAATATAAGTATTGACCTTATTTTTAGTTTGCCGACGCAAACGGTAACCGACTTCCAGGAAACATTAGCTGAGGCGTTTACATTAGATATTACCCATTATTCTGCCTATTCGTTAATCATCGAACCAAAGACAGTTTTTTATAACTTGTTAAAAAAAGGGAAACTTCCCACGCCTGGTGAGGATATCGAAGCGCAAATGTATGAAATATTAATGGAAGAAATGGAAAAACATAGCTTCACGCAATATGAAATAAGTAATTTTTCAAAGCCAGGCTTTGAGAGCAGGCATAACTTAACTTACTGGAATAATGAATACTATTATGGTTTTGGAGCAGGTGCCCACAGCTATGTGAACGGAATTAGACGTTCCAACTCCGGGCCAGTGAAAAAGTATATCGACCAAATAAATAGCGGAATACTCCCGGTTTTTGAAGCCCATGAAGCAACGAAAGCGGAACAAATGGAAGAGGAAATGTTCCTCGGTTTACGCAAAACTGAGGGGGTATCGATTTCTCATTTCATCAAGAAATTTGCCCATGACCCACAAGAGTTATTTAAAAACGAGATTTCTGATTTAGTTTCTAAACAATGGATAGAAGTGAAGAAGGATAATATATATTTAACTACACAGGGTCGTTTTTTAGGCAATGAAGTTTTTCAATCCTTTTTGGGTATTGTCTAGCTTCTAGTTTTCTTTTTGATTGACATCATCCCCCTTTTTTTGATAATTTATTAGTATAATTAGCACTCGGCAACAAGGAGTGCTAACAGAGGTGATGAATGTTGTTAACAGATCGTCAATTGTTAATTCTTCAGGTAATTGTTGATGACTTTATTCGATCTGCCCAACCAGTCGGCTCAAGAAGCTTGTCGAAAAAGGAAGAAATTTCCTTCAGTTCAGCAACAATTCGCAATGAAATGTCCGACCTTGAAGATTTGGGGTTTATTGAAAAGACGCATACCTCTTCAGGGCGTGTTCCATCTGAAAAAGGGTATCGCTATTATGTTGATCATTTATTGTCGCCTCAGGTTTTAAATCAGCAGGATGTATCCATCATTCAATCCATTTTTGCTGAGAAAATTTTTGAGTTCGAGAAAATTATTCAAAGATCGGCGAAAATTTTATCCGAATTAACCAATTATACTTCGATCGTCCTAGGACCGGCCGTAAGTATTAATAAGTTAAAAAGAATCCAAATTATTCCGTTAAACAAAGAAACCGCAGTAGCCATTTTTGTTACGGACACAGGTCATGTCGAAAACCGAACGTTTTCCATACCTGCTTCGGTGGATGCTGGTGATTTGGAAAAAACGGTCAATATTTTAAATGATCGTTTAGCAGGAGTGCCTCTTGATGATTTAAACGATAAGATTTACAAGGAAGTCGCGATGCTTTTAAGGCAACATATCCATAATTACGATCTAATGCTCCATACGATTGCCGATTCCTTGAAAATGCCAATCCATGAAAAGCTTTTTTTCGGCGGGAAAACAAATATGTTAAGTCAGCCGGAATTTCATGATATTTCAAAAATCCGCAGTTTATTAATGATGATTGATCAAGAAGAGTGGATTTATAATTTAATTAGAAAAAATTCAGCAGGCATTCATGTGAAAATTGGCCGCGAAAATAATAACAGTGCAATGGAAAATTGCAGCTTAATTACTGCTACATATTCGGCTGGTCAAGAAAAATTGGGTACGATAGCCATCCTAGGGCCTACTAGAATGGAATATTCACGTGTAATCAGCTTGCTGAAATTCTTAAGCAAGGACTTATCAGAAGTGCTAACCAAGTTGTATCAAAATATTTAACACAGGTAATATTGAGTAAGGGTGAAATACTTGCTTGTTTTACCCCTTTTCCATGGAAATCTTAATATTCTACCTAACGCTTTAAGGGAGGTGAGTAAGTTGACAATTGAGAAAAACAATACCATTAATGATGAAGTTGAAGCTGATGTTGAACTTACTGATGAAAAAACAGCTGAGCCTGTTTTTGATGAGAATGGAGCAACAGCACAGACTATTGTTGATCCTGTCGAAGAACAGCTCGAAGAAATTCAACAGCTGCAGGGGAAGTTAGAGGAAGCGGAAAATCGTTACCTAAGACTTCAAGCAGATTTTGATAATTTTCGTCGCCGAACAAGATTGGATCAAGAGGCTGGCGAAAAATATAGAGCACAAAACCTAATAACAGATTTACTGCCTGCATTAGACAACTTTGAAAGAGCAATGAATTTGGAAGCAGACAATGAACAAACAAAGTCTGTGCTGCAAGGCATGGACATGGTTTACCGCAATTTGTTAGATGCCCTAAAAAAGGAAGGCGTTGAGCAGATTGAAGCGGTTGGGAAAGAGTTTGATCCCCATCAGCACCAAGCTGTGATGCAGGGAGAAGATGAGAATTTCGGCTCCAACATTGTCACTGATGAATTTCAAAAAGGGTATATATTAAAGGATCGGGTAATTCGCCCATCAATGGTTAAAGTAAATCAATAATTCTACATATTTTTTTTAGGAGGTAAAAGCTATGAGTAAAATAATTGGTATTGACTTAGGTACAACAAACTCATGTGTGTCAGTGCTTGAAGGCGGAGAACCAAAAGTAATTCCTAATCCAGAAGGAAATCGTACTACTCCTTCCGTTATTGCATTTAAAAATGGCGAGCGTCAAGTGGGGGAAGTGGCAAAGCGCCAAGCAATTACAAACCCGAATACAATCATGTCTATCAAACGTCACATGGGCACAAGTTTTAAACAAGAGATTGAAGGTAAGGATTATACTCCACAAGAACTTTCTGCCATCATTCTTCAATATTTAAAATCATATGCTGAAGATTATCTTGGCGAGCCAGTAACAAAGGCTGTTATTACAGTGCCTGCTTATTTTAATGACGCAGAACGTCAAGCTACAAAGGATGCAGGAAAAATTGCTGGTCTTGAAGTAGAGCGGATTATCAATGAACCAACTGCTGCAGCACTGGCATACGGTTTAGATAAAACCGATCAAGACCACACAATCCTTGTTTATGACCTTGGCGGCGGTACATTTGACGTATCTATCCTTGAACTAGGGGACGGCGTTTTCCAAGTAAAATCAACTGCCGGAGATAATCGTCTTGGCGGTGACGATTTTGACCAAGTCATCATTGATTACTTAGTGGAACAATTTAAAAAAGAAAATGGAATTGACCTTTCAAAAGATAAAATGGCGTTACAACGTCTAAAAGATGCTGCTGAAAAGGCTAAAAAAGATTTGTCGGGTGTAGCTTCTACACAAATTTCACTTCCATTTATCACTGCGGGAGCTGCTGGACCGCTTCATCTTGAAGTGTCCTTATCTAGAGCAAAATTTGATGAAATTTCTGCTCATTTGGTTGAACGGACTATGGGCCCAACTCGTCAAGCTCTAAGCGATGCCGGCATGTCACCATCAGAAATTGATAAGGTTATCCTTGTCGGTGGTTCAACGCGAATCCCTGCTGTCCAAGAAGCAATCAAAAAAGCAACTGGACAAGAGCCACACCGCGGTGTAAACCCGGATGAAGTAGTGGCAATGGGTGCTGCGATTCAAGGCGGCGTTATCACAGGTGATGTTAAGGATGTTGTCTTACTTGACGTTACACCGCTATCCCTTGGAATTGAAACAATGGGCGGCGTATTTACGAAATTAATTGATCGTAATACAACCATCCCAACATCTAAATCACAAGTTTTCTCAACTGCTGCTGATAACCAAACTGCTGTTGATATCCATGTGCTTCAAGGGGAACGTCCAATGGCGGCAAATAATAAAACACTAGGCCGATTCCAATTAGCGGATATTCCACCAGCACCACGTGGAATTCCACAAATCGAAGTTAACTTTGACATTGATAAAAACGGTATTGTAAACGTTCGGGCCAAAGATCTAGGTACGAATAAAGAGCAGCAAATTACGATTAAGTCTTCTACTGGTCTATCTGATGAAGAAATTCAAAAAATGGTTAGAGAAGCAGAAGAAAATGCTGAAGCTGACAAGCAGCGTAAAGAAGAAGTAGAACTGCGTAATGAAGCAGATCAGCTTGTGTTTACAACTGAGAAAACCTTAAAGGATCTAGAAGGTAAAGTTGATGCAGGTGAAGTCGAAAAAGCTAATGAAGCAAAAGACGCATTAAAACAAGCAATAGAGAAAAATGATCTAGATGAAATTCGCACTAAAAAGGATGCATTGCAAGAAATCGTTCAAGCTTTGACTGTTAAGCTATATGAGCAAGCTGCACAGCAGGCACAAGCACAGCAAGGCGGCCAAGAAGGCGGCGCTCAAGCTGGTGCCCAAGACGACAACGTCGTTGATGCAGAATTTGAAGAAGTAAAAGATGATAAGTAATCGGCTGTGAAAAAAGAAAAAGCCAAAGTCAGTTTAACTGCTTTGGCTTTTTTATTGCAATAACATCATTATCGGTGTTAGAATAATCTTTATGTGACAGATTCGGGAGTGGTAATCATGAGTAAACGGGATTACTATGAGGTGCTTGGGATAACTAAGAGCGCTTCAAAGGATGAAATAAAAAAAGCCTATCGAAAACTTTCTAAACAATATCATCCAGATATTAATAAAGCGGAAGATGCGGCAGATAAATTTAAGGAAATTACAGAAGCATATGAAGTGTTAAGCGATGATCAAAAGAAGGCCCATTATGACCAGTTTGGCCATTCCGATCCAAATCAAGGTTTTGGCGGAGGAGCAGATTTTGGCGGCGGCTTTGGCGGTTTTGAAGATATCTTTAATACCTTTTTTGGCGGCGGCGGCGGCGGTTCTAGACGACGTGATCCGAATGCTCCAAGGCAAGGTGCAGACCTTCAATACACGATGACAGTTTCGTTTGAAGAAGCAGCATTTGGCAAAGAAACAGATATTGAAATTCCACGTGAAGAAACATGCGGAACATGCAGCGGGTCTGGAGCTAAGCCTGGAACAAAACCAGAGACTTGTCAGCACTGCCATGGAACCGGACAGTTGAACGTAGAACAAAATACCCCATTTGGCAGGATTGTTAACCGTCGTACCTGTCATCACTGTAATGGAACAGGGAAAGAAATTAAACATAAATGTTCCACTTGCGGCGGCGCTGGGAAAGTGAAAAAGCGCAAGAAGATTCATGTTAAGATTCCTGCCGGGATTGATGATGGACAACAGCTTCGCATGGCGGGGCAAGGGGAAGCAGGTATGAACGGCGGTCCAGCGGGTGACCTTTACGTTGTTTTCCAAGTACGTGCGCATGAGTTTTTTGAACGAGATGGCGATGATATTTATTGTGAAATGCCTATCACATTTGTTCAAGCTTCCTTGGGTGACGAAATCGAAGTGCCTACTCTTCATGGAAAAGTGAAGCTAAAAATCCCTGCCGGAACACAAACGGGCAAAAAGTTCCGTTTGAAAGGGAAAGGTGTTCCTAATGTCCGCGGATATGGTGTGGGGGATCAGTATATTCTTGTTCGCATTATTACCCCAACAAAGCTTTCAGACAAACAAAAGCAGCTTCTAAAAGAATTCGCAGAGCTAAGCGGTTCTTCGCCAATTGGTGAACACGAAGAAAGTTTTTTCTCAAAGGTAAAACGTGCCTTTAAAAGCGAGTAAGGATTGGAGTTGGTAAGATGAAATGGTCCGAAATCAGTATTCACACAACAAATGAGGCAATTGAACCTATTTCTCATATCTTGCATGAAGCTGGAGCGAGCGGTGTAGTTATTGAAGATCCTTTTGAGCTGACAAAGGAAAGGGAAGATCAATTCGGAGAAATTTACCAACTTAATCCAGATGATTACCCGCAAGAAGGTGTTATTGTGAAAGCCTATCTGCCTGTTAACAGCTTTTTGGGTGAAACGGTAGATGCCATTAAGGAATCCATCAATAATTTAATTATTTATGATATTGATATTGGCAAAAACCATGTAACCATTAGTGAAGTGAACGAAGAAGAATGGGCAACAGCTTGGAAAAAATACTATAACCCTGTGAAAATTTCTGAAAAATTCACGATTGTACCGACTTGGGAGATTTATGAGCCTGTCAGCAGCGATGAATTAATTATCGAATTAGATCCTGGTATGGCGTTTGGAACGGGAACACATCCAACAACAGTGATGTGTATTCAAGCCCTTGAAAGAACTGTCCGTTCAGGTGACAGAGTAATTGATGTCGGGACCGGGTCTGGCGTATTAAGCATTGCGGCAGCACAGCTTGGTGCGGAAGATGTTAGGGCCTATGACCTAGATGAAGTTGCAGTAACGACTGCCAGGTTAAATATAAAGTTAAATAAAGTAAATGATTCCGTAACTATTTCGCAAAACAACCTGCTTGATGGTGTCGAGGAAAATTCTGCGGATGTCGTAGTGGCTAATATTCTTGCCGAAGTTATTTTACGGTTTACGGACGATGTTGCCCATGTTGTGAAGCCCGGTGGTTCTTTCATTGCATCAGGCATTATCCAGCAGAAGAAAGATCAGGTTAAAGAAGGTCTACTGAAAGCGGGCTTTGAAATTTCCGAAACCATTTTGATGGAAGACTGGGTTGCAATTATTGCCAAACGGAAATAATGCTGGAATAAAGGGGGGAGAATCCCCTTTTTTTCATAATATCAGCATTTAAATCATTGAACTTTGAGAATTGTCCAGCGTAAGCGCCCTAGCGGCTAGTGTCCTTCGCTCTCCGCCCTACGATAAGTCAAGCACGAATGCGCTCCGCTCTTCGTGTTTCCTTTATCTCAGTTGGAGCGCTCCAGGCCATACGCCGCTGACCAGGGCGCTTGCGCTTTTCTTATTCCCAATTAAAATTATTTTTAGTAAAATAAAGAGTAAAATGTTTTAGAGAGGGTGCAAAAGTGTGCAACGCTACTTTGTTAAACACCGAGTAAATGATGAGCGTTTTTTCATTGACGAAGAAGACCGTCATCATATCGTCAAGGTTATGCGAATGCAAGTTGGTGATCAAATCATTTGTGTTGACCAAGAAGGGAAACAGGCTATATGCAGGCTTGCAGAAATTACCGATGAAAGTGTCGTTGCAGACGTTGTACAATGGAAAGAAGAGATTTCTGAGCTTCCAATTTCAATAACGATTGCCAGCGGGCTTCCAAAAGGGGACAAGCTCGAATGGATTATCCAAAAAGGAACGGAACTCGGAGCCCATCAGTTTCTCCCATTTTCTGCTGCTCGCTCAGTCGTAAAATGGGATGAAAAAAAGGCAACGAAGAAAATAGAGAGATGGCAAAAAATTGCTAAAGAAGCTGCTGAACAATCTCATCGAGCGTTTATGCCGGAAATCGTAAGCCCGATGAGCTTTAAAGCTCTAATGGGAAAAAGTAAGGACTTTGATTATAAATTAGCTGCCTTTGAGGATGAGAGCAGAAAAGGTGAAATGCACCTGTTTTCTTCAACCCTCAAACAAATGAAGAACGGTGAGTCATTGCTTATGGTTTTTGGACCTGAAGGCGGCTTAGCGGACGAAGAGGTTAAGCAATTAAAGGATCATGGTTTTGGTCTATGCGGGTTAGGCCCGCGGATTTTAAGAACGGAAACGGCCCCGCTCTATGCACTTTCGGCCATTTCCTATCATTTTGAACTATTGAGGTGAGGATACGATGGCAACAGTCGCGTTTCATACACTTGGATGCAAGGTGAATCATTATGAAACTGAAGCTATCTGGCAGTTGTTTAAACAAGAAGGCTACGATCGGGTTGATTTTGAATCAATTTCCGACGTTTATATTATTAATACCTGTACAGTAACGAATACTGGCGATAAAAAAAGCCGTCAGGTTATCCGGCGTGCAGTGAGGAAAAATCCTGATGCAGTCATCTGTGTTACTGGCTGTTACGCGCAAACATCTCCTGCCGAAATCATGGCGATTCCTGGTGTTGATATTGTTGTCGGTACACAGGACCGTGTGAAAATGCTCGACTATATTGAACAATATAAGCAAGAGCGTCAGCCGATTAATGGCGTTGGCAATATTATGAAAAATCGTGTTTATGAGGAGCTTGATGTTCCGGCATTTACTGACAGAACACGAGCATCGTTAAAAATCCAAGAAGGCTGTAACAATTTCTGTACCTTCTGTATCATTCCTTGGGCCCGCGGTCTCATGAGATCCCGTGATCCTAAAGAAGTGATCCGCCAAGCGCAGCAGCTTGTGGATGCAGGCTACAAAGAAATCGTGTTAACAGGTATTCATACTGGCGGTTATGGTGAAGACATGAAGGATTATAATCTTGCGATGCTCCTCCGTGATTTAGAAGCGGGAGTAAACGGGATTGAACGCCTCCGGATATCATCAATTGAAGCCAGCCAGATCACCGATGAAGTGATCGAGGTAATTAAACATTCGAATATTGTTGTCCGGCATTTGCATATTCCATTGCAATCTGGTTCCAATACAGTATTAAAAAGAATGCGCCGTAAATATACGATGGAATTCTTTGGAGAAAGACTGGAGCGCCTGAAAGAAGTACTTCCAGGTCTTGCGGTTACCTCTGATGTGATCGTTGGATTCCCTGGGGAAACCGAAGAAGAATTTATGGAAACGTACAATTTTATTAAAGATCATAAATTCTCTGAGCTTCATGTATTCCCGTATTCTAAGCGTACAGGCACACCGGCTGCACGAATGGAAGACCAAGTGAATGAAGAAGTGAAAAATGAACGGGTTCACCGCTTAATTTCCCTTTCCGATCAACTGGCAAAGGAATACGCCTCACTTTTTGAAGGTGAAGTATTAGAAGTAATTCCGGAAGAGGAATATAAGGATGAAGCAAATTCTGGTTTATATGTTGGATATACTGACAACTACTTGAAAGTTGTTTTTCCGGCAACTGAAGAGATGATTGGTAAGATTGTTAAAGTTAAGATAACCAAAGCTGGATATCCATACAATGAAGGCCAATTTGTTCGAGTTGTTGAAGATACGTCAGTAGTTAAAGAAGAAGTCTTTAATACAGAAGAAGCGGCAATTTAAGGAAAGAGGACCTATTCTGGGTCCTTTTTTTGGTTTAGGTTTGGTTTTATTGTGGAAAAAATTGTCTAATTAGCCAAAACACCTTAAAAAATAGCCAAAAGCCTTGGAAAAGTAGCCAAAACACTCAAGAAAGTAGCCATAACCCATGGAAAAGTAGCCAAAACACCTCGAAAAATAGCCAAAAACTTTTCCGCTCTTAAAAATCTAGGATAATTTGGTCACAGCACATGAATTTACTATAGGTTTCTAATGTTTTTCAGGGAAACTTAAAGTAAGTGGCAACTATCGATCCAAAATTTCAAATAACCTTAAGATCGAAGGGAGCATGAGCCAATGGCTACTACTACAAATGTTGCTGCAATGATTGACCACACTTTACTAAAGCCGGAGTCAACAAAAGGACAAATCGAGACTCTCTGTCAAGAAGCCAGGGAGAATAAATTCTTTTCCGTATGTGTTAACCCAACCTGGGTCAGTGCGGCAAAGGAATTATTACAGGGCAGTGATGTCAAGGTTTGTACAGTAATTGGCTTCCCTTTAGGTGCGACAACTTCTGAAACGAAAGCGTTTGAAACAACAAATGCAATTGATCATGGTGCTGATGAAGTAGACATGGTCATTAATATTGGGGCACTAAAAGATGGCAATGATGAATTGGTGGGGAGCGATATCCTTGCTGTTGTTCAAGCAGCCAAGGGAAAAGCATTAACCAAGGTGATTATTGAAACAAGTCTTTTGACGAAGGAAGAAAAAATTCGCGCCTGTGAGCTTGCTGTTAAAGCTGGTGCTAATTATGTAAAAACTTCAACCGGATTTTCAACCGGCGGTGCAACTGTTGAGGACATTGCCCTAATGAGGAAAACGGTAGGACCTGATATCGGTGTCAAAGCTTCCGGCGGTGTACGAAGCACAGAAGATGCCAAAAAAATGATTGATGCCGGAGCGACGAGGATTGGAGCAAGTTCAAGTGTCGCGATCATAAACGGGATGCTAGTGACTTCAAATTACTAAAAAAAGAATTGATGTAACAGCGCACGTAAAGCCAGAAAAGAGCGCATCTCGGTCAACTGGAAGGTCATAGTGCCCATGAAGCAAGAAAAAAGCCCAACATGGGCACTCTGGAAGGTTCACAGTGCCCATGAAGCAAGAAAAAAGCCCATCACGGGCACTCTGGAAGGTTCACAGTGCCCATGAAGCAAGAAAAAAGCTCATCACGGGCACTCTGGAAGGTTCACAGTGCCCATGAAGCAAGAAAAAAGCTCATTACGGGCACTCTGGGCAGTCACCGACTCACGTGGAGCCAATCCCTCAAACTCGGGTAAAATCTAAGTACTCAAATACAAAGAAAGACAGCAAAATTGCTGTCTTTCTACGATACAGGGCGTTTTGGTTTTCGATCGTGGAAGTATAAAATCATCTCACCAAACCTTGTTGCAAACGGTAAAACCAGCAGGGAAGTGGCAACATTAAAAATCACACTAATATGCGCTAATTGCACATCCTTTCTACTTGCAAGCAACGGTGCGTTTTCGGTTAGCAGCGGGATCAGCGGAATAAACAGCAAAACCCCGAATACATTTAGCCAAACGTGGGCAAAGGCGGCCAGGCGAGATTCTTTTCCGCCGCCAATCGATGCAATAATCGCCGTAATACAGGTGCCAATATTAGCCCCAAGCACAATTGCGATGCCAGCATCCAACTGCAGCAGCCCGGCAGTTAGAAAACCCATCGCAATCCCAGTCATCGCCGTGCTTGACTGAATAATCGCCGTAATCACTGTGCCTGTTAATAAGCTCAAAAAAATATTATCATTAATCGATAAGATAAATTTATTGATAAAGTCCATTGTGGTTAATGGCTTCGCTAATAATTCAAAACCTTTCATCGCCGTGAAAACAGAGGCAATTCCGAACACAAGCATGCCAATACTTCTTGCCTTTTTATTTTTAAATAAAATTAGAAGTGCTCCACTAATGGCAAGGGGAACTAGGACGGCATCTAAATTAAAGGTAATTAGTTCTGTTTTAAAAGTTGTGCCAATATTGGTGCCGAGAATAATCCCGATTGACTGAGGAAAGGTCATAATTCTAGCAGAAATTAAGCCAATAGTAATGACCATAACAGCAGTGCTGCTTTGCAGGAGCGCTGTAATAAACGTTCCTGTCAACATCCCTTTTAATGGTGTTCGTGTTAGTTTGATCAGCCATGTTTTCAATTTATTTGCCGACAAATTGAATAACCCAAACCTAATAATGGTCATTCCAAAAATAAATAATAAAATACAAAGAAGAAATAATAGTATGTATAGCATGTCTTGGCCCCCTCCCCTTCATTCTATGGTCAAATGTTGCGGGGCATGCCATTTTTTCAGACAAGCTCTTCTATATTTTGCATAAATAAATGAAAAGCTCGTTCTAACACAGCGAATTTCAGTTGACCTTGTTCCAAGGTTATATTATAATTGCAAGGTACATGGATTGAATGTTAGTGTGTTGTGTTTCGGAGGGAGGGAAAGAGAATGTCTAAAACCGTCGTTCGTAAAAACGAATCGCTTGAAGATGCTCTTCGTCGCTTCAAACGTACAGTATCAAAAACTGGTACTTTGCAAGAGGCAAGAAAGCGCGAATTCTATGAAAAGCCAAGTGTAAAACGTAAGAAAAAGTCTGAAGCTGCAAGAAAACGTAAGTTTTAAGAGAGGGTGTATTATATGAGTCTTCTCGAGCGTTTAAATGATGATATGAAACAAGCGATGAAAAACAAGGAAAAAGACAGACTCTCCGTCATTCGGATGGTGAAAGCTTCGTTGCAAAATGAAGCTATCAAGCTTGGAACAAAAGAGCTTTCCGAGGATACAGAGCTAACAGTCCTTTCTCGCGAATTAAAACAACGCAAAGACTCCCTCCATGAATTTGATAAAGCTGGTCGTGAAGATCTGGTTGAAAAGCTGCGTACGGAGATTTCGATCGTCGAACTGTACATGCCGAAACAGCTTTCTGAAGAGGAGTTGTCAGTAATCGTTAAAGAAACGATTGCTGAAGTAGGTGCAGCATCAAAAGCGGATATGGGAAAAGTGATGGCTGCAATTATGCCCAAAGTTAAGGGGAAAGCAGACGGATCACTTGTAAATAAATTTGTACAACAACACCTTTCATAGTATTCTGACACTAAGACCGCAGACCAGTAAAGTCTGCGGTCTTTTATTTTAGGTTGTGTTAAAACACATTGTTGGTTTTGTGCACAATGTTGCTCTACGTTTCAGGCGCGAGACTCCTGCGGGAGCAGCGGGACAGGTGAGACCCCGCAGGCGCGCAATTCGCCGAGGAGGCTCNCCCCGCGGAAAGCGCCTGGAACGGAGATCAACATTCCCTTTTAACACAGCCTTATTTTAAAAACGAATGAAACTTTTATCGCATTCATACGTACTACATACAGTCAGTTGAAAAAAAGAAAAAAAGGGGGGACAGCTGATGGTTGAATTGCTTACTGACCCGATTGTTGTAACCGTTCTCTTAACGATTACAGGAATCGGCATTGTGTTAGAACTTTTTTCATCGAAGTTTGGTATCGCGGGGTTTATTGGTGTATTTGCATTATTGCTATTCTTTTATGGTCATTTTCAGGCAGGACTTGTGGGATTTGGTACATTAGTTCTGTTTGTGGCAGGAATTCTTCTTATTTTTTTAGAGTTCTTTGTACCGGGGGCGGTTGCGGGAACACTTGGTGTTGCTGCGTTAATCCTAAGTCTTTTTTTATCAGGAGAAGATGCCTTGCAGATGGGGGTTTCCATCTTAATTGCGATCATCATTTCTATTATCGTTTTCTTTATCATGATTAAGATGTTTGACAAAAAGCTGGTGCTGTTTAGCAAAATGGTACTGTCTGATTCAGCTGGAAATGAGAACGGGTATGTTTCTAATATTAACCGGACAGACCTTTTGGGCAAGACAGGGACAGCATTAACAGTCTTAAGGCCGGCTGGCACGGTTATCATTAATCATGAACGAATCGATGTGGTCAGCGAAGGCGGCTTTATTGAACAGGATGCCAGAGTGAAAGTAATTAAAGTTGAAGGAGCCCGCATTGTAGTAAGAGAAGTGAAATAGTTGAAGGAGGTTTTAATAAATGGAAATTAATGATGGAACAATTTTTATTCTTGCTGTTGTCGTCGTTGCTTTAATTCTTTTTGGAATTCTATTATCCTTTGTACCAGTCATGCTCTGGATTTCAGCACTTGCTGCCGGAGTACGCATCAGTATTTTTACATTAGTAGGGATGAGACTTAGAAGGGTAACTCCAAGCAGGGTCGTTAACCCGCTGATTAAAGCTCATAAAGCTGGAATCAATGTCACAATTAATCAGCTTGAAAGCCATTACCTTGCCGGCGGGAATGTCGATAGGGTAGTAAATGCTTTGATTGCCGCGCACCGTGCCAATATCGAACTATCGTTTGAACGCTGTGCCGCCATCGATCTAGCGGGTCGTGACGTGTTAGAAGCGGTGCAAATGAGTGTTAATCCAAAAGTTATCGAAACTCCGTTTATTGCGGGTGTTGCGATGAATGGGATTGAAGTTAAAGCAAAGGCTAGAATTACCGTTCGTGCCAATATCGAGCGTCTTGTCGGTGGTGCCGGTGAAGAAACGGTTGTTGCCCGTGTTGGTGAAGGGGTCGTTTCTACCATCGGTTCATCAGATAGTCATAGTAAGGTCCTTGAGAATCCAGATTTAATCTCACAAACAGTCCTTGCAAAAGGGCTTGATGCAGGTACAGCCTTTGAAATTCTCTCGATTGATATCGCAGACGTTGATATCGGTAAAAACATTGGGGCAGAGCTGCAAACAGAACAAGCGGAAGCTGATAAGAAGATTGCGCAGGCAAAAGCGGAAGAGCGCCGGGCAATGGCTGTTGCTTCTGAACAAGAAATGAAGGCAAAAGTACAGGAAATGAGAGCAAAAGTTGTGGAAGCAGAAGCAGAGGTTCCTCTAGCGATGGCCGAAGCGCTTAAATCAGGAAATATCGGTGTGATGGACTATATGAACTTTAAAAACATTTCCGCTGATACAGATATGAGAGGCTCCATCGGGAAAATAACTGGTGAGAAAAAGGACGAAAAGTAAAACCCACTTTAATAAAAAAGGAGGGTAAGTTTTGAATACAATATTAGTCATGATTGTTATCGGTATAATTACTTCGATGGTTAGTAAGGTGAAAAATAATCGCGGACAATCCCCAAATAAGCCAACTTCAACCAATGGAATCGGGGAAATCCGTAAACTTTTTCAAGAGCTTACTGATAATGAATTAAGTGAACCGAGCCTAATTAAGGAACCAAGAAAAACAAGCCCGGTAATCGTAGAGCAAAAAACAGCTGCTCCACAAAATCTCGAAAAAGAGTACATGCAGGTAAGGAAAGAGTCTGAATTCAGTCGAGAGAGAGCGGCCACCTCTCGACAGCAAAAAGAAAGAATCAAAGAACTTGTTGAGAAGGATAAGCAAGATGATGCTGGAACTATTCTTTCTGAATACCCGGACGCCAAAACACTGGTTAATGGAATTGTCTGGTCAGAAATTCTTGGTGAGCCTCGTTCGAAAAAACCGTATTTTTCTAAAAGAGGCTAAACAGTCCATCATAAATCAAATCGAAAAAAATGTGCTAGAACCCCCTTTCATTTCATAAATTGAGATGAAAGGGGGTTCTTTTTTTATGGCAAAAAAATGGGGCGGGCGAATCCGCAATTGGATGGCTAATAAAATGGATCTTCCTCAGGATGTCATGATGGATCTGCCTCGGATCACAATGATTGGCCAAATCCATGTGTATATTGAGAACCACCGTGGCTTACTGGCCTTTACCGATAAAGAGCTGCGCCTGCTATTAAAGCAAGGCCAATTGTTGATAAAGGGAAGTTCTTTTGTGATTAAAACGATTTTACCTGAAGAAATTTTGTTAGAAGGAAAAATTGATCAGGTCATGTATATAACTGATAATCCGGGAGGAAAAAAATGAAGAACCAGTGGATTGAATTTCTCTATGGCAGAGTGACCGTTAAAGTATCTGGGAAGGGGATTGAGCGTTTCTTAAATGTGTTAATAAGGAATGGTATTCATATTTGGAATGTTAAGCGGCATGGAACGGAGACGATTACCTTTAAAATGAGGCTTCATGATGCCAAGAACATTCGTTTTTATGCAAGAAAAAGCGAATGTTCGATTACATTTTTACGAAGAAGTGGAATTCCGTTTTTATTCAAAAGATTGTTAAAAAATAGCGGTTTTTTACTAGGTGCAGGAGTTTTCCTCTTGATTATCTTATTGTTATCTAACGTTATTTGGGGCATTGAAATAAAAGGTGCCAAGCCTGCGACAGAATACAAAATTCGCAAAGAATTGGACAAGATGGGTGTGAAAATTGGCAAGGTTCAATTTTTCGTTAAAAATGTGGAAGGAATACAGCGGCAATTAACGAATAACATTGGCGATCTTACGTGGATTGGCGTGGAGTTAAACGGGACAACCTATCATCTTCAAGCGGTCGAAAAAAATGAGCCCAAAAAGCCAGAGAATTTATCCCCGCAAAATCTTGTCGCGAAAAAGAAGGCCACTATTGTAAAGATGTTTATTGAAACGGGTCAGCCGGTGGTTGAAAGGAATGACCATGTAGAGCCGGGGCAGATACTCGTTTCTGGGGTGTATGGACAAGAAGGTAACACAGAGTTAGTTGCAGCTACGGGGAAGGTTTGGGGTGAAACTTGGTATAAAAGTAACGTCAAACTTCCGTTAATAACGAACTTTAAGGTATATAACGGCAAGGAAAAACAAAAACGATCTCTTTTAATGGGCAATTGGGAAATCCCAATTTGGGGCTTTGGAAAGCCGGAGTTTGAAAAATATGAGACAGAAAAGGATGTTCGTAAAATTCACTTTTTAAAGTGGGATTTGCCAATATCCTATGTTCATAAAACAATTAGAGAACGGGAAGAGTTTACTCGTGAATATACAAACGAAGAAGCAGAAAAAGAAGCGCTTAACTTGGCAAGAAAACAAATAAAAAGCGAATTAGATGAAGATGCTATCATCAAAGATGAAAAAATTTTACACAAGTCAACTAAAAATGGTAAAGTTATACTAGATATTCACTTTAAAATAATTGAAAATATAGCAGTCGGACAACCGATATTCAAGGAGACACCTGAATGACAGAAAAATTAACAACAATTAACGTACAGCTAGAAAACCCAGCCGAGGCGATTACACTGTTGGGTAACTCTGATCAAAATTTAAAAATAATTGAACAAGAACTTGATGTCTCCATCATTACAAGAGGGGAATCTGTTAATTTGTCAGGCGACGAAGAGAAGGTCAGCCTTGCAGGGGAAATTCTTGACAAATTAATGATTGTGATTCGAAAGGGAATTAATATTAGCCAAAGAGATGTTCTCTATGCGGTGCAAATGGCGAATAAGGGAACACTTGATTACTTTGTCAATTTGTATGATGAGGAAATCGGCAAAAATGTCAAAGGTAAAACCATTCGGATTAAAACCCTCGGACAAAGACAATATGTAATGGCGATAAAAAAGCATGATCTTGTCTTTGGGATTGGGCCAGCTGGAACGGGGAAAACCTATCTAGCAGTTGTTATGGCAGTGGGTGCCCTAAAAAACGGTCGAGTAAATAAAATTATTTTAACGAGGCCGGCTGTTGAAGCAGGAGAAAGTCTTGGGTTTTTGCCCGGAGACTTGAAAGAAAAGGTGGATCCTTATTTAAGGCCCCTGTATGACGCTTTAAACGACGTTTTAGGCGTCGAACATACACAGCGGTTAATTGAACGGGGGACGATTGAAATCGCTCCTCTTGCCTATATGAGAGGCCGTACGTTAGATGATGCTTTTGTTATTTTAGATGAGGCCCAAAATACGACACATGCCCAAATGAAAATGTTTTTGACAAGACTAGGCTTTGGCTCGAAAATGATTATTACTGGCGACAAAACGCAAATTGATTTGCCGAAGGGAGCGAAATCCGGATTAATTGCAGCGGAAGAAATTTTACAAAATGTCAACGGCATTTCGTTTACCTTTTTAGAACAAACCGATGTTGTCCGTCACCCGCTAGTAGGCAGGATTATTGAAGCGTATGAGAAGAAAACAGATTAAATTAACACAAGGGGTAAACCAGTATAAATGGTTTACCCCTTGTTTTCTTACCAAAATAATCAATCTTCTTCGTTTAGTGGATGAAACTTGATAGAAAAACTGTTATCATTTTACATAAAGCGAACTTTCAGTAATAATATGTTTATTCTTGCGTAATAATGTCGGGCAGTGTTTTGGGGGGATAAAGTTGGAAAAGCTGCAGAAATACTTTATACGGGTACGAAAATTGCTCGATTTTACTTTTTTTCGCATCCTATTTTTTATTGTATTAGGAGCCATCCTTTTTGCCGCAATGTATAGTCAAGTAAAACCAGAAAAACTTGACTTGGGCTTGTTTTCCGTTGCTGAAAAAACGATTCGATCCCCTGGGACAGTGGAGGATAAAAAAAGTACCGAGAAAAAACGGAAAGAGGCACGCGACCAAGTCCAGCCTGTTTATACCTTAAAAAATGAATACACGCAAAACCGAGTGGATTTAATTACGTCTATTTTTTCCGCAGCAGCAGAGGTCAATGATGAAATAAAAGAAGAAATGAAGAAGCAGGAAGAGCCGGCTACTGTGGAAAAACCGGCAAATGAGGAGCCGAGTGTATCAGAAAAAGTGACAAGGCTTAAAGCAAAATTGACCTCCGGTGTTTCGAAGGATCTCCCAGGTCAAGTGTTCTCAAGCTTAGTCCAAGCTAGTAACGATGAGTTGTCGATCGCTAAGGATTTAACCGTAACAGCAATCAACAATGTGATGACGAAAAGAATCCCTGGGGATGAAGTAGAAAACGCCAAAAAGCGAGTCGAAGAAGAATTAAAATACGCATCATTAAATGAAAGTTTAAGAACCGCTGCGATTGCATTAGGCAGGTATGCAGTCATTCAAAATGAATTTTATGACCCCGCTGCCACAGAGGATTTGCGCCTGCAGGCGGCTGAAAACGTAGAGCATGTAAAGATTCTTCAGGGGCAAATCATTGTCGAAGAAGGAAAATTGATTAATCAGGATATTTATCATCAGTTAAAGCTAGTCGGTCTTCTTAACACTGAAAAATCATTTAAACCATTAATTGGCTTAGTTGTTTTAATTACCATAATCCTTTCGGCTGTCTTTTATTATTTTTATCAAATGAAATCTCTTCCCGAGAAACGGCAAATGTTTTTATTATTGTATGGGATTATTTTTCTCCTTTCCATTTTAATTATGAAACTGGTCAGTCTGCTGCAAATATTTAATTACGCGGGAATTGGCTATTTATTCCCTGCCGCGATGGGGGGCATGCTAATTAAGATATTAATTGATGAAAAGCTGGCGATCCTCACGGCGATTATTCTGGCGGTTTGCGGTAGTGTTCTTTTCAATGAAGGTGTGACGGGAACCCTAAATTTTTCAGAAGGTATTTATATCCTTTTTAGCGCTTTAGCGGGCATCCTGTTTTTAAGCGGGCAAAATCATCGCTCGAAAATATTGCAAGCAGGCTCGATTGCGTCATTAGTCAATCTTTTGGCGATAGTGGCGCTAATGTTTCTGCCGAACGGTCAGTTTTCAGGAATCGAATATGGGTATTATCTTCTTACAGCCTTGGTATCAGGAATTGGCTCGGCTGTGTTAACCATCGGCTTACTGCCTTTTTTAGAGGCTAGTTTTGGGATTCTCTCAACGATGAGATTGATTGAACTATCTAATCCCAATCACCCGCTGCTTAGAAAAATTTTAATGGAGGCACCCGGTACATATCATCATAGTGTAATGGTCGCTAATTTAGCAGAATCTGCATGTGAGGCAATTGGGGCAAACGGTCTGTTGGCAAGGGTTGGCAGCTATTATCATGATATTGGTAAAACAAAAAGGCCAAACTTTTTTATTGAAAATCAAATGCACCATGACAATCCGCATGATCGCTTACCGCCAGACAAGAGTTCTCATATCATCATTGCGCATGTAATAGACGGTTCATCCATCTTGAAGAAATACCATATGCCTAAAGAAATTATTGATATTGCCGAACAGCATCATGGGACAACTTTATTGAAATTTTTCTACCATAAGGCGCTCCAAAACGATGAAGAAACAAAGGAAAGCGATTTTCGCTACCAGGGACCAAAGGCGCAAACGAAAGAGTCTGCTGTGGTTGGCATTGCAGACAGCGTGGAGGCAGCAGTCCGATCTTTATCACAGCCCACGCCCGAATTAATTGAATCGCTTGTCAATAAAATTGTCGCTGACCGGCTCCAGGATGGTCAATTAAATGAATGTGATATCACGATCAAGGAAATTGAAACGGTAACCCATACGTTATGCGAAACATTAAAGGGGATTTTTCACTCACGGATTGAATATCCAGAAATGACGAAAAAGAAGGTGAAGCAAGCATGACATTACTGATTGATTGTATTGATGAAACCAATGAACTATCAGACGAACAAATGCTTGAAATTGAAAGAGTATTAAATTTTGCCGCAAATAAACAAAATGTTGAAATCAATAGCGAAGTTTCGGTCACATTTGTTTCTAATGAGAGAATTCAGGAGATTAACCGGGAATATCGCATGAAAGATGCCCCAACCGATGTTATTTCTTTTGCTATGGAAGAACTGGGTGAAGGTGAAATTGAAATAACCGGAAACCAGCTTCCTCGTGTCCTTGGGGATATTATTATCTCTGTTCCAAAAACAAAAGAACAGGCTGAGGAGTATGGGCATTCTTTTATTCGAGAGCTCGGATTTCTCGCGGTTCATGGTTTCCTGCATCTCTTAGGCTATGACCACATGAGCGAGGATGAAGAAAGAGAAATGTTCACTCTGCAAAAGGAAATATTAAACGAGTATGGACTCACAAGATAAACGTAATCCGATATCTTTCATTAGCTCTTTGTCATATGCCATTTCAGGGGTTAAGATAGCTCTTAGAGCAGAAAGAAATATGAGGATTCATTTCATTAGCTCTATCTTTGTTTTAATCGGTTCGTTTTATTTTTCGATTACGAAAATAGAGTGGTTATTTATCCTTTTCGCGATTAGCGGCATGTTTGCCTTAGAGCTGGTGAATACCGCGATCGAGCGTGTGGTTGACCTAATGACAGAAGAATATCATCCACTTGCAAAACAAGCGAAAGATTTGGCTGCCGGGGCAGTCTTAGTTTATGCTGTCCTCTCGGTAGCAATTGGGATGATCATTTTTTTTCCTTACATTCTAAATTTATTTTAGCAACGGTTTGAAAAGGGAAAGGGAATTCGGTAAAATTACATTTCAGCTTATAATTCTTGGATAGGTTGATTTGTGAGAAAATTCTAATTTTTTTATTACTTTTTTGTTGCAAGTAATGATTTTCTCTCATTTTTGATGTAAAATAAAGGAACAGCAGATTCTGCTGGAAGGGAAGAAGAATTGTGAACATCGAAGAATTAATTGAAGAAGCAAAAAAAGCAAGAGAAAAAGCCTATATTCCTTATTCAAAATTTGGAGTAGGGGCAGCATTGTTAACAACGGATGGAAAAGTATATCATGGCTGTAATATAGAAAATGCCGCTTATAGTATGTGCAACTGTGGAGAACGTTCCGCTCTATTTAGTGCCTATTCACATGGCGATCGGGATTTCGCGATGCTTGCTGTTGTAGCTGATACAGAACGGCCATGTTCACCATGTGGTGCTTGCCGGCAGGTAATCTCTGAACTTTGCCCTAAGGATATGAAGGTGGTTTTAACCAATTTAAAAGGGGATATTCAAGAAATTACCGTCGAAGAATTATTGCCTGGAGCATTTACTCCGGAGGATTTACATGCAGAATAATGGGAATGGAAACGGATACAAGTCTGGATTTATTTCGATTATTGGCCGGCCGAATGTCGGGAAATCAACCTTTCTTAATCGAGTGATTGGTCAGAAAATCGCCATTATGAGCGATAAACCACAAACGACTCGTAACAAAATCCAGGGTGTGCTAACAGTAAATAATGCACAAATGATTTTTATCGATACACCAGGTATCCACAAACCAAAACATAAATTAGGCGACTTTATGATGAAGGTTGCACAAAATACACTAAAAGAAGTTGACTTGATTTTATTTATGGTAAATGCTGAAGAAGGATTTGGACGTGGTGAAGAATTTATTCTTGAAAAATTCCAAACGGTCAACACACCAATATTCCTTGTAATTAATAAAATTGATCAAATCCATCCGGATGAATTATTGCCAATTATTCAGTCTTATAAAGACAAATACGCCTTTAAGGAAATTGTTCCCATTTCTGCGCTTGAAGGTAATAATGTGGTGCGGTTGTTAGACCAAATAAAGTCCTTCTTACCTGAAGGTCCACAATATTATCCAGCTGACCAGGTAACCGACCACCCTGAACGGTTTATCATTACTGAACTGATTCGGGAAAAGGCGCTGCACTTAACGAGGGAAGAAATTCCCCATTCTTTGGCTGTTGTTCTTGACAAAATGGAGCGGCGAAAAGGTAAGGATATCATTCACGTCATGGCAACTGTAATAGTGGAAAGAGATTCACAAAAAGGGATTATTATCGGAAAACAAGGAAGTATGCTGAAAGAGATCGGAAAGAGGGCCCGAGTAGATATTGAAAATCTCCTTGGTTCAAAGGTGTTTTTAGAGCTTTGGGTAAAAGTTCAAAAAGATTGGCGCAATAAGATGTCCCAGCTCCGTGATTACGGCTTCAACGAAGATGAATACTAATAATCACCCTAATAAAATATTATCTTATCTACAAATTATGCATGGACAACATTAACAATATTTTCGTCTTATGATTTTTGCGCTGGCAGGCTATGATAATTGTAAGGTTTGGGACCCGAATAAAGCTAGTCTAAATATTGAAAGGTGGGGTTTTCGTTGATGGATTTTACGTGGAAAGTATTCCTTCAGACAGGTAATATTGACACATATCTTCTCTTCAAAGAGCTTGAGAAGGAAAACCAAGAAATACCCGGAAATCTGAATGAAGAGCTAGCACAAATCGATTTTCCCGTTTCATAAGCAAGTCTTTCGCGCTCCTTAAGAAGGTGGCTTTTAATGCTTCAGAAGTGTGAAGGCATCGTGATTAGAACGACAGATTACAGTGAAACTAATAAGATTGTAACTATATATACAAGGGAATGGGGAAAGATTGGTGCGATGGCACGAGGAGCTAAAAAGCCAAACAGCCGCCTTTCCTCGATTACCCAGTTGTTTACACATGGGTATTTTCTCATTTCTAGAGGTTCCGGATTAGGAAGCTTACAGCAGGGAGAAATCATTACCTCATTTCGTTCGATCGGTGAGGATATCTTTTTAACTGCCTATGCAAGTTACATTGTTGAATTAACTGATAAGTGTACAGACGAGAAAAAACCAAACCCGTTTCATTTTGAATTGCTTTATCAAACATTAAATTTCATGAATGAAGGCTATGACCCGGATATTCTAATGAATATTTATGAGATGAAAATGTTAAATGTCATCGGTATGTATCCCATCTTAAATCAATGTTCCATCTGCGGCAGTACAGATGGACATTTTTCCTTTTCGATTCGGGAAGGTGGATTTATCTGCCACCGCTGTTTAGATAAGGATCCGTATCATTTTAAATTATCAACAGCAGCAGTTAAATTATTACGGCTATTTTATTATTTTGATCTTTCCAGGTTAGGTAATATTTCGGTTAAACAAGAAACAAAGGCTGAATTGAAAAAAGTGATTACTGCTTATTATGAAGAGTATTCCGGCTTACATCTCAAAACAAAAAAATTCCTTAATTCCATGGATCAATTTCGCAATCTTTTATAATTGCCTTGTTGACAATGTTTAGAGTATTGGTTAAAATTTTGGTTAATAAAATAATTGCAGTGACGGAAAAGAGTAGTTAGTCAACTCTATAAAAGCGAACCTAGGACAGTGTAAGCTAGGGTATAGGGCACTAACGAAGGCGTTCTTGAGCAATCAAGTGTTGTAATAACACAACTTAAAGAGGCTGCTATCATGGCAGCAAATAGGGTGGAACCGCGGGTAACTCTCGTCCCTATGCTTAATTAAGCATAGGGACGAGAGTTTTTTTGTTTTATATTTTTAAAAAAGGAGCGAAAAGCAATGAAAGTAACGATGGAGCAAATTGTATCACATGCCAAACACAGAGGATTTATTTTTCCGGGATCGGAAATTTACGGCGGCCTCGCCAATACTTGGGATTACGGTCCGTTAGGCGTTGAATTTAAAAACAATATAAAACAGGCATGGTGGAGGAAGTTTGTTCAGGAGTCTCCTTATAATGTCGGCTTGGACGCAAGTATCTTAATGAATCCGCGAACTTGGGAAGCGTCTGGACATATTGGTAACTTTAACGACCCAATGATGGATTGCAAGAATTGTAAAGCCCGTCATCGTGCCGATAAATTAATCGAAAATGCTCTTGATGAAAAAGGCATTGAAATGGTTGTTGACGGATTGCCGTTTGATAAAATGGAAGAGCTGGTTAAAGAGCATAATATCGCTTGCCCGGATTGTGGCAGCCATGATTTTACCGGAATTCGCCAGTTCAACTTAATGTTTAAAACCTTCCAAGGGGTAACAGAATCAAGCACGAATGAAATCTTTCTTCGCCCGGAAACAGCACAAGGTATTTTCGTTAACTTTAAAAATGTACAGCGGACGATGAGAAAGAAACTGCCATTTGGTATTGCTCAAATCGGAAAAAGCTTCCGAAATGAAATTACCCCTGGTAACTTTACCTTCCGGACAAGAGAATTTGAACAAATGGAGCTTGAATTTTTCTGTAAACCAGGTGAAGAGCTTAAATGGTTCGATTATTGGAAGCAATCTGCGAAAGAATGGCTGCTTTCATTAGGTCTTACTGAAGAAAATTTACGACTCCGCGACCACTCAGAGGATGAACTTTCTCACTACAGTAATGCGACAACTGACTTTGAATTTAAGTTCCCGTTTGGCTGGGGTGAACTATGGGGTGTTGCTTCGAGAACGGATTATGATTTGAAGCAGCATATGGAATACTCAAGCGAAGACTTCCACTATTTAGACCCTGAGACGAACGAAAAGTATGTGCCATATTGTATTGAACCATCACTGGGTGCAGACAGGGTAACGCTTGCATTCTTGATTGATGCATATGACGAAGAACAGCTTGAAGATGGTACGTCTAGAACGGTAATGCACTTCCACCCTGCCCTCGCACCATTTAAGGCGGCAGTACTTCCGTTATCAAAGAAGCTGTCTGAAGAGGCAAGAGAGGTTTTCGCAACATTAGCTAAATATTATTCAGTAGATTATGATGAAGCTGGTTCCATCGGAAAACGTTATCGCCGTCATGATGAAATCGGCACGCCATACTGTATTACGTATGACTTTGATTCCAAGGAAGACAATATGGTTACAGTTCGTGATCGTGATACAATGGAACAAAAACGACTCCCGATTACTGAACTAGTGAGCTTTTTACAGGAAAAAATGTCATTTTAAAAGAAACCCGCCCACCGGCGGGTTTTCTTTTAAAAAGAACCCTATTTGGTATATAATAATTCTATTATAGTATGACATATTACGTCTTCAGATTTATTTTTAAGGTGGTGAGAACAATCGAACTGACTAAACGCCAGGAGCATATTTTGGATATTGTAAAGGAAAATGGACCGATTACCGGTGAGCACATTGCTGACCAGCTAAGCTTGACCAGAGCAACATTAAGACCGGATCTAGCTATTTTAACAATGGCAGGTTTTCTAGATGCAAGACCTCGTGTCGGCTATTTTTATACTGGTAAATCCGGAGCTCAGCTGTTAACAGAGAACCTGCAGAAAATTTATGTCAAAGATTATCAATCCATTCCAGTTGTAGTGAATGAAAATGTTTCTGTTTATGATGCAATTTGTACCATGTTCCTCGAAGATGTAGGAACTTTGTTTGTAGTCGATAAAAAAACAATTTTAGTTGGTGTATTATCCAGAAAGGATCTCCTTCGGGCAAGTATAGGGAAACAAGAGCTTACCGCGATTCCAGTCAATATCATTATGACTAGGATGCCAAATATAACCATGTGTGAACGGGAAGATTTATTAATTGATGTCGCTAAAAAATTGATTGAAAAGCAAATTGATGCATTACCGGTAGTTAAGAAATCAGACAAAGGGTTCGAGGTAATTGGCAGAGTAACAAAAACAAACATCACAAAAGCATTTGTTTCGTTAGGCGACGAATAAACTAGGATTAGGAGTTGTTGAGGGAGAATGAGTATACCAATCATTTATGTTGTCTCTGATTCAGTTGGTGAAACAGCTGAATTAGTTACAAAAGCTGCCGTCAGTCAGTTTAATGGCGCCGGGATGGTGTTAAAAACGTTTCCATATGTAGAAGATAATGAACATATTGATGAGGTATTATCGCTAGCGTCTCTGGATAAAGGGATGATTGCCTATACCCTCGTTAAACCTTCCATGCGTACATATATGAAGGAAAGAGCGGAAAAGGAAGGGATATTGTCAGTGGATTTAATCGGTCCAATCATGGACCAGATCCAAGCGTTCAGTGGTAAGACTCCTTTATATGAACCGGGTCTTGTCAGGAAGCTTGATGAGGAGTATTTCAAGAAGGTAGAAGCAATCGAATTTGCAGTCAAATATGATGATGGACGTGATCCAAGAGGTATTTTAAAAGCAGACATTGTTTTGATTGGGGTCTCAAGAACATCGAAAACGCCATTATCACAGTATTTGGCTCATAAGCGCTTAAAAGTAGCGAATGTCCCGCTTGTTCCAGAGGTCGACCCGCCCGAAGAACTTTATAAAGTTCCAAGTGAAAAATGCTTTGGTCTCAAAATAAGCCCAGAAAAACTAAACAATATTAGACGAGAACGTTTAATATCGTTAGGTTTAAATGATCAGGCGAGTTATGCAAATATCGAGCGGATAAAAGAAGAACTGGCCTTTTTCGAAAAAGTAGTGAAAAAAATTAATTGTCCAGTTATTGATGTTACAAATAAAGCAGTTGAAGAAACAGCAAACATGATTCAAAATTATATTCGAAAAGGCAAACCATAACACATAATCATTTGATTATGTGTTTTTATTAGGCTGTGTTAAAGTACATTGTTGATTTTGATCACAATGTTGATTGGAGTGGAAGGCGCGAGACTCCTGCGGGAGTAGCGGGACAGGTGAGACCCCGCAGGCGCTTTAGCGCCGAGGAGGCTCACCGCCCGCCCCGCGGAAAGCGAAGCGCCTAGAACGGAAATCAACATTCTCTTTCAATACAGCATTTTTTAAAAATATGAGATATGGTAAGTAATAATTATGGCAAAATGATAATTTATATACTATAATAAAAAATTGTGATAAAAATGTATCTTTTTAGGTTTAGAGTTGGATGTGAACGAATAAACTATTTATTGTTAGATGTCAAGGCAGGGACCCCATAAAACTCCCAAAATAATTCGACATTAATCCTTTTATAAAAGTTCACGTCTCAAGAAGGAATATGCGGATTGATGTAGAATTAATACTTAAGTAAAAAAGCATTCCGACATTTTTTGTCGAAGGTGCTGCTCAATTTTCCATTGAAGTACTTTTTGCTGCTTCCTGTTCACATGTGAAAGACAAGAATACATATGCTGCCTGGAAGTATGTTGATTCAGGAAAGTTTCCGCAGACCGATTCATCATGAACAATTAGGGTAAAGGAGATATTACAATATACAGGGAGGACTAGAGCCAGATTCCGGACAAAATTAATAAAAATTTTGTCGAAATTTGCAGGAATTTAATAAGTTTCTGCCGAATACCTGTAGTATAAATGGAGATGTTTTCATGGCAGACCGTATTGCCGAAGAAAAAATAGATAGAATTCGTCAAACTGTTGATATTGTCGAGATAATTAGTGACTATGTCCAGCTGAAAAAACAGGGGCGAAATTACTTCGGATTATGTCCATTCCATGGAGAAAGCACCCCATCTTTTTCAGTATCACCCGACAAACAAATTTTCCACTGCTTTGGCTGCGGAGCTGGGGGGAATGTTTTTTCTTTTTTAATGGAGCTAGAAGGAATCTCGTTTCAAGAAGCAGCCATTAAACTGGCATCAAAGGTTAATATTGACCTTGAAATTAATTTATCAGCAGCGCATGGTGAGAAAAAAGTTTCCAAAGAATTTCAAGCAATGCATGATGCTCATGAACTGTTACAGAAATTCTATCATCACTTACTGGTAAATACAAAAGAAGGCCAGCATGCTTTGGAGTATTTGCTAGAAAGAGGTTTTACACGCGAGTCCATCGATAAGTTTCAAATTGGCTATTCATTAAATTCATGGGATTTTGTGTATAAATTCCTCTCTAAAAGGGACTTTTCACCCGAATGGCTGGAAAAGGCCGGCTTAATTATCAGGCGTGAAAGGGACGGGAATTATTTTGATCGCTTCAGGGATCGTATTATGTTTCCGATCCATGACCGAAACGGCAAAACGATTGCTTTCTCAGGGAGATCACTTGGGCATGATGAGCCAAAATATTTAAATAGTCCCGAAACAGCAATCTTTAATAAAAGCAAAATTCTTTATAATTATCATTTGGCTAGACCAAGTATAAAAAAAATGCAGCATGCTGTTTTATTTGAGGGATTTGCTGATTGCATTGCTGCGGATCGCTCTGGGGTGGAGAATGGTATTGCCACAATGGGGACATCCTTGACAGATGAACATATAGCCCTATTACGTCAAAGCGTTCAATCCGTAACCATTTGCTATGATTCTGATAAAGCGGGAATTGAAGCTGCCTTCCGTGCCGGTAATCACTTAAATAATGCGGGTTTTCAAATCAAGGTTGCCATGATGGCTGATGGACTGGATCCTGATGAATATATTAAAAAAAAGGGCCCAGAAAAATTCCGCAATGAAGTGATTGGTGCAAGTTTAACTTGGATGGCCTTTAAATTTCTTTACTTTCGCAGAGGGAAAAATCTTCAAATTGAAGGAGATCGGCTTGCTTATATCGAAGTGATAATTAAGGAAATTAGCAAATTAGATAAAGCGGTTGAAAGAGATCATTACTTAAGGCAGCTTGCAGCAGAATTTTCGCTTTCGCTTGATGCTTTAAACCAGCAGCAAAAACAGATGTTCTTTGCTGAAAAGAGGGCTTCAGCAGGGAAAAAGGAACCTGTTAATAAACCAGTTTTAATTGCAAAACAGGTAAATAAACTAAAGCCTGCCCATATTACGGCAGAAAGACGTTTAATTGCTCATATGCTGAAAAACCGCGATGTTGCCTATAAGGTTCAGGATTTACTTGCGGGTCAGATGTTTAATAATGATGAACATCAGGCAATAATAACCTATCTGTTAGGATTTTATGAGGAACACGAAGAACCTGACTCTAGTGCATTTTTAACCTATATTCAAGATGGAAATCTTAGAAGAATGGTTGCGAACATTGAAATGATGTCGATTAATGACGAGTTAAGCAATCAAGAATTAACTGATTATATCAAACAGGTGTTGAATTATCCAAAGTTGTTAAAGATAAAAGAAAAAGAAGTGGAACTAAAGGAAGCAGAGCTGCAAGGTGAATTTAGCAGAGCTGCTGAAATTGGAAACGAAATCAACCAATTACGTAAATCGCTATAGATTATATTGGAATTGTCTTTGATTTTGGAAGGAGGGGCCCCATATGGCTGCTGAAAAATCAGCCCGTTCAAAAGAAGTTGAAAATGAATTAACTTTTGAACAAGTGAAAGATATGTTAACGGCACTGGGAAAGAAAACCGGCGTCCTTGCCTACGATGATATTGCTGAAAAAATGGCAAACTTTGAGTTGGAATCTGATCAAATGGATGAATTTTATGAGTTTTTAGGTGATCAGGGGATTGAATTAGTCGGGGAAAGTGACGATGAAGATCCAGATGATAAAAAGTTAGCAAAAGAAGATGACGAATTTGATTTAAATGATCTTAGTGTTCCTCCAGGAGTAAAGATAAACGATCCCGTTCGCATGTACCTGAAAGAAATTGGCCGGGTAGATTTGCTTTCTGCGGAAGATGAGATTAAGCTCGCTAACCGCATTGAAGAAGGCGACGAGGAAGCAAAACGCCGTCTTGCTGAAGCAAACCTGCGCCTTGTTGTAAGCATAGCAAAACGCTATGTTGGCAGGGGAATGCTATTTCTGGATCTAATTCAAGAAGGAAATATGGGTCTCATTAAAGCTGTTGAGAAATTTGATTATCGCAAAGGCTTTAAGTTTAGCACCTATGCAACATGGTGGATTCGTCAAGCAATTACCCGTGCAATTGCAGACCAAGCAAGGACCATTCGTATTCCTGTTCATATGGTTGAGACCATTAATAAATTGATTCGTGTTCAGCGTCAATTGCTTCAGGATCTTGGGCGTGAACCAACACCTGAAGAAATTGGTGAAGATATGGATTTAACACCTGATAAGGTAAGGGAAATCCTCAAAATTGCCCAAGAGCCAGTATCGCTTGAAACACCAATTGGTGAAGAAGATGATTCACACCTTGGAGATTTTATTGAAGATCAGGATGCAACATCACCTTCTGAACATGCTGCTTATGAATTATTAAAAGAGCAGCTTGAAGATGTCCTTGATACGTTAACGGACCGGGAAGAAAACGTTCTTCGCCTTCGTTTCGGGCTGGATGACGGCCGGACTCGCACCCTTGAAGAGGTAGGAAAAGTTTTCGGTGTAACCCGTGAGCGTATTCGCCAAATCGAAGCAAAGGCATTAAGGAAATTACGCCACCCAAGCCGGAGCAAACGACTGAAAGACTTTTTGGAATAGAATATAAAGATAAAATAGTTTACTCCATACAGGGGTGAACTATTTTTTTTTGCCGAAACCTCATTGGTAAAGATAAGCATTCGCTTTCTGTTATTTTACTGAATTGTCTTTCATTTTGCAAATAGACAGAGGGTAATTCATTTCATTTTTAACGTTTTTTATTTTTGCAAAAAAAGATTCAATGGCATTCATTTTTTGCAAGGTATAATAGTCTTCATTCAATTCTTCCTTTTCCCATGAAAGATTAAGTTATTTTTAATATATTCCCATAATATTATATTTTCTAAAATTTTTAAACCTTGAGAAATTAAGATAAATACTCGTATAATAATAAAGAAAGCGTATACAAAGTGCTCTAGGGGGATGGAAATGAATTTTGATTTAACTTCTGAACAAGAAATGATTAAACGAATGATCCGCCAGTTTGCAGATGAAGAAGTTGCGCCTAGTGCCATAGACCGGGATCGAAGTAAGAAATTTCCTTTGGAGATATTTCAGAAATTGGCTGAGATGGGGATTATGGGGCTTCCTTTTCCTGAGGAATACGGCGGAGGCGGTGCGGATACGGTCAGCTTTGCTATCGTAGTAGAGGAATTAAGCAGAGCTTGCGGTTCGACAGGCATTACCTACTCTGCACATATTTCCTTAGGCGGGGCGCCGCTCTATTTGTTTGGGACAGAGGAACAAAAGCAAAAATATTTAACGCCGATTTGTACGGGAGAATCTTTTGGCGCATTTGGTTTGACTGAACCGAACGCCGGTTCAGATGCTGGCGGAACAAGAACATCTGCCAAAGAGGAAAATGATGAATTTGTCATTAATGGTAATAAGTGTTTTATTACCAATGCCAGCTTTGCAAATCATTTAGCGATCACGGCTGTAACGGGCGAGAAAGATGGGAAGAAGGAAATTACAGCGATCATCGTCCCTACTAATACAGCTGGTTTTACAGTCATCGATAATTATGAAAAAATGGGCTTAAATGCATCGAATACAACGGAGCTTGTGTTAGAAGATGTAAGAGTTCCTGTGGAAAACCTTTTAGGGGAGCGTGGAGAGGGCTTTAGGCAGTTTTTAATTACGCTTGATGGCGGACGGATAGGAATTGGGGCAATGGCAGTAGGGATTGCTCAGGGCGCGTATGAAAAGGCCCTTGCCTATGCGAAGGAACGGAAACAGTTTGGTAAATCGATTTCTTCCTTTCAAGCGATTCAATTTAAACTTGCTGATATGGCAATGAAAATTGAATTAGCACGAAATATGGTGTATAAGGCGGCATGGTTAAAAGACCATGGAAGACCGTTTTCCAAGGAAGCTGCCATGTGTAAACTCTATGCTTCAGAAATATGCATGGAAGTGACGGACCAAGCCGTCCAAATTCATGGTGGTTACGGCTATATGAAGGAATATCACGTCGAGAGAATGATGCGTGATGCAAAGCTTCTGGAAATTGGTGAGGGAACATCTGAAGTTCAACGAATGGTTATTTCACGATTAATTGGTTGTTAATTAGAAAAGTGGAAGGACACTAGCCGCTAGGGCGCTGGAGCTGGACAATAGAAAAGTGGAAGCGCCCTGTTCAGCGGAGAATGGCCTGAAGCTGGATAATTCTCAAAGACCAAATGTTATATTTGAACTAAATAGGGGAAGATAACAAGAGGCTGAAAAGATAATTTTATGTTATACAGCCTCTTTTTTGTTTTTTACAAAGATTATAGTGATAAAATAAGTTTAGGGCTTTTACTTCTGTTCTTTTTCAAGTAAAATAGTAGTTGTTTGTAAACGATTTTTTATTTAACAGATTTACGTACATATGGGAGGTATTATCATGAAGAAAAATCCAGCTATTCCTTACATTCTTATCTTGGTTTTTGGAATTGTACTTGTATTTATCTTGTCATTCAAAGGCCTTGGTGATATGAAAGAGATTGCAAAGGATAATAAAGGGGCTGGCGGCGCTAAAACGGAAGAAACAGCTTCAGCCAAGCCTGAAGACATTTATAAAAATGCTGGTTGTATTGGCTGCCATGGCGATCAGTATCAAGGGGGCATGGGTCCTTCGTTAAAAGGTATTGGTGATAAGATATCAAAAGATGAAATCAAGGGGTTTTTAACGAATGGTAGTCCAAAAGGTATGCCGGCTGGCTTAGTAAAACCAGAACAAATGGATGCCATGGTGGAATGGGTATCGAAAATTAAGTAATGTTTTATAAAAAAAGTCCTTTGCATCTGTAAAGGACTTTTTTATACTTAAACGATTACATAAAGAAGTGGTGGTATTTTTGAATACAAATAAATTGTCAGTACGGCTGGCAACAGTGGCTAAATATGTAGAGAAAGGAGCAGCCATTGCGGATATTGGCTCCGATCATGCATATTTGCCGTGTTACTTAGCGAAAAATGTGGGCATTCGATTTGCGATTGCGGGTGAAGTGGCAGCTGGCCCCTATCAATCGGCTGAAAAGAATGTTTTGTCAGAAGGGTTATCTGATACTATTTCTGTACGGATGGGTGACGGTCTTGAAGTGATTCAGCCGGGTGAAGTAGATTGCATTACCATCGCCGGCATGGGCGGTGCTTTAATTACAAGTATATTAGAAAATGGCAAAGACAAGTTGGGTTCAGTCAAGCGTCTTGTGTTACAGCCCAATATTAGTGCGATTTCGATTCGAAACTGGTTTTTAGGAAACAACTGGGAGCTTGTTGCTGAAGAAATAATCGAAGAGGATGGAAAGATTTACGAGATATTAATTGCTGAAAAAGGCGACCCCGACAATCCCTATAAGACGAATAAAGATATGGGACTTTTACTAGGACCATTCCTTGTGAAAAACCAAGATGCGGCCTTCCGGAAGAAATGGACAGCAGAAAAGAAAAATTGGCAGCGCATATACGGGGCACTTGAGGGGGCAGCTGAAACAGCTGAAACAATCGAAAAGAAACAAGAGCTATTGAATAAGATAAAACTCATAGAGGAGGCTTTGAAAAATGAAGAATCCTAATGGCCATGAAATCATTCAACTTTTCGAACAGTTTTCACCGAAGGGCTTGGCAATGGAGGGTGATAAAATTGGTTTACAAATCGGACGTTTAAATAAGAAGGTTGAACGGGTTATGATCGCCCTTGATGTGCTCGAAAATGTAATCGACGAAGCAATCGAAAAAAATGTGCAGCTGATTATTGCCCATCATCCGATCATTTATCGCCCGCTTAAAACTTTACTGACCGATACGGTTCAAGGAAAAATGATAGAAAAATTAGTTAAACATGATATCGCTGTTTATGCAGCGCATACAAACCTTGATGTCGCTAAGGGCGGGGTTAACGATTTACTGGCTGCGGCGCTAGGTTTAGAGGATGCAGAGGTACTTGTCCCTACTTTTGATACAAAGCTAAAGAAGTTAGTTGTTTATGTCCCAGCCAGTCATGCAGAAGAGATTAGACAGGTCTTGGGTAATGCAGGAGCAGGATTTATCGGCAATTACAGCCATTGTTCGTTCACAGCAGCTGGGACGGGGCGGTTTCTGCCAGGGGAGCAAACTAATCCATTTTTGGGGTCCTCTGGACAGTTGGAGGAAGTGGATGAAGTGCGGATTGAGACCATTGTTCCCGAACCTCTTCTGAAAAAGACGATTACGGCAATGATTAAAGCACATCCATATGAGGAGGTTGCGTATGATGTGTATGCACTCGAAAATAAGGGGGAAGTTCTTGGGCTTGGCAGAATCGGGAGAGTCGAGGAAATGACCTTAGCTGAATTCGCGGAAAAGGTGAAGTATTCACTAGAGGTGGATAAAGTCCGGGTTGTGGGCGATTTAGGCACAAAGGTAAAAAAGGTTGCTGTTTTAGGCGGGGATGGCAATAAATATTTCATGAATGCCAAATTTAAAGGTGCAGATGTCTATGTGACAGGTGATGTTTATTACCACACCGCACATGATGCAATGATGCAGGGCTTGAACATGATTGATCCGGGCCATAATGTCGAAAAAGTGATGAAAAAAGGGCTGACCGCGGCCTTACAAAAAATGTGCCAGGAATCAGGCTATAAAGTGGAGATTTTTCCATCTGAAGTTAATACGGATCCTTTTCAATTTATATAAAGAAAACTCGCCGATTGGCGAGCCCGTTAGGGCGGTTCATAAGGCGTAGTTGCACTTATGCCTGTTAGGAAAGTAATACTTTCCTAAAGGCTAAAACAAAAAGAACCGGTCAACCATTTTTAGACGCGGTTCTTTTTTTTATTTTATTCTGCTGCCTTTTTCACTTTAGGTAAAATCCTGCTTAATTGGACCTTTTTGCTAAGTTCCCAGGTTGCTTCATTATTTGGGTCGAATTGTTCAAGGAATGTAATGACTTCCTTTGTTATTGGTGTTGGAGTTGATGCTCCTGATGTAACAGCAACATTTTGGGCATCCTTAATCCAATCAATTTTTAATTCGGTAATATCAGCAATGCGGTAGGCCTTTGTTCCGGCAATTTCCTCCGAAACCTGGGCAAGTCGATTAGAATTATTACTCATGGGATCGCCAACGACAATTGTCACATCTGCTTCGGTTGCTTGTTCGGCAACTGCTTCTTGACGGATTTGGGTTGCATGGCAAATTTCATTATAAACTTCCACATGAGGAAACTTTTCCTGGACTTTTTTCATCGTATCGGAGACATCCCATTGACTCATGGTAGTTTGGTTAGTAACAATAAGTTTCTCACTTTTAACCGTTAACGCTTCGACATCATTTGGGGTTTCAACCAAATGAACCATACCTGGTGCTACACCAACAGCTCCCTCTGGTTCTGGGTGACCCTTTTTCCCGATATAGATAACTTGAAAACCTTGTTTTGTTTTCTCTTCAATCAGGTCATGGGTTCTGGTCACATCCGGACATGTGGCATCAATCGTTACCAGACCCTTGGATTTCGCGAGCTCACGGACTTCCGGAGATATTCCATGGGCAGTGAAAATGACGGTGCCGCTATCGACTTTATCGAGAATATCCTTGCGGTTTTTGCCCTCAAGGGTAATAATTCCTTCTTCCTCGAAGGCATCTGTTACATGTTTATTATGAACAATCATACCTAAAATATAGATTGGGCGCGGCAGTGATTTATCTAATGCGGCATTTCTTGCGATGACCATTGCATCGACAACACCATAACAGTATCCGCGTGGAGAGATTTTGATTATTTGCATATATGAAGTCCCCCTATAAGACATTGTTTACTAGTCTACATATATATTATATAAAACTAATAGGTATATTACAAAGATACAATTTTTCTTAATAATTTGAACAAATAGAAAGAATGCTGTGGGGACACAGCATTCTTCTCTTATATATACATTTTAGGAACGGAACTTCCTTTTGGGGATGGGCTCCTTTTATGTGAACTTGACGGCTGCCTTCTTTTGTCAGTACTTGACCGCTGGCTGCTTTTTTTGAAACTTGTTTGTGATCTTATCTGGCCGGTTTTTTTCCGTGAGGTTCTGTTTTCAGATGATTCATTTTCAGATGATTCTTCGTTTATTTGGGCTTTAGTCACCTTACTTTTTTCGTCGGATTCTACTTCTGTTCCTTTTGCATTTTTGAAGCCTTTATATAGCCTCCACATGGCAGGCAGATTTCTGACCATTGGACCATACTGCTGAATCATCGGACCAAATGACTGTGCTGTCTTCAACACATTCTGGGTATTATTCAGAAATCCTGATATTCCTGCGGGGTTAGCTATGGAATTGAGTAAGCCGCCGCCTCCTGAGGCAGCTCTTCCGGCACCCTGCATACCCATTAGTCCACCCGGACCGCCTCCAGCTCGCGCTCCTCCGCCGAGAAGTCTCGAAAGTAAGCCGCCGCCTCCAGAAGCAGCTCTTCCGGCACCCTGCATACCCATTAGTCCACCCGGACCGCCGCCGGCTTGCGCTCCTCCGCCTACAAGTCTCGAAAGTAAGCCGCCGCCGCCCCCGCCCATTTGGCGGCCCATCATTTGCCCCATCATCTGGTTGCCGCCAAATGGATTAGCCCCTGGCCCCATCATCGCTCTTCCAGCCATAGGACCCATTGCTCCTCTTCCTCCAAACAGACCTGCACCCATCCCGCCTTGCATGGGCATTCCTGGTCTTGGCATCATACCTATAACATCCCTTCAAATGAACTTCATACATTAAATTATGCAGATAACCTAATTTGGTTTAGGTATTAAACACAAGAATATAAACAAAATTTGATGTTAAAAAATGAATTTAAGGTAAAAGATTAGAATAAAAGGATTGTTAGCTGGTGATTTAAGAGAAACTTTACTATAATTACATGATGGAAAGAAAAGTGGAAGCTCTTGCTAAGGGAAGAAATCAATCCATAATCACTAGATTATTTTAATAATAAGGAGCAATTACATGAAAGAAAATCGTTTTAATCGTTTTAAGTTTCAACCATTTATTATAGAATCCCTAAATAAGTTTGGATTTTATGAGCCGACTGAAATTCAGGAACGGATGATTCCGCTCGTATTAAAAGGGGAAAGTGCGATCGGTCAATCGCAAACTGGAACCGGTAAAACATTTGCCTTTGTTTTGCCAATCCTTGAAAAAATCAATCCGGACAAGCAGGAAGTACAAGCTGTTATTACCGCGCCGACAAGGGAATTGGCGACGCAAATTTATCACCAAATCTTGAAGGTAACAGAACAATGCAGTCCTGAAAGCCCTATTATGACAAGATGTTATGTTGGCGGGACGGATAAGCAGCGGACAATCGAGAAATTGAAGGTACAGCCGCATATTGTCGTTGGGACACCTGGCCGAATTAAAGACCTCATGATCGAAAAGGCTCTTTTTATTCATACATCGGATGTTCTTGTTGTCGATGAAGCCGATATGATGCTCGATATGGGTTTTATTGAAGATTTGGATCAAGTAGCGGCTAAAATGCCAGAAAACTTGCAGATGCTCGTCTTTTCAGCAACCATTCCGGAAAAATTAAAACCATTTCTAAAGAAATATATGGAAAATCCAAAGACAGTTCAGATTGATTCAAAGAGAAAAGCAGCGGAAAACCTGCAGCATTATCTCCTGCCTTCAAGACATCGCAATAAAAAGCAGCTTGTTCACGATGCGCTGGTACAATACAATCCGTATTTAGCGATTGTGTTTACCAATACCAAAAAAATGGCTGAAGAAGTTGCCGGATTCTTAAGTGAAAAAGGTTTAAAGGTCGCCCGTGTTCATGGCGATTTAAACCCGCGCGAACGAAAGAAAATGATGAAGCAGATTCAGGATTTGGAATACCAATATATCGTTGCCACCGATCTTGCTTCTAGAGGAATTGATATTGAGGGTATCAGCCATGTCATTAATTATGAGCTTCCATCAGACCTAGATTTCTATATCCACCGGGTAGGAAGAACGGCACGGGCTGGAAACTCAGGGGTAGCACTTACGGTTTATGAACTTTCCGATGAAGACGCCTTAAATCGTTTAGAAAAAATGGGTATTCAATTTCAGTATGTCGATCTCAAAAAGGATGGATTTGTTGAGGCAGATGAAAGAAATAAAAGAAAGACCCGCGTTAGGAAAGAGGATGATGCGGAAAGATTAGCCAAATCAATGGTTAAGAAACCGCAAAAAGTAAAGCCAGGCTATAAAAAGAAAATGCAATGGGAAATGGATAAAATTAAAAAACGGAAGCGGAGAATCGATCAGAGAAAAAAATAAGCGGCAGCAGGGAGAGAATAAAATGTTAAAAATAGGCTCACACGTGTCTATGAGCGGAAAAGATATGCTTCTCGCAGCAAGTCAAGAAGCGGTATCATACGGTGCTAATACATTTATGGTCTATACGGGTGCACCGCAAAACACAAGAAGAAAGAAAATTGAAGACTTGAATATTGAGGCCGGGCAAAGGCATATGGAGGAAAACGGGATTTCAGAAATTGTTGTTCACGCTCCCTATATTATCAATATCGGAAATACTACCAATCCAGATACGTTTGACTTGGGGGTAAGGTTCCTTCGCAGTGAAATTGAAAGAACTGAGGCGATTGGTGCAAAGCAAATTGTGCTGCACCCTGGTGCCCATGTAGGTGCGGGTACAGAGGCTGGAATTAAGAGAATTATTGAAGGCTTAAATGAAGTTTTAACTGGCAAGGAGCAGCTGCAAATTGCCTTGGAAACAATGGCTGGAAAAGGTTCGGAGTGTGGTAAATCATTTGAGGAATTAGCAATGATTATCGACGGTGTTAACTTTAGTGATAAACTCTCTGTTTGTTTCGACACCTGTCATACCCATGATGCTGGTTATAACATTGTCGAGGACTTCGACGGTGTCTTAAATGAGTTTGATAAAATTATTGGCCTAGAGAAGCTTAAGGTGCTCCATATCAATGACAGTAAAAATGCGGTAGGAATGAGAAAGGACCGGCATGAAAATATCGGGTTCGGTCATATTGGATTTAACGCCATCAATTACATTGTTCACCATCCACAGCTGACTGATGTCCCTAAAATCTTAGAAACCCCATACGTTGGTGAGGATAAGAACAATAAAAAAGCACCGTATAAATTCGAAATCGAAATGTTGCGCAATCAGCAGTTCAACGAAGACCTGCTAGATCGAATCATGCAAGGATAACAAAAAGCTGTGCCAAGGCACAGCTTTTTGTTATCCAGCTCCAGGGCGCTTGCGCTTTTCTTATTGCTTTGTAAACTGCATAAATAATTTATTTATTTCACGAGCTGTTTCGGGGCCGGCCAATTTGGCGATTTGTTTCACTAGTTGGGTCCGCTGTCCGTCATCAAAGATATTGATACTTTTACCTCTTAAGTATTCGGCAATTCTTCTCGCCTGCTGCCGATTAATTGCAACATTAAATTGCTGGGCATACTTTAACAGCTCATCAGCGGTTATCGTGTTAATCTTATGATTAATGATGTTTTCAAATATTTTCACTCTCTCACCACTCCTCCATGTTAATGTATGAGGGAGAATCAGGAGTGTGACAATGGATTATTTCTTTTGTCTAGGTATAAATCAAAAGCCTGCAGCCTTTACAATCAGTAGGTCCTATTGTATACTACTAAGGTTAAATCGGAATGATTCTTATAATTAAGGGTGAGAGTTCAGCTATGCAACCAATCATTGAAATAAAACAATTGTCCTATCGCTATGAAAAGGATACTGTGCTTGAGAATATCAATATGACGATTCCGGATGGTTCTTTCTTGGCCATTGTCGGTCCTAACGGGTCGGGAAAATCGACTTTATTAAAATTAATATTAGGCTTATTAAAGCTGCAAACTGGAGAAATCCATTTATTCGGGAAGGGAATTAGCAAATTTAGGGACTGGCAGCAAGTCGGCTATGTATCCCAAAAGGCCAATTCCTTTAACACTGGTTTTCCGGCAACCGTTTTTGAAGTGGTCGCAAGTGGCTTAACAAAAAAATTAGGCCTGTTTACATTTTTTAAAAAGGAACATGCAGCCAAAGTAAATGATGCCTTGGATGCAGTCGGAATGAAAAGGTATAGTAACAGAAATATCGGCGAACTTTCAGGCGGGCAGCAGCAAAGAGTTTTTATTGCCCGTGCCCTTGTGAGTGAACCACGACTGCTTATACTTGACGAGCCAACTGTCGGCGTTGATGCCGAAAATGTTAATTCTTTTTATCAAATGCTAGGTGATTTAAATACATGCCGCAATATTACCCTGCTATTGGTTACTCATGATATTGGTACAATATCGGATAGGGTCTCACATGTTGCCTGTTTAAATAAATATTTGCATTTTCACGGAGAAACGAATGAATTTGAACAATTTAGAAATGAAGATGTCTCGAAAGTTTATGGACATGATGTTCATTTGCTTACCCATCACCATGAACACGGGGGTGTTGTAAGATGATTCAGGGACTATTCCATTATGAATTTTTACAAAATGCCTTCCTAACTGGGATTATGATTGGCATCCTTGCCCCATTGCTCGGGGTTTTTATCGTGGTGCGAAGATTATCCTTGATTGCCGATGCCCTTAGTCATGTGACGCTTGCCGGTATTGCTGCCAGCCTTCTCATTGAAAGGAGTTTTCCAATAATGGCTGGCTTAAATCCCCTTTACATGGGGATGGTTTTTTCGGTTGGCGGGTCATTGTTTATTGAAAAGCTAAGAGGTGTCTATAAGCATTATCAGGAATTGGCGATTCCGATTATCCTTTCTAGCGGCATTGGGCTCGGGGTTATTTTCATTTCGCTGGCAAATGGATTTAATACGGATTTGTTCAGTTATTTATTTGGCAGTGTATCTGCGGTCAGCAGAACCGATTTATGGGTTATTTTAATTATTAGTATCCTTGTTATTATTGTCATCATTTTATTGTACAAAGAGCTGTTTTTACTTTCCTTTGATGAGGAACATGCAAAAGCCTCTGGAATTGCCGCAAAAAGTATTCATTTTATTTTTATTGTCATGGTTGCGCTTGTCATTGCGGCTTCGATGCGAATTGTTGGGATCCTTCTGGTTTCTTCATTAATGACATTACCGGTGGCAGCAAGTATCCGCCTAGCAAAAGGGTTTAAACAAACGATTTTCTTATCTGTGCTTTTTGGTGAAATTTCCGTCCTTGGAGGCCTTTTCACTGCTTATTATCTTGACTTGGCTCCAGGGGGAACCATCGTCATGCTTGCGGTGTTAATATTAGTACTGGCAATCTTTTATAAAAAAATAATGATTCATAAACAAGTGGATATTGGGGGTGGAGTCAAGTGAATGTGCAGGAGGCTATTCAATATTTAAAAGAACATGGATTTAAGCAAACGGGAAAACGAGAGGATATGCTCCAATTATTCGCAGACAGCGATAAATATTTAACCGCTAAGGATGTCCTTGATCAGTTAAAGGATGATTATCCGGGATTAAGTTTTGATACTATTTATCGCAATCTGACCTTATTTGTTAATATGGGGATTTTAGAAATGACGGAGTTATCAGGCGAAAAGCATTTCCGCTTTACCTGTTCCAGACACCAGCATCATCATCATTTTATCTGCTTAGACTGTGGAAAAACAAAAGAAATTGAAACCTGTCCTATGGATGGATTAAGTGAAAACTTAAAAGGATACGATATTTCTGGACATAAATTTGAAATTTATGGACGCTGTCCGGATTGTTTGTAAAAGAAAACTCGCCAGTATATTGGCGAGTTTTTTTGTTAAATTAGCAATTCTTGACGATACTCTCTTCTTTTAGCCAATTTTCAACCCATAGATTAGCTTCTTTCCAATTATTAACGCGGATGACACCCTTTGGAATCGAGTTTTGATTGTAGGGTGTATCAAATAAGATGACCGGAATTTGACACTCTTCATGAATCATCACAGCATTATCGTGTTTATCTTCAAAAAAAATATCCACTTGATGCTTTTTCACTGTTTTTACTTTATTATGGGAGCCTATTAATTCAATGTGATGAAAGGTTAAACCTTTATCTAAGAACCATTTTTCAGTGATTTCAAGTAAATGGGAGGACCGGGCGCTAATAAAAAACAATTCATGGTCTTTTTCCCATTTTTGTAAAATTCGTTTTGCTCCAGGCGCAAATGGTGATTCTTGATAAATAGTTGGTTCATTTTCAGCAAACCACTTCGCAAACTCTTCTTCCGAAACATTTACGAAGGGGGTTAATTCATATTGGTCCACGTCCTCGTAGGCAATGTTAATGCCAAAAGCTTTATTAATATAAGGTAATATTGATTTTGGACATGTGACCGTACCATCAATGTCGATTCCAAATCTCTTTCTCATTTGCATGCACACCTTCATATTGCTTTAGTATTCCCATTAATATTTTACCAAAGACGGGTTATTAATTTGTAGAAAATTTTATCAGGAAAAGAATTATATGACTAGATGAGATAAACATTAACATCTTTAAAACTCAACAAGAGGCTAACAATAATAAATGCTCCTATTACTGAAAGTGAGGGATTAGGATGGCAGATGAAAGAGACACGAAAGTGCAAGAGGCTCTCCGAAGTGCTGTTATTGGACAAGATATCCCAAATTTCCCTTCTGAATTCAGGGAAGCAACTAGAGAAGTTGATCATCCTGATCCAATTCAATCCTCTGCCGATTTAGAAGAAACCGTGTTTGGAGCATCCGTTCCAATTAGAACTGCTGCATATAATGAGGATACGGCTGCGGAAATTAGTGCTGCTGTTCCAATCAGGTCTTCAGAATATCACGAAGAAACAGCAGCGGAAATTGCTGCGCCTGTTCCTGTTGTACGAGGAAGGGATCGGGATGACAATAGGGAAAGGGCAGCTGGTGGAACCGGTATGGGGACACTGGCTTTAGCACTTTCGATTTTATCACTGTTTGTTTTGCCTATTCTTTTTGGTGCTGCAGGTATTGTGTTAGGGTTCGTTGCAAGAAGCAGAGGAGCAACAGGCCTCGGTGCTTGGGCAATCGGAATTGGGGCGTTATCGATTATTGTCGGTATCTTCATTCTTCCGTTCTTTTAACATAATCTGCACGCATAGGAGCAAAAAAGAAACCCGGTACTTTAACCGGGTTTCTTGTGTCTTTATTTAGCAAGTTTCGCTTCTTCTTCCGCTTTCTTTTGGAAATATTCTTCAGCTAATTTATCAATTTCCTTTTTCAATTCCTCAACCATTTCCGCCTCAGGAACCTTGCGGACGATTTCACCTTTTCTAAATAACAAGCCTTCGCCGCGGGCACCAGCGATTCCGATGTCTGCTTCTCTTGCTTCACCAGGACCATTAACGGCACAGCCAAGCACAGAGACCTTAATCGGCGCCTTGACATTTTGAATATATTCTTCGACTTCATTTGCAATGCTAATCAGGTCAATCTCGATGCGGCCGCATGTAGGGCAGGAGATAAGAGTTGCTGCATTAGATGAAAGACCAAATATCTTTAAAAGTTCTTTTGCTACTTTTACTTCTTGAACAGGGTCTGCGCTTAAAGAAATACGAAGCGTGTTTCCAATCCCTTTACTGATGATTGCACCAAGTCCTGCAGCACTTTTTATGCTTCCAGAAAAAAGTGTTCCCGATTCAGTGATCCCTAAATGCAATGGATAATCAAAAGCACGGGCAGCTTTATCATAGGCTTCAATCGCAAGGTTTACGTCAGAAGCTTTCATCGACACGATAATGTCATGGAAATCTAAATCTTCGAGAATTTTGATGTGGTGAAGCGCACTCTCGACCATGCCATCTGCTGTTGGATAACCGTATTTTTCTAATATCTTCTTTTCAAGAGAGCCTGCATTTACCCCAATTCTGATGGGGATACCCCGTTCCTTTGCAGCTTTGACGACAGCTTCAACCTTTTCCCGTCTTCCGATATTCCCTGGATTAATTCTAATCTTATCAGCACCGCCCTCAATCGCTTTGAGAGCCAATTTATAATCAAAGTGAATATCAACAACGAGGGGAATATTTATTCTTTTTTTGATTTCTGGGATGGCGTTTGCAGCCCGTTCGTCTGGACAGGCAACCCGGACAATTTGACAGCCTGCGTCCTCAAGGCGTTTGATTTCAGCAACAGTTGCCTCAACATCATGCGTTTTAGTGGTTGTCATGCTCTGTATAATTAATTCATTACTCCCGCCAATCGTTAAATTACCAACTTTAATTGGCCGGGTCTTTGTACGATGGGTAATTTCATTCAACTTTTATTCGCTCCTTTAATTGGAATCCGCTAGGATAACAACAATCCGAGTTTATTTTAACAGTCTTTTGCTATCTTTGACAAGATTAAGGTCCATTCTGTTTATTTTGAGTAATCAGGAAAATGATATGTGGACCCAATTTGAATCTTCTCGGGCGATTGGCTTGGGTTCAGTTTTTGAAAGTCGTTGATTAGATCAGTAATCGAAACCGGCAGAGGTTTCTTTAGTTTATGCTCAACAATTGAGATGACCGTTTCACCAGGCTTGACTTTAGCTTCAAAAGAGGGAATGTCAGTTTTGGATTTTACTGTTGTTGTTTCTATCTTTGCATCTACACGCTGCTGTGTAAAAGCAGCTGGAAGCGTGCCAACCGTTAAATCGAAATAAATGACATATACGATTAAAATGGCAAATAAGAACCCAAATAATTGTTTCATCGGACAAGCCTCCAAAAGGGAATGTTTGTACATTCGTATGCTTGTCCACTTTCTGATAGAACCAATAAGCAAAAAAAGCATCCACTAGGGACGCTTATTCAGTTATTTTCTTTTTTGGTTTGGGTATTTCATTAATAGCCAGGTATAAAACGATAATTACGACTAACCAATTGATCATAAAGCTGTTGGGCACGGATGTTTTAATGGCTGCCATAATGGTGAAAAATAACGTAGGCAGGGTTTCGCTGTATGCGGCCATTCGCCACAATTGTCGATAAGTTAACTTTCTTCCTAATAGGTTTTTAAGTACTAATCCAATTATGGCGAGGACGGAAACCTCCACAAAACTGGATGCACTAGAAACTAAATAGATGAATAAAGAGAGGAGTGGAATGATAATCCCTCTATTTCCTGCTATTGTATCAATAAAGTTGAGCAAATCTTCTTTAGAAAAATTTAATCCCTGCAGCATCGCATATGGATAAATATTGCTCTGACCGCCTGCAGCTAGGACAAATTCATCCTTTAACAAGGCAAAGGCATTGCCTTCATTTTCAACATCTGTGTCTGAAATTGTCCCAGTTGGGTCAAGAATAATCGTAAAGTTATCTTGATTACTAGTAACTGGTACTAATGTATCTGCTGTAAGCTGCCCTTTCTTTATTGAAAAGTCAGGTAATTCTTTGCTAATAATGGTTCTAGCGGAATCTATTCCCGTAGTTAGGGCAGTGCTTAAGTAAATTATCGAAGGAAGGATGGAAATCAAAGTTAGAAGGAAGACATATAAAATTGTTTTTCCAATTCCTTGAAAACGAAATAAGGCAATATCCTTTGGAGAATAGATACTCTTAACTAATTGCTTAAAAATATTCATAACAACCACCTCAATATAGATTCACCATTCTATTGTAGCTTTTGTGTAGGGTATACACAAGAATGTCCCATTATTTATGAAACAAAATTCAGTGTTATCCGTAAATAGGTAAAGAAGGAAAACCAATGTTAAACTATATTTACAAATAAAGAAGGTTGGAAGAGATGGATATTGTTTATTGGCTAATCATAAGTGTTCTTTTTATTGTTGCCTTCGTCGGGCTGGTGTACCCCATCATCCCCAGTGTATTATTCTTGTTAGCGGGGTTTTTACTTTATGGCGTGTTTTTTAGTTTCGAGCGATTCCATTGGCTGTTTTGGGTAATTCAGGGGTTATTCATTGTTCTTTTGTTTGTTGCGGATTATATTGCCAATATGGTTGGAATAAAGAAATATGGCGGCTCTAAAGCAGGTGTTTGGGGGAGTACGATTGGCATTCTCCTTGGCCCTTTTGTTATTCCGGTTCTTGGAATCCTTATTGGCCCGTTTATCGGAGCGATTGCAGCTGAGTTAATTTTCAACAAAAGAAATTTTAGCGATAGTTTAAAAATCGGTTTTGGCTCCGTTATTGGTTTTATTAGTAGTATTCTGACCAAAGCAATCATTCAAGTCATTATGATAGCCTACTTTTTTATAGTCGTTAAATAAAAAAGCCACCATTTTAATTAAGGTTGGTGGCTTTTAGCTGATTAATTTATCCCGCAAATTTCAAAGGAGCAGTTTTGGCAATCTACCTCTTCTTTTAAATAGTTTAAGTTTTTTACGGTAAACATTTGGTTTTCATACAAAATAATGTCCTTCTCGCGAAGCTCTTTTAATGAACGTTGAATGACTTCTCTTGTCCCGTATGTTAAATTGGCTAACTCTTGATGGGTTAGGGGCAGATCAATTAGGATGCCATCCTCAGTTTTCACGCCATAGGTGTTGCAAAGACGGATGAGAATAGAGTATAGACCGCCTTTTTTACCGTTCATAATTAAGTCCTGGCATTTCATCTGTGCCTTTAAATACCCGGTACTTAACCAGGAAACAAAAGCATTCATTGCCTCGGGGTCGGTTAAGATAAAATCTTCAAATTGTTCTCTTTTTATGACCAGAAGCTCGCAGTCACTTAATGTTTTAGCATAAAACTGATAACGGGGATTTGCTTTAAAAAGCTGATACTCAACAATAAGTTCCCTATCATTTAAGATTTTTAAAATAAACTCTTTTCCGCGCAAATGGACTCTTCCCAGTGCAATACTTCCTTTAAGCAATAAGTAAACATATTGGGCTGGATCCTTTTCTTGAAACAGAACGGAGCCAGATTTGAATTTTTGAATGGGCTCGTTTTTTTGGAAAAATTGAACCATTAAACTATATATTGAAAAATGAGGATCTTGCATATCAGTCACTCCTTTCATTCCTTTCAACTTGATTAAAATGAATTATATACAACATGTCAATAGAGTATTTACCAGTATTAGGAAAAAAGTAAGTGAGATATGACAAAAATCGTTGACAGAATGCTGTTTAGGTGAATCATGACAATTTTTCGAAAAATGATAGATGACCATTCGTTGTAAAATAAAGAATAAAAATCTTTCAAATGGGTATGGTATTTATGGTGGGACTGTAAGCATTTTATTTGAAACGCAGCACCAACTTTGGTATCTTTAAAGCAAAGCTTTAGAAATATTCTAAAAATCATTTTGGTGTTTAGAATATCCCTAAGGTTAAAATCATGTATACATAGGAGGAGTTTAATATGGCATTTGAATTACCACAATTACCTTATGCAGAAGATGCGCTTGAACCACACATTGACAAAGAGACAATGAACATTCATCACACTAGACATCACAACACTTATGTTACTAACTTAAACAATGCACTAGCTGGTAACGAAGAATTATTATCTAAATCAGTGGAAGAAGTAATTTCCAATTTAGATGCAGTTCCAGAAGCTGCTCGTACAGCAGTACGTAACAATGGCGGCGGACACGCAAACCATTCTTTATTCTGGCAAATCCTTTCTCCAAACGGCGGCGGCGCACCAGCTGGTGAACTAGCAGACGCAATCAACAATAAATTTGGCAGCTTCGAGAGCTTTAAAGAAGAGTTTGCCAAAGCAGCAACAACTCGATTCGGCTCTGGCTGGGCTTGGCTTGCTGTAAACAACGGCGAATTAGAAGTAACTAGCACTCCTAATCAAGATTCACCATTAATGGAGGGCAAAACTCCTATCCTTGGTCTTGATGTGTGGGAACATGCATATTACTTAAAATATCAAAACAAGCGTCCAGACTACATCGGCGCATTCTGGAACGTTGTAAACTGGGACGAAGTTTCTAAGCGTTATAACGAAGCAAAGTAAAAGGAAAACGAAAAAGGCGGCCGCGGGCTGCCTTTTTTCGTTTCCCGAAAATATTTGAATAAGAACAAGCGCCCAGATAAAGACTACCCTTATACAAAGGGGAGTTTTTTTATGGCAAAAAAATTTAAATTATTAGGTGATGTAGAGTTCACCAAAGATCTATCACTGTTGCTCATTATTGGCGGGTTATACTCATTGAGTGTTGCTCTTTCCAACACATTTGTGAATATTTATCTTTGGAAACAAACGGGAAAGTATTCGGATTTGGCCCTTTATAACCTCTCAATTGTGGTTCTACAGCCCTTAACGTTTATTTTAGCGGGCAGATGGGCTAAGAAAATCGACAGGGTCATTGTGCTTAGAATTGGTGTTATCTTTTTGTCTGTTTTTTACTTGTCTGTATTAATTACAGGGACGAAAGCACACACCTTTTTACTACTGTTGGGGAGCCTGCTTGGGATCGGTTACGGGTTTTATTGGTTAGCCTACAATGTGTTAACCTTCGAAATCACAGAACCTGAGACGAGGGATTTTTTTAATGGGTTTTTGGGAGCGTTAACCTCTGCGGGAGGAATGATTGGTCCGCTGGCTGCCGGTTTCATTATTACCAGATTTGAAAAATTCACGGGGTATACGTTTGTTTTTGGTTTGTCATTAGCATTATTTGCACTTGCTGTGTTCATGAGTTTTTCGTTAAAACCACGGCCGGCAGCGGGGAGATATTGCTTTAAGCGGATTTTAGAGGAAAGAAAACATAATAAAAATTGGCGTCTAATTACAAATGCCCACTTTTTCCAGGGGTTAAGAGAAGGGACATTTTTATTTATCATCTCCGTCTTTGTTTACATTTCGACAAATAGTGAAATGGCATTAGGGACATTTGGGCTGATTAATTCTGGGATTTCATTTATTGCTTATTATCTAGCCTCACGCTTAATTAAAAAAAATCACCGAAAAAAAGCGATTCTTATGGGCGGGATTCTTCTTTATGCTGCAGTGCTAGTAATTGTATGGGATGTGAATTTCGCCAAACTGTTAATCTATGCAGGGATGATTGCAATCGCCTATCCACTGTTGCTCGTTCCGTATATGTCAACTACATACGATGTAATTGGAATTGGCTGGAAAGCTGCAGAAATGCGAATTGAGTATATTGTCGTCCGCGAGATATTCTTAAATCTTGGAAGAATTGTTTCTATTTTAGCATTCTTAGTAGCAGTAACCAGGTTTAATGATGTAAAAAGTATTCCGATTTTACTATTGGTTTTGGGTGCTGGACATTCATTGATTTACTTGTTTATAAGAAAGGTTCAAATACCTGCTGCATAATGCGATGAATTTTCACTCATCGCATTTTTAGTTGAAGTTTTTAAAAATGGTAAGTGTTATTCATAGAAAAAAGGCGCATTATCTTATAGAATAGAGGAAGTTATCTTACCGTTTAAAAAAAGGAAGTGTATATAGACTTTGAATAATAAAAAGAAAAAGAAGAAGACACATGTCCCGTTTCGCTTGAACATGGTTTTCTTTGTGGTTTTTGTGCTATTTTCTGTTCTCATTTTGCGTCTTGGCGAAATACAAATTGTTTTCGGTGACGATTTTAAACGGGAATTGCAGCGGACCGAAGATATTACGGTTAGTAATCCAGTGCCGCGTGGAAAGATGTTTGACCGAAATGGGAAAGTCATTGTTGACAATACCCCGTTAAATGCGATTACGTATACAAAATATCAAAATACAAATCAAAAGGAAATGCTTGATACAGCAGAAAAATTAGCAAGCATCATTACAGTTGACACGGCAAAGGTCCGTGAGCGTGACAAAGAGGATTATTGGATCTTAAAAAATCCCGACAAAGCAAAGGCGTTAATTACAGAAAAAGAATGGAAGTTATACGACGATAAACAATGGGAATATAAGCAAATTTATGCTTTGCAGATTAAGAGAATCCCGAAAGCTGAAATCGCTGCTTACAAAAATGATGAACTCAAAACCATTGCGATTTTAAAGCAATTTAACAGTGGATACGCCTTAACACCGCAAATTGTCAAAAATAAAGATGTAACTTCAGAAGAATTTGCCGTTGTCAGTGAAAATCTAGAGAATCTTCCTGGTGTCGATACCACAACCGACTGGGACCGAATGTATGCTTTTGGAAATACGTTAAAATCAATTCTCGGAGACGTAACTACCTCCGAAGCAGGCATACCTAAGGAACAGTTAGACAAATATCTTGTTCGTGATTACAGCCGAAATGACCGAGTAGGAAAAAGTTATCTCGAGCTTAAGTATGAAGATGTTCTCCATGGTCAAAAGGCAAAAGTAAAAAATGTAACAGATAAAACAGGGAAAATCCTTTCTACTGAAGTAATTTCAGAGGGCAAGCGGGGAAAAGATCTTGTATTATCAATCGATATGGATCTGCAGCAGCAAGTAGAAAAAATCATTGAAAAGGAATTGTTGGAGGCCAAGAAAAAGCCAGGCACCGCTCTTTTGGATCGTGCCTTTGTGGTCTTAATGAATCCTAATACTGGAGAAGTGTTATCGCTTGCCGGAAGGCAAATTACGAAGGAAGACGGCAAAACGGAAATGAGGGACTTTGCCGGCGGGAATATTACCACTTCCTATAACGTTGGTTCAACCGTCAAAGGGGCAACCATTTTAACCGGCTATAAAACAGGAGCTATTAGTCCTGGAGATTTTCTTTTTGATGAGCCGTTAATATTCAAAAATACAAAACCAAAAAAATCCTGGAAGCAATTTAATTCCATTAATGACCTTAGGGCATTACAGGTTTCATCCAACGTGTACATGTGGAAAACGGTCATTGCTATGGGAGGTGGAAGGTATGTTCCAAACGGTCCACTTCTAATAAATGCGGAGAAGACGTTCAGCACGCTGCGCCAATCCTTCGCGCAATTCGGTCTAGGAACGAGGACAGGGATTGACCTCCCTAATGAAATGAGCGGTTTTCCAGGTTCAGATAGCCAGGCAAGTTTAGCTCTAGACCTTGCTATTGGCCAATATGATACGTATACACCGATACAGCTCGCACAGTATGTGTCCACGATTGCAAACGGAGGTAATCGTATGCAGCCCCATGTTGTAAAGGAAATTCGAGAACCGGTCATGGATAGTAATGAATTAGGCCCGATAATCCAAGAAATCCAACCTAAAGTGTTGAATCATTTAGATCTGAAAGATGAATGGATCAAGCGGGTTCAAGATGGCTTCCGAATGGTTATGCAGGTAGGTGACGGTACGGGTGTTTCTACCTTTAAAGGTGTTGATTATAACCCGGCTGGAAAAACAGGAACAGCGCAAGCATTTTATGATGGTCCTGTTACATCGCAAAAGAATGCAGAGGTTATGAACCTAAGTCTTGTCGCCTTTGCCCCATATGATAAGCCGGAAGTGGCTATGGCTGTTGTTGTCCCATGGGCTTACCAAGGAAGTACAGGACCGAGTGTTAATATGACAATCGGCAAGAGTGTAATGGATGCATACTTTGACTTGAAGAAATCACGTCCTCTAGATGAAGGAACTACGGATAGTACGCAACAAGCAGAGAATGCTGACACCACTCAAAACAGCCAGCAAACTGGCCAATAATAGTTTATCGAAGCACCTGTCTCAAAGCTGAGGCAGGTGTTTTTTACATATTTAAATAAATTAATGAGAAATATAAATATAGGCAATTTGTTAACCCAAAATAGCTAAGGAAGTCAATAGGAGTAATTTCTCAATTTACAAAAGCTCAATGTAGATTTACAAAACCTTTACAATTCATTAAAACGCAGTTTACAGTAATCCGTTATTCTAAAACATGTAAGGCAGACAAACATCATCACCATCAAAAACCTTAGGGGGAATACAGGAAATGAAAAGTTTGAAAAAATTAAGCCTTGTTACATTATTTGCAGCATTAATGGTATTTATGGCTGCTTGTGGGGGCGGAGCTTCGAAAGACAACACGAGTGGAACAGACAAGAAAGATGATACAACTCCAAAAACTGAAGAAAAACAAGAAATTTCCGGTTCATTAACCGTTTCTGGTTCCTCTGCTATGCAGCCATTAGTCGCAGCTGCAGCTGAAGAATTTATGAATGAAAATCCAAAAGCTGATATTCAAGTAACTGCTGGCGGATCTGGTACTGGTCTTTCACAAGTTTCTGAAGGATCTGTACAAATCGGTAACTCAGACGTATTTGCAGAAGAAAAAATTCCTGATAAAGCAAGCGAGCTTGTTGATCATAAAGTTGCTGTTGTAGGTATGACTGCAGCGGTTAATCCTAAAGTTGGCATTAAAGATATTAAAAAAGCAGATTTAATTAAAGTGTTCACTGGAAAAATTACCAACTGGAAAGAACTTGGCGGCAAAGATCAAAAGATCGTTCTTGTAAATCGTCCTGATTCTTCAGGAACACGTGCAATTTTCAATAAGTTTGCACTTGATGGTGCAACACCAGCTGAAGGAATTACTGAGGACTCTTCAAACACGGTTAAAAAGATTATCAATGAAACAGATGGTGCAATTGGTTACCTTGCATTCTCATACTTCACTGATGATTCTGTGACACCACTTGCTATCGATGGTGTAGAACCAACGGAAGAAAATGTACAATCTGGTAAATTTCCAGTATGGGCTTACCAACATTCTTATACTAAAGGCGAAGCTGACGGCTTAGCAAAAGCTTTCCTAGAGTATTTAATGTCAGATGAAATCCAAACTACCTTATTAAAGGAACAGGGCTACCTTCCTGTCACAAAAATGAAGGTAGAACGTGATGCAAAAGGAAATCAAAAAGATTTATAAGTTGAATAAATAAATGGATAAAAAAGGGTAAGTGCAGATATGCATTTACCCTATTATGACGTATTTTAGGGGTGTTTGGTGCATTATGGAAAAGATTATTCCTGCAAAGGAAAGATTGACAAAATCCTCAAAAAATAGGATGGACGGGGAATTACGTGGAAAAATTCTAGTAATTTTATGTGCCGTAATCATGATATCTGCAACCATATCCATTACTATTTTTCTAGGCACAAAAGGTTTACAATCATTTATTAAAAATGGTGTTAGTCTTATTGAGTTCTTAACCAGTACACACTGGAATCCTACAAATCAAGCCAGTCCGGAATATGGTGCCTTGCCGTTTATTTTCGGTTCATTTGCCGTCACCTTCCTTGCGGCGCTTATTGCGGCACCATTAGGAATTGGCGCTGCGATCTTTATGACGGAAATTGCTCCTTCATGGGGAAGAAAAATATTACAGCCAGTCGTCGAGCTATTAGTTGGAATTCCATCTGTTGTTTATGGATTCATCGGGCTTACAGTATTAGTTCCATTTGTAAGGGCACATGTGGGTGGACTAGGCTTTAGTTTGCTTTCCGGGATGATTGTCCTATCGGTTATGATTTTGCCAACGATCACTTCGATTGCAACAGATGCAATGGGCACCTTGCCAAAAAATTTAAGAGAAGGCTCTTACGCACTTGGTGCAACTCGGTGGCAAACGATTCGAAAGGTGCTAATTCCTGCAGCCCTTCCAGGCCTCCTGACTGCGGTTGTTTTGGGGATGGCTCGGGCATTTGGGGAAGCATTAGCTGTTCAAATGGTCATTGGAAACGTAAGAAATTTACCATCAAGCATTTTAGATGCATCAGCTACTTTAACAACAATTATTACATTAAATATGGGACATACCACTTACGGAAGTGTGGAAAATAATACCCTATGGTCGATGGGCTTAATTTTATTAGTTATGTCATTTGCCTTTATTCTGCTCATCCGCTATCTATCATCAAGGAGGAAGCTGTAATGAAAAGTAAAACAGCTGACCGAATTGCAACAGGCGTATTTGTTGCTATTGCTATTATCATTGTTTCTATACTTGTTGGATTATTCTCTTATATTTTGGTCAATGGATTTAAATACATTTCCTGGGATTTTTTAACTACCCCTTCAAGCAATATTCGTGCGGGTGGAGGAATTCGAGACCAGTTATTTAACTCCTTTTATATCTTACTCCTTACCATGATTATTGCTGTTCCGCTTGGCGTTGGCGGGGGAATCTATATGGCGGAATATGCGAAACCGGGAAAATTAACAGACACTATTCGTTCCTGTATTGAAGTGTTAGCATCGCTGCCATCAATCGTAATCGGAATGTTCGGATTATTGGTGTTTGTTAACGTAACAGGTTGGGGATATACGATTTTAGGAGGAGCTCTAGCACTTACAGTCTTTAATTTGCCCGTTATCGTACGTGTGAGCGAGGATTCGATTCGGACTGTTCCTCGGGATCTGAAAGAGGCTAGTCTTGCCTTAGGTATTACTCATTGGCATACTATAAAAACCGTCTTATTACCTAGTGCTTTCCCATCGATATTAACGGGGATCATTCTTGCAGCTGGACGTGTGTTTGGAGAAGCAGCAGCATTATTGTTTACAGCAGGACTTTCAACTCCAAGACTTGATTATGCAAATTGGAATCCTTTTTCTGAGCAATCTCCATTAAATATTTTCAGGCCGGCTGAAACGCTCGCCGTTCACATTTGGTCTGTTAACACACAAGGGTTAATACCCGATGTTGAAGCGGTCTCGAATGGTTCTGCTGCTGTATTAGTCATTTCAGTCCTACTCTTTAACCTTTTAGCTAGATGGATTGGAAGTATCATTACGAAGAAAATTACAGCAACTAAATAAAGGGCAGGTGAGAACGGATGGTTACGACTCTTTTGGAAAAAGAAATTGGTGAACAAACAATACAATCAACCGTCCCGTTGCAAATGGAACATATTTTAAATGTGCATGATTTAGAAATATTTTATGGTGAAAAACGTGCCGTTAACGGTATTTCTATGGATATAGAAAAAAATGCTGTAACGGCTTTAATAGGACCTTCAGGCTGTGGTAAGTCGACATTTTTAAGAAGCATTAATCGGATGAATGACCTGATTCCAGGTGCAAGAGCGCAAGGTGAGATTATGTATGAGGACCTTAATATTTTGTCAGAACAAATAAATGTCGTGGCATTACGAAAAGAAATTGGAATGGTATTTCAAAAGCCGAATCCCTTTCCAAAATCCATCTATGGAAATATAACGCATGCCTTAAAGTTCAGTGGAATAAAAAAGAAAAGTCAGCTTGATGAAATTGTTGAGGAAAGTCTGCAAAAAGCGGCATTATGGGATGAAGTAAAAGATAGACTTCATAAATCCGCCTTATCACTTTCGGGAGGGCAGCAACAGCGGCTTTGCATCGCTCGAACAATTGCGATGAAACCGACTGTCATGCTTCTTGATGAACCATCTTCGGCATTGGACCCTATTTCTAACGCAAAAGTTGAAGATTTAATTGTGGAATTGAAAAAGGATTATTCGATCATCATTGTCACTCATAATATGCAGCAGGCATCGCGAATTTCCGATAAAACGGCCTTCTTTTTAAGCGGTGATTTGGTTGAATATGATGCAACTGAAAAAATCTTCACCAATCCTTCTGTGAAAAAGACGGAAGAATATATTTCCGGAAGGTTTGGATAAGGGGGAAATAGAATGTCAACTCCGACATTGACAAGACAGGTATTTGATATAATGGATTTGAATTTATGGTATGGTGATCATCATGCCTTAAAAAACATCAACTTTCCGATTAACAAAAAAGAGGTAACAGCGATTATCGGACCGTCCGGGTGCGGTAAATCCACTTTTATTAAAACACTAAATTTGATGATTAATATGGTTCCGAAGGTGAAAATGACCGGAGAAATTAACTTTAACGAGAAAAATATTTTAGACGAGAAAATCGACCTTGTAGAACTTCGTAAAAATGTTGGCATGGTTTTTCAGAAGGGCAATCCTTTTCCACAATCGATTTATGATAATGTCGCGTATGGTCCGAGAGTACATGGAATCACTAAAAAGAAACATCTTGATGAGCTTGTCATCAAAGCACTAATGGATGTCGCTTTATGGGAAGAAGTAAAGGATCGCTTAACTGCTCCTGCCTTAGGATTATCCGGAGGGCAACAACAGCGGCTTTGTATCGCTAGAGCTTTAGCAACAAAACCGGATGTTTTGTTAATGGATGAGCCAACTTCTGCCTTGGACCCGATATCAACCTTGAAAATCGAGGAACTGATTTTAGAATTGAAAGAAAAATATACGATTGTGATTGTTACCCATAATATGCAGCAAGCATCACGTGTGTCCGATAAGACTGCTTTCTTTTTAATGGGGGAATTAATTGAACTGGATTCAACTTCGACTATTTTTTCAAATCCAAAAGACTCACGGACTGAAGGTTATATTACAGGAAGATTCGGATGATGGGGTGGCATAAATGAGTACAAGAGCTAATTTTGATAACAATTTAAAAGAATTAAAAGAACTGCTTTTAGAAATGGCTCATAAGTCAGAACAGGCAATTAAGTACGCAATGATTGCTTTACTAAATCAAGACATGAAAATGGCGAAAAAAGTAATTGAAGGCGATAATGAAATCGATGATTTGGAAGATGCAATTAACAATAAAGCATTATTATTAATTGCCAGGGAATCTCCCGTGGCAACCGATCTGAGAAAAATTAGTGTCGCATTAAAAGTTTCTTCAGAAGTGGAGCGGTTGGCGGATATCGCCGTAAATATTGCCAAATCGGCAGAGCACATTGGTAATGAAAAGCACTTTAAAGAAATCATCGATATTCCAAAAATGATGGAATTAGCATTAGAAATGGTTTCTGAATCAATAACAGCCTACTATTCCGAAGATATTGAACTGGCTAAAAAATGTGCCAATAAAGATGATGCCGTAGATAAAATGTTCGGTGACTTGGTACATGAGCTCCTAAGCTTTATCCCGCAAAATCCTAACGCAACAAACCAGATTATCCAGTTAGCGTTTGTTTGCAGGTTTATCGAACGAATCGCAGACCATTCAACCAATATCGCAGAGAATGTAGTATACCTAGTGACCGGAAAACGCATTAATTTAAATGCCTAGTAGTTAAATTGAATAAATGAAAGATGAAGCCGATCGTTTAGGCTTCATCTTTTTTTTGTTTTGGCTGAAAACTTTGTCAAAAATGAAAAATGAAAATATCAAATGAATGTCGAAAATCCAATATAATTCTTTTCTTTTTTAGACTACATAAAAATTTTATTACTGAACATCATCTGTACGTAGGACCGGCAAAATCCGACAAATTGTGTTTATTGTCTGCCTGCCCATCTGGTGATACGATTAAATTAACAACTAATATGAATATTTTGTTTGTTATAGCATATATTGATAGTTTGCAGAATGGAGGAAGCTATGATTAAGGATATGGTCAGCCCAGCACCCCCAGAGTTTGTTCCATTAAAGGGTGAACTTGCAGCGAAACTTGTGACCCCTAGAAAAATGATTCTTTTCTGGGAGGTATCCGAATTACCCGAAAAAATTATTGAACTATTTTTTAACTGCAGGTTCGAAAATCTTGTTCCAGTTGTTCGGATTTATGATGTTACGGATATTATTTTTAATGGGAAAAATGCCCGTCATTATTATGAAATTACCGTTCCCTATCAGAGTGGACACTGGTTTATTAAAGGATTGGCACCAAATCGGTGCTATACAGCTGAATTAGGCGTTCATTTATTGGATGCTAACTTTTTTCCTCTCTTCAGGTCAAACTGCATTCAAACCCCAGCGTCGACATTGTTAAATGGGATTGAGTTACATCGGGATATCATTCAATATCAGCAATATGAGGACCACCCGCCAAAATGGGTGGATCATGTAAGCACATATAGCTATTATCTGAAATCAAACCTGCTGGAGGAGAAAAATGGTTAAAACATTCTCCAAACAAGTTGACATGAACCAAAAAAGCTGGAGATTGAAAATATTGATGCTTTGCTGGGAATATCCCCCAAATATAGTTGGCGGTCTTTCGCGTCACGTGTTCGGATTATCGGTTCATTTGGCAGCAATGGGTCATGAGGTTCATGTAGTAACAGCTGGAAATGAGAGCCTTTCATCATTTGAAAAGAGTAATAGTGTGAATGTTCATCGTGTCAAACCAATTAATGAGCAGGATGATAATTTTCTTTCCTGGATAGGTGGGCTTAATTTAGCAATGGCTTTTAAGGTGGAAAAATTAGCAGAAGAAATAAATTTTGACCTTATTCACGCTCATGACTGGCTGGTCGGTTCCGCTGCTATTGCTTTAAAGGATTTACTGGCCCTTCCGCTCCTTGCGACAATTCATGCTACAGAACATGGACGCCATAATGGCATTCATACGGAAATGCAGCTGTTTATCCATGAAAAAGAGCTGCAGTTAATTACATGGGCAGATCAATTAATCGTTTGCAGTGAATACATGAGGGATGAACTCCTTTTGGTTTTTAACGCTCGAGCTGATAGGTTGGCGGTTATTCCGAATGGGATTGACCCGTTGACAGCAGAACGAACAACAGAAGAAATTTGTCCCGGCCTAAAGCAAAGAAAGTATATTTTTTCGCTTGGGAGAATTGTAAAAGAAAAAGGATTTGAAACCATTATTGAGGCGGCATTCAATTCTAAAGAGAATGGTCAAAGCTATTTTTTCGTTATTGCAGGTAAAGGACCTATGCTTGAGACTTATCGGCGTCAGGTTGTTGATTGGAAATTAGAAAACTTTGTGGCATTTATAGGTTATATTACCGATGAACAAAGGATTGGACTCATCGAAGGATGTGAAATGGCTGTCATTCCAAGTTTGTATGAGCCATTCGGAATTGCCGCACTTGAAACAATGGTTCTTGGGAAACCTACGATTGTGTCCAATACAGGCGGAATAAAAGGGATTGTGAAGCATTTGCAAACAGGATTATTGATGGTCCCAGGAGATGCAGGAAGTCTGTTAGAACAGATTGACTTTTTATTGCAAAATCCCCAAAGAGCAAGGGAAATTGGTAAGAGGGGAAGCCAAATTGTTAAAAGTTTGTATGGCTGGAACAGGATAGCTACAGAAACAAGCAGAGTTATGGAAGATACTCTGTTAAACAAACGAATGAATGAGTTTAAGCAAGCGGAAACACCAAATAAATTGTAAATAAGGTGTAAATGATGATAAATCTAACAGAATCACAAAATAATCAGCAGATTCCTAAACATCAGCAGCCATTCGAAACACTGCAATTTATTCCTGGGATTTGGGTAAATGGCATGTCCTTTTGGCTGCAAAACTGTACAGAAAAGGTCATTTACAATGAAGAGTTAGTAATTAAAGTTAAACCGGACCAAGTCCACTCGAAAATTCGGCTTGCTCATATTTATGTGAGTAATCACAGCGAGCAAAAAAAAGAAATAAAAGTTTTAGCGATGCACCATTATTCGACTATAAGACAAGATAACGTAACATTTATTTCACCGACAGATAAAAGGATTTTTCACCATTCAAATAACCATGTTTTTCTTGTTAATGGGCAATTTCATGGAGAAGGGTTGAAAGAGTATACGACAATACCGCAATGGTATGCATATACAGATCAAATTTGGAGTTCCGTGCAAAGGGGTTCCTTAAAGTATCAGCCATTAGCCAAAGGTCCTGCAGCGAGTATATTCGCCATGAAAGTGTCAGTGGAGCCAAGGGAGACTAGTAGAATGACCACTTGGTCTATAACGGGCACTAACAAAAATGAATTAATTTCAATGGAGGAAGGTCTTTTAAAAAGAATTGATACCCTTTAACTTTGATAACAGTCAAGTATCCACCCAGCAGCTAGAGTACGTCAAAAAAGGGTTTTTCTTTTCTTTAAAAACAGACTAGCATTTCCTTTTGATAAATGATATTATAGAAAAGTCGTATGATTGAATAGCTTAATCGTTTGGAGGGAAATAAACATGCGTGTGAATATTACATTAGCTTGCACTGAGTGTGGAGATCGTAACTATATTTCAACAAAAAATAAACGTAATAATCCAGATCGTCTTGAGCTTAAAAAATATTGCCCAAGAGAAAAACGTACAACTGCACACCGCGAAACAAAATAAGCATCAGGGCTTCCTGTTGCTTTTTTTATTGCCTAAAAATAAGGAGACCTGCTAAAATGAGTGATAAAATTTCCCTTCGAAAACAGATGAAAGAAACACTGGCATTGCTTTCAAAGCCCACATATGAAGATTATTCCTATAAAATTGCAACTTCGCTTTTTGAAGATGAAAACTGGATACAAGCAAAAGTCGTTGGATTGACTGTTTCAAAAGCGCCAGAAGTAGATACCTATCAAATTATCCGTAAAGCATGGGAATTAGGAAAACAAGTGGCTGTTCCAAAATGTTACCCGGAGGAGCGAACGTTATCTTTCAGAATCCTAAGTGATTTCTCTCAGCTGGAATCCGTATACTACGGGTTATTGGAGCCGATTGTAGAACTGACAACAGAAGTTCCTTCAGCAGAAATGGATCTCTTAATTGTTCCTGGAGCGGCTTATACGAGAGAAGGGTATCGTTTAGGGTTTGGTGGAGGTTATTATGACCGGTATTTGACCAATTACTATGGTAAAACCCTATCACTAGCATTTAGCGAGCAAATTATCCCTCAATTCCCAGTCGAAAAGCACGATATTCCCGTTTCAAAAATTATTACCAATCTTGAGATCATCCAAACAACATGATGGAAACAATGAGTATTTTCGCTGTAATTATCTTAACAGGCTTCGCAGGTTACTTGTTAAAGTCATTGACGATATCAGGTGCTGTTGCGGCTGTTTTAGTTGGGCTGGCCGTCTTTCTTGGCTTTGGTGTAAATGGGTTGTTCCTGCTTGGTACATTCTTTTTAACTTCAAGTCTTTGGTCCAAATTTAAAAGTTCACAAAAAAGGACGATTGAAGAAAAACTAGCAAAGGGAGCAACAAGGGATTGGCGTCAAGTACTGGCAAATGGAGGGGCAGCAGGGCTATTTAGTTTCACCCATTACGTTTCTGGTGATATTATCTGGTTAGTTGGATTTGCAGTTAGCCTTGCCAGTGCTAATTCTGATACATGGGCATCAGAAATTGGGTCTTTAAGCAAAAGGGATCCAATTTATATCCGTACCCTTAAACGAATAGAAAAAGGTACATCAGGCGCTGTAAGTGTGTTAGGAAGTCTAGCTGCACTTGCTGGTTCTCTTCTCATATCACTTATTAGTTTTTGGTTGTTCGATTTGGATTTCCTGTTTTGTTGGCTCATTTTTTTATTTGGTTATTTCGGGAATGTCATCGATACATTGATAGGTGCGTTTTATCAACAAGTATTTCAGTGTAACCATTGTGGAATTGAAACTGAAAAAAGAGTTCATTGTCATTTGCCGACGACCCGAATAAAAGGATTTCCAATAGTGGATAATGATATGGTTAATTTTCTTTCAGGCTTTTTAGCGGCATTGATGGCAATTGGAGTTTTTCAGTTTATTCAATAATTTTTTCAGTCACTAAAAAATATATGTTGTATTAAATGGATTGGAGGAGTTTTCATGCTAAAGCGGGTGAATAGAGTTGCTCTCATTGGAACAGGCTTTGTTGGTTCCAGCTATGCGTTTGCTTTGTTAAATCAAGGGATAACCGAAGAACTTGTTTTAATTGATTTAAATAAAGAAAAGGCTGAAGGGGATGCAATGGATTTGAATCATGGTCTTCCTTTCGCACCGTCACGGACAAAAATTTGGTATGGCAGCAATACTGATTGCGGCAATGCGGATCTTGTTGTCATAACCGCCGGCGCCAACCAAAAACCCGGTGAAACACGCCTTGATCTAGTCGAGAAAAATACAAGAATTTTTAAGGGGATTGTGGAAGAGATTATGGCAAGCGGGTTTGATGGCATTTTTCTTGTCGCTACCAATCCAGTGGACATATTAACTTATGCGGTTTGGAAGTTTTCGGGTCTTCCGAAAGAACGCGTAATTGGGTCCGGTACGATTCTTGACACAGCCCGGTTCCGCTTCTTGCTCGGGGAATATTTTGATGTGGATACCCGTAATGTTCACGCCTATATTATTGGAGAACATGGGGATACAGAGCTTCCTGTTTGGAGCCGAGCCGATATAGCAGGTTTATCGATTTCTGAATGGACAAAAAATAAGGATGGATTTAATCAAGAGGACCTTAATCAACTCTTTTTAAATGTCCGTGATGCTGCCTACCATATTATTGAGCGAAAAGGTGCAACCTTTTATGGAATTGCCATGGGTTTAGTGAGATTGACGAAAGCAATTCTGCAGAATGAAAATTCTGTTCTTACCGTTTCTGCCTATCTTGAAGGTGAATATGGACAAAAAGATATTTACATTGGTGTACCTGCGGTAGTGAACCGGAATGGGATTAGGAAAATCGTCGAACTTGATTTAAATGATGATGAGCGTGAAAAATTCACAAACTCTGTCAATGTCTTAAAGAATACGATGGAGCCGGTGTTTAAGAATATTTAAGCTTTTAAAGGATTAAATTCTAATTAAGGATTCAAATCCTTTTTTTACTTGATTTTTCGGATAAACCTTTGGTAATTATCACAGAATATGGTGTAGGAGGGATTTGAATGTCTCGTATGTTAACATCCATTTTAATGATTGGGTCAATAGGTTATTTTGTATTCCGCTACAGATACCGAATTATCAATGTCTTGCTCGGTTCTAGTTGGATGCGCCGGCTAACAGTTGGCTCTATAATGAGCTTCCCAGGGGTAAAACGTAAAATGATGCAATCGGTATTTGGAGGACCATCTGACTGGTGAAAACCACAGATGGTTCTTTTCGCCGATTGGAAAGTATAACTTTCCAATCAGGCATAAGTGCAACTACGCCTCATGAACCGCCTAACGGCTCGCCAATCGGCGAGTTTTCTTTATGTCTAAAAGATAACATTTGAAGTTGTTTTGTTAATGAAAACTGCTTATTTCGTTTATAATGAATATGCAAGCAAACTAAAATCCCTTATATATGTTAGAATATCATTTTAGTTTAATGGAGGCTCAAGCATTTTATATGGAAAGTAGGGGGGATATGGGTAATAAAGAAGGGTACGTTTTTTGGAGACTTGCCAATTCTTTCATCTCGGATCACGGTTATCGGATTATTCAATTATTTGAAAATCAAAAGGAATTATGGCTTGAAAAGATAGAAAATAAGAAAGCACCAATTATTCGCATGCTGCTCCATAACTTAGATTGGAGTAATGCGATGCAAAGAGATATCCAATTTACTGCTTCCAATGGGGAAAAGGTCCGCAGGCAAATTGGCCGCCCGGAGTTAAATATTATTAATATTTACATAAGCCAATTTCCACCTGTTGATGAATATGAATATCGTCTGGCAGCACCATATGTCCATCCGGAAGGAAATAAAACAACGGTCAGTTCGTTTCTTTTAGCAAAGGAAGTGTTTGACACTGGTTTTCAGCAGCTTTCCACAAGGCTCGGGAAAGTGATTCACTTTCCGATTTCTGACGATTATTCTGAACAGGAAGTTGAATCATTAAAGAAAGCAACGCTGGAACATGCGATAAAAAAGGTTAAAACCGAAAGAGCTATTCTGATGAATAGCAAGCCTATTTTTACATATGTATTCATAGCTATCCAGCTTGTTATGTTTTTCTGGCTAGAAATACACGGCGGGAGTACCAATAACTCTACCCTTATTAAATACGGAGCAAAGGTTAACCATTTAATTTATATGGGAGAATGGTGGAGGTTCATCACTCCTATTTTCTTGCATAGTGGATTTTTGCATTTGGCAATGAATACCTTGGTATTGTATTTTCTTGGTACGACGGTCGAAAAAATATTTGGTAATGTTCGTTTCCTATTTATTTACTTATTTGCAGGTGTCGCGGGTTGTATTGCCAGTTTTATCTTTAGTTCCCTATCAGTCGGAGCAAGTGGTGCCATCTACGGCTGTTTCGGTGCGTTATTATATTTTGGTATGATTTATCCAAAATTATTTTCAAGGACATTGGGAATGAATTTAATCATTGTTCTTGGAATTAACTTGATTGTAAGTTTCTCAGTAACAGGAATCGATAGTGCCGCACATCTAGGCGGATTGGCTGGAGGATTCCTCGCTGGTGGTATAGTCCACTTTCCGAAAAAAAACAAGCTTTGGTTACAATTAACCTTTTTAATTGGCTCGGTTGCAATTGTTTGGGGTGCATTATCATATGGATTTAGTTCGGTTGTAAAATCGCAGGATGAAACTTCAAATCTACAAATGGCCCAAGAGTATATTAAACAAAATAATTATGACCAGGCCTACAGGATCTTAAAGGAATTTGAGGAGAGCTCAACGAATCTGTCTGAGAAAACCTATTTTCTTTTATCCTTTTCGGAAATTAAAAAGGGGATGCTCTCTGAAGCTAAGATGCATTTACAGAAGGCAATCCAGCTAGACCCCAATTTTGATGAAGCCTATTTTAATCTATCGATTATTAACTATGAACAAAAGGATTTTGAACAGGCAAAAGTTAATGCAGAAAAGGCAGCAAAATTAAAACCAAAGCAAAAGGAATATGAAGATTTAGTCCACGAAATTAATCAATTACTTCAAATGCAGGGGGGGCCACAGAATGAAAACGGTTTATGAAATTCAGCAATTTTTAAAGCAATTTGGAACGATTATTTACATAGGTGATCGAGTTGCAGACCTTGAATTAATGGAAACAGAGCTTAAAGAGCTCTATCAATCACAGTTGATCGAAACACGTGAATTTCAAACAGCATTATTAATTTTAAGACATGAAATCCAAATACAAAAAGAAAAGCAAAGATAGGTGAATAAATTGGCAAATCAATGGATTGCAGGCGTTGACTTGGGCGGGACGACAACGAAAATAGCCTTTATTACAATGGATGGTGATATCATTCATAAATGGGAAATACCCACTGATAATTCGAATGAAGGTCAGAACATAACGACTAATATTGCTAAAGCCATAAATGAAAAAATGAATGAACTAGGTGAATCGAAAGACAACTTATTAGGAATCGGTATGGGGGCACCCGGACCAGTAGACTATGAAACAGGGATTATTTTAAATGTGGTGAATCTAGGCTGGCAGGATAACTATCCTCTTAAGGAGAGTATTGAAGCGGCTGCCTCTTTGCCAGCTGCGGTTGAAAATGATGCTAACTGCGCTGCATTGGGTGAGATGTGGCAAGGTGCCGGAAATGGAGCGAAGAACCTTGTTTGTGTTACCCTCGGAACTGGTGTTGGCGGCGGTGTGATTGCTAATGGAAGTATTGTCCAAGGCAAGAACGGTGCAGCTGGAGAAATAGGTCACATTACGGTCATCCCTGATGGTGGTGCACCATGCAATTGTGGTAAAACAGGCTGCCTAGAAACGGTGGCTTCTGCAACGGGGATTGTTCGTCTAGCGAATGAGGAACTCTTAAAAGGTGAAGCAAAAGGAGAACTTGCTGAAAGGCTTGCTGCAAATGGCAAAATTACTTCTAAAGATGTGTTTGAATCAGCTGAAAATGGTGATGCTTTGGCAAATAAGATCTTAAAAGAAGTTACCTTCCATTTGGGCTTTGTCTTGGCGAGTATTGCGAATACGCTTAATCCGGATAAAATTGTTTTAGGCGGCGGGGTTTCAAAAGCAGGATCCATTTTATTAGATGCTGTGAATGAAAACTTTGCTAAGTTTGCCTTTTCAGCGGTTCGAGATTCTACAAAGCTTGCCCTGGCTACATTAGGAAATGACGCTGGTGTGCTTGGCGCTGCCTGGCTGATTAAGAATAAATTAAATCGATAGGTTAAATAGGAAAAAAGCCGGTATTCTACGGCTTTTTTCCTATTTATTCAAATGTTTTGAAAACCATGAAACATTTTTGTCAAAAAAACGTATTAACATTTGTGAAGTATATAGGGAGGGGGCAATTGGTTTAAGTTGAACAGGTTATCGTATGGAAAGTTTATTTTTATTCTCGTTTTCTTGACTCTCCTTTTAGGTGCGTGTACAAGTAAAGAACAGCCGAAACCAAAAATTCCTGTGAAAAATGAACAGCCAAGATCCACGCTTTCAGTCGGAAGTGAATGGAAATTACCTATTTCCGTTCCCGAAGGAGAATTTGACCGGCTTGGCGGCTGGCTTTCAGAGGATGAGATTGTATACATCACCAACCTGGAACAGACATCAAATGTCTTTCGCTATCATCTACAAACAGGTAAAAGTGAATTAATATATAAAACGGAACACCCAATTGTCAACGTACAAATCAGTCCCTCGAAAAAGTATATATTGATCCATTCATCACCTTCATCCTACGAAGGATTAATCACCATTATTGATACAAAGGGTACTGAAAAAATAAGGGAATCAATCCCATCTTATGAACTTGCATTCGAGTGGAATCCATATAATGAAGAACAAGTACTAGTATCAACTTTTAATGAAGACTGGACCTTTCAAATAGCATTGCTGGACATGAATAAATTAAAAATGACGGAGCTATCGATACCGCAGCCTTTTATTAGGTGGATGGATGAGAGAAAGATTGCGTTTTTAGATTGGGACGAGGATAATCCTACTTTATTTGCCCCGCTAATTGTAAGGGATTTAGAGAAGGGATTCGAACAAACGCTATTTAACCAAGTATTACAATTTACAACGTTTCACGGTAAACTAATGACTGTTACAGTTAATGAACAAGATCGAACGAATGCTGTGTATTCTTTTTTTGATAAGGATCTAAAGGAATACTTTTCATTTTCTCAGCCGCAGCTTACTAAGTTTTCAGATTGGTTAGTTCCCTTTTATGACTATAATGAACACAAGAAGCAATTTATCTCCTTCATGCCTGTAAAAAGCGGGGAAGCGGATTCCTACTCGGCTGGCTTTGAACTCATGCTTTATAATCTTAAGAAGGGGTCACACCCGACATTGATAATGGCTGGCATGGAAAATGAGCCAATCAGTTTTTCTCCGTCTGGAGAGGCGCTTCTTTATGGCAATCGTTTCGAAAAAATCATCGATCTAAATGCCAAGAAAATATATGAGTTGATAAAAAAATAAAAAAGACTGTCAAGGACAGTCTTTTTTAATGCGTACCAGTTGGGAATCCAGATTTAAAAATTGTCATAACGGTAAACCAGCCAAAAACCAAGAATGAAGCCACTCCCCAAAATGCGCCTAAGAGGTTTTTGTTCTTTAGTGCGCTAAATCCAGCATAGGCGGCAAGCACGGTTACAATCGCAAAAATAATAACTAAACCCATAAGTAAATCCCCCTTTTTAGTATAAGCAGGCTAGAGCCTAACATGTTCAAAAAAATTATGTAACTATATTATATACATTCGAATCCTATTTTATATTTTTTTCTGGCATTTGTCGAGGGCAAAAACGCACTAAAAGAATAACACTGCTTTCACTCCGCTTGTTATATGGTGTAAAATGAGGGTATCGCAATTTGTAATGGAGGTCCTTTAAATGAAATGGCAGCAAGTTCCTTTAGGCAGTTTACAAACCAATTGTTACATAGTAGAAAATCCTGATCGCTCCTGTTTGATTTTCGATCCCGGCAGTGAAGGGAAAAAACTGATTCAATTGCTGAATCAAAGAAAATTAAAGCCTAGTGCAATTTTTTTAACACATGCACATTTCGATCATATTGGAGCAGTTACAGAGGTTAGAAATGCTTATCAGATACCCGTTTATATTCACAAACAAGAAGAAAAATGGTTAGGTGACCCAGCGTTAAACGGTTCACAATTGTTTATGTATCAGAATTCAATTAAGGTTAGTGACGCCGATCATATCATTAAAAACGAAGGGGCTATGGAAATCAATGATTTTGCTTTCAGCGTTTTTCATACCCCTGGTCATTCGCCAGGAAGTATTTCTTATTATTTCGAGAAGGAAGGGTTTGTAATCTCTGGTGACGCCTTATTTCAAGGCAGTATCGGCCGTACTGACCTTCCTGGAGGGAATCACTCACAGCTGATCAAAAGCATTCATGACAAGTTGTTAACCTTACCAGAGGACACCTATGTCTTATCTGGCCATGGTCCAGTAACAACAATTGGTGATGAAATGGACAGTAACCCATTTTTGAATGGGTTTTAAGAAATGCGGAAGCGCCCTGGTCAGCGGCGTATGGCCTGGAGCGCTCCAACTGAGATAAAGGAAACACGGAGAGCGGAGCGATCCGATGTTGACTTATCGTAGGGCGGAGAGCGAAGGACATTAGCCGCTAGGGCGCTGGAGCTAGACAATTCTCAAAGTTCAATGATATAAATTCTAATTTTAAGAAATGCGGAAGCGCCCTGGTGCTGACCTAGACACCACAAAAAAGAAAAGCCCTTCTCAGTTAAGAGAAGGGCTTTTCTGGGGGATGTTCTTTTTCAAATAATGGGAGGGGATATTGTTAAGCTACTATCCTAACAATATAATAAAGTTAACACTATGTCAATAGTGTTAACATAAAAAGGAGTTATCATGATTAACTATTTACAAACTTTAATCTCAAATTCACCAACGAAGTTAATTTCCTACGCTGATTATATAGGGGCCGTCCTTTATCATCACGAATATGGCTATTATATGAAAGAGAAACAAAAGGTCGGCCGGCAGGGAGATTTTATTACAACTAGCAATATTTCTGATGTTTACGGCAGATTAATTGCAAAATGGTTTTCATCCTTTTGTGAAAAAACAAACTTGTCACCAGTCTTTTGCGAAATTGGCGGTGGGAATGGCCGATTTGCCAAGGCTTTTTTACAGGAGTGGCATGAATCAATAAATACCCCCTTACAATATATTATGGTTGAGGCTAGTCCTTATCATCGAAAGTTACAAAGGGAATTACTAATGCCCGACTATTCGGTTGCCCAAGTAGAGCGGCTTGATGAATTAAGGGCATTTGAGGGTGTCATCTTTTCAAACGAGCTTTTCGACGCGCTCCCTGTCCATGTCGTTGAAATGGTTAATGGTCAACTTTTTGAAGTGATGGTTGGTTGTCAAAAAGAAGAATTGGTTGAGCAGACCATTCGATTAATAAATCCAGCGATTATTTCTTTTATGGAAGAAAGTAAAATCGAATTAGTAGAAGGGCAACGGATTGAGATTCCCTTGGCAATGGTGGAGATGATCCAAGAGATATCGAAGACATTGACAAAGGGAATAGTTGTAACAGCAGATTATGGCTATACAAACGAGGAGTGGAAGAACCCGCTAAGAGCAAAAGGGAGCTTAAGAGGATATTATCAACATAAAATGATGGGAAATATCCTTGAAAGTCCGGGAGAAATGGACATTACTACCCACATCCATTTTGATTGTCTGATTCAAAAAGGCGAGCAAGTAAATTTGAAGTTGGTAACAAAGCTAAGGCAGGATGAATTTTTATTGAAAGCAGGTATCTTGAAGGATTTAGAAAATCATTATGATCCGAATCCTTTTTCAATGGTTAGCAAGCGCAACCGGGCAATTCGCAGTTTAATTATGCCCACTGGGATTAGTTCTTATTTTCACATCATTATTCAACAAAAAGGTCTTGAATTAAGTGAAACTGACGTGTTCACTGGCTAGAAAGAAAAATGCCGGAGTTAAACTCCGGCATTTTTCTTTCTTATAGCCCTCCGCCAAGCGGCATCATGAACGTAGTCCAATAAGTGAAGCCTGCGAAGAAAACAGTTAAATATGCTCCGAACACGTACAAATACATACGCTCAGAAAGTTTAAGATAGCTAAGCAGAACAAAGAATCCAGTTTGGGCTAAGAACAGCATTGCAGTCTTATCCATATCACCTAGATAAAACATAACGGTAAAAATGCCCGTCCAGAAACCACATACTCTGAACATGCGATCCATATGTATCCCTCCTTTTACCCCTTCGATACCATCATTACAATATTATAAAGTAAAAGGAGGTGTAATGTAAATAATGGTTTCGAATTAGTTTGTTACAAGTGCTTGATATGAGCAAGTATCACAACCTGTAATCATGTTTGCCTTTTCTATCAACTCAACGGAGTCAAACAGGGCGCCAAACATTCCCTTTAGAAATTCATGGTGCATACTGCAAACAGTTTCCGAATGTTCCACGGCCAATTCTTTAAATGGACAATTGAATATTTGGAAGTAGATTTTAGTCTTGTCACCATTTGCTTCAAATTCAGGATAAAAACCGGCAAGTGTTGCAGCACTTTTCAATATTGTTAGCTTTTGATCAAATTCTAATTCCTCACCAAGTGATTTTTTTGCCATTTCCTGCTCAATCACCTCGGCTCCAAACCGTTTTCCTGTTAAGAAAAGTGCTTGTTTCCCAGCTTCCCCAAGTGATATCATCGTTTCGATCGCCACTTTTGATAAAAGCATATAGTCACGGAATGGAAAATGAAGTTGTATGACATCGTCGGATAAACGATATAATCGGCTTGGTCTGCCGCCTTTACCCGTTTTCTTCGTTTCAGATGCTAACATATTAACATCCTCAAGCTTCGATAAATGCAGTCTGGCAACATTCGGATGAATATTAAAATTATCTGCAACTTCTTGAACGGTGACTTCTCGATGTCGTTTGGTAATGTATTGATAAATGTAGTATCGTGTTGGATCTGACAAAACGTTTGTTATTTTTAATGTTTGTTCCATCTCTGTTCACCTCGGACCCCCATAATTTATTCCATTATAATACAGCCATAACAACAAGGGAATGAAGTTAACAATGTTAACACTATATGTTTAGAAAATGTTCACAATTACGGTCTTTATATTGTAAAAACATTATAAATTGCTGTGCTTTCATAACACTTGTAGCTTGTCAATAGTTATTTTTGTGTATTAAATAAAAAAGGAAGCGAATGCCCTTATTCGCTTCCTTAAAGCTTACGTTTTTTCTTTACTTCGGTATAAAGGATATAGGGTAGAATTCCGAACCAGCGGTACCAAAAAGATGCTCTAGCTTGTTTTCGTTCTGAGCGGAGCCGTTTTCGTTCTTCTTTTGGCTGATCGGCGTATTTAACAATCGTTTGCGTCATGTATTTTACATAATCATTTGTTTTCACGGACACACCTGCCTTTTTATTCAACTAATAGTATGTCCATGTAGTTTATCCTTATTCTACCCATTTAATTAATTTTTTGGTTCTTGTGTCAAAAAAGCCTCGACCGATTATAGATTCCTCCTCCTTAGTGCGGAGGGTAAAAATAACTTTCTGAACATATCCAGACGGGGTCTCTGCCTGGTAGTTCATTGTTCCATTTAGATAGATAATAGTGCCCTTAGAAGGGATGCTGCCGCCAGATTGAAATATCACTTCAATTTTCTTAACGGATGAGAGGAAATAATATTCCTGTTGTAAGATAGCGGCTGTTTCATGTGCCAACATTCTTTCGGTTTGCAATCGTTCAATGTGCATCGAGAAAAACATGATAAACAGGAATAGTAAGCACAATGTAAGCGGATAGGTAAACCCTTGCTGATTATTTTTCATGTGACTGCATTCCAGTTGATTAACGGATATATGATAACTGAATATTCTTTACCCCAAAGATCCGTAACAACCACTTTAACTGCATTATTTAAAATTGTGAAGGAGTATCGGGAAACGTTTTGGAGGATAACTTCATGGCCAGTGGAATTCACACGTCTCCTCAGGTTCGAACCGTATTGTTCATATTGGACGGTTTCTGTGTCCTTTGTTAAGATTAACCGGCCTGATATGACCTCAGCACGGTTAGAAAGGCGAATTTCTTTTTTTATTTGACTACAAAAAACTTGCCACTCCATTGCCTGTAATTGTGCCTGAGATCCCTTATTGTTCAGGATAATTTGAAAAACTGGTGTTATTAAGAAAATAATGATTGTAAAAATTGAAAATGCAAACAGCACCTCGAGAAGCGTAAAAGCTTTTTCATTCGAGCACACTGCATATTTCGATTTGTGGAAGAAAGGAATTTCTTTCAACTCTTACGCACACCTCCTTTTGACCAGCTGTAAGAGAATCTTTCCAAATGATTTTGTACTCGACACCATTTTCAACAAATGTGTAATTAGTAAAGGTTGGATTAGCGATTAATTTTGCCTGCAGTTCTTCATACATGAGCTGCCGTGCCTTATTTTCGACTCCAAGCTGCCGTGATTGACCCTTTAAATCCATCAACAACGGCAGCAAAAATAAACTGAGCATTAATAATGCTGATAAAGACAACAGTAACTCAAGTAAAAAGAAGCCTTTATTGTTCCGCAACATAGAACCGTCCCTTTCCGATCAAAACGGTTAACCTATAATCTTTCCTCTTAGTTTGGATAAGGAGGGTGCCAAACTTGTTTACATTTCCATCGATTAGGAATTTGAAATAAAACGTAAGGGAACCTTCTTTAACATAAATATTTGTTGAGTAATTTCTCACGATAAATGGCGGAATATCCGTTCGCAAATACATATAATACTTAAATTGACTAGGCATAAATACGACCGATACTTCATGCTGATGGGATATCGCATAGTTTTGCGCATAGTATAGGTCCGCTTTCAGTTGGGTTATAAATGCCTCCTCTTCAATCATGGGCTGCTGCGGCTTTAGAGAGAAGACAGTAACCGAGGAAATAATCATAAATACCGAGAGAACCACTAGTGACTCAATTAAGGTGAACCCTTTTTGATGATTGTTCATTTTCGGTTAGTTGGTTTTTTCAACAGCTGTGACGTTTCCTTGTGAATCAATGGCAATTTCCAGGCCGTTTGGGCAGCCTTTTGCATCATCCTTTAAATATTCAGCAGTTTTAAGTTCCGCAAGTGTCGGCACTTTATTATTATTATCCATCCCATATGCTTGGACTTCGGCTTGAACCATTTTCACATATGCCTGGCAGCCTTTATTGTTGATATTGGAATTATGTTTGGCGACATTCGGAATCGTAACAATTAACAAAACAGAAATGACGAGCATGACAATCATCATTTCGATTAAAGTGAACCCTTTTTCATTGTTTCTCAATTTAACGTTCATTTTTGAAACCTCCATTTTTTATATGCCATCAAGCAGGTGAAACATAGGTAATAGGATTGCTAAATACATCGAGACGACCAGAAATCCAATAAAGAGATAAAGAATCGGCTGGATGGTTTTGAAGCTTCTTTCAATCATATCCTCCATATTTGTTACACAGTGTTTGCTGAAAAATAACAACTCCTGTTCTAATTTTCCATTTTCCTGACCGTGTTTAACAATCATTGGAAATTCTCTTTCGAAAAATGAAAAATTTCCGAGAATGGTTTCCAACTTTTCTCCGGTCAAGAGTTTATATTTTATTTCCTGTGCCAGCCCGCTGTAAAAAGGTTGTCTTTTGTTTTTTTCAAAAAGCAGCAGGGCTTCAGAGACGGATATTCCACCGGATAATAGGAAGCTTAGTTGAATGGAAAAGTAGTGGGTAAACAATAATTTGAGGATCTTGCCGACAATTGGAATGCGAACGAGCTGTGACCTTTGCTTTAGAACGGAGAGCTTACGAAATACAAGCAAATAATAGAATACCCCTATTAAAAGGATAATCAGCACAGACCCAATCATAATGGGGAAATATTGATCAAAAGCATAAATCACCTTCGTGAAAAAATTGGCTTCAAGACCAAGGGATGAAAAAAGGCTTGTAAACTTTGGCAGCAATGTGTTTTCGACAAATACAAATAGAAAGCCGGTAATTGTAATAAGCAGTAATGGATATTGAAGTAATTTTAACAGTTTCCGTAAATCCTTATCCTTTAATAACGCGAGTTCGCTGCCTTCAAGTAAGGCATCGGCGAAACTGCCATGCTGCTCAGCGAAATAAACATAACCAATTAAGTCTTTGTGAAAACTGAGATTGCTTAAGACATCATGAAACGGTAAGCCATTTCTCAACTCTACTAAACAACCATTTAATTCCTCCTTTCGTTTAGTCGGTAATTGTAATGCTATGGACTCAATTGCTTCCGCAATTGGATATCCCCTGGCTAGTAATTCACCTGTTCTTTTCAAGAAACGTGCTTGTTCATTTACAGTCCATTTAGGACGTTTCATCATCATACACCAGCCGTTCATATTCGGACTCCTGGATGTATCCGAGAGCGATTCCCTTGTTAATCACGTCTTTAATCGTACGGTAATGTGTTTCAATTTGTTCGCCCTTTGCTGCCTTCATGGCGGCATTTAAATTTCTGCCGGATAAAAGCTCAAACACACTGGCCCTTTTCCATCTGCCGTAAGAATAACAAAATGGCGTACACTCGCCATTACAAAAAGGGCAGGTAAGTTCTACTAATCTTTGGGCGGTAACGGCGATTAATGTCTGCTCGACCTCTAACCAATTCACACCAAATTCACGGAGACGATATACAGCTCCTTTAGCATCTCGGGTATGCATCGTTGAAAGCACCAAATGCCCGGTGAGCGCCGCACGGACGGCTATTTTCGCAGTCTCTGCATCCCTGATTTCACCCACCATGATAATGTCAGGATCATGGCGAAGAATCGCCTTCAGGCCGGCAGCATAAGTAACCCCCGCTTTTTCGTTCACTTGAACTTGCAGGACAGAGTCATAGTTTTTTTCGATAGGATCTTCAAGTGTAATGACATTACGATGAAATAAGTGGGCCGTTTCGTTTAATAGGGAATAGAGCGTTGTAGTCTTGCCGCTGCCTGTTGGCCCGGTGAATATAATTAATCCATGTGCGTGTTTGAGAAGAGCTAGCAGTTTTCGTGTCATTGCAGGGAATAATGAGAGCTGATGAAAAGGAATCTGTTCTTGTTGAGGTAAAAGCCTTATCACAAGGCTTTCTCTGTTGTTTGATGGCAGTGTTGAAAGTCTAAGACCCATTAATTGTCCGTCTACTTCACAAAAAATTGCGCCGCTTTGCGGGCGTCGTCTCTCTCCGATATCCATATTGGCTGTGAATTTAAAATGTGAGATTAATCTGTCGCATTCATCTTTAGGAAGGGATAGCCGGGGAATAAGTTTGTTCGTTAAACGGATCTGAACGAGTGTGTCTTTCTTTCTTGGAACGATATGAATATCTGTCGCCTGGTTCCGTGCTGCATCTGTTACAATCCGATTTGCTAATATTTCAATTGCACTAACAATGAGTAACACCACCTTTTTATTTTGTCTCTGCATATATTCGACAACATTCCACCTTTTCCTTCCTTAAATTTAATTTATTTTATTTTTTATTTTTGCTATTGTCAAAAAATGGACAAAAGATGTCAGGCACCATGTGAAAAATTCACATGGTGCCTGACACCCTAATCGTTTATATGGCTTTTTCTGTTAAATAAAAGAGTCCGCCGTTGATGAAGGAGATGTTGATTTTGGGTTCGTATTGTTCCTGGAGAGCTTTTTTTTCTGTTTCATAGCTCTCATTTTCTTCTTCTATATCTTCATAAAAATGATCTAATAGCCGCAAATCTTGATTCCAGCGCATTCTTGCTTCCTCGGCCCATGAATGTTCTTCGCTTTCAATTACCGATCGAAGATATTTTTCAATTCGCGACATCCCGCTTTTTGGCTTTACTAGCGGGGATAGGGTAAAGGAATAATCCGGTATTTTTGGTGTCAGCGTTATTTGCTGCAGGCGGTCATGGAAGTTTTCGACCATTTGTCCATTAATCAGCTGAAGGCCAATGGACTTAAAAACATCGCGCTTCCGGTCACATTGATAAGAAATTTTTAAATTCATACAAAGCCATGGCAACAAAGGGGTTTGACTATTATGATACGGATGGTTTTCATATAGACGAATGTACCGTGATAAATTTTTTGTCGAACTAAAAATTTGATGCAGCCTTGGTGATCCAAAATGAATGATTTCACCTTTTAATTTCTCGGGAGCTGCCTCCTTGTTGGTAATAAAAGTAAGAATCATCGGATTCGGCACCCCGCCGGTTTTCTCTAAATAATGCCAGTAAAATGGCCGGTTCATGAGTTCTTTATCAAGTTCGATGGTCAACTGTACAGTTATAAATCCTAGGTGGTTTTCAAGGATCGGGCATTCATTTGCCTGAAAATAGTTTAAAAGAAAATTATGAATTTCCTGCTGCTGCATGTGAATCACCTTTCTTCATTTCTTCTGCAAACTCAATCATGGATGATAGGTTTTCCATTTTAATTCTCATCTCGCCTTCTGACGCGGACTGACCGAAAATATCGATTAAATGATCCTCGATATTGCCGAATTCCAGCTTTGTTAAGATATCATCAAGCTCGCCGACGACCCGCTCAAATAACTCAATTTTTTCATATAGAAGCTTTAAGATATGTTCTTCGACAGTATTTTTAATCGCAAAATTATAAATCATGACGTCCTTTTCTTGGCCAAGACGATGAATCCTTCCAATTCTCTGTTCAAGTCGCATCGGATTCCACGGTAAATCAAAGTTAATTATATGGTTGCAAAATTGCAGATTAATTCCTTCGCCGCCTGCTTCAGTCGCAATCAGAACCTGGGCATGCTTTTGAAATAATTCCCGCATCCAATCCTTTTTGCCTCGCTTAAACCCGCCGCGGAAGGGGACGGAGGAGATGCCGTGCTGCTTTAAATACCATTGCAGGTACATCTGCGTGGCGCGATATTCAGTGAAAATAATAACCTTATCATTTACCTTTTGAATCAATTCAAGCGCTTTTTCCGCCTTCGAATTTTGCCCGACGGCTTCGACTTTTTTAATCAGGTATTGGATTTGATTCTCAAAGGCTGGTGTCGGATTCTCTTTCTTCTGGAGCATATTCTTAAGTGTATAAAAAACAGCTTCCCTGCTGCTGCAGGCTTCGCGCTGCAATGTCATCACTGAGAAAGAACTTGTCTGCAACCAATCACCCTCACTTTTAAGAGCAGTTATCGATTCATATAAATCCTTCTCAGCTGCTGAAAATTCAATTGGAATGGTTTCAACATGCCTTTTTGTCCATTCAATGCCCGTATCGGCACGCCGGTTCCGAATCATGACTTTGTTCACTAATTCCTTTAAATGCTCATCATCATTTAACGACCTTGCATCGCGTTTATATTTTTCATAAAAGCTAGACTCACTGCCTAAATGACCCGGTTTTAACAGGGAGACAAGGTTAAAAATTTCTTCAATTCGATTTTGAATGGGTGTTGCCGTTAATAATAAACAAAATTTCTTTTTTAGGTTTTGAACAAACTCGTAGTTTTTCGTTTTATTATTTTTCAGCTTATGGGCTTCATCAATGATAATTAAATCGTAATCCTGCTTGTAGATGATCTCTCTGTGAGGATTACGCTTGGCTGTATCGATGGACGAAACAACAATATCACATTGTTCCCAAACATAGCTTTTTCTTTGGGTAATCGCTGGGATAAAAAACTTGCTGTTTAATTCAATCGCCCATTGTGTAACTAACGAGGCCGGAACGAGAATTAACACTTTTTTCACTAGTCCGCGAATCATGTATTCTTTTAAAATTAATCCAGCTTCAATGGTCTTTCCTAGTCCAACCTCATCAGCTAGAATTGCTTTTCCATTCATGTTTTCAATTACCTGTTTAGCCGTTTCGAGCTGGTGGGGGAGCGGGGTTAAATTAGACAAATGACTTGGGGCCATTAAGCCCTCGAACTCTGGGATGACAAGATGGTTTTCGACGCCGATTGCTAGTTTAAAAAGCTCCCAATTCCCCCATGGACCATCATTCTCAATCCTATGTAAAAAATCATCCTGCCAAGAGGAATCAAATTCAATTTCGACTGACATTATTTCAGCTCCCTTTGATACAAAAGATATTGCCCAATGTATTGTTTTAATGGTAGGATGATAATAGCTTTGAAAGTTTAAAATATTTTAATAAGGAAATTTAAATTAGAAGTATAATTTAGTATGACCAAATTGGATAATATTATAAATGCGAATGACAACAAGGGGAGAGACTACCTTTGTAGCGCCGAAGGAGCAAGCAGATGATGTGAATCTCTCAGGCAAAAGAACTCTTGTTTGACGCAGCTCTGGAGAGTGCTCACCGTTGATGTGAGCCACCAAAGGGGAAAGCCGTTTTAGGTAAACTTTCAGGTGCAAGGACAGAGACCTTCTTATCTTTCAAGGGAGGTTTCTGTCCTTTTTTGCTTGTCCTATTTCGGCCTCTTACAAATAATTCAAGAATTAGAAAATCGAAGGGGGATTTATCGTGACTGAATTAAAACGTACGCCGCTTTTTGAAGTGTATAAGGAATACGGTGGAAAAACGATTGATTTCGGAGGCTGGGAGCTGCCAGTCCAATTTTCAAGCATAAAGGAAGAACATGAAGCTGTTCGTACCCGTGCTGGCTTATTCGATGTTTCACATATGGGAGAAGTAGAAGTAAAAGGTCCTGACAGCTTAAGCTACTTGCAAAAAATGATGACCAATGACATATCTAGAATAAAAAACGGCGGGGCTCAATACACAGCGATGTGCTATAATGACGGCGGTACAGTCGACGACCTCCTTGTTTATAAAATCGATGACAACCATTATCTGCTTGTTGTAAACGCATCCAATATTGAAAAGGATTACAAATGGATGGAAGAGCATTTAGAAGGTGATGTCAGCATTGTAAACCTGTCAGAGAAAACAGCTCAGCTCGCTCTTCAAGGACCGCTTGCTGAAACAACATTGCAAAAGCTTACTGACACCAATTTAAGTGAAATCGGCTTTTTCAAATTTCAACAAGAAGTAATCATAAATGGTAAAAAGACACTTGTTTCAAGGACGGGTTATACCGGTGAAGATGGCTTTGAGGTTTATTGTGATGCAAGTTATGTTGTTGAAATTTGGAGAGCAATTCTAACTGCAGGAGAAGAAGACGGCGTCGTGCCGGTTGGGTTGGGAGCGCGCGACACGCTAAGATTTGAAGCAAATCTAGCCCTTTACGGACAGGAGCTTTCACCAGAAATTTCTCCGCTTGAAGCAGGGATTGGCTTTGCGGTGAAATTAAATAAAGAAGCTGATTTTATTGGGAAACATGCACTAAAACAGCAAAAGGAAAATGGTTTATCGAGAAAATTGGTTGGAATCGAAATGATTGACCGCGGAATTCCTCGTCACGGTTACCCTGTTTATAAAGGTGATGAGCTGATTGGTGAAGTAACAACTGGCACGCAGCCACCTACATCAAAGAGAAATATTGGTCTTGTACTAATTAAAACTGAATTTGCAGGCCTTGATACTGAGATCGAAGTGGAAATTCGCGGCAAACGTGTAAAAGCTGCAGTAGTTCCAACACCTTTTTATAAAAGAGAAAAGTAAAACATGAAGGGAGTTAGGTTTATGAAACATCGCTATTTACCTATGACTGAAGAAGATAAGAGGGCAATGCTTGAAACGATTGGTGTTTCTTCAATTGATGAGCTGTTTAGCGATATTCCTGAGAAAGTAAGATTCAAGGGTGAGTATAATATTAAAGCGGCGAAGTCTGAGACCGCGCTAATGAAAGAACTTTTTCTTTTAGCAGACCGCAATGCCGACCTTAAACGAAATGTATCTTTTCTAGGTGCAGGTGTTTATGACCATTACATGCCTGTTATCGTGGATCATGTTATCTCTCGTTCTGAATTTTATACAGCTTACACGCCTTATCAGCCGGAAATTTCTCAAGGGGAGCTGCAAGCGATTTTTGAATTCCAAACGATGATTTGTGAATTAACAGGAATGGATGTAGCCAATTCCTCGATGTACGATGGCGGAACAGCTCTTGCTGAAGCAGCGATGCTAAGTGCCGGTCATACTAAGCGGAAAACCATTCTTGTTTCAAGCGCCGTCCATCCGGAGTATCGTGACGTTCTTAAAACATATGCCAAAGGACAGTACCTAGAAGTAGTAGAAGTACCTGTAAAGAACGGCATAACTGATGTTGAAGCATTAAAAGGGTTAGTAAATGATGATGTGGCAGCGGTAATCGTCCAATATCCAAACTTCTTTGGCAGAATCGAGCCGTTAAAAGAAGTGGAAGAAATCACTCATGCTAGTAAGGGGTTGTTTGTTGTCAACAGCAATCCATTATCGCTAGGTTTATTAACGCCTCCAGGAAAATTTGGAGCTGATATTGTGACTGGCGATGCGCAGCCGTTCGGAATCCCAACTGCATTTGGCGGACCGCACTGCGGGTATTTTGCTGTCACGAATAAATTAATGAGAAAAGTACCAGGTCGTCTTGTTGGACAGACAGTAGATGATCAAGGCCGCCGTGGATTTGTTTTAACGCTTCAAGCGCGTGAGCAACATATCCGGCGTGAAAAAGCGACATCCAATATTTGTTCTAATCAAGCGCTAAACGCTCTTGCAGCATCAGTTGCGATGACAGCCCTTGGTAAAAAAGGTGTCCGTGAAATGGCTGCCGCTAATTTGCAGAAGGCTCACTATGCAAAAACTGCTTTTAAAGAAGCTGGTTTTGAAATCGTTTATGATGGTCATTCCTTCAATGAATTTGTCGTCAAATTAAACAAGCCAGTGAAGGAAGTAAATCAAAAACTGTTACAAAATGGAATCATCGGCGGCTATGATTTAGGACGTGACTATTCAGAGCTTGCTAACCATATGCTGATTGCGGTAACAGAACAAAGGACGAAGGAAGAAATCGATATTTTTGTGAGAGAATTGGGGGATTTGCATGCATAATCAAGATCAAGCACTCATTTTTGAATCTAGTACACCTGGCCGAATTGGATACAGTCTCCCTGAAATGGATGTACAAGAATTAGATTTGGCCAGTCTTCTTCCGGAGGGTTATTTACGGGAAGAAGAAGCTGAGCTCCCAGAGGTTTCTGAACTTGATATCATGCGTCACTATACCGCTCTTTCAAAGAGAAACCATGGCCTAGACTCAGGTTTTTATCCATTAGGCTCTTGTACAATGAAATACAATCCAAAAATTAATGAAAATGTTGCTCGTTATAACGGGTTTGCCCATGTACATCCGCTCCAGGACGAAAGCTCTGTCCAAGGTGCACTCGGGCTATTATACGATTTGCAGGAGCATTTAATTGAAATAACCGGCATGGATGAAGTGACATTACAGTCAGCTGCAGGTGCGCACGGAGAATGGACCGGATTAATGCTAATCCGTGCCTATCATGAAGCAAACGGTGATATGAAACGAACAAAGGTAATCGTTCCTGATTCCGCTCATGGTACGAACCCAGCGTCTGCAACGATTGCAGGTTTTGATACGATTACGGTAAAATCAACTGATCAGGGCCTTGTAGACCTTGAGGATTTAAGACGGGTTGTCGGGGAAGATACGGCTGCCCTTATGCTTACAAATCCAAATACGCTTGGATTATTTGAAGAGGAAATTCTAGAAATCGCTGAAATCGTTCACCAAGCAGGTGGAAAGGTTTATTATGATGGAGCGAACCTGAACGCAGTTCTTTCAAAAGCTAGACCTGGTGATATGGGCTTTGACGTGGTTCACTTAAATCTTCATAAAACCTTTACTGGCCCTCACGGAGGCGGCGGTCCTGGTTCAGGTCCGGTTGGGGTCAAGGCAGACTTAATTCCATTCCTGCCGAAGCCAATTATCTCGAAGCGCGGCGAAGAGTTTGTGCTGGATTATGACCGCCCGCAATCGATTGGCCGTGTGAAGCCATTCTACGGCAACTTTGGCATTAATGTTCGTGCTTATACTTACATCCGCTCCATGGGTCCTGACGGCTTAAAAGCGGTAACGGAATATGCAGTATTAAACGCTAACTACATGATGAGAAGATTAGCTGAGCATTACGATCTGCCATTTGAAAAGCATTGTAAGCACGAGTTTGTCCTAAGCGGTAAACGCCAGAAAAAATTAGGTGTGCGTACTTTGGATATTGCGAAGCGCCTGCTTGATTTCGGCTACCATCCGCCAACCATCTACTTCCCATTAAACGTGGAAGAATGTATCATGATTGAACCGACAGAAACAGAATCAAAAGAGACGCTCGATTCATTTGTCGATATCATGATTCAAATTGCCAAAGAAGCGGAAGAAAACCCAGAGGTAGTGCAAGAGGCACCGCATACGACGGTTGTGGGTCGATTGGACGAAACGATGGCAGCACGGAAGCCAATTTTAAAATTTCAAAAAAAATAAAAAGTATTGAGTCAGATTCGGATAATGAATCTGACTCTGTTTTTTTTCTCGACGGTGATTATAATTTTTTTTTATTCTTGGGTAAATAATAAAAATAAGACAAGGAGGGCAAAAAATGGCTGATTCAAACCATATTCCATTGACTGCATCTGAATTAGGAAACCTGTGGATGACCTATCAGGACAAAACGATGCTCATGAGGGTACTCGAACATTTACTTGAACATGTTGAAGAACAAGAAATTCAACAACTATTGCAATCAAGTCACGATTTTTCGAAACAAGCCGTCGAGACTATTAGTACTATTTTTAAGGAAGAGGGAGCAGTTGTCCCGATTGGCTTCACTGAAAATGATATTTATAAAAATAAACCTAAATTATTCGATCATCTTTATGATTTACTGTTTTTACAAATGATAAATAAAATTGGAATTAGTCTTTTTGCGCTCTACTCAACGATGTCGTTCCGTCAAGATATCAGAGATTTATTTAAGAAATTGACTGATAACTCCCAAGAGGAATTAGAAATGGTAACAAAAATTCTTTTGGAGAAGGGGATTCTTGTTCGTTCGCCATATGTGTCCATGCCAAAGGAGGTTACATTTGTTCAAGATAATGATTATTTATCTGGTTATAACATATTAAATAAGACAAGATCCTTAAATACAATTGAAGTTTCACTGATCCATCATGCGATTGAGACAAACTTAGTGGGTTTGCAATTAATGATTGGCTTCGCCCAAGTTGCAAAAGATAAACAGGTGAAAGAATATTTTGTTAAGGGCATGCAATTATCAATGAAAATTGAAACCACATTAGGTGAATTTTTACGTGAAGATTTTATTGAACCACCGGCTACACCTGCTGGGAAAGCCACCAATTCCACAGTAGCCCCATTTTCAGATAAGTTGATGATGTATATCACCAACTTGTTAAGCACTTTTGGCCTTGGGAGTAATGCACTCGGGGGAGCATTTAGCTTACGAAGTGATTTACCAATGACAATGGCTCGGATAGCGTTGGATATTTATGCTTTTGCTAAAAAAGGCGGGGAAATCATGATTAAAAATGGGTGGATGGAGGAACCGCCGCAAATTGAAGATAGACGAAAACTGACGAGTTCATAAAGAAGGGAATGTAACAAGAGGATGTCCAAAAAGGTTAACCCCTTTTTACACATCCTCTTTTAATGTTACTTTTTAACTTTTACTTTGCCAGACCACTTTTTGAACCCGCCTTGCAGCTGGGTTAGGTCTTTATAACCTTTTTTGTGTAAAAATTGTGCTGCACGTGCGCTGCGCATGCCGCTTTGGCAATACAAGTAAACAGGCATATCCTGGCGAATTTCCTTCATTCGCATTTTCATTTGGGACATTGGGATATTACGTGCTCCTAAAATATGACCGCCATCGAATTCGTTTGCTTCCCGAACATCTATTAGTTGTGCCTTTCTGTATCCGGCACGGAACTCTTCTTCGGTTACCGTTTTAACAATCCTCTTCTGATAGAAGTAGGTGAAAACGGAGTAAATAATTACTGCTGCCAAAATGATTAATAAGACATAAAGTGAACTCAACTTCTTTTTGCTCCTTTCAAGCTTTTCTGCACTAATTTTTATTATATAAGTCATTTCGATAAAGATAAAGATGAATAGGAAAATTCTTTTCATTTTTGCCTTATTTAATTATAGCAGAATCATCTCATTTTGAATTCATATCAGATTTTGGTAGACTAAAATTGATATAATTTTATAAAAATGAGGTTTTTGAATGAATAAGGAAGTTTGGCGATTTATCGATTCGGGGAATAGTTCACCATCTTTTAATATGGCTTTAGACGAAGCGTTACTTGATTGGCACAGCGAGGGGAAATTTCCGCCGGTAATCCGCTTCTATGGCTGGAACCCTCCAACCTTATCTGTAGGCTATTTTCAAAACGTTGAAAAGGAAATTGATATGGAGGCCGTAAAGGAACACGGGCTGGGGTTTGTCCGAAGACCTACTGGCGGGCGGGGAGTCCTTCATGAACATGAGCTTACATATAGTGTGATTGTGTCGGAAGCACATCCGGAAATGCCCAAGACCGTTACCGAAGCATACCGGGTCATTTCTGAAGGAATACTAAAAGGTTTTCACCATTTAGGGCTTGAGGCGTATTTCGCGGTTCCAAAAACTCCGGAGGAAAGGGATGCATTGAAAAACCCGCGCTCTGCTGTCTGTTTTGATGCCCCGAGCTGGTATGAGCTTGTCGTCGAAGACAGAAAAGTAGCAGGAAGTGCACAGACGCGGCAAAAGGGTGTTATTCTGCAGCACGGCTCGATTCTTTTAGATTTAGACGAAGATAAGCTTTTCAGTCTATTCAAATACTCTAATGAACGGGTCAAGGAACGAATGAAGAAGGCCTTTAAGGATAAGGCGGTGGCCATCAATGCGATTAGCCCGCGGAGGATCACACTTGATGAAGCAAAAGAGGCCTTTTTTAAGGGCTTTGCTGAAGGGTTGAATATTGAGCTTGAACCGTATCAACTAACCGAAGAAGAATTGGCATACGTTCAGCAGTTAGCGAAAGAGCGTTATGAAAGTGATGAATGGAATTTTAAACGGTAATTTTTAAAGCGGCGATAGCCGCTTTTTGTTTTATTCCTTTTTTTAAAATGAGGCAAGGTGCGAAATTTGTTAAAATATCCTGTTTTTTAACGAATACCAGTTGAATGCTTTCATTTTCTCCAAAATCTAGTTTTTTTTGCGTTTGACAAAATCATTATTATTTGCCTTAACTACAATATATAGTGGTGTCGAAAATATTTTCGGTACTATATATTGATTTATGATGTTTCACTATGTTAACCTAGTGGATATTAAGACAACAAGATAAAGCGTAACTTACTAGAATCTATTACAAGGAGTTGTTCTCATGTCTGTAGTTTTTAGACAAAAAATGAATATTGATTTTGAGAGGTTGAATGAGGATATCCGCTTATTCCCCAGTGTACACCCAGTTACCCCAGATATGAAAATAACTCACAAGGGTGTATCAAGATTGGTCATGCTTGACCGCTACACCTTTAAAGACACGGCAAAAATTACCCTGACAAATGGCGACTTTGTTGTTTTGACAATTAAAGAGGATCCAAAATTTCCAGCACGCGGTCTAGGCACCATTATGGAAATTGACTGGGAGAGAAAAAAAGCGAAGGTTTTGGTTGAAGAGGAATTTAGGGGTGTCCTTGAGGATCCCGAGGAGACAAGTTCAGGACTTATTTGGCGGTCACTTGATATCATTGAAAAGCCATTAGAGCTTTTCTACGAGCAAATAGCCAAACGGAATGCCACAGGCCTCGCATCGGTAGAAGAAACGGATGAGAAGCGCATGGAGTGGTTCGATAAGTTTTATCAAGAGCTTGTGACAATGAACTTTATTCCGGCAGGGCGCGTTTTGTATGGAGCCGGGGCAAATACCGACGTCACGTTTTTTAATTGTTATGTGATGCCGTTTGTTCCAGACTCTCGTGAAGGCATCTCCGACCATCGTAAGCAGGTAATGGAGATTATGAGCCGCGGCGGTGGTGTTGGCACAAATGGTTCGACATTAAGACCGCGTAATACCTTGGCTAGAGGCGTAAATGGAAAATCATCCGGATCGGTTTCATGGCTGGATGATATTGCGAAATTGACGCATTTGGTTGAGCAGGGGGGCAGTCGCAGAGGTGCTCAGATGATTATGTTGTCGTCCTGGCATCCTGACATTATTGAATTCATTATTTCAAAAATGCAAAACCCTAGAATTTTACAATTCTTAATTGAAAATACAAATGATGAAACGATTAAGAAACATGCAAAAGATAAACTTAAATTCACCCCGCTAACTTTACAGGAAACTGCAATGTACCAGGGAATTGTTAATTACAAAAACATTCCAGGTTATGGTGGGTTTGATGAAAAGATCATTGCTGAGGCAGAAGAAAAATTAGCAGCCGGTGGTAACTTTACTGTTCATAATCCTGAATTCCTAACTGGAGCAAACATATCAGTATGTTTAACTAAGGAATTTATGGAAGCAGTAGAAACCGATAGTGAGTATGAGCTACGTTTCCCTTATGTTGAACACTACAACGAAGAGGAAATGAAAATTTACAATGAAGAATGGCATCAAGTTGGTGACGTACGTGAGTGGGAAAAGCTCGGACACAAAGTGCGTGTGTACAAAAAGATTCAGGCCAGAGAGCTTTGGAATCTGATAAATATTTGTGCAACCTACTCCGCCGAACCAGGAATATTTTTTATCGATAACGCCAACGACATGACAAATGCTAAAGCATATGGACAGCAAGTCGTTGCAACAAATCCGTGTGGTGAGCAGCCTCTCGCGCCTTTTTCCGTCTGTAATCTTGCTGCTGTTAACCTTGCGGAAATGGCAGATAAGGAAACTAAAACAGTTGATTTTGAAAAGTTAAGGAAAACAGTAGCGGTCGGCGTCCGGATGCAGGACAATGTCATCAACGCTACCCCATACTTCTTAGAAGAAAACAAAAAGCAAGCACTCGGTGAGCGTCGCGTTGGACTAGGTGTCATGGGCTTACACGATTTGCTGATATACTGTGAAACAGAGTATGGTTCACCTGAAGGTAACAAACTTGTTGATGAAGTATTTGAAACAATTGCTACAACAGCTTATCGAACATCAATTGAATTAGCCAAAGAGAAGGGAAGTTTCCCATTCTTAAGTGGTAATACACATAATGAAACAAATCGGTTACGACAAGGTTTCATCGATACAGGCTTTATGAAAAAAATGCCCGAAGATGTTCGCCAATCGATTTTAGAAAACGGAATAAGAAATTCACATTTGCTAACTGTTGCTCCAACGGGTAAACATATTGCCCCCAGTGTTCGTAAGAGCGCTGCGTAAACCTTACTGTATGCGGGAAACACCGAGAATATCTTAGTACCTGTACCTTGCCAGTACGTTTAGGTAAAAATCTAAGATTGCGGTCAATCCGCAGGGAAGTCGTGGCTGACCCCTCAACGACTATACGTAGGGCAACCATTGATAATGGTTGAAGGTAGAGTCTGACCCATATGGCGACATATGGAGCGGGTACTAATAATCCCGCCCTCTATTATATCTTTATAGAGAGTAACAATCGTGAGTACTGGAACAATGGTAGGCGTTTCAACCGGATTAGAACCTTATTTCTCATTCTCATATTTCCGCAGTGGACGTTTAGGTAAATTTATTGAAGTAAAAGCAGATATCGTAGAAGAATATTTGAATCAGCATCCAGATGCAGATGCAAACAATCTTCCAAATTGGTTTGTAACAGCTATGGAACTTGCTCCTGAAGCACATGCGGATGTCCAATGTGTGATTCAGCGCTGGATTGACAGTTCCATTAGTAAAACCGTAAATGCTCCAAAAGGCTATAGTGTGGAACAAGTAGAGAAGGTATATGAGCGTCTATACCGCGGCGGAGCAAAAGGCGGTACTGTCTATGTGGACGGCTCAAGAGATTCTCAGGTTTTAACACTTAAAGCTGAAGAAAATACCAACGAACAATTATCGATGTTTGATGAAAAACCAAAGCAGCATGTTGTTCTTGTTGATACCATAAGCGACCTGCGTTCAACAGACGTAACAATAGGCTCAGAGGTTGGCAACACTTGCCCAGTCTGCCGTAAAGGGAAAGTAAAGGAAATCGGCGGGTGTAATACCTGTACAAATTGCGGTGCACAATTAAGGTGCGGTCTATAAGGATTTCAAAAGGGATGGAGATTAATATTTCCATCCTTTTTCTACTCAAAGAAGTGTTCAAGCTGCTCCAAAAAAGAACCTTATCGCCCAGTCACTCACCAAGAAGAATACACAGTATCAATAAACTATATCAATATAACTTTGTAACTAAATTGTAATCTCGCTGTGAAGACGCTGTTATTCATTCCTTGTATAGTATGAGTATCAAATCACGCCAAGGGGGAATAACATTATGCTAAAAAAATTCATCACAGCACTTGCGATTACAATTGGACTTAGCTCAGTGTTTGCCACAACGGGTGATAAAGCAGAAGCGGCTTATTATCATACAAAAGCAATTTCAGTTGCCAAAGCAAATGTCGGTGTTCCATATAAATGGGGGGGAATAACACCAAGAGGCTTCGATTGCTCAGGTCTAATAAAATATTCATTCGCTCAGGCTGGTAAAGTTTTACCACGTACAGCGGCTGAAATGTACTATACAAAAGGACATCGTGTAAGTTCTATACAACCAGGTGACTTACTGTTTTACGCACCAAGTAAAGCAAGTAAACCAACACATGTCGCGATGTATATAGGCGCAGGTAAGATGATTATGGCTTCTTCGTCAAAAGGTGTAATGATAACCTATACTAATAACAGCTACTGGAATCCAAAATTTATTGGCGCAAAACGAATATAAACTCTCTAGTAAGAACATCGGTATTCCGGTGTTCTTTTTTATATCAATCAAGGTTCTGTTAAAGGTAAAATGAGGAATTTTAAGAGTTTAAACCACCATATGTACTTGGTCCTCTCGATTGAAGGCATCAGACACAACGTAAAAATAATGTAAATTTAATCTTTTGTTATAGTCTTAATAATATTTCCATTGGTATACTCGCAATATCGGAAATCGATAATGGAGTGCTTATTATCTTTCGGAGGTGAAAACTTGGAAGATAAAGTCCTTTGGAAGTCTTTAAAGAAATTAAAAACTAGGAAAGGAGAGAATACAGTGAAAAACAACAATGAGAACAAAGCTATTAAGTCTCTTCTAGAGATCCTATTGGTTTCAACAAGGCTGGGTCTAACATCATTTGGAGGACCAATTGCACACCTTGGCTACTTTCATAATGAATATATACGAAGAAGAAAGTGGATGGATGAAAAAAGTTATGCTGATTTAGTAGCTTTATGTCAGTTCTTACCTGGTCCAGCTAGCAGCCAAGTAGGTATTGGGATTGGAGTTATGCGGGCAGGTATTTTGGGAGGTATAGTATCCTTTATTGGATTTACACTTCCCTCTGTTGTGGCAATGATTATTTTTGCACAAATTCTCCAAGGAATGGATGTGAGAGATGCTGGCTGGGTCCATGGTTTAAAAATTGTAGCAGTTGCAGTTGTCGCACATGCCATATTGGGGATGGCGAAAAGTCTAACGCCTGATTTAAAAAGAAAAGCATTAGCTTTATTTGCCTTAGTTGGAACGCTTTTGTGGCAGACAGCATTTACTCAAGTTTGCGTTATAATCATAGCGGCATTCATTGGCTTTCTTCTTTATAGACAACATAAAGAAGACAATGATGCAAAAATACAAATTCCAATATCCAAAGGTTTCGCGGCTATGTGTTTAATTCTGTTTTTTTGTTTACTGTTCCTTTTACCTATTTTGAGAGAAGTAACCTCTTTAAATTGGATTGCAATGTTTGATAGTTTTTCGTTCTGGTTCTTTAGTTTTTGGTGGTGGACATGTCGTTTTACCATTGCTTGAAAGGGAATTTGTCCCTACTGGATGGTTGAGCAAGGACGAATTTTTAGCTGGATATGGTGCTGCACAAGCTGTTCCTGGTCCATTATTTACATTTGCTGCATACCTGGGAGCTGTTATGAATGGATGGCAAGGTGGTTTATTAGCAACAATTGCAATTTTCTTGCCAGCATTCTTGCTTGTACTAGGTTCTTTACCATTTTGGGATTCTTTGCGCCGCAACCCAAAAATAAAAGGGGCGTTAATGGGAGTAAATTCGGCAGTTGTAGGAATTTTAATTGCCGCATTTTACCAACCGATATGGACCAGCTCTATACTTGCTCCCATTGATTTTGCTTTTGCAGCTATATTATTTAGCATGTTAGTGTATTGGAAGTTGCCGCCGTGGGTCATTGTTTTGACTGGGGCAATAGGTGGATTGCTTATGGAATTAATTTAAGGAAAGGATGAATCCCCCAGACCGAAATTAGAAGATGAATGGAAAGTTTCTGGGGACGATGTCAAAAAGGATAACAAAGGTCTTTGAAAAAATTGGAAATATCTTGATCAAGCCCTTGCTGGTTCGGAAGCTTCCTCACTTGATAAAGAAGCTTTAGGTTCCTTAAACGACAAGCTGACGGAAGCCTTGAAAGAGTTAGAAAAGAATACGAAATAATCAATGCTTCGGAAATATAAATAAAGACTCAATTGGCAAAAAACTACTTTAATTAGGGATAGACCTTTACGTATTCATGTGGGGTTTATCCCTTTCTATTTTACTATAACTGAAACGCATCTCAAGCCAGCATCGCTGTTTCCCACTGCGAAGGCTACTGTCCTGCTCCTAAGATTAATGCAGCACTAATAAGGGTTGCAGTATAAAATATAGATCAATTACCATGAAAAGTTGACGCAAAATTGTCGTTTTCTCTACATATTATCTTCATACTCTTAGATTACTATTTATATAGCTTAAGATACTTAAGTAACAAGATATCCATTACAATGATATAAGGTGATTCGATGTATAGCTTAATGAGCCAATTTAGTTCATTTATAAGTAAACCGTTTTTCGAGATGGCCCATAGCTTGGAATCATGGCCAATCCTTTTTGCTTTTATCTTAGGACTCGTGGGAGCATTAGCCCCATGCCAGCTTACGGGGAATATTAGTGCTGTCACGCTATATGGTAACAGTTCAATTCAAAAGAAAATTAGTTGGAGGGATGTTTTCAGTTTCACTTTGGGAAAAGTAGCAGCCTTTTCATTATTAGGAGGGCTAGTGTGGTTTTTGGGAAAGGGAATCGAACAAAACTTAATATTCTATTTTCCTTGGATCCGCAAGTTGATTGGTCCGTTATTAATCATCGTGGGTATTTATTTGTTAGGCTTCATCGAATTAACTGGGACAATTAATTTGTTTAAGAGGTCAAAGGAAAACGAACTTGGAAATCCACTCGGTTCTTTTATGCTGGGTTTTAGTTTTTCACTTGCTTTTTGTCCAACTATGTTTATTTTGTTTTTTGTCACCTTAATGCCACTCGTCTTATCAAGTTCCTATGGAGTTATTCTCCCGTCCATCTTTGCGGTTGGTACTGCCTTACCATTATTATTTGTCATTTTCCTTATTTGGTACCTTGGCGGAAGCGGTGCATTAATGAAAAAAGGTAGAAGGTTTGGTACCATTATTCAACGGGTAGCAGGTACTGCAATACTTCTATTAGGAATATTTGATACCATTACCTATTGGTCGTTATGAACAAATTGTGAAGGCTGATAAAAAACCTTTACATAGGGTAGGGGGGTATAGTAGAATGAAATAAAGCAAGGCATAATAAAAAGCTAATAAAAGGAGAGATTATTGATGGAAAGAGTAACACTAAACGTTCAAGGAATGTCTTGTGATCATTGTGTGAAAGCAGTAGAAGGAAGTGTAAGCGCACTAAACGGTGTTGGTTCTGTAAAGGTAAACTTAAAAGCAGCTACAGTTGATGTGGAATATAACCAGCAAAAGGTTTCATTGGATGAAATTAAAGAAACCATTGATGATCAAGGTTACGACGTAAAATAATAAAGTGAAAAGACGTGCTAACTATTAGCACGTTCTTTTCGCAAAAATATATACCTATATGGGGTATAAGGAGTTGGCTTTTATGAGTCAAAGCTTAAAAGAGACGAATTTGCAAATATCGGGTATGACCTGTGCCGCATGTGCGACAAGAATTGAAAAGGGTCTAAATAAACTAGCTGGTGTAGAGTCAGCAAATGTTAACCTTGCCTTGGAGAAATCCGCAATAAAATATGATCCATCACAGATAAATGTTGTTGATATTGAAAAGAAAATCAGAGATTTAGGATACGATGTTGTAGTGGAGAAGGCAGGGTTCGATATCACTGGAATGACTTGTGCCGCATGTGCAACAAGAATAGAAAAGGGCTTGAATAAGTTAGATGGTATCGTTAAGGCTAATGTGAATTTGGCGCTTGAAAAAGCAACAGTTGAGTTTAACGGCTCCATGCTTACGAGTAATGATGTCATAAAAAAAGTTGAAGCCCTTGGCTATAAAGCCCAAATAAAAGAAGATTCTAAAGAAACAAGTGACCATCGCCAAAAAGAAATTGCCAAACAATCGAAAAAATTTATCTTTTCTGCGATATTGTCATTGCCACTTTTATGGGCCATGGTTGGCCACTTTTCGTTTACCTCGTTTATTTATGTACCGAAAATGTTTATGAATCCTTGGTTCCAGTTAATTTTGGCTACACCAGTTCAATTTGTTATTGGAGGTCAGTTTTACGTAGGGGCATATAAGGCAATTAAAAATAAAGGTGCCAATATGGATGTACTTGTTGCCTTAGGTACATCGGCAGCTTATTTCTTTAGTTTATATTTATCAATTATGTCGCTTATCGAAAGTGCTCATAACGTAGATCTATATTTTGAGACAAGTGCTGTCCTCATTACATTAATTATATTAGGGAAGCTTTTTGAAGCGAAAGCAAAAGGGCGCTCCTCAGAAGCAATCAAAAAATTAATGGGTCTACAGGCAAAGACTGCAACAGTTGTTAGGAATGGTATTGAATTAGAAATTCCAATCGAAGAGGTAGTTGCCGGTGATCTCCTGTATATTAAGCCCGGTGAAAAGATTCCTGTGGATGGAAAAATCATTGAAGGGCATTCCGCTGTTGACGAGTCAATGCTGACAGGTGAAAGTGTGCCAGTGGATAAGAGTATCGGGGACGAGGTAATCGGAGCCACACTTAATAAAAATGGGTTTTTACAAATTGAAGCGACAAAAGTTGGCCGGGATACGGCTCTAGCACAAATCATTAAAGTGGTAGAGGAAGCGCAAGGATCAAAAGCTCCTATACAACGCCTTGCCGATAAAATATCTGGCGTTTTTGTGCCAATTGTTGTAGCAATTGCGGTAATCACTTTTATTATCTGGTATGTATGGGTAGCCCCTGGAGACTTTGCAGACGCCTTAGAAAAAATGATTGCCGTACTTGTTATTGCTTGTCCTTGTGCATTAGGATTGGCAACACCAACCTCAATAATGGCAGGTTCCGGCCGGGCGGCTGAATACGGAATCCTCTTTAAGGGTGGAGAGCACCTGGAAATGACTCACCGTGTGGCTACGGTAGTTTTGGATAAAACTGGTACGGTAACAAATGGAACACCGATTTTAACGGATATTCTCAATGAAGATTCATTTGTTGAAGAAGAGTTTTTAGCATTAGTTGGCTCAGCTGAAAAGCAATCAGAACATCCACTAGCACAAGCGATTGTTAAAGGGATTAAAGATAAAGGGATTTCATTAAAGGATGTCACAGAATTTGAAGCTATTCCTGGATTTGGAATTACAGCAATCGTGGACGGAAAGCAAATCTTAGTTGGTACGAGAAAACTAATGAATAAATATAAGGTAGAAATTAATAATGCCCTTGTTCAAATGGATGAATTAGAAAAAGCAGGTAAAACAGCTATGCTTGCTGCCATAGATGGTCAATATGCCGGAACGGTTGCGGTGGCGGACACGATCAAGGAAACCTCTAAAACAGCGATTAGCCGCCTCAAAAAAATGGGACTTGATGTTATCATGATTACCGGTGATAATCAGCAGACGGCCAAGGCAATCGCTGCCGAGGCAGCGATTGAACATGTAATTGCAGAGGTTCTTCCCGAGGGAAAAGCAGATGAAATCAAGAAGTTGCAGGCTGAAGGCAAAAAAGTTGCTATGGTTGGAGATGGGATTAACGATGCTCCGGCACTCGCCATTGCTGACATCGGAATGGCGATCGGGACCGGTACAGATGTTGCGATGGAAGCGTCCGATATCACACTAATTCGCGGCGATTTAAATAGTATTGCGGACGCAATCTTTATGAGTAAGAAAACCATTACCAATATTAAGCAAAATGTATTCTGGGCACTGGCTTATAATTCGCTTGGCATTCCTGTTGCCGCCCTAGGGTTCCTTGCACCATGGCTGGCCGGTGCAGCGATGGCGTTCAGTTCCGTTTCAGTTGTTCTTAACGCCTTGCGTTTACAAAAAGTGAAACTTTAAAGATTGGAAAACACGAAAGAAAAAGGCTGACAGGCTGCCATATAATTGTCAGCCTTTTTATCTGAAAAATTTTCTCCTTGTCCGCCGTACTATTTTCACATTGTGCCGATTAAAGATGTAACAATGAGTTCATCTTTAGGAGTGACTGCCATGAAAATAGACGGTGTTTTTTCAGGAGGCGGAATTAGAGGATTTACACTCGTTGGTGCCTATGAAGAAATTGAAAACAGGGGATTTCAGTTTGCAAGGGTCGCAGGATCAAGTGCAGGGTCAATTGTAGCCGCCTTAATAGCGGCTGGTTATACGAGTAAAGAAATTTATCAATTGGTGGATGAGTTTGATTTACTCAAAATGCTCGATACCCGTAAATCGATCATTCCCTTTTCGATTGCTAAATGGCTGCTCGTATATTGGAGATTAGGACTCTATAAAGGAAATGAGCTTGAAAAATGGATGAAAGAGAAACTGGAAGCAAAGGGGTTAAGGACATTCTCCGATCTTCCTCCCAATACCCTCAGGGTGATTGCCTCAGACCTATCGAAGGGACAAATGATTGTTTTGCCAGATGATTTAGAAAAATACGGGATACCACCAGGTTCGTTCTCAATCGCAAAAGCAATTAGAATGAGTTGCAGTATTCCTTATTTTTTTGAACCAGTTAAATTGCGTTCACTGGATGGAATGAGCGTAATCGTGGATGGGGGAGTACTTAGTAATTTTCCGATGTGGCTTTTTGATAAGGATAATGTAAAAAAGGTCAGACCCGTACTTGGTATCAAACTTAGTCCAAGTGAACATGAACATGAAAAACATAAAATAACAAACGGTATTCAATTATTTGGCGCCTTATTTGAGACGATGAAAGATGCCCATGATCAAAGATATATTTCCAAAAAGCATGTGGAAAATATTATTTTTATTACTGCGGAAGGAGTTTCGTTAACCGAATTTAATTTAACAGAAGAAAAAAAGCGGGAATTATTTGAAATAGGCCGAGAACAAGCAAAAAAGTTTTTAAATAATTGGAGTTATTAAATTTCTGTCTAGCTCCAGCGCCTAGGAGCTCGGGTCATAAGCCAATCCGTCAAGAAGGCTAAAAAGCAGCCTTCTCGCCGGCTCGTCTTATGCCTGTCGCTCCTGAGCACTAAGGAAAGCTCCTTAGAATAATCTTCACAGGATCAATCTGTGCTTGTTCCGAAGGCGCTTCCGCTTTTCTAATAAAAAATCGAACGTCTATAACGACGCTCGATTTTTCTTTTTCCCCTTTTTCCCATCAATAACGGTTAGGTGAGCAGGAGATTTCTTTTTTATCTTGTTGCCCTTCTTTAATGTTGTTAACGTCCCAAGAGAGGAGGTCTTAGCAGCCCCGTCCCCGCTCTTTTGCTGCAATCGCTTTTTTGACTTTTTTGCTGCTTTAAGAAATGCTCGCTGCTCTTTTTTTTGTGGGCTTGAAGATGAAAACTTCCGAACAAGGAAATAAATGAGCAGACCGATTATGGCAAAGACAGCTATTTTCTGTAGGAAACCGGCAGGATTAGCTGTAAATGAACTAAATAGACCAACTAAGGCTAGAATGATAAGTCCCCCAACAATAAAAACTGATGTCCGATTTTTCAAGAAAGCCACCTCCCTAAGAGCATCATAAGCATTTTTACTAGCTTTTAAACACGGGAAAACTAAGATTTAGACAATTTCTTTATTTTCTATTTCGTACTCAGTTACCTTTTCTCGTCTAAGCAATTCATTAAAGGAAAGAATTGCTACTTCTACTTGGTCATTATTTGGCTCTTTTGTCGTTAACAGCTGGAGCCAAAGTCCGGGATAGCCTAAAAACTTCAACACGGGAATATCTCTAAGCTTGTTAGTAACCTGAAGGACTTCAAAAGAAATTCCTAGTACTACAGGTATTAGAAGAAGACGATCTACAACCCTTAACCAGAGCGGTGTCGTAGGAACCAGCATATAGACAAAAACACCAACGATGACAGTAAATAGGATGAAACTGCTGCCGCAGCGATAATGCAGGCGAGAATGGGCCTGAACATTTTCAACGGTCAGTTCTGCTCCTGATTCAAAGGTGTTAATTACTTTATGCTCAGCACCATGATATTGAAACACTCTTTTAATGAGCGGGGTAAGCGAGACAAAATAGATATAGCATAGGAGCAGTACAAGCTTAAAAAACCCCTCCACTAACACCTGTGCAAAATCCGATGGAAATATTGGTTTCGTTAGAACTGCTAGGAAAACAGGGACTAATGTAAAGGCAAATTTTCCAAATAAGAAGGAAATTACTCCTATCGCAGCAACTCCTAAATACATTGTCAATTTAGAGACTTCTTTTTCCTTTATTGTATCATCTTCTTTTGGGTCGACATCAAATCTTTCAGTCGAAAAGTTTAAATGTTTTGATCCATTGGCACTTGCTTCAATAATGGCAATGATTCCTCGAAGAAACGGAATTTTTTTTAAGCTAGTTAAAGCTGGATTTGCTTTCCGCGGTAAATGAAAGTATTCAACAGAGCGATCTTTTCTGCGAACTGCGGTCACATAATGATGTTTCCCGCCAAACATGACTCCTTCAACGACCGCTTGGCCGCCATAAACAGGTTTTTGAGAATTGGACATGTAGTTTAACACCAACCTATATCAAAAGTTGCACAATAGCAGAAATTTAAAATCTGTTTGTACTTAATTGTTATTCTACTAGAAAAATGAAAAAACCTCTAGGATGACATAATATTTCCATTTAAAATTAGAAAAAATATTTTTACATGTAAGGATTAACATACTAAGGGCATAATATTATCGAATTTAGTATAGATTTTCCATTTTTATTGTGATTCTTGAACAATCACCTCATATGATAAGTGCAATCCCAAAAATTTAAAGTAAATGGAGGTTGGTACAATGGTAAAGGAACAGGAAAGCGTAAATTATCCAAAACCGATGTCATTTTGGGCTATGGTATTTTGGACCGGTTTATTTGGAGGAATTTTTTGGGGAACGGTTGGATTTTTTGCCTACTATTTTAATTTTACAGAAATTCGTCCAAATGTCATACTAGAACCATGGGTTCTGGGAGATTGGAAACATGGGTGGCTGGGAACCGTAATATCCATTATTTTAATGGGTGTGTTTTCTGTAGTCGCCGCCTTTATTTATTATGCTGTTCTAAAAAAATTCAAGGGTTTTTGGTTTGGTATTGGCTATGGGATCGTATTGTTCCTATTGGTGTTTTTTATTCTAAATCCTCTTTTTCCAGGGATGAAACCGTTTAACGATTTAAACATGGATACAATCATAACCTCGTTTTGCTTATATATCCTATATGGAATTTTTATTGGTTATTCCATTAATTATGAGTATCAAATTAATAATGTTCAAGAGAAAGAGGCTTCAACTTAAGTTCGGATTAGTCGGAATTGTTAGGTTGTGATAAAATATTTTTGTCCTAATAGGATTAGAAAAGGAGAGTGGAGACGATTGGAAAAAATAGAAAGACTTAGATCCAATTTTTCAAATCACGGAATTGATGGGATTCTGATAACAAGCCCATTTAATCGCCGCTACATATCTAACTTTACTGGCTCTGCCGGCGTTGTATTAATTAGTGCAGACCAGGCACTGTTTATTACTGATTTCCGTTATATTGAACAAGCCACAAAGCAATGCCAAGGATTTGAAATTGTAAAATTTTCTAGTTCCATTCCTGAAGAAGTCGCGCGACTTGCAAAAAATTTAGGGATTCAGAAACTTGGTTTTGAAGAGGATTACTTAACATGCTCCTCTTTTAAATTATATGATAAAGAAGTGGAAGCTGAACTTGTTCCTATCACAGGAGTCATTGAAAAATTACGCTTGATAAAGACCGATGCAGAGATTAAGATATTAAAGGTAGCGGCAGATATTGCCGATGCAGCTTTTAAACATATTTTGGATTTTATTCGACCTGGAAAAACGGAATTAGAGGTATCGAATGAATTGGAGTTCTTTATGAGAAAGGCCGGTGCGACTTCATCTTCCTTTGATACGATTGTTGCTTCAGGGTATCGCTCCGCACTTCCACATGGTGTTGCAAGTAATAAAGTAATTGAATCTGGCGATTTCGTCACAATGGATTATGGTGCATACTATAACGGGTATGTCTCTGATATTACACGGACAGTTGCTGTAGGTGAGCCGGACGGGAAGCTAAGAGAAATTTATGAGATTGTTCTTGAAGCACAACTAAGAGGTATGGCTGGAATCAAACCTGGGATTACGGGTAAGGAAGCAGATGCGTTAACAAGAGACTACATAACAGAAAAAGGTTATGGAGAATACTTTGGGCATTCAACAGGACATGGTATTGGTCTTGAGGTTCACGAAGGTCCTAGCCTTTCGATGAAATCTGACGTTATTTTAGAAACGGGAATGATGGTAACATGTGAACCAGGTATTTATATTCCCGGACTAGGCGGCGTTCGGATTGAAGATGATACTTTATTAACCGAAGGTGGGAACCAAGCCCTTACTCATTCTACAAAAGAACTAATTATACTGTAAGACCTTAGGAGGATATAAAGATGATTTCTGTTAACGATTTTAAAACAGGTTTAACAATTGAAGTGGATGGCGGCTTATGGCGTGTTTTGGATTTCCAACACGTTAAGCCAGGTAAAGGAGCAGCGTTTGTTCGCTCTAAGCTGCGTAACCTTCGTAATGGAGCGATTCAAGAAAAAACTTTCCGTGCTGGCGAGAAAGTAGAAAAAGCACAAATTGATAACCGCAAAATGCAATATTTGTATGCAAGCGGCGATCAACATGTATTTATGGATATGGAATCCTACGAGCAGGTAGAACTTCCTGCTGCGAACATTGAATACGAACTAAAGTTTTTAAAAGAAAACATGGAAGTACACATTATGATGTTTAATTTTGAAACCCTTGGTGTAGAATTACCAAACACGGTTGTTTTAGAAGTAACGGAAACTGAGCCGGGAATTAAAGGTGATACATCTTCTGGCGGAACAAAGTCCGCTACCCTTGAAACAGGACTTCATGTACAAGTTCCTTTCTTTATCAACCAAGGTGACAAGTTAATCATTAATACATCAGAAGCAGCTTACGTTTCACGTGCGTAATTAATTGAAAAGACCTTACTCCGAACATATCGGACAAGGTCTTTTTTTAATATCAGAATTACTCGGATACAAAAAAGAAGGGGCTATTATCAAGGGCACTGAAAAAGTTCCTTAAATTTTGATAGTGTGTCTAAATTGTCTGTTGATTTCCACTCCAGGCGGCTTCGCTTTCCGCGGACGTGCCGGTGAGCCTCCTCGGCGCTAGCGCCTGCGGGGTCTCACCTGCCCCGTACTCCCGCAGGAGTCTTCGCCGCCTTCCGTTCCAATCAACAGAGTTCTTTTACTAGTCTAAATTTAAGATTTTCAGTGCCCTCCTATTATCCGAAGGTTTTTCCATGGTAAATTTCAATTCGCTAATAAATCCTTATATTCGCTAATAAACATGGCAAATTCGCTAATAAACTAGAAAGATTCGCTAATAAACTCCCGAAATTCGCTAATAAAAAATTTGGCGAGCCTAATTGACTGCATTTCTTGCAGGAAAACATGTTTTTCAGACGGGCAAGTCTCTCCTGATTACATTTTTTCGCCAATTCGACGTCCAAAACGGATAATCTATCCCACAACAGGCTGTTTTTTTTCCTAAAGTTACTGTTTTTAAAGCAATTTGCGATATTTTTAAAAGTTAAGAGAGTATAAACTTTTGGCTTTGAGAAATGTCCAGCTACATGCCATACGCTGCTGAACATGGCTCTTGCACTTTTCTTATAATTTCACCTTTTATTATCTTAAAAACTTCACTAAATAGTAAGAATTTGCAACTATTTGTGTAATTGCTTTTTGATAAGATTAAAATGTATAAAAGAATAGGAAGAGGTGATACAACAATGAAACGAATTACCACTCTTTTATTTTTCTGTTTTACAATAGCCCTGATAGTTGCAGGCTGCGGTTCCAAACTCGATAACGAAAAATGGGCACTTGATAAAAAGCATAATCCATTACCTGATTATGTTATGGGTTCGCCGGAAAAGGTTCAACAAACCTATATGATGGCGGCAAAATACCCGGAAGTAGTGGCACAGGTTCCATGTTATTGCGGCTGTGGTGTATCAGATGGACATAAAAGTAATTTAGATTGCTTCATTGGTCAATTTGGAAATGATAAGGCAGTTACGGAATGGGATTCGATGGGTGTCGCCTGAGATATCTGTGTCGATATCGCCCGGGAGGCGGTAGATATGCATCTTGACGGTAAAAGCCCTAAGAAAATTTATCAATCAATCACTGGGAAATATGGAAATTCCGGAGATCCAACACCAACACCTGAACCAAAGTAGGTAGTAGCCATGAAAAAAATATTAATCGGAAGTTATGTTTTGATTATTATTGGAGTTATTTTGGGTATTGGAAATAGTGGTATTTTTGACAGCGAGAATTCAAAAGCTATTGCTTCAGGGGAAAAAGTCTATATCAAAAATTGTCTTGTCTGTCACGGTGAAACAGGAAAAGGCGAAGGGTCAAACGCAGGGACTGCCATTAATAATCAGCATTTTTTAAGTGTTATATCCGATAAAGACCTATATAATTATGTGAAATATGGCAGAGAAGGTACCGCAATGCCTGCTTATGGTCCAAGATTGTCGGAAAAGGATTTGGTTAACCTAACAGCGTTTATGAGAAATTGGCAAACAAAAGAGCTTGAATTTAATGTGCCAAAAACGGTTTCCGGTGATCCTGATCGAGGTATGAAACAATACAATGTCTATTGTCTAAACTGTCACGGTGAGGCAGGAGCTGGCAAAATAAAAATGGGTACAGCTCTTTCTAATCCACAATATTTAAAGTTTACAACAGATAAGCAAATCTGGATTGCTACGGCATATGGCCGCGAAGAAACAAGGATGGGTCCCTCATTAAAGGGCCTGGAAGGTGTGCGCCAGTTAAAAAAGCAAGATATTTCGGACATCATTAGTTATATACGTTCAATAAAAGAAAATAAAGAAGTGCCTAAAGATTACCTAAAACCTTGAGCCATGCAAATGGGCTCGAGGTTTTTTTTTCGCTTTTCATTTGTCCAGCTCCAGCGCCCAGCGGCTAGTGGACTTCGCTCTTTTCCCTACGATAAGTCAACATCGGATCGCTACGCTCTCCGTGTTTCCTTTATCTCAGTCAAAGCGCTCCAGTCCATACGCCGCTAAACGGGCGCTTCCGCTTTTCTTAATTGTGTCAATTTTGTGGTGGTTTTTTGACGAAAAGAGAACGATTTACATCCTTTAACAAAATGTTCAAGAGTGTCTCAACAATTAGGGCTAGATAACGATTATATTTATTTCAAAGAGGACTATAGTGGAAAATAATGCTTCCTAGTGATGAGTTTTCCATTCAAGGAGGATTAATATGTGTAAGAAAAAGTGGTTGGCATTATTCGTTACAGCATCATTTGTCTCTAGTTTTATCCTACCAAAGGCAAGTGCTGAAACAGCCTTTCAGGCAGAAAAATTTCCGATGAAGGAAATGCAGATTCAAGTTATGCCGGAGTTTGACTACCCCGAGGATTGGGAATCCAGAGATGTTCCTTCGTTACTAGTAGGTCAGTACGGTACGATTACAAACAAAAGCGGCCAAGATTATGATGGCAAAATTGTAATTTCCGTTCCTGCTAATGATAAAGGCTTTGAAGCTGCTTTAGTAGCAGAATTTCCTGAGGAAAACAAACCAGAAGTACAGCGTCCGTTTGATGTTGATAAGGAAAAGGGAATCATTAGCTGGAAACCAGCAACACCAATTAAAAATAACGAGGCTTACAAATTTGTCATTGAATATTACACGAAAACAATTGATGTAAAAGACAAGAAGAGCTTTACATATCAACTCATCAACAATGCCGATATCGATCTGCTTGATGTTATCTTTTATGCGCCAATGAACGCTAAGGATATTCAGTTAGAACCGAAGGCGCCAAACAATTCCAAAAATGACTATGGAGAAGAGCTTTACTACTATCAATACAAAAATGTAAAAGCCGGAGAAAACTTGAACTATACCTTCACATATAAGAAAGATGGCACAGAATCAACAATGGAAGCAATTAACAAAGCGCAGCCGCCAAATGATGAAAACCATGCAGGAGTAAATGGGACTGCAACAGATCAAGTATTAAATGGCGGAAAGGACAGCTCAAAACGTCCAATTATTGGAGTTGGCGGTGCATCGATTATTGGAATCGCGATTATTATCGCGGGTCTCTTTGTTTACCTGGGATTGAAAGGTAACGCTAAGTCAGCTCCTACAGCAGCAAAGGGTTCAAAACATAATAAGGAGCAGCCAAAGAAACCAACTGAAAAAAGAGATAACAAAGTTGCAAATGCGGAGGAAAAAAAGGAACTCCGCAAGAAACTCTTAACCGGAAAGATAGACCAGGAAATGTACGAAGAAGAAATGAAGAAATTAATCTAATGAGGTGTGAAGGATGAAAAAAAACACGATTGTCATGCTAGGCGGTTTTATTATTGCAGGGGCCATTGTTTTCTTACTGATGGCAGCAACACCTGGTTCTAGTGGGGTGGAGTTGACAATGAAAGAACTGCTCGCTACTCAGGATCAGCATAAAGATGATTTTGTTACGGTAGAAGGGTTATTAATTGAAGACTCGATTAAATGGAATCCTGACAAAATCGAGCTGAAATTTGATGTAAAAAATAACGAAGGCCAGATTATGCATGTTATTCATAACGGACCAAAACCAGATAACTTCTCTGAAGGTGTGATCACTATTCTTCAAGGATCTCCGACAAAGAAAGATACTTTTGAAGCAGAGTCAGTTAAAACAAGATGTCCTTCAAAATACGAAGGAAAAGATATTAAGGACTATGATCCTGAAACACATAAAGATAAGTTAAATCAACCACCGAAAGAAAAATAACAGGCAAACTTAAGAAGGTGACGAAATGTTTTTATTCGCTAACGCAACCATTTATATCGGATTAGCCATTGCAATTTATTCACTCCTCATTATCACATTGGGGATTAGTACAAAGAATCAGAAGTTTATCAACAGCGGTAAAGGCGGTTTGATTGCATTATTTGTCTGTGCTGCACTTGCAATGCTTTCCTTGTTCTACCTCTTAGCAACATCGCAATTTCAGTATGAATACGTTCATGATTATACCAGCAGTGAACTGCCAATCATTTATAAATTAACGGCCCTTTGGGCTGGTAATGCTGGCTCCTTGCTATTGTGGACATTCTTCTTAACGTTATACATGGTGATGATTGTTTTTTCCAGGAAGATGAAAGGAAATCCGATGGTTCCGTATATATCAGCTATTCTTTTGGCTAACGCGGTTTTCTTCTTCTTTATCCTGGGGTTTGTAGCAAAACCTTTCCTTCTATTAGATACAGTCCCAATAGAAGGGAAAGGTCTAAATCCTATGCTCCAAAACCCGGGAATGATTATTCATCCAGTAACACTGTACCTTGGGTATGTCGGTCTTGCCATTCCATTCGCCTTTGCAATGGCAGCGCTAATCTTGAAAAATGTCGATGATTTTTGGATAAAAGCGACGAGACGCTGGACAATTATTGCTTGGTTGTTTTTAAGTCTTGGAAATATTTTTGGCGGCCAGTGGGCATATGTAGAGCTTGGCTGGGGAGGCTACTGGGCATGGGATCCAGTTGAAAATGCGTCGTTTATGCCATGGTTAACGGCTACTGCCTTCTTACATTCTGTGATGATTCAAGAACGGAAAAACATGCTGAAAATATGGAATATCAGCTTAATCATCGTTTCTTACGCGTTGACACTCTTTGGTACATTCCTAGTACGAAGCGGCGTTCTAACATCTGTTCATGCGTTTGCCAATTCAAATCTAGGATTATACTTCTTAATCTTTATGGCTGTAGCCGTAATCCTAGCATTATATGTGTTAATGAGCCGCTACAATATGCTTAAACGCAGCGCCGGTGAATTCCAATCGTTCGTCTCTAAAGAAAGCAGCTTCTTAGTTAATAATCTATTATTAGTTGGTGCCGCATTTGCCGTCTTCTGGGGAACGATTTTCCCACTAGTATCTGAAGCTGTCCGCGGAACGAAGGTAACAGTGGGGCTGCCGTTCTTTAATAAGGTAGAAGCACCGATTCTCTTATCAATGATGTTTGTGATGGCAGTTTGTCCAATGCTTGCCTGGCAGCGGTCAACCGTAAAAAATTTGAAGAAAAACTTCACGATACCTGCTATCCTTGCTGTTCTTGGGATGATTCTAATGGTTAAGTTAGGTATCCAGAAAGCATGGGCAGTCATTGGCTACGGAGTTATTATTCTATTATTAATCACCCACTACTTAGAGTTTTATCGAGGCGTCAAAGCTAGAAGGAAAATGACGAAAGAAACACCTTTTGTTGCGTTGTACCGATTAATGATCCGAAATCGCCGCAGGTATGGAGGATACATCGTCCACCTTGGCATCGCATTCATTACCATGGGGATTATCGGCTCACAAAACTATGACTTAGAGACAATGAAGACAGTTGATTTAGGACAATCGATTGAAATTAAGGATTACCGACTCAATTATGAACGCCTTGATCAAAAAAGAGAAGGTATCAACGATATTGTTTATGCCGATATAACGGTTTTCAAAAATGGTAAAAAACTTGGTTCCTTCCAGCCGGAAAAAGTGTTTTATGGGAACTGGGAACAGCCTTCTTCCGAAGTAGCGATCATTTCTTCACTTAAGGAAGACTTATATATTGTATTAAGTGCTTGGGAAGATGATGGCAGAGCAACCTTTGTCGTCAAGGTTAATCCAATGATGAACTGGTTATGGTTTGGTTCCTTCATGATTGTCATTGGTGCTCTGTTCGCGGTTTGGAACGGAAAATATGGTAATGTCACTCCGAGATACACAGGAGTTCGCAGAGAGGTGTCTTAATATGAAAAATAAAATTTATATAGGGCTCCTCCTTATAGCGGTTATCTTTCAAGGATCAATATTCCAGGTGGAGGCCAGACAAATAAATTATAAATCTGCCGAATTTAAAGCCGTCGCATCCCAATTCGCCTGCACATGCGGCTGCGGACAAGATCATTATGAATGTGATCCCAATACGTGTAATCTTACAACCGAGTTTAAAAAAGACCTTGTTGAGATGATGAACAAGGGCTGGGATAAGGATAAAATCCGTAAATACTATGTCAATATTTATGGTGAAGAAATATTGACTTCTCCAGAGAAAAGCGGTTTTAGCTTAATGGCTTGGGTTCTTCCTTTTGTAGTATTAGGAGCAGCTGCAGCGGCTTTGTTTTTCATCATTCGTAAATGGGTGAAGAAAAAAGGAGCAGAAGAAGTAGTAGTCACTGAATATGACAACACCGAGGAAGAAGTAGAAGGAGAAATTCTTTCTTCTATGATCGATGAAGAACGCAAAAAGTATCTTTAGGATGTGAGCAAAATGCATGATATCACAATCATTTCAATGATTTTTACAGCTGCGCTGGCGCTTGTCTGTTTGTTTCTAATATTGTCACCGTTATTTAAGTGGGATACCTATTTACATGTTAGTACTAAAAATCAAGATTTAGCGTCGACGAAAGAAGCGCTTTTGACCACTCTGAATGAAATAGAGTTTGAGTACAAAATGGATAAAATCTCACACGCCGATTACAAAAGCTTAAAGAAACAATACGAATCAGAAGTAGCCAGCATTATGAAGGAAGAAGAACAAATAACAGATAAACCAGTGGACCAAGAATTAATGGCCGAAGTGGAAAAAGAAATTGAAGCGCAAATGAAAAGCTATCAGAGTAAAAAGGGGGAAGGAAAGTGATCAAGAAAATCACCGTTCTCCTCCTTGGGCTTATGCTGATAATTCCGTTAAACGGTTTGGCAGCATCTGATTCCAAAATCATAATTGATATGCAGTATATCGTTATTGGACCTTCCGAAGATGGCTCGACCTATTTGAATAATAGGGGCTTCTATTTAAACACAACAGCTGATGAATATAAAGGTGATGGAAAAAGTGAGGCCGTTTTAAATGTAACTCTCCCCAAAGGAGCAAAGGATCTAGATTTTACAGAAAATAAAATTGCTTCTAAGCAAGTTGATACAGGCTTTATTACCACTACTCCAATTCCGGGAGATCAAAGGATTGAGCTTCCCTACAGCTATAGAATCGAAAAAGGGGAGGACATCAATTTATCATTTGATTATACCGTAAAATCGTTAATCTTCCTTGTTGAAGAAGGGAAGGGCAGTCTTGAAATGAGCGGGATTCAAGCCGTTAGCCCAGAGCTGCTAAATATGGATGGTAAGAACTTTTGGATTTACACTATAGAAGATATTCAAGCGAACTCGCCATTTTCACTTGTTTACAACAAAGACGTACAGCCTGCTAAGAAGGATACCGAACAGAAGCAAACAACAAGTGAAAATGGGGCAAATAGTGCTGTTACCCATACGGCACCCGCTTTCCATAATCCCGGCCATCTAAGAATGTGGGCGCAGTCACCATTACATCGTTTTAACCCACACGTCTTTTTGATTATTATCGGAGCCATTGTGATCGCGGGGATATCCTATTTTGCCTACTTTAGACGGAAAGCAAGATTAGAAGAGGAGCGACTTGGGGCTGACAAGGAAGAGAAGGCCTTTAAGCAGTTAATGGCGAAGCAAAAGGCGATAATGGATAAGATTATTGAACTGGAAGAAACCTTCGGTGACGGGCAGCTCTCTGAAACTGAGTACCATGCCAAGCTAGCCGCCTATAAACAGCATTTAGTCCAGGTTAAGTTAAATTTACGGAACTTTATCGAATAACAGCTTGTTGGGAGTGACCGTTATGATTGAAATAAAAAAACTGACGAAGCAAGCTGATAATAAGCTAATCTTACGTGGTGTTGACCTCTCTATAAAAAAAGGGGAAACCGTTGCGATATTAGGACCAAATGGTGCTGGTAAAAGTACACTGCTTAAGGTACTGGCAACCCTGATAAAGCCGTCATCGGGTCTTATCAAGATTAATGGCTTGGATTTGAAAAAAAACCATCTTGAAATCAAAAAACTATTAGGTTATTTACCCCATTCCAGTTTGCTGTATGATCATTACTCGCCATTAGAGAACCTCGTTTTCTTTGGGAATATTTACGGGGTCGATGATGTGGAGCAAAGAGCGATTAAGCTTGTAAAGGAAGTTGGGTTATCATTCTTTTTAAATGAACCAGTGAAGAATTTCTCGCGCGGCATGATTCAGCGGATTGCCATCGCCCGTGCGATTATCCATGATCCGGAGATTTTGCTGCTCGATGAACCACATACCGGTTTGGATCAGGGCGCTATTTCTATTCTAAACAATGTAATTCTATCCATGAAGGAAAAAGGTGCTACCACATTAATGGTTACTCACGATTTCAAACAAGCAGCGGAAATCTGCGACCGGATAATCATTGTGAAAAACGGCAAAATTGTCGATGATTTCAAGATTGAAAATCGTAACTTAGGTTTTGTTTCTGAAAAGTATGAGTTGCAAGTGGAGGGTGTATCATGAATCTATTCCGCACTGCCTTGATACTTGCAAAAAAAGATTTATATTCTGAGTTAAAAACAAAACAAATCTTAACTACACAAATTATTTTTGCAGGACTTGTTATTGTTGTTTTCAGCTTTGCCTTTGACCCTGCAAATAACACAACAAAGGCTGTCATTCCGGGAGTCATTTGGGTCATTATCGTATTTGCTGGAATCTTAGGTCTGAACCGCTCGTTTATTTCCGAACAGCGAAATGAGACGATGCAAGGGTTGTTGGTTGCACCCATGGAGGCTGCGAGCATTTACTTAGGAAAATTCTTAGCTAATTTTGCGATGATGCTTGTAGTTGAACTCGTTTCTATTCCGTTTTTATTCTTACTATTTGATTTCAAGTTTCTTGGCAGCGTACCCTATTTTATTTTAGTAGTTTTCTTAGGTAGTTTTGGTTTTATCGCCATTGGGACGTTCTTAGCTGCCTTAGCCGCTAACTCTAAGAGCAGTGAAATGCTGCTGCCGCTGCTGCTTTTTCCAATCACAACGCCGATCCTGATCGGTGTTGTCCAGGCGACGAAAATCATTTTAACGAATGTCGAAAAGCTTTCGAGTGCAATTGCCTGGATTCAATTGGTTACAGCGTATGATGTTATCTTCTTTGTTGTTTGTTTCTTATTAATCGATTATGTGCTGGAGGTTTAAGTGATGAGTATGAATCTCGAACGAGAGAAAGCGATGCTCCCTGGAACACCGTTGACTAGTATGAAATCAGCGAGTCTTTCAAAAATTCTGTTTGCTGGTACAGTCATTTCCATGCTAGTATCTCTATATTTTATCTTTATCTTTGCGGCGGAAGAATCAACGATGCATGCCGCGCAAAAAATCTTTTATTTCCATGTTAGCTCTGCATGGCTTGCTTTCATGGCGTTTTTCGTAACATTTGTATTCAGTATTTTGTTCTTAATCAAGCGCAAGCGAATTTTTGACACTTATGCCTATGTTTCAGCAGAAATTGGTGTGGTCTTTACGATCATTGTTTTAACAACTGGACCAATTTGGGCAAGGTCAGCTTGGAATACTTGGTGGGTTTGGGAACCGCGTCTTATTACGACATTAATCCTTTTCTTCATCTACATTGCCTACATTATGATTCGTCAAATGGATGGTGTTTGGGATAAAAAGGCTCGACTTTCAGCTGTCTTTGGCATCATCGGTTTTGCTGACGTTCCGATTGTATTCTTTGCGATTCGCTGGTGGCAAACAAAGTTCCACCCAATTGTCTTTGGTGACGGGCCTTCCCAACAAGGCGGCGGTATTGAAAGCAGTATGCTTGTGGCATTGCTAGTAACGATTGCAGCGTTCACGATTCTTTATGCTTACCTGCTTCAAAAGGGCGTTTCCTTTGAGAAAATGAAATTTAAAGTTGAACAATATAAAGAAAAATTAAGAGAAGAATTAGAAAAATAGGGGGAATTAATCATGAATTATGAATATATGTTGGGAGCTTATTCCGTTGCTTGGGTTGTCATTTTTGGCTATATGTTCATTATTGGTAAAAAACATAGCAAGCTTCAGAAGGAAATTGAGTTTTTAAAGCAGCTTGAAAAATAGCAGGTTGGTTTAGCCTGTTGATTTTATCGGTCAGGAGGAAATCCGATGAACCAGCGAGTTATCAAATTACTCGTATTTATTCTTATTGTAGGTATGTTCGGCTTTTTTGGTTATAGTATGGTAACAAAAGGAAAACATACAGATGTCGGAGATAAGGCTTATCAATTCGAGCTGCCAAATTTAGATGGAAGTACCACGAAACTCACTGATTTTAAGGGAAAAGTTGTTATTTTGAATTATTTTGCATCATGGTGTGCCCCGTGTAAGGAAGAACTTCCAGAGCTGGAGGCTTTCCAAAAAGAGTATGGTGATCGATATAACCTCCTTATGATTAACCGAGGTGAGACAATGGATAAGATTAAAAAAGTTACCGACAGCAATAAAGCTGGAATGAATTATTTATTTGATTACAATGCGAAGGTTTCGAAGTTGTATAATGTCACAGGGCAGCCTGAAACATTTGTAATTGATAAACAGGGAGTCATTCGTGAGCACTACAATGGGGCAATTACAGAAATGCAATTGTACAACTGGGCAAAGAAATATGATGATTAATGTTAAAAAAGGATTGAACCTTCTCTGGTTCAATCCTTTTTTTAATAAGTAGGCAAATAGTGAAATTCCGCTACTATATTTGCCTTAATCAGTATTTGTCCCGGCTCAAATTGGGTGGAGCTTATCCCTTTTACAAGTGTTTCCGGTTGATGATAAAAGGGAAGGGCAACGGCTCCTCCTTCGATGACCAAACTAGGAGTCGGAACCAGTGTTACATTTAATGCTGCTGCAATCGTTTTCGCCTTTTCAAGCGCATTGTTTATTGCCATTGTTAGAGCCTGCTGGTAATAAGAATCCTTGTTTTTCACTTTAAACTGGATATTTGAGACATAATTTACTCCGTTTTCGACCCCAGTGTCCACCACTTTTCCTATTATCGATAAATCTTCTATTTTCACCTGTAAGATATGAGTGATTTTATAGCCGCGAAAAATTTGTTTTCCCTGCTCATAATCATAATCGGATTCAATCCGGTAATCGAATGTTTGCACATGACTATGGGGAATTCCAAGTGCTAATAGAGAATCGATAACCCTTTTTGACTCTTGAGAATTTCGCTGCTGGGCTGTTTTTAGTACCTTATTTTCAGTGACGACCCCTAAATTGACAGAGGCAGTGTCGGGCTGGACTGCTAATACTCCGTCCCCGGTTACTTTAATCAATGAATGTCCCTTGCCTGGAAGCCCATTCCTTGGGGGCTGGTAATTATACAAATCTTTTCTCCTCCTTAAAACCTTCGAGCTTTCTATAAAATACGGCAAAAATTTGCTAAATGTTCCATTGTTAAAATTCTTCTATTTTGTCTAGTAAAAGGCTTAAGAAAATAGAATCAAAGGATAATTTTTGAAAGAATGACCAGATTTGAAAGTCATAATGCGTCCAAGCAGGCATACATTTTAAATAATGAGAGACAAGGAGGAAACCTTCGTGGAAACAATTCTTAACTTCTTACCAAAAAAAATTGCCGAGCTAATCAGCCAAATCCCTCCTAATGAAAAAGAAAAATTAGAGGAAATCCGCATTCGCATGAACCGTCCAGTTGAAATGACGCTAAAGGGAGAACCAAGATTTTTATCCTATCTTATTCAGCCCGAAGATGCCGTTCATTTAATGAATAAAATAAGCAACTTCTCAATCTATACGCTTGAGGAAGAGCTCAAACGAGGATATATTACCGTTTCCGGGGGTCATCGGATTGGGCTCGCTGGTAAGGTGATCCTTGAAGAGGGAAGGGTCAAGGCGATTCGGGATATTTCCTCTTTTAACATAAGGATTGCCAGGGAAAAGGTGGGGATAGCTGAACCACTAATCCCCTATCTTTATCAAAGGAATTGGATGCATACGATGGTCATTGGACCACCGCAAACAGGGAAAACAACCTTGTTACGAGATATTGCAAGAATCATTTCTTCCGGGAACAGGGCAAAAGGCTTTCAGGCTCGTAAGGTAGGTATCGTGGATGAGCGGAGTGAAATCGCTGGTTGTGTAAATGGCGTACCGCAATTAACCTTTGGCCATCGGCTTGATGTCTTAGATGCCTGTCCAAAGGCTGAAGGAATGATGATGATGATTCGCTCGATGAGCCCCGAAGTCTTGATTGCCGACGAAATTGGCAGAATGGAGGATGCGGAGGCCATTCAAGAGGCGGTTCATGCGGGTATCAAACTAATCACCACTACACATGGGACGAGCATGGAAGAAATACGAAAGCGACCGTCCTTAAGAGCCATTATTGACCAAAGAATTTTTGAGCGCTTTGTCATTCTGAGCCGTGAAGCTGGGCCTGGAACGATTAAACATATACTCGATGGAAATGGACATGAAATGAAGCATAAAGTGAGAGTGACATGAATGATTAAGTTAATTGGCGCGATCATCATTATTGTTGCAACGACTTGGACTGGGTTTGAGGCAGCCCGAAATTTTAGTGACCGCCCAAAACAGCTAAGGGCGTTAAGATCGGCACTGCAATCACTAGAGGCGGAAATCATGTATAGTCACACACCACTGCATGAGGCTGCCAGGAGATTAGCTGCCCAGCTTTCAAAACCTCTTTCCCTGTTTTTTGAAGCCTTTGGAAAGAAACTGACAGACACAGAAACAACGGTGAAGGATGCTTGGGAAACTAGTTTAAAAGAGGTTTGGAAGTCCACAGCATTAAAGCAAGGGGAATTTGAAATTATGAAGCAATTTGGGGAAACCCTTGGCCGCCATGATCGCTTTTCCCAGCAAAAACATATTATGCTGACGCTGACACATCTTGAAAGAGAAGAAGCGGACGCCATCGACAGGCAGGCAAAATATGAAAAGATGGTAAAGAGCCTGGGCTTCTTATCAGGATTATTACTGATTATTTTATTATTTTAGGGGGAAAAGCAATGGGCTTAGAAGTAGATATTATTTTCAAAATTGCCGGTGTTGGCATAGTGGTTGCCTTTTTGCATACTGTTCTTGATCAAGTGGGTAAAAAGGAATATGCACAGTGGGTCACCTTGTTTGGATTTATTTATATTCTGTTTCAGGTGGCCTCGATTGTGGACGACCTTTTCCAAAAAATAAAGTCTGTATTCCTGTTTCAATAGAAAGGGGGGCTTTGCTATTGAAATCATTAAAATAGTAGGTGTCGCTCTCATCGCAACCTTTCTTGCCTTAATCATTAAAGAACAAAAACCAAATTTCGCCTTCCTTTTAGTTGTTTTTGTCGGCTGTGCCATTTTTCTGTTTTTAGTTGATAAGATTTTTGAAATCATTCATATGCTGGAAAAGTTAGCAGTGAATGCAAACGTGAATATGGTATATGTTGAAACGATTCTCAAAATTATTGGGATTGCCTATATCGCCGAATTTGCGACTCAGATAACGAAGGATGCCGGTCAAGGAGCAATCGCCTCGAAAATTGAATTAGCAGGAAAAATTATCATTCTCGCCATGGCGATACCTATTCTAACCGTTTTGATTGAAACCATTATCAAACTTATTCCGAGCTAAATAATTGTCTAGCTCCAGCGCCTAGGGACTTGGGTCATAGGCCAATCCGTCAAGAAGGCAAAAAGCGGCCTTCTCGCCGGCTCGTCTTATGCCTGTCACCCCTGGACAAGGCGCTTACGCTTTTCTAAAGAGGTGTAAAAGTTGAAGCAGAGGCTGCAGATTATTCCGATTATCATTCTCTTATCCTTTTTTTTAATGATTCCAAGTGTCCAAGCTGTCGAAGAATCCAAGGACACCTCTAACCCGCTTTCTCCACAGGAATTAGTAGATTCACAGCTTAAAGGCTTGGACTTAGCGGAATTAAAACAATTTTGGGAAGATATTACCAATAAATATGGCGGCTTTCTCCCGGAAAGCCAAAAAGGAAGCTTGTATGAATTCATAAAAGGCGATAAAAAATTCTCCTTTAAACAATGGGGGCAGGGAGTTTTAAAGTTTGCTTTCCATGAGTTTGTTGCGAATGGCAAATTACTTGGTTCGTTGATTATGCTAACGATTTTTAGTATGTTTCTCCAATCAATGCAAAATGCTTTTGAGAAAAGCGCAATCAGCAAAGTTGCATATTCGATTGTCTATATGGTGCTGGTCATTCTTGCACTTAATAGTTTCCATGTCGCTATCGATTACACAAATGAAGCGATTGGGATGATGATCTCCTTTGTGCTAGCGCTCGTGCCGTTGCTGTTGGCGTTAATAGCCGCTTCTGGAGGACTTGTTTCAGCTGCTTTCTTCCATCCAGTCGTATTATTTTTAATGAATATGAGCGGATTATTCATGCAATATATTATTCTACCGCTCCTCTTTCTAGCTACCTTGCTTAGTATTGTCAGTACAATGTCAGAACAATATAAAGTGTCGCAGCTAGCTGCATTGCTAAGAAATTGGAGCATCGGGTTAATGGGGCTGTTCTTAACGGTATTTCTAGGTGTTATCTCTGTCCAGGGGGCTTCCGCGGCTGTATCAGATGGCGTTACCATCAGGACAGCGAAATTCATTACCGGAAACTTCATTCCGGTCATCGGCAGAATGTTTACCGATGCTACCGATACAGTCGTTAGTGCATCTGTCCTGTTAAAAAATACGGTTGGAATTGCCGGGGTAGCCATCCTTCTAATCATCGTCGCATTCCCTGCGATTAAAATTTTGATGATTGCCTTTATCTATAAATTTGCGGCCGCCATCCTCCAGCCGTTAGGCGGCGGGCCAATCATTACCTGTCTGGATATTATCAGCAAGAGTGTTATCTATGTTTTTGCCGCACTTGGAATTGTCTCGTTGATGTTCTTTTTATGTATCACAGTTATTGTAGCTGCCGGAAATTTAACAATGATGATGAGATAGGAGGGATGAAAATGGAGTTTTTGAAAGAGTGGGTAACGAATATTATTTTGTTTATCCTGTTAGCTACAGTTATTGATATGCTCCTTCCAAATTCTAGTATGAAAAAGTATACGAAAATGGTTACAGGACTGCTCTTAATCGCCATTATTCTAACCCCAATCCTTAAATTGATTTCCAAGGATTTTGAATCAGCCTTTGCTGCCATCCCAACGTATCAAGCACCAGGGGAAAAAAATATGAAAAATTTAATAGATTTTAAGAAAAAAGAAATACAAGCATCCCAGAGTGCATATATTTTAAAAGACATGGCTGTCAAGCTCAAAAAGGACGCTAAAAAGGAGTTGATGGACCAATACGGATTGGAGATAGATACAATTGACCTAGCCATTAACGAAGAAAGCGACAAAGCATTTCCTGAAAACCTCCAAAAGGTTGTGGTTCTTCTGAAGCAGCCAGAAACTGGCGTGAAGACAGTCGAAGTGATTAAACAAATCGAAATTAACACAGGAACACCTCTTCCATCTAAAGGATCAACAGAAGAAACAGAACAAATAGCCGCATTTCTTTCACAAAAATGGAACGTACCAGAAGAGTCAGTTGAGGTTTCGATTGAGGGGGGGATCAAAAAGAAAAATGGATAACAACCAAGGACCATTATCATGGCTCAAAAAACTACTCAAACTGGATGAAAAAGGTGAAAAGAAACCCGGTAAATACCAGTATATGATCCTTGTCCTTTGTATTGGTGCAGCGTTTATGTTTGTTGGCAATATTGTGTTTAAAAATGACACAAATCCTGCTTCGGTACCCGCTGCAACAAGCGGGAAAGCAGAGTCGGAGGATGTAGCTGCATTTGGCTTGAATAAGGGTTCAGGCAATAAGGCGATAGCTGAATACGAAGAAAAATATGAGAATCAACTAAAGAAGGCACTTCAGGAAATGTTAGGAGTAAATGATGTTACCGTCGTAGTGAACATTGATTCAACAGATAAAAAAGTGCTGGAAAAAAATCGGGTGACAAAATCACAGACCACCGATGAGGTTGATCGTGACGGAGGGCAGCGTAAAGTGGTTGATTCCTCAACCGATGAACAACTGGTGATAATCCGTGAAGGTGAAAAAGAGGTTCCAATTGTGGTAGAGACAAAAAAACCAGAGATTCGCGGTGTATTAGTGGTTGCCAAGGGCGCTGATAATATCGAGGTAAAAAAATGGATTAGGGAAGCAGTCACGAGGGTTTTGGGAGTGCCAAGCCACAGAGTCGCTGTTATGCCTAAAAAATAAAAGGGGGATTTCTTCATGCTTTTAAAAAAACAAACAGTTTGGTTATTGACAATGTTAAGTTTAGTAGTTGTACTGACGGTTTATTATATTACCTCTCCAGAGCAAAAGACGAATGAGCTAGCAGCTGTACAGCAAAAGGCTAAAGATCAAAATCAAGGTAAAACAAAAACCGAAGCCAAGGATGGTAAATCTGTCATTTCTTCTGTAGCGGGCGATGCTCAGTTTGAAGAACTTAAAATAAATCAGGAAGACCTCCGAAGCCAACAGAGAGAAGATCTAACTACCCAATTAGCTTCTACCAATCTTTCCGAGGAGGAAAAAAGTCAGGTAAAAGATCAAATGAATAAATTAACAGAAACAGCTCAAAAGGAAGAACTGCTTGAACATTTTATTAAAACGATGGGCTATGATGATGTACTAGTTAGAGCCGATGGGCCGGAAGTCATCGTTACAGTTAAAGCCAAGAAGAAGCCATCAGTAAAAGAAGCAAATAAAATTATGCTCGAAGTGAAAAAAGAAATTGATGAAACTAACTATGTTGCAGTTGAATATGAACCATCAAAGTAAACGTAAAATAAGGGAAGCCGCGCTTCCTCAGGCTGTCGAATAACCTTCGATAGCCTTTTATTTCAATCCTATTCTTTAATAGTTAAACGCGTTAATTTGTTATAATTCCATTGGTATACGGTCTTTCAACAGGCCCAATTGCAGGAAAACAATCTATGGAAGCCTCGCTTCTTTTTTTACGTTTATTTATTTACTAATAGGGAAAAATAAAGTTTTGTATTGATATCGACAGTAAAAATTCCCTTTTTACATAAAAAATATTAAGATGGAAGCAGGGGTAAGAGTTAGAATTACAAATTAGATTATTGAACTTTTATAAGGTATTATCGTATAGTATTAGTAGTAAGTCCTAATTAAAGTTGTTCGAGGGGTGTTACATAATGTTAAAAGTACAAGAAATACGTGAATTGATTAAATTGGTTGACCAGTCGAGTATTGATGAATTTGTATATGAGAATGACGGCTCTAAAATCAAGATGAAGAAAAATGGTCCAGCAACGGTAACGACTGTTCAGCCAGTTATACAAGCAGCTGCGCAAGCGGCACCGGCTGCCGTTCAAACAATCCAAGCGGCAGCAGTTACACCTGCAGCACCTGCAGTGGAAGTAAAGCAGGAATCTCCAAAGGTTGAAACAACCACTGAAGCTGATACAGCAAATCTACATAAAATTACTTCACCGATGGTAGGAACTTTCTATGCCTCACCGACTCCAGATGCAGACGCATATGTAAAAGCTGGGTCACATGTATCAAAGGATTCCATTGTGTGTATTGTGGAAGCGATGAAATTATTTAATGAAATTGAAGCAGAAGTAGATGGAGAAATTGTTGAAGTCCTTGCAAAAAATGGCCAATTAGTTGAATACGGACAGCCATTATTTTTAGTAAAGCCTTAAGTTAGGAGCGGTAACAGAATGATAAAAAAACTGTTAATTGCAAATAGAGGAGAAATTGCAGTTAGGATTATTCGCGCCTGCCGGGAAATGGGGATTGAATCTGTAGCCGTTTTCTCAGAAGCAGACCGTGAAGCATTGCATGTTCAGTTGGCTGATGAAGCCTATTGCATTGGACCTACTGCATCAAAAGACAGTTATTTAAACGTTACAAATATTATTAGTGTCGCCAAGTTAACCGGAAGTGATGCTATTCACCCGGGTTATGGCTTCTTAGCAGAAAATGCCGATTTCGCTGAACTCTGTCGTGAATGTAATATCACCTTTGTTGGACCAAGCCCAGAAGCAATCACCAAAATGGGCACAAAGGATATCGCAAGGGAAACGATGAAGGAAGCAGGAGTACCGATCGTTCCCGGATCCACCGGAATTATTAATGACATCGACGAGGCCCTAGAACTCGTTGAAAAAATTCATTATCCCGTCATCATTAAAGCAACAGCAGGCGGAGGCGGTAAAGGAATTCGTGTTGCCAGGAATGAGCAGGAATTAATAAAAGGCATCAACATTACCCAGCAGGAAGCGCTGACCGCTTTCGGAAATTCTGGTGTCTACATTGAAAAATATATTGAAGACTTCCGTCATGTCGAAATTCAGGTCCTTGGTGACTCTCACGGCAATACCATCCATTTAGGCGAGAGAGATTGCTCCATCCAACGCAGATTGCAAAAACTGCTTGAAGAAACGCCTTCACCTGCCTTGGACGGAGAAATTCGCGAGGAGATGGGAGAAGCAGCTGTAAAAGCAGCAAAAGCAGTTGCCTATTCAGGTGCCGGCACGGTAGAATTTATCTATGACTACCGCAATCGTAAATTTTACTTTATGGAGATGAACACCAGGATTCAGGTGGAGCATCCTGTTACTGAAATGGTCACTGGAATCGACCTAATTAAAGAACAAATTCGAGTGGCAAACGGCGAAAAGCTATCAATAAATCAGCAGGAAGTCACTTTTACAGGATGGGCAATTGAGTGCAGAATCAATGCTGAAAATCCAGAAAAGAATTTTCTCCCATCAGCTGGAAAGATTAAAATGTATTTGCCGCCAGGAGGTCTTGGTGTTCGGATTGATTCGGCTGCATATCCGGGCTACACGATACCGCCTTATTACGATTCAATGATTGCGAAAGTCATCGCGTATGGCGCCAGCAGGGAAGAGGCAATCTCAAGAATGAAACGGGCATTAAGTGAATTCGTCATTGAGGGTATAAAGACCACCATCCCATTTCATTTAAAACTACTCGAGCATGAAAAATTTGTAGAAGGCGCGTTTAATACGAAATTCTTGGAACTGCATGATGTGATGAAGTCTATCTAATTTATGGAGGTGAATTGAAAGATGAGCGAATTTAGTGTATTAGAAATGGAGCAAGGAAATAGCGGCCATGGAAAGATTGAAATAGCTCCTGAAGTAATTGAGGTCATCGCGGGGATTGCTACTTCCGAGGTGGAAGGTATTGCGGCGATGCGGGGAAATTTTGCAACCGGTGTTGTAGAACGTTTAGGGAAAAAAAATCACGGTAAAGGCGTTAAAGTGGAGCTGACTGAATCAGGAATAAAGGTTGATGTGTATTGCTTGATGAAGTTTGGAGTATCCATTCCAACTGTTGCTGGGAAAGTACAAGATAACATCCGGCAAGCGCTCCTTAATATGACCGCTTTAGATGCTGAAGAAGTAAATATACATGTCGTTGGAATTCAATTTGAAACCCAAAAGATCGAACCGGAAATCGATTCAGAAATGTAAGAAGAGAAACCAAAGGAGCTTAATCCTTTGGTTTTTCTTATCCACTGATTCAAATTGAAAAAAAATTGTCCATACAGTGCGAATCTATGTTAGTTATGCTATTATCTTTTTATGTGTGTAAAAACCTTCAAATACGTTTGTATAAAAATAGACAAAAATAATTTAATATATCTAAAGGAGTTAACGGTATAATGAAGAGAAGAACAGCAAGGGAAAAAGCATTACAAGCACTGTTTCAAATCGATGTAAGCAGCACTGAGGCATCATCCGCAATTGATCATGTTTTGGAAGGAGAGGCTGGTGACGAATATCTATCTAAACTCGTTTTAGGCGTTGTCGAACATAAAGTTGAAATCGACAACTTAATAAGTGAAAACCTTGAAAAATGGACGATAGATCGCTTAGCTACCGTAGACCGAAATCTATTAAGAATTGCTGTATTTGAATTAAAAAACTTTCGAACTGAAGTTCCTGCAAATGTAATTTTAGATGAAGCAATAGAAATAGCCAAAATTTACGGGGACGACCAATCAAGTAAGTTTATTAATGGTGTTCTTTCAAAGGTGAAACAAAAGCTTCTTAACGATTAATTGATTGGGTCCTCTCACACAGGGGGAGAAATTATAATGACTGCACAAATTATTAATGGAAAAGAAATTGCTGCGAAGAAAAAAGTAGAGATTGCTGAACATGTGGCTGCCCTTAAATCTCAAGGAGTAACTCCAGGATTAGCTGTAATATTGGTCGGAAATAACCATGCTTCACGGACATATGTAACAAGCAAAGAAAAGACGTGTAAAGAACTTGGCATGTACTCCTTATTAATTGAAATGCCGGAAGAGGTCTCCGAACAGAGCTTACTCGCTAAGATTGAGGAATTAAACGGGGACCCCGCCATCCATGGGATTTTGGTTCAACTGCCGCTTCCTAAACATATTGATGAAAGTAAAGTAATTGAGACCATTTCCCCGTTAAAGGATGTCGATGGCTTCCATCCAATTAATATCGGCAGGATGATGACCGGTCAAAATGCGTTTTTGCCATGTACGCCATACGGGATTATGGTGCTGCTTGAAGAAACAGGAATCCCGATTGTTGGGAAAAATGTTGTCGTCGTCGGCAGAAGCAATATTGTCGGCAAGCCGGTAGGGCAATTATTTCTTAATCGGCATGCAACCGTAACCTACTGTCATTCCAAAACCAAAGATTTAAAAGTACATACAAAACAAGCGGATATCCTTGTTGCTGCTGTCGGTATCCCGAACTTTATTAAAGCGGAACATGTTAAAGATGGCGCAGTAGTCATCGATGTAGGCATTAATCGTAATCAGGACGGCAAGCTTTGTGGTGATGTGGCTTTTGATGAGGTGAGTGAAAAGGCTGGATATATCACACCAGTACCAAAGGGAGTAGGACCAATGACGATAACAATGCTTATGTATAATACACTAAAATCCGCTGAGGAAAGTTTAACACGCGATTAAGCAGGAGCATGTCCTTATCTTTTACGATTCTATAAAAGATAAGGACATACTCGCTAATTGGTTGAAAAGAGGAACTTATTATGCAGGAGCAAAGATATCTATCCGTAAATGCTTTAACTAAATACATAAAACGAAAATTTGATGCTGATCCACATTTACATGATGTGCATGTTAGAGGCGAAATATCAAATTTTAAACAGCATTCGAGCGGTCATATGTATTTTACATTAAAGGATGAAAAGGCACGAATTCTTGCGGTTATGTTTGCCAGCCAGTCTCGGTTTATGAAATTCACACCAGAAAATGGTATGAAAGTGATTGTAAAAGGCGATATTACCGTGTACGAACCAAGCGGACAGTATCAAATCTATATTAGAGAAATGCAGCCTGACGGCATTGGAGAATTATTTCTAGCCTATGAGCAGTTAAAACAAAGGTTGGAGGCAGAGGGACTGTTTGCAATTGAGCACAAAAAGACATTACCCCAGTATCCAAGAACGGTTGGCGTGATTACTTCTCCAACGGGTGCAGCGGTAAGAGACGTCATCACGACAATTAAAAGGCGATATCCAATTGCCAATATTCTTGTTTTCCCTGCCCTTGTTCAAGGTGATAATGCAGCACCCTCCATTGTGAAAGCAATTGATAAAGCAAATGGGATAAAGGAAATAGATGTTTTGATCATCGGGCGTGGTGGAGGCTCTATTGAGGAATTATGGGCCTTCAATGAGGAACAGGTTGCCCGAGCGATTTTTTCCTCAAGGATTCCGATTATTTCGGCCGTTGGTCATGAAACAGATTTTACGATTGCAGATTTTGTAGCGGACCTTAGGGCGCCGACTCCGACAGGTGCTGCTGAGCTCGCTGTTCCGCATATTGAGGAATTAATGGACCGAATTTTGCAGCGGCAGACTCGTCTTTTAAGAGCCATGCAGGAAAAGTTCCGATATGATAAAGAGCGGTTAAACCGAGTGCAAAAATCATATGCCTTTCGCTATCCACATCGTCTCTATGAACAGAAGCTCGAGCAAGTTGACAAATTAACTGAAAGGCTTGTCCGTGGCACGTCCAGGTTATCTGAATTAAAAAAAGGCCAGTATGAGATCCAATATAAACGTTTGCAGCGAAACCATCCGAACGAAGCATTACTTGAAGCTAAAAATCAGTTCAGACGCAGACAAAAAGATATGAACCGGTCTATGCTTCAAATATTTTCGAAAAAACAAACTGATTTCAATCATGTTCTCTCAACTTTACAAGCCTTAAGCCCTTTGAAAATAATGGAACGAGGCTATAGTTTGGCATATACCGAAGATTACAACCTTGTTAAATCGGTTAAACAAGTTAAGGTAAACGAGCGGGTTCAGATTCAATTATCAGACGGAAGTCTATACTGTAATGTGGAGAATATAAAGGAGAGCGGAAAAAGTGACGAATGAAAAGAAATTATCTTTTGAAGACGCCATGACGAAACTGGAACAAATCGTCGATAAGCTTGAAGAAGGAGATGTTCCATTAGAAGAGGCGATTACTTTTTATAAAGAAGGAATGGAATTATCAAAAATTTGTCATGACAAATTGAAAAGTGTTGAAGAGCAACTTACTCAAATCATAACGGAGGATGGGCGAACGGAGAACTTTTCGATTGAAGAGGAGGAATAAAACTTGGAAACCAGGTTACTAGACGCATTTACCGAAGAATATAAACAACTGCTGGAAACGGAGCTTCGTAAGCTGGTCGAAAAGCTCTTTGCCCCACCTAATATTAAAGAATCGATGATTTATTCTCTTGAAGCAGGCGGCAAGAGAATTCGTCCATTACTGTTATTTGCGACCTTGGACGCATATAGCATAGATCCGAAAAAGGGCATGTTGGCAGCTGCGGCAATTGAGATGATTCATACCTATTCCTTAATCCATGATGACCTGCCTAGTATGGATAATGACGATTTACGACGCGGGAAGCCGACCAATCACAAAGTCTTCGGTGATGCGGTTGCTATATTGGCTGGCGATGCTTTATTAACGTATAGTTTTGAAGTTATCGGGAAAATCCCATCTGATTTCGCTTCTCCCGATACCTTGCTAAAGGTGATCATTGAAATGGCGAAAGCAGCCGGGGCCGAAGGAATGGTTGGGGGTCAAGTTGCAGATATGGAGGGCGAAGGGAAGTCTTTAACCCTTCATGAACTTGAGTATATTCATATTCATAAGACAGGTAAGCTGCTGCGATTTAGTGTGATAGCAGGGGCGATCTTGGCAGGTGCAACGGAGAGCCAATTAGAACACCTTTCTGCCTTTTCGCATCACCTTGGTATTGCTTTTCAAATCCAGGATGATATTCTTGATTTAGTTGGTAATCAACAATTAATTGGCAAGACTGTTGGCAGTGATACGGCAAATCATAAAAGTACATATCCTCAATTACTATCATTAGAAGGTGCTAAGCAAGCGCTGGATAAGGAAATAAACCAAGCGAAAGTACATCTAAGAAAGACAGGCTTACAGACAAACCTCTTAGAGGAAATAACGGATTTAATTGCATCAAGAGACCATTAAAAACCGGTTATACAGTGCTAAGCCTTTTATCATAAAGGGAATTTGAGGCAATGAATTAAGTATGTTATAATTGTTTTCAATGTAGAAAACTTTGACAATGCCGTTATCACTACCTGTGTTAGCGGCTATTTTTTAAAGAAAAGAAAGTATAAATTTTGACTTCGAGAACTGTCTAGCTTCAGCGCCTAGCCCCTCGAGGTCACAAGCCAATCCGTCCAAAAGGTTAAAGAACAACCTTTCGGCCGGCTCGTCTTGTGCTTGTCGGGGCTGACCAAGGCGCTTGCGCTTTTCTTAAGAAAAAGTATGAAAGTGAGTGGTCCAAAAATGGATCTATTAGCAATAAAAGACCCGTCCTTTTTAAAAGGGATGTCGAATAAAGAACTGGAGGCTTTGAGTAAGGATGTTCGCCAATTCTTAATTGAAAAGCTATCTGTAACCGGAGGCCATATTGGACCGAATTTAGGTGTTGTTGAATTAACTATCGCTTTACATAAATGTTTTAACAGCCCAAAGGATAAAATTATTTGGGATGTTGGGCATCAGTCCTATGTCCATAAAATATTAACTGGCAGAGCGTGTGATTTTGATACATTAAGACAATTCAAAGGTTTGTGCGGTTTTCCGAAACGAATTGAAAGTGAGCATGATGTGTGGGAAACAGGACACAGCTCCACCTCACTTTCTGCGGCGATGGGAATGGCGATTGCCCGGGATTTAAAAAAGGAAAAATCCTTCGTTGTACCGGTTATTGGCGATGGTGCCTTAACAGGCGGGATGGCATTAGAAGCCCTAAATCATATTGGTCATGAGAAAAAGGATATGATTGTGATTTTAAATGATAACGAAATGTCGATTGCTCCAAATGTTGGGGCGCTGCATAATATTCTCGGTCAATTGCGGACAGCTGGAAAATATCAATGGGTGAAAGATGAACTGGAAGTTCTGCTGAAAAAGGTGCCAGCTGTTGGTGGTAAACTTGCGGCAACCGCGGAACGGATAAAAGACAGTCTAAAGTATTTATTCGTTTCTGGCATGTTCTTTGAAGAGCTAGGTTTCACTTATTTAGGTCCAATTGATGGTCATAATTTTGACGATTTATTTGAGAATCTTAGTTATGCTAAAAAGACGGCCGGCCCCGTCCTCCTCCATGTAATAACGAAAAAGGGAAAAGGGTTTCAACCGGCAGAAACTGATAAAACAGGTACGTGGCATGGTACAGGTCCATACAAGATGGACACAGGTGCCTTTGTAAAGCCAAACAAAATTCAGCCTCCAGCGTGGAGCAGCTTAGTCAGCGAAACCGTCCGCAAGCTTGCGCGCGAAGATGAACGAATTGTGGCGATTACACCAGCGATGCCAGTTGGCTCGAAGCTTGAAGGCTTTGCCAGCGAGTTTCCCGAACGAATGTATGATGTTGGAATCGCTGAGCAGCATGCGGCAACAGTAGCTGCAGGATTAGCGACACAAAATATGAAACCTTTTTTTGCGATTTACTCGACTTTCTTGCAGCGCGCCTATGACCAGGTTGTTCATGATATTTGCAGGCAAAACTTAAATGTATTTATTGGAATCGACCGTGCCGGTTTAGTTGGTGCAGATGGTGAAACGCATCAAGGGGTATTCGATATTGCCTTTTTAAGACATATTCCAAACATGATTTTAATGATGCCGAAAGACGAAAATGAAGGCCAGCATATGGTTTATACGGCCTTGAATTATGATGATGGCCCAATTGCAATGAGATTCCCGCGCGGCAATGGAATCGGTGTACCAATGGATGAGAAATTCCAGAGCATTCCTATCGGGACGTGGGAGGTTATCAAGGAAGGCGAAGATGCAGCGATTCTAACTTTTGGAACGACCATTCCAATGGCTATGGAGGCGGCGATGGCCCTTGAAAAGCAAGGAATCTCCGTGAGGGTGGTCAATGCCCGGTTTATTAAGCCGTTGGATGAAAAGATGCTAACGAAGTTGTTAGAAAATAACATCCCTCTCCTTACCATTGAGGAAGCGGTATTGCAAGGCGGATTTGGAAGTGCTGTTCTTGAATATGCTCATGACCAAGGCTATTATCATGCTCAAATTGACAGACTTGGAATCCCTGATCAATTTATTGAACATGGGGATGTAGGCTCCCTCCTTGAAGAGATTGGTCTAACCACTGACGGAGTGATCAAGAGAATTTCAACACTGGCACGGAAAAAACAACAAAGGGCTTAACTTATGAAAAATAAAGAACGTTTAGATGTTTTACTCGTAGAACGAGGTTTAATAGAAACAAGGGAAAAAGCGAAAAGAGCCGTCATGGCGGGTCTGGTTTATACAAATGAAGAACGGCTCGATAAACCTGGAGAAAAGGTCAAGATTGATATCCCGCTAAACATTAAGGGGAAAATGCTCCAGTATGTCAGCCGTGGGGGCTTGAAGCTTGAGAAGGCGCTGAAAATATTTGATGTCAGTGTCCATGATAAAGTGTTATTAGATATTGGGGCTTCAACCGGCGGATTTACCGATTGCGCACTGCAAAATGGCGCGAAAATGTCCTATGCTCTTGATGTCGGCTACAACCAGCTTGCGTGGAAGCTTAGGCAGGACAATCGAGTTGTCGTAATGGAGAGGACTAACTTTCGCTATGTAACCCCTGCTGATTTAACAAGTGAAATGCCGAATTTTGCCTCAATTGATGTGTCGTTCATATCACTTACCTTAATATTGCCTGTATTAAAGACACTTCTTGTACCGGGAAGTGATATTATCGCCCTTATTAAGCCACAGTTCGAGGCCGGGCGTGATCAAGTTGGTAAAAAAGGCATTGTGCGTGATGAAAAAGTCCATTTACAGGTAATCGATAAGATCATTACCTTTTCTGTTCAACAAGGATTCCTTGTCGAAAACCTATCCTTTTCGCCCATTACAGGCGGAGATGGGAATATTGAATTTTTGCTTCATCTTAAATGGGAAGGTGAACAGGACGCAGGTATCATTCAGCTCCCAGTCAGTCCTGCTGACGTTGTTAAGGAAGCACATAAAGAATTTCATACAAAGCAAGACTAGAAGGATAGGCGAATGCCTATCCTTTTTATTCATTTATTTTATAAGAATAATGTACAAGGAAATAAAAATGGGCTAACATATGGGTAGATACGACTTTTAATACAAAATACTCTAATGTTTTTAACAACCGGGGGTGAAAAAATTGAATAAAGGCCAGCGTCATATTAAGATAAGAGAGATTATTGCCGGCAATGATATTGAGACACAGGACGAACTTGTCGATGAGTTGAAGAGTGCAGGCTATAATGTGACTCAAGCTACGGTTTCACGCGATATAAAAGAATTACACTTGGTTAAAGTACCATTACTAGATGGCCGTTATAAATACAGTCTGCCGGCAGACCAAAGATTTAATCCATTGCAAAAACTTAAACGGTCATTAGTTGACGCATTTGTTAGGATTGATTCAGCAGGGCATTTGTTAGTCATGAAGTGCTTGCCGGGCAATGCGATGGCTATTGGTGCACTTATCGATAATCTTGATTGGGAAGAAATATTAGGAACGATATGCGGTGACGATACCATGTTAATTATTTGTCGGACACCGGAGGATACGGAAGTTGTTACCAACCGATTCCTAGATATGTTGTAATTGGGGGAGAGTTCCTTGTTAGCAGAATTGTCAATAAAAAATTTCGCGATAATTGAAGCCCTTTCTATCTCCTTTAATAAGGGATTAACTGTGCTTACTGGGGAAACAGGCGCAGGTAAATCGATTATTATTGATGCCATTCATTTACTTGCGGGTGGCAGAGGATCCGCAGAGTTTGTCCGCCATGGAGAGGAAAAGGCAGAAATAGAAGGATTATTCCAACTTGATGATCCAGACCATCCTGTGCTTAAGAAAGCTTTAGAATTTGGGATAGATATAGAAGAAGAAATGGTTGTATTAAGGCGCGATATTTCCCGAACAGGAAAAAGTGTTTGCCGTATAAATGGAAAGCTTGTAACGATATCAACACTACGGGAAATTGGACGAACCCTTGTGGATATTCATGGTCAGCATGAACATCAGGAATTGATGGATGAGACCAAACATTTACAATTGCTTGATCAATTCGGATCAGAAGAAATCATAGCCTCGGAAGGTGAATACCTAAAAGTCTTTCGGCGTTATGAACAAACATTACATAAGCTAAAAACTTTAAGTGAAAATGATCAGCAAACGGCCCACCGTTTGGATTTAATTCAATTTCAATTAGATGAAATTCAAAAGGCTGAATTAAAACTTCATGAAGATGAAGTGCTTTTTGAGGAAAAAAGAAAACTGGGGAATTTTGAAAGAGTATATGAGGCGATTCAATCAGGTTATGCCGCATTAAATGGAGACCAAAAGGGTCTTGATTGGATTGGAATGGTTATGGGGTACCTCGAAGATGCAGCGGCGCTTGATTCAAGCTATAAAGAAATTTCTGATTCCGTATCAAATAGTTTTTATCTATTAGAGGATGCAGCAAGTTCATTAAGAAATGAATTGGATGCTTTAGAATACGATCCGGAAAGGCTAAATGAAATTGAAAACCGCTTAAATGAAATTAACCAGCTTAAACGGAAATATGGCAAAACAATCGATGAAATAGTAGAATATGCTGCGAAAATCGAAGAAGAAATTGAAACGCTCCAAAATAAAGAAACACATATAGCTGAATTGGAAAAAGAATTAACCTCGATTAGAAAAGACTTAGTTCTTGAAGCTAAGCAATTAACTGAACTTCGGCACAAGTGGGCTGAAAAGCTAACACTATTAATACATAAAGAATTGAAGGAATTATATATGGCCAAAACCGTTTTTGAAATTCGGTTTGAATCTGACATTCAGCATTTTTCAAAAAATGGCGTTGACCATGTAGAGTTTTATATTTCAACCAATCCGGGAGAACCATTGAAGCCATTATCAAAAGTCGCTTCTGGAGGTGAGTTATCACGGATTATGCTGGCATTAAAGAGTATTTTTTCCAAGCATCAAGGTGTAACCTCGATAATTTTCGATGAAGTAGATACGGGTGTGAGCGGAAGAGTTGCCCAGTCAATTGCGGAGAAAATTTATAAGGTTGCGATTGATTCCCAGGTTTTATGTATTTCTCATTTACCTCAGGTAGCAGCTATGGCAGATACCCATTTATTTATTTCAAAGACGATTAAAGGCGGCAGAACGACAACCTCAGTCACACCATTGGCTATTGCAGAAAAAATTAAAGAAATAGGCCGGATGATTTCCGGTGCTGAAATTACCGAACTTACGAAACAACATGCTGAGGAATTATTACTTTTAGCGGCAGAAAATAAAATAAGGTGAAATTTCAATCATTTAGAGGTCTTTTAGACCATTATTTCGTGAAAAATTGAAATGCTATCCATCTTGGGTAGCTTTTTTATGTTTATACCAGTTATAAATGCTTGTGAACGAGGCAAAATTAAAGATGTAGCCATTTTTACATGTAGCACTAGAAGCGAGGAGAGTGAAAATTTTGAGGTTTGAGATAATTAGAAAAATTATTGGTGGAATTCTCCTTGTTTCATTAGTTAGCCTTATTTTTTTTCAGCCTATGAGTCAATATTTAAGCATTCCTAAGACGATTACTGTTTTTGAAGGACAGGATTACACATTCAATAAGGCTGCCCCGGTATCAGCCGCCTTAAATTCTCACAATTCTAAAAACACGCTTGAACAGGAAAAGCAATCGGTTACAGTAAAAGCAACTGAAAAAGGCAAAAATGAAATGCTTTTAGAATTTGCTGGTATTCCAATAAAAAAGGTCGATGTACATGTCTTAAAAGATTTTCGAGTCATTCCAGGCGGTCAGTCAATAGGTGTCAAATTAAATACAGTTGGTGTTTTAGTTGTTGGCCACCATTTAATCAATACAGTAGATGGTAAAAAGTCCCCAGGAGAAATTGCAGGAATCAAAATTGGGGATATTATTACTGAAATTAACGGCAGCAAAATAGAAAAAATGACCGATGTTGCACCTTTTGTACAAACGGCAGGACAAACAGGTAAAGCTCTCGATATCGCTATAAGCAGGGAAAGTGGAAAACTATCCACCAAACTCACCCCATTAAAGGATAAGGGGGAAAACACCTACAAGCTTGGATTATATATTAGAGATTCAGCTGCAGGAATTGGAACCATGACTTTCGTTCACCCTCAATCTAAAAAATATGGTGCCCTTGGGCATGTCATATCAGACATGGATACAAAAAAACCAATCGTGGTCGAGGATGGCCAAATTGTTCGTTCAACCGTCACTTCTATTGAAAAAGGCAGTAATGGTGATCCCGGTGAAAAGCTTGCCCGTTTCTCAAATGACCGTGAAATCGTTGGGAATATCCAAAAAAATAGTCCGTTTGGAATTTTTGGAGAATTAAATGAAGAATTAAAAAATGGCGTTATGGATAAACCACTGCCAATAGCGTTATCCCATCAAGTCAAAGAAGGACCTGCAAAAATATTAACAGTGGTCAATAACGACCGAGTAGAAGAATTTAATATAGAAATTGTAAGCACAATTCCGCAAAAGTTTCCAGCTACAAAAGGGATGGTCATAAAAGTAACAGATCCCAGGCTCCTTGAGAAAACAGGAGGAATTGTTCAAGGGATGAGCGGAAGTCCGATTATCCAAGATGGAAAGCTAATCGGAGCTGTAACACATGTCTTTGTCAATGATCCGACCTCAGGTTATGGGGTGCATATTGAATGGATGCTGAATGAAGCTGGAATTAATATATACGAAACACCAAAAAGCAAGGCTAGTTAATTTATTAGCAAAATGGGGTTATTCCCTATTTTGCTTTTTTTATGTTAAAGAAAATTCGACAAAAATAAGTAATTTACTGGAAATGAGGCGAATTTCGTCGAAAAGGAGAGAAAAACAAAGAAAAGATAAGATTATAACACTAATTTAAGAAAAATAAAAAAAATCAAAGGAATTTTTGTTGCATTGTCGAATTTGTAAATTAGAATAGAATTAAGAGAATACAGTTGATTATTGATTTTAAGATGAAATAGAGATGAGTTGAACCTGAGGAGGAACTGGAATTGAAGAAAATAAAAGTTTGTGTGGTTGATGACAATAGGGAGCTAGTTGGATTATTAGAGGATTATATTTCATCCCAAGAAGATATGGAAGTGGTTGGGATTGCCCATAATGGCCAGGAGTGTTTAGACATGTTAGGGACAGTAGACCCTGATGTTCTGGTTTTAGATATTATTATGCCGCATCTTGACGGTTTGGCAGTGCTTGAGCGCCTGCGTGAGTTAAAAAGGGGGGCTCTGCCAAATGTCATAATGCTAACGGCTTTTGGCCAGGAAGATGTGACGAAAAAAGCTGTTGAACTTGGTGCCTCCTATTTTATTTTGAAACCTTTTGATATGGATAATCTTGGTAACCACATTCGCCAAGTGAGTGGTAACAGTAGTTCGTTTACTCGAAAAGCTTCGTCGTCTAGCTATCGTTCTCCAGTGGAACAAAAACCAAAAAATTTAGATGCTAGTATTACAAGCATTATTCATGAAATTGGTGTTCCGGCACATATTAAAGGCTATTTATACTTGCGTGAAGCCATTTCAATGGTTTACAACGATATCGAGCTGCTTGGTTCAATCACGAAAGTATTATATCCGGATATTGCCAAAAAGTATAACACGACAGCAAGCCGAGTTGAGCGTGCGATTCGTCACGCCATTGAGGTTGCTTGGAGCCGAGGTAATATTGACTCCATTTCCAGTCTTTTCGGATATACTGTCAGCATGTCAAAAGCAAAACCAACCAACTCAGAATTTATTGCCATGGTCGCTGATAAATTACGCCTTGAGCATAAGGCTTCTTGAAAGGAAGAATAAATAAAAGCCTCAGCAATGAGGCTTTTTATTTTGATGAATAATCATTTTCTAATTCCATTATTTTTTGAATTAGAATATGTTGGGGCATATGCATAAGCTGTTCTATCGGTACCTTTAATTTTTCGGAAAGCTTAATAGCTGTTTCGGGTGATAATTGTAAGGGTTTCATATGATAATTCCTCCATTTTAAAGTTAGGATGTGAAGTTATGACGCAGATTTTTGCACATCGCGGCTACGCTGTCTCTTTTGCTGAAAATACAATGGGTGCCTTTGTTGACGCAGAAAAGGCAGGAGCGGATGGGATAGAACTCGATGTTCAAATGACGAAAGATGGTGAACTAGTTGTTATTCACGATGAAAAAGTCGACCGAACAACGAATGGAAATGGTTTTGTAAAAGACTTTTTGTATAAAGAAATTAGAAAACTAAATGCTAATAAAAAAGGTGTTAAAAAAGAGCCGATTCCAGCCCTGGCAGAAGTACTTGAACGAATGAAGACAAACAAGCTGCTATGTAATATTGAATTAAAAAACGGTTTAATTCCTTATGAAGGAATGGAAGAAAAGGTCATTGAGCTTGTTCAAAGGTTCGGCTTATCCGATCGGATTATTATTTCCTCTTTTAACCACTATAGTATTGTTTACAGTTATAGACTGGCGCCGGAAATTGAAACAGCTCCGCTTTTTATTGAAGGCATTTATATGCCGTGGATTTATTCACAATCAATAAGAGCAAAAGGGATTCATCCAAAACATTCTGCGATGTCAGATAAGATAATCATTAATACGATGGCAAATGGAATTGCCGTAAGACCCTATACCGTAAATAAAGATGCCGATATGCATCGCTTCTTTAATATTAATTGTACGGCAATTATTACGGATGAAACAGTTAAGGCGCTTCAATTACGGAAACCATATGAAAAGAGACCCTAGACGGCCTCTTTTCTACTTTTTAAATTTTGTTTGAACCTTATTTCTTTTTCGATCGCGATGAAAAATAAATCCTGCTACAAACGCTAGACCGCCGATAAAAAGAAGTAAGCCAACAAGAAATTGAAGCCACAAATACGGGAATGGTGCTTGAAGAATCCCGAAGGTCATATCACGCATTAATTTTATTCCAAAAGCGGCTAAAACCCCTGGGATTAGTAATATGATAAGAGCGAAAATACGAATCATAATTAAATCCTTCCGATTGCTAATTTTATAACAAGTGATATCTAATTATATCTCAAGAAAATAGTATTACATAGAAATAATTTGTCAACATTTGTGTTTGGTACTAAAATAAAGAGAGTGAAGGAAATTGCATGTTTTTTTCTATGGGAGAATGAAAAATATTTCTTTAAATAAAAGGGGCAGAAAAAAATGCAAAACGTTATGATTGTTGGAGCCGGTAAAGGTGGTACAGCAATCTTAAAAATTTTAAAAGAATCAGAAGTGTTAACTGTCTATGTTGTGATTGACCGAAACTTGGATGCACCGGGAATATTATTGGCCCATGAAGAGGGGATTAAAACAGGGACCCATTGGCAGCCTTATCTTACGGAAAATATTGATATCATCATTGAAGTAACGGGGAATGATGCAGTCTTTCAAGAATTAAGAAATACGAAAAGCAAAAAAACGGTATTAATACCAGGAAGTGTTGCTTTTCTGCTATCAAAGCTTATGGAAGAGAAAGAAGAACTTATCGCCAAGCATCAAAATGAATCTTATAAACAAGAACTGATTTTCAATGCAGCAAATGATGGGATGATGGTGATTGATAATCGTGGAACGGTCATCTTATTTAACAAACGTGCTGAAGAGATAATGGGAGTAAAAAAAGAGGAGGCATTAGGAAGACCTGTCGTTGAAGTTATACCAACAACCAGGCTGCCGCTAATTCTTGAAACCAGAAGGATAGAGGCAAACCAAGAAATGGTGCTGAGAAATGATCGAAAAATCATTACGACCCGCATTCCCATCATTGAAGAAAATGGGACGTTAGTTGGTGCTTTTGCAGTCTTTAAAGATATTACAGAAGTTGTTAATCTGGCCGAGGAAATCACGGATTTAAAAGAAATTCAAACGATGCTTCAAGCGATAATCCATTCCAGTGATGATGCCATTTCCGTTGTTGATGAAAATGGCCGGGGCATCCTCATCAATCCCGCTTATACCCGTATTACCGGACTTACAAAAGAGCAAGTAATCGGTCAGCCTGCTACTGCGGACATCTCTGAGGGAGATAGTATGCATATGAAGGTGCTGAAAACGAGACGAGCTGTTCGGGGAACTGCCATGAGAGTAGGTCCAAATAAAAGGGAAGTAATTGTTAATGTCGCACCGATTATCGTAAAAGGGAAATTAAAAGGCAGTGTTGGAGTAATCCATGATATGTCGGAAATGAAATCGCTGAGCAGGGAATTAAGCCGTGCAAGACAATTAATCCGGAAATTGGAGGCGAAATATACCTTTGAAGATATCATTGGTAAATCTGATGAAATGATGCTTGCCATAGAACAGGCAAAGCTTGGCGCGAAAACACCTGCAACCGTCCTGCTAAGGGGGGAATCGGGGACGGGCAAAGAATTGTTTGCTCATGCGATACATAATGCAAGTGATCGGAAATATAACAAATTTATCCGCGTCAATTGCGCCGCTATATCCGAATCCTTGCTTGAAAGCGAATTATTTGGCTACGAAGAAGGAGCCTTTTCCGGGGCAATACGAGGCGGGAAACTTGGTTTTTTCGAAGAAGCGAACAATGGCAGCATATTTCTTGATGAGATAGGTGAGCTTTCCGCTAATACTCAGGCGAAATTGTTAAGGGTTTTGCAAGAGAATGAAATTACCCGTGTAGGCGGAACAAAGCCTGTTCCTATCAATGTTAGAATCATCACAGCTACCAATGTTAATTTGGAAAAGGGTATTGCAAAAGGCTCCTTTAGGGAAGACTTATATTATCGTTTAAATCGGATGCCCATACAAATCCCGCCTTTAAGAAAACGAAAAGAAGAGATTCCTGCATTATGTGAAAGACTAATTCAAAAAATAAATCGTGATTATGGCCGTAATATAGAAGGGGTTACCCAAGCTGCATTAATGCAGTTGATCGGCTATGACTGGCCCGGGAATGTGCGGGAATTAGAAAATATCCTGGGCAGGGCGATTATTTTTGTGAATTATTTTGAGACATTAATCGATGTCCATCATTTACCTGAATTAATCAATAAAAAATTAACCAACGAACTTTCTGAAACGTATAGCAGCAATTCTTTTGCAATAAACCAAACCTTATCAGAGATGATGGAAGAGTACGAGGCGAAAATTATTCAGCAAACACTTTTCCGTTTAAAGGGGAACAAGACCTTAACGGCCAAAACCTTGGGCTTGTCAGTGAGAAATCTATATTATAAACTTGAAAAATACAAACTTGAAAATAATAGCATGCAATAATTTTCAAGGTGTGAAAAAAATTGCAGTGAATGAAAAAGAGAATAAAGCGTTTTCATTGAGTGGCGTTTTGGCACGAATCTTGCAAATTAATATATCGGAGTTGCAGTAAGAGGAGAAAGGGTTGATGACAACTTGATGCTGGATTCAATAATTGACAAAGCAGCCCAGGAAGGCACTAATACGGTTGCAGTTGCTGCAGCAGAAGATACTGAAGTGATTGATGCTGTTATCGATGCACTAGACCGAAATCTTGCTCGATTTATTCTGTTCGGTGATAAAGAGAAAATTTCTTCACTCATCGAAATGAAAAAGTATGATTGGATGAATGATAATCATCTAAAAATTGTTGATGCTGATTCTCCAGCCATTGCAGCTGAGTTAGCTGTTAAAGCTGTTTTTAACAAAGAGGCAAATGTATTAATGAAGGGGAATATTCCAACCAATATCTTGTTAAAGGTAGTCTTAAATAAGGAATATGGCCTTAGGACAGGGAATGTTTTATCGCATGTTGCCTTTTTTGAAATTCCCGGCTTCAACCAAATTAAGATTGTCACGGATGCCGCAATGAATATTGCACCTGACTTAGATCAAAAAGCACAAATAATTAAAAATGCTGTATCACTCGCTAAGGCTGTTGGAATTGACACTCCTAAAGTAGCGCCCATTGCTGCTGTGGAGGTAGTGAATCCTGTGATGCAGGCTACCGTGGATGCTGCTGCGTTATCAATGATGAATAAACGCGGTCAAATATCCGGGTGTGTTGTGGATGGCCCACTTGGGTTAGATAATGCCGTTTCAGCACTGGCTGCTGAGCACAAAGGAATTACAAGTGAAGTAGCCGGCAGAGCAGATATTTTATTGGTTCCTACTATTGAGGTTGGAAATGTGTTATATAAATCATTAATTTACTTTGCAAAGGCGAAGGTTGGCGCGGTAATTGCGGGGGCGAAAGCTCCAATTGTGTTAACCTCTAGATCTGATACCGCTGAAAGTAAGCTCTACTCTCTTGCGGTAGCGTTATGCTGTGTGAAAAAATAGATAGTAAAAATTCGAGGAGGAATATGAACATGGAAATCTTCAAGTACTTAGAAAAATACGATTATGAGCAAGTGGTATTCTGCCAGGATAAACAATCAGGATTAAAAGCAATCATTGCTATTCATGATACAACACTTGGACCTGCTTTGGGCGGAACCCGTATGTGGACATATGCATCAGAAGAAGCAGCGATTGAAGACGCCCTTCGTTTAGCAAAAGGGATGACATATAAGAATGCAGCTGCAGGTTTAAACCTCGGCGGCGGTAAAACAGTCATCATCGGCGATCCTCGGAAAGATAAAAATGAAGCAATGTTCCGTGCATTTGGCCGTTACATTCAAGGGCTAAATGGCCGTTATATTACGGCAGAAGATGTGGGTACAACTGTTGCCGATATGGATTTAATTCACGAAGAAACAGATTATGTTACCGGAATCTCTCCGGCGTTCGGTTCATCGGGCAATCCTTCACCAGTAACGGCGTTCGGCGTTTATCGCGGAATGAAAGCAGCAGCGAAAGAAGCCTTTGGTACTGATTCACTAGAAGGAAGAGTAGTGGCTGTTCAAGGTGTTGGAAATGTTGCCTATACTCTTTGTGAATACTTGCATAAAGAAGGCGCGCAGCTGATTGTTACCGATATTAATAGGGAAGCTGTAAATCGTGCAGTAGAAGCATTTGGTGCGCTTGCGGTAGACCCAGACGAAATTTATGGTGTTGAATGTGATATCTATGCTCCATGTGCTTTAGGAGCAACAATCAATGACGAAACGATTCCACAGTTAAAAGCTAAAGTGATTGCCGGTTCGGCTAACAATCAATTAAAAGATACTCGCCACGGGGATATCATCCACGAAATGGGTATTGTTTATGCCCCGGATTATGTAATTAATGCCGGCGGTGTTATCAATGTAGCGGATGAACTTTATGGATACAACCAAGAGCGGGCAATGAAGAAGGTTGAGCAGCTCTATACAACGATTGAAAAAGTAATTGAAATTTCAAAACGTGATGGCATACCAACCTACGTTGCAGCGGATCGGATGGCTGAAGAGCGAATTGCCAGAATCCGTAATTCTAGAAGCCAATTCCTGCAAAATGGGCACCACATTTTAAGCCATCGGATTTCTAGATAATTAGAAAAGCTCCAGCGTCCGTTTAGCGGCGCTGGAGCTGGACAGTTATCGAAGTTCATATTTGTAAAATAATAACGGCAAAGCGCTGAATGGGAAATTCAGCGCGTTTGCCTTTAATTTAGATTGTTTTGTTAGATGGAGGTTACAAAGTTGCCAGATAATGAATATCGGATTCTCATCATCAACCCAGGCTCAACATCCACCAAGATTGGAGTCTTCGAGAATGAAATTTCCATTTTTGAAAAAACCATCCGCCATGACTTAGGGATGATTAATAATTTTTCCAATATTATTGATCAATATGAATTTAGAAAAAACACAATTTTGGAGACGCTGGATAAAGAAGGGATAAATGTTTCGAAATTAGCGGCTGTTTGCGGGCGCGGCGGATTGCTTCGGCCGATTGAGGGCGGTACCTATGCAGTTAATGATAAGATGTTGGAGGATTTACGTTCGGGTCTTACAGGACAGCACGCATCAAACCTTGGCGGTATCATTGCCTCGGAAATCGCCTCAGGCCTTAATATTCCAGCGTTTATTGTCGATCCAGTCGTTGTCGACGAACTTGCTCCGATTGCAAGAATCTCTGGCTTTTCCTTAATTGAAAGAAGAAGCATCTTCCATGCCTTAAACCAAAAAGCGGTGGCAAGAAGAGTGGCAAAGGAATTGGGGAAAAAATACGACAAGCTGAATCTTATTGTGACCCATATGGGTGGCGGGATAACCGTTGGTGTCCATAAACAAGGCAGAGTTGTCGATGTGAACAATGGTTTGCATGGCGACGGTCCATTTAGCCCAGAGCGTGCGGGGACGGTGCCTGCAGGGGATTTAATAGCTTTATGTTATTCGGGTGAACACTACCGGGAAGAAATTATGAAGAGGCTTGTCGGTCAAGGAGGCCTTGTTGGTTACCTTGGAACAAATGATGCGGTAGAAGTAGAGCGAAGAATTGAGGCAGGCGATCAAGAGGCACGGCTTGTTTACGAAGCGATGGCCTATCAGGTTGCAAAAGAAATTGGCGCTGCCAGTACTGTCCTTTCCGGAAAAGTAGATGTAATTATTTTAACAGGCGGACTTGCCTATGGAAAAGGCTTTGTGAAATCTATCACCGATAGGATTAATTGGATTGCCGATGTGATTGTACAGCCAGGTGAAAATGAACTCCAAGCACTTGCTGAAGGAGCACTTCGCGTTTTACGTGGTGAAGAAAACGTAAAGATCTATCCAGGAGAATATACAACAGCAAAAATTTAACGGGAATGGAGAGGAAATATAAGTGGCACAGGAATACGATTTAGTCATTCTTGGCGGTGGAACAGGCGGCTATGTAGCGGCGATCCGCGCCTCACAGCTTGGTTTAAAAACAGCCATCGTCGAAAAAGGAAAACTTGGTGGTACTTGCCTTCACAATGGCTGCATTCCAAGTAAGACATTGCTAAGAAGCGCGGAGGTTTTTGCAACAGCAAAACGGAGTGAAGACTTTGGAGTGGTAACTGGCGATGTTGCGGTTAATTTCGGAAAAGTACAAGAACGAAAAAATAAAATTATCGATCAATTACATAAAGGTGTTCAGCATTTGATGAAGCAAGGTAAGATTGATGTTTATGAAGGTCTAGGACGCATCCTAGGACCATCCATTTTCTCGCCAATGCCGGGCACAATTTCAGTTGAAATGAACAACGGCGACGACAACGAAATGTTGATTCCCAAAAATGTGATAGTCGCCACCGGATCAAGACCAAGGACACTCCCGGGGCTTGAAATTGATGGGGAATATGTATTGTCCTCTGATGAAGCCTTAAAGCTTGAAGCACTGCCAAGTTCAATTATTATTGTCGGAGGCGGCGTAATTGGGATTGAATGGGCCTCAATGCTTTCTGACTTCGGAGTTGAGGTGACGGTTATTGAATATGCTGACCGGATCCTTCCGACAGAAGACAAAGAAATTTCAAAGGAAATGCAGCGTTTGATGAAGAAAAAAGGGATTAAACTTGTTACAAGTGCCAAGGTTCTTTCGGAAACACTTGTTAAGGATAACGGGGTTGCCATTTCTGCCGAGGTTAAAGGTGGAGTGAAAGAATTTAAAGCTGAAAAACTGCTGGTTTCTGTTGGGCGCCAAGCAAACACAGAAGGAATTGGACTTGATAATACCGAAATTCAAGTAGAGAAGGGCTTTATCACTACAAATAAATTTTTCCAAACAAAGGAATCCCATATTTATGCGATAGGCGATGTGATTGGCGGCTTGCAATTGGCCCATGTTGCTTCGCATGAAGGAATCGTTGCGGTAGAGCATATCGCAGGGAAAGATCCGTCCCCATTTGATTATAATCTTGTTTCTAGATGTATTTATAGTAATCCAGAGGTGTCAAGTGTAGGGATTACTGAGGATCAAGCAAAAGAGAATGGTCATAAAGTAAAGGTTGGTAAGTTTTCTTTCCGAGCAATTGGAAAGGCCCTTGTATTTGGAGAGTCAGATGGATTTGTCAAAATTGTCGCTGATGAAGAGACCAATGATATTTTAGGGGTGCATATGATTGGTCCGCATGTAACCGATATGATTACAGAAGCTGGGCTTGCGATGGTATTAGATGCAACACCATGGGAAATTGCCCACACTATCCACCCACATCCAACCTTGTCGGAGGCAATTGGTGAAGCTGCGCTTGCAGTTGATGGGAAAGCGATTCATTCTTAAGAATTAATGGTGAACAAATGGGAGGTACGAAATTAATGGTAGAAAAGCGTCATGAAGCTTTAGGTTTAAGCGACGGAAAAGTATTGGAGATATATGAAACGATGCTTTTGGCTCGTCGTATTGATGAACGGATGTGGTTATTGAACCGTGCCGGGAAAATACCGTTTGTAATTTCATGTCAAGGGCAGGAAGCAGCCCAAGTGGGAGCGGCTTTTGCGCTTGATCGGGAAAAGGATTATGTGCTTCCTTATTATCGTGATATGGGTGTCGTGTTAACATTTGGGATGACACCAAAGGAACTAATGCTGTCAGGTTTTGCTAAAGCAGAAGATCCAAATTCGGGCGGCAGGCAAATGCCAGGACACTTTGGACAAAAGAAAAATCGGATCGTGACTGGTTCATCGCCAGTTACAACTCAGGTTCCGCACGCAGTAGGTGTTGCACTTGCAGGAAAAATGGAAAGAAAGGACCTGGTTACATTTGTAACCTTTGGGGAAGGTTCTTCTAATCAAGGTGATTTCCATGAAGGGGCTAACTTCGCCGGTGTTCATAAACTGCCTGTCATTTTCATGTGTGAAAATAATAAATATGCGATATCTGTTCCAATTGAAAAACAATTAGCTTGTGAAAAGGTTTCGGACCGTGCGATTGGGTATGGAATGCCGGGTATTACGGTTGATGGGAATGATCCATTGGAAGTATACAAAGCTGTTAAAGAGGCGGCTGACCGCGGACGCCGCGGCGAGGGTCCAACATTGGTTGAAACAGTTTCCTACCGTCTCACGCCGCATTCTTCTGATGATGACGACCGGTCCTACCGTGCTCCAGATGAAGTTGCAAAGGCAAAAACACAAGATCCAATCATTACGTTTGGCGCTTATCTAAAAGAAACTGGCGTTATGAATGATGAAATCGAAAAAGAAATCAATGACCGTGTGATGAAGCAGGTAAATGAAGCGACTGATTATGCTGAAAATGCTCCTTATGCTGCACCAGAAGAAGCAATGAAATATGTATATGCGGACACGGAAGAGTAAGGGGGACATATCATGGCGATCATTTCATATATAGATTCAATTACAATGGCCATTCGTGAGGAAATGGAAAGAGATCCAAAGGTTTTTGTACTCGGAGAAGACGTTGGCGTAAAAGGCGGCGTATTTAAAGCTACACAAGGCTTATATGAGCAATTTGGTGAAGAAAGGGTCATCGATACACCTCTCGCAGAATCAGCGATTGCCGGTGTCGGAATCGGTGCTGCGATGTACGGCATGCGACCAATTGCCGAAATGCAGTTTGCCGATTTTATTATGCCGGCCGTTAATCAGATTATCTCTGAGGCAGCTAAAATTCGCTATCGTTCGAATAACGACTGGAGCTGTCCGATGGTTATTCGTGCACCGTATGGCGGCGGCGTTCATGGCGCACTATATCATTCCCAATCGGTTGAAGCAGTGTTTGCCAATCAGCCTGGTTTGAAAATCGTGATGCCATCGACACCTTATGATGCGAAGGGCTTATTAAAAGCGGCGATTCGCGATAACGACCCAGTATTATTTTTCGAGCATAAACGGGCCTATCGTTTAATCAAGGGTGAGGTTCCGACAGACGATTACACCTTGCCAATTGGAAAAGCCGATGTAAAGCGCGAAGGAGAGGACATTACCGTTATAACGTATGGTCTTTGCGTTCATTTTGCCCTTCAAGCAGCGGAGAAATTAGCCGGTGATGGAATTTCTGCCCATATTCTTGATTTGCGCACTGTTTATCCTCTTGATAAAGAAGCTATCATCGAAGCTGCTTCCAAGACTGGGAAAGTCCTGCTTGTAACAGAGGATAACAAAGAAGGCAGCATTATCAGTGAAGTGTCAGCGATTATTGCAGAAAATTGTTTATTTGAATTAGATGCTCCTATTAAGCGTCTAGCTGGACCGGATGTACCGGCAATGCCATATGCACCAACAATGGAAAAATTCTTTATGGTAAATCCTGAAAAGGTAGAAAAAGCAATGCGCGAGCTTGCTGAGTATTGATAGGAGGTATGGATTGTGGCGATTGAACAAATTAAAATGCCTCAGTTAGGGGAAAGTGTAACCGAAGGTACCATCAGTAAGTGGCTTGTTTCGGTAGGTGATAAAGTAAATAAATACGACCCCCTTGCAGAGGTAATGACAGATAAAGTAAATGCAGAAGTTCCGTCCTCCTTTACAGGTGTGATTAAAGAGCTAATCGCTGGTGAAGGTGATACATTAGCAGTAGGTGAGATTATCTGTACAATTGAAGTCGAAGGCGGTGAGTCTCAGGAAACTGCAACAGCTGAGAAAACCCCTGCAGCAGCAACAATTGGTGCAGAATCAGGAATCCAAGTGGACCAAGGAAACAAAGCTCGTTACTCACCTGCCGTTCTGAAAATTTCTCAAGAACATGGCATTGATTTAACACAGGTGTCAGGCACCGGTGCAGGTGGACGGATTACAAGGAAAGATTTGCTGAAATTGATTGAGGCTGGAACTATTCCTGCTGCAGGTCAAAAGGTAGAGGCACCGGTAGTTCCTGCAGCAGTCCCGGCAGCCAAACAAGAAATGGCACAGCCTGTTGTTTCTAGTCCAGCACAGGCGGCACCTGCGGTGAATATCCCAGTTACTGCTGGTGACATTGAAATTCCGGTAACAGGTATCCGAAAAGCGATTGCTGCTAACATGCTGCGCAGTAAGCATGAAGCACCACATGCGTGGACTATGATTGAGGTAGATGCAACTAACTTGGTTGAATATCGAAACTCATTAAAAGACGAGTTTAAGAAAAAAGAAGGCTTTAATTTAACGTTCTTTGCTTTCTTTGTAAAGGCAGTGGCACAGGCATTAAAAGAATTCCCACAAATCAATTCGATGTGGGCAGGGGAAAAAATCATCCAGAAAAAAGACATCAATATTTCGATTGCAGTTGCAACCGATGATGCACTTTATGTCCCTGTTATTAAAAATGCCGACGAAAAAACGATTAAGGGAATTGCCCGTGAAATCTCTGAGCTTGCTGTAAAGGTTAGAACAGGGAAGCTTCGTTCGGAGGATATGCAGGGTGGAACTTTCACCGTGAACAATACAGGCTCTTTCGGCTCTGTTCAATCAATGGGTATCATAAATTACCCACAGGCAGCGATTCTGCAGGTGGAGTCCATTGTCAAGCGCCCAGTGGTTATGAATCATGGCATGATAGCTGTTCGCGACATGGTGAATCTATGTATGTCCCTTGATCACAGGGTATTAGATGGTCTCGTTAGCGGCCGGTTCTTACAACGTGTGAAGGAAATTCTCGAAAATACTTCAAAATCAACCACTTCGATTTATTAAAAAACAACCGCTGCATGTCGGGTGCAGCGGTTGTTTTGATTTTAGGCGGCCGTTTTCCATTGCCTGAATTCTGTTTGTACCATAAAATAGTATTTAGAAGAATTAATTGAATTTTACTTCAATTAGTAATTGAAAGGGGGATGGGGAGTTTGGAAAAAATAAAGAATCAGTCTTTTGCCTTAAAGACCAGGCATGAATGGGAAGAAAAAGCAGAAGTAGCTCTAAAAGGCAAAACGGTCGAATCATTACAAACTACTACATATGAAAACATTGTTTTGAAACCGCTTTATACAAGACAGGATGAGCTGTCCGTTCCAGAATTTCCAGGTGGTTCAGATTTCAGAAGAGGTATTTTCCCGCTTGGATATAGTACAAACGAATGGAAGGCTGCACAGCGAATTACTTATCAAACTACTGAAGACTTGAAAGAGAAACTCCAACAATCATGTGAAAAAGGGCAATCAGCTATTTCCTTTGAAGTGAAGCAGGTATTGTTTGAAGCAGAGGAAAGCCTAGTAAACATACTAGGAAAGTCTTATCAGCAATATCCATTTGCTATCAACACTAAGGATTTACAAACGGAATTTCTTGCCGCAATCGCTGAATTGGATAACCACGATCAAATCAGCGGTTATATTGGTTCTGACCCTCTTGCCATATTTGCAGAAGCAGGACATATTTCCGATGAATTTTTCAATAACTGGGTAAAAAACATTCAACAATCAAATGAGAACTTTCCTAACTTACGGACAATCTTAATTGATTCGGTTCCTTACCATAATGGCGGGGCGAATGCGGTACAAGAGCTAGGAATTGCCATCGCTGAAGGAGTCTATTATCTTGAAAAACTGCAGGAAAAAGGAATAGAGCTGGAGGAAATTTTAACAAAAATGATCTTCCAATTCGCGATTGGCAGTAATTATTTCATGGAGATTGCTAAACTGCGGGCAGCGCGAGTCCTCTGGAACCGAATAACCCAACTGTATGGTGCAAAAGAAGAAGTACGTGGGATGATGATTGCCGCGGAAACATCTTCTTTCACTAAAACCGTTCATGATCCCCATGTTAACCTGCTAAGAGCTGGAAATGAAGCATTTGCGGCGGTAATTGGGGGAGTCCAATATTTATATGTAAGTCCTTTCGATGAACTCACTGGTGCATCACCGTTTTCCGAAAGGATTGCAAGAAATATCCAACTGCTCTTAAAAGAAGAGGCCCATCTTAAAACAGTAATTGATCCTGCCGGCGGTTCTTGGTATGTAGAGGCATTAACGAATCAACTGGCTGAAAAAGTGTGGGAGTTCTTCCAACAAATCGATTCATCAGGCGGCATTCTTGAAGTGTTAAAATCCAGTTGGCTTCAGAAGGAAATAACTGCTGCATATGACAAAAAGAATAGTGATATCCAAACAAGAAAACAAAGCATTGTCGGAACGAATGTCTATGCTAATTTAGCTGAAATTGTACCTCGAAAACCCCTTTTAAATGAAAAACCGTATTTTGCGGATGGAGAAAAAATTGAAGCCATTACCGAAAGGAGATTGGCCGAACCATATGAAGAATTGCGGAGAAAAGCAAAGGGTATCGAAGAAAAATTAGCTGCGAAGCCTTCAGTAGGTTTGATTTGTCTTGGTGAACTAAAACAGCATAAAGCAAGACTCGATTTTATGAAGGGATTTTTTGCTCCGGGCGGGATCATAGCTGTAGAAAGCAATCCTATTTTATCAATAGAAGAGGCTAAACAATTTATATCAGACCTGCAGAGTAAGTACGTTTGCATCTGCGGCACCCATCATCAGTATGAAACGATTGGTCATGAAATCCTAGCGGCATTAAAGGCTGAATTCCCTGAGCGGGTTTTTTATTTAGCTGGACTTCCCGAAAAGGAAAACCAATCCCATTGGATAAACGAAGGCATTAAGCAGTTTATCCACCTGAAAAGCAATTGCTATGAAACTCTGTCGGCAATCTTGAATGAGCTGGAGGTGACCACCAATGAAAATACAAAAGCCTGATTTTCAAAAAATCCCATTGTTCAGCGATCAAAGCTTTGTGACAAAGGAACAGTGGCAGGAAAAAGTACAACAGGAAATTGATACGTCCATTGAAGACTTACTGTTTGAAACAAATGAACAAATCTCTCTAAAACCGATTTACACAAAAGAAGACCGCGAAGGGTTAGAGCATATTGATGATCTCCCTGGACTACCACCATTTACAAGAGGCCCCTATCCAACTATGTATGTCAATCGTCCATGGACTGTTAGACAATACGCCGGATTTTCAACGGCTGAGGAAAGTAACGCCTTTTACCGGCGCAATCTAGCAATGGGGCAAAAGGGGTTATCGGTTGCCTTTGATTTAGCGACACACCGCGGTTATGATTCTGACCACCCACGCGTGGTAGGGGATGTTGGGAAAGCAGGAGTGGCAATCGATTCCGTTCTCGACATGAAGACGCTTTTTGACGGAATTCCACTGGAGCAAATGTCCGTTTCGATGACGATGAATGGGGCGGTGCTTCCGATACTTGCTTATTTTATCGTAACAGCCGAAGAACAGGGAGTCAGTCAGGACAAGTTGTCCGGAACGATTCAAAATGATATTTTAAAAGAATATATGGTTCGAAACACGTATATTTACCCGCCGGAAATGTCGATGAAAATTATTGCGGATATTTTTGAATATACGTCAAAATATATGCCAAAGTTTAATAGTATTAGTATTTCCGGTTATCACATGCAGGAGGCAGGGGCACCGGCCGATTTAGAGTTAGCCTATACACTTGCAGATGGTTTGGAATACGTAAGGACAGGTCTTAAGGCTGGAATTGAAATCGACTCATTTGCCCCAAGACTGTCGTTTTTCTGGGCGATTGGGATGAATTACTTTATGGAAGTAGCCAAAATGCGGGCGGCCCGCTTAATCTGGGCAAAAATGATGAAATCCTTCCAGCCCAAAAATGAAAAATCGTTAGCATTACGAACCCATTCACAAACTTCTGGCTGGAGCTTGACAGAGCAGGATCCGTTTAATAATGTTACTCGAACTCTTATAGAAGCACATGCCGCGGCAATGGGTCACACCCAATCACTGCACACCAATGCCTTGGATGAGGCGATTGCCTTACCAACAGACTTCTCGGCCCGAATCGCCCGCAATACGCAGTTATTTTTGCAAGAAGAAACGGGAATGACAAAGGTCATTGATCCGTGGGCAGGCTCGTATTATCTTGAAAAATTGACCGATGAATTGGTGGAAAGAGCTTGGGCATATATTGAAGAGATTGAAAGTCTTGGGGGAATGGCAAAGGCAATTGAAACTGGTCTGCCGAAAATGAGAATTGAGGAGGCAGCCGCCCGAAGACAGGCGCAAATTGATTCCGGAAAGGAAACAATTATTGGCGTCAATCGTTACCGCCTCGAAAGAGAAGAGGCAATTGATATTTTAGATATTGATAATACGGCTGTCCGCATAAAACAAATCGAAAAATTAAATTCCTTGAAAGCCAGTCGTGATGACCATAAAGTGGAAGAAGCGCTGAGCGCTTTAACGAAAGCAGCGGAAACAGGTGAGCAAAACTTATTGGAGCTCGCAGTAATGGCAGCAAGAGTACGAGCAACTCTTGGTGAAATTTCTGATGCGCTTGAGACGGCTGCCGGCAGACATAAAGCCATCATCCGCTCGATTAGCGGTGTATATAGTACGGCGTTTAACAATGAGGAGGAAATCACGGAAGTACAAAAAATGACCGATGATTTTCTTGTAAATGAAGGCAGAAGACCAAGAATATTAGTGGCAAAAATGGGCCAGGACGGTCATGACCGCGGCGCGAAGGTCATTGCCACTGCATTTGCCGATCTCGGCTTCGATGTCGATATCGGTCCATTGTTCCAGACCGCAGAAGAATCCGCTTTACAGGCTGTTGAAAACGATGTTCATGTAATTGGCATGAGTTCGCTTGCTGCCGGGCATAAAACGTTGTTACCACAGTTAGTGGAGGAATTAAAGAGATTAGGCCGGGAAGATATTTTGGTTGTTATTGGCGGAGTTATTCCTGCCCAAGATTATCAATTTTTATATGAACACGGTGCATCGGCTATCTTTGGGCCAGGGACGATTATTCCTGTTGCAGCCCAAAAGGTCATCCAGGAGATTTATAAGCAACTTGGTTATGAGGAAGTGTCAGAGTAATGGCAGCGGATCAAAAACCGGAATGGAGTGACCCGAATAATCCTGAAAATTGTTCAAGTATCGTAAGAAAAGGGCAGGAGCATGAGGGCCAAGCTGCTTCGATTCAAAAAAATATCCGTTTTCAAAAACACAGGAACTCGGAACCATCCGTTGATGAGATTTATGAAGGTGTATTAAAAGGTGATCGGAGTCTGCTAGCAAGGGCTCTCACCCTAGTCGAAAGCAATGCCGAACAGCATTTCCAAAAAGCGCAGCAGCTCTTGCAAAAACTTCTGCCTAAAGGCGGCAAATCCATTCGCATTGGCATCACCGGTGTCCCCGGAGCGGGCAAAAGCACCTTTATTGAAGCCTTTGGGTGTTATTTATGTAGCCTCGGTCACCGGGTTGCCGTTTTGGCCATTGATCCAAGCTCGAGTATAAGCGGGGGCAGTATTCTTGGGGACAAAACACGGATGGAGCAATTGGCGAGAAACCCAAGAGCCTTCATCCGCCCCTCACCAACTGGGGGAAAGCTTGGCGGTGTCCACCGAAAAACAAGGGAATCGCTGTTGATTTGTGAAGCGGCGGGCTTTGATGTGATTTTAATCGAAACAGTTGGAGTTGGCCAAAGTGAAGTCATTATTCGGGATATGGTCGACTTTTTCATGCTCCTTGTGCTGACGGGAGCAGGTGATGAATTGCAAGGGATGAAAAAGGGAATCATGGAACTTGCTGATGCGGTTCTTGTTCATAAAGCAGATGGAACTAATAAGCAGAAAGCGGAGCAGACAAGAAAAGAGTATAACCGCATCCTTCACTTTTTACAGCCCGCAACAAAGGGCTGGGCGACAAAAGCATATACATGTTCCTCGATGACCGAGGAGGGAATCAGTGAAATCTGGAAGGTCATACAATCCTTTGAACTAACAGGCAAAGCATCAGGAGTGTTTGAGGAAAGAAGGAAAAGCCAGGCAAGAGAATGGCTTTATTCCATGATTACCGATCAGCTCGAATTTCATTTTTACCAGCACCTTGGGGTAAGAAATCAGCTGCCTAAGTTGGAAAATGAAGTGATTGCAGGAGAAAAGACGGTCGCTGCTGCTGTTGAAGCTTTATTTAGTACCTTTTTAACTAATAAAGAATAATCATTTCATTTGGAAAAAACACACTTTAACTGATATGATGTAGTTATCTAGAAACACTAAGGAGTGATTTTTTATGAGCATGGACTTTAACTTTTTTATGAACGATGTGGTTAAACAGGCACGTCAAGAAATCGTGTCTGCTGGGTATAAAGAACTGAAAACACCTTCGGATGTTGAAGAAGCGCTTGAGCAAAAGGGCACAACCCTAGTAATGATTAATTCCGTTTGTGGTTGTGCTGGCGGTGTTGCCCGTCCTGCAGCTGCTCACGCTGTTCATTATGATAAACGTCCAGATCATCTTGTTACCGTTTTTGCCGGTCAGGATAAGGAAGCAACCGAAACGGCAAGAAACTTTTTCACCGGTTATCCGCCATCCTCGCCATCTTTTGCGTTATTAAAAGATGGAAAGATTCTCTCAATGGTTGAAAGACATCAAATTGAAGGCTACGATGCTGCGACAGTTGTATCAAGACTGCAAAAGGAATTTGATGAATACTGCGAAGAATATTAAGCTGAAATTGTAAGGACTAATCTCTTATCAGGAGGTTAGTCCTTTTTCTATGGGAAAAATTACTGTGAAAAAATATGGACGAATTTTTAAAAACATATTTGCATAATTATTAGTTTGTGTTAAAATTCATTACATTGAATAATTATTAATCAAATAATCTATCTATCTTGAAAATGAGATGAATATTCTAAGTTTGAATTTTCAGATAAGTTGTAGGAGGAAAACAAATGAAAAAGGGCGTTATTTTATTATTAACAATGATGCTGATGGCAGGATTGCTTGCAGCCTGCGGGACGAGCGATAAGTCAAATAAGAAAAGCGGAGATAAAAAGGTATTAGTAATGGCAACCTCTGCAGATTACCCGCCATTTGAATATGTTGAAACAGGAAAAAGTGATGAAATCATTGGCTTTGATGCGGATCTAGCTAAAGCAATTGCGAAAAACCTTGGATACGAAGTCAAGATTAAGGATATGGATTTCAGTGGTTTAGTTCAATCCTTAAAATCAGGACAAGCCGATTTAGTCCTAGCGGGGATGACGCCAACGGAAAAAAGGAAAAAGAACGTTGATTTCAGCGATATTTATTATACAGCCCATCACTTAATCGTTTCTAAAAAAGACAGCGGTATTAAATCGATTGCGGATTTAAAAGGAAAAACGGTTGGTGTTCAGCTTGGCTCGATTCAAGAAGGGAAAGCACAGGAAATCAATAAAGAAGTGCCGATTAAAATTGAAAACCGTAATCGTATTCCAGATCTAATTCAAGAAATCAAATCAGGCCGTTTTGATGCTGCAATTATTGAAGACACGGTAGCAAAAGGGTATTTGGAGAAAGAAAAAGATTTTGCAGGCTTCACCCTTAGTGATGACCCTAAAGAGGCAGGTTCTGCAATTGCCTTTCCGAAAGACAGTGAGTTAACAGCGAAATTTAACAAAGAGTTAAAGAAAATGAAAGATAACGGCGAGCTGCAAAAATTGGTTGTGAAGTGGTTCGGCGGGGAACAATAGTCTAGATTCGCATGAGACGTTCGATTCTGAGCGTCTCTAAACATTTTTATTAAAGAGAGGACGGAAGATGAATGAACTTAGATTTTACTCAATTCATTCCCTCCATGCCATATATTTTAAAAGGTATTTTAGTTACCCTTCAGATTGTGCTATTAGCTGGGGTATTAGGGTTTGCACTTGGAATCATTTTATCATTATTTAAAATTAGCTCGGTAAGAATTCTTAACTGGGTTGCGGATGTGTATACCTCCATTTTCCGCGGCACACCGTTAGTATTGCAATTGATGTTGATTTATTATGGTTCACCGCAGCTAATCGGCTATCAAATTGAGCCATATACTGCGGCCATTTTGTCATTTGCACTAAATTCAGGTGCCTATATTTCAGAAATTATCCGGGCAGGAATTCTCGCTGTTGATAAAGGCCAGCAAGAAGCAGCGATGGCATTAGGTGTGCCGTATAGAAAAATGATGTGGGATATCATTCTGCCGCAAGCACTTAAAAATATCCTTCCAGCGTTAATGAACGAATTTATTACCCTAACCAAGGAATCGGCGATTGTCACCACAATCGGGGTTATGGATATTATGCGTCGTTCCTATCAAGTGGGGGCGGAAAACTACTCATTTTTTGAGCCATTATTAATAGCGGGCCTAATTTATTACTTAATGGTGATTACCTTGACTTTCTTAGGAAAAGCGCTTGAAGGGAGAATGAGACGCAGTGATTAAGATCGAAAACTTGTATAAGAACTATGGAAAACTAGAAGTGCTAAAAGGCATTTCCACCTCGATTAATAAAGGGGAAGTCGTAGCAATCATTGGCCCTTCAGGATCTGGTAAATCTACTTTCCTCCGTTGTTTGAATCTACTTGAAGAACCAACTGACGGAAAGATTTGGGTAGGAAATGAAGATGTTACCGATAAAAAAACAAACATTATGAAGGTGCGGCAAAATGTCGGTATGGTTTTTCAACACTTTCATTTGTTTCCGCATAAAACCGTTTTGCAAAATCTTACTTATGCACCAATGAAGGTAAAAGGATTATCAAAGGACCAAGCGGAGAAAGTAGCCTATGGTCTGTTGGAACAAGTAGGCTTATCGGAAAAAGCCAATGAATATCCTACAAAATTATCTGGCGGGCAAAAACAGCGGGTGGCGATTGCCCGCGCGTTGGCGATGGAGCCGGAGGTTATGCTGTTTGATGAACCAACATCTGCTCTTGATCCGGAAATGGTCAAAGAGGTTCTTGAGGTAATGAAATCACTTGCTAATACAGGCATGACGATGGCAATCGTGACCCATGAAATGGGCTTTGCAAGAGAAGTCGCTGACCGGGTTTTGTTCCTTGATGGCGGCGTCCTTGTGGAAGATGCCCCGCCTAAAGAATTCTTCGCCAATCCAAAAAGCAAAAGGGCGCAGGATTTCTTGCAAAAAATGCTTTAATAAGGATATGCTAGAGATGGTCTTAAGGGATCATCTTTTTTACTTTTTGGAGAGATGAAATATGAAATATCGCATCGGATATCGAACCATTAAAACGGCTGCAGGCACGGCTATTTCAATCTTAATCGCGCAGCAGCTCGGGTTTCACAACTTTGCTTCGGCAGGTATTTTAACGATTTTATGTATTCAGGTGACGAAAAGGAGATCGCTTCGAACGGCATGGGATCGATTTTTAGCCTGTGTTTTAGCCATGCCTATTTCTGCCGTGTTTTTTGAGGGGATTGCCTACCATCCGCTTGTTATCGGGGTTATGCTTCTATTCTTTATTCCAATTCTTGTTATGCTGAAGGCAAAAGATGGTGTTGTCACAAGCAGCGTTATTATTTTGCATATCTATATGGCTCACAATATATCAATGACAAATTTTTTGAATGAGCTTGGGGTAATCACAGTGGGTATAGGTGTTGCTCTACTAATTAATCTTTATATGCCGAGCGTTGAAAAAATATTGAGAGACTATCAACGTAAAATCGAGGAAAGTTTTAAGCTTATTTTCTGTGAAATGGTGCGTTACTTAAGAACAGGAGATAGCGATTGGGAGGGCAAGGAAATTACCAAAAGTGCCCGTTTGCTTGATGAGGCCAAAATGCTGGCGTTGAGGGATATGGAAAATCACTTTTTAAGGGAAGAAAATATTTATTTTCACTATTTTAAAATGAGAGAAAAACAATTTGAAATCATCGAGCGGGTGTTACCAATTGTTACATCCATTACTAGCAAAGTAAAACAAGCGAAAATGATTGCTGATTTTCTTGAGGAACTATCTGAAAATATTCACCCTGGGAATACGGCGCATCTATATATTGATAAATTAAACACGATGAAAAAGGAATTTGAAGAAATGGAGCTGCCGAAAACAAGAGAGGAATTTGAAACCAGGGCAGCACTCTTGCAATTAATCAACGAAATGAACGACTATTTGATCATTAAAAGTTCCTTTCAAGCGAAAAAAGAGAAAGTGAATGAAAGAAAGAAATTTGAAGCAAACTAGGGGAAAAAAGGTAGGTGGATGGTTTGTTAAAAATCTTATCGCCAATCCTGATGACTTTTTTCCTTTCACCATTATGGCCGCTGGGACCGAACCCTGTTCCTGGTGACCCGTTCGTTATTGTCAATAAAAGTAGAAATGAACTGGCTTTTATTAATGAAAACAAAGTCCAAACGGTTGTAAGCGTCGGTACGGGTATGACGCAGGAGTTAACACCAGAAGGTCTTTTTACGATAACGGTAAAAGCAAAAAATCCTTATTTTCGAAGAGGAAATATTCCGGGCGGGGATTCTGCGAACCCACTTGGGTCTAGGTGGATTGGCTTTGATGCAAAAGGAACGGATGGACGCATCTACGGTATTCATGGAACGAATCAGCCTGCTTCAATTGGAAAGTATGTCTCCCAAGGATGTATTCGCTCGCAGAATGAAGTTGTTTCTTCACTATTTCCGTTAATCCCATTAGGAACAAAAATATTAGTCATCACTTCAAAAAAATCATTTCAAAAGCTGGCTCAGGAAAATGGGGCTATTAAATAAGCAAAAGGGACTGTTCATTTGAACAGTCCCTTCTTAATATGTTTATTATAGTAATGAACCGATTCCAATTAAGAGAGTTGAGGCAAGCATGGCGAATAGCATTAAATAAACAATGATTTTCCTTGTCTTCTTTTTTTGCAATGTAGGTACCTCCCTTTACTTCAATAGCTATATTCCTATTGTACAGGGAAAAGTTAAAATGGACAACGGAACTAGTTAGCAATTTTGGGAAGGATTTATGAACTTTTTACCGAATACAATAATTGTCGAAACTATTTTAAAATTGGAACAGAGGGGTATGCATGATTAAAAAAGTCGACCATATTGGAATTGCCGTGAAATCTCTTGAACATACACTTCCATTTTATACGAATGTGTTGAAGCTTACATTGTTAGCTATCGAAGAGGTTGACAGTCAAAAGGTTAAAGTAGCGTTTTTGCAAGCAGGTCAAACAAAACTGGAGCTTCTCGAGCCGACATCGGAGGAAAGTCCGATTGCTAAATTTATCGAAAAACGCGGGGAAGGCATTCACCATGTTGCCCTTGGCGTTGAATCAATTGAAGAAAGAATCATTGAAATGAATGAAAAAGGCATTCGCATGATTGATGAACAGCCAAGGCTTGGAGCAGGGGGGGCTCATATTGCCTTTATGCATCCAAAATCATCATCCGGTGTTTTATACGAGCTTTGTGAGAAGAAAGGGATGAAGGGGCAATGATTGATATTTATGAAAAAATAAATGATTTGTATGATAAGCGCCGAGAGGTTGAGCTTGGCGGCGGCGATGAGCGGATTGAGAAGCAGCATGAAAAGGGGAAATTAACAGCGAGAGAAAGAATTGAATTGTTAGTTGACAAAGGCACGTTTGTCGAATTAAATCCGTTCATTGAGCACCGGACAAATGATTTTGGTCTCGATGAGCTAAAGGGGCCTGGAGACGGAGTCGTGACTGGATTTGGTAAAGTAAATGGCCGTCCTATTTATCTGTTTTCACAGGACTTTACGGTGTTCGGCGGGGCATTAGGGGAAATGCATGCGAAAAAAATTGCCAATGTTATGGACCTTGCCGCGAAAAACGGCACCCCCTTTGTTGGTCTTAATGATTCCGGCGGAGCACGGATTCAAGAAGGTGTGGTTTCTCTTGATGGGTATGGGCATATTTTTTATCGGAATGCGATTTATTCCGGTGTGATCCCGCAAATATCCGTCATCATGGGTCCATGTGCAGGCGGCGCTGTTTACTCGCCGGCAATTACTGATTTTGTGTTTATGGTCGAAAAAACAAGCCAAATGTTTATCACTGGCCCGAAAGTGATTGAAACGGTAACAGGCGAGAAAATTTCTGCTGAGGACCTTGGCGGGGCAAATGTCCATAACTCCATCAGCGGCAACGCCCATTTTCAAGCGGAGTCAGAGGCTGAGGTTTTACAAAATGTCCGGAGGCTGCTCGGGTTTCTGCCGCAAAATAATGAAGAAAAACCGCCAAGACAAGAGGTGGAGAATGAAAACGACTATCGCCCGGATTTAACCGACGTAATTCCATTTGATGCTGTTCGCCCTTATGATGTCCGTAAAGTGATTGAACAGGTAACAGACGCAGACTCGTTTATGGAAATTCACAAGGATTTTGCGAGGAATATTGTCGTTGGATTTGCAAGAATGAAAGGTGAAACAGTTGGACTTGTCTGCAACCAGCCGAAAGTAATGGCTGGCGGATTGGATATTGATTCATCGGATAAGGCAGCTCGGTTTATCCGCACCTGTGATTCTTTTAATATCCCAATCATCACGTTTGAAGATGTAACAGGCTTCTTCCCAGGCGTTAAACAGGAGCATGGGGGAATTATCCGTCACGGTGCGAAGATTTTATTTGCCTATTCTGAAGCTACTGTTCCGAAGCTTACCGTCATTTTAAGAAAGGCCTATGGCGGTGCCTATGTAGCATTAAATAGTAAGTCGATTGGCGCCGACTTGGTGTTTGCTTGGCCAAATGCAGAAATCGCCGTTATGGGGCCACAGGGAGCTGCTAATATTATTTTTGCCAAAGAGATTCATAATAGCGATAATCCAGAGCTGACCAGACAGCAAAAAATTGATGAATACCGGGAAAAGTTTGCGAATCCATATGTGGCGGCAAGCAGAGGCATGGTCGATGATGTCATCGATCCCCGGGAAACAAGAATCAAAATTATCCAAGCGCTGGAAATGCTCCGCAATAAAAAAGAGTCCAGACCCTATAAAAAACATGGAAATATCCCGCTTTAAGTAACTTACTGTTTCTTTCATTTGATGATATCAACGGGAAAGAGGTATACTGGAATAGTGAGTACATAACATGGAGGGGTCAATAAAATGGTGAATCAAGAACGTCTGTTGAATGAATTTTTAGAGCTTGTACAGATTGACTCAGAAACAAAATACGAGGCTGAGATTGCGAAGGTATTAAAGCAAAAATTTACTGATTTAGGTCTCGATGTTTTTGAAGACGATACAATGGCTGTGACTGGTCATGGCGCAGGAAACTTAGTTTGCACGCTTGCGGCAACGAAAGATGGCGTTGATCCGATTTATTTTAACTGCCATATGGATACTGTTACACCTGCTAAAGGAGTTAAGCCGTCGATTAAAGATGGCTATGTTGTTACGGACGGAACGACTATCTTAGGTGCTGATGATAAAACTGGTATTTCTGTTATGCTAGAAACCATCCGTCTACTAAAAGAAAACAATCTTCCGCATGGCTTGATTCAATTTGTGATTTCAGTCGGCGAGGAATCCGGTCTGCTTGGTGCTAAAGCGATAGATCCTTCATTGTTGAAAGCGAAGTATGGTTATGCGCTTGATAGCGATGGCTTAGTTGGGAACGTAGTTGTCGCTGCCCCAACGCAAGCAAAAGTAAAGGCCGTTATTTACGGAAAAACCGCGCATGCTGGTGTGGCACCAGAAAAAGGCGTGTCTGCGATCACGATTGCAGCTAAATCGATTGCGAGGATGCCGCTTGGAAGAATCGATCATGAAACAACGGCAAATATTGGCCGTTTCGAAGGCGGGCAAGCAACCAATATCGTATGTGACCGTGTTGATATTTTAGCAGAAGCTCGTTCGCTGATTCCTGAAAAAATGGAAGCACAGGTTGGTAAAATGAAAGAAGCATTTGAAACGGTTGCTGCAGAAATGGGCGGCCATGCCGAAGTTGAAATTATGTATCCTGGCTTTAAATTCGGCGAAGGCGACCAAGTCGTTGAAATTGCCCGCAAAGCAGCAGGCAAAATCGGCCGCAGCTGTGAACTGCAGCATAGCGGCGGCGGCAGTGACGCTAACGTATATAATGGCTTCAACATCCCAACTGTGAACCTCGCTGTTGGTTATGAAGAAATCCACACCACAAACGAACGGATGCCGCTTGAAGAATTATATAAACTTGCAGAAATGACACTCGCGATTATCGACGAAGTGACAAATCAATAATTGCTATTATTTTACGAAGGAGAGCCATTGGTTCTCCTTTTTGCTATACTAAAGGGGAATAAATGTTTTAAGGATGTGTGTTCGCTTGAAGGAAATGTATCCGAAGAACGGACGAGTGATTCTCCATGTGGATATGAATAGTTTCTATGCCTCAGTTGAAATGGCCTATGAGCCGACACTGAAGGGAAAACCGGTAGCCATCGCGGGAAATGTGGAGGAGCGCAGAGGCATTATTGTCACTTGCAGCTATGAAGCGAGGAAATTTGGTGTCAAAACCACGATGCCGCTGTGGGAAGCAAAGAAACTTTGCCCACAATTAATTGTGAGGAAGCCCAATTTTGAACGGTACCGTGCCGCTTCAATGGGCATGTTTGAAATTTTGCGGCAATATACTTCCCTTGTTGAGCCTGTTTCTATTGATGAAGGCTACATGGATATTACAGAAAGCTTCGAATTTGGCAGTCCGATTGAAATCGCCGAAAGTATTCAAAAAAGGGTCATGGAACAGCTCGATTTGCCATGTAGTATTGGCATCGCCCCCAATAAATTTTTAGCGAAAATGGCCTCAGATATGAAGAAGCCAATGGGGATTACCATCCTGCGTAAGCGTGATATCCCGAAAGTGCTTTGGCCTTTGAACACAAACGAAATGCATGGTGTTGGCAAAAAGACAGCAGAAAAGCTGACAACGATTGGCATTCAAACAATTGGCGATTTAGCTAAAGGGAATGAAATACAGCTTAAAACGCTACTTGGAATTAACGGAATTCGAATAAAAGAAAGAGCAAATGGAATCGATTCTCGACCAGTTGACCCGGAGTCAATTGAGGAATTTAAGAGTATTGGCAACTCCACGACGCTGCCAAGGGACGTGAGCAATCAGCAAGAGCTTTTTCAGGTACTGGATTCATTGGCAGAAACGGTTTCAGTGAGATTGAAGCGGAAGAATGTCCTGGCATCTGCATTGGCCATTACGATTCGGTATAAAGATCGGAAGACGATTACAAGAAGTAAGAAGCTTTCGAATCCTATTCTTCACAAAGAAGATATTGCGGCGGTTGCTAAACAGCTTTTTCTAAAGTCCTGGAATGGGGAGTCCATTCGATTATTGGGGATTACCGGGAATGATTTAGTTGATCATGATCATGCGTACAAACAATTAGATTTGTTTTCCTATGAAAAGGATGCGAAAAAAGAGCCGCTGCTTAAAACCCTTTCGAATCTGCGGGAAAAGTATGGGAAAAATATTATTGAGAAGGCAGGGTCTCACAAAGTTGATCCCTCACATAATGTAGGCACAGGAACAAGTTTTAACAAGGATTTTCTACGCAGCTTCCAGAATAAAAAGAATGAAGAAGACTAAAAAGCTCCATTTTGCCGACTAAACAAAGTGGAGCTTTTTGGACATCATTTACAAATATCTACTTCTAAATTTGTCACGGGCCACCAGAAGCTGCCATCTTTTTCTAACAGTTCATCCGCTTCTATCGGACCCATTGACCCTGCCTCATAATTTGGAAAGGTGGCTTTTGTTTTTTCCCATACTTCCGAGATTTTATCGACAAATGCCCAAGAATAGGCCACTTCATCCCAATGAGTGAAATTGGTGGCATCACCGCGCATGCAGTCGTAAAGTAGTTTTTCATAGCCTTCTGGGGTGTTCATCGCATGAACGCCCGTATTAGCGAAGCTTAGTTTCACCTCTTGTGCATCCAAGTGACCACCCGCTTTCTTGGCATTAAGATGCAGGGTAATTCCTTCCTCCGGTTGAATATGAATCACAAGAAGGTTCGGGTTTAGCATTTTTTCGGTTTGATAATATAAATTCATCGGGATATCTTTAAATTGAACAACAATTTTTGTCGATTTCGCCGTCATTCTTTTTCCGGTACGAATATAAAAAGGAACGCCGGCCCAGCGGAAATTATCAATCATGATTTTGCCGGCAACAAAGGTTTCGGTATTCGATTCTTTGTCCACCATTGGTTCATCACGATAATTTGGAACCGGCATTTCATCGATTGTTCCCTCGCCATATTGACCGCGAACGAAATAGTTATTTACATCATCACCCTCGATCGTTCTTAATGCCCTAAACACTTTTACTTTTTCTGAACGGATTTCGTCTGTTGTCAGTTTAATTGGCGGCTCCATTGCCAGCAGCGCGACCATTTGCATCATATGGTTTTGCAGCATATCCCGTAATGCCCCGCTCGTTTCGTAATATCGTCCACGTTCTTCAACGCCCAGTGTTTCACTTGAGGTAATTTGAATGTTGGAGATGTAGCGATTATTCCAGAGTGGTTCAAAAATAGCATTGGCGAAACGGATGACCTCAATGTTTCGAACCATTTCTTTTCCTAAATAGTGATCGATTCGATAAACTTCTTCCTCGGAAAAGGCCGTTCTAATTTGCGTATTTAATTCTTTGGCAGATGGTAAATCATGGCCGAACGGTTTTTCAATGACAAGACGTTTATAGCCTTTTACATCTGTCAGCCCATCTGATTTGAGATGAAGGGCAATTGGGCCAAAAAATTCTGGTGCCATCGCCAGATAAAAGATCCGGTTGCCTTCAAGGTCATAATGCGCATCAATTTCATCAGCAAATTTCCGTAATGAAACATATGAGTTTGAATCCGCTACATCATGTGATTGATAGTAAAAGTGGGAGACAAATTCATCAAGATTGTCCTTATTCCCTAAGGCGGACAAAACGGAGTCCTTTACAGATTGCTGGAATTCATCAGTAGAAATGGTCCTTCTTGCAACACCGATTACGGCAAATTTCTCTAATTTATTCCGAGAAAATAAGCGATAAAGGGAAGGGAACAGCTTGCGTTTTGCTAAATCACCAGTTGCCCCAAAAATCATAATTAATGAAGTCATATTTTGCTCCACGTTTGAAACCTCTTTTCTAAAGCCTGGTTGCTTATATAGTTTGTGCTTTATCCATCTTAAATTTAGCGGTTTTGATTAGGTTTCGCAAATATATTGATTTGCATGTAACAAATTAATAAGGATAAGGAGAAATCGAAAGAAGTTTGTGCTATATTATCGATATTGGAAAAAGGAACGGTAGAGAGAGGAGTTTTGATTGTGGAGATATTTTTCTTAGGAACGGGTGCAGGCATGCCGGCAAAGCTGCGCAATGTGACGTCAATTGCCCTTAAATTACTTGAGGAGCGGGGGGCTGTTTGGTTGTTTGATGCCGGTGAAGCTACCCAGCATCAAATATTACATACATCGATCAAACCACGGCGGATTGAAAAAATCTTTATAACCCACCTGCACGGCGATCATATTTACGGACTGCCTGGATTGTTATCAAGCCGTTCGTTTCAAGGCGGAGAATCAGAGGTAATGGTTTATGGTCCGAAGGGGATTAAAGAATATATTCATGTTAGTCTGTCCTTGAGTCAGACTTATTTGAAATATCCGTTAACGGTTATTGAAATTGACGAGGGCGTCATCTTTGAAGATGAGCAGTTTACGGTTGAAGCCCGTTTACTTGAACATGGAATTCCTTCTTATGGCTATCGGATAGTCGAAAAGGACAGACCGGGTACATTACTTGCAGATAAGCTAAAGGAGGCAGGGGTTCAGCCGGGACCAATTTTTCGAAAAATAAAAAATGGTGAATCCGTTACACTTGAGGATGGCCGGGTAATTGAGCCAGGTGAGTTTGTTGGACCTGATTTAAAGGGAAGGGTCGTGGCGATTCTTGGCGATTCTCGGTATTGCGAGAATGCGTTAATGTTGGCGCGAGGTGTTGATCTTTTGATACACGAAGCCACCTTCTCGAAAGGGGAGGAGAAGCTTGCTCATGATTACTTCCATTCGACAACCTATCAGGCTGCAGACATAGCAAAACGTGCCGGTAGTAAAAAGTTGTGCCTAACTCATATTAGCTCGCGCTACGACCGAAACGATTGGCGTGAATTGGCCGAAGAGGCGCAGGAAGTATTTCCGAATACGGAGATAGCGGAGGACTTTAAAGAGATAACTATTCCACCAATAAAGTAATAAAAAAGCACTCACCTTGGCGAGTGCTTTCGTTTAATCATTTTAACTCCAGCCGCGCTCGTATTGTTTTGGTGCTTCGATCGTAACGCCCAGCTCTTTAGCTGCTGTTCGCGGCCAGTATGGATCGCGTAATAATTCACGGGCTAAAAAGACTAAATCCGCTCTGTCATTTTCTAAAATTTCCTCAGCCTGAATCGCTGAAGTAATCAAGCCCACTGCACCTGTCAAAATCTCAGCGCCGTTCTTAATCGTCTCTGAATATTTAACTTGATAACCTGGATAGACGTGAATATGTGCCGGGATCACAGCCCCTGAGCTTACATCAATTAAATCGACGCTTTGCTCTTTCATCCACTCGGCGAAAGTTATGTAATCTTCTGCGGTTAAACCTTCTTGATGATAATCATGAGCTGAAACCCTTACAAATAATGGCCCATTCCAAACGGTTTTGACGGCATCAATTACTTTGCGAAGTAAGCGGTAACGGTTTTCGGCGGATCCGCCGTATTCATCGCTTCTTTTATTGGAAAGAGGTGAGAGGAATTCGTTAATTAAATATCCGTGAGCACCATGAATCTCAATCACATCAAAACCAGCTTTTGCTGCCCGTTCAGCCCCTTTTTTAAAAGCTTCAACCGTTTCGGCAATATCTGCCGTTGTCATTTCCTTAGGCGTTTTCATTTTTTCATTAAAGGCGATTGCAGAAGGGGCGATAATGTCGCCTTCTAAGACTGCTTTCCGGCCGGCATGGGCGAGTTGAATCCCTGTTTTAGCACCATGTTCTTTCATTAGTCCAACGAGCTCCTGAAAGCCTTCAACATGGTCATCACTCCAGATGCCTAAATCCTGAGGTGAAATCCTGCCCTGAGGTGTTACCGCTGTTGCTTCGACAATAATGAGACCAACCTGACCGACTGCTCTCGATGTGTAATGAGTATGGTGCCAGTTCTGTACGTGCCCATCCTCGTTATGGCTGGAATACATACACATTGGTGACATGACAATTCTGTTTTTTAGCGTGACCCCCTTAATGGTAAAGGGAGAAAATAATTTTGTGGTCATTAACAAGTCCTCCTGTTCGAAATATTAACCTATTCAAAGTATAGCAAATGCTCCCGGTTTTTGAAAAAATTATCACCCGTATAGAGTGAATGTATGTTATGAATGGGTGTTGAAAAAAGTGTTTGTTTATATTAATAAAATTGACAAAAACTCAACACTTTGCAAAACAAGATTGATTGGCTCAGTTTAGGTTAAGTATGATTGCATCGGCGATCCGGCTACTCTAATCATTGTTTCCATTCAATTTTTCAAGTCGTTCCAAACCAATTTGAACAGCTAAGCAATCGTCCAAATATCCAAATGGAAACACGTAATCGGGGATAATGTCTGTTGATAAAATAAAATATAAAAGTACACTGCCAAGGATTGTGCGCTTTTCTGTCGAATTAGTTTCTTCACAGAAACTCTGGTACATTTTTTTTAATTCAATAATAAAAGGTCCTGCCCCCCTAACTTGTTCCACCTTTGTCTCAAACTCCTCCAAAATCTTCTGCTCACCTTCTTTTGTAAGGGCAAATTGTTCATATTTGGCCAATTCCTGATATATTTGCTCCATTTTGAATTGTTCATCTAATAGGTTGGAAGAGATAAGAATTTCCTGTATTGTCTCGATGGAATCAAAAATATCAGATGGAGTGTTTTGTTCATTTACATCAATATTGTACCCGGCAGCCAGTAGCAATCTTGCTGCTGGAACGCCTAAATGATGGGCAATCTGCTGCAGGTGTGAGGGCTTAGCCTGTTGTTTATTATTTGCTATTCGTGAAATCGTCGCTGTATCAATACCTGTAAGTGTACTAAGCTTTCGCATGGAAAGCGAACGTTCCTTTAACAATGTTTTTATTAATTGTCCAAGGTTTTGATCCTCGCCTCTTTTAGTTGACATCACACTCGCTCCTTTATGGTTTTACATTAAGTGTTGACGTTTTATCAACATTGTTGAAGTAGACATGCACTATTAGTCAAAGAAATCAATACAATGTAAAAAAAATAAGGAGTGTTGACATTGGCTTGGTTAATCATTTTGGCTTTTGCTGTTTCATCAAGTATAGATAATTTGGGGGTAGGAATTTCTTATGGCATTCGAAAGATACACATTCGGTTAGGCCCGAATATTTTGATTGGGATCATTTGCTTTCTCATGAGTATGGCGGGAATTTCGTTTGGAGTTTGGCTTTCTAAGATTCTTCCCGGAATACTCCCTGTGATCTTCGGAGCAGTCATATTATTTATTATCGGTATTCGAATCATTCTATTGGCGAAGCCGCGCAAAAGAGGTACTTCAAAAGTGAAAAATGAGGATGGAGAGCAGCCCAGTAGTATTAAAGGTATCCTAAGAAATCCAGAGATAGCCGATACCGACAAGTCTGGAGAAATTGGTTGGGGGGAAGCGATTATTCTCGGTATTGCATTATCCGCGAATGCGCTTACGAATGGACTAGGTGCTGGTTTACTAGGGCTTTCACCGCTTGCTATTTCTTTAACAGCTGCAATTGGCAGTATCGTCAGTGTTTGGGCAGGTGTGAATTTAGGATCTAAATTAGCCAGTGTTCGAATTGGTTCATTTACTGTCGGTCAATTTGGAACAATTATTAGTGGCGTGCTCATTTTAGTAATAGCATTTACCACATTCTTCTAGATTAGGAGTTTGGTCAAATAGGGCTGTGAAGTTTAAAGAACGGTTGTCTTGGTGAGCAGAGACAAACTGACGAACAAACTCACATGCTTTTTTATATAATACGACAAAAAGAAAGCTAGTATGCTAAAAGGAAATAATAAGTCAAAATCAGAAAAGGACATTTGATCATTAACCTGAATTAGGATAATGATCAAATGTCCTTTTCTTTTTCGTTTCGTTTGTCTATTTAATCAGTTCATAGTTCAAAAGCTCTCCAAGTCATTTAGGAGAGCTCAACTTTTAAACCATTTTAGACTCATTGACAGTTTTTTATATTATATTAGAATCCACAATAACTGTGTCTATTTTGACAACGAATCTGAAAAAATTAATAAAAAATTGATAATGTATCAATAAAGTGTTGATTAATTATCAATAAGGGGAAAGTGGATCTGATTGTATGAATCAAATCCACTTTTTTTATTCTTTTTCTCTAAGTTCCCTTAACGAGTATGTCGTGCCTCTCCACACAATTCCTCCGCGTTTAAACGTCAGATAACTAGCCCGGATAATTGAATAAATAAATAGTAATGCAGTGATGGGTAAAACAAGATACAATGCAGGGGAGAAAAGCGTCATCCTTTTAATGATGACAACGTAAAGAATTCCGCTCGTCACAATATTCCCTATGCTTAGAAGGACAATCGTTTTGTTCCCCCAAAAAATAGTCAGAAACGGAAGGACATTCGTAACAAATACCCCGAATATCGAAAAAAACACCATACTAATTCGATAGTTTAATCCAGCAAATGTATTTTTTTCAAGCCCAACAAATGCCTCTTTCAAACTACCGTACCATTCAACCTCAATTAATTGGAGCGCTGTGACAATTCGTTGACGGTAGCCTGCCTTTTTCATTTTCATTCCCAGCTGGAGGTCATCATCCGGTCTCATTTTTATTTTTTCGTGCGTGCCAAAGGATCCATAAGCCTCCTTGGAAACAAGATTGAATGCGCCAATGCCAGTTCCAATCTTTGATTTTGGATTGTTTGCCATCCATGGACGCTTAAAATAGGAAAATCCAAAAAGAAAAAAGGCAACAAACGATTTCAGCCAAAAACGGTTCGCGCTTAAATTGGGGGCTGCGGTTAAAAGGTCTAGCTCGTGTCTTTCAAAGTAATGCAGCGCCTTCGCAAATGCTTCTTCTTTGAATCTCACATCCGCATCCGTAAATAATAGCCATTTGCCTGAAGCTTGAAGTGTTCCTTTATACAAGGCGTGATTCTTACCTAGCCAGCCTTCAGGTAATTCATTGATATGAAGTACTTTTATCCGTCGGTCTTCTCCTTGCAATTCGTCCATTAAATTCCGGGTGTCATCGGTGGAACGGTCATTGACGAGGATCCATTCGATATGTCGATAGGTTTGCTTCAACTGACTATGGACACTTGCACGGATTTGGTTTTCTTCATTTCGCGCTGCCACGATGACCGATAATAACGGCCCTGTTTTGAGTTCTGGCTCTTTCTCAAGAGCATCTAAATGCCGTAACCCAATTAGCGCATCTAAAAGAAAAACGAGCCAGACAAGAATACCCAATGTGAATAAAACAATTAGAATAATTTCCATTTTCCCAGCCCTATTTTCCTTTAATTATATAGCTTATGTTTAGTTTAAGGTAAAGGGTGGCAAACATACCACTTTTTAAGAGGACTTTCCAACCTTGAGCAGCGCTTCTAAGGTGCTTCCCATCTTTTTCGATTGGGCCGTAGCTGCTTGAATACAAGAAATGAATGCTTGCTGCACCCCATGTTCCTCCAGTACTCGAATGCCGGCCTCAGTGGTTCCGCCTGGACTCGTTACATCCAGACGTAATTGCTCAGATGATTTGGAGGAGTTTCTCACCATTTCTGCTGCTCCAATCAGTGTCTGTACAATGAGTTCCTTCGCCATTTCCTTTTCTAGACCAATCTCGGCCGCGCTATTTTCCATTGCTTCGATAAGATAATAAATATAGGCAGGTCCGCTCCCGGATAGTCCAGTTACGGCATCTAGCTGCCCTTCCTCTACAAACCTTGCTAATCCTACGGTTCCAAAGAGCTGCTTCGTTGTTTCCAACTGATGATTGGTGATGCGGCCATTTACGGCAATGGCAGTCGCCGATTTTCCGACCGCAGCCGAGGTATTAGGCATTGCCCTTGCAATCGAGAGTGACTTTCTTGCTAGGGTTTCAATGGTATTCATAGAAACACCTGCTAATACGGAAATGACTAGCATTTGCTCGGTCAGGTACTCGCAAATCATTTCGATGGCTGAATCTGCGTCCTTTGGTTTCATTGCCAGCATAACAACATCAGCATCTTGAAAAAGTAACTTTATATCATAGGTGCTGCGAATGCCATAACGTTCTTTAAGTTCCGCCAACCTCTTTTCATTTGAATGGTTTGTTACCCAAATATTGTTTCGGTCGATTAAACCATTTTCAAGAATCCCTGAAATGAATGCTTCCGCCATCGAACCCGCACCCACAATCGCAATCTTTTTCATGAAAAATCCTCCTTTTTCTCTCACTGTCTTGAGACCTGTACTTTTCTTTATAAATACAAAAAGACCCTTCATCCATAAAGGACGAAAGGTCTAGCTTCCGCGGTACCACCTTCATTTACCCGGATTTTTTTGAAAAAAATAATCTGGGTTCACTCGACTCCCGATAACGTGGGATTGCGTTAGGTTTTCCTAAGTGCTCCTAAGGTAGGTTCAATGATTAAGAGGGCGGTGAAGTCTTTCAGCCGTCGAACTTCACTCTCTTTCGCCATTTCTCATTTACTAGTCTTATTCATCGCTTTAACGGATTAAATTTTAATTGTGATTATGCTTGAAAAACAGCTTGTCTGTCAAGTAATAAATAGTATGAATTTTCCCCTTTTTCTAAAAAGTTATGCAGGAATAATGACAATTGGTGAAAAAATCGTTACACTTTAATTTATATAGTTATTGGCAAAAATTGTTTACAGGTATTCTTTATACAACAATAATGTTAGGAGTTTTTTGAATGGCAGAATGGAAAGACGGAATAGCTAAGATTACCTTACCGACACCTTTTCCTGTTGGGGATGTAAATGCCTATTTAATTAAAGGAGAACGGTTAACACTTGTTGATGCAGGCGTGAAAACGGAAGAGTCCTGGAACGCACTTACCGAGCAGCTTGCTGAATTAGATTTAAGCCCAAACGATATCGAGCAAGTGGTCCTTACTCACCATCACCCTGACCATGCCGGAATGCTCGATTTTTTCCCAGATTCATTGGAGGTGTATGGTCATCCGCTGAATGAACGCTGGATCCATCCCACGGAAGCCTTCTTCCGGGAACAAGAAGCTTTTTTCAATGAGCAGTTTCGGGAGTTTGGCCTGCCTTCGGAATATTTCCCGTTCCTTTCTAAGTTACGAAACACACTGAAGTATTCCTGTAACCGATCGTTGACAGGACATCTTGTTGAGGGAATGCCCCCTCTTGGGCTAAGTGAGTGGCAGATAATTGAAACACCGGGCCACGCTCAAAGTCAAATTGCCCTTTTCCGCGAGAAGGATGGAATTTTGATTGGCGGAGACTTAATCTTAGCCCATATTTCACCCAATCCATTACTCGAGCCGCCGGCACCTGGCGAACAAGAAAGGCCGAAGCCGCAGCTGCAGCATAATGATTCAATGAAGAAGCTGTTGTCGTACCCGATTCAGCTCGTCTATACAGGACATGGCAAGGAGGTTTTTCGGTTAAAAGAACTGATAGAACTAAGACTTTTGCACCAGCATGAACGGGCAATGAAGGTCAATAATTGGCTGAAAGAAGAGCAACTCACCGTCTTTGAGATTTGCAAACGCCTATTTCCGTCTGTCTATCAACGAGAACCGTTGTTAACGATTTCAGAAACAGTGGCGCAGCTTGACTATTTAGCGTCTATCGGGGAAATTAGCAGTAAGGATAGTCAGCCCGTGCTTTATTATGCTAAGCATTAAGGAGAACGGGGCCGACTTAGATGGGGTGTTCATATGGTTAAGGACCGTTTAAAAGCTAAGAATATTGTAATTACCGGCGCATCCGGTGGAATAGGTGCGGAAATTGCCAAGCTTTGTGCGGCACGCGGAGCTAATCTTGTTTTGCTTGCACGGAGCATCGACAAGCTGGAGCAGCTTCAGTCCGACTTGCAACAAAAGCATCATGTCAATGTGGATGTTTTTCAGCTTGATGTGTCTGATACGAATCAAGTTGAGGCAGTTTATCAGCGGATTTTTGATACTATCGGGGACATTGATATCCTGGTGAATAATGCCGGCTTTGGGGTATTCCATGAAGCCCATGAAGCTTCAATCGACGAAATCAAAGGGATGTTTGAAGTGAACGTTGTTGGTTTGATGGCATGTACAAGTATGGTCTTGCCTAAGATGCGCGCACGGCGCTTTGGTCATATTATTAATATTGCTTCCCAGGCAGGGAAAATTGCTACGCCGAAATCGAGTGTTTATTCTGCCACGAAGCATGCCGTACTTGGTTACACAAATTCGCTGCGAATGGAGCTTGCTGATTTCAATGTGCAAGTGACATCCGTGAACCCAGGGCCAATTGCCACTAATTTTTTTTCCATTGCTGATGAACAAGGCACTTATGTAAAAAATGTGCAGCGGTACATGCTCCAGCCTGAATTTGTCGCACGGAAGATTGTCGATAGCATGCTGACGAAAACGCGGGAAATCAATTTGCCGCGCTGGATGAATATGGGGAGCGTTGTTTACGTTCTGTTTCCACGGCTGTTTGAGCGGATAGGGAAACGAATGCTTAATTCTAAATAAATGGAAAAGCTGCCTTGCCACGGCAGCTTTTTTTATTGGGAAGATGTCAATAAATTCCTATTGAATACGAACGAATATTCGCTTAAGATATGTATATAATAATAAAGAACGAATGTTCGATTTTAAACTTTGTGGGTGAAAAGTCATGGTCGATTACAATATGTTACCGAAAAACAAAATTTTATGCGTGGATATGAAGAGCTTTTATGCAAGCTGTTCCGCTGTCATGGAAGGCCTCGACCCTTTGAATTGCTATTTAGCAGTTGCCGGTAACAAGGAGCGGCAGGGAAGCGTCGTACTTGCCGCTTCACCGCGGCTAAAAAAAGAATTTGGTATCAAAACCGGCTCGCGGCTATTTGAGATTCCCAATGACCCAAGGATTCAAGTTGTCGAGCCGAAAATGGCAACGTATTTACGGATTGCAACCGAAATTTCTCGTGTATTTAACCGCTATGTGCCAAAAGAAGCTATTCATGTTTATAGCGTCGACGAAAGCTTTATTAAAGTGGATGGTGCGATTCATTTGTGGGGGGATGCCCATACGATTGCTCGAAAAATTAAGGATGATATTGAGCGGGAATTTCAGCTCCCGTGCGCGGTTGGAATTGGCCCTAATATGTTACTTTCGAAGCTTTGCCTTGACCTCGATGCTAAGAAAAAAGGAGTGGAAGAGTGGACGTACGAAGATGTGCAGACAAAGCTTTGGAACGTGTCGCCGCTTCGGGAAATGTGGGGAATCGGCAGACGTGTTGAAAAAACCTTAAACGGGATGGGTATTTTCACGGTTGGTCAGCTGGCCCGCTATGATTTAGAAAAGCTGGAGAAAAAATTCGGCATCATGGGAAACCAGCTTTATCATCATGCTTGGGGCGTGGACCTCTCCGATTTGGGGGCACCAATCATCCAAGGGCAAATCAGCTTTGGAAAAAGTCAAATTCTGTTAAGGGATTATAAAAAGGAAGAAGAAATTAAGGCGGTTATTTTAGAAATGTGTGAAGAGGTCGCCCGAAGAGCACGGACACATCGAAAGGCTGGGAGAACGATTAGTCTCGGGGTCGGCTACAGCCAAGATGAATTTGGCGGCGGTTTTCATCGCTCCAGATCCATCCAGCAGCCAACAAATGTGACAATGGAGCTTTACCGCGTCTGCCTTGAATTGTTCCATGAGCATTATACAGGAAAGACAGTCCGGCAGATTTCGATTGCCGTCAGTAATATTGTCGACGACCGCGAGCTTCAGCTCGATTTGTTTGATATTGGTGCCTATAAGAGAAGGGAGCTTGGCTATGTGGTTGATTCCGTCCGCAAGCGTTTTGGCTCAGGTTCCCTGCTGCGCGCTGTATCTTATACCGCTGCAGGAACGGCTAAGCACCGGGCAACACTCGTTGGCGGACATAAAAGATAAGGGAGGCAGAACGTATGATTCGCGACCGCGGCAGAATCAAATGGACGTCAATGATGCTTCCTGAGCATGTGAAATTGCTCAGGGATTGGGTAAAAGAAGATGGCTACGAACAGAAAAAGGAAATGGATGAACAGCAGTTAGAGCTCATGAACGAAACCTTATCTGAAGCGATTGAATTTGATCAGTTCGTCACGATTACCCATTACCGAAACCGGAATTATGAAATCGTGATTGGAAAAATTCATTACTGGGATGAACTGTCACAAAGGCTCCATGTCGTCGATCGATTTGAAGAAGTGCACCGAATTCCGATTAATGCAATTGCCGACATTCGGCTAACAGATATGTAAAAAGAGCGGCTTCAAATCGGAAAGCCGCTCATGTAAATCTTATTCTTCTTTAAGAACCCGAACCTGTGATTCAAAATTCCCTTTATGCGAGCCGTCGCAAAAAGGCTTATTATTAGACCTTCCGCAACGGCAAAGGGAAAAGGATGGTTTTGTTGTATAGACATTACCCTCGCCATCTAGCAGCTCCACATCACCTGAAATTCTTAATGAACCGTTATCATTTACTTTGATTTGAACCTTTGACATAATTAGCACCCCTTTTAAAAATATTCGTAATAACTGGTAAGACAGGAATATGCAAACAAAAGACTAGAAGCATAATAATAAGCAGTCTAAAAAACATATGATACAATCATCATATGCCGAATGAGGGGAGCTTTAAACGTGGAAATTAACATAACAGCGGAAGCGGTAAAGAAAATCACCGAAAAAACGGAAGGTCGGGAAGGTTATTTAAAGTTAAAATATGATACAGACGGCTGTGGCTGTGCCGTAAACGGGGTAGTGGCCATGTGGTTTGTTCCGGAAATAGAAGAGGATGAAATCGCAATTGAAACAAATGACAAAACGGTTTATCTTGAAAAATCAAAAATGGTTTTTTTCGATGAACAAATGAAAATTGATTTTTCGCAAAGCACCAATTGCTTTCAATTAAAAAGTCCGCAGCAAATCTTAAATGGACACATGAGCTTAATAATAAAAGAAAAAACAGACTGACCTCAATCGGACAGTCTGTTTTTTAACTAGGCAAAGCATGATCAACATATTTTTGCAAAAACTCATCAATAACCCGTTCATAATCCGCCCTGTTTTCGTTAAAAGACTGGGCATGACGCCCGTTAGCTGCAAGATAGAGCATTTTAGGGCCCTTTTTTTGCTCAAATAAGTCTTTTGTCATCGATGGGAGAATAAAATCATCCTTTTGACTGTGAATGAACAAAACAGGGTGTTTGATATTTTCAATGACCGAAATCGGCGAGACATTTCGAATTGAATATTTATCACGTAAGCGCAAGAGTGCATCGCCAATCGGAAGTAACAGACCAGGAATGAGCTTGAAGTCCTTTTTAATTAAATAAGCAAGCTGTTCCTTAAAGTCAGAAAACGGACAATCCGCAATATAAAAATCTGCCCCGTCTTCCAGCAGCCCGGCGTATAGGAGCATCGTGGCCGCTCCCATCGATTCGCCATGTATCCCCAGTTCGAGTTCGGGTCCTTTCTCATTTTTAAGCCAGTCAACTATCGTTTTTAAATCGAATTTTTCATAGTGGCCAAAGCTGGTCGTTTTTCCGCCTGATTCTCCGTGACGTCTATGATCATAGATCAGGGCATTGAATCCGCGCTCTAAGAAAAGGTTCGCGTATTTAATTGAATTAATTTTCGTTTCCGTTACACCGTGTGAAATAATGATGTAGCGGTTGGAATCGTGCGGCTCCAAAAGAACAGCTTTAATTGTATAACCAAATGGGGAAGGAATATCAACTTCTCGATTTGGAAGTGATTCAAACGCATCGGGATTATACCTGCCAGCTTCCTTTTCCCGCCTTAAAATCAATTCCTCATCCTTCTTTTTCATATACATAACACGGTTTGTAAAGTAAAAAGCAAGTAATAACCAAAAGAATAACAAAACAAACAGGGTTCGAAATGCCTTCTTCAATTAAAGGACACCTCCCGAGGTAATAGTTAAATTGGATATCAAAAAAAAGTTCAATCCGCCCATGTTTTACCATGGAAAAAGCCGCTGGCATCAATGAGCGGCTTCCGAGTTTCGGGGATAAATTTACTGCTCTGAATTCTGTCGTTTTGTTGGGTGGATTGCCTTTTCGAGTTCCTCGGCGGCAATCAACCGCTTCCCGCCGCCTGCATTATCGGCATAGTTTTTTCCACTTTGGCTGTTTCCTTTATCACGCTTTTGGCTCATGAACATATTCTCCCTTCAATCTGATCTCATTTAATAAGATGGATTACTAGAAGATTGATTATTCAAGAAAAGGTAAATCTAAACCGTTTGAGCATGAAGCCGATAATAGCCGGTTTCAATTTGTCTTGAAAGATGAGGGCGAACAATTTCGACGGCATCCATCAACTTATTAAGGTTAACAGAGGTATCGATTCCCATCCGTTCAAGCATGTAAACTACATCCTCGGTCGCGGCATTTCCGCTGGCCCCTGGGGCGAATGGACAGCCGCCCAGCCCGCCGGCAGACGTATCAAACCTGTCGACTCCAGCCTGCAAAGAAGCCAAAATATTCGCGAGGGCAAGCTTGCGGGTATCATGAAAATGGGCGGTTAAAAGAGTTTCTGGGAATTCCGCTTTTAATTTGGAAAATAAGGAATATGATTCATTCGGCGCCGCCATCCCAATCGTATCGGCAACACTTAATTCATCAACACCCGCTTCGACAAATTCACGGCAAAGCTTTATCGTATCGCTTTCATTGATTTTCCCCTCATAAGGGCAATAAAACGCTGTCGAAATACAGGCGCGAACAAAATAATTCTTTTCTTTCAATTCATGGATAATGGGCTTCAGCTCTTCCATACTGTCCTGTGTTGTTTTGTTGATATTTTTCAAATTAAAGCTGTTGCTGACGCCTACAAATACGGCAACAGCCCGGCAATCGGTGGAATAGACCCGGTCAATCCCTTTCCGGTTTGGGGCTAACACAATGTCTCGAGAATTTTCATCAAGGCAGTCTGCCACAATTTCCGCAGCATCTCCCATTTGCGGCACCCATTTCGGTGATACGAATGAAGTTAGCTCCATTTCTTGAAGTCCGGCATTTCTCAAACCAGCGATAAATTGTTTTTTTATCTCAGTCGGTACGAATAACTTCTCATTTTGCAGCCCGTCACGCGGACCAACCTCGATAATCGTTACTTTTTTAGGTAAAGTAAACATCATTTTCCCCCTCCAATGTTCATACTTTCATTGTAGTGGTATTAATTTTAAAAAATCAAGAATTATAGAAATTTTGACAAAATAAGAGGATTTTCTGTGTTTTTACTAGAAGTAGTAGTGGTAATTACCGTTGAAGGGAGAAACGTAATGAGTCAAACAGAAGTAGTTATAGTTAGTGCCGTTCGAACTGCACTTGGAAACTTTAACGGCAGTTTAAAGAATGTATCTGCACCTGAATTAGGCGGGACAGTGATTAAAGGGGCACTGGAACAGGCAGGAGTAAAGCCGGATCAAGTTGATGAAGTGATCATGGGGAATGTTCTTCAAGCAGGGCTGGGCCAGAACCCGGCAAGGCAGGCCGCTTTTCGCGCGGGGATTCCTGAAAGCGTTTCCTCGATGACAATTAATAAAGTTTGCGGTTCGGGATTAAAGGCTGTGCACCTCGCAACACAGGCAATTTTGGCCGGAGATGCCGAAATTGTCGTGGCTGGCGGGATGGAAAATATGAGCCAGGCACCGTATCTGCTAAAAAATGCCCGTGATGGCTTTAAAATGGGCGATCAAAAATTAGTCGACACGCTGACTTCCGATGGTCTCACTTGTGTGTTTAATGATTATCACATGGGCATTACCGCTGAAAACCTAGCAGATAAATATTCTATTACGAGAGAAGAGCAGGACGAATTTTCAGCATGGAGTCAGGATAAGGCCGTCAAAGCAATCGAGGTAGGCAAATTTAAAGATGAGATTGTTCCGGTTGTGATTCCACAGCGCAAAGGGGAGCCAATCGTTTTTGAAACCGATGAATATCCGAAAAAAGGAACAACGGCGGAAAAATTGGCCGGATTGCGTCCAGCTTTTAAAAAGGATGGCAGTGTGACGGCAGGCAATGCCTCTGGAATCAACGATGGGGCAGCTGCTCTAGTAGTAATGAGTAAGAAAAAGGCGGATGAACTAGGGCTAAAGCCGTTAGTAACCATTAAGGCAAATGCAAGCGCAGGTGTAGATCCAAGTATCATGGGCATCGGACCGGTGCCGGCGGTGAGAAAGGCACTTGAAAAGGCATCCCTTTCAATCGAGGATTTGCAATTAATCGAGGCGAACGAAGCATTTGCGGCACAGTCGCTGGCAGTTGACCGCGAGCTCCATTTTAATAAAGACATATTAAACGTAAATGGCGGTGCGATTGCACTCGGTCATCCAATCGGAGCCAGCGGCGCGAGAATTCTTGTCACGTTAATTCATGAAATGAACCGAAGAAAAGCGAATGTTGGCCTGGCAACACTTTGTATTGGCGGGGGCCAAGGGGTAGCAACGATTGTTGAACTAGCGTAATACCTTTAATTTGAGGGGGAGAAAGCAAAATGAAGAAAATTTGTACATCCTTCCAGGATGCGGTTGCTGATATTCAGGATGGGGCTACATTAATGGTTGGCGGATTCGGGTTGTGCGGTATACCTGAAAACCTAATTTTAGCCTTAGCAGAAAAAGGTGTGAAGGATTTAACTGTTATTTCCAATAACTGCGGGATTGACGAATGGGGTCTTGGGCTTCTATTAAACAATAAACAAATCAAAAAAATGATCGGCTCCTATGTGGGGGAAAATAAAGAGTTTGAAAGACAGGTGTTAACGGGGGAGCTCGAAGTAGAATTGACGCCGCAGGGCACACTGGCTGAAAAAATTCGGGCAGGCGGGGCTGGGATCCCGGCATTTTATACACCTGCAGGAGTAGGAACACCGATTGCCGAAGGAAAAGAAACGAAGGTTTTTAACGGACGGGAATATCTTTTGGAAGAAGCCTTAACGGCCGACTTTAGTTTGGTAAGGGCATGGAAAGGCGACAAAATGGGAAATCTCGTTTATCACAAAACAGCACGGAACTTCAATCCGATGATTGCGGCAGCCGGAAAAGTGACGATTGCCGAAGTGGAAACACTTTATGAAGTTGGCGAATTGGATGCGAATTTTATTCAAACGCCAAGTATTTATGTTCAGACAATTATCGAAGGAAAACAGGAAAAACGAATTGAGAGATTAACAGTAAAAAAATAGGGTGGGGGAAAGGAGAAAAATTTAATGGCAAATGATAAGGCCTCAGTCAGAGAAAGAATTGCAATTAGAGCAGAGAAAGAAATAGAAAATGGCTTTTATGTAAACCTAGGCATCGGGATGCCAACCCTCGTTGCCAATTATATAACTGAAAATAAGCAGGTGGTCCTGCAATCAGAAAATGGTCTTCTAGGGATTGGTCCGTATCCTGAGATGGATGAGGTTGATCCCGATTTAATTAATGCCGGGAAAGAGACAGTGACGGCAATTAGCGGGGCAGCTTATTTTGATAGTGCTGAATCGTTTGCGATGATTCGCGGCGGACATGTCAATCTAGCGATTCTCGGCGGCATGGAGGTATCTGAAAGCGGCGACCTGGCAAACTGGATGATCCCGGGTAAGATGATTAAAGGAATGGGCGGTGCAATGGATCTTGTCCATGGAGCCCAGAAAATTATTGTCATAATGGAGCATGTAAATAAAAAAGGCGAATCAAAAATCTTAAAACAATGCACCCTGCCATTGACGGGAAAAGGGGTAGTCAACCGGATAATCACGGAGCGTGGCGTCATGGATGTTACCGATTCCGGATTAAGGCTTGTGGAAGTGGCAAGTGGCTATACAGTAGAAGATGTTGTTAACTCGACAGAAGCAACATTGTTCGTTGACGAAAAGGTTAAATTAGAAGCTTTCTAATAGTAAAGGCAGGCTGCATGAGACAGTCTGCCTTTTAATATTAGGAATGATTAAGTGAAATGGTATAATAGAATCGAGATTTTGATTATGGAGGCGTTTAGAATGAAAAAACAAAAGAGACAACAAAATCAATCTAAACCTAAAAAGGACGATTCAGCGGTAACGCTTAAAGATTTAATTGATCCAAACTTAATGAAACAATTAAAAGAGCAGCAGGACCAGCTTAAGGCTGAGGAAGAGAGAAGAAAAGAAACAGAAGAGCAGCGAAAAAGGGAAGAACGCCGATTAAAGGAAAAAAACAAATCGTTTGAAGAGCTTTTAAACGAGAGCGGGATGAATTGGAAGGAATTTAAATAGAAAAGGAGAGCATTTGCCCTCCTTTTTAACGATGCTCTTTATAAATACTTGCCTTCGTTAACTCTTTAATCACAGCAACCTCTTCATCTGATAGCGGCTGGCTTCGAACCGCCTCTGCATTACTCCTAATTTGTTCCGGACTGCTGGCGCCGGCTACGACAGAGGCCACCACAGGATTGGCTAAATTATATTGAAGGGCCACTTCTGTAAATGAACGGGTTCCTGCAACTCTTTCTTTTAACATCGGTAAAACGGTGTGAAGCTCCTCATAATTGTAATCTAGGTAGCCCTTTTCAGAAGCCTTTTCTAACAGCTTATCACTTAATAGTCCCTTGGCAAGCGGTCCACGCGTGACAACACTAATACCATGTTCCTTAAGCATCGGCAGAACTGCTTCTTCTGGGCGGCGGTCTAAAATGCTATATTGCATCATCACAGACACAATGCTAGATTTCTCAACAAATTCCCTTATGACATTCGGTCGAATCGATGAAATTCCATAATAGCGAATATATCCTTCCGCTTTCAATTCTTCAAATGCTTCAATTGTTTCATCTATTGGGTCTTCAAGCGTGCCGCCATGTAATTGATAAAGATCAATATAGTCGGTACCAAGCCGTTTTAGACTATTTTTCACTGCTTCCTTTATATATGCCTTGGAAGGATCCCATGACCAGCCAGCCCGATCCTCGTTCCAGCGATTCCCGGCCTTCGTAGCAATAATAACCTGTTCCCGGACATCCTTTAATGCCTGGCCGACGATTTTTTCATTTACGCCAAAATCATATAAATCTGCAGTATCAAAATAATTGATGCCTTCCTCGAGAGCTGCCTCGATGATTCGCCTGGCAGCTTTTTCCTCTGTGCCAATGGACATACAACCCAGGCCTAATTCTGATACCTGCAAATCTGAATTCCCCAACCTTCTTTTCTTCAAAACATCACCCCGTCCTTTTTCTTTGTCCAGCTCCAGCGCCTAGCCCCTCGAGGTCACAAGCCAATCCGTCCAAAAGGTTAAAGAACAACCTTTCGGCCGGCTCGACTTGTGCTTGTCGGGGCTGAGCAAGGCGCTTCCGCTTTTCTAATAATTTTACGAAAGTAAGGGGCAGACTACAAATGACAGGCATTATTTTTCCGTAACATTTTGAACCCAATCGGCGACGAAAACATAGTCCTTGTTATATTCCTTAAGTTTTTGCAAGATCTCCCAGCCTTTGCCGACAAGGATAATTCCTTTCTCATGCACATACACTTTCATCCGATACCCCTCCAAATAAAGTATGGTAAAATGTATGACAAGATTTAAATGGAAAGAACAGGAGAGATCATTATGACTAAACTTGAGGAAAAAACGCTCCGAAGTGAAGAAATTTTTTCAGGAAAAATAATCAGTCTTCATTTACAGGATGTTGAACTGCCAAATGGTAAACAGGGGAAACGTGAAATTATTAAACATCCTGGTGCTGTTGCAGTATTAGCAGTCACCGATGACAAGAAAATAGTTATGGTTGAGCAATTTCGTAAAGCGTTAGAACGAACAATTGTTGAGATTCCTGCAGGGAAGCTGGAAAAAGGAGAAGAGCCTGCCCTCTGTGCCCGCAGAGAATTAGAGGAAGAGACCGGCTACGAGTGTGAAAGTCTTGAATTACTGACTTCCTTTTATACTTCACCGGGATTTGCCGATGAAATCGTCCATGTCTATTTAGCAACAGGCCTTACAAAGAAAGAAAATGCTGCCGCTCTTGACGAAGATGAGTTTGTTAATCTTGAGGAATTAACACTTGATGAGGCGGAACAATATGTAAAGGAACAAAAGATTTATGATGCGAAAACTATTTTTGCCATTCAATACTTACAATTACAAGAGGCGTTGAAAAACAAATGAATCGCTACTATGTAGATTTACATATTCACATTGGCAGAACCTGGACAGGCAAGCCAGTCAAAATCACTGGAGCCAAGTCATTGACGTTTACGAATATCATTGAACATGCGCGCCATGAAAAGGGGCTTAATATGGTGGGGATTATCGACAGCCATTCTCCAGAAGTCATCCTTGAAATGGAAAGCCTGATTGAAAGCGGAGAAATTGTCGAACATCCGGACGGCGGTTTGGTATTTGGTGATTTAACGGTCATTCCTGGATCAGAACTAGAGATAAATGATGAGGGATGCAACGGCCCGATTCACCTACTTTGTTATTTTCCGAATCTGACCGTTATGAGGGAATTTTCGACCTGGCTTTCAGGACATTTGAAAAATATACAATTGAGTTCACAAAGGATTTATGTGACAGGTCTTATTTTACAAAAAAAAGTAAAAGAGCTTGGCGGCATCTTCATTCCTGCGCATGTCTTCACACCATTTAAAAGTTTATATGGCAAAGGGGTCAATCGGTCGCTGACAGAAGTGTTGGACCCGGATTTAATCGATGGGATTGAACTTGGATTAAGCTCAAATACCGAAATGGCAGACCAGATTAAAGAATTACACGATTATTCATTTGTAACCAATTCGGACGCCCATTCGCTTGCAAAAATAGCCCGTGAATATCAGGTTATTGCGATGCAGGAACCAACATTCCTTGAATTGCAAAAAGCATTAAAGGGTGAAGATGGAAGAAAAATTGTTGCCAACTATGGACTTGATCCATACCTTGGCAAATATCACAAAACCGTTTGTGCGGAATGCCTAAATCCTGCAACTAATGACGATCAAATATGTACTCTCTGCGGTAATAAAAAAATTATTAAGGGTGTAGCCGATCGAATTCTTGAATTGAAGACGGCGGATTCAAGTCCTGAGGGGCGCCCTCCCTATGTTCACCAAGTACCGCTCGAGTTTATCCCGGGCTTGGGGCCGAAATTACTGGAAAAACTGGTCAATCATTTTGGCAGTGAGATGGCGATTCTTCACGAAGTGCCGTTTGCAGCATTAAAAGAAGTTGTTCCCGACAAAATCGCCGACCTTATCATGAAAGCGAGAGAAGGTAAAGTCAATCTCGCAGCAGGCGGCGGCGGGAAATATGGAAAAATCGCGGATTAACATAAAAATTTTTAACCGACAACCTAATCAGGCGGTCGGTTTTTTTTATATGAACTCTATCAAAATATGGTCATAGAATAACTAGACTGGCATAGAATGTAATAACTGATTTGGAATAATAGGAGGAAACGCAGATGAAAAAACGCTTGTACCAGTCCAATGCCGGAGAGTTTTTCCGTGAGCATTCTTCAATTTTTTTGTTTATTGTCGTTTTATTTTTAATGGGAGTCATCTTTGGGGCTATCGTAGTAAATAGCATGAGCATTACTCAAAAGGAAGATTTATTCTACTATTTATCGCAATTCTTTGGCCAAGTTTCTGATGGGAAAGTAACAGTAGACAATGATTTATTTTTACAAAGCTTTCTCCATAACAGCAAATTTATAGGTCTTATCTGGGTGCTGGGAATCTCCATAATCGGACTTCCTGTTATTCTCATTCTCCTCTTTATTAAAGGAATGGTAGTCGGGTTTACGGTGGGCTTTCTAGTTAGCCAAATGGGTTGGAATGGCTTTATGCTCGCCTTTGTCTCCATCCTGCCGCAAAATTTAATTATCATTCCTGTATTTATTCTTATGGCAGCATTCTCAGTCATCTTCTCAATGAGAATGATTAAACAGCAATTTATGAAAAAATATGCACAGCCAATCCTGCCGTTCTTCAAAGGATATATTCTCACCTTGATTGTAGCAGTAGTGTTTATTTCGGCAGCATCCGGGATTGAAGCTTATCTCTCACCATTGTTAATGAAAACAATCATTAGTACAGCTAGTTTAAAGTAATTGTTAAGTAATATAAACTATAAACTCTTGTTTGTAATAATTTTATTTTGAATCTCTTTTCTCATCTGTTATAATGAGAATTAACAGTGGCGAGGGAGGGACTTCAGGATGGAAACTAGAATTGAAAGAATTAAAAAACAGCTGCATTCAGCAAGCTATAAGCTAACACCTCAGCGTGAAGCAACCGTTCGAGTGTTGCTAGAAAATGAAGAGGATCATTTAAGTGCGGAAGATGTGTACCTCCTTGTAAAAGAAAAATCGCCCGAAATTGGTTTAGCAACTGTTTATCGGACGCTGGAATTACTAACAGAATTAAAAATTGTCGATAAAATTAATTTTGGTGATGGGGTTTCCCGTTATGATCTTCGCCAGGAAGGCGCCGCCCACTTCCATCATCATCTTGTTTGCATTGAATGTGGTGCCGTTGATGAAATTCAAGAAGATTTACTTGAAGACGTGGAAGAAGTAGTTGAACGAAGATGGAATTTTAAAATAAAAGATCATCGCCTCACCTTTCATGGGATTTGTTACCGTTGTCAGGATAAAGAAAATGATGAAGAAACAACCGAATAACGAATACCAAGTCCTTTTACTGAAAAGGGCTTTTATTTTCCCTATTTTCCTTTTGAGCAGGTATAAAACTTGTACATTTTGGCATACCTTTAAGTAGATAATCGAAAATATGGGGGAAGAATGATGATTTCTGTTGTCAAAGCTGCGCTGCAAACCTTAAAGGTTTTTATTATATTCTCTGGATGCACGATTCTCTTTTATTATGGTATCATGTGGGTATCTGAAGAATACCAAAATTATCATCGCTATGATGAACCAGAAGGATCTGCAGTAAAGGTTTCTAATACAGTGAATGAAAATAGTTCCTCCTTGTTGGATCGGCTGATGTTGTTTTATTTAAATGGGGAGTAAATGTGATGAACAATCAATTAAAGAATTTTTTGCAATACCTACTAGCTGAAAGAGGTTTAGCTAACAATACAATTACGTCCTATGAGCGGGATTTAAAAAACTATCTTCATTATTTAAAAAATAGGGAGTCCATCCTGAATGTAAATGATGTGCAGCGTGTACATATTATTCATTTTTTAGGCTTTTTAAAAGAACAGGGAAAATCATCAAAAACAATTGCAAGGCATGTCGCCTCTGTTCGGGCGTTTCATCAATTTTTATTACGGGATAAAGCAGCAGAGCAAGACCCGTCCGTCCTTATCGAACCGCCAAGACTTGAAAGGTCGATTCCGAAAGTATTGAGTTTACAGGAAGTAGAAACGCTTTTGGATGCACCAAAGCAAAATGACCATTACGGCATGAGGGATAAGGCGATGCTTGAACTCCTTTATGCGACAGGAATGCGGGTTAGTGAATTAATTGGTCTTGATACTGAACATATCCACCTCACAATGGGTTTTGTCCGCTGTATCAGCACTGGAAATAAAGAGCGCGTCATTCCGTTGGGACAAACAGCATCCGATGCCATCAAACAATTTCTAGACAGCGGAAGACCGCATTTTGTTGCGAAAAAGCATCACGATAACGCATTGTTTTTAAACCACCAGGGAAGGCGGCTGACCCGTCAAGGATTTTGGAAAATCTTAAAAAAGGTAGCAAAAGAAGCCGGAATAGAAAAAGAGCTTACACCCCATACCCTTCGGCATTCCTTTGCTACACATTTATTGGAAAATGGCGCTGATCTAAGAGCGGTTCAAGAAATGTTAGGACACGCAGATATCTCAACAACGCAAATATATACCAATGTGACAAAAACTAGATTAAAGGATGTCTATAGTAAATTTCATCCGCGAGCTTAAGAGAATACTAGTTTTTGCGGGTATTCACAAAAATGTTAAAAAGCTGCCGAAAATTTTGGCGGCTTTTTTCTTGTAATTTCGCAGAGATTTAGTAAAATAGAGATGTCAGACTTCTGACAAATGAATTCGCTTTTTTTGGTTAATCTTATTTCAACAGGGTAACATATGATTGCGTATTGTTTTTTAATGTAAGAAGGTTTGTACTTTGAGAATTTACCTGCTCTGTAAATTGGCATGATGGTCTTGTTTGCAAACGTTTTCTATTAACAAAGGAGGAAGAATTGATGGCTGCAAGTACATATAAACGTATTTTTATAATCGTAATGGATTCAGTCGGTATTGGGGAGGCACCTGATGCCGAAAAGTTTGGCGACAAGGGTGCGGATACCTATGGACATATTGCTGAAAGAATGAACGGACTTAACATGCCAAATATGGGCAAGTTAGGCTTAAGCAATATCCGTGAAATCAAGGGTATTGAAAAAGCAGCAAAGCCATTAGCTTTTTATACAAAAATGATGGAGGCTTCTAACGGGAAAGATACGATGACTGGTCATTGGGAAATTATGGGGTTAAATATCCAAACACCGTTCCGTGTGTTTCCTGAAGGGTTTCCGGAAGAACTTCTTTCTGAATTAGAAAAGCGTACCGGTCGAAAAATTATTGGCAATAAACCTGCAAGTGGAACAGAAATCCTTGTTGAGCTTGGAGAAGAGCATATGAAAACGGGTGCGTTGATTGTCTATACATCTGCAGATTCCGTTCTTCAAATTGCTGCTCATGAAGAGATTGTCCCGCTGGAAGAACTTTATAATATTTGTAAAATTGCTCGTGAATTAACACTAGATGAAAAATATATGGTAGGCCGAATCATTGCCCGGCCATTCTTGGGAGAACCAGGGAACTTTAAACGGACGCCAAACCGTCACGATTATGCTTTAAAACCGTTTGACCGTACGGTAATGAGTGAATTAAAAGATTCAGGCTTCGATGTTATTGCTATTGGGAAAATTTCTGATATTTATGATGGCGAAGGTGTCACTAAGTCTTTACGGACGGTTTCTAATATGGATGGGATGGATAAGCTTGTTGAGACCTTTGATATGGATTTCACAGGTATCAGCTTTGTCAACCTTGTTGATTTTGATGCGTTATATGGACATCGCCGTGACCCGGAAGGATACGGAAAAGCGCTGGAAGAATATGATGCCCGTCTGCCTGAAGTGTTCGCCAAAATGAAAGAAGACGATCTGTTAATGATTACAGCAGATCACGGAAATGATCCAGTTGCGCCGGGCACGGACCATACACGTGAATATGTTCCATTGCTTGTTTATTCAAAGAGTATGGCGAAAGGGAAAGAGCTTCCTTTACGGGAAACCTTTGCCGACCTTGGGGCAACGGTCGCGGAAAACTTTAATGTGAAAATGCCGAACTACGGTAAAAGCTTTTTAAAAGAACTAAAGGGGGAGTAACATTGAACACAGAGAAAATCCAAAACGCTGCTGGTTTTTTAAAAGAAAAATACGCCAATACGCCAAAAATTGGCCTGATTTTAGGATCTGGTCTTGGCGTTTTAGCGGATGAAATTGAGAATCCTGTTAAAATACCATACAACGAAATACCAGATTTCCCAATATCAACAGTTGAAGGTCATGCCGGTCAGCTCGTATTTGGCGTACTAAATGGGGTAGAGGTTGTTGCCATGCAAGGTCGTTTCCATTTCTATGAAGGATATAGTATGGATAAAGTGACTTTCCCGGTTCGTGTCATGAAAGAGCTTGGCGTGGACATGCTGATTGTTACCAATGCGGCAGGCGGCGTAAATGAAAGTTTTGAACCTGGTGATCTAATGCTAATTACCGACCATATTAATAATATGGGAACGAATCCGTTAATTGGACCAAATGATTCTCGTCACGGTGTCCGCTTCCCTGATATGTCTGAGGCGTATACCAAAGATTTACGGGCAGCTGCGAGAGAGAGTGCAGCCCGCTTAAACATAAATGTCAAAGAAGGCGTCTATTTCGGAAATCCTGGACCTGTATACGAAACACCGGCAGAAATTCGGATGATTCGCGGAATGGGCGGTGATGCCGTTGGAATGTCCACTGTGCCGGAGGTTATCGTTGCCCGCCACAGCGGAATGAAAGTTCTAGGTATTTCTTGTATTTCCAATATGGCAGCCGGCATTCTAGATCAGCCGTTAACACATGATGAAGTAATTGAAACAACTGAAAAAGTAAAAGCAGATTTCCTTTCATACGTAAAAGAAATTGTAAAAGATATCGCAAAATAAATTGACTAATAATATAACGAAGTGGTGATAAAGATGAGAATGGTTGACTTAATTGAGAAAAAACGCGACGGGCACGAACTATCAACTGAAGAAATTAATTTTATTATTACTGGTTATACAGATGGATCAATCCCAGATTATCAAGTAAGTGCCCTAACAATGGCTATCTTTTTTAAAGGGATGACCGAAAAAGAAAGAGCCGATTTAACGATGGCTATGGTTGAGTCTGGAGATCAAATAGATTTATCGCAAATTGAAGGCATCAAAGTTGACAAGCATTCAACAGGCGGAGTCGGCGACACAACAACCCTTGTGCTTGGACCACTTGTTGCTGCATTGGATGTTCCGATTGCCAAGATGTCTGGCCGAGGATTAGGCCATACGGGTGGAACGATTGATAAATTAGAAGCAGTCAAAGGCTTCCACGTTGAAATTGAAAATGATGAATTTATTGACCTTGTAAATAAAAATAAAATTGCAGTCATTGGACAAAGCGGGAACTTAACCCCAGCCGATAAAAAGCTATATTCACTAAGGGATGTAACAGCAACTGTCGATAGTATTCCATTGATTGCCAGCTCAATCATGAGTAAAAAGATTGCCGCTGGCGCTGATGCGATTGTGCTTGATGTTAAAACAGGCGCGGGAGCATTCATGAAGACTCTCGATGATTCCAGAGAATTGGCCAAGGCAATGGTACGGATTGGGAACAACGTCGGCAGAAGAACCATGGCTGTTATTTCTGACATGAGCCAGCCGCTTGGCTATGCGATTGGAAATGCGCTTGAAGTGAAGGAAGCGATTGATACCTTAAAAGGGGAAGGACCAGAGGACTTAACTGAGCTTTGTTTAACGCTTGGAAGCCACATGGTTTACGTGGCTGAAAAGGCTGGCTCCCTTGCAGAAGCACGTACAATGCTTGAAAATGTGATAAAAGATGGTTCCGCGCTTGAAAAATTAAAGGTATTTTTGAGCTCGCAAGGCGGGGATGCCTCGATTGTTGATGATCCTGCAAAAATGCCGCAAGCAAAATTTGTTATTGAGCTTGAGGCAAAAGAAGACGGCTATGTATCTGAAATCATCGCAGACGAAGTTGGTACTGCCGCGATGCTCCTTGGAGCAGGAAGAGCAACGAAGGAATCAGTGATTGATTTAGCCGTCGGCCTTGTCTTAAGAAAGAAAATTGGCGACCAAGTCAAAAAAGGCGAATCATTAGTAACTATTTACAGCAATTTCGAAAATGTGGATGAAGTAAAACAAAAGCTATACGAAAATATCAAGATATCCACATCAAAAGTAGAAGCACCAATCCTAGTTCACGAAGAAATAACCGAATAAACAAATTGTTGTTTAAGGTGTCATTTAGGGTGTCAGGCACCATGTGAAAAATTCACATGGTGCCTGACACCCTTTTTTTCTTAAAAATAGAGGAAATAATTGTATAAGAATGTTTGTTTTGGAAAAAATGGAGGCTATAAAGAATGGAGGGTTATGCGAATGAAACGATTTGTCTCTTTATTAATGACATTGATAATATTTACAAGTTTAGCCGGGCCAACTGCTTTAGCTGCTGAAGAACAGAAAACTACTGATATAGTCAGCAATGTGAAATCTGCGATTTTAATCGAGCGTGATACCGGAAAAGTCCTCTACGAGAAAAATAGTCAGGAAGAACTGCCGCCGGCGAGTATGACGAAGATTATGACCATGCTTTTGATCATGGAAGCGATTGATAAAGGAAAGCTCACTTGGGATGAAAAAATCCGTACAAGTGAATATGCAGCCTCGATGGGAGGTTCACAAATTTTCCTTGAACCTGGTGAAGAAATGACGACAAAGGAAATGTTGCGAGGAATAGCTATCGGTTCAGGAAATGATGCGTCAGTTGCCATGGCCGAGAGACTCGCAGGGTCTGAAGAAGCTTTTGTTGACAAGATGAATGATAAAGCAAAAGAACTAGGTCTCAAGCATACGTTCTTTAAAAATACAACCGGACTTCCAGTAGGCGGACATTTTAGCTCTGCAGCTGATATGGCTGTGATGGCAAAAGAATTACTGAAATATGAGGAAATTACAAAATTTACAGGTATGTATGAGTCCTACCTCCGTGAAAATACGGATAAAAAGTTTTGGCTAGTGAATACCAATAAATTAGTCCGTTTTTACCCAGGGGTCGACGGGTTAAAAACCGGGTTTACCGCGGAAGCAAAATACTGCTTAACAGCAACGGCCCAAAAAGATGGCATGCGTGTAATTGCGGTTGTTTTTGGATCTCCTACTTCAAAGGAACGAAATGCCCAAGTAACGAAAATGCTTAATTATGCCTTTAGCCAATACCAGACACATCCAATGTTTAAGCGGAATCAAACCATTGGTCAAGCAAAAGTAAGTAAAGGGAAAGAAAAGTCAGTCGAAGCCGTAACAAGTGAACCACTTTCATTACTGACCAAAAAAGGTGAAAAGACAAAAGATGTTGAACAAAAAATTGAACTGCAAAAAAAATTAAAAGCCCCCATTTCAAAAGGGGACAAAGTAGGAACAATTAAGCTAATGAAGGACGGCAAGGTAATTCTCGAAAGTCCTTTAGTCGCGAAAAAGGAAGTAAAGGAAGCAGGCTGGTGGAACCTTTATAAACGGTCATTTGGCATGTTTACCAAGGCTGGGGGGAAATAACCATTTCTAATAGATATGAAGGTATAAATTTTTGACTTCGAGAATTGTCCAGCTCCAGCGCCTAGCCCCTCGAGGTCACAAGCCAATCCGTCCAAAAGGTTAAAAAGCAACCTTTCGGCCGGCTCGTCTTGTGCTTGTCGGGGCTGAACAAGGCGCTTGCGCTTTTCTTATTGTCGAAACTGAGAAAAAGTCCACTTCTTTTAGCGAATTACAACTAGTTTTGTATTTATAGAAGGAAATACTCGTAAGCGAAGCGAATTGACTCACTATACCAGATTAAGGAGGCCTATGGATAGTGAGTCTTAACATTGAATTGGAAACCAAAAATGACGTTTTACTTATTCGCTTAAGTGGTGAATTAGACCATCATACAGCGGATACCCTTCGTGAAAAAGCGACAGCGATTATTGAAAAAAATGATATCCGTCATATTGTCTTGAATCTGGAACAGCTTTCTTTCATGGATAGCTCAGGATTAGGAGTTATTTTAGGAAGATACAAACAAATCAAACAGGTGCACGGTGAAATGGTCGTCTGTGCAATTTCCCCTGCAATACAAAGATTATTCGATATGTCCGGTTTATTTAAGATTATCAAAATGGAACCGACTGAGGAATTTGCATTGCAAAGATTGGGGGTCGCCTGAATGAAGAATGAAATGAGTCTCGAATTCAGTGCTCTAAGTCAAAATGAATCATTTGCCCGTGTAACCGTTGCGGCATTTATTGCCCAGCTTGATCCTACTTTGGATGAGCTAACCGAAATAAAGACGGTGGTTTCCGAAGCAGTGACGAATGCGATCATTCATGGATATGAGAATGATCCAAGTGGAATTGTCTATATCCAAGTTTCAATTGAGGACAGTTTGATTAATATGACAATAAGAGACAGTGGAAAAGGTATTGCCGATGTGGAAGAAGCTCGTCAGCCATTATTTACAACGAAACCGGATTTAGAACGATCCGGTATGGGGTTTACCATCATGGAGAATTTCATGGATGAAGTAGAGGTTCTCACACAGCCAGGTCGAGGAACCGAGGTTAAATTACGGAAGCATTTAAATTCGAGCAAAATGCTTTGCAATTAAGGAGACTTGCCGATGGATGTGGAGGTCAAGAACGAAAAAAGTCAACCGTTTCTAAAGGATCATGAGGTTAAAGAACTTATTAAAAAGAGTCAAGACGGGGACCAAGAGGCAAGAGATTTAATTGTTGAAAAAAATATGCGTCTTGTCTGGTCCGTTGTCCAGCGCTTTCTTAACAGGGGATATGATCCCGATGATTTATTCCAAATTGGCTGTATTGGGTTGTTAAAATCAGTCGATAAATTTGATCTTTCCTACGATGTAAAGTTTTCTACTTATGCGGTACCGATGATTATTGGGGAAATCCAGCGTTTTATCCGTGATGATGGAACCGTAAAGGTCAGCCGCTCACTGAAAGAGATGGGTAACAAAATCAGGAAAGCGAAGGATGAGTTATCAAAGACATTCGGCAGAACTCCAACTGTTAACGAAATCTCAGAGTATTTGGAGCTCTCGCCGGAGGATGTGATCCTTGCACAGGAAGCAAGCAGAACACCTTCATCCATTCATGAAACGGTTTATGAAAATGATGGTGATCCAATTACGTTATTAGACCAAATTGATGATGGCAATGAGGGAAAATGGTTTGATAAAATTGCATTAAAAGAAGCGATTCGGGAATTGGATGAACGAGAAAGACTAATCGTTTATTTAAGATATTATAAGGACCAGACCCAGTCTGAGGTTGCTCTAAGGCTCGGGATTTCTCAGGTTCAAGTATCAAGGCTCGAAAAAAAAATTTTACAACAAATGAAGGACCGTATGGATCTCTAATCCATACGGTTTTTTCAATTGTTTTACATGAAAACTAGGCTTATTATCCATACTACTTATACGAGGAAATAATTGTGTGGGAAGTGAATGTTTTGGAAAAAACAATTTACATTCGCATGCGGAATCGTGTTCAATCTAAGCCGGATGAAAAAGTATTGCTAAAGGATGTTGCCCAAATTATTGCCCCGGAAGCTGTGCTCCCAAATTTAAAATTAATGATGGTCCATCAGTTAACCGAAACGGATCGAAATATTGTCATTATTGATGTCATGAAGGTTATTAATTTGATTACAGCTAGGTTTGAAGAACTGGAAATTCAAACGATTGGACCTGCACAAACCATCATCGAAGTAACCTATAAGAAAAAAGGAGTTTCCATTCCTTTTTTTCTGTTAATATGGTTTCTGTTATTTTTTGGTTCAGCGATGGCGATTATGAATTTTCATGATGATGTCAGTATGAGAAGTGTACAGGAAAAAATATATACCATTATCACGGGGAAGAAAGAGGCAAAACCATTTCTTTTTCAAATCCCTTATTCTCTTGGTTTAGGTCTTGGAATGATTCTGTTTTTTAATCATGTATTCAAAAAAAGGTTAAACGAGGAACCGAGTCCACTAGAAGTAGAAATGTTTAATTATCAGCTGGATTTAGATAATTACGTCATTATCCATGAAAATAAAGAAAGTATGAAAAAGACGAATGACAACGATTAAAATTCTAGCCGTTAGCTTTTTTGGATTTGCTAGTGGATTGGCCGTAGGCTCCGGGTTTGTTGCTTTTCTTACCGTCCTTGGAATTATTCCTAGGCTGACGCAGCTGACTAAAACAATGAAAATGATTCAACAGTATGAATGGGCAGTGGTCTTCGGTGCACTTATAGGGGTATTCGCCAGTCTAAGAGACCCAGTTTTATATATCTCACCCATTGTACTAATCCCTTTAGGAATCACTGGAGGGGTTTTTGTTGGGATGCTGGCAGCCGCTCTTACAGAGGTATTAAATGTTCTGCCCATCCTTGCCAAAAGGATTCGGCTGGAAGGTAAAATAGTTATCCTCATTATGGCAATTGTTTTAGGGAAAATATTTGGCTCGATTTTTCAATGGCTCTATTTTGTTCATCATTAAGACTTTGAAATGGACTAGCGCAAGCGCCCAGCGACTTGTAGACATCACTGATTGGGCGGTAACGCTTTTATAAGAAAGGACATCAAAGGATGAGTATTCGGAGGCGTGTCATTTTAGTTACTGACGGTGATGAATATGCTAAAAAGGCGATTGAGCATGTGGCGCATGAAATTGGCGGACGCTGTATTTCAAGGTCTCAAGGAAATCCGTCCAAATTAACGGGTCCGGAACTTGTCCATTTAATAAAAAAGGCTCCACACGATCCCGTATTGGTGATGTTTGACGATAGCGGGATTGTTGGAGAGGGTGCTGGTGAAAACGCATTGAAATATGTAGCTTTTCATGATGAAATCGAGGTCTTAGGCGTCATAGCAGTTGCCGCAAAATCAAGGCATGAGGAATGGACAAGGATTGACGTTAGTATCGACCGGGACGGGGTGTTAACCCCAAATGGTGTAGATAAATTTGGTATACAGGAACTTGAACCAGGGAGAATAAATGGAGATACCGTTTACTGTCTTGATGAATTGGATGTTCCGCTCATCGTTGGAATTGGTGATATCGGAAAAATGGCAAGGCGTGACTCTTACAAAGTCGGTTCACCAATCACGAAAAAAGCGGTCCAGCTAATACTTGAAAGGAGTGGTTTTTTTGACACAAATACAGGACCAAAAATGGCCAATCCCCGAATCAGTCAATGAAATTGAGCACTATATGAAACAGCGTGCAGGGCTTGGCGTCAGTTTTGATATTGGGGTCAGGAAATTAAAGATTCTAAAAAAGGATGTCCACATTTATTATGTAAATGGTTTATGTGATACCCTTTATATTATTCAACTGATTGAAGAATTAGTAGATATCAATGATCATGAAAAACTGTCAACAGATTTATTTAAGGTGATTGAAAATCGGCTTGTGAATCAATCCGTTGAACAAACGAAAATGCTTGATACAGTTGTTGATCAGGTCCTGTCTGGATTAATCGCCGTCGTAATGGAAGGGGAAAGTACTGCTTTTATCATCGATGTAAGAAGCTATCCAGGACGATCTCCTCAAGAGCCAGATACAGAGAAGGTTGTCAGAGGGGCCCGTGATGGCTTTGTCGAAAATATTGTCTTGAATACGGGCTTAACAAGAAGGAGAATTCGTGATGGCCGGCTCCGCTTTGAAATGTTAAAGGTGGGGAAACGTTCGAAAACGGATGTTGCACTCGGTTATTTAGTAGATGTTGCTGATGCAGATTTACTCAATATTCTTCGAAAAGAATTAAAGGCCATCGATGTTGATGGAATCCCGATGGGCGATAAAACGCTCGAAGAGTTTATTGTAAAGCAGGGATGGAATCCATTTCCGATTGTAAGATATACGGAACGGGCGGATGTAGCAGCTGCACATTTATTAGAAGGTCATGTGATTATCTATTGTGACACTTCTCCAAGTGTGATCATCACGCCGACAACCTTCTTCCATCATGTCCAACATGCGGAAGAATTTCGGGAATCACCGGCGGCAGGTACTTTTGTACGCTGGACTCGTTTTTTAGGTGTGTTTACGTCGATATTTCTGCTTCCGTTATGGATGTTATTTGTGTTAGAACCTAGTATGTTACCAGAAAAACTCTCCTTTATTGGGCCGAATGAGCAAACAAATATACCAGTTGTCATTCAACTAATATTAGCTGATTTTGGGATAGAATTCTTACGGATGGCTGCCATTCATACGCCAACTCCATTATCAACAGCAATGGGTTTAATTGCTGCGGTATTGATTGGACAAATTGCGATTGATGTTGGTTTATTCGTTCCTGAGGTTATTCTCTATGTTGCGGTAGCCGGTATCGGTACATTTACCACACCAAGCTATGAGTTAGGTGTGGCCAATAAGATCTCGAGAATGCTGCTTTTGATTGTGACAGCAGCATTTCATCTGCCAGGCTTTGTCATTGGCGGCACATTGCTATTTCTATTTATTGTTCATATGCGGGCCCTTAATACACCTTATTTTTGGCCATTTCTTCCATTTGAGCCAAAGGGATTCTTACAAATCGTCTTCCGCAGAGCAATCCCCGGGTCTTACTTAAGACCGAGTATTGTTCATCCAAGGAACCGCTTCCGACAGCCGCCTAAAGGATAAAAGCATAAGAAATAATTGCGGTTTTTCCACTGTTATGCTAAAGTATTTTAATTAAATAAAGGATTTTAAATAGGCAGTTTCTTTTGCGGATTCTGTCTATTATTTATTTATTATCTTTTAAGACTGTGAGTCGTTGCGGAGAGAGGGAAGGAAATGTATTATAACGGAACAACAGGTGTGAATAAAGCTGGAAATTTGGAAATCGGCGGAGTCGATACAATAGAATTAACTCGGGATTTTGGAACTCCACTATATGTTTATGATGTAGCATTAATGAGGGAACGTGCTCGAGGGTTTAAGCAAGCCTTTGAAGAGCAAAACATAAATTCTCAAGTAGCTTATGCAAGCAAGGCCTTTTCGACTGTGGCAATGGTGCAGCTGGCAGAAGAGGAAGGCTTATCACTTGATGTTGTTTCAGGAGGAGAATTATACACAGCTTTAGCTGCCGGATTTCCGCCTGAAAGAATTCATTTTCATGGAAACAATAAAGGTAAAGAAGAATTGGAAATGGCATTGGATAACAGAATCGGCTGTATTGTTGTCGATAATTTTTTCGAAATGGAACTCTTAAAATCTATTTGCCAAGAGAAAAACGCTAAAGTAAACATACTATTACGGATAACTCCGGGAATAGAGGCCCATACTCATGATTACATTTTAACCGGGCAGGAAGATTCTAAATTTGGTTTTGACCTTCAAAATGGTCAAGCAGGAACGGCATTAATCACAGCCCTTCAATGTGACTATTTTGATGTCCTTGGATTGCACTGTCACATTGGCTCACAAATTTTTGAAACAACAGGTTTTTTATTGGCGGCAAAGAAAATTGTAGAACAAATGGCAATCTGGAAAAAGGAACATGGCTTCGAAGCGAAAGTCTTAAATTTGGGCGGCGGCTTTGGTATCCGATATACAAAAGAGGATGCACCAATCCCTCCTTCACAATATGTAAGCGAAATTATTAAAGAAGTTAAAAATTTGACTGAACGTTTCTTTTTGAAAATGCCGGAAATATGGATTGAACCAGGCCGCTCGCTTGTCGGAGATGCGGGTATTACGCTATACAAGATAGGTTCTTCAAAAGATGTCCCTGGTGTTAGGAAATATTTAGCTGTTGATGGCGGAATGAGTGATAATATTAGACCGGCCCTTTACCAAGCAAAATATGAAGCAGTTCTAGCAAAACAACCTTTAGCACAGCCGAAAGAGACAGTTTCGATTGCTGGAAAATGCTGCGAATCAGGCGATATGCTGATTTGGGATTTACCATTGCCAGAAACAGGGGAAGAGGAAATACTTGCAGTGTTTTGTACTGGTGCCTACGGCTATTCGATGTCAAACAACTATAACCGTATACCGCGTCCTGCTGTTGTTTTTGTAGAGAACGGGAAAGCCACTCTTGTAGTAAAAAGAGAGACCTATGAGGACATTGTAAGACTTGATTTACCATTCAAATAAGAAATGCTGCCGAGAAAATCGGCAGCTTTTTTCAACAATTTAAGAGAAGAGAGATTTAATCGCATCAATCAGCCAAATAAAGAATTGCTTGATTTTTTCAAAAAAACCTTGTCCCTCTTCAGATTGTAGAAATTTTGAAATACGGTCTTTTGCTTTGTTCAGCTGATCGCTTACTTGTTTCCAGTCGATATTCAAATCCTTAAGCTTATTAAAAAAGTCAATCAGTCTCTGCATTTCTTTATCACTCAGTTTAACGTTTAAATCCTTAGCGGCTTGATCAATGATATTTCGTAATTCCTCATCATTTTTCGGCTTATTCTTGGCGATTTCTTCTTTTACTTTGGCAATTAATGCCGCAGCATTCTTATCACCGATAGAATCGCCCAATTTGGCGGTTTCAACCATCTCCTGGTTTGCCGCCTGTTTAACTTCCTCAGGGATGGTTTTGTCTGCTGAAATTTCGTAGGCTTTAATAAGTCCAGTTAATGCAGCGGTTCCAGAAACAGTTACTGGTGCAGTAATATAAATGTCCGCATCCTTGACTCCCGCGGTAATCAGGGCATTCACATACATTTCATCAGTAACCCAATTGATATTCTTTGTTTTAACGGTAATCCCGGAACCCTTTGGTGCCATGGTAATCGCTGAGGATGAGATGGCCCTAGTGCCAATTAAAGATTTGGCTACATATTTCCCTAAATACTGATGTTCTTCCTGATTGGAGACCGTAACAATTTGAACATCCTCCGGTGCTCCCATTTCTGATAATAACTTGGTTTTTTGCTCTGCTGTTAAATTTTCACCTAGAGTTACAATCATGTCGCCTTCAGCCATGTCGGCCCAGCCCCGGATAGGAACTGCGAGCATAAAAGTGGTAATTAGCATAATAAGTACTTTTTTCATTGTTTTCCTCCTTGGATCATCTCATGCTAGTCAAAAGAGTGTTCATTTATTAATATAACCGAAACCAATAATATAAACGTATATTTTAACCTCGAAGTTTCATAGTTTTAGTAACTTTCCTGATTGAAATGCAGATTTTGTAAGAGAAAATAGCTTATTTCTGATATATGGTGTAGAATGAAGGACAGAAGAACTCTTGTTGGAGGAAAGTTTTGAATGAAAAGAAACAACTGGATCTTATTTAGCATACTAATCGGGCTATCCGTTATTTGGGGAATTATCTACTGGATTTTTATTGGACCTAACCATAGCTAGATTATTAATTGATGATTTACCAATTATTATGTATGATTGTGATTAGAGAAACATTATAAATTCCACTTCATATAATGAATAAGGTTTATTAATGATTTATTTAGAAAAAATATACTATTGCTAAACCAGGGATTTCATCGGTTTATTTGATATAATGAGGGATCTAAATGTTAATTCGTTATAAGAAAACATTCGAAAAAATTGCAATGGGTTTATTGTCCTTTATGCCGAATGAAAAGGACTTAAAGAAGCTCCAGCAAACTATGAGGGAATATGAATCTGAAGAGGATTGGCAGCTTTTTCTTTGGAAAGAAGAAGATATTATTGGTCTTCTTGGTGTCTTATATCATAAGGATACAAATTCCCTTGAAATTCAGCATATTTCCGTTAATCCTTCCCATCGTTTTCAAGGGGTTGGGAAACGGATGGTCAAAGCCTTGAAAGAAATGTATGCCGATAAAGAAATTATCGCAAATGAAAATACAGCTGGATTTATCGAAAAGTGTGATTTTTGCTAGAAATACATTAAAGGCAGCGAGCAAAATTTATTCGCTGCCTTTTCGCATCTTTAATGATTGATCACGTTCGCGGATAACGTCTGTTCTGTCCCTTAGTTTATGGCGATGAATGAGGCTCAAATTCGTAATGTCACTTTCTTGCCCCCAAACCAATCCAGCTCTGGCGCAGGATTTTTTACATACACCTAATAAGACAGGGTCACAGATTGGTAATTCAAAGCTGGTATAAGCAGTTTCTGTTTCAATTAACGCTAACCGTTCTTTTAATAAAGAGTTAAGACGAGGTATATCTAAACCAAGATTGGCTGGAGTTTCAAAAATCTTTAACGCTTTTTCTACCGTTCGTTTCGCCCCTTTAAAATTACCTCTACGGTGATGATAGGTAGAAACGGCTAATAAAATTAGACCGACCCAGCTGGAATCTTTGTTGCCGGAATCTGTCTTTTTCCATAATTCTTCAAGGACTTCATGACACTCAAAATAATCTCTGTCACCATGAAAATGGGTTAAAAATTGGATATATTCTTGCGGATACATATAATCCCCCTAATAAAGCGGTTTATATCCAGTTTATCACACCCGAGTGAGTTCCTAGGTAAGAAGGCAACCACAAATTGAAAATAAAAATAAACCCGTCAGGATGACGGGTCCCTACAAGTTCTACTCTTCGTTTCGCCCATAAAGCTTGGCTTTCGCAGGTACTCTTCTTTTTTGATCTTAATAGACCCAAGCAGCCCCAACGATAATTAACAAAATGAATAGAACAACGATTAATGCAAATCCGGCTCCGAAACCGCCATCCATATTTATTACCTCCTAAAGGTTTTTGTTCTTTTCTTTGTCATCATATGTAAGAGAATTGTCCATTGTATGGGCAAACATCACGTTTTCTTAATAAAGCCCTTGTAGGGTTATTTTTCTATTGGATAACCCAATTGAATCCTCTATACTATTTATAGTCGCAGTAAATATGTAATGAATTAAATTTTTTAGAATTTTGGTGAGAGATTATGCCGTATCAGGTGAAAATTGATGCGTTTGAGGGGCCGCTAGATCTGCTGCTCCATTTAATTAACCGGCTCGAAATTGATATATATGATATCCCAGTTGCTCAAATTACCGAACAATATTTAATCTATATTAAAACAATGACGGAGCTTAAACTAGATGTTGCAAGTGAATTTTTGGTAATGGCTGCTACATTGCTTGCGATTAAGAGTAAAATGCTTTTACCAAAGAATGAAGAGGTTTTCGCTGAAGAGGATCTGGAAATGTCCTATGAGGATGATCCAAGGGACGAGCTTGTTGAGCGTTTAATAGAGTACCGGAAGTATAAAGAGGCGGCACATGATTTAAAATCAATGGAAGAAGAACGCGGCTTAATGTATACAAAACCGCCAAGTGACTTATCTGATTTTGCAAAGGACCTTCAGCCTGGAAAATCAGAGTTAAATGTTTCTCTTTATGATATGCTGGCTGCTTTTCAAAAATTATTACGACGGAAGAAATTAAAGCGCCCCATGGCGACTAAAATTGCCCGCCATGAAATATCAATTGAAACAAGAATGACGGAAATAATGGATGACTTAAAACAGCTTAAAGGCCGGAAGAATTTTAATGATTTATTTTCCTTTCCCGCCAAAGGGCATAAAGTTGTTACTTTTTTGGCCGTTTTGGAGCTAATCAAAAGGAAAGAAATTGATGTCTTTCAGCAAGAAAACTTTGGAGATATTTATGTAGAAGCGGTTTAAAGGAAAGGACAGATTTAGTTGGATATTATTAATTGGTCGAGCATTCTCGAAAGCCTTTTATTTGCAGCTGGTGATGAGGGGCTTTCGCTAAAGCAAATAGCAGAGGTATTAGATGTAGATGAGCTAAAAGCAAGTGAAATCATTGAGGATTTAAAACAAGAATATGATCGTGATGACAAAAGAGGAATTATGGTTATTCAGCTGGCAGGTACTTATCAGCTTGCAACCAAGAAAGAAAATGCGGATTATTTAAAGAAGCTGTTAGATTCCCCGCATACATCGACTTTGTCGCAAGCTGCTTTAGAGACGCTGGCAATCATTGCCTATAAACAGCCGATTACTAGGGCGGAAATTGAAGAAATTCGTGGTGTGAAAACAGAGCGGCCATTACATACACTGCTTTCAAAAGTGTTAATAACAGATGTTGGCCGGGCGGAAGGCACCGGCAGAGCTTATCTATATGGGACAACGAAAGAGTTTCTCGATTATTTTGGTCTAAAAAGCTTGAAAGAACTTCCAGAGCTTCCCGAAAAAGTGGAAGATGAATTTATTCAAGAGGAAGCCGATTTATTCTTTTCTAAGTTTCAAGAAACGATTAACTCTTAATCTTCATTCAGCAATCAAAATTTATGCTAAAATAAGTATATAGTTTTAAACTGGTTTTTACTGTCAGTAATGGAGATTTCGATAAGGAGCGGGATTAAGTTGCTAATTAAAGAGTGTAAAGGGTTTGAATTAGAAAAGGAACAATCAAATACTTCGGAGGACTTTTTTAACCGCAGTGTGGTAGTGTTCAATGAAGACGGCGAGGAAAAAACGCTACACGTTCTTTATGTTCGCTATTTTGATGAAATCTACCAGGAGTTTACTCCGTATCAAGAAAACCCAATCATGGTTCAAGACGGAAATGAGGTTCAGTTCAAGGATATCGTAGCACTTGTCTGCCTGTTGAAAAATCCTGGTTTGCGCGCGCGGAAACGCCTCTATATCAATTCCAAGCATGAATTTGCTTCATATTTTCAAGATATTAATTTTGATAAACTGCCTGAAATATTTCTAGCTTTAACACAAAATAAAGGTTACCAGCTCCGTTCGCCGCTTGAATTCATCATGCAGCCTAAATAATGAGGGATAGCAGATCAGCCCGAAACAGGCAGGAATTCCATATAAGTTTTATCGAATAAATGAATCTTCCGAAAAGGCTGTCCTTTTTTAACAGGCAGCCTTTTATCCGTTCTAAAAAAGCGCAGCTTTCATACCATTTAGGTAGACTACTTAAATTCAACCGGTAATACTGTGAAGGTATGGAGGGGTAAGATGGATCGCTTTAGTCGTTATGTCAATGAACTGTTTGAGTGGAATGAGCAAATGAAACAGTTTTTAAATTCTGAGAAGGTTAGTCAGGAATCTGAGCTATGGGAGAAGCTTGATGATTTTGCCGAATTGATTGAAAGCACAAATCGTGAGTTATCAAATGAGGAGCTCCTATTCCTTCAAACAAAAGCTGAGCATATCCATGAACATTTAGAAGATTATTTTAAAAGAAAACAAGAAAAAGGGATAGGAGCCATTTGGGTAATTGAAAAACATATTCCACCGGGAGGCCATACCCTCCCAGAGCTTCCTTATCAATATAACGGATTAGAGCCTTATATTTCAGAAGAAATAATGAAACTGCATCATGAAAAGCACCACCAGGCGTATGTTACTGGATTAAATAAAGCTGAGCTTAAACTAAAGGAAGCAAGGGAGACGAATGATTTTTCATTAGTAAAGCATTGGTCTAGAGAGCTTGCCTTTCACGGGTCAGGACATTATCTTCATGCGATATTTTGGAAAAACATGAGTCCAAATGGCGGTGGAATGCCAAGTGGCCTGCTAAAAGAAGAAATAGATCGATATTTTGGCAGCTTTTCCGCTTTTAGAAAACATTTTTCAGAAGCAGCTAAACAAGTGGAAGGCGTTGGCTGGGCCCTTTTAGTGTGGTCACCAAGAGCAAGGCATTTAGAGGTATTACAATCGGAACGGCATATGCTTCTGACCCAGTGGGACACAATCCCACTTCTGGCCCTCGATGTTTGGGAGCATGCCTATTATCTTCAATACAAAAACAACCGGGCAGAATACGTGGACAAATGGTGGAATATCGTTAATTGGCATGATGTTGAAATGAGATTTGAAAAAGCAGCCGATATTAAATGGCCGGCACTTTAAAAATGGATAGCTCCTAATAGAAGCATTCGACAGCCGTCGGATGCTTTCGTTATTAGTACAATTGGATTTATCACATTGAACTTTGAGAATTCTCCAGCTTCAGTGCCCAGCGGCTATTGGACTTCGCTCTTTTCCCTACGATAAGTCAACATCGGATCGCTCCGCTCTCCGTGTTTCCTTTATCTCAGTCGAAGCGCTCCAGTCCATACGCCGCTAAACGGGCGCTTCCGCTTTTATTTTAGGCATATTAGATCTTGTCCCGCATAAAATTGTACAAGGATAAATCAGTAAAGAAGGGGACGAGGTAAATCTGATGAGAATGATTTCAAAGTTAGTAATTGTTTTCCTCATGGTCTCATTATTCATTGTAAACATTCCTCAAAAGGTGGATGCTTCCCTTGGAGTAAGTGCTGCTAGTGCTGTCCTTATCGAACAGCAATCTGGCCGTGTCCTGTTTGAGAAAGATGCCCACACAAAAAGGAGAATTGCCAGTATAACAAAAATTATGACCGCCATTCTCGCAATTGAATCAGGGAAAATGAATCAAAAGGTTAAGGTAAGTGAAAAAGCAACCCGTGCAGAAGGGTCATCTGTTTATTTAAAACCAGGTGAAAAAATCAAGCTGAACGATCTCGTATATGGATTGATGCTAAGGTCTGGAAATGATACGGCTGTAGCGATTGCCGAATATGTGGGCGGGAGTGTCGATGGCTTTGCCTTTTTAATGAATCAAAAGGCGAAGGAAATTGGAATGTATAATACACATTTTGCTAATCCTCATGGACTTGATGATCATGAAGATCATTATTCAACTGCCTATGATATGGCCATCCTAATGCGCTATGCCATGAAAGATAAGACTTTTCAAAAGATATCCGGCACTAAGGAATATCATGCTCCAAATCCAACTGAAAATTGGGACCGTGAATGGAAAAATAAAAATCGCCTGCTGACAAAATATAAGTATTGTACAGGAGGGAAAACAGGCTTTACAAAACGGGCGAAAAGGACGCTGGTCACAACCGCCACTAAAGGGGACATGAGTTTGATTGCTGTAACCTTAAATGGGCCTGATGACTGGAATGATCATATTTCCATGTATGAAAATGGGTTTAAAGGATTCGACATGATTGAAGTAGTATCAAAGGGGAAAGTTGATATAGGCAAAAACAATGATTATGAAAATCATTTGTACGTAAAAGAACCTATTTTGTACCCTGCAACTAGCGATGAAACAGACTTGTTTTCTGTAAAGTTTAAGTTATCCAAGCCTGATAAAAAGTGGTTATCTTCGAAGAAAAACGAAACAATTGTTGGCAAGGCAGCCGTTTATTTAGATGGCAGGGTGGTCGAGGAAACCCCGATTTACTATGAAAACGAGCCTGAAAAGAAGAAAGGATTTTTTCACTTTTTTAAAGAAATTTTCCTTGCAGTCATCGGTGTGAACGCTAATGGTTAATTATATCTGGGTGTTTTTGGCGATAGTAGGGATTATCTTTGGGCTGTTCAATGGAACAATGGAGGAAGTGAACAAAGCAATATTCGATGGAGCGAAGGAAGCAGTCACGCTTTGTATCGGTTTAATTAGTGTCCTTGTCTTCTGGCTTGGAATGATGCGGATTGCTGAGGAGTCCGGCCTGCTTGAACGACTGTCTAAATTATTTCGCCCGTTTGTAAAAATCATCTTTCCTGAAGTTCCAACGAACCACCCGGCGATGGGCTATATTTTATCGAATATGATTTCTAATATGTTTGGCTTGGGAAATGCGGCTACACCTCTTGGTATTAAAGCGATGGAAGAACTAAAGAAATTAAATGGCGGGAAGAATTCTGCGAGCAGGTCGATGGTCACCTTTTTGGCGATAAATACTGCGAGCATAACAATTATTCCAACTACTGTCATTGCGATTCGGATGAACTATAAATCAGCCTCGCCTACTGAAATTGTCGTACCAACTATCATTGCCACGATCATATCGGCAATAGGGGCTATTCTGATTGACCGTTATTTTTATTATCGCAGAAGCCGTAAAGGATGATAAAGTATGCAGCTAATCTCGGTAATTTCGTTAACGTTTATCCCTTTTTTAATCGGGTTTATTCTATTATATGGAACATTTAAACAAGTGCCAACCTATGAAAGCTTTGTTGAAGGTGGAAAAGAGGGGATAAAAATAGCGGTATCGATCATCCCGTTTCTCGTCGGGATGATGGTAGCAATCTCCATTTTTCGCGCCTCTGGTGCATTGGACGCCTTAATGAATTGGATTCACCCCTTAATGAATACACTTGCAGTGCCGGCAGAAATTGTACCATTATTAATCATTAGACCGATTTCCGGAACAGCCGCACTTGGAATGACAAGCGATTTAATAGCCGTCCATCATCCGGACTCGTTTATTGGCCGTCTGGCATCAGTATTACAAGGAAGTACGGATACGACCTTTTATGTATTAACCGTCTACTTTGGAGCAGTCGGAATTAAAAAAATGGGCGACGCCCTTAAAGTCGGGCTGCTTGCTGATTTAGTCGGAATAGTTGCTGCCATTGTCGTGGTGGTCCTAATATTTGGAACAAAATAAAGATAAAACATGAAAGTAAGTTCTCTAAATTGGGGAGCTTACTTTTTTTCTTTATGAATAAAAATGCCGTTACTTTGAAAAGTGGAGAAATTGTGTCATAATTCATTAGGATAGTAAGGTGAAAAGGCTATGAGGGTAAATAGAAGATATCCCATTAATAATGTAGTGTGAAAAAGAGCCAAACTTGCATATTCGGAAAAATTTTGAGGTGAACTAAATGGAAAGATTGCAAAAAGTGATTGCTCAAGCTGGGATTGCATCCAGAAGAAAAGCTGAGGAACTGATAAAAGATGGAAGAGTAAAGGTTAATGGCAAGGTCGTTACGGAACTGGGTGTGAAGGTTACTTCTTCCGATAAGATTGAAGTAAATGAAATTCAAATTGAGAAAGAAGAGCCTGTCTATTTTCTTTTATATAAACCAAGAGGGGTCATTTCAAGTGTCAGTGACGATAAAGGGCGAAAGGTCGTTACAGATTTCTTTTCAAACTATCAAGAAAGAATTTTCCCTGTTGGGCGCCTGGATTATGATACATCGGGATTATTGCTGTTAACGAATGATGGGGAATTTGCCAATTTACTGACACATCCTAGCAATGAAGTTGAAAAACTGTATGTTGCAAAAGTCAAGGGAATTCCTTTAAGGGAGAACTTAAGAAAACTAGAAAAAGGAATTCGGTTAGAGGACGGGAAAACGGCACCGGCCAAAGTGAAAATGCTTTCTGGAGATAAGAAGAAACAAACAGCAATAGTTGAGATTAGTATTCATGAGGGCAGGAATCGGCAGGTTAGAAGGATGTTTGAAGCGATCGGCCATGAGGTGGTGAAATTAAAGCGTGAACGATATGGATTCCTAACATTGGGCGGTTTAAAAGCTGGCGAAGCTAGGGAACTGACTCCGCATGAAGTAAAGCAGCTTAGGGCGTTAGCAAGTGATAAATCTAAAAAAAATTCATAGAATCGTCACATTTAGTTTCTTCCATTAACACTATATCGATATTGTAAAATGATATAATTTAGACAAACTGTGACAGGAGATTCACTGGGGGGATATTTCTTGAAAAAACGGCGATTGGTAATGAGGACAATCATTTTACTGGTATTAGGTGCTGCCGTTGCCTATTCACTTTATGCGAATTTTACAAAAGATAATAAACAAAAAGTGGCTGTTGGTGAAATGGCGCCTGATTTTGCCTTGGTTGATATGCAGGGAAACAAGCATCGTCTTTCGGATTATCGGGGACAGGGAGTATTCCTGAATTTTTGGGGAACATGGTGTCCTCCTTGTAAAAAGGAAATGCCCTATATCAATAATCAATACCATCAATATAAAGACAAAGGAGTTCAGGTATTAACGGTTGATATCGATGAATCCGCACTCGCTGTAAATCAATTTGCAGATCGCCTCAAGCTTGATTTCCCAATTATGATTGACACTAATAAGGATGTCATGAATGTGTATGGTATTGACCCGCTGCCAGCAACATTTTTAATTGATAAAGATGGCAAAGTCGTAAAATATCATAAAGGCGAGCTGACTGAAAATAAGATTAGGGGATTTATGGAGAAAATTAAACCTTAAGGTTGCAGGGAGTTTTTTAGAATGAAAGATGTGAAATGTGAATGCGGGCACGTGAATCCACATGGAACCGTTTTATGCGAAGCATGCGGTAAGATATTGGATGAGCGGGAAAACAAAGATCAATTACTGGATATGCGCTACGAAGGCAGTGCGCGTCGATCACAAACCTATAATAAAACGATTATTGATAAAATCTGGAATTTCTTTTCGTCTGTAAAGGTTGGCGTCTGGCTGATTATCATTACTTTACTTGCTTCGATTTTAGGAACAGTCCTTCCGCAGAAAATGTATATTGACCTGCCGCCGGAAGTGTTTTATGAACAAGAGTACGGTTGGTTTGGGAAATTATACTACCAGTTGGGATTACATGATTTATATGGCTCATGGTGGTATTTATTATTAATAGCGATGATTGGAATTTCGCTCGTCATTTGTAGTCTTGATCGAGTAGTCCCTTTATATAAGGCGTTAAAAGCGCAAAGAGTAACACGGAATGATGGATTTCTCAAGCGCCAGCGTTTATTTGGAACCAATACCGGAATAGAGGATAAAGATTTACATTTAGTGAAGGAACACTTAAAAGAAAAACGCTATCATGTTCGCGAAGAAAATGGCGATTTATTGGCGGAAAAGGGTCGATTTTCCCGCTGGGGCCCGTACGTAAACCATGTTGGTTTAATTATTTTCTTGTTCGGAGGCATGCTCCGTTTTATACCGGGGATGTATGTGAATGAGAATTTGTGGGTGAAAGAGGGGGAAACCGCTGCTGTTCCTGAAACAGGAGACAGATTTTATCTGCAAAATAACCAATTTATTTTGCAGCATTATGATAAAGATCAAAATAAAACCTTTGAAAAAGCTCTAGAACGTGCTGGTGATGTGGTGAAAAATTACCAATCAAATGTCGTCCTTTATAAACGGGTTAGCGATAATCTTCCAGGGGAAAAACCTGAACTTAAGAAGGTGAAAGAATATAAGGTACGTGTGAATCACCCATTAACCTTTGAGGGTTATTCGATTTTTCAGGCCTCATATAGAAGTGAGCTAAAAGCGATGAGCTTTTTCTTGTTAAATAAAAACACCAACCAATCCGTTGGTGAACTGAAAATTGATCTTCAAGATCCAAAGGAAAAGTATGATCTTGGAAATGGCTATGCAGTGAAAATTCTTAATTATTTTCCAGACTTTGAATTCGCCAAAGACGGCGAGCCGTCTACGAAAACGCGAGTACCCAATAATCCAGCTTTTGTCTTTCAAATGATTTCCCCTGAAAAGCCAGAGGGTGAGACGAGTTTTGTTGCCATCAAGCAGACAATTGAGCCGTTTGGCGATAATACATATAAGATGGCATTTAAGGGGATTGAAACCAAGAATACCTCAGGATTTATCGTTCGCAAGGATTCAACATTATGGGCGATTATTTTGGGTGGAATTCTATTCATGATTGGCGTTATCCAAGGCGCCTACTGGAACCATCGTCGAATTTGGATCCAACAAAAAGATGGGCAGATCTGGATTGCGGCACACACGAACAAAAATTGGTATGGACTGAAACAAGAGATTGAAAAGGTTCTTAGGGATACAAAACTAAACATCCCAGAAGATCAGCATCAAAATGAAAAGTCGGATAAGGAGGGGAATTAGTTGGCAGCACTAAGTAGTAATTTACTGTTTATTGCTTTTATTCTTTATTTAGTTGCAACCCCATTCTATGGGGGAGCGATAAAATCAAAGAAGGAGCTTAATGAAAATAAAGGAACTAACAAATGGGGTGTTATTGCTGTAGCTTTAACAATTGTTGGTTTTATTGCGCAGCTAGGATATTTTATTACTAGATGGATTGCAGCAGGACACGCTCCAGTAAGTAATATGTTTGAGTTTACAACGTTTTTTGGGATGGCGCTTGTAGGTGCGTTCATTATTATTTATTTTATTTATCGGACTTCTTTGCTTGGATTATTTACAATGCCTGTGGCCCTTTTAGTTATCGCCTATGCTAGTATGTTCCCAAAAGATATTTCTCCATTGATTCCAGCGTTACAAAGTTATTGGCTCCATATTCATGTTACAACGGTAGCAATTGGAGAAGCCATCTTGGCAATTAGTTTTGCAGCCGGTGTGATTTATCTAGTCAAGGCGATTGATCAAACAAAATCGAACAAGAGAAATTTTTGGCTGGAAGTAGTGATGTTTTCGTTAGTGGCGGTACTAGGATTTGTTGTCGTTTCAACAGTATTTTCTGCCACAGGATATCACGAAAAATTTAATTGGACGGATAAACATGGGAAGGTGAATGTTATGGAATACACCATGCCTGCACTTACCGGACCAAATGAGGGAGAATTACTGACTAATGAGGGCTTTAAACCGCTTGTCGAAATGCCAGCAATCATTAATGCGAAAAAATTAAATACCGTTATTTGGTCATTAATGGCCGGTTTAGTCCTTTACGGCTTTATTAGATTGGTCTTACGGAAGCGGATTGCCGCTGCTCTAAAACCCTTCGTGAAAAACATTAATCTCGACTTTGTTGATGAAATTAGCTATCGATCTGTGTTAATTGGTTTCCCAGTATTTACTCTCGGAGGGCTGGTTTTTGCGATGATATGGGCACAAATGGCGTGGTCTAGGTTCTGGGGCTGGGATCCGAAAGAGGTTTGGGCATTAATCACTTGGTTATTCTATGCTGCCTTTATGCATCTTCGTCTCTCCAAAGGCTGGCACGGAGAAAAATCGGCATGGCTTGCTGTAATCGGTTTTGTTATTATTATGTTTAACCTTGTTGCCGTTAACCTGATTATTGCAGGTCTGCATTCCTATGCTGGTTCTTAATTTCCGGCTGAACTAACTTTAACCATATAGCCTTCACTTTCTGATAAGTGAAGGCTTTTTATCAAAAAAGGAAAATATTTTATTGTTGATTTTTGCCTTTGTCAAATTATTGACACTTTTTATAGGAGTAAATACTACGAAAAGATAGCAAAAAACAATACCATTTTGTAAAATAAACTCTATGGGGGGATTAATAATGGACCGAGACGTGAAAATTTTAGTAGTAGATGATGAGGAAAGAATTCGCCGTTTATTAAAAATGTATTTAGAGCGTGAAGAGTATACAATTGACGAAGCAGAAGATGGAAACGAGGCTTTATTCAAAGCAACAACAAATGATTATGATGTTATTTTGCTCGACTTAATGATGCCTGGTAAGGATGGTATTGAGGTTTGTCGTGAACTAAGAGAAAAAAAGGCAACTCCTATTATTATGTTAACGGCAAAAGGTGAGGAAATTAATCGTGTTCAGGGCTTTGAGGTGGGCACAGATGACTATATAGTCAAACCATTCAGCCCTCGTGAGGTTGTCTTACGTGTTAAAGCGCTGTTAAGAAGGGCATCACAAACAAGTTATTTGCAAACAGAAACGACCACTAAGGATGTTATTGTATTTCCGCATTTAACAATTGACAATGATGCCCACCGTGTAACTGCTGATGGCAAGGAAGTTAGCTTAACACCAAAAGAATATGAATTGCTTTATTTCTTGGCAAAAGCCCCGGATAAAGTGTTTGACCGTGAACAATTACTGAAAGAGGTTTGGCATTATGAATTTTTCGGCGACTTACGGACGGTCGATACACATGTAAAACGCCTGCGTGAAAAATTAAACAAGGTTTCCGAACAAGCCGCTAGAATGATTGTAACGGTTTGGGGAGTCGGCTATAAATTTGAGGTAGTTAATGAATGACCTTTTTACGAAGTGTTGTAGGTAAACTTTGGTTTACCATTCTTTTATTAGTTTCATTCATCCTGTTTATCTTAACAGTTATGCTGCTTGAGTTTTTCCAAAATTATAATATCCAACAAACCAAGAAGGATTTAACCCATACAGCTGAAAAAATCGCTCATGTCCTAGAAGGGCATCCAAACGATAAATTACCTATTGGTTTAGAAATATCTTGGGAAATTATCGATAATGTAACCAAAGTTGTCATTGTAAAAAATGATAATGAAATCTATTACTCTCCAAATACAGAAGGTGCAAAAAAATTATCGATAAAAGATATCAAAAATGATCCCGAATTATCAAAGGTGTTTCGCAAAAACACAACGGTTGAAAAAGTTTCTGACCTTTCGGCTAGTGATGGGACGAGAGGTACTAATTATTCGATAATAGGTGTCCCGCTGCATCTGCCAGGTGAAAAAGATGGAGCTGTATTTATTTATCAATCCTTAGAAGTTATGCAGGAAACCTCACAATCAACGACAAAGTTTATTCTGCTTGTTGCTGGCGTTGCCATTGTTCTAACAACTATTTTTGCCTTCTTTCTGTCTACAAGAATTACTGCACCGCTTAGAAAAATGAGAGAGGCTGCGTTTGAAGTGGCGAGAGGGAAGTTTGATACGAAGGTTCCTATCCTTACTCATGATGAAATTGGCGAGCTGGCAACGGCCTTTAATCAAATGGGCAGGCAGTTAAAGTTCAACATGAATGCCCTCAGCCAGGAAAAAGAGCAGCTTGCCAGTATTTTAAGCAGTATGGCAGATGGAGTCATTACCTTTAATCGGGATGGAACGATTTTGATCACTAATCCTCCTGCAGACCGATTTCTCCAATATTGGTATTATGAAAAAAGTGGAGTTACATCAGATTCAGAGGCAATTCCAGCCCAGGTTATGGAGCTTTTTCAACAAGCTGTTGATACTGAAAAGGAGAAAATTGGTGAAATTTCACTTCAAGGCCGTCATTGGGTCATTTTGGTGAGTCCTTTATATAGTAACCAGTTTATCCGCGGCGCTGTAGCTGTCTTAAGGGATATGACGGAGGAAAGACAATTAGAAAAGATGAGACAGGACTTCATTGCCAATGTTTCACATGAGCTGAGGACACCGATTTCCATGCTCCAGGGATATAGTGAAGCGATTGTTGACGATATTGCTGAATCACAGGAAGAAAAGAAAGAAATGGCAAAGGTCATTTATGATGAATCATTACGGATGGGCCGGCTGGTTAATGAACTCTTGGATCTGGCACGGATGGAAGCTGGACATTTACAATTAACCATGGAAGAGATAGATCTTTCGCAATTTATCAGCAGAATCATTCATAAGTTTCAAGGATTGGCAAAAGACCATGACATTCAGTTGGATGCTGAAATTGAGAAGGAAATTACTTCTGTATCGTTTGACCCTGATCGTATTGAACAGGTTTTAACAAATTTAATTGATAATGCGATTAGGCATACCCCAAGAGAAGGATCAGTTAAGGTTACGATTACTTCAGAAGATAATGGTATAAGGATGGAAGTAAAAGATTCTGGCTCTGGTATCCCTGAAGAAGATTTACCGTTTGTTTTTGAGCGCTTTTATAAAGCAGACAAAGCAAGGACACGTGGAAGAGCTGGTACCGGGCTCGGGCTTGCGATTGCAAAGAATATTATTGATGCACATCGAGGCCATATCTCGGTTCAAAGTAAAGTCGGGATTGGAACGACATTCTCCTTCCTGCTCCCTCGAAAAAAGTAAGATTAACAAGTAATTTGCCGATTGTTCTTGATTCACGGGGAACATAGAAAAGCGCAAGTGCCCTGGTCAGCGGCGTATGGCCTGGAGCGCTCCAACTGAGATAAAGGAAACACGGTGAGCGCAAGCGAACCGATGTTGACTTATCGTAGGGCGGAGAGCGAAGGACATTAGCCGCTAGGGCACTGGAGCTGGACAATTCTCAAAGTCCAATGATATAAATTCTTATATTATTTAAAAGCTCATCCTTTGGGATGAGCTTTTTCCAATAATTCATAAACTTTAAACAAATAACTACCAGTTAATACCTTCCATTTTGGCTGAAAAAAGTCTATATTAGTAAGGTGTAACCTTTTATACATAGAAAACGACTAATATTATGAACGGGGAGGGGAATTGATGGACTCCGTTTTCGAGGAACTTTATCAAAAATATCATCATGACGTTTTTCAATTTCTATTTTATATGGTTAGAAATAAAGAACACGCAGAGGATCTGGTTCAAGAGGTCTATATTCGGGTATTTAAGTCATATGATCGTTTTGAAGGAAAAAGCAGCGAAAAGACATGGCTGTTTTCGATTGCTAGAAACGTAGCCATCGACTTTTTCCGTAAACAAAAGGGTTGGAAAGAAAAAATACTCGAAAAATTCGATTGGTCAACTAATCATGTAAGGGATGAGTATCCAATACCAGAGGAGATTACCGTCCAGAAAGAAGAAATCAAATGGATTTATAAATGTCTTGAATTTTGCACAATGGATCAACGTGCCGTCATTATTTTGCGCTATCTGCAGGATTTATCTATTGCTGAAACAGCAAAAGCATTAGGTTGGACGGAAAGTAAAGTTAAAACAACACAACACCGCTCCTTAAAGATATTAAAGAAACAGATGGAAATGTCCTATGAAAAGGAGGGAGTAACTAGTGAAAAAGTCGGAGTGGAGCGATAGAGAGCTCGAAGAACTATTAATGCAAATGCCAAAAATTAAAGATCATCGCGATCCTCGTGACATTTATCAAAATCTGTCTCTAAAAAAGCGTAAAACGAAAACATGGCTGTTACCAGGCTTGGCTGTCGCAGCGGCATTGCTGCTTTTTTTCATCTTAGTTCCTAAAATGATCGATGGGACAAATTTCTCATACGATTCCGCAAACGAGGAAAAATCTTCAGGGAACAGCCAAGCAATGAAGTCAGCGGAAAAGGATTCAACCATTGCAATGAAAGATCAAGCTTCTATACCAAATAAGTCGGTTTCTGAAACGAACGAGAAAAAAATGGGGCTTATGAGTGCAGCCAGCATCAAAACAGCAGTCTATGATGAAGATGTAACAGATCGAAAGGTATTAACTTATTGGATTCCGGACTCGCAGGTGCAGATTCTCGTTCCAGTTTCGATCATCGTTCCTGCTGAAAAAGATAAGACTTGGCTAACACAATTTGTTGATAATATGGCGAATTTAAAGGAAGAGGAGTGGGGATTGTCTGATTACTATCCGCTCAAACTTTCGATGAATCTCGATGAAAAGACAAATAGTGTAGACGTTGTGGTTCCGGATAATCATAAGTACGGACAAGGATCTACGGAGGAAACCAGTTTTATTAAAACGGTAAATAATGATGTATTCTCAAATAGCACTATTAAAAAGTTGAACTTTTTTACTAATAAAGAAGCAGGTATTGAATTAGGTAATACGGGAAGAGTAAAAAATCATGAAATTATTGAAGTGAAACAACATGCCTTTTTCTTTCATTTTCCCGAAGGCAGTGAACTGCCATTTTTAGCACCTTCAATAGGTACTTATAAAGATATTAACAGTGCCTTTGAAGATATGAAGACCAATAACCCTACGTATAGGCTAAATGGCTCTCTGGAGCATTTACAGCCGTTATCCGATGTAACCGTAAACGGCAAAACCTTATTTGTTTCATTTAAGGACATTATCGACATGAAGGATGATCAGCTTACAGTAGCTTCGTTCGAGGCGTTACTATTAACTGCTAAACAATTTGGTTTGGAAAAAGTAATTGTGAAAGAATCACGATTAACACATCTGGGACCATTTGATTTAACTAAAGAAACCAAGGTGCCAGTGGCTCCAAACCTCCGTGATATCCATTAAAATTCAAAAATCAACCGAATAGGTTGATTTTTTTTTGCATAAAATTGAGGTGTAGTCCAAATTATAACAAGTATGCTCAAGCCCTGACTCGCTAATCCATATGTTCTAAATCTGATTAGACAAACATATCGTGTGGAAGAGAGCGGTCAAGTTATAAAGGAGGAAAAGGTAAATATGCGTGACTACATAAAGAGGTTTTTGATTGCCATCATTATGGCGCTTTGTGTCAGTTTATTGTTCATAGGAGGCAAACATTCGGAGGCTGCGGGTATGCTAGAGACAAATGAAATGAAGAATCGCTGGATTTGGCCGGCGGATGGTGTTATATCTGATACATATGGAACGAGGCAGGGGAAACATAAAGGAATTGATATCGCAGGGAAAATCGATACTCCCGTGCTTGCTGTTGATGGGGGAGAAGTAGTCAAAGCCTATTATTCTAATACATATGGGAATGTGGTATTTGTTAAACATCCAAATAATTTGGTAACCGTTTATGCCCACTTAAATAAGCGGAATGTACTACCTGGCCAAACGATAAAACAAGGTGAAGTTATCGGTAAAATGGGTAGAACAGGAGTAGCCACCGGAACCCATCTCCATTTTGAGGCCCACCAAATGGAATGGAGATATGATAAAAGGTATGCAATGGATCCGGAAAGGCTCCTCGGAAAAGCAGACGTCGGCGAAGCTGTACATGGTGGAATCGCAAATATTGGTGATAACGTTTTAGCGGCAAGCTCCCATTTCCATCCGGTAGTTGAAGGCAACCCGCGATTAAATAATTTATCAAAAGATACCATCTATATCGTTAAACAGGGCGATAGCTTGTACTCGATTGCAAAGAAACAAAAGATTTCAATATCGAGAATCAAAGAATTAAACCACCTTGCTTCTGATCTAATTAGACCGAAACAAATATTAGTTGTTCACTGAATATCGGTGACCCGTGGACATATTTGTCCACGGGTTTTGTTATGAAATTGTTGAAAAACAAGCCAAAAAGTTGAAACGTGAAATCTTTCGCTTAACAAAATGACGTTTCTCCAGTATAATAAACTTGTAATTTAATATCGATCTATCTTCGGGGCAGGGTGAAATTCCCGATCGGCGGTATTGAGTAGTTAATACTCTAAGCCCGCGAGCCTTTTTAGGCAGGATTTGGTGTGATTCCAAAGCCGACAGTATAGTCTGGATGGGAGAAGATGGAGGTTCTGCAGACGTTCAAAAAAATTTTTGCGATTGAACGTTTATTAAGCGTGCCTTCGTAAATCTCCCTCAAGAAAATTTCTTGAGGGTGTTTTTTTTACAAGGGTATCTGAATTGCCGAACCTCTCTTCCTTAAGCGATGGATCAAAAAAGGAGAGAGGAAAATGAAGAACACAAGAGTAAAAACTATGGTGACAATTGGAATGCTGAGCAGTATTGCCTATCTGTTAATGCTATTAAATTTTCCATTGCCGCCATTCCAAGGTTTCTTATTAATCGATTTCAGCGATATCCCCGCATTGATTGCAGCATTACTCTTAGGACCGATTGCAGGAATATTAGTTGAGTTTTTCAAAAATGTTTTAAATTATATTGCGACTGGAAGTCAAACAGGGATTCCGGTAGGCCATATTGCTAATTTTCTAGCGGGAATTCTGTTTATCTTGCCGACTTATTATTTATACAATAAAATAAAGACGCGAAAAGGCATGACACTTGCTTTAATACTTGGCACAACCACAATGGCGGTTATGATGAGTGTATTAAATTATTTTTTTATACTCCCTGCCTATACGGCCCTTCTGCACTATCCTGACTTGCGTACCTATGTGGTTCCTGGAATTCTGCCGTTCAATATCATAAAAGGTGTTGTCATGTCGATCGTCTTTATGTTACTATTCACCCGGATGCAGGCATGGATTAAGAAATTTTCCACTGTGAAAAGTGTATAATTATAAATAAAGCAATCAGGATACCCTCCTGATTGCTTTTTAAATGAAAAAAATAAAACCCCCGTCGAAGAAGAAGGGGGCTAGTAGCTTAAGAATACTTTTTTTGACAAAATATTATTCGAATTTAGTTGGATTGCCATCAAATGCTTCATCGGCAACTTTGATTGAATCAGTTGGGCAGCCTTCAAAAGCATCCATCATATCATCAATTAATACATCTGGAATTTCAACGATACCTTCATTATCGTCAAGAGTTACAAATGCAATGCCTTCATCATCATAATCATAAATATCTGGTGCTGCTGCGCCACATGCCCCGCAAGCGATGCAAGTTTCCTTGTCCACAATCGTATACTTTGCCATGAAAAAAAACCTCCCAGTAATATAACAAAATTATTCTTCCTCGTTTTCCATTGTGAAAATGGAAACGCATTACTCATATCTATTGTAAAACTGTATGAGCAACTTTTCAATAGAAAAATGCTTTTAAATACTATTGTTTGTTTAATTGAATTAAATAAACTTCCACAATTTCGGGCAACAAGAATCATCATTTCATGGTAGAATAAAAGGAAGAAAAAAAGGACATTTTGTCGAGATAATTCGAAAAAGTGTGGGAGGAGAGCTTGGGTGGCGCGATTAGCATCGATAATTCTGTACTGTTTAACACAATTAAACGGAGAACGGACAATATATTCTATCTTTCATCTTTTGAACGGAAAAAAGTCATCCCAAACCATCCAAGATGCCCACTTATTTTCTTTGAAAAACTTTTTTGGCGTATACGAACCTCTAACAAGAGAATCCTTCGAAGACATCATTCAGATGATGCAAGAAAGTGAATGGATCTATAATTGTGGCGAGCAGCGATTCCTTCCAACGCCCACAGGTAAGTCTTTTTTAGGAAACCATCCATTACCTAAATATCTAAATGGCTGGGACCATCATTCATTCACTACGCAGTTTTGGGAAAGGCTGAGTTTCTTTATTCAGGTCACTTCGAATCTTGTTTTCCAAGAATCAAGATACATACCTATCCAAAAAAATAAGCATGTTCATCAATGGCTGAAATCTGTTTTAAGAGAAGTCAGAGTCCCAAGGAAGGAAATGGGGACAATTGTTTATTCCGAGCTAGTGGAATGCTTCGATGAAGCGCATGATATCGATCCCTCGCTGTTGGTGTTTCGGCTGACTGGTTTTCAGCAAATTGGATTAACGGCATCACAGACAGCTAAAAGACTACAGTTGGATTATCATGATTACCATATTGGATTCATTAATATATTACATTACTTGATTCGAAATATTAACGAAAAGGCTAATCGCTTTACGGTTTTAGCCTATTTAATGCAGGATTTGATGCAAGAAAATGAATTAACATTCTCTTCAAGGAAAACGCAAAAATTATTAAATCAAGGATATTCCCCAGAGATGATTGCAAATCACAGACATCTGAAGTTAAGTACAATTGAAGATCATTTTGTTGAATTTGCATTAAATGTCAAAGATTTCTCAATTGATACTTTTGTGGATACAGAGCTGCAAACGAAAATTCTTGAAATATCCAAACATTCAGCTACTAAAAAGCTAAAGCTGATAAGAGAGAAAGTGCCAGCAGCCACTTATTTTCAAATAAGGTTAGTGCTGGCGAAGTATGGTGATCGATAATGGAATTAGAAAGTATTTTAGAAAAGCATTTTGGTTATTATTCGTTTAAAACCGGACAGAAGGAAGTAATCTCTTCCATCCTTGCTGGAAATCATACATTGGCGATGCTACCGACAGGAACTGGTAAATCGTTGTGTTACCAACTTCCTGGGCTTATTTTAAAAGGGAAGATCTTAATTATTTCTCCACTGCTTTCCCTTATGCAGGATCAGGTAGAACAATTTAAACGGTTTGGTGAAAAAAGGGTCATTGCCTTGAATTCATTTCTTTCATCAGAGGAAAGAAATAATGTACTTACAAGCTTAAGCAGTTATAAGTTTATTTTCATATCTCAGGAAATGCTGAGGATTCCCTTTATAATGGGGAGACTGCAAGGTCTAGACATCTCATTGTTTGTTGTTGATGAAGCACATTGTATCTCACAATGGGGTTATGATTTTCGTCCTGATTATTCAAAACTGGGCGACATTCGCCAAAAATTAGGTGATCCCCTAACCCTTGCACTTACCGCTACTGCTACAAGCAGGGTAAGAGAGGATATTATTGCTTCTCTTCGAATAGAAAAAATAAACAAAATAGAATCGACGATTGACCGCCCGAATATAGCAATGTATGTTGAAAACTTATCCGACTATCATGATAAGAAAGACAGAGTAATTGAACTGGTAACTAGTCTGCAAAAACCAGGTATCATTTATTTTACAAGCAAAAAAGCGGCAGAACAAATAGCATCATTACTAGTAGACAAAGGGGTTTGCCGGGCAATGCCCTATCACGGTGGCGTGGATCAAAATTCAAGGATTTTAATCCAACAACAATTTATCTACGGACAGCTGGATGTAATCTGTGCAACAAGTGCATTTGGGATGGGGGTAAATAAAGAAAATATTCGGTTTATTATCCACTATCACATGCCGATGCAAATGGAATCCTATCTGCAGGAAATCGGCAGGGCAGGACGGGATGGGCTCCCAAGTATTGCGGTATTATTGCATTCACCCGGAGATGAGCAGCTTCCAATCCATCTTGCAGAAGGTGAATTGCCTTCAGAGCAGCAAATTGATTGGCTGTTCAACAGATTATCGGATGAACAAAGATCAATGGATGTTGGAGGGCAGCTGCCTAATCAATTTAAGGAGTTTGGTGGTTTTTCAGAAGTTCAATGGAGAATTATCGAGGACTTTGTTTATAGCCCGCATCGACACTCAAGTCGGCTTGAAGAGCTGCAAGCGGCTTTTAAGAAATTTATTAATGAAAGATTTATCGTTAAGAAAAAAAATATTTTTCAAATGAAAAAATGGGTAGAAGCCACTTCTTGCCGGCGAGAATTAATCTTGCGATATTTTGATGAAGCATCGTCAGGTAAGGTTCCATTCTGCTGTGACCAATGTGGACTGCAACTAAATGATTATCAAACCGGACAGCTTGCCCCAATGCCAAAAGCAAATGAGGAGTTGTGGAAGGACTATCTTGCCAAAATCTTAATTAATCGTGAGTTGAGCAAATGAAAAAGAAGTATAATGAATTAATCACAAATTTAACGGATAAAGAATTACTATTTCACTTATATATGACTCAAATTATTCTTCTGGCAATTTCGTTTATTTTAGGGTTTCTTTTATATGATCATTTCTCCTATTTGAGCAAGATCCACTTGAATGACATTCAAGTTGCTATTATAGGCATCCCTGCTGGTGTTGCGGTGGTATTCATTGATATTGTTTTAATGAAGTTGCTGCCTGCTTCTTTTTATGATGACGGGGGACTTAATGAAAGGATTTTCAGAAAAAGAAGTTTTATCCATATAATGGTGATTGCTGGGTTAGTCGCATTTAGTGAAGAATTACTATTCCGCGGAATTATTCAAACAAAGGTTGGACTCATCCTGGCAAGTATTATTTTTGCGATTATTCACTATCGCTACCTGTTTAATTGGTTCTTATTTTTAAATATTATCTTGCTAAGCTTTATTATTGGGATGATTTATGAGTGGACAGATAATTTAGCGGTTACGATTGTTATGCATTTTGTTATCGATTTTCTGTTAGGCATATATATTAAATTAAGACGAAAAAAAATGGCTGATGAACAGGGGGGAGCTGCCACGTGAACAAAGAAGAACCATATAGAGATCAAGCAGAGAGATTGAAACAGCGGATTCAAAAAATTAATGAAAAAAATGAAATTGTCGAGGAGGGTGACAAATTACCTCCGAGAGAGCAGATTCATCGTCAAAAGAAAAAGAAAACAAAATGGAAGCTAAAATATCCAGTTATTAGTTTTCTAGTCTTATCGTTTATCCTCCTTCCCGTCATTATTTATAGTGTAATTTCATACAGTGATGGCGTAAAAAAAATCAATGGAACAGAAAAAAACTCAGGAGGCTCAGTGTGGAATGAACCAATAAATTTTGAAAAGCAGAAGAAAGATGACGAAAGTAAAGTAGACAAATCCGACCAACTGAAGGAAATAAAGGATGATAGTACGGAATTGATTACACCAGAAGAAAAGAGCGAAGAGCCAAAGGTAGATGATGACCAGCCTGTTACTACTAATAATGTCAATTCTTCTCCTCCACCCCCTGCATCTAATGCAGCCAATGTAAATAAGCAGGACTCAGACAAGAACAGTCCGCAGCAAGAGCAGAAGACAAATAACCAAACTAATACGCCGCCAAAGCAAGATAAAATTATTTATCATACTGTCCAGCCGCAAGAAACTCTCTTTAAACTGGCAAATAAATATTATTATTCAACAAAAGGAATAGATATTATCAAAAAAGCCAACAATCTGCACAGCGATCAAATTCAAGTTGGTCAAGTTTTGAAAATACCGTTAAACAACTAACCGATCCCAGATCGGTTTTTTGCGTTTATCAACATAAAGCACAGGACAAGTTCATATGAATAAATGGAGAAATGGAGGTTGATAAAATGGATTCTCCAATCCAATTACTTGAGAATACCGATCAAGCAACGAAGCAAATGTTAGAAAATGTTAGGAAAAGAAAGAAAAAGTTTGAAGACACAAAAAGATGGCATTATTTTTCGGTATATGGGACACTTTTGTTTGCCTTTTTTTTCTTTGCTTATTTCTATTTTACAATTGCTGAACATTATTCTTATTCTTTTTTAGCGATGTTATCGGCTGCTTTAAATAATACCATCAATGTTTTGTTGTTAAGTTTGACGATTATTGGGTTTGGAGCAATGAATCTTTTAAAACAACAAAAGGAGAAAAAGGAGAAGGAATTTCAAGAATTGCGCTGTGAAATTGTCGACCGTAGTAAGGATTTATGGAAGAGGGAGGAAGAATGGAAAAACCGCCATATTGTTTTTGAAATCATGAAAAAACAATATGACATTAACCTTTATCACGAAAAAAAATAAGAAGCAGGTTTAATCTGCTTCTTATTTTTTAAAAAATCGTCTTCCTAACTCTCTCTTCTTTTAAGATTTCTACGGCTTCACGGAACCGCTGTGCATGAATGATTTCCCGCTCCCGCAAGAAACGAAGGCTGTCATTGATATCAGGGTCGTCACTTAGATTAATGAGCCATTGATATGTTGCCCTGGCCTTTTCTTCTGCCGCTATATCCTCGTATAAATCAGCGATCGGGTCGCCTTTTGCAGCAATATAGGAGGCTGTCCACGGCACGCCTGCTGCATTTTGATAGAACAGTGCCCCATCATGGTTAGCATAATGATCGCCAAGTCCAGCCGTTTTCATTTGTTCAGGTGTGGCATCCTTCGTTAATTTATAAACCATTGTGGCAATCATCTCAAGGTGTGCAAATTCCTCCGTACCAATATCCGTAAGAAGCCCGATTACTTTATCAGGAATAGTATATCTTTGATTTAAATAGCGAAGTGCCGCTGCAAGCTCACCGTCAGCACCGCCATATTGCTCAATTAAATATTTTGCTAACGTTGGATTACAGGTGCTGACACGGACAGGATATTGCAGTTTTTTTTCATAAATCCACATTTACTCGGTCCCTCCTTTATACTTCGAATACTGTCTAGCTCCAGCGCCCAGCGTCTAGTGTACTAGCCCTCTCCTCCCTACGATAAGTCAACATCGGCTCGCTTCGCTCACCGTGTTTCCTTTATCTCAGTCGGAGCGGTCTAGTCCATACGCCGCTAACCGGGCGCTTCCGCTTTTAAATTTGCCACGGCCACGGTGTTTCATTCCAATTCCAGGGATATCCGGAGTAGCTGTTTCCGAATTGCAGTAATGGTCCAAATTGGCTTTCAAATGCCTTTTTGATTTTTTTTCTTTCTTTAACATAATGATTAAATTGATTGATTGCTTCCATGTCATCCGGATGGGTATCTAAGTATAGTGTTAGCTCGACCAAAACAAAATCAACCGTTTGAAGCTGTTCCATTAATGGATAATACTCAGCGGGTACTTGTTTCATGTTTGAAGTCCCCCTTGTGCCTTTTCGAAATGGTTATAATACGGATCATAAAAGTCTTTCCAAAGCGTGCCCGCTCTAAGGGCTTCAGCAGGCGTGAATTGGGGAAGATTAGGTGGTTGAAATCCCATATATAAATGTGGTGGGGTAGAATAAGTTTTTTCAAGTAATGGTTTGCAAGGGTCGAATGGACTGACATATGGATGATAAGTTTTTTGATGGGTATTCATAGTTGCCCTCCCTTTATTCAACATCAATTAATCATATGAAATATTTTTGTGATACATGTCATAAAACTTTAAGATATTAAAGGGTTTTTCCATTTGTTGTCGAAGTATTATAAAAGGTAGGATTAATACTTTGAGGTGATGCAAATTGTTCGTAAAAAATATGATGATACCAAAGCATGAGTGTTATACGGCACAGGAAGGTGTAACGCTAAAAGAAGCTTTAGAAATGTTAGAAAAGTATCAAATTGATGGAATCCCGGTATTAAGCGGCGATAAATATTTAGGTGTTGCAACAAGATATACTATTTATGAAAGTTTTTTTCTGTCTGACAAAACCAAGGATGAATATTTAAATTCAACGTACGTTAAAGATATTGCAACACATCAAGAAAATTTTTTGGAGGGTGGAGAAGTATTTGAAAAAACACTTCTCAATTTGAAAGATTTTCCGCTGTTAGCTGTCGTCGACAATAAGCGGAATTTTCTTGGTGCAGTAACACGGTCGGACGTTCTTAGTTCATTTGAAAGTGCATTTGGGGTAAACCGCCCGGGTGTGAGAATTTCATTTACTTCTGTTGAGACAGAAGGCCGGATTGCGCGTCTTTCAGAAATTGCCCATCACTTCCATGAGCACATCATTTCACTTGTTACCTTCGATGAAACCGATAAACTCGTACGAAGAATCGTCATGAAGATTGAAAAGAAGGATAATATTGAGAAGTTTACCAAGAAGCTCGAAGAATATGGTTTTCGTATCTTAAGTATTGATGAAGACTAATTAAACGAATTGGTGAATATTTCAAATCCCTCTCATACATTGTATGGGAGGGATTTTATGTTTTCTAGTTTCCATATGGTTATGGTATGATTTCTGTACAACATTAAGTTAGGAAATGGGGAAAAAAGAAAATGCTTGTTCTTTTTGTTGTCCTGTTTATAATTGGCGGAAGCCTACTCATATATATGCTCCGAGAAGCATTTTTAAACGATATAACGGAACACGAATTATTTTTTTCTGACTTCCCAGACACATTTGGTAGTGTTTCGCTCTTTTTTATTTCGGATATTCACAGGCGAACCATTTCGGACAAAATTATTAATGGCGTTAAAGGGAAGGCTGATATCGTCGTCATCGGAGGGGATCTCACGGAAAAGGGTGTACCCTTTGAACGCGTTAGAGAAAACCTGTTGAAATTAAAGCAAATTGGTCCCGTTTACTTTGTATGGGGTAATAACGATTATGAAGTTGATTATCATCAATTAGATACAATCCTTCTCGAGACAGGAATAAAAGTCCTAGATAATACAGCCGTTACCTTTGAATCAGAACAAGGGGAGGAGTTATCTTTACTCGGAGTGGATGACGTAAATCAAAAACGGGATCGACTTGATTTGGCACTATTAGATGCGGAGGCTGCTAGTTTCAAAATTTTAGCAAGCCACTATCCAAGCATAACTAATAAAATTCAACCCGGAAATGATATTCGGCTTGTGATATCCGGACATACGCATGGGGGACAAATACATATCTTCGGATATAGTCCTCAAAAACGAGGCGGCATTAAAAAACTAGAAAATACGATTCTGTTAATTAGTAATGGCTACGGAACAACGTCACTTCCTTTAAGGCTTGGAGCGCCAGCAGAAACCCATCTAATTAAGCTAAGAAAAGGTAAGGACCGGTTTTGATTGATGTAGACAATTCACCAATAGAACCCTAAGGCATACACTGAAAACAAGTTTATGTCACGGCAGGGGGCAAAAGCATGCGCTTAGAACGCTTAACGGCCAATAAAATAAAAATTTTTTTAACCTCTGATGATTTGTTTGAAAGGGGACTTTCCAAAGATGATATTTGGAAGGATTCAAGCAAATGGAATCAGCTCTTTCATGATATGCTCGAAGAGGCGAGTGAAGAATTTGATGTTGATATACAGGGTTCTGTTGCAGTTGAAATATTTTCGCTTCAGGCCCAAGGTATGATTTTGATTATTACCGTTGATGAATTAAAAGATGATGAACAGTTATTATATGATGGTTTTATTGAAATGCAGGTAAGGCTTGAAGGCTGTGAAGACCTCTTATATGAGTTTGAAGAATTTGAGGATATTATTAGTCTTTCAAAAAGACTGTCCTCGGTAGATATATTTGGTGGAAGCCTCTATTCAATGGGGAATTACTATTACTTTTTGATGGATAAAGCAGAAACTGTAAATAAAGATATGACTGCCTGCATTTTATCGGAATACGGCAATCCCTCCATTCAAAGCCCGCACGTGTTAGCTGAATACGGTAAAGCAATTATAAAATATAAAGCGGTGGAAACAATTCTTCAATTTTTTAAATAAACGTTTTTAAGGAAAATATATTTCCGAAGGGGCCAACAGCCCCTTTTTTTAGTCGAAAAAGAAGATTTCGAACAGGTGATATCGCTTAATAATTCCCATATTATATAATGATGGGAGCGTTTACATACCCATGCTTTAAAATATAGAAATGTGCGTATTTCTTCTTGCATAAATCATTTAAACGTGTATACTTGTGACTGAAAGCGGACAACATTCGTAAAAGAGATTTCTTAGGAGGATTACAAATGGTAGCCGAAAATGGTACAAGAAAGACTAATCAAGTGGAAAAAAATGATGTGTTGAAATCAACACAAACAGTTATTCATAAAGCGCTTGAGAAGTTAGGTTATCCTGAAGAAGTATACGAGCTCCTGAAAGAGCCGTTGCGTATGATGACAGTAAAAATTCCAGTTAAAATGGATGACGGATCGACAAAAATATTTACTGGATACCGGGCACAGCATAATGATGCAGTAGGACCGACAAAGGGCGGCATTCGTTTTCATCCGGGTGTGACGGAAACAGAAGTGAAAGCCCTTTCGATTTGGATGAGCTTGAAATGCGGCATTGTTGATCTTCCATACGGCGGTGGTAAGGGCGGTATCGTTTGTGATCCGCGCGACATGTCCTTTAGGGAGCTTGAAAGATTAAGCCGTGGATATGTTAGGGCAATCAGCCAAATTGTTGGGCCAACGAAAGATATTCCTGCCCCAGACGTTTTTACAAATTCACAAATAATGGCTTGGATGATGGATGAATATAGCCGAATCGATGAATTCAATTCTCCAGGATTTATTACAGGTAAACCGCTTGTACTTGGCGGTTCACATGGGCGTGAATCGGCAACAGCAAAAGGTGTAACAATCTGTATCCGCGAAGCAGCTAAAAAGAAAGGCATTCAAATTGAGGGTGCAAGAGTTGTTGTTCAAGGTTTCGGTAACGCGGGTAGCTTTTTGTCCAAGTTCATGCATGATGCCGGTGCAAAAGTTATCGGTATTTCTGATGCCTATGGCGCTTTATACGATCCAAACGGTTTAGATATAGATTATCTTTTAGATAGACGTGACAGCTTTGGAACAGTCACTAAATTATTTAATAACACCATTACGAACAAAGAACTGCTAGAACTCGAATGTGACATCCTTGTTCCTGCTGCCATTGAAAATCAAATTACAGCTGAAAATGCTCATGACATTCGTGCGGCCATTGTTGTTGAAGCTGCAAATGGACCAACAACATTAGAAGCAACAGAAATTTTAACAGAGCGCGGTATTTTACTTGTACCTGATGTACTGGCATCAGCTGGCGGAGTAACAGTTTCCTATTTTGAGTGGGTTCAAAATAACCAAGGGTACTATTGGTCTGAAGAAGAAGTAGAAGAAAAGCTTGAAAAAATATTGGTTAAATCTTTTAAAAATATTTATGAAACTGCCCAAACACGACGTGTCGATATGCGTTTAGCCGCCTATATGGTCGGGGTAAGAAAAATGGCTGAGGCGAGCCGTTTTAGAGGCTGGATTTAAGTTAATACATTGAAATATCGCAAAAAAACTCCTATCATAGACGATAGGAGTTTTTTCATTAAAGATAAGAATGTATAAAATTTTGACTTTGAGAAATGTCCAGCTCCAGCGCCTAGCCCCTCGAGGTCACAAGCCAATCCGTCCAAAAGGTTAAAATGCAACCTTTCGGCCAGCTCGTCTTGTGCTTGTCGGGGCTGACCAAGGCGCTTGCGCTTTTCTTATTAAGGAGTGTAATGATTATGCAAATAGAAGATATCATCATTGTTGGAGGAGGCCCTTGTGGTTTAGCTGCGGCAATTTCATTACAAGAAATAGGGAAAAGGCCATTAATTATTGAAAAAGGTAATCTGGTAAATTCAATCTATCATTATCCGACACACCAAACATTTTTTAGTACAAGTGAAAAATTAGAAATTGGCGAGGTGCCCTTTATAACAGATAGCTATAAGCCGAAAAGAAACCAGGCTCTCGTCTATTATCGAGAGGTAGCTAAACGAAAACAGCTGCGGATTAACGCATTTGAAAGAGTCACAAAAGTATCTAAGGAGGATGATTTTTTTCAAATTGATACGGATAAACAAAGCTATAATGCTCGGTATGTGGTTATAGCCACGGGTTATTATGATCACCCAAATTTCTTGAATGTACCTGGGGAGAACCTGCCAAAGGTGTTTCATTATTTCAAAGAGGCCCATCCATATTTTGATAAAGATGTCTGTGTCCTTGGCGGAAAAAACTCCAGTGTTGATGCCGCTCTAGAGCTTGTAAAGGCCGGTGCGCGCGTTACTGTTTTGTATCGCGGCAAGGAATATTCCCAGAGCATCAAACCTTGGATTCTGCCGGAATTCGAAGCCTTAGTAAGAGCTGGCACGATTTTAATGGAATTTAATGCAACCGTTAAAGAAATAACCGAGCATCAGGTCATTTATAGTAAGGATGGAGAACAAAAGGCGATTAAAAATGATTTTGTGTTTGCGATGATAGGGTATCATCCAGACCATCAATTTCTAAAAACAATGGGTGTGAAAATTGATTCGGAATCAGGAAGACCGCTTATTAATCCAGAAACGATGGAAACGAATATTGATGGTATCTATATCGCCGGGGTCCTTGCGGCAGGAAACAATGCAAATGAAATTTTTATTGAAAATGGCAGGTTCCATGGGGGACAAATTGCCCGATCCATTATCGACAAAGAAACCGAAGGGTGATAACGAATGAAAAAAGTTGTTTTATTAACAACAGGCGGTACAATAGCTAGCAAACCAAATAAAGAATCAGGTAAATTAGCTTCGGGCGCGTTAACGGGTGAAGAGCTGGCGGCGATGTGTAATATACCGAAAGACATGGAAGTGATTGTTGAATCCGTCTTTCAAAAAGCAAGTATTCATATTACCTTTGAAGATTTAGTGGTCCTAAAAAATAAAATTGAGGCATATTTTAAGGATGATGCGGTTTCTGGTGTAGTTGTCACTCACGGAACTGATACTATGGAGGAAACTGCCTATTTTCTTGATTTAACGATCAATGACTACAGACCAGTAGTAGTTACAGGCTCACAGCGCTCCCCCGAGGATTTGGGAAGCGATGTTTATATTAATTTGCAGCACGCTATTTATGCAGCATGTTCAAGTGATTTACATGATGCCGGGACCGTTGTCGTTTTTAATGAACGAATATTTGCCGCAAGATATGTGAAAAAAGAACATGCTTCTAATATTCAAGGCTTTAGCGTGTTTGGATTTGGCTATCTCGGTATTATTGACAATGACCAGGTCCAGATTTTTCAGAAACCAATTAAAAGAGAATTTTATGACATTCAATCACCAATTCCACAAGTCGAAATCATCAAGTGCTATATTGGCGCGGATGGGAAATTTGTTAAGGCTGCCCGGGAGGCCGGTGTAGGCGGGATTGTCCTCGAAGGTGTGGGTCGTGGACAGGTGGCTCCTATGATGATAGAAGAAATCGTAAAAGCTGTTGAGGCAGGGATTAAGCTGGTCATCACCACAAGTGCAGAAGAGGGCTCTGTTTATACAACCTATGATTATGATGGCAGTGCCTATGATCTTTATAACAAAGGGGTAATCCTTGGCAGTGACAATGACTCTAAAAAAGCACGAATCAAATTAGCTGTCGCGCTAGCAAGCGGCTTGGAGCATATCCATTTTTAACTCTTAGGATTTATGAGTAAGCAATATGGAATGAATCTTTTATTTAATTTATATTGCTTACATGATACGATGAAGAAAATCGATTTGAAAAGAGGTTCATCATGCTGGGAATATTATCTGCCGGAGTTGCCCCTGGTCTGGCCCTACTGAGTTACTTTTATTTAAAAGATGAATATGAGCCAGAGCCAGTTTCCTTTGTTCTTCGGACCTTTTTATACGGAGCTTTATTGGTGTTTCCAATCATGTTTATCCAGCATGTGCTTGAATCAGAACACTTGGTGAAATCTCATCTTATCGATGCTTTTCTTAGCTCAAGTCTTCTTGAAGAATTTTTTAAATGGTTCATCCTGTTTTATGCAGTATACCAGCATGTTGAGTTCGATGAACCATTTGATGGCATAGTCTATGGAGTGGCCGTATCCCTTGGTTTTGCTACGATTGAAAATATCTTTTATTTACTGTCAAATGGGATTGAGCATGCGATGACGCGTGCTTTATTGCCTGTTTCAAGCCATGCCCTGTTTGGAGTTATTATGGGCTTTTATATTGGAAAAGCAAAGTTTACTGAAGGGCATAAAGCTAAATGGGTTGTCATCTCGCTGCTATTGCCATTCCTTCTACATGGATCGTATGATTTTATTTTGATTTCGCTTGAACATTGGGTGTTTATTATTTTTCCATTCATGATTTTCCTTTGGTGGTTTGGCTTAAGAAAGGTGAAAAAAGCAAAAATATTGAGCGCCAATCATTTTAAAAAACAATATCCTGTTCAAAAAACCCTTCAATCTTGATGAGGGCACTGAAAAAGTCCCTTAAATTTAGGATTGTGTGTCTAGAGTAGGCTGTTGATTTCCGCTCCAATCAACAGCGTTCTTTTAATCAGATAAATACCCTCATGAACAAAAAGACGCCTCAAAATTCACAAGATTTTCAGTGCCCTCATTCCTGATGAGGGATTTTTTGTAGTATCAGTAATTATATTATTGGACTTCGAGAAGTCCATACGCCGCTGACCAAGGCGCTTGCGCTTTTATAATAAAATCCGATTCGCTAATAAATCGTGAAATTCGCTAATAAACATGGCAGATTCGCTAATAAACATGCAAGAATCGCTAATAAACTCTCGAAATTCGCTAATAAAAAATTGGGCGAGTATTAATGATTGCATTTCCAAGAAAAAAACATCTGTTTCTGACAGGGCATCCTCTTCTAATTACATCTTTTCTTCAGTTCGATGTCCAAAATGGATAATCTCCCCCACAACAGGCTGCTTTTTCCTAAATTTACTGTATTTAAAGCAATTTGTGTTATTTTAAAAGCCTTAGCTTTTTCGCGGAGGCCATACGCCGCTGACCAGGACGCTTACGCTTTTCTGATTTATTCTACTTTTTTGGAATAAAAACACCAATCTAACAAAAAATAGGGTTACTGCAAAAAAGATTTACATTGGGGGTTATTATTCTATGTTAAAGAAAAAAATCCTAAAAAAATTCTTCATAGTAACTTTTTTTCTTACTGTGCCATTATCCTGTTTGGAAAATAATCAGGTCCATGCTTTTTCCAAACAAGTAATCCAAAAAGGAGCTGTTGGCGACGATGTCATTGAACTACAATCAAGGCTTCAATATATTGGCTACTATAATGGGAAAATCGATGGAGTTTTTGGTTGGGGTACGTATTGGGCATTAAGAAACTTTCAATACGAATTTGGACTGCCAATTGATGGATTGGCAGGGGCAACAACAAAGGCAAAACTTGTTAAAGCCAGCAAATACAATGAGCAGTTTGTAAAAAAACAAATCAACTCTGGGAAAAAATTTACCCATTACGGTGGTGTTGATCAAAGCAAGCAAAGTGCACCTGGCACCAAAGCGCCGGCAGCTAAAAAACCAGCTGCGAAAGCACCTGCAGCTAAAAAACCTGCCGCCAAAGCGCCTGTGAAGCAAGCAGCCCCGAAAAAACCAACTGCAGCTAACGTTCCAAATGGATATTCGCAAAATGATATCCGCTTAATGGCGAATGCTGTTCACGGTGAATCAAGAGGTGAACCATATATCGGTCAAGTGGCCGTTGCTGCTGTTATCCTGAACCGAGTAAATAGTGCTTCGTTTCCTAACACAGTATCTGGCGTCATATTTGAGCCAGGAGCATTCACTGCTGTAGCAGATGGGCAAATTTGGCTGACTCCAAATGAAACTTCTAAGAAAGCGGTTTTGGATGCGATTAATGGATGGGATCCAACTGGTGCGGCCCTTTATTATTTTAATCCAGCTACAGCAACAAGCGGTTGGATATGGGGAAGGCCGCAAATAAAACGAATCGGGCAGCATATTTTTTGCAAGTAGAGAGGTGAATAGAATTGATTAGAGGCATATTAATAGGTATTTTAGCAGTGGGTGTCGCGGGAACAGCCTACTGGGGCTATCAAGAACATCAGGAGAAAAACGCAGTTCTTTTAAATGCAGAAAACAATTATCAACGGGCGTTTCATAATCTTTCTTATCGAATGGATTTATTACACGATAAAATTGGAACAACACTTGCCATGAACTCCAGACATTCGTTATCTCCATCATTAGTTGAAGTATGGAGACTAACCTCGCAGGCCCATGGGGACGTTGGGCAGCTGCCGTTAACACTATTACCATTTAACAAAACCGAAGAATTTCTCGCGAATATTGGAAACTTCAGTTATCGGACGGCTGTCAGGGATTTGGACAAGGAGCCATTATCAGCGAAGGAGTATGGCACATTACAAACGCTCTATAAACAGTCTGGTGATATCCAGAGCGAACTCAGAAATGTGCAGCACATGGTTCTGAAAAATAATCTGCGCTGGATGGATGTTGAGCTTGCGCTTGCATCTGGAAAAGAATCAACTGACAATACCATTATTGACGGCTTCAAAACAGTTGAAAAAACAGTGTCAGGGTATAAAGAATCTGACATGGGGCCAACATTTGCTAACATGCAGAAGAAGGATGAAAATTTTAAAAAGATAAAAGGAAAAACCATTTCCCGTCAAGAGGCAATCAAGATAGCTAAAAATTATATGAAGTTTGATGGTAATGCGCAGGTGAAAGTAACCGAAAATGGAAAAGGCGCTGATTACGGTTTTTATAGTGTATCAATAAAAAATAAACAAACGGCCCAAGAAGCTAGCATGGATATTACTAAAAAGGCAGGACATCCGATTTGGTTTATTAATAACCGGGAAATCAAAAAACAAGTTCTCAGTCTAAACGAAGCTGATAATAAGGCAGCGGCTTTCTTGAAAGAAACAGGTTTTAAAAATTTAGAGGTTTTTGAAAGTACACAATATGATAATATAGGCGTTTTCAACTTTGTTACAAATATTAATGGGGTTAGAATCTATCCTGAAGCTATAAAAGTGAAAGTGGCACTAGATAATGGCGATATTGTCGGCCTTTCAGCGGAAGAGTATTTAAAATCATTCCAAACTAGAAAAATTGAAAAACCAGTTCTTTCTGTTGAGCAAGCACGCAGTAAGGTAAATCCAAACTTTAAAGTAATGGAGGACCGGCAAGCACTTATTGTTAATGATTTGAATGAGGAGGTACTCTGTTACGAATTCCTTGGAACAATTGGAACTGACACCTACCGAATATTTATTAATGCCACAAACGGCATTGAAGAAGAGGTTGACAAACTGGAAAATGCCGAGGCGATATATGAGGAAGTCCTTTAAGGAAAAGCAGTTGCTTTTCCTTTTCCTATTTCTTATTCATGGTGAAGCATGGAATAAAACAAATCAATCGCCCCAATAATAAGGATATATTGATGATGGAGTGAATGCTATGAAACGGGTTGAAAGTGTTTTAATCAAGGTTATTATCATCCAATTTATTTTTCTATTTTTTGCGCAGCTATTTTTTCATCAACTGGGTATCCTCCCGCAAATAAAACAATTAACTAAATATGAAGGTGTCAATGAAAATACTTTTACAGAAATTCTCCAAACTTTTCAAGGAAAATAAAGCAGGTCATTCTGCTTTATTTTTTTGAAGTAAAAAAAGAAGCTTTTCGTTATCTTATGGTAAAATATAAAGTAGACAACAAAGGAGACAAACATAGTTGTTTTTAGGAGGATTTATGGAAAAGAAATTATCTATCGCAATTGACGGTCCTGCTGCTGCCGGAAAGAGTACAGTAGCAAAAATTGTCGCGGAAAAGCTTTCCTACATCTATATCGATACGGGGGCAATGTACCGGGCATTAACATATAAAGCAGTCGTTAATGAGCTTAATCTGGAAGAGGAATCTGCTTTATTTGATACATTATTATCAACTGAAATTAAATTACTGCCCTCTGATAATGGTCAATTAGTATTCCTTGATAATAAAGATGTAACCAAGGAGATCCGTTCTTCAAAAGTGACAAATTCTGTTTCGTATGTGGCAAAGCATCCGTTAATCCGCCAAGAAATGGTCAGAAGGCAGCAAGCATTTGCCACTGAAGGCGGTGTGGTAATGGATGGACGTGATATTGGCACCCACGTCCTGCCAAGGGCAGAAGTAAAGATTTTTTTACTCGCCAGCGTTGATGAAAGAGCAGTCCGCCGTCATACTGAAAATGTACAAAAGGGCTTCCCGTCGGACTTAAATAAATTAAAGGAAGAAATTGCCCAAAGAGATAAAATCGATTCAGAGAGAGAAACAGCTCCTTTGAAAAAGGCCGATGATGCAGTTGAAATTGATACAACCTCTTTAACCATTCCTGATGTTGTAGAAAAAATAATGGCTCTTGTGCAAGAAAGGATTGGATTAGGGTGACGTTTTACGGGTTTGCAAAATCAGTTGTTTATGGGATTTTTAAACCATGGTACAGAGTTGAGGCAATTGGCGTTGAAAATTTCCCGAAAGAGGGTGGAGTTCTTCTTTGCTCCAATCATATTAATAATTTTGACCCGATAATTGTCGGAATAATGGCACCTCGGCCTGTTCACTATATGGCAAAGGAAGAAATTTTTCGAGTGCCGGTGTTGGGCGGAATCGTTAGAAAATGTAATGCTTTTCCAGTAAAAAGGGGCTTCGGTGACCGTGAAGCGCTACGGTCTGGATTAAAGATTTTAAAAGAAGGCAATGTTTTCGGACTTTTTCCCGAGGGGACGAGAAGTAAGACCGGGCAGTTAGGGAAAGGACTTTCTGGCGCGGGATTTTTCGCATTACGAACAGATGCGTTGGTTGTTCCTTGTGCCGTTATCGGACCGTATAAAGCCTTTCATAAGTTAAGGGTAGTATACGGAAAACCGATAGCAATGGAGGAAATGAGAAAAAATAAGGCATCTGCTGAACAAGTTACTGAATTAATTATGTCTGAAATTGCTAAACTTATAAAAGAGCATCAATAGGTTCTGCTTGACAAAAGAGCCTATTTGTAAGAAGTTATTAAAAAGGGACTTTTTTCGAATATTCTTTTTTTAAATTTGTTTTTATATGTGGTGCAGGCTCTTGGCTTTCACCAAAGCATATATAGATAATATTTAGATGTAAATGGATTAAGGAGGAATACATATGTCGGAAGAGTTAAATCAAGTTGAAGTGGAAAGCTTTGAAATTGGTGACAAAGTAACTGGACAAGTTACTAAAGTAGAAGAGAAGCAGGTGCTCGTGGCTGTTCCAGGCAGTAAACTTGATGGAATTATCCCAATTAGCGAGCTTTCAAGCTTGCACATTGAAAAGGCATCAGATGCAGTTCAAGAAGGTGATGAACTGGAGCTAGAAGTATTAAAAGTTGAGGAAGAAGCATTGATTCTTTCGAAAAGAAAAATAGATGCCGAGAAAGCATGGGAAAGCTTAGAACAAAAATTCCAAAGCGGAGAGGTCTTTGAAACCGAAGTAAGAGACGTTGTTAAAGGCGGTCTTGTCGTTGATCTTGGTGTTCGCGGTTTTGTCCCTGCCTCCCTTGTTGAATCCTATTTTGTCGAGGATTTCAGCGATTACAAAGGGCGTAATCTTTCCTTTAAAATCGTTGAACTTGATAAAGAAAAGAACCGCTTAATCCTTTCGCATCGAGCAGTTGTGGAAGAAGAAAAAGGGAAACAAAAACAAGATCGTCTTGGTGCATTACAAGCAGGCCAGATAATCGAGGGCACAGTCCAGCGAATTACTGATTTTGGAGCATTTGTTGATATAGGCGGCATCGACGGTCTTGTTCATATTTCTCAATTATCTTATGAGCACGTTGATAAGCCATCAGATGTTGTTCACGAAGGTCAGCAGGTTCAAGTTAAAGTATTAAGTGTAGACCGAGATAATGAAAGAATTTCTTTATCGATAAAGGAAACACTTCCTGGACCTTGGACAAATATTGCTGAAAAAGCACCGAAAGGAAGTATTCTAGAAGGGACTGTGAAACGGTTAGTCTCATACGGTGCCTTTGTTGAGGTTTTCCCTGGTGTTGAAGGTCTTGTTCATATTTCTCAAATTGCTCATAAGCATATTGGAACACCGCATGAGGTTCTTAAAGAGGGTCAACAAGTTCAAGTAAAGGTTTTAGATGCTAATGAGAATGATCAACGGTTATCATTAAGCATCAAAGAACTTCTCGAAAAAGAGGTTGAAGAAAATCTTGATTATGAACTTCCTGAAGAATCAAAAGGCTTCCAGCTTGGTGAAGTCATTGGAGACAAATTAAAGAATCTAAGAAAATAATGGTGATTTTACTTGTCTAGATCTGAACGAAAATGGGACCATATCCGTTTTGCTCTTGAGAATGAGCAAAACGCTGCAACAGTTTTCGATGATATAAAATTTCTTCACCAGAGCCTGCCGAATACCAATGTATTCGACGTGCAATTAGATCATTCAATTGGCGGACTTAATTTAAGTTCGCCAATTTTTATCAATGCAATGACAGGCGGCGGCGGTGAAAAAACTTTTCAGATTAACAAAGAGCTTGCAATTGCTGCTAAAAATACAGGGTTAACTATGGCTGTGGGTTCACAAATGTCTGCACTAAGGGATAAAACTGAAAGGTATACGTATAGGATAGTCCGAGAGGAGAATCCAAATGGTATTATCATCGCTAATATTGGCAGTGAAGCAAAAACGGAGCATGCGAAAGCTGCAATCGATATGATTGAAGCGAATGCCCTGCAAATCCATTTGAATGTTATTCAAGAACTAACCATGCCAGAGGGAGATCGGGATTTTTCTGGTGCCTTAAAAAGAATTGAGGCGATTGTCAATGTAGTAGATGTTCCAGTCATCGTCAAAGAAGTCGGTTTTGGGATGACGAGGGAAACAGTTGAAACTCTTTCTTCAGTTGGTGTCACTGCGGTTGATGTTGGCGGCTCCGGGGGAACAAATTTTGCAGAAATTGAAAATAAGCGTCGTGAAAAAACCTTCTCGTTTTTTAATAATTGGGGTATATCCACTCCCGTCTCAATCATTGAAGCAGCATCCATTTCTAATCAGGTAACGATTATTGGTTCCGGTGGTTTTTCGACTGGATATGACATTGCCAGGGGGTTAGCATTAGGAGCAAATGCGATTGGAATCGCAGGTTATTTCTTGCGAATACTTGTTGAGAAGGGACAAGCCGCACTTCAGGAAGAAATCGAAGCCCTTCATAACGAATTAACGATAATTATGACAGCATTAGGGGCAAAAACAATCTCAGATTTACAAAATGCTCCGTTAATCATTTCTGGTGATACATACCATTGGCTGCACCAAAGAGGAATAGATACAAGACGATATAGCCAGCGGTCGATAAGATAAAAGCTCTCACACTTGCGAGAGCTTTTTTGCATTCGTTACCTTTTCCCGTCATTTAACCCCCGAGCTTCTTCAGGACTTGAAAGCTTGGCTGCACCAGGATAGTGTAATGCTTGGTCCCGGTCGGACTCTACTCTCCTGCTTGCTTTTAATTTTTTCTCTTGGCGGTCTCTTCCCATTATCCACACCTCCTCTTAATATCATGATTCGCAAGGGCAATATTATTCAAGGAAGTATGAAAATACATAAAGAATACCAATAATGAGAATAATAGGAGGTGTGTAGAATGGAAGGGATAATGTTTTATTGGATATGCTGGGCGTTCTGGGTCTATATGACGTTTATCCTGCATAAGCAAAACACATACCGTTTAAAAATGTCAATTATCGTTCTAACCGTAATCACTTTATCGAATTATCATTTCAGCGTTGGCAGTTTTGAATTGCATGCGAGTGGAATATTTTTATTAGTTGTTTCTTATGTATTTTACAGTCAGGAAAAATTAGGTGCTAGCTTTTATTTTTTTATCTGTTCATTAATTGTGTCTATTGCCTATGTAACGTTCCATTTGTTCGAGATTTTTGATCCAATTTGGGTTATCTTTAAGAAGGAATGGATGATGGGGATATGCTTTGGCTATCTGGCAATTCTCTTGCAAAAAACGTTAAAAGGCCGCTTGTTGATTATCGTAAGCGGCACCATGCAAGGGGAGTTTTTATATGCCTATATCTTAAATAAACTTCAGTTTTCCTATTCTGTCGGGGCTTTTGCTTATTTAGATGTTTGTTCTTTAATTGCCGCCTTGCTGGTGGGATGGAGCTTACTAGAAAACGCCGGCTCTATTTTCCAAAATCATGTCCATTTTTTTGAAAAAGGGAAACAAAAATCATCTTAAAATCAGTTCATATTATGGTTTCCGTTGCTAGTTAGGAATAACATTGTTAAAATAATATAGTTAGGCCCTTCTAAATGACAGAAGGGTTTCTTTACTTGATAAGAACTTTAATGGAATAATGCTAACATAACAATATGTTTGTGTATTATATAAGAGAAAGGATGGCGAGTGTAATGGTTAAACCTGTTATTGCCATTGTAGGACGGCCAAACGTTGGGAAATCAACGATTTTTAATCGAATTGTTGGCGAACGAATTTCCATTGTTGAGGATATTCCTGGAGTAACAAGAGATCGGATTTATAGTTCCGGAGAATGGTTGACGCATGACTTTAATGTAATTGATACTGGTGGAATCGATATTGGTGACGAACCGTTTTTAGAGCAAATTCGTCAACAGGCAGAAGTGGCAATTGATGAAGCAGACGTGATTATCTTCTTAACAAATGGACGTGAAGGGGTAACAGCTGCTGATGAAGAGGTAGCGAAAATTTTATATAAGTCAAAGAAACCGATTGTATTAGGGGTTAATAAAATTGATAACCCAGAAATGCGTGAACAAATTTATGATTTTTATTCCCTAGGCTTCGGGGAGCCAATTCCTGTTTCAGGATCACATGGGCTCGGCCTTGGTGATTTATTGGACGAGGCAGCCAAACACTTCCCAAAAAACAAGCCCCTCGATTATGCTGATGATGTGATTAAGTTTTCCTTGATAGGACGGCCAAATGTAGGAAAGTCTTCCCTTGTTAACGCCATTTTAGGTGAAGATCGTGTTATCGTAAGCGATATTGCCGGCACCACTCGTGATGCGGTCGATTCACCGTATACATATAATGGCGATAAATATGTCATTATCGATACAGCCGGTATTAGGAAAAAAGGAAAAGTGTATGAGAGTACGGAGAAATACAGTGTCCTTCGTGCATTACGAGCAATTGAACGTTCAGATGTCGTTCTAGTTGTCATCAATGCAGAGGAAGGTATCATTGAACAGGACAAGAAGATTGCCGGATATGCCCATGAAGCGGGCAGGGCAATTGTGATTGTAGTCAATAAATGGGATGCGATTGAAAAAGATGAAAAGACGATGAAAGAGTTAGAGCAAAAGATTAGAGAACATTTCCAATTCTTGAGTTATGCTCCAATCGTGTTTTTATCAGCAAAAACAAAAAAACGGATTCATACCCTGCTTCCTATGATTAATACGGCAAGTGAAAATCATTCGATGCGGGTAGAAACAAGTGTATTAAATGATGTGATAATGGATGCCGTAGCGATGAATCCGACACCAAGTGACAAAGGCAAACGCTTAAAGATTTACTATGCAACACAGGTGGCGGTCAAACCCCCTGCTTTTGTTGTATTTGTCAATGAGCCTGAATTACTGCATTTCTCTTATGAGCGTTTTCTCGAGAATAGAATTAGAGACGCGTTTGGTTTCGAGGGAACCCCTATCAAAATTTATGCGAGAGAAAGAAAATAAAGATAAGGCGGGTGTAAGGTAATGCAGGATAAAAAAACAGCAATTGCCGTGGTGGGTGCCGGTAGCTGGGGTACAGCTCTGGCGATGGTGTTAGCCGATAATTCTCATGAGGTCCGTCTCTGGAGCCATAATGAGGACCAGGTGAAGGAAATCAACGAATTTCATTCAAATAAAAAATATCTCCCTGGAATAATTCTGCCTGAATTAATCGTGGGTTACGCTTCGTTAAGTGATGCTTTAATGGGTGTGGAAACAGTTATTCTAGCAGTTCCTTCTAAAGCGATACGGGAAGTTCTTGGAAAAATGCGTGCTGTACAAGCTGGGCCAGTAATAATTGCACACGTGAGCAAGGGGATTGAACCAGATACACTTTTACGGATTACTGAAATGATTAAAGAAGAAATGCCAAAAGAGCTGTTAAAAGATGTTGTCGTCCTTTCAGGTCCAAGCCATGCGGAGGAAGTTAGCTTGCGGCATCCAACGACCGTAACGGTTACCTCGGAAAATATGGAAGCAGCGGAAAAAGTCCAAGATTTATTTATCAACCATAATTTTCGCGTCTATACCAATTCTGATGTTATCGGGGTTGAAATTGGTGGTGCCTTAAAGAATATTATTGCCCTAGCAGCAGGGATAACAGACGGGCTTGGCTATGGTGATAATGCTAAGGCCGCCTTAATGACCCGAGGATTGGCGGAAATAGCGCGTCTAGGCACAAAAATGGGGGCAAATCCGTTAACCTTCTCCGGATTAACCGGAATTGGCGACTTAATTGTTACTTGTACAAGTGTCCATTCACGGAACTGGAGAGCAGGTAATATGCTTGGAAAAGGTAAAACGCTGAACGAGGTCCTTGATAATATGGGAATGGTGGTTGAAGGTGTAAGAACAACAAAAGCCGCTTATCAGCTCGCTGCAAAGTATAATGTAAAGATGCCGATCACTTTTGCACTATATGATGTCTTATTTAATGGGAAAGAGGCAAAAGATGCGGTAGATGTGTTAATGGCCCGAGGTAAAACCCATGAAATGGAAGATTTAGTAAACGTACTTGAAGAAAGAAATATGGAAGATTAAAATATAAAGAAATTAGGCGTTCAAATGATGCGCATTATATCTAGATTGCATACAATGCTTTCGAAGCATCCTAGTAGTATGACGCTGGAGAACGGGTTATTTAGTCCTCATGGCTGAAGTAAAGAATTCGCCCCTCTTTACTTCAGTTTTTTTTGCCGATAGGAAAGTATAACTTTCCTATCAGGCATAAGTGCAACTACGCCTCTGTCTTCGCCCTAACGGGCTATCGGCGAGTTTTCTTTAAATTGCTATGATATAATAAATTTTTGGAATAAGGGGGGATTATTTTGACGCCTGGGATGTTGAAAATGTGGATTTCGATTGCAGGTATGGGGTTTATGTTTCTTGCGATTATGACCATTTATTTTAGCCGGTATAAGCTAAAAGGGGTACTCCGTTTTATTACCGCCATTTTTGCCTATTTATTTATGATTGTGGCTGGTATAACGTTGCTTATTGTTTTCTTATATTAAATTACATAAACCTAAAGGTGATTTTATGAAAAGAATGAAGCTTTGCTGTTTCATTATGTTAACAGCTATTTTTTTGTCCGGATGTATGTATCCAAAAGAAGAATTAACACAGAATCAAATCCCGTATAAAGATCAAATCCAAGCTGTACAAACGGCAGTGGATGACTTCCAGAAGGATAATGGCGGCATTTTGCCGATAAAAACGAAGGAAGCTGACACGCCGATTTATCAAAAATACCCGATTGAATTTAAAAGAATTACTCCGAAATATATGGCTGAGCCTCCGGGGAATGCGTATGAAAGCGGAGGGATATTTCAATACGTGCTTGTTGATGTAGAAACGAATCCAACTGTTAAGTTGTTTGATTTAAGGATGACAGAAACAATCCGTGATATAAACTTAAGGATTAGATCAAAAGGATATCCGCCCTTTAAAAAACAACTAGCCAAAAATGTCTTTTCGCTTGATTTTAAACAACTAGGCTATGAAAGTCCGCCATACGTGGTCAGCCCATTTACCAGTCAAAACCTTTCACTAGTTATTACAGGAAATGCTGAGGTATGTGTGGATTATCGCCCCGACCTTTATCAGAAACTTAAGAATTCGGACCAACAGTTTAAACCTGGTGAGGATATTCGCCCTATTTTAGTGAAAGACTCCATGTTTGTACCGGCATATTCACTGCCTTATACATTAGATGCAGCAACGAATGAGCCTGTATTCTTAGAAGAATAATTTTGTCATAACCCTTTCCCTATGAAATATATTGTAGGAGAGGGTTTTTTTTATTTTAATGGCTGTGTTAAAGAACATTGTTGATTTTGAGCACAATGTTGATTGGAGTGGAAGGCGCGAGACTCCTGCGGGAGCAGCGGGACAGGTGAGACCCCGCAGGCGCTATAGCGCCGAGGAGGCTCACCGCCCGCCCCGCGAACCGCTCGCGCCTGNAACACAGCTAATAAGGGGGTAAAAATTTTTATAAAAAGTGTCATAAAAAGATAGGACAACGTCATAAATATATACTGTCCAAAAATATCTAAATGGATGATATTATCCCACTTTAGTCTATGATCGGGAGGGAATCACTTGGAAAAGGTTGATATTTTTAAAGATATTGCCGAAAGAACAGGCGGTGATATTTATTTAGGAGTAGTAGGAGCTGTACGTACGGGAAAATCGACATTTATAAAAAAATTTATGGAGCTTGTTGTGTTACCGAATATAAACAGTGAAGCAGAAAGATCAAGGGCACAAGATGAGCTGCCGCAGAGTGCTGCCGGGAAAACGATTATGACAACGGAACCGAAATTTGTTCCCAATCAGGCAGCAACTGTTCATGTCGACGAAGGGTTAAATGTTAATATCAGGTTGGTTGACTGTGTGGGGTATACAGTTCCGGGTGCTAAAGGATACGAGGATGAAAATGGTCCAAGAATGATTAATACACCCTGGTATGAAGAGCCCATTCCATTTCACGAAGCGGCCGAAATCGGCACACGAAAAGTAATCCAGGAACATTCAACAATCGGGGTGGTTGTGACCACCGATGGTACTATCGGCGAGATACCAAGAAGTAACTATATTGAGGCAGAGGAAAGAGTCATTGACGAGCTAAAGGAAGTAGGTAAACCGTTTATTATGGTCGTTAACAGTGCTCAGCCATATCATCCGAGCACGGAAACTTTAAGATCGAGCCTAGCGGATAAATATGATATCCCTGTTATTGCGATGAGTGTAGAGAGTATGCGCGACAGTGATGTTCTTAATGTCCTTCGTGAAGCACTCTACGAGTTTCCAGTTCTCGAAGTTAATGTAAACCTTCCAAGCTGGGTCATGGTACTAAGGGAAAACCACTGGCTCCGTGAAAGCTATCAGGATGCCGTTAAGGAAACGGTTAAAGATATCAAGAGATTAAGAGATGTTGATCGAGTTGTTCAGCAATTTAGTGACTTTGAATTCATTGAGCGCGCTGGGCTTGCAGGAATTGAAATGGGTACTGGAGTTGCGGAAATTGATTTATTTGCTCCAGATGAATTATATGATGATATTTTGAAAGAAATCGTTGGAATTGAAATTAGAGGTAAAGACCATTTACTTGAATTGATGCAGGATTTTGCTCATGCGAAAGCAGAATATGATCATATTTCAGACGCCTTGAAAATGGTTAAACAGACGGGTTATGGGATTGCTTCGCCAACTCTTTCTGATATGAGCCTTGAAGAACCAGAGATTATTCGTCAAGGACCTCGTTTTGGTGTTAGATTACGAGCGGTAGCACCATCGATTCATATGATAAAAGTGGATGTAGAATCGGAATTTGCACCAATTATCGGTACCGAGAAACAAAGCGAGGAGCTTGTTCGCTATCTGATGCAGGATTTCGAGGATGACCCATTATCGATTTGGAATTCGGATATCTTCGGCCGCAGTTTGAGTTCCATCGTCCGAGAAGGGATTCAAGCAAAGATTTCCTTAATGCCGGAGAATGCCAGATATAAATTAAAAGAAACATTAGAAAGAATCATAAACGAAGGATCAGGCGGCTTAATTGCCATTATCCTCTAGGTTTTGGACTCCCCATCGGAGTTCTTTTTTTTTAACTTTCTACAAATTTGGCAAGAATTAGCCTAATTGTGCAGAATTTCGCTAAACAAAAGAAAAGATTACCATTATTTCATGAAATCTTCTTGATATGCTGAATTTATTGTGATAATCTTTTAACAGAATTACGTTATAGTGTTGGAAACCTTTATTCATAAGTGTTTTTACAAAAAATAGATTTAATTCACAAAAGCAGTTCATTTGGATTACTTTAGCAATTAAACCGTGCTATGACGTATAGAAATTAGAAAAATTGTTTAGAAATGTAGATAAGTATTCTTATTTACGAATCTTGATAATTTCTTTGGGAGGAGGTGAATGGCATGAACAAGACAGAACTTATTAATGCAGTTGCTGAAGCAAGCGAGCTTTCAAAAAAGGACGCTACTAAAGCAGTTGATGCTGTTTTTGATGCGATTTTAGATGCTTTAAAAAATGGTGATAAAGTACAATTAATCGGTTTTGGAAACTTTGAAGTACGTGAGCGTGCTGCCCGTAAAGGACGCAACCCGCAAACAGGCGAGGAAATCGAAATCGCTGCAAGCAAAGTTCCAGCTTTCAAACCAGGTAAGGCGCTTAAAGATGCAGTAAAATAATTACATAAATTTATTGCTTTAAGCGGTTTGCTAAAGCAAAAAGGTCATGGCAATTTCCATGGCCTTTTTTCTATGTTAAAACATCATTTAAGGATTGTTTTTTTGCTTGGGCAGAAAACATTGTGCTAATATGTATTTGTCATCTATACTTGATAGATATATGCTAGGAGGAATTTAGTATGTCAGAAGTGAATCGTGCCCAAATTGAAGAGGCGGTACGTCTAATATTAGAAGCAATCGGTGAAGACCCGAACCGTGAAGGGTTACTCGATACACCAAAACGAGTGGCAAAAATGTATGAAGAAGTTTTTAGCGGCTTAAACGAGGATCCAAAGCAGCATTTTGAGACAATTTTTAGTGAAGACCATGAAGAGTTAGTCTTGGTTAAAGATATTCCGTTTTATTCGATGTGTGAACATCATCTCGTCCCTTTCTTTGGGAAAGCACATGTAGCTTATATTCCGCAAAACGGGCGGGTTACTGGCTTAAGCAAACTCGCAAGAGCCGTAGAAGCCGTTGCCAAGAGACCGCAGCTGCAAGAAAGAATTACTTCAACGATTGCAGATAGCATGATGGATAAGTTGGATCCACATGGTGTAATGGTAGTGGTTGAAGCAGAGCATATGTGCATGACGATGCGCGGCGTTAAAAAACCTGGCTCAAAAACAGTTACTACTGCTGTTCGCGGGGTGCTTGCAGATGATGCAATTGCCAGGTCAGAAGTGCTTTCGTTAATAAAATATTAGTTCCGATTATTTCAAACAAATGTGGAGTGGATTAAATGGAAAAGCGCAATCAGCAAAATAGTGATTTTGTGGTCATAAAGGCAATTGATGATGGAGTCAGTGTTATTGGATTAACAAGAGGAACCGATACAAAATTTCATCACTCAGAAAAACTGGATAAGGGAGAAGTGCTTATTGCTCAATTTACAGAGCATACATCGGCAATTAAAATTAGAGGAAATGCGAAAATACTTACTCAATTTGGTGAAGTAGAAAGTGAAATGAAGAAATAATAAGGTATTTATTTCCTGTAGGCGGAAATGTAATTATTTTATGAAATCCTGCCCATTAAATATCTTTTGTGATATAATGGTGACTGCCTTGCTTATAGGATTTGGGAGAAAAGGCCCTTATTGAATGGCAAGAATTTTACTTATTGACTTGTGAAATAAGAATACATATAGACATAATACTTTGGGGAAGCAAGGGTGATTAGATTGCCGGACATTCGACAAAAATTCATTAGTATTAGAGAGCAGGTCGAAAAGCAAGTTTTTGACTCTTACCTACTCGAATATATTGAAACTCCAATTATTGATGAAGATAAGCTTCTCATTCTTATCTCAATTATGGACCGCCTCGAATTGTCTTTTAACCAAATGCAAAACTATTGCCTTTCAACAATGCTGGTTCAAATTGCCCTTGATACTCATGAACATATTACGAATACATCTGAAGTTGAAAAAGAACGGCAGTTAACGGTTCTTGCAGGAGACTATTTTAGCGGAATGTATTATAAACTGCTAGCAGATTCCAAGGATATCATGGTGATTAAGACCCTTGCAATAGGGATTAAGGAAGTTAATGAACATAAAATCCTTGTCTATCAAAAGCAAACGGGCGGAATTGAAAAACTGATGACAAGTATTAAGCAAATAGAAAGTTCATTATTTGAAAGGCTTGCTGAATATTTTAAAGTAGATTTATGGAATGGGTTTCTTAGCAATCTTCTATTTTTTAAACGTTTGCTTACAGAAAGGAAACAATTTATTCATACGGGGAACTCAATCATATTCGAGGTGTTAAAGAGGGATATTTATCCAAATGATGAATTGGAATTAGCGGATATTTCCATCGAGCTTCGTGATCAATTACTAATGATTTGTGACAGCTATCTTGACCAATCCAAACAAGTCATTGAAAAAGGAATTCAACAGCTTCCATTTTTAAATGATTATTTAGAGAAGAGAATTTCTTTTCTTATCAGTCAGCATCAGCCAATTGCAAAAACTTTTGTGGAAGAAGGGTAATCAGAGATGCAGCAGTCGAAAGAAGAACGAGTTCATAATGTTTTTGAAAAAATATCCGATAGCTATGATAAAATGAACTCTGTAATTAGTTTTCAACAGCATATCAAGTGGCGTAAAGACACCATGAAAAGAATGAATGTACAGCCTGGTTCAAAAGCACTCGATGTTTGCTGTGGGACGGCTGATTGGACGATTGCGTTAGCAGATGCCGTAGGTCCTTCCGGGAAAGTAACGGGGCTGGATTTTAGCCAGAATATGCTCAATGTAGGGATTGAAAAGGTTAAAGGGTTAGCACTAAACCAGGTTAAATTGGTTCATGGTAATGCAATGGAGCTCCCTTTTGAAGATAACAGTTTTGATTACGTCACCATTGGGTTCGGGCTGAGAAATGTTCCTGATTATCTGCAGGTGTTAAAAGAAATGCATCGCGTTGTAAAACCAGGCGGAATTGCTGTTTGTCTTGAGACTTCGCAGCCTACGTTAATTGGCTATAGACAGCTCTTTTATTTTTATTTCCGTTTTATTATGCCGATGTTTGGTAAATTATTTGCGAAGAGCTATAAGGAATATTCTTGGCTTCAGGAATCTGCACGTGATTTTCCAGGAATGAGAGAGCTTGCGCGCATGTTTGAACAGGCAGGCTTTGCTCAAGTAAAATACAAACCATATAGTGGTGGTGCAGCTGCGGTTCACATAGGTTATAAGAAATAGTTGATGGAATGTAGACAGGATGAAAAGCAGGGTGAATACAAATGAAATTAAAAATGATGTATTCATTTTTGAATTCGGATATTAATATTATTGAGAAAAAATTAGAAGAGACAATTCAAGCGGATTCTCTTCTTTTGAAACAAGCTTCTTTGCATACATTACAAGCCGGAGGAAAAAGAATTCGTCCTGTTTTTGTTTTGCTCGCTGGTAAATTTGGTCATTATGATATTAATGTGATGAAAAATGTGGCGGTTGCTCTAGAGCTCATCCATATGGCTTCCCTTGTTCATGATGATGTTATCGATGATGCAGACCTGCGCAGGGGACAGCCGACGGTCAAAGCTAAATGGGATAACAAAATTGCCATGTATACGGGTGACTTTGTTTTTGCTCTTGCCCTGGAATTGATGGCCAACCTGGATCGAGCTGAGGCTCATAAAATTTTAGCGGATACAATGGTTGAAGTAACGGTTGGTGAAATTCAGCAAATCAGGGACAAGTACCGGTTTAATCAAAATCTCCGCGACTATTTGCGAAGAATAAAAAGAAAAACGGCCTTACTCATTGCTGCAAGCTGCCAGATAGGGGCAATTGCTGCGGATGTAGAGGAGGCCATCCATAGGAAACTTTACCGTTTCGGATATTATGTGGGGATGTCATACCAAATAACGGATGATATTTTAGATTTTGTGGCAAAGGAAGAAGAACTCGGAAAGCCTGCAGGCAGTGACCTTTTGCAAGGGAATATTACGGCTCCAGCCCTTTTTGCCTTGGAAAATGCAGCAAACCGCATTGAAATTGAAAAGGTTCATGAGAAAATGGAATCCGCGGATATTCAAAGTATCATTACCCTCATTAAGCAGTCGGGTGCGATTGAAAAATCGGTCGAACTTAGTGATCGCTATCTAAGTAAAGCCCTAGCTATTTTAGAGGAATTACCGGCTAATAAAGCTAAAAAGACTCTCAAAGACATCGCTAGATTCATTGGGAGAAGAAAATTTTAATCACCTTGCGAAATATTCGAAAAAATGATACCATTTTTCATGGCTTGTTCTTGAGCTAACAATCAATATACATAAAGATGTAGGAGTGGAATTCATGGAAAAAACATTTTTAATGGTAAAGCCTGACGGAGTTCAACGTAATTTAATTGGTGAAGTGGTTGCTCGTTTTGAAAAAAAGGGGTTTCAGCTTGTCGGAGCTAAATTAATGAGCATTCCCAAGGAGCTTGCTGAAGAGCATTATGGTGAACATAAGGAACGTCCGTTTTTCGGTGAATTAGTTGATTTCATTACCTCTGGTCCTGTATTTGCAATGGTATGGCAAGGAGAAAATGTGATTGCAACGGCTCGCCAAATGATGGGGGCTACTAATCCGAAGGATGCAGCACCTGGTACAATTCGCGGTGATTTTGGATTAACAGTTGGTAAGAATGTCATTCACGGTTCTGATTCACCTGTAAGTGCAGAGCGTGAAATTGGCTTGTTCTTTAAAGATACTGGGGTTGTTGAGTATTCCAAACTAGTTAACGAATGGATTTATTAATTTTTATGGAAAAGGCACTTGTATAGTAAATATACAAGTGTCTTTTTTGATATCGATTTCAAAATTTTATCACGCTTTTCTGAATAGTTATACTAGGTTTATTGTGAATGATATGATATATTGATACATAATTCTTTAATGAGTTGAAGGGGGAAAGAGGATGGGAATGAGATACTTAACAGCAGGTGAATCCCATGGTCCGCAGCTGACAACAATTTTAGAGGGCCTGCCGGCAGGAATGCCGCTCGAAGCTGAGGATATAAATCAGGAGCTTGCCAGACGGCAAAAAGGATATGGACGCGGGAGACGAATGCAGATTGAGAAAGATACTGCCGAAATTGTCTCTGGTGTTCGTCATGGCTACACACTTGGATCTCCGATTGCCCTAGTGGTCAAAAACAATGATTGGAAGCATTGGACGAATATAATGGGCATTGAAGCCGTTGAAGCAGGACAAGAGGATGAAATAAAGCGTAAGGTAACCCGTGCCAGGCCGGGACACGCTGATTTAAATGGAGCAATTAAATACGGGCACAGGGATATGCGAAATGTGCTTGAGCGGTCATCTGCACGGGAAACAACTGTTAGAGTGGCAGCTGGTGCTGCGGCCAAGAAACTTTTATCGTTAGTAGGAATCGATATTGTCGCCCACGTCGTTGAAATCGGTGGAGTTAAGGCAAACGTCGACAGCACGATAAAATTGCAAGCTTTAAAAGAGCAAACGGAAAATTCACCAGTACGGACCGCTGATAAAAATGTCGAGCAAGAAATGATGACAGCGATTGATGAAGCAAAGAAAAATGGTGATTCAATCGGCGGTGTCGTGGAAGTAATTGCCACGGGGATGCCGGCTGGGGTTGGAAGTTATGTTCATTACGATCGTAAATTGGATGGAAAATTAGCAGCTGCTATCATGAGTATTAACGCGTTTAAAGGTGTAGAAATTGGGATTGGCTTTGAAGCAGCAAGGAAGCCTGGAAGTGAAGTTCATGATGAAATCGCCTGGGAAAAAGAAAAAGGGTACTACCGTAAAACAAACAGGCTTGGAGGATTTGAGGGCGGAATGACGACGGGGATGCCGATTATTGTCCGAGGTGTGATGAAACCGATTCCGACGTTATATAAACCATTGATGAGTGTGGATATAGAAACAAAAGAGCCTTTTGCTGCCAGCATTGAACGGTCTGATAGCTGTGCCGTTCCTGCAGCTGCCATTGTTGCTGAAAGTGTAGTAGCATGGGAGCTCGCAAACGCGCTCGTTGAACAATTTTACAGCGACCGCTTTGAAACCTTTGCAGAAGAAATCAAGAGAACTCGGGAATATGCGAGGGAATTTTAATGGATACGATTCATATCCAAACAGAATCAAAAAACTATAATGTCTTTGTCGGAAAAGGTGTGAGGAGCGAGCTGGGCACCTTTTTAGCTAATCATTTTCCAGACCTCACCAGAATATTAATTATTACAGATGAAACAGTTGCTAAGCTACATCTTGAAAAATTACAGCTCGTGCTAAAATCGTGGGAACCGATTATTTACACAGGACCCAGCGGTGAAAAGACGAAAACTTTTGAGGTTTATTATGATGCACTATCATCCGCCCTTGAAAATCATCTTGACCGTAAATCGGTAATTGTTGCTTTTGGTGGTGGAGCGGTAGGGGATTTGTCAGGTTTCGTTGCCTCTTCATATATGAGAGGTATCCCCTTTATTCAGGTCCCGACTACTATTTTAGCCCATGACAGTGCTGTTGGCGGGAAAGTCGCCATCAATCACCCGCTTGGGAAAAATATGATTGGGGCTTTTTACCAGCCTGAAGCCGTATTTTACGATTTAGAGCTGTTAACTTCACTGCCTGAGCATGAAATCCGTTCCGGATTTGCAGAGGTCATTAAACATGCGCTGATTTCTGATCCCAGCTTCTATGAATGGCTGCGAAAAAATGTGGATGACCTTAATTTAATTTCTTTAGATCAACTATCTTATTCGATAGTTAAAGGTATAAAGATTAAAAATGAGTTCGTTAGTCAGGATGAAAGAGAGACGGGAATTCGGGCTTACTTAAACTTTGGTCACACACTGGGGCACGCGATAGAATCGGAAATGGGTTATGGGAATTTTACTCACGGGGAAGCAGTAATGATTGGGATGATTTTTGCTTTGAAATTGAGTGAAAAGCTACTGGATTTATCCTTCGATTTAGAAAAATTTATTGAATGGGTAGAACATCTCGGCTATAAAACGAAAGTTCCCAATCATTTATCCGTTGAAAAATTAGTAGCTAAAATGAAACAAGATAAAAAGTCGGTTGGGGATTCGATTCGATTTGTATTACTAGAGCAATTGGGCCAACCGAAGCTTCAGAAAATATCAGAAACCATTTTATTAGACGAACTTAAACGTTTTTAACAAGGGGGATTTTTCTTATGATCAGAGGGGTGAGGGGAGCGACGACCGTTAATAGCAATACTGAGGAAGCGATTATTCCTGCCACTAAAGAACTTCTGGCAAAATTAATCGAAGCGAATCAAATAAAGCCTGATTCAGTTGCATCCGTATTTATCTCAACAACTGAAGATATTGATGCCGCCTTCCCGGCTAAAGTATTGCGGACATTTACCGGCTGGACATACGTACCGGTCATGTGTATGCGGGAAATGCAGGTTCCTAATTCGTTAAACTTTTGTGTCAGAATTATGATGCATGTAAATACCGATCTCTCCCAAGAAGAAATTATTCATGTTTATTTAAAAGGAGCCAAAGTACTTAGACCAGACTTAGGTAATAGTTTGACATAGTTTTAGTTAACAATTATTGAAGGGGTGGAGAAAATGAGATGGAAAGAGCAATTATTGACACTTACACCGTATCAGCCAGGAAAGTCAATTGATGCGGTCAAAAAACAATTTAAGTTAGAGAAAATTGTCAAGCTTGCCTCCAATGAAAACCCGTTTGGCTGTTCACCTGCGGTAGTTGAGGCACTGCAAACAAACCTTTCAGGGTTGGCTATTTATCCTGACGGCTATGCCACTCATTTAAGAGAGAAGCTTTCTGAATTTTTGAATGTTGATGAGGAAGAACTCATTTTAGGGAATGGTTCAGATAACCTTATTCAAATTATTTCAAGATCGTTGCTTCATCCTAATGCAAGTACGATTATGGCGACTCCATCTTTTTCGCAATACAAACACAACGCCGTCATTGAAGGTGCAGTTGTTAAGGAATTGCCTTTAATCAATGGTGAACATGATTTGGAGGCAATGCTTGCGGCTATAGACGAACAGACTAATGTTATTTGGGTCTGCAGTCCTAATAACCCTACGGGTACATATATTCCAGAAAATAAATTAATTCCGTTTTTAGATAAGGTTCCCCCGCATATCCTTGTCGTTCTTGATGAAGCTTACTTTGAATATGTAGTAGCTGAAGATTATTATGATTCAATCAGGTTAACACGGAAGTATGAAAATTTAATTGTCCTTCGAACCTTTTCGAAAATTTATGGAATGGCTGCCTTAAGAGTCGGCTATGGGGTTGCTAATCGAGCAATAATAAAAGTATTAGAGCCTGTAAGAGAACCATTTAATGTTAATTCATTAGGGCAGCTGGGAGCAATTGCAGCAATCAATGACCAGGAATTTGTCGAAGTTTGTAAGGAGAAAAACAGACAGGGTCTATCACAATTTTATGATTTTTGTGAACAAAACCAATTGGACTATTATCCATCACAAACTAATTTTATTTTAATTGATTTGAAAGTTGATGGGGATGTGGCTTTTCAATTTTTACAAGAGAAAGGGTATATTGTCCGCTCCGGTAAAGCGCTTGGTTTCCCAACTGCTGTGAGAATTACCGTTGGATCATCTGAACAAAATGAAGGTGTACTACAAGCATTAAGCGAATTTCTTGATAAGAACTAGAGAAGCTTTTTAGGGCGCTTGCGCTTTTCTTATATTGGGGGAATATTCATTGAATGGCCGTGTTATTGTAATTGGCTTAGGATTAATCGGCGGTTCCTTAGCATTATGTATCAAGAAGGAACATAACGAAGCTACGATAGTTGGATTTGATATTAATAAAGAACAGTCTAGACTGGCAAAAATGCTTGGTGTCATTGATGAAATAGCGGAAACCATTGAGGATAGTGCAATCGATGCCAATTTAATCATTATTGCTGCACCTGTAAACGAAACGAAAGAAATTCTTCAGATGCTGGCTAAACTGCCCCTTCATCCAGACGTAATTATTACCGATACAGGCAGTACTAAACGGAAAATAGTCGAAAGTACCGCCAGCTTGAAGGATCGGGGAATCACTTTTATTGGCGGTCACCCAATGGCTGGTTCGCATAAAAGTGGGGTTTCAGCTGCAAAAGAAATATTATTTGAAAATGCCTTTTATTTATTAACACCAGATAATCAGATTGAGGAAGCAAAAGTAGAACGATTAAAATGTTGGTTACTAGGGACAAAGGCAAAGTTTTTGACGATTACGCCTGAAAATCATGACTACCTTACAGGGATTGTCAGTCATTTCCCGCATATCATTGCTGCCTCCATCGTTCGACAGACAGAAAAACTTTCAGCATCAGAAAGTCTCATCCCACGCCTGGCTGCCGGGGGATTTAGGGATATTACGCGGATTGCCTCAAGTAGTCCGGAAATGTGGAAGGATATCTTGCTGCACAACCGTGAGATATTAATCGGGCTGCTAAATCAATGGCAGGAAGAAATGAATGGTGTTAAAGGCCTGCTTGAAAATGAAGATAGTCCCGCAATACTAAATTATTTCAACCAGGCAAAACAATTTCGCGACGGGCTGCCAATGAAAGAAAAAGGAGCAATCCCTGCCTTTTATGATTTGTATGTTGATATACCTGATTACCCTGGCGTGATCTCGGAAATAACAGGGTATTTAGCGAAAGAAGATATCAGCATTACAAACATTCGCATCCTTGAAACAAGAGAGGATATCAATGGAGTTTTAGTCATTAGTTTTCAAACGGAAGAGGACAGGTATAAAGCAGAACGTTGTATCGAAACCTATTCCAACTTTCAAACATCAATCGGTTCATAATCTAAGATTAAAAAAGGTGATTTATATGGCATCATTAACACTGAAAACGAACACAGAACGATTATTAGGTGAAATAACCATTCCTGGAGATAAATCGATTTCGCACAGGTCCGTCATGTTTGGATCCATTGCGTATGGTGAAACGCGGGTAACTAATTTTCTTCCCGGTGATGATTGTTATAGTACGATCTCATGTTTTCGAAAACTTGGGGTTGCCATCGAAGAAAACGACAATGAGCTTCGTATATTTGGTAATGGTTTTGAGGGATTAACAGAACCTGATGAAGTTTTGGATGTTGGCAATTCGGGAACAACCATTCGTTTATTAATGGGGATACTTGCGGGAAGACCATTTTTCTCCACACTTGTTGGCGATGATTCAATTGGAAAAAGACCAATGACCAGAGTCACAGTCCCATTAACAAATATGGGTGCCAAAATTGATGGAAGAAAAAACGGTGCCTATACGCCCGTTTCTCTCCGTGGAAAGCAATTAACACCGATTCACTACAAACTGCCGGTTGCTAGTGCCCAGGTAAAGTCTGCGATTCTCCTAGCGAGCCTGCAGGCAGATGGAATTAGTACAATCATCGAGCCAGCTAAAACCCGGGATCATACGGAAAGAATGATTCGTAAATTCGGCGGGGAAATCACAAGGGATAACCAATTGATTACGGTTAAGGGCGGACAAAAGCTGCATGCTGCTACGATCCATGTACCTGGTGACATTTCCTCAGCTGCATTTTTTCTTGTCGCCGGTGCCGTTATTCCTAACAGTGAAATTGTCTTGAAAAATGTGGGCTTAAATCCTACCCGAACAGGAATTATTGAGGTCATGAAGAAAATGGGTGCTGAATTACAAATTGTTCAAAAGGATGAGAACGGATTTGAACCATTTGGTGACCTCATTATTAAAACCTCCGCACTAAAGGGAACTGTTGTTGAAGGAGATTTAATTCCAAAACTAATTGATGAGATTCCAATCATAGCCTTACTGGCAACCCAAGCTGAAGGAAAGACGATCATTAAAGATGCGGAAGAATTAAAGGTAAAAGAAACAAATCGAATCGATACTGTTGTCCAAGAACTAAAAAAATTAGGGGCTGCGATAGAGGCAACAGCTGATGGAATGATTATCCACGGAAAAACTAAACTTTCTGGTGGAACTGTCTCAAGCCACGGCGACCATCGGATTGGAATGATGCTCGCAATTGCAGCTCTTCTAAGTAACGAAGAGGTCATTCTGGAGAATCCTGAAGCAATCTCCGTTTCCTACCCGAACTTTTTTAATCATATTAATAGCCTTTTAAAGTAAAAGCTGCCTTCATTGCGGCTTTTCTTTTTTGGTACAGGACAAAGTCATAGTTTAGAAATTTTTAGCATAGCTTGTCTTAAAGAAGAAAAGCGGGTGGTTGAGACGATGTATATCATTGAAAATGCCAACATTCTTATAGACAGGAAATTAACTACATGTTCGCTTTTGATTTCAGATAATCGAATAACGAAGATTCAACCTTGTTTTAATCATTATCGGGTGATGAAAATGAATCTTGACCCTTATATTATGACCCCGTCTTTTGTGCTTTTTAATTCCAAAATACCGTATAAAGAATCCTTTCAGGCATTAAAAAATTTTCTAATTGACCACTTTCTGCTAAAAGGATGTACAACCCTGCTTACATATGTTGACGTTTCCTACGAAAATGAATTAACAGAAAAATTCAAGGGAATGAAAACAGCGCTTGTGGGTTGTCCAGTTGACTTTATCATCGGGATCAGAATCCCAGTCCGCTTAATTACTCCAAGCCTAATGAGAATGTGTAGGAAAGAAAAGATTCCGGCCATTTTTGTTGAAGTAGAGGAGCCTGGTCAATTGGAAAATGTGCCATGGGGATGGATAAGGGAAGCGATATTCCCGTTCAACAGTCCCTTGATTCCAAAAATTTCTTCTTCACAGAAGAAGGAAGAGAGAGCCGTTTTGTCGAAATGGAAAGGTATTATGGTAAAAGAAAAAATTCCTGCAATTTATGAAGAAATAGAAGAAAATCAGCCATTATGTACCGCTATACTAAACAAAATAGGTTTATATCCGCAAAGAGCAAGTCTAATGCACGGGACTGAATTAAGCTATAACTTATATTTAAAGGGAAGAGAAATCAATAATGTTGATGAAGTTAATTTATTTCATTATCATGGTGATAGACTTGTAGTTACAGTTCACAAAGGAAAGATTGTTCGGACAGGGGCTAAGGTATTATTTAAGCCAGGATATGGAGAACATGTAAAGGTGCAAACCCTATCGTATTTTTCTTTGTAATTTAAGGGGGAGAAGAGGTAAAAGCCAATGGAGAGAGTAAATAAAATTATTAACATGATAGAGCAGGGCCAACATAATGACGCCTTAAATGAATATAATCTTATATTAAAAAGCGGTCTGCCTGAGGAAAAATTTCTCTTGGGGGAAGAATTGTATCAGTATGGATTTTTAGATGAAGCAAAGAAATTAATTGAAAACCTATTGGAAATTTACCCTGAAGAAGGTGAACTTCTTGTTCTGCTAGGTGAAATATTGGTGGAAGCCGGAGAAGAGGAAGATGCAATTCTTGTTCTAGAAAAAATTTCAGAACAGGATGCTAATTATGCACAGTCATTATTACTGTTAGCAGACCTTTATCAACTCCAAGGTCTATATGAAGTGTGTGAAAGAAAATTATTGAAGGCAAAACAAATACTGCCAAATGAAGTCATTATTGATTTCGCCTTAGGGGAGCTTTATGGAGAACTTGGCGAAATTGCCAAGGCGATGAACGCCTATGAAACGGTTTTAAAAGAAGAAAACGAAATTGCCGGCATAAATATCCATGGACGGATGGCAGACCTATTAAGCGGATCAGGGTCTTTTGAGGAGGCTTTGGCTTATTATGATAAGGCGCTCGATGGAAAATTAGAGATAAACACATTATTCGGCTCGGCATTTACAGCGCTCCAGGCAGGCTATAATCGAACTGCCATTGAAAAGTTCAATGAATTAAAAGCACTAGATCCAGAATACCATTCACTCTATTTACATCTTGCGATCGGATACGAACGGGAAGAAGAGCTTGAAAATAGTTTACTCGCGATTCAAGAAGGAATAAAACAGGATGAATTTAATAAAGAATTATTTTTCTATGGCGGGAAAACAGCACTTAAGCTTGGAAAAGACGCAGATGCTGAGCAATACTTCCGAGAGGCACTTGCATTAGATCCTGGATACACAGAAGCAGCGCTTATGTTAAATAAGCTCTTTTTCCAACAGGAAAGATATGAGGATGTCCTCGAGTTAGTTTCTCAGCTAGACATTATTGAAGATGAGGAGCCCCAGTTTTTATGGGATTCCGCACATAGCTTTCAAAAATTAGAGAAATACTCCTACGCATTAGACAAATATGAAAGTGCATATACTTTTTTTAAGAATAATGAAGCATTTTTGCTTGATTACGGATATTTTCTAATTGAGGAAGGAAAAACCGACCGAGCCGCCGAAATTTTTAAACAGCTGCTAATTGAGGATCCAACAAATGTTGAATTTATTGAAATACTTGATCGTCTTACCGATGGGAAGGATTAAAAAAGCTGATTATGCAGAGGAGGGAAACTATCATGGCAACCCCTGTTTCTGTCAACGAGAAGAAGGATTTTATTCGCTGGTTTTTAAATCATTATCAATTAAAAAGAAGAGAATGTGTTTGGATCCTCAACTATTTAATGAGCCACGATCAACTAATGGAAAAGGTTCATTTTGTTGAGCAAGCACAGTATTGTCCGCGAGGTTTGATTATGTCTACACATTGTGTGGATAAAGTGCCATTTCGTTTTTATAAGGAAAATGTGATGACAACGGATGCTGAAAAATCATTCCATGATATTCGGCTTAATCGAGACGAGGATATATTTATTCAGTTAAACTTCCATGCTTCAAATCAGGCACATCAATATGCAGCGGTGCTTGAGGAAAATCCCTTTGTCCCAAAACATTTGCAAGTGAATGAAAAGGATGGAATCATTGCAGAACAATTGTTACAGCATAGTATTGAACGCTTTCAACGTGAAAAACTGCTGCAATTAATTGATGAAGCACTTGATAAACAAGATCGTAAGGCGTTTCGGATGCTAACAGAAAAATTAAATAAGCTTACAACGGCTGAAACAAAAGGAAGTTTGCGATAAGCAACCTTCCTTTTGTTTTTGGCAGTGTTAAAGCTCATTGTTGATTTTGGCACAATGTTGATTGGAGTGGAAGGCGCGAGACTCCTGCGGGAGCAGCGGGACAGGTGAGACCCCGCAGGCGCTTCAGCGCCGAGGAGGCTCACCGCCCGCCCCGCGAACCGCTCGCGCCTGGAACGGAAATCAACATTTACTTTTAACAGAGCCTTGTTTTTTAATATATTACATTTTCTTTTAATGTTTAAGGAGATAATGATATTATAGGAATAGTGAAACAAAAGGCAGGTGGAAAAAATGAAATGGATACCACAAGATATTGAAACTTATTTAAATGCCAAGGAGTATGTGGATACTGCTGTTATCCCCATCTATTCAATTTCGTTTGAAGATGAAATGAAGCAGTCAGCCTCGGCTTCAGAATTTATCTCGCTGTTAACAAACCAAATAGAAAGGCAGTTTACAGGAAGATTATTATTATTTCCTCCATTTACATATTTAAAAAATGAAAATAGCGAAAAAGTATTGAATGATTTGCTGACTTGGGAGGAAAATATCGTAAAAGGTGATTTTAAACACATATTTTACATAACATCCAATATTGAATGGAAAGCACATGAGGAAAAATTAGGCGGGGCATTAATTTGGCTTCCATCACTTCTGCTTGAGCAAATGTCTGAATCCCAAAAGGTGGAAATGATTAACAGTCAAGTAAAACAGCTTTTAATTCTCTTTACGCAAAAATGGCAGGAATAATAATAATAAAACTATTCATATTATATGTTTTTAAAATAGTATGATATTGACCTTGCCTGTAGATTGATATATCATTGTTATGTCCTAGTTTTATATGTGTTTAATAATTGTCCGCTGGACTTAACTTCATGAATAAAGGGGGGGATAAAGCATGAGTAAAGAGCGTGTTTCAAGACGTCAATTTTTAAGCTACACATTAACTGGTGTAGGCGGCTTCATGGCAGCCGGAATGTTAATGCCAATGGTACGATTTGCGGTGGATCCTGTATTAAAAGCAGAAGCCGGTGGGGATTTTATTCCTACTCCGAAAAAGATGTCGGAAATAACTAAAGAGCCTGTTCGTGTTGACTTTAAATTTAAGCAAAAGGATGCCTGGTACGAGTCTGAAGTTACGGAAACTGCTTGGGTCTATAAAGATGATAATGGAAAAATTATTGCACTATCACCTGTATGTAAACACTTAGGCTGTACGGTTAACTGGAATACGGATAAAGAACATCCAAATCAATTCTTCTGTCCATGTCACTATGGCCGATATACAAAAGACGGTACAAATGTTCCAAATACACCACCATTAGCACCGCTAGATGTATATCCATACAAAGAAAAAGATGGTTACCTTTACTTAGGAAAAGCTAAACCACGGAAGGAGGCGTAATCATTGTTAAACAAAATTTACGACTGGGTCGATGAACGTTTAGATATTACGCCTTTGTGGCGCGATATTGCAGACCATGAAGTACCTGAGCACGTTAACCCGGCGCATCACTTTTCAGCGTTTGTTTACTGCTTTGGCGGTCTGACATTCTTCGTAACAGTCATTCAAATTCTTTCAGGTATGTTCTTAACCATGTACTATGTACCAGATATTAAAAACGCATGGGAATCTGTTTATTATCTGCAAAATGAAGTTGCTTTTGGTCAAATTGTCCGTGGAATGCATCACTGGGGTGCAAGTTTAGTGCTTGTCATGATGTTTTTACATACATTGCGCGTCTTCTTCCAGGGTGCTTATAAAAAGCCTCGTGAGTTGAACTGGATTGTCGGAGTCCTTATTTTCTTCGTCATGCTTGGTTTAGGTTTTACAGGATACTTATTACCTTGGGATATGAAAGCGCTGTTCGCTACAAAGGTTGGTCTGCAAATCGCTGAGGCCACGCCGTTCATTGGTTCCTATGTTAAAGTTTTATTAGCAGGTCATGAACATATTGTTGGTGCTCAAACATTAACCCGTTTCTTTGCAATCCATGTGTTCTTCCTGCCAGGAGCATTGCTGGGACTTATGGGAGCTCACTTCATTATGATTCGAAAACAAGGTATTTCCGGACCGCTTTAAAATAAAGTTAAAGCGGTAAGTTTTTTCTAATCTCTACGAAAAAAAGGAGGGGGATTGCTCAATGCATCGCGGTAAAGGTATGAAGTTCGTCGGTGACTCACGTGTACCAGCACCTGAATCACGTAAAACGATGCTTCCAAAAGATTACTCAGAATATCCTGGTAAAACAGAGGCATTCTGGCCTAACTTCCTTTTAAAAGAATGGATGATAGGTGCCGTGTTTCTTGTCGGCTATTTATGCTTAACAGTTGCACATCCGGCTCCGCTTGAAAGGATTGCGGATCCGACCGATACAGGTTATATTCCATTACCAGACTGGTATTTCTTGTTCTTATATCAATTGCTGAAATACACATATGCATCTGGCCCATATACGGTTATTGGAGCTATGGTCATTCCTGGACTCGCTTTTGGCGGCTTATTATTAGCACCGTTCCTTGATGTCGGACCGGAACGCCGTCCACTTAAGCGTCCGCTTGCAACATCATTTATGTTGTTGGCGATAGCAGCTACTGTATTTTTAACGTGGCAATCTGTTGCAACACATGACTGGGCAGCAGCTGAACGCCAAGGTAAAATCGTTGAGAAAGTAGATTTTGATAAAACAAGTGATGGCTACAAAATCGCAAGTGAAAATACTTGTATTACCTGTCATGGTGATAATTTTCAAGGCGGCGCTGGAGCACCAACATTAATTGGTACTGGCTTATCAGCTGAAGAAGTAGCAAAAATTGCTGTAGAAGGTAAAAAAGGCCCAGGTGGTACAATGCCTGCAGGGATTTTTAAAGGTAATGACGAACAGCTTAAAAAGCTATCGGAATTTATCGCAGAAATTGGTAAAAAATAATTAAATGATGAAAAGCTGACGGGAATCGTCAGCTTTTTTATTGAAATGGGGAGTATTTGTGCGCTTTATTTATCCTCTTTTGGCAAATAGATCCATTCTCGGACTTTTACTCATTGTCAATATTGCCGGAACTGCTTACGGATATTATTGGTATGGGTGGCAGCTCAAAGAAACACCTGCTATTTTTCTTCCATTTGTTCCCGACAGTCCGACAGCAAGCTTATTTTTTGTTTTTGTCCTGATTGCATTTCTGATGGGGAAAAACTGGCCATTAATCGAAGCACTTGCGATTGTAACTCTTTTTAAATATGGGATTTGGGCAGTTGTCATGAATATTCTTGTTTATTTTGTTCAAGGGGAGCTTGACTGGATTGGCTATATGTTGATTATCTCCCATTTTGCAATGGCTGTCCAAGGAATATTGTATGCACCGTTTTACCGTTTTAAATGGTGGCATTTAATCGTAACAGCAATATGGACGCTGCATAATGATGTAATTGATTACGTATTTTTTATGCTACCCTCTTATCATATGCTGGATCAGTATATACCGCAAATTGGCTATTTTACTTTCTGGCTTTCAGTTGTTTCGATTGGACTGGCCTATTATTTTTCAATAAGACCGAACCGGTTTAAATTAGAAATAAAATAATCGTGTTTCAATAATTAGTGGTCTAACCTTGTCCACCCCTACATACATTTTATTAGTAATGAAAGGGGGGACAAGGATTGTTGAAAATCAAATGGTTACTTTTATTTGCAATTATTATGATGATGACTCCCATAGCCGCAGCCGCGGAACAGCAATCGCCCATGGAGCGGCTGGATGATATTTCTGATGAAGCACTCCAAATGGTAAAGTTTCATCGATATGAAGATGCAAAAAAAATGCTTGATTATTTTTCTGACCAGTTCACGAATATTTCTGGTAATGCAAGGCCATTATCTGTAGATGAAGTAAGAATTGTTAACACCTCGCATGATGAAGCGATGGAAGCAGCGGTTAGCCCTAACATGAAATATGAGGAAAGAATAAATAAATTAACTAAATTCCGGCTTGTTATAGATGCTATCGCGACAAGCCATCAACCCTTATGGACAGAAATGGAAGAACCGATAATGAGTGTCTTTAGCCAAGCAAGGGATGCAGCCATAAATGGCGATACAGCTCATTTTCATGCAAACTTTAATACCTTTCTATCACTATATAACGTAATTTATCCGAGCATGAAGGTTGATGTTCCTATCGAAACCATTCAAAGATTGGACGCCCGGATTGATTTTATAAATGAGTATCAATCACAGATTATTAGTGACACAAAAAGTCAGCAGGAACTTTATGCTTTAGACACCGACTTAAAAAATCTTTTTGCCAATATGGAAAAAGATGATGCCGATCCTTCACTATGGTGGGTAATCATTTCAACAGGGAGCATAATTATTATGACATTATCCTATGTTGGGTGGCGTAAGTACAAGGGTGAAAAAACATGGAAAAAAGACCGCTCAAGAGATCATAAGGATTAAGATTAAAAAAAGCAATGTCACTAATCGACATTGCTTTTTATTTCTGTATTGGCACTTTATTTTCATCGTGTGTAAATCCTTCTCCGTGGACATCATGAACAACAGAAATCGAGATAAATGCGTGTGGGTCAACAGAAGTGATCAAATTTTTCAAGCGCATGATTTCGTTTTTGGCGACAACGCAATACAAAACTTCACGCTCGCTTTTCGTATAGGAACCGTAACCTCTTAATGCAGTAACCCCACGGTCCATTTCATCCATAATCTTTTTCGCAATTTGTTCATTCTTATCTGAAATGACCATTGCACCCCGGGCAGAGTACGCACCTTCCTGCATAAAATCAATCACCCTTGCACCGACGAAAACAGCAACAAGTGTGTACATTGCTTGTTTGTAATTAAGGTATGTGAATAATGAAAGGGCAATAACGCAGGCATCAAAGATAAACATCGTCTTTCCCATGTTCCAGCCTGCATATTTTTGGACAAGTCTTGCAATAATATCGACGCCGCCAGTTGTCCCTCCGAACCGAAAGATAACTCCTAAGCCAATTCCCGTGAAGACACCGGCAAACAAAGCTGCTAAGGTTAAATCGCTTTGCAGCGGCATATCAAGTGGGTAGCGCTGAAATATCCATAAAAAAATCGAAACCCCAACTGTTCCTAAAATCGTATATAAGAAAGCGTTCCGTCCTAATAACTTCCAGCCGATAAAAAATAAAGGAATATTAAGAAGCAGGTTTGTATAAGAAGGATCCCAGTTCAATAAGAAATAAAAAATCAGTGTAATTCCTGTGAACCCGCCTTCCGCCAGCTTATTCTCCATATTAAAATTGACCAAGCCGAACGCCATAATGGCCGCACCTAATAGGATAAACAGAATGTTCTTTAATTTAAGCCCTACTATCATAAACATTCCTCCTCTTCCAAATAATCTCTCTTATGGCGGTATTTATTATAGCCGATTAAAGAGCTAAGAGCAATGAGGAGAGAAAAAGAGATGATAGAAACGAAAATATTTGTAAAACCACCCCAATTTAGCTAACATAAACATGGATATATAACATTGTTAATGTGACATTTGCAGAAGAAATGAGGTGATGAGAAAATGGCAGAACAAAAGACAATGAAAGACCTTCAGGCAGAAGTCGATACTTACATAGGCCAATTTAAAGAAGGATATTTTAGTCCTCTCGCAATGCTTGCAAGATTATCAGAAGAATTAGGAGAGTTGGCTAGAGAAGTAAACCATTACTACGGTGAAAAACCGAAGAAAAGCACTGAAACTGAAAAAGCTATTGAAGAAGAACTTGGCGATCTTCTCTTTGTTCTCATTTGCATGGCCAATTCCTTAAAGGTTGACTTGGAAGATGCCCATGATTATGTCATGGATAAATTTAAAACAAGAGATTCAGACCGTTGGACAAGATTTGAGCAGGAGTGATTAAAATGAATGAAATTAAAATTATTATTGCTGGTCCGCGGGGCCGGATGGGCTCTGAGGCAGTTCAGCTGGTAACTGCCACAGCACATTTTAAACTGGCGGCTGTCCTTGATCACAAGAACGATGGCATGATGTTAAGCGATGTAGCAGGGTTCCAATCTATTTCAAATGTACCAATCTATACTGATATAGAAAAATGCTTGCAAGAGGTAGAGGCAGACGTATTAATAGATTTAACCACGCCTGAAGTTGGCATGTACCACGCGAAAACAGCGCTGGAATATAATGTCCGCCCTGTTGTGGGTACAACGGGCTTTACAAAAGAGAATTTAGCTGAATTGGAAGATATCTGCCGTGAAAAAGAATTAGGCTGTATAATTGCGCCAAACTTTGCTATTGGGGCTGTGTTGATGATGAAATTTTCACAGCTGGCGGCGAAATATTTTCATGATATTGAAATTATCGAAATGCATCATGACCAAAAACTAGATGCCCCATCCGGGACAGCGGTAAAAACAGCAGAGATGATATCAGCTGTAAGAGAAACTAAAAAACAGGGTCACGCCAATGAAAAAGAAACACTAAAAGGGGCTAGAGGGGCGGAGTATGATGGCATGCATATTCATTCTGTCCGCTTGCCAGGGCTCATCGCACATCAGCAGGTTTTATTTGGCTCTGATGGTCAGACATTAACCATTCGTCATGATTCCTACAATCGTGCCTCCTTTATGTCAGGAGTGAAGGTAGCGGTCGAAACGGTAATGAAGCATAATAATTTTGTTTACGGACTAGAAAATATTTTAGACTAGGAGTCAAAATAATGAATATTGCCTTAATTGCCCATGATGAAAAGAAAAATGATCTCGTCCAATTTGTCACAGCCTATCAAGAAATATTTAAGAAACATACTCTGTTTGCTACGGGCACAACTGGCTTACGAATTAATGAAGCTACGGGGTTGTCTATTACCCGTTATCAATCCGGTCCGCTTGGCGGTGACCAGCAAATTGGTGCAAGGATTGCCCAAAATCAAATGGATGCGATTTTCTTCTTCCGCGATCCGTTGACAGCTCAGCCTCATGAACCGGATGTGACTGCACTGGTCAGACTGTGTGATGTATATTCCATTCCACTTGCGACCAATATGGGTACGGCCGAATTATTAATTAGAGGTCTAGAACTGGGCTTAATCGATTGGAGAAATATCGTTAAAGAAAATGGTGAGGTAAATGGAAGATAAACCGTTACATATTCTTGCTTTCGGTGCCCATGCTGATGATGTGGAAATCGGCATGGCAGGTACGATAGCGAAACTGGTTTCTGAAGGAAAACGTATCGGTATTTGTGATTTAACGGATGCTGATCTTTCTTCAAATGGGAATGTCACGTTAAGAAAAGCAGAAGCAAGACATGCAGCTGAAATTTTAGGTGTTTGTAAACGGACTTCGCTGGCATTTCCTGATAGAGGTTTATTCTTAAATGATGAATACATAAGGAAGATTGCTGGTATTATACGAACATATAAACCCCAAGTTGTCTTTGCTCCCTATTTTGAGGACCGCCACCCTGATCATGGGAATTGTGCCCGTCTTGTGGAGGAGGCGGTTTTTTCAGCTGGGATTAAAAAATATCAGACAGAAGATGGTACAGAGCCGCACCGAGTAGAAAAACTGTATTTTTATATGATTAATGGTTTCCACAAGCCGGATTTTACTACGGATGTCACAATGTTTATCGACAAAAAGCTGGAAGCATTAAGGGCATATAAGAGCCAATTTGAACAAACAGACGAAAGCTTCAATACACCGCTCGTCAATGGTTATATTGAAACAGTCGAAGCCCGGGAAAGAATGTTTGGTAAATTGGTTGGGGTAACCTATGCAGAAGGCTTTAAAACAAAAGAGCCAATCCTTGTGAACCGAGATTTGATGGGAGATTGAAAAATGAAGAAACTAAAAATTGGGATTACCTGTTATCCAACAGTGGGCGGATCGGGTGTAATAGCCACAGAGCTTGGGAAAATGCTAGCAGAAAAAGGACATGAGATTCACTTTATTTCTTCAAGCATTCCTTTCAGGCTTAATAAAATGTATCATAATATTTATTACCATCAGGTCGAAGTGAATCAATATTCTGTTTTCCAGTACGCACCCTATGACATTGCCCTGGCAAGCAAAATGGCGGAAGTAGCAAATCGGGAGAAATTAGATTTGCTCCATGTTCATTACGCCATTCCTCATGCAGTGTGTGCGATATTAGCCAAGCAAATGAGCCACAGAGATATAAAAATAGTCACGACACTACATGGGACAGACATAACCGTATTAGGGTATGATCCATCATTAACAGATGCGATTAAATTTGGTATCGAAAAATCCGATGTTGTCACTGCTGTCTCCAAGGCATTAGTGGATCAAACCTATGAACTAATCAACCCGGATAAGCAAATTGAAACTGTCTATAATTTTATTGATGAGCGAATCTACCATAAAAGAGATGCTTGTAAACTAAAGGGAGAATTCGGGATTAAAGAAGAAGAGAAAGTGATCATCCACGTCTCAAATTTTCGGGCCGTAAAACGCGTCCAAGATGTAGTGAAAACCTTTGCGAAAATTTCTGCGACAATGCCCGCTAAATTGTTGTTAGTTGGCGACGGACCAGAAATGACTTTAGTTTGTAAACTGGTAAGGCAGCTCGGGTTAGAGGACCAGGTCCTTTTCCTTGGAAAACAAGAGAATCTTGAGGAATTGTATTCCATCAGTGATTTGATGCTATTACTTTCGGAAAAGGAAAGCTTTGGGCTGGTAGCTTTAGAGGCTATGGCTTGTGGCGTGCCGTGTATTGGGACAAATATTGGCGGAATCCCAGAAGTCATTTTGCATGGAGAAACAGGATTTATTTGTGATGTAGGAGACATAGAAAAGATCTCAAGTAAAGCAATTGCGCTGTTAAATGATCAACATCTTCATCGGCAGTTTTCCAAGCTATCAGTGGAAACGGTTAAAACAACCTTCAATGCAGCAAAAATTGTTGAACAATATGAACAATTATATTATAAATTAATGAATTAAGGTGAAGTAGGATGATAGAACCTTTTTTATCAGCTAATCCTGTGTTAAGGAAATTAGAGGATGCCGGTTACGAAGCCTATTTCGTTGGCGGTTCCGTTAGGGATTACCTTTTAAAGCGAAGGATTAGCGACGTAGATATTGCTGCATCAGCAACACCTGATGAAGTGAAATCAATCTTTCCGAAAACTGTCGATATTGGAATTGAGCATGGAACAGTGCTTGTGTTATTTAACGGCGGATCGTATGAAATTACTACCTTTAGAACCGAAGCGGAGTATAAGGATTTTCGCCGGCCGAAAGAGGTAGCGTTTATCCGTAATCTCCAAGATGACTTAAAGCGCAGGGATTTTACGATGAATGCAATCGCGATGGACCGAAATGGAAAACTAATTGACTCCTTTGATGGACAGACGGCAATTAAAGATAAAGTAATTCAAACCGTTGGTAAGGCAGAGGAGCGTTTCGGTGAAGATGCGTTAAGAATGCTGCGGGCAGTTCGGTTTGTAAGCCAACTTTCTTTTACAATTGAAACTAATACGTTAACGGCATTAATTAAGCAAGTTGATTTACTTAAGAATATTGCTGTTGAAAGAAAAAAAGCAGAGTTTGAAAAGCTTTTAGGCGGCAAGAATCGAAATGAAGCCATCAAGGTTTTGCTTAAAACGAATTTATTTCTTTATTTGCCGGGTTTGGCGACTAAGGAAAAGCATTTAAAACAATTGATTAACTTTCAATGTGACAGCCTAAATAAAAATGAAATGTGGTCCATATTGCTTTTTTGTTTAGATATACAGGAAAAGGAAGTCGTGGAGTTTTTAAGAGAGTGGCGGATGGCAATTAAAGACATAAGAGCGATACAACAACAATTACTCTTCCTGGAAAAAAGACTTCAGCATGAATGGTCCGTTTTTGATTTGTATCATGCAGGCTATGACAACATCCTATCTGTTGAAAAGCTGTACTTGGTTATCAACGGAATGAAAGAAACAGATTCAATCAATCATTGGCTAGACTTGTACGACAAACTGCCAATCAAGCATCCTGCTGACATTAAGGTCACGGGGAACGATGTGATGAAATGGCTCGACAAAAGCGGCGGACCCTGGCTGAAAGAGACGCTAGTAGAGATAGAGAATGCAATCGTAGCAAGGAAATTAGAAAATAATAAGCAAAAAATTAAGGAGTGGCTAATGGCGTGCAATCCGAATTAAGAAAAGAATTGCTTGATGCCTTTACCAAAGCTGGCGACGTCTATTTATCCGGGCAGCATCTTGCTGAGGTAATTGGCTGCTCAAGAACCGCTGTGTGGAAGCACATTAAGGAATTAAGGAAAGAAGGCTTTGAATTAGAAGCCGTACGAAATAAGGGCTACCGAATTCTAAAAACACCGGAAAAAATAACCGCCGATGAAATCAGACTAGGGCTGACAACGGAATTTATCGGCAGGAATCTCCACTATCAAGAAAGTGTTGAGTCGACACAAAAGATTGCCCATCAATTCGCTTCTGAGGATGTACCGGAGGGAACTGTAATTATTGCAGAAGAGCAAAAATTCGGAAAAGGCAGAATGAGTAGAAAATGGCATTCACCAAAATATACAGGCATTTGGATGAGTTTAATTCTTAGGCCGAATATCCCGCTGACGAACGCGCCTCAGTTGACACTATTAACAGCTGTAGCAGTTGTTCAGGCGATGGAAGAAATAACAGGACTGCAGCCTGAAATAAAGTGGCCAAATGATATATTACTGCATGAAAAAAAGGTAACTGGGATCTTAACAGAACTGCAGGCTGAAGCGGACAGAATTCATTCGATTATTATTGGAATTGGCATAAACGTCAATCAACGGAAAGAGGATTTCCCAGATGAGCTTCAGGAAATAGCCAGCTCACTATCGATTGAAAAAGGAGAGGCGATTTCCCGGGCAGCGTTAATTAGAAGTGTTTTTAAACATTTTGAAAAACTGTATTTACTCTATTTAAAGCAAGGCTTTTTTCCGATTAAGCTTCTTTGGGAAAGCTATGCCGTCAGTATTGGAAAAGAACTTAAAGCAAGAACGTTAACAAACGTAATTGAAGGAACAGCATTGGGAATCACGGATGAAGGCGTTTTAAAAATAAAGGACCAATCTGGTGTTATCCACCATGTATATTCTGCTGATATCGAACTTTGAACCCTCTCACATAGCATTATATTCCTTGCAAGAAACGTGTACATTTTGTATGATAATTTCAATGGGCAGTATCCCTGGGAACTGCACCGACTTGTGATAACAATTAAAAAGGTTTCTGCCTAGATCCGTTTTTACGGACCGGGACAGAGGGATGGAACACGCAAAAGAGTAACAAAGATCCTCTGCCTTCAGAAGGATCTTTTTATTTGCTCTTCGAATTCGTTTTATCGCCTCTCCCATTATAAAAGGAGGGAAAAAGATGAAGCAGACAACAGATTTTTTGAAAATGAAGGAAAAGAACGAGAAGATTGTCATGTTAACGGCCTACGATTATCCATCTGCAAAACAAGCAGAACAGGGGGGAGTTGACGTTATTTTAGTTGGCGACTCGCTTGGAATGGTGGTTCTAGGTTACGATTCCACCATCCCGGTAACGGTTGAAGACATGATTCACCACACGAAAGCTGTTAAACGCGGAGCTAAAGATACATTTATTGTCGTAGATATGCCGTTTTTGACCTACCATCTATCAGTTAGAGATACATTAATTAACGCAGGCAGAATCATTCAGGAGACAGGCGCTCACGCTGTAAAACTTGAAGGAGCCGACGAGGTTATTGAAAAAATTTCGGCCCTTACAAAAGCCGGGATTCCTGTTTGTGCCCACCTTGGGTTAACCCCGCAATCAGTTGGCGTTTTGGGTGGCTACAAGGTTCAGGGAAAAGATGCGCATGCTGCGAAAAAGTTAATCGAAGATGCGAAAGAATGTGAGAAAGCAGGTGCCTTTGCTGTTGTCTTGGAATGTGTACCAAAGCAGCTGGCAGAGGAAGTAGCAAAGTCTATTTCCATTCCTGTAATTGGGATTGGCGCTGGTATTAATGTGGATGGGCAGGTGCTTGTTTATCATGATATCTTAGGCTATGGAGTTGAACGTGTGCCGAAGTTTGTCAAACAATACCATGCTGTAAATCCCTTCATGATTGAATCGATTCAAGCCTATGCGGCAGATGTGAAAAATAATCAGTTTCCTGAAGATAAGCATACATTTACGATGAAGGAAGAGGAACTGAAGGTACTTTATGGAGGCAAGGAATGAAGGTTATTACCACCATTAAGGAAATAAACGAAGAAATCGTAAAACAAAAGGGGTTAGGAAAATCGATTGGCTTTGTCCCGACAATGGGATTTCTGCATGAAGGCCATTTAACTCTGATAAAGAAAGCAAGACTGGAAAATGATATTGTCGTCATCAGTATTTTTGTCAATCCTTTACAGTTTGGACCAACAGAGGATTATGCGGATTATCCCCGCGATTTTGAGCGAGACCATGCCTTAGCTGAAAGTGAGCAGGTGGATTATCTTTTTTACCCGTCAGTGGAAGAAATGTATCCCAATGAACCATCGGTAAGAGTGACGGTTCAGGAACGAACTGATGTTTTATGCGGAAAATCCCGCCCAGGTCATTTTGACGGTGTTGCAACTGTCATTACAAAATTATTTAACATGGTGATGCCGGATAAAGCCTATTTCGGTAAAAAGGATGCACAGCAGGTAGCGGTCATTGACGGGTTAATTGCTGATTTTAATTTCCCAGTCGAGCTTATTCCTGTCGACATTGTTCGGGAACAGGATGGGCTCGCGAAAAGTTCCCGGAATGTCAATCTCTTACCTGAAGAAAGAATTCAGGCAGCAGTGCTCTATAAAAGCTTAGCAGCGGCAAAAGAAGCAATTGATCAAGGTGAACAAAATCCTTCTCGATTAATCGAGCTAATTAGTGGAATGATTACAAGTGAAACCAATGGACAAATTGATTATGTCGAAATTTTCTCTTATCCAAGGTTAAAGCCATTGGAAAAAATAGAGGGTTCCATAATTATAGCACTCGCTGTAAAATTTACTAAGGTTCGCTTAATTGATAATTTCATTATTCATCTAGATTAGACTTGAAAAAGTGACAACAGGGGAGGAATACTTTTGTTTCGTACTATGATGAACGGTAAGATCCATCGAGCAATCGTAACAGAAGCTAATTTAAATTATGTAGGCAGTATTACAATAGATGAGGATATTTTAGACGCTGTTGGCATGATAGCGAATGAAAAAGTTCAAATTGTCAATAACAACAATGGTGCCCGTCTTGAAACCTATATTATTCCCGGTGAGAGAGGCAGCGGTGTTATTTGCCTAAATGGCGCTGCAGCCCGCCTTGTCCAAAAAGGGGATATTGTTATCATCATTTCTTATGCCATTGTACCCGAAGAAAAACTAGCTGCTCACAATCCTAGAGTGGCGATTATGGATGAAAACAATCGCATTAAAGAACTGATCAATAAAGAACCTGCACTCACAGTTTTGTAAGTCCCCGATTTCCGGGGATTTTTTTAATTGTAAATGTGTGATTGTTTTCTTTTTTTCCTTTTTATGATACCGTTTAATGAACGAAGTTTCGGGGTGTTTATCGAATGTCAAATAAATTTGTTGTAGTTGATTTAGAAACAACGGGGAACTTGCCGAAAAAGGGCGATAAAATTATTCAATTTGGTGCTGTGGTCATTGAAAATGGGATCATCACAGATCGATTTTCGTCACTTGTCAATCCACAAAAATCGATTCCGGTTTTTATCGAAGAATTGACCGGTATTAATGATGAAATGGTCAAGAATGCCCCCTTGTTTGCTGAAATAACAGAGAAGGTCATGTCTTTGCTTGACGGTGCCTTTTTTGTAGCACATAATGTGCTATTTGATTTATCATTTCTTCAAGAGGAACTAATCCAAGCTGGATTAGAAGGATTTTATGGTTCTGTTTTAGATACGGTGGAAATGGCAAGATTTCTGTTTCCTACAGCTGATGGTTACAAGTTAACAGATTTAGCGGAAAAAGAAAATTTGCAGCATGACCGTCCGCATCAGGCTGATAGCGATGCCCAGGTTACCGCCGAATTATTTCTTATTCTGCTAGAACGGTTATCATCGCTGCCGCTCGTAACTCTTAAGCAACTTACACATCTATCAGGAGGGCTAAAGAGCGATTTGCAGCAGATGCTCGGTGAAATAATGGCAAATAAGGATATGAATACGGAAGAATTACCCGATGCTATCGAAATTTATCGAAATTTAGCATTAAAGAAGTTGACTCCTTTAGTGGTCAATAAAGAAGCAGACATGATAGATTTTCAGTACCCTTCCACAGAGGAAGAGAAAATAGAGGTTGTCAACCAAGGCTTCGAGTTCTTTGAGAAAAGGACTGGCCAATTTATGATGATGGATACTGTTTATCAAGCCTTTCAAAATAAAAATCATAGTCTAATCGAAGCCGGAACCGGGGTAGGAAAATCGCTTGGATACTTGCTGCCTGCTGCATGCTTTTCAAAACAAATTAAAGTTCCTATTGTCGTCAGTACACATACGATTCAACTGCAAGAACAACTACTAAAAAAGGAAATTCCGCTTTTAGAAAAAATCCTGCCTTTTAAAATAAACTCGGTACTTCTTAAGGGAAGGAGCCACTATTTAAGTTTAGAAAAGTTTTCGCAGACATTGTTGGATAAAAATGATAATTATGATACCACCTTAACAAAAATGCAAATTCTCGTCTGGCTGACCGAAACAGAAACCGGTGATAAGGATGAATTAAATCTTTCAAGCGGCGGTTTTATTTACTGGAATAAAATCAAAAATGAAGCACCTATTTTTTCAAAGAAGGATATGTGGCTGGAAAAAGATTTCTATCAAAAGGCAAAAAGGGATGCACAAGCGGCTGATATTATTATTACTAACCATTCCTTGTTATTAAGTGATATTAAAGGGGAAGGCTCCATCTTGCCTGCCTTTGATTATGTCATCCTTGATGAAGGTCATCACCTTGAGAAAGTGGCGAGCCAGTTTTTTGGCCATTCTCTTGATTATCTATCCGCAAGGTTGATGATTGGTCAATTTGGACTGTATGAACAAAAACAACTGTTTTATGAAATGGAAGAGTTATTGGCTGCCATCCCAAGACAAAAAGGAAAACTGCTGCATACATTTGAATTGAACCAAATGGTCATCGATCTTACCTATGAAATGGATGAATTTTTTAAACTAATCGCCGTTTATGCAAAAGCGAAGCAGATAAATAAAAAAGGCTTTAATCGAATAAAAGTACGATTTTCACATAGAGATAGCGGGAAGGAAAGAAATGCACTTGTCCATAGTGCCGAAAGGGTTGCATTCATACTGAAGGATTTACATGCGGCAATCATGGACCGACTGGAATCGATTAAGAAAGCAAAGGGTTCGTTAACAGCAGCAAAAGAGAATAAATTGGAAGAACTCTATTTATTCGGAACTGAACTGGAGGAGTTAAGGAATACGGTTATTAAATGCTTTTTAAAAGAATCCAAGGATGTAAAATGGATTGAAATGGATACCCGCTCACCACAAAATATTACCACCTTTTTGGCACAGCCTGCATTTGTGGCGGAGCAGCTTAAGGAACGATTTTTTCAAATAAAAAAAGCTGTTGTCATTACGTCTGCTACGTTAACGGTTAATCATTCTTATAGCTACATCATGAAAGAATTAGGTCTTAATGCTGACGCAACTGTTCAACAATCGATTCCTTCGCCCTTCGAGTATAAAAATCAGGTTCAACTTTTCATTCCTGAAGACTTGCCTGCAATAAATTCGGTTTCGTTGGATGAATATGTAATTGCAATAACCGAACATATTATCACAATTGCTGAAGCGACAAAAGGAAGAATGCTGCTCCTGTTTACGGCTTATGACATGCTGAAGAAAACATATGAGCTCATTAAAGAAAGCGGCTTTCTAAATGAATACGTTCTAATTGCTCAAGGAATTACCAGTGGCAGCCGCACGCGGTTAACAAGGAATTTTCAGCGCTATGATAAAGCGATATTACTAGGGACAAGCAGCTTTTGGGAAGGTGTTGACATCCCAGGTGAAGATTTATCGTGTCTCGTTATCGTCAGACTCCCGTTTAGTTCGCCGGAGGAGCCGCTGACTGAGGCGAAATGCCAGATAATTAGCGAACAAGGTGGAAATGCCTTTTCAGAATACTCCCTTCCAGAAGCGATTCTTCGCTTTAAGCAAGGATTTGGACGCTTGATTCGTACCGAAAAAGATCGTGGATTAATGATTGTATTTGATCGGCGCATTGTTACGACAAAATACGGGAAAGCCTTTTTGAAATCAATCCCATCTGTCCCTGTGAAAAATGGAACGATTAATGAATTGGTTGAGCTGATCCATTCTTGGTTATGATAATATTGGAAATTCATCAAATCCTATAAGTGAATAAATGGGAGGAATGTGTATGAGAATATTGCTAATCCTTATGACTCTATTTGTTACAGGCACTTTTTCAGTACAGGCCGAACCATTTATTGCAAATAAGGTGGAGAACATTGATTTAAATTTAAGAGAAGATGAAGCAGCTGTGAGTTTTTTGGGTCTCGCTAATGGGGAAGCGATATTGCTTCAAGGCCCAAATGATAAAAATATATTAGTTAATGCCGGTGGCAAAGGGACAAAAGCAGAATTGGAAGCATGGTTAGGCCTTTATGGTGTAAATAAAATCGAAGCCTTAATTCTGACAAATAACGGCCAGGAAGGAACTTTAAATAACCTCAACCAGCTGATAGCAAAATATAACATTCAAGAAATAATTACAACATCAGACATCTCCAAACAACTTGCAGGACGTTTGGAGCAAGCAAAGCGAATTTCCATAGTATCTTGGGAAACTGGGGCAAAGAAGGAAATTCTTCCGCAGATGACGGCTGAGGTCCAATTCAGCGGCAATGAACAAGATGAAGGCATGGATTTGACTCTGCAATTTTTGAAACACACCATTTTTTTGATGAGCTCATTTAGCAAACAGGCAGAGCAAATCATCCTTAAGAAAAATCTCAAGGATGTTAATATTTTCAAGCTCCCCAATCACCATAAGGAAGACACATTATCCGGAAAATTAATTGAACTGTTGAATCCGCAAATAGCGATCCTTTTTGCAGAAGAAAAGCAAAAGCTTGATCGTGACATCCTTGATGATTTGCATAATACTTGGTCTGAGATTCATGTAACCAAAAAACATAGTGCGATAACGATTAAATTTACCAAAACAAATTATGAAGTCATTACCATTCCAACCGTACCAGAAAAATAAGTACAAGCAGAATTTAAAAAAAATCATTTAATTTGGCAGCGAATTACAATCCGTTAAAGTCATATTCCTGTTATAATAATTGAGAAGATTTTAGAAAAAGGAGAATATTGATGGAAAGTAAAATTGAAGTTATCTCAACAGTCAAAATCCAGTATAGTCCGGATTTATATAAAGTTGTTGATTCCCTTAATCGAAACTTAAAAGATAGGGAGCTCATGTTTGGACTGGCCCTTGATAAAGATGATCAAAATAAAGCGATTTTTACCATATATCGTACATAAAGAAGTGATGAAATGAAAAAATGGATTTTATTTATCGTGTTATTTATTGTAATTATTGTCGGGATTATGATAAAAGTATATTTTTCTTCGGTAGAACCGCTAAAAGCTGCTGAAAAAAAAGCTGTCGCACTGGCGAATGAAAAGACTTCATTAAGCAAAGTGGTAGATTTTCATATTTATAGCGGCTTAGAAACAATTGATGTAATTGAAGGGAAAGATAAAAAAGGTGAAAAAATTATCATTTGGATTCCCGAAAAGAGTAAGAAACTGGTTGTAAAAAAAGCAAGCGATGGTCTAACTAAAGAGGAAGCTATTCAGAAATTATTAGAAGAAAAAAACCCAAAAAAAATCATCTCAGTCCGGTTGGGAATGGAAAAAAATATCCCATTATGGGAAATTTATTACCGTTCTGAAAATAATTTAATAAATTATTATTATATTGACTTTGAATCTGGTGAATGGCTGAAAAAGATTGAGAACCTATAGCTGCACTGGAGATGGGAGGAAGAGAAATGGAAATAGAATTAGCAAACAGGGTATTGGCATTAACGCCTTCATCAACATTAGCGATTACCGCTAAAGCAAAGGAATTAAAGGAACAGGGAGTAGATGTTATTGGTTTAGGTGCCGGGGAACCTGACTTTAATACACCTAGCCATATTTTAGATGCAGCCTATCGTTCAATGAATGAGGGGCATACTAAGTACACTCCTTCCGCAGGATTACCTGCCCTTAAAAAGGCGATCATCAAGAAGTTTGAAAACGACCAAGGCTTAAGCTATAAACCGAATGAAATCATCGTTGGAAACGGGGCAAAGCATGCGCTATATACCTTGTTTCAGGTGCTTTTAAATGATGGTGATGAGGTTATTATTCCTGCTCCTTATTGGGTAAGCTACCCTGAACAAGTTAAATTAGCAGGCGGTGTTCCGGTTTATATTGAGGGGCTTGAACAAAATCAATTTAAGATAGCACCTGAACAATTGCTAAAGGGAATTACGAAAAAGACTAAAGCGGTTATTATCAATTCTCCTAGTAATCCAACAGGTGTTTTGTATACAGCGGAAGAACTGTTGGAACTAGGCAAAATCTGTTTAGAGGAAAACATTTTAATCGTCTCTGATGAAATTTATGAAAAGCTTATTTACGGAGGAGCTCAGCATGTTTCAATTGCTCAACTTTCTCCTGAGCTTAAAGAACAAACGATTATTATTAATGGTGTATCCAAGTCACATTCGATGACTGGCTGGCGAATTGGCTATGCTGCCGGCAATAAGCAGATAATTGAAGCTATGACTAACCTAGCCAGTCATAGCACATCAAATCCTACAACGACCGCTCAATATGCGGCAATCGCTGCCTATAACGGCCCGCAAGATGCTGCTCGGGAAATGCGTTTGGCATTTGAAGAAAGATTAGCGATAATCTATGATAAATTAGTGGCTATACCTGGCTTTACTTGTGTAAAGCCCCAAGGAGCTTTTTATCTTTATCCAAATGTTAGGGTTGCCGCCGAAATGACTGGATTTCAAAATGTCGATGATTTTGCCAAGGCATTACTTGTAGAAGCGAAAGTAGCTGTAATCCCCGGGTCTGGCTTTGGCACACCTGATAATATTCGCTTATCGTATGCGACTTCATTAGAGCAATTAGAAACAGCAGTTTCCAGAATACACCAGTTTGTTGCGGCAAAAGTTGAGATATAATCTTCTTTAGAGAATGAACAAAAAGTCTGCATTTAGCAGGCTTTTTGCTTGTCCAGCTTCAGCCCCTGACCAAGGCGCTTCCGCTTTTCTATTTTCCTTACCAAATATGGATACCCAATTTCCTTACTCGGATTGTTTGTTCATGGTATACTTATCAGGAGGTGTCCTAAAATGAAATCAAACATATTATCATGGATACAAGAAGGTAATATTACAGTACCTGCTTTATTATTTTCAGAGTATCGTAAACTTAATTTGAACGAAATTGAACTTGTTCTTTTATTAAATATTCTTACCTTTTTAGAAAAGGGGCAGGAATTTCCTACTCCAGAAGAACTTTCAGCAAGAATGACGATTTCTGTGTCAGAATGTAACGAAATGCTTAGAAGGCTGATACAAAGAGGTTTTATTGAAATCACCGATGAATATTCGAATGAAGGCATTCGTTTTGAGAAATATTCGGTTAAACCTTTGTGGGAAAAACTTGTCGACCAGTTCCTAATAAATAACAAAACAAATAAAGAAATAGATAAGAAAGCTGAAGAGTCCGATCTATATACTTGTTTTGAGAAGGAATTTGGGCGCCCGTTATCTCCCTTTGAATGTGAATCCCTTGGGATGTGGATGGATGACGATCATCATGACCCTATCATTATTAAAGCAGCGCTTAGGGAAGCAGTAATGTCCGGAAAATTAAATTTTCGCTATATTGATAGAATTCTTTTCGAATGGAAGAAAAATGGAATCAAGACGATTGAACAGGCGAAAAGCCATGGACAAAAATTTCGTCAAAAACAAACACAAAAGATGATTCCAAAAGTTGAAGCCCGGCAGCCTTCTGTCCCTTTTTATAATTGGCTTGAACAATAATTATCATTAAGCGAGGGGGACCCTCTCGTTTTTATTTTGCGAAGGGGTAATATCATGCTTAAAAATACTGAAATCCGTTATTGTTTAGATCAAATTGGTGAAATGTTTCCTGAAGCCCATTGTGAATTAAACCATACTAATCCATTTGAACTTATTATTGCTGTCTCCTTATCGGCACAATGCACGGATAAGCTGGTTAATAAGGTAACAAAGGATTTGTTTCAAAAATACAAAACACCCGAAGATTATTTACAGGTTTCAATTGAAGAATTGCAAAGTGATATTCGTTCGATTGGTCTTTATAGAAATAAAGCTAAAAATATTCAAAGCCTTTGCCGGATGGTTCTAGATGAGTATGACGGCGAAATCCCGATGGATCGTGATGAATTGACCAAGCTGCCGGGTGTGGGCAGGAAAACTGCCAATGTGGTCGTCTCGGTTGCTTTTAACATCCCCGCAATTGCAGTCGATACCCATGTTGAAAGAGTGAGTAAGCGTCTGGGAATTTGCCGCTGGAAGGATTCAGTGCTGGAAGTAGAAAAGACATTAATGAGAAAAATTCCGGCTGAGGAGTGGTCTGTGACCCATCACCGGTTAATTTTCTTTGGCAGGTATCATTGTAAGGCGCAAAATCCCCAATGCCCAAGCTGCCCATTGTTAGAGCTGTGCAGAGAAGGCAAGAAACGAATGAAAGCGAAGGCTGTCATTAATGGTTAATCAAGAGAGGGAAGTATCTGAGTTACTAGCGGAATGGAGTTCTCAGAAGGAACAGCTAAAGACAATATTCCATGAACGAAACCCGGAAAACAGCAGGGAATTGATGGAGCATGGAATTCAATTATTTGTTCGATTTTTATTTTTATCAAACAGTCTGCACCTGTCTTTTGATGGTAGGATTTTTTTTAGCCAATTAGAAATTAAGCCCGTTAATATTGAAGAAAGATTAGCGTTTATTAAGTCACGTCCAAGCTTATATCATTCATTTCGGCAGTTGTCAGAACTGATGGTTGAACAAGAAAAACTTTTTGTAAAACATAGGGCTATGAAAAAATCGTCCAGGCCAAAGGCCTAGACGATTTTTTTTACTTTAAGAGATAAGAATTTATAACATTGAACTTCGAGAATTGTCTAGCTCCAGCGCCCTAGCGGCTACTGTCCTTCGGTCTTCTCCCTACGATAAGTCAACATCGAATCGCTTGCGCTCTTCGTGTTTCCTTTATCTCAGTCGAATTCCTCCAGGCCATACGCCGCTGACCAGGGCGCTTGCGCTTTTCTTAAGATTCACGGGATCCTGATCCTTGGCCTCCTGTTGGGTTTCCAGGGGGAGTAACGGGAGGGTTATCGCCGGGATTACCCTGGTTCCCGCCATTTCCTTTGCCTTTATCTTTATCTTTGTCTTTATCCTTGTCTTTATCTTTATCCTTGTCGTTTTCATTCCCTTGGTCATTCCCCTGACCATTGTTATTGCCATTATCATTACCCTTACCCTTATCATTCTCTTGATTATTCTCATCAGCTGGTTTTGGTATATCAATTGCAGTTGTGGCTGGGTCACTCTTTTTATCGCCGCGAATTGCGACAATTGTAAAGGTATACTTAGTTCCTGGTACAACTGAAGATACGGTTAAAGTTTTATCTGTTACTGGGAAATGTTTTTGACCGGCCCCGTCATCGACGGTTACATCAAAGGTTACATTTTCATCACTCTTTTTGTAATCCCATGACAAGGTAATTTCATTTTTGCCTTCGTCATATTTCGCTGCAGCATTCACAGGAGAATCAAGTTTGTTATATTTCTCCGATACTTTTTTTGGTAAATGTCCTTTGACAGCATATTCGGTTAATACTTCACTTGCCGGTGTGAACTCGCCGGCTAGGGCTGGCGGCATCGAGCCTTTTTCAATCCTGACTTTTTCCACACTATTAGGCATAGTGAAATCAGGCGTGTCGGTATCCTTTGAAACGTAGGCCATTACATTCTTAAAAATTAATTGGGCAATGCCGCGGCCTTCAACCGTTGAAATTGGCGTTGTCCTGTCCTTATATCCGGTCCAAACAGCGGTAGTATAATTGGTCGTAAAGCCAGTAAACCAGGCGTCAGGGACAGATGAGCTGGACTTGATATTATATTTTTCCATATCTTCAGCGGTATAGTTAGTTGTCCCCGTTTTACCGGCAATCGGAAGACCGGGTACTTTTGCTTTTGTTCCTGTACCGGGAGAGACGAGAACACTTTTTAGCATATCGCTAACCATGAATGCGGTTGAATCTTTCATGACCACCTTCGGTTCCGGTGCAGTGCTTATCTCAGTTCCATCGCGCAGTTTTATTTTCGTAACTGCATGCGGCTTTGTGTATACGCCCTTATTACCAAAAGCACTGTAAGCCCCGGCCATTTGAAGCGGTGAAACACCCGTTTCAAAGCCGCCAATGGCGTATGCTTCAGAAATTTCTTTTAAAGGAATACCGAGATTGTTTGCAAAATCTTTTGCTTTATCCAAACCAACCTGCTGAAGTGCTTGGACGGCAGGTGTATTCCGCGATAATTGCAGAGCGGTTCTAATCGTCATTGGCCCCATATATGTTTGGTTCCAGTTTCCAAACTTCTTCCCATTGGAATAGGTCATTGGTTTATCCTCAATCATTTCAAAGGTTCCCCAATTTAAGTATTCAATTGCCGGGCCATAATCAAGCACGGGTTTGATAGTCGATCCCGGCTGACGCCTTGTGTCAGTTGCATAGTTAAAGCCGCGTTTTACCTGTTGGTTTCTGCCGCCGCCAAGGGCGCGGATTTCGCCCGTCTTCGTATCTAGAAGCGAAATTCCAGCCTGAAATTCCTCATCAGGATAATTAATAATATCATTTGTGTTAAGCATATTATAAACATATTTTTGTGCATTCTGATCTAATGTCGTATAAATCGTTAACCCATCTGTAAAAATATCAAGGTCAGTATTTTCCTTCACTTCGTCAATAACAGCATCGACAAAAGAATCGAAAGGCTTTTCGTCCACGGTACGCTGTTCTGGTTTCAATACAGTAGCTGCAACGGAAACTTTTTTCGCTTCTTCCATTTCTTGTTTCGAAATAAATCCATGCTGCTCCATTAATGTTAAAACAATATTTCGTCTTTTCTCGGCCAAATCCGGATGGTCAAACGGATTGTAATTGTTTGGGCTTTGGGGCATTCCGGCAATTTGCGCAGCCTCTGCTAACGTTAACTCATTTAATGTTTTGCCATAATAGATTTTTGCTGCTGTGGCAAGTCCATTGCTGTTTCGAGATACATAGACTTTATTCACATACATTTCGAAAATTTGATGCTTTGTATATTGTTGCTCAAGTTTATAAGAAAGCCAGGCCTCCTGAACTTTCCGTTTTAAGGTTTTATCCATAGTTAAAAATACATTTTTAACAACCTGCTGTGTAATCGTACTGCCGCCTTCCGCGCCAAATCCACGCTGGAAATTAGCCAAAACAGCACCGCCAAGGCGGATGGGGTCAATCCCATGGTGCTGGTAAAAACGATAATCTTCAGTTGCTATAACGGCATTTTCAAGTACCTTTGGTATATCTTTATAGTTAACATATTCCCGGTTAACGGAACCCACTTCGTAGAACAGGTTTTGATCTTTATCTAAAATCTTCGAAGGGATGGGATCTTTTAATAGTTTTGGGTCAAGTGTGGGAGCATCCTTTACTAAATACGCGAAAGTACCAACCCCGCCTATAATGCCAACGATTCCAAGAACAACTAGGCTTAGAAAAATTTTCTTAAAAATCCCGCCCTTTTTTTTCTTTGCTTTTGGTTTTCCATTGGATTGGAGTTTCTTTCGGCGCTCCTCTCTTGATTTATATTGTTCAGACATTGTAATTTCCTTCCTTTCTAACTATAACCATGTCCCACCTGAAAAATGGTTAAAATCTATCTATGATTTTAATATAGTCAATTCTTGGCTGATAGCCAAGTGGAATGTGATGACCCTTTTGTTCGATTTCTTCTTTGGTGATTGATTTTCTTCCCCCATTATCCATTCTTTCCCAAAAAGTTATCACATGTTTGGCTTCAAGCAAATAAACCTGCTCGAACCTTGAAAATCGCAGAATAACAAAACAAATGCCTCCTTGATTAAGGACTTCCTCCATATGCTTTATTTGATGCTGATGAAAATTTTTTAATGGAAAAGACGTTGTGTTCTGTGTTTCCTTTGCTTCAAAATCAATATATTTTCCTTTATAGACGCCGTTATAGTCGGTAGTTGAAGCAAGTTTAAAATAGGCTTCTTTAATGACTGCTGCACTGCGATTTGGATAATCAACCTGGACGATTTGCACTGGTGTTGGTTTTTTATGAATGACGGCAATTTTTCTTTCTCGGTAAAATTCATTTGTTACATTTAAATCATCCTCAAGTGTCATACCGCGGTTACTATAAGAGCTGTTTTTTCTAGTACCCCTAGTTCTGGCAGTCCCAATTTCATTTGGTGTATACCTTTTTCCGTTAGGATAGTTAAAGTTCATGTTTTGCACCTCTCAAACTATTCCTATCATATCAAATCTTTGAGGAATTGGCGTGTATAAAAAAACTTTGCAGGCACACCCTATTAACAATTGTACCGTGTTTGACAAAGATAAACATGATTCAATTTTCATAAAAGGATGAACCCAACTGACTCATACTCTATTAAAAAACGTAAGGGAAGTTACTATGAATCATCTTACGATACAGGAACAATCAATCATTCGTCAAATTCAAAGTGAAACGGATAAAAAGAATCTCGATAATATTTCTAGAACCGCCGCCTATTTAAGTTATTTTAAGGAGAATCCGGATATTATTTGGTCTTTCCTTGCAAGTATGGTTTCAAGAAATGGGGGCTGGAATATGTGTGACCTCTCAGGTTCAATTTTTCCCCATCTTATCGCAGCTAAAACAAGAAAGCAGCTTTTCCTAACGTATGAGCGAGCTAATTGGCTCATTTTTCATGATGTATTTCCGCAATTACTGGTCTATCAATATTCGACGAAAATAAATCGGCCAATGTTTCATTTACTTTCGTTTTTTAATGTATCTTCATTTATTCAAAAAGAATGGCAAAGGTATTGGATAGGAAACGACAAGAAGAGGCTAACAACCGCTTTAATAATTAATGAGCAAAATGTGATTCAAACACCCGTAATCGACCATCCAATTTATAAGAAAAAGGTTTTCCGTTCGCTGATTTTTTCCTTTCAGGACTGGCTCCATTTCAGCTGTGTCTTATTTCCAACCTGTGGTGGTGAAGTATATGGGGCAAGTGTGAATGGCTTCAAATCTCTTTCGAAGAGGATTAACTTGGGAAAAAGACTCGCTGAGATTCTTTTTCATCCTCGGCTGTTTCCCTATTTTTTTGAATTCGCGGAAAAAACACCGCATACCGGCTCCAGATATGACTATGAACAATATTTCAAAATAAAAACCGTCAGGAACACACCGATGCTGCGAACGAGCTTCCCAGTTATTACTCATCATCAGCATGAATCTGAAGATTGGAGTATGCGAAGAACGGTTTCCCCAGCCTGGCTATATTTCCCTGTAAGGCACCAGCACCCCATCCACCTTACTGACTGGTATTTCGCCAAGTCAAACCAGCTTCAATTACTACTTTCCATTCAAAAAGTATTACAGTTGAAAAAATGGGAATAAAAAAAGCAAGAAATCCTTGCTTTTTTTTGCTTCATAAAGGAATTATAAATATTGACTTCGAGAATTGTCCAGCTCCAGCGCCCTAGCGGCTAATGTCCTTCGCGCTCCGCCCTACGATAAGTCAACATCGGGCAGCGAAGCTCACCGTGTTTCCTTTATCTCAATTGGAGCGCTCCAGGCCATACGCCGCTGAACAGGGCGCTTGCGCTTTTCTTATGTTGAAGGACGATCAGGCCCTTCCATTTTTTTATCACCGTAGCCAACTCTTTTTTCTGCTTCTGATTGTGTTTGTTTATTGGTTTGCTTTTTCTTGTTTGACATTATAACACCTCCGATAATAGCTTGTGCGATTTTGTATTTTTTCATGCGAATAAAGGATTATGTCGAACTGTCAGCGGATAGGGGCATTATTGACACTTTCTTTGGCGAATTGCTTCTAGTTTTGTCAAGTAAGAAGGAAGCAGGTTAAAGAAGGAGAATACTACCTAATAAAATAGTGCGAGGAGGGTTTTATTAATGAATAAGTCATTAGCTGACAAAGAAAAACTGCTGATCATGCTGACAGGAATATACGATCAATTGGAAGAATTGGAGTCCGTTCTCGAGGCATCTTTCTCCGAGCAACGAGTTCGTTTGAAAAAGGAAGAACAAGGGAAATTAATGAAACCGATTCAAAAAATAGCGTTCGTGGAAAATACTATAAATAAGATTAATCCAATATACAATGAAGAAAATCCTGATTTCAATCCAAATCAGCTTTCAAAATCATTAAAGCTTGAATTAGGGTATTAATTACGGCAAAATAGTGGTACTGACTGAAAACAGCAAGGCTAAAATTGCTGTTTTTTTTTGAGGGGGTAAATAAATGATGTCTGAAGAAATCATTCATATAACAGAAACACTTCTCCAGCGTAACCGTTTATTTCTTAAATATTATCAGGAGGCAAGGGAAACAGGAATAACTAGGGATTTTCATGTGGTCATTAAACCATTTGCTGATGAAGTTAAGGCAATAACTGACGATTGGAAGGGAATAATGAAAAAGTGGTTTGCAGATAATTCACTTAAACATATTCATTTAAAGCAAATTGACATGACAGCAGAGCATATGGAACAGCTTTCCATTCAATGTTTTTTTTCCAACACTAGTAAAAAGAGATTCTTAGATACCAACCGAACCGTAGAATTCCTCCTTCAGGAAATTCTAAAAGAGGTTAGGAAAAGTAAAAGAGATGCCTAGACAGCATCTCTTTTATTTTGTTCAAGTATTTTCGATGAGGGAGTTTTCAATATCGGTTTCAGGTATTACTGCGCCTTGGTTTTCAAGTTCACGAACAATCTGGCGATATTCATTAATGCTAATTTCGTTTTGAATATAAGCTTTCTTAGCAAAATCCATTAGTGCGTTAACATCATCTGTATTGTAATCCCGACTTTGAATAAATTTGCTTTTTAATTCACGAATATCCATAAAATAGCTCCTCCTTCATCATTTTTTCTATCGTAACACGAAATAATGGAAAAGCTTAGTTTTTAAAATATTTAAACTTTAGACAAGATTCCCCTTAATTAGACATTGAAGAAAATTTCAAAATAATCACCAATCATTTCTTCCCTTCATAATGTGTAATAGAGAATATACAGAGGAGATGTTTGCCCATGTTTGGTAATAGAAGACCAAATAACTACGTAAATTATGGATACTCGGGGCAAATGATGCACCAAGTTCCAATCGGGTACCATGGGAGTCAGCAGCCATTAAATCGCAATCAGCCGCATCCTTATCAAACTCAGCCGCAAAATTATGATTGGATGGCTTACCAACAACAAAATTCTTACCACCCGCAATACCATCACCATGGACAGAACTTTAACCCGGGATTTAACCCCAAAAATATGGTCAATAATAACCAGTCTTACTTCCAAAAGGATTCACAATTTTTATTCCAAAATCCACTTGCTCCAAAGGATGATAAAGCTAATCATCAATCTTACATGCCAATGAATGGTTATCCAATGATGAACCCTTACCCAAAACACATTAACATACCAAAACAACCCGGCGGCATGCAATCATTTATGAATTCCTTCAAGTCACAGGATGGGAAAGTTGATGTGAATAAAATGGTCAATACCGCAGGAACAATGATGAATGCTGTAACGCAAGTCTCCTCTCTTGTCAAAGGATTTGGGGGAATCTTCAAAGTATAAAGGAAAAGACGGCTATTATGGCCGTCTTTTCCTATTCTTCAATTTCAATAATTTTGCCTTTTTCTTGCGGGATGCAAATTTGTAATAAGCCATCTCGGTAAGAGGCCTTCACCTTTTTATCATTAATCGCATGGGGAAGGGAAATCGTTCTTGAGGATTGCTGCCTAATAAACTTGCTCCGAAAAACTTGATTGTGGTTGTCTTCCTCGGTTTCTAACTCATTATTTTCAACAGATATGGTCAAATAATTCCCGGTAATATTTAAATGAATTTGTTCTCTTTTAACACCGGGAAGTTCAGCCGTAATAATATGTTCATTTCCAGTTTCTATTGTCTTTACAGGGAACCCAGCTGCAGCGGGAAATGGTGTATTGAAAAAATCATCAATCGATTGTAAAAATCCACGGACTGGTTTATCTGTGAAGAAATCGTTCATTGATTTCACCAATTCACGAAAAGGTTCAGGCAACGGCTTTTTAGGGTTATTTTTCTCATTTGGAGGCATCGAAGACATTAACATTCCCTCTCTTTCCATTATTTCACTCCTTATCATATGCCGTTAGAACTAGGTAGGTGCCGTCATATTATTGCAATAACTTTTTGAACGATTTGTTACAACCTGTTTCTATGTGACAAACATCACAATAATGAGATGCTAAGATTTGTATGCTTTAGCGGTAATAAAATAGAAAGTGAGGCAACATTATGTTCTGTTATCAATGTGAACAAACCCCATCAGGTGGATGTACAATCATGGGGGTTTGTGGTAAAAATGAAACAATTGCAAGCTTACAAGACACAATTATTTTTGGCTTAAAAGGAATTGCGGCCTATCGCACACATGCTAATCAGCTAGGGATTACAGACAGCTTTGTTGATGCTACAACACATGAAGCTCTTTATTTGACATTAACGAACTCCAATTTTAATGTTCAAGAACATATTGATATGGCAATGAAAGTAGGACAGGCAGCTGTCCGGGTAATGGAAATGCTTGACGAGGCCCACACGAAGCGATTAGGTATCCCAGTGCCAATCCGTGTTAGTCAAAACAAAATTGAAGGCAAATGTATCGTCGTTACAGGTCATAATTTGTTTGCCTTAGAGGAACTATTGAAGCAAACAGAAGGTAAAGGAATAAATATTTATACTCATTCTGAAATGCTTCCTGCACACGGCTATCCGGCATTAAAAAAATATTCTCATCTTAAAGGCAATATCGGCAAAGCTTGGTATGACCAACGTCGTCTTTTTGAAAAATTCCCAGGGGCGATTCTTGCAACAACGAATTGCGTAATGCCAATCAAAGGAACGTATGCGGACAGAATGTTTACATACGAGGTGGCAGGGCTTGAAAACGTAGAAAAAATTATCAATGATGATTTTAGCCCGTTAATTGACAGGGCATTAGAGCTTCCTGAAGCGGCAATCGATTCTGCTGAAACATTGTTAACAGGCTTCCATCATGAAACTGTTCTAGGGATTGCACCGGAAGTTATTGACGCCGTTAAGGCTGGGAAAATAAAACGGTTCTTTGTCATTGCCGGATGTGACGCCCCCGGCCATGGCGGTGATTACTATCGTGAACTCGCTACATCATTACCGCCAGAAACGGTAATTTTGACAACGTCCTGCGGAAAATTCCGCTTCAATGACGTTGACTACGGTGTTGTTCCCGGAACAGAGATTCCTCGATATATCGACTTAGGCCAGTGCAACAATTCCGGCTCAACTGTGAAAATTGCGATGGCGCTAGCGGATGCATTTGGCTGTGAAGTGAATGAACTTCCAGTTAGTATTGTTTTGTCTTGGTTTGAACAAAAAGCAGTTGCGATTCTGCTCGGGCTGTTCAGCTTAGGAATCAAGGATATCCGTATTGGGCCAAAACCGCCTGAATTTATCGCGGAAGGAGTATTACAAGTCCTTCAAGAAACATTTAATTTAAAATTGATTGGTACAGTAAAAGAAGATATGGAAGAAATGCTTCAATTATCTGTGAAATAAGTTAAAGAACCGCAGCCTTGTTGCTGCGGTTCTATCAGATAAGATTGATTTCTTCCATAAGAATCTCAACATCGACAATCATGTTTCCTTCATCATCTACTTCAATTAGTTCTTCCTTTTTCATTTTTGTTAATGTCCGGCTAATCGTTTCCCTTGTCGTGCCAATCATATTGGCTAAATCCTTGTTGGTAAATTCGGACGTTAAAAGAATGGTCCCATCGTCTTGTTCCTCACCGTGTTTCTGCGCAATCCGGATTAGTAATTTAATAATTTGTTCATAGGTATTATTAAGAATTTGTTCCTCCAGCCGGTTTTGCAGATCGACGATTTTCTCGCCAAGCACCTTAAACACCTTAATACATAGCTCAGGATTTTCTATAAGGACCGTTTCGAATTGGGAAATCGGCACAGCAATCAGCTTGGATGGTTCGAGAACCTCTGCATAGGCAGGATAGTCACCTTTTCTGAAAAAGCCGACATGTGGAAACATCTCACCCTTTTTCATGATGGCGACAATCTGCTCTTTGCCATTGACGTCACTTTTGTAAATTTTGATTTTCCCATCATAAATAAAATAGACGTTTTCAAGCGGGTCGCCTTGGAGGAAAACATGACTTTGCTTTTTCCAATCTCTTGCGATCGCAATATTGGTAATCTTCGATAATTCAAAATCATTTAATTCGCGAAAAAGAGTGAAATCAGAAAGTACCCTCTTAATTTCTTCTATCCTCATTCTATCACCTTCAAATTATTTTCAGTTACTATCTATTGTAACAAAAAATCTTCCAATAGTTTATTTATAATTGAAAGTATTAGGAGCCGAAATTGTTTTCATATGTTCATGGAAAATGATACCAGTCGAATTAGAAGAAAAAATTTTGTATTTTGCTTTTGTCGCGAACGTTCATTCGCTAGAATAGAAGTATTGGGGTGAGGACGATGAAGATAAGAAAAAATTTGCCGGACATACTGGCAGAATTAAAAATAAATGATGAATTTAAAGAAAATATCGTTACCTGGCAGACAATTGACGAGAAACCAGCACAATTGGTTCCAATGCCTGAAGACTTACATCCGGTGTTAAGAAAAGCACTTGAGAGCAGGGGGATTGAACAGCTTTATTCCCACCAAAGGTCTGCATATGATCAAATTCTGGAAGGTAGAAGTATCGTTGCAGTAACACCGACGGCGTCCGGAAAAACACTGTGCTATAATCTTCCTGTTTTGCAAACGATTTTAGCGAACCCAAGTGCAAGAGCTCTTTATATGTTCCCGACAAAAGCATTGGCACAAGATCAAAAGAGTGAAATCAATGAAATTATTCAAGCAGCCGGTGCTGATATTAACAGCTACACGTATGATGGAGATACACCGGCAAATATCCGCCAAAAGGTCAGGAAGGCAGGGCATGTGGTCATTACTAACCCTGATATGCTCCATTCAGCCATTTTGCCGCATCATACGAAATGGGTATCCTTGTTTGAAAATCTTAAATTTGTTGTAATTGACGAGCTGCATACGTATCGGGGCGTATTTGGAAGCCATGTTGCCAATGTTATTCGAAGATTGAAACGTATTTGCCGCTATTATGGAAGCAACCCTGTGTTTATTTGTACATCGGCGACAATCGCCAATCCATTAGAACTGGCGCAAACCTTAACAGAAGAGACAATGAGCTTAATTGATAACAACGGTTCACCGAGCGGGAGGAAGCATTTTCTCTTTTATAACCCGCCGATTGTGAATAAACCGTTAAATATTAGAAGAAGTGCTACCTTAGAAGTACGGAAAATTGCCGGTGAACTATTAAAGAATAAAATTCAAACGATTGTTTTCGCGAGAAGCAGAGTCAGGGTTGAAATTATCTTGACCTACCTACAGGAATTGGTGGAAAATCAGTTGGGTGCTAAATCAATAATGGGTTATCGGGGCGGTTATCTTCCTACAGAAAGAAGGAAAATTGAGAAAGGACTCCGGTCCGGGGAGATTTACGGGGTTGTCAGCACAAACGCTTTGGAATTAGGAGTTGATATAGGAGCGCTTCAGGTCTGCATTATGACAGGCTATCCTGGTACGATATCAAGTGCTTGGCAGCAGGCAGGAAGAGCAGGAAGGCGGCATGGGGAGGCCCTTGTCATTATGGTCGCCAGTTCAAGTCCGCTCGATCAGTATATCATTCAGAACCCCGATTATTTTTTTAATAAAAGCCCGGAAACAGCACGAATTAATCCCGATAATTTAATCATTTTAATCGATCATATGAAATGTGCTGCCTATGAGCTTCCGTTTAAAGCAGGTGAGCAGTTTGGTAAAGTTGAAACAGAGGAATTGCTGGAGTATTTAACAGAAGAACGAGTCCTTTATCGAAATGGGGAAAAATGGTATTGGATGAACGATTCTTTCCCGGCACATAACATTAGTCTGCGATCGGCTTCACAGGAAAATGTGATTATAGTTGATCAATCAGATGTGGCAAATGTAAAAGTCATCGGGGAAATGGACCGCTTTTCCGCGATGACGCTTCTCCATGATGAAGCCATTTATTTACATCAAGGGATACAATTCCAAGTTGAGAAGCTTGATTGGGACGAAAAGAAGGCGTTTGTCAGGGAAGTTGATGTCGACTATTTTACCGATGCCAATCTTGCCGTCCAATTAAAGGTATTAGAGGAGGACAAGCTCCAGACCATGGATGATGCCGAAATCGGCTTTGGTGATGTCAGCGTCCGGGCAATGGCAACGATTTTTAAGAAAATCAAATTTGAGACGCATGAAAACATCGGGTCAGGGCCAATCCATCTTCCAGAAGAAGAGCTGCACACGAGTGCAGCCTGGATTTCATTAAATAAGCCGTTAGCTGATATGGGGCATGAACGACTTGAACAAGGACTAGTCGGAGCCGCACATGCGTTAAATCATATTGCACCGTTATTTGTGATGGCCGACCCGCAGGATATTCATGTCATTCCCCAAGTAAAGGCTGACCATAATGAGAAGCCAACAATTTTCTTTTATGATCGTTATCCGGGTGGAATTGGCTTAAGTGAAAAAATCCACAGCGGTATGTCAGAAGTATTTGCCGAAACAAAAAAAATGATTGACCGCTGTCCATGTCATTCCGGCTGTCCATCATGTATTGGCGCTGATACAGTAGGCGAAACAGCCAAACAGGATACACTAAAAATTATTCATTCTTTTTTAAAACCGTCTGATTTGGACAAGGAAGTGCAGTAATGTCATTAAAAAGTAAATTGAATCGCTTAAAACCTCACCTATCGGGGGGAAGCCAGTCTGTTAAAGTCGATAACCTGCGTGATCCGGGGAAGATTGATGTCCCATTTCATGAGCGGTGGAAACAAGAAGGGGTGTTTCCCTATTTCCTCGGCCAAGATTACTGCTTAATCAGGGAAGTTAAATACCCCCTTTCACAGCAGCATGGACATTATTGTTTTCGGGATTTCCTTACCGCGGTGGACATATGGAACAAGCGACCCGTCAATCACCCATTGTCTGCCCAAGGGCATGTCGCAGAGGAACTATTCTTCTTTGATACAGAAACGACCGGACTTGGCGGCGGGGTAGGAAATACCATCTTTCTCCTTGGTTATGCCAGCATTTCTGGAGAACAGCTTGTTTTACGACAGCACATCCTGCCACACCCTGGTGCTGAGGTTCCTTTATATCAAAGTTTTTTAGAAAAGGTGAATTATAAAACGCTGGTCACTTATAATGGAAAATCGTTTGACTGGCCGCAAGTCAAAACAAGGCATACCCTTGTAAGGGAACATGTCCCAAAGCTGCCAGCATTTGGCCATTTCGATTTATTCCACGCGGCAAGAAGGTTATGGAAGCATAAATTAGAACGTTTAAAATTAGCTGTTGTAGAAAAAGAAGTTTTAGGAGTAGAGAGAATCGATGATATACCCGGATTTTTGGCGCCAATGATTTATTTTGATTTTGTTGAAAGTAAAACACCTGAAGGCATGCTTGGAATTCTAAAGCATAATGAAATTGACATTTTATCACTTGTTACGCTTTATACCCATCTCACCTTTCAACTGTGTGGAATCGATGCGTTTCAGTCTAGATCTGAATCCTATGAAGTGGGGCGCTGGTTTGCAGCGTTAGGAGAAAAGAGTGAGGCGGAACAAGTTTTGAGTAAACTGACCACGGGCAATGATATGACTTCCTTCCAGGCAAAGCTTGCCTTGGCCTTCCAGAGCAAAAAAGAACGTGACTGGGAAACTGCACGAAAATTGTTTAAGGATGTTGTCGACTGTGACGAAAACCGGATGAGTTTGGAAGCTTGTGTAGAGCTTGCAAAAATCCATGAACATAGATTAAAAGATTACCAGCTAGCCATTGGTTACTGTAAAAGAGCCATTTTATTAAAAACGCAATCGAAAAAATCAGTCAATTTGTCTAGTCATTTGACTGCGGAACAGCTTGAGGTTAGGCTAAAGCGCTTAGAACGGAAATATGCTAAATTTCCTGGGTAAGCGCAAAATTCGCCAAAAATTCCGATGAAATTTTTATTTTCAGCAAATTTCGATTTATTGCCACAAATCTGTAATAATTACAGGTGAAAAACAAGTGTTTCAATATTGTATATCAATGCTAAATCAGGTAAAATGTGAAGTTGGATTGATTAATAATACGACTAAAAAACTGATGGAGCTGGTAGTATGTACAAAGCAATATTATTCTTGTTTTTTATTGTCGTATGTTTGACTGCCTTTGTTTTTACCAACTTAAAAGATAGCTTTTATTCCATATTATAAGAAAACAAGGCAGGGTGGAATTTTGAAATATTCATCCTGAATAGTGAAAAATAGGTATTTTCATTAGTACAAGAGTAACTCCTTCAACATAGGCTGTTAATGTAAACAGAATAATTGAAGGGAGAGTATTATATGTATCTTGGAACCAATTTTACGCCGCCAGTCATTCATCCGACGAATCAAATTGTGAACCATACGTTCTCAACAACGGTGGTGCCACACATCCATCCAACACATGTTACAACAGTCAATCATCATATGTACCAACATAAACATTACTGTTGTGAAACAGCTTCATGCTGCGAAGATGTGTGTAGTCAACATATTAACTGCTGTAACCCATGTGCACCAGGCGGAATGCCAGTTGCAAATGCAATGCCAGGCTTTGGAGGTCCAGGTTTTGGAATGGGAGGCCCAGGCTTCGGACCAGGAGGCCCAGGCTTCGCACCAGGACCATTCATGGGTCCTAGACCTTAAGGTCAAGTAATGTCGATTGCAAGGGCTTTATAGCCCTTGTTTTTTCGCTGATTTGAAAGTAAACTTTCCAATCAGGCATAAGTGCAACTAACGTTTATTTACTAATATGATATGCTGTTTGTGTAAAAATGTTTGTCCATTTAAAAATTTTTTTGTGCAGAGGGGGACGTTTTGATTAAAGTGCTGGCCATTTCGGGTTATAAACCCTTTGAATTAGGTATATTTAAGAAAGACCATCCTTCTGTCCTCTTCATCAAGGCTGCGATCAAGAAATCTTTAATACCATTGGTTGAAGAGGGATTAGAATGGGTGTTGATCAGTGGTCAATTAGGTGTGGAACTGTGGGCGGCTGAAGTTATCTTTGATTTACAATTAGATTTTCCTGATATAAAGCTGGCGGTAATTACTCCTTTTCTGGATCAAGAGGCATCATGGAATGAAAATAACAAGGAATGGTATGAGTCTGTGCTTGCCCAAGCAGATTTTATTGATTCAGTTACCAAAAAAGGCTATGAGAAACCGTGGCAATTTCGCTTGAAAAATCAATTTTTTATTGAAAAAAGCGATGGCCTTCTGCTTCTTTATGATCAAGAAAAGGAAGGAAGTCCAAAATATTTATATGAATTGGCAGTACAATATCAAAAGGAAAATACTTATCCGCTTGAGCTTATAACCTTTTACGACTTACAAATGATTGTAGAGGAAGAACAATACAAACAGACTGATTTTTAAGGAATGTTTAAGGATTTCGCACATATATTAAGTTGATTGTAATCTTTGTAACAAAAGAAAATTGACAAAAGAAGTTATTTTTGAAAAAATAATATGGAATGATTGGCTAAACTGAGGTGATTTAGATGCTATCCGATAAAGTAAAATTAACAGCTAAGGATATCTTGGAAAAAGAGTTTAAAACAGGTGTACGTGGTTATAAGCAAGAAGATGTTGATAAATTCTTGGATTTAATTATTAAAGATTATGAAACCTTTCATCAGGAGCTCGAGGACCTGCAACAAGAAAATCTTAGACTGCGTAAACAGCTCGAGGATTCTTCAAAAAGGCAGCCAGCGGCACAGCCTGCTGGCACAACGAACTTTGATATTTTAAAGCGGATATCCAATTTAGAAAAACATGTTTTTGGCAATAAACTATACGATTAACAGATTATGCCGTGTTTTCCTAATAAAAACTATTGAAAAAACAGCATGAAATACATATAATAATAAATGTATTCATTAATTACGTTCGGGTAATCGCTGCAAGGATCATTTGCATTCTTGCAGAGGAAAGTCCATGCTCGCACGAGCTGAGATGCTCGTAGTGTTCGTGCCTAGCGAAATCATAAGCTAGGGCAGCTGAGTCAAGACTCAGTTGACGGCCGGGAAAATACCTAAGTCCTTTGGATATGGTATGAATACCTATAAAAGTGCCACAGTGACGGAGCCTTTCCAGAAATGGAAAGGGTGGAACGGGTAAACCCCACGAGCGAGAAACCCAAATAATGGTAGGGGCACTTTCTCTGAGGAATTCAACAAGGAGAAGGACAGGTTCCATTGTGAATCTGTAGATAGATGATTACCACCTAAGTACGAGGCATCACTGCCGTTTGCAGTACTATGGTACAGAACATGGCTTACAGAACGTTATTAATGGGAATTTTGCTGGATTATAAACGGCTCTCCTGATATGGGGAGCTTTTTTATTGGCTAAAACTGCATCCCTTTGTTTCTTTTTGTCAATAATGAATTTGATAAAATAAGTATATTGGAAGCACAAACATACATACACTTGAAATGGATTAAGGGTGATAAAATGGGAAACTATCAATTAATCGCAACTGCGGCAATGGGGCTCGAAGCTTTAGTTGCCAAAGAGGTACGGGCGTTAGGATACGACTGTGAAGTGGAAAATGGAAAGATTACTTATTCTGGGGATGAATCGGCGATTGCCCGCAGTAATTTATGGCTGCGAACGGCAGATAGAATAAAGATAAAGGTTGGCGAATTTAAGGCCTACACTTTTGATGAATTGTTTGAGAAGACGAAGGCGCTGCCATGGGAAAAATATCTCCCAGAAGATGCGGAATTTCCGGTCATTGGAAAGTCAGTTAAATCAAAATTGTTCAGTGTTTCCGATTGTCAAGCAATCGTCAAAAAAGCAGTGGTTGAACGGATGAAGAAACAGTATAAGCGTGACAGCTGGTTTGAGGAAACCGGTGCTCTTTACCGCATTGAAGTTGCTTTGTTAAAAGATGTGGCTACGATAACGATTGATGCCAGCGGTCAGGGCCTTCACAAACGTGGCTACCGCTCAGATCAAGGGGAGGCACCTTTAAAAGAAACGCTGGCAGCTGCCCTTGTTTTGTTAACCAATTGGAAGGCTGACCGTCCCTTTATTGATCCTTTCTGCGGCTCTGGCACGATTCCGATTGAGGCGGCCATGATTGGACAAAATATCGCTCCTGGTTTTAATCGAGAATTTGTGTCAGAGGGCTGGAATTGGATTTCTCCGAAAGTATGGGATGATGCCCGGATAGAAGCAGAAGACATGGCAAAATATGATCAGCCGCTAGACATAATGGGTACTGATATTGACCACAGAATGGTGAAAATAGCTCAAGAAAATGCGGTCGAGGCTGGTTTTGCAGACATCCTTCATTTTAAACAAATGCAGGTTAGAGATATTACCACCACCAAGGAATACGGGGTTATTATTGGGAATCCACCATATGGCGAAAGACTCGGCGAGAAAAAGGCTGTCGAGCAGATGTATAAGGAAATGGGCCAGGCCTTTAACAAACTCGATACATGGTCCAAATATATCCTCACATCAAATGAAGATTTTGAGCAATTCTACGGGAAGCCGGCTACGAAAAAGAGAAAGCTGTTTAATGGCTTTATCCGGACGGATCTTTATCAATACTGGGGTAAAAAGCCACCGCGTCAAAATGACTTCGAGAAATAGACGGTTTTTATAGGGGGAATATGATGCAGAATCGGATGCCGTTTGAAATTTCAAAAACTGAATCCTTTTATGATAAATTAAGTGAATGGATCGGCGACTTATTTTATGACATTTTGCCAGAAGCCGGTTTCGAACTCAGGGACGAGCAAATTTTCATGGCTTTTCAACTTGAAAAAGCATTTAAAGATAAAAAAGTTATTTTTGCTGAAGCGGGTGTAGGAACAGGGAAAACGATTGTTTATTTACTTTACTCGATTATGTACGCAAGATACACGAATCGTCCTGCCATCATTGCTTGTGCGGATGAAACATTAATTGAGCAGCTCGTCAAAAAAGAAGGCGATATTGCAAAATTAGAGAAGGTCTTGCAGTTGAATATTGATGTTCGGCTGGCAAAATCGCGTGATCAGTACTTATGTTTAAAAAAGCTTGATCAGGTTAGAAATAATGATTTTTCTGATGAAATTTCTGAAATTTATCAACAGCTCCCTGATTTCGTTCACACGGCAGGATCGATGCAGTCGTTTGAAAAATATGGGGACAGGCGAGATTATCCCGCCTTGTCAGATGATCGATGGTCTGATGTTAATTGGGATTCCCTTCAGGATTGCTTTGCCTGTGAAAAGCGTCATCGCTGCGGGCTGACCTTACATCGTGATTTTTATCGGCATTCTACCGATTTAATCATCTGTTCTCATGATTTTTATATGGAGCATATTTGGACAAAGGAATCACGAAAGCGCGAAGGCCAGCTGCCGCTATTACCGGAGCATTCTTCTGTAGTTTTTGATGAAGGTCACCTGCTGGAATATGCAGCACAGAAAGCGTTAAGCTACCGCTTTACTGATTATACGTTAGAGACACTGCTTACAAGGTTAATGGAAAATGAAGTGCGAGAGGAAACGTTGTACACGATTGAAGAGGCTCTTTTAGATAACGAAGCATTTTTTGATACGATTTCACAATTTTCTTCACTATCACAAGGCTCCGAAAAACAAGTCATTACTAAGCATCCAATAGTAATGAAAACTTGCCGAAAACTATTCTCAACCCTGCAAACATTGGAGGAGGAGCTGGTCTTTGAAAGTGAGTTATATGTTATTAATGAGTATGACCTAAAAATTGTTGAGGAGTATTTGGAACAAATCACTTACTCGTTATCCCTTTTCCTGAAAGAATTGAACGGAATCACTTGGTTTGAAGAGGACAAGGGTGAACGGACGCTTGTGATCATGCCAAAAATGGTCGAAGAGGTGATGCGGGAAGAGGTTTTCTCACAGAAAAAGCCGTTTGTATTTTCATCAGCGACCCTCGCCAATCAAAAATCGTTCGACTATATTTCCAGTAGTCTAGGTGTCAAGGAATATCTATCCTTCTCAGTCGCATCGCCTTTTGACTATCAAGACAAAATGAAGCTATTCCTGCCAAGGTTCACACACAATGAAATAGACAAAAAAACAGACTATCTGCTTGAACAAGTACGTCAATCAGAGGGCAGGGCACTCATTTTGTTAAATAATAAAGACGAGCTGGCACGTGTTAAGGAAAGGATTTCTAAAGAAGTCTCATACCCGGTCTATTTCGAGGGGGATGAAGAAATCAGCACGCTCGTTTCGAAATTCCAAAATGAAGAGCATGCGGTTCTTTGTTCGATTCACCTATGGGAAGGCCTTGATATCCCCGGCAGATCGCTTGAAAATGTGATCATTTTCTCACTGCCATTTCCTCCTAATGACCCGGTTTTTACGGCGAAGAGAGATGGGGCCGACAATCCATTCGTAGAAGTGGATTTACCTTATATGCTCCTCCGTCTGCGTCAGGGAGTAGGGCGATTGATTCGAAGTGAACAGGATCAAGGAACAGTTCATATTTTATTGGACGAAGATATCGTCCCAGGTGTGTTAGAAAAAATCAAAGAAGTTCTGCCTACCGAGGCAATCTAAAAAAAGAGGAAACGCCATATACTTAAGGCGTTTCCTCTTTTCTTTATTATCTACCCAAATAACTTTTCCCTTCGGCGGTCATTTTATCAGGCGACCAAGCAGGTTCCCAGACAAGATTGACTTCTACATTTCTCGTTTCCTCGATTCCTTCGACACAATAGCGGACACCTTTTGTGATACTGTCATGGAGCGGGCACCCTGGAGTTGTCAGTGTCATCGTAATAGTTACATCGGCATCATCTGCAATCTCAACATTATAGATTAAGCCTAAATCAACAACGTTTATATTTAACTCCGGATCATAAACAGTTTTTAACTCATTAAGGACTTTTTCTTTTAAATTCATGGTAAACACCTCATTATTTTTTTAGGACGCTAAGAATACTGTATGAAATAACAATTAGCACAATTGAGAGGATAAACTGACCGATATTAAAGAGAATTGCCGCTTTAAAGACGAATGAAGTAAAGACAATCAAAACGGCAGCGACAAATAATGAAAATAACGGAACAACTATCTTCTCATTCATCATATCCTTTAAGGACGGAACCGCATTTTTACCGATTTCCTTGCTATATTTATACGTCCACCAAAGGAATGGAACAATCTTATATAAATATCCAACAATACTTAGGACAATCCAAAGCAATAAATAGCTATAAATCAGTGGACCTGCAAGCGTTGAAAATGACCGTGTCCTAAGGACAATAAAGGCTGCCAAATGAATGAGATTTCCAAAGCCAATTGCAAGTAAAGCAAACGTAAACGGTTTATCCAGTTTTTTCTTTAATCTCTTTTTAATGATGATGCTTATATGCCAGCTGAAAATTGAAAATCCAGCCAAGAGTAAAAAGAAGCCAATTTTCGTAAGAACACTATTATTAGAAATGAAAGAAATAATCGTTATTACGAGGCCAGATACATATATGCTATAAACATATCGCGCCTGAACCATCGGAAACCCATGAGATAACGAAAACATCGGTACCATCTTATAGGAGAATCCGAAGATTAGTAACGTAAACCAGCCTGTTATTCCCATTAATAGATGAATCTTAAAAATCGTTTGATAGTATTCGGCTCCAATCCCTGTTTTTAAACAATAGATTAAGGTTATTCCCAGGAAAATAGTTAGAAACAAGCAAACCAAGGCTGAACCAACAAAAGCGGTGAGAATGGTTGGTTTTGCCTGCTTTTTTAAGGTCATCACCATTTGAAATAAAAACATTAATATACCGACTAAGGTAAGGATTCCAGGAATCATTGCCTTTTGCGGTGCACAATAAAGCATACCCGAAAACGACGCAATTCCTGCTGCGGTTACAAAAAATTGGATAAAGCCAAATTTCTCATTCCATATGTTTGTAAGAAAAGCGACAGGGACGAGCTGGTACATCGCTCCCATTGCCACCATTAACGCCCAGCCAAGGATTAATAAATGAGCGGAAGACCAAATAGCCGGAAGTCGAAAACTTCCGTCCACCATCATTTGGCCATTTAGTAAAAGCAGTATTTGTGAAAAAACTAAAGCAACAATGCTAAAAAAGATAAATGAGAAAGGAAGCTTAATATTTGTTTCATTTCCCATGTTTTGAGGAAGCATGATGGTTCACCATCTTAGCGAAAAATTTCAATTTTAAAACTTCCGTCTTCTTGTGCTTCTGTTTGCTGCTGATAGCCCAGTTCTTCAAGCTGCTCGTAAAGAAACATTGGCCTTCTATCATTAAAAATCGTTAAAACCTCATTTTCCCCCAGCGTTTCCAAAGCCGCTAACGTTCTCATCATCGGCTGCGGCGGCTCTAATCCACGGTTATCTAAAATCATTCGAAATCACCTTTCCTCTATGCTTTTTTCGTGAACGTTACCTTCCAATGCTTTTTCTCCAGTTCTTCTTCTTCATGGCTAAAGCCTTTTGCCTTTAACACAGCGAAAAGCGGGACAGGTTTAAAAGGTGCATGGAGGATAAAGATATCATTTGCTCCGAGCTCTTTCATAGCCTCCATAATTTTTTGAAAAGGTTCTATTTTACTTTTTAAATCATCGCGTACGTCAAGTTCAATGATTCTCTGTTCCATCTGGTAACATCTCCTCATATTTTTTATGGCTTTAATAGATAAGCTCCTGTTGCAACGCCTCACAGTTGATTAGGTAAAACCCTTGATGTCCTCTTGCTTCATTAACATCACCTTCATATTAGTAATTCGATTTAGCTTCATTTTAGCTATGATTCCACACTGATAATGTGACCTCCATCATAGATAAATCATTTTTGTTGAAAATAATTCTCAATGTGACAATTTTGTGAAAAAACATTCAGCAATGTGCTGATCTGAAATGAGGTTCTTCACTATGTGAAGGATAGGTGGATAGTAAAAGTAAAACCCGCAAAGCTCAGCTTTGCGGGTTTTCATCTGTTTTGCTCAATTTCTCATAGCATTCAAAGCAATAATTCTCTTTTTCTTTGGTTTTTACACCATTAAAGAAGCCATCCAAACAAAAGATTTCTTTTTCGCAGCATTTACAAGTTCCTATTAGTTCCTGCATTGGTCATACCCCCTATATGAACTAAATCATCTTAAAAGTGTGATTCCACGCACTAAGTGTGTAACGATGTTTCCTTATAATAAAAGAGAAGTTAACAAACTAATAGGAGTGATAATAATGCAAACTTATGTAAAGGTCATCAATGTACCAGATTTCCCGCCACGCGAAAAGCATCCAACCATCTTTAACGGATTTGACGAACTAGCATCTGGCGAGACGATGATGATTGTGAATGACCATGATCCAAGACCGCTATTATATCAGTTTATGATGGAAAGACCTGAACAATTTTCTTGGGAATACCTAGAAGAGGGTCCGGAAACCTGGAAAGTGTCAATCAGCAAAAAGTAATTTGTGATTTGTTATAAAAGCTTAAATCACTTAACTTTCTCTAAGCGTTTTATTTGAATATTTAATTTCCAAGAAATATCCTCTTTTCCCTATAAATATATTTTACAACAGAAATTTATTTCTGTTGTCTTTTTTACTTCTCCGCCTTTCTACTTTTCTGAAAAGTATGATAAAATTTGGATATAAAAAGGGGGGAACTTCAATGGATGTCACACAGTTAGAAAAAGAGTTCTTAGAATATGTGAAAAAAATGTCTGCCTATAACGAAGCATTAGGATTAATTTATTGGGACTTAAGAACAGGAGCCCCTAAGGATGGTGCGGGGCAAAGGTCCGAAGTGATTGGTATGTTATCATCCGAAGTCTTTAAAATGTCTACATCTGAAGAAATGGCAGCATACATAGCTAACTTAACGAAACAAGAAATGTCTGAAACGACTAGAAAAATTCTTGAAGAATGCAAAAAAGAATATGATCGAAATAAGAAAATTCCTGCTGAAGACTACAAGGAGTTTGTTATTCTCCAATCTAAAGCAGAAAGTGTTTGGGAGGAAGCAAAGGAAAAAGCAGATTTTGCCCTGTTTAGTCCTTACTTAGAGAAGCTGGTAGCAATGACAAAACAGTTTGTCAGCTATTGGGGGCATAAAGAAAATAAATATGATGTCTTATTAGATATGTATGAACCAGGTATGACGATGGCAGTTTTGGATCAAGTATTTGGTGAACTAAGGGAAAAAATTGTTCCCTTAGTTAAGCAGATTGCAGATTCGGCTCATAAACCTCAAACAGACTTTCTATTTAAGGAATTTCCAAAGGAAAATCAACGCGAATTCAGTTTAAAAATCCTTGAGACAATGGGCTATAACTTCAATGGAGGAAGACTGGATGAAACGGTTCATCCTTTTGCCATCGGATTAAATCCTGGTGATGTCCGCGTAACAACGAAGTATGATGAAAATGATTTCCGGACAGCTGTTTTCGGTACGATTCATGAAGGCGGCCATGCCTTATACGAACAAAATGTTTCCAAAGACTTGATTGGGACACCGCTTTGCTCGGGAACATCAACGGGGATTCATGAATCACAATCCCTTTTTTATGAAAATATCGTAGGAAGAAGCTTTTCATTTTGGCAAAACAACTATGAACTGTTAAAAACATATGCAGACGGTCAGTTTGATCAAGTAGAAATCGAAGATTTTTACCGGGCGATTAATGAATCCAAGCCATCCTTCATTCGAATTGAAGCAGATGAATTAACCTACCCGCTCCATGTCATCATTCGCTATGAAATTGAAAAAGGGTTATTTAATGATGAAATCGAAGTCAAGGATCTTCCTAAGATTTGGAATGATATGTATGAAGAGTACTTAGGAATTCGTCCTGAAAATGATGCTCAGGGTGTTCTCCAGGATGTCCATTGGGCTGGCGGCAGTTTTGGCTATTTTCCATCGTATGCCTTGGGTTATATGTATGCGGCTCAATTTAAGCATAAAATGCTTGAGGAGCTCCCAAATTTTGAACAATTATTAGCGGAAGGAGATTTACTTCCAATCAAGGAATGGCTGACAGAGAAAATCCATCGCTTTGGAAAAATGAAAAAGCCGCTCGAAATATTAAACGATGTGACAGGTGAAGGCTTAAATGCTAAATATTTAATTGATTACCTTTATGAGAAATACGGAAAGGTTTATCTGTTGAATTGAAGAAAACCATTCCCGTCGTTCTAATCGTCGTAAGTGCAGCGTTATGGGGAATCATCGCTATTTTTGTTAGAAAATTAACGAGCCTTGGATTTACCCCGATGGAAATAGTTGCTGTCAGAGTTGTGACAGCAGCTGTTTTATTAGCGTTAATTGGAATCCTAAAATACCGGAGCCATTTGAAAATAAGCTTTACTGATGCACCGCTATTTGTTGGGACGGGTATCTGCAGTATTGTTTTATTTAACTGGTGCTATTTTTCTGCAATTAATCAAATGAATTTATCGATTGCCGTGATATTATTGTATACTGCTCCGGCGTTCGTCACCGTATTATCCTATTTTTTTCTAAAGGAAAAAATGGATTCGGTCAAACTTATTTCGGTGGCAGGAACCATTCTAGGCTGCGTATTGATTGCCGGACTTAGTGTGACAGATGCTGCTACAGTTAGCGCCGGAGGTCTCCTAACAGGGCTTGGTGCTGGTTTCGGCTACGCACTGTATAGTATTTTTGGTAAATTTGCTTTAAAAAAATATTCGCCATTTACGGTTACACTTTACACGTTTATTGTAGCGGCGATTACCTTATTTCCGATTACAGGGCTGTGGAAGAAGGGGAGTGTGCTTTCCTCCGGAGACGTACTCTTATATGGTATTGGCCTCGGGCTGTTTCCAACAGTCATTGCATATTTATGTTATACAAAAGGGCTTGAGAGGATAGACAGCAGTAAAGCAGCTATTATCGCCACGGTCGAACCAGTTATCGCGACGCTATTAAGTGTTTTACTTTATGGAGAGGGTTTTGGGGTGGTCCAAGGGATTGGCTCAACAATCATCATATTATCTGTCTTACTGATTAATCTTCCTATAAGGTCTTTTAGTAAAATACAAAAAGAAAAGGCTTCAATCGACTTTGATTGAAGCCTTTTCTATATCAGGTCACCATTTACTCCAAGTCTGGAATCCTTTGGAGCCTGGTGGTGCGTTTTGGATGATATCGATAAATGGTATCGTGTATGCGAAAAGAATGAGTGCTGCCGCAATGCCGAGCCATAATTTCCAGTTTTCAAACACCATTGGTGCTTTTTCTTCAAGGTTTTCAGCTTCTGCAACTGGGAATTCTTCTTCCCCTTTTGGAGCAAAGAACGCTAGATTTACAAAGATGATTAACACGAGAATAATACCAAGGAATAAAATCGTACCGCCAACTGCTTGAGCGATTTGGTAAGGAATCCATTCAGCAGCTTGCTCGGAACCGCCGTAAGTGGAGAAAGCAGAACGTCTTGGTCCCCCTAGGAGCCCTTGGAAATGCATCGCCCCTGACATGAAGGCCATGCCAATGAACCAAACCCATCCCTGAATAATCGCTAATTTATTCATTGCTTTTGTTAATTTTCTTCCCGTTAAATGCGGAACCAACCAGTATGAAATTCCAAAGAACGTTAACACAACAGAAGTAGCTGCTGTTAAATGGAAGTGACCGGTAATCCAAATCGTGTTATGCACGACTTGGTCCATTTGGTTGGAAGCATTGATAATTCCACCTGCACCGGCAGGAATAAATGCAGCCATCCCAATAAAAGGAACGATAAAGCGAGCATCGCCCCATGGAAGAACCTTAAACCAGCCAAACAAACCTCTTGCTCCCTTGCTGCGTCCGTATCTCTCGAAGGTTGCGAATAAAGAGAACGCCGTCATTAATGATGGGATTACAACCATGAAAGTTAGGATCACCTGGAAGAATTTCCAAGCTGGGTCAATTCCGGGTTCTGTTAATTGGTGATGGAAACCAACCGGAATCGAGAAGAGCAGGAATAAAATAAACGATAAGCGTGCAAGTGAATCTGAGAAAATTTTTCCGCCAATAATTTTAGGAATAATCGCATACCAACACATGTAGGCTGGCAGTAACCAGAAATACACTAAAGGGTGACCAAAATACCAGAACAATGTCCGGCTGACTAAAACATTAACTGTAGGAACTAAACCAAGTGACCAAGGCAGCAATTGGAATAAAACAGTAGCGGCTACACCTAAAGTTGCGATAATCCACATAACGGTATTTATTACAGCCATAAAGCTTAATAATGGACTAGGTTTTCCTGGATTGTTCCTGCGCCATCTAGCGTACGTCATGATTTGAGCAGCACCGTCAATCCAACTTCCGACAATCACAAAGGTTAAGCCTAAGTAGAAAATCCAATGGGCTTTAAGCGGAGCATAAAATGTATAAAGTACGGATGCTTCTTTAAGTAAAACCATCGTAGCAGCCATTAATGTACCGACTAACATGACCCAGAAGCCAATCCAGCCAGTTCGTCGAGCGGCATTCGAATGTCCGCCTGTTGTTCTGCTTACTGCAGCATATTGAAATCCCATAATAAAGAAAGTAGTTAAAACAAGACCCATTAAGACACCATGTACTGTTAAGATTTGATAATAATCAATTCCCCATGGCAGTTCCCATTTGCCTGATCGGACAAGAGTTTGCAGGAGACCCATTAATCCGCCAAGAGCAAGCGCTGAAAAGGCAACAAAAAAGTGTGCCATGGAAAGCTTCGCATCACGAGGATCAACTTTTACTTTTGCAGCTGTAGAAGTAACCATTATTTTACCACCTCAATCTTTGAGTACATTAAATGGTGTCCAGCACCACAGTATTCGTTACAAACAATTAAATATTCGCCTGCTTTGTTAAATGTTGTTGTATATTCACTGATGTATCCAGGTTCAAGCATCATGTTAATATTTGTTCCGGCAACTTCAAAACCGTGAATAACATCTTTTGTTGTAGCAATAACTTTTACCTTTGCCCCTAGAGGTACTTCTACTTGTGCTGGGCTATATGAGAACGTAGATGCGACAAAGACTAATTCGTATTCCCAATCTTTGCCATCCACTTTGTGTAGGCCTGGTTCATTAAATGGTTTTTCCTGACCGACAGTTTCCGGATTAACCGTTGTTAGGCAGCTTGGCGGCTTGTTGCCAAGATAGAAGGCACTAACACCAATGACTGTCAAAAAAATGACCAGGCAGCTAGTCCCGAAAATCAGCCAGATTCTTTCTAATTTATGCATGTGCATATTTGTTCCCCCCCTTAAAAGTTAAAAACGATCTACGAATAGGTAATAAACACTTACCCATGTGACAATGATAAAGATTCCCAAAAAGAAAACGGATGCTAATGTCCCTTTGAGTGAAGAGCGATCATCAATCTCTGTTTTTTGTTTTGTATTCAGTTCAGTTTTTGCCATCCCCAAGACTCCCCTCCGAAAATTGAAAATTAATTAAATGAGTTCTCTTTCATCATACAAAACAATCGTGAAAGTAAAATACTAAATTTGTAAGTTCACAAATTGTTCATTCCTTAGTTATCTACTATGGTAATGATAAAAACTTGATGCAACAGTGATTTATATCACAATTACCATTAGGTAAATGTGAATAAAGTGTGAACAATCACACCTCACGTGTGATAAAAGTAATAGATAAATACTTCACATACTTCGAATTCTTTTTTTAAAAAAGAATAGTCACATTTCGAAATATTAAAAATATGATAGGAATAAATGTTATATTTATCTTTAGAAATGAGTGTGTTCTTTGTGGAGAAGTATTATTGTGAAAAATGCCGGCTTCTATACAATGAAGCGGAAATCTGTAAAATTTGCGGGTTAGTAGCAGAAAATAAAATAAAAATTGAGGTTCAAAAACAATCAGAAAAATAATCAGATGTGCCTTTGAAAATGCATTGGAAAAGATTGTGTAATGATGTGATGTAAAATCCGCGCTATAATTTAAGTGCACAACAACAACAACCTTCAAAACGTTTGCTTCCCTTAAATGGGGAGCTTTTTTTGTCTATTAAGCTTTATGAATATTTATTGGTTAATTGGAAAAAATACCCTCAAGACTGATAAAGGAGTATGATGATGCCTACGATTATTTCAGTTGCAGAGATTGTTCCTCCATTTGAAATTAACCAAGATCAAGCGTCACATTTTGCCAGAGAGCTTTTTGCTGAATCATTTAAAGATATTGAGAGACTATTGAAAGCCTTCCAAAATGGACAGATTGAAAAAAGACATTTTGTGAAAGGTTTAGGATGGTTTAAAGAAAATCATTCTTTTGAAGAGAAGAATCATGCTTACACAGAGTCCGCTGTTGCACTTGGAAGAGAGGCGATTGTCAAATGCTTAAACAATCAAGACTTTCTTACAGTACCCATTCCTTATGAAGAGGTAGAGGCGATTTTTTTCATATCTACAAGCGGTATTTCAACACCAAGTATTGAAGCGCGAATTATGAATCAATTGCCTTTCAATCCACATACGAAAAGGATACCGATTTGGGGGCTTGGCTGTGCAGGAGGGGCAGCCGGATTATCAAGGGCTGACGAATATTGCAAAGCCTACCCTAAAGCCAAAGTCCTTGTCCTGTCGGTCGAACTCTGCAGCCTGACGTTTCAGAAAGATGACCTTTCGAAAAGTAATTTGATTGGAACTTCTCTGTTTGCTGATGGGGTTGCCTGCGCCTTAGTTTGCGGCGATGCTGTGAACTATAATAATATTAGAAAGAAGGCGTCGTCACCCTCCATCATCGCCACCCAATCAACCCTCATGCCTAACTCTTTGGATGTAATGGGCTGGGAAATAAGAAATACAGGATTATTTGTTCTTTTCTCTCGTGACATTCCCCAAATTGTCGAAGGCTGGCTTAAGCCGAATGTTAAAGGATTTTTAGATGAACATGGAATCGAAATTGAACAAATCGATTGCTTTATTGCCCATCCGGGCGGGAAAAAAGTCATTGATGCATATGTAAAGGCGTTAGATATCCCTGCCTCCATGACTGATCTATCACTTGAGGTGTTAAAACAGTTTGGAAATATGTCCTCGGCTACTATTCTTTATGTACTGCGGAGATATATGGAGATGGACATTCCGAAAGAGGCAATTGGACTTGGAACCGCGCTTGGTCCGGGGTTTAGCTCTGAATTACTCCTTATGAGGTGGGTGTAAATGAATAATCTTCTTCCATTTGTTATCTTAATTCTTTTCATTGCTATTCAGCGTGTAGTGGAACTTTTTATCGCCAAAAGCAATGAAAAATGGCTGAAGCGGCAGGGAGCCATAGAATTTGGTAACAAGCACTATAAGTATTTGGTCTTCATGCACCTGCTCTTTTTCGTCGCATTATCTACAGAAAAGGTTTTATTAAATCGCGGGCTATCAGCGGTGTGGCCAATATTTTTAGCTGTTTTTATGCTTGCACAGTTCATGAGAGGCTGGGCCATTTCTTCACTAGGGAAGTATTGGAATACGAAAATTCTTGTCTTAAAGCATGCGCAGGTAGTCAGAAAAGGGCCATACCGCTTATTAAAGCACCCTAATTATTTTGTTGTCACAACGGAGCTGCTTGTCGTACCGTTGCTGTTTAATGCCTTCTATACGGCACTGCTGTTTACAATTTTTAACTTCATGATTCTGTCAATCCGGATACCTGAGGAAGAAAAAGCGCTTAGTATGTATACGGAATATGATGAAGTCTTTCGAGGTTGCCATCGGTTTATCCCCAGGATTGTTAAATAAATGTGACAGATGCACTGCGGATATTGAAAATGATTATCAGCCATGCTAAAATAAAGACAATAATGAAAATCATTCTCAAGTAGACTGATAAGGAAGGTGTTACATATGGCGTTTGCGTTTGTTGGCGGAACGATTATTATCTATGCATTTGTCATGAAGCACGTCTTAAAAAACGTTACCCAATAACGAATAACCTATTTATAAGGCCAAGGTTGCATACCTTGGCCTTTTTGTAATTAAAAATAATAGCGCTGTCAAGATAGGAAAATTTTGAATTATCGTATAAAATAAAAATTATTACTACGTTGTTAAGGGGAATAAATAAAAATGGTGCAAACAGCCAATCAGAATGAAACGATAAAAACACTAAAACATAAAATTGTTTCGATATATGACTATTTAATCAAGCATCAAGATAGCGAGCAGGCTGAAAAGGTAAAACAGCTGGCAAAAAAATTAGACAATAAAGAATTCCTGATTGCATTCTGCGGTCATTTTTCTGCGGGTAAATCGACAATGATTAATCAAGTGGTTGGTGAGAATTTACTGCCATCCAGTCCGATTCCAACTAGTGCTAACCTAGTGAAAGTAAAATCCGGTGAGGATTACGCGAAAGTGTTTTTTAAACATGAAAAGCCAAGGCTATATCTAGCACCCTATGATTATGAATTAGTCAAAAATTATTGCAAGGACGGGGACCTAATAGAAGAAGTAGAGATTAGCCATAGCGATTCCCGTTTACCGGCTAATACCGTCATTATGGATACACCAGGTATTGATTCAGCCGATGATGCCCACCGTATCGCAACGGAATCAGCCATCCATCTCGCTGATCTGATTTTTTATGTAATGGACTATAACCACGTCCAAGCAGAGTTGAATTTTCTATTTACAAAAGAATTGACCGAGGCGGGGAAAGAGGTTTATTTGGTTATCAATCAAATCGATAAACATAAGGATGAGGAATTAAGTTTTTCTGACTTTCAAACCAGTGTTGTCGATTCGTTTGCCTCATGGGGGGTAAAGCCGGCAAGGATTTTTTATACGTCATTAAAGCATAAAGACCACCCACTGAATGAAATTAATGAACTTCAAGGATTTATTGCGGAAAAGTTAGCTGCTAAAGATGAATTGTTAATTCCGTCCATTTATTCTTCATTAAGAAAAATCACCCAAGACCATCTTAACGAGGAAAATAAACAGGAAGAAGAAAAGTTGGGTCCAATTATTGAACTACTAAATGAATTGACCGAGCAGGAGAAACAAGCATTATTAATGAATTATCAATATATCACGGCCAATCTTCAAGTAATAAACGAAGGAACAGCAGGAAAAGAAAAGGAATTTGACACTGAAATTGCCCAAATAATGAAAAATGCCTATCTCTTGCCATTCCAGACAAGGGCATTAGCAGAAAGCTTTTTGGAAAGCTGTCAACCCGAATTTAAAATAGGCATTCTGTTTACCAAACAAAAAACCCAAGAGGAGAAGGAGAAGCGCTTAGATCGTTTTTATCAAGATTTACTTGAAAAAACAAGGTCACAGCTTGAGTGGCATTTACGTGAATATCTCCTTCGGACGATCAAGGAAGCGGAACTAGACCAGGAAGAGCTGATTCGTTTAGCACAATCTTTTTCCATCAGCGTTCCAGTTGATTTGTTAATAAATACAGTGAAGCCGGGTGCTCGAGTCACCGGTGACTATGTTCTCCATTACACAGAGGATGTTGCCAATGAAATAAAAAGGATCGCCAGGAAACAACTTTCCGAATTTAAAGAGCCTTTTTTCGCCGCCTTAAAAGACCAGTCAGCAATCATAAAGGACCGGTATGAACAGGAATTTAGCAACATCGAGAGATATGTAAAGGCATTAGCAGAGTTAAAAATGCATGAACAAACGATATTCTTACGTGAAAAGACGATTGATGAACTGCTTATGCAAACAGAAAGTCTGAAGGAAGATGTGTATCGGCTTTTTGCACAAGAGGAAGAGGAATTTGAAGTCATTCAATTCCAAGGGAAAACCAACCAAATAGACAAGAAAATAGACAATTTGGCTAAATCGGTTGAAGCAGCTGTCAATGTCGAAAATTCGAAACATCACATCCAGCCTGAAAAGGATCGTTTGAAATACACAACCGAGAAGCTTCATCATGCTTCAACATTAATAAAAGATCTCCCAGGTTTTCAAAAGCTTGCAAAAGAATTAGTGGATAAAGCAGAAAGATTGGAAAACAAGGGGTTTACAGTAGCGTTATTTGGGGCATTTAGTGCCGGCAAATCTTCGTTTGCCAATGCACTGATGGGAGGAAGGGTACTGCCTGTATCTCCCAATCCAACAACAGCCGCTATCAATAAAATTAAGCCAGTTTCTGCCAAACATCCGCATGGAACCGTTCTAGTGAAGTTTAAGGAATCAAATACGATGCTTGAGGATGTCAATCGTTCCTTAAAGGTTTTTGATTTACAGGCCAGCGATTTCGCAGCGGCTGCAAAGAACATCGGTCAAATTCTGCTCGAAAAAGGGCAAGAAGGTGTGTTCGAGAAGACCCATTATGCCTTTTTGCAGGCATTTAACAAAGGCTCAGCCACCTATGTGCCATCATTGGGGACAGTTAAGGAAACAAATTTAAGCGAATTTCACGAGTTTGTTGCGATGGAAGAAAAATCCTGTTTCGTTGAATGGATTGAACTTTATTATGATTGTGAGTTAACCCGAAAAGGAATCACGCTTGTTGACACCCCGGGGGCGGATTCCATTAACGCTCGTCATACCGGCGTTGCCTTTGATTATATTAAAAACTCAGATGCAATCCTGTTTGTCACTTATTACAATCATGCCTTTTCAAAAGCAGACCGTGAATTTTTAATTCAGCTGGGCCGAGTGAAGGATTCCTTTCAAATGGATAAAATGTTTTTCCTGATCAATGCGATTGACCTTGCTGAAAATGATGCCGAGAAAGTGACCGTGGTGGAATATGTCGAAGAGCAGCTGCTTAAATATGGGATTAGAAATCCGCATCTTTATTCGTTATCAAGTCTGCTTGCCCTAAAAGAAAAGATCACTCCAAATCTGAATGCTAATTCTGGCTTAAGTGCGTTTGAGCAGGCCTTTTATCAGTTCATTTCTAATGACTTAACGGAAATGGCCATTTTAGCGGCAGAAAAGGAATTGACGCGTGTTCGGGAAATAGTAGCCAAACTCATTCAAAGCTCAAGCGAAGATAAGGTTGTGAAAGAGCAAAAACGAACGGAGTTTGAAAAGGAAAGGGCAGAACTTAATCACGTCTTTGAAAAGCAAAATGCTGATGCAATACTTGGACGAATGAACCAGGAGGCAGAAGAACTAATCTATTACATTAAGCAAAGGGTCTTCTTGCGTTACAGCGATTTCTTTAAAGAGGCATTTAACCCATCAACCCTAAGGGATGATGGGCGCAATTTGAAAAAGTCGCTCCAGAATGCACTTGACGAATTCCTAGTAAGTTTTGGTTTTGACTTTGCGCAAGAAATGCGTGCCACTACTGTAAGAATCGACCGGTTTGTTGAAAAACAGTTGGCTGATTATCAATCAGGTCTGATACGTAATCTTCTTGAAATCAACCGAGACCTTTCTTTTTCCGCATTCGAAAAAAGGAAGGGGGAAGAAATTGATTTCCCAATTGCCTTTAAAGATGCCAAGCAGCAGTTGTTCGCAAAATCAATGTCTTATTTTAAAAATCCAAAATCTTTTTTTGAAAAAAATGACAAACAAAACATGAGTGATGAACTTATGGTCGTTCTGCAGCCACTTGCTGACGACTATTTACAACAGGAAGCGGGTCGTTTGAAACAACATTATGCAGACGAATTGTTGAACGAATTTAATCGTTTATTAATGCAAATGAATGAGCAGTCAGCTGATTTTTATTTAAGCCTGCTTTCCGCCTTAGATGGCGGGGTTTCACTCCAAGTCTTAACTGATATACAGCAAAAGCTTACCGGAGAATCCAAATAATTGGGGGCACTTTAGATGAGGTATGTTAAAAACAAGGAATGGTTATTGAAAAACTTGAATGAAACAAATGTAAGAATAATTGATTGCCGGTTTTCCTTAGCAGCTCCTCAAAAAAAGCAAGAAGAATATCGAGAAGGTCATATTCCTGGCGCTTCCTATTTCGATCTAGAACAAGATTTGTCAGGATCTGTTGGTGATCATGGTGGCAGACACCCGTTGCCAGATTTAGTAGAGTTCGTTACGAAGCTTGAGAAAATAGGCATTAATAATGATACAACAGTCATCGCCTATGATGATGGAGAGGGTGCATTTGCCGGCCGTTTTTGGTGGCTCCTTCAGTATCTGGGGCATGAGCATGTGTATGTGCTTGACGGAGGATTTAAAGGGTGGCTCGAAGGAAATTATCCACTGACAACAGAAATACCTGTCTTTGAAAGGGTTAAATTCCATCCAAGCTTAAATGCTGACTTAATCGCCGCCACTGAAGAAGTGAAGGACATCGTCAAAAATCAGCCGAAAGACACTATATTAATCGATTCACGTGAAGAAAAACGATATCTTGGCTTGGAAGAACCAATTGATAAGAAAGCAGGTCATATCCCTGGTGCGATTAACAAACCATGGATGGAAGGTTTCAGAGATGGACAATATATTCCAGCTGTCGAACAAAAACAAAGATTTTCAGAAGTAGAACACGATAAGAAAATAATTGTTTACTGCGGCTCAGGAGTAACCGCTACGCCAAATTTTCTTGCCTTAAGGGAAGCTGGATATGAAAAGGTAAAGCTTTATGTGGGAAGCTTTAGCGATTGGATTTCCTATGCTGAAAATATAATCGAATAATATTCCGGTCCAACTTATGATATAATGGAATTCATGTTGTATTTTTAGGATATTAAAAAATAGGGGGCTGAAACTTGGAAAATCAAAAACCTTCACTAATGCTTGTTGATGGAATGGCCCTGTTATTCCGTGCTTTTTATGCCACGGCAGTGTCAGGACAATTTATGATAAATTCAAAAGGAATTCCTACTAATGGAATCCATGGTTTCGTTAAGCATTTATTTACAGCAGTATCTTCATTTAAACCGACACATCTCGCTGTTTGCTGGGATATGGGAAGCAAAACGTTCCGCACAGAGTTATTCGCCGATTATAAAGGCAATCGCGGCGAGGCGCCAGTCGAGCTCATCCCGCAATTTGATTTAGTAAAAGAGGTAGTCGAATCGTTTGATATCCCAAATATTGGCTTGGCTGGTTTTGAAGCAGATGATTGCATTGGCACAATCGCTAAGCAAACAAAGGATTATGCTCATGTGTCGATTTTAACTGGTGATCAAGATATCCTGCAGCTCCTTGATGATAATATTTCCGTCATTTTATTGAAAAAAGGTTACGGGAATTACCTTGTTCACACACCAGAAACTTTCTTTGAAGAAAAAGGAATCACTCCAAGGCAGATGATTGATTTAAAAGCCTTAATGGGGGATCCAAGCGATAATTATCCTGGAGTAAAGGGGATTGGCGAAAAGACGGCGCTAAAGCTCTTGCAGGAATATGAACATGTAGAAGGGATTATCTCCAACTTAGATCGATTATCAAAATCAAATAAGACAAAAATTGAGCGTGATTTAGAAATGCTGCACCTATCGAGAATGCTCGCCGAAATAAAATGCGATGTTCCGGTTAGCTGCGCATTAGAAGAGGCTGGACTTCGTATTAAAAGAGAAAAAGCGGAAAATAAATTAATGGAAATGGAGCTTCGCGGTTTGCAGCGGCTGCTGCCGTTGGGCGAGGCCATTATATCCTAAGGTAAAGGTTGTCTCGGGTTCGGGACAACCTTTTACTATCGGTTAATTACTTAGTGTTTTTCTTTTTCGCTGCATTTTCGAGCTTGCTTTTTGGTTCCTCAGCAAATTCTGCATCTTGCCCATACCCTTGTGGAGTTACCCCTGGGGCTTTCACACCGCGGTTTCTTTGGCTTTTGTTGGTCATTAACATCTCACCTCCCCTAACAACTAGTATTTCCATGAGGAATAATAAAACTCGAGATTTCGAACAATAATCTGTAGAGGTGATATGATGAACAAGGGTGTTTATTTAGCGTTGATCAGCATTGGACTTGCTCAAGGATTAAAAATCCCCATCCATTATCTTAAAAAGAAAGAATGGCGCCCGGAATTGTTCTTTGGAACAGGCGGTATGCCTAGCTCACATTCAGCTGGGGTTACTACCCTTACCACATATATTGCCTTGAGAAGAGGACTGCCCACTTTTGACTTTGCACTCTCTCTTATCTACGGGCTCATTGTCATGTATGATGCTCAAGGCATCCGCAGGCAAACAGGAGAACTCACATTAAAGGTCAACTCGATGAACGACTTAATTGAAAAAATCCAAAAGGAAGAAAGCCTGGAATTTAAACAGGAAGGCGCAAAAAAGTTAAAAGAAATGTTAGGACATCAACCTGAAGAAGTGGCAGGCGGAGCTTTATTTGGAGCATTGATTGGTGTTATTGGTCACCTATGTACAAAAAAGGATAGGAAATTTGCGGATTTTAAGTTAAGATTTTAATGGGATGTTTTAAGAATGTAGGGGAGAGGAATGGTAAAGTAAGTGAGGTCAGTGGAGGATTATTTGCACTTTTTGGAAGGAAAAGGCTTTCAACTAGATGAAGATGCAATCGGTTTTATTTACTTTGGGAAACACTACACAAATGCTTCCGATGAAATGATTAATACAGCGATTGAGCTGACATTAAAGGCACAAAGGCGCTTTGATGGCAGTTTTTATGTCGCATTACTGGAAACGTTAATTTCAAACAAGTTAACCACAAGAAAAGACGCAATAAAGTTTGTCATGGAAAAGGAATTACTCGCGATTTAAACAAAACAAAAAACTCCCTTCGTTACGGGAGTTTTCTTAATTAGCTTTCAAAACCTTAACAAAAAGTAAACTTATATCAGCGAATAAAGGTTTTTTCATGATGACTTATTAGGCTCCTCGCTTGAATTTTTTTGAATGGCAAGTCGTGCTAATTCATCAGCAGTCTTGTTTTCCACACTTGGAATCCACTTCATGAAAAACAGCTCAATCTTGGCTGCTAAATGTAAGGCTTCCTCAAGTAACGGAGCATATAATTTGTTTTTGATAAATTCCTTTTCAACAGATTTACTGACCAATTCCGAATCGGTCCGAAAAGAAACGATTGAATGGACATAGCCCTTTTCAAGGCAAATCTTCAGTCCGTTAATAAAAGCATGAAATTCCGCCTCGTGGTTTGACATATTTCCAAGCGGAATCGAATATTTTTCTACAGTGCCGTATGCCTTAATAAAGATTCCCGCTCCACTTCGTCCAGGATTACCTGCACTTGCTCCGTCGATGTACACCTCAATCAATGTTAGCTTCCTCCATTTTTGTACTAATGAAAGTTTACCATATATAAATAAAGGTATGCAGGAAATTATTTTTTCTAATCCTTAAGTGGGCATGATATAAAGGAATATATGTTAGCATAAACAGAAATCATTCATGAAAGGCTGAAACCAATGAAATATAGGCTTGAGTGGAATCATAAATTAAAAAATAATCAAAAGGTTCAATTTTCGTCTGAATGGGTATCGGGTGAAACAGCTATTCAAATAGGGGAAGAACTGGAGGGTTCGGGAAAAGCGTCAGATTTATATTTTTATGATGAAAAAGGGACCTCTTGGATCTTAAAGGAAATGAAAAGACTGTTAACCGAAATTGAGGAAGACCCTCATGAAATTACTGTTTACTTTGATGGAGGGTTTCTAAAGGAAACGAATCAGGCAGGGCTTGGCGTTGTCCTTTTTTATAAACAAGGAAAGAAGAAATACCGCATCCGCGCGAATGAACGCTTTGATGAAATGGATACGAACAATGAGGCTGAATATGCTGCTTTTTATTATGCACTAAATATTATAGAAGATTTGGGTGTCCATCACTTATCATGTGAATTTAAAGGGGACTCACAAGTAGTCTTAAAGCAGCTTGAAGGGGATTGGCCGTGTTATGAGGAAACGCTTAATCGCTGGCTTGACCGCATTGAGGAAAAAATGAAAACACTCGGACTTGTTGCTAAGTACACTGTTATTTCAAGAAAGGAAAATAAAGAAGCGGATAAACTTGCCACCCAAGCATTAGAGGGGAAAGAAATCTTTGCGAAAACATTAATTTTATAAAATATGGGGTGTTCTTAAATAGTGAAGAATTCAGTCAGAAAAGAGCTGCTCGGTCAAGTTGAAAGCTTGATGAATCAATACTGTGATGGATGCTTTCTCCATCAACAGTTAAAAAAAGAAGGCGGGCGGAGAATGGCACACCGGTTTTGCATTTCTCAATGCACTGTCGGGGAAAAGCTTCAAGAATATGGGGAAAAGCTAACATAAAAAGGCTGACAATTTCTTGTCAGCCTTTGATTGGTCGTGATCATTTAGGATTATAGTTTTACTACGTTAGCTGCTTGTGGTCCACGGTTTCCTTCAACGATTTCGAAAGAAACTTCTTGACCTTCTTCTAATGATTTGAAGCCGTCGCCTGTGATAGCGCTGAAGTGTACGAATACATCGTCGCCGCCTTCAACTTCGATAAAACCAAAACCTTTTTCATTGTTAAACCATTTTACTTTACCGTTTTGCATTTACTTCTTCCTCCTAAGCCTTTCAAGACACCAATGTTAGTGTCAAAGATAAATATTATCCTGTAACAAATCAAATTAATAATTCGGTTACATGATGCTTTAAATATACAATAATGGAAATGGACAGTCAAGGATTGAAAACTCATTTTTTGGTTAAATTATCAATTTTCTTTTAATTTGGCTGAGTTAAAAGTGAATGTTGATTTCCGTTCCAGGCGCGAGCGGTTCGCGGGGCGGGCGGTGAGCCTCCTCGGAAGCGCCTGCGGGGTCTCACCTGTCCCGCTGCTCCCGCAGGAGTCTCGCGCCTTCCACTCCAATCAACATTGTGTTTAAAATCAACAATGTTCTTTAATACAGCCTTTAATTTGGAGTAACAAAATTTTAGAATCCCAATAAAGAAAGGGATGTTTTATCTCTTTACGGAAATAGGACAAAATGGGAGAATGGATTCGGGGAAGTATATAAAAGAGGAGCAATTGTTATGAAATTAATTATTGCCGAAAAGCCAGATCAAGGTTCAACGCTAGCGTCAATTTTTAAACATAAAAAACAAAATGGTTTCATTGAAATTTTTCCAAATGACGTTTTTCTTAAAGGTGCCTATGTCACCTGGGCAATTGGTCATATCTGTCAATTAGTTTCACCGGAAAAGTACCAGCCAGGCTGGAAGAAATGGTCATTAGATAATTTGCCGATCATACCGGAACACTTCGAGTACGAAGTAACAAAAGATAAAGCCAAACAATTTGCGGTCATCAAAAAATTGGTTACCAACCCCGCAGTGACGGAAATTATTCATGCGGGCGATGCCGGCCGTGAAGGTGAACTAATAATCCGCAATATCCTTAGGTTAACAAAATGCCGTAAGCCGATGAAGAGACTGTGGATCTCCTCATTAACAGCCAATGCCATCCGGGAAGGATTTAAAAAGCTGTTAGACGAGCAGGAAACCAGGAGTTTGTATTTTGAAGCCTACACAAGGGCATGTGCGGACTGGGTGGTTGGCATGAACGCGTCACGCCTTTATAGTTTATTGCTTCAAAAACAAGGATTTTCCGATGTTTTTTCGGTTGGGAGGGTGCAGACACCTACATTAGCGCTAATTGTAAAAAGAGAACTAGAAATAGAGAATTTTAAGGCAGAGCCGTTTTGGGAGGTACTTGCTCATTTTTTAATCAATGGTAAAAAATATAGCGGGAAATGGCAGAATGACGGAGAAACCCGCGTAAAAACAAAAGAACTAGCAGAAAAGATAGCTGCTTTTTGCCGGGAAAAGCCTGCTGAGGTAGGCGAAGTTCTTTCAGAACGAAAGGAATTTTTCCCGCCGTTTTTATATAATTTATCAGCCTTACAAGCAGAAGCAAATAAACGGTATAAATTCTCGCCGAAAAAAACGCTGGATGTCCTGCAGAAGCTCTATCAAAAAGGAAACGTCTCCTACCCGCGTTCGGACTCACGCTACGTAACGAAGGAAGAAGCTGCTACTTTCCCGGAGATTCTAAACAAATTAAGTCAGATTAAAGATTATCAAAACTTCTTTCCGTTGCCATTTACCTCTATTGCGGATAATAAACGATATGTAAATGAAAAAAAAGTTACCGACCACTATGCGATTATCCCAACTGAACAAATTCCAAAGGTTGATAGGCTTAGCCCTGACGAGCGAATCATTTATGATTTGGTGGTCACTAGTTTAATTGCTGCTCATTACAATAAGGCGATTGCCGAATATACGACAGTTACTACATTGGTCGATGGACGAGCTGCATTTATCTCGAAAGGTAAGGTGCAAATCGAAGAAGGCTGGAGAAAAGTGCTGAATCCAAAGGAACGTGATGATGTACCGGCTCTCCCAATGCTGTCAAAAGGGGAACAAGGCCGGACGGAAAAAGTGGAGGTCAAAGAAAGTCAGACACAGCCGCCAAAGCGCTATACAGAGGGTCAATTGATTACGTTAATGAAAACAGCAGGCAAGCATATTGATGATAAAGAGCTCGAGAAAATATTGACAAGGACTGAAGGTCTCGGCACAGAGGCAACAAGGGCAGGTATTATCACGATGCTGAAAGACCGCTTATACATTGATGTCAAAAAGAATTTAGTGTATGCGACGGCAAAGGCAAAAATTTTGATAGGGGCAATTGGTCAAGAAATCCTCGCGTCTCCAGAAATGACAGCAAAGTGGGAGCAGAAATTGAAGGAAATATCAGAAGGGTCTGCTGCACCAAAGCAATTCATGGAGCAAACCCAAAGGATGGTCATCCATTTAATTTCGTCAAGTATTGGTCAAGCTGCTAATTGGTCTTTTTCGAACGAAGTCCGCGAAAATTTTGCTCCAAGCAGGCAAAAAACAAAGAGACAGTCATATACAAAGCTGGGACCATGTAAAAAATGCGACGGGTCAGTCGTCGACAAAGGGAGTTTCTATGGTTGTTCCAATTACCAAAAAAATCAATGTAATTTTACGATTTCAAAAAAAATTCTCGGGAAAAATATTACCCAGAAAAATATAAAATTGCTTCTTACAGAAGGAAAAACAGATGTGATCGAAGGGTTTACAAACAAGGATAAAACCTTTAATGCAAGGCTTTTTCTTGATGAACAGGAACTTAGAGTCAGGTTTTTATTCGCCGAGGAGCAGCGAAATAATTCCAGGTAAGGTGTCTCCTGAATGATAATCAGCCTTGTCACTCCATTTTTTCTATAGTAAACTTTGTATGGACAAGAGGCGGAGCGCCGCAAAAATGGTTTTTAGTGATGATGGACAATGGAGGGTACGGGATGCCAACACCTAGTATGGAAGATTATATCGAACAAATATATATTTTGATTGAAGAAAAAGGATACGCACGAGTGTCGGATATTGCCGAAGCCCTGTCAGTACATCCCTCCTCAGTAACAAAAATGGTTCAGAAACTGGATAAAGATGAATATTTAGTATACGAGAAATATCGGGGACTTGTGTTAACATCTAAAGGTAAAAAGATTGGCAAGCGCCTAGTATTTAGACATGATTTGTTAGAGGAGTTTTTAAAAATTATCGGTGTAAAAGACGAAAATATTTATCATGATGTTGAAGGCATTGAGCATCATTTAAGCTGGGATTCAATTGATCGTATTGGTGATCTTGTTCAGTTTTTTGAAGAAGACGAGAGCCGGATTAAGGCGTTGAAAGAAATCCAAAAACAAAACGAGCAAGAACAGGTATAAAAAAGAAGCACCTAGCGAAAAATGGCTGGGTGCTTTTAAAATAAATTCGGGTAATGGTCAAAGGATTGGTCGGTTTCTGGCAATAACGAAAGATTCCCGTCTGAATCCTCGGAAGACTGGACACCTTGGATGAAGCCATTCTCTGTCTCTGCTAATGCCTTTCGATAAGAAATAATCCGGCCTTCGGACGTGACAAAGCTGATGATGTCTCCAAAATGGTTTCGATGAACACCTGTGATTGTTTCCAATTGAAATCCCCCTTTTCTCTTTTATTATTCCTTTATTGTATGAAGAATAAACAAAAAGGGAAGGAAAACAAAAAAACAAGCATCGAAGAGGTTCCTCCGATGCTTATTTTTGCCCCCAAGAATAGGGTGTTTCCTGATATACATAATAATTGAGCCAGTTGGAAAAGAACAGGTGGCCGTGGGACCGCCAGCGATTAATCGGCGGCTGTGCAGGGTCGTTATTTGGAAAGTAATTTTCCGGCATATGAATCTCCAAGCCTTTGTTTAAATCTCTTTCATATTCCTGTGCGAGTGAATCAGATTCATATTCCAAATGTCCAGTTATCATTACATGCTTTCGATTTCGAGAAGCAATCAACAAGGCTCCAGCATCCTCTGAGGCGGCCAATAATTTTAATTCTGGGTTATTCAAAATCGCTTTAATTGATACATCCGTATAGCGGGAATGGGGCGCATAGAAATGGTCGTCAAAGCCGCGCATTAAAAAATCATTATGTTCGAAAATTCGGTGCGCATATATGCCGGAACATTTCCGCTGCAGCTCAAATTTACCAATTCCGTAATGATAGTAAAGTGAAGCCTGTGCTCCCCAGCAAATATGTAAGGTTGAGGTCACGTTTTTGTTGGTCCAGTCCATAATTTCTTTTAATTCGCTCCAATATTTCACTTGATCGAATTCAAGAAGCTCAACTGGTGCACCTGTAATAATCATCCCATCAAATTGCTGATTTTTGATGGTTGAGAACGTGGTATAAAATTGCTCCAGATGCTGTTTACTAGTATGCGTAGATTCATAGGAATCGGTTTTCAAAAACATGACATTTACCTGTAAGGGTGTATTTCCTAATAATCTTAATAGCTGTGTCTCTGCCTTTTCCTTTTCGGGCATTAAATTTAAAATAAGGATATTTAAAGGTCTTATGTCCTGGCTAACCGCTCGTTCATCGTCCATGATAAAAATATTTTCCTGCTCAAGGACCTCCCGGGCAGGTAAAAGTTTTGGAATGTTAATTGGCAAGTGATCATCCCCCTCTTCTAATGTGTAATTCAAAATGTTACATTCATTAATACAACGCTGTCCAGATAAAAGTCAATGAATAGCACAAAAATTCGATATTTACATTATAAACATTATTATTAATTCAGAAAAGATAATAATTTGTTCATATTTAATCATCGGATTGGAACCCCTTTTTTGATACAATGAAGGGGTAGTTTAAATTCAAAATGTTGAATGTGGGGGATTAATGTGGCTATGAAAACATCTTTTAAGTCAGACATTGAAATTGCACAAGCATCAACGATGAAACCAATTGTAGAAATTGCTAAAAAAATTGGTTTAACAGAGGATGACCTCGAGCTTTTTGGAAAATATAAGGCGAAACTTTCTAATGAAGTACTAGCTAAAATAAAAACGAAAGAAAGTGGAAAAATTATTCTTGTCACCTCGATAAATCCTACTCCTGCAGGTGAGGGAAAATCGACGGTAACAGTGGGGCTAGCGGATGCTTTCACTCGGATTGGGAAAAAGGCAATGATTGCTATGCGTGAACCATCATTAGGTCCGACTATGGGAATTAAAGGCGGAGCAACAGGAGGGGGCTATTCACAAGTCCTGCCGATGGAAGATATAAACCTGCATTTTACGGGGGATCTTCATGCGATTACGACTGCCAATAATGCCCTCGCAGCCTTAATGGACAATCATCTCCAGCAAGGAAATGAACTGAATATCGATCAACGGCGCATCGTCTGGAAACGGGCAGTTGATTTAAATGATCGTGCCTTAAGAAAAGTGATTATCGGACTTGGCGGCCCGCTTCAAGGTGTTCCAAGAGAAGATGGCTTTGATATCACCGTGGCATCGGAAATTATGGCGGTCTTATGTTTAGCTGCAGATTTAAAGGATTTGAAATTACGATTATCGCGAATGGTTGTTGCCTATAATGATAAAAAGGAACCAGTTACCGTCGGTGATCTTGGTGTCGAAGGCGCATTAACATTATTGTTAAAGGACGCAGTTAAACCAAATCTCGTTCAAACAATAGAGCACACGCCGGCTCTTATACACGGCGGCCCGTTTGCGAATATTGCTCATGGCTGCAACAGTGTAATTGCGACAACCGCAGCAGCAAAACTTGCGGACTATGTCATCACTGAAGGCGGCTTTGGGGCCGATTTAGGTGCCGAGAAGTTTTTACATATTAAAGCTAGGAGTGCCGGAATTAAACCGGAAGCAGTTGTGGTTGTTGCGACCATTCGAGCTTTAAAAATGCATGGCGGCGTTCCAAAAACCGAATTGGCAAAAGAAAATATTGCCTCATTGACACTTGGATTTGCCAACCTGCAAAAACATATTGAAACCATTAAAAGCTTTGGACTTCCCGTTGTGGTTGCGATTAACAAGTTTATTACCGATACAGAATTAGAGGTTCAAACATTATTAGAATGGTGTCGAAGGGAAAATGTTGCCGTCGCTTTAACCGAAGTTTGGGAAAAAGGCGGAGCAGGCGGCATTAAACTTGCTGAAGAGCTTTTAGCTGTCATTGAAAAAGAAGAAAACAAGTTCCATCCGTTATACGACTTATCTGATTCGATTGAACAAAAGGTTAGAACGATTGTTCAAAAGGTATATGGCGGCAAGGATGTTGAGTTTTCCTCGAAGGCGAAAAAACAATTACTTGATTTTGAAAAGTTCGGCTGGTCTAATTTAGCTGTTTGTATGGCCAAATCACAATATTCCTTGTCCGATGACCCAACAAAGCTTGGAAGACCAACAGATTTCACCGTAACGGTCAGAGAGTTTAAACCATCGATTGGGGCGGGGTTTATTGTGGCGTTAACAGGAGAGGTCATGACAATGCCTGGCCTGCCTAAAAAACCGGCAGCCTTAAAAATGGATGTCGATGAAAACGGGAATGCGGTTGGGCTTTTCTAAAGGAGAAATAATATATGTTTGATCCAACAGCCTTTGATAATATGAAGGTGGTTATTGAAGGTGCGCTTTATGATAAGGATAGCAGCGGTGACATTGTCATTATCGATCGAAACGATCTCATCAATATGGCGAAAATGTCGCGTCGGTTTAACGTATCCTTTCAATTACCCAACAGTTCTATCACAGCTGTCATTGAGATGGAAGCGAAGCTTGTGAATTTAGCAGCGGAGCTAATCCCAAGCTCCCTTTCAGGACAGCTTGCAGGATGTCATGTGAAATTGCAATTTTTCCTTGAACAACAACACGGAAAAATGGAGTATCATGCAATAGAGGATATCCTATTGAATGTATGGGGAGTAACTAGAAAAATAACGATGGCTGTGCACTATAATCCCTTGGAAATTGAAAAAAAGGTTTCAAATGTCATAACAGTAGAATTTGGTCGATTGATTGGTGAAGACCAATTGGATGATTTGGTGGAAATGACCGAGGTCATGACTACAACCATACAGGAATTGGAGCACTATTATAATTAGATATAACCTTGTGCAGAGCCGGATTGTAAATCGGCCCTGTTTTTTTTGTGTATAATATTTACAATTCTAAAAATTATAGTTACTATTAATAGTAGGTACCAATATTGAAAATAAGGAGAGATTGCCGGTGGTTAAAACCGCTTGGGTTACCGATAGTACTGCATTCTTAGATGAGGAATTAAGAAATCATCCTGATATATATACGATTCCATTAACAATTTTACTTGATGGAGAGGAATTTTCTGATGGGATTGATCTAACTCCCTCCCAGTTATTTGAACGATTAAAGCATCTAAAAAATCCGCCAAAAACCTCACAGCCATCTGTAGGAGCCTTTCAAACATTATATAATCAACTTTCAATAGAATATGACCAAGTGGCTGCTATCCTATTATCGGAAAAACTAAGCGGAACGGTTTCCTCAAGCGAGCAAGCTGCGAAGCTTGTCGAGATTCCAGTCACAACGTTTGATTCAAAAATCCTAACATATCCAATGTCAGCTTTACTAAAAAAAGGAATGGAATTACAAAGAGCAGGTCATAGTTTAGAATCGATAATGTCAGAACTTGAAACAATCAGAGACACAAATGAGACTTATGTTCTTGTTGGCAGCTTGGAGCAGCTTCATCGCGGCGGGAGAATGTCAGGGCTGCAATTCTTTCTAGGCAGCATGCTAAATGTAAAACCAATTATTTCGATTGAAGACGGAGCCCTGTCTGTGAAAGAAAAGGTAAGAAGCGAGAAAAAGGCGAAAGAAAAAATCCTTGATTACTTCAGGATATCCTACGAGAAATATAAGCTAAAGGAAGTGTATATCCTGTACGGTTTACATGAATCACCAGCCGCTGCATTGAAAGCAGAACTCGAAGAACAATTTCCAGAGTTGAAAGTCATCTGCTGTCCATTAGGGGCGGTCATTGGCGTGCACGCAGGAGAAAACACCCTCGGGATCAGCTGGCATAATGGCTTGAAATAACAACCAAAAAATAACCTCGAAGTACTGGGGTTATTTTTTATTTGTTATTCATGCTAAAATAGCAGGGATAAAGGCAGGTGTTCGATAATGACAAATCAACTCATAGAAATAACAGAAGTGTATGTTCGGAATGAACTTGGTGAAGAAGCCACCGGTCATGATTGGTACCATGTTGACCGGGTTCGGCGCAATGCCTTATCTATCGGCAAGAAAGAAAAGGCAGGAGACCCGTTTATTATAGAAATGGCATCCCTTCTCCATGACATACCAGATGAAAAATTAAATGAAAGTGCTGAAAAAGGCAGGGCAAAGCTCGATTCTTTTTTTCAAACAATCGAATTAGCAGACGGGGTCAAAAACCACATCATTCAAATTATCGAATCGATCTCATATAAAGGCGGACGAAAAATGGCTCTTGGATCTGTTGAGGCAAAAATCGTTCAGGATGCTGACCGTTTGGATGCGATCGGAGCAATAGGAATTGCCCGGACATTTGCTTATGGGGGGAAAAAAGGCCAGCTCATTTATGATCCGAATATTAATGTCAGAGAAGAAATGAGCATGGAAGAATATCGAAATGGTAAATCAACAAGCATCCATCATTTCTATGAAAAACTGCTAAAATTAAAAGAATTACTGAATACAGAAGCAGCCAAAAAAATGGCGGAGAGCCGACAGCAAATGATGCTGGACTTCTTAGAACAATTTTACCAAGAATGGGATGGACAAGAATCATGAAAATGCTCACAGTTGAAAATATTTCGAAAACGTACGGGGAGAAACAGCTCTTTAATGATATTTCTTTTACAATCAGCGAAAAAGAGCGTGTCGGCTTAATCGGAATTAATGGCACCGGAAAATCCTCACTATTAAAAATCATTGCTGGCTTGGACACTCCTGATGACGGTAAGATTATCACAGCAAAAGACTATTCAATCGCTTTTTTAGACCAACAGCCGGAGCTTGATGCTAAGAAAACGGTTCTTGAACAAGTCTTTCATGGTGAAGCGCCGATTTTAAAGCTGATGCGTGAATATGAACAAACGTTATTACAGCTAAATAGCAATCCAAATGCTGTGAAAATTCAGGAAGAACTTTTTCAATTACAAAAGCAAATGGATGCCCTTAATGGCTGGGATGTTAGCACAAATGCCCAATCGATTTTAACGAAATTGGGGATTGAAGATTTTAGTCAAAAAATCGGCGAGCTATCCGGCGGGCAAAAAAAGCGGGTTGCCCTTGCGCAAGTATTAATTGCCGAGCCTGATTTACTCATCTTAGACGAGCCGACGAACCATCTTGACTTTGATTCCGTTAAGTGGCTCGAAGATTATTTAAGCAGATATAACGGGTCGATTTTATTGGTTACCCATGACCGCTACTTTTTGGACCGGGTTGCGAATCGCATGTTTGAATTAGATGGCGGACATTTATATAGCTACAAGGGAAATTATGCGGCATTCATTGAAGCGAAAGCGATTCGTGAGGAAAATGAGGCAGCCACCTTTGAAAAAAGAAAAAATCTGTTCAGACGAGAACTTGAATGGATGAGACGCGGTGCCAAAGCAAGAACAACAAAGCAAAAGGCGCGGATTCAGCGATTCGATGAATTAGACGACAAGCTTTCAAGCGGGAAGCCTGCTAGTGAGAAACTGGATATTTCATTAAATGGGAGCAGGCTCGGCAAGCAGGTTTTTGAATTGAAGGATGCTTCGAAACAGTATGGTGAGAAAACCATCTTACATCACTTTGATTTACTCGTTAAGCCGGGGGATCGGATTGGAATTATCGGCCGCAATGGAACAGGGAAATCAACCTTATTAAATATTCTTGCGAAGAAGATTTCACTTGATGCTGGTGAATACATCATGGGACAAACGGTGAAGATTGCTTATTATACGCAAGAAAGCGAAGACATGGATGAAAACATGAGAATGATTGAATACATTAAAGAAACAGCAGAGATTGTTGAAACCTCCGATGGGAAAACGATTTCGGCTGCTCAAATGCTTGAACGTTTTCTCTTTCCATCGTTTACACATGGAACGCCGATTCGTAAGCTTTCTGGCGGTGAAAAACGCCGGCTCTATTTATTGAAGCTGTTAATGACGGCACCTAATGTCCTCCTGCTGGACGAGCCTACCAATGATTTGGATACACAAACCTTAACCGTTCTGGAGGATTATCTTGAAGACTTCCCTGGAGTCGTGATAACTGTTTCCCATGATCGCTATTTTCTTGATAAGGTGGCGGAACAGCTCCTTGTTTTACTAGGTGAAGGAGTCATTACTTCTTTCTATGGAAATTACACGGAATTTCTTGAAAAAGAAACGGAAACAGAACGGCAAAAACCAGTAACCGTTTCAAGTCAGCCATCGAAAGCACCAGAAAAAGAAAAGAAGAAAAAAATGACGTTTAAGGAGAAAAAAGAGTGGAGTGAAATTGACGAGATTATTGTAAAAACAGAAGCACGGCTTGAAGAAATTGCAGTTGAAATGGGAAATGCGGGCAGTGATTTCACGAAAGCACAAGATTTGATGAAACAAGAAGCGGTGTTGAATGAAACGCTCGAACATTTAATTGAACGCTGGAGTTATCTGGCTGAATTGGCTGAAAATGAGTAGGGAGCAAACAAATCGACGCCGAGCATCCCCAATGAATGTACCCTCGCCAATGTGTTAAACTTGAGGGAGAAATCAAAAGAATTAGGTGATGGTATTGAAAATTAAAGCAATTGAACCGACTCCAAGTCCGAATACGATGAAAATTATTTTAGACCAAGAATTGCCAATGGGAAAAAGCCATAATTATAAAAAAGATACAGCTATGGATGCACCAGCCGTAATTCAATCAATTTTACAAATTGAGGGAATTAAAGGGGTTTACCATGTAGCCGATTTTCTTGCAGCTGAACGAAACGCAAAATATGATTGGAAGGAATTGTTAGCGAAAGTCCGTCAAGCTTTTGGTGAAAAAGCGTCCGATGTTGCCAGTGCCGAAATAGTGGATGAACATTATGGTGAAATAAAGGTCGAAATCCAACTATTTAAGGATATTCCGCTTCAAGTAAAACTCACAGACAGCTTTACTGAGCGGCGGTTTGGCATGCCGGAAACCTTTTTAAAGGCAAGGGAGCGGGCGCAGCTGCCAGAAGATAATTATATTCTTTTGAGGAAATGGCAGAATCAAGGTGTCCGCTATGGAGATTTTGAGCAAATTGGGCAGGAGGTTGTCGAGGAATTAATTGCGGCTTATCCAAAAGAACGTCTTGAAGCACTTGTCACAAAAGCCCAGACAGACTGGGCGGTTTCTGACCAGAAACCGAAACGGACGCGCAGAAAAGTATCGCTTGCCGATTTACAAAACCCAGAGTGGCAGATTCGTTATCAGCTCCTTGAGCAAATGGACGATCCAGAACTTGAGGATTTGCCTATCCTCGAGAAAGCTTTATCGGATGAAAAGCCTTCGATTCGCAGATTAGCAACCGTCTATCTTGGTATGATAAAAGAGAAAGAAGTCCTGCCCTATTTATATAAGGCATTAATGGATAAAACCGTAACAGTCCGCAGAACTGCAGGTGATTGTTTATCCGATTTAGGCTTCCAAGAAGCCGCTGATGAAATGGCCAAATCACTAAAAGATTCCAGCAAATTGGTCCGCTGGCGGGCAGCGATGTTCCTCTACGAAGTAGGGGATGAAAAGGTGCTTGCCGCTTTAAAAGCTGCCGAAAATGACCCTGAATTTGAAGTAAGTTTGCAGGTGAAAATGGCGATTGAACGTATTGAAGGCGGCGGGGAAGCCAAAGGTTCAGTCTGGAAGCAGATGACAGAATCAAGAAAAACAGACAATTAAGTGGTCAAATAACAAATGATTTAGTATCCTAAAATGGAAGAAATGGAGTGATGAAATATGTCTAATGCTTATGAAGAATATATGAAACAAATGGTTTTACCGATGCGCGAAGAGTTAACAAGAGCTGGTTTTGCGGAGCTGACAACTCCTGAAGCTGTTGAGGAGTTCATCGAAAAGACAAGCGGAACAACACTTGTTGTTGTGAATTCCGTGTGCGGCTGTGCCGCCGGATTAGCCCGTCCTGCAGCAACACAGGCTGTTTTAAACAGTGCGAAAAAACCGGATCATCTTGTGACGGTTTTCGCCGGCCAGGATAAAGAAGCAACTGCTAAAATGCGCGAGTATTTTGAAGGTATTGAGCCTTCATCGCCATCAATGGCCTTAATAAAGGATAAAAAAGTAGTTCATTTTATCCCGCGCCATGATATTGAGGGAATGCCAATGGAAACAGTGATGCAGAATCTACTCGGTGCTTTCGAAACAAACTGCTAAAAAGGATGTCATTTGACATCTTTTTTTTATTCTCAAATATTCTATCTAGTTTAAGAAAACGGAAATTATAAAAATATTCCAAACTGTTTTTTTTCATTTTTACAAAAAAAGAAGTATAATATTTTTAAAGTAACCCAAATTGACAATTAAAGTTCAATAGAATAAAGGGGAATGAAAAATGAACAAATGGCTCCGTAAATCATTATTTGTAGTGGTTTCCGCTTTAACCTTTGGTCTTGTTACACCAACACAGCTAATGAATAACGTTAATGTAGAGAAACCGAGCGACAGAGATGCCTTTGAAGCATCAGCAACTGAACGCAGTCTATCGTCGACTACTGCATTTTTAGAAGAATCAGAGTTTGATAGAGATAAGTTTATCGAAAATTTAATCAAACAGGCAGAAAATCAGTCCTATCAAAAGTTTGGCACTAGAATAAAGCCAGTAATTGAAAATGAATTTCGTGAGGTTATTTTGCCAAATATAGAAAAAGCAGTTGACGAAACGGCAGCGCAATTCCCTGAAGAAAATTTAAAAAATCTAACGATAACTGAGCAGCCTGGTTCTGGACATTCTGAAAAAATTTTTAATATAAAAAATGGTGAAACAGGAAAAGATATTTTACGATTTCATGTTAGACGAGATAATCCACCTAAAGCGGGATACTGGTTTAATTTTCATTATCATACCTATCATGATGATTTCCAAAACCATCATGAGCTTGGGGCGATTTATTGGGCAAAAAATACACCGCCAAAATGGATGAGTTAGTGGTTGAATTTGCGAAGCGATATGAAAAAATTTATTATAGAATGAAACCTTTTTATCAGAGACTCGTAAATAGACTATTACCTAATTTGGAGGAATGAAGAAATGGCAGTAAGTTTATCAAAAGGCCAAAAAGTAGATTTAACAAAAACAAATCCAGGGTTGGTGAATGTGGTTGTCGGCCTTGGCTGGGATACGAATAAATATGATGGAGGACATGATTTTGATCTTGATTCTTCTGTATTCCTTTTAGGGGAAAACGGAAAGGTTACCAATGAAACAGACTTTGTTTTCTACAATAATCCACAAGCGGCTAACGGAGCCGTTGTACATACTGGGGATAATCGAACAGGTGCCGGCGATGGAGATGATGAAGCAGTAAAGGTTAATCTTTCAGCCGTTCCTGCTAATGTCCAGCGAATTGCTATTACGATTACGATTCATGATGCTGAAAGCAGAAATCAAAACTTTGGACAGGTCTCAAATGCCTATGCTCGAATTTACAATGAAGCTAATGGTGAAGAACTAATCCGATATGATTTAGGCGAGGATTTCTCAATTGAAACGGCTATTATTGCCGGTGAATTATACCGCCATAATGGCGAGTGGAAGTTCAGTGCCATCGGCAGCGGTTATCAAGGCGGATTAGCAGCGCTCGCAACGGATTTTGGCCTATCAATAGGTTAATAATTAGAAAATGATGAGGCCCAATAGTGAATGGGTCTTTTTAGAGAAAATGTATACATCTAGGAGGAATTCATTTAATGTCAGTTTTAAATCATATATTGGAAACATATGCATTATTCTTTGATTGGGATCATTGGGCACAGGTATTAACCGATCCAGTCAGCTGGGGACTAATTGGTACCCTGATTATTTTAGAAGGACTGCTTTCGGCTGATAATGCACTGGTATTAGCAGTAATGGTCAAGCACTTGCCGCCTAAAAAGAGGAAAAAAGCTCTATTTTATGGTTTGCTGGGTGCATACTTCTTCCGATTTCTCGCAATCGGAATCGGAGTTTACCTCATTAAGTTTTGGCTCATTAAAGCACTTGGAGCAGCATACTTGGCATGGTTATCGATAAAATATTTCATCGATAAGCGTAAAGCGGGCACGGATGACGAGGAAGAAGATGCAAAAGGTATGAACCAAGGAGGTTTACTGATTCGTTTATTTGGCACCTTCTGGGGAACGATTGTTGCTGTTGAACTAATGGATATTGCCTTTTCAGTTGACAGTGTTCTTGCCGCTTTTGGTGTCAGCGACCAAATCTGGGTTTTATTTGTTGGTGGAGTCCTCGGCGTATTAATGATGCGTGGTGTTGCAGGGGTATTTCTTACGTTAATTGATAGAGTCCCTGAACTTGAAACAACGGCATATATCTTAATACTTATCATTTCCGCAAAGATGTTACTCAGCCTTCCTGCAATCGGTTTTGAATTAGAATCGCTGCATTTCTTCCTCATTTTACTTGTAACATTTGCGGCAACTTTTATCGTCCACTTTATGAATAAGAAAAAAGAAGGAAGCAAAGAAAATCATTTATAAAATTTTGTTTTAAAAGGGGAGCTGACGAAAGTCCGTTTCCTTTCTTTTTTACCCTTTACAGAGGAGAAGAACGAAAAGATGAATTTTTTTACATATTTCTATGAAGAAGATTTAGCTAAATTTTTCTATCAAAAGCCGCAAGACTTTAATAAATTTTCAAACCGGGAGCTTTTGTCCTACGGATTGGGGGCAACCCTTTATATGCCGGCGACCCGGCCGAATATTCATCAGGAAATTCTTTCGAAGAAGCATGAAGGCTTAACATCCCTTGCCATTGACCTGGAAGATGCTGTTGGTGACAACGAAGTTCTGGGTGCTGAAACACTGCTGATTGATGAACTGGTAAAATTATCAGGAGAATTGAACAAGGGATTTTTAGGTATTGAAGATTTGCCATTAATGTTTGTCCGTATCCGTAGCCTTGAGCAATTTAAACGGATAATCGAACAATTAGGAGATGCGACAAAGCTTCTTACTGGGGTGGTGCTTCCTAAGTTTACGGAAGGTATTGGGGAAGAGATGCTGCACGAGGTTTTGCGGATTCATTCGGAGCAGCATCCTTTTTATGCGATGCCGATCCTGGAGACAGCTAAGGTTATTCAAAAAGAAACAAGAATGGAAGAATTAATGAATATAAAGCATCTTCTTGATCGTTACAAGGAAAATATTTTAAATGTGCGGATTGGGGCAACAGACTTTTGTGGCTTATATGGGATTCGCAGGAGTGCGGATACGACGGTTTATGATATTGCGGTTTTAAGAGATTGCATTTCCGACATTGTTAATGTCTTTCAACGGTTTGATAGTCCATATGTGGTTTCCGGACCCGTTTGGGAATACTTTTCAGCGAAAAAGAGGATGTTGAAGCCTCAGCTTCGGCAAACACCGTTTCGTGAACGGTACGGGGTTGAGGGATTAAAATGGAGGACCAAATTGATAGATGAAAACGTAGATGGGTTGATTCAGGAAATACTGATGGATATTGCAAACGGTTTAACTGGGAAAACGATTATCCATCCCTCCCATATAAAAATCGTGCAGGCACTCAATGTCGTTTCCTATGAGGAATATATCGATGCCAGTAATATCATAAATGCCGCCAATGGAAATATTGGCGTAATGAAAAGTGATTTTGCGAATAAAATGAACGAAATCAAGCCGCATTATTATTGGGCCAAGAGAATAATCTTAAAATCAAAGCTTTACGGGGTGCTGCATGAAGAATTCACAAACATTGACCTTATCAAACAAGAAGTATACGTATAATATCCTTGATTCGATTGAAACGGAGCTTGAGATAGCTGCAAATCCGTATCATCTGCCTATTGAAGAGTTGTTTACAATGGCGGCTCGCATTAATAAGAAGCGCTCGTTTTTGTTTGTCAGTAAAGTGCTTGGAAAACATTTGCCGATTAATCCAAATAAAGGGCTGTTAACAGGGGCATTATTGGCCGCTAGATTTTTAGAATCAGTAAAGGGCATAGAGTGTGAAAAAAAGGAGAGCCTGCTGTCTTCATTTACAAACGGTGAAGCCTGCGATAGTTTTTCCTTTATTCCGAAAGATGTCCATCCTGTTATCATTGGTTTTGCTGAAACGGCAACCGCCCTTGGCCATGCCTTCTTTGATTGCTTTCAAGCTGCTGCCTATTTTCATACAACTAGAGAAGAGCTCATAAATGGAAAACCCGTGATTACTTTTGAAGAAGAGCATTCTCACGCGACCTCGCATCGCTGTTATATTCCACTGGAAATACTTGATAATGACCGAGAAATCATTATTGTTGACGATGAAATGACAACAGGAAAATCAGCGATAAATATTATCCAGTCCATTCATGCCAAATTTCCAAGGCGCGTTTATACGGTAGTAAGCATTTTGGATTGGCGTTCTGAAGAAAATCAAGCTGAATTCTCCCGCCTTGAGGAAGCTCTTGGAATAAAAATTCATGTAGTAAGTCTTTTATCTGGCCAGGTGCACGTGAAGCAGCTGAAAGAAATTGAGAATCCGACGAAAAGAGCTGAATGGAACGAGAGTAAGGAGTCGTCAGTTGAATTACTGCAGCTGGCTGATTTTTTTACAGCGACCCCGGGCGCATCTATTAATCCGTTAAACAAGGCAGCGTATATCAAAGAGACGGGACGGTTTGGTCTAAGAAGTCATGAAAACATCGCCCTTGATGATAAGGTTTCTGCAGCAGCTTTCGTTTTAAAACAAAGCAGAACGGGTGGAAAAACCCTGTGTCTTGGAACAGGGGAATTTATGTACCTTCCAATGAGATTAGCCGCTCAGATGGGCAGCGGGATTTACTATCAATCAACAACGAGAAGCCCAATATATGTTGAAAACAAAGAAGGATATGGTGCGCGGTTTGGGGGGGCCTTTCCAAATCCAGAGGATCCGGTGATCACACACTTTGTTTATAATATCCCCCCAGGTCATTACGATGAAATATTTGTCTTTTTCGAAAGAGAAGTAGATTATGAGAATATGCAGCCATTGCTAAAGGAACTAGAAAAATTTGAAATTAGGTCGATAAAGCTCGTCTATTTTTCAAAAGTCAGAGGTGAATAACTTGCAAAATACAATCAACAAACCTGCGAATATTGGAACGTACCATGAGAGTGACGTGCTTTTTCTATTAAAGGATTTAAGTGATATTCAGCTGGAAGATTCCGCTGTTAATCGGGAATTACAAATCCAATCTGGCGGTCATTATAGTGAATCCTTGCCGATTGAGTATCAGCCTCCAAAAGAGTATGTCGATTTATTTTGGAAAACATTGATGGAGTACAAACAAAAAGTGGCGGTATGTGTAGGAATTGTGGCCGAACAAATCTATCAATTAAAAGGGAAAAATGCAATTCTTGTTTCCCTTGCCCGTGCCGGGACGCCTGTAGGAATCTTGATTAAGAGATACTTAAAAATGCGCTACAATGTGTCATTGCCGCATTATAGTATTTCCATCATTCGCGACAGGGGAATTGACGAAAACGCGCTACACTATATTATTGACAAGCATCCAAATGGAACTATTCAATTTGTCGATGGCTGGACAGGAAAAGGGGCCATTTCGATTGAGTTAACAAATGCCTGCCAGGATTTTGAACAAAAATATCAGATTAAACTTGATGATACGCTCGCTGTCATTGCCGATCCAGGCTACTGTACGACCCTTTACGGAACAAGGGAAGACTTTTTAATCCCAAGTGCTTGTTTAAACTCGACTGTCTCCGGGCTTGTGAGCCGGACGGTTTTAAATGATAAATACATCGGCAAGGATGATTTTCACGGGGCTAAATTTTACCGCGATTTGTTTCCAGACGATGTTTCCAATGAATTCATTGATATGATTTCTTGTGAGTTTCCCTTTATTGCTGAGGAGGCTGCGGAAATAGCTTCGCAAATGAGCCAAGAGAAAATCGAAACAGGTTTTTTAGGAATGGAAGATGTAAAGAGAATCCAAGCTGAATTCGCGATTGAAAGCACACACTTTATCAAGCCTGGCGTCGGAGAGACGACTAGGGTTCTTCTCCGCCGGGTTCCGTGGAAGATATTAATGCGGGACCCATCAAGCCCTTTTGTCAAACACATCCTTATGCTGGCCGAAGAAAAAGGGGTTGAAGTGATTCCTTATCCTAATTTGAACTATTTGTGCTGCGGCTTAATCAAATCGGTGAAGGAGAAGCAAGAATGATTTTTGCATCTGACCTTGACCGCACATTAATGTATTCGAAACGGGCAATCCAAGAGCTTGGTAATGCTGGGGGTGCTGAGCTGAAACCCGTTGAGAAAAAAGATAACAACTGGGTTGCTTATATGACAGAAGCCTCTTTCATCGCGTTAGAAGAACTGGCCCGGCAAAGTTTATTTGTCCCCGTTACAACGAGAACAACCGAGCAATTTAAGCGATTCGTGATTTTCGCTCACGACATTCCGATTAAATATGCAATTACTTCAAATGGAGCTGTTATTCTCAATCAAGGTGTGCCAATGGAAGAATGGACGGAGCATATTTTTGCCCGTTTGCATACTGAGTCGGTCCAACAAGATGAATTACTAGCGATTATACAAAGAGAAGGATTTCATTTTGATGGGCAAAAGAAGCAGGCAGAGAAGCTGTTTTTTTATTATATCTTAAATAGTCAGCCTTCTCTGTTTGATAGGAAAGTCCTCAATGAATTAGTGTTAAAATATGGCTGGAGGATTTCCTTGCAAGGAAGGAAGCTGTACTTTATCCCGCGAGCAATCAGTAAAGGAGATGCCCTTGAATTTATTTGTAAGCTTGAGGGGACGAAGGCGATAGCGGGAGCAGGCGACTCCATCCTTGATTGGGACTTCCTGCAGAACTGCCAATATCGTTTTGTGCCAAGACATGGCGAACTAACGAATTTGGAAAATACAAATGGCCTTACATTTACGCTGAATAAGGGTGTGGATGCAGGTGAAGAAATTCTTCACCAGTTTTTAAAATTGATTCCCATAAAATCTAGTTCTTTTTAACCAACCGGTTGAACACAAAAAAATATAGGCTGAAAAAAGCTGCGAAGCTGACAAAAAAGAATAGAATTGAAACGGATATTGATTGCAGCACTGGGGAGAGCAGCAGCGTGAAAACTAAACTGATTACAAAAAGATCAAGATAAATAAACGCATCAGAGGTCATAATTTCCAATAAGGAATTTATTTCCTTATCAATGAGCTCCATCTTCGGGCGCTTATATAAAAATCTCATTCAAGTCACCTACTTTAGTTTGGATACTCCATTAGTATGTAAGGACAAGGAGAAAGGTGAAAAATGATCAAATAACCTAAAATAACGAAACATTTTTAGCTGACTTTCGTATAAACAAATGAACACTTTTGGTAACTGTGATATGATGATAAGGTACCTTTACATAATTTAACTAACAGTCTTGAAAATAAGCTTTCGCTTTCAGAGGGAAGGGATTATGAATGTATCCACCATTAAATCAATTGAGCGTCCGTCCTGTAGGGGCCCTTTCCAATGAAAACTGGTCTGGTATGCTGAAAAAGCCATTGCCAGAACGGCCAAATTATTCGCTGGAAAATGGAACCATTCAGATTGGGCAAGTACTGGGGAAGTTTTTGGGAATACCGATTGATACGGACGATTATTATAACCAGCTTTATGATTATGTTAATAATACGGCAGAATGGAATCTGCATTTGCTAAGTGAGGAGTCACTTGATAAAACTATCAACAACGCCCACTTTCAAGCAATTCAAAAAGTATTTAACATTAATCAAGAACAGAAGCTGTCGATTAACCGTTTTACTGCTTTTCTTGACGGGGAGCAGCTTTTGTTAAAGTCAAGTGTACCTGTAATCCATCGTAAATTAAGAGAAGCGATGATTGCAACGCTTGAATTGTACACAAAAATCGAAACTGACGGGTTGAAAAACCAAGAGCTGAGAAGAGTTCTCGTTGATCTTGTTAAGTGGTCCATCAACCATTTGCAGCCACAATTGGAGACGGCTGACCCGCAAAAAGCGATGCCGAAATTTTTGTGGTACGGTGACTTTAAGAAGAGCCATCAATATTTTTTATTTTATTTAAGCAAGCTTGGCTGCGATATTGTTATTTTTCATCCCGAAGGTAAGGATATTTTAGCAGGAATAATTGATGAGCCCGTTTTCACGCATCGATTCCAAAATAACCTGCCTGCGGAACCGTTTCCTACTGAAAAACGGACCAGGAAAACAACGGTTGCTTACCGGGCATCAAAAGAGATTGAAACAATATTAAACCAAGAAGGTTCCGGCCTTTATAAACCTTGGCAATTAAGGGATTACACGCCTTCTTCAATTACGTTAAAAACAACATATGATGAACTGTTTATTCTTTGTAAAGAAATAGCGATGATTCGACCTGATTTCGAAGTGAGGAATGGGGAAGTTAAAATTCCTACGATTTTCGCTAAAGTACAAGGGGTAAGCAGGAATCGAAAAGAATACTGGGAACGGCTGCAAGCGCTTAGCCAATTAGAGCATAGTTTACTGATTCGTAAACTCCCTCTGACAATCGCAAGCACGAGCGATTTCCGCTTTCATTATCGCAATGCACTGGGCAGAGATGGTTTAATTGTCCCTGAAAATATGATGCGGTCGCACTACTGGCCCTATTCATTTTTATCAGCTGGCCTGCAAAAAGGAATTGCCAATGCCGTTAGAAGCATCTGCGAGAAACCAGGACTAAAGCCTTTACCGAATGAAAGTCTAGAAGATGTGAAAATGTATCTTTTTACCCAGGCAATGTTTATGCAAAAAAATATTATTCAATTGCTAGAACGATTTGACTATTCGCAGCATGTCCCGAAAGTAATTATTTACAATAATGAATTATCGGGGATGCTTTCGAGATCGGATGCGGCGCTGCTGCTGCTGCTAAATCAGTTCGGTATTGATATCGTACTTTACAATCCGCCAGGTCATAATGATATCGAAAATTACCTCGATGACCAATTATATGATAAACATTGGCTTGATGATATAGTATTTGAATTGGAATTTAAAGAGCCCTCTCTTTTCAAAAAAGGGCTTTTTCAAGGAATCTTAAAAAATTTAAGGGGAGATTAACAAGTGAATCTATCGCCAAATCCATCAAATGGCTTAACTCCTGCAGCCGTGGACGACAAATTAACGGAGACAAAGGCTTCTGACATCAAGCTTGCTCTTCGCAAGGAACCGGAAATTCAAAATTTGGCCCGCACGATTGATGAGCGCGACCAAATTCAAGTATTAGAGTTTGGGAAAGAACCTGCCGTGCAAATATCGCGTTTTTCCGATCAGATTTTGAGCAATATGCGGACGACAAAGGTAGAAGATTCGGGTGAACTTCTTAAACACCTTGGCCGAATTATGGATAAATTCGATGCGAAGGATTTCCAGAAAACCTCCGGCGGCATTTTTGGCAAGCTCTTTAATAAGGGCGAAAAAATGATAGAAAAGCTGTTTGGAAAATACCAAACGATGGGTCAGGAAATTGATAAGGTATATGTGGAAATTTCTAAATATCAGCATGAAATGGTCGACTCAACAACCATGCTTGAACAAATGTATGAACAAAACTATCAATACTATTTGACGCTGGAAAAATACATTGTTGCCGGTGAAATCAAGGTCGAGGAGCTAAAAAATACTCAGCTTCCACAGCTTGAGGCACGTACTGCCTCAGGTGATCAGCTAGCATCGATGCAATTGGATTCATTGAAGAATGCGATAGAGCTGTTAGAACAGCGGATTTATGATTTAGAAATGGCGAAAATGGTTTCCTTGCAGACAGCACCGCAAATCCGCCTGCTGCAAAGAGGGAATACAAAGCTAATTGGGAAAATCAATTCCGCTTTTGTTACGACAATTCCAATTTTTAAAAATGGCTTAATTCAAGCCGTGGCAGCAAAAAGGCAGAAGCTTGTCGCTGATTCGATGAGTGAGCTTGACCGCAGGACAAATGAAATGCTCCTTAAAAATGCTCAAAATATTTCGCAGCAAAGTACTGATATTGCAAGGCTTGCCGGCGGTCCAAGTATTAAAATCGAGACAATCGAGGAATCTTGGAATATTATCATCAAAGGGATGCAGGAAACACGAGCAATTGAAGAAGAAAATAAACGGATGAGAATTGAAGGCACAAAACGGTTAGAACAGCTGCAGGATAATTTTAAAAAGCTGAAACAATCATAGTTACTATAAAATTTCTTAATTGGGGTGGATGAATTGGCTATTAATTTGCAAAAAGGTCAACGAGTTGATTTAACGAAAAGTAATCCGGGACTATCTAAAATCTTGGTAGGACTAGGCTGGGATCCGGTCCAAAGCGGTGGCGGCGGCGGTTTCTTTGGCGCACTGTTTGGCGGTGGCAGTGCTCCGAATATTGACTGTGATGCTTCTGTTATCATGTTAGGAGCAAATGATAAGCTCCAAAACAATAAAGATGTCATTTATTTTGCGAATTTAAGAAGCAATGATGGCAGTGTTCAGCACACTGGAGATAATTTGACTGGGGATGGAGACGGCGATGACGAGCAAATCATCGTCGACTTAAGTAAAGTTCCATCAAGAATTCAAAAGCTTGTTTTCGTTGTTAATATCTATGATTGTGTAAAAAGAAGACAACATTTCGGCATGATTCAAAATGCGTTTATCAGGATTGTTAATCCTACCAATAACCAAGAGCTGATCCATTATAATTTATCAGATAATTATGGCGGGCTAACTTGCCTGGTTGCTGGGGAATTATACCGCCATGGCAATGAGTGGAAGTTCGCTGCCGTAGGTACTGGCACGACAGCTGGCAGCCTTAGTGAAATTGTTCGTAGTTATAGCTAAAAAAATATAAAAGTTCTTGATGGGGTGATTAATTTGGGTATTAACTTAGCAAAAGGACAAAGAGTAGATTTAACCAAAACGAATCCTGGGTTAACAAGGGCAATTATCGGCCTTGGATGGGATACCAACCGCTACAGCGGGGGACATGACTTTGATTTAGATGCATCCGCATTTTTAACAGATGCAAACAACAGGGTGATTAATGATTTGGACTTCATTTTTTACAATAACTTAATTCATTCTTCAGGTGCGGTCGAACATACAGGGGATAACCGGACGGGCGAAGGTGAGGGTGACGATGAACAAATCAAGATCAATTTCAGTAAGGTTCCGTCCCATGTTCATCGGATTGCTATTACGGTTACGATTCATGATGCCGAAGCAAGAAGCCAGAACTTTGGTCAAGTCTCAAATGCCTTCGTTCGTTTAGTTGATGAGGAAACAGGCAGCGAGGTTCTAAGATATGATCTTGGCGAGGACTTTTCAGTTGAAACCGCTGTAGTGATCTGCGAGCTCTACCGCCATAACGGCGATTGGAAATTCAATGCGATTGGCAGTGGCTTTGCAGGTGGACTAGCATCCCTTTGCCGTAACTTTGGGTTGCAAGTGTAATTTTTTTCGAAAAAGCTGCCTTTTTTGCAGCTTTTTCTATTGATTGGTGACCACTTTCTCATATCAATTGAATAAATAGCTCCACTCCACTAAAATTAATAGATATGAATTGCAGATAAGGGAGTGTCAGATGTGAAGCAATATTTACAATTATGTGAGCATGTGTTAAAAACGGGTACTGTGAAGAGCGATCGGACCGGTACGGGAACAATCAGTACCTTTGGTTATCAAATGAGATTTAATTTAGAAGAAGGTTTTCCACTAATTACTACTAAAAAGCTTCATTTAAAATCGATTATTTATGAGTTGCTTTGGTTTTTAAAAGGCGATACGAACGTTCACTACCTGCAGGAAAATGGTGTCCGAATTTGGAATGAGTGGGCAGATAAAAACGGTGAATTAGGGCCGATTTATGGTCATCAATGGCGGTCCTGGACAGGGGCCGATGGGAAAACGGTTGATCAAATTAGTGAATTAATTGAGCAAATCAAGACAAATCCAAATTCAAGAAGACTGCTTGTCAACTCCTGGAACGTAGCTGAAATTGATAAGATGGCGCTGCCTCCTTGTCATTGCCTGTTCCAATTTTATGTGGCAGATGGGAAATTGTCTTGTCAGCTCTACCAGCGCTCAGCAGATGTATTCTTGGGAGTTCCATTTAACATCGCTTCTTATGCCCTGTTAACGTTAATGATTGCTCAAGTATGCGACTTAAAGCCGGGAGAATTTATACATGCGTTTGGCGATGTTCATATTTATCAAAACCATCTTGAACAAATTAACGAGCAAATGAAAAGAGAACCGCGGATACTGCCGATTCTAAACATCAATCCGAATGTTAAGGATATTTTCTCATTTGAATTTGAAGATTTTAGCTTAGATGGATATGATCCACATCCACATATAAAAGGAGTGGTCAGTGTATGATATCCTTTATTGTTGCTATGGATGAAAATAGAGTAATCGGCAAGGATAATCAGCTCCCCTGGCATCTTCCAGAAGATTTAAAGTTTTTTAAAAAGGTGACAATGGGGCATCCGATTGCGATGGGGAGAAAAACGCATGAGTCGATTGGCCGCGCGCTCCCTGGCAGGGAGAATATTGTAATTACCCGAAAGCACGGCTATCAATCCGAGGGATGTACGGTCTTTCACTCAGTGGAGGAGTTTATCAAGTACAGCCGTAAACAAAAGGAAGAAATTTTTGTCATCGGCGGGGCGGAAATTTTCAAAGAAACATTTGCCTATGCAGAATGTCTTTACATCACGCTTATTCATGAAGAATTTGCAGGGGACACTTTCTTTCCAGCTTTTGATCTTGAAAACTGGGAGCTCAAATCCTCTGAAAAAGGGACAAAGAATGAAAAAAATCCTTATGATTATGAATTCCGGATATATCAACGAAAAGCAAAGTAAACGAAAAGAAAGCCTCGGCAATTTATGCTGATGCTTTCTTTTCAATATTATAAATATGTCCCATTTAATTCGTATTCCGCTAATTTTGCAAGCATACGTCTGAATTCATGGGGATGGCAAAACTCTTCCTCGTGGAAGTGGGTTTTAACCCAAGCAATTAATTCAATCGGGCTATTAAAGTATTCGCCGCTTCGGTCACTTTTGCGAATGGTGTATCTTCCATTGTCATCATCAATTGTAATCTCAACAGGGAGGGCTCCATCATAACTGCTTAGTGAAAATTCCATCCTCATCACATCCATTCCATAGGGTTTTAAATCTTCATTAGTATATGTTTCTATTGTTCAAATTATATGCAAAAAACGACCAGTTGTCAAAATATTTAAAAAAATTACGCAGAACAATTGGACATTGACTTAAGTTGTGGTTATTGATAAATTGGTCTATAGAGATTTAAATGAGCTTTATAAGGGAAATGCTAAACATCACAGGTAGGTTAATTTTAACGGATATTGTGAACTTACTATGAATTATTCCAGAAAATTAACCCAAAATGAATTTTCGATACTATAATCATAGTAGAAACACACAAACTTTGAAGGGGATGTTAATCCATGTTTTCAAATATCGGAGTACCCGGATTAATTTTAATTTTAACGCTTGCATTGATCATTTTTGGACCGAAGAAACTTCCGGAAATCGGAAAAGCTTTCGGACAAACTTTAAAGGAATTTAAAAAGTCTACTCGCGAACTTACGGACGATGTAATGAAAGACATCGATGAAGTAAAGAAAGATGTGACTAAATAAGGTGTAAGATTTGCGTCTTACACCTTTTTTTCTCGAGATTTGTAACTATAAGACACGTGAATACGTGTTAATCTTCATCCTATGAAATTGGCAGGGGATTACATGGAAGATAAAGAATTAAATTTAGTTGATCATTTAGAGGAATTGCGCAAACGGATTATTATATCGGCACTAGCATTTGTTGTCTTCTTTATTGCCGGTTTTATTTATGTCGATGATATCTATCGATGGTTTGTCGGTGATACCAAACTAATGGTTCTCGGCCCGAGTGATATTATGTGGATTTATTTTATGCTGGCAACAGTAATTGCCGTAGCAGGGACGATCCCTGTTTTAGCGTTACAAATATGGTTGTTCGTTAAGCCGGCATTAAGACCAATTGAGAGAAAAATTACGCTATCCTATATACCTGCATTATTTTTCTTATTTCTACTAGGCCTTGCCTTCGGATATTTTGCTATTTTTCCGATGGTTCTGGACTTTTTGGTGAAAATGGGTCAAGATATGTTCGTCACAAACTTCACAGCTGAGAGATACTTTAGCTTTATCATGAATATGACCCTCCCATTCGGGGTGCTATTCGAACTTCCAGTAGTGGTCATGTTTTTAACTTCTCTTGGGATAATCAATCCCTATCTTTTAACAAAAGTTCGAAAATATGCCTATTTTGTTCTTATCATAATTGCCGTCGTTATTACACCGCCGGACTTTATGTCTGATTTTGTTGTGACTTTGCCGCTCCTGCTTCTTTATGAGATTAGTATAAACTTATCGAAATTTGTTTATCGGAAGCGATTGAAAAAATTGCAGCAAGAAGAGGATGAAATAATCGAAGCCTAAAGACCTTACGAGATCTAAATCTGTGAATAACGAAAATAGTCCCCATTTCAATTCGTTGGAATGGGGACTTTTAATTAAGTTTTATTCCTTTCATCCATCCAAGCTTGAAATTTCACGTAATTAAGATAATCCCTGAAAGCATTTTTTTTAAGCCATTCTCTATAGCAGACTGTATTAAAGCCTTCCACTCATTGTCCAGCACATAGTTTATAGATTCATCGTCTAACAAGGAATCTATACTGACATCTAAGGGGATTGCCACCTTTTTTACAAATTGCATCGATGGATTTGATTGCAAGCCCCGTTGTAATTGGCTCAAATAAGACTTGAAACATTTGCCAGCTTCGCAAGCTCTGTAAGCTAATACCCCTTATTTTCCCGCAGATATTTGATCCGTTCCCCAATCATCACCCTCATCTCCTAATAGTAAAGCAAAAAATTTACACTCTATCATTCAATATAAAGCACAATAGATTCATTATAAAATACAAAATAGTAAGAAAACTAGAGAAAACTAGAGAAAAAGCCCTGAAATTGTTCTTAATTAAGAAAATTTGTCTATATTTGGGGTTTTTCAAGTTGGTTGTTTTGGCCTATACTCAACTTATAAGTTCGTTAAGGAGAACAAAGTAAACCACTGACACGAACTTATAGCAAAAAAACAGGGAATAAGAGGAGGAAACAAAAATGAGTCTTAAAAAGAAATTAGGTTTAGGCGTAGCATCAGCAGCATTAGGTTTGTCATTAATTGGTGGAGGTACATATGCTTACTTCAATAGCGTTGCCACAACAAACAACGCCTTTACAGCAGGTACATTAAATTTAGCAGCAAGTCCAACAACAATTATTGATGTGAAAAATATCAAGCCTGGTGACTGGATGAATCGTACGTTTAAGTTAGAAAACAACGGTACATTAGATATTTCAAAGGTGTATTTATATACTAACTATACTGTTTCCGGTCCGAATTTAAAAGGTGATGATTTCGGAAAGCACATCATCGTTCATTTCTTAAAAAATGAGGATAAGAGCTCTATCCTTGGACCTAGTAATGTAATTGCTAGCAAAACTCTTTATGAATTAAAAAATATGAGTCCTGATGCAGTTAAAAACCAAAGCCCATCTTTCTTAGGTATTCAAGGTGGGGAAAAATCAGGATTAGATGCTGGTACAAAGGATAATATGTACGTTAAATTTGAGTTCGTTGATAACGGAAAAGACCAAAACGAATTCCAAGGTGCATCCTTACAACTTGAATGGAAATTTGACGCACAGCAAACTGCTGGAGAAAATAAATAATATAGAAAAAAGAAGGGTGGGGCCATACCCATCCTTCTTTTAAAGTACTATCAATATTTATTCTTTTCACGTTAAATAAATTTTCCATTACTTTATCTAAGGTGAAGAAAATAAAAACAAGATTCTTACATAGTAATTATATATTTAAATAGTTTCAAGGAGATGAGGGGAGTGATTAGGATTAGATATTCGAGATTAAAAAGGTTGGGGAAAAAAGATAAAAAAATTAAACTAGCATCCCAAATCTTAGCAATTTGGTATCTGCTGCTGTTTACAGTTGGATATTTATCCTCTGATACCGGTGCATACTTTAATTCCTCATCACAAATAAGTGGGGCCATTACAGCGGGGACATGGCAAGAACTCTGGGATAAAAGTTCACTCAAGTTTAAAAATGGTGAAAATGAAAATAGCAAAAAGGTGAAAGACCAAATGATTACTAATTGCGATGTGGTTGAAATTACAGCTGCAATTCAAAATGTTGGCAATGATATGAAAGGTCAATCACAGTTTGAAGTGTTCTACAATGAAAGTAAAAATCCGAAGGATGGGCAAAAAATAGGCGAAGGAAACATTGAGCCGCTTAAATCTGGTGAATTAGCTATCCTTAAATATTCTGTAAACAACCCTGGTAACTATAAATTTAAGGCATTACAACGCCCAGGTCATGCTAATAAGTACGAAACAAGGCAAGAGCTATGGAGTGAAACAATTACTGTCAAATGCCAAGCATCAAGTAAGTCTCAAAATGAGGAAAAATCCACTTCTCAAACACAAGAAGTAATTATTCCGGAAAATAAGAAGAATCAATCAACCGAAGGTACTAAAGATAAAACGCAACAATCATCAAACGAAGATTCTAAAGAAGTGCCTCCATCAAATGAACAAAATCAATCGAAACAAAGTGGAACAGAAGAGAATCATAGCCTAAGTAAGTTTGCAGATGATGGTTCTGCAAGTGAAGGTAATTAACAAATGGAATTCATTTTATATAAGTAAAAATACCTTCAATTTTGTAAAAATAATATGTTAATTTTGAAATAGAAAGGTAGAGGAATATGAAAGTAAAAACAGTGAAAAAGTGGATGAGTAACATAATTTCGGTAATCTTATTATTAGTTTTTGTATTAATGCTATTTGTTGTTGTTTCCTCGAAAGCAGCGGGTGGAGAACCGCAAGCATTTGGTTACCAATTAAAGACGGTCTTATCGGGATCGATGGAACCTGGAATAAAGACGGGGTCAATAATTGTAGTGAAACCTACCGCTGACACGAAAAGGTTCAAAAAAAATGACGTAATCACTTTTAAGGAAGAAGAGAACAAATTAATCACACACAGGATTGTGGAAGTAATAAAAGATGGCGAAACCGTAATGTATAGAACTAAGGGTGATAATAATAAGACTGAAGATATGAACCCTGTTCTATCAGAGAACGTTGTGGCGATGTTTACCGGTTTTACGATTCCCTACCTAGGCTATTTTACGGAATTTTCTAAGTCCAAACAAGGAAATGCGCTCTTATTAATCCTACCTGGTATTTTACTTTTACTTTATTCAGTATTTACCATCTGGAAAACAATTTCTAAACTAGAAAAGGATAATAAATCATCTTCACAGGATACAGAAAAATCTATTAGCTAAAAACGTATATGAAGGGATTTTCTTTTATTAAGAGGAAGTCCCTTCCTAATGGAGGATACTATGAATAAAAAAAAAGTAGTTACTGTCTTGGTTTGTTATTTTTTGTTAGTAGGAATTATCATCTTTGTCCCCTTTTCTCAAAAAACCTATGCTGCTGGGGTGCAGGACATAGACATTGCTACCTCGCCAGAAAAGGTTTTATTTGATGTATCTAATTTAAAGCCAGGTGATTGGGCGGAACGAACCTTAACAATTCAAAATAAAGGGAAACAGGATTTAAAGTATTTATTCTCTAGCAAACTAAAAGAAGGATCTGATAAGTTTTATAAAGAGCTGAAATTAATAGTATCAGATAAAAACAATGTGTTATTCGATGGAAAAATGCAGGATTTCAACAAATTAGATCCTAGGTTTATCGGAAAAAATAACACCGAACAATTATTTTTTAAAGTGGCAGTACCAGAAGAATTAGATAATCAGTACCAAGGGCTTACCTGTAAGGTAGAATTTAAATTCTATGTGGAAGGCACGTTAGGCGGCTTATTGCCAGTAGATGGTCCTAAACTACCTGAAACCGGTACAAATATGTTCAATATCATAGTAGCTGGAGCCGCTTTGATTTTAACAGGTTCAATCTTTCAGTTTGTTCTTGCAAGGCGTAGAAAAATAGCTAAACAAGCTTAATAATGCCTTGATTGTAGATCGATGATCAAGACTTTTATTCTATTAGTCTAAAAAGAGACATATAAATTTTTAAAGAAATACAATAAACGGGAGCTGATAATGATGTACAAAAAGACCTGCCCCAAATGCCATCAACCATCCTTCAGCAGCAGTATTTCAGACAAATGGACCTGCCCAACCTGCAGCAATGACCTCACCCATGAAAGACCCCATGATGCTGAGTCCAGCAAACGAATTAAACCACAATTGTATTTAATCAAAAACTGTGATGCCCAATTTAACCCGAAATCTGATCCGCAGATGAGCCCTTATTTATTTAAATCATTTGACTAGGACAGACCAAAGACTGTGGTCTGTTTTTTGATGTGAAAAATTCACAAAAGTTTTCCTAAACCAAGCATAATTTGACACATTTCGGGGTGCGTTGGGTGTATAATATAGTCAAACGGGTGAAAAAGAGGATTGATATTTTGTTATTGAAAAGCCTAGAGTTCAAAACTAATGTTGGACAGAAGGTTAAGGTTATGGAGATTCCTGTATTGGAGGAAGATAGTAAGTATAAATTTATGATCCAAGTCCGTTTACAGACGTTTCTGACGTCGATTTGCCGGGAGAAATTTCCGAAAAAATGTTACTCCTTTAAAGATTACTTGAAGAAGGTCATGAAGTGGCCGGATTATGAGCAATTATTTAAGGTTGGAGAACTAAAGAATAACGCATAATTCCCTTCGAGTATCGGGTGTTCCGGTACTCTTTTTATTTTACCATTGCGAATAGCCTGACTATTAAAGGGACTGATAGATTGTGTTTCATTCAGTGGCTGAAACCTGTATAATACTAAGCAGTATTCCTAGGGATGTGAATGTATGAGCAGAATAAAAATTGTCACCGATTCGACATTGGATATATCAAAAGAAGCTGCTGAAAAGCTGGGCATTATTGTTGTTCCTTTAGCGATAACGATAAATGGAGAAACCTATTTAGACCGGGTTGAATTGGAACCAGCTGAATTTATTGAAAATATGAACAGCTCTAAGGAACTGCCGAAAAGCTCACAGCCATCCACCGGCGCCTTTCTGGAAGTTTATGACCGTCTTGGGGAAGAGGGCTATGAAGTCCTATCCATTCATATGACCGGCAAATTGAGTGGAACGGTACGCTCAGCAGAAAGTGCTGCGCAAATGACCGAGACAAAGGTAACGGTGGTTGATTCCAAGTTTATTTCGAAAGCCCTTTCGTTTCAAGTAAGGGAAGCGGCTGTACTTGCCGAACAGGGGAAAAGCATGGATGAAATTCTCGACCATATCGAGGTAATCCGCAGGTCTACAAAATTATACATAATGGTGGATACATTAGAGAACCTTGTAAAGGGCGGGCGTATCGGCAAAGGAAAGGCCTTTATCGGCTCGCTTTTAAATATCAAACCGATTGCTTCCCTTGAAGATGCAGAATATACACCGGTTACGAAGGTGCGCAGTCATTCACAGGTTGTTAAATTTATGGCGAAGCAGTTCGCAGAGGATGTTAAAGGGAAAACAATTCGCGGTGTCGGCATTGCTCACGCTGAAGCATATGGGCTGTCAAAAAAAATAAAAGAAGCAATATATGAAGTAACTGGGTTTCAGGATATTGAAATTGACTACACTGGCCCAATTGTCAGCACCCATACCGGACCGGGTGCACTTGCCTTAATGTATTATTTTGATTAAGAATATCAAGACTGGATGGTGCCTGACACCATCCAGTCTTTTTTTTGGTAAAAGTAAAATTTTTGGTCATCCTAAAAGAAATTAATATTCAAAGGTGTTGCCAATGATTAAATGGTTGCTAGGAAAAAAATCGACAGAACCGTCAAAAGCTCATAGTTTCATTATCGATGAACTTAAGGAACAAATAAAAAGCGAATTAAAGGTCGGTTCAGAACTTACCTATAGAACCTTAAAAAAAGATAAGCAAAAGCTGGTTTTTTGTTTTATGGATAGCTTAGTTTATAAACCTGGTCTAGATGAGTTTATTATCGCTCCGATTCAAAAGAATGCAAAATTGGAATGGACCTGCGAAGCAATTGCTCAAATACTGCCTATATCAGATTTGTCAGCAGTTAATCAATTAGATGAGGTCGTCACAGGAATTATCGAAGGAAAGGTTTACATTTATGTTGAAGGACAGCCATACGGATTACAAGCTGATGTAAGTAAGACGGTTGAAAGGGGCATTGAAAAAGCTGAGACGGAATCACTTGTTTATGGGCCGAAAATTGCTTTTACAGAATCACTGATTGGAAATATTAATATTTTAAGGCACAACATAAAAGATCCTAACCTATGCATGGAAGATTTGACGGTTGGAACAAGATCAAAATCCAAGGTGAAGCTAATTTATATTAAAGACATCGCAGCTGAAGAACATGTGAATGGATTTCGGGAGAAAATTAATCAACTTGAGATTGACCATGTTGCCGGCGCTACAGTCCTTGGTCAATTAATTGAAAATAATAGTTGGAGCGTTTTCCCGCAATTAGTGACAACAGAGCTTCCCGATCGGGTCACAATTGCCTTAATGAGAGGAAAAGTCGTTGTACTAATGGACAGGAGTCCAGATGCCTTATATGGACCAACACCTTTTTTTACCTTTTTCGAATCCACAGAAGATGTTTATATGCGCTGGAATATGGGACTTGGTCTACGATTTTTACGGTTACTGGCAGCTTTCTTATCTGTACTCCTCACACCAGCTTATGTAGCTGTTCTAACCTACGAGGTGATTCCATCCGCATTACTTGTTTCATTGGGTCAATCTCGGGCGAATGTACCATTTCCACCTGTGTTTGAGGCACTTCTGCTTGAATTTTTTATTGAGCTCCTACGAGAGGCAGGAGCGAGGCTGCCAACCAAAGTCGGTCAAACTATGGGTATTGTTGGTGGTATTGTCATCGGACAAGCGGCAGTTGACGCTGGGTTCACAAGCAATATCTTAATAATTATTATAGCCCTTAGTGCGCTCGGCTCTTTTACCACTCCCAGTTATTTAATGGGTACGGCGATAAGGATGGTTCGTTTTCCGATAATTATTTTAGCTGGAATTTTGGGTGGAATCGGTATCATGATTGCTTTTTGTTTTTTCATCATTCACCTCTTAAAATTGGACACGATGGGTGGGTCTTATCTTTCACCTGTCTATCCGTTAAGATGGAAGGACTTAGGCTACAGTTTCTTCCGGGTGCCAACCCAATATCTTTCGAAACGACCAATAACGAACCACCCAATAGATGTGCAACGATTTTCAGCCCCAAAAGCGAAAAAAAAGGATGTAGATGAATAGGAGCGAAAAACATGAAAGTGAATTTACATCCGAAGGAAAGTTTACTGTTTAACGCTTTTCAACTTATATTTATTATCCACTCCGTTCAAGTAGGGGTGGGGGTTGTGGGACTGCCGAAAATTGTCTTTTTAGAGACGAAACATGATGCCTGGATTGTCGTGTTCTTTGCGGGAGTTCTCACCTCGGTTATCTTGTGGTTCATGATCGTGATGTTAAGGCAGTATGACAGTGCTGATTTTTATGGAATTCATGTTGATGTGTTTGGAAAATGGCTGGGTAATTTTCTCAGTTTTGGTTATATAATCTATTTAATAGCTTGCTTCTTCGTGATTTTTATGAATTATACCGAAATCGTCCAGGTTTGGATATTTCCCAAATTGCCAACCTGGCAGCTAGCATTCATCCTAATTTTGTTAGCCGTTTATGCTGTTCATGGTGGCATTCGAGTCATTGTTGGTGTTTCTTTTCTCTCCGTTATAGGGACTTTATGGATCATCCTTGTGTTATTTGTCCCGTTGCGGTATGCAGACTTCACACATATTTATCCGATTATGAATGTGGACATTAAACACATGTTAAAAGGTATTCAAAGGACATCGCTTTCGATTATGGGTTTTGAATTAATCATGTTTGTTTATCCATTTGTTAAGGAGAAACACCGCGCTCTTCTATATGTCCAAATTGGGAATCTCTTCACAACGTTTACCTATACACTGGTCACTTTTATATCCATTGTCTTTTTTGCAGAAGATGGCCTCAGTAAGGTCATTTGGCCAGTGATATCGATGTTAAAAATTGTCCGTCTTCCCAATCTTGAAAGATTTGAATTTATAGCCGTCTCCTTTTGGATGCTCGTTATTTTACCTAATTTGTGTCTCTACTTATGGGCATCATCAAAGGGATTTTCTAGAATCATAAAAAGGACGCAAAAAATGGGGATTTGGATTATTGCAATTGTGGCTTTTGGAGCATCCTTCTTCGTTAAGGCCAGATATCAAATGAATATGGTTACCGATCTAGTTGCAAAAGCTGGTTTTTATGCGGCTTTTTGTTACCCTGTCGTTCTATCCATTATTGTCTACTTGAAGAAGTGGTTGGCAAGGAGGAAAAAATCGCATGTTAAATCGGCTTAAATGGATAATGCTCGCAGCGTTTTTTTCATGTGTCATGTTGATTTCAGGGTGTGCCGAGAAAAAACAATTAGAAAAGTTGGGATTAAGTACGGCAGTGGGATACGATTTGGAAAAAGAAAATCATATTAGAGGTACAGTGGTTATCCATAAGTTCGATCCTTTGGCAAAAAATTTGACCGAGATTATTACGGTTGAAGCTAATACGAGCAAGACTCTAAGGCAAAAGCAGAATCTTGAAACGGACCAAAAGCTTGTATCTGGTCAGCTTCGCTGTGTCATTTACAGTAAGGAATTGGCGAAAAAAGGAATTGTACAACTGGTTGATGCCCTAAATCGTGATCCTACTATAGGGAATACAGTTTATTTAACAGTGACAGATGGTAAGGCTTCTACGATTATGAATATGGACAAAGAGAATCAAAAAATAGATCTTGGGACCTATCTATATAATTTAATTAAACAAAATGTCGAAAGTGAGCAGCTTCTTTTGCCGACACTTTTTGAATTTAATCATCGCTACAATGACCATGGAAAAGATCCAGTTTTACCGATTCTTAGGATTAAAAATGGGAATGTTATTCTATCAGGTGTAGCTCTTTTTCAGGATGATCGTACAGTGGCAGAATTAAAAGGGGACAATATTTTTTATTTGAAAATCCTATCAGATAAATTTAAATCTGGGACACATGAAATGGGTTTTGACCGTTCACGATTTAAAAAGCTCATCATGAATCAAGAAGGAAATGCATTTAGGACCGTTTACAAAAAACTATTTCTTAATATTGATAATATTCGCAGTAATACAAAAATCAAATTGGTTGATAAAAAAAATCTCCGTTTTAAGGTAGCAATAAAGCTCCAATCTAGGTTGTTAGAAGCTACAGAGCCATTAGATCTAGCTAATCCGGCGAATATTGAGTATATAGAAAAAGTGGTCGGTAAGGAAATGGAAAAGGAAATAAAAAAGTTACTCATCTTTTTCCAAAAGAATAAAGTCGATCCAATTGGGATCGGAAATGAATATATAGCACATAACCGCGGAAAAATGCTTACTAAAAAGGAATGGAGAGATAAATACAAGGATGTTAAATTTGATGTCCATGTCCAAAACACGATAGTAAAAACAGGAGTAATTGATTAAAGCTTGAATACTTTCTTCTTTTTAAAAAGTTTGTTAGACTATTCACGTAATAGAAAAGAAAAGTATGCAGGTGATAGGATGAAATTTCGGTTTTTGTGGTTATTATTGGTTATTTGTACCCTGTTAGTGTCAGCCTGTGGGCAAAAGAAAATTGAAAATGAGGTTACTTGGCCGGTTAAGGATTTTTCCGCGACCACTCAGGATAACAAGCCGTTTGGCTTAAAAGATTTAAAGGGTAAAATAACGATTTCTAACTTTATTTTTACCAGTTGTCCAGATATATGCCCGCCGATGACTTCCAATCTGATGAAATTACAGAAAATGGTGAAAGATGAAGGGTTAAAGGATGTGGAATTTGTCTCCATTAGTGTGGATCCAACGGTAGACACACCTGAAGTGCTAACCCGCTATGCCAATCAATTTGGTGTTGACTTTAATAATTGGACATTTCTAACTGGCTATTCTCAAGAATTTATAGAAGAATATGCACCGAAAAACTTTAAAACAATTGTTAAAAAGGTGTCAGAGGGTAATGTCATGCACCAACCGTATTTTTATCTAATCGATCAGGACGGGAACATAAAAAAAACATATAAAGGGAACGAACAAGTTCCTTTTGATGAAATTATCAGTGATATCAAGGCATTACAATAGACCAATTAATGGGTCTATTTTTTTATCCAAGAATATGATATAGTACATTTTTGTTTTGTATGATTGGTGTCGTGTTATAATAATATTAGTTTAGAAGGCAGGTGAATAAAAAATGAAAAGGTTTTTCACTCTTCTAATTCTCTCAACATTTTGTTTATCATCCTGCAGTCAGTCAGATCAGTTGGCATTACATCAGGAGAAGAAGGCAGCGACCCAGGTTTTTAAACCGATTCCTGCTGATTTTGTACCGCGGAATTTCACCGTGCTGTCTGCTGGCGATTCCTTAACTCAAGGTGTCGGCGATAGTACGAATCAAGGCGGTTATTTACCATATTTAAAAACATTGCTTGAAAAAGAAAAAGGCGTCCAGCAGGTGGATTTCTTTAATTATGGGATAACGGGAAATCGAACGACGCAGTTATTAAAAAGGCTGAAGACACCTGAAATGAAGGCAGACTTACAGAAAGCGGACATGGTCATTATTACGATTGGCGGAAATGATATCATGAAGGTAGTAAAGGATAACTTTACCAATCTGCAGCTTCCTGTTTTTACAAAAGAAAAAGAAACCTTCCGCCAACATTTAATACAAATTTTCGAGGCGATTGTTCAAGAAAACCCACACGCATCGATTGTGTTAGTCGGGCTGTACAATCCGTTTTCCAAATGGTTTTCTGATATTAAAGAAATGGATGAGATTGTTTCCGATTGGAATAAAGCTGGTCAATCGGTTGTTGCTAACTATCCTAACGCCTATTTTGTACCGATTGAAGATTTGTTTTTGAATACAGAGGAAAATCTTTTGTTTACTGATAATTTCCATCCGAATGACAAAGGTTATGAACTGATTGCCGAGAGATTAAACGAGACCTTGGAAGCACGGGTAATCCCTGATTTAGCGAAAAAAGCATTCCTGGTGACGACAGAGGAGAATTAGTTTTTATGAAAAATAAATGGAAGATTGGATTTCTAATCTTGTTAGGAATCAACCTTTTATCCGCTATTATTATCATATCATTGATTATGTTTCCGTCTGCAGATAAAGAAATCAGCAAATGGAAGGCTCCAGTGGGCGACCATGTAACATTTAATGTGAAGTCAAATAAATCTGATTTAAATAAGCTTATTAATCATTATCTAAAACAGGAAGCTGCCGATTCTCCCATTGCTTATCGGGTATTATTGGGGGACGAAGTGGAACTATACGGAACCTTGCCGTTTTTTAGTGAACAATTAAATATGAAATTAACATTTGAACCAGAGGCATTAAATAATGGCGACTTGGTCCTAAAGCAAAAAACGATGTCGATTGGCAGTTTAAACCTGCCGATTTCATATGTTTTAACTATTATTAATGAAAATTATAAGCTCCCAAAAGGAGTACACATTAAACCAAATGACAAACTTGTCTATGTAAACATGCAGCAATTAAAGCTGAAGAGTGATATTAAAATTAAAGCGAACAAATTTGATCTGAAAAAAGATGACATATCGTTTTCTTTATTAGTGCCTGTAAAATAGGTGCCTCGTCATTTGAGGCACCTTTTTTTGTAGGATTTTTTCGATGCTGATTGAATGGAACCAAGGTATTAATCCTTAATACTGATAATTTGAAATTCTGGTTTATCTTTTGTTAACCCTACAAATACGATTGTGCAGCTTTCATTGGCCCTGAATTGAAGCTGAGGGATAGGCAGGATAATGGTCTCGCTGCCTGCTTCTCTTACTTCGAGGTCTACGGTCATCGGTGTTAGAGCTAAATATTCTGTTGCCTGCTTATAGGTAAGGTTTGGAAAGACTATATCCCTGTCCTTAACGGCAATATCAAGCGGCTGGGTGTCCGGTGATAGGTGGATGAAACGGACCTTGGCTTCATTTGCTGGCACCTGGGGTAGATTTTCAAACATCAAAAGGCGCATTTTTTTGACATGGTCAATGGTTGCCAGTGTATAGGATTTACCCGGCTCCATGGTAATTTTTTTATTTAAAACACTATCCACCATGTTTCCTGCGGGGTATATATCAATATGGTATTTACCAGCCCTTAATGGAATATCCGTACTAACATTTTTAAATGGCAGGTCTCTGATCATCCGTTTCCCATTTATATAAATATCAACATTGGAGGCATCATGGGAGGTATGAAGGACGCGGATCTTTGCTTCTTCTTGGTAGGTTTGAGAATGAGTACGCATCATGTCCATTGCTTTATTCATGTTTTTATAGTGTTTTAAATAGAAATGCATGTGTAAGCCTGGATTTGAATATTTATAGAACTGTGCTAATAAATCATACATGGCTGCCTTTTGAAGATAATCCGCATGGGTTCTTTTTTCAGACATACGAGCAACTCCTATCAAATCGTTTACAACATAAGATATTCATGTTTTATTAGGTGGGTGTCTATTTTTCTTACCCGTTAGAAATATATCCATTTATTATTTACAAATGGATAATTTACACATATAATGATTACAAATAAGTCTGAAAGCGGGTGACGTGCAATGTTAATTGAAAATACGAAGAAAATCAATTATTTGAATATTGTTTGCACAGCCCGTAAATTTTCTATTTAGGATTTTATTACCTTATTTCCTTATGCGAATCAAACCATGGGCTGTGCGTGCCTATGGTTTTTTATTTTTCAAAAAAATTCGCTGGAGGAATAAGAATGAATTTATTATCAATTGGTTTAACTGACATAGAAACAAAAGAATTTGCTCAAATCAACAGAGATGAGGATTTAATCCTTGGCCGCGTGGCACTTGAGCATAAGCAGATGTACCGAGTGTGGACGGAACTTGGTGAATTATTATGTGAAGTAACAGGTAAGTTCAGCTTTCAGGCAATATCACGGGAAGATTTCCCAGCGGTTGGTGATTGGGTCGCCATTAAGCCTCGTGCTGAGGAAGGAAAGGGTACAATTATTACCGTATTACCGCGAAAAAGTAAGTTTTCAAGAAAATCGGCAGGGGGGACGGCCGAAGAACAAATTATTGCAGCAAACGTGGATACTGTATTTCTCGTTAACTCCTTAAATGAAGACTTAAATTTAAGAAGAATCGAGCGTTATTTATTACTGACATGGGAAAGCGGTGCCAACCCTGTTTTAGTGTTAAGTAAAGCAGATCTTTGTCAAAATATTGAAGAGAAAATCGCTGCAGTGGAAGCCATTGCATTTGGTGGTGTTCCGATCATTCCGATTAGCGCAGAAACGCTTACCGGACTTGAAAAGCTCGAACCATTTTTACAGCCGGGAAAAACAATTGCATTGCTTGGTTCTTCCGGGGTCGGGAAATCAACCTTAACGAACCGATTATTAGGTGCTGAGAAGCAATTGGTCCAAGAGATTCGTGAGGCAGATGATAAGGGGAGACACACAACCACCCATCGGGAACTCATTCTCTTGCCGATTGGATGCGTCTTGATTGATACACCGGGGATGCGGGAATTGCAGCTTTGGGAAAGTGCAGATGGATTAGCGGAAACCTTTTCAGAGATCGAAGTGTTAGCGGAAAATTGCCGATTCCGTGATTGCCAGCATACTGATGAGCCAGGCTGCGCTGTGAGGACTGCCATTAATGACGGGCAGCTTGCGGCTGAAAGGCTGGTAAGTTACACAAAGCTGCAAAAGGAGCTGGCGTTTATTGAAAGGAAAGCCGATAAACGCGCCCAAGCTGAAGTAAGAAAACAATGGAAGACTCTAAACAAACAAATGAAACAACGGAAAAGCCGTTAATGAATCATCCCGAGGCAGAATAAAGCTGTCTCGGTTTTTTTATAATATCAGAATTTATTTGGCTTTTCTTTTAAAATCCGATTCGCTAATAAATTGAAATATTCGCTAATAAGTGGTCCAGATACGCTAATAAACCATCTAGATTCGCTAATAAACTCCCGAAATTCGCTAATAAAAAATTGGATGAGTATAATTGACTGAATTCCTTGTGGGAAAAACATGTTTTTCAGACGGGCGAGTCTCTTCTAATTACATTTTTCGCTAAATCGACGTCCAAAATGGATAAACTATCACACAACAGGCTGTTTTTTTCCCAAAAGTTACTGTATTTAATGCAATTTGAGGTACTTTTAAAAGATAAGAAATTTCGACTTCGAGAATTGTCCAGCTCCAGTGCCTAGCCCTTCGAAGTCATAAGGCAATCCGTCTATAAGGTTAAAACGCAACCTTTCGGTCGGCTCATCTTGTGCTTGTCGGGGCTGAACAAGGCGCTTGCGCTTTTCTTATTTCGGACAGTTGATTTTATTTTTGCAGAAACTTTCGTTATACTTTTAGATAAGCTGAAAGGGGTGGGAACGTGGAAAAGAATTATCAACTAGCAACGTTTGCCGGCGGCTGTTTTTGGTGCATGGTGAAGCCATTTGATGAACAGCCAGGCATTAATAGCGTTATTTCCGGCTATACAGGGGGGACAGTTGAAAACCCGACATACCAACAAGTTTGTTCAGATACAACCGGGCATTATGAAGCAGTCCAAATAAATTATAATCCATCACTTTTTCCTTATGAAAAGCTGTTGGAATTATTTTGGCAGCAAATTGATCCAACAGATCCAGGCGGACAATTTTACGACCGCGGGCAATCCTATCAAACAGCAATATTTTACCATGATGAAACACAAAAAAGGCTTGCTGAGGAATCAAAACAAGCTTTACAAGAAAGCGGGCGGTTTAATAAGCCGATTGTAACGCCGATACTTCCGGCACAAACTTTTTATCCTGCTGAAGAATATCATCAGGGTTACTATAAGAAAAATAAAGCCCATTATGAGTCATATCACGTCGGTTCAGGTCGTGCAGGCTTTATTGGGAGGCACTGGGGGAATGAAAATGCAGAATAAAGATTTGAAAAAGGAATTAACACCAATCCAATATGAAGTAACTCAAAATAACGGAACGGAGCCGCCGTTTCGAAATGAGTACTGGAATGAAACGAGAGAAGGAATTTATGTAGACCTTGTTTCCGGAAAACCGTTATTTAGCTCACTGGATAAATTTGATGCCGGCTGTGGCTGGCCAAGCTTCACTAAACCAATACAAGCTGAAGAGGTCATTGAAAAAACCGATACGAGCCACCATATGATCCGTACAGAAGTAAGAAGTAAATCGGCAGATTCCCATTTAGGTCATGTATTTAATGATGGGCCTGAGCCAAATGGTTTGCGTTATTGCATCAATTCTGCTTCTTTACGGTTTATCGCGAAAGAAGACCTTGAAGAGGAAGGGTATCCGGAGTTTACCAAACTGTTTGAAGGAAAATAATTCTCCAAAACAAATATCATCATATCTAACCACAAAATTATCATTGTCTTGTTGGAAATAGGCGAATGCACATACAGGTCAAGTATCTACTTCATAATGTAGGAATGAAAAGACACAATTTCGTGAGGAGTGAAGGCTAATGTATGGATATGGTGGATATGGTGGTTTTGATGGCTGCTGTGGCGGCGGTTATCCCGCAGGAGGATACGGCTATGGTGGCGGCGTAGGATTTGGGTTTGGAGGATTTGCTTTAATTGTTGTCCTGTTTATCCTCTTGATAATCATTGGTGCAAGCTGGGTTTATTAATAAATAAAGCTAAGGCTGTCTTTAGAATTCATTCTAAAGGCAGCCTTTTTTTCTCCAAAGATTATTTTTTTTATTGAATAATGGAATTTTTTGGCCGAAGTGCAAAAGGGATTTTTACTAATAGTGTAGAAACTATTAAAGCAGATAAGTAAAAGATGAAATAAATAAAATGAAAGAAACAAAAAAATGAATCATACAATTTCTATAAGACCTGACATATTTTGATAAGAAAAGTGGTGCTCATTTGTGGAAAAGTCCTATTTAATTAAACCAATGCTTGATGAAGATTACCCTGTTATTGATTATGGTAAAGGGGTCTATTTATTTGATATGGAAGGCAAGAAATATTTAGATGCTGCTTCAGGTGCTGTCACCGCTAATATTGGTCATGGTGCTGCCGAAATTATGGAAGCCATGCAGGAACAGGCAAAAAAGGTCTCGTTTGTATATCGTTCGCAATTTACAAGTGGAGCAGCTGAAAAGCTGGCCCAAAAAATCGCGGCTTTGTTACCGGGAGACCTCAATTGGAGTTTTTTTGTGAACAGCGGATCAGAAGCAACGGAGACCGCGATGAAAATGGCGATTCAATATTGGCAGGAAAAGGGGATTCATACGAAAACGAAAGTTTTATCAAGATGGGTTAGTTATCATGGGATTACTTTGGGAGCGCTTTCAATGTCGGGACATACCGGCAGAAGAGCGCGGTTTGTGCCGCTGCTGGAGGACTTTCCGGTGATCAACCCGCCTTATTGCTACCGATGCCCCTATAATCTTACTGCGCCAACGTGTAATTATTTATGTGCCAGAGAGTTGAATCAAGCGATTGAGCGCATCGGGGCGGAGAAAATCGCTGCCTTCATCGCTGAACCGGTTATCGGTGCATCAGGCGGGGCAATTACACCTCCGAAAGATTATTTTAAAACAATCAAAGAGATTTGTGACGCCCATGACATCCTGTTTATAGCTGATGAAGTGATGACAGGCTCTGGCAGAACGGGAACGATGCTTGCTTCAGAACATTGGGACATCATTCCTGATATTGTTGCCTTAGGGAAAGGGCTGGGGGCAGGCTATGCACCAATTGCGGCAGCTGTTGCCAGTGAAAAGGTGATGGAGCCCATTTTGGCGGGATCAAAGTCAGTGATGAGCGGGCATACATTAAGTGCCAACCCCCAATCATGTGCCGTGGCGCTCGCTGTTCTTGAATACTTAGAAAAAAACGAGATTATGAGAGAAGTAGAAAATAAGGGAGAGTACTTAAGAAACGAGCTTGAAAAGTTAATAGCCCAATACTCCTTTGTCGGTGATGTCCGCGGGAAAGGGTTGTTACTAGGGATTGAATTCGTCGAGGACCGTATTACGAAAACACCATTCCCAAGGCATGCCTTGGTCACGCAACAAATGGTGTCACTTGCAAAAGAAAAAGGTCTCATCGTTTATCCTGCTGGGGCTGGAATTGATGGTGTTAATGGTGACTCAATTATTATTTCTCCTCCATTAACAATCACCACGAATGAAATGGAAGAACTTATAGACTTATTAGCGGCAACATTTGAAGCCTTTTCAAACCAAATAAACGCAGGAATGGCTGGTGACATGTAAATGGATAATCCGTTTGGGAAAATCACGACCTTGGAGCGTGTCTTAGAATTATTTCATAATCGGATGACAATAATGTTTGGCGGATTTGGCGGAGTAGGATCGCCGCCGGCACTTATCGATGGCATTCTTGAAAAAGGTGTTTGCGAGCTTACATTGATTGGTAATGACACGGGTTTTCCGGATATCGGCATTGGTAAATTAGTCAGCCGAGAAAGAGCTGTTAAAGTGATTGCCTCGCATATTGGTTCAAACCCTATTGCAGGGCAGTTGATACATGACGGAAAGCTTGAAGTAGAGTTTTCGCCGCAAGGCATCTTAGCAGAAAGAATCAGGGCCGGGGGGGTGGGCTTAGCCGCTATTCTTTCTGATATCGGGATGGACAACGAGCTGGTCTCAAAAGAAAAACCCCGCGTCCAGCTTGGCGGGAAGGACTATCTGATTGAAACCGCCTTAACTGCAGAGGTTTCGATTGTTTTTGCGAAAAAGGCCGATGAGTATGGAAATTTAATCTACGATAAAAGTGCCCGAAATACCAACCCGCTCGTTGCGATGGCTGGAGAAATAACGATTGCAGAGGTAGAAGAAATTGGTCCCCTTGGAAGTCTTAACCCTGAAGAAATCATTACCCCGGGTGTGTTTGTTGATTATCTGATTCCATCGAAGGGAGTGAACTGGAAATGGGCATGGGAGTAGACATCCGCAATCAAATGGCCAAAAGAGCTGCTGAGGAAATTCAAAGTGGAATGGTTGTTAACCTTGGGATTGGCATCCCTTCACTTGTTCCTAATCATTTATCAACAGAGACAATGGTGATGTTTCACGCTGAAAACGGTATTACTGGAATGGGCCCAAGTCCAGCTAATGGAGAAGAAGATGAAAACCTATGCAATGCAGGGGGATTTCCTGTCACGTTGAATAGCGGCGGTTCCTATTGTGACAGTGCGATTGCATTCGGGATGATCCGCAAAGGGAGAGTCGATATTACCATTCTCGGTTCACTTCAAGTCAGTCAGAATGGCGACCTTGCCAACTGGATTGTACCCGGGAAAAAGGTTCCGGGGATGGGCGGGGCGATGGAACTCGCCCAAAAAGCAAAAAAAGTGATTGTAGTCATGAATCATTGTGACAAACACGGCAACCCGAAAATTGTTGCCTCCTGCTCATTGCCATTAACCTCATCTGAATGTGTCGATCTTATTATTACAGATTTAGCTGTTTTTAAGGTAACCGCAGAAGGACTGCTTTTAACAGAATTGTTTGCTCCTTACAACTTGGAGGATGTTATTAATAAAACAGAGTGTGAATTTAAAATAAGTGAAAATGTTCGCAACATCCCGTACTAAGGATAAAACTGGCGAGGGGGAGTGAAGCGTTTGAAGAAACATGAAATCCGCATTAATCAGTGGTTAAAGGAGAATCGAGCTAGAGGAGCAAGGCTATTACAAATACTTGTTCGGGAAAATAGCACAAGGGGGAAGGAAAGCAGCACGCAGGCCATTATTATTGAAAAATGCCGTCAGCTTGGCTTAACACTGGATATTTGGGAGCTTGGCAGCGATGAATTAAAAGGCCACCCCGCCTATTTCTGTGACCGCCAGAGCTTCGATGGTAACCCTAACTTAGTTGCTGTATTAAAAGGCTCAGGCGGCGGTAAATCGGTTATTCTAAACGGTCATATCGATATCGTTCCTGTCGGAGACGAGTCTAGCTGGAGGCATGACCCGTTTAGCGGGACGATTGAATGTGGTAAGCTATACGGCAGGGGTGCAACAGATATGAAGGGCGGGAACGTCTCCTTGCTAATGGCACTCGAAGCCTTAATTGCTAATGGAATTAGACTTAATGGTGATGTCATCTTTCAAAGTGTGATTGAGGAAGAAAGCGGCGGAGCGGGTACACTTGCTGCTGTATTGCGTGGGTACCATGCCGATGGTGCGATTATTCCTGAGCCGACCAATATGAAAATATTCCCGAAGCAGCAGGGCTCGATGTGGTTCCGAATTACGGTTAAAGGCAGGGCTGCGCATGGCGGAACGAGGTACGAAGGCGTAAGTGCAATTGAGAAATCAGTGGGTGTCATTCAAGGATTACAGCAGTTAGAGAAAACTAGAAATGCCAAGATCACAGACCCTCTCTTTGATAAAATCCCCATTCCCATCCCAATAAATATTGGAAAAATAACAAGCGGCGAATGGCCATCTTCGGTGCCTGACACCGCTATCATCGAGGGAAGAATGGGTGTATCTCCAGAAGAAACGATCGAAGCGGCACAACTGGAAATGGAAACCGCTTTGAGGGAATGGAATCAACAGGATGAATGGTTCCGCGAAAATCCTCTGCAAATTGAATGGTTTGGCGGGAGATGGCTGCCAGGTAATCTTGAAAGTGATCATCCATTGATGAACGCACTTACAAGTAGTTTCAGCGAAGTCCTAGGTGTAAGCCCTGTCATTGAAGCAAGTCCGTGGGGAACAGATGGTGGGATTTTATCTACTGTTGGGAATACTCCGGTGGTCGTCTTCGGTCCAGGTATAACGGAAACCGCTCACGATGCTAACGAGCATATTGACCTTGAAGATATGTTCGTTGCAAGTGAGATTATCGCCCTAACATTACTGCGTTGGTGTGGAGTCAATGAAGTTTCAGATGATGATAGGTAATCAGGTTGTTCGTAAATTATTTATGATAAAGGGGTAAAAGAAATGAATCAAACGGCATCTACTATTTACCTCGAGGAAAGCAGTTATTTCCTCGAGGTTTATCTAGATCCTTTTAATAAACGTATCCGGATCGATAATTATCGTGGAAATACTAAATTACTATTAGAAAAGGCCGAAGAGCTCGTTGAACAATATCAAGCTGAAAAGCTAATTATCAAAGGCCGCAGCGAAGATTGTCTGCCGTTTTTTGAAAAGGGTCTGCAGCCGGAAGCGGTTGTCGATCGCTATTTCCTTGGTTCTGATGCCCATTTCTATTCAAAGTTTTACACCGAAGAGCGCAAGAGAAATGATCATTGGATAACGGAGGATGGGATGATTCGTAGTATTTATCAATTAGATACATCGATTCAAAAAGCCTATCCGCCAAAGGAATATGAATTAAGGAAGGCTGAAGAAAGCTGTGCAGAGGAGCTTGCGGCATTGTACCGACAAGTATTTCAAATTTATCCCACCCCATTAAATCATCCGGAATATGTAAAAAAGACGATGCAGGAGGGAACAGTCTATTATGTCTTTTTCCATCAAGGTAAGATTGTCAGTGCTGCTTCTGCAGAAATAAATGCTTTTTATAAGAACGCTGAATTAACGGATTGCGCAACATTAACGGAACATAGAAAATACGGTCTAATGAAGATTATCCTTCAAGCACTGGAAGTTGAGTTGAAAGGCCAAGGAATCTTTTGTGCCTATTCAATCGCTAGGTCCTTATCCTTCGGCATGAATGCGGTGTTATATCAGCTCGGTTACGCGTACCGTGGAAGGTTAATGAATAATTGCTTTATCTATGACAAGCTTGAAAATATGAATATGTGGGTTAAAAATCTGGCAAACTGCTAAAATTTGGGCTTATAGGTGACAACTTTTCGGCACCTTTGCAACTCGTTCAGAAGGGCAGGTGACATAAATGGTTCAATTAACGGCTTTGACGCAAGAGGTTCTAAGTGCGATTCTAAAAAGCATTGATGAAGGGATTCATGTGGTCAATACAGAGGGAAAAACGATTTTTTACAATGAAGTTGCCGCAAAGCATGATGGCATGGATGTGAAGGAAGTGCAGGGAAAGTACTTAATTGACGCATTTCCCTCGCTGACAAAAGAGTCAAGCACGTTGTTAAAGGTGATTAAAACGGGTAAGCCCATTTACAATCAAACACAAGTATACCTAAATATCCATGGGACGAGAATTGATACGATCAATACAACCCTGCCTATCCTGCTTGGCGAAGAAATTATCGGTGCTGTTGAAATCGCTAAGGACTATTCAAGAATGAAGCTACTTGCCGAAAGTCTATTAGATTTACAAAAAGGCTTAAACAAAGGCAGTCGGAAAAAGGTATTAAAGCAAGTGAATTATACCCTCGGTGATTTAATCTCTATTAATCCAGCCTTTATTAGCATGAAGGACGAGGCTAGGAAGCTAGCGAAATCAGATTCCCCAATCCTCGTCTATGGTGAATCGGGAACGGGAAAAGAATTATTCGTTCAAGGAATCCATCATGAATCACACCGTTCGGGCGGTGCGTTTATTGCGCAAAATTGTGCGGCGATACCTGAAACCCTGTTGGAAAGTATTCTTTTTGGTACGGCAAAAGGCAGCTATACAGGGGCTGTTGATCGAAAAGGGTTATTTGAACTTGCTGATGGGGGAACCCTTTTCCTTGATGAACTACATACAATGCCGATTGAACTGCAGGCAAAGCTCTTAAGAGTTTTAGAGGATGGGATGGTTAGAAGGGTTGGCGGCTCGCAGAACATATCGGTGAATGTCCGCGTTATTGCGGCGATGAATGTGCATCCAACAATTGCGCTTCAAAATCAGGTGCTCCGTTCTGACCTTTTTTACCGCTTAAATGTCTTTACCTTTTCGCTGCTTCCGTTACGGGATCGCAAAGATGATATTTTGTTCTTATCCGCTTATTTTATTAAGGAATTTAACCGGAAATTAGTGAAAAACATTCAAGGCATTGAGAAGAAGTTGGAGTTATTTTTTACTAGCTATCATTGGCCCGGGAATGTACGCGAATTAAAACACACCATCGAATATATGATGAACGTTTGTGAGGACAAGTTCCTTCGCTATGAGGATCTGCCCCTTATGTTAAGAAATCATCCCGACCCGCCAAAAGATAAAAGCTGTCCAACTGAAAGTCTATCATTAAGAAAAAATATTGAGGCATTAGAAAAAAGTCTTATCAGTGATGCCCTTGATTTATGTAAAGGAAATATTAATCAAGCGGCGAAGATATTAGAGATTCCTAGACAAACCTTGCAATATAAAATGAAAAAAATGATAACATAAGCTGCTGATTTTTCGGCAGCTTTTTAACAATGTTTAAAGGCTGAAGAATATGAATTTTCGATCAAATGTTCATCCTTAAGTGTTTTTAGGAGTTGGCACGCTTCTTGCATGTTATATAGTAAAGCATGTTTAAGGGGGAATTCATAATGAAGCCATTTTTATATAAACCAAAAAGGCATTGGCAAGATATCGAGCTGTGGAAAGATATTACCGAAGAACAGTGGAATGATTGGCTCTGGCAATTAACGAATACAATTCGGACATTAGATGATTTAAAAAAGGTGATTAACTTAACTCCCGATGAAGAAGAGGGGGTCAGGATTTCAACGAAAACAATTCCCTTAAATATCACACCTTATTATGCATCCTTAATGAACCCTGACGATCCGCGCTGCCCAATCAGAATGCAATCCGTGCCAATTTCAAAGGAAATATATAAAACAAGATATGATCTTGAAGATCCATTATATGAGGATGAGGATTCGCCGGTACCAGGCTTAACACACCGTTATCCTGACCGTGTCCTTTTCCTAGTAACCAATCAATGTTCGATGTATTGCCGTTATTGTACAAGAAGACGCTTTTCCGGACAAATTGGAATGGGTGTGCCAAAGAAACAGCTTGATGCCTCCATTTCCTATATCAGGCAAACACCTCAGATCCGTGATGTGTTAATTTCCGGAGGGGATGGTCTGTTGATCAATGATAATATTCTGGAATATATTCTAAAAAATCTACGGGAAATTGACCATGTTGAAATTATCCGGATTGGAACGAGGGCACCTGTCGTGTTCCCACAAAGAATCACGGAAAACCTCTGTAATATTTTGAAAAAATATCATCCGATTTGGCTGAATACCCATTTTAATACTTCAATCGAGATTACCGAGGATTCGAAAAGGGCGTGTGAAATGCTTGCTAACGCCGGCGTTCCGGTTGGCAATCAGTCTGTCATCCTAGCGGGAATCAATGACAGTGTGCCAATTATGAAAAGACTTATGCATGATTTAGTGAAAATTCGTGTCCGCCCATACTATATTTACCAATGTGACCTGTCAGAAGGAATTGGCCATTTCCGTGCCCCTGTTTCTAAGGGACTCGAAATTATTGAGGGGCTTCGCGGCCATACGTCTGGATATGCCGTACCAACTTTTGTGGTGGATGCCCCTGGAGGCGGTGGAAAAATTGCCCTGCAGCCGAACTATTTAATTTCGCAAAGTCCGGAAAAGGTCGTTCTACGTAATTTTGAAGGGGTGATCACTTCCTATCCGGAGCCTGAAAATTATCTGCCTGGCAGAGCAGAAGGTTATTTTCATGAAATTTATCCTGACATGGAGAAGAAACGGTCTTTTGCCGGAATCGCAGGCATCATGAATGATCAGCATTTTAATCTTGTGCCGGAAGGGTTGACAAGGCTTAATCGTCGTAAGGACTACAATACAGATCCTGATCATACGTCTCTAAAGGATAAACGAAGTAAACGCGATGAATTAAAGGATAAAAAATTTAGAGCCTTGACAGAGAAAGAAAAGGGCTGCCAAGAAACGAAAAATGCAGTTAAATCGGCAGAGATAATTAATGAATAGGGGTGGAATTAGTGGAAATAGCATGTGAATGGTGCAGCAGCATAAATGTAAAGAAAACGGCTGCATCCGTTTTCTGGGAATTGCCTGATGGCGCGCGGGCAATTGAAATTACAGCAACTCCCACCTATTGCTGTCGGGATTGTGAGATGATATATCAGAGCGAACCAATTATTAAAGAAATAGAAAATCATTTGTATTTAGTTGATTGTAAGCAAATTGGAAAAGTGATTTCCTTTGAAGAATTAATGAAAATACCGAGATTATTGAAAAAGAATTATTTTGACTTCTCTTCATAATGGAAGCAGCCTGAAATTTCGGGCTGCTTTTTACAATGGAATTGCTGGACGATACCTGCATGATTCGTTATAGTATTCCTAAGAAAAAACGAAATTGGCTAAGAAGGGCGAATTACAATGAGGAAATCTTTTTATCACTTTTTAATGAATTATAGACACCCGGCACCAAAGGATGCGATAAGTAGCTTTGCAAATGCGGCTTTTTTGGATGTTGCCTTTCCGAAATCGGCGGATGATTACCATGAGCTTAGTTCCTACCTGGAGCTCAATGGACATTATTTAGATTCGATGACTGTATTTGATGAAGTTTGGGAGCTTTATCTAAGTTCAGAAAACAAAATATAGGCATCAAGAGTCGCCTCATAATTCGAGGCGATTTTTTCATGATATTAGATTTTATATCATTGAACTTTGAGAATTGTCTATCTCCAGCGCCCTAGCGGCTAGTGTCCTTCGCCCTCCGCCCTACGATAAGTCAACATCGAATCGCTCCGCTCTTCGTGTTTCCTTTATCTCAGTTGGAGTGCTCCAGGCCATACGCCGCTGACCAGGGCGCTTCCGCTTTCCTATTTTATAATTGTCATGCGCTTTTATTTCAGGCGGTGCATATACTATTGTAATCAAAATTCACGGCTTATTTTTTGAGGGGATGGGAGGACATGACAAAGAGGAAAAAACCGAATTATAAGATCGGTGATACGGTCGTGATTACTATTTATGGTACTGTCGGCAGGATAACAGATGTTAATTTTCTAAATTACTGGTAATACTACATATCAAGGGAGTGGTAAAACCAAAATGTCATTGTCTGCTATTTATTTACGACTATCAAGAAATGAGGAGCAACTGGATATTGACGAGATTTTAACGAATCATCGGAATGCTCTAATTAAACTTGCGGATCAACAGAAGTTAACCTATGAAATCTACCAGGAAATTTCCAGTGGCGTAAATACTGAAAGACCGGAATTGAATCGATTATTGAGTAATCTAGATCGGTATGATTATCTACTTGTGATGGATATTGACCGAATTTCTCGGGATAATGCTTACGCTGAACAAATAAAGACCATGCTGATTGCCCATGACATAAAAATATTAACTCCTCAAGGAGCAATCGATTTAACCCAAGAAAGTAATGAGATGTTATTTTCATTTCAAGCGATGATGGCGAACTTCGAATATAAGCAAATAAAAAAAAGATTATCAAGAGGACGTCTTGCTGCCGCGGAACAAGGCAGATGGGTGATGAGCAATAAAGCACCGCTTGGGTATAAAAAGGACGAAAATCAAAAATTAGTGGTTGTTGAGCAAGAAGCAAAAACTATCAGATACATCTTCGAGAAAACGAAAGAAAGAGTCTCTGCAAATGAAATAGCTAAACAATTAGATGGGCTTGATTGGAGAAGCAGAAGTGGATTAAAGTTAACCACTTCCCACATTTCTTCTATAAGAAGAAATGTCGTTTATTATGGCGTAGTGGCTGCATGCAGAAGAGTCAATGGGAAAGTGGTGGATGAAGTCTTTGTTGAAAATGCTCACGAACCTATCGTTTCTAAGCAGCGATGGTTAGAGGTGCAAGAAATATTGGATGAAAATTCAACAGGGAATTTCTTTAATAAAAAGAAGGTGACCAGAAGGCTTCAAAATTTGATTTTTTGTAATTGCTGTAATAGAAAACGATACATCCAAACGGACGGTAACGGAACAGATTTCATCAAGTCATGTTCTTACAAAATAAGTAATAATGCCTGTAAAGATAGAGGTCACAAGTATCTCCCTGTCGAGGAATTTATTATACAAATAGTTAAGGGGAGAAAAAAGGACTTTCAACAGGCATTAATAAATTTAAAAGCATTCGATACATCTAAAGAAGAAAATAAATTAATTGTGCAAAGAAATTCCCTTGATAAACAAATGGAAAAGTTTAATAATAGGAAAAAAAACTTAAAAATAATGAGGATGGATGGAGAAATTTCGAAAGCCGACTTTGCTGACTTTAGCAAGGAGATCGAAGAGAAATTAAAGCAAGTTGAGCAACAAATAGAATTAATTAATATACAATTAGAAAATTTGAATAATACAGAAGAGGAGCAAGAGCGGTTAGAACAATGTATTAAAACGTTAGACAATCTAGACTCACTTGATCCTGAGGAATGTAATACCTTCCTTAAGACATTCATAAAGAAAATCTGGTTCTCAACCAATGCAATAGCGAACCACAATACCAAAAAAGAAACCCCTGATGTCACAATAGAAATTGAATGGCTTTAATATGCAGCACGTCCCCATAATGGCGACCGGGAGTCTAATCTCTCCTGGGACGCCATACTACATACCAAAAAAGCGGTTTAAACCGCATTACAAAGCCTTTTAGTTCAAACGGATCTGTCGAATCTGTTCAGCAATAAAAGACTACGGAAGGCTATCCTATTGAAAAGACATTGGTTGCGGTCCTGTGACAGAGGAAAGCGGCTGGATTACGACTAATTTTTGAGCTGACATAAAGATTAAAGTCGATCAGCCGGTCAAGGAAGGGGCAACAGACCGCGAGATAAATCTTCTGTTATCTTTATTGGATTTGACAAAGTTCGTCGAACTGCGGGACGCTGCGGCGGTCCTGTTAATGTACCAGACAGGAGTCCGGATAGGGACTTTATCGCAGTTAGAACAAAAACACGTTGATTTGGAATCGAAACTGCTTCGAATTGACGGCGGAATCATAAAGAACCATGAAGCGATCTATCTGCCTTTTGATGATGTTCTTGCTCGTATCCTGGCGGCGCTAATGAAACAAAACGACCTGATCCGTACAGATTCCAAGATAAATAATGATTATCTATTCATATCTATAAACGGTAGCATGATAACAAATAGTCCGACGAATAACAACATCACGAAAAGACTGTGTAAATACTTGCGGGATTACAGTCTGAAAAATATTAATCCTCACGCCCTACGCCGCGGTTTTGCGAAGAATTTGCTTCGCAAGGGGGCAGATGTCGCGTTAATCTCTAAAGCGCTGGGACATTCGGATTTGGCTGTCACAACGCGTTATCTGCATATTTCAAAAGATGAAGTAGTCGACAGTTTAAGAAAATACCTTTAATAATAAATAAAAAAAATAAAAAATAAAAAAATTGGGTGTCAGCTTAATTGGTTCTCTTGTGGGGATTAAATAGGCAAATCACATACAAAATAGCACTCACCTTAACATTAAATTAATTTTGTATAATAATTATTACATAAGACTGTTTTTGTATAATTTAAATCCTGATTTTTTAACTGTTTGAATAATTGCTAATAAGAAATTTCGTACCGCCTTTATCGAAAGTCAGATAATTTTAATTTTAAAGAAGACTCGCTAAGATGTCTTCTTTTTTTGAATTAATTATGTATTACTGCCATAGTGCAGAAATTTATACCAAAACAAAAAAATCAACATAAAACAACCACCTACCATAAATTGGACGGTGGTTGTTTGTTTTCTTGCACTCTAGTTTACTGTAAAATATAAAATATGTAATAGACACAGAAATCACAGATTAGACTAAAAAATTTACTTCCACCTGCCAGTACGTTGCAGACAATTCCTTTGTTTAAACTTTGATTTCTGTGTCTATACTAAATACGAGGTGAAAATATTGGTAAAATACACTGAAGCGGATATTTTAGAAATGAAACAAGAAATCGTTCAATCCATAAAAAAATATCATGCAGAAGTAGGAGATAACTTAACAAGGCGTGACTATGAAAAAAAGGAATACAGTGTTTCGCCAACAACCATTCGCAGGTATTTTGGTACCTGGAATGAAGCTTTACGGGAAGCCGGAATACAAAGAGATGAAGAATTATCTCGCGAAGAACTGAAAGGAAAAATTAAAGAATCATTATGGAGGTATTACGAGGAAAACGGAAAGATTCCTTATCGAGATACATTTGCCAAAGCTGAATATGGTTTTTCAAGATCAACAGTTGAACATGCATTTGGAAACTTCACAAATGCATTGATTGAGGCGGGACTAAAGGAAAATCCCAAAACACCTCTTGATGAGCAAGGAGAAAAAACGCGAAAGCGAATCTTACTTCTTATCAAAAAATTCATCGAGGAAACAGATGAACGTTCTTTTTTAGCTTTTAGGAATCAAGGGAACCGTATTGGTGACGCTACAATCAAGAAATATTTTGGTGGTTGGGAAGCGGCTTACGATGCGGCGAAATACGGCGACCAAATTCTTTATTCAAAAAAAGAATTAATGGCTAAGTTCGAAATTCCTAAAAACTTCATAAGGGGCTTAGAATATATTGACTGTATAAGGGAAAAGCTGATTGATTCCGGACATGACAAACGGAGCGGCAGTGTGTACCGGATACCTGAGAAAGAAGCTGATTTTATTGTCAGTTATTATCATGAACTAAAAGCCGAGCACGATAGCTATACCAATCAAAAAGGTTGGTTTACAAGCGACGAAGGTTTATTAAGTGTCTTTTATACAAGTGAGTTCTTAAATAAAATGATTTCGAACGGTGAACTTATTGAAGGCAAGGACTTCGTTGTGGTCGACCGGATCGATTGGCATCATGTTGAAACGAATAAATTATCTTCCGCTGGTAAAATTCTTTATTTACACAAAAATTCATTCGTGAAATTCCCTAAAATGACGTTAGGATCGATGGTAAAAGCATTCAGCAAAATGGGTGTTCGAACCTCAACGGAAACCTTAACAAAATTAAGGGAATTAGAGCTGATAAAGGCAACTGAAACAACGTCGTTCGAAAATACTGTGATAGAATATTTTGATCAAGAGAAAGTTTTAAAGGCTCTAAGATATTATTTATCCGCTGCAGAGCGGACAAACAATGAGCTAAGCTCATATGACTTTCTAAATGAAGAGCAACAAAACATTATCGACCAATATATTTCTGCGCGTGAGAGCGGTGTTGTCATCAATTTCAACGGTTATAAAGCCAGAAGGAACGTTGCCCACCCTGAATTGCGTTTACCAGAGGTAAAACAACGATTGGCTAATGCATTTTTTAGCATTATCTGTGGTCGAAGCCGGATTAATTACGGCGGAGGTAGAATTGAAAACATTCCAGAAAAGGAATTTTCAAAATTTGACCCTGACTTATTCGAAATAACCGATGTAACTATGGACGATTATGTCTTTGTGTCAAATGGAAGAAAAACCACAACGCTGATTCAACGCTATGCCGATTTGAAAACTTTTTATTATTGGATTTTAATGAGAAAAGATGCAGAACCAAAAGTGGATTTTGAGGCATATCAAAAATTTGATTCCATGAAAAAATCCATTCAAAATTTCCTTGATCAATTCCCGAGAAAACATTCGGACAAACCTGTACGTGAGGTTATTGATACACAGGTAAAGGTATTCATGACGCCTGAGCAATTGGTTCAAGGCAGGGACGCAATTTTAAAATCATTTAGAGGATTAAAAGCTTTGCAATATGCTGCAATGTGGATGTTAGGTGCCAACGGGATTCGACCGGAGGAGTTCTTTCATTTAAAGCTTGAAGACCACTTTGACTTAGATGAAAATGGGCTTATGAAGCTTAATGACAAAGGCTACGGAGAAATGATTATTAATGAAATAGTAGGTAAAGGGTCATATTCAACATCTCACCCTGATTTTAATTTACCTGTGCCAAATGATACGGTAGAAGCGGTGAACAACTATTTTAAAGCATTATACCGAATGCAAGGACCCAATAACCCGGTCGGCAAGGGATATTTCCTCCGACGTCATGCAATAACACCGGATAAACCTATTAAAACAATGGATAAAAAATTCATGGAACGTCTACGATTGGTTGCTGATTTTTTACCTGCGGAAAAACGGGAGCATTTAATCCTTAAAAATACTCGTCATTCCTTGTATACCATCATGCGGAAAACGCCAATTAATGATGAGCATTTAAGGGACAATGTAAGACCGTATGCCTTGTTATACCATATGAGGCATAATCCGGTTGAACAAACAATTGGTGATAAGTTTTACTTGGAAGCAATAACTCGTGATGAGTACTACGAGTTCCTTGATAAAACAATCAACTTTCCCTGGAAGCTTGAAGAATTACGGGAAAAACATCTAGATGAACGTCCGTCTATAGAATACGAAAAAAATGATCTAATCATGGGGGGAGAGGAAAAAGAAGTAGGTTCAACCCCATCGTCTTCAAAACCTTTAGGACAAAGCGCAGAAGAAAGAGAGTTGCGCAAGCAAAAGGAAATTGAAGAGGAAGCGTTGAACAAACTTAGAACAAGACCTAAAGGAATGAGTATAACCGACTGGAATGCCGCAAGAGACAAACATAAAAAGGCAATAAAAAAGATAGAATTAATATTAAATTTTATCTTCACACAGTCCTAGTCGATAGCAATCTTCCTTTCGGAGAGGAGAAAAAACGGTGGAAATGCAATTTGCTGAGCGCGTTCGAAACATTACTTGGAAGGAATTTCAGGAACAAGCCGAAAAATTTCCTGAAATAAAACTATTTGAAGCCATTGACGATGATGTATTATTAAAAACGGATGATATTGAATACTACGCAGGGGTTACCAAAGAAACTGTAAGAAATTGGGCGAGAACAGGCAAAATCCGTGTTCATGCTCCTGTTGGAAAGATACTGATCAATGGAGATGACTTCAAAGAATTTATGTACGAAAGGTTAAAAAAGCTGGGATTGCAACTGAGCCAAGAAAAAGCAAAACTGGCTAGGCTTAAAGATTCATCCCAAATAATGAAGTCGCAGAAAAAAGTCGAATCCATTGTAAAAAGGTTGGCGTATTATTATCGCTAACATCAGGGGGATAGGGATATGTCTTTTAAAGAGGTTATCCAAGAAATGAGTTGGAAGGAATTTGAGAAGGTGGCGCATCAGTATCCAATTAAAGTGCCGCGTATTTTTGAGTTGGTTGATGACGATACTCTACTAACTACCGAAGACATCGAGGAATTGGTGGTGGTCACTAGAGAAACGGTCAGAAACTGGATTAGAACGGGGGCTTTGCGTGTTCACTCTCCGGTCGGTGTGTATCGTGTTAATGGCGATGATTTTAAAGAATTTTTATTCGAACGTTTTAAAAACGAATTTTTAAAAGATATATAAAAAACCATCGTTCACACTTACGATGGTTTTTTTTCATGGAATTCAATTAACGTCTCAATCTTTTTAAGCAATGTCAAAAAACTTTCATCTTCATACTTGGTGGCGGAACGTCTTAGTTTATTTGTAATCTCCGTAAATTCCCTTCTAGGATTATAGATCTTTTGTTTTTGAATGTTTTTTTGTTTGCCGGGTTGATTTTCGAGAAATTGGTGCAGGGTAATGATATTCCCTTTATTGGCGCATTCGCTGCATACCCACAAGGTGGTCACGGCTTCCATGGTTAACTTATTGCCACAGTGAAAGCATGGAAATTCAATAAATAGCCCACCGTCAAATTTATAGTCAATCTTTAGCTTCTTGAAAAAGCTCAAAGCCACGTAAGCTTTCCCTAATTTGCTCAAGAATTATACACCTTCCGCGGTCTGAAGCCAATTAGGCTTGACCCTGTGCAGCTTCATAAACTCCATAAAATCTGCTCCGGTAACAATATACTTTTTCCCGAACTGATACGACGCTAGCTTGCCAGTCCTGCACCATGACCGCACGGTCTCTTGGGTCATGCCAACCATTTCCGCGATTGTTTCGACATGCAAGATAGTATCAGGATCCACCTTGAACATATCATGGATATCATCGTAACCTCTTTTTGACATATTAACCAACTCCTTATTCATATCTTTGACAGTTTTCACAGAATATATACATTTTCGAAGAAAAAGAATATTCGAGTTGACCGGGTAGAGTTAGCTGCTATTGTATGGTAGACCTTTGAAAGGACCAAGCGAAATGCTGTTGACGGTTTATGCGAATAACGGATACCTGTACAAACCAATGAACACACGGCTGAACTGCAAATAGGATGGCAATGGATACCCTAAATGATTTACACACATACGATGGCGTGTAATGTACACACAGAACAACTGCACATATGTTGGTATTTATGTACCCTATTACATCCATACATACGTGCATGGTAAGTAAGTATAACGTTTAGTACGGCATATTGCCCTCTATTACAATATGGACAAGGGTAACAAAATCCTTAACTACAGAAAATACATAAGCACATACACACATTTGGTGGTATTGTATTACGAGGATACTGACATACAAGCGTGTGTGTCTAGTATGGCAAATAGCACTTACATACTGTACGGATAGGGTAACGGTTGATATGTCAATGTAGTGTACATATATTCGACTGTACACGGGGTTGTATAAAGTCCCATTGAATAATTCACACATATATGGGGGACATTAAGTATAACTAATATACGGTGGTTATCCCTTACATATTGCCGGAAAGGAAGGCAGCCAGAAAATGAAAATTGATTTGGAGGAGTTTGCTAAAAGGAAGAAAAAACTTAAGCGGAAAGATGCCCGGATTGAATTTAGGCTAGACCCTGACCTTCACACTTGGTTCAAAAATTACGTAGAAGGGTTGGGTTTAACTATAACTGAGGCTCTTACCTTTTATATGGAGCAACTTCGACAGTCAGCCTCTAAGGAAGAAAAAACTGCAAATAGCGAAGTACCAAAAGAAACAAACAGAGAACAAAAAAATGGAGGAACCGTATCAAATGAATGTGTACAGAAACCGCATGATGAAACCGAAACATCATTAAAGCAAAAACAAAATGATGGTTTTTGGGAAAAGGAAAATAAAACGGCTAACGCAATTGAAGAGCCTTCAGAAATAATAAAAAAAGAAAAGAAAGCTAGAACCAACCTTAATGCTTTCAAAATTGGTAATATTGCCCCTTGCCCATTGTGTGGTGAGTGGACAAATTATTCTAAATTTGTTGACCACCTCCGAAAATATCACGGGATCGAAAAAACAAAAGAAATTCTTAAGTCTGATGAAAACCTCAAAATTATGTTCAAAATGTACCTTATTAAAAAGGAAGAAATAGCACGAGGAAAATAGAATCTGTTAGCTTTTTCTATTAACTGAGGATTACGACAGTGATTTTATTTTTAGGAAAATGGGAAAACTAGGAATATGAAAATTATGATTAATCGAATCCGACCGATTGAAAATACGTATCAAGTTTACGGAATGCTAGCTGCTTATGATTTTCTGGTTTCGTGGTTTGCTAAAACCAATAACCACTTTCAAATACAAACGGAGGATGATGTATTTCTGCTGGATTTAGTAGGGAAAAACCATTTCTACACGGAAAAGGAAATGAAAAAAGCCGTTCAACAGAAGTTCCACCTTCATTTTAAAAATGCAAATAAAGGAGAGTTGTGACTTGAAAATTACAAACGTCCAAGTTGATTTCTGTTTTCCCCACGGTCGAAAAAAAGATGTCTATATTTTAGGTGGTACAGTAATGATTGCAAATTATTTTCTAATTAAATGGAGAGCGCAAGCCGACAAAGAGTTTAACATCATAAAAAAATCAAAATTCAAATATGATAAAAACCAAGCGGGTCTTGGTCGTGAAGAAGAAATGTGGCAGGAAATAACCAAAGCAGTTCATTTATATAAACCAACCTATTTTGAAGAATTAGAACAAGTGCTTTCTGAATTTTTAGCAAATAGTATTCGAAACGTTGAAGTTACTTCTTGTGTTCTACACAGCAAAAGTGACAACTACTTTTTAAAAGGACATATTAAGCTCCTCCCTATAAGATGGCGAGCACGAGCCAATGAGGAATTTAAAGTGATAGACCCAAAAAAAGACATCAATTTGTCGATGGATTTTGGAAAAGGAGAAGAATTGCGTTTGGCAATTGCCCGTGCTGTAAAACTGCATCGTCTCCCTTATATAACAGGATTAGCGGACGCCCAGTAAAGGTAACGGGTTCCGTTTCCTATCGCAAACAAAGAAAATGTAATATAAAATGTCTATCAAATTAAGGGCTAATTTGATAGACATTTTTTGTTGGTATAAAGGGATTTACCCTTGATTTATATGTTTATTTGTATAGCAATTTGTAGTTGAATATGTTGAAATATACTGGCTAGTATATAACAACATTACTATATACATATTGCTATACAAATTAGGTATAATAAATTCGCTACAAATGCTTGTTGTTTAATTAGGAATAGTGTAAAATTACACTAAATATAACAATGGGTTAACTTAAAAGGGGGAGAGTTTATTAGAATTTTATGGTTTGTAGCCTCGTTAATTCCAATGCCGTTTTTGTTTCACTACTTTGAAACTCAGCCATCTCCGAATGCATCAGTTGTAGCGTTTGGAAGTTCTTTCATATTTGTCCTTTTCGTCGGTCTTTTATCGACCAAAACGGAAGTTCGATTTATTCTTTTTACAAACATCTTTTCTATCATAGTATCGGTTTTGTTGGGGACAACGTTTATAACTCCTCCGAATGAGTCCTGGTTTAACCCTTTTGGAATGAATTTCGCCATTATATTTACCGGTATTGCCATTTTAATCGGGCAATTAATAATTCGATTAATTTCAAAATCCATATTATTAGGATTAAAAAATGAATAAATTCTTATTGCATTAACGGAGCTCAGTTTATACTGGGCTTTTTTATTTTTAATGGACAAAATGCACTGCATAAAGCAGTGCATTTTTGATTACATTTTTAATTACTTTTTGGTCTACATTTTAAAGTTTTGCGATAGGAAACGGAACCCGTTATCAACAGGAGATCCACCTTCATTTTAAAAATGCAAATAAAGCACAGTAGCCTGAGCTGTAATTCTTTATATAACAGTATCAACGGACGCCCATTAAAGAGTTCCGTTAAGGGAGAGAAACATTACAAATGAAGTATCAATTAGCAGACATTTCATCTGTTATTTGGAAAAACAAAAACCGATAAATAAAATTATCGGTTTAATCTTTTAATGGTACATATTTTCTTCGTATTGCGTCGTAACTACTTTTTAGTTTGTGAATCATTTAGTTGCCGAATTATTGCTGTTTTTGCTTTGTTTTCATCATCATTTCCTTTATTTCCTTTCCCACCCTCTAAAACTTCAAATGGACTGTCAAGGTTAAATGCAATTCCTAAATCTATCTTCGTGACCTCTCGTTTATAAAGTTTAATCAACCTTTCTCTTGTTTCATCAATTAAAGCCTTTAGCCCGTCAACTTCGTGTTCACCATCATAACCAACAAGAATTGCAATTGTATCCGAAAGATATTCTTTTTCAATGTCATTCATTTTATTTATCTCCTTTAGTTTCATATTGTTCGGAATGTGAATTACTCATTAAATCCTTTCAAAAGATTTTTAACCAATTTTTTGCTTGTGTCGTCAATAATTTTATCTCACCTTTTTCATCCAATACTGATAATATAACAACCAATGAAATCCTTTCGGATTCAGTGATTTTATAGGTGTTTATCATTTCTTTTTTCACAAACTCCAAATTTATCGTCCTTTCTATTTCACAATATTTGTCTTTTATTACCAATCACATTTTAGCACCAAATAAATAATATAGGTAAAAATATTAGATTTATTAGTGAAATCTTTTATTAATTCCGTAGTTAATTCAGGTACGTTTTAGGGAGAAAAATGAATTGCTAATTGAGATTTTCCCTCCCAAAACGGAACACGTTACCCATTAAAGGGCGTTTTTTATTTTAGTAAAACACCGTAATTATTTCGTTAAGAACGTTAGTTCGTATATAATGATATTAAGGAGATGATCGAGATGAAAATACGCGACCGCGGCAAAATTAAATGGCAGCCGGCTTCATTTATGCCGGAAGGATTTGCGATGACACGCGAGATGTTTAAGGATCAGCAGCGGCTGGCAAAGCCGTTGATTGACGAATATGAAAAAGAGGAGTTTGACCAGCGCATAGCTTATGCAATGGCGTATCATTTGGCGGTAAATCTATCCGTATGGGATGACGGCTTTACGGAGCAAATAACGGGTAATGTACATTACATCGACCCGTTAACGAAGCATTTATGTGTGGAGGTTAAGCCAGGTGAATTTGAGCGGCTGGCATTCGATAAAATCGTTGGCGTAACTGTCGTTGATTAGTTATAAAAGGAATCAATCTTAAAGCGCCAGTCGATGGCGCTTTTTATTTTTGAAGTTCTATGAATATTCTTGGTGGACATGGAAATAACTGTTGAAAATTACGTTGGAGGATTAGCGATGAAAATAAATAAGATAATGTCATATCTTGACACTTTAACTATTGAAGAAAAAAAGCACGGATATACAAAAATCCTGGATCTCTTTTTCCAGTTACTTAAGCAACGTTATTTAAAAGAAGTTGAAAGTATAGCATTTGCGATATTCCTTCACAAACTCCCAGATTCTTTGGTTAAGGATTTAGTAGGCTTTGAAGACAAGCTGTTCTGGGACGAAGTATTAGACATAATACCTGAAAAAGCTGAAATAATATTCAAATGGTTTATGGTTGGTGTTGTACAAATGAATAGACCTGAAGATGATTCTATTAAGATAATGGAAGAGCTTATCGATAATGATATAGCGAAGTAATTTTAAAGAACAAACTAACGCCAATAATTGGCGTTTTTTTAATTGTACATAATTTGAAAATATATGAGAAAAATAATAGGAATCAACAATGATGAATGAGGTGAATCATGTGCCTGATTTTATAAAAAGGCTCATAAAAGGCAAGTTATGCTTTGCGTTGTTTCTGTTACTTTCCTTTAATGGTTTAAGCGTAGAAGCAGCAACAAAAGATGAAGCGTTGAAAGCGGTCGAGAATTTCCTAAAAGCACAAAAAAATTGTAATGTGGATATTATGGTTGATAACTCGGAGTACTTCCTCAAAATCGAGAATCTTAAGGAAATGTACACAGAGCTCTGTCACAAAAGTCCACTAAAACAAGCCAAAATAACGAAATTTAGCTTAATTAACGAAGAAACAGCTTTAGTATCCATTCAAGCCACATATAAAGAAATGATTAATATTAGAACAACTCCAGTCATCAAAAAAGATGGCAAATGGAAGATAGTCATTGGGGTTCCGCCAGCTGGAGTCAAGAATACAAATGTAACAAAAAGAACAGCTAAGGAAGCAGAAATCGCACAGCTGTTTAAAGATTACACTGACTCCATAAAAGCCCGTGATATGGAGAAAATGAAATCCTTCATTAAAATTTTGCCTGATTCCCCGGATGAAAAAATCGAGGAACACCTACAAGCGTTAAGCGAGCAGCCTATACCAGAAATCATCACATATGGGATAAATTATATTTCGGAATCGTTGGCGATTGTTCAAGTTGAAATTAAATTTCCTAAGCATACCTATGCACAAAATTTATCTGTTACGAACGAAAACGGGCAATGGAAAATGATTTATGGACATCTATTAACCAATTCATTTATTCCAAATACCGGTAAATCGATTGACATAAAATAATCAATGAATCATTTTGATCAAAAGATCACCATTTTATTTATGGTGGTCTATTTTTATGAAAATCCAGGTATTGCGGCTAATAAATAGACTAAAGATATGCATCGATTATGTGGAATGATTTGTAAATGCCCGATAAGGCGTTTTTTTCATTGTTAAATGGGTATTGAAATACTAATACGTTGTTTATTAGGAAAGTGGGAGTTAGGAGATAGAATAAAAACCCAATTTGAAAGGGAGGGCTGCCGACAATTTTCGATGACATTTTTGTTTAGTACCAACTTTCATTGGATTGGGAAATGTTTGTAGGGAAATACTGATGAAACATGAAGAATATTGTTTAACGAAAAGGGTAATTAGTAATCAACCGAAACAATAATAATAATTAATAGATTTTTTTTAGGAGGCGCACATGTTTAAAAGAATAGATAAAATATCAACAGATTCTAAAATTGAAAATAAAAGAAAAAAGAAACTTGAGAATGGAAAAACTGTGTATTTAGCAACATTAAAACGAAATAAGCCTAGTGTTTATGGAAAATAAAAGTCCTCTTACCATTTATTGTTGTAGTATTGTCTATATTTTGATAATATTTAAAATTAGACAAATACATAATTGGTGAGGGGGATTTTTTTGTTTAAAAAGCGGTATGGAATACCTGGGGCTCTTTTTGCTTTCATTATATTTAAATATGTTGATGAAAGAGCGGGAGATTTATTGGGGTATCTACATAAATTAATGGCAAAGCCATTTTCTTTGTCCTTTCTACAATATAAAGAAAAGATGAGTCCTGCATTATCTACCGGGCAATTTATTCTTCTGTTCAGCATTTATAGCTTGATTTTCTTTGGAATAGTTTTTTTAATTACAGCTCCTTTTAAAAAGGCTAAAAACATATTTGAAAATTATGAAGATATAGAAGAAAAGTTAGGCGATGCATTACTTTCCTTAGAAAAACAAGACGTTGAAAGAGTTATAGATGTTAAAATAACTTCTTACATGACTGCAATCGAATGGGAAGTTAAAAGAATTTTTAATGTGAGGAAGAAACAGATTGACTTTATCTGGTATTTCCCAAAAAGAGTAAACCAAGTTGTTACTGATGATTATGAGTTAATTTATTTGAAAAATCCAAAAGATCTCCATCATGCAAAGTTTTACATTGATTCATCTTTAAACATCGAAGGTATCAGATTGAAAGAAGAAAATGTAAAAGGAAGATGGGAAACACCAAATGCTAAGTTTTCTCAATTCATTACTGCTCGAAATGTTGGCAAACCGCGTTTAGGACTAGCTGTTTACATTTATAAAGAAAATGTTATTAATGAAGAAAATGAGCAGGAATTTGCTCATTTCACGACGAATTTGTTATTATTAGGTTTATATGATCCATTTGTAAAATCGATTGAAAAAAGAGTAATTTAAGGAGGGAATATGATGGCAAGATTGGGTTATAAAATCGGTTCCTCTACATTAAAAAGAAGCGAAAAGGCTGCAATGGGAAAATATCATAAAGGTGTAAAGTCACTAGGGGAAAGTAAGGTAAAGAATAAAGAAAACAAGCGAGTACCTGTTACTTCATAATAATACAACATTGTAAAAGCTGATTCTTTTATCAGCTTTTTTTGTATGTTTTTAATTTTATTTAAGGCTTATATTAGAAAAAATAAAATTACTTATATATCCGAAAAACGACCGTTTAATGGATAAATTTTCAGAAATCCAAAATGGGTCATTTTTTTGATAAAATAGAGGTAAAATTTGTAAGTAAAAGGGTCCGGAAAGTAAGATGTACGGAAAATTTCCATTTGACCCTTTTTCATACACTAATTGGAGGGAAAATAATGAAACTTGGGTACGCTCGTGTGTCGACCGATGATCAAGACATGCTGATGCAAATTGAAGCGCTGAAGGCTGCCGATGTTGAAGAAAAAAATATTTATAAAGAGCATGTTTCGGGAATGAAAAAAGAAAGACCGGAATTAAAACGTATGCTTGATTATGCCCGCGAGGGCGATGAAATCGTAGTGTTTAAGCTTGACCGCGTCAGCCGCAGCTTAAAGCACCTGGAGGAACTTGCCGATCATCTTGAAAAACGTGGGATAGAATTCATTTCACTTCGTGAAAAAATCGATACAACGACCGCCCAGGGAAAACTCTTCTTCCGGATGATGGGGGCATTTGCTGAGTTTGAACGCGACATCATTTCTGAACGAACAAAAGAGCAATTGGCTGCCAAAAAGAAAAACGGCGTCAAACTCGGTCGACCAAGCGTTGACGCGGAAAAACTTGAAATGGCATTTGCCTTGCATGAATCCAAACGCTATTCAGTCAAAGAAATCACAGAAAAAACCGGAATCAGCCGGACTACGTTTTACGATTATTTACGAAATCGCCCTGTAAGCTAGGGCGATTTTTTTTCATTGATTTCCCGTGAATAAACTTAAGGAGGCTAACCAATTTTCCTTTAATATAAACTTTACTTAATAATTTATCTGAAGTTTGATTTAAATCAACTGCACTTATAACGGTACAGTGTCATCGCATAAATTTTCGTACAATTTTTTTCGCAGAGTTTTCTTGATTTCTCGTTAATTCTTTTTATAATGGTGCGAAATGAAAAGGTGGTGTTGTAATGTTGGGTTGGATATACACTGTGTTAATGGCTTTTGGTACTTACCAATACTATATTTATGGTTCAATTCTTTTTACTTTTTCACTTATAATAACCATTGTGTATTTTTGGTCTTTTGGAATTTTTACAAATTATAAGCATGACCCAGACAATATGCCTACGGTTTGGGTTTGGATTAATGTTTTATCACTAATAATTGGATTGGGGTTATTCGTTTTTTCATTTTTCGTACACAACCCTTCCGACGTTGTACGACATGACAATATTGAAATTAATTCTCAAGAAGAATTGAATACATATGTTGATAATTTAAATAGGATTTTAATTCCGATAGAAATTACGCAATCTAAAATAATTGAATTAAATTCTGATTTAACAGATGAAAATTATGAAGATAAAAGAGAACAAAGTCTAGTTCTTATCGGCGAACAATTAGAAAATATTGATAACGTAATCGATAATTTAAGTGAAATTGATATACCTGATATACCAGAAAAAGAAACGGTAGAAAACTTTAACATCTCATTATTAGATAGTTATAAAGAAACAAAAACAGCGCAAATGAATATGTTTAATTTTTTATCTACAGGTGATTCGCAGTACAAAGAAAACTATGACTCGATTTTAAGCAATCACGATAATTCGATTCATCAACATTATGTTGATGAATTTATTAAAGTTTTAGATAAATATAAAATAAATTCGAGCTTTTAGACCTTTAAAAAAACTTGTTAAATTTGGATAAATGTTTTTTTATGGTAAGAATAAAAAATCGAAAATAATAACAAAAGGGATGGTTTGTATTTCTATTTTATGACTATATGCGAAAGCGTCCTGTAAGCTAGGGTGATTTTATATTTCTTCTTCAAATCATTAAAAAAGCTGGTAAAAAAAATTACCAATTAATTGAAATATATAAAACCTTCGTTATAATGATTGGGATTGAAACGGAGGAGATAATAATGTCTAAAAAAATAGGATTTATATTATTTTTAGTGATTGGATTAATTTTTTCTTTCAAGGCAAATGGAATAAATTTCAATGATAATACTCAGCCATATTTTAAAATGAAAGCTTTTGAAAATGCTGCTAAGCATCCAGAGAATATAAATCGGGAAAAAGCTGACTTGTTGTATAAAGCTAGATTTGGAACACCTTACGAAAGAATGAAGGAATTGGAAAATTATAAAAAACAATGGTCAATGTCCGGTCGTCCTAACTTATAGGACGATTTTTTATTTCTGCGATTTTTATCGTTTTATAAATATAATGAAACTTTCGATTAGTTGCGGTAAAATAAAAAGGAAAATTATGAAAATAGTCTTAGACTAACAGACGGGGTGACTATAAAAATGGAAGTTTTAAACAACAACGAATTCGTTAATTTTATATGGAAAAATGCTGAAATTCTTCGCGGTCCATATAAAAAAGAAGAATACCAAGAAGTAGTGTTACCGTTATCTGTATTACGACGATTTGACTCTCTATTACAACCTACAAAAGAACAAGTTTTAGAAAGGGCAAAAACGATTAAACACGACGCCATTTTAAATAGAATTACTGGATATGACTTTAATAACATAAGTCAATTCGATTTCCAATCGCTTTTAAGAGATCCTGACAACATAGCAGCTAACCTGCGCAATTACATTCAAGGTTTTTCTGCTAATATTCGCATTATTTTTGAGCGTTTTGAATTTGATAAGCAAATTTCAAAAATGGACGAGCATAACCTATTGTACAATGTTATACAGCTTTTCGCTGGGATAGATTTAAGTATAACTCGTGTATCAAATATGCAAATGGGATACATATTCGAAGAATTTATCCGTCGTTTTTCAGAAAATGCGGAAGCAGGTGATCATTACACACCACGTGAAGTCATTCAATTAATGGTAAATCTTATTTTAAACGAAGATCAATCAGAATTGATGCAGGAAGGAAAAATCGTTCAAATAGGAGATTTTGCATGCGGGACGGGGGGCATGCTTTCAGAAGCTACTCGCTTTATTCAAGCGTTAAATCCCAATACACAGGTAGAAGTGTTTGGACAGGAAATCAATCCGAAATCCTACGCAATTGCCTGCGCTGATTTACTGATTAAAGGGCAAAACGCGGGGCACATTGCCTTCGGAAACTCATTGACAGATGCTGACGGTCATAAGGGGTTGCAGGCGCGGTATGCGTTAATGAATCCTCCATTTGGTGTTGATTGGAAGCATTATGGTGAGAGCATTATCGAAGAATATCAAGAAAAAGGTTTTGATGGTCGGTACGGTGCAGGTCTTCCTCGTACATCTGACGGCTCTCTTTTGTTCTTACAACATATGGTATCGAAAATGAAACAGGATGAAAAAGGGAGCCGAATGGCAATTATTTTGAATGGTTCGCCTTTGTTTACCGGAGATGCCGGAAGCGGAGAAAGTGAGATTCGTCGTTGGTTAATTGATGAAGATTTACTGGAGGGTATTGTCGCATTGCCTGACCAATTATTCTATAACACAGGAATTTCAACATATGTATGGATTCTTTCAAATCGAAAAAATGATGATTTAATGAAGGGTGCAGTTCGGAAAGGAAAAGTTCAACTTGTTGATGCTACCAGTTTTTTTCTAAAAATGAGAAAAAGTCTTGGAAATAAGAGAAACGAGATAACGCATTTGCAGATTGACGAAATCACACGTATTTATGGTGATTTCAAGGAGAGTAAAAATTGTAGGATTTTTGATGGTGCTGATTTTGGTTATAAAAAAATAACAGTTGAGCGACCGCTAAGGCTTAATTTTATGATGTCTAAAGAACGAATCGAAAATCTTTATGGTGAATCAGCATTTACGAAATTATTCGATGAAGAAGAATTTTTAAAACTAAATCTTAAAAAAGATAAAAAGGGCGCTGAAGTTAAAAAAACAGAAAAATTAGAAGAAGGAAAAAAACTTCAAGAAATAATTATTTCTATTTTAACAAAAAACTCTTCAGATAAATTGTACAAAAACCGAGAAGAATTTTTAAAAGTTCTGAAACCGTTATTCAAAAATGTTCCAGAGGTCAAAGCGGGTTTATGGAAAGCCGTTTATATGGGGCTATCTGAACGGGATGATACAGCCGATATATGCTTAGATGCCAAAGGCAAAGTAGAAGCAGATCCAATACTCCGAGATACAGAAAACGTTCCGTTAAAAAAAGATATTTTCGAATATTTCGAACGTGAAATATTACCAAACGTACCTGACGCTTGGATTGATGAAAGCAAAACAAAAATCGGTTATGAAATACCATTAACACGCTATTTTTATAAGTACGAAGAACTAGAAAATTCCGCGAATTTAAAACAGCGGGCAATTGACCTAGAGGATAGTATCCAAGTGCTATTAAAGAGGGTGCTTATATAATGAGTTATAGAAGTAATAATCAAAGCAAAATTTCAGATATTGAATGGACTGGAAACATACCAGAGCATTGGCAGATTAAAAAAGTATCAGAGTTATTTGAACAGAGAAACGAAAAGGTCAGCGATAAAGACTTTGAGCCTCTGTCTGTAACCAAAATGGGGATTTTGAAACAATTGGAAAATGTCGCTAAAACGGATAACAATGATAATAGAAAAAAAGTTCTAAAAAATGACTTTGTAATCAATAGTCGTTCCGATAGAAAAGGTTCATGTGGTGTATCCGAATTTGATGGTTCTGTATCTTTAATTTGTACAGTAATAAAGCCAAAAACAAATAATACTTATATGGACTATTATCATCATCTGTTCAGAAACAAGATGTTTTCAGAAGAGTTTTACAGATGGGGCAGAGGAATAGTTGATGATTTGTGGTCGACTAGATGGGATGAATTCAAAAGAATTCTTGTGCCTTGCCCTCCCTTTGAAGAGCAAAAGAACATTGCAAGTTTCCTAAATCAAATTTATAAGTCAATCGAAGACTTAATTTATAAAAAAGAACAGCAATTGATTACACTTCAAAAATATCGCTTGTCGCTAATCACTGAAACAATAACTCGTGGATTGAATCAAAATGAAAAATTGAAGGATAGCGGTTTTGATTGGATAGGAAAGATACCTTACAACTGGGAAGTTAAAAAATTTAAGTATATCAAAGACGCGCCAATGTTATACGGGGCAACAGAATCTGGGGAACCAATACAGGAAGGGCAACCTAGGTATATAAGAATAACCGATTTAACACTAGATGGAGAATTAAAAAATGATGATGTTAAAGGATTAGAACCTCGTAAAGCTAGACCTTTCTTATTAGAGGATGGAGATATATTGTTTGCAAGATCGGGAGCAACAGTAGGGAAAACATTTATTTATAAAGAAAAGTACGGTCCAGCATGTTTTGCAGGTTACATGATTAAATTTTCTCCAGATTGTAGGATAATTGAACCGGATTTTCTTTATTATTTTACAAAATCAAGTATATTTTATTTTCAAGTAAACGAAGCAACAACAGTTGCAACTATACAAAATGTAAGTGCGGAAAAATATTTAAACTTTGTAACCGTTTTGCCACCGATAGAAGAACAAAAGGAAATTGCAAACTATATACAAGAAAAAACGGCTGAAATAGATGATGCTCTTCTGAATATACAAAATCAAATTGAAACATTTAAACAATATAGAAATTCTCTAATTTATGAAGCCGTAACAGGAAAAATCAATATTAATGATTACAATGTAAGCGTATTGGAGGTGAAATTATGATATTTACACCAGATATTTTAAAAGAACGTGCATTTCAAACAGTGGTCAAGGAATACTTGACCACCGTAAATGGTTTTTTTGAAGGTACTAATCAGGATTACAATCGTCAATATGCCTTTGATGAAAAGCAATTGTTTTCATTTCTTGAAGAAACTCAAGAAAAAGCATTGGCGAAATTGAAAGATATTTATAAAGCGCAATACAAACAAAAAATACTATTTCGATTGGACACTGAATTAAAGCGTCGTGGTATGGTCGATGTCCTTCGCAAGGGGATTAAGGATTATGGCGTTCAGTTAAAACTGGCTTATTTCAAACCACCGACTACGTTGAATAAAGAATTGATTGTTCTTTATGATAAGAACCGCCTGTCCGTAACGGAAGAGTTGGTTCATAAAGAAGATGAACGTATCGATCTTGTTATTTTCCTAAATGGCTTGCCGGTCCTCGCTTTTGAACTAAAAAATGAATTCACTGGTCAAGACGTCGTTGATGCGAAACAGCAATGGATGCATGACCGCAGCGGGAAAGACCTTCTGTTCCGGTTTAAGCAGCGGGTCATTGCCTGCTTTGCAATGGATACAAACGAAGTGTTCATGACAACAAAATTAAATGGCACTAAAACATTCTTCCTTCCGTTTAATAAGGGATACAATGGCGGTAAAGGCAATCCTCCGGTCGATGGGAAGCTGAAGACCCATTATGTATGGGAGGATGTATTAACTCGTGAGAACCTGGTTGAAATCCTTGATAAGTTCGTTTATCTGAAAGTCGATGAGGACGAAGATGACGAAGGCAATATCATTACTAAAGAAACATTGATCTTCCCGCGTTATCATCAGCGTGATGCGGTTAAAAATGTCTTAAATCATGCGAAAGCTTTTGGTTCAGGTCAATCATATTTAATACAACACAGCGCTGGCAGCGGTAAAACCAATACTATTTCATGGTTATCACATCGTTTAGCAACTCTTCATAACGATGAAAACCAGCCTGTTTTTGAAGGCGTTATTGTCGTTACGGACCGTAAAGTATTGGATAAGCAGCTCCAAAAAGCGGTCTATCAGCTAGAACATAAAGCGGGAATGGTTGCGAAAATTGAAGAGGACTCTTCTCAATTGGCAGAATCTTTGAATAAAGGCACCAAAATTATCATCACAACAATTCAGAAATTCCCATACATACTCGATAAACTTGGTACATTAAAAGATAAGAATTATGCTATCATCATCGACGAAGCACACTCTTCAACTAGCGGAAAGAACATGGCAGCTTTAACGACCAGCTTAACTCTTGAAGAAGCGCAAAAGCTCGATGAAGAAGCAGAAGCAATTGAAACTGATGCTGAAGAAAAAATCCTGAATGAAATCAATCGTATCGGGAAACAGGCTAATATCAGTTTCTTTGCCTTCACAGCGACACCAAAAGGCAGCACCTTGAAAATGTTCGGCACCGAAGATGCTGAAGGCAAACCGCGTCCCTTCCATCTTTACAGCATGAAACAGGCAATTCAGGAGAGGTTTATCCTAGACGTATTACAAAATTATGTTTCTTATAAAACATATTACCGGGTCGCTAAAAAAATTGAAGACAATCCGGAATTTGAGAGCGCAAAAGCAACAAAAGCCATCTCGCGGTTTGTGAGCCTGCACCCGCACAATATTGAGCAAAAAACTGAAATTATTATCGAGCACTTCCGAAAAGTGACAAGCAAGAAATTAAACGGACAGGCAAAAGCAATGGTCGTTACCGCTTCAAGACTCCATGCGGTCAGATACAAGTTGGCTTTTGATGCATATATCAAGAAAAAAGGTTACAAAGCTATGAAAGCGCTTGTCGCATTTTCTGGTACTGTAAAAGACGACGGAGATGAATATACTGAGCCAGGCATGAACCGTTTTTCAGAAAAGCAATTAACGAAGAAGTTTGATAGTGATGAATATCAGGTATTGCTTGTAGCCGAAAAATATCAAACCGGTTTTGACCAGCCAAAGCTTCATACGATGTTTGTTGATAAAAAACTCTCAGGGCTAAAAGCCGTACAAACTTTATCACGCCTTAACCGGACTTATCCTGGAAAAGAAGACACCTTCATTTTAGACTTTGTTAATGATCCGGAAGATATTCGCAAATCGTTTGAACCATATTATGAAGATACCGTATTAAAAGGCGATGTGGAACCGAATGAACTTTACAGCATCCAGCAGGAAATCGATAATTATATGATTTTGCATGAAGAAGAAGTAAATAAATTTGTTGAAATTATTTATAAAGACAAAAAAGCAAAAAAGGATACGGAGTTATCAAATAATTATATTGATGTAGCGGCAGACCGGTATAAGCGAATGTCTGAAGAGGAGCAGCGGGAATTTATAAGTCTCGCTAGAAAATTCAATAGCCTTTATATGTTCATCCTACAGATTACACCATTTAAAGACGTTGATCTTCATAAATTATTCGTTTACCTACGGTATCTGTTAAAGAAAATTTCTATTAAAGGAAATCCTCCTATCAGCCTAGAGGATAAAGTTGTCCTTGAATATTATTCCATTAAAGATAAAGGGAAGGCGGATATTTCCCTTGGGGAAGATACAGAAAAATATGTTACGATAAATGTTAACGGTAGCGGAGCTAAAGAGGACCCGCCAATAGATCCGCTTACGGTTATTTTAGAGCGACTAAATTCTAAAAACGGGACCGAATTTGGCGAGCATGAAAAGCTGAACATTCAGCAGATTGTTGAAATTGCTGCAAGCGATGAAACGCTCAGGACTCAAGCGCAGAATAATACCTATGATGATTTCATTCTAGGCTTTCGGAAGAAGTTTTTGGATTATGTGGTTGCGGGATTTGATAAAAACCAGGGATTCTTTGGAAAAGTGCTTGATGATGATTTGTTCCGTTCGCAGTTAGAAGAACATATGGGAGAACATGTGTATAAATTATTAAACGCGTCAGGTTTTGATAGCATTAATTAAAAAGGAGGTCGCCCTCCTTTTTTTGATTGTAAAAGTATTAATGCTTTGTTGTATTATAAAAAGTAAGAAAAATATAAAAAATACTACAAAAGCAGTTGAGAAAGGGATTAGGAGAAAACAATGATTACTAAATTAAAATTAAAATTTGGTGCAACTCCAGAAAGTGAAAATTTAGAGCTAACAACAACTCCGGTTACAGTATTTGTTGGACCAAATAATTCGGGAAAGTCCAAGATATTAAATGAAATATTGTATTATTGCAGAGAAGGGCAAAAAAATGCCCAAGATGTAATTCTTGATGATATTGAGTTTCAAAATATGAATATAGAATTTGGGAATATTGCTCTATCTCGACTGAAACGAAAACCATTTCCACAGGAATCAATCCAACCAGGTAACATAATTGTTGGAAATTATTCCGAAAGGACTCAAATAAGTGAGCAGGGGTTTTTAAGCTTTTTCAATAATCCAAATGAGCAAAGATATAATTTTTGTCATTTTTTTTTAAGATACAGTTCTTTATTTTTGGATGGGCAAAACAGGATGCAGTTAATAAATCATCAGCAAGCTGGAGATTTACAAGCACCTCCAGTGAATAGTTTAGCTCTATTATTTAGAGATGATAACAAAAGAGAAGAAGTACGTAGGATATTATATGATGCCTTTAAAAGGTACTTTGTGATTGACCCTACCGAGTTAGGTACATTAAAGATGAAATTTTCTAACGTTGAACCGGAAAATGACATTCAAGAAAGGGGAATTCACAAAGACGCGGTTGATTTCCACTCACAGGGGCAAGAGATAACGAATCTTAGTGATGGTGTAAAAGCATTTACTGGAATTATTACTCAAGTTGTTGCAGGCGACCCTTCTGTCCTTATGATTGATGAACCTGAAGCGTTTTTACATCCCTCATTATCGTTTAAATTGGGAAAAGAAATTTCATCATCTGCTGCAAATTCAAATAAAAATATATTTGTTTCAACACACAGTGCTAACTTTATCATGGGTTGTATTCAATCAGGTGTGCCAGTTAATATTGTACGTTTGACTTATTTACATGGTGTACCAACTGCAAGAATTCTTCCAAGTGAAAATTTATTAAAACTAATGAGGAATCCTTTATTGCGCTCAACAGGCGTAATTGAGGGCTTATTTTACGAATCCGTAATTGTGACAGAGTCAGATTCTGACCGTGCTTTTTATCAAGAAATAAATGAGCGTTTATTAAAATTTATGCCCAACTCAGGTATTCCTAATTGCTTATTTATTAATGCTCAAAATAAGCAAACGGTACACCATATCATAAGACCGTTAAGGGAATTGGGAATTCCTGCAGCAACAATAGTCGATATTGATGTTATAAAAGAGGGGGGAACAGTTTGGGCGAATTTTTTAAAAGGGGGCTATGTTCCCGAAATATCGTACGATTCTCTTGGCAATATGAGGGGAACGATAAAAAGAAAGTTTGATGAATTAGGGATAAATATGAAAACACAGGGTGGTATATCCACTTTGCCTCCAGATGTTCGTGAAGCCGCAGACAATTTTTTAAATCAAATCGCCGAATATGGTTTATTCGTAATTAAAAATGGAGAATTGGAAAGCTGGCTAAAGGAATTAGAAGTTACAGGTCATGGTTCCAAATGGTTAATCGACATTTTTGAAAAAATGGGAGAAAATCCGGATTCTGAAGAATATTTAAAACCCACAGAAGTGGATGTATGGTATTTCATGAAAACAATAGGGGAATGGCTGTTAGAACCTAACAGAAAGGGTATACCAAAAGATTAAATTATTGTGCTAAAATTACCTCCAAATAAAATGCAAACTTTCAAAACAAATGGAAGCCCCCTGCTATAATGAGCGCTTTCATTTACATTAGCTAGTATTTCCTCCGTAAGGTTTTTTTGAAAAGGCTTGAAGTTATTCTAGGAGTGGAAAATCAGGAAAAACAAGCATAAAAAGATTAAGTCCGTATAATTGTGTAAAAGCGCCAAAAGGCGCTTTTTTTAGTAATCTAACTCGATCCGTTTCACCGTAACATCCATTTCATCGAGCAGTGCAACAAGATTTGTTAAGTCGGTCACCATCATTTCTTTATTGTACAGGTCATCACCGATTACCATGTTCAAGATTCCTAAAACTTCTGCTTTGATGGATGCGATTTCTTCTTTTCGTTCAAAATCAATCATAATTTCACCTACTTTGTTGTTTGTTTTCCTACATTTTTCCAACTGTAAATAAAATTATTCCCGAGTGAACAAATTGCTGGTGGGGCATTTTATTACAAAAGGAGGATGAAACATGAAGTTAAAGCTTATGGTTGTTGGTACTGAAACAGGAACTATACGTTTGCCAATATTCATTCCGAGCGGAATGATAACAATATCTGCCGTATTTGATATAAATTGGAGACTGCTGGATGTTTATACTCATCCAATTGAAATAAACCGATTAAATTTAAATGATGATGAAACCAGACTATGTTATAAGCAAATAGCTAATCATATTGAATATTTAAAGTCCTTCGTCCGAAAGAATCGTATGAGATTTCTAACGCGTACGGCTTATGATGAAGATGATTTTATCATGAAAGATTCGTACAATATCACAGATGAAGAGTTAATTTACTCAGAGTAAATAAACGAATAAAAAGAGCGCCGGATGGCGCTTTTTGCTGTGAGCCGATAGTCGGATAGATGATTAGATTTTCACCACTGAATAATTTTACCAATTATGCGCAAATTAATAATAATTGTGAATAATTAAACAGTCTTATGGGAGGATAAGCATTCGTATGATTGAAAATAATAAATTCTTGCGCTTGATTGAGTAAAAAACAACGTTTAATATTTTTATATTATGCTTCTAAAAAAACATTAAAGACAAGATACCAAACAAGTTCCGGTAGCATATTTTGCTATGAGGTGATCTCATGAAAGTGAAATATGCCGAGAGAGGAACTTTTGATTCCGAGAAAGCGGCAAGGGGACTAGTTGAACTGACAAATAAACGTAAGAAACCGTGCCGAAATGATAAAAAAGGAAATGACAAGCTAAAGTAAACTCATGTATCATTTGGTATATGAGTTTTTTTGTTTTGGAAACTCAGACCCCCTTTAAATCATAGGGTTATAAATCCGGCTACTTTAGAAAGTTTACGGATGTTAAATGGCTCGACGGAAAGTACGTGTATGAAGTAAATAAAAGTGATGGGCTGTTCATAGAATCCGCCTTACAATTACTATCGGAGTATGAAGGCACGGTATTGGAGCACGAACAGATTGATATTGAATATAAATTCTTCTTCGGAGATTTAGTTCAAGTCAGTGGTTATGGTGCCGATTTATTTAAAGTGGTTGGCTTTCGAACAGAGATTTGGCGGTACAAAGAAGACGCTTGGGAAGATATTATTTATGAGTTATCAAGGGTGAGTGATGGGGAATGGCTCGAAGCAGGTGAAGAGGAACTGACACTTGTAGCTGATGCGGAGAATGCTGATACATTTATCCAAAAGTTAGGAATCCTATACTTAGTGAATAAGCAGGAAAAGGCAGCAAATATACCTAAACCACTAAACATGGTAAGAAAAGCGGAATTTGAAGAAATTGAAAGAAAGAAGGAAAAAAAGGAATTAATTGACAACCTCTTGGACATATTTAATGATTACCGAATTTTATATGAAATGTTTCATGATCAGGAATATTATCAAGTAATGCGGGTGATTCTCAGGAAATTAGAAAGTCTAGGGAGCAATGATGGCAAAAGTCATGTATAATTACCATCATGATGCCTCAAATAGTAAATACAGGACAAATGGAATTCCTGCCCATTTAATCAGAAAAAACAACGTGTTGGTAATCTTCTCAAAGAGTCGGAGGGTGAAACCATCCTCCTTATTTACATCTTCTATCCATGCCTCAAGCTTTAATTGAAAATATGACATCCTTATCACCTCATAGTGTTCTTTTCAATCATCCTATGCTTGTCCAAGCGGAAATAGACATGGCTTCTTGATAAAATAAAAGGTTCGGAAAAACATTAATAAAGTCTTAAGGGTATACCTTCTCTTTACAACGTAAATGGCATGAAAAAGCTATTTCCATCATACATTCTCTAAAAAGGGGGCGATGCTAATGAGAGAAATTGAAGTATTTATTGATACAGAAGAGATTGCCGAATTTTTCTTTCATGAGCTAGTGAAAAGGGGATACGTTCCTAGTGAAGAAGAATTAGAAGAAATCGCTGATATAACGTTTGAATATTTAATTGAAAAGAGCATTATTGACGAAGAGGTAGAAGATGAATAGGAAACTAGTAACTCAAGGTTCCATATACGATAGATGATAGGTGCAGTTACTCAGTTATTTAACCCTTGAAACATTTTTCTTCGGTAAAATGAGGAATTCGACAAAAATAGTGAAAATTCTAAGGAGGATTTGACAATGTGTATGGCCAATTATTAGAATAAGCGATTAATTCTAATAATTGGAGGTATATGATGATCAAGGTATTAACAAGAAGAGCAAATATTCAGTATGATGTGACGATCTTTCAAACTCCAAAGTACCGCGAAAATAAAGGATATAAAGAGGTCTATCGTACGAACATTTCGGCAAATAGCCGGGAGCAGTGTTTAGAGGAAACCTTCAGCCGCTTTAACGTAACCGATAGATTACCGGCAAATTATAAAGGAAGATTTCTCGCAACCGGCGATATCATCTTGATTGATGAAGCCCGTGGCGGCCAGTATTATTTTCAATTAAAACCCGGCGGCTGGTTCCCCATAAATCGTATCATTCTACTTTAAAATGAACAGTCAATAAACCTAAGGAGATACCCTTAGGTTTTTTTTCTTCCGCCTGTAGCGTTATGCTCTTTTGCATGTGCTTCATGTTCCGCGACAATCGCTTCAGCAGGGATGTGATTATTCTTCTTAGCTGAATTTATTCTGCTTCGATGTTTTTTACCCATCGTTAACCCCCTCCTTATAACAAATAGATTTCCACAAAATCAAAAAAACATGTCAAGGTTTTGCTTTAAAAGCGATTATGTTATAGTGGCTATGGTGCAGAATAACAAATACTGTCCTTATATTTGATTGGAGGTCTATTTAATGAGTGTACATATTGGTGCCAAAGAAAATGAAATTGCCGAAACAGTCTTGCTTCCTGGAGATCCGCTTCGAGCAAAATATATTGCTGAAACGTTTTTAGAGGATGCAAAATGTTATAACGAAGTCCGTAATATGTTAGGTTTTACTGGAACCTATAAAGGAAAACGGATTTCTGTTCAAGGGACTGGAATGGGTGTGCCATCCATTTCTATTTATGTAAATGAATTAATCCAAAGCTATCAAGTGCAAAATCTAATTAGGATTGGTACGTGTGGAGCGATTCAAAAAGATGTTAAAGTTCGCGATGTAATTTTGGCGATGACAAGTTCAACAGATTCGAATATGAATCGTCTTACTTTTGGTCATGTTGACTTTGCCCCTACTGCTAACTTTGACTTGCTTAGAAAGGCTTATGATGCAGGTGTGACCAAAGGACTTAATTTGAAAGTAGGGAATATTTTCACAGCAGATTCATTCTATAATGATAATGCTGAACTTGAAAAATGGGCAAGATATCAAATCCTTGCAATCGAAATGGAAACAACTGCACTTTATACATTAGCTGCTAAATTTGACCGCAAAGCACTTTCCGTTCTAACCGTCAGTGATCATATCTTAACAGGTGAGGAAACAACAGCTGAAGAAAGACAATTGACCTTTAATGATATGATAGAAGTTGCCTTGGAAGCAGCAATCAAGGAATAAAACTTCCCACCTCTTCCAAAAAGGAAGGGGTTTTTTCTATTTTTTTGAAGGTCATAGTGGTTATTATTAATTTCAATAACTTTTCTTGTGTTTTTTTATAAAAAAGATGTTATTCTAATCACTAAGGGTTTACTTTTATGGTTAATGAAAGTGGTGAAGGCTTTGGAAGAAAAGAATGTTGAACAAGAGAAAACTGCAGAAGGAAACATTGAACAAGAGCAAGCAACAGAGAGCAAATCCAGTTATATTCGATTAAAAAAGTTTCACTTTATCATGCTGTTATTTTGCATTGTTTTTCTATCTGCGGGGATTACGACATTTGCCCTGGCGTTTGGAAAAGAAAAGGTCGTAACAGTTGCTCCTCAAAGGACAGAATTTAATAAACTTTATGAAGCCTTTGATACATTAAAAAATGGTTATTACAAGGATTTGGATCAAAAAAAGCTCATAAATGGTGCGATAAACGGGATGGTCGATTCCCTGGATGACCCATACTCCGATTATATGAGTAATGAGGAAGCAAAAAGCTTTCATAGTAGTATTTCTTCTTCGTTTGAAGGAATTGGTGCCGAGATTCAAGAAAAGGATGGGCATATTGTCATCGTGTCCCCGATTAAAGGGTCTCCTGCTGAAAAAGCAGGCTTAAAACCTAATGATATGATTACGTCAGTCGATGGAAAAAGCCTGCAGGGAATGACTTCAACCCAAGCGGTTACCTTAATTAGAGGGAAAAAGGGAACGAAGGTAGAATTGACAATTCAGCGCCCAGGAATAGATGCGCCGATGACGGTGCCGATTATTCGCGATGAGATTCCTATTGAGACTGTTTATGGTGAAATGGTGGATGAGTCGATTGCTAAAGTTCAAATTACCAGCTTTTCAACGAATACATCAAAAGAATTAGTTGAGACCTTAAATGATTTGCAGAAAAAGGGAATGAAAGGTTTGGTCTTAGACTTGCGGCAAAATCCTGGGGGCTTATTAAACCAAGCGATCGACATATCAAGTATGTTCGTTCCTAAAGGTAAGATCATTGTCAAGGAAGAAGACCGGAATGGCAAGATAACCGAAATTCCTTCGAAAAATACCGGAAATCCAGACCTGCCATTAGTGGTGCTAATTGATAAAGGAAGTGCAAGTGCTTCCGAAATTCTTTCCGCTGCAGTAAAAGAATCTGCTGGTGTACCGCTTGTTGGTGAAAAATCTTTTGGAAAAGGTACGGTACAGACAACCGCTGATTTCAAAGACGGCTCCAATATTAAATATACCATTGCCAAATGGCTGACGCCGGATGGAACGTGGATTCATAAAAAAGGAATCACCCCGGATGTAGAAGTTGCTCTCCCTGATTATGCTTCATTGCCGATTATCAATCCGGATAAGGAGCTTGCCTTGTCTATTTCATCTGCGGAAGTGGAGACGGCGCAAAAGATGTTGAAGGCGATTGGCTATGACCCAGGCAGAGAAGATGGATTTTTCGATGAGAAAACGAAAGAAGCTGTCACTCAATTTCAAACAGCACAAAAGCTTCCGGTTGATGGAGTTTTAAAAGGTGAATCAACATTGAAATTGATGGATCTGTTAAGAGAAAAAATAAAGACAAATGATACGCAAATGCTAAAAGCGATTGAGGTCTTAAAAGGGAAAATGAAATAACAAAATGGAACCCGATTCAAATGAGTCGGGTTCATTTCTTATGTCTTATCGGAAAGAGGAGTGAAGGGAAATGACGTTAAAAAAAACAGAAGTATATATTTTATCAGGCTTTTTAGGCAGTGGAAAAACAAGCCTTTTAAAACGTTTTCTAGAAGATGAACGGAAATCAGCGCGAAAAGTCGCAGTCATGATGAATGAATTAGGAAAAGTATCGATTGACTCTGATGCTGTAGATGAAGACGTATCACTGAAAGAGTTATTAGGAGGCTGTATATGCTGCTCGATTCAGGATAAGCTTGAGGCCCAGCTTCAAGGTCTATTAGTAGAGGAAAAGCCGGATGTCATTTATATCGAAACGACAGGCGCCGCCCATCCTGTTGAAGTGTTAGATGCGATTCTTTCTCCGTTGTTTGCGGATCAATTGAATATTAAAGGAATTATTACAACAGTTGATGGCACGAGATGGAAGGACAGGAAATCATTAAGTCCGCAGCTTCAGCAGCTTGTCCTTGAGCAAGTTAGACATGCTGACTTTATCATAATTAACAAGATGAAGGATTTGAAAGAACAGGAACAAGCGGCTATTTCCTTTGAAATCCAAGCCATTAACCAAACAGCAAAATGCTTGCTGACGAATTATTCTCAGGTTTCAATTGAACAGCTTAGAGGTCTATCTGTATCCTTTGAAAAGGCATCACAGCGAATTGATTTAAACTTATCCACCTTTGTCTACCAATTTAAAACCGCAATTAATCATACAGCGTTTGAGGAATTCTTAAAAGTACTGCCGGATACAATTTACCGTATAAAAGGATATGTGAAATTTGATTCTTCGGCACTGCCGTTTTTATTCCAATTTTCATATGGTATGCCGCTTTACATCAAAGAAGAGATGAATTTGCCATTAAACCTCGTATTTATCGGTGAAAATATCGATTGGAATCGGATTGAGGAACAGCTGGGAAATCTTGAGAAATAAGAAAATAGTCAAGATGAAATGAATGATAAATAGATATTCAGGTAACTCTTTTAATGTAGCTTAAAAACCATTAAGAGGGGGTCTGAAATGAAAAAGTTAGCTTGTTTTTTGGTGTTAATTTATTTCCTCCAATATGGACAAGGGGTTCAAGCTGCATCTGATATTAGCTATAAAATTGAAATGCCGGATTGGAAAGAAGTTAATCACATAGTACCAAAATACACAAAATTCACCGTCCTCGATGTTGAAACAGGAAAACGCTTCAAGGTCCAAAGAAGGGCAGGGAGTAACCATGCCGATGTACAGCCGTTAACAAAAAAAGATACGAAAATAATGAAAAAAATATATGGTGGTAAATGGAGTTGGAGACGGCGGGCAATCATCGTTATTCATAAAGAGCAATGGATTGCTGCATCGATGCATGGAATGCCGCATGGTGCAGGCGCATTAGAAAATAATTTTCCCGGTCATTTTTGTATCCATTTTTACGGGAGTACAACTCATCGGACAAACACAATGGACTTCTCCCATATGTTGATGATTTTGAAAGCAGCAGGAAAATTAGAGGAATATCTCGGAAAAGCGAATCCCTACGAGGCGATTAATGCCTATGTGACAGGCTTTAAACAGCAGGATAAACGGATTACTTCACAGGTTTCCTTACAAAAAATAAATTGGAAACCCATTTTAGCAAAGGTTGAAAATATTAGCATCTTCCGGATGGAAATGCTGCCCCCAGAGGACTTAACCGAGGAAATCAGCTTGGATATTCCTGTTGAGGTAGATTGGTACATAGAAAACAGAGGCGGGCAAAAATTTAAAGGGAACATACATCTTGTGCGTTTTTCGCCTATCGATGCTTGGAAAGTGGATTCAGTGGGTTTTTTAAAAGAAAATAATCTTCCTTAAAGACAAAAACACCTATTTGAAAAGGTGTTTTTTAACGGACTATATAGGCTGCTCGCCAAACTTGATAAAGGTTCGTTCATCTTCAATTAAGCCGCAGGCACCGCATTGAACGCGATATTCGGGTCCGTTATATGGAAGATGAAATGGTTCTAATTCATTTTCTTGATATTCCCTGACGATGTCACCAGATTGGGGGTCGAGCTTGACAGCTTGTGAGACTTGCTGGACGATATTAAAACGGCTTCGATTCGTTTTACAGTTTGGGCATCTGTATGGTGTAGACATAGGATACACTTCCTTAGTATTGTTAATATCTATTTTTTGCAATAAGGCTATCAAATATGTAACAATTCAGGTGATAGAAAAAGGGGGAAAGGGTTTGGCGAAAGAACAAGTGAATTTTGATGATTTATTAGCGGAATACCGCTCGATTTGGAACAATCGGATATTGCTTAAAGAGGAAAAAGGCAGCGAAGAAATATTAATCGAGGCGATAAAACGAGAGTTGTTAGATGAAAATTCCCATCCAAGAGTTAGAAAAAGTCGATATGAAAAATATTTTTCTGCCATTAAAAGAGTGATGAATTCCTCGGTCGCGGCAGAAACGAAATTGCGATTAATAAAAATTCATGTAGAAATAATGGAAGAACTAAGTTAGGAGAGTATAATTGTGAGAAAGCTTCTAGTCGTTTTTATTACGGTCCTGCTACTAAGTGTAGCTGTGTCTTGCAGCAAACAAAATGATGCCTTACCTGAAATGATAAAAGTGGAATTATCGGTTAAACCTGAGACTGGGAAAGTAAATCAGCCAATTTTATTTGAAGCAGAGGTAAGTCAAGGAAAAGAAATGGTGAACGATGCCGAATCGGTGATATTTGAAATTTGGCGGGCAAAGGATGAAAAACACGAAAAAATAGAAATAAAACAAGCTAAGAACGGAATCTATCGTCTTGAAAAGTCGTTCCCGCAAGAAGGCACCTATTATATCATTTCTCACGTAACGGCAAGAGATATGCATAATATGCCGAAGAAGGAATTCGTTGTCGGGACTCCAAGTGAACCGGAAGATCCTAAAGCAAAAGATTCGATGGAGAATATGGACATGGATGATCATCATGAAGACGATAATAGCCATGAGGGTCATTAATTACTTAAAAAGACAGCTTAAAGTAGCTGTCTTTCATTCTCTATTAAAGGTAATTGGGATATCTTCAATTTCTTCTCGGTTAATCGGCATGACAATCGATAAAACGCCATAGCGCATTTCTGATTTCACTTTATGAATGTTAACAGGATAAGGTAGTGTTATTTCCTTGGTAAACTTACGGTTGGGCCGCTCTTTGATGAAATACTTTCGATTTTGCACAAATGTTTTACATTCACCAGTGATTGTAAGAAGCTGATGGTGAATGGAAATATGCAAATTTTCCTTCAGTACCCCAGGAATTTCTGCCTCGACTACAAGCTCATTTTCTGTTTCATATAAATCGCATTTCGAAAAATGTTCTGAAACAGTCGGAATTGGGTTTAGGGATGGTGAACTCTTATTTTGGCTATCGAATACATTATTCCAAAATTTTTCTGATTGGAATTGCTGTGCAGTATCCATCCATTTTTTTAATTTATCGATTTCCATCATTTCACTCCTTACGTTAGAGCTGTTATTTTATCATATTTTTAAACAGAAAAAACATTCCCCAAAAATACATTTACAAAATTTCCGTCACATCGATTTGCGAATACTGCATATCAATATTTTTGGGAATTTTAACTTCAAGGATGCCATCTTTATAGTTTGCGATTGCCCCTTTCCGTTTGACAATCGCTGGCAGGGTGATTGTATTTGAATCATTGTGTTCAGGGATGTGCTCGATGATTAGCTGGTTAGAAGTATGATAAAGGCGAAGCATTTTAATCCATTCCTCGTTTTTTAGCGGAATTCTCACGAACACATAGTCGTGAGTCTCAAAGGCTGTGGACTCTAACACCCCTGAAACAGGCCGCTGTTGGGAGGCAGTATTTTGAAATCCATTGAACATTTCCTGCGGGTTCATCATTCCCTGCATATTTCCAGGCATGATTTTTCCAATGATATCCTGGACAAAATTGTTGATTTCCTCCGGCTTCATTTTTTGCATTGATTCCTTCATATCTTTACCGAAGGGAAACATATTCCATGGGAACATTCCTTTTCATCCTTTCAGGCTTACGTAAATCCAGTTTGGAATAAGAAGAATTGAATCGAACAAATATCGGTGATATCCCATAATATGCAATTCTCACCCTTTCCGTTAATTTGTGTTGGAAGTTAATTATTTGCATATATATTTGAATCTTTTTAACATATAGTATAGAAAGGAATTCTAACAATAGAGAGGTAATGTTTGTGAGAAAAAAGACGGCTTTGATTACAGGAGGAGCTTCTGGTATTGGTAAACAAACGGCAATCCAGCTTGCAGAAAAAGGGTATCAGCTTGCCATTAATTATAGAAATAGTGAATCCGAAGCAGTTTCTCTGGCAAGACAATTAACAGATAGTTTTGGTACGAAAATCATCACTGTTCAGGGGGATGTTGCAAATTATGATGATTGCTATCGAATGGTAGAGGAAACTCTTTCTGCTTTTACAGCCGTGGATATTTTGGTACATAATGCCGGTCCATACATACATGAAAGAAAAAAACTGACAGATTATACTTTAGAGGAATGGAATTACCTAATACAAGGAAACTTAAGTGCTGTTTTTTATTTGTCGAAGCTAATAATTCCTTTAATGCGTAAACAACAGTGGGGAAGGATTATTACTCTGGGCTACGATCGGGTCGAAACGGCACCAGGCTGGGTTTATCGCTCTGCCTTTGCAGCAGCGAAAACGGGATTGGCCTCACTAACACGGACATTAGCAATTGAAGAAGCGGTACATGGGATAACGGCAAATATGGTCTGTCCAGGTGATATTATCAACGAGTGGAAAGAGAAAAATATTGAAGAATCGATTGCTGCATTCGAGGGGACTGTCCCTGTTGGAAGGCAGGGAACAGGTGAGGATATCGCCAGGGTTATTGCCTTTCTGACAGATGAAAAATCTGACTTTATTACCGGAAGCATTATTCCCGTAACAGGCGGTATAGATGTATTAGGGAAAGCCTTTAAAAACGGAGATAGTGGCATGTAACGCCTAATGAGTTTTGTATGAAATTTGTTCCTTTTGTGGATAATAGCTAGTAATCATCTATGAAGGGAGCAAAGAAAATGAGTTTTAACATCAACAGAATTAATCCAAATCAAACCCAAGTTTTTTTTCATGATGGCCGCTTTGAAACATTAACCGACGAGGAATTGAAAGAATTTTTGCTCCAAATGGGTCTAAGTGAAGTTAATGAAAGTATTGAACAAAACATAACGGATTAAAAGAAAAGCGTAAGCGCCTTGGTCAACGGCCTATGGCCTGGAGCTAGACAATAAAAGCCGTGTTCATGTAAAAAAAGCAATCGGTTGTTAACCGATTGCTTTTATGCTTCCAGCAAGTGCGAGGAATCTTGTTCAATTGAGCCATTCCGAAGTAAGTGAAAGGTGTATAAGTCTTTCGGAATTTCATACAAATCATAAACTTCGCCGGTTGCATTCAATTGCTGATAGATTGATAGTCTGGTCTCGTTTGCTTTAATTACATACGGCAGTTTCTCCGCTGCCCTTATTGAGCGGATATTAACCTTTCGAATCCGCATAAAAACAGTTTCAATCCCTATTTCGTAAAAGAGCTCCTGAAAAAAAGCTTCTTTAGCTGGGCTGTTATAGCCCTTGCCGTGATACTCTTTTCCCAGCCAAGTCCCTAAAAATCCGGCATTATCTTCAATATCAAACAAATTAATCGTGCCGATTGGTGCACCCCATTCATCTAGAATAGTCCGTGATATTATTTCACCGCGCTCCTCAGCTTCGATCGTTTGTTTTGTCATAAATAAGAATTCTTCATATGAGTCAGCTTTCTGTCGTACAAAAGGGAAGACATCAGGGTGCGTCATTAGTTCGTACAATGTATGGCTGTCATGAAGATCACGTTTCTTCAGCATGATTATCCCTCCATTAGGGCATTCCGATCCCGTGTCAAAAGAAGCGGACCACCCTCGAAATTTTTTATATAGGTACTAAAAAATTTCGGGGTGGGAATCGAACCCACTAGAACCAGTAAACTGGTGGCGCACCATTTGCCTTCCCTATATCATTTTTTGCCAATAGGTTATGTTCGTAAACCCCCATGTAATTAGGTCTAAAACAGTTTCACTTAGAGTATAATACAAGAAAAAAAGAAAAAAATAAATAGTTTTTTTGTTGATTTTTTGTTAAAATTTTTTATCATTTTTCTACAAAATTCTACACCTCTAAGTAAATCAATTCCCCGCCAATCATCGTCCACTTCGGCTTCGCTAAATAATGAAAAGGATGATGACTCCATAGGACTAAATCAGCATCTTTCCCTTCCTCAATACTTCCAACCAAATGGTCAATTTTTAGATTTCTTGCTGGGAGAATCGTAATTCCTTCAAGAGCCTTTTGCTCTGAAAGCCCTTCTCTTACGGCAATGCCTGCACAAATATTTAAGTATTGAATGGGCGTGTACGGATGATCAGTTGTAATCGAAACTTCGACGCCTTGGTTTGTCAGCTCCTGATAGGTTTTCCATGTCTTATTTTTTAATTCGACCTTTGATCTTCTTGTCAGAGTCGGACCTACTGAAACTTTTAGATTCATACCAGCCAATTCATTGGCAATAAGATGTCCTTCTGTACAATGTTCAATCCGTAAATCAAGATTAAACTCCTCGGCTAATCGAATCGCCGTAATGATATCATCAGCACGATGGGCATGAATTCTTACGGGAATTTCTCTTTTTAACGCCATCACAAGCGGAGTAATTCGCAGGTCATCTGGGTTATCAGCATGGATCGCTTGATAGAAGGCTTCCCTAAGCATTCCCATAATTCCCATCCTTGTAAGGGAGTTGCTATTTCCATTGCTGTGAATTCTTTTAGGATTTTCCCCTAACGCTATTTTTAATCCAGCTACGTCTTGGACAATCATCTTCTTAATATTTTTACCTGTGGTTTTGATGACAGAAGTGGTACCGCCGATAACATTTGCACTCCCGGGCATAATATGAACGGTGGTTATTCCGCTTTTAATGGCATCGGTGAAGGCCGGATCGAGCGGATAAGCCCCGTCAATTGCCCGAATATGGGGCGTAAGTGCTTCAGCGGTTTCGTTTGCATCATTTCCGGCCCAGCCGGTGCCTTCATCATACAGACCTAAATGGGTATGAACATCGATAAAGCCGGGAAACAGGTACAAATCTCCGCAATCGATGATTTTTACATGCAAATCGGTCGTAATATTCTTTCCTACCTTTTTAATTTTCCCATCTTCAATGAGAACATCTCCGTATTTAAACGGTTTGGAGGTAATCGGATAAATATATGCTTTTTTTAAAAGTATTTTTGTCATAATAAAACCTTTCTGTACGTTGATAATAGTATTTTATCTATTTTATCAACTTGCGTGCCAAAGGAAAAGGCGCAAAAAAACCGGCAAATTTTTTTGTCGGATTTTTGAACGTTTTTATCGTTCAAACGTCATATGATTGATAAAGATAAACAAACCAAGGGGGAAAGAACATGGATCAATTAGCAAATTATATGCCTATTTTAGCACCAATCGCGATTATTCAGCTTATTTTACTGATCACAGCCATCATTGATCTCGTTAGAATTGAAAGAACCAATGGGCCGAAGTGGTTGTGGGCCCTTATTATTTTGTTCATTAATATAATCGGACCGATTCTTTATTTTGTGATTGGAAGGAGAAGTAACTGATGTCCCTTATTCAAATAAGCGGTTTAAAAAAGCAGTTTCAAGGGACTGAAGTAATTAAAGGGCTTGATTTCAGCCTTGACAAAGGAAAGTGTATTGCCCTATTAGGACCAAATGGAGCAGGGAAAACGACAACACTGAGAATGCTCTCGGGCTTGATGAATCCGACCGAAGGAAAGATCACCTTTACTGAGGCGAAAAAAGGGGAGGATATCCGCGGCTTAATCGGATACCTCCCGCAGTTTCCTGTTTTTTACGATTGGATGACCGGACTAGAATTTTTATCCTATGTAGGCAGATTAGCTGGATTATCGGCGAAGGAAGCGAAGGAACGATCATTAGAGCTGCTAGAGCTAGTTGGAATCTTAGATGCAAAAAACCGAAAAACAGCTAAGTATTCAGGCGGGATGAAGCAAAGATTGGGTATTGCCCAGGCACTGATCCATCGGCCTCAGCTGATTATGCTCGATGAGCCCGTGTCTGCTCTAGACCCAATCGGCAGAAGGGAAGTATTAGATCTGCTTGAAGGTTTGAAGAAGGAAACAACAATTCTATTCTCGACACATATTTTAAGTGATGCTGAAGAGGTTTGTGACGAAATTCTGTTCTTACATAATGGGAAAATTGTTGAATCAGGAACGATGACAGAGCTTCGTGAACGGCACCAGCAGGCAAAAATCGACTTATTTTTCAGGGGGAAAGCAGTTCAATATGCTCATTTTCTGGAAACTCATGAGGTTACACAATCGGTGATGCTTGAAGGAAACCGGGTTAGTATTTTTGTGAAAGACATTGCCATTGCTAGAAGGGCCTTCCTGCAAGCGATAGCAGAACAAAATTGGCCGCTTGAAAAATTTGAGGTTAGCAGTATGACCCTTGAAGACGTGTTTATGAAGGTGGTGAGGAAATGAGCCAATGGTTGACATTGTTACAAAAAGAGACGTTAGAAATGTGGAGAAATTTCAAATGGATTTGGGTGCCGATTACCTTTATTTTATTAGGGGTAAAGGAACCGTTAACCAGCTATTATATGCCGCAAATCCTCGATGCAGTTGGCGGGCTCCCGGAAGGTGCAGTCATTCAAATTCCTACACCATCTGCTGCTGAGGTGTTAATTACTGGTTTAGGTCAATATACAACCCTTGGTGTCCTAATCATCGTCCTCACAACGATGGGGATTATTGCTTCGGAAAGAAAAAGTGGCGTGGCTGCAATGATTTTAGTAAAGCCTGTGTCCTTTCAATCTTTTGTTACGGCTAAATGGGCTGGAAGTGCATTATTAATGTGGATTTCCTTTTTTATCGGTTATCTGGCAACCTGGTATTATACTGGTTTTTTATTCGAATGGATTCCATTTGATCAATTTCTTCAAACTTATTTCTTTTATGCCCTATGGCTGACGGTTATTTTAACAATTACAGTCTTTTGCAGTGCAGCGCTTATGAGCCCGGGAATAGCTGGGTTTATTTCTCTTGCAGCTGCCATTGTTATAAGTCTTGTGAGCAATACTCTCTCTAACTGGTTTGAATGGAGCCCGGCGCAGTTAACTGCTTATGCCAACGAGGTCCTTATCGGTCAAGGAATTTCGGACCACTCCTTACCGGCCGGCATATTGGCTGTTGTCTGCATCATAGTTCTATTATCGTTAAGTGTGCTTATTTTTAGGAAAAAAGAGCTTGCGGCGTAATTGAATTTTGCGAAATTATTTCTGCTAGAAAATCTTCTATCATTTTTTTCTTTATAGTAAATAAACTAGTATAAGAGGAATGGAGAAGGAGTTTTCTAGATGAAAATCAACGAATTTTACGATGACTCAGCGAATATTAACTTAAATGGCAGTATAGCTGCGTTAGTTCCGGCGGTTATAATTGTCATTGGAAACCTTTCTTTATATAAAAGTCAAGAAATAATGTTATTAACAATCCCATTTCTAACTTATAGTTTTATCTGCTTTCATTTCTATCTTTTTAGGATGAAACAATCGATTTTAATTGCTAGAAACATGGTTAATGGTAGGCATAAGAGCTGGAATGATTCTTTATTTGTAGCCAGGCATCTTCTAGTATGTTACCTAAATACCCACTCACCAAGTATACTGTTTTACTTTCCAAATGGCGATTTGGCGGGAAGGATAACGAGGTACCGCCGAAAGGGTTTAAGTCGATTGCGGCATTCGAAAATGTATGCCCTTTACAATTCACAGGATGAAGCCATTGGTTTTTTCGAGGTGAAAGGGAATAGAAATATAAAGATTGGAACATTCGACCAAGAAAGACGATATTTAGGCTGCTTTGAAAAAAAGAAGCTTACTTGGCGAAAAAGTAAAAAACAATTGCTTGATGCGGTTGGAAAATCTATTGGTGCAGTAGAAGGGTCGTCTATATTTATGGATGAGAAGGTAATTCATTCGGGGAATCAGACTGATTTGCGTCTGCGCAGAGGATGGATGCCGGTGGAGTGGAGTACTTATTTCCCAGAAGCCAATACACCTGTCCTCTCGTTTTGGGGAACCTTATCGGATAAAGAGAAGCTATTAAGAATGTCATTTTTAATAAATGAATACTTTATCGAAAGGTAGAGGATTGGACAGTTCCCCTCATGATTAATGTTTGATATGATAGTAACAAAATGAACATCTCATCTGGGGGGCAAATCATGCAAATCAAGGTAATAAAAGGTCATGGGTCTGGGAATGATTTTCTATTAATCGATGAAATATCAAATACTTATACTTTCACAGAAAAGAATCGGGCAGAACTTGCCCGTTTGTTATGCCATCGTGAAACGGAATTAGGGGCAGACGGGATTCTTTTTGTCATGAATAGCGAACATGCCGATGCAAGAATGCGGGTATTTAATGCGGATGGTTCGGAGGCCTCAATGTGTGGAAATGGGCTTCGGCTTGTTGCAAGATATATTTGTGAATTATATGGGCGCAGTGAAGCTGTCATTGAAACCATGAAGGCAGACTTAAAGGTTAGTAAACAGAGAGACCTCTTTCCAGATGTCCATACGTATCAAGTGGAAATTTCTCCCGTGCTGTTTGAATTAAAGGCATTGCCATTAAATTTAAACCAGCCAACGCTTTACAACGAGAGAATTAAGGAGTTATCAACGGAATTAAGATTTACAGCGGTGGCTGTGCCTAACCCGCATTTAATTGCGATAGTAGAGACGGAACAGCTTCAAAGTGGCATCCAAAAACAGCTTAGTGAAAAAGTGAATGGTCCCAACGAATTATTTCCAGACGGTGTAAATGTTAGTTTTGTTAAGCAATTAGACAATGGGGCGATATATGTACGAACTTTTGAACGGGGAGTTGGCTTTACGAATGCCTGCGGGACAGCGATGTCAGCATCTTCCCTGGTTACCTGCCTACAAGAACTAAATCCATTTGAACAGCCGATTACGGTTTATAATAATGGCGGAAAAGTTCAATGTGTGGTTCATAAACTCGCTAGGGATTATAAGATTGACCTTATCGGAAATGCTACCTATCTATACGAGTCAACAGTTGAGGTAAATCTTGAGCGTGAATTAGTGGAAATAACCGATAAAAAAGAATTAACAGAGGAAGGCATATACGAAAAACTGCAATCCGAGGTACAGCAAATAATAACAAAGATGTTAAAAGGATAAGGCAACCTTATCCTTTTTTTCTCTGCCCCTTCTTTAGTATCTCAAGGATTGGTCCAAAGGGCTGAATTTGTTTTGTTTGAAAATAGTTCCGAAACGGATTTCCTTGTTTCTGAAGCCGTTTTAATGCGTTTTCCATATTAAAGGCAGCAGGGCTAATTTTTTCATCCACTTCCTCCCAATAAAGTGGTGTAGCAACTCCTGCAGCTTCATTCCCGCGTAAGGAATATGGGGCAACAATCGTTTTCCCTTCTCCATGCTGGACATAATCAACATATAGTCTTTTCCCGCGTTTTTTTTTCATTCTTTCAATTGTAAAGGAGTCAGGGTCTTTTGCGATTAAATACTCAGCCATAAAGCTTGTAAACAGTCTTGTATCGTCGTAGGAGAATTTTCCTTCCGGCAGAGGCAGATAAACTTGCAGGCCCTTATTGCCCGAGGTCTTAATAAATCCGATCAAATTTAGTTGATCAAGCACTTCTTTTATCAATAAAGCCGCCTTAACAGCTAAATGGAAGGAATCTTGATCAGGCGGGTCTAAATCAAAAACAATTTCACTTGGTCCCTTGCTGTGGATTGTTTGAAAGGGAACATGGAATTCAATTGCTAATTGATTTCCGAGCCAAACGAGGGTTTTCAAATTATTGCATAAAATATAATCAATCCCGTCGGCGGAATGGGTCCGGATAAATTCCGGTGCATAATCCGGACAGTTTTTTTGATAAAATGCTTCCCCGAACATTCCGTGGGGATACCGAATCACTGTCAGCAGTCGATTTTCTAAAAATGGCAGCATGAAGGGAGAAACTTCCCGTAAATAAAAAATATAGTCAATCTTTTCGATATGCTGATTTTCCCAAAGCGGTTTATTAGGATGGGTGATAGCTAAATCCGCCGGTAAATTTTTTTGTTGAATCATAAATTGTTCATATGTACATTCAGCTGGTTCCAAATCGAAGCGGAAATGGTCAAAATGCGGCTCTCGGAGTTGATTATCGTAGAGCTCTAAATATTTTACTTCAAGGCAGATAGCTGGGTTTACAAAAATTAATGATCCATCTTCACGAATAATATTTTGTTTTATCGTTTGCCGTAGTGCTTGTTTTTCTTCCGGTTTAAATCCGAACAAAACCTGACCAACAACATGAATGTCATTTTCCTTATACACGCTAACGTAAAAGTAGCCGTTTGTTTTATCGAACGAAGTGACAAAACAGCTAACATATTTCCAATTTTTATATTTCAACCATTGTAAAGTACGTTTCCCTTCCTCCCAAAGGCTAGTTCTAGATTTGGCGATAATTCCTTCGCCATCATATAACACCACTTTTTCCCATAAGTCATTAAAATCCTCATAGGGAAAAACAAGTTGAAGTATTTGGCGATTATAAGGATTAGAATCTACTTCTAGTTCAAGTTGTTGAAATAAGTTAATCAACTTATCTTTTCGTTTATGGTAGGGCTGATTTAGCAGTGGTTTACCTTTAATCATTAGTAAATCAAAGACCATCAACCGGCAAGGAGATTTCATAGCTTGCTCGGAAATTTTTTTCACTGCCTTTAAACGCCCTCGTACTTGGATGGCGGAAAAATTGGCTTTATAAGCGTTTTCCAAGGAAACAAGTTCACCATCAAACTGAAGTGGTAAATAAGCTTTAAATTGCTCCTCGTACGTTCGTAAAAATTCTTCAATTTCTGGAAATTGAGGTGAAAGGGGCTTTCCATTCCTGCTTGTTAACGTTATTCCGTTAATGGTCCATTCTAATAATGCTCGAAATCCGTCGTATTTAACCTCATACAACCAATCAGGACGAACGGGAAGCTCAAAGGTAAGACTCGGGAGCATCGGTTTCATCATAGTATATCCCCACCTTTATTTTATTTTGTATAATTTTGAACTGTTTCATTCTTTTCCAAATGTTGTAAGGGATGTCCTTGTTAAGTTGATGCAAAATAAAAGCAAAAAAGGAATGGAGAATAACTTTATGCATACGATGTGGAAGGGCAGTATCAGCTTTGGGCTTGTAAACATTCCCATCAAGCTCCATACAGCAACAGAAGATAGAGATATCAAGCTTCGTACGCTTCATAATAAGTGCCATGCCCCGATTAAATATGAAAAAATCTGTTCAGTTTGTGAAGAAGAAGTAAAGCCAGAAGATATTGTAAAAGCGTATGAGTACACGAAAGGAAAATTTGTTGTTCTTGACCGTGAGGACCTTGAAAAGCTGCAAAAGGAAAATGAAGAGAAAGCAGTGGAAATCATTGATTTCGTTAAAATCGAAGAAATTGATCCGATTTATTTTGACCGCAGCTATTATATGTCCCCGAATGATGGCGGCAGTAAGGCCTATTCATTGTTACGCAAAGCATTACAGGAATCACAAAAAGTGGGACTAGCGAAAATTATTATCCGTTCAAAAGAACAGCTGGCGGTCATCCGCGTTTATGAAAATACATTGGTAATGGAAACAATTCATTTTCCAGACGAAGTGCGAAAGTCAGGAGACGTACCAAATGTTCCGGCAGAAAACAAAGTGACTAAGAAAGAGCTGGACACGGCCATCTTACTTATTGACCAATTGACATCAGAATTCGAACCGGAAAAATACACGGATGAGTACCGTACAGCACTGCTTGAATTGATTGAATCGAAACGAAACGGAAAAGAAACAGTAACCGCTGCAACCAAGGAAGAACCTTCAAATGTTACTGATTTAATGGCTGCATTACAGGCATCGATTGACCGTACAAAACCCAAAAAAGCCGCTGCACCAAAGAAAAAAGCTGCAGCAAAAATGAAGAAAGAAGCATAAGAAAAAATAAAGCCGATTTTACACGTTGAATCGGTTTTATTTTGCTCCGAATATTTTCAGGATTCCCTAGTTTAGAAATTGGTTTGACTAAAAGCTGGAAGTGCGGTAAAATAAGAGTATGTTAAATATTTTTTAAATTATGCAGTCGTAACTGCACGTGATTTTGGGAGTTACTATTCCCCAAAACGTGCCAGTGCGTCTTTTTTATTAATGGAATTGTAAGATTAACTGCATGTGAACAATTTTTTTCTTGGAATAGAAGGGTGATGCACTTGGTTAAGCATCACCTTTTTATCTATATATAGTTATAAGTTTACTAGAAAAATAGCTTTACAGCTAACAAACTAGTGTTCAAAAACAGTCATAACTAAGTACAAGGGGTGATAAGTTTTGGCGTTTGGAAGAAAAAACGATGAAGAAATCAAACTAGAAGAAACGAAAATTTGGGTATGTAATTCAGCGAATTGTAAATGCTGGATTCGTGACAATTTTAAAAGCAGTGATGTGCCCCTTTGTCCAATTTGCAAAAGTGAAATGAGTGAATCGACAAAAGAACTTCAAGTGATTCATAATCATAGTAAAAATTTCATGTAAGTAATGGAAAAGCAGGAGGAAGTTTATCCCCTGCTTTTTTATTCTTCCAAGTGTTCCTTGCAAAATTGAAGGACTAATTTTTCCTCATCCTCTTCAAGGGCAAAGTCTAACACTTTTTCAGTCCCCTTTTCAAAGAAATGATACTGGGAAAGTCTTTGTCCATTCTCATCGCTTACGAAAATTATTTTTAAACCTACACCCTTCTCAGAATAAAGCTCATCTTCCTCATCTACATCAAGGTCAAGAAAAAACTCATAGCGGTCACCTGATAATAAACCAAATGGATCTTCTAGTTTATCAACTAAATAGCCAGTAATGTTCAAGCAAATCATCCTTTGCATATTATTTAATCGTCTTATTATACACTCTTTTTGTGTTTTAAGAAAAATTAGAATCGGTTTATAAAGCTTTATGTCTAAATTGGCTAACCTTATATGAAGAAAATGTGAATAAATGCACAAAAGAGATAACAATTATGGGAGAATGCGGTAATATGAAGATGAAATAAACTATGAAAGGCAGGCGCAGGTGATAAAATAACAAATAATCATGTGAAGTTTTTCACAAGGGGGAGAAAGTGAAGTGGCTTTGACGACAGAACCATTACATATTCAATTACAGCCGTTTTTGTTAGCGAGAAAAAATTTTTATCAGCTGTTACACTTGTTATTTTCTATGCCAGTAGATGTTGACGCGTTAATTGGAATTAAAAGAGATGAAATCTTCGAAGAATTAGGGGAGTTCCATGAAGGAGGAAAAATCCTTGATGGCTATTTTAAACACCTGACTGTTGAGCAAATCAAAAGAGAGCAGCAAGAGTTCCAAAGGCTCTTTATTGGACCAGGCCTGTTAGGTGCGCCTCCCTGGGAATCGTACTACAGGAGCAGGGAACAGCTTTTGTTTGAAGAATGGACCTACCAAATTAGGGAGCTATACCATCGATTTGGACTCCAATATTGCAAAGAAAATAATGAACCAGACGACCATCTTCTCCTTGAACTGGAATTTATGATCCATCTTACTGATCTATGTTTTCAAGAAACAAAGGACGACAGCATAGAAAAATTGCTAGCCACCCAGATTAGCTTCATTGAAGAACATTTACTGATTTGGATTGCATCCTTTTGCGAAAAAGTTATTGAAAATACAAGTAGTCAATTATATTTGGGAGCGGCGATGCTTCTTGAAGATTTTTTGAGCTTTGATTTGGAATCATTAGTGGAAGTTAGGGAGGGTTCAATATTATGTCTGAAAAACATCCATTAACGAATATATTAGCCAATAAAATGCAGCGTCGGACGTTTTTGAAATGGTCAGGGGCAATCGGTTTACCTGTGATTGCTGGTGGAATCGGCACAAAGATGCTCGTTAAACGGAAGAAAGAGGCAAAGGCAGTAGGTACGAAAGATAATGAGCAAATTATTTCTACCTGCAGCGTGAATAACTGCGGCGGGCGCTGTGTAATTAAGGCGCATGTTAAGGATGGAGTAGTTGTGCGGGTCAGCACCGACTCACAAGGAAGCGGAGACTTGTCTGCCCCGCCATTGAGGGCATGTGTCAGAGGAAGAAACTACAGGCAAATGCTTTACCATCCGGACCGTTTAAAATACCCAATGAAACGAGTTGGCAAGCGGGGCGAAGGGAAATTTAAACGGATTTCATGGGATGAGGCCATCGAGACGATTGCATCTGAAGTAAAGCGAATCGGTGATAAATACGGCCCAGAATCCAGGTATGATAACTATGCCTCGGGACAATGCTGGGGACTTCATGGCGGCAGTGCATCAGTAAGGAAATTATTATCGCTTACCGGCGGCTTTCTAAATTATCGAAATGATTATAGTTCCGGTGCAGGGAATGTAGCAACGCCTTTTACGTACGGAACCAACAATTCAGGTAGCAGCTTTGATTCGCTTTTACACTCCAAATACATTATTTTGTGGGGGCAAAATCCTTCTGAAATGATTTTCTCGACACCCTACCGTGAGTATTTAATGCAGGCAAAGAAAAATGGCGCAAAAATAATTGTCATTGATCCGCGTTATACGGATACGGCCATCGCCTTTGCAGATGAGTGGATTTCGATTCTGCCAACTACGGATAATGCGATGATGGATGCGATGGGATATGTCATTATTACCGAAAACCTGCACGATCAAGCATTTCTTGATAAATACTGTCTTGGCTTTGATGGTGAGCATATGCCTGATGGAATAGCGAAGGAAGAGTCTTTGAAAAGCTATTTACTGGGGGAAAAGGATGGTACTCCAAAAACTCCGGAATGGGCCGAAAAAATTTGCCGGGTACCAGCTAATAAAATTCGTGAAATTGCCCGGGAGTACGCAAACACAAAGCCCGCAGCTCTTATTCAAGGCTGGGGGCCGCAGCGCCATGCATATGGTGAACAAATTATGCGCGGTGGTGCTCAGTTAGCCTGCCTCACAGGAAATGTCGGCAAGCTTGGCGGCTGGGCTGCCGGTACTGGCTATTGGAATCGCTCGAATATCGTCTTTCCATTTTCCTATGATAATCCAGTAAAAGCATCTATACCCTGTTTCCTTTGGACAAAAGCAGTTGAAATGGGAACAGAAATGACTGCAGCAGATGGACTAAAAGGAACAGAACGATTAAATGCGAATATTAAATTAATTTTTAACATGGCCGGAAATATGCTTATTAATCAGCATGCGGATATTAATAAGACACGCAAACTTCTTGAGGATGAAAGTAAAGTAGAATTTATTGTTGTCAGTGATATCTTTATGACTCCAAGTGCAAAGTTTGCAGACATCCTTTTACCGGGAACGACGTTCTTTGAACGCTATGATATTGGGGTTCCATGGTGCTTTGGCGATTACGTGGTTTTTGGCGAAAAAACAATTGAGCCGCTTTTTGAATGCCGTGATGAATATGATGTCTTCGCAGCGGTAGCAGATAAATTAGGTGTGAAAGAAAAGTATACAGAGGGAAGAACCATCCTCGACTTGGTGAAGGAGAGTGTGGAGAGGACAAGGAAAGAATTGGATGCAAGCTTTCCCACCTTTGAGGAATTCCGTCAGAAGGGGGTCCATCATTTTAAATATGATGCTCCGCTTGTAGGCTATAAAGAGCAAATTGATGACTTTGAGAAAAATCGTTTTGAAACACCTTCAGGAAAAATTGAATTATTCTCAAAGACTTTATGGGATATGAATCAGCATGACGAAATTCCGGCAATCGCCAAATATATACCATCGTGGGAAGGACCGGAGGATCCATTAAAGGCGCAATATCCATTGCAGCTTATCAGCTGGCATTATAAGCGGAGATGTCATTCCACCTATGACAATCAAGAATGGCTGGAGGAAGCAGCAAAGCAAGAAATGTGGTTGAATCCTAAAGATGCAGACAAGCGCGGAATAAAAGATGGTGACCGTGTGCAGGTGTTTAATGACCGAGGCAGTTTATTGATTGATGTAAAGGTGACACCAAGAATCACTCCAGGTGTAACAGGGATCCCTCAAGGTGCCTGGTATACCCCTGATACGAATGGACAGGATCAACGGGGTTCGGTTAATGTGCTGACATCACAGCGGCCAACACCTCTTGCAAAAGCGACTCCGCAACTAACAAACCTTGTTGAAGTGAAAAAAGCATAAGGAGTGAGGACGTTGGCACAGTTAGGGTTTTATATTAATCAAAGTCTTTGCACTGGCTGTAAAGCCTGTAGTGTTTCATGTAAGGATAAAAATAATCTTGACGTCGGGGTGAATTTTCGCCGGGTTTACACCTATGAGGAAGGAACCTTTATCCAGCAGCCATCAAGCGGTTTTGTGAATAACATAAAAGCTTTTTATTTCACTATTGCCTGCAATCATTGTACGAAACCAAGATGTATTCCCAGCTGCCCAACCGGAGCAATCATAAAGAATAAAGAAAATGGGGTAGTGACCATTGATCAAGAAATTTGTGCCGGAGCGCAACTTTGCGTTAAGGCTTGTCCCTACGGTGCCCCGCAATATAATAAACAGAAGTTTAAATCGAATAAATGTGATTTTTGTATCGACCTTCAAGAAAAAGGCGAGGAACCAGTGTGTGTAGCAACGTGCCCAATGAAGGCAATTGAATTTGGACCGGTAGAAAAGCTGAGGGAAAAATATGGGAGTGTCAGCCAAATTAAAGGGATGCCAAGTAATTCGATTACCCATCCCAATATTGTCATTACTCCCCACAAAGATGCGAAATTGTATAGTTCATAAAAATTAATCAGCCGCGATGCCACAGAGATAAGAGGCATTGCGACTGAATTATCCGGGTGATTCTATGTCTTTGATTCTAAATTGGTTAGAAAGTCTGTATGCGGATGTGAAAATAACAGAAAAATGTTCAAGGCAGAGAAACTATAGGTCCACCTGCACTGTTTGTGAGCAGGTATGTAAATTGGAAGCAATTTCATTCAATGAAAGAACAATGGTAATCGATTTACAGTGCTGCAATTCCTGTGGCGATTGTATCATTGCCTGTCCATTGTCAGCCATTAAAGGCTTAGCAGCATCAAGAGAATTTGTTCATACCAGTCTCATTTATAGTGAGGCCTATACACCATCGGAAAAGGAACTGTTGATTTATAAAAAAAGAGGAATGAACGCTATTCAGATCACCGATATTCCACTAAATCCACAATGGGATTTTGTCCTAAGCAAAACAAATCGAATATTGAAGCTATTAGGTGAAAAGCCGATTAAAGTTGTTCGGAATAGTAATGAGGAGAAGCTGTCACGGAGAGACTTGTTTTCCAAACTGCAAAAAGAAGGGAAACAGTTAGCTAAAAATATGGCTCCGGTTTCGTGGCAGATAGAAGAAGATGAATGGAATCTAACAAGGTATTTTCAAGATTTTCAATTTTACTTAGTTGAAATCGACAAAAATAAATGTACACTCTGCCAGGCGTGTTTTTCCTTTTGCCCGCAAAAACTGTTTAGTTTAGCAGGTTCTGTTTTGCATATCGATCATGAGAAATGCGTGAATTGTATTGCTTGCACAGATATTTGTTCAGAAGAAGCCATCCGGATAAGACCTAAAATAAAGGAAAAAAGCGACTCGGTTGAGAGCGTTTATACAAACAAATGTCAGGATTGCGGACAGCTATTTTATTCCTTTCAGGAGGAAAAAGAGAAATGTCATATTTGTGTAGACAGGGATCCTGAGTGGTTAAGTCCATATTAATCAAAATCAAATAAAAAACGCCAATTTACTGGCGTTTTTTATGTTCTTAAGAAGGAGAAGATGAGATTCGAACTCACGCGACGGTCGCCCGCCCTAACGCATTTCGAGTGCGCCCCCTTATAACCACTTGGGTACTTCTCCACATTGTATTGTGTTAAAGCGGGTGAGGGGAATCGAACCCCCGCCGTCAGCTTGGGAAGCTGAAATTCTACCATTAAACCACACCCGCAAACACTATTTGATACAGTAATTATTATACCATAATACCTTCAAATGTGGTAGAAAAATTAGGGCATTTATGGGGCAGCCAACAGGTTACGTTTAAGCGACCGTGGAGATGAGAAGAAAGGGTACGGTCGCTTATAGGTGTGTTAGCCCTTGGCCTTTGGTTTAATCGCAAATAGAGCAACGATTGCTGCCAGGATGCTGAGACTGCTCATAACGATAAAAATCCATTGGTTTGAAAATTTCATTAGCACGGCAATAATCGGCGGGCCTGCTGCGACCCCAATAAATCTCATCGACGCATAAAACGATGTGATTGTTCCGCGTTCCTTCTTTTCTACCCCATCAGTAATAAGTGTATCAAGACAAGGAAGCCCAATACCGATCCCAATACCACTTATTAAAAACATTGTAATCATATACCACAACTTAATCGAAAACCATAAGGCTCCAATCGAAAGAGCCGCAGCCAGTATACCCCCAAACGTTAACCATTTCATCAATACTTTATTTTTTTTGATGATTTTTCCGCCGATAAATGATGAAAGGCAAAGTGCACCAAGGGGTAAAGCTAGAAAGAAACCTTTTTTAATATCCTTGATTCCATATTCTTTTTCGAATATTTCCGAAAGGTAAAACAGAATTCCGAATAGGACGAGCATTAAAATGCCACCAATAAAAAAGATGGCATAAAGCCAACGACCCTTTTCACTAAAGGTCTTCTTAACCCCATTAAAGAATTCCCTGAAAGGGACTGGTTTTTGGGAACTTTTTGGAGATTTAACTAGAAAGATCATCATTACAACAGAAATAGCACAAAAGACAGGAAAAGAAAGAAAAGGTAAAAACCAAATAAACCCGGCTAGAAATGCCCCAAAGATGGGACTTAAAACCTTTCCGAACGTATTAGATGTCTCGATAATTCCCAAACAAACACTAACATCATCTTCATTTTTAAACATATCTCCTACTAATGGAAGTACAATTGGAAATGCCCCGGCTGCGCCCACTCCTTGAAGAGCGCGGCCCGCTAAGATGACCCAATAAGCATTATCCAATTTCCAAGCAGCTCCGCCGGCAATAATTCCGCCAATTCCAGCAATAATGAGGCTTGGGATGATGACCTTTTTTCTGCCGATATGGTCTGATAAATAGCCGGCGATTGGGATTAAAAAAATCGCAACGATTGAATAAACCGTAATAATCATGCTTGTTTGTAACGATGAAATATCTAATTTCTTTTCCATCGTAGGTAAAATAGGAATCAACATAGAATTGCCTAATGTCATAACTAAAGGAATCGAAGATAAGGAAAGAATTGCCCACTTTTGCTTTGAGATCTCATTCCAACGTTTATGGCCTGCTTTAGCTTGTTTCTTTTTTGCTGCAGGTGGGCTTTTCGATAATTGCTCAATATGTTCCATTTTTTCTCTCAATCCCGCCTTCATTTTTTTTTATATTGTTAATATGGCTTTTTTCAATATAAAAAAACTATGGGAAAAGAATCCTTTTAATAGCAGCACAAATTAAAAAATTCTAAAAAATATCTCTTGACAGTTGCAGCTAAATTTAATAACATTTAAAACAATATCAAACTAAATAATGCAAATTGTTGAACAAGAGGAGTACACATATTTATTTCTTTGCAGAGAATCGGGGATGGTGAGAACCCGATAAGAAAGAATTTGTGGAATGGACTTGTGAGAGGTATCTTGAACAAAAGTAGGGATACACGGAGTTCTGCCGTTAAAAGGATAGGATATCGAGCGATTGCTCTGTATCTGAAATTGAGGAAGCAATTAATTTTTGCTTCAAACAGAGGTGGCACCACGACAATAGAATCGTCCTCTATATGCATAACGCTTGTTATGCATATAGAGGACGATTTTTTTTTATTTTTTGAAAGGAGTTATCAAATGTCTGTTAAAACTGGCTTTATAAGAAAAGAAATTCGTGGAGATATCCATACGCCAATCTCTATTTTGCAAAAAATCAAAGGGAAAAAGAAGTTTTTATTGGAAAGTTCTCATAAATTTAATGATTCTGGCCGCTATTCCTTTATTGGAGCAGACCCGGCATTTGAACTAATTTCGTATGGAGATGATAACGAAATTATCAATCGGAATGGCGAAAAAAAGACTTTAAAAGGAAATCCTTTGGAGATAGTAAAAAACCTTTTGCCGTTAATTGAGAGCGACGAAATACTAATTCCCTTTATTGGCGGAGCGGTTGGGTATGCAGGCTATGACATCATCAGACAGTACGAAATCATCGGGGAAGAGTACCCTAACGGATTAAATATGCCTGATGTCCACCTAATGTTTTATGAGGAAATCATTGTTTATGACCATCTTGAGGAAAAGGTATTGATTTTTGGAATTCCGCTTTCAAACGAAAGTAATCTAGAAAGTGTTGATAACAAAGTAAACCAAAGGGTGGCGGAACTGAAACGGCCGTACGATTTTCCTGAAGAGGAGCCCTTTTCGCTGGCAGGGTTTAGCTCAGATACGACAAAAGAGGCGTTTGTTCAAAATGTTACAGCTGCAAAGGAGTATATAGTAGCAGGTGATATTTTCCAGGTGGTGCTTTCTAGGAGAATGAAGTCAGAATTCCAAGGCTCCACCTTATCGCTTTATCGAAAGCATCGGTCTTATAATCCCACACCATATATGTTTTATATAGATTTTGATTCCTATACCGTTATCGGTTCATCGCCTGAAAGTTTAATTAAAACAAGGGGGAGAACTGTAATCGCAAATCCAATCGCCGGTACAAAAAGAAGAGGGAAAAAAGCCGAGGAAGATTTACAGCTTGAAAAGGAATTATTACAGGACGAGAAAGAGCTTGCCGAACATAAAATGCTGGTTGATCTTGGCAGGAACGACCTTGGCAAGGTAAGTGAATTTGGCTCCGTACAGGTTGAGCGCTACATGGCAGTCGAAAAGTTCCGCCACGTCATCCATCTTGTCTCAGAAATCAGCGGCCGTCTTCAGCCTGATAAAACAGCGATTGATGCACTTGCTGCCTGCCTTCCTGCCGGTACCGTTTCGGGTGCCCCAAAGGTGCGAGCAATGGAAATTATTAATTCCTTAGAAAAGTCAAAACGCGGACTTTATTCTGGGGCAATTGGTTACTTATCGGTAAACGGAAATATGGATTTTGCCCTAGCAATTAGAACAATGATACTGAAAGAAGGCATAGCCTATATTCAAGCGGGAGCGGGAATTGTTTTTGACTCCAATCCCGAGTCAGAGTATGAGGAAACCGTAAGCAAGTTAAAAAGCTTTTTGGAGGGTCCCAAGGATGATTTTATTAATAGATAACTTTGATTCTTTTACATTTAACCTGTATCAGTACTTAGGAGAATTGGGGGAAAAGGTTGTAGTATACCGCAACAATCAGATAACGATGGATGATATCAAAAATTTGAACCCAAGAGCAATCATCCTGTCGCCGGGGCCAGGAAAACCCGAGGATGCGGGAATATGCATAGAATTGATTCGGACCTTTTACCGGAAATTTCCGATTTTAGGAATTTGTCTTGGCCATCAGGCGATTGGTGCTGCCTTTGGCTCCGAAATTAGAAGTGCCCAGAATATAAAGCATGGCAAAACCTCCTTCATCCTTCATAAGGACAGCAAACTATTTGATGATTTAATATCACCATTAGAGGTCATGCGGTATCATTCATTGGCAATTGAAAAAAGCACCATGCCTGTAGAGCTTGAATGTATCGCTCATTCAATTGACGACCAAGAAGTAATGGCCATTCAGCATAATCAATATCCCATTTTTGGTCTTCAGTTCCATCCTGAATCGATTGGGACTCCGTCAGGAAAACAAATACTTAAAAATTTTTTACAAGCGATAGAAAGGAAGGAAGCAGATGAAGAATTATTTACTCCAGTTAGCTGAGCAAAAGTCATTTTCTGAAAATCAAATGAAGGATGCGATTGATTTTATTTTGGGGGAAGAAGTTTCTGAGTCGGAAATAGCCGCCTTTTTAATGGGCTTGAAATCAAAAGGGGAAACAGTCGACGAAATTGTTGGTATTGTGCGGGCACTGAAAGCAAATACACTCCCATTTATGAAGAATTTCCCGAATGTTCTTGATAATTGCGGGACGGGGGGAGATGGTTCATCAAGTTTTAATGTCAGCACAACATCCGCCTTTGTCATTGCAGGGGCTGGAGTTCCAGTTTCCAAGCATGGAAATCGAAGTATCTCTAGTAAAACGGGAAGTGCTGATGTCCTTGAACATTTGGGGATAAATCTAAATTTACCAGCTGAATGTACGGAAGAAATTCTCGAAGATATCGGGATCGCCTTTCTATTTGCACCACATGTTCATCCAAAACTTAAAAAGGTGATGACCGTTCGTAAACAACTTAAAATACCTACTATTTTTAATTTTATCGGACCGCTGACAAACCCAATGGAATTAGATTACCAGCTACTTGGGGTTTATCGTAGGGATTTAATCCATGTGTTTGCTGAGGTGTTAAAACAATTGGGACGTAAGCGGGCAACAATCATCAATGGTGCAGGCTTTATGGATGAAGCATCACTGCAGGGCGAAAACCATCTTACCATTTTGGAAAATGGAACGATTACCAATCATTCCTTCTATCCCGAAGAGGCAGGCTTGCCGCAGTATGAAAATAGCTGTATTAAGGGCGGCGATGCGAAGGATAACGCAGAAATATTGGTTAACGTTTTGAAAGGGAAAAGTGGCGCTCATCGGGACACAGTATTACTCAATGCAGGGATCGGAATTTTCACTGCAGGTAAGGCAGACACGATTAATGAGGGGATTCAAATAGCTAAGGACATCATTGATTCAGGGGCAGCATATGAAAAGCTTACGGCTTTAATTGAAAAATCCCAAGCGGTGCAAAGGGAGGCAATCTAAGTGGGAACGATACTTGAGAAAATTATTGAACAAAAAAAGCAGGAAATTAATATTCATCGTGAGAACAAGAAGTTCATCCCGAAACAACACTCTGAAAGACGTTCTTTTATAAAAAAGCTGCGAAAAGCCGAGGAATTAGCGATTATTGCCGAGTTCAAACGGGCATCACCGTCAAAAGGAATCATCAATAACAATGTCAATCCAGCTGAGCAAGCGGCAGCTTACGAAAAGTTAGGTGCGAGTGCGATATCTGTCTTAACAGATCAAACTTTTTTTAAAGGATCTTTTGCAGATTTAAAGACGGTCCGTGAGGCTGTAGAACTGCCGATTCTTTGCAAAGACTTTATTATTGATCGCATTCAAATCGATCAGGCTGCTATACATGGTGCTGATTTGATTCTGTTAATCGTTGCAGCGTTAGAGGACGAAAGATTAATTGACCTGTACCAATATGCAAAGGAATTGGGATTGGAAATATTGGTGGAAGTCCATAATCAAAACGAGTTAGAAAGGGCAATCAAAATGGGTGCGGAGCTGATTGGCATTAATAATCGCGACTTGAAAACCTTTGAAGTGTCACTGGAAGTCACAGAAAAATTGGCTGCCCTTGTAAAGAATTCTGGAGCTTATTTGATAAGTGAAAGCGGCGTTCATGTTCAGGAGGATGTTAAACGAGTCAGAAATGCCGGGGCAAACGGGATTTTAGTCGGTGAAGCCTTAATGAGAAGCCTAGACGTAAAACAAACTTTTAGCGATTTTCGTATGCCGATTAGTGAGGAGATAAGACAATGAGGGTGAAGATTTGTGGAATAATGGATGTTAATACAGCAAGAGTTGCATTAGATTACGGAGCCGACGCTCTCGGGTTTGTGTTTGCGGAAAGTAAACGCAAGATATTACCGGAAATAGCCGGAGAAATTATTTCACAGTTACCTAAGGAAGTCATCAAGGTAGGCGTCTTTGTTAACGAAACAAAAGACGAAATCGAAAGGATTGCTGCAATTGCCGGTCTGACTCATATCCAATTACACGGTGACGAAACAGAGGTTTTCAGTTCGTCTTTATCATTACCAGTAATAAAAGCGATTAGCTTTCATAGTAACGAAGAGTTAGCTGGTTATTTTCAATATCCATGTGAGTATCTGCTCCTTGATGGTCCAAAAGGAAAATACAGAGGCGGTAACGGGACGGCGTTTGCTTGGAGTGAAGTGAACCCAACCATAATCGATGGAAAAAAAGTAATCCTTGCAGGGGGATTACATGTTGGTAATATCGAAGCGGCGATAAAGACAATTAGACCTTGTATGGTGGATGTAAGTTCAGGAGTCGAAACCGAAGGAGTTAAGGATTTTAGGAAGATTAAAGAATTTATCAAAAAGGCAAAGGGAGCCATTTAGAAGTGGAGGAGCAAGGAATGATAACTTATACATTACCAAATGAAAAAGGCCATTTTGGAATTTTTGGCGGAAGGTTGGTTCCTGAAACATTGATGAAGGCCGTCTTGGAATTAGAGCAGGCCTATGACAACGCTAAAAAGGACGCAAGCTTTCAAGCTGAAATCGATCGATTATTAAAAGAATATGTCGGCAGAGAAACGCCGTTATATTTTGCTGAAAATCTTAGCAGGCATGCCGGGGGAGCAAATATATACCTTAAAAGGGAAGATTTAAACCATACAGGTGCCCATAAAATCAACAATGCAATTGGGCAAGCGCTATTGGCAGTTCGAATGGGGAAAAAAAAGATTGTTGCCGAAACTGGAGCCGGCCAGCATGGGGTTGCCACTGCAACTGTTTGTGCGCTTTTAAACCTCGAATGCATCATTTTTATGGGCGAGGAAGACATCAAACGCCAAGCCCTTAATGTTTTCCGGATGGAATTGCTCGGTGCAAAGGTTGTCAGTGTTACCTCTGGTAGTGCGACTCTAAAGGATGCGGTTAACGAAGCGCTCAGGTACTGGGTCGCTAATGTGGATGATACTCACTATTTATTGGGGTCTGTTATGGGTCCACATCCATTCCCGACAATGGTTAGGGATTTTCAAAGTGTAATTGGCAAGGAAACCAAAGAACAATTTAAACTCCGCAATAGCAGCCTTCCAGACGCAGTCGTGGCTTGTATCGGCGGCGGAAGCAATGCAATGGGAATATTCTATCCATTTATAGAGGATGAGGAAGTCAGTTTATATGGGATAGAGGCTGCCGGGCAGGGCGTGGATACGGAATATCATGCTGCTTCGCTGACAAAAGGGAAACCAGGCGTTTTACATGGCGCATTAATGTATTTGCTCCAAAATGACGATGGGCAAATTCAAGAAGCTCATTCGATTTCAGCCGGTCTAGATTATCCTGGGGTCGGTCCTGAACATAGCCATTTAAAGGAAGTCGGCAGAGCCAAATACTTTTCGATTACGGATGAAGAAGCACTTGAGGCCTTTCAGCTGTTATCCAAGCTGGAAGGAATAATCCCTGCGCTTGAAAGTGCGCATGCCATCGCTTTTGCCGTGAAACTGGCATCTGAAATGAAGGAATCTCAAAATATCGTTGTTTGCTTGTCAGGGCGCGGTGATAAAGATGTTGAGACAGTAAAGGCAAGGTTAAAAGGGGGAGAAGGAAAATGAACCGATTCGAACAATCATTTAAATTACTAAACGAATATAATGGAAAAGCCTTTGTTCCCTACATGATGGCAGGGGATGGCGGTTTAGAATGTTTAGTAGAACGATTGGTGCTCCTTGAGAAGTTCGGAGCGGCAGCCATTGAAGTCGGAGTTCCATTTTCGGATCCGGTTGCTGACGGGCCAACCATTCAAAGTGCGGGGATTAGGGCGCTAAAAAATAAAACAACATTAAAAGGTATAATAACTGAACTAGCAAAAGCACGTGAGGTCGTTACGATCCCAATTATCATGATGACCTATCTTAATCCCATTTATGCTTACGGGATTGATGCCTTCGCCCAGGATATTCAAACAGTCGGGGTGGACGGTTGTATTATTCCAGATCTGCCGCTTGAAGAAGAGGATATTATTGCACCCCAGCTTGCTGATGCGCAAGTGGAATTAATCCGCCTTGTGACACCTGCATCGCCACTTGAAAGAATAACTGAGATTGCTGGCAGAGGAAAAGGTTTTTTATACGCGGTTACCGTAAAAGGGATAACGGGAACGAGAAATTTGTTCGACAATGACTTAAATGAATTTTTGAAAGCCGTAAAAAAGCTAAGTCCAATTCCAGTTTTAGCAGGATTCGGAATTTCCAACGAAGAGCAAATAAAAGAATTGACCAAAAATTGTGATGGTGTTGTAGTCGGCAGTAAAATCGTCGAATTATTTGACAGGAATAATCTCCATGAAATGGAAAAATTAATGGCGGTATTCAAGCAGGGAGTAAAGATAGTATAAAGTAACAGTCTCCTCCCATCCATGGGGAGGGAGGGTTCCAACTCCTTGAAGGCTATCGGTATCTCCTATATAATGTGTATATAGTCATTCAAGGAGCGTAGTTTAATATGAAGGAAATAACTGTTGATGAACTTTTTACAATAAAGGAACCAATAATCATTGATATACGCTCTCCCATTGAATTTAAGGATGGTGCAATTCCGGGAGCAATTAATATTCCGATCTTTTCAAATGATGAACGTCAAGAAATCGGAACGATATATAAGCAGCAAGGTCAAGCAGCAGCAAAATGGCGTGCAATGGAGCTTGTCTCACCCAAAATCCCCGAATTAATGAGGACAATAAAAGCCTATCAATCAGGTGGGGAGCTTGTTGTTCATTGTTGGCGCGGAGGAATGCGCAGTAAAGCGGTGATAACCTTTTTGGAATTTTCCGGAATTTACGCATGGCGTTTAATCGGTGGTTATAAAGCATACCGGAACTATATCCTCGAGCAATTACCAACGATGCTTCCAAACAAAGCAATCGTTCTCCATGGGTTGACCGGTGTTGGTAAGACTGAGGTGTTAAAGCAATTGAAAAAGAAGGGCTATCCAATCCTAGACCTTGAGGAAATGGCCGGCCATCGGGGATCTATTTTTGGAACGATTGGACTTAGCGAAGGTCACAACCAAAAAACATTTGATTCCCTTTTATTTAAAGGACTTCAGGACATTCAAGGCTCAGAATATTTTCTTGTCGAAGCTGAAAGTAAACGGATTGGCAAGGCCGTTCAGTCTGAGGAATTAATGAATAGTAAGTTTAAAGGTACAAATCTCTATATCCATACGCCACTTGAACAACGGGTAAGGCATCTTGTTTCTGAATACGTTATACCTTATGAACAGGAACCATGGTATTACGATAAAATCTCCGTGGGAATAGAAAAGGTATTGAAACGTATAAAAGATGCGGAGGTTAGGAAAGATCTTAAAGAAGCACTCACTGACCGGAATTATCCTGTCATGATTAAAATTTTACTTGAATCCTATTATGACCCGCGTTACGATCATGCCAGACAGGAGTACGAAGAAGATTTTATTGATATTTTTGCTGATAACCCGCTTGATGCAGCCCAAAAAATTGAAGCTAAATTAGAAGAGTTAGCGGGCGAGGCAGTTCCTAAAGCACTAAATTAATGATGGCAAAGATTAATAATTTATGGAAGCACACGTATTGAAAGCGTGTGTTTTTTTTGTTTTGGGGTATACATTTAAAGTGGTGCTTAGATTGGAAAATTAATTGTTTATTAAACATTTTTTTGTTCCTAATTAACACACACTAAACAATATTCATTACATAATTATGAAATGATAGTAGTAAAGGTGTTGTGAAGATACATATGTACTAAGGAGGGATTGATGAATGACCGGGCCTAAAGCAGATAAAAAAGTGCTATTAGAAGATTTTTTTGGTCCAAATCTTGGCTATTTGATTGATCAATTTGAAAGGTATAAACAGGATCCATCTTCAGTTGAACATGAAATAGGTTTATTCTTTGAGGGGATGAATGAGGCTGATTTTTCCACGTTGGCTCCGAAGGTTCCAGCTGATTTAGAAACAAGTCCTGTCCAGTACGAAAAAATAATCGCAGCAACAAAGCTTGCTGAAAATATTCGTACCTATGGGCATCTTGCTGCAAATATTTATCCGTTAGAAAATCATAAACCTGATATAAGTCATCTTGAGTTTGAAGGGTATGGACTAAGTGAGGAGGACTTAAAGCAGCTGCCTGCTGCGATTTTTGCTAGGAAGGGGCTGTCAGCTCAGCGAACAGCACTGGAAGCCTATAACTCTTTAAAGGAAGTCTATACAAAATCAATTGCCTATGAATTTGACCATGTCCATGATGCGAAGGAGAAAAATTGGTTGTTAGAGAGAATTGAAGGTAGGCAATTTCAATTACCTTTATCAAGGGACAAAAAGCTTACAATTTTAAAGAGACTATTTGAAGTGGAAGAGTTTGAAAAGTATCTTCATAAAACCTTTGTTGGCCAAAAGCGATTTTCGATTGAGGGACTAGATATAATGGTTCCACTCATTGATGAAATTATTTCGGGGGGCGTTCTGAATGGTGCGGAATATATAAACATCGCGATGGCACACAGAGGCAGATTGAATGTTTTGGCACATGTACTAGGAAAACCGTATGAAATGATTTTTGCAGAATTTCAGCATGCACCCAATAAAGAACTTGTCCCATCGGAGGGGTCGATTGGAATTAACTTTGGCTGGACAGGAGATGTAAAGTATCACTTGGGATTGAATCGCCAGCTCACCGCTGACCATTCAGGAAGGGTTAAGGTAACCCTTGCTAATAATCCCAGCCACCTTGAATTTGTGGGAGCAGTGGTTGAAGGATTTTCGCGTGCTGCACAGGATGATCGGAAGAAACCTGGCTATCCTATTGAAAATTTAAAATCAGCACTGTCGATATTAATCCATGGAGATGCGGCATTCCCAGGCGAGGGCATCGTCGCTGAGACGTTAAACTTAAGCAGGCTTAACGGTTACCGTACGGGTGGGACTATCCATATTATTGCTAATAACACGATTGGCTTTACGACGGAATCTAAGGATGCCCGTTCAACTCGTTATGCAAGTGATCTTGCAAAAGGATATGAGATTCCTATTCTTCATGTAAATGCCGACGATCCAGAGGCATGTATTGCTGCCGCCATGTTAGCGGGAGAATATCGGTCCGTTTTTCATAAGGATTTTCTCATTGACTTAGTGGGCTATCGTAGATTTGGCCATAATGAAATGGATGAACCGATGACAACGAGCCCGCAAATGTATACGCTTATTCACAAGCATCCAACGGTAAAAGAGATATATTCCTCAAGCTTGAAACAAGAGGGAATTGTCACTGAGGAACAGCTTACGGATATTCATAACAAGGTCCTTCAAAAACTAGAAGCAGCCAATAGTAAAGTTACAATGCTAAAGAAAAAGGAAGAGGAAGAGTTAAAGATTCCGGAACCTCCTAGTTTCAATAAGAAACAGGCATTAATATCAACCAAGGTTCCTTTAGAAATATTAAAAAGAATAAACAGCGAATTACTTCAATGGCCAAAAGATTTTAATGTATTTAATAAGCTTGAAAAAATTTTGCAAAGACGGACCGCTGCACTTGATGAAACAGGGAAAATTGATTGGGCATTAGCCGAGACGCTTGCCTTTGCAACGATATTAGCAGATGGCACCCCGATTCGGATATCAGGTCAGGACAGCGAACGTGGTACATTTGCACAAAGAAATCTTGTCCTTCATGATAGCAAAACGGGAGAAACCTTCGTGCCCTTGCATCATTTTTCGGATGCTAAGGCATCGTTTGCGGTCTATAATAGTCCATTAACAGAAGCAGCAGTAGTTGGATTCGACTATGGATATCATGTCTTTTCTCCGGAAACATTAGTCATTTGGGAAGCGCAATATGGTGATTTTGCTAATGCGGCACAGGTTATGTTTGATCAATTTATTGCTGCCGGCAGAGCCAAATGGGGACAAAAATCCGGGATTGTCCTGCTTCTGCCTCATGGTTACGAAGGACAAGGTCCAGAACATTCTAGCGCTAGGCTGGAGAGATTTTTACAATCAGCAGCTGAAAAAAACTGGACGGTTGTAAACCTGACTAGTGCAGCCCAATACTTTCATCTCCTCAGGCGTCAAGCCGCGATGCTTACGAAGGAGGAGATACGACCGCTTGTGATTATGGCGCCAAAAAGCCTTTTACGAAATCCACTTGTATCTTCCTCTGCAAGTGATCTAAGTGAGGGAGAATTCAGGCCGGTGATTGAACATTTCACCTTTTCCAGGGAAGATGCAAAGGTAGAGAGGGTTGTTCTTTGTTCTGGAAAAATTGCAATTGATATCGCAGAACAACTGAAAGAGGCTAATGGGTTTGAATGGCTTCAGGTTATTAGACTGGAAGAAATTTATCCGTTCCCGACAGAGGAATTAACGACAATATTTTCTAAATTTAACAATCTGAAAGAGGTGCTTTGGGTTCAGGAAGAACCTAAGAATATGGGCGCTTGGAATTTTGTTGAACCACGCATACGTGAAATAGTTTCCAATGGTATAAATGTTGATTATATTGGACGACGCCGGCGATCAAGCCCTGCTGAAGGTGATCCAAATGTTCATAAACTAACTCAATCAAAAATTCTTCAATTAGCATTAACGAGGGTTGAAGTTGAAGAAGGGGGTAATTAATTATGGCTGATATAGTAGTGCCTGAATTAGCAGAATCGATTTCAGAAGGAACGATTGCGAAATGGTTAAAGGATGTCGGGGAACATGTTGAGCAAGGTGATTATCTAGTAGAACTGGAAACCGATAAAGTAAATGTAGAAATTATCTCAGACTTTTCCGGTATTCTTACTGAACAGAAATTTACTGAAGGCGATACAGTCAAAGTGGGGGAGGCAATTGCCACTGTAGATGAAAGTGCTCGGACTGCTCCAGAAACTAAACAAGCCGAATCAATTAAAAATGAAAATATGGAAACTTCGCCAGAAAGTGCTGGTACCGATGCCATTTCTAAGAATCCGCCGGTGGAAAATAAAGAAAATAAAGCTTTGCCTCCAATCGCTTCTCCGGCGGCACGACGGCTTGCAAGGGAGAAGGGGCTTGATTTAAATGAAATTAGGACAGCGGATCCACTAGGAAGAATAAGAAAACAGGATGTAAGTTCTTATCAGCCGAATCCTAATCAAAACAATCAGGGTGTGCCGAAGGCGGATCCAAAAGGAGAAGGCGTCCTAGATAGTGAAAAACCAATCATCTATGAACGGATGTCAAGACGCAGGCAAACCATTGCGAAACGGCTGGTAGAGGTTCAGCAAACGGCTGCGATGCTGACGACATTTAATGAAATTGATATGACTGCAGTAATGGACTTGAGGAAACGAAGAAAAGATAAATTCTTCGAAGAGCATGATGTCCGGCTCGGTTTTATGTCCTTTTTCACGAAAGCGGTCGTAGCCGCCTTAAAGAAATTCCCTTATATTAATGCTGAAATTCAGGAAGACCAACTGCTGGTTAAAAAGTTTTATGACATTGGGATTGCTGTAGCGGCTGAGGAAGGACTTGTCGTCCCTGTTGTTAGGGATGCTGACCGTAAATCTTTTGCTGAAATTGAAATGGATATTATGGAGCTTGCCGAAAAGGCAAGGACAAATAAATTAGCATTAAAGGATTTACAAGGCGGAACGTTCACGATTACAAATGGCGGAGTGTTTGGATCTTTACTATCTACTCCTATCCTTAATGGCCCGCAGGTCGGAATCCTTGGAATGCACAAAATTCAACTTCGCCCAGTGGCGATTGATAAAGAGAAAATGGAAAATCGTCCAATGATGTATGTGGCTCTTTCCTATGACCATCGAATTGTAGATGGGAAAGAGGCCGTCAGTTTCCTTAGTAAAATAAAAGAATTGCTGGAGGATCCGGAGAATTTACTTCTTGAGGGATAAAACGATCTAAGCTTTAAAAAAACCGCTGAAACTCTATTCAGCGGTTTTTCCATGTATGAATGACTAACGGATCTTGATCGGCCCTAAACCGCGGCGCCTGATTTCATCTTTTAATATCTTTATCCATTCCTTTTCCTTTCCAGTTTTTAATGCATCCCGATACGAAACAACCAACTGCTCGTTACTCATAATTTTCAATTTGCGAATGCCCTCCTTGGAAAATGGATTGAATATTCAGTTTTAACTATTGTAATGGTTTTCTTTGTTTTTGAGAACCCCTATTTAACAATAAAAAAAAGATTCACACATTTTCCACAAAGTGTAATTATATTTTAAAAATATTGAATATTCATATAAATATGGTAACATAATTTTGACAGCGTTTTATTTTAAAAGGACTAGGGGGAGAAAAGTTTGTCGACTTTATTGAATGTTACGATTGGTGAATTATTAGAAAAAAAGGCAGATTTGCATCCATATCATGAAGCTGTGATTTATTCAGACCGCAATTTACGCCTTACATATCGCGAATTTGATGATGTTTGCCGCAGGACCGCAAAAGGTCTTATCAAATTAGGAATTGATAAAGGAGAACATCTTGCAGCTTGGTCGACAAATACGCCAGAATGGCTAATCACCCAATTTGCGACCGCGAAGATGGGGGCAGTCCTTGTGACCGTGAACACGAATTATCGCACAGCTGAACTGGAATATTTGTTGGAGCAATCAGATGCCACCACAATCATATTAATGGATACCTGGAAAGATTCATCTTATATCGAGATGCTCAATGAGATTGTACCGGAATTAAAAGATGCTGAGCCTGGTAAGTTGAAAAGCAGCCGTTTGCCCTTTTTAAAAAATGTCATCGTCCTTGGGGAACAAAAATATCCTGGAACCTATTGCTGGGATGACATTTTAAAACTTGGCGAAACCGTTACAGATGAGGAATTAAATGAACGAATGTCTTCTCTCGACCCGGAGGATGTCATAAATATGCAGTACACCTCAGGAACAACCGGGTTCCCAAAAGGAGTAATGCTCACCCATAACAATATCGTCAATAATGGTTTTAATATTGCTGGCTGTATGGATCTGAAAACAGAGGACAGGCTTTGTATACCTGTACCGTTTTTCCATTGCTTCGGCTGTGTTCTCGGAATTATGGCCTGTGTATCTGTTGGTGCCACAATGGTTCCGGTTCAAGAATTCAATCCAAAAAGAGTTTTACAAACCGTTCAAGATGAAAAATGTACAGGGCTTCACGGCGTTCCTACGATGTTCATAGCCGAATTAAATGATCTTGATTTTGAAAAGTATGATTTATCCACGCTTAGGACAGGAATTATGGCGGGATCGAATTGTCCAATAGAGGTGATGAAAGCAGTTATCGAACAGATGGGAGCTGCCGAAATAACAATCGCATACGGGCAAACAGAATCATCACCAGTTATCACACAAACAAGAACTGATGACCCGATTGAATTGCGTGTTGAAACGGTAGGTAAGGCACTTCCGAATGTTGAAGTGAAAATTGTTGAGCCTGGGACGTGCAAGGAAGTAGCTCGGGGCGTACAGGGAGAGTTATGTACAAAAGGTTACCATGTTATGAAGGGGTATTATAAAAATCCTGAGGCCACAAAGGAAGCCATCGATAAAGATGGCTGGCTCCATACAGGCGATTTAGCTGTAATGGCCGAAAATGGCTATTGCAAAATTACCGGCCGTCTAAAAGATATGATCATCAGGGGAGGGGAAAATATTTATCCGCGTGAAATTGAAGAATTTCTCTATTCCTATCCAAAAATTCTTGATATCCAGGTAGTTGGTGTTCCAAATGAAGTTTATGGGGAGGAGGTAATGGCTTGGATTATTTTAAAAGAGGGGGAATCTGCCACTGTAGAAGAAATTCAGGAATATTGTAAAGGGAAGATTTCCAAACATAAAATTCCGCGTTACATAAATTTTACTGATTCTTATCCAATGACTGCATCGGGGAAAATCCAGAAATTCCTCCTTAGGGAACAATCTGTTAACAGTGTCAAAAAATAAAATGATTTCAATAGTCGAAGAACACGATATTGTTGCACTGCATTGCTCCAATTGATTATACTAATAATTGGACAATGACCGAAAGGAACGGTGGCAGCAATGATTCATTTATCTTGGCGTGATCGGGAAACAATTAAGAAAGTAAAATGTGTTCATACAGATGCAAAAAAATATCTTGTCAGTAATACCTTAACGGCAGGGAATTACTATGATGTGAAAAATGAGACAGAAGAGTTTTATTACCTTATCGACAATACCGGAAAAATCGGCGGCTTTTACAAAGAATATTTCCAAGAAGTTTAACTCCAATAAATGCCTGGCTTAACAGCCAGGCATTTAATAATAATATTAGCCATTATCTTTGGTTAGGGAACACCCTGCGGATGGTATCGGTAAAATCGTTAAAGAAACCTGAGATTGGTCTGCCATTTCGAATATCGCCTGAATAAGTATTCATTCGATCATAGAAATCTGGATTAACGGATACATAAACATTGTCGATATCCCGATCGACAGATTTAACCGCACGGGAAATTTTATCCTCAATAGTTGATGTCAATTCGTTTCGAGATGAACGGTCCAACTTAGCAGCAACGTAAGCGTTATTTTCGGTTACGATAACATTGGCTCGGTCCACTTCAGGTAAATCCGCTACCTTATCTGCAGCCTTATCAGCTACTCTCATTTTTGACTGATTGTTCCCAACATTATTTCGATTATCATTACGTACATTTCTTACATTGGTACGATTCATATTTCGATCAATCCCTGTGTCACTTGTATCAATACCCGTAATGGCAGGACCGCCGGGGTAATTAGGATTGGTGTAATTTACCCTAGTAGGTTCTGTTGCATTTCGGTTGCGGGCAACATTATCATTGACATTATTCCGTGCGCAACCGGATAAGTAAAGACTAAAGATGAGGGTTGAAATGACGAATAAACTTTTTTTCATGTTGTTTTAACACTCCTTTTGTCTTAGTGGTACAACATTAGGATTCCAAAATTGAATCAAACTATCCTTACAAACAAAATGGAAAAAAATAAAAAGAAGCGCTCAAATTGCGCTTCTTTTTTGTCCCTTTATTTTTGCTTAACCGGCATTACTTCCGGTTTTTTCGTTTGATAAAGCTTTCTGCTTATCAGTGTTTGAACAGTTAAGAATAATCCACCCACTACCCAATAAAGCGGCAGGGCCGCTGGAGCGCTAAATGAAAACATGACAATCATCAATGGAGAAAGTAATCCCATGTACTTCATTTGCTGCTGCTGTGCTGTTGGCATATTAGATTGTGAAACCTTAAATTGAAAATAATAAATAATCCCGGCGATTATGGTAATCGCTATATCAGGATGTCCAAGGCTAAACCATAAGAATTTATGGTGTGCAATCTCTTGAGATCCGCGAATCGCATAATAAAAGGCCGTTAGAATTGGCATTTGAATCAGCAATGGTAGACAGCCCATATTTAAGGGATTTACACCATGCTTTTTATACAAGCCCATCATTTCAGCTTGAAGTTCTTGCTTTTTCTTTGGATCTTTTTCGGTCTTCATTTTCTTTTGAACAGCATCCATTTCAGGCTTTAGAACATCCATTTTCTCTTTCATGCCCATTTGGTTTTTATACTGTTTTAGCATTAATGGCATTAAGATGAGTCTGATTATTACTGTCACAAGGATAATAGCTAACCCATAGTTTCCATTAAATAATTCGGCAACAGATCTAATGAAAATCCATAACGGATGAACAAGAAAATCGTGGAAAAAATTTCCGTTTGTCCCGCTGGGATCTTGTGAAGAGCATCCAGAAAGCAATAAGGTTGTTAACGATAAAAGAGTGATTAGTATAAGTGAAGAACGTTTTGTTTTCATATTTCCTCCTAAAATGTGGATAGATTGTTAAGTAAGAAGGAAGGAAATAGGTTCTTCGGAATCATCTTGAGAATATTCTTTTTTGCGTATAAATTTTACAATTCTAATGAGAATAAAACTGATATTTAAACAGCTTTTTTTCTTATAAAAAAACAATGGATGAATAATTTTTGTGTTCGCAGGATTTGATAGGGAGCCAATAAATGAATATTCCACACCCCATGCCAATAAAAATTTCAGTATTAAACCAAAGTAAATACTGATATAAAGTGCATTCAGGGTATTAATATCCGAATGATCGATAAGTAACTGAAACAAAAATTATCACCTCGTTTGTGTAACCAATGATATGAGTATATAGGAGAATAGCTAAATAATCAATTTAAACTATAGCAAAATACCAGTGTTTGAAAACTTTAATAAGTGTAAAATGGGCATCGATAAACAACAACACCGATTCCATTTGGAAGCGGTGTTCATAAAAAACGTTATTTTTCTATTATTGGTTTATTCCAATGTGCAGTCAGCATGTGATAAGCAATTTCCACTTTATCTTCCGCTGGCGGCTCGATATCCTTTAATGGATATTCAAGACCAAGTGCTTCCCATTTATAGACCCCAAGTTTGTGATAGGGGAGAATCTCAATCTTTTCGACATTTTCCAGCGTTCCAATGAATTCACCGAGCTTTTGCAGGTCTTCAGGATCATCGCTTACAGTTGGCACCAATACATGACGGACCCAAATTGGTATATGTCGATCTGATAAAAATTTTGCAAATTCAAGGATATGATCATTTGCCATTCCGGTTAGTTGGATATGCTTTTTACGGTTGATATGTTTTAAATCAAGCAGGATTAGGTCAGTGTACTGCAATAGTTCCTCAAGCTGCTCTATGAAAAGCTTAGAGTGAGAGAAACAGCCTCCTGAAGAATCAATGGTTGTATGAATCCCTTTTCGTTTACATTCTTTAAATAATTCAATCAGAAAAGGAATTTGCAATAACGGTTCACCGCCGCTTACCGTGATTCCTCCTTTAGAAGCCTGAATGAAAGGGAGATAGCTCATCAAATCATTCATGATTTCGGAAACGGACATTTGCTTTCCCGAGCCGATTTCCCAGGTATCTGCATTATGGCAAAACTGGCAGCGTAAAAGGCAGCCTTGTGTAAAAACAATATAACGAATCCCTGGTCCGTCGACTGTCCCTAATGTTTCTATGGAATGAATATTTCCGTTCATGATGATAATCCCCTTTCATTTATCGGAAGGGAGCTCCTCGAAAAAGGACCCCTTCCTATACTGCTATTTACAATGATTCATGGAAAGTACGGTTGATGACGTCAAGCTGCTGTTCTTTTGTTAGTTTAATAAAGTTTACTGCATAGCCTGAAACACGAATTGTTAATTGTGGATATTGCTCAGGATGTTCCATTGCATCAATTAATGTTTCTCGATTAAAGACATTTACGTTAAGGTGATGTCCTGTTTTTATGGCATAGCCATCCAAGATGGAGACTAAGTTTCGAATTTGAGTCTCTTCTTCTTTGCCCAGCGCCTTAGGAACAATCGAGAAAGTATTGGATATACCATCCATGGCATAGCTGTAAGGAAGTTTAGCAACAGAAGATAGGGAAGCTAATGTTCCTTTCGTATCACGGCCATGCATTGGGTTTGCACCTGGTGCAAACGGCTCTCCTGCGCGGCGGCCATCAGGCGTATTACCGGTTTTCTTACCATAAACCACGTTTGAAGTAATGGTTAATACTGATAATGTGTGAACAGAATTGCGATACGTTCCATGTTTGCGTAATTTTTTCATGAAGGTTTCAACAATCTCTACCGCGATGCTGTCAACTCGGTCATCATTGTTACCGTATTTAGGATAGTCACCGGCTGTTTCAAAATCTACAGCCAAACCATTTTCATCACGAATCACCTTTACTTCACCATATTTAATTGCACTAAGGGAATCAGTGACGACGCTTAAGCCGGCAATTCCTGTTGCCATTGTACGAAGTATTTCGGTATCATGCAGAGCCATCTCAATTCTTTCATAGCTGTATTTATCGTGCATATAATGGATGACGTTCAAGGTGTTAATGTATAGACCTGCAAGCCATTCCATCATTTGATCAAATTTTTCCATGACTTCCTCATAATTCAATACTTCTTTAGTGATTGGCTGATATTGTGGGCCAACCTGAATTTTTAACTTTTCATCGACGCCGCCGTTGATGGCGTAGAGAAGGGCTTTAGCAAGGTTTGCACGGGCACCGAAGAACTGCATTTGCTTACCGATTTCCATTGCGGATACACAGCAGGCAATTCCGTAATCATCGCCATATTCAGGGCGCATAATATCGTCATTTTCGTATTGAATCGAACTTGTTTTAATCGACATATTCGCACAGTATTTTTTAAAGTTTTCAGGCAGCTGCGGCGACCATAGAACAGTTAAGTTTGGTTCTGGTGCAGGTCCTAAATTATCTAATGTGTGAAGGAAACGGAATGAGTTCTTGGTGACAAGAGCACGTCCATCCAAAGACATTCCGCCGATTGATTCTGTTACCCATGTTGGGTCGCCGCTAAATAATTCATTATAATCCGGTGTTCGGGCGAATTTCACAAGGCGCAGCTTCATGACAAAGTGGTCGACAATTTCTTGTGCTTCCGCTTCAGTTATTGTACCATTTTGCAAATCTCTTTCGATATAAATGTCAAGGAAGGTAGATACACGTCCAAGGCTCATTGCGGCGCCGTTTTGCTCTTTGATTGCTGCTAAATAACCTAAGTATAACCATTGAAATGCCTCTTGGGCCGTTTCAGCAGGGCGTGAAATATCAAATCCATAGGTTGTGCCAAGCTCTTTCAATTCTTTAAGAGCCCGCAGTTGTTCAGCCATCTCTTCGCGTAACCGAATATTTTCTTCTGACATAACTTTGCTTGTATTTCGATAATCCTGTTGTTTTTCTTTGATTAAGAAATCGACACCATATAAAGCAACCCGACGATAATCGCCGATAATCCGGCCGCGGCCATAGGCATCTGGAAGGCCGGTAATGATGGCGGCTTTACGAGCAAGCATCATTTCGTCTGTATAGGCATCAAATACACCTTGATTGTGAGTTTTTCGGAACTCAGTAAAAATTCTTTCGATTTCAGGGTTTAATTCGTAACCGTACGCTTCGCAGGCTGCTTTAGCCATCCGAATCCCACCGAAAGGCTGCATCGACCGATTAAATGGTTTGTCCGTTTGAACACCAACGACCTTTTCCAGTTCTTCATTAAGATATCCTGGTCCGTGGGATGTAATCGTAGAAACCGTTTCAGTATCCATATCGAGGACACCGCCATTTTCACGTTCCTGCTTAGTAAGTTCCATTACTTGCTCCCAAAGTTTGTTTGTAGCGTCTGTTGGACCAGCTAAGAAGGAGTCGTTACCTTCATAAGGAGTGTAGTTTTTTAAGATAAAATCGCGAACGTTAACTTCCTTGGACCATGTCCCAATAATAAATCCATTCCATGCTTTCATTATTTTTCACCTCGTAGGTTTTTTTATAAAATATAACAGATGAGATATTTTTAACTTGAATTTAGTATAACAGCTGTAATATGAATTGTGGCAGGTAAAATAGCGGGTAATTGTTAAGATATTGTGAAATGTTGGTGTTTAAGGATTTTTAGGGGTTTAGATGTGACTATTCTATGAACTATTCCTAGTTCAAATAAAAACTGTACTATAAAAATTAGGTAAAGTAGATAATCTGTTATATAAGTGGAAGTCGATAATATCAACATATTAACAGTGAAAACCTATGAAACAGTAGACTTTGAACAATGAAAAAAGCAGGAATACTGCCCCTGCTTTTAATTGACTACAATATCCGCAACCATCGGACCATTATGCGATCGATCTGAATGTGCCTCACAAATTATCCGGTAAGTACCTGCTTTATCGAATTGAAGTGGAACTATGGTTTCCTCACCTTTTTTTACAGTTCCCTTAATTTTTGTGCCTTCAATATAGAAAGGATGTTTTTCTCCGTTAATTCCACTAATAAACAAATTCACTTTTTCCCCCTGTTTCATTGAGATTGATCCAGGATCCCACCGATATACCTCTAATTCCTTGCCATTTTTCATTTTCGTCTTGAATTCTACTGTAACCATATGAATCTCACGGATATCCTTATCTGATTGTGAATTAAATACGGTAGAATCACCTGCTTTTAACATAAACCATGCTGAAATACTGGCAAGCACAACTCCTACCGCTAGAAAGAAAAGCAATGTTTCTTTTTTTAAGACCAAGAATTTCACCTAATAACCCCCTTATCAATTTGTCCTAATTAATACTTATGCAGAGTAGGTTAGAAAACTTGTCTATTTTTAAAAATTTTAATTTGCATAAGCGAAAAAAGGGAACACAGCATGTTGGTTTCATAGATTACAATGGTTGAACATCCAAGAAAATGTCTACAATGTGAATAACGAATTGGCGTTTAAACGAATATATTTCTTTGTTTTTCCTAGCGAAAAGTTTATATTTAAATCAGGAATGAAAAAATAGGTGGTTATCTTGTTGGGGATTAGAAAAGAAAAAATATTAAAAGCAGTAAAAATTATTTTTCCATTGTTTTTATTAATCTTTGCAATCATAGAAATCAAAAAGTTTACCGGGGATTTAAATGTACAGTTGCTTAAAGATGAGATCAATCAACTGAACTTCTGGATTTTATTGGTTATATTAGCGATTACCTTTGCTGCTGTATTACCAATGCTGTTATACGATGTTATTTTAATCCGCATATTGAAATTAAGAGTTCCAAAAAGAGAGCTATTAGAACAATCGTTTATTGCTAATTCTTTTTCCAATTTAATCGGTTTTGGCGGTCTGATTGGCGCCATGCTTAGAACCTACTTTTTTCACAAGCTTGAACAGGATAAAAGAAGGCTGCTTGGGGTCATTGCCTCGGTTTCACTTTTTTATTTAACAGGGATTTCAGCGCTGACCTGGATTGTAACGATTGGATTCCGGCACTTTCCATTGTTTGCAGATGTAAAGTGGCTCTATTTTGCCGTGTTAGGCGTGGGGCTTTATCTGCCGATTTTTTTAGTTATCCATACCTTTAAGTCAAAAAAAAATCAGTCCTCGATTACGGCTAATGTCAGTATTGAGCTTGTTATCGTTTCTATTGTAGAATGGCTGGCAGTTTTTATAGCTATTTATGCTTTAAGCAGGATTTTGGGCATTCCGATCTCTTTTAAGAATCTTTTTCCTGTTTACATTGTGGCAGCATGTGCAGGCATTATTAGTATGATACCGGGCGGACTTGGGTCGTTTGATTTAGTTTTTATCTGGGGCATGCAGGATTTACATATACCCGAAGAAAAAGTATTAGTGCTTCTATTGTTTTACCGAATCGGTTATTATTTCATCCCTTTTCTTATCAGTCTTGTGTTTTTTGTAAAACTATATTGGGAAAAATGGAACCAGTCATGGAATTATTTGCCGAAAGCGATTATCCAAAGATTGAGCCATGTCCTATTAACAATGCTCGTTTTTTTATCAGGATTAATCCTGCTTTTATCTGCAAGTGTACCAGGCATCATGTCCAGGCTAAGGGTAGCTCAAGAACTATTAGCACTGCCAATTATTAATGTTTCCCACCAACTGTCGGTGGCGGCAGGTTTTTTACTGTTGGGTTTATCCCGCGGAATTGAATACAGTGTTAAAAGGGCATATGAGTTGACAATGTTCGCCTTAATTCTTGCGGCGTTATTCTCTATTTTTAAAGGAATAGATTATGAGGAAGCTATCTTTTTAATTATTGTAGCGCTAATCCTTCGGTCATCAAAGGGACAATTCTATCGCGAAAGTTATGTTCTGACATGGGGTAAGACCATTTTTGATGTTACAGTCATTCTGATTATCACATCGATGTACATTTTAATAGGGTATTTAAATTTACCGCTAGCAAAATTAACCATTCCACAAAAATTGTTACCTTATGTGATTGTCGATTACCGTGATTTATTTACGAGTGCCTTCATTGGATTGGTGATCGCGTCATTAATTATTGTTACAGGCTATTTGATCAGCTTTCGTAAAAAATGGAAATTTGAGAAATCTCGGGGGCGTGAGAAGGAAATTTTCATCCATTTAAAGAAGTATCAAGGGAAGGTTTTATCCCATTTGATATTCCTGCATGACAAATATATCTTTTGGAATTGCAAGAAAAATGTTTTAATCCCTTTTCAGCAATACGCAGACAAGCTTGTTATTCTAGGAGATCCAATTGGTGAACAAAACGAAATCTCTAACGCAATCGATGAATTTCAGGAAATCGCGGACTTACACGGATTTACGCCTGTTTTTTATCAAGTCAGTGATGCGATGCTTCCTTATCTACACGGACATGGCTTTGCGTTTTTTAAATTAGGGGAAGAGGCATTTGTCGATCTTAAGAACTTTTCACTCTCAGGAAACAAAATGAAAAGTCTAAGAGCGATAAAGAATAAATTTAATCGTGAACATTTTTATTTTGAATTGTTGCAGCCTCCTTTTACAGATGGACTCTTATCCGAACTAGAAGAAGTTTCAAATGATTGGCTCCAGGGGAGAAAAGAGAAGGGGTTTTCATTGGGATTCTTTGATCGCGACTATTTAAATAAAGCGCCGATTGCACTGGTTAAAGATAATCAGAACCGGATTTTGGGCTTTATGAGCATTATGTTTGTGTATGATGATTATCAAACTATTTCAGTTGATTTAATGAGGTTTAGGCCAGAAGCAGAAACAGGAACCATCGATTTTCTTTTCCTTTCTTTAATTGATTGGGCAAAGGATCAGGGTTATCAACGATTTAATATGGGAATGGCACCGCTGGCAAATGTTGGACTATCAAGATTTGCTTTCTTAAGCGAAAAGATTGCGGCGCAAATTTTCTTGCACGGACACTTTATTTACCACTTTCAAAGCTTAAGAAAATTTAAAGCGAAATATACAAATATTTGGGAACCGAAATATTTGGCTTACAGAAGAAAAACGTCCTTACCTCTCATAATGACACAAATTACCTTATTAATTTCGAAAAGAAGAACTTAAGTTACCGCCGGTTGGGGAATAGTCCTCCAACCGGCTTTTTGTCCTGTATAATTTCCACTTTGAACCAAACTTTAGGAAAAACTATTTATTTTTCCAAAAAATCTGGTAAAATCAAAGAGGAATTAAACATAAAAGGGTGTTAAATATTGAATAAATTTGTTTCTTTTATCATGGTTGTACTCCTGCTGTTAACGAATCAATTAACTGCCAATGCAGCAGAAAATCAGCAATTAGCTCTAAAAAGTGAAGGAGTTGTCTTGCTGGATTCAGATACTGGTGTTGTGCTCTACGCAAAAAATGCAGAAGAAAAAATGTACCCGGCAAGTCTTACCAAAATCGCTACCGCCATTTATGCGATTGAAAAAGGGAATTTAGACAGTATCGTTACCGTCAGTGCTAATGCAGTAAATCAAGATGGAACCAGGGTATATTTGAATGAAGGGGAACAGGTCCCATTAAAGAAACTAATCCAAGGGATGCTAATCAACTCCGGAAATGATGCAGCAGTGGCAATTGCTGAGTATATGGACGGAACTGTAGAACATTTTGGAGAAAATCTTAATGAATATCTTAAATCAACGATTGGAGTGAAAAATACCCATTTCATCAATCCTAATGGTTTGTTTGATCAAAATCATTATACAACAGCAATGGACTTAGCTTTAATGACGAATTATGCCATTAAGAACCCTGTTTTTTCTGAAATTTTTGGAACCAAAAGGCTTGAGTGGGAAGGGCAGTCATGGAAAACGACGCTCTTCACCCATCACCGGATGTTGAAAGGCGAATTGCCTTACGATGGTATTACCGGCGGGAAAACAGGCTATACAACAGAAGCGAAACAAACCTTGGCAACGACCGCTGATAATGGGAAAATAAGGTTAACTGCTGTTGTCCTGAAGTCTGAGCAAAAAAGAGATAAATATGATGACACGGCACTATTGTTTGATTATGGATTTAAAGCTTTTCAGCAGGAAACAATTAAGCAAGGGGAAATTTTTAAAGAGGATAATAAAGAATTTTATCCTGAAAACGACACCATTATTACAGAGTCAGTCGACGGATGTATTAAAAACGTAGATAGTAACGGAATGTTGTCGATAGAAAATAAAAATGGTCAAGTAATCCAGTCAATCCAATTAAAATATAACGAACCGCCAAAGCCTAAGGTAGCTGCTAAGAAGATTGAAAAACCAAAAGAAAGTGAAAAACCGCTCCTACAGGTAAATGTTATTTTGGGGTTTATGATTATTGCGTTTATAGGAATCTTAATAGGTATCCGAAAAAAGATTAATAGAAAATTTTAAAAAGCCGTGGAAAGAATCCTCTTTCCGCGGCTTTTTTTCCTTACATCTTTTCAAAGTTTAAAGGACTGGAGTCGAAGGATGCAGGAGAATCAATTTGATCTCTGTCATCAACAAAACTTCGTGTTCCGAAAAAATCACTATTATCAGCTGAATTTTGCCCAAAGCCCTGATTTTTTTTATCATAATTATGCCAATCAGCTAAAAGATTTTGACCAATATTTACTGCAGAAGCATTTTCAAAGGAATTAATTTTAATCATAAATATATTAATATTAATATATGGAGCTGGAGCGGGCATTTCATCGCCTCCTTTTTCTTGCTTTTAAATATATGCGTTTCTTGAACGTTTATGAAGAAGAGGGATATAAGGATTAAAATACAAACCAGTTTAGTAATATGGAAGTAGGCAGATAAAAATGGATTACATTGTTGTTAGGTACCCTTTTAAAGGGACGAAGGGGGTGTGGATAGATGGATATGGAAAAGTTAAAACAATGGATGGATGTTGCCAAGAATATGAATGGCGGGGATTTCTGGAGTAATATATTTGACCAAGAGTTCACCAAACAATTTATGAATGACCAACAATTTAAAACGCCTTTTTCAAACGTTGAGGGGGAGGGGGTTCGAGAACAGAAAAATTCACGGACATTCCCGATTATCGACGTGTTAGAAAGCGAGCATGAAGTGATGATTATGGTGGAGCTTCCAGGGGTTAAGAAAGAGAATATTGAATTAGGACTCAACGGCGATATCCTAACCATTAAAGGCGAGGCCCTGCCAATCCATCCACAATTTAAAATCACCTATTCTGAAAGGTTTTATGGCGAATTCCAGCGTCAAATTAAATTACCTGATACCGTCCGTCCTAATCAGCTTAATGCTAAATTTTGGAACGGCTTATTGTTTGTAAGTTATCATCGCACGATTGAAAAAGGAGAAATCATTCCCATCGACTAGCTAAATTAACCGTCTCCTTTTTAAAGTGGACATGTTAAGCTGTTTTTCCCATATAAATGAAGTATGGTATAAAGTAAGGGAGCGTTTGTGAGCATGTCATTAAAAAATTTATTCTTGATATTCCGGAAAAATGAATATGATAAGGAATTAAAGAAAAAATTGTCTTCCTTGGAAATCAATTTAATGGAGATAAAAAGTACTTTGCAAAGCTTCCAAGAGCAAATACCGACAGAAAAAATAATCAAAACCAAGGATCCGCCGATTATCATCGAAAAAATTAATATTGAAAAAATCATAGTGGATAAATACGAGCTCAATAATAATTTTGGCCAGCTGGGAATAAAAGAATTAACAGGTAAGTTAAACATTGGGGCAACATATGGCAGTGAATATACCCCTAATTTAGATGAAGAAGAAAAAGGGGAAAATAATCGTAATGAAAAAAAGCAAGAGCCTTTTTCAGAAAAAGGCCCGAGGGTGAATATTAAAGCAAAAAAAGACTAAAGTGGAAATTCTTTAGTCTTTTGAAAAAATTAGTGCAGCCTGCTCTCCACTTGTTGACAAACTTCATCTGCGGACATCCCATTTGCATCAATAACAGAACCTTTTGTGAAGGTATCCTGCATTCCCATCATGTTAGAATCCAGACCGGTAATCACACAGCAATCACAATTTTGGGCATCTGCTTCCTGTTTTAGTTCTACAACATCATAACCCTTTTCCCTTAATGCCTGCTGAATATTTGTAAGAGATTGTTCCACTCCAACTTTTGCCATACAAAACACCTCCTCCTCTAGATTATCATGCCAAAGTTTCAGCTAAATATTCTGTATAAAAGAGATAATCTTCCAAAAGCTAATAGGGGAGGTGGGCATATGGGAAAGCGTAAAAAAGACGCATCAACAATTGGGCTTAATTCTGCGCAAGTGGAAGGCCAAGGAACAACAACAACCGAAACAGGTGCAATAGCAGAACCATCATCAAGAAAAAAACAAAAAAGATACTAGGAAAAGCGCAAGCGCCCTGTTCAGCGGCGTATGGCCTGGAGCGCTCCAACTGAGATAAAGGAAACACGAAGAGCGTAGCGATTCGATGTTGACTTATCGTAGGGCGGAGAGCGAAGGACATTAGCCGCTAGGGCGCTGGAGCTGGACTCAAAGTTCAATGATTTAAATTCTGATAAGATAACAAAAATGGCACCCAAGGATTTAAACCTGGGTGCCTTTTTCTGTTCTATTATTGATACATTTCTGCCACTTGTTTTTGAACATCCGCATTTTCAAGATATTCATCATATGACATTTGCTTATCCACTAATCCATTTGGCGTTAATTCAAACACGCGGTTTGCTATAGTTTGAATGAATTGATGGTCATGTGAAGCGAACAGTAATGAGCCTTTAAAATTGATTAGTCCATTATTGAGAGCGGTAATCGATTCTAAGTCCAGATGGTTTGTTGGCTCATCCAGCAGCAACACATTGGCACCGTTTAGCATCATTTTAGAGAGCATGCAGCGAACTTTTTCTCCCCCTGATAGGACGCTTGCTTTTTTCAATACTTCTTCCCCAGAGAAGAGCATTCTTCCTAAGAATCCTCTTAAGAAGCTTTCGCTATCATCCTTAGGAGAAAACTGGCGAAGCCAATCGACAAGGTTGAGGTCGCTATTTTCGAAATACTCGGTGTTATCTTTAGGAAAATAAGCCTGTATAGTTGTAATTCCCCATTTGAAAGTTCCGGCATCTGCTTCCATTTCACCCATTAAAATCTTGAAAAGAGTCGTCTTGGCCAGCTCATTTGTCCCAACAAGGGCAATTTTGTCTCCCTTATTCATTGTAAAACTAATATTATCAAGGACCTTCACACCGTCAATTGTTTTTGTTAACCCATCCACTCTTAATAAATCGTTTCCTATTTCACGATCTGGAGTAAACCCAACAAATGGATACCGGCGTGAGGAAGGTCTTATATCATCAAGTGTTATTTTATCTAACAATTTCTTCCGGGAAGTAGCTTGTTTTGATTTAGAAGCATTCGCGCTAAAGCGGGCAATAAAGGCTTGAAGTTCCTTTATTTTTTCTTCTTTCTTTTTGTTCGCGTCTGATGCCATTCTTGTGGCTAATTGGCTCGATTCATACCAAAAATCATAGTTTCCTACATAGACTTGAATTTTTCCAAAGTCCAAATCTGCGATGTGCGTACAAACCTTATTAAGGAAATGACGATCATGGGAAACAACGATAACAGTATTTTCGAAATTAATTAAAAAATCTTCAAGCCATTGAATCGCTTTGATGTCCAAGTGGTTTGTCGGCTCGTCTAGCAGCAGTACATCTGGTCTGCCGAATAAAGCCTGAGCAAGCAAAACTTTCACTTTTTCTGAGCCTGATAGGTCGGCCATTTTTTTATCGTGAAGGTCTTCACCAATACCCAGCCCTTTTAATAGAATGGCCGCCTCTGGTTCAGCTTCCCAGCCATTTAATTCAGCAAACTCACCCTCGAGCTCGGCAGCTTTCATGCCATCTTCATCCGTAAAGTTTTCTTTCATGTAAATCGCGTCTTTTTCCTGCATAACTTCATAGAGTCTCGCATGACCCATAATAACGGTTTTTAGTACTTCAACTTCCTCATATTCAAAATGGTTTTGTTTTAACACAGCCATCCGTTCATTTGGTCCAAGTTGAACAGTTCCGGTTTGCGCTTCGATTTCACCAGATAAAATTTTCAAAAAAGTTGATTTTCCGGCGCCGTTTGCGCCAATAAGGCCGTAGCAGTTCCCAGGTGTAAATTTAATGTTTACATCTTCAAATAGCTTGCGGTCTCCATATCGTAAACCTACATTACTAACGGTAATCATATTTAAAACATCCTCCAAAAAACCATATTGCCATATATTATATCATGAAAATAGAAGAAGAGCGAATTCCGTTTTTAAGGGTAAGATTCTAGTAAGAAAAATTTTCTAAAAATTTTTTTCTATTTTCACACTTTATTCATAAATTTGTTGTAGAATTGTTTTTAAGAAGTCTTAAAGAGGGTGAGAAGTATGGCAAAAAAACAGCTTACTGAACTCGTTAACAAGTTAAAAAAAGCAGGTATTAAGGCGAGTCTAACCAAACCAAAGTCCAATTACCTATTATCTTTACAGCAAATTAAAAAATTTCCTTCATCCGTGAATTAAATAAGAAAAGATGGTAATAAAAGCGATTGATCCAAAGGGACTAACCGCTTTTTTTATTCACCTAATTTTCTCTATGATTTTGTCGTAGACATCTTGTTTATTAAAGCCTTTTCCCATTGGAAATTTCGCAGTAAATTTATTGTTTTGATCCACTAAATAAATAAACGTTGAATGGACGAACTGTCCGTTTCCCGGGTCCTTGTATTGAAATTGCAAGGCATCCGTTACCCGGTTAATATAGCTTTGATCCCTTTTTATATTTTTCTTTTCCCCCGTTAAAAACATCCAATGATTGTCATTGTTAATTCCGAACCCTTTCATATACACTTGAAGAATCTCTGGGGTATCACGATAGGGGTCAATTGTTATCGTGATAAATTCAATATCCTTACCGAAAACTCCACTTTTTACTAAATCCTTTTTCAGATCCACCATCTTTTGTGTGGTAGTTGGACAAATGTCTGGACATTGGGTATAAATAAATTCTATTAGCTTTAATTTGGTCTTATCCTTACCAAAATTATAGGTTTCGCCATTCTGGTTAATTAAGCTGACATTTGCTGGTATGACCGCATTTGCATCCCGAATGAGAAAGAAAGAAATTCCTCCGGCTATACCGAAGAACACGGCAAGACAGCAAATGAGATAGATTTTTTTCATAACATTCCCTCCTACCATTAAGATAAAGAAGTTTTTTTAAAAAGGATATGGATATTCTGTGAACAAACATAATGATTCTGATTTGTCATTCATTTATACTTATTATTGGTTGTAATTTTGGAAAGTTAGGTGTTAAACATGATTAGAACGATGGGAAAATTTTCGATTCAAATGTTGATACTTATTGGTATTTATCAAATTGGCAATCTTACAGTGCGGATTTTCCATTTGCCGATCCCTGGTAACGTCAGCGGTATAATTATTCTTTTCTTCTTGCTTTGGATAGGTATCATTAAGATTGACCATATAGAAATGGCGGCTGGCTGGCTGCTAAAGCATCTAAGCTTCTTCTTTATTCCGATTTCGGTAGGATTAATGACACTAGGGCCGGTCTTTGTAACGAAAGGCGTATCCTTCCTGCTTGTTCTTATCGTTAGTGCATTTATTGGTCTTTTATCAGCGGGAAAAGCAACGCAAGCCGTCATTATGAAAAAAGAAAAGGAAAAAGTAAACTATCATGATCACGCTTTATAGTATTCTCTTAACTATGTCTGTCTATTATTTTGCACGTTTCCTAGCAGCGAAATATTCCTCTCCGTTAACAAGTCCGGTATTTATTAGCACGGTCATCATTATCATTTTTTTAGTTATGTCAAATGTTTCTTATGATGAATACATTCCTGCAAAAAACATCATGACCTATTTGCTTGGTCCAGCAACGATTGCTTTAGCAGTACCCATTTACAAAAATCGGCTTATGTTTGCTAAATACTTTGTCGCAGCTATTATGGGGTTGTCAATCGGGATTATTACCACGATAACATCTGCCATTCTATTAGCAAAATGCTTTCAATTTTCGAAAGATTTTACGCTTGCTTTAACCGTAAAATCGGTAACTGTTCCGGTTGCAACGGAAATAGGGAAGATAATTCATGGCAATATCTCGTTAATCGTTGCCTATGTGATTATAACTGGAATGATTGGCGCGATGTTTGGAGCAAAGCTCTTGAACATGTTTAAGGTTGATCATCCATTTGCCCGAGGGCTGTCTATAGGTACGATTGCCCATGGAATTGGAACTGCAGAGGCAGTAAAGGAAGGAGAGATTCAAGGGGCAGTTGCAGGTGCAGCGATGGGGATTGCAGCAGTATTCACGTCGTTTATCATCCCATATCTCATTCCTTTAATGTTTTAATTGAGGTTTAGATTTGTATATTGACATATGGTTCCAAATATCATATTCTTTAGAAGAATTTAATTTTTCTTATAAGGGAGTATGTTTTATGTCTGGTGTCGTTCTTAACTAATCCAATCAATTGGATAGTTTCATTCCGGGTAGTCTCGTTTTTTGAATTACATGAACGGGGTCTTATTTAGTCATGGAATGAAGATAAGAACAATGGGCAAGCATACGCATACATCCTTTTACCAATGTAGCTGTGTACACTCGTGTAGACAGTTTTTATTTTGGTTAAATTTGAGTATGAAAAATGAGTGATTCCACTCATATCCTTTAGCCGCAATGACATTGTTCATTGCGGCTATTTTTAATTTAAGGAGGAAAATAAATTGAACCTGCATACCATTAACACTTTAGAATTCAACCAAATTAAAGAACAAATTACACAATACGCTTTGACAAAAGAGGGGAAAGCAAAAATCGGGTGCCTGACACCTTCTACCAATAAAAGGCAAATTGAAGCGTGGCTTGATGAGGTTTCGGAGGCGGTTGAAATATTGAAAAAGAGTGCAAGTGTTCCTGTTCATGGGCTTGACGGGATGGAACAGCTGATAGGGAATATGAATAAGGGTGCTGTGCTTAGACCAGATCAGTTGACAAAATTTTATGATTTTTTGGATTGCTGCGGCAAGATGCGCCGCTTTATGAAGGATAAAATTTACTACGCTCCAAGAGTGTCCGCCTATATAGATGCAATTGATGAATTACCTGAGTTAGCAAGTGAAATCATCCGCTGTATTCGAAATGGCAGAGTAGATGATTATGCGAGCAAGGATCTATTAAAAATAAGAAAGCAAATAGCCATACATGAGGAACGGCTGAAAGAAAAAACAATGCAATTGATTCGCTCGAATAAATATAAAACGTATTTACAGGAAAATGTAGTCAGCCAGAGAAATGGGCGCTACGTTATTCCGATTAAAAAGGAATTTCGGAATAAACTAAAAGGAACGGTGTTAGATACTTCGGCTTCCGGTTCCACTCTGTTTATTGAGCCTGAAGAAATCACCATTTACCAGGACCAGTTAACGTGGGCAATTGCCGATGAAGAAATGGAAGAGCAAAAGGTTTTGAGTTATTTAACCGGTTTAGTTGAGGAAAAGGAACAGCAGATCCACCTAGCAATGGAAACAATGGTCCACTATGACTTCTTATTTGCAAAAGCAAAGTATTGTCGTTTTATTAATGGCTCTAAAGTGAGTATTAATGAAACAGATGAAATTAGTTTGATTCAAGCGAGGCATCCGCTCTTAGGAGAAAAAGCGGTGCCGTTGTCACTCAGGTTAGATAGGGAGCAGCAGGCATTAGTTATTACCGGTCCGAATACGGGCGGAAAAACGGTAACAATTAAAACTGTCGGTCTATTAACCTTAATGGTCCAGTGCGGTCTTCATATTCCTGCAGCCGAACAAAGTAAACTTTGTGTCTTTGAGAAGATACTGGTGGATATCGGGGACGGACAGAGTATAGCAGAAAATTTAAGTACGTTCAGTTCAAGAATTGTCAATATTATTGAAATCTTGAAGGATACTACTAACCGGACATTGGTTTTATTAGATGAACTTGGGTCTGGAACGGATCCCGGGGAAGGAATGGGACTGGCGACAGCGATACTGGAAACCCTTTATGAAAAAGGAGCCGCTATCCTGGCCACGACACATTATAGTGAGATTAAAGAGTTCGCCGAAACACATCACGGATTTATTAATGGTTCAATGGAATTTGATTTAAATACACTTAGTCCAACCTATCGCTTAAATATAGGCAGAGGCGGGGATAGTCGGGCATTTGCAATTGCTCTAAAGCTTGGGATTCACCCGAAAATTATTGAGAGAGCCCATCACATTACCTATAAGGAAGAGAAGCAGTATACAACGGAAGTAACAACTACGTGGAAATTGAAGGAATTAGAAAAACAAGTGATGGTAAATAAATACAAGGACCGTAAAAGTGACACGAACAAAACCGAGATGAAAGTGTCAATTTTTCAGCATGGTGATAATGTAAAGATTTCGCCAACAAACGAGTTTGGGATTGTCTATTCCGGTCCTGATACCCATGGGAATTATGTGGTTCAGATTAAGGGGGAGAAATCATTAATCAACCATAAGAGGATTAAGCTATATATCGCAGCCAATGAGCTGTACCCTGACGATTATGATTTCGATATTATTTTCCAAACTAAAGAAAACCGCAAGAAAAGCAAACTTCTTTCCAAAGGACATGAGGAAAATTTAACGATTGATTATAATGAATAAAAAAATGAAAGCTGGAACTTTTGTGAAGAAGTTCCAGCTTTTTTTATTTCTGTTTCATATATTGTTTTGCAAGCAACTCTTTTACTTCATTATAGCTTAAACCAGACTGGCTGTTTAACCGTTTGACCTCTTCAATGTCAGTTCCTACAACAGTATATCCTTTTTGATTTTTCATTTTTTAATTCCTCCAAAGTTAGAATGTTTTCCGAAATGAAAAGGGACTTTTTGGACATACTATGAAAAAGGAGGCGGTTCTCATTTTTTATGGTAAACGTAAAGAAGAAGAAATTGAAGTTATAATGGTGGATACTGAAATTTATTCGTGTATGGACCATTCATGTATCGGGTGGATGAGAAAAGATTTTGTTGCAGATGACTTACTTTGCCCGATGTGCGGCAATGAAATGACACATGAAATAAGAGAGCTTCCGAAAATTTAATAACGGGATAATGCAGAAGACTGTCACAGGACATTTGACAGTCTTTTTTATTTCCCGTAGGAAACGAACTACTATAGATTTTCGTTCTGTTGCCCAATTTCATCGCCTGCAATTATGGTATTCGCTTCTTCAAGGTATTTATGTTCATCCACTGAATCCCCGGCAATATTTTTTAAATTAGGAAAAATAGCGCCATTATTTATCGTCATTTGAGGTTCTTTTGGAGCCGTAGTTAAATAATCTTCCTTTTTCGCCATTCCCATCATCTCCTTAATTAAAGTTTTTGTTTCCCAAGCAAAGATTATCCCTGCCTAATCCTATCCAAAACGGAAATAACATGAAAAAACTCTCCATTACCTGGAGAGTTTTTTTCAATTCCTATTCTTCTCGTTTTGATAAACAGCGATCGCATTCCATTAAATAGCTTTCTGCTTGTTCCTCCATGATGTGTTGACCACATTCTGGACATTCCTTCTTTGGCAGGTTTCTGAAAAATTCAACCGGGCTCATTAACATAATAAAATCCTCCTTTGTTAATACAGTTTATTTAAAATCCGTTTGTTATAGTACAGTATAAACAAAAAAAGCGAAAATGTGTAGACTATTTTTTAAAAAATCCAAAGAATTTTAAAAAATAAGTCTTTTATCACAAAAACCGATAAGGGTGATTTAAATGAATATATTTTTTAGTTTTTTAGTAAATTTGCCTTTCCTATTGATTTTATACTTCCATAACGTACTCCTTTACATTACAATCATAGTAGAAACAGATATGGAAATGGGGGATGCTGGATAATGAATGCATTGTTAGGAGCTTTTCATCCTTATTTTATTATCATTGCTATTGGGTTAACCATCATGGCATCGTATACAGCATTAGATATGTTTACCTTAATTAGAACATCCGACCAAAATAAACGGATATTGTTTCTTGGTGGTACATTCTCAATGGGAATTGGAATATGGGTAATGAATTTTATGGGGTTGATATCAGCCGATACAGACCGATTTGCCAGCTACCACATACCACTAACGATTCTTTCCATTTTTATAGGTGTGGCTTTTACAGGAATGGCCTTTCTTCCGTTTTATGGTAAAATAATTCGATTTTACCATTTGCTCGGCGGCAGTTTATTTTTAACGTTTGCCGTTATTGCGATTCAAGTAATTGGGCTTTATGCGATGAACTTAAATGTAACCTACAATATACCATTATTTACTTTTTCAGGGTTGTTAATCGCCGGGTCATTTTTATTTTCTTTATGGATTCTATTTTCTTCAAAGAGCTACAATCAAAGTCATCAGGTTTGGTTAAAACCTATTAGTGCCATTATCATGTCAGCTGCAATCGCCGAAGGACATTTCTTGTTAAAAAGGGCAATAGTTACGACAAGTGAGCTATTACAAGAGTCAAACACTGAAAGTCCGTTCTTTATTTATTTAGTCCTATTTATTTCAGTATTAATTATTGGTGGGCTCATTGTCTCAAGTACGTTAATTAGTAGGCAGTTAGCAGCGACAGATACAAATTTAAAAGACATTAAGGCAGCGCTTGATGCGTCAACAATTGTTGCCATTACAGACCCGAGTGGAATAATCGTGTATGTTAATGATAAATTCGAAGAGATTTCAAAGTATAAACAAGAAGAAATTATCGGAATGAATCATCGCATTTTAAATTCAGGCTATCATTCTAAGGAATTCTTTAAAAATCTATGGACAACAATCCAATCAGGAAAGATTTGGCGCGGAGAAATCCGTAATAAAGCAAAGGATGGCTCATTTTATTGGGTTGATACCACAATTGTTCCTTTTTTGAATAAAAAAGGGAAACCAATCCAATATATTGCGATTCGGTCAGATATCTCTGACCGAAAAAGGGCAGAGGAGCACCTAAAGGAAACAATTAAAGATAATATTGATATTAAATTTGCCCTTGATCAATCCTCGATAGTAGCCTTTACGGATGCAAGAGGAAAGATTACCAGTGTTAACGATAAGTTTTGTGAAATTTCCAAGTATAGTCGTGAAGAAATACTGGGAAGGGACCATAATATCCTCAATTCAAATTACCACTCAAAAGATTTTTTCAAAAACCTCTGGAAAACGATTGGTGAGGGAAATGTGTGGAAAGGAGAAATTAGAAATAAGGCTAAGGATGGGACGTATTATTGGGTGGACACAACAATTGTTCCCTTTTTAAATGAACAAGGAAGGCCATACCAATATTTAGCTATCCGTAATGACATTACTGAGCGGAAAAAAACAGAGGAGGTCCTGCACCGCCAGGATAAGCTTGCCGCCGTTGGGCAATTGGCAGCAGGTGTAGCCCATGAAATCCGCAATCCGCTTACTTCAATGAAAGGTTATACGGAATTCTTACAGCTAGATGAAAAAGATCCGGAGCGGCAGGAGTTTTTGAACATCATTCTTGACGAAATTGAGCGGGTTAATACGATCGTAGAGGACTTTATGGTGTTAGCCAAACCAAAGGCAGTTGAATTAGAAGAAAAGAATGTCGTTCCTGTGATTCAAACGGTTGTTTCTCTACTTGAATTTGAAGCGCGTAAGAAGAATGTTCGCTTGTCATTTGACTGTGCCCACGAAATTATCCAAATTGAATGTGATGAAAACCGCTTAAAGCAGGTCTTTCTCAATTTCATAAAAAACGGAATTGAAGCAATGCCAAATGGCGGGGACCTGCACGTTAAAACATTTATCCAGGATAATAATGTGCAAATCTCGATTCAGGATTCAGGGGTTGGGATACCAAAGGAAAAATTGCAAAAGCTCGGTGAACCGTTTTTCACCACCAAGAAGAACGGGAATGGTTTAGGATTAATGGTTAGCTTTAAGATTATCGAAAGCCATAATGGTAAAGTATTTGTTGAAAGTGAGCCTAACAAAGGCACAACCTTTAATATATTACTGCCGGCAAAAATTGCTTAAAACGAGAGGAGTCCTCTCGTTTTTTTTATTCCATTTAAATCCTTTTGAAAAAAGACACAATATTTTCAAAAAAGGAATCTACAAATGGAATAAATAGATTAATATGGTTATATAGGTATAAAAGAAATTAATGGGAGGGAACCAAAGTGGCTGAAGAGAATTTTGTGAAAACAATCTGCGGATACTGTGGTACTGGATGCGGCTTAGTCCTTGAAGTCCAGGATAATAAAATTATGAAAATCCGCGGGGATAAAGAAGCACCAGTGAACAAGGGACAAACCTGTGTAAAGGGTGCATTTGCCTATGAATATGTCCATGCAAAGAATAGATTAACATCCCCACTAATAAGGAAAGCCGGTCAGCTTGTTGAAGCAACATGGGAAGAAGCCTATCAATTCATCGCCAATAAATTAACGGCAGTCAAAACAACATGGGGTTCAAATGCGATAAGTATGTTCGCTTGTGCTAGATCCACAAACGAATCTAATTTTATTACGCAAAAATTTATGAGAACGGTCATCCACAGCAATAATATTGACGGTTGTAACCGAACGTGACATGCTCCTAGCGTTGCCGGTCTGGCAACTGTTTTTGGAAGCGGTTTCCCAACTAATACTCTAGAAGACTTTGATAAGGCAGAAGTATTACTTTTAATGGGCTCAAATACGACAGAGGCACACCCGATTATTGCCAATCGGATGAAAAAGGCCGTAAAAGCAGGTTTGAAAATAATTGTAATTGATCCAAGAAAAATTGATATGGTAAAAGTGGCTCATCGCCACTTACAAATCAATGTAGGTTCAGATATTGCACTAATTAATGCTTTCATTCGCGTAATTCTGAAGGAAGGCTTATACAATCCGGAATTTATTGAGCAATTTACAATCGATTTCGATAAATTAGCAAAGCAGGTTGAACCATATACACCTGAAGCAGCAGCGGCAATAACCGGCTTAAAGGCGGAAGATATTATTGCAACAGCAAGGGAATATGCGAATTCAAGCGGTTCAATGATTGCCTATACACTCGGGATTACCGAGCACCATTGTGGTGTGAACAATGTATTTGATATCGCCAATTTAGCATTGCTAACGGGTAACATTGGGAAGGAAGGAACTGGCATCATGCCGCTAAGAGGACAAAATAATGTCCAAGGAGCAGGCGATATGGGCTGTTTGCCAAACCAATTGGCAGGAGCAATGAGCTTAGCAAATGAAGAGTTCCGGGCTCGTTACGAAAAAGTTTGGAAGGTTGAGCTAAATCCACAAGCAGGGGACACGCAAACCCGTACGTTTGATCGATTAGAAATGGGCGAGTTAAAAGCTCTTTATATTATTGGCGAAAATCCGCTGCTTGCCGATGTTAATATGAATCATACGAAAAAGCTGTTTGAAAAGCTCGATTTGTTAATCGTCCAGGATATTTTCATGACGGAAACTGCGAAGATGGCCGATGTTGTTCTGCCTGCGCGTTCATGGGGAGAGGTGGATGGAACCTATACCAATACTGATCGCAGAATCCAACGTGTTCGCAAAGCAATCGATGCCCATCCTAATACAAAAGAAGACTGGGAAATCCTTTGTGATCTTTCTACAATGATGGGTTATTCGATGCACTATCATAATAGTGAGGAAATCTGGGATGAGGTTAGAAAACTTGCCTGGGAGATGTATGGCGGCATTTCGTATGAACGACTTGAAAAAGAATATAGCATCCATTATCCATGCCCTGATGAAAGCCATCCAGGAACATTTATTATGCATCAACGGTTTCATACCGAGCAGCCAATGGAGAAAAAATCTCCATTTGTCCCAGTGGACTATACGGAACCATTAGAATTGCCTGACGCAGAATATCCGTTTACATTAACAACAGGGCGAAGGTATGAATCATATAATACCCATACACAGACCCGCCACTATGCAGCTGGTGTCAAGGTGAAACAAACTGAGGAAACTGTCGATATCCATCCAGAAGATGCAGCTGTATTAGGAATTACGAACGGAGATATAGTACAGGTTCGTTCACGAAGAGGGGAGCTTGAGGTGAAGGTTAAGGTTACAGAACAAGTGGTGCCTGGTCTTGTCTTTATGAGTTTCCATTGGAGTGAAACGCCTACGAATGTGTTAACCTTAAATGAATATGATCCTATTTCCGGGACTGCCGAGTACAAAGCATGTGCAGTTGCGATTTCAAGGGTATAAAGAATCTAAAGAATAGTGCGAGAGGAAAATTCCGCACTATTCTTTTTGTTCAAGGGTTTTGTTGTTAAGAAATATTATTGTAATATAATTGCCATTCTTGTAAACGAATTAACATCCCCCTGTTCTTTGTTTCAGAAAAAACCATGTTATCATTGCTACAGTTAGCTGCGAAATCATGGGAGGTAAGGAAATGATAAAAAAAATAAAAGCATTCATTGCTGTAGCTGCACTCTCAGGAACAGTAGGTGCTAATGTACAAGCTGCAGAGGTAACAGTGGAAAAAGGGGATACCCTCTGGGGTCTTTCTCAAGAACATCATACTTCAGTGGAAAATATTCAAAAATGGAATCATCTTTCGACACCACTTATTCATACGGGAGATGTTTTAACAATTGCGACTGAAAAACATTATACTGTCGAGCAAGGTGATACCTTGTGGGGTGTGGCAGTGAAATATGAGGTTTCGGTTAATCAAATTAAAGAATGGAACAAATTAAATACAGACCTGATTCATCCAGGATTAAAGCTTGTCATCTATGATGAAATAGCTAATAATGTTAAAAATGCGGAGTCAACTCCAGACTCCCAAAATAGCAATACCAATCAAAGTGAAACTGGTCGTGTAGAAAGCACTTCGCAAGCCGCGGCCTTGACAAGTGAGAGCAAAACACCCGCAGTAAAAGCGGCTGACAGCGGTAGGGAATCTACCACAAGTACTAACAATTCAACAGAAATTACTGTAAAAGCAACAGCTTATACAGCTTCATGTGAAGGATGTTCCGGCACAACAGCTACTGGTGTGGATTTAACTGCTAACCCGGATGCAAAGGTCATTGCTGTTGACCCATCTGTCATCCCGTTAGGAAGTAAAGTATATGTCGAAGGTTACGGTACCGCTATCGCCGCAGATACGGGCGGAGCGATTAAAGGGAATCGAATTGATGTGTTTCTCCCTGATGAACAAGACGCTTTAAATTGGGGTAATAAACACGTGACTGTAAAAATATTAAATAACTAATCAAAAAACCTGCCTAAACGTTTAGGCAGGTTTTTTGAATATACTTTTACGCTTGTTTTGCTACTGTTCTTGCAGCTGTTGCTTTTCGTTGGTAGAAGAACCAGTTAAGTCCAAAAGCAATTATATAGAATCCGATAAAGAAGTAAAATGCGGTAACCGGTGTACCGGTTGTTTTAACAGACCATCCGAAAAGCTTTGGAATGAAGAAGGAACCGTATGCCGCGAATGCTGCTGAAAATCCAATTACAGGTGCTGCTTCTTTTGGAATAAAGATATTTGGAATCATTTGGAATGTTGAACCAGAGCCGATTCCAGATGCAAGGAAAAGGACTAAGAAAGAAATTAAGAATCCGGCGAATTGTTTACCATTTAAGAAATATATAACCCCAGCTGCTCCAATTCCCATGATCACTAGAACATATGCTGTAACCCTTGCACCGCCGAGTTTGTCTGCCATCCAACCGCCGACTGGTCTTGCCGCAGCTGCCAATAAGGCGCCAAGGAAGGCGAGTGAGATGTATTCAGGAAATTGAGATTTTAATAACAGCGGGAATGCCGCAGAATAGCCAATGAATGAACCAAAGGTTGCCACATAAAGGGCAGTCATAATCCAAGTGTGTTTTCGTTTCACAATCACGAATTGATCTGCTACCGATTGTTTTGCTCCGGGTACATTATCCATCTTAAACATTGCAAGGAGCGTCATAATGACAATCGGAATGACCCAAATGAATGCTGCGTTTTGTAAATATACTGCCTGACCGTTTGCTAATACTTGTTTGCCGCCAACTAGTGCGAAAGTTCCTGAAGTAATAATTAATGGTGTGACGAATTGGACAACAGATACACCCATATTTCCTAAACCGCCGTTAATTCCTAAGGCTGTTCCTTTTTCCTTCTTAGGAAAGAAAAAGCTAATATTGGCTGAAGATGATGAAAAGTTACCGCCCCCAAGTCCACAAAGGGCTGCCAGTAAAAGCATAATAGAGAATGGCGTTTCTGGATTTTGAACGGCAAAACCGATTCCGATTGCTGGAATTGCTAAAACAGCTGTCGAGATCACTGTCCAATTCTTTCCGCCGATAGAGCCGACAGCGAAAGTATACACAAAGCGAAGTGTTGCCCCTACAAGACCTGGTACTGCTGCTAGTGTGAATAGTTGTTCATCAGTAAAATGAAAACCGATATCGTTAAGCCTGATTGCGACTACTGACCAAATTTGCCAAACGATAAATGCAAGCATTAAAGATGGTACTGAAATCCAGAGATTCCTTCTTGCATGTTTTTTTCCTTCTGCGTTCCAGAACTTTTCATCTTCTGGATTCCAATAATTAATTCGAGCCATGATTGTTTCCCCCTATATTGTTTTTTTAAAAGTTTCAAAGTTGCTGTTGTTTATGTTGTTACTATAAACCACATGTTAACATGATTTTTGTGACGTACGTCACAAAAGTAGTGAAGGATTTGTGAACTCAAATTAATTGACAAAAAGTTGTAATATTTATCACTTAATCAATAAAAAAGAGACCTTCTATAGGAGAAGATCTCTCATGCAGTCGAAAAACTTTCGATAGCCTATTATTTAATTCGGATTATTTTTTCGATTTACCACGTTAATTCGTTATAAAAATATTTAAAAATATAGGCTGTTCAACAGATCTGTTGATTTGCGCTCCAGGCGCTTCGCTTTCCGCGGGCGTGCCGGGGAGCCTCCTCGGCGCTGAAGCGCCTGCGGGGTCTCCCCAGCCCCGTACTCCCGCAGGAGTCTTCGCGCCTTCCGCTCCAATCAACAGTGTGGTTTCAATATAGACTTTCGACTCAATCATAAATAATTAAAATAAGTGGTGAATTCAATGTTTAAGCTAAAAAGTCTAGACAAAGTGAAAAAAGATGTTTATTGGTACTCTTTATGGCATTCATTCGTCTTATGAATTATTGCTAAAAGAACAATTCCATCATAAATCTCCTGAAATATTTGGTATCCTTAAAACGGTGTTGACGATTCAAACTAATCGTAGACGGACGTGTTTTATTTACGAATTCTTCACATTTAAAGGCAAACGCAAATAAACAAAAGTTTACAAAACAAGAAGTGGAAGTGGATACTCGGGAATATTTTGATGACTTAAACAAATCAATATAAGAGGATAGAACTAAACTCCTTAAGACAGCCTGCCAAAAAATAAAAAAATTGTCGAGAAATATACACCTTCTCGACAATCTGAGAGAACCTCCAAGGAAGGAATCTCTCTCGTTTCATTTTAAATTTTCTTAGATTTTTTGTCTTCTTCGTTAAACATGCCAACATAATTTTTAGTTTCTCCGGTGTCATCTTTAATGGCCGTAATCGTTAACCATTCTTTATATATTTCATTATTTTTGCGTTTATTCCATATGTATCCTTCCCACACTCCTGCTGATTTTAAGCTATCCCACATTACTTTATAAAAATCATTGTTATGTTCCCCGGATTGAAGGACACTTGGTGTTTTTCCGACTACCTCCTCTTGGCTAAACCCGGTTATTTTTGTGAATGCCGGGTTGACGCTTTGAATGATCCCATTGACATCAGTAACACAAATGCCGTCAACAGCATGGTTGACAATCTTTGCGGAAATATCGAGCTTTTCTTGATAGTAAAGCCAAACAACGATGACAAGGCTCGCAAGTGAGAATTCAGATAGAGACATAAACCCAATCGCATAATGTCCAGTCCAATTAAAGAGTATTGTTAGAATGATTGGCGGGAAAAAACCGCCAAGACCACCCATTGCTGCTACAATCCCATTGACAATCCCTGCTTGTTTTGAAAAATATAATGGAACTAACTTAAAGATGGCTCCATTTCCAATCCCTGCGAAGAAGGCAACTAATAAACAGCCGAATGAATAAATTGGCAGAGATGGTGTGAACGATAGCAGGAATCCTGCAAAGGTAAGGCTGAAAAACACTGCCATAAGGATAAGAAAGGGATTAATTTTATCGCCAAGCCATCCTCCTACTGGTCTAAAAAAAGTAGCTAAGGCAATGAAACCCGCTGTTCGTAAGCCGGCATCGACCTTATCTAATTCAAAATGATTCACTAAAAATGAAGGCAGATAAATGGTGAAAGCAACGAATGAGCCAAATGTGATGAAATAAAATAAGCTTAAAAACCAGAGCTTAGGATTTTTATAAACCTGTTTAAAGCTCGCGGAAAAGGAATTATTTACTTTATGTTCTTTTTTGTCTCCAAATAGGAAATTCATTATAGCAAAAATTAGAACAATAATTAAAAAAATCTTTATCGTCGTTCTCCATCCAAAGGAACTAGCGAGAATAGGTGCAGAAAAGGAAGTAATCGCTGTCCCGATATTACCTGCACCATAAATTCCATTGATAAAACCGTGTTTAGCTTTCGGATAATATTTCGGCAAGGATGTCACACCGATTGAAAAGACTGCTCCCCCTATACCTAGCATAAATCCGCCCAATATCAGCATGAAGATCGAATTTGCATAACTGAGAATGGCGATTGGCAGAAGCAAAATAATAAAACTAATCGTAAATAATATTCTAGCACCATAGCGATTGGCCCAAAACCCAATTGGAATCCTGAGCAGTGAGCCGAGGATCACAGGCACTGCCGTGGCCCAGGCAATTTGTGTTGAAGAAAGGTTAATATCCTCTTTAATAAAAGGCATTAGTGAAGAAATTAGAACCCAGACCATAAAGCCAGCAACAAGGCTTCCAGTTTGAATAAAAAGCTGTTTTGTTCCTTGATTCATTTTAATCCCCCTCAATTCCCATTCCATCTTATTATTTCCTTTAGCAAATCATTGTAAAGATAGATAATAAAACTAAAGATGCGAAATAATATCCTAATTTTTCCGGTTAGTTGTGTCACATGTTTCGAAAAATGGTTATAAATATCGTGATAAAATTTATTTATATCTATTCAGTTGGGTAGTATATTTTTCCTGTAATGGCATTTCCCATTATATTATGGATATTAACAAAAGGGGAAATAGACGTAAAGAAAAAGGAACTGTTGAAAAAACCTTCATATATAAGGTTGCTTTGGGAAAAGTAGAATAGACCATTAATATCTTTACAATGTTCGCCTGCAGGTGGGACCATATACTATTGCCTATGCCTTATCCATACGTAAAAATTCGGATTCATTCCGATACCTTAAGGGTAAAATCATGATAGGTAGTTTTAACATCAAGGGGGCTCGAAGAAAATATGGCTAACCAATACGCAGTAATTGGTTTAGGTAGATTTGGGCTAAGTATTGCCTATAAGTTATTTGAATCAGGTCAAGAAGTACTTGGAGTGGATGTAAATGAGGAGCGGGTGGAGGAGTCCCAGCCGTATGCAACTCATTCCATTATTGCAGATTCGACAGATGCTGATGCATTAAAGTCGATAGGGATTCGAAATTTTGATACCGTCATTGTGGCGATAGGAAATGATATCCAAGCGAGTATTCTTAGCGTTTTGCTATTAAAGGAGCTAGGGGTTAAAAAGGTGATTGCCAAGGCGCTAAACAAGCTTCATGGCCAAGTGTTAAAAAAAGTGGGGGCGGACTGGGTTGTTTTTCCGGAGCGAGATATGGGGATTCGAGTTGCCCATCAGCTTTTATCACCCAATGTTCTGAATTTTATTGAGCTATCAAAGAATTATAGTGTGGAAGAAGTGAAAATTCCAGATCGGATGTTGTATAAAACTTTAAGGGAGCTTGACTTAAGGGCAAGGTATAATTTGAGTGTTATTGCCATTCGCCATGAAGATGAAATTAATATATCGCCTTCACCTGATAAGAAAATGGATGATGGGGACGTCCTTGTTGTGATAGGGGAGAATCGTGATCTCGAACGATTTGCCAATCTCAAATAACTTAGTAATTGATAATGAAATAAACAATATTAAAGGCAGGATAAGCTTCCTGCCTTTTACATATCTTCGTTTTCTTTGTCGACATCACTGGGCTGCGGCTGTTCTTGCGATACGATACTCCCAAGGACCTCTCTGTTTTGACTACTGGCATCTTTTCCTGCACCCGGTGCAATATTCGCCATAGGCAGCTGTTCTAATTCTTTTCCTCTAGGCATTTTCCACATCTCCTTTTCCTTACCTTATCCAATTCGTTGGACTTCAATTCATTTGAAGGTTGGTGGTAATGGTAATAGTTTGTAATCGCTTTCTTCTATTATATATATTCCATGCTAATGATCATAAGGATAATCAATTTGAACTCCATTCATGGACCCGGGATCTTCTAGGTCTTCTAAGCTGTTTAGATAATTTTCCAACTCTATTTGCAGTTCTTTTGGTGCTCCGTCCTTTAAATGCCAATTTCCGGGTTCATCAACAAAATACTGACTCTTTGTAAATTCAAGTCTAATTCTCGGCATACTTCATTCCCCTTTCATCACCTTTTTGTTCATTCCGGTTATATTAACCAATCGTTATTACTATTATTAGCTTGTTCCATTTTTCTGTAAAAATAAGGCTAAATTCATATTGCTTAGATGAAGGTTCAGGTATATGATAATTAGCAAATGAATATTAGGTGAAACTATTTATTAATTTCTTCGTCTTATATTAATGAAGATTGAAACGGACATGTCCATATGTGAAACCCACACAACTAACTATGGCAAATTGTCATCATGAAATTACGTTTCAGTCGAATTAACAAGAATATTGACATAAATTATTGCTATGCATAAGACAAATAATGGCATGATTTGTGTTTTTATTTTTTATGAAAATATGATATAGTAGTTGAGGTTCGTTTACCGAAGCTTAATTGGTAAGTGAGAGGAGAATATAGAAATGAATAAACTAAGATTGCCTAAAAAAATAAACAATAGCCATATTACGTTTTTTGCAATTGCCGTAGTTTTATTTTGGCTCAAGACTTATGCGGCCTATCAAATTGAATTTAAACTTGGAATTGATAATAGCCTGCAAAAATTTTTGTTATTAATTAACCCATTGAGCTCTGCACTATTCTTTTTTGGAATCGCCCTGCTATTTAAGAAGCGTACAAAACTTGTCATGATTATCATAAATTTCATTTTATCGTTCTTATTGTACGCAAATATAGCCTATTATCGTTTCTTTAATGATTTCATTACAGTGCCAGTTTTAATGTCAACAAAGACCAATGCGGGTCAACTTGGAGATAGTGCTCTATCCTTAATGTCGCCGCTTGATATTTTTTATTTTGCTGATTTCATTATATTAATTGTATTAGCATTTACCGTTTTTAAGAAGGTTACGGTAACGAACAGAAAATCATTTAAAATTGTGTTTTTGTTTGCCATCACCACATTTTTATTTAATCTAGGTTTAGCTGAGAAGGATCGTCCACAGTTACTTTCACGTTCCTTTGATAGGAATTACTTAGTTAAATATCTTGGTGCCTATAACTTTACGATTTATGATGTTATTCAAAATATTAAATCTTCGAGTCAGCGAGCTTTAGCTGACAGCAGTGATATTACCGATGTTGAGAACTATCGGAAAGCTAATTATGCAGCACCAAATCCAGAATACTTTGGTAAGGCAAAAGGGATGAACGTTATTTATATTTCAATGGAATCCTTCCAAACCTTTATGATTGACTATAAATTGCCTAATGGTCAAGAAGCAACACCGTTTTTAAATTCCTTGGCTCATGATAATAACACATTTTATTTTGAAAACTTTTACCATCAAACAGGACAAGGGAAAACATCAGATGCTGAATTCTTGATGGAAAACTCATTATATCCAATGGGTCAAGGTGCAGTATTCGTTAACAAAGCTCAGAACACCTTCCAAGCTGCACCGGCTATATTAAAAGGCCTTGGCTATAATTCCGCTGTCTTTCACGGTAATTACAAAACGTTCTGGAACCGCAACGTGATGTATAAGGCTTTAGGGTATGATCAATTTTTTGATGCTGATTATTATAGCATGTCAGATGAAAATACAAAGAACTATGGTATGAAGGACAAACCATTCTTTAAAGAGTCAATGCCTTTGCTTGAAGGTTTGAAACAGCCTTTCTATACAAAGTTTATATCATTATCGAACCACTTCCCATTTGCGATGGATCCGGGAGACACCGATTTCCCTGCAGGTGATTTCGGAGATACGGTGGTAAACCAATATTTCCAATCAGCCAATTACATGGATCAAGCATTTGAACAATTTTTTAACGATTTAAAAGCTAATGGTTTATATGATAATACTGTGATTGTCATGTACGGTGATCACTACGGTATATCCGAGAACCATAATGAAGCAATGGCAAAAGTGCTTGGTGTTGACGAAATTACACCTGATATCAATGCGAAATTACAGCGCGTGCCATTATTTATCCATGTGCCAGGTGTTAAAGGCGGCGTTCAGAAGCAAGTAGGTGGTGAAGTAGACGTACGCCCAACAGTTCTTCATTTATTAGGTGTTGATACAAAGGACTATATGGAGTTTGGTTCAGACCTATTATCTAAGGACCATCGAAATTGGGCTTTATTCCGAAATGGTGATTTTGTATCTTCAGATGTCATTCAGATTAAAGACAAGTGCTACTCATCTGAGACAGGCGAATTACTGGAAAATGCTGAATCATGTAAGGATATTTCTGAAAAAGTGAATACTGAGCTTCAGATGTCCGATGAAATCGTCTATAAAGATTTGCTCCGTTTCTATAAACCTGATGGATATACACCGATTAATCCAAACGATTATGATTATCTAGGGCCTAAAGGAAACAAAGGGAGCAAAACATCTGATAATAATTAAGACAGAGAGAAGATTTATTCTTCTCTCTTTTTGATACAATAGGGGGCTTTATATGAAAAACAAAATTGTTCATGCACTATTATTTTTCTTGGTAATGGCTTCAATCCTTATTTCTGGCTGTGCCAGCAGTGATGTGACGAAAGAAGCCACCACAAAGGATACAACACCGCCAGCTGTTAGCTCTAATCAAACAGCGAACGGGGTAAAAGATAAACAAACAGCACAGGAAACTGCCACGCCTGCTATCGCAAAAAGCGGTGCGAAACTAATTGCGGGGACGATTGTTAAGAATATCGATGGCGATACTATCGAAATCGAGATAAATGGTAAAGCGGAAAAGGTAAGAATGCTTTGTGTGGATACACCCGAGACGCATCATCCACGGTTGGGTGTACAGCCATTCGGGCCTGAAGCATCCGATTACACAAAAAAGATTCTCCCTGTTGGGACAAAGGTTGAAATTGAACCTGGGATTGGATCAGGCCGCGATAAGTATGGGCGTTTACTTGCCTACATTTATATCGATGGCAAAATGTTCAATGAAATGCTGTTAGAACAAGGACTAGCCCGTGTCGCGTATATTTATGCCCCAAATACCCAATACGTGGATGAATTTTATGCTATTCAAAAAGAAGCGCAGAAAAAGGGAATAGGTATTTGGTCGATTGAAAATTATGCTCAAGAAGATGGCTATAACACGGATGCAGCCAAAGGGACACAAGAAAAAGATACAAATTCAAAAACTTCAACTGGAACATCATCAGCGAACAGCTATCAAAATAACCCAAGTGATGATAAGGAAACAAATATAAAATGTGAAGGGAAGATTAAGGGAAATGCCAATTCCCATATCTACCATGTTCCTGGTGGGTCTTTTTACGAGTCTACCAAAAATAACATCGTATGGTTTTGTTCAGAAAAAGAGGCGGAAGATGCCGGTTATCGAAAGTCAAAGAAATGAAAAAAGGCTGTGCTGATAAAATCAGCACAGCCTTTTTTTCGACTATTTTCGATTAAAGCCCTCTTCCTTCAAAAACTCTTCTGCTTCACCGTATGTATCAAAGCTGGCATCGAGGTTTAATCCAAAGTAGATATTCCAGCTATCATTTTCATTTATTAGGATTAGCTGATTGTTTTCAGCGTCAAACCAGCGTTCTTCCGTAGAATCTCCAATGATTGCTTCCTCAGATGCTGTTTTTTCAATTGGTGACAACTCTTGAATTGCCGATTTAATCAACTGTCTGAGTTGATCGGCAGAAAAGTCGCGGATATTGACCAAACCCTTTTCGTCCGTTTCATAGGTTCCTGACTTTCCAGCATAGACAAAGCCATTTCCATTTGGATGTAAATGATAAACAATATTTTTTTTATCGGAAATACTATTTGGGAATTGAAAATTAACGCGGCCGAGAGAGACATTCTTTCTTTCTAACTCGGGGAACGATTCGATAATGGCTAATTTCTCATTAAATGTAAGCATATTTTCCTCCATCTTTAGATTTGAACATTCTTATATCATACAGATTTTACCCCCAAACATACAACTTTATTTTTTAACCGTGATTATTTTTAGAAAAAATATTGAAAATATTCCACGGTAGTGTAAAATTACACTATAGAGGAAAAAACATACAGTTGCTTAATTGATGCACGTAACCAATAAACCATTAAAGGGATGAATGTGGGGAGATTTAATGGAGCCGAATAAGAGGGAAGAGAATAGACGGATTTTTAGGCAAGAGCTATTTACCTTAAGAGAAGAAGGGTACTTATCTGAGGATATCGTAAATACAGTAGCTAAGGCGCACCGCCAGTATCACCTGGATTTAGTAGAAATAGAAGCGATTCCACTGCCAGCTGAAGCGAATGTACAAATCAAAAAGGCGGTGCCTCCAGAACCGAATGTTCAAATCAAAAAGGCAATGCCATCAGAACCGCCAAAAGTTAAAAAAACACTTTCGCCGGAAGAGGTTCGTGAAAGAAACATTACATGGTCATTAAACATTGGCGTTATTTTTTTATTAATAGGCGGGTTATTCGTTGCTACTAGTAACTGGGGATCAATGACAAGCTACATGAAAAGTGGGTCAATTGCATTTGTAGCTCTGCTATTTTACGGAATATCCTTGTTAACAAAGAAAGTATTGCATATCGATAAAACAGCCTTTGCCTTTATCGTCCTAGGAAGTTTATTTTTACCGATCTTTATTCTTTCGCTTGGATGGTTTGGCCTTTTGGGTTCGTATTTAGCGGTAGACGGAGAAGGGCGTTACCTGCTGGGGATGCTGGGCAGCTTTCTTCCCATGATTGTTTACATTCTATTTGCCAAAAACTTAAACTCGAGACTATTCGTCTGGTTTACCTTTGTTTCCCTATCAGCTGGGATGGCCTTTTTATTGGCTGGACTGCACCTAAAGATTGATTTCTTTTACTTGGGAATGATGGTCTTTAATGCGGCGCTCATTTTTGGCTATCTTCAAGTAAAACAGAGGGAATCACTTAAATTATTTACAAACGAATTTGTTCCATATGTACAGATTAATTTGGTCCTTAGTACACTTTTCATGCTTTTTTTATACAATAATGAGGTGCTCTACAGTTTCAACCTTTTATTGACTGCGGTTATTTATTTATCGATGATGTATGTCAGCGGGCGCAAGGAATACCATTTTATATTTAGTGTCATGCTCGTTTATGGAGCCTATCAGCTAATCGAGCATAGCTTCCTCAATTATTTTGGCGAGGTTGTCTACGCGATAATCGGACTTGGAATAGTATTTGTTCCGAGGACGATGAACGGAAGATTTTCTCTTGATAAGGTGTTTCAATATACGAGTGCAGTGATCTCCGGATTCGCCTTTATTTATATTAGCCTTGAAGGAATTCTGCTTCGAGCAGGCAACCCGTCGATTACCTTAATGCTGGCCTACTTTATTATTGCTGTTAACTTTATTTATTTATCCCATAACAGTCCAAACCGTCTTTTTACCTATTTGAGTTCGGTTTTTGCCGCTTCAGGCATCTATGAGGCTATTCTCTTACTGGTCAAACCAATTTATAGTATTAACTTTTCACTTGCATTGTCTTTGACTGGTTTTATCTTGTTTGTCGTGTTTGGGGTTGTACCATTAGCCAAATATATAAGAATCCTTCAGAATAGCTCTAAGGTCGTAGGAATCGCGATTATGACTCTCGCACTTTTGGCTGCGATAACGCTCTTTCAATGGTGGCAAGCCGGAGTTATTCTACTGCTCGTAACAATTGTTTCCTTTTTGGTCATTAAAAAGGAAACAAGGAGCTATTATAAGGAAGCTGCCTTATGGATCTTACCAAGTGCCCTTGGTCTTTCAATTGCCGCTTTCGCTGAAGAAATGAATGTCAATTTCATTTATTACCGTGAAGAATTTGGTTACGCAATTAATTTTGCATCGGGGGCAATTCTTGTTCTATTGACGAGCTTTGTCTGGAAAAAAGCCGGAGAAAAACAATTAGCGAGGATTTCATTCTTTGTCTCCCAGGCATTGTATACCTTTGCCATTTTCTATGCGCTATTAAGCCCAATCAATCGATTGTGGGTTCAACCCTTCGTGTTGTTAGCCGGAATTGGGATGTATTACTATTTATATAAAAAGATTGGCACGAAATGGGTTCCATATCTTGTCAGTATCACAACCTTGTTTGCATATTTTTCTTTGATTGATGCGATTAGGATAAGGATTCCATTCAGCGGTACAGTGGATTCATTAATTGTCTCAGTAAGTGCGGTCGTTCTTCTGTTTACCGCTTTTCTTTGCAGGAAAAAAGATTCTTTTATAGCCGCTGCTTTTGCCTGGACAGGTCACTGTATATACCCAGCGGCGCTTGTGTTTACCTGGTTTGTCTATCATACTGATTCGATTTATAGTTTTATTTTGGCATTGCTTGCATATGGGATTAGTACAAAATTAGCCAGTCGGGAATGGAAGATCAAAGTATTTCTTTATGGAGTTTTTACAACTTTATTTTTTGCTGTTTCAACAGGAATCGATTTTTTTAAAATTCACTTTACCGGACTGTATGAATTTCCAATAACAAGTGTTCTTATTCTCCTGTTTGCACTTTTTGCCAAAGGAGAATTTAACAAACGGACAGCCTATTATTTAGTGCCATTTTCGATTATTGGAATTGGAGTGATGCTATTGGTGTATCCGTATTCCTGGCTGCCTTACCTGATCACCGGTGGGTATGCTTCTGTTCTCCTGTTCTATTTGCATAAAATTAAATGGGATTTATTGGGGCTTATTCCCCTGTTCCTAGCTTTTATAGCAACCGTAGAATTTTCGTATCTAAGTGATATGGGTGCACTGCAAAAGCTGCTTTTATCCGGCGGGTTAGGAATACTTATGGCACTAAATGGACAGATTGTCTATAAAAAACTGTTTGAAAGTGGACCGAAAATTGGGGATACAAAAATAGATGGATATACAGCAGTTTCCTTCTTGTATTTTTGGGTGATGTACTTTTTTGATTATCCGTCAATATGGAGTAAAGCGCTACCGGGCGTTCTGATTGCTGTTTCTTTTTGGATGCAGAGAAAGCGAGTTCCAGCTAATCTTTCGGTCTTTATGTCTATCCTTGGAGCTTCCTATTTATTACAGCCTTATTATTCGACTATTGCTAAGCTAAATATCCCGCCCTTGTGGGAAAGGGAAGTGCAAGTCCTTCCATTTGTTGTTTTGATTATTTTTATCAGAATCCTATTAAAAGGGCGATATTCGAATATAACGAAGGCAATTCAATGGGGAGTCCTCGTTTTCGTTTCACTTGTCTTAATTCAAGATGGGTTAGCGAGCAATACCATTTATGATGCAGTTATCTTAGGATCACTCTCCTTGTTATCGATGTTGGCGGGGATGTTACTGCAAATTAAGTCATACTTCTTCGTCGGTGCCGGTGTGTTATTATTAAATGTCTTTCTGCAAACAAGACCATATTGGGGACACATGCCATGGTGGTTCTATTTATTAGTTGCCGGGCTTATCTTAATCACCGTTGCCAGCTTCAATGAATGGAATAAGCAAAAGACATTGAAGGGAGAATCAACCTTTATCGTTAAAATAAAGAAAAAGGTAATTGGAAAAATAAAACAGTGGGATTAATCAGCTTGAAATATAGGGTAAACCATGTTATTATAGTGTTAACTTAATGTTCGTCAAATGGAGGAGTCTGTCACCAAGGGGGAATTATGCCCTTTTGGTTTGACAGACCTTTTTCTATTGTTTAGGGAAGAGTCTGTCAATGTTGTGACAGGCTCTTTTTAATTTTCTAAAAAAGGAATGGTGATTAGATGGAATTAATCTTTGAGTTAGCGATTATTTTATTTGCTTCTAAAATAGCAGGGGATATTAGTGTAAAGTTTGGCCAGCCCTCTGTTTTAGGGAAGCTCCTTGTAGGAATTCTTTTAGGACCAGCGGTTTTGGGGCTCATTTCTGAAACGAAAACATTGGAAGAACTAAGTCAAATTGGTGTTATATTGTTAATGTTTATTGCTGGCATGGAGACCGATTTAGATGAATTTAAACGATCTGGGAAAGCATCTACTCTCGTGGGTGTTAGTGGAATAGTCGTCCCGCTTTTTGTCGGTTACTTAGCAGGAATCATGTTGAAGATGACGACCATTGAAGCGGTATTTTTAGGACTGCTGCTGTCAGCTACCAGCGTAAGTATTTCCGTACAGGCGCTTAAAGAGCTTAATAAAATGCAGTCAAAAGAAGGGACGACAATATTAGGCGCGGCAGTGATTGATGATGTGCTCGTTATAATTGCCCTAGCGTTTTTAATGAGTATGGCAGGCGGGGATGTAAATTTAAGCGTAGTCATTATTAGTAAAGTACTGTTCTTTGGAGGTGCTATTTTAGTAGCTTGGAAGGTTGTGCCGTGGGTATTAAGGAAGTTTGCCCCGTTAAAGGTGACGGAATCGCTCCTATCCTCAGCATTAATCATCTGTTTCCTTTTTGCCTATGTGGCTGAATTAGCAGGTGTTGCCGCCATTATTGGCGGTTATATTGCCGGGGTAGCGATTAGTGTTACCAATTTTAAGCATGAAATATTTGAAAAGGTAGAAACTATTAGTTATTCGATTTTCGTGCCGGTTTTCTTTACCTCAATCGGTCTGAAAGCAAGCTTCGCAGGTCTTTCGCAGCATTTAGGTCTTATTATTGGTCTTAGTATTCTAGCAATCTTAACCAAATTAATTGGTGCTGCAACCGGGGCGAAAATGGCCCGCTTTTCGTGGAGGAACTCGCTCGGAATTGGGGCGGCCATGGTTTCGCGAGGAGAGGTTGCTTTAATTATTGCCACGATTGGATTGGAGACGAAGTTAATCAGCCCTGAACTATTTTCGATATTAGTCATTGTCGTTCTTGTAACAACGCTTGTTACTCCGCCGATGATGAAATACTTTTTTAAGCAGCCAAAAGTCCGAAAAGAAATGAAAAACACTGCGTGAAAGTAGAAAAATTCAGCCTGATTAGGCTGAATTTTTCTACTTTTTATGGTACAGATTTTAAGGGGATGAAACTTTATAAAATACCCCCGTATATAACATAAATAGATCGAAATATTTATTAAAGTGATATACAACTAAAAACTTAGGAGGTTAGAGATGAGATGGGCATCGTATTAATCGATATCGACAAATTACTTGAAGCAACAACAGATCTAACATCTGAGAAAAACGTTCATAATGTGAAAAAAGTTGAGATAGATAAATTACTCGAAAAGACCCGTGATTGGTAAGATACATAAATTTGTTCCCCCACTCATAATTTAATATACATGCGTCAATGCCTTCTACTAGTTAGAAGGTATTTTTTTTTTCTAAGAAGGGAGGATGGGGTAATATGTGTTCTTATAGTGGATTATGTCGCTTTAAAGCGAAAAAATATTTTTGCTATTTCTATTGCTTTTAAACCAAAAAAACACTAGAATAATTTCTAATATATTTAATTTTTAGAAAATTAATTGTTTTCAAAAAAAGATGCTTTTAGGGGGATATTGATTAATGAAGAAAAAAGTACAAGCACTTTCAATTGCTTTGGCAGGAATGCTGTTGCTAGCCGGCTGTGGCAGTAAAGAATCAGCAGGTGGAACGAATAAGGGAGGAACGGATAAAAAATTCAAGGTCGGAATAACTCAGTATGCCCCGCATCCTTCTTTAGATGCTGCTACGGAGGGATTTAAGAAGGCGTTGGCAGATAAAGGAATTAAGGTAGATTATGATGAGCAAAATGCGCAGGCAGATCCGAATAATACACAAGTAATTGCCAAGAATTTTGTCGGCGACAAAGTAGACTTGATTTTTGCCAATGCGACCCCAAGTGCAACTGCTGCCTTAAATGCGACCAAGAAAATTCCGATAATCTTTACATCGGTAACAGACCCAGTCGGTGCTGGATTGGTAAAGGCGTTTGATAAGCCAGGGGAAAATATTACTGGTACAACTGACAACCATCCGGAAGCAACTAAAAAGACGATACACTTTATTACCGATGAATTAAAAGCAAAAAATATTGGTGTCATCTATAACTCGGGGGAACAGAATTCAGAAGTTCAAGTGAAAGAAGTAAAAAAATTAGCGGAAGAAAAAGGCGCTGCACTAGTTGAAGTTTCTGTTGCGAATACGTCAGAAGTTAAGCAGGCAGCCGAGTCACTAGTCGGTCGAGTCGATGCTATCTATATTCCAACTGATAATACTGTTGTTACCGCCCTTGATTCGGTCATTGCTGTAGCAAACAGCAAAAAAATTCCCCTTTTCGTCGGCGAGCTTGATTCGATGAAAAAAGGTGCCGTTGCGGCAAGTGGATTCAGCTATTTTGATCTTGGCTATCAATCCGGATTAATGGCTGTTGAGATTTTAACGGGGAAAAAGAAGGCTTCAGAAATCCCTGTTGAACTTCCAAGCAGCTTAAAGCTAGTCATCAATAAGGCTGCTGCCGAAGCACAAGGTTTAAAAGTGAAAGAGGAATGGAGCAAGCTTGGCGAATTTTATGATGGTAAATAGAAAAGCGGAAGCACCCGTTTAGCGGCATATGGACTGGAGCGCTTCGCCTGAGATAAAGGAAACACGGAGAGCGGAGCGATCCGATGTTGACTTATCGTAGGGAGAAGAGCGAAGTCCACTAGCCGCTGGGTGCTGGAGCTGGACAGTTATCAAAGTTCAATGAAATAAATTCTGATATTATGGAATTTTTCAAGGGGGAGGCCTTCTTACGGGTTACCTCCTTGATTCTTACATATGAATGAAATTTAGAAAGGATGATCTCAATGTTTACAGCCATATTTTCATCATTCGAAACAGGTATCATCTATGCGATTATGGCACTTGGCGTCTATCTTTCCTTTCGTATTCTGGACTTCCCAGATTTGACGGTGGATGGGAGTTTTGTAACAGGGGCAGCGATATCAGCGGTTATGATTGCGGGTGGAGTTAACCCATTTATCGCTACAATAGTGGCCTTATTTGCTGGTTTTGCCGCAGGATGTATAACAGGGCTTCTCCATACATTTGGAAAAATAAATAACTTGCTCTCCGGAATCTTAATGATGATAGCACTATATTCAATAAATTTAAGAATCATGGGACGCCCCAATACCCCACTATTAAATATCGAAACAGCATTTACCAAGATTAGCGGCTTATTTGAGCGCACCGGAATTGATTCATTTTTCAATCGTTTTCTTTCAATGGTTGGTCTTGGGGATAGTCTTCCGGACACATGGGGAATTCTCATTTTTATGGTTTTCGTCACCTTCGTTATCAAGTTCCTAACCGATTTGTTCTTACAAACGGAAATTGGTTTAGCAATCAGAGCGACCGGAGACAATAAGCGAATGATTCGCAGCCTATCCGCTAATACAAACCTTCTTGTCATACTTGGACTGGGGCTTTCCAACGCATTGGTTGCTTTCTCAGGCTCCCTTATTGCCCAGCAAGGCGGCTCCGCCGATGTCGGCATGGGAATCGGAATGATCATTATCGGCTTAGCCTCTGTTATAATCGGTGAGGCTCTATTCGGGACAAAAACCATTGCAAGAACAACACTTGCTGTCATTGGCGGTTCGATTATTTACCGAATTGTCGTATCCATGGCCCTTCGGATTGATTTCTTAAAACCTGGCGATATGAGGCTGATTACTGCAGTAATTGTCATTATTGCTTTAACAACTCCTAAAATGATTGAGCGATCGAAAGAGAAAAAGCGAAAAGCACGGAGAAGGGCAGAACATCTATCTGCCATTCGTACTTCTGCCACGGAAAAGGGGGACAATCATGCTGCACTTAAATCAGATTCATAAGATTTTTAATGAGGGGACACCCGATGAAAAAATCGCGATTGATCATGTTAACTTAACCCTTAATCCCGGTGATTTCGTTACGATTATTGGTAGTAATGGCGCGGGAAAGTCGACTTTAATGAATGTCATTTCCGGTGTTTTATTTCCTGATATCGGGGAGGTGCACATTGGCGGAAAAATTGTAACAAATATATCCGAGTTTAATCGATCGAAAATGATTGGACGCGTCTTTCAAGACCCAATGGCCGGAACGGCTCCAAGTATGACGATTGAAGAAAATCTGGCGATGGCTTATTCACGGAATAAATCAAGAACTTTCCGAAAAGCAGTCACGAAAAGAAGACGCGATTTATTCCGGGAAGTGCTTGAATCCTTGCATCTTGGTTTGGAAAATCGCCTCAATGCAAAGGTCGGTCTGTTATCCGGTGGAGAACGCCAGGCACTATCGTTATTGATGGCCACCTTCACGGAACCATCCATCCTTTTATTGGATGAACATACGGCAGCACTTGATCCATCAAGAGCAGAGTTGATTACGAATCTAACCAAAGAAATTGTTGAAAAATACAAACTCACTACCTTAATGGTTACCCACAATATGCAGCAGGCAATTGACCTGGGGAATCGTTTAATTATGATGGATAAAGGTCAAGTTATTTTGGAGGTTGATAAGGAAAATAAGCGGCAGCTGACGATTGAACGATTATTAGCGGAATTTAAACGAATTCGTGGTGTCCAAATGGTTAATGACCGAGCGATTCTTTCGTAAAATTTTTTTAACCACCTTATAAGCAGGAATATTTTAGTGGAAAATATATTCCCTACTTCAATAGTAGAAACAACCAAGTCCTAGGTATGTTTCTTTTTATTTTTGCAGCTAATAATATTATGATGGTAGAGTATTTCTTTACTGCCTAAAAGCGTTATTGCTTTACTTCCTGCTCTTGAGAGATTAAGATCCTTCATTTAGTATTAATTCAGAATATTAATACTATTATAATTGGAGGTTTCTAAATGAAAGAACAAAGAGTAAGGGCAGATCAACTAGTCGATGACTTTTTTCCGGTACGAGATGTAGATTATATTGAGATTTACACGGGAAATGCTAAGCAATCTTGTCACTATTTTTGCACGGCCTTTGGGTTTACGCCGGTTGCTTATGCCGGACTAGAAACAGGGAATCGCGAAACGGTCTCTTATGTCCTCAAGCAGCGAAATATTCGTCTTGTGATTACAGGCTCTTATTCTGAAGAGAGCCGGGTAGCTCAATTTGTCAAGAAACACGGGGACGGCGTTAGGGATGTGGCTCTGTTGGTCGAGGATGTAGACAAGGCATTCGAAGAGGCTGTAAATAGAGGAGCAATCGCACATGCAGCTCCATTTGAAATGAGCGATGAAAAGGGAGTCGTTAAAAAAGCTGTGCTGGGTACATATGGTGACACAATCCATACGTTAATCGAACGAAAAAGTTATCAAGGGGCGTTTCTACCAGGGTTTGAGCCATACTCTATCTATTTGCCAAATGAGGATGCCGGGTTAATTGGGATAGACCATGTGGTGGGTAATGTGGAGCGCATGGAAGAATGGGTTGAATATTATTCGAAGGTAATGGGCTTTAAAGAAATGAAACATTTCTCTGACAAGGATATTACTACAGAATACTCGGCCTTGATGTCAAAGGTCATGCATAATGGCGGGCGCATCAAGTTCCCAATCAATGAACCGGCAGAGGGGAAACGGAAATCGCAAATCCAGGAATTTCTGGAATTCTATAATGGCCCAGGAGTCCAGCATCTGGCCATTTTAACCGAAGACATTGTCTCGACAGTTACCGCTTTGAAGAAAAACGGTGTTGAATTCCTTAAAACACCAAGTACTTATTACGAATCATTAGGTGAGCGGATTGGCAAAATTGATGAAGAAATTGAAAAGCTACGCGAATTAAATATTTTAGTTGACCGTGATGATGAAGGTTATTTATTGCAGATTTTCACTAAGCCGATTGTTGATCGTCCGACCGTTTTCATTGAAATTATTCAACGGAAAGGGGCTCGCGGTTTCGGTGAAGGAAACTTTAAGGCATTATTCGAATCGATTGAGCGGGAGCAGGAGAAACGTGGAAACTTGTAAAGTATTGGAATAATAAAAAGGAATATTAAAAGGGGAAAATTACCAAACGGGGCGGAAAAAGGGAGAAAAATTTCTCCCTTTTTTAAAAGGAAAAAAGGTGAGCTTATGAAATTTGTAACTTTTGAAAAAAACGATGGGAAGATTAGGGCAGGGTTTCTTTTGGACCAAGAGCATGCAGTCGATATGTTTGAAATGTCTGATGGGGAGTTACCTGATAATCTAATAGATTTTCTCGATAACTGTGAGGAAAATTTAAAAAAAGCAGCATTTTTTTCCTCTACAAACAAGCAGCAAGGTGTTTACTCATTAAAGGAAATCCGCTTACTTGCTCCTCTTCCCTTACCCAGAAGCTTTCGTGATTTTTACGCATTTGAGGCGCATGTGAAAACAGCAAGAGAGAACCGCGGTCTTGAGATGATTCCTGAATGGTATGAAATTCCAGTCTATTATTTTTCCAATCACCTCGCCATCAAGGGGCCAGGAGAAGAAATTATCAAGCCATTAGGATGCAACTGGCTCGATTATGAACTCGAAATCGCCTGCATCATTGGCAAAGAGGGAAGAAATATCCGGGTGGCAGATGCTGATGAGTATATTTTTGGTTATTGTATTTTGAACGATTGGAGCGCGAGAGATTTGCAGCGGAAGGAAATGAAGATTGGACTTGGCCCAGCAAAGGGAAAAGATTTTGCCACCTCGATTGGTCCATGGATTGTCACGAAAGATGAGCTGGAACCATTGAAAACGGGAAAGGGCTTTGATCTTTCCATGAAAGCGCGGGTAAACGGAGAATTACTGTCGGCAGGAAATATGAAGGAGATTTTTTATTCCTTTGGGGAGATGATTGAGCGTGCCTCTGCCGGCGTTACCCTGTATCCAGGAGAGATAATAGGTTCTGGAACAGTCGGAACAGGATGCATCCTTGAACTTGGCCAGGATGTGCACCGCTGGCTTTTACCAGGGGATATAGTAGAGTTAGAAATTGATTGTCTAGGTGTTTTACAGAATTCTATTATCGAAGGAACTGAGGTGAAATAATGTATTACCGGCAAATGGGAAAAGTCCCTCATAAACGTCATACGATGTTTAAAAAAGAGGATGGCAGTCTGTATCGAGAGCAGGTTATGGGAACACGAGGTTTTTCTGGCACCCAATCGATTTTATATCACCACTATATGCCTACGGAAGTGGTGAAATCTGAGGTGGTTGGTCATTACTTGCCGGAATACGAAGCACAAAGAGAGCTTAAACACCGTCACTTTTTGACCAATAAGACAATCCAAAAAGGTAATGCTTTAAACGCCAGAGAATATATATTAGGAAATCAAGACTTGCTAATTGGAACTGCAAATGTTACTGAGCCAATGGAAAGCTTTTATAGGAACGGTGATGGCGATGAAATGCTCTTTATCCATTATGGTTCGGGAAAATTAGAAACGATGTTCGGGACGATTTCCTATACTCATGGTGACTATCTCATCATACCGATTGGAACGATTTATCGAATAATCCCTGATGCGAATGAAATGACGAAAATGCTCATTGTTGAATCGTATCGTCAAATTACGACACCAAGGCGCTATCGTAATGAATATGGTCAGTTATTAGAGCACAGCCCGTTTTGCGAACGAGATATTCGCGGACCAGAAACATTAATGACTTTTGCCAAGAAAGGTGAATATGAGGTTTTAACGAAATCGAGAGGAATGATTTCCTCCCATATGCTGGGGCATCATCCCTTTGATGTAGTCGGCTGGGATGGCTACCTATATCCCTGGGCCTTTAATATTGAAGATTTTGAACCGATTACAGGAAGGGTTCACCAGCCGCCGCCTGTTCATCAAACCTTTGAAGGAAATAATTTTGTTGTTTGTTCCTTTGTACCTAGATTGTATGATTACCATCCTGAGGCAATTCCTGCACCATACTACCACAGTAACGTTAATAGTGACGAGCTCCTATATTATGTGGAAGGCAATTTTATGAGCCGTAAAGGAGTTCAAGAGGGGTCAATCACGCTCCATCCAGGCGGAATTCCTCATGGACCACATCCTGGGAAAACAGAAGCGAGTATCGGCAAAAAGCAAACACTAGAATTGGCTGTGATGATCGATACCTTTCATCCTCTAAAAATTGTAAAAACTGCTCAGGTCTTCGAAGATTCAGCTTATATGTATTCATGGTATGAAAATAAGGAATAAGATTTTCCAGCGACAATCCAACTTTGTTGAAGTTGGGTTGTTTTTTTTCAATATCAGGATAAAAATGTTATTGTAGATAGTAATAACACTCCAGAATGAATAGAGGTGAAATCATGGAGCTGGAAACAGTTGTAACAAAATTAAAAAGACATAACCCTGTGATATTAGGGAGCGAGAAATTCGCAAAATATGCTGTAATGCTGCCTCTTATCGAAAAAGAGGATGGGATTCATGTGCTATTTGAAGTTCGTTCGCTGGAGCTTAGGAGGCAGCCGGGCGAAATTTGTTTTCCCGGGGGAAAAGTCGATTTAGAAGACAAGGATGAAAGAGAAACAGCTATTCGCGAAACAATGGAGGAATTAGGGATTAGCGGGGAAAATATCACGGAAGTTTATCCGCTTGATTTTATGGTTTCTCCTTTTGGTATGTTGGTATATCCATATACAGGATTTATTAGTCATTCAGAACTGATTCAACCTAATCCTGCAGAGGTTGGAGAAATTTTTACGGTTCCTTTATCTTTTTTTATCAATAAAGAGCCGGAAATCTACCATATTGAATTTAAGGTAGTACCCGAGGAGAAATTTCCCTTTGATTTAATTGTCGGCGGTCAAAATTACAATTGGCGGACAAGAGGGATTGAGGAGTATTTTTATGTATATGAAGGTAGAACAATTTGGGGGATGACCGCGAGAATCCTTGCTCATTTTATTGAAATAATTCGTTAATTTCTCCAAAATCCCGTGGTAAAATACTTGAATTTTTTCTGAATTTAGATAAAATTAAGATTATATTTTTGGGATTAGGAGATGTATTCATGAAGGTAGTAAAGTTTGGAGGATCCTCTTTAGCTTCCGGAAACCAAATTGAGAAGGTTTTCCAGATTGTTATGTCTGATCCCGCGCGTAAAGTTGTCGTCGTATCAGCTCCAGGGAAACGGTTTGCCGAAGACCAAAAGGTAACGGATTTGTTAATTGAATGTGCAGAGCGATGTCTGAGCAATCTGGATTCACAGGAAATAGTTGCAGCCGTTATCAAAAGGTATGCGACGATTGCTGAGGAGCTACAGCTTCCTTCTGAAATTGTTAGTGAAATTCAAGCTGATTTAGAAGCAAGACTAAATGGGGATAGATGTAAACCTGAACGGTTTATCGATAGTGTTAAGGCAAGTGGCGAGGACAATCATGCTAAATTAGTTGCTGCATACTTCCAAGAGCAGGGGGTAGAGGCTACTTATGTTAACCCTGGAGAGGGTGGTCTGCTTGTTAGTGCGGAGCCGGGAAACGCTCAAGTTTTACCGGAATCGTATGAACGGTTATATTCCTTGCGCGACAGAAGCGGCTTGTTAATATTTCCGGGGTTTTTCGGGTATAGCAAAGAAGGAGAAGTATTCACTTTTTCACGGAGCGGCTCGGATATTACGGGCTCTATCCTCGCAAATGGCCTGAAAGCTGATTTATATGAAAATTTTACTGATGTGGATGCCGTTTATTCGGTCAATCCCTACATTGTCAAGAGGCCTAAGGAAATTAAGGAATTAACGTATCGGGAAATGCGTGAGCTTTCTTATGCAGGGTTTACCGTTCTGCATGACGAAGCCCTTGTGCCGGCCTTTCGAGCAGGAATTCCCGTTCAAATCAAGAACACGAATAATCCTTTAGCACCAGGAACGAGGATTGTTAATGAGCGCGACAATACAAATGGTCCTGTCATTGGGATTGCCAGCGATCAAGGGTTTTGCAGTATTTATGTGAGTAAATACTTAATGAACAGAGAGATTGGATTTGGCCGGAAACTTTTAAGCATCTTAGAAGAGTTTGGCTTATCCTATGAACACACTCCTTCGGGAATTGATGACATCTCGATAATATTAAGAGAAAACCAGTTTGAGGCCGAATTGGAGGAGGAAATAACCAAACGGATAATTGCAGAATTACATGCAGATGAAGTGAAATTCGAGCACAGCCTTGCCCTAATCATGGTTGTTGGTGAAGGCATGCGCCATAATGTCGGCACGATGGCAAAGGCGTCCAAAGCCTTGGCAGGGGCGAGCGTTAATATTGAAATGATTAATCAAGGCTCGTCTGAAGTCAGCATGATGTTTGGCGTAAAGGAAGTTGACGAAAAAAGAGCTGTTCAAGCATTGTATGACGAGTTCATTGCTTCCGTAACGGTGTAATCGTGAATGAAAAAAGCAGTTCTAAATTTGCATTTAGACTGCTTTTTTCATTCATGATATCGAGCTTACGATTCATCTAATCACCTCGAACTAAACCTTGTGTTTTCGAACAAGAGCATACAATGCCACAATGAGACCGCCGGCTAAACCACAGATCAGGTCATACATTGTATCCTTATTGCCGCCTCTTTGCATCGTGTGGGCAATGGTTAAATCGCCAACAAATTCATAAATCTCCCAGAATACACTGGCCAAAACGGAAAGTGAGAGGACGAAAAGAAATAGTAACCAATGGGATACATCATTGCGGACATATTTTGGAATCCATCGTTTATATAATGTTATTCCAATGCAGCCAATAAATATCCCCTTAAAAAAATGAAGGGTCGAATCCCACCAATTGAGATGAAGATAAAAGCTTTTAATCGAGCCTAAAAACAATGAACAAAATAAAAAAATAAAATAACTTACAATAATTAGAATGTTAAAGGGGTTATTTTTCAACCGTAGTAGTAGAAGTGGGAGTGCGCCAGCAAAAATACCGCCGAGGGCAACCTGCCACCTAGAAGAATCAGCTTTCACTATGTAATAAATACATAATGCAGCCATAAAGATGATGAAACCCACACTTAAAATGATGATTATTTTCCGTTTCATTCCTACACCTCGATATAAAAAGACTCCCTACAATTATGTCCAATGTTCGTAAAATCAAGACAAAAGGTGTCAGTGGGAGCTTATGATTTTTTTCCTCGCAAACATGTTTGTAAAACGGTATAGTGATATGGTAATGCTATTGATTAAATGGTGGTGATGGTCTGCTATGCAAAGGGCACAAATCCCAACTTATGAACGAATTGCGATTGATTTAGCCAATCGCATTTATGACGGGAAATTTAAAGTAGGGGAAAAGATTCACGGCAGGTCTACGTTGGCGAGTGAATATAAGGTATCTCCGGAGACAGTTAGGAGAGCAATTAAGATCTTAGAGGACGTGGAAATTGTTCATTCCACAAAAGGTAGCGGCATTGTCATCTCTTCCCGTGAGAATGCTTTTAAATATATATCTCGTTTTTCTAACCTGGCCAGCATCAAAGATCTTGAAAAGCAAATGAATTCTCTAATCGCAGAAAGAGAAAGCCTGGATGAAAAGGTATTCGAAACTTTGCGTAAAATCATGGAATATTCCGGGAAACTACGACACACGAATCCATTGGCACCAATTGAAGTAGAGGTATATCCAGGATGCATTCACATTGGCAAGACGATATCGGAAGTCAAGTTTTGGCAAAATACCGGCGGCACCGTAATCGGGATGAAGCGAAAGGACGAAATGATTATCTCCCCTGGGCCGTATGCACTAATCCTAGAAGGGGATGTCCTCCTTGTCATCGGAGATGAAAAAGCGTATGACAGAGTCGTTCACTTTTTGGAGGAATAAGAAAAAGCCGGATAACCGGCTTTTTCTATATTTATTTACTTAATAATCCTTCTTTTTCTAAAAATTCTTTTGCAACTTTTGCAGGAGATTGTTTGAGGCTGTCAACCTTATAGTTAAGTTCCCGCATTTTTTCATCGTTAAGCTTACCGGATAAGGTGTTAATTGCCTTTTTTAATTCTGGATGTTCCTTTAATGTTTCTTCTTTAATAATTGGCACAGCATAATAAGGTGGGAAAAAGTTTTTATCATCCTTTAACACCTTCAAGTGAAAGGCCTCGAGTAATCCATCGGTAGAGAAGGCATCGATAACATCACTCTTATGATTCTCAAGTGCGGTATAGCGCAATCCGCCATCAATGGCTTTGACATCTTTGAATTCGATATTATAAGTTTTTGCAAGTCCAGGTAATCCATCTACCCGGTTTGGAAATTCAATAGTTGGACCAAAGACTAATTCATTGCTTACATTGGCCAAATCAGATATCGTCTTTAAATTATACTCTTCAACAGTGTCTTGGCGTACAGCTAAGGCATAGGTGTTATTAAACCCAAGCGGTTTTAATAAGTCAATTCCATATTTTTGCTTGAATTCACGTTGAACAAAATCATAGACTTTGTCCGGGTTGCTTTCTGGAGGCTGATTTAAAATATTTACCAAACCTGTCCCCGTATATTCAACATATAAATCAATATCCCCATTTTTAATCGCACTAAAAGCAACCTGGGTCCCACCAAGATTTAACTTTCTTTCTACCTGAAGATCTGTCTTGTTTTCGATTAGATCAGCAAGCATATTCCCTAAAATTAATGACTCACTGAAATTCTTGGAACCAATGACGATTTTGTCTTCAGCATTGGCAATTGTATAAACTTTAAGTGAACCTGCAGCAAGTAACAAAATAGAGGCCACACCAATTATCCATTTTTTTGCCTTTTTACTTGACTTAGCTGCAGATTTTTTCTTGTTCATATATGAAAGGGAGGATTCAAGTTTCCCAACGACAAAGTCAATCAAAAGTGCTAAAATACAGGCTGGAATCGCTCCAGCTAAAATCATATGATTATCGACGGTCTGCACACCCGAGAAAACGAGGTACCCCAGTCCGCCTGCTCCAACGAAGGCAGCAATGGTCATTAACCCAACAGCAGTAACCGCTGAAATTCTGATACCCGCCATAATCATCGGAAAGGCGAGCGGAAGCTGAACCTTTCTCATTGTTTGACTCTTAGTCAGACCGATGCCTTTGGCGGCTTCCAGAATGTCTCCGTCAATGTTCGTTAAGCCCGTATACGTATTTTTTACGATTGGAAGGAGGGAATAAAGGACAACCATCACAATCGCCGGCGTACTGCCAATTCCAACAAAGGGAATCAGGAATCCGAGTAAGGCCAAGCTCGGGACAGCCTGAATAACGTTTGTCGTTCCGATTATAGGTTTTGAGAGCTTCTTTTCATTTGAAATTAAAATCCCTAGTGGAATACCAATGATAATGGCAATAGCTACTGATACAATACTTAAATATAGATGCTCTCCTAGTAAACTAAGTATTTGCTGATAGTTACCAGTTAGATAATTCCAAAAATCACTCATTAAAATGCCACCTCCAAGTCAATTAATTGACTGCTTAATGCCGATAAAATGCTGCTTCTTGTAATCAGTCCCGTTAACTGCTTTGCCTTGTTGACAACAGGAAGATACCCAATTTTGTGCTCATTCATTGTTGCTAAAACCGAAATTAAATTCGCATCCTGTGAAACGGAAAGCACATTTTGCTCCATAATCAACTCAATTGAAGTCGTTCGATCGAGCAATTGAATAGCTTTTAAGGTCACAAGACCCTTGAGGACATTATTTTTATCTGTCACCATTAAGCTGTCTACCTTATTGTCCTTCATAATCTCAATTGCCTGTAATACGGTACGCATTGGGGTGATTTTTACAGGTTGATGAATCATGATATCCTCTGCCATCAATAATTCAGGATTGTTCCAAACCCTTCTTTTTCCAATAAAGTCTTCAACAAAATCATTAGCAGGGTTTTTAAGAATATTTTCAGGAGTGTCATACTGAAGAATATCTCCGTCTTTTAAAATACAAATTTTGTCTGCTATTTTAATAGCCTCATCCATATCATGGGTGACAAAGATGATGGTCTTGTTTAATTCCTTTTGCATTTGGAACAACTCATCTTGAAGTGAACTTCTAGTAACAGGGTCTAGTGCACTGAAGGGTTCATCCATTAGGATAATATCGGAGTTTGTAGAGAAAGCTCTTGCTACACCAATTCTTTGCTGCTGACCTCCGCTCAGTTCTTTTGGAAAACGATGTAAGAATTCCTTTGGGTCTAAACCGACTATTTCAAGCAATTCTTTTGTCTTTTTCTCAATTGAAGCCGGCTCTTCACCTTTAAGCTTTGGAATCAGCTCTAAATTTTCTTTAATCGACATATGTGGAAAAAGTCCAGTGTTTTGAATCACATATCCGATATTCCTCCGTAGTTCAATCGGATTCATTGTCGAGATATCCGTCCCATTCACATAAATTTTTCCTGATGTTGGTTGGATTAATTTATTAATCATTTTGAGTAAGGTGGTTTTCCCGCAGCCACTTGGTCCAATAAAAACCACCAACTGTCCAGCATCAATTTCCAATGAAAAAGGATTAATGATGGTTTTGCTTCGATATTTCTTTACAATATTCTTAAACTCTATCAAATTACATTCCTCCTAAAATAAAAATGTACGTTCGCTAATGCAACAACCTGATGATAACATATAAGTTGTTGGTTTGTCGAACCCATTTCAATTTGATTCACCCTTTTTTCCAAATTATATGTTTTCCGGTACAATAGATAAAAGCAATAAACGGAAAGTATGAAGAAAATAAAATAAAAATTTTCTAAGTCTCAGAGTGTTAATTTGCGATAGATTCAACAAAAATGTTAAAATAAGGGATGAAGAAATTTATTAAAGAGGGGAATTTATTTTGAGCTTTGTTCGCGAAAAATTAAGTACGAAGTTTTTCCTATTCCTCGTGATAGCTTTTTTATTGATTCACGTACCGCTTCTCGGAAATTATGCTAAGGTCATTAATACTCTTATTCATGAATCAGGTCATGCTTTGATCGCCTTACTTGGCGGTAATGTAGAAAGGATTTCTTTATTTATGAATTCGGAAGGGGCAACATATAGTAATCAGTCTACCTGGATTGGCAGCTTCTTTACGAGTATTGCCGGCTATACCTTTGCCTCATTTATGGCGTTCCTATCTTTCTTACTGATAGGAAAGAAAAAGCAAACTCTTTTAATTGATATTTTGCTAGTTTTTATTTTTCTCAACCTTATTTTTTGGGTTCGGAACCCATATGGGATCTTTTGGTTATGCTCATTCGCTGTTGCCTTCCTCTTCTTACTAATCAAAGGGAGCCAGGCTGTACGGGATCATTTGTTACTTCTTATTGCTTCTATTCTATTAGTGGATTCAATTCAAAGTGCCTATGAAATCTTATATTTAAGCGTTATTCAGCCGTACGGGGCGGGGGATGCTGCTAACCTTGCCCAGTTAACAGTTATTTTTCCGGCACCGGTCTGGGGGATGTTTTTCTTTCTTCAATCCTTGTGGTTTTGTTATTTCGCGCTAAAAAGAGGGTATTATAAATTAAGAAGTTAAAAGACTCCAGTGACTGAGCAAGAAGCTGGAGTCTTTTCTTGGCCGATAGGAAAGTAAAACTTTCCTATCAGGCATAAGGGCAACTACGCCTCTGTCTTCGCCCTTCGGTCTCGCCAATCGGCGAGTTTTCTTTAGCGTTTAGCATATTGGCGACTTTTCTGACTAGATATGGTAATATAATACTAAGATTTTCCTTTCCTAAAAGGATAGGATAACTTTTCATTTTCGTATAGGGATACTATGGTTTTACTCTTTTTATTAGGGGAAACCAAGGATTTTCTATACAAAATGGAAGGTTCATTTTTTTATTAAGGAGGAATTTATTATGAAAAACTTTATGAAGTTCTGCAGGAAATTTGACCCTAGCTTGGAGGCAATTTATTATGAACCATAGTAAACCCACCAAAGACTTTTTCAGCCAGCAGGTTGTATTTATTGAGGAGAATATACAGGAATTAACCACTCTTTATTTTTCATCAACCCCTGTCCAAGAGAGAATGAAGCATTTCTTTAGCTTGTACGTCTTAGAGGTTGATGATTTACTAAAGCAAAATCGTAATAGCAATTTCATCTCTTCAATTCCTAAAGTTTTTATCGGAACAAAAGTAACTGTCCTTTACAACGATGACAATGAGACGGAAGATTATACAATCTGTTTTCCAGAACAGTCAGAACCCGATCAAGGTCATATTTCCTTTTTATCACCTGTCGGCAGACAGCTGCTCCTAAAAAATCTTGGTGAACAGCTATCTCTGAAGATTCCTACAGGCGAAATTCCTGTTACTATCAGGGAAATAACATATGCTGGGGAGTTGTTTGAAGTGAAAGAGAGATTAAAAGAAGCATGACAATGACAGAAAAAACATGTCCGAACGAAGGAAATCTGTTTGGACATGTTTTTTTGCCCGGTTAATTTTGAATTAAAAGCCAAATAGAGAACTAACGATATTTTTCTTTTTTCTTTTTACTTTGCTATCATTTAATACAAGTGGTTTGTCTAATTGTGGGGGTGTGTTCATTTCCTTTATTTGAATTTGAAGCCGTTCAAGCTCCAGTGCTAATAGGGTTACATGATTTTGTAAATCATCTATTTCTCGGCGATGCTGGAGGATTTGGTAGGATGTAACGGAATCGGCCTTGGAATTTAACGATATTTCTAATTCGCTGACCTTCGTTACCAATCTTTCCATGGCTGTTTCCTTTTCGCCTAGTTTAACCGCCCCTTTTCTAACGCGTTTTTTTTCAATCACTGGGGAAAGATCCTGAAGTAATCTTCCATTTTGAAGCTGTTCATGAATCGTTTTTAATAGCTCAATATCTTCACTATTAAAATGATAATGTCCCCGCTCATTTCTTTCCATTGGCAGCTCCATCAGTTTAACCCAGCGTTGGATGGTGCTCGCAGACACCCCTAATAATTTCGCCACTTCACTTGTATTCATGTGAGTTCCCCCTTAAAGACCAGAATTTCCACCATTTCCTCTCTTTGGCTGCGGCGACATCTCTAAAGCTTCCTAACATTTGCTGGAAAGCTCGTTCCCTTTGTGTAATTTCAAGCCGATATTGATTACGCTCTTCAACAAAGAATTCACGGTCAGTTGAAATAGCCTCAGTTAGACTTGAAATTTCGTTATTTGTTGTATCTGCATAATGAGATAACTCTTCAGAGGCTTCAGACAGCTTCCTAGAAAGGGTATGAATCTCTTCGGAAGTCTCAATTGAAATATTAGCAATGCTGTTACTAAGGTATTGCAAAGAGTCAGCGGTCAACTCCAAAGATTTTTCAAATGTTTCGGTTAACTCCCCGATATCAGCTTGTGTGTTGGCTGTTGATTTGTAAATGGAATCTGACAGTGATTTCACCGTAATTAAGGTGCCTTTTGATATTTCTTTTTTCAGTTCGTCTACTACCTCTTTACGAATAACATTACGAATTTCATCCTTAACCTCATTTAAGAAATTTTTCTTGTACATTTCCATTGCCTCAAAAAATAGGTCAGCATTATTTGGTGCTGTTTCATCAACAGCGATTGGAGAAACCTTTTCAGCAATGATTTCTAGCGAAACTTCCGCTGGTTTTATGCTATTTTCACCCTCAGCCTTTTGTCCATTTTTCATTAATTTTCGTATCTGATCTTTACTTAACTTCTTGGTGGTCATTTGTTTTAGTTCTACAAGTTGGTCAATCAACAAATCTGAATAGATTCTTGCACCTTGTTTAGATCGGGGAATTTCTAACGTTTCATCAAAGTCTTTTTCCCATTGACGTAACGTCCCTGGTGCAATATTTATTTTTCTAGAAACTTCTTTTAAGGTATAGGTTTTCATTAAATACATTCCTCTCTATTGAATCTAGGAAATAATTTTCTTTGTGATAGTTATTCACCAACTGGTATCCCATTTTCCTGCCTATTGACAAAAGCTATCAAAACAAGACTGAAATCACGAAATAACAACATTTTCTTGCAAATTGAGCAATATTAACTTCAGGAAAAAAAGTTAAAAAAACATTTGACAAACCGACGGTCGGTTTGTAATATTAATTTAGAACATATTGAAGGTGATAAGGGGAGGAAACAAAGGTGAATGTTAATTCAAAAAAGAAATTGATTCAAACGATTGTGTTAAGTCTTGTGATTAATGGTGCCATTCCTGTTGTTGTTTATAATCTGCTTTTAAACTATTATTCAAGTTTTGTCTCGCTGCTAATTGCAACCTTGATTCCGTTGGGGGATAACCTGTATCATATTGTGAGGTATAAAAAGGCAGATGCGTTTGGTTTGTTTATGCTAACGGGGTTTGTATTAAGTTTACTGGCATTTGTGCTCGGTGGGAACGAAAGGCTCATTTTATTAAGGGAATCAATGGTAACCGGATTATTAGGCCTAATCTTTATCGCCTCCTTGTTCTTTGCAAAGCCACTGATTTATCACTTCGCAATCAGATTTAGTGCCCAGGATCAGTCAGAAAAGAAGGGGCAATTTGCAAAGAATTGGGAGCTGCCATATTTTCGTTTTGTCTTGCGATTCATGACCGCTATTTGGGGCATTGCGCTTTTGGGTGAGGCTATAGTAAAAATCATTCTTGTCTATGAACTTTCCATATCAGCCTTTTTAGCTATTTCACAATTAATTTTTTACGGTGTCATTGGTGCGGCGATTTTAATTACAATGGTGTATCGAAGGTATGCAAAAACACGATTAGACTTATTAACCAATGGTCGTTAACACAACTCGATGAACAAATAAGGAAGGTAGAAAAATGACTAATTCAATCTATAATAATCCAAGCTTTCAACATATTCTTTCTACAACTGAAGAAATCATTTTAGAAAAAGGCTGCCGAAGTACAACTCTGAAGGATATCATTGAAAGGTCGGGATTGTCTAAGGGGGCCATCTATCATTACGTTGACAGTAAAGATGAATTGTTTGGGCTTATCTTACAATCAAAAATTGAAGAAATGAATGAAAAGTTTCATAGCACCATCACTCGTTCAATTAAGGAAGAAAGCCCTAATCAAGGACGATTCGGCGTTGTCAGCCAATTTTTTCATTCGCGGCAAAATAGCAATGATATCGGAAATTTAATTTTTATTTATTTGCTAAGTCAGGATAATGAAAAGGTCAAAAAAATTCTTAATGATATTTTCAGATACAGCAAAGAAACAGGTACTCATTGGATTAAAATGGGGCAAGCGAATGGAGTGATTCCGAAAACCATTGATGCTGTAAAAATGGCAACATTAATGATGACCTTTTCATATGGACTGCGGGTCACACAAATATTAGCGACTGAAGAAGAGGATACAGTGGAAGCAAGTGATGTATTTAAAGTGATTATCAAGACGTTGACGTAACGATTATTGCCCCTTTAATAAGGGGATTTAGAACACAGAGCATACCGACAGTCGGTTTGTTCGCGATGAGGTGAAAGGGATGGAGATTCACACTATTGGAATTAAAGAATTAAAAGAGGTAAGTCAATTTTATGCTGAGATTACGGCTGATTTAAGGAAAAAGGGGGTTAATCAGTGGGATCGGTTTTACCCCAATCGATTTGTTATAAAAGCAGACATAAAAAATGGGAATCTTTTTGGGATACAAGCAGACAAAAAAGTAGTTGGAGCGGTGGCCCTTAATACGAATGAAAGCAAAAAGTACCGGGATCTTTTATGGGAGGACGTAAATGGCAGCCCATTAATTATCCATCGTTTAGCGGTCCACCCGCGATACCAAGGGAAAGGTTTTGGGAAAAAGCTGCTCCAATTTGCAGAAAATTATTCTTTGACAAATGGTCATACAAGTATTCGACTTGATGTGTTTAGTGATAATCCCGGGGCTTTAACCATGTATGAACGGGCAGGGTTTCAAGAAAGAGGAATAATTAGATTTCCATTTCGTAAAGTACCATATAAATGTTTTGAAAAAATTTTAGGATAGGGAGAAATGAACATGCAGACTAAACAAAGAAAACTGACAATCGGGGTTTTATATTTTACGATTGCCTTATTTACAATCTATATCTTTATTATGTTTCTATTGAATGGAGTAGAATGGGCACCAATGGTTAAAGGGAAGATGAAAAATCCAGACTTTTCATTGGCAACGTGGAAGTTGTTTTTTTACCCGCATATTTTTTTGGGTACAATTGCTCTTGCCATTGGACCCTTTCAATTGACGAAGATTAGCCGAAGGAAACCTAAGCTGCATAAAATGTTAGGGAAAATTTATGCAGTGGCGATTTTTATAAATATTCTGGTCGTACCTTATATTTCTCTTTCTGCAACAGGTGGGAGGGGAACAATGATTGCCTTTCTTATCCTAAATGCGCTTTGGCTGTGGACGACTGCCATGGGAGTAATCAAAGCAACTCAGCGCAAAATCAGCGCACATAAAGAGTGGATTCTTCGTAGTTATGCAATTACCTGGGTTTTCGTTACGTTTCGGATTTTCGTCATTCCCTTTTCATTATTCTTAGACAGTTCCCTTGCATTTCCGATCGCCGTTTACCTGGGTATCGCCATGAACCTCTTATTTGTTGAATGGCGGAAGCGGAAAAATAAGAAACTTACGACAGGGCGAAAAATCGCATCGCCAAATCCCGTCATATAAATGAAGTTTTTTAGAAAATAGTAATAGTTGATATCTTTTTCAGGAAGAATAAGAAGAAAAACATATTAATGGCATAAAGTGAGGCATGCGATGAAAAGGCTATTACTTCTATTCTTTTGTATTCACTTCTTAAGCCTTCCTGAAAAAGTATCAGCTGCGGACCCAGTTCCCATTTTGATTTATCACTCGATTGACGAATACAATGGCCATGGCTCTAAAGAGCTCTTTGTAACTCCTGAAAATTTTGAAAAACAAATGACTTATTTACGGGACCATGGTTTTACATTATTAACCTTTGAACGCTGGCAAGAAAGGAAGAGAGTGCACAAACCGATTTTTCTTACCTTTGATGATGGCTACAAAAATAATCTAACAGTATTCACTATTTTTCAAAAGCTGAAAATGGACCATTTTTCGCCAACAGGAACCTTTTTTATCATTTCTGATTTTATCGGCCGTACCAATCGCCTATCAAAAAAGGATTTAAAAATGCTGGCCCAATCAGGGGTCATTTCTGTCCAATCACATACGGCCACACATCCGGATTTAACAAAAGTGGATAATCTAGATTATGAACTTAAAAAATCGAAAGAAAAGATTGAAAAAATAACCGGAAAAGCGGTCGTAGCACTTTCTTACCCTTATGGAAGCTATAATAACCAGGTTGTATCTGAAACGAAAAAGCATTACCAATTTGGACTTACAACAACACCGGGTCCTTTTTCGGAAATAGGTACAAAAAATGAGCTTTATTTGCTGCCAAGATCATACATTAAGTATTCAACATCACTTGCAGACTTTGTAAAACTAGTGGAAGGAAATAAAAATTGATAACTTTTCCGTAAAAAGAAAGATATTGATAAACCAATGTAATCTGAACGAAACTTCTATGTAAACAAACACCGTTATAATAGTGGAAACGTACTAAATCCTCGACTAGGGTGGGTGTTTATATGGAAGAAACAATCGTAAAATCCTATTTGCAGAAATCATTGGATGAGTGGAAGGATGATATTTCCTTAGTCCTAGCTGAAATTGCTAAAGAATATGATGAAGTAGCACAGGAATTAAAGGTGTATTCTTATAAATATGGGATCACGAAGCAAGTAATTCAATCGACGGTCAATGAGGAAATCATCGAAAAAATTCGTGAGATGTACCATAAACCTTTTGAAGAAAATTATAACCAGTTGAAAGAATACATAAAAGATCTAGAAGAAAAACGCCGCGTATTTCAAATGTTTATCCAAAAAATTGATGAAGTAAGCAGAAAAGAATCTGCGAAAATTACCACTTATTAAGAATTAAAACTAAATTATTGATTAACAGAAAGGGAGGCACTTCTTTTAGAATGCTTCCTTTTTGTTTTTCTAAATCGGAAAGAGCGAACCACTGGAAAAGTGTCCTGCATATATTGATTAGCAGGACTGATTTGTGGAGTGTGAAACAAATGATCACCGCTACTATTGGGAGCAAAACCTATCGAATTCCGAATAACCTTGAGGAATATTTTAAAACTTTCCGTTCGCAGGTGATTGGTATGGATCAAGAATTTGAGTCACCATATGGAAAAAAGAAAATTATTTATGCGGATTGGATAGCAAGCGGGCGTCTTTACCGGCCAATCGAGCAAAAGATTTCTGAGGTATTTGGACCTTTTATGGCAAATACACATACAGAATCAAATGTAACCAGCTTGATGATGACAGGGATTTATAAGCAATCGAAGAATATTATTAAGGACCATGTAAATGCGGGTAAGCATGATGCTGTCATCCTCGATGGCTTTGGGGTGACATCTGTAATAAATAAATTACAGCGGATTTTGGGAATCAGGGTACATGAAAAGTGGAAAAAACGTCTGCAGCTTCAGCTTTCTGATAATGAAAGACCCGTTATTTTCTTAACGCATATGGAACATCATTCGAACCATACATCCTGGCTTGAGACGATAGGGGACGTGGTTGTAGTAGGACCTGATACGAATGGAACAGTGGATGTCAATCAACTGGAGCAGCTCCTTCACCATTATAAGGATCGCCGGTTGAAAATTGGCTCGTTTACAGCCTGCTCGAATGTAACTGGGATTAAAACCCCCTATCATCAATTAGCAAAAATTATGCATCAGCATGGAGGTCTTTGTTTTGTTGATTTTGCTGCATCCGCCCCGTATACAGCGATTGACATGCATCCGAAGGACCCGTTGGAAAAACTGGATGCAGTATTCTTCTCGCCACACAAGTTTTTAGGGGGACCGGGTTCAAGTGGTGTCTTAGTTTTTGATAGAAGGTTGTATATCAATAAGGTTCCTGATCATCCTGGCGGTGGAACAGTTACCTGGACGAATCCATGGGGGGAGCACCAATATTATGCAGATATTGAGATGCGTGAGGATGGTGGCACACCTGGGATACTGCAAGCGATTCGGACCGCACTTTGCTTGAATTTGAAAGACCGAATGGGTGTTGAAAATATTTTAAATAGAGAGAAAGAACAGTTAGCCCTTTTACTACCCCGATTAGAACAAATCCCTGAGTTCCATCTATTGGATGGTCATTTAAAGGACTGCTTAGGGATTATTTCGTTTTCAATCGAAGACATACATTATAATTTAATCGTTCGTTTGTTAAATGATCGGTTTGGCATTCAAGTTAGAGGCGGTTGTTCTTGTGCGGGTACTTACGGGCATTATTTATTTCATCTAAATAAGGAGGCTTCGAAGCAGATTACTGAAAAAATTGATCATGGTGATTTGTCAGATAAACCGGGTTGGGTTCGATTCTCCCTCCATCCAATTATGACAAATGAGGATGTCCTGTTGTTCGTTAAGGCTATCAAAGAAATTATTATTAACATTGACGATTGGAAAAAAGATTATGTTTATGATAAAGCAAGTAATGATTATTTCTATATAAACCATATAAGGGAAGATATGTCACCATTATTCCGTTTCGAATGATAGTTTAAATGGGTGTAAGGATTCTCCCTAAAAAGACCGAAATAAAATGAAAAAGGCCGATTTAAATCAGCCTTTTTTCATTTTATTTAATTAATAATTTTCTGCCCCCTGTTTAAAAAGAACACAATATGGAGATTTTTATTGAAGGATGGGTAAATCATTAGACTAAATTCCCAAAGGAGGCTTTTCAATGCAATTAGTACCCCGCGAGATTGACAAGCTTATGATTGTTGTCGCAGCCGATGTTGCTAAAAGGAGAAGAGAAAGAGGCTTGAAATTAAATTATCCCGAAGCAGTGGCACTTATCACCAATGAAGTGTTAGAGGGCGCAAGGGATGGAAGAACTGTAGCGGAATTGATGGAATATGGTGCCACCATTTTGAGGCGTGAAGATGTAATGGAAGGTATTGCAGATATCATTGACGATATTCAAGTAGAGGCAACATTTCCGGATGGAACAAAACTAGTGACCGTCCATGATCCAATTCGATAAATTCAGCAGGAGGCATAAATAATGGAGATTGAAATGGAACCAGGGCAATTGTTTTTAAAAGAGGAACCGATTATTTGTAATGAGGGAAGAGAGAAAACTAGGCTAAGAGTAACTAATACGGGAGACCGTCCTGTCCAAATAGGTTCTCATTTTCATTTTTTTGAGGTGAATGAAGCCTTGCAATTCAAACGGGATGAAGCCTTCGGTAAACGATTGAATGTCCCCGCTGGAGCTGCGGTTCGCTTCGAACCTGGTGATGAAAAAGAAATAGAATTGGTCTGTTTCGCCGGGGAAAGGAAAGTTTACGGATTTAATAATAAAACCGATGGTTCTGTTGAAAGCGAGTGTGGAAAATGAGCTTTAAAATGACAAGAAAACAATATTCCGAAATGTACGGACCAACTACTGGTGATTCCATTCGGCTTGCAGATACGGATTTATTTATTCGAATTGAGAAGGATCATACTACATACGGCGACGAGGTTGTTTTTGGCGGTGGTAAAGTGATTCGTGATGGGATGGGGCAGCATCCGCTTGTAACTCGAGGAGATGGAATACCTGATGTGGTCATTACAAATGCGGTTATTTTAGATTACACGGGAATCTATAAAGCAGATATCGCGATTCGTGACGGGAAAATAGCCGGAATCGGTAAAAGCGGAAATCCTTTGGTTATGGATGGAGTCGATATTATTATCGGTGCCTCCACAGAAATTATTGCCGGTGAGGGTATGATTGTGACCGCAGGCGGAATTGACACACATGTGCATTTTATTAATCCGGCACAAGTGGATGTTGCGCTCACGGCGGGGATGACAACTTTAATTGGCGGCGGTACAGGAGCAACGGCAGGCTCAAGGGCCACTACAGTCACTCCTGGAGAATGGAATATGCACCGTATGCTCGAAGCAATAGAAGGGCTTCCAATTAACGTTGGATTAACAGGTAAAGGACAAGCAGCAACCGAAGAACCGTTAGCAGAACAAATAGAAGCTGGCGCAATCGGACTAAAGGTTCATGAAGACTGGGGAGCAACACCTTCAGCCCTTGACCATTCATTGAAGGTCGCAGACAAATATGATGTGCAAGTGGCCCTTCATGCAGACACCTTGAATGAGGCAGGATTTGTTGAAAACACGATTGCTGCAATCAAGGACCGGGTTATTCACTTGTATCATACGGAAGGGGCAGGCGGCGGACATGCTCCGGACTTAATCAAGGCAGCCAGCTTTATGAATGTTCTGCCGTCATCAACAAATCCAACGATGCCCTATACCGTTAACACCGTCGATGAACATTTAGATATGCTAATGGTTTGCCATCACTTAAATCCATCGGTGCCTGAAGATATAGCCTTTGCCGATTCACGAATTAGAAAAGAAACAATTGCTGCCGAAGACATCCTTCAAGACATGGGAATTTTCAGCATGACCAGTTCAGATGCACAGGCGATGGGGCGGATTGGCGAGGTGGTCATTCGGACATGGCAGGTAGCAGACAAAATGAAAAAACAAAGAGGCTCTTTAACAGGGGATAGTAAGCTTTCTGATAATAATCGGGCAAAGCGATATATTGCGAAATATACGATAAATCCTGCGATTACCCATGGAATCGCTGATCATGTCGGATCTATAGAAATAGGAAAAATCGCGGATCTTGTGGTGTGGTCACCAGCGTTTTTTGGTGTGAAACCAGAACTCGTTCTAAAGAGTGGATTCATTGTATATGGGATGATGGGGGATGCAAATGCATCGATTCCAACGCCGCAGCCGATTATAAGCCGCCCGATGTATGCTGCATATGGAAAAGCATTACCAAAAAGTTCAATAACGTTCATTTCTCAAGCCGCGTTTGAAGGGAAAGTACATGAACAACTTGGTTTAGAAAAAATTATCCTACCAGTTCATAGCATTCGGAAATTAACAAAGAAAGATATGAAGCTAAACTCCGAAACACATGAACTATCTGTGGATCCCCAAACGTACGAGGTACGAGTAAACGGTGAATTAATTACATGTGACCCAGTAGATAAAGTGCCAATGGCGCAACGATATTTCCTGTTTTGAGGTGAAGAAATTGTTAATTGAAAGAATTGAAACAAATATTGAACGCATGGAAAAGGAAGAGATTATCAATCGTCATATTGAAAAGGTGTACCTTGAAAGCGCTCATCTAGTGAAACGGATTCAACGGGTTAAAACAGACCACGGCCGGGAAATCGGCATCCGATTGAAAGACCCGCGTGACCTAGTCGCGGGTGATGTGCTGTATATGGATGATTGCAATATGATTGTAATTGACGTGGTTGCGGATGATTTATTAGTGATTAGCCCGCGCAGTTTAACAGAAATGGGCACGATTGCTCATCAATTAGGAAATCGACACCTGCCTGCCCAATTTGCTGATGATGAAATGATGGTTCAATACGATTACCTTGTGGAGGAGCTTTTAAAGGAATTGCAAATTTCTTATAAGCGGGAAGACAGAAAAGTGAAGCAGGCGTTCCGTCATATTGGACATAGTCATGAAGCATAATATCCTCTCATTATTTCAGCTTTGTGATTCTAACTTTCCAACCGGGGCCTTTAGTCATTCCTACGGACTTGAAAGTTATATACAAGAAAATAAGGTACACAACCAAGAAACATTCTCTGAGTGGCTTCAGGTGTATTTGAATGAGCAGCTCATCTATTCAGATGGGCTGGCTTGTCACCTTGTTTACCAAGCGTTGGAGGAGGATAACCTTCAGAAAGTGTGGAAGTTGGACCGTTTATTGACAGTACAAAATTTACCCCGTGAAACGCGAGAAGGCACGCAAAGAATGGGAGAGCGGATGTTAAATCTAGTCGAGTCATTATATGATGCCCCGATTTTCTCAACTTACAGAAATAGGATTGGGACAAAGCAATCATTTGGTCATCCAGCAATTGTGTTTACGATGATTGCGCAATACATTAATGTTTCAAAAGCCGAGACTACTTTATTTTACCTGTATTCTGTTGTTTCCAGTCTTGTCCAAAATGCTGTCCGTGCAATCCCGTTAGGGCAGACAGCTGGACAAAAAATTATTCACCAGATTCAAGGTGATTTAGCCACGGCCACATTAAAAATTGAGCAGTTAGATGAAGAGGATTTTGGGATTGTTTCACCTGGTTTAGAGATGTCACAAATGATGCATGAGCGAATTAATATTCGTATTTTTATGTCATAAATGAAGAAGGGAAGTGTGTTTATATGGAACCAATTAAAATTGGCGTGGGAGGCCCTGTTGGCGCAGGAAAAACCATGCTAGTGGAGAAATTAACTCGTCATTTTAATGATGAAATAAGTATGGCAGTGGTCACAAACGATATTTACACAAAAGAGGATGCAAAATTTTTAATTCAAAATGGCGTACTCCCTGCGGATCGGATAATAGGTGTAGAAACAGGAGGATGTCCGCATACTGCCATTCGTGAAGACGCATCAATGAATTTTTCTGCGATAGATGAATTAAAAGAAAAACACCCTGATTTAGAACTTATTTTTGTAGAAAGCGGCGGAGATAATCTGGCGGCAACCTTCAGCCCGGAATTAGTTGATTTTTCTATTTACATCATTGATGTTGCACAGGGAGAAAAAATTCCGCGAAAAGGCGGGCAGGGAATGATTAAATCCGATTTATTTGTCATTAATAAAACGGATTTAGCACCGCATGTGGGAGCAAGTCTTGAAGTAATGGAGTCTGATACAAAAACTTTCCGTGGAGATAAACCATTTGCATTTACGAATTTAAAAGACAATACAGGTCTTAATGATGTCATCGATTGGTTAAAGCAAAATGCTCTTTTAAAAGGGTTGGCCTAAAATGGAGGATTGGACGGGAGCATTAAACTTAGAAGTGGAAGATAGAAAAGGAAAAACGGTCGCAAAGAAGGTATATTTTCAGGGTGCATTTAAAGTTATGCGCCCTATTTACCATGATGATTCTGGCCATGCTTGTTATTATTTATTAAACCCAGGCGGCGGATATTTAGATGGGGATCGCTACCAAATGAAACTCTCACTTTTGGAAAAGGCTAAGCTGACGCTAACAACACAGTCTGCAACAAAGGTGTATAAAACACCGAACAATTTTGCCTATCAAGAAGCAGAGATCTCCCTTCAACCGGGAAGTTATCTTGAGTATCTCCCTGATCCGCTAATTGCCTACCAAAATGCAAAATACAAACAAAAAAATATAATTCGAATGGATAAAACAGCTACTTTCCTTTATGCTGACATTGTCACACCAGGCTGGTCACCGGACGGTGAACGATTTAGCTATCAAACGGTCCAGATATTAAATGAGGTTTACGTGGATAATGAATTAGTGGTTTATGACCATATTAAATTAAATCCTGCTTCGCAAAATATGAACGGACTTGGATTCATGGAAGGATTTTCGCATTTAGGTTCAATGCTTGTAGTAGGGAAACAAACGAACAGCTCACTGCTTGATCAGTTATATTCTGCGATTGATATGAATTCAGATGAATATAAACTTGGATTATCGATACTTTCGGTTCCAGGATTGACAATTCGGGTGTTAGCAAATACAACACAAGTAATAGAAAAACTATTTTCGGAAATTCACCGTGTAATAAGCCAAGAATGGTTTAATTCAGAACCAAGCTTTCTTAGAAAATATTAATAGTTACTACCCAGTAGATTAAATTTATGCTCCCACGATTTTGGTAGATGATGGTTTATTTAGCCATGAGTATATTTAATATATTGAAAGGTCATTGAGTTATACGAAACAAAGCATCCCTAACTTTCAATCGGAATGCTTTGTTTTTTCTTCAAATAGACCGGAGGGATTTCATTGCACCGAGGAGAAGCCATGTACAGAAAACAAAAGGCAATGTCAGTGCCGGAAGTCCATATGGTAAAAGCCAAGTCACAACACTAGCCGTAATGGGAACGGTTAAACATGCCGCCAAAACGCCATATAAAAGTGCATATCGATGTGCCTCTTTATAAACAACCGCTACAGCGATTATGGTTAAAATCGCATTGTATCCATATAGTCCCATAAAGATCAAGCTATGTTCTCCCCCGAGTGCATACGCGGTCAGTAATGCTGCCCCATTTCCTAATATTGCATAGAGCCCGAATCTCCACCCCGCCCAAAATATGGCAATGTAAAGCAAAATTCCAGACCAGTTATTATCAAGAAAGAAAATTTGCCCCATTCCATTAACGGCTCCATCAAGCCAATTTGTTTCGCCTTTTATATCTAGTATCCAATTAGCTAATGATTGTGGTGCAAGCTTAGGATCAATCTTAAATGAAACTAAGCGGTAAGCAGTCAGCAATAAAAACCATGTTAAGATAATAAAAGGAAAGGTGAGAACCGGGAGTCCAGGCTGCCTCATGATATGAATCATTGCTGCTGTAAATATGGCTGCGATTGCGGCCCCAGCTAAGGCAATAATCCAGCGGTTATCCCCTCTTAAAAACAAGGATAGGGCCATTCCGGTCAGCACTGAGTTATAACCATAAATCCCTTGGTTAACAGTCTTTCTATCTGCTCCTCCTAATTTTCCAATTAGTGTTCCAGTGATGGATGATAAAAGGGCAATAATTCCGATCGGCAGGGAAGACACCATTATCGCAATTAATATTATGAATCCCGTGACTGCATTTTCAATCAAAATAACTTGAGAAATTCCTTTTAGGGATGAAGATATCAACCAATTAAGCGTTTCTCTGCTAATTATTTTAACTATCCTGTAATGAATTTATTACCACTCCCTTGATATGCTACTAGTAATAAATTCCCCTAAAATAAACAGAAATATGACCCGAGCAATTGTGGATCTCTTCACAATTTATCCGTAATTCATCAGGTCAAATTTATACTTATGATAATAAGAATACAAACTATAATTCTGATGCAGAAGAAAAAGCGAAAAATTCGTCATGCTCGAGCTCGCAAAATTCTTAAAATCCGAACTAAATAACTAAGAAAAAAGCTCTCCCGAAAAGGAGAGCTTTTGCTATTATTCAGCTTTTGCTGCTTGAAGTTGCAGGTTGATTTTTACTTTTTCCGCAACAAGTACGCCGCCAGTTTCAAGAGCTGCGTTCCATACTAGGCCATAATCAGAACGGTTAATGGTTCCTACAGCACTGAAGCCCACTTTTTCATTTCCCCATGGGTCTTTTCCTTGACCTTCGAAAGTCACGACGAAAGTTTCTGGTTTTGTGGTACCACGAAGTGTTAAATCACCAGTGACGTTGTATTCATCATCATCTGTTTTTTCAATGTTTGTTGCTTTGAAGGTCATTGTTGGGTGATTTTCAACATCAAAGAAATCTGCAGAAACCAAGTGGCCATCACGATCTTTATTGCGAGTGTCAACACTTGCAGTATCAACTGAAAATTCAATGCTTGCAGTAGTTAAATCAGCAGGATCTGCTTCAATCGTAGCATTGAAGCTATTAAAAGTTCCTTTCACGTTGGCAATCATCATGTGACGAACAGAAAAATCAACACTGCTGTGTGTAGGGTCAAGAGCCCATTTTGTTTTTGTCATTAAAAATCTCTCCCTTTTTGTTCTGAAATTATTTATCTTGAATTTAATATAACTTATTTCAAGATAAATTATATGATGTTAGTCACTATATTGTCAATTGTTTTTATAAAAATATATTAGGGAATTAGATAAAGGGGGTGTGTAGGAGAAAAAGAATTGGAGATCGCTTTCAGAAATTTTTCAAAAAAAAAAACGCCAATACGGCGTTTTTTTGTAAGCAAATTATTGAAAATAAAAAAGGAGCATGATAAAATGAAATTTGGCACAAAATGTTATTATTTTCATTTAGATAAATTACTCTATAATAACATTAACACATCTATTTGTGGTTGTCAACATATTGAATCAAAATTTTAGCTGGAGAGTGGTTTCATGAGCGATGTTCAAAGCAGAGACTGGCAATTGGAACAGCAACGAGTCAATTTAGTAGTTACTGAAATTGATAAAAAAGTTAGTAAATTAACACAAAATGCCGGCAAAGTTAGCTCAGACGTTCTCGAGATACGGAAAACCTTTTGGGATGATGTTACCGTCAATATGGATGAACCGGATGATATCATAGAAACGGCAGCGAGTATAAAGCAGCAGGCAGAATTACTTTCAGAGCGGGAACGGACGCATAAACAATTAGATCACCATCTCAAAACCCTTGCTAGGCTAAAATATTCCCCCTACTTCGGCCGCATAGATTTTTGGGAAGAGGGGGAAAAGTCGGCAGACCATGTTTATTTAGGGATTGCTTCGTTCATGGATGAACAGGACGAAAACTTCTTAATCTATGACTGGCGCGCCCCGATTTCGAGCCTTTATTATGATTTTTCTCCAGGTCCTGCCCAGTACAAAACCTTAGACGGGGACATCAAAGGGGAAATGGAATTAAAACGGCAATTTATTATAAGGGGTTCGGAAATTAAAGGGATGTTTGATACAGGGGTAACGATTGGAGATGAAATGCTTCAGGAAGTACTTGGAAATAATGCCAGTACGCAAATGAAAAGTATCGTCGCCACGATTCAACGTGAGCAAAACCAAATTATCCGGAATGAGCGAAGTAAATTGCTCATTGTTCAAGGTGTGGCTGGGAGTGGTAAGACCTCAGCTGCATTGCAGCGAGTTGCCTATTTGCTTTATCGCTATCGGGATACGCTTAAGTCGGAAAATATTATGCTGTTTTCTCCCAACCCAATGTTTAATAGCTATGTTGCAACAGTGCTGCCAGAGCTTGGAGAGGAGAATATGCAGCAAGCCACGTTCATGGAGTATTTAAATCACCGATTAGATCGTGAATTTGATGTAGAGGATCCATTCAGCCAAATGGAGTACCTACTTAACGGGCAAGAAGACGAAATATATACAACTAGGGTTGCGGGAATTCGCTATAAGGCAAGTCTGGATTATAAAAAGATGATTGATCAATATGTCTCATCTCTGTCAAAACAGGGATTAATGTTTATGGATTTATTGTTTAGAGGCGACGTATTAATCTCGAAAAAAGAGATTCAGGATTATTTTTATGCTTTAGATGAAAGCTATTCTATTGCTAATCGGATACAGTTGGTTAAGGAGTGGCTTTTAAAGGAATTGAAGCGAGTTGTAAGAAGGGAACGGTCACAAAGCTGGGTGGAAGAAGAAATTCAGTTCCTAGAGAAAGAAGATTATCTTGAAGCATTCAAGAAAATGCAGGAAAAGAATCGCTTTACTGATAATACATTTGATGATTTTGAGCAAGAACAAAAGCTCTTAGCCCAAATGGTGGTGAAAGAAAAATTCAGGCCTTTATTTAACAGGGTAAAAAGGTTGAAGTTTATCGACATGTCAGGTATCTATTGTCGTTTATTTGATCAAGATTGGCGGAGTGCTGTAGGCCTGCCGCCGGACTGGGATCAAATTTGCAAGGTAACGGTGAACCGATTAAACAAGCTGGAAATTCCTTATGAAGATGCCACTCCATACGTATATCTTCAAGATTTAATCGAAGGGCGGAAATCAAACACTGCGATTCGCCATATATTTATTGATGAAGCGCAGGATTATTCTCCATTCCAGTTTGCCTTTATGCAATTGCTTTTTCCTCATAGTAAAATGACGATGCTCGGTGACTTTAATCAAGCGATTTTTTCCGGTGCGACGGGATCGGCGACAGTTTTAACGGATTTGGATATAAAGGGTGAGGAAATTGAAACGTTTGTTTTGACAAAAACCTACCGTTCAACACGGGAAATCGTTGAGTTTACAAGCGGTTTGATTGATGGCGGAGGAAAGATCGAACCATTTAACCGAAAAGGAAGGAAGCCCGTTATTGAACGAACAACAAAGACAAGGATCAACCATTTGATTTTAGAAAAGATTAAGGAATATCATAATGAAGGACATCGTACTATTGCGGTTATTTGCAGGACCACAGCAGAAAGTAACCTTGTTTTTGAAGCACTTAAAAATGAAGTGCCCCTTTATTTAATTGAAAAAGGAACGGTTTCTTATGAAAAAGGAAATCTGGTTATCCCATCCTATCTGGCAAAAGGGATTGAATTTGATGCGGTCATTCTTTACGATTGTTCGGAGTATAAGCGTGAAAGTGAACGGAAGTTATTTTATACTGTCTGCACTCGTGCCATGCATGAATTGTATATGTACGCAACAGGTGAAATTAGCCCGTTATTAAATCTCGTATCGATGGATGCTTACGAGTTAAAATAATTACTTGCAGAATAAACGACTGTCGAAACCTTTCGATAGTCGTTTATTTCAATCATATTCTTTAATAATTTACCGCGTTAATTAATTTTAAAATTACTAGTATGCAGTCTTTTCAACAGGCCCAATTGCAGGGACAATCAATAAAATTGGTATTTAAATTCTGACAAAATAAAAAAATGCCGAGAAAAATAACCTTTCTCGACAAGCAGCGGCATAAGCCGCTGTCTTATTAAAAAACAATGGTAAAATGTTATTTTTTCCATTGTTTTTGGACTTGTTCATATGCAAGACGAAGGATTTCTTCATCCGATGTGTCCTGATTCGTAATGACATTTGTTAAATAGTTTCTTCCTTCAAACGTTATTGTAACTTCTACTTGTACCATATTAAATCACCTTTCTTTACAAATTGAATATTTATTTGTTGATCAAAATTCCATAACAATCTATTGTATTAATGAAACTTATAAAGTATGCTGATTGAAAAAAAACTTCCCTAAAGGAAGCTTTAAACCTCGATGACCATAAATTTCTCGGCGAACAATTGCACCTTGTTTTTGTCTACTTTGTTCTTTTTAAGTAAGGATTCTGCAATGACCAGATGGGCTTGAAGGGAAACAATTCTTTTTAAATCACGAATGGATACATCGCCATTCAATAATTGAATAGCTTTATCTTGGATGTCTTGATTCTTAGAAGAATTGTAAAGGAGATACGCAATACAGGTAACTTTGTCCACGACAAACACTCCCTATTAATCAAGAATCGAACTTCTAATTACAAATTCGCCACAATAGTTGATTTTCCTGCTAGTTTCCAGAAAAAATTTGAAAAAGTCTGACAATAACTGAACCGGAAAATTTGTTGAATATTGCTTATTTGTTGTTCATTTTATATAATATTGTAGGGATAAAAGAAAAACGATGAGAGTACTATGGAATTTTACCTTTCGTCCCAATGGGGTGGGAGGTATTTTTCTTTTTTACATATGATTTAGGAGGATAACTAATGAAACAGACCTTAGTCAAGGATTTGTACAGAAATACCGACAGCTTTATTGAACAAAAGGTACAATTATCTGGATGGATTCGTACCATCCGCGACTCTAAAACTTTTGGATTCATTGAATTAAATGATGGCAGCTTTTTTAAGGGTGTCCAGATTGTTTTTGATGAGCAATTGGAGAACTTTAAGGACATTGCCAAACTGCCTATTAGTTCATCACTCACGGTTGAGGGAGATTTTATACATACTCCTCAAGCAAAGCAGCCTTTTGAAATCAAGGCAACTAATATTGTCATTGAAGGAACTTCAAATGTTGATTATCCTTTACAAAAGAAAAAACATTCATTTGAATATTTACGAACAATTGCGCATTTAAGACCGAGAACCAATACATTCTCAGCAGTATTCCGCGTAAGATCACTTGCATCCTATGCGATTCATAAATTTTTCCAAGATAAAGGTTATGTTTATGTGCATTCTCCAATCATTACTGGCAGTGATACAGAAGGTGCGGGGGAAATGTTCCGTGTTACCACACTTGATTTGGATAATCCTGCAAAGAACGACGAAGGAAAAACTGATATTACAAAGGACTTCTTTAATAAAGAAACCAATCTGACCGTTAGCGGGCAGCTTTCAGCTGAATCCTTTGCGTTAGCATTCCGGAATGTCTATACGTTTGGACCGACATTTAGAGCGGAGAATTCAAATACAGCACGACATGCAGCTGAGTTTTGGATGATTGAGCCAGAGCTGGCATTTGCCGATCTTTTAGATACAATGGATGTGGCTGAAGAAATGGTGAAATACGTAATTGGCTATGTTCTAGAACAAGCTCCTGAGGAAATGAATTTCTTTAACAGCTTTATTGAAAAGGGGTTATTAGACCGTCTTAATAATGCCTATACGGCAAACTTTGGCCGTGTGACTTATACGGAGGCTATCAAGTTGTTAGTTGAATCAGGTGAAACGTTTGCCTACCCTGTGGAATGGGGAATGGACCTGCAAACAGAGCATGAACGATATTTATGCGAGCATATCTTTAAACGCCCAGTATTTGTCACCGATTATCCAAAAGACATTAAAGCCTTCTATATGAGGTTAAATGAAGATGGCAAAACAGTTGCTGCAATGGATTTACTTGTGCCGGGAATCGGAGAATTAATCGGCGGCAGCCAGCGTGAAGAACGTGAAGAAATTTTGGCTGGAAAGATTAAAGACCTTGGCATGAACGAGGAAGATTATTGGTGGTACCTTGAACTCCGAAAATACGGCGGTACAAAACATTCCGGCTATGGGATTGGTTTTGAGCGCTTAATTATGTATTTAACAGGTATGTCAAACATTAGAGACGTCATTCCATTCCCTAGAACACCAGGTAATGCAGAATTTTAAAACAATTAGAAAAGACCAATTCGCTGAATTGGTCTTTTCTTGGCTTGTAAACTTCATTTTAAAGATCCTGTAATTCTTCCTCGAAATAAAAAGTTTCCGGGTGCTCTTTAACGGTATAAGAATATCTCTTCATATTTTTTACATATTGCCATTTCAAAATAGTGACTGCCTCTCCCGTTTCAATAATATTAACAGTCTGACCGGATTTGTATCGATTATTTGCGTTTTTCAAATTTAACACCCCTTTTATATTCCCATCCTTAGTATAACACAAATGTATGAATTACTATGTAACTTCATCTGATTAAAGGAATAGAGATGAGGTAAAGCCATTCATTTTGAATTATTACCTAACTATGATATGCTAAATAAAAGTGAGGTGTCGTTTTGACAAATTTTAAAGCAAAAAAGAGTAACCTCAAAAATTTATTAGCAAAAAGAGGAATAGACCTGGATAGTTTGGAAAGGAATACAAATATACCCAGGGATCAGCTCGATGACTACCTGTCAAAGAGAGTTATGAATTTAAATAATGCAATGACAATCTCCAAAGAATTGAATTGTCGAATTGAAGATTTATATGAATGGACGGCAGAAGAAGCTTAAATATGAAAAAGCAGACTCGAATGATGAGTCTGTTTTTTTTGTTTTTTTTTTAAAATATATCAAATTCAATAAAGTTGATAAAATAATTAACAAAATCAATTTTTTGTTTTAATTTTATAAAATATATTAATATTAATATTTACTTTTTAGAGAGAATGATGTATTATATGGTTAAATAAGGAAAGGAGAAAAAAATGTCATTTCCGGTTATTACACATTGCCCTGTTTGCAGTAAACAATTAAAAATTATGAAGTTACAATGTAATCATTGCCAAACGACAGTGGAAAATGAATTTCAGTTTTCAAAATTAGCAGCACTAAGTCAGGAACAGCTCCATTTTATCGAGATTTTCCTAAAATGCCGTGGAAATATTAAAGAGGTTGAAAAAGAATTAGGTATTTCATATCCAACTGTTCGAGGGAAATTGGATGATATTATTTCTTCACTTGGATTTGCATTAAGCAAGAAGACAGAAATCGATAAACAGAAAGTTGTTTCCATGCTGGAAAAAGGTGAAATTACTGCCGAAGAAGCCATTAACTTATTAAAAGAGGGGGAAACGTAAATGAAGGAAGAAATCTCAAGGGTGTTAACAATGGTTGAAGAAGGCAAGCTGGATAAGGAAAAAGCAACTGAGCTGATTAATGTATTGCAGGGGAAGGACCAGCCTGTCAAACTACAAAAAGAAATCCCCTATGGTAACAAAATGCTAAAAATCCGAGTAAACTCGGAGAAAGGTGACAATGTAAACGTAAATCTGCCAATTAATTTGGTCAAAGCTGTACTAAAAGTGGGAACGAATATTGCTGAAAAAATTCCCGAAGCAGCAAAATACGTAAAGGATATCAACGTAGATCTCTTAATAGGGGCCATCGAAAATGAATTAGACGGCCAAATTGTCGATATTACTTCGGCAAATGGTGATAAAGTATTCGTGGTGATTGAATAGCCGATGCTTAAAGTCAGAGTGAAGGTGAAAGATAAAAGGTTTACTGTACCTGTTCCTTACCTCGTTTTAAATTTAGTCAGTACTATTATCACTTCAAAAAAATTCAATCGTTTTGTAAATCAAGCAATAGAAAAAGATGGGAGGAAATTTAAAGTTCCCCAAATTGATAGGAAAGACCTCAAACCGCTGCTTAAGGCATTGGTGGAGCATAAAGGGATAACGTTGGTTGATACAAAATTAAACGATGGAACAGAAGTGACGGTCAAGTTGTGAAGCATTATCCGAAATTTAGGGATAATGCCTTTTTTTCTTCTTAATTTTATAAAAAAATACACGCGATTTCGCGTGCTTTTTCATCATTAGTTAATTTGTTAAATCGCATTTCTCTAATGGGATAACCTTGGTTTTTTTCGTGAATTTATAACCAAGCCATAATATTAAGAAAAGCGGCAGGCCAATATAGGAAACCAGAACACCGTTCCAGTCAATATGGCCGCCAATGAAGGCTGTATAGTTTTGCCCTAAAACCACAAATCCACAGACAGAAAACGCGAATATTGGACCAAATGGGAAGAACTTGGATTTATATGGTAACAAGCTAAGGTCCTTACCTTGTGCGGCAAACGCTTTTCGGAAACGATAATGACAAACCGCGATTCCGAGCCACGCAATAAAACCTGACATGCCTGAAGCGTTTAACAGCCAATTATATACTTTCCCATCTCCAAACAGGGAAGCAAGGAAGGCTAGGGTACCCACTAAAGATGTTGCGATTAAAGCATTAACTGGAACACCATTCTTGTTTAATTTACCAAGGAATCTTGGGGCTTTACCTTGACGGGCCAAATCCCATAGCATACGTGTCGAGGCATACATCCCTGAATTCCCTGCAGATAATACCGCTGTTAAGATAATGGCATTCATGACAGAAGCGGCGAAGGCGATACCAGCTTTTTGAAATACAAGTGTAAACGGGCTTACCCTGACACTCTCAATAGCCAGATTACTGTTGGTATAAGGGATTATCAGCCCAATCACTAGGATGGCCAATATATAGAATAAAAGAATCCGCCAAAAAACTTGTTTTACGGCACGTGGAATCGCTTTTGCCGGATTGTCGGTTTCACCAGCAGCAATACCAAGGAGCTCGGTTCCTTGAAAGGAGAAGCCTGCTGCCATGAAGATTCCCAGCATAGCCATAAAACCGCCATGGAAGGGAGCATCGCCAATTGTAAAGTTTTTAAAGCCAATAGCGTGATCACCCATTATACCGAAAATCATCAACGTTCCAATAATAATAAAGATAACAACCGTTACGACTTTAATGAGGGAGAACCAATATTCAGCTTCCCCAAATCCTTTAACAGAAAGATAATTTAATAGAAACATAATCGCCAAAAAGAGGCTGCTCCATAGTAAAGATGGAGTACTTGGAAACCAGAACTTCATAATCATTGTTACGGCGGCTAATTCGGCAGCAATCGTAATCGCCCAGTTAAACCAGTAGTTCCACCCGAGAGCAAAACCCAGAGAAGGATCAACAAACTTAGTGGCATATGTGCTAAAGCTGCCGGCAACAGGCATATAGGCACCCATTTCTGCTAAACTTGTCATCAAGAAGTAAACCATGATACCAATGATAAAGTACGATAGCAGGGCGCCGCCTGGACCAGCTTCATGGATGGCACCGCCACTTGCAAGGAATAGACCAGTACCGATTGTCCCGCCAAGTGAAATCATTGTAAGGTGGCGCGATTTTAAACTGCGTTTTAACTCAGATGGTTCCTTTTTTGCTGATATGTCACTAGTATATTCATTATCTTTTATTTCACGTGCTGATTGCATTGTCTTGACTCCTTTTAATACTTATTTTGTGGACGAGAAGGAGTTTGGAATAAAAAATGCCATCGAAGTAGAATCGATGGCATGTCAATACCCCGCATCATACCTTCCGAAAGATAGCTCAACACGCTCGGCTGGTAAAGCCTCACGTGACAGTTCTGTTCCTATTTGGAGACAGTCCCAGCATGCTTTTCTAGAGATGAAAAACACACTTCGGCAGTTTTTCCTTTCAAACGGAGTCAGGGATGTCTCTTCCATCTCGTCCGCTTTACTGATAAAAACCGCGACCTCTACCTCATCGGTTTGATGAGGATTTTTTTATGAAGTTTAATATTACTAAAGTATAATAAATTTTTTATTATTGTCAATATCAACAGACAATATATTACTATTGTGAAAAAACTATCAATTTACATTGGATGAGAGAATCGGTATGATTTTAAAATATATTAATGCTGGTATTGGAGGAAACATAAAAATGCGGTTTGTGGGAATAATTACAGGTTCTCTTATTATTGTGATCGCCTTTAACCTATTCTTAATTCCTCACGAGGTGTTAAGCAGCGGCTTGAGCGGAATTTCTATGGTTCTGGGGATGATTTCCCCTTTAAATACAGGCTTGGTCAACTTAATATTGAACCTTCCTCTATTGATTATCGGTTATAAAATGCTTGGCAAAAAATTCATCATGAATTCCATTTTTTCGGTAGCAATCATTTCCCTCGGACTTTATTTAGTCCCTGTATTTCCAATCGCGAAAGACTCGATTCTTTCCTCGATATTTGGCGGCGCTTTAACAGGTCTGGGGGTAGGAATTGTGTTCCGTTCTTCGGGATCAACTGGAGGATTCGATGTTATTGGCATGATTGTTGCAAGGAAAAAGGACTTTCCCATCGGTGTGCTGCTATCTGGGATGAATGCAGTTGTCATCGTTATAAGTGGATTTTTGTTTAATTGGGATTCCGCGCTAAATACTTTAGTATCCATCTTTGTCACAGGAAAAGTAGTGGATGCCATTTATACTGATCATGCAAAATTAACGATAATGATCATTACAGAAAAAGGTCAAGAAATGAGATCGCATTTACTGACAAATTTGTATCGTGGCTTGACGATTCTAGACGGAGTTGGCGGCTATTCAAATGATAAACGAAATGTTTTGGTTACAGTCATTTCGCGATATGAATTGAATGAAGTAAAAAACCTAATTACGGAAGTTGATCCAGCCGCATTTGTCAATATTACTGAAACCATTGAAGTGATGGGGCTGTTTCACAGGCCCAGTCCGCAATAAACGGCTTGTACAATTCATTTTTGTGCAAGCTTTTTTTTCGGATTCCAGAAATATGAGTACCAGATTTATTTGAAAATTTGCTATAATAGGGAGATAATAAAGCGAAATGAACGGGAGGCAATCCGATGTAAAATCCTTTACTTTTATCCAATCAATTGAATAAAAAGTGAGGGTGTTTTATGTCTACTATTGTCGGAAAACAGACTTCTTTCCGGTTTCTTTGGTTTGGGCAAATGTTTGCCAACCTGGCAGATATTTTATATCTTGTCTGTTTAATTAAGTTGATTTTTGATGCGACCGGTTCTGTTACCTATATGTCACTTGTTCCGTTCTTTAATACGATTTCCGCTTTGATTAGCGGTTTATTGGCACCATTGGTGATTAATAAATACAGACTCAAGTCAATACTGTTTTATTCACAAATTGGTAAGACCATTTTGCTGCTTGTATTGACCATAAGTGCTGCCGCGATTAAAACGGGAGGCTTGTTTTGGGTCTATTTGTTCATATGTCTTATTTCTTTTTTAGATGGCTGGGCTACACCTGCCCGAAATGCACTTGTACCAAGTCTGGTGGAAGAGAATAAACTCGTGAAAACGAATAGTTTACTGTCAATATCCGATCAGATTGTCCAGCTGATTGCCTGGCCAATCGGCAGCATTCTGTTAGTATCCTTGGGCGCCGGTAATATTCTTTGGTTCACCTTTAGCTTATATTTCATCTCAACGGCTTTAATGGGATTAATTGAACAAACTGTACACATTCAAGCTAGAGAAGACCAAACTCGTTTGGATGCCTTGAAAGAGGGCTGGGGAATCATTTGGAAATCTAAACAGCTTCGGACCATCAGTTATATGAATATCCTGGAAACCTTTGCAAACGGGGTATGGATTGCAGCCATTTTATTTGTTTATGTTTCCGAAGCATTAAATAAAGGGGAAAATTGGTGGGGGTTAATTAATGGCTCGTTTTTTGCCGGGATGCTGTTTGCCGGGCTCCTGATCTATCGTTTTTCACATCTTGTAGAAAGAAATTTAGGAAAAACAATTCTTTGGTCCACCTTTATTTTAATTGCCATCACCTTAATGTTCGGCATGACCTCGATTCCTTGGTTTGCCCTTTTCGTCTCCTTTTTGTTTGGACTGCCACAAATGGCCCGGGATGTTGCGGAAACAACGATTATCCAAAAAAGCGCAAGGGTACAGCTGCTTGCTAAAGTGTATTCTGCCAGGGGAACAATGATTTTTGCTGCATTTGGGATTTCGTCGCTCGTGATGGGCTGGATTACTGATGAATTTGGGGTAAGAATGGCATTTAAGGTTGCAGCCGCGCTTTTCATTTGCTCCTTTTTTGTTGCACTTAGCCGCAGAAGGTATCTTTTTGGCGAGTCCAATATGGAAAGAAATTAATTTTTAGCGGGAAACTACTTGATGGTTTCCCTTTTTTCATGGAAAATAGCACTATATTGTTAGTGAGAAGGGGATTGTTTAATGCGGCCCATCCTATTAGGCATCTTTGCTGCTTTCTTTTTTGCCTTTACCTTTATTTTAAATAGATCAATGGATTTAGCAGGCGGCAGCTGGATTTGGAGTGCAGCTTTACGCTATTTCTTTATGGTGCCCTTTCTTTTTGTCATCGTTATCGCTCGGAAAAACTTTACACCACTGCTTAAAGAAATGAAAAGCCGCCCATTCGCATGGCTGTTATGGAGCTCGATTGGATTTGGCTTGTTCTATGCACCGATTTGTTTTTCTGCGGCCTATGCACCTGGGTGGTTAATCGCAGCTACATGGCAAATCACGATTATCTCTGGCTCATTGCTTGCTCCTCTTTTTTACGAACTGGTAATGACTGAAAAAGGACCAATTCAAATGAAAGGAAAAATTCCTTTTAAAGGAATGGCGATGTCATCTATCATATTGCTAGGGATCATCCTAATGCAGTTGCAGCAGGCCAATCATTTATCAATTAAGGCTATCTCTTTGGGTGTGTTTCCTGTTATACTAGCCTCATTTGCCTACCCGCTGGGAAATCGTAAAATGATGGATGTGTGCGGGGGGCGCCTTGATGTTTTCCAACGTGTATTAGGAATGACGCTGGCGAGCATGCCTTTTTGGCTAGTTTTATCAGTGTATGGTTTACGAACTGCTGGCCCACCCAGGATCGGACAAACCATTCAATCCAGCTTGGTTGCCATTTCGTCTGGTGTCATCGCAACGGTTCTTTTCTTTCATGCCACGGATCTTGTTAGAGGGGATATGCAAAAATTAGCTGCCGTTGAAGCTACTCAATCGATGGAGGTTTTATTCGCAGTTATCGGCGAATTGTTACTTTTGAATTCCTTATTCCCAAATGCCTTATCATGGAGCGGGATGGTATTAGTTATACTTGGTATGGTGCTGCACAGTTATATTTCAAACAAAAACAGTCCTGTTTCTATTTCAATAAACACAACCGATAATACAATGAACTCTTAAAAAATAAAAAATCCTTATCAATCTTTGTTGATAAGGATTTTTATTTTAACCATTAAGAAAAGGGGCTAGTTTTTCAATTGCATCCTGAAGAATCGCTGCATTTTTTTTATACATTGCTTTTGATTGATCACAATCGGTTGAAAGTGAAAATATTTCTAAATCGGCTTGGGTTTTTTTTAGCGTCGCAAGTAAGAGGGGACGCTGTGCTGCCTGTGGCACCTTGATTTTATCATCATAAAGGTCAACGGTTAATTCACCGTATGAATCCACTTGGCCAAAAAAGACATTATCTAGCGTTACTCCTTGTTTTTCCAATTCTGTATAAAGCCAGCCTCTGCCTTTTCCTGAACATCTTAATGGTTCATCCATAATATTTCCGTCCATTATTACGGTTTGCGGTTCTTTTTCTTTCGCCATTTTCATTTGTAAATCTTTTGGTGTAAGTGGACGGTTTTCTTTTTTCAATAACGCGCTTAAATTTCCTCTTGGTTCTAAAACGGCAAATTCAACGTCTGCCACGCGAAATATATCCTTTGCCCGAAGAAGGGCAGAAAGTTCATCAATGGTATACTTTTCTTTTTTTAGATTGTTCTCTAATATTTTCCCGTCCTTAATAACAACAGTACCTTTACCTTCAACGAGATCACTGAATTTTTTGCTTTTTATTGATATAAAGTTGACCAAAAAAGTAATAAAGCCAAATACACAAATAGCTAAAGCGCCATGATACATGTTAGATTCAAGGCCGGTAACTACTTCACCAGCAATACTTCCAATTGTAATTCCTACTACATACTCAAAGAAAGAAAGCTCGGAGATTTGTTTCTTTCCAAGTATTTTTGTTGTTATAAATAAGAGCAGCAAAAAAATCAACGACCGAGTTATAATAAAAAACCAGCCTGGCATTATTTTTCACCTCAGAAAAGTTATGAACCTTTGTATTGCGGTTCTTGGCGTTCAAGTTCCAAAACACGGTATTGGAGGTCTTTTTTCACTTCAGCCATCGTTAAAGCGGTTTCATGGAAAACAGCCTTTGCTTCCTCATCAAGAGAATTTAGAGCGAGGGAGGATAACTGTGCTTCGATCCCTTTTATTGTTGAAAGGCATTGATTTACGTTTGAAGCGATGGTCACATCGAAGACTTCCTTTCTAATTGTTGTAGAAAATGAAAAATGGGTTGGCAGAATCGCCAACCTATTCTAAGCCATTATTGATTGTATTGTGGTTCTTCAGAGATAATTTCTTGAAGACGCGGTTCTACGCTGTCCAGAACAGATTGAGTTTGCTGCGCCGCCTGCTGATAAAGTTGTTTGGCATTTTGGTTATCTGTTGCAAGTGCAAAGGTTTCAAAGCTTGCCTGTGCGCTTTTTAAACCTGCTAATGCTTGTTTTACCTGTGTTCCTACTGTCATCAAAAATTCCTTCTTTCTTTAAAAGATTTCAATTACAAAGGTAGTATGCCAAGATAATGAACGGATATGTATTTTCGAAAACTTTCTTTTCCAACAGCTTTTTCCAATCAGATAGCTTCACAAAAACCCCTACTTTTTGTCAAAATTTTCGCCAAATAATTTAAATTTTGGCAATTATAAGGTAAAATAAAGAAAGACAGAACAATGACATAAGGGGAGATTTTTTTGTTATTATTAAAAAGAAGAGAAGCATCTGAGGATCATCATGTAAAATTAGTCGCCTATACGATTATTTTATACATAAGTAGTTTGTTTGTTCCGTTCGTAGTGGTGGCATCATTTCAAAGTCTCGTTTATTATTCGCGGTCTCATTGGTTCTTTTCAACGCCATTTTCTGCCTATATAACGTTTATGTGTGGAATGTTATTTATCGCAGTTATATTTACCGTTTATTTAATCTTTAGGGAGCGCTTTGAAGGGCGTACTTTCAAATGGGTAATAGCTGTTTTACTGATTGTCAGTATCCCGGCTTTTGTCCAAAGCCTTACCAACTATTATTACTTGGATGAAGATGGAATTCATTATAACGCCTTAACAAGCTTTAAAGAAAAAGAGTATAAATGGGATGAAATAACAAAAGTACAGGTTGTCTATCGAAACCACCAAGGGACCACGAGTTTATATCAATATAAATTTGAGGATAGGGATGGCGGTGTAGTAACGCTCCCTTTTAATGACTACCTGTCCGATCATAAATGGCAAATTGAGGGGAAAATTGAAGAGAACAATATTCCTGTTAAGGACAATTTTAAAAATCCGATTGTGGATTAAATGGTAGCACCTAGTTAATTTGGCAGTTTTTTTAAAGGGAGTTACTTTAATAAGAAGTAGCTTTTTATATTTTTGCACAAAATAATTCGGTATATTACCCAAAGTATTTGGGAAAATATTCTCGGAAAGGAGTGTTTTAAATTGTCTAAAAAGAAAGACAACCAATATGAACGACCAACACTTGCTCCGGGTATCGATGACCAGGAAGAATTAGAGCAAAGTGCCTCAGAGAAAGAGATAGACAACGGAGAATATACGAGAGTTACCACGCTTTCATACGACGAGGTTGACCCAAGTTAATGAAGTAAACCGGCTGCCTGAAATCAGGCAGTTTTCTTTTTCTAATCGATTAATATAAGGCATATTAATATAAATCAAAGGCAAAATTCGCTATACTGTATTTAGAACTCTATAATCGAAAGGGGCAAGATAATGACAGGAACACAAGAATTAACTTTACTTGAACAACAGGAAGCGATTATGGCTAGAATTCAGCATCGAAGATTGACGAAACGAAAGATTTTTCTACGGGTTCTTTTAATTACGATTGGTGCCACTCTGATGTCAGTAGGACTCGAGGTATTCCTCGTTCCCAATAATGTAATTGATGGCGGGATTACCGGAATTTCTATCATGCTATCCTACATTACAGGTTGGAAACTAGGGATTTTCCTATTTATTCTTAATATCCCTTTCTTCTTTATTGGTTACAAACAAATCGGAAAAACCTTCGCCTTATCAACCCTATACGGTATTATAGTCCTTTCAATAGCAACTACCCTGCTCCACCCGGTTCCCGCCTTTACCCAAGATATCCTTCTTGCAACTGTTTTCGGTGGAATCGTACTCGGGATTGGCGTGGGTATGGTTATTCGATACGGCGGCTCTTTAGATGGTACGGAAATTCTTGCCATTCTTTTTAATAATAAACTCCCTTTTTCCGTAGGGGAAATCATTATGTTCTTCAATCTATTTATTCTAGGCTGTGCCGGTTTTGTTTTCACATGGGACAGGGCGATGTATTCATTGATTGCCTATTTTGTCGCTTATAAAACGATTGATATTACCATTACAGGGCTAGATGAATCCAAATCGATTTGGATAATTAGTGATAACGCCAGACAAATTGGTGATGCAATTATGAATCGACTTGGGCGCGGTGTTACATATATCAATGGAGAGGGTGCCTATTCAGGTGATGATAAAAAGGTTATTTTTTGCGTTATTAATCGCCTTGAAGAAGCAAAATTGAAGGAAATTGTTACCGAAAATGACAATAGTGCCTTTTTAGCTGTTGCGGATATTGCAGAGGTTCGCGGAGGAAGATTTAAGAAAAAAGATATTCATTAGCAGCTTGATGAATAGCGGATTTGTCGTTTTTAGGATGAATTAGAAAATAATAGGATTTGCCCTTGTAATTTTAAGGCGTTTTGTGTCACTTAATAGGGAAATAACTAAGGTATATCTATAGTCATTTGTCGTACTGTGCGCTTACCTTGGAAATAATTTTGCAAAATATGAAATATTTCGTTAAAAGATGGCAGAAAGGTATCTGCCATCTTATTTCGTTAAAAAAGTAGCTCGTACACTTCATTTAGTTCATATGCTCTTTTTTCGTCTTGTTCCTCTTTCGCATAGTTAATTTCAGTTGGGAGAATTTTATTTAAAAAATGACTTTCTTTTTGGCTTAATTCACGGACAAATGCTCCTTCGGAAGCATAATGACCTTCCAGTAATTTCCTGTATAAGTGTCTTCCCTCTGTATGTTCATCGGTATAGTTAGCTAAAATTTCCCTAAGATAGCCTAATGTTTTATCCATAGACTTCACCCATCCTTTCAGCGTTATTTTCCGACGAAATGCCAATAATATTCACTTAGTAAAGGAATTCATCCTATTAACTTTCGAGAAGGGGAGAAAATACGAAAAATAAAAGCAAGTATAAACCTATACTTGCTTCATAGTGTAGACAAAAGGCATTCGAATAAGCCCATTCGGATGCCTTTTGTTGAATTTATGCTGGTAGGTGCAAAATTTGGACCTATCATATGCCTATTATTGCGCCATTACTGGACCGTTCTACGTCCAGCTGGCCATCTTTTTCAAGTTCATGGCAGCAAAAGTAAGCATTATACTTGCTTACCAAAAGAAGAATGGAAAACCAAAACCAATAAACGGTCTGAAAAACGGTCTAGGACCCCAAAAGCCATAACCGTATCCTTCATTAGAGCTTGAGGAATTAACTTCTTCGAGCTCAAGGCCATCTTTTCTTACCTTGACCACCCGTCCCATTACCCATTTTCCTTCATTATTTTGAACCCTGATTACTTTTCCCTCTAAACCCCGTGCTTGCTCATAATTTAGATTCATGCCAAATTCCTCCTTTAACCTGTAATTGATATAAAATATGAAAGGAGGTTGTTGATTGCACAGGCTAATGAACTAATCTTGTCCTTTTTTTTGAAAAGGGGCGGTGTACATCTATGATCAAAAAAAGCCCCATCACTTTTTCAAAAAAATAAGGGGCTTTCCTCGCTTATCATTTTGTACAGAAAATAGTACGATAGCTTAAAATATCATGATACTTGATGACAATATTTCCGTGCTGATTAAGAATATCAAAAAGCTCAGGTTCAAAGTTCTTTGAAAAATTAAATTCTTGTGACGGGTTACCTTGACTCATGGTTTGTGTTTGGCTTTGTAATTCAATATTTTGAAACCCTGTCGTTTCTAATAACCGCTTCCAATCTTTCTCGAGTAATAATGAATCTAACCCGTAAAATTTCTTAATTTCTGCCTCTTCAAGCGTACTTAATTTTTTATTTATGGTCATTTCGTTGGCAATTAAGCGGCCGCCTTTTTTTAATACTCGATAAAATTCCCTTAATGCTTTCGGCTTATTAACAAAAGCCAAAACGGATTCTGACAGGACTATGTCGAAGGTATCATTTTCAAACGGAATTTCTTCTACAGAACCCTGGAATAATTGAATTGGCAGCTGTAAGGTTTCAAATCGGGTCTTCGCTTTTTCAATCATAATTGGATTGAGCTCCAAACCGAATACGTTAGCGTTATACTGCTGGGATAAATAAGCAGTCGTTTGTCCTGTACCGCAGCCTGCATCCAAAATAATTGTCTTCTCAGTAATATTTTCTCCGGAAAGCATGTTTTTGGTTAAAGGAATTCCACCAGGATGGGCACCGCCAACACCAAATTTGGCTAAGAAATCAATATACGTTAATCCTCCCATAGATTCCACCTACTTATCTTTTTTTGCATAGTATGATAAGAAGCGGAGAGAGGTTCTCTTTTCTCATTAAGTTAAAATTAGGTTTTGTTATAATATTATTATGTAAACTAAATATTCCCATCAACTTCCACTATAATGTATCAGCACTTGCTACTATACTCAGTAGAGGGAGGGGATATCATTGATTTATTTCATTAGTATCATTATTCTACTCGTTATTTTCTATCAGGCTTATAAAAATACAAAAAAAGTAACCATTAATACGATTAAGGTTTCTCACTCAAAATTAGCGCATCCTGACTTAAATATTCTTCATCTTTCTGATATTCATCTTGAAAATATATCGATTTCACCAGAGGAATTGTATCAATCCGTCTCGAAGGAACCGATTGATTTGATTGCCTTAACAGGTGATTATCTTGATAAAAAAAGAAGTATTCCAAAATTAGTTCCCTATTTAAATGTGTTAGGCAGATTAAATCCGAATCTTGGGATTTACGCTGTCTTCGGTAATCACGATTATTACCTAAAAGGTGAAAATTTTGATTACTTAAAGCAAACCTTAGAGGAAAATGGCTGTATCACCCTTCAAAACCAGCATGTATCATTAAATATGAATGGGGATATTCTTAATATTATCGGAATTGATGATAATCATTCAGGCCGAAGCAATGTTGAAGAATCTTATCAAAACTTACCTGATGGTTACAATCTTGTTTTGACACATGATCCAAACGTGGTCCTGCAAATGAAGGACTACGCGTTTGATTACCTCTTATCTGGCCATTTTCATGGCGGACAAATCCATTGGCCAAAACCATTCCATTTATGGAAGATGGGGAAACTTGTTCGGATGAACATTATTAAAGGACTGCACTATCATCACGGAAAGCCATTTTATATTAGTGAAGGTCTTGGTCAGACAGGTGTTAATATCCGTATTGGCAGTCGTCCTGAAATTACCTTTCACCAAATTTCTTAAAGCCGGGCTAATTGCCGGCTTTTTTTCATGTCCCATACATATCCTTACATTACCAAACTAAAAACGAAACATCTTTATCATCCTATTGATGAAGACCGTTAAGGGAGTGAGTCTAAGATGATTTTACGGCTAACAATATTATGGATATGGAAGCTTGTAGACCCGCTATTTTATTTATGTTCTCGTTTACATTATATTAACGATTACCAAAATAACCAATCCGTTTTTCGGGTTCGAATAACCAAATACAAAGGCGGAAATTTTACTCTTTCTGATGGTACCAGGATTAGCAGAAATGATTGTTTATTAAAAATCCATTTGCATAATGTTAGGCTATTAGATGAATTTAAAAAAATTAAAAATGATTTAATGAGGGCAAGGCTGATGTATAAGCTAGTTCTAAGTTCGATGCCATTGCTCGCAAGTTATCTGAAGGACCATCCCGAGGAGTCTAATATTAAGGGGATTATTGGAATTACGACGATAAATAAGGGTGTTAGGTCGTTAGGCTTTGAATGTCATCCTCCGAGTAACCGCTGGTATAAATATTTTAAAAAGCTTGGCCAGATGCCTATTTCCTTAATCTCTAGTTCGTCTATCAAAAACTATCGCACCAATAGTCTCAATTATTTATTTTTATCAAAAGAAAAACTTTACCACCTATACGGACAAAATCCTTCCAGTAAATAACAAAGCAAAAACAGATTTCAAATCATATTTTCAGCTGAGAATGTACAAATTAAACAAATGGAAAGGGGACTATTCCAATTTCCAGACTTAGCGGAAGGAGTGCTGTTAATGAGGGATATTAGGAGGCAGCCAATTATCAGATTATTTGCACCGAAACGAAAAAGCAGAGGCGCCATGTGGGCATCTCTGATGGGGATCGGCTTAGGTGCTGCCGTTTTTGGTGCAACTAGAGGAAGAGGAAGGCGTAAAGACGTAGCACTTCCTTTACAAAATGCAGTAAAAAACTTTTCCTCAAAGATGAATTTTAATAAGATGGACGATGCAGCCCTAACCGAATTTTCAGAAGAGCTTTTAACAAGCGCCTTAAATAAAGATCAATAATAAAGAAAACTCGTCGATTGGCAAGCGGTTAGGCGGTTCATGAGACGTAGTTGCACTTATGGCTAATAGGAAAGTTTTACTTTCCTATTAGCCGAAAAAGTCCGCATTCATTGCGGACTTTTGTTAATTTATAGCGGAGGGTACTTTCCGCGGTATGTACTCGATGTTTTCTGCAGAATAGAGCTTTATGATTAATAAATGGCCAAGGGTTCTTGCTTGGATTAACACAGGCTGGTGATAATTATTTTTAAATCCAAAGTCAGGTCCATACCAGCTAACAGTGGCATCGCGCCCTGGTGGAATATAGGGGACAGACCGACTGTGAGAAAATCGTTCGACAATCTTGAGCCCGGCATTATCAACAGCATTAAAGAGTGTTGAGGAAACCTGGCAAATACCACCGCCAATGTCCTCAGCATACTCACCTCTGACAATTACTTTAGCCCGCTTGTAGCCCCGTGCATCTGTCCGTTTACCAACTACTTTGTTAAAAGAAAACACCTCTCCAGGAAAGACGACATGATTATTAATCGCTTTTGCTGCTAATTCAATATTGGTCGAGCGGTTTATATTATGAGAATTGAAAGAAGTAACATAACGGCCAATACGCAAACTGCGGATATTACTGAGCAATTCACTATCTACCTTAGGATAAACGGTAAGCATAGGGATTTCCAATTGGGATTGTTTATGTGAAAAAAAGTAAATATAGAATTGTTCTGTGAACGCCTGGCGATGAATTCGGTAGCCAACTTGTTCAGCTAAAATAGTTCCATTGCGATCAATAATGGCATTTTTCGGTTCGACCGCAAATTGTTTATCTAATTTATCCAAAAAATTGTTGTATTTATTAGAATCAATAATTGGTAAATCAGTATATGGAAAGGAAAAATCCAACCGATTGATGTTTGTCACACTGTGGCCTTCTTTGGTAATGGTTAAACTATCTGGTGCATGGATTTGTTGTGTAGCCAGCACTGCTGCAAATATCCAAGATAAAATCATTCAACACACCTCCCTTGTAATAATATTGCTAGAAGTTTGCCATTTCATGTAACTAGGATGGAAAGAATCCACTAAATAAGATAGAAAAAATTTATAAAAATTTACAAAATTACCCTTTACAAAACTCAAAAAGTATAATATTATCATTATTGATAATGATAATAAAAAAATTAGGAGCTTATTATGACAAAAGAATCTACTGTAGACGTTATCTTACACCCTGTCCGGATGAGAATTATTCAATACTTACTAAATCAGCAGCTTACAGCCCAGCAATTAAAGGAATTGCTTCCTGATATCCCGCAGGCATCTTTGTATCGTCACATTAAAAAACTTGCGGAGGCAGAAGTAATTCACATTATCGATGAAATCCCAAACAGAGGCACAGTCGAAAAAGTGTATTCCATCCATAATCCAAGCAAGGCAATTATTGGCCCGGAAGAAATAAAAAAACTTTCAAAGGACGAACATATGGGATTATTTATTAAGTTTCTCGCCAATTTAATGGGCGAATATGAAAGATATTTAAACCAGGGGACGATTGATTTAGCTAAAGACGGGGTTTCTTTCAGGCAGGCATCATTATATTTAAGTGATGAGGAACTCACTGAATTTGTCAGGGATTTGACCGCTGTTTATGCAAAGGTTACGCAAAACATGCCGCAAAAAGGCAGGAAAAGAAGAACACTTGCGACAATCAGTATTCCAGAACCAAAAAACAATACAATAGGGGGATCAGAATATGGAGAAAGAAGTAACGATTCAAAGTAAAACAGTATTAAAAGGGACATTAAGTTTACCGGAAACACGAGCGGTAAAGGGGCCAGCCGTTTTAATCATTCCAGGAACAGGGAAACTGGACCGTAACGGAAAATTGAATAAAAAAATTGATGTAAAGTTATACCGTCAATTAGCGGAATTTTTAACTTCGATAGGCATCATCAGCCTGCGCTATGATAAACGTGGAGTTGCCGCAAGTGAAGGGGATTATTTAGCAACGGGGCTATGGGATTTGGTCGATGACGCTCGGGCAGCTGTTCAATTTTTAAAAAGCATTCCAGAAGTGGATCCCCAAAAAGTAATCGTCTTGGGCCATAGTGAAGGCAGTACGATTGGGAGCTCACTTGCTGCCCGTGAGGAGCTGGGTGGGTTAATTTTACTTGCAGGTGCGGGGGAGAGACTAAGTGAAGCTTTGAAGCGGCAAAGGGATCTTGCAACGGAGGATATTATCAATGCCAAAGGTTTTCAAGGATTTTTACTTCGCTTATTAGGCGTACAAAACAAGGTTGAAAAACAGGCGCAAAAATTCATGGATAAGGTTCTCAGTTCCCCAAAGGACGTAATTAAAGTTAGTTTTGTTAAAACAAATGCGAAGTGGCTGCGCGAGCATTTAAGCTACAATGTAAGAGAAGACCTAGCAAAGGTTACCTGCCCGCTCCTAGCGATTACAGGTGCGCGTGATACCCAAGCAAATCCCGCACTGCTAAAGGAATTACCAAAGTATGTAAAAGCTGATGTCCACTATTATGCTGTCGAAAATATGGCTCATTCTTGTAAATTTACGGAACAAACCTCGACCATGTTTACAACTAAAAAGGATATAATTGCACAAGCGGAGCTGCCGATTCATCCAGAATTAAAAAAACTGCTAGAGGTTTGGTTACAAAATCATTTTGCGAACAATTCTTTACGTGAAGAGCAAGTAATAATCTAAATAATAATGAAGTGGCTGTCAATATGATGGCTACTTTTTTAATGAAAAATTTGTAGAATTATAGTATATTAGCAATTAATAACAATGAAATAGTTAACTGCTAGCAATTAGCTAACAGTGGGATAGGAGTGTCTATCATGACAGAAACTGAGAGAATTCAATTAAATGTAAGAATCACGAAGGAAACTTCCGCGAAACTGGATGAAATTGTCGAGTATTATCAACAGGGGTTGAAGCTGGGCAGGATCTATAAAGGTGATGTCTTAACGGATATTATCGAAAAATCGTATGAAGTAATGAATAAGCAAAAGAAGTCCTTTAAGAGATATCCATAAAAGAGATGAAAAAGGTCTTGAGGTCATTAAGGCCTTTTTTCATTGAAAATATTAATAAACCATGAACAAAGTATGAAAATATCGAGAAGATTTAGGCTGATGGTTTGATATAGCTGCAAATTCGATTACACTAAAGATATGAGTTTTTATGCTAGGGGTTGAAGAATCATGAAAATTTTAGTGATTGAAGATAATAAAAGTGTCTGCTCGATGATTGAGATGTTCTTTGCAAAAGAAGGAATTGAAGGCGAATTTGTCAATGATGGTGTCCAAGGATACAACCGTTTTAAAAGTGGGACATGGGATGCCCTTATTGTAGACTGGATGCTTCCAGGAATGGATGGCGTGACGATTTGCCGGAAAATACGAGAAGAAAAGTTTGCCGTTCCGATTATTATGTTAACAGCGAAAGATAGTGAATCTGATCAGGTGCTTGGACTTGAGATGGGGGCGGATGATTACGTGACGAAACCGTTTAGTCCGCTTACGCTGATGGCAAGAATTAAGGCGGTTACCCGCCGTTTCCAAAACCAGGCGCCGAAGGAGATGGAGGGTTTACTGCAAACTGAACATTTTAACGTTAATAGAATCACCCGAGAAGTGTTTGTTGACGGGACGCCGGTTACCAACTTAACGCCCAAAGAGTTCGATTTACTTTATTATTTGGTCGAGCATCCAAAGCAGGTATTCTCTAGAGAGCAGCTGCTTGAAAGAGTGTGGGGATATCAGTTTTACGGTGATGAACGGACCGTCGATGTGCACATCAAGCGGCTCCGAAAAAAAGTTGAAACGGCGTCGCAGCCATTCTTCCATACTGTTTGGGGAGTAGGGTATAAGTTCGATGAATCAAGCAAAGCAGATGAAATTTAAGTATATTTATCAGCAGTTTTTTAGTCACATTAGTGTCATCATAATTGCATTTTTATTGTTAAGCATCATCTTTACCCATTATGTTGAAAATTTGATTTATGAAAACAAAGCTGACGAACTGATTTCATATGGTGACGCTATTATTTCAGATATGAAAGAGTATCCTCTTGCCCCAGGTCAGATAATAAATCAATATACTAATGTGTTAGCTGCGAGAAATATGAGCTTTACTTTGTTCGATCAGGATGGCTTATATTTGGTCAAAAAAAAAGGACCGGATATTAAGCAGTTGTCTCCTGATCAATGGGATTTGGTGACAAAAGGAAAAACACTGATTATCCCAATTGATTATAAAAGTTTTGGTCAAGAAGGTGTTACATTTGTAGTATTACCTTATGTTAATAACGGCAATTTTTATGGCGGTGTACTATTAACTTCACCGATTAGTGGATCAAGTAACATGATACAACAAATTAATAAATTTTTATTGTATACCATCTTGATTGGCTTCGGTGTTTCTTTTTTCCAAAGCTGGTATTTATCGAGAATTCATGTCCATCGGATTAAACGGCTCCGTGATGCTACGTCACTCGTCTCTGAGGGAAATTATCACGTGAAGGTAAATTCCTCCAATTTTGACGAAATCGGTGAATTAGCCAATGATTTTAATCATATGGTCGATAAAATTAACGCCTCAATGGAGGAAATTGAGAGTCTAGAAAATCGCCGGCGGCAGTTTATGGCCGATGTGTCACATGAGATGCGGACACCGTTAACGACGATTAGCGGTGTCGTTGAAGGATTGAAGAATAACATGATTTCCGAAGAAGACAAAGAGCGGGGCATCAACTTAGTCAGCCACGAAGCAAAAAGGTTGATTCGCCTTGTCAATGAAAACCTAGATTATGAAAAAATCCGATCGAATCAAATCCAGCTTTTTAAAGAAGAAATTCAGCTCTTGGAAGTGCTGGAAATCATTCAGGAACAATTGATGCTCCAGGCAGAAGAGAAGAATAATCAAATTGTTGTTGAGGCCGCACCAGATGTAATGGTGAACGCCGATTATGATCGCCTTGTGCAAATATTAATTAACATCACCAAAAATAGTATTCAATTTACAGAAAACGGGACCATCTGGCTGCGGGGGCGAACCGAGCAGAACGATACGATTATCGAGGTGGAAGACACCGGAATTGGAATCAATTCAACTGAAATTGAAAACATTTGGCGTCGCTTCTATAAAGCAGATATCTCAAGGACTAGTAATCCCTATGGTGAATTTGGACTGGGGTTGTCGATTGTAAGACAATTAGTTCTCCTTCATAACGGCGACATTGAAGTGTCTAGTGAAGAGGGAAGAGGAACGAAATTTGTCATCCGAATTAAGAATAAATAATTACCTGAAAGCCGTGGGTTGGAGCCTGCGGCTTTTTGCATGCTAATTACAAAGTTTTCTTATTTTTTTCCTAAAGTCGTTAAAGTTTGTTAATAGTTTGTTAAGATTTGTCGGTTATAGTAGGGATAGTTAAGAACTACTACTAGCAAACTTAAAGGAGATTGATGAAGATGGATTATAAAAATGAAAATGAATTCGAAAAAGATCAAACAAATTCATCTGAGATAACTGATAGCAGCAGTACAGAAGCATTTTCTAATGATACAAACGATTTCGAGAATGATGGGGGAAATAGGCATGCCGTCGATGCTGAGTTTACTGTCGAGGCAGTCGATTCGATCAATACAGACAAGAGTGAAGAGCCAACAAAATCGGATAGATTAGAGGAAGCAGCTGTTCCGCCAGGTATCGAACAAACCCGAACAACGAACGAGGTTGTGCAAAAGAAACCTAAAAAACGGAATCTAAAAGGATTTGCTTCTACACTTGCAGCCGGTGTGATTGGCTCTGTATTGACGTTAACAATTCTTCCGCATACGGATTACATAAAAAGCTTTTATCCGAATGCGGAGAATCAAGTGGCGAGCAGTTCTGATAATTCAGTAAAGCCAGTTTCAGCGCAGCCAACAATGGCATCTTCTGGTTCGATTGCTGATACCGTAGAAAAAGTATCTAAGGCAATTGTTGGCGTTGTTAATTTCCAGCAGCAGCAAAATAACGATATTTGGGGAAATTCTAGTTCAGGGCAAAGTGTGCAGGCAGGTTCTGGATCAGGGATTATTTTTCAAAAAAACAATGATATTGCCTATATTGCGACCAATAATCATGTAGTCGAGGGCGCTTCGAAACTGGAGATTTCTTTATATGACGGTCAAAAAACAACGGCAGAAGTGGTTGGAACAGACGCCTTAACTGATCTTGCTGTTTTAAAAATTGATGCAAAATATGTGACTTCAACAGCCGCATTTGGGGATTCATCGAAACTTCGCCCCGGGGATCAGGTTTTTGCGATTGGGAACCCGCTTGGCCTTAACCTTTCTAGAACAGTTACACAGGGAATTGTCAGTGCCGTCGACCGCAGCATAGCGATTTCGACATCGGCAGGAAACTGGGATACAAATGTAATTCAAACGGATGCAGCAATTAACCCTGGAAACAGCGGCGGCGCATTAATTAATCCACAGGGGCAAGTAATTGGCATTAATAGTTTGAAAATTTCCGAGAGTGGTGTCGAAGGATTAGGTTTTGCGATTCCTAGTAATGATCTGCTTCCCATCGTGAACCAATTAATCAAGAGTGGCAAAGTTGACAGACCGTATCTTGGTGTCGGCCTAGCCGATCTTGATCAAGTTCCGCAAGTTTATTGGCAAAACCTTCCTGACAACGTAAAGGGTGTGCTGGTGATGAATATTGATCCAAATTCGACAGCAGCCCGGGCGGGATTCCAGCCGAAAGATGTCATCGTTTCGATGAATGGAACGAAAATAGCTAATTCATCGGAATTACGAAAATTTTTATATTCAAAAGTGAAGACCGGTGATGCAATCAAATTTGAAGTGTACCGTGACGGTAAATTGATTACTTTAATAGGGAAATTGTCTGCTAATAAAGGGGCCTGATTTCAAATATTTAAATAAGGTTATAAATGAAAGGGCGAACTGAAGAAGTTCGCTTTTTTTAATGTGAAATATTAGATTATTCAACCAAAATGGTCTTGCAATCTATACCGGATATATTTACAATGAAACTAACTTATTTGGAAACGGAGGTGGGTAAGAGATGAAACGTTCTATTTTTGCACGCTTACAGTGGCTTGAAGCCCTTACTATTTATCGTGCAATTTTTCATGATGAAGTTCTCAAAGGGGGAAGTCTGCCCTTTTTTCGAAACTTCAATGTGAATATAGAACGATAACACATCTCTTTACCCACTATAATTAGGTATGTAAAGAGTGCGTCCATGCACTCTTTTTTCATGCTCAAATTTACAAGCTGCGGGTTATTAATGATGCCTGCGGCTTATTTTACGTTGGAGAGATGTTCATTTTAATTTAAATTTGTGAGGAGAATGAACATGATTGTTTGTAGTGTGAATCATATAGCAAAATCTTTTGGCGGTAATATTATTCTTAAAGATTTGTCATTTGATGTGCTAGAAGGGAGCCGGATTGGGCTTGTCGGTCGTAACGGGGGCGGAAAAACGACATTATTAAAACTGTTAGCCAATCAGGAAGCCGTAGACGAAGGGGTTATTCATTGGAAAAAGGGTCTGAAAATTGGCTATCTAGCACAGATTCCTGACTTTTATGATTTAACTGCCAAGGAAGTTTTAAAAACAGCATTTGAACAGTTGACAGAAACGGAAACGATGCTGCGAAAATTGGAAAGGGAAATGGGGCATGAATTGGAACCTGATTTGCTGCAAAGATTAATGGAGCAATATGGAAAACTCCAGGATGATTTCATCCTTAATGGCGGCTATGAAATGGACGCGCAATTAGATCGGATAGCTAACGGTTTGAATATTACCAGCCTTCTTGATAAAACTTTTTCCACCTTAAGTGGTGGAGAAAAAACGAAGGTCGGGCTTGGGTTAAGCTTATTAAAAAATCCAGAATTACTATTACTGGATGAGCCGACTAATCACCTCGATCTAATGGCGATTGAATGGTTGGGTTCTTTTCTTAAAGACTACAAAGGGACAATTATTTTGATTTCCCATGATCGTTACTTTTTAGACGAGGTCGTAACAAAAGTGCTGGAGATGGAGGATGGGGAAATTGATTTGTACCATTCGAATTTCAGCGGCTATGTAAAGGAGAAAGAGGAAAAACTTTTACGCGAATTTCAGGAATTTCAAGAACAACAGCGAAAAATAAAAAAGATGAAAGAAGCTATAAAGCGGCTGCGGGACTGGGCAAATCGCGCGAATCCACCAAGTGCAGCACTTCATAAACGAGCAACTAATATGCAGCGGGCACTTGATCGCATTGAAAAACTTGATCGTCCAAAAATCGTTGTTAAAAAAATGGCGATTGATTTTGAAGCGCATGATCGGAGCGGCAAAGATGTGATCGTACTTGAAGATGTTTTGAAGCGCTTTGGAAGTCGAACCTTATTTGACCATGTGAATATGCTTATCCAATATAGGGAACGAACGGCGATAGTAGGTGAAAACGGTACAGGAAAATCCACACTTTTAAAAATTATTCTTAAAGAATGCGAAGTAGATGGTGGAGTCGTAAGGGTTGGAAGTAATGTAAAGGCTGGCTATTTATCACAGCATGTATTCGAGGATATTGGCGATGAACAACTCATTGACGTATTTCGCTCTGAAGTTGTTGTAAATGAAGGAGAGGCCCGTCATATTTTAGCACGATTTTTATTCTACGGTCCAGCAGTGTTTCGTAAGGTAAACCAGCTTAGCGGCGGCGAGAGGATGCGGCTGCGACTTGCGCAATTGATGTACCAGGATATCAATCTGCTAATTTTGGATGAACCAACTAATCACTTAGATATTGATTCCTGTGAAGTACTCGAGGATGCCCTAGAACAATTCAATGGCACGATTTTAGCCGTGTCCCATGACCGTTATTTTCTCAATAAACTGTTTAACAAAATTTATTGGCTACAGGATGGGACGGTTCACTGCTTCGCTGGAAATTATGATTGGGCAAAAGGAAAGTTGAATGAGCTTGAGGTAAAGCCGATTGAACGGGTTGTACAAAATAAAATCAAGCCGCAAAAAGTGAGGAAAGTGGAAGAAGAATTAAGTATAAATAATATTGAAGACAAGATAGAGAAAATCGAAGCGGAAATTCATAAGTTAAAACAACAGCTTGAAGCTGAAAATGAATTGGATTCGCTACAAAGAATTTATCATGAAATCGAGCTAAGGGAAAGTGAATGTGAATATCTTTACCTGCAGTTAGAAGAATTCGTTTAAGAAAGAACGCTCCTCGCAGTATAGGCGAGGAGTGTTTCTAAATAGTAAGATCTGTTATTTCCTCAATCCACACCCTGAATAGGGTAAAATAAATAGAAAGCCTTTTTGGCAGAAAAGAAGGAGAAAATATGAACCCGATCAGTGATCATCTAAAAGAAGGTTTACAGATTTTATTTGTTGGTTTCAACCCAAGTATTCGTTCCAGTGAACTTGGTCATCATTATGCAAATCCCAATAATCGCTTCTGGAAAATTATTTACAATGCGGGCTTGACGGACCGTAAGTATGAGCCAAATGAGGATGCAACGCTATTAGGCTTGGGATTTGGATTTTCTAATATCGTTCAAAGACCAACGAAGGCAGCCGATGAAATTACAAAAGAAGAATACCTAGAGGGAAGAGAGGTTTTAAAGGAGAAGATCCAACGTTTTATGCCAAAGGTCGTTTGTTTTGTCGGAAAAGGAGTTTATCAACAATATAGCGGCCGTAAAACAGTTCCTTGGGGAGCCCAGGCAAAATCGGTTGTGCCAGGGACGATTGACTTTGTAGCTCCATCTTCAAGCGGGTTAGTTAGGATGCGGCTCGAGGAAATGGTCGAAATCTATAAGCAGTTAACGACTATAATCTCAAAATAAAAACACCGACGGAGTCACTAAACCGTCGCTGTTTTTTCTTTTTGTTCAAATTTTTTCTGAAAGTGTGCTAAGGTCAGTAGTGGAAAAATATAGCGGTAGCCGTGATAGTGAATATAAAAGGCGCCGCCCATGCCTTGCCCTTTTGGATAGGCAGTGGTCCAATCATCTTTATCGAGAGAATCTAATAAATATTGAATTCCCTTGCGAATCTCAGATGTTGGTTTTTCTGACATCGTTATCAAGGCATCCAGCGCCCACGAGGTATGGGTTAAAGTGCTCGTGCGTAACGGTATATACCTTTTCGCACTGTCACTATGACAGGATTCACCCCAGCCGCCATCCTCGTTTTGGATGCTTCGTAACCAGCCGGCCGCCTTTTGAATGCTTGGATTACTGTTCGGTACCCCAACAGCTGATAGTCCTGTTACAGCGCCCCATGTTCCATAAAGATAACAAATGCCCCAGCGCCCATACCAAGAACCATCGCGCTTTTGGTCCTTCATCAGCCATTTGAGGCCTTTTTTAATTGCTGTGTGGTCTCTTGAGAGGTTGGTATAATTTCCGAAAAACTCTAACGTTCTTCCGGTAAGATCGGCACATGATGGGTCCATCAGGAGGAATTCAGCTTCTTCAAGCGGTAAAAATTCAATCAGCTTTGAATCCGCATTTTTTTCAAACGCCGGCCAGCCGCCGTCATCGTTCTGCATCGAAAACGTCCAATTGATTCCCCGTTCCCAGGCCGCAAGTTCGGTTGGAACGATTCTCGCAATCGACCTGAGAGATGCGGTGGTATCATCAACGTCAGGCAGGATGGTGTTCACGTTGGAAAAGCCCCACCCGCCTGGTAGACTATTGGGATTATGAATCACCCAATCGCCGAATTTATGGTGCTGCCGGTCGAGGAGGTAACGATTGGCGTTCACCACCATCGGGTCTGTTATTGGGATACCCGCTGTTTGCAGGGCAAAGCCTATTAATGAAGTGTTCCAGACGTTAGCTGTTGTATACTGCATATGTGGCAAACCGTTGATCTCACATTTCATCGATTTTATACCCTCTATTGCCTTTAAGATGACAGGGTCGGTTTTCTTATATCCTAACGACAGCAAGGCGAAGATCATTAAAAAGGTGCAGCTGTAATAACTGTAATAGGTCCCATCTGCTTCAATGTGATCGAGCATATACTTTTTCGCCCGCTCGATCGCTAACCGCCGAAGTTCTTTAGGTATGCCAATTAAACTTTTCACACCATCGTCGAGAAAAGATAACAACGACCGCATTTCGGTGGAGCGAATCCATGAGTCCTCCTCATCCCGGTGTAGATGTAATTCTGAGAGGTCCGGACTGAGAGACGTCCTGATTGATAATTTTTTATCAGCAAGAATCATGATTGGTGTTAAGTTTGCTCTCCCGAAAACAGAGAAGGAATAGAAATTGAGCGGGAACACCTCTGGTAATAGAATCACTTCAATCGGAAACGGGGAAAATGTCGGCCATTTTTGTTGTCCAGTTATAGCGAGCATGATTTTTGTATACGTGCTAGCCTGTTTAATCCCTCCATTAGCTAAAATAAATTTTTTCGCTGTCCGGAGCCGTTTGTCATTTTTCGAGTAATATCCTGAATAAAGGAGGGCGTAATAGGCCTCCAAGGTTGCCGTTACATTCCCATCACCTTCATCAAAAAATAATTTCCAAGCCCCGTTTTTTTCCTGTCTGCTTAATATTCGCTTTGTAAGCCCTTGAATTAATTCCTCATCATTTATCTCCAAGGTCCGTAATAAAATAATCATATAAGCATCTGTTGAAATGCCAGTATCAAATGGATAACTCCAAGAGCCGTCGGGAGATTGGTCTTTTCTAAGCACGTTAATGATCCAATCCATGCCTTTTCTTGTACCGAACATCTTATGTAATCATTCCTCTCCAAAAAGTATTCTCTATTCATACATATTCCCTTTAGGCAAGGAGAATTCATAAAGGGGGGAAACTATCATTTTTTTTGCGAGAAGTCACGAAAAAACACCACTTGAAGGAATAAGGGATGAATTAAAGAAGAAAAGCAGCAACAATTTTGTTACCTCCCATCATTTAACTTTGAGTGATCGGAAGTTATTGGAAAAAATAAGAACGATGACCGCGGAACATAATGTAAACAACGTTACGAGAACGAAAGCCTATTTGGATTTTTATCTGCAGTATCCAGAAATTCAATGGGCATTTTTAGGGCATATGGTTTCCCGGAATGGCGGCTGGAATATGACTGATTTAAAGGGGGAGTTTCTTACTCGGTTGCTGTCGAAAAAGGAGCGGAACTCGTTTTTTAACTTTTTAGAGCGCGGCAATTGGCTGATATTTCAAGACGTCTATCCACAATTCTTTCTGTACAAGGAAAGCCTAAAACAAAAGAAACCCTTGTTTTACTTATTATCTTATTTAAACATCTCAACGTTTATGGAGACTATTTGGAACCATTTTTGGAGAAACCAAGATACTTATATTCTTTGTATTGCCTTGGTCATCAATGAACAAAGCTACTTGGAAAAAAGAGTTGTGCAGCATCCGGTTTATCAAAAGGAAGTATTAAATAAAATTGAATTTATGCTCCAGGACTGGCTGTCTTTTAATCACATTCTTTTTCCGTATGAAGACGGGGAACTAGCGGGGCAGACACTTCATCAATTTGAATCAGTAAACGAGCGGATTTTACTTGGGAAAAGGTTATATTCTATCCTCTTTAAAAATAAGGATTTTCTAAGGGGGGTTGTAGAGTGGGCCAAAAGCCATCCGCATACGGGTTCAAGAAAAGATTACTGGCCGCATCTCTTTAATAATATTAAGGAAGGACTTCCAGGCTTCACCTATCCGATTCGATTAAAAGCATGCCAGCTTAGAAAGGGCGCAAAAAGATTTTATAGTCCAAAACTAGAAAATGCCTGGAAAAATGTCATCCAGTTGGAAGCGGAAAAAGGGGATTGGTTTGATGACTGGCGGGTTGTGGATTATTTAGTAGAGGATAACGAACAGGTAAATGGGGAGATAAGAAATGAATACTGTAAAACAATTGAACGGCTCGAGGTTGCAGCCCTTGCTAAAAAAACGATTAACTTTTTGGAATAAGAATTATTTTGCATGTATGATTCTTGGCACCTTACTTGGGACGTATTTAGACCTTTATTTTGTCGGGAAGAAGATGTATCAGTTTCCGGTAAGACCCCTCCCTGAGATCTTTTCCGTAAATATTGCTTTTACACTCCTTGGACTTCCTCTTTTCGTGCTTGTTTTTGTTTATTTCACTTCACAGGTGAATAAATGGGGAAAGGCGGGTCTAATTTTATTTGCCAGCTTATTAATGCCCATTTTTGAAAAATTCGCGGAAGAGGTTGGATTCTTTGTTCACTCTGATCAGTGGGAGCATCTTTATACGTTTTTTGGATACTTCCTGTTTTTTTCGATTATTTCTGGATTTTATCAATGGCTAGATAAATAAAACAAAAAGCCAGGACGTTGTCTTGGCTTTTTGTTGGGGGCTCCCTTCCGTCCGTACAGTGGTTAAGTGTCCCGCAACAAGCGAATGTTCGGAAGGGAGCCTTATGAATATTTTATCACAATCACCGTGAAAATATAATGGTCAAAAGTGCCAATGCTTTCTTTTCTTTATTGAAAAGTGTATGATTAAAATGATTTTTTACATAAGGAGTGTTGGAGATGGCGAAAAAAGGATACATATTAATGGAAAACGGAGATAAGATTGAGTTTGATTTATTTCCAAATGAAGCACCTGGTACAGTAGAGAATTTTGAAACATTAGTTAACAAAGGTTTCTACGATGGATTAACCTTCCACCGTGTTATTCCTGGCTTTGTTAGCCAAGGTGGATGCCCAGAAGGCCGTGGAACTGGCGGTCCAGGATACACAATTAAATGTGAGACAGAAGGAAACCCACACAAACATATTCCTGGGGCCTTATCAATGGCTCATGCAGGAAAAGACACAGGTGGAAGTCAATTCTTCATCGTCCATGAATCACAGCCGCACTTAAACGGGGTTCATACCGTGTTTGGTCAAGTGACATCTGGTTTAGAAGCTGCAAAGTCAATGAGAAATGGCGACAAAATGGTAGAAGTTAAGGTTTTTGATGCTGAATAAGTAAGAATAAGGGAGCTGAAATAGCTCCCTTTTTTATATCCACTTTAGAATTTATGCAGCATATTGTGGGCAAATTAACTTGAAAATATTACTTTTGGAGGTAATTATGAAAAGGTTTTTGTTCGTGTTTATTCCAATGCTTTTGATAACATTTCAAGTAAATGCTGCTGAAAATAGTGAAACGAAAGAATTTAAAGCTGCGATTATCATTGACGACTTTGGCGGCGGTACCGGTGGTGTACGCGACTTTTTAGAAGGCGACATTCCAATTACCGCTGCGGTTATGCCATTCTCTGATAACTCGAGGGAACACGCCGAATGGGCCCATAAAAATGGTTTTGAAGTCATGATTCACTTGCCGATGGAGCCAAAACGAGGGAAACGATCTTGGCTTGGACCAAAGCCGATAACAGTGGACCTTTCTCCTACAGAAGTTAAACAGCGCGTTAACGAGGCAATCAAGACTGTCCCACATGCTGTCGGGCTTAACAATCATATGGGGTCTCGTGCCGTTGAAAACAAAGAAATTGTCCGTGCAATTGTAGAAGTGGCAAAGGAAAAAAATCTTTATATTATCGATAGCGGCACAAGTCCAAAATCACAATTCCCCGAAATTGCGAAAGAACTTGGGGTACCATTATTAAAAAGAGATGTATTCCTTGATGATATCTCCTCGTCTTCCTATGTTCGAAAACAGATGATCCGCTTAGCAAGGGTAACCGAAATAAAAGGCACAGGAATTGCGATTGGCCATGTTGGTGTAACTGGTAAAGTATGTTCGATTGGTATTTTTCAATCAAAGGAAGAGTTTGAAAAGCGGAACATCAAAATTGTTCCCGTCTCAGAACTTTTTTCAGGAAGATTAACTGAAAAGTATTTTATTCCACATTAAAGGGCGGCCGCAAGCTGCTTTTTTTTGCTGTTTGTCAAAAATCTGATAAAATGTTTTCTATTAATCTTTTATACAGTAAGGGAGAAGGAATCGAAAAAAATGAAACTAGTATCTTGGAACGTAAATGGCCTCAGAGCGTGCGTGAAGAAGGGATTTTTGGATTATTTTCAGGAAGTAAATGCAGATATTTTCTGTATTCAAGAGACGAAATTACAAGCAGGTCAAATTAGCCTTGAGCTTGAAGGATATCATCAATACTGGAATTATGCTGTGAAAAAAGGGTATTCCGGTACGGCTGTTTTTACAAAGATTGAACCACTTTCTGTCAAATATGGTGTAGGCACGAATGAAAGTGAGATGGAAGGAAGAATCCTCACGCTAGAGTTTCCTGAATTTTTCCTTGTCAATGTCTATACACCGAATTCACAACGAGATTTAGCCAGAATCGGCTATCGTCTTGAATGGGAAGAGCACATTCTTAAGCATTTGCAAGAATTAAATGCCGTGAAGCCGGTTATTCTTTGCGGGGACTTGAATGTCGCACATCAAGAAATCGACTTGCGAAATTCAAAGTCCAATGTTGGTAACTCAGGGTTTACTGATGAAGAACGAGGAAAAATGACCGCCTTGCTGTCTAATGGCTTTGTGGATACCTATCGCCATTTTTATCCAAATCAAGAAGGAGCCTATACGTGGTGGTCGTACATGAATAAGGTGCGCGAGCGGAATATTGGCTGGCGGATTGATTATTTTATTGTATCGGAATCAATAATAGAGCGACTAAAAAAAGCTGACATTCATTGCGATGTAATGGGAAGTGATCACTGTCCGGTTGTTTTGGAAATCCAATAGTTATGCCGATAACTTTTTCTTATGTTAAATAATTAAAAACCCGTAATTTTCTTTCTGTAATTTCTGTTTTATAGTTACAATACAAAGGAAATTTCAGGGAGTGATTGAACATGGATATCAAAAATGACGTACTGCAACAATTTGGAAAAAATGCGGCTTCCTATGTCAGCAGCAAGGTTCATAAAGATGGGAAGGACTTACTAAAGTTAGTGCAGATGGCGACGATTAATGGGGAGGAAGAGCTGCTCGATATAGCTACAGGCGGCGGACACACGGCAAACGTCTTTGCTCCTTTAGTAAAAAAAGTAACCGCGGTAGATTTAACGCCTGAAATGTTGCGGGTGGCCGAAACATTTATTAGCGAAAATGGCCATCAAAATGTCGATTTCAAAAAAGCTGATGCTGAACAACTCCCTTTTGCTAATGAAGCATTTGCGATTGTGACTTGCAGGATTGCCCCGCATCATTTCCCGAATGTAAATAAATTTATCGAAGAGGTCCATCGTGTTTTAAAATCCAATGGACAATTTTTGCTTGATGACAACGTTGTACCCGAAGATGATGATTATGATCTATTTTATAACACAATTGAAAAATGGCGGGATCACAGTCACTTTCGGGCCTGGAAAAAAACCGAATGGCTTCGGATGCTTGAATTAACTGGTTTTGAAATTAGCGAGTGGCATCGTTTTGAAAAAAACTTCCGTTTTGAATCATGGTGTAAGCGGATGAATTTACCTCAAAGTGAAATGGACAAATTATCTGAGCACATCCTTGCTGCTTCCCAAAAAGTAAAAGATAAGTTTAGAATTGTGATTGAAAATAAACAAGTGATTTCCTTTCAAGGGGAAGCTATCGTGTTAAAGGCTATAAAAAGATAAAAAAATCCTTTGCAAGAAGAGAGGACTCTCTTTTTGTAAAGGAATTTTTTTAAACCTAAATATCGTTAAGAGCGGTACCGAATACATCGAATTCTGGTGTTTTCTCCTTTTGCCTCGAATTCTCTAGTTCGTCTTGGCCGGCAGGATTGACAGATCCAATGTCATCCTCATTTCTCGGCTGAATGAATGTCATAGTAGCGGCATCTCCTTTTATTTTAATTACACTAGTATTTTTGCCGTAAAATAAGGAAATTAACCTTTTCTTAATCTCTGCGGAATTTTCCCATTACTTCTATCGCTTTTGTAATATGGACAAATGCACTGGGGTCATTTTTTTTAATCGTTTCTTTCGTTTCCGCTAATTCATATTTTGTGATAACGGTAGTTAAAACTTTTTTAGGATGATGAGAATAAACGCCCTCGGCATCTGTCATCGTAATCCCGCGGGGATGCAATTTCAGTAACGCTTCATTCAATTCTCTCCATTTATCGGTAACAATCGTGACTGTTAGTTTTGTATGATTCGTGTGAACGGCATCGACTGCCCTGCCAGACGCAAAGATGGCAAAAAGCGTATAAAGTGTTTTGTCTACACCAAATACTAGTGCCGATACGAAAACAATAGCAAAATTCAAACAAGTTATGATAAAGCCAACTGACACATCCTTCTTTTTTGCTAAAATTAAACTAATGATATCGACGCCGCCCGCTGAAGCGCCGACACGAATATTGGCTCCAACGCTTAATCCGAACAGTACACCGCCAAATACGCTGGATAATAAGATGTCTTCGCTAAAAGCATGGATAGGAATCAGTTTCATTGAAATTGACAATAGAATGACAGAATAAACAGTTAAGAACATAAACTTTTTTCCTAAATGAATATAGCCAATAATAAATAATGGAAGATTAATAGCCAGTATAATCCAGCCGGTGTTAATAGAAAGATAATTATTAATGATGATTGCTACTCCGGCAATTCCACCAGTTAAGACTTTGTGGGGAATTAGGAAGGTATTCAAAGCATAGGCCATAACTAATGTAAAAAAGGTGACAGCAATGGTTTGAACAACAGTTTGTTTCACTTTTAACGCACCTCATTGAATTCATTTAGTCTTAGAAAAACTTTACTTTCTATTTTGTAGTTTATAAGCTTTTATATGTAATAACCAGAGAATAAATTGTGACATTAGCTTTGAGAAAGGATTTAGGGAAGTAATTCGAATAGCACAAAATTAGTTGTTGACGAAAGTGATTTGGGATAGTATGATAGTCAATGTCGCTGTTACGAAATGATAAATTTTTGCTGAATTAATAAGCAATCATTTTTAAAAAAAGTAGCTTGACAAGGTGATTAAATATTATTATGATAATAAACGCCGCTAATTGATAGATTAGCAGGCGGGATAGTAGAAGTTTTGTTCTTTGAAAACTAAACAAACAAAAACGTCAACAAACAATATTTTTTAGTTTCATTTATGAAACTAAGCCAACGTAACAAATGAGCTAATCAACTTTCTCGCGATTAACCGGCAGTAATATCCTATCGGATAAACTGCCTGTAAATGCCCGATTGATTCGACTAACCATCACGGGGTAAAACATCCCGTGATGGTTAGTCTCATCTTATTGGAGAGTTTGATCCTGGCTCAGGACGAACGCTGGCGGCGTGCCTAATACATGCAA
>NZ_LDNB01000013.1 GCF_001026695.1 Neobacillus vireti
CTGTCCGGTTCTGAGAGTTTACTGTCCACTTTTCCTCATTTACTCTCCACTTCCGACGATTTACTGTCCGCTTTTCCCCTTTTACTCTCCACTCCCTAAATTCCATCCACAAACAACTCAAATAGCCAGTCGCAAGACTGGCTCTGGCCAACTTCCACACCATCATCTAATTATTAGGATCTTTTTATAACGTATTCCTTTCCTTAAAACCATTTAAATGACCTTTTTTGAAGGACCTTTTGCATTTACTCTCCACTTTGGACATTTTACTGTCCGGTTCTGAAAGTTTACTGTCCGCTTTTCCCCTTTTACTCTCCACTTCCGACGATTTACTTTCCACTTTTCCTCATTTACTCTCCACTTCCGACGATTTACTTTCCACTTTTCCCCTTTTACTCTCCACTTCCGGTCATTTACTGTCCGCTTTTCCCCTTTTCCTCTCCACGTCCTAAACTCCACCCACAAACCTACTCAAATAGCCAGGCATTATGCCTGGCACACGTACCTTAAACATCATGAATATGCTAAAAACCCCTACACGAACTCTGCTTCCCTGACTCACATTCCCCTCCAACACCACAACAAAAAACCCCTCAAAGCGACAAAGCTGCCGCTAGAGGGGTTTTATTTTTATAAACTATAACATTCGTCTTTCCGATACGGCGAGGCGATTGATGGCGCGCTGCAGTGCCAGCTCAGCACGGCGGAAGTCGATATGCTCGGCCTTCTGATCGCGCATTCGCTGCTCTGCACGTTCCTTCGCTCTTAAGGCACGTTCTACATCAATTTCAGAAGCTGTTTCCGCTGATTGCGCAAGAATCGTTACCTGATCAGGACGAACCTCTAAAAATCCGCCGCTGACCGCGATAAATTCCATATTGCCCTCTTTTTTAAGACGGACCGCACCAATTTGAAGCGGAGCAACCATCGGAATGTGTCCAGGTAGAATGCCAAGCTCACCACTTTGAGCTTTCGTACTCACCATTTCCACATCTGATTCATACACCGGGCCATCGGGAGTAACAACACTGACTTTAATCGTCTTCATTTTTTACCCTCCTGGCGTACTTAGGCTTCTACACCCATGCGTTTTCCGGCTTCAACCACTTCTTCAATACGGCCGACCAAACGGAATGCATCTTCTGGCAGGTGATCATATTTACCCTCTAGAATCTCTTTGAAACCTTTAACTGTTTCTTTAACAGGTACATACGAACCCTTCTGGCCAGTAAACTGCTCAGCCACGTGGAAGTTTTGCGATAAGAAGAACTGGATACGGCGCGCACGAAGTACGACTAACTTATCATCATCAGAAAGTTCATCCATACCAAGAATGGCGATAATATCCTGTAACTCACGATATTTTTGTAAAGTAGATTGTACTTGACGTGCAACCTCATAATGCTCTTCGCCAACGATATCAGGCGACAAGGCACGAGAAGTCGATGCTAATGGATCCACCGCAGGGTAGATACCCATTTCAGAAAGCTTACGCTCAAGGTTTGTTGTTGCATCTAAGTGAGCGAAAGTCGTAGCCGGAGCCGGGTCCGTATAGTCATCGGCTGGTACGTAAATCGCTTGGATTGATGTAACTGATCCTTTATTCGTAGACGTAATCCGTTCTTCTAATTTACCCATTTCCGTAGCAAGTGTCGGCTGGTAACCTACCGCTGAAGGCATACGGCCTAATAGCGCAGAAACCTCAGAACCTGCTTGCGTGAAACGGAAAATATTATCAATGAACAATAACACGTCTTGTCCTTGCTCATCACGGAAATATTCAGCCATTGTCAAGCCAGTCAAGGCAACACGCATACGCGCACCTGGCGGCTCGTTCATTTGTCCGAAAACCATCGCTGTTTGCTTAATAACGCCAGAATCTGTCATTTCGTGGTAAAGGTCATTTCCTTCACGTGTACGTTCACCAACACCGGCGAAAACAGAAATACCGCTATGCTCTTGAGCGATGTTATTAATTAATTCCTGAATTAAAACGGTTTTACCTACACCGGCACCACCGAAGAGGCCGATTTTTCCACCTTTAATATATGGGGCAAGCAGGTCTACTACTTTAATACCAGTTTCAAGAATTTCTACCTCAGTAGAAAGCTCTTCAAATGTTGGTGCATCACGGTGAATCGAATCACGGCGGGCACTAGCCGGTACATCCTCTTTTAAGTCAATCGCATCACCTAATACGTTAAATACACGGCCAAGCGTCACATCACCAACTGGCACCGAAATCGGCGCACCAGTATCTTCCACTTCGATACCGCGGGTTAAACCGTCAGTTGAAGCCATCGCAATCGCACGAACCGTATCATCACCTAAATGAAGGGCTACTTCAAGAGTTAAGTTGATATCAACTTCCGATTGATTATGCGCTTTACTGACAACTTTCAATGCATTATAGATCGCAGGCAGATTGCCGCCGTCAAACTTCACGTCAACTACCGGACCCATAACCTGAAGAACGCGTCCTTTGTTCATCGTTTTCCCTCCTAACTTACTCTATCAAACAAATCCAAGCCTCGGGGCTCTTCTTTTTTTAAAAAAAATTATCTATTCAAGTGCTGCCGCACCGCCGACGATTTCGGCGATTTCTTGAGTAATCGCTGCCTGGCGGGCACGGTTGTAGATTAGAGAATAGTTTTTGATCATTTCTTTCGCATTATCGGTTGCGTTTCTCATCGCAGTCATCCGAGCGGCATGCTCGCTGGCTTTACTATCTAATAACGCACCATAAATTAAGCTTTCCGCATATTGCGGCAGGAGAACTTCTAAAATTTCTTCTGCTGACGGCTCAAATTCGTAGCTTATAAGCTTATGCGAACTAGATAAATCGGACAGCGGGAGAAGTTTCTTCTCGCTCACTTCCTGCGAAATCGCACTGTGATAATGGTTGTAATAAATATATAGTTCATCGAATGTTTCATCCGTAAACATACCGACGGTCGCGCTCGTAATGTCTTTAATGCTTTCAAAGTTAGGCTGATCTGAAATCCCGACAATTTCGAGGATGACATTCATGCCCCGCTTCACAAAAAAGTCACGAGCCACTCGGCCGATGGCAATGATAGCAAACTCATCATTCGACTTATGACGGCTTTGAATTGCTTGATGGACACGGCGAATCACGTTACTGTTAAACGCACCAGCAAGACCTCGGTCACTAGTCATGACTATATAACCGGTTTTCTTAACAGGACGGTGCTGCAGCATCGGGTGATTCACACCACCTGAGCCAATCGCAATCGACGCTGTCACTTCTTGGATTTTCTCCATGTAAGGAACGAATGCCTTTGCATTCATTACACCGCGGTTCCATTTCGCGGCTGAAGTCATTTCCATTGCTTTGGTAATCTGACTCATTTTTTTCGTAGAATTAATACTATTTTTTATATCGCGTAATGATGCCATTAGGTTCTCACCACCCTCATTCAAAGAATGTCTAGTCTCGGCTGCAGGCACCATGTGAATTTTTCACATGGTGCCTGACACCAGACCTTACTAAATGTCAGACCCTATTATTCGGAAACTGCAAACGTCTTTTTGAAGTCGTTGATTGCAGAAGCCATATCGTCATCAGAAGGAAGTTCCTTCGTGGTTGCAATATGGTCTAACAACTCTTTGCGGTTGTGGTCTAACCAATTATGGAATTCAGATTCAAAACGACGGATATCCTCTAATGGAATGTCATCAAGGAAACCGCGTGTTAAGGCATAAAGAATCGCCACTTGCTTCCCTACGGACAACGGCTTGTGAAGGTCCTGCTTTAGCACCTCAACTGTACGCGCACCGCGGGCAAGCTTTGCTTGTGTTGCTTTATCAAGGTCAGAACCGAACTGCGCAAATGCTTCAAGCTCACGGTAAGAAGCAAGGTCAAGACGGAGTGTACCGGCAACCTTTCTCATCGCTTTGATTTGCGCCGATCCGCCTACACGGGATACGGAAAGACCTGCGTTGATCGCTGGACGTACACCGGAGAAGAATAGGTCTGATTGTAAGAAAATTTGTCCATCAGTGATGGAGATAACGTTTGTTGGGATATAAGCAGAAACGTCACCTGCTTGTGTTTCAATAAATGGCAATGCCGTAATGGAACCAGCACCAAGTGTGTCGTTTAATTTTGCAGCACGCTCTAAAAGGCGGCTGTGCAAGTAGAATACATCCCCTGGATAGGCTTCACGACCTGGAGGACGACGAAGTAATAGGGAAAGTTCACGGTATGCAGCCGCTTGCTTCGATAGATCATCATAGACGATCAGTACGTGCTTGCCAGCGTACATAAATTCTTCTGCCATCGCAACACCTGAATATGGTGCTAAGAATAGCATTGGAGCTGGCTGTGAAGCAGATGCAGATACAACGATAGAGTACTCTAATGCACCGTGCTTACGAAGTGTTTCTACGGCACCACGCACCGTTGATTCTTTTTGTCCGATTGCCACATAGATACAGATCATGTCTTGACCTTTTTGGTTAATGATCGTATCGATGGCAACAGATGTTTTACCTGTTTGACGGTCACCGATAATTAACTCACGCTGGCCGCGTCCGATTGGCACGAGCGCGTCAATCGCTTTAATACCCGTTTGTAATGGCTCATGAACAGATTTACGAGCCATAACGCCAGAAGCAACCGCTTCTACTGGGCGTGTTTTTGTTGTGTTAATTGGACCCATTCCATCGATTGGTTGTCCTAATGAGTTAACTACACGTCCGATTAGTCCCTCACCAACTGGAACCTCCATGATGCGGCCTGTACGGCGTACTTCGTCGCCTTCGCGGATTTCCGTGAAAGGTCCAAGGATGATAATACCGACGTTATTTTCTTCCAGGTTTTGTGCCATACCCATAACGCCGTTCGAAAATTCAACAAGTTCTCCAGCCATGACATTGTCGAGGCCATGAACACGTGCGATACCGTCACCTACGGAGATAACTGTACCGACATCAGTCACTTGTATTTCTGCCTGATAGTTTTCAATCTGCTTTTTTATCAGGGCACTGATTTCTTCAGCTTTGATGCTCATGAGTTTCACCCCTAATCTTTCAAATCTTAACTTAACAATTTACGTTCTAAACGGCTGAGCTTACCGCTCAATGAGCCGTCATATATACGATTTCCAATCCGAAGGCGGAGACCGCCAAGCAAGCTGGAATCTACGATATTTTCAATTTTCAGCGATTTCTTACCGATTTTTGCGGCAAAAACTGAAGATAGGGCAGCACGCTCTTCCTCTGTTAAGGCACGGTAACTGTGCACTTCTGCCTCAGCGATACCCATTGCTTCGTTCGCCAGTTCAATAAACTCATTGGCCACATCAGCGACTTCATCCTCGCGATGACGGTCAATTAAGATTAACAGTGTATTGAGTACATATACATTTACCGATGCAAAAGCCTGTTTTAAAATTTCCTTTTTCTTATCAGCTGAAAGCTTCGAAGATTTTAATACGGCTTTAAATTCAGGATGATACCCGACAACTTCCCTCACTGCACGAAGGTCTTCTTCTATTACTCCAAGAGCTTGAGTCTCTTTCGCAATTTGGAAAAGAGCCAACGCGTAGCGCTTTGCTACCATGGAGTTACTCATCGTTTTTCTCCTGCCTCTTGGATATATTCGTTAATCAATTTGTCTTGATCCGCTGCGCTCAATTCTTTCTCAATTACTTTAGAAGCAATTAGGACAGACAATGATGCCACTTGTTCGCGAATCGCGGCAACTGCTTTTTCTTTTTGCTGCTCAATTTCTACCTTAGCGGCTTCTTTAATGCGCTCAGCTTCTGCGCGGGAAGCGGAAATGATTTCTTCACGCTGAAGATCGCCTTGCTTTTTCGCTGCTTCAATTAAACTTTGAGCGTCATTGCGGGCTTCTTTTAACATATTTCTTTGTTCTTCTACTAAAGCGGCAGCTTCTTTACGGCTCTTTTCAGCGGATGTGATTTCATTTGCCACATGCTCTTCACGTTCTTTCATGATGCCCATCAAAGGTCCCCATGCGAACTTCTTCAGCAATGCCATCAATATGATAAAAATCACTAATTGGAAAAGAATCGAGCCCCAATTAACTCCGGTATGTGCTGCTGCACCTAATACTAGACTGCTTGTAAACACCTCGGGTTCACTCCCTTCAAGAGTTGTTCCTTTATATATACAAAAAACCATCATTTTCAATCGTCATTTTTCGAAAAACTTTTATCAGGGTTTGTAACATTAACCTGATGGATATAGATATAAACGAATGGCGAAGGTTCTCAAGAAATCTTCGCCATCGGTCTCGGAGTTACTCTAGATTACTTACCTTGAACCATGAACGCGATAACAACCGCGATAATAGGAATCGCCTCAACTAACGCAACCCCGATGAACATTGTTGTTTGAAGCATACCGCGAGCTTCTGGCTGACGAGCGATACCTTCAACTGTTTTTGATACGATAAGACCGTTACCGATACCGGCACCTAGTGCTGCTAAACCGATTGCAATTGCTGCTGCTAATAGACCCATTTGTAATTTTCCTCCTTAAAATGTATAAATAATTTTATTTTTTTGTTCAAATAGATGAACAGTTATATTAATGGTCGGTACTTACCTTATGAGACAAGTAAACCATTGTTAACATGGTGAAAATAAATGCTTGAATGGCACCAACAAAGACTGAGAAGCCCTGCCATGCCAGCATTGGTACTGCTGCTGCAGCCCAACCCCAAGTTCCGGATGTAGCAAGACCGCCTGCGAGTAAACCTAGTAAAATCTCACCCGCATAAATGTTTCCGTAAAGACGGAGACCGAGAGTCAGCGTATTCGCAAACTCTTCAATAATTTTGATTGGGAACATGAACCAAAACGGTTTAAAGAATTCTTTCCCGTAGGCAGCTGTCCCTTTCATTTTGACTCCATAATAATGGGATAATCCCACCACCAATGTCGCCAGTGTCAGTGTTATTCCTGGATCGGCAGTCGGTGATTTCCACCAAAGTGTATCATTGATGACGATTGAAAATGGCAACCCCAGCATATTAGAGACAAAGATATACATCATCATGGTAATTCCAAGCACATGAAATCGTCCGCCGGTTTTCCAATCCATCGTACTGTTAATGATGTTCTTCACGAAATCCATGACCCATTCCATGAAATTCTGAACGCCGGTCGGCTTCATCGCCAGCTTACGCGTCGATAAAACGGCAATTAAAAAGACAACTGCACTTGCGATGGTAATCATTAACATGTCAGCTAAATTAAAATTAAGTCCAAAATATGTTACTATTGGAGCTTTGTGTTCCAACAATATTCACCTCGCTTCCCCAATTTTTTATGTATTTTTAATGCTGTGAATAAAAAAATCTATCATAATGACAATATAGGATGTCATTAACCCTATAACCACACTGATGAGGTGAAGCTGGTCTGGATACATCATCGTAACCATAACTGCCAGCGCCGCCGTCGCAAACCTTGAAAAAGATCCGAGTGAGCGCACCTTTTTCCCCTGTTGAATCGACTCGCCAAACTTGTCCATCTTTCGGACCATTAACCACAAATTAAAAAGGCTCAAACTCGTCCCAAAAACCAATCCCAGAAAGACGGGTTGATAAGACGTGAACCCCCAGCCGAGTACATAAATAGATAATAACAAAAACATCCATCTTCGCAGTCTTGAAAATATTAGTTGATATTCCGGCATGGTTGGTTTAATCTCCTGAAAAGAATTGACGGATTCGGAATCAATACCTGCCGTAAGTCCAACGAACAATCCGAGTATTAAGAAAATTACTTCTACACTGATGAAGCGGACTTGAGGTATTCGGGATAGCTGAAAAATAGTATTTCCAGCACCTAAACATAGGGTAAACAACATGAAAACCCTGTCATTTTACACCCTTTGTAAGCATACAATAGGCAACTTTCAATGTCAATGCGTTTAGGTGAATTATTCCACAATCTATACCCCGTAATTTCTTCCAAAACCGTATTCTGTTTTACACTATAATTGTATTGGAAAATCGCAACATTTTATGGCTAAATTGTGTCGATTTTGTGAACATTTCTTCACAAATTGTGTAAAGTAAACAAAGACTAGGACATCCGCCTAGTCTACTTTTTCACCAATCTTGATCATCGTTTCAATAAAATCCTCCTTGTTCGCCTTCTTGGCAAACACCTTCACAAGGTAGGTTCCCTCTGCCGGCAGCTGCTCACTTGGAATGTCCTGCTTGATCAGCCCCTTTTTCACATTCACCGCTGTATCCAAGAAGCCAATAAACCGGTAATCCTCAGGGTTAAACAAGGCAATCCCAAACTCTTCCGCCCCGCCCGGCAAATAGACCTCATACCTGTACTGTCCCGGTTTGTCCGCTTCAGCAAAATCAAAGCCCATCACCCTCGGGTAGCCCGGTTCCTCAAGCACATACAAATATGGGATTTGAATCGTCCTCGCCCCAGCTTGCAGTCTAAGATAGCCATCATGGATTTTCCCTTTAAAAATCTGCGGGTCGACCCTTAGCTCAACCATAACATCCTTTGCTTCGTGCGGTTCTAAGGTGAACGAGAGCGGGAACCTCCAGCTCAGCCCGTCAACACGGTTCGGAATCGTAAATGAATAGCGCGCGCTTCGCTCACTCGTATTTTCAACATGTAAAACAGCCTTATGACTGTCACGCTCATCGCTAAATTTTCCAAATTGGATACTGCTCGGAGTGACGAGCGACGCCGTTTTGATCGCTTCATCCACTTGGATCCTGCCAGCACCTTGTTCGAAGGTGCGATAGTAGCTCCCTGTTTTTGCGGTCACCGTTGCCTTGGAGGAATCGGCCCCGCCCGTTTTTACCAGCGGTTTCGCCGTGTTCATCAACGCTGCCTTGATTTGCTCAGGCGTCCAGTCCGGATGCGCCTGCTTAATCAACGCGCAAGCCCCGGCGACATGCGGCGCCGCCATACTCGTCCCCTGCAAGCTCAAATAGCCGCCAGGCACCGTCGAGTTAATCGCCACCCCCGGCGCGACAATGTCCGGCTTAATTTCCCACGACCCCGTCACCGGCCCCCTCGAGCTGAAATCAGCGAGCTGATCCCGTTCTTCCGCGACCAAGACCCGTGCCGACAGCCCTTGCTTAATTTTTTTTTGTAAAATAACTCCGTCAGCCTTCGAGAGTGAACCGACAGGGATGCTACTCTGCGTATCGAGGTTGCCCATGAAGCCCCCGCTCATATTATTGTAGATTAGCACAGCTGCCGCCCCCGCTTGACGGGCGTTTTCCGCCTTTTCCGAAAAAGTTAATGTTCCCCTTTTCATTAGGACTAGTTTGCCCTGCACCTGATTCAATTCGGTTTTCCTGCCAATCCCGCCTTCGACAATCTCGAGCGAGCGGTCAAGCGCCCAGTTGGCTGAGCCCTCCATTGGCTGAATCCGCAATCGATTCCGGCTTCCTTCTATTAATAAAGACGGTATCTCCATCGTCGGCGTCGAGGCCCCAACAGATATCGCCTTCGATGCCGTCCCCGGCGAACCGACTGTCCAGACATTTGGTCCGGAATTCCCAGATGCCGCCACGGCGACAATCCCTTTATCGACGGCGCGGTTGAGGGCAAGACTAATCGGCAGGTCGGGGCCGTTGATATCGTTCCCGAGCGAAAGGTTAACAATATCGACTTTATCCTTAATGGCCTGCTCAATCGCTGCCAGCACCTGCTCGGTTGTTCCGCCGCCGCCCGGTCCAAGCGCCCGGTAGGCAACGATTTGGGCCTCAGGGGCGACGCCTTTTATTTTTCCATTTGCCGCAATGATGCCGGCGACATGGGTACCGTGGATGGTCGCCTGCCCAAGGACCTTCGTTTCCATTGGATCACGGTCATTGTCAACGAGATCGTGGCCGCCGGCATAGTTCTTTTTCAAGTCTGGATGGGTGTAATCGACGCCGGTGTCGATGACCCCAACCGTCACACCCTTTCCAGTCAGGCGTTGATTTTTTTGATCAAAAATGCTGCGGACTGCATCGCCGCCAATGATTTTGACACTTCCCTCGGTTTGGACTCGATACTGGGTGACTGGTGAGATGTTCAGGATTTGTTTATTCCCGGCAAGCCGCGCGATTGCCTGTGATTTCCCTTGGACAGAAAAACCAGTAATCGCCTCGCGAAAAACACGGCGGAGTTTAACATCCCTAAACGGGCGGATGAGCTCATTAATTTCCTTCTCGGTATGCGGTTTTTCTAAAAGAACGATCGCGATCGTCTCCTGTGTGGGTTTGGGAATCGGCGGGTAGATGAGTGTTCGTGGAGCTTGAAAGGCCAGGATTAAGGCAAGCAGTAATTTCATTTGAAAAATTCCCCTTTTTTAATATCCTTTTCAACGAGCGGGGAAAGTATGCGGTTTTTTGGGAGATGGTATTTGGTTCCTCGTTTTGTACCGGTAGACGGCAGGTTTAGCGAATGGAGGAGATTTTTCGCCACGGCATCTGAATCAATATGTAAGAAATCCTTGAACTGCTTTCTAGTCATCGTAGGGCTTAAGAGAAGAAAAAAGTCATCCACCGCAGGTATATGGGCAGTCTTTGAAAGAAATTTGCAGATCGGACATTGCCAATTAGCTGAACGATAAATCATCGGAAGCTTATTACAATTTGGGCAGCATACGCCAGTTGAAATCTTATTAGGTAAGATATTGTGCTGGTGGAGAATGTCAGGGATTGCAATCGTGTGCTCAGCTAACAGGCAATCCGATAGATCATCTAGCTTCTTTTTGCTTAACTGGGGAGCTTGATATTTCCTTTCAAGTTCGTTTATTTTATCAAGAAGTGACTCTCCAAAGATCAAGTGGTCATAAATTTGCATATTATCTGGAGTTGTTTCGATAATCGTTGAGGTTTTGCTAATCAGAGCGATTGACTCAATTGGTAAATTTTTGATGTGTTTTTTTCGGAGCCAATTACGAAACTGGACATGGTGCCTTTTTACTTGTTGAATTGGATTTGAAATTCCTTCTTCCTTGCCCTGATACTCTTTTATGACCTGATTGGAGCCTTTTTTAAAGCGTAACGTACCGGAAATATTTTTAATTTCAGCAATCAGCACGAAGTACTGTGAGAGTATGAGCAAATCCAGTTGAAATGCCTTTTTATCATGAAGACGCAAGCCACGAAAAATGTAATACTTATCCTCCGGTAAGAACGAAAGGTAAAAACGTGTTTCTTTTTCACCATAATATCCTTTTAACCGCCATTTTAATTCCCTCTCAATCAACGGTCTTAGGGGATCAATTTTTGACATCCTTCTTAAGATCGCAATACACTGATGAATTTCAATAGAAACTGCTAAATCCAGTTTAATCATTAGCCAAAATCACCTCTATTTAGTAAATTCATTCATACTATTCGATTCTTGATGAGGAATTCCTGCGAATTTTGGACTATTTTGACGAAATTTTATCTTATTTTCACAAAAAGTTCAAAATCCCAGGAGAGTTTTTTCTTCGGAAAAAGTTTTGGCTACTTTTTGTGGAGTTTTGGCTACTTTTCAGAGGGTTTTGGCTACTTTTTTGATAGTTTTGGCTACTTTTCAAGGAGTTATGGCTATTTTTCAAAGGGTTTTGGCTAATTAGACATTATCTGGAAAATCCACCCTTAAAAAATCACCCATTTTTTTATAAATCAAATACCCCTAAACCTCAAAAAAGGCGGACATCTAACTGTCCGCCTTCCCACATGAAATTACTTAATCCAAGCTCCATCTGAACCTAGTTTATAACCGTCAATTGTTGTGCTGTAGGCCATTTTTCCAGACTTCAGATTTAGGTAATACCATTTACCGTTGATGAGCTTCCAGCCTGTGTTCATTGCACCGCTATTGCTTAAGTGGTACCACTCACCGCCAGTTTTCAACCAGCCAGTCTGCATCGCACCGCTGTTGTTTAAGAAGTACCATTTGCCGCCATCAAGCGCCCAGCCTGTTTGCATTGCGCCGGATTTATTTAGCAAGTACCATTTGCCGCCATCAAGTACCCAGCCCGTTTGCATTGCGCCGGATTTATTTAGCAAGTACCATTTACCGCCGTCAAGTACCCAGCCTGTTTGCATAGCACCATTTTTATTCAAGTAATACCACTTGTTGCCATCAAGCAACCAGCCAGTCTTCTTCACATCTTTCGTGTAGTAGAACCATGTGTTTCCTTCCAAATTCCAGCCATTTTTCACCACTGGAGCCGGATCTGGTTTTGGTTCTGGTTGTGGATCCGGTTTTGGATCTGGCTTAGGATCTGGGTTTGGTACCGGATCTTGATCCTTCACTTCCGCACGGAAGATCGTGATATCCTTCTTCGTTTCATTTCCGCCAAAGTCTTGGAGACGAAGGCTTACTTTGTTTTCGCCATGCTTCAAGTCAACCGTAAACTCATACGGAGTATCAGCAGGAGTCATGACATCTACTGGGCTCTTGTATGGTTGTACAAATACTTGGTCAGCGCCAACATATAAAGATAAATAGTTGAAGTTATCTTTTAATTGTAGCTTCACCGTAGCTTGATCAACATCATAGCCCACTTTTTCAGGGGCATCGACAACGATTTCACCCGGAGTTGTATCGACATAGACAATTCGGGAAATGCCGTACTCTTTGCCCGCAATGTCCGTTACCGTAATCGGAATCTTATACTTGCCGTCTTTCTCAAACTTAACTGTTGTAGAGAAATTGTATTGCTTCTTCGCTGCATCGTAAGTAAGGGCTACATCTTCGCCATTTACTTGGACTTTTTCTACGCCAAGGTCGTCAGTAGCATAACCTGAAACTGGAACCTCAAGCGATCTGTAAGTTCCATTTGCTGAAGGTGCCGACATGAACACAAGCGGAAGGGAAGTGTCACCTGCAGCTGTTTTCGAACTGCCAACATTGTAAGCATAATCAATCGCAAATACTTCAACAGACGTTTTTGCCGCCAGCGGAGTTGCAAATTTATAGCTTGTTGCCGTGCCGCTTACTGTATCTGTTACTAATTTTCCATCAACATAGATCGCGTAATTCATCACGCCAACGCCTTGCTCATCCGTTGTCCAGTTAACGGTTGATGCATCATTATCGTAGGTTGCTTTCACCTTTGGAGCTGTTGTATCGACATAAACTGGAATCTTCTTCGATTGATATTCTGCACCCTTGTAATCTACCACAGCTTTGATTTCGTAGTAGTACAGGCCGTCATCCACCTGCTTAGAATTAACAGTCCCATCCCAAGCACGGCTAGATTTCAAGTTATACGTACTAGACCCGGAATTGCCAGAATTATAATAGCTTTTCCGTACATCTTTTTCTAAGGCAACGCGGCGAAGGAGCTTGCCGTCTTTATCAAGAACGTTAAACTGCGCTTCAGAAGCATTCCGTAAGAATGTTGGCAGCGGGAAAGCATTATCCATTAGGCCATCGCCATTTGGTGAAACTGCATAATATTGTTTTCCAGGAACAGGAGCCTGCAAATACGTTTTACCCGCACTTGTAAACAGCATTTCATTCAAACCATGGTTAAAGAACTTCGTTTCGCCAAAATCCTTAAAGCCGTCAAGAATGCTAGGGCGATCCCATTTACCGTAAAAACCTACATATGGAACGTTTAGTGTTGCTTCTAATTTATTGTTCATATCTGTAAGTGTAACGAAACCTTCAACGAAAATATCCTCTTTCAGGTCTAAAGCAATTTTCTTACCGGCATTATCAAGACCCGGGATTTTTGCATTCGTTAAATCAACCTTTACGGAAAAATCAACCGATTGTCCGGCTGGCACTGTTAAGGTTTTTGGCGCATCAACTACCGCACCATCCATGTTGCCGGCAATTAACGCATTCGTATCTGGTTTACCAGTCGTTTGCTTAATCGTGTCCGTTAAAACGTCGGTATTCACAGCGTACGTTACCGCTTTATCGGAAATGTTCTTTGCCGTAAAGTTCATCGTGAATTGTTTGCTTGTGAAATCTTTTAACGCAACTTTGCCTTCGTTGCTTGATTTTTCAACAACGACAACAGGTGTTGAAACCGCGTTGAAGGTTTGCATCATCCCTGCACCTTGACGGCGAGGCGAGAATGGCTGGCCATTCAAATCAACAATTTTGCTGGAAGTGTTCATTAAGAGAACTTTTGCAAAGTGGGTCCGTTCGCCAGCTGTTAACGCCTTGAAACGATCATCCTTCTTCAAGTATTGCTGGACAAGTGCACTTCCGCCGGCAACGTGCGGCGCTGCCATTGATGTACCGCTCATCACTTCGTATTGATTATTGTTTACAGTAGAATAAATTTTTCCGCCTGGAGCAGTGATTTCAGGTTTGAAATCAAGGTTCGGTGTAACACCCCATGAAGTGAAGTCGGTCATCCGGCCCATTTCAGGATCTTCTGTTTTCTTTGTTTGTGTTACGCGAAGCGTTGTGTTGCCTGCTTTGATTGCTGCTTCAAGATCAAGGCCTTGCTGTCTTTGAATCTTCATGAACGGAATTTGCCATCCGCCTTGGTTTTCATAGAATACTGGGTTATCACTGTTATAAACGATAATACCGGCTGCTCCTGCAGCTGCAGCATTTTTCGTTTTATCGGCAAACGCTAAATCGCCACGCGGCATAACAACAATTTTACCTTTGACATCAAGTCCGGCATAGTCTGCTGGAGCTCCAAGCTTTCCGCCAAGGCTAACTAGCTGTAATGTATTATTTTTCGCAAGGTCGGTCCAATCATCAATTCCAAAGCCTGTTGCCGTGAAGCCTGCTGCACCATCAACAGTGATGTTATGTTGGTAAAGGTAGCTCACATTACCGGCCGCTGCGACTTGAATCGTGTCCGTATTTAGACCAGGTGCTCCAACAACGCCAATATCCGGATTGCTTGCATATGGATTTGGATTGGCTGCATAACCGTAAGAGATATGACCGGAGTTACCTGCAGATACCGAGCAGACAATTCCGTTGTCAACGGCACGCGTAATCGCTAAGTCTTCAGCACTCTTTGGATCATAGAAAGAAGCAGTCGAACCTAAGCTCATGTTTAATACATCTGCGCCTAGTTTAATAGAATCATCAATCGCTGCCAGGTAGATATCTGAAGACGTTGAAGCATAGTTTGGATCATTACTGAACACTTTCATGCCAAGTACCTGTGCTTCAGGTGATACCCCTTTAATTCCACCGTTTGCTTCATCACCGTTAGCCGCTACTGTGCCGGCAACGTGCATGCCGTGCATAGAAGCACCTGGTGCTAAATCAAGGATGGTATTGTTTTCATCATAGTAGTTGTAGCCATATGGCACTTTATCTGTGAAAAATTTACCTTTTAAGCCGGCTTGGTCAACCTTGGCTTTTGTTAACGCATCCTTGGAAGCATCTGTTACTTTGAAATCGCGGTGAGATGGGTCCACGCCTGTATCAATAACAGCGACAACCATGCCTTCACCTTTCAGTTTCGCATCGGCCCAAGTGGTTTGCGATTGGATAAACGAGTGGCTTGTTTTCATTTCCGGTGTTTCTTCTGGACGATTGTATTCGTTGGCAATATATACATTCTTAACGCCAGGAATCGCCTCAATTTTAGCAATTTCGCCGTACTGAACATCACCGCTGAAGCCGTTAAACGCAGTCGTGAAGGCCTTTTTATAGCTTAGTTTCACGCCTTTTGCAGAAATCTTGTCTTTAACAGTATTTTGTTGTTTTACTAGTGTTGAAGCTAGTGAACTCTTTTTACTTTCTGCTAAATCTTTGTATAATTTCCCCTCTTGTGTCGCGAATTCGACTGGTGTTTGTCCATCTACCTCGACGATCACGCGGACCCTATCCGATGGATTTAAGCTTGCACTTGTCTTAATATCCCCAGAATCGATTGTTTTCAGATCCTTACTTGTCAGGTCCTGTAGCTGCTTTACTTTTGCAGCAAAATCATTTTCTTGCGTGCTTTCAGCAGACGCTGATGCGGCAAACCCTAGATTAGAAAGTACTAGAGCAGACGCGAGCGCATATGAAGCAGCCTTTTTCTGTGTTTTTTTCTTCATGAATGCCTTTCCCCCCTATATGTCTATCAAATTTTGATTTTAAGTAATTATTCGAAAAATCAAAATAGCTAAACTTTATCTTAATAGTTTTTGTAAATTTGGTCAATATAATTTTTTTATTTTAAAGATAAATATTTTTCTATATTTTCAGAATTATATATACTGGTATAAAGAGGAAAACCATTCATCACCACCTTTCTTTCGACAAATTGGAAATTATTTTCTTTTTGGTTTGGAGGTTTTTTGGAATATCTTTTTTTCGATCTGTGGACTTGTTGGAATTTCATTTTAGATAGATTTGGTGGCCTTAATCGGAATATTATTTTATAATTAGAGATTTTTTATGAATTTAAAAGGTTTTTTTAGGGGACTCTCTCGTTTAGATGGTCTGTGAAAAAGGTTTTGGCTATTTTTCTTGGGGTTTTGGCTACTTTTTTACCTGTTTTGGCTATTTTTTTGATGGTTATGGCTATTTTTCAGAGAGTTATGGCTATTTTTCGAATGGTTTTGGCTATTTAGACATTTATTGGAAAATCCCAAACAAAAAAAGCCGAGTAGACTCGACTTTTTTTAAAGGCTGTGTTAAAAGGGGATGTTGATTTCCGTTTCAGGCGCGAGCGGTTCGCGGGGCGGGCGGTGAGCCTCCTCGGCGAATTGCGCGCCTGCGGAGTCTCACCTGTCCCGCTGCTCCCGCAGGAGTCTCGCGCCTTCCACTCCAATCAACATTGTGTTCAAAATCAACAATATTCTTTAACACAGCCTTTTTAAAAAGAAATTATTTCGTCCCAAATAACCGGTCGCCGGCATCGCCCAGGCCTGGCACGATGTAGCCGTGGTCGTTCAATTTCTCATCCAGAGCGGCGATGTAAATATCGACGTCCGGATGCTCCGTTTTCACGGCTTCGACGCCTTCTGGTGCGGCAATCAAGCACATAAATTTGATATGTTTCGCACCGCGCTTTTTCAAGGCATAAATCGCATCAATCGCGGAGCCGCCTGTTGCCAGCATTGGATCCACGACGATGAAGTCGCGCTCTTCGACGTCGCTTGGAAGCTTCACATAATATTCAACCGGCTTTAATGTTTCCGGGTCGCGGTATAATCCGACATGGCCTACCTTCGCGGCCGGAATACATTTCAACATTCCGTCCACCATGCCAATTCCAGCACGTAAAATCGGAACCAACCCTAGTTTTTTCCCTGACAACACCTTTGATTTTGTTTTACACACTGGTGTTTCAATCTCGATATCTTCAAGCGGCATATCCCTTGTGATTTCAAACGCCATCAATGTCGCCACTTCGTCGACGAGCTCGCGGAACTCCTTTGTTCCGGTATTAATATCCCGTATGTACGTAAGCTTGTGTTGGATAAGCGGATGGTCGAAGACGTATACCTTTGCCACAATAATCGCCCCTTTTACTAAAATTATTCAAACACTCCGTACTATTTTACAGAAATAAATTGCAATGAGCAACTCGTAGCCTGTCTATTGAAAGAAAAACTTGCCGACAAATGCCGGCAGGTTTTATGCAACTCCGCTGAGTAAATCTGGTTCTTTCTTATCGACTACAACCGTCAAGACGGCGCCTGCCATGATGAACACGGCAAAGACAATATTTTTCAGCGAGAAGTCGCCGTGTAAGAATAACACGTCTAGAAAAATCGCAAAGGCAACGTAAGAGATATTCAAGGACATCGCGCGAACAGGACCGATGAGTTTAATCGCTTGATAATAAAATACGTAAGAAAGTGTGCCGAACATGGCGATGAGCGCAATAAACCAGAAGGTCTTTGTCGTTGCTACCTGCACGGTTAGTGAATGGCCGACAAAAATCGGAATAATAATCACCGCAAAGATTACTGCTGAGGTTAATTGGCGGATGAACAGCGCCTGCAAGGGGCTTACTTCATCGTCCTTCATCCCGTATGCAGAAATCACCGACTCCATGCCCCAGCCAAAAATACAGAAAATGATAAAAATCAGGCCAATTGATACCGAGGTGCCGGTAATTAAATTGCCGGAATAGCCCAGGGCAATCGTGAAACCGATACTCGTCAGAAGCCCGAGCCAGTTTTTCAAAGAAAGTCGGTCCCGTAAAATTAAGAAGGCAAACAGCGCGCCGACGGCCGGAAAAATCGATGAAATCGATGCGGTGAACGATGGACCGATTGACTGCACCGATAAAACATAGAAGGTCATCCCGACCGGACCGCCAAGCGTGGCGGCAACTACAACCCACCAGCCGCTTTTCGTCCTCAGCTTGCGAAAGGCTGTGCCGAGTTCGCCTCTGACTGCCATTAACAGCATCATCCACAAGGAAGAGAACGTGTCATGCAAAAAGGTACTTAATAACGGCGCCGCTAAGAGAATATCGTTAAATTTTAAAAATGTGGTCGAAGATAGGGCATAGCCAATTAAAATCGTGTCAATTGCCCATGTTAATCCTGCACCTAAGCCAATCGCAACGCCTTTTGCATTAAATTTTTCCAAATTCCTCTGTCCCCTTAAACTGATCTTGGTATTGCTGTAAATTGCTTTGTGCACGGGTAAACCGCGTGAAGGCGTAGGAGCCAAAATCTTCGCCGCCGGCTTCCTTCATCAGTGCCCAGATTGTCCATAAGAAATCTAGGAAAATCTTATTCAATAACAGCTGCTGCAGGTTTGCGCTCGTGATTTCGCCGTTGAAGTATTCAAGCAAGAACAGCTTTTCCTCAGCAGGAGATAGTTCCGCCTCAATGATATAGCCGGCGACATCCCAAAGCGGATCGTTCATGCCAGAAAATTCCCAGTCAATCAAGTACATCTGCTCTTCCCCGCTCTTGACGAAGTTTTCCGCCAGCGGGTCATTATGGCAGGGAACAAGCTGCACCTGTAAGGATTGATAGAAGGCCTCTAGTTCGAGTACCTGTTGTTTCACTTTGGCATGGCCATCGAACAGCTTTCCATTTAATGCGGACAAAATGGTTTCATATTCGGTTATTTTTTCAAATACATCAAACCGGGAGCTGAACGTCTCCCCAGAGGTATGCAGAGTATTAAAAATCCCCGCTACCTTGATAAGGTTATCTTCCCGTGTGCCTGTCTTCGGATTGAGTGTTTCCGCATCCGGGATAAAGCGGGCAATCTTCAAGCCCGTTTGTTCATCGAAGTAAATCACCTCAGGATTAATCCCAAGCCGGCTGGTAATCTCCGAATTAACCTTCTCTGCCAGCCGATTAATATAATGCTCGGTTCCTTTTCCCGGGATCCTCACTGCCAATTGATCCGTGCTGGTGGTGACCTTATAATTCCGATTCGTTAAGCCGCCAAGTACTTCGACAGCGGTCACCTCTTCTACGCTGATGTTCAAAGCCGATGCAATGACTTGCTTCAGCTCTCTTTCTTTAAAATCAGCTTCTTTCTTTTGGAGGGATGGGTAGATGTTATCAACCACTTTAAAATGATGCAGATAGCTATCAATTTCGGCCCAAATCAAATCAGGAATCTTTAAAAAACCAATCTCTATTTTTCTAGATACATCTAAGAGTAAGTACTCGTAATTTACATATGGATTTTTATTGTTCTTAAATAAACGGAGCATTTCCATGTACACGTCATAAGAAATCTTCGTAATCCCCGTCATCTCGCCGTCAATCCGGTTTAATTGGTGAATGTCCTTGGAGATTTTATACAGATGATTGTTCTGAATTTCGATGAATGCCTCATCGCCCAATCCACTTTCTTTTGTCACCAGAATGCAGTCCCGTTCAGGGTGGTTAAGCAGGTCATAAACCGCCGTTTCCTCGATGAGAATATCATCTTCAAACAGAAGGAAATCATCAGTAATCAAGTCATTCGCCTTGGCAAGCGAGGCCATACTTCCCGTCCACAAATACCTTGGATTTTCAACAAAGTGCAGATTGCCATTTCCTTTTAAAAATTGCGCTTCGGCAAAGGCCCCTTTTTGATAACCGGTGACAATGATGATTTTTTCAATCCCGTTATTCTCTAAAATCGCAATGTTTCGCTCTAAAAGGGTCGTATCCTTGATGGGAAGCAGGCAGGCCGGTAAATCAAATTCTGACTTTTCCCCTGCGGCGAGGATGACTGCTTGTTTTACCGTTTTCCTTTCATTGCTGTACAGCTTGATTTTCGTTTCATGAAGCTGCTCTACCTCACTTTTCAGAAATTCAATACCTATTTCAGTAATGAGATAGCTGTGTTTATTACTCGATTTTTCAATCGTGATGTACTCTTCTTCAACTAAGTCATTCAATGTATAATTTACTTTTCCGATTGAAAGATTGCATAAATCAGCTAATGCTCGTTGACTAATTTCCGGTTCCTTTGAAATCAGTTCTAATAGACGAAATTTGTACATAGTGCGATTCAACTCCACCTTGTTCAATTTTTGAACAATAGAATCATACCATATTTTTTTGGGAAGTACAGATGTCTTTTTTAAAAATAAATCGACATTTTTTTTCAAGAATCGACTACGATGAAGCGAAAAATCGGCCTTCGTAGTGAAGGCCGATGGGTAACGTTTAATATTCCGGATAAAGGGTGAAGTTACTTGTTAATGCTTCAACGCGTTTACTCGCCTCTTCAAGCTTCGCTGCATCCTCATGGTTTTTCAACGTAAATGCGATGATGGAGGCAATTTCGTCCATTTCTTCTAGACCAAAGCCGCGGCTTGTGACAGCGGCTGTACCAATACGGATACCGCTTGTGACAAACGGGCTTTGCGGATCGAATGGGATCGTGTTTTTGTTCACGGTGATGCCAATTTCATCAAGCACCTTTTCGGCTACCTTGCCTGTTAAGCCAAGGTTCTGGACATCGACCAGCAGCAAATGGTTATCGGTTCCACCAGAGACAAGCTTTAGGCCTTCCTTTTCAAGGCTTTCCGCTAAGCGCTTGGCGTTAGCAATAATGTGCTCCGCGTAATCTTTGAAGCTTGGCTGTAGGGCTTCGCCAAAAGCAACGGCTTTAGCAGCGATGACATGCATCAGCGGACCGCCTTGGATCCCAGGGAAAATCGATTTATCAATTTTCTTGCCATATTCCTCTTTGCAAAGGATCATCCCGCCGCGTGGACCTCTTAACGTTTTATGCGTCGTCGTCGTCACGAAATCGGCATACGGCACTGGATTTTGATGCAGGCCTGCGGCAACGAGTCCGGCGATGTGAGCCATATCGACCATTAGGTATGCGCCGACTTCATCGGCAATCTCACGGAACTTGGCAAAATCAATTTCACGCGGATAGGCGCTGGCACCGGCAACAATCATCTTTGGCTTGTGCTCAAGCGCTTTTTCACGGACAACATCATAATTGATGCGGTGCGTTGTTTCATCGACACCATATTCAACAAAGTTATATTGAATACCGCTGAAGTTAACCGGACTGCCGTGTGTTAAGTGACCGCCGTGGGAGAGGTTCATGCCGAGAACGGTATCGCCCTGCTCAAGAACGGTAAAGTAGACGGCCATATTGGCCTGTGCCCCGGAATGAGGCTGGACGTTCACATACTCCGCACCGAAAATTTCTTTGGCACGGCTGCGGGCGAGGTCCTCGACCACATCGACATATTCACAGCCGCCGTAGTAGCGGCGTCCTGGATAGCCTTCTGCATATTTATTGGTTAAAACGGATCCCTGTGCCTCCATAACCGCTTCGCTGACGAAATTTTCTGAGGCAATTAATTCAATTTTACTGCGCTGACGGCCTAATTCTTTCTGAATCGCTTGATATACCTGCTCATCCGCTACTGACAAATGCTTCATATGATAAATCCCCCTTAACACTATTTACATATTGTGTGAAACCGCAAACAATTTGAAAATTCCCTCTCCATTTTAGCACGTTTTTCTTTTATGTAAAATTTAATATGGTGCCTGACACCTTCTTCCATTAAAAGGGAAATGGTGCCTGACACCAAGGACGTTTTTAAGAACAGCTTGAGTTTTCTTTGTTTCGTTCATAGACGGCTCTGGCGCCGCCAATCAGTTTTGGGCGTACTTTAGCCAGGGTTACATAGGCTTGGCCGATGGTTTTTTGCTTGACGCGGATTGGTACTGCTACATGTTTCAAGTGCATGCCGATGAGGGTGTGCCCGATGTCGATCCCTGCATCTGCCTGGACGAACTCGACCACAACAGCATCATCCATTTGCTCAAACGCATACGTCGCCATCGCCCCGCCCGCCTTCCGGACAGGAACAACGGAAACTTCGGCTAACCGGCGTTCCTCTGCCGTCTTACGCTCAACAACCAGCGCCCTGTTTAAATGCTCGCAGCATTGAAAGGCGAGTTGGATCCCCAGCTCCGCCTGAAGCTTTTTCAACCCGCGAAAAATCATTTCGGCAACTTCGATGGTGCCCGAGGTGCCGATTCGTTCGCCGATGACCTCGCTCGTGCTGCAGCCAATAACCAGCAGCTGCCCTGGCTTAAACGCTGCCTGCTCCTTGAATTCCGTTAAAATCGCTTCCAACTCTTTTTCCCATTCGTGAATCATCATCGGCACATCCCTTTCAATACGGCTGTTTTCTAACAAATTGTTTGCTTCCAAGGAATCGAATCAGCAAATCTACCTTTTTTCAAAAAATATCTTAAAAATTACGTGAAGGTGAGCCTTTTTCAGCCTCCCCCTCATGTTTATTTACCCAAAAACCTAGTCTATTTGCGAAAAAGCAGCGCTTATCTATGAACTTTCCATTTTTCCCCGAAGAATCTGCTCTTATTTGCGAATTTTCCTGTCTTATTTGCGAATTCACCTGTTTTATTTGCGAAAAGTTCGCTTTTATTTGCGAATCGCAAATTTATTAGTAAACTCAAGAAAGTTAGAGATTCTTTTCTTCATATTCAGTGATTTTGCCGACGCGGTCCGCATGTCGTCCGCCCTCAAATTCCTCAGTCAGCCAGATTTCGGCAATATCTCGCGCCAAGCCAGGCCCAATTACGCGTTCACCCATCGCGAGCACATTTGTATCATTATGAGCTCGTGTTGCTTTGGCACTAAACGTGTCATGCACTAAGGCACAGCGAATGCCTTTCACCTTGTTGGCGGCAATACTCATGCCAATACCAGTGCCGCAAATCAAAATCCCTCTATCAAACTCACCTCTTGCCACCTTTTCGGCGACAGGGAGCGCATAATCCGGATAATCTACCGATGTTTCACAATCACAGCCAAAATCAACATAGTCAATCTTTAATTCATCCATTAAATTGGCGATTTCCTTGCGAATATGGATGCCGCCATGATCTGATGCCAGTGCTACTTTCATGTAAAAATCCTCCTGTTCCATTCTTAGTCTTCATTTTATTTTGACATACCGCCCTAAAAATATAAAGATTCATGAAAAATAAAGGCTTCGTGTTTAGCAGAGGCACCTGTATCTGAGCTGTAAGCATAACATAAACGCCCGCTATTAGAGCGCAGGCCAAACCATCAGCATAAAATAAAAGCTCTCCATTTAAGCAGAGAGCTCCCATTCAGCATTACGGTTTTAATTTTTCGATTGCTTTATTGATTAATTCTTCCAGCTCGCGGAAGGTTTCTTGATACATTGCGAGGCTCCCGCCGTAAGGGTCAACGACGTCAGGATTGAATGGTTCGCCGCTGTATTCCTTTAAGGTAAAAACCTCAACGCTTGCCTGTGGATATTGCAGCAGGATCGCCGCTTTATGCGAGGCAGTCATCGTTAAAATCAGGTCGGCCCATTCCACCTCTGCTGTGGTCAGCGGGGTTGAGCGATGCTGATGTGAAATCTCGTTGTCGCCGAGTACTTTCTTGGCATGCGCTGATGCCTCACTGCCGGTCGCGGCATAAATCCCCGCCGATCTGACTTCAATGCCATCTAGGTTTTTATTTTTCAAAATTGCTTCCGCCATTGGACTGCGGCATGTATTGCCCGTACAGACAAACAAAATTCGCTTCATAAAAGCCTGCCCCCTTTCCTTCTTATCATTATGTCCCAAATTCCCAACAAGTTCATCATTGGTGCCTGACACCCTTAACATGTTCGTGGTTTCTAGGAACTAACAAATGGTGCCTGACACCCATAATACGTTCGCGTTTTCCAGGAACTAACAAATAGTGCCTGACACCCTAAATAATTTAGCGATAGGTTATAGCTTGTTTACCCAATTGCTCCCAGCCGCGTTTGAAGGCACTGATTGTGACTTTGCGGTTTTTGGTTACGGACAATGGGTCATTGAAATAAATATATTTGCTGTCATAGCCTGTGATGAGGACACTGTGTTCCTTATAAGTAATGGAAAGCTTGCCAGTCGGCGTATTCCACGTCTGCCAATATTGTGATGGGACGGTGTCATACCATGAGGTTACAATCACCCAGACAGGCTTGCCGTTATTCAGCTGCTTATAAATCTCTTCAAACCGGCTGCCGCTAAAATCGACGACCCGATTAGGCAGATATTTCTCTGCTAGCTCCGCGATTGGCCCGTGGTAAACGCCGAGACCCGGCTTCGAAAAGCTATACATATCACCGACAAACCCAGAATAAGGATTGCCGAAGTAAATTTGTCCATTCCTTGTTGAATACGGGGTCGGATCCCGCCGCACCTGGGATGCTAATGTCATTTTGTTCGCCTTCACACCGGCATCTTGGAGCATCATCGCAAGCGAGGTAACTTCACAGCCGCGCGGGAGCTCCGGCATTTGCGCTATCAGCGGGGCATTAAGCTGCACCGATGACACAGCACCGCTGCCGCCAAGGTAATACCTATCCCCTCCGCTTTGAATCCAGCCCGTTTTCATCGCGCCATCCGAATTAAGATAGTACCATTTGCCGCCATCAAACACCCAGCCGACTGCCATCGCGCCGTTTGCCGCCAAATAGTACCATTTGCCGCCGCTCGATAGCCAGCCGGTTTTCATCGCGCCATTACCAGCTAAATAATACCAGCGGTTCCCATCCTTTATCCAGCCCGTTTTCATCTTTCCTGATCCATCCAGATAATACCATTTATTACCATCCAACACCCAGCCGGTCTTCATCACCCCTGCGCTATCAAGGAAATACCATTTGCCACCGCTCGATAGCCAGCCTGTCAGCATGGCTCCACTATTTTTGAAAAAAAACCACTTGCCTTTATCGAGTAACCAGCCTGTTTTCATGACCCCGGTTTGGTCAAGATAGTAGCGGCTCCCGTTATCGGTAATCCAGCCTGTCTGCTTTTCGCCATCAGGACCATAGTAATACCAAAGCCCGCCCGCGCGGACCCAACCAACTGCTGCCACTGTTACTTCGATTGCATATGTATTTCCTGCCCCGTCATCCGCCGTAATATTGAGAATCGTGTTTGCAGGCTGCTTCAATATCGCCGCTTCAAACACGCCTTCCGCATTGGCTTGTGTGGTGCTGAGCAGACCCTGTTTATTTTCCACCTTGATGGCGGCATTCGGGAATGTTTTTCCTTTGATGACTGTCGTTTGAGTTGTTACTTTTTCTACTAATTGAATTTCCTCTGAATTATTTATCCTTACCTGCGTTTCTGCTCCCGCTAGTTTTGGAAAAAGAGCTTGAGAGATTACCAGCAATGTAAGGCAAAGATTGATCCATAATTTCCGTTGCACCGTAGTTCCTCCCCTGTTAGATTTAATAGATTGCTAGGTAAAAAATTTACCAGCTACTATTCTATCATAATTACAGGGGATTTTGGAAAATTGAAACATTTATGGCATCGGATGCTTTACCCGTTACTAGAACGGTATGAGTAGCTTTAAGCCAAAACAGAGTGGAATCAAAGGCTCGAACCCTTACCAGAACGGTATGAGCAGCTTTAAGCCAAATCCGAGCAAAATCGCGCCGCCAAGTGCTTCACTGTAGGTCCCGATCCAGCCCCGGACCTTTCTGCCCAGCAGTAATCCGGCCCAGGTTTGCATGGTGGCAACGATTCCAAAGCATAAAATCACCATAATGGTTTTTGCACCGTAGATGCCCAAGGTCAATCCGACGGAAAAACTATCAAGGCTAACACTCAAGGCAAATAACAATAAGCCGAAGCCAACCGGCGTAATGACTTTTTCCTCCCCTTTTTTAAAGGTTGACCAGACCATTTGCACACCTAGTACAATTAACAGCAGCCCGCCGATAAAGGTGGCAAACGCGCCAAATTTTTCTGATAAATATTTGCCGGCTATTAGTCCAACAAGCGGCATCCACACATGAAATAAGCCAATCATCAGGCCAATATTAAAAACCCTCCGCAGCGGCAGTTTGTACATCCCCATGCCAAGCCCAACCGAGAAGGCATCCATCCCCAGTGCAAATGCCATTATAACTAGTGTAAGTATTTCGCTAACCAATTCAGACATTCCGTCCCCGCCCCCTTGGACTAACTAACCTAAGCATATGCACGTCCAAACTGTTTTAGAAGCCAATCTCGGGAAACGGGGCGCTTGCCGTCACTCCAATTTTGCAAAAAAACACCAGTCCCCGCTAGGGGAGCTGGTGTTTAGTAGATGAGCCCGCTTGCCGGCGCCAAGACTCGCATTGGTATATTCGCGAAGATTGAGGACGGAGAAAAACGTGCGGCTTACGTATCGCTTATTCCGTAATGAAAAAACAAGCCGATTTTATCAAGGCTAACTTATACCGTAATGAAAAATAAACGGAATTTTTCCTGTGTGACTTACGGCTAGCTTATTCCGTAATGCTCTTATTCCCAGCCGCTTTCTGGAGGCGGTTCATGATGGCATCGCCTACTCCGGTGTGCGGGAACATTTCACTAAAAATAATATCCACGTCAAGCCGGTTAAAGCGGCGCAGTGTTTCATAAAGGGCAGCGGCAACCGTCTCAAGCTCCGCCCTCCTGCCGCACGCCAGGACATAATCTGCCTGATAGAAAGATTCAAGCTCCTCCGTCGTCAATACCCCGACCCGCAGTCCTTCCCGCTGCTTTTCTTCTACTAAATGCTGAAGAAACTCACGGGTGCCTGACACCATAAAAAGCGGGGCATTTGGGGCGTAGTGGCGGTATTTCATTCCGGGTGCTTTCGGCTTAGCTCCCGCTTCCGTTAAGGCTAGATCGACGCTAACCTCACCAATTACAGCTTCGAGCGCTTCTTTCGTGACGCCGCCGGGTCTTAGGATGACCGGGATTTCCTCGGTGCAATCGATAACCGTTGATTCAACGCCAACCCCTGTCGGTCCGCCATCAAGCACGGCGGCAATTTTTCCGGCTAAATCATCGATTACATGCTCTGCCTTCGTCGGGCTCGGTTTGCCTGAGCTGTTAGCACTTGGCGCGGCGATTGGCAGACCGCACTTTTTCAACAACGCTAGGGCCACGGGGTGATCCGGCATCCGCACCGCAACTGTCGCAAGCCCAGCCGTTGCCTTTTCTGACAAAACGCCGGCTTTCTTTTTAAAAATAATCGTCAACGGTCCCGGCCAGAACTTGTCCATCAGCACTTCCGCCTTAGCAGAAATCTCGGTAACAAATCCCTTGAGCTGCTGTTTTTCGGCAATGTGAATAATTAACGGATTATCCACAGGTCTGCCCTTTGCCGCAAAAATCTTCGCAACGGCTTCATCGCTCTCTGCGTTCCCTCCGAGTCCATAAACCGTCTCTGTCGGGAGCGCAACCACTTCGTTTTCCCGTAAAAAATGGGCTGCATCCACAACTTGTGGATTACTTTCTAAATTATCCACATACTTATCCACTTTCCAGATCTTTGTGTTCATTGTTATCCACCTTCATCACAGCTGAGTCATTTATCGAAATTTGACGAAAATAGTCACTTAGACCGATATTTTTCAATCAATACGTTTGAAAGTATAAAAGAAGGCGGGGATAAAAACAAGTTTTATCCACAAATTGTGCATAACTTTCCAGTAAAAGTGGATAACTTTGTGGATATATCCACAATTAGAGTGAAAAATTTAAAAATAATGAGTTATCCACATTTAAAACGTGGCGAATATGTTCTAAGTGATAAAATGACAGCGGCAGATCGCCGCGGCCAATCGGCTGGAAACCCAGCATTTCAAAAAGTGCCAGTGCGGCACCTTTATTTGTTGCCAAAAATAAACTATTCAACCCTTTCTCGTTCGCTAATTGCACCATTTGATCAAATAGAACTAGAATTTCCTTTTCAGCTTGTCCCGGCGAAACAACCAGCGACCGCAGCAGCCCTGAATCTGCGATTACCTCCATGCCAAGCGTTCCCCGGAGCGCGCCGTCCTCATCCTCTAATAGCAAGAAATTACCGATGGTCTCTACCGTCAGCCCATCCGTCCCAAGATTTGCTCTTGAAAGAAACTCTTGTAAATGGCCCAAATCTCCTCCATCAGCCTTACGAATTAATGCCTGCATCCCATCCACCTCTTTTTTAGCCGATCGGAAAGTATAACTTTCCGATCAGGCATAAGTGCAACTACGCCTCATGAACCGCCTAACGGCTCGCCAGTCGGCGAGTTTTCTTTAGATTCTATTCTATGAATATGAAAAAGTAGGCCAAATAGAACAGCCGGATTCAGGAATCTAGTAAATATTTTTTATTCGCATTCACGTTGGAGCTGGATTCAAAAAACTAGTTCAAAGTGATCCACACCTAAATTTTTGTAGCCCAAGACAAAAGCCAGTCCTTTTATCCAGGAACTGGCTTAATAAAAAATCTTTTCCCACATCTCGACGACAAAGAATTTCACCTTTACCGGTGCTTCATCTTCAACGGTGTACACTGGCGCCGCTTTTTCCTTTTTCGGCTGCTTTTTTTCTAGCGCAGGTTTATTCGCAACTTTCGACTTTTCCGTTACCCTCTCTTTATCAATGAATGCCGGCTGGCTTGCAGCCATCACTTCCACGTCTGAAGCCTTCTCATGGGCCATTTCCACTTCTTCAGAGTCCTTCTTCGCCTTTTCAGGAGCCCCTTCCACTTTTTCAGAATCTCTTTCCCCAGCCTTCGCCGTTTTTTGTTTTTCATCAAAGCCTTCACTAACGGCATCCCCATTTGAAAAATCAAGGAAGCACAACGGCGGATACAGTACGCACCACCAATTTGCTCCTTCACCACTGCCAAGCGTAATCAAAATCGCTTGATACTTGCCCGCCGGGTATAAATACTGGCCGTATAATTTCGTCGGAAACTGGACTTTTGCGAATTCTACCTTTACCGGCTGATCTGCCCCTTCCTCGAGGACTACTTTTTCGGCAATCGCTTGAATTTCCGGGAGCTTCGCATTGATGACGGTTCTTGCTTTTTCCATTGAAGTTAAATCCTGCACCCAGAGAGTAATCTGAGCGTTAACGGCATCGCGGACCTTCCGTTTAATCGCCTGATCTGTTTCAAAATCACTATTGGCGAGAATCCTGAGGCGAATCGCCTCCCCTGGAATCACAATCGATTCCTTCTGCGCCGCTTCCGTTTTTGGCATATATAAACTCAACATCGTTGCAAACGATAATACAATCAAATAGCCCCAAACTGCTAATTTACTTCTCATTTCCAGCACCGCCCCTTCACTATCAACATTGTGGACAAAAGACAAGAATCTTAAACTAGTAAAATTTGATATTTTTGCAAAGAGCAATAAAAGTTTTTTTTGTAAAAAAAATCATAAATATGAGGAAAATGGCGAATGATGATAAATAAGAAAAACTCCACAATTCATGCAGGATCATTTTTAATAAGGAGTTGGGTTTTAGAATGGCATTTATGGAAGGAATTAGAGAATCAAGAAAGGGCGCGCAGCTGATTATCGACGGAAGTGACATGATGTCTAAAGCAGTTGTTGATCACTTTCTCTTTACATGGCAATGGTGGTTCGGGATTGGATTATTTGTTGTCCCGTGGATTATTTGGCTCCTGCTTCGGAAAAAGGAGAGTACAGGAAGGTTACTTCTTGCGGGGTTGATCACGATGATATTAGCACTAATTATTGATCTGATTGCAGTTGAAGTAGGGTTATGGCGCTATCCGATGAAATTTTCACCTGTTGCCCCAATGTTACTGCTTCCTTATCATTTTTCGTTGGTCCCAGTGGCGATTATGTTTGTGCTGCAAATTAAGCCAAAAGCGAATTCACTGTTAAAAGGGGCGATATTTGCTGCCCTCGCCGCTTTTGGGGCGATGAAGTTTTTTGTCTGGATTCATTTTTACGACCCAAAAGACTGGTTGTCCATTTATGACTTTTGTATTTATTTATTTTTATTCTATGTAGCTTATTGGTTCAGTAAAATTGGCGGCTATCAATCCATAGCTGAACAATAATTGTTTTATAGGGAACCGGAAAAGGCTTCGGGAAATTACATCCCGAAGCCGATTTCGGCAAACACCATCCGGTCCTTGCCGTTGATATCATTAACAACTTCTACCCTAACATCTGGGAAAGAATCCCTAAAAAGCTCCGCGACCGCTTCGCCCTGACCGGCACCAATTTCGAAACAGACGAGCGCGGCCGGTGCCAATACCCGTGGCAGCTCACTCATAAAGCGGCGGTAAAAATCCAAGCCATCCGCGCCAGCGAACAAGGCCCGGTGCGGCTCATGCTCCGTCACCACCTCGGACATCGTCTCAATATCACCAACCGGAATATACGGCGGATTCGAAACCACCACATCCAGCTTAACGCCCCGATCCATAAACGGCGCCAGCAAATCCCCCTGAACAAACTCAACCTCCGCCCCTAGCCGCGCAGCATTCTCCCGCGCCACCACAAGCGACCGTTCAGAAATATCAGTGCCTGTAATTTGGGTGCCGTTTTTGGTGCCTGACACCCGCCGTGGACATTTGTCCGCCCCACGTGGACACTCGGTGCCTGACACCCGATGTGATTCTATTTCTAATTTCAAGCTGATGGCGATGGCACCGCTGCCTGTGCCGATATCGGCCAGTACCAATCCATGCCGGCCGCTAAAAAGCCGTTCTATCCGTTCGAGTGTTCCTGAGACAAGCTCCTCGGTCTCTGGCCTAGGTATCAGTACCTCTTCATTGACGAGAAACGACCGGCCGTAAAACTCCTCGGTGCCGATGATGTATTGAATCGGCATACCTTGACCATGTTCGCGAACAGCCTCCTCGAATGCCTCCCAAACCGCCGGCGTTACCTCCTCACGTAAATTCGCAAACAGCTGCGCCCGTGACATCCCGGTGAAATGGCGCAGCAAGAGCTCTCCCGCATTTTCATCCCGACCTGACCCGCTTAAAAAAGAAGAAGCCCATTTCAGAGCTTCAAATACTTTCTTATTCATTTGAGGCACTTTCCAGTCTGCGCGCTTGATCGTCCATAATCAAGGCATCAATCACATCGTCGAGCTTTCCTTCTAACACCTGGTCGAGCTTCTGAATCGTTAAGCCGATCCGATGGTCGGTCACGCGGTTCTGCGGGAAGTTGTAGGTGCGGATCCGCTCCGAACGGTCACCGGTACCAACGGCCGATTTCCGCACCTGGTCGTATTCCGCCTGGGCTTCCTGTTGGAACTTATCATAGACGCGGGCACGTAATACCTTCATCGCCTTGTCTTTGTTTTTGTGCTGTGATTTCTCATCCTGACACGAGACCACAATCCCGGTTGGAATGTGTGTTAACCGAACAGCTGACATGGTCGTGTTAACGGACTGTCCGCCGGCGCCGCTAGAGGCAAACGCGTCAAAGCGGATATCCTTATCGTGGATTTCCACTTCTACTTCTTCTGCTTCCGGCAAGCATGCTACCGTTGCTGTTGAGGTATGGATTCTGCCGCCTGATTCCGTTTCCGGTACACGCTGAACCCGGTGAGCGCCATTCTCAAACTTCAATTTCGAGAATGCACCTGTTCCATTTATCATAAAAATAATTTCCTTGAAGCCGCCAAGACCTGTCGGGTTGGCATCAATGACATCCGTTTTCCAGCCCTGTGCTTCTGCATAGCGGCTGTACATGCGGTAAAGCGTACCAGCAAACAACGCCGCCTCTTCGCCGCCGGCAGCACCGCGGATTTCAAAGATAACGTTTTTGTCATCGTTAGGATCCTTTGGAATTAGAAGAATTTTCATGCGCGCCTCTAATTCTTCAATTTGTGCTTCCAGTTCGTTTACTTCTTCCTTCACCATTTCACGCATATCGGCATCAAGCTTATCATCGAGCATGGTCTTGGCTTCTTGAAGCTGTTCACGAACCTCCTTATATTGGCGGTACGTTTGTACGGTCTCTTGTATATCAGCTTGTTCTTTTGAATATTCACGAAGTTTTTTTGTATCATTAATAATTTGCGGGTCGCTCAAAAGTTCGTTCAACTTTTCATAGCGATCTTCCACGGATTGAAGACGATCAAACAAGTTAATTCACCTCAGTTTTTAGTGCATAACAGTATAATTATAGTATAGGTAAAAAGCGCCGTCAAAACCAAATTGCTGGGAGAAAATTTTTTAGGGGATTTTTTTTCAAAAAAAGTAACACTGACACTGGCCGCAAAAAAAACATGCCCTAAAAATCAGAGCATGTTATCGGCGATCTTCTTTTACGCGCACTTCGATATGATATCGCGGTATTGCCTGGATGAGTTTTCGGTGAAGACGTGCCTCAGCGTCGACCTTTTTCTCGTCAGATAGCATTCCTTTTTTATTAACGGAAACCCACATCCGGTCGCCGTTTATCCAAACAGAGTCGGCAACAAATTCATTTGTACCTGCAATCACTTGCTTCGCTTTGTCAATATCGTTGCCCTGATTTCCTGCACCGGCCTCTCCGCCGCTTCCCGTTCTCTCAAGGTCAAGGAAGTTCGGATTTTGGTTGGTAATATCATCTTCCACAAGGTGCTGCTGATCCTTTCCGCGGTTAGACATATAATTAGGAGCGTTCCGATCTGTCCGCAAGTCATACGCCTCTTCATTTGCACCGCGATTGTTATTCTGACACCCACTCAACATAAACAACATAATCACCATAAGAAACATCCACTTCTTCAGTATCAACACCTCCTAATACTATCATGCCCATCTGAAAATTGAATCTGCCCAGTGAAATCCTTCCAATAGAAAAGGGATTTAGGGTGTCAGGCACCGCTCGTGGACAAATGTCCATCCCATGTGGACACCAACTCGTTCAGAAATAAAAAAAGACATTGTCCATTCCACACGGACAAATGTCTTTTTTGGGTGTCAGGCACCACATAAACTCAATCTCACCAACTTATCTCACCGGAATGGCTTTGGGGACTTCGTGGTGGTGACGGCAGCGGGGCTCGTAGGCCTCGGATGCGCCGACTAAGATGACTGGGTCATGGTAGGATGCGGGCCGGCCGTCAATTAGGCGCTGGGTTCGGCTTGATGGTGAACCGCAAACGGTGCAGACTGCCTGGAGCTTCGTAACTGTTTCCGCAACTGCCATTAATGGCGGCATTTGTCCGAATGGTTCGCCGCGGAAATCCATGTCAAGACCGGCGCAGACGACGCGGTGGCCGCTGTCCGCCAGCTGCTGCACAACCCGGACAATACCTTCATCAAAAAACTGAATTTCATCAATCGCAATGATGTCGATATCCGCTTCAACATGTTGAAGAATTTCTAAAGAATGGGAAATAGGCTTCGCCTGAAAAGAAGAGCCATTATGGGATACTACAGATTGCTCGCTGTAGCGATTATCAATTCGAGGCTTAAACACAGCTATTTTTTGTTTGGCAAATTGAGCACGCCTGACCCGGCGGATCAATTCCTCCGATTTTCCAGAAAACATACTGCCGCAGATAACCTCAACCCATCCGCTTTGTTTCATTAAATACATAAACGGCGTTTCCTCCTTAGCAAATCCTTTTAGATCTATTATTATGATTAGAATTTTTCAAAATAAAAAACAGGCAAGAATATTGCTTTCTTGCCTGTTTTGAGCGATTATTGCTGCTGATTCTTAAGGCCGTATTTTTTGTTGAAGCGGTCAACACGTCCGCCAGCTTCAGCGAATTTTTGACGTCCAGTATAGAATGGATGACATTCTGAACAAGTTTCAACACGGATTTCCTTTTTCACTGAACCAGTTTCAAAAGTATTTCCGCAAGCGCATGTCACCGTTACTGTTTTATAATTAGGATGAATTCCTGCTTTCATTCTTTTCATCTCCTTCCGCCCTGAATCTTTCGAAACAGAGTTAGCTAAAGTGCTTGTCTGTCGACGAGCACTGAAATACTTATAGCACACTGCAACAATTATAACAAGGGATATCTGTTTTTGCAAGGTGGGACTTTCAGGAAAAGTAGTTATTTTTTTAAAAAGGCTGTGTTAAAAGTGAATGTTGATTTCCGTTCCAGGCGCTTCGCTTTCCGCGGGGCGGGCGGTGAGCCTCCTCGGCGAATCAAGCGCCTGCGGGGTCTCACCTGTCCCGCTGCTCCCGCAGGAGTCTCGCGCCCTCCACTCCAATCAACATTGTGCTCAAAATCAACAATGTTCTTTAACTCTAAAAAAGAAAACTCTCCTTTTCCTGAAAAAATGTTCTTTCGGTGGAAAAAACCACACCGCTTGTCCCAAAATCCACCGTTTTTACGAACGGCGGCCCTTCAATTCCTCACCGAGCTGGGCAAAAAATTCTTCATTCGACTTCGTTTGTCGTAATTTTTTCAAGAAGCGTTCGGCAAAGTCTGGTGAGTCTGACATTGACTTCCGAATCGCCCATAATTTATCCAAATGATCCTTCGGAATAAGCAATTCTTCCTTACGCGTTCCGGAACGGCGGATATCAAGCGCAGGGAAGATACGGCGCTCAGCAAGCTGGCGGTCCAGATGCAATTCCATATTCCCTGTACCCTTAAATTCTTCATAAATGACATCATCCATACGTGAACCCGTATCAACTAAGGCCGTTGCGAGGATCGTCAAGCTGCCGCCTTCTTCAATATTACGAGCCGCACCGAAGAAACGCTTCGGACGGTGGAAGGCTGCCGGGTCAATCCCCCCGGAAAGTGTCCGACCGCTTGGCGGAATCACCAAGTTATAGGCACGAGCCAAGCGGGTGATGCTGTCCATCAAAATGACGACATCGCGTTTGTGTTCCACTAGGCGCATCGCCCGGTCAAGCACAAGCTCAGCTACTTTAATATGATTTTCAGGCACTTCGTCAAACGTCGAGCTGACGACATCGCCGGCAACCGAACGTTCAATATCGGTTACTTCTTCGGGACGCTCATCGATTAACAACACAATCAGCTCAACATCCGGATGATTCGTAGTAATACTGTTGGCAATTTCTTTCAATAGCATTGTTTTACCCGCTTTTGGCGGAGCAACAATTAAACCCCTCTGGCCAAAACCGACTGGTGCGACAACATCCATAATCCGAGTTGAAAGATGCTTTTGCGTTGTTTCAAGCTTCATTTTTCTGTTTGGATAAAGGGCAGTTAACGCTGGGAAATAGACGCGCTCTTTCGCCGATTCCGGATCTTCCCCGTTTACTGCTTCTACGTGCAACAGCCCGTAATAGCGTTCATTTTCCTTCGGTGGACGAACCTTACCGGAGACTTTATCGCCGTTACGCAGGTCGAAGCGGCGGATTTGCGATGCCGAAATATAAATATCCTCAGAACTTGGCGAATAATTAATTGGCCGCAAGAACCCGAATCCTTCAGATTGAATGATTTCAAGTACGCCTTCCATGAAAAAGTAACCCTGCTGTTCAGCACGAGATTTTAAAATCGCAAAAATTAATTCTTTTTTCGTTAATTTGCTGTAATAGGTCACTTTATATTCACGTGCGAGTTCATAAAGTTCCTTCAGCTTCATATTTTCTAAACTTGAGATTGTTAACTCCATTTGTGCACCACACTTTTAAATTTTTCCATCAAATCCGCTCGTTTAAAAGAACGGGTGATTTTCTTTGAATCGTCTTTTTTATGAGAGTAGAGGAATTGAAAAAGAAGTAGAAAGAAATGAATAGAATTGCAGAAATTATTAATAATAAAAACAATTACTATTTTACCCCTTGTACAAAAAATTAATCAACTCATTTTTTCAAAATCCTCTATTGGAAATTTTCTCTGGAAGGAAAACTCTTGGAGAGATCGGAAGTTTCTCTATTTTTTAACTGGTGCCTGACACCATGCCAGTGTCAGGCACCACAAACACCTACAGCACCAAGTTCGGTTTTTTCTTCAGGCTGTGACGGCCTTCGATAAAACGGACCGTTCCTGATTTTGCGCGCATAACAACGGAGTGTGTAGAACCGTATGAGCCTTTAAATTGCACACCTCGGAGTAGTTCTCCATCGGTAACACCTGTTGCCGCAAAAATAGCATCGTCGCCCTTGACCAGGTCGTCCATGCGGAGGATTCGATTGACATCCAAGCCCATTTTCAAACAACGCTCAACCTCGGCATCACTTTGCGGTAATAGTTTCCCCATTATTTCACCGCCGAGACATTTCAAGGCTACCGCCGCTAGGACGCCCTCCGGAGCACCGCCGGAACCAAAGAGAATGTCAACGCCGGTATTATCGAAAGCGGTGTTGATGGCTCCAGCGACATCGCCGTCGTTAATCAGCTTTATCCGAGCACCGGCTTCACGAAGCTGGGCAATAATATGTTCATGGCGCTCGCGGTTTAGAACGGTTGCCACGACATCCTCGATATCCTTATTTTTTGCTTTGGCAACTGCTTTAAGGTTGTCTAAAACGGATGCGTTGATATCAACAAGTCCGACTGCTTCTGGTCCAACTGCAATTTTTTCCATATACATGTCGGGGGCATGAAGCAGGTTGCCATGGTCAGCGACAGCCAGTACAGCTAAGGCATTCCAGCCGCCTGACGCTAAAATATTCGTGCCTTCAAGCGGGTCAACGGCGACATCGACACGCGGACCGTAGCCTGTTCCAAGCTTTTCGCCAATATAAAGCATCGGTGCTTCGTCCATTTCCCCTTCGCCAATGACGACCGTTCCTTTCATTGGAACCGTGTCAAACACATCGCGCATCGCTGAAGTAGCAGCACCGTCGGCTTCATCTTTTTTGCCGCGGCCCATCCAGCGGGCTGAAGCAAGAGCTGCTCCTTCTGTAACGCGGACTAGCTCCATTGTTAAACTTCTTTCCATTGATCTCCAACTCCCGTTTTCTCTATTACAACCTTCAAAACTTGCTTTTTGTCTAGTCTAGCAATACCGAACTGGGTACAAGCCCCGTTTCACGGGCGCTTTTCTATCTAGTTTTTTCAACCTCGCCAGCACTGGCCATATTTGTCCGATAATCGCTCGTCTACCTAAGTATTTAATAGTCTCGTCTTGCACTGGCCGTATTTGTCTGACTGGTGCCAGAATCTACGTATTTTTTAGCTGCTCGACCTCATCCTTTGTCAATGCTTCCCGCCAAACCGTGGCACCAAGGCCATTTAACTTTTCTTCGAGATTGCTGTAGCCGCGGTCAATATGCTCGAGCCCGGTTACTTCGGTAATCCCCTCAGCGATCAGGCCGGCAATGACAAGTGCTGCGCCTGCTCTTAGGTCGCTTGCTTTCACTTTGGCCCCTTGAAGCTGAATCGGGCCATTGATGATGGCGGAGCGTCCTTCGACTTTGATATTCGCATTCATTCTTCTTAGTTCATCAATATGCTTGAATCTTGCACCGTAAATGGTGTCGGTAACAACGCTTGAGCCAGCGGCCTTTGTGAGGAGAGTCGTAACTGGCTGCTGCAGGTCTGTAGGGAATCCCGGATAGACGAGCGTTTTAATATCAACCGCTTTCAAATCAGCAGATCCGCTGACAAACACCTGATCATCGCCCGATTCGATTTGTACACCCATCTCGCGGAGCTTGGCAATTAATGATTCTAAGTGCTGCGGGATGACATTGTCGATTAAGACGCCTTCCCCAATCGCAGCCCCAATAATCATATAGGTACCTGCTTCAATCCGGTCCGGGATAATCGTGTGGCGGCATCCATGCAGGGTATCGACACCATCGATGCGGATGACATCGGTTCCGGCTCCCTTAATTTTTGCACCCATATTGGTTAACAGTGTGGCTACATCAATGATTTCCGGCTCTTTCGCGGCATTTTCAATGATGGTCCGTCCTTTGGCTCTGACTGCGGCCAGCATAATATTGATGGTCGCTCCCACACTGACGACGTCAAGGTAAATCCGGGCGCCGCGGAGCTCGTCGGCACGTAAATAAATCGCACCCTGCTCGTTCGTTATTTGGGCGCCGAGTGCTTCAAAGCCCTTAATATGCTGGTCAATCGGTCTCGGACCTAGATGGCAGCCGCCTGGCAGGCCGATGACTGCCTTTTTAAAGCGGCCAAGCATCGCTCCCATTAAATAATAGGATGCACGCAGCTTTTTCACTTTACCGTTCGGCAGCGGCATGGAAATCATCGTTGCTGGGTCAACGGTCATTTCATCATCGCTAATTTCGACCTTTCCGCCGATTTCCTCGAGCAAGTCCTTGAGGATTTCAACATCAGAGATATCCGGCAGACCTTCAATCGTCACTGGTGATTCCGCTAAAATGGTTGCAGGAATTAAGGCAACGGCACTATTTTTCGCTCCACTGATACGAACAGTCCCCTTTAACGGATATCCGCCCGCAATTTTTAGTTTTTCCATTTCCGACTCCCTTCCAAGCCCTATTCAAGTATGTATGGTTGATGGAATGGATCCTTTTTGGTAAGTGCAATCATTGACAAAAAAGATTGCACTTACGATTTTATAAAAAGATCCTAGTCCCAAACAGGCTTTAGGTATATTTTTCCAACACCAAAAGTCAAATTCCGACAGTTTGTCTATTCTTTAGTTTACACGAAAATTCTAATTTCATGTATCGATATTAAAAAAATTTACACGAAAATGGAAAAAACAAAGAAAAACTTAAGCGTTTGTGTGATTATTCCAATCTTTTAGGAAGCCTTCCATGCCTTTGTCGGTCAATGGATGCTTGGTTAACTGCTCAATGACTTTATAAGGAATTGTGGCAATGTGTGCACCTGCCATTGCTACACGCGTTACATGGTCAGGATGGCGCACAGATGCAGCAATGATCTGGGCATCTAAGTTATGAATACGGAATAATTCTGCAATTTTAGCTACTAATAGTACACCATCTTCAGAAATATCATCTAGACGTCCTAAGAATGGTGAAACATATGCCGCACCTGCACGGGCAGCTAATAGTGCTTGGTTGACAGTGAAGATCAGGGTTACATTGACTTTAACACCCTTTTTTGCAAGATAACGTGTAGTCTCTAAGCCCGCTACTGTCATTGGCACTTTAATGGTAACTTTTTCATCGCCGCCATTAATTTTGATTAGTTCTTCCGCTTCTGCGATCATTTGTTCAGCTGTTTCAGCATATGGGGATACTTCTGCAGATACAGATTCCACTTCTGGTACCGCTTGAAGAATTTCCTCGATGCGGTCTTCGAATTTCACACCTTCTTTTGCAACTAAAGAAGGGTTTGTTGTTACACCAGATAAAACGCCCATTTTATAAGCCTTTTTAATATCCACTAGGTTTGCTGTATCAATGAAAAATTTCATTTTGTTTTTCACTCCCATTTTTCGACTAAATTTTTAAATTTCTGTTTACACACTGAAACCGTCCTCGTGTTAAGGACGGTTTCATTTTATCATATTTAGAGCAAACAACAAAAAATGCTGGCATCTGCCTGCGGGTTTGTTATGCTCTGCCTGAAGAACCGAATTCGCGCATTTTGCCGATTACAGTTTCTTTAATAGCATCGCGAGCTGGGCCTAAGTATTTACGTGGATCATATTCGTTTGGTTTTGCGGCTAACACTTCACGCACCGTCTTCGCTGAAGCGATTTGGTTTTCTGTGTTTACGTTGATTTTTGCTGTTCCAAGCGAAACGGATCTTTGGATATCCTTTGTTGGAATTCCAGTTCCGCCATGAAGTACAAGCGGCATGCCTGTAATCTTGCCGATTTCCTCCATTTCAGCAAAGCCAAGGTTTGGTTCGCCTTTGTAAGGACCATGGACAGAACCTAGTGCAGGTGCAAGGCAATCAATGCCAGTGCGCTTCACAAGCTCTTCACATTCTTTCGGATCCGCATAAATAACACCTTCAGCGACAACATCGTCCTCTTGGCCGCCTACAGTTCCAAGTTCTGCTTCAACCGAAACACCTTTAGAGTGTGCATAGTCAACCACTTTTGAAGTGATTTCGATATTTTCCTCAAATGGATGGTGTGAAGCATCAATCATAACAGAGGTAAAGCCTGCATCAATGGCTTCTTTACATTTTTCGAAGCTTGAACCATGATCAAGGTGAATAGCCACAGGAACTGTGACATTATAATCTTCCATTAACCCTTCAACCATTTTGACAACGGTTTTGAATCCACCGATATAACGTCCTGCCCCTTCAGAAACACCAAGAATAACTGGTGACTTTTCTGCTACGGCAGCCTGAAGAATCGCCTGTGTAAATTCTAAATTATTAATGTTAAATTGCCCAACAGCGTAGCCTTCCGCTTTTGCTTTGTTCAGCATTTCTTTCATTGAAACTAAAGGCATTTTTCTTCCTCCTTAATTTAGGTTGCTATCATTTCGAAACAGGGCTTTCCATAGTAAGGTTTTCCCTCAATTTTACTGATTATGTATACAGTAAAAATGATAGGCAGCCAGTAAAAATTTTCATATGTATCATACCAAATCAACGGAGGAAATGCCATTAATCAGCCAGCGTTTTAGAAATTGTCATAATGAAAGCGCATCCATATCTCGACATTTTAATAAACCTTCATTTTACATACTGCTAAATGAATGTTTTTCAGTCCGATTGGTTTAGTTGGCCTTTTGCGGAATATGTTTTCTTACGGCAGCACGGATATCATCAATGTCAAAAGGTTTGGCAAAATGAGTGATTGCCCCCAGATCCTTCGCTTCTTGAATCATATCCAATTCGCCGTAGGCGGTCATGATGATTACGCGGATATCCGGGTCGATGACCTTCATTCTTTTTAAAATTTCAATTCCGTCCATTCCCGGAATTTTCATATCGAGCAGAACTAGATCCGGATCATGCTTTTTGACAATGTCCAGCGCCTGAATTCCGTTGGCCGCTTGAAAAGTTTGATATCCTTCCTTTTGGAACACCTCGTTCAACAAAATTCGAATACCAAATTGATCATCAACGATTAAAATTTTCTCCTTCATTCATTCCACCTCTTCCGATTAATTAGATTCACTATTTGTAGATATTTACACCTATACACACTTGTAGTTATTCTCCTTCAGTTCTGAAAAATCCTGCCTGAATTTTGACAGATTGGGGAAATATCCTTTTATTTTTGAATTCGCTGTAAAACGACTATAATGATAGTGCGTAAAGGAGGATTTAGATGTTAAAAATGTTTACGACTCAATTAACCGGCTTGTTTAAACGGATCGAAGAAAAGGGAGAATTTTCGTTTGAGGACGGTGCCCGTTTGTTGGCGCAAGCGCCCGTTGGAGACGGCTCCATCTATATTTTTGGCACGAAGGAAATGAAGGCGGTCGAGCTTGAAGCCTTCGAAGGAGCGGAGCCGTTCAAAGGGGTCAAACGGATAACGGAAGCGGAGTTGAGCGATGCCGACCGGGTGTTGATTTTTTCCCGAACCTCCGCCGATGAAGACGCTGTTACAGTTGCGGCCGAGCTGCAGGAAAAGGGTATCCCCTTTGTGGCGGTATCCACCGTAATCGAGTCTGCTGAAGCTGATTTGGCGGAAATGGCGGATGTTCACATCGATTTGCGGCTGACCAGAGGCCTGCTTCCGGATGATTTCGGAAACCGCTACGGATACCCTTCTTCCATGGTCGCATTATTCGTCTATTATGGCTTAAAATTTACGATTGACGAGATTTTAGCGGAATATGAGGAGTAAAGCAGATACTTTTTTGAAAAACGGCCGTAAAAGAGGCCGTTTTTTTAGGTTCATTACGGTCTTGATAAAGGGGTAAAAATGTTTTGGCTACTTTTTTAGGGGTTTTGGCTATTTTTCTTATAGTTTTGGCTACTTTTTAGAGGGTTTTGGCTACTTTTCGGAGAGTTATGGCTATTTTTCAAAGGGTTTTGTCTATTTAGACATTTACTGGAAAAATTCAAAGACGAAAAAGGACCAACCCTCACCAAAGATATGGGGTTTATCCATTTAGACTTTTCTTACCAAAAAAAGACCAGCCCCCAACCAAGGGGAACTGGTCCAACAAAACTTTTATTTTTCAATAGTCGCTTTGATAAAGTCGTGGAATAGCGCTTGAGGACGCGTAGGTCTTGAGACGAATTCCGGATGGAACTGGGAAGCCACGAACCATGGGTGGTCGGCTAGTTCGACAATCTCGACTAATCGGCCATCTGGGCTTGTTCCGGAAAAAATGAATCCGGCCGCTTCCATTTCTTGACGATAATGATTGTTAAATTCATAGCGGTGGCGGTGGCGCTCGTAAATAACCTTTTCTTCATAAGCAGCAAACGCCTTCGTTCCTTCAAGCAAACGGCAAGGATAGAGACCTAACCGCAATGTACCGCCTAAATCCTCGACATCCTTCTGCTCTGGAAGTAAATCAATGATCGGATGAGTCGTTTCTGGAACAAATTCAGCGGAATGCGCATCGGAAAGTCCGAGCACGTTGCGCGCAAATTCAATCGTCGCCAGCTGCATCCCCAAACAAATCCCAAGAAACGGCTTCTTCTGCTCACGGGCATAACGGGTCGCTTCGATTTTCCCTTCGATGCCGCGGTCGCCAAAGCCGCCCGGCACAAGGACGCCGTCCACGTCATTCAATAACTCCGCCACATTTTCCCGCGTCACGTCATCAGAATTAATCCATTTAATTTCGACATCAGCATCAAAGGCATAGCCGGCATGTTTCAGCGCTTCAACTACTGAAAGATAGGCATCCTGAAGCTCAACATATTTACCGACAAGGCCGATGCATGTTTTCCCTGAAAGGTTTGTAACGCGGTCGACAAGCGCCTTCCATTCCGTCATTTCTGCAGCCGGATAATCCAATTTCAAATGGTCGCAGACGATTTGATCCATATTTTGTTCTTGCAGCGCAAGTGGAATCGAATAAAGGGTATCGGCGTCCTGACATTCAATCACCGCTTTGGCATCAATATCGCAGAATAAAGCAATTTTATCTTTCATGTCCTGCGGAACAGGCATTTCCGTCCGCACGACGATGATATTTGGCTGAATTCCGAGACTGCGCAGTTCTTTTACACTGTGCTGGGTCGGCTTCGTCTTCATTTCACCGGCTGCCTTAATGTAAGGAATCAGCGTGCAGTGGATGTACATGACATTATCGCGGCCGATATCACTTTTAATTTGGCGGATTGCCTCTAAAAACGGCAGCGATTCAATGTCGCCGACAGTGCCGCCGATTTCAGTTATCACAACATCGGCATTCGTTTCTTTTCCGGCGCGGAAGCAACGGTCCTTAATTTCATTGGTAATATGCGGAATAACCTGTACGGTTGCACCTAAATAGTCACCGCGGCGCTCTTTGCGCAACACTGTTGAATATATTTTACCTGTTGTCACATTGCTGTACTTGTTAAGATTGATGTCGATAAAACGCTCATAATGCCCTAAGTCCAAGTCCGTTTCCGCACCATCATCGGTTACGAACACCTCACCGTGCTGATAAGGGCTCATCGTTCCCGGGTCAACGTTAATATAGGGGTCGAATTTTTGAATCGTTACATTCAAGCCGCGATTTTTCAATAAGCGCCCTAAAGAGGCTGCGGTAATCCCTTTTCCTAGTGATGAAACGACACCGCCTGTTACAAATATATACTTAGTCATTAAATCTTCCTCCTCCATTACAGTTTGTACATTATTCGGATTGTTAAAGAATTTTTTCATAAAATTTATTCTACCCAAACCCGTAAAAAATGAAAAAACTCCGCCGTTAAAAGGGAGTTTTTCAAAATAAAAAACGCTCCACTCGCGATTGCAAGGGAGCGCATTTAGCTAAATAATGATTCGTTCCTTTTTTAAGGAGCCCAAACAAGATGATACAAGGGGGAGATTAAAATGTCAAGCAGCTTATCAGTCCTCTTCATCTTCCTCAATCTCTTCTTCTTCATCCAGGTCTTCATCAAGATCTTCGTCTTCATCAAGATCGAATTCTTCATCCTCTTCAATGACATCTTCATCGTCATCTTCGTCAAATTCGTCGACTTCGTCCAGATCAAGATCTTCTTCATCATCAAGAAGATCGTCTTCCTCGGCAAAATCATCGAGCTCGTCATACTCTTCCTCTTCGATTTCATCGAAGTCTTCGAGTTCTTCTTCATCAACAACCTTTTTCGCCTTTTTCTTCTTAGGCTTCACAACGGTTACGACTTCTTCCTCTTGTGTATCAATTGGATACCAGAGGCGAAGTCCCCAGCGATTCTCTCCTAATGAGAGGAAGCGGCCGTCTATATTCATGTCGGTATAAAATTGTGCCAATCTAGCGCGAATTTCTTGTTCAGAAATATCGGAAGCTGATTGAATCTCACTGACTAAATTACTAAAGGAGATTGGCTGCTTGCTATTTTTTAAATATTCATAAGCCATTTCGATGAGGGATAACTCTTGTAATTCCTCTTTTGAGTATTGTTTTAAACTCAATATTGGCACTTCCTTCCGCTTGTCTATCAAAATACATATTCTTCATTATAAACAAATTCTTCTCGTTTATGCTAGTGCTAGCAATTGTTTCCGCTGATTATTTCTTAATCTGTTTCATCATGATTATGATTCTTCTTTTCTTTAAACTTTTTTGTTTCTTTAATCGTGATGACAAGAAAGAAAATCGCCAGCAGCAGGAATGAGATTGCACCTAATTGCATTTCATATAAATAGTATAATGGCCAGGCAAAAATTATTAAAACAATAATCATATAACTAACCTTCATCGTCCCCACCTGCCTGTTATCTCTCGAAGTTTGTAATTTAGTTAGTTTGATTATATAAAAAAAATCAAGAATTTAACATCTTCTTGTTTAAAAAACATGGCTGTGTTAAATGAGAATGTTGATTTCCGTTCCAGGCGCTTCGCTTTCCGCGGGGCGGGCGGTGAGCCTCCTCGGCGAATCAAGCCGGGGTCTCACCTGTCCCGCTGCTCCCGCAGGAGTCTCGCGCCTTTCACTCCAATCAACATTGTACTCAAAATCAAAAATGTTCTTTTACACAGCTAAAAACATAAAAGACAATGGCTATGGGCAGCCATTGCCAGTTTTTCATTACATATTCCTGCGATACTGGCCGCCGACTTCGTAAAGTGCCTTGGTGATTTGCCCGAGGCTTGCGACTTGGACGGTGTCCATTAATGCAGCAAATATATTGCCGCCGCTGACCGCTGCTTCTTTCAAGCGCTTCAAGGCATCAGCCGACTCCCCGCCATGTGCCTCCCAGAAGGCACGCAAATTATTGATCTGCAATTCCTTCTCCTCTTGTGTTGCCCGAGCAATCTCCATATTATTCACGTCATCCTCGGAAGGCGGATTTGGGTTCAAATACGTATTAACGCCAATAATTGGCAATTCGCCGGTATGCTTCTTCATTTCGTAATACATGGATTCATCCTGGATTCTGCCGCGCTGGTACTGCGTTTCCATTGAACCTAGGACACCGCCGCGGTCATTCAAACGTTCAAACTCCTGGAGAACAGCATCCTCGACAAGTTCCGTCAACTCTTCCACCACGAAAGAACCTTGAAGCGGATTTTCATTTTTACTTAACCCATGCTCCTTGGTAATAATCATTTGAATCGCCATTGCCCGGCGCACCGACTCCTCAGTCGGAGTCGTAATCGCTTCATCATAAGCATTCGTGTGCAGGGAATTACAATTGTCCTGTAAGGCCATCAGCGCCTGCAAGGTCGTGCGGATATCATTGAAATCAATTTCCTGGGCATGCAGCGAGCGTCCCGATGTCTGCACATGATATTTTAATTTTTGGCTCCGCTCGTTTGCGCCATATTTATCGCGCATCACCGTTGCCCAAATCCGGCGGGCCACCCTGCCAATCACCGTGTACTCCGGATCCAACCCATTCGAGAAAAAGAACGACAGGTTCGGTGCGAAATCATCAATGTTCATCCCGCGGCTCAAGTAATACTCGACATAGGTGAAGCCATTTGAGAGCGTGAACGCCAGCTGCGAAATCGGATTCGCTCCTGCCTCGGCAATATGGTAGCCGGAAATCGAAACCGAATAATAATTGCGCACTTGATGGTCGATGAAATATTGCTGGATATCCCCCATCATTCGTAAAGCAAATTCTGTTGAAAAAATACACGTATTCTGGCCTTGGTCTTCTTTCAAAATATCGGCCTGCACCGTACCGCGCACCGTCTTCAATGTAAAGGCACGGACGTCCGCAAATTCTTCCACCGTTAACACGCGGCCAAGCTCTGCTTCCTTCTTTTGCACCTGCTGGTCAATCGCCGTATTCATGAACATCGCCAAAATAATCGGCGCCGGGCCATTAATCGTCATCGACACCGATGTCGACGGGTGGCAGAGGTCAAAGCCGGCATAGAGTTTTTTCATATCGTCGAGCGTACAAATGCTGACACCGCTCTCGCCGACTTTTCCGTAAATGTCAGGACGGTAATCCGGGTCTTCTCCGTACAAGGTCACCGAGTCAAACGCCGTACTCAGGCGTTTCGCGTCATCATCTTTCGATAAATAGTGGAAGCGGCGGTTTGTCCGTTCCGGTGTCCCTTCGCCGGCAAATTGCCGTTTCGGATCCTCCCCTTCACGCTTGAACGGGAATACCCCGGCCGTATAAGGGAACGAACCCGGCACATTTTCTTGGTACACCCAGCGGAGGATTTCCCCATAATCCTTATAGCGCGGCAAGGCCACTTTCGGAATATCGAGGCCTGATAGGCTTTTTGATTTTAGCACCGTGATAATCTCTTTATCACGGATTCTCGTCACGAATTTTTCACCTGAATAGGCGGCTTTCGTTTCCGCCCACGTAGAGAGGATTTTCCGCGACTCCGCTGTCAGCAAGTCTTCCGTTTCCTGTTTAACGGACTCTAAGGCAGCGACGACTTCCGGCTGCTCCTTAACTGCATCCAAAGCACCTTCAAGCTGGAATAATTTCCGGGCAATATTCGCCTGTGCTTCCGCTTTCTTATGATAACCGCGCACCGTTTCCGAGATCTCGCGCAAATAGTAGCGGCGGTCAGTTGGAATAATCACATTTTGCTTTTCAACTTTTGCATGCTTCGAAAAAGAAGTCAGCCACTCCGCCGCCATCTTTTCATTGACTTTTTCCACTAACGCCGCAAACAAGGCGTTTGTGCCCGGGTCATTGAACTGACTGGCAATCGTGCCATACACCGGCATTTCCGATGGGTCTTTTTCAAACAGCATATGGCTGCGCTGATATTGTTTCTGCACCTGGCGCAATGCATCCTCCGAGCCCTTGCGCTCGAATTTATTAATGACAATCAAGTCAGCAAAGTCAATCATATCAATTTTTTCAAGCTGCGACGGCGCCCCGAATTCACTCGTCATCACGTATAAGGAAACATCACAGATTTCCGTGATTTCGGCATCCCCCTGGCCGATCCCGCTCGTTTCCACGATGACAAGGTCAAAGCCAGCCGCTTTCGTCACTGCGACCGCATCTTTAATCGCCAGCGACAGCTCACTCTTTGAATGCCTGGTCGCGAGGCTGCGCATATAAACGTTCGGCGAGAAAATAGCATTCATGCGGATGCGGTCACCTAACAAGGCTCCCCCTGTTTTCTGTTTCGTCGGGTCAACCGAAAGAATCGCCACTTTTTTATCCGGGAGCTCGTTGATAAAGCGGCGGATCAATTCGTCTGTTAACGAGCTTTTCCCCGCGCCGCCCGTTCCCGTGATTCCGACCACTGGAATTCGTTTCTCAAGTGACTTCACTTGTTCTAGGACTAGCTCAGCTGTTGCCGCCGCCTCGTTCCTTTGATCGACATGAAGTTCGGCTAAGGTAATCAGCTTGGCAATCGCGTTAACATCGCCTGAAGGCAGCTTTTCGATTTGCTCGGCCGGATCAAGCGGAACCGTCGAAAAATCACACTCCGCAATCATCCGGTCAATCATTCCCTGAAGTCCCATCGTCCGCCCGTCTTCCGGCGAGAAAATCCAGGCAATCCCGTACTCGTGAAGCTCGGCAATCTCCCTTGGAATGATAACCCCGCCGCCGCCGCCATAAATGCGGATATGCGGTGCCCCTTTTTCCTTGAGTAAATCGTACATGTATTTAAAGTATTCCACGTGCCCGCCTTGATAAGAAGAAATCGCAATCCCCTGGACATCCTCTTGAATCGCGGCGTTCACCACTTCCTCCACTGAGCGGTTATGCCCAAGGTGGATGACTTCGGCCCCGCTCGCCTGCAGAATCCTGCGCATAATATTAATCGAAGCATCATGGCCATCAAATAAACTCGACGCCGTCACAAAGCGGATATGATGCTTTGGCTGGTAAGTTCCCATCGTAATCCCCCTTTTTGAAAAAACTCTCGTTTACCTGTTCGTACTTTTATTTAGGCTTGTTAAAAGTGAATGTTGATTTCCGTTCCAGGCGTGAGCGGTTCGCGGGGCGGGCGGTGAGCCTCCTCGGCGAATTGCGCGCCTGCGGGGTCTCACCTGTCCCGCTGCTCCCGCAGGAGTCTCGCGCCTGAAACGTAGAGCAACATTGTGCTTAAAATCAACAATGTTCTTTAACACAGCATTTATTTAAAAACGAATCTCATCCCACTTTTGCTAAACGAATCTCGTTCCCGCTTTTATTAAAACGAACCTTTTGTAAAAATGAACTTCGTTCGCCGCTCGCGATTTTGCCTACTTTTGCGGAACCTCTTGTGATGCCGAGACTTCACTGCTAATTCCCGATAACAAAATTTCGGTCTGCAATGCAATATATTCTTCGAGCGTAAATAATTTCCGTAATGCCCAGCGGCGGAAGCCCCACATTTGCCCCTGGACAAAAATATTATGGGCGATGATATCGACCTGTTTTTCCGTTAGTTTCAGTTCGCCGTTTTCGACACAGCGGGTGAGCAGGTCCGCAAACATCGCCACCATTTCCATTTCCTTTTTCAACACATACGGAAGGGCGTCCTTCGAAAGTGACTTCACTTCCTGATACATCACCAATACCTCGGCCTGCATTTCATCCATCACTTGAAAAAAATTGGCGATCCCCAGCTTCAAACTCGCAAGCGTCCCAGATTTCAAGGAGAGGTCCTGCTGCAGGCGCTCGCTGACATGGTCATAAATGCTGTCACAAACAAGATAAAGGACGTCTTCCTTTGTGCGAATATATTCGTAAAGCGTCCCGATGCTGAAGCCGGCCGCCTTGGCAATTTCCCTCGTCGTTGTCCGGTGGAAGCCCTTTTGTTTAAAAAGGGTGACGGCTCCTTTGATCATTTGATCGCGCCTCTTTTGCACGAGACGTTCGTCTTTGACTGATGCCTGAACTTCTCGTTTTTTCATCATTTAGTGATCATTCTCGAGATAACGAGACGCTGAATTTCTTGTGTTCCCTCATAGATCTGCGTGATTTTCGCATCGCGCATGAATCTTTCAACCGGATAATCCTTCGTATAGCCATAACCGCCAAACACCTGAACCGCTTCGGTGGTTACCTTCATCGCCGTGTCGCCGGCTAACAGTTTCGACATCGCCGATTCTTTTCCGTACGCCAGGCCGTTTGATTCAAGCCAGGCAGCTTGATAGGTTAATAGTCTTGACGCCTCGATTCCTGTCGCCATATCAGCCAGCTTAAAGCTGATTCCCTGCTGGGCGGCGATTGGTTTGCCAAATTGGTGGCGTTCTTTCGCATAATCAACCGCCGCATCTAAGGCACCTTGGGCAATTCCCACGGCTTGAGCAGCAATCCCGTTGCGGCCGCCGTCAAGCGTCATCATCGCAATTTTAAAGCCTTCGCCTTCTTCGCCAAGGCGGTTAGCGACTGGAACCTTGCAATCTTCAAAAATAATCTCTGTTGTCGGCGAGGACCGAATCCCGAGTTTCTTTTCTTTTTTGCCGACCGAGAAGCCTGGGAAATCACTTTCGATAATAAATGCGGTTGTGCCCTTTTGCTTGCTGGATGGATCCGTTAAGGCAAAGACAACATAAATATCGGCCACGCCGCCATTGGTGATGAAAATTTTTGAACCGTTGAGGACGTAATGGTCGCCTTCTAAGCGGGCCGTCGTCCTCATTCCGCCTGCATCGGAGCCGCTCCCAGGTTCGGTTAAGCCATAAGCGCCGATTTTTGCGCCCTCTGCCATTGGGCGGAGGTAGGTTTGTTTTTGCTCCTCGCTGCCAAATTTGTAAATCGGCCAGCCGGCAAGGGAGGTGTGCGCGGAAAGAAGGACACCTGTTGATGCGTCAACGCGGGACAGCTCTTCCACGGCGATACAATAAGCAAGATAATCGCTGCTGATGCCGCCGTACTCTTCCGGCCACGGAATTCCTGTTAAGCCAAGCTCAGCCATTTTGTCAAAAATCTCACGGTCAAAGCGTTCTTCTTCATCACGCTCGGCCGCCGTCGGTGCTACTTCGTTTCGCGCAAAATCCCGCACCATTTTACGTATCATTTCATGTTCTTCGGATAGTTTAAACTGCATTTTGATTGCCTCCTCTTATTAAAAAAACGCATTCTACAAATTTGAGCTGATATTGTACAAAATTAGGACGTTATTCTACAAATTTATGTGATGATTCTACAAAAATAAGTACCCATTCTCCAAAAACAAGTCCTTATTCAACAATTCCCATTCGATCAAAGATACTTACTAATCACAATCCGCTGTATTTCGCTCGTGCCTTCGTAAATTTCCGTTATCTTGGCATCACGGAAATAGCGCTCCACCGGGTAATCTTCTGTGTAGCCGTAGCCGCCAAATACTTGAATTGCTTCCGTTGACACCTCTACCGCAGTACGTGCGGCAAACAGCTTCGCCATCGACGCTTCCATCCCGCATTTCTGGCCACGGCCCCGCAAATCTGCGGCACGATAGATTAATAGTTTTGCCGCTTCCACATTTGTAGCCATGTCAGCGAGCTTAAACCCGATTCCCTGCTGGACAGATATCGGCTTGCCGAATTGCTGGCGCTCTTTCGCGTAGGCGGTTGCGGCTGACAGTGCAGCCTCGGCAATTCCAAGGGCCTGGGCGGCAATTCCAATGCGGCCGACCTCAAGGTTTGCCATCGCGACCTTAAAACCATCGCTTTCACGGCCGAGAAGGTTTTCTACTGGAACATGCATATCCTCGAATGTTAGCTGCACCGTTCGCGAGCCATGCAGTCCCATCTTCTTCTCATCCTTGCCAATTACAAGACCAGGGGTATTTTTTTCAACAATAAAGGCGGCAATTCCTTTTGTCCCTAATTTTGGCTCGGTCGAAGCAAAGACAATATAAATATCGGCCTCGCCGCCATTGGTAATAAACATTTTCGAGCCGTTGATAACATAATGATCACCCTTCTTCACGGCACGGGATTTTAAACTGGCCGCATCAGAACCGGAACTTGGCTCCGTTAAACAAAACGCCCCTAAATACTCGCCCGAAGCAAGCTTTGGCACATATTTTTGTTTCTGTTCTTCCGTTCCAAAATAAAGGATCGGCATCGTACAAACTGATGTATGAACCGAAAGAATGACACCAATTGTGGCACTCACCCTTGATATTTCATTAATAGCAATGATGTACGAGGTAAAGTCCATCTCGGCCCCGCCGTATTTTTCCGGAACGGGAATGCCCATCAGGCCGAGCTCACCCATTTTGCGAAGAATCTCGCGCGGGAATTCCCCTTTTTCCATGTTATCTATAAATGGGGCAATTTCGTTGGCAGCAAAATCACGCACCATGTTCCGCATCATTTCTTGTTCCGCTGTAAATGTAAGCTTCATGCAAATCTCCCCTTTTGGAGAATCTAAAGTGGCAGTATTCATTGGTACAACCCCTTTTCACTGAAAAAATGGGATCAGACGCTCGCTTACTTGTAAGTGTAGAAGCCGCGTCCTGTTTTCTTGCCGAGCCAGCCTGCTTTCACATATTTACGCAGCAGCGGGCATGGACGGTATTTGTCATCACCGAAGCCCTCATGGAGTGTTTCCATAATGTAAAGGCATGTATCAAGGCCGATGAAATCCGCCAAGGTTAACGGTCCCATCGGGTGGTTCATCCCGAGCTTCATCACTTCATCAATCGCTTCTTTCGTGGCGACGCCCTCATACAAGGTAAAAATCGCTTCATTGATCATCGGCATCAGCACACGGTTGGAGACGAATCCTGGGAAGTCATTTACTTCCACCGGAACCTTGCTCAACGTCTTTGTCATGTCTTCGATTACTTGGTACACTTCATCAGCCGTTGCGAGGCCGCGGATAATTTCGACGAGCTTCATCACCGGCACCGGATTCATAAAGTGCATGCCGATGACCTTTTCCGGGCGCTTCGTTGCCGCCGCTATTTCAGTAATCGGCAATGACGAGGTGTTGCTTGCTAAAATCGCATGAGCCGGCGCGATTTCATCTAGCTGCGCAAAAATTTTCGTTTTGATTTCCATATTCTCTACCGCCGCCTCGATAACAAGGTCGATTTCAGCAGCATCGTTTAAGTCGGTTGAGGCGGTCAATCTTGCCAGCACTTCCTGCTTTTGCTCCGCTGTCATCCGGCCTTTATCTACATTACGGGTGAGATTTTTGTTGATAACTCCGAGCCCGCGCTCAACGAACTCCAGCTTTAAATCATTCAATAACACTTGATAACCTGCTTGCGCACAAACCTGGGCAATCCCCGCTCCCATTTGTCCTGCACCGATGACCATAACCTTTGAAACCTTCATCTGTTCCCCTCCGTCCCGAGGTTGGAAATGAGTCCAACCTCTTTTTTATAAAAATATTTTAAAGAGCTGTTTTTGAGTTATTAATTGATATTCGCTAGTAAATAGGTGGTTTCCGCCAGTAAACGGTGGGGTTCGCCAGTAATGAAGGCTTTTCCGCCAGTAAGCAGTGGGTTTTCGCCAGTAATGAAGGCCATCCCGCCAGTAAGCGGTGGGGGTTCGCCAGTAAAACACGCTTATCCGAAAGTTACGCCACCCTTCAAAACAGCAAATCTCCCTTACCCCCGCGGAACCTCAATCATCACCGCATCGCCCTGGCCGCCGCCGCTGCAAATCGCAGCCACACCGATTCCGCCGCCGCGTCGCTTCAATTCGTGCATCAAAGTGATGATAATCCGCGCGCCGCTTGCGCCTATCGGGTGTCCTAACGCGACCGCACCGCCATTGACATTGACCTTTTCCGGGTCAAGGCCGGCATTTTTTCCACTGACTAAAGCGACAGCCGCGAACGCTTCGTTGATTTCAACTAAGTCAATCTCAGCAAGGCTCCTGCCCGTTTTCCGCAAAAGTTCATTGATGACCAGTCCCGGTGTTTGCGGGAAGTCCTTTGCTTCCACGGCAATTTCGGCGTGGCCGAGAATCACCGCTTCCACTTCACGTCCTTCATTCAAAGCTCGTTCTTCGCTCATGAGCACAAGGGCGGCCGCACCGTCATTGACCCCTGGGGCATTTCCGGCGGTAATCGTTCCCGTTGAATTAAATACTGGTGCTAACTTCGCTAGCCGCTCTAGTGAGGTGTCCTTCCGCGGTCCTTCATCGTGCTCGACAACCAGCGGCGCCCCTTTCCGCTGCGGCACCTCTACGGCAACAATTTCCTCTGCCAGCTTTCCGCTCTCCATCGCAGCAATCGCCCGAACATGGCTTCTCAATGCCCACTCGTCCTGTGCCTCGCGGCTAATGTCCATTTCCTCAGCTGTCGAGTTACCGTAAGTGCCCATGTGAACGCCGGTAAAGCTGCAGGTCAAGCCGTCATGGATCATTAAATCCTTAACAGCACTGTCGCCCATTCTGAAACCCCATCTTGCTTTTGGTAAAATATATGGCGCGTTGCTCATCGATTCCATCCCGCCTGCAACAATCACTTCTTCATCACCGGCGCGGATGATTTGGTCGGCCAAGCTGACACTGCGCATCCCCGAGGCGCAGACCTTATTAATTGTTTCTGTTTTGACTTCCCAAGGCAGGCCAGCGTGATTGGCGGCCTGACGGGAAGGGATTTGTCCTTGTCCCCCTTGCAGGACGGTTCCCAGGATGACTTCCTGCACATCCGCAGGCTTCACGCCCGCACGCACCAACGCTTCTTTAACTGCAATGCCCCCAAGCTGTGAAGCGGTAAAGCTGCTAAAGATACCCCCTAATTTTCCAAAAGGTGTTCTTACCCCGCTTAAAATCACCGTTCTCCCCATTCAAAACACGCTCCCTTTTCCCAATATTCAGTCATGTGGATTTAAACATACCCTTTTCGGCGACTGAACGCTCGCTCGAAAAAATATTAAAAAAAATATACGAATGTAAGCGTTTTATTTATATTCTTATTTTACATAAAAAGGAGCAGAAGTTGAACTGTTTTACACAAAATTGCTAAAATTTCAGAAATTCCGTTAACAACTCAACCTCTGCCAGGCTAAAAATGACTATTAAGAAGCTTCACCACAAACTGCTTTTTCTAAGATTTCAGCGACATCATAGGTCGCAACCTTTTCTTCAACCTCTTTCGCCTTTGTTCCGTCCGATAGCATCGTTAAACAGTATGGACAACCAGAACTGATGACCGAAGGATTGACTTCCAAGGCCTGCTCGGTCCTGCTGACGTTAATGCGGTGGCCCGTTTCTTCCTCCATCCACATCAAGCCGCCGCCGGCACCGCAGCACATCGCCTTTTCGCGGCTCCGTTCCATTTCGACGAGCTTCACACCTGGAATTGCTTTTAAAATTTCCCGCGGCGGATCGTAAACGTCATTATAGCGTCCTAAATAACAGGAATCATGGAAGGTAATCGTTTCGTTGACCGTGTGTTTTGGTACAAGTCGGCCATCCCTCACTAGCTCAAAGAGAATTTCGGTATGATGATATACTTCCACATCCTTCAAGCCGAAATCAGGGTATTCATTTTTGAAAATATTATAGGCATGCGGGTCAATTGTGACAATTTTCTTGACCTCCGCCTTTTCAAATTCCTCGATATTTTTCGCTGCCAGCTCTTGGAACAAGAACTCATTGCCAAGACGGCGTGGTGTGTCACCAGAGTTTTTCTCTTTGTTGCCGAGGATGGCAAATTTCACGCCCGCTTCATTCATAAGCTTCGCAAACGATAAGGCAATCTTCTGGCTGCGGTTGTCGTAAGAGCCCATCGCGCCCACCCAGAAGAGGTATTCGAATTCTTCGCCGGTCTTGTTCATTTCCTTCACGGTTGGAATTTGAACATCGTCGCGGACATCACGCCAGTTTTCGCGCTCTTTCCGGTTTAAGCCCCATGGATTGCCTTGGCGCTCAATATTGGTCATCGCGCGCTGAGCATCGGCATCCATTTTTCCTTCGGTTAACACTAAATAACGGCGGAGGTCGATAATTTTATCAACATGCTCGTTCATCACTGGACATTGGTCTTCACAGTTCCGGCAGGTTGTACACGCCCAAATTTCTTCCTCGGTGATCACGTCGCCAATCAAGCTTGGACTGTAAGCAAGCGAAGCAGCTGATTCCTGAGCCCCCTGCCCTGCCGCGGCCAAGGCAATTTGGTTGCCTTTTGTGTTTCCGAATGCGAATGTCGGGACCCACGGCTGCTTCTGGGTAACTGCGGCACCGTGATTTGTTAAGTGATCGCGAAGTTTAACGATTAGGTCCATTGGTGACAGCATCTTGCCTGTTCCCGTTGCCGGACACATATTCGTACAGCGGCCGCACTCGACGCAGGCATAGAAATCAATCATTTGGTGCTGGGTGAAGTCTTCAATTTTTCCAACGCCAAACGACTCTTGTGTTTCATCTTCAAAATCAACCTTTTGCAGCTTACCCGGTTTTTCTAAACGGTTAAAATAAACGTTTGCCGGTCCGGCGATTAAATGCGCATGCTTGGATTGCGGCACGTATACTAAGAAAGTCAATAAGAATAATAAGTGCGCCCACCAGGCAATATAGAAAATCGCAATCGATGCGGTTTCACCAAGCCAGGAAAAGCCGAGCGAAATGACCGAGGCGACTGGCTCTGTCCAGGACGGATCTTCTCCGTGCCAGATGATGCCCATGCCATTTCCGACGAGAACGGAAATCATCAAGCCGCCGATAAATAAGAGCACAAGGCCTGATTTGAAATTGCGCTTTAAGCGGACTAATTTTTCAACATAACGGCGGTGAAACGCCCAGATGACCGCGACAAAGATCATCAGTGTGACAATCTCTTGGAAAAAGGTAAACCCGGCATAGAGCGGACCTAACGGCAGGTGTGCCCCAGGTTTAATGCCTTTGATAATAAAATCAATCGCGCCAAATTGGACAAGGATGAAGCCGTAAAAAAACATGACGTGGATGGCGCCGCTTTTTTTATCCTTAAGGAGTTTTTTCTGCCCAAACACGTTTACCCAAATTTTTTGGAGCCGCTCTTTGACATTGTTGTCAAACTCGACCTTTTTGCCAAGTTTAATAAAGGCAATCCTTGTTTTCACGACATAAACGAACAGACTGATTGCGTAAGCGGTTACAAATAAAAATGCAATGAGGTTGACCCATAAAAGACCATTCATATAAAAAACGCCCCTTTCTTCGTTAATGATCATTTTTGCAAGTTGTCGAAAATAATTAATTTTCTGAACTTATCCTTAATTCTATTATATGGTGAATGAGCATTCAGTCAACCAATTTTTCGGAAGATTTCCTCGACTTATAGAAATAACCGCTATCGGAAAGACTAACAACACCGAATGGGGGAAGGATTTTCAATGACATTTGCACTCATTTTGAGCGGTCTGCTCGTTCTTATCATTTTATGGCTTGTTCTTGATTTTAGGTTAGGCAGAAAGAAGCATCTTTCGCTGGCAGGCCAAGTGGAAACGGCTATCCTCCATGGCAGCTTTGAGATGTTTACGCACGGCAAGGAATTGTTCCGTGATTATTTCGCCGAAATCCGAACGGCGAAAAAACATATCCATGTGTTGTTTTATATTGTTAAAGATGATAGTCTAGGCGAGGAATTTTTCACCCTTTTAAAAGATAAGGCGCGGGAAGGTGTAGAGGTTCGGCTCCTGCTTGACCGGATTGGGAGCTGGGAGGTTAACAAGGTGATGGTGAAAGAATTACTTGATGCAGGTGTCCAATTTGCGTTTAGTAATCGGATAAAGCTTCCCTTTCCCTTTTACTCCTCGCAGGTCCGTAATCACCGCAAGATTTCGATTATTGACGGCGAAATCGGGTACCTCGGCGGCTTTAATGTCGGGCGGGAATATATTGATGAGGACCCAAAGCTCAGCCCCTGGCGCGATTACCATTTAAAAATAAGCGGCGAAGGCGTTAATTTTTTGCAGAGTGAGTTTTTGATTGATTGGAATGAGTATGGCGGTGAGAATTTATTAAGCCGGCCGGCTTATTTCCCGGAGCTGCCAAAGGGTGAGGTCCGTCATCAATTTATTCCGACGGAAGCAGGTCAGCTTGAAGGAAGCTTTATTCGCTTGATTCAGAAGGCAGAGCAATCTATCATGATTGGCACTCCTTATTTTATTCCAAGTGCGGCGATTTTTGCGGAATTAACGGAAGCGATGCGCCGCGGCGTCGACCTTACCGTGATGGTTCCCTACACGGCTGACCATTTTCTTGTCCAAGAGGCTTCGTTCCGCTATTTACGAAAGCTGCTTGCCGCGGGCGCTTCGGTTTATCAATATAAAAACGGTTTTTACCATGCAAAAACGATTGTGATTGATGACAAAATCTGTGACATCGGCACCGCCAATTTCGATAAACGGAGCTTGTTTTTAAACAAAGAAATCAATTGCTTTCTTTACGATCCGGCTTTTATTGAACGTGTTAAGGCTGTAATTGAAAAGGATATCCGCGACGCCGAGCGCTTGACATTGGCCACACTTAACAAAGCGAATTTGTATCGGTCTGTGAAGGAAGGCCTTGCCGGGGCGATTTCTTACTTTTTATAAAAATGGAAAGAGTCTCCGAATCAATGCCGGAGACTCTTTTAACTTTATTCCTCAATAAGATTTAGCACCGGAACATCGCGCTCATTTTCGGGATCTTTCTTTGAATAAATCCGCGCCATTTTTGTGGCTTCGTCCACGTGCTGGATGATGACAGGGGTCCCGTCATAGGTCACATTAATCATATTGACGGATTCGGCAATCTCCTTTGCTCTTCCTACATTCATGGGTTCGGTTCACTCCTCACTGAAAATTCTCTATTAATATTTGTATTTTTTTGGGATGTATTCATTTTTATGGACTGTTTTTTGAGAAAATAAATCCGCAGGCTGATTGGGAAATCTTCTGTTGACATGTATGGATGATTTACTGTCCGGTTTTGCCGATTTACTATCGACTTTGCTACATTTACTATCCGGTTTTACCCATTTACTGTCTGGTTTTAGTCATTTACTCTCCACTTTTCACTTTTACTGTCCGTTTGCCGATTTACTGTCCAGTTTGCTACATTTACTATCCGGTTTTACCAATTTACTGTCCGGTTTTAGTCATTTACTCTCCACTTTTCACTTTTACTGTCTGTTTGCCGATTTACTGTCCGGTTTTACCCATTTACTGTCCGGTTTTAGTCATTTACTCTCCACTTTTCATGATTTACTGTCCACTTCAAAAAACAAGGCCCCCTTATCCAAGTAAGGGGGCCAAATCCAACCAACCAATATTACATTTTTTCCGGTGCCGAAACGCCGATTAATGCCAGCGCATTTTTCAAGGTAATTTGCACTGCTCTCACCAATGCGAGGCGTGCCTTTGTCCGCTCCGGCTGTTCGCTATCCAACACCTTTTCCGCATTATAAAAACTATGGAATGTCGATGCTAACTCAAAGATATAATTCGTAATCCGGTGCGGCACGCGTTTCAGCGCTGCTTCGCCGACAGCCGACGGGAACTCGCCAAGTTTTTTCAGCAAGTCGATTTCCTTTTCCGAAGTTCCCGCTAGCGAATAATCAACATCCGCATCAGCCGTCATGCCTTGCTCCGCGCCCGAACGTAAAATGCTTGAAATCCGTGCATGGGCGTACTGTGCGTAGTAAACGGGATTTTCGTTCGACTCTGACACCGCTAAATCGAGGTCAAAATCCATATGTGTGTCCGAGCTGCGCATCGCAAAGAAATAACGGGTCGCATCGAGGCCGACCTCATCGACTAAATCGCGCATCGTGACTGCTTTTCCGGTCCGCTTGCTCATCTTCATTTTCTCACCGTTTTTATAAAGGTGAACAAGCTGGATGATTTCGACCTCGAGGGCCTCACGGTCATAGCCGAGCGCCTGAATCGCCGCCTTCATTCGTGGAATATAGCCGTGGTGGTCGGCACCCCAAATATTGATCAGCTTTTCAAAGCCGCGGCCGAGCTTGTCCTTATGATAAGCGATATCCGGGGTCAGATACGTATACGAACCATCCTGCTTAATTAACACGCGGTCCTTGTCATCGCCGAAATCGGTTGAACGCAGCCACGTTGCACCGTCCTCTTCGTACACATAGCCGCTCGCACGTAACGCCTTCAAGGCCTCGTCAATTTTTCCATTTTTATAAAGCGAGGTTTCCGAATACCAGACATCAAAGCCGACACGGAAATCCTCGAGATCCTTCTTCAACTTCGCCATTTCATAGTTCAAGCCGTACTCACGGAAAAATTCAAACCGCTCCGTGTCGGGAACCTCAACGTACTTATCGCCAAACTCCTCTGCCAGCGTCTTGCCGATGCCAATAATATCGGCCCCGTGGTAGCCGTCCTCCGGCATCGCCTTTTCCAGCCCAAGCGCCTGAAAATAGCGGGCCTCAACAGATAATGCGAGATTATTAATCTGGTTGCCGGCATCATTAATATAGTACTCACGGGACACATCGTAGCCCGCTTTCGCTAAAATATTGCAGAGTGAATCACCAACTGCGGCACCGCGGGCATGTCCGAGGTGGAGGTCGCCTGTTGGATTGGCCGACACGAACTCGACCTGAAGTTTTTGACCGCCGCCGACCGTTGTTTCGCCGTACTTGTCCCCAGCCTTAAGGACCGTCGGAATCAAGTCGGTTAAATAGCTATTATTCATGTAAAAATTAATAAATCCCGGTCCCGCCAGCTCAATTTTTTCAATTGAAGCCTGCGACCGGTCGAAATTGGCTACCAACGCCTCGGCAATTATCCGCGGCGCCTTTTTCGCGACACGGGCAAGCTGCATCGCCATATTCGTCGAGTAATCGCCGTGAGACTTTTCCTTCGGGATTTCCAGAATTACATCGGGAATCTGCTCCTCTGTCGCAAGCTCCGCTTTCAGTACCGCTGCCCGGATTTCTTCCTTTATTTTACTTTGAACCTGTTCTACTATATTCATTTTTTATCCTCCTGAAAGGTAATTTCTAAATGGTATCTACCGGCGGGCGAGCCCTGCATCGTGAAATCATAAAGAATGTCAATCAGACCTTCCTTATGTTCGATTCTTCTCGCCATTGTTATCGTTTCAAACGTACCAAACGGCATTTCGTAGCTGCCGCGCAATTCTGTATGTAAGCGAAACGGGAGACGCATTTTCACAGCACCCGAGCGTAAAATCAGCGCTTCCTCGTTTGCCACCTTAACAATAGTGCGAACCGTGCCTTCCTCGTGCACTTCCTCATACCGAAGATAAAACGCATCTCCTTTACGATAAGCGCGGCCAAACACGACCAGTTCGAACGTCTCCTGCTCATCAATCGTCGTTTTCACATTAATTTTTACAGGTATTTCAGTATTCAACAAAAGTATTGCACTTCCTTCTTAAAAGGAACTCGAAGTCAGCTCTCTTTATTTGTCCTAGAATTCATCATTAACATACGCGCCACAACGCATACTCTACCTATTATAAACATTGCAGCCACACAAATCAAAGATGCCCGCCCCTACGATGGGGCAGGCATTAAACCTTTGGCGTCAGGCACCAATTACCTTTTTTTACTAAATGGTGTCAGGCACCATTTTCCAATTATAGCCAATCGGTGTCAGGCGCCTTTTCCCTATTTTACCCAGCCAAGTAGCATTTCGCGAAGTAGTTTGCTTGCTGTGTTTGCTGTTTGCTCGGAGGGGTCGTAAATTGGCGCCACTTCTACTAGGTCGCCGCCGATTACGTTTACCTCGGAACGGGCGATTGCATGGATTGAGGCAAGCAGCTCTTTCGAGGTGATGCCGCCGCAATCAACTGTCCCTGTTCCTGGCGCATGTGCGGGATCCAACACGTCGATGTCAATCGTGACATAGACAGGACGACCGGCAAGCGTTGGCAGGATTTCTTTTAAAGGCTCAAGGACATCAAATTTGGAAATGTGCATGCCATTTTCCTTTGCCCACTCAAATTCTTCCTTCATTCCGGAACGGATACCGAAAGAATAGACGTTTTTCGGTCCAATCAATTCAGCAATTTTGCGAATCGGAGTCGAGTGTGACAGCGGCTCGCCTTCATAATTCTCACGCAAATCGGTATGGGCGTCAAAGTGGATAATCGCCAAATCCGGATATTTTTTATAAACAGATTTCATCACTGGCCATGATACAAGATGCTCGCCGCCCATTCCAAGCGGGAACTTGTCTGCCGCAAGAATTTGATCGACGAACTCTTCAATTAAATCCAAGCTGCGCTGGGCGTTCCCAAACGGCAGTGGAATGTCGCCGGCATCGAAATATTTTACCTCGTCAAGCTCGCGGTCAAGGTAGGCACTGTACTCCTCGAGACCAATCGACACCTCGCGAATTCGCGACGGGCCGAAGCGAGAACCGGGGCGGTAGCTGACCGTCCAATCCATCGGCATTCCGTACAATACAACCTGACTTTCTTCAAAATTCGGGTGGCTCTTAATAAAGACATTTCCCGAATATGCTTCATCAAAACGCATCATTGCATCTCCTTCTTTCATGGGGTCAGAGCCCCATTACTTTACCGCATTACCTTGTCGGGGGTCTGACCCCCGACGCGTTACTTCACTAAATCGCCAACAAACTTAGGCAATACGAATGCCGCTTTGTGCAGCTCTTTTGTATAGTATTTTGTTTCGATTTCGTGGAAGCGGTCTTCGCTTACTGCTAATGGATCATATTTTTTCGAACCGATGGTGAATGCCCAGAGGCCGCTTGGATACGTTGGGATATTGGCTACGTACAAATTGGTAATCGGGAAGATTTCCTTGACGTCGCGCTGTACGCTTCGGATTAAATCTGCCTTAAACCACGGGTTATCGGATTGAGCAACAAAGATGCCGTCTTCCTTTAACGCCTTGGAAATCCCGGCATAGAAGCCTTTGGTAAATAAGTTAACAGCAGGACCAACCGGCTCCGTTGAATCGACCATAATCACATCATAGGCATTTTCGCTTTCCGCAATATGCATAAAGCCATCGCCCACCTGAACGTCAACACGCTCATCGTCAAGCCAGCCGGCAATCTCAGGCAAGAATTTCTTTGAATACTCGATTACTTTGCCATCAATATCAACAAGCGTCGCTTTCTTCACGCTTGGGTGCTTTAACACTTCACGGATAACACCGCCGTCGCCGCCGCCGACAACAAGCACATTCTCAGGGTTTGGGTGCGTAAATAATGGAACGTGTGCCACCATTTCATGGTAAACAAACTCGTCTTTAACAGAAGTCATGACCATGTCATCTAATAACAGCATGTTGCCCCACTCTTCGGTTTCAATCATATCCAGCTTTTGAAATTCCGTTTGCTCTGTATGTAAGGTTTTATTTACTTTCATTGTGATACCAAAGTTTTCAGTTTGCTTTTCTGTAAACCAAATTGACATCTTCATCTTCCTTCCATTTTATCCTATTTTCGGTATTGAACTTCGACTACTGTCTAGCTCCAGCGCCCAGCGGCTAGTGGACTTCGCTCTTCTCCCTACTATAAGTCAACATCGGATCGCTCCGCTCTCCGTGTTTCCTTTATCTCAGTCGAAGCGCTCTAGTCCATACGCCGCTAAACGGGCGCTTCCGCTTTTCTTTTTTATACTACCCAACCTATTGAATTACAAACGGAAAAAAAAGTCTAGCAAAACTTTATGAAAACGTTTAAAAAGAGTCTATTTTTTCAATACTATTACTATCTATTTTTTTCAAAAGGGAAGAACGGGGGTGAACTTAGTGGAAATCATGACTGATCACGGGTTTCGGAAGACAGTTAAATATTTGCGGGCATTTATTATCATCAGTTTGATCGGCATGATCTGTATGCTCGTTCTTTTCCTTGGCATTCTTGCCTATGCAAAAATTTTAGGGGCGCCGCCGCTCGCAGTTCCGCAATCCACGCTTTTCTATGCCGATGATGGGACACTGATTGGTGAGAGTAACAGCGGTCAAAAACGCTACTGGGTCGGGCTCAAGGATATTTCACCAGATTTAGTTAATGCGACCGTCTCGATTGAGGACAAAAGTTTTTACAGTCATCATGGTTTTGACCTTAAACGAATTGCCGGTGCTGTCCTTGCTGATATTCAAGCCTTTGCCAAGGTGCAGGGTGCCAGCACAATCACCCAGCAATATGCGCGGAATCTGTTTCTTGAACACGATAAAACGTGGAACCGCAAGCTGCACGAAGCATTTTATACCATCCGCCTTGAAATGAATTACTCGAAAAACGACATTCTTGAAGGCTATTTAAATACGATCTATTATGGCAACGGTGCGTATGGTGTCGAAGCGGCGAGTCAATACTATTTTGGCAAAAAAGCGGCGGATTTAACCCTTGCTGAAGCAAGCATGCTGGCGGGAATTCCCAAGGGCCCCGGCCTCTACTCGCCGCTTGCCTCTATGGAAAACGCCAAACGGCGCCAGGCAATTATTTTAGCAACGATGGTGAAAAATGGCTACATCCAAACTGATACAGCAAAAACGGTGGCAGCAGAGAAGCTCACAATAACAGGCAGCCACACGGCACAAAGGGTTAAAGTGGCCCCTTATTTTCAGGATGCCGTCAAAAATGCCTTGAAAAACCAATTACATCTTGACGACCGCACGATTGCCCTTGGCGGCTTAAAGGTGTTTACCACCCTTGACCTGAACCAACAGGAAGCCGCGGAAAGGCAAGTCCAGCAATACGTTTCCAACTCGTCGGAAATTCAGGTCGGGTTAGTCGCGATGGATCCGAAAAATGGCTATCTAAAAGCGATGGTCGGGGGACGGGACTATGAAAAAAGTCCGTTTAACCGGGCTGTGCAAGCGATAAGACAGCCGGGCTCGACCATCAAGCCGCTGCTTTATTACGCGGCGCTTGAGCAGGGATTTACACCATCGTCGACAATGCGCAGCGAGTATACGACCTTTCATTTTGATGATGGCCAGGCCGACTATACACCGCATAACTTTAACAATAAATATGCGGACGGCGAAATAACAATGGCGCAGGCTCTCGCCGTCTCTGATAATATCTTTGCCGTCAAGACGCATTTATTTTTAGGAGAAGAGACGTTAATCGAAACAGCAAAGCGCTTTGGGCTGTCGACAAAAATGGCCCAGGTTCCGTCGCTGGCATTAGGAACCTCAGGCGTTCGCGTGATTGAAATGGCCAATGCTTACAGCCTGCTTGCCAACGGCGGGAAACGGGTTAATCCGACCTTGATTACTCGAGTCGAGGATTATAACGGCCATGTTATTTTTGAAAAAAAACAGGAGGCCAAAAAGGTTTTAGATCCAGCCAAGGCGTTTGTGCTGACGCAAATGCTGACAGGTATTTTCGATAAAAAGCTAAACGGTTATGCCAAGGTCACCGGCAGCACGATCATCAACGATCTAACTCGGCCCTATGCTGGTAAATCGGGATCAACGGAAACGGACAGCTGGATGATTGGCTATTCGCCGCAGCTCGTTACGGCTGTTTGGGCGGGCTATGATATCGGCAAACCGATTGAGCTGACAGCGGAAAAGACATACGCGAAAAACATCTGGGCGGGCTTTATGGAGGAGGCGTTAGAGGGCAAGCCCGTCAAGTCTTTTACGACGCCGAAAGAGGGGGTTATCGGCGTTTACGTTGACCCCGCGAACGGCAAGCTGGCAACAAAAGACTGCCCGGTCCGGCGCTTCACCTATTTTGTCGCCGGCACCGAACCAACGGAATATTGCACCGATCACCTAAAGAATGAGAATCCAGACGCGAAGAAAGAGAAGGTCAACAAAAAAGTACCATGGTATAAAAAAATTATGCCATGGAGTTAATATGCTAAAGAAAACTCGCCGATTGGCGAGCCGTTAGGCGAAGACAGAGGCGTAGTTGCACTTATGCCTGATAGGAAAGTTATACTTTCCTATCGGCTAAAATAGAAAAGCTCCAGAGAATTTCCCCGGAGCTTTTCTTGTCCTAGTTTTACGTGTGTTCACACATTGCTAATAATACTATCTATTTTTCAAAAAAACCATAAGTAATTATTCGCTTTCTTAAAAAGATTGGAAAATGCCCAGCGCAAGCAGCCTAGGACCTCGAGCTATTTTCCCTATTACTCTGCCAATAATCCTTTTTTCAGTTCATCATTAGAATTATTCCACAATACCTCATTATGCCCGCGGAGGAAATCGGCCAGCACTTGCTTCGACTTCACATCCATATCGTCGACAATAATATGGCGCTTTAACGACTTATCCATCCGGTTTACATGCTCCGGCAGCGATTTGTAACCGCGGCGGATTTCCCGGTCCACGGTCATGTAGCAGGCGGTCACACCGGCATAATACGGTCCTTCCGGTTTGCGGTCAATTGTCACCCACACAAGCCAATACGGTTTCCCGTTCGGCACTTCTTCTTTCGTTTTTAAAAACTTGATCCCTTTTTCGACGACACTGCGGGCGTGCATGGCGCCGACATCGATTTCGGCAGTGCCTTCGTCGACATCAATAATAACCGGCGAGACATTATCAAGACTTAATGCCCCCTTGCCATAGCCCTTATGCCCGTCTGTCGGGTCACTTTTGATAATATTAAAAGCTAGCTTCTTCTTATTTTCATCCATCGCTGGTGCAGGCCTCCTTTATAAAAATAATCCCTTGATGAAAGAACCAAGGACATTCCACACCCAGGGAACGATTAGTTGAAAGAGTGGCTGAATCGTAACCCGATTCAATGGTTCAATCAGGACTAGAATCAAGAAAATTAACATTCCATATTGTTCATATTGTGTCATTTTTGCCCTAAGATGATTAGGGGCCAGATCCTCGAGAATCCGGTACCCGTCAAGCGGCGGGAGTGGCAATAGGTTAAAAACGAATAAGACGATGTTGAGCTGGGTAAATATATCTAGAAAATGATAAAAATTGACCGATTGCAATATTCCAAATCGGCCAAACCCGAAGGCGATGAGAAAACCAATTGCCGCTAACACCAAATTGGCAAGCGGTCCTGCCACCGATACAAGAATGCTCGCAAGGCGCGGTCTCTTAAAAAAGAAACGATTGACCGGTACCGGGCGAGCCCAGCCAAAGCCAGCGATTAGTATTAAGATGGTTCCGAACGGGTCAAGATGTTTTATTGGATTCAACGTCAGCCGGCCTTGGTTTTTCGCTGTCATGTCGCCGAATTTATAGGCAACATAGGCATGGGCAAGTTCGTGAAACGTAAACGCAAAGATCAGCGTAATCGCTACGTAGGGAATCTCCTGCAGCGGATAGGCAAGAAATCGTTCCAATAGTGTTTCTCCTTCCTCATGAAAACGGCTTAGGGACCGCCACTAGTTTTCCTTTAGTATACATGAAACGGCTTCAAAAAAGAAAAGCAAATGCGCTGACCGTGATTGCACTTTTTCCTTGTTTGTGAAAAACTACTAATAGTGACTTTTTAAAGGAGGAAACACATCATGCCATATGTAACCGTAAAAATGATTGAAGGCCGTTCAGAGGAGCAAAAACGGGCGTTAGTTGAAAAGGTAACTGCCGCAGTCAGCGAAACCACAGGCGCTCCAACAGAAAACATCACCGTCTTCATCGAAGAAATGAGCAAAAACCACTACGCCGTCGGCGGCGTCCGCGCAAGCGACAAATAAAAAAAGCAGCAAGAGTGTCATTAAGGGTGTCAGGCACCATGTGAAAAATTCACATGGTGCCTGACACCCTTTTCCATTTACTCACAAAAATTTCATCTCATCTTTGGGTTGGTCCAGTTTCATTTGTTCGAGTTCGACTTTCATTTTTTCTGTTTCGATTAAGAAATTTTCATGCTTTAGTTTCTCAAGCTCCAGTTGATCTTTAATCATACCGGCTTTTAACATGGTTTGTTTCTGGAAATGGCCTGTTAAAATGGCGACAATCGGAATTCCAAAAGTCATCACAACCGCAATTACTCCAATAATCAAAGCACTCCGCCTCCCTCATTTACTCGATAGACAAATCATAGCAAATTTTCAAAAAAATGAATACAAAATTAACTGAAAATTCCGCATTAAAAAACCGCCCGAATTTCTAGCTCTCCAAGCGGTTTTGACAAAACTTATTGAATTTTCGTTTTCAACTTCTCAATATAACAGTAGGCCTCGTCAATTTCGGCCTCGGTGTAGCGCTGGCTGCTTTTTAAGGTAAACACCTTGTTGGCAACTTCCGCTTTTGAAAGATTATCAAAATATAATACCGTCGAAACCAGCTCAAGGAATCTAGCATTCTGCCCATTCATATCGGTCAGGCAATCCTGCAAAAACGGCATTTCCACCTCATTCAGGCTCAAAAACTCTTTTCCGGAATCCGTCAGCGTGTAGCGATATTGAAAATAGCCGCCTTTTTTCTCCTTCACTTCATCGAGAAAACCCATATTACACAGTTCCTCCACCCTAGTCGTCAACTCCTCTGAGTACGGACCGTAAAAGTGAAACTGAAACCGCTCCTGAAACGGAAAGGCAATCTTCTTCGCAATATATATCATCTTCTGCAGCTTTTTTCTGCCGGTAATTTCACCGGACACCATAATCGCCTGCATCAGCTTCGCATGATCATTTAACACGTTCGTCATCTCCTACTCCATCTATAACCAATTCTTATTCTATCTCTAAAAGTGCCCGTATTTGTTTTTTTACGTTCTTTTTAGTCGAGTCATCCCGAAGGAAATCGGCCGGGTAATAAAGCTTATGATCGGTTCTTCTTTTTCCAGAAATAGCATCCACTATCTCCGACTCCCGCGATAACTCTCGCAAATCACCATTTTTCATTAATAAATGAATCGGCAGCCGCTCTTCTTCCTCGCCAGGGCGGTAAAAGTCATACGGCAAATCCGAAGACGAATCGACAACCAAATAATATTCCGGGTCAATCCCTGCTTTTTTGAATAAGGAATTTAGTTCGGCGAGCTTCTTGTATTCTTTCGCAGGATCAAATTCGGCAAACTTGAACAGATTGCGATTAACAAAGCGCCGGCAAAGGTCGCGTAAAATCGCGTCTTCTTCCTCCTGCCAAATTTGAAAATAATATAAAATAACAGATTCATCTAATTTTAAATAGTCTTCTAATGTCACCTGGCCATGAAAGATCGATGTAAAGTGGAGCGGTTCATATTTAAACGCATAGTTCTCTTCAAACAATTGCTTGGCGCGGTGAAGGATTTTCGTCAAAATCACCTCAGCGCTTCTTGATACCGGGTGGAAGTATACCTGCCAGTACATCTGGTAGCGGCTCATGATATAATCCTCAACCGCATGCATCCCGCTCTTTTTGATCACAACTTGGTCTTCCCGCGGCCGCATCACCCTTAGGATTCTTTCCATATCAAAATGACCGTAGCTGACACCGGTGAAATACGCATCCCGCTGCAAATAATCCATCCGATCGGCATCAATCTGGCTTGAAATCAGGCTGATGACGAGCTTCTTTTCCGACGTTTTCGCAATCACTTCGGCTACTTTAGCAGGGAAATCAGGGCCGACCTTCAAGAGAATCTCATTTACCTCTGTTTCTCCTAAAATGATCTTCCTGGTAAAGTCCTCATGATCAAAATCAAACACCTTTTCAAAGGAATGAGAAAAGGGGCCGTGCCCGAGGTCGTGAAGCAGGGCGGCACATAGGGTCAGAAGCCGGTCATCGTCGTTCCATTCCGGCCTGCCTGCAAACACATCATCAATGATGCGGCGGACAATTTCATAAACCCCGAGCGAGTGGTTGAAGCGGCTGTGTTCCGCTCCGTGGAAGGTTAAGAAGGTCGTTCCAAGCTGTTTAATCCGGCGGAGGCGCTGAAATTCCTTCGTTCCAATTAAATCCCAAATCGCCCGGTCGCGCACATGGACATAGCGATGGACAGGGTCTTTAAATACCTTTTCTTCGATTAGTTTTTCCGCCGAATATGCCATTGGTTTCCCTCTTCCTCATATACTTGCTTGGCTAGCTCCAGCGCCTAGCCCCTCGAGGTCACAAGCCAATCCGGCCAAAAGGTTAAAAAGCAACCTTTCGTCCGGCTCGTCTTGCGCTGGTCGGGGCTGAGCAAGGCGCTTCCGCTTTTCTTGCTCCTATTATATCCTAAAATCCACCTATTTTTCAGCAAAATTCCGCAGGATTTTTCGACAACCTGCTTTCGGTGTCCCTTTTGATGTCAGGCACCGAATTCCAATAAAAGGGAAATGGTGTCAGGCACCAAATCCCATAAAATGAAAAATGGTGTCAGGCACCCAGTTCCATAAAAAGTAAAAATCACCTAAGCTCTGAGACTAAGGTGATTATTTTACCTTTTTGCTAACTTTCTCCATTAATTCCTCTTCTGTTAATGCGGCGACTGGGCGGTTATTAACGAAGGCAAAGGTTTTTTTCCGGCCGGGTCCGCAATAGGACTGGCAGCCAATCTTGATGTCGGCGTCCGGATCGATATCTTTCAAGCGAGGGATTAATGTCTTCAAATTCACGGCCTGGCAATCATCACAAACACGAAATTCATTCGACATTCGTTACAACCCTTTCTACGTTCAATCTATTTGCTTTTATATTTATTTTATCCTACGAGGATTTTATAAACTGGTTAACCACATTGGTATTTTACATTTTCTCATTTGCCAATGCAAGTTGCAATCTTTAGCAATCGCGCCTGGGGGATATTAAATCTTTCAGTTAAAAAATCTACTATCCTTTCATTCCTTTTGGTATAAAGCTTGAAAAACTTGTCCATGATAAGACTAGAACTTTTAAAAATCGTCAGGATCATGCCTGACACCGTTAATTGGAAATTTTATTAGGGAGTTGAAAAAAATATGAAAGTTCGTCAAGATGCATGGACAGATGAGAATGATCTGCTTTTGGCCGAAACTGTGCTCAGACATGTCAGAGAAGGCAGTACACAGCTGAATGCCTTTGAAGAGGTGGGGGATAAGCTGAATCGGACCTCCGCGGCCTGCGGCTTCAGATGGAACGCCGTCGTTCGTCACCGCTATGAAAAAGCATTACAGTTAGCCAAAAAGCAGCGGAAACAAAGACAAAGAGTTTTAGGCAAAGACCAGGGCGGCAAGAAAAAGCTGCTGTACAGTCCGCCGGTAACCGCTTCCGTATCAGAGGAACTGGAAACATTACCGCTGCCAGCCGAAATGCCGCTCGAAACTGCTGTTGAAGTGCCGGAAATGGCCGTCGAGTTTGCCGCTGAAACATTTGTAAAACCAGCCGTAACACAGACATACCGACAGCCGGCAACAACAGGACTCTCGCTCGATTCAGTCATTAGTTATTTGCAAAACTTTCATCATGCCAATCTGCAAAATGAAGCATTAAAAAGTGAGAATGAAAGATTGAAACGAGAAATGGCAGAGCTAAGAAAGCAAAATGAGGAAATGACGGCAAAGATTGCCGGCCTCGAGCAGAATTCCGAAACCATTCAGGAAGACTACGAGACACTTATGAAAATCATGAACCGGGCAAGAAAGCTTGTTTTATTTGAAGAAGAAGAAAGACCCGCGACCAAATTCAAAATGGACCGCAATGGGAACCTAGAGAAAGTCGCCGAATAAGAGAGAACATTGGTATTGGGAGAAGAGAATAAAGCGCAGCATCTCATGAAGAAAAGCCGTAATCCATCAGGGGTTACGGCTTTTTTAGCTTATCAGAATTTATATCCATAAATTCAACTACGCCTCTGTCTTCGTCCTATCGGACTCGCCAATCGACGAGTTTCCATTTATCTGTTCATTCCGCTCGACAATCCTTTGGTAATAACCGGGAAATAACGCCAGCTCGAACGGATTCAATTGCCCTGCATATAAAAAATCGCTATTTTCCTTTAACTGGTTTAATAGCCGCAGCATCACATCAGCAATCGTGAAATCTGTCTCAAGCAATTCCGAAAGCGACGCCATAACCTCAGGGACAATTTCCGGGTAGACGAATTTTGTTTGTTCGGCTTGTTTCGCCCGCTGATAAAATTGCTTCACAAGCTCGGCACGGTTTCTGCCGCTGCCATTGACACAGAGATAAATCTGGACCGCGACCCCTTTTTTGAGGCGGCGCTGGGAAATGCCGGCGAATTTTTTTCCATTGATACTAAGGTCATAGCTCCCCGGGCAGTAGGAGCCGACGATTTCCCGGGCCTCAATCTCGAATGGAAAATCAGCAAACATCTTTTGAATCAGCAGCCACATCGCGTCATAGCCGCGATTGATATCAATCCCTTTTTCAGCCTCCGGAAAAATTAACGAGATATTTAGGACGCCTTCGTCCAGAACGACCGCTAGGCCGCCGGAATTCCGGACAATCACGTCGTACCCCTGCTGCTGTAAAAATTCAATCCCTGCCTGCAAAAACGGCAATTTTGTATCCTGAATGCCGAGGACAATCGTATTGTGATGGACCCATGTCCTTGCCGTCGCCGGTGCTTCGCCCGCCCCAACCGAGGCACAGATGGTATCATCGGTTCCGAACGATTGAATGGCTTGAAAGTGCATCCCGACCGCGGACTGGTCGATGATCCTCCACTCGGGCTGATGCAGTAAGTCTTCCATGTTGTGTCTCCTCTTTATTAAAAAAATCCTCTTATTATTATATCAAAATGAGTATGAGTAGTGGAAATAATGAAATCTTTGTATGATTTTGGACTTCTTACTCATTTTTTTCGATTGAGAGTAGGAGGTATTGGACTTTCTACCTCACTTTTTTGCTTAAAAGAAGGAGGTTTTTTGGTTTTGGCTATTTTTCAAGAGGTTTTGGCTATTTTTTCACCTGTTTTGGCTATTTTTCGAGGAGTATTGGCTATTTTTTTACCTGTTTTGGCTATTTTTCAACCTCTTTTGGCTAATTAGAAATTTTCTGTAAAAAAATCACCTTTTAATTATGTAAAAAGGAGCCAGTCCACATCCGGACCAGCTCCAAACTCCTTACAAACCCTGCGCCGCCGTAATTAACGCCAGTTTGTACACATCTTCTTCGTTACAACCACGTGATAAATCATTTACTGGCGCATTTAAGCCCTGCAAAATCGGGCCAACCGCTTCAAATCCACCCAAACGCTGGGCAATTTTATAACCAATGTTTCCTGCTTCAAGGCTAGGGAAGATAAACACGTTCGCATCCCCTTGCAGGACGGAACCTGGCGCCTTACTTTTTGCCACAGATGGAACAAATGCTGCATCGAACTGAAACTCTCCGTCGACCACAAGCGTTGCATCGCGTCGCTTCGCCTCTTCAACTGCTGCAACCACTCGTTCCGTTTCCTCCGATTTGGCTGAACCCTTCGTTGAAAAGCTCAACATCGCAATTCGTGGTTCGATATCAAACATCTCCGCCGTTTTTGCGCTTTCCACAGCGATTTCCGCTAAATCATTGCTGTCCGGGGCAATATTGATGGCGCAATCGGCAAACACATATTTTTCATCGTTGCGTACCATGATGAACACACCGGAAGTTTTCTTAACGCCGGCCTTTGTTTTAATAATTTGCAGTGCCGGGCGCACCGTGTCCGCAGTTGAATGAGCCGCGCCGCTCACTAAACCATGCGCTTTATTTAAGTACACAAGCATCGTGCCGAAGTAGTTTTCATCGAGCAAGATCTTGCGCGCATCTTCCTCCGTTGCCTTCCCTTTGCGGCGCTCCACAAATGCTGCGACAAGCTCGTCCATGCCCGCATAGCTTGTCGGATCATAGATTTCCACCGAATCCAGTGTAACGCCAACCTCAGCAGCTTTTGCCTGTACCTGTTCAATGTTGCCAATCAAAATCGGCGTGATTAATTTTTCAGCAGCCAACCGCCCTGCTGCACGGACAACCCGCTCATCCAATCCTTCTGGAAAGACAATCTTCAACTCGCGTCCGGAAATTTTACCCTTTAAACCTTCAAATAAATCACTCACAATAAACCCTCCTTAAACAAACTCCATTATTAGCATACTTTACCGTGGTAAAATTTCAAGCATAGTAGTCACAGACAGCGTTTTCATTCAAAAATTTATTTTATAAAAAAATGGCAACTCCGTTTTACTATTACCCTTTTTTGATAAAAATAACCACTTACGGTGACCTAGAGGTTTATTCATTCGCCCTTTGGTCAAACTATGATATAGTTATAGGCAGAATTATTATTTAGGAGTGATTATAATGAGTGAAGCAGCACAAACGCTTGATGGCTGGTATTGCCTTCATGATTTCCGTACTGTTGATTGGACAACTTGGAAAATGCTTTCAAGTGATGAGCGCCAGGCAGCCATTCACGAGTTTTTAAGTCTCGTTGAAAAATGGAACACAACACAGGAACGCAAAGAAGGCAGCCATGCTTTATATACAATTGTTGGCCAAAAGGCTGATTTTATGATGATGATCCTTCGTCCAACGATGGAAGAGTTGAATGAAATTGAAACCGAATTCAACAAAACAAAATTAGCGGAATTCACGATTCCGGCACATTCCTATGTTTCAGTCGTTGAGCTAAGCAACTACCTGCCTGCAGGTGAGGATCCATACCAAAATCCGCAAATCTTAGCTCGCCTGTATCCAACGTTGCCAAAAACAAAGCATGTTTGTTTCTATCCAATGGACAAACGCCGCCAAGGCGATGACAACTGGTACATGCTGCCAATGGAAGATCGCCGCAGCATGATGCGCAGCCACGGGATGATTGGCCGTACATATGCTGGAAAAGTAAAGCAAATCATCACCGGCTCCGTCGGTTTTGACGATTACGAATGGGGCGTGACCTTGTTTGCCGAGGATGTCCTCCAATTTAAAAAGCTTGTCTATGAAATGCGTTTTGATGAAGTAAGTGCCCGTTTCGGTGAATTTGGTGCATTCTTTGTCGGCAATATTTTAGAGGAAGAACGTGTGGCAACATTCCTTCACGTGTAAGAAGCGTCACATATAAAAAGTTCTCAGCAGATGCTGGGAGCTTTTTTTTCATCTCGCCGTTTATCCTCGGAGTCATATATTCGGACTTTCCTTCATACAAATAAAACAGCGAGTCTTAATGATTGCCCCCCAACTAAAGAGAAGGGATTTTTATTCTTTCCTGCAGTCACATTTTGGAGTAAGGGGAGTATCAATAGAATGTTGGGCCATTCGTTTATGTTTATTCATATTAGGAGGGAAAAAAGATGAGCCAATATTACAATCAACAAGGTTTTCAGCCCTATACCGGCGCTGCCGGACAGCAGGGCGCACAGCCGATTGCAGGCGGGGGGCAGGGGTTTATGCCCACACAACAGCAGGGATTTCAGCAATTTCCACCAGCGGCATCTGGGGGGTTCCCGCCACCAGCTGCAGGTGCCGGGGCGTTCCCGTCTCCACCAGCTGGAGGGGCCCAAGTGCCAGGGATGCTACCAATTGAGCAGTCATACATCGAAAACATTTTACGTTTAAACAAAGGAAAACTCGTCCACGTCTTTGCAACTTTTGAAGGGAACACCCAATGGAATGCGAAGGAATTTACCGGGATTATTGAAGCGGCAGGAAGGGATCATGTCATCTTAAGTGATCCACAGAAAGGAACACGTTACCTCATCCCAATGGTCGCCGTGGACTACATTACATTTGCGGAAGAAATCGAGTATGAATATCCATTCGGTGCCGGCCCGACCTTAAGCACGTTCCCGCCAAGGTAAGTGAAACTGCAAAAACACCAATTGTCCGCCAATTGGTGTTTCTTTTTGAAAAAGTTTAAAAATTCTTCACTGCGCCAACAATCATCAGAATCCATGCAGCTAAGAAACAAACGCCGCCAATCGGCGTGATTGCACCCAAAACGCCTACCTTTGTCAAGCTCAATAGGTACAAGCTGCCGCTGAACAAAATAATCCCTGCAAGCATCAACCAGCCGGACCAGCTGAATAACGAACTAGCCCCCGCCTTCCCAAGGAGAATCCCAATGATTAAAATCCCTGTCGCATGGAACATTTGATAGGTAACACCGGTTTTCCAAATCTCTAAATAGTGGGCATCAAGCCGATCCTTTAGGCCATGCGCCCCGAAGGCCCCGAGTGCCACTGCTAAAAAGGCATTGATCGCACCCACAATAATAAACACTTTCATTTAATTTTCCTCCATTTTAAAAGTCAAACAATGAATCGCCGTTTGCTTCGTCATCCATTTCTAATTTTTTCGCCTGCGGCATTGCTGCCGGCTGTTGGAAAACTTGTTGATTCAGGATAGGCTGTTGGAATATTTGTTGATTCATCGCAGGCTGCCCAATAACCGGAGCCGGTTGAATCACTGGCACTTCCATTTTCGCTGCCGCTTTTTCGTCTAAAATCAATTCGCATAATATTTTAATAGAGTACACTTTTTCCCGCAAGCTTTCTTGCTTAGCGCTGCTTTTCGCCAGCTTCAATTCCTCTTCTATTTTTGCTAATAATGTTTGGACAGGTATATTCACTTTGAACATTTCCCTTCTGTTTCACTTCTTTCGACAAATTCTCTCTGTTTCACGTGAAACAAGTCATAATTTGTCAGAATTAATAAGTCTCATAAATAACTGAACCTGTTTGCGATTGATCATAATCACCCAGAGAACTGATTTCTGTTTGAAACAATGAAGAAGATAAAATTTCCTTTACAATCCGGATGAGCGCTTCATTTTCTGGTGTTTTCAACATAACGAGGTCGTACCGTTCTTTAATTAACGGGACAAAGTCAACTCCCACCATTTTCGCTGCTTTTTCAATTCCTACGCCGACATCGGCCTTTCCGGTCGCAACAGCCGAAGCGACGCTTATATGATTCGTCTCCTCGTGTTCATAACCAGTAATCGCCTTCGAAGATATTTGATGAATTCTGAGCTGTTCATCAAGCAGAATTCTTGCTCCCGACCCTTTTTCACGATTAATCATCGTGATCTGTGGTTGATTTAAATCCGACCACGAAGTGAGATTGAGCGGGTTTCCTTTTTTAACATACAACCCTGCTTTTCTGGAAACGAGATTGATTAGGATGTACGGATATCCTGTTAAAATTCTTTTTACATATGGAAGATTATATTCCCCAGTATCACCATCAAACATATGTAAACTCACGATATCACAGTCACCATTGTATAAAGAGATGAGACTGTTTAAGCTGCCGGCGTAAGACCTGAGTGACTTATATGGAGAAGATTTCTCGATCTGTTTTCCGAGGATATCAAGGACGATATCCTGTCCGCTAATAACGACGTTGTGGGATTCCCTTATTTCTCTCCTCTGTGGTTCAGCAGCCGGAACGGCAGATGCGGGCATTTGGGCAGACTTCTGATTTTTAATATACTGGTCTAAATCGGCTGCATCCATCCGCATTTGTCTTCCGACACGGAATACGGGCAGCTCCCCTTTTTTTATTAAATCATATATGGTAAGCTTCGAAACTTTTAACAGCTGCGAAACCTCTTCAATCGTATAGGAAATCTCCTTTGACATGTTCATTCCCTCCTCATTCTATTGTATCTCATTACTTTTTAAAAAGCATTTTGCAAAAAATTTGTGATTTTTTTCATAGTATTACTAATATAACTAGTTATAATTAGTTATATCTAAATATAAGGAGAGAGATAAATTTGAAAAAAAGTTATCTATTATTTTTATCGGTAATGATGTTTATACTTGTCATTACTGGCTGCTCCACTAATGATCAAAGCAAACAGCCGGCTGAGAAAAATCAAACAGCACCAGATAAGAAAGTCGAATTAACCATTTCAGCAGCCGCAAGTTTACAAGATGCCTTAACCGAAATTACCGCAAATTTTAATAAAGAGCATGGTAATGTGAAAATCAACTACAATTATGGCGCTTCCGGAGCGTTGCAACAGCAAATTTCACAAGGAGCACCGGTTGACCTGTTCTTCTCGGCAGCGGAAGATAAATTCCAGCAATTAGTGTCAGAGGATCTAATTGAGAAGAAAAATGGCATTGATCTTGTCGGAAATGAATTGGTGCTAGTTGTTCCCAAAGACTCCGCAAAAGGAATTAAAACGTTTGGAGACCTGCCAAAAGCAGATAAGATTTCAATCGGTACTCCTGAATCGGTACCAGCCGGTAAATATGGGAAAGAGGTATTAGGAAACTTAAATGTCTGGAGCACTGTTGAAGGAAAAGTCGTCTATGCCAAGGATGTACGCCAAGTGCTTACATATGTGGAAACAGGGAATGTCGATGCTGGAATGGTGTATAAAACAGATGCGTTGACATCAGATAAAGTAGAAATTGCCGCAACGGCTGATGAAAAGACCCATACGCCTATCATCTATCCTGTAGGAGTCATCAAGGCAAGTAGCCATCAAAAAGAAGCTATGCTATTCTATGATTATCTACAAACGAAAGCAGCAATGGACGTTTTTGAAAAATACGGATTTAAAGGACTGTAAAAATCTAACATGATAGACCACTTTTGGGATCCTGTAAAACTCTCGCTAGAGATCGCAGTTGTTTCAGGATGTATCGTTTTGGTTATGGGGTTATTGTTAGGAAAATGGATGGCGAAGGCAAGGTTCAAAGGGAAAGCCGTTATCGAAACAGTTTTCCTGTTACCATTAGTGTTACCGCCAACCGTTGTCGGTTTCCTGTTACTTGTGATTTTTGGAAAAAAGAGTCCCATTGGCCAATTCATCGAATCGATCTTTCAGCAGCCGATTATTTTTACTTGGTGGGCAGCCGTTCTTGCGGCTGTAGTTGTCGCTTTTCCACTCATGTATCAATCAGCTAAGACCGGATTTGAAGAGGTCGATGGTGACGTTGAGGATGCAGCGCGGGTAGATGGGGCGAATAAATTCCAGCTCTTCCTCTTTGTTTCCGTCCCGCTCGCCTTGAAATCGATTATCTCAGGGGGAATCTTAAGTTTTGCCCGCGCGTTAGGTGAATTTGGCGCGACGCTCATGTTCGCCGGAAATATCCCCGGGAAAACGCAAACCACCCCTACCGCTATCTATGTCGCCATTGACTCGGGCAACATGCAGATGGCTTGGCTTTGGGTTTTGTGCATGGTTGGCATCTCCTTTCTGATGCTCGTCTGCGTTCAACTTTCGAGGGGAAAAAGTTAAATGGCATAGGAAAACCCGTACCAATGTTGGTACGGGCTTTTCATTTTTCATCCCAAAATCCGTTGATAAAGCGACTTGGCGTGTGTTAAATCCTTTGTTCCATGGATGAGGGCACGGCCATCTTGAAAAATTACGATCCGCTCGGTGCCGATTTCAACAGACAATAGGTACGGATTTCCCTTCACAGTGTATCCAAGCCCGCTCAGCTGACCGGAAAGCTGCTCGAGTGAAATCTCCCCGGCAGCGGACGGGCGAATTTGCACGGTATCGCGGCCGCATAAGACGGTTGTTTTGGTCATATTCTCATGGTCTAAATAAGGATATGTCCGCTCCTCACCACATGACAAACAGCCGGCAAACTTCGCCTTCGACATTTTCATACTTGTGTATTGATTCCGCCATAAATCAAAGCTGACAAACGAAGTCCGGACCGCATCCCAGTCCTCGACTAACATTTTCATTGCCTCCGCTGTTTGATGGGCAATGACCATTTGCACCGCCGGAGAAATAATTCCACCCGTATCACAGGTCATCCCCTGCAGTGGAATCGTCCGCAGCAAGCAATTTAAGCAAGGCGTTTTCCCGGGTATGATCGAAAAACTCATTCCGAAGCTGCCGACACAAGCCCCGTAAATCCATGGAATATTGTATTTTTGCGAAATATCGTTCATCATCATCCGCGTTTCAAAGTTATCGGTGGCATCAAGCATCAAGTCAACATCACCGACAAGTTCTTCCAGCAATTCGGGTATAGCATCACCGATAATCGCCTGGATTTCGACATCGCCGTTAATCGCTCGCAAGCGTTTTTCCGCTGCCGCTGCTTTTGGCAGCTTTTCAGCGACATCCTCTTCGGTATAAAGCTGCTGGCGCTGGAGATTGCTCGCTTCAACATAATCGCGGTCAATAATGGTAAGTTTGCCAACTCCGGCGCGGGCGAGGATTTCGGAGCTCCCTGAGCCCAAGGCACCAGCGCCAATAATGAGAACATGTTTCTTGCTTATTTTTGCTTGTCCCTCTTTCCCAATCCCCGGGAAAAGGACTTGCCGTGAATATCGGTCGTTCATACTTTTTCCCCTTTTCTAACAGAAAACCCGCCAATTGGCGAGCTTTCAGGGTATGAATTTATCGTTATTAGTTGGATTCCAATGGTCGAGATGCGTGTTGATTAATTTGAATCGTTATTAGAGTGCCCTAGTGCCTCGGCTTTTCGCACGTTCGGGCACTATGAGTCTCTCAGAGTGCCCATGTTACACCGTTTTTCGTGTGCTCGGGCACTGTAAACCGCTCAGAGTGCCCATGTTACACCGTTTTTCGTGTGCTCGGGCACTGTAAACCGCTCAGAGTGCCCATGTTACACCGTTTTTCGTGTGCTCGGGCACTGTGAACCGCTCAGAGTGCCCATGTTACACCGTTTTTCGTGTGCTCGGGCACTGTAAACCGCTCAGAGTGCCCATGTTACACCGTTTTTCGTGTGCTCGGGCACTGTGAACCGCTCAGAGTGCCCATGTTACACCGTTTTTCGTGTGCTCGGGCACTGTAAACCGCTCAGAGTGCCCATGTTACACCGTTTTTCGTGTGCTCGGGCACTGTGAACCGCTCAGAGTGCCCATGTTACACCGTTTTTCGTGTGCTCGGGCACTGTAAACCGCTCAGAGTGCCCATGTTACACCGTTTTTCGTGTGCTCGGGCACTGTGAACCGCTCAGAGTGCCCATGTTACACCGTTTTTCGTGTGCTCGGGCACTGTAAACCGCTCAGAGTGCCCATGTTACACCGTTTTTCGTGTGCTCGGGCACTGTGAACCGCTCAGAGTGCCCATGTTACCCTGCTTTTCGTGTGTGCGGGCACTGTAAACCGCTCAGAGTGCCCATGTTACACCGTTTTTCGTGTGCTCGGGCACTGTGAACCTCTTAGAGTGCCCATGTTACACCGTTTTTCGTGTGCTCGGGCACTGTAAACCGCTCAGAGTGCCCATGTTACACCGTTTTTCGTGTGCTCGGGCATTGCCAACCTCTTATTGTGACCGGCCATCCATTTTTTTCGCTCGTTCGGGCACAATCAACCTCTTATTGTGACCGGCCACACGATTTTTACACTCGTTCGGGCAAAATCAGCCGCCGCTCACAGGCGGGATAAACGCAATTTCGTCGCCTTCGCCAATGATTTCATCGTTCCCAGCAAACTCTTCATTGATTGCTGTCATCACGGTTTCCATGCGCGGTAAATCATACTTTGCCACAAGCTCATCCTTAAACTCAGCAACTGTTTTTCCACCGGCATCCAACGTTAAAAACTCCACACCGACCGCATCGCGCAAATGAGCAAAAAACAATATCTTATTCATTCAGATCACCCTCCTCTGGCTTACCGCTCGGGTAGGCAACGGTCTCTAATTGGTTGCCCATCCATGATTCGCCGTCTTCCCAATGCTCTTTCTTCCAGATTGGAACGATTTCCTTAATCCGCTCAATTGCATAGCGGTTCGCTTCATAGGCATCGGCACGGTGCGGTGTCGACACAGCAATCACAACCGCGATATCGGTAATATCTAAGCGCCCGACCCGGTGGGTAATCGCAACCTGAGAACCGGCCCAGCGCTCCTCAATCTCCGCGCCGATCTGCTCGAGCTTCTTCACCGCCATTGCTTCATACGCCTCATAGATTAAAAATAACGTCTTTTTGCCGTGCGTTAATTCGCGGACCGTCCCAATGAAGGTAGTAATCGCACCGGCTTCACGCTGGACTACCTTATCAATCACAGCCTGAATCTCAATCGGTTCCTTAGAAATTTCGTACATCTTCATGATTTCACCTCTTCGGCCCTCGCATTACGCGTGGGGTAGTTGACCAAAACTAGCCAATTCTATTGCATCCATTTACCTCTTCGTTCCTCGCATTACGTCCAGGGTAGTTGACCAAAATTGCCAAATCCATCGCATCCATTTACCTCATCGTCCCGCGCATTACACGTGGAATAGTTGACCAAAATCAGCCAAATTTCTAGGATCCCTTCGACATTTGGGGTCTAGATACTAGTAATAGTGGGGTAGTCGACCTCAATCAGCCAAACTCTTAAGCTCTGCATTTCCAACGACTTCGTAGCCGCCGATTTTTTCAACCTGCTCGCGGAAGGCTGCTGATTGAATGATCTCTACGAGCAGCCGGCCGTGTTCACTTTCAAAAAAGCTGCGCTTCATTACTAAATCGTATTCCTCGTCGGCAACCGGAACAAAGTCTAAGCCCATCGCTTTTGCCGCTGGATAAATCCCAAGACCGGCGCCGTTCCCATCACCGTTCACTTCCGCTGCTACCGCTAAATGGGAAAACATTTCTCGGTCATAGCCGGTAATCGCTTCCGGCTCCAAGCCCGTTTCCTTCAGCAGCAGATCGAACAGGATTCGAGTGCCGGCGCCTTTTTGCCGGTTGACGAAGTTTGCATCGGTCCTGACTAAATCGGTGACAGCGGAAATCTCAAGCGGATTCCCTTTTGGCAGAATCCAACCTTGCTTTCTTTTTAAAAATGGATAGAGAATAACGTCTTGTCCGGCTAAAAGTTTCCTTACATATGAAATATTATATTGCTTTGTGTCTGGGTCAAGCAAATGAATGCCCGCTACATGGGCCTCGCCCTTACGAATCGCCATGATCCCGGCCATACTGCCGACATGCGAAGAGACAATCTTCATGTCGGTCCGCACCCGTTTCAACTGTGACGATAACAAGTCAATCGTTAAATCGTGGCTGCCGGAAAACACGATCGCCTCCTTGATCTCCTCAAGCGGGCGCAGCAATTCGACCTCAGCGAAATCTCCCTGCTCATAGCCAATGATATTCGGCGGCACAATTAACAGACCGTCTGCCCTGACATAGGACATCGTGACCCCCGCTGCTCTTGTTAGCGGGTTGGCGACAAATTGTCCATCCACATAGCCGATATTCATTCGGACAAAATCCTCAGCACCCATTGACGACACAATCCGGCGCCCAAGCTTGACGGTTACTTTCTGACGCTGCGGTACTGGAACCCCTAAGTATTGACAGACAAGGGGCTGGACAAACCACTCTAAGGCAAGATACGCGGAAACAGGATAGCCTGGAACACCAACGACAATTTTTCCATTTATTTTTCCTAAAACAGTTGGTTTTCCGGGCCGTGCGGCGACCCCATGGGTATAGACCTCGCCAAGTTCGCCGATAATGTGGACCGTAAAGTCCTTCCTGCCCGCCGAGGAGCCGGCATTAATTACAATAATATCCGCGGTTTCCGCAGCCTCCAATAACACTTCTTTAATCTTTTCCGGCTCGTCCTTCACGATGGAATGGAGCCTAGGCTCGCCGCCCCAATCCTTAATGAAACCGGAAAATACCGTGCCGTTAAATTCAATAATTTTTCCTGACGACAGTGCAGCACTCGCCTCTACCAACTCATTGCCCGTTGGGATGATCGCCACCACTGGTTTTTTGACAACAGGAATAACCAGCTGCTGGGCGGCAAGCAGTACACCTAAATCCGCCGGCCGTAACTGATGTCCCTGTGGAAAAAGCATTTCCTCTTGAACAATGTCCTCGCCAATCGGGCGGATATGCTGCCAAGGGGTGGCAGGTTCGATGATTTCAATCGTTTCTTCGTCGACGACATGAACATGTTCAATCATAATCACGGCATTGAACGGCGAGGGAATCGCATTCCCTGTGTCGACAAAGCAAAAATCCGCTCCGATTTTCAGAAAAAGTGGATTTTGCTCATGGGCTTGATAGGTACGTTCCGCGACAACAGCAATCCCATCCATCGCCGAGGCGTGGTAGTGCGGCATTGACACCCGGGCAAAAATCGGCTCGGCAGTCACACGGCCCAAGGCTTCAGCGACAGCAAGATGCTCTATCTCCGGGGTCAGCCTGGAAGCAGCAAGAATTTCTTCCCTGGCCTCGGCGCGGGGTTTATCTTCTAAGTAAATTTTTCGCTTGTACGGTGTTTGATTCATTTCCCTGATGCCCCCTTACCGTGACGGAATCACAGGTACATATTCACCCTGTGATACGCCTTCTTTTTCTGAACTAATCTCAACAATGCCATCACTTTTTACCAATGTTGTAATTAAGCCTGATTTTCCGATAATCGGCTCGGCCCACCAGTCGCCGTCCTGCTCAAACAAGCGGACACGGATATAATCCGACCGTCCTGGTGAGGATGGAATGTTTTTCGTTATTTTTGCAAAAATTCGCTCCGGCTTCCGTCCGAGGACTTCACCTGTTAGCGTCCGCAAAATCCGCTCACCGAACAGCTTAAAAATAATCATCGCCGAGGCCGGGTGTCCCGGCAAGCCAATCACCGGTTTTCCATCTGCCACTGCTAAAATCGTCGGTTTCCCCGGCTTGATTGAAATCCCATGAACGAACACTCCAGGGTCGCCTAAGGATTGGATCACATCGGTTGTATAGTCCTTGGCCCCGACAGAGCTGCCGCCGGAGAGAATTAAACAATCGCATTGCTGATAAAGTTCAAACGCCTTTTGCTGGAATTCAGCAAAGTCATCCTTAACAATCCCGCCGTAAACAACCTCAACATTCCAATCGCTCGCAAGTCCGGCAATCGTTAAATAGTTAATATCGCGGATCTGCCCCACTTGAAGTGTTTCTGTTTGATAGGGGACAATTTCGTCGCCGGAGGAAAGGTAGCCGGCTGTTATTTTTCGAAAAACGGTTACATGTGTAATTCCTAACGAGGCGAGTGCCCCTAATTCCTGGGGTCGAAGCTTCGTACCGGCCGCCAGGAGAATTTCCCCTTCGCGAATGTCTTCGCCCTTTCGGATGACATTTTCCCCTGGGGCTACCTGCTTGTACGTATTGAGGAGATCCTCTACGTCTTCACAGTGTTCAATCATGATGACGGCGTCGCTGCCTGCCGGAAGCATCCCGCCGGTGGGAACATAAACGGCCGTCCCGGAGCTGACCGTCATAGTCGGAACCTCGCCCATGTGCACTTCCCCGGCAAGCGCTAAAAAGCCGGGCATCGATTCGGAGGAGCCATACGTATCCTTCGCCCGAACAGCATAGCCGTCAACCGTTGAGCGGTCAAAGCCGGGGACATTTTCCTCAGCAATCACCGGCTCGGCAAGAATATAATGAAGCGCCTTGTCAAGCGCCCGCGTTTCTGTTTGCTTAATGGCCGGTACTTGCTCCGCGATTAAGGCAAATGTCTCTTCCACTGTTTTCACTTTGAAAAATTGCATGGTTCCTTTTCCTCCTTAGCTCAATCCGCTTCGGCCCACTTTTTGGCATCTTCATATTCATTTGGGTGATTCATATTGAAAAAAACTCGTTCAAGGTCATGTTGGCTATAAGTCTGGAGCTCGCTTTCTGTTACGTAGAGAACATGTAAGCGGTCAAGCAGATGTTTCATCCGCAAACTACCTTCTTCGATACTCTTAGCTGCTTCTCCTGCTACTTTTTTATGAAAAACAGCAAATAACGGGTGCTGTTTGCCATTGATGACAGGGATGACGGCATCATAATGGCCGCAAGCATGGACAAGTGCCTCGGCGAGCTCGACGGAAATAAACGGCATATCACAGGCGACGATAAAATTCACATCGTAATCAGAAGCTGTTAAACCTGCATGAACACCCGCCAGAGGGCCCATTCCCGGATAATGGTCCGGGATCATTTTCATTTCTAAAAATTCATAGGTTTCAGGTTCATTGGTTACGAGAATTATATCATCAAAGAGCAATTTAAGCGCATCGCAGGTTCGTTCAATATTGGTTTTCTCGTTTATCTTTAACAGGGCTTTGTTCGTGCCCATCCTGCTCGACTTTCCGCCTGCTAAAATAATCGCGGCAGCTTTCATGTAAAAACACCCTCTTAATTTGTCTCTTTTTTTTCACCGATCACATGATACCCATTCTCCTGCGCTACAAAATCCAGATGAATCGAGTTCAAATCGAGTAAAGCAGCGGAGGGCTGGCTGATATATTGTCTTGTATCAATAATTTTAATATAGCCATGGCAAGTACCGCAAACCTGTATTTGCGAAACCGCATCGCCTTCAATGGTGAGAAATTGGATTGTCTTATGGTCTTCATTGCCGCAATGTGAGCATTCGAGACGCTTGGCATGCCAGTGAGCAAGACAGCGTGGGCAATGGATGACCTTTTTGCCTTCTTCTTTCAGTGTTGCTAATCTTACTGGTTCGCCGCAAACAGGACAGCCTGCCCCAGGGTTTGAATGATGAATTTCGTGCTGGACCTTTTCAGCGGTCAATTGTAAGTAGGGACGAAGGGCGGTTTCTGCGAGGAATTGCGGGATCCATCCTTCTAGGCCGTGACAAGCAGCAAAGCTGGCAAAATAAACATGATTAAACGCAAACGCCTCTTCAATCCAGCGAATTGCTATTTCTTCGTTTAGCAGGCTCTCGATGCCTGAAAGCTTCGGCTCAAGTTCAGGATTGCTGTTTATAAGGATGGCACTTATTTCCTCTATCCACTGTTGGAATAGTGAAATTTCAAAATCAATAGCCGTAAGTGCGGCTGCAGGCACTCCTGCTTCCATGGCCGCTTTATCAAGATTGGGCCTAATTATTTCCGGGTTTAGCTGTTGCTTCCACTGTTCCTGAAGCTGGACGATTTTCTTTTGCAAATCCTGGTATTCTTTTGAAACAACGGATTTAATCATCGTTGTCGCACCTCTTTTTAGGGTATTTTTTTGATTCGCTGATATATTAGGTAGATTCGCTGATAAAACTTAAAATTCGCTGATATATTGCTTAGATTCGCTGATAAACTGTTAATATTCGCTGATAAAACCACATTCTTCTAGTTAAACCTGTTTATTTTAATGGAAATGGCTGTCACAACAAAGACAGCCATTCCCTTTTGACTATAAATTTAAATATCAGGCACCCTTTTTACGCTTTGGATCATCTAAGTCAGGGAAGTTGCCCTTTTTCACTTCTTCGTCATACCAGTCGCCATAGTGGCCTTTTGCCCACCAGGCAGGAACTTTTCCGTTAACTACGCCGGAATAGCCTGGTCTTGAGTGTTTATGAACGACAGATAGATAGACGTGTCCAACGATTACGGCAATTCCTAAACCGAAACCAACGTTATGAAGGAAATAGCCCCATTGCACAAGTGCTCTTGGAAAGAATTCAGGGAACCACATCGTGAAACCTGATGCAATAACCAAGATCGCACAGAAAATCTGGATCACCGAGTTTATTTTTTCTCCAGCGTTAAAGAAGGTTTGTTTTATATGCTTAAACTTAAAGCCGAATAATTCTTTAACGAATTCACTGAAGAATTGAAGGTCGCGCTTCTTCCATGTGATTAATTCTTTCATCCATTGGAAAAAGAACTTCGGACTAAAAATTAACAAGATGAAGGTTGGCATTATAAATACTACGGCGAAAATTCTATGCAATAGCCGTGCCATGGCCGGACCGCCAAGAACTGGATAGAGCCAGTTAAAGAAGTCGGTATACATTGGCAGGGCCGTGATGTAAAGAGCAAAGAATGCAAGGCCATTGATTGCGTGTGCCCAAACGAACGCCTTTGGGAAGCGGCGCACCTTTACATTCGCTTTTGGGTGCTTTTGATAATTACTCATGGCTGCCACCTCCATCTTCTGCGTCATTACCCGCTTTTTTACTAAAAAACTTATTAGCGACAAATGCGCCGACAACCGCCATCGTGGTGGCACCAATCATTGCTTTCCCGATTGGCTGCGCATAGTCCTTCCATAAAACAGCTGAAGTAGGGACTTTCGGATTTTCAGGAAGGCCGTACACGCTTGGCTTTTCTGCCAGCACGTAAACCGTATGCGTACCGCCAACGCCCTGCGGATTATAGACCATGGCATTCGGGTAACGATCCTTAATTTCCTTCACACGCTGCTCTGCTTTTTGGATCATGGCGTCTTTATCGCCAAACTCCATTGCACCCGTGTGACAGGTTGTTACGCATGCCGGCTGTAGGCCCTCTTCAATTCGGTCCGTACACATCGTACATTTATGAGATTTGCGATACTCTTTGCCGTTTTTATCCTTGTATGTCTTTAAAGAAATCACTTCAAATGGACAGTTTTGAACACAGTAACCGCAGCCAACACACTTGTCTTGATCAATGACAACTGTTCCATACTTCGTATAACTGATCGCATTTTCAGGACAAACCTTTTCACAGGCAGCATCAGAACAGTGGAAGCAGCTAGAATGACGGAACAGGTAGTCTAAATCGCCTTTGCCATTTTCATGCTCGATGTACTGCAGGACATTCCATGTATCTGCTGTTGTTTTCGCATGTGATTGCACACTGCCAAGGAATTCCGTCGGCTCCGCCGGCAGGTCGTTCCAGTTTTTGCAGGCCACCATACAGGCACGGCAGCCGTCACACTTTGTGACATCGACATATTTCACATATTCTTTCGCCATTAGTCAGCCCTCCTTACATTACAGAGGAATGCTTTGAATTCTGGAATCGTCGTATTGGCGTCACCAATATGCGGTGTTAGACGATTCGCTGTATCGCCTGTGGCAAATCCTTTATAGCCGAAGTGCCACGGCATTCCAATTTGATGAACTTTTTTGCCGCTAACACTATAAGGCTTAAAGCGTTTTGTCACCATTGCATAGGCTGTGATTTCTCCACGTGCTGAGCTGACAATGATTTTATCCTTATTCTTAATGCCTTTTTCCTTGGCAAGCTCTTCACTCATTTCGACAAACATATGGCCGGCAAGCTCTGAGAGCCATTCTTGGTTCCGTGTCATTGAGCCAGATTGCCAGTGTTCACTTACCCGGTACGTTGTTGCAACAATTGGGAAATTTTTCTTATCGCCTTTTTTATTGAAATCGCCCTCGATTACCACGGCAGCCGGGTTCAATTGCGTATTCGAAAACGCATTTGGAACAGGGCTTTCAAATGGTTCGTAGTGTTCAGGGAACGGTCCATCATTCAAAGTAGGAGCAAACAATAAGGCGACACCATCTTTATTCATCATAAACGCCCCGGTACCACCAGGCTCAGTTGGTGCTGTAACTGCCTTAAAGTCCGGCACGTCATTGCCGACCCATTTCTTCTCGGCACCATCCCACCAGATCACCGCTTTTTCCTGGCTCCATGGTTTGCCGCTAGGATCTGCTGCGGCACGATTATAAAGAATCCGGCGGTTCATCGGCCAAGCATAGGACCAGTTCAAATAGTGTTCTCCGCCTGTGTCCTTGTTGTCACGGTTCTTCGATTTGTTTTTGCCCTCTTCAGGATAGAAGCCGGAATAAATCCAGTTGCCGCTTGAAGTCGTCCCGTCATCTAACAACGCGCCGAAGCTAGCGATTAAATTACCGGTCTTCAAGTCATAGCCGTTGATTTCTTTCGCAACAAGGTCAATATCTGGTTCTTCGCCTGTGCCGTAGTTCCAATCAAGCGCTAAGAATGGTTTATCAGCCGATTTTGGACTGTTCGCATATAGCTTCTTCAGTTTTAAGGCAAGTTCATGAATGATATCAAGGTCTGGTCTTGCTTCGCCTCTTGAATCAATCGCCTTCCAGCGATACTGCATCCAGCGCGAGCTGTTCGATACACTGCCCTCTTTTTCAAACGATGCCGATGCTGGAAGCAGGAATACCTCGGTATTGATTTTCGCAGGATCGCTGCCGGCCTCTTTTTGCCAGAACGATGAAGTTTCCGTTTCCCAAAGGTCAACTGCAACCATCCACTTCAGATTCCCAAGTGCCTCTTTTTCCTTACCGGCGTTCGGGCCGCCGACAACTGGGTTTGTGCCAAATAAGAACGTTCCGTCCAGTTCACCCTTATACATCGCATTAAATAAGTTGATATGTGAGTAGTTTTTATTCCCTTTTGGTAAAAATTGATAGCCAAACTCGTTTTCTGCCGTTGCATTTGCGCCATACCATGCTTTAAGCAAGCTGACGACAAATTTTGGCTTGTTGCTCCAGTAGCCTGTTTTAGGTGTTTCTTTTTCCAAATAGCCTTTCAGTGTTGCATGCTCTGGAACGGTAGCTTTTGGTGCACCTAGATAACCTGTTAAGTTATCAAATAATAGACCGAAGTCTGTTGAGCCTTGAACGTTGGATTCGCCGCGCATCGCGTTGATTCCGCCGCCTGGTAAGCCGATGTTTCCTAACAGCAATTGCAGAATTGCATAGATACGGACGTTTTGTGAGCCGACGGTATGCTGAGTGGTTCCCATTGCATACATGATTGTTCCTGCTTTGCCAACTTTTCCTGTTTCACAGAAGGTTTTACAAACTTTTAAGTAATCTTCTTTTGCTGTTCCAGTTACGGCTGTGACCGTGTTGACATCATAACGGGAATAGTGCTTTTTCATTAATTGGAAAACAGAACGCGGGTGCGCTAATGTTTCGTCTTTAACCGGCTTGCCGTCTTCCGTTGTTTCAATGGCCCATTTTGTTTTATCGTAGGCTCTTTTTGTTTCGTCATAGCCTGAGAATAGGCCATCATTAAAGTCATAACCTTCTTTGACGATAAAGGAGCCGTTTGTATAGGCAGCAACATACTCTTTGTGGATGAGATTGTTTTCGAGTGCATAATTGATCATCCCGCCGATAAACGGAATATCCGTCCCGGAGCGAAGCGCAGCGTAAACATCAGCCTGTGCGGATGTACGTGTATAACGCGGGTCCACCGAAACGATTTTTCCGCCGTTCTCTTTCGCCTTCGTTAGCCATCTAAAGCTAATCGGGTGATTTTCTGCAGGGTTCGCGCCAATAATCAATGCACAATCAGTATGCTGCAGATCATTCCAATGGTTAGTCATTGCTCCACGACCAAATGTAGGTGCCAGACCGGCAACCGTTGAACTATGTCATATTCGTGCCTGGTGCTCTAAATAGGTGACACCAAGCCCTCTCATTAGTTTCGCGAGCAAATAAGTTTCTTCGTTATCAAGTGCCGCCCCGCCAAGGCTGGCAATTCTTTCGGTTTTATTGACGGTTACACCATTTTCTACTTCGACAAACGAACGGTCGCGTGTTTCTTTGGTGCGTTTGGCAATGGTATCGAGCATCCATTCCCAATCCTTCTCTTCCCATTTATTGCTTCCTGGTGCACGATAAAGCGGTTTGGTTAAGCGTTTTTCAGATGTATAAAGCTGTCTTAATGTTGTTCCCTTGCTGCAAAGCTTACCTTCGTTAATTGGGTTATCCGGATCCCCTTCCGTATAAACCACGGTATTATCTTTGGTGTGAACGAGGATTCCACATCCGACACCACAGTAGCAGCAAATGGTTGGTGTTACAGTTGCTTTGGCAATTTTGAATTCTTTTGATTTTGCATAAGCCTTTTTATCATTAAAGCCGAGCTCGACAACTGCAAGTGTTGCTGCTGTTGCGCCTGATAGTTTTAAAAATTGCCGGCGATTTAGGTTCATTTCAACCATCACTATTCTCCTTCCCAAACATATTGATTAGAACATCCCTTAAAAAAGTGAAAGCCCCTTAATCCGGTGCTAGACACTCTTTTTCTCTCTATTTAATTCCTTGCTTTTCATCCACCCCTTTCAATGCATCTCTGCAGCCAGCTCGACGTTTAAGTCGTTTTCGACTCTGCCTGACGAGGTATAAATCGTCGCCATTTTCCCTCTTAAATAGCCGATTACCTCAATATTTAAATATTTTGCCAGCTGTACTGCCTGTTTAGTGGCCGCTGTCCGCGAACCGATAACAGGGAAGCCAAATTTAGCTGCTTTGGAGAGCATTTCATATGAAACCCGGCCAGTTGTTAGTAAAATTAACCTTTCGGGTTGTAAACGATTTCTCAGCGCATGACCAATAATCTTGTCGACGGCATTGTGTCGGCCGATATCTTCGCGAATCGTGATATCGCCCTGTTCATCGACAATACAGGCACCATGCATTCCGCCTGTTTCGAGATAAAGATCAGAGTTTTGCGCGAATTGACTGCGCTTTTTTAACAGATAACTTAGTTGATAGGCTTTGTTTGATGTCACTTTGTCAAAGCTCTTCACGTCTGTCATTGAGAAGAAGGTGACACCCCTGCCGCAGCCGGCGGTGTAATGCTTCTTTTTTGAAAAAATTTGCGTATAATCAAAACCGGTGTGGAGCGAAACATTGATGGTGCCCATGTCTTCGTTAATGTCGACCGATTCTAAATCGCTTGCCCCCTGAATAAATCCTTCAGAAAACAAATATCCATATGTCCAATCTTCAAGGTCGGATTTTGTCAGTTGAAAAACAGCCATTTCATATCCGTTAATGATTAACGAAATCGGATATTCATCCGGACAACCTTTGCGGTTCATGGTTTTTCCTCCACTCCAGGTATTTTCCTTATCTTTTCATTGTAGAAATAGAATCAATTCCACTCAGCGACATTTGTCACATTGTCGAAATTTGTAACCTTTTTAAAAGGGATTTTGCCTGCAAAAGGCAAGGATTACCCTTCTCTTTTTAATTTGTGTCAGATTTCCAACAATTGCAGGTATGGAAAATGGAATAATTGTAAGCGATTCCGAAATGACCTGCCACATACCCCCATCCTAAGCCGCCATTTTCCTTTTGAAAGTAATATTTATCACACAAAATGATTGGAAATAGTAAAAACCCTGGAATTGTCATTTTTCTGTCAACTATTAGCCCTTCATTCGCAATATCTGTTAATTTTTAAAAAATGTTTTATAATAATAGATAGGTTTTTAGAAGGAGGAGTACATGATGACAATCAAAAAAGTAATGACGATTGCCGGCTCGGATACAAGCGGCGGCGCTGGGATTCAAGCGGATTTGAAGACGTTTCAGGAGCTCGGCGTCTATGGGATGACGGCACTAACAACGATCGTAACGATGGATCCACACGATTGGCGTCACAGCGTGTTTCCGATTGCCATCGAGACACTGAAAACACAAATCGATACGATTCTTTCCGTCGGCATCGACGCAATGAAAACAGGGATGCTCGGAACGGTTGAAATTATTGAATTAGCGGCAAAAGTGATTGATGAAAACAAGCTTGACCGTGTTGTGATTGACCCTGTTATGGTTTGCAAAGGCGAAGACGAGGCATTACACCCGGAAACAACCGATGCGATGCGTGAGCTTCTATTGCCGCGTGCCTTAGTTGTTACGCCTAACCTTTTCGAAGCGGGGCAGCTGGCAGGTACGAAAACACCTCATACAGTGGAAGAAATGAAAGCGGCAGCCGTGAAGATTCACGAACAAGGAGCAAAGTTCGTGTTAATCAAAGGCGGCAGCAAGCTTCATTCTGAAGAAAAAGCCGTCGACCTCCTATATGATGGCCAGGAATTCAAGCTGTACGAGTCTGAAAAATTCGAAACAACCTACACCCACGGCGCGGGCTGTACCTATTCTTCAGCTATTACCGCTGAGCTTGCTAAAGGGAAGTCTGTTTATGAAGCAGTCGATGTGGCGAAGGCATTTATTACTGCAGCCATCCAGCAAGGTTTCCGCTTAAATGAATTTGTCGGACCAACCTGGCATGGTGCCTACCGCGGCGCTGAGGCAGTAACGGAGTATTGCGAGGATTGTGAATAGAACCGAAGAAAGGAGCCGGTCTACCAGACCGGCTCCAACTTTTACCTTTAATCAACCACACCTTTTTCGAGAATGACCACATTTACCTTTACCCTGACCAATACATTCGGATATTGGTCTAACCACTGTTGATAACGAAAGTTTCTTGTTCTGCTGCGAACTTGATCACCAAAGCCTATGGGATCAATCTTTAACTTCTGAAACGTACGAATCATCGCTGTGGCTTCCTTTTCCAACTCTTTTTCCACTTGTTTCTTAATTATAGCAATTTCCTTTTCGTCCGTTTTCTTCCCTGTATATTCCTTAATGATCCCTCTCACCTTTACATCGACATTAATTTCCGGTTTTTTTTTTAAGTTAACAACACGATAAGTATGCTTTGTATTAATATTCTCGATAGCCGCATATTTCTTATTTTTTAACTTCAGTTTATAGGTCCCTAACTTTATGTTTTCTATTAGTGCCTGAAAAATAAATTGCTGATCTTGGCGGAGATTTTTCACATAATGATCATCCTTAAATAAAGCAATCCCCTTCAGATGGACATTCTCCCCTTTTTGCTCAATCAGCGGTAAAAACGGATCCTTTAATTTGGAATTGTAGGCATTTAGGAATTGGTGGAGGTTATTCGTTGGCAATTCACCCGAGTTCATATTTTGTTCGATTAGCATCGATAAATATGCACCCGTATCGCGATCACCGTACTTCTTTTTCAAAAGTTTATTTGTTTCCCCATCGACAACGGCAACAAACAACCGCTCACTAATAGAAGGGTCCCTTTGCAGCGAGTCCACTAAATCGCCAATTCCATGTTTTGCTACTTCCTTGCTATATAAAGCCACTTCTAATTTGCCGGTTACCACTTGACGGGATGATTGTTGATTGATTTTACTGAATGTTTGTGTACTCAATTCATCACTAGCGATAAAGGTTCTATTTCCTACGCTCTTGTCAGGTCTATAAATAGGACGAACGGTCGTGGCCTTAAACGTATGTCGATCGACATAATCATAACCTACAGCAGATGGCATGTTAATATCATCTAAAATCTGCCTTTGTACACGGCCAAACATATAGGAAGAAAAAATAATGAGTAACACCACCGCTATTTTTATCTTTTTCTTCATATTTTTTTCCTCATTTTAAAACGAATATGATAACAAATAAAAAGAAATGGTATATAGGCAAACAATATCCAAAATCCAATTTCCCCGACAATTGTATTATATTGTTCGATTGTTTCGCGATCAATTAAGATACAACTAACAATCAGGCAAAGAAATAAAAGGACGGCGAGAACATTCCGCTGTTTTAGCTTAAACATTTCCTTTATTCCCCGGCTCGCCGACCAAAACATCAAACAAATGATTGGTAACATGACAACAGCCCAGGATGTTACGCCAATAATTTCGAAACGCTCCACGAAAGGTAATTTGATAATCTTCCACATCATTAATGTCGGCCAGATCACTTTTTGCAAATACCCCTGATCAAAGAATCCTAATGTAACGATCATGATCAGAAGATACAGGCATGTTGTGAAAAGATTCCCTAAATGAGCCCATTTTTGTGAACTCTCCGGTTGTTTAATAAAAGGGTAATAGAACAATCCATATTCAAAGCCAGAAAAAGCTAATACCGCTCCCTTAATAGATTTAGCGATGTCAAAAAGCGAATGATCAAAGACTGGTAATAGATTGCGAAAATCCGAAAATTGAATGGGCACAAAAAAGGTTAAAATTAAATAAGCGGGTAACACAACCGCCAAAAAGCAAACACCGGTAACAGTGCGAAACCCGCCTGAAACGACATAGTAGACACTAAACAGCAATACTAAAGCAAACGGCCATGTTTTTAGTAAAGGAAACATCCAAACTTGAACAATTTCTATATACGAGCGCAACACGGTTACACTCTCTGCCAGAACATAAAGAATAATGAGCAGGCTTAACAAATTACCGAGCCATTTTCCAAAAGTACGTTGGTGAATCGTCATTAAATCGCCCTTGTCCTTATTTAGCATCATGTACATCATCCAGATTAATAGATGTACGATGATTCCTGATATTAAAATCGGAATCCACGCATCATGGCCGACATAATTAGCGATATCTCGTTGAAAACTTAAAGGCCCAACACCATATTGCATCCCATGCACAAGGAAAAATACAAGGAATGGTGAGACAAGAAACTGATCTTTTATCGCCGTTTTCATAGGAAACCTCCTTTACAATTGGCGGCTATTCGTCGATATCCTTCACCTCACTAGCTTTTTGTTTTGAAAAACGCTGCGGATCTTTTGTTTGTAAAAACACAGGTCTTGTTGATTGAAGAGAAAAAGGTACACGAATAAATGAATCTTTTAAATCCTTAAACCTGGGGGGGTAAATTGGTTCTAAGTAAGGCCTGCCCAGTGACGTTAACCGGAGTAAATGAATCATTAAAAAAATAAACGCAACCGCAATCCCTAATAGTCCCCATAAATCGGCAAGCAAGAGAAACGGAAACCGGAGTAAACGAATCGTATTACCCATCCGGTATACCGGTGTTGTAAAGGAAGCTAATGCCGCAAGTGCAACAATAATCAGCAGCACATTGCTTGTTAACCCCGCATCCACTGCTGCGGTTCCAATCACGATACCACCCACGATACCGATTGTTTGACCAACCTTTGACGGAAGTCTTGCCCCGGCTTCCCGGAGCAGCTCAATCGTTAACTCCAGAATGATGGCTTCAAGAATGGGCGGTAAAGGAATATTCCTTCTTGATGATACTAATGTCACCATTAAATCTTTCGGGATTAATTGATAATGATACGTTAAAACGGCCACATAAATCGGCGTCACCAAAATAGAAAAAGAAACGGCAAAGACCCGAATAAGCCTAAAGGCGGAAGACATTTGCCAATTGACATAATAATCCTCAAACGCATTAAATAATCCCATTACCGAAATCGGACCAATCAACGCATGGGAGGAGCCATCGACAAGAATCACCACACTGCCTTCTGCCAGCACACCTGCGACACGGTCAGACCGCTCGGTATCAATTAATTGCGGAAAGAGAGAATGCCCATTATCGGCAATCAGCTGGGCAATAATCGAACTATCGAGAATTTGATTGAATTGCAAATCGTTAAGCCGCTGACAAACAGTATTAACGTTATCTTCATTCGTGATTCCTTCAATGAATAACACGGCCACTTTTGTTTTTGAAAGTGTTCCAATCGTAAACTCTTTTACTGTTAATTCTGATATTGGCAATCGTTTGCGAACGAGATTTAAATTTGTCGTTATTGACTCCACAAAGGCTTCTTTCGGGCCGACAACACTATACTCCTCTTCAGGGATGGTAACCTCACGGGCCTTTTTCATTTCCGCGCGGACAAGGATGCACGCTCTATCATTTACATCGAGTTGAATCAGGACAGACCCTAATAAAAGCTGATCTTGAATTTGTTGCAGATCACTAGTAATTAAGACATCCTCAAAAGGAAGGGCGGCCTTAATCTCTTCTAATGTTGTGAATGCTGATTTATTTAAATAGGGAAGAATATCACGATGCAAAATCTCGACATCAATTAAGGTGCCAAAATAAGCAACCCAATATGGCAGCGGCGACTGTGGATGATGAAAATGAACAAAATCACCCGATTTTTTGTACATATTTATTAAGGCAACAAGGTTGTTTTCTTGTTGTTCAGCAGGTTGTTTTCGAAACCACATTTTCACGAATCCTTATCCCTTCTGGCTTTTCTAAAAACTATGTTCCTAGGATTAAGGATTTCCAAGTTAATATTTCTTAATTAAAGTTAATTGTTTCCAATTGTTATTTTTTTCTAAGCAATCATTTCGCATTTTGCAACTGATTTTAGTATGATAGTTACATTATTAAATAAAAATAGTCAAAGGGTATGACCCCTGTGGCTAAACTCTTTATAGTAAAAGGCTTAAAAATTTTCCATAGTATATTTTGGAGACCCTTTAGGGAAAGGAGGCCGCATTTTGGAATATATTGATGTTAAAAACGTACAAGACGCCATCAATCGCTTTGCGAATAAAAACGTCTACATTCATATGGAAACGACCAACGGTGCCTATGCATCGCACCATGATCAGTCTTTCTTTTCAGCTGGCGCCTATATCCGTAATGCGCTTGTCCGTTACGAATTAGGAAAAATCACCGGAACAGGCCCTTACCGTGTTGGCCTAAAAATAAACCTCGGCTGGATTTATGCTGAGGGCCTTACACATTTTGAAATCGATGAAGAGAATCACCTATTATTAGCCGGCCACGATAGTAATGGAAAACTTGCTGTTGCGCTGGAAATCAGCAGTACACCATTCGCATAACCGGAAAGGAGCATGAATTATGGAAAAAGAGCGCCATGTTTTGGTTGTTTTCCCTCACCCTGATGATGAGGCCTTTGGTGTATCCGGGACGATTGCGACCCATGTACAAAATGGAACGCCTGTCACCTATGCCTGTTTAACCTTAGGGGAAATGGGACGCAACATGGGGAATCCCCCATTTACCAACCGGGAAAATCTGCCGAAAATCAGAAAGCAAGAGTTACAGGAAGCAGCCCGGGTTTTGGGCATCCAGGACCTAAGAATGCTTGGATACCGTGATAAAACGATTGAATTTGAAGATGATGAAAAACTCGCGGCCTCGATGCTGGCAATAATCGAGGAAGTCAATCCATCCCTCATCATTACATTTTATCCAGGCTATTCGGTCCATCCCGACCATGACGCCACTGGTGCGGCCGTCGTACGCGCTGTTGAAAAATTGCCCGCTGCCGCAAGACCAACCTTACACTGCGTCGCCTTCTCGAATAATTGCGTCGAAGAGCTTGGGGAAGCAGACATTGTCCATGACATAACCCCTGTCGCTGACAAAAAACTCGCCGCCATTCGCGCCCACCGCTCACAAACCGAGCAGATGTTGATCGGCATGGAAGAGAAATTAAAAAATCAAGACCCGCAAACAATGGTCTGGATCAATAATGAACGGTTTTGGACGTATACGTTTTAACATTAAAGCCCTTCGATTTTTCGAAGAGCTTTTTTTATTAAAACAAAGTAGTTATTTTTCCAAATAAACGTTTCAAAATAAAAACTCCTTCGAGGAGCTTTTTTTATTAATACGAAGAGGGTTTATTTTTCCAAATTATGTCTAATTAGCCAAAACCCTTTGAAAAGTAGCCATAACATCATGAAAAGTAGCCAAAACAGGCTAAAAAGTAGCCATAACTAAAAAACCTCTTCCTTCCATCATGTAGTGACGAGATTCACAAAGAGTTCACCCTTTTCAAAAAACACCCTCAAGAGAGCGCTGACATTTTTTCAAACCAAATTCACAAAAAGTTCAATTTTTCAAAACCACGATTTCCTTAACCCTTTCCAACTTCTTCACAAAACGTTCAAAAACCTCGATAAAGATGTGCTCTACATCACTATTTTACCGTTGACCAGTGGGTAGGATGGAGTTGTTCATTTATATAAAAGGAGGGGGACAAAATTGCAAAAAGCCATTATTAGCTTTGTTATCTTTGCATTACTTGGTTTTGGCCTTGGATACCTCGTATTTGGGGTCATCATGGGGGACTCCGCGAAACAGCCGCAGGTGGCGCAGACTGAGACAAAGGACGAAGCGACAACTAAAGAAGAGAATACAGCGGCCACTTCTTCCGCGAATGAAGACAATATCCTTAATCAAAAGGGATGCCTTGGCTGCCATAGTGTTGAAGCACTCAACATCAAAGGCGGGGCAGTCGGACCTGACCTTTCACAAGCGTTTGTTAACGTTGAAGGAAAACATGGCAAACCGATTCAGGAATTCCTAAAACAGCCTACATCTGCCGTAATGTCAGGCGTTATTAGTAAAAGTCCATTAACAGATGACGAGCGCAAGCAGGTTTTAGACCTATTAAAGCAAGCATCTGAAGCCAAATAGAAAGGAGAGTGTAAGTAAATGAAAAAATGGATCCCAATCGCCTCCGGTTTGCTTGCCGGTTTTATTGCCGCAACAATCACATTCGCTGACTTTTCCGCAAAGACAAACACGGAAGCTGCTTCAAGCAACAAGAGTGATGCTGAAAAAGTGTATGTTCCATTCGGTCAAAAAGATGATTATTACTTATTCGCATCTGGCGGCCACTCTGGACAGATGTTTATCTATGGTGTGCCATCGATGCGCAAAATCAGAACAATTCCTGTCTTCTCGCAGGATTCCGCAACGGGCTATGGTTTTGATGAGCACTCGAAAAAATTAATGGGCGGCTATACGTGGGGGGACCTGCACCATCCGGCCTTCTCGGAAACAAAGGGCGATTATGATGGAAAGTGGATGTTTGCAACCGATGTTGGCAACAGCCGTGCCGCTGTTGTTGATTTGGAAACCTTCACGACAAAAGATATCATCAAGGTTCCAAACACAGCCGGCCCGCACTGTGCTGCATTCGTAACGGAAAATACAGAGTATATGTTCCTGCCGACTCGTTTCGCCGTGCCGGTTGGCCAAAAATATGAATCACTTGATAACTATAGCCAAAACTACCGCGGGGTTATGTCAGCGGTTACCTTTGACGAAAAGAATGTCAAGTTGAATATTGCTTACCAGGTTGCACTTCCACCTTGGTCCTATGATCTGTCTGATGCAGGTAAAAAAGGCTCTGCCGATTGGGCCGTGATGACGACCTACAATACAGAAGAAGCAACAACAACATTAGAAGTAAATGCTTCGCAAGCAGACCGTGACTATATTGTTCTTTTTAACTGGAAAGAGCTTGAGAAGATGGTCAAGGAAGGCAAATATGAAGATGTTGATGGCCAAAAGATGATCTACCCTGAAAAACAAAAAGGCGGTATTTATTTAGTGCCGGTCGCTAAATCACCACACGGAGTCGATGTTACACCTGATGGTAAATACTTTATCGCTTCCGGAAAATTAGCACCTGCGATGACGGTATTCTCGTTTGAAAAGGCATTTAAAGCTGTTGAAAACAAAGACTTCGCCGGTGAACGTAACGGGATTCCAATCCTTAATTATAAATCCGTGATGGAAAGAGAAGTAAACCCAGAAAATGCCCTTGGACCGCTTCATACCCAATTTGACGACAAAGGCATGGCCTACACTACAATGTTCATTTCTTCAGAAGTCGTAAAATGGGATCCGAATACGGGGAAAACCTTAGACCGTGTCCCTGTTCAATATTCACCAGGCCACTCTGTTGCTGCTGAAGGTGACACCGTCTCACCTGATGGGCACTGGCTCGTTGCTCTGAACAAAATTGCCAAGGACAGCTACTTGTCAGTTGGACCGTCACACCCTGAATCGATGCAGTTAATTGACATCAGCGGCAAGATGAAGGTGATTCAATCGGCACCGGTTGACCCAGAGCCGCACTATGCCCAAATGATTAAGGCCGACAAGATTAAAACGATTAATGTTTATCCAAAGGATGAAAAAAATAAAGATGCCGTTTACAAGCAAAATGATACTAAAATAGTCCGTAAAGGCAACGAAGTCCACGTTTACGGGATCGCGATGCGCTCAAGATTCATTTTCGACGCAAAAGCAAAACGCCCGGACGTAATTGAGGTTAACGAAGGAGATCACGTCTTCATCCATTTAACCAATATTGACTTTGATGAAGATATTACCCATGGTTTTGCGATTAACAGCTATGACTTGAATATAGAAGTTCAGCCTGGACAAACAAATACGATTGAGTTTACAGCCGATAAAGCGGGGACGTTCCCAATCTATTGTACAAACTTCTGCTCAGCCTTACACCAGGAAATGAACGGCTACTTCTTAGTAAAACCGAAACAATAAATGTTTTTCAGTGGGTATCAATTAGAAAAATTGGTACCCACCTCCATTTATCTTTATTTGCACTATTAAAGGAGTGGTTAACTTGAATGATAGTAGTCGGAAAAGTACTAAATTATCAATCACGTCTTCATTACTAATTGGACTATCAGCTATTTTAATCGTCGTTTCCTTATTTTTTCCGTGGTGGAAGATGGTCTTTTATGCACCGCAATATCCGGAAGGCTTAAATATTATCGTCTATCCGAACAAGCTCGAAGGACAAATTGATATTATTAATGGGCTGAACCACTATATCGGGATGTCGAATTTCGGTGCAGAAAATTTCCCTGAATTATCCTACCTTGCCTACCTTGTTGGCGGATTAGCCGTTATAACCCTATTAACGGCGATTCTTCGCAATAAGAAAGTGCTTTACGGGCTGATTAGCATCTTCATGATTGGCGGTCTGGCCGGCATAATGGACCTCCATTTTGCTTTACAAAAATACGGAACCAATTTAAGTCCAAAGGCGCCGATAAAAATTGACCCATTTGTTCCGCCGATTATCGGTCAAAATACAGTGGCAAATTTTGTAACACACAGTTTACTAGGCACAGGCATCTATTTTGTCATCGCCGCCTTTATTCTATTACTAATTCCGGTATGGAAGGATCGAAAAAAATGAAAAAACTAATGCTCTTTTCTTTCATTTTTTCCCTGTTTATAGTCATGAAACCTGAGAAAAATATGGCAGCCGAAAACTTGCAAGCAATGATCGACTCCATGAAAGAGGGGGCGGTATTAAAGCTTGAAAATAAAACCTATGAAGGCAATATCGTCATCAATAAACCACTGACGATTATTGGCGCAGCTAAAACCGTGATCAAAGGAGACGGAACCGGGAACGTGATTTCGATTAAGGCACCAGATGTAAAATTGAGCCATTTAACGGTGTCAGGCGGAAGCATGGACCGCAACTCCAGCGAGGAATACGCAGCCATCAAAATCTACACCGATCATAATGTGGTTGAACATGTCAGCATCCGCCATTCCTTTCACGGTGTTTATTTAAGCAAGGCCCACGATAATACCATCCGCTACGCTGATATTAAAGGGATGGGAAAAGGGGAAATTGCCGCCCAAGGCAATGGCATTCATGTTTTTTATGCAAATAATAATCTCTTAGAACACAATACCGTCGACGGCACTCGGGACGGAATGTTCTTTGATTACGCCAATGGAAATAAAAGCTATGACAATAACATAACCAATACGAGATATGGTCTGCATTACATGTACTCAGACGAAAATATTTTTAAACGAAATGTATTTACAATGAATACGGGCGGCGCTGCTGTCATGAACTCGAATCATCTGAAACTAGAAGACAACCAATTCATCATTAACTATGGAAACCAATCGTTTGGCCTGTTGCTATTGCAAGCCAATGATAATGATATAAAAAACAACACCTTTTACATGAACCAGCGGGGCTTGTATATTGACCAAGCAACAAGAAACACGATTCAGGGGAACCGCATCATCCAAAATCAGATTGGCATTGAACTGTGGGCCAGCTCCAACGAGCAAATATTCACCTTGAACCGGATTTCCGAAAATACCATCCCCGCCGTTACCCTTGGCGGCAAAGGGGAAAACAATGCTTGGAGCAAGGATGGCAAGGGCAACGACTGGGGCGCAAGCTTTCCGCTCACCGATTTAAACCAAGACGGGATCGGTGATTTTCCAGTCACCTATCATTCTTCCCTCCATCAGCTGATTGAGGACCAAGAACTGACCAATCTATTTTTAAAAAGCCCGGCGATTTCAATTTATGAAAAAATCAATGCGACATTGATGGACGACGAAGTTATGTTTCAAGATTCACACCCATTAGCAGCCGCAAAAGCTGAGCATGCTTGGATTCTATATCTAGTCATCACGGGGGTTGCGGTGTTGATCTTATTGAAGGGGGGACATCGACTATGCATTATATTTGGAAGGAATGGAAGGAAAATATAAGAGGTAAAGGGCTCTGGCTTTCATTAAGTATTATTGTGCTCATATCTGTCAGTATTTTGTTCCGTTCCACAGCGCTTTCCTTTGATAAAGGCTTTTATGTTTTGTTAATCAATCTATTTGATACGCTCATCTACTTTATTCCGATTCTAAGCCTATTTATCGGGGCGTTCTCGATTTTTCAGGAAAAGGAACAAAAGACGTTGATCATGCTGCTCACGAAGAAGGACAATTATCCAAGCTTTTTGGTTAAAAAAAGCCTCGGGCTTTATACAGTTGTGCTTGTCCCGCTGATTGTCTGGTTTTTCATCTATTTGCTGCTATTGAAATTTACCTTTCAACTCGATATCAAAAGCTATTTAGTGTTCGTGGCAGCGATTGTCCTGATGACGCTTCTTTTCTTGCAGATGGGCGCAGCGATCGGGAGCTTCAGCCGTTCGCGGATGCAAATCATCGGCTATACAATATTCGTTTGGTTTTACTTTTTCTTCCTGCACGATTTTATTCTGCTATCGTTTTTACCTGACGTCACCTATGAAAATGTAAAATTCTTTTCCGCGATTTACTTTTTAAATCCGCTTCAGTCCGTTAGGATGTACTTGGAAACCGGGATGGGTGTGTATTCGTTCGGTCACATGTCGAGGCTAATGCAAGCCTTTATGTGGACAAAGCCGGTCCTCTTTTTGCTCGGAAATTTGCTTGTCTGGCTTGCGGTTTCTGTTGGTACCGCAATTGTCTTCAACCGTAAGGAGGGGTATGAATGATTAAGGTGGAGCATTTAGACCAATCGTTCGGAAAAAAAGCAGTGTTAGATTCGGTCACGATTCAGATTAACAAAAACGAAATTTGTGCGCTTGTCGGCCGCAATGGCGCGGGGAAATCCACGTTTATTAATAGTCTCCTAGGCTTGCTGCCTGTTAAACAAGGGTCTATTTCAATCAACGGGATGGAAGTCACAAAGAAAAACGCTGCTTGGAAAAAGGCCATTGCCTACTTGCCGGAGAAGTTTATGCTTTATCCGATGCTGACCGGGCTCGAGAATATGACCTTTTTTGCCGAAGCTGTAGAGAAAACCGCCGATTTGGAACGAATCGAGCACGCGCTTCGATCGGTCAGCTTGTGGGACGACCGCAATGTCCAAGTGAAGTCTTATTCAAAGGGAATGCTCCAGCGCCTCGGCCTAGCGATTACGCTTTACCAGGATTCCAGCATCTTGATTTTGGATGAGCCGACAAGCGGCATTGATCCGATGGGAAGAAAGGAAATTCTCGAGGTGCTGAAATCCCTTCATGATAAAACGATTCTGCTGTCGTCGCATCATCTCGATGAAATCCGCCAGGTCTGTACCCATGTGGCCTATTTAAATGAGAGAAAAATGGAGAAATTTACAGTTGACGATTTTTTGGCGACACACAATTTAGGAGGGATTGAGTCATGAAGAAAAGTATGTTGTTTGCGACTTTTTTGCTAATGCTGATGGCGATGCTGACTGGCTGCAGTTCGGGACCTGATTATACAATCAAAGTAACAAAGGAGCTTTATTATCAACAGAATACCGCGGCACCGTTTGAAATTAAAGTAACCGAGGGGAAAAAGGCGGTTAAAGGACTCGCTGTCTCCGCAGAATTTTCGATGGCCAATATGGATCACGGCACAACGGATGTGAAGTTAGCTGAGGGCAAAGATGGTACCTACTCCGGTAATGTTGCCCTGCCAATGAGCGGGAAGTATGAGGTCGCTTTTAGGATGGAAAAAGACGGTGTGAAATCGGAAAAGGTCATTGAAATCAACGTAGTGAAAGCGAAAGGAGTCGCCACAATAAACGGCGAATGGATTACGAATGAAGATTTAGCTTTTTATCAATTGGTCAATCGCTTGCAGCTGGCAATTAACCGAGAAACCGCTCAGCAAAAATATACGGGCAAGCAGTTAGAGGAAGAGCTTGCCTATTTAGACTCACAGGAGAAAATAAGCAACGATAAGAATCAATTATTAACACAGATTATCCGCCTGCGCTCAATGGCAATGCTTGCCGATGAAAAGGGGCACAAAGCGGCGGATACTGAGGTTAACGCGGCAGTCAGCAAGGCGCGCGAGCAATATAATGGATTCCCATCTGCGAAAAAGTTGATTAGTGACTACGGCGAGGACAAGTTTTGGGCAACAGAAAAGCAGCAATATAAGCTGATTGTTTTATCCCGGAAGGTCCAAGAGGACGTCGTTGCGCAAGTGCAAAAGGAAAACCCACAGGCCGGCGAGCAAGACGTCCTCTACCAGGCACAGCAAAAATACGAAGAACTCCTCGTCTCTCAAGTAAACTCCTTAAAGATCGAAATTCTTTAGGGAGTTTCTACGTTTCAATTGGCGGAAAACAGTATCCAACTGTCGAATAAGCTGAGCCAACTGTCGAAAACCCCTTCCCAATTGTCGAAAAGACAAAATCGCACTGGTTCTGTCCTCATGAATTATTTAATATCATCCACCCGAACCCGATACAATTTGTCGTCCTTCGCATCAGGATCTCCGCGGCCGTCAGTATTGTTACTGACAAAGTATAAATACTCGCCGTCAACAAACACATCACGTATTCGCCCCAAATCGCTTATTACCACCCTACTTTGCTTCCGTTCCACATCAAACTCGCGAACGGCATTCCCTCTTAACTCCGCAACATAGAGCTTGCCGTCAGCTGCCGCCATCCCAGAAGGAGCCCAAGTTACCTCAGCACCTGACTGGAACAAAGGCGTTTCCATCCCCGTCTTTTTCTCCATTCCTTGTATAACCGGCCAGCCAAAATTCCCGCTAGCCTTAATCCGATTAATTTCATCATGTGCCGATTGCCCGTGTTCACTTGCATATAACGTCTCTCCAATCCACGCTAACCCCTGCGGATTCCGGTGACCATAACTATAAATATACGAATTCGGATCCGGATTATCGACCGGAATCGCCCCATCCAAATTCATTCTTAAAATTTTCCCATTTAACGAACCGAGATTTTGAGCAACAGAAGGTGTTGTCGCATCACCCGTCGTAATATAGAGCTTCCCATCAGGACCAATCTTCATCCTGCCGCCATGATGGTAGGCCGCACTTGGAATGCGATCAAGCAGAATCCGCTCCTCCTTCCAAATACCAGCATTATAACCTAACACAACAACACGATTAAACTGCCCCCCGCCATCATCCGTATATGTATAATAAGCAAATGCCTTTTGTTTCGCAGCAAATTCAGGGTCTAGTACAAAACCGAGCAGCCCTGCTTCAGCTGCCTCGCCCAGCGGCTTTTCAAAATGCACACGCTGGCGTTCCATTTTACCAGCTTCCACTTTTACGATACTTCCAGTTCGTTCACTAAGATAGAAGGTTTGCCCAATTTTATCAATCGACCATGGGACAGATAAATTTACAGCCACCACTTCCACTTCAGGCTCAATGACAACCGCTTCATCCGCTTGCCCGCCTTCCTCCTTTTTTTCAAAAAAAGAACAGCCTGAAAGCAACAACATCAGCATCAGGAAAATAGAACCAAAGCGGTACATAAACACCTCTTCCCTTCTATAATACTTCCAAAATCGCCTTCGCGACGCCGTTTTCCTCGTTGGTGTCCGTTATAACATCACATAGTGACTTAATTTCATAATTAGCATTTCCCATCGCCACCGATCTGCCGGCTTTTTCAAACATCGAAACGTCGTTATAGTTATCGCCAATCGCCATGGTCTCCGCCAAGGAAATTCCTTTTGCATGAGCGAATGCTTCAAGCGCCAGTCCTTTTTGCGCCTTCTTATTGGTTACTTCTAGGTTTTCCCGGCCTGAGGCGGCAACAGCCAGTTCGTTAAAAGCTGTTAACAATTTACCAGCAGCCGCAAGCTTATCAGCATCAAACGAGAAAACAAGCAGCTTATAAATTTGATACTCTTCGTCACTAAAGAGAATTTCATAATCTTCGACCGTATGAACCAAGCCATCACGCAGCCTTGCTCCAGCAGCATAGATAATCTCTTCACGTTTTACTTCAGGATTGGCGCTGACGATAATGTCAACGAGCGTCGAAACGGCCTTATCCGCGTCAACCGTGAAGGCACCCTTATTGGTATACACTTCAAAATACACATCAACTTCCGTTAATTTCGCCGCAACTTCTCTTGTTAACTGTTTGCTGATTGGCGTTGCCGAAATCACGTCCCCATCCTTCGAGCGGACCTCCGCGCCATTGACACAAATGACCGGACAGCTAACTCCCGCCTCAGCCAAGACATAGGTCGCCTCTTGGTAGGACCTGCCCGTCGCCACGACAAATTCTACTCCTTGCGCTTGTGCTTTTATAATGGCTTGCTTATTTTCCTCACTAATTTGTTGAACCGAATTTAATAATGTTCCATCCATGTCTGATGCTATACATTTAATCATGCTGTCAAAATCCACCTTTTCTTAGTTTTCGTTAGTGCCATTCTAACACGAACAACCTAAACATGATTCCCTTTTGCTCAGTCCAAATACTTGCTGCCTTCACGAACACTTAATGGCGCGAGCGGCTGAGCTTCGATGAACTTCTTGACGGAAGCCGGATTGGTCTTCGAGTATTCGCGCAACGCCCAGCCGATTGCCTTTTGGATAAAAAATTCCTTACTATCGGCATTTTGCCGTATGTAGTGATAGAGCAGAGCATCATTCGTTTTGCCTTTATATTTTAACTGAAAAAGAAGCGCTGCCCGCCGGAGCCACATATTATCATCAACAGCCCAGTCATCAATCGTTTCCGTAATGACTTCCGGAAATTTTTCAGCAATCTTCCCAACCGGCTTTGGCGCAATCGCATCGACGGTATCCCACCACGATTTTCTCGTAAGCAGCTGCTCCATAAACGGAAAATCCGCTTTCTTCAACTTATTCAGCGATTTCTCCAAATAAGTTAGGGCCGTATATTGGTACTCCCGTTCCTCTTTCTCCCAAAGCGCCTTCACAAATTCCTTGTTAAATGGCTCCTTTAATATCCCCGTTTCCTTGAAAAATTGCTTTTCTAATTCTTTTCGCAACGGGGATTTAATCCCTAAATATTCAAAATGACCCTTCATATATTTCTTCATCGGTTCTGCTTCCGCTTGATTGCGGTTCTCTTCAAATTTCTTGGTTAATAACTCGATATTTGATGACAATTAACTCACGCTCCCTGCAACAGTTTGTCCTCTTTAATTAATTGTAAAACAAGGCTTGCTTTGTATTAATTCTACTAATTTTCAACTTCCCCTTTTTATTTTTCACGCATAAACAGCTGTACCAAAGCCAAACTAAAACTTAGTAAAAAAGGAGGGAAAGTAGATGACGAAAAAGTTTAACAAAGGAAGCCGCAATCAAAACTCCCCGCAGGCAGGAAACGCTGAGGCGGAATTTGCTGCTGAGTTTGTCAGCGGCGATAACAGTAAGGGCAATAAACGCAACACGAAAGCCCAGAAAAGCAAGACCAATCCATAATAAATGAGGTGCCGGGATGATACCGGCACCTCATTTGCTAACGAACGATTAATGGTGACTTGCCTCCGCCAATTCCTTGATTTCCTCCGCAATCTTTGCCTGAATCCCTTCGACAACAGAAAAATCCATCGCCGCAATATAAATGGCCTCAAGCTCATCATGGAGCTCTTTTGCCTTTGCAAGATAGCTGGTTGCCTCCGTCATTTTGCTTTTATATCTCGCCGCTATTTTACTAATAATCTCGGCAAAAAGATCATCCGTTCCCGGGTCAATCAAAATTTCGTACATATCGATGATTTCATCGCCGTCCCTGCTTGGAAAATATTCATGCGGGGCCGTACTATCAAAAATAGCCACACCCAGCTCTCTGAAAATGAGCATATCCAGGCTATTCGGATCGAAGCCGCAATGATACACTTCGACATCGACACCGCGCTCCTCTGCGGCAGCGGCCAATTTTTTCAGCATCGTCGATTTTCCGGAGCCAGGGCGTCCTTTAATGAAATAGCGTTTCGGAATCCCCTCCGTTAAATTCGGGACAAAATCAACGGCACCCTTTGGCGTGGCGGCCCCTAAGAACCGATGGCGGACATCCGCAGTCTTATTCAACTTCATTTTTCCAAAAAAGCTGTCAATTAGTTTTCTTGTCAATTGGTCGGCCTTGTTAAAATCCATGCTGTTTATATAAATTTTCTCCCAGTCATCATGAATTTCCAACGCTTCCTTAAAGGTCGCGTACGCCTTCTGGAACAACTGACTAATCTGATCGGTCAGCTGCTGGATTGGTTTCTTTTGAACCGCAAGCGCCCTCGCATTCCAAGCTTCGCCCAAGTTTATATATTCTTCCACTGCTCCTGGTGCTTTCGGTTCAATCACATGCGGCGCGGTACCATCAACGATTCCAACCTTCAACACCGGGATTAACACGCCATCAATCGAATTATTATCAGATGAACAATGCAAAAATTCAACATTATAGCCCTTTTCAATCCATTCATGGCCAATTTTCTTCATTAGTGAGGATTTACCTGTTCCCGGACCGCCTTTTAAAATAAATAAGCGATCAAGTCCCTGGAGGTTGGAATCGTACAGATTATGGAACCCCCTAGCTGTATTACCGCCGGCAAAATAATTTTTAATTTTTCCTGCCACTCATCAACACTCCCTTTTTCATAATAAACATAAGGTTAATATCACACTATCTTATGCTTATGCCGTCTATAGGTGAGTGCCCATGTAAAAATTTCATTTTCTCAAATCGATGATTTCTGCTTTCGTTAATTCCTTTAAATCCTCCGGCTTGAGCACGATTTGAACACCAATTTTCCCAGCACTAACAACGATTGAATCAATGAGCAGGCAGTTTTCGTCGAGGAAGGTCTGATACTCCTTTTTCATCCCAATTGGGGAACAGCCGCCGCGGATATAACCGGTCCATTTTTGAATATCCTTTACGGGAATCATTTCGACCTTTTTTTCAGCAGCTGCTTTGGCAGCCTTTTTTAAATCCAACTCAGCCGCAACCGGAATAACAAAGACATAGATATTTTTACTCGCACCCTGGGCTACAAGCGTTTTATATACCTCGTTTACGTCGCGGCCAATCTTCTCCGCCACCGAAACGCCATCTATTTTTCCATCTTTATTATCATATGTCTTCATAGTATAGCTGACCTTTTTCGCATCCAATATGCGCATTGCATTTGTTTTCGTCTGTGACATTCTATTCTTCCTTTTCGCTTTTCATGAAAAAAGCCCTTTTTCCTTTATTTTAGCAAAATTACGATGTTTTTATGGTGATTCTTTAGATTACTTTCCACCATACACAAAATCCCCCAAAATTTGTCACCCATTTGTCACTCTATTAACCCACTAATATAGTAAACTAAAATTATCCAATATACTTACAAATAATAATGTGAACTTATTCACAAAATTATCTTTGCAAAAATACATAGAAAACAATTTGAGGTGGTTATGATGAAATACGATTTAGTTCTCCTGCATGCGCCAAGTGTTTATGACTTTCGAAAAAACTCCCTGCTCGCCGGTCCGATCAGTGATGTGGTGCCATCATCACCAGTGTTTGAAATGTATCCCATCGGGCTGACAAGTATTGCTGACTATTTGGAGCGCTACGGGCTGCGGGTGAAAATCATCAACATCGCTAACCGGATGCTGATGAGTGAAACATTTGATGTGGAAAAAAAACTACGAAAAGTCCAAACGAAAGCATTCGGCATCGACCTCCATTGGCTCCCGCATGCCCATGGCAGTATTGAACTTGCAAAAATTGTGAAAGCGATCCATCCCGAAACACCGATCATCTTCGGCGGCCTGTCGGCGACGTATTATCATAAAGAATTAATTGAATATCCGTGTATCGACTTTGTCATGCGCGGCGACTCAACCGAAAAGCTGATGCTCCTTTTGATGAATAAACTTGAAGCGGGGAATACCCATTATGCCGACATCCCTAATTTAACCTGGAAAAAGGGCAGCGAATGCGGCTTCAATCCGATTACATATGTGCCAAAGGATTTGGATGATATCGACGTTCCGGGCTATCGCTATACGATTCGTTCCGTGTTTAAATATCGTAATTTCCTTGACCCACTCCCCTACAACGGCTGGCTGCAATACCCGAACACCGCTTTACTTACAGCACGCGGCTGTTCGCAAAACTGCCTCATCTGCGGCGGTTCCAGGGAGGCCTATGACCAAAACTGCAATCGCAATTCGCTGGCATTACGGTCGCCGAAGAAGCTTGTCGAAGATATTCAATTTATTTCCCGCTTCAGCCGGGCACCTATTTTCATTCTCCATGACCTAAGGCAGGGCGGCCGTGAATATGTCAATGAGTTTTTCAGCCGGCTTAAAGAACTGAATCTTAAGAATGAAATCGTGTTCGAATTATTCCAATATGCCGATGAGGAATTCTTCAAACAAATGAATGACAGTGTCCCTAAATATAGCATTGAAATTACCCTTGAAACCCATGATCAAAACATCAGACGTTATAATGGAAAATTCAGCTGTACCAATCAAAAAGTCATTGATACGCTTAATTTCGCCTTACAGAATGGCTGTAAAAAAATCGACTTGTTCTTCATGGTCGGAATCCCCGGCCAGACCTACAAAAGTGCCGTTGAAAACATTGATTTCTGCGAAACGATTCATTTAGCCTGTCAGCATGACCCAAGAATTTTTTACTTTGTGGCACCACTCGCACCGTTCCTCGACCCGGCGAGTCCTGCCTTTGAACATCCGGAAATCCATGGCTATAAAAAACTCTGCCATACCTTGGAGGACCACCGCACGGCGATTACCCAGCCATCATGGAAGCATATGCTTAGTTATGAAACAAAGGATATGACCCGGGATGATATTGTGAATTCGACCTATGAAGCCGCCCAAAAGCTAAATGAGTTTAAATTAAAATACAATCTCATCGATCAAGCCGGCTATGATGACATTAAAGTGAAAATCGAAAAATCGATGGAATATATCGAAAAAATTGATTACCTTCTCTCACTGCCTGAGGATCAGCAGACGGGGGAATTAGCAAAGATTCAACGGGAAATTGAAGAATTAAATAAATACAGCATCTGTGGTAAGAACGAGTTAAAGTGGGAAGTCCAAAAGAATTATGCTAATTTCTTTTCACTCGCCTTAGTCGGATTAGAGCAGCTTTATGAGGATTACGTAAACAATTTCAGACATTGGCTAAGCCCAAAACGGCGCAAGCAATTCCAGCTTGAACCTGAACAAAGAAAGATGAAAATGTAATCAATAAAACATGCAGGTTTGCGAATCTCAGAAGACCAGTATTCTCTGGTCTTTTGTTTTTTAAGAGAGCGTCTTGAAATTTACAATTGTAAATGTAACAATTCCCCGAAAAAGCTAAGTTATTCCTTATAGGCAAAAATCGTTATTAATATAATGATTATAGGTAATGTACTTACTAATACCTTGATAGGCCATTTGAATTTATTTACTATAAGATTTACTGATAATAATGATGAAAAGGCAATAGTATAACGTAACCAATAAAAACTATCCCATTCATCTAATCTACCTGTAATCAAATGGGTTATTACTAATAATACTACCACATTCAACCATAAAGGCCATTTTTTAAACTGTACCCTAATTAATAAAAAGGTCACAATATTAATAGTGATAAATATTAAATATGCAGGAATATTATAAAGCATACCGAAAAACGTGCCTTCCATAAGTGATTTACTATTTATAGCAACCTTTAATCCTAAATTAAGAGCAAGATACGTCAGTCCATGATTTAGAGTAAAAACCATTGCTGCACCTATTATATTCTTTTGGACTAAGCCCTCCATTTTAATACTCACCCTTCATATGAAATAGCTAGAAAAGTGGATAGCCAAATATAGGGCTATCCACAAAGCTCTCATTTTATTTCGAAATTCTAATTTGTGCATTTTCAAAAACTGGAGCTAGATTAATTACACTTGCTGCACCATTTGCTGGAGTGAATTGATAAAGTGTTTTCCAACTACCCCCGTTATCAGCTCTATAAATTTCATGCCAAGGAAATGCATCAATCAAAGAAAACCATTAACATTCTAGACCAGAATTCTCTGGTCTTTTGTTTTTATGAGAGCTTCTTGAAATTTACAATGTTAAGGAAATCCCAATATTAAAAAGGCTGGATTTTGGTGTCAGACCCCCGCTGAGCTAAAGCGTTACTGCCCCGGGGGTCTGGCACGAAAGCCTGGCAAAAATAAAATAAGCGGAGATTTTCCGGTTAAATGCAGATTGGAGTTCGTTTCGGGGTAAATAAGGGGAGATTTTCCGATTATGCCAAGAAAAATCCCCCATTTTCGAACTTTTCAAGTAAATAGGCGGAATCTCTCCGCCTATTTAAGCCTTTTTTATTAATAATTACTAATTTAGCGGAATTTCTCCGTCTATTTATCAGCTTGGGTGCTTAACCTAATCCCCCAACCTTAACGGATTCCCCCAACACCCTTTTAATGCCCGCCCAAGTAGGCTGCTCTAATTTGATCGCTCTGGCTCAGTTCCTCTGAAGTACCTGCTGCAACAATTTTCCCCGTCTCAATGACATAGGCACGGTCGGCGATGGATAATGCCATATTGGCATTTTGCTCAACCAACAGGATGGTGGTGCCCGTTTGATTGATTTCCTCAATAATCCGGAAGATTGTTTTCACGAGCAGCGGGGCAAGACCCATGGAGGGCTCATCTAACAGCAATAGGCGCGGTCTGGCCATCAAGGCACGGCCCATCGCTAGCATTTGCTGCTCGCCGCCTGATAACGTTCCTGACAACTGCTTACGGCGTTCCTGCAAGCGCGGAAAAAGCTGAAAGACCTTTTCAAAGTCTTCACGGATCCCTTTTTTATCTTTGCGCAAGTAAGCACCTAATTCCAGGTTTTCCTCAACCGACATGTTGGCAAATACACGGCGGCCTTCCGGTACTTGTGAAATACCGCGCTTCACAACTAACTGCGGGACCTTCCCGGCTAAATGCTCACCTTCTAACAAGATTTCGCCGGTCTTCGGCTTTAATAATCCGGAAATGGTCTTTAACAGCGTACTTTTTCCAGCACCATTGGCACCAATCAGTGTGACAATCTCTCCCTGTTTGATGTCGAGGGAAACTCCTTTCAATGCATGAATATTTCCATAGTAAACATTAATATCGTTTATTTTCAGCATTTAAGAGACCTCCTCGCCAAGATACGCTTCGATGACTTTTGGATTATTTCTGATTTGCTCCGGTGTACCCTGGGCAATCAATTGACCATGGTCAAGCACATATATTCGTTCACACACTCCCATAACAAGAAGCATGTCATGTTCAATTAATAGAATCGTTAACGAAAACCGTTCACGGATCAGGGCAATTAAATTCATCAGTTCCTCGGTTTCCTGCGGATTCATCCCGGCAGCAGGTTCATCAAGGAGCAATAATTTTGGATTGGCCGCCAAGGCTCTAGCAATTTCAAGTCGGCGCTGCTGCCCATATGGCAGGTTTTTTGCCTGTTCATGCATGACCGACTCAAGCTTAAAGATTTTCAAGAATTCAATCGCCTTTTCCTCCATTTCCTTTTCACCGGAAAAATGGGAAGGGAGGCGGAGGAGGGAGCTGACAATCGAATGCTTAGCAAGCGAATGATAGGCAACCTTTACATTATCAAGCACAGATAAATCACTAAACAGGCGGATATTCTGGAACGTCCGGCTGATTCCTTTTTGGTTAATTTTATAAGGAGCCAGCCCATTTAATTTTCCACCGTCCAGCGAAATGCTTCCTTCAGTCGGAACATAGACACCTGTTAACAGGTTAAAAAACGTTGTTTTTCCAGCACCATTCGGGCCAATTAATCCAACAAGTTCTCCTTGATTTAATTCTAAATTAACATCGGAAACGGCCTTTAAGCCGCCAAAACGGATGCCGACATTCTCGACTTTAAGCAACGGTGTTTTTGCCATCATTGTGCACTCCTCCTTTAGCAGCTTTGCCTAGTTTCAAGAAAGAGGTAATTTCTTTCGATCCCATTAATCCTTGCGGACGGAAAAGCATCATCACAATCAAAACGAGGCTGTAAATAACCATCCGTACTTCTGGATAACTAGAAAGGAAGGTTGAAATGATCGTTAAAGCAATAGCCGCAATTACTGCTCCCGACATACTTCCCAAACCACCAATCACGACTAAAATCAATATATCGAACGATTTCAGAAACCCGAAATTTGGCGGCTGGATAATATAAAAGTTATGGGCATGAAGTGCACCGGCAACACCAGCAAAGAAGGCACCAATGATAAACGCCATTACCTTATAAAATGTCGTATTAATCCCCATCGCATCAGCGGCAATTTCATTTTCTCTGATAGAAATACAGGCTCGTCCATGCGTCGAGTTCGTGAAGTTGACGATGACAACAATCGTAATGACAACACAGGCAATCAGCCATGGCCATGTTGTTAGATGGGTTACCGTCATGCCGCTGGCCCCGCCGATATAATCAATATTTAAGAAAACAATCTTGACAATCTCACCGAAACCAAGGGTGGCAATCGCCAAATAGTCCCCTCTCAGTCTCAACGTTGGAATCCCGATAATCAGACCGGCAATCGCTGCTGCCGCACCGCCAGCGAGGATGGCCACTGGGAACGGCAGCCCTAATTTCATTGTAATAATTGCGGAAGCATAGGCCCCAACGGCGAGGAAACCGGCATGTCCAATCGAAAACTGCCCGGTAACACCGATAATTAAATGAAGACTGGCGGCAAGGATGATATTGATGCCAATCGAAAATAACGTGTTGACATAGAAGGAGTTTAAGGTCCCCCCGTTAATGAGTAATTGCGTGACAACCGAAAAGATAACGACTAGGACGATTGTGCCCCAAAAACCTTTTGCCTTTTTTAATAGATTCATCGCGTCATGCCCCCTAGACCTTTTCCCTGACATTTTTGCCCAATAGGCCTGCAGGACGGAAAATTAAGATCAGAATCAGCACAACAAAAGCAACAGCGTCTCGCCATAGCGAGCCTCCAACCGCACTTACAAGCGCCTCAATCACACCCAATATTAATCCGCCGGTCATTGCTCCAGGGATAATCCCGATTCCGCCAAAAACAGCGGCAACAAAGGCTTTAAGACCGGGGATAATTCCCATCAATGGCTCAATTTTTGTATAGTACATTCCGAAAACCACTCCGGCTGCACCGGCAAGGGCTGAACCAATCGCAAACGTGGCAGAAATCGTATTATTTACATTAATCCCCATCAATCTTGCGGCATCCATGTCATGGGAAACGGCCCGCATCGCTTTGCCGATTTTGGTCTTATGAACGATAAATTGAAGCACAATCATTAAGCAGATCGATACAGCTAATATAAGGATCGACTTGCCGCTAATGGTAACACCGAAAATGTCAAAGTTCTTCAATGGAACGATATCGTCCGGATAGGACTCGAGCTGAGCGCCACGAACATAGATCGTTCCGTATTCGATAAATAAGGAAACTCCAATCGCCGTAATCAGGGCAGCAATCCTCGTTGCATTCCTTAGCGGTTTGTAGGCAATCCGCTCGATTAAAACGCCAAAGATGGCGCAGGCAGCCATGGAAATAAGTAAGGCTGGGAAAAACCCTAAATGAAAAATAGTAATAGAATAAAAACCGATGAATGCGCCAACCATGAAGACATCTCCATGGGCAAAATTAATGAGTTTGACAATCCCGTATACCATTGTGTACCCGAGGGCAATCAGAGCATAAATACTACCGATGGAAATTCCATTGACGAGTTGCTGAATAAATTGTTCCATGTTAAAAACACTCCTTAGAAAGGACTCTGTAAAAGTGAATAGGGAGACATAAATTCTCCCTATTCTTTTTGAAAACTATAAAGTTTGTGCGCTTGCGCTTTTCTATTTAAGGATTTACTTTCGTTTTAAATGTTTGTTCGCCGTTTTGATATTCTAAAATAACAGCTGCCTTGATTGGGTCATGGTTTTTATCAAGCTTCATTTTTCCAGTGATAAGTTCAAGCCCATCTGTCTCAGCAAGAGCCTTTTGGATTTTTTTTGGATCGCTGCTGCCGGCACGCTTGATGGCATCGGCAATGAAATAAGCAGAATCATAACCTAAAGCGTTGAAGGCATCAGGTGACTTATCTTTGTATTTAGCTTTGAAGGCTTTCACGAAATCTTGAACCTTCTGATCAGAATCCCCAGAAGAATAGTGGTTGGTAATAAACGTATTGTTTAAGGCATCCTTGCCGGCAAGTTCTACTAGTTTAGGAGAGTCCCAGCCATCAGCGCCCATCATTGGCACCTTAAGTCCTAATTCACGAGCCTGTTTAACAATTAGACCAACCTCTTCATAATATCCAGGAACAAAAATGAAATCAGGATTTTTCCCTTTAATATTCGTTAATTGGGCGTGGAAGTCCGTATCCTTCGCTAAATATGCTTCTTCAATGACGACGTTTCCGCCCATTTTTGTAAATAATTCCTTAAAGGAGGCAGCAAGTCCCTTAGAATAGTCACTTGCACTGTCAATGAAGACAGCAGCCGTTTTAACATTTAATTCCTTCGCCGCAAAATTCGCTGCCACTGTCCCTTGGAATGGGTCAATGAAGCAAGTACGGAAGACGAAATCATTTAATTTGCCCTTGTTCACTGTCACGTCAGCACTTGTACCAGTTGGCGTCAAGAGCGGAATGCTGTTACTTTGAGCAATTTCTATTTGTGCTTTTGTATTTCCGCTAGTAGCAGCACCGATAATAGCGGCAACCTTATCTTGGCTAATCAATTTTGTAGCACCATTAATCGCTTCAGGTGCATCAGATTTATTGTCAAATGGAACGAGCTTCAGCTTCTTACCATCAATGCCCTCTTTATTAATCTCTTCAAACGCCAGTTCAATCCCTTCCTTAATCGATTGACCGTAAGAGGCAACACCTCCGGATAACTCAAGGTTGGCTCCAATCTTAATCACGCCATCCTTGTCGCCATCCCCGCTTGTATTCGCAGAACCGCATCCCGCCATCACACCTGCCGCTACCATAAGCGACATGAAAACACCAGCTACCTTTTTCTTTCTCATGGCTTTACCCCCTGTTTTTTTAAAAGTTTCCCAACCAATTGTCTTACTGTTTTCAAAAGAGATAATATTCTGAAAATATTGTACCTAATATTTTAGAGTTCGTCTAGTCATAAATTACGTTATTTTAAAATAATTCGGAATATAATGATAATTACCTTTATTACGCTCTTAATAGGGTTTATTCCTTTAAAGTGAATAAGGATTTATTTTTAACGAAAAATAAATCTGCTTTTCCATTATTTTGTCGAAATATAATTTCTTCTCCCCCCAAAAAAAAAGAGACTCCTGATTTAGGAATCTCTCGCTTCTAATGATTAAAGCAATTCTTTGCTCTTCGTTTCCTTTCCCAAAAAGAGAACGGTACATGCCCCTATTAGGACTGAAATACAAAAACAAGTAAAAATGACCGAAATCGAAATGTTCTGTGCAACAAGATATCCGACCAATAAAGGCCCTAGCACACCGCCAATCCGTCCAAAGGAAGCGGCCATCCCTGTGCCTGTACCGCGGATCACAGTCGGATATTGTTCAGGTGTATAGGCATACAGGCCGCCCCAGGCGCCAAGGTTAAAGAATGACAACAGAATTCCCGCCGTCATTAACATATTCGTTGTTTCGGCAGACCCAAAAAGGTAGGCACTTACAGCCGTACCCGTTAAGTAGACCACTAACACAAATTTCCGCCCAAACCTTTCAATGCACCAGGCGGCGGTAAAATAGCCCGGAAGCTGCGCAAGTGTCATGATGAGCACATATTCAAAACTCTTAATTAAACTAAAGCCTTTCATGACCATCACGCTTGGGAGCCATAAGAACATCCCATAATAGGAGAAGACAACGCAGAACCAAACAATCCAAAGCATTGCCGTCTGGCGGCTGTATTCTTTGGACCACAGCTTCTTCATGCTTTGAAGAGCCGAGATTTTCTCCCTATCCTTGACGGCTGAAAAGCGCGGCGAATCGGGCAGACCGATACGCAAAAATAAAGCATAGAGCGCCGGAAGGGCACTAATTAACAATGCTGCCTGCCAGCCAAACTTCGGAATCACAAAATAGGAAATGACAGCCGCAATCAGCCAGCCGCCAGCCCAAAAGCTTTCGAGCAAAACGACAATTCGGCCGCGTTTCTCAACCGGGACACTTTCAGAAACCAGTGTCGAGGCAACCGGAAGCTCTCCGCCTAAACCGGCTCCAACTAAAAATCTTAACACCAAAAAGACCGTTAACGTGGATGTAAAGGCGGAGGCCCCGCTTCCAACTGAAAATAATAATAACGTAATGATAAAAACATGTTTGCGGCCAATCCGATCGGCCATTAACCCAAAAACGAGGGCCCCAACCGCCATTCCAATCGAATTAATACTGCCAATCCAGCCCATCTGGCCCGGAGTTAAATCCCATTCCAGCTTTAAAGCCGCGATAATGAAGCTGAGCATGCCCACATCCATGGCATCGAACATCCAGCCCATCCCGGCAATTCCCAGTAATTTTCGTTCTGATATTTCCTTCTTGTTGTTCATTGGATCCCCCTTATGCTGAATTTTCGTTTACATTATTCCCCAAAAATATTATTTTAGAGACGGACAGTAAATCTATCAGCCATAAAGGTATTTTAACAACTGTCTTTACAGTTGTCACTATTTTTTAATAGAACAGAAAAAATGGAGAATACGGATTATACTATTCAGCTACTGAAAAAAATAAAAGGTTAAGACCCCTGCTTTAGTGAAAAGAGCAGGGGTCTTTGGTCAGCACGTTAATCCAGCGCTTCTTCAACATTTTTAAATTGGTTAAAAAACATTTGATAATATCGGCCTTGGGCGCTCATTAGTTCGTCATGGCTTCCTTGTTCGACGATTTGCCCGCCATCAATCACCATAATTGTATCGGCATCACGAATCGTATTTAAGCGGTGGGCAATGATAAAGCTCGTTCGGTCCTCCATCAGCTTGAGCAGGGCTGCTTGAATATGGAGCTCAGTTCTCGTATCAATGCTGCTTGTCGCTTCATCTAAAATCAATAACGACGGTTTTGCGAGCATCACCCTGGCAATCGCCAACAGCTGGCGCTCTCCTTGGCTGAGATTGCCGCCATTTTCCGAAAGGATGGTTTCATATTGCTGGGGGAGCCGTCTGATAAAACCATCGGCATTCGCCATTCTCGCCGCCGTTTCGACCTCGTCATCACTTGCATCGGGTTTTCCGTACTTAATATTCTCCTTAATTGTTCCGGAAAATAAATACGTATCCTGGAGGACAAACCCAAAGCAGCTCCTTAAGCTGTCTCTTGTATAGGTACGAATATCGCGGCCGTCTAGAAGAATTCTCCCCTCGCTGACATCGTAGAAGCGTGTTAGCAGGTTGACGATCGTCGTTTTACCCGCCCCAGTTGGACCGACCAAAGCGGTACTGCTGCCAACAACCGCCTCAAAACTGACATTTTTTAAAATTGGCACATCCAGCCGATAACCGAAGCTGACATTCTCAAAGACAACATGGCCTTTCGGATTTTTTAGGTCCGCGGCATTAGCTGTATCTGCCGTCTCTTCTTGTTCATCGATGACTTCAAAGACACGCTCTGCCCCGGCAACACCTGATTGGAGGATGTTAAAGATGTTGGCAAGGTCATTAAGCGGCCGGACAAACTGCCTCGAGTAGGTGATGAAGCTCGCGATAGCCCCGACCGTGATCAAACTCTTAGAAGCAAGGATCCCGCCGATGACAGCGACAATCGCAAAGCCGAGATTATTAATCACATTCATAATCGGCATCAGAAATCCCGACCAAATTTGTGCCTTAAGGCCGACCGCACGGAGCTTTGTATTGACGACTTCAAACTCTTCGATGACCTTATCCTCATGATTAAACGCTTTGACGACTTCAATGCCGGAAATAGTCTCCTCAATATGGCCATTTAATTTCCCAAGCTGTACTTGTTGATTTTTAAAAAAGACACTCGTTCTTTTCGCAATCGTCCGTGTCAGCAAGAAGACGAGTGGGACGGTCACTAAGCTTGCTACTGTTAACACAGGACTTAGGATTAACATCATGATTAACGAACCGGCAATGACAATCAACCCTGACATCAGCTGTGTTGTTGATTGCGAGATTGTATTGCTGACGTTATCGACATCATTCGAAAGCCTGCTCATCAGTTCCCCGTGTGTTCGCGAATCAAAAAAGGAGACCGGCAGCTTTTGCAGCTTTTTAAACAGGGCATCGCGGAGGCGCATGACCACCCTCCCGGCAACACCGGCCATCAGCCAGCCCTGTAAAAATGTCAAACCGGCATCGGCAGCATAGGCGCACGTTAGAACGACAATCATGATTTCCAGGAATGAAAAATCTACTTTGCCATTATGAAGGCCCATCGCATCTACCGCTTTCCCAATTAAGAACGGGGCGAGGAGCATGAGGGCTGCATCAATCACGATAAAAAGTAAGATGAGCGCGAGCATTTTGCGCTCATTGCCAAAATAATGCCAAAGACGCTTCAATGTCGCCTTAAAGTTCTTCGGCTTAACGACAGGGCCACGAAGCCGCTGGGCACCGCCGGGTCTCAATGGAGGAGGGGCAGCAGGGCTGCTTGCGGTTTGTTCCGTTCCCTTTGACATGTTACAAAACCTCCTTGCCCATCTGAGATTGATAAATTTCTTGATAAACGATACACGTATTGATTAACTCTTGATGGGTTCCAAACCCAACTACTTCACCTTGGTCAAGCACAACAATTTTGTCAGCATCGATAATCGAGGTAATCCGCTGGGCAATCAGGAGACAGGTAAGCCCCTGGGCATATGTCTTCAATCCCGCCTTTATCTTTGCCTCCGTAGCTACATCTACTGCGCTTGTGCTGTCATCTAAGATTAAAATCTCCGGTTTTTTCACCAACGCTCTGGCTATTGAAATCCGCTGCTTCTGCCCTCCGGAAAAATTAACACCGCCTTGGCCAATTCTAGTTTCATAGCCCTCCGGAGAAGCGGTGATAAAGTCATGGGCGCCGGCAATTGCCGCAGCCGCTTCGACTTCTTCTTTGGAGGCATCTTCTTTCCCCCAGCGAATATTTTCCGCGACACTGCCGGTAAAAAGGATATTCTTTTGCGGCACCATCGCAATCTTCTCTCTTAAAATGCTCGGGTTAACAAGTTTTATATCTTCGCCATCTACCTTAATAGTGCCGCTCGCCGCATCATAAAAGCGGGGGATGAGTCCGACGAGGGTACTTTTCCCTGAACCGGTTGAGCCGATGATCCCGACTGTCTCACCTGGCAGAATAGTAAAGGTAATATCCTTTAATACAGCTTCACCGGTGGTCCCGTCATACGCGAAGGAAACATGTTCAAAATCAATTCTGCCTTTTTCCGCGTGAGACGGCGGTGCAGTCTCGTTTTTCCAAGTGATGTCTTCCTGCTGTGAAAAGACTTCGTCAATTCTGCCTGCTGATGCCTTGGCGCGGACGAACATATTAAAAACCATGGAGATCATCATCAAGGAAAATAAGATTTGCGTCATATAGTTGATAAACGCAATAATATGACCGACCTGAATGTTTCCAGTGCTGACCCCTAATCCGCCAATCCAAAGGACAACGATGATGCCGAGGTTAACCGTCAGCATAATCGCCGGGCTAAAGGTAGCCATCAGGCGTCCGGCAGCGATCGATTGCTGCTTAAACTGTTCATTTACCTTGGTAAACTTGCCAATCTCGACATCAAAGCGATTGAACGCCTTCACGACGCGAACACCTGATAAATACTCACGCATCACACCGTTCACACGGTCCAATGCCTTTTGCACCTTGGCGAAGAGCGGGAACCCTAATCGTAAATTCACGATAATTAACAAGGCAACAATCGGCACCACAACCGCTAGCACCACGGATAAATGGAGATTGAGTCGCGTTGCCATAATGAGACCGCCAATCGCCAGCAGCGGGGCCTTAACGAAAATCCGCATCAGTCCATTGACAAACACTTGCACCTGGGTGACATCGTTTGTCAGCCGGGTAATGAGCGACGCGCGGTCAAACCTATCAAGGTTTTTAAAGGAGAGCGTTTGAATTTTCTTAAATAAATCCGATCGTAATTCTGTTCCAAAATTTTGCGATACGATGCTGGCCATAATGCTTCTTGTCGAGGCAGCCACTGCCCCACATGCGGTAATCGCGAGCATCAGCCCGCCCATTTTCAAGACATAATGGATATCCTTATTGGCCACACCTTCATCAATGATTTTCGCCATAATCGTCGGCTGCAGCAAGTCACTAATCGCTTCAAAGGTGAGAAATAAGACGGCAATGCTGAAAGACTTCCAATATTTCTTTATGTATTTTGCTAAAAACTTCATCTTCCCACCTCAGAATTTCGGGTCTCGTAATAAACATATTATAATTTTGTTCTGGGCAAATAAACAATTAATTAGTTTGAAAAATAAGGGTTTGGCGAAATCCGCGGCCAGTTTGGCGAGATTAATAAGGTTGTTGGCGAATAAATCCGAAGTTTAGCGAGATTCCCGACCGGTTTAGCGAGATTCCAGCACAAATTGGCGAGATTATTGATAAGAGTGAATAATCGGAGTCTATTTCTGTAAAAAGGTAATAAAAAATGGCCCATAAACATGGACCACTTGTTAGTCATATTAATCTTCGACGGGGCGAAATTCATGGACCCAAACGCGCATTTGCGGGAGCCATGGCATTCCTGGGTGGTAAGATAGGATCGATTGTTTATAATCCTCCACCGTTTCGAAGCCCTCGCGGCGGGCATCAGCGTCAGTCAGCTCACCAAGGCTTTGCGAATAAACATTTTCAACGACGAACTGACGGCCTTCAAGCGTCATGATTTCGCCTGGGTCGGCATATCTACCATTTCGGCGTGTCGCTGTTTTTTCTCCTGCTAGCACCTTCTTAACATCTGCTTCCATCGTCACTAACCGCTCAATGGAACAGGTTTTCGGCGGCAATGTATTGTTTTCATGTTGTGTCATGTTGACATCCTCCTTTTACCAATTGATTTACCTATATTAACACTATTGTCAGCGTAATAAAAGCGGCTGAGGATTTCTCTTAGACATTCAAATCTCTTTTTTTATAAAAGAAAAAGGTAGCAAACGAAAGCACGCCGATTAACACGGCAGAGAGGACAATGACGCTTGGCTTGAGTCCGCCGCCATACATGACCTGTTTCGCTTCAAAATATTTAAAAGGCGTCAAGTACTTTAATCCCTTGAGGTGTTCGTTCAAATCGACGGCGACCGATAACCCGTATGTCAGCAAAAGAATGGCCGTCGCTTGCGATGCCGCCGTCTTAGCTTTCTTTTTGACCGCAGCAAGAGCACTGCCGATGACCATAAATAAGATTTGCAAAATAAACATTCCTGCCATTAATAAAGAGATTTCACGATTGACGGCCTCGCCATGGCTGTATTTCCCCATGAGAATGATGGACGATACAAGCGTTACAAGATTAAAGATAACGATATTCACGAATGCGGCCGATAATTTTGCAGTAATGATGGTCTTTCTAGCTACCGGCTTGGTGAATAAAAACTCCGACGTTTTTTCACGCTCTTCTTTGGCGATAATCGTTGCCCCAAGCATCGCCGCATGGATGGTGGCCATCAATAACAAATAGATGAAGAGCATGCCATAATATCCGCTAGCCTTCGATAAATCCAAGTCGCTCATACCTAAGACCACCTTTAGTGATTTTGGTAAGTCGGCCATCATCGTATTAATCGATTGGCCTGATGATGAAAACGCCTCAAATTTAGCCATTCCTGATGCTACCATAAAGAAGATACCGATACTCCAAAAGATGAGCGATTTCCGGTGCGACTTCAATTCTTTTAAAAATATATTCACGGTTGATCCACCTCCAGATTAGACAGCATGAATATCCTTTTTCGCATAAACCAGATAACTCGCCGCTATCGCAAGAATGATAATGATGGCACCAGTCATTAAGAAGGGGGCCTCGAAGCTTGCATGTTTCAAAATGTAGCCAGTTTCAAAATATTTAAACGGCGAAAGATAGCGTTTTGCTTCCTCACCAGACGTGCCGCCGCTTAGCATCCCTAAAAAGTAAAAACCAAACACAGTGGCAAGTGAGACAGTCAGTACCGATTTTATTTTTGGAACAATGACAGAAATGATGACGCCTAGTGCTAGAAAAATCAGCTGGATAAACAACAGCGTAAGTGACAGCAAGATAAATAGCTGGAAACTAAAATCTTCTGTCTTCACTTGAAACACCATGATGCTCGCTGCCGCTAAATAAACGATATTGGTGATGACAAGTGAAGTAAGCGCCGCTAGCAGTTTGGCTGTCAAAATCGTTGTCCGGGTAACAGGCTTTGTTAACAGAAAATCCGCTGTTTTTTCCCGGACTTCCTTACTGACAATGGATGTGCCCAGATTCATCGCCTGGATCGCGCCGCACAGGCTAATAAACGCGAGTGGAAAGCAGTAGAATCCTAGAATCGTAAAGAATCCGCCTAGGTTGATTCCGAGTGCATTGCGAATGGTCTCCGGATACCCTTCCAGAATTTTAGTAAACTCCGCTGCATCACGGGCAAATGAAGGATATAGCGCCATATAAAAGACGACAATCGCTGCTAATGATAGCGACCAAATCATTGTCGACTTCCGGGACGCCTGCAATTCATGCATAAAGATATTCATAGTTACCTAGACCTCCTTTTCGTAGTAATGCATAAAGATCTCCTCAAGGTCCGGCTCCTCAATCCACAGGTTGGCAATCTCTGTCGCAGCGATTTTTTTCATAACATCGTTAATATTTCCTTTAAAAATAAAACTGGTAACGTTGTTGTTAACCTCCACATTGTTGACACCGCTAATTTGGAAGTACTTCTGATCTAGTGGTGCTGCCGTTTCAATTTTGAACTTTTTATAGTTGTTTTCTTGTAAGGTACTAATCTTTTCAACGGTGACAATCCTGCCCTCTTTAATGATGGCAACGCGATTACACAAGCGTTGCACTTCGCTGAGGATGTGTGACGAAAAGAGAATCGTCGCCCCTTTTTTATTCTCTTCCTCTAGGAGTTCAAAGAATTTCTGCTGCATTAATGGGTCGAGGCCGCTCGTTGGTTCGTCAAGGATAATCAGCTTCGGTTCATGGAGCAGCCCTTGAACAATCCCGACCTTCTTTTTATTTCCGAGCGAAAGGTCATCAATTTTTTTATTAAGGTCGAGGTCCATGATTTCCACCAATTCTTTAATACGCTTACTGCAATCCTTTTTATAAAAACTAGCTGAGTATTTTAATAGGTCTTTCACTTTCATATTGTCATAGTAAAAAACTTCTGACGGCAAATAGCCAATCTCCTTTTTTATTTCCGGGGCAAATTGAATGCAGTCCTTGCCAAAAATCGTCGCACTGCCGCTGGTTGGATAAATAAGCGATAGCAGCGTTCGAATCGTCGTCGACTTCCCGGCGCCGTTCGGCCCAATGAACCCGAAAATTTCCCCTTCTTCAACATGAAAGCTGATGTCGGTAATTCCTCTAGCTTTGCCGTACGTTTTTGTCAGGTTATTAATTTCGATTACATTCATCTTTGCGCCCCCTTATTTATAAAAACATGTCGTTAAAACCTCGAAATACTCTTCTGCTTTGATTTGCAGTTGTTGAAAATCGATTTCGTGTGCGGATGACAGCTTTACTTTGTTAAGCTCCTCTTCACTCAACTTTTCAAAGGTCCAGGTAATAATCTTGAGGATTTTTTTGACATCGACATCATCACGGAATTTCGACAAATCGATGCCTTCGTAAACTTTTCCAAAGTTGATATCCGTCAGTTCCTTTATCCTATTTCCTAATTCGATTTTAATTACAGTTGATTCCTCAAAATAAGCCTCTTCGATAAACTTAAAGATGTCCGGGTACTGGCTGAGCAAGTCCATTTTGATCAATACCGCATGTCGAATTCTCTTAAAAAAATCTACTTCAGAAAAGTTGATTTTTTTGTAAAATTCTTCGGCAAGCAATTCGTAACAATAATCAAACAAAAATAAGTAAAGCTGCCTTTTGTTTTGGAAATAATGAAACAGCAATCCCTTTGATATGCCCGCTTCCTTTACGATTTCATTTGTCGAGGCCGTATCATATCCTTTCAGGGCAAATTCCTTTATGGCCGCATTTATGATTCGGTCTTGTTTTTCTTTATCTAGGTTGAGAAATTTCGAAAACATGGTCGTGTGTCCTCCTTTTTGGCGTTGACCACACTAGTCAATACGGTCATTATATTCCTGTTGACCCATACGGTCAATAGGAGACAGGCTATACTTTTTACAAAAATATGAATTGTTTGCAATGGTTATAGTATGGCTTTTGGGGATGTGCTACGATGCAGGTGGACGTTATTTTTTGGAGGTGAAAGATGATTAATGAAGTTAAAGCTAGAGATCGATCGTTGAAGTTAGAAGGATTAATTGCAGCGCAAAATCGCTTGCCGGCCGGCCACCCAATCTTGCCAGTCTTAGCCGCTAAGCAAGCATCCTTAGAAGCGGGTATTGGCGGCGAGGAAAGGGTCGCTGAGATCTTCCGGAAGCATCCATTTCCATTCGACAACCACATTTTTCACGACATATCCCCTTCAGCAGATGAAAAGTTTCAAATGGACTCCTATATGATGACCCCTTGGTATGGTAACGTTTTAGAGGTTAAAAATATCGGTGGTGTCCTCGATTTCAAGGACAATCCCCCGCAGTTAATCCGCACCCGCGACGATGGACACAGAGATGGCTTTTCAAAGCCCTGTTGTCCAATTAGAACGAAACCGCGAATGTTTGACAGATTGGCTTAGAAGCCGGAACATCCATCTCCCAATCTATGGAGCAGTCGTACTCGCTTATCCGAAACAAATTGTCGGCGAACTCCCGCTAAAAACCAAGCTTTTATATCCTTACTTAATCCCCTCTTTTATTAAAAACATCCCTAGGAATACGAAAAAGTTGGATATCGAAACTTTCAATTGGCTATCGGCGGAACTTCTAAATAGTCACCAGCGTTTTATTCCGGACCCAATATGTGAGACGTATGATGTAAAGTTTGGGGACTTTCAAACAGGGGTAAGGTGCGAGACGTGCAGCCGATTCGGAATGATTAAACTGCCGAGGACATGGTCATGCCCTTTTTGCAATGCGACAGATTGTCTCGCACATCAGAGAACATTATTGGAGTGGTTTTTGATTTATAAGAAGGATATTACGAATCGGGAGTGTCGGGAGTTTTTGGGGATTGAGGATATTCACACCGCCAAGCGTATTTTGCAAGGTATGAATTGGCAAAGCCAAGGAACTTTTAGAAACCGGTCATATATTATGAATTTCGATAATAATCATTTTGCTCAAAGTAAAGGGGGAATTTTTATCCGCCAGTAAATGACTCTTTTATACCAGTAATTTTGCTTGGCGCCAGATAGGATGCTTTACTCGCCAGTAATTTGCCTTTTCTCGCCAGTTATTGCTGCTCTTCCGCCAGTAAATGAATCTTTTTCGCCAGTAATTTTGATTGGCGCCAGATAAGTTGCCTTTCTCGCCAGTAATTAGCTTTTTCTCGCCAGTAATTAGCTTTTTCTCGCCAGTTATTGATGCTATCCCGCCAGTAAATGAATCTTTACCGCCAGTAAACATTACTAACGTATCGACCTCCGTAAAACGTGTAACCGCTCCCGCAAAATGATATGATATATATGAAAAAAACTTCATAAGGGGTGTGCGTAAAATTGAAAAACGAATTGATTGAAAGGTTTACTTCCTATGTTAAAGTGGATACGCAGTCTGATGAAAATAGTGAGACTTGTCCATCCACTGAGGGGCAGTGGACGCTGCTTCGCATGCTGGTTGATGAATTAAAAACGATTGGCATGGACGAAGTTACGATCGATGAGAATGGCTATGTGATGGCGACATTGCCGTCCAACACAGAGAAGGACGTCCCAACCATCGGCTTCCTCGCCCATGTGGATACAGCGACTGATTTCACCGGCACGAATGTCAAACCGCAAATCGTTGAGAACTATGACGGCGGCGAAATCGCACTTAACGAGGCACTTAAAGTGATCATGTCACCAACAGACTTCCCGAGCCTTAAAGAGTATAAAGGACACACCTTAATCACCACCGACGGCACGACGCTGCTCGGCGCCGACAACAAGGCCGGTGTCACCGAAATCATGACCGCGATGGCTTACTTAATCAACCATCCGGAAATCAAGCACGGTAAGGTCCGCGTTGCGTTCACGCCGGATGAGGAAATTGGCAGGGGGCCGCATAAGTTTGACGTTGCGGCGTTCAATGCGAACCATGCTTATACCGTCGACGGCGGCCCGCTCGGCGAGTTAGAATACGAAAGCTTTAACGCAGCTGGAGCAAAAATCACCATCAAAGGCACCAATATCCACCCAGGTTCTGCTAAGGACAAAATGGTCAACTCGATGAAAATTGCGATGGAGTTACATAGTAAGCTGCCTGCACAGGAAGCACCAGAACACACCGATGGCTACGAAGGTTTCTACCATTTACTCTCCTTCAACGGTGATGTAGAACAAACGAAACTCAACTATATAATCAGAGACCATGACAAGGAAACCTTCAAGGCGAGAAAAACGACACTTGAAAACATTGTCAACGATCTTAAAGGGAAGTACGGCAGTGACAACATTCTCCTCGGATTGAAAGATCAATATTACAACATGGGTGAAAAAATCAAACCGGTCATGGAAATTGTTGATATTGCTCAAGAGGCAATGGAAAGCCTGGATATTAAACCGATTATCAAGCCAATCCGCGGCGGTACTGACGGCTCGCAGCTTTCCTACATGGGGCTGCCGACACCGAACATTTTTACCGGCGGCGAAAACTTCCACGGCAAATACGAGTTTATTTCCGTCGATAACATGATTAAAGCCACACAGACGGTTATTGAAATCATCAAACTGACCGAACAAAAAGCTTAATTTTTAGAAAAAGAAAGCTAACCCGGAGCCACTTTCGGGTTAGCTTTTTCTACGTCACTATACAATTGAAATGCACTTTTCACCAATCGAAGCGCAACAACCACCACCCAACAATTGAAGCACGCTATCCGTCAAGCGATTGAATAAAAAGCTTCTGCACACTGCTTAAGACAAGAAACAGTCTCTTCCAGCTGGGCATTCAGCTGCTCCACAGGCCATTTTCCAGCATCCGCTTCGAGGTCCTTGTGAATAAGCAAGATCATCCAAATCGAGAATACAGCTGAAAACAAATAATACTCGTGCAAAAATGCCTCGCCATCAAGCTCCAGTTTCACCTCAGCAAGATAGGTTCGCAAAGCGCGCTCCCGAAACTGGCTCGTCATTTTTTTAACAAACAGGGGATGGGACATGTCAAGCGCATGATACAAATCCCAGTAGGGGGTGTTTAGGTGCAGATGCTCCCAATCTAACACCATCAACCGATTAGCAGCGACCGCAAAATTCCCCGAATGCAAGTCTCCATGCGACAAAACCAATTTCTTTGAAAATACCAATCTATCAAACAAAGAGAAAATCGGCCGAACGTGCCGCTCCTCCATTTGCAATGCCGGTAGCAGCTGGAAAAATTTATCCTCCTGCCTGCTAATATCAGCAATAATCTCCTCAATCTGCGGTTTCAGACCCGAATTCGGCACATCCGCAAATTGGTCAGTCGGCAAGGAATGCCACCAGGCCGCCCATTTGACCACACCTAAAACAGTTTCCTCGTTAAAATCGTGTGAAAGCTGGCCAAGGTCCTCGAGAATCATCCAATTTAAATCCGGAGAATCACTTATCTGATAGGAAATGATTTTTGGAAAAATCGCCGGAAATGAGGGGAGAATATGCTCATGGACCCACACCTCGCGGCCCAATTGACCGTTATTTGTTAATGGTTTGAAAATATAGCTTGCCGACGGCGACAAATAGAATCTTTCAACGAATCTTCCATTCATCCCCTGATAGAGGGGTTCTTTCTTCGAGATTAACCCCTCATTTAACATCCCGTTGGCCAGGACAATATTATTAGGCAGCACCATAGACCACCCACCTATTCATATTCGTATAAAGTTACCCAACATCTAAATTCTCAGCTTCAGCAAAAAGCTGTCTTTTCGGAAACTCCTCCAAGGTGCCAGGCAGGGGAAACAGGTCGGACAATCTTTTCACTTGACCATCCTCCGTTTTAAAAACAATATGGTCGCGCGTGAATTTCCGCGGTGTATCGATGCCGCACGCAGCACCGAGGGCGTAAAGTCCTTGGCGGACATTGATAATATAATTCATCACACGCCATTGCTTTTCCTCTGGCACAAGTGCTTCTTGATATTTCGGGTCGGTCGTCGTGACACCGGCCGGGCATTTACCGGTATGGCACTGCATCGCCATAATACAGCCATTGGCAATCATAAAGCCGCGCGCAGAGTTGACCGCATCGGCACCAATCCCTAGGGCAATCGCAATTTTATCAGCAGAAATTAGTTTCCCTGAAGCAAAAATTTTCAACTTATCACGCACGCCGAACTGCCATGCCTTGTCAACAACAGCCACTAAAGCCGGATAAAGCGGAAGTCCCATACTGTCGGCCATCGATTTGAAGGTAGCACCCGTGCCGCCTTCACCGCCGTCAACAGTGATAAAATCAGGATAGATTTGCAGTTGATTCATCGCCTCGAAAAATTCATCGAGGTTCGAATGGTAGCCGACGACGATTTTGATGCCGACTGGTTTGCCGCCTTCTGCTTGTAATGTTTGGATAAACTGCAATGTTTCATAGGAATTATGCAAAAATGGAAAACGGTTCGGCGAATTAATCGTTTGCCCTACAGGCACCTTACGAATACTGGCCACCTTTGGCGTGACCTTTGAGCCTTCGAGATGACCGCCGCGGATTTTTGCCCCCTGGCCAAATTTAAGTTCAAATGCTTTCACATTTGGTTCGAGCGCCTTCAGCTTAAATTCTGCCAGTGAAAAATTCCCATCAAGATCACGAAAGCCAAATAATCCCGGGCCAATTTGGGCGACAACATCGGCACCGCTTTCTAAGTGTTCCGGCGCAATCCCGCCTTCACCGGTATTGATCCATGAACCGCCCGCCATACTGCTGCCACGGCCCGTCGAAAGGATATAGTGCTCCCCAACAGCTCCATATGACGTTGCCGAGGCGCCGAATTGCCCACACAGACGCCATGGGAAATCACGCTCTGGACCAACGACAATAGCATCTTCTTCAGGAAAAAGCCAGCGGGTTACCTCATCCTTTTCAATGTGCTCTCTTCGGGTAAACAAGCCTTCATGGTCAATTTTGTATTTCATCGCGTGAATTTTTTCTTGATTGTCGACCCTCAATTCTTCATTTAACAGCGGGAATAAACCGTTGGCGATATAATAGCCTGGTTTTTCAAAATCACGTTTGGAACCAAAGCTTAACAGGTCGCTGCGATATTTTGCGGAAAAAACAATCCCCAAGAAGTCCGCACGCGAAAAGGGACCGCTTCCATTATCGCTGTCAAACCAATATTGCCTAAGCTCAGGACCCATTTTTTCCAACAGGTAACGCATCCAGCCCAAATACGGATGGGCGCGGATAATCGAATGCTGCGGTTTTTTCGCGACAAAATGAAGCCAGATAAACAAACAAAGCGGACCAACGATAAATACAGCCAATAAAATAAGCAAAACCGTCAATAACAAATTCATTTCCCCCTCGGGTGTCAGGCACCATCCCACTTTAATAACATATGTACATTAGTAATGTATATAATCCTAATTTTACCACAATGGACTACTTTTTGATTAGGAATAATTTAATTTTGAAACCGATCTAAGATACTAAAAAACTCACCTAGAAATTCATAAAACAGCTTTTCTGTCGGGAGCAGTTCGCGTTCACTGGGAATGATCACCCCTACGGTCCGGCTTACATTAGGTTCCGTAATCGGGATCTTGACCGTTGAACGCGGCAGGCTGTCAATTAAGGTGATTTCAGGAATCAGCGTCACCCCAAGCCCGGCTGAGACCAAGCCTTTAATCGCGTCAATATCCTGCCCCTCAAATGATACCTTTGGCTGGAATCCAAGCTGACTGCAGGCATTAACAATAATATCCCTCAAGACAAAACCGTTTGGAAAAAGGACAAAGGAATCATCGCGCAATTCACTTAATGTTATGATTCGATTTCCTGCAAGCGGGTGGGTATGCGGTATGAGCGCAACAATATTTTCAGTAAATAACGTTCTTCCTTTAATTTTCTTTTCCTTTTTCGGCACGGGACCAAGCAGCGCAAGGTTAAAATCGCCTTTTATGACACCATCAATTAAATATTGGTAGGACCCTTGATTCAGTTGAAACTTAACATCGGGATAGTGCTCGCGAAATGCGGAAACCGCTGTTGGTAAGGTGTAGGCCGCCAAACTGCTTGGAAAGCCAATCCGAATCGTTCCTTTCTCCGGATCCAAAAATTCTTCCACTTCTCGTTTGGCATTGTCAATTAACTTCATCGCCTGCTCCATTTGCTCTAAAAATAGGGCGCCAATCGGGGTCAATCTTACATTTCGTCCTTCACGGTGGAACAAACTTACGCCCAATTCCTCTTCCAAATTCACGATTTGTCTGCTGACGGCCGATTGGGCGACATGCAGGGCATGAGCGGCCTCCGTCACATGCTCTCTTTTAGCCACCTCAATAAAATATTGAATCTGTCGTAACTCCATCAAATTCCACCTCTTTTCCAATCAATCTATTTTTAGCATTAATCTTATCTATTTTTCATATTGCTTAGATTATTTTTCAATTATAAAATAAAACGATAATAATATGAAGAATATTCGGATTATATAACGACACAAAAATTTAAAAGGAGTGAATACCATGCAAACAATTGAGGATGTAAAACAATCGGGATCACAAGCAGCAAGGGATTATGTGAATGAAGTGTTTGAAACCGTGAAAAATCGCAATGCCTTTGAAAGTGAATTTCAGCAAGCAGTGAAGGAAATCTTTGATTCCCTCGTGCCTGTTTTTGCGAAACACCCAAAATATATCGAGCAAGGAATACTTGAAAGAATCGTTGAACCGGAACGAGTTATTTCCTTCCGGGTCCCATGGGTAGATGATTGTGGCAGAGTTCAAGTAAACCGCGGATTTCGTGTTCAGTTTAACAGTGCCATCGGTCCATATAAAGGGGGATTGCGCTTCCATCCATCTGTGAATGCCAGCATTATTAAATTTTTGGGCTTTGAACAGACTTTCAAAAACTCCTTAACCGGCCAGCCTATTGGCGGTGCTAAAGGGGGCGCTGATTTCGATCCAAAAGGGAAATCGGACGGCGAAATCATGCGCTTCTGCCAAAGCTTCATGACCGAGCTTTATCGCTATATTGGACCGGATGTCGATGTGCCGGCAGGGGATATCGGCGTCGGTGCCAGAGAAATTGGCTATATGTTTGGCCAATATAAGAAAATCCGCGGCAGCTTTGAAGCAGGAGTGCTGACAGGAAAAGGGCTCAGCTACGGCGGCAGCCTAGGACGAACAGAAGCGACTGGCTATGGAACCGTTTATTTTGTCCATGAAATGTTAAAGGATAAAGGTTTAAGCTTTGAAGGCAGTACAGTCATTGTTTCCGGCTCCGGCAATGTTTCTATTTATGCGATGGAAAAAGCAGCACAGTTCGGCGCCAAGGTCGTTGCCTGCAGCGATTCTAACGGCTATATTTATGACGAAAATGGGATTGATTTAGAGACGGTCAAACAAATAAAAGAAGTGGAGCGCAAACGAATCAGTGAATATGTGAAGGTCCACCCGCATGCCCAGTATTTCGAAGGCTGCACAGGCATCTGGTCTATCCCGTGTGACATCGCCTTACCATGTGCGACCCAGAATGAAATTGATGAAACTTCAGCCAAAATCCTTGTATCTAACGGCGTCAAAGCAATCGGCGAAGGCGCAAACATGCCGTCAACGCTTGACGCGATTGATGTATTCCTTAATGGTGAAGTGCTGTTCGGTCCCGGAAAAGCAGCTAATGCCGGCGGTGTCGCCGCTTCAGCCTTAGAGATGGCACAAAACAGTGCAAAATTGTCATGGTCATTTGAAAAGGTTGATGCCAAGCTCCACCATATCATGATTAACATTTATAAAAACAGCGTAAAAGCCGCTGAAGAATACGGCTTCCCTGGTAATCTCGTTGTCGGCGCTAATATTGCCGGATTCACAAAAGTTGCCGATACGATGATCGCACAGGGCATCATTTAAAAATCTCCTTCCAAGGGGATTTTTTTATTTGCATGCTTTCAATCGTGACTGGTTACATTAACATTGTTTCAATTCTCAAGGAGGTTTGCGATATGGATAATAAAGATACCCATGAATTTGTTGAAAAACTGCAGGAAAATCAAGAAAAGGCAAAGAAAAATAAAGAACAACATGGCAGAGGAAACCCAAGCGAGAAACTGCCAAATCATAAGCATTAGTAGTGGAACCACTCTAACCAGCGATCAATTAAAACAAGCAGCCCCGCATTAATACAATGCGGGGTGCTCACTTTACTTATTCATATTCGCCAGAAACCCGCCAAGCAGGTCATCAATATCAGGTTCTTCTACTTCATCCGTTTGCTGAGGCTCCTGCTTGGCACTGTCCCAATCAAAGTTGTCGAGATCATCAGCACTATCATTTATGTCCATCTCCGCGGCGGCTTCGTCGCGGCCACTGAATTCTTCTTCAGTTGAAGCAGCTGCCTCGTCATAACCTCCAGCGATTGTTGCAGCAGGTTTGTTGTGACCGCTGATTTCTCCTTCAGTTGCAGCGGCAAGTCCCTCAGGAAATATTTCCTCCTGCAGATACAACGCCTCTTCAATATCCAGAGAGTTACTATTTAAGGCAGCGAGTAAGGAAGTCGACCGAACAGGATCCGAAATCAGCTGATAAAGAATACTTCCTAATAACGCCTCGGAATGCCCATGCTTTAACCAATCACGCTGTACCTTCGTCAACTTTTTCGGGAGCGGAATGGTTATAGACTCTTTTTCCCTTGAAAAAGAACTGCCTACACCCTGCACGACAAACTCCGCCAGTTTACTGGAAAAGTTTCGCCTTTCAGTTTCCTTTAATTTTTGCAGCTGTTTTAAAATATGATCAGGGGTATCAGAAGGGACGCGAAAAGACAGTGCTTGGCCTCTGTTAATTTCAGTTGCGGCTGCTTTTTTCATCGAATCACCTTAATTCAACTCTTTACCGGCTCGGCTTTTTGTTTCTCCGTTCTTCTAACAAAGTCGGTAATCAGCTTATAATAGGCATTGGCCATCATCCAAATGCTTTCCTTATCATCTTCAAAGAATTCAATATTATAACCATCTAGATTGTTATTTAATGTTTTTAGATAATCCTTTAACACATGGGAACCGCCGCCAACAAAATAACAAATTTCTGTTTGCGAGTTTTTGGACCATACGTTTCGCAATAAACGGTATTCCTTTTTAGCAAGGTCAAGAAGAATCCGGTCGGTTATATCATGAACGCTTGTCCGGCTTCCTTTCACCATGATATGATTGCGGTCATTTTTTCGAGTAATAATTTCGACAACATCACGGCGGCTGTCGAGCTCCACACCATGCTTTGATCTAATTTCTTCTCGAATGGCCTCCAATGATTCTGAAACTCCTAAGTTAAAGCCCTGTGCCTTATCATCGTCGACATTACGGTTCTTGATGACCGCGATATCTGTGGAAAGCCCGCCAATATCTTGAATTAATATCCGCTTATCAATTAAATCCTTATTAATAATTTTTGAGTTATTATCCATCACAAGGTTAATAAAGGCAGCAAATCCTTCGGGATAGACCTTCACTTCATTGAATTTGATATTTACCTTCAGTCCCTGATACTTCGGTGTGACGAGGAATTCAACCTGATGAACGGAGCCGATTAATTTAGAGCGGTAGCCGGCGTCCTTGCCTTCCTTTACTTCCCTTAACGGGAGGCCCGTCCCCAGTGTATAGTTGGCATCAATGACATTCTTTGTGCGCGGAAATTCCCCTTTGACGGCATCCAAGGCCAGTGCTGCAAACAGCATAATTAACGTTTGGTCTTCCTCCGACTTGCTGCTGCCAGGGTCTAATTCGGCAGCATTATTACTTTTAGCTGCTAAATTTCCAACACGATAGATTAGATTATTCTCTTTCAGGGCAGGGGAGTGGACCTTGATATGAATTCCATCTAACGGCTCTTTCGCATCCAGCTCTTCAATCCCAATAACAGGCCGATCTTCCGTGTCCCTTGCGACAATGTTTGGAATATTTAATTCATACTCTAGTTCTCCGAAAATAGCCTTGATAGAGTCATTGCCTACATCGACTGCTGCCATTCTAGGTTTAGTCATCAAAAATCATTCCTTCCCATTTAATAGATTTATGTGTAAAGGTTGTTATGTATCTCTCGTCCGTCCTCTTAAGGCTATAGGAGATTAATAGATTCTTCAATGGGATGTACCAAAACGAAATACAAGTGTAAAAATGTAAACATTTCGTAAACACAGGAAGTTTTGTAAACATTTTTGTAAACATCTTTAATAACTTTGTATACATGGTGGAACCATGGGATGTGTACGATTTTGTATACTTGTAAACGAATTTGTAAACATTAAGTATACAAAAAGTAAACAAGTTTACACCGATGTAAACGAGATAATAAATGTTACAAATATTTCAATATAGGTGGTTCAAAATTAAAAAGACAAATGAAAAGGCACCCTCTAAAAGGTGCCTTTTCAAACTATTAAACTATGATGCTATTTCATCACTTTCCAGAATTCTCCTGCTAGCGCTTGATATCCGGTTAAGCTGAGATGGATACTCTCAGGAACTGGAAGGTACTCCTTGAAATTGACTGCAATTACTTTTTCAGTTGGTACAAATGTATCTCCGTGCTGGATAGCCTGCGCTTTAATTTGCCCATTTAATCCTTCTAATAACGGCAATAACGGAGCTTGCTGTTCTTGCGGATAGTGTAGGAATGGGTTGTAATAGCCCATGACATAAACCTTTACCTTTGGATTCAGTTGATCAATTGTGCTTAGGATTGTGTTTAAGTTTGCTGCTACTGTTCCAATTACCTCCGGTGCTTGAGCAGGATTTGTTTGAAGTACAGGAAGCAAATCATTTGCACCGATATCAAGAGTAATGTGTGTAGCTGCTTTGATTTCCTTTTGAACATCCGCTTTCTTTAATTGCTCAATTAAATCGGCTGTTTTATATCCGGAAACACCAAAGTTAGCAAAATCCAGTAAGTCATATGATTTCTTAAAGTTGTTGGCAATATAGTCAGGATACCCTAGATCTTTTTTTCCATCCGGAGTTATTCCTGCTGCCAACGAATCACCTAAGGCAACATAATCAACCTGAACCCAGACACCATCTTCGCCTAAAATATACCCATTAATCGTTGTTTTTGCTGCCATTTCTCCACTTGTATAGAGATAATACCATTTGCCGTCCATTTTTAACCAGCCGGTTGCCATTGCACCGCTGCCAGTAAGGAAATACTTCTTCCCGGCTTTATCGAGCCAGCCGGTTTTCATCGCTCCGCTGGATTCTAGGTAATACCACTTACCACTTAGGGAAATCCAGCCCGTTTTCATGGCACCGCCTGCATCGAGATAGTACCATTCATTGCCGGTTTTAAGCCAGCCGGTCTTCATAGCGCCCGACGTTTCAAGATAATACCACTTGCCACTATTTGATAACCATCCCGTTTTCATAGCCCCTGACTTTTCGAGAAAATACCACTTACCGCCTGTTAACAACCAGCCGGTTTTCATGGCACCGCTTTTTTCGAGGAAATACCACTTGCCATTATTTAATACCCAGCCCGTCTTCATCACACCGGAGTTATCTAAGAAATACCAAGTTCCTCCTTGAGACAGCCAACCCTTTTGCGCGACACCATTACTATAAAAATACCATTTACCATTTGCTAGGACCCAGCCATTCGTGCTGACAGAATATCCATTTGCTTTAGCAATGGCATCAAAGCTGCTATCACTATAGGTAATAATTACTGGTGTATACATCTGAATTTTGTCATACAGCCAACGGATCTCTTCATTATGCATCCGCACGCAGCCGGAGCTGACATACTTGCCTATTGAACTCTCATTGGCATTTCCATGGATGCCATATGTTGTACCATATGTACCCCTTGCTTCTAACCCCATCCAGCGGTTTCCTAACGGGTTCCGCGGGTCGCCGCCAGGAATATTCCCCGTGTAATACGGCCGATTGACAATCTTATTTACTATTCTAAAATTACCTTCCGGGGTTAAATCTCTTGATCTCCCAGTTGCCACCTTAAAGGTTTTGACTAACTTCCCGCCATCATAATAGGCAAGTGTGTTAATCTTTTTGTTAATAATGAGCAATTGCGAACTGCCAGCTGCATCTGTTTGCGTGGTAAAGAAAAAGATACTAAATAGCAAAACAAAAATAACCGATATTTTTTTCATTATCTATCTCCCCATTATGTAGTTTATATTACAATAACATGACATCTTGAAATATTTTGTCACAATTTGGTGAAAGAATTGTAATATTTTTAGATTTTAATAGAAAAAAAGAATAATTGCCACTTTTTTCTTCGACATTCTCATTCAATTAGCTAAAAATAGGAAAATGGTGCCTGACACCCATGAGCTTGAAAATAAGCTCACAGTTGGGTATTCTTAGACTACAATTATCCGCTTAAGGTGTGGTTTCAATATGCGTATTAATAAATTTATTAGCGAGTCTGGTAAGGCCTCTAGAAGAGGGGCAGATAAATTAATTAGTGAGGGAAGAGTCACGATCAATGGCAAGGCCGCCGAAATCGGCAGCCAAGTTGAACCGGGGGATGATGTCCGGATTGATGGCAATGCTATTAGTGTTTCAATGAACTATGTTTATATTGCTTTAAATAAGCCCCCGGGGATTACCAGTACAACAGAACGGCATGTGAAGGGGAATATTGTTGATTTCGTCAACCATCCATTACGAATTTTCCATATCGGCCGCTTGGATAAAGATTCCGATGGGTTGATTCTGCTGACGAATGATGGCGATATTGTCAACGAAATACTTCGGGCCGAAAATAAGCATGAAAAGGAATATATTGTTACCGTCGACAGGCCGATTACTGCTGAATTTTTAAAGAGAATGGAAGCGGGCGTGGAAATTCTAAATACAAAAACGCTGCCGTGCAAAGTAAACCAGCTTTCTAAATATGTATTTGAAATCACTTTAACACAGGGATTAAATCGCCAAATTCGCCGGATGTGTTCAGCTCTTGGCTTCGGGGTTGTCAGGCTTCAGCGGACACGCATCATGAATATTCATTTAGGCAATTTACCGATTGGCCAGTGGAGAGACCTTTCAAAGAGGGAACGTAATCAATTATTCGATGATCTAAACTATCAGCCTAAAGGGTGGTAAAAAAATTAAGGATGAACCAAAACAAAGACATCTGTTTCGGTTCATCCTTATTTTATAAAATTACACGGTTAATTCCCCAAGATGCTTTTCTTCCTGACGCTGTTCTTTAATGAGAAATCCGCCTAGCAAACCAAGCAGTGAGAATAGGACTGGGATAATAAACCCATAGTGATAGCCAACGCTGCTTGCTGAAAACTGGAAATGGTCTAATACTTTCCCAAAGATAATTGGTAATAGAACAGCACTTAAAAATCCTCCGGTATTCGCAAATCCTGAGATAACACCGACCTCTTTCATCGGAAAGGATTGGCGAACAACCGCAAAGGTCAAGGCACTTGCTCCATTTCCATACCCAATAATGAAGAATAGCATAACAAGCATGAAGAAAGGCGGCTTGCCGCTAAGTAAAACAAAGGCAATCCAACTTAAAAACACAATAATATGAACGATAATATAGGGCCGTTTGATGGAAGCAAACCTGCTGGAAATCCAGCTTGTTAGCGGTGCACCAATGATTGCACCAATCAGACCAACCATAATCAACTGACTGGCAGCAGAACGGCTCATTTCATAAACATGCATTCCATAAGGAACAGCCCATGAACCGATAAAGCCAACATACGTGCCAACAAGACCAAAGTGACAGAGGAAGGTAGCCCATGCCTGACGGGTGGAAAATATGCGCCGTAACAGAATCAGCGTATTTTCCTGCTTTTTCTCCTTTTTAATCTTGACAGTGTCGTGCTGGAATAGCTGTTTTGGTTTTTTAATGAGCACAAAATATAGGAGAATGGCGCTCAGACATAGAATAATTCCTGTTATAAAAAATGGTGGTCTCCAGCCCGATAGCGAAATCCATGCAGAAAATGGAACAGTCGCCATTAGAAATCCCAAGCTCCCTGCCATACCCGCAAGGCCAAGTAAGCCGATAAATTCCTTCACTTTAAACCATTGACTTAAGATGAGCACCAAGTTGACCCAAATAGCCGCATCCCCGATCCCTGCCAATAATCTAGCAAGAAGGAGAAACGCTTCATTTCCTGCAAGACTATACACTACCGCACCTAAACCATTCAGCAGTGCTCCAAAAACCAGAAAATGATTTGGACCAAAGCGGTCAGACAAGATTCCAATTGGAATTTGTAAACCTGCATAGGCCATAAATTGAATACTCGCCAGCAACCCAATCACTGAAGCTGTTACATGGAATTCTTTCATCAATTGATCCGTAATCAGTCCTGGAGCCGTACGTTGACTGACTATTAAAAAGTACGTAAAAAAAACTGCGGCCAAAACGACCCATCTATAGCTGCTATTCTGCTTTTCCAATGGCCTCTACTCCCGTTAACTCTTATTTATTTCATTATTATACTACACAGGGATTGGCCATAGTCGGATTGGCGATTCGGGGACAGAGGGACAGAGGCCTGTCCCTCTGTCCCTTAGTTTTCTTCTATTTCTCTTCGGTTTTTCTTAAATAATTTAGATAGTATTTCGTAGACAATTGGCACTACGAATAATGTTAGTAGTGTTGAGCTTGTTAGACCGCCGATTACGGTGATGGCAAGTCCTTTTGAGATTAGGCCGCCTCCGCCGCCTCCCGCGCCTAGTGCTAATGGGATTAACGCACCGATTGTGGCGATGGCTGTCATTAGGATTGGACGCAGACGGGTTGCCCCTGCCTCGAGAACGGCTTCACGCATATTCATGCCATCCCGTTCCATATGAATAATCCGGTCGACGAGGACGATGGCGTTCGTAACGACGATACCGATTAACATTAATAGCCCCATCATGACTGAGACCGAGATGGTTTCACCTGCGATTAATAAGCCAACAAATGAACCAATGACCGCAAATGGTAATGAGAATAGGACCGAAAATGGCGCGACACCTTCTCGGAATGTAACAACAAGGATGAAGTACACGATGGCAACGGCCGCAGCCATAGCGACACCAAGCTGTGTAAAGGTGTCAGACATATCTGCTTGGACACCGGCAACGCCGACAGTTACACCTTTCGGTAAATCTAAGTTATCGACTTCTTTCCCTACTTTAGAGGTTACTTTTGAAATATCAGCACCTTTAATTTTTCCAGAAACGGTTGCGTAGTATTCACCTTTACTACGTGCAAGCGTATTTAGGGTTGTACCTTTCTTCACGGTGACAAGCTCGGATAATGGCATCGTTGTACCAAGAGCTGTCGGGATTTGTTTTGCTAAAAGATCATCAATTGATTCTGGCTGTGCAGCTTGTTCCTGCTGAACAATGACATCTAAGGAGTTACCGTCCTTTTCAACCGTCGTTAACACATCTTGTGTTTTTTGCGGACTTAACATCATGACGAGCTGACCAGCTGTTAAACCAACCTGCATCAATTTATCTTGCGCGACTCTGAATGTATACTCCACGTACGCTTCCTCGGCACTTGTCGCCACATCTTTCAAATCGCTATGTTTTTTCATCACGTTTTCTACTTGTTTAACTGATTTATTTAGTTTATTTAAATCTTCACTGTAGAAGGTGTAACTAACTTCATTAGTAGAGCCGCCCATTGAACCAAAGGCTTGGCTCTTCCATTTACCTGTTTGACCAATGCCAGCGACATATTTTTCAACTTTTTCTTTAACATCCGGGAAATTCTTTGTTTCCGGTTCAAAGATGAGGTACATCAAGGCACCGCCGGATCCGCCGCCACCCATCATCGCCGCAGTCGTATCGCCAGCCTTGGTGACAGATACTTGAACGATTTTGATATCATCACGCTTTAGCATCTTCTCTTCGACCACTTTAACGTTGGCCAATGTATCTTCCGGTAACTCACCTGCTTTTGGTGTGTACGTTAAGTACATCACTTTATCCTCTTCACTGCCCATGAAACTAAAACCAATGAGCGGCGTTAACGCCAAACTCCCCACTAGTAAAACAATCGCAAGGATGGATGCTATTACTTTATGGTTAAGGGTTTTTTCAAGGAACCATTTATACCATTTCGCCATTTCACCGACTTCTTTGTGGCTCTTGGCTGTTTTCACACCATATAATTTTTTCTTAAATAAGAAGTGCGATAGCGCCGGAACGATGGTAATGGCAACGAGTAATGATGCACCAAGTGCGAATGCCATTGTTAATGCGAACGGAGCGAACAGCTCGCCAACCATACCGCCAACGAAGATCAATGGTGCGAAAACCGCAACCGTTACTAATGTTGATGACATAATCGGTTTGAACATTTCAATCGTCGCTTCACGGACAAGGGCGCGGCCATTTAATTTCTCTTCTTTCAAATGCAGACGCCGGTAAATATTTTCAACAACGACAATCGAGTCATCGATGACCCTCCCGATTGCAACAGTAATCGCCCCAAGGGTCATAATATTCAAGGTAATATTCATCCAATGTAACAGCAGTAACGCCATGAAAATCGACACTGGAATCGAAACAATCGAAATAATCGTTGATTTAAAGTCACGCAAGAATAGCAGGATGATTAAAACGGCAATCAAACCGCCAAATACCGCCTTTTCAATCATCGTTGTCACCGATTCTTCGATTGGTTTTCCTTGGTCAAGGGTTACATCAATGACAAGGCCATCGACTTTTGCCTTCTCATCCTTAATAACCTTCTTCACTTTGTTGACCACATCAACCGTGTTTGCCTGCTGCGCTTTCACGATTTGGATTGCAATCGCGTCTTTACCGTTTGTTCGTGAGATCGATTGTACTTTACCAACTGTATTAATCGTCGCTATATCGCCAAGCTTTACAAAAGGTGACGGATTAGCAGCTGATGGTGTCACTGGAATCAGCATATTCTTTAATTCATCCGCCGTCGTGTACTTGCCGTCAATCGCGACCGCTTGTTCACTTTCTTTAAACTGGTAAAGGCCTAATGAAACAGATAGATTACTTGCTTGAATCATTTGCTTCACTTTATCTTCTGTTAAGCCAAATTCCGCCAATTTGGCTTTGTTATACGTAAGGTCTACTTCTTCAATATGCTGGCCGGTAATCGTTGCCGACGCAACACCCTCGATTTTTTCAATTTTCGGAAGTAAGCTTTCCTCGACTGTTGACGTTAATTCAACGATATCCTCTTTTGAACTGCTTACACTTAAGGCAACAACCGGCATCATGTTCATACTAATCGCTGTCGTTGTCGGTTCTTGAGCTCCTTCCGGCAATTTAATGCCATCTAATGCCGATTGTAAGGCACGTTTCGCCTCATCCATGTCAATGCCATATTCGTACTCCACTTGAATACTTGACATGTTAGAATAGGAATTTGAATAAACCGCTTTTACGTGTTCAAGTCCTTCTACCGCTTTCTCAATCGGCATGGATACATCTTCCATGACCTTCTTTGGAGTGGCACCAGGATAGACGTCCATGACCATTAAATAAGGAATGGAGATATTCGGAATCGTCTCCATATTCATTCGTGTACCCGAATAAATACCGGACGCCGTTATGATAATCGTAAGCAGCCAGACTGCTAGTTTATTCCTTAAAACAAAGTTAACTAAACCCTTCAACTATTACACCCGCCCTTAATTGACTAATTAAACTCATTTCCTTATAATAATGACTACTGGGTCATTTGTCAACAATTTGACTATAGGAGCGATCATCTGACATGCTAAAAAAACAATTAATTATGGAGCGTGCGTTAGAGCTTTTTGCTAGACATGGGTTCGAAGCCACCTCCGTGCAGCAAATAACCGAGCATTGCGGTATTTCTAAAGGAGCCTTTTACTTATCTTTCAAGTCAAAGGATGAATTAATTATTGCTTTGATTGACCATTTTATGATGCAAATCACATCAGAAATTGACCATATAGTCAGAAACACCAAGGATGATGAACAACTTTTATATCATTTTTATTATGCTATTTATCATTCTTTTCATAAGCATTCTGATTTCGCCAAGGTTCTTATCAAAGAGCAGTCGCAAACATTTAATAAAGAGCTCATTTTAAAAATGCAGTACTACGACAAATTAACCGAGAACACAATCCTCTCGATGATTGAACGTTTATATGGAGAGGAAGTCAAACAAACAAAATATGATTTAATGTATTGTATTAAAGGCTTTATGAATACCTATTCACAGTTATTCGTCTTCTACAACGTGCCGTTGGATCTGAAGCTGCTAGCGGAATCACTTGTGGAAAAAACAAACTTACTAGCAAGACATACGACCGTCCCATTTATTTCACAAGAGCTGATTGAAATCGTTAAGCAGCCGATGAATGGAGAAATAACGAAGGAGCAAATCCTCGAAATCATCAGACAAAGAATAGAAGAAATAGAAGAGCCAATTGAAAAAGAATCGTTAATCCTGCTGCAAGGGCAGTTGCTTGAACCGACTTTACCGCCTGTAATTGTGAAAGGATTACTAGAAAATATTCGCAATCACCCTCATTGCAAATGGATTTCCTACTTACTTCGCCGCTACTATAATTTTTAGAAAAGGAGAAAGACAGCTACTTTAAATATTAATTTAAGAATCAAGTAAAAAAGCAAGCTAGCTTAGAGTTAAAGCTCTTCTGGCTTGCTTTTTTACGATGCGTACTTTTTAGGAACTATTATCTAAAGAGAAATTCCACACCTTAAAATCTTGTAGTATAATGGTATTAATTAAGAGTAAGGTAAACGTTGCAAAAGTCTTTGATATAAATTTCACAAGGGTATGTTGGAGGATGTTGATACCTGGGGCACCAGGTAGCGGGGGGAATATTTATGAGCATGATAGAGGAAACGGTTGAAGAAATTAGTTATAGACGGGGGAATCGTGCCAAACGGCCTGCACGCCGGAATTTTATTGTCAGTGGAATTATAATTATTATTATTGCACTGCTATTGGCAGGACTTTTCTATTATCAGACAACCCGGTTCAATTCGCACATTACAATTAATGATACAAAGGTCGGTGGTCTAACTGCCGATCAGGCCATAAAGAAATTAAAAACATCTGTATTAAAAAACAGAGTCTTTGTCGGAGAACAACAAATTTTTGACGGTAAAGATACACAAATGGGATTTACCGAAGAAGATTTGCCTGAGGTTAAGAAATTATTAAAAAGCCAGTGGACATTTTTTCCTTCCTCAAAGGAAAAAAATTACTCGTTGATACCCCAAGAGGCGGATCAATACCGAAGTCAAACGCTGAAAAAACAAGCAGAAGAAACGCTTCTAGCGATGAATATGAGCTTAAAAGCACCCATTGATGCGGAAGCTAAATTAGAACAGGGGGAAATTGTCGTCTCCGATGGCATCGATGGAGAACAATATGACATTGCCGCTCTATTAAAAGATTACTCAGAACAGAAATATACGAGTGATATCCACCTGAAACCCGTATTCATACAACCAATCAAAGCGGATAGTCCGATTATCAAGGAAGAGGAGAAAACTCTGCAAGACCTCCTTGGACGGACCGTTGAATATAGTGTACAAGGCAAAGTGTATACCTTAAATGCCAGTGAATTAATTAAAAATGCCACTGTGACAAAAGATATGAACGTTACCATCACGATGAGTGACATTAAAAACAAGATAGCTGAAATTAATAATACGCAGTCAACGTTAAATAAAAATTTCACCTTTAAGACCCATTCAGGTTCGGTTATTTCAGTAAAAGGAAAAGGCTATGGCTGGGCATTAGATGTCAGCAAAGAAACGACGCAGGTTCAGCAAGCTTTTGAAAAAGGGGAGAAATCAATACCGGCCACTAATATTTACGGGAATGGCTGGAGCAATGAAGGCATCGGTTATGAAACGGCAACAAATAATGGCATTGGCGGCACGTATGCGGAAGTGTCGATTGCGGAACAACGGATTTGGATTTACAAAAATGGAAAATTGGCACTTACAACGAATGTTGTCACCGGAAAGCATAGCACCGGTGAAGATACTTCCCCAGGTGTGTGGTATATTCTCTATAAACGAACACAGTACACACTTAAGGGCACCGCAGTAGGAAAAGGCGATTATGCCGTTAAAGTAAATTATTGGGCTCCGTTCACAAATAGCGGACAAGGCTTCCACGACGCCGGCTGGCGGACAAACTGGGCAAGTAATGCCTACCTAACAGCAGGATCAGGAGGCTGTGTCAATACACCCGCTACTATAATGAAAACAGTATATGAAAACCTAAGCACCTACGACCCGGTTGTCATTTATTAACAAGGACGGCTCTCGTCCTTCCTGCTACGGAAGGACGAGAGCCGTCTCTTTCCTTTTTTAACCCTGTATATTTTCACATCCACACCATGAAGATGCAATTACTTCATCATTTGTTTAACCAATTCTCTATTACGATTTTTAAAAACTTCATTATGTGAAGAAACCATTGCAATCTTATCCGCATCAGGCTGGATAAACTGTTTTGCTTTGTTAACCGCATTAGCAGCATCCTGGAAAGCGCCTGCAATTAGATTTAATTTCCCATCATGCTTAAGGATATCTCCTGCAGCGTAAAGTCCCTCTATTGAAGATTCACTTGCAGCATTCCCGGCAATATAATAGTTTTCTACAATCGTAATATCCAATGGACTGTTTTCAAGTAAGGTCAAATCTTGCTCATACCCATGATTAATTACCACTTCATCGATTGATAAGTAAGACACCTCTTTTGTTTCGTGATTTGTCAATTCAACACGCTCAATCAATTCATGATTTGTACTAGCTATTAGTTTTGTAATCGTAGTATTAAAGGTACAAACCGCAGAACTATTCAGTAGATGCGTTACTTGAGATTCATGACCTGAGAGGGTTTCTTTTCTATAGGCTACATACACCTTTTTAGCAACCGGCTCCAATTCATTCGCCCAATCGATGGCAGCATTGCCACCGCCTGAAATTATCACCGTTTTATCTTTAAACTGTTTTAAAGATTTCACCGTGTAATGTAAATTAGACACTTCGAACCTCTCAGCACCTTCAATTTCCAGCTTTTGCGGATTTAAGATCCCACTTCCAACGGCGATAATTACTGTTTTAGAATAATGTTTTTGACCTGATACTGTATGTAAGATAAAAATTCCAGCTTCGGTCCGTTCGATGGATTCCACTTTTTCATTCAGAAGTACGGTTGGTTGAAACGTTAACCCTTGCTCTACTAATTGCTCCATCAGTTTGGCACCTGGAACAGGTGTCAGTCCGCCAACATCCCAAATCATTTTCTCTGGATAAACATGGATTTTCCCGCCTAACTGTGGCTGGAACTCGATAAGCTTTGTTTTCATTTCTCGTAATCCGCTATAAAACGCTGAGTAAAGACCTGCTGGGCCCCCGCCAATTATTGTTACATCATATAATTCCTTCTGATCCATCATGATCTGCTCCCTTATATCAAGACGCGATTGATTATCATTCTCATTTGAATATACACTGCTTTTCGGATATTGGCAATAAAAGAAATGGTTGACAATAAATAAAAAGCCAATTATATTAGTTTTGATATTGATAATCATTATCATTATCGATCACCTAGAACAAGTGGAGGTTCAGAATGGTTCGTCTATTTACAGATGAGTTGAACGTCGGCTATAGCGATCGTTTAATCGTCAAGAATCTAAGTGTACATATTCCTGATAAAAAAATTACGGCCATTATTGGCTCGAATGGATGTGGTAAATCAACACTGTTGAAAGCGATAACAAGAATTATTTCCCATCAAACCGGCTCGATTATCTTAGATGGTGAAAATATCACAAAAGAAAATACAAAGGTCCTAGCTAAAAAAATGGCGATTCTTCCCCAAACCCCTGAGAGTGCTAGTGGGCTAACCGTCGGGGAACTGGTATCTTATGGCCGCTTTCCTTATCAGTCTAGCTTCGGTCGTTTAACCAAAAAGGATTATGAAGTCATCGATTGGGCACTTGATGTGACGAGAACGAAGGAATTCAAGTTTCGTCCCGTGGATGCTCTCTCTGGGGGCCAACGGCAGCGTGTGTGGATTGCTATGGCTCTTGCACAGGAGACCGATATCATCTTCCTTGATGAGCCGACCACCTATTTAGATATGGCACATCAATTAGAAGTGCTAGAATTGCTACAAAAATTAAATAGGGAACAGGAACGAACAATCGTCATGGTCCTTCATGATTTAAATCAAGCAGCCCGTTTCGCTGACTATATTGTCGCTTTAAAAGATGGCCAAATTGTCAAGGCAGGGAATTGTGAAGATGTGATTAATCATCATGTTCTAAGAACAGTATTTCAAATTGATACAGAAATCGGTCGTGACCCGCGCACGAACAAACCAATGTGTGTGACTTACAATTTATTAAAAGGAGATTCATAAATGAAAAAGCTATTTATTCCATTATTTTTAGTACTCAGCCTCATCATCAGTGGTTGTACCAATGGGGCAACCGAAAAGTCAAACAGCACCGCTAATGGGGATAAGAAAGCTGAAACCATTACCTATCAATCTGAAAATGGTCCCGTTAAAGTTCCAGCACATCCAAAGCGTGTGGTCGTCCTTGCTTCGTTCGCAGGTAACGTAATGGCTTTAGGCGTGAACCTTGTTGGCGTCGATTCATGGTCGAAAATGAATCCGCGTTTCCTAGATAAATTAAAGAATGTGGAAGAAGTCTCTGACGAAAACGTGGAGAAAATCATTCAATTAAATCCCGATCTAATTATTGGGCTCGATAATGTTAAAAACATCGATAAATTAAAGCAAATTGCACCAACTGTCGTTTTTACCTATGGAAAAGTAGACTATTTAACGCAACACTTAGAAATTGGAAAACTATTAAATAAAGAAAAGGAAGCACAGGCCTGGGTCGATGGCTTCAAACAACGGGCAGAGAAGGCAGGAAGTGAAATTCAAGCAAAAATTGGAGCAGACGCCACTGTGTCTGTTATTGAAAACTTTGACAAACAGCTATATGTGTATGGCGATCACTGGGGCCGCGGTACCGAAATCCTTTATCAAGAAATGAAATTAAAAATGCCTGAAAAGGTAAAAGAAATGGTTGAAAAAGACGGTTACTATGCTTTATCCTTGGAAGTTCTGCCTGAGTTTGCGGGAGATTATGTGATTTTAAGTAAAAATAGCGAGACGGATAATTCATTCCAAGAGACGGATACATATAAAAACATGGCAGCTGTGAAGAACAAGCACCTATTTGAAGCAAATGCAAAGGAATTCTATTTTAATGATCCACTTACATTAGATTACCAGCTTGCATTCTTTAAGCAACACTTTCTTGGTAACTAGACAGATTAAAAGGGGTTATGCTTTCATAATCCCTTTTCCTTGATTAGATAATAGAAAGAGGAATCATTGATGACAAAAGAAAAGCATTTTTCTCGTAATTTTTCTCTTAAGCTGATAGCTGCCATTATGGTATTTGTCGGAATGTTTGTTGTCGCCATGGTATTTGGGGCAGCGAACACAACGGTAAAAGATGTATGGCTGGCACTTACATCTCATACGACAAATGAACAGATTACGATTATTCGCGAGCTTCGTTTCCCACGTGAAGTTGGAGCCATATTTGTTGGCGCGGCATTAGCCGTTTCTGGAGCCATTATGCAAGGAATGACAAGAAACCCGCTTGCTGAACCTGGGATACTCGGGCTATCTGCTGGGGCCAATGCTGCTCTTGCCATTTCCATTGCCCTCATTCCATCAGCCAACTATCTTACCATAATGGTTGCCTGTTTTATGGGAGCTGCTGTTGGAGCTATCATCGTTTTCGGGATTGGTTCGATGAAAAAGGGCGGTTTCTCTCCGCTGCGACTTGTCCTTGCTGGTACAGCTGTTTCCACCTTCTTATATGCGGTTTCAGAAGGAATTGGACTTTATTATAAAATCTCCAAAGATGTCTCGATGTGGACGGCAGGCGGGTTAATTGGCACTACTTGGAGCCAGCTCCAAATCATTGTGCCCTTTATTATAGCAGGAATCTTATTCTCTTTGTTCCTCTCACGACAACTGACGATTCTAAGCTTAAACGAAGAAGTTGCCGTTGGATTAGGACAAAAGACAACCCAAATAAAAGTCATTCTTTTTATTATTACGATCATGCTAACCGGTGCCTCTGTTGCTCTTGTTGGAAATATGGCCTTCATAGGGTTAATGGTTCCCCATGTGGTTCGAGCAATCGTAGGAACCGATTATCGATACATACTTCCGATGTCAGCTATTATAGGAGCCGTATTTATGCTATTAGCCGATACACTTGGTCGGACAATCAATATTCCATATGAAACACCCGTTGCAGCGATTGTTGCGATGATGGGCCTGCCTTTCTTTCTCATAATCGTCCATAAAGGAGGCAAGGTATTGTCATGATTCAACCAGCATTAATCAAAAGACAAAGACTCATCCTATGCTTGTTATTCCTGTTGATCATTGTCACCATGGTTGTGGGGATGGGGTTGGGGTACGCATCGTTATCCTACGACAGACTGCTGCCAACCATTCTAGGAAAAGGGTCATTTAAAGAAGAATTTATCTTATTTTCGATTCGACTGCCGCGAATTATTATTACCCTGTTAGCAGGGATGTCTCTTGCATTATCAGGGGCAATACTGCAAGGAATCACACGAAATGATTTAGCTGATCCCGGCATTATTGGGATTAATTCTGGTGCAGGTGTTGCCATCGCAATATACTTTTTATTCTTCCCAGTACAAGCAGGATCGTTTATTTATCTGCTTCCAGTTATCGCTTTTATTGGAGCTTTTCTTACTGCCTTGCTAATCTATGTTTTTTCCTATAAAAAAAATGAAGGCATTCAACCAGTCAGATTAATACTAATCGGCATAGGATTTTCAATGGCGTTATCCGGCATTATGATCGTCCTCATCTCATCAGCCGAACGGTCAAAGGTAGATTTCATTGCCAAATGGTTAGCGGGGAATATTTGGGGTACTGATTGGCCATTTATTTGGGCACTCCTTCCTTGGCTCGTCATCTTGGTGCCATTCACTTTTTACAAAGCCAATCGATTAAATATCCTTGGCTTAAGCGAACAGGTCGCGATCGGTGTCGGTATTTCCGTTGAAAGGGAACGAATTCTTCTCCTCATCACCGCTGTTGCTTTAGCTGCCTCTGCCGTTGCAGTGACCGGCGGAATCGCCTTTGTTGGGCTCATGGCTCCACACATAGCCAAAGCCCTAGTGGGACCGAGAAATCAATTATTTATTCCCATTGCACTATTCATTGGCGGCTGGCTGTTATTACTCGCCGATACAATCGGACGAAATCTAGCAGCCCCAGACGGCATTCCAGCAGGAACAATGGTCGCAATCATTGGTGCACCATATTTTCTGTATTTATTATTAAAAAAATAATTGGGACATGGAGACAGGCTGGCTCCCTGACCCTTTGTCCCTTTTTGTTATAAAAGCGATTGTGCTCCGTCAATATAAATTTCGCTTCCTGTAATGTGGCTGGATTGGCTTGAAGCCAAAAATAGGACCAGGTCGGCCACTTGTTCAGGTTTTCCTGGTCCATCTTCCAACGGCTGGTCTCCTTCCGGATATTCGATGGGGACTTGCACCTTTTTTAATTTCTCATTTTCTCTCCAAGTGTTTTCACCGATATTTGTTTCAATGGCACCAGGGCAAATAATGTTCACTCGAATACGATAATGTGCCAGCTCGAGCGCTGCCATTTTACCGAAGCCCATCTGGCCAATTTTGGATGTGCTATAGGCAGACATTCCAATATTTTTATAGATCCTGTTTCCATTAATTGAACTCGTGATAATAATGCTGCCGCCTTTTGACTTCAAATGTGGAATGGCATATTTAACTGTTAAAAAGGTACTTGTTAAGTTATTGGAAATCGTCAAGTCCCAATCCTTCGGCTCCATATCTTCAATGGGTGTAACTTCCCCGTTAATTCCGGCATTCGCGAAGACAACATCCAGTCTTCCCCATTGATCCATGGTTTTTTGATAACAGTTCTCTACTTCCGCTGGTTGCGAAACATTAGCTTCCAAGACAAGTGCTTCACTGCCGATTGCTTCAATTTGTTTTTTAACCTCCTCTACATTTTCTTTATGCAAATCAACTAAAGCAATTTTCCCTCCATTTTTGGCAAGCTTTATCGCCGCAGCCTTGCCTATTCCCGAGCCAGCCCCTGTCACAAAAGCAACTTGATTTTGAAGTAGTTTTTCCATCTTAAACGCCTCCCGAAAATGATGGATAATGATTATTACTATACCCATCAGCAGGGTTTTAAAGCGGGAAAATTCTTATTGGTACACGTGGTCAGCACCATGTCCCTTCTTGAGGGAATGAGATTATAAGAATCTATGAAACTTTGAAATTTTGAATAAACTCTGATACTAAAATAGTATAAATTCCAAACGATGATTTGATAAAATGGATAAAAGGGCAACGAAAGACAAAATCCGTAGTCGGCCTGAAATATTCGAATTTTCGTGGGTGATAATATGAGAATATCAATAGAAAAAATAAACAAAGAACTGGGAGAAGAAATTCTTATTAGGTGTCATGAGGTAGATGACGAAATACACGAAATCGTAAACAAGCTGAAAACAGAAGACCACATTGCCCTCGGCTATCAATATGATAAAGTTCACCGGATTAAGCTTAGTGATATCTATTATTTCGAGGCAGTTGACGGAAAGGTCTTTCTTTACTGCAAGGACAACGTTTTTGAGGTAAAACAAAAGCTTTATGAATTAGAGGAATTATACAAAAACAAGAACTGTTTTCGTGCATCCAAATCAACTATTTTGAACATCGCTAAAATTTCATCTATTTTTCCGTCTATAAGCGGCCGATACGAAGCGGTGCTCGATAACGGGGAACGTGCTGTTGTATCAAGGCAGTATGTGCCTGTCCTTAAAAATATGCTTGGCTTGTAAAAGGAGGGATAGCTATGAAGATGCCCGAACTTGTACAAAAGATTATCAAGGATTTCTTAATCATCTTCGCATCCATTATCATTATTATTACTATTTTGCGACAAATATATTATCCAGATATGGTCTTTGATTTGCAGTCAATTTATATCATTATGGCCTTTTCATTGATAAGTGCATTAATCGGATTTATTTTGTATTCTCCTACTGATCTAAGTGAGAAGAAAATGCGAATAAGAATTACCTTTCATTTTTTCGCTTTGGAGATTGTATTGATTGCCCTTGGGAGCGTTTTTGGTATTGTGAATAGTGCAGTAGATGGAATCATTTTGGCACTGCAAATTGCCGTAATCTATACCCTAGTTCGTCTGCTGTCATGGAAAAGAGATAAAAAAGAAGCCCAGCAAATCAACGAAAAACTAAAGGCATTTAAGCAAGACGTTAATGAATAGTTATATACATACAGCAGCCTTGTCTGCAGATTATTTTACGGTAAGCTATAAAGCTTACCGCTTTTTTTGGCCGATAGGAAAGTATAACTTTCCCATCAGGCATAAGTGCAACTACGCCTCTGTCTTCGCCTTACGGCTCGCCAATCGGCGAGTTTTCTTTACAACTTACTTGCTCGTGGAAGCAACTTACCGTTTTTCTATATACTTCCTTTTTGGTTTTTTTTATGATGAGTCCATAAGAAAATTTTCAAAAAAAGAAGGGGTAATTACGATGGGAAATTTACTATTATTGATCGCTTTAACTTTTGAGATTGCCTTTGCAATCTACTGTGTGGCAACGAAGCAAAACCATAAAAAAATAAAGAATTGGATTAGGATTGCTGCATTTATTGCATTTGTTATGCTCACACTTTCATCGGTGATTGAGTGGAGTTTCCGCTGGGTAATGCTTGCCATACTGCTTTTCATCTTAGCGGTAACGGCAGCGGTTTCGCTAATCCGCAATAAAACAAATACAAAAAAATACAAAACTTCTTCTATTGTGTGGAAATCGATTATGATGATGATTGCCTCGGTATTTGTACTTGCACCTGCAATTGTTTTTCCGCAGCATAACTCACCAAAAGTGACAGGTGACTATGAAGTCGCAACCGCTGCTTACACATATGTTGACAAGAACCGGATTGAGGAATTTACTGACAAGGGTGACAACAGATTTGTTAATGTGGAATTTTGGTATCCCAAAAAGGCAGATGAAAAATACCCTCTATTAGTGTTCTCACATGGAGCATTCGGTATTAAGTCAAGCAATGCCTCTACCTATACTGAGCTTGCAAGCCACGGTTATGTAGTCGTTTCAATCGACCATCCCTATCACTCCTTTTTTACTCGTTCAGAGGATGGAACAGTCGCTATGATCAATGCAGATTATAACAATGAAATCAACGATATGAATAAAGACGGCATTTACACGAAGGAAGAACTCTATGGGGCTATTCAAAAATGGATGGAACTGAGAACTGACGATATGAATTTTGTCATTGATACGATACTTGATAAGGCCAAAAATGATAATAACCCGATATATCAACAGATCAATACAGAGAAAATTGGCGTGTTCGGGCACTCATTGGGCGGAGCTGCAAGTGTTTGGCTAGGGAGAGAACGTAATGATATAGAAGCTGTTGTAAATATTGACGCCCCGTTCTTTAGTGATCTTGTTTATAAGAAAGAAATCGATGATTTTGTGGCACGCGACGAAGACTTCAAGACCCCACTTCTTAACATTTATTCCGACGATGTTTGGGGACAGCTCGATAGCAACTCCACTTACGTAGCGAACAAACTCAATAACGAACACTTCAAAGATGCATCTACTGTTCATTTTCAAGGTGCAAATCATTTAAGCTTGACCGATTTACCGCTTTTCTCTCCTATACTTGCAAATTATATTCAAGGCGGAAAAGCAGACATTGAACAATATTACTGTATTGAAACGGAAAACGAACTAATTCTTCAATTTTTTGACGATAAATTAAAGGGCAGTGGCCATTTCACTTCTAAAGAAACATATTAAAAGAACTGTCACCCTCCGAATAATGTCGATGATTTTGACAAAATGCGGAGGGCGACAGGCTTTTTTTATGTTAAACGAGCTTTTTCCAAAGTATAGTGGCGACATCGGCACTTATATCAAATATTTTTCATTTACTTCACTAATTCTCAATTACACATTTGATATTAGTTTAAGTCTATACGGTGTTAGGCGGATTGGGATGAATCCATTGCTTGGCATCGTTTATTTCATTTCCACCATTCATTCAATGTTTACGCCAAATGACAACATTTTTGAAAATGCCTGTTAAAATAAATGTACATCCCTTATAATAATATTAACGTTATAATATCTATTATTTAATTAAAATAATTATTATATTTCATTTGACAAACATAATAATAGATGTATATAATAACGAGTATAACTTAATAATAATTATAGATAAGCTGAATAAGCCGGTATTCACTGGACAAGCTATCTATGAAATTAATCATCTTAGGAGGAATTTTAATCATGTCTCTAATTGGAAAAGAAGTACAACCATTCAAAGCACAAGCATACAGAAATGGAGAATTTTTGGAAGTATCAGACGCAGACTTTAAAGGTCAGTGGAGCGTCGTTTGCTTCTACCCAGCTGACTTTACATTCGTTTGCCCAACGGAGTTAGAAGATCTTCAAGATCAGTATCCAGCACTACAAGAACTTGGGGTTGAAGTATTCTCTGTTTCTAGAGATTCTCATTTTACACATAAAGCATGGCACGATTCATCAGAAACAATTGGCAAAATTACTTATACAATGATCGGTGACCCTGCACACGTCCTTTCCCGTAACTTTGATGTATTAATTGAAGAAGAAGGTGCCGCTGACCGTGGTACATTCATCATTGATCCAGATGGCATTATCCAAGCAGTTGAAATTAACGCTGGTGGCATTGGACGTGATGCTAGCACACTTATTAACAAAATTAAAGCAGCACAATATGTGCGTAAAAATCCTGGTGAAGTTTGCCCGGCAAAATGGAAAGAAGGCTCTGCAACACTTAAACCAAGCCTTGATCTTGTAGGAAAAATTTAAGGAGCACAATCAAATGATACTAGATGCAGATATAAAAGCACAATTAGCCCAATATCTTCAATTGATGGAGGGCGATGTCCTGCTTAAAGTTAGTGCAGGTTCTGATGACGTTTCTCGTGACATGGTGGCTCTAGTGGATGAATTAGCCACCATGTCACCTAATATTAAGGTTGAACATGCACAATTACAGAAAACACCGAGCTTTAGTGTTAATCGTATCGGAGAAGACACTGGGGTAACTTTTGCTGGTGTTCCGCTTGGTCACGAATTTACTTCGTTAGTGTTGGCTCTTTTGCAAGCAAGCGGAAGAGCTCCGAAGGTTGAACAAAAGGTCATAGATCAAATTAAAAGCATTAAAGGTGACTATCACTTTGAATCTTACATCAGCTTGAGCTGCCATAACTGTCCTGATGTTGTTCAAGCGCTAAACTTGATGAGCATTCTTAATCCTGGCATTACTCATACCATGATTGATGGAGCGGCTTTTAAAGAAGAAGTAGAGGGCAAAAACATCATGGCAGTACCAACGGTGTTCCTAAATGGGGAATCATTTGGCAGTGGCCGGATGTCACTTGAGGAAATTCTTGCAAAAGTCGGCAATGCTCCGGATGCTTCAGAGTTTGCTGATAAAGATCCATTTGATGTCCTTGTTGTTGGCGGCGGGCCAGCGGGTGCTAGTGCAGCCATCTATGCGGCACGTAAAGGCATTCGTACAGGCATCGTGGCTGAACGCTTTGGCGGTCAGATTATGGATACTCTCGGCATCGAGAACTTTATTAGCGTAAAGCAAACAGAAGGCCCAAAACTTGCAGCAAGCCTTGAAGAACATGTAAAAGAATACGATGTTGATGTCATGAATTTGCAGCGTGCCAAGCGTTTAGAAAAGAAGGATCTTATCGAAATTGAATTGGAAAACGGCGCTGTTCTAAAAAGCAAAACCGTCATCCTTTCAACAGGTGCCCGCTGGCGTAATGTCTGTGTCCCAGGCGAAGCAGAGTTTAAGAACAAGGGCGTAGCCTACTGTCCTCACTGTGACGGTCCGCTATTTATCGGAAAGCACGTAGCTGTTATTGGCGGCGGTAATTCCGGTATTGAAGCTGCGATTGACCTCGCAGGCATTGTGAAGCATGTAACGGTTATTGAATTTGCTCCAGAATTGAAAGCTGATTCTGTACTGCAAGATCGCCTTTACAGCCTACCAAATGTAACGGTCATCAAGAATGCTCAAACAAAAGAAATTATCGGTACCGACAAAGTAAACGGTATAACCTACATTGACCGTGAAACAGGAGCAGAGCATCATATTGAATTACAAGGTGTATTTGTTCAGATTGGTCTCGTACCAAATACCGATTGGTTAGACGAAACGATTGAACGCACGAGAATGGGTGAAATCGTGATCGATAAGCATGGAGCTACCACCATCCCTGGAGTGTTTGCTGCAGGTGACTGTACAGATAGCGCTTATAAGCAAATCATTATTTCAATGGGTTCAGGTGCTACTGCAGCCTTGGGTGCATTCGATTATCTAATCCGAAATTAAGGAACGAACAAAGGAATCTACAAACGTTGTTGCAAGGGGCTTTCCACAAAGGTGGGAAGCCCCTTTTTATCATTATTCTAAATTACCTATAGCTATTGTAATAAATTTCGATTTAAGAGTGATATTAATTAGAAAGGAGTGATTAAAATGAGTCAGCCAAAAAGCAATAAGCCCTTCATAGAATTAACGGCAAACGAAGTATCTAGCCTTTGGTCTTCCTATTTAAAGAGCAGTATGGAACAAAGACTTTTTGAATATTTTTTTGCAAGTTCAGAAAATGGCGCTATAAAACAAGTGATAGAAAAGATGTTAAATCATGCTAAAAAGAGCATTACTGAACTCAAGGAGATTTTTATCAAAGAGAATCTTACTATTCCCCATGGTTTTACGGAAGAAGACGTAAGGATTGACGCACTCAAAGTATTTTCCGATACCTTTATTTTGTATTTTTGTTTTGATCTAACTCACCTTTCGATGAGTACATATCCAGTTGCAATATCTGATTGCACAAGAAGCGATGTTCGAGAGCATTTTCAAGTAAACATTGTATTTTCCGTAGACATCCAGAATGAAATCGTAGACTTAATGGAATCCCTTGGAGTATATTTAAAACCTCCACAAGTAGAAATGGATAGTGATGTAGAATTTGCTGATACCATGATCTATCTGAATGGTTTTTTTGGTGGTTCAAGGCCTTTAAATGCTCCTGAAATTGCTAATCTATCCAGAATTGTTCATAGAGCGCAGTTTTCAAAAATGATTTTTGTCACTTTTAGTAAATTAGCCAAAGCAAAAGAGGTAAAACAACATTTTAGTAAAGGCAGAGATGGAATCGAAAAAGTATTAGATTCACTTCAAGAAGTTCTTGAAAAAGAAAATATCCCGATATCAGCATCAGGGGACTATACATTTTCCGATGTAGAGATGTCTCCATTCTCCGATAAGTTAATGCTGTTTTTTGTGAATACTTGTCTGGGAATATTCTGTTTTGCCATGATAAGTCAGTCTATTACTTCCAGTTTAAGAACAGATATCGTTTCTAAATTAGGCAAAATTTCAGATGATATGAAGAAGTATTATGGACTAGGTTTACTTTTAGCGATCAAAGAAAAATGGTTTGAACAACCTCCTCAAGCAGTAGATAGAAAAGTTTAACTAGGATAATACCTTATGTAAATATACATAACTCAAAACCTTCCCCACTTTTTGTTCGGTTTCTCGCATTAAAAAAGCAGCTATTCAGCTGCTTTTTTAACTTATTTAAAATTCTTAAACACTGTATTCTGCTTCAGGAAGGCCTATTCTGGATAAATTTGTTAAAGTAATCGAACATTACACAATTTGTTTATAGTACCTGAATTTCTTTACGACCCTTTTCTTTTTTTAATGAAAATTTTCCTTTAAAAAGAATCACAACAAAATAGAAAATAGATAGAAGTAATACGTAGGTCCAAATTTGATAAACAGATTGTGTATTCCAAACACCTAAAAAATAAAGCATAGATGGTATTGTAAGCGTTACCCATGATTGGACAAATGCAACAATACCAAGGTAATAATCAATTTTCTTTTTAAGCGAATTTGATAAAAAGAATAGAAACCATAAAAATGCCCACATTCCCCATGTTAATGCATCGACAATATTATGAAAGTGAATAATAGATGTAAAGGCATAAACGACTGCAACAATTGCAACCCATAAACTATACCACCCCAGACCATTTCCCTCTAACCCCTTTAATGAGGTTATCCCAACATATAAAAAGGTTAAACCAAATAAAAAGATGGACGCGTCATTATAAAGGTCCCAATTATTTTGATCTGATACAACGAGTAAATAAAATGGAATAATCATTTGAAGCGTTCCTACAAAAATATTAAAGATACCAACACTCTTTGCTTCTGCCTTCCCTAACAACATAAGGCTGTTTAGAAATAAGACTGCACCCGAAAGAAATAAACCAACAAAACTCATATTAATTGTTGTGAAAATCCTTTTCCACAACATTCCCCTCCGTTCAAATAGAAAAAGCAGTTTCTCATCTTTATAAAGAAGAAAAATTGCTTTTTCAAACATTATTTATAAAACAATACTTACAATCACAGCTGTTAGTACACTGACTAACGTTGCTCCATACAATAATTTTAAACCAAATCTTGCCACTGTGTTTCCTTGCTTTTCATTTAAACCTTTTACAGCTCCTGAAATAATTCCTATTGAGGAGAAGTTGGCAAATGAGACAAGGAAGACAGAAATAATCCCTAATGTTCGAGTGCTAAAGTGTGCTTGAATTTTTGTTAAATCCATCATAGCTACAAACTCATTTGTCACAAGCTTTGTCGCCATAATTCCACCAGCTTGTACAGCTTCAGAGAATGGGATCCCCATGATAAAGGCGACAGGCGCAAAGATATATCCTAAAATTTCCTGGAATGAAATACCAAAAATTAAATCAAAAATATTATTAATGGCTGCCATTAAGGCAACAAATCCGATTAACATTGCTCCGACAATAATTGCTACTTTAAAACCATCAATAATATATTCCCCTAACATTTCAAAGAAGCTTTGTTTTTCTTCCTCTTGAATAATGAGAAGGTCCTCGCTTGCATCAACTGTATATGGGTTAATAATCGAAGAAATAATAAATCCGCCAAATAAGTTAATCACAAGTGCCGTAACGACATATTTAGGTTCAATCATTGTCATATAAGCACCAACAATTGACATCGAAACAGTCGACATGGCTGAAGCACATAACGTATATAAGCGATTGGCAGGTAATTTGCCAAGTTGCTTTTTAACCGTGATAAATACCTCTGATTGTCCAACCATTGCCGAAGCAACGGCATTGTAAGACTCTAATTTTCCCATACCATTGACTTTACTTAACAACAAACCAATAGCTTTCATAATAAGAGGAAGTATTTTTAAATATTGAAAAATACCAATTAATACTGAAATGAACACGATTGGAAGTAAGACGTTAAGGAAGAAAGGCATTTCACCTTTATTCGCAATCCCCCCAAACACAAAGGATACCCCGCTACCAGCGTATTCTAATATTTTACTAAAAACGTCTGCAAATCCTTTTATTAGAACTAAACCAAACTTTGTATTTAATAATAAACTTGCTAATACTACTTGAATGATAACCATAAGAATAATCGGTTTGATTTTAATATTTCTCCGATTATTACTTGCTACAAAAGCAAGTCCAAAAACAACAAGTAATCCGATGATAGCAATGATGTATTTCATGATGTCCTCCACAATGATGTATTTCATTCTTATAAATAACGTGTTCTGAATTCGCTTACAGGATTAGCAAAAAAATTATTTTCCCAAATCCTAATAAAACTGTTTGCAATTTTCCCAACGTGAACGCTTACATCTGCTCGTTTAATTTATCCTCAATTACTATAGCACATATCATGAACAAATGTTAAGTATTGTTTAAGCAAAATGTAAACGTATTTTTTACCAATTCCCCTGCCATCGTTATTTTTATATTCACATTACCAAAAATGAACGATATTTTAATGAGTTACTGAAACTTTGTAAACATTACCAAGAAAAAATGTAATATTTAATGAACATAGAATGGCACTTGCCATCTCTTTCACTATGAGATGCCAGTATTACTGCAGAATAAAAGAAACATCCATCAGCGTGTCATATATTGATGGATGTTCACATACCTTTTACATATTTTATCTGAAAAACCACTTCTATTTATGGTACGGTTCACCGTTACCAGCCTAAGTAGAATTTTTGCATACACAAAATGATGTTGGAAATAGTAACATTATATCTTTTAATAACTGGGGGATTATCAGAATTGATTATGCCTGGAAAAAAATTAATCCTTTAAGATATGAAGTTTTGGGAGAATGGAAGAGACGTGGAATTTCCTTATATTTTTGTGTTTATTTGTACATAGATCAAGGACCAAATAACCATTCTGTTTCAATACATCAAAGAGTAATTGATAATAATGGTGAAGTATTATAATTTAAAGGTGCTAGGTACTTGACGAAAGAGTATTCGAAATTACCTAGCACCTATTATTTATTTCATCACTCAAAAATATCGCCGTCCTATATATCTGTCTGACAGATTAGTTAATTCGTCCTTCTTCTTTTAATATTTGTTCCAAGGCGCACACCACTTCTTGATCGTAATTGGAGCCAGCCAGTCTCTTAAGTTCATCCATTGCAATCTGTTCTTTAAACGCTTTTCTATAAGCTCGATCTTCTGTCATTGCATCGAATGTATCACTTACCGCAATTATTCTTGCTTCTAAAAGGATGCCATCTCCACTTAATCCATAGGGGTAGCCTGTGCCATTTATCCTTTCATGATGCTGTTCAATAATAGGAGCAATTTCCTTATAATAAGAATTCTTCACCATTTCCGCACCATCTACAGGGTGTTTCTTGACTATTCCAAATTCCTCCTCTGATAAACGTCCAGGTTTGTTTAAGATCTCAATTGGCACATGAATTTTACCAATGTCATGAAGCACTGCAGCCACTGTTAAATTCTCTAATTGTTCTTTACTTAGTTTTAATTTTTTTGCTATTTTCACAGAATACTTCGCCACTCGATCACTATGTTTATGGGTATATCTATCTTTTATTTCTACTTGTTTCATAATTTCCATAAGGGAGGATATGTCCCTACTTATATGAACAAACGTTTGTTCAGTAAACACGCATAATAAGGTTACTTTCGAAAGGGCGGTAAAGTGGATTGGATTTTTAAGACCTCTTGCAGAAAAATAATCTTCAGGACCTAATGTAAACTTTTTATGATCAAGTTCACAAACCACTTGTCCAGACAATAGATAATAAAACTCCAGAGCTTTAGCGTTCTCGCTTGGATAAACATAGAACATTCTACCTTCTTCTATTACTTGGTGGATAATTTCAACTCCATCCCCTCGGGTTAACAAACTAAATACTCCATTATTCTCGAAATCTACTTTTTCGACAAAAGACCCTTTTTTTCCAATCATAAATCCTTCCATGATATCCCGCCTTAATACGAATAAAAACGAGCTCATTAAGAACTCGTTTTTATTTTACTATAAATTTTCAGAAATGTGGAATAATTTTAACATCCGACTATTCGAATAGGATCAATCCACACCCACTTATCAGCAAAGCGTACCAGTTTCCAGCTGCATTCAGCTTGAACACCCTTTTTAGCAGCCTTTTTAATAGTATCATTCGACATTTTTAGGGTTTCTTCATATACATCAGTAATGGCCTTATCTAAATCCTTTGTAAAACGTTTTGTTTTTTCATCATACTTAGCTGATTTTTCATTCAACTTCTGATTAAGTTTATTGATTTTATCTTCTAATTTTTGAACATCTTTACCATCCCCAGACAAAAGCTGTCCTGTGGCCTTATTAATTTCCTCATTGAGTTCTGTTATTTTGCTATTAATTTTTGCTTGTTCTTCTTCTAACTTGGTATTAATTTCTGCTAATTTCTTATTTAATTCTTCTTGTTTTTTTACATTGTTTTTAGCGGCTTCTAAATCAGATAAAGCCTTTTCACTTTCATTTTTTAACTTTACGATTTGATCTCCTTCTTCTATTTTGCGAATGTCAAGAAGGTAGTCCGCTTGCAATTTATCTGCTTTTGTTACCGCTTCTTCTATCTTTTTATCAATTTCTTTGTTTGCCTTTTCAATTAGTTCAATTCCTTTTTGATAATCATCCCCAGCAGCAAAAGCTGGGGAAGCAATCCCTAAAAATACTGCAGCCGAAAATAAAATTGACAATACTTTTTTCATACTAGTTCCACACCCCATTTTTCTATTTTAGACGACAAAAAAGACCCGTTGGATTAAAAGGGCCTTTTTCATTTCGCAACTGGCTGGCGTAGTAGATTGCTACTTTAGCCCCTATAGCTTTGCGCCCATATCCTTTCAGATAGGTTGCCCTCTGAGTCTATTTTATTATCTACCATTATTATACAGGGTATATGTGCCTAATTTCCATGTCTATTTTTGTAATATTTTGTACTTTTACGAATAAAATTATAATTTTTGCGAATTTTTGTAAATACTTGCAAGTATTTTAAAATTACGCTAGCAATACTAAAATTGCATTTTTTAAGCTTCGTTTGTAAAAATAATAGAATCAGTATTAAAAATCGTTGATCTAACCAAGATTCCACTTGGTCCATTCGAATTCCGCTTCACCATGAAAGATAATCGTATCGTCGTTTGGATTTGGAAAATAACGTGTAGTAAATACTTCTTCACCCTCATTGACGAAAATCTCTAAGGAGGAATGGTCCATAAAGATTTGGAGCTTAGAAACAGAAGCTTGTTTGCAGGTTCTTGTTTCTAAAGCACCTGTCTTTAAATCTCTTCTTTGTAAATAGACTTCCTGTTTGTCTGAATCAAAGTAGAGGTATGCTTCATTTCGGAAGGAAATTTGAAATGAACCAGCTTTCACGAAATTCAGCAGTAATTCCGCTGATACGCCATTAGACTCGATTTGCTTTCCTTTATTTTCGACCACTATTTTATCTTTGCGAAGCTTTTTTAATTCATCCACCGGTCGTTGATAAACTTTACCATTAAGAACAACTAACTCTCTTGGGATGGTTAACGCATGCACCCAATGATTGGCAATCGTGGGTTGATAGGATTCTGTCTCATCCGTTATTCCCATCCAGCCGTAAAGAATGGTTCTTCCCCATTCATCTGTAAAGGTTTGCGGTGCATAGAAGTCAAAGCCTCGGTCTAACTCTCTAAAAGGACCATGTTGAAAGGTAAGAGTTTCATAATCTAATTCTCCAATAAAGTAGCCTGATTGAAACAAATTATGATATAAATATCCGGATGGCTCCAACCCCTGTGGTGATACCAATAATATATCTTTACCATTTACATGAATAAGATCTGGACATTCCCACATATAGCCAAAATCATCCATGCCATTCATTCCAGATCCAGCAATCCTGCCCGCTTCCTCCCAATGATATAAGTCCATTGAAGTAAACAAGACAGCTGTGCCCTTTTCATCCAGGGTCTGGGCCCCGACAATCATATACCAACGATCCGCTTTTTTCCAAACCTTTGGATCACGAAAATGGGCAGTATAATCTCCCGGAAGCCTTAGAACCGGCCCGTGTTTTTCAAAATGAATCCCATCGGAGGAAACCGCAATACATTGATAGGTTTCTCGTGATCCGTCGTCGCGCTTTACATTCCCTGTATAAAAGAGATAGAGCTTTCCATCCGATTCAACCGCGCTTCCCGAATAACAGCCGTTTCTTTCATACCACTCACTCGGGGCCAAGGCTATCGGTTCCTCTTGCCAATGAACCATATCCCTCGACGTATAGTGCCCCCAGAATTTCGCACCATGTGCCGTTTCAAATGGGTTCCATTGATAAAACACATGATAAACCCCTTTATATTGTATTAATCCATTAGGATCATTTAACAATCCAACTGGCGGCATGAGATGGTAGGTTAATCGATAGGGATCATGTACGTCCTTGTTTTGATGTTTTTTTACTTCCTCGTAAGCCTTTTGAATAAGGAGAGCTTCTTTGTCTGTCATGGCTGTACCCCCTTGATGTTTCTTCTAAAAAGAAAAGGCAAGTCCATCTTGCCTTTTCCCCTCCTAATCTTCTATTTCATTCTTTACTTTATCTGAATAGCCGAACATCCATGTCAGAATGAAGGCAACAGCAATCGCAATGACGTTAACTAAAATATATTGTAAGATCTGTCCATTTAGATAAAGCAGGGTTCCCGGAATTACGGTAACGGCCATACCTGTTGCTTTAAGTCCAAGGATAGATGCCATAAATCCACCTACAGCACCACCAATAAGTGCCATAATAAATGGTTTACCATACCGTAGGTTCACCCCAAAAATAGCTGGTTCGGTAATTCCTAAAAATGCTGAGAACGATGATGGCAGTGCTAGTGCTTTTAATTTTACAGATTTTGTTTTAAGTCCCACAGCTAGAGCAGCACCGCCCTGTGCAGCAACCGAACAAGTTATAATTGCGTTGTATGGGTTATTTTTGAATTCAGATAGTAACTGGATTTCTAACATGTTGAAAACATGGTGAACACCTGTTATGACAATAAGCTGATTCAGTCCGCCAATTAATAGTCCGCTTATACCAAATGGCCATGAAAGGACATTTGTAGCCACTGTTAGGATTCCTTGTTCAACTGTATGAAAAATAGGTCCAATAATTAATAGCGAAAGAACAATCATCACAAGAAGAGTAAGAAACGGTGTAATAATTAAATCTAGAGATTCAGGTACACGTTTTCGAATCGCTCTTTCAAGTTTCGCTCCAATAATACCAGCGATAAATGCTGGGATAACAGAACCTTGATAGCCAACAACCGGAATAAAGCCGAAGAAGCGAATGGCCTCAGCACTGCCGCCTGCAACCGCATACGCATTTGGCAAGGCAGGGGAAACGAGCATGAGTCCTAAAATTAACCCAATAATCGGAGTTCCGCCAAACACTCTAAAAGTTGACCAAGCAACAAGTGCAGGCAAGAATATAAAAGCTGTATCTGTCAGCACCTGCGTGAATAATAAGAAGTTTTGTGATACATCGTCCGGCTTCATGCCAAATAAGGCTAAAACTTGATCTTGCATGACCAAACCGCGAAGACCCATAAATAGTCCAGTCGCTACGAGAACAGGGATAATTGGAACGAACACATCCCCAAAGGTTCGAATCGCTCTTTGAAATTTAGTTCCACTTTTAACTGCTTCTGTTTTCTGTTCAGACGCAGACTTCATATCAAGGCCAAGATTGGTTACCTCTTCATAAATTTTATTTACCGTTCCGGTACCAAAGATAATCTGGTATTGCCCCGAATTATAAAAAGCTCCCTTAACTTTGCTAATATTCTCTACTTGCTCCTGGTTGATTTTTTCTTTATCACTGACCATGATTCGGAGTCTAGTAGCACAGTGAGCTACCGATTGAATATTTTCTTTGCCCCCGACAGCTTTAATCACATCTTCTGCAATTTTTTTATTCTCTGTCATTTCATTCACCTCTTGGTTTTTGTAGGGAATCGATTCCATAAATAATAAAATATTAATCTATTTATTAAATAAGAAGGGTTTCTATAACTATTATACAAAATGTTGAAATCGATTCCAATAGAATTTAAAAAAATAAGTTGATAATTCGCACAATTGGAATCGATTCCAATCAATCGAAAAATAAAGTGTAATCGAATGATTACACCATCATTATATACTTGAACCTTCCATAAATCTATACTTGATCATCCTAATTGTTTCTTGGTAATTTTCGCCGTTGATTTGTTCTAACAATAAACTAGCTGCTTCTCGGCCTGCATCTTCCATTGAAAAATCTATCGTCGTCAAGGCAGGGGAAATATATTTTGATAGCTCTGATGCGCCCATTCCTGCTACCGCGATATCATCAGGTATGGATAGCCCCTTCTCTTTAATATACTGTAAGGCTCCGATGGCAAGCCGGTCTGTTACGGCAAGGACCGCATCAGGCTTTATTTTAGAATCTTCCATAATCGGTTTCATGCATTCATAACCAGAATCTACATTAAATATTCCTTTTTGAATCCAGCTTTCTTCCACAGGTAAATGATGATCTTTCATCGCATCCATGTAACCTATTTTCCGCAAATGCCCAACGGAACGGTCTTTTTCACTAACACCGATAAAGGCAATGTTTTTATACCCATTTTTTATCAAAAGATTAACCATATCCTTAGAAGCCTGATAATCATCAAAAAGGACATTGGCCAACCCTGTGATATATTGACCAACTGTTACAAATGGAATTTTTAATTGATAAATTTCTTCCACTAATGGCCGATTAATATTAGTCGCTGATAGAATAATTCCATCAACATGTCTACTTTTTAACAGGCGTAAATATTCTATCTCCTTTTCAGGATTGAGATTTGTATTGGCAAGTAGGATTTGATATCCCTCTTTTGCAAATATATCGTCCAAACCCTTTACCAATCGACTGGATGTTTCTGTACTAATTTTAGGGAGAATGACACCAATTACCTTTGTCTTTTTAGTCCGTAATGATTTAGCGTTTTCACTAGGTACATATCCTGTCTCTTCAATAACCTTTAATACTCTTCTTCTTGCTTCCTCACTAACAGAACCGGAATTATTTATTACTCTTGAAACAGTCGTCCTTGAAACATTGGCCCTTTCAGCTATTTCTTTAATTGTTAACATAAATAGATCCTCCTGGGCAGCTAATTTTCCAATAACTATTTTACACAATTAAAGAGATAGAAAATAGATGTTTCCATGAATGGTTAGAAATAATTCCTAAAAGATTATCTAAATAAGGATAAACCGACTCTATTTATGATAAGGTTCCCCGCACCTGTTTAAGGGGCAGTTTTTCACCATATCGTCCCCGCTAATTTCATACAAGTCGCCGATTAATACTTTGGTCCATTCCCCCCCATTCCTCCTTGGATATTATTCGGGAGTTTCATAAATACTGGCGGGTTTGAATACAATTTAAAAGTGCTACGGACCCAGTTAAATCCCTTCCTTATATATTTTGCCTTTAGACCCAATTGTATTTTTCTTTGATGGAAAGCGAATAGTAACCGTAGTACCTTCACCTTTCGAGCTTTGGATATCTATTGTTCCTTTATATTTTGTTGCAATATTATAGCAAATCATCATACCTAATCCCGTCCCTTTACTTTTTAAAGAGTAAAAAGGAGTACCTAAAGACCCTACTTCTGCTTCTGACATTCCTCGTCCATAATCGATTACTTTAATCTCAACAAAATCATTCTTCATATTAGCAGTTATCTTAACCGAATCACCAATTTCGGAGGCCTCAATTGCGTTTTTAATTATATTTATTAATAATTGTTTAAATTCTATGGTGTTTGCTACGATAATACACTCTTCTATTACATTTAATTCAATATTATTCTCATGCAAAAGTCCATATGAATGAAGTAAATCTGTTACAGTCTGAAGAACATCCTTTACATCCACAGTTTCCGATTCTAGATCATTATTTGGCTTTGCAACAGATAACAATTGAGAAATCACGTGCTCAGCAGCATTCAATTCACCAATCATCAACGTATAGTGTCTCTTTACATCATCACTAACTGAAGGGTCATTTTCGTTTAGCTGCAAAAATCCTTTAACAACAGTCAAAGGGTTTCTGATTTCATGAGCAACAGCAGCTGCTAGTTGGCCAGATATCTTCAAACGCTCTGTCTGTTTTATTTGTTCGTGATATAATTGCTGTTTTTTAATTCGTCCATCCGATAAATAAAATACAAAATAGATAATCACTTGACTTCCTATAAAGTTTATAACATTTCCTATTAAATCCTGTTTTATAAAGTAGAATAGATTGCCTTGATCAATTAGCATAATATAACCAAAAGTAAATATTATTGATATACTGTTTAATAGTAAAGAAAAGTAAAAGAGCTTTGCATCAAAAAACAAGATAGAGATTATTGGAATCAAACATAAAAAGATAAAGTTGGACCCAGTCTCTGGATATAAAAAGAAAAGCGTATAAAAGTAAACGGACGCTACTATTATTATGATTATTCTAAACACATGGGTTACATATCTAGGATAAAGTAATAAACAGACAGATAGGATGACAACAAGTGCAACATGTAAGATAAAACCGTCCCCATGCTCACCAATAAGTGGATTACCAATAAATAACCCCATCATCATAATGGTTATTAGAATTAACATTGTAATATAGTATACTTTTTTATTTATTTGAGTATAAAATTCCTTCATATATACCCCTTTTTTGATAGTTAATTAGAAATTTCTTATTTCGCTTTAATAATATGGTTCAAATTTCCTATGTATATATTATCATACTATTTTAGAATACAATTACATCTTAATTTGAAAATGGAGAAATAGGTGAACTAGGTTGGATAAAGTAAATCTTTAGGTGTAAGATATGGGAGGGGGATTAGCCTTATGGAAGTAAGCAAATCCCTAACGTTTCCTAAAATAATATTTCCTCTGAAAAAATGCATCATCGTGTAGTCCGGAATCTTGTTCATTTTATCCGCTCCTAATGTTATTGGACCCATTTTAACAAGTAATCTGCCTCCATTTCCTCTTCATTATTGCTCTTATAAGGTCTGCCTTTGAGATGAAAAAAGAGAAGCTATATGCTTCTCTTCTATAGTCATTTTTACTATTTCTACTTTAAATAAATTTATGCCACTACCTAATTCCTCGAATGCTGTTAGTCTAATGGATATTAATATTAGTTATCTAATGGTAGAAAAACCTCATTTACTTATGATAAGGTTCCCCCCGATTAATCCGATATGCCCGGTAAATCTGTTCCACCAATATCAGCCTCATCAGCTGATGGGGGAAGGTCATCCGTGAAAACGACAGCTGCTCATTTGACCGCTTCAACACTTCATCACTCAAACCCAAAGAACCGCCGATGACAAAGGCAATTTTGCTTTTTCCGTAAGTCGCAAGTTTATCCAATGAATCCGCCAACTCTTCTGATGATGCCAACTTCCCTTGGATGGCTAAGGCAATCACATATGTATCCTGGCTGATTTTGGCTAAAATTCTTTCGCCTTCTTTTTGCTTTACCTGCAGCATTTCCAGCTCGCTTAATTCTTCAGGTGCCTTTTCATCGGCAACCTCAATAACCTCTACCTTGGCATACGCCGATAATCGCTTTAAATACTCATCAATGCCAAGACGCAAATATTTTTCTTTTAATTTTCCAACAGTAATAATTGAGATATTCACAATCCACAGCCCTTTTCAACTTGATTACAAACAGTTTACAAACAAGTTGTCCACAGGAGTTATCCACATGTCCACATTTTTTATCCACATCTTGTATGGAATCACTTGTTCGCCACCATATATACAGCTCTATTTTGACAATATTCACAGCTTGTTGATAAGTTATCCCCAGTTATTTTCGTCATTACCGGAAACGTTTGATATTCATCCACAATTGCATCCAATCCAATCTCCACATGTTCCTCACAGCAATAAATCATTCTTTTAACCACCTTTCTGAAAAAGATATACCTTTATCCTATTGTTAACTTTACAACCCTTTGTCATTCGACAACATCGAGTACCTCAACCATGATACCACAACAAAAACAGGAGTGTGCATGAATCACCTCCTGTTTTTGCGGGCCACTTATTGTAATTTCTCTGCGGATAAACGCAAGGTTGTATCTTGTAACTTTCCATCCCGATAATATTTAACCTTCATTTGCTCGCCTATTTTCTTTTCCTGATACAAGTGCTTACGAAGATCAATAACATCATTTATCTTTTGTCCGTCCATCTCGACGATCACGTCCAGCTCTTTTAATCCTGCTTGAGATGCCGGAGAATTCGGGATTACTTGACGGAGGGCCACACCGTAATTTACATCTCGGGGCAGCTTTAATGCCTCTTGCTGATAATAGGCCGGAATTTCAGAAACTGATTTTAAATCGACACCCATATATGGCCGTTTAACAGAACCATAGTGTTCAAGATCATTAATAATCGGCTTCGCCGAATTAATCGGAATCGATAGGCCGATCCCTTCAACAGCATTCTGGGCAATCTTCATCGAATTAATCCCGATGACTTGCCCTGCCATATTAATTAGCGCACCGCCGCTATTGCCTGGGTTAATCGCGGCATCTGTTTGCAATACCTCTGACTGCCAATCAATAATGCCATCTTGATTTATATCAACCGGTATCGTCCGCTTTAATCCGGAGATAATCCCCTGTGTTACCGAACCAGAAAATGTTGCTCCAAGTGGATTTCCAATCGCAATCACCGGTTCACCCATCTTTAAAATGTCGGAATTACCGAATTCAGCAACCTTCTTAACTTTGTCAGCATCAATTTGTAGAACGGCTAAATCTGTCCAGATATCACTGCCTAGGAGTTTGGCAGGAATTTTCGTTCCATCCGACAAAGTGACTTCGAGCTTGGTTGCCCCCTCAACGACATGATGATTCGTTACGACGAAGGCTTGATTGCCTTCCTTTTTATAAATAACACCCGAACCTGTTCCGGCTTCCTGCTCAGAGCCGTTTCCATTATCGGACCAAAAGCTTGTAGCCTGAATGTTATTGATGCCAACAACTGCTTCACCTGTTTTATCAACAGCTTTTGTCGTATTAGTGGTTACATCATAAGATACTTGCTTAATGACATTTTGCTGGTTATTATTATTCGTATCCGTTGGTAAGTTTTGCGCGGATTCCAGCTCATAAGGGAGGATCCCCTGTTTTGACAAGGTTGGAATGGCCAGGATAACGACAATGGCACCAATTATTGCCCCGACAAAGCTAGCAAGAAAGAAACCGCTCTTTTTTCCCTTTTGTTCTTGATAACGCCCCTGTGAATGATCATCATAATAACCCAATCTACACCATTCCTCTCTACCCGAAAAGGTTGCTATCTACTATTTTGGCTTATAATAACAATTATACTCATTCAACTGAAAATTACTAAAAAATTGCTTTTTATTAGCAAAAACTTACGAGTTTATTCATAGTTTTTTCATAATTTATAAAAAAAAGCGCCACAGCATAAGGGAGGGCACTGAAAAAGTCAATTAAATTTAGAATATGTCTCTATACTGTCTGTTGATTTCCACTCCAGGCGGCTACGCGCACCTTAGGGCGTGCCGGTGAGCCTCCTAGGCGCTAGCGCCTGCGGGGTCTCACCTGACCCGTACTCCCGCAGGAGTCTTCGCCGCCTTCCGTTCCAATCAACAAGTTCTTTTACCTAGGCTAAATTTAAGATATTCGGTGCCCTCACATAAGGGCGCGTGATTTTCTTATAATTTATACCGCTGTTAAAATCGTTGGTGTTTTTGGGTCTGTGTCGTAAAGCCCAAATTGTTCGCCGACTATTAAGCCCTGGCTCTCGAGGGTTTGAGTCACTGCCATCTTCGCTAAATCCTTCATATTATTATCTAAACTAAGATGGGCAAGATAGACCCTTTTGGTTCGATCTCCAACCACATCGCTCATTGCAATCGCAGCATCCTCATTGGAAACATGGCCGACATCACTGAGAATCCTTCGTTTGATGTTCCAAGGATATCTCCCCATCCGCAGCATTTGCACATCATGATTGGATTCAAAAATATAAACATCGGCATTAGAGATAGTTCCCTTCATTCGGTCGCTTACATAGCCTGTATCGGTAATCAGCACTAGCTTTTTCCCAGATTGATGGAAGACGTAAAACATCGGTTCTGCCGCATCATGGGAAACCCCGAATGATTCAATATCAACAGAACCAAAGCTCTTTACCGTTTCCATATTGAAAACAAACTTTTGCTCAGTCGGAATGACCCCGACCGAACTTTCCATCGCCCGCCACGTTTTTTCATTCGCAAACACTGGCAAATGATATTTACGAGCCAGAATCCCAATCCCTTTAATATGATCACTATGCTCATGCGTGACAAAAATCCCCGATAGCTTACTAATATCACGATCAATCTGCCCAAAAAGAGCCTCCATCTGCTTGCCGCTAAACCCGGCATCCACGAGGAAGGAATGTTCATCAGATTCTACATAGAGGGCGTTTCCCGTACTCCCGCTTGCAAGAATGCTATAACTTAACGCCATGCTGTTTCACTCCACTTTACTATTTTCGTCACTCTTAAAATCAATAATCTGGCCCTCAAACGCATTCACAAATAAACTTTCCTTATCATTGACGACAAAGTGCCAGGTTGGTGCTAATACTTGAGATGCTGCCAGTTGAATCAGGGTCGAATAGCCAAGCTCCACCTTGGTAATTTTACTCTTCGGCTTCAACATTCCCTTTTGATGCAGGGTTTCAATTGCCTTTAACGGAAGCAGAATATCCTCTTTTGCCGTTAGTTTTTCGAACCCCTCCAGATAGGATTGTTGATACGAAACGATTTGATTATCTGCATTATAAGTGAAAGTAATCATTCCATTTATATTTTGATACAACGTGAAATTATCATATTGCTGAAAGAAGGTGATGGTATTCTTTTTGTCATCCTTTTCCCAAAACTGATAATGCTCACCGTAAAGGACATTTTCCTTTAAAAAGCCAGAGAGTTCAGCCGGTTCAAACTTTGAACCTAACTGCAATGGCTTCTCAAGTGTTACTTGAAGCGACAAACCTTGGTCCATAATAGTGGCAGACTGACCTTTTAATTTTGCAAAATCACCTTTAATAAAGACCTTTGGTTTTGCACTTAAATATTGATCCTTTATCGGTGCCTTTGGTAAGTCGTTATATTGAATCTCATCCGCCTTCAGTTTTTCTTCAAACGAAGCCTCATTTGCGACTTCGTATTTATTGGCATCACGGATTTTCATGAATTGAAATAAGAGGTAAACATCCAAGATCAGAAATGTTATGATAAAAATTGTTTTAGTTTTATTCCAATCCATGCTGCAATCCTCCCAGGTCGTCCATCGTAATCTGTCCCCATGCTTTATCATAGCGATAGAACCAGGTTGGCTCTAAGAGAATAAGCCTATTCTGATCTGAATCCCTTTCCATCCGATAGCCTAAAACCATTTCTTCAAGAAGCTCTGGTTTAAAGTTCTTTTGCTTTTGTAAAAATTCCAATGCGGCGTGTCCTGATGGCCGCGATACTTTCTGCATTTCCGTCGTTACTGGCAGTTCCAACGAAATATTAGGGCGCACATATTTATTAATGGTATCCCTGCCCCAAACTTCTTTGATTTCTGAAAGTCCATTATCATTAAAAACGGGATACCCTTCAATACTGTATAAACGAAAGGTAACGGACCGGCTAAATTCACTTTTTGAAACAAAACGATACGAATCTGTCCATCCCCCGTGCTCATTGACAAAATCAATGCTTCGTTTGACTAAATCATACGAGTTATCAATAAAATCATCATCTGCCGTTGGATTGACATAAGAAAGCATATTGCTATTATTATTCACCGTCATTTTGCTAGAACCATTTGTGTATTCTTCACCTTGCGTTATCAAACTTTTTTGAACAAAACTAGGATCACTAAAAAGCGCCTCTTTAAATTCCTCAGAAATAAGGTTAACAGGTACATACTTATAGGTCATCATTTCCGTCGTATTTTCAGGCAGGAAAAGCGTATGTTTATCAGATGTTTTATAGGCAAAGAACTCAGGAAACCGGTCAGCATTTTTATAGAAGTCACGGTTAAACGAGCTTAAATTGGCAGGCGTTATATGACTTATATGGACTTGCTGGTTTTCTGTTGAAACAAAGTAAACAATCCCATTCTCCTTTTCCGAGTCCTCAACATTAATAATAATCCGATTAAAGTTAAAGGAGGGCAGCTTCTTTCCTTCCATAGTTAAGACGCTGCGGTATAATTCAATTGGGACTTCTCCTGGAAAAACAATTTCTGCATTTCCGCTGCTGTGCGATAATTCTTCTATATTACCCACTTTGTCGCTAACATTTTTGATGTCGTAAAATGCCCACCCGCTCAATTCCTTGATTACCTTTTCAAGCTCCTCGGTATTATTGGTCCCGTAATGCTGACCTTTTATATGAAACAATATCCGATCAGGACGAACAATCTTTTGAACCTCCTGTTTTTCACTTACGGTGACTTCTCTCACCATATTATTTTCCATGGTGTCGTAATTGGGCTGGTATGTCCAAAGATTCCATGTTAACAGGGCACTGACCATGACTAATATTGTTAATATCCATGATTTAATATTTTCGTATCTCATGACCACTCTTCCTCTTCAGGACGCTCATACGGTAATGAAAAGGAAATCACCGTTCCCTTTCCTTCTTTACTTGTCGCCCAAATAGCTCCGCCGTGGACATTGACCATTTCCTTGGCAATCGCCAGCCCTAGTCCCGTACCGCCCAATTTCCGAGTTCTTGCTTTATCCACACGATAAAAACGGTCAAAAACCTTTCCAATATTCTCTTTTGGAATCCCCATCCCTTGGTCCGAGATGCTAACGATAATCTGGTCTTCTCGTTCTTGGACGGAGAATGTGACCTGGCCGCCTTCCGGTGAATACTTTAACGCATTGGAAATAATGTTGTATAATACCTGAGTCATTTTATCTTCATCAATTTCTACAAAGATGGCATGGTCAGGAAGCTTTCGATTGAAAGTGACATTCTGCTCCTTGGACATTTCAAAGCGGTCAATGATGCGATGATAGAAATTGACAAAGTTTACCCATTCCCTATTTAGCTTGTAATCCGTACTATCCATTTTCGATAGCTGCAGGAGGTCATTGACAAGTCGAATCATCCGTTCCGTTTCTGTCCGCGTCACTTCCAAAAAGTTTGGCGCAATTTCCTCATCTTGCCACGCCCCATCGGCAAGTGCCTCTAAATAACTTCTCATTGTGGTTAACGGCGTTCTTAGTTCGTGCGAAACATTGGCGACAAACTCTCTTCTTTCAGCATCAATCTTTTCCTGTTCTGTGATATCATGCAGCACAGCAATCAAACCGTTAACAAAGCCGGTTTCTTTTTGAATGACAGAAAAATTGGCGCGAAGAATATAGCTTTTTGTATTTGTACTATAGTCTAAGATTAACGAATCCTTCTCCTCTAATAAATCCTCAAAGGAATTGGAATCATCCAAACTCAATAACGACACAATCGGCTGCGAAAGAACTGTTTCACGTGAAACATTCAGCATGTCCGCTGCCGGCTCATTAATTAAAATAACTCGGCCTTTTCGGTCAGTAGCAATAACGCCATCGGTCATATACGATAGCACTGATGACAGTTTTCTTCGTTCCCCTTCGGTCATGGCCTGTGCTTCTTGAAGCTTCTTCGTCAGGTTGTTAAAGGTGACCGCTAGCGTACCGATTTCATCATTGCCATATACTTTAACCTTTCGGGAAAAGTTCCCTTTTGCCATCGCAAATGCCTGCTTCTTCATATCCGCAATTGGTCTTGTGATGGTTTGGGCCAATAATATCCCGAGAATAGCCGTTATTGATAAGGCAATCGCAGTTCCGGTCGCAAAGATTCCATTGATCGTTTTCATTTGTTCAAAGACATTTTCAATTTTTGCAACAAGATCGATTGATCCAATCACTTTTTTACCGGACTTTATTGGGGTAGAGAGGACCCAAATCCGATGTCCTGTTTGTGGGTCAATTTTGATTGCACTTTGGTCCTCCTCTAACACCATCGATTGCTTTATGCGCAGTTCTGTGGTCCTTTGGCCGACCACTCCTTGATTACTTGGTTGAGAACCGAGAATTTTAAGGGACCGGCTTTCAATGACGCGAACTTCAGAAATATCGCCTGCATCAAAGTCTCTAAGGATTTTTTTAATATCGTCTTCAAGTGTGGGGTCTTCTGGCGTTCTTTCCTTTTCCATTTCCTCCCGTACATTATAAGCAAGCAAATTAACCCGCTGCTTTAACGATGTCTGGAAATTTGCTCTTAGTGTTTCTTCCAGCTGGCGGACAAAATAAACACCGATAATTTGCATCGCTACTAAAAGCAGGAGGACATAGATGATGACAAACTTTACATGTATTGAGCGAAAGAAACCAACCTTTTTCATCAAAGAAATTACTCCTGTTCAGGATTCCGCAAGTAATATCCAACCCCGCGGCGAGTGACAATCCACGTTGGATGACTAGGGCTATCCTCAATTTTTTCGCGCAGGCGTCTAACGGTTACATCCACTGTCCTCACATCGCCGTAATAATCGTAACCCCATACCGTTTGTAAGAGGTGCTCTCGTGTCATTACTTGACCGATATGCTTGGCCAAATAGTAGAGCAGTTCAAACTCCCGGTGTGTCAGTTCAATAGTTTCACCGCGTTTTGAGACGACATAGGCATCAGGATGAATCACAAGCGAACCTATTTCAATTTCATTCGTTTCATTCTCAGCATCAGGCTGGGACAGAATCTGTTGGTGCCGGCGTAAATTGGCTTTAACACGGGCAATCAGTTCCCTTGTGCTAAATGGCTTTGTTACATAATCATCAGCACCCAGTTCAAGACCTAAAACTTTGTCAATTTCAGAATCCTTTGCTGTCAGCATAATAATCGGCATTTCATATTTTTTGCGGATTTCCCGGCAGACTTCCATCCCGTCCCTTTGTGGAAGCATAATGTCTAAGAGAATCAGGTCAGGCTGGATCTCTTCTACCAATTGAAGAGCTTCGTTGCCATCATAAGCACAATAGACAACGTAGCCTTCTTTTTTTAAATTAAACTGCAAAATATCTGCAATTGGTTTTTCATCATCTACAACTAGAATCTTCTTCTCCATACAATTTCTCCTTTTTACGTTAAATAATCTATACAATCAATAGCTGTTAAAAGACATACCTATACTATCTTACTTTACCATTTTATCAGCTTTAATTCACCTATAAGTAGCATTTGGCAAGAATGGAATAACATTTTTTCCCTTCTAGATAGTAGTAATTCCAATTACGTTTAAAAGGAAAAGTCTCTAGTTCCAACTAGAGACTTTTGATTCGTAATTATTTTAGATAGGAAAGCGGGTTGACCAAGCTGCCGTTTTTATACACTTCAAAATGCAAATGGACTCCGGTCGAATCGCCTGTTGAACCCATAATCCCAATTTGCGTGCCCTTTGAAACTGTTTGGCCGGCTTTAACATTAAGCGATGACATATGTCCATATAATGTGCGGAAGCCGTTTTGATGGTCGATGATGACTCTATTTCCATAGCCATTGCCCCATCCGGCAGAGACAACGACGCCATTATCAGCAGCCTTTATCGCTCTGTTGCTTGGTCCGGCAATATCAATTCCTTTGTGCAACTTGCCCCAGCGGTAGCCCATTTGGCTGGATACATATCCGCCAACAGTCGGCCAGGCCAAGACCCCCTCACCACGGGAAGGAATTGCCTTTGTTCCTTTGATGACAATATGATTTACCGCCTGCTGCAGGATTTGTTCGCTAGACTTATCCTTCTTAACAGTTACACCATTTTGTTCTGTAATTGCGTAAGTCACCGAGCGGGATCCGTTTTGACCTTTTTGTTTTTCCTTTGTATCGCCCTTCGGCATTGATGAATCCTCAACTACTTCATTTGCAAAAGGAATTTCTTCCTTTTGATTTAATTCTTTTTCAACGATTACTTCAATAAATGGTTTTAGCGCCGTTATATTAATTTCTTGACCAATTTTCAAGAGTGTTTCCTCGGTTATGTTTGGATTTAATGCCAGGATATCAGCCAACTTCAGACCGTGATCCTCGGCAATCGTTTCGAGAACATCTCCCTCTTGGATGGCATATTTCTTTTCTTCTAATGTGCCTTTTTGTAAAAAAGTAACAGCATCCGCAGCCGACATAATTTTGTCTGGGGCTACATTTACAGTTTCAACTGAAACATTTTTCGAAAGATGGACGTCTAATAGACGAGTCTCATTTTCTTGCAATGGCGGCAATGCCGTTTCGTCAGAAGCTTTTCGTGTTTCAAGTTCTGTTAATTGATCCTCAGTGACATATTGCAGCTTGAAATTCTTGATTACTTGTTCGGCTGTTTCTTCATGATCCAAGTAAACAACTGGTGTCCCGTCGATGAGGATTGCAGATGCCTCAGCCTGGATTTGAAAAGAGTTTTGTATATTTTGGACGGCTTCCTGATTATTGGCTTCTGAACGGAAAACCTGCTCAGGGATGTATTCAACCTGAGGGCCAATTTTTAAATTGACTTCCTTGAAGGATTGCTTTGCTGTGTCTACTTTTTCAGTAACGAGTTTATCAATTATGTCTTTATCCGTGACATTCCCAATGTATGTACCATTAAGATAGACATGATATATAGTTGTTAACTTTGGTGATGTGGCAAATGCAACCGGACCGTTACTAAAGGCAATAACGGACGCAGCCATGGTTGTAATAACTGCCGTTTTAAGAAATAAAAACCTCTTTGACTTCGAATCTTTATTCGAGAATAACATTTTTTCCTCCTAAACCACGGTAAAACCCTCTTAATCTTGTATGTAGACTAGTAAAGAATTTTCCAGAATTTTAGACCTTCTTTACTTTATCATAATTTTTTTTAAAAAGTTTATTAGTCTCTATAATGTAACAAAACTGTATAATTACTGACATTTTCCTACTTTTTCTGAAATATGTTAGTCATATTTTCATAGTTTTCATTTGAATTTTTTAAAAAAATTAGGGAGGAATTCCTATCATATCAAGGGTTTTACTGGTTCGAGAGTAATAGATTCCCATTTTACAAAATAGGACAAACTATGGTGGATTTGTAAAATATATGGAAGTTTTATTTCGTTTTTGTAACAGTGGCGATTTATATAAGTTTATAAAAAAAAGAAACCTGCGTTAGCAAGCTTCTTCTTGTATGGCTCAGGACGGAATCGAACCGCCGACACAAGGATTTTCAGTCCTTTGCTCTACCGACTGAGCTACTGAGCCAAAATATGGCGTGGCGNATTCTAACCAACTGAACTACCAGACCAAAACCAATGACCCCTACGGGATTCGAACCCGTGTTACCGCCGTGAAAGGGCGGTGTCTTAACCGCTTGACCAAGGGGCCATATTATTAAAAATGGTGAGCCATGAAGGACTCGAACCTTCGACCCTCTGATTAAAAGTCAGATGCTCTACCAACTGAGCTAATGGCTCGTACTATAATTGTTCCCTAAACTTCGACTTCTGCCGGATGCTCAAAATCCCTTGCGGAATTTCTCGCAGATTGCACGCGGAAGCTTATTCATTGAAGTCCGCAATCTGCTCTACCAACTGAGCTAATGGCTCGTACTATAATTGTTTCCTAAACTTCGACTTCTGCCGGATGCTCAAAATCCCTTGCGGAATTTCTCGCAGATTGCACGCGGAAGCTTATTCATTGAAGTCCGCAATCTGCTCTACCAACTGAGCTAATGGCTCGTACTATAATTGTTTCCTAAACTTCGACTTCTGCCGGATGCTCAAAATCCCTTGCGGAATTTCTCGCAGATTGCACGCGGAAGCTTATTCATTGAAGTCCGCAATCTGCTCTACCAACTGAGCTAATGGCTCGTACTATAATTGTTTCCTAAACTTCGACTTCTGCCGGATGCTCAAAATCCCTTGCGGAATTTCTCGCAGATTGCACGCGGAAGCTTATTCATTGAAGTCCGCAATCTGCTCTACCAACTGAGCTAATGGCTCGTACTATAATTGTTTCCTAAACTTCGACTTCTGCCGGATGCTCAAAATCCCTTGCGGAATTTCTCGCAGATTGCACGCGGAAGCTTATTCATTGAAGTCCGCAATCTGCTCTACCAACTGAGCTAATGGCTCGTACTATAAGTGCTGTAATTTGTCGTATTGTGACGACGCTTTTTATAATAGCATGGATAATAGATTTAAGGCAATACTTTTTTTAAAATATTTTTTAAAATATAGTTTCTATCTAAACTTCCGCTTAATTTAATCCAATTTTGCCAATTAAACATGCGCTTTTCGTTGATATTCTGTTCGAATGGTGGGGTAAAACGGGAAAACTGCAGAAAAAAATATTTTTAGGGCAAAAAGTTCTGTCAGAATCACTTATTTAGGGACGCAATCTAGTTTATTTGCGAATAAGTCCATTTTATTTGCGAATTACCTGGCTTTATTTGCGAATCCAGACCTTTTATTTGCGAATTACTTAGTTTTATTTGCGAATCGTCAAATCACACAATTTCCATCCCTCGCAAACCTTTCATATTCAAAGAGGAAAGCCCGCCAAGATGCGGGCCTCTCATTCTTGATTTAAATCTGTCTCCAAGGGCTGCGGACGACGTTTGTTTGGTTTCGATCTGGGCCGACAGAGAATGTGGTCAGCGGAACTCCTGTAAGCTGGGTGACACGCTCAATATAATGGCGGGCATTGGCAGGCAGTTCATCTAATGATTTAACGCCTGTAATATCCTCATTCCAGCCTGGAAGCTCCTCATATACAGGTTCACACTCCGCTAATACCTTTAAGCTCGCTGGATACTCTGTAATGAGTTCACCTTTATAGCGATAGGCCGTACATATTTTCAAAGTTTCGATACCGGTTAAGACGTCAATCGAATTAAGGGAAAGATCGGTTAACCCGCTGACACGGCGGGCATGACGGACAACGACGCTATCAAACCAGCCGACACGGCGCGGGCGTCCTGTTGTAGTACCGTATTCGCGTCCAACCTCACGGATGCGGTTTCCTGTTTCATCATTTAATTCAGTAGGAAACGGACCGTCCCCGACACGGGATGTGTATGCCTTACAAACGCCAACGGCATGAGTTATTTTCGATGGACCAACACCTGAACCAATCGTTACTCCGCCGGCAACTGGGTTAGAAGATGTAACAAACGGATACGTGCCTTGGTCAATATCAAGCATAACGCCCTGGGCACCTTCAAAGAGCACCCGCTTACCGTCATCTAGAGCATCATTTAACACCACAGATGTATCGCAGACATATTGCTTAATCTGCTGTCCATACTCAAAATATTCATCTAAGATTTCTTCTTTCTTAAAGCCAGTTGTCTCATAAATCCGTTCAAATAAGCGGTTCTTTTCAGCGAGGTTCCGCTCAAGTTTTTCCTCAAACACATCGCGCTCAAGCAAATCAGCAATCCGGATACCGACACGGGCGGCCTTGTCCATATAGGCAGGTCCGATTCCCTTTTTTGTCGTACCGATCTTATTAGCACCCTTACTTTCTTCTTCCACTTCATCCAATTTTAAATGATACGGAAGGATCACATGGGCACGATTGCTAATCCGAAGATTCTCAGTTGTAACGCCTTTTTCATGTAAATAAGCCAATTCCGTAACCAGTGCTTTTGGATCAACAACCATTCCATTGCCGATTACGCTAATTTTTTCTTTATTAAAAATCCCTGATGGAATTAAGTGTAATTTGTAGGTTTCTCCGTTAAATTTGATGGTGTGGCCTGCGTTGTTTCCACCTTGATAACGCGCAATTACTTCTGCATTTTCAGACAAAAAGTCAGTTATCTTTCCTTTGCCTTCGTCTCCCCACTGCGTACCAACTACCACTACTGATGACATATTAAGGCACCTCCAAAGTTTTTACCACTTTATTTACTCTGATAAGAAAGGAAAATTTCGACTTCGAAAATTGTCCAGCTTCAGCGCTTTTCTTATCACTTCATTAGTTTAGCAATTTTTCTACCATTAATCAAACTAAACACGAACATTTTATAGTTAAATATAAAATTATGTTCGTGAAATATAGCAATCTATTAAAATAAAGGCTGTGTTATAAGTGAATGTTTATTTCCGTTCCAGGCGCGAGCTTTCCGCGGGGCGGGCGGTGAGCCTCCTCGGCGAATTGCGCGCCTGCGGGGTCTCACCTGTCCCGCTGCTCCCGCTGGAGTCTCGCTGTATCCACGTCCAATCAACATTGTGATCAAAATCAATAATGTGGTTTAACACAGCCAAAATAAAAAAAAGCCAGCCTTAGATTTAGGCTGACTTTTCATATCGGCGTTATGCTCCTGGAGGAGAGTCATAACGCGTCTCGATGTTGACGAATTTATTATATTCCTTCACAAATGCTAACGAAACCGTGCCTGTCGGACCGTTACGCTGCTTAGCTATGATAATCTCGATAATATTCTTATTCTCTGATTCCTTATCATAGTAATCGTCACGATATAGGAAGGCAACGATATCGGCATCCTGCTCAATACTTCCTGATTCACGAATATCGGACATCATCGGGCGTTTATCCTGACGCTGCTCGACACCACGGGAAAGCTGAGAAAGAGCAATAACAGGGACTTGCAGCTCACGAGCTAATTGCTTAAGCGAGCGGGAAATTTCCGATACTTCCTGCTGACGGTTTTCACCAGAACGACCGCTTCCTAATATCAGCTGCAAATAGTCAATTAAAATCATCCCTAAGCCATGCTCTTGCTTTAAGCGGCGGCATTTAGAGCGAATATCACCGACGCGAACGCCAGGGGTATCATCAATATAGATTCCCGTATTTGATAAGGCTCCCATAGCCATCGTCAGCTTACCCCAATCATCCTCTGTCAGTGACCCGGTACGAAGCCTTTGGGCATCGATATTTCCTTCGGCACATAAAAGACGCATGACAAGCTGTTCAGCACCCATCTCAAGACTAAAGATGGCAATGTTTTCACCTGTTTTTTTGGCCACATTTTGCGCAACATTGAGGGCAAATGCTGTTTTACCAACAGAAGGACGGGCACCAACAATAATTAAGTCATTGCGCTGGAAGCCTGCTGTCATCCGGTCAAGCTCAACAAACCCAGTCTCAAGACCTGTAATTTCGCCAACGCGTTTATGCATCTCCTCAATATTGTCATACGTCCGAACGAGGACATCTTTAATGCTGTGGAAGGCACCGGCATTCTTTCTTTGAGCAACTTCAAGGATACTTTTCTCAGCCTCGCTCAAAAGCGCTTCGACTTCATCCTCACGCGAATATCCATCAGTGGCAATTCCTGTTGCCGTACGAATTAACCTTCTAAGTAAAGACTTTTCTTCTACGATTCTAGCATAATACTCTATATTTGCGGCAGTAGGAACCGACCCCGACAGTTCGTTTAAATAACTAACCCCGCCTGTATCTTCAATCAGCTTGGCCGCTGCCAATTCTTCTGTCACTGTAATTAAGTCAACCGCTTTACCTTCATCGTTTAGCTTCAACATGACATTAAAGATTTTTTGATGGGAGGCACGATAAAAATCCTCAGGAATTAATATTTCTGAAGCTAATGTTAACGCAGAAGGCTCTAGAAAAATCGCCCCTAAAACGGCTTGTTCCGCTTCAATATTTTGCGGCGGCATGCGGTCCGCATATAAATCACTCATCTATTCAAAACCTCCTATGTGAGAGGATGATTTAAAAATATCATATCTTATAAAGAAAAAAGTGACCAGTCAAAACCGATCACATCCCGTTGCTTACTTTGTCTATTCTATCATGTTTATCCAGAAATTGAACTGGCAAATTTTTATCTTATTTTATTTCCTTTACCGCAACAGTAAGTGTTGCAACTACTTCATGATGAAGCTTCACTGGAACCTTCGTATGGCCAAGGGTGCGGATGGCATCTGTTAATTCCATTTTCCGCTTATCAACTTTAATCCCTGTTTTCTTTTGTAGCTCTTCAGCAATTTGCTTTGTAGTAATCGAACCGAATAGTCTGCCGCCTTCACCAGCTTTTGCTGATAACTCAACAGTCGTTTGGTCCAATGTTTCTTTCAGCTTTTTCGCTTCAGCCAGTTCTTCAGCAGCTACCTTTTCCTGTTTCTTTTTTTGCCCCTCTAATGTGCTGATATTCGAGTTACTTGCTTCAATTGCCAAACCTTGCTTAATTAAGAAGTTTTGTGCATAGCCATCCGCCACATTTTTTACTTCGCCTTTTTTTCCTTTTCCTTTAACATCCTTGAGAAAAATTACTTTCATTCCTTTTTCACTCCTTCAAAATAATCATCAATCGCTGCTTTTAATTGTGCTTCCGTTTCTTCAATTGACAGCCCTGCCAGCTGGGTGGCCGCATTTGTTAAGTGACCGCCGCCCTTTAAGCTTTCCATAATCACTTGGACATTGATGTTTCCGAGGGACCTCGCACTAATACCAATAACTCCTTCGCCGCGTTTTGAAATCACAAAGGAAGCTAGGACACCGTCCATCGATAACAATGTATCCGCTGCTTGGGCAATAATCACTTGATCATTAAGATCATCTTCAGTGCCCTTAGCAATCGCAACCCCTTCACGGTAAAAAGTTACTGATTCAATCAGCTTCGACCTTTTGATATATGTATCTACGTCTTCTTTCAAAAACTTTTGCACGAGAACGGTATCAGCACCGTGTGCCCTCAAGTAGGAGGCGGCGTCAAATGTTCTTGAGCCGGTTCGTAATGTAAAGCTTTTTGTATCGACGATGATTCCTGCTAAAAGCGCCGTCGCTTCTATCATCTCTATTTTAGCTCGTTTCGGCTGATATTCCAAAAACTCTGTTACTAACTCCGATGTAGACGAGGCATATGGCTCCATATACACGAGCAATGGACCCTCAATAAAATCTTCGCCGCGGCGATGATGATCAATCACCACAACATGATCAATTTTGTTTAATAGCCGTTCCTCCATGACCAAAGAAGGTTTATGGGTATCAACAACAACAAGCAGCGTCTTATCCGTGGCAATTTCAAGCGCCTCATCAGGTCCGATAAAATGAGCAAACAATTGCTCTTGTTGGCGGATCTCAGCCATCAATCGCTTGACAGCATTGTCGATTTCCTGGGTATTAACAACGATATAGGCTTCCTTCCGGTTCATTTGCGCTACTTTATAAATTCCAATACTTGAGCCAATCGAATCCATGTCAGGGTTTTTATGACCCATAATAATCACTTTATCACTTGCAGTAATTAAATCCTTCAAGGCATGGGAGATGACCCTTGCTCTAACTCTTGTCCGTTTTTCAATTGGATTTGTTTTGCCGCCAAAGAACTTCACTTTCCCATTTGGCAGTTTAATCGCAACTTGATCCCCGCCCCTGCCTAAGGCCAGATCGAGACTTGATTGTGCCAAGACACCTAATTCAGGTAAGGACGAGACACCTGTTCCAACCCCAATACTCAAGGTAAACGAGACATTCTGATTTGAGGTCATTTCGCGCACTTCATCAAGGATGGCAAACTTCCCCTTTTCAAGCATATGGAGAATTCCTTCGTTAAAAACAGCCATAAATCGTTCCGAGGAAATCCTTTTTAAGAAAATTCCATTATCTGTTGCCCATTTATTCAGGATTGATGTAACTAAATTATTGATGCTGCCGCGCATCTGGTCGTCCATTCCCTGAGTTAAGTCATCATAATTATCTAGAAAGATCGTTGCAATAACGATCCGTTCTTCATGATACATTTTCTCAATCTCTGTTTGTTCTGTTACATCGAAAAAGTATAACAGCCGTTCTTCACGTTTATGGATGACGCGGAACTTCCGGTCATAGAGGGTAATGACTTCTGTTTCTACCTCCTGCTTAATTAACGGAACTAATGGGTCTGCTACGTCATACAGAGACCTTCCGACAAGTGTGTCCTCATCAAAACAAGAGGCGAGGAAGGGATTTGTCCATTCAATATTATACTCATCATTAATAAGCATAATTCCGATGGGCATCCCCAAAAGTGCTTCTTCGCCCACTCTTTTTACCCGGTAAGAAAGTGTTGTGATGTACTCTTCCATTTCCACTCTCTGGCGATGGTCAATGACAAACATATAGTAGATAGGAAAAAACATGAGTAACAGTCCGGCAGCACTTAATATCCAATTATATAAGGACAGGACAATGAGCACGACCACTGTAACGCCTATTAACCCGTAAAAGGGGTAACGTATTGACCGCTTTTCTAAAAATGCCGGCAAAGTTTTCAGCTCCTTGTCACAAGTCTTACTCTTTCTTCTTAAAACGCTTGCGGTAATCAAATCCGATATCTAAAATCCCTAACATTAATATTATATAATGAACAATCGGAATCATGAAAGCAAGAATTACCACAAGGGCGTTGAAACCCTTGGAAACGGACTTTTGATAAAAAATATAAAAAATAAACGCAAGACCTTGAAATAACAAAAACATATTCAATATATAAGTCGCATTAGTGACGACCGTATATAGATAGGTTCCTTCTTGGGGATGGGCCAGTATATTTACTCCCAAGGCAATTAAATAGTACCATAGAAGACTTCTAGGCAGGGACATATTGCGAAAACTGCCCCACGGCTGAACACTCACACCAAATCGCTTTAATATTGGAAAGCTGACCCACTGGATAATAAAGACAGCCGTAATTGACATCATAATTAAAAAATACGGGACCAGCGTTTCAATCATTTTAAGCAGGTCGGCATTTTGTTTTTTTATCAGTTCAATTTGATCTTCTTGCCCCAGAGCTTTAAGGAGATCTTGAGAATTATTGACGGTGTCATTTAATGCTGCAGTCAGCTCATTAATGATATTTAACTTAAAAAAGGCGACAGAAATTACATAATAAATGACAAGTCCCGCCATAAAGATCAGCGAGTTTACTATTAATATCGATGTTCGGCTCTTATTTTTTTGAAGCATAAACCCGATGATCACTCCGATTGTCCCATAAAGTAGCATTAAGCCAAGTCCCAAGAATGAACCGGCAAGAAATGAAAGGAATATAGCCGCTAGAAAGAAGGCCACTATATTTTTCAGCTCATTTTTTGCCGCAAACAACATGAACGGCAGCGGTAAGACCAAGTTTGAAAAGGCTCCAACAAGCGGTATGTATATGGTGATTAATAGCAGAACAGTAAATGCCGCTAAGAGGATGGCACCTTCTGTTAATTTACGAACATTTTTCACTTCTTCCCCCCTAATATTCTAACCCTATCTCCTTATTGTAGCTTTCAATTTATTAAATGTAAAAAGACAGCAAGGGCGTGGCCCTTGCTGCCTACAATTTATTATTCACCTGCAACGAATGGTAGTAATGCCATTTGACGTGCACGTTTGATTGCAACTGTTAGTTTGCGTTGATATTTAGCGCTTGTACCAGTTACACGACGTGGTAAAATCTTTCCACGCTCAGAGATGAATTTTTTGAGTAAATCCACATCTTTATAATCGATGCGAGAGATGCCATTTGCTGTGAAATAACATACTTTACGGCGCTTCGCGCGTCCGCCTTTACGTCCTCCTGCCATGAAAATTCCCTCCTTTATGTTTTTTATCTTAACGTTTGAGTAAGGTTTGATTTAAAATGGCAGATCGTCATCAGAGATGTCGATTTGACCATTTCCGGCAAATGGATCTTCATCCATTCGGGTAAAACCTTTATTTTGGTTTTGGTTCTGATTTTGGCGTTGATTCTGATTGCTGCTGCCATATGGATTACCTTGTGGTTCCATTGGAGGAGCTCCGTAATAATCGTTGCTTCTTCCACCGCCTCCGCCAGAAGAGCCCTTAGGTTCAAGGAATTGAACGCTATCTGCTACAATCTCAGTAAAATATTGACGTCTTCCATCTTGCTCGTACGTACGAACTTGAATTCTGCCGTCTACACCTGCTAAGCTGCCCTTCTTCAGGAAGTTTGCAACATTTTCAGCAGCCTTACGCCACACAACAATGTTAAGGAAGTCTGCTTCACGTTCACCTTGCTGATTTGAAAATTGCCGATTTACTGCAAGAGTAAAGGTAGCAACGGCAATGCCGTTTGGAGTAAATTTCAATTCAGGGTCTTTTGTTAAACGGCCAACAAGCACGACACGGTTTATCATCAGAATCAACTCCTTTTCTTTCGGCGCATGTTTCATCTGAAACATTCTGCACCAGAAAAATTTTTATATTAATATTAAGCTTCTTCTTTAATTACAAGATGGCGAATGATATCTTCGCTGATTTTTGCAAGACGAGAAAACTCTTGTACTGCAGCAGCTGAAGATGTTGTTTTAGCGATTTGGTAGTATCCGTCACGGAAATCGTTGATTTCGTATGCTAGACGGCGCTTACCCCAATCCTTTGTTTCAGCAGTTTCCGCACCATTGTCAAGAAGAATTGTGTTGAAACGCTCAACAAGAGCCTTTTTCGCTTCATCTTCAATATTTGGGCGGATGATGTACATGATTTCGTACTTATTCATCACAGTCACCTCCTTTTGGTCTAAACGGCCCGAATGGGCAAGGAGCAATTATTCATTACTCACAAGTTGAAATTATAGCACAGGTATAAGAAAAATGCAATGTCCTTCACAAGTTTGTAAATTTTATAAAAGGATTTTACCTGCTAAATATTAAAAGCCCTGCAAAAATTGCAGGGCAGAAATATTTATACATTAAAACGGAAGTGGATGACATCGCCGTCTTTTACTTCATATTCTTTTCCTTCTAAACGAACTTTACCTGCTTCTTTTGCTGCAGTGTGACTGCCGGCTGCGAGTAAATCATCGTAGGACACTGTTTCTGCACGAATGAAGCCGCGTTCGAAGTCTGAATGAATAACGCCGGCACATTGCGGTGCTTTCATGCCTTTTCTAAATGTCCAAGCCCGAACCTCCTGTACACCTGCGGTAAAGTAGGTAGCTAACCCGAGTAAATGGTATGCAGCACGGATTAATTGGTCAAGACCGGATTCCTCAATGCCAAGCTCCTCAAGGAACATCTGCTTTTCTTCGCCTTCAAGCTCCGCAATTTCTTCTTCAATCTTGGCACAGATGACGATTACTTCTGCATTATCTGCTGCAGCAAATTCACGAACCTTTTGAACATATTCATTTTCTGATGGATCTGCTACATCATCCTCACTAACGTTTGCTACATAAAGTACAGGCTTAATCGTTAACAGATGCAGTCCTTTTACCAATTTCATTTGTTCTTCGGTAAAATCAACCGTACGTGCGGGTTTTTCAGCCTCAAAGGCATCACGCAGCATCGCAAGGACTTCAAATTCAGCTGCTGCTTCCTTATCCTTTTGCTTTGCCAATTTTTCAACACGGCCAATTCTTTTTTCTACTGATTCCATATCGGCAAGGATTAACTCAAGGTTGATGGTTTCAATATCATCAATCGGGTCAACCTTACCGGATACATGGGTAATATTTTCATCGGCAAAACAGCGAACTACCTGGCAAATGGCATCAACTTGACGGATATGAGAAAGGAACTTATTTCCAAGCCCTTCTCCTTTACTTGCGCCTTTGACAATCCCGGCAATATCGGTAAATTCAAATGCCGTTGGCACGGTTTTCTTCGGTTGCACGAGTTCCGTTAATTTTTGCAGGCGGTGGTCAGGAACCTCCACAATTCCGACATTCGGGTCAATCGTACAGAAAGGGTAATTCGCTGATTCTGCACCAGCTTGGGTAATTGCATTAAATAAAGTAGACTTTCCAACGTTCGGCAATCCTACAATACCGGCTGTCAATGCCATATACTTCACTCCTCTAAAAAAGTTAATCTATATTAATTAAAATTAGTCCAAATGTTTTCATTAGACAAGTCCTCCACAATTATAGACATACGTCTGAAAAAAGACAAGAACTAGTACAACTAGGTTCATTTCGGCATCTTTCTACAAATTCCTCACATTAATTTAGTAAATATGGTAAAATTTATTATAATATTTTTCTAGTATCATAGGGAAATGAATACATATTTAAAGTTTAATAGACTTTGGAGGGGGATTAATGAACAAGATACCGTTATCACAAGAGAGTATAAAAACAAAAGGACCACAGAAATCTAGAAATGTTATCAAAAAGGCAATTATTCCTGGTTTTTGTTTTGCTGTTTTATCTACTGCAGCATTTGAAGAAGTGGTTCATGCGGCCGGATCCACTTCAGCTAAAATAACTGTAAATAGTCAATTATCATTCACAACCAAATATGTAAATGTTACAAGCGGGTCATTAAATTTACGGTCAACTGCCTCTACAAGTGGCTCTATCGTCACTAGTCTTTCAAAAGGAACAGCGGTAACCGTTTATTCGGAAGCAAACGGCTGGGCCAAGGTATCCGCCAATGGTAAAGATGGGTATGTCAGTACAAGCTTTTTATCATCCGCAAATCCAACAGTTAAGCCCAGTTATCCCGCAGTTGCAGCAATTACCAAATATGTAAATGTTACAAGCGGGTCATTAAATTTACGATCAACTGCCTCTACAAGCGGCTCTATCGTCACTAGTCTTTCAAAAGGAACAGCGGTAACCGTTTATTCGGAAGCAAACGGCTGGGCCAAGGTATCCGCCAATGGTAAAGATGGGTATGTCAGCACAAGCTTCCTATCATCCGCAAATCCAACAGTGAAGCCTAGTTCTCCCGCTGCTGCGGCAATAACCAAGTATGTAAATGTTACAAGCGGGTCGTTAAATTTGCGATCAACTGCCTCTACAAGTGGCTCTATCGTCACTAGTCTTTCAAAAGGAACAGCGGTAACCGTTTATTCGGAAGCAAACGGCTGGGCCAAGGTATCCGCCAATGGTAAAGATGGGTATGTCAGTACAAGCTTTTTATCATCCGCAAATCCAACAGTTAAGCCCAGTTATCCCGCAGTTGCAGCAATTACCAAATATGTAAATGTTACAAGCGGGTCATTAAATTTACGATCAACTGCCTCTACAAGCGGCTCTATCGTCACTAGTCTTTCAAAAGGAACAGCGGTAACCGTTTATTCGGAAGCAAACGGCTGGGCCAAGGTATCCGCCAATGGTAAAGATGGGTATGTCAGTACAAGCTTTTTATCCGCACAAAACCCAAATGGTTCAGCGACTTCCCCACCAGCAGCAGTGGTGACTAAATATGTAAATGTTGCTAGCGGATCATTAAATATGCGAAATGGCGCTTCCAATAGTTCCTCTATAATCGTTGGCCTTGCAAAAGGCACCGCGGTTAAGGTTTATTCAGAAACTGGGGGCTGGGCTAAGATTGAGGCCTATGGAAAAACCGGTTATGTCAGTTCTGCTTTTTTAGTGGCTACTATTCCAGCCTCTAATAATAATACTGGTTCTGGTACCGTTCCTCCCGCTCAGCAAATAACAACAAAATATGTGAATGTAAACAAGGGCTCGAGCCTGAATGTTAGAAAAAGTGCTTCAACCAGTTCAGCCATTCTCACAAAGCTGTCAAGTGGAACGGAAGTAAAGGTACAGTCAGAGTCAAACGGCTGGGCAAAGATACAAGTAAACGGAGTAGAAGGATATGTGAGCTCGGAATTCCTTTCCGCGTCTAAATCAAACCCTGCTCCTCCAAAAGAGGAACAGCAAACAAGCAAAACGATGTTTGTCAATGTGAGCTTGGGCTCCACTTTAAGTATGTACAATAGTGTTTCAACAAATGCATCCATCCTCGTCAAATTAGCCCGTGGGGTGGAGGTCACTGTTTACTCTGAGGAAAATGGCTGGTCGAAAATAGAAGCATATGGGAAAACCGGCTATGTGAGCTCGGAATATCTATCTGAAACAAAACCGGCTGCTGGTGAGGAAAACGCACCAGATAATAAATCAGGTTCAGCTAATGTAGAGACAGTTACAAAATATATAGATGTAATTTATGGTTCCAGCTTAAATTTGCGCACGGCCGCCTCTACTAGTGCAGCAATCATCACAAAACTTGCGAGAGGGACTATTGTCACTGTTCATTCAGAAGAAAATGGCTGGTCAAGGGTAACCGCCAATGGACAAACCGGCTATGTCAGTTCCCAATACTTATCGAAAACAGCACCATTTAATCCGAATACAACAAAAGGCACCATTGAAAAAGTATACAAAAGCTACGATATTAGCTTAAATGACCTAACAAAAAAACAAATGGCTGTGAACCCGCAAACAGATAAAAAGTACAAAACCTACATTAGCACCGATGCCGTTACTGTTACTACTCCTACTAGCGGAAACGTAAATGGGACGGGGTTGAATGTTAGAGGCGGCGCCGGCACGGATTATTGGGTCGTCGGGCAAGTGAATAACCAAGATTCCCTGCAAATTCTTTCGACTGTTAAAGACGCAGCTGGAAACACTTGGTATGAAATTAAGTATAATAAGGCATGGGTCAATGCTAGTCCTGAAGATGTTGCCCACTTTGTAGACCCTAACAATTTTCTTAGTAATACTGTTGATTCCCTGCAATTCCTTAAGCTATCCGCTTCAGCAAATATTGATGCAGGGGAGGTAAATGAAAGAATTCTCTCGGGAAAAGGTATTCTACAAGGTTTAGCATCCGCCTTTATTACCGCTGGAGACACATCTGGGATTAATGAAATTTATTTAATCTCCCATGCATTACTAGAGACAGGCAATGGTACATCACAGCTTGCAAAAGGTGTACAAATTAATGGAAAGACCGTTTACAATATGTATGGAATTGGTGCTTATGATCACTCTGCTCTTAACAGCGGTGCCCAATTTGCCTATAATGCCGGTTGGTTTACACCTGAAGCAGCGATTATTGGCGGAGCACAATTTATTGAAAATGGGTACATAAATGCAGGTCAAGACACACTCTATAAAATGAGATGGAACCCAGGCTCAGTAACGAAAAACGGCTATGCGTCCCATCAATATGCCACAGATATAGCTTGGGCTGCGAAGCAAGTAAACCAAATCAACAATATATATAGTTTATTAGACTCTTATAAACTAGTGCTTGAAATCCCACAATTTAAGTAACTTGCAGACCGTAGAATGTAAAAAGGCTGTCCAATGGACAGCCTTTTTACATTCTTTTTTGCTTATTTTTCCTTACTGACGGATATCCTTATCCAAATTTACAAGACAATCATACAACGTGCTCCCAAAGCCATTATCTGATTCTCTGCTTGATGTCAGTTTATTAACGGAACCGCCAAACTCCCTCCAAATACCTTCATCGATATTAATTGTGTTTGGATGCGCACCCGCTAAAATAGAAATGAATCCCTTTACTTCGCCGCGGTCATTCCAGACCTTGACAAAATCACCATTTTGCAATCCCCGCTCTTCGGCAATATTAGCAGCAATCTCCACTTTCAATTTAGGCTTTGAAGCAAACAGGTGATAGTTCTGCGAGTGATTGGAGCGCATCGGATGAATCGTGAGCAGCTGATACGGATATTCATTCGCAAGCTCAGGGTTTGCCCACTTCGATTCATTCGGGACCGCCAATGTTAATCGGCCCTGACCACCTTTTTGCTGTGCTGTAAATTCATACTTACCTGACGGAGTTTGGAATTTATGGTCATGCCATGGGATTTTTTCAACCGGAAGTTCCATTGTATGCTGCGACTTTAATTTTTCAAGCGTCAACCCCTTTTCCGCTAACGGTTTAAGTGCCATCTGAAACCATTCGTCTCTTGAAAAATTAAAATCGTCGCCAAAGCCAAGCCGCTTTGCCAGCTCGGTCCAAATCCATAAATCCGGCTGTGCCTCACCAGGGGCTGAAACAAGTTTCGGACCGTAATTCACATAGTGATGATACATCGATGAATAGTAGAGATCTTCTTCTTCAAAGGCAGTTGTCGTCGGCAGCACATAATCGGCAAGCATAGCTGTATCCGTCATAAATTGGTCAATCACGACAAGCGTCGGAGTAGAGGCAAAGGCCCGTTCAACCAAATGGGTGTCAGGCACCTGTGTCAATGGATTGCCGCAGGTCACGATAATCATCTTTATTGCTGGGGCATACGCGGCAAGCACTTCTTCCGCTTGCTTCATGATGGAGAATTGCCTATGGTTTTGCCGGCGTTCCGGAAGTGTTAATTCCTCAAAGGCAAAGCTTTGCCCAACCTGGAGATTTGCATAATTAGCCCCGCCGCCGGCAATGCCAATATTCCCACTGATGGCAGCCAGGGCATCAATTAAGCGGATTGTATTACCACCGTTTTGATAGCGCTGCAGTCCTAAACCCATATAGGTTGCCGTAGGCTTATCCGCAAACACTTGGGCTAATCTTGTCATGACTTCACAAGCAACTTCCGTCATTTCACTAATTTTTTCTAAAGAAATGCTCTTAACCAGCCGCACTACATCAGCAAAGCCGTGAGTAAATTGCTCAATAAAAACACGGTCCTCTAAGCCTAACCTTAACATTTCCTTGATAATTCCAGCTGCCAATAATCCGTCCATCCCAGGTTTAACCGTTATATATTCATCAGCAATTTTCGCAGTCGCGTTATAAAGCGGATCAATGACATAAAGCTTGGCACCTTGCTTCTTAGCATCCAAAAGCTTTTCGTAAAAATGCATATTAGTCCGGGCCACATTTCTTCCCCAAATGATGATATTCTTACTATTGAAAATATCATCAGGTTCATGGCTCCACGCATTGCCAAAATCCCATTTCTGCGCTTCAATCCCAGCCCCCCAGCAAAGCGAGCCGTACAGCTCAGTTACACCGCCATAGCAATTAAAAAAGCGCTGGTCTAGATTTTTCAAGATGCCGTTATTGGCATAATCATGACTGTGGAGGACAGCAGTGGTCCGATATTTTTCTTTAATATCCGTTAATTTAGCAGCTATTTCATCAAGCGCCTGCTCCCAGGAAATTTGCACAAAATTCCCGTTTACCTTTTTTAAGGGATGCAGCACCCGCGCAGGCGAGTTGGTTCTAGTTTCAAGCATCCGGCCCCGGCCGCAGATTTTCCCTTTGGTAATTGGATGGGAGGGATCACCGTCCACTTTCATCACTCGATTATTTTCTACTGTTACCTGAAAGCCGCAGCTATCCCAGCAATTCAACGGACAGGCCGCCTTTCGTACCTCAGCCAAAATCGTTTCCCCCTCTAAACACAATCGTTCTATTTCTACTTGTTATTCACCCTCATGCTTGACGAGGATCTTTTTCATCTTGCGCGAAAACTCTCTTCTTGGGATCAAGACGCTATGAGCGCAGCCTTCACATTTAATCCGAATATCCATTCCTAAACGGATAATTTTCCAGCGATTTGTTCCGCAAGGGTGCTGCTTCTTCATTTCTACAATATCATTTAAGGCAAATTCTTTTTCTTCCATACTTTCCACCACCGTTTCTATTTAGATTACTAGGAACCACTTTTGTACATATAAAGTCTTGGATCTGGCGCTTTAATGCCATTCTCGTCCAATAATAGCTTGATATCCTTCCGAATCCCCCGGGTTACACCGGATTGCTTCATTGGCAATGTTTCAACTACAATTCGGAAAACAATCTCGGCAGGGTCTATCGTTTGAATCCCTAACAGCTCAGGCGTCTTCGTTAACTCTTCATATTTCAATGTCATGTTTTGTAGTGCTTCACCAATCACATTTTCCGCCTTATCAATGTCTTCTCCATAGGAAATCGCAATATCAATCGTTGCCACGGTATTATTTAATGAAAAATTGGTTACTTGGGTAATGCTTCCGTTCGGTAAAATATGAACCTCACCTGTCCCGCTTTTTATTTTTGTTGTTCGGAGTCCAATTGTTTCGACTGTTCCTTCTAATAATCCTACACGAATTTGGTCACCGACTGAAAATTGATCTTCAAAAATAATAAAGAAACCGGAAATCACATCTTTCACAAGGCTTTGGGCACCAAATCCGACCGCTAAACCAACAACCCCGGCACCAGCAATAAGCGCCTTTACATCAATCCCTAATACTGAAAGAATCATCATAAACGCAATAAAATAAACTACATATGAAATAATGTTATCGAGAAGCTTAGAAAGCGTCTCTCCCCGCCTTACCGAAGTGCTGAGCGGCGAGATATTTCTAATTTTAAACATGTTGTGAATGGCAACTTTTCCAAGTCTAATTAAGATATTTGCAATGACGATAATCGCTATAATTTTTAGAAGCCCTTCACCGAGAGAGAGCCATGTACTTTGATCTTGAAATTTAGTGACTTGTTCTTGAATTTCCTTTTCAGTCATATTTATTTTCCACCATCCTCTAAACAGCCAATTAAATTAACATCTATTTTAACAATTTTTTTCTGTTCTAGATAGCATTCTGATTTTTTCTTTTTCTTCCAATCCTTATGTATAGATTTACCGGATTTTCCGTATACTAGTAAGACTTATTAACAGTGGGAGAGGACTTTACATGAATTTGAAAACAGGCTTTTTTGAGCGGAGGGCGGGGAAACAAATTTTTCATGATGATGTGCAAGCTGCTGAAAACCTGGCGGCTGAACTGCTATCCACAATTCCTAAAGTGACAAGCCGGCCAATTGTATTTGTTTGTATTGGAACGGACCGCTCCACAGGGGATTCATTAGGACCACTTGTCGGGACTCTTTTAGAGGAGAAAGAGCTGAAATCATTTTATGTTTACGGAACATTGGATAAACCAATCCACGCTGTGAATCTGGCTGAAAAAATCGCGGAAATCAATACAAGACACGTTCATCCTTATATTGTCGGAATCGATGCCTGCTTAGGGCGAATAAAAAATGTTGGGAACATCCAGGTCGGAAATGGCCCCGTGAAGCCGGGAGCAGGCGTTAACAAAGACCTGCCTGCTGTAGGAGATATACATATCACTGGCATCGTCAATGTCAGCGGGTTTATGGAGTTTTTCGTTTTGCAAAACACACGCTTAAATCTTGTGATGAAAATGGCCAAAACAATTGCCAACGGAATTTACGAAGCAAGCCTGCTTTACCCAAAACTATCCTGGAACGACTTAAAATGGTTAGATGAAGAGAAGACGAATTAAAAAAGAGCGCACAGTGTTAAGACACCTTACGCTCTTTTTATTTCCGTTTATCAGAAAAATAGATTGACAATATAAACACCCGTTACAATTACTCCCGTTACGAAGATACCTGGAAGCAGGTTGGCAACCTTTATCTTTACCATTCCCGTAAGGTTTAAACCAATGGCAAAAATCATAATTCCGCCCGCAGCCGTCATTTCAACAATAAATTGGTCCATTAATGCCTGAGGAACAAATCGGTCAATCTGAGTAGCAAATAAAGCAATTAACCCTTCATAGAGAACGACAGGAATCGCAGAAAAAATCACGCCGATGCCAAGCGTAGTCGTTAAAATCAACGCTGTAAATCCGTCAATAAAGGATTTCATGTACAAAACATCATGATCACCGCGAATCCCGCTGTCAAGGGCACCAAGAATCGCCATTGCTCCAATCACAAAAATTAATGTAGCGTTCACAAACCCTTCTGATATGCTGCCTTTTCCATTTGAACCAATCTTCCGCTCCAGCCACTGACCCAAATCATTTAATCGATCTTCTAATCTTAATAGCTCCCCGATAACCGCTCCGGCTACGAGGCTGATGATGACAATGATGAAATTTTCACTCTTAAATCCCATCTGTAAGCCTAAGACCATCACAGACAGTCCAATCGCATACATGACCGTCACTTTCATTCCTTCAGGGATGCGGTTTAGCAGCTTCCCGATCAAAGATCCAATAATAATTAATAGTCCATTTACAAGTGTTCCTAGTAAAAACATGGTGTTTTTTCGCCTTTCGAAATAGTATTAATATTAACCTAGGATCAATAGAAGTAAAATAAACCATCGTCGTGCGATGGTTTATAAAGTCTCCTCTTGATTGAGCATTTCTAGAATGCGTTCCAGATCCTCTTGAGAGAAAAATTCAATTTCAATTTTCCCCTTATTTTTGTTTTGTTTAATATTTACAGTTGTCCCAAAGCGCTCACGAAGAAAATGTTCCCTTTCTTTAATGAAAACATCCTTTTTCTTTTCCGGCTTTTTTGTTTCACGTGAAACATTTTCATTTAAATGCTGAATTAATTTTTCTAATTGACGGACATTCAGCCCTTCGTTAACAACCTTCTCTACTAAAACTGGCACATTCGCCTTTTGCCTGAGTCCTAATAATGCGCGGCCATGGCCCATGGATATTTTCCCAGCTGAAATCAGTTCCTGAATTTTTGCAGGAAGGGACAGGAGCCGAATGTGATTGGCTATATGCGGCCGGCTTTTCCCTAACCGCTTTGCTACCTCTTCCTGTGTCAGCTGCAGTTTTTCCATTAATGTTTGATAGGCAAGTCCCTCTTCAATCGGGTTTAAATCTTCCCTTTGCAGGTTTTCGAGGACAGCTAATTCCATCATTTTCTGTTCAGAAAGCTCGCGGACTACTGCTGGAACCGTTTGGAGCTTCGCTTCCTTTGCCGCTCGAAAACGCCGTTCTCCCACAACAATTTCGTAGCCTTTTATACTTTTTCTCACAACGAGAGGCTGTAAGATTCCATGTTCTATAATTGAATCCTTTAATTCATCAATTGACTCTTGTTGAAAGGTTTTGCGAGGCTGGTAGGGGTTGGGACGCAGATCCTTAAGTTTGATCTCTTGGACAGTTTCTTCCTTACTGACATCATTGAAAAAAGCATTTAGGCCCTTTCCTAAACCTTTAGCCATTCGCGACCACTTCCTTTGCTAAATCTAAATACACTTCAGCACCGCGGGATTTTGAATCATAGGTAATGATTGGTTCCCCATGGCTTGGAGCTTCACTTAGACGCACATTTCTTGGAATAATGGTTTTATAGACTTTATCTTGAAAGTACTTTTTTACTTCTTCAATGACTTGGATGCCAAGATTTGTCCGCGCATCAAGCATTGTTAATAAAACGCCTTCAATTTTCAAGTCTTGATTTAAGTGTTTTTGTACCAGTCTGACCGTGTTTAATAACTGACTTAAGCCTTCAAGTGCATAATATTCACATTGAACAGGGATTAACACCGCATCCGATGCCGTTAACGCATTAATCGTCAATAAGCCTAATGATGGCGGACAATCAATAATAATATAATCAAATTGATCTTTCACTTCTCCAAGAGCCCGTTTTAGCCTGACCTCTCTTGAAATCGTGGGAACCAATTCAATTTCAGCACCCGCTAACTGAATAGTAGCCGGAATTGCATACAAATTTTCAACAGATGTTGGCTTAATAACAGCTTTTGCTTCGACATCGTCTACTAAAACATCATAGATACACTGCTCTACTTCTGCTTTTTCAATGCCGATACCGCTGGTTGCATTACCCTGTGGGTCTGTATCTACCAGTAAGACCCGTTTTCCAATATAGGCTAAGCAAGCGCCTAGGTTGACAGAGGTAGTTGTTTTACCGACTCCGCCTTTTTGATTCGCGATTGCAAGGATTTTGCCCACGTTGTCACCTACCCTTTAATTCTCAAAAGATATTATTCTCAAATTCTATCAAAAGTGTCGTTAATATCACCAATTCTATCATAAAACAAGGAATGTAAAATTCCATTCCTCTATTTTATCATGAAATGAAAGGGTTGTTGTTTTTTTTCCAAAATAAATATAGTGTTTCAGACTGGAACAATTATTCCATTTTCCCCAAAATTAGGGATTGTAACACACAAAAACAGGGGAGCAGACAAAAAGTCGTGTGCTCCCCTGAATATAGTTATCTATTTTTTCTTTGGAATCCGAATAGTAAATTGGTAAAATTCATCAAATTCTTCTTCCTCAGCATCCAGGTTAATCCCGCTGTCTGTTACCATCGTTAATGATTGCCGAATGGTATTGACGGCAATTCTCATATCTTTACTGAAAGCCTTTCTTTTCGGCTTTGGTTTTTCATTCTTTTGTTCAAGCAGCCTGGCAACCCGTTCTTCGGTCTGCTTAACATTCCAATTCCGTTCCATCACTTCAGTTAAAAGAGTCACTTGTTTTTCCGGATCTTTCAATGGAATCAATGCTCGAGCATGACGTTCAGTAATGGTTTTATTTAATAAGGCATCCTGAACCGGCTCCGGTAATTTAAGAAGCCGCAATTTGTTGGCGACAGTCGACTGCCCTTTACCAAGGCGCTGTGCTAATGCTTCCTGTGTCAAGTTGTGAAGCTCCAGCAGCTTCCCGTATGCGTGGGCTTCTTCAATTGGGGAAAGCTCTTCCCGTTGTAAATTCTCGATAAGCGCCACAGATGCCGTTTCGGTATCGGTTAAATTTTTTATAATGGCTGGCGCTTCGTCCCAGCCAAGTAATTTCATCGCACGCCAGCGGCGCTCCCCCGCGATAATTTCATATTTATCGACTGCAAATTCCCTGACCACAATCGGTTGAATGATACCGTGTATATGAATCGTTCTCGATAACTCTTCAATTTTCTCTTCATCAAATACCGTCCGCGGCTGGAATCGATTGGGCACAATCTGATCAATCGGTATTTTTTTTATTTCCTCGTTTCGTTCGATATCCAGCTCTTTCTCAAGCTCAACCTCTTGTTCTCCCTTATCGCCGAGGCCAAAAAAGCGTGTAAACGAACTCTTCATCCCCCAACACCACCTTTACGAAACTCCCTATTACTTATTCTCTATGCAATCCAATTCTTCCTGCCCTAGGATAACATTTTTGTCTAAAAATTGTAAGCTTTATTCAATTGGCATTTTACCAGGTGTTCCTGGCTTCCGGGGGTATTTCTTTGGTGTCTGTTTTTCTTTTTTAATGATTAAGATTGTGCGTTCACTCTCTTCCAATGGCAGCGTAAAGGTAAACTCTTTTTCTACCTTACCGCCAAGAGTAGTTATCGCCTTTTGACCCACTTCTAATTCATCCTTGGCATGAGCTGCCTTCATGGCAATAAAATGGCCGCCTACTTTTACAAGCGGTAAACAGAGCTCACTTAATACGGACATTCTTGCAACAGCCCTTGCTGTTACGACATCAAATCTTTCCCGGTAGTTTGGATTGACCCCAAAGGTTTCCGCCCGATCATGAACAAAATGGACGTTTTCCAAATCCAATATGTTAGCAAGATGATTTAAAAACGAGATTCGCTTGTTTAATGAATCAACAATCGTTACTTCGATTTGAGGATAAATGATTTTCAAGGGGATACTTGGAAATCCTGCACCCGCCCCGACATCGCAAAGATGAAAGGGCTTGGTAAAATCAAAATAAAACGATGCTGTAATCGAATCAAAAAAATGCTTTAAATACACATCAGCTTTTTCCGTAATTGCGGTTAAATTCATTTTTTCATTCCATTCAACCAAGGTTGAATAGTACTTTTCAAACTGGGCTAGCTGCTTTTCAGAAAGGAGAATCCCCTTTTCCTTTAAACCCGCTTCAAATTGTTCGATATTCATTAATAAATCTTCCTATTCATTTGAGATTCTGGCCACGCGGCCTTGCTCCAGGTAGACAAGGAGAATCGAAATGTCGGCTGGATTTACTCCTGAAATCCGGGATGCTTGGGCTAGTGATAGCGGTTTGATTTGTTTTAATTTTTGTTTTGCCTCGGTTGCGATTCCTGAAATTGCATCATAATCGATATTCTCAGGGATTTTCTTATCTTCCATTTTCTTTAAACGCTCGACCTGCTGCAATGATTTTTCAATATAGCCCTCATACTTAATTTGGATTTCTACTTGTTCCTTGACTTCATCATCCAAAGGAGAATCTGATTTCGTAAGAGTCTCCAGCAATTCATAGGACATTTCCGGTCTTTTTAACAAATCAGAAGCACGGATTCCATCCTTCAATTCACTGCCGCCAATACTGCGGATTAGTTCTTGGACTTCGGCAGAAGGTTTTAAAATGACCGACGATAATCGTTGCTTTTCTGCTTCAATCGCTGCCCTTTTCACTAAAAATGATTGATAACGTTGTTCACGGATTAGGCCAATTTCATGCCCTGTCTCTGTTAATCGGAGATCGGCATTATCATGACGTAATAAAAGCCGATATTCCGCTCTTGATGTTAACAATCGATAAGGTTCGCTTGTTCCTTTTGTAATTAAATCATCAATCAACACACCAATATAGGCATCGGATCGGCTTAACACCAATTGTTCGCGGCCGAGTGCATTCAATCCGGCATTAATACCGGCCATTAACCCTTGACCTGCAGCCTCTTCATAACCGGACGTCCCATTAATTTGACCTGCTGTATATAAATTTTTGACAACCTTTGTTTCCAGCGTTGGCCATAGCTGTGTAGGTACAATCGCATCATATTCAATCGCATAGCCGGCTCTCATCATTTGGGCATTTTCGAGGCCAGGAACCGTTTTGATGATTTGCTGCTGCACGTCTTCCGGCAGGCTTGTTGATAATCCTTGTACATAGACTTCTTTTGTATTCCGTCCTTCAGGTTCGAGAAAAATCTGATGGCGCGGCTTGTCATTAAACCGAACAACCTTATCTTCAATTGACGGACAATATCTTGGTCCTGTCCCTTTAATCATTCCGGAAAACATCGGTGACCGATGAAGGTTTGCGTCAATTAATTGATGGGTTCGGTCATTTGTATAGGTCAGCCAGCATGGCAGCTGGTCGGTAATATATTTGGTTGTTTCATAGGAAAAGGCGCGTGGCGCTTCATCACCAGGCTGGATTTCCGTCTTGCTGTAATCAATCGTGTTGCTATTTACCCGTGGCGGTGTCCCTGTTTTAAACCGCACTAATTCGAATCCAAGCTCCTCTAAATGCTCCGACAGCTTTATCGATGGCTGCTGGTTATTCGGACCGCTCGAATATTTTAATTCGCCAAGGATAATTTCGCCGCGTAAGAATGTTCCTGTCGTAATAATAACTGTTTTTGAACGGTAAACAGCACCTGTTTTCGTAATGACGCCTTTAGAAACACCGTCCTCGACGATTAATTGCTCGACCATGCCCTGGATTAAGGTTAAATTGGCCTCTTCTTCCAAAGTCTTTTTCATTTCATGCTGGTAGGCAAATTTATCAGCTTGTGCTCTTAGGGCGCGGACTGCCGGCCCTTTACCAGTGTTCAGCATCCGCATTTGGATATATGTTTTATCGATATTCTTTGCCATCTCGCCGCCAAGGGCGTCGATTTCCCGAACGACAATCCCTTTTGCCGGACCGCCGACAGATGGGTTACATGGCATAAAGGCAACCATATCTAAGTTGATGGTAATCATTAATGTTTTTGCGCCAAGCCGTGCCGCCGCAAGGCCCGCCTCACAGCCAGCATGGCCGGCACCAATGACAATGACGTCATAATTTCCTGCTTCGTATAGCAAAGTATTTCCTCCTTTTCCGTACAAACGGAAAAAATTGCGTTAAACAATAAAATGTCCAGCTCCAGCGCCGCAAACGGGCGCTTCCGCTTTTCTTCAAAGATAAAAAGTATAAAATTTTGGACTTTGAGAATTGTCCAGCTTCAGCGCCCTAGCGGCTAATGTCCTTCGCTCTCCGCCCTACGATAAGTCAACATCGAATCGCCTCCGGCTCTTCGTGTTTCCTTTATCTCAGTTGGAGCGCTCCAGGCCATACGCCGCTGAACAGGGCGCTTCCGCTTTTCTATTTCCCTAAACAAAACTGTGCGAATAACTGGTCAATTAGACTTTCATGGACGCTGTCGCCGATGATTTCGCCAAGCAGCTCCCATGTTCTCGTTAAATCTATTTGGATGATATCAATCGGTGTGCCCATTTCCACTCCGTCAAGCGCCTCTTCGATTGCGTGGAGACTTTGGTGCAATAATGCAATATGACGGCTGTTGGAAACGTAGGTCATATCTCCCGCTTCAATCGAACCAGCAAAGAATAATGAAGCAATTGCTTCCTCCAGTTCATCAACACCGCGATCTTCTAATAGTGATGTCGTCACAACCTTATGTTCCATTGCTAATTCATGAACCCGGGCCATATCAATTTGCTGCGGCAGGTCCGTTTTATTAACAATAACGATGACATCCATCCCTTTGACGACCTCAAAAAGATGCTCATCCTCAACACTAAGCTTGTCAGAGTAATTCAAGACCAGCAAAATTAAGTCGGCCTCTTTCAATACTTGACGGGAGCGCTCGACACCAATCCGTTCGACGATATCTTCCGTTTCCCGGATACCGGCCGTGTCCAATAGTCTGAGCGGGACGCCGCGGACATTGACATACTCTTCAATCACATCACGCGTTGTTCCAGGAATATCAGTAACAATTGCTTTATTTTCCTGAACAAGACTATTTAATAACGACGATTTCCCGACATTTGGGCGCCCGACAATGGCAGTAGACAGACCTTCTCGTAAAATTTTCCCTTGCTGTGATGTTTGCAGCAACTTATTTATTTCCTCACGAACAAAATGAGCCTTTTCTTTAAGCATTTTATGGGTCATTTCCTCGACATCATCGTATTCCGGGTAATCGATATTCACCTCAACATGAGCAAGGATTTCTAAGATTTCCTGGCGGAGCCTTCTAATCAGCTTCGATAACCGTCCGTCCATCTGCCCGAGAGCCACATTCATCGCCCGGTCTGTTTTCGCTCTGATTAAATCCATAACCGCTTCTGCCTGCGATAAATCAATCCGTCCATTTAAAAAAGCCCGTTTCGTAAATTCACCGGGTTCAGCAAGTCTCGCACCATTCGTTAATACATGCTGTAATACCCGATTCACGGAAACAAGTCCACCATGGCAATTTATTTCAACTACGTCCTCTTTCGTAAACGTCTTCGGTCCTTTCATGACAGAGACCATTACCTCTTCCACCACTTGGCCGCTTTTCGGATCAACCAGATGGCCATAGTGAATCGTATGGGTTGCCACTTCAGCTAACCTCTTTCCCCCTATACTCTTAAATAGCTTGTCTGCAATTGGGATTGCCTCATCGCCGCTCAAACGGACAATCGCAATGGCACCCTCACCCATCGGCGTCGATATCGCTGCAATAGTATCAAATTCCATTTTCCTCACTTCACCTCACAAATAAAAAAATTCATCTATATATAATAAATAACTTTTTCTCCAAATTACTAGAATACCACATGACTTTTTATTTTTACTACCGTAAATTATCCACAACCTGATGGTATCCTTGTATTATTTTAACTTATCCACATGTGAATAACAATAAAACAAGAAATGAAACAAAGTTGTCGACAGGTGAATTACTTAAATCGGGCAAAAAAAAACACCCTGCTTAAATTTAAGCTGGATGTCTTTTTTATAAAAAATTTACCTTTTCACTGGTGTAATAACAATAAATCGATGTGGTTCAGAGCCATCTGAAAATGTTTTTACTCGTTTGTTTTCGGCTAAAGCGGTATGAATCACTTTACGCTCATAGGATGGCATTGGTTCTAATGGCACATCTTTTCCTGACTTAACAGCCTTTAGCGCCAGTCGGTGTGCTAATTGAATAAGCGTTTCGCTGCGTCGATTGCGGTAATCCTCAGCGTCCAAGATAACCGTTAAATATTGATTGGAAAAACGATTAATAACGAGCTGAGTCAAATATTGCAGCGAATTTAGTGTTTGACCTCTTTTTCCAATCAAAAGAGCAATCTTTTCCCCCGTCATCACAAAGTGAACCTGTTTGCCGTCACGTTTGATTTCGATTTCCACCGGAGCTCCCATTTGTTCACTCACTTGGATAAGAAATTTCTTTGCTTCTTCAAGTGGATCGATGATGACTGATACTTTGACGACTGCCGGACGTGAACCAAAAATACCGAAAATCCCTCTTTTTCCTTCGTCTATGATGTCTACCTCAGCGCGGTCTTTTGTTGTTTGTAATTGAACTAAAGCTGATTCTACTGCTTCTTCGACAGTTTGTCCTGTAGCAGTTATCTGTTTCACTTCTTTTCACCCGCTTTACCGGTTGCCGTTGCCCGCAAATCCGGTCCTTTAATAAAATAGGTTTGTACAATCATAAATATATTTCCGACAACCCAATACAATGAAAGAGCTGCTGGGAAACTAAACGCGAAAAAGACAATCATAATCGGCATCATCCATAGCATCATCGCCATTTGCGGGTTTTGTTGCTGACCAGCCATCATCATTTTTTGCTGGATAAACGTAGTGATACCTGCAACAATCGGCAAAATATAATATGGATCTGAATGACCAAGCTCAAACCAAAGGAATGTTCCTACTTTAAGCTCTGGTGTTCTAGAAATGGCATGATAAAAACCAATTAAAATTGGCATTTGCACGATTAATGGGAAACAGCCTGCCATCGGATTAACGCCATGCTTAGAAAACAGCGCCATTGTTTCTTGCTGCAGCTTTTGCTGTGTCTTTTGATCTTTAGAGCTGTATTTTTCTTTCAGTGCCTTCATTTCTGGTTGCAGGGCCTGCATCGCCTTTGAGCTCTTTGTCTGCTTAATCATCAGCGGCAATAGAACTAATCGAATTAAAATCGTAACGACAATAATCGAAAAGCCATAGTTGTCTCCTAGAAAATGAGCAACCTCCTTAATCAGCCAGGACAATGGATAGACAATGTACTCATTCCAAAAACCTGTGCTCTCCGACGTAATCGGCTTCTTAATCTCACTGCATCCTGCTAAAAGAAAGAATACAGAAAGCATGCCGAATAAAAGTAATATTCGCTTTTTCAACCAAATTTTCCTCCTCACGATCGTCTACTTACCTGAAAAAATATCTGTTATCAAAAACTATATGTATCCGTTTTCTAATTGGTATTTTATCATTTTTTCAAATGAATTGTCTTCATAACGGAGCTATATTTTGACTAAATCGTAAACATTTGCCTTCATCTGCTTTTCTTTAGGACCTTACCCACTTTAAGGACATGGGTGATACTTTTTTTCACCTCAAAAAAGTCCATTTCGGCCGTTGGTTTCCTGGCAATAATCACATAATCATTCCCGGCTGCTAACTGATCCTTCAACTCAAAAACAGCTTGTCTAACATACCTTTTGATCCTGTTTCTAGTCACAGCATTGCCAATCTTCTTACTGACAGACAGACCGATGCGAAAAAAGTCCTGGTCCTCTTTTTTTAATGAATAGACAACAAATTGCCGATTGGCAAATGAAGTTCCATTCTGAAAGGCAGCTTGGAATTCTTTATTTTTTTTTATTCGTAACTCTTTTTTCATCATAACACCCTCAGACGGATTAGAAAAAAGACCACTGACGTTGCAGTGGCCTAAGCTGATAATACTTTTCTTCCCTTTTGACGACGACGAGCAAGAACCTTACGTCCATTTGCTGAGCTCATGCGACTGCGGAAACCGTGAACCTTACTATGTTTACGACTATTTGGTTGATATGTTCTTTTCATTATATGACACCTCCCTGAGGAATAGCTCTTAAATTAAACAGAGTCTAGACTATTATAAAGACGTCAGCATAAAGTTGTCAACCACTTGCCAATTATTGTTTCCCATTTTTATTTTTTTGAACTTGATCCAAGTAAATTTCCAGAACTTCATTTTTTTAAAAAATTGTCCAACTCCAGCTCCAGCGGTAGCGAACTTCGTGCTTCCACTTTTATGCCTGTGGATAATAAATCGACAGGATTTGCGTTATTCACACAGGTTATTGACAAGTTTTTCACAGACAAACCCCTTGTGGACAATTTTTATACACACAATGTTACAGTTGTGGATAAACTAAGAAAAACCATTGCACCTATTGCTATTATTTGATATTATATTTGTGTTTTCACTCTGAATAACTTTATCCTAAATAAATGTTATCCACAGATTGTGGATAACATGTGGACATGTTATTCTATGGCTCTGTAGAAACTTGTCCACAAGCGGTGGATATTGTCGAAACTCCACTTTATTTCCTTATTATACTTTTTCCACAACCTGAACTGCCATTAATGTTATTGTATATTTATAAATTACTAGGCTGTGTCCTGTTGTATGACAGCTATTTTCATGGAACTTTAGTTGATTAGGTTACCGGGTGGAGAAGAAAATACTCTAAATAATTTCGGACAATTTTTTAAATAAAAAGAAAGAAAAAAGGAGGGATATTCGTTGGAAAATATTGCGGATCTTTGGAATGCAGCGCTGGGCAATATTGAGAAGAAGATAAGCAAGCCTAGCTTTGATACCTGGCTTAAGTCGACAAAGGCTCATGCCCTTCAAGGCGATCTGCTTGTCATTACCGCCCCCAATGAATTCGCACGCGATTGGCTGGAAGAGCGTTATTCTCAGTTAATCTCGGGAATTCTTTACGAAATCACTGGAGAAGAACTTTCGGTGAAGTTTATTATTCCGCAAAATCAAAAAGAGGAAAACCAAGACGAGCCAACACCTCCAAAAAGGGCAAAAAGAGACGATGATCACGCCGATTTCCCGCCAAACATATTAAATCCGAAATATACGTTTGATACGTTTGTTATTGGTTCTGGCAACCGGTTTGCTCATGCTGCCTCACTTGCTGTTGCAGAAGCACCGGCTAAAGCATACAATCCATTGTTTATCTATGGAGGCGTAGGTTTAGGGAAAACACACTTAATGCATGCGATCGGTCATTACGTTTTAGACCATAACCCGTCTGCAAAAGTTGTCTATTTATCATCGGAAAAATTCACAAATGAGTTCATTAACTCGATTCGTGACAACCGAGCGGAAAGTTTCCGCAATAAATATCGAAACGTGGATATCCTGCTAATTGATGATATTCAGTTTTTAGCTGGAAAAGAATCAACCCAGGAAGAATTTTTCCATACGTTTAATGCACTGCATGAGGAAAGCAAACAAATTATTATCTCCAGTGACCGGCCGCCAAGAGAAATTCCGACATTGGAGGACCGTCTGCGTTCACGGTTTGAATGGGGCCTAATTACCGATATCACGCCTCCGGATTTAGAAACAAGAATTGCTATTCTCCGGAAAAAGGCACGGGCAGAAGGCTTAGATATTCCAAACGAAGTGATGCTTTATATTGCCAATCAAATTGATTCCAATATTCGTGAACTAGAAGGTGCACTCATCCGCGTTGTTGCCTATTCATCGTTAATAAATAAAGACATCAATGCCGATCTGGCTGCGGAAGCACTGAAGGATATCATTCCAAGCTCTAAACCACGGGTGATAACGATCCTTGAGATTCAACGGATTGTCGGTGAGCACTATAGTATTAAACTTGAGGATTTCAAGGCAAAAAAGCGGACAAAGTCTGTCGCCTTCCCAAGGCAAATTGCCATGTACTTATCGCGCGAATTAACCGATCACTCTTTGCCTAAAATAGGAGAAGAATTTGGCGGACGCGATCATACAACCGTTATCCATGCCCATGAAAAAATTTCAAAACTCCTTCAAACAGATTCACAGTTCCAAAAGCAAATGAAAGAACTGAATGACCTGTTGAAAATCTAATATTATTGTGAATAACTTTTACCTATCTGTACACAGTCTGTCCACATGTGGATAGACTGTGTTTCTATTGATAACAGGTAGTTATCCACATACTAACAGGGCCTACTAGTACTTCTACTATTTTTTTAAAAAAATAATATTATATGTTCATGCTTTTAAAAATATGCTCACAAGGAGGATAAAAAATGAAATTTATAATCCAACGAGACCGCCTGGTGCAAAGTGTCCAAGATGTTATGAAGGCTGTAACTTCAAGAACAACGATTCCAATCTTAACGGGAATTAAAATTACCGCAGCCGCAGAGGGGGTAACCCTAACCGGAAGTGATTCAGATATCTCAATAGAATCCTTTATTCCTAAAGAGGAAGCTGGGGATGAAATTGTCGAAATCAAACAACCTGGCGCTATCGTACTTCCAGCTAAATTCTTTAGTGAAATTGTCAAAAAACTCCCTACTGATTCTGTGGAAATCGAGATCTTAGGATCACTACAAACCGTGATTCGTTCCGGGAAATCGGAATTTAACCTAAACGGATTGGATGCAGAGGAGTACCCTCACCTGCCGCAAATTGAAGAAAATAATAAATTTCATATTGCGACAGATCTATTAAAAGCAATGATCAGACAAACCCATTTTGCGGTGTCCACCTCAGAAACACGGCCCATCTTGACAGGTGTAAACTGGAAGATTGAAAATGGGGATTTAAGCTGTATTGCAACAGACAGCCATCGTTTGGCGCTCCGTAAAGCGAAAATTGAAACGGAAATGAATGAAAGCTACAATATCGTCATTCCAGGCAAAAGTTTGAATGAGTTAAGTAAGATTATTGATGACACAAATGAATTAATTGATATTGTCATTACCGAAAATCAAATTTTATTTAAAGCAAAGCACTTATTATTTTTCTCTAGATTGTTAGAAGGCAATTATCCTGATACATCTAGATTGATTCCAAGTGAAAGTAAAACGGAAATCACGGTTAATACGAAAGAATTCCTCCAGGCAATTGACCGTGCTTCCCTGCTTGCACGTGAAGGAAGAAACAATGTCGTTAAGTTTTCAACAATTACCGACAATATCATCGAAGTATCGTCAAATACCCCTGAGGTTGGAAAGGTTGTTGAAGAGATTCAAAGCCAATCAATCGAGGGAGAGGAATTGAAAATTTCCTTTAGCGCAAAATACATGATGGATGCCTTAAAAGCACTTGAAGGAACAGATATAAAAGTGAGTTTTACCGGAGCCATGCGTCCTTTTGTTATTCGTCCCCTGCATGACGAAACAATTTTACAGCTCATTTTGCCCGTCAGAACCTATTAAAATTAAGCTGTGTTAAAGAACATTGTTGATTTTGAACACAATGTTGATTGGAGTGGAAGGCGCGAGACTCCTGCGGGAGCAGCGGGACAGGTGAGACCCCGCAGGTGCTTTAGCGCCGAGGAGGCTCACCGCCCGCCCCGCGAACCGCTCGCGCCTGGAACGGAAATCAACATTCACTTTTAACACAGCCTAAAATTAAAGAATTCCTCCATTGCCGCCTTATACTGGCGGCTTGGTTTATTTTTAAAACAATTTCTTTTTAGTTTTCTTTGTATCTAAACGAATAGTTTAGTAAAATAAAGTATTGAGACCATTTTAGAAATGAGGGTGACGAGTGTGCCTGAAAAAATTAAGCTGAACACGGAATATATTACATTGGGGCAATTTCTGAAATTGGCTGATGTAATTCAAACGGGCGGTATGGCAAAATGGTTTTTAAGTGAACATGAAGTAGTAATAAATGGTGAACAGGACCAAAGAAGAGGAAGAAAGCTTCGTGCAGGCGACAAAGTCCAAATTGCCGGCTTTGGGGAGTTTGTGATAACCGAGTAGCTAAAGGATGTTTGCCATGTATATAGAAAAGTTAGCACTGCAAAATTACCGGAATTATCAAGAATTATTCATTGAATTCGAAAATAAAGTAAATGTCATCCTAGGCGAAAACGCCCAAGGAAAAACAAATGTGATGGAATCTATTTATGTGTTAGCGATGGCAAAGTCACACCGGACCTCGAATGATAAAGAACTTATCCGCTGGGACCAAGAGTATGCTAAAATAGAGGGCAGAGTTCAAAAGCAGCACAGCTCTTTACCGCTGCAGTTGGTTATCTCCAAAAAGGGAAAAAAGGCCAAATGTAACCATATTGAGCAGCAACGGTTAAGTCAATATGTCGGCAATATGAATGTGGTTATGTTTGCACCTGAAGACCTTAACATCGTTAAAGGCAGCCCGCAAATACGAAGACGGTTTATCGATATGGAAATCGGGCAAGTATCCCCTATTTATTTACATGATATGAGTCAATATCAAAAAATACTTCAGCAGCGTAATCATTATTTAAAAATGATGCAGATAAAAAAACAAACGGACCAGACGATGCTCGAAATATTAACGGAGCAATTTATTCAAACAGCCGTAAAGATTGTGACAAAAAGGTTTGAATTCCTCCGTTTATTGCAAAATTGGGCAAAACCAATTCATCAAGGGATCTCACGAGGGCTGGAATCACTGGAGATTACCTATAAGCCTTCAGTTGAGGTATTAGAAGGGCAAAATTTGTCGAAGATGGTAGCAAGCTTTATGGAAAAGTTTGCTAAGGTGAGAACAAGGGAAATCGAACGAGGTACAACCCTTTTTGGCCCTCATCGTGACGACTTGTTATTTTTTGTGAATGGCAGGGATGTGCAAACATTCGGATCCCAAGGTCAGCAGCGAACAACCGCCCTATCAGTCAAACTTGCTGAAATTGAATTAATCCACAATGAAATTGGAGAATATCCTATTCTCCTGCTTGACGATGTATTATCGGAATTAGATGATTATCGCCAATCCCATTTGCTTAATACCATTCAAGGAAAAGTCCAAACGTTTGTGACAACAACAAGTGTAGAGGGAATCCATCATCAAACATTAAAAGAAGCCTCAACATTTATTGTTGAAGCAGGTGCAATAGTAAAACGTTAATTGAGGTGGAGCATGTATATTCATATTGGGGAAGATTTGAACATACGGGCGAAGGATATCATTTCAATACTTGATAAAGAGAGTGTAAACCATTCAAACCTAATTGAAGAGTTCTTACAACGCCATCAAGCAAAGTTAGTTAATTTGTCCAAAAGCCCTTTTAAGTCGGTCATTATTACATACGACAAGGTTTATTTATCCCCAATTGCTTCTGGAACATTAAAGAAACGTTCAGCTCAAAGGAATATACAGGGATAGTCCTTTAAATATTTTTCATTGTAAATGGTGGCAGAAACACCATATTAGTTTTGTGAAGGTGCAGGTGAACAAGCATGACTATGGAACAAAAAGCAATCGAAGAAGAATCATACGGTGCCGATCAGATTCAGGTGTTAGAAGGACTGGAAGCTGTTCGAAAAAGACCTGGTATGTATATTGGTTCAACCAGCGGTAAGGGTCTCCACCACCTTGTTTGGGAAATAGTTGATAATAGTATTGACGAGGCACTCGCTGGCTTCTGTGACGAAATTAATGTCATTATTGAAGAAGACAACAGCATTACGGTTAAGGATAACGGCCGCGGGATTCCAGTCGGCATTCAGGAAAAAATGGGACGGCCTGCAGTGGAAGTCATCATGACTGTGCTTCACGCCGGCGGTAAATTTGGCGGCGGAGGTTATAAGGTTTCCGGCGGTCTTCATGGCGTTGGTGCATCGGTTGTAAATGCCCTTTCCACCGAACTTGAAGTTTACGTCCATCGTGACGGCAATATTCACCAAATTAAATTTGAACGAGGCGTTGTAGTTTCTGAGTTAAGTGTAATCGGAACTACTGACAAAACAGGTACGATTACCCACTTTAAACCAGACGGCGAAATTTTCACCGAAACATTGGAGTTTGAATATGACATTCTCGCCACTCGTCTTCGTGAACTGGCATTCTTAAATCGCGGCATCAAAATCACGATTGAAGATAAACGCGTCGAAAATAAACAAAATGAATATTACTACGAGGGCGGAATTAAATCCTATGTTGAGCATTTAAACCGTACTAAAGAGGTTATTCATGAAGAACCGATTTTTGTGGAAGGAGAACGTGACGGAATTAGTGTTGAAGTTGCCCTCCAATATAACGAGGGCTATACAGATAGCATTTACTCCTTCGCAAATAATATCCACACATATGAAGGCGGTACACACGAATCAGGTTTTAAAACAGCTTTGACAAGAGTCATTAATGATTATGCAAGGAAAAATGGCATATTTAAAGAAAATGATACAAATCTTTCAGGGGAAGATGTTCGAGAAGGGATCACAGCCATTGTGTCAATCAAACACCCTGACCCGCAATTTGAAGGACAAACGAAGACGAAGCTTGGAAACTCTGAAGTCAGGGCGATTACAGATACCGTGTTTGCGAGCACATTTGAAAAGTTTTTGTTAGAAAATCCAACTGTAGCTAGGAAAATTGTCGATAAAGGCTTAATGGCCGCACGTGCAAGACTTGCAGCCAAGAAAGCAAGGGAATTAACCCGCAGGAAAAGTGCATTAGAGGTTTCCAGTTTACCTGGGAAACTGGCTGACTGTTCATCAAAGGATCCTGCTGAAAGTGAAATGTATATCGTTGAGGGGGATTCCGCTGGCGGGTCGGCAAAACAAGGCCGTGATCGCCATTTCCAAGCCATTCTGCCGCTTCGAGGAAAAATTCTAAATGTGGAAAAGGCACGACTGGATAGAATTCTTTCTAACAACGAAGTGAGAGCGATGATTACTGCAATCGGAACAGGGATTGGAGAAGATTTTGATATCGCTAAGGCACGATATCATAAAATTGTTATTATGACAGATGCCGATGTGGATGGGGCACATATTCGGACGCTCCTTTTAACGTTCTTTTATCGTTTTATGAGAAAAATTATTGAAGCGGGTTACATTTATATTGCCCAGCCGCCGCTTTATAAAGTTCAACAAGGCAAACGAATTGAGTACGCCTATAATGACAAAGAGTTGGAGCGGATCTTCGCAGAGCTGCCGGCTGCACCAAAGCCTAATATCCAACGGTATAAAGGTTTGGGGGAAATGAACCCTGAACAATTATGGGATACAACGATGGATCCTGCGCAAAGAAGCATGCTCCAGGTTAGTCTTGAAGATGCCATCGAGGCAGATGAAACCTTTGATATGTTAATGGGTGAAAAGGTAGAACCGCGCCGTAACTTCATTGAAGAAAATGCACAATACGTTAAGAATTTAGATATATAACAATAGTGAAGGGAGGTAATCAATATGTCTGAAACATCCAATCCTCAAATTAAGGAGATTAATATTAGTCAGGAAATGCGTTCATCCTTCCTTGACTATGCGATGAGTGTTATTGTTTCTCGTGCCCTTCCAGACGTTCGTGATGGGCTAAAACCCGTTCATCGCCGTATTTTATATGCGATGCATGACCTTGGCATCCATGCGGATAAACCGTATAAAAAGTCTGCTCGTATCGTTGGGGATGTTATTGGTAAATATCACCCCCATGGTGACTCTGCAGTTTATGAAACAATGGTTCGAATGGCACAGGATTTTAACTATCGCTACATGCTCGTCGATGGCCACGGAAACTTCGGCTCTGTCGACGGAGACGGTGCGGCGGCGATGCGTTATACAGAATCGAGAATGTCAAAGATTTCAATGGAATTATTAAGAGACTTAAATAAAGATACCATTGATTATCAAGATAACTACGATGGTGAAGAACGAGAGCCAGTTGTACTGCCCGCCCGTTTTCCAAACCTTCTAGTTAACGGGACAACCGGGATTGCTGTTGGGATGGCGACAAATATACCGCCGCATCAGCTTGGAGAAGTCATTGACGGCGTTTTAGCTATATCCAAAGACCCTGAAATGACGATTGCAGAGTTAATGGAAATTATTCCCGGCCCAGATTTTCCAACAGCTGGGTTAATTCTTGGTCGAAGTGGTATTCGTAAAGCATACGAAACAGGCAGAGGATCGATAACTCTACGTGCAAAAGTAGTAATTGAACAAAAATCAAACGGTAAAGAAGTCATTATCGTTAATGAATTACCATATCAAGTAAATAAAGCGAAATTGGTTGAAAAAATTGCCGAATTAGCCCGCGATAAAAAAATTGAAGGCATTACAGACTTAAGAGATGAATCCGATCGTAAAGGGATGCGAATTGTGATCGAGGTTCGTAAAGATGCCAATGCCAATGTTCTTTTAAATAATTTATATAAACAAACAGCTTTACAAACTAGTTTCGGTATCAATACATTGGCACTTGTGAATGGACATCCAAAGGTGCTGAATCTTAAACAATGTTTGGTTCACTACTTAGACCACCAAAAAGTGGTTATACGCCGGAGAACCGAATTTGAATTGCGTAAAGCCGAAGCTCGTGCCCATATTTTAGAAGGCTTAAGAATTGCCCTAGATAATTTAGACGCAGTCATTACCCTCATTCGAAATTCACAGACAACGGATATTGCCCGTGAAGGCTTAATGACACAATTTAATCTATCTGAGAAGCAAGCACAGGCCATCCTGGATATGCGCCTGCAGCGTTTAACAGGATTAGAACGTGAAAAAATAGAGGACGAATTCCAAAGCTTGATGAAGCTTATTGCTGAGTTAAAGGCAATTTTAGCTGATGAAGAAAAAATCCTTGAAATTATTCGTGAAGAATTACTAGAAATTAAAGAGCGCTTCAATGATAAACGCCGAACAGAGATTGTAACCGGCGGGTTAGAAAATATTGAAGACGAGGATTTAATTCCCCGCGAAAATATTGTTATTTCGTTAACACACAATGGATATATTAAGCGTCTTCCGGTTTCCACTTATCGTGCACAAAGACGCGGAGGCCGCGGTATCCAAGGAATGGGAACGAATGAAGATGATTTCGTTGAGCAATTAATTACGACATCGACACATGATACGATTCTCTTCTTTACAAACAAAGGGAAGGTCTATCGTTCAAAAGGCTACGAAATTCCGGAATTCAGCCGTACTGCGAAGGGGATACCGATTATTAACCTTCTTGGCATTGAAAAAGGCGAATGGGTGAATGCGATCATTCCTATTGAGGAATTCGTGGATGATTGGTCGTTATTCTTTACCACAAAAGAAGGTATCTCAAAACGTTCTCCGTTAACATCATTCGCTCATATTCGGAACAATGGTCTTATCGCCTTGAGCCTGCGTGAGGGGGATGAATTAATCTCCGTTCGTCTAACTGATGGCAGCAAGCATATGATTATTGGTACAAAGAATGGCATGTTGATCCGCTTCCCTGAGACGGATGTAAGGTCGATGGGACGAACCGCAACGGGTGTTAAAGGGATTACCCTTGATCCTGGTGATGAAGTGGTGGGAATGGAAGTTTTAGAAGAGGATAATGATGTCCTGATTGTCACTAAAAATGGCTATGGTAAACGTACGCCTGCATCCGAATACCGTATCCAAGGACGTGGCGGTAAAGGAATAAAGACCTGCCATGTAACTGAGAAAAATGGCGTTCTTGTTTCAATGAGAGCTGTAACAGGTGAAGAAGATCTGATGCTGATTACAACTGGCGGGGTTCTTATCCGTATTGATGTAGCTGGAATTTCTAAGATGGGCCGGAACACGCAAGGTGTTAAACTCATCAGTATGAAAGAAAGTGAAAATGAATTTGTGGCAACAGTCGCAAAGGTGGAAAAAGAAGAGGAAGACCCACAAGAGACTGAAAACGGTGAGGAAGAAGTAATGCCAGTTGATGAAGGTCAAGATATCAACACACCAGAGGATGAAGAATAGGCAATATAAAGGAGCATACATATGTGTGCTTCTTTTTTTTTTCAGCTTTTAAAGTGTCATCAAATTTTTTAAAAATAATTATAGTAAAAGAATAAGAAACGTGTTGACTTTGGGTATTGCAGATGATATATTTATTAAGTCGCTTACGAGTGATGCGAGAAATTGTTCTTTGAAAACTAAACAAACAAAAACGTCAACAAACAATATTTTTTAGTTTTTTTATAAA
>NZ_LDNB01000014.1 GCF_001026695.1 Neobacillus vireti
AGCTCAGCTTGGTAGAGCACTTGGTTTGGGACCAAGGGGTCGCAGGTTCGAATCCTGTCTTCCCGACCAGTCGAAAAATAAATTTTTAACATGGGGCCTTAGCTCAGCTGGGAGAGCGCCTGCTTTGCACGCAGGAGGTCAGCGGTTCGATCCCGCTAGGCTCCATTTTATTCGGAGGAATACCCAAGTTTGGCTGAAGGGATCGGTCTTGAAAACCGACAGGCGGGTCATACCGCGCGGGGGTTCGAATCCCTCTTCCTCCTCCATATTTTATTACTATTTAATTTTTATTGTCGCGGGGTGGAGCAACGAGCATTGCTTCAATGAATTAACTGCGAGTTGTATCAATCGAGCTGCTACTTGAATAGGCTTACTGAGATTGATACAGTCCATGTAAACAATGAGCATGGGCAAAATTTAATATAATTTTTATCGTCGCGGGGTGGAGCAGTCTGGTAGCTCGTCGGGCTCATAACCCGAAGGTCGCAGGTTCAAATCCTGTCCCCGCAATATGGTCCGGTAGTTCAGTTGGTTAGAATGCCTGCCTGTCACGCAGGAGGTCGCGGGTTCGAGTCCCGTCCGGACCGCCATTTTTTTTATCCAGGTAGATTCATTGCCGTTGATATATATTCTTTCTGTGGCTCAGTAGCTCAGTCGGTAGAGCAGATTGCTTACTTCTTCGAATAAACTACTGTGGCAATCTGCGAGAAAGAACGAAAGTTCTTTTGAGCAAAGGATTTGTACAAACTTGTTGTAGGTAATTATCTTTTTTTTGGCTCAGTAGCTCAGTCGGTAGAGCAAAGGACTGAAAATCCTTGTGTCGGCGGTTCGATTCCGTCCTGAGCCATCTTTATATGAAATATTCTTTTGTGGAGGGGTAGCGAAGTGGCTAAACGCGGCGGACTGTAAATCCGCTCCTTCAGGGTTCGGCGGTTCGAATCCGTCCCCCTCCACCATTATGGCGATTGTGGCGAAGTGGTTAACGCATCGGATTGTGGTTCCGACATTCGTGGGTTCGATTCCCATCAGTCGCCCCATTAATTATAATGTGGCAGCATAGCCAAGTGGTAAGGCAGAGGTCTGCAAAACCTTTATCCCCGGTTCAAATCCGGGTGTTGCCTCCAAATTTAAGCACGCGGGTGTAGTTTAGTGGTAAAACCTCAGCCTTCCAAGCTGATGATGTGAGTTCGATTCTCATCACCCGCTCCAATCATTACCGTTGGGGCCTATAGCTCAGCTGGTTAGAGCGCACGCCTGATAAGCGTGAGGTCGATGGTTCGAGTCCATTTAGGTATCATAAATTTATATTTATATTGTTCCGCAGTAGCTCAGTGGTAGAGCTATCGGCTGTTAACCGATCGGTCGTAGGTTCGAGTCCTACCTGCGGAGCCATATTTTAAAACGTAGTAGTAGAGAGCAAAGTATCTCTACTTTTTTTGTCGTCTAGGAAACGGGTTGAGTGGTGTCAGCCCCCTACTCTTCAGTGCTTGTTAAAACTCAAACAGCCATTTCTTCAAAGAAACGGCTGGATTCCTTTATATTAAGAGCGTATTAGGTCAATAAGCTATTTTTCATTTTAGGTAATATTGTTTTTAGCTCAATTAAGTCATCGATTACCAAATCAGCCTGGGCGAGTTCATCTGCTTGTGCAAAATCAAAATTACAACCAATTGAAATTAAACCATTATCTTTAGCTGCATTTATATCGGATAGACGGTCTCCGACCACTGCTGCTTTTTTTATATTATATTTTTTTAAAATTGTTTTAACTAAATCTCCTTTATCAAGCGTATGTATTTGTTGAATACTGAATGTTTCAGTAACCCAATTATCTAAATGATAATAACTCACAATTGCTTTTAAATATTCCGTTAAACCATTACTCGCTATGTAAATTGAACAATTATTCTCTTTTAAATAACTGAAAACTTCCTTTACATTAGGATATAAAGCACCTTTCCCCGTTCTTATGTTTTCAACTAATCTTTTTAGAAAATATGCATCAGTTTGTTCCCTTACTTCAATGGAATGATTAGGTAACAAAGCTTCCCATACTTTTGGTAATGGCACACCCATAATTTCACGGTATTTATCAATAGGGGTTTTTGTATCCCATTTATTTAGTGACCGCAAATAGTTAAAAGTATCATCGAGTGATAATTCTAAAATTTTATCTGTTTGAAATAGAGTTCCATCCATATCAAAAATCAGTGATTGTAACATTGCGTTCTCTCCCTTTTTCCCAGTGCTCCTTATCTTCTCAAGTTTAACATAAAGACAGAATAACTTAACCAAACCCTATTCACCTAATCCCGTTTGCGGCTTTTTCTTTTCTTAAAAAATCTAAATATACAGAAAATACTTTACAAATTAATTCTAAAAATAGATAGTAGAAATATATGATATATGAAGGGACAATTAAAGGGGGGGGAAAACGATTGAAAAAATTTTTGAGCGCAATCCCATTATCATTCCAGCATTTGTTTGCGATGTTTGGTGCAACAATTTTGGTGCCGGCACTAACTGGTCTTGATCCAGGCAGTGCACTTATTGCCAGTGGTTTAGGAACATTGATTTTCCATCTTATTACACGCGGAAAGGTTCCCACGTATCTAGGTTCATCTTTTGCCTTTATTGCTCCACTTGCGTTATATGTCGGGGAGTTACATTCACCGGGTCAAGCCGTTGCAGGTCTTATCAGCGTTTCCATTGTTTATGCCATTGTATCTATGATTATTTCCTTTGTTGGTTTTGAAAAAGTTCGCAAGGTAATTCCTGCAGTTGTCGTCGGACCTGTAGTAAGTATTATCGGTCTTTCGCTAGCAACCACGGCGGTGACCAGCATGGCTTCGACCAATTGGGATGTCGCTATCGTCAGCCTTCTGGCAGCAGTCATCGCAACGCTTGCTGGCACAAAGGTGATCCGGCTCTTTCCGCTCCTCATCGGTCTTGCAGTAGGGTATGCATATGCAGCGGTGCGTGGATTTGTTGATTTTCATACAATTGCAACTGCACCGACTTTTGCTCTTCCACATGTTGTCATGCCGGAATTCACGTGGGTCGTAATCCTCGGAATGGCGCCGATAGCCCTGGTTACCATCATCGAGGACCTTGGACATATGTTTGTGCTAAATGAGATTACAGGAAAAGATGTGACAAAGAATCCGGGATTTTCAAGCATTCTATGGGGGAATGGCATTGCAACATTAATCTCTGGCTTCATCGGCGGACCTGCGCAAACCACTTATGCGGAAAACCTAGGGGTTCTAGCCATCACACGCCAGTTTTCCAGTAGGATTATTCAAGGCGCTGCGGTTATTGCGATTCTTCTTGGCTTGTTCGCTAAAGTTGGAGCTGTTATTCAATCCATTCCAGTTGCAGTGATGGGCGGCATCTGTATCCTGTTGTTTGGTATGATTGCTGCAATGGGCATCCGTCACCTCATTGAGGAAAAAGTGAGTCTGGCTAATATGAAAAATTTGGTCATCGTTGCAATTATCTTCATCATCGGAGTTGGGTATGCCCATAATGGTATCGCCTACGCTACCATTGCCGGATTGCTTATCTATTGGCTCATACCCGATTTTACAACAAGGAAGGAACGTTAATACGAAAAAGCCATTCCCAACATTTTCAGCGGAATGGCTTTTTATTTGTCTTTGAACAACTAGATCACAGGAAATGGTTTTGGACGTTGAAAGGCTTATATATCAAGGATTTCAACTGTTTTAATTAAACGTTTGTTTGATAGGGAAAATAGTAGAAGATGGTCGTGGACATGATGTGACAGATGATTTGGAGTGAGGTTGCGCATTACAATCTCAAAATATTGGACGCACAATCACTCATTACCCGTCTTTGTTTCTTGTATAATAATATTTAGGTAAAAAAGAGGAAAGAAGGGGAGTGAAAAATTGAAACCGAAAAGAATTACAGTTGTCATTCCAATCATGATAATCGTTATGGCTGTAGCCCTTTGGATGCTTAATAAGGACTTTTCAGAAATACAATTAGGAATTAGATTAATCATTGCAATAGGAGCTGCACTATTTTCAGGATTAATCTCCTATTTTCTTTTTCCAGAAAATGAACGAAGGAAACGGTCTTGATTACATTGAGGTAGTTTTCATAAGGGTAAGAATAGTAACCGCAAGATATTTTGAACTGCCCGCTAACTTTAAATAACTCAAAGATAGCGGGCAATTCTTTAATTTAAACTAACATTTTTTTGATCCGGTTCACCTTGAAACTGCCCCGAACCAAATGGTTGTTTACTCCTTCTAACTGTAAAGCTCCTTTAGGCTTTGAAAATTCTGCTGATAAATCTCCGGAGAAGTCCAATTTTGATATTTAAATGGTATAAGAATTTCCTCTAAATTAGCTGTGATTGCGATTTGAATCATCTCGGCGATATAATCGCTTACTTCTAAAAGGTCTTTTTTTGTTCCAATTGGGCCATGGCCAGGTACAGCTTTTTGAAAATCAAGACTTCCTACTTTCTTTAAAATTTGAATCCATTGCTCAGGGTTGGATTCCTCAAAAAATGAAGGATGAGAATTTACAAATAACAAGTCCCCCATAAATATTACCTTTTCATTTGGAATAAAGAGAACCGCATCACAGTAGGAATGTCCTCCTCCCCAAGTAAAGAGTTTCGCACTCCTTTTTGTTCCATGAAACGTTATTTCCTCTTTAAACGTTTGCTTCGGCAAGACTAATTCTAATGTTGGTAGTGAGGTTTCTACTTCGCTTAAGAAGCTTATTTTTTGCGCTAGCTTAATATCATTGGTTTTCCTCATTTGCGCTTTTAATGAATGAATATAATTTGTAAGATCTTGTATATTATCTATCTGCTGCCTGATTCGTGTTGGTTGGAGATCCTTTATTTTTTCGTAAGTAAGTTGGCTAGAAATAATCGTACTGTCCTGGAAAACCTGATTGCCGCGGATATGGTCTCCATGCCAATGACTATTAATAACAAAGGTGACGGGGCGGTTTGTTATCTTTGTTGCGATAGATTTCAATTCTTCAGCAGCCTGCTGCGTATTAAATGTGTCAAACACAATTGTTTGGTCCCCTAAATCAATAAAGCCAGCATTGCCTACTGAACCACCGCCCTCTTTTGCAATGGCGGCATAAATTCCTTCACTAACTTTTTCAAGACTAAAATGCCTGCTGAAAAATTCTCCATTCATCTAATTTCTCTCCCTTGCCCCTACTTATTTTTTGAAAACTAAGATGTTTGTTTTATAAATCCATTATATGATGGCTATAGGCACCTCGACTACTTATTGAGCAAAGAGTAAATCGATTTGATGTTTTAGAGCGAATATTCGTGCCAGCTCAATGGGGGTATAAAAAAAACGACATTCAAGGAAGGAATGTGGTTTACTAATGATTCAATTTCTCTTTTTCAATAATATCCTTTACTACATCCTCAATCGTTACATGTCCAAGAGCTTTTTCCAATGCCGTTTGGGCAATTTCAAAAAGTGGACCAATTGCATTTTGAATATTTCTACCGACGGGACATTGTGGATTGGGATTTTCATGTATGCTAAACAATTCTTTCTCTTGGACAACGTTAACTGCTTTATATACATCTAGCAATGTAATTTCGGATAAGTTCTTCGCCAATTCAGCTCCTGCTATACCAGGGCGAACGTTTACCAACCCTGCATTTTTAAGCATCCCCATTATTTTTCTGATTACAGCTGGATTGGTGTTTACACTTGCAGCTAGATATTCAGATGTACTTACCCCGCCTTTATTGATTTCAATAAGTGCTAATATATGAATTCCCACAGCAAAACGACTGCTGATAGACATTTCATTTCACCTTCTTTAATAAGATTCAACCTAATAGTATACCTGTAATTAGTTCAATTACAAGCGTATTTTCCTTTTGTATATGCACAAAATGAAAAAAGGATTTATAAAAGTATTGACAAAAAAGCAAGATGTAATTAATATGGTTACAGGTAATCGTTCTAATTACAAGTTAATTATTATTATAGGAGGGCAATAAAATGAAAATTGGAATTATAGGTGCGAGTGGTAAAGCTGGAAGTCTTATTTTGAAAGAAGCAGTTAGTCGAGGACATGAAGTAACAGCTATTGTTAGAGATGCAGCAAAACTTAAAGATAAAAGCGTTTCGGTCATTGAAAAAACTATATTTGATCTTACTTCAGATGATGTAAAAAAGTTTGACGTAGTTGTTAATGCCTTCGGTGCTCCACTTGGTGAAGAGCAGGCACACGTTGATGCTGGACATGCGTTAATTGAGGTACTAAAAGGAACAAAAACAAGAGCAATAATTGTAGGCGGAGCTGGAAGTCTTTATGTAGATGAAAATAAAACCGTTAAGGTAATCGATACACCTGATTTTCCAGATATCGTTATCCCAACAGCTAAAGGGCAAGGGCGGAACTTGCAAGAATTACAGGAAACATCTGCTATTACCTGGACATTTATCAGTCCTTCTGCGGTATTTGATCCGGAAGGAAAAAGGACTGGATCTTATCAATCTGGAAAAGATCATCTTCTAGTCAATTCAAAAGGAGATAGTTACATCAGCTATGCAGACTATGCAATTGCAGTATTAGATGAAATTGAAAATCCCCAGCATACAAATGAACGTTTCACAGTTGTCGGTGAATAAGTGCCTGTCACCACCCGGATTTTGTCGAAAGCTTCGACATTATTCGGGTAGTGACAGGCACATTTTTAATCCTTCTTGAATTGGCGGAAGAACCAGAAGATGAAAAGCCCCCCTAAAACGAGGCCCAATAACCCTTCCCCGTTAAATAAAACGATATTTCCATTAATCAAGCCTTGTTTATTTGTATAAATATCGCCCAGTACGTTTGTATTGATAACACCCCAGACGGAATGGAGGAAAAGAACAGGGATGATGTTCCCCGATAAATAATAACAATAGGAAAATGGAAAACTAAACACAAACACGCAGCCTGCTTGAATCAAGCAAATTAACCAAGGATGACCTATTCCAGTAGCTTTTGCCAAGAAAAAAACAGTAGGAACATGGTACAATGCCCAAATGATCCCCAGAATGATGGTCGCCTTTGTTTTTCCCCATTGCATTGTAAACTTCGGAAGCAGATACCCTCTCCACCCATATTCCTCTCCTAAAACTGTAAATAGATTGATAAGAATTGTGATTACGAGTGTGACAAGCATTTTAACAACTGGTACTGTGTAAGCATTCCATGTTCCGATCCCTAAGATCTGTGATAGGAAGGCACAAAGCAAAACGAAGCCAATCGGATAAAAAATGCCGAACAGCAATGCTTTTGCATTAAGTTTCTGTTTAAATCCATGAACCCCCTCCCGCCCGAAAATACTAAATATAATCGCGATCGCTGCAGGAATAAACATAATGAGTGGAAACATTTTTAGGCCTACACTCGGCTGAATAAACAGAACTGCTGTGACAATCCATGTAGTGATAAGAACAGTCACTGCGTAAAACAATCCGTTATTTTTTAGAACCATAAAGGTCCCTCCTTTGTGAATTCTTTATGGACTAATGGTAATCTTTTGCAGAAAGGCTTGAAAGAAACTAAAGTAACCAGCTGCATATGACTTTAGTTATCATTTGTCGATTACTTTAGGTATCTATTCTGTTTTTTAGCAGAATAGTATAATGGTATTAAAAACGCTGGAGGTGGTTTCATTGACTAAACATAAGCCGCCGATGATCATTTTGATGTTTAGAATTATTCTGATTGTGACGACTTCCATTGATATCCTTTTGCGCCCCCAAATAGCGATTATGTTGAAGGCTGCGTTCATTTTCGGATTCATCCTTCTTCATCTGAATGATCATTTGAGAAATCGTTACCAACTTTTTGAAAACAATCGTAAAATATATTATCTGTCTATGATGGGAAGTATCGTTGGAACAGGTCTATATTTGATTCGATTCGATAGTCTGCCGCTTAACTTTTATTTTGTTTTTCCAATCGTCGAGATTTTCCTCTATCGTCCTTGGATTCAAAGCGGACTGCTCATCCTTCATGTTTTCGTATTTTTGAGCGTAATGTTCGTTCTTAAGGCGGGAGTTCAGCAGGCCTTGTTCCCGTATCTCGCCATGCTGCTGCTCATCTATCTGTTTCGCAGCAACAGCAGGGAGAAAGAAAAGGGAAATCTGCTTAATGCTGAATTGATGGAGGCTAATGCGAAGCTAAAGGAAATCACGATTGTAAAAGAACGGACGAGAATTGCCCAGGAACTTCATGATTCCATTGGTCATGCCTTGATTGCTTTGAAAATGCACTTGGAATTTACCGAGAATATGATTGACACGGACCCAAAAAAGTCAAAAGAAGTGTTAGGCAAAGCTCTCGGAATCTCGCAGACTTCCATTACAGGTCTTCGCAAAGCGGTTGATATCTTAAAAGATGATCAAGCCTGGAAAAACAAGATCAAACTGCGCGATTCACTTGATGATTTAATCGAAAGCTTGCAAATGGCCGGGGGATTGAACTTTGAATTATTTTTCGATGACACGGCCGAGTACACGAGCAAGGAGATCCAAAAGGGGATTTATGAAACGGTGAGGGAGGCCATAACCAACGGAATCAAGCATGGAAATGCGAGTAGTTTTCATATAGATATTTTTGTACACGACCATAAGCTGTTTGTGAAAGTCGAGGACGATGGGGCAGGGTGTGCCGATATTAAAAAATCTCACGGCTTACAGGGAATGGAAGAGCGAATCCATTCATTAAACGGTAACATTCAGTTTGTGTCGACCAAGGGCAATGGTTTTGCTGTAGAGGCGGAAATTCCATTTGTAACGAGTGCGGGGTGATGAAAATGATTGAGATTATCATTGTGGATGACCAAGGGATTGTCAGGGATGGCTTAAAGATGCTTTTAAGTTTAAATGAAGAAATTCGGGTCATCGGGGAGGCGGCAAACGGTGAGAACCTCCTTAGTCTGCTTAAAGATAAGGTCCCGGATGTTATTTTAATGGACATAAGAATGCCAATTATGAACGGCATTGAGGCAACAAAGGCGGTTAAGGCTCACTATCCACATGTGAAAGTAATTATTTTGACCACTTTTAATGAAGATGAGTATATTTTCAATGGACTGAAAAATGGAGCGGATGGTTTTATTCTGAAGGACTCTGATTTAAAAGAGATTATTAAATCCATCAAAGCAGCGCATGAGGGCACGCTAATGCTTCATTCGCAAGTGACAAGCAAGCTTATTAATGCCCTACAGAATGTTCCAGAATACCCGTCTTCCTCTTCCGAGAAAAAAATCGATTTATCAAAGCTGCTGACACCAAGAGAAATCGAAGTCGTTGAACAAATCATGCAAGGGAAAAGTAATAAGACCATTAGCGCAACATTATTTTTAACAGAAGGCACCGTAAAAAACTATGTATCTCGAATACTTGATAAATTAGAACTGAAAAGCCGTTCTGAATTAATAATTTTTCTTAAGGGGAAATAATAGAAGTAGCCGGGGAGTTTTCATCCCCCGCCAGTGCAATATAAGTGCACTGTCACCACCCGGATTTTGTCGGAAACTTCGACATGATTCGGGTCGTGATAGGCACTTTTATTATTTTTTTATTAGCTACTTGAAAGCCGAGAATACTCTCGTTATAATAAAACCGAGAACAATCTCACTTTTAGGAGGCGGAAACCTTTGACACCGAAAGTTTCAGAAGCATACAAAGAGCAAAAAAGGGTTGAGATCTTAATGGCAGCTGCTCAAGTTTTTCAACAAAAAGGCTTCGAACCTACAACCATGAAGGATATTAAAGAGGCTGCAAACATTAGTTTTGGAAGCTTATATTCATACTTTTCAAGCACAGAGGAAATTTTCACGAAAATTTTAGAGATTTCCCATTCGCAAGATGATTCTCAGGAAAAAAGATTGGCAGGAACGGCTTGGGAAAAGATTGAGTATTTTTTGGACTCACAGGCCGCAGGTTTTGAAGGGATTAAGCAATCCATCGTGCCAGTCGCCTATGAATATTTTATGACTGCCTGGAGGGAGGAAAAAAGGCTCCCGCTTTTGCAAAATCGATACGAACAGGCGGTAACGGAGCTTAATTCCTTTATTCAAGAAGGAATAACAAGTGGAGAATTTCCGCCTGAACTATCCGAAACAGCCATTACGAAAATGATTATTTCAATGCTAGAAGGATTGAATATTAGCTCCTTGTTTTTGGAGCAAAAATTAGTTGAGGCCCAAAGTCAGATTGATGTGTTAAAGTCCGTTTTAAAAACTTTATTACATGTGAAGGAGAAATAAACATGTCCCCTCTTCAGATCGCGGCATTTGTAATGCCGTTAGTATTTCTTGTTTACCAAATGATCATTGACTTTGCCAATCTTTATCCGTTTAATGATATCCATTCAAGGGATCAACGCCTGCGTAAATTTGAGGTTTTAGGCAATTATCCACCTCTTGTCATTATCGCGGCCTGTTTTTTCTTTTCTAATGGAATTGGGCATTGGTTTGGTTGGGTTTTGACGAGCATCATTATGGTGATGCATTTATTGGCATGGTGGATTCCTTATTTGACGGGTTATCCGCACCAGGTTCGGGTGGATTATGAAAAATACTTTCATAACACTTATAAATTTTTGCCGGCGATAAAAAATCATATTATCCCGGATGCTGAGCATGTGGGAGTAGGTGTGCTTCTCACGGCAACCCTTATTGTTCAGAGTGTCTATTTATTTACCTAAAAACAATAGATAAATAACGTTTTTAGTATAAAACTAGCATTAGGATGTTCTCCTAATGCTAATTTTTCCTAATAATGGCTGTTTTTGTGAAAAAGTGTTGTTATAAACGACAATTCCCCTCTAAAAAATCACTGGTTGGTGTAAAATTATACGTTTTAGCAAGTTAACCTAATTTATCAGCGATTTTTGTTAGTTTATCAGCGAATCTAGGATTTTATCAGCGAATCTAACCACTATATCAGCGAATTTTCAATTTTATCAGCGAATCCAAAAAAACAACTAGCTTTATGAAAAGAGCCCGACCAAAAAGACGTCTCCGCTCGAAATCCCGCTAAAAATCTGAACATAGATGGGATCTTGTTCTCTTCCAGTGCACGTTCTATTATGAACGATTTCGACCAAGGGGGACGATAAGCGGCGTATGAGTGACCGGGTCTTCGATGACATGGCATTTTAGACCGAATACTTCTTCAATGAGTTCTTCTGTGACGATGTCGGATGGGTTGCCTTGGGCGATAACCTTTCCTGCTTTCATGGCGATCAGATGGGTGGCATAGCGGGCAGCATGATTCAAATCGTGAAGCACAGCCACTAAAGTATTTCCTTGCTCATTGAGATCCGTAAATAATTCGAGTAACTCAATTTGATGTGCAATATCTAAGTAAGTGGTTGGCTCATCCAAAAGAAGCAATGGGGTTTGTTGGGCAAGTACCATCGCAACCCAGACTCGTTGGCGTTGACCACCGGAAAGCTCATCGACAAAGCGGTTGGAAAGCTCAATTGTATTGGTCAGCTCCATTGCGGTCTCAACGCCCTGTTCGTCTGCCTCAGTCCATTGCTGAATGAGGTTTTGATATGGATATCGTCCATGTGCACCCAAATTGGCAACGGTGATTCCATCATGAGCAGTTGAGGATTGTGGCAGAAGACCAAGCTTTTTCGCCACTTCCTTTGATTTATATGTACTAATTTTTTCCATCCAATAGCACATGACCGGCTAAAGGTTTAATTAGATTGGCAAGGGTGCGCAACAGAGTGGATTTCCCACACGCATTTGGTCCGATAATGACTGTAAAGGATCGGTCAGGTATCTCAATCGAGAGATTTTGGGAAATCACGCGATGATCGTGTTGGGTGGTAACATCTTCTGCTCCTAAACGCGAACGGATAGTTGAAATTGCTTGGGTTTGAATGTCTGCTTTTGATATGGCCATAATCAAAGTCACCACCCGGATTTTGTCGAAAGTTTCGACATTATTCGGGTGATAACAGGGACTTTTATCATCCCTCTTTGATCGTCGTGATTTTTCCACTTACAGTTATTTTCACATATGATCGATTTCCAATAATAAAGAATAGAATACTTCCCAGTACTACGAGTGAAATCGTCCAAAACATGATTTGTCCATGATAGTGACTTAGCAAGAAGCCGCCAAATATGGGTCCGATAAAATTGCCTATTTTTCGAAATTGTCCAGCTCCAAAATAGGTTCCTCTTAAATGGTCAGGGGCCAGCTGGTCAATCATTAGACTATTGGACGGAAAGATGAGGATTTCCCCAAAGGTTAACAATATCATGGAAAGGATTGCTGTAACCCAGCCATTAATCATACCGCAAAGCAATAAACCTATGGCCATGAAGGAGGCGCCAACAATCATTACCTGCATCGGTTTATACCGATTTGCTATATGGCTAATGGGCATTTGCAGGAAAACCACCATCACGGCATTAAGTGTTAACAATACGGAAAAAACATAGACCCCATTACGAAGAGTAGATGACAAAAATTGTGGCAGAGTGGAATCTACTTGAACATAGCCAATATTCACTAGGATAATTCCAAGTAATAAATAGAGAAATGCTTTATCCCTTTTGACCATTTTGATTGCTTGCAAAAATGAGACAGATTTTTTAATCGATTGCTCGGATCGGGGAATGGAAAGCTTTTCCATTAATACTAATAAAGCGAATGCATATACAAGATAGATAATCCCGGTAATAGTGAATGACATATTTGCTGAAGTAGTAGCCAGGTATGCTCCTAAAAGAGGTCCAACTGATGCACCGATATTGAGTGCGGTATATCTTAAGGAATAGGCCTTCATTCGGTTCTTCTTTTCGGTCACATCTCCCATTAAGGCCTGTGAAGTTGGTTCGAAAAAGGAATTGCTAAGTCCATTTAAAGCGTTCAGCAGTATAAAACATCCTTGGCTATTCGCAAGCGCAAAACCAAAATAAACAAAGGCAATCGAGAACAAGGCAAACTGCATGACCCTTTTTCTGCCAAAGCGGTCGGATAAATGGCCGCCGATAAATCCGCCAACGGTTGCCATTAATGGGCTCATTCCAACCGTTAAGCCAATAATGACAGGCGACAGGTCCAGATGTCGGGATAGATAAATGGATAGAAAAGGCAAGGTCATAAAGGCAGATCCTCTTGAAAGAATCGTTCCAATTAACAATACCCATACGATTGGATGAAATTCATTGAAATAACCTTTTATTTTGTTCATATATAGATCCTCATTTCTTTCATCTTTTACTCGGAAAGTAAAAGAATGGCTGTGTAACTATATCATGATTTCATTCATATCGTAGCACCATAAATTCCATAAGGAAATTATATATTTTTTATACTTTTCGATAAGGGAATCTTATCGCTTGTCAAAAGCCTGACATTCAAACCTAGTGCTCGTGAAAGCTACAGCAGGATAGTTTAATAAAAGTAAATTTTTAAACAATTGCAAAAACAGCAGGTTGTTTTCCAATTGTTATTATATTAATGTTAGTTAAGTGAAGAATATTGGTCACTTCAGTAATACTACATAAGGGATTTCATTATAAAAGGAGGCCTATATTATGAAAAACAATAGGAAAATGTTATTAGGAATGTTTACTGTAGGATTTGTAATTTTATTGGCTGCTTGTGGGAACTCATCTAAAGAGTCAAGTGCTCCGTTGGACAACCAGTCACAAAACAATTTATCTGAAAAAACAAAGGACGATTCTTCTAAAATGGATTCAACAGAAAATGCTTCAAATACCGACAACACTGATACAAACAATAATGATACAAACAAAATAGTGGATACATCAAACAATGTACCTGCAAAAGAAGAAGATGCGTCTACTAATAATTCTACAGCGAGTCTGAAGGAAAACTATCTTAAGAAATTAAATGATACTAAAAAAGAAATGGACGAAATCGGAAAAAATTCAAAAGATACATCAACATACGGGATGAAAAATGAGCAAGGAAAAAGATACGACGTTTGGGATGGATTGTTGAATGAAGTTTATGGAGTCCTAAAGAAACAACTTACGACAGAAGAAATGGACAAATTGAGAACAGAACAACAGAATTGGATAAAATATAAAGAGGATACTGCATTAGAGGCATCCCTAAAATATAAAGGCGGTACGGAGGAACATTGAGAATATGTAACGGTGCTGGCAAATCTTACAGAGGAAAGAATCTTCAAATTAGTTGAAGATTATATGAAATAATTTTTCATCACTGGCCATACAACAAATTGTGAATTGCTCTACTTAAATAAAATGGAGCTTTAGTTGAAGAAGAAAACCAAAAAATATTAAAAATAACTCAGTTCTTGCCGAACTGAGTTATTATTCTCTATTCGAGATTAGCATGTTTACCATACATTTTATTCGTATCTAAGCCTTTTTTCTCCATAAAGCGCAAGATTAAGGCATCATAAAATAACAACATTGTTTGCTCAAATAGAGATCCCATCGGTTGAATGGTCTTGTAATCACCTTGAGACTGGTCTTTCGTTACTCCCGGTAATTTGACAATAATATCAGCTAATTTTCCAATGGTTGATTCTGGCGAAATCGTTACAGCTGCGACTGTACCTCCCAGGCTTTTTGCCTTTTCAGCAATAGCAACTAAAGTTTTGGTTTCTCCTGAACCTGATCCAATGATTAATAAATCGTCCTTTTCTAAGTTAGCTGTTACGGTTTCACCAACTACATAGGCATCAATCCCCATGTGCATCATTCGCATCACGAAAGATTTACCCATAAATCCGGATCTGCCCGCACCAGCTACAAAGATTTTCTTGGATTCTAAAATCTGATTGACTAATTTTTCTGCTTCTGAGTCAGAGATTAAGTGTACCGTTTGCCTTAATTCTTCCACGACTTTTGCTAAATATTGAGTAGTCTCCATCGGACATTAACCTTGTTTAATTAATTCCTGCATTTCACGTGCAGTGGCTTGTTTATCTTCTTTGCTTGTGATACCGCCGCCGACAATGATGAGGTCAGGGTGTTCCTTGATTACTTCCGGAAGTGTTTCTAATTTGATTCCACCGGCAATCGCCGTTTTGGCATTTTTTACAACGCTCTTAATCGTGTGTAGATCTTCAAAGGAGTTTTTTCCTACAGCTTGCAGATCGTAACCTGTGTGTACGCAGATATAATCGGCACCAAGTTCGTCCAATTCTTTCGCACGGGCTGCAATGTCTTTCACTGCAATCATATCCACAAGGATTTCTTTTCCTTGTTTTTTCGCTTCTTCAACTGCGCCTTTAATGGACTCGTCTTCTGCGGTTCCAAGAATCGTAATGATGTCAGCACCTGCTGCAGATGCTTGGCTTACTTCATATCCAGCGGCATCCATAATTTTTAAGTCAGCTAATACAGTTAAGTTAGGAAAAGCAGCCTTTACTTCTTTCACTGCTTTAAGACCTTCATTGATTACCACTGGTGTACCAATTTCTACTACATCAATGTACTCTTCTACCTCTTTCACTACTTCAATGGCTCCTGGAATATCGACAAGATCTAATGCTAATTGTAATTTCATGTATATTCGCTCCTTTTAGAATAGTGTTATTGGTTGTGCCAAGTGGCTTCCACAAATCAGGTGGAAATGTTTCCTATTGAAAATCCATTTGCTCACCAGCACGATGTTTAGTATACTCACTATGTCAATAAATTAAAAGTACGCACTTTCAACGCATATAGTGCTAAAAAGTATACTATTGGATAAAATAAAGGAGAGGTGAAGGAAATGCCAAATTTAGGAGAGAAATTGTTTAACTGTGAAAAAGAATTAACGCTTGCCGTTATTGGTGGTAAGTGGAAAATGTTAATTTTATGGCATCTAGGCAAGGAAGGAACGAAGCGATTTGGTGAATTAAAGGCTCTTATACCGGGTATTACCCAAAGGATGCTTGTTAATCAATTACGCGAACTGGAAGATCATTTAATCGTTCATCGAGAAGTTTACCCTGTAGTTCCGCCAAAAGTGGAATATTCCTTGACAGAGTATGGAAGAAAACTGATGCCGATTTTAGATGCTATGTATGAATGGGGCAAAAATTATATTGAGTATGTATTGGAAAAAGAACCTGAGCATCAATCCGTTGTTAAGTAGAAAAGGCTTCTTACCATACGGGAAAAGACAATTATAACTTCCCACGGTTTAGCTATTTTTAACCGTGGTTTTTCCATTGCTTTGTATATAAAGAGTAGAGATAACAACAAATTTAATTAAAAAGCCTTGAACAGCGATTTTTACATATTGCTGCTCGAGGCTTTTTTACTTAGAGCCCCCCTTTTTTAAGAACCTTTTGGGCGGTAGGGAGGTCCCGATCTTCAGCTACTTTCATACTTTGCTGCTTTAAACTTTAGCTGAGTGGGGGTCTGACCCCGACATGAAGGTCTTCAAATTCTCTTGCGATTCTTTCGAATGCTTCCTTTATAATCGGCCGTGGAGAAGGGATGCAAATTCTCTGATACTGTAATCCTTCTTCTCCAAACATACTCCCATCCTCTAGTAGAACATTCGCTTTGTTATAAATTCGATCATGAACTTCTTCAGGTGATAGCCCATACGCACTAAAGTCCATCCACATCACGTAAGTCCCTTCAGGAATTCTAACTTTTACATGTGGCATTCTTTCAGCCAAGAAATTGACTACCCATTCCATTGTGCCATCGATGTATTCTTTCAATTGGTTTAGCCAATCTTCGCCCTCATTATATACGGCTATAAGAGCGGAGATTGTGAATGGCGATGCTAATTGAAAGCCCATGGTGTCGATGAATGTTTTTCTTAGCTCTGGATTTGGGATGATCACGTTCGTACAATGAAGTCCTGCTACATTAAAGGTTTTATTGATTGCCGTACAAGTGATAATATGGTCGCCTTTGTCGGTAGATTTTGCAATAGGAGTAAATGTAAGGTTGCGTCTAATTAAATCTCCGTGAATTTCATCCGCAATGATAAGCACATCATTTTCCGCGCAAATTTCAGCTAATTTTTGAAGTTCTTCGCTATTAAGGACTCTGCCTGTTGGATTATGAGGATTGCATAGAATGAACATTTTCGTCTTTTTATCCTTTGCTTTCGCTTCAAAATCTTCGAAGTCAATAGAATAATAACCTTCTTCATCACATTTAAGTGCATTATTGATCACTTGTCTTCGGTTATTTTCTATCGCTGCTGTAAATGGCGGGTAAACGGGACGTTGAATGATGATCCCATCGCCAGGTTCTGTGAATGCTCTTACGGCAATATTTAAAGCATTGACAGTACCTGGGCTATAAATGATTTCTTCCTTCTTGATGTTCCAATTATGTCTCCTGCTAAACCAATGTTGAATGGCTTCATAATACTCTTCGGGAAATATGGAATAACCAAATATCTTATGATCAACCGTTTTATGCAATGCGTCAATCAATGGCTGTGGTACAGGTAAATCCATGTCAGCTGTAAATAATGGGATAGAATCTTCATCATATCTTTCCGTGATGCCGATTTCTTTAATTAATTCCCCGCCATCCCATTTTAATGAATAGGTTCCTCTGCGATTGATTACTTCATCAAAGTTGTATTTCATCTGAAATCCACCCTTCTCTTTTTATCATTCCACTTCCTATTTACCCTTTTTGCATTCAACACAAGTTCAAACTGGCTGCTCATTTGAAAATCTCCCATTTTGCTGTTTAGTATCGAGTTTGTTTAAATACCGATAGACTGTAGCTTCTGATGTTTTCAAATACAATGCCACTTCTGATACAGCACCCTTAATCAAGAAAACGCCCTTTTCATTTAATTGTTTAACTACATCAATCTTTTCATCAGCCGACATTCGATCTGGAGGAATATTTGTTTCCGAAAGAGTTTTAAAAAGAATGGAGGTAGTGAGCTCTTCTATAGACTTATGAAAATCTTCAATTGGATTTTCAATATTGCCTGGAACCCTTCCGTTTAAATCTAAGCCATTTGACGATACCTCAAATACTCCATTGATCAAACTATCCAAAAGATTCCTAGTTTCAACCATTTTGCTTTGATCCATGTTAAAACAAAGCAGACCGACAACATTCCTACTGTCATCTTTAATGAAGAATGTAGACGATCGAACAATTTTTCCTTCATGGGTTTTTCCAGAATAATTTACTAAAAAGTCTTTTTCGACATATGATTTATTCTTTAATATTTTTAAGGCTAAATCTGTAAGTGACCCACCTACTTTTCTGTTGCTAATGTGGCTATTTTTAATTGCAACAATTGAATTCTCAATATTTCTCACATCATGCAGAACGACTTCGCATTGGTTACCCATTACACTGCCTAAAAACTCAACAAGTTGAACATAGGGCTGCAATTGCGAAGGTATGTGATTTCCCATTTTTAAAACCACCCTCCTATTCATAGATAATAATTTCTCATTGTAATAATTTATTATTATTTCTGATTTTCATTATACATAAATTGAAACCGCTTTCAATATTTTTTTAATCTTTAAAATATTTATGAACTAGAGTAAATCGAAAGCCTTGGGAATTAATTCCTAAGGCTTTCGATTGTCGACAAAAGTTATTCCTAGTTTCTCTATTATGATGGTTTCTTTTGTTTTTGGTCTAAAATATGACTAAAGAATGTTAGCAGACTTGCACCGACCGCAACAATCCCACCGACCCATGTTACATTCATTAAATTCCCCTGATGGTATACAATTCCGCCTAGTGCAGAACCAAATGCGATCCCTACGTTGCTTGCCACTGGCATTAGTGAAGCAGCGAGTCCTGTTGCTTTTGGCTGATAAATTCCGGAAAGGTCTATTAAATAAAGTTGGGTAGATGTAGTTAAGAGGATAGCCATTAACGACATCAATCCAATGTTTGCAAGTCCTAAACTAAAATGATTTGTAGTCCAAAATAAGCTTGTCAGAACAACAGCCTGCACGAGAAAAACAAACTGAAGGCGACCGATTGCATTGTGACTGGCAATTTTACCGGCGAGGATATTGCTGAAAATCGAGATAAATCCGTAACCAAATAAGATTAAACTAATTGAATGATTTGGTGCTCCCATTCCCTTCAAGATCGGAACAAGGTACGTAAAGACGGCATAAGTTGCGCCGAATCCAAGAGCGGGAATGAAAAAGGCCATCAAAATTCGTGGCTTGGTCAATAAAGAAAACTGATCCCGTATCGAACTGCGTATTTGGCTGAGCTTATTAGGCAAGACGAAAAAGGATGTTAAAAACGCTAATCCACCTAGGAAGGTAGTTAACATGAAAGTGGCATTCCAGCCGTACCATTCAGCAATTACAGTACCAATGGGCACTCCGACTACATTTGCAAGTGTGAAACCACCGAAAACGAATGATATAGCAAGTCCACGTTTATTAATCGGCATCGTTTCACTTGCAACAATCATTGCTAGAGAGATTAATACTCCTGTTACAATCGCTGTCATAATCCGAAGGGCAAGGAGCATGATGTAACTCGTCGAAATTACGCACAAAGCATTCAGGAGGATGAAAGATCCTATCAAAAACAACATCCATTTACGTTTTGGAAAATGACTTGTTATTGACATCACGATTGGTGTGGCGATGGCAAACGTAATTGCAAACGCAGAAACGAGTGTGCCTGCTTTTGCATTTGTCATATGAAGGCTTGAGGAAATATCGGTTAAGATTCCGACAATAACAAATTCGCTTGTTCCGAGAACAAATGTTAATAAAGTAAGAGTTAAGATGAGCAACCAATGTTGCTTGGATAATTTTGTGGAGTGCATAAATACCTCTTTTCTAAGATGAATGTAAATGTGTCACATAGTAGATACACAGCTTAAACATCATACCATAAAATTAGTTTAGATCCGGTTTGGGGATCATCGAGTATTTTTAAACAGAGATTTAATTCCTTGTTTGTAAATTCTCCGCTTGGAGGTGCGAGGTTAGGTTCAGAGTGTCTTTCCATATGAAAGAATTGAAGCAGGGAGGATTCATATTGATCCCATTTCCCTTCTGTTACTTCAATCGAAAGCTTCGGGCACGGTGCATTCTCGAAGAGTCCGCGTACAATCTGGTCGTATTCCATTAGGAACTAATAGTGAAATTGGTCTAGAATTGGCAGGAAAAAAAGCATTTTTTATCGAATTGATTACCAGAAACTTTGAATTGAGGGTGAATTAGGTTGGATTTTCGGTTTCAAATGGAAAATGAGCGGAAGGAGAAATGTGTTGAATAAAAAGAAAAAAAGATTGATACAGGCTAGTATTTTCATTGTTGGTCTAATTATTATTGCCTTTGTTTTTCCTACTTGGACACCTCCTATAAAAGGTGGCAATAGCATTAGTACGTTAGAGCAGATTGAAATAAATGGGACCCAATTAGAAGTGATGATTAGAGGGCATGACCATTCTAATCCCATTATCCTGTTTGTTCACGGCGGGCCGGGTTGTTCGGAAATACCTTATGTACGAAAGTATCAAGATTTACTTGAGGAAAATTTCACGATTGTGCACTATGACCAGCGAGGCAGCGGGAAATCCTATCACTTCTTTGAGGATTACTCGAATCTATCAACCGATGTTCATGTGAATGATCTTTTGGCATTGACAGACTATTTTACGAAAAAGCTGGGACAACAAAAGGTCCTTTTAATTGGCCATTCATTTGGAACCTATATTGGCATGAAGGCTGCAAGCATTGCCCCTGAAAAATTTTCCGCTTATATTGGAATTGGGCAAGTTTCCGATCATATCCAAAGTGAATTGGACAGTTTAAATTTTACCATCCATCAGGCTAAACTCGCCAAAAACAGGAATGACGTAGAAAAGCTGGAGAGTCTAAAAAGCACGATTGAAACTGGGGAATCGCTGACACCAAGAAGTTTCGTGCGTAAATATGGTGGAGCGGCAAGGCTGATTAATGACAACATGGATTATTTTTGGGGATTTCTGCTAAGCCCAGAATATAATTTACTTGACGTCATTCGTTATGCAAGAGGAGTCTCAATCTCACAAGATATCTTAATATCCGAAGAAAAAAAGCAAAATATTACGAGTCTAGTAAAACGTTTGGAAATACCTTGTTTTTTTGTCATGGGAAAGTTCGATTATATGACGTCCGTTAATGCTGCAAAAGATTACTTCAATAAAGTGGAAGCGCCGGTAAAGGAGTTTGTTATTTTTGATCAATCCGCCCATTATCCTCAATTTGAGCAAAAAGAGCAGTTTGCCGATTGGTTAAACAGAACATGGGGTTTGCTAAATAAATAAGAATAGAACAATGCCTTTCACTCCCTGAATAATGTCAAAGAATTCGATAAAACGCTGGTGCAGACGGTTACTTAACCAAAGGAAACTCGAACGATGATCGAGAAACCATTATAGCGAAAGGGAGGATATTGATGTCAAAGAGTTGTTAAAGAGACTGCTTGACGAGGTGATGCCTATTGAAGAGGTACAAATACGTAAAAAGCAGAAATACACATAAGTGCGTATTTCTGCTGGATTCATTAAAAGCATTATATTAGTTTCTTCAAACCTTCATAACTAGTTTTAACCAAAGGGTGATCCTTCTTGAATTGGCGGATGAACCAGTAGATGAAAAGTGCACCTAAAACAAGACCCAATAACCCTTCCCCGTTAAATAAAACGATATTTCCATCCACCAATCCCTGCTCGTTCGTATAAATATCGCCCAGCACGTTTGTATTGATCACATTCCAGACAGAATGTAGAAACAGGACAGGGATGATGTTCCCTGATAAATAATAGCAATAGGAAAATGGAAAGTTTATCGCAAACACGCAGCCTGCCTGAATCAAGCAAAGTAACAATGGATGGCTTATTCCAGTTGTTTTAGCTAGGAAAAAAACGGCAGGAGCATGGTACAATGCCCAAATGATTCCGAGAATGACGGTAGCTTTTGTTTTTCCCCATTGCTCCGTCAACTGCGGAAGCAGATAACCTCTCCAGCCATATTCCTCTCCTAAAACCGTAAACAGATTGAGGAGAATCGTGATCACGAGTGTGGCAAGCATTTTACCATCAGGAAATTTGTCAGCATTCCAGGTTCCGATTCCTAAAATCCGCGCCAGGACCGCGCAAAGCAAAATAAAGACAAGTGGATATAAAATGCCGAACAGCAATGCTTTTGCATTCATTTTCTGTTTAAAGCCATTGAATCCCTTTCGCCCGAAGATATTAAAGATAATGGCAACGGCGGCTGGAATAAACATAATGATTGGAAATGTTTTTAGACCTATACTCGGCTGAATAAATAGAGCGGCGGTGATGCCCCATGTAAGGATAAGAACTGTTAATGCGTAAAATAATCCGTTATTTTTTTGTACCATTACTGGTCACTCCCTTTGTGAATTCCTTATGGTTCCATGGTAATATTTTGCTGGTATGGTTAAAAGAAACTAAAGTAACCAGGTGCATATGACTTTAGTTATCATTCGCTGAATGACTTTAGGTATCTATTCTGTTTTTCATCAGAATAGTATAATGCTATTAAAAACGATGGATGTGGTTTCATTGACTAAACATAAGCCGCCCATGGTCATTATGATTTTTAGAATCATCCTGATTGTGACGACTTCCATTGATATCATTTTGCGCCCCCAAATACCCCTTATGTTGAAGGTTGCTTTCATTTTCGGAATCATCCTTCTTCATATGAATGATCATTTGAGAAATCGTTACCAATTTTTTGAAAATAATCGTATACTTTATTATATATCGATGATGGCAAGTATCGTTGGAACGGGTCTATATTTAATTCGATTCGATAGTCTGCCGCTTAACTTTTATTTTGTTTTTCCAATTGTCGAGATTGTTCTTTATCGCCCTTGGATTCAAATCGGACTGCTCATCTTCCATGTTTTCGTATTTTTAAGCGTTATGTTTGTCCTTAAAGCCGGAGTTCAGGAGGCCTTGCTCCCGTATCTCGCCATGCTGCTACTGATTTATCTGTTTCGAAGCAACAGCCGGGAGAAAGAAAAGGGAAATCTGCTTAATGCCGAATTAATGGAGGCAAATGCGAAACTAAAGGAAATCACCATTGTAAAAGAACGGACGAGAATTGCCCAGGAACTTCATGATTCCATTGGTCATGCCTTGATTGCTTTGAAAATGCACCTAGAATTTGCCGAAAATATGATCGACACAGACCCGAAAAAGTCAAAAGAAGTGTTAGGGAAAGCCCTCGGAATCTCGCAGACTTCTATTACAGACCTTCGCAAGGCAGTTGATGTGTTAAAAGATGATCATGCCTGGAAAGTTAAGATTAAACTGCGCAATTCGCTTGATGATTTAATCGAAAGCTTACAAATTGCCGGGGGATTGAAATTTGAATTATTTTTTGACGACACTGCCGAGTACACGAGCAAGGAGATCCAAAAGGGGATTTATGAAACGGTGAGGGAGGCTATAACCAACGGTATAAAGCATGGAAATGCAAGAGGCTTTTATATTGAAATTTTTGTACACGACAATAAACTGCTTGTGAAAATTGAGGACGACGGGGCTGGGTGTGCTGATATTAAAAAATCTCACGGCTTACAAGGAATGGAAGACCGAATCCATTCATTAAACGGAAAAATTCAGTTTGTGTCGACCAAGGGCAAGGGTTTTGTTGTGGAAGCGGAGATTCCATTTGTAACGAGTGTGGGGTGATGAAATGATTGAAATTATCATTGTAGATGACCAAGGAATTGTAAGAGATGGCTTAAAAATGCTACTAAGCTTAAATGAAGAGATTCGAATCATTGGGGAGGCAGCAAATGGCGAAGAGCTCCTCAGCTTGCTTAAAGATAAGGTCCCTGATGTTATCTTAATGGACATAAGAATGCCAATTATGAACGGCATCGAGGCAACGAAGGCAGTTAAGGATCAATATCCAAATGTGAAAGTCATTATTTTAACCACCTTTAATGAAGATGAATATATTCTCAATGGACTGAAAAATGGTGCTGATGGTTTTATTCTAAAAGACTCTGACTTAAAAGAGATTATTAAGGCCATCAAAGCTGCGTATGAGGGTACACTTATGCTTCATTCTGAAGTAACAAGCAAGCTGATTAATGCCCTTCAGACTATTCCGGAATACCCTTCTTCCTCTTCCGTGAAAAAGATAGATCTATCAAAACTGCTAACACCAAGAGAAATCGAAGTCGTGGAACAAATTATGCAAGGGAAAAGTAATAAGACCATTAGCACAACATTATTTTTAACAGAAGGTACCGTAAAAAACTATGTTTCTCGTATACTTGATAAATTAGAACTCAAAAGCCGTTCTGAATTAATTATTTTTCTAAAAGGGAAATAGTAGAGAACCGTCCCCTTGCTTCCCCTAAAAAATTTTCCCTCGGCGAAAATAAAAAATGTTCTAAAAAATTTGTAAATATGGTAAAATACTCCTATATATTATATGATGGAGGGCTATTAAATGAGTGATATAGTATGGGGGAGTCCAGCTAGTTTATTTTGTTTAGGTTTTTTCTTTGCAGGGTTGGGAGTCTTTATTAAGCTTTCTAGAATATCTAAGAATTAAAGACTGCAAATTTCATTGCAGTTTTTTTTATGCTTTAATCCTGAAAAACAAGAAATCTCGAAGGAACAACAACAAAAGGAAATCATTGATATGGCTAATGAGATTATACATAACTAATGGGACAGGGACAGGCTCCTTGTCCCAATTATTGTTTAGAGATCCAATGTCTCCTGGGGCATTCTTGTTTTACGGTAAATACTTATGACATATCTTAGAGGACTTATGACATATTTTTGGCTATTTACTACACATTTTCCGCTACTTACTACGCATTTTCCGAAACTTCCGACATTTAGCGGGAATTATTGGCAACTAACTTCGAATTCCGTTTATTTTGGAACCTAAGCTGGTTGAGAGGTATTTTTTTAGAATAATATCCTAATGATTTCCAACGCCTCATATTAATGAATATGTGCTTTTTGCACAAATTTAAAGATGGAAAGGTGGGAAATCGATGTCCTCTAAAAGTCTGTTTCGTTTTTCCGGGAATGTCTTGTTATTGGGCGCTCTTTTAAACCTCGTTGCCGCCATCTGGTCGTTTTTTGTGAATTCCAATTTCCCTTCAGCTTCGGCTAGCGAACTTCAAAATCCACAGTGGGTAGTTTTTAACATTATAGGTTTCGTGGCATACGCTTTGATCCTCATCGGACTGCCTGGACTTTATTTACACCAGTCAGGTGGGAGGGGAGGCAAGGTAGGACTGATGGGATCATTATTTATCGCTCTTAGTACTTTTTTTAGAATCGGAGTGGCTGCCTATTTTATCGCAGTTGTGCCTATACTTGCTGAAAAGGCCCCGAAAATGATTGAAGAAACTGTCTTTTCTGGCTTTGTGCTTTTTCCATTTGGTGCATTTTTCTTTGGCTTGATTGGTTTTATTCTACTTGGGACCTCCATCATTCGCGCAAAAGTATTTCCGACATATGTAGCAATATTACTTATTATTTCGTCTGTAATTGAGGTTTCGGGAATTTTCATTGATGGCGCAACTGCTTCAGCTGTAATTTTGGTGTTAATTGCGCTTACTATGGGTATTGCGCTCGGTGTTATTGGGCTAAGATTAAAATCCAACTAGGGGTGTCAGTCTCTTGTTATCAATGAGGGCAATATTCTCAGATGTGAGGATATTGTCCTTTTTATTAGAAGAACAATGTATCATTTTTTTCCTTGTTGACAGTAAAATTTTTTAGAAATTAAGGAGGTAAAATGAAGAAGAAAACTACCAAGCTATTACTTATTTTCTTAACATTCCTCTTGTTAGGTTCAATACTGCTTGTATTAGTTTCCACTATCATACTTTCCCCACAATATGTTTTTAGGACAATCATAAATGGAGATTCGGATGTAATGGATTACAATGTATTTCCGAGGCGGATTATTCAAAAAAGCTCCCAACCCTATTATTACAAATATAACCTGGATGAATCCTTAAAAAAGATGTCAATAGACTATATGTATAAAGGGAAAGGCAGAACGACACGATTGGATACCTTTCTAAAGGAAACAAATACCACTTCATTTATCATTGTCCACGATGACAAGGTAGTGCTCGAAGAATATTTCAACGGATATGACAAGGATGCGGTTAATACATCTTTCTCAATGGCTAAGTCAATCGATTCGTTGTTAATTGGAATGGCGATTGAAGATGGTTATATAGAAAGTGAAAAGCAATCGATTGCGGATTATATAATCGAGTTCAAAGGAACGAATATGGAGAGGATTACAATTGAAGATTTACTTCTGATGCGTTCAAACATTAGCTATGAGGAAGGAAATATCTGGTTTAGCGACGATGCCAAAACGTATTACATGCCGGATTTACGTAATTTAGCGTTGACTCATACTAATCTGACTACAAAATACCAAGGTAAATTTCATTATAACAATTATCATCCTTTATTACTTGGCATCATCCTGGAGCGCAGTACGGGTAAACATGTAGCGGAATATTTCCAGCAGAAAGTTTGGGATAAGATTGGAGCCGAAAATGATGCTTCGTGGAGTCTAGACAGTAAACAGACAGGTTTTGAAAAGATGGAGAGCGGTATTAATTTCAAAGCGATTGACTTTGTAAAGATAGGCAGTCTGTTGCTTCATGGTGGAACGTGGAATGAACAGTATATCCTGAATGAAAAATGGATAAAACTGTCTACAATAAGCGGATTACCTTTAAATAGAGATGAATATAAAGGCTCATTCTTAGAAAATAAAAATATCGGATATAAATACATGTGGTATAGTACACAAAATAATAATGGGGATTTAGACTTTTTTGCGATGGGAAAGTATGGACAGTATCTATATATCTCTCCGGCAAACAATATTGTTATATTACGAACGGGTAAATCGCTAGGAAATGTAGATAGCTGGGAGGATATTTTTAAAGAAGTATCTTTAAAAGTAGGTAAAGATAAATCCAATCATAGAAATTAACAAGCCAAAAATAACAAGGGTGTATAAAAACTTGTATATTTTTGGCTTGTTAAAATTTGCGCATGCGATCCAGTATCCCCGGAAAGTGACAAGGGATTGTCCCTTTGTCCCTCTTGCCTAAAAAATATTATAGTGTTATAATTCGATAGTGTGATAACATGGTAACGTACTAAAGTAAAATTAAAATCGAATTAAGGTGGTTTTTTTCATATGAAACGTCTAGTATCTATAGTTCTAGTGATCGCAGCGGTATTTTCTGTTTTAACAGCCTGCTCGAATAATACATCGGGCGATAAGGAAAAGGATGATCAAACGCTGATAATCGGTATTGACGATAAATTTGCTCCGCTTGGATTCCGTGACGATGCTAATAATATTGTTGGTTTTGATATTGACTATGCAAAAGCAGCTGCTGAAAAAATGGGCATGAAGGTTAAATTCCAGCCAATTAACTGGAAAACTAAGGAATCTGAACTAAGCAGCGGCCGGATTGATCTTATTTGGAATGGTTATACAATTACCGATGAACGTAAGAAAAAGGTTCTTTTTACAAAGCCCTATTTAAAAAATGCTCAGGTAGTGGTCACACTGGCTGATTCTAAAGTATCCAAACTGGCAGATTTAGAAGGCAAAAGGGTCGGGCTGCAGTCTTTATCTTCAGCTTCGGATGCCTTGGATGCGAATCCAATAAAGTCCAAGATTAAAGATGTGACGGAGTTTTCCGATAATGTGATGGCCTTGAATGATTTAAAGAGCGGCCGATTAGATGCGGTTGTGATTGATGAAGTTGTGATTGATTATTACATGACAAAAGAGCAGGGTACGTTCAAAGTGCTTAATGAATCCCTCGCTCCTGAGGAATATGGAGTAGGCGTGAAAAAAGGGAATGAGGAACTGCTGAACAAACTGCAAAAGGCACTCGATAAAATGAATGAAGACGGCACGGCCGCTGAAATTTCAAATAAATGGTTTGGAGAAGATAAAGTAGTAAAATAATGATAAATAGGTAGCAAAACAGGATTCCAAAGGGACCCTGTTTTGTCTTGCGCTGGGCTACAGAGAGCTATCGCTTTCTGCACGCATTAAGGGAGACTAAGCCGATTTCCAATCGACTAAGTCTCCCTATATCGGGGCTGATCAAGGCTCTTATGCTTTTTGTTATTGGAGGAATCCTGTTATGTCGTTTGAGTATATTATAACGATCCTTAAGCCGATGCTGGAAGGGGCGCAAATGACGGTTCTTTTGTTTGTGATTGCCATTGTTGTGTCGCTTCCGCTGGGCTTTTTGTTAACGTTAGCTGTAAAAAGCAGCTTCAAGCCACTTTCTATGCTGGCACAAGCTTTTATTTATGTGATGCGCGGGACACCGCTTTTGCTTCAGCTATTAGTGATCTGTTTTGGGCTGCCGATGATTCCGGGCATCGGGGAATATTTGGTGCTGGACCGCTTTGTCGCTGCTTGTATCGGGTTTATCCTTAATTACGCTGCCTATTTTGCTGAGATTTTCCGCGGCGGACTTTTGGCCATTGATAAAGGACAGTATGAGGCTGCACAAGTTCTCGGTTTTTCTAAATGGCATATGACGACAAGGATCATTCTGCCGCAAATGTTTCGTATTGCCCTTCCTGCTGTGGCAAACGAATCGGTGACACTTGTCAAGGATACGGCCCTGCTATATGCCGTTGCGGTTCCGGAATTATTGCATTATGCAGAGACAGCAGTCAATCGTGATTTTACGATTATTCCTTTTGCTGTAGCGGGTGTTATTTATCTGCTGATGACGCTTGTATTAACGCTGTTCTTTAAATGGATCGAGCGGCGGTTTAGATTTGAATAAGGAGGGGGAATGAGGATGGCAATCATTGAAGTTTCGAATCTCAAAAAGTCGTATGGCAATCTGGAAGTCTTAAAACAGATTAGCTTTGATGTTAATAAAAACGATGTAGTGGCTGTAATTGGCCCCTCCGGATCTGGGAAAAGTACGATGCTCCGAAGTCTTGTCCACCTGGAAAAAGTTGATGGAGGCAGTATTCGGGTTTCCGGTGATGATCTTGTAAAGGATGGAGTTTACTCAAAGCCAGACGAAATCAAGCAGATTACCACCAAGATGGGAATGGTATTTCAGCACTTTAACCTGTTCCCACACCTAACAGTCAAAGAGAATTTGGAAATGGCTCCACGATTAGTGAAAAAGGAGTCTGCTTCCGATATAAGGAAGCGAAGCAGCGAGCTTCTGCAGAAGATTGGGCTTACGGGCCGGGAAAATGCTTACCCTGCTCATTTATCAGGCGGCCAAAAACAAAGGGTAGCCATTGCTCGGGCGTTGATGATGAATCCTGATATTCTGCTGTTTGATGAGCCTACTTCGGCGCTCGATCCCGAGTTAACCGGCGAAGTCCTGCAGGTGATGAAGGACCTGGCAGAAGAACACATGACCATGATTGTCGTCACCCATGAGATGGGATTTGCAAAAGAAGTAGCCAGCCGTGTTATTTTTATGGACAATGGAGAAATTATTGAAACCGGTCATCCTTCTGATGTATTGACCAACCCGCAATCCGAACGGACGAAGGCGTTTTTAAAACGTTGATGGTGGTGCCGTAGAAGCGTGACGAAGGTAATTATATAGTAACAATTCAGGGTTCAGTCCGAGCTAATTTAACTGCAGGGCTGAACCCTTTTACGTAGGGGTACATGATTTTTTAAGTATTTGGACCAAATTCAATATCCATGTAATCTGCAATGGCTGGATATGGCACAAATTCTAGTGCAGCCGCCAACCATAGTTCCTTTTTATAAAGGCTCTATTATAAATGAATGTTGATTTCACTGTGTTTGAAAAATAAACGGAAAAATTCCGTTTAAATTGGGAAATACTCATATTTTCTTAAAAATAAAGGGAGTATTTCCGCTTATATTATCTAAATCGTTGGATTTTGCCTTATTTAGAGCAGTTAATCGGAATATCTCCGCTTATATCTGCTTCTTAAGCTTCCTCTATATACATTAGCCGGAAATTCTCCGCCTATGAATTTTCATACCTACACGAAAATCATCAATGAAATAATAACAGAGCCTTTATAAAAGTAATTTTTAGCCTGGAGGATTCATTTTTCACAATCTAGTCAAAACTTTGTTGCAAAATTATGAATAACATCACAGACAGCTTTTTTAACTTGGGTAAAGTGCTAATATGTAAGTGTAGTAAGAAACAAACAAGATCTTGTAAAATAAAAAACAAATTAATTTTAATCCTAAGGGGATGGAGTATTATGTTAAATCTTTTAAGAAAAAATACTATTGCTGCAGGGGTTTTAGCAATCATTCGGATTTATATAGGTTATCAATTTATACATGCAGGTTTTGCAAAAATTACAAGCGGCGGATTTGATGCAAGTGGGTTCTTAAAGGGCGCGATTGCTTCTAGCACAGGAGAACACCCAGCTGTTCAAGGCTGGTGGGCAGCATTTCTAGAGCATATTGCATTGCCTAACGCTGATCTGTTTTCTTTCTTAGTGCAATGGGGCGAAATATTAGTCGGAATTGCGTTAATCCTAGGTCTTCTCACTAACTTTGCCACACTAATGGGATTGGTGATGAATTTCTCTTTCTTATTCAGCGGCACGGTGAGCACTAACGGCCAACTGATTCTTTTAGCCTTCTTCGTTCTCGTTGCCGGAGCAAATGCTGGCAAATTCGGCTTAGACCGTTATGCAATGCCTTATGTACGTAAATACTTTACAGTTAAAGGTAATCATCGAAAAGGCACAACCGTTGCTTAAATACTATATAAATAGTCGAGGAAAGGCATTCGAATATTAACTTATTCGGATGCCTTTTTCCGCATTTATTAAACAATATGAATGCTTTAGGAGTTGGATTTACTTTTAATCGCATGACCGCAGATTTTAGGGATTCCTTCCAGCTTGGAATCTATTCCGAATTGGTTCCTCCCATGCTTCTTTAATGTTTTTAGATTTTCATATAAAATGGAACGAGTATGGGAAGGGGACTTTTCCCTGGGAGGGCTGAGGATGAGAAAGAAAAGGAAAGTTATTCTGATTGTTTTTATTGGTATTGCATTTCTATTAACGTTTTGTCGTTCCGATTATAAATATGATGTGAAGAGATATATAAAGGGAAAATATCATTTTGATGTGGATGTACTTAATACACCTACTATTAATACAGGGAATATGGGAAATAGTTCTTTTACTGTAAGACGTTCCGATATACCAGAACTCATCTTTTCCGTTGACACAAAGGGTTTTTTTGTTAATAAAATTACAGGTGATAATTATCAAAAAGTAAACAAAGTTTATCAGTTAAATCAAAAGTACCAAGATTCGGAGGATTACAAAGCACTTTTAGCCAAGGGGATTCATTCGTTTTTGTCTTTTTACGGGATGAGCAAAGAGGAGGATCATCTGGGAGTTTCGCTTGTATTAATGAAGAAAGATGCTTTAGAAATAAACGATTCTAATTTCACAGACCTTTATAATGGTTTACAAACAATGAGGGCATTTATTCCCAATGATTATCTTGCAAAGGAGCTAATCATTCTTGATGCATTTGACAGCAGCCTTAATAATGTCCATTCTACATATGAAAAGCACGGTCCTTTAGGATACTTAAGTTTTGGATGGGAATTAAGCGAGGTAACAGACTCGATTTCTTTCAAAAAGCTCCTAGAGAAAGAAAATGCAGAATCAGGTGAAATGGTAAAAACACATTTTTATAAAAAGGATTTCCATTTAATAAAAGGAATAGAAGCCGATTTAAACAAGTTAGGTTTTTTTGTCAGAAAAGATAGGCATTTCTTTCCTTTAGTCTGCGATTCTACAGCGGAGACGTTTGATGCAATAAATTTAGACACTTGTGACCAATATCGTCTATCGTTAAAAGTTAAAGAGCAAGAATACGAGGAAATGCTTGATCATTTGTCTAATTATAAAGTATCCAAATTTTATCAATCTATTTTGCTTTATAAAGAAACAGGGTTACATATATCAACACTTATCATAGCAAAAGAGAATGGAAGTAATAACGACTTTTTATATTTAAAACTTCAGTTAAATGAAATAAATTCCGAAAATGACGCTAGAGAGGTTTTAAAAAAGGCGATTGACGAAAAGCATTAAAGCCGGGACAAGGGGACTGCGGGACAGGCACCGTGTCCCAAGTACACAGCTCTATTCTCACTCCTCGCCAAACTGTTTACCATGGGAGGGGTCCTGAAATTTACCACCAAAGTCTTCAAAAACTTAAGGGGCTGCTGGCAAGTCATTCTTACTCTGTTCTATATATTGAGCAGACGTTGAACTGAATGTTGAAGATGTTAGTAAAATGTTTAATAGAAAAATTGCCATCAGCCTTATACAAACGATTGTGTAAGGCTGACGAAAATAGTTACTGTGCTTTCTTAAATGTGAGTTCTTTTCCTTTTGTTTCTTTCTTTTACTAACATTATACTTATAATAGAAATGATACTTGCTACTACTAAATACATCGAAATTGGGATCGAGCTATTAAATGTTTTTAGGAGGCTTAATGAAATTAATGGAGCCAATGAGCCTGCTAATATGGGTGCTATTTGATAGCAAAAGGACAAAGCTGTATATCTGATATGAGTAGGGAATAACTCTGTCATTAATGCTGAGTATGGTGAATACGTCATCGATTCAATGAATAAACCAAGCGTAATGGCGGCCATGATGATCCAATTGTTTCCGGTATCCATCATTGGAAACCCAATAAATCCCAAAATGCCGTTAAAATGGCTCCTGTCATATAGATTGGTTTACATCCCCAAACATCACTTAAGTGTCCCATTAATGGAATAAAGAAAAAGTGAAGAGCATGGGCACCAAACATTAATAATAAAATTTGTGAAGTATCTTTATGGACCACAAGTTTTAAATATGTAATGGAGAACGTTACTACCATATAATATAAGTTGTTAAACGTAACGAAACGAGTAAGATTGGAGCCCAATAACCAATACTACTGAATGTTGGAATACATCCCATTAAGAAGGTCGTAATTCCAACGATAATTAAACTAAGCTGTAATAATTTTTTTCGCCCAATTCTATCCCCATAATGACCAAAGACAAGCCCGCCGATCGGTCTGGCTAAAAAGCCTACTGCATAGAGAGCAAATACGGCTAGGATGCCGTCGATAGCGCTTCCAGTTTGTTGAAAAAATAATTCTCCAAAAACTAGAGCTGAAGCGGTACCATATAAGAAAAACTCATACCATTCAGCCACAGATCACCTTCACGTTTCTGGGTCAGGTGATCGATTATTCCTCTTTCATCTTATTTCTTGCACCATTGTTCATATGCATTTTTACTTAAACAGGCTTCTTTGAAAAATAAGACAGGATGGGGGCGGAGCACTTCATGAATCCATCTAGCGGATTTGCCGCTCCACTCAAACTGTCGATATAATAGGCTGCAAAAGATTACTTCAATCAAGTGGAAGCACCGGTAAAGGATTTTGTTATTTTTGATCGAGTGGCCCATTATCCCCAATTTGAGCAAAAAGAGCAGTTTGTAGATTGGTTAAACAAAACATGGGGTGTGCTAGAATAGTGCCTTTCATCACCCGGATTTATGTTAAAGCAATAGGCAGACTAAGTGCCAGGCACCAGCAACCTAAGCAGTTCCCTGCATGATCTTTATTTATTCCGTATATTGTTAATAAGAAGGGATTATTTTCTTATTTGTCGAAATAAACTTAAGACCCACTATTTAAGAAGGAAAGCGGGAATATTTATGCTGAAAAAAGGGATTATTGCCTTATTATTGATGGGAATTGGTTTCCTCTGTACTTCATGCATAACTGTACAGCAAAAACAGACTATTGGTGATGGTGTCAAACTATTCGAAACCGGTTATGATAACAAAATGCGCGATTTCACTTATGATCACAAAGTAGACGATTTTGCCACGACCAATACTGATATTAAAAATTTTATTCTTCTCCAATCCGAGGGTGCATTCATGCTCGGCCCGGCAGGAGTTGATTATTATAAAACCAGTGTGGCTAATATGATTCTAACCTTGCAAAGGTTCACCGATGAGATGGAACAAACGTCCGTTCCAAAGCAGTACAAACAGGCACATGAGGACTTGTTGCAAGCTTATCAAAATTTCTTCGATGCAGTAACGGTTTATCAAAAGGCCTTAAACAAAGACGGCATTACCACTTCAAATATAGAGGGTTTATTCTCCGCTTACCCGCAAATTACACTAGCTTCGGAAAAGTGGTATACACTTTATAAAAAAGGAAAAGCGATTCAGGGACCTAGTAAATATATAGTTATAGGAAACTTGCAGGACCGGTGGTTCTATATAAACAGCACACAATCCCGTATAGAAGAAACCTTGGGCATGATTAAGTCCAATCTACTTCCGCGGGTTGAGAAAAAAGATAATAATAGCGCAGATAAAATGCAGCATAACTTGGTTCATCACCTTCCAAGTGTGATTTTCTATATGAAGATCATACAAGTTCCGGAATCTTTTTCGACCGCACACCAGCACCTTCTTAGTGCCTGCGAAAATTTTTATAATTTTATAAAAGATACCCAATATCAACAAAACAACGAGGAATATCAAGAAAAATTAAAAGGTTGTTATGAGGATATTGAGAAAGCTTGGAAAGAGTGGAAGTTAGTAGAGGGGGAAGACCAATTCTAGATTAGAGCAGTGCCTGTGTCACCACTCGGATTTTGTCGAAAGTTTCGACATGATTCGGGTCGTGCCAGGCACTTTTATTTTTAAATAGATGCTTCGTAAATAGATTCAACTGCCTTCGAAAGGGCAGTATTAAATTCTTCATCTGTTTGATGGACATTTAAATCTTGGCTCAAAGCCCTGGAGAAACTGGCGATTAAACCATCATTCATTTTTAGCTTTTCGTTTGCCTTATCTCTTGAGTAACCACCGGAAAGTGCAACGACACGAACCACTTTTGGATGGTTAATAAGTTCTTTGTATGTGTTTGCTTGTGTAGGAATCGTTAATTTTAACATCACAAATTCATTATCACTCAAATTATTAAGGTGATTTAGAATTTCCGTCTTTAGTAGTTCCTCACACTTTTCTTTTTCGAGGCTATTAATATCCACTTCCGGTTCAATAATTGGAATCAGACCTGCAGCAATAATCTGTTTACCAACCTCGAATTGTTGTTCAACAACGTCTTTAATTCCTGCTATATTGGCTTCTTTGATAACTGAACGCATTTTTGTGCCAAATATATGACGTTCATTCGCACGTTTCAATGTTTCGTCCAGATCGGTGATTGGCTTCATCAATTGCACGCCATTAATTTCCTCAGCAAGTCCTTTGTCCACTTTTAAAAAAGGGACGATGCCTTTCACTTCAGCGAGATAATCGCCCGTATACTTACCCTCAATTTTGCGGTCCATCGTTTCTTCAAACAGAATAGCACCCAAAATTTTACTCGAATCAAAAGCGGGTGATGTGATGATTCTTGTCCGCATTTCATGCACCAAATTGAACATTTCATCCTCGCCCGAATAGGCATCCTTTAAAACACCGTAGGCAGCTAGTGCTTTAGGTGTACTTCCACCACTTTGGTCCAGTGCTGCAATAAATCCTTTTCCCATTTTCATTTTTTCAAATTGATCTTGTTGCATCATCTTTCACTCCTTTTCCCTAATCGTGTCATCCTTCATTGGTATGGAAAGAAATATATGAAGCAATTACATATTTCATTATAGCATTAATGAGGATAAGGTTATAATCATGGTTAAGTCGCTGGGATAAAACGGTTAAAGAAATATCTTAAAAAGTTCTAAATCATCCGAAAATATGGTGAAATGTCCCTACGTTATCGATAATGGAGGGGTATAAATGAGCGAGATCGTTTGGGGGAGTCCAGCCAGTTTATTTTGTTTAGGTTTTTTCTTTGCAGGATTGGGAGTTTTTATTAAGCTTTCTAGAATGCCTAAAAAATAACAACGAAAATCAAAAAATCCACTCCCCAAGCCGGGAGTGGATTTTCGCGATCATCTCGTGTAAGTGCAAGTACATTCCTTACTCGCTAACCCCAATTTTAATAAACGAATACTGAAAATTTTCATCACCAGAAACAACATGAAAGATTGGTGTTGCCTGCTCCAGATTATGCTCCTCCATATAATCGAAAAGCAGCTTATAGGCGGCTTCTGTCTTTGCCTCGACGTTTTCTGCGAGGCAAAGTGAGACCATGTTTTCAATGCTGAAATAGGTGTGGAAGCGCATGTCTTCCACGGGTTCAATCCAGTCCTCCTCCATCGGCATGAAAATTTCCGCGTTTACCATCTCATCGAGCGGGACATTGTGGATGGAGTAGAAGAGCGGGCCGCGCACTGCTGCCTTCAGAGAGCCAACATCGTTTAAAAAATCTTCAAGAGCCTCATTCATATCTAGATAATGGAAGCGATATTTTCGCGAAAGGACATTGGAGAAGCGGATGGAATCGTTTGGGTTAATCATCCAACCGCCCCTTTGCGATCGGGGCATAAATATCAATGATCCCGCCACCGTATACATCTAAATAAATATGGTAAAATGGCTCTTGCAAATCAAAACGGAACTCGTCGGCACAGGCCCGCAGTATTTCATAGGATTCTTCCAGGTCTTCCTCTAAATCAGCATGGCGCAAAATCAGGCAGTCGGCAAACTCCCATTTCGGATAGAACTGATATTTCCCATTTTCCCCAAGCTCAATCGGGGCATTCACCGGCAAGTAAAAGGTATAATCGGCTAAATCGGTTTTCGGGTCATAATTTGCAAATTGATAGATGACTGGGCCTGTCCCATATAGACCGCTTTTGATGACCGCATTTCTTAATTCAACGGCGCTCACAAACCATTCTTCCGATTTACATGTGGCTTTCGCGCTTATCACATTATGAAACACAACCGGTTTCCGTTTAATATTCATCGTTTCACACCTCGTTCTGCTAGTTTTTTAGGCGGCTTTTTCGAAAAGGAATCAAACCGGCATTTACAGTAGGCTAATAGAAAAAACTCTGGCCAGGCGATGGCAATAAAGTACTGTATTAGGACAAATGCCCCCAGCAGGATGTAGATTTCAGCGAAACCACTACCATTGCTTGACAGTGTTTTGATAATCGAACCCCCAAAAATCGTAGCTCCGATGACAAACGATAGACTTATATGACCTTTGGATGTTTGAAAATCGTAGAGTAATTTTCCGCCTTTTTGGAAGGCGCCTTTTTTAACTCGAATAATTGCCCGCCAGGTCGAAAGGAATAAATAGACCAGACCACCGCCAATCAGAACATAACCTGTGGTCCACATATAGTCTGGAGCAAGGCGGTCTTCAAGAGCGAGAAAATAGACCTTATAAAAATCAAGTGAAAATTTTAAACCGATGATGGCAAGTAAAATCGATTGGATCTTTTGAAATTTATATGTATTTTTTGAAAAGGTGAAAAAGATCGCAATCACGAGCTGTGCCAGTAATAAATAAATATCGATTCTAATAAATCGAATCCAGGCATCACGAATAAACATCATGGAGTCGGCTCCCACGGTCACTACGATGGTGGAAACCGCGCTGATTAAAAAAGTGACCCAAAAAAAGGCAGAAATGCGATCAGGGCTTAACCGCCCGTTCGCCACTGTCTTCAGTTCATAGAAATCTGTTTCGTTACTATTTTTTAACATAAGATGCTCCTACCAGAAGATTTTTTTAAGCGAATTGGATATCTTGTTTCCGATTGCTTTTGCCGTCTTAATCGGGTGATTGGCAATGTCCTTTACCCGGTCGGTAACACTTTCCGCCGGCGGTCCGCCAAATTTAAAATTGGCAGCGGCATTGATTGTAAATCCGACAAGGCCCCCGACAACGGTGCCAACAGGAGGGAGGAAGAAGGAACCTGTAACTGCGCCTATCGCCGTTGCCCCGCCTGCCATCCCGATATCAACGCCAAGGTTGACGCCAAACTCTTTTACCTTCGTTGAGTTATAGTTCCATTGTCCGGTATGCTTATCTTGGAAACTGTCCTGAAAATCACTCCACACCGTGAGGCCTGTTCCGAGGATTCCCAGGGCTTTTCCGGTGTTTGCCAGGCCTTGGGCATTTTTCCAGCCTTTAAAATCGTCCCAAACCTTCACTCCGCCAGTAAACCCATCTTTTGCCGCTCTTCCCACTAGCTTCACTTGATCTTGACCAATGTTTCGGACTGCTTTATTTAAGTCATCAAACTGGGTGTTCATAAATTTATTGCGGTTGTTAAAAAAACGGCCGCGATTTTCGTCATAAAGCGCCACACCCTCATTCGCTAATTTTGTGACGAAAGTCCGGCTCCATTTAGCTGTTCCGCTGAGGTTTTGCTTCATTAAGTTATAGTACTTTGAAAATTCCTGGTGGCTGCCTACTTTTCCTCTTACGACCTTAATGAGGACTTTTCCGTCTTTACGATATAGCCTGAAGGAAAGGCCCTTACCTGCCCGAAGAAGGGTTTTCGGGTTAACGGCCATAGCAGTAGCGCCCAGCATGAAATTGCGGACTAGCACTTTCCAGTCATTTGAGCCGGTGATTTTTTTCTCGGCTTCATCATAATAATTGGCTGATTGTTTTAAAAAGCTGTCTAATTCCATTACTTGTTTCGTTAGTTTATCGAGGGAAGTGTTAACAGCCTGGAGCCTGCCACTGAGATTTTTTCGTGCTAAGATGCGGCTATCGATTTGATGGGTGGTGGATTGCAGGTTGGTTTTGGCCGTTATTAATTTTTGCGCTTGATGCCGGACAAGACTGCTGTTTTGCTCAACGCTGCCAGTATTGATTTTGATTTGAGACATGTTTCCGTTTTCACCTCCAGAGTCGACTCTTTCCTTATGGATTTGCCTTGGCTTTAGCAGCGGCTTCGGCTTTTGCCTCTGCCTCCGCCTTTGCTTTCGCTTCTGCCTCGGCCTTCGCCTTCGCTTCTGCTGCTTTTTTCTCTTCTATTTCTCTATGTATTTCATTTGCTGTACTTTGAATATCGTGTCCAATGGAGTCTAATTCGGTTGCCAACCGGGAAAGCTCTGTTGTCAAGTTGTCAAAATGATGATTAATATAGGTCACTTCAGTAGCCTTCCAGCTGCTTTCCAGGCTGCCTTTCACCGTATTCAAACTGTTTTTACTTCCTCTAATATCTGCAGCAATATCATTTACCCGTCTTCCTTGATTAAGGGCATTGCTTAGATTAAATTCCATAATTTCATCACCTCCTCCTATTGTATTATTTCTGATTAGATTTTTTTGGAAAAACGCAAAAAATGAATCGTTTTTCCTATGAGTAAAGGAGAAAGGTCCTAGGTACAGGGGTGCGGTAGCTGGCCGGGCGACAGTGGTGGGATGAGGGGACAAGCCATAGGCTTGATGAAGGACAAATCGATGTCAATTACGACATATTTCTAGCCACTTACGACATAAATACACTCACATTTTACCTCATTTTCAAAACTTACGACATTTACTGGATATTAATTGGAAATTTCCTCGAACCTCGAGAATTTACGACCTATTTTGAGCCACATACGACATGAATCCACTCACATATTACCTCATTTTCAAAACTTACAACATTTGCTGGATATTAATTGGTAATTACCTCGAGCCTCGAGAACTTACGACATATTTTGAGCCACTTACGACATAAATCCACTCACTTATTACCCCATTTTCAAAACATACGACATTTGCTGGATATTAATTGGTAATTACCTCAAGCCTCGAGAACTTACGACCTATTTTGAGCGACTTACTTCATAAATCCACTCACATATTACCTCATTTTCAAAACTTACGACATTTCCTGAATATTAATTGGTGATTGCCTCGGTCCTCGAGAACTTACGTCGCAGTTTCCTCCAATTATGCAAAATAAGAACGCCGTTAGTGAGCTACAGCATCTCTCGCATTTACTCCAATAAAATGAGCAGCTCACTTAATTCTTGTATTAATAGATGTTTAAGTCCAAAGACTTTTAAGGACTGCCCTTTATTAGATCCAAAATTAAATTCTATTAAGCTCCTCCAATTTTGTGGAGATAGCTGTAGCCATTTCTTTTGTTACTTTAGGAAGATAAGACTTTAAAACCGTATTAACCAGTGGACCCATTGCGCCAGCAGCGGTGATTTCTAGAAAGCCTGTTATGCTCGTTTTATTTGTATCTATCGCTTCTGCTAGGAAATATCCTCCGCCTGAAAGTTCCTCATTTAATCCATTTAAATGAAAAGTGACCCGTGTTGGTTCAATCCATTCTTTTATCGTGACCATCAGACTAATCTTTTTCTTTATGAATCCAATGTTACTATTAAATTCCCAGGTGGATTGACGGTTGGAAAATTTCCGATGTTGAATATATCCAGGAATAAGTGGAGCCCAGTTATCCATATCCTTAACAAAATCCCAAACCATATTGATTGGTAAGCCTATCTCAACTTGATGCATTCCGCTCGGCATTCATTTTCCTTCTTCCCATTTCAATATAAAGACCTCCATATATTTATATGTTTTCTCCAGCAATTGCGGGACATGGGGACAGGCAAAGCGTTTTGGATGCCGGTGCTACCCGAAATATGTCGAGAATTGCAGAATAACACTTTCAGAAAAAAGACCGCTGCAGTCACACGTTTGTTCAACAAAAGCCCTTTTTACTTTAAGTGAATTTGCTCAAATCCTCGGGGCATATCGAGTGTTTTTTTGTAAATAATAAGATTGTTAAATAGTAAATTGAGGAGGGTTTGTATGCAGCAGGATAAAGAGAATTTGGGTTCTACTATGAAGCCGGAATTTGCCGCAACTGATGCACAAAAAGTAAAACAAGAAATTCAAAAAGATGTAAGCCAAGGACAAGGTGCAATGACTTCCCGAGAGGCAGGAGCAATGCGCGACTAAAAAACCACTCAGAGTGGTTTTTTATTTTTCTGATTTAAAATTAAACAACTTACATTAATTTCCGATTATAAACCATTCACCATTCTTCACCCCAACAAAGGAATATCCGCTAAAAATGTAGAAAGAAGTAAAAAGGTATTATTTAGGGTGAAGGGGATTCGAATGGAATTAAGGACTATTAAACAAAACATCAAAAGATCGTTACTATCACTTCCGTATCGGGTTAAATTAGTTCTTGTTTTCTCACTGCTTATTTTGACTACGGGAATACTTCTTGGAAGTATTACTTATTATCAAGTTGCAAAATCAAGCCAGGAACGTACAGAGGAGTATCAAATCCAATTAGCAGACCAAATCAATCAAAATTTAGATCGCTATCTGAAAGAAATGCAAATCACTTCATTATCCCCGCTCTATAATCAAGAGGTAATGGATATTCTTATAAACCACCAAGCACCAAGTGATAAAACGATGTTTCCGCCTGCAAATGAAAGAATTACATTATGGCGTTATATTTCTAGTTTGATACATATGAGAAATGAAATTAAGGGAATTCATATCATGGGCAATGATGGAACCATCTTCAGTAATTTAGATTCTAATACCGTCATGCTGAAAGTGTTTGATCGGAATAGTGAATGGTTGAAGACAATTGAGAAAGCTGACGGGAAGTGGGTACTGCTTCCTCTCCACCAGCCTAATTATTATTTACGCAAAGATGTCACTGTTTTTTCTGTTGCGAGGTTGATTAGAGACCCGGAGTCGTATAAACCGCTGGGGATTATCAAAATCGATTTAAAGGAGGAATTAATTCAAGATATTTTAAGTAGAACGAATAAAGCTAGCAGCATTTTTATTCTAAACAAGGAGAATCAATTCATTTATCCAAAAGAAAAAGATCAACTTATGGGGAATACGATTTTGTCAAAAATAAATCTGCTCAAAGAAAACAATCATATGAATATTTCCATTAAGGATCAGAACTATTTGGTGGTATATAATGAGTCACTCTATTCAGGAGTTAAAATGATTATGTTAACTCCAAGTGCAACGATATTAAGTGAAGTAAACCACATCCGTAAAGTGATGATCGTGGTTGTTTTAATAGGTATTTTTATCTCGTTATTATTAGCCTTTATGCTTTCCAAACCTTTGGTAGGGTCTATTTATACGTTAAGAAAAGCGATGGAAAATGTTCAAAAGGGCAATCTGAATCAAAGGGTGTCGATACAATCAAATGATGAAATCGGCCAGCTGGGAAATGGTTTCAATCATATGATTAATGAAATAGACCGTTTGGTGTCAGAAGTTTACAAAACAGGGTTGCGGGAGAAAGAAGCGGAAATCAAAGCATTGCAGAGTCAAATGAATCCTCATTTCCTTTACAACACATTAGAGACGATTAATATGCTTGCTTTAACAAAGGGGAATTTGGAAGTATCCGATATGGTCTCCTCTCTTGGCAGATTATTACGGTATACCATTGATAACTCTTCTAAAATAGTAACCTTAAAGGAAGAGTTGTCTTTTATTCATTCATATGTTGCCATTCAGAAGGTAAGGATGGGGGAGGATCTTCAATATGTTGAAGAAATTGAACCATCTTTACATCATATCCTCATTCCAAAGCTAGTATTACAGCCGCTTGTAGAGAATGCCATAATCCACGGCCTTTTTGTACAAGGCGGGCGGATTGTTATCAAAGCAGCAAGTAAGAATGAAAGTGTAGAGATCATAATTGATGATAATGGCAAAGGAGTTACAACTGAAAAGTTAGAAGTGCTAAGGAAATCATTGGAAACAGGAGAAACAAATCCAACTCAAAACCATACCGGGATTGCTATGCCAAATGTTCACGAACGAATCCAACTGCTTTATGGGAAAAAATACGGGATGAAGCTAGATGGTCAAGAACATCGCGGTTTTTCCGTTATCCTGACAATGCCGATTCAACGAAGGGGGACAGAGAAAATTGAAAGAAATATTAGTGGTTGAAGACGAGGCAGTTATCAGACAAGGTCTAAAGGTTTTACTGGAACAAGTTATGGGTGGTTTTCAAGTATTGGAGGCAAAAAGCGGTGAGGAAGGAGTATCCATTATCCACCAGCGAATTCCCCATTTAATCATAACGGACATCCGGATGGGAGGGATGGATGGCCTTACTTTTATTTCAAAGGTAAGACAAATTTCCAAGGATGTTCCGATTATCATTTTAAGTGGCCATAGTGACTTTGAGTATGCCAGAACGGCCATGCGTTATGGCATAACGGATTATTTTCTAAAGCCAATCAACCGGATTGAACTGACTGAAGCCATTTCAACTATCTTTAAGGAAAACAAAGCAGAAAGTATGCCTGTTTCCAAGCAGTTTCAGGCTATCCTTCAATTTATCGATGACCATTTAAGCCGTGAAATTGCACTCAGTCAAATTGCAGAACATGTATCTTTGAATCCACAATATGTTGGTCAATTGTTTAAGTCTGAGTTAGGAATGACCTTTACGGAATATATGGTGGAGGTACGGTTAAAAAGGGCCAAGAAGTTATTAAAAGAGACCAATTTAAAGGTATATGAGGTTGCACAGCTTTCAGGCTATAAAAGTCCAAAGCATTTTATGACGGTATTTAAGCAAGAAACTGGGATCACGCCGATAGGGTTCCGTAAATTTTCTTAAAATTTTAAAAATATGAGAATACCGAACTATTTCTAGTTCTGAGAGGATATTTATTCAATCCCTTCTTCATTAAAATGAGAAACAAAGGGAGGTTATAACATGATAAAAAAGCTTGGAATCATTTTTTTAGTTATTTTTTTGATAGCGGTTTCATCTGCGTGTAACAAAGATTCCACTACCACTGCCTCAAATGATAAAGGGTCAAAAGCGAAAGATAAGCAGGTGGAATTGACCTTTATGATGTGGGGAAATGAAGCCCACCAAGAGGTCTATAACAAGTTAATCGGAAAGTTTAATGAAACACATCCAAACATTAAGGTGAAAATGGAAAGCGTTCCTTTCCCTGACTATCAACAAAAGATTACCGTACTAGCTGCCGGAAGAGAATTGCCTGATGTAGGATGGGTAGCAGAGCGAATGGTACCACAATTCATGCAAAATGGCATATTAGATGATGTTTCATCTTTCAAAGACGATAAAGAATACAAGATGGACGACTTCTTCCCGTCCACTTTGGATTTGTTTAGAAAAGACGATAAATTATTTGGCATTCCATTTTCAACACCACCAGAGGTTTTGTTTTACAACAAAGATTTGTTCTTGAAGGCTGGTGAAAAAACACCAAACGAGCATGTGCAGGCTGGAACATGGAATTGGGAACAGTTTGAGAAGTCCGCAAAAGCCATCTCAGCAAAAGGAACTTACGGTGCAAACTTCTTCCGGGATTGGAATACTTGGATTCCATTATTATCACACACTTGGAGTTATGGCGGGGATTTATTTGATAAGAATCAAACAAAGTTCACATGGAACAGTTCCCAGGGTGTAGAGACACTAAAGATGCTTGACCGAATGATGTTTAAGGACGGATCCCATCCGAAAGCTGGCGAGCAAGTAAGCTTTGAGTCTGGAAAAATTGGTATGTTCTTTGATGTATATAGTTATGTTTCCCGTGCCCGTGAAGTAAAGGATTTTGCTTGGGATATCGCTCCGCTTCCTGAAGGACCAGAAGGCAGATTCCCAATGCTAGGGCAGGCAGGATATGGATTATTCAAAGGTTCTAAGCATCCGGAGGAAGCAAAAGAACTGCTGAAGTTCTTTACAAGCCATGAGGGAATTTCCGCGACTTCTACTTACTTTGTACCGCCGCGTGAATCGGTCCTTAGCTCGGATGAATTTGTGAATCAGCCGAATAATCCGCCAGCGGAAAGCATTAAACGAGCTGTCATCGATGAAATGGACAATGCAAGACTACAAGCGGGACATATCGAGTGGCAAAAAATTGATAATGCGATTCAATTTGGCTTTGATGAATTATTTGGCCAGTTGAAAAAGCCTGAGGATATATTAAAAGGTATGGAAGATAAGATTGATCCATTGTTGAAGAAATAAAGCGCGATGCGGTTAATCCTTAAATGGATTAACCGCATCCCTTTTACTAGGGGTGTAAAACATTGAGTGCTTCCTTAACACATTTATTAGAAACGAAAAAACTTACCTTAATTGTCAGTCTGCCGGAAAATCGATTGGATCTTGCAAGGGCAGCCATTGACGCCGGTGTTGATGTGATTAAACTGCATGTGAATGTCCATCATCGTGCCTCGGGAAACAGCTTTGCTGCCGTTAACACGTATGAAGAAGTTTTCCGCAAAATTAGAGAGGAATTTTCCGGTCCTCTTGGAATTGTTCCCGGTGGCGAATTCGAAGATATCAAGCGAATGGAGATGGAGCAGTTAATCCAATTAGGTTTTAATTTCTATTCTATTTATGCCCACCATAAGCCGGGCTGGCTTATGCAGCTAGGAGGGATGGAAAAGACATTTGCGATTACCAATGAGTATCGTTTTAGTCAGTTGGGTAAGGTGAAACATCTTGGAGTGTCTGCGCTTGAAGCGTCGATTATTCCTGGAGAAGAGTACGGGACCCCTTTGACCTTTAAAGATATTCTATCCTATAATGCGCTTGTTCAAAGTGTTGATGTCCCTGTAATGGTCCCGTCCCAAAGAAAGATTGAGCCATCGGATATTCCCTTGCTTTATGAGGCTGGGGTAAAAGCCGTAATGCTGGGGGCCGTTGTAATTGGAAAAACAGAAGAAAGTATTAAAGGAGCCATTTCATCTTTTAGAGAAACGATTGATTCATTGTAAAGGAGGCAGCGAAGTTGGAGTTAAAAGTGAAAGCAGCAGAGGGCCTGCCTGTTAAAAAGATACGAAGGAAAATATGGGGTAGTGAAGCCTTTTATGGCTACTTATTTGTTAGTCCGATGGTGATTGGTTTTTTACTAGTTATGTTAGTTCCTTTCATCTATTCCGTATATATGAGTTTAACAGATTGGAAGCTCCTAGGTGACCCCAATTTTATTGGCAGTGAGAATTACCAGCGTCTAGTGAATGACCCTGATTTTTGGGAGGTTATGAAAAATACACTCCTTTTTTCCGGGGGCTTGGTTCCGTTAAACATTGTGATTGCGTTGTTACTGGCGCTGCTTCTGCAACGTCATTTACCCGGGATTGGCCTGTTTCGAACGGCTATTTTTATTCCGGTTATGACCTCTATTGTCGTTTGGTCAATCATATGGAAGTACATGTTTGGAACGGATGAAGGATTTATTAACCAACTACTCGATGTTTTTGGCATTACTGGTCCTGCCTGGCTATACGACCCAAAATTTGCAATGGGTGCTGTTATTGTTGTAAGTGCGTTGAAAAATGTCGGTCTAAATATGGTTCTATTTCTTGCCGCTCTACAGCAGGTGGATAAAAACCTTTACGAAGCATCCTATTTAGACGGTGCAAATAAACTTAAACAATTTTGGAATGTTACCCTTCCTATGATTACACCGACTGTCTTTTTAACGTTAATTTTAACCGTAATTGGCTCGATGAAGGTATTTGGGCAGATTTATGTGATGACAGGCGGCGGACCAGGAAATCATACGAAGGTATTAGTTTATTATATTTGGGAGAATGCCTTCAAATTGTTTGATTTTGGCTACGCTTCTGCCATTGCCATTGTTTTATTTGTGATTATCTTATTCTTTACACTCGTTCAATGGAGTGTAAGAAAAAGGTGGGTTTTCCATGAACAATAAGAAAAAAAATAATATTTTTATAAAAATAAGCTTTTACGGAATATTATCGATTATCTCTTTGATTATGATTGTTCCATTTTTATGGATGATTAACACATCATTTAAGGACTCTACTAAAATATTTTCGTTTCAATTCATTCCTGATCCATTTAGGTGGGAAAATTATCTACATGTCCTAAAAACGACTCCATTCCATCTATTTTATTTTAATAGTTTTTACATTGCCGTTTTAGTCACAATTGGGACGATTTTCTTCGGTTCACTAGCCGGTTATGCCTTTGCAAAATTGAAGTTTAAAGGAAGCAATCTCCTGTTTTTATGTTTATTAAGCACGATGATGATTCCTGTCGAAGTAATTACGATACCACTTTTCCTCTTCATGAGAGATTTAGGTTTGATTAACACCCATGTTCCCTTAATCGCTATCCCTATCTTAGGTCCGGCGGGAGTGTTTGGGATTTTCGTTATGAGACAATTTTTCTTATTGGTTCCAAAGGAATTAGAAGAGGCGGCAAAGTTAGATGGCTGCTCCTATTTTCGAATCTACTGGAATATCATGCTGCCGCTTTCAAAACCGGCGATTGCAACGTTAACAATCTTTACCTTTTTAACAAGCTGGAATGAATTTTACGAGCCGCTTATTTATATCAATTCAAAAGAATTGATGACCCTGCCATTAGCTCTGGCCCTATTCACGGATGAAGTAGGAACAAGGTGGGAGTTATTGATGAGTGCGTCGGTGATGGCTACTGTTCCATTGTTAGTTATCTTTTTCTTTGCCCAAAAACAGTTTATCGAGGGCGTCACGATGACGGGCGGAAAATAATTGTAAAAGGATATTGGGATGACAGGCGGAAAAAATTTTAAAAGGATGTGTCTGGTTTGAAAACAGAACTAACTTTTGATGTTGTGGTTGCAGGCGGGGGGCCGGCCGGCATCAATGCAGCGATTGCCTCAGGGAGAGCCGGAGCAAAAACACTTCTGATTGAAAGATATGGTTTTTTGGGAGGGATGTCGACGGTTGCACTGGTGTATCCGTGGATGACCTTTCATACGAATTCCGGTAAGCAAGTTATCAAAGGAATTGCTCAAGAAATTGTCGAGCGGTTAATGGACATAAACGGTTCACCGGGCCATTTACGTGATACGGTCGGATTCACCTATTCGTTAACCCCTTATCATCCGGAAAAATATAAACTATTGGCATTAGATATGTTGGAGGAAGCTGGAGTTGAAGTGCTTGTTCATAGTTTCGTAGATAAAGTAGAAGTGGAAGGAAATCAAATTTCCGCGCTTGGTCTTGCAACAAAATCTGGCCCTATCCGCGTTTTTGCCAAGAGATTTGTAGATACGACAGGGGATGCCGATATCGCGTACCTTTCCGGCGCTCCTTGTTTAAAAGGAAGAGATGATGACCATAAAACCCAGCCAATGACGATGAAGTTCCGGATGAGGGGTGTAAACCTTGAAAAAGTAAAAGAGGCGATGAAGGCAAATCCGAGTAATTTTTACAAGAAGACCCCCATAGAAGAACTAGATCACATTCCTTTAACGGGCGTTCAGGGCTTTTATAAGGAATGGAGTGAATCCGGTGTCCCTATTAATCGGGACCAAGTTCTCTTTTTCGCAGGGCCGGAGGAAGATGAAGTGCTTGTCAATTGTACCCGTGTGCAAGGGCTGGATGGAACAGATGTGTTTGATTTATCCGCGGGGGAAAAAGAAGGAAGAAAACAAGTACTGATGATGGCAGAGTTCCTGCAAAAGAAAATTCCGGGTTTTGAAAAGGCATCTATTTCTGCTGTGGGAACTCAAATCGGTATCCGCGAAACACGTCGGATTGATGGCCAATATGTTCTTTCCATTGAGGATGTTGTAAATGGCAAGAAATTCGAGGATACCATTGCTCTAAGCGGCTACCCAATTGACATACATGATCCAAGTGGTAAAGGCGTTCAAGCAAAAGACATCGAAGGAGATGGCAGCTATGGCATCCCGTACCGCTGCCTCGTGCCCCAAAAATTTGATAATTTATTAGTAGCAGGGAGGTGTATTTCAACCACTCACGAAGCATTAGCCACCACAAGACTAACCCCAAGTGCAATGGCAACGGGGCAGGCTGCCGGAGTCGCAGCAGCACTCTCCATCACCGATCATGTCGCACCAAAAGACCTAAACATCACCAAGCTAAGGGCACATTTAGCTGGAAATGGGGTAGTACTTTAAGAAGCATGGGGACGGTTCTCATGCTTCATTAACTAAGTTTTTTGAAGCAAAAGAACCGTCCCCATGGTCTTTTGTCAAAAAAAGGAGGAAAATCGTGAAGCATTGGAGAAAAATTTTTTCGATAGGCCTTGCTGTTGTTTTATTGTTTAGTTCTATGGGGATGATTGAAGCTGCTGGGAAGGAGAAGTCGCTGGCTACCATTTTAATGGTCCCTTTGGATGATCGCCCAGCCAATATTTACTTTCCTCAGCATGTTGGACTGTCATCGGGTGTAGAAGTGATGATTCCGCCAAAGGATATGATTGGTTATTTCACTGAACCGGGTAATGGTGAGGAAATCAGTAAATGGATACTCAAAAATGCTGATAAGGCAGATGGGTTTGTCATTTCCACAAGTATGCTTGCATATGGAGGTCTAGTTGCTTCACGTACAGGTGTTAAATCATTAGATGACTCGCTTAAGGATATTCAGGTCATTAAGAAACTGAAAGAATTATATCCAAATAAGCCTGTATATGTATACGATACGATTCAAAGGCTGGCAGTAACGGCTATTAACGATGAATATGAAAAGTATTATTCTCTTATAAGCGAATGGGCGATTTTGTATGATAAGGTCGTTAATTTAGGAATGGATGGTAAAGAAAGACTAGCACAACTTGAGTCATTAATCCCTGCTGCTGTTTTAGAAGATTACAAGAAAGCTAGAGCTAGAAATCACACAGTGAACAAATTAATGATTGATTGGGTTGATCAGGGTTACATTGACTATTTAATTTTATCCCAAGATGATGCTGCTCCTTATGGAGTTCATCGTGCGGAGAGGGAGCTATTAATTGATAAGGTCAATGAACTTCAAGTTCAGGATCAAGTTTCCGTTTTTCCCGGTGCAGATGAAGTGGATGTAGTATTGGTATCCCGATTTGTTAACCGTTTCTTCCATTCCTTACCAAAGTTCTTTGTTGAATACGGAGGTATCGACGGAAAGGATTGGATTGCGCCTTTTGAAGATACTACTTTTGATTACAATGTGCAAAAGCATATTACTTCAGCGGGTGGTACGATTGTTGGGAATGAAAAACAAGCAGATATTTACCTTTTGTTAAATACACCTTCGTCTAACAGTTCAACGAGATCAAAAGATATTGATGGACTGGTTAATAGAACTAAAGAGTTAATCGCAAATGGTAAGCAGGTCGCCATTGGGGATGTTTTGATTGTTAATAAGGCCGATGAAGAATTAGTCATGAAGCTTGCCTCGGAGGTAGATTTGACAAAAATTCTTTCCTATAGTGGCTGGAACACTGCTGGAAATGCACTTGGGATTACTGTTGGTCATGCTGCTTCAAGGTATGTCTTTTTAGCTCAAAAATCTGGGTTTGGGGTTCCATTGTATGAACAAACGGCGAAAGCACATTACGAATTTTTACTTCACCGGTTTGCCAAAGATCAGGGCTATAAAAATGTTGTCCATCCGGCAGCACGAGCTTATATCCAACAAATAGGGGCAAGCGAGTTTTCCCTTGGTGACAAATATGACCTAGTAAACAGCTTTGTTAAGGAGAAACTTACACAAGAAACTGAATACTGGTATCAATACTTTGATGGTAAGCAGATTTACATTGGCTCAAGGGGAAACAAAGACTTTTATAAAACAATCTCTTCATTAGAAAGAGTCCATGTAAAACTACCTTGGCCGCGAATCTTTGAAGCCGAACTTGAGCCAACATTGAAATTGAATTAATGAAGGTGGGACGAGGCACGGGCGCCTCGTCCCAATTCAATTTCATTTATTTAATTTTTGTAGATTTTTTCTCATAAGGGATGCAATCTGTTTATTATTTTGATCGGAGGTACTTTCTAGCTGCTTAATAACTAACTCTTGTCGTTCAACAGAATGATTTTGACTTAATTTAGCTTTGGCTTCAATTTTTATGATTTTTATTTTGAACGCAACAATCCCTTTACTCATTCCTTCGATAAAACTCTGTTCTACATCATTTAACTTGTATGAGCTGTCTGGATTTTCATATTTATTTACCAGGTCATTTAAAGAATTGTATATTGCTTTTTCATCGTCGATAATCTCCATCTTTCCATATAGATGGATAGACACATAATTCCAGGTAGGTACTGCTTTGCTTGTTTCGTACCAAGAAGGGGAAATATAACAGTGAGGACCTTGGAAAACCGCAAGAATCTGTTGGTTTTCTATATCCTTCCATTGCTCGTTTGGACGTGCAAAATGACCATATAAAGCATGCTCACTTTTATTTAATATCAGTGGGAGATGAGTAGCATACGGTTCACCGTTATGCTGAGAAAATAAAGTTGCGAAGCTGTATTTTTCGATAAAGTCATAAATAATTTCTTCATCATCAATTTTAAAATATTTAGGTATATACATAATTAATTCGCCTCGTTTCAACTGACCTACTTCCGTTTTTGCATCCTTTTCACTACTTAAGGTTTCGTGAAATAATGTGATAGCTAAGATTCCTGTTTAAAACACGTCAATCTCAATGTATAACCTATCATAATGGGACAATGGGACAGGCTCCTTGTCCCAAAGTACTTCCTATGTACCTTAATTCATTAAATTCTTAGCCCAAATAAATGCTTCATGATAGCAGTCCAAGGCAATATCATCTTGGATTTGCAACTTCTTACACCAAAGGCTAACGTCCTCCCAGGCTCCTCTTTCTATCGAAGTAATCAAATCCAATGTGTTTTTCATCTGATTAGCTTTGCCTATTAGAGCATCACAAATGTCATCTTGAAGTGGTATTAATTGAAGTATCTTCTCCATCTCCATACCTAGCAATGCATCCATTAAAGAAAACAAACCGGTTAAGAAGTAGGAGGAAGATTCCTTTCGATTACTTTTACGTAAAGAAATAAGTTCACACACTTTTGCGCGAATGAGACTATTGTTAAATAATTCTCTAGACCATTCATTCTTTCTTGTGGTCGTTCCCCTGAGTGATAGAATATAGAGCCACCTTTTAAGTTCATTTAATCCAAGGCGAACAATGGCTTGTCTAATTGAATTTATTTTACTAATTGAGCCATATGCTGGGGAATTACTAAGTTTAAGTAGTTTATAAGTTAGCGATACATCCTGTTCAATTAACTGGGTTATCAAATCGAGATCTGGTTCACTATGAGACAAATGATTAATGATAGGAAAATAATTTTGAAAATACTCTGGTACATCATGAGTAGATAGAATGACAGGTTTAGAAAAAAAATATCCTTGAAAATATTCATATCCAGATTTTACTGCTGATTCAAATTCCTCTATCGTTTCGATTTTTTCTGCCAGCAGGGTATAGTCGTATTTTAGAGAAAGCCTTTCGATTATTTTTCTCATATAGGGCAAGGTATCTCTAAAATCAACCTTCACAATATTGGCAAGTTCCAATAAGGGGAAGTAATATGGATTATCTTTTTTTAAAACAAAATCATCAAGCGCGATTTGAAAACCCTTAGACTTTAGTTCTTGGCATATATCCAATATTTCCTGAGTTAGTTCAATTGTTTCTAATAGTTCCACTACAATTTCATTTGGATGGAGATAGGTCGGAAGCCTTAGTTTCAGTAGATTTTCAGTAAAGTTAATAAAGCAGACTTTACCATTAGAAAGTTCATCCATTCCGATATTAATAAAACTATTAATGATAACATCAGTCGTAGCGACATCTCCGTTTATTTCAGGAAAACTGTTGTCTAGATTGTTTCGGTAAAGCAATTCATAAGCAAATATCTCTTTCGTTTTTGTGAATATTGGCTGTCTGGCGACAAAAACATCCATAATACACCCCCAAAAATCTAGCATTAAAATGAAAGTTACACGAAATTTGAATAGCAAAGATCTAATAATCCCAGATATATATAAATTTTCCTAATATAAACTAAATATATCTTAAAAAACGATGTTACTCAATAGTTTGTAAAAATTTTGAAAATTTTTATCTTATTACCTCGAATAAGGTTAAAAAAATTAAATTTTGCCAAATTTTGATTTCAGAAGTCTGTTCATGTAACGTTTGGGGTCATTGCTGTTGATGAAGGATATATGACACCCTTACAAGTTGAAGAGATTCATTTGAAGAAAAAACAGGTAGATAATTCCAATTAATCCTTTCTGACCGGCTTGAGACGATTTTCATTGAAAATACTAGTGTCTGCCAAGCCTAGAAATTTTTCGAAAGTTGATAAGAGTTCATTGCATGTATAGAAGATAACACAAAATGACACCACACTTATTATGATAATCATATAAATAAAAAATGGCAGAATCCGTGGATATTGAATAATCATAGCCACAGACTCATGCCACTTTTTTATTTGTGCCTTATTCACGCCACTGATTTAATTTAGTGCCCTTATAAAACTGATTACAAGGGCATCTCTTCTTTGCTTTTTTAAATAGATTCCGCATATTTTTTGAAATTATCTAGGATTGCCTGCCATCCTTGTTGTTGGAACTCGATTGGATTGGTAGTTTCTGCATCAAATGTTTCAATAACTTCGGTTTGGTTTTCTTGGCCTTTAAAAGTGATGTTAACTTTTCTTCCATCACCCAGTGTATAAGCAATAACCTCATGTAATTTCACTTCATCATAAGTTCCGCCAAAATCGAAACCAAAACTGCCGTCTTTGGCTTCCATTCTTGAATGGAATTTCCCGCCTGCCCTTAGATCATTCTCAGCAATTGGTGTGTGCCAGTCATCTGAAGCGCTGTTCCATTTTTTTATATGAGTTGGCTCTGTCCAATATTCCCATACCTTTGCTACTGGTGCTTGAACTGTTGTTTCTACAGTTACTTTATTAGATGCTTCCATTTGATTTTCCGCCTCTCTTAATAGCAATTTTTTTAAGCGATGTCCACAATAGATGCCTGACTATATTTTAGATGATTTCGAAATATTACGCTACTTCTTCATTGTCTCCTTTTACAGTCCTTGTCATTCATTTACTCGCTATCACTAACCTAAGCTGCAAAACTTATGCTGTCTTTTTTTTATTCAACAAACGGAAGGATTGCTTTTTCTTTGTTCAAGGTCAGGCTAGTCGCACAATGAGAAAATAAGTTATGCTAAAATTATCATAACGTTAAAATTTGTAAGGAGGGGGTTAATTGTCCAATAAAAATTGTCCTATATGTGGAAACGAAAACGAATGTATGACAGGTGCTGGAGAACTGAATAACTGCTGGTGTTCTGTAGAAGAATTTCCTAATGGAATCTTTGAATTAGTTCCTCTAGAAAGTCGAAGAAAGCATTGTATATGTAAAAATTGTTTAAATAAATACAAGGAAGAGCAGAGAATAATTAAAAATAGGTAGATGTTCAAGGATTGGCTAAAGAATGGCACTTAACCGTTGGCAGTACCTTTTTATCTCTTTAAAAAGAAGCTCAATAAGCTATTAAACTTATAATGTGAAGGAAAACTCAGGAGAATACTTTTCATCGCAGAGAATATATACAGAATAGGAATCTAAGTACGTACTTTCTAGTGAAGGGAGAAATCTCATGAATAACTTAGTAAATGACAATCTGTTTGAAACGAGAAATAACCTAGTAAAGGTGATTACTTTATTAAGTGATGCACAATTTAATCGTAAACCTGATACGGATATGTGGAGTATTGCACAGGTTTGCCATCACTTAGTTTTAGTGGAAGAGGCATCTATAAAAGCGATTGTATGGGGATTAAAAGAGAGTGATCGTACTCAGAAAGAACGTAAAAACGTTCACCATATCATATTGGATAGAACGAAAAAGTTTAAGGCTCCAAAGATTGTCGAACCAAGTGCAGAACCATTTGAAGTGCAGCAAATAATTGATTTGTTAAACGCTTCGAGAAAAAAATTGATGACGTTTCTTAGTACTATAGAAGATCAATCGATATTGGCAGAAAAATCAGTGGGTCATCCTGCTCTTGGTGAATTACCGCTTGATCAATGGATTGAACAGATTTATTTACATGAACAGCGTCACATTGAACAAATTAAAGAGATAAAATTACTTTTAGATGTGCGGTGCTAAACTTATGGATATAAACGGATTGTTGTTTAAGCGACTACACAAATTAACCCTCCAAACCAATTGTCAAAGGTACAATATTTACCTTCCTTTAACTAACAGAGGATAGTGTTAAAATTAGAGCTGTCATTGTGGCAGTTCTTCTTATTGAGCTAATGAGTCAGAACACCGAGAAGCAACAAGGTGTAAGTGCTGGTGGAAATCAACATTCACTTTTACCACAGCCAAAAAAATAAAAAATAAGCCCAGTCCGTATGAACTGAACTTTGCTCTGTATTCATGCAAAGATAACTACAAGTAAGCACGATAAAAATGTTATACCTGCTAAAGGAGTCATAATCAATTTCTCTTTGTTACTTTTTGAAGCCAGATTCCCTAATGTATTTAAACCCATAAAAATAGTAATAATTATGACTAAAATATTCGTTGGTAAATAGAATGATACTGTTAAAATCTTAGAATATAATAAAAAAATAAAACCAAAAAAGAGTAGTAATAATGCTGATGTCAAACTCATCATTCTCATTTTCTTTGGTAATACACCCTGATATTTACCACCCCAGCTATATTCGGCAAGTGGAAACCCTAAAAAAAGTAAGACTTGAAAGATAGCAATACCACTTGACACCACTGCCACGATAATTGCGGCTACATGGATTAATAACTCTTTCACAAAAAGCCTCCTTCCGATTTTAATTAACATAACAATTTACAAAAGCAAGTTTTGATGTTAAAAACAAACCGCCCTACTTATAATGAATTATACAATATATCCCATAAACTCCATATACTAAAAAGGAAAAACATTAAATACTTCTTAATACGTATTCTCAGGTAGTGAAATTTTCGCATTTTTTAAGTCATATTAATACAATAAGGAAACGTTTTGTCTCAATGGGGGTGAGGGTAGTGAGTATGGCTGCTTGGTTTGGTTTCGGCATTGGAGTAGCGGCTGCAATAGGTTTATTAGGAAAATCGAAAAGGAAAAAATAAATTTGTTTCTTCGAGATGAAAAAAAGTCTTTTTTTATTATCAGGATGCTTAATAAGCTAATATATACAAAAATGCTCAGAGTTCACTGAGCATTTTTTTTCCACTTATTATGCTAATTAGCTTGTTAAGAATAGTTCCCTGCCCGCCACTCCTAGGGGGCTTTCCTTAAAGATACGTGCTGGGGGTTATTATGGCAAGTAACTCCTTAAAATGGGAGATTTAATATTCATAAAGAATGGTTTGTGAAATAAGGATGGTAAACTTGCAAACACTTTCGAATAGTGGTATTCTAAGGTAGAATTATTTTTGTTCGGCGGTTTAAAGGATAGTATAAGTTGAACTTTTCGTCTTAATGATCACTGATAGCAAGGATAGTAACATATTGTGTGCAAAAGCACACAGCAGGAGGAAACACACATGGAACAAGGTAAAGTAAAATGGTTTAACGCAGAAAAAGGTTTTGGATTCATCGAACGCGAAGCTGGAGACGATGTATTCGTACACTTCTCAGCAATCCAAAGCGAAGGCTTCAAATCATTAGACGAAGGTCAAACAGTTACTTTTGAAGTAGAACAAGGTCAACGTGGACCCCAAGCTACTAACGTACGTAAAGCTTAATAATAATTGTCTAATATAAGACAGGCTCTATTTTAGAGTCTGTTTTTTTTGTTTCATTGGTCAAAAATGGATACTTTAGTTTTTGAATATTCCTTGACGGGAATATTCCTATGAAGGTATAATCGATTCAATAGGAAGTTAATACTAGTGATGATGTAGATGTGCTTTAACCGGAGACCATCACTTGACGAGGTGAGGAACATGTCAGGGAAGATTCCGGGCGTGAACATGACAACGCTGAGCGCTTTGTCTGAACCAAATCGTTTGAATATCGTCGAACTTTTGCGTAACGGTCCCCTGACCGTTGGGGAAATTGCCGACCAGCTGGGACTCCGGCAGCCCCAAACTTCGAAGCATTTAAAAGTGCTAAGCGACAACGGGATTGTGGAAGTGCAGGCCGAGGCTAACCGCCGCATCTACAAGCTCCGGCCGGAACCCTTCCAAGCGCTGGATTCTTGGATACAGTCCTTCCGGAGTGTTATGCAAGAAAGATTCGACAATCTAGATGATTATTTGAAGGAATTGCAGAACAAGGAAAAATCATAAAATTATTTCATGATCAAGGAGGAATTACAATGTCAAACAATGAAATGGTATCGAGAGTAGAGAACGATCGGGTACTGGTACTGGAGCGCGTTTTCGATGCGCCACGTGATCTCGTATTCAAGATGTTTAAAGAGTCGGAGCATCTGAAACAATGGTGGGGGCCGAGGGGCTGGGAGATTCCGGTCTGCACCGTTGATTTCCGTCCGGGAGGCGTTTGGCACTACTGTATGAAGTGTGTCGATCAAAATCTTGGTGAATTTTTTGGTATGGAAGCATGGGGAAAAGGGGTTTATAAGGAGATTATCGAGCCGGAGAAAATTGTCTACACGGATTACTTTTCGGATGCCGAGGACAATGTGAATGATTCCATGCCGTCGACCGAGATGACATTGGAATTCATCGATTTGGGTGGAAAGACAAAGCTGATAAACCGTGCTGAATATGTGTCCGCTGAAGCTCTCAAGACTGTCATGGACATGGGCATGCTGCAGGGTATCACCGAAACTTGGGACCGTTTGAACGAGCTAGTAGAATCGCTGAAGTAGAGTTATCGTACCGCTGATTTTTATGGCGATTCGAGACCGCGGATAAGTAAATGATGTTATTGCAAAAAAAGGAACAGCACCCTCTAATTTGATGGAGAGGTGCTGTTTTGTTATTGGAATGCCTAGTACTTTAATATTCTCCTTTAATGACAAAATACGAGCCCCGAATGGTTCCAGCCAGTTTAGACTTTTGCCTAGCAAACTTAAACTTCCCTTCTAACTCCTTTGGTATCTCCATCCCCTCAGAAAGCTTCAAACCAACGGCCCGCTTCTTAGGGTCATCAACCGTATACATGACATTGATCGAAAGACCATCCTCATAAAAGACGTAGGCAATTTTGATATTTTCCACTTGAAAACGCGATGTTTCTAAAGGTTTGGCCGCGAACTCAATATCACGTTCTTCTTTCAAAATTCGGTTCACATAATCAAGGGTCTCGCCGGACTCGCTAGCTGGTACAACCGTAAATTCATGCTTGTATTTGTTCATAAAGTAACGAGCTTCATTCGCACGCAAACCAGCAAGCGTTTCTGCTACCGGTGAAGACTCTAAACCAACCGTAGACACATTTTTAAAATCAACGATATAGGACATTTCCAACCCTCCTCATTATTTCCTAACAACAGGAATCCACATTTCACCAAAGACTAAACCGTTTCGCTGCCCCATCTCAACTGTTGTATTTGGCCCGCCAACATAGGCAACATTCTTTGCTTCTGCCAAGGCCTGACCAAAGGCAATGCCAGTAAGTGTATTACTTAATTCCTCAGCCGTCTTCGCTTCCCCTTTCACAACCAGGTATTCCCCCTTTGGAAATTGGATGACTCTAGTTGCTTCTGGCAGTGTTTCTTTTGTCATGACGCCAGCATAATGCATCATCTTGTTATTCACCGCTTCGTTTACGGCAAAAATATAATCATTTGTGGCTACGGCCTTTAAAGTATCAAGCTTGCCATCTTCTTTTACGGCGTGCCAAAAGTCTGCTTTTTCCTTGGTTATGCCGGCATAGTCTGTGTAATCACTCTTAAGCTCTGTTCCAATACCTAAAACGGTAAAGCTGTCTTTTTCTTCAATGGTATAATTTGTCATTTTTAAAACCTTCCTTTTTTTAATTTATCAAATGATTTGTTTTTCCACTTGATGAGTTTATAATAACTTTAAATCATGTCAAAAAGTGATACTGTTTAGGAGGTCCCGATGAAAAAAGTTGAACGGATTAATACGATTATGCGGTATATCAACAACCGAGCCCACTTTACTATTTCTGAAATCATGGGAGAATTCAACATCTCTCGTTCGACAGCTATTAGAGATATCAGAGAAATCGAAGCCATGGGGATGCCACTTGTCGCTGAAGTTGGAAGGGATGGGGGTTATTTTGTCATGAACAACTCTGTCCTGCCCACTGTCCGCTTTACCGATAATGAGATTAAAGCTCTTTTTATTGCCTTTATGGCCACAAGAAATCAACAACTCCCTTACCTAAAGAGTCGTCAGTCATTAGGTGAAAAATTACTAGGCCTCATTTCAAAAAACCAGCAAGATGACCTTGTTCTTTTAAATCAAATCTTGCTTTTTGAAGGGACCAACCCTTATAATCCCGACTTGCTTGATCTTTCAGACCTCCCCCATCCGATGTTAGAAAAACTCATTCAAATCCTTCTGTTGGATCACTATTTATTGATTACGATCCAAGAAGAGAAGGTAATCAAGTCTTATCCAATTTATCTCTTGCACCTGTATCGTGAAAAAAGCCTTTGGCTGATCGAGGGTTTTGACTTAAAGGAAGAAAAGAAGCAGATTTTTCCTGTCGACCACCTCACCAATGTCGACCCATACCCGACGAAAAAAAGATTAAGTAAGAAACAGATTTTAGAAAAACTAAGTAAGCAGGAAGAAGCAGTCAACCTTGTCTTTGAACTTGGTCCAAAGGCGATTGTCCAGTTCAAAAAATACCATCCTTTAAAAGTGTCGATTTCCTATACGAATCCTTACCAAACCACAGCCATTCTAAAGACTTTTATCAATGTTCATAATCCCGAAGAATTGACCGAAATAACAAATTGGCTGCTTTTTCTAGGTGGGGATATCAAGGTCAAGAAAGTGCCAGAAGAAGTCTTAGAAGGTATACAAGAGAGGCTATGCTTAATATGCCCATAACAGCGCCGGTTAAAACCCAAATAATTTTGAGCTTGAGTAGCAACAGTTTGAATAGTAAAATAAAATCTTTGTTTATGGAAACTTTTCCATTAGATTCAACGTATATATAAAATAAGGGGGAATTATTATGAGTACATATGAATATGAAACAGTTAAAATCGAGAGTAAAGGTTTTTTAAAGACTACCATTAAAAAGGACGACCTATTAAATGAGTATGGAAAAAATGGATGGAAGATAGTTTCAGCTTTTACTGAACAAATTTCTGGTACAACAACTGCTGTGTATTATACGTTTATGAAAGAAAATAAAACTACCATTTAATTAATTTAGATTTGAAGGGGGAATAATTTTGGCAAAAAAAAAGTCAAATAAAAGTGATGAAAAAATTGGCTTGATAATATCTCAAATAATAATCACAGCGATTTTAATTGTAGATATATTCGTTTTTATTAATCAAGATTCAATCATCGCTAAATCACTTGCAGCGATTTCTTTTGTCGGGTTTATGTTTTTATTAATTCCGTCTTTAAAGTTAACTTTAAAATTAAAAGGTTAAACTGCTATTCAAGTAACAGGTACATAGTTGAAAATCTAGCTGCCATTTAGAAGGCTTGGCTACCTGATGAAACAACTTCTAAACAATCCCGTACAGTATTTTCAAAAAAAGAAGCAATCCAATTCTATTTGAATCGGACTGCTAGTTTAGCATGTTATTTGAGTTTTAAATTCAAACTTTTCAAGCACCCTACTATGGACTTTCAATCACATTTCCTTCTGCCGGAATCGGATACTCTTTCAGCAACCGGGCAAAATGCAGTAAATTGTAAGCAGTTATTTTTGCGTGTTGCATCGTAAAATCGTTCTCTTTCCCGTTTGCCTCAATAAAGGATGGACCAGGGCCCGCTTCTCCCACCCAATAGGTATCCACATTTGGAGGAATCGTAAATCCAATATGCGACAATGCGTAAATTAGGTAGCTTGAGACGTTTTTCCCACCGTCTTCATTCCCGGTCACAACCACTCCGCCCACTTTGTTATAGTAAATGTACTGGCCTTTATCGTTCGTAAGACTGCTTCCACCATACAATCTTTCTACAACCAAAGTGGCCAGACTGCTCTGTTCGCCAAGCCAAATCGGTGAGCCAAGCAAAAGGATATCCGCCTGCTTCACTTTTTCAAAAATCTCTGGCCATTGATCCTTATCATTCACTGCCTCATGGGTAATTCCAAGGCCGATATTATAATCAGCCATCCTGAGCACTTCCGTCTCTGCTCTGTTTTCATCAAAAATTTTTACAATCTCGTTAATCAGCGCACGGGTATTGGATTGCTGTGTGCTGTCTTTCAAACTGCAATTTAAAACTAGCGCTTTAATGCTCATTGATACATCTCCTTAGGTCATGGTAATAGTATTTCTATACCCTGAGAATTTTTTATAAAACTAGACTGCAAAACGATTCCTCGAACAAAACCGCAATAGTCTTAAATAATATCTCTTCTTGAACAAAAGGGTAGTTTAAGAATAAGTTGATGAAATTTATTGAAAAATTTTATACTTAATTATATTATTATACATAGAATATCTATATACATAGAATGTTTATAATGCTAAATAAAATTAAGGAGATTACAATGAAAAGTAAAATATCAATACTTAAAGTGTTACTTATTTTGGGACTGTTATTTGCAGGAATTATTGCATATGGAGTGTATTGGGTTTTCTTTGATTGGAGCCGATTTAAAGATGAATTAATCAACCAATCTACTTCTCCAAATGGTACATATACGATAAATGCATATCTATCTAATGGTGGTGCAACAGTTTCGTATGCAGTTTTGGGAGAATTAGTCTTTAATAAAGAAAATAAAAGATCGAAGAAAATATATTGGCAATATAGAGAGGAAAACGCAAAAATAGAATGGATAGATGACAATACAGTGATTATAAATAACGTGGAACTGATGTTACCTAATGAAACCTATGATTATAGAAGTGGGATAAAATAATTATTAAAAATTATTTTATTGAAAGAAAAAGTAATATTTGGGCTAGTGGAAAGGAGATAAAGTTTGATGATTAAGAGGAAATTTTTAGTCCTTTTATTTTTAATAGCAAACCTTTTAGTCTTACTGTCACCATTTTTCAGCAAAAATTTCGTAAGCAATTATGATGATCTAAAAAATGCTGCATTTGGTTTTCCGTTTTCTTTTGTTAATCAAGACCTATCCAGCTATGACCCACCATTTCCTTATGTTATGTCTATTTCTTCTCCCTGGGAAAATCCTATGTCAATAAATCTGTTATCTTTAATTGCCTCTTTGTTGGTTGTAAATGTACCAATTTATGTTATTTACTATATATATGGTTTACTCAGGAAGTAATTTTTCATAATTTTCAGCACTTAGTTCCAAAGTGTCTTATTCGACTAGACGGGGCAGGTTAGTACAAGAAGAATTCAAGTTAATAATAGCCTTTAGCAGAGAATTATTGGGATGTAATACTAAACTGAATAAAAGGAAATTAAAGGACTGATTCAATTAATGGATATTAGAAAACCTAACAATTTTGAACTAAAAAAGGTATTATCTCTTTCTCCACAAGCTGTTTATGATGGCACATTAGGTGAAGTAGAACCTACAAAAGAAAAAATTGACCAACTTGTTAAACCACTTTTGGAAAAGGGAAGCTATTATTTAATAGCAACAGAAAACGATAAATTAATGGGCTGGATTCTTATAGGGGCTAGCAAAGACCAATTTACTGATATGATGAATGGATTTATTTACGAACTATTTGTTATAGAAGAATTTAGAGGGAATGGGATTTCCAAACTGTTAATGAGGGCAGGTATTGACCATCTAAAACAAGATGGATATTCAGAAATCCGTCTAAGTGCATTTGCGGGGAATCAAGCAATTAAACTGTATGAAAAATTGGGATTTACCATTAGGACAATTACTATGAGTTTGCAGTTATAAGAAACTAACTTATTTCATTAACGGGGGCTTTTGTTAAGGATGATATGATCGCTGCGGCGGTCTTTTCTTGTTGCACTAACAGGGCAAGTTACTTTAAGAATGATTATAATTGAATAAAGAACTTAACTCAGAAGTGTTGCAGTTTCTTAATTATGGAGGTAAATGATGAAGTTTTTTATAAAGTTAAATACTATTAGTGCCTTATACGCTGTAGCGTTGTTTATAGCAATCGAACTAATAGTAAATGTATCTCATATTAGTACGTTAACTGGATGGGAATGGGATAATGTTTATTGTGTAATTGCTGTTATTAATGTTATTGGACTTCTACTTTCGACAATTTTATTCATTTTCTTAACAAAAAAATGGACTATAGGTAGAAAATACAGCTATTTGTCACTCCTTTTGTGGGCACCATATTTTATTCTTTTTTTCTCTTTTTTCCCTGTTGTTTTTCCTATTAATGCAGGAGTAACACTTTTTCCGAGATTTAGCCTTCTGATTTATGGGTCGGTCATTCTGTTTCCTGTTTACATATTATTTATTAATCTATATGCTTCACCTCTACGTACAGATTATGAGGAATAAGGCGTTAATAATGATGATCACTTTTTGCACCTAATTCATCTCGCTTATTGACCTAACGGTGAACAAACTAAAAAAGCTGCAAATAGTCCGAATCAGGATACTAAATGCAGCTTATTTTCTTCATAATACAATCTAAATACTCCTTTTTATGAGACGAGTTTCAGACCTATTGCAGCACATAAAACCATAGCTATGAAAATTAACCTTTTCCAGTCCTTTGATTCGCCATATAAAAGCATTCCTAATATCGCTCCGCCAGATGCACCAATTCCTGTCCAAATTGCATAAGCTGTTCCCATAGGGAGTGAATTCATTGCATAAGCAAGAAATAAAAAGCTTGCCCCAAACCCTAGTAATAATAGAATGAATGATTGCCAATTACGGTCCATATGCAATTTATTTATCATAGCAACACCAAACATTTCACAAAAACCTGCTAAGATTAAAGAAATCCATGCCATTAGGATTCGTCTCCTTTCTGAACAGTATCGTTTGTAACTAATTTCAAGCCAATTACTCCTGCTAATAAAAGTAAAATTAAGAGTACCTTTTCCACTTTAAATGGTTCGCCATAGAATAGAATTTCTGAAAGAACAGTTCCTGCTGTACCTAATCCCACAAAAACGGCATATACAGTTCCTACGGGAAGTTTTCGTCCCGCCATAATCATTACATAGAAGCTGATGATGATGGATATAATCGTTCCAGTCCAACTCCAAAAGTCATCTGCGTGTTTCAATCCAATAACCCAAAATACTTCAAATAGAGCCGCAATAAATACTTTAATCCAGTCTGTATTCATTCGAACACACCTCCAATTTTATTTTACTCTAAAAACAAAAAAGCCTGGAAGATAACTGTTAACAGTTTCTCCCAGGCTTTTATCCTTCCGTGACACAGCATGGCTGTGAGTTTTCTCTCGGACCAGACCAACACTAACTGTAGCGGAACCCTAGAAAACATTCGATTTATGCAATTACTTTAATAGTATACACATTTTTGAATCATAGTCAATATTAGCCTTAAAGAGCTTGTAACTGGTTCGTTTTCCATTAACCATTAAGACCTAACATTGCTTCTTCAGCTTTCTTTTTATGTTCCTTCGTAATATATTTATCTAACGTTTTGAACGCCGCAAAAATGGCTGTGGCATCATCTGTAAATCCTAAAATTGGTATAGTATCGGGGATTACGTCAAATGGATTGATCACGTAAGCTAATGCTGCCAAGGCCACGCCTTTTACCCATAATGGAGTTTTTTGATCAATCGCACAATAATACATGGCTACACTATCCTTCACGAAAGGCACTTTTCCGGCAATCCTTTTTGTTTTAGCCCAAAAACCCTTTTTTACGTATTTCTCATTTTTTTCTCTATTATATTGATGTTGATCATCCTCTGGGTTGAAAAAATTAGTTTTCATCATGAAATGCCTCCTTAATTAACTTATTTGGCAGGATAAAACTATATTACCCTCTAGTTACTATTTACCCTCTTTTAGTCTAATCCATTTCAAGTCCATTCATTTGATTCTGCTATTGTTAAACTATTGTAAAATTTAATGAAATAAGGTAATTCACTAGGTCCAAAGGTGTATATTTTTATTATAAAGTCAACAGAGAGTAGGTAAAACATGGGGTCTAAGAAGATATCAGTCGGAACATTGTGGAAAGCACTAAGAAATAGATATATGAAAGTATCTATTGGGATGAAATTATGGGGAAGTTATGTCATCATCATTTTGTTCTTCGCTTCGATTACGTTTGTTTCCTATCAGAACATAAACCACCTAAATACTCAATTGCACGGGTTAGGAACGTCCAAGGTGCCTGCGGGTGAATTGATCGGAAACTTAAAAGAGGAAGTGACTAGAATAAGTCTTTATACGACCAAGCATGCTTTTGAACAAAATGTTGAGGAAAAGTCAAACATGGCGAATATTGTACATAGTGACATCAAAAAAGTCAGAATACATATAGCGGAAATGGAAATGTACGCAAATCAACCAGAAGATAAAAAGTTATTAACAAACTTTAATGATGACTTTAAGGAATACACTGCTGCAATTCCGAAGTTCATAGCAAATTCGTTAACCGGAAATCAGGCTGGGCTGCAAAAACAGATGGAAGTATTAACGCCACTTGGCGAAAAAACAAACCTAGCTCTAGATCAGCTGCAAAAAGGTATTCAAAAGGAAACACAATCAGTCATCAAGGATGCAGAGCAGAGCTCAGCGAATGCTATCAAACAAATGATTATTGTTTCCGTTATTTTAGCTCTTTTTAGTATATTAGTAGCATTTTTAATTACTAGAATCATTAGAAGGTCTGTTTTAGGGGTTATCAAAAATGTTGAGAGCACTACGAATTCAATTGCTGAGATAAAAAAATCAATTGATCGAACAGTTTATAGTTCAGGAGAGTTAGATACTTCAATGAATAACGCAAACCATTCGGTAAGTGAGCTGGTTGCGTCCATTCATCAAGTGGCAGGGAATACCAATGAAACATCGGCAAGTGTGGGTGAAATCTCTGCTGCGGTAGAACAAATGAGTGCCTCTGTTAACTTGGTTGCAGGAAGTGCCAATCATTTATCCACCTCCACAATGGAAACATCTTCTGCTATTCAAGAAATGATGAGCTCCATCGAACAAGTCGCTTCTAATGTAAATAATGCCAGTGCAGGTGTAGATCAACTCTCGGCAGCGATTGAGGAAATGAGCGGATCCATAAAGGGTGTAAATGAACATTCCAACGACTTACAGGTTCAGGCCGAACAAGCATCACATATCATTGATGACATGATTGTTTCTATTAAACAAGTAGCGGACAGTGCGAAAACAGTTAATATCCTTAGTACCTCTGTTAAAAATGATGCGCTAGAAGGTACGAATTCTCTCAATGAAACATTGAATGGAATGAAGGAAATATCCCAGGTTATTATCCAAACTAGCGATATGATGGTAAGTTTAGGAAAGCGATCGGAAGAAATCGGCGGTATTGTCAAAGTCATTGATGATATTGCAGAACAAACTAACCTGTTAGCACTCAATGCTGCGATTGAAGCAGCACGTGCTGGAGACCATGGAAGAGGATTCGCTGTTGTGGCAGGTGAAGTCCGGAAATTGGCAGAACGTTCCACACAAGCTACAAAGGAAATTGCTTTCCTTGTTAACGGAATTCAAGCTGAAACTGCGGTTGCTGTAACAACCATTCAAGAAGAGGCAAACAAGGTTGAAATAGGAAACCAATTGGCGAATAAAACGAAACAAGCCATCAAGAAAATTACTGAAGGTATTGCAAAAGTAACAGAGGAAATGAACCAAATTGCGAAGGCTACGGAACACCAAACAAGAAATAGCGAAAATATAACATCCACGGTGGAGAATGTGACCAAGCGAGCTTCGGCCATGACGTATTCCACTAAAGAACAATCCATTACTGCGGAGGAAATTGTAAAAGAGATCTTTAATATTAAAGACCAGGTACAACAAATTGCAATTGCTACTACTGAACAAGCCAGGGGAGGGACTGCCATCGTAGCAGCCGTCGAAAATGTAGCAAATCAGTCCAACTCTGTTACATATACGACGAAAGAACAGGCCCATATTTCAGAAGAGATTGTGAGGAATATTAACAGTATTAAAGAGATGGTTCAACAAATGAAAACGGCAATGAATAAACAAGCCGAATATGGGCAGGAAATAAAACTAGAAGTAGAAAATGTTCTGAAACAAACGGAGGAATTGAATGCCAGTATCGAGACACAAAGCAGAGAAGTAGTTGAAGTTGTCCAATCCGTTACAGAAGTAAATACACAAATTGATAAAATCAGGTAATTCAGAGCGTGCCCTTCTCCTTCTTCCTAGAATTTGATATTATGATGACACTAATTATCGAGAAGGAGACTAGTCATGCAAAAACTTCAAAAAACTTCAGAACGCATCGTTTATTTGCCGCCGTATCAAGAAACCGATCGGCCTATTTTAGCAGCAGTAGTGGGGGAGGAACGGACATTACTCATTGATGCGGGGAACTCTTCCAGTCATGCACAGCTGTTTTTGGCGCAATTGGAGGAACTTCACATTAGGGGCGACCTTCTTGTTCTTACACATTGGCACTGGGACCATGTCTTTGGCATGAGTGATATGCCCATGCCCGCCATCGCTTATAACAAAACAGAAGAGAAAATCAAAGAGCTGCAGACGCTGTCATGGGAAGATGAATTCCTTGATCAGCGAGTGAATGAGGGGACGGAAATTCCGTTCTGTGCGGATGCAATCAAAAAAGAGCTTGGTAATCAGCGTGAAATCACTCTCACTACGCCAGCAATCATATTCGACAATCGACTGACAATCAACCTTGGCGGCGTGACCGGTATAATTGAACATGTCGGCGGGGACCATTCCGCAGACTCCTGTGTGATTCACATACCTGAGGAAAAAGTGCTGTTTCTTGGCGATTGTTTGTATGCAAATCTTTATTCGAAAAAATGGAGCTACACGATTGAGAAAACGCGGCGTTTAATCGAGCAAATTGAAACATATGAGGCTGAGACCTTTTTCCTTTCTCATCATGAAGCGCCATTAACGAAAAAAGAATTCCAATCCATGCTTTACGTGCTGAAAAGTGCCGCAAACTTAACAGAAAAATTTATTGGAGACCAAAAGGCGATTGTGGCAGAAATGTCGAAGGAGCTTCAAAGAGAGTTAAATGAATTTGAGGCGGAGACAATTGAGTTTTTTGTGAATGGGTATGGGGAGTGAGAGGACACGATTCCTGTCCTCCCTTTCTTTAGATTTTGGTTGAGCAATCGCAAGTGTCGGTGTTTTTGCGGATTGTTGAATTTGTACAACGACCGTTCTACATAGGTGTTATTTTTAGAAAATTATTAATCATGTAAAGAGTTCGCCAAACAGCACGATAATAGATTAAAATAAATGAAAACTGTCATTTTAGGAGGAACTTAGTTACATGAGAGTAGCGATTGCACAATTATCCACAAGTGTTGATAAAACTGCTAATTTAGAAAAGGCGATACAGTACATTGCAAAAGCAAAAGGGGTGGGGGCAGATTTTGTTATCATCCCGGAATTTTATATGGCGCTGGCTACCCCTAAGTCTGGTGTATCGCCGGTTGATGCAGCTGAACCGTTGGATGGTCCGTTTGTTGCTGCCCTAAAGGAGGCAGCCCGTGTAAACGAAATCTATGTCATTTGCGGCCTGTATGAATCAAAACCAGATGACCAAAAACGTGCCTATAACACAACTGTATTTATTGATCGTTCAGGAGAGCTCGTTCATTCTTATCGCAAAACGCATTTATACGATGCCTTTAGTTATCATGAGTCTGAGACGATTATTCCAGGGGATAATCAATACAAGATAGTAGAAACAGAGTTTGGAAAAATCGGTTTAATGGTGTGCTACGAACTGCGATTCCCCGAGATTGCCAGACAATTTGCCCTTCAAGGAGCAGATATCCTGTTTGTTCCTGCCGGTTGGGTAGCGGGACCGATGAAAGAGGACCATTGGCAAACGCTTATTCGTGCGCGGGCAATTGAAAATACGATGTTCGTCTTTGGTGCAAACCTCGTTGGCGATATTTTCTCCGGTCGCAGTGTCATGGTCGATCCAATGGGTGTGATACTAGCAAGCGCAGGCGAAGAAGAAACGTTAATTGTTTCCGATATTGACATAGATCGAATCCGCCGTGTAAGAGAAAAACTTCCGAGTGTAAAGAACCGGAAGCCGGAGTTTTACCGCTTATAGCCTGCTTGGCAGGTCCCGAGATTTGTAGAAGAGTTTAGCTTGTTTACAGCTAAACTCTTTTTTTTCGGGGGCAAATCCCCACTCTCCTGGCAATCTCCAATGCAAAAGAAACCCAAAAAAACATAAGAACCGTCCCTATGCTTCCAAAAGATATGACATTTGTCACTATAAAGTAGGGTTCGGGGGAATTAAACTAGATTTAGCTGGGAAATTATAGGTCTGAGGTCGTAGGTGATATTACACCAACTGCCCGATGCTGATTATGAAATGGAAAACTTATAATAAGCAGGTAGGATTATCCAGAAGTCAAAACTAAAACATGAAAAACACAGGGGAATGGAAAAAAAGAGTAGCTATTATCGGAGGGGAAGAGAGTAATGAGATCATGGATTAAATTTTCACTAAAGAATGCAGGGGTTATTTTTATTGCCATGTTAATGGTGATTGCCGGGGGGATTTATTCAGTCAAAACGATGAAGATGGAGTCAATGCCGAATGTCGACATTCCGTATATTGTCGTCCAGGTTCCTTATATTGGAGCCACGCCTGACCAAGGATTAGAGGATATTGGTAAGCCATTAGAATCGGCATTGTCGGGGATAAAGAAGCTAGATAATTTGTATATTGAAGCACATAGTAATGTCGTCGTAGGGATTCTTGAATTTAATATGAGTAAGAATATGGACGAAGCGGAAAAGGATGTCACAACGGCCGTCGCTTCCATCAAGCTGCCAGCAGGTGCAGAAAAGCCTGCAATCCTAAAGGACGGCCCATCGGCAGCACCCGTATTTACTTTTGCTCTTTCGTCTGAAACTGCCAATCAATCGGACATGACCCAATTTATCAATGAGCGGATCAAGCCGGCTTTGACAGGAATCGATGGAGCGGGAAGCATTGATATTTCCGGTGAGACAGAAAAGGAAGTGGCAATCAAACTCGATCCGGAAAAAATGAAGCAGAATGGAATCACGTATGAGACAGTCAAGCAAACGCTTTTAGCGCACAATTTTTCATTCCCGGCGGGGCAGGTAAATGTTGAAGATAAAACCTTCAATGTGCAAGCTGATTTCAAGCTGAATTCAGTTGAGGATGTTAAAAAAGTTCAAATTTTGGCTCAGGGACCTGCTGGAATGAAAAAACTAAGCTTGTCAGATGTCGCGACCGTTAATTATAGCAACAAAAAGGAAACGGTCTACACTCGCTTGAACGAAAAGCCAGCCGTTCTAGTAGAAATGTTAGCAATTCCCGGCTCTAATACAGTGGAAGTAGTGGAGCAGGCAAAGGAAAAGCTAGATGCATTAGATCTTCCTGCCGGCTACAAATTAACAAAGCTATTTGACACATCAAAAGAAGTAAAAACATCTGTTGATGGGATGTTGCGGGAAGTATTGCTTGGCACATTATTTGCTGTTATCGTCACGTTCTTATTCCTTCGTAATATAAGAGCAACGATTGTTGCCGTTCTGTCCATCCCGTTATCGATATTAGCCTCGATGATTACATTAAAATATTTGGACTATAGCTTAAACATGATGACCCTTGCTGGAATTGCTGTCGCCGTCGGACGGGTGATTGATGATTCGATTGTCGTCATTGAAAATGTTTACCGGCGAACCTTATCAAGCCCGAAGCGTGATGAAAGATTGGTGCTGACAGCAGCCAAAGAAGTAGGTGGGGCGATTACCTCTTCCACCCTGACGACGATTGCCGTATTCGGGCCGCTTTCCTTTGTTCCCGGGATTGTTGGCAAGTTCTTTGCTCCGTTTGGGATCACGGTCATTGTCGCACTTGCGTTTTCCTTAATCGTGTCGTTAACCGTGGTGCCATTGTTGGCCAAATTATTTTTACTGCGGATCAAGCACCAAGAGGTAAAAGAAACGCTTTTTGAAAAAGCTTATAGACATGTATTATCATGGGTTTTAACGAAACGGGCTGTTACGATTGTGTTAGCGATTATCTTGTTTGCCGGTTCGTTGGCATTAGCCCCATTGATCCCGCAGAATTTCTTACCGCAGGAAAAAGCAGTCTCCTATCGTTTAATAGGTGACTTACCAGCTGGAACTTCATTAGAGAAAGCAAACAAGCTCGCGGTTAAAGTAGAAGACATTTTGAAAAATGAACAGGATATTAAACATACGCAAACGATTGTAAGCGGGGAGCATATTCGTTTTTCCATCGATTTAAACGATGGCGTCACAAAAGAGCAAACAAATGAGTTTGAAAAAAGTGTAAGAGCAAAAGTAGAAAAATTGGACGCTTCCATGCGGGTGGCGCTTTCTCCTGTTGGGATTGTTGGAACAAGTGGTTTAGCGTTAATGGTCGAGGGCGGGAATGCCGAAGATTTAGAGACGGCCGGAAAAATGATTACCGATAAAATTAAAGGTATTGATGGCTTAGAAAATGTGGAATCCAATCTCTCAGGAGTCAAGGAACAGCTCCAATTGAAAATCAATGATCAGCTAGCGGCAGAAAAAGGGTTAAGTCCGATCATGATTGCGGGCTTTGTGAGAGAGCTTATTGCCGGTGATCATGTCGCTGAGATGCAAGTTGAAGGAAAAACAACGAGTGTCAATTTGTCATTGAATAGCACTTCCGAGGGCACCATCAATGATATTATGAGTCAAAAAGTGACCAATCCGATGGGGCAGCAAGTAAGCCTTTCAGAAGTAGCTACCCTGACGAAAACGCCAAGTCCGTCCGCGCTGTACCGTTTAAATCAGCAGCCATATGTGCAGATTTCCGGACGGATCACGACGGATAATTCTTCAGGTGTGCAGGCAGAGGTCGATAAACGACTAAAAACCTTAGATTTACCAAAGGGGATAAGCTATCATTCAGAAGGTCAAGCGCAAGCGATGAATGAAGGGTTTACCAATATGATGCTTGCCATGGCCATTGCGGTTGTCCTAGTGTTTATCGTGATGTTGATCGCATTTGGGAATATGCTAATGCCAGTAGCTATCCTATCTTCGCTGCCATTCTTATTTTCAGGTGGATTGCTAGGATTATATCTGACGAATCAAGCACTTGGGATGCCGGCTTTGGTTGGGTTCCTGATGTTAATCGGTATTGTCGTCACCAATGCGATTGTCTTGATGGAGCGCGTGAAGCAGAATGAGAAGAAGGGCATGGCGGTGGGCGCCGCGTTACTTGAAGCTGGAAAAACCCGTCTCCGCCCGATTCTCATGACCGCTCTCGCGACAATCGGTGCATTACTGCCATTAGCACTCTCAAGTGATGGCGGATTAATTTCACGATCGCTGGCGATTGTTGTTATTTCAGGGCTGCTGACATCTACCCTGTTAACCTTGGTGGTTGTCCCGACAACGTATCATGTATTACATTCGGTAAAAGGAAGATTATCTCAGAAGAAAACGAAGAAGATGACTGAAAGGGAATCAGCGTAGCGTCTGGAATCACAATCTGTCCCTAGATACAAAAAAGCCTGTAATTGTTAATTCTGACTAATTAACAATTACAGGCTTTTAATTTGTTTGATTGACCGGACTTAAAGTATTACAAATATAATGAATAGAGCAGCCAATGCAATTCGATAATAGGCAAAAACGGTTAGACCAATCTTTGCTAGTACCTTAATGAACACGATTGCTACACACATTGCTACTACAAATGCAGTGACAAAACCGATTGCAAACATAGGAATATCACTCGTATGTAAGAAATGTAAACTTTTAATTAGATCCAATCCTGTTGCACCGACCATAATCGGAAGTGCGACTAAAAAGGAAAATTCGGCAGCCGTTTTATGATTGGCACCAGCTAGTAATCCCCCTGATATGGTGGATCCGGCACGTGAAAAGCCAGGGATTACGGCTAAGCATTGAAATAATCCAATCGTTAGCGCTTGTTTATAGCTCAGTTCATCAACTGTAGAGGAAACGAATTTCCCGTGTTTTTTTTCGGCAAATATCATCAAAATTGCGCCGGCTATAAGGCTGACTACCACAACATTAGGCGAAAAAAGTTGATTTTTAATGAAGTTATGCAGCAATAGGCCTACTAATGCAGCGGGTAACACGCCCAAGATGATGTGAATAGCGTCTAATTTCTTTTCTGGCTTTCCAATGGTGCTGAAATTTAATAGTGAAAGGTATCGCTTCCAATATAATACTAAAATAGCCAGCATAGAACCAAGTTGGATGATGACTTCAAACGTATTAGCCTTTTCGCCTTCAAACCCTAGTAAATTACCAACTAAAATCAGGTGCCCTGTAGATGAGATCGGCAAGAATTCAGTTAATCCTTCTACGATTCCTAATATAAAAGCAATAATATTTTCGCTCATTGTTTATCGTTTAGCCTCCATTTGTTGTCACATACTTTACATCAAGAAGATATAGATTTTTTTCGACAGATTTTACAAAAATTCGAACACATGCTTACAAATTATAGTATTTGAAGCTACATAATACAACATTTTTCTAAAAATTTTACAGAAGTTTAACATTAACATTTCCATTTGGATAAATTATGTAATATTAAATTTGCTTATATGTTAGTGTTTTTGCCACCATAGCAGAATTTACAGAGAATCAAAGTGAAATTTACATCATTTTCACATTGGATTATTAGTATATAGGTAGATGATAAATAAGTGGGTGCAGCGAATGGACAGTCAAAATAGCGAGATTTTTTCAGGGGAAAGTCCTTTTTATTTATATTTAAAGCACTTAAACAACAGAGGGAGGAAAGAGATTTTATATATTAAAAGGTTGAAGGAAATGCAAAAAATCATAAGAAATAATGCTTTAAATACGTTCTTTCAGCCGATTCTAAATTTAAAGTCAGGAGAAACGATTGCTTATGAAGCGTTAAATCGTCCAGCTGTAACTAAGTTATTTCCTAGCACTGAAGAGTTCTATGAATTTATCGGGCAATCTAATCAAGTGTTCCTTTTTGAATGTTTCTGTAGAAACCTTTCGCTTAAAAGATTTATTGATAGATTGAACGATAATTTGATCCCGAGTACCTCATTGCTTTTTATCAACATTCACCCACATGTCCTGCTCGATTCTAATTATCATAGTGGTGAAACGCTCCAACTCTTATCCAAACTTGGGATTGAACCGAAACAGGTCGTTTTTGAATTGACTGAGAGAAGTGCTGTTTCAGATGTTGCACTTTTTGAAAAAGTCCTTGCAAACTACCGTTCACAAGGATTTCGGATTGCAATTGATGATGTTGGTTCTGGATACAATAGTTTAAAGTCGTTAATCTATTTAAAACCAGAATTTATCAAACTAGATAAGTCACTTATTCAAAATATTGATCAAAATCGAGAACAGCAGCAGCTGGTGAAAATAATCATTGAGTATGCTAAACAATCTTCGACAGAAATAATAGCTGAAGGGATTGAAAGAATCGAAGAACTGGTTTTCACTTGTGAGCACGGTGTCCATTACGGTCAAGGATATGCTCTTGGAAAACCACATAAGGAAATAAAACCTGGGAAGATCCCGCAGTATTCTATGTAGGGGTGCGGGGACAGGCACCTCGTCCAAACTTGGCCACCCCCGCCATGAATTATAGGGCAAGGTGCCTGTCCCCCTGACCCTATGGAGCAATTTCAAACACAGTGCCTTGGTTAAAATCAGTCACTTTCATAGAGCCGTAAACGCCCAAATATAGTCTGGTTTGATCCAGATTCGTTCCCAAATTAACAAAATAAGCTAACCCGGACCCAAAATTATAATCAGTTTCAATCACACTAAAATCATCTAGTTTACCATCTGTTCTAACCCTCGTATAAGCTAAAACTCCTCTAACCGGAGGTCTGGACTCTTCATGCCTCGCAAGATCGGTAAACACAACACTCCCCGTTAAATCGGGGATTCCATTCCCCATATAGGCTTGCACTCCTGTAAGTGCAGTTCCTCCAAACTTATCGGGCCGGGGATCTTTATGAAAATAACTAGTTAAAGGCGGAAGACGGCTCACTGATGTTTTTACTGCTTCATTGTAATAAACAATGGTTGTCTCATCCAAATTCGGATTTTCAGAGCAGCCCTTTATAATCGAAGTAGGAAAGGCACCTTCCCACCCGCGCCAGCCAAAGTTAATCAATCCTTCTTGGTCAGATGAAGCTTGAATGAGCTGGGGAACCGGTATTGGCTTATAATGAACGAATGAAAAAATCGCCTCTGCCAGATCCTGCCCGACATTTCCCACATATTTGATATACTGATGATAAAACCTTTGAAAAGAAATACCTGGTATATTGCGGACCCCTTTGGCCATTACAGTTAGCGTTTCCTGAATAGGTGCGGGCAGTTCATTAAAACGTGTGACTACAGGTGGATTATTGATGGATGTATTCTTATCTACATCAATTTCAATTATCTTACCGGCAATCTCCATATCGTCCTGGCTTAAATTTAAATGATCATAGCCCGCTCCGCCATCTCCAGTTGTTAATACAAGCTTTCCTGTTTCAGGTGAAAAGTTTAAGCTATTGACACCATTATGATTGAAAAATGGTCTTCTTAAGTTAAGTAATATCCGTCGTCTTTGCGGCTGCCCATTCGATTGGAGAATCCATTCTTCCACTGTATCAATATGATCATATTGAGTTTCTCTATTTGTCCACCTTAGGTTTAAGGTTCCGGGATCACATGGGTTAGGCTTAAATTTTTCAGAAAGAGCTCCTGGACCCTGTGTTCCAGCTACTGAATAATGAAGATAAAACAGACCGTTATACTGAAATTCGGGATGAAATGCCAGTCCTAACAATCCCCGTTCATCATAGCCCGCACCAGAAACACCTGGTTCAGAAGTACCTAGTTTTATGATTCTCTGGCGAATATCTAAAAAACTCCTTAAACTTGAGTTTTTTATGTAAAAGATCTCTCCTACCTGGGTTGCAATAAACAAGCTTTCAGTTGAGTCACCTGGAAGGATAGTAGTTTTCAATACAGTGGGTAAATTTAACTTACTTACAATCGGCCGTAAACGAACCTTAACTTTTTTCACCTAACTTTCCACCCCTTCATATTGTTTTCTTCTATAAGAATATGAAAAGATCTGTTCTATAAGTACCAAACTTGGAAGCATGGGGACGGTTCTAGTGCTTTTTCTTAACCATGAAATGTGAATAAAACAGACCATGAGAACCGTCCCTGTGGTATCTTAATAAAAAATGAACAAACTATATTAATAAAAAATGTTAGTTAATCAAAAATATTGAGCTATAGGAGATAAAAATTTATGTCAGTGATTCATAATGAATTTGTAGTTAAAAATCCAAGGTTATTAATAGTGGCAATTGCGCTAGGGGTCATTTTAAATCCCTTAAATACGACGATGATTACGGTAGCATTGCCAGCTATCCAAAATGAGTTTCTACTTACATCAGGAGATATTTCTTGGTTAATTGCTTCCTATTTCATTGTAAGTGCTGTTTTTTTACCTCTAATTGGTAAATTAAGTGACTTTTACGGAAGGAGGAAGATCTTTCTATGTGGATTGATTTTGGTTTCTATTTCTTCTCTTTTGGCTCCTTTATCTCCAAATATGTTGTTTTTAGTAGGAATGAGAACAATACAAGCAATCGGGACATCCGCTCTTTATCCTGCCGGAATAGGGATGGTTCGAGCTTATATTAGTAAAAATCAAAATCGAGTAATCGCTACATTAGCTGTATTTGCAACCACTTCAGCGGCATTTGGACCAACGATAAGTGGATTATTAATTCAGTATGGCGGATGGCCTATTATCTTTTATGTTAACTTTCCTGTTATCATTATGTCTGCAATACTTGCTTTAAAATATATTCCCAAAGACATAAAGAATGACGAAAAAACATACAAATGGGATATTATCGGGATTATTTTGTTTGGTTCACTCATGTCTTGTTGGATGGTCTTTTTACAATCATTGGAAAGAGGTTTCAATATATGGACCTTCATTCTGTCAATCATGATTACCCTTATATTTTATTACTATGAAAAAAAGAGAACAGAGCCATTTATCAATGTTGGTTTTTTAACCAAAAATTTAAATGTCTCCTTCATATATGTTCAATATATATTAGCAACGATTGTTTTTTTCTCTATGCTTCTTTTCATGCCAACTTATTTACAAAATGTGCTCATGCTTGACTCCAAAACAGCAGGAATAATGATGCTGTCTATTTCTGTATTTGCTATGATGATGACGCCTATTGCGACCCGTTGGATAGAAAGTATCGGATTCAGAACTCCGTTAATATTTGGTGCCATAGTGGGGATCGCAGGTGTTGGTTTATTACTAACTTTCAATAATACTTCCTCTCTAGTCTGGTTGTTCATGATATTAGCAATTATTGGAATTAGTAATGGGGTACTTAGCATAGGATCACAAAACCTTCTCTACTCTATTGTGATGAAAGAACAAAGTGGAATTGCTTCAGGTTTACTGATGACATCTAGATTTATAGGGAACATCCTTGCCTCTAGTTTATATGGTGTGATGTTTGCATCTGGAATAAATGATGTGAATAAAAATTCAATGACCTCCGTCTTATTAATCGTATCAGTTATTATGATTCCGGGAATAGTCTTCATTACAAAGAGCAAAGCTTTAATAGGTAAACAATAGGAAATTTCTCTTTTTCCGTTATCCCGAGTCTCAATGTGGTGTTGATTAAGTTTTAGGGAAGCATGGGGACGGTTCTAGTGCTTTTTCTTAACCATGAAAAGTAAATGAAGAAAAACATGAGAACCGTCCCTTTGGTATCAGTATGCTGAATTCATATGATAACCCCTTCTTTTGTTAAGGCTCTATTAAAAGTAAATGTTGATTTCACTGTATTTGAAAAATAAACGAAAAAATTCCGTTTAAATTGGGAAATATCCATTTTTCCTTAATAATAAAGGGAGTTTTTCCGTTTATATGATCCAAATCCGAAAAAAAAATAACAGGTATGTATCTAACGAAATAGATCCACAGCTGTCATTTTTTTATTACAAAAAGTTATGTTGAAATAACTCTAAACTGCATATGATTTATGAAGATAGCGTTCTATAAACTCAGCTAATCCATCATTTTCGTGGTGTCCTGTTACAAAATCAGCTGCTGCTTTAACCTCTTCACTAGCGTTCCCCATTGCCACGCCCGTACCGACATGACGAAGCATCTCTAGATCATTGGGGCCGTCTCCAATGGCGACGACTTCGCTTGGACTAATTCGAAATGTGCGAAGTAAGCTTTTTATAGCAGACCATTTGGAAACATTAGGAGCAACCAATTCAAACCCGTCATTCCAATTGATGACTGCTGCTTCGTTTTTAAACAATGCGGATAGTTCTGGTCTTGGTGCACCTATTCGCACACTATATTTAAGAACATCTTGGTAATTTGCTTGTCTTAAATCTCCAATATAACGCGGCGGAATTTGCCCTACTTTTGTCCAATAATCGATTTCTTCATTTGTTTCCTTACAATAAAGCCCACTTGCTGTATGAATCATAACATTACAAGGATTTTCAGTGGTCAGATGGTGGAAACGTTCTTCGTTCAGTTGGACGGTTTTCATTTGCAAAGCGCTTCCTGTTTCTGCATCGTGAATTGCGGCGCCATTCAAGCAGATCATTGGAGTTCGTAATCCAATTTCTTTATGGTAGGGAGCGGTTACTTCATAATGTCGGCCAGTAGCCAGAAAAACCTGGACTCCCTGATTAACGAGCCCATAAATGGCCTCCATATTTCGGCTGGAAATGTTGTTTGAGGATTTTAGTAGTGTACCATCCATATCAATAAATACTGCACGTACCTTCATTTATACTGCCCCCTCATCCGTTGGTAAACCAATCTTATCATCTGAATATTAAAGCCTTGTAAACGCAATGTACAGATTAAATGAAGTTTATCGGGAAACAAGGGACGGTACTATGCAAGTTATTAATAATATGCCAATAACGGATGTAAGAGTTGAACATCAAGCTGCCATCTTTTTGAGCAACGGAGCCTTTGTTGAAGAAGAATATTAGGTTATGGAGTAGAATATTTGAATAAGATTAATGATAAAATTGAGATGTAATGAAGTCTTGATTAAGAATATAATCTAGTTGGTTACAATTAAATAGGTATAAATTAGGGAAGGAAGTGCAAAAACTATGGATTTTGAAACAGTTATGCAGGAGCTTGAAGTCCTTGGCAAGGAACGAACTAAAAAAATATACATATCCAATGGTGCACACGAGCCGCTTTTTGGGGTAGCTACAGGTGCTATGAAACCAATCGCAAAGAAAATAAAAATAAATCAACGTTTAGCTGAAGAGCTTTATTCCACAGGTAACTACGATGCAATGTATTTTGCAGGAATTATTGCAGACCCAAAAGCTATGACTGAGTCGGATTTTGATCGTTGGATGGATGGGGCGTATTTTTATATGCTGTCCGATTATGTCGTGGCAGTAACTTTATCAGAGTCAGATATTGCACAGGACGTTGCTGATAAATGGATTGCAAGCGATGACGAGCTGAGAATGTCAGCGGGCTGGAGTTGTTACTGCTGGCTTTTAGGGAATCGAAAAGACCATGAATTTTCCGAAAGCAAGATTTCCACTATGCTGGATCTGGTGAAAAATACGATTCATGATTCGCCAGAACGAACGAAATCCGCTATGAATAATTTTCTATATACCGTGGGGATTTCCTATGTGCCGCTACATGAAAAGGCAGTCGAGACCGCAAAGAAAGTAGGCATAGTAGAAGTCAAACGGGACAAGAAAAAAAGCAGTTTCCTAAACGCTGACGAAAGTATTCAAAAAGAAATTGATCGAGGGAAACTTGGTTTCAAACGCAAATATGTAAGATGTTAACTGGCACTACTTATGGGCAAAATAAGTATAATCTCTCTTGTAAACCTTCTAAGACTTCTTCTGGCACATCCCTGACCTTGATATCCCATCTGGGGAAAGTAGCCAATTTGTTATTTCGGTCAATTCTGCGAGATTATTAACATTGATAATAGTAAATTTTAATGTTGTTGTAGTAAATGGGGGCATATGAAGTACAAAGAAGGATAGATAAAGCAAATTTTATCTATCCTCCTTTTTTGCCTTTTGTTGCTGGTTACTTTTTGTATTAACAATCAATTTCTATTTGTTGTCTGTCCAATTCTTTTCTTAAAGCGTCCTGCAAGAGGTACGACAATGATACCAGCTATTACGACCTGCATAATGTTTCCAGGGATGGAGCCGAATGGCTGTATCCAGTTACCGTAAAGGATTACTTCGGTAAAATAGTAGCCAACGACTTTTATGATCAGTGCAGTTGCAACTGCCAGTGTGTTAACAAGGACTCTTTTGCCGGGTACCTTTTCGGAAATAAGTCCGGCTAAGAAGCCCATTGCACCTACGATGATAAATGTAAACGGTGCCCATAGTGCCCAGCCAGAGATAAGATCGAAGAAACCCATTCCGAAAGCACCTGCTATGGCTCCGGATTTTTTGCCGTAAACCAAGGCTGCTATAAAAAGAGGCACGTTACCTAAATGGATTAAACCTCCGTTACCCATTATTGGGAGCCTTATGTTGATAAACATGGTGGCTACAAGGGTTAATGCGATGAAAAGTGCATTGATGACTATGGCTCTTGTTTTAGTTGTTCCTATTGGTGAGTATGCTGAATTCATATGATAACCTCTTCTTTCTTTAAAATAATATCATACAATCAGATACTTAATAAAGACGATCATTTACATTTTTATTCCCTGAAGTGCTTCTATCGGAGTATGTTATATGAATAAAAATAAGCCTAAAATGTGCAAGTTGTGCATGAAAACTTGCATATTTTAGGCTTAAAAATTTTATTCATTACTGTGCTAAAGCACCCGTTAGCCATCCATGAATCGAAAAATCATCGCTTCACCACAGAGAATGAAAGCAAGAATCTTAGCAAATTGTTCACAAATAGAATTAAAGTTATTCATATAATTGAGCCTCCTTTTACAAGAAAAATATCCCTAGTATATTATTTAATGGAAGCCTTGAATATGTAGGAATTCTTATAATAATTGAAATATCCTGCTTCTTTAGTAATAGCACACCTGAATCTTGGTTTGTTTGGTTTAGGTTACAAATTGCGAGTGTGGTTAAGAACAAACATCTGTATAAATAGTGTTAACCAAAACAAAATAATAACTAAGGTAATATATCAGGAGGTAGCTATGTGAATAACAAAAAACTATCGTTCCAACATAAAATAAGTTTGTGTTTCAAAATGGTAATTGGTTCATCCATTTCGTGGGAATTAGCTATTTTATTTGGTTCAAAGTACCCATATTTAGCCCCCATCTCACTTATTCTGTGTTTACAGGCAACTCTTATTAAGTCCATAAGATTTGGAATAGCAAGAATTGTTGGTACGATAATTGGTGGTGTAACGGTTTCTATTCTTGCACCTTCTTTACATGCAAACGGATGGTCAATCGCTATTATAATGTTGGTAAGTCTTATAATTCCACTTATTTTAGGGGCAAATGCAACAAGCCTTCATCAAATTGCTCTCAGCGTTTTGCTTGTTCTTGAATTTGAACATAAACTCCCTGGATATGGGATTGATCGAATTCGAGATTCAATTATTGGAGTGGTGGTAGCTTTGCTACTACTTATATTTATTCACCTTCCTAATCTTACAAAAGGTGCAATAGCAGAAATTGAGGAACTACCAAATAAATTAGCTTATATGCTGAAATCTTTGGGAACATGGTTGGAAGCAGGGGCACCTCATAAAAATTATTTCAATGAAGAATTTAATCAATTACGTAATAAATTATTCGAAATTGAAAAAAAGATTAACCAAGCCCAATTAAGTGTAAAATTTAACCCTTTGTTAAAAAAAAGTAAACAACAAATAATTGAGGGAGATTTTCTGTTTAAAACATTGAAACAAATGAATGCCGATATAGAGGTCCTGTTCAAAATAATGGAGGAGTGGAGAAAATCTGGTTCGTTATCAAAAGAAGTTATGAAATTATGGGTGCAAAATTTTTTAATATTAGAGGCATCACTTCGTAATTGGAATGAGGAAAAAGCAATTTCAGATGTTTTATTTAATGAAACATTTCCAAATGATAAATTTTACTTCACAGCTATTTGGCACGGGCAACATCTTATATCAACACTTAAACAGTCTCCTCGTCTTCCCTTATCACGGTTAAAGAATTAACAATCATGCATATTTTGATATTGTGAGTATCCAGTGTAATTTCAAAAACCCATAATGGGATTATATGAGGAGTATTAACAATGTTAATAAAGTTATCCTCAAAAAATTCGATTGCAATCTTGTTAATTTTACTAGGTTTTTCCACAACTGCCATTCGGGGGTACTTTTGAAAAGGTGATGTTGGATGGAAATAATATGACGGAAATAGTTAAGAAAATGGAATTGCCACTATCTAGTGAATAGGGCTTATTGCATTTCTTAGGAAAAACGTTGATTATATCCTTTTTAATGATGTTTGTCCCTGACAAAACTTGTCTAGAATTTATATACATATTAGTAATAGCTTGAATAAATAGTTACTTACTATTTGTTAAGACTGAGCAAGATGGGAGGATAAAAAGCTTGCCTTCAATTATAAAAATAGGAGTTCTTTTTGTAAACTCTCCCCAACCCAATGCAGCAATCAACGTTGGTGAAACTGTTATTAATGGAATGGACGCCAACAGGCAGTATAATCAAAGCATTGGTGGGAATTATGGTATTAATAATGTAATTACAAATAATCTAAGTACTATCAATGGAAGAATCGATGGGCAGATCTTTGATCAAGACTTCAAACCATTCATTGGTGTCGGAGGAATGTTAAAAAGGAGAGGATTTACTTTATACCGTAATATATAGGGCTTTTCCCCTCTATAGCCGAGGGGTTTTTATTTGCAAATTTCGTTGGCCTAACTTTTAATTTTTCTAAATTCCCGCTTCGCCAATTACTTGATAAAGAATGCTGGTACTATCTTGATGATTACGGTGAAATGCTCACAGGATGGCAATTCATTAAAGGCAAATGGGACTATCTAAATCCTAATGGTGACATGCGGATTGGATGGCTCCGTGAAGGACAAGTGGTACTACCTCAATGAGGACGGCAGCATGGCGACTGGTGAAATCACGTAAAAGGTAAAAAATATAATTTGCGGGCGAATAGATCACCTATTGTGACCACTCGTGATGGAGTAGTTAGAGAGCCCATAAAGGACGCTCCTATAATAATTAGAAGAATGAATAATACAACGATTAATGCAAAAACTTTAACAAGCACCTTCCAAATCTATAAACTCCATCAATATGATGAATTCGTTTATTTTTTTGAGAATTTATTTGATAATACAAACAAAGTTAATAGATACTCATAATATAAAGTAAAACTAATTTTAAGAGGTGTTAGAATTGACTCATCATATTACAACTGGTCCAATGCCTGGACATCCTGAAGCTTGTATTGCTCAATATAATCATAAAATTCTCAGTCACACTCCTTCTATCTACCATTCCAATCATCATTATTCCAATCATCATTTTCCCAATCACAATCACTTAATTCCATATATTCAGCAACCAACGACAGGTTTTGTTCATTATGGGATTCCATCTTGGAGAACGCCAACTGCTCGTTAGTGGAACAACAAAAAGGCTTTACTCCTCTTTGAAGTAAAGCCCCCGTTCGTAAAAGAAGGTATTAATTAGAATTCTATTATTCCGCCGCTAAAGCCTGTGCTTTAGTTAAATGAACCGTACCAGATGGATGTTGCGGAGGAGCATATATAGAATAAAGTTTTAAAGGGATATTACCTGTATTGGTTAGATTATGCCAGGTGCCAGCAGGTATCATAATGGCAGAATCATCATAAACTTTTTGAACAAAGTTTAAATTATCTTTTCTCTTGCCCATTTGCACAACTCCTTGCCCTTTTTCAATCCGTAAGAATTGGTCAATGTTTGGGTGAATTTCTAAACCGATGTCTTCACCAACATTAAGACTCATCAATGTAACTTGCAAATGATTTCCTGTCCACAAAGCGGTACGATAGGTATTGTTATGCTTCGCCGCCTCATTAATATTGACTACAAATGGTTTCCGCCCATAATCTTTTACCTTATTTCTTGCGCTGTCATAAATATTCCAGTAATCAGGCTGTCTTATATAATTATTATACATTGGGACATTAGTACAATAAACATTAGGTTGAAATGGGTATGGATACATCCAAGGAGAATAGGACATCTAATTCAATCCCTTCACAGGTTTATACAAATTATCGTATGACTATTTTATGGGAATGTTCTTATATACAGGGCGAACTTAGCCCAAAACAGTTGGTCAATTTAATGGAATTATTGAAGAAAAGATAAACACAATTTTCAACTAACCTTCCAGTTAGTACAGTAAAATTAATAGCCAGAAACACTGTGGGTAAGATTGTCCTGCTGCTAAAACAAAAACAGCTTTTGTTAAAAAAGAACCATATTTCCAGTTTCCTTTGCGTGTATTTCTGCCTTTTTTAATAGGAATACGGAAGCTGTACATAAAAGGGCGAGAACACAAAATAGTATAAAGGATTGTTCTCCCAATTCGACCAATCCTTTGCCGTTAAGTACAAGATCCCGGAAAATTTCAAGAACATAGGTTAACGGGAAGAAGAAGGCAATGATTTTCCCCCATAACGGAAATGCTAGGACGGGGATCCTTACACCTGAGAAAAACTGCATTGGTTCCTCGAAGATCGTGAACAAAATTCCTGCATCTCGAGAAAATAAAAAGACGATATTCAGGAAGCCCCCCCAGACAATTGCCGATATGCTTAGCAGGATGAAGGCTACTGGCACATTCCACCAGTGAATTTCACCTGCGTGGCCGGTTGTCAAAAGGACAAGAAGGGTGAATGCAGTGAACAGCCATACAGCTTCTAGCATATTACCTGCCGCTCTGGCGAACATGACAGTCAGGCGGGGAACGGGAGTCAAGAATATAAGCTCAAGCGTTCCTGCCTGCCGTTCGTATGACATATTCCATGCCGATTGAACAAGGCTCCAAAAGTAGATATAACACATATAGCCTGTTAGCAGATACATCGTAATTTGGTTAACATCCATGTATTTGGAGAGCTGACTTGAGCTGGACAAATTAAATGGTTTAAAAGAATAATAGGCTGTCACAAATAAAAGTGCCGGCCATATGAGCAATGAAAAATAAATAAGCTTATTGTGAAAGTTATGCTGGTGGCTTTTCACTACTTCTGCCTGCAAAATGGAAAGGATTCTCATGCGGATTTCTCCTTCGCTAAAGCAAGAATAGCATCTTCCAGGCGAGGCCGCTTTAGCTCAAGCTTTTGGATGGACACGGATTCTTTCACACATAGATCAATAATCTGAGCAGTAGGATCAAAAGGAGCCTTAATTTGCATAACCGTAGAATCGGCATTTTCAGTGAATCCTAATGTGCAGCCAATGAGGCCCTGCTTCATTCTGTATTGTACCGGAGCGGACAGGACGCTTGTTTCAATCGTAACATGATAATCTTTTACCACCGAAGCTGTAATATTTTCAGGAGTATCGTGTAGAATTAAAGAGCCTTTTTCGATAATATAGACCCTATCGCAAAGCTCCTCTACTTCTTCCAGATAGTGGCTTGTTAAAAGAATCCCTTTGCGATCTGACTTGGCTAGTGTCTTAACCATTCCTCTTAGTTGTTTGGCAACCGGGGCGTCAAGACCAAGTGTTGGCTCATCTAGAAATAAATACTTGGGGTCATTAATAAGTCCGCGGGCAATTTGAAGCCTTTGCTTCATGCCTTTTGAATACAATTCAACAGGAGTATCGGAAGCATTCGTTAACCCCACTATATCAAGCAAATACTTGATCCTTTTTTCTAAAGCATTGCCCGATAATCCATAAAGTTTGCCAAAGTAGCGGAGGTTTTCAGCTCCTGTCAACCGCCAATACAGCATTCTTTCTCCTCCGGCAATCATGTTTACCATTGCTTTCACCTGGATGGCATCCTGAACAGCATCTAGGCCGTCAACTGTAATCGTGCCCTCTGATGGATTTAACAAAGTACTAAGCATTTTAATCGTAGTTGTTTTGCCAGCGCCATTTAAGCCGAGCAAGCCAACAATTTCGCCCTCATTAATGGTTAAATTAAGACCGTTTACTGCCCGCACTATTTGCTTTTCTGACCGAAAAAAGCTTTTCTTCTTTTTTACTGAATAAACCTTTCCTATTCCTTTTGCTTCAATCACTTTTTACACTCCCTATCCAAAATGCTTTTCTAATACGTATTTCTCCATTCTTTTAATAAGGAAAGAACCGATAGGAAAATAGACCAATCCAAGGATGATCATTTTCCATAGGAGCTGTATTGTCTCCACTAACGGTTTTCCTTCGATCCATACCATCCTTAATGCGTCTACTCCATAGGTTAACGGCATGATATTCCCAATCCACCTTAATCCATCCGGCAAAAAACTGGCAGGGAAGGTGATGCTGCAAACCAATCCCATCATCACAAACAAAGTGTTTTGTGTGATATATGTATCTCTGAAATACAGCATAAAGGAACCGAGTACCAATGCCTGAGAGAAAGTAGCCGCAACCAGGATGACAAGAACGCTAAGGACACCCGGCCAATTTATATGATGCAAATGAAGACCAAAGAAATACCCTGCACTTGTGATCACCGCAAATTCAACACAGACCCTCATCAACCCCTGTGCAACATACCCTAGAAAATACCCCTTTCGTGATGAGGGGGTAAGAAGGAGGGATTCAAGTGTACCTTCCCTCAGCTCGGTGATCAGAGCCCGACTTGCAATCATAAGGAGGGAGACGGAAAAGGAATAAAGGAGCCCTCCCAAAATTACATAAGAAAGATAATCATTCGTACCGGCATATGTAGAAAAACTGCTGGATAAATCCTTCTTAAAAACAAAAAAGTAGCTTAGATATGCAAAGATAATAATATAGAATCCGCTTAAGATATGACCTAAAAAGAACGACCATGGAAATGCCCGCTTCATGACCAGGTAATTTCGCTGGAACGTAGCAGAAAATGGCAGCCACATTATGTTTCCTCCTTATAGCCAACATAAGGCTGATCAAAAAACTGGTTTAGATCGACCTTTAATTGGTCCAAAATGTTTTCGTTTGCTTGATAAAAAACAAAATAACCATGCCTCTCGCCCGTGATTAACCCCGACTTCTCGAGGGTTTTTAAATGCTTCGATATCGTGGCTTTTGCCAAACCGGTCGAATCGGTTAACTGCTGTGTGCAATAGGGATGATGATGCATCAATTTAAGAAGCTTCATCCTTGTTCTGTCTCCAAGTGCCGATAGTATCGAAAGCAAATCCTCAGGAACGGCATTTTCCATCCTTTCATCCGGAAGGGGTACCTGCATATAAACAATAATATGAGGAGCTTCCAATCCTACGAGCAGATGGGGAGCGATGAAACTGGAAGGATAAACCGTTAAAGTATTGATTTCTTCATACGAAAAAATCCAGGTCTCTGCTTTGTAAAACCTAACAGACTTCAAATCAAGCTTGAACCGCGGATGAATCTTGTTCATCGCATGACAAGGATTGACTTCAAATGCACTCTTTAAATCATAAACCGATTTAATTAGCCATGGTTCAACCCTGAACAATTCCCTAGCAAAATGATTTTGGTGATACTCATATAAAAAGTCGCACAGCTTCTCCCGGAAATATAAAGGTTTTTCATGTACTTCCAATTCAACCAAGGTAGAAGCGGCTGTCGAAATATGGGCACGCTTTCCAAGGAGAAGGGAGAGAAAATCGTCTGTAGATAGTTGTTTTAACCGCTCGATTGATTCTTCTACATGCTTTTCCTGAAGTTGTAAATAATCATCTAAATCAAGAAAGTTTAACCATTCATTGCTGATCTGACCAAAGTAACTGACCGCATCCCAAATTTCCGGAGACATGGTCCTTTTCATTTTTTCTGCCCATTCTTGCCTCGTCAGGTGATGAGCGGGATTAGACAAAACATGCAAACTTGTGATTAGTTCCCGAAAGGGAGAGTAAATGATCCGTACATGTTTTTTTAACCAGAGATTTAAATCTTCCATTGTCGACTTCCTTTTATTTGATTCGTTATATAACGAATCAAATTGATAATTTTGCAAAATTATTCAATATTCTAAGTAACAGCCATCCATTTGTCAATCATTTATTAGGTTTGTTGATTGATAAAGTTATAAAGAAGGAATGGCGTTCTGATATTATTAAATATAAGTAAACGCTTAAACTTAATGAACAAACGAAGCTTTTAAAGAAGGAAATCTGAAGCTCATACTTGAATGTTAAATATTGGTATTTTTTTAGTTAGTAGGAAGTGCCTCTCGTGAAATTTCAAAATTCAAAAGGAGTTGCATTGTTATGAAAATTATAAAGAATAATACTAGGGTCATTATACTTTTTATCATGCTAATAATTTTTTTAGTTAATTTCTTTTCAAAAAACAATCAAGCGAAAGATATAACAGCTATATCTGGCTTATTAATAACTATTATTATTTTGATAATAGAGAAAAAATATAAAAAACAGAATTAACGTGGTTCGAAAATGAAAGATAAAAGGAGGAAATGATATTGGTTTACATTGAGTGCCTTGAAGGGTTCAATATAAAAAATGCTACGAATGACGATAGTAGTAAAGTTATTAAAATGTTAAAACGGATCGCTCTATGGATGAAAGATAATGAGATAAACCAATGGAGGTTTCTGTTAGATGGAGGTGACGATGAAGAAATTGAACAAGCGATAACCAATCAAGAAACGTATATTGTTTTAAAAGATAACGATATTGTGGCTACATTTACACTTTTATCTAAACAAAGTGAATGGGACAGGCATATTTGGGGTGAGGATATTACCTCAAAATCACTTTACTTACATAGACTTGCAATTATTCCTACATATATGAACAAAGGTTTAGGTAGAAGTATTTTGGCTTGGATACAAAACATTGGAAGTGACAATGAATATCTTAGATTGGATTGTGTTGCTGATAATAGTAAATTAAATAACTTTTATAAGATTAATGAATTTGAACTTGTTGATTTAACGGATGGTCATAATAAATATCAAAAATGTATAAGAAAGAATTAGAAACAATTCAACTAAAGTGTCCGTTAATCCAAGAAGGATTAACGCTTATTTTTATGGAACTTCTTCAACTAACTACAGTTTAGCGAAAGAGGAATTCTTTTCTTTACCATTGTAAACTATATTTAATGTACTATAATATTTCCATATCATATACACCAAAGAAGTGCCCACGCGGCAGTTTGCGGGGACACTTCTTTTCATAATAAAGCATTTGTTGAAGATTTACCAACCTCCAAAACAGCTAAACCAACTAAATAAAGCCCATACCACCGCACATCATGCCGCCGCACATCATGCCGCCACACATCATGCCGCCGCACATCATGCCACCGCACATCATGCCGCCACACATCATGCCACCGCAACGCATACCGACAAATAATCTCAAATCCTGACTCTGAGGACCCATAGGAATTAACCGGCCAACATGGAATGGATCCATTCCTAAAGTATGAAGTTCATTATGATAATTGAACATTTTTACCTCCCCTGTTTATTTAATAATTAGGTTATACTGACATCTAACAAGAGATTTGAATGAAGTGTAATTAAGAGATACTACGTGTACTCTCTTCAACAAAATATGCTTACTTTTAGGTGACTGTTACTGATTTAAAAGCCTATTTTATGTTAAAAGCTTCATAAAATGTTGTGTCTGGAAGTAACGATGGGGATTAATTTTATTCAACTTGTTTTAATTCTCAACGAAAGATCTCTTTAAGGGGAAGATTTGCTTTTGAAAAGGAAGGAACCCCGTCAACCTTATTCTTGTTAGGAACGAGAGGTGGACTACTGCCCTAGTTTGTGTCGGAGCATGATTGTGAAGTATTACACCTAAACTATCGGGGGCTTGAGTGGAACAAGGAGTTGCGGCGGTATCTCCTTTTTTCTTATTGAGCTAAAGGCTTGGTAATACAGAAAAACGTGCAAAAAAACAAAGCCTAGCATTCAAATAAATCAATGCATATTAGAAATGGTTTTTCAACTAAACGGTGTTTACTTAAGATCAGGCTGCCTTAATTGGCGGCTTTTTAATATGCAACTTACGGCGTTCTTGACTGATTTTTTTGATCAATAAGACAAAGTACCATAAAGTGTTAATGTAAAAATAATTCAAATAATTAGAAGGGTGATTTTATGAGCTTAAGATTAAGGGAAACAAAGGGGTACTTCCAATATAGATATAAAGATTATTTGTGGATGCTATTAGCGTTTGGAATAGGCAGCTTAGCGGTTGTGCTTTTTAGTGACAAGGTGACTTACACGTTATTACCGTGGTTGTTGGGAGGCTTATTAGTTTCTGAAGTCTCACATTTTAATAGTTGGTGTAGAAATAATTACAAAGGAAACAGAGATTAGTTTTAGATCAGGCTGCCATTATTGGCGGCTATTTCTTATCTGACAAACGGCGTTCTATTCTTTTTTCAACTAATTGGGTAGTAAAGTGCAGAACAAGAAAACCAGGTAATTACAGAGGGGGAGAATTATTGAAAACTAAAAATATAGTTATAGTTGTATCTGTCTTGCTAAATCTTATATTAGGTTTTATGGTTATTTATGAAAAACAGACTGGCAATGAGAGTCCTACAGATATAGGATTATCATTCAAAGAAGCAGTAAGAACAGAGAATTATGCACTTGCTAAATCTCTCATTGCTCAAGGACGTAAGGAATATATACCAGATGAGACATTAAAAAAGGTAAATGACATAATGAGTTCTGGCACAAACTTTCAAACTTACGAGTTGTTAGAATTTGATAATGGAGAAATGGTATTACTAAACTTTACTCCAAATGAGAACTATGACGTAAGTTCTCGTTGCTCGAGGGAATTACCAATTAATATCCATGAAATGTCGTAAGTTCTGAAAAATAGGTAATAAGTGAGTGGAATTATGTCGTAAGTGACTAGTGCTCAAAAATATGTCATAAGTGTTCTAGATTCATTATAATTCTCATTTTGGTGCCTGGCACCACCCGTAGGAAAAGCACCCTTTAGCTGAATAAGTTCAATTCTAAATATGATTTATTCATTTAAATGTTTGTAGTCTAATACTTCTACCTTAAAGCCATGGCTACATCCAATTTTAGGACTATCACAAGATGGAGATACTCTTACTTTAACCAAGTCTTTTGCATATTCAAATGGATTATTGTTCCTGTTAGGAACTTGAATTCTTATTGAAATATCATAAGAATGATTGTTGTTATAAATAATATTAACAATCCTCTGTTGCTGCCAGCCAAAACCAGAAGCCTCTTTTCCTCCATACTCTTTTATTACCCTTTTATCTATTGCTGGAAATATAATATCTCTAATAATATCTTCTGGTGTAACATACCAGTCTTCTGCATAAGGTTTAATTTCCTTGGGCTCTGGAGGTTTAGCATTGACCAAGTTATCTGTGGCAAACATTAATAAAATCGTAAAGAGAACAATCATTTTTTTCACGATGCACACTCCTATAATTTTTACTGTTAGATTTCGCATCTTCAATTAGTCTTATCCACAACAGCTACGAACGTCTTTTTTCTTTTATTGATTAGGAAAAAAATAGAGTTGAAAACAGATTGAATAGGGTGTAAAATTACACTAAATGATACATAAATTACTTATAGAAGAGGGCCGATGAATAAGGAGCATATAATCGAACTTGGGGAAACCTTCGTTTAGAAAAGGAGTTAGGAAAAGTTAAATCATTATCTGAAATTTAGGAGAGGGGTAATTCATAGGTGAAAAATATTTTACTAACTTTATCGATTTTGATCGTAATATTAGGAAGTGCCTTTGTTATTCCGAAAGCTTTTGCTAAAGATACAGGAAAAACAACTACTAATGATACAGAAAAGATAACTGCTAAAGATTTAAAAACAATCATTTGAACAATGGGTTAAAGAAAACGAAGAGGAATTTATGCCTGTATACCAAAAAGGTTTAGATGAACATGTGTTTGAAATTCCATTATCTTATAACGAATGGATAAAATTAAACCATTATGGGCAGTCACCTAACTGATATTAAAGAGGAAATATAGAATAATAGTTACGATTATTAATACAGGTCATATTATCACCCGTCTACCTGGACGTTAGAGTGGATTTCGGGTCCAAAGAATCCTTGAAACTGAAAAACTTCGCCATTTGTAAATCTGGTGGAGTTTTTTATTCTTTTTCGCTATGATGAAGGTAAAATACTATTCATTGAGAAGTAGTAGAATTGATAGGTGAATTACGGTGAGAGAGAATAATAACCTCGAAGACGGCAGACATTTAAGGTCCATAATAACCCGAAATAAAATCATCAAAGCTGCACACGTTGTTTTTTTACGAGAAGGCTTTAGAAATACAACGGTTAAACAAATAATGGCACAAGCAAATATCGGCTATGGCACTTTCTATGGTCATTTTAAAGGAAAAGATGACCTATTAATTGTATTAATGGAAAATGTGATGTCCAAATTCTTTGCGATTGCGAACAGCCCATTTTTCCCTTTATCGAAGGAAAATGCAAAAGAGATCATTTTAAGCCAAGTATTAAATTTCCTGAAAATAGCTGATACCGAAAGAGATATTATGAAAGTTTTTTCAGAGGCGATTGGTCTCTCCCCTATTGTGCATCAAAAATGGGAAGAAATTAGGCTGAAATTTATCCAAAGTATTACAAAAGATATTACCTATTCCCAATTTAAAGGGCTGGCTCGGACGGATTTAAAGGCAGAAATTGTGGCTAGAAGCTGGTTCTTCTCAAACGAAATATACCAATGGGAAATTGTTTTTAATAAAAGTAATTTTTCACTTGAAGAAATTGCATCTTCCTTAACTACAATGTATGTTGATGCGATATATTTTTAAAAAAGAACGGATAGATTGATAAGCTGAAACAATTTGACATGATGTCATAAATAATTGTTACTTGTTTAAAAACTTATCGTTAAGCTTCAATTTTGGTAGAATTTGTGTTTATTCTGCGTATGAAAAAGTATGACTTTCTATTGTTGTTTTGCAATCAAACAATACTATGAAAGGCATGCTTTTTTATTTTTTCGCATTGTGGGCTGAAACTAGCTATTTCGAGAAAATCTAATAATAAATATATATTTTTTCTTAACATTATGTCCAAAATATAGTCTGAAATATTATGGACATGATGTCGGGTATATATTATAATCAGAACTATAAGAATATACAGTATATTCTGAAATGAAGTTCGACACTTTAAAAGGCTGCAAATTTTTATCCGAAAAAAGGAGAGGAGGATTAATTGAAAAAAGGAATTACTTTTATCTTTCCATAGATTGACTTCTATTATCCGAGGTGAGGAAAATGAAAAAGAATGATAATTTCCAAGATATTATTGAAAGGGAGAAAGGATTAAATAAGAGTTTAAAAACCTCCCAGCTTACGATGATTGCCATTGGCGGTGCGATAGGAACTGGATTATTTTTAGGTAGCGGTCTAGCAATTGGCAGTGCGGGTCCAAGCGTAATAGTAAGCTATGCGATTGGCGCATTAATCGCTTTGCTGCTGATGGGGTGCCTTTCTGAAATGACAGTTGCTCATCCGACTTCAGGATCATTTGGTGCTTACGCCGAACGCTATTTAAATCCTTGGGCAGGGTTTACTGTTCGTTATTCATATTGGTTTAGTCTTGTTTGTGCAGTTGGTACAGAAATCACAGCAGTTGCCATTTACATGAAATATTGGTTTCCGACCGTTCCGGGGATTGTATGGATCTTACTATTTTCTGCGACGCTTCTTTTTGTAAACGCTACCAGTGTAAAAATGTTTGGTGCTGTTGAATATTGGTTCTCCCTTATTAAAGTTATCGCCATTGTTGGTTTTATTATCTTAGCGGCCTATGTCATTGTTGGAGGAAATCACACGAATATCGGAACACAAAATCTAACTATACATGGTGGTTTTTTCCCAAATGGGTTTTGGGGAATGTGGATTGCAATCTTTGTTTCACTCTTTAGTTATTTAAGTATTGAAATGATTGCCGTTAGTGCCGGGGAAGCGGAAGACCCTGAAAAAGCAGTGCCAATTGCACTTCGCTCTGCGGTTATTCGTCTTATCTTATTTTACCTATTAACGCTTTTCCTTATGATCATGATTGTACCGTGGAGTTCCGCAGGTTCAGACAAAAGTCCATTTGTAAAAGTGATGGAGATTCTTCATATTCCAGGAGCAGCAGGAATCATGAATTTTGTTATCCTTATTGCTGCTCTTTCAGCTATGAATAGTCAATTATATATTTCTACTCGAATGATGTTTTCGTTATCGCGCGCGGGATATGCCCCTAAGAAGTTAGGCCAGTTAAGCAAAAATAAAGTTCCTGTTATTGCTTTATCTACTTCAGCAATCGGGATTGCAATAGCGGCGGTTTATTCAGTTATTTCCCCTGATACAGCATTTGTACAAATGATCTCAATTTCAAGTTTTGGTGCGATGTTTGCTTGGTTCATGATTTTTGTGACACATTTCTATTTCCGTAAAAAGTGGGATCAACAGGGTGGCCGGAAGCTTCCTGTACGAATGATTGGTTATCCTTACTTAACCATTTTGGGTGCAATTTTGTTAGCGTCTGTCGTGTTATCTACTTGGTTTTCTCCTATGTTTAAGGATACCTTACTAATTGGCTTTCCGTGGTTAATTTTCATATCAGTCGCCTATTTTATTTGGAAGAAAACGAAGTCAAAAAGTCACGATGAAAGTATAAGCAACAAAGGCGCCGGCTTATAAAAATTTATTAAACTAATATAAAGGGTGACATAAAATGGTAAGGTTTGAGAACAGCTTGGAGTTTGCTAAGCGGAAGGACCGTGAAGATGTCTTAAGCGATATACGGGAGCGGTTTAGTATTCAAGAGAATGTGATCTATATGGATGGAAATTCATTAGGTCTATGTTCGAAGGATGCAAAAGAGGCATTGTTCCATGTGATTGATCTTTGGGAAAAACACGGAATCGGTATTTGGGATGTCGAGGACAGTAAATATTTTCTCTATCAAAAAGTTTTAGGTGAAAAGCTTGCACAATTGATCAATGCCGAGGCAGACGAGGTAACGGTTATGACTAATACGACCATTAATATCCACCAAGGAATTAGTACCTTTTATAAGCCTACACCGGAACGTTACAAAATTTTAGTGGATGATCTTAATTTTCCAACTGACCGATATGCTGTCGACAGTCAAGTAAGATTAAAAGGGTATGATCCAAGAGATGCAGTTAAGGTCATTCCAAGTCCCGATGGAAATCTAATTTCCGAGGATGCCATTATTGAAGGAATGACAGATGACGTGGCGTTAATACTGCTTCCGTCCGTCTTGTACAGAAGTGCGCAGCTGCTTGATATGGAACGGATTACCGCGGAAGCACATAAAAGAGGCATAATAATTGGCTGGGATTTGTGTCATTCTATTGGGGCTATTCCACATGATTTCAAAAAGATCAATCCCGATTTTGCAGTTTGGTGCAATTATAAATATATGTCCGCCGGGCCGGGTGCCATTGCTAGTTTCTATATCAATAAAAAGCATTTTGGAATGGAGCCAGGCTTGGCGGGGTGGCATGGAAATAATAAAGAAACACAATTCAAGCTGCTAAATGATTTTGATCATGAATTAAATGCTCATGGATGGCAGACAGGAACGCAGCCGTTATTTTCAATGGCGCCGCTAGAAGGTGTTTTGAAGATCTACCATGAAGTCGGCATGGAGAAAATTCGGGCGAAATCATTGGACATTACCGCATATTTAATGAATCTTGTCGATGAACGTCTGGTTAAGTATGGTTATTCCATTGGCAATCCTCGTGAAGATCATAAACGCGGGGGTCACGTATGTCTTGTACACGAAGAGGCCTACAGAATTTGCAAAGCATTGAAAAAACACGGTGTGATCCCCGATTATCGTGAACCGAATGTAATAAGACTTGCGCCTGTTGCACTTTATGTTTCATACGAAAACGTATATCGTCTCGTAGAAATACTTGAAGAAATCGCTATTAATAAAGAATACGAGAATTATAGCAATACTCGAACTTTGGTTGTATAAATCAAAAACCGAAACTAAATTAAATAGTGGGATCATCATGGAAAAGGGACATCGTTTTGATGTGCCTTTTCTCTCTTTATTGCCTGAACTGAAGGTTTACGTTTGTATTTGTCATCGAATGGCCACTAGGATTAACTTTCCATCAGATTATGGAGATACTCTTGCAATAGGGATGAAAATTCAGAATTTTATTGACGAATGCTTGCTTCATACTATACTATTAAATCATACTTAAATATTTACGAATGATATTCGGTAATGTCGAATGGAGGAGGAGAAAAATGGCTGAACGCCTAATCCAATCTATAGAACGAGCAGCAGACATCCTCGAATTGTTTCTGGACTTTGATCAGGAACTAAGTGTAAAGGACATAAGCGTTAAACTTGGATTGTCTAAGAGTACCGTTCACGGTCTTATCAAGACCCTTGAATATCGAGGATACTTGCAGCAAAACAAGGATGATTTGAAATACAGGCTTGGCCTGAAGCTATTTGAGCTTGGAAACAGGGTTAGTCATCAATTTGATCTTGGAAAAATTGCCCGTCCTGTTATTAAAGAACTTGTAGATGAATTAAAGGAAACCGTTCACCTGGTTGTCTTTGAACGCGGAGAAGTCATTTACATTGAAAAGTTAGACGGTCCACGGGCATTAAGAATTTACTCTCAAGTTGGAAAGCGTGCTCCGATTCATTGTACCGGGGTAGGAAAGGCGATTCTAGCTTTTCAAGAGGAAGAAGAAATGGAAAGGCTTCTCTCAAATTCAGATTTGGAATCGTATACAGAGTACACAATGACCAATAAAGAAGAGTTGAAAAAACATTTACTTCTTATTCGAGAACAAGGCTATTCCATCGATGATGAAGAAATTGAATTAGGACTTAAGTGTGTAGCCGCACCAATATTTGATCATCATGGTCAGGTGATAGCGGCGATTAGCTGTGCAGCTCCTAAGGTAAGAATGGATAACCTGAGACTTTCTGAAGTCAGTAAGCAAATTCAACTAGCAGCTGCAAGTATTTCACAGACCATGGGTTACAAAACCAAACCAGCACATGTGTAGGCTTGGATACAAAAAAATTGATTCATACAAAGGAGGAGAATATTTTGTCAAAAGTAAAAGTTGCTATTTTAGGTTCAGGAAATATTGGAACCGATCTCATGATTAAGCTTGGACGCTCTGATGTTTTAGAGCTTACCGCTGTAATTGGGATTGATTCAGAGTCGGATGGTTTACGACGTGCAAGAGAATTAGGGTATTTAGCAATTGATACAGGTCTGCAAGGATTTCTGGAAAACCATTCTGACTTAGCGGATATCGTGTTTGATGCTACCTCAGCAAAAGCTCATGTCCGCCATGCCAAAATGTTAAAAGAGGCTGGAATTAAAGCCATCGATATGACGCCGGCAGCCCGTGGGCCATTTGTTGTTCCATCCGTTAATATGGGGTCGAATATCGAAGAAGCAAATATTAACTTGATTACCTGCGGTGGTCAGGCAACCATTCCGATGGTTCACGCGATAAATCGTGTCAGCCCTGTGGAATATGCTGAAATAGTCGCGACGATTTCAAGCAAAAGTGCTGGCCCAGGAACACGTGCGAATATTGATGAATTTACTGAAACCACTTCGAGAGGAATTGTAGAAGTTGGCGGCGCGAAAAAAGGGAAAGCCATCATCATCTTGAACCCGGCAGAACCACCAATTTTGATGCGGGATACCGTCTATGCCCTTGTAGAAGAGGGAACAATGGATGAAGCAAAAATTACGCAATCCATTAAAGAAATGGAAAAAACGGTTCAATCCTATGTGCCTGGATACAGACTGCGTACAGAGCCAATATTCGATGGAAATAAAGTGACCATCTTTATCCAAGTCGAAGGGGTTGGGGACTACTTGCCTAAATACTCCGGCAACCTTGATATTATGACAGCAGCAGGAGTTAAGGTAGCCGAAGAATTTGCGAAAAATCAATTAGCTTATCAGCTAGTTAAATAGAAAGGGGTCTTACCAAATGACAAACGCCCGGGATATTTATATCACAGAAGTCGCATTACGTGATGGTAGCCATGCGATTGCCCACCAATTTACGGTTGAACAAGTCCTAAAAGTAGCAAAAGGGTTAAATGATGCGGGAGTTCCTTATATCGAGGTTGCACATGGCGATGGCTTATCGGGTTCCTCCTTACAATATGGTCTTTCTAGAACCAATGAAATGGAATTAATCGAAGCAGCTGTTTCGGTTGCTGACAAGGCTAAAATTGCTGTTCTTTTAATACCGGGTATTGGTACGGTTAAGGAATTAAAAGAAGCGGCAAGCTTGGGTGCCAAAATGGCACGGATTGCCACTCATGTGACGGAAGCGGATGTTGCTCCCCAACATATTGCAGCAGCAAAAGAACTAGGAATGGAAACGGTCGGATTTTTGATGATGTCCCATATGGCACCGGTTGAAAAGCTTGTAGAACAAGCCAAATTAATGGAAAGCTATGGTGCTGATACGGTGTATGTCGTTGATTCGGCAGGAGCATTACTTCCTAATCAGGTCCGCGAGCGGATTCGTGCCTTGAAACAAAGTTTAGGAATCAATATTGGCTTCCATGGCCATAATAACTTGTCTCTTGCAATGGCGAATTCATTAGTTGCTATAGAAGAAGGGGCAACACGCATCGATGGAAGTGTCCGCTGTTTAGGTGCCGGAGCAGGTAATACACAAACGGAAGTACTTACTGCTGTGCTGGACCGGATGGGAATTCAAACAGGAATCGATGTTTATAAAATGATGGATGTAGCCGAAGAAATTGTTGCACCAATTCTGGAAACACCACAGGAGATTACTAGGGATGGTCTTGTTCTAGGATATGCAGGTGTCTATTCAAGCTTTGCGCTTCATGCGAAACGGGCTGCAGCTAAATTCGGTATTGATTCACGCGATATTTTAGTAGAATTAGGCAACCGCAAGGTAGTCGGCGGTCAGGAAGATATGATCGTTGATGTAGCTGCAGAAATTGCTAAAGCAAAGGCCGAAGCGGTACTGTAATAAATAGAAGAAAAGAGAAGCCAACCACCTATATGTAAGTAGTTGGCTTTTTTCTATTATTAAAAATGGGGATCATTCATTTTCTTCTATTATATATGCATGTATGGGGGTGTTCTTAAATAAACATCCACTACACAGACTGTTTTGGGCGATAAAACTCTTTGGGAATTGGCCCGAAAGTTCTACGGTGATACAGCATTGGATCTTGATCTTGATTGATTTGCAGGTCTGTCACTTCTCCAATGAATACGGTATGATCGCCCGCTTCAATGGCTTTAAATGTTTTGCATTCAAATACCCCAAGAACACCATCGATAATAGGTAATCCATTGCTTGAATGTTTCCAATCGCATGTACTAAAACGGTCAGGATGTTTAGTAGCAAACGTTTTACAAAGTTCTACCTGTTCTTCTGCCAATACATGAACAGCAAAATTCCCACTTTCTTTAAATTCCTCAAGTAAGGAAGATCTGTGATCGATAGACCATAGAACCAATAGTGGATCAAGCGAAACAGAAGCAAATGAATTTACTGTTAGTCCCACAGGTGTTCCATCTTCTTTTTTGGTTGTAACGATGGTCACTCCGGTCGGATAGTTTCCCATAATTTGTTTAAATAAGTCTTGTTTGGTTTCTTTTTGCATGTACTCTTTCTCCTTTTCTGTTGAAATGGATTGCATTTCTACTATTATAAACAGAATATTTAAAACTCTAAGTCTCTACATCCAACATTATGAAATTTCGTAAAATTCTTTTGATAAGGAAAATGTAAGCATTTACTATTTAATGTTTGTGATAAGAGATAGTCTATTTTATAATTAAAATTATGTACATATTTTGAATTTTCCGAAATGTTGATTTCCTTTTATTTATTTTAAAGAAGGTTTGAATTTAGGAGAGTGAGTTAATATTGATTAATTCAGTAAGTAGAGCATGCCAAATTTTAAATTGTTTTACGCAGGACGAACCCGTTTTAGGAAATGCAGAGATTGCAGAAAAGCTGGGATTGAGTACAAGTACTACGCATCACCTTATTACAACCCTTTGCAAAGAGGGGGTTTTAATGAGAGATGTGGACAAAAAGTATCGGCTTAGCTGGAAAATACTTGAATGGAATAATAATGTAATGTTTCAGCAAGATTTTTATGATAAAGCGATGCCATTAGTAAAAGAATTAATAGTGAGATTTAAGGGGACAGCGCATATTTCCATGTTTGATCAGGGAGATGTAGTCCATGTGTTAAGAATTAATTCCAAAGATTTAGATTCTGTTCCAACGTATCTCGGGGTAAGAATGCCTGCCTATTGTACAAGCGCAGGGAAAGCATTACTTGCTTACAATAACGCTTATCTTCAAAAAACAGTCGAAAAAGGATTAACGAGACAAGGTCCGAATACCATTACCGATGTTAAGCTGCTTGAAAAGGATTTGAAGTCTGTTCGCGAACAAGGTTACGCCATAAGCGATAATGAAAATGATACGCGCACCTATGCCATAGCTGCTCCAATTTTCTCCTATTCTGGGGAAACAATTGCTTCCGTTAATTTAGTTGGCCCAATAAACTATATGAAGGGGCTTCATCGTCAACACATTATCCAAAGTGTTGTAAATACGGCTAAAGCCATTTCCCGAGAGTTGGGCTACATTGAGTTAAAAAGTGCCAATAAGAAATATGCCAAAAGATAATTCTATTTAAGTTTAGATTATTTAAAAATAAATCCAAAATTTTCATAAAAATTTCACTATTTTAAATCCTGTGATCGAAGTATATTGTTTTCTTAAGTATAGTGATAAACAAATAGTAAAGATTGGAGGATTGAAGGACTTAAAGATTACGAATTTGTAAACGTTATCATTTACTTTTAGGTCTTATGAATGTGCTTACTGCCTGCCCTTGGCAGCATAAACTAATCCAACTGTCTAATGAATTCTTAAAACGCAAATACTCGAAACAGGGATACATTTAGCTGACAATTTTTATGAAATTTGGAGGGAATAACGAATGGGGATCAGAACAGGAGAACAATATATTAACGGTTTAAGATCTCGTACACCAGAGGTCTGGCTTCGCGGTGAAAAAATCACAGATGTGGTGAATCATCCAGTATTCAAACAACCAATTAAAGAGATTGCTAAGTTGTTTGATTTACAACATGACCCTGAATACCAAGATAAAATTACACATATTTGCGAAGAGACTGGCGAACGGGTGAATAATGGGTATCTTATTCCTAGAAATGGGGAGGATCTTAAAGCACGCCGGCAGCTATTTGAAATATGGGCTGAATCTACTTTTGGTTTGATGGGCAGAACACCGGATTTCCTTAATATTGTTGTGACATCCATGGCAACAAATGATTGGTTTTTCCGTCAGTATGGTGAACAGTATGGCGATAATATCATTAACTATTACCGCTATATTAGAGATAATGACTTGTTCTTGACTCATGCTATCGTAAACCCGCAGAATGACCGCAGTAAAGCTTCGTTTGAGCAAAATGATGAGTTTTCTCACCTTGGGGTAGTAAAAGAAACTGAAGCGGGATTAATTGTACGCGGTGCTAAAATGTTAGCAACTCTTGCACCTATTACAGATGAAGTAATCGTTTATTCCTATCCAGGATTTAAGCCGGGCGATGACAAGTATGCAATTTCGTTTGCACTTCCACTTGACACTCCTGGGCTTCGTATTTATTGCCGTGAAGAAATGCAAGATGGCAAACGTTCTACTTGGGATCATCCATTAGCATCGCGTTTTGAGGAAATGGATGCGATTTTAGTATTTCATGATGTCCTCGTACCATGGGAACGAGTATTTATTAATCAAAATGCAGAAGCAGGAAATTTACTTTATCCTAAAACAGGTGCAAACCTGCAGCCTTCCCATCAGTCTGCCGTCAGAGGTTTGTGCAAGCTTTCCTTTGTAACAGATGTTGCCTGTTCAGTAGCAGATGCCATCGGTGTAGATGGATTCTTGAATGTACAAAATCAATTATCTGAACTGATTCAGGGTGTAGAGACCATTCGGGCTTTGGCGCGAATTGCCGAGTATGAATATACGCTGACAGACCAAGGAGAAGCTTTGCCAAACATTGTGCCGTTGGAAACAATCAGGGGATTGCTTCCAAAAATGTATCCTAGGGCCATTGAAATATTACAGACGATTGGTGCAGGAGGCCTGTTGATGTCACCATCGGGGGCAGATTTTGTCAATCCGGAAATCATGGAGGACATGGAGAAATATTATGTCGGTCGATTAGGCGTATCTTCGGAAAAACGAGTCCGTTTATTCAAATTGGCATGGGATTTATGTGGAGAGGCTTTTGGTCAAAGGTTATTACAATATGAACGTTATTATTCCGGTGACCCTGTCCGTAAAATGGGAATGTTCTATAATGTGCATAAGAAAAACAATCCATCCTATCCGCTTGTGGAACGGGCATTAGAAGAATCTCTGCTTATGTCCGAGGAATATAAGACCAAGGTGCAAAATGTGTAAAAAACACCATGAAGAGAGGTAATCCATTGGAAGTCCATCAAACTGACAGTCTTCAATTACCTGGATCAGTTGTTGCTATTGGTGCCTTCGATGGTGTGCATCGCGGACATCAGGCTGTGATCCGTGAGATGGTAAAAAACAGCCGTTTAGAAGGGGTGCCGAGTGTTGTTTATACATTTGATCGATCCCCTCGTTCTTTTTTTCAAGGGGCGCAAGTATTGACAACGCCTAAAAAGAAGATTCAACTGATGGAAGATTTAGGGGTAAATCATATCGTTCTTGCCAATTTCGATCAACAATATTTGCAGCGAACAGCCGATGACTTTATCGAAGAGGTATCGTTATTGAATCCTTTAAGAATTTTTGTTGGTGATGATTTTCGCTTCGGCCATAAACGGACGGGAGATGTTACATTATTAAAACAGCATTTTGCAGTACCGCCGATTCCTCCTGTTCGCAGTATGGATGGAGAAAGGATTTCTTCCACCAGAATTAGAGAACTTATTTTACAGGGAAAACAAGAGCAGGCACTTCCACTTCTTGGTTGGACCTAATTGTTCAGGGGACTGCCTCTCCGAGTATTAAATAGCACAGCCAGCAATTTCAGCTGGCTGTGGCTTTTTATATCTGTCATAAATTTATTGCGCAAAACCGCAGCAGATCCTGCGCTATGGGTAAAATTCCTCCAAATAAAATAAAGACAGTATAACCAGTTTTAAAAGCTTAAACTAGTTATACCGTCTATAAGAAGAATCTATTCTACCACATGGAAGCTAACATCGTTCATTCCGTCAAATTTGACGGAAATGTAGTCGCCAGCGTTAAAACGGACCGCTTCGGTAAGGGAACCTGCTAGGATAATTTCACCGGCTTTCAGTGATTTTCCTTTCCGGCTGAGCATAGCTGCCAGCATAGAGATAGACAGTGCAGGGTGCCCTAAAATAGCGCAGCTGGTTCCGAAGGCTTTCGCTTCGCCGTTAATGAATATGGTTGCACCGACTAAATCGGATTGGAAATCCTCAGGTTTACGTAAGCTGTCCCCGAGAACCACTCTAGATGCGGACGTATTGTCGGCAATTACGTCGGGAAGAGTGAACTTGAAGTTTTCATACCGGCTGTCGATGATTTCTAAGGCAGGGAAAATGTACTCGGTTGCATCTAAGACGTCTTCAACCGATAAATTTTCTCCTTCTAAGTCTTTCTTTAATACAAAGGCCAGCTCCGCCTCTACTTTCGGATGAATCAATTGGCTGACAGAGATGCTGCCGCCGTTTTGAACTTTCATATAATTAAACACATAACCGAAGATCGGCTCTGTAACGTTCATCTGGGTCATTTTTGCTTCACTTGTCAGCCCCATTTTTGGGCCAAAAATGCTATCGCCTGCTTCCAGTTTGATTTTGATGATTTCATCTTGGATTTTATATGCATCCTCTACCGTCAGCTCAGGATTTTCTGCGGTAATTCTAGTTACTTCTCTTTTATCCAGTTCTGCTTGATGAAGAAATTCAGCAAGTGAATGTATTTTTGTTGCTTCCACCGTTTTCACCTCATTAATAGTTTTTCATGATCCGAACACGTCTTAACTAAAGCTAACTGATACCTCTCCTAACCCTGCGAATCGGGCTGTGAATTGGTCTCCAGGGTTGACGGCGACTGCTGCGGATAGGGCTCCTGAAAGGATGATTTCCTCAGCCTTTAATGGAATATCATACTCTGCTAATTTTGTAGCAAGCCATGCAACACAATTGGCAGGATGTCCAAGGGCTGCTGCACCGACACCAGTATTCACTAATTTACCATTTTTATATAAGCCCATACCTAATTGGGCGAGGTCTACCTCTGAAACTGCAAATTTTTGTTCTCCAAGGACATATAAGCCGGAAGAGGCATTATCGGCAACGGTGTCCTCAATAGTAATCTTCCAGTCTTGGACGCGACTATCGACAATTTCAAAAGCAGGGACAATATATTCTGTTGCCAAGAGCACATCAAGGGACGTGATATTAGGGCCTGTTAAATCCTTTTTCAGCTTAAAGGCAATTTCCGCCTCGATTTTAGGCTGACAAAGAATATTTGCTGGAATAACGGAATTATTTTCATATTCCATGCCATTTAGAAGGTGACCGTAATCAGGCTGGTTTACCCCAAGCAAATCCTGCATCGCCTTTGAGGTAAGACCGATTTTTTTCCCTGTTATGACTTGCCCTTGATTCAGCTTATCCTGAATGTTGATCAGCTGGATTTGATAAGCTTCATCAATGGTTAAATCAGGATTGTCAGCTGACAGGGGGGAAATTCCTTCTCTTTTTTGCTCCGCATTGCGGAGAAGAAGAGCAAATTCTTCCGTTTTTTTACTAGATTGAACAGTCACTTGAACTCTCTCCTTTTTATCATTCGCTTTTTAGTTTGGTGCCGATAGCAAAACGATTTGCTGGAACCTCATTTACTATCACACGAACAGATTCGATGGGTGCATTTAAGCTTTCCGAAACCGTTCGGGCTACATTTTTCATACAAGTTTCAATCACTTCATTATCCCTGCCTTGCACGAGTGTAATTTGAACAACTGGCATTTTTTCACCCCAAATCATGAACAGGAATAGAAAAACATCCCCTTGTTCGACAATATCGAATGTCGTTCTTAAATATTGATACTTCTATTATAAATTAAACACAATAGGTAAAGTCAACATATTTTTAGTTTATTTTGAAAATTAATTGATTTCTATACCTAACCGTTCCCTTGCTTATGAAAAGGGAGTTTCTTATAATAAATTTAATATAATTCTAACTATTTTGTTATTAATGCTATCATTTTAAGATTTATTTTGAAGGGGCGAATCTACTATGATTGAGTCCGTGAAAAAGGCATGCCAAATTATCAGCTGTTTTTCTAATGAAGAACCTGTATTAGGGATTGGCGCAATCGCTGAAAAATTAGGGCTACATGTTAGTACGGCACACCATATCGTCACGACATTGTGTGATGAAGGTGTATTGATGAAAGATCAAAAGAAAAAATATCGACTTGGCTGGAGAGTCCTTGAATGGAATAATCATGTGATGTTTCAGCAGGATGTGTATGAAAAGGCAATGCCGATAGTAAAAGAATTGATTCTTAGATTTAAAGGAACTGTCCATATTGCGATGTTTGACAAAGGGACGGTTGTTTTTGTATTAAGGGTGTCTTCGGAGGAATCTACACCAATTCAAACCTATATCGGGTCTAGGAAGCCGGCTTATGCGACCAGTTCTGGAAAGGTCCTGTTGGCTTACAATTCTGTTTATTTACAGGAGACGATAAACAGGGGCTTGTCACATGAAGGTCCCAATACGATAACGGATATTAACCAATTGAAAAAGGAGCTTGCGGAAATCCGTAAAAAAGGCTATTCGATCAGCAATAGTGAAAATTCGGATGACATGTATGGAGTGGCAGCACCAATCTTCTCCTATTCAGGAGAAATTATCGCAGCGGTTAATTTAGTCGGTCCCCCGTCCTATATGCAGGGCAGCAATGGTGATATGATTATCCGCAGTTTGAAAAGCACCGCACAATCTATTTCAAAAGAGCTGGGGTATATTGAAATTTAGGTAAAGAGTCGTGTTAGAGGCAAACTACCTTTTTTGCCGAATTTAAACCATGGCTGTAGTAAACTCATTCTTTGGGTTGGCTGCAGTTATGGTTTTTTTATTTATCTTTATATTTTTGAAAATATATAATTTTCAAAAAATAAATAATCATTATGTTAATGAATTTACAATGAACTGCTGGATTTGCATTTACAATCATGAACAAAGGGTTGACCTTTATCAACTTTCGAGGAGAGTGATAATAACATCAACAAATTTAACCGTCTCTTTCAAAATTTATTGATTATGTTAATGGAGGGGTAAAAATGGGTTTTAGTCTTAATTTGAAACAAAAAATGGATGACCATGCCTTAGAAAGTATTCCTGACAATGAACGTAAATCTTGGCTGCAATTATCCAATAACACAATGGGGGTTTGTTCCACCATTGCCATTATGATGTTCGGTGCATTAGCGACTTTTTCTGCTGGGATGAAAGTAGGATTACTAGCAGGTATTGTTACGATTTTAATTGGAACAGCTATCGGGTTCCTTCTTGGTGATATTTCTCGAAAGGAAGGGCTTTCTAGTACAGTCATTACTCGATACTATGGATTTGGAGTGAAAGGTTCAGTAGTATCTTCTATTGTTTTTGGTTTTATGGTTCTTGGCTTTTTAGCTTTGGAAAATGCTTTACTCTATAATGGAGTACTGTTTTTCTTTAAAATGAAGCCAACCGCGTTAAATGCTGTTGTCATCTACGGGATTTTTACTTTAGCATGGATCTCCTTAGCCTTATTTGGCATCAAATTAGTATATAGGGTAGCGGGAGTTACATTATTAGCTCTTACGATAGTTTTACTATACATGATCATTCATACGATGGGGTTCAGTGGAATCAGTTTAGGAGAAAGTATGTCCTTTGGTCGTCAGTTTGGACCATCCCAAGGCATTATGGATTTTGTTGCTGCTTTTAATATTTTAATCGGTTCTAGCGGAGCTTTAGCACTAACAGCGGCAGATTCTTGTCGATATGCACGTACTGGCAAAGATGTATTTTTGGCCAATCTTACTGGAATGTTAGTAATGAATATTGGTATGGTTATTGCTGGTGGTACCATTGCCTATATTGGGATGGAAAAGGTAGTCAATCATTATGTAGCAACCAGAGGCTTAACACATCAGGCGGCTTCGGCAGTTGCTTTAAATGATATGGCATCGTTTTTCATTATCATGGCAGGGGTCATCGGATTTATTGTCTTATTCCTTGCAAATGGGAAAGCACAAGTATTAAATACGTATAGTGGTTCCTTAGCAATGACGAATGTTTTTTCTGCCTTTGGATGGAAAGGAAACCGCGCCTTATCCGTTGTTCTTTGTAATATTATTGCTTTAATTATGATTGCAATGAATATTTTGGGTTTAGTAGCAAAATGGTTAAATATGTTAGGTGTATTAACTACTTGCTTAGCTACCATCGTTATCATCGATCATTATTGGGTAAAGAAAATTACACATAGAGAGGTTGGTGTCCATGTATGCGATACACTGAATGTCGCTGGAGTACTTACACTAATCCTCGCCTCTATAGCGGCTTTAACAATGAGCTTCATCCCAATGCCATTTGTAACTTCTACTGTTATAAGTATTGTCCTTTATCCTATCTTACGGTTATACATTTTTAAGCCAAACCTTGCCTCTAGTCAACACGACCATCCTACCGGCGCTGAAATAAAAGCTTAATAAGGTAGTGATGGTTCTTTCACCTCGTAGGAGTAGGAAGGGCCGTCACAACTACTGCGTAAGGGTATTTCTTTCCTAAGGGAAGAAGAACCGTCTGCACACAGCTACTAAAAGAATACATCTAATAAGAAAAAGAGGCTAATAAACTATTTTACGTAGATTATTAGCTTCTTTTCATTTCAATATATGAAAAATTTGAAGGTGGAATATCTATTGATTTAGTCTAGAACTGTTAAACGGTGGGAGAGAGTGTTTAGACCATCGCGCAGGTATATTCGGCAGCTGTAGTAACTCTGTATTTGTTTAAGAGGGAGCGGGCATAGGTCAAGGAGGATGATGCCATTCTATGCCCCAATAATTTTTTTATAAAGACCTGCTTATACAGGTAGTTTTTGATTATAAAATTCTTTTGGAATAGCACCGAATACTCTACGGTGATAGAGCATTGGGTCTTTCTCTTTATCGACTTGAAGATCTATCACTTCGCCAATTAATACGGTATGATCGCCTGCTTCAATGGCTTTAAAGGTTTTACATTCAAATACCCCAAAAGTCCCTTCAATAATGGGTAATCCGTTGGGGGAAAGCGCCCAGTTGCAAGTACTAAAGCGGTCTGTATGCTTGCTAGCAAAAGTTTGACAGAGTTCTCTTTGTTCTTCTGCTAAAACATGGACGGCAAATTTTCCGCCTTCCGTAAATTCCTTGAGTGAGGACACTCGATGATCAATTGACCACAGCAGCATTAAGGGATCAAGGGATACAGAAGCAAATGAATTAACAGTTAGTCCCACCGGTGTTCCATCCTCTGTCGTTGTCGTAACAATCGTTACACCTGTTGGATAATTCCCCATAATTTGTTTAAATACCTCTTGTCTTTTTTCTTTATTCATAAAAAACCACTCCCTTTAAAATGTTGAATTAGTTCATTTAATTTGCAGGGCTGCTAGATAGCCGGAAGTTCCCCCAAGACCCGGTCCCGGATGGGTGGAGGCTCCGATATGAAATAAATTTTTAATAGGTGTTTCATGTCTTTGATATTTGGAAGTTGGCCGCCATAACAGCAACTGATCAATTGATGCCACACCGGAATAAGGATCCCCACCGACTAAATTGACATTAGCTGACGCTAAATCTAAAGGAGAAAGAATTTTTCTACTTAAGATAATGTCTTTGAAGTTCGGGGCATGCTTGCTGATACGTTTTTCAATCCGTGCTGCATAGGCTTCAATTACCTCTTGGGTATATCCATTAGAAGTATCAATTTCATCTAAGGCATCCCCTTTTAAGTGCCTAGGCATCTCTAATAACTGAACCCAAAGTGTATGCTTCCCTTCCGGGGCACGGCTTGGGTCAAATGCTGTATGCTGACCAACGGCAATGGTGGCATCTTTTGGCAGCAGTCCGATAGACACTTCGTTTACTGATTGACTTACAGCTTCAACTCCACTTGTGATGTTGATCATGGCTGCTCTTCTAAATTCAGGATTTTCCCAATTCAAAGGGGCATCTAAAGCATAATGGATTTGCATTGATGCGTTGCCATATTTAAAGCTTTTCAAATCTTTCTTTAGTGATTCAGGTAGGGACACTTCTGTTAAAAGCTTCTCATATAATTGGTGGGGAGTTACATTTGCTAGAACATAATTAGCGAAATACTCCTGCTTTTCAGTCTGGACACCTTGTACTTTACCATTATTAATAAGAATTTTATCCACGTTCTCACTGGTTATAAATTGGCCGCCATTTCTTTCGACGATTTTCATTAACGCCTTTACTAGTTGATTACCGCCTCCTTTCGGAATTGGCATACCGGCGGCTTCAAGAGCAAATATGAGAACCTGGAGCATAATATTACCTGCTGCATCATTCGGACCAAGCCCTGTATGCAAAATCCAGGGGGCGAGGAGTGCTTTAATAACATCACTTTCGAAATGCTGGTCAAGTAACTGCGAGGCAGACTTCAGCATGGTTCCTACTTCTCTTTTAAATTCCTGAATTCCCTTTCTCCTAACCGTTTTTAGTATTTTACGGATGGAAGACCAGGAAACAGGTTCATTTGATAGAAGATGAAATACAAAATCGGAAATTTCTTCAAATTGCTCCATTAGGTCACGATACCTGTCCCCATCACCGGCCACAATCTGATTAAATGCTTGGATATTTTTTTTTCGATTGGCATATAAAACAGCACTTTTACCATTAGGTAAAATGACTCCGGCAGCAACATCCGTATTGAGGTATTCAAGGCCGTTTTTTTCTAGATCCTCTTTGAGCTCTGCATAGGCAGGACCGGAAACGAAATTTGGATGCCAGCCGGAAAAAACATCTGTTTTAAAGCCCGGGGCTGTTATTTCACTTGTTTTAATACAACCACCTATCCAATTATTTTTTTCGAGGACTAATACTTTGTGCCCTTTTTTTGACAAGCAGGCTGCCGCAGTTAATGAATTAATACCACTTCCAATAATTACGGTATCAAAATGCTTCATTACCGCCCCTCCAATTTAGTATTTATGCCGTGAATACATGTATAAGAATAGATAGGAGGGGAATGCGGATGAAAAACATTCCCCTTTAAAAGTTTAAAACTTTATTATGATGACTGATTAAACGCGGTTTAATTGTGATTCTTTGGTATTTTTAAAGTTCGGCATGACTCTCTTGCTTAAAAGTTCCTGCTGTTTTAAAACTTTCCAATGATCCATGCCGCCATAATTTGTCAAGAAGTCAATTTCAACCAATCCTTCAACCTCTTGCTTGATTTTATCAATCTTTTCACAAATTGCCTCAGGTGTTCCGGCCCAAACAACATTTTTCTCTAATAGTTCCTCATAGCTCATTCTTGGGAGACCTTGTAAGATACCTTTTGTATAGAAATGGAACCCCGCGTTCTTCATTCTTTCTACATCAGGTAATCCAACTGTAGGAGCAGCATTTCCTAAAAGGAAATTATAGAAATGTTCTTCAGCTTCTTGCCTAATCTGTTTTTCGTCTCCATCGCTCATATAAATGGAACGCAGCCAGATAATTTTAGGTTCGTGCCCATTTTCCCAGCAAGCTCTTCGATATATGTCGAATTTATCCAATAAAGTTGCTAGGGGCAATAAAGGAGGAACAAAAATTCCCCAGCCTTTTTCCCCGGCTTGTCGATAAGTATGTTCACTTGTTCCTCCGGTAGTAAATGGAATCTTCTTCTGAAGAGGATGAGGAACAACTTCTACATTATCAACAGTATAGTATTTACCAAAGTAGGACACTTTCTCTCCTCGAAGTGCCTGCTCAAGTATAGCAAGTGCTTCCTCAAAACGCGGTTTGGCTTCCTCAATTGGAATAATTCCTTGGTTTGGATAAACCCATGCGTGACCACGACCGACACCTGCTTCTATACGTCCATTTGTTATAAGATCAGCGGCTGCAATTTCACCCGCCAAACGCAGCGGATTTTGAGCTGGCAAGATATGAAGTGCCGTTCTAAAGCGAATATTATTTGTCCGGCTGGCTACTGCTGAATATACCGCTAATGGGCTTGCTGAGATAGAAAATTTTGAAAAATGATGATGATCAATAAGAGAATAAACATCAAAACCGGCTTTATCGGCATGGATGATTTGTTCGATTACTTCATCATATACTTGTTTTTCCGTTTTTCCAGAAGGCAATTGCATTTCAGAATAAAGTCCAAATTTCATTTCAAACAACTCCTTAAGATTATTTTTACTGCTTGATGGAATTGTATATTTAAAGCCCCCTCTTCTTCTGCTAACTCATTAACATTATTAATAAATCAATTTTCGAAAATTTCAAACAGGTGAAGAAAATAACCAAAATGTTAACTAATTAACTTTAAGATAATGTGGATAATTTTCGATCAAAAAGAAATGAGTCAAGATGTTAATTTGACTATAGAGCATAATGGTACAACTTGATTCTGCACTTGAAATTAGAAAAAACTCCTATTGTAGAAGTTTTGTTTACGTTGCAAACAAGCTTCTACTTAGGAGTTTTTACTATACAGCGGTATTCATATACTCGGCCAAAAGGTTGATAAGATTGCCTTTTCCAAACTTGATTTTGCATTCTTCTACATTTTTTAATGAACTAACATAAAAAAGAAGGAAATCTAATATTTTTTTTCGACGAACCTCTATACTTTCAGCGGAATTTTTATAGAACCATTCATCGATTGTGTTGTATACACCCCTGTTTAAACCAAATGTTTCTTTACAATACCTGGAAAACAACTGATCAGGAAGATTAATTATTGTTTTTTGTTCAACAAATATCATCGAATTCCCCCTTTCTATTTATTACTCTACAAAATAAAAACAGTAGTCATTGTTAAACTATTAATATTTTTTTATAAACCTTTGCGAAATTTTAGGATAATTGTTAATGGATTAACGGAAGCAAAATATCAGTGCAGTATGATATAGCTAGTAAAAGTTATCAAAAAACATGCAAGGAGGAATTTCATTTGTATAACACTGGAGCAGCATTTTTAGAAGCTTTACAAGAAGCAGGTGTTTCTTATATTTTTGCTAATTTGGGAAGTGACCACCCGGCGATTATTGAAAATTTGGCGATCGCCAAAAAGGAAAATAAGGAATTACCAGAAGTCATTACCTGCCCTCACGAATTTGTGGCATTAACTGCTGCGCAAGGGTATGCACAAGCAACAGGTGAGCCGCAGGCAGTGATCGTTCATGTAGAATGCGGTACACAAAATTTAGGTGGAGCCATTCATAATGCCTACAAAAGCAGAGTTCCTGTATTAGTTTTTGCTGGTGCATCACCATATACCCAAGAAAATGAATTGGCTGGAAGCCGAAATGAATTTATTCATTGGATTCAGGATGTTTTTGACCAACGCGGGATTATGCGCGGTTATACAAAATATAATAATGAAATTCGAACCGGAGCAAATGTCAAGCAGCTTGTACATCGTGCATTACAAATTGCTAAAAGTGATCCTAAGGGTCCAGTTTACCTAATGGGACCAAGAGAAGTGATGGAAGAGCCGGCCAAGCCCGTAGAGATTCAAAAAGAACTATGGGAGCCGATTTCCCCGGGAGCCATTTCTCCACAAAAAATTAAAGAATTAACGAATGATTTATTGTCAGCTAAAAATCCACTTGTTGTTACCTCTTATTTAGGAAGAAAAAAAGAAGCGGTTGAAGAACTAGTGCGTTTATGTGAACGATTGGCGATTCCTGTCATTGAATCCATACCAAGTTATCTGAATTTTCCGAGTGATAATCCGATGCACTGCGGTTCCTATTGGAATACTGAAAAGCAGATTAACGTTCTTGATGAAGCCGATTTTATACTCGTATTAGATAGCGATGTTCCATGGATTCCTGTAAGAAACAAACCGTCTAACAATGCAACTATTTATTACATTGATGTTGATCCGTTGAAAGAACAAATGCCTTTATGGTATATCCCATCAAAACGTTTTTTTAAAGCAGATGCATACACAGCACTTCAGCAAATTAATGATTACCTGGATAAAAATAGTGATATCGATCAAGGGGTGGTATCCCAGCGCTGGAAACAACACTCTGAATACCATAATCGACAAGCAGAAGAAAGAGCTATTATAGAAAAGGCAGAAAGCGATGTAATTACACCTGAATTTCTAACCGCCTGTATAAGGGAAATAACAGACGAAAATACAATCGTATTGAATGAAGGAATTACAAGTCATGAGATAATATCCAACCATATAGGGGCAACTATTCCTGGGTCTTATTATGGAAGTCCTGCAGGTTCACTTGGATGGAACGGTGGTGCCGCAATAGGGATGAAATTAGCTAATCCAGATAAGACGATTATCAGTCTCACTGGAGATGGTTCCTACCTATTCAGTATTCCTTCCACTGTTCATTGGATGGCAAAAAGATATAATACCCCATTCTTAACAGTTATTTATAACAACTCAGGTTGGAAGGCGCCAAAACAGTCAACGCTTGGTGTCCACCCACACGGTATCGCCAAACAAACGGAAGAATTCTTTGTCCATTTTGACCCGCCGGCAGATTTATCGAGAATTGCTACTGCTGCTGGGGAGGCGCATTCAATTATGGTGAAAAATCGTGCGAAGCTGAAAAGTGCGCTTAAAGAAGGTTTGCAGTTTGTGAAAGAAGGGAGATCTGCTGTTATTGACGTTTATATCCCACATGTTTATACGGCTGAAAATACCAATACCTTCGTAAAGGAGACAGTCTAATGATTGTAAAAGTAAATATTTTGGAGTCCCTTATCAATCAGATTGCAACGGGAAAAATAGAAGTTATCGATCTGTCGCAAACCCTGAATGAAAAAACCCCTGTTATTCAGTTGCCAGAGCCTTTAGCAACAACGGGTGGATTTAAATTAAAACGGTTGTCAATGTATGATGAGAAAGGGCCAACTTCGTACTGGAATGATTTTACCGCAGGTGAACATTGTGGAACCCATTTTGATGCGCCAATTCACTGGATTAGTGGTAAACAGCATGATAGTGTTGACTCGATTCCAACGAAGAACATGGTGGGAGAAGCATATGTGATTGATATCAGAGAAAAAGCAAAACAGAATCCAGATTATTGTGTAACAGTGGGGGATATTCTTGCATTTGAAGAGCAATACGGAAGAATTACGAAACATTCGTGGGTATTAATTCAATCCGGATGGGCGCAATATGTAGATGATCACGAACATTTTTATAATATTGGCGCCGATGGACTGCCACATACACCTGGGATTAGTAAAGAGGCTTCTATTTTTCTTGCAGAGGAACGCGATATATTGGGAGTTGGTGTAGAAACCGTCGGAACAGATGCGGGGATTGCCGGTTCATTCGACCCTCCATACCCAAATCATCATTTCATGCACGGCGCGAATAAATATGGCCTCGCCCAATTGACAGCTTTAGAAAAACTTCCTGCAAAAGGAGCTGTTCTCATCGCTACTCCGTTAAAAATAGAAAAAGGCAGTGGAAGTCCTGTTAGGGTTCTTGCCTTGGTAGAAAAGGGTCAGGATTAAAGAAAATTGAAATAAAAAAATGAAAGGTGGACTTTTTCACCTTTCATTTTTTCAAGCAGAAGGGTTGCGAAAATGCATAATTTAAAAAAAGGATTTATTAAGCTTGTTTAAGAGCTTAGATAAATTCATAGTCTCGCCTTAAGTGCTTCAGGGTCTACTATGTAAATCTTTCTATTCTTGATTGAAATGATCCCTTCGGAGGACCATATTTTTAGAATTTTATAGATTGTGATTCTTGTTAAGCCGGTATAGCACGATAGTTCCTGTTGGGTTAAATTGATTTCTTTGCTTTCAAGAGAATTCATCAAATATAGAAGCGATTGGGCGATTTGGTATTCTGTGCTGGTACTTGTAATATTGATATTATTTAAAAGGAGCTTTTCTTTAAGAATAAGGGATTCAGCAAATAAAATTGTTACCTCTGGGTGTCTTTGAATGAGGTTATGATAATCTTGTTCTGAGAAATAGTATACAACACTATCTGTATGACAAACAGCTGAACAATAGTATGGTAAATGATCAGCTTCACCCGCTATAACTCCTGGTCCAACAATATCTAAAATCCTTTTCCCTTCCTCTAGATTGTTAGAGATAATTTTTACTATTCCTTTATATATATAATAAAATCCAGTTCCTGTGTGACCTTGTTGGAAAATGCATGATTTTTTTTTGAAAAAGAGTCTCTTGCCGTACTTTAAATAATCTGTCCAAGATTGTCTTAATGTAATCAACAGTATTTTCCCCTTTCGTTATCATATGAACCAGATTTTAGAGTGAAACTTCTGCTTTATTCCTGATATAAAGCGCTTTCAAGTTGTTGAGGTCTAATATGTGAATCATGTGTCCCTTTCGTGCAATTATATTTTCATCTAACCATTTATGCATAATTTTGTAGATTGTTACTCTTGAAGTTCCAATATATTTTGCAAGGGAATTTTGGGAAATCGAAAAAGGGCTTTTATTATGCTTTTGATAGAGCTGAACAAAGTAGTATGCCATTTGCTGCTCAAAAGGCTTATTGATCATTCCAATGGTTTCCACAAGTGATCTAATATTATAAATCAGTATATTCATAAAAATTTTGTTTGCTTCCGGATGTTCTTTACATATTTTAGTGAATGCTTCTGCAGAGAAATAATAAAGTAATACGTCTGAATCACATACGGCTGTGGTTGAATAGGGTTTTTCTGTAATCCCTTCTTGTCCTAGTAAGTAACCATCAATTACGTAGTCGATGATTCGTTCTTTCCCATCTTCAGAAAGAAGCTGGATACTCATCTTACCTTTGGCCAAGTAGTAAAATCCAGAGCTTTTGTTCCCTTGTGAAAATAAAATATCTCCTTTCGCTAAGGTCTTTTTATTACTATAAATAAGAAAAGGTTCCCATTCATATCTCATCTATTCTCCTCCTATTTTTTCACTAGAAATATGCTATTCTTTTTTTATTTAAAATAAAATTCTGTAAATTTAGATATTTATGATAATTATGATATATAATTTCTTATTAAAATGCTAACTCTTTAACAAAAATCCCTATTTAAATGTTAAATCTTTAACAAAAATAAAGTTAGGAATTTTTGCATTAATGGAATAATACGTTAATTTGTTAACTATTCTTGCTATTTTGCCTGTTTATAATATATGTAATCTCGAAATAATAAGGGATCATGAGAGGCTTTCAAGTTACTTTGTTGCATAAGTGGAGGTGGTGACTAATAGCTAGCATTTAGCTTAAAAAATACAAATAAATTCTATTATTATTAATCTATGCAATGGAGGAGAAATCGTATGGAAACATTGACACAAATCAATCCTAACACAATCGAATTTGCTGAAAAGTATGGTCCAATTATCAATGGGCAGATGGTAGAACCGATCAATGGTTATATTGATGCAGTTAACCCGGCAACTGGAAAAGTACTTTCAAGAATAGGCCGCTGTGGTCAAGAAGAGATTGATCAGGCTGTAAGAGCAGCAAGAGAGGCATTTCCAGGATGGTCCAACACACCGATTGAAGAACGGGCAAGGCTTTTAAATAAAATTGCTGATGTGTTAGAAGAAAACCAAGAGCGCTTAAAGCTGATAGAATGTATGGATACGGGTAGGGCTTTGCATGAGTTCGATCCGGATTATCAACTCTCAATTTACCAATTCCGTTATTTCGCCGCTGCGATGCTTACCTTTTATGAAGGCGAATCCCGACCTGTTCAAAACGGTTATTTAATAACAAAGAAAGAGCCGCTTGGTGTCTGCGCCCAGATCATTCCTTGGAATGTTCCAATGATTATGACATCTTTTAAGCTAGCCCCAGCTTTAGCAGCTGGTAACACTGTTGTATTAAAGCCAGCAGAAGATGCATGTCTATCAGTTATGGAGTTTATGAAACTTGCAGCGGAAATTCTCCCTAAGGGTGTTATCAACGTTGTTCCAGGTTACGGAGAAGAAGCAGGCCAATCACTAATTGATCATCCAGATATAGACAAGCTGGCCTTTACCGGCAGTGTAAATGTAGGCCGTTTAGTTGGTAAAAAAGCGGGCGAAAAACTCATTCCTGTAACACTCGAACTTGGTGGTAAATCACCTCATATTGTTTTCCCAGATGTGGACATTGACCAGGCCGTAGAAAATGCTGTTTTTGCGTTTACTACCTTTAATGGGCAAAGCTGCATTCTTGGCACACGGCTTCTTATTCATCATGACATTTATGATAAGTTTGTTGAAAAATTAATTGAGAGGGCAAAACAAGTAAAAATTGGCCCGCCTACTGAACGTTCGACACGCATTGGTTCCATAATAAATGAGAAACAAGCGAAACGAGTGTTGAACTATTTTGAGATTGCCAAAAACGAAGGTGCGAAAATTCTTCATGGTGGAAATCGTGTGACCGTTCCAGGTCATGAAAATGGCTATTTCATTGAACCAACTGTTATTGAAGCGGAACCGCACATGAGAATTGCCCAAGAGGAAATTTTTGGTCCAGCTTGTACAGTGACACGCTGGAATGATGAGGATGAAATGATTAAAATAGCAAACGGTGTAGATTATGGGCTAGCAGCAGGGATTATGACAAATAACCTTGAAAGCGCTTTAAACACTGCTAATAAACTTGAAGCAGGAAGTGTCTGGATCAATTCTTATTTTAACTTCCAATCAGGCGCTCCATTTGGCGGTTACAAAAACAGCGGCGTGGGAAGAGAATACAGTAAAGAAGCACTCGATGCCTACAGCCAGTCCAAAACCATTGTCGCAGCATACAAACTCCCTCCAGCAGGATTTTTTAAATAATATAAAGTATATAGTTGTCCCTGTATTTCTATAAACTACACTGTGCGATGGGTGGTCTTTCGCCAAAGACAAACCATAGCTGTTATGAACTATTCTTTAGGGAAACTAGTTTATACAGTTGTGGTTTTTTTGTTGTCTTTCAAAAATTGTATAAGGAAATTATTTTTTTAAAAAATTCAACTAATTTCACATTATGAAAAAACTCAATTTTTATGAAAGCGGTTTTACACTATATTGGTAATAGAAACCTAGTAGATTGTAAGGGTGATAAATTCTCTTGAGCCTTTACTAAGAAAAATAAATTGAAAATTGGGGGAATTGTAAAGATGGCAACGATGACAAAATTAAATGCGTTTAATCTCGTGAAATGGATTGAAGAAAATAAGGATCAACTGAAGCCGCCAGTGAATAATAAGGTGCTTTGGGAAGACTCCGAATTTATTTGTATGATTCTTGGCGGCCCGAACAGACGCCGCGACTTCCATGTCGATCCATCCGATGAATTTTTCTACCAAATTAAAGGCGATTGCTATGTTGAAGTTATTAATGACGGAAAGCGTGAAGTCGTAACTGTAAAGGAAGGAGAAGTATTTATGCTTCCTGCAAACGTGCCGCATTCTCCACACCGTGTTGCGGACACTTTCGGCCTTGTTATTGAACGCAAGCGTGGAGAAGGAGAACTAGAGGATTTCGTTTGGTTCTGTGATAACTGTGATCGTGAAATGCATCGTAAAACTGTTCAATTAACAAATATTGAAACCCAAGTAAAAGGAGCCATTCAAGAATTCAACAGCAGCAAGGATCTTCGTACTTGTGAAAGCTGCGGCCATGTGATGTCAGAAGAAGTAAACGAATGGAATCCTAAAAATAATCAATAAGAAATATTTTTAAAGCGGAGGAGAAAGCATGAGAGTAGATTTTCATACACACATCATTCCAGAAGACATTCCCAACTTCGCAGAAAAATTTGGCGGCGAACGCTGGCCGACGCTCGAGAAAACATGTTCCTGCGGTGCAAATATTATGGTGGCCGGGAAGGTGTTCCGCGAAGTAACGCATCAGGTATGGGATCCTGAACAGCGAATCAAGGATATGGATGAAGAAGGTGTGGATATCCAGGTATTGTCACCTATTCCTGTGACATTCTCCTATTGGGCTGAGCCAGAAGCAGCGGAGGAAATGGCGAGAATTCAAAATGATTTTATCGCCGAAACCGTGAATAAGTATCCGGACCGCTTTATCGGGATTGGAACGGTTCCGCTCCAGGATGTGGAGGTTTCAATTCGCGAAATGGACCGTTGCATGCATGAGCTTGGATTAAAAGGCATCGAAATCGGGACGAATATCAACGGTCAGAACCTCGATGATCCTGCTTTTACCAAGTTCTTTGAAATGGCGGAAAAATGGGAAGTTCCGTTGTTTGTACACCCATGGGAAACATTAGGCAGAGAGCGGATGCCGCGCCATAATTTCATGTACACTGTCGGAATGCCGAGTGAAACAGCGCTTGCTGCCGCTAGTTTAATTTGCGGCGGTGTGATTGAAAAATTCCCTGGACTAAAAGTTTGTTTCGCTCATGGAGGCGGGTCATTCCCATATATATTACCGCGCCTTGATCAAGGATGGAAGGTATGGCCGCATTTAAGAGTTATAAATAAGCCGCCAAGCTATTATGCGAAGAACTTTTATTTTGATTCATTGAATTATGATCCCTTAAACATTAAATATTTAGTCGATCGTTTCGGTCATGAAAAAATTGTCATGGGATCTGATTATCCGTTTTTACTTAGGGAGATCCCGCCTGGAGAAGTTGTTGATCAAACTGTGGAGCTTACAGAAGAGCAAAAACAGGATATTTTAGGCAGAAATGCCCTTGCCTTTCTAAATATTGAAATAAAGGAAGAGGTTAAATCATGAGTACACCGGAAGAAAAGCTGGAAGAACTTGGGCTGGAGCTGCCGCCATTACGTCCTGCACATGGAGATTATGTCGGCTGTGTCAGAACGGGGAATCTGCTGTTCACCGCTGGTCAGGGTGTGGACCAATATCACGGCAAACTGGGCAGAGATTTAACAGTGGATGAAGGGTATTTAGCCGCCCAACAATCTATGTTAAACCTTTTAAGTGTTGTGAAAAATGAAATTGGTGAATTAAGCAAGGTGAAGCAATTCGTCAAGGTACTTGGAATGGTCAATAGCACGGAAGAGTTTACCGACCAGCCGAAAGTCATGAACGGTGCATCTGATTTACTCATGAAGCTTTTTGGTGAAAAAGGGAAGCATGGTCGTTCAGCGGTGGGAATGGCGCAATTACCGAACAATACCGCAATTGAAATTGAGATGATTCTTGAGATCGAGGAATAGGAGGAACAGGTGTGGCGAAAGAATTAGTAGCTGAAAATACCATCATTCAAGACGCGAAGCTTTTTATCAATGGGGAGTATCGGGACGCACTCTCAGGGGAAACGTTTGACTCCCTTAATCCTGCCACAAATAGCAAGCATGCATCGGTTGCCAATGGCGGAGTAGAGGATGCCAAGCTTGCCATCGATGTGGCCCAGCGCACGTTTGCGAGCGGGATTTGGAGCAAGATGCCTGTCGAAGAACGATCCAAGATCCTCTGCCGGATGGCTGATTTAATAATGGAAAATGTCGATCGGCTGGCCCTTGTTGAAACGTTAGATGTCGGAAAGCCGATTAAGGAAAGCCGCGGATTTGATATCCCCCGTGCAGCCCAAAACTTCCGCTTTTTCGCAGAGATGGCGAAATACATGGTACACGAACACTATGATATGAGCCATTATATGTCCTATGTCCAGTATGCGCCTGCGGGTGTCACCAGTTTAATCATTCCGTGGAATCTGCCATTCATGCAAATGACGTGGAAAGCATCTGCTGCATTGGCGGCAGGGAACACTGTCGTGGTGAAACCGGCATCTTATACGCCATTAAGTGCCGTTTTACTTGGCGAAATTGCCAATGAAGCCGGATTGCCGCCTGGTGTCCTGAATATCATCACCGGCCCGGGAAGTTCGGTTGGGACTGTGATGGCGTCGCATCCATCGGTACGGAGAATTTCATTTGTTGGCGAGTCCAATACAGGAAAAACAGTAATGCGCAATGCTGCTGAAAACTTAATTCCTGTTTCATTGGAGCTTGGCGGTAAATCGGCAAATATCGTCTTTGAAGATGCGGACTTGGATGAAGCGGTTGCTGGTTCGATTGAAGCGATTTTCCGCAACCAGGGTGAAATTTGTTTAGCCGGTTCGCGCATCCTTGTTCAAGAAAAGGTATATGACCAATTTTTAGATAAATATGTTGCTGCTGTGAGGAACATTAAAGTCGGCGATCCGACCGACGAGTCTACAGATATGGGTGCGCTCGTATCGAAGGGGCATTTACAATCGGTTGATGAATACGTACAAATCGGGCTAGCCGAGGGAGCAAAGCTTGCCCACGGTGGTAAGCGCGTTGCCGGACTTACAGAAGGAAACTTCTATGAGCCGACTGTTCTCTATGATGTAAGTAATAAAATGCGGGTTGCCCAGGAAGAAATCTTCGGACCTGTACCAGTGATCATTCCCTTTAAAACGGAAGAAGAGGCGATTCAAATCGCCAATGATTCCATTTACGGTTTGGCGGGTGTTGTGTGGACAAATGACTTGAGACGGGCGCATCGTGTGACCTCCCAAGTGCATTCCGGCTTATTATGGGTGAACTGCTGGTACGTCCGCGACCTGCGCACGCCATTCGGCGGAGCCAAAGCAAGCGGCATCGGCCGTGAAGGCGGACGCCACAGCTTCGATTTCTACACAGAAGCAAAGACGATTACAATGAAGAAATAACGTTTGTTTGGTTACGTACGGGCCCTTTCGATGCGCTAATAAATGGCTGAGAATCGACGATAAATAGGTTCTCTTACCTTGACAAATTCTAGTGGTTCAGGTAAAATCAGAGCATAATTTAATAGGACCTCACTTTTGCTAGTGAGGTAGAGGCGCGGTATTTATTAGTCTTTAGTGGAGTTTGAGAAGCTATGATTCTAAAGAGAAGGAAATGTCGCCGAAGCTTGTAATATTCTCAGTATTACTTGCTGGGTCTGCAGTGAAGAATTGCAGGACTGTCTCAATAAACGTCCCGGTTTATTGAGTTGTGCTATCTCATTTGGGGAAAGAAGAGGACTTTAGGGTAATTGTATATAACGAGACCTGAGTTTACCTCAGGTCTCTTTTTATTGTACAAATTGCCTGAAAAAACATACTTGTTGCCTTGCAGGAGGCAGAATTTTTTTGAAAAAAGAGGAGGAGAAATGTAATGAAAAGAAAAAAATTATCATTTTTAATAGCAATCTCTTTAACTATGATGCTGTTATTATCAGCATGTGGTACGAGTGATTCAGGAGATAAAGGGGCAGCGGAGAAAGAAACGTTTAAGGTGGGTCTTGAAGCGGGGTATGCACCATTTAACTGGACGCAATCGAGTGATGCCAATGGCGGTGTTAAAATTGATGGCAATGCGGAATACGCTGGCGGATATGATGTAGAAATCGCCAAAAAAATTGCCGATGGCTTAGGGAAAAAGTTAGTGATTGTGAAAACAGAATGGGACGGGCTTGTTCCGTCGTTAACTTCTGGAAAAATTGATGCCATCATCGCCGGAATGTCACCAACTGCTGAGCGCAAAGAGACGATTGACTTCACAGACAACTATTATAAATCGAATTTAGTGATGGTTGTGAAAAAAGGCGGAAAATTCGATGGAGCTTCTTCCATTCAAGATTTCAAAGGAGCAAAGATATCAGCTCAATTGAATACCTTCCACTACTCGGTCATTGACCAGATAAAAGGGGTAAATAAGCAGCCGGCGATGGATAACTTCCCGGCAATGAGGGTGGCCCTTGAGTCGGGCGTCATTGATGGATATGTTTCCGAACGCCCAGAAGGTATAAGTGCTCAGTCCGCTAACGAAAAGTATAAAATGATCGAATTTAATGACGGCTTTAAAACATCGGATGATGATACCGCGATCGCTGTCGGCGTTGCGAAAAACAGTAAATTAACGGATAAAATTAATAAAATCTTATCGGGAATTTCAGAAGATGAACAGACCAGCATTATGGATGCTGCTATTAAAAATCAACCGTCAGCCCAATAATGATGAGGGAAAAACCGGGTGCATTCACTTGCATTCGGTTTTATCCTTTCTAAGTTTTTTAAAAAAGGAGAACAAATATGACTTTTGATTGGGTAATAAAAATTGTTTCAAACAATTGGCCTATGTTCCTTCGCGGTGCGGGGATTACGCTGTTAATTGCCATTATTGGTACGATTTTAGGTTCCCTTATTGGCCTTATAATAGGGGTTATTCGAACGATTCCGATGCCTGAACGAGGAGTAAAAAGAATTTTCCTTAAACTAATCAATGCAATTCTTTCGATCTATATTGAGGTATTCCGCGGAACACCGATGATTGTCCAAGCAATGGTCATTTTCTATGGTTCAGCGTTAGCGTTCGGTATGGATATGAACCGAATTTACGCGGCGATCTTAATCGTATCGATTAATACCGGGGCCTATATGTCGGAAATCATTCGCGGTGGGATTATTTCAATTGATAAGGGACAGTATGAAGCAGCACAGGCGATTGGAATGAATCATTTTCAAACGATGAAGAATGTGGTCTTGCCGCAGGTGATTCGCAATATCTTGCCGGCAACAGGTAATGAGTTTGTGATTAATATTAAGGACACGTCCGTGCTTAATGTTATTTCTGTTACAGAGTTATTTTTCCAGACGAAATCAATCGCTGGGAATAACTTCAGGTATTTTGAATCGTTTTTCATTGCTTGCGTGCTTTATTTTATTATGACGTTTACCGTGACGCGCATTCTCCGCTACATCGAAAAGAAATTAGACGGACCGGATAATTATATGATGTATGCTAATCAAATGCAGGTGGAGACACCTGAAAATATGCTGCAGAGAACAAAAAATGGTCCTGGTCAGAACTTTTAGGTAAAGGAGGGGTATCAAATGGAAAAGGTTGTTGAGATTCAGCACTTAAGTAAATCTTTTGGGAGCCATGAAGTATTAAAGGATATTAATTTCACCGTCAATAAAGGGGAAGTTGTTTGTATTATTGGCTCATCCGGCTCAGGGAAATCAACACTTCTTCGCTGTGTTAATCTTTTGGAAAAACCGAGTGGCGGCCAAATCATCTATCAGGGAGAGAACATTTTAGATAATAAGCATGATATTACCGCATACCGGACAAAATTAGGGATGGTTTTCCAGCAATTCAATTTATTTAATAACCATAATGTGTTAAACAACTGTACTGTTGGACAAATGAAAGTGTTAAAGCGTTCCCGTGAAGATGCCGAAAAAGTGGCAATGAAATATTTGCAAGTTGTCGGTATGGATCAATATGTGAATGCAAAGCCGAAACAATTATCCGGCGGGCAAAAGCAGCGTGTCGCCATTGCCAGAGCACTTTCAATGGAGCCGGATGTAATGTTATTTGATGAACCAACATCAGCGCTGGACCCAGAAATGGTGGGAGAGGTTCTTAAAGTAATGAAGGAGCTCGCTAGCAGTGGCCTCACAATGTTAATCGTCACCCATGAAATGGGATTCGCAAAAGAAGTATCAGACCGTGTTGTGTTTATGGACAAAGGTGTGATTGCGGAAGAGGGAAGTCCTGAACAAATCTTCAATCAGCCAACCCAAGAGCGCACGAAAGAATTTTTAAAACGCACACTGACCCAAACAGTTTAGTGGGAGTGCCACGGCTTGTGGCACTTCTGCTAAGTAACAATCTATTTTTTAAAAAGGGAAAACGTTCTGGAATACAGCCCACCTCCCCTATTTATAGATTAAATAACCAAAAACCACCCTTTTGTTCATGTAAGGGTGGTTTTTCATTTCTTCAATCTTTCGTTCTATTTTTAGATAATTTTCTTACGCAAGTATCCAGAAATAAGATCGATTAAGGTAACCATGACAATTATCCCTAAGAGGATAATGCCTACACGATTCCAGTTTCTGGAGGTTAGGGCGAAAATAAGCGGAGTACCTATTCCGCCGGCTCCAATGACACCAAGAATGGTTGCTGACCGAACATTAATTTCAAAACGATAGAGAGTATAGGATAGAAATCCGGGAATAACCTGAGGGAGTACCGCAAACCATAGGATTTGGAAACGGTTAGCCCCTGTTGCTAATAAAGCCTCGGCAGGGCCTAGGTCCATATTTTCAATTTCCTCAGAGAATAGCTTTCCTAGCATCCCAATGGAATGGAGCCCTAATGCTAATACGCCGGCAAATGATCCTGGACCAACTGCTTTAATAAACATGATGGCCATCACGAGCTCAGGAAATGTTCGAATGAAACTAAGAGAAAATTTCCCCGTGCCTGAAAGGGTATGCCCTTTGCTCATGTTGCGAGCAGCCCAAAAGGAAAAAGGAATGCATAATAGAGCAGAAATAAATGTACCTAAAACCGCAATCGCTAGCGTATCGAGTAAGCCGTGAAGTAAATCTTCCCCGCCGGGCTCAGATACAAAACTCCAATCTGGGTGAAAAAGTCCGTTAAAAATAGCTTTAGATATTTGCCCAGCCGTTGGTTTTATTTCGGGAACCCCCATACCGGCAAAGGCCCAAATGTAAATAAGAGCGAGGACAAGATAAACACTCCAGAGCCCAATGCGATTTTTCTTACGTCTAGGAATCTTTCTAGTTGCTGTGTTCATAATAACTTCTCCCGTAATTTCGTACTGATATAGTCAATGATTAACACGACAACTAATGTATAGACAATGATGGAGCTTGCTTTATCGTATTCAAGAAATCCGAGCGTTTTATTGTAAAATAATCCAATTCCGCCTGCACCAACAAGTCCTAATACGGCAGCTGCCCGTACATTAATTTCAAACGTGTATAATACATAGGAAATAAAATGGGCTTGTATTTGGGGAATGATCCCAAACACAATAAGTTGAATTTTATTCGCTCCGACTGAAATCATCGCTTCGAGCGGCCCAGGGTCGATGGATTCAATCGATTCATAGGTTAATTTTGCAATTAAACCAATCGAAAAAACGGTTAATGCCAAAATACCAGGTAACGCTCCGAGTCCAAAGATTGCAACAAAAATGGAGGCTAGTAGTAAATCAGGAACAGTCCGAATTAAATTTAGGATGAAACGTGCCGGATAAAAGATCCATGAATTTTGAACAATATTACTAGCTGAAAAAAGAGCAACTGGAATTGAAATAATCGCGCCAAACGTCGTTCCGATCACAGCCATCCGAATCGTTTCCAGCATCGCCCCGGTTATTTTATCAAAATAACTCCAGTTGGGAGGAATCATTTGTGTTAACAAATCCAACATATTGGGAAATCCAATTATGAACTCGCTTAAGGATGACTCGGTATTCACAGAACTTCCCCAAAGAAGTAAGAGGACTAGTATGGCTGTCAGATATCCTTTTATTTTACTGGGAGGTTGAGGTACCCCTTTTTTCTGCGCTTGAATCATAGAACTGCCGCTCCTAATAACTCGTCTTTATGAATGGGACGGCCATAAATTTCAGAAAATGTTTCATCCGTTGCCCATGCTACAGGTCCATCAAAAACAACCTCGCCAGCTCGCATCCCAATAATTCTTGTCGCATATTCTTTGGCTAGATCAACGTGATGAAGGTTCACGATGGTGGTAATCCCTAATTCCTTGTTGATTCTTCTTAAGTCATCCATTACCTGTTTTGTTGTTAGAGGATCCAGAGAAGCTACCGGTTCATCGGCCAATATTATTTTTGCTTCTTGAGCTAACGCGCGGGCAATGGAAACTCGCTGCTGCTGACCGCCTGATAACTGATCTGCCCGGGTATAAGCTTTATCTAAAATATTCACACGTTCGAGTGCATCAAAGGCTAGATTTTCATCTTCTTTAGGGAATAATCCGAAAACGGTTCGTAATGTGGAGTGATATCCCACTCGTCCGGATAATACATTTCTTAGTACAGTAGACCTCTTTACTAAATTAAAACTTTGAAAAATCATCCCGATATCGCGGCGAATTCTTCTTAAGGCGGCTCCTTTTGCATGTGTAATCGACTTGCCGTCAATTAAGATTTCTCCCTCGGAAATTTCTGCTAATCTATTTATTGAGCGTAGTAACGTTGACTTACCTGCACCAGATAATCCAACCACCACTACAAACTCACCATTTTCAATTTTTAAGTTAATATTACGTAATCCTTTCACACCGTTAGGATATGTCTTGGAGACATTTTTAAATTCAATCATTTCTTTACCAACTTTCTTCATTTGATATCAATCTGGTTGAGAACGAAAAGGAAATAGGTAAAAAAACCAAGCCAGTAAATGAAGACTTACTGGCTCGAATCATATTAACCATGGAAACTATTTATCTACTCTGTTTTTACTTTTTTAGCATAATCACGTACGATATCAAACACTTTATCGTCAGATGGTGTATAGCCTTCATGGGAGTATATATCTTTAATAATTTGGTGTCCTTCTGTATCTTTTCCGATTTCAACAAATGCATCTTGAATCTTTTTCACCCATTCTTCATTCATGTCTGTACGAACAGAAATGGTGTCATTAGGGATTTTTTCAGTGAACTTAAGTGCCTTTGTATCTTCAAATACTTTTGGATAATCCTTTTTTACGATATTACGGGCATCTTGGAAAATAACGGCTGCATCGACATCACCATTAAGAAGGGCAATGACAGCTTGGTCGTGACCTTTCACCGTTACTCCTTGAACATCTTTAATTGGATCAATTCCGGCATCCAATAAAGAGGCTGCAGGCCATACATATCCAGCTGAAGAAGTTACGTCTTGGAAGGCAATCTTTTTACCTTTTAGGTCTTTAATATCATTGATGTTAGAATTTTTTTTCACAATAAACATGGATTTATAGAAGTCTACTAAATCTTGAGTAGGCTGACCCGTTTGATTATCTACGCCAAACCGCTGTGCTTGAAGTAACACGTTTGCTGCCCCTTTTTCATGCGCCAACACATAGGCAGTCGGCGGTAAGAAGCCGATATCTACTTTTTTGGAAGCCATTGCTTCAATGATTGTATTATAATCCGTGGAAACACTCACTTTTACAGGAATGCCTAGTTTATCACTTAATAGCTTTTCTAACGGTTTCGCTTTTGCTTCTAACGTATCAGCATTTTGTGATGGTACGAATTGGACGGTTAGAGTTTCAGGTGCATATGAAGCATTTTTAGCCGAAGCATCTTTTGAACTGCCGCAACCACTTAAAATGCCTGCTGCAAGAGTTAATGACATGCCGATTGCTGCTAATCTTTTTCCTTTGAACATCTGTGAAACCTCCATGTAAAAAATTTTTATGATTACAAAAGGAATAGTACCATGATAGTGCAGCTGTTTTATGTTAAGAAACAGTAAACTTTGTAAATTATTGTTTGTTCATTTCGTTTTACTAGTATAATGATGTTGAATAAGCTGAAAGGAAGTTAGAAGATGCCGACTCCAGAAAAACGGTGTGAATTGGTGATTATCGAAACGAGTGATCTTCATGGAAATGTCTTCCCGATTAACTATGGAAATCATCAAGAAACGAACTCAGGAATTGCTAAGATTGCACAGCTCATTAACCAGGTGAAACAAAAGTATGATTACACATTTCTGATTGATAATGGAGATGTTATTCAAGGTACACCGTTAACTTATCACTACGCTAAATTCCTTCATGACAAAAAAAATCCAATGATCAGCATTCTAAATAGCCTAGATTATGATGCTGCGATAATTGGAAACCATGAGTTTAACTATGGAATGGGCTTGTTAAAAAAAGCAGTAAACGAATCCAATTTCCCTTGGCTTTCCGCCAATATTTTAAGTGAAGAAACAAACCAGCCATTATTTGGCAAGCCTTATTTGATCAAGGAATTTGATAATGGACTTAAGGTGGCTGTGCTGGGGGTAACAACCCATTACATTCCTAATTGGGAGAATCCAAGCCATATTGAAGGCTTACGTTTTGAAGATGCGCTGGAGACAACTAGGAAATGGGTCAAGTATTTGCAAGAACATGTGACATACGATTTCCTGATCGTTTCCTACCACGGAGGCTTTGAACGCGATTTGTTATCAGGGGAGCCTACCGAGTCATTAACCGGTGAAAACCAAGGCTATCGGTTGTGCCATGAAATTGATGGAATAGATGTTTTGCTTACGGGCCACCAGCATCGGCAAATTAAGGAACATATCAATGGCGTAACCGTCATTCAGCCGGGATTTAATGGGCAGGCATTAGGTAAGGCTGTAATCCAATTTCAATTTGAAGATGGTAAGTGGAAGGTTGTAGAAAAAATTGCTGAGATCGTACCAGTGGAAGATACCACCGAACCTGTCAAAAATGTCTTAGAGCTAGCAGAAGAATACGAAAGGCAAACCCAGAAATGGCTAGATCAGCCGATTGGGAAAATTGAAGGAGATTTGACGGTTGATAATGCCTTTGCTGTAAGGGTAAAGGATCACCCATTAATTGAATTCATTAATAACGTCCAAATGGACGCAGCAGATGTGGATATATCAAGCACTGCTCTGTTTCACAACCAATCGCCGGGATTCTCTCAACATGTCACGATGAGAGATATCGTTTCAAATTATATTTATCCGAATACCTTAAAGGTCATCCGTATTTCCGGGCAGGATATAAAGGATGCTTTGGAAAAATGCGCCACCTATTTTGTCGTTGATGAAAATCATGAACTAAACGTAAATCCTGCGTTTGTTGAGCCGAAGCCCCAACATTACAATTATGATATGTGGGAAGGAATCGAATACGAATTAAATATCTCAAAGCCCTTCGGATCCCGTGTCGTCAAACTTAACTATCATGGGAAGCCAATCAACCTTTCAGATCAATACGATGTCGTGATGAATAACTATCGAGCTGGAGGCGGAGGAGACTACGAGATGTTCAAAGATAAACCAGTAATCAAAGAAATTCAGACAGACATGACCGAACTATTAGCCAACTACTTTTTAACAAGAAAAGCAGTATCGGCAAGCTGTAATAATAATTGGAAAGTAACTTTCTAAGGAACGAGGGGACAGTCCCAATTTGAATAAAAGAGCTTGGAATATTGACTTTTCCAAGCTCTTTGTTGGTTCATATGATATTTTCACTTTTTTTATTTAAAACTTTTACCTCGCCTTCTCCACCAATTATGATGGTGTTTGTCATTCCGATGAAGAGACCAGTTTCTACTACCCCTAATAGAAGCTTTAATTGATTATGCAGCTCTTCGGGATTAGGGATGGTCTGGAACTGACAATCTAAAATGTAGTTTCCGTTATTTGTAACGAAGACTTTCTCTTCCCGTTTTCTTAAATGCAGAGTGGCGCCGAGCAGCGCAATCCTTTTGGCGGTCACTTCCCAGCCAAAGGGGACAACTTCAATCGGGAGGGGGAAACCACCTAAGGTTGTGACCATTTTTGATTCATCGGCTATAATAATTAGCTTCTTCGCATTGGCACCGACAAGCTTTTCACGTAAGAGAGCTCCGCCGCCGCCCTTGATCAAGTTGAAATTGTTGTCAATTTCATCGGCCCCGTCAATCGCTATATCCAGACAATCTACTTGGGAGAAATCGGTTAACGGAATATTAAATTCCTTGGCCCAGTCTTCTGTTTGTAAAGATGTAGGTATTCCTTTAATAGTAAGCCCCTGTTCGACTAACTCGCCCAATTTTTTCAATAGCCAATAAACGGTTGAACCAGAACCTAAGCCAATCGTCATTCCATCCATAATAAATTCTGCTGCTTTCTCACCAGCAGCTTTTTTTCTTTCATCTATCGAGTTTAAGTTTAACAAAGGAGTCACCTCACTCTTTTTTTCAATAATAGCATATGTTGTATTTTCCTTAAAATCTATCACACCTACTACAGCAGGTTGAGGGTCATTATTCCTTCTCTTTTTTGTGCCCATTAGTGAGACGGACGGCCAAGAAACGTTCCCCATGCTTTGCTTGACGAGGTGAAACCATTCTTGTTATTCTATCTAATTAAGTGGATTGGTAACCATCCCCTTAAAAATCAACTAAATTCCACTTGAATCATGGAGGTTTATATTGCATGTTCTATTTTCTAAAAAGAATAGTCTCTAAACATACAATCATTCTAGTAGTTTGTTTTGCCGCCTCTATGTGGTTTGTTTATCACAATCATTCATTTTATGAACGTTCAATCGCCAAAGTTATCGAAACAAAAGTTGAAGATAGCACTGAAACAATGGATAGGTACAATAATGAGGATCGACTTTTTACTCAGGGCATCATTGCGGAAATAAAAAATGGCCCCCAAAAAGGACAGACTATCCATTTAACAAATCAATATTCCTCATCCGGAGCTTATGATCACGAATATAAGGTTGGCACCGAACTTTTTGTTTCGATAGAAAAGGCGGGAAAGATAACCGGGAAAATCCTAGACGTAAAACGAGATAAATACCTTCTGCTGGTCACATGGATGTTTATCTTTACATTACTGATAGTCGGAAAAAGGCAAGGGCTATTTTCAATTATTAGTTTAGCCGTCAATGCCTTGTTGTTGTCCTATGCCTTAGATGTTTATTTACACACTTCAGGGATAAGTTTGTTATGGATTTGCAGTATCAGTGTGATTGTATTTACGGTCATCTCGTTGTTACTCGTGAACGGCTTTAATGAAAAAACATATGCTGCCATTGTTGCCACGCTGCTAGGGACATGTATTTCGCTATTGATTACTTATAGTGTAATGTGGGTAACTTCAGAGCAGGGTTTACGCTATGAAGAAATGCAATTTATCGCGCGCCCATACAAAATGGTGTTTATGGCAGGGTTATTTATTGGATCACTAGGGGCCGTTATGGATGTGGCCATTACCATGTCTTCTTCCTTATTTGAGCTGTTTGAAAAAAATAAAAACATATCTGTAAAAGCACTAAAAACATCGGGAATGGAAATTGGAAAAGACATTATGGGCACGATGACCAACGTTTTGTTCTTTGCCTATGTCAGCGGCTCGATTCCAATGATTATTTTGTATTTGAAGAATGCATCTCCAGTAGGATTTACCCTTTCGATGAATTTATCGCTGGAATTGGCACGAGCACTAGCGGGAGGGATTGGAATTGTGTTAACGATTCCGATTGGTCTATACGTTACACTTTTTTTCCTATATAGAATGAGGGCTAAAGCATGAATGTACTTGTATGGTTGGGAATTATTTTGTTTATATTAATGAGATTGATTGGCGGGAAAAAAGGAACACGGTCCTTTTTGGCCATATTCCTCAATTTTGGTGTAGTGCTGATAAGTATTTTATTTTTGACCACTCCAAAGGTTAATCCGATTATTTTCATAGTGGTGGCATGTATTGTTATCAGTTGTATTAATCTATTTTATATTAATGAGGTGAATAGCAAAACAATAACAGCCTTTATTTCTACGCTGGTCACCATTGTTATTTTACTTTTGTTTATTGTGATCGTAGCGAAAAAGACGATGATTCAAGGGTTCGGAGAAGAAGAAGTCGAGGAGCTGAGTATATTTTCCCTCTATATTGGCGTCGATTTTGTTAAAATAGCTGCTGCCGTAATGATTATGGCTGCTATTGGCGCGATTACGGATACGGCAATTGCGATTTCCTCTCCAATGAGCGAAATCTTTCTTCATCATCCGACAATTAGCCGAAAAGAGTTATTCACTTCTGGAATAAGAATTGGCAGGGATATTTTAGGCACAAGTGCAAACACCATGTTTTTCGCCTTCTTTGGCGGCTACCTAGGATTACTTCTATGGTTTCAAGTGTTTTCCTATTCATTCGGAGAAATCGTCAATTCAAAAATATTTAACGCCGAAATGATCTCCATCCTATGTGCCGGAATCGGAATTTCACTTGTAATTCCCATTACCTCCTGGGTCACGGCCTTCATATTAGTAAAAGAATAAAGGGACGAGAGGGGGCACCTCGTCTTTGTCCAAACCAAAAAAGAAGCCTCACATTGAGGCTAAAGGGTATGTGCTATTTAATAGAATGTAAAGTCAATTGTTGACCTCTGTTTCCTTCAAGTGTTAAGGTTACGCTTTTCCTTGGTGGGTAAATAATTCATTTACCAGATTGCCGGAGGCTTTTGCTCCATATGTTTGGCCATCAGGCGTGATGAAACGAAAAGTTCCTTCAGGGTCTATTCCTCCTATTTGCGCCGCTACGATTATTCGATTCGGAGTAGCAACAGTTGTCGCAGGGATGTTGATTGTTTGGCCAATTTGCAACTTTGTTGGGTTTACTGTCGGATTTAATGCTTGAATGGCCGAGGCAGAGACCCCGATTGCTTGACCGACTTTTGTAAACGTATCACCGCTCTTAATCACATATACAGATGAACTTACTGGTGTGCTGTTGCTTTTAGAAGGCTCAGTATTTGTATTTGCCGGTTCATTATTCGTTAAATATGTCATATTAACAAACGCTTTTTTTCCACCCCACTGAATCTGAGCCCAACCATTGGAAGTTGATATCACAGACACTTGATCGTTTAATTTTAACGATCCTAGTACCTGACTGTTCGTAGAAGCAGCTTCTCTAACTCTCAACGATGTGGCAGTGACTACCATTGTTTTTGCTTGAGATTCAACTGCATGTTTTTGTGAAAGATAGTCAGCGCTGACAAAACAAACACGCCCCTTAATCAGAATCCCAGCCCAGCCGTTTTCTACGTATGCAACCTTTACAACATCCCCTTTTTTATAGGTTCCAATAATACTACTTGCAGTGGTTGGCTGCGAGCGAACATTAAGAGTAGTGGCGGTAACCGTTCTGTCCTCTACTTTTGGTAAAAGAATGGTTTTACCGTCAATGGAAAACGTAGTTCCTGAACTGCAGTGTCTTGTAAAATAAGCGACATGAGGACAGGTTCTCTTATCATCCCGAATGGAATAAAGTGGTCACTTTTTAAATGAGTCATTTTAGGGACAACTCTCGACGTTCTTTTCAGGCAATTTCTCTTGTGTGGTAGGAACAAAGAAAGATCTCAGAAAAACAAACAAGTACCTTTTCAACGAGGTACTTGTTTGTTTTCTATAGAGGGATTTGCATCCGGTTCACTAGATTTTAAGGAGGATGTGGAGTTTCTTATTACTGCGGAAAGTCCCTCCCCATGAAATTGGGGATTATTTTTCGCTTACATAGTTTATTTGATATAGGGAAAGATACCCCAATGACACCAGTAGGAGGAAGAGATATGACGAAGAATCATGAGGTTGGTTTGACATCAGCTGAAATAACAGGATTATGGTCCACCTATATAGGTGAATCAATGTCGATTTGCATGACCAAACATATGTTGAAATATTTGGAGGATGCCGACATAAAGCCCCTCTTGGAGGAGTCTTTAGCAGTGTCTCAAAAGCAAGTTAGTGAAATTCAAACGATCTTTATGAAAGAAAAGTTCCCGATTCCTAAGGGATTTACCGATGATGATTATAATTCCGATGCGCCAGCTTTATTTTTCAATTTATTGCCGCTAAGTTATGTTTATGGCATGAGTCGTTTATCTATTGTAAATTATGGAATGATGGTTACTGCAATGGCGCGAGAGGATGTGCGGTTGTTCATTTCTACATGCTTGAATTCGTCCCAGGACCTATTTAACAAGGCGATTACGATTATGCTGAAAAAGGGAATTTATGATCGCCCAGCTATGATACCTTATCCTGAAGGTATCGAATTTGCCAAAAATCGTGAAACTTTCTTGTCCAAATGGTTCGAACCACAAAGACCCCTTAATGTACAGGAGTTAACAGCTATTTTTTTCAATAGTGAAAGAAATTATTTTGGCTTGGTTTTTCTAACCGGGTTTATTCAGGTCGTAAAAGACGAGAGGATCAAGAAGTATTTGATAAAGGGGAAAAAATTAGCAGAAAAGCAAATTAAATTCTTAAATGATACACTAAGAAAGGATGATTTGCCTGTGGCATCTATGATTAATACGGAAATATCGATGTCCACCATCTCACCCTTTTCAGAAAAGCTGATTTTAAATTTGATTACAATGCTTAACTCAACAGCGTTAACCTTTTTAGGACATTCACTTTCCACATCTTCAAGAGCAGACTTGTCCGTTGAATATTCGAAACTTATGGTTGAGATTATGCAATATGGGAAAGAAGGAATGGATTTGCTGATTGAAAGGCAATGGTTCGAGGAGCCTCCCCATGCCCCCAATCGAAAAGAATTGGCGAAATAGGACGATGGTAGGACGAGGGGACGCTTCTCTCGCTTCATTTTTTAATTTGAAGCACAAGAATCCCCAAGCCTCGCGTCCCTCTGTTATTGAAGAGAATGTAAAGTCATTTGTTGACCTCTGTTACCTTCAAGTGTTAGTGTTACGTTTTTTCCTTGGTGGGTAAATAATTCATTAATCATGTTGCCTGAGGCTTTTGCCATATGAGTGTATCCATCAGGCGTGATGAAACGAAAAGTTCCCCCAGGGTCTACTCCACCTATTTGTGCTGTAACTGTTATTTGATTTGGAGTAGGGATGTTGATTGTTTGGCCAATTTTCAGTTTTGTTGGGTTTACTGTTGGATTTAATGCTTGAATGGCCGAGACTGTGACCCCAAATGTTTTACCGATTTTTGTAAACGTATCACCGCTCTTAATCACATACACTGTGCTGTTGGTTTTAGAGGATTCAACTTTTGTATTTGCCGGTGCGGTATTCGTTAAATAGGTTGCGCTAACAAACGCTTTTTTTCCGCCCCATTGAATCTGAGCCCAACCATTGGAGGTTGATGTCACAGCTACATGATCGTTTAATTTTAACGAACCTAGTATAGCACTGCTCGTAGAAGCAGCCTCTCTTACCCTTAACGATGAGGCAGTGACAACCATTGTTTTTGCTTGAGATTCAACTGCATGTTTTTGTAAAAGATAGTCAGCGCTGACAAAACAAACCCGGCCCTTGATCAGAATGCCGGCCCATCCGTTTTCTACGAATGCAACCTTGGCAACATCCCCTTTTTTATAGGTTCCAATAATACTACTTGCAGTGGTTGGCTGCGAGCGAACATTAAGTGTAGTGGCGGTAACTGATCTGTCTTCTACTTTTGGTAAAAGAATTTTTTTACCGTTAATGGAAGTAAGCCCATTGGCATCTAATATTTCCTGTGCAGTGACCCCATGTATCGCAGCGATTGTTTCAATTTTCTCACCGCTTTTTACTTGATATGTATATTCCTGAATAAATGCTGCATCCGCAGTGCTTGAATATAAGCCAAGCACAACGGTAAAAATGCCAGTCACTATCAGTTTTTTTACGACATTTTTTTGAATCCATTGGTTAACCTGTGAAACATAGGTATTCCAATCTGCTTTAATATCTTTTAAGAATCCTTTGACATCTAATACATTTCGAAGATCAAACTGTATGCTTTTATAATATTCACGTTTTTCCATCCTCGAAGTGAAAACCGGTACACTTTTTGTGTGCTTGCTTTTTCCGTAAGTTTCTTTTCTGCTTACTGTTAATTCACCATTTACTGTTAATTCCTTCGTCAAAATCATCAATTCTCCAATTCTCTCTTTTTAGTTATAAATAAGACCATGACTCAGATGATCTCCCCACTGTAATATTCGAAATGTTGGATCGTTTTCTGTCTTAAAATTGTAATAATTTGATTCCAGTGTCTGTCAATGGTTGATTGGGTTTTCCCCAACCCGAATCTTTTGTCGCAAACCCCATGAAAATTTAAAATATTATTATTTTTCCAAGCAAAGTTTTTATAGTATAACGTGTTTCGGACAAGGGGGATATAAAGAAGAATCCTTATAATGCACATGGTAAAAAATATTGATATATCAATATTTTTTACGGTTTTTCTAATATTTTTACTTTTCGGTTTCGCGTTCATATTCTCCCGGAACTGTGCTATTATCATTACGATTTTGGGATGACTTTTTTAAAAAATAATTGCCATGATGTTCGAAGGAATCTCTCCAAGCTTTCATGCCTAAGGTAACATCGTGGGAAAATAATCGAGGGGTAGGATGGAAGTGAACACGATGGGTTTGGAGCAAAGTGAGAACCGGGATATCTTGGTGGAAATCAGAGAACTGAAAAGCAGGCTGAATGAACTGTATCGGCAAAATGGTCCGGCAAGTTCTGATTATATTTCACTGTCATTAAAGCTGAATTATTTAATGAAGGAATTTTTTGAGGTAAATCTTTAAGTACTTTGGAGGTTCAACCGACAATCTGAGGGGGATGGAAAGTCCCCTCAGACTGTCGGTTGAACTTTATCCATTTTATCGCTAGAAAAGGTCTTACTATTTATCGCGCCCGTAACATCTGCATTCTTTGGTTGAATAGTGATGGATAGGATAGAGTCCCGAGCATGATGCTTGTGACGGCTGCGGTGGTTAAGAGCAAGAATAAAATGAGCAATTGGAATTGCACGGCTTGAATCGGATCGGCCCCGCCGATGATTTGGCCGCTCATCATGCCCGGGAGCTGGACGAGCCCAATGGTTTTTTGGCTTTCAATTGTCGGAATCATGCTTGCTTTAATGGAAGTGATCAGCTGGGTGTTGATGGCCTGTTTGGGTGTTCCGCCAAGGGACAGGATGAGTTCCGTTTCATCCTGTCGTGATTCTATCTCGGCAGAAAACCGGTTAAGGAACAAAATGGCGAGGACCATGGAGTTGCCAATGACCATACCGCTGAGTGGGATGATATATTGGGCAGACCGCGGCGTTATGTTGAAGCCAAGTATAATTCCTTGCGTCAGTACTTCAATAAAAATCAAGGTAACTGCCACTTTCCATGTGATGCCTTTAATCACACTTCCTTTTTTTCTAGCATTTAGTGTGGCTGCGCCAATCATGACCATTACCATCAGTAGTATATAAAGAGGGCTATCCGCTTCGAAGATGAATTGAAGAATATAGCCGACCGCAAACAGCTGGATGATGGAACGTATGGTTGCAATCAGCGTGTCTTTTTCCAGCCCTAGATGGAGTGTTTTTGATAAAAAAAGCGGAATTAGGACGAAAACAAGCGCGATGGATAGTGCGAGATAACTCATTGTCCTTCCCCTTTCACAAAACGTTTCACTTTTTCATTAACCGGCGCCTTCAGCAGGCTGCTTTCCCCCGTTTCAATCACTTCCCCACCCATCATCACCCAGGTGTATGCCCCGATTGTCAACGCCTGCTCCAAATTATGAGTAATCCAGATGATGGTCGTGTTGAATTTCCGGTTTATTTTTACAATCAATGCTTCGATTTCCTTCTGGGATGCCAGGTCGAGCGAAGACGTAATTTCATCGAGCAAAATGACGCGGGGACGGTTAACCAGTGTACGGGCAATCGAAACCTTTTGGCGTTGACCGCCCGATAGATCTTTACTATTTCGGTGCAAAAATGATGCATCCAGGCCTACATCGGTCAATAAATTTCGCGCTTCTTCCTCCGCTAGTTGTTTCCCCTGCAGCACCATGGGCAAAGCCAGATTTTTGAGTACGCTGCCGCTGATCATTGGTGCACTTTGCAGCGCCATTCCCACATAGCGCCGCAATTGGACCGGTTCGTAGCTATCGATGTTTTGCTCATTAATAAAAATTTCTCCTGAATCAGGCGACAGCAGCCCGTTGCATAGTTTAAGCAGTGTCGTCTTTCCAGCTCCTGATGGCCCGACCAAAGTGGTGATTTTGCCTTCAAGAAACGAACCGGTAATATCTTTTAAAATCGGCTGATTGTCAACGGAATAATGCACATCCCGAAAATGGACAGCCGGTTTATGGTCCAATGACATCATTTTCACTTCTTTCCATGCTCCTTTTGGGAATGAATTATATCATAGATGTTCCCTAATCCCCTATCCCAATTTATTATCCCACCAATGTAGGTTTTCTGAGAGGTAAAATGATTGCCATTAATGAATTTTTAGTAAAAAATATTATAAAATTTTAAAATTGTGTAAAATTTTATGAAATTTCTATCATTATTATCTGAAGGCTTGTACAATAGATTTGAAAGATCATAAACTCTTGAAAGGTGGGAAAAAGTTGAATAGAAAAATTATAAGAAACATTCGTAGTAAAATCTTTAAAAGTTCTCTCGCTTTAACTCTCGCAGCAAGTATGATCCCTTTCTCATTTAGCCCTGGAGTGGCTAATGCAGAAACAGCAGGAAACACGGCGACTCTTCGTATCTTAGAAACAACGGACCTACATAATAACATTATGTCCTACGATTATTATCAGGATACCGGTGTAGGTCTCAACTATGGTCTATCCAAAACAGCGAGCTTGATTGGCCAGGCAAGATCAGAGGTTCCAACGGAAAACTCCATGCTGTTTGATGCAGGTGACACGCTTCAAGGTAACCCGATGGCTGATTATGTGGCAAAAGTGAAGCCAATCACCAAAGCAGATACACACCCGATGTTTAAAGCTATGAATCTATTAAAATATGATGCTGCGATTGTCGGTAATCATGAATTTAACTTTGGTTTAGACTTTCTTGACACGGCGCTAGCAAATGCTGCATTTCCGATTGTAAACGCTAACATTTATATTGATGATAAGGACGGAAATCCGGATAACGATAAAAACTACTTTACGCCATATGAAATCATTGATAAAAAAATCAAGGATAAAAATGGTCAAGAACAAACAGTTAAAGTAGGGGTTATCGGCTTTGCTCCTCCGCAAATTATGCAATGGGATCGAGATAAAGTTGAAGGAAAACTGATTATTAAAGACATTGTTAAAACCGCAAACAAGTTTATCCCAGAAATGAAGGCAAAGGGCGCTGACGTCATTGTTGCTATCGCTCATTCTGGCTGTGACATTGCTTCAGAAGGAAAAGAAGCGGCGGAAAATGCTGTTTTCGACTTAACGAAAGTCGACGGCATTGATGCCATGCTTTTTGGACATTCTCATACGAATTTCCCTGGCTCTTCTTTTAATGGTAAAAAGGGAATTGATAATGAAAAAGGACATATTAACAATACACCCGCTGTTGAAGCAGGTTATTGGGGAAATAACCTAGGTGTTCTCGATTTAGAATTGGTTCAACAAGCAGATGGAACATGGAAGGCTGACAGAGCGAATTCAAAATCCGTTAACCGCCCTGTTACCGCTGCAACAACTGCAGTTGACGAGATTGTCAATGCAGTAAAACATGAGCATGAAGCTACCCTAGATTATGTACGTGGCAAGCTTGGGGAAACTCCGGCTCCATTAAATACGTTTTTTTCACGGGTAATTGATGACCCGGCGCTTCAACTTATTAATGAGGCACAGACTGACTTTGTAAAGAAATATATTGCCGAGCATCGTTCGGACTTGAAAGATATACCGGTCATTTCCGCTGCGGCTCCATTTAAAGGCGGATCAAGTTATACGAATATCCCTAAAGGTGATATCTCTATTAAAAGTGCGAATGACCTTTATATCTATAATAATACGCTTAAGGCCCTTCAATTAACAGGTGCCCAAGTAAGAGAGTGGTTAGAATTGTGTGCGGCAGCATTCAATAAAATTGACCCAAACAAAGAAGGCAATCAAGATTTACTCGATAACGGTTTCACTCCTTACAATTATGATGTGATTGACGGTCTTAAATACCAAATTGATGTAACAAAAGAGGCCCGATATACAAGGAATGGTGTGAGAACTTCTTCTCAGGAACATCGGATTATCAATTTAACGATGATGGATGGAACACCTGTCAAAGATGATCAAGTATTTATTCTAGCAACTAATAACCACCGTGCTGGCGGCACAGGGAACTATCCTGGTACAGGTGCTGACGCAAAGCTGGTTCTTGATTCATTGCTCGAAAACCGCGAAGTATTGATGGATTATATTAAAGAAAAGAAAGTAGTCAATGCTGTTGCGGATAATAACTGGAAGATTGCTCCTGTTGGCGGTGTGGCTAAATTAGTTTTCAACTCTTCTCCAGATGCAAAAGCCTATTTATCTTCAGCACCAAATCTTAAGGATCTTGGTCCATCAACGATTCGGCCGGGATATCAGCTCTATGAATTAGATCAAAATGTCCATGTGAAACTATTGGGTATCAATGATCTTCATGGACAATTGGATTATTCGACAACGGTTAGTGGACAGCCAGTGGGCGGTATTGAATATTTAGCAGGATATTTGAAAGAAAAAGAAGCAACAAACCCTTCCCATACGTTAAAGGTTCATGCCGGCGATGCGGTTGGAGCCAGCCGTCCGGTATCAGCATTAATGCAGGAAGAACCGACTATTCGCTTCTTAAATGAACTTGGTTTTGATGTTGGGACTGTTGGTAACCATGAATTTGATCAGGGCGTTACCGAAATGATGCGTCTCATCAACGGGGGAAGCCATCCTAAGACCGTTGATAAATTCGGTCCCTTTGAAGGTGCGAGTTTCCGATACACGGTAGCGAACGTTGTCGATGAAAAAACAAACCAGCTTATTTTACCTCCATACGTCATCAAGGAAGTAGACGGAGTCAAAATTGGTTTTATAGGAGTCGTGACAACGGAAACTCCTACGATTGTTACGCCTAGCGGTGTAGCCGGAGTGAAGTTCACCGATGAAGTCGAGGCCATTAATAAATATACGGCCGAACTTAAAGCAAAAGGCATTAAGGCCATCGTGGTTCTTGCCCATGAAGCTGGAAGCTCATCTACGAATGGCTCGAACCCGACTGGAAAGGTGGTTGAGTTTGCAAAAAAGGTTGATGATGAAGTTGACGTAATTTTTGGCGGCCACAACCATGCGTATTTGAATTCAACTGTAAATGGAAAATTACTGCTTCAATCGTATTCGTACGGAACAGCTTTTTCAGATGTTGATTTAACAATTGATCCAGTTACACAGGATATCGTGGCAAAAGAGGCCAAAATCGTAAGAACGGTGCAAAACAAAGAACATCTTGATATTAAAACGAAAGCAAAGCTTGATGAATATCTAGAATATATTCAACCAATCACAAGTGAAGTAGTAGGGGAAGCCGCTACTGCGATTAGCCGTTCTACTAGTTCAGCCGGCGAATCGGCACTGGGCAACCTCATTGCCGATGGCATGCGCGCGAATACCGGAACGCAATTCGCCTTTATGAATTCAGGCGGTATCCGTGATGATATCAAAAAGCCAGGTCCAATTACTTGGGGCGATCTATTTGCTATTCAGCCGTTTGGCAACGATATTGTTACGATGAAATTAACTGGTGACCAAGTAAGAATCTTACTCAACCAACAATGGGCTGATTCTGGGTCGAAGATTATGCAGATTTCCGGATTGAAATATACTTGGACAAGTAAACTGCCGATTGGAAATAGAGTGTTAGATATTTATCTTCCAGATGGTACGGAAGTTGACCCTAAAGGCGAGTATACGGTTACGGTAAATAACTTTATGGCAGATGGCGGAGACGGCTTTACCATCCTTAAAGAAGGTAAAGAAAGAGTAACCGGGACAACTGATTTTAAAGCAATTTTTAACTATGTAAAAGAACAATCGGCTATTAAACCAATAGCCCCAGTTATTGAGGGAAGAATTTTAAGAGATGTTGTAAAAACCCCAATTGTTCAAGTGTCGCAATTTGATTCGATTTTACGCGGACAAACGAGCCCAGGGGCAAAGATTGTTGTGTCCATTGGCGAGAAGAAATTCGACGAAGTCACAGCTGATGCTACAGGTAAATTTGAAGTGGAAATTGGTAAACAAGCTGTCGGTACAGAGATCACTTTAGACATTACTGATACACTCGGTAATAAAGGTACGTTCAAAGTGACAGTCGCAGCACCAGCAGCACCGGTCGTAAATCCGGTAACTGATGCGGATGTTGTCATCACCGGAACTTCTGAAGCAGGAGCAAAAGTAGTGGCGAAAGCGGGCGATAAAGAACTAGGTACTGCGGTTGCTGATGCAGAAGGCAAATTTGCCGTCACTATTGCGAAGCAAGCAGCAGGAACCATTATCACGGTAACAGCGACAGATGCAGCTGGAAACGTAAGTATCGCAACAGAAGTAACCGTCAGCGACGCAACAGCACCAGCAGCACCGCAAGTAAATGGTGTTACGGATGCGGACGAGGTTCTTACTGGTACAGCTGAAGCAGGCTCGACAGTAATAGCAATTGTTGATGGAAAGGAAATCGGCCAAGCGACTGCAGATTCAGCAGGCAAGTTTGAAATCAAGATTGCCAAGCAAAAAGCAGGCGTAAAGATTTCCGTAACGGCAACAGATGCGGCAGGAAACACAAGTGCTGCAACAGAAGTCACTGTAAGTGCTAAAGTCGTTGAGCAGCCAGCTAAACAAGGTTGGAAACTGGAAAACGGCAAATGGTATTTCTACGACAATGATGTGGCCAAAACAGGCTGGTTAAAGGACAAAGAGAAGTGGTACTACTTAGGTGCCGATGGAGCCATGGTAACAAGAGCGTGGGTTCAAACCGGAGCGAAGTGGTACTACCTAGGTGCCGATGGAGCCATGGCAACAAAAGCGTGGGTTCAAACCGGCGCGAAATGGTATTACTTAGGTACTGATGGAGCCATGGTAACAAAAGCGTGGGTTCAATCGGGAGCAAAATGGTATTACTTAGGTGCTGATGGAGCTATGGTAACAAAAGCATGGGTTCAATCAGGCGTGAAATGGTATTACTTAGGTGCCGATGGAGCTATGGTAACGAAAGCATGGGTTTTATCCGGTGGAAAATGGTATTACCTTGGCCATGATGGGAAAATGCTCGAAAATGAATGGCTGTTGGACAAAAATAAATGGTACTACTTAGGTAAAAATGGTGCTATGGCTGCTACTTCATGGGTACTATCCGGCGGCAACTGGTATTTCATGGACAACAATGGCATCATGAAAACAGGCTGGGTATTGACAGGCGGAAAATGGTACTATCTCTACACAAATGGAAAAATGGCAGCAAACACGATCGTTCAAGGGTATAAACTTGGAGCAGACGGTGCATGGATTAAATAGCAGGGTAATTTGAAAAATTCATTGAGCAAGGCCCTTTCTCGTTATGCAAGCGAGAAAGGGCTTTTTTCCATTAGGAAACGATAGATTCAATTAGGTTTAGATAACTTTGACAAAGTTCTCTGAAGACAGCTTCATCCGATCAACATTCTAATATAAAAAAACATCCACCAGGTTATTTGTAGCCTCCGAGTGGATGTTTAATATTATTTCACATATCTTCGTGCACCAGCATATTCTTTCCCAAATCCGGAGGCTTCAATATCATCGTTGCGAACGTGGGTTGAGGAGTTAGGCGAGTGGATCATTTTACCATCACCTATATAGACGCCTACATGGTGAACGCTTCCTTTACCCTCATTGTAGGCGAAGAAAAGCAGGTCGCCTGGTTGGAGGTCTTTTCGATCAACTGGTGTGCCGTATTTGGCTTGCACAGAGGAATCTCTTGGAATCAAAATACCATTTGCTTGATAGATTGTGTAAGTAAATCCCGAACAATCAAACCCGAATCCTGATGTGCCAGCCCATAAATAAGGGAGATTCAAGAATTTTTTTCCGGTATTAACGATATCTTCTCCGGTTGGGGCTGGAATATCTGCTTCAGTATTATAGACGGTGACATCTGCTTTTTTCAGCCATTTCTTGCCGTGACTTGGTGTAGCGACTAACACTTCGTTTTCGAATTCTTGCATAACCGGCAGCCGGGTATTGAAACTAAGCTCAAGGAATTCGTTTTTTTTGTGTTTTTCATTATATAACCAAGCTGTTGGCGAAGTTACTAAGGCAAACGGGCGGTGCAACTGATTTTCATAGCTTTTTTCCTTCGTTAATTGAGCTGCTGGCATCCAGCCTGGATAGCCTACGTCACTTTTAGGAGTAAATTGATTGTGGACCGCAACCTTCACCCAATCTCCTTGCCTTTCGAGAACGGTCACTTTGGATCCATATAGGGCTTGTGTTTCCAGCTTTCCGACAAGGCCGAGTTTATCTTGATACGTCATGCTCGTCGTCCATTTTCTTAAATCAGCCGGATTAGTGGCAGAAGTGGTGTCGACTTCTCTTAAAATATTAGGTTTTGTCCATACAGTTGCCACGGAAACATCAATGTAAAACGTATCAGTCAAGTCCGTCTTGTCCGTTTCTATGTCTTTTGCCATTGCCCAGCTTGCTGACAAAAAGAACACACCTGCTAAAAGTAATACAAATACAAATCGTTTTCTCCAAAACACTGTAACTATCATCCTCTCTTTTATTGTTTTAATAGGAAAGAAAAACTTTCCGCTAATACCTTTGCCTCGCTCCGTGAAGTATCAGTTAATGAGGTGAAAAAGATGTAGATTACTTTTGTGTTTTTCAAATGAAGTGTTTAAATAAATCATAGTGGTAAGCGCTTCCAATAACGACGGTTGGATTTACCTATTTTTGGAATAGGGGCCTCATCCCAATTACCTAAAAGCGGAGGGAGAGTCGTTTTCGTTTCGGGATTACCAAATTCTCGTTTTGCTGAAGAAAGCTCAGTGGGATAAGTGTCCGATAATCCTTTAAACCAATTATTTGGGGAATTGAAATGGTAAAAGCACCATATAAAACTATAAAAGGAGGAAAGTTATAAAATGCATATAAACAAATATTTCCGTGCGAATGCGAGTATGGTTTACATTATGACTAATAATGAAGCAATGAATCAAATTATTGCCTTTTCCAGGGACAAGAATGGAATGCTCACCTTTATGGGTTCGTACCCAACTTATGGTAGAGGTACTGGTACAAAGGAAGTCTCCACGGCAACGGCAAACGATGGTATCGATCCCCTTACATCACAAGGAGCCCTAACTTTGTCCCGTGATGGACGGTTCCTGCTTGCAATGAACGCAGGAGACAATAGTATCAGCAGTTTTATCATTACTGACAGCGGTGCACCCGTTCTCGTGGATGTGAAGCCATCAGGAGGTGCTCAGCCTAATACCGTAGATGTGTTTGGTAATCTTGTCTATGTTGCCAATGTAGGGAATGTAGCTAACAATTTCGCCTCCAATATCTCTGGTTTTCGCATAGATAATAACGGACGCCTTACTCCTATCCCCGGATCCACTCATTCTCTCAGTACTATCAATGCTCAGCCCGCTCAAGTTCTCTTCACTCGTGATGGTAGTAAAATCCTTGTATCCGAGCTTACTTCAAACCATCTCAGTGTATTCCATGTAAATCAAAATGGTACGGTTACAGAGCCAATCGTAAATGATTCTTATGGTCAAGGACCATTGGGTGCTTATTTTCTGTCCTCTGGAATCCTTTTAGTTACTGAAGCCGATTCAAATGCCCTGTCATCCTATTCAATGAGCAACGACGGGATTCTTCATGTGATTAGCGGCTCAGTCCCAAATGGATATAAGACCGCTTGCTGGGTTGAAACAACGCGGGATGAACGTTTTGCCTACGTTACCAACACCTTAAGTGCCACCATCTCCACCTACCGAATCGATCCCAATGGAGCACTGTCAGTGGTAAGGCATATTACGAGTACACCATCAGGTACATCTCCTGGGCTTCCGATGGATGTTGGAGTGAGTAAAGATGGACGGCATTTTTACACCCTTAACGGAAATCAGGGTACAGTCTCCGTATTTTCCATTCAAGATGATGGAAGTCTAGTTAGGTTGCAGGTTGCTGCTTGGACTAACTTTCCTTACCTTGGATCGCAAGGGTTAGCTATTCTTTGATTTTATTAACTTCACTATATATGGTTTATTTCAACGTCACAGTATTTATCTTTATTTACACGAATATTAATTTAATGGGAAAGGTTTCATGAAAACCCGACGGTTAGGAGGGATTGACGTGGATGTAATTGGAAAAGGTGTCATTCGTAAAGATGCTTGGGATAAAGTGACAGGAGACGCGAAATACACAGATGATTACCAATCAGTTGGGATGCTTTCTTGTACAAAGGTCATCAGTCCCTATGGACACGCTACGATCACTTCGATTGACACGACAGAAGCACTAAAAATACCAGGAGTTAGGGCGATTATCACAGGAGAACATTATCCGCTTACAGGTGAGGCCATTCGCGACCGCCCGCCAATTGCTGTTGGTAAGGTCCGTTACCACGGAGAACCAGTTGCATTAGTTGTTGCTGATACACCTTCACAAGCTAAGAAAGCAGCTAACTTGGTTAAGGTCAATTATGAATTGTTACCTGTAGTAAATTCACCTACACAGGCGTTCCAAAAGAATGCTCCTCTCGTCCATGAGAGGTTAGGCGAATATAAAAAGGAGGAAGATTCACACCCGGTTCCGGGAACAAACATTGCAACGCTTACCAAAATTCGCAAGGGGGATATGGAAAAAGGATGGTCTGAGAGTGAGGTAACAGTAGAAGCAAGCTATTCCTTTGCCCCTTCAGATCATGCCGCAATGGAAACAAGATGTTCAACTTGTGAGATTTCACGTGATGGAATCATCAATATTATGACCTCATCTCAGGCACCTTATATGGTCAAAACACTGATATCTGAATTCTTTGGTGAAGATATAGGGAAGATTGTTGTTCACACGCCGTTTGTTGGAGGAGGCTACGGTGGAAAAGCACCCGTTCAGCTTGAAATACTTGCCTACTTAGCATCGAAGGCTGTTGGCGGCCGACCCGTAAAGGTTTTTAATACGCGAGAAGAAGATATTATTACATCTCCATGTCATATTGGTTTAGACGCAACAGTTAAAATTGGGGCTGACCATAACGGGAAAATTAAAGCTATGGAACTTCTTTATTTGTGGGATGGGGGTGCTTATTCGGATAAAGCCATTGATGTAACGAGATCGGGGGCGGTCGATTGCACAGGACCCTACAATGTGGAAAATGTCTGGTGTGATTCGTACTGTATGTATACCAATCATCCGTATGCCTCACCATACAGAGGATTTTCCCATTCCGAGCTTTCCTTTGTGATCGAACGAACGCTGGACCTACTTTCACAAAAACTGAAGATGGATCCGCTTCAACTTAGGTTTTTAAATGCCATTAGGCCAGGAAATACATCACCGACAAGGGTTCTTTTTAATAAAAGCAATCTAGGTGACTTACCACATTGTATTGAGAAAGTAAGACATTTAATCAAGTGGGACGAAGGGCCGATTAAACAGATAAATGAACGTTATGTAAGAGTAAAAGGCGTAAGCTGCAGCTGGAAAACGTCAACGATTGATGCCAACGCTCCCTCAGGTGTTATTTTAACATTTAATCGGGACGGTAGTATCAATTTAATGTCAGGCCTAATCGAAATTGGGACGGGAACTAAGACTGTGCTTGCTCAAATTCTTGCCGAGAGACTTAAAATGGATGTCGATAAAATTCATGTCAGAATGGAAGTTGATACCCAGACCATGCCGGAACATTGGAAGACCGTTGCCAGCAGGGGAACATTTATGGCAGGCAGGGCCACCTTAAATGCCGCAGAAGATGTGATTAACCAATTAAAAGAAGTGGCCTCATGTGTGCTGAGAGCACCGAAAGAAGATTTAGAAGTGGCAAATAGTCGGGTGTTTTTAAGGGATGATCCATCCATTGGGCTCCATTTTAAAGATATTGGTTATGGATATAAGTATCCCAATGGTAACGCGATTGGTGGTCAAATTATTGGTAGAGGAAAATATATTTTACGTCACATAACGTATTTGAATCCCGAAACTGGAGCTGGGAAGCCCGGTCCAGAGTGGTCCGTTGCGGCTTATGGAGTAGAGGTAGAATTTGATCGTAAAGATTATACGTATCGACTGGTTAATGCTGTGACGGTGGTGGATGCTGGCAGGGTGATGAATGTAAAAACAGCGTTAGGTCAGGTTATGGGGGCAATGAGTATGGGGCTGGCATTCGCCGGAAGAGAAACATTTTATTTTGATGATTTAGGGAGAGTTATGAATCCGCAGCTTCGGACGTATCGCCCGCTCCGCTATGGAGAGAATCCTAATTACTTGGTTGATTTTGTTGAAAATCCAGCGATTGATGGCCCATACGGAGCTCGTGGAATAGGAGAACTAGGGCTAATGGGAATGCCCGGGGCCCTCGGGAATGCATTGTCCGTTGCCGCTGGTGTTTCGCTTCATAATCTGCCCTTAATTCCGGAATTGATTTGGAAAGCAAAGGATAAGCAATAAAGAAAACATAAATAACCTAGTCAATCCTGAGGAATCAACTAGGCAATATCCATTTCAATTTAAAGATTTTCCACAAAAGGTGGAAATGTACTTATACACTAAAAACTATTGTGTTAGTCCTTCATCAGTAGCAATTGGTTGAATCTCATTCGTACTACCCTTTTTATTTTTCTCATTAGTACCGTTTTGTTCCTCGAGTTGATGAAGCTGGTTTTTTACTGCTTGAGAATTTATCATATTGTTCTGAGTGTCTTTATTCATTTGTCTATTACCTCCTTTAATATTAAGATGGTTCCTGATTATGATGAGTAGATCAATTAAAATTTATACAAAATTTGAATTTAATTTTAAGTACAAGGAGTCAAAGGAGTATGAAAACAGGTAGAGGGATAATCGGTTATTAAAACATGGTGGAAATTAATAAATTTTATACAAAAAAACGTCATTTTAATCGTAAAAATGACGTTTTTTAATCTTCTTATCACTTTTTCATTTCAATCTCAATTCTCTTTGCCATCTTTCATTAAGCGGAGAGGAACAGCTTCACGAGAACCGCCTTGTCGTCAGGATTCTCTTCTGGGAAGAAGTGGCCACCCTTTATCGCCTGCCCTTGCACTTTCGGAGCCCATTGCCGCCATATGCCGAGCGGACCGCCGTCTTTTGCATAGTAAGTGTCAAGCCAGCCGCCCTCCGCCCACAGGTGCAGCATCGGACACTCAATTTTTTTCGACGCTTCTTTGTCCTCGCGGTCGTGTTCGACATCGATCGTCGCTGCAGCTCGATATTCCTCGCAGATACCATGCACGCGGCCCGGATTGTAATAGGTTGAAACGTACTCTTGCAATACTTCGCGGCCGAAGGAACCTTCGCCGAAGGGGTTATGGAAGACGGCCTCGGGAGCACCGAGCAGATAACTCTCTGGCAGCGGTGGTTTCTGCGACAGTAAACTCCAGGGGCAGTAGGTTTGAGCAAAGCGCGCATCTGCTCGTTTCCACGCTTCGAAAATCGGAATTAGCATTGAATATATTCGGTTAACTTCGCCAATTTGCATGACCCAACAACGATAATTTGATTTAGGAGGCTAAAAGGTTACAGGGGTAGGCATTAGAATAGTATGAATTTGATGATAATTGAAATAATCGCAGGAAATATAAAATTTGAAAATGTAAATCCAGAGGTTGATAAAGTTATTGAAGCCCATCAAAGGTTACTAGTTACTTATGGGGAGAAATTAGGGTATCGAGTATTTAGAGCGGTAAAGATTTAAAATCTCCATTCATCTTTTACTGAATAGTATAAGAATATAACTATTTAGATGAGGTGAATTATGGATTTCAATCATTTACGTTATCTTGCGATAGGCGATTCCCTTACTGTGGGTATCGGTATTCCGGTTTTGGACCCTGGATTTGTTGGAAATTACAGATATCTTAGCCAGAAAATTTTAAAAAAGCGTATTTATTTGCAAAAATTTGCATGGTCAGGAGCTACGACAAAGGATGTGTTATCTATGCTCAATGCCCCGATTGTTACGGAAGCTGTAAATTGTGCAAATATCATCACGATAACAGCTGGAGGGGATGATTTAATAAACGCTGCTAAAGGATTTATTATAAATAAAAACGAAGAAAGTATATCCCAGGCTATTAAACAATCAGGGAATAACTTCTCAAAAATATTAGAAAAAATTCACCATCTAGACAAACAAGATAAATATATTTTACGGTTAATGAATTTATACAATCCAATTATCGATATTCCTATAGCAGATGAGGCGATTAGAGCGTTTAATTCATTGATTAACAGTTTTGGTCGGGAATTGAATGTTAAAGTAGCTGATATCTATAGTGTATTTAAGGGGAATGAAAAAGTTTTATTATCATCAGGAGGAGTCCATCCTAATAGTAGGGGATACTATCAAATGGCATTAGCTTTTAGTAGGCTCGGATATGCCCCATTATAGGGCTAAAGGCTGTAAGTATAATCTAATCTTTTTTGTTTTATGAGCTATTACTTATTATTTTTCTAGCAAAAGGCTGAGCATCATCGTTAGCCTTTTGCTATTAAATTTATTTTTTAACTTATTAGCCTTAAAAAGAGGCTACATCGGGATCAGCAGTATGAGATTGTTTTGGGAATAGGAATCCTGTGGTGTAAGGTGATGATTGGCCTTTTAATCGAAAAGCTTTTTCAATTTCAACTGCAGCACGACGTGCATCTTCTACGGTGCGCTTGCCAGTCACAATGTCGTTCATCAAGTTTAATGCCATAAAATTCGCTGCTTCTTGATCGCATTTAGCCGTAGCTACTGGGATGTTGGCGGTAATAACCACTAAATCCATAATCCATTTAAAATCCCTCATGCCATATTTTATACTGGTCATTTGTCCATCGTTACAGTGGGAAGCTTGGCATGCACAAACAAGATTGGGTGTAATTGTTTTTATACAAGCATGTATTTCTTGAATAAGGGATGCCCCTGTTTTTTATCAATAAGCACTTTTTGAAGCCCAAGTCATACACTATGAAAAAGAATTTTCCCAATGTAATCCCATAAAAGAGGAGTGTAGTTATGGAAAAACGAACCATTAGTCAAATGGGTGGGAATGTCCCTCAACCTATCCGAAGCGATGGAGCTGGAGGGATAGACTCCGGCCCGCGTAATATTATGCGGGACATTCAAAATCCGGATATGCTAGTCCCACCTATTACGGATGCAGGCTTGCTCCCAAACTTGAAATTCTCATTCTCAGATACTTCAATGAAATTAGATCACGGAGGATGGTCCCGCGAGATCACGGTGAGGGAACTTCCTATAGCCACCACCCTGGCAGGAGTAAATATGAGTTTGACTGCCGGCGGAGTACGTGAACTCCATTGGCATAAACAAGCAGAATGGTCGTATATGCTGTTAGGACGGGCACGTATAACTTCGGTTGACCAACAAGGAAGAAATTTTATTGCCGACATAGGCCCGGGAGATATTTGGTACTTTCCCCCAGGTATTCCTCATTCAATCCAAGGGTTGGAACATTGTGAATTTCTGCTCGTCTTCGATGACGGGGACTTTTCCGATCTTTCCACCTTATCCATCTCCGACTGGTTTGCACATACTCCCAAAGATGTTCTGTCTGCAAATTTCGGAGTACCAGAGAGTGCTTTTGACTCTATCCCTTCTGAACAGGTATATATTTATCAGGGAGAGGTACCAGGTTCACTAGAAAGTCAGGAAGTCCAGTCACCCTACGGAGATGTTCCTTTAACCTTCAAGCACGAGCTATTGAAACAAACACCAATTAAAACGCCTGGTGGTAGTGTACGAATTGTGGACTCTTCAAACTTTCCAATTTCGAAAACAGTTGCAGCAGCACTCGTTGAGATTGAACCGGGTGCAATGAGAGAAATTCATTGGCATCCCAATAACGACGAATGGCAGTATTACCTTACCGGACAAGGGCGGATGACTGTATTTACTGGGAATGGTACAGCTCGCACATTTGACTATAGAGCTGGTGATGTCGGATATGTACCTTTTGCTACTGGACACTATATTCAAAACACCGGTACCGAAACATTATGGTTTTTAGAAATGTTCAAAAGCAATCGCTTTGAAGACGTGTCACTAAATCAATGGATGGAACTGACTCCTAAAGATTTAGTTATGAGCAACTTAAATGTTGGAACAGAATTGATTGATTCTCTACGGAAGGAGAAATGGCCTGTTGTGAAATATCCCGGGTATTCCTACTACCCAAAAAACAGGTAGATAAGAGGAGATTTGCTCATCCATAGAGTTGTGGTGGTTTTTACTATGTGCAAGACAATTTATCCTCACTTAAATTAACGGGGGAGTTACTTGTAGATCCAGCTGCCATAATTGGTGGCTTCTTTGTTATTCAACTTAAGGGCAGTTAGTGGAATAAGGGATAAGGTTAAATGATATTTATGGATGAAGATATGATTTCAAATAAGGAATATCCTGAATTTTCCCACCGACTAATAGCAGGTCCAAGAAGCCTGTCCCCATGTTCTTGTTAAGAGAAAAATTAATTAGTCGATTTTTACTAGATATTTAAGGTGTAATCCATCAAAATGAATATAATGATAAAAATTTGGAAGAGGAGACATTGTTCATGAATGATGTGTTAAAACGAAATAATGTAAGGGTGATGGGACAGGGAGAGCAAACGATTATTTTTGCGCATGGATTTGGTTGTGATCAGAGCATGTGGCAATATATTGCTCCTAAATTTGCTGAGAGTTATAGAATTATATTATTTGACTATACAGGGTCAGGAAATTCTGATATCACGGCGTACCACTCTGATAAATATAGCACGCTTCAAGGATATATGCAGGATGTCTTGGATATTATTGAAGAAATGGGTCTTCAACAGATACTATTCATAGGTCATTCGATTAGTTCGATGATTGGGATGCTTGCTGCGATTGAGCGGCCGGATTACTTTGATAAATTAATTATGATTGGGCCTTCGCCTTGTTATTTAAATGATACAGACGGTTATGTTGGCGGCTTTGAACAAACTGATATTAACGAATTACTAGCTTTGATGGAGATGAATTTTGCAGGATGGGCAAGCTATATGGCGCCATTTGCTATGGACCAAACTAAAGATCCCAAGCTAACTCAAGAATTAGAGAATAGCTTTGTCTCAACGAACCCGCGCATAGCAAGGGAGTTCGCGGAGGTAACATTCTTTTCGGATTATCGCGCGAGCGTACCATCAGTGAAGGTACCTACACTAATTATTCAATGCTCGAATGATAGCATTGTTCCAATCGAAGTAGGAGAATATTTACATAAGCATTTACAAAATAGTACGCTTCAAATCATAGAGGCAAGAGGGCATTATCCACATATTAGCCAGCCTTTAGAAACAACTAATATGATTATAGATTATCTAACGAATTAATGAATAAAAGGGAGATTATTTATGGATGAACGATTAATAGAGGCACCTTGTGGGTTTTTATCGATGGACCATAATGGATCTATTATCGAGGTCAATAAAACCTTTCTTGAATGGATCGGCTTCAAGCAAAAGAATTTAGTAGGAAAGCATTTTGAATCGTTATTGACGACAGGAAATAAGCTGATTTTTCATTCTTATTTTTATCCGAATATTAATTTGCATGGGCATGTTGAAGAGCTATTCATAAATTAAAAAAACAACATGGGTGAATCCGTTCCATTTTTGATGAATGCTAGACGTTTTAGGCAGGATGGTCTAGAAATGATTGACTGTATTTTGGTTCAAATGAAGAAGCGAATTGATTATGAATTAGAATTACGCACGACTAAAAAACAAATGGAAGAGGCCTACTTAGAAAAGAATCGAGCTTTTGCAAGACTTGAACAAATCTATCTTGAAATTGAAAAGAAACAGATTGAACTAATGGAAATTAATTCAGGATTAGTAGAAATATCGAATACTGATAAGCTCACAGGCATTCCGAACAGAAGATTCTTCCAAGAAAAGCTAGAAGAGCAGATTGAATTGTATCACAAAGGAGAAACAACATTCTCGCTGCTGATTATTGATATTGATCATTTCAAAAAAGTAAATGATACATATGGCCATCAAATTGGCGATATTGTACTTGTGAAATTAGCAACCATCCTAAAGACTCAGGCGCGGTCCGAGGATATAGCTGCGCGATTGGGTGGCGAAGAATTTGTCATCATTCTTCCGCATACCGATGTGGATGAGGCAATATTGCTGGCTCAGAAGGTTAATCAAGAGGTTGAACTAGCTGAATGGACAGAAACAGGCAGCTTAACAGTAAGTGTTGGGGCAGCGACATTTACTGAGAAGGATACAGAAGCATCTATCTTGAAAAACGCAGATCAAGCTCTCTATGCTTCCAAGGAAAATGGTCGAAATCGCGCCACACATTTTAGCGAGTTACCATAATAACTGGGTGCCAATTTCCTGCCTTTCCTCCCAATCTATAACAATAGAGGCCAGGTTTGGGCAGACCCGGCACACGAATTCAAACTAGTCATCTCTCTATTGTATGTGCAAACGCAATCACCCCAATACTTGTAAAGTTGCTAGAGTCACTGTATAATTTTTCGGGGTACTAAATATTTTGTCGAAGGGTGGATGATTTGTGTTGAAAAAAGGAAAAGTTTTTCTGAATGCTATTTTAATAGCTTTTCTTGTTGCTGCGTCAGTACAAGGCTTATTTCCTGCTGGAGTAAAAGCAGATAGTGAAGCTGGTACAGGGAACTCAGCAAAGTTACGTATCTTGGAAACTACGGACCTTCATTCGAATGTTATGCCGTATGATTATTATCAAGGTACAGACCAAGGCATTAAATATGGTTTGGCAAAGACAGCAACACTGATCAAGGCGGCTCGAGAAGAAGAAGGAGTTACAAACTCGATGCTTTTTGATGCCGGCGATTCCATCCAAGGGAATCCATTGGCAACGTATGCTGCCAAAAACCTGAAGGAAGACGAAGTTCATCCATTGTTTAAAGCAATGAACACTCTTGACTACGATGCAGCGATTGTCGGAAACCATGAGTTTAATTATGGCCTGCCGTATCTGGATCGTGTCTTAAAAGACGTGAACTTTGATGTGGTAAACGCGAACGTTTATCGCGCTGACAATGGTGAAAACTATTTTACTCCATATGTCGTTATTCCTAAAAAAATTATCGATGACGCTGGCAATGAATCGACGATTAACGTTGGAGTCATCGGTTTTGTTCCACCACAAATCATGAATTGGGACAAGTTCCATCTGGATGGAAAAGTAACAGTTGAGGGGATTACGGAAACAGCAAGAAAATTCATCCCTAAAATGAAGGAAGAGGGCGCAGACATAATTGTCGCGATTGCTCACTCCGGCTGTGACATTCAGGAAGAAGATGATCAAGAAGCCGAGAACGCTGTTTATGAATTAACGAAGGTTAAGGACGTCGATGTCATGCTGTTTGGGCATGCGCATACAACATTCCCAGGGGCAAGCGGCTTTAACAATAAACCGGAAATTGATAATAAAACAGGACATATTCATGGCGTTCCTGCCGTTGAAGCAGGAAAATGGGGCGACAATTTAGGCGTCGTGGATTTAAAACTTGTTAAAGATGAAAAGGGCAAATGGACTGTTGATAAGCAAGCTTCTAATTCAGCGAATCGTCCAGTTTCCGTAGATACTCCATTGGATCAAGAAATTGTTGATGGAGTAAAAGACATGCACGAGGCAACGATTAAGTATGTGAATGAAAAAATTGGCGAAACGAAACAGCCTTTGTTCAGCTTTTTCTCAAGGGCAGTAGACGATGCCAGTTTACACCTTGTGAACCTGGCGCAAATCGATTATGCAAACAAATGGATTCCATTGAATAAACCAGAATTAAAGGGAATTCCAGTTGTTTCGGCGATGGCTCCTTTTAAAAATAATACAAATGTCGCTGTCGGCGATCTTTCAATTAAAAGTGCAACAGATTTGTACAACTTTGACAATACAATTAAAGCGGTAAAAATGACTGGGGCTCAAGTGAGAGAGTGGCTTGAATTTTCGGCTTCATCTTTTAAACAGATCGATCCAGCTAAAGAGGAACAACAAGAATTACTTGATAACTCTTTCCCTGGATACTTATATGATGTAATTGATGGTGTTAAATACCAAGTCGATGTTACCCAGCCAAGAAGATATGACTGGAGCAAGGGTGTCCTTGAGAATGCGGATTCACAGCGAATCATCAATTTCAAGATGATGGATGGTACGCCGATTAAGGATGATCAAGAGTTTATTGTTGTGACCAATAACTACCGTGCAGGCGGCGGCGGGAAGTTCCCGGGCTTAGTTGATGGAACGGCTGAGCTAGTGCTTGATTCTACTGATGAAATCCGTGATATTTTGATGGATTATATTAGAGATAGAAAAGTTATTGATCTGAAGGCAGACAACAACTGGTCGATTGCACCAGTTGACGGAAATGTAACGATGACATTTACAGCTTCCGCGGTTGCAAAACAATATCTGGACTTAGTGCCAAATATTAAAGCTCTTGGTGAAGAAAACGGGGGCAGCCAAACCTATCAATTAGTCCCAAGTGCCAATGAAGAACAACCGGAACCGGTTAAAGAAGGTTGGCAATTCGAAGACGGCCATTGGTATTTCTATGAAGATGGCGCGGCACATACTGGTTGGTTAAAAGATAAAGTGAACTGGTATTACCTTGGTTCTGATGGAAAAATGCTAGAAAATGACTGGGTATTGTACAAAAATACTTGGTACTATTTAGGCAAATCAGGCAAAATGCTAGAAAATGCCTGGGTACAGGACAAAAATGTCTGGTACTACTTAGGTAAAGACGGCAAAATGCTAGAAAATGCCTGGGTACAGGACAAAAATGTCTGGTACTACTTAGGCAAATCAGGCAAAATGCTAGAAANACAAAAATGTACTACTTAGGCAAATCAGGCAAAATGCTAGAAAATGCCTGGGTGCAGGACAAAAATGTCTGGTACTACTTAGACAAATCAGGCAAAATGCTAGAAAATGGCTGGGTGCAGTACAAAAATGCCTGGTACTACCTAGGTAAATCAGGCAAAATGCTAGAAAACAGCTGGGTGCAGTACAAAAACAAATGGTACTACCTTAAAAATGATGGAACCATGGCAGTAAACACTACCGTCCAAGGATACAAAGTCGGAGCAGACGGAGCATGGATTAAATAAGAATACAAAGGCCAATTCCCAACGTTAACACGGGGATTGGCCTTTTTTGAGTTTCGGTGCTTTGTTGAAAAATGAACGCCAGCCCCGCCATTTTTAATTGTGTTGGCTAAACCCCAAGTGGGACAAGGAGCCTGTTCTTGATTGTATATTTGACATTTCTGAACTTTCAGAATAAACTTTACCTATCGGATAGGTAGACAGCTGGATGGCAGTGAAAAATTAGACTTAGTAGGTGAATGTCTAATGAAAAGTATTAAAAGGGTTTCTATGCATGAAATGATTGCAGCGGAAATCAAGAGATTTATAAACGAACACGACTTAAAAAGAGGAGATAAGCTTCCATCTGTTGCGGAATTGACAGCGATTCTAGGTGTTAGCCGCTCGAGTATACGTGAAGGTCTCCGCTATCTTGAAGGGTTCGATGTCATCGAGGTACAAAACGGAAAAGGGATTTTTGTTAAAGAAGGCGACGCCTTAAAAATCGAAGCAAAAATCGATGTCGAGCAGGAAAAGAATTATTTATTACATATTAGTGAACTTAGGAGAGCACTTGAAGGAAAAGCAGTCGAGCTAGCCGCAGTAAGGGCAGCGGATGAGGAAATTCAAGAAATGGAAAGGCTGCTGGCCGAGGTCATTTCCCTGAAAGATGCTGGGATTGATTCTTCGAAAGAGGACTGGGAGTTTCACAAAGCCATTTATAAGGCTTCCCATAACCCTTTGTTAGAAAGTGTTGCTGAATCTGTCTCTGACACCTTTAATAAGCTGTGGAATAAACCGTTTGGGATTGAGCATATTTTCGAGGATACCTTACCCTTTCATTGCACGATGCTGGATGGTATTAGGCAGCACAACCCGGCGTATGCCTTGCAAGAGTTTAATAAGTTAATTGATACAGCTGAACATACTGTTCGAAAAATTTAAGAAAGAAGGTATTAACATGACGAACGATTTGTTTTCAGATGAGCATATTTGCACACACCTAGGCGACGATTATGGCCGGTTTCATGGGGCGGTTGTTCCTCCTATCTACCAAAACTCGCTGTTTGTCTTTGATAATTTTGACCGGCTCACAGAAGCGATGAAGGACGAGCAAGGCAGTTATTTATACTGGCGCGGGACGAATCCAACCGTTGAAATTGTCGAGAAGAAATTGGCCGCACTGGAAAAAGGCGAGAAATGTAAATTATTTGCCTCCGGGATGGCAGCCATCTCGGCAGCGATTTTAACCTTCTTGCAAGCTGGTGACCATGTGTTAAGCGTCAGCAATATTTACGGACCGACAACGAAATTTTTTACCTATGTTGAGAAATTCGGGATCAGCCATACGAATACGCTTCACACCGATCTTGAGGCAATCGAGTCATTAATTCAACCAAATACAAAGGTGATTTATTTAGAAAGCCCAACGACCATGTCCTTTAAGCTTGTCGATTTGAAGGCTATTGCTTCGATTGCCAAGCAGCGCGGAATTAAAACGATTATTGATAACACCTGGGCGACTCCATTGTTCCAGAATCCGATTGCATATGGAATTGATATTGTCGTCCATTCAGTTTCCAAGTATCTAGGAGGACATAGTGATCTTGTCGGCGGGGCCCTGATTACAAGCAAGGAAATTATGGATCATCTATTTTACCATGAGTATCAGTTATTCGGCGGGGTGATGCCGCCCTATGAAGCGTGGTTATTAATGCGCGGACTGCGCACCCTTCCGCTCCGCATGAGAGCACATCAAGAGAGCGGTATGAAAATGGCGTTATTTTTAGAAAATCATCCTTCTGTAAAAAAAGTTCATTACCCTGGCTTACAAAGTTCACCTGACTATGAACTCGGCAGACAGCAATTAAAGGGCTATGCCGGTTTGATGAGCTTCGAGCTCGTGAATAATTCGTTCGAGTCAGTACGACAGGTATTAAATAGTTTAAAACTTTACCAAATTGGCGTTTCCTGGGGCGGTTTCGAAAGTTTAGCCATCTCCCCAAACTATGGATATAACACCGAACAACTAGTGGAGAGCGGAATCGACCCGGGTTTAATTCGCATATCCGTTGGTTTAGAGAACATCGACGAATTAATAGCAGACATGAACGCAGCGTTGTAAGTGGGACGAGGAGCCTGTCCCTGCTTTCGGTATAGGAGGAGTTTATTCCTTTTATATAAAAAAAACATGTCAGAGGGGGATTAAAGTTTGATGCATCATCTTAAAAAGGGATTTCTGCTTTTGGTGTTAATGATGGTATTTATGGGTCTCATCGCAGGCTGCAGCAGCTCAGATGCAGGAACAAAGGAAAAAGACGGAAAAGTCACGTTAAGGATGGTTGAGAGTATTACAAGCCCTGCAAGAACAAAACTGTTAAAGGAAATGTTAAAGAAATTTGAAGACGAAAATCCAACCATTAAAGTAGAGTTGATTTCTCCGCCTCTAAAGAGTGCAGACGAAAAAATATCCCAAATGCTGATGGCAAAAGAGGATATTGATGTTTTGGAAGTTCGCGAACAAACGGTTAAAAACTTCTCCAATAATAAATTTATTGAGGATCTTTCCCCCTATACAAGCAAGTGGGAGAATTGGAATACGTTAACGGAAACGATTAAGCACGGAGCTACTGCTATCGATAATAAACCTTACTATATTCCGTATGGTGTTTATGAAAAAACATTATTCTATCGAAAAGATTGGTTTGAAGCGGCGGGCTTGGCGGCACCAAAAACGTGGGATGATTTGGTTGCGGCAGCTATTAAACTAACAGACCCTTCCAAAAATCGCTATGGCTATAGTTTCAGGGGTGGTGCGGGTTCACCGGATTATATCGAATTTATGACCTGGTCCTACTTGGGTAAGCAAATCGCGCAAAAGGATGCTTATTTTACGCAAGATGGAAAAGTGATGTTTGAAACACCTGAAGCGGGAAAAGTCCTTGATACCTTTGTGAAATTGTACAAAGAAGCATCCCCGCCTGATTCGATTAGCTGGAGCTATCCGGAAATGGTTCAAGGCTTCACCTCCGGCATGACGGCCATGTTGATTCAGGATCCAGAGGTTATAGTTACAGCTGAAGAAAATATGGAAAAAGGAACATGGGCCACAGCTCCACTGCCTAAGGGAACGCCATCTGGGGTAGCCCAACAGCCTGCGGGTACAGCTGGCTGGGGAATCGGTGCTTTTTCTAAACATAAAGAGGAGGCCTGGAAGCTTGTTTCTTTCCTATCCAGCCCTGAACAAAATTTATTCTTCGCGAAAAATAATTCATTAATTCCGATTCATTTAAGCGCCGGAGATGATCCATACTTCAAGGAAGGCTATTTTAGTTCCTATATTGAAATGAATGCTAAGCCGGAAGAATTCTTAATTGCTGACCGCCCTGTTGAATATAAGGGTTATGCTGAATACCGATCATTGGCCGAGAAGGATATTCAGGCCCTGCTGTTAGGTAAGGAATCGAAGGAAGATGTATTATCCAAATGGACGGATTTTTGGAAAAAGGAAAAAGAAAACAAAAAATAGCAGCTTATGGGGGCAGTGAAGTTCTGCTGCCCTCCTTGTTTTTTCGGAAAGGAGCAAATGAACCTTGAAAACGCAAACTGAAACCGTTGCGGAACGAGGCTTGCCGTCGTTTCTTATATCTAAACATGGACTTTTTATATTCCTTTGTTTACTTCCAGCTTTATTACTTGTAACTGTTTTTATCTATTATCCCTTGTTCAAAGGTGTAATCATGGCTTTTCAAAATTATTCATTATTTGACTTAACGAATATTAATTTTATCGGCCTGGAAAACTTCAAAACGGTAATGGCTGAGTCTGGTTTTAAAGAATCACTGATTAATAGCTTCTACTGGGTGTTTTTTTCATTGATTCCTCAATTTGTGATTGGTTTCATCGTCGCCCTCTTATTAAGGAGGAAGTTCCGCGGCAGAGGGATTTATCAGGCATTCATCTTTTTTCCATGGGCAATGTCCGGTTTTTTAATTGGTTTGATTTGGCGCTGGATGTTAAATGGCCAGAGTGGTGTAATTAACGACTTGTTGCTGAAGCTGCATCTTATTGATTCTGCCATTCCGTTCCTATCGGACCCGAACTGGGCGATGGTTTCAGTCATCGTCGCGAATGTTTGGTATGGGATTACCTTCTTTGCGATCATGATTTTAGCTGCCTTGCAATCGATTCCCGATGAATTGTTTGAAGCCGCTAAGATTGACGGGGCCAACTATGTCCAGCAGCTTTTCAAGATAACCATTCCTTATATCATGCCAACCCTTATTGTAACAACCTTATTACGGGTTATTTGGATATTAAACTTCCCGGATTTGATCTATTCGCTAACAAACGGCGGACCTGCTGGTTCAACCCATATTCTTTCGACTTTTATGCTGGAGAAAATTATTTTTGGACAAAACTACGGACAAGCAGCGGCTGTCGGGGTGATTATGATTTTCTTACTGCTGTTCTTTTCTATTTTCTATGTATTGGCTACGAAATTTAATAAGGCGGGTGATTTTTAATGGGGAGACAGATCAACTGGCGATTGCTGTTTAAGGTTATTTTCCTATCCTTATTCCTTGTCTTTACTGTGTTTCCGCTTTACTGGATTTTTATTACTTCTTTAAAACCAGGGAAGGATATGTTTACTTTCCCGATTCACTATTGGCCGGAAACGATTACGTTTGATAATTATATTAATATCTTTAAGATTTCTAGCTTTAATATCTATATTGTAAATAGTTTAATTCTATCAATTGTCGCAGGGTTTTTCTCGCTAATCATTGCGCTCTTAAGCGGGTATGTTCTTGCCCGCTTTGAGTTTAAAGGCAAGACACAAGTCATCTTTGCTTTCTTTATTACGCAAATGATTCCCATCTTTATTGGTCTTGCCCCGTTATATTTATTAATGTCCAAGCTGCAGCTGCTCAATAAGTTACCATCGCTTATGCTCATGTATACGGTGATGATGATTCCTTTTTGTACGGTGATAATGAAAGGTTTCTTCGAACGAATTCCTTCTAGCCTTGAAGAAGCGGCAATGATTGATGGATGTTCGCGGATTACCGCTTTATTTAAAGTCATCATCCCCGTCATGCTGCCTGGTATTGCGGCTACCTTTATTTTTGCCTTTGTTCAATGCTGGAACGAATTGTTTCTAGCGATTATGTTCATCGACAAGGAGGAGGCAAAAACGATTCCTGTAGCCATGAATTCCTTTATCACGAAATTTGACATTGATTGGGGCGCGATGTCGGCAGCAACCGTCCTATCCGTCATCCCAACACTCATTCTATTCGCATTCGCCCAGAAATACATCGTTGAAGGAATGACACAAGGATCTGTTAAGGGGTAGGGAATTATACCTTGCACCGGTTACAATACTACCTTATGGCAACCCATTCCCTGCTTCCTTCCAAATTCAGTGCTTGGCACGGATGATTTGGTATTGGTTTGCTGTACGTCACCCGACCGAGATATTATCGGAGCTAGGGAAATGGCGGCAAAAGGAATTGTCCAAGTAGTCCCTTTTAGTAAGTCATATGGTGTAAAATTAGGAATTGAACCATTATCATTCATTTAATGGAAGGGGATTACGATGACAACAGATACAATGACAAAACCATTAATTGAAATTGAACATATCGGCAAGACGTATCAAACAAGAAATGGAGAGGTTCCCGCTGTAAAGGACCTCCATTTCAATGTCCATGATGGGGAGTTTGTTTCCCTTTTAGGCCCAAGCGGCTGCGGCAAGAGTACGTTACTGATGATTATTTCCGGTTTAGTGAAACAAACGCAAGGCAGGGTGAGGGTAAAAGGGAAAGAGGTTAATGAACCTAGAACGGATGTCGGGATTATTTTTCAAAAGCCTTTGCTATTAGTGTGGCGAACCATTCTTGATAATATAATGCTGCAGGCTGAGATCAGAAAATTACCCTTAAACGAGTATCGGGTAAAAGCGAAGGAATTACTGAGATTAGTGGGCCTCGAAGGGTTTGAGAATAAATATCCTAAAGAACTTTCAGGGGGCATGCAGCAGCGCGTTGCCATTTGCAGAGCTCTTCTGCATGATCCGCAAATCCTGCTAATGGATGAGCCATTCGGTGCCTTGGACGCGCTAACAAGGGAACGAATGGGGTCTGATATCGAACATCTTTGGATGAAGCATAAAAAAACATGCTTTTTAATCACTCATGATATTGAAGAAGCCGTCATGCTGTCTGACCGAGTATTAATCCTTTCCAATCGTCCTTGTGAAGTGAAAAAGGAAATCAAGATTGACCTTCCGCGCCCAAGGCATTGGAGCTTAAGAGAAACGCAAAAGTTCGGAGAATACACGCACCAGATTCGAGATGTATTCACGGAAATGGGCGTTTTAGCAAGGAACTAAGGCATTGGTTTATATTTGGACTATCAATGCTTATGGTCGGTATCTCACTGTTTGGGTTATTTCTCGGAATTTCCTAACCGGTTCAAACCACCTTGTTTGTGAATGAATTCCAACATAATCGGGCAACAGTAACCGGTATCTACTTTTCCCAATTACATAAATTACCGTGTTTGTCCCGGACTTGAACATTACAGTATGTGAGTTACACTTTTGGTAGTGACAGCTGTAGAATTTTCGCCGATTGGGACTTACAAAGTCGATGTAGAAGCCCTCTACGTAGGTGTTTTCGTGGATTTAAAGACAAAAAATTGAAGTAGAACCGCCTTACTTAAAGGTTTTCGAGGGATTTGGGGCATAAAGTTGCAGCAGAACAGCTCTCCGTCACAATACCCGCCGATTGTGCCCGTCCGGACGATTTTTCCGAAGGAACGGTCAAAATCCCCGGACGATTGTGCCCGTCCGGACGATTTTTCCGAAGGAACCGTCACAATACCCGCCGATTGTGCCCGTCCGGACGATTTTTCCGAAGGAACGGTCAAAATCCCCGGTCGATTGTGCCCGTCCACACGATTTTTCCGAAGGAACGGTCAAAATCCCCGGTCGATTGTGCCCGTCCGGACGATTTTTCCGAAGGAACGGTCAAAATCCCCGGTCGATTGCGCCCGTCCGCGTGATTTTTCCGAAGGAATGGTCAAAATCCCCGGTCGATTGTGCTCGTCCACACGATTTTTTCGAACTTATGCCGCAGTTTCCCCCAATTACGACAGATTTTCGATCACTTAATACCCCTTTTTGGCTGCTTATTACATATTCCATGGTGCTAACGACATATACCCGGGCGCTAACTAAATTTTTGGACTTACGATATTATTGGAGAGCACCGTGTCCTGGTTCTGATCGGAGGTAGATGGGTCGTGGGGACAGGCTCTGTGTCCCAACCGGTAAATATTCCTTTCAAGTTTGGTTAATAATGAAATGGTGGTGTTGTGATTAAACCTGAAGGATGGATGAAGTGGAAAATTTAATCATTACGATTTCACGGACTTGTGTTTCGTTTTTAATTCTAATGATCGTGTCGTTATGGATTGGAAAACAAGTAAACTCTGGTAATAACCATTACAATTTTGCCTTATCGATCACAATTGGTGCGTTCATTGCCAATATGGGGTTTGATACATATTTAAAATTTATTCCGATGCTTGCCGCGTTCCTTGCCCTTATTGCCATGTATTTTCTCAGTTCTCTCATTTCTACGCACAGCCGACGTTTTCGTTTGTTGCTTTCCGGGGAACCGACAGTTGTAATGGAAAATGGGAAAATTTTGGACGGAAATATGAAAAAAGTAAGGTATACATTAGACGATTTAAATCAGCAGCTGCGGGAGCAGGGGATATTTGATGTATTTCAAGTGGAATATGCACTTTTAGAGGTTAGTGGCAAGTTATCTGTTATGAAAAAGAAAAAGTTTCAATCTTTAACGAAAGGAGATTTTCATCCAACCCAACAGAATTCAAAAATTCAGCTTCCAATCGAACTAATCATGGATGGGACGGCCGTTGAAAAGAATTTTAGCTCGCACTATTCCAGCACATGGCTTAACCAGGAATTAAAGTTAAGAAATTTGCAAATGCAAGAAATACAATACGCCGTCATCTCATCAAGTGGTTCACTATTTATCGATTTATTTGAAGACCATATAAAAGCTCCATTAGATCGCGAATAGGGGACAGGCACCGTGTCCCATTAGGTGCTGTCCCCCCGTCCTTAGTTGTTTACTAGATATCGGTCATACATTTCTAAATCTTCTAGAAGTCCGTGTTTATAAACTAATAACGCCTTTTTAACGATGGTGCTATGATTCCCACATTTTAGCTCCTGCTCACATTCAGCTAATTCCCTGGTTTTTACTATGCTTAGCTCATTAAAAATGCTTCCCAATTCTCTCCCCATTTTTTGCTCCCCCAACTCTCCAGACTATAAAACTATTTCATAGCTTCAGCATCGCCAACTTTTTCATAGATTATACGTAGAGAGGGATGAGGATCCTGTTTTTCGCCCACCCTTTATACAAAAAAAAAGGACAAGGTGCCCCTCGTCCCACTAAGAGTTGTATTGTCTGTTCCATTCTTCATCCGTTTTCGTTAGGTAGAGTATTCCTTCAATTAATCCAATAAGGCCGGGGATACCAGTCCAGCTAAATAAAATATATACGATGCCCATTCCAATTTTACCAAGGTAAAATTTATGTATCCCCAAACTGCCTAATAATATACCTAATACTCCAGCAGTCACTTTAGATTTCATGTGAGTCACCTCCTTATTACAATAATATACAATTGTAATCCTTCTCGTCTATATCTTTATTATGGGAAATTTCAGTTTATTAAAAAATGAAACAAAAAAATTAGGCGACTATAAAAAAATGGGACAAGGAGCCTGTCTCCATGTCCCTAATAACTGCCACCACCAACGGCATTCTTTCCTGATGATTTGACTTTATACATCGCTGTATCAGCACTTTTTAATAAGGATGAAGGAGTATCCCCTTGGTTCTTAAAGGCGATGCCGATGCTGGCGGAAATCAGCAGATCATTGACATTTAGCTGCAATCCACTTGAAATGTTCGCTGCAATTTCAGAAGCCTCTTCTTTGTCGGTCCCCAATAACATGACAATAAATTCATCACCGCCAAGGCGGCTAACAAAGGTAAAGCCATTTCGGAATCGTTTTAATTGGTGGGCTACCTCTTTTAATAGGTGATCTCCCTGCTCGTGTCCATACCTATCATTCACCTGTTTAAATCCGTCCAAATCAATGAACATGAGGGAAACGGATTGCTCTCCTTGTAATGAGGCCGATAACTTTTCCATAAAATAATGTCGGTTAGGAAGGCCTGTTAGCGAATCATACAAGGCGAGCTTTTTTAATTTCCGATTCAAACTTTGTAACTGTAATTGTTTTTCTGTTAATTTCTCCGATAATAAACCTACACTAATGGAGCATAAAAAAGTAACAATGGCCACACCGAGATGGAGCGATAATTCTTGGTTAACTAATTCGGCCACTTGTAGGTACTTTTCATATAGTAACCAAAACAGGTGGTAGATATTAACGATCAACGCCGCAAAGAGCCCGCCTGCAAATCCTAAATAATAGGAAAAAATAAAGCATGGAAACAATAATAAAAACCAAACCATATCATCAATATAAAATATATCTAACTTAGTTAAAAAACCTGGGCTGATTGTAAATCCAACGCACAATGCGATAACACCCTTCGGTATTTTCCGCAACGATTTCATATTTATACATAACATCATTGATTCTTCCCCCCTCGTTCTAACCCATTTAAGCTAATCAATCAAATCGGTGCTAATGGCGCTTAATACAATCCATGTTTTCAATGATAATCCCCGATTGTGCATTTCTGGGAAATTTTACAGTTTTAACAGCCGCCCTTGAATCGTTTTAATAAATGGAAATAGACCAATAATAATTTTAGCATATTTTGTCGAATTGAGTTGGTGGAAACAGTAATATATAAGGGACGGAGGGACTAGCACCTTGGATTGATTTTTCGGGTGCGGCAATTACCGGTGTGGTATGAGTAGGTATTGATGGTCTACCAGATGCTTCGGTAAGGTTCGTGTGATGGCGGTCTGGTATAAGAATGATTGTGAGGTACTTGAATAATAGATTGTGAATTAATCTTCCGCTAGATAAATAGAAGAAATACAGATCAATTTTCGATTTAGCGAAAGCTAGTGGAAAGATGAATGATAATTGGAAATTAATAATGGTAGGCATACTAATAAAGAGGGTTATTAAACAAATTTACAAAAAAATTGGATGGCGACTGAATTCCAGTCGCCAAAAAAAATAATATGTAGACCAAAATACTTAAAATTAACCCAATGAACCTAATGAAGCTATGCCTACCCAGAATAAGATTTTCATTCCAATTGAAACGACGCCTAAAATAATTGCAGTTATAGACATACCTCTCTTTATTGTCTTTCTCATTCCAACAGCACCAAAAATGATTGCTAAAACTCCTAGGATATAAGGTAAAAATGGAACCCAATTTAAGACAACAGCAATAATCCCCAAAACTAATCCAGCAACGGCTAATCCATTACCTTCTGCCTTTTGAACGTAAATTGTTTGAGTCTGTTCATTACTCATTTGATTCACTCCCTTCTGATATTATTAGGACCTAATTCCTATCCTTTATTAAATTTAGAATTTTTTTGAAAATTTGTCAACACGTTTCGGTAAATTCAGACAAAATTTAGACAAAATTTTGGCTAGAAGTGGGAATGCAGGCTTAAATAAGTTAAATTGGCTAACCAGATAATGATCCACTTCATTTAACAGTAGTTGTGTCTTAAATTCAGTTTGAACTCTTTGCTTTTCTTCTGGTGAAAAAATAATTCAATAATAAATTTTATCGATCACTTAGATTATGAAACTTACGACCTATTTCCAGCCCCTAACGATCCATAATACGCAATATACTCCATTCACTAGAGATAATATGGAAATTATCGTGATTTCTGACCATTGAGAGGTCCGTAGGGATAGTTACCTAGTCCCCATGTCCAGAATTGTCGAAACACAGGGTTTTATGGTGAAGGGATTTGGTAGACAGATATTTCTGAATATAATACGCTTAAGTTACGTCTTATTAAAGTGATTTTAAGAAGTCCTCTAGGTATTACATATTATTATTTAGGAAAATGAGAGGGAGTGGATATTTTCAACAAGAAAAATTGTAAACGCTTCAAATATTAAAATAAAAAATAGGGGGAAATAGAAATGAAGAAAAGATGGTTATCGCTAGTTTCATTGTTACTAGTATTCTCATTTATCATTTCAGGTTGTTCCAGCTCAACTTCCACAAAGGATAAAGACGACAAAAAAGCGGCGAAATTAGAGATTTTTAGCTGGTGGACAGGGGCCGGTGAAGAGGATGGCCTGAAGGCATTAATTAAGCTTTTTAAAGAAAAATATCCGAATGTTCCCGTTGAAAATGCTGCTGTAGCAGGTGGTGCCGGAACGAACGCAAAAGCAGTTCTTGCCAGCAGGATGCAGGGGAATGATCCGCCAGCGACATTCCAAGTTCACGGTGGTGCTGAGTTAAACGCAGGATGGGTAGCTGCCGGGAAAATGGAGCCGCTCAATGATTTATATGAAAAAGAAGGCTGGAAAGATAAATTCCCGCAATCGTTAATTGATATGGTAAGCAAGGATGGCAATATTTACTCTGTTCCTGTGAATATTCACCGCGGGAATGTCATTTGGTATAACAAGAAAATCTTTGCTGACAACGGCTTAACTCCGCCGAAAACATTCGATGAGTTCTTTGCCGTAGCCGATAAGCTGAAAACGAAAGGAATTACGCCATTATCATTGGGCGATAAAGAGCCATGGACTGCGACGATGCTATTTGAAGATATCCTCGTGGGAACGATTGGCACGGAAAAATACATTAAACTTTGGTCTGGTGACCTCCCGCTAAATGATCCAGGTGTAGTCGAAGCAACGAAAACCTTTAAGAAAATGCTCGATTATGTGAATGCGGACCACAGCTCCCGTAACTGGCAGGATGCCTCGCAAATGGTCGGCAAGGGTGAAGCAGCGATGAATGTCATGGGCGACTGGGCCAAGGGCTATTTTGTTAATGATTTAAAATTAAAGACGAATGAAGATTTTGGTTTTATTACCACGCCAGGAACTGAAGGTGACTTTTTAGTTATTACCGATACATTTGGATTGCCAAAAGGAGTTAAAAATCCAGATGATGTAAAGAAATTCTTGTCTGTCCTAGGGTCTGTTGAAGGGCAAGATGCCTTCAACCCATTGAAAGGATCGATTCCTGCCCGGATTGATGCCGATCCTGCTAAATATGACGAATACGGAAAGCAAACCATCGCGGACTTTAAAGATGCCAAGTTAGCACCAAGTTTGGCTCACGGTTCTGCAGCGCCGGAAGGCTTCCTAACGAAGGTCAACCAAGCAATTAACATCTTTGTCACGCAAAAAGATGTTGATCAATTTATTGACTCTTTAGTAGCGGCTTCTTCTGATTTGAAAAAATAAGGAATTTAAGAAAAAGGAGGAAGGAGGGTCGTTCTTCCTTCTTTTTCATACATAAATCAAGTTAGGGGTTTTCATGATGGAGCTAAACCGAACAGAGAAAGGATCAGCTGTCTTGCCTGAAACAAAAGCCAAACGGAATCGGAAGCTAACAACGGACCATTTATTAGCCCTTTGTTTCATCCTACCCTCGATTGTGCTGATTGCTGTATTTGTTTACGGGTTTATTGGCTGGACAGGTTATGTCAGCATGAGTAACTGGAATACGTTAGTGCCCGACTTTTCCTTCGCCGGTTTAAAAAACTATGCGTATTTATTTCAAGACTACCGTTTCCAAGCAGATTTACGGAACACCTTAGTATTTACGGTCCTGTTTATCGCCGTAGTGGTCTTGGCGGGACAAGCGTTAGCTATATTTCTAGATCAAAAGATTCGCGGGGAATCACTTTTTCGAAACATTTTCTTTTTCCCGATGGCCTTATCATTTGTAGTAACGGGGGTTGTTTGGCAATGGCTGTTGAACCCGACAACCGGCGTTAATTTATTTTTGAAAAAGTTCGGGCTGGACTCCATGTGGTATACGAATACCGATATCCTTGCCGGTTTTAAATGGGGAAAAATCGAGTTCGGTATTCCTGTGGCGATTATTGCCGTCGTCATTGCCGCTGTTTGGCAAATGACAGGCTTTTCGTTAGCGATGTATTTAGCGGGGCTGCGGGCGATTCCGGAAGAGTTGAAGGAAGCAGCCAGAATCGATGGCGCTTCGGAGTTTAAAGTCTATCGAAAAGTAATTATTCCATTACTAAGGCCAATCACAGTCAGTGTCATTATTATCATGGCCCACATTTCGCTTAAAATATTTGACTTAATTTATGCGATGACAGGGCCAGGAGCGAATTTTGTGACCGATGTTCCGGGTGTTTATATGTTTGAAACAACATTCCGCGGTAATTACTATGCAAACGGTGCCGCGATTGCAATCATCATGCTGCTGTTTGTCGCCATTTTCATTGTTCCATATCTCATTTCAAGTAGAAAGGGGGAGTCATAATGGCACTCAAAAGCATAAGCAAACCGTTGTTATATCTCATTTTAATCGCACTGAGCTTATTTTTCCTCATGCCTGTTTATGTCATGGTGGTTACGAGCTTAAAACCATTGGACCAGGTTACCTTGAGTGATATGTGGAAGCTGCCGTCAGTCCTGGATTTTAGCAGTTATGCAACGGCCTTTACGAAATTGACTCCCAATCTATTAAATTCCTTTTACCTTGTCATCCCTGCGACATTGCTATCAGCGTTATTAGGTTCATTAAATGGCTACGTGTTGTCAAAATGGAAGTTTAAAGGCTCGAATACGATTTTTACACTGATCTTATTCGGAATGTTTATTCCATATCAAAGTATCTTAATTCCGATGATCCAATTCCTGCGTGAAATCGGGTTGTATAATACGATCCCTGGTCTCGTTTTTGTCCATGTGGTTTACGGGATTCCGATTACCACCTTAATGTTTCGAAACTTTTATGCCAATATTCCCGATGAAATGCTAGAATCGGCCAAGATTGACGGTGCAGGTTTTTTACGGGTGTTTCGCTATATCATGCTGCCGCTGTCGATTACGGGATTTGTCGTCGTCGCAATTTGGCAATTCACTAATATTTGGAATGAGTTTTTATTTGCAGTAACCATCACGACTTCTGATCAGCAGCCAATTATGGTCGCTTTACAGAACCTTTCTGGGAGCCAAATCGTCCAATGGAATGTGCAAATGGCCGGTGCCCTTCTTGCTGCCCTGCCAACCTTAATCGTGTATATCTTTTTAGGAAAATACTTTGTCAAAGGGCTATTAGCGGGATCGGTTAAAGGGTAGTTCTATTACTTTTAAAAAGAGGGGGGTGATTGTGTTCTGAATTTATGGAATCTTTTTCAACTGACTTTAAAAAGATTTTAAAGGAGGATAAAGTATGAAAAAAGTAGCATTAAAAAGGATTATTTCTAGTATTGTTTCCCTTGCAGTCCTTGCAGCTGTCCCGGTAATCCAAAAACCGTCAGTACTGGCGGCATCGTCCGCATCTACAACATCAGCAAATACTGAATTCTTTAGCTCGTTTGAGAAAAACGATCCACAACTTAATTGGACCAATACTGTGGAAACGGATGCAAATGGAAAGAAAATGAGCTCAGGAATTGATGGGAATGTTAAGCGGGATTTAATCCTTGGCGATATTACCGATAAGGTTGTTCAAGTAACAGCGAGTGCAAACAATCCTCCAAATGAAATCGATTCTAAGTTGATCGACGGGGACCCGACAACAAAATGGTTAGCATTTGAACCAACTGCAAACATCGTCCTTAAGCTGTCAGAACCAGTGGCCGTTGTCAAATATGCCTTAACATCTGCTAATGATGCTAAAGGAAGGGATCCAAAAAACTGGACATTATACGGTTCCTTAGACGGAACTAATTGGACAGCCGTCGATACACGAGAAGGGGAAGATTTTAAAGATCGCTTCCAACGAAATATGTATGATTTAAAAAATACTACAAAGTACTTGTATTACAAATTTGACATTACGAAAAATGCCGGTGACAGTATTACCCAGTTAGCGGAAATTGCTTTATCCGACGGAATTGAAGTTCCACCACCGCCGCCAGGAGATATGAAGTCAGCTATCGGCAAAGGCCCATCTAGCTCCTATACAGCTAAAACAAATGTGGGCTGGACTGGATTAGGCGCCCTTAATTATTCGGGTACACATCTTTTAGACGGAAGAGCGTATTCTTACAACAAGCTTTATGATGCTGACATCCTTGTTACCCCAGAAACAGAGCTTTCTTATTTTATTGCCCCGGAATTTACAGACAAAAATCATAATGACTATTCAAGCACATATGTCTCTGTGGACCTTGCTTTTTCAGATGGAACCTACCTTCATGATCTGAAGGCAGTAGACCAGTATGGTGTAGGACTTAATCCGAAAGACCAAGGTGATTCAAAATACTTATATGTAAACCAATGGAACGTGATAAGAGCCAAGATTGGTTCCGTCGCAGCAGGAAAAACCATAAAGAGGATTCTCGTTGCTTACGATAATCCAAAAGGACCTGGAGCGTTTAGAGGCAGTATTGATGATATCAAAATTACCGGAAAACCGGTTCACAAGACATACGGTTCGCCAATTGACTATGTAAATATTCTTCGCGGGACACAATCGAATGGATCATTTTCTCGTGGGAATAACTTCCCTGCCGTTGCGGTCCCGCATGGATTTAACTTTTGGACACCAACTACTAATGCAGGATCTAGTTGGATTTATCAATATCATGAAAGCAACAATGCCAATAATCTTCCGCAAATCCAAGCTTTCTCTGTCAGCCATGAACCAAGCCCATGGATGGGAGACCGGCAAACATTCCAAGTGATGCCATCTGCTTCGACGGCAGCTACACCAAGTGCAAATCGTACTTCACGTGCATTAGAATTTAACCATGCGAATGAAATTGCTCAGCCTCATTATTACAGTGTGAAATTTGAAAATGGGATTCGTACGGAAATGACTCCAACAGACCATGCGGCAATGTTTAAGTTTACCTTTACAGGTGCCACATCTAACCTCATTTTTGATAATGTTGACAACAATGGCGGCCTGACAATTGATGCAAACACAGGAGAGATTACCGGCTATTCTGATGTGAAAAGCGGCCTATCTACTGGAGCAACGCGCTTGTTCGTCTACGCGGCATTTGATAAGCCTGTCATAAAAAGTGGCAAATTAACAGGTGAAAACAGAAACAATGTCACTGGATATGTCCGATTTGATACGACTAAAGCTGAAGACAAAGTGGTCACCATGAAAATCGCGACATCCTTAATTAGTGTGGAGCAAGCAAAGAAAAACCTTGAACAGGAAATCGGCTTGACTGATACGTTTGATGGACTAAAAGAAAAAGCAAAAACAGAGTGGAATAAAAAGTTGGGGATCATCGAAGTAGAAGGGGCTTCGGAGGATCAGCTCGTGACGCTTTATTCTAATTTATACCGTCTGTTCTTGTATCCGAATTCCGCCTTTGAAAATGTCGGAACCACAACGGCCCCAGTCTATAAATATGCAAGTCCGTATTCGGCGGCAACTGGACAAAATACAGCTACCACAACCGGCGCGAAAATTGTCGACGGAAAAACGTATGTCAATAACGGCTTCTGGGACACGTACAGAACGGCATGGCCGGCCTATTCTTTATTAACGCCAAAGATTGCCGGTGAATTGATTGATGGATTTGTCCAGCAATACAGGGATGGCGGCTGGATTGCACGCTGGTCTTCACCAGGATTCGCCAACTTAATGCCGGGTACGAGTTCGGATGTAGCCTTTGCGGATGCTTATCTGAAAGGGGTTACGAATTTTGATGTTCAGAGCTTTTACCAATCGGCGATTCGAAACGCAGAGGCCGTCAGTCCTAATGCCGGCACTGGCCGAAAAGGATTAACAACCTCGATATTTGATGGATTTACCAATACAGGAACCGGTGAAGGGTTAGCATGGGCGATGGATGGCTATATTAACGACTTCGGGATTGCTAATTTGGCTAAGGCTCTAAATGAAAAGGGCGACAAGAAGGATCCTTACTATGCTAACTATGCGGCTGATTATCAGTACTTCCTAAATCGTGCGCAAAACTATGTGCATATGTTCAATCCATCCATCGGATTTTTTAATGGCAGAACAGCAAATGGGGCATGGAGATCAACTCCGGGTAACTTCAATCCTGCTGCTTGGGGCAACGATTACACAGAAACAAATGCCTGGAATATGGCGTTCCATGTACCGCAAGACGGACAGGGGCTGGCAAATCTCTACGGTGGAAAAGAGGAATTGGCTGCTAAGCTTGATCAATTCTTTAGTACACCAGAAACAGGCTTGTTTCCTGGCTCATATGGCGGGACAATCCATGAAATGAGAGAAGCAAGAGATGTCAGAATGGGGATGTATGGCCATAGCAATCAGCCGTCCCATCATATCGCCTACATGTATGATTACGCTGGACAGCCATGGAAGACACAGGAAAAGGTCCGCGAAGCCCTTGATCGACTTTACATTGGCAGTGAAATCGGCCAAGGCTATTCCGGAGATGAAGATAACGGTGAAATGTCCGCCTGGTATATCTTAAGCGCGATGGGATTCTATCCGCTTAAAATGGGTACACCTGAATATGCGATTGGCGCGCCGTTATTTAAGAAGGCAACCATCCATCTGGAAAATGGAAAATCAATTGTCATTAACGCTCCAAATAATAGCAAAGAAAACAAATATGTTCAGAGTATGAAGATTAATGGAAAGCCATATACCAAAACATCGATATTACATGCAGATATTGCCAATGGTGCGGTAATTGATTTTGAAATGGGCTCTAAGCCATCTAAATGGGGCAGCGGGGATCAGGATCTCCCGCAATCGATTACTCCGGGGTCTACTGATGGGACATCTTTGTCTCCACTGCCATTACGAGATGTAACAGATCGTTTAGTTGCAGCGGATAAAGGAGCTGTTACCGTAAGTGATGAGGGGAATGGACAATTATTATTTGATAACACATCAAACACTCAATTATCTTTGAAGAGTAAAACCCCATCGATTGTGTATCAATTTAAGGAAGGCAAACAAAACGTAAAAATGTATACGCTGACTTCTTCAAAAGCATCACAGAATGAGGATCCAAAATCTTGGGTATTAAAAGGTTCAAATGATGGGAAGAGTTGGAGCGTCCTTGATCAAAGAAAAAATGAAACGTTCCAATGGCGTCAATATACAAGGGCCTTTACGATTCAACATCCAGGGAAGTATTCACAGTATAAGCTCGAAATAACAGAAAATGGCGGAGCAGAGGTTACCACTTTAGCAGAGCTTGAGCTCCTAGGCTATGATGATGTAACCAATAGCTATCAGGCCGTGAATGAACTAATGGAACAATTTAAACAGTCCAAAGACTTAACAGGTCCAATGGCTGTACAATTGACCAACAGTTTAACCACATCGCTTGATCATTTCAAAAAGGAGCATAAGGATCAGGCAATTAAGCATCTGGAAGATTTCTTGAAGCACCTTAATAATAAAGGTTTACAGGACCGAATTTCTCCAAAGGCAAAAGCGGCCCTATCTGCCGATGCGAATCAACTGATTGTATTACTATCAAGAGATTAAGTGATTAGATTTTGAAAAAATAAAATCGCAGTACCTGACCATGAATGTCGTAGGGGGTCATCTACTCCTATGGCATTCTGGTTTTAAAAATCTCTAAGGTTTGCGGTCATAGAAGTTTGAAAGATAAAATGCTAGGTAAAAACGCTGGGATAATTGGTGCCGGATAGTTTGTCATATGATTTTTTAAATAAAATTAATTCATGTACATAATCTGTTAGGCGGGGTATTTTGTATGAAAGAATATGTAGAGCAAAACCTTACGAAAAAGATGAATTCAATAAAAGTCCTTGATTTTATTCGGAAAAAGGGCCGGATTACGAAAGCTGAACTAGCTGATGAGACAAAATTAACGTTTGCGGCGATTTCAAATATTATCAATGGGTTAATCAAGAACGGCATGATTAAGGAATGCGGCGAGGGACTGTCAAGCGGCGGCAGAAAGCCGATTCTATATGAATTGAATTCGGAAGCCTTGTATGTAATGGGAATCGATATTACCGTTGATGAAAAGGTTAGGTTTGGTTTATTTACCTTTAATACCGTACTGGTTAGTGAATTATGCCTGGATTCTCCGGTCATAAAAGGGCCAGATGAATACATCGAGATTATCAAAAAAGGAATAATGGAGCTAATTGAGCAGGAAGGTATTGACTATCAAAAAATTGTCGGGATTGGGGTTTCAATCCCGGGGCCGATTAACTCGATAACCGGTGAGGTCGTCTCACCACCCAATTTACCCCTATGGAGACAAGTTCCCTTAAAGAAAATTTTAGAAAAAGAATTTCAGATCCCCATCAAAATTGAAAAAGACGCCAATCTATCGGCACTGGGCGAAAAGTGGTTTGGGGCAGGGAGAGAGGCTGAAAACCTAGTCTACCTGTTTGTCGGTGAAGGGATTGGCAGCGGCGTGATCTTAAATGGAACGCTGATTACTAATAAAGGGTTTGGGATTGGTGAAATCGGCCACTGTACCATCGATAGCTTTGGGCCTCGCTGTAATTGCGGAAATTACGGGTGCTTGGAATTAAAAGCCTCTGGCCTTGCCATCGTGAAGAAGGTGAAGGAAGGATTACAACTAGGTAATAAAACAAGTTATCATTATCCCGCTATTGAACAAATTTCGTTTTCTCACATATTAGAAGCAATAGAAGTGAAAGATCGGTTTACCATCGAAGTGGTCGAAGAAGCAGCGAACTATCTTGGGATTGGCCTAACAAATGTGATCAATTATTTTAATCCAGACCTGATTATTATTGGCGGGAAACTTCCCGAGAAATATGAAAAAATGATCGAACTATCAGCCAACATTGCTAGAAGTCGCGCCATCGAAGTATTTCAAAAAGACCTAACCATCATCCCAGGCAGCCTAAAAGAAAAATCAACCATAATGGGCGCAGCCGCTTTAATATTAGAGGATATTTTTAGAAACTAGGGACGAGGAGACTCGCCCCAATTTTTGTGCCCATCCAGGCGATCTTTTCCTTTACAATACTGTTTCTACTTCAGATTCATGGACTAATTCTATGTTAAATTTATTGCCATTCTCCCTAATTTCCCAATACCCGGAGGTGTACTTATAAATAACTGTATAAAGCTTCCCATTGTAATGCACTTCTTCTAATTCCAAAACAATCACCCTATCTATAAAAAATGAGTGATACCATGTATATTCCGTATTAACGTGTTTATTCCAAATACTAGTTTTCTTCCCATAAGTATTTCAGTTGACGAATATTCTTGTGTAATATATTATTAATTCGAGATATTCACATCAAAGATAAACAAAAGGAGATTTTAATATAATGAACATCTTAGTAGTAAAAGCAAATAACCGTCCAGCTTCAGAAGCTGTATCAAGTAAAATGTATGAAACTTTCATGGAGAACTTAGAAGGTGTGAACGTAACAACTTACGATGTGTTTGCGGAAGACATGCCTTACTTTGGTCAAGATTTATTCAATGCTTTTGGTAAAATGCAATCAGGTGAAGAGTTGAATGACGTTGAACAACGGATTTTAGCAGCTAAACAAAAAGCAATGGACGCTTTAACAGCAGCAGATGTGGTTGTTTTTGCATTCCCATTATGGAACTTAACAATCCCTGCTAAATTACAAACGTTCATCGACTATGTATATGCTGCAGGTTTTACCTTTAAATATGACGAAAATGGCCAAATGGTCAGCCTAATGACTGATAAAAAAGCCGTTATTTTAAGTGCACGCGGTGGTATTTACTCTACACCAGAGGCAGCACCAATGGAAATGGCTGCAACCTACATTAAAAATGTTGTTGGCGGCGTATTCGGGATGGAAATCGTTGATGAAGTTATTATCGAAGGTCATGCTGCAGCGCCAGCACAAGCTGAAACCATCATTGCAGATGGTTTAGCAAAAGTAGCAGAAGTTGCAAAAAGCTTTTCCGCAGTTGCAGTTTAAGTAAGAGTCATAAAAAGGGGCCAGTCCTCCGCTGCTTTTAAGCAGAGGGGAACTGGTCCCTTTTTTCGCTTGGTCCAAAATTTTGTCGAAGACCAATCGACAAAAAAATGATTAAGTTTAGCGGTAATATTCAAAAATTTCCGAATTGATGTTTACCAAATTGCAAATAAAGGTATATGTCTATATACCTGTTAATTGTTTTTCAATTCAAAAGGGTCGTAATTTGGTGGCAAAAGACAATTCGACAGGCCGCATACATAATAAAAAAACAACAGGAAGGAGGATTGGCGTGATTCGTTTTGATTCTGTTAACAAATATTTCGGGAACTTTCATGTTCTCAAAAATATTAATCTAGAAATTAATAAAGGGGAGGTAGTCGTTGTCATCGGACCTTCTGGATCAGGGAAAAGCACGCTGCTTCGCTGTATTAACCGGCTCGAAACAATCACGGACGGAGAATTAACCGTTAACGATTTGAAAGTGAATGATAAAAAGACGGATATCAATCAGTTAAGGCGAAATATTGGAATGGTATTTCAGCATTTTCACTTATATCCACATAAGACCGTTCTTGAAAACATTACGACGGCACCCATAAAGGTATTAAAACAATCGAAAGAGGAAGCGGAGAAAGTAGCCAGATCCTATCTTGAAAAAGTAGGAATACCAGAAAAGGCAAACTCCTATCCAGCTCAGTTGTCAGGGGGCCAGCAGCAAAGAGTTGCGATTGCAAGAGGTCTTGCGATGAAACCGGAAATCATCCTGTTTGATGAGCCTACTTCTGCTCTAGATCCGGAAATGATTGGTGAAGTGCTGGATGTTATGAAAGCATTGGCGAAAGAAGGGATGACGATGGTTGTCGTTACCCATGAAATGGGATTTGCGAGAGAAGTTGCTGATCGCATCATATTCATGGATCAAGGGCAAATTCTTGAACAGGGAAAACCGGCTGATTTTTACGCGAATCCAAAAGAAGAAAGAGCGCGCCTATTTCTCAGCCGTATCTTAAATCATTAAAAACTAGGGGGATTACTATGTTTAAGAGTAAAACTAGTAAGATTGCGGGAGTTCTCTTATTATCGGCTTCCATGCTGCTTTCAGCGTGTGGCAAAGGGGGAGATAAAGAAACGTCAGGTTCAGCAAAAAATGCTTTGGAGCAAATTAAATCAAAAGACAAAATTGTCATCGGTGTAAAGTATGATACAAGATTATTTGGACTTAAAAACCCATCTACCGGTGAAGTAGAAGGTTTTGATATTGATATTTCAAAAGAGCTGGCAAAGGACCTTGTTGGGGACGCGAAAAAGGTTGAGTTTAAAGAGGTTACATCCAAAACCCGTATCCCAATGTTAAACAATGGCGATATTGATGCAATCGTCGCAACGATGACGATTTCAGAAGAACGTAAAAAAGAAGCTGATTTCTCAGATGTTTACTTTGATGCCGGACAATCACTGCTTGTCAAAAAGGGAAGCCCAATCAAAGGACTTGAAGATTTGAAAAAGGGTACGAAGGTTCTTGCGGTTAAAGGCTCAACATCGGCGATAAATATCAGTCAAAAAGCTCCAGACACTACTGTATTAGAATTTGAAAACTATACCGAAGCCTTTACAGCATTGAAAGCTGGCAAGGGCGATGCCTTAACGACAGATGATTCCATTCTTTATGGAATGGTTGACCAAGATTCAAACTATGAGCTCGTCGGTGGTACTTTTACAGATGAACCTTACGGAATTGCGGTTAAAAAAGGAAATGAAGAATTAGTCGACGCGATTAATAGCGCTTTGAAAAAGATGAAAGAGAACGGAAAGTACGATGAAATTCACAAAAAATGGATTAGATCCAACTAACAGCTACTGATATCGGGATGAGCAGACCATGCTCATTCCTTGCCACTTCTTAAAAAAAGGAGGGAGATCTTTTTGCTTGATTTTTCAATACTGCTCAATAACTTGGATACATATTTAGAAGGATTTAAAAATACCGTGCTGGCTAGTATCATTGCCTTGCTTGGAAGCTTTATTATTGGCGTGATAGTAGCAGTTATGAGAATCGCGCCTATTAAACCTTTAAATTGGATTGGCAGCGCATATGTTGAGTTTATCAGAAATATTCCTCTTCTCGTCATAGCCTTCTTCTTTTATTACGGTCTTCCTGCAATCGGTGTTACGTTACCCGCATTTGTGGCAGGTACGATCGCCCTTGCCATTTATACGGCTTCATTTATTGCGGAAGCGATTCGTGCTGGAATACAATCTGTACCGAAAGGGCAAATGGAGGCAGCAAGATCATCAGGTCTCACTTATTTGCAGACGATGAGGACCATTATTTTGCCGCAAGCTATTAAAATAGTCATTCCACCAATTGGCAACCAGTTTATTAATCTTGTAAAAAACTCAGCTATTTTGGGAATGATCGCTGGTTTAGATTTAATGTACTTCGGTGACCTTGTTTCCTCCCGTACCTTCGTTACATTTCCTGTATATATTTTTGTAGCGATGTTTTATCTTGTTCTAACAATACCATTAAGTCTAGGCGTTGGTTATTTGGAAAGACGCTTGGCTAGAAGCAATTAAGGAGGGGGAATTATGGATATTGCAGGAGCTCTCTCATTCGATCATTTAAAATTCCTCGCTGCTGGGTTTAAGGTGACGCTTTATATTGCCTTTATTTCTATTATATTAAGCTTTATTATTGGAGTCGTATTTGGGACGTTACGTTATGCGAAAATTCCGTTCCTATCGAAGGTCGTGGCAGTGATTGTTGAAACGATTCGGAATCTGCCGCTGTTGCTCATCATTTTCTTTACCTATTTTGCCCTGCCAGAAGTGGGACTAAAGCTAAGCCCCTCGACTGCGGCGATAGCGGCATTGACTGTGTTTGAATCGGCGATGCTCGCTGAGATTGTAAGAAGCGGCTTGAATTCCATCGATAAAGGACAAAAAGAAGCAGCCCGTTCTTCAGGGTTAACGTATATCCAAACATTATGGACGGTTGTCATGCCACAAGCACTTCGGCGAATGGTACCTCCGATTGTCAGCCAATTTATCTCGTTATTGAAGGACACTTCATTGTGCGTAGTGATTGCTTTACCGGAATTCATGCACAATGCCCAAATCATCTATGCCCAAAACATAAATTACATTTTTCCAATCTTTGCTGTCGTTGTATTCATGTACTTTATCGTCAACTATTGTTTATCATTAATCGCACGCAGGCTAGAAAACAGGCAAGCATAGGAAGCAAGGGGACGGTTCTCCTGCTTCTTTTTTCTTCAATTAAGAACCGTCCCCATGCTTCTACCTTTTCCAAAACTTACCTATGGAATAGTAGCTAAATTTGAAAACCCTTTCTTGATTTTTATAAATAAATATTCTATACTAACACATGAAAATAATTTTCATTTTGGAGGTTAGTTTGATGAATAGTTTCTTCGAGAAAGCGCAACAATTTGGTAAGTCATTCATGCTTCCAATCGCAGTGCTTCCGGCAGCGGGTTTGTTGCTCGGAATCGGTGGAGCATTGTCCAACCCAAACACGGTTAAAGCCTATCCGTTTTTAGATATTTCTTGGTTGCAAAATATATTTACCATTATGTCTAGCGCCGGCTCGGTGGTGTTTGCCAACCTGGCATTGCTGTTTGCCATTGGTATTTCTGTTGGACTGGCGAAAACAGATAAAGGAACAGCAGGTCTTGCAGGTGTGTTAGCATTCCTCGTGATGAATGCAACGATATCATCTTTGTTAACGATTACAGGCAAAATGAATGTAGAAAACCCTGCAGCGGTTGGCCAAGGAATGACGCTTGGCATTCAGACACTTGAAACAGGTGTTTTCGGTGGTGTGGTTGTCGGGATCTTGACATCATGGCTGCATAATCGCTATAACAAAAAGCAGCTTCCACAGTTCCTTGGCTTTTTCAGCGGTTCGCGCTTTGTGCCGATTATTGCTTCGTTCGCGGCCATCTTTCTAGGTGTAGCAGTTTTCTTTGTTTGGCCATTTATTCAAAAGGGAATTTTTCAAATGGGCGGCCTTGTTGAGGCAACAGGTTACATTGGCACGTTCATTTATGGATTTGTTCTGCGGATGCTTGGACCATTCGGTCTGCACCATATTTTCTATATGCCATTTTGGACAACCAGCCTTGGCGGCGCGTTAACAGTCGACGGCAAGCTTGTCGAAGGAACACAGCGGATCTTCTTCGCCCAGCTGGCGGATCCTGAGACACATAAGTTCTATATTGGTACTGCACGGTTCATGTCCGGGCGTTTTATTACGATGATGTTTGGTTTAGTTGGTGCCTGCTTGGCGATGTACCATACGGCAAAACCGGAAAACAAAAAGAAAGTTGCCGGCTTACTCGCTTCAGCCGCACTTACTTCTTTCCTAACAGGAATCACAGAACCAATTGAATTTTCATTCTTGTTTATTGCTCCCGCACTTTATGTTTTGCATGCGTTCTTGGATGGTATGGCATTTATGCTCGCTCATATTTTCCAAATTACAATTGGGCAAACTTTCTCAGGCGGATTTATTGATTTCATTTTATTCGGTGTTTTACAAGGCACGGCAAAAACAAACTGGCTCATGGTTCCGGTCATTGGTATTCCATGGTTCTTCGTCTACTATTTCTCATTCAAGTTCATGATTAAGAAATTTAATTTCAAAACACCAGGACGAGAAGAAGCAGGCGAAACAGTTGTGAATGTCACAACTAAAAGTGAACGGGCTCAAGCAATTGTCGAAGGACTTGGCGGAAAAGAAAATCTGCAAAATGTTGACTGCTGTGCGACTCGTTTGCGTGTGACAGTTACTGATGCGGGACGTGTCAGTGATGATATTTTGAAAAAGACAGGTGCACGAGGTGTCGTGAAAAAAGGAAACGGCGTTCAGGTCATTTATGGACCAGAAGTCACCATTATTAAAAATGAAGTTGAAGAATTGGTGGGTGAATAATATGCTAGAAAACATTAAACGAGGTCTCGTTGTTTCCTGCCAGGCGTTGGAACAGGAACCCCTTCATAGCTCAATAATCATGTCAAAAATGGCGCTTGCGGCTAAAGAAGGTGGTGCCGTTGGAATCCGAGCGAATTCAAAAGCAGATATACTGGCAATAAAAGAAGAGGTTTCCCTTCCAGTGATTGGCATCGTGAAACGGGATTATGACGATAGTGAAGTCTTCATTACCGCTACGAAGAAGGAAATCGAGGAATTGATTGAAAGCGGCTGTGAAATGATTGCCTTGGACGCAACGATGAGAAACAGACCAAATGGTTTATCACTTGAAGAACTTGTTTCTTTTGCCCGTGAAAAAAATCCAGCGGTCCAGTTAATGGCGGATATCTCATCGATTGAGGAAGCTGTCAATGCGGAAAAGTTGGGATTTGATTGCGTAGGTACAACCCTTTATGGTTATACAAAAGAAACAAATGGGAGTAAACTATATGAGAATGATTTTGCTTTTTTAAAAAATGTTCTTAAAGAAGTGAACATTCCTGTCATAGCGGAAGGAAATATTATGAGCCCTGAAATGTTGAAAAGAGCGTTTGAACTCGGGGTGTATTCCGTTGTTGTCGGCGGTGCAATTACACGTCCGCAGCAAATTACGGCCCGCTTTGCGGCTCAAATTCCAAAGTAAAAAGGGTGTTATTGATGTCTTCGGTGTTGAATGAGATCCAGAGTATTTACTCATCCTTATCTGATAAAGAAAGAAATATTGCTAACTATATTCTGGCCAATCCGGAAGAGGTCTCCCGCAGCCATATCCAGGAGCTGGCAGATGCTGCAAGTGTCTCCATCAGCACGATCACTCGTTTTGCCAAAAAGGTCTCTTGCCGAAATTTTGTTGAAATGAAGGTGAAGCTGGCCGGTGGTTCTGAAGCTAAGGAAGCGGAAGGAATTGAACAGACATTGTTCGCTTCTTATCGTGATATGCTGGCAGATGTCCAGTCGTTAATGGATCCAGAGCCTTTTTCCAGGGTGTTGAATTATCTGAAAGAAGCCAAGCGAATTTTCATTTATGGCTTAGGAAGTTCAGGTTTGGCGGCACAAGAGTTGAATTATCGGCTGAGCCGGATGGGCTTTATTTCGGAAGCAGTCACAGACCCGCATTTGATGATTATTCGCAGCACGTTGCTGCAAGAGGGAGATTTGATTTTAGCCTTTTCACGGTCAGGTCAAACGCCCGATTTGCTGCAATCCGTTGGAATGGGCAAGGACAAAGGAGCAAAGCTGATTGCCTTTACCGCCTTTGGGCAAACCCCGCTGACAGAATTATCGGATGAGGTCTTGTGGACGGTGCATCCACTAAGAAACAACTTTTTGTTAACGGGACTGGATATGAGCACCCTATACCTGATTGATAGAATCAGTTTGCACTTCCTTTCAGAAAAAGATCGAGAAGCGATGTATCTCCAAACAGTCGAAGCGATAAGAAATAGAGGAAAATCGGAATAATGGTGCCTGACACCAGTATGTGACAATTTTTTGAGTTAGCAATTTCAAATTACTGAATAGGCAGGATACCGTTTGAAGCAGCGGTATCCCTTTTCTACAAGGAATCCTCCAAGTTAACAATACAATCCAAAAGGAGATTAGCATGATGTTTAAAAAGTTATTTGGTTTAACTTCAACGAAAAAACAAGAAACTATTTTAGCTCCTGTAACAGGACGGCTCGTCCCGATTGAAGAAGTGCCAGATCCAACGTTTGCGGAAAAAATGTTAGGGGATGGGATTGCCATTGTACCGTCAGAAGGGATGGTCGTTGCGCCTGTTGATGGTGAAGTTATCTCCATTTTTCCAACTAAGCACGCCATCGGACTTAAAACAAAGCAGGGGCTGGAAATCCTCATTCATATTGGACTTGATACGGTGAATATGCAAGGCGAAGGATTTGAAGCATTTGTTGAGATTGGTGACAAAGTAGCAGCCGGAACAAAGCTCATCAGCTTCTCCATTGAGTTAATCAAAGAAAAGGCAACCAATATCATTACCCCAGTAGTGATAACCAATTCTGAGATTTTGAAGGAACTGCACCACGGAGACATCTCTGAAGTAATAAGCGGAAAAACAGAAATCATGAACATGGAACTCAAATAAATTTTAAGGGTGTCAGGCACCATGTGAAATTTTCACATGGTGCCTGACACCCTTTGTACTATATTCATAGTGAATTTAGGCGTTCAATGCTAATTGGATCATTAGTTCGATTCCCGCTGGGATGGCGGCTTCGTCGATGTCGAATTTGGGATGGTGGTGCGGGTATTGGCTTTTCTCGCTTTGCATGCCAACATTGATGAAAGCTCCGGTTTTTTCCTTTAAATAATAGGAGAAATCCTCAGCGCCCATTACTGGATCCTTTTCCAGAAAGACATCTTCGCCAAAGGATTTTACAATGATGTCTTTGGCCACTGCACATGCCTCCGGGTGATTGTATAATGGCGGTGTTCCTTCGATAAAGTGGTAGTGGCCTTTTGCGCCGAAGCTTGCGCATAGCGATTCCGTTAATTGAGCCGTTTTTTTGTGCATCAACTCTGCTCCATCAAACGACATGGCCCGAATCGTGCCTTGCAGTGTAACTTTTTCGGGAATGACATTATAGGAATTGCCTGCCTGCATCCCGCCAAACGAAATCACGCCTGCATGCAGCGGGTTCAAACTTCTGCTGACAACAGATTGAAACGCCTGAATAAGGTGGGTGGCGATGTAGATTGGGTCCACTGTTTGATGTGGATAGCCGCCGTGACCGCCTGTTCCTTCGATCGTAATGTCAAAATCATCGCTCGAGGCCATGGCATATCCGGTGGCAAAGCCAATTTTTCCAAGAGGCATACCGGAAAGATAGTGAATGCCATAGATGGCATCGACTCCATCCAATACCCCCTCTTTAACAAGCTGTTGGGCTCCGCTTGGCGAGGCTTCCTCAGAGCTTTGAAAAATCAAGACAATGTTGTTTTTTACGAGATGAGGATTTTCACTCATCCATTTGGCAGCCGCAAGCAGGGTTGCGGTATGTCCATCATGGCCGCAGCCGTGCATAACGCCGGGTACGGTTGAAATATACGGCTTGTTGTCGCCTTCTTCATGAAGCGGAAGGGCATCCATATCGGCTCTAAGCGCAATGGTTTTGTTTCCTTCCGATCCTTTAAAAAAGGCAACCACATTTGGTGCTGAAAACCGTGAATCTATCGGAATACCAAATCCAGTTAACTTCTCTTTAACATAAGCAGCTGTCTTAAATTCTTGTCCTGATAGCTCAGGGTGCATATGAAAATGCCGGCGCTGCTGAATGGTCCAAGCGACGAGGTCTGAATCTATTAATTTTGTCTGTATCATGATTGACCCTCCAGATGGTTATTTTTCTAAAATGGGTGTGAATTTTTATACATTAATTGTAATTTATATTCAGTGATAATGCAACTAGAAAGCAACTAGTAAGAAGTGTCAGCCGCCAGTTGAACGAATCGATCTGTAAATAGGGCAACGGAATTTTTTGATTAATCACATTTATTGATAGTTCTGTAATTATTGTCATTCATTTGTTTATACTCCAATTTTCGACAAAATGTGATAATATCAAAGATAATACAGGAATCGAAGGGGTAAGAACATGATGTCGTTAAGTGTTAAGTGGGAATCGTTTCAAAGAATGCCTAAAATGATCTTAGGGCTGTGCATAGTATTAACGGTCCTTCCAGGCTTTTTAGCTAGATTGGATATGTTTTATATTGATGATATGGTTTGGTTTTTATTGCTGATTCCTTGCTTTATTTTTTCCTATTATTTAGGATTTGCCGGTGGATTCTTTGCAGCATTGACGGTTAATATCTATCATCTTCTTTGGTTCATTTATGAAAAATATTTGCGGATGGCGGAATTAATCAACCAAGAATTATCACTCCATGTGGGTGTGGCCATCGTTACTTTTTTGTGCGCGATTGGTGTTGGACTATTGTCGGAAAAACTAACCGAAAAACAAATGCAGCTACAAAGTTTGAATCAAAAATTAAAGCATTTAGCCTTGTATGATTCTCTCACAAGTCTCCCAAACCGCCATTATTTCATGGAAAGATTATCTGAAGCTTTACAGGGCGAACAATTTGTTTGCCTGTTGTTTGTTGATTTAGACGGATTTAAAAAAGTGAATGATACCTATGGTCACGAAGAGGGCGATCACATATTAAAAGAAGTAGCTAATCAGTTAAACTTGTGCTGTCATTGTCATGATTCTATGTTTGTAAGCCGCCTTGGGGGCGATGAGTTTGTTGTCATGTTCGTGGGGGCAGGCAAAGAAAGATCAACCGAAATAGCGCAGGAAATCTTGAAGAAGTTACAACTGAAAGTACATGATTTGAGGATTTCGGCCAGCATTGGCATTGCCATATCTAAACATGGCGATACCCCCTCATCCCTATTAAAAAGTGCGGATACCGCCATGTATCATATTAAATCAACGGGAAAAAATGCGGTCGGAGCCTGACACACCTCTCGTTTTTTTCTGACAGAATGGAGGATATCCGGTACTATTCCAATGGAAAAGTACCAGATATCCTTAATCCTAACAAGAATAAATGTTCTAGTATGAATTCTAATACCTTCCTCCAGACTATATAACACTATCATTCTACCTAACAGTATCTTATCCCTTAAAAGCCGTTACTCTGTTATTTGACTCCATTATGATATTATTAGGGCATCAATGATAATAGGAGGCTTTAGTTTGAATTACGATTTACTTAAGGAAGCAATGGAATTTATTCATGCCTGTTATAGGGAACTAAATAAAACTGATCAGGAAGTAGAAAATAGGTTGAATGAAATTGATATACAGATAAGAAACCAAGGTTTTTATGAACACACATCTATCGAACTTGAATATGGGGCAAAAGTGGCTTGGCGTAATAGTAATCGTTGTATTGGAAGATTATTTTGGGATCATTTAAATGTTATTGATAAGAGACACTTAAATACAGAAGAGGCGATTTTTGACGCATTAATCGAGCACATGGAGTTTGCGACGAATAAGGGTCGTATCCGACCTACTATTACTATTTTTTCACAGAAAGCTGCTAATAAAAAGGTACGAATATGGAATCATCAATTGATTCGTTACGCAGGATATCGTACTGAACAAGGCATTTTAGGGGATCCTGACTCCTTAGCTTTTACCGAGGCTTGTATAAATCTTGGATGGGAACCCAAGTTTGGGAAGTTTGATATCCTACCATTAGTCATACAAATAAACGATAATAGCCCAAAAATGTTTGAAATTCCAGATAATGTTCCTCTTGAAGTTCCACTTCGTCATCCAAATTACAAATGGTTTGAAGATTTACAACTGAAATGGTATGCAGTCCCTATTATTTCGGATATGATGCTTGAAATTGGTGGCATTACTTATACTGCAGCTCCATTTAATGGTTGGTATATGGGCACTGAGATAGGTTCACGAAACCTTGCTGATGATTATAGGTATAATCTTCTTCCGAAGATTGGATCTTTAATGGAGTTAGATACGAAAAGTAATATATCGTTATGGAAGGACAGGGCACTGGTAGAAATGAATACAGCAGTCTTACATTCTTTTAAAGAAGATGGGGTTAGTATTGTTGATCATCATACGGCTGCTCAACAGTTTAAAAAATTCGAGGAAAAAGAACTAGAAATGGAAAGGCCGGTTACTGGTAATTGGACTTGGCTCATTCCGCCATTAGCACCTGCGGCAACGCACATTTTTCATAAACGATATAATAATGAAATCATAAAGCCTAACTATTTTCACCAACCAAAACCTTATAAACTTTTTGAGAAAAGCCAACATTAAAGTTGGCTTTTCAGGCTGTCGAAAAACTTTCGATAGCCTTTTATTTTATTCCCTTTCATTAATAATTCACCGCGTTAATTTACTATTTTCAAGTTTTTGCCAAATGGTGCCTGACACCATTTTTAAGTTTTTTCCAAAGTATTTCAACGAATCTCTGGCATCGTTCATGGTCTTTTGTTTGTAGGGCGATTTCAATTTTTAGTGTGACTGCTAAGTTGCTGTGAACGTAGAGCATGTCGCGAAAGGCATCGACTGCACCGCAAAATTGGGGATAAAAGCTATCGCCTGTTCCGACAACACCCGTCACAACATGCTTGATATCCTGGCTTTCAAATGATCGATATAGGATGTGCATTTCTTCAGGGATTTCCCCATCTCCCCATGTATAGGTTCCAATTACGACCGCATCAAATGCAGATAAATCCTGCAGAGGGAAATGTTCAACACGAAACAGATGTACCTCTATGTTTTTCTCCAAGAATAATTCCCTAATGAAATGGACGAGTTCTTCGGTATGCCCCGTTTTTGAGGTATACACGATGGCAAGTTTCATAGTTCATCGAAACCGTTCGATTTCGACACCTTCGCATAGGTCCGTGATTTTTGTTCAAAGAAATCAGATTTGGTTCCGTTCATCATTTCATCGCTGAACACATGAATCCATGGCATCGGATTGGCTTGCTCTTCATACAGATTCGCTAAACCAAGCTGGCGCAGCCGTTTATTTGCCAAGTATTCCGTATACCTATCGTACTCGTCCAAATCAATTCCCGTAATATCTTTAAGGATGAAAGTGGCCCACTCTTTTTCCAGCTCGACAGCTTGTCCAATGGTTTTATAAACATAGTCGATATTTCCCTGATGATTCAATTCTGGATTTTCTGTTAACAGAATCCGAATAAACTGGGCGATGAAATAAGCGTGCTGCATTTCATCCCGCTGGATGTAGCTGATCATTGTGCTCGTCTTGAGCATTTTTTGCTGACGGGCAAGGTGATAGAAAAAGGCAAATCCCGCATAAAAATAAATCCCCTCAAGATTTATCGAATTCACCGCTAATTGAAACAAATTTTGCGGAGTAGGGGCTTCACGAAAGCTTTCATATGCCTGCAAAATCAGCTGGTTTCGTTTTTGCACAATGGGGTCACTTTTCGCTTGATTGAACCGTGCCTTCTGTTCGCTTAACGGGACAAGTGAGCTAAGGATGTAAGAATAAGATTCATTATGGACTGCCTCCTGCTGAGCGATGACGGCAAAAATCGCTTTAAAGCTGGAATCGGTCACATAATCCATCACTTGTGTCATCGTTGGTGTTTGCAGACTATCCAACGAGGCAAGCTGCGTATTAATTCTTAAAAAGACATCTTTCTCGGCCGCACTAAGCATTTCCCATTGTTTAATATCATCCTGCATATTAATTTCCTGCGCCTTCCAAAAATTCCCCAATAATGTTTGATACAAATCGTACATTTGCGGGTAAGCAATATCATTCCAGTTTAGCAGACCGGAAGACTCGCCGTTAATGATCCCGGTTGATTTATTAGGAAACTCCGGGTTCAACAATTTTATTTTTGCTAATGGTGCATGAATATCCATCTGAAAAAACCTCCTATTTAACTTTGGCACGCTTCACATTCTGCTATTTCTGCTTGTGAGGTACTTCTAACGTAGTACGTTGTTTTTAGCCCATGTTTCCAAGCTTCCAAATGCAGGTTCAGTAATTCTTTGGCTTTAATATCATGGCGAACATAAAGGTTGAAGCTGATCCCTTGGTCGATGTGGCGCCCGCGGGCCGCATTTTGTTTAATGCTCCATACTTGATCTAATTCATGTCTTGCCCGGCGGTAATACAGGTACGTTTTATGATTCAAGTCCGGGGCAGTGACTTTGAATTTAAAATTTTTCTTCTCCTCCGCATATTCAACCGAATAGATGGGGTCAATGCCATCTGTAGAGCCGCCGATTTTCGCGGTTGATGAGTTAGGAGCTACGGCCATTAACCAGCCGTTGCGGACTCCATGTTCCTTGATCTCCTCCAGTAACTCCAGCCATCTTTCCGAACGATAATTTTTCCGTTCAAAATAGGCCCCCGTTTGCCACTCAGATCCTTGAAACTCCCGATAGGCGCCTTTTTCGATTGCCAATTCTTTAGAGGAGCGGATTGTATAGTAAGCAATGTCCTCATACAGTTGGTCAGCCAATTCCACCGCGGCCTCGGACTCCCAGTGAATGCCTTCAAGGGCAAGCAGATGATGCCATCCGAACGTTCCGAGACCAATGGCCCTGAACTTTTGATTTGTTATCTGAGCCTGTCCAACCGAAATTGTATTTAAATCAATCACATTATCCAGCATTCTTACTTGAATGCGAATCAATCGCTCTAGCACCTTAGCCGGGACCGCTTTTGCGAGATTAATAGAAGACAAGTTACAAACCACGAAATCACCGGGCTTCCGAACGATTACAATGTTCCCGTCATCATCCTGATATTCGTTTACGATCGTTGTCGCAGACATATTTTGCGCGATTTCGGTGCATAGGTTGCTGCAATAAATCGAGGTGCGGCCGGCCCCAGCCAAATGCTTATTGGGATTTTGTCTGTTTACTTCGTCACGGTAGAACATATAGGGGGTACCCGTTTCCAACTGGGATACCATGATCCGGGCCATAATATCCATCGCACGGTACGTTTTCCTTGGCAGCAACGGATGATTCACGGCTTCTTCATATTTTTTTGAAAAATAATGCTGATCGGTTTCATCATAAAAATCCTCAAGTCCGAGCAGGTTCCCGTTATCATCCTTCCAGCCGATATATTGCTTCACTTGATGGGGACAAAAGGTATGCCACTCACCGATACTCCTGCCATTCTCATCTGTTTCCTGCAGTTTTTTCATAAAAAGATCGGGTATGGTCACACCGGTAAAAATATCATGAGCTTTACGGCGTTCATCACCATTATTCGTTTTCAAATCAAGAAAGCCGTTCATAATATCTTTATGGAAGACATCCAAGTACACAGCAATCGCGCCTTGGCGCTGACCTAGCTGGTCGACACTTACCGCAGTATCATTGACCAGCTTTATCCACGGAACCACCCCTGAAGAGTTGCCTTTGAATTTTTTAATATCGGAGCCAAGTGCCCGGACTTTTCCAAAATAGAGGCCAATGCCGCCCCCATCTTTACTCAGCCTCGCGGTATCCCAATTATTTAAATAAATACCGTCAAGGGAATCGTCAACGGTATCAATGAAACAAGAGGATAGCTGGCCGAAACTTTTGCCGGCGTTCGCAAGTGTTGGCGTCGCAACAGTCATATAGAGATGACTTAGGGCCCAATATGCTTCTTTTACAAGCTTGAGGCGGTGAGCCGAGTGTTCATTCTGCATGATCGTCATTGCAATGATCATAAATCGCTCTTGCGGCAATTCATAAACATTTCGCTCATGATCTTGAGCAAGATAGCGATCCGCTAGTAAAAATAACCCGATGTAAGTAAATAGAGTATCCCGTTCGGGGTCAATCACACTAGCTAATTCATCGATTTCGTCTTTCGTATAGCTGCTTAGTAGTTTACTAGAGTAAATGCCGATTTCTGTTAATTGTTTAATGAGGTGGAAAAAATCTCCGTAGTTTAAGGTGTGGTCGTATCCGCGGTTCTTGGCCGCCTTTTGATACAATTCATTCAAAAATAACCGAGCCGACACAAAGGTCCAATCCGGCTGATCCATGGCAATCTGATTGATGGCATAGAGGAGTGCCTGCTGGTTGACTTCATCCTTCGGTACGTCCATTTCTCTGATTTGTTTTTCAAGCGTGGTTGTATCCAATTGGTATTTTTTTGAAGCTCGTTTGATACAATCTAATACTAATTGAATTTCATCATTTACTTTTGTTGTCATCGTCATATCCCCTTTAACAAAAAAATCCGCTCAAGGGATTTGAGCGGATGAAACGGATCACTAAACAAAAGGAAAAAATAGACATCCTGCCTTTTGCTGCCACCGTTCATCTCCTCAATCCCCGAAGAAGTGAAACAACTTAAGAAAGACAGGTCTCCTGACTTATGCGTCACTCTACTTTTGAGCCCTTCCCATATAAGCGCTTATTATCATAAACTTACTTATACAGTGGTCTGCTCATTTCGTCAGCATTTACAGTTGCGGGGGCAGTACCGGATTCTCACCGGATTCCCTATTAAGCCGTTAACGGCATCTGTTCCTAAGGCAAATACAATATATAGTTTTAATTCCAAAAAAATAAACAATATGTAGATGTTTAAGTTAAAGTCAATCATAGTATAAATAGTTTTATCTTTCAAGTATTTTATACGAGGCACCATCAAATACGGGATAACAAATACATCCATGAAAGCAAGAAATTTTTTTGTGTATCTTAAAAATTATTTACAAAGAGATTACAAAATTAAAAATATTTTGTGGTATTATAGACATTATTCGACATAATGTGACGAAAAAGGGGATGTATCATACTATCATTTTTCCAGTTAGGTATGAACCATATTTTATCCGGATATGATCACCTACTATTTTTATTCTCCCTGTTAATCGCTAGGCAAACGTTTAAACAATATGCTGCGGTCATTACTTCTTTTACGATTGCACACTGTTTGACATTGACATTAACCGTTCTTAACATCATCAACATCTCTCCAAGCATCGTGGAACCAGCTATTGCCTTAAGCATTTGCTATGTTGCGATAGAAAATATTGTCCGTAAAGAAGTGAGAAGCCGCTGGATCATCACTTTTGTATTTGGGTTAATTCATGGTATGGGTTTTGCTGACCTATTAAAAGGAATGGATTTACCAGCAAAAAACTTAGCCATTGATATATTCAGCTTTAATTTAGGAATCGAATTTATTCAGCTTGCCATTGTTTGCGTCATGTTACCACTGCTATACTTTGTTCGACGTTGGAAATATTCTACTCGAGCAGTAAACGTTTGTTCTGCCGTAGCATTCCTACTTGGTGGTATCTGGTTAACGGAACGACTATTTTTCTAGATATATTAAAATAAACAAAGCCTTGATTCTTCATAAGAAGATCAAGGCTTTGTTTATATCTAAGTCGATTGAGTTGATTCGTTATTTTTTACGGATTACGAGGATAACCGCTACTAAAGATAATAAAACAGAAATGACCGATAAAATTAATGGTAGTGAATCAGTTGTGTCAGATGTGGTTTTCGTTTCTTCTGTCTTCGTTTTTTCATCTTGCTGGGTAGCGCTGTGTGAATCATGGTGATCTGTCGACGTACCTGCAACGATGTCAGTGATGGAATGAGGTGTATCTGCACCTTCGTCACCAGTCCATTCCACTACGCTGCCGTCTTTATAGTATTGAAAAGCATCCCAAGCTGCTTTCGTAGCATGATCAGGGTTTTTGGCCACAAAGATAAATGATTGGAATTGGCCGGGCAGGATGCCTTCACCAGTTGCCTCAAATGTAAATGTTGTGACTTTTCCAGCCGCGTCCTTTTCCTCGCTATACTTCCAGCCTGGTACAGGTTGATAGGACATAATTTCTACCCCCGCTGGTGCTTTCATGGTGAGTTTTGTTGTTGGAATTTCTTTTTCAACTGGGACTTTTACGGTATACGTTTCCCAAGCGCCTGTCGTTGAAGTTTTAGGTGCTACGGTCACATGTGCACTAGCGATACTACCAAACAAAAACAGCCCTAAGCATGTTGGTAAAAAGACCTTTAACATTTTCTTTAATGGATTTCTCATTTCATATTCTCCTCTTAGTAAAATTAATAGTCTTCTAGATGATTGCCTGTATTATCTAGCTATCTTTTATCATAAAGCGCATTTGTGAAATAAAAATGAAGTTTTTTATTTTTTTTTGGTGTCTTAAAATGGGCTGTTGATTTCCGCTCCAGGCGGCTTCGCGCACCTTAGGGCGTGCCGGTGAGCCTCCTCGGCGCTAGCGCCTGCGGGGTCTCACCAGCCCCGTACTCCCGCAGGAGTCTTCGCCGCCTGCATCGAAGATCAACGAGGTTATAAAATCAACAGTGCTCTTTTATCTCAGTTTTACTCTAAACAAACTTCTCTTGTTATTTCGAAAATCCCTGACATTTCCATAGTTAATTCATTCAATAAAACTTCACAAGTTATTGGTAAGCTAGGTATGATACTTATATTACTAACTAAAAAGTGAGGAATTATCTTGGATGGATATTACGATTATGATCGTAGATGATGAAGAACAGATGAGAGTATTAGTGAAAACATTTTTACAAAATGAAGGATATTCCGTTGTACAGGCAGCTAACGGAATAGAAGCTCTTTCAAAAATCCATAAAAAAGCGCCGGATCTAATCCTTGTTGATATCATGATGCCATATATGGACGGTTTTACTTTTACGGAAGAAATGAAAAAAATTAAAGATATTCCCCTTATTTTCTTATCGGCTAAAGGAGAGGAATGGGATAAGGTGTATGGGTTACGAATTGGAGGCGATGACTATATCGTCAAACCGTTTCATCCTGATGAACTTCTAGCGAGAATAGAATCGGTATTAAGGAGAGCAAAGATTGCCTCGCTGCCAGCGACTCGATTCATGTTTGGCCCGCTTATTCTAGATATTGACTCCCATACAGCCATGCTTGATGGCCAATCCCTGTCTTTAACGCTAAAAGAGTATGAGCTTCTTCATTTACTGGCTAAAAATAAAGGAAAATTGTTTTCAAGAGAACAACTGTTACATTCGATTTGGGGCTATGGATACACGGGCAGTGAACGGACGGTAGATACACATATTAAGACATTGCGCTTAAAATTAAAAGGTTATAGCAGTCTTATTCAGACCATTTGGGGTAAAGGCTATAAATTTGAGGTGTAAAGAGTGAAGACATTGAAGTTTACTCTCAGTCAGAAAGTATTTGTCCTAATTATAGCGATTATTGCCTGCACGATTTTATTTTCCTTTCTCTTCCTTCATTTTCTTTACAAAGAGTTATACTTAAAAAGCATCCGTGATTCGGTGATTTATCAAGGAGAAAATACCGCCTCCCATTTTCATTATGGGTCATTAAATGATGAAATCATTGATAAAATCCATTGGTTTAACGTTGTTTCTGAATATGAAGTGATTGTCGTTAGTAATTTTGAACAGCTTGATGATCATTTTCCTTATAACATTGACGGTGAACACTTGATCAAACAAAGTGACCAGAAAAAATTAGCACAGGGAAACTATATTATAAAAGAAGGTCATGTAAAAGAAATGGACCGAAATATTGTCGGGGCAGTGTTTCCGATTCAGAGTGATAAAGGTCTGATTGGGCTGATATTTATCTATGTCCCGCTAGCGGCCATGCAAGAAGTCTTTCAAGGGAGTATTCCCATCCTCATTCTTGTAGGCAGTGTTTATTTCCTATTGTTGTTTATTGTCGTGAATCGAATTCGTTATTCCCTATTCAAGCCATTAACGGACATTCAACAACTGTCTAAAGAGGTAGCAAACGGAAATTACTCAAATCGGCTCGCCCCAGATCAAATGGATGAAGTCGGTCAACTTGCGGAAGCTTTCAATTTAATGAGTTCATCCTTGGAACAGCAAGAAGAACGGAAAAAAGAGTTCATTTCAAATGTTGTTCATGAATTAAGGACACCATTAACGTATATTGGCGGTTATACACAAGCACTAAAACAAAATTTATATTCTTCTAAAGAGGAAGCTGACAGTTATTTAACGACAATTGAAAAAGAAACGGAGCGATTAAACAAAATTGTTCATGACTTGATAGATTTGAATTATTTGCAAGAAAATTTGTATGAAGTAGAAGAGGAACCCATTGCGATTGCGCAGCTTCTCTACGACACGATCGACCTGTTTCAGATACGCTTGACACAAAAAAATATTCAAACCCAAATGAACATTCAAGAGGACATTATTATTAGTGGTGATACGAAGCGAATGGAGCAAGTATTTTATAATATTATTGATAACGCGGTAAAATATTCGCCGCCTGAAAGTGAAGTAAAGGTAGAGTTACGAAAAGAAGCTGGAATGATGGTATTTCGTGTTACCAATAAAGGGAATATCATTAATAAAGAAGATATCCCGCGAATCGGAGAACGTTTTTTTCGAACAGACAAGGCACGTACCCGATCTACCGGAGGGTCTGGATTAGGTATCTCGATCGTGAAGCAAATTGTTGCCTTGCATCATGGGACTTTTTCGATAACAAGCGATCCTTTGGTGGGGACGGTCGTTATGATCCAGATTCCCGCTTTCTATGAAGAATAGCTCGGCAATTCGAGGGTGTGTCGAAACGGATACACCTCCCAAGGAGAAACAAGCATTATGAGAAAAATATGTTTACTTATCCTCCTGCTATCGTTCATCTTGTTAACAGCATGCGGAATGAACAAAGATATACCCTATCAAATCAAACCATTTACATTTACAGATCAAAACGAGCAGCCATTTGGCTCGCAAAACCTAGAGGGGAAAATCTGGATCGCTGACTTCGTATTTACGAATTGCGAAACTGTCTGTCCCCCGATGACAGCAAATATGGCGGCCCTTCGTGATGCCATCAAAAAAGAAAAACTTCCCGTTGAATTTGTCTCGTTCAGTGTTGATCCAACTGTGGATATGCCTGATAAAATAAAAGGGTATATGGAAAAATTTACGGAAGATGAAGCAAACTGGCATATGCTGACTGGGTATGGGCAAAAGGAAATCGAAACATTTGCACTTGAAGAATTTCATACACTGATCCAAAAACCGAACTCTTCCAATCAGGTGATTCATTCAACTCGTTATTATCTAATCGATCAAAATGGGAAGATTGTGAACCAGTATGGCTTTCAAAAATCTCATTTTCCAGAAATAATCACTGATTTAAAGAAAATTACAAAATAGGCTCATCGTTTTAGACATTTTCCTGATTACTGTCCTTAAGTGATACTCAGTTTTAGGTGCCATCCAGGTAATTGGAAATAGGGAATGCTTTAATTGGTTAGAATAAAACGGGAAAGGGGTATGAATATGGATTTTACAATTAACTGGAAAGAGAAAATGGCATTTTCGGGGGTAACTCCCTCCGGGCATGAATTTAACATGGATGCGGACCCGCAAGTGGGGGGAGAGAACACGGGCGCGCGACCAACAGAAATACTGTTGCAGGCAGTTGCAGGCTGTACAGGAATGGATATTATCTCAATCTTGCATAAAATGCGCCTAGAGCCTTCCGCCTTCCAAATGGATGTGAAGGGAGAACGAGCCGAAGACCATCCCAAAAGATTCACAACGATAAACATTCATTATGCGTTTGATGGAGACCTGCAGGAAGACAAGGTTATCCGAGCGATTCAATTATCAAAAGACAAATATTGTTCCGTCTCCCATTCCTTAAATTCGGAAATAACCGTAAGCTACTCCATCAATGGTGTGAAAGGTACAAAAGACATATAATTTTTCAAGAAATCAAGCAGGGACAGAGGGACAGTTTACAGGCTCCGTGTCCCATTTTCACCATATTAAAACGAAGGAAGCCCCTACTTTTAAGTATGGGGTGGAATTCGGTTTTTTTTTATTTTTTTGGAGTTTAATATCTTTTTTAAGAATATTTTGATTCATTATAATAAGAATGAGTGTTCGATGTGTTAAGAGATGAGACTTTAAGCTAAAAGGAGGAGTTTTAGAGGGCAACGAAGAAATTAATACAATTAAGGCGTTATTAGAAAGATTCCCAGAGGCACGGATTATATAAAAATATGTGATTAGGCTCCCGTAATGATCCGCCAGCGTTTTTCATCGTTCACCCGGAAATTATAAAAAATTAGCATGTGGATAAATTCATTGAGGCATGGAGCCGAATAATCTGAAACGCATTCTTATAAAGGTTATAAGCGACCGAAGCCAAGAACAAACTGGACGTTCGGTAGCCGATGACTGAGATCCAACAAATAAACAATGTTTTCAGGTGAAAAATATTGGCTAGAAACGTATCCTGATTATTATTAAGCAATATTTGGCTTGAGTACTAAGCGATTGAAAGTTCGCTAAACAAAAAGGAACAGGAAGCCTTCCACCAAATGTACCTCCACCTAGACTACATGCGCCAAAAAGTCCTAAAATAGGGAAGCGGGGAGTTTCCCCATGGAATTTGTGAATTAAAATACATTTGTTGGATACAAGGAGGAAACTGAATGGAAACCCCAATGATTTATGAACTGCGTCGCCCAAAGAATGTTATTCCTGGGAAGAAGTATCCTGCATTGTTTGTCATGCATGGGATTGGCAGTAATGAACAAAACATGCTTTCATTAGTTGATGAGTTAGAGGAGTTCTTTTATATATTTAGTATAAGGGGGCATCTATCCCAAGGGCCTGGGTACGCTTACTTTACTATCCAGGGCTACGGTAATCCACATCGGGAAATATTCGATGAAGGGATCGATAAATTAACACACTTTATTGATTATGCATCTGAACAATATCCGCTGGATTCAAACCAAATATTCCTGCTAGGTTTCAGTCAGGGAGCAATTGTTTCTATGACTTTAGCGTTAACACTGGGTAACAAAATAAAAGGTGTTGTCGCATTAAGTGGATATATTCCTCTATTTGTAAAAGAAGAATACACTATTAATCCTGGTAAAAATCTATCTGTTTTTATTTCACATGGGGAATTCGATCAGGTTCTGCCATTTGAATGGGGTAAAGAAAATGTCGAATATTTCAGTAAGTTAGGTATTCCTGTAGCGTTTAATACGTATTCTGAAGGGCACACGGTAAGTGAAAAAAATCTACAAGATTTTCAAACATGGCTATTAAATGATGTACAAAAATAAAGAAAAACAAAGGGAGGAAATTTAGATGATGCCATCATTATTTGTAGCTCATGGTGCACCATTGCTTGCAATCGAAAATAATGAGTATACAAAATTTTTAACTCAATTGGGGCGGAATATGCCTCGGCCTAAGGCGATTATTTTATTTTCAGCTCATTGGGAATCTAACGTTCAAAAGGTTGGCGATGTTGACCAATATAGCACGATTTATGATTTCGGCGGCTTTGATGAAGCACTTTACAAAATTCTATACCCTGCTCGTGGAGATAAACAAATTGTCAAAGAAATAGAGGAATTATTTACTGAGAGTGGAGTATCTTTTGAATTGGATACACAACGTGGTTTGGATCATGGTGCTTGGATTGTTCTCCGCTTACTTTATCCAAATGCAGATATTCCAGTCATCTCCATGTCCGTCAATTCTAGACTTACCCCAGAAGAGCAATATAAAATCGGAAAGACTTTGTCAGCATTGCGAGCTCAGGACATTTTAGTAATTGCCAGTGGAGGTACAGTGCATAACCTCAGAGCGGTAAAGTGGAATGACAATGGACAGGTTGATCAATGGGCACAAGAATTTGAAGATTGGTTAGCACATCATTTGGAGAAATGGGATTTAACAACACTTTTTAAATACGATTCTTTGGCTCCGAATGCAGAAATTGCTGTACCTCCATATGGGTCAGAACACTTTATCCCTATTTTTTATGCGATGGGAGCAGCAGACGATAGCCAAAAAGCAACATTACTTCACCGCAGTTTTCGATATGGCAACCTTAGTCACAGCGTATGGCAATTTGGATAATGTTCCGGAAATGATAAAAATAGAGTCATAAAACATGAATATCATTCAAGTCCATCTAATTGAAGGCAGATCTGCAGAATTAAAGCGGCAATTGATTTCAGAAGTTACATCTCTTGTGAGCAGAACATTAGGAAATGCCCCAGAAACTATAGAGTGTTAATAAATGAGGTTCCTGAAGAAAATTGGGGAGTAGCCGGCGTGCCAATTAGGCTTTATAGAAGACAGATTTAATATTTCCACTAATCCCCTATTATACTTGTCCATAACGATTATAAATTATATACGTATAATGTCGTATGGTTCATAAGTAATAGGGGGTGAAAAAATGTCGGTTGGACATTATTATGGAATGTGTCATAGACACATGGGTAGAGCTGTTGAAATCAGAACCCATGACGGAAGAATTCATAGGGGAATCATACATCGTGTCTCCAGAGACAGAGTTTTTCTTCAACCACTTGGGCGTCCTAGAAACCTAGGAGGTTTTGGTTATGGAGGCTGGGGCTGGGGCTTTGGCGCTGGAATCGCGTTAGGTTTTATTGCTTCAATAGCAGTACTTTCTTTCTTCTTTTGGTAGCGATAATTTGATCATTTCTTGATTCAATAATAAACAGACGAGAATTTTTTTCGTCTGTTTATTTTCCGTTTTATAGTACTATCTTATTATTTGAGCAATATTATCTGTGTTGATATTAAGGAGATCCTTACTTGTTTTGTTAGTTGCTTCAATATAATTCTTAACCAAATAATATCCAACACTGTATCCTGCCATTTTCGGATAGAAACGTAATCCATACAATATGTTTTGATGTTTAATATCACTTTTTAGAATATTTCTATTTGGGAACACTATGTTATTCCACATTTTCTTTAGTTCTTCATTGGAATAATAGGATGTCCACGCAGCTAAAAATTCTTCACCCATTCTTTCACGTACTGCATTTTCAGCTAATCCTTCCAAAATGATTGTATCCAACAATACGTAATCATCTTCGTCTTTTTGATACTTGAATAACCGACAAACATGGTTATACTCATGTGTAAACAATGCCCTTATTTCCTTTTCAAAGTTATCCTCTGAAATAAATAAAAGTAGTTTATCTTTGAAGGCCAAACCTGATTTTCCGTTAAAGTCCTGTTTTAATTTTCTGTTGAGTATATCGGATGGAAAAATATAAATAGGGATATTTGGTCCTTCCCACACTTTTTGAAGTCGTAGGTTTTCCTCTTGTACAATCTCCCATACTTTATTTTTTTGTAACTTTTTCACTACCATGTTTCCGTTCCTGAGAGGATAATACATTCCATATTGAGTTAAGTAATCGTAGATTTCGGAAGCTGAAGCATCCTCAAAGTGTACGATTAACTTTTCGCATATTTCAATTGGTTTATGATATAAATCGTGTAACCACTCATCTGTTCTAATCACTCCCATATCTGCACTCCTAACTACATATTTCATTAAAAATACATTATGCACTTAGCATATAAACGTTCCGAAACTGATTAAAAACTATCCAAAATAAAGAGAAGCATCTGCAATACATGCATCTGCTTCTTCAGAGGTAAATATATTTGATCTGGTTCGGTGGTAGTAAGATCAATATTTCATTAATTCGCCAAGCTGGAAAAGGGGCCATTCCCCATGGTCTTGACAATCTCAACGGCAAATTCGGCGCAATATTGCCCGGCGGTTTCTAAATCTTCTATTTTATCACCTGAAACTTCAGAGTTTGAGACTGTTCTGACTGATAGGAAAGGAATGTTGAAGCCTATTGCTACTTGTGCCACTGAAGCGGCTTCCATTTCTTCCACACTTGTACCTGCTTTCTTGTGGAACCAGTGAATTCGGTCTACTTCCCTGTTCAAAAAGTCGGAACTGCCGACTTTCCCGATGACTACTTTTCCATACTTATACTTAGGGGCGGCACGTAACGCTGCTTTCACAAGACTGGGGTTGCTCTTAAAGGAGGCATACTCTTTTATTTCCCCATTTTCTCTCATTTCTGTTTTGACGAATTTCCATGTTTTTGGACGAATTCCCTGGCCCTCTCCTAAACGCTCCGAGCTAAGCCTGCCGATATTCATCACCTCCATACCAATCACGGAATCAAATACACGGAGATTCGGATCATGTCCTCCTGCCGTTCCTTGATTAATAATTGCCCTTGGATCATAGTGTTCGATCAGTAACGCGGTTGAAGCTGCTGCATGAACCATGCCGATTCCGGTTCTTGAAATGACGACGGGAATCCCTTTTATTCTTCCAATATAATAGCTATAATTACCATGGGTTTCTTGTTTATATTGACCCATTTCTTTAAGAAGAACAGAAATCTCGATGTCCATCGCTCCTTGAACAGCAATAGGCTGCCCGTCTTTTTGGCGGCTGCTTGCTGCTTCCTTCATGGAAGGAAATCCAGCTAGAAAAAATGCCATCATCATTAGTAACGCCGTAAAAAACCTCATCCAAAGACCCTCCACCTAAAGTAGTCTCATCCAACTTGATGCAGCAGTAATATACTGCGATTCAATCTAGGTTATATTATTTTTCAACTATCAGAAATCTATCCAACAGCATGGGAGCATTCCTCATAAAGTCGTAGACAACTTTATGAATTGGAATAAGCAAATTAGTTAGAGATTAGGGACTGCCACATTGTCCCAGAATAAAAAATTGCAGATGATGATAAAAGAATACCCTTTGTTACCGCTTACATTACATTTCCACCCAGATATAATTGAACTGTAGTCATAAAATAAAGTTCGGAGGAAACCAGAATGAAAAAATTAGTAAAAATGCTTTCTTTGATGATGGCAGTCATGCTCTTCACTGGCATGCTAGCAGCTTGCAGCGGCAAAACCGGTGGTAAAGCAGGTAAAGTTGATGTAGGAATCGTATTGCCGACAAAGGATGAGCCAAGATGGGTGCAGGACGAACAACGATTTAAAGATGCTTTAAAAGGCTCAGATTATACGACAGAAATTTTATTCAGCCAAGGTTCTTCCGCTAAGGAAAAAGAGAACGTTGAAACACTCATTAACAAAGGCATTAAGGTTCTCATTATCTGCCCGCAAGATGGAGATGCAGCTGCAGCTGCAGTTGAAGCAGCGAAAAAAGAGAAAATCACAGTTATTTCATATGACCGTTTAATCACACATACAGATGCTGTTGATTACTACGTTACATTCGACAGCGTCGCAGTAGGCGCAGCACAAGGGCAATACTTGATTGACCATGTAAAAGGTAAAGATATGCCATTATATCTTTATGCCGGCGCGGCTTCTGACAATAACGCGTTCTTGTTCTTCCAAGGAGCTTGGAGCGTTCTTCAGCCAAAAATCGCTGATGGAACATTTAAAGTGGCTAACTCCAGTGCAGCTGAAGGTCTAAAAGAGAAGCAAGAGCTTTCACGTGAAGAATTAAGTAAAATTTTAGGTCAGGTTACCACAAACTGGGATGCGAACGATGCAAAAAACAAAGCGCAAACCCATTTAACAGCTGCAAGTGCGGCATTAAAAGGTGATGTAGCTGTATTAGCTCCAAACGATGGAACAGCACGTTCAATCGCTGATGTATTCGCATCTGACGGGGATATTAAGAGCTATGTGGTAACAGGTCAAGACGCTGAAAAAGCATCGATTCAATACGTAATTGACAGCAAACAATCCATGACCGTTTTCAAGGATGTTCGTACGCTTGTTAAGGATGCAATGGGGATGGCTGTTACGATTCTAGATGGAAAAAAACCTGAAACAACTGGAACATACGATAATGGCAAGATTAAGGTTAATGCAAAACAAACGAATGTTATTGTTGTGGATAAAGAAAATGTGAAGAAAGAACTAATTGATTCAGACTACTACAAAGCAAGCGACTTTAAAGGATTGTAAAAAGCTAAAGCAAAGGTGGTTGCAAAATAGTGATAGTTTCTCTATCACTATTTTGCAATTATAACCGTTGTTTTGTAAGGGGGGAGCAGGATGAGTAAGTACATTTTGGAAATGAATCAAATTTCTAAGCATTTTAGCGGAGTGAAGGCACTTAGCGATGTTAATTTTAAAGTGGAAAAAGGTGAGATTCACTGCTTAATAGGCGAGAACGGAGCGGGGAAGTCGACACTGATGAAAGTACTTAGCGGTGTGCATCCTTATGGGACCTATGAGGGTGATATCGTTTTTGAAGGTGCTGTGCAGCAGTTTAACAAAATTAGTGATAGCGTTAAGGCTGGCATCGGAATTATTTATCAGGAGCTGGCGTTGTTTCCTGACCTCTCAGTCTACGAAAATATCTTTGCAGGTAACGAAGTGAAGCGCGGGGGAATTATTGACTGGAACCAGACTATCGTTCAAGCGAAGAAAATGCTGGAAAAAGTAAAGCTGGATGTAAATCCTGATACATTAATTAAAGATTTGGGTGTTGGAAAACAGCAGCTTGTCGAAATCGCCAAAGCGTTAAGTAAAGACGTAAAGCTCCTAATTTTGGATGAACCAACCGCCGCTCTCAATGAGGATGACAGCGAAAATCTTCTTGAGTTATTAGGTGAACTGAAAAGACAGGGAATCACCTGCATCATGATTTCACACAAATTGAAAGAGGTAATCTCCATTGCTGATAAGGCGACTGTGCTCAGGGATGGACAAACAATCTGTACGTTGGATGCCGCAAAAGGAGAAATTCAGGAGAGCATTATCATTAAAAATATGGTTGGGCGCGAAATCGATGACATTTATCCAAAAAGAGAAAAGAAAAAAGCAGGCGAGAAAATTCTCGAATTATCTAACTGGTCCTGCTATGATCCCCAATTAGGCAGACAAGTCATTAAAGATGTAAATCTTCATGTTAAAAAAGGCGAAATCGTCGGACTTGCAGGTTTGATGGGCTCAGGAAGAACAGAACTTGCACTTAGTATTTTCGGCAATGCCAAGTCCTATAAGCTGCACGGAGATTTAGTATTGAATGGAACATCAACAACGCTTAAACACACTAGTGATGCAATCAAAGCAGGAATCGCTTATGTAACGGAAGATCGAAAAGGCGATGGGCTGTTTTTAATACAAGATATTAAAAGTAATATTTCGGCTGCCAATCTAAAGGGCATCTCGAGAAAGGGAGTCATAAACGACAATGAAGAAATCAAAATAGCAGAAAACTATAAAAACTCCCTTACCATTAAGGCCTCGTCATTGGAGCAGATGACAGGGAATTTAAGTGGTGGCAATCAGCAGAAAGTGTCATTAGGTAAATGGTTATTTGTTGGTCCAAAGCTTCTAATATTGGATGAACCAACCCGCGGAATCGACGTAGGTGCAAAATTTGAAATTTACACAGTGATGAATAAATTAATTGAAGCAGGTATGAGCATTGTCATGATTTCTTCTGAGCTTGGTGAAGTACTCGGAATGAGTGATCGCGTGTATGTCATGGCTCAAGGTGAAATTAAAGGTGAAATGAAGGTTGAAGAGGCCAACCAAGAAAAAATAATGCAGCTTGCTACGCAATAACGAAATAGGAGGTTAAACGAATGAACTTATTCAAGGAACTAAAAACCCTACTCAGTGAAAATATTCGTGAATACGGAATGTATATTGCCTTATTTGTTATTTTCCTTACATTCTCCTTTATGACGGACGGACTATTTATGTCTTCTCGTAATTTAAGTAATCTACTCGATTCAACCGGTTACATTGCTGTACTGGCAGTCGGAATGACACTTGTTATTGTCATTCGGCATATTGATTTATCCATCGGATTTTTAGCGGGATTCCTCGGCGCCATTACCGCTATTCTCCTTATGCATGCAGGAGTCCCTATGTATATTACGATTCCTATCATTCTTATTTTGGGAATTATTATTGGACTGTGCACCGGCTTCCTAGTTGCCCAAGTTGGCATACCTGCCTTTGTCGCAACCTTGGCAGGGATGCTGATCTTCCGAGGCGCCCTATTACAAGTCACCGAAAAAACAGGTACGATTATTATCCAGGATAAAGCTTTTAATATGATCGGAAACGGATATATACCTTCACTTCTCGAAGTGAACGGTCTTCATTTGCTTTCGCTGATTGTTGGATTTTTAGGTATTTTACTATATATCTACAGTGATATACAAACACGTAAAAACAAGATTAAGTATGGCTTCGAAGTTATTTCTAAAGAGATTTTTGCTCTGAAGGTTGTATTTGTTTCAGCAATTATTGCTTATATTACGTGGATTCTCGCAGGATATAACGGATTTTCCTGGACGGTCATCATCATGGTATTGATTGTTGTGATCTATCACTTCCTTACAACAAAGACGGTGCTTGGGAGACATATCTATGCTGTGGGAAGTAACCCGGAAGCAGCGCATCTTAGCGGTATGAATGTGAAGAAAATCACCTATATTGTCTTCGGTTCAATGGGAATGCTTGCAGCGCTTTCAGGTATTCTATTTACTTCACGTTTGCAATCGGCGACGACAACTGCAGGGACATTATTTGAACTTGATGCCATTGCCGCGGCATACGTCGGTGGTGTATCTTCTGCCGGTGGAGTTGGTAAAGTAACTGGGGCTGTGATTGGTGCGATTGTTATGGCTGCCCTCACGAACGGAATGAACTTACTCGGAGTCGGAATCTCCTATCAGTACATGATTCGCGGCGGAGTATTAGCAGGAGCTGTTATTTTTGATGTAATGACACGGAAAAAGAGATAGTTTAATAGTATAAACCGAGGGACCCAAAAAGTTCCTCTTTTTTAATTTATACCATTATATTGAAGAATGGCAGTTAGATGATATGATGAATTTAGTCGATTACTTTTGTAAAGGAGATACTTTTCGTGCGGAAAACTAGTATTCTCATATTATCTTTGATCTTCATCATTCTTTGTTATTTAACATTCATATCAGCAAAAAAAGTTTTTCGCTCCGATTGGCAATTACCTCAAGCAATCGACCACAGGCAGGAGCAGCACCGTCTTGTGCTAATCACACAAGATATGGAAACCCCCTTCTGGGATAAGGTCGGTAAAGGTGCCAGGAAGCAAGCTAAGAAGGATGGAATCAGCCTTGAAGTTTGGGGAATCTATGGAAACAACCAAGAAGATTTCTTGAAGAAAATAGAAATTGCGATCCACTCAAAGGTGGATGGCATTATTATCCAAGGGCTCGATACTGCCGAATTTAAAGAATTAACGAGAATCAAAGCTTCGTTTTATGGAATTCCAATCATTACAGTTGCGAACGATGTTCCAATGAAGGAAAGTCTTAGAAGAACGTACGTTGGTTCTGATCAATATCTGGCCGGAAAAATGATTGCGCAGCAATTGCTTACAGACGTGGGTTCAGAAGGAACGGCCGTCCTCATGTACGACAGCCATCAAGTATATTATCAAACAGAGAGGCTCCGTGGAATTCAAACCGTTCTGAAGGATTACCCAAACGTTAAAATTATAAATGCGGAAACGACTGATACTAGAGAGCAAATTATGGCCGCTACCCGGGACGTGCTTAATCGAACACCTAATGTAAATGCCTTTATAGTCGTTAATGCGAATGCCGCCGGGGCGATGGCTCAAGAAATTAGAAAGCGCTATCAGGCGGAACACTATCACCTTTATACATTTGATGATGGTCCGGAATCGTTAACATTGCTTAAGCAGGGGCGGCTGGACGCGATGATCGAGCAGTCTCCTGAGAAGATGGGGGAGATTAGTGTAGAGCTTATTGGAGAATGGTTAAGCGGTGACACGGTACCGCTTAATATTGACGGTTATTTTACTGATATTAAAATTGTGAAAGCGGAAGACGCCTTATGATCAGTATTCAAAAGAAAATATTAATACTCACCACAGTTGTTTTGTTCATAATGTCCGTTATTTGGATTGGGTTAACCATATATAACCATCAAACTCAACAACAATATAATAAAATTCTGCAACGGTATTTAAGTATCAATGAAGTCACAAGTGCAAGTCAGCATGTGATAACAGACCTTAACAACTACATGCTGATGCCGTCCGCTAAGAATCTAGACAGTCTTAATCAAAGTAAGGAGGAAATTCAAACAGCGAAACGGGGAGTTTATGCGCTAAGAAATGTAGAGAATAATTTCACATTGACTAATTATCTTAATTTGATTGATAGTCTTATTGAAACATCGAACCGTTTACTGTTGTTTTATTCAGAGAAAGATACGGAAGCTTCAGTGAAAGAATTCAGTGAGGCTATGCGTATCTCTAGTTACATTTCTGAGATGTCGCTTACACTAATCGACACAGATCTTAAATCGTATGACCGCTTCTATCGCGGCATTATCGAACAATCCGGAGAAGTCATGAAACTGGGTATATGGCTTTTACTGTTGATAACGTTCCTGCTTCTGTTAGTTACATATAGGATGTCATTGAGTATTACGAAGCCGGTATTTAAATTGACACAAGCGGCAAATGAATTGTCAAAAGGCAGGTTTGATTTGCAAATTAACGTAGGAACCAATGATGAAATAGCCTTTCTCGCGAGGACGTTTGATCGAATGCGGATCAATATCAATAATTTAATTTTGGAAATCAAACAAAAGGCGCAGCTTGAGCGTGAACTGCAGCAGAATAAACTTCTGTTGCAGGAAAGCCAGTTTCGGAGCCTGCAAAGTCAAATCAATCCACACTTTTTATTTAACACGCTCAATACCCTTTCAAAGAAGGCCTATCTTGAAGGCTCGGAAGAAACGAGCGATCTGCTCGTGAACGTCGCTGGATTATTACGCTACAATTTAAAGCGAATTGACCGATCTGTCACGCTGGTTGAGGAAGTCGAAGTGTTAAGGAAATATATGGATATTCAAAAGGCAAGGTTTACAGATCGTTTACTTTTTTTTATGGAAGTAGATGAATCCTGCTTGCACGTTAAGATTCCAGCCTTAACCTTACAGCCAATCATCGAGAATGCTGTAATTCACGCAATTGAACCCCAACCGGATGGCGGAGTCATATGGATTCGGATTATCGATGGAAATGAACAGATTAGGATTGAAATTGAAGATAATGGCGTGGGGATGGCAGAGGATACAATTAAACAAATCCTAGAGGAGAAATTCATCCAAACAGAAGGTCATTCTACAGGGATTGGATTTAGTAACGTTGTAAAGCGTCTGCGTTTCTTCTACGACTATGTGAACGTAATCGATATCGTAAGTAAAGAGGGCCATGGTACGAAAGTAATCATAAACATACCAAGAAAGAGTGAAAAAGCATGCTAAAGCTCCTGATTGTTGATGACGAACAGATAGAGCGTGAAGGGGTGCAAGCCATTTTAGAAAAAGCTTACCCGGAACTCGCCATCGAACAGGCGAAAAACGGGGATATCGCAGTGCAAATGGCAGCGGAATTCACACCGGATGTCATCTTAATGGATATTAAAATGCCAGGGATGAACGGGCTTGAAGCGGTTGAACGAATCGCGGCAGAGTATCCTCATATTAAGTTTATCATGGTCACTGCCTATGATACGTTTAATTATATGCGCCAGGCGATTAAGCTGGGGGTTAAGGACTATTTGCTTAAACCGAGCAAAGCTAGCGACATTAAAGCGACAATTGGTAAGGTATTAAAGCAGGTTGAGGAAGAGCGACAATCACATCTGAAAAGCAGGCTTGAGAAGGAAGCGCTTCAAAAGACATTAACACTTGTTGAAACCGATGTGGTTACCCAGCTGCTGTTTGATCATGTACATGAAGTTCATGTAAGTATGCTTGTAGAAATGTTGGACAATCCATCCACGAATGAGATGTTTGTCATGATTGTTCTGTTACCAGCAGGTTCGGAAAACTTATATTCTGCCATTAAAGAAAAAGTCAGAAAGACGAGGAGCGGCTGGGTCGGCGCGTTGTACGGAAACCAACTTCCCATCATTGTGTTCCGGCAGCCGGAAAAATCGTTCAGGTCGGAAGCCGCTACTCTTGCTCGTGAAATCCTTTCCGTAGCAAAAAACGGCCTTCTTACTGGCTGGTTTGTCGGAATAGGGAATACCTGCGGTTCACTGGACCAGATTCGTCAATCCTACCAGGAATCACTTATCGCTACTATTGACACGTCACTTCCGCTGAAGTTCCGTTTTTATTCCGAGGTACCTGTTCTCAGTGATTTGAACAATGGTCTTCAAGTTCTCCATCACAAAAAAGAGTTTTTAGATCAAATTCGTCTCGGGCAGTGGGAGCCAATTCGTAAGGATGTTTTGAAGATCATTCAATGCTACGAAAGCGAAGGTGCTAATTTGTTACTAACGCAGCAGCGGGTGCTTGAAGTACTCTGGATGATTACAAGGGTCATGAGTGAAATGGGAGTAGAGTCAGTAACGCCGCTATTCTCCTATCAAACTATTGATTACCGCCAGCTTCGTACGGAAACGACACAAATGCTAGACCGCATGATGAAGTCGTACGTGAATCACTTTGATAGGCTCGGAGCAGATACAATCCATCAAATTAAACAATATATCTTTGAACACTCTAATGAGGATATTTCTTTGGATGCGCTGGGGAGGAAGGTCGGCTTGAGTCCGATGTATATAAGTAAAATTTTCAAGGAGAAGCTGGGAGTCAATTATATAGACTTACTGACTGAATGCCGAATTGAGAAAGCTAAAAAACTATTGGCTGATCCTGAGAAAAGTATCAAAGAAATTACCTTTGAGGTAGGCTATCACGACCCTAATTATTTCAGCAAAGTGTTCAAGAAAATGTGTGCCGTTTCTCCAAAGGAGTATCGGAGTACACTCCTCGGAAAAAAGATAAAAGCATCTAGGCTTGATTGAAAAGGAGAGAAAGAGATGGGACGGGCTTACATCGGAACAAGGCTGATCGCACTCACACTGACTTTCGTTTTTTTTGTCACGGGCTGCGATGGCGGCAATATTAACCCTGAAACTAAAGCTCCTATGAAAGTGCCAAAAAGCGAAACCCCTGCTAAAGATCAGATTACAATAGGTTTTTCAATGGATACATTAAAGGAAGAACGTTGGCTAAAGGATAGAGATCTTTTCAAAGAGGAAGCAGAAAAGCTAGGTGCAAAAGTGGAAATTATGGAAGCCGACGGAGACGATGCATTACAAATTGTTCAAGCAGAGGAGTTAATCAGTAAAGGTGTTGACGTCCTTGTAGTCGTTCCTTTCAATGCCGAATCAACTGCTTCCATTGTGAATAAAGCACATATAGCAGGTATTAAGGTCATTTCATATGACCGGCTAATCAAAAATGCAGATATTGATTTATATATATCCTTCGATAATGAAAGGGTAGGAGAATTGCAAGCGGAGGCAATGACAAAGTTGGTGCCAAAAGGTAAATATGTATACATCGGGGGAGCGGAAACAGATAATAATGCTCATTTATTCAAAAAGGGGGTTTTTAACATACTGAAGCCGTTCATTGAAAGCGGCGACATTACCGTCGTTTTCGACCAATGGACCGAAAACTGGACCCCTGCTAATGCCTATGCGAACATGGAGGCTGCTCTAGGAGCAAATCATAATCAAATCGACGCAGTCATCGCTGCAAATGACGCAACAGCTGGCGGTGCCATTAAAGCACTTGAATTACAGGGACTCAAAGGAAAAATCCCAATTGCCGGTCAAGATGCAGAGCTGGCTGCTGCAAAGCGAATCGTCGAAGGTACTCAGATTATGACAGTATACAAGCCAATCAGGTCACTGGCAAAAACAGCAGCTGAACTTGCCGTCAAGGTAGCGAAAGGTAAAAAAATAGAAACCGACAGGAAAGTCAACAATGGAAAAATAGAAGTACCTTCTGTCCTGCTCACGCCAATCGCAGTGGACAAGCTCAACATCGACGAAACAATAATTAAGGATGGCTTCCATTCAAGAGAAGAGGTTTATCAATAGTAAGGGACGAGGGGACATAGCCTATCCCCTCGTCCCATTCGACAACCGATGTCATAATTTTTTCGCAATTAATTATTTGACATTGTGAGGATAGCATTTTATACTAAATTTGTAGCGATTACTAAAACGTTTTCGAAAACAGATTTATTTTTTTATCCAAAAACTAAAACGTTTTCGTTTATTCGAGAAACCAATCTTTAAATTTTTTTACCAGAAAACTAAAACGTTTTCGAAGGGAGTTATTTCAACATGATGAACTATTCTTTAGGCAAAGGGGAGCATCAGAATTGGGTTGTCTCTGATGTGAATTTTTCCGAAGACAGTCTAGGGAAAAGCGAGGCGATTATGTATCTTGGAAACGGATACATGGGTCTGCGCTCGACAACAGAAGAACCCTATCTAAAAGAAGTGAGAAATTGCTTTGTCGCAGGAACCTTCAATAAATTTGACACAAGCGAAGTGACGGAGCTGCCAAATATCGCAGACGTAACGCGAATCGATATTCGCCTTGATGGTAAGCGCTTTAGTTTAGAATTTGGCGAAACGAAAGAGTATGTAAAACAGTTAAATTTAAAGACGGCTGAATTGATTCGCACGTTTGATTGGGTATCGCCGCAAGGAAAGGAACTGCGCTTTCATTTTCGAAGATTTGTTTCGCTCGAAAATCTTCATTTAATCGGGATGAAAATGGAAGTCGAAGCCTTAACTCATCCAGTTGTCATTAGCTTTGAGTCAGGGATTAACTCACAAATGACGAATTCGGGTGCACAGCATTTCCATGAAGGAGAGCGGAGAATTTTCGATAAACGTTTCGTTCAGCTGATTCAAACAACAACGGAAACGAAAATCGATGTAGTTATTAATACTGTTCATAAGGTTTTGGTGAACGGGAAAGAACTTGATAAAGAGCCAATAATGGAAATGGACCGTCGTAAAGTCTGGCTTCACTACGAAACGGAATTGCAGCCGAACGATACATTAACGGTAGAAAAGTTAACAACAGTGCATACGAGCCGTGACAAGGAAGCCGGTCACGAACCATACGATTTAGTTCAATTACGCGAAATCTCGCTTACTAATCTTCGGCAAGCGTTCGTCAAAGGCTATGAAACATTATTTACGGAAAGTACGGCTGCATGGCAAACAAAAGTATGGGATCGCAATAATTTCCATATTGAAAGTGAAAATCCGTTTGATCTCCTCGCCTTACGATTTGCACTCTACCATTTAACAATTATGACACCGGCGCATGATGAACGAATGGGAATTGGTGCAAAAGCATTCAGCGGTGAAGGATATAAAGGCCATTCCTTCTGGGATACAGAAATTTTTATTCTGCCATTCTTTACGTATTCGAACCCTGAAATTGCGAAGTCTCTATTAAAATATCGTTATCACGGCTTGGCGGGTGCTAGAAGGAAAGCAGAGGAAAATGGTTTTGACGGGGCAATGTATCCATGGGAAGCTGCTTGGCCGACGGATGGGGAAGTAACGCCAGTCTGGGGTGCCGTCGACATTGTGACCGGTGAGCAGACAAAAATTTGGTCAGGGTTTATTGAACAGCATATTACCGCTGATATTGCCTTTGCCGTCTGGCAATACTATCAGATTACTAATGACCAAGAATTTATGGAAAAGCATGGCTATGAAATGATTTTTGACACAGCGAGATTTTGGGCAAGCCGCTTAGAGTGGAACGAAGCGAAACAAGAATACCATATCAATTGTGTTGTTGGCCCGGATGAGTATAAAGAGCATGTCGACAATAATGCATTTACCAACCATATGGCCCATTTCAACATGAAGCTGGCGATGGAGTATTATCAAGAATTGAAAGAAAATCGTCCGGAATTGTTCGCAAGTTTAGACAGAACACTAGACTTAGAGAAAGCGTATTCATTATGGACTGATAAAATTGGCAAAATCTATTTGCCGCAGCCAAGGCCAGAGGATCTCGTCATACCACAGGATGATACGTATTTAAGCAAAAAAATTATCGATCTTGAAAAATATAAAAATCAAGCAAAAGTAGGCTCGCTCTTCCGTGACTACAATTTAGCGCAAGTCAATGAAATGCAAGTAACCAAGCAAGCGGATATAATGATTCTGTTCTTGCTTTTGGAAAATAAGTTCGGCCCAGAAGTCAAACAAGCAAACTTTGATTACTATGAGCCGAAAACATTGCATGATTCATCGTTAAGTTTATCGACCCACTCCATTTTAGCGAATGATTTGGGCCATGAAGAAATGGCTTATTCACTCTTTAAAAGAGCAACTGAAATTGACTTGGGTCCATTGATGCATACTTCCGACCAAGGTGTTCATGCTGCTTCAATCGGCGGGATTTGGCAATCAGTTGTACTGGGATTTGGTGGTGTCCGGATGTTAGACGGAAAACTGCGTATTAACCCTCGCTTGCCAAAGCATTGGCGGGAGCTGCGATTTTCAATCAACTGGCATGGCAGTCCGTTACATGTTGAAATTACGGGCGATACGCTCACAATTAAATCTGAAACGAAAGATCATGTTGTCGTAGAGGTCTTTGGTCAATCCTATCAATTTGTTGAAGAAGTTATTATTAATATAAATAAGTAAAACAAATCATTTTAGGGGGTCATTTTTTATGAAAAAGATAGCTGCATTTGCACTTGCTACCTCATTATTACTCGGCGTTACCGCTTGCTCTTCGGGAGAAAGCACTAAAACAACGGCTAAAGACGATACGATTACCTTAGCGGTATGGGGATCTTCTCCAGCAGAAACCAAAGGTCTTGAAACGACTGTAAAAAGCTTTGAAAAATCGACTGGTAAAAACGTGAAAATCGAAGTGATTCAAGATAATTTTCAAGATGCGTTAACAGCTAGATTTGCGGCGAAAAATGCTCCAGATGTCTTTTATATGGAATCATTTGCAGCACCAAAATTTATTAAAAGCGGTGTGTTAGCCGATATTTCAGACGATGTGAAAAATCAGGATGACTTTTATCAGCCGGTATTAAACTCTTTTAAAGATGATGAGGGTAAATTATTTGCTGTACCGAAAGATTATTCGACACTTGCCTTGTATGTGAACACGGATTTATTAGAAAAGGCAGGATACACGATGGCTGATGTTCCATCTGATTGGGATGGATTGTTAAACTTCTCCAAAACCCTTCAAGGAAAATTGGCAAAAGATCAAGCTGCAATGGTGTTCGATACATCGATGGCCCGTCACATGAGCTCATTAATTGCCAGCGGATTAAATCCAGTTACTGCTGAAGGAAAAGCAGACTTTACATCTAGTCCAAAAGCGCTTGATTATTTACAATCACTTATTGACGGACATAAAGAAGGCTATCTTAAAAATGCAAAGATTGATTTAGGCGTTGACTGGGCGGGTGCTGCCTTTGGGACGAATAAAGCAGTCATGATGATCGAAGGAAACTGGGTATTAAGTGCCTTGAAAACTGATTACCCAACGGTTAAATATGAAGCACTAGAAGCTCCTACTGTCAATGGCAACAAAGAAACGATGACATTCACAGTTGGCTATGCGATTTCAAAGGACTCTAAACATAAGAAAACAGCTGTAGAATTTATTAATTACATGACAGGTGATGGGCAAAAGCAATGGAGTGAGCTTTCCGGCACATTCCCGACTCGCCAGTCCGTAGCAGATGCCATGAAACTTGATGAGGACAAAGTGTTAAAAGCACATATTGAAGGTGCAAAATATGGTACGGTGTGGTCTTCCGGTGTGAACCTCCCAGTTATTTCTGGTGCCTTTGATAATCAGTTCTTAGCGGCACTAAATGGCGATAAATCAGTTAAAGATGCGATGAAAGCTGCAGAGAAAGAAGCAAATGACGAAATTGCACGCCAACAATAGGATGTAAGAATAGAGGGGGCGCATGATTATCGAGTATGCCCCCTCTATTCTCCTTTATACGAGGTGAATGAGATGGGAAATAGGCGCTATCTGAATTTCCAAGGTTACTCCTTTATGATGCCGGCATTACTGGCGATTCTTTTCTTTACAATTGTTCCAGTCGTGTACGCGTTTTTCATGATGTTTTATAAAGTAGATATTTTATCCGGTGCAAGGACGTTTATAGGCCTTGATAATTTTCGAAAAATATTTGAAGACCCGAAGTTTTGGGCTTCGTTTACCAATACATTTCGTTATGTGTTAGTTGTTGTTCCGATTCAAACGGTGATTGCGATGGCATTGGCGGCGTTATTAAATAGCAAAATCAATTTCAGCCGCGGTTTTTTAACGATCATGTTTATTCCAACATTAACCTCTTCGTCGGCGATGACACTGATTTTTATGTGGCTGTTTAATAATAATGGATTAATGGCGAATATGATGGAACAATTATTTGGCATGAAGGTTGAATTTTTAACGAATCCAAGTCTTGCTTTAACGGTTATTATGGCAATGAATATCTTTTCCACTGTTCCACATTTCATGGTTGTCTTTTTGTCAGGTTTGCAAGATATACCGGACAGTTTATATGAGGCAGCATCTTTAGATGGAGCCAATTCTTTTAAGAAATTCCTTCATGTTACTGTCCCTCAGCTGATGCCGATTACGTTTTATGTCATTACGATGGGTTTAGTAGGCTGTTTTCAAATCTTTGACCAAGCCTTTATCCTTTCTGGCGGTACAGGGGGTCCACAGAATTCTACATTGACGTTCTCACTGTATATTTATCAGCTGGCCTTCACCAGCAATGACATGGGCAGAGCAACAGCTTTAGCATTTGTACTCGGAACGATTATTTTCGCCGTTACGTATATAGTCAATAAACTATTAAAAGCGGACGAAGTAAATGGGTGATGACAATGAAAAAGAATAATAAAAAACTTAAAATTTTCGTTTATACATTGTTAATTATTTATTCAATCTTTACCCTTGCTCCGTTCTTGTGGAGTATCTTGACTTCTTTTAAAACGACTGCTGAAATCGCAGCGGGCGGAACGATTTTACCAGAAAATTGGAGCCTTAAAGGGTATGAGACGGTCCTTGCTTCACAGCTGCCGACTTGGGTTGTCAACTCCTTATTAGTTGCCTTACTTACAACCGGCATTAACCTTATTTTTAATACAATGGCAGGCTACGCATTAGCCCGGATTGATTTTAAAGGGCGCCATGTTTTGTTCAGTATGTTGCTAGCGTTAATTATGATTCCATCACAAGTGACGATGATTCCCTTGTACATCGTGGTATCGAAGCTTGGATTAGTGGATACGCATTGGTCTATTATTCTTACGACGATGATTAATATTGGCTATATTTTTATGATGCGGCAGTTTTTCGTTAACTTCCCAAGAGATGTGGAAGAGGCTGCAACCATGGACGGTTTATCAAAGATTGGCACCTTTTTCAGGATTGTACTGCCGAATGCCAAGGCCGCCGTTGCGACACAAGCGGTGTTTGTCTTCATGGGCGTATGGAATGAATTTATGAAGCCATTGCTGTTCATTTCCAGCCCGGATAAATACATGCTGACACAAGGGTTAAACTCGCTTGCGAAGGCTTATAAAACGGCGACCCAATGGGACGTCATCATGGCGGGCGCGCTTATTTCCATCATTCCGATTTTTATTATTTATATTGTGCTCAACAAGTATTTTATTACGAGCAATGATCAAACAGCCGGAGTGAAATAACTACTAGGGGAGACTATCATGTTAAAAGCAGTTATTTTTGATTTAGATGGAGTGATTACCGATACAGCTGAATGGCATTATTTAGCCTGGAGGGAATTGGCGAACCGTATCGGGATTGATTTTAACCGTGAATTTAATGAAGAATTAAAGGGCATCAGCCGTATGGAGAGTTTGGAAAAAATTCTTGCGTTGGGCGGTAAAGCTGATCGATATAGTGAGACGGAAAAAATTGAGCTAGCCAGTACGAAAAATGATCACTATGTTCAACTTCTAACGCAAATGAAGCCGGATGCTATTTTTCCAGGAATAAAAGAGTTGCTGGAAGAGTTAAAAGCGAACGGCGTTCTGATTGGATTAGCGTCTGCCAGCAAGAATGCACCGGCGATTTTACAATCGCTCGAAATTACGAATTATTTCCAAACGGTTGTCAATCCTGATGAGGTGGAGAGAGGGAAGCCGGCACCGGATATCTTTTTAAGGGCCGCGGAAAAATTAGCGGTCTCACCAGCAGAGTGCATCGGGATTGAAGACGCAACGGCGGGAATTACGGCGATTAAGGATGCCGGGATGTATGCCGTTGGTGTTGGCACCATTGAAAAAATGAAGCAAGCGGGTGCTGATTTAGTGGTTGAAGATACACAGGAGCTTGTTTTATCTGTATTATTGCGGGAATTTAACCAATAATTTGTTGACGGGAAAAATAGATTAAAGATAATCTAAGAAAAAAGGGTTTAAATAGGAAGTGGGTTTTGACGTTGGCTACGATTAAAGATGTGGCGAAAGAAGCCGGTGTTTCAATTGGCGTTGTATCCAAGGCGTTTAACAATTATCCGGATATTAGTGAAAAAACAAAACAGCGGATTTTTGAAGTGGCGAAGGAATTAAATTATTCTCCCAATCTTGTCGCTAGAAATTTATCGTCAAAAAAACAAAATACGATTGGCATGATTACATCAGGCTTTTTTGATAGCGGTGTGAAGGATAATAACAATTCCTTCCAATTATTCAAAGGTGTTTATACCGCTGTGGAGCAAAACCAATATGAGCTAGCGATCTATCTGATTGATTCATTGAAACAGAAACAAAAAAGCTATGCCCAATTTTGCAAGGAGCGAAATATTGGCGGGGCCGTGTTAGCAGGAATCCGTATCGATGATCCCTATTTTAAAGAATTGATTGATACCAAGATTCCCTGCGTTATTTTGGATGTAAAGACAGGTAATGAAAGTGAATTTATCGGGAGTGTTTCCATCAACAATCGTGCCGCCAGTAAGGACATAGCCCGCTATTTATTAAACCGCAATCATCGGGAAATCGTCGTGGTCACTGGTAAAAAAGAAACATGGGTCAATGTGGAACGGACAGCAGGTGTGAAGGAAGCGATGGATGAGTACGGTCTTGAACTCAAGGATGAGAACATTTTACCTGCTAGTTTTTCTGAAAATGAAGCATATTTGCTGACAAAGGAGCTATTGGAGACGAGGAAACCGACCGCTTTCCTCTGCTTTAGTGACTTAATGGCGCTAGGTGTGATGAAGGCGGTTAAAGAAGCAGGTTTAAGGATTCCGGAAGATGTTTCCGTAACGGGCTTTGATGGCATTTTAATTAGTGAATTTAGCCAGCCTGGCCTAACGACGATTGAGCAGAATTTTTTCGAAATGGGCAAACAAGCGGCATTATTGCTCCAACAATTGATGGAAGGCACCTCTTCCGAAAGAAATATTTATGTGGATTATCAATTGGTTGAACGAAATAGTGTTGGTTCGGTGCCTGTCACTACCCGATTTTTGTCGAATAAAAAAGTATAAAAGCGATTTAAGAAGGAATGATTAGACGTGAAAAAAACGTGGTGGAAGGAATCGGTGGTTTATCAAGTCTATTGGCGCAGTTTTTATGATACGGATGGCGATGGATTTGGGGATCTAGAAGGGGTTATTCAAAAATTAGATTATATTCAAAACCTCGGTATCGATGTGATTTGGCTGAATCCTTGTTATGATTCACCTGATATTGATAACGGCTATGATATTGCGGATTATCGGGCGGTTATGCCGAAAGCGGGAACGATGGAAACCTTTGACCGGCTTCTACAGGAAGTGCATAACCGCGGGATGAAGCTCATCATGGATTTAGTCGTAAACCATACGTCTGATCAACATCCATGGTTTAAAGAAGCAAAGTCGTCCAAGGATCATCCAAAAAGGGACTACTATATTTGGAGGAAAGAGCCAAATAATTGGCGTTCGTATTTCACCCCATCCGCATGGGAGTTTGACCTGCGGACAGAGGAATATTACTTCCATTCTTTTGCTGTTGAGCAGCCGGATTTGAATTGGCAGAACCCTATTGTTCGCCAAGAGATTTATTCAATCATGAAGTTTTGGCTTGATAAGGGCGTCAATGGTTTCCGTATGGATGTCATTAACCTGCTGGCCAAACAAGAAGGTTTTCGTGATGCAGAAAACCCTGAGGATATCTCCTATCTTGGCAATAACCCTGGGATTCATGACTATCTGCAAGAGATGCATGAAGAAGTATTGAAGCATTATGATATTTTTACAGTCGGGGAAATTCCGTTCGTCACCCCCGAGGATGGGCTTTTGTATGTGGGGGAAGATCGCCAGGAACTTCACACCTTATTCCATTTTGAAGTCTGCGATTATATGGCTGATTGGGATATGGAGCGATTTAAAGAAATACAGCGCCGCTGGTATCGAGGGTTGTGGGGGAAAGGCTGGAACTCCCAGTTTTTAAATAATCATGATCATACCCGCTTAGTGACTCGGTTCGGCAATGACACTACTTATCGAGTAGAAGCGGCCAAATGTTTTGCGACTCTTTTACACCTGCTGCCGGGAATGCCGTACATTTACCAAGGTGAAGAAATAGGGATGACGGGTGTTCGCTTCAACTCCATCGAGGATTATCATGATATTGCGATGAAAAATAAGTATCAAGAAGAAGTGGAAAAAGGTAGGGACCCTGAAGAAGTGTTTGCTAGTTTACTTCATCTTTCCCGCGATAATTCACGTACTCCTGTTCAGTGGAACGATATGCCGCATGGCGGATTTACAAACGGAACTCCGTGGATAAACGTGAACCCGAACTATAAGGAAATAAACGTTGCGGCTGCCCTAAATGATCCAGAATCAGTTTATTATTTCTATAAAAAATTGATCCAGCTGCGAAAAGAAAATGAAGTAATGGTCTATGGCAGTTTCCAGGAACTATTCGAAGACCATCAGCAAATCTATTCATTTATTCGCGAATTAGACGATGAGAAATGGCTAGTAGTCCTAAATATTTCCGAACAGCAAGTACAAATAAAACTGCCAGAATCCCTATCATTACTTGAAAAAGAACCCCTTTTGGCAAATTATAATCATCAAGAAGAGCAAAATTCTGAACTACAAATGAGACCATACGAGGCAAGAATATATCGGATTTAGTGACTAGAGACAGGCTCCTTATCCCTAAGCGGGACGAGGAGCCTGTCTTATCTATAATCCGACACAATGTTGTAATTGTAGGTAGAATTTAATCATTTTCCGGGGAATATTGTTCTTTTTTCAGATCAAAGATTCGACAAATACTAGTTAATACAACCACGAATCTGAGGAATACAAAAAGGAAAATCTGCACCAACGATGGAGTGAAGTTGGTAATTTTACTGTGCAGCGAGATTTATATTCTGCTTTTTAATTAAAAAAATAGGAACATTTTAAATTCCTACTAAACAGAACAAATGTTTTGGTGTAAAATAAAGTGTGGTGTTTTGTGAAATATCCACAACAATTTAAGTAAGAGGTGGAAATACAATTGAATGGGACAGCACATTTAGCAATAGGAGCGGCGACAGGATTTATCGTTGCAAATACTTTTCAAGCTCCGCCCTCTACGACACTCTTATTAGTCGGATTAGGAGGAGTATCTGGTCTAATCCCTGACCTTGACATTGATGGGAGTCTTCGTGGCAAAATCACCATATCTCATGAGGCAATTCGGACCGTTGCCCAGCTCATTGGGGCTTTGATGATCGCTTATAGTTTTTATGAGGGCGGCGTTAAGGAGAAATGGCTTGGGGTCGGCATTGGATTGGGTTTGATGGTTGTATCGTCGCTGATAAAGCAAAAACATATGCTAACGATCACTGGAGTCGGTGTACTTGCAGGGGGGCTCTCCTTACAAGAACTATGGTTGCTTCTCCTTGGGATATATATTTTAATCGCATCCTTTGTATCACACCGCAGCTATACCCATTCTTTATTGGGCGTCATTTTCTTCGGGATTATCGCTTCCAAATTAGAAGCGTCCCTCAGAATTGACGGTGTTTTCTATAGCTGCCTTGCAGGATACATTAGTCATTTGATAGCAGATCTTAAAATCTTACCATTCAATAAACGAGGGATTAAACTATTTTTACCTGTTTCAAAGAAGGAAATATAGCTTCCTGGATTAATAGGGACGAGGGGCAGGCTTCTTGTCCCTGGACTAAAATGCGACACAAAATTGAATGTTAGGTAGAATTGAATCATTTTCCGGGGAATATTGTTCTTTTTTCAGATAAGAGCTTCGACAAATATTTCCTTTACTGAGGCATCACAAAAGAGCCCCTTTCGTTACCGGAGCGAAAGGGGCATTTATCTTACTCTTTTAGTCGTCCTTAGTTTTTAGTTTCAAAACCTCTTCGAACATTAATCCCGATAAAAAAACTACTTCCTCAACTGGTTTCCCTTTGATCTCGTATACCGTTTCCTTAAATCCAAAAAAGCTGCTGGTATTGGTTTTTCCAATCACTTTTCCAACTTCGAATTTTCGTTCTCCAGTTGTTTGATCATAGTATTCTTTATATGTTTCAGATCCGCCATAATAGATTCTATCTTTATATGTAATGGTATCATGATCAACTTTGTAAACATCTAAACTAGCATATTGGATATAAAATATACCAACGATAACTATTGGTAAAAATAATAATAATAGAAGCCATCTTTTTCTTTTTAACACAACTGCACTATCATTTCTTACATTCTATGATAAAAAGTCTATTTCTCTAAAAACACCTTTCTCATATTCCCGGCAAAAGGCATTCCCTTTTTACACAATCCTTGCAAGGTTTCTTTTGTGATCCTCAGTGTTGCTATAACAACTTTTTGAGTAATATATTCTTTTAGTGTCCGTCCCTTTTTATCACGAAATTCACTCTCTAACCGCTCCTGCGGTGGCTGATAGGACTCTAGCCATTTCACTACCTCGTTTTCCAAAAATCGATATTCATTACCAATCAAATAATGCGGCATACCATCCTTTAAATAGGCATTCATTTGAGCTTTGGTTACCTTAAGCTTTCCAATTAATTCTCCTCTTAAAAGTAAAGCAGCCGGAGATTTCTGTTTTGTTTTTATATCAATCACACTCTCCTACGTACGTTCATTCTGTTGTATGGATAAATTATACTATTAAGGCGGAAAGAATTAAATAAAAATGGTAGAACTGGTAACGAATTCAATATAGTGTCAGGCACCACTCGTGGACAATTCTAATTCCGAGGTTGCTATGGATATTCACAGTGCCCATAGGTGGTAGGAAAAGCATCCGGCGGGCACTCTGGGAGGTTCACAGTGCCCGTAGGGGCAGGAAAAAACATATGACGGGCACTCTGGAAGGTTCAGAGTGCCCGTAGGGGTAGGAAAAAACATATCACAGGCACTCTGGAAGGTTCACAGTGCCCAAAGAAGCAGGAAAAAACATATGACAGGGACTCTAGGAGGTTCACAGTGCCCAAAGGGGCAGGAAAAAACATATGACGGGCACTCTGGGAGCGATACTGGTCTGCAAATTAGCGGCAGCGGTACGGATCCTGATTTATGGCCGAAGTACAATTTGATCCTTAATTGTGAATCACATGATAATCGCGACCCTCGTGATGAAGATGCAGACGGATTTGCTGCGAAATTAGGGGTCGGTTAAGGCAATGTGTTTAAAGGCAATATCGCCCATCACAATATTGATGACGGCTGGGATTTAAACAACCGGACAAATGAAGGCGCCAATAAGCCGATAACGCTAGATGGACTTCCGATGTTGAGTATGTAAGCAAGGAGTGTTTTCCATTGCATCATGAGCAACTGCTGCGAGTGGAAGGTTCTCTTCGAATGATTGGTCCAACTTTTGCACAAATAGATTGGCGTTATTTGGTCTCTACATTTTGTAGAGCAAGGCGTATACTTAAGTTAAGCAATCGCTCAATATTAATAAAGTCCCTTTTTGCACAGATTAATTGTGAAGGGAGGAATTTCATATGTCACTCGATCAGCGCAGTACTGCCATTCTTTCTCACTTAGTCAAGGCTCAAACATTTGTCCCTGTGTGGGAAATAACGGAGAAATTTCATATTTCCAGAAGGACGATTTATTACGATATTGGAAAAATCAATGATTGGCTGCAAGAAAATCACCTCCCAGCAGTGAAGCATGTTCGCTCAGCGGGATTTATATTAGAAGAGGAAGCAGCCACTCAGGTTCCTGAAAAGTTAGGGACATTGAAAACCTGGCATTACGAATATTCTGCCAAAGAGCGTAAAGCGTGGCTGGCCATTTACTTGATGGCCCGGGATATTCCGTTATTTCTCGAAGATTTAATGGAGAAAATCCGGGTTAGTCGCAATACGACCATTGAGGATCTAAAGGGATTGAGATTGGAATTAGAGCGGTTTGACTTAACCTTGGAGTTCAATCGGAAATCCGGCTACGTGATTTTGGGAAAAGAAGATGATAAACGGAAGGCGATTGTCCACTTTCTCCAACATGTTTTGCTTGATCAAAATTGGCAATCATTTTTAGCTAAAATTCCATTGATTTTTAATAAAGAGGCAGAGCATTTTGATCTGTTTGATTTTGAAAAGTTGAAAGCGGTTCAACATATTATCGGTGAAAGTGAACAAGAATTAAATCTTCAGTATACCGATGAATTTTTATACAGTCTGGCTGTTCGTCTGCTGCTATTTTGCAGGAGGGTAACAGACGGAAAAAAGATTTCCGTTGACCCTATTGAAAAGGATGTTTTGCGGGAAACAAAGCAGTACCAAGCTGCCGGGAAAATTGGTGAAAAGCTTTCTGTGTTGTTTGGCATTGACTTTCCAGAGGATGAAGTTTTCTACATCACAAAGCATTTGCTTAGTTCGAGGGTGCAATTTTCTGATGAGCTGCAAGTTACTCTTCATCATAGTGATGCAGATATTCTCGCCGATGTCGTCACCCAGATGGTGACTGATTTTCAGAAATATGCCTGCGTTTTCTTTCAGAACCGCAAGGAAATCGAGAAGAACCTCCTGCTTCATGTGAAACCGGCTTACTACCGGATTATTTACGGATTAGAATTTGAAAGTGATATGACCGAGTCCATCAAGCAAAAATACGAAGATATTTTTTTACTGACGAGTAAGATCATCCCCCATTTAGAGGCGGTAGTTGGGAAAAAAGTAAATGAACATGAAATTGCCTTAATTGCAATGCATTTTGGGGGATGGATGCAGAAAGCAGGTGCAAAGCCAGCAGGCCGAAAAAAGGCTCTCCTTGTTTGTACCAATGGAGTGGGGACGTCCAGATTGCTTTTGCATCAATTAGAAGGGCTCTTTTCCACGGTTGATTTAATTGGAAGCGTTTCGTTAAGGGAGTATAAAAAAAAACATTATGATGTGGACTTTATCATTTCCACCATTCCGCTTGAGGAAAAAGATAAACCCGTTTTTGTCGTTAGTCCCATACTGACCGAGTCGGAAAAGGAAAGCCTGTTAAAAAAAGTGATTGGGCAATCCAATACGAAATCGAAACAAAATTCTTCGATTGAAGTTTTAATGGAAATTATTCAAAAACACGCCAATATCGTTAATACCGAAGGGCTTCAGCAAGAACTCAAGCAATATCTTTACAAGCCTGAAAAGGTTGTAAAGGAAGTGGGAAAGCCTTCATTAAAGGAGATTCTTAAAAAGGAACACATTCAAGTGAAAATGGAGGTTCCTGATTGGAAGGAAGCTATTTGGGCGGCGGCGGCCCCACTTCGGAAACATGGGTTCATTACAGAGGACTATGTACTGGCGATGATCGATAATATTGTCAAAATGGGCCCATACATTGTGATTGCTCCGAAGGTAGCGATTCCGCATGCAAGGCCGGAAGACGGAGTTATCGAGCTGAGTATGAGTTTATTAAAGCTTACTGATGCGGTTCATTTTTCCGATCAATCCATTCATGATATCCATCTTGTCATAGTATTGGCGGCTATTGACGGTGAAACGCATTTAAAGGCATTGTCTCAATTAACGGATCTCCTTTCGAATGAAAAAAGCTTTAAGGAACTTATGCTGGCAAAAACAGCAGAGGATATTTTTGAATTAATTAGTCAGTCTTCTTAAGAGATACTATTTTTACGAAAGAGTTGAATGCCAGTGCTTAAAAAATATTTAACAGAAGAAATGGTTCAATTTAAAGAAGAAGCCAAGAATTGGGAAGAAGCAATCCAACTAGCTTCCGAACCCTTGTTGAAAAATCATTTGATTGAAAAAGAATATATCGATACGATGATTGAAAATGTAAAAAATCTAGGCCCGTATATTGTTTTATTACCGAAGTTCGCCATGCCCCATGCAAGACCTGAAAATGGGGTGAATCAATTAGGATTAAGTTTACTGATTCTGGAGAATGGCGTCCAGTTTGATGGCGGGAAATTTGCCAATGTCTTTCTCGTGTTAGCTGCTCCAGACAAGGAGTCCCATTTGACGCTTCTTTCTGAGCTGTCTACTGTTTTATCCAGTCAAGAAAAGGTTGATGCATTAGCATCGGCAAAAAATTATCAAGAAATATTCGTGATTTTAGAGGAGGAAGCAAAATGAAAATTTTAGTCGTATGTGGTAATGGGTTAGGAAGTAGTTTTATGATGTCCCTTAATGTACAAAAGGCAATGAAGGAATTAAATATCGAAGGAAGCTGTTCGCATACGGATTTAGCTAGTTCAAAATCAGAACAGGCAGATTACTATATTGGATCACCTGAAATCATGGATCAATTGAATGATGGAAAAAGAAAAGTCATCTCATTGATCAATATGTTCAGCTTAGATGAAATTAAAAAAGCGCTAACCACTCACATATTGGAAGGTTGATAAATCATGTTACATTTAATCATGAATGATATTTTAGGAACCCCGGCAATCTTAGTTGGTTTATTTGCCTTAATTGGATTGCTATTACAGAAAAAGGGAATTGCGGATGTGGTGTCAGGCACCTTAAAGACTATAATGGGCTTTATTATCTTGGGTGCAGGGGCAACAGTTCTTGTGGGTGCACTAGATTTATTTGGGCAAATGTTTGAACATGCCTTCCATATTAAAGGAATCATTCCAAACAACGAAGCGATTGTGGCTTTAGCCCAAAAGACATTTGGTGCTGAAACAGCGATGATTATGGTATTTGGTATGGTGGTAAATATTGTATTAGCCCGTTTTACAAAATTTAAATTTATTTTCTTAACAGGTCACCATACGATGTTCATGGCTTGTATGCTGGCAGCTGTATTATCAGCCAGTGGAATAACGGGTGTAGCCCTGATTGTGATTGGCTCTATTATTCTAGGGGCACTAATGGTATTTATGCCTGCGCTGCTACAGCCGTATACTAGGCAAATTACCGGTTCTGATGATGTGGCAATTGGTCACTTTGGATCGTTTGGCTATTTTGTATCAGGTACAATTGGTAAATATTTCGGAAATAAAGAAAAATCAACAGAAGAAATTAAAGTACCGAAATCCCTTGGATTCCTTCGTGACTCTTCGGTCGCATTAGCATTAACAATGGCTTTAATGTTTATCGTTGTTGCTGGTTTTACAGGATCTTCCTTCATTGAAGATAAACTAAGCGGTGGAACAAACTTTATCGTATTCTCCCTTACCCAAGCGATTACATTCGCCGGTGGAGTATTCATTGTATTAGCAGGTGTTCGAATGGTTATTGCGGAAATCGTTCCCGCATTTAAAGGAATTGCTGATAAGGTCGTTCCAAATGCGAAACCAGCTTTAGATTGCCCAATTGTCTTTCCATTTGCACCAAATGCAGTAATTGTTGGATTCTTATCCAGCTTTATCGCTGGTGTTATCAGTATGTTCTTACTTCCTATTTTCGGATTAGCTGTCATTGTACCTGGTCTTGTTCCTCACTTCTTTACAGGTGCCGCTGCAGGAGTATTCGGGAATGCAACAGGTGGCAGACGTGGAGCAATCCTAGGCTCGCTTGCTAACGGATTAATCATCAGTTTCTTACCAGCCTTGCTGCTGCCTGTCCTTGGTTCACTTGGATTCAACGGAACAACATTCGGTGACGCCGACTTCGGCATTGTCGGAATCTTATTAGGTAATCTTTTAAAATTGTTTATGTAAGGATCGATAGATTTGCAGATTATGAAAAAAACATGCCGCCGGGGCAGAAAAAGAAACAATAGTTTTTGAAGGTTGAAAAACTTACCTTCTTAAACAAGTAAAGAAAACGACTATCAAATTTTGATAGTCGTTTTTTACTGAAAATAAGGAAGGAATCACCGTTAAAAGGAAGAATGCCTGGAATAACTTTGAAAAGAGGGAGGTTGGGAGTAGTGAATGGCACCAATAACAGATATACATGGTATCTCCACAGGAATTCCATATGTTATACTAGCAATTTAGAAACCTTGAGTTTCCGTTAAAGGATATTTTTGGATATTAGGAGAGAAAGCTATGTAGTTTGTTTTTGCAGTTACTGCTGCCAGCTGCTTTGGTTTAAGGGGAATCCTTTATCATTGGACATCACAGCGACCGATTGATCGCAATTGTGGGAATTCTTATCCTTCGTATGTCTCCTGAAATTTCGGTGCCTGACACCCAACGTAAGGAAGATGGGGAGCAAATTGTTCTCTGTCTTTTTTGCCGTTGGAAAGCCTTTCAATCAGTGCAGTTATACCACAAAACAAGCTGTAAAAAGTGGGCATTTTAGTGGTCTCCGACATGCACTTAGTCCCCTTAACAGGACAAGTTATCCGTCTGTATTAACTGAATATTTTATGTATTGACAAGTTTTTGAAAATATATTAATGTTAGCTATAACGTTATAGCAAATTATTGAGGGAGTAGTAAAATGGCCAGTATAAAGGAAATTGCAAAGCTAGCAGGCATATCGATGGGGACAGCTTCCTTTGTGCTTAATGGCAAAGGTGATCAAATGAGAATTTCTAAGGCTACACAAGAGAAAGTGTTGGCTGCAGCGAAAGAATTAGGTTATCGGCCCAATATTTCTGCCAGACGACTTCGAAGTGAAGGGGAAAAGGTAGTTCCAGTCATTGCGATTCTTTGGACTTTGGATACCCGTGTATCACTAATCAGTCGGTTTTTAGAAGGAATTCAAGGGACGTTTGCAGGGCAAGGTGATGGGTTTGAGCTTATGGTTCAGCCTTATGAAAACTCGAAATTAGATAAATTGAATAGCCTAATCACTGGAACACGTTTTAACGGTGCCATTGTTGCGAACGCTTCAGATGAAGATATTGCCTATCTGGAAAATAACGAAATAAATGTACCAATTGTTTTGTATCAGCGGAAATCTGATAAATACAGTACAGTATCTGTTGATAGCTATCAATCGGGTGTAATGGTTGCTGATTTATTCGCAAATAGAGGACATAAAACGTCAGGGATTATTTTACCTAATGTATCTTCTCAAGCTGTTCGTCTTCGAAAAGAAGGGTTTATGGACAGGGCTCATTCTTACGGCTTACAGGTTCCATCCAATCACATAGTTTCAGGAAGCTTCTCTGAAGAGGGGGGGTATCAATGTGTGAAAGAGTTGATTTCAAAAGGAGAATTGCCTTCCTCTTTGTTTACTTTGAGTGATCAAATGGCGGTAGGTGCATTAACTGCGCTTTATGAGGAAGGGATTCGTGTTCCTCAAGATGTTGAAATAATGGGTCATGATAATAATGAAAATACAAAGTTCACCATACCGTCCCTTTCGACTATTCATTTACCTGTTGAGGAGATGGCAGCTGCATGCGTAAATATGCTGATGGATCTTATTGAACAAAAAGTAAAAGCACCTGTTTCTAAACTATTTAATAGCAGCTTTGTTATTCGCCAAAGCTGCGGAGGAGTTTGTGAAGATAATTAGTACATATGGTATGAGGAGAGGTTTTTATGAACTTTGCGTTAAAAGATGGCAATTGGCCAGTGATGATTACGTTCTATACTGAGGATAATCAGATTGATTATTATGCGATGGAACGCCTGATTAATTGGTATAAATCAAATGGGATGGATGGATTATTTGCAGTTTCTCAATCTAGTGAAATGTTCCATCTTTCTCTTCCGGAAAGAGTCGAATTAGCCCGCTTTGTAAAGGCCAAAGCAGGAACGAATGTACAGGTAATCGCTTCAGGACATATATCAGATACAATAGAAAATCAAATTGAAGAAATAAAGCAAATTTCAGCGACTGGAATTGATGCTTTTGTGCTGGTCAGCAATCGATTAGCAACTGCTGAAGAATCAGACGAGGTATTTAAGCAAAATATAAAGATGATTTTACATAAAATCCCAGGTGTTAACTTTGGTATTTATGAATGTCCTTATCCGTATAAGCGATTGGTTTCACCCAATTTACTAAAATGGCTGGCAGACACAGAGAGATTTTTCTTTTTGAAAGACACTTGTTGTGACCTTAAGCAAATAAATGAAAGAGTTGGCGCAGTTAAGGGAACGAATTTAAAAATATTTAATGCGAATACTGCGACGCTTCTTGAATCTTATCGCCTTGGTGTAAGCGGTTTCAGTGGAGTGATGGCCAATTTTCATCCCGAATTGTATGATTGGCTCTCCAAGGTTTGGAAGGCAAATCCAGAGCAGGCCCAGGAAATTCAAGCATTTTTAGGAATGGCATCTATCTATGAATTACAACAATATCCAGTGAATGCAAAATATAATCTTCTGTTAGAAGGAATTGGTCATGGTCTTCAATGTCGTTCAAAAAACGCTGCTGAATTCGATATGTTACAAAAAATAGCGATTGAACAGTTGCGAACTGTAACAAAACTGTTCAAGGACACGATTCTTAGCAAAGGGTCCAATCCTTTCTGATAAAACTCCTTAATTACCAATCTAGCTTTTATAAAGAGGAGGTAGAATTAATGAAATATAAGCTTATTTACTTAAAGAAAACGGAATCGATAAAGATTGAGAACTCCCAGTGATCACAAAAATATATAGGAGTAGCGATTTCAAATGCTGAAAATGAAAAATTGGAAAAAAGAAATCCTTCTAGAAGAGGGGCACCGGTATTTTAAAAATTGTCATGCTTCGACGATTGTAAAGCTCCCAAATGGTGATCTATTAGTGGCTTATTTTGCTGGTATGAAAGAAGGTTCCGGTGATACGGCAATCTGGGTTTCGCGAAAAACAGCTGGTAAATGGCAAACACCAGTAAGAACTATTTCTAAGGAAGGAACGGCTCATTGGAATCCTGTCCTACATCAAGAAGAAAATAAGCTTTGGTTATTTTACAAAGTTGGTGCTACCGTACATACGTGGAAAACAAGGGTTGCCGTTTCGGAAGATGATGGGCAAACATGGATAAAGGACAAGGAGCTGGTGGATGGGGACCCATTACCGAGAGGGCCAGTTAAAAATAAACTACTCTCGTTATCAAACGGCCATTGGTTGGCGCCAGGCTCCACTGAGGATGAGATTTTTTGGGATGCATTTGTTGATGATTCCGCAAACAAGGGGCTGACTTGGGAAAAGTATGATGTTCCATTTGAACATAAAGCAATAAATAATTTGAACGATGCGGTAATATGGGAAGGCTTACAGAACGAAGCGCTTTGGGAAAATGATCTAAACAAAGTTTTTAAATGGGATGGCATCATACAGCCTACTTTATGGGAATCAAAAGCTGGGTATGTTCACATGCTTTTACGAAGCACAAGGGGAACGGTCTATAGAAGTGATTCTTCTGATTATGGAAAATCATGGTGCCCTGCTTACCCTACAATGCTGCCAAATAATAATAGCGGTCTTGATGTCGTGAAATTGGCAAATGGATATTTAGTCCTGATCTACAATCCTATTTCAGGAAACTGGTCAGAACGATCGCCAATCTCCATTAGCTTTTCGAAAGATAACGGAAACTTGTGGACAGATCCCTATCACTTTGAAATCGAAAAGGGAGAATTCTCATACCCAGCTATTATCAGCTGTCAAGATGAAATCCATGTTACTTATACATGGAACAGAAAAAATATCGTTTATCAGTTTATCAACATTCCAGCATCGATTTTTTAATCAAAAATTATGCAGATTTCTCCAATATATTACTATGACCAAAAGTATCTGAATCTTCCGAATAAAATTAGGGAGGTGATCTTTTTATAGATTAAAAGACTTTGAAATTAGTGGGGGTTCTTCATAAGTAAGGCTTCGTGTTGCTTTGTTTTCAAAAAAAACATACTTATATTTTGTTAATAAGGGGGGCATTTAAGTGAAGAAAAAATTGGTTGGTTTTGTATTTATGTTAGTGCTGGCTTTAGGAACAGTTTTGGCAGGTTGTTCTCAACCAAAGGAATCGAGTTCAGACAATCCAAAGCAAGAAGGAAAAAATGGCGAAAAAACTGTAACAAATATTAACTTTTGGGGTGGCTGGACAGGTCCCGATGGAGATGTCATGAGGACACTTGTTGAGCAATTCAATCAAGAAAATGCTGATATTAAAGTGAATTTAGAAACATTGCAATGGACTCCGCTCTTTGAAAAATTAATTACGCAAACTAAAGTCGGTAATCCGCCAGCACTAATGGCCATGCACCCCCAAGATATTGCGCAATTTGCTTCGCTGGGAGTTCTTGACCCAGATGCTGCTAAAGGAGCTGGTGTAGAAAAAGACCAGTTTAATGCCAATGCCTGGGACGGAACCTTTTATGACGGAAAGCAATATGCCATTCCATTAGATATGCATATGCATGCCTTATACCTTAACAACGAAATGTATGAAAAAGCAGGATTGGATCCAGCGAATCCGCCAAAAACTGGTGAAGAATTAATAGATTATGCAACAAAGCTGACAATTGATGCGAATGGGAAACATCCAAATGAAACCGGGTTTGATATCAATAATGTTAAACAATGGGGCTTAGGAATGCCGAATAACCATCACGGTTTCTACCTTTGGTTTGCTTTGCTAAATCAACAAAATGAAAAACTGCTTGATGATTCTGGAAAGAAAACCGCGTTTAAAGATGACGCAGGAGAGAAGGCGTGGAAGTGGTTAGGTGAGCTTGTCTATAAACATCATGTCGTTCCGGCCGGACAAAAGGCACCGATGGATGATTTTAAATCGGGACTTACGGCAATGGTTATTGATGGACCATGGCAACTGCCAGGTTTAGAGGGCCAAGATGCACTTAAATGGTCAACGGCTGCATTTCCACGTATTTTTGCAACGGATGCTGTATGGGGCAGTGCACACGTATTAACTTTTCCTAAGGTAAAGGATGCAAAGGAAAGGGAAGCCGCAGTAAAGCTGGCCAAATGGATTGCAGAACATTCCGAGGCATGGGCAAAATCCGGGAATATCCCTTCCAATTTAACTGCACAGAAGGGGCTAGATGATCTTCCGGGAAGAAAAGCATTTATTGAAATGATGCCATACACCAAGGTTTTACCGAACATTCCAAAAACAGCACAGGCCTTTTCTGCCAGTTCGCCGAGTCCAATCATGAATGCCTCCCAAGGAATCTTGTTAGAAAATAAAGATCCGTCTGCTATAACCAAGGAGATGAGGGACGGACTAGAGGCAATAATAAGTCAACCCTAACGCATAAAGGGGTCGTTATTTTGGCCCCTTTTCTTAACAAAGGAGTGCATTTTAATGGCGGTACCTGATGTGTCCGTAAGTCCTGAGATTAAGCAAAAATATGATCGAATTTATCAAAAGCAGTGGCAGACAGCCTTATTATTTCTCCTTCCTTATCTCATCGTTTTTATATTGTTCCGATTGGGGCCAGGAATTGCCGGATTATTGACTTCATTTACATCCTGGCAAATTATCGGGACGCCAGAGTGGGTAGGGACAGCGAATTTTGAAGCCTTAATGAATGATAAGATGTTTTGGATTGCCTTTAAAAATACTTTGTTTTTTCTAAGTATTTCTGCGCCCGTTATGGTTATCGGTGCATTAGCGTTAGCGATCTTAATTAATCAACCGCTAGCCGGAAAGGTTTTTGCACGAACCGTAATATTCGCACCATACGTTGTTATGGCGACAGTGGTGGGTATTATTTGGAACTGGATTTATGATAAGAATTTAGGGTTATTAAATTACTATTTAAAGTTTCTTGGGGTAGGCAATGTCGAATGGCTTACTAGTTCAGATGTGGCAATGTTCGCCATTGCGATTACCACTGTCTGGTGGTTAATGGGATATAACATGATCCTTTTTCTTGCAGGGCTTCAAGGGATACCAGAAGATTTGTATGAAGCGGCGGTAATTGATGGTGCCACAGCATGGAAGAAGTTCATATATGTTACTCTCCCATTATTAAAACCAACCTTTTTTCTGGTTGTAATGCTTACAGTGATTAACTGCTTCCAAGTTTTTGACCAAGTTTATGTTATGACAGGCGGGGGACCGGGTACTTCCACCCTTACCATCGTTCAGTACCTATACTTTCAAGCATTTCAAAACTTTAATCTAGGTTATGGCTCTGCCATCGGATTTGTCATATTTATTGTGCTAGTTATCTTTGCACTCATTCAAAAACGTATCATGAGAGAGGAGGCATAAAGGGATAATGAAGAAAAAAAGAATGTCCCAAGGTGTCCTGTATGTTCTCCTGATGCTTGTTACTGCTGCTTTTGCGATGCCATTGGTGTGGACACTAACATCTTCCTTAAAATCAGAAAAGGATATCCTCCACTATCCACCAAAGTGGATTCCTGAATCGTTAACATTTGAAAACTATGCAGTTGTTTTGGAAAAGTTTAGTTTCTTACACTGGATGGTGAACAGTTTAATCATTGCGATTATTTCTACCTTCTTTGTCTTGATTTTCAATTCTTTGGCGGCTTACGCACTGGCACGGCTGGATTTTAAAGGAAGGGGTTTGCTGTTTGCGCTAATCGTCTCGATGCTGTTCATACCTATCCAAATTGATATCATTCCTTTGTTTTTATTCTTTTCCTATATTCATTTGACTGACACTTATTGGGCGTTAATTTTACCAACTATGGCCAATGTAACAGGTGTTTACTTATTAAGGCAATTCTTTGCATCGATTCCAAAGGAAATAGAGGAATCAGCTCGAATTGATGGATGTAATGATTTTCGAATTTGGCTGCAAATCATTCTCCCATTATCTAAGCCTGTTCTTTCTGCTGTTGCGATTATTACCTTTGTTTCAAGTTGGAACAATTTTCTATGGCCTCTGATAGCTACCAATACTGATAACTCCAAAACCCTGCCGGTCGGAATGGCCCAATTTATGAGCGCCCATGCGGGAGCAAGTGGATCGGCACCGGAGTACGGAATGACACTAGCTGCCTCGGTTATGGCTATTTTACCGACATTAATCGTCTTTTTTATCCTACAAAAACATTTTGTACGAGCGATTACTTCTTCGGGGGTAAAAGGATAGGACTAAAGCAAAAATAATAGAAAAGGGGTTTTTGAGAATGAAAGAAGAAATCAGAACTAGTTTAGCACCACTTCCAGTTGCCTGTTATTCACAGGGGATTTTGGTAAAGGGTACTTTGTATGTCGCTGGGCAAGGTCCGGTAAATGCGGTCACAGGTGAGATACCTGAAGGGATAGAAGCACAGACAAAACAAGTACTTGAAAATATTGGCCATATTTTAAAAGCGGCAGGTGCGGATTTCTCAGATGTAGTAAAAGTATCGGCATATTTGCAGAATTTGTCTGACTTCGAATCATACAACAAAGTCTATCAAGAATTCTTCCCAGCCCCATACCCCGTACGAACAACAGTTCAAAGCGGACTAGCAAACATCCTAGTCGAAATCGACGTAATAGCCGAATTATAAAAACAATGGGACGAGGGGACAGGCACCTCGTCCCATTTATAGACACAAAAAAGTAAACAAGAATACCAAAACAGATCCCAGGCTTATCGGATGCTTGAGATAGGATAGAAAAAACCGGGGAAGTGTTTGAACTTCCCCGTTATCTTTCTCTTTAAACACACCTCCAGTCACCGCGGAAAAAAGTGCGGAACAAAATAGCAAAATAATTTTGTACGACATATAATCCGTACTAACAGCGACACGAAACGTATAAACAAATCCTCTCTGAATTAAAAACCAATAGATGATGTAAGCAATCAATGCTTCCACTGTAATAGTAAGAAAAACCCTTAGTAAAAAAACAACTCCTCGATTACTAATCATATTCATGAGGAACACCTCCAATATCATGGGACATGGAGCCTGTCCCTATTATGCTTATATATGATAAAATATAAAATTATGAGAATTGTATAAGATTACATAGGGATTTTTGAGATGCTATGATTATCTCAAACTATCAGAATATTGTAAAATGTTTAGGGCATGGGGACCTCTAGGACAAGGAGCCTGTCCCCACGTCCCAGAGGTGAAACGATGAGTAAGCATTTTATGAATTTATCTCTTCAGAAGAAGTTGATGATTTTTTTTACGATTATTGTCATGATTCCGATGATTTTATTAGGAAATTTTATGTATCAGAAGACTTCGGAAATTGTTACGGTTCAGGTGAGTGAGCGGGTGCTTGAACGGTTAATTCAAATTAATAAGAATTTGACGTTTTTCACGAAGGACATTGAGCAGGTAAGCAATTATATCTATCGTAATGATGCGGTTCAAGGGGTTTTAATGAAACCCTCAGTTCGCAGTGATTTTGAGAAATATGAGGATTTTAATGAGGTAACATCACTTTTTGAAATGGTAAGAGGTTCAAAAAATTGGCGTCTGAACCTTTATATCATTGGATTGAATGGGGACCGTTATTTCACTGGCGAGTATCTTCCTCCTCAATACGACCAATATCTCGAAAATTGGGGTATTTTTCGGAAAGCCAGTGCAGCGAAGGGTGCCTTAGTTTGGGATACCCACTACACTATTCGGAAGGTTGATAATCAGGATATCGTATTAAGTGCCAGTAGACTATTAAAAAATACGAAGACAGGGGAACCAATTGGTTATTTGCTTATCGATGTACCGGAATCTACGATTGCAGATATTTATCAACAAAAAAAGGCAGACACGTCGCAATTATTTTTGCTCGATAAGGATGGGTATGTAATTTCGGGAAGTCCAAGTAAGACAACAATTGGGATGAAATTAGAGCATCCGGTCCTTGACAATATCTTGAATAGTCAGCGCGGTTATTTAAGGAAATCTTGGAATGGCCAGCCTGCGATTGTCACCTATGATACAAGTGAGGATGCGCATTATAAAATTGCCACCTTTATCCCAGAAAAAGAAGTAACAAAACGAAATATTCTCATCGGCTATATTACATTAATATTAGTTATCATTAGTTTTATCGTGGCCATTTGGCTTTCCTACTTTTTTTCAAAAACGTTAACAAATCCAATCCAGCGGCTGAACAGACTGATCAAAAAGGTTGAAAAGGGCAATTTAGAGGTAAGTTACCAGCCACGATATAAAGATGAAATCGGTTCACTTGGCCAGAGCTTTAACAACATGATCCTTCAGCTTAAAAAGCTGATTAATGAGAGTATCGAAAAACAAACGCTGCTGCAAGAGGCGGAAATAAAAACGCTTCGAGCGCAAATTAACCCGCATTTTTTATATAATACACTGGAGACGATTAGTGCAATCGCAAAGCTCAAGGATGTGAAAGTAGTAAGTGAGATGTCGATTGCACTGGGTGAAATGATGCGGTATTCCATCCATAAAGAGAAACAATTTGTCAAATTGGAGGAGGACCTCCGTTTACTGAATCATTATTTATTTATCCAGATGGTCAGATTTCAGGATAAATTTACGGTTGCCATCCATGTGGAAGAGCCTGCTAAAGAGCTCTATCTTCCACCGCTTTTAATCCAGCCCATTATCGAAAACGCGATTAATCATGGTCTTGAGATGAAACTTGGGGAAGGGGAACTGATTATTGATATTTTCATAGAACAGGATTTTCTTGTGATCAAGGTCAAGGATGATGGGCTCGGAATGGATGAGGCAACCTTAGCAAACATTTGTAACTTGACTCACGACACCAAGGATGCCAACCATACCGGGATTGGCATGGAAAATGTAATTAGGAGAATAGAGCTCTTTTTTGGCAGCAAGTATGGCGTCTTGATTGAAAGTAAGATCGATTGTGGCACAACGGTTACGATAAGGCTTCCAGTTATTCGCGAGAGGGGGGAGCATTTTTGATAAAGATGGTTATTGCAGATGATGAATGGCTTATTCGTGAAAGTCTTGTAAAAAGTATCGACTGGGATGCGCTTGGAATCAATATTACGGGAACTGCCTCCAATGGAATAGAGGCTTTGGAATTAGTGAAAACAGAGGCGCCACAATTGTTGCTTACGGATATACGGATGCCGGGAATTAGCGGCTTAGAGCTAATCGAAGCCTTAAAAAATGAACATAGTCATATGAAGATTATCATTTTAACCGGCTTTAGCGAATTTTCTTATGCACAGAAGGCAATTAAATTAGGTGTAAATGACTTTATCTTAAAACCGATTAACGAAAATGAACTGATAACGATCGTTAATCGGCTTGTTGAAGAGATTCAAACAGAAGAAAAGGAAATAGATGAACGGAAAAAATGGTATGTAATAAATTATCTAAAAGGTCTTCGGGAGTATCAGCCAGCCTTTTTCGAACAATCTGCACCGCTTTGGAAGCAGTTTGCGGTTTTATCATTTGAGGAAGCTACAAACGGTCAAGCCATCGCTGCAAAAATTAACCATAGATTTCCAAATAGCTGGAATATTCACGATGATCACTCGGAGGGGATACTGATTATTTATGAGATTGCCGATAAAAAGGAAACTTTTGAGGAGCTGACAAAGATTTTTTCAGACTTTGACGGCTATGTTGGCTGCAGTGAAATAGCGGCCGATCCTGAACAGTTACCAGCCCTTTATAAGCAGTCGTTGATTGCAAGGGGGCAAATCAAAATTGCAGGCAAAACCGGTTGTTTATTCTTCGAGCAGCTAGATTCCTATTTTAAAATTCAAGAGCTCCTGGAATATATTAACAGTCACTATCACGAACAAATTTCTTTGCAGAACTTTTCGGCCGCTTTTTATATTTCCGATAGTTACCTCAGCAGGATCTTCAAACAGTATACGGGCCAAAACTTTATTGACTATGTTACCAAACTGCGGATTGAAAAGGCGAAAGAGTTATTACTCTATTCATCTTTAAAAACCAATGAAATTAGCCATTCCATTGGTTATGCCGATTCAAGGTATTTTAGTCAAATCTTTAAAAAACTAACCGGTTATACACCTTCTGAATTTAAACAAACTGCTAAAAGGAAGACACCGTAAACATTCACGGTGTTTTTTTATCGTCTAGGAAAAGATATGAAATAATTTAAACATTTTCGAAAATGCGCCACGTTGTAATCGTTTTCAGCAAAAAATATACTTAGAGTATTCAAAATATCAAACTAAGGGGGAAAATTTGTGAAGAAACTATTATTATCCGTTTTTATGCTAATTTTGATTATTTCAACAGCAGCGTGCAGCAGTACTGACAGCAGTGGAGGAGAGAAAAAGAAGGAAGCCGATGTTAAGAAATCAACGAAAGTGACCGTCTATTCTCCGCACCAAGCTGAGATCATTAATCCAATCATTAAAGAATTCCAGGATAAAACGGGAATAACAGTAGACTTAGTTTCAAGTGGAACGGGTGAATTATTAAACCGTTTGAAGGCGGAATCAGCTAATCCGCTTGGTGATGTATTCTGGGGCGGCGGGGCTGAATCATTAGAAGCCTTTAAAGCCGATTTCGAAAAGTATGTGGTAGCAGATGACGCAAAAATTCCAGCAGAATATAAGAGTACGGATGGCCTTTGGGTTGGATTCTCCGCATTACCAATGGTGATTATGTATAACAAAGATATGGTAGCGGGTGCTGATGCACCTAAATCTTGGAAGGATCTTTTGAATTCCAAATGGAAAGGGAAAATCGCTTTTGCTGATCCGGCTAAATCTGGTTCTTCCTATACACAACTGGTAACAATGCTGGAAGCAAATAAAGATGATGGTAAAGATGGCTGGGATTTCGTTCGTAAATTTGTGAAAAACCTGGATGGAAAAGTCCTAAGCGGTTCAAGTATGGTTTACAAGGGTGTAGCTGATGGCGAATTCCCAATCGGTATTACGTTAGAAGAGGCGGCGTACAGATATATTGCCGGCGGGGCCAATATCGACGTTGTCTACCCAAGTGAAGGAACTTCAGCAGTTCCAGATGGAATGGCCTTAATTAAAGGGGCAAAAAATAAAGAAAACGCAAAGAAGTTCCTCGACTTTTTAGCTAGTAAAGAAGTTCAAGAATTAATCGTAAAAGAATTTAATCGCCGTTCTGTCAGAGATGATGTTGAGGCGCCAAAAGGGTTAACGGCTACAAAGGATATTCCATTAGTAGATTACGATTTTAATTGGGCGTCAACAAACCAAGCGGATGTCATGAAGAAATTCCAAGACATCGTTATCGGAAAATAATTGGCTAGAGAGAATAGTTTACTTTAACTATTCTCTCTTTAATAGGAAGGATGTATGACCGTGACACAAGTCAAGATTAATCAAGTATCAAAATATTTTGGGGATGTTTTGGGAGTCGACAATGCAACAATCCATATTCAAGAAGGCGAATTCTTTACACTTTTAGGTCCAAGCGGCTGTGGAAAAACGACGTTATTACGGACATTAGCGGGCTTTTATCGTCAAGAAGAAGGGGATATTTTCTTCAATGATGTATGTATCAATGATTTGCCAACACATAACCGGAATATCGGTATGGTGTTTCAAAGCTATGCGATTTTTCCACATATGACCGTTTTTGAAAATGTTGCTTATGGATTAAAAGCACGAAAGGTGAAAAAACAGGATATTCAAACGCGGGTAATGGAAGCGTTGGAAATGGTGGAATTGGCCCATTTAAAAGACCGCCAGCCTTCTAATATGAGTGGCGGACAGCAGCAGCGGATTGCGCTTGCACGAGCGATTGTGATTCATCCGGGGTTATTGTTAATGGATGAGCCGCTTTCTAACCTGGATGCAAAACTGCGTTTGAAGATGCGATCAGATATTCGTGAGCTCCAAAAGAGATTGAATATCACTACGATTTATGTCACCCATGATCAGGAAGAGGCATTAGCTGTTTCGGACCGAATAGCGGTGTTAAAGAACGGAAAAATTCAACAAATCGGCAAGCCGCATGAAATTTATTTAACTCCTAAAAATCAATTTGTTTCAAACTTTATTGGTTCAACCAACTTTTTGAGTGGGAAAACGAGTTCTTCAAGTGCTGGCAGCATGACGGATGTTGAAGTCCAGGGGATCCGATTCGCAACAAAGCTCGTCAAGCAATATGAAGGAAACATTATCTACTCCGTTCGGCCGGAACAAATTAAGGTCAAACGGGAGCATAACCGATATCCAGGACCGTTTATCAAGGGAAGAATAAGAGAAGCTGTATTTTTAGGTGAAAAGGTCGAATATAAGGTGGAGCTAGCCCATTCTGGAGATCTGATTCAAGTTCATGAACACGCTGTACCATATCATTTGCTTATGTCTGAGGGGGAACAGGTTGAACTCTATTTAAATCCTGAAGAATCCGTTATTTACTCAGAGGGTGGAGAGGAGGCGCTTAATGATTATGGAAACAGCAGCAAAACGAACTAAACGTATCAAATGGGATTTTTGGACAATCGTTACGGTTGCTGCGTTTGCCTTAATCCTGCTGTTTCTCGTCTATCCGTTGTTTAATATTTTTGCCGCAAGTTTTTATTACGATGGAAAGTTCAGTTTGGAAACGTATAAGGACTTTTTCACGCTTAAATATTATTATGGGTCACTGATTAACAGCTTGATTGTCTGTGTCTCCGCCACTTTTTTTGCGATCTGTATCGGGGTTCCGGTTGCCTATATTATGACAAGATTTGATATACCGTTTAAAGGTGTTTTTCATATCTTAATTATTCTTACGTTATTATCGCCGCCGTTTATTGGTGCCTACTCATGGATTTTAATGCTTGGTAATAATGGATATATAACCAACCTGTTGCATGATTTAGGGATAAACGTAAAGTCGATTTATGGACTGCATGGCATGATTTGGGTGTTTACAATCCAATTTTATCCGCACATCTATTTATATGTCTCCGGCGCCCTTAAAACGATTAATAGTTCACTTGAAGAAGCAGCTGAAAGTTTAGGAAGTACAAGGTGGAGAAAGTTTCGGACAGTGACCATGCCGCTGATTTTTCCAACATTGTCAACAGGGGCATTGATGGTTTTTATGGCGTCGTTCGCAGACTTTGGGACCCCTATGCTTCTAGGGCAGGGAATCAAGGTGTTACCTATTTTGGCGTACGAGCAATTCATTAACGAAATGGGTTCGAACCCGGCCATGGCAAGCACGCTTAGTATGATTTTATTAGTGGTAAGTACAAGTATTTTGTTTCTGCAAAGATATCTCGTGACGAAAAAGTCCTTTTCGATGAGTTCGATGCGGCCGCCAAAGGTCATCAAACTAAAGCCGCTTCAAAAGTTTTTTGCTATTGCTTTTATGCTCGTTGTGATAGGGGTCTCGATGATTCCTCAAGCAACGGTGATTACGACCTCCTTCTTAAAAACCAATGGACCGGTTTTTACAAATCAGTTCAGTTTAGATAGTTATCGGGAAATTCTATTTAAGGTACCGCAGGCCATTATTCATACCTTTACCTATTCATCGATAGCGATTGTGTTTATGGTTATTTCCGGTTTGCTTTTATCCTATGTAATTGTCCGAAGAAGCTCGAAATTAAGCTCTTTATTAGATGCCCTTATTATGATTCCGTATGTTATTCCTGGTACGGTATTAGGGATCTCGTTAATCATCGCTTTCAACAAGCCGCCGTTGTTCTTAACAGGAACATGGATTATCTTAGTCATTGCCTACTGTGTTCGAAAGCTGCCTTATACGATGCGGTCAAGTACAGCCATCCTTTATCAAATTGATAAAAGTGTGGAAGAGGCCTCGATTAGTTTAGGTGTTCCGCCAATGAAAACCTTTTTTAAAACTACGGCTGTATTGATGCTGCCAGGTGTATTATCCGGGGCAATCCTAAGCTGGGTGACAACGATTAACGAATTAAGTTCAACAATCGTTCTTTACGCTGGAAGTACAGCGACAATTACCGTTACCATTTACCGTGAAGTATTCACAGCAAACTTTGGTACAGCCGCTGCATTAGCGTCGATTCTATCACTTTGTACGATCCTATCTTTAATTATTGTGAATCTGATATCAGGGAAAAAGGGGATTCCTGTGTAATCATGAAGTTGCTCTCTGCTGTATAATAGTCATAGCACTCTTTGATAGGGGACTTTGATATGAAAAAATTACTGCTATTATCCAGCATACTTGTCGTGATTCTATTAAGCGTCCTTCTTTATTCACTCAAACCGGTGGATGAACTGAATCATCAAGCAGGTGTTAATCAAAAGCTGGTTATCTGGGCCTACTCACCTGCTTTTATCGAGCTTGCAAAAGAATACCAAAAAGAGCATGACAATATTGAAATTGTCACAAGGCTTGTAGAAAACCCGCAAACATTATTAGAGGAATTAAATGTTGCAGCATCAGCGGGAAATCCGCCGCAGCTAGCGGAAATCCCTTCGTATTACGGAATCTATCCTTTCATTCAGTCCGATTCAATCAAGAATGTAGACGAATATTTCTCAGCCGAAATGAAAGAGGATAGTGTGGGTTCCATTATCAAACGGTTTATGTATCATGATCAGCTGTGGGCGATTCCATTAGGGTATCAAATTCCGTTACTTTATATGAATGATACAATTCTTTCTCCCTATCATGAACAATCCACAAGCATAAGTTTTGACGAATTATTAAACGTAAGTAGGAAAATGAAAAATAAAGGGGTGTGGGGGCTTCGTGCAGATCCATTATATCCATGGTATATTTCTAACTTTTTAAAAGATGAATCCTTAGATTTACCTCAATTAAGAGAATCTGTTTGGGGAAAAGCAAGAATAGAAGACGGCTTGTTTCCCCCATATACCTCTCATTTGGCCATCACAGAGTTTGTGAACGGCAAAGGGGGCATGTTGCTGAGCACATCAAAAAATCTATTTTTAATAGAAAAACAGATAGGCAGTAAATTCAAATGGAGTACATCACAGCTGCCGATTGATAACAAGAATTTGATTCCAAATGGAAGTGGAATCGCCGTATTTAAACAGACGCCAGCACTTGATGGCATCGAGAAACCATTTTTGGCATATTTACTGGCTGATGAGAATCTGAAATCCCTGGCCATTAAGGAAACCTTTATTCCTGCATATCAACATTTAATTCATAACAACGATTATGTTAAATATTACCGGCAATTCCCAGGTTACCAACAGGCCATTATGAATAGTTTACAGGCAGCGGGTCAGGAAATATCTCCAGATGATGAACAAGTTTGGAAGACTCTTGAGGAAACGGATAAAAAACTAACTGAAAATAGGTGATGGCAAAGATGGGTATGTCAATAATTGAATCACTATCAATCGGGAAATTGGGGAATCCGGAATTATCTGAAGACTTATTTGTCTTCACGGCAGACTTTGTTGCCGTTGTTGATGGGGCAACAAACATTACCGGTAAAAAATTGAACAATAAAACGCCGGGAAGATTAATAGCTGAAATTGTAAAAAGTACGATTGAAACGTTGCCAAGCGATACAACACTACAAAATATGGTTGCGATAATTAATAGACATTTACAGGAAACCTACAAGGAACTAGGAATTTTGGAGGAAATAGAGGAACACGCCTGGATGGCCCCAACGGCCAGCCTCATTGTCTATAGCAGGTTTTATCATGAGGTTTGGCAAATAGGTGATTGCCAGTGCATCGTTGATGGCAGGCTTTATATGAATGAAAAGAAAATTGACGAGATTACGGCAAACGCCCGGTCCTTATTTCTAGAAGCGGAAATTAAAAAAGGAAAAACGATAGATGAACTATTATTGGATGATCCGGGTTGGGAATTTATCCAAGAATTGATCCAGCAGCAATATTACTTACAGAACGACAGAGAGAATCAATATGGATTCGAAATTATTAACGGCTTCCCTGTTGATTTTTCAAAGGTACGTGTGATAAAGGTACCGGACGATGCTGGATACATTGTGCTAGCTTCTGACGGTTATCCATTTTTAAAAAATAGTCTGGAAGAATCAGAGGCAATATTACAGTCCGTTTTAAAACAAGACCCACTATGCTTCAGAACATTTAAATCAGCCAAAGGTCTAAAAAAAGGGCAACAATCTTTCGACGACCGAACCTACCTCAAATTTACTGGGACATGGGGTAGGCATCTCGACCTGATTACTGAAAGATGAATATTCCCAATGCGGGGTAAGAAGCCTATCCCCGGCATAAAGGCCGATCCATTTTCATAATGTTTAAGGGGAGGGGATTCTGAATGAAATATATGAAATCGATTATAAGCGTACTCATTGCCATTGTTATATTAGTTGTACTCTTTGCTTCTGTTACAACTGTAGCTTCTGGAAATAGAGGAGTGCTTTTGCAATTAGGGGCCGTAAAGCCGACCATTTTAACGGAAGGGTTTCATTTTAAGATTCCGTTTATCCAAACCGTTCAACTTATTGAAGTTCGGGTACAAAAGGAAGAAAGTTCCCAGACGGCAGCTTCAAAGGATCTCCAAACAGTTACAACAAATGTGGCAGTAAATTTTTCTGTCGATCCGGGAGTGGTGAATAAGCTCTATCAAGAAATTGGATTGGACTATCGTTCCCGAATTGTTGAACCCGCGATTGCCGAATCACTAAAAGCGATAACAGCACAGTACACGGCAGAAGAATTAATTTCCAAGCGTCCGGAAGTATCTGCGAAAGTGAAAGAAATGCTCGGAAAAAAATTAACAAAATATTATATGATTCTAGAAGATATTAATATTAAAGAATTTGCTTTTAGTGAAGAATTCAATAAAGCGATTGAATCCAAACAAACTGCGGAACAAAATGCGTTACGAGCGCAAAGAGACCTAGAAAGAATTAAAATCGAGGCTGAGCAGAAAATCGCTCAAGCAGGTGCAGAAGCAGAAGCATTAAGATTGAAAAAGCAAGAAGTAACACCGGAATTAATCCAATTAAAACAAATTGAGGTCCAAGAAAAAGCATTGGAAAAATGGGATGGCCGCTTGCCAAGCGTCACAGGCGGAGCTACACCATTTATTGATTTGAATGGGCTTACGACAAAGTAAAGGGACTAGGGCCCTCTCCCGGTAAGGGAATAGGGGCCAGTCCCTCTTTAAGATATTTTGTTAGCTAGAAATGTCACAAGGGTGCTAAGGATGATGGTGGCAATCATGATCGATCCATATAGAATGCCTTTTTTCCTCTTTTTTTGATAAATTACTTCTTCTGGTGTTAGCCACATTTTTTTTGACATCAATGATTCTCCTTTTTCAAATTGATGGTAGCTGGCTGGCTTTGTCAAAATAACAGAAGCCCCTATAGCTTTGCGTCATCACTTTTCAGTGACTTTGCCCTTTAATTAGTGCCACGAAATATTATACTCTAAGATCAAGTGCCTGTCATCGTCTAATGGACAAGTTTACAGCCTCCTCGTCCCATATCCTTATAAATGAATATCCTCAAGCGGGACAAGGAGCCTCTCCCCAATTTTCCTTTTGGCGCTGCTTCGCCATTGTTTTACAGCGGAGACGGAGACGTGTTCTTTTTCGGCAATTTCTTTGATCGTTAAGGTGTGCAGGCATGAGGCGAGTACCCATTTTGTTTCTTTTTCCGTTAGGTCTGTGCAATAGGAGAGGAGCAGCTCGGCCTCTAGGTGCCGGGGCAAATCTTGATCCTCGATGGTACCCCAATACTCTTCCTGTGGATGAAATGTTCTCTCCTTCTGCTTAGCGGCAGCTGCCAAGTCTGTTAACAGCCGGCCTTTAATATACGAATAGGCATAGTTGCTGAATTTCCCCTTTCCTACATCAAAGCCCTTACTAGCTTCCCAAAGTGCTATTAAACCAGTTTGGTAGAACTCCTCCTGGTCATGAAAAATATTTAGTGAGAGAATGATCCGGTGAATCATTGGTTTATACTGCTCGGCTAATTGTTCAAAGCTTTCCACTTGCGAATCCTTTTGGGACAGCGCGCTTCCGGTTATTCCTAGGTAGCTCTACCATACTGCGAAAAGTGAGTTTCATCGAATTCGTTAAATTCACTTTTGAACCGAAAAAAGCGGGATACATTCATGTTTTAGGCACTTAAAAATTGCTTTTAAATGTAATTTTGGCTGTTTTGTGAGATTATTATAGGAATTTTGTAAAAAAAGTTATGACGTAATGCCTTGGCGCATTTAACCATTTGGTCCTGTTCATCGGTATGATAGAATAAAGTAAAATTAGTCCCAATTCAGGAAGGATTTTAACGATGTCTTACTATAGAAAAATTAAGTTCTGCTTACCATGGATTATCGTATTACTTTGGATGCTGCTAATCTTCAAGTTATCGGCGCAGCCGGCCTCCCATTCCGATCAGCTTAGCAGGGGAGTTACAGCAGTAGTGGTGGAAACCGTTAAGCAGATTACCCCTGTAACCGATGTAACCGTCGATAGATTAGATCATATTGTAAGAAAAAATGCGCATTTCTTTATTTACCTAATGCTGGCAATTTGGGTGTTTAATGCGCTGTTAAGAAGTAGAATAACTGGAATAAAGGGCTTTTTCCTAACAATGGCTATCTGCGTCCTTTACGCCATGTCCGATGAATTTCATCAGGTATTTGTTCCAGGAAGAGGTCCTGCGGTTAAAGATGTGCTCATTGATAGCGCTGGAGCCCTTGTCGGGATTGGGATCTATAAATTAACTGCGCTAGCGATAAAAATCCGAAAGCGTGAAAGAACGAGCTGGTGTCGTAATGCCAGAAAAAAAGGCACGCGCCCGATTACAAAGAGCGGGTCTTAGTAACCTTGGGTGCCTGACACCATTAAGGTCAAATATGTTTCGAGGCGCATATAAATAAAACAGCTGCATTTAAACATTTGCGATTTTCTTTTAAAAAGGAAGCTTGATAACGATGAGGGTTGAGTCATTTTTAAGGAGAGCCCCTTCAAAAAGTGTTAGCGAAGATGCCATTGTATTAAATGAAAAAATAAATGTTTATGGGGTTTTTGATGGAGCGACACCGTTAACCTCCTTCCAAGATGAGCAGGGGATGAATGGTGCCTATTTAGCAGCCAATATTTTTAAAGATTATTTCACAACACGCTACCCGGAAAACCTTCCCTTGATTGAGGGGGTTGCGGTGGCTAATCGGTTGTTGAAGGCTCACATGGAGAAATACAAGATTAATCAAGAAAAGTATGTACACCTTTGGTCAACATGTGCGGCCATCATCAAGTTTGAAAAGGATGGCATGGTATCTTTTGCCCAGCTTGGAGATTGTATGATCGTTGCCGAGTATCAAAACGGAATGATAAAAGTCCTGACAAGGGATACCGTAAAGGATATCGGTTACCGAGCGAGGGTTTGGCGTGAAGAGCTGCGTAAGCAGGGAGTTCATATTCCTGATGAGGAGTATTTTCAAGATCGTAAAAGGCAACTTTGCTTTAATCGTACACTCGCGAATAAACCGTTTGGCTACAGTGTGGCGAATGGATCAGAAGAGGTTGCCCATTTTATTCAGCATGGTCAAGTGCGGGGCAGCGAACTGAAAGCGATTTTGCTGCTTTCCGATGGCCTGTTTCACCCCAATTTTTCATTGGTTGAAACTTTTAAAAAGATACGGAATGCCAATGTTTCTGATTATGTGCTTGATTTAGAAGGACATGAGATAAAGAATCAGCTTCGTTCAGATGATAAGGCTGGTATCATGATTAGAATTTGAGGCTGAAGAAACCTAAAATAATACCCCCGTAATGAAAAAAACGGAATACTAGGATTGTTTTAAATTGCCATTTCGGCAAAAAAACCGGCTAAGCCTAGATTGGCTTGCCGGTTTTTTAGGTTGAGCAATTATTGAAGAGCTTGGATTAACTAGTCTCTTACTATTTCTGTTTGTTCGAGGCGGATTGCCGCCAATCCATTAGGCGTGTCACGACGAATGTTAATTCCTCGATTCATACTGGATTGGGTCTGGGATCCATCCACTTTCATCCAGTTCGGAGTTTGTTGGCATCGATTCCATTTCCTTGCCGAGGCGTTTCATCTCATCTACATCCCGTGCCATCGAACCATTTTGTGGTTTATGGGCAGGGGGAGGAGCGACCTTTCTTTCGAAAATATTTCGCAAATAATCGGCAATTTCATAAAGCTTGCTTTCCGCAGCCTCCATGACAGGCAGTGGAATTCTCTTCTCACCATATAGAGAAGGTACTCCAAGTTTAGCATCATTCGGTCCGCTGGCATTTTGATCAATAGGAATTTCTAACCAATAGATTGATTCAGTGGAGGAGTCTCGCAATGGGGCTCTATACTTTACTGATTCGTCAATGCCGGTCATTGTAAATCCCTGACTGGTCAACATGGAGTGTACCTTAGCAAGTGGCTTCTTTTCAAAAACGAGCGCTTTCGTTTGCATCATGCATTTCATCTCCTTGAATCGATTTTTTTTGGGCGGCAACATTTCCGCTTATCGCTGTTTACCCCGAAAATCTGGGGGGTAAACATTTTTTTTGGAAGTTATGTGGGACGAGGGGACAGGCACCATCCGGTTACCGTAAATTTAATTAGTGTCATAAGTCTATGATTTCCAGTAATTATCCAGCAAATGTCGTAAGTTTCGTAAAATAGGTAGTAAGTGGCTGGGAAAATGTCATAATTCGCTAAAAATATGTCGTAAGTTTCACAGGATTACGTGAATTTCCAATTAATAACCAGCAAATGTCGTAAGTTTCGTAAAATAGGTAGTAAGTGGCTAAAAATATGTAATAAGTCGCTAAAGATATGTCGTAAGTGCTCAAATATATGTCGTAAGCCTCGTAAAAGAAAAAAAGGCTGGATTCATCATCTGAATCCAGCCTCCGCAAATTAACCTATTTCCACCGAATCTAGTAGATCCTGGCGCTTTTGCTTCTTTTTATAGACAATTTTCGCTAAGAAGATACTAATTTCAAATAAGAGTATCAGCGGTACTGCTACTGATAGATGCGACATGATTTCTGGGGGTGAAATCATCGATGCGATAATGACGAGTATGAAATAGGCATACTTTCGCAGTTTCACCACTTTATAGGGATTTACGATGCCCAGGGTGGTTAAAAACATTAATACCAGAGGCATTTCAAAGGCGATGCCGAACGGCAGTGTCATGTTAATTAAGAAACCAATGTATTTTTCTGCAGTAAACGAAGGGACCATTAGTCCGTCGCCCATTTTCAGCAGAAACGTCATAATGTTTGGAAAGATAAAAAAGTATCCGAATGCAAGCCCCGCCAGAAAAAGAAAAAACATCGCCGGTATATAGGATAATGCCGCCTTTCTTTCAAACGATTTCAAGGCTGGCTTTACAAAAAGCCAAATTTGCCAGGCTAACACAGGGATGGTTCCGGCAACGGCGATGATGGTGGCCAAGTGGAAGAAAATCCAGATGATATCACTGGGTCCCAATACCATGAGCTTATAGCCAAGATTCCCCATAAAAAAGTTATAAATATCTTTTGCAAAGAAAAGTCCAAGAGCAAGAAAAAGAATAAAAGCAACAGCGGTAATGATCAATCTTTTTCGTAATTCATCCAAATGATCCATTATTTGAAGCTCGGTATTTTTCATAGAGGTGCTCCTCAATTCTAGGATAATATGTATTATACCATCCGAATGTTGCATCCTTCCACGCAAAATTTGTCGAATAAAGAAACCTTCGCAATTCACCAAATGCAGTGGGACGAGGGGGACAGGCTCCTCGTCCCATAGGTTCAAGGAGCTTGTCCCTATGTCCCATAGTATTTTTTGTACCAGTCGACAAATTGTTTTAAGCCTGTATCTATTGTAGTTGTGGGGACAAAGCCGATGTCTGCCTGCAGGTCGGAGATGTCGGCGTAGGTTTGCTTGACGTCGCCGGGCTGCATGGGTAGAAATTCAATTTTAGCTTGTTTCCCGATTATCTTCTCCAACGTATGAATGAAATCAATGATATTTACGGGGTTATTGTTGCCGATATTATAAATTTTGTATGGGGCCATGCTAGAGCTCGGGTCAGGGCTGACGCTGTCCCAGTTAAGGTTGGCCAGCGGTGGCCGATCAATTAATTGAATGATGGCCGCGACAATATCATCAATATAAGTAAAGTCCCGTCCCATGTTCCCATGATTAAAAACCTTAATGGGCTTGTCAGCGATAATATTTTTTGTGAAAGAATAATAAGCCATATCTGGTCGCCCCCAAGGACCGTAGACCGTAAAGAACCGAAGGCCTGTCGTTGGAATCTGAAATAAATGGCTATACGTATGGGCCATTAATTCATTCGCCTTTTTCGTGGCGGCATATAGACTGACGGGGTGATCAACGGTATCTTTAGTGGAAAAGGGAATGTTCGTATTTGCCCCGTAAACAGAACTCGATGAGGCATATATCAGGTGCTCTACATTAAAGTGCCGGCACGCCTCTAAAATATTGATAAAGCCAACTACGTTTGAGTGCACATAGGTATGTGGGTGGTCAATACTATAACGGACCCCTGCTTGAGCGGCTAAATTTATCACGACCCCAATCGATTTCTCTTTAAAAAGTTGTGTTAACTTGTCCTTATCGGCTAAATCTATTTGATAAAAATCAAAGTGCGTGTGCCCTTCTAATATCTTAAGACGGTCTTTTTTTAAACGAACATCATAATAGTCATTGAGATTATCTACCCCGATAACATGATGATTTTGCGCTAACAAATGATGTGCTAAGTGGAAACCAATAAAACCTGCCGCACCTGTCACTAAAATGTTCATGATCCTCATTTCCATCCTTTATCAGGCAGCGGAATCGGTTTTTTTGTCCAAGCAGCATAGGTTTTGCGATCAATCGCTTTCACTTGTTTGAGAAAGGAATCTAAAAATCCTCTTTCCCGAAGGTCTTTAAATAATTCGAGAGGCCTGTCCTGTTCACGAGAAAACGAGTACACGTGATCGACTAGTTTAAATCCCTTGCTCGTGATATTAATATGCCGCAGCGGAGCATCAATTAGCGTGAAACCTGATTTTTTCATAGTGGTTAACATAAATAATAGTCTACTTGTAATCTCTTCGGTAAGCTTAGTTTGTTTTTTTAAATACGTATTTATATCGGGTCCTGATAAATATTCCATGACAACATAATTGGGGCCAGTTTCATAAACTTTTAGGATAAAAGGCAGCCCCTGGGATGATAACAGCACCTTTTGCTCTCGTTTTGCATGTTTGAGATTCCCATAAAGTTTGACGCATTGCTCTTCTGAGATGCGGTAAACAGCGCCTTGAGCACCAATTCCAATCAGCGAGTAGTTGGTCGGATTATCAATCACGACCGTTCTTTTTCCCTTGGTTACAATAATCGATTTAAAATCCTTCATCCGTATCCCCCCTCTCCTCTCTTTCCTATCCTTATCAAATATCGTATGCAGCATGGCAGCGATTAGTGTGGGACACTGGGACAGGCATATTGTCCCGATTTCTCTAAAATGGGACATTGTGCTGTCCCTAGCGATTGGTCACTTTTCTAAAGAGATTATACTCCTCTTGTAATCTAGGTAGGAAAGGTTCCGGAAAGGGTACTCCAAAGATGGTGCCGCTGACAGTAAGGGTAAATTCGCTAGAACCGATAAATATCCCCTCTGCGACAATCAATCCTTTTATAAGTAAAATAGCAATAATAATATCATTGACATCAATTAATAGAGTTGCGTTTTTGTTCCCATGCATGCCTTCCAATCTTTGGGTACCCCCCTGTGCATATAGCATTTCCTCTTGGCAGTGGTTGACATTCACCTGATTACAGAAAAACCGTCATTTAAAACATTAAGGTTGTTCCCTTTGATGAGTTGTACCAGTAAAAATACCTTCCAAAACCAGGGTGTTTTTTTTATAACAATAAAATGTTCTTTATAATGAATTTGTTCTTGATATATTACATAAAACCAACTATAATCAAATTAAGCGTTCTTGAATAAGAACGAAACAAATGAAAACTGCTTAAAAACGAAGTGAATATATCTCCAATGAAATAACACTAGAATGATTGGAATAAACCTACTATTAGTAAAGTTTTGGACAGGCATCTTGATTAGCTAAGGAGGAGTAGTGAAAATGGTAAAAAGAACGTTCAAGTGGATAGGAAATATTATCTTTGCTTTATTAATAATCATGAGCATTTCCGCGCTTTTTTCTATATTACAGTCAAAAAAAGAACCAGGACAGATGCCTTCAATATTAGGGTATAAGGTCATGACAGTGCTATCGGGCAGCATGGAACCACTCCTCAAACCAGGTGACATTGTCGTAGCCAGGCCAATTGATTTGGAAAAAGTTAAGGTAAATGATGTTATTACATTTAGAAATAACCAGCACACATTGGTGACTCATAGAATCATAGATTTAGTTACTAACGATGGAGAAGTATTTTTTCAAACGAAAGGTGATGCAAATAATGTGGAGGATGAGGGCTTAATTTCATCGGAGCAGTTAGAAGGATCGCTATTTTTTTACATCCCAAAGGCTGGGTATATAGCGAATTTTTTACAAAGTTCGATGGGTATCATTCTTTTGGTTACAGTTCCATTACTTATTTTAACAATTGGGTTAGTGAAGAAGATCTTTACGGTCAACAGGCAAGAAAAACGAGACCTTAAAGTATAAACACGAATCCCAATGTTAATATAAAAAAGTTTGTAAGGAGGGTGCAGATAAAAATTATCCAATAAAAAGAAGTAAAGAACAATATGAATACAGAAAAAGAAGAATGTAACTATGGAGGGAATATTCTATGAAAAAGAAGTCTATTATTAGTTTGTTTTCGGTAATGGTTCTAGTAATTGCTATGTTAGGTACTGTGGCGTACTTTTCTAAAAGCTTCACCAGTGATAAGAACATAGCAACTGCTGCAAAGTTTAATGTTATCGCCGTGGATTCAAAAGGAAATGCAATTGGGGATGGTCAATTTAACCTAGGTGATGAATTAACTCCAGGAATGGATGCACTTGAAGCTTATAGTTTCAAAATAGACAAAAATGGAACGAAAGTACCGGTTGAATATAAGGTAAATTTCACTATGACAGGCGATTTATTCCCAGGAGATAACAGTTCACCTGTAGAGCTAACGTTACAAAGTAAGGATGGGGATAATTGGGTCGATGTTGATTATTCTAAACCAATTACACCACAAAATGAAGTTGAAAACTTTAGAGTAATGGCAGCTTGGCCACATGGCGATAATGATGCTGATTTCGCAGGTAAAACTGGGAATATTAAATTAGAGGTTATTGCTACCCAAGTAGATGGGAATACCGTAAAAGAAGCTAAAAAAATGTATGACGAAGCGAATAATGCGTTAAATGCATTGGACGCAGTTGGTTCTGGGTTTAATGTGGGCAACTTCTCAAAAGCTCAATCAAATGCAGTTCAAGCACAAATCGATGCTTTAATAGCATATGTTAATGGATTACCAAGTAGTAAAGGAAAAACTGATTTACTAGCAGATGTTGCTAGCTTGCAAAGTGCGCTTACTAAAAAAGTAGAATCTCGGTATGTTTCTTATGAAATAGATACAAAATACACGAATTTAACTCAACTAGGATTGAAATTGTCAGCTGATCATTCGGGTCAAGTTATTCGAAATGAAGAAGCTAGGGCAATGATGGTTTCTGCCCAATATCAAGATTATGGAAAAATGTTTAGCATGGAATACCATCCTGCTACTAAAAAAGATGCAGCAATTGGAGATCAGTTTAAATATGGATTACGATTTAATGGTGGCGTTAAAACAATTGACGTAACCTTCACAAATTTAGGCGCAGGAAAATGGAAGATTGATAGTGATTGGTTAGTAGAAAAAAAATAAGATACTACATAGATGGGATTTGACCCCATTTATCAGGGAGGGTCATTAACACTGTGAATACGGTAAAGAATGACCCTTTTTGCTGTGAAAGCTAGATGACTCTACTCAATTAAAATCAAACAATTAATGGAGCAGCTGAAGTTCCTGGCCAATCTAAAATTGTCAACTTTGAATTTGCGGAAGGTCTCCCAGGTGGTGGTAATGCAAGTTGGCTTTTTAATTTTGATGATGGAGAAGGGGCTAAATTTACTTTATTACAAACTGTATTTGACTACTCTCCACCAGAAGCTAATAGATTTGATGGTAAACGCCTCGCTCAAAACTTAGTAAGCGACCTAAATACTTTAAACACTGATCCAGTTAAAAGGTTTAGAGATAGCTGGCAAGTGACAAACAAAGGAACACAAGTTATCTTCACTTCAAAAGAGCAAAAGGATTTTAAGAATATAACAATTACGGCAACAAAACAAAGAGAGCTTAGTGTTGAAGTTAAAGCTACAAATACATATTCATCGTATTTTCTGAGCCATAATAAGGTCCCTTGGTAACTCGAGGGATTTTCTTTATTCTAGGTAGAATAAAGTACCTTAATTTCCCGCTATAGGAAAGGTATTTCGCTTGACGTATATTTGCGTTTGGATATTACTAATTCAAGATATTCACAACAATGATAACTAAAGGAGAATTCATATTATGAACGTATTAGTAGTAAAAGCAAACAATCGTCCAGCTTCACAAGCTGTTTCAAGTAAAATGTATGAAACTTTCATCCAGAACTTAGAAGGTGTAAATGTAACAACTTACGATGTTTTCGATGAGGATATGCCTTACTTCGGTCAAGAGTTATTCAACGCATTTGGAAAAATGCAAGCAAAGGAAGAGTTGACTGATGTAGAACAACGTATTGTAGAGGCAAAACAAAAAGCAATGGATGCCTTACAGTCAGCAGATGTCGTTGGATTTGCTTTCCCACTATGGAACCTAACAATCCCAGCTAAATTACAAACGTTCATCGACTACGTATATGCAGCTGGTTTCACATTCAAATATAATGAAAATGGCTTCAAGCTATATTAAAAAGGTAGTGGCGGCGTATTCGGTATGGAAATCGTTGACGAAGTGATTATCGAGGGTCATAAAGCAGCACCAGAACAAGCTGAAATGATTATTGCGGAAGGCTTAGCAAAAGTGGCCGAGGCTGCAAAACGTTTATCACCAATATTGGTTTAGGAATTTCAGAATGTTGGTAAAGAGTAGGTAACCAAAAATATCTACTCTTCACCGTTACCCTGTAGTATTGCTTATTGGTCAATAATTTATCTATCTTCCCTGATTCCCTTTCGGTACAGTAACAGTTCCATATGGCATTAAAGGCCTGGCTCCAAAAATAGACTTATATGCTTACCGGGTTCTTGGTGCCTATGGAAGTGGAGCGAATTCCGGAATCATTGCCGCAATTGATAAAGCGGTCCAAGAGAAAATGGATGTGATTAACCTATCACTTGGCAGCACTAGCAATAGCCAAACTTCATCTGATGCGATTGCGATCAACAATGCAGTCCTTAACGGAGTAACTGCCGTTGTCGCAACAGGTAACAGCGGTCCAAATAGAGGTACTATTGGCTCACCTTCAACAGCGCCTTTGCGATTTCAGTCGGGAACTCCACGATTCCGGAAAAGACGATGAAAGGCGATGTCAATGTTCAAGTAGAAGGTCCCTCCCCTGCAAGTTATAACCTAAATGTAATGGGCTGGATATTACCCTGTGCCGCAATGATCCCGGCAACGTGGGTGCCATGTTCGGTGTAAAAAGAACTGCCGTTAGAGTCGAATTCCGCTTTATTTGCCGGTCGATCTAATGGTGTCGTTTCATATGGGTCATCGCTAGCTCGATCTCGAGTGTAATTAGTTCGGCTGGATTGATCAATGAAATTATAGCCGCCTTTGTAAATACCTTGGAATTCAGGGTGGTAGTAGTCAATTCCTGTATCAAGAACTGCAACCTTTACGTTTTGTCCTTGATAGCCTAAATCCCAGACGTTTGGAACATTAAGAAATTGTCCAGCGGTATTTGGATCAGGTGAAATAGCGTCGTTAGCGACCGGATTGCCTAATGCCTTCATTTCAACGTCAGGCTCAACTAATTTTACGCCATCCATTTTTAATAGATTTTTCACTTGGCTGGCCTTTAATTTGAGAGACACGCCGTTGAAAGTATAATTATAGGCAAAATGAATTTTCCCTTTAATCCCTTTTGAATTTAGTTGGTTCTCAAATTTTTTCTGTTGTGCTTTTACTTTTTCTTGGACATTTTGTTCGTCCGTTTTTGTGAATTTTTTCCCGGAGATTTTATTAATTCCTTTTTTCAAGGCAACAGGCATTTCTGATAATTCCACAATGACTGCAACCTCTTCATCTCCGGAAAGATTTTGTAAATCTGAATGTAGAACCGGGCCCTTATTTAAAGCCGTCTTTTGTTCAGAAATAATTGCTCTCATTTGAGATAGTGTTTCCCGGCTCAATTGCTCATTTGCTGCTTGCATCTCTTCCGTTTCAGCAGACCCGACCATTGGGAAAATTATACTAAAAATTTGGAAATAAATGATACAAGTAGTATTTTGGGGAATCGTGTCTAATTTTGCTGTCGATAAATGCGGAAAAGGAGAATAATTCTCCATCACAGAGGGATGAAGGACAAATCGGTTGAGTAATCGGAGAGATAAGTCCCTCATGAGGGCGATGAAGGACAAATCGGTTGGTAAAACAGAGAGATAAGTCCTTCATGAGGACGATGAAGAAAAAAATAGTGTTGTTCTCCTCCATAAAAAAACTACTTAGACAAAGTATCTAAGGAGTGGATGTTCCTTCTTCTATTGTTGTGTTGGAATCGGCTTTCGCTGCTGACTCAAAAAGAAAATGACGCCTTGTCCCTGTTTATTAAAAAAAATAAAAATTCTCCTATTTTAAAAGAGAGTTTAAGGTTTTTTCTAATGATAAGGGAACGAACAACCAAAAGAAGTTATGATTTTATCAAAAATGTTTGTTGGCTGAAGGTAAGGAGCTGTTGCTTTGGCACAATAAGCCACTATTTGTGACCATTTTTCGAACGAACGGTAACAATCCGCTTCAAAGTCGAAGTAGAAGAGGTTCTATTCAGGAAACTCCATCAATTCTGTAGATAAGGAAATGATATTTTCTAAGTGGGACAAGTGCGTGTCCCCATGGTTTTTCCCTGCTTATTTTTATACATTTCCTGGTCAGCCAATTCCAGAATTTCTTCTAGTGAAATTACTGTTCCAGGTTTGTGATGGTAATATCCGTGGCTGGCAGAGATTTGGTAGGGCTTTTGACCTGTTTCGTTCATGAACTGGAAGTCCATACTGATGTTGCTCCACACCTGATGCACGGCCGCCATTTGCTTTTGGAAAAATAGAATGATAAATTCATCTCCGCCGAGGCGGAAGAGGACATCTTTTTCATCAATATGCTTGTTTATTGTTTTACAACACGTTTTAATCAGGTCGTCACCGGTGGAATGACCATAATTATCGTTTGCTTTTTTTAAATCGTTAATGTCGATATAGCAGAGAATAAATTCCTCCGCAGCGGGTGCGTCGCTTAATCGCTTCTGTAGCAGCTCGATGCCGCTTCTTCGATTCCTAACCCCTGTAAGCATATCAATCGAAGCGTATTTTGAAAGCTCTTCTTCCTTTTCTTTCATGGCTGTAATATCCGTCGTCCCAATTAAAATGCAGTTCTCATCTAAGTAATCGACCATTTCAAATTGAAGCATCGACCATTTTCTTGTGTCAGCGGTGATTTGTTGTTCGGTCACATAGCTTTTGATAACTTTTTGCTCCTCCAGCCTTGTTAATATGTCTATTTTTTCCTGAAGATTTTGGAAAAGGAAATTAGCATCTGTCTGGCTAGGATCCAGATGGTAGTATGTGATGGCCTGATGGTTCATAAGTAATATTTCACCATTCGACCGTTTTGCCAGGATTAACGGGCTCGGATTCATATGAAATAATCGGCGGAAGCTTTCCTCATTCTTTCGCAATTTCAGTCTGTTTAGAAAATCATTTTTTCGAAAGGCATAGAAGGTTAGGACAATCATGTACGAAACGACAACGGCGCCAGTTGAGTTAATAAGTTTCATTAATAACGAATAATTATTTGGTGCAATCAGGATTAAACCGATTACAAACAATCCATGTATCGCAGAATATGAGAGTACTAGATGTTTCGGCGGAACAGGAAAAATGACTGCTACCCCAAAAATGATAATGAGATAGGCGTAAATATTACCAGTTAATAATTGACTATTAATCGAAGAAATTGCCCCGATCAATAAATAGAGCAAGATATAGCTATTCACCGTCCGTGTTTTGAAGACCTTTTTGCCGCTGCAGTAAATCATCAGGAAAATAACGGAGATAACAAGACCTGATAGGTGCACACCTGCAAGGACAACTTTGTAAGTAGGATTTGCAAGGTTGGTTAATAGAAAAAAGTCGACAATGAAAAAAATAGGGTAGGTGAAAATAAGCATATACGAAACGAGTTTCAGTCGCTCATAGAGAATATCATAGTTATAAATAGTAAACTCTTTCGTGGTGGTATTGGTGGTGGAGTTCTTTAGTTTGCCAGTTAGAAGATTTATCATGAAGGACCTCAAAATGTATCATCCTTTTATCCGTTTATTTACAGTAGTTTAGCATAGAATTGAGTGGCTGTCATGGTGGGGAAATAAGGAAGATGCTTTGGTCTTGGAAGAAGAAGACACCGAGCATTAATTCACTGGATGTCCTTCCTCCATTGTGTGTGGATTCGGTTTTCGCTGCTGACGAGAATGGCCCTTTTCGTTTAAGAAGAGCCAATTCCTATTCGAAGCAATCCAGTCCATATACGGTGCCAAGGAAGCATGCTTTTCTAAAGAATCCGCACCTAACCTCTCACCATGCTTGGACAATCACATATGATTAAGTATGACCATTTGATTATTACTAAGCAGAATAGGACGATTTCTAGAGGATTTCATTCCTAGTTAGAAATGTTTTGCACTTTTTGAGTGCTCAAAAGGGTAGGAGGGATATATTGGATAATATTGTTATCATTCCATGGGAAGTGGATGAGCTTACGCATGAATTCTTTGTTCCGGATTATATTAATACACTGGCAGCTGAGGTTTTGAAACATTATAGTTTTCAAGTTAAGAGCGTGCAGGTTGTGACAACGAAGCCCGACAAAGGTGGGGCCATATGGAAACTTGAAACGAATGCAGGGCCAAAAAGTTTAAAATTGTTACATCGTAGACCGACAAGAAGTATGTTTAGCCTTGGAGCTCAAAAATACTTAGTCGAAGTTCAGAAAGCAAGAGTTCCAGGAATCGTCCAAACAAATAATGGACAAGAGTACATTGAGGCAGGCGGGAAATTATGGTTTGTTGCCGAGTGGATTGAACCATTGGCACCGGTAACAAAAGATTTGGAAGGAGCAAAACAGCTTTGTTATGCGCTTGGTGAATTCCACCAGTTAAGCAAGGGGTATATTCCACCAAGTCAAGCGGAAATTGCTTCAAGATTGGCCAAATGGCCAAAAAGCTATGGAAAAGTCATCACGAAAATGGATTGGTTCCGAAACATTGCTAGGGCTTATAAGGAGATGCCGGCAAGTCAATCGATATTGAATGTTGTAGATACATTTCAAGAACAAGCGCGAAAAAGTCTAGCAGACCTTAATCAATCGAGTTATTTGTCGTTAGTAGAACAAGGGAATAAGAGTTGGGGACTCGTACATCAGGACTATGGTTGGTCAAACGGCCAAATGGGACCGAATGGTATGTGGATTATTGATCTGGATGGTGTCGCCTACGACCTGCCAATTCGTGATTTAAGGAAACTAATTTCGGGTACGATGGCCGATTTATATAATTGGGATGTAACATGGATACGAGAAATGATAAGGGCTTATCATGAGGCAAGTCCACTAACACCTGAACTTTATGAACTATTAATGATCGATTTCTCCCTTCCTAATGAATTTTACAAAAATATTAAAGAAGTCGTATATGAACCGGAACTTTTTTTAAATGAAACAACAACTCAATTAATTCAAACGATCGTCGACACGGATCAATCAAAATGGCCTGCTTTAAATGAAATTCAACATGATTGGAGGAAGTAGGGAAATATGAAGATATTAATGGTTTGTACAGAAAAACTTCCGGTGCCTCCCGTTTTAGGAGGAGCCATACAAACGTATATATCCGGAACTCTCCCAATCTTAAGCAAATTTCATGATGTTACAGTGATCGGGATTAGTCATCCGTCTCTCCCTGATAAAGAAATAATGAACGGCATTCAATTTGTCCGTGTTCCGGGCAACGTATTGGAAATATATCGTGAAGAGGTCGTACAATTTATCCAGAACAATTCATTTGATCTTATCCACATTTTTAATCGGCCCCGACTGGTCATGCCCATCCGGGGTGCAGCACCCAATGCAAAAATTACCTTAAGCATGCACAATGATATGTTCAATATCGAAAAAATTGACCCAACTGAAGCAACATCAGTTTTGAAAGAGGTTTCCAATATTGTAACGGTAAGTGATTATGTAGGAAATGTCATCCGTACTCTTTATCCTGAATCTGCTCCAAATATTCGCACCATTTATTCAGGTGTAGATACCGAGCGTTTCCTGCCTGGAAACCATCCAAAAATGCGCGAAATTCGAAATTCCATTCGAAAACAACACGGTTTAGAGAATAAAACCGTTTTATTATTTGCCGGAAGGCTTTCGGTAAATAAAGGGGTAGATAGGTTAATCCAAGCATTACCGCAGCTTTCAACAAAATTCAAAGATTTAGCGTTGGTCGTTATGGGGAGTAAGTGGTTTAGCCAAGATGAAGTAACGGATTATGTAGCGTATATTAAAGCATTGGCAAAAAGACAATCAATCCCGGTTGTAGCAACAGGTTTCGTTTCTCCGAGTGAGATTCAAAAATGGTTTGCAGCAGCTGATTTATTTGTCTGTACTTCCCTTTGGCAAGAACCGCTGGCACGCGTTCATTATGAAGCAATGGCAGCAGGCCTTCCGATTGTTACAACTGCAAGGGGAGGAAACGCGGAAGTAATTATCCAAAATGAGAACGGGCTGGTCGTAGAAAATCCGGAAGATCCAAGCTGCTTTGCTGAAAAAATTACAACCATCTTATCGGATAAATCTCTGATGAAAAGAATGGGGATTAGAGGAAGAGAACTGGCAGTTGCGAATTATGAATGGAATCGGGTAGCAAACGAGATTTTAGAAGTTTGGCACCAAGCGATAGAAGCACCGTCTACGAATATTCATAATGAGTTAGAGTCTATACAAACTCAACTCACGAATGAAACGCATAGTGAGACACTCGAAGTCTATCAGAAAGTGGAGCTCGACAACGAATTTTCAAAGCAAGATATGTTGGACAAGGAAGACATGGTGGACAAGAAAAACAAGAAAGATAAGAAGGACAAGAATGACAAGGTGGATAAGAAAGATAAGAAGGACAAGAATGACAAGGTGGATAAGGAAGATAAGAAGGACAAGAATGACAAGGTGGATAAGGAAGATAAGAAGGACAAGAAAGACAAGAAAGACAAGGTGGATAAGGAAGATAAGAAGGACAAGAAAGACAGGGTGGATATGAAAGATAAGAAGGACGAGAAAGACAGGGTGGATAAAAAAGATAAGAAGGACAAGAAAGACAAGAAAGACAAGGTGGATATGAAAGATAAGAAGAGCAAGAAAGACAGTGTGGATAAGAAAGACAAGAAAGACAAAAAGGAAAAGAAAGAAAAGAACAATAAGCAAAAGTAAAACGAATATAGGGACGGGGGGACAGCACCACGTCCCTATTACTATAGATGGTAGATTCCCTTAGGGGGACGAGGAACTGTCCTCTAGTCCCCGATAATTTGATTGGCATATTTTCGTTTTACGATAAAATAATAAATCAATTGGAAAAGTAAATAAACACTGCTTATTGAGAGGCTGCTGCGATATATTTCAAGGTCCATTCCTGATTCTTTAAAAAAAGTACTTGTGTATACGAGTGAGATCACGATTCCCAAAATAGGAGCGGCGAAAAAGAGAATTTTTAATTCCCCAGCGATAATTTTGCGAATTTCTTTTTCGGTAATCCCAATTTTAAATAGTTTTTTGTAATTTTTCCTTTCGTCCTCCAATTCGGAAAAGAGGCGTAATAGCAAGATTATTACGGTCGCAATAAAGAATAGGACACTGATAAAGGTTACCAGGTAGAGGATGAGACCGCCGCCTTGCTTATTATAATCATAGAGACCTATTTTTGATCCGGGTTGGAAAAATTCCTGTTCCGTCATTAATCTGCGTTGAATCAGCTGCTCAAATTCAGGTGTTACTTTATTAGCAGCACTTAATTTCTCCTCCAGCTTAATGACAGCATCCTTCGAATTTTTCCAGTCCTTCATATTTAAAAACTGAATTTCCGCTGTTTGTACTTCAGAAGTATTACTTTTTAACTGTTGATAATCTGCTGAATTAAGGACAATTAAGCTATTATCAATGTATTTTAGGTCATTAATCAGCCTTTCAAACATCGCTGACTGCAGCTTATCAATACCGATATTGGGAAGATCTTGTTGGATATCTGCAATCATTCTATTTTGCTCTGCTTTTCCCTGCAAGTTTAATTGAACAAGAATCAGATAGCTGCCTTTTTCAACCTGAATCGGTTTGTTCGCAACTGCTGAAAGTTGATCATCGGCGACAATAACGGTTCGGAAATTGTAGTTTGCCGAATCAAAGTAATTGCTCACTTCGAGCGTTTTATGCTCGGTAATCGGATTTTCCTTTGTAGCCACCACGGCAGACAGCTTATCAAAGGAAACTCCCGTCTGAACAAACGCAATATCGTACGGGTGGAGATCAGTCGCTGCTTTTTCAGCACCTAAAAAAATATAAAGAACAAAGCCAATGTAAAAAATCGTCACAATGACCATAACGGTGATGAGGTAGATAATTTTTTTAACTTGTTTAAACTTATAATCTAGATTCGTTAGCAATAGCAGATGACGGTAATAGCTTGAAGGCCGTCTTTTTATGATGTTCAGACAGAAGCTCCCTAACTGTGAGATCGTTATATATAAGGTAATCATGATGGATATCGTACAAAACAGCAGCAGTTGTCCATCATTTTCAGGGACTGTCCCGAAATAAGCATAGAGAATATATAAGGATGCAAGCAGTGCAATAAACGCAATCGCTGCCAATACTGGATTCGCACGTTTATTTTTCTTAGAGGTGCGCTCCTCCTTTAACAGTTTAACAATCTCAAACTTACTTGTGACGACCATCGTGACCGCGACAGCGATGGCAAAAATAACACTGAAGAGGCCAATGGAGTACAAATAACTGTTTACATTTAATTCAAACGAAACGCTCTTTACGCCAATCAGGCTCATAATGATTAGGAAAAAAAATCGTGAAAATAGCGTTCCTGCTATTATTCCCAAACAAATCGAGGCGCTGGCAATGATGCTATTTTCTACTAGAATGATTTTACGAATGTCCCGGGTTGACATCCCCAAGGTCATAAACAGTCCAAACTCTTTCTTTCTCCCTTTAATAAAGGTAGAGTGAGCATAGCTGATAAAGAAAATTGAAAAAATCAGTAAGGCTACCGTCGGAATCATCACCGCCTCATTGATACCTTCTTCGATTTCTTTTGATCTATGCAGACTTTCATTAAAGAGGAGCGTTGAAAACATGAAGAACACCATGACGGCAAAACTGTTGCACAGAAAATAAAATAGGTATCTTTTCAGATTACTTTTGAAAATCTTTACGGCGATTTGCTTAATCGTCATGCGTCCCACCCCCTAGAACGGCAAGGCAGTCGATAATCTGGTCTAAAAAGTCCTTTCGATTCCCCTTTTTAACAATTTGTGAATCGAGGATACCATCTTTAATAAATATTACTTTGTTGCAATAGCTTGCTGCAAAGACGTCATGGGTCACAACAACAATCGTCGTTTCCATCTCTTTATTAATTTTTTCAAAGCATTCCATTATCGTTTTCGAAGACTTCGAATCTAGGTTTCCCGTCGGCTCATCGGCAAAGATGATGCTAGGATCATTGGCTAACGCCCTGCTTACGGCGGCGCGCTGCTGCTGACCACCTGAAATCGAATAGGGATATTTATCGGCAATGTCATAAATACCAAACGTAGACATGATTTCTTTCGTCTTGGTTTCCATATATACCGCGTCACGTTTTTCTAAAATCATCGGTAACATCACATTTTCTTTTAACGATAAACTATCAAGTAAATTAAACTCTTGAAATACAAAGCCGAGATGCTGTCTTCGGAATAAGGCTAACTCCTCCTTATTCATCGTACTGAGTTCTTTATTTGCAATATGAATCGTCCCGGATGTAGGGGAATCAATTCCGCTTAAAAGATTTAGCAGTGTTGTTTTGCCGCTTCCCGATGGACCCATAATCGCCACTAATTCTCCTTTTTCAATCTTCAAATTAATGCGATTAAGCGCTTTTGTGGCAAATTGGTCTTTTTCATCATCATAAATTTTCACGATATTTTTTACCTCTAAAACTGATGTCATTGTTCATCCCTCCTTCCTCTATGGTAGATTTTTCGTTTGTTTAGAACCATCGAATATCCTTACGGGAATCTTACATTTTTGCAAGGTATTTAATCGTTACCTCCGTACCTTTGCCGACCTCTGAGGTGATTTCCAGTTGATGTCCTAAGCGGTCGGCGATTTTTTTACAAATGTATAGGCCAATGCCGGTGGAGTTACGGAATTTTCGACCATTTTCCCCTGTAAAGAAAGGGTCAAAGACTCGAGGAAGATCATAGACAGGGATTCCTACACCTTCATCCTTAATGGAAAGGTAGGTATATTCATTTTCTTGAAAAATAGTAAACACTAGTTTTTTATTGCCTGCGCCCGTGTCAGAATACTTAATTGCATTTGAAATTAACTGGTCAAGCAGAAATTGGTTCCATTTCTGATCCGTTATCACCGAGCACTCTAGGTCAGCGTGTACGACCGGATACACGTGGTTATAAATGAATTGGCTTTTCTTTTCATTGATAACGGTTTTGATGGAAGCAACGAGCGCAACAGCACGAGGTTCAAAATCCATGGCGATGTTCTCAAACCGAATCATATTCAGCACCTGCTCAATACTAGTGAACAGGCTATCATTCTCCGCTTTAATATTTTTCAAGACTACAACCGGGAGCGTTTGCTCGGCTGAATACTTTTGAATAATGAGTTCAATGACAGATATCGGCGTTTTTAAATTGTGCATCCATTGATAAAGAAACTGGACATTTTCTTCATGGCTGCTTTTTAACTCATTGATCTCACGGACGTATTGCTTATTTAAGGTGTGAATGAGTTTGAATACTTCTGCTTGTTCATTTGTTACTGGTTTCAAATCTAAACGGTCATGATTCGATTGGAGTAAATGATGGTTAAATTTATAGTATTTACTCCATTCCATCACAATCAAGATGGCTAATAGGAATAAGGAAATACTAATAGGATAGAGGATTTCCAGATTGCTAGGATGGATCATATTAAAAAAAATGATTAATATCGCTGTATTGACTAGGTAGATTAGAATAATCGACTTCTTGTCTTTAAAAAAATTCCCCAGCAGCATTTTACTCATCTCCGTCAACCTCTGCTAATAGTTGATGGTTAAATAGGTACCCAACACTCCTTTTTGTTTGAATCAAGCCTTTGATTCCCAGCTGCAAAAATTTGTTTTTTATCCGTGAAATGTTAACCGTTAACGTATTATCATCGACAAAAGCGATGTCATCCCATAACTGTTCAATCAGTTCCTCTCTCGTAATAATCCGATCTTTATTCTCAATGAAATATTTGACTAATTTATATTCATTTTTACTAAGTTCGACGATTTTTTCGTTAAAGGTCATTTTGAAGCTATCCTCATAAAGGGTTAATTGCTGGACTGTTAAATGACTAGTGTTGTTGGTGGAGTATTCACCATATGCCCTTCGAAGTGCGGCTTTTACCTTCGCTAGTAAAACTTCAAAGGTAAACGGTTTTGTGAGATAATCATCGGCACCAAGCTCAATCGCCATCACTTGATCCAATTCTCCGCTTCTTGCAGAGGTGATGATAATCGGTACTTTTGATTTTTTCCGCATCGCTCTGCAAAGATAAAACCCATCAAAATAAGGTAAGTTAATATCTAAAAGGACCAAATCTGGTTGAACCTGTTCAAATTGTTCCAAAATAGAATTAAAATCCGTTGGCTCATAAACCATGTATTTATATTTTTCAAGATATTCCTTTACAAGCGAACAAAGCTCACGATCATCTTCAATAAGCATAATTTTATACATTCATAACCCTCCAATCATTGGGACACGGGGACAGGCACCCTGTCTCATTTATTTTAATAGAGAAGAAATTATTTTGGAAATAAGAGGATTAAATAATTTACAATTATACAATTATGGGACAAGGATCCTGTCCCCCTGGTTTTATTTAATAGGCTCGATTATTATCAGAGAAATAAGGAAAGGCTGACTCACAAGGTCATTGTATAACGACCTTGTGAGTCAGCCTCTATGGTGTCGGAAATAAATTTATCAGCTTTTGAAACTCAAAATAAAAATTAGGGTAATCGATGTAGAGGGAATATAGAAAACTCCGCCCGTCCAATGATAGATTTTATAGGAAATGTTCGAACGTTAGGGTCGCGGCTATCTAAGCTTTCTCCTGTTGTTCGGTTATCTCCAACAACGAAAACTTCACCTTCTGGTACTATTACTTCAGCCATATCCACGGATTTTCCGTTTGTGTAGGTTTCCTTTAAGGGTTCACCATTAACATAAATAATCTCGTTGTTAATGAGGACTTTGTCGTGTGGCATCCCGATTATTCTTTTGATTATGCTGTAGCCATGAGGGTCTTGAATAACAACGATGTCACCCCTATCCGGAGTATAAAAGATTTTATTTGTAAATAATACGCTTTTGTCTTCTATAGTAGGATTCATAGAATTTCCGTTAATGATTTCGATGCCGATTGCATAACGAAAGACAAAAAATAATAGGGCAATCAAAATGGAGAAGCGAATCCAACCATGAATGAACTTACGTCTTACCGGGGCTTCTAAATTCGTACTTTCTTTTCCTTCCGCTAGATATATTCTCATCTGAATTTAACCTCACTTTAAATATTTACCAAAAAATGGTGCTATTTACCTTTTAGTCTAATTTTCTCCAACTCCTTTATTGCCTTTTGAATTTCTTTGTCCATGTCGGCAGCAATTCTTTGTTTTTCTGCTTGGTTGTTTTCTAGCTTCATATCTTCAATGAGTTTGTCGGCGTATTGTTGTAAGGCAAGGATTCGCTTTTGCTTTTCCTCTTTGGTATACTTTTCCAACAGTTGGGCAGAGTTCTTTAATTCCGATTGCAGTTCTTCTTTTAAACGAATCTTTTGCTGCTCTTTTTCGGTAGCTATGGCATTTTCGATTGCGCTAATGGATTCTTGTCCCTTTTTGGTAAACCAATTGGTCAAAAGAGAGTTAATATCTTGGTCGGCAAAGGCGACCCCGATATTGCCAACAATCGTGCCGCTTAAAAGCAGAACTCCAATTAGAAGCTTAAGGCGAAAATGGTTCTTTTTTTTATACATATCTTTCTTGGTCATAATAAACGCCCTCCATGTTTTAAAATTAGGGCCTCATAGGAAGGAGGCCCTAATGATGGTTTTGATTATAGGTTGATATTATCTACAACAGTAGCATCTAGGTCAGCTTTTGCCTTGATTACACGATCTTGCGCCTCTTTAGAAATAAACGCCTGTTGAACTGCTACTAATTCATCTTTCTTTTTAGTAATCAGAGTTCGCAGTTCGCTAATTTTTGCATCGATTGCATCTTTAATTTTTGTGGTCGTTGCGGAAGTTTCCGCATTTAATTGATCTTGTAAATCTTTTTTTACATAATAAATAGCATCTTCCAATTCCCTAATAGCATCATTTTCCGCCGTAGCTAGTTGTGAATTCATATCTACGTAAGCATCCCATCCTTTAGCTTCTGTATGATTTTTTAAGTCGCTGTTTGCATCTGTCAATGTCTGGCTGCCAGCACTGTTAATGGCATTTTGAGCAGCGATTGAAATGGCTTCAAATTGCTTATCCATATACCCTGAGATCTCAGCTTTTTTAGCATTTAATGCCTGAAGATGTCCTTTTTTGGCATTTGTGATTTCGTCTTTTGCACCTTTCTCTTCACTTGTTTTAGTTCCATTAATGCTGTTGGTAGCATCTGTTTTTAAATTATTGTATTCTTGGGACCAAGCTAGGTTTTGGTCTGTTCCGTACTTTGTTGTTTCTGATTGAACAGAAGCAATAGATTTTCCAAATTGCCCATCATACCAATTCTTTAAAACAGCACCTACATCCGTATTAGCAAACGCTGCTCCGACACCAGATAATAATCCTACTGTTACGACACCTGTTACGATTTTTGTTTTGAGTGATTTCATGATAAAAATTCCATCCTTCCAATTTTGGGTTTTGTTTTTTTAAAGAACACGATCAGTTCCGTTAATCAATTTTGTTCTTTCAATAGCTCTGCTAGAATGGCTTCGGCATCCTTAGAGATTTGTGCTGCTTCTCTAGCTTCTGCTTGTTCTTTATAGAGCTGCATTTTTTGTTCATTTTGCTTTTTGAGATTTTCTTTTGCCGCTTGAAGCTGCTGGATATAATGATTTTTATGATTTTCAATCGTTCTTTCAGACTCGCTCGTTATTTTCAATTGAGAATCCGTTAATTGCTCTTCAGCATTTTGTGCAGAGTTTTGAATGTCTGTTGCAATCCTTTTTAATGAAGCATTCATTTCGTTCGCTGCTGAAGCTTCTATTTCGCAGCTGCGGTCTAAAAAGGATTGATGAAACCAATTAGAAATTGCCTCTCCTGCATCTGAAGAAGCATATGTAGTTCCAACCCCTAACATCATGATTGCAAATAAAACACCCGCCGCGATTCCCTTCATTTACACCGTCCTCCCTGTATATTCTATTACCGGTTGTTCGTTATATTGAACCGATGTGTTCATTATAATTTAACAAAAAACAGAAATAAAACCGCAAATTCCCCTGAATATTGGCGAAATGTCAGAAAAATGGTATTAAATCGCCGTATTTCTCCCGTTTTCTCATTATTTTGTTCAATATAAAATACATAATAAATATTATAACGAACAATCAGAAAGGGACAAGGGCGACAGGCAGCCCGTCCCGAGTATTTATAAAAGAAAGATTACCTTTAGTAGGACAAGAAGCCAGTCCTCATGGTTGACAATTCCAATTATCCAGAATATAATTGAGTAAATTTTCAAATTAAATACATGATTTAAAGCGTTGAAGAGGGAAAGTACGATTTAGCTATTTTTCACAGAGAGCTTCGGAAGCTGAAAAGAAGCAAAAATACAAATCCGAACAATGGCCTCCGAGCTTCGTGCTGAAACAATCTGCCAAGGTTGGAGTAGGTTCCGACGAGATTTGGTACTCGTTACCCAAACCACAGTATAAGGAGCATCAATTGCGCTCACGTACTTGCAGAGGCTGTTTTGCGCAAGCATTCAGTAAATTAAGGTGGTACCACGTGGATCTAAACCACGTCCTTATCTATTTTCATGAAATAGATAGGGGCGTGGTTTTTTTAATTTTTTTCAATAAGACTAGGGACAGCAAACATATTAAAGGATGGAGGAAAATAGAATGAATAACAATCTCGTTTTACAAACTGATTTTGGGACAAGTGACGGTGCTGTTAGCGCTATGTATGGTGTGGCGATTTCTGTAAATCCAGCCATTCGAATTTTTGACCTAACGCATGACATTCCTCAGTATCATATTTGGGAAGGCTCCTACCGGTTATATCAGACGGTTTCCTATTGGCCGGAAGGGACGGTGTTTGTCTCGGTTGTTGACCCGGGTGTTGGCTCCGAGCGCAGGAGTATTGTTGCGAAAACGGCATTAAATCAATATATCATTACTCCGGATAATGGCACGCTTACTCATATTAAAAACAGTATTGGAATTGTCGAAGTGAGAATCATTGATGAAAGCGTCAATCGCTTACCGCATTCAGGTGAATCTTATACGTTCCATGGCCGTGATGTCTATGCCTATACCGGGGCGCGCCTCGCTTCTAATTTGATAGCCTTTGAGGAAGTGGGGCCAGAGGTACCGGTTGAATCCGTCATCGAATTGCCGAAAGCGGAGGCGAGGATTAGCAATCATATTCTCACAGGGAATATCGACATTCTTGATATTCGCTTCGGTAACTTATGGACCAATATTGATCGCGTGCTCTTCAAAGACTTATCAGCGGGGTACGGTGATTCCTTTGAGGTGACGATTGAAAATGATACCCGCCAAGTTTATAAAAATATTATGACATACGGGCGGACATTTGCTGATATCCATTTAGGTGAGCCATTGCTTTATGTGAATTCGCTCGATAAAATTGGCGTGGCGATTAACCAAGGTTCGTTTGCTAAGGCGTATCATATTGAAACGGGGGCATCGTGGAAAATTTCTATTCGCAAGGTTCCGAAGATTATATATAATTGAATTTTAAAAAGTATTTAGGGGGTTGAGGGAATGAAAAGAAAGAATTTATCAATAAAAACGATTGTGGCAATTGGGATTGGGTCAGCTGTATTCGCGATATTAGGGAGATTCGCTGCTATTCCAACAGGGGTCCCAAATACCAATTTTGACACCTCATACGGCTTTTTAGCATTAATGGCTGTGGTTTTCGGACCGATTGCAGGCGGCTTAATCGGCTTAATCGGCCATGCTTTAAAGGATGCCATCTTCTACGGAACCCCGTGGTGGAGCTGGGTCATCGTCTCCGGAATCGTTGGTTTCTTAATTGGTTTAGTATCGAAGAAAATTAATATTGAAGCAGGCAGTTTTACAGTCAAACAAATTATTTTGTTTAATGTTGTACAAATCATTGTTCAAGCGATTGGCTGGTTCGGGATTGCTCCAACATTGGATGTTCTCATTTATGCCGAACCAGTAAATAAGGTCTATATACAAGGTCTTGTCGCCGGCGGGTTAAACATGGTGACAGTCGCTGTCCTTGGTACACTGCTGCTCAGTATCTATGCAAAAAGCCGAAGTCAAAGTGGCAGTTTGACGAAGGATGTTTAAGTAGAAGATTCACTAGGAGAATTTGTATGAAAAAACCGGTTATTCAGTTTGAAAATTTTAGCTTTCAATATCGCAGCCAGACGGCACCGACATTGCATGAGATAAATCTAACCATTTATGAAGGGGAAAAGGTTCTCATTGTCGGCCCTTCAGGGTCGGGAAAAAGCACACTTGGCCATTGTCTCAATGGCCTTGTTCCCTTTTCATATAAAGGGGAAGTGTCAGGAAGTTTGAAAATCAGCGGTGAGGATGTAAAGGATTTAGACATTTTTTCCTTGTCGAAAAAAGTCGGTACCGTTCTCCAAGATCCAGATGGTCAATTTATTGGACTTACGGTGGCTGAGGATATCGCCTTTGCACTTGAAAATGATGGCGCACCGCAAACACACATGTTTGATAAAGTGGCTGAGGTATCGAAAATGGTCGAAATGAACGAGTATCTGGACTCTTCACTGCACCAGCTTTCTGGAGGGCAGAAGCAGCGTGTCTCACTTGCCGGAGTCATGGTCGACGATGTGGAGATTCTGTTATTTGATGAGCCGCTGGCCAATCTCGATCCCGCGACAGGAAAATATGCGATTGAGCTCATTGACCGAATACAAAATGAAACAAACAAAACTGTTGTAATCATTGAGCATCGGCTGGAGGATGTCTTGCACTGCCATGTTGACCGCATCATTGTCGTGGATGATGGCAGGATTATCGCTGACATGACTCCGGACGAACTATTAGCTTCACCCGTTTTGGAGCAGTGCTCCATCCGCGAGCCGTTATATGTGAAAGCGGCGAAGTATGCTGGCTGTGAGTTAACGCCGGAAATGCAGCCTGCTCATATCGAATCCTTTCAAGTGGATAGGTGCAAAGCTCAGTTAGTAGATTGGTTTAGAAAAGTTGATTCCCCGCAGCCCAAAGCGAAAACAGAAGCGATTTTGGAATTAAAGGATATTACATTTGGTTATAAACCTGGACGAACAACAATTCAAGGTGTTTCTTTTTCAATTGAAAAAGGAGAAATGGTTAGTATTGTAGGAAAAAATGGTGCCGGAAAGTCGACGCTATCGAAATTGATTTGTGGCTTTGAGAAGCCGAACGCGGGCCAGATTTATTATCGCGGTCAGGATATTAGCGGTGATACGATTAAGGAGCGCGCAGCAAGGATTGGGATGGTGATGCAAAACCCGAATCAGATGATTTCGAAGCAGATGATTTATGATGAAGTGGCGCTAGGGCTCGTCATTCGCGGAGTACCAGACGCCGAAATAAAAGAGCGCGTTTTGAAGACGCTGAAAATATGCGGCTTATATCCATTCCGTAACTGGCCGATATCAGCGTTAAGTTTCGGTCAGAAAAAGCGGGTCACTATCGCCTCAATTTTAGTGTTAGAACCAGAGGTGCTGATTCTTGACGAGCCAACCGCAGGCCAGGATTTCCGCCATTATACCGAGATAATGGAGTTTTTGGTCGAACTGGGACGGCAAGGTGTGATAATCATCATGATTACCCATGATATGCACTTGATGCTCGAATATACGCCGAGGGCGATTGTGATTGCCGGCGGGGAAAAAATAGCCGATGATACGGCCGTCAATGTACTGGCCGATTCTACTATTATTGAAGCGGCTAACCTTAAGGAAACCTCTTTATTTGATTTGGCACAGCGGGCAGGAATTGGCGAACCTAAGCAGTTTGTCGATCGGTTTATCGCGTATGATCGTGAGGTGAGACAAAAATGGCAGTAGAAATGCTTTCCTACATTGAGCGGCACTCGCCGGTCCATCGGCTTACAGGTGTAACAAAGCTGATTTGCTTCATGATCTGGTCGTCCATTGCGATGCTCACTTATGATACGCGCGTTTTGACCTTTCTCTTCCTAGTTAGTATCGGTGTTTTTATCATTTCCAAGGTAAAACTAAGGGAAGTTGCCTTTGTACTCCTATTTATTTTGTTTTTCCTAATGATTAATAATCTCGCAATCTATGTGTTTTCGCCGCAAGAGGGTGTGAGGATTTATGGGACAAGCCATGTGCTGGTTGACATCGGCGGCGGGCGCTATTCTCTTACGCTTGAGCAATTGTTTTATCAATTTAATGTGACGCTTAAATATTTCACCGTCATTCCTGCAGCGATTCTGTTTATCGTCACGACCAATCCGAGTGAATTTGCGGCATCATTAAACCGCATCGGAGTCAGCTACCGCATCTCCTATGCTGTCGCACTTGCTTTACGCTATATTCCTGATATTCAACGTGATTTTCGTAATATCTCGATGTCCCAGCAAGCAAGGGGAATTGATATGTCGCGCAAAGAAAAGCTGCCAAAGCGAATTAAGAATGCCGCCTCCATCATCATCCCGCTCATCCTGTCGAGTCTCGATAAAATCGAGATAATCAGCAATGCGATGGAACTGCGCGGCTTTGGAAAAAATAAAAAGCGGACCTGGTACCGAGCCCGTCCCTTTCAAAAAATTGATATCATTACCATCATCCTTTTTGTCTTGATTCTAATAGTATCTCTTTATGTGACCTTTCATGATGGTAATCGGTTCTATAATCCGTTTTCTTGAGAGGATTAGGCGTAAAGTTTAATATAGTAACTAGTCAAAATACACTTTAAACAAAGGGATTTTCGGTCTGAAATAATATATATTTATACTATTTAATCCTTGACAACTTGGCGAATCTCATTTTATAATTCGTTATACTAAAAAAATGTTATATATGTAGAGCGTTGAAAGGAATTTAGTAGTGCTTAGCATTTTGTCTAAAGAGAGCTGATGGTTGGTGCGAATCAGTACAAACGTAAGCATGAATTACACTCCCGGAGTTTCTTTTTCGTAGTAAAGGCAGCAGTCTTTATGAAGGGGAAGACGGTAGCCGTTATTAGAATGAAGTGGTGAGCGTAAGCTCGCAACTAGGGTGGTACCGCGAAGTCTATTCGTCCCTACTGGAATTTTTCCAGTAGGGACTTTTTATTTTTATAATACTTTCATAGGATACAAGCATGGAAGGGAATACAGTAGTGTTTAGCAATTTGTCTTCAGAGAGCTGATGGTCGGTGAGAATCAGTACAAATATAAGCATGAATTACACTCCCGGAGTTTCTTTTTCGTAGTAAAGGCAGCAGTCTTTATGAAGGGGAAGACGGCATCATAGCCGTTATTAGAATGAAGTGGTGAGCGTAAGCTCGCAACTAGGGTGGTACCGCGAAGTCTATTCGTCCCTACTGGAATTTTTCCAGTAGGGACTTTTTATTTTTTGGTTGTGTAAAAGCACATTAGTGATTTTGAGCACAATGTTGATTGAAGTGGAAGGCGCGAGACTCCTGCGGGAGCAGCGGGACAGGTGAGACCCCGCAGGCGCTTTAGCGCCGAGGAGGCTCACCGCCCGCCCCGCGGAAAGATCGCGCCTGGAACGGAAATCAGCATTCACTTTTAACCCAGCCTATTATTAAAAAAATTTCATAGGATACAAGCATGGAAGGGAATACAGTAGTGCTTAGCAATTTGTTTTCAGAGAGCTGATGGCCGGTGTGAATCAGTACAAATGTAAGCATGAATTACACTCCTGGAGTTTCTTTTTCGTAGTAAAGGCAGCAGTCTTTATGAAGGGGAAGACGGCCAACAAAGTCGTTATTAAAATGAAGTGGTGAGCGTATGCTCGCAACTAGGGTGGTACCGCGAAGTCTATTCGTCCCTACTGGTTTATTCCAGTAGGGACTTTTTTTATAGAAGGAGGAACAATGATGAACTGCAGAATTCGTTTACCTTGTTAAAAGAATTCACAACTATATTGAAAAAATAGAAAGGATGTAATTTAGTATGAACCAACAATCAAAATCCAGAAAACAGATTCCCGCTCATTTACGCCAATTTGTCTCAGAGCAGCACTACGAAGAGTACACACCGATTGATCATGCGGTATGGCGATATGTGATGAGACAAAATCATCATGCCCTAAAGGATACGGCACATCCGGCATATGTGGAAGGTCTCCGCGCATCTGGGATCGACACCGAGGCTATTCCAAATGTATCAGACATGAACGAGCATCTTTCAAAAATTGGCTGGGGCGCTGCGATTGTGGATGGATTAATTCCAGGTGTTGCCTTTTATGATTTCCAAGCGCATGGTATTTTGCCAATTGCAGTGGCAATAAGAAAAGTAGAAAACATCGAATATACACCGGCACCGGATATTATTCACGAATCCGTCGGTCATGCTCCAATATTATTTGATTCTAAATATGCTTCATACGTCAAACGATTTGGAGAAATTGGTTCAAAGGCATTTGCGACAAAAGCAAAACATGAAGTATTTGAGGCTGTAAGAAATCTTTCGATTGTCATGGAAGATCGCCATTCCACACCTCAACAAATCGAAGAAGCAAAACGATTGTTAAGCGAAAGGAAAAGAGCCGTAAAGGGTATGTCAGAAGCAGATCAAATCTCGCGGATTTTCTGGTGGACAGTGGAGTACGGCTTAATTGGAACGTTGGAAAACCCGCAAATATACGGTGCCGGACTGTTATCTTCTGTCGGAGAAAGCAAGCATTGCCTGTCTGATAAGGTAGTAAAACTTCCTTTTTCTATTGAGTCTTGTATTCAGACAAGCTACGATGTAACAACGATGCAGCCGCAATTATTTGTTTGTGAGAGCTTTGATCAATTGACAGAGGCTATCGAAGAGTTCGCCAATTCAATGGCATTCCGGAAAGGGGGAACGGAGAGCTTAGATAAGGCGCTTCTATCAGGTAGTACCTCGACATTTGTTCTGAACTCCGGATTACAAATTACAGGAACGATCGAAAAGATGCTTAAAGATTCAGATGGCGAGGCCATTTATGTGAAAACGATAGGACCTACAACTTTGGCTATTAATAATAAGGAACTTCCTGGACATTCGAAAACGACTCATTACAGCGGTTTTGGCACTCCAATTGGTTTATTAGAAGGGGACATCTCTCTTGAAGAATGTACCGAGGAAGACCTTCAGACTTTAGGAATTGAAAAAGGTCGTAAATCGACTTTGGCTTTTAAGAGCGGCATTCAAGTAACGGGGAGGGTCTCTACAATAATCCGAAACAACAACAAACTAAATCTCATTTCCTTCGATAGCTGCAAAGTAACATTAGGAGATCAAGTGTTATTTGAGGAAAAGTGGGGAACGTTCGACATGGCGGTAGGATCAGCCGTTACGTCTGCATTTCCAGGCGCTGCCGATGCAGAAGCATTCTTTGGTGTAGAAGAAATACCTAAAAAGGCTTCAACAGAACCAAGACTGTTAACAGAAATAGAAATTCTGTACCAAACAATCAGGGAAATTCGTGAAAAAGAGTCACTGGATGAAAATAGTATGGTGACTGTTCAAAACGTTCTTCAAGTGTTGAGAAGCACTTATCCAAAAGAATGGCTGCTTCGCTTGGAAATTCTGGAATGGTTCTGTGACCATTGTGTGCAAACGTTGGAAACAGAACAGGTCCATCAAGAATTACTCCACCTTAGCAAAACAAAAGAGCTTCAACGTCTGATCAAAAATGGAATATCGTTACTTCCGCTTCAAAAGGAAAGTCAAAGATGTTAACAGCATTGACTCCTTTAGAAATTCAATTGGAAGGTAAAAAACTTCAAAACTGGAAGATAAAAAACGATAAATGGATCGAAAGGAAATATATGTTTAAAGATTACATGCAAGGTATTCAATTTGTTTCAGCAATCGGTCAAATTGCTGAAAAAAACCAACATCATCCATTTATCAACGTCCAATATAAAGCCGTTATTGTTTCGCTTAGCTCCTGGGCTGCAAAAGGTGTAACAGCTTTAGATATTGATCTAGCAGTCGAATTTGAAAAAGCGTATGAACAAGTAAATCATACTATTTCATCCATAAGGTGATTAGTATATCGAAAAAATGATTTTATGTACAGATGAATGAAAGAAGCAAGAGGGAGGTTCTCTTGCTTCTTTTCGCTTTTCCGATCCTGTCACAACCTGATGAAAAGATTCATTACAGTTCTACTTGCCTGAATTGAAAGCAATATTGAAATTAGTTATTCTAAGGTAGGCTCTTCCCGTTGTTTAGCTCCATGAACTATTTTCACTTTTATATCAAGCTTAATGGAATCTTTCGTTAACGGAATTTTTCCATTATGTTCTGCTTGTTTCCAGGCTTTTATGTTTTTCCTATAAAGAACTTCAGATAACCGATACACATCGGCATCAAAGTTAAGTCCTTTTTGATACGTTTCCATAATTTGTTCTTTTATTTCCTTTTCTGCTTCAGATGCTAAACTAGCAAGATTGACTTTTTTCACTAAGACAAGCATTGTAGCATTTGCTTTGATCTGCACATTAAAATGAATGTCCGAATTTTTTACGACTGGTTGTACCTTTAACTTTACCTTTTCAAATATTAGATCAACCATTGTTCCTTCTTTACTTCTTACTTGTAGCCCGTCGCGAACAAATTCTTTATTCATCCATCTAAAACCTAAGGCGTGATTGTTCGTAATTATTCCCTTAAGAGCATCCTCTTTAGTCACAGCAATCCCATCTGTTTTAATGGCATCATGTCCTCCTCTATTTGTTACCCAGTTTTTTTCGGAAATGCTTATGAAAGGGATACTAGCTTCGTGTCCAGGCTCGTTTAGGGCGATAAGCAGTTCTCTCATATCGATCGGACGAATAAACGAACTTTGATGGAATGTGGCTTTAGGATCACTTAGCCTTGATAGGGCGGTAGACATATCAAGAATTGGAGTTGTAACGAATACTTTTGAAAGTGGTTCCTTTGTTGCGTATAACCAAATGCGATAACGCGTCTCACGATAGCGATCCAACATATCAATCGTTGCTTTGACACCCACTTGTTTTAGCGCCTTTTCTGTGAAAACAACATAGGAAAGATGGCCCCAGAAAATGCGTCTTTGGGTACTTTTATAGAGGTTGAAAACTGCTTTATCAAACGTTTTTGCCGAGGCATGACCGACTTCAACATTTATTTGTGGCCCTCCGGCTCCACTGGATTCAGATTTCGCTAATAAGCGTAAATTTATCACTTGTAAATAAATGGTGTAATGGCCATCCTTATAATCCACACCAAGCCCTTGAGCATATACCATGCGCTCGGATTCATTTGAATCCCAGCAGCCGGCTATCGGGAAAACACTGAGCACGGTCAAAGTAAGAAACAAGTGTTTTATCAGTTTTCTCCTCATTAGGATTCCTCTTCTTTTCGAGTAGGGTCGTTAGGGTTTAGAGAGTTTACTCTGTTGCCTTTTTTGGAATCGGGTAAACGAAAAAAAGTTTTTAATGTATTCATCATGTCAAGACGGGTGGCTAAACTTAAATAAGGAACCCCAAAAATCCGAATTCGAGCAATGTAAATTAAAATAATAAAGATTGAGATAAAAAAACCAAAAAAACCAAATAGAGAAACACAAAAGATGACAAAAAACCGTATTATAGAAATTGTTCCGATTAACCACTGGTTCACCAGTGTAAAGGTTGCAATAGTCGAGCCTGAAATGACAACAAGCATGGCAGGATTTGTTAAGCCTGCTCTAATTGCCGCATCTCCAATAATAAGTCCGCCTATTACGCTGAGTGTTTGACCTACTGCAGTTGGCAGGCGCAGACCAGCTTCTCTAAATAATTCAAAAATAAGCAGCATTAATAAGGCTTCGAGAGCAGTGGGCAGAGGAACTCCCCTTCTCGATTCTACAATTGTTGCTAAAAGAGTAAGCGGAAGCTGATTCTGATGGAAAGCAGAGAGGGCAACCCAGAAACCCGGAAGGAAAGTGGCCACAAGAATTCCGATAATCCGCATCAATCGCTCAAAGGAGTTAAATGCATAGTTCTGTTCCTTATCCTCGGTGCTCTTTAACAGAAAGAACAGATTTACAGGTGTTATATAAGCATAAGCAATCCCATCGATTAATATAATGATTCTGCCGTTAAGGAGAGATTGAACAGCAAAGTCAGGGCGTCCCGAATAGGCATGACGCGGAAACAAACCGAATGGGTTTTTATCTAGTAATTCTTCTAATTGTGTACCGCTGAAGAGTCCATCAATATCAATAGCAGACAACTTTTCCAAGACTTTTTGTAAAATTTCCTTATCAACAATATCATCTATATATAGAACAGAAACTTTCGTTCGCGTTCGCCTGCCAATTTCAAGTGATTTACTTGCAAGCGATGTTGTTCGAAGTCGTTTTCGAATTAAAGCGGTGTTGATTGAAATGTCTTCGATAAAATTGTCACGTGGACCTAAGATACTTATTTCTGTTTTTGTTTCCTCTGGGTTTCGCTGGGGCCGTTCCGAAACGTCAACTAGAAAAATGCTTCCCGGTATATTGAAATCCATCAGTAATTTTCCGGAAAAAATCTCTGAAACTGCTTCATCATCATTTTCTACCAATTTAAGAGAAGGGAGGCGAAGGAGGTCGAGAATCTTTTCCTTGCTAGGTTCCGCATGTAATTGCGAAAAAAAAGCTTCCAGACGTTCGGGAATCATTTGATAAAGCATATCGTTCTTAACTAATCCCTTACAGTAAATAAACATCACTTTGTGCTGATTGAATTTAAACGGTTCAAATATAACATCTTCGTTTTTTTTGAATAACTCCCGAAGAGTTTGTTCGTTTAGTGACTTTGATACTGTTGAAATCTCCTTTTCATCAGGACTTCTAGCTGTAATCTGAGTCTTTTTCTTTTTCTTAAATATCATTGTTCGGCCTCCATACTTTTCTTTCAAAAATCACTGCCAATAGACCGAAGAAAACTGATAAGCCTAAGAAGAACCAAAGTGTAAATGGTAAAATAATCGCAGATAACATTCGCAAGTATTGAAAATCACTGATCGGCAGTAATGGTATAGCAGTAATTGCAGTTAAAATAATTAGTAAAAACCATTTTTGTTTCTGTTTAAATGGAAGATACTCTCTTATTAGTAGCAATAATAGTGAAATTCGGATAAATGCTCCTGATAACCATTGATAGATGGATAAAAAGTCGACGTGTTCAATAAAATTTCCTAGAGAGGCCAGTCCCCATTCCTCATAAGGAGGAAACCGCTGTTTTGATGCTTCAACGGGTCCAAATTCAATCACAGCTCCAATCAGTGGGCCAACTGTTAACATTGTTAAGATGACTGCAGTTATGACTAAATCACGAAACCGAATGGATGTTTCAGTTTTATGTTGTAGAAACAGTAGGAATATTAATTCCACCATCCCTGAACATTGGTATACTGTCCCTTTTATAACAGGAGAAAATCCATGTTCGAGAAAGGGCATAAGAAGTGAAAAATTTTTGTATTGAATATTAGTAATCGCCACAAAAAAGCCAAGAAGAATAATAAAGAATAAAAGAAAGATATTAACGATACTCAAGGTACGCAGACCCGTTCCTGCCAGCATCCAACAAATCAAAGCAAAACAAGCTGTCAACAAAAAAAAGGGGGTCTTCGGCAAGAAAGTAATATTGACCCAAGTAATTGTCTCCCTTAATGTCACTCCCGCAATAATGGTCAGATAAAGAATAACAATGAAAAAAATAAAATTACCTAGCCATTTTCCAGTATATTTTTGCATCCATGTAATCAAGTGCTGCTGCTTAGTTTTTTTATGAATAAAAATGAGAAGAGGAACCCAGAGAAGTACAAAAAAAAGTGAAACAATCACACTTAACCAAGAATCTCTTCCTGCGGTTTGTATCAATGGTGAAATAATAATGACATGATTCTTTAAGCCAATCGCAGTTATAGATAATAGGATTAATTGAAATACGGTAATTGAATCTGACTTTTTTATAGCTATACCTCCCTAAAAGTATAATAATGGTAAATATTATTTGTATTTCACTATTATTTATTCTTGTTAAGAGAAATCTTGATCAGACACAATCCTATAAAATGAAAAAAATCCTCGGGGTGGATATTAAAAGATAATTGTTCCGGTGGAAGCGAGGGGACTGACGGTTCTCTTGCCTCTTTTTCGTTCTGCTTGAAGTTTTGCCGTTTGCAGATAAACAGCATTAGTTTTAAAGCATAAGAACCGTCCCTTTGCTTCCCTGTCCAACAGAGGTATAGTCTTGGTTAAAATTGCCCTAAACTAAGACATCATCCAAAAAAATCTGCACAGCTAATGGGGTAGTTAAGATGCAAGCGTACTTTCAATTTCATTCAAAACTTGATTCATTCCGTCTCTTTTCAGTGGAACACCTCATAACGATCGGGATTATTTTTATTCTATGTCTTCTCCTATTTTTATTTAGGAATGAGCTTAGAATAGAGGAAAAGGGAAGGCTTATTCGTTACTTTCTTGCGGTTTTTTTAGTGGCTTCTGATGTATTGGAACATCTTTGGCTTGTGGTTGAAAATGCCTGGTCTATAAGGAGAGATTTGCCACTGCACCTTAGTGATCTGGTTGTCATACTGGCCATAGTCATGTTGCTTACGAGAAGTGAAAAACTTTTTCAATTTATGTATTTTGCGGGACTGGGCAGCTCTATTCAAGCCATCCTGACACCAGATCTTGGCAGGTTCTCGTTTCCACATTTTCAATATATCGAATTTTTTGTTTCACATGGAGGAGTAGTGCTAGCATGTTTGTTTATGGTGGCGGCCTTCCACTATCGGCCCACGTTTCGTTCCATGTGGGTGACCATTCTACTAGTGAATCTATATGCAGTTTGTGTCTTTTTCCTAAATAAGCTACTGGGCGCAAATTACCTGTATATCATGAAAAAACCAAAAAGCACCTCCCTGTTAGATTATCTCGGTCCGTGGCCATGGTACCTCTTATCACTAGAACTAGTGATGGTCCTGAGCTTTTTCATCCTCTACATTCCATTTTGGAACAAAAGAAAATAGGGGAGGAAGCGAGGGGACGGTTCTCGTGCTTCTTTTCCGTTCTGTCCCTATTTTTGAAGCATAAGAACCGTCCCTTTGCTTCCCAACAACTTCAATCTTGGTAACTTTGAATCATATTAGCCATATGAGCGTAGGAAGCACCTGCACGAACTGCGGAAGTTACTAGGATAGCTTCAGCAAGCTCTTCGCTGGTTGCCCCTTGTTTTTCTGCGTTTTTAGTATGAACGTCAATACAATATGGGCATTGGGTAGCGTTTGCAACAGCTACAGCAATAATTTCTTTAAATTTTGTACTTAGTTTACCTGCTTTTGTTGCTGCGGTACTGAATGCTTGATAACCTTTAAAACCATCTGGTGCAAATTTACCTAATTGACCTAAATTTTTTAAGTTGGAACGAGCATAAAGTACATCTGATGCATCGTGAGCCTTTGCATTATGGACATGGGTACTGTGTGTAATGGTGCCGCCAGCTTCAACTGCTGCTGTTACAAATACAGCTTCCGCTAATTCTTCCAAAGTAGCACCAGCTTTTTTCGCATTTTTTGAATGAGCATCAATACAATAAGGATATTGCGTTACATGAGTAATGGCCACCGCAATCAGTTCTTTTTCTTTTTTCGATAGGGCCCCCTCTTTGAAAGCAGCAACATTAAAATCATTAAAAGCCTTTAATTGTTCTGGTGCAAGCTTGTTTAAGTGAGTTAAATTTTGTGTATTTTCTTTTGAATATAGATTTGATGTCATTCTTCAATCTCCTTTTAATTTTTAGTTTATCCCTCATTTAGTGAATGTCATGCACTAATTTAATCGAAATGAGGTTATGTGTATAATGGAAAATAACAGCAGCACCATGTGAATTTTTCACATGGTGCCTGACACCCTATAATGTGCAGATAAACAGCACTATTTTTCAAGCATAAGAACCGTCCCTTTGCTTCCTACTCTTCAAGTTGGAAAGCATGGCTGTAATGGATTTTTCCGTTCTCATCACGGATTTCCACGGTAGCTTGTTTATTTGCCGGATCTACTTGGAATACACCGAAGTTGAAGAAATCCCCTTCTGCATACATGCTCTCTGGGCCAAAGGTGGGATCCAACGTACCAGGATTAATTTTTACTGCCCCAATCGGACCGCTGATCAGCTCGTGATAATCGGTTTTGCCGTCTTGATTGGCATCATATTTGATGACTTGAGCAAAATGGACATCGGTAGTGACGAAAAATACGTTCTTAATTTCTTTTTCCACGATAAAATTTGAGATTTTTTTGAACTCGTTCTCATACCCGGTAGGATCATTTGGGTCAACTTGATCTCCATTTGCCCATCCATCCCTGGCATTTGCTTTTCCGGTCGGAACAGAGATTGGAACAGAAGTAGCTACAAGTTTAACCTTAGCATCTGAATCGAGAAGCTGCTGCTGAAGCCATTTCAACTGTTCTTCTCCTAGCATTGTTTTATCCGGACCATCCGTTTTGGTGTTCGGATCACGGTAACCCCGGTTGTTAAGTATCATCATATCAAGTGTATTTCCCCATGAATACGTATGGTAAAGCTTGTCCGCTGAACTGCGTTCCCCCGAAATTGGCCAATAATCCTTGAATGCACGTAAACCGGTCGGAGTTAACGATTCAGATGGACCTGAAAAGTCATTGGTTACTTCATGGTCATCCCAGATAGAAAAGGTAGCCGTTTTTTGTAAAAGACTGCGTAATCCCGCATCTGTTCGATTTTCCTTATATTTTGACCAAAAATCCTGTACGGTTTCGGATGGAGGATTGGGAACAGCCGGTGTCTTATTATCAGCATAAATGGTATCGCCGCTGAACAGGAAGAAGTCCGGATTTAAGGCAGACATTGCCTGAAAAGTATTATATGGTGGAATCTCTCCCTGACCGCCAGTATCTCCGCCCCAAACCATTGTCATTGGTTTTAGACTGTTTTGTTCTGGTGCTGTTTTGAAAGAACCGTTCACGGTGTATTTGCTTGAAACAGTATGTGCGCGGTAATAATAGGTAGTATCAGGCTTTAATCCGTTGACTGGAACGTTGACTGTAAAATCATGCTTTGCATCTGCATGACTGGTTGTGACGATGGAACGGTGTTTAAAGCTGGGGTCCGAGGAAACCTCAAATTGAATATTGGCAGGTCCGTTTGCACGTGCCCATAATACGGCTGAAGAGTCGGTTACATCCCCGCTCGCTGCACCATGTGAAATATACGGCTTATTCAGTAAATCTGCTAATAGGTCAGGGTTATTCGTGAATTCTCCATCAACACCAAGTGAAAGAAGGGCTGCCAAATCGTCCTGTGAATTGACCGTCCATGGATGGACAAGAAGTTGATTCTGATGTGCGGCTTCCATAAATGTTGGAACAACAAGTTCTTTACTAGGGCCTACTCCGGCCGCGTATTCAGCGATGCGCTTGAATTCCTGATAGACATCCTTCCCTTTCAGCATATCGGCCGTGTAAAGTTGAATCAGCTTCACATTTGGCGCCATGGTTTTCAATTTGCGAAGGCTTTCCTCACTGAATGATTCGAGAATAAGATGCTTGTCCTTCAGCACATTCGTTTTTTTCAGGATATCAATCAACTTTTCTTCCATTCCAGGGTAGACATTTGGTGCTTTTGTTTCCATATAAAGGCCAACTTTTCCATTTCCTTTTTGCTTAACAAATTTAATCGCTTCCTCAAGTGTTGGTACGCGCTGTCCGACATATTCTTTTTTCGCCATGTTCGGAAATGCAGCATTAAACCATGAACCTGCATCCAGACGTTTAATTTCATCAAGTGTAAAATCTTTCACTTGCCATGGTGCCCGGTCTGGATAGAGTTCCTTTGCATTTGTCGTTCTTTCAAGCGTTTCATCGTGCAAGGCGATCAAGTGGCCATCCTTCGTCATTTGTAGATCGAATTCCATATAATCTGCTTTCATTTGCATTGCCTGTTTATAGGCTGCCAGAGTATGCTCCGGGCCGTATGCAGAGGCACCGCGATGGGCAATGACTGCCACATCAGACGTAATTGGACGTAAGGTAGATTGTCCATTGTCAGTAACTATACCCTTTTTCGGGGCAGCTAAAACGGCCCAAGGAACAGCAGAAGTCACCGTAAGGGATAGACAAGCAAGACCAGCGATCAAACTTTTTTTCATTTTCAATCAGCTCCTATATGGTTTGTGTCTGTCATAAATAAAGTTATAGGAGAATTGTAAAGATAATTTTGATATAATATTAATATTTCGTAAAAACAGAAAAAATAGTAAAAAATTATTATAAAATAATACGTTAATAGTAGTTTTATGTGATAAATTCCCTACTCACAATGAAACAAAGGACAGTGTTATTGCTTTTAGGTGGTTTTGGATTGTGAGAACCACCAGTTTCCTCCCATAAAATAAACCATTAATATCGTATTAAGAATTTATTAATAAGGGAGGAATTGACAAAGTAAGTGGTACAATGGAATAAGGGTACCTGTCACGTTCAGAATGGGCAGAGGTCTAAGAAAGATGTGAGTTCGTATCCCCTGTTTATTTTATTACAGCAGTTTGACAAGGATTAACAATGTTAAGAGAGGGTCTTTTATATGACTAAAAAAATATTAATTATTTCTTCTGATAACACCGGTCATGGCCATAAAAGCATCACAGAATCCTTGTGTGAAAAGATTGGAATGGATCATGATAGTAAAGTGCATGTAGTAGATGGCTTTTCATTGGGTGGACATCCACTAATGAATATTGGCAAGACCTACGGGCCGATAACCAGAAGGTCTGAAAATTTATGGGAGAAGGTATTTAACTATTCAGCAGAAAACCCAGAATTAATTGACAAATTTATCGAAATGCTTATAAGAAAAAATTTCTTGAAATTACTTGATGAAAAAAAACCCGATTTGATTTTATCTGTTCATCCAAATTTTAATGGGTCCGTTTTAAATATTTTGGAAAAGGAATTTATAAAAATTCCATTTATTACGCTTATTGCCGACCTTGTGAACATATCTCCGCTATGGGCGGATAAGAGAGCTGATGTAATCATTTGCCCCACTTTTGAAGCTCGTGATAAGTGTATCGAGCATGGGGTGCCGGCTGAGAATATTAAAGTTGTAGGGTTCCCCGTTCGTTCAAGATTTTTTAGAAATAGCACAAATAAAAAAATGAATTATCAAGTTGGCACACCATTAAACTTCTTAATCATGAGCGGTGGTGAGGGTGTAGGGAATATGAAGAGTATTGCTGAGATTCTCTTTGATCATTTTGATTGTACCGTGAAAATTGTCGCGGGTAGAAATGCAAAGTTAAAGGCAGAGTTAGAGCAATCGCTTAAGGACAAGTATGGAAATAAAGTGGATATTTACGGTTTTACTAAAGATATTCAAGATCTCATGTTTCAGGCAGATATCGCTTTTACCAGAGGAAGTCCAAATGTTATGTTTGAGGCCTTCGCTTCCAATACGCCGATTATGATCACAGGTGCGTTACCTGGTCAAGAACAGGACAATCCAACCTTTGCTGAGAAATTAAATTTGGGTGTAATCTGTAAAGATCCAAGCCAGATCGAAACCCAAATTAACCAATTACTTGAAAATGATGCGGAAAAGCTGAATCATATTATCCATTGCCAAAGAAAGTTTATTAACTCTCGAGCTGCAGAAGAAATCATCGAATTTATGTTAGAAGTGGAAAATCGTTTTGAGTGGAAGCTGCAGCTTGCTTAATCCGGTAAAAATGTATTTATTTTGACTATATAATAAACTAGTACTAGTTCATCTTACTAGAAAAAGGTGTGTTCCTGTTTTTGAAAAGTACGAATCCTCAATTGGTATTCACCATATTTGTATTTATTGCCTTGGCTGCTTTTGATAATATCATCGTCGGATTATTTCCGCCGCTATTTCAGTATATTGCAGACGATTTGCATGTGAAAATTGCTAAATTGGGGACGATTTCAGCTGTGAACATTTTAGTTACAGCTGTTTCTTCCGTTTTTTGGGGATATCTATCAGGAAAATTCAAACGTAAAAAGCTGATTATCATCGGAACGTTGTTTTGGGTTGTCTCCGTATTTTTGACATCAATTAGCCAGAGTTATGGAGAGCTTCTCTTTTATCAAATATTAACGGGAGTAGGTTTGGGGTGTATTGCCTCTATTGGCTTTAGTGTATTAACTGATTCTATTCCATATCAGAAACGCGGGATGATTTTGAGCCTTTGGGGCATGGCCCAAGGTTTGGGAGGAATTGCAGGAGCCCTATTGGCTTCTTTAACTGCAACTAATACAAGTTGGAGATGGCCTTTTGAAATCGTCGGATTTATAGGCCTATTTCTCATTATTTTATACCTTTTCGTAAAAGAACCTGCAAGGGGAGGAGCAGATCCTGAACTGAAAGGTCTCATGGAAAATAATCAGTCGTATCATTATGTTATTGAAGCAAAGCAAATTGTACCGATTTTATTAAAAGGAAGCAATGTGTATCTTTTCTTGCAGGCACTTTTTATGAATATTGCAACAGGCAGTCTCATATGGCTTCCAACCTTATATATTTTCAAAATTCAACAAATAGGATACAGTGTAGAGACAGCGATGATTGCTTCAGGATACCTATATGCCATATTTCAAATTGGAGGAATGGCATCGGTTTACTTTGGCCACCTTGGCGACAGATTTCAAAAGAGAACGTATAAAGGAAGGGCAATGTTAACCTCATTCTTTGTATTTCTTACGATGCCCCTATACATACTAATGTTTATGATTCCTATGAACAATCTGCAGCTGCCTGATGACAATAATGCTTTAAGTATTTTCGTTAGTTTAATGGGTCAGCTATTCATGAACCCATGGATGGCTTTATTGTTTATTTTGTCTTTTTTTGCTTCTGCTGCTCAATCTGCAAACACACCAAACTGGCTCGCCCTTATTACTGATGTGAATTTACCAGAGCATCGAGGGACAGCTTTTAGCATCGCCAATCTTTTCAATAGTTTAGGCAGAACCATTGGAAACGTAGGAGTCGGGATTGTCCTCGGCATGATTTCGACTCGTTATCATGGTCCAACTTCATATATCATAACATTATCGGTCCTTCAAATTTTTCTCATTCCTTCAGCCATTTGTTATCTTTTAATGGCAAAAAAAAATATGTTGGATATACAGAAGGTGAAAGAAACACTGACGTTGCGATCAGAACCGGATAGGGGCTAATAGTATTTGTGGGGTTGGAGACACATTTGAAAGTAGAAAAATAGTATATTACCTGGCTGGTGGAGGGAAGAAACGTGAATAACCTATTACAAAAGGGTAAAAGTATGTTTACGAGATATTTTGCCTTTTTCTATTTGGCTGTATTCTTGATTTGGATGAAAACATACATAGCACAAATAACGCAGTTTAGATTAGGCGTGGAAGGACCATTTCAGCACTTTCTCTTATTTATCAATCCTTTGGGATCTTCCTTTCTTTTTTTAGGAATTGCGCTCTTTTTTAAAGGACGAAAAAAGTATAGTTGGCTAATGGTCATTTATTTTCTTTTATCTGTTCTCTTGTATAGTAATATTTTGTATTATCGCTTTTTTAATGACTTCATTACGTTACCGACGCTGACTCAAACACAAAATGCTGGAGAAATTGGCGGCAGTGTCGTTTCCTTATTAAAACCTTATGACTTTTTATTCTTCATTGATTTCTTTCTGTTGCTGGCGTTACTCGCATCTCGCTTTATAACAATCGAAGTTAGAGATGTGCATCGCCGAAAGGTAGGCGCGTTATTTTCACTTTCATTAGCGATTTCTTGTTTCAATTTAGGTTTAGCGGAAATAGATCGGCCTGAATTACTAACAAGAGGATTTGACCGGAATTATATTGTCAAATATTTAGGGTTCTACAATTACACCATTTATGATGCAGTTCAAAGTACGCAAGCATCCGCACAAAGGGTAATGGCAAATAGCGACGATATTTCAGAAATCAATAATTATACGAAATCAAATTATGCTGCACCCAATCCTGATTACTTTGGTGTCGGGAAGGGAATGAACGTCGTTTATTTCCATCTTGAGTCGTTCCAAAATTTCCTTATTGATTACAAATTACACGGAGAAGAAGTAACCCCATTTTTAAATTCAATGACGAAGGATAAAAATACCGTTTATTTTGATAATTTCTTCCATCAGACGGCACATGGGAAAACGTCTGATGCGGAATTTATGTTGGAAAATTCATTATATGGATTACCCCAAGGTTCTGCTTTTATGACAAAAAGTTTAAACACATACCAATCGGCTCCTGCTATTTTAGGAACCCATGGCTATACGTCTGCTGTCTTCCATGGGAATTCCGGGAGTTTCTGGAATCGTGATGAAATTTATAAATCGTTTGGATATGATAAGTTCTTTGATTCAAGTTACTACCAAATGGACCCTGAGGACTTGGCACAATATGGGCTTATGGATAAGCCGTTTTTAAAGGAATCGATGCCGCTTTTAAAATCATTGCCACAGCCATTTTATACTAAGCTCATAACAGTAACGAATCATTTTCCGTTCCCAATTGATAAAAAAGAGGCGTCGATAGAGCCGCATACCACTGGTGTCTCATCTGTCGACTCGTACTTTCAGACTGCCCGCTATGCCGACGAAGCGTTAAAGCAGTTTTTTGCATCACTTGAGAAAGCTGGATTATTAGATCATACGATTATTATTATGTACGGTGACCATTATGGAATTTCAAAAGATAATAATAAGCAAATGGAGCAAGTTCTTGGGAAAGAAATTACCCCTTTTGAAAGCACTGGCTTGCAGCGAGTACCGTTATTGATTCGCGTGCCAGGATTAGTTGGCGGAGTGAACCATGAATACGGCGGGCAAATTGATCTTCTGCCAACACTGCTTCACTTGTTAGGAATTGATACGAAAGAATATGTCCAATTTGGTACAGACTTGTTTTCTAAACAGCATGATGATCTAATTCCTTTCCGAAATGGTGATTTTGTCAGTTCAACCATCACATCCATTGATGGAAAATTCTATGATTCAACGACGGGATTGGAATTGGGCATTGACAAGTTAGCAAAGGCTGAGAAAGCTCGGGAAATGGCCGAGGAAAAATTATCATTATCAGATCGCGTCGTAAATGGAGATTTATTACGGTTCTACAATCCAGAAGGTTTTGTTTCGGTTGATCGTTCTAAATACAACTATCATCAGAAATAAAGAAGCAAGAGGATCCTTTCCTCTTGCTTCTTTTTATTTCTGTCACATTGCTCGAAGGGGGACTGGTGGATTCAATGTGCTGGCACCTAGAGATGCATCATGGTGCTTGCGTTATTAATGTCGAAATATTATGTATGTTTTCTGTTGACCTTATCTTAAATTTAGGTTACCATAAAAGTTGCGTTAGGGAAAAATATTTTGTGTTGTTTAAAAAAAATGACATAGGATAAAAGTATTGCGTTGATGATAGAATAGGAGGGTTTAATTTTGATGAAGACGATAAAAAAGTGGGCAATCGTTGGGTTTGTTCTAGTGTTTTCAATGGTAGGCTGTTCCGCTGCAGGCGTATCAAAGGAAGGGAAAGAAAACGGGAAAATCCGTGTGACCACAACCATTGGAATGATTAATGACATCGTGAATAATGTCGGTGGGGAGCACGTAGAGACAATAGGCTTAATGAAATCTGGCGTGGATCCGCATCTTTATAAAGCCTCACAAGGTGACATTAAGAAGTTGGATACTGCCGATATGATTTTTTACAATGGGCTTCATTTAGAAGGGAAAATGGTGGATATTTTTGAAAAAATGGCCAAGAAAAAGCCCACCATTGCTGTCTCGAAAAATATTCCCGAAGAAATGCTTCATACGACAAAGGACGGATCCAAAAGCGTTGATCCCCACATTTGGTTTAATGTGAAGCATTGGATTTCCGCAACCGAAACAGTCGGGGAGGAACTGTCCAAATTTGATCCCAAACACGCTGACGACTATAAACAAAACGCTGAAAAGTATATGGAGAAATTGAGAGAGCTTGATAAATATGTAACCGAACAAATTGCCACGATTCCAGAACAGACTCGTGTCCTAGTGACAGCTCATGATGCCTTCGGTTATTTTGGTGAAGCCTACGATATTAAAGTAATGGGACTTCAGGGAATTAGTACGGCATCCGAATATGGATCAAAGGATGTTAGTGAACTACGAGACTATCTCGTGAAAAATAAAATTAAAGCCGTTTTTGTTGAATCAAGTGTTCCGAAAAAAGCGATCGAAGCGGTAATCGAAGGGGCAAAAGAAAAAGGTCACGAAGTGAAAATTGGCGGCGAACTCTATTCGGATGCAATGGGAGCGGAAGGAACGGAGGAAGGGACCTATATTGGCATGGTTAAACATAATGTCGACACGATTGTTAATGCATTGAAATAAAAGGAGATGATGATAGATGGCGTTCCCTCTTACAGTAAACAATTTAACTGTTGCCTATCAGAAAAAACCGGTATTAGAGGATATTTCCTTTCGTGTTCCAGAAGGGAAACTGATTGGGATTATCGGACCGAACGGGGCCGGAAAATCGACACTGATTAAAGCGATTTTAGAATTAATCCCGTCCATTACTGGAGACGTGGCGATTTTTGGTGAATCCTATAAAAAAACACGGAAACGAGTAGGCTATGTTCCGCAGCGGGAATCGGTCGATTGGGATTTTCCTACGGATGCTCTCGATGTAGTGATGATGGGAAGATATGGGCATTTAGGGTGGTTTAAGCGTCCGGATAAGAAAGATAAAGCCCATGCTATGGAATGTCTAGATCAAGTTGGCATGAGTCAGTATGCCCATCGCCAAATTAGCCAGCTCTCCGGCGGACAGCAGCAGCGTGTCTTTTTAGCAAGAGCACTTGCGCAGGACGCAGAAATTTATTTTATGGATGAGCCGTTTGTTGGAGTGGATGCGGCGACAGAAAAGGCGATTATTGCGCTGCTAATGAAGTTAAAAAGCCAAGGGAAAACCGTTCTCGTTGTCCATCACGATTTAAATACGGTCAAAGAATATTTTGATTGGATTATGCTGTTAAATGTCAAACTTATTGGCATCGGTCCTACGGAAAAGTTGTTTACGAAGGATTATTTACAGAAGACATATGGTGGGAGCTTAACCATGCTTGATTCGAACACATCGCCCATCATTGTCAGCCCGAGGTGATCAATATGAATTGGTTTTCGCTATTTTTAGACCCCAATACACAGTGGATTTTAATGGGATCGATGCTGTTAGGATTAAGCAGCGGTGTGATTGGAAGTTTTGCCTATTTACGAAAACAATCCTTAATGGGCGATGCCTTATCCCATGCGGCTCTTCCTGGGGTTTGTCTTGCCTATATGCTAACGGGGACAAAATCAATCTTTTTCTTTCTCATCGGTGCCATCATTGCCGGAATTTTGGCAACGGCAGCGATTGGTTATATTACGAGAAATTCGCGCATTAAACAAGACTCGGCATTAGGGATTATTTTAACCGTGTTTTTTGGAGTTGGTATTGTCCTCTTAACACAAATCCAACATAGTAATAGCGGTAATCAAAGCGGATTAGATAAATTTCTGTTTGGTCATGCTGCCTCGATGGTTAAACTGGATGTTTACACGATTGCCGGGATTAGTGCGGTTCTTGTCGTCCTCTGTTTCTTGTTTTTTAAAGAATTTAAACTCCTCTCCTTTGATCCTGGTTTTGCAAAAGGAATCGGGCTGCCGACTATTCTTTTAGATCAATTTATGATGCTGCTGATTGTGACCGCTGTTGTCATTGGGATTCAGGCAGTGGGTGTCGTCTTAATGGCGGCTTTATTGATCACACCGGCGGTTGCGGCAAGGTATTGGACCGAAAAGCTGCATGTAATGGTTATCCTTGCGGGATTGTTTGGAGCTTTCAGCGGCTTTGTTGGTACGGTGGTTAGTTCCATGGTGAATAATCTGCCTACAGGTCCACTGATCGTCTTATCAGCAACGGTCCTATTTATTATTTCGGTCCTCGCCGCCCCAAATCGCGGCGTCTTAGCCAAAACTAGATTACGAGTGTCGGCCAAGAGTGAATATCAGCCACTCACTAACCAGAGAGTAAAGGAGAAATCCTTATGAATCACTTTTGGATCATCTTAATTGGGGCGTTAGTTGGGTCATCCTGCAGTATTTTAGGCTGTTTTCTCGTATTAAGAAAAATGTCGATGATTGGCGATGCCATCAGCCATTCCGTCTTACCGGGGATTGTGATTGCCTTTTTAATCAGCGGCTCAAGGGAATCGCTGGTGATGATGTTTGGAGCTGCCGCCATCGGACTAGTCACCGTCTTTCTGATCCAGATGTTTCAAAACAGCGGGGTCCAGGCAGATGCCTCGATTGGCGTCGTCTTTACCGCATTATTTGCGGTTGGCGTTGTGTTAATTAGTTTGTACACAAGGCAGGTAGATTTAGATTTAGACTGTGTCTTGTATGGAGAAATCGCTTATGCACCGTGGGATATGCTGCATTTTGGCGGGACTAGTATTGGACCAAAAGCCGTGTGGGGCGTAGGAGCAAGCTTTCTCCTAAATATTCTCGTCATTAGTCTGTTTTATAAACAGTTTAAAATCAGCACGTTTGACCCGGCACTTGCCGCTTCATTAGGAATTCCGGTTGTGTTTTTCCATTATTTATTAATGAGTTTAGTTTCGATTTCAACTGTTGCCTCTTTTGAAAGTGTAGGAGCCATCCTAGTGGTAGGGATGATCATTGTTCCGGCTGCCACCGCCTATTTATTAACCGATAAATTGAGCAGGATGATCATGATAAGTATCATCTTAAGTATTGTCAGTTCGCTGCTTGGGTATTACGTTGCCTACCTTCTTGATGCATCGATAAGTGGAACGATGGTGGCGGTTACAGGCGTGCTATTTCTTGTAGCCTTGTTCTTCTCGCCAAAGCACGGGGTACTAATTAAAAAATGGAGCAGGAGAAAATTGCTTCAGCAAAATTAAGTTTACAAGGAGGTTAAGCCTGCTAATTGGCTTAATCTCCTTTTTGCATGCAAAAATACCTATTCTTGGAATATTATATTTACTTTTTTGAATATTCATATTATAATTACGGTAATTAATTTGCGCTAGGGAAACAAAATAAGCAAATGTCAACATTTTTAAGCGTTACCAAGCATATACAAGTTTATGGGAGTATGAATCTATGTTACATAAAGTAAAGGAATTTCAATTAGCAAATCGAATGAAAAAAGTCCTGAAAAGGCATGCGATTGAAATTGCCCATCAGATTCCTGGGAGAATTCGATTAAAGTCGCCTCACTGGAAAAATAACCCTCATTCGGTGAATCAATTAATCGATAAATTTAAGCATGAAAAAAGAATTTTCTCGATCGATTATACCGCAGAAACAGGCAGTTTATTAATTACCTATGATTATAGTCCCGTTGATCATATAAAGCAGCTGGAAGCATGGGTAGAACAGATTGAAAGTGTGTCTTTAGAAGGAGAGAGGCAATGATATCTTCATTAATAGGTCTAGGAGCGTCACTAGTTGCCCCTAAATTATTATCTTCCTTAACTGATCAAAAAATAGAAGTCGTTCACGCAATGCCTGGAAGAGTTAGATTAAAATGTGAACGATGGAAAGATGGGATTGTGATACATCATCTCGAACAGACGTTTAGCCAACTGACCATTGTTAAATCAGTGAGCGGATCTCCGATTACCGGAAGTCTGTTAATTGAATTTAATGTACAGACACTTTCCCCAGAACAATTTGACGAACTCCTTAAACTTGCTGTTGACACCTCAGTGAACGCTTACCCATACGTTGAAGCACAACTTATGAAAACAATGAAGAAAACCGTGTCCATTACGGATGGACTCATTAAAAAGAGAACTTCTGGAAAAGCGGATGTTGATTCGTTACTTTCCTTATTTTTATTAATCTATGGGGTTACTAAAATTCCAGTGAATCCCGCTTTTTCGAGTAGTCTACTGTACTGGGCATACACGATTATTACGAAAGAGAAAGGGCCGAACAATGGTACATAATGTGACTCTAATCCATTCGATACCAGGAAGAACCAGATTAAGCCTAGGCGTTACCTATGCAAATGGGAAGGAAATTGAAGCTGTGTTTCGTTCTTTTCCATATGTGTACTCGGCTTCCTATACAAATGAAACGGGTTCATTGCTTCTCTATCATGATGATTGCTTGACATGGAATGATCTTTTTTTATTACTAGGACAACTTTTTCCGGAGCCAGAGGTAGTTGAAAAAAAGGAGCCTATGAATGCGAAGATTCCTTTTATTGAAATTCTCGTCTGTTTTAGCGCTTTTATGTATGAAACGTTGAAAGCAGCTTCCATCCCTTCGCAAGGACTGAGAAACGTGACAAAAGCATCTTCTCTTGCCGTCCTGCTTTCTTCTTACAATATTTTTAAAAATGGATTTTTATCGGTGATGACGACAGGAAAGCCGAATGCAGACACGCTAACTTCTGCAGCGTTACTTGCATCGATCGTAAAAGGCAATCCAAAATCAGCACTCATCATTTATTTAATGTCGACAATTAGTGAGTGGTTAACCGACTTTACTGCCTATAAAACAAGAAATTATGTTAGAGATATGTTAAGTGTCAAGGCCGACTATGTTTGGAAAGTCGACCATGCTGGAAAAGAAGTAAAGGTTTCGATTGATGAAATTACTGCTGGTGATCAGATAGTTGTTTTTCAAGGTGAGAAAGTAGTCGTAGATGGAACGATTCTGGAAGGAACGGCAGTTGTGGATGAATCTTCGATAACGGGTGAATATATCCCACGGGAGCTAACAACAGGGGAAAAGGTCTTTGCAGGGTCAATAGTAGTGGAAGGGAGCGTTAACATTCGCGTCGAAAAAGCTGGGGATGATACAGCCATATCAAGGATGATTCATCTTATTGAAGAAGCGCAAACAAAACAAGCTCCGATCCAATCTGTCGCCAACCGGTTGTCGGAAAAATTAGTTCCAGTTTCGTTTGTTCTCGCCGGCTTAATCTTTGTGGTCACAAGGGATTGGAATAAAGTATTGAACATGTTAGTCATTGATTATGTATGCGGTCTAAAGCTTTCAACCGCCACCGCCATCTCATCGTCCATTGGTTTAGCGGCGAAAAGCGGAATTTTAATCAAAGGCGGTCAAACCATCGAAAAGCTAGCCCAAATTGATACGGTTATTTTGGATAAGACGGGAACGATCACCGAGGGCAGGCCGATTGTAACAAAGATTATTACAGCAGAGAGCATGTCAGAAAATCAGGTGTTGAGTATAGCAGCGTCGGCTGAAGAACATTCCTCGCATCCGATTGCTGAAGCAATTTGTAATAAAGCGAAGGAGCATAATCTCGACGTACCTGAGCATCAAGAAATTGACATGATTGTCGGAAAGGGTATCAAGGCAATCATCAACGAAAAATTAGTACTCGTGGGCAGCAAATTATTTTTAGCGGATTGGAATATCCCACTGGAGCCATTAAAAAAGCTGAACAGTGAGGTTAACCCGGAAGAAAATATAGTTTATGTCGCTTATGATCAGCAATTAATCGGCATTATTATTTTACAAGACAAGATCAGAGAAGGAATGAAGCGATCGATTAATCAGATGAGGCGCCATGGTGTCGATGAGTTCATTATGTTAACTGGTGACCGTTACCATCCCGCGAAGAAGATCGTCGACGAGTTGGGAATGGATGCCTTTATTGCTGAAGCACTTCCTGAAGATAAAGCAAATTTTGTCATGAATTATAAACAAAAAACTGATGCTTTAATGATGGTTGGCGATGGAGTCAATGATGCTCCTGCACTTGCCTATGCAAATGTTGGGATCACGCTCGGAACGAAACGAACAGATATCGCCGTCGAAACAGCGGATGTCATTGTGACGACTGATGATCCATTAGCGTTGGCCGAAGTCATTAAAATGGCGCAAAAGACGATGAGGCTCATTTATCAAAATATTGTCGTGACGATTTTAGTTAATAGCGGAGCGATATTATTAGGAACACTAGGGATGATCTCACCTGTCCTTGGTGCTGCGATTCATAATGCGGCAACCATTGCTGTCGTTTTGAACAGTGGAAAAATCATTTTTTTAGGGGGAAAAGCGAGTGGAAATTAATTATCGGATCGCTCACAGTATTCCCGGCAGGCTGCGAGTCATTATTCCTGCTCTTAAAAACAACACTGCATATATAACGATTGAACGGATGTTTTCTAGTTTAAAAGGAATACACAAGGTTCGAATTGAACCAATCATTCAATCGATGGTCATTGAATATGAACCTGCTGTAGTAGGAAGAAACATGATTCTTCGCTATATTTCGTTATATTTTAGACAGTCCAGGTTCGAATCACTTGACAGCTTTATGGTCCAAGCCGGCCCCGACTTAAGGAAGGATATTTTCCGTTCCCTCAGTACTGGTGCACTTATTTTGGTGGCGTATTTAAGAAAAGGTTTTAGTCCTAGACCTGATCTATTTGTATATGCTGCTGTCATTTCGACTGCCTATATGGTCCTCACGCATGGGGAAAACAAATTCAGACACCCTGACGTGATCACAGGGATTGCGAGCATGTTCTCGTTGGGAGTAAGCAATATGTTACAAGTAGCCATGATCACTTGGGCTGTTAATGCACTTGAAATTTTTCAAGATATGAGGAGAAGTCATCGACTTCTTTACATATAAAAATTATTCTTAGGGGGAAACAAAATGGCTTTAAATCGTGATTTCTTAATGGGATTTCTTTCAGGAACAGTAGTTGGCGCGGTAGGATACCGTTTGTATGAACAAAACAGCGGCCAGCTGAAAAGCTTGGTCCAAAGCAATGTACCAACACTAAGCTTTCAATCACCCAGAGGAGAGCTGACCGTAGAGGAACTAGTCAGCCAAAAAGAAAGATTAGAAGATTTAATCGCAGAAAAAAAGGCCGTAGTAACTATATAAAGCGAAGGGACGAGGAGGCAAGCTTCTCGTCCCATTTTCTTTAATAGAGATGCTATTATTTTGAAACTAATGATGGTGAACGGCGTTAAAGATAGATAATTTCCAATAATAACAAATAAATCAAAAAGTGTTATTAATACCAAGACATTTAGTGGGACGAGGAGCCTGTCCCATGGTCTTACATAGTTCACAATAATGTCATTAGTAAAAATTACAATTAATTGTATTTTATGTTATACTCAATTTAAAATAATAGGAAAGCTGGTAGATTTATGAAAAGTACTGGGATTGTCCGTAAGGTTGATGAGCTAGGCAGGATTGTGATACCAAAGGAATTAAGAAATACGCTCGATATTCAAATTAAAGATCCATTAGAGATATTTGTCGAAGAAGAGCGCATCATTTTACAAAAATATACGCCTTCTAATGTTTGTGCTGTTACTGGGGAAGTTACAAGCAAGAATAAACTCTATCCTGGAGATATTATTCTAAGTCCAAAAGGGGCAGAAATTCTGTTTGAGCAATTAAAAGCAAATCTTCATGTAATAGGTTCATAGAGTTATAAGAAAAGAGAGACAAGGGCAAACTGCTCTTTCTCTCTTTCTTTATGTTAAGCTGTAGTATATAATTCAAGGTTGGTAAATTATGAGGTGGTTTGAATGGCGAAGTCAAAAAAATTCTGGGTGCTTGCGTTAATTATTTGGATGGCGGTAATCTTTTTGTTCACCCAGCTTCCATATTTTACTGGGGAAAATACGTCCAAAGCCATTTTTAAGTTGTTTGCTGTGGAACATGATATCACTCAATCATCAGATGCAGGATCGGTTCTAATAACGGCTGTTAATATTATTCTTAGAAAGGCGTCACATCTAACGGGATTTGGTATAATTGCCTTTTTGTTGTTTCAAGTATTCAGGAACTTTCGATTTCCCTATCTCCTTTCGTGGGTTCTTACGTTCCTGTATGCGATAACAGATGAATGGCATCAATCATTTGTGCCGGGCAGAACTGCCTCATTTCAAGATGTATTAATTGATGGCTTAGGGGCATTCATCGCCTTACTGCTTACCTATTTATTTTCCTCGCGAAAAAGAAAAATTCGTTAGCAAAAGTAGGAAGGAATATTCCAGTTCTTGTGTGTAGCGCTCCAGCGTGTTCTTATTAAGCCTGAACATATTCGGAAAATTAATGCCTCTTTTTCGATACTTTTTATATGAATATTTAATGCTGCAGGAATTTCCTCCTTTTTTGTCGAATTCCCTTTTATTATGGTGAAAGGCTTATTGAGATGAAAAAAATCCTATTTTTCCAAGAAAATGATAGAAAAAAACTCCTCTTTGAGGTGAATGAGAGGCTAATAACAAAAAACAGATTGTTGAGGTTAATCATTTCAAATCCAGATAAAAAGACCAGTGTCATGCTAAGCCGACAGAAGAAAATTCGATACGAGGAACAAATCATGCTCCTTGAGGCAATAAGAAATAAGGTTATTTCTTGTGATAGTAGGGAACAGCTGAGGGAGATTAATAATTTGATTGATTCTTATAATTCCCTGAGCTAAGAGAGGTGAAATTTTTGAGTAAAAGAAGAACAAAGAAACAGCAGCGGGAATTAGAAGAAGGTTTAAAAGGCTTAATCTTTTTAGTCGCGGGGGCTTCTTATTTATACACTAAGAGTTTATTAATGACGAGTATTTTTGTAGGTACCGCCCTCCTATTAATTATAGCGATAGCAATTTTTCAAAGTAAAAAGCGAAAAGAGCGGTTAAGAAATTCGGGGATTGTAGATATTGACTCAATGGATGGGATTCAGTTTGAGCATTATCTGAAGGAAGTGTATCTATCTAAAGGCTATGGGGCGGAAGTAACGAGTGCGAGTGGTGATTATGGGGCTGATTTAGTGCTCACTAAGGCTGGAAAAAAGATTGTCGTTCAAGCAAAACGCCATTCCAAGGATGTGGGCATAAAGGCGGTTCAAGAAGTGATTGGAGCAAGGTCCTATTATGCGGCAACGGAGGCATGGGTCGTAACCAACAGCTATTTTACAAAAGCCGCAAAAGATTTGGCGCAGAAAAGCAATGTTATCCTAGTTGACCGTGATGAGCTAATCGATTTAATCCTCGGATTAAACGCAGCTGCTGTGGACAAGCCAAGCTCTACTAAAATTTTAAATTCTGTTTCTAGTTTGCCAAATTCTACATGCGGCAGATGCGGAAGTCCAATGGTCTTAAGAACAGGCAAAACCGGGAACTTTCTATGATGCAGCAATTTTCCAAAATGCCGTTATACAAGGAAAGAATCCCATCACAAAAGTGACTGGGATTCTTTAGGTTTCTATGAGCTAAACGTTGGATAACGACAATAATTTTTTTATGTCATCCTCCATTTTGCTTGGTTCGGTAGTCGGTGCATAGCGTTCAACGACCTGGCCGTTTTGGTCGATAAGGAATTTGGTGAAATTCCATTTGATATTTTTAGTGAGGAGGCCTCTTTTCTGTTCTTTTAAAAAAGTGAATAAAGGATCAGCATGATCGCCATTTACATCGACTTTTGCGAAGATTGGAAAGGTTACACCGTAGTTCCGCTGACAAAACTGAGTCGTTTCTTCAATAGCAGCAAACTCCTGATTGTTGAATTGTGCACATGGGAAGCCTAAAATCATTAACCCATGTTCGTTGTATTTCTCATATAATTCTTGAAGTCCTTTAAATTGGGGAGTAAAACCGCATTTGCTGGCGGTGTTTACAACTAGTAAGGGCTTGCCCTCGTATTCCTTTAATGCTTTCTCCTCACCATTGGTCTTCTTCACCTGAAAATCATAGACCGTTTTCACGGCGCGCCGCCTCCTCATTTTAATCCTAGATTAATTCGAATTCCTTTTTGTGGTAAGTTATCGCTTGTTTAATCTTAAGATATTTATTCAATCAATACAAAACTAATGCTTGGTGTCTCCTGTGTATCGGAGGCATTTTGTTCTTTGTGGGAAAATAAAACTATTTCATCATTAAATCCTAAAATTTAGTAACTCTAATCAATCAAATTAACTAGGAATAATGAATCTTTTTTTAAAATAATAGAAATTTATTGCGCTAGAAAGACCAAGAAAATGGTCCTATGGATTTATTTTTGATAGGAAACAAGCACTGTCGATGTTAATTTGGTCTTATTTTCCAATTTTCCCAACAGCAACGAAACTACCAATTTCTAATAACTGGAATTTATACGACGAAATTCGACACAAATACAAGCCTTAAAGGGCTATTTTTAAAGTAGCACCTAGAAATTGACATATAGTAGGCGCCAGGAAGGAGGGTAGTAGATTCATTGATTAGGAAAATACTTAGGGGGGTAAGAGGATGAGAAGAAAGCAACGCCAGTGGTTATCGATTCTGCTCACCGCAATTCTAGTGTTGCCACTAATGATGCAGCAGCAAATGAATGTTGACGCGGCAACAAAAGGGGCCAGTGTTTCAGCAAAAGATGAGCTTACACCAAAACAAAAAGTAACCAATAAGTTGTACAAACAATTTGCTGATCAGGATAAAGTCACCTTTCTGATTAAAATGAAAGAGCAGGTTGATGCTGAAAAGGTGGCCAAGGCAGCGGAGCAAAAAGCCACGCAGCAAAAGGCAACTCCTGCAAAAGCAAAATCATTGAAGCGAAACACGCTTGTCTCTGAATTAAAAGCAAAGGCACAGGAAACACAGACTGACGTGTTAGCGTTTCTTCAGGAACAAGTAAAAGCTGGGAAGGCGAAGGATGTTCATTCCTACTTTATCGTGAATGCGATTGCGGTAACAGCAACACAAGAGGTCATGGAAAAAGCGGCTGCTTTCGCTGAGGTAGAAAAAATCCTTCCGAACGAAACAAGACAATTATTCGTTCCGGAAAAATCTTCTGTAACAGCTGTCCAAGAACCTGCAGCTGCAACAACAGCGGTTGAATGGAATATTGACCGTGTTGGAGCTCCGGCTGTTTGGGAAATGGGGATTGATGGCAGCGGAGTTATCATCGGATCAATTGATACCGGGGTTCAATGGGATCACCCGGCATTAAAAGAAAAATATCGCGGCTATAATCCGGCTACAGGTCAAGCGGATAATACGTATAGCTGGTTAGACGCAACTCGTGGTCAAACTTCACCATATGATGATCTTGGTCATGGAACACATACAATGGGAACAATGGTTGGTTCAGAGCCGAACGGCTCCAATGCGATTGGTGTCGCACCGGGTGCAAAGTGGATTGCGGTAAAAGCATTCACAGCAGCTGGCGGTACGGATGCAGATTTGCTAAGAGCGGGTGACTGGATGATTTCCCCAGGCGGAAACCCTGACAAGGCACCAGATGTCATCAATAATTCATGGGGCGGAGGTCCTGGGATTGATGAATGGTACCGTCCGATGGTTCAGGCCTGGAGAGCAGCAGAAATCTTCCCTGAATTCTCTGCAGGAAATACAACCTTAAGTAATCCTGGCGGGCCTGGATCTGTTGCCAATCCGGCTAACTACCCGGAATCCTTCGCAACAGGGGCAACCGATATAAACAACAAACTTGGCAGCTTTTCCTTACTAGGACCATCTCCGTATGGAGAAATCAAACCTGAAATTGCTGCACCAGGTGTTAATATTCGTTCTTCCGTCCCTGGCGGCAGCTATGAAGGCGGCTGGAACGGGACATCGATGGCTGGTCCGCATGTTTCAGCAGCGATTGCCTTACTGAAGCAAGCAAATGCAAGTTTAACGGTGGATGATTTAGAAAGAATTTTACAAACATCAGCGATTCCTTTAACAGACAGCAAATATCCGGAATCACCGAATAACGGTTATGGCTCAGGCTTATTGAATGTCTACGATGCTGTTTCGTCTGTTATGACCGGTTTAGGAAAACTTAAAGGCCAGGTAACAAAAGAAGGAGACGACAGTGAAGCACCGGTGTTAACGCATTCCCAACCTGCCACGGTTTTCGCAGGAATGCCGCTAACGTTACAAGCTTCAGCTGCCGACAATATTAGTGTAACAGAAGTATCGTTCCAATATCAAAAGCAAGATGGTTCGTGGACGACCGTTGCCACAAAGCGGATTGGCGGCGACTATAAAAATGGAACGTACGAAGTGACGATTCCAGGTGAAGAGATTTCCGGCACGACATTCATCTATAAGTGGAAAGCACGTGATTTCGGCGGCAACGAAACCGTAAGTGAGCATACGATTACCGTTCTTCCAGGAATTACTGTCGGCTATGTGCAAGATTTTGAAAGTAATCCTGATGGCTGGACTTCCTACGGTACCAATGATCCATGGCAGTGGGGTAAGCCGACAAGCGGTCCTAATAAAGCCTTCTCTGGTGAAAAAGTCTATGCGACCAATTTAAGCGGAGCATACGCGAACAGCACAGACGCATCACTGCGGATGCCGCCAATTGATTTACCAGCAGGAAGCAGCTACCTGCAATTCAAGCAATGGTACGAACTTGAAAGAAACTATGATTTCGGCCATGTGTATGTATCAACAGATGCGGTGAACTGGGTTCAAAAGCTTCGCGTCAATGATCTGTCGAATGGCTGGATTGACGGTCAGGTAGATTTAAGTGAATATGCAGGCCAAAGAGTTTACATTGCCTTCAATCTAAAAACAGATGGCAGTGTAGCGAAGCTTGGCTGGTATTTAGATGATGTCCGTTTAACCAATACACCACTCCCTGCTTCTCAAAAGGCAAGTTTAGGTGTTGAGCCAACAAAAGAAGAGCCATCGTCCAAAGTTGGAATGAAGGAAACAGTCAACCCGGATAAATTCACGTTGATGATGCCTGAGGTGAAAAAAGAGGCAACTGCAGAAAAGGCAGCCGCCCCAACGTTGTTGCCAATGCAGGCACAAGTGACGGTTGTGGAATCCGGCCGTTCGGTCAACACCAATCCAGCAAACGGAAGCTATGAGCTGACACATGCGACAGGAACGTTTACGGTTATCGCTGAATCCTATGGCTTTCAATCACAAACAAAAACAGTAACGATTGATCGTGACGGAGAAACGGCAGCAAACTTTACGCTTCAGGAATTAGCGAAGGGTACTGTATCGGGAACGATTAAGAATCAAGCTTCAGGAACTCCGGTTGCCGGGGCGACTGTATATGTCGTCGAAGATGCAGCCGTTCAACCAGTGCAAACAGATGCAAATGGACACTTTACGATCACTGCCTATGAAGGAGATTATACGTTAAAGGTGATTGCACCACGCTTCTATAGTCAAGAAGCAGCGATTAAACTAAAAGGTAATATGGTGCAGAATTTCGATATTAAGCCTTTCATTGGTTTCCCGAGTGAAATCGGCTATGATGACGGCACAGCTGAAAACGCACGAGCATTTTATGATGCCGGAAATGGCTGGGCAGTCAAAATGTCATTAGCTAATGGTCACAAAAAGGCCTTAGTGACAGGCGGATTGTTCCGCTTCTGGACTTCAGAATGGCCAGTTCCAGGCGGTACGGCCTTCAAAGTTGCCGTCTATGATGCTACTGGTCCTGACGGAGCACCTGGTAAAAAACTTGCTGGCCCAATTGATGCGACCGCACTTCGAAATGGTCAGTGGACGCTGGTAGATTTAAGCAGCCAGGGAATCCTGGTTGAAGGAGATTTCTATTTGGTCTACATCCAAGCAGATATCAATACAAAGTCACCTGGTCTGGCAACAGATGAGAATGGTCCAAATGCAAAGCGAAGCTGGCAGCTTGTTAGCGGCGCTTGGTCACCATCACCAGCAGATGAGGGCAACTATATGATTCGTGCCGTCGTTGATTATGAAGTAACGGCACCATCGATTACCTCACCTGTTGACGGAACATTTACTAACGTTGATACGGTAACTGTGAAAGGGCAAGCAGCCCCGACGACAAAGGTTCATATTTTTAATAAAGGCGCAGAAGTCGCTTCCGTTGATGCAAACGGTGATGGCAGCTATGCGGTTAATGTGAAACTCAATAAGGGTGAGAACGAATTGACGGCAAAGGCTTCGACATCGCAAGGGATGACGGATGCATCCGCACCTGTAACAGTAACCTTTGATGCTGATGCGCCGGAGCTAACGATTGACTCACCGTCAAACGGAACGAAAATGAACACGGAAACGGTCACGGTTAAAGGAAAAGTGAAGGATGATCATTTGAATTTCGTCCTCGTTAATGGCACTACCGCTAAAGTTGAAAATGGCACCTATTCGGCCAGAATCATGCTCGATGAAGGAATCAACAAAATCAACGTTACCGCCAAAGATAAGGCCGGAAACACGACGGAAAAATCAGTCAAAGTGGATGTGAAGTACACAGCTCCACAAATCAAAAATCTAAAGCCAACGGCAGATATGGAATTGAAGAAAGGCGAAAGTGTCAAGATTGAGTTCACAAGTGAACCGGGCTTGAAAACTTCTTTCTTCATTCATATGCCGCTGACACAAACGAATTCAGTGCAAGCGCAAGTGGCGAATGCGACAGAGCTTCCGATGATGGAAGTTTCAGCTGGATATTATGTCGGCTATTACACAGCTACGAAGGACATGAAAGCGGCAGGTGCCGTTATTGAGGTGAAGGCTGTAGATTCCTATGGCAATGAATCAAGACAAACAGCTGACGGAAAATTGTACATTAATGAGAAGATTAAAAAGGCGAATAAATAAGGATCGTTAGCATCATTTTTACGGTTCTTGGCTAAAAAAACAGACCAATCGGAGGCGGACTCCCATTGGTCTGTTTTATGCTACAAGATAAGAAAGGATAGGATTTTTGACTTTGAGAATTGTCCAGCTCCAGCGCCCAGCGGCTAGTGGACTTCGCTCTTCTCCCTACGATAAGTCAACATCGAATCGCTACGCTCTTCGTGTTTCCTTTATCTCAGTCGAAGCGCTCCAGTCCATACGCCGCTAAACGGGCGCTTCCGCTTTTCTAATTAAAAATATTTAGAGGTTAGTTCTTCAATTTTCTGCGGATCAATCACTAATTGATAGTTATTGGCTTTAAGGATGTCATCATACATTCTTTTTCCTTCGCCTTCGATTTGATGATAGTCCAACTGGGTGTCAGGGTTGAAATTCTTAGCCGCTAATCCCAGGCTTAACATATCAGACGTTGACATATTTGTTGCAATGACAAAGTCGGGAACTGATTTCACTAATGAAGGCAGGTTGCCGATGCTGCTTGGGCTCAACGCCTTCTTGGCAAGACCTTTTAAGGCTTCCTCCTGCATGCGCTGGCGGCTATATTCTCCATCCGCAAGGGAATAGCGCTCATGAACAACCTCGGCTACCATTTTTCCATCGAAGAAATGAGAACCTGCGGTAATCATTTTATCCTTATTTTCGCTGTACCATGGATGGGTTAATTTCACATCATAGGGTACATTCATATCAATGCCGCCGACAGTGTCGACCAATGCTTGAAAGCCCCAATAATTGGTTTCTACATAATAGTTAATCGGAACGCCTACTAAATCGCTGACCGCACCTACTGCCGCTTCCACCCCAGCTTGTGTCCCTTTTTCAGATTGCATAATATACTGAACACTTGTAAGTTTCGTATAGCCATAGCCATCTAAATGAACGCGTGTATCACGAGGGATACTAACAGCTTCAAACTTCTGCTGTTTTAAATCAACATGGACGAGGATCATGGAGTCAGAGTGACCAACTTTTTCACCTTTTCGTTGGTCGGAGCCAAGTAACAGCAGGTTAAAAACCGGCTCTTTTATTTCAGTGGTTGCTACTGGGTCTGCCGAATTTGATGTGCTTGAACTGACGACTGGCACTGTTTTAAAATGATTCTTCGGTTGTAACTGATAATATTCATATCCGAAAACAGCCATTCCTATAATAAAAATTCCCAAAACGCTAAAACCGACTATCTTCCATTTGCGTTTACGCTTATTTTTCATTCTGTCCCCCGCCCGAAACTGTATTATACTGAATTTCATTGTAATGGATTAATTTTATGAAAAATAGACTATGGATGCAACAGATTTCTCTTGGAAAGCCGACAAAAATTGTGACAAATTTCCCATCCCGAAACAATTAACATGGAAGTGAATTTGTCTCTTCAGATAATCCACTTTTGCACCTTAAGCTTCATCCCTGTAGCTTAGAAAATGTCGAACTTCTAACATAGTTAAGGGGGTTATGGTGCAAAGTATTAAGACTTACATCTTCGTAAGAAAATTTTTAAAAGGGGCTTTTATTGTTATGAAATGGGTCCGTTTCGTTATTGTCATTATCTGTTTTTATTCCAACGTTCAAACGATTGCGACTGCAGAGATGATAAAGCGAAATAAGGTGGAGCCAACCGGTCAGGTTGTCTGGGATGTTGCTACCCAGAAAAAGGTTATCGCTTTAACGTTTGACGATGGACCAAGCCCGGTCTTTACCCCACAGGTGCTTAGGGTCCTGGAGCAGTATGGTGCGAACGCCACATTTTTCCAGATTGGCAGCCGCATGGAGCGGTATCCGGAGGTTGTCCAGGATGTGGTAGAGGCCGGCCATGAAATAGGCAATCATTCGATGACACATCCGTATGAAAATAAGGTGGGGTTCAGGCAGATGCGTCTCGAAATTATTCGCGCTGAGCAGATTATCCAAAAGTACCAGCCCAACCATGCTAAGCTGTTCCGGCCGCCGGGAGGATATTTAGACAATGCATTACTGCAGGAGGCAAAAAAGCAAGGGTACAAAGTTGTGCTTTGGTCGTATCATCAGGAATTAAAGGACTGGTCTAAGCCAGGAGCACAAGTCATAGCGGATCATGTGATACGCCATGCAAGAAATGGTGACATTTTACTCCTTCACGATGGCGGCGGCGACCGAAGTCAAACCATAGAGGCTCTAAAAATTTTCCTCCCTGCCCTCAAGCAAAAAGGCTACCAATTTGTCAGTGTATCGGAGTTGCTTTCGAATAAGGAATAGGAATTAGCCGTGGGTCTGACCGTGAAAGGTATCCCAACGATTAAATTTCAATAATTATATTTATCTACTTAATCCGTCAATGGGCGAATTAAAGTGTTCTATGGGCGAATTTGCATTTTCTATGGGCGAATTTCGGTGTTCAATGGGCGAATTTTGCCATTCAATGGGCGAATTTAAGAAAGCAGCTATCTTTTGAAAATAAAAAGGAACCAGAGAAAACAACCAATTATTTGTTTTCTTTGGTTCAAATATGGAGAGAATACATCATCAATATTGCCTAACAGCCTCCATCAATAAATCAACAATATGAACCCCTCGCATTTTGACAGAGAGTCCTTCTCGTTCAATTCCTAGCTGCATTTGTAACAGGCAGCCGGGGTTGGCGGTGACAATGGTTGCTGCATGGGTCTCTTTCGCTTGCTTCATTTTGTAGTCGAGCATTACCATCGACATTTCCGACTCGACGATATTATAAATTCCGGCAGAGCCGCAGCAGCGGTCGGCATCGACCATTTCTTTATATTTCACACCCGCAATTGCTTGAAGCAGAACCCTTGGCGCGGCAGCCGTTTTCATCACATTGCGCAGGTGGCAGGAATCTTGATAGGTAATCACCTGCAGCGGGAGCTCCATTTTGACTTTTTTATGAAAATTAACAGCAACTAGGACTTCGGAAATATCCTTAATTTTTTCCGCGAAATTCTTTGCCCGGTCTTTCCATTCGGGTTCGTCCTGCAGCAAGTGATCATAATCGACTAAAAAGGCCCCGCAGCCGCCGGCATTGGTAATGATAAAGTCGACGTCCAATTCCTCGAAGGCAGTGATATTTTTTTTCGCCAGTTCCTTGGCCGTATGTTTTTCGCCGCTATGACCATGCAAGGCTCCGCAGCATACCTGGCTCTCAGGAATCACGACCTCACAGCCTGCTAATTGCAGCAGCTTCATCGTGGCATCATTTGTCTTCATGAACATTGTGTCCATTAAACAGCCGCTGAAAAAAGCAACCCGGTGAACCTTTTCAGCGATTGCCGGCAGAAAGTCGGGCCGATTCTTCATTTCTTTCATCGTCGGCACCTTGGGCAGTATTTTTTCCATAGTAGCTAAACTTTCAGGAAGCAGGCCCAAAAAGCCAATTTTCCGCGCTAGCGTTTGGATTCCGGAGCGCTGATAGAAGCCTAGTAAGCCTACCGCTCCGCGCATCCGTTTAGGGTGCGGAAATAATTCTTGAAAAACCGTTTTTCTAACGACACGGGCCGGTAAGGAATGTTTCTTGTTTTGATTAATAATGTCCCTTGCATCTTCTAATAAATGACCATAATTCACACCTGAGGGGCAGACCGGTTCACAGGCCCGGCAGCCGAGGCAGAGTTCAAGCGAGCGCTCAAACTCCGCATCCGGTTCATTCAGCCCGTCCACGACCGCCTTCATTAAGGCAATTCTTCCACGCGGTGACTGCGATTCTTTGAAGCCTGATTCAATATAAGTCGGGCATGTTGGCAGGCAAAAACCGCAGCGCATACAGTTTAGCAATTCATCTTCGTCCATCCGTGCTTTAAATTGTTCTTGAATCATTTCTTGCTCTTTCATTGTTGTCATCTTGTGATCACCACACGTTTCTTGCTGTCTTTAGCAAAAACTTTTCCCGGATTCATGATATTATGAGGATCAAATGCTAGTTTAATAGCTTTCATCGCGGCAATACCTTCTGCTTTCAACTTCCATTCAAGGTAGGGTGCCTTCATCGCGCCGACTCCATGCTCTCCGGTAATCGTGCCGCCCAAGTCAATCGCTTTTTCAAAAATTTCCGCAAAGGCCTGTTCGACTCGTTCCATTTCCTCATGATTTCTTGCATCCGTGGCACAAGTAGGGTGGAGGTTACCGTCCCCGGCATGGCCAAACGTACAAATCTCGAGCTGATATTTTTCGGCAATTTCATTAATCGCCTGCACCATTTTCGCAATTTCTGACCTTGGAACGGTCGCATCCTCTAAGATGGTCGTCGGTTTTAACCGGGCAATCGCCGATAGTGCTGCTCGCCGAGCGGTTCGCAATGCTTCGGCTTCCACTTCAGACGCGGCGATTTGAATTGAGACTGCCTGTTCCTGTTTGCATATTTCCGCCATGCTAGTTAAATCCCGTTCGACCACTTCAGATGCTCCGTCCTGCTCGATTAATAGAACAGCCTGCACATCGGTAGGCAAGCCGATTTGTGCAAATTCCTCAACCACCTTTAATGTTGGCTGGTCAAGAAACTCAAGCGTTGCCGGAATGATTTTATTAGCGATAATCGCCGAAACAGATTTGGCAGCGGCGTTTAAGTCTTGGTACAGGGCAAGCATTGTTTTCTTCGTTTCCGGCATGGGAATCAGCTTTAGGGTCGCCTCAGTGATAACGCCAAGTGTTCCTTCAGAGCCGACAAACAGGCGGGTTAAATCATAACCGGCGACATCCTTCGCCAGCTTTCCGCCCGTCCGGATGACGTCGCCATTCGGCATAACAACTTCAAGCGCTATCACATAATCACGTGTTACTCCATATTTAAGACCGCGCAAACCGCCGGAGTTTTCATTAATGTTTCCGCCAATTGTCGAGATTTTCATCGAGCTTGGATCGGGCGGATAGAACAGCCCGCGCGCTTCCACGGCATGAATCATATCAAGGGTAATCACCCCAGGTTGGACGGTGACAGTTAAATTCTCCTCGTCGATTTCAAGGATGCGGTTCATCTGTTTAAAAAGCAGGACAATCCCGCCCTCGGTCGGACATGTCCCGGCACAAAGGTTCGTTCCAGAGCCGCGCGGAACAATCGGAACTTGATGCTGATTACAAATCTTAAGGATTTCCGCAACTTCAGCCTTATTCCGCGGGCTAACCACAGCATCCGGCATCGATTGGAAGTTGGGTGTAGCATCATAAGAATAAACCAATCGTTCCGTTTTAGAATCTTCGAAATTAGCCTTCGTCACAATCGCAATCAGCTTTTCTTTCACTTCATTCGCCAGCATTCTAATTCCCCCATCTCAACCTCTAAATTCGATTATTTAATGTAAAGTATAGACCATATTCCTTGCTAATGGCGAAAATTGAAACAATATTCGCGCATATCCAGGGAAAGCGGTGTCATAAAGTGGTGTCAGGCAACTTTTTCCAATAATAGTAAAATGGTGCCTGACACCACTTTCCATTAATAGTAAAATAATGTCGTGAAACGGTGTCAGGCACCAAAACATTTTGAAATTAAATTTCAATAAAATTATAATAAATATAAAAATAAATTACAAAGGGAGTTTATTTTCAGTGAGATATTCTTTATTAGCGACTGACCTGGATGGGACTTTGTTGAATGATGAGAAGGAGATTGATGTTGAAACGAGGCAGGCAATTCAAGAATACCGTCGAAGAGGCGGGAGGGTTGTGATTTGCAGCGGGCGTTCTCCGCTTTCGACTCGATGGATTGCCAGTACCATTGGCTTAGCGGGAGAGCCAATTATTGCTTACAATGGAGGGATTTTGCTTGATGAGAATGGAGAGGTCAAGGAGCAGGCGGTTTTTCAACATGAAGCACTATTAAATTTCTGGGAATTATGCGAGACAGAAGGAATTTATGCCCATTTTTATGAAGGCGATACACTTCTGGTCCCTAAGGTCAATAAATGGAACGAGAACTGGATTGAAAATAATATTCCTACACTTGGGAAATCAGGCGGCGAACTTATAAGCTGTGAAAGTTTTCGGGAAAAATGCCAGGTCAAGGTCATGGAGGATTTCTACCGATACCTGAAGGAAAAGCAGCCGCAAATTGCCAAAATCGCTGTATTTGATGATGGTGATAGGCTTAATGATTTTTCAAAACGAATTGGCGAATTTATCAAGGAGATGGAAATTAGCAGCAGTTTTAATTTCGTTAATTTAGAGATTTCTCCTAGCGGGGTGACGAAGGCGTCGGCACTATTAAGACTGGCGGAGGAGCTTTCAATCCCTATCACGCAAACTGCTGCCATTGGCGATAACTATAATGATTCCCTGATGCTCTCTGCAGCAGGACTAGGAATCGCAATGGGAAATGCGCCGGAAAAGGTCAAACAAATGGCAGATCAGGTAACGGGTAATAATAATGAGGCAGGAGTAGCAAACGCCATCCGCCGCTATTTACTTGATTAGGTTCCGGCCGCATGCTCCAAGATCAATCTATTCCAGTTCATTTTGGTAAAATACTTTTTCGAAATATCATTTCACCAATTTTAAAAATATATTGAATTATTATTTCAGTAATAATATAATTAATGTATAGGTAAACGCTTACAGCCGAGAAAAGACCACAGGAGGTCAATGATACTATGGAAGAAAATCTTGAATTATTAACAACAGAATCACGTAACCAACTATCGATAACGATTGATACGGCCGAGCCAAAGGATATATTGCGTATCATGAATGACCAGGATCAATTAGTGGCATTAGCCGTCAAAGATGTTTTACCGGAAATAGAGGAAGCCGTTAAATTTGTCTTTGAATCCTTTCAAAAAGGCGGACGGCTGATTTATGTAGGTGCAGGCACGAGCGGCCGTTTAGGGGTGCTGGATGCAGTCGAATGTCCGCCTACCTTCAGCACTGACCCGGAAATGGTCCAAGGGATTATCGCCGGTGGAGAAGGTGCGTTCTTGAAAGCGGTGGAAGGAGCGGAGGATCAGCCGGACCTTGGTGCTGCTGACCTGAAGGAAGTGGGGCTGACAGAAAACGATACCGTTATAGGCATTGCCGCCAGCGGACGGACGCCATACGTGATTGGAGCCCTTCGCTATGCCCGCAGCATCGGGGCGAAAACAGTCGCACTTTCATGCAATAAAGATGCTGCCATTAGCAAGGAAGCCGACCAAAGCATTGAGGTGATTGTCGGTCCGGAGGTTCTAACGGGTTCGACTCGCTTGAAAGCCGGGACAGCGCACAAAATGATTTTGAATATGATCTCCACCTCCTCGATGATTCTTTTAGGAAAAGCCTATGAAAATTTAATGGTCGATGTTCATGTGAGCAATCAAAAATTGAAGGAACGGGCAATTGGCATCATTCGAAAAATTACCGGGGTTTCCTATGAAATCGCAGCGGAAACCTTAGAAAAAGCAGATCTGCAGGTGAAGACGGCGATCGTCATGATTAAGACAGAGACAACAAAGAAGGAAACAGAACAATTGCTAACAAAAGCGAATGGCTATGTAAAAAAGGCCATCGAAAATGAAGAAAAATGATAGGAATGAAAGTGGGTTTATCAGATGGCAGCAGGCGGTCTAAAAATGATTCAAAACATGCTTGAACAGCTTCCAGCTTCCGAGCGGAAAATTGCTGAATATATTCTTGAAAATCCGCAAAGTGTGTTAAACAGCACGGTCAATGATATCGGAATTCAAGCAAATACAAGTGGCGCTGCCGTAATTAGGCTTTGCAAGTCACTCGGCATAAATGGGTTTCAAGATTTAAAAGTAAGAATTGCCGGCGATTTAGTGAAGCCTGTCGAACAAGGGTATCGTGACATTGAGCCCGGTGAATCCTTTTTCACCATCGTTCAGAAGACAACCAGCAATAGTATCCAAAGCATTCGCGATACCGAAGAGATGATCAATTATGAAGAATTGGAACGAGCAGTTCACACCTTGTTACCGGCGCAAAATGTCCATTTTTTTGGCATTGGCGCTTCCGGTATTATCGCCAAGGATGCCCAGCAGAAATTCCTGCGGATTCATAAAAATGCAACCGCTTTTACCGATACCCATCTTGTCGCCACCTTAATTGCAAATGCCAATAAGGATGATGTGTTGTTTGGGATTTCTCATTCCGGGGAGACACCGGAGGTCATTAAAGTGATGGCGCTGGCGAAAGAGCGTGGTATTAAAACAATTAGTTTAACGAAATACGGGCAATCGCAGGTCGCTTCGCTTGCAGATATTAAACTGTTTACCGCTTATTCCGGGGAAGCGCCGTTTCGTAGTGCGGCCACTTCATCAAGGCTGTCGCAGTTATATTTAATCGATATTTTGTTTATGGCGATGGCGACAGTTCAGTACGAGGAAACAATTCAGACGATTGATAAGACAAGAGAAGCCATCCGGTTTATTAAACAAGGGAAATAGACTTTCAGGGAGGTGATGTGCACACCATTCTGTTTCTTATTTTTAAAAAATTTCAACAGAGAGAAGGGGAATTAGCATGGCTGGAGAGAATAAAATTTTAGCCGAAAAGATTCTTGAACAATTAGGCGGACCAGCGAATATTGGCAATTACACACATTGTATGACAAGGCTCCGCGTGACACCAAATGATGAGTCGAAGGTCAACAAGGCGGCAATTAAGAAAATTGATGGGGTACTTGGGGTAGTCGAAGAAGAGACACTCCAAATTATTCTCGGTCCTGGAAAAGTTAATAGAGTGACAGAAGAGTTTGGTAAGTTAGTAGATGCAGCAGGCGGGATTGACTTAAAAGCAAAGGCAGCGAGCAACAAGGCTGAAATTAACAAAAAAAATGCGACACCATTTAAGCTGTTTTTACGAAAAATCTCAAGTATCTTCATTCCATTAATCCCGGCACTTGTCGCCTCCGGATTAATTACAGGGATTACAAAGGCAATCATTCAAGCTGGATGGCTGGCAGGGGATTCCCAGCTTGCGACCATCTTAACGGTCATTGGCGGCGGATTATTTGGTTACCTTGGAATTTTGGTAGGTATTAATGCGGCAAAGGAATTTGGCGGATCACCAGCACTTGGGGCACTTGCCGGTATTTTAATTATTAACCCAGCTGTAGCGGGAATTAAATTGTTCGGAGCGGATTTGCTTCCTGGACGCGGCGGTTTGATTGGCGTTCTGTTTGCGGCGATTTTTATTGCCCTTGTCGAAAAACGAGTTCGCAAGTTTGTTCCACAATCTCTTGATCTATTTATCACACCAACGGTTGCTTTATTGGTTACTGGTATTGTTACTTATCTTGTATTTATGCCGCTTGGTGGTTTGGTTTCAGATGCTATCACAAAAGGATTAACCTCTCTCCTTGATATGGGTGGTGTAGTAGCAGGCTTTGTCCTTGGGGCAACCTTCCTGCCGCTCGTCGTTACTGGTTTACATCAGGGCTTAACACCTATACATCTTGAGTTAATTAATTCTACAGGCATTGACCCGCTTCTTCCTATCTTAGCAATGGGTGGTGCCGGGCAAGTCGGAGCTGCGTTTGCGATTTACTTTAAGACGAAGAAAACTCGCCTAAAAAGAGCGATTGGCGGTGGTCTGCCTGCAGGAATTCTCGGTATCGGGGAGCCGCTTATTTTCGGGGTAACGTTACCATTAGGCCGTCCATTCTTAACTGCTTGTCTTGGAGCCGGTGTCGGCGGAGCCTTCCAAGCAGCGTTCAAAATCGCAACGACCGCAATCGGCGTATCTGGATTACCACTTGCGTTCCTTGTTGTAACAGGTCAAGTTCTCCTTTATTTACTAGGGGTATTGATTGCTTATGCAGCCGGTTTCTTGTTTACGTACCTATTCGGTTTCAAAGACGACATGGCTGGTGAATTTGAGTGATTGGCATTTCCTTTTATTTAAATGATCCGTTAGCTGCGGCTCGGATCGAACTTGCTGGAAAAAAAGGTGTGAAGCGAGCGTTTACCTCGCTTCACATTCCTGAAGAGTCCGGGGACTTAGCGGGCCGTGCTCGACATTTGCTACAAACGGCAAAGGAAGCTGGAATCGAGGTTTATGCAGATGTATCGGCGCGGACACCTGCCCATTTGGGATTGGAGAGTTTGGATGAGTTAAAATCTTTAGGGGTAATCGGTCTGCGCTTAGATGATTTTTTTGAGCACGAAACGATTTTGAGCCTGGCGAAGGATTTTAAGCTTGCGCTTAACTCTAGTATATTGTTTGAGGAGGATTTGCAGGCTCTGATTGCAGGCGGGTTAACGGCTAGTCAGCTGCTCGCCTGGCATAATTTCTATCCGAGGCGTGAAACTGGATTAGCTGAATCCTTTTTCAATAAGCAAAATGAGCTATTTAAACGGTATGGGATTCCTGTCAGTGCTTATATACCAGGGGACGGGGAGAAACGCGGTCCGTTGTTTGAAGGGCTGCCCACTCTTGAGGACCATCGTGAAATGGATCCATTTATGGCAGCGCTGGAATTGTTCCAGGCCGGTGTCGAAGATGTCTATATCGGTGATCCTGAGGTAAGTGCCGGTCTTTTGGAAAAATTAATCGAGTTTGACCGTCATCGTCAGGTTTCGATTCGAGTCGAAGGGTTTCAAAAGGGAGAGTTCCAGCTTCGCCCGGATTTTTCCCGTGATGTCCTTCGGTTGATGGATACGAGAAGTGCAGATGCAGTCGCCCCTGAAAATACGGGTGCGAGGCCTGTAGGCACTATAACGAGAGACAATGATCGCTACGGACGCTATCGCGGCGAGGTCCAAATCACACTTCACGACCTGCCAGCCGATGAGCGAGTCAACGTAATTGGAAGAGTAATAGAAGAAGACCTGCCAATTCTCAACATCCTCAAACCAGGGCAAAATATTAAATTAATTTAGGACAAGGGGGCAGCTCCTTGTCCCATTTTTTTTAATTTGGACGCAGTGCCTGTTCCAAAAAACGACAGGACCTTTCCAATTGTTTTAGGCGGTAAAAAGGCTATTAAAAGTGAATGTTGATTTCCGTTCCAGGCGCTTCGCTTTCCGCGGGGCGGGCGGTGAGCCTCCTCGGCAAGCGCCTGCGGGGTCTCACCTGTCCCGCTGCTCCCGCAGGAGTCTCGCTGTATCCACGTCCAATCAACATTGCGCTCAAAATCAACAATGTGCTTTAACACAGCCTTTCATAAATTAACTTTTTACCTGGGTTTTGCAATAAACATCAACAAAGTGAGCAGGGTTTAATTTTTCACCCGTTACACGGCTAATTTTTTCATTCCAGTTATAAAGGGCAGCTGGTTTGAAGAATTGATTGATGAGCATTTCTCCCGTTTCTTTTGTGAAAAATTCAGGAGAAATCTTCGTTTCAATATGACGTTGAAGCTGTGCTGCCATTAATTCTCCAAGTAGATAATTTTGGTAGTAAACAGGTGCGAGTGTAAAATGAATTTTTGCAGCCCAATCGGGATTATCAGTTTCATCAGGAGGAGTGACTAGCTGAACTTCCTTTACTGTTTTCCACCATAAAGCGTTTAAATCTTGATCGGGATTTTCGTACAGTTCTTTTTCAAAAAATACAAAGGTTATTATCCATCTTGCTGCAATAAGCATTTGTAACTGTTGGAACTTTTCTAATTCAGGAGCAAGTCCATTTACTGTTGCTTCATCAACTTGTAAGAAGCGCTTTAACCACCGAGGGTCTTTGCCCATTTTTCCAAATAACATCGCGATCGATTCGGTTGTTAAGGTATGACTTGCTGTACGTAATCCGAATGGAAGGCTAGAGTCTACATATTTGAAATAAGCCGCATGGCCAAACTCATGTAGGTTCGTTTCCATCCAATACGCATCTTCCATTAAGTTACAAAGGACACGAACGTCACCTTCGCGGTCAATATCCGTGCAAAAGGCCGTTGGGTTTTTCTTTTCTCTAGGGAACAAATCGCTTTTTGCAAATAGGTCATCAATTTCGATTCCCATTGAGTTAAACGTATCTGTTGTGATTTGGACAAGATCCTTCCCTTGGTAAAAAGGATCTAGATTGGTTGAATTAGATGGTGGTGCCTCTTGGAAAAAGGGATCGACATAATGCCAAGGGCGTATATCCTCTGGATTAATCCCAAATCTAGTTGCTAAACGTTCATCTAGTTCTTTCTTCATCGCGCGGTAGGCTTCATCTGATTGAGCAATAAGTTCGTTGAAAATAGCGAAGACCTCGTCACGGTCAAGTTCTTGAAGAGCAAAGCCCATTTGATGATGGTTATCATACCCGAGTAGTTGTGCAGCTTCATTGCGCTTCTTCACAAGCTCAAGCAGGCCTTTTTCTACGACTTTACCAACTTCCTTGCTTGCAAACCATACTTTTTTGCGTAATTCTTGGTCATCACTATAAATTAATATCTCTCGAATATCATTGGCAGAATACTTCTTGCCATCCACAACAGGAGCGTATGTGTTAAATAATAAATTTAGTTCAGAAGAGCGTTTTGATAAATCAGCAATCACTTCTTCAGGGAGCTGGTTACCTTCCATTTCGCTTAGTAGAAGTTGAAGCTGACGTTTTTCGATCTCCGTTACGTTTTCCGTTGATAGAAATTGTTTTGTTTTCTCGTATAAATCTTTTGAAGAGAATAAAAGATTGTAACGAGTTTCAGCTTCACTTAATTTAGCAGCCCACTCAGGGTCTCCAGTTGTTTGGGCCATCCAGCTTGACCCGGCCCCATCTTTATATAATACTTGCATTTGGTCATTGATATCTTTTAAAAATGTTTGTAGTGTTTCCATATGTATCACAACCTTTCTATATTTAAGTATCACAATAGTAACATTATTAAGTATTCGTTAAAGATATTCTTAAACCTTTTAAAGCTTATAAATTTTTTGTTTTCATTTCATGATAAATTCCCACCGCGTTCTTTATTGGTATTATTTTTTTTAGATATATACAGCTTTTTAGTATTATCTAATCCAGCATAAAAAACCTCTGAACAATCTTTGATGTTTTGCTTATTCAGTTCAGATGTTAGCCATTCTTTATCTAATCCAGCATCTGTTAAGTTTTCCTCCATTATCGTCCCATCAATGATAATATCTTTTTCAAGACCTGTACTTGTTGTGTGAATGTTCATATGAGAGGGGGTTAGCGGCTTTTTATCTGATTTGGGTAATACAGAAAAATTTCCATCTGCTTCCATGATAGCGAATTCGACGTCTGCCACATTGAAGGCATCTTTTTCTCTTAATTTCATCTTTAATTCATTTATGGTCAATTTCATTTTCTTCATATTTTCATCCACTATGGTTCCATTTTCAATTAAAGTTACCGGTTCAGAATTGATTAGCTTCCTAAATGTGAGGTTTTTCATGCTTAAGTATCCGGTGAATATAGTTAAGAAGGAAAATAACAATAAGGCGGTAGTAGCTGATAGTGTGGCAAACTGCTTATCAATGATGGCATTTGCGACGATTGAACCCATTGAAACACCCATAATAAAATCAAAAAAGGTCATTTTTGATATAAGCTTTGTGCCTATTTTTCGGGTTAAAAATAATGCTAAAACATATATTAAAATTCCTTTTACTATTGTAATGAAGAAAATATTTTCCAAATTTGTTCAACCTCTCTTATATTTTATTATCTTCTATAGATAGTAGTATAAGTGGGGTATTAATAGGATATTCATTTGTTCAACCGATATTTTATTAAAAATCAAGGTAAAACAGAGTTAAGAAGGATATCCACGCAAACAGTTAGGAGCAATTAATCCAAGAAGCCCACCTTCGATGGCGGGCTTCATTTCATTTGATTACGGCTTGCTGCTTTTATATTTTCAATCATCTGTCATCGTTGTTCATACTCAGTTCATAAAAGTCATTTATCATTCTTGTATATTCAGTTATATAAGAAAAGGGAGGATTTGCATTGAGTAATAATCAAGGAAAGAAACTATTGGCAGTCAATGGTGATTGGGCCGTTGAAGCGTGTGGATTGGTCAAATCTTTTGGAACGAATCGTGCGGTTGATGGAGTAGATTTAAAAGTTCCAACTGGTTCTATCTACGGTGTGCTTGGTCCCAATGGTGCGGGCAAGACCACTACAATCCGCATGCTGGCAACCTTACTGCGAGCGGACGAAGGGTCTGCACGGATCTTTGGATATGATGTCGTGAAGGAGGCGCAAATCGTGCGCCAATTGATTGGAGTGACCGGTCAGTATGCCTCAGTCGATGAGTCACTCAGCGCTACTGAGAATCTGGTCATCTTCTCACAACTTCTTGGATTAGGCCGTTCAGCGGCAAAGCGAAAGGCGGCAGAACTGTTGGAGGAATTTGGCTTAACGGAAGCTGCGAAGCGTCCCTTAAAAAACTTCTCCGGCGGTATGCGTCGCCGGCTGGATCTAGCGGCCAGCTTAATCGCGCAGCCACCACTAATCTTCCTAGATGAACCGACTACGGGCCTAGATCCGCGAACACGTAATCAGATGTGGGAAACTATCCGCCGATTGGTCAAGGAGGGTTCAACCGTACTGTTAACAACACAATATCTGCAAGAAGCGGATGAATTGGCAGATCGGATTGCGGTTATTGATCATGGTCGAGTTGTTGCGGAAGGTACTGTGAATGAACTGAAAGCATCTGTTGGCACATCATCGTTGTATTTGGGCATCAAAAATTTACAGGACTTACAGGCCGCCCGTCAGATTGTTGAGCGGGTGCTAAATGTTGGGTCATCCGTTTCAACAGAAGACGGGAAGATTATCGCTCCAATGGCAGATGCTGACCGAGTCACTGATCTGCTCATCGCCATCCGCGGTGCGGGAATCCAATTAGCGGAGCTAAGTGTGCAGAAACCGACCCTGGATGAGGTTTTTCTAACCATCACGGGCCATGGTGTTCAGGAGGACGCATCAAAGGCGTCAGATAAATCGCAAAAAGAAGGAGTGGGAAGAGGATGAAAAGTACTTCTAATACACCAGCTACCGACCGTCGACTACGTAACAAAATGAGCTTCAGCCAGACTGTAAGTAACTCGCTAACAATGGCCTATCGCGGCCTTTTAAAGATTCGGCGCACACCTGAGCAATTGTTCGACGTCACGCTTCAGCCTATCATCTTCACCCTGATGTTTACCTACATTTTTGGCGGAGCCATCTCCGGAAACGTGCAAAGCTATTTGCCCGTCATCATTCCCGGTATCCTCGTACAGACGGTAATTACGACCTCTATCGTCACCGGTGTTCAACTGCGTGAGGACATGGATAAGGGTGTATTCGACCGATTCAAGTCACTGCCTATCGCACGTATTGCTCCGCTTTCGGGCGCACTGTTGGCAGACACCATCCGGTATACAATTGCTACCGTGCTCACTTTCACCATGGGGTATATCATGGGCTATCGACCTGATGGAGGTCTAGGGCATGTTGCTATCGCCGCGTTGCTTGTAATTGTTTGTGCCTGGTCCATCAGTTGGATCTTTGCTTTCTTTGGTGTGATTGCGCGTACGGCTTCAAGCGTACAAGGAATCTCCATGATTGTGCTATTTCCGCTTACGTTTCTATCCAATGCTTTTGTACCGGCAGAGACATTGCCCAAATTGCTTCAGTGGTTTGTGAAAATCAACCCAATCTCGCACCTTGTTACAGCCGTCAGAGACCTTTCCAACTCAGGTACCATTGGTTGGGACTTAACCATCTCTCTGATTGGAGCGGCGGTTATTGTGGCGATCTTCGCACCTCTTACGGTACGTGCCTATATGCGCAGGACTTAGTTGAGGGAATAATCATCCGTTGACAACTCACCCTGACCAGATATAGCCTTATTTAAAACGTTTATGAAGGAATGAAAACAGTGACAAAAATATTAATTGTAGATGACGACGATAATATTCGTGAATTGCTTCGTGTTCTTCTTGTTAAAGAAGGCTTTTCGATTGAAGAGGCAGCAGATGGAGAAGAAGCATTATCCAAACTCGAAAAAGATAAAATGGATCTGATTATTCTCGATATTATGATGCCAAATATGGACGGTTGGACATTTTGCCGTGAAATACGATCCTATTATTCCGATGCACTTCCCATCTTAATGTTAACGGCAAAAGGGGAGACCGCCCAAAAAGTAAAAGGGTTTGATCTTGGAACGGATGATTATATGGTAAAACCATTTGCTGCACCTGAGCTTGTTGCCCGAGTAAAGGCGTTACTCAAACGCTATCAAATCAGCGTCTCCAATCGAATTGAGATCGGAAATGTCGTAATTGATCGTGCAGCCTATAAAGTTTATTTAGGGGATCACGATTTAACCTTACCGCTTAAAGAATTTGAACTGTTATTTAAGCTGGCCACTCATCAACAGAAGACCTTTTCAAGGGAACAATTAATTGAAGATATTTGGGGATTTGATTATGAAGGGGATGAACGGACCGTTGACGTCCACATTAAGCGCCTGCGGCAACGATTCTCGCATCACGATTGTCCATTCAAAATTACAACCATTCGCGGACTTGGTTATCGTTTGGAGGTAATCCATTGAGGCTGCCAGAGGTCATGAAACGAATCTTGGGCTTCACAGCTGTCACGCTATCTTTATTATTATGCTGGTCGTTTATCTATTGGCTGACATCTTGGATTTTTGCTGCGATTCATTATAGTCCTCACGAATATGCACGACTGTTAATCAATTCGTTTTTGGGATTTTTCCTGTTCGGCTGTTGCATGTTTCTGATAACAAACATTAAATGGGTAAGAGATCGCCAAAATAAGAACCTGCATCCCATGATCCATGCGATGAAAATGATGGCTGAGGGCAATTTTAACATTGATCTTTCTTATTATAGCAATCAATTTCAAGGGCGGGATCATCCCTATTATAAAATTATTGAAAGCATTAACCATATGGCTGAGAGATTGGGAATAATGGAGGAAATGCGGCAAGAATTTATTTCGAGCGTTTCACATGAAATCCAGTCTCCTCTGACGTCGATTAGCGGGTTTGCCCATGCGCTGAAAAACGAAGATTTGAGCCCGAAGGAACGTAAGCATTACTTAGAAATTATCGAAATGGAATGTATTAGGCTCTCAAAATTGAGTGAAAATCTACTTCGACTCACTTCTTTAGAGTCGGATCAAATTCCATTTGACCAAAAGGACTATCGATTAGACCGTCAGCTTCGTCGCATCATCCTTGCTAACGAACCACAATGGGCTGAGAAGAACATTCATATGGATATTTCCCTAGAACCCTTGACGATCACAGCAAATGAGGACCTGATGGATCAAGTTTGGATTAACCTCCTTCATAATAGCATTAAATTCACGCCGCGGGCAGGCACCATCAAGGTGGAGGCACTGAAAACCGCGGATAATCATCTCCTTGTGAAAATAACGGACACGGGGATTGGTATGAATAAAGAAACATTAATGCATATATTTGAGCGGTTCTATAAAGCTGATCCATCAAGAAATCGTAATTTTGGGGGCAATGGCCTTGGTTTGCCCATTGTCAAAAAAATAATTGATTTGCACAAGTGGGAAATTCAGATCCAAAGTGAACTCGAGAAAGGAACGGAAATAACCGTGATGATGAGCCAAACCTCTGAGGAAAAAAGAATGTAAAGGAGAGCATTGTGTCGGAAACTATTACTTACTTTGGATGGGATTTTGATTGTGAATGAAATTAGCTAGTGCCATGGAAATTGTTGTATCTACTAAAATACAAAAGGTTGTTAACTTCTACGGAAATTCGTACTCTTAGGAAGAAAGAGAATAAGGCGGGGTGGATAAGGATGACGAAAACAGTAGTAGATAAACTAAACTTACAAAAGTATAAAAAAATAGCAGTATTGAATTTGCCAGACGGTGCGAATTATTTAGCAGGATTAGCAGATTATGATACGGAGCTTGCAGACAGTAAATATGATCTTATTTTTGCTTTTGTGCTTGATATGGATTCCTTAAAAGAACTCGTAAATAAGGTGATCCAAAAGGATCATCTAAATAAAAACGGCCATCTCTATTTGGCTTATCCTAAAAAAGGGAATAAAGTCTATTCAACGTTTATTCATCGCGATGAATTATTAGGTGGCATGGGTGCTGATGAAGAAGGTTATGTTGGACCAAGTACCATCAAATTTTCGCGGATGGTAGGATTAGATACGGTCTTTACGATTGTCGGTCTAAAAGAAGATTCTCGAGGCAAAAATCAAGCATCTACAAAAGCAAGTCAATGTGTCGATGATTATTTTGAAATGATTCCAGATGTAGAAAGAGATTTGCGAGATACTCCCGATCTACTTGCTTTCTATCAGTCACTTACTCCAGGGTACCAGAAAGATTGGGCGCGTTATGTGTACAGCGCTAAACAGGAAGCGACCAAAGAAAAACGACGGGAAGAAATGAAACTAATCTTGGGTCAGGGATACAAGAGCCGGGACTTATATTCAAGAAGATAGGGACATGGGGACAGGCTCCTGATCCCTTTGTGCGCTTGAGACGCTGTGCCTGACCCCGTGTCCCACTTATAAATCTTGAACAATTTGAGCTAATTCCTTTGATGTATTGGCAAGGTTACCAACCGTGCTGTTGATTTCTTCAAAATAATCTGCAAAGGATTCTAGTTCGTTCTCAATTTGGTTATTTTGTTGTTTACTTTGATTTACTTCAACTAAAATTTGGTTAAAGAACTCAGCAATTTCATTCATCTTTTGGAACCCATCTTCAACTAATTCATTAACTTGTCCAGTCTTAGTTATGGCGCTTAATACTTGTGTATTTGTTTTTTGAATTAACTCTGTAACATTATAAACAGAAACCCTGGTTTGGTCAGCTAATTTTCGAATCTCATTTGCAACAACCGCAAATCCGCGACCATATTCCCCAGCTCGAGCTGATTCGATGGCAGCATTAAAAGATAGAAGGTTTGTTTGATTAGCAATTCCCTTTACGAAACTTAAAACCTCTTTTATTTCATCTGAAATTTCCTCTAAGTGACTAATTTCCGATGTAATAGCATGCATTTGTTCCAAAATCTTATCCATTTGTGCCTGTTGTTCATCAATCCTGACTTTTCCTTGAATAGAGCGGTTTTGAACATGCTCTGCTGAACGAACACCCGCAGTAGCTAAATCCACCAATGATTCAGTCTTTTGAGTTAGTTGGAATACAGAATTACTTGTTTGATCAGAAATGATCGACAACTCTTCAGCTGTATGTGCAACTCGTTCTCGATGTTGTTTTTGTTGTTGTTCCTCTAATTTTATTCGCTCCATTTCTTCTTCGTAAGCGTCTAGTACAAGCTGTTGTTCAAGGTTTAAAAGTTTCGCTACGACATTAATCGCTTCTACTAGTTTGGTTGAATCCTCTATATACTGTTGTAATACTGAAACGATGGTGGTAAAGAAACTTTGAAAAGCCGCCATATACCATTTTGTTTTTAACCCAATCCGGACATGAACATGGGCAACCTTATTTCTTTGCATGATAAAATTATGGTCAATTCTTCCCTCAAATAACTCAAATATATGTTTCTTTAACGTGACTTTTAACCTTTCAACTGTTGAATTGTCGTTAATTATTTTTTTAAGAGAAGGCTCTAACTGAATACTATTGTAGTAGTTTGTTACAATTAAATCTAAATGTTCTTTAATAAATGGTTGTATGGTTTTTGCGATAGCCAAGTCCCGTGTAGTTAATTGAATAATTTTAAGTTGTTTTTGGAGTTCGTTTTGGTTACTATCTAAAACAATTTCCTCTTCATCTTGATCTAAGTCGTCAAACTGTAATTTTTTCATCATCGTTTTTTCCCCCATTGTTTCAAATTAATGATATGAGATTTAGTTAGGTATCTAATGGAGAATATCACCATTTTATCGAACTAAAGACCTATTTAATATATAGAATAATCATATATTATCTGGGGGGCGTCTAGAGATAAAATTGTGACAAAGAGGTGACAATGCAGTAATTTAGGTTTGTACACATTGAGTCAAGCATCAATAATTTTTATTGCTCCCCTTCTTTAGAGGAAACTGAAGCAGGGGAAATTATTTCTAGTGTCGAAATAATTTGAGTGCGATTTTTTAGAAATTGGAGGTAGAGGCGATGGGAGAATTAAGAGGAATTCAGTCGGAGGATTTATATCAGTTAAAATCGGTGGCGAACCCACAGTTTGCTCCTGATGGGAAGTCCTGCGTGTATGTGCAAACGACGATAGACGAGGAAACGGATGAATATCAGGCACATTTATTTTTCCATACACTTGAACAGGAAAGCGAAGCGGTCCAATGGACATTTGGTAAAGGGCGGAATCACTCGCCGTGCTGGTCGCCTGATGGAACGAATATTGCATTTGTATCCAATCGGAGCGGGAAAAATCAACTTTATCTATTAAGTGTGAATGGCGGGGAAGCGCGGCAATTAACTTCATTTCCTAGCGGGGCGAGCAATCCAGTTTGGTCTCCGGATGGAACAAAGCTTGCCTTCAACACATCGCTCAAAACGGATAAAACTATTTTTGATGAAGAAGATGAAAAAGAAGAAAAAAAGACTGTGCCTCTTGAAGTGACGAAGATGAAATATAAATCAGATGACGGGGGCTTTTGGCAGGGGGATGTCAAACAAGTAGCGCTCGTGGATGTGAAAAGCGGCGACTTAACACAGCTCACGGAAGGCGCTCAGGATGTAAGTCTCTATTGCTGGTCACCAGACGGAAACTACCTCGCAGTTGGCGCTGATTTTTCGAAAGAAACGGATTCATCGTTTATCCATGATGTGTATTTGTTGGACATTGCTCAAAAGGAATTCATTCCCGTGACAAATGGGATCGGCTATTTTGGAAGCGTGACTTGGTCGCCGGACGGGAACTACCTTGGGATGCTTGGACACAAACGGGAGTTTGAAAATGCGACCCATCCAAAGGTCTGGCTTTACGAAGTCCATTCGAAAAAATTCTCTTGTTTGACCCGTAATTGGGATGTGCCTGTCGGCGATTTTACCGTCGGCGATTTCCAGCAAGGAGCGGTATCCCCCGGTTTATTGTGGTCGAATGACAGCAAGGGATTCTATTTTATAGCTTCAGAACATGGCAATACGAATATTTATTTCAGTGATGTGAGCGGCGGTGAGATTCAGCCGGTTTATACGGACGGCGGCCATGTCTATGGCTTGTCAATCAATAGCGCAACGCAAAAAGCAGTCATCGCGTTAAGCAAACCGACGGCAATCAGTGATCTGTATCTTCTGTCCCGTAGCGGTGGTAAACCGTCTTCACTTGAAAAATTGACCGATGTAAATGGGGCGATTTTACAAGATATTTTGCTGTCAAAACCGGAGCCGGTGGAATTTTCAGGAGCAGATGGCAAGGAAGTTCATGGCTGGATGATGAAGCCGATTGGCTTTGAAGAAGGGAAAAAGTACCCGTTAATCCTCGAAATTCACGGCGGTCCGCATGCGATGTATGGAAATACATATATGAATGAGTTTCAACTATTGGCGGCCAAAGGCTTCGCGGTATTGTATGTGAATCCGCGCGGCAGCCACGGATATGGGCAGGAATTTGTCAATGCGGTGCGCGGCGATTATGGCGGCGGCGACTATGAGGATTTAATGCTTGCAGTTGATTTTGCGTTGGAGCACTATGACTTCATTGATGAAAATCGCCTCGGTGTGACGGGCGGAAGCTACGGCGGCTTTATGACGAACTGGATCGTCGGTCATACGAACCGCTTTAAAGCAGCAGTGACACAGCGTTCAATTTCAAACTGGATCAGCTTTTACGGTGTCAGCGATATCGGCTATTATTTCACCGAGTGGCAAATCAAAGCGGACTTCCGCGATATTCAAACACTATGGAAGCATTCGCCGCTTGCTTATGTGGAGAACGTGAAGACACCTTTATTAATTCTCCATAGTGAGAAGGATTACCGCTGTCCAATCGAGCAGGCAGAGCAATTGTTTATTGCCTTAAAACGCTTAGGCCAGAACACAAAATTGGTCCGCTTTCCAGAAGAAAACCACGAACTTTCCAGAAGCGGGAAGCCAAGCCTGCGCAAAAGCCGCTTGGATTACATTGTGAACTGGTTTGAGGAGAATTTATAATTTTTTGAAGGGGGTAAAAACGGCCGGATTCGAGACGAATCCGGCCTGATTTTTTCAACTAAGTTTTTTAATCGAAAAATTATCCTTCAACAATGCCCAATTCTGCGGGTAAGGATAGCCTAAGGCCCAGTAGCTGACACCGCGAAGATTATATTGTTTGGCCAGGTCAAACTTCGCTTGGGCACTCCGGGCATCTTCAAACCAAACTTCGTGACCCCGGCCTTGCTCATCTGTGTAGCGGAAAAATGGTGATTGCGTTGTTGGATCATACTGGATGGCAGCACCGAATTTTACCGCACGTCTCACCGCTTCCTGTGGGCTGAACGTTTCGGCTTCCTGCCCTTTAACATGGGGGAGAAGCCAATCTCTGGCGTAAATTTGGAAGCCTAAAAATATTTTTTCAGCTGGCATAACGGTAAGGGCATATTCGACTACTTTTCTCATTTCGGTAATCGGTGAGATGGCCTGCGGTGGTCCAAGCCTGTATCCCCATTCATAGGTCATTAACACGACAAAGTCGGCAATTCGTCCATGTGCCGCATAATCGTGGGCTTCATATAACAGACCGGATTGGGTCGCACTCGTTTTTGGGGCAAGGGCAGTTGAGACAAAATATCCTTTCGGGTGTAAGGCATTAACCACTTGCTGGAGGAACTGATTATATAATTCACGGTCACCAGGCAGCACATTTTCGAAATCAATATTTATCCCCTTATACCCTTTGCTATCCATCACTTGAGCAATATTTGTGATGATTTTTTCTCTGATGTCCGGACTTGATAAAATGACATGAGCCTCATTTGATCCGGCATGTGTAGCTGTAAAGTTAGTCAGCGACATCATCGGTACAGCTTTTTTAGCCCGGGCAGCCTCAATCATTAAAGTATCTTTAATCGGACTTAATGAACCATCTTCCAAAATCTTATAGGCAAATGGACTGAAATAAGTTAATAACTGGCCCAGTTCATTAACGGTTTGAGCCCCTGCATCATCTGATTGATACGTATAGGCGTTGACTTCAATGATTGGCTTTTTCCTTGGTATAACCAACTGCATGCCGATGGTGATCAGATTGGGGTTAGTAATTTGATTTTCCCTGCTGATGGCTTGAATGCTTGTGCCGTAACGCCTGGCAATATACGCTAAGGTTTCTCCGGATTGGACCACATGTGTAATGGCCGGAATAAATAGGGAGGTGCCGGGATATAAGAGGTTCGGGTTTGTTAACTGGTTTGCCTGGATTATCGCATTGATTGTTACCCAATATTGCTGCGCGATTGACCAGAGTGTTTCTCCGGATTTGATGACGTGTGATGTACCGGGCTTAGGAATGACTACTGATTGTCCGACTGCTAACTGTTTGGCGTTTGGCAATTCATTGAGCTGTCCAATGGAATTCATATTCACTTTATAACGACTTGCAAGCTGCCACAATGTTTCGCCCCTGCTCACGACATGAATGATCACAAGATTCACCTCCTAGGCGTTTTCAGTAATGTACTATATGTACTCGTTATTAAAAGGTGCCAATTAAGTTTAATCGCAAGCGTTCGGTGATAAACATTCACAAGTGAAAAGCAAAAAGCCGAATCATGAACGATTGCGGCTTTTCATAAAAGATAAGAATGTATAAAATTTTGACTTTGAGAATTGTCCAGCTCCAGCGCCCTAGCGGCTAGTGTCCTTCGCTCTCCGCCCTACGATAAGTCAACATCGGTTCACTCCGTTCACCGTGTTTCCTTTATCTCAGTTGGAGCGCTCCAGGACATACGCCGCTGAACAGGGCGCTTGCGCTTTTCTTATTGTATATTTATTCAGAATGTGCATAAATGGTGCCTGACACCATTTTACAAATATTGGATTCGCTAGGCTGAATTGATCATTTTTTCATATAAATTTAAAATGGATTGGCCGTAGTTGTTGCCGGGAACGGCCCAATGGCCGTTTAAGGAGGTCCAGGTGGGCGCAGAGCCCCTGTCCACTAGATGAAAACGGGGGTCAACTAATGGATATTGACCTGGCAGTGCTTTTGGCGTTGCGTAGGCATACAAATGCTGAAGCTGGGCGAGTACTCCTGTTTCTTGTGTTTCAAAGCTTGCCCCGCGTTTTCCTGAACCTGTTGCTCCGATTCCGGCAAAATTGTTCTGCTCACGACCGACATCCCCAGTAAAGCGGAAATAGTTGGTCTCGAGGATTGCTTGAGCGAACGCGACGTCTCCTCTAATGCCGTAAGCTGCGCCGAATTTTTGATAAAAGCTACCTAATTCGGGGGCGCTCGGGTTAACCTTTTTAACAAATTGATTCATTTGTTCAGGAGACAGGTAGGTTGGACCAAAAATAGTAATATTTGGTGTGACTTTTGGGGGAGGAGTGTTATTGTTTTTGTCATTCCCGCTATTTGCTGGTACATCATTCCCGGCGTTGTCACCGCTTTTGGCCGGCTCACCATTTCCGTCGTTGTTCCCTTGCGTTCCAGGGCTGTCATTTCCGGAACTCCCTCCGCTCTTGGGAGGAGCATTCTCGCTTTTGCCAGGGGCGGTATTTCCGTCTGCTGCATTCCCTGCACTTGCACTGTCATTTTCCACAACTATAAAGGCATCTGTTATTCCTGCATTCTTGACTTCAGCCAAGCGAATTTCGGCATTTTCCCGGGTCGTAAACGCCCCAGCTTGGACGCGGTACCAGGTTTCACCGGAGATGGTGGTGGTTTTGACAAATGATTCGATGCCCCCCCCTTGCAGGAATGCGACGCGCTCTTCGGCATTTTCCTTTAATTTAAAAGAACTGGCAATAACTTTAAAAAGGGTTCCTGGAACAGGATTAATTGGGGTTGATGGTACTGACACCGGGTTCGATTTAAGTTTTAGATTGAAGGCTTTGGCGAGTCCATTTACATGGCCCTGTGCGACTTTTTCCAGCCATGAGGCCTGTTTCATGAGGGTTGCGTCGTGTGCATTTGTGATAAACCCATTCTCCGATAGGAGTGCGCTCATAGATGATTCACGCAATACATGGAAATCGGCCTTTTTTTGTCCACGGTCGATTAAACCGTTAACTTTCGTCACTTCCTGATGAATGATATCTTGATAGGATGCTGATCTGGAAGTGGTTGACAGGCCGCTATAAATATAGTCCTCGTAACCTTGTGCAGTAGTACTGTCTGCCGCATTAATGTGGATGGATAGGTAAAAGTCGGCCCCCCACGCATTTGCTTCATTTGTCCGCTGACTTAAGGATTTAGAAATATCGCTTGTACGGCTCATCTTTATTATGATATTTTCATATTTTTTTGTGAAAATTTCCTGGATTTTCAGTGAGATTTTTAAAGTAACATCTTTTTCATTTAGTCCATTTCCCTGTGCGCCTGAGTCTGTGCCGCCGTGACCTGGATCTAAATAAAGCTTCATCACATCTCCTCCATTTCTTATTTACCTTTCATTGTATGTTTCGATTCGGAGGCAGACACAAAATAGGTAGAACATTTAAAAAAGCCCAGCTTCTCTAGACGCTGGGCTTTTCAGGGACAAGCACAGGCGCACTTGTCTCATTTTCATTACAATTGGGACAAGGCGCCTGCCTCTCGGTCCCGCATAATGCCTTTCGTTTCAAGAAACCGCTGCATCCGTTTCAGTGCTTCTTGGAGCTGCGGCATCGAGGTGGCGTAGGAGCAGCGAATATAGCCTTCGCCGGATTCGCCAAACACGTTGCCGGGAACGACCGCAACTTTTTCCTGCATGAGCAGTTCTTCAGCAAATTGTTCGGAAGTGAGCCCGGTTGCGCGGATTGATGGGAACACATAGAAGGCGCCGCCAGGGGTGTGGCAGTCCAAGCCAATGTTGTTCAGTGTTTGGACAACATAATTTCGCCGTCTTCGGTAGCTTCGCTGCATCGATTCGACTTCATGATAGGTGTTGCGAAGCGCTTCAATCGCCCCGTATTGCAGCATCGTCGGAGCACATAATGTCGTGTATTGAAAAATTTTCAACATCGCTTCGACGAATTCCTTAGGAGCGGCCAGCATTCCTAAGCGCCAGCCCGTCATCGCAAAGCCTTTGGAAAAGCCGTTTATTAAAATCGTTCTTTCATACATGCCCGGGATGGCGGCAAAGCTTGTAAAGGTTTCATCATAGGTCAATTCAGCGTAAATTTCGTCAGAAACGACAAGTAAATCGTGCTTTTCAATGATGTTGGCAATCTCCATCAATTCTGCTTTGTTTAACGAAGTGCCGGTTGGATTATTAGGGAAACAGAGTAACAGTGCCCTCGTTTTTTCGCTAATCGCCTGTTCTATTTGCTCCGGAGTCACTTTAAAACCGTTTTCCGCTGAGGTAGAAACGGCAATTGGTTTTCCACCGGCTAATGAAACGAGGGGCGCATAGGATACAAACGCCGGTTCGACAATCAACACCTCATCGCCTTGGTTTAAAATCGCGCGAAAGGCTAAATCTAGCGCCTGGCTTGCGCCAACCGTAACAATGATTTGATTTTTTGGATTGTAGGCAACGCCAAATCTCCTCCCAAGGTAGGCTGAGATTTCCTCCCGCAATTCCAGCAAGCCGGCATTTGCCGTATAGGAGGTGGAGCCTTGCTCCAGCGATAAAATGGCGGCTTCGCGAATATTCCAGGGGGTAACGAAGTCTGGTTCGCCAACTCCTAAAGAAATCACGTCTTTCATCCCGGCAGCGAGGTCGAAAAATTTCCTTATGCCGGAGGGCTGGAGATCCTTAGCTGTTTGTGAAATATAGTAGGCAACGTCGTGTTTCATGGTGTAACCACCATCCGCCGGTCTTTATCGTCAGCCCCGCCGTCAAAGATGACACCGTCATGTTTATATTTTTTCAACATGAAATGAGTCGTTGTCGAAACGACATTATCAATTGTTGATAATTTCTCCGATACGAAGGCGGCGATTTGGTTCATCGTTTTTCCTTCGATGGTGATCGATAAATCATAAGCGCCGGACATGAGATACAAGGAGGATACTTCCGGAAAACGGTAGATTCTTTCGGCGACATCATCAAAGCCCACGCCCCGCTTCGGGGTTACCTTCACATCAATCATGGCAATGATGCTTTCCTGCCCATCCACTTTGGTCCAATCGATTAATGTCGGATAACTCATGATAATTTTCTCGTCTTCTAACTTTTTGATCGTGTTTTTGACCGTTTCCTCGCTTGTCAACGCCATTAGGGCAATCGTTTCTGCAGATGCCTTATGGTTTTCTTCGATTATTTTTAAAATCTCGAGCTCTTCACTGTTTAGTTTCATCTCATGCTTCCTCCTTATAAAATCAACAAATCCTATTGTTTGATTTTATAAGGAGGGCTATGAAAACTCAATTAAAATCGGATTAAAAAATACTATTTGGACATGGCGGTGCATATTTTTTATATACAAGCTTTTGAAGATACACGAGCATGTGAAAAAAGGAGATTACAATGGCAAAAAGGTCTGTTCCATTCAAAAGGTTAATCATTGGAATTCTATTGGCTGCCGGCATTTTTATTGTCTTTCAAATTGTGAGAGTTTCTCCTGATAAACAGGCAGGGTCGGTTGTCGATGAGTTTTATCAATATGAACAGCAGGGGGATTTTGCGAAATCGTGGGCGTTATTTCATTCTGCGATGAAGGAAAAGTTCCCGAAAGGCGGGTACATCCAGGACCGGGCCCATGTGTTTATGTCTCATTTCGGGGTAGAAACCTTTGCTTATACAGCCGATAAGCCGGAAAAATTAGCAAAGTGGAAAATGGCCAAAACAGGACCAGCACTAGAGAATGTCTATAAAATCCTAGTTACACAAACCTACAAAGGAAAATATGGAAACTTTGACTTGAAACAGGAAGTTTTTGTCGTGAAGGAAAAGGACGAATGGCGGATCATGTGGGATTACAACCAATGATGGGTGTCAGGCACCGTAGTTTGGAACGGGGGGTCATCTTCTATTGAGGAGCCCTTTTTTTGTGGAAAAGGGGCGGAACGGAGCAAAAACGAATCAGTTTAGCCAATTTGCGAGATGGTGGCGTATAGCGCCATTTACCTTTTTGCGAGATTATACAATTTTAAAAAGATGAAGGATGATTTTTACCCAGCCGAAAAACGCCATCCATAACGGGATACTAAGAGTTGTCCCCCATAATAATCCCGTGAAAAAATTCCCCTGCTCTTTCATCCCATTCACCCCTATGAAAGTCATATCAACATCGTCCAAATGAAGGAAATTTACCGGCCTGTTTTTTTGCAAAGTGGAATGTGCCCTACGCGGTATAAGGCTGTTTTGTTAATAATATCAAATGGACGTTGGGTAAATTGGGGTATTTTGTCATGAACGACAAAATACTTTCGACATATGCTTGCTGTCGAAATTTCACAAAAGAACTTCGATATGGTAAATAGGGAAATTATTATTAAGGCATGATAGTAAACTGTCTTTTTTCAAAAATGCTATAATAGTAAAAGTAAATGAAATTTCTAGCTAAGGGGAAATGGATATGATTCTCGTTGTTGGCGGAGCTGGCTACATTGGCAGCCATCTCGTTAAGGAATTAGTTGAAAAAGAAGAAGTCGTTGTGCTCGATAACCTGTCGACCGGGCACCGTGCGGCCGTTGACAGCCGTGCTATCTTTGTCAAGGGTGACCTCGGTAATGAGGAAGATTTACACATGGTCTTTAGAAGTTATCCTATCAAGGCCGTTATGCACTTTGCTGCTTGCAGCTTGGTCGGGGAGTCTGTTGTAGACCCTTTGAAATATTACCAAAATAATGTAGCTTCGACTTTAACTCTGTTAAAAGTTATGTTGAAATTTAAGGTGAAGAACTTTATTTTCTCCTCCACTGCTGCAACCTATGGAATTCCTGATGTGGAGGTTATTGACGAAACAAGTGCAACAACACCGATTAATCCTTATGGCCACTCAAAATTGATGGTTGAGCAGATACTTGCTGATTTTTCAAAATCCTATGATTTGCATTATGTTGTACTGCGTTACTTCAATGCAGCCGGCGCCCATCAATCAGCGGCGATTGGCGAAAGTCATGATCCGGAAACACATTTAATCCCAATTATCCTGCAGCAGCTGTTAGGTCAGCGGGAAAAGGTGTCCGTGTTTGGCGCTGATTATGATACGGCGGATGGCACGTGTATTCGTGATTATATTCATGTAACTGATTTAGCGGCCGCCCATATTCTTGCCCTTGAAGCGCTGTTAACAGGGAAGAAATCGGCTGCGGTCTACAATCTTGGCAATGGACTTGGCTATTCTGTAAAGGAAGTTATCGAGACATGTGAAAAAGTCACCGGTGTGAAGGCGAATGTTGAAATAGCCGACCGCCGCGCTGGGGATCCGGCAAGGCTCGTTGCCTCATCGGCGAAAATCCTATCAGAACTTGGCTGGAAAGCAGAACGAAACTTAGAACAAATTATCGCCGACGCCTGGAAATGGCACCAGCAGCAACAATATTAATATCCTTCTAAAATCCCTCTTGCATTGCGCAAGAGGGGTTTTTTACTTATTTTTATATAGGAAAAAGCCCTAAGGTGTCAGGCACTATTAAATGCAGCTGCTAGCATAAAGTGCCGAGGAGATTTATTATTTGACTATTTTGCAAATAATAAAGTCATTTACCTGATGCGCAAACTTGAGTATGATTTTTAGGGGAATAATATATTTTTATAAATTGAAAGGCAGTTGGACCCAATGAAATTATTTTTTAAAAATTATCGCTTTACCCTTATCCTGCTTTCTGCCATCGTAATCGGCGGTGCAGCAGGCTTGATTTTTGGACCCAAAACAGCGGTTGTTAAGCCGTTTGGAGACCTATTTCTGAACTTGATGTTCATGATCATCGTTCCGTTGGTATTTTTCAGCATTGCCTCGGCGATAGCCAACATGAACGGCATGAAACGGCTTGGAAAAATAATGGGCAGCATCCTGGTGGTTTTCCTGGTGACAGCTTTTGTCGCGGCAATTCTCGGGGTTGCCGGTGCCTCCATCATTCAACCCCTTGAAAATGCCGACATCGCCTCGCTTAAAGAGGTGATGAACCATTCTGCAGCCCAGACGGATGCAGAGAAATTATCGTTTCTTGACCATCTGGTCGCTACATTTACGGTTTCAGATTTTCATCTATTATTATCAAGAAGCAATATGCTCCAGCTGATTGTCTTCGCGCTTCTGTTTGGACTTTCTACTGCTGCGGTTGGAGAAAAGGCGAAACCGGTCGCGGACTTTTTATCGGCTGCGGCGGCTGTCATCATGAAGATGGTCAGCATCGTCATGTATTACGCTCCGATTGGGCTTGGCTGTTATTTTGCCGCGGTCATCGGTGAGCTCGGACCGCAAATTTTAGAGGGTTATGCCCGCTCATTTGTTTTGTATTTGATTCTGACCGTGATTTATTATTTTGTTTTCTTCACCCTGTATGCCTTCATCGCCGGCGGCAAGGATGGGGTCAAGATCTTTTGGAAAAACGCGATCACTCCTTCTGTCACGGCGCTTGCAACCTGTTCAAGTGCAGCCTGTATTCCTGTGAACCTGGCAACAGTTAGAAGGATGGGTGTGCCAAAGGATATCGCCGAAACAATTATTCCGCTTGGTGCGAATACGCATAAAGATGGTTCTGTGTTTGGCGGCGTGCTGAAAATCGTGTTCCTGTTTGCGCTATTTGGCAAGGATTTAACAAGTATCTCTAGTATATTAAGTGTGCTGGCTGTCGCCTTTTTAGTTGGTGCAGTTATGGGCGCGATTCCTGGGGGCGGGATGATTGGCGAGATGCTAATTATCAGCGTCTACGGCTTCCCGCCGGAAACACTTCCAATCATAGCTGTCATCAGCACCATCATTGACGCACCTGCAACACTCCTAAACTCAACCGGAAACACCGTCTGCGCCATGCTCGTAACCCGGCTTGTTGAAGGGAAAAACTGGCTCAGCAAAACCTTCAAAACCGGTGAAGAAATTGCTTAGAAGATGTGACTAGTATGGTGTCAGGCACTAATTTCCATTTTGAGGAATTTGGTGCCTGACACCATTTTCCAGTTTAAGGGAAACGGTGCCTGACACCACACACTGACACTATACACTGTGACACCACACACTCACGCACCACACCATGCAGCCCTTTTGGAATTTGCTGATTTTAAGGTATTGCGTTACACTTTAATTATCGGAAGAGTTTGTTAATTTGGATGGAGTGGTTCTTTGATGGGTAGAATGGATAATGAACCGGAATTGCCAAAGGTCGAATTGCTGAATGACCGCCTTAATTTAACTTTGGCTTTTAGTAAAAGGTATAAGATGTCGACGGCTGTTTGTTACCTGAGATTGCATTTTCCACCAGAACTATCACAAACTAATGATGAAGAAATTGAAATCGCTCTTGCTAATAACATTCTAGCAAGGTTAAAACGATCTATTAGAAATATTGATACCGTGATAAAAATAAATAGAACAGATTTTGCTTTTTTAATAGTGGATATAACGGAGCATGATTGCAAGCTGATTTGCGAGCGAATTATTAGCTCGATATCTGATACGTATACGATTGATTTTCGCCATTTTTCCATCAGTAGTAATATTGGAATTTGCATGTTTCCTTATGGCGCTGAAGGGCCGGAAGAACTGCAGCTGATTGCCAAAGCACAAATGTATGTGGCGGAAGCGCGCGGTGAAAATCAATTTTCACTTTATATAGGAGAGTTAGATCAAACGGCAAGCCGAAAGGTGTTAATTGAAAATGACTTCCCATATGCTTTGAAAAAGGGCCAGCTGCATGTCCAATTCCAGCCGCAGTATAACTTGGAGAAAAAGGCAATTGATGGCGCTGAGGCCTTAATCCGTTGGAATCATCCAAGTTTGGGCGAAGTTTCACCAGCTGAATTTATCAGCTACGCTGAGGAAGCTGGGATGTCAAATCAACTGTTTTTCTGGGTATTCGAAGAGGTTTGCAGGCATATTGCCAGCGAGAAAACTAGGATCATGAAGTATTCCATCAATTTATCCGTTAACCAGCTTTTACTGGATTCTTTTTTACAAGACGTTACAGAAATACTTAACTTATATTCGGTTTCAGCCAAGCAACTCACGTTGGAAATTACCGAAAATATTGAGATTTACTCAGTGAAAACAGTCAATGACAAATTAAATGTCTTGAAAGAGGCTGGTTTTACGATTGCCTTAGATGATTTTGGAAATGGCTATTTCTCATTTTCCGACTTTATTAAGCTCCCGATCGACTATATTAAGCTCGACCGCGATTTTGTTTTTAGTTTATGGAAAAATAAGAAACACAAAGGCGTCGTATTGCCGATCATAAATATGGCCCATAACCTGGGTTTACAGGTAATTATTGAAGGAATCGAAGACCAGACTCAGTTTGTGGAATGGGATCAACTGGGCTGTGACATTATTCAAGGATATTTTATAAGCAAACCCATCTCCTTTGAAGCAATGATGGCTTCAATCGCTGGGATTGAGGAGAGAGCGGGAGATGTTCGGAATCAAGGCTAATGGCTTTGGTTCTTTTTTTGTTTTAATTAAAAACGCACGCACAATCAGGGCATGGCCCCATCTTGTGCGTGCGTTTTGTGCGTTTAAGTATTGTTTTGTTCCATACAATCTTTTTGAACGAAAGAAGCCCCATTAATCGAAGAACTTCTGTAATCCATTCAGCAGTCCTGTGCAGATTTTGTTCTGATAGCTGCTGTTCACTAGGTTAGCCCGTTCTTTGTCATTGCTGATGAAGCCAATTTCCACCAAAACGGCTGGTGCTTGATTACCTCTGATTACCCGGAAGCTTTCATCCTTCACGCCACGCGTGACAGCGCCGGTAGATTTGATTATTTCATCCTGAAGCAATGCCGCAAGCCGTTTACTTTCTGCCGGCATGACCCCATCTTTAGAATTATGATAGGTCTCAATTCCCTGTGCACTCGTAGCAGTCGCCGAATTCACGTGGATACTAATAAACGCATCAGGTTTTATTGAATTAGAAAATTCAACCCTGCCATCCAATGAAACAAATTCATCCGTGTTTCTGGTCAAATAAACAGTGACCCCTTTGCTTTTGAGAAGTTCAGCAAATTTCAAGCTGACCTGCAGGGTGATAGTCTTTTCAAAAACCCCTGCCGCACTTGCTCCGCCATCATAACCGCCATGTCCGGGATCTAATACAATCGTTTTTCCCGCTAACCCCTTTGTTGTAGAAGGAGAAGGAGTAGGTACCCAGGCTCCGCTATCCGCCAAAAAGTATTCCTTGCCATCCACGGTAATCAAGCCTGTCTGCATGACACCGTTTGAATCAGAATAGTACCAAATTCCCTTGTCCTGGTACCAGCCTGTAAGCAGTGCCCCAGACAGATTAAAGTAGTACCACTTACCGCCGTCCTGAAGCCAGCCTGTTTTCATCGCACCGCTGGCAGTTAAATAGTAGCGAATATTCTTGTCCACAAGCCAGCCTGTCTGCATTTCTCCTTGATCATTTAAAAAGTACCATTTGCCGCCATCTAGCAGCCAGTTCGTTTTTATCGAATAATCATTGTTAAAAAAATACCAGATGTTATTCGATTTCAGCCAGCCCTTTTGAAGCACACCTGCATCATTCGCAAAATATTTTTTGCTGTCGACCGGAAACCAGCCCCCGCAATATAGAACCCCATCATTATCGAAGAGGTAACCCTTGCCCTCAACCGTGGCCACACCTGTTGTCAGAGCGCCGCTGCCATCGAAGAAGAATCTTTTGCCCTGCTCATCATACCAACCCGTTATCATGACACCGGTTTGATTGAGAAAGTATTTTTTCCCTTTGTCAGTCAGCCAGCCAGTTTGTACGATGCCTTCTATATCAGAAAAATACCATTTTCCATTGATTTTCCCCCAGCCGGAGACTAAAGTGCCATCAGTGTTAAATAGATACTTTTTTTCCAAAATATTTGTTATACCTGATGCGGCAGATCCATCACTTTTTAAATAATATTTCTTCCCGCCTTGCTCAAGCCATTGGTTTTCCTGCATGACTCCTAAACTATCAAAATAGTATTTTTTCGAAGCCACTGTTTCGAAACCAATACTTCTTTCTCCGCTGGTTTTTAGAAAGTACCATTTTGAATCAAGCAGGAGCCAGCCGGTTTTCATATCACCATCGGGCTGAAGGTAGTACCATTTGTTGCTTGTATTCAGCCAGCCGGTTTGCATGGCACCGTCAGCTTGGAGGAAGTACCATTTGTTTTTTGTGCTAAGCCAGCCCGTTTTCATTGAGCCATCAGTCTGGAGGAAGTACCATTTGTTATTTAAGCTAAGCCAGCCGGTTTTCATCGCGCCGTCCGCTTGCAGATAGTACCATTTTCCGCTGAGCTTGAGCCAGCCGGTTTGCATGACACCCTTGGCATCCATGTAATACCATTTGTTCCCGACGTAGAGCCAGCCTTTTGCCGGTGCATCTTTTTGGAAATAATACCACTTGCCATTTTCTAGCTTCCATCCTGTGGTGGCCGCATTGGAATGCGTAGCACCAAGTCCTATGCCTAATAGTAAAACAGTAAAAATTGATAATAGTAAAATCTTCTTTTTCAACTCTATATTCCTTTCATGCCTAAATATTTACTTTAAAGAGTCGGTCCAACCAAATAAGTTGTAGTGCTTCCTCTAATAGAACTTCTTCACACTCCTTTTTAATAATTTTCCTGAAATTTTCAGGTGCATCCTTAATTTGCTAAATTAATATTAAACTGTATTTTCCGTAATGTGAAGCGAAAATCGACAATCTTTTTGTTGAAAAGTGGGGGAGAGCTTAAAAATGAGTCGAAATATCTATATTTGGCGAATATAAAAATGCCCCCAACCTAATTGGAGACATTTCATAAAATGTAGATCTTGGGGAAAGGAAACGATGTTTTGTACGTATTGGGGATGGACCAAATAGTAGGTTAGTCCCCGCCGTCACCGCTCGAGACACTTCTCTTGTCAGTATCCTTGCCCCGGGAGGAATGATCAGCCTCACTCAATTCTGAATCACTATAAAATTGATGATGATCATCTTGCAAGAAAGTTTTTTTATCCTTCTTTTCAAGTCTAGGAAAAATAAAAAAGGCAGCAATAATGGCCAAAGTACCGAAGAATTCCTGGATTCCGAAAATAAGATAAAGACCAAACAAGAAAAGGACAACACCAGCCAACCACTGAAAAACCCTAACAAGCATCAGAGACACCCCCCTAAACATAAAATAAAAACACAAACCCCTATAAAATAAATATTACCACCACGATGGTTTTATACATTTTTTAGGAAATGGGTGTCAGGCACCGCTCGTGGACATTTGTCCTCCTGGGGTGGACACTTCTTTTTTGGAGTATGGTACCGGACAAAGGGGTAAGTTTAATTTTTCTTTTGTGGTTTTGTGAAGGATTTTTGGGGATGGTGTCGAATGGTAGTAGTGGATTAGGTTATTTTTTTCCATAATCTAATAATCCACTAATCTACTATCTAATAATTCAGTAAGGAGTGTTAGCTAATGGCCCGCAAGGTTCGTACTTGGTTTCAAGGTGCGAAGTATCATGTTACCAGCCGAGGAATTAGGAAAAGCCCACTTTTTTTCGAAGATGAAGATTATCAGAAGTACCTCAAATTGTTGGAAGAAACAAGAGACCGTTACCCATTTATTCTCCACACCTACTGCTTAATGAGCAATCACACCCATCTGCAGCTTGAAACACCGGAAACCCCACTCAGTATCATCATGAAAAACCTCAACACGAAATATGCCAAGTATATCAACAAAAAATACAATTTCTCGGGCCATGTGTTTGAAAAACGCTATGGGGCCGAGCTCCTTAATTCAGCGGAATATGAGATTGATGTCAGCAAATATATTCATTTAAACCCGGTTGCGGCCGGTTTGGCGGCGGCACCTGAGGATTACCGTTGGAGCAGCTACCGCGCCTATGTCGCCGGAGACGGCGAAAAAATCCCGATATTAAACACCGAGTCACTGCTGGCCTATTTTCCCCATCCCCCACAGCAACACTACGAACTCTATATGAAAACAATCATAACGGATAAATCCTATTGGAAGGATGGAAAAATTTATATCATGGACAGGGAGGGACAACCATGTAGGCAAAGGTGATCAGTATCGGTTTAAAGGGAATGGAAGGTTATCGAGTGAATGTCGAAGTGGGCTCCTATGTAGGAAACGATTTTTTTAAAATTGTCGGGCTTCCGGATGCGGCTGTGAAGGAATCGAAGGAGCGGATTATCACGGCACTTCGTTCATTAGGCTACACCCTGTCTGGTCAAAAAATAACCATCAATCTGTCGCCTGCGGATCAAAAAAAGATGGGTCCGATGTTTGACCTACCGATGGCAATCGCGGTGCTGCTAAGCCTGCATGAACTGGAGGCAGTTATCCCGGAAGACACGGCTTTTGTCGGGGCCTTATCTTTGGATGGCTCCATCCAGCCTGTCGAAGGGCTTCTGCCTGCGGTGCTGGCGGCCAAAAAGCTGGGAATCAAAAAGCTCTACATGCCAATGGATGAAAAATTACCGGCGCTCGAACTTGATCCGCTGGAGATTATCTATGTAGCTTCATTGCAGGATGTTATCGGGCATCTATCGGGTCAGGGGCAGTGGCGTCCTCCTTTTTTTAAAAAGCAAGAAGAGGACGAGAATCAGGATAACTTAGATTATATCGATTTTCGGCAGATTATTGGTCATTGCGATGCTAAACATGCCTTAGAAATTGCAGCGGCAGGGGAGCATCATGTTTTACTGACAGGACCGCCTGGCTGCGGTAAAAGTTTGTTAGCAGGAAGTTTCCCTTCCATTTTGCCCGCGCTGAAGAAAGAAGCCCATCTTGAGGTGCTTAGCTTGTACCAATTGAGCCGGAACGCATGTCCCCGGTCAAAAACGCCTCCCTACCGGAATCCCCACCATTCCGCTTCCGGAGTGTCAATCATCGGCGGCGGCCAATACCCGAAACCAGGCGAAATATCATTAGCCCATCACGGCGTTTTATTTCTTGATGAAATTGGGGAGTTTTCGAAAAAGACGTTAGACATGCTCCGGCAGCCATTAGAAGACGGGTTAATCACCATCAGCCGCACAAACGCGACGGTTACTTGTCCCGCTACCTTTATTCTTCTGGCAGCAATGAATCCATGCCCTTGCGGCTATTCGGGCTCAAATTCTCATTATTGTACTTGTACATCCAAACAGATTACCGCCTATCAAAACCTTTCGCTCACCCCCATTGATTTTAATGTGGCTGCAGCAACGGACAATTCTGAAATGGTGCAGGGAAGAGTGGAGGAAGCCAGGAATAGACAATATGAACGCTATGGAAGCGAGGTTTGCAATGGCCGGGTCCCTTTTGAAATCCTAATGAAAAGGAGTCCGTTGCGCGATGAACAACAAAGGCAGCTTCAACGGCTTTCACTAAAGAAGGGCTGGAGCAACCGCACCCAAATCAAAATCATCCGTCTTGCTCGGACGATCGCCGACCTGCAAGCAAGACGAACCATCAGCGACGAACATATTAGTGAGGCAATCCAGCTAAATACAGTGTGAATGCTTTTTATTTTAAGGGTAGAGCCTTTATTTTAAAAAATCAGCCCTTTTGTCGCCGGCTTTTCAGCCTTTCTTTGATATTTCCAGAATGTGCTAGGAAAATAATAGCAATTAAGGCTAATTCAATGACAAACGTTATCCACTGGTAATGCTTGAATATGAGAAAGATAGGAATAAACAAGAATGCCCCTAGCCCTGAGAAGGTGAAGCTTTTTGTAAAAGGATAAAGGGCGAAAAATGCCAGCAAAATGACGGCAATCAGGAGCGGATCAAAGCAAATCATCCCGCCAATAAAGGTCGAAATCCCTTTCCCGCCCTTGAATTTCAATGCAGCCGGTTTAATATGACCAAGAATCGCCATCCCAAGACCAATCAATTGAACATACTCAGGTAAATGAAGGTAGCGGGCTATGAGAATTACGCTTATCCCCTTTAATGCGTCGCCTAGGAAAATAAGGGCGAACGCCTTTCTTCCATGAAGGCGGCCGGCATTCCTCGCGCCGACATTGCCGCTTCCATGAAGTCGAATATCTTTATGGTGCAGGATTTTTATGACAAGATAGCCAAACATGATATTGCCGATTAAATAGGAAAAGACAAGATACAACCAAATCACTGGAATCACAACCAATCAAAATATTGAGAAACCCGGGATGGAAAAAGGTCCAATCTAGGTTCTGTGCGTAATTTCTGCTCTAATTTTTCAAAAATAGTCCTAAACTTCGATTTCAATTGATTTTTGACAGAATTCGAGAAACGAAATTTACTGCAGTTCTAATTGTTTCTTAAGCTCCGTGCGGATTCTTTGCTTTTCTTCCTCTGAGACCAGGCCGTAGTAGATTTTGTTGATCATTGTGCCGGTTTCGTTTATTTCCATTTGCTGTATGTTCTTTCCGGCGTCTCGATAATTTTTTTGAATATCCATGATCTGATCGAAAGTAAGATTTGTTTTAATATTTTTTCCAAGGGCTGTAAAGATATCGGAGAATTTCGTTAAGGTTGACACGCTGGTTCCTTCATTAATGATTGCTTGAATGATTTGCCGCTGTCTTAATTGGCGTCCAAAATCGCCCCGCGGGTCATTATAGCGCATGCGAGCAAAACTAAGAGCCTGCTCCCCGTTTAGAGAAATTTCTCCTTTTGCAAAATGGAAGCCATTTTCGGTGAAATCCAGGTCATTCTGGACTTTTACACCACCAACAGCGTTGACAATATCCTTAAATCCCTCCATGTTAATCTGGATATAATAGTCGATTGGAATATCGAGAAAATTTTCAACCGTGTCCATCGACATAGGCACCCCGCCAAAAGCATAAGCGTGATTGATTTTATCTTCCTTTCCTTTTCCGATAATTTCTGTGCGGGTGTCACGTGGAATACTTAGCATTTTTACAGAATTATTGATTGGATTTACAGCTAAGACAATAATCGTGTCTGACCGCCCTTTGTCCCCTTCTCGTTCATCAACACCAAGCATTAGAACGGAAAAAGGATCCTTTTTTTCAAAGACCACAGGTTTCTCACGTTTAACGGAAATTTCCCGTTCGAGTGGTTGATGCATCGTAATAACTGCCTTTTTAAATGAATGATAGACGGTGTAACCATATGCCCCTCCAGCAATTAACAGCACTAAAAGGATAATTCCGGTTACTCGAAGCCATTTTCTCGATTTCTTCTTCTGAGCTCTCATCTGATTAACCCCCAAAAAGTTTGAATGAATTATAGGGTGTCAGGCACCGCTCGCGGACAGTCGTTGAGGGTGGCAGAAATCAATGCGGACCTGGTTCTTGGTGAATGATAGTTTCGATGATAATTATAATATTTGACAGACGGAACCAGTTTCCCTGCTTGTTTAATAGGGTAAGCAGGCGATTACTTATAATTCAATAAAAAAGTGCCCTCACCCCAAGGGTGTCAGGCACCAATCCAATCTTTTCAATCAACTGCGCTTATTATTCTCCTTTTTCTTTTTTCTTTTGTTTTTCCTGATGTTCTTGAAGGGCGAGCAGGATATCTTGAATATCGATTTTTCCATCTTTGGTTAGATCGGATAAGGTGTTTTCGGAAACAGGCGGCCCAGCAGGTGTCGTCGGTGGAACAGCGGGAGCAATAGGTGCTGCCGGAGCTGTTGGAGCCGCCGGAGCTGTTGGGGCCGCATGTGCAACAGGTGGTACAGGAGCTGTAGGTGCTGTTGGCACAACAGGAGCCACAGGCGCCGGGGCCGGATTTGTGTTCCCGGCTGCCAGCGCAGTCGCTGCCGCCGCTGGCTGTTTCGGCCTAAAGGCAAAGGTGAACACTAGTAAAATAATAACCAGCAATCCAGATACACCGTCAACAATGTAGAAAATGGTGGTGTAGTCCGACCATAACATTTTGCTGCTGCTCATCTTTTTCTCGGAATTAGCGATATATTGTTTAATTTCGGAATGATTCGGATAGATTCGTTGGACCGCTTCAAATTTTGCCAGGGCATGTTTATAATAGCCGCCCCAATATAAATCCAAGCCTTCTTTAAATAGTTTATCTGTATCGCTTTTGAAATTTTTTACGCCCGCTTGGTTTACAAATTCTTTCACGGTATTCACAGGCACGGCGAAACTAAAGCCCTGGACCTCTTGGCCATTGACGGTGTCGCCTCTAAAGGTTAATAGCCCAATGATTTGCCCTTTCTCATTGATGACCGGCCCGCCGCTATTTCCATGTGTGGCTGCCGCATTAATTTGAATGACCGGGCTTCCCTGTTCCGTCTTTTTCGAAGTTGCGGAAATTTGTCCCGCGTTCATCGAAGAAACGAGAGATGAATCAGGTGAGAGGAGATCAGAATCCCCTGCTGCCGGATAGCCGCTCACCCAAATATTGTCTTGGTTTTGGATGTCGTCTGAATCGCCAAGTGGAATGGTCGGCAGATTCTTTCCTTCAATTTTAACCACTGCAACATCTTTGCCTTCATTAATAGGGGCGCCATAGCTTTTAATCTCCCCATCAAGGATATCGCCGCCCGGTAATATGACCTTTGTGGCTTTTTTGATATCAATGTAATGTGTATAGGAGACCAAATAATCATATGCCACTTTATAATCTTCCTGGAAATAATCGGCCATTATCGCCACTAATTGCTTAAAGGCCTCATTTGCTATATCCTCGTCTTTCATCTTTGCAAATTCTACGACATGGGCATTGGTGACAATATAGCCATTAGAGCTGATGATTGCTCCGGATCCAGAGCCGCCAATAATCGTCTGATTCTTTAGCTGATTGAAAACAGCCTTGACATTAGGGTTGTTGTCGTTAAACTGCCATTGGACAACTGCGTAGTCAACAATGCGGACGACTGCTGGCTTTGTATATTCAGCCAGCCTCTGTGCTGACGATATGTTTCCTGCTGTTGGCTTGATATTTATTAGAAAAAAGGAAGTAGCCATCACTGCAATGAGCAGCAAACTGATAGGAATGGTAAAAAGCGCCCTCTTCTTCAAAATACAATTCACCTCTTAAATTGAAAATTTAAAATACACCATGCAATATATTCATAATTATCAGAAAAATAAGCTTGTACAAAACAAATATTTAACCGAGGGTGTCAGGCACCGCTAGTGGACATTTGTCCGCCTGGAGTGGACAGTGGGGCGGAATGGCAGAAGGAAAGAGGCCCGTCTTTTAGGAAACGGGCCCATCTTGAATTGAATAATGTTCATCCCTTATCCTCTCCTTTATCTATTATTTATGCAAAAAAGGAGCATTTGGTCAGGGATTAGGCTTGATTTGAGTCCTCTTACCTAAATTTTCAAGTAAATAATGTGGGAATAGATTAATTGCAGGAAAAATCTGATAAAATGGAGAAAAAAGATTAAAAGGCGAAAACACAATCTGGATATTTTAATAAAAGGGGAGATCAATCTTAAATGAAAAAGTTCATGGTGTTCTTGATGATATCATTAGTGCTTACCGGATGCAGCAAAGTAGGAAAACTGGCAAACTTCACTGTCATATCCCAGTCTGAAATAGAAAAGAGTGTATCGATAAAAGAAGTAGAATTCGATACAGACAAAATAAACAGTCTCTATTCCGGGTTTAACGAAGAGGATTTAGAAGATGGGCTATATTTGTTTAATACTGACGGAAATACAAGGTATGTATTATTTAATTCAAAAGGCGTAAAGTATTCAAATATATCATTTACTATACAGGATAATGTGCTAAAGATTACGTATGATTCAGAGGTAGATGAGGGTTTAGAAATGCGGTCCTTTTTTAGTATTAGCAAGAAAAATGAAAATGATTTTGATACAATCATTTTAGAAAATAACGGTAAGCAGGATCATTTTAATATAAATTTCTTATGATAAAAGCTCCCGTTGAGGTTTCGTTCTTGTTATTGCTTTTCCCTTCATTGGTTATTTGTTATTATGTTAGTGGGCTTAAACGGTTGTTAGTTTTTCAAAACTGCTTGTCAAATCGGAGCATAGGGAAACACATACGGTCGATAATTTTTCAATTATGCCGACGAATTGTATGTAGATAACGTTCTTTGGAGGTTTTTTATAGTGAAGCAATTAAAGGTAATGACAGTGTTCGGAACTAGGCCGGAAGCGATTAAAATGGCACCGCTTGTCAAAGAATTAGAGAAATATCCTGATCAAATAAAATCGATTGTCACGGTTACAGCACAGCATCGCGAAATGCTCGACCAGGTCTTGAATATTTTCGAAATTACCCCCGATTACGACTTAAATATCATGAAGGAAAGACAATCCTTGATAGATGTAACAACACGCTGCTTAGAGGGGCTTAATCAGGTTTTGGCGGAAGTAAAGCCGGATATCGTCTTAGTTCATGGTGATACGTCGACAACCTTCGTGGCGAGCCTGGCTGCCTTCTATCATCAAATTCCAATCGGGCATGTCGAGGCGGGGCTCCGCACGCATAATAAATATTCGCCTTACCCTGAGGAAATGAACCGCCAGCTGACGGGCGTCTTGGCAGATCTTCATTTTTCACCGACAGGGCAATCAAAGCAAAACCTCTTAGTGGAAAATAAACGGGAAGAGGCTATTTTTATCACCGGAAATACGGCGATTGATGCTTTGAAAACAACCGTTAAAGCCAATTATTCTCATCCTGTATTAGAAAAGCTTGGGAATGATCGGTTAATTTTAATGACGGCACACCGCCGTGAAAATACCGGAGAACCAATGGAAAACATGTTCCGGGCGATTCGCCGGGTGGTTGAAAAGCATGAAGATGTTCAAGTAGTCTATCCTGTCCATATGAACCCGGTGGTGCGAGAAATCGCCAATCGCGTGCTCGGGGACAACAACCGGATTCAACTTATCGAGCCGTTAGATGTGATTGATTTCCATAACTTTGCTTCAAGAGCTTATTTGATTTTGACCGACTCAGGAGGTGTTCAGGAGGAGGCACCATCGTTAGGAGTGCCGGTGCTTGTGTTACGTGATACGACGGAACGTCCTGAGGGAATCGAGGCCGGTACTTTGAAGCTTGCCGGAACCGATGAAGAAACGATCTTTGGTTTGGCAGATGAATTGTTATCTGACAAAGCGGCACATGACCAAATGGCCAAAGCCTCCAATCCATATGGAGACGGTCTCGCCTCCAAACGAATCGTTGAAGCCATCCTCTACCACTTTACAAAAGACTCGGAAAAACCAGCAGACTTTTTACCGGGCAATGGTAGATAAGAAAAGGCAGATAATTTATGAAGTTAACGAAAATTCATCATATAGCGATAATCTGTTCTGATTTCCAAAAATCAAAGGATTTTTATGTTCGGATTCTTGGGCTGACCCCTGCGCGGGAAGTTTTTCGGGAGGATAGGAATTCCTATAAGCTGGACTTGGAAGTTGGCGGACATTACCAGATTGAGTTATTCTCGTTCCCGGATCCGCCAGCAAGGCCAAGCTACCCGGAAGCGGCAGGATTAAGGCATCTGGCATTTGAAGTGGAAGCCATTGATGAGGCGGTAGCTTATTTAATGGATCAGCAAATAAAGGTAGAAGCCATTCGCTTGGATCCGTTAACGAACAAAAAATTCACCTTCTTCGCTGATCCTGATGGGCTTCCGATTGAACTTTACGAGCAATAATAGAAAACGAAATAAGGAAAAGAAAAAGTATGCTATCATTTTACGGATAGCATATTTTTTTCTGACAATCACTGGTCCTCGCTCTTTTTCTTTCTACTGTCTAATGGGGACGGACAAATGGCCACGAGCGGTGCCTGACACCCTAAACAACACCACACCATTAAAAACGCCACTCCATTTAAAATACCGTAAAAGCCCCCGTTATCATTAAAATACGTCTTAAGTCGTAGATATCTTTCCGTTTGTGGTCTATGGCAGGCAGGATTTTTTTCGTGTATTGTTGAAGTAGTTAATGGAAATAACTTTCTTTTGATAGAATATTTCATGGGAGTGAAACCTTTAATTGCGTTCCTTCGTATGAAATACTATCGATTAATAGTCAGGAGTCGATTTATGATGAACCCTTTTCTTTCGTTTATTGTCCGCTCGTTTGTGGCCTTTCCGATAACAATCATCACTTGGCTGATATGCCTTATTCCTGTAGGGCTGACTTTTTTGCAGTCAACTGGTTATGCCATCCTTGCCGGGGTCCTTACCCATGTAGTCCTTTCGATTTTCATGAACAGCCGTTTTTTATCTAAGCACCAGCTTTCAAGAAAAGAATACCGCTACATTAGGAAGAATCTAGTCGAGGCGAAACGAAAAATCAGCCGTATGAACAAGAGTATTTTTAAGATACGAGATATTTCTTCTGTTAAGCAAAGAATTGACATACATCGGATTACTAAAAAAATCCACAAAATGACCATGAGGGAGCCGAAGCGTTTCTATAAAGCCGAAGAATTTTATTTCTCCCATTTAGATTCAGTTGTCGAGCTCACGGAAAAATACAGCTTCTTATCCTCACAGCCGAAACAAAACGCCGAGATAGGGCAATCCCTTATCGAAACACGCAGAACATTAAACGAATTATCAAAAGTTTTGGAAGAGGATTTATATCATGTAATCTCCGATGATGTTGATACATTAAATTTTGAAATTGATGTCGCAAAACATACCCTTAAGCAGAAAAAAGATTCTAAATTTCCCGAAGAGAATAGGTGGCTTAAATGAGCGAAAACAACCCAATCCAATCCAATAAAACCGGCAACTTATTAGATGATATTCTCGCCAACCCGTTTGGCGATCAACTTGAACTTTCCAAAAACCCAGTTCAACAAACAAATGAAGTCAAGCCAGTAAAGTTAATTGATGTCCTGCCTGAGGAAAACCGGGCAAAGGCCTATCAGCTTGCGGAACAAATTGACCCCACCAACCATCAAGCGATGATTCTATACGGCACTCAGGCGCAAGGAAAGCTGTTATCCTTCTCTCACGCGATGCTTGAGCATGTGCAGAAAAAGGATGTTGGCGAAATCGGCGAGATTATCAGCGATTTAATGAAGCGGCTTGATGAGGTAAATCCAGACGAACTGAAGGATGGGAAGCCATCCTTTTTTGCCCGTATGTTTGGAAAAATTTCCGGTTCACTACAGGAGGTCCTTTCCAAATATCAAAAAACTGGAGCACAAATCGACCGAATCAGCGTGAAACTGGATCGGAGCAAAAATGTTCTTTTATCCGATATCAAATTGCTTGAACAGCTTTATGAAACGAATAAGGAATATTTCCATGCCCTGAATGTCTATATTGCCGCTGGGGAAATCAAGCTTGAAGAAATGCAGGAAAAAACAATCCCGCAATTGAAAAGGGCGGCGGAAGCAGCCAATGATCAAATGAAATTCCAAGAAGTCAACGATATGATTCAATTTGCCGACCGTTTAGACAAGCGTCTCCATGATTTGAAACTAAGCCGGGAAATCACGATTCAAAGTGCACCGCAAATCCGCTTGATTCAAAACACGAACCAAGCGCTTGTTGAGAAAATCCAATCGTCGATCATGACGGCGATTCCATTATGGAAAAATCAAGTGGCGATTGCGTTAACCTTAATCCGCCAGCGTCATGCCGTCGAGGCACAAAAGCAGGTTTCCAAAACAACCAATGAGCTGCTGTTGAAAAATGCAGAAATGCTGAAAACGAATACGATTGAAACCGCGAAGGAAAACGAGCGCGGCCTCGTCGATATTGAAACATTAAAGAAAACGCAAGAAAGCTTAATCTCAACACTAGAAGAAACGATGCGCATTCAAGAAGAAGGAAGGCATAAGCGCCGCCTAGCTGAGCAAGAACTAGCCAACATGGAAAACGACCTGCGGCTAAAACTATTAGAAATAAAAGGAAAATAATAAAAGGAGCCTCTGCTGCAAACCTACTGCAACAGAGGCTCTTTTTAATTTGTAAAATTTTGGTGTCCCCCATACGAAGACAAATGTATTTTTTGGGTGTCAGGCACCCCACCCCACAACCAGTTAATTATTAACTGGTGTTGCGTTGTTGTATTCTTCGAGTGTAATGCCGCGGCTCATGATTTCTTGGGCGATTGCTTTTCCGACGTAGCGGAGGTGCCATGGTTCGTATTGGTATCCGGTGATGGCGTCTCTTCCTTTTGGATAGCGGATAATAAAGCCGTATTCTGCCGCATGGTTCTCGAGCCAGCTGGCCGCTTCCGTCCCTTCGAAACATTCCTCTGCGGCGCATTTTCCGTCCCCGCCAGTCACATCGATGGCAAGGCCTGTTTCATGCTCGCTCGTTCCAGGGACAGCACTGTACCTTTTGGCTGCTTCATACCCATCTGATTTAACATAGTGATTGAACAAACTGGTTTGGACCTCGTGGGATCGGTAAGCCGAAACACCGAGTAATTTCACACCCTCCTGGTTAGCACCAGCAAATAATTTTTCAATGGCGGCTGCTGCGGCTGCCCGCATTTTTCGCTTTTCGATTTTCTCTTTAAAGGTGAAAGGGATGTCTGGATAAATCAAATCTGTCGGCTTGTAATGATCAGGCAGCTTATTCAGCTTGTTAACCAGCACCGGGATTATTTCTGGATTGGAAACTACATGGATGCTTGACCCGTTTTTGAGGTGTTTAACGCTTTTCAGCGTGTCAGTTGAATGCTTGCTAGCAGAAATCGGCTGTTGCTCAACCGTTTTCCTCTCACTTTCAAAATGACTCTTCCCCACGCAGCCCGCTAAAGCGACCCCAAATATGATTAGACATAGAATGATAAATCTAAACTTTGTCATAGTAAACTTCCTTTTTATAAAAATTAACTTCAATAATCAGCATGGACACTATTAAAAGCTTTAAAACATGCCAGAAAAATAAAGCCCACAATCCCAAACGATAGTAGGTAGCAAAATAATACCCTCTTTTCAAAGATTTAAAACGACCATATTTTTACACTTGATGGGTCTAAAGACTCTTTTTTTTTATATTCAAGTTGCATATGCTTTTTATGACACATAAATCGTACGAAACGGCAAAACCATTGAAAAATGGTGACGCAAAACTAGAGGGGCTAATGTTTAACGACGATGCTAGCCAGTTGCCGAACACGACCAACTCCTGCGATTTATGTTAACCAATCGATTGAGGAGGTTTTTATGTGTTAAAAATGTTAATTAAGGGCCGGTACTTTTATCATGTATTCCAGCACCGCCACAATGAGCTGCTGCAGCAAGATTGCTTGTGTGAGGATTTAAAAGCAAAGCTAAAGATTAAATCAATCTACCATAATAGTAAGGTCGTTGAACTTGGTTCATTGATCTAACTTAACTTTAATTGATAATGAAAAAAGCCTAGGAATCCTCCTAGGCTTTTTATGATGAATAAATTAAGCAGTTTAATGGGACATTACTTCAGTGCCATCATCATGGCCCCACACCCAGGAATAGTTCCTGGGTGTTTTTTATTACTAAAATGTGGATAAATTAATGAAATTTGTGGACAGCTTTCCAAAAAATGTTGATGAAACCGGAAGATTTGTGGATATTCTTTATCTGATTAAATTGAAAGATGGGTAATCCACAAGGATTTGTTGATATCCATGTGGATAACATGAAAAAGGTGTTGATAACTAATTAGAAAATGTGGATAAAGTACTGGAAACTGTGGATATTTTAAAAATTAGTCATTTTGCACGGGCATAAAGGGGGAATCCTTACTTTGAATTTCCAATTTTCAAAAAATAAACCAATTGACACACAACTAAATACCTAATAAATGAAGCGAATTGGCCAGGTATAGGTATTATGTGGTATAGACGACTATACATCAATCCGTATATCCTTTAACTATAAGCTGTAAGCGGTAACAGTCATAATACATAGCAATTCCGCTTACAATTAATTGTTCAGCCAAAGGAGGATTTATGAAAAGTAAAACTATTATTTTATCCACTGTCTGTACTGTCTTTTTCGGAACGGCAACTGCTTTTGCCAGTAGTGATGCAGCCATTGTTCCAACGATTGAAAAGAAAGAAAAGTCAGGTTCTACCGCTTCCGAGAAACCCCACCCTGTTTTCACCTGGAATTCAAACTTAGTCCCAGTTTCAAGCGTTCTTCATCCCGGCTCAGCAAAAGGAGCTGGCATGGTAACAGCGCCACTCCAGCAAATTGATCAAATTATGAACCAAGCCATTTCGGAAAAAGTCATGCCCGGTGCGGTTGCCTTTGTTGCCAGGGGTGGAACAATCGTAAAGCATACCGCGTACGGGAAATCCGCGCAATACACTGATGGCAAGTTTACCGAAATGGAAAATCCGGTCTCGATGAAAGAGGACACGATTTTCGATCTCGCATCGATTAGTAAAATCTTCACGGCCACAGCAGTAATGGTTCTCTATGAACAAGGCTTATTTGCACTCGATGATCCGGTTGCCAAATACATCCCGGAATTTGCCGCTAACGGCAAAGAAAACGTCACTATCCGCCAGCTGCTGACACACACATCCGGATTCGTCTCCTGGATTCCACTCTATTCACAAGGGAACTCGCGCGACGAGAGATTGCAGTTAGTTTTCAGGCAGCCATTAAAAAATCCGCCAGGCACCGCCTACGAATATAGCGATTTAAACATGATTACCTTAGGTGCGTTGGTTGAGCGATTATCCGGCAAGCGTCAGGATGTATTCGTGAAAGAGCATATCACGGGGCCATTAGGGATGAAGGACACGATGTACAATCCGCCTGCCTCCTTGAAAAAACGGATTGCAGCCACAGAATTCCAAGCAACGCCAAACCGGGGCCTTGTTTGGGGGGAGGTTCACGATGAAAATGCCTGGTCGCTTGATGGTGTCGCCGGTCATGCCGGGGTTTTCTCAACAGCTGAAGATCTTGCTAAACTCACGTATATTTTCATCAATGATGGAAAGTATGGTGGAAAAAGAATCCTGAAGCCAGCAACGATTAAGCTATTGCTTGAAAATCAAAATGAGCGTTTCCCTGGCGATGACCACGGGCTTGGCTGGGAGCTCGGACAAGGCTGGTACATGGACGCCTTATCGGAAGGCACCTATTCCTTTGGGCACACAGGTTATACAGGAACGTCAATTGTCGTCAGCCCGAACAATAAAACGATTGCGATTCTATTGACCAACCGGGTTCATCCGAGCAGAAATACCGTTTCGACGAATCAAACAAGGCGATTATTTGCCAGACAGGTAGCAGACGCGATTCCAGTTTCGATTCCTGGTAAGGATTCCGCTTGGTTTGCAGGCTATGGCGATCAGGTGAACCGTGTCATGGAGGCCCCACTTAATCTGAAAAAAGACGCCAAACTGACATTTAGCACCTGGTATATGACAGAGTTTGGCTGGGATTTCGGCAATGTCGAAATTTTTCAAAACGGCGCTTGGAAAAAACTAACGGAGCTTACAGGCACCAGCAACGGCTGGGAGAAAAAAGAAGTGATCATCCCAAAAGACGCGGAAAAATTGCGCTTTGTTTATAAAACGGATACGGCAACAAACGGCCGCGGCTGGTATGTGCTGAATCCAAAACTCGATTCTTCGGTGTTGAAGTTTAGCAGCAATGAATGGGAGTTAAGGAATTACTAATTTTATAAAAAGAGGCGGGCGAATGAACCGCAGAAGTTTAACATCAACGACTGGCAGTTAAGAGACTACTAAAAAATAGAGGAGGAGAAACCATGCGTAAATTTTTAAAGACGCTGATCACCTCATGTTTGGGATTTGCCCTATTATTAACGGGAATTCCGCATTCAGGGGCAACGGCGGCTTCAGCAATCAAAGACGTAGTGATTGACCTTAACGTTCCGCAAGTTACGAGAGAAGTGAAAGACAACCAAATTGATTTGAATGCACTAAATGTTTATGATGACGGCCATTTTATGCTGGCTTCGGAGCACCTAACCTGGAAGTCTTCTAATAAAAATGTCGCCTCTGTCAAAGATGGTGCAGTTACCTTATCAGGGCATAACGGGAAAACATTTATCTCAGTCAGCGATGGCAAGTACAATGATCGAATTTCGATTCAATTCAAAGGGAATCAAGGGGAGATCCTTGTGGAAAAAGAAAAAGGATCACGCTATTCTATTATCGGCAAGGCGATTAAGCAGATGACGATCGAAGAAAAGGTCGGACAAATGCTGATGCCGGACTTCCGTACTTGGAAAGGGCAGAATGTCACGGTAATGAATGATGAAATTGTCCAGCTTGTCAAGAAATATCATCTTGGCGGTGTCATTCTGTTCCGGGAAAACACAGAAACGGCAGCGCAAACAACGAAGCTTGTCAGTGCTTATCAGGATGCAGCGGAGAAATATGGGCTGTTGATTTCTATTGACCAAGAAGGCGGTATCGTTACACGTTTGCAATCCGGAACAGATTTTCCTGGGAGCATGGCGCTTGGAGCTTCAAGGTCTGAAGAATTGGCTGAAAAGGTTGGCAAGGCAATTGGTGAAGAACTAAATGCTGTTGGGATTAATATGAATTTTGGTCCTGTTCTCGATACTAACAATAATCCTGATAATCCGGTCATTGGCGTTCGTTCATTTGGCGAAGACCCAGCCCTCGTGGCAAAATTGGGCAATGCCTATATTAAAGGACTTCATGAAACGGGCACAGCTGCTACTGCAAAGCATTTTCCGGGGCATGGTGATACGGCGACTGATTCACATTTAGGATTGCCGGAAGTGCCGCATGATATCGACCGTTTGAAAAAGGTGGAATTATACCCATTCCAGCAGGCAATGGATGCTGGAATAGATGCGGTAATGTCGGCACATGTAACCTTCCCAAAAATCGATAATACAAAAGCCATTTCGAAAAAGGATGGTACGGAAATTGCTGTACCTGGGACACTTTCCCATAAGGTATTAACCGGTCTAATGCGCGAAGATATGGGCTTTAAGGGTGTTATTGTGACGGATGCGATGAACATGCAGGCGATCGCCGACCATTTCGGCCCTGTTGATGCTGCTATTCGTGCGGTAAAAGCGGGAACGGATATTGTCTTAATGCCTGTAGGACTTGAATCCGTAGCTAATGGCCTTTACGATGCAGTGAAATCCGGAGATATTTCTGTAGATAGACTTGACCAGTCCGTTGAGCGAATTTTAACGCTAAAATTAAATCGCGGCATCGTTAAGGCTGAAGTAGAAAAGAGCCTTGATGAAAAGGTTTCTAATGCTGAAAAAACTTGGAGATCAGCGGAACATTTACAAATTGAAAAAGAAGCAGCAGCTAAATCGATTACACTTGTGAAAAATAGCGGCGTTCTTCCGTTAAAAGCAGGAGTGAACGATAAAATCGTTGTTGTGGGTTCGAGTGCGCCTACTCTTTTAGCTGAGGTTCAAAAACACCACAAAAATGTAACAATGATCAATACTGCAGCACCGCTTACAGGTGCCAATTTGACTGAAGCGAAAACAGCAAAATATATCATTGTTGGAACCAATACTTCCACAGTGAGCGGAAGATTGCCTTCTGCCAGTTTAATGAAGCTAGCCAATCAAATGATTGACGAAACGGATGCTTCGGTAATTGGTGTAGGAATTCGAAATCCGTATGATATTATGGCCTATCCTAAGGTAGATGCGTATCTGACACAGTACGGAACGAAGGACGTAAGCTTTGAGGCGGCGGTAAACACAATTTTCGGTGTAAATAAACCTTCAGCCAAGCTTCCGGTTACAATCTTTAACCAGGATGGCAGTGTCTTATACGGATTTGACCATGGTTTAGGGTTTTGATTTTTCAAAAACACGAGGAGGAGTACGATGAAAAAGAAATGGCTTACGGGGATTCTTGTGCTGTTGTTGGTCCTTTCCACGGTATCGGCGGCAGTTGCCAAGAACGATAATGACCAAGGAAAGAATAATGGGAAGTTCCGTTTAGGTGTTGAGGTGTTATTAAAGGATCGTCTCGACTTAATTAAAGGGAAGCGAGTTGGTTTAATTACCAATCCGACCGGCGTCGACCAAGAGCTTACTAGTATCGTAGATTTGCTGTATAAAAACCCAAATATCAAGCTAACAGCATTATATGGCCCGGAGCATGGTGTCCGCGGCAGTGCTCCTGCTGGTTCGTATGTTGAATCGTATATTGATGAAAAGACAGGAATTCCGGTTTACAGCCTTTATGGAGCGACGAAAAAGCCGACACCGGAAATGCTGAGCAATGTTGATGTCTTGTTATTTGATATTCAGGATGTAGGAGCACGTTTTTACACGTATATTTACACGATGGCGTTAGCGATGGAAGCGGCGAAAGAAAATAATATACCTATTATCGTCCTTGACCGTCCGAACCCAATCAGCGGTGCAAAGGTGGAAGGACCGATTTTAGAAGATAAATATTCATCTTTTGTCGGTGAATACCCGATTCCTGTCCGCCACGGGATGACAGTCGGAGAATTAGCTAAGCTATTCAATAAGGAGTTCAAGATTGGCGCTGATTTAACGGTTGTTAAAATGCAAGGCTGGAAGCGGAGCATGTATTACGATGACGCTGATTTACAATTCGTTATGCCGTCACCGAACATGCCAACATTAGATACGGCATTAGTGTATCCGGGTGCCTGCTTGATTGAAGGAACCAACGTATCAGAAGGCCGTGGAACGACAAGACCGTTCGAATTAATTGCCGCTCCGTTCATCAATAGCGATGACCTAGCAGCAAAATTGAATTCTTACCATTTACCGGGAGTTACTTTCCGTGCAGCGTCGTTTATCCCTTCAACATCGAAGTTTGTGAACCAGTTAAGCCACGGCGTTCAAATCCATGTCACCAACCGGAATTCCTACAAACCATTTGAAACCGGCTTAACGATTGTCAAAACCATCCATGATATGTATCCGGACAAATTCCAATTCCGGGCACCAGACAAAAACGGCATTTCCTTCTTCGATAACCTTGTCGGCAACGGCTCCATCCGAGCTGGAATCGAAGCAGGTAAATCGATCGAACAAATGAAGAAAGAATGGGAGCCAGGACTGAAGAAATTCATGGACGTCCGGGAGAAGTATTTATTATACTAATTTTTCCAGTTATAAAGGACCTTCTATATAGGAGGTCCCTTTTTTTAACTTGGAATTTTAGCTGGAAAAATGGGTTTGGCGATATAAGTTGTGAGTTTGGCGAAATAGTTCTCCAGTTTGGCGAGATAACTACCGAATTTGGCGAGATTCATCCGAAGTTTGGCGAGATTATCCTTAAAATAGGCGGAATCCCTTGTCTAGTTAAGCAAGAAAAACGGGTTTGGCGATATAAGTTGTGAGTTTGGCGAAATAGTTCTCCAGTTTGGCGAGATAACTACCGAATTTGGCCAGATTCATCCGAAGTTTGGCGAGATTATCCCTAAAATAGGCGGAATCCCCTGTATAGTTAAGCAAGAAAAACGGGTTTGGCGATATAAGTTGTGAGTTTGGCGAAATAGTTCTCCAGTTTGGCGAGATAACTACCGAATTTGGCGAGATTCATCCGAAGTTTGGCGAGATTATCCCTAAAATAGGCGGAATCCCTTGTCTAGTTAAGCAAGAAAAACGGGTTTGGCGATATAAGTTGTGAGTTTGGCGAAATAGTTCTCCAGTTTGGCGAGATAACTACCGAATTTGGCCAGATTCATCCGAAGTTTGGCGAGATTATCCCTAAAATAGGCGGAATCCCCTGTATAGTTAAGCAAGAAAAACGGGTTTGGCGATATAAGTTGTGAGTTTGGCGAAATAGTTCTCCAGTTTGGCGAGATAACTACCGAATTTGGCGAGATTCATCCGAAGTTTGGCGAGATTATCTCAAAAATCGGCGAGAACCCCAACTCTTCCGCGTATCAAACCATACCTTTTCCCTTAAAATCCATCCCTCTGCAATATCCTTCAGAAATATGACTTTTGTCACCTCATTTTAATGACAATGCTTACTAAAAACCTCCACCTCTAAAGCGTACAATGAAATCAAGTAATCAGGAGGTGTTCAAGAGAATGAACAAAATTGTAAGCTTAACAAACGTAACAAAGTCATTTCAACATAAAACAGCTGTAAACGATGTATCTTTCACGATTGGAAAAGGGGAAGTCGTGGCGATTCTTGGGCCGAATGGGGCTGGGAAAACCACTACCATCTCGATGATCTTAGGTCTGCTGAAGCCATCCGCAGGCGAGATCAAATTATTCAACCACCAGCCGCATGAAAAACAAGTCCGTGAGAAAATTGGCACGATGCTCCAAGAGGTGAGTGTCATGCCCGGCTTGAAGGTGCGGGAAATTCTTGAGTTAATTAGCAGCTACTACCCAAATCCGCTCGGAATCCAGCAACTCATCGAACTTACAGGTCTCACCAATCAAGATCTGAAAACACGGGCGGAAAAATTATCAGGCGGCCAAAAGCGGCGTTTAAGCTTTGCGCTCGCACTCGCCGGAAATCCGGAGCTGATCATTTTTGACGAGCCGACAGTCGGTATGGACATCACATCAAGAAATCGCTTTTGGCAAACAGTCCACCAAATGGCCGCCCAAGGGAAAACGATTATTTTTTCAACGCATTATCTGCAGGAAGCGGATGATGCCGCAGGGCGAATCCTACTTTTTAAAGATGGTGCCGTGGTCGCAGACGGAACGCCGGCACAAATCAAATCCAGGATTTCAAAGCAGTCCGTTTCCTTTTTCGTCGACCCGGAAATGTCGCTGGAAAAATTGTATCTCCACAGTGAGATTGATGATATCTACAGAAAAAACAACCGGGTTTACATCCAATCCTCAAATACGGACCGAGTATTGGAGCTAATTTTTCAAGAAAAAATTGGTGCACGGGATATCCAAATTGAACGCGGCAAGCTAGAGGAAGCATTCGAACAGCTGACTAGCGGCGCGAAGGAGGCTATATAAAATGAAAACATTTAAAATGCAGTGTAAATACGAAATCATCCGGGTGCTAAGGAATCGCTATTTTGTCTTTTGGTCGCTTGTGATGCCGATTCTCTTCTATTATATTTTTACCAATGTCGTGAACACGAATGCCCCGGATAAGGCGGAATGGCAGGCACATTACCTGATGTCAATGACAGTGTTCAGTGTGATGGGTTCGTCGATGATGACACTTGGAATCCGCATGGTCCAGGAACGTTCGCAGGGCTGGGCGACGTTCATCCGTATCACGCCGCTGTCCGACACGGTCTATTTTGCGGCACAAATGATTGGTCAAAGCGTAATTCATATGCTCTCGATTACAATCATTTTTATCGCAGGTGCACTTATCAATGGAGTTTCACTCACCGCGCTAGAATGGATTATGAGCGGATTATGGATTTTACTCGGCTCGCTGCCATTCCTCGCGATCGGCACCTTAATCGGATTGATGAAAAAAGTAGAGACCGCTGCAGGCGTCAGCAATGTGATTTATATGGTGCTCGCGATAGCAGGCGGCCTATGGATGCCGCTCGAAATCATGCCTAAAATCATGCAATCAATCGGAAAATGGCTGCCGTCGTATAATTTTGGCAATGGCGCATGGGAAATCATCCGCGGCAATATGCCGGATTGGAGAAATATTCTGATATTAATCGCCTATTTAGCCGTATTTATGCTACTATCGAAGTATATTAGACGAAAACAAGAAGCGGTGTGATCAAGTTGAAAAAGTCGTTTAGCATCTTTCCAAGGCAGTTTGGATTTTTTCCCTATATCTTTCTTATTTATATCGCATTTCCTGTCATTTATGTAACGAAGGAATCAGGGCTAAAGCAGCTGTTGGGCTATGGGATGGTGCTACTATTTTTGGTCACGTACCGCCAGCTTTATTTTTCAATGGGAAAAAGAAAATTTACTTACTGGTTAGCGGTTCAACTGGCCATTGTGTTTATCTTTAGTATGTTTTATAACTTAAACTACATGTTTTTAGGGTTTTTCCCAGCGAATTTTATCGGCTGGTATCACAATAAAACGGTGTTTAGGCGTGGTCTGATCGGCTTGGTGTGTGTGCAATTTATTCCGTTCATCTATCGTATGATCGAGCAGAAGAGTTTTTTCACGCCAGGAGAGCTCCTGTATTTTATTCCATTTCTCATCATCATGCTGATTTCGCCGTTTGGGATCCGCTCGATGAACCGGCGGATGGAGCTTGAGAAAGAGCTGGATCAAGCGAATAAGCAAATTGAAGAGTTGGTTAAGCGCGAGGAGCGGGTGCGGATTGCCCGCGACCTCCATGACACGCTCGGCCATACATTATCCCTGTTGACGCTAAAAAGCCAGCTTGTGCAAAGATTGACCGCGGTTGATCCAGAACGGGCACGGCTTGAAGCGAAGGAAATGGAAGTGACCTCCCGGGCAGCATTAAAGCAGGTCCGCGAGCTAGTAACTGATATGCGGGCAGCAACGATTGCCGAGGAGCTGCTCCAGGCGCAGCAAATCTTAAGAGCAGCGGGAATAACTTATCAGTACGATGGAGATGTTGATTTTTCAAAGACCTCTCCCTTTATTCAAAATATCGTCGGGATGTGTATCCGTGAAGCCTCGACCAATGTTGTCAAGCACAGCCGGGCCGCACATTGTTCGATTTCTATCAAGCTTACAGTTGAGAAAATGAGTGCGGTGGTGTGCGATGATGGGATGGGAGTTGAGCGGAACAAGCGCTTTGGCAATGGATTGAAGGGGATGGAGGAGCGGCTGGCGCTGATAGATGGGTCGATGTCCCTTTCGAATCATAACGGGGCGGTTTTGGAAATCACAGTTCCGATAATAAAAAAAGCAGGGGAGACTGCGGGATGATTCGCTTGTTTATAGCTGAAGATCAACGAATGTTATTGGGGGCGTTGGGCTCCTTACTTGATTTAGAGGAAGATATGGAGGTAATCGGCCAGGCGCTGAATGGAGAGGAAGCGCTCGCCTCAATACTCAAGCTTGAGCCAGATGTTTGCTTAATGGATATTGAAATGCCCGTCTTGAACGGGCTGGAGGTTGCTGAGGAGCTCGCACGCCGGTCTGCTTCCTGCAAGGTCATTATTTTAACTACGTTTGCCCGGCCGGGGTACTTTGAACGCGCCGTAAAAATCGGTGTCCATGGGTACTTACTGAAGGATGGCGAGATTGATGAGCTCGCTGATGCGATTCGCAAGGTGATGGCAGGAAAACGGGTATTCAGCCCCGAGTTAACCTTTGATGTCATCCGCGAAGAAAATCCGCTGACGCCAAAAGAACAAGAGATTTTGAGATTAGCAGCGTTAGGGAAAACGACAAAGGAAATCACATCGGAGCTCTTCCTATCATCCGGTACGGTCCGTAACTATATCTCGGAAATTATCCATAAGCTAGATGCGAAAAATCGAACCGAAGCCGCTGCCATCGCCGAGAAAAAAGGCTGGATTTAGCGGTGGTGTAGAGGTACCTTTTATAGGTGCCTTTTTATTATGTCAGGGGAGTGGGATTTCCGGCCATGACGGTCAAAAATAATGATAATTGTGCCCGATGAGCGAGATTTCCGGCCAATACGGTCACAAATAATGATAATTATGCCCGGTGCGCGAGATTTCCCGCCATTACGGTCACAAAAAAACCTCACACTCTCCTCATAGGGAATTTCCCCATTTTATCGCCCTTTCTATGTTGGACAACCTTCCTCCTATTCATTCGCAGAATAAATTAATACGAGCGGTGAAGGGGGAATAAATTATTGTGAAAATTTTAATCGTCGGCACAGGGTATGTCGGGACGACGACAGGCCTTATTTTTTGTGAGATGGGCCACCAGGTAACAGGCCTGGACCTTGATGATCACAAATTACAAGCATTAAAGGCTGGTAAACTATATTTCTATGAGCCCGGCCTTGAGGAGTTGCTAAGCAGGCATGTCGCCGCCAAAAATATTTATTTTACAAAAAACACAAAAAAAGCTGTAAAAGAAAATGATATTATCTTTATTTGCGTCGGTACACCAATGGAAACTGATGGGAGTGCGAATCTTACTTATGTAAAAAATGTCGCCGAGTCCATCGGCAAATATATGAACAAATCTAAAATCATTGTGACGAAAAGCACGGTGCCAGTGGGGACGGCTGAGCTAGTGGAGAAATGGGTCAGCGGAAAGCAAGCTACCCCTATTCGATTTGATGTCGTCTCCAATCCCGAGTTTCTGCGTGAGGGTTCAGCCCTTCAGGACGCACTAAATCCTGACCGAATTATTATTGGCACCAAAAGTGAAAAAGCGCGAAAAATTATGAAGGAATTATACAAAGATTTTCACTGCCCAATCGTTATAACCAACCCAAAGGCCTCCGAAATGATCAAATATGCCGCCAATTCCTTCCTTGCCATGAAGATTTCTTATATCAACGAGTTAGCTCGACTATGTGACGCCCTCAACATCAATGTGAATGAGGTTTCAAAGGGCATTGGGCTCGATACTCGGATTGGACCGCAGTTCCTCCGGGCCGGAATGGGGTATGGCGGTTCCTGTTTTCCAAAGGATGTGAACGCGTTAATCCAAACCGCGAAGGAGCAGGGCAAGCCGCTATCCATCTTAGAGAGTGTTGTTAAAGTCAACGAAAAGCAGCCCATTTATATTATTGAAAAAATCAAGCAGGCCCTCGGCGGGAATTTGATAAATAAGAAAATTGCTGTTCTTGGCTTATCATTTAAAGCGAACACAGACGATACAAGGGAGTCGCCGAGTCTTCGTTTAATTGACCGTCTGCTAGCAGAACAGGCGCAGGTGAAGGTGCACGATCCAGTCGTAAAAATTGCTGCAAGGCCGTCTCTCGTGCAGCTTCAAAGTGTAGAGGAAACGGTTGCCGGCGCAGAGGCGCTTGTTATTGGCACTGACTGGGATGAATACAAGGTACTTGAATGGGTGAACCTTAAGCCACTAATGGCCCATCCGTACATTTTCGATGGGAGAAACATGCTTGATAAGAGAATGGTAACGAATATAGGGTTTTATTATGAAGGAATCGCAAACCATTAAACTAAAAAAGGAGCATGGAGCATGCTCTTTTTTTTAGCCAGGTAAATATAACTTTCCCGTCAGGCAGCAACGCCCGGTCTTCGCCTATCGGCTCTTAAAATCGACGATTTATCATTACCAGTTCAATGACTTTACAGTTCGGCTCCTTCACCGAGGCGAACGACAACGGAAGTACCATGATGTCCGCTTGTCACATTCCTTGTATCAAAAACAAGAGGTGCCTGATGTAGAATTTTGCCAAGCGGAATGATGGAATGGTCTGTTAAAATAATCACACAATCCATTTCACTTAACACCTGCTCTGTTAACTCCGTATTTGTAAATAAATGACCATCAATAATAATCGAAGGAACATAGGGATCATGATAGCGGACATTGGCTCCTTTTTGTTTGAACTTCTTAATAACCTCTAGAGTCGGAGAATCGCGCGTATCCGCAACATCTTTTTTATATGTGATACCGTAAATCAAAATTTTGGCAGATGGTAGAGAGTGTTTCGGCTTTAAAAGTTCTTCGGTACGGGTCACGATATAGTCTATCATTCTTTCGTTTGTCCGGTCTGAGATTGTAATAAACTCACTGCTTGTCTCAAATTGCTGCAGTTTCCATTGAAGATATAAAGGATCAACTGGAATACAATGTCCTCCTATTCCGGGACCTGGATAAAACGGGGTAAATCCATAGGGTTTTGTAGAAGCAGCTCCGACTACTTCCCAGATATCAACTTTTAAGTGATCACAAAGAATGGCCATCTCATTAATAAATGAAATATTAACAAAACGGAAGGTATTTTCAAGGAGCTTGGTCAACTCAGCAGCTTCCGTTGAGGAAACGGGAACAACTTCTCGATAAACTTTTCGATAAAGGGACAATGCTTTCTCCTTGCACTTCTTCGTCACTCCCCCTAAGACCTTTGGGATATCTTCCACCCGATACTTTTCATTACCAGGATCAATTCTTTCTGGTGAATTAGCCAGGAAGAAATCTAAGCCGACCTGTAACCCGCTTTGTTCAAGAATCGGCAATAATACTTCCTTTGTAGTACCAGGAAAGGTGGAACTTTCTAAAATTACAAGCTGTCCTTTTTGCAGTCTCTTCTGAATCTCCTTTCCTGCGCTCATGATAAAACTTAAATCAGGTGTTTTATGTTTAGTAAGTGGTGTCGGTACACAAATAATAATAGAGGTAACGTCTGTTAATTCATCAAAATTTGTGGTTGCTTGGAATTGCCCACTGTCAACTACCTTTTTTAACGAAATGTCATCTATGTCTCCAATATAACTTTTTGAACATTGAAGCTTCGTGACTTTGCTAGCATCCATATCAATGCCTTTCACATGGAACCCCTTTTCCGCCAGCAAGACAGACAAGGGAAGACCCACATACCCTAAGCCAATAACAGCAATTTTTTCTTTTTCCCACTGTGAATCATCGCTATTCATTCATCTATTCTCCTTTCCTCGCCTCTAAAAAATTTAATACATTTTAAAATATGTTCGACAGAAGGGATGGAAATGGACAAGCAACTACATTACGAAATTTGGGTGTCATTTTTTTTGAAAAATATGTTGGAAATACATTTGACTGATTCCGTTTATGTAATAGGTTGCACCCACTCAGAATTAGCGGAAATTGAATAATGAGTAGTTACAAGCCGTTTCACCCTATATATGTAAGTCATAGATTAGGGAGAAATAATTTAATTACTATATCAAATGCAGTTTATCTGGATTTCCTGCTTGAACGAGCAAAAGTAAAAAAAAGTACCAAGTATCCAGGTGTTACCTGCATGTTCGATATAGAGATAAGGAGAGAAAGATGATAAATCTAGTAGATTTAAAACGTCAGTTTCAAAGTGTTGAAAATGAAGTTCTCCATGGAATAGCGGAGGTGATTAAAAGCGGTCAGTATATTTTAGGTCCAAAAGTGCGGGAGCTTGAAGAGAAAATATCAACAAAGCTCGGTGTCACTGAAGCAGTTGCGGTTGCAAATGGTACTGATGCACTTGTACTTACACTTGAAGCGTATGGAATTGGAGTGGGAGATGAAGTCATTACTACCCCTTTTACCTTCTTTGCAAGTGCAGAGGCTATCTCGCGTGTCGGTGCTGTGCCTGTCTTTGCTGATGTTGATCCAGGCACATACAATATTGATCCCGCTGAAATAGAAAGAAGAATAACCACAGCTACTAAGGCGATCATTCCAGTTCATTTATTTGGACAACCTGTTGATATGGATAAAATCACAGAGATTGCCAAAAAGCACGGACTTCTAGTGATTGAAGATGCCTGTCAGGCTTTTGGAGCTACTTATAAGAATAAGAGGGTGGGGAGTCTGGGAGACGCTGCATGTTTCTCTTTTTTTCCAACTAAAAATCTCGGCACCATGGGGGATGGAGGGATCATTACGACTTCAGACGTGGAACTTGCCGGAAAAATTAGAAAACTCCGTACTCATGGAACAACGAAGAAATATTATCATGACCAAATCGGCTATAACAGCCGCCTTGATGAGCTGCACGCCGCAATCTTGCTTATCAACCTCACTAAAATAGATGAATGGAATCAAAAAAGGAGAGAGCTTGCTGACCGTTATCGTCAGCACCTCAGGGACGTGCCATACTTAACCATGCCGGTTGAGTCAGAAGACGGCTCTCATATTTATCACCTGTTTTGCATGGAGTCAGATCGTCGAGAAGAACTCATGCAGGACCTTTTGAACGCACAGATTCAAACTGGAGTGTATTATCCGCGGTGCCTGCATTTACAAGAAGTGTACTCCTTGCTCGATTATAAGAAAGGGGATTTTCCGATAGCTGAATCGTTATCAGAAAAACTTTTTGCCATTCCGATGCATCCGTTTTTAACAGAGAATGAACAAGATCAAATTATTGCCCTTTTACGGCAAAAGGGAGGAAGCTAAATGGTCGTTCGATTTGGCTTGATCGGCTGTGGTTATATTTCAAGAAAACATCTTCAGGCAATAGCCGGCTGTAAGGATGCACAGCTAGTAGCGATCAGTGACCTGCATGAGGTGAGAATGGATGGAACAAAGAAATATTACCAAACCATTTCAGGTGATCTCCATCCCATTAAATGTCATAAAGACTATAAAGAGTTGCTCGCGGATGCGCAAGTTGATGCAGTCATTATTGCTTCTTTTTCCGGACTTCATGCAATGATGGCAAAAGACGCTCTCCTCTCGGAAAAGCATGTAGTTCTTGAAAAGCCGATGGCGCTGTCTATCGAAGAGGCAAATGAATTGATAGTACTGGCAGAGAAACAGCAAAAGGAGCTAATGGTTTGCCATCAGCTTCGGTTTCGACCGTTGATGCAAAAAATTAAAAAGTTGATTGATGAAGGGAGAATGGGAAAACCGTATTTAGGGATTTCATCCATTCGGATTAATCGCTCCCCTAGCTATTATTCTGCTGCGGCTTGGCGGGGAAATTGGGCCAGTGATGGCGGAATGCTGATCAATCAAGGGATTCATCTTGTCGATTTGCTACAATGGTTTCTTGGTGATGTTAAAACCGTATATGGAGAAATTGTTCAATCGTCTCTATTAAAGGAAACCGAGGATGTAGCTGTAGGGGTCATTAACTTCAAAAATCAAGCAAAGGGGATCATTGAGGCTAATATTGTGACCAAGCCTAATAATTTGGGATATTCTTTAACTATTTTTTGTGAGAAAGGGACGATTTCCATCGAAGGCCCTTCTCTCAATAAAATATCCCGCTGGTTTATTGAAGGAGAGGAAACGAATGAGGAAGAGCTTGATCAACTCATCCGTGATGGGAATGAACAGATTTATATGTATGAAGACTTTATAGAGGCGGTAAATTCAGAAGAAAAGCATGTGCTGATTGATGGAACGGAAGCGAAAAAGGCGCTTGAAATTATTTTTGCACTTTATCAATCGGAATTATCTAAACAGGTGATACACTTTCCTTTAACTTCGTTCTCCACAGCTGACATGAGTAGAAAGGAAGGAGAAAATCCATGAATCTTGGAAAAGTAGCGGTAACAGGCGGAGCGGGATTTTTAGGGTCGCAGCTAGTGAGAAGGCTTATGCCTTTATGTGATCATATTTATATCATTGATGATTTATCGACTGGAAACAGGGCAGCCATTCCAAAATCAGACCAGATCACCTTTTATGAAGCAAGTATCACAAATGAAAAAATACTGGAAGAGGTATTGCCCCATGTGGAGTATATTTTCCATTTTGCTTGTAAAAATCTTGTCTTATCCGTTGAAAATATGAATGATGATTTCGAAACGAACCTATACGGAGGCTACTTGCTGCTTCAAAAGGCCGAGGAATGCTGCCGGGGGTTAAAGCGCTTTGTCTATGCTTCAACCACCTCGATTTACAGCCATGCTGACATCCTGCCTACACCAGAATTTTACTATAATATCAAACTTCCCTATGCAGCTAGTAAATTCTCGATGGAGCATTATTGCCATGTTTACCATCAAATGTATCAAATGCCGGTTAGCATTCTAAGATTTTCAAATGTTTATGGACCAGGCCAACTTGCCTCTAATCCGTATTGTGGGGTGGTAGCTAAATTCTTTGAAGCCGCGCAAAATCAACAGCCAATGATTATTTACGGTGATGGCAGCCAAACGCGGGATTTTACGTACGTAGAAGATGCGATGGACGCTGTCTTGTTGGCAGCTGTACAAGAGAATGCAGTAGGAACTGTTTATAACGTTGGAACCGGAATGGAAACCAGCGTTCTTGACCTTGCAAAAGAGGTTCAAAAGGCTAGTGGGCAAAAAGACCTTCCCCTTCAGTTTGCGCCAAAACGAAAAGTGGATGTCGTGCAGCGAAGAAGTATTCTTGCTGAGAAAATTCAAGCTGAATAGAATTGGCAAAAACCACATTCTATCACAGAGGGGATTGCAAAAACCTATGCTTGGTTAAAAGGAGTGGAGGAAAATGAGAATCTTCCACGGGACAATTGAAATCGCCGGCCAAATGGGAATTTTGAGCAGTGCCCTGACAAAAAAGGGGCATTGCTCTGTCGGCTATAATACGTTCCATTCTTATCTTGGTTATAAAGATTTCCTCATCAATACAAATCAGGGCGGGCTTGAGGAAAGGGTCCAGGAAATTTTAGAGGAATATGATCTGTTTCATTTTCATTACGGATCGACCCTCTTACCGGAATTTGCGGATCTGCCAGAAATTAAAAGCCAACATAAAAAAATGATTATGCATCACTGGGGTAATGACGTAAGGTTTCATGATCAAGCAAGAAAGAACAATCCCTATGTTTATACGGGTGATTCACCATCCAATGAAGACATCCATGCCAAATTAATGAAAATTACGGAACACATTAAAGAAGCGATTGTTCAGGACTACGAAGTGTATGATTACGTCAAGGATTATTATGAAAAGGTACATGTTGTTCCGATTGCCATTGATCTTACACATTTTCAGCCGCACTATCCGTCAGTGCATAAAGATCGGCCACTCATCCTCCATGCCCCAACTAATCCGGATTTTAAGGGCACCTTCTATATTGAAAAGACGATTGAACGATTGAAAGAAGACTACGACTTTGAGTATCGGCGAATTGAAAAAATGAATCATGAGGAGGTCATTAAGCTATACAAGGATGCGGATATTATTATTGACCAGGTTTTATGCGGGTCCTACGGCTTACTTAGTGTGGAATCGATGGCGCTGGGGAAGCCTGTGTTAACGTTTATTCGTCCGGATCTCATTTCCTCGTTTCCAGCAGAATTGCCGATTGTGAACGCCAATCCGGATAACTTATACGAACAGGTCAAACGGCTGCTTGATAACCCTGATCTGCGTAGAGATCTTGGTGTAAGCGGCCGCCAGTATGTGGAAAAGGTTCATTCACATGAAATAATCGCGGATCGATTGCTCGCAATCTATGCAACATTAAGGGGCTAGAGAAGAACAATTTGACGCTGTTTTTCCGCAAAAAAAACTGGTTTCAAGGAATTGAAACCAGTTTATGCTTTTCTTAAGACGGGAATGCTGCTGTCGGATATATTGGTTCATAGTCTTTTTTTATGAAGGAATAGAGGCAGGCATATTCGTTAGGATGATTTTCATAAATATCCCGCATCGTTTGATTAGGAAATTGAAAGACGAGGAGGCTTTTGTTCATATACTCGTTGTGTACGCCATAGTTTAAATAATCAAACAAATGATTTTCCTTATAAAGATGGCCTTTCCCAAAAGTGATTTGCATGCCGATATGGTAATACTTTGCAAATATGGTGGAGTGGACAATCCATTTATAATCTGGTCCAGCTGTTCCGTAAAAGTTTGGATGGGTGCAGGTAGCGTCAAATCCAAATTTCCTCCATTCCACACACCCGGCAGAGCCATACTGCTGCAGCCATAATGACAACAGTCCTTTTATGCGAATATAGGCGTTCACCTTTCTAACAAGGCTTTCATCCCGGCCGTCTACCGATGCTCGCGGCCAGACAAACCCTTGGAATGTTAATTTTTCATGGAGTCGATCAAATTTTTTCCATTTTTTTAAAAACTGATCAATCCACCACGTCATTGCCAAAAACCTGTGTTCTTCAGTTTTGAAATTTATCCATTTTCCCTTTAAAAAGCCAAACTTTGTTTGAGTAAGATTCGGATAAGGTATCGTCACCCATATATCTGTTTTCTTTCCGTCTGCAGTGTTACTAGCTGCAGCATCCAAATTATATTCATCCATAAAAAGCCTTTTTAATGCCAGCTTCCAATCCTGTTTTGCTGGTAATACCCCAAAATCGGCATACATCGGGTATAGAAAATGATTTTTCCTGCCACTGATTGGATTGAAGATCAAGCCCCCAAACATTGAATCTACAGGTTCGCCGTTAACTAAATAAGTTTGATACGGCATTAAATCCTCAGCAGTCCAATTGGTAATCCCATTTTCAGTTTCCTCTCCATAGGGAAGCAGGCAAAGGTGATTTTGTATACCAAGCTCTTCTGCTGTCATATATTCATTTGTTGACAAGTGATTCCCATCCCTTCCATATTGTCGAGCTCCATCGCCTAGGAGCTCGGGGTCATAAGCCAATCCGTCAGAAGGCTAAAAAGCAGACTCCTCGCGGGCTTGTCTTATGCCTGTCGCCCCTCTAGCAAGGCGCATGCGACTTTCATATTGTCCTATTACAGCGTATGAGCTCCTCGAAAAATGGTGAGTCCGCTTGTCCCCATTTTAAATATTTCAAATAACCAACTTATCCAAAGTGAATATACTATAGCGGAAGGAGAGATAAGTATGAAAATTGTCCATGCCCCTACTGAAATTGCCGGGCAGATGGGGATTATTTGTAAGGAACTGAGGAAGAAAGGGCATTTCGCTGCTGGATATAACGGCTTTCACACGTATTTGAATTATAAGGGAGATATTATCAATACAGACGCATTTGAGGTGATGAAGGAACTGGAATTTTTAGTTGAGAATACTGATATTTTCCACTTCCATAATGCCAACACATTTATGCAGGATTTTGCAGATCTTCCGTTATTAAAGGAACTGGGAAAGAAAATGGTGATGCATCATTGGGGAAGTGATGTTCGTAGTGTTAGAATGGTCAGAAAGCTGAATCCCTATCGGCTTCCACCGACCTATTATACGGATTTAGAAATTGACAGGCAGCTTAAATATGTAACGAAGTATATTGATACAGCAATCGTCCAGGATTATGAAGCCTACCCTTACGTAAAAGACTATTACAAAAAGGTATTTGTTCTCCCGCTTGCTTGTAATGTTGAGGACTTTGAGGTGTCGTACCCATTGGTTACAAATGATAACCCTGCCATTGTCCATGCGCCAACCAATCGATCATTTAAAGGTTCAAACCATGTAGAAGCGGCTGTTAACCAACTACAAGGCAAAGCTGAGTTTACGTATCAGATTGTCGAAAAAATGAGTCATGAAAAGGCCATCGCGATCTATAAGGATGCAGATATCATTATTGATCAGCTGCTGTGTGGAACATATGGAATGTTTAGTGTCGAAGCGATGGCCATGGGCAAACCGGTTGTTGCTTTTATTAGAGACGATGTACGTAACAAGTTTCCTGCTGAATTGCCAATTGTACAAGCAACCCCGGAAACGCTTGCCGATGTCCTGCTTGAATTAATTCAAAATCCTGAGCGACGCCATGAAATCGGAAGAGCCGGCAGAAGGTATGTGGAAACCTATCATTCAGCTGAACGAGTGACGAATGAGCTTATTACGATCTATCAGCAGCTATTACAGGGTGAGTAAAGTAGGGCAGCAGTTTCCCTTAAATAGAAGAGAAAATTTGGTGCTAAGAATTGCCCAGCTATTTTTATAACGGAGAAGGGGGAATGCGTATGATCCATGCATCAGCACAAATAGGTGAAAATGTCACGATCGGGGAGTACGTAGTGATCGAAGAAAATGTCACAATAGGAAACAATGTATCGATCAGGCATCACGTGGTTATTAAAAAAGATACAATAATTGGTGATTTTGTTCAAATTGGAGAACTGACAGTCCTTGGGAAACCGACTTCTTCCAATAAAAAAATGGCACGCAAGCCAGGAAAAACTCTTGATCCATTAATGATCGAGGCTCATGTCACGATTGGCTGCAACAGCGTAATTTACCGCGATGTAAAGCTTGAAACCGGTGTGTTTGTTGGTGATCTAACAAGTATCCGTGAAAAAGTAACCGTCGGCGAAGACAGCATTATTGGACGTAATGCCATCGTTGAGACAAACACGAAAATTGGAAAGCGCGTTACCATTCAAACAGGCTGCTATATTACAGCAGATATGGTGATTGAAGATGAGGTGTTTATCGGCCCTTGCTGCTCATCCTCTAATGACAAGTATATGGGGATGGGGAATTTCAAGCATCAAGGACCAGTTATTAAGAGCGGAGCCAAAATTGGAAACAACGCAACTCTCTTACCAGCTATTACGATTGGTGAAAAATCAATAGTCGGAGCGGGTTGTGTAGTTACGAAGGATGTTCCTGCTAATAAGACGGTTGTCGGTAATCCTGGGAGAATAATACGGTGAAATTCAAGGGAGAAGAATATTTAAAATAGGAACAAGGTTCCGGCCCTCTTGTCCCTCCATATGTTATCAATGACCTTATTATAGGCAGGATGGTTGAACAAATGAAGACAATTGTCTTTTTGGGATGTAACAATTCTGGCACTAGTAAAGAAGCGCTAACGATAGCAAAAGAAATGGGATACTTCATTGTTTTGTTAACAAACAAGAAAAATCACATGTTGAAAAAATACGAATTTCCAGGTGTTGATCAAGTTGTTTTTATCAACGACTTATTAGATGAAGTAAAGGTTCTCGATGAACTGACAAAATTAACGGTAACAGGAAAACAAATATGTGCATGCCTTAGTTTTATTGATCCCTATGTTTCTTTTGCCGCAAAACTGTCTGAACATCTAGGACTGGTAAAACTATCGGTGGACTCACTTTATATTATGGAAAATAAAATTAGGTTTAGAGAAAAATTAACAGATCTTTCGAGTTCGCCTTTTTATGTAGTCTTTAATAATAGTATACCTGTTGACCAGTTTGTACAGCGGTATAAAGCATTTTTGCCATTGATATTGAAACCGCCGGCTTCCAATGGTTCAAAGAATGTCCTCTTGGTTGAAACAATAGAAAAGTTTATGGCCGGTATAAAATTTCTACAAATAAAATATCCAACACAGCCGCTATTAGTGGAAGAATATTTATTAGGGCCTCAGTTTTTAATTGAGATCATTGTAACCAACAATGAAATGACTGTTGTCGGAGTGATTGAACAAGAATTTACAAACAACGAAAGATTTATCGTGACTGGATATAAATACCCTGCAAGATTAACGAATGAAGAATATAAAAACCTTGTTGATTCCATCACAGCCATTGTTGACCAAGTAGGACTTTCAAATGGATCGTGTCATTTAGAGATGAGAATTGTACAAGGGGAATGGAAACTTGTCGAGATCAATCCAAGAATGTCTGGTGGAGCGATGAACCAAATCATTGAGGAAGGAACAGGAATTAACCTCATTAAAGAAATAGTAAGAATGGCTCTCGGTGAGCAACCCTTATTAATCGAAACACGAAAACAACATGTGTACGCCATATATTTAACGATTGGTTCTCAAGGAAAGCTACTCAAAGTAACAGGTATGGATCAAGCTTTGAGGCATGAAGGTGTAAAATACGTCCATATCAAGCCAAAGGAAGGAAATATATTAATCGTCCCCTACTCTATGGGCAATCGTTATGCCTGCATCATTGCAGCCTCGGAATCTCCAGAAATAGCAAAATCTAGCGCAATAGCCGCTGCACAGGAGATAAAGTTTTATTTGGAACCAATTTGAGTGATAATTGGGTAAAATGTCCAAGCATGAATTCCTTTACAATTCGCACACTCCCCTTGATCGATAAATATCATATTAAAAAGGACAGATACAGGGAGCTGTCAGTGAAATTGAGTAGCGAGAAAAGAAGTATACATGGTTTATGTGAAGCGCTTTTTGAATTGAAATCATTGCAAGACTTATTAACCGATTCCTCGAACAAATTTTCTGGAAAATTGCTTGCTAAATTAGTAGGCGTAGACACTATTCCTTTCGTATTATTGACGAAAGATGGATTCCTTTCATACAAGGGTGTGGAGGTCAATCATGAAAATGGGCAGGAAGAGTCCTTTACATCTAATTATTTTCGAATTGAATCGATTGAAAAAGAAGGACGCTATGCAACGATTTCATTACTTCGTCCCCTAGATATACATGGTGAAACTCCACACTCACATAGTGATGTTATGAGATTAAAGAAAACATCTAACCGTATAAAAGTTGATTTATTAAATATATATGCCATTCAAACCTTAGATATTGAATTCCTTAAAAGGGAAATCATTATTGAGCCAAAATGGTAATGTATTAACTTTCGCCCTATGTGTTCATGGGGCCTTTTTTATGGAAAAAGGTAGCGCTGTGTAAAATGCACGATTTATGCGTCCTCAATCATGAAATATCAATAAAACTGCACTTCTGTCCGTTTCAAATTGGTTAGTAATTGAATGTAATGTATAAGGTTTTAAAGTTCAAGTAAAGGAGATTATTTAATGACATTGATAGGAATGTTACATCATCGTAAAGACCCGACAACAGTCATAAAGTCTTATGCCTATGCTGCCGTTGCTAAAGCAGAAGGGGCCAAGTTTTTCTATTTTTCACCTGGAACAGTGAATTTTGTTAACAGCTCCATTAAGGGACAAGTATATGAAAACGGCATATGGGTAGAGAGAATAATGCCTTTCCCAGATGTTATCTACAATGCAGGGAGTCCTGAAAAACTCGCTAAGTCTAAGGAAATTATTCAAAGGTTAAAAGAAAAGATCCCCTTTACCACCCATTCGATCGGTAATAAATGGAATATTAATGAGCGGTTAAAAGAGGCAAAAGAATTCTCAAACTATCTAATTCCGTCAGAAATTGTAATAGATACTGAGCATTTCTTCAAACTTGTGGCTGCATTTGAAAAGGTTGTATTTAAACCGATTGATGGAAGAAAAGGGCAAGGGATCTTTTTCATTTCCCAAAGTGATGCTGACTTTCTCGTTAAGAAGGACTCCCATACTATTTACTACTCCAAACAACAACTAAACGACCTTATTAAATCAAAACTGTCATCAGGAACCTTTATTGCTCAACCCTATATCCAATCTGTCACAAAATCCGGACAAGTCTACGATTTCAGACTCCATGTTCAAAAAGATGGTGATGGAAAATGGGTGATCACCACGATCTATCCGCGAGTTGCTCCAATGGGATCTATTATTGCCAATATTAACAATGGAGGTTTCACCAATTATTTAGATCCTTTTTTACAGCAAGAATTCAAAGAAGAAGCATTTAATATTAGACGAACACTCGAACATTTTTCTTTGGCATTAGCCAATCATTTAGATGAACTTCAAATGCTACAATACGGGGAGGTCATTGATGAAATTGGCGTAGACGTAGGACTAGATGAGAATTCTAAAATCTGGATATACGAGGTAAACTGGCGGCCGGGTTGTCCACCTGCCTTTTATTTGGAGTTAGATGTAGTAATTAATTCGATTAGATATGCCATGTTTTTAGCAAAGAACCAAATTATGATTACCAAAAAAATAAAAGAATTAAAGCGGGAAAAAACGGTAGCAAAGAAGGAAATACCGATTATCGCGATAACTGGGAGTGCAGGTAAAACAACGTCCAAAGCATTTCTTGCATCGATTTTATCAAAGAAATGGAATACTTTTGAATCTAAAGATTATTGGAATACAACAGAGCATACGAAAAAACATGCGGCAGAAATCAATCCAGCCCATGAAGCAGTTGTATTAGAGTATGGAATGGCCTATCCCGGTGTCATTACTGAACATTGCAGCATCATCAAGCCTAATATAAGCATCGTGACAAATATCGGTTTAGCCCATGTAGGTAATTTCCATGACGATATTAAAGGAGTCGCTCATGCAAAATCGGAATTGATTCATGGGATGGATCAAAATGGCGTCCTATTTCTAAACAAGGATGATCCTAATTCAACCTATTTAGAAACCCAAAATTTTAAGGGGACGATCTTCACAGTTGGAATAAATTCAGCTGCTGACTACAGAGCCTACGATGTTAAATACGCACACTCAGGAATGAATTTCAAGATGAAGCTTAAAGGGCAGGAAATATCACTTTTCATTCCTATTTTAGGGGAGCACCATGTATACAATGCTCTAAACGCGATTGCTGTTGCAGACTACTTAGGGTTTACGCCAATGGAAATTAAATTGGGGCTGCTTTTTAGAAAACCACCTAGAAGACTGACTATTTATAACTGCCGTGACAATATAACCGTAATAGATGATACTGTTCATTCCCATCCTCAAGGAGTGCGAGCTGCAATCGATGTTCTTTCAAATGTTGGAAAGCACCGAAAAATAGCGATTATTGGACAGATGAGGGAATTGGGGAACTTAAGGGAGGAAGAGTATCGTAAAGTCGGAGAATATGTTCATGATAAAAAAATTGACCTTTTAATTACTTATGGTTTTCGAACAGAAGAGATTGGAACACAAGCAATTGCAAAAGGTCATTCCGCCAAAAATGTCTTCCACTTCACTAATCGGGACCAATTACATGAATTGTTATTGAAGATTGTAAAAAAAGATGACACGATTTTGGTCAAAGGAGCGAGTAAAACGAATATGTTTGATACCGTAAAGTTTTTAGATCAAACATTTAGATAGGTTTTATCGGTTTAATAAGTTTCAATGTAAAAAACGATTTTGGCGATTGCAAAGGCACTGAAAAAGTCCCTTAATTTTAGGGTTATGTGTCTTAATTGGCTGTTGATTTCCGCTCCAGGCGGCTTCGCTTTCCGCGGGCGTGCCGGGGAGCCTCCTCGGCGCTTTAGCGCCTGCGGGGTCTCCCCTGCCCCGTACTCCCGCAGGAGTCTTCGCCGCCTTCCGCTCCAATCAACAGGGTTCTTTTAATTAGATAGATACCCTCATGAACAAAAAGACGACTCTAAAATCCACTTTTGGAATTTTAGAGTCGTCTTTTTTTACTGCTATTCAGCACTAATGAAAAATACAAAGTTTTCCAACGTCCTCGGATATTGCCGAAGTCCTTTTTGGGGTAGGAACTATCTTTTGATGTATCATTTTCCCGTTTCATCCACCGCTAGATGGAACTGAATCTCGTTTGCAGCACTCTTTGCCAGTTTTTTAGCTTCTTCCATACTTTCCCCTGTTGCAATCACGTAGGCATATCTATGACCCATTGATAATGGCGGTGTTAACTTAGTTCCCTTTTTAGGCTTCACGTAAACTTTAACTACACCTGGGGACCTTAATGCCCTCCTTTTTCCCGTAACCTTTTCTAATATTCCCTTTTTCGAAATAATGACGTGCTGCGTAAATACGTAATTCGTACATTTTGGTTTTAGTGACGGAATTTCTCCTAAATATAATTTAAGAGTTTCTTCTACTAAATTAAACCCAAATGCAGCTAGGATCATATCATTCATTGCACCACCAGAAATTCTTGGGTTGATTTCAATGAGTTTCCAGCCGTCTTTTGTCCGACGTATTTCAAGATGAAGGGCGCCATTCTTAATTCCGAACTGGGAAATGATAGATTGCAGGACCTCTTCAATTCCTGCTTTTATTTGATTGGGAACTTCCGCAAGTACACCATAACCTGTAATAATAAATCTTTTACCCTGCGTAATTTCTTGTTCGAAAATGCCAGCAATCATAATCTTGTTGTTGTATATGAGCGCCTCGACTAAATATTGGTTTCCGTCAATATATTCTTCAATAATAATTGCTTCATCGGGGTTCTTTTCTTGCAATTTTTCTACCTGTTTTTCTAATTTTTCCTTTTTATCCACGAATATCACATCTTTAGAACCTGTTGATTTAGCGGATTTCACCATGACCGGAAATGTTAGATCTTTGTCTATCTTTTTGACTGGAATCTCTTTGCCTTTAGTGATAATAAAAAAATTAGGGGTGTATGGTTGTTCACTTAGAAAAAATCTTGTTGCCTCTTTATTTTCCATTTTTGAAATGGCTTCAGACGAAATATCATTCTTACAAAATTCATCACAAAGAATGGCGGCACTATGGACACTAGAATCAATAAAACTGACAATCGTCTTAATATCCTTTCCTTTTAATTGCAATTTTCTGATTTCACCTTTCATTTCTGAAAGATTATTCGTATTAACAAAAATCATCTCATGAACATCCGTGTACTCTTTCCGTTGTTCTAATTGTTTTTCATTATTCGTGAAAACAACTGTAAAAAAACCGAGTCGCTCTGCTGCTTTAATCGCTTCTCTACTCGATCCAGATTTATTTGTGCCGATAAAAATAATCGTTTTCAAACGTTCCACTCCCTAAAATAAACTTCATTTGTACAACTCGTTATATAAGTATGAATTAAACCGTTTTTTGTATGGTTATGTATCCTGTAAAATGGGTCAGCAGAAAACAATCTTTTAAAAGGACACCAATATTAATCCATATGTACAAGCAAGTTGAAAACGCGCACATATGATGATTATGAGAAAGGAGTGTGATAGTAAATGAAGCCCTTATCGGTCGAGTGTATCAGAACTATCTTTTCCGGTGACTTGATTCAAGGGTCTGATGATGTAATTGTTCATTTTGGCGCATACCGACATAAACAAATAAAGAATCAAAATACCATTCTTTTTTTAAGGAGAAAAGTTGTCAATTTGAAAAAGCTAGAAGTATATTTCCCTTTAGTGCTTGTAACAGACCAAACCATTAGCAGGAGTGAACAATTTAAGAATTTAACAATCATAATGGTCAAGGATGTGGAAGAAGCTTATTGGAAATTTGTAAAGTACTACCGAAGCCTTTTTCATATTCCTGTTGTAGCTATAACAGGGACAGCAGGAAAAACAACGACAAAAGATATGATTAGTCATATTCTTTCAGCTAAAAAAACAATTACAGCTACAAATAGTACCAATAATTCTCGAACAGCTCACTTACAATACCTCCTTAGCATTGATGATGACACAGAAGCAGCTGTATTTGAAACAGCGGTTGGAGCACCTGGAGATGTGCTAAAAGCAGGGGAGTATTTTAAACCGACTATCGGCATTATTACAAACATAGGCGCACACCACTTGAATTACTGTAAAACGCTAGAAGGCTATATCCAGGCAAAAGCAGAAATGGCAAAAATACTTGATCAATCAAGTGTACTTATTATTAATTCGGAAGATGATAACACGAAAAAAATAGATTTATCCAATTATCTTGGACGGATCATAAAAGTTGGCATCGATCCATCCTGCCACTTTAAAGCAGCTGGTATTAAATATTGTAAAGACGGGATGGAATTTAATGTCCAACACGAGGAGAAAAACTACTCTGTTTTCGTTCCAGGCTATGGCGAGCAACAAGTTTATAATGCACTTGCCGCACTTGCAGCTGTCCATGAAATAGGAATTGATCTTCTGGAAGCGGCAGATCGATTAAAAACATATAAAAATCTAAATAAGCATCTTCAAGTACGTGAAGGACTTAATGGCGCTACGATCCTTGATGACACATGGAGCCTAACAACCACGTCATTAAAGGCCGCTTTAAAGGTGTTAAGTGAAGTTGGAGAATCGAAAAAGAAGGTGGCTATTTTAGGAACTATTACGGATTTAGGATCTTGGGGATACGTCATTCATGAACAGGCAGGGGAAATTATAAGCGAGTCAGATGTTGATGTTCTCATTACGATAGGTTTCCACGCCCGTATTATGGCTGATTACTTATTAAAAATAGGAACGACTTCAACGGTCTATTCATTTAACAATAGCACCCTTGTTTATGATCTTTTAAAAGAAATCGTTGATGAAAATACAATTGTCCTGATTAAAGGGGATATGTATAGCAAACCAATGATTGAATTGGCATCTAAATTACGAAAGAAGATATAGCCCTCCTTTTACATTCTTTGTATAAGAGGGGAATATTTCTGTCCTAGTATAAGAGGGGAATATTTCTGTCCTAGAAAACCAATTTATCAGAATATATCGAAAGCCAAACAAGATTAAATCTCCTTCTTTCCATGAGTGTGACCCTGCCTCCACCGAGCCCATGAAGAAATTAGCATATTCCTATTCAATACCTATACATTATGAATTGGGTTTTCATATGATATTCAGAAGAAAGGAGGAAGTTGATTGCAACCTTTACTAGTAAAAGACATTCGACAGTTACTGAAAGGTAAATTAGTTAGCGGTCTGGAAAATTGGAAGGTAAGAGACGTTATTTACTATAATCGTCATGAACATACAAAGCGGTATACGCTAATGTTTGTTAGCAGGGACGATACAATTAACTGGACTGCGATTAATAATAAGGGACCATCTCTAGTGATTTCGGATAAGCCTGAGTCGGAATTGAAAATGGCTCTTCCGAATACGTCCGTTATCAAAGTTGACAGCCTTGTACAGGCATACTGGAAATTTATCGAGTATTACCGAGGCCTTTTTCAAATCCCGGTGGTGACCATAACAGGAACATGCGGAAAAACAACAACGAAAGATATGATTAAACATATTTTGAGCAAGGATCAAAATGTTCAAGCCTCCGAAAGCAGCAAGAATGAACCACGAAGATCATTACCCTATCTGATGGGGATTGATGATAAAACAGATGCAGCTGTTTTTGAACATGGACTGGGGAATTCTGGGAACATAAAGCATCAGTGTATGATTTATCAACCGACAATTGGAATTATTACCACGATTGGCGTCCATCATTTAGATGGGTGCGGGAATCTTGAAGGATATATAAAAGCAAAGGCTGAAATAGTGGACGGAGTGAAAAAAGGCGGTACATTGATTTTAAATGCGGATGATGAAAATACTAAAAAAGTGTCGCTGCATTCATTTAAAGGAAAGATTATTTATTTTGGAACCGATATGAAGGCTGATTTCAGAGCTTCCGCAATGAAGTTTGTCAATAATGGAATGAAATTTCTGTTACATGTGTCAAATCGTACGTACGAAGCTTTTATCCCTGGCTATGGCGAGCACCAAGTATTTAACGCACTTGCTGCACTAGCGGCTGTGAACGAGATGGGAATGGATATTGAGGAAGGAATATCTCGTCTTTCTACTTATAAAAATATGGTAAGGCATCTGGAATTTGCAAAGGGGTTCGGCGGTAGTACGATTATAGATGATACTTGGACAAATAATCCCACTTCAGTAGAAGCGGCATTAAAGGTGCTTGATTCCCTTGGCGAGGGTAAAAATGTCATTCTTGTGCTAGGCGATATTAATAGATTAGGAAATTTTGAAAAGAAGTATCATCGAGAAATTGGCACTATGGTCGCAAAGAGAAACATCCACACGCTGATTACAATCGGCAGTAAGGCTGAAGAAATAGCAAGACAAGCGAAAAAAGACGGTAGTAAGGCCGATATCCATATGTTTCAAAATGTCAATGGCCTTAAAGAAGTTTTAGAGCCTGTACTTGATAGTAACGCAATCCTACTTATTAAGGGGCCAATGTCAAGTCGGTCCATGATTAATTTTGCGAACAGCTTAAAAAAGGATAACTAATCTAAGAACAAAGAAGCATTCGATGCTAATATCGCATCGAATGCTTCTGGTCGTTCTCATTACATAATTAAAGAACACGTCTTGCTCCAGCATAGTTGTTCTTAGCCCAAACAGAGTCTAGACTTTCTTTAACTGCACTGCCGGAAGTATGGAGTGTGATAAATTGATTTCCTCCAATATAAATTCCGGTTTGTGTAATTTTAGAACCGCTATTATCTGTAGAGAAGAACAAGAGATCCCCCTTTTGAAGATTAGCTTTTTGGACTGCTTTACCCATTTGAGCCTGTTGGCTTGCAAGTTTATATTTTAAATCAATTCCTTGATTTTTATATACATAGTAGGTAAAACCGGCACCTGTAAATGTTAAGTTATTTTCATTGTAAGAATACCCGAATTTTGCTTTCCCGATAAGACTGGAAGCAAAATCGACAACTTTATCAGCTGGTAAAGTACTTGCTGTAGGCTGCGTCACTTTTGGTGCAACACTGTCAGTGAAAACACGTTTTGCCGTAATATAATGCTGATCATAATAATCAACAAACAGAACTCTAGTCAGGATACCGTTTGAATTGGGAATAATAATTCTGTGATCACCTGCGTAAATGGCTACTGTAGACGGTGTGCTTGAACCGATAGTACTATTAAAAAAGATTAAATCACCTTTCTTTAAGTTTGCTCGTGAAACGGTTGTGCCGAGTTTCATTTGTTCTTTTATATTAGTTGTTCCTAAATTAACGCCATTTGTTTTATAAACATAGTTAACAAAGCCTGTCCCTGTGAACTTCATTGCTTTTTCATCATTCACACTGCCCATGGTCACTTTTTTCATTAAATTAAAGGATTGTTCAACGATTTTTTCACCTTTTGTTGCTGGGTTTGAAGGGAGTAAGCTTGGTAATACTCTGCGGGCAGAAAAGTAAGCATCTGTATAATATGGCTTACTATTCATATCAGCAATCACAATATTTTGTTTTGAGTCAGCCATATGAATTACTTTATTGTCGCCAATATACATCCCTACATGATCGGGATCCGTGCCTGTTTTTTTACTTTTAAAGAATACTAAATCCCCTTTTTGTAATTGATTTCTTGGAACGTATGTCCCTTGCTGCACCATATAATTTTCATTATAAGTAGCAAGATCTACTCCATTCTGTTTAAAAATATAATCAATGAACGTTGCACATGAAAATTTGTAAGGGTAAGTTGATTTATACTCTGACGTACTGTAAGTTGCCTTTCCTATTAAACTCTTACCGGTTTGAATTAATTGATCTGCCTTTGCTTCGACAGCTAGTTGGTTGTTTTGTGGATTAACGGTTGCAGCTGAAACCTTTATTGGATTAATAGCGGTAGGAGCCGCTCCAAAAGTACCCAAACCAAGTGTGATTGCTAATGTAGTTGTAACTAAACGTTTTTTCATCGTTTACCTCCTGAAGTGTTATAGTTCTTCTCGCAACCGAGTTTAACATATTATAGAGACGAGTCCTTGTGGTGAAATATCCCAGTACACTTCGTTGTATGATCAAAAACCTTTCCACTCAAGGGTTATACGAAGAAATTTACAGTTTGGTTACAAGGGTTACAGAGGGCATTAAATTAAATCTCTACTATATATTAGTCGTTAAATCATTTTTCTACGGTTGAATGGGAAGAAAAACTTTTGTCTCCTATTTTAAAAAAACTTTAGAAAAGGTATTGACCAATCTATTAATCTCCTGTAATATATGAAAAGTCGTCAGCAAGACGGCGAATAACATAAAAAAGTTGTTGACATTAACAACTTAAAATGTTATTCTAATATAGTTGCTTCAAACGAAGTAACAAGAACTTGTTCTTTGAAAACTAAACAAACAAAAACGTCAACAAACAATATTTTTTAGTTTTTTATAAAACTAAGCCAACGTAACTTTTATGAGCTAATCAACTTTCTTNAACGCTGGCGCCTAATACATGCAAGTTGAGCGAATCTTTGGGGGCTTGCTCCCAATGGTTAGCGGCGGACGGGTGAGTAACACGTGGGCAACCTGCCTGTAAGACTGGGATA
>NZ_LDNB01000015.1:0-137741 GCF_001026695.1 Neobacillus vireti
TGTTGAATGTTCGAGGGGATTTCGCCGATTTGAACTAGAATCTCGCCAACTTTTGAATTTATATCGCCAACTTGGGGATTGATTTTCGCCAAGTTTGATTGTTATTTCGCCAAACTTGAGGCGAATTCCGCCAAACTGCTTTCGTCCGCACAAAATAGGTCAATTTAAAAGCCAGTCCGTGGACTGGCTCTGGCAATAAAAAATACACCCACAAAGCGAGTGGGTGCAGTTTGAACAAATTTTTATTTAAGCCTTGAGAAAGCAACCTCCGCTGCTTGAATTGTTTTTTCAATATCTTCATCGGAGTGCTCGGTAGATAAGAACAATCCTTCAAACTGTGAAGGCGGCAAGAATATTCCTTGATTAGCCATTTCCCGATAGTACGCAGCAAAGAATTTCAAATTAGACTGTTTTGCTATGTCATAGTTGATAACTTCCTCATTTGTAAAGAAGAAGCCAATCATCGAACCAGCACGGTTAAAGGTAATTGGTACCTCGTATTTTTTAGCAGCTGCCTCAAAGCCTTTTTGAAGCATGTCGCCTTTGCGAATAAATTCCTGATAGTGCTCAGGTGTTAATTGACTTAATGTCTCAAGTCCTGCCGTCATCGCTAATGGGTTTCCTGAGAGGGTTCCCGCTTGATAAATCGGACCGCTCGGAGCGATTTGCTGCATGATTTCCGCTTTACCGCCGTATGCGCCAACAGGAAGTCCGCCACCGATTACTTTGCCGAGGCAGGTAATGTCTGGTGTGACATTGAAATAACCTTGTGCACAATTGTAGCCAACCCGGAAGCCAGTCATAACTTCATCAAAAATCAGTAAAGACCCGTTTGCTGAAGTTAGCTCACGCAGACCTTCTAAGAAGCCTGGAAGCGGCGGGACTAGCCCCATGTTACCGGCAACAGGTTCAACAATTATACAAGCGATATCTTCGCCAAATTGTTCGAAGGCAAATTTTACACTTTCCAGGTCATTGTAAGGAACGGTAATCGTATTTGAGGCTACCCCTTCCGGCACCCCAGGACTGTCAGGCAAGCCAAGTGTAGCCACGCCTGAGCCAGCTTTAATCAATAATGAATCGCCGTGGCCGTGATAGCAGCCTTCAAATTTCAAAATCTTGTTGCGGCCAGTATAGCCGCGAGCTAAACGAAGTGCGCTCATCGTTGCTTCTGTACCTGAATTGACCATCCGTACTACTTCAATCGAGGGCACGCGTTCGATTACTAGCTTGGCTAATTTATTTTCTAATAAGGTCGGAGCTCCAAAGCTTGTCCCTTGTTCTGCTGTTTTTTTCAACGCTTCGACAACACGGTCGTTGGAGTGTCCTAAAATGAGCGGACCCCATGAAAGGACGTAATCAATATATTCGTTGCCGTCGATATCATAGATTTTTGACCCTTTGCCTCTTTCCATAAAAATCGGACTCATGTCAACGGATTTAAAGGCACGAACCGGGCTGTTCACACCGCCGGGCATTAGGTTTTGGGCTTCTTTAAATGCTTCAATCGATTTTGTATACGAACGCATTCTATTCCCTCTTTTCAAATAATGTTTATTCGTCTTCTTTTAACCAGCGAATGGCATCTTTTGCCGCGTAGGTAATGATTAGATCTGCACCAGCTCGCTTCATGCCGATAAGCATTTCTAGCACGGTCTTTTTCTCATCGATCCAGCCGTTTAGTGCAGCTGCTTTAACCATTGAATATTCACCGCTGACGTTGTAGACAACGACAGGTAAATTAAAGTTATTTTTCACATCACGAACAATATCAAGGTAAGGCATTCCAGGCTTAATGATTAAAAAATCTGCCCCTTCTGCGACATCGGATTCTGCTTCTCTGAATGCTTCCATGCGGTTTGCCGGATCCATTTGATATGTCTTGCGATCGCCAAACTGCGGTGCGCCCTCTGCCGCTTCACGGAAAGGTCCGTAAAATGCGGATGCATATTTAACTGCATACGACATGATTGGTATATCGGTATACCCAGCTTCATCTAAACCGGCGCGAATCGCTGCCACGAAGCCGTCCATCATGTTCGATGGTGCAATAATATCTGCTCCTGCTTTCGCCTGGGCCACTGCTGTTTTTACGAGTAGTTCCAGCGATTGGTCGTTAAGGATCTTTTCACCTTCGACCACTCCGCAGTGACCGTGGTCTGTATACTCACACAGGCATGTATCGGCAACAACGATGATTTCCGGAAATTTTTCTTTAATGAAACGTGTCGCTTCCTGAACGATGCCATGTTCATGATATGCCTGCTCGCCGCACGCATCCTTTGTTTTCGGAATGCCAAAAAGGAGGACCGACTTAATCCCATGTGCGACGATATCTTCCATCTCCGCTTGAAGGTGATCCAGCGATACTTGGAAAACACCAGGCATTGATGAAACCTCGTTACGGATGTTTTCACCTTCATAGATAAATAACGGATAAATGAAATCCTCCGCTCTTAAATGATTCTCTCTGACAAGTGCGCGCATATTGGCACTTGAACGCAGTTTGCGATGACGTGAAAATTGTAATTCCATTATATAAATACCCCCCGAAAAAATTACCTTATTTGTAGTGCGCTGTTTTACTGGCGGATGGCGCCTGTTTACTGGCGGAAAATGCTGCTTTACTGGCGGTTGACACCACTTTACTAGCGTACAGCGCCATTACTGGCGAATAGCGCCAATTTACTGGCGGATAACGCCCGTTTACTGGCGAATACCACCACTTTACTGGCGAGCTGCACCCGTTTACTGGCGAATACCACCACTTTACTGGCGGGCTGCACCCGTTTACTAGTGGATACCCCCACTTTACTCGCGGAAAATGTCACTTTACTGGCGGCTCAGCCGCCACCTCAATCCTCAGATACCTCTAAATAAGCTATCAAGCTTTTAATCATTTCTGCCACGGTGTACTCCTCTGGAGAAGCATGAACTGTCAATCCATATCCATGTAGTTTCTTCTCCGTTACAGGTCCGATGCAGCCGATTACACATTTTTGCAGTTCCTCTTCCAGTTGATATTCCTTCACAACTTTCATCAGATGATCGACCGTCGATGGGCTTGTAAACGTCAGGATATCAAGCTGGTTATCGGTCAGCATTCCTGCGAGCTTTACCCGGCTCTCTTCCGGCATGAATGTTTCATAAATGACGACCTCATCAACCAAAGCACCAACACTTGACAAGGTGCTGGCAATATATTCACGGGCGAGATTTCCTTTCGGCAGCAAGACCCGGGAACCACTGTGGATATAAGGCAAGAACTCTTCAGCAAATACTTCCGCCACATATGCAGAGGGGACGAATTCTGCACGAAGCCCCCGCTCCTGCAAGACCTCTGCCGTCCTTTTCCCAATCACAGCGATCTTTGGAAAATCGACACCAGCCTCTTCATAAAAAGAAAAGAAGGTTTCGACCGTAACATTGCTCGTAAAAATAATCCAGTCATATGTATCAAGGACCTTCATTGCTTCTAGAAGACGCTCGTTTTTTTCAAGCGGACGAAAGGCAATCAGAGGGATTTCAATCGGAATCCCTCCAGCCCTTTCAACAAGCTTGGAGAAGGAGCCTGCTTGATCTTTTCCTCTTGGAACAAGAACTTTCTTGTCAAGCAATGGCAAGGATTTTATCATTGACCCTCGAGCTCCCGTTTGACCTTTTCAATCAGGTCCTTGGCTCCTCTTTTAATTAAAAGTTCTGCAGCTTGATTGCCAAGCTCTTCTGGATTTTGCCCTCTAAGTTCTTCTTTGAAAATTTCTTGGCCTTCAGGAGAAGCAACCAATACATTTAAGACCACTTCATCGTTCTCTTCAACACGAGCAAAACCAGCTATCGGCACCTGACAGCCGCCCTCCATTTTTTGCAGGAAGGCGCGCTCGGCACGAACGGCTCTTTCTGTTTTTTTGCAGGTGAATTTTTCAAACAGTTCTAGTAGATCTTTATCGTCTTCACGGCATTCAATCGATAATGCCCCTTGGCCAACGGCAGGAATACAAAGGTCAGCATCCAAAAATTCAGTTACTACGTCAGAAGCCCAGCCAAGGCGGGAAAGACCTGCCGCCGCTAAAATAATCGCATCGTATTCCTCAGTCTCTAGTTTTGCTAATCGTGTATCGACATTGCCGCGGATCCATTTAATCTCTAAATCTGGGCGTTGTGCTAACAACTGAGCACTGCGGCGCAGGCTGCTCGTGCCGATGATTGCACCTGGCTTCAAATCGTTTAATTTCACGTGACCTTTTGAAATAAGGGCATCGCGGTGGTCTTCACGGAAAGGAATACAGCCGATAGTGAGACCCTCCGGCAATACAGCCGGCATATCTTTCATACTATGAACAGCCATATCAATCTCTTTATCAAGCATCGCCTGCTCGATTTCCTTTACAAACAACCCTTTACCGCCCACCTTCGAAAGGGTAACATCAAGGATTTGATCGCCTTTTGTTACGATTTCTTTCACTTCAAATTCGAAGGATGGATCAAGCTTCTTCAACTGGTCCATTACCCAATTTGTTTGTGTTAATGCCAACTTGCTTCGTCTGGAACCTACAATAATTTTTCGCATGATTGCCTCCTATGATTTCATTACAAAAATCTATATCATTCGACTTTGAGTATTGTCCAGCTCCAGCGCCGCTAAACGGGCGCCTTCGCTTTTCTTATGCGTACCATAAATGAAAGGATGATAATTGACCAAATAAGAAAAAGTTAATGATAACAATTAAAAAAGATGCCGTATTCCAAATCGCTAATTTTCTGCCGGACAGGTTTTTCACAATCCGCAGGTATAGGAAAATGCTATAAGCCGTCAACAATATGAATGAGCCGATAATTTTCATATCGTACCATGGCATTCCCGGAACCATTAGAAACGCCCACTGCAGACCGAGAATAAGGCTCAGGAGCAGCATGGGAACACCGATGACTGCCAATATGTAGGATAATCTTTCTAGCTTCTCTAAATCTGCGAGTCTAATGAGTCTGGTTCCCCATTTTTTTCTCTTTAATAAATCGTACTGAAGCAGGTATAACGTCGAAAAGACAAACGACAATGAAAAGGCACCGTAAGACAGAATTGCCATTGTGATATGGATTAACAGCAGTTCAGACACAAGCTGTTTGGCCATGATATGGGAATGATATTGCATCGGGGCAAAGGTATGAATCGCCATGACGATAAAGCCGAGTATATTCGTAAAAAAAACGATAAAGTCGACCCGCAATAACCGATTTATCCCAAGTGACAATGTGACTAATACCCAAGCATAAAAATAGAGTCCCTCAAAGATTGTTAACACAGGGAACCTGCCTGTTCTTATCATATAGGAAGATAGAAAAACGGTTTGCAATATCCATACAAATGCAAGTAACCAGAAGGCAATACGGTTTGCCTTCCGGTTATGATGTAGGAAATCAAAGAAATAAAGCAGTACACTGATGGCGTAAACGACTACTGTTAATTCATGAATCCTTGTCATGAAGACTTCAAACATAGACGAGACCCCCTCTATGACCGAAAGGAAGCCTGAACTTCTTGGACCGGCATGTTATTGGTTTCGGCTGCTTTCGAATGTTGTTCCTGGGCCTGCTCTTCAATATTAAATATTTTCATAAATAAACCCATCGCCTGATCAGCATCGGGTCTTGCAGCCAATTCTTTTGCTTGTAAAATCGGATCCTTTAAGAGTTGGTTGATGATACTCTTTGTATGTTTATTTAACACTTTAATATCCCGGTCCGTTAAGTTTGGCAGTTTTCGCTCCAAGCTATCCATTGTTTCCGCCTGAATCGCTAAAGCCTTTTCCCTAAGAGCGGAAATAACCGGAACTACACCGAGCGTTCCCAGCCACTGGTTAAAATCCACAATTTCTTTTTCAATCATGAGCCCGATTTTTTCAGCTGCTTTCTTACGCTCTTGTAAATTGGCCTCGACAATTCCTTCTAGATCGTCAATATCATATAAAAAGATGTTTTCAAGCTCGGCTATTCTAGGGTCCAAGTCGCGCGGTACAGCTATGTCAACCATAAATAACGGTTTGCCCTTGCGCTTCTTTTCGACCTTTGCCATCATTTCTTTTGAAATGACGAAGTCTTTTGCACCAGTCGAGCTGATGAGGATATCTGCCTCCACCAGTGACTTCTCCAATTCAGCTGCTGTTTTTGCTTCACCATTAAAACGGCTCGCAAGCGCCTTCGCTTTATCATACGTCCGATTGATGACTGTTACTTTTTTCACGCCGTTACCGTGCAAGTTTTGGGCTGCGAGTTCGCCCATTTTTCCCGCTCCAAAAATCAATACATGCTTTCCAGAAAGGGAGCCGAAGATTTTCTTCGCAAGTTCCACCGCTGCATAGCTGACAGAAACGGCATTTGCACCAATCTCTGTTTCTGAGTGACCGCGTTTTGCCAAGGTAATTGCCTGTTTAAACAAGTGGTTAAACACGGACCCAGTCGTTTCTTCCGCTTGAGCTGACATGAAGCTCGTCCGTACCTGTCCAAGGATTTGCGTTTCCCCTAAAACCATGGAGTTCAAGCCGCAAGTCACATTGAATAAATGTTCTACCGCACCATCGTCTTCGTAAACAAATAAAAATGGCGAAAATTCTTGCTGTTCCATTCCGAACCATTCGGACAGAAATTCTTTCATATAATAGCGGCCTGTATGGAGCTGGTCAACAACCGCATAAATTTCCGTTCGATTACACGTAGACAAGATGATATTTTCCAGGATGCTTTTTTTGGAGTTTAACTTCTTAATGGCATCCACAAGATCGGCTTCATTAAAGGTCAACCGCTCACGGATTTCTACAGGGGCAGTTTTATAATTAAGACCGAGCACTAATATATGCATATGTTTTGGACACCCCCACTAAATAATACAGTTTCAACTAGTAAAATTATATCACGAGCAATTTCGACTTTTACCCGTTAAATGTGAACAGAAAACGAAACTATTGTGGTAATATTAGAAATTGAATAGGATATGTTTATATACTTCCCTATGTACAGTATCAAAAAAACAGACATGATTCAAGTGAACCTTACTGGAAGCGGTGTTAAGTGATGAAAAACCAGCGAATATTCCCTGGAATAATCCTGATTGGATTTGGCGGATATTTTTTATTACAGCAAACTGGATTGAGCTTTTTTCAACAAATTTCAACATGGCCTACCCTGATCATCATTGTTGGTGCCGCCTTTTTAGGGCAAGGGTATTTGGCTAAGGATTACGAGGCCGTTCTTCCCGGGGTCATTATGGCTGGATTGGGTCTTCAATTCTATCTTGCCGGCCGTGTGTCGTTCTGGCCGGAGAATCATATCGGCATGTTAATCTTGATTATTTCAATTGGATTTTTTCTTCGGTTTCAAAAGACCGGCACTGGGTTGTTTCAGGCTTTTCTCTTTCTCATTTTATCAGTCATGCTGCTATTTTATGATAAAATTGCCGGATACTTTGGTTTGCTCCAAAATGGAATGAGCTTCATCTGGAAATTTTGGCCTGCTCTGTTAATCGTTATTGGTATTTATTTTCTACTAAAAAAGAAAAAATAACCGCCGAGCGCATTGCGCCCGGCGTTTTTTCACATATAGCTCTCTAGAATCGACCACGCTTTATCTTTTCCTTCACCTGTTTCTGAGGAGAAGACGATAATATGGTCGTTAGCATCAAGGTCTAATGTCTCTTTTGTTACCTTTAAATGTTTTTGCCATTTTCCCTTAGGAATTTTATCCGCCTTTGTTGCAATTATGACGCAAGGGATGTCGTAATGCTTTAAAAATTCATACATCATCACATCGTCTGCAGTAGGCGGATGGCGCAAATCAACAATCAAAACAGCTGCCTTTAGCTGCTCACGAGTCGTAAAATAAGTCTCAATCATCTTTCCCCATGCGGCACGCTCCGTCTTTGAAACCTTTGCATACCCATAGCCCGGGACATCTACAAAGTGAAGCACTTCATTAATAAGAAAGAAGTTTAATGTTTGTGTTTTACCGGGCTTTGAAGAAATCCGCGCTAAGCCCTTTCGATTGAGCATCTTATTGATAAAAGAAGACTTGCCGACATTTGAGCGCCCAGCGAGCGCAAATTCGGGCAATGCTGTTTCCGGGTACTGTTCCGGTTTAACCGCACTTATTACAATATCTGAACTGACTACCTTCATTCTCTTCCACCTTCTAAAAGGGCATGCTTTAGAACTTCATCCAAATGGGTTACCGGGACAAATTCCAATTCGTTACGGACACTTTCCGGAATGTCATCGATATCCATTTCATTGTCTTTCGGAAGAATAACCTTCGTCAGACCTGCTCGATGGGCACTGAGTGTTTTCTCTTTTAACCCGCCAATCGGAAGTACTCTGCCTCTTAACGTAATCTCGCCTGTCATTCCTACCTCGCGCCGGATTGGTCTGCCCGTTAAAGCAGAAACTAGTGCCGTAGCCATGGTAATTCCGGCTGAAGGCCCGTCCTTCGGAACCGCACCTTCGGGAACGTGAATATGGATATCATATTTTTCATGAAAATCTTTTTCAATCCCCAATTCCTTTGCCTTCGAACGAATATAGCTAAAAGCTGCCTGAGCTGATTCTTTCATAACGTCACCAAGTTTACCGGTTAGAACAAGCTTACCTTTTCCCGGTGATAGCGATACCTCGATTTGCAGGGTGTCGCCGCCAACGGTTGTATAAGCTAGACCTGTTGCCACCCCAACTTGGTCTTCCGCCTCCGCCATTCCATAGCGGAACCTCGGTTTCCCTAAAAATTCTTCAAGATTCTTTTCAGTAATAATGACACGTTTCTTCTCACCAGCGACAATGATTTTCGCCGTTTTCCGGCAGATGGTTGCCATTTGGCGTTCTAAGCTTCGAACCCCAGCCTCACGTGTGTAATATCGGACGATTTTAAGGATAGCATCATCACGAACTTGTATAATTCCTTTTGTAAGTCCATTTTCTGCGACCTGCTTCGGAAGCAAGTGATCACGGCAAATATGAACTTTTTCCAGCTCCGTATAGCCGGAGATAGTAATGATTTCCATTCTATCTAACAGCGGAGCAGGGATTGTTGATAGATTATTAGCTGTGGCAATGAACATGACTTTTGATAAATCGTAAGTTTCTTCTATATAATGGTCGCTAAAATTCCGATTCTGTTCGGGATCTAGGACCTCAAGCATTGCGCTTGATGGATCCCCGCGGAAATCGCTCGACATTTTATCGATTTCGTCTAACAAAAAGACGGGGTTAATCGTTCCTGCTTTTTTCATTCCTTGAATGATGCGGCCTGGCATTGCTCCGACGTACGTTCTGCGATGACCGCGAATTTCTGACTCGTCACGGACACCGCCAAGTGATATCCGGACAAAGTGACGGTTAAGCGATGTGGCGATTGAGCGCGCAAGGCTTGTTTTACCAACACCCGGAGGTCCGGCAAGACAAAGAATCGGCCCTTTTAGGGAATTGGTCAGTTTTTGAACAGCTAAATATTCGAGAACCCGTTCCTTTACTTTTTCAAGGCCGTAATGGTCTTGATTTAAAACCTTTTCAGCACGATTAATATTAATATCGTCTTTAGTCTTTTTTGACCAAGGGATCGAAATCAGCCAATCAATATAATTGCGAATGACAGCACTTTCTGCAGAACTTGTCGGTACCTTTTCGTAGCGATCCAGTTCTTTCAGAGCTGCTTTAAGAGCATGTTCAGGCATGCCTGCTTGCTCGATTTTTTTCGTGAGTTCGGCGATTTCGCCTGTTTTGCCTTCTTTATCGCCTAACTCCTTCTGAATCGCCTTCATTTGTTCACGCAAATAATATTCCTTTTGCGTTCTTTCCATCGATCGCTTGACACGCTGTCCAATTTTCTTTTCAAGATTAAGAACTTCTTTTTCATTGTGGATGGTGTCAATTACCCTGTTTACCCTTTGTTTGACATCAATTGTCTCAAGGATTTCTTGCTTTTCCTTTAGCTTGATTGGTAGGTGGGAAGCAATAATATCCGCCATTCTGCCAGGTTCCTCAATGTCGGTAACAGAGGCATATGTTTCTGCCGATATTTTTTTCGATAATTTTATGTATTGTTCGAAATAATCAAGCATTGTTCTCATTAAGGCTTGGTCTTCGACATCTTTTGTAACCGCATCCTCATAAGTGACAATTTGGACGGAGTAATAATCTTCTTCTTCATAAATTGAGACAATTTCCGCTCTGTTTAGACCTTCAACTAGTACTCTAATCGTGCCGTTTGGCAGTTTTAGCATTTGCTTAACCTTTGTTAGCGTTCCCAGCTTGTATAAGTCTTCTTCGGACGGCTCATCGATTGAGACATCTTTTTGAGTTGTTAAGAATATTAAATGGTCGCCTACCATTGCCTTTTCGAGTGCCTGCACCGATCTTTCGCGGCCTACATCTAAATGAAGCACCATTGTTGGATAGACAAGCAATCCTCGAAGTGGCAGGAGGGGGACGGTCAATTCGTTTTTATTCGCCAAAATACTGCACCTCCATATACAAATCAATTTTTGTTGAATAGTCTTTGTACAATTCTATCTCATTTGTTTTTAAGTGTCTATTTTTAGTGTGATTCGTATTCACTTTTTCAAGATAACTTTATTTTCCCCAACTAATCAGATTTCTTCCTTTACGTTTCTATTTACACGAAAAAACTCCGGTTTGCTTGTTTGAAAACAAACCGGAGTATGTAATTAAATCGTTTCTTTTTTTGAGAAATCGATCGAGGCAGTAATGGCATCTTTTTTCGAGAAGTCAATCATTTCTTTTTTCGGATAGGCATTCACCAGTGCCAGTTCAAAAACTTGATGGAGATGGGTAACTGGAACAATCCGGATACCGTCAATCTCATTCAAAATGGTTTGCATATTTTCTTCTGGAATGATTACAATTTTGGCGCCAGCCTTTTTTGCCGCCTTCACTTTCGGATAGACACCGCCGATTGGTTTCACATTACCATGAATACTGATTTCACCGGTCATTGCAACCGTGTTATCAATCGGGATTTTATAAATGGCGGAATAAATCCCGGTCGCCATCGCAATTCCCGCCGATGGGCCGTCTATCGGAACCCCGCCCGGGAAGTTAACGTGGATATCATAATCGTTTGCAGGCACACCCATCGAACGTAAAACGGTAATAACATTTTCAATTGAACCGCGGGCCATGCTTTTTCGACGAATCGATTTCCCTTGACCGCCAATGCTTTCTTCTTCGACGATACCGGTAATATTGATGGTTCCCTTGTCCTTAGCAGGGATTACAGTCACTTCAATTTCGAGCAAGGCACCGGAATTCGGCCCATATACAGCAAGTCCATTTACAAGGCCCACGTGGGAGATATCATTTATTTTTCTTTCCATCCGCGGCGTCATCTGGCTGGAATGGATGACCCACTCAATATCTTCGTCCTTGATATATGTGCGGTCTTCGGTAATGGCAAGTCCGGCAGCAATTTGGATCATATTAACCGTCTCACGGCCATTTCGCGCATATGTAGACAAGGTATTCACACCTGTATCATTAATTTTCAGGTTTACTTTTTCAGCCGCCTTCTTGGCTACACTTACAATTTCTTCCTGAGTTAAATCGCGAAAGAAAACCTCCATACAACGCGAACGGATGGCGGGTGGAATTTCGCTCGGAGTCCTTGTTGTTGCCCCAATTAAGCGAAAATCGGCGGGCAGCCCATTTTTAAAAATATCATGGATATGTGTAGGGATTTGATTATTTTCCTCGTGATAATAGGCACTTTCGAGGAAAACCTTGCGATCCTCTAATACTTTTAACAGCTTGTTCATTTGAATCGGGTGCAATTCGCCGATTTCATCGATAAAAAGGACTCCGCCATGAGCGTTGGTGACCGCTCCCTGTTTCGGCTGTGGTATTCCCGCTTGTCCCATCGCTCCTGCCCCTTGATAAATCGGGTCATGGACAGAGCCAATAAGCGGGTCGGCAATTCCTCTTTCATCGAATCGTGCAGTTGTCGCATCTAATTCAATAAAAACCGAAGCTGGCTTAAAAGGTGATTTCTGATTCTTTTTTGCTTCCTCCAATACGAGGCGGGCAGCTGCTGTTTTCCCGATACCCGGCGGTCCGTAAATAATCACATGCTGTGGATTTGGTCCGCATAGAGCGGCTTTTAATGATTTTATCCCATCCTCTTGACCTACAATATCCTTGAAGCTTGTAGGACGAACTTTCTCAGCTAATGGTTCAGTTAATGATATTGCTCTCATTTTGCGAAGCTGATCCATTTCCTTACGGGATTCCCGATCAATGGATACTTTTTGCGTTCGCTGGTTTCTTAGCAAATTCCAAAAATACAGCCCTATGATTATTCCGAAAAATAGCTGTATAAATAAGGCAATCCCCGTCCAACTCATACATTTCCCTCCTGCACTTCATACTCAATATATATTAATAAGTATTTCCTGCAGATTGGCGGAATAAACCACAAAATTAAAAACAAATTCCGATGGTGGATCGGTTTAAGACCAACTTTCTGATGGTTTTTAGTGGGGATTTTTTAGTTTGGCTACTTTCTGAGCGGTTATGGCTATTTTTTATGAGGTTTTGGCTATTTTTTATGAGGTTTTGGCTATTTTTCGAAGGGTTTTGGCTATTTTTTATGGAGTTTTGGCTAATTAGACATTTATTGGAAAAATAAACGTGAATTTTAATGAGGTTTTGTCTATTTTTCAAATGGTTTTGTCTATTTTTCAAATGGTTTTGTCTATTTTCCAAAGGGTTTTGTCCATTTAGACATTTTGTGGAAAAAGCAAAATGCATTTTCATGGATTTTCGTCTAATTCCCATAGGGTTTTGTTTATTTTTGACACGGAAAACACACAAACAAAAAGACCCAGCCATAAGACCAGGTCCCGTACAGTTTAAGCTGATTTTTCTTCAATAACAGTTCCGTCTTCCAAAACTAGCTTCGGAATACTGTTTTCGATAACGGTATCCTTTGTAATGATACACTTGGTAATATCATCACGTGATGGAAGATCAAACATGACATCAAGCATGATTCCTTCAATGATCGAACGTAGACCACGGGCACCCGTTTTACGTTCAATTGCTTTTTTAGCGATTTCAGTCAATGCGCCTTCTTCGAATTCCAGCTCAACTTCATCGATTTCCAGCATTTTTTGATATTGTTTAACAAGCGCATTTTTTGGCTTTGTTAAAATTTCAATTAATGCCGCTTCATCAAGCTGCTCGAGGCTGGCAATAACCGGAAGACGACCGATGAATTCCGGAATTAATCCAAAACGGAGTAAATCCTCAGGCAATACCTTTGAAAGAAGCTCTTTTTGGCCAATCTCCTCCTGCTTTGGACCTGAACCAAAACCAATTACTTTTTGGCCTAAGCGGCGCTTGATAATCGGTTCAATTCCGTCAAAAGCTCCACCGCAGATAAATAGAATATTTGTTGTATCGATTTGGATAAATTCTTGATGCGGATGCTTTCTGCCACCTTGAGGCGGAACACTTGCCACCGTGCCTTCAAGAATTTTTAATAACGCCTGCTGAACACCTTCACCGGATACATCTCTTGTAATCGATGGATTTTCAGATTTTCGGGCAATTTTATCAATTTCATCAATATAAATAATCCCTTTTTCTGCTTTTTCCACATCATAATCGGCCGCTTGAATCAATTTTAATAAAATGTTCTCTACGTCTTCACCGACATAGCCCGCTTCAGTAAGAGAAGTAGCATCGGCAATTGCGAATGGTACATTCAGAATACGTGCTAATGTTTGCGCTAATAATGTTTTACCGCTTCCTGTTGGTCCAATCATACAAATATTACTCTTTGAAAGCTCGACATCATCAATTTTGCTGTTAGAATTAATGCGCTTGTAATGGTTATAGACCGCAACCGACAGCGATTTTTTCGCCTGGTCCTGACCGATGACATATTCATTGAGAATTTCACAGATTTCTTTCGGCTTTGGAACATCTTTAAATTCTACTTCTTCTTCTGTCCCAAGTTCTTCCTCAACGATTTCTGTGCAAAGCTCGATACATTCATCACAGATATAAACTCCCGGCCCTGCAACTAATTTTCGAACTTGATCCTGTGTTTTGCCACAGAAAGAACACTTTAATTGTCCTTTTTCATCATTAAATTTAAACAAACCTTTCACCCCTTAAAACATGTTAAAACTATATTTAATGCCCGCGAATTACACAAACAAAACTTTTTTACTAAATATTCAATGGTATGTATTTTGCATTGTAACACATGAAGCCAATCGACTGGAAATAAAAAGCTTTCCGCCATTATGTTTTCTTCTTTTGTTTGTGTCATTCAATTAAAAAACCTATGTACTCATTAATCTTAACCATTATATATCAAAATAAATCTTAAAGCCGTTTGGAAATTATTTATTCGCCTTTGAGAGAACTTTTTCCTGCTTGTTAAAAAGCTTTCCCTCTACTTATTATAATATGTAATTTGAAAAATGTATAAAACAAGGCACGATTAAAATCGCGCCTTGCCATATTGATTTAGTTATTTCTTATTTTCAACAAGAAAGTCTACTGCTTTTTTAAGTTGAAGATCTGCTTTAATGCCTTCTAAACCGCCAAGGGCTTGTTTAATGCTGTCAACAGTCATGTTGTACATGCCAGCCATTTTCTCAAGCTCGGAGTCTACATCTTCGTTTGATACTTCAAGGTTTTCCGCTTTAGCAATCGCTTCTAAAGTTAAGTTGATTTTCACGCGATTTCCTGCTTCTTCCTTCATTTGGTCACGTAAGGCTTTTTCGTCTTGACCTGAGAATTGGAAGTAAAGCTCAAGGTTCATACCTTGCATTTGTAAGCGTTGTTCGAATTCTTGAAGCATACGGTTTACTTCTGTTTCAACCATTACTTCTGGAACTTCTACTTCAGCGTTTGCTGCAGCTGACTCAACGACTGTATCACGTAGGTGATGCTCAGCTTCATGCTTCTTGCTGTCTTCTAAACGAGTTTTGATTTTTTCTTTAAGTGCATCTAATGTTTCAACTTCATCGTCAACATCTTTTGCAAACTCGTCATCTAATTCAGGAAGTTCTTTACCTTTAATTTCATGAACAGTTACTTTGAAAACTGCTGGCTTACCAGCAAGTTCAGCTGCATGGTATTCTTCAGGGAATGTAACTTCCACGTCTTTAGATTCGCCGGCTGCTACACCTACTAGCTGCTCTTCAAATCCAGGGATGAAAGAACCTGACCCTAATTCAAGAGTGTGGTTCTCAGCTTTTCCACCTTCGAAGGCTTCGCCATTAACGAATCCTTCAAAATCAAGAACAACTGTATCACCATTTTCAGCAGTGCCTTCTTCTTTGATAACAAGCTCTGCTTGACGCTCTTGAAGAGTTTTTAATTCGTTAGCTACATCTTCTTCAGTAACAGTGGTATCGAAAGCTTCTACTTCAATACCTTTGTATTCGCCTAATTTCACTTCAGGCTTAACCTGAACAGTTGCTTTAAAGATAAGCTCTTTGCCTTTTTCCATTTGCTCGATGTCGATATCAGGACGGTCTACAGGCTCGATTCCTGTTTCATCAATTGCATTTCCATATGCTTCAGGAAGAAGAATATCTAATGCATCTTGATAAAGTGATTCTACACCAAAGCGCTTCTCAAACATTCCACGTGGCATTTTCCCCTTACGGAAGCCTGGAACACTTACTTGTTTAACTACTTTTTGGAATGCTGCGTCTAAGCCTTGGCCAACCTTTTCAGCACTTACTTCAACTGTAAGAACGCCGCGGTTTCCTTCTAATTTTTCCCATTTTGCTGTCATACCTTTTTCCCTCCAACAATCTATTCTCATATCATTCGTTACGAATTTGAGTCGAAAAATGTCTTGCTCATCAAGCCATTTTTCCATTTTTTAAATGTAAAATATATTTTTTACACAATGCAACCCCTACATTATATCATAGGTTTGTTTTCTTTCAACAGCAAAGCCTATATATTAGGATAAGAAATTTTCTCAATTTCCTCTATTTTTACAATCGCCTGCCCGATTTCTTTCGGGTGAACAGCGTATTCCCTCGCAATATCTCCTATTTTCGGATCTAAGCCTAGATATTCTTCGGCTAGTAATTGAATGGCTCCAGCCCATGCAGCGGGGCTATCCGGTTCAAGCGTGAAAGGATAACTCATAAAAAAAATCCGCTCTACCATTCCAATGGTATTTTCAAAAAGAACTGGATTATTACTTTCCAAGCCACTTTCTAGTAACACCTTTACTTCTTCCATCCTGGGCTGTCCCCTTACCTCAGGCAGATTTGCAGGAATTACGTTTTCCTCTAGCGAGAATTTCCTGACCACTAATTCTTTATCAATTTCCTGCTCTTTTAATAGAGTTAACAGAATCGTTTTGAGAAAGGGATGGCCATTGTCAGCTTTTAAATAATCGGCAATTTCCGCGACATAGGGGCGGATATTTTTCTCCGCCAAACCTGAAATAAGGAGCATTTGTTGGTTTAGATTGTTGTTTTCAAACAGATTTAGCTTATTGTGATTACTTTCTTCCGGATCATCTTCACTATCACCTTGAAGATGATTCTCTGCCATCCTCTTGCTAAATTGCAGGATAGTTATAAAATGATCAATTTTCTCCGGCGGAATCTCTTTTTCTTCTAATAAAGCCTCAATTGTTTCGACGATTTCCTGGTATTCATGCAGTTGAATGAGGATTGTCAAATATAAGTCCACCAATTGTAAATAGTCGCCAATACCTTTTAACAGCATTTCATTCGCAAGTTTTTTCGCCTTTTTAAAAGAACCTGCTTCAAAATAGGCAAGGACAAGTCCGACTAAAATGTCATCATTATCAGGATCCAGCACTTTTGCTTCTTCCAAAAGAGTGATCGCTTCGTTGAATTTTTTATTATGCAGACTCTCTAAACCTTTATCCGTTAATCTCTTTTCAATTCCTGGGAAGAAGATAACATTATCAATTCTTTTGGCTCGTTCCCGTTTTTTCATAAAAATCCGCCCTTTGGCTTGTCGTTGAAAAATAGTTTAGCATAAATGGAACATAAAAAAAACTCACTATAAAAGTGAGTTAAATGATTTTGGTATGTAGTATGGCGTCCCAGGAGAGATTCGAACTCCCGGACGTGTGTTTTTGGCGAATGCCGAAAAATCCTGTCATACCGCGCTTAAGTCCGCTCGATGAATCGGTCGTTTGCCGGTCAACTGACCGTTATTTAGTTTCTACTATATTATATACTTTTGATTCCCGTAGTAGTCAATTCTAAAGGTACGCACCTTCAGACAAACAATTTACACTAAATGACATTTTGTATTTTAAATGAAATCACTCCTTTAGACAACAGGAGTGATTTTTTTTGAGGAAAAATGAAATATATCTCCAAATCATAGTGGAGCGATAAATTTTCAATTTTTTCTATTTTTGGAAACCCAAACTATTTATTATGTTATTATTTAAATATACAGAAAAAGCAAAGGGGGAAGTTAATAATGTTTAAAAAATTAGTAATAATTGTTATTACATTATTAGTATTAATAGGTTTAAGTTTTGGATTATCGCTTTATATCCAATCGAAATTTTTTGATTATTCATTTTTTGTAGGTTTAGCTGTCTCCATAGTCATATGGTTTTTTACCTCTAAGGGAGGAATAACAACCAAAAATACGGATATGTTGGTCCAATCAACGACTGGTATCAAGATGGAACATCAAAAATTTGAATTTTCGCCAAATCTGGTTTTTATTACATCGCTGTTTTATACCATTGTTACCTTTGCTGGAATGCTTTATCAATACAGAGATTATTTATAAAAAAGTAAATAACAATTAAAGGAGAGGATAAAATGAGCAACTTATTTACTAAAACTGAAAAAGGACATACTGAAAGAGGACCTGCTCTTCTGATTTCGACAATTATATTGTTTTTAAGCAGCTTCTTTACGCCGTTTTTATTGCTTGGTCTGGTACAAGATACTCTTTATCACGACCGCCGCTCGCAATGGTTTTTCATATCACCTCCTTCAGCCTACGTTGCCTGTTTAATCGGTATGCTTTGGATTCCGATAGTGTTGACATTGCATTTAATCATTCAAAACAAATATGAGTTCAAGAAAATGAAATGGGTGACATTGTTGCTTATTTTATTAAGCGTCCCCGTTTTGATGGGAGGCATAACGAATTATTACTATTTCGATGAAAAAGGGGTCCATTACAATTCATTAAACACACTCAATGAAAAAACGAATGAATGGTCAAAACTTCAGGAAGTGAAAATAGTTTATTCAAAAAATGAATCGACAAATGCCATCCAATTAGATGAGTATCAATTTATAACAGAAGATAAAAAAGTAATAACCGTACCTATCAGAGCAGAATTTAAGGCGTATGAAAATCTAATATTAGCCAAACTGAAAGAAAATAATGTAAAAGTCACTGACAATTATGCGGAACAAAGCGAATAAACAATCGGACTAAACAGGATTTTCTTAAATAGAGAAATTACATAATCAGAATAAAAAGAGCTTGGGAATCCAAAGCTCTTTTCTTGTGAATTGATGCGTGATTTATAATGAGAAATGTGAGAATGTGTTTGTTATTTATACTGTGTTTTTTCATTTTGTACCTCAAAAGTAAACCCGTTACGATTTTGCCCCAAATAATTACTCCGAATATATTAACTCTTCATCCGTGATATCGTACGAATCTTTCATGATAAAATCATCTTCATCATAAGCCGTACGCGTTAGAAACCTCATACGATTCTTTCGGACGAAGGACTTTAAATAGTCAATATAATTATCTATTTGCTTATAACATAGTCTGGTTTCATCATCATTTAAATGTAATCGGTTTATTTCATTTGGATGAGTATAAACATCCAACAATCTCCAATTTGTATCAAATACAGCAGATATTGTTATCATTCCGCTCGGAATGAATATGGGCAAACCTATTGTCCCTGTTTCAGTACCAACAACCATAAGCCTTAACTTCATTTTTCATCCTCCTTTTGTAATAAAATGCCCCACCGGCAATTTGTTCACTCGGGAATAATTTTATTTACGGTAGGAAAAATGTTGAAAAACGAACAACAAAGAAGGCGAAATTATGATTGATTTTGAACGAAAAGAAAAAGTAGCATCAATTAAAGCAAAGGTGCTGGGAATCCTGAGCATGGTAATCGGCGATGATCTGTACAATAAAGAAATGATGGTGCCCGACTTAACGAATCTTGTTGCACTGCTCGATGAAATGGCTGTTATGGTGAAACGGATTGAGCCAGAATATTTAAAGTAAAAAGCGCCTAACGGCTAACGGGTTCTGTTTTGAAGTACAAAACGAAAAATAGATGGGCAAATAACAAGTTAAATCTCACACAAAAAACACCGAAACTAGTACAGTGTTTTTTGTGTATTTATTATTTATTCTTGTTTAAATAAAGCCCCCTATAGTTTAAGTACACTCTTTCACAAACTTAGATTTATTACAGGAATGCTGCCCCGATAGCTTTAGAAGGGTTCAGGAATAACCCTTTTTACGCATCCTAGTTTTTAATTTCTTTTACTAAACTTCCGTTATTAGATTCGTACAGCTCTAAGGAGTACCCAATTTCAGTTTTGGGGTAATACTCAACTCGGCAATCATATTGCCCATCTTTAACTTCACCTTTAAAACGGTTAAAGTTAATATATTTGTCCTCAAATAAGACTGCTATACCTGAGTTTTTAGCTGTATTGTATTCTTCAACTTCGCATCTTCCTTTATAAACCATTGTGCGTTGTTTTAAAACACTTGTTATATCCTGAAGAAGATAGGTGAAAGAACCAATGAAAAACAAGAAAATGCAGGCAGCTACTATAGAATCAAAGGATTTATGAAATTTTATTCCCCTTTTACGGATGTGCCTAAAATAATAAATTGGTGTCCATACAATAAAAAAGATACACAGGATAAATAAAGTGCCATATTCCTCCACCAACCACACCTCCAGTTAAAGAGTTTTTTAAACTAACCTGCCCCATTAGTTCAACAAGAAAAATTACCGCGGCAGCGATCATCATCGGTTACGCACCCGTTAGTGAAACAAGAAGGCTTGTTCTTTATAAAACATCTTCCGATTGGTATATGGTTTTACCTAAAATGTTCAAAAGAGTAGAAAGTCTTTGTAAATCCAGTACATTTAGTTCATATTCACCTGAGAGTAACTTTTGTAAATGATTCCAATCATCATAAAAAGAACCTACTCCGAGTTCAAGAGAATCACTGTTAAAATCCTCTATATCATCCCAGTCAACCAGCCAATAGTTGTCGGTTTCAGTATTAATTTCATTAATACCTTTTTCATTCAACTTATCCAAAAGCATCAATAGCAGACGTTCAATTTCCTTTGTTTTTATTTTCAATAAAATCCCTTCCTCCCATCAAATTTTATCTCAATAAGATAAAGACCGCCGTTATTGACAGTTTAATGTAAGTAGCTCAGTCCTTGTATCTTTATATAATTAATAATTCTCTGTTTGTTTTTTATTCCCCTTCTTAAGCAAACCTGCCCCGTTAGCTTAAGAAAGGTGCAGAATTAATACACACTAAATATATCATCAAATATTTCACCTGTTCCATAATCAAAAACCATTCTATATTCGCCTATCACTGAATCATCGTACTCATAATTGAGTTTTATAACTACGTGATTAAAGTCCTCATCTGGATAGTTTGTAATTGTAAAAGAAACTGTATTAATATAAATGGAAAGTTTCTCAGGTTTAAAGCCTTCCTTAAATTTTTCTTCATATTCTTCAGGGCACTCTTTCTTCCAACTATTAAAATTCTCCCAAAACCCTTCAATAGTCTCTCGCTCTAACTCCTTCTTTAATATCCATTTTTTAAAGTCCCTTAGATTTATAAAATTGGACATTTAAATCCTCCTATAATGGCATAATCTATTGATTTCTTTATTGAATGGTTAAATTCCTTCTTGCACTAACCTGCCACTTTAGTGAAACAAGCAAAAAAAGCTGCCGAAGCAGCTTCCGTTGTTCAACTCTTGCCCTCGTTGAAGAAGAACTTTAGTTTCTAAATAAAGCGATATTTACGTGAAAATTGCGTGATAACCAAAATAATCGTCAACCCAACAACGAGATACCATAATATATTAGAAGGAATTATAAACATTAATACACCAAATAAAATAGCTATTAAAGAGGTAACTGTAATTGATTGTACACTCGTAATTTTATCTTGAATTAAATAATATAAAGTGAATGGTAGTACTAAAGTAAATATCGGAATATAAATTGTTACAATAGATATTTTAAGAAGGGATATTGAAAGCACCGCTATTATGAAACCTATTGACGTAGTAAGCGTTCTTCCTACAAATATTTTACCTGAAAAATAGCCGTATAGCAGAATAAACATAATCGTTAAACTGGCACAAATTCCCGTTATTAAAACAAATGAATCGCCAGTGAAGAAAGCAAATATTGAGAAACAAACTAAAGAAACGCATGGCAACAGCAATATTGAAGGATTTTGCACTGTTTCCATATTCATCACATTTGTAAAACCTACAAGCAATACTAAAGTAAGTGGAATCGTCAAATATCCTAATTCGATGTAATTACCTAGATTAATATGACTAACCTCGAGTTTGCCGCCCATTATTATTACAAGTGACGCACAAATTTGACCTAGCAACCCCCAAATGCTTGATAATTTAAAAGCTTGAGTAAGCTTAGTTGTAATTACAATTGAAACGATACCAATAAATAAGGCTAAATATAACAAACTTTTCCCTCCCCAATAATTCTTTAGAAATACTCAAAGTTAAATATTCTCATTTTAAATTATACAGTATTTGTTAAAAATAACACAAATACCATGGTAATGCTTATTGAACTATCCTGCCACGTTAGTTCAACAAAGCTACTTCCTTTTATTATGCAATTCAAATGATTCTTCAAATTGGTCCCATTTCACATTCACGTGTATAACTTCATCTTCTTTAACATTTGCCCCACCTTCGGAACCCCCTCCGGAAGTAAATACTCGTTCTTTAGGAGGTTCAGTAAATTCCGCATTTGAATCCCCACTACTGAAATTTGTTTTGTAGGAATAGTGTAGTTCTTGCATGGAAGATAACTCTTCTAAAGAACCTTTGTATTTTAATACAAATTCATAACTGTCTTTGTTATTGTAAGTCGTTGTTCCGTTTTCATCTCCCCATGTTTCCGTACCTTTGTAAATATATTCAGCTTTCCAATGTTCACTTTCTCCGATAAATTTATAATTATTGTTAGTAATCTTATTTTTTTCAACTTCATTTTTTGTAGTTTCTGTACATGCTGTTAAAGCCAGTATTGTAATTAATAAAAGCGCGAGTATTTTTTTCATTTTATTTCCCCCTAAAATTAACTTTACAATAATTTGGTAAATTATAGAGTAATGCACAACCGTTTAAATAAGCCATATATCATTGAAATGATTGAAACACCGAAAGAGATCCATCAAAATAAAATAATCCATTTAAAAGTTCCCAACGACCATCCTTCCTTATATTATCTACATTCCAATTTTAACACATATTACCATTACCCTTTATTAACTTTTCTTAATATTTTGGATTGGGTAATTTTTCAAAGCGAGAAATTTGAATGATAAAATTTGGTTAAAATTATTTAGTAGGAAAGGGAAATACTTATGAAATTTCCTGCAAAAAATATATTTTTTTGCATTTCATTATAATTTAGTGCTTTTTCTAATCTAAAAAATCGCCCTAGTCTTAGGACGATTTTTTTAAATACTCATAAAAGGTAGTTCTACTAATTCCAACTTTTTCAGTTATTTCTTTAACGGAATAGCGCTTTGATTCATGAAGCGCTAACGCCATTTCGAGTTTTTCGGTATCAACTTTTGGTCGACCGAGCTTAATGCCATTTTTCTTTTTGGCAGCTAATTGCTCTTTTGTTCGTTCAGAAATAATGTCACGTTCAAACTCAGCAAATGCCCCCATCATCCGGAAGAAGAGTTTTCCCTGGGCGGTCGTTGTATCGATTCTTTCACGAAGTGAAATGAATTCTATCCCTCGTTCTTCAAGATGACCGGCAAGTTCCTCCAGATGCTTTAAGCTGCGGCTGATGCGGTCAAGCTTAAACACTACGATTCCATCGCCCTCGCGGGCATAATCAAGCAAACGTTTTAATTCCGGTCTGTCTTTTTTCATTCCCGAAACATGCTCTTTATAAATATTTTTTTCTTCAACATCGGCAGCCTTAAGTGCTTCCATTTGCATCAACATGTCCTGATCATCAGTCGACACGCGAGCGTAACCCAGCTTCATTATTTCCCTCCAATTCTTGTAAGAAAAAGGGTCAAACGGAAATTTTCCCGACATTTTATTTTCCGGACCCTTTTACTTACAAATTTTACCTCTATTTTATCAAAAAAATGACCCGTTTTGGATTTCTGGAAATATAACGATTAAACGGTCGTTTTTCGTACATCGCAATTATTATTCGAATTATTATTTTTTTGCCCTATTAGTAAAATAATCCAAATTATTTCAAATAATCTTTAACAAAATGATCAGTTCGTTAAACAAGAAAACGCCGCCTAAATGGCAGCGCGATTTTCAACTAAAGCCCCCGTTAGCTTAAGTACATTTGTTCATAAACTTATCATAGGAATGCTGCCACGTTTGTTTAATGCTTAAAAAAATGCATTGACTTCACCGGAACGGCACATCCCTCAATTTCATTTATTTTTATGATTCGAATTCAGTATTTCTGCCTCTATTTCTTCGTCTGGCACAAATTCATTTTCATTGTTTCGGTTCTTACTATTAGGAATTAACAATAAAATACCCAAGATTAAAACAATTAAAATTAGCCAAGCAACTTGCAAGACAATTGAGGCTGTAAGCAATGATAAACTAATTATTAAAAGTCCAAATAACCTGTTCATAACATCCCCCCTTTCAATTCCTCGTAAAAAAATGCGTTATTGATATATATGAGAGATAATAATTAATTAATTCGGAACAAAGGGGGAAATTTCCTGCTATTAACCCAATTAAGAATTGACTGTTTTATTCATAATCACCCATAGTGACACAGAGAGAACTCCTCTCAAGATCCTTCCCCCTTTAGCACAAGAAGCGATGCCGCTGTTCAGCAATCGCCCCCGTTTGTTGAATAACGGGTTCTCTTTTGAGATGCAAAATATAACACTTAAAATGGCAAAAGAAAAAGCATGGCAATTCATAAAGATTTCACCCTGCTTTCCTTTATTACTCACCAATGTTAATATTCCCAACATATTGAGCATCCCCTCTATCAGTATGAAGATTTACCTCAATTACATACTCACCCTTATCTTTTGGCAAATAGAAGGAAATGTCGTTTACCTCCAAATCAAATTTTTTATCATTTTGCCAAACCGAAACACTTAACCCTTTAGGAGCAAAATCTGTATGTTCAAAAAGTAAATCAACTTTTTCCCCTGCAATAAAGTTCATTTGTTGTTGGTGTTTTGCCAATGAAAAAATGTCTTTTATTTTTAGTTCCTTTTTAATTTTATTGCCTTCTCCACGCCAAACAATATTTGCTTGTGCTAATTCTTCTGACTCAATATTACTATTGCTTGAAAGTTTAACAGAGGGTGGGTTAAAATCATAACTCTCCCCAAAACATCCTGTTAAAGAAAAGACGAAAAACAATCCAATAAGCAGTTTCCAAAATTTGTTCATATAAGTTTCACCTCCATATATTTGCCATTTACGTAGATTTCGACTGGTAGATCATTATAGTATCTTGAGCTGATTTTTCCAAAATACATTTTGGGCGTTTTTTTGTATTGTATATCAAAATTTTATAAGACCTGAAAGAATTCAGGTCTTTTTTTGTAGAATAATTTTTATCTCATATAGATTATATCTTTTAAAGAAAAAACTTTTCCCTTAAACCTAATCGTTGAGCAGGAGTTCCCACTTCAAAGATGTTTAGAAGAAGTGCATAAAAAAATGTAACTGAACAGTAATAGTTACATAAGTGTTCGGATTTTGTGATGGAAAAAGTTATTTTATTCGATTTCTGTAAACTTCTGATAATTCGCAAGTTAAAATATTTTGTTCGACATCCGACAATGAATTCCAAGCTACTTTTAATGGTTCCTCTCCAAACTTATTTAGTTCTTCTTCGCTGTATTTACGAAAGATAAAGTCGTAAAGGGACTTTAAATCATTGATTATAGAGTTTCTTTTTGACCACTCTAAGATATAGTTATATTCATTATTGTTTTCAATCTTTATTTGATTTTTTTCTTTGGGTGGGAACAATCTCATCCAATTTCCACTCCTTTCCTCTATTTTTCTTTTCAGAATTTCATTTTCAAACCATTTCTTAATAAAATATTTTTCATAGATCTACCCCCATACTTTTTAATAGAATTCTCTCTACTTTTCACAACTTTTTTTTATTATTACGGAAATTTTTGGCTTGATTTATTCCAATTTCCTTTTTGTTAGGGTGTTAGGCGTTCCTCGACGGAGTTCTTCGCTAGTTTACCCGGCATAAAGCTTCGCCAAAAAAATTTAATGTTTTTTACCATTAAATTCAAAAATGAACTAATATTGAATTGTAAGTAAAGATAAAAAGGTTGGATACAAAAGATAAAATAGAAAAAATGGTAAGAACTTCTCGTAAACAAGGGAAATCAGATGAATGTGCTAATTGTAGCAATAAGTCTTTACTTAGTATGGCTTATAGGAAATAAGGGTTGGTTTGGAAATAAGTAAACATATTTAGATACAAGGAAGGATTTGGGAAATGGAAGAATTACAGATATTTAAAGACAAATTAGAAGAAATAAAATTAGGCATTACAGCACAAACTTATATTTCTACAAATGATGGTAATTATTTAATTTCACTAGCTGAAGAACTGATTCGAACAGTTGAGGAGCAACAAGAAGAAATCGAACAATTAAAAAGAAGATGTGGAAAGAAGAACTAGAGGTGATTAAAAATGACAAAATTAGAAGAATTACGAAATAAGTGGAAACAAGAAGAGAAAGACTTTCATCATAGAATCGAGAGTAAAATGGAAGAAATACGAAAACTCGCAAATGAAGCATGTGATAGAAATGATGAAGCATTAAAAAAGATGAAGGACGTTTCTGAAAGGGATATGAAGTACAGAGAAATAACTACAGAAGAAGTATTATCAGCAGCTTTTACATTGTTAATAAAATTAGATGTTGTGACAGTGGATGAAGTACGTACAGCAACGAAAAATGGATATAGCGATATATGGAATTTGCTTAATGAAAAGTATAAAAAATTAATTGATCAAGGTGTTATTACTGATAGTAAGTAGTTCACAATACGAAGATTTTGTAAAACAAAAAAGGCATTGGAAAACGATATCCAATGCCTTTTAAAAACATAAATTTGCAACTGAATTTTCAAAGCAATTCGCATATCTTTTGACAATAATTTAGCAATAGAAAAAGCATAGAGATGTAAAATCCTCTGCTTTTAAATTTATCTATCTTCTTAATAAACTTGGCAAAACCCAGAACATAAAAGCAAAAAACGTTAAAAGAGTAGCTGAAGTTGCATACCCTTTCCAAAATTGCTCATATTTTTCGCTACCTTTAACAGACCATTTACTCTTAAGTAAAAAACCCATTGCAATAGTTACAAGAAATGGAATTAAATACATTAAATTTTGCGTCAGATTCATATACACACCTCTATATTTCATTGGTCCTCTATCTACTCTTTCTTTAAAATTAGAAGAAAACCTTTATATTTACAATCGAATTACTGCATATAGATGATGTCATTTATATTGAATTTCTTTTTTGCAATTCCTATCCGTTGGGCAGCGGTTTCTATAACACGGTTTGATTTACAAGCAAAACAGAAGTTGTAATAAGTTCGAAGGATGGTCAGTGCCATTTGGGCATACTAAAGTCAATAAATCGATTAGCTTCATCAATACAATAATCGAAGAGATAATCAGGCAAAGTTTCATAAGTTGCGCCTTCTTTTTCCGTTAAATAAAAGGTATAGCTTTCTTCGTTTTGTTTTATCCTAAAGATTACCTTTATTTTTTCGCTGTTTTCGTAAAGTTTGTTGCTAGAAGGATTGTTTGATTATCGCTTAAAAGATATAGTTGAGAGTAATTTTCTAACTATCTCAGAGGTGAATAATCATTAATCTTCCAGAAATTAACAGATTGTATAAAAGTTTGATAAATCAATTGCAATATGAAGCTCAATCAAAGCATTATTTCCGAGATTTTGAGATTTTGTATTATGACCAAGAAATAATTTTTGGTATTCTTGGAAAACAAGATTATTGGTTTTCAAAGGATATAGATGTGATTAATGCAGACGGTGACACTTATGGTCGAATATCGTGGAGATACAAAAAGAAACCTTATCCGTTCCAAAAAGGATGGAAAAACATCCATAACTTAAAAAATGAGTTCAACATTTCCAATGCTAAACCAACAAACGATTTAATGGAAATTTTATTTGAATTAAATCAGTTTATTAAAAAAGAATTATAGATTGGATGTCGTCGTATTTGTTTAGATACGGCGACTTTTTTATGCTCCTTGGCATCAGCGGTTTCGCCAAACCGGTCAGTAGCCAACGCGGATGGATTTTTATTATTTTTTAGCCATTCCAAAGCTTCAAATGTATTCATCGAATTTACTCCTTTGATTACTAGATTTAATTTTTATGATAATTTTAATGTCCATTAAAATAAGTGACGAAATAAGCAAATTAGTATCTTCTTATATTTTCTTTATATACATAAAGTCCCCAAAGTGGCAAATTTTTATCAAAAAATTCTAAATTAGAGATGATACATAAAGGGAATAATAATACTTAGCAACAATTGGAGGTGATGATGCAACTTGAAAACACTTGCCATATTAGCTCTGTTGTTTGTTGAATTATTTTCCCTAGAATATTCAGTAAAGGCTGCCGTTCAATTAAAAACAGAAGATGTTTTATTCATTGAAGTACAGCGTTTATCTGGAGGATCACGCATATTTAGAGAAAATGATGGATATGAAGAGCCCGTAGTTAGAAAAGTTGGTAATTGGATTAACGAAGCGATACCTGTAGAAGATACTGCCAATAACAAAATCAAAAGTCCAGTCGTTTTGAAATTAAATATGAAAAATGGAGAGGTCGTAGTAATAAGACCGGCATATAATTGTTCCAAAAAAAACCAAACAAATATCTGCACATTAGCAAATGAAGAAGTAATCTACACCCAAAATAACAAAAGCACCCGATTGAAATCAGTAGCCCTATTCGACTGGATCCTGGCTGGATGGAAATATGAAAATGTAGAACCTCCCAAGGATTCGGAACCATTAATAATCAATGATATCCTAATGGTTTTGTTAAATGATGAAATAGAAAAAGCGGTTAGCGATTATTACTCAAAATATTTAACTGAATCACCGACAGTTTATTCGTACATGGTTGATATTGTTGATGTAAAAAGAGTTGGTGTATTTCGCACCTTTCGCTTTTTAATCATATTGGAAACTACACCGGTCGTAGGACCTCACATATCCGTTGGAAAAGACAGGTTAATATTTGAAATAGCCCCTCCGGTTCCTGGTAAAGTCAAACTAAAGAAATATGAACATCTTGAAACACATGAACTTCCTCCAAATTGGCAACACATCATTAAACAATAAAATGAAGGCTAAGCGCAGGTTGCAGAGCTTTATTTATTTTTTCAATTAAAGGGAATAATAAGTAAGGAGGTGGAAGTTCTTTGATCAAAAGTATGTCCATTTTAATCTTTTATCTTATGATGTTTTTTGCAATGTCTTTTGAAAATGCCTACGCTGCTGAGCGCGTGGTTGTAAATAGCCTTCATACCGATAGGTGGTATAATAATGTTTATTTGATGGCGGATAAAATTGATTGGATGACTTTTCGTAATTTTACGGTCCAGGTAGGTGACAAAGGAGAGGATCTTTATCACTTTCCTAAATGGGAAAGTGGAAAATATGATACTTATCTATTCCGGGATGATTTGGATGGCAATAAATTAACAGATGTCATAATTGTATTAGATAATTTCCAAGATCCAATTCACATCTTAAACCAAGTATTGGAACCTTATTCAGTTTATAAGGAAGTTCCTGTAGAACCGGTTAATGACGCTGTTAAAAGACTTGTGAGGATGAAAAAAGAAGGTAACATTGTAACCATTAAGACAAAGCAAAAAACTTATAAAGTAAACGTCAAACCTTTTCATTATACAACCGCCAAACCATCTTCAACGAAAGTATATATTGATCTTGATGAAACCGATTATACTGTTTTGAATCATAAACTTATTGCAGAGGCTCCTGTTTTAATCACTATTGGAGGAGGTATTGGCTATTTGAAATTTACTTACGGCTGGAATGGAAGTCGTTATGAAGTAAAATCAGTTAGTTTTAAGCAAGACATTCCAAAACAATATGATTAAAGAGATTGGATTTCCAATCTCTTTTTTATACCTAATTTCCGGTAAATAAAAATGTTTCTTTTAACGGTCTGCCTGGGTTTTCTTTTTGGGTCCAAACAATTTCAACTTCTAATTCTGTTGCCTTTTCTGCTAAAAGGAAATTTTGAAATACATATGGCGTCTTTTCATTTAATTGTTTTGCTAAAGCTATTGCTTGCTCATGGCTATTTTGTTTGCTTGCCCATCGGGACATCCAAAAAGAGAATATTTTGTTTTCGAATCAGGCTCATTTCGATACATATTAATTTTGACTGAAGCTATTTCATCTCCAAGGTTATCAACCTTTAATGAATATGTGTGAAATTTGCCTTTTTCGGATATAACGGAATTTTCAGATTCCATTGCTTTTCCAACCTGTACTGACCACTGGTCACTTGTTTGTTTAGTTGGTAAGTGATCAAATGTTAACGCATGCGCATGAAGCGATGGTCCAACATACAAAAAGAATAGAAAGGAAAAAGCAATTAACCATTTTTTCATTTGTCCACCTCCTTCTCCAATAGTTTCTCCTCAAGGAGGGAAAAATACTAATGGGTGATAATTAATGAAAATAAAAATATCAATTCTTGGGGATATCGGATAAAAGATTTAAAATTGAAGAGCCAGCCAGTTAAACATCGGGGAATCCGGCTTTAGGGATTCACAACAAAAAAGCCCTACTCCTAGTTGAGAGGGACATTTTGAAATATCCTTAGGCGCTTTTTTGCCTAAGACAATTGCGTTGAAGCAGCTAATGTTCAGGAGAAATCAATGGGTATAAAAAAGACGCCATTAAATAGCGCCCAACTGGTCCCCTTCATCTAGGTCCCAACGTTTCTTCATATCTTCAAAAAATTTAAATTTGGGATTCTCTATCGGTAATCCATCCAAAAACCAATCGAATATCAAGTCAATATTTGGTGCATTGTCAAAAACATCGTCCCAAAACCACTCATCATCAAAGCCCTCTAAATTCCTCCTCATAAAATCAGAGATGTTATGAAGAACTTTCTCATATTCCATGCTTTCATCTCCGGGAATAATCCCTTTCTGGAATTCAATTAAATACTGAGCCAAGATTCCTTCGTATCCTTGCTTTTTTTGTTGAAAAGTTAAAGTGTCGAGAAAAGCCAATACCTCATATTTTCTAACTTCCATCGCTATCCCTCCAGCATATTTTTTCATCAGTTATTTCCATATTTACCTTAATTAATCACGAGAGATTGGATAACTTAAAAGCGTCATCAACTGGCGCTCTTAGAGTGATACCTTTTATTATTAATCGACAACAGTTACGCCGACGATTTTATCGAATGCCAGCCGCTCAAATTCACCCGGCTTAACTTCCACACACAACTGCTTCGTTAACGGGTCGACGTAATGTACATTACCCGTTATTTGCTCCGTAAAGCCGTCATCCCAGACGGATAGATTTACCGCCAAATGATACTCCAATGCATAAGCAATGCGCAGGTCGTCAATCAACGGCTTTGCCAACCGCTGCTGACCTTAAACATCTCGCGTGTCAGGGCAAATCCTTCCGGCATAAATGATGCTGGCTGCCATTTAATTTTTCCGCGGTCGCGTATTTTCATCTCGGTCATCTCCTCGATATTATTATACGCAAACTGACGTTCTTGATGATAACGAAAAAATTTAGCTGTTTACTAAAAATAAAAAACGCCCTTTACTGGGCGTCTGCTAATCCTGTTATATATGGAAGACGATGCAGTTTTACAGACCGGGCGCATTCTTAAAATGAAGGTGGATCTCCTGTTGAACGGCTTTTTTCATTTCCATTTCCGTGTAGAACTGGTTTTTCCCTACTAAATCCAGTAAAAATACGTCATCCTCCGTTTGTATTTGAAAGCGGTCGTTGGTTTTAGCAAACCATGAAACCAAAAAATCAAAAGCAGATAGCATTCCGTAGACTTGATACGTATCTTCGAATGGTCGGATTCGATTAATCATAATTTTCATATTCCTAGTTTTCCCATTTTCCTAAAAATAAAATCACTGCCGTAATCCTCAGCTCATAGAAAAAGCTAACAGATTCTATTTTCCCTGTGCTATTTCTTCCTTTTTAACAAGGTACATTTTGAACATAATTTTGAGGTTTTCATCAGATTTAAGAATTTCTTTTGTTTTTTCGATCCCGTGATATTTTCGGAGGTGGTCAACAAATTTAGAATAATTTGTCCACTCACGACACAATGGGCAAGGGGCAATATTACCAATTTTAAAAGCATTAAGGTTGGATCTAGCTTTCTTTTCTTTTTTTATTATTTCTGAAGGCTCTTCAATTGCGTTAGCCGTTTTATTTTCCTTTTGCCCAGAACCATCAATTTGTTTTTGCTTTAATGATGTTTCGGTTTCATCATGCGGTTGCTGTACACATTCATTTGATACGGTGCCTCCATTTTTTTGTTCTTCAATTATTTCCTCAGAGGCTGACTGTCGAAGTTGCTCCATATAAAAAGTGAGAGCCTCAGTAATAGTTAAACCCAATCCTTCTACATAATTTTTGAACCAAGTGTGAAGGTCAGGGTCTAGCCTAAATTCAATGCGGGCATCCTTCCGCTTAAGTTTTTTCTTCCTTTTAGCAAACTCCTCCAAATCAATTTTCATTTTCTGGCTGCCTTCCTTTCCGGCAATATGTAAGGGATAATCACCGTATATTAGTTATACTTAATGTTCCACATGTATGTGTGAATTATTCAGAGGGGCTTTATACTGCACCATGTACGGCTTGATATATGTACACTACATTGGTATATAAACCGTTACCTTATCCGTACAGTATGTAAGTGTAATTTGTCATACTAGACGCACACACACTTGTACGTTAGTATCCCCGTAATACAATACCACCAAATGTGTGTATGTGCTTATGTATTTTCGGTAGTTAAGAATTTCGTTACTCTTGTCCATATGGTAATAGAGGGCAATATGCCGTACGAAGCGTTATACTTGCTTACCATGCACATATGTATGGATTTAATAGGGTACATAAATACCAACATATGTGTAGTTGTTCTGTGTGTACATTATACTCCATCGTATGTGTGAAAATCATTTAGGGTCTCCGTTGCCATCCTATTTGCAGTTCAGCCGTGTGGACATGTCGATTTTCACAAAAAAACCATCGTAAGTAAAACGATGGCTTTTTTGTATTAAAATTGATTTTGGAATTTATCATCGTCTGCCAATTTTTCGATATCTTTTTTGTACATCCATTTTTTTAATTCGTAGCCGGTAACTTTGTGCCGGGATGGATCCATGCTTGGTAAACGACCTTGTTTTTTTAGCCCCTTATTAAACCACTCGCGAACTACCTTAGGTGATTTATGGAATAGTTCAGCAATAGTCTTTGGAGTGTATATTGTTTTGTCATCAATGGTAAAATAATAACTTGGGATGACAAGTCCCTTCAATTTTAATTCGTTTAACTTTTGATTAAAAATTTCAAAGTTCATTTTAGCCCTCTTTAATTATTTATATATTCGTAACACCTGTTTATCACAAAAGACCACAAATACCACAAACACACTTTTGACAATAAACACAACTAGTCACAAAACAAAAATAGCGCTTTCCCACACATAACTTGTTGGGTTTATTGTGAAAATTGTGTTTGTAGTGTTCGCCTATTTTTTGGCAACGAAAAACCTGCACAGCAATTATTGCCGTGCAGGTTTTTTATTTAAATCAAACGGGTAATTTTTTTTTATCTTTTTGGAAAAGAAATCTCTTTAATTCAATCCCAATAATTGTGTAATGTGCAAAACCTTTTGCGGGTAGTTTTCCGCTCCTTATCCATCTTCTAACTGTTTCTTCGTGCACTCCGACAATCCCACTGATTTCATTAGGGGTTAATAGCTGCTGGTCATCAATAGTATGATAATATTCAGGTAACTCTCCCATTGTCCCGATTGATTTTGCTTTTTTTACATATTCATCGTATGTCATTTTCATTTCCCCTGACTGTTTTTTTAACGATAATAATAGTATTACGCAGCAAAATATAAAAATATGAGGTAAACCATGAATTAAATCAGGCTTACCCCCAATTAAAATGTCCAAAATCTCTGGCGCTGTATTAAGAAGCAACCTCAGCTTTAATTAAGGCAATTTCTTCCCTAAGCTCTTTTAGCTTGTTTTGCCTTTCATCTGTTGTCACTTTCAGCTTTTTGGCGGAATTACGCAGATATTGAGCGTATTCCTTTTCCAATATATCTAATCGCTGTTTCTTTTTTTCTTGGTCATCGTTTTGACTTGATTTTGTTGCCATTACCTTATCAATAATTTGTTTATTGATATTTTTAATATCATTTTTAACAAATGTTTTTTCAGGTGCCTGCTCGAAAGCGGATGTCGTATCATTACTGAGTTCATAAGGGTTGCTCAAATACATATCGTTTTCAAACGAATCATAACCCTTGGCTTTTTCCCAAATTTCAAGATCGTCAAGATCCCATGGAAAATTAAGAACTTCATCTAAGCATGAAATATAATCGCGAATAGTAATGTCGTCACTATAATAAACATCACCAATATTCCCGGATGTTTTCTCAACATCATGACGCATTTGAATTTGAGCTGCTCTTTTTTTGGCAGCGTTTAATCTAGCAGAACGGAGACCCGTTTTATCAAACAGGTTGTTTAAGGTATGACGTGATGATTTAAATTGGAATGACTCCCACATTTCTTTGCTTAAAAATTTGAAAATGTCTTTGTCTTTTTTTATCCAGCTTATCGGATGATTCAATTTCATTTCCGGGTTTGACAAAGTACGAAAACCCCTAAATAAATACCCTACCCCACGTGTTTTTTGACGTGTGTAAATTTCACCTATCAAGTAATCATTTATTAAATTTACCAAATTAGGAACAACCAAAGTTCCGTAATCGTGGGATCTTGAATAAGTTCCTTTACTGATTTCAGCCGGAACCCTTAAGATACCATAACCGTCGGAATTAATTTTTTTGACAAAACCATTTTCGTCTAATTCAAAATGTTCGATACGAAGACCGTCTATCTCCATAGGTCTAATTGCGCAAAAACTACCGATCATCCACATAAGAGCGTTTCTTTGATACATTTTGCTCGGATGTCTTCTTTTACCTGTTGCTCTAATGGCAAAATAAACTTGAAGAATTTCTTTTCTTACCAAGAACGCCTTTCCGCGCTTTTTTTCTTTTGGCGTTTTTGGTTCTCTGCTCAATAAAACAGTTGTTGCTTCAAAAAGATTTTTACGGGTTAAATAATATTTTAAACGATATTCTTGATCCAGATGGATTTCCCACATAGGAAACTTCGATTCCCATTCTGACAATAGAAAAAACAAAAATGGTTTAATATAACTTGCAACATTCCATTCGCTTATGGGGTTGTATCCTTCCAACATCTTTTCAATATCGTCTTTAGTAATACCGAACAAATCAACCTTAGCTGCTTTGCGTTCTAATCCCGCAATTTCATCTTCGGTCATGTCGGTAAAAAACCTATCAACTGATTCGTCCTGTGAAGGAAAAATCGAATAATTTTCCTCCCCTTCTATTTTTTTTGCAGCAATCATTTTAATCAAGTATTTGGATAATTCTTCTTTGATTCTTTTACGATCTTTCTCTCTTTTACCCACTACTCGATCGTAATATGTTTTCGATTCCCAGAGAAAACCATTACCTTTTTGACGTTTCTTTAAATATAAATTGATTAGTTGCTGTTGTGCTGCGCTCAACAAAGTAAAATTGTCCAATTTTTTTTGTTTTTCTCTGCCTTCCATAAAATTGTTTTCTTTAATTTGAGCAATTTGAAGCCTTGCTATTTCAATATCCCATCTGTTCGAACCTATTAAATGCTCAGGTTGAGTTAATTTCCCCTGGCGATAATATAGATAAGGAACATTCTCGCCTACTTCAATAAACTCATGAAGTCTTTTGATGCTGCAATATTTAGTATTTTTGTAAGCATCTTTATGAAAGAAGTAGATGGTCCGTTTTGCCTTATGAGCAAAACCTTTGTCTGCAATGTATTCGTCCCAAATACCACTTTCAATTTCCTCTAATATTTCTTTCAGGCTGTAACCTAAATATTGACCCAAATGAACATCATCAATCAGTTCATTGTTGTTTCGCAAGGCGGACATTCTGCGATCATTTTCCTCGAAAAACATGCGATAAGAATCGATGCTTGTTTCTGGGAACAAAAATTGTGGTTTCCGACTTACACCAGGAACGACATAATCCTCGTTTAAAGTGTAGTAACAGTAATTTTTTAAAAATCCCCCAAGAAAAAACGGATCAAATTTTGTACTGCTAACACCTATCAAACGACCGAATTCTCTTTTTGTATAAAGCTTGCAACCGATTTTTGCTTCTAATTCTTGAACGGTTAGCGCAACTTTTACTATCATTAAAAAATCACCTACAATCTAATTTTGTTGTGTTTGTTGTATATGTCGCATTGCAATTATACAAGATTATTTATTCTCTTCATAGTGGTTAACTAAATTTCTAACTCTTTCGAATAATGTATCAACGTCATTTCCGTGGCGTTTGGATAATTTAGTGAATTTTCTTTTAATATCGCTCCATTCCTTTTTAGGGTTATAAATTTTGACCCCATTGATATTAGAATCAATATTTAAAGGAATGGAAATTAATGTTGCTAGATTTCCATTTTCTCCGCAAATATCACACGACCAATCTGTTGTGACCGCTGACATTTCTGTCTTGTTATCGCAGCTAGGGCAAGGAAAAGCGATGACCATTTTTTTTGAATCATAATAATAGTCAATTTTTCTCGCTTTAAAAAACGCGATTGCCTGCAATTTTTTCCCCATTTACATTGCCTTTTTTCTTGATCGTTCCATGAAAGCCTTAAATTCTGAACCTAAAATTACATACTTTCCGCCAAAGCTATAACAATCTAATTTCCCTGACCTGCACCAGCGCCGCACACTTTCTATGTGAAATCCCAACATTTCGGAAATTTCCTCCGGCGTCAACACAGCATCATCATCTACTTCAAAAATTTTATGAATATCATAACGTTTCAACAATTTTCCTCCTAAAACGTAGTGTTTTTTGTGCCTTATTCCAATTATGTCCAATTGTATTTTTTAATATACATTTGGTATTTTTATGGATTTTTTTGTATACATAATTAAATATAAAATCAGCTGATAGGTGAATAAAATGATTTTGTAAAACAAAAAAAACGAGCCTTATAGCTCGTAGTAAGTTATATATTAATTATGTATTTAGTTTAGTTCGTTTTTTATTAATAATAGAACGGCTTCCGAAATAGTCAAACCTAATGAATCACAATGCTTTTTAAAATTCTGATATACATCGGTCGGAACCCGAGAAGTAACAGTTTCACTTTTTTTTGATTTGTTTTTAGCATAATTGGCTAGATAACTCATTTAATACCTCCGGAATTGCAAATTGTATTCATTATTATTACTAAAAAAAACAATTGTATACCTTTTTCGGTTCAGAATTTTGACAAAATTACCTAGGATGATTTAACTGTTTATCATAGGACAATCCCGCCTCTTCATATAGTGTGATGAAGTGGTCAGCTTGGCAAAACAGCTTGAATTTATTTATCACCCCAACTCGAATGAAAATAACGAGGATAAAATCAGAGAGTTACAGCTTAAAATTATTTAGTTCCTTGTCAAAAAAGCGATTGAAAAAGCCTCCGGCAGGCATTAATTAAAATAATAAGCTATGAAACAGGACGCTATCTGGCGTCCTGTTTCCGTTTTTATTTTTAAATTTATTATTTATTTTTTATGTTTAAATTTATTTTTCTTATTAAAGGTATTTTCTTAAACTGTCGACGACTTCATCCTTGGACAAATGCAGGTAACGCGTTGTGACCGCCAAATCTGAATGTCCCAGCGCTTTTGATATTAACGCAACATCTGCCCCCTTGTGAAGCAAATTCTTCGCAAAACCACGTCGCAGGGCGTGAGGATTAATATTCTTCAAACTGTAATCACGGGAATATTTGCACAGTCTTTTCGTGATGTTATTATTCGTTGGACTATTTGTTATCATGCTGCCGTTTATAGTTATGAATAGTAAATCATTATTTATCTTGGAATCCGAACGGATCAGGTCATTTTGCTTCATGAGTGCCGCCAGGATTCGCGCCAGAACATCATCAAAAGGTAGATAGATTGCTTCATGGTTTTTTATGATTCCGCCATCAATTCGAAGCAGTTTCGATTCCAAATCAACGTGCTTTTGTTCCAATTGGGATAAAGTCCCTATCCTGACTCCTGTCTGGTACATTAACAGGACCGCTGCAGCGTCCCGTAGTTCGACGAACTTCGTCAAATCCAATAAAGATAACAGAAGATTTATTTCGCGGTCTGTTGCCCCTTCCTTGACTGGCTGATCGACTTTAATCTTTATGTCAGCCCAAAAATTAGTCGTGATCCAGCCATTTTTAAAACAACGGGACAAAAATGCTTTTAAACACTTCAGACGGATTAACTTCGTTGAATTGCTGACGTCCATCGATGAAAGCCATCTGTAAATGTGGTCAGTCGTCAATTCTTCGATGACAGTTGCTCCTGTAATCTTCGCAAAGTGTTCGACATGCAGCTGATAGTCGCTGATGGTTCTTTTACGCATTCCAGCCGCATTCATCTGACGTAGGATTGCAGCCAGAGCTTTTTCAATCGGATAGCCATCCGTATTCTTTTGGGATGGCGGATTGCTGAACAGATTCGACAGATCGGTTTGAACATGTAATGATGCTTTTTTCTTGGACATAAAAAATAGCCTCCTAATTCGTCGGTAGACCGATCATTGACCGATTCATCCGTTTGAACTAAAAGGCTTTGCAACGCGGTTTACACCGCTTTTTTGGTATGTAGTATGGCGTCCCAGGAGAGATTCGAACTCCCGACCGTACGCTTAGAAGGCGTATGCTCTATCCGGCTGAGCTACTGGGACATGTTTAAGTATCAGCGACAAGATTTATTATATTACCCTAGCAATTTAAAGTCAACAGGTTTTTTCAATTTTTTTAAAGAAGAAAAGGGGAAGAGTTTTCCCCTATCACTTTGGTAATACAAATTCCCGCGCCAGTTCACTTATTTCCCGGCCATTCGCTTCAAATACGGATAGAATTATTTTTTCTTCAAGCAAATCGAGAATCACATATGTTTTTTCCAAACGCCCGCGCGGCAGACGGATGCTGCCTGGATTTAAGAATAAGATGCCGTCAATTACTTCCGCTCCGAGTACATGCGAGTGTCCAAAACAGACGATATCTGCCTTAACTTCCTTGGCCTTATAGTTTAAATTCATCAACGAAGATTTTACAGAATACCGATGCCCATGGGTAACTAGGAACTTACGCCCCGCAACCTCAGAGGTTGTCTCCAATGGATATCCTCCACCGAAGTCACAATTCCCCAAGACCGTCAGATATTCAGAAATAGCTTTATCGTCCGGTGACAGCTCTGAATCACCGCAATGAATCATTAATTCTACTTCCCCTTTATGCCGTTCCTTTAGGACCTCTAACTCCTTCGTCAATCCATGACTATCGCTGACGACTAACACCTTGCTCATGACTGTCCGGCTCTCTTTAAAATTGAATCAAGCACCACATCCAATTTTTTTAGCGCATTGGCACGGTGGCTGATTTTATTTTTTTCATCTGAAGATAGTTCAGCCATTGCCGAACCTTGTTCTGGCACATAAAAGACTGGATCATAGCCAAATCCATTTGAGCCTCTCCGTTCTTCAAGAATCCGGCCTTCACAGGTGCCTGACACCGTTATCGTTTCCTGCCCCGGAACTGCAACTGCTAATGCACAATAGAATCGCGCTGTTCTCTCCACCTCTGGAACGTCTTTTAATTCGGACAGGACTTTATCAGTGTTGTTTTGATCGTTTTTCGGCTCGCCCGCATAACGTGCTGAGTAGATTCCCGGTCTGCCTTCGAGGGCATCGACCATCAAACCGGAATCGTCGCCAATCACCATTTTATTAAGGGCTTTGGAGACAGCCTCCGCTTTCAAAATAGCATTTTCCTCGAAGGTTGAACCCGTTTCTTCCACATCAGGGATTTCCGGAAAATCAAGTAATGTCCGGACCACGATTCCCCTGCTCGCAAAAATATGCTCAAATTCCCTAGCTTTTCCTGGATTCTTGGTAGCAATAATAACTTCGTTCATTGTAATCCCCTCTTATTTCTTTCTTCTGCTATCAATTTTTTTTGTTATTTCCTCACCAAGGGCTGCTTTTTGCTGTTCAAATAATTCCACGATTCCTTCTTGAGCCGCATGTAACAGGCCTTGAAGCTGATCATAGGAAAACGTTGCTTCTTCACCTGTCCCCTGTAATTCAACAAATTCGCCATTCCCAGTCATGACCACATTCATGTCGACCTGAGCCTTGGAATCTTCGGCATAGTTTAAGTCTAAAACCGTTTCGTTATTTTGTAAAATCCCGACACTGGTTGCGGCTAAATAATCGGTTATTGGAAACTTTGAAAATGACTTTTTCGCAGCATATGAATTCAACGCGAGTGCCATTGCAACAAATGCACCGGTAATAGAAGCCGTTCGCGTTCCGCCATCGGCTTGAATGACATCACAATCAATCCAAACTGTTTTTTCACCAAGTACTTCAAGATCGACAATTGCTCTTAAGGCGCGGCCAATTAAGCGCTGGATTTCCATTGTCCTTCCTGAGACCTTCCCTTTTGAGGATTCACGAATGTTTCTCGTTTCTGTTGCTCTCGGGAGCATCGAGTACTCAGCGGTGATCCATCCTTTGCCTTCCCCCCTCATAAAATGCGGAACTCTATCTTCTATACTGGCAGTGCAAATCACCTTCGTATTTCCTACCGAAATAAGGACAGAGCCTTCAGGGTGCATTAAATAATTGCTATCAATATGTATCGGCCGCAGCTGCAACTGCTCTCTTCCATCAACACGCACAAAACTTCCTCCCTTATTTACCTTTTTTGAAATTTGGTATTAACCTCACAACAGATAATACCAAATAAAGAAGAGGCGGCATTCGGGCCAACCTCTTTCATGGTCACTATATAGTATAACAAAAATTATTTTTTAAAAACTACCTGTGTTGACTTTTTCGGGACGAGTTACTGGTTCGGACAGTTTTTTACCTTTATCATTTTTGATATCTGCTTTACCATCAACTTGAACGGCGACTTTTTCCACCCCATTTTGCTCAGTCAATGATAGTACAAGGGCATCCAATAAGGATTGGGAAATTTCTTTATCCTCGATGCCTCCAAAGATATTCTTATTGAAGTTCAAGGTAACAGTGCCATCCGCATATTTCGGAGCCTCTAATAGCTTCACGTCAGACATAAATTCCGACACTAGCGGTGATTTTCCGCTCGGTCCTTTGATTAATTGATTAACGACCGCCACATAGTTATCCTTTTCCTTATTGCTTACACGGCGTGTAACCGGAACAAAGTAATAGGAGTTCTCTTCGCCGCCAACATAATAAACAGTCAAAGGTTTTGTATTGGTAATATCAACAACATCGGCTGTATCCAAATTGATTCCGGAGGCCCTTGAGAGATGTTCGCTGATAGGGGTTCCGTTGACCGGCATTTCAGTCAGTTCATGCCCATTCATTTTAAGCTTGACTGAATTAATATTATTAAATTGTGTCAGCGTCCATGTGACCGATTGCAGGATTTTCATCTCATCTTCAGGCTGATAATTCTTAAATTCCTTCGAGAAGTCAACGGTGGCGACACCATCTTTACTTATATCAACAGTAGGCACTGTGTCCTCAGGCAGGACGGCTCGAAAATGATTCGGGAGCAAGTTAGTGATCGCGCCGTTGGCAACTAAATATTCAAGTGCCTGTTTGGCGACTGAAGTGGTTTTCGGCAGATTTAATGTTTGCGGTACAACATATCCATTTTTATCAATCAAATAAAGTTCTGTTTTTACCGTGTTTTCAACCTGACCTTTTTCTTTTGCAGCCGTTTCCTTACTAGCATTTTTATCTCCGATGGCAACGGTTTTTGGCGGATCAATTTTCTTCTTTGTTTCACCGCCAAACAAGCCGCATCCAGAAAGCATCACTGTTGAAGAAAGCACAGTCACACCTAGAATCTTCGCTTTATTTTTCGACACATAAATTCCCTCCCAAGACAGTTTGTACTATCATGTATACGAGCCCGGCGAAAAAATAGACCGCCTTCTGAAAGAAATTTTTATGGACTCTCTTCTTTGGGGGAGTGGCAACCTTTTTGTAACCGTCACGGCCAATTTTCCCCGTCTAACGGGCACAATAAAAATCCCCTATCATATTGATAAGGGGGGTCACGTCAAAGTTTAATTTTTTTCACATTATTAATCGGTATCCCGAGCCATTGTGAAGCGATTTTTGAAAATATTCTTCTCGAACCGGTCGTGTAAAATTCATGCTCCGGCTCTTCATCATCCGTGTCGAGCAGCCCGTTATATTGAAGGATGGCACTTATCTCATGGGCCGTCTCATCGCCAGAACTTATAACGCTAACTCTTTCACCCATTACCTTATTTATAAGAGGCTCGAGTAATGGATAATGTGTACAGCCTAAAATGAGCGTATCTAAATTTTGGTTCTGCAGCGGCTTTAAGGCTTCCTCAACAATTCTTTCAGCAATCGGACCCTCAAATTCGCTGCTCTCTACAAGAGGAACAAACTTTGGACAAGCTTGACTGGTGACAAAAAGCCGGCTATTTAGCGATTTCAGTGCCTTTTCATAGGCGCCGCTTTTGACCGTTCCTTCCGTGCCAATAATGCCGACCCGATAGTTTTTCGTTTGCTTAATCGCCGCACGCGCCCCTGGATTAATAACACCAAGGACAGGTATTTTCAGTTCCTTGCGAATTTCATCAAGAGCTGCCGCCGTTGCCGTATTGCAGGCAATAACCAGCATCTTAATATTTTTTTCTAATAAAAAAGTAGTTAGTTCCCAGGTGAACCGTTTAACTTCCCTCGAAGTCCTAGGGCCATATGGACAACGCGCAGTATCTCCCAAATAGATAATTTTCTCGTTTGGCAGCTGCCGCATCACCTCTTTGGCAACAGTTAGTCCACCCACACCGGAATCTATTACACCAATTGGTTGTTTCAAACTTCTCGCCTCATTTAACGCATTTCCTGATGCAGTTTCATCATGCTGCTTTGAAGAACTTGAATTTCTTCCACAGAGAAATTTACTAATACTTCCTGCAAATACACTTGCCGCTTCTTGATTACTTCATCAATAATTCTATTGCCCTCTTCAAGTAAATGAATCCGCACCACACGACGGTCGCTCGGATCCTTTACCCGCTCAACGAGGACATTTTTCTCCATCCGGTCAACGAGGTCAGTGGTTGTACTGCAGGCCAAATACATTTTATTAGAAAGCTCTCCAATTGTCATATCGCCATCCTCAAACAGCCATTGTAAGGCAACAAATTGTGGAGGAGTAATCTTATAATTGCTTAACAATTCTCTTCCTTTTTGCTTGATAATTCCTGAAATATAGCGCAAATCCTTTTCAATATTTGCGACAATTTCCCCATTCACTTGTTGTGAATTTTCCCGTTTCATTTAAAATACACTCCTAATTTATGCTGCTCCCTAAGACAAGAAAAAACAAAGCACTTTTCCGATTTAAATATCGTATAGCTTGTACTTATTTTCTACTTTTTCCGTTAAAATTTCAAGTACAACTTGTTGAAAGACAGCATGCAAAAAGGCTTGCGATTTTGTTAACTTATCGGCAAAATAACCTCTATCATCGTTCCATTCCCATCGCTCCAAAAATGGAACTTTCCATTATGATTTTCAATAATTTTTTTTGAAATCATGATTCCTAAACCAGTCCCGCTCTCTTTTGTTGTGAAGAAAGGCTCGCCAATCCGATTTAAAATTTGCTTGGGGACTCCATTTCCAGTGTCTTTAATATAAATCTTAACTTTATCAAGTCCATATTCTTTTATCTCAATCGTAATGATCCCACCCTTATTCATCGCCTCGATGGCGTTCTTTAAGAGATTAATAAATACTTGCTTTAATTGGTTTTTATCACATCTAATCGTTAAATCATCACAATAATTTACAATTTCCACCTGAATATTATTCAAAATTGCTTGTGTATCAATTAGCGTCTTCACATTATCAATTAACGCTTTTAGATTTTCTTTCTCAAATTTAATATCCTGTGGTTTGGCAAGCAACAATAACTCACTGAGGATGATTTCAATTCTCTCCATTTCTGAATGGATAATCGTGAAGTATGTTTTATTATCCATTTGAGCTTCCATTAACTGCAGAAACCCTTTAATCGCGGTAAGTGGATTTCGGACTTCGTGTGCGATACCTGCTGCCAGCTGTCCAGCAATCGTTAACTTTTCTGAGTTAAGTAATAGCTGCTGTGTTTTTTTCCTTTCCGTTATATCCCGAAAAATGATATGCCGGGCAGGCTTATTTTCATAAATGGTGGGTATGCCTTTTACTTCCGCTTCAATAAAAGTACCATCCAAACGGATAAGTTTGAATTCAAAAAAATCCATAGAAGCTTCATTAATAAATTCGGCCCGTTTTCTTGCAGTTTTCTGTAAATCAGGATGAATGAGATCTAAGAGATTCTTTTGTAATATGTCATCTTTATTTGAAGCACCTAATAATTTCCTTCCCGTTTCGTTAATAAATAGTATTTCACACCCTCTGGCAATAATCACCGCGTCAGGTGAATTTTCTACTAAATTTCGATAAGTGTCTTCACGTTTTTCGGCCTCTTCTTCGGCTCTTTTTCGTTCCGAGATATCCCTAATGACGCTCACCACTTCTACAATAAAACGAGTATCAGGATCAACAATTGGTTTACAAAGTATTTCCACCCAAATAAATCTTCCGTCCTTTTTATTAATCCGATACGTACCGCTCCCATTTTCTTGGTTGATGAGCACACCTTTGAAATCCGTATATGCCCGGTCCCGATCATCGACATGCAGTAATGATAAGCTATTGCGGTTTACCAATTCTTCACGCGTATAGCCAAGGATATGTTCGCATGCCGGCGAGACATAAAGAAGTTCCCCTTGCAAATTCGTGCTGACAATTAAATCAAAGACATTTTCTGTCAATGAACGATGGATTTCCTCCATTTTCCTTACTTCTTCTTTTTTCCTTTTTAATTGGGTAATATCCTTAGCTACACCATAGACCCCGACAATTTGGTCATCCACGCTAATTGGAATATTTGTTAAATTAATATCAAGGATTTGCCCGATTTTGTTTGTCATCCTGCAATCGAAATTATGAAATTGACCTAATACTGCTTTGTGAAAATGGTGAAATACTTTATCCAAGTTCTCAACAGGAATAAGCGACTGAAGTTTCATGCTAACAGCCTCTTCAGCTGAAAAGCCTGTTAATTTCTCATATGCTGGATTAACTTGGACAAAATAACCCTCTAAATCTATGGCAAAAATTGCATCTTGGTTATTGGTCAACAATGTATGGCACCTGTTTACATTTTTCTCAAGATAATTGTTTAAAAGGAGCTTCTTTTCATGTTTACTTACTTTAATAGAACTGTTCATCTCTCTTTACTCAGTTCCTTCCCCTTTAAATTTTTTCCAAATAATATGTAAAAAAGCCAAGATAGGACAACGTCCCATCCTGGCTTAAGTCTAGCTCGACTGAATTGTCCAGCCCAATTTCGCCCTATGCTGCTTTTAAAAAAAACAGTATGATGGCACTTTTATCGAAAGTATGTATTATTTTCTTTTATCCCCATTTTATATTATCGGATTTTTTTAGAATAGTCAAATATTTACAAGATTTTTAGATTTACCAACTTAATAATATGAATTATTCCAAAATAGATTTTCTAATCAAAATAACCGGCCTCCAATAATGGATGCCGGCCATGTCTAAAGTTCTAGCTCTCCCATTCGAAGGAGCTCTACAACTGCTTGTGAACGCCCCTTGACACCAAGCTTTTGCATGGCGTTTGAAATATGATTCCGAACCGTTTTTTCGCTTATAAATAATTCACCAGCGATTTCCTTCGTTGTTTTGTCTTGTACTAACAGTTCGAATACTTCTCTTTCTCGTTTGGTGAGTAATGGCTTGTGATTATAATCATTCTCCTTCAAGTAATGTAACCCTCCTTGCCTTCGCCAGTAATGAATCGTGGGGTGGGTATATATTTAGTCACCATATCTTATGTGAAGGGTACAAATGAAGTGACTATATTTGCTATAAGGAGAACGTTTTTGTAAAAAAAATCTGATTATATTCCAACTTTTTTGCTGCTGACAAGTAAATTTTTCATTTTCTCTGTCCACTCAAACCCTCTGCCCGTCCTTTTCGAAATTTGCACCATCGTTCCTATGCCAACAAACCCGGCAGAGCCATCTTCTTTTTTCGCTAGATAGTGAATGTCAACCGACGAATTCCCAACAGATTGTGCCTTCACATAAATGGTTAGCTTCTCATCGAAAAAGATTTGCTGTAAAAAGTCACATTGAAGATCGGCAACCACAGGAATCGTTTCACTTTCCGGCCGAGTCCATGCTTGCATTAACCCGATGGCTTGAAAAAATTCAATCCTGGCCGCTTCGAAATAAACGAACGGAACCGTATTATTCATGTGTCCAAACATATCCGTCTCGGAAAAACGAACCGTTATTGGGATATTAAATACAAACTCCTGCTCCCAGTGATGGAAATCCTCGATGTACGTTGCTTTTGCCATTCTGACAAACCCCTTCGTAATTATGAATGATTGTTCATTTTATTTCTTACCTTATATTATTTACATAAAAATAAGAATTTTACAATATTTAATAAATGAAAGGGTTCCTGAAATGATACAGGAACCCTTCAAATCATGAATATGTTTTTCTTTTTCTAAATAAAAGGATGCTTGCACCAACTAATAGGAGGATTCCTCCTGCTAGGAGATAGTTATAGATTGTGGTAGCCGTAGAAGGCAGTCCATGATTTGAATCCACTGGTGGCGTCTTGTCAGGTTGATCCGGATTTGTGTTTCCGTTACCTGTTCCAGGCTGACTGCCATTGTTTTCACCTGGATTGTTAGTTCCTGGATCTGTTCCCGGTTGTCCGCCATTGTTATCACCTGGATTAGCGCCACCGTTCTCCTTTTCACCAAGCGTTAAAACATAGGTGCTTAGAGCCGGAATGGTAATTTTGTCGCCATTTATCACTTCGATAGCCTCGGTACCTGCTTTGACACCATTAACAATCAGCTTCCAACTGCCCATTTCCGGTAAGGTAATCTCTACAGGATTGCGATTAGCATTGTAGGCAACTGCGATTTTTTCCGCTGAATCGCCATTTGCATTTCCGTCAAGATAGAAGGCGACAGAGTTTGCCTTCGTATCGATAAATTTCAAATGGTTTTTAATATCCGTTGCCGTTGTCAACCGGAATGCCGGGTGAGCCTTGCGGACCTCCACTAAGCCCTTAAAATATTCCACTTCGGCAGCAAATTGACTGCGCCGTGTCCAATCTAATTGGTTTACTGAATCCGGTGCGTTATAACTGTTTTCGTTGCCGCCTTTTGTTCTCAAAAATTCCTGGCCGGCATGGATAAATGATGTTCCTTGTGAAGTCAAGACAATCGATGACGCTAATTTATGCATTTGTTTTAACACATCATCACTATCATTTGGATTCGTCTTCTTCAATTTATCCCACAATGTTAAATTATCATGTGCTTCAACATAGGTGATGGTTTTACTAGGTTCATCAGCAAAGGTTTTAATCGTGTCGCTATATTCGATACCGCCGACAACACCCTTTTTAATTCGGTTCTCCATGCCTGTCTTTCCATTTACAAACCCTTTATCAAGCTCATCGAAAACACTGCCTTTTAAGCCATCGCGAATATCATCGTTAAAATGGGCAATGCCTTCCATCTTGGTCGCATTCTTTTGGTTTGCCTTAAGCTCAGGATCGAGCGGTGTATTTAAATCCCATCCTTCACCGAGAACGATAATCGACGGATCAATTTTATTTAGCGCAGAACGGACTTGTTTCATCGTTTCAATATCGTGAATTCCCATTAAGTCAAAACGGAAACCATCAATATGATATTCTTTCGCCCAATAAGTGACGGAATCGACAATGAATTTACGCATCATTTTATGCTCTGATGCTGTGTCATTACCGACACCCGTTCCATTTGCAAGTGTGCCGTCCTCGTTATAACGGAAATAATAACCTGGTACTAGCTTTTGAAAATTTGACTCTCCGGCATTGTACATATGATTGTAAACGACATCCATAATAACACGCAGATTATTATCGTGGAGCGCTTGAACCATGGTCTTCATTTCATTGATCCGTACGGTTGGTGTGTATGGATCTGTTGAATAGGAACCATCCGGCGCGTTATAGTTTTTTGGGTCGTATCCCCAGTTAAATTGCGGCTGATCCAGTTTGGTTTCATCGACAGTATTATAATCGTACATTGGTAAAATTTGAACATGGGTGATGCCTAAGTCTTTTAGATGACTCAGCCCTGTGTTGACACCGTTCGGCCCTTTAGTGCCAGCTTCTGCAACGCCAAGGAATTTTCCTTTATATTGATCGCTTACACCGCTGTCAACTGAAATCGTCAGGTCACGGATATGTGTTTCGTAAATAATAGCATCCACCGGATTTTTAAATGCCGGCTTTTTGCTGTTCCAATTTTGCGGATTGGTTGCCGCTGCATCCATTACCGCCCCTTTATCACCATTAACCGAAACGGCTTTTGCATATGGATCGACAGCTTCATTCCAAGCATCGCCAATTTTCACCTTATAGGTATAAAGTAAGCCCTTTTGATCACCGGATAATTCAGCAGTCCAGGTGCCTTTTTCAGAACGGGTCATCGGGATTTCTGTACCAGTTTCTGAATTCCATTTTTCATAGGTTACTATTTTTGCTGCGCTTGCCGTTGGCGCCCATAAACGGAAGTTTGTTTTTTCCTTAGAATAGTTATTTCCAAGGTCAGCTCCTGAATAATAGAATTGGTCTTCAAACGACTTGCTGCCAATTACTTTACCCATTTGAACGGTTGCCTCGCCAAAACCTTCTTTGCTTACCCTATAAACCTTAGTCAAGTCCAAGTCTTCTTTGGTTGTCAACTTCACCTTATTGGTTAATCCGTTCGTTAACTCCCCGATTGGTTCAACCTTCGCAATTTCAGCCCCGGTTAACTTAATGCCCCCATTTTCAGCATCACTCAAAGCAAACGGGAAATTGGTTTCAAATGTAATTTGATTTAGCTCATCAATCGCTGCCATGACAATCCGCGGGTTGCGGTCAACCTTAGCCGGATTATCAAATATCCGAGCTTGTCCTTGAGCAAGCCAAACCTCCGCCTTTCCATCGGCGGTAAATTTGGTGATAAATCTGTCACCATCTGTATCTTTGGCTGACCAGTCTTTTTTACGGACGATAAACCCTACTTTCGTAGCCCCATTTAAGTTAGAAAGCTTGAGCGTTCCTTGCTTTCCGTATGATGTTTCATTGGATAATGACAATGCTTGACCTTCGGATTTATCGGTCCATACCCAAATATCCCAATCATCATAATTAAGATCGTAACGATAATAGTTGAAGCTAACTTCTAAATCATCGTATTTTGGTATATCGCGGTACTCTCCGTCAGGCGGACTGGTGTATACTTTATCATCACCATTCTTTATCCAAACCTCATCAGTTCCGTACCAAATCTGATCAATTATCCGGTCGCCGCCATCCTTTTCCCAGGCATCGGTACGGACAATAAAACCAACACGATTAAAATCGCCATCAAGCTCTACATCTGCCACTTTGCCAAACTTGTCTTGACCGGTAAATGGATATACCTTGCCTTCCTTGCCATCTCCCCAAACCCAGAGATTCCAATCCTTTGTATCACCTGCTTTTGGCTGATAATGAATTTTTACCTTGGTTGTTACTTTTTGCTGTGCCACACGGACGTCCACTTTTCTCTCATCCAGCGCATGGAAAACAAAAACATATTTTCCAGAGTTCTCCGGTGTAAAGGTGAGGTTTTCCCCGTCCAGCCATTGGCCATCCATAACAAATTTGAATTCTACCTTTGCATCCTTCGTTAAGGCAATCGGCTCGCTTTCCCATACTTTTTCGGCAAAGTTATAGGTAAGCTTATCATTTGAGCTGTCCCACGAAAGCGGTGTTGATCCTCTTAATAAAACCTCTTTATATAGCTTATTTCGATCTAGTGGTGTATCACTGTATTGCAGTGAGCCTTCCACTTTATAGATCTTGAAGGATTTCCCGTTACTTGTAAACTTCAAATTTCCATTGCTATCATTTTTTAGTTCTTCCGATTCAAGCTGATTTTTCAAGGAAACATTTTTAATCTCTAACTGGTTATATAGTTGGTTGACATCAATTTCTTCCGCTTTGGAACCTTTGTTCACAACGACAAGATATTGGCCATTTTTATCGGCTCTTTCATAGGCAAACAGGTTTTGATTAGCCAATAAGGAATGAAACGAACCAGTTCTGAACGCTGAAACATCATTACGAAGTTTTATCAAATCCTTGTAATGGTTAAGCAGCTCCGCGTTTTGGGCTTCAGGCTCCCATGGCATCATTTCGCGATAATAGCGATCCTTCCAATCCTGCACCGAATTTGGATCCTTGCTCATCGAAAGCCCGACTTCATCACCGTAATAGATGATTGGCGGTCCAGGAAGGGTGAACTGTGTCGCGACAGCGAGCTCCATTTTTTTGACATCTCCGCCCGCTTCATAAATAAAGCGCGGCTTATCATGGCTGTCAAGGAATGATGAAACTACATATTCAGCAGGGTATGTCGCGATATTTTCCTTCACGGTTTTGCTTAGGTCGACCATTGATTGATCTTTCGCAAAGGTATTCACAAGCGCATCGTTCATTCCAAAATCTAATGCCCCATCAAGCTCACCAGCATAAGAATTGATTTTTTCACGACTGTCCCAAATTTCCCCGAAAATATAAGCATTCGGTTTAAGCTCTTTAACCTTATGACGGAAATCGACCCAATAGCTATAGCTTGGCCCTTTTGCATAATCCAAACGGAAGCCGTCAAAATCAAGATCCTTTAACCAATATGGGACAACATCATTGATGATATAATTCCTTACTTCGGGGTTGTCATTATTTAATTCCGGGAGTTCAGAAATTCCGGAAAATGACTTGTATTTATTGGGCCATTCAGTGAATGTATACCAGTTGTAATATGGACTTCCTTCACCCTTTGCCTTGGCATCCTCGAAAAATGGATGCTGTGATGAAGTATGGTTGGCAACAAAGTCATAGACAATCTTCATCCCTTTTGCATGGGCCTGGTCAACTAATTTCTTCAGGGTCTCCTTATCACCAAAGCGCTTGTCGATTTGCTTGAAATCAGCAGGGTGATAGCCATGGGAATATGGCCCTTCAAAGACTGGCGAAATCCAAATGGTATTTACACCTAACCCCTTAATATAGTCGATTTTATTGATAACACCTTGGAGATCTCCGCCCATCCAGCCTTTTAATTTTTCATCATACGGCAGGTTTACTGTGGTTGGATCATCATTGGAGGAATCTCCATTGTTGAAGCGATCAACAAATACTTGATAGATGACTGCATCCTTTGCCCATTGCGGTGACTTAAATTGATCAACATAATAGCCAAATGGTGTCGCTTCTTCAGGGGTTTGACTATTTGAATCGGCATATTGTGAACCAACTCCAGCTGCGCTCCAGACATCGGTAATATATTTTACCGCAGTTCCATTTGGCTGTTTCGGAATGACTCCTTTAAAAACAGTTGTCGTAAGCCCGTTCGCGGTTGTTTCAGCACTTTTTTCCAGCTTCACGACTTTACCAATAACGGCTGTTCCCCTGCCCCCAGACGGGAAGGATCCATCTGCAGAATAATAGATCGCCCCTGCATCAACCGACCCGTAATGCTTTACAGTCACATTAACAGTTACATCATCATTACTAGTTGGGATTACCGGGGTATACGAATTATTATTTTTGACATCTTTTGCGACAGGAATTTCATTCCAGCTTGACACGGTGTCCTGATATACTTTCCCAGATTTCGTAAAAACAGCTTTCCGTTTTACGGCTGTTTTTTCAGTAAGCTTTGCATCTCCCAACGAGTATAGATATTCAATCTCTTCTCCTTCATTCCCAGCAAGGGTTACCGACCATGTACCATCAGCAGTTTTCGTTAATGGCGTAACGGAGTAGTTAAAACCATTTAACGACGAGCCAACCGTTGGAACTGCCCAATCCGGTGTGTTCGCGGGCAAAGCTACATTTAACGTTAATTTCCCCGTAAACTTCGAAAAATCCAACTTAACGTCGACCGTTCTTTCTTGATCAGGATGAAAAACGAAGACGTAGTCACCTGATTGTGGCGGTGTAAACGTAAGATTGTCACCAGCCATCCACTGATCATTCATAACGAATTTGTATTCTACTTCTTTCCCGCCCTGTAATGGAATCGCTGTACTTTTCCAAGCTCCGGCGTTGGCATCGTACGTTAGTGGATGATTATCCGAGCTCCAATCCAGTGCTTCAGCATTTCCACGTAATACAACCTTGTCATAGGTTTTGTCTGCCGCATTTACATTTTGCGCAACCGGTACCATAAAGGTGCTAAGCAACAGTACAAATGCCAGTAACATTGAAAATATCCTTTTCAAAAGAAAACCTCCCTCTTTTTATGCATTAGTGCAAACGTTTGCATAAATTAACAAGAAAAAAGAAAACAGTGCAACCGTTTTCACTTATCTATTAGACTATCATTTTAATAATTATTTTTCAATTCATTCTTTTTAGAACCCTTGATATTTTTTACAGAAAAATCTACTCTTTTGCTTTTGCGTAAATGATATATCGTTTTGGTGCATTACCGACATATCGAAACGGATAACAGGTCGTTACGATTAGTTCCTCCTCGTTATTTTGTAAGGTAATAATACTGGTATCATCGGATTTCACAATTTTTGTATGAGTAATTTCATAATTAAAATTACCATATGGCATTTGCAGTTTAAGGAAATCGCCAATTTTCAATTCGCCCAATTTTCGGAATACCGTATCCCGATGCCCTGATAAGACAATTTGTCCATTATCGCCTGGAAAATAGGAGCCTTTATAATGACCTACACCTTTTTCAAGATCATCCGGATTTGTTCCCTCTACAATCGCTAATTCTGCTTTGATCTTTGGTATCGTTAATAGACCGACTGTATCTCCCATTTCTGGCAGCGGGCTGTTTTTATCTCTTTTTTGGGCCGGTTCCCCGGACTGCCCCGTGATGATTTCCTTTGCTTTATCAAGAGATGCTTTTGTTTGTATTTTTACATCTACCAGTTGCCAGATTCCAATTCCTAAAAAAATCAGACCCGCTAGAATAATAATTAATGGAAGCTTTGATTTCACCTTTACATACCTTCCTTCTCAATAGGCCATTGTTAGTTCCAAGTATAACAAAATGTTATGGAAAGAACCATTTAAGTATTCTTCCTCAGTAAACAACAAAAAACCTTCTTTTCCAAGGAGAAAAGAAGGTCTTTTAAATTTTAGTCGTGATCACTGCCGAAGAAGTTTCTAAATGCTTGCATTGTCGCATCGCGGTTAACTGCTGCGATTGAAGTCGTAATCGGAATTCCTTTCGGACATGCTTGCACGCAGTTTTGCGAGTTACCGCAGCCCTGCATTCCGCCGTCTTCCATAAAGGCATTTAAACGTTCTGATTTATTCATTTCACCGGTTGGATGGGCATTAAATAAACGAACTTGGTTAAATACCGCAGGTCCCATGAAGTTGGTTTTGCTATTAACGTTTGGACACGCTTCTAAACAAACACCACATGTCATACATTTAGAAAGCTCATATGCCCATTGACGTTTTTTCTCAGGCATCCGCGGCCCAGGTCCTAGATCATAGGTTCCGTCGATTGGAATCCAAGCTTTTACTTTTTTCAAGGAATCAAACATTCTGCTCCGGTCAACCTGAAGGTCACGGACGACAGGGAATGTCCTCATTGGCTCTAAGCGAATCGGCTGCGTTAATTGATCAACAAGTGCCGAACAAGATTGACGCGGCTTGCCATTGATAACCATAGAACAGGCACCGCAAACCTCTTCAAGACAGTTCATATCCCAAGTGATTGGGGTAGTAGCTTGTCCCTTTACATTGACAGGGTTTTTACGAATTTCCATTAATGCCGAAATCACGTTCATATTCGGACGATAAGGAATTTCAAATTCTTCCTCATATGCAGCAGAATTTTCGCTATCCTGACGCATAATTGTAAATTTCACCGTTTTATTTTCTGCCATTCTTTCCTACTCCCCTTTCATTTAATGTTTTTTCGTATAATCGCGCTCACGCGGTTTTATTAATGAGGTATCGACATCAGCATAATGGAATTCCGGAGCAGTCTTCGCATCAACGAAATTAGCCATTGTTGTTTTTAAGAACTCCTCATCGTTACGTTTAGGGAAATCAGGCTTATAATGCGCACCACGGCTCTCATTCCTGTTGTATGCACCAATCGTAATGACGCGGGCCAATTGCAGCATATTTTGTAATTGACGAGTGAATGCTGCTCCTTGGTTGCTCCATTTAGATGTATCATTAATGTTAATGTTTTGGTAACGTTCCAGAAGTTCCTGAATCTTTTCGTCTGTCTTTAACAGCTGATCGTTGTAGCGAACAACGGTAACGTTATCTGTCATCCATTCACCGAGCTCCTTGTGAAGAACATAAGCATTTTCAGTACCACTTAGCGACATTATCGAATTCCATTTCTCTTCCTGCTCTTTGACATGACTGTCAAACACGGAAGACGATACTGCCTCAGAACTTTTCTCAAGTCCATCTACATATTTAACAGCGTTTGGTCCTGCGACCATTCCGCCGTATACAGCTGAAAGCAATGAGTTTGCACCTAATCGGTTTGCACCATGCTGTGAGTAATCACATTCACCAGCGGCGAATAGTCCAGGAATGGTTGTCATTTGGTCATAATCAACCCATAGTCCACCCATCGAATAGTGAACAGCTGGGAAAATTTTCATCGGAACTTTACGTGGATTATCGCCCATGAATTTTTCATAAATCTCGATAATACCACCCAGTTTTACATCCAATTCATGCGGATCCTTGTGCGATAAATCAAGGAATACCATGTTCTCGCCATTAATTCCAAGTTTCTGACGAACACAAACATCAAAAATTTCACGTGTGGCAATATCCCTTGGTACAAGGTTTCCGTATGCAGGATATTTCTCTTCCAAGAAGTACCATGGCTTTCCATCTCTATATGTCCAAATCCGGCCGCCTTCACCACGTGCTGACTCACTCATTAATCGCAGCTTATCATCACCAGGGATCGCAGTAGGATGGATTTGGATCATCTCACCATTTGCATAAGTAGCACCCTGCTGATAAACGATTGATGCAGCAGAGCCAGTATTAATAACCGAGTTAGTTGACTTGCCAAAAATAATCCCAGGGCCGCCTGTTGCCATGATGACAGCATCAGCAGAGAACGATTTAATTTCCATCGTTTTAAGGTTTTGAACGACAACCCCGCGGCATACGCCATCATCGTCAATAACGGTACCAAGGAATTCCCAGCCCTCGTACTTCGTAACTAAGCCGTCCACTTCATGGCGGCGAACCTGTTCGTCCAACGCATAGAGCAATTGCTGGCCAGTTGTTGCACCAGCAAATGCTGTACGGTGATGCTGTGTTCCGCCAAAGCGACGGAAATCTAGTAATCCTTCAGGAGTACGGTTAAACATAACTCCCATCCGGTCAAATAAATTAATAATAAATGGTGCCGCGTCACACATCGCCTTCACTGGAGGCTGATTCGCTAAGAAATCGCCGCCATAAACGGTATCGTCAAAGTGAATCCACGGTGAATCCCCTTCACCTTTTGTATTTACTGCTCCATTAATACCGCCTTGGGCACAAACAGAGTGAGAACGTTTAACCGGAACTAACGAAAATAGTTCTACCGGTGTTCCTGATTCTGCAACCTTGATAGTAGCCATTAAGCCTGCTAAGCCGCCGCCGACTACAATCACTTTACCCTTACTCATTCGTGACTCACTCCCTCAATCAAAAATACTTATTTTTCCAATCTCAACTTGTGATATCAAAACTTTGAACTTTGATAACTGTCCAGCTCCAGCGCTAAACGGGCGCTTCCGCTTTCCTATTAAACAAATGCAATTAGTGTTTGAACAGCAATAAATGCTAGAACAATAAAAACACCAATTGTCACATATGTAGAAATGACTTGTGAACGAGGTGACACAGTGATTCCCCAGCTAACTAGGAATGACCATAAACCATTGGCAAAATGGAAAATAGTTGATAGAACCCCAACTAAATAGAAAACAAACATAAATGGGGATGATAGAATATCATGCATCATATCATAGGAAACCTCGGCACCAAATGCTGCAGCTACGCGTGTTTGCCATACGTGCCATGCGATAAAAATCAGAGTAATTACACCTGAAATACGCTGCAATATGTACATCCAGTTCCTATATGTACCATACTTGTTGACATTGCTATTAGCAGTAAAAGCAATATAAAGTCCATAAATTGCGTGAAATAGTATTGGTAAATAAATTACTACAGTCTCCAGAACAATCTGGAAAGGCAGATTCCCCATAAAATCTGCAGCCTTGTTGAAGGATTCTGGTCCTCCTGTGATAAAATGGTTGACTACAAGATGCTGCACCAGGAATACTCCGATTGGAATAACGCCCAGCAGCGAGTGCAATCTGCGATTAAAAAACTCTCGATTACCTGCCATTATTTTACCCCCCTTTGATTTGTAAAAAATGATGTTAAGTTTCTCCTCTTTGTTAATCCCCTTCAAGAATTAAAACCAAACCACCACTGTGACAATAATGTGACAAGTCCATTTTACTCCCAACATCAGGGAGCGTCAAGAAAACGGATACACAATTTTTTACTAAAAAATAAAATTTTTAAAATATATTGATATTATTATAGATTGGCATTTATTCCCTTTATTTCATTAGAAGATATGATATTTAACTATATTTCCTTCTTTTTAATTGCCAACTTCTTACTGTAGGAATTTTCATCTGTAAGGAAAAGATAATTATGATGGGAAACAAGTAAAAATATCGCAAAATAATAAAGTCATCTTTTAGATTTTCAAGGTTAACGGTTCTGAAATCAAACACAAATTGATATAATAGAATAATAGAAAGAGGGGAAACATGTGAAAGAAAGCCAAGTTGTTGATCAAAATCTAAATGCCGCAGAACCAAGAACCATCTCCATGTTCGGTTATGAAATAATCAGGGAAATCCTTTTACCTGAAATTCTAGGGAAAGATACCCCGGAAATCTTGTATTGGGCGGGAAAACTGCTAGCACGAAAATTCCCGTTACCTGATTACGATAAAGTCATCGAATTTTTCGCTAATGCTTCATGGGGCCAGCTAGAAATTAAAAAGGAAAATAAAAATGAAATTGAGTTTGAACTAAGCAGCCCTTTATTCGTGTCTCGTGTGAAATCAAAAGCCGAGAACTTTTTCCAGCTTGAAGCAGGCTTCCTTGCCCAACAAATCCAACTGCAAAAAGAAGTCATCGCTGAAACCTTTGAGCACCCAGTCAAAAAATCCAATAAAGTCCAATTCACCGTCAAATGGGATAACAAAGACCGAATTTAATTCCGCGGTACATTTTCATGGTGTCAGGCACCGTCCGTTTTCGGACGGTGCTTGACACTTTTTTCTAATTATTCCCAAGTCCAAATGCTTTGTGCAGGGCTTCTACTGCTTTTAGCATGTTTTTTTCTTCGACTACTGCTGAGACTTTAATTTCTGATGTGCTGACCATTTTGATTTGGATATTATTATTTGCTAGTACTTCGAACATTTTTGCTGCCACACCTGGGTTTGAAATCATACCAGAGCCTACGATTGATACCTTTGCTAATTTATTTTCTGCATCAAGCTGCTCATAACCGAGCACGCCTTTATTATTTTCAAGTACATTTAATGTCTCAACCCAATCATTTGTATGTATGGAAAACGACAAATTGGCTGTTCCAGTTTCCGTTGTACTTTGGATAATAATATCAACGTTAATATTATTTTGTGCAAGCGTGGTAAAAATTGTTGATAAACTTGTTAGTGAATTGGTAAGACCTAATACGGTAACTCTCGTTATTTCATCTTCAAATGCGACACCGCGGACTACTAGATTTTGTTCCATTGCTGCTTCCCCCTCTATGACTGTTCCTTCGATTTTCTCTATACTTGAACGAACCTCAAGTCTGACCTGATAGTTCTTGGCAAACTCCACTGCCCTTGGATGCAGTACACCCGCACCTAAATTTGCTAGCTCGAGCATCTCATCGTAAGAAACAGATAGTAATTTGCGTGCGTCTTTGACATACCTAGGATCGGTTGTGAACACTCCGGTCACATCGGTGTAAATATCGCACTTATCTGCTTTTAGTGCCGCTGCTAATGCTACTGCTGTTGTATCAGAGCCGCCGCGGCCAAGCGTGGTGATTTCGCCGTCTTCTGTTATCCCCTGGAATCCGGCAACAATGACGACTTTACCCGCCGTTAGCTGGGTCTTGATGGCATCCGTATTCATTTTCGTGATTCTTGCGTTTCCATGGACTGGTTCAGTTACGATTCCTGCCTGCCAGCCTGTAAAAGAAACCGCATCCATACCTAGTTTATTTAAGGCCATTGATAATAGCGAAATTGTCACTTGCTCACCGGTAGAAAGGAGCATATCCATATCCCGCTTATTTGGCTTAGGCGATATTTCTTTTGCCAAGCCGACAAGAGTATCGGTCGATTTTCCCATTGCGGAAACGACGACAACGACATTATTGCCTCTCTCTCTCTCCTCTTTCACACATGCTGCCACATTTAAAATTTTGTTTACACTGCCGACGGAGGTTCCCCCGAATTTTTGTACAATAAGCCCCATACCTGACTTCTCCCTCTTTCAAATGAATACTTTATTTTTCCCCATTAACGCAAAAAAGCAATGAGAAGGGCATCTCATTGCTTCGTAAACACAAAAAATTATTGCGCACACAATGTAAGATAGCTCTCCAAGACAGACGTCTTGACAATCCGGTATTTATTCAACACAGGACCAGCAAAGCAAGAAATGAGATCTCCTTTACTTCGGCGAACCTTCCCTTTCATGATTCTTCTCAGAAGCTCATCCTTCTCAGAACCACTACTCTTGAAGCTCGCACCTCTACCTTCACTTTAATACGTAAAAGTGATAGTAAATTAAATTTTCATTTATTATAGCATGTTCTTTTTTTTCTGACAATCATTCCGCATGAAGTTTATTGGATAACTCTTCGGCGACATTTATTGGTATTCCAAGTGCTGTGAATTCCTCCACGCTAGCTTCTTTCATTTTTTTCACTGATCCAAACTGTTTTAACAAAAGTTTTTTCCGTTTCTCACCAATGCCTGGAATATCATCCAGTAACGATTGAAAGGCGCTTTTTCCGCGAAGCTGGCGGTGGAAGGTTATCGCAAAGCGGTGGACTTCATCCTGAATTCTTTGGAGCAAATAAAACTCCTGGCTGTTTCTTGCCAGCGGAACAATTCCCAACGGATTTCCATATAGGAGCTGGGAGGTTCGGTGTTTTTCATCCTTCACAAGCCCTGAAAGCGGGATATCTAAACCCAATTCATTTTCTAGCACATCCCTGACTGCCTCCACATGCCCTTTTCCACCATCGATAATAATTAAATCCGGCAGCGGCAGTTCTTCCTTTAAGGCCCGCGAGTACCTTCTTCTCGTCACTTCCCGCATTGATTCATAATCATCCGGGCCCTGAACCGATTTTATTTTATATTTACGATATTCACGATTGTTCGCCTTTCCATCGATAAAAACGACCATTGCCGACACGGGGTTGGTCCCTTGAATGTTGGAGTTATCAAACGCCTCAATACGGTGAGGCGTATAGATTCCTAAAAGCTCGCCAAGGGTTTCTACCGCTTTAATTGTCCTATCCTCGTCCTTTTCAATTAAAGAAAACTTTTCATTAAGAGCGATTTTTGCATTTTTTATTGCCATTTTGACGAGGTCTTTTTTTTGCCCCCGCTGCGGCTGCAGTACTTTTACTTCCAGCAGCTGTTCTGCCATGCTCTGATCGATTTCATTCTGTATCAGAATTTCCTTTGGTTTAAAGTGATTGGCTTTTGAATAGAATTGCCCGAGGAACGTCAATATTTCTTCCTCTGGCTCGTTATAAATAGGAAACATGGAGACATCCCGTTCGATGAGTTTTCCTTGGCGGACAAAAAAGACCTGAACACACATCCAGCCTTTATCGACGGCATAGCCAAACACATCACGGTCGGTGAAATCGGTCATCGTAATTTTTTGTTTTTCCATGATTGTTTCAATATGGATGATTTTATCGCGAAATTCCTTTGCCCGTTCGAAATCCAACTCTTCAGCAGCAGCGGTCATTTTTTCAGTGAGCTCTTTTTTTATTTCCTTATAACCACCATTTAAGAAGCGAGTAATTTCGTCGGTCATTTGTTTGTATTGTTCTTCGGCAACTTCATTGACACACGGTGCCAGGCACTGCCCTAAATGGTAGTACAGGCAGACGCGGTCGGGAAGCGTTGAGCATTTGCGGAGCGGATAAATCCGGTCAAGCAGTTTTTTTGTCTCATTAGCTGCCGTAACATTTGGATATGGACCAAAGTATTTGCCTTTGTCCTTTTTTACTTTTCTTGTGATAATTAGTTTCGGATGTCTTTCCGCAGTCAGCTTTATAAACGGATAGGTTTTGTCATCCTTCAGCATGATATTGTATTTTGGGTCATATTTTTTGATTAGGTTCAATTCCAGCAAGAGCGCTTCAATGTTGGATGAGGTTACGATATATTCAAAGTCCTCGATTTCGTTTACAAGCCGGAGCGTCTTGCCATCGTGCGAACCAGTAAAATAAGAGCGCACACGATTTTTTAATACTTTTGCTTTCCCAACATAAATAATTGTCCCCTGCCGGTCTTTCATTAAGTAGCAGCCAGGCTGATCCGGCAGCAGTGTCAGTTTTTGCTTGATAATATCATTCATCTCCGGCCACTCCCATCCGTCTTTTTTATTATCCTTAAATTTTAAAACAAACTGCCAACAAATGATAGTGGGAGGTTTTTCTTAAAATCCTTACCATGCAAAAAAAACCTCAGCTAGAATGGTTTCCGGCTAAGGTTTTTTGAAGTTTTAATCATTTATACGTGCTTTTCTAATACGCTTGCTAATGCTTCTTTTGGCTGGAAGCCGACTACTTTATCGACGACTTCGCCATTTTTCATAACTAACAAGGTTGGAATGCTCATGACACCGAAATTAGCCGCTGTTTGCGGGTTGTCATCTACATCAAGCTTCGTGATTTTTACTTTATCGCCCATTTCTGCGTCAAGTTCTTCAAGAACGGGAGCGATCATTTTACAAGGTCCGCACCAAGGCGCCCAGAAATCTACAAGTACAAGACCTGAACCTGTTTCAGCAGAAAAGTTTTGATCTGTTAAGTGTGAAATAGTCATTTAAATTTCCCTCCTAATAAATACTGAAATACTACGGAAAGTATAGCATTGATTGGAAAATCACGCTAATAAATTGCTCTCCCCAATCATACTTCCCTTGTTTTGTTCTATGTATTCCCTAAAATAACGGAGCGAGCGGCTTTTGCACCGCTCGCTTTACGTTAATATTAAGAATGAACTTTTAACTTTTTAAACTCTTCTGTTAATAGCGGCACCACTTCGAATAAGTCGCCGACGATTCCGTAATCCGCTATTTTGAAGATGTTTGCTTCAGGATCTTTATTGATGGCGACGATTACTTTTGAGTTGGACATGCCGGCTAAATGCTGAATCGCGCCGGAAATTCCACAGGCAATGTACAGGTCTGGTGTAACTACTTTACCAGTTTGGCCAATTTGCAGGGAGTAATCGCAATAATCGGCATCACAAGCACCGCGGGAAGCACCTACAGCACCGCCTAAAACAGCTGCTAATTCTTTTAGCGGTTCAAATCCTTCCGCACTCTTCACGCCGCGGCCGCCGGAGATAACCACTTTCGCCTCACTTAAATCCACGCCTTCACTCGCTTTTCTTACAACTTCTTTAATGATGGCGCGTAGGTCTTTGATGTCAACGGAAAGGGAGGCTACCTCACCGCTTCTGCTTTCATCCTTCGCTAATGGCGCAATATTATTTGGACGGACCGTCGCAAAAATTAACCCGTCGGTGACAATTTTCTTTTCAAAAGCTTTACCGGAATAAATTGGTCTTGTAAAGACGATATTGCCGCCTGCCGCTTCAACGGCAACTGCATCAGAAATGAGTCCTGATGAAAGCTTGCCGGCAATTCTTGGTGCAAGGTCTTTTCCTAGCGCAGTATGACCTACTACCAGCCCTTCTGGTTTTTCTTGGTCAACCACAGCTAGTAACGCTTGGGCAAAACCATCGGATGTATATTGCTTTAATTTATCATTTTCAACAACAACAACGCGGTCTGCCCCATATTGCACCAATTCTATACCTAAAGCGCTTACAGCTTCGCCCGCTAAAACACCGACTACTTCTCCGCCCTCTGCAATGGTTTTTGCCGCAGCAATTGCTTCAAATGATACATTTCTTAGTGATCCGTCACGAACTTCTCCTAAGACCAATACTTTTCTTGACATATATGAATACCTCCTGAAAGAACAAATTTTTTTTAAAAAACTTAGATTACTTTTGCTTCCGTATGAAGAAGTTGAACCAGTTCTTTTACCTGATCATTTAAATCCCCGGCCAATACCTTTCCAGCTTCTTTTTTAGGCGGTAAATAAATCTCGATTGTTTTCGTTTTTGCCTCAACATCATCTTCTTCAAGATCAAGATCGTCTAATTCTAATTCATCCAGCGGCTTTTTCTTCGCTTTCATAATTCCCGGTAAGGAAGGATAGCGCGGCTCATTCAGGCCTTGCTGTGCCGTTACTAATAGCGGCAGGCTTGTTTCGATGATTTCAGAATCCCCTTCAACGTCACGAGTGACCGTTACGCTGCTGCCATTAATTTCAAGCTTGGTAATCGTAGTCACATAAGGAATGTTAAGCAGTTCGGCAACACGCGGGCCAACTTGTCCTGTTCCGCCATCTATGGCAACATTTCCGCCAATAATTAAATCAGCATCCTTATCTTTTAAAAATTCTCCGAGAATTTTTGCTGTCGTGAATTGGTCAGCATTTTCAACATCGTCTTCTGTATTTATGAGTACGGCTTTATCTGCACCCATTGCCAGTGCGGTCCGAAGCTGCTTTTCCGTTTCTTCGCCGCCTACAGAAATAACCGTTACTTCGCCGCCATTGGCATCGCGGACTTGGATTGCTTCTTCAATCGCATATTCGTCATATGGGTTGATGATAAATTCAGCACCATCCTCATTGATTTTTCCACCTTTAAGGACAACCTTTTCTTCGGTATCAAAGGTTCTTTTCATTAATACAAAAATATTCATAGTCATGGTCCCCTCCTAATATAATTTCGAGCATTCGCTCAGTTTGAAAGATTGAGAAAATTTTAAGTAAAAATAAACCCTTTGCGGTCAACCCGCTAAGGTAAGTTTATTCGCCCTTAAAGTGAGGCTGTCTTTTTTCCATAAAAGCTTGGATGCCTTCTTTCGCGTCAATCGAGACGAATACCTCGCCAAACAGCTCCGCTTCCTTTTTCATCCCTTCGTAAAACTCGGACGTTTTCGCATAGTTTAAAAGTTGTATAGCAGCGCGAATTGAGCCGGGACTTTTCTTGGCAATTTTAACAGCCAGTTTATGGGCTTGCTCCAATACTTCTGCTTCTGGATAGGCATGATTGGCTAAACCGTATTGAACTGCCTCTACTCCAGTGATAGGTTCAGAGGTGAACAGCATTTCCGCTGCTCTGGCAGTGCCAACATATTTCGGCAGACGCTGCGTGCCAGCGAATCCAGGAATTAACCCAAGCTGCAGCTCCGGAAGACCAAGTTTAGCGGTTTCGCTGACAATGCGGATGTGACAAGCCATTGCGAGCTCTAATCCGCCGCCAAGGGCAGCCCCATGGATTGCCGCAATAATTGGCTTTGGAAATTTCTCCATCCGGTCAAACAAATCTTGTCCATACTTGCCAAGATTGGCAAAACCTTCAGACGAGGTAACAGTGGTAAATTCTTTAATATCCGCACCAGCCGAGAAAAAGCGCCCTTCGCCATGAATGACAACGACCCGGATATCACTGTTCGGTTCAATTTCATCAAAGACTGCCGACAATTCCCTTAGAACACCTGATGAAAGGGCATTTGCCGGAGGCCGCTGAAGCGTAATTGTCGCAATATTATCCTCACTAGACCATTTTAAGTATTCCAATTAAACTCCCCCTCTACTTAATTTTTTAAGTGCTAGCGGCTTCTAAAACCATTAACCAAAAGACGATGGACTGGGGAAGCCAGCTTCGCGAGATCATATTTCTCCTCATTCATCACCCAGGATGTTGCGGTTTCATCAATCGTACCGAAGATCATTTGCCGGGCGAGTCGAACATCTAGATCGTTTGAAAACTCTCCAGATTCAATGCCTTCGATAATAATCTTATCAATCACCTTTAAGTAGCCTTTGAGCACATCGTTAATTCGGAGCCGTAACTCCTTGTTCGATTGGCGCAGTTCTAATTGCGTGACGATGGCTAGGTGGTGGTCCGCTGAAAGCAGGCTAAAATGAGCTTCGACCATCATTAATAACTTCTCTATCGCCGTCCCTTTTCCTGCTATCATTTGATCTATTTCTTCAATAAAGTTTCCCATTTTTTCTTCAAAGAGGGAGATAAGAATGTCTTCTTTGTTTTTGAAATACAAGTAGATCGTGCCGTCAGCCACTCCTGCCTGTTTGGCAATTTTTGAAACCTGTGCCTGATGGTAGCCATTTTCAGCAATTACAATTACTGCTGCATCAATAATCTGCATGTATTTTGGCTTCGTTTTTTTCAATGCTATCCCCCCTTTGACAGAAAAGCGGAAGCGCCTTGGGCAGGGGCGACAGGTATAAGATGAGCCGGCGAGAAGGTTGCTTTTTAACCTTCTTGACGGATTGGCTTATGACCCCGAGCCCCTAGGCGCTGTAGCTGGACATTTCTCAAAGTATTATAAAAGAAAAATATGAATGAATCATCATTCATATTTTAATAATAGTTTTTAAAGTTATTTCTGTCAAGAAATTCTGAAAGTACTTCTTCATAATATTGCAAATCTTTCGATTAGACAAGCCTTTATCCGCAAAAAAAATTGATTACGCGTGCTTTTTGCTTTCTTCCTCTATTTTTTGGATTTCTTCCTCTACAAGCATTCTCCTTAAAATTTTTCCAACAGCGGTTTTTGGTAATTCTGGCCTAAATTCATATAGCCGCGGCGCTTTGTAGGCTGCCAGATATTTTCTTGCATATTCGTTTATTTCATCAGCGGTAATCCTCGATCCTTCTTTTAAGACTATATATGCCTTCACTGTTTCACCGCGGTATGGGTCAGGTATGCCGGCAGCGACTGCCTCAAGGACATCCGGATGCTCATACAATACTTCTTCGATTTCTCGTGGATAAATATTAAAGCCGCCAGCTATAATCATATCCTTTTTGCGGTCGACCACATAAAAATATCCCTGTTCATCCATATAGCCAAGGTCTCCAGTGTACAGCCAGCCGTTGCGGAGGACTTCCTTTGTTTCTTCCGGTCGATTCCAGTAACCCTTCATAATCTGCGGACCTTTTACGACAATTTCACCAATTTCCCCTACAGGTATTGGCTCACCATTATCCATCGATAGTATCACGGCATCCGTATCAGGGTATGGAACACCGATGCTGCCTTTTATTTTCGGAGCGTCCCACAGGAAGTTGGAATGGGTGACAGGTGAGGCTTCTGTTAATCCATAGCCTTCAACAAGCTGCCCGCCGGTAACTTCCTCGAATTTTTGCTGGACTTCAATCGGGAGCGGGGCCGAACCGCTTATACAAGCTTCTATTGATGAAAGGTCATATTTCTTCAAATCCGAATGGTTTAACAAGCCAATATAAATCGTAGGTGCACCGGGAAATAAAGTTGGGCGCTGTTTTTCGATTGTTTTTAACGTGGTCAGCGCATCAAATTTCGGCAGCAGAATCATTCGATAGGCCATCTTAATCGAAAATATCATGACCGTTGTCATCCCGTAAACATGGAAAAAAGGAATGATTCCGAGCACAGATCCTTCCCCTGGTTTGCATTTGTATAGCCACTTTTCACTCATTTCTGTGTTGGCGATTAAATTTTTGTGGGTTAACATGACACCCTTCGGAGAACCGGTCGTACCGCCTGTATATTGCAGTAAGGCCACATCTTCCTCTACATCGAAATTGTATGCGGTTACTTTTTGTGGACTGCTAGTTAATATTTTCGTTAGCAGATGGATGTTTCCTTCATGCTTTACTTTAACAACAATTCCATATTGTTTTTTCTGAATGAAAGGATAAACGAGATTTTTTGGGAACGGCAGAAAGTCTTTGATGGCAGTGACAATAATATGCTGTAATTCCGTTTTCGGCATTACTTTAGAAACACGCGGGTAGAGGATATCTAAGGTGATGATGGCTTTTGCTCCGGAATCCTTCATTTGATACTCAAGTTCACGCTCTGTATATAGCGGATTGGTTTGGACGACAATTCCGCCAGCTAGTAAAATAGCAAAATAGCTGATGACCGCCTGGGGTGTATTCGGAAGCATGATAGCGACCCGGTCGCCTTTTGAGATACCAAGGGTTCCTTGCAAGTAGCCTGCAAAATTTAAGGCATCGTCGTAAAGTTGTTTATAGGTCCATTCCTTTCCCATAAAATGAATGGCACTCTTTTCCGGAAACTTCTCAGCTGATTTCTGCAAGCAACTCTGTACTGGTTCTGAGGAGTATTCAAGTGTGGCAGGAATTTCTTTTGGATACACGTCCAGCCATGGTTTCGACTCCAACATACAAACCTCCCTTTTCTTTATTAAATTATTTAAAAAATTCTAACAACCATCTCTATTATAGTACAGTATTTCACGAAATGGAAACCCCAGTTACAACTTTCAACCCTCGTGTGGAAAGGAATATGATGTGAGTAATACATGCGGCGCTCAGTCATTTTTCCAAATAAAAAATCACCACTGAATAATTCCAGCGATGATTTTTCCATTAGGCAAAAAATATCATATATACAATTCCAATCAGCAAAAACAAGCCGCATAATCCAAGAAGTACCTTAGCTAATGTCTCCACAGTCTCTTCTCCCCTTACGATATTCCTGCACCAATCACATAAGATAAGCCAATGGAAATGACCATTGAAATCAAACCTACTGCCCGATTATCATTTTGGATTTCATCGTCAATCTTAAACTTTGGCGTCAAAAATTCAAAGATAAAATAGCCGGTTAATAACAGGATAAATCCATATATCCCCCAGCCAACCATTGTCAGTAACGAATCGTGAAGGGCAATGGTATGGCGGAATATATTGGCGACGCCAAATATTTTTCCACCGGTGGCCATCGCCACGGCTAAATTCCCTTTTTTTATCTCTTCCCAATTTTTATATTTGGTTACCGCTTCAAAAACGGCTAAAAAGACAATCATACATAAAATGACGACACTATAATAGGCCGCGATTTGAATGTATTCGTTCTCCCAGAACTGATTCATAGCTTATCTCCCCGGACATTATTTAAATTCTACGATGGTTACCCCTGAACCACCTTCTCCGGCTTCACCAAAACGAATTTTCTTAACGGAACGATGGTTTTTCAAATATTCCTGAACGCCTTGTCTTAACGCGCCTGTACCTTTCCCATGGATAATGGAAACCCGGGGATAATTGGAAAGCAAGGCATCATCAATATACTTTTCTACTTTTAGAAGTGCATCTTCATACCTTTCGCCGCGCAGGTCAAGCTCCAGTTTAACAATGGAATCGCGCCCTTGGACAATTGCCATCGGCTTTGTTTCCATTTGTTTCGGCGTACTCATATATTCCATATCTTTTTCTTTTACCTTCATTTTCAAAATGCCGATTTGAACCTGCCATTCATTTGCAGACACTCGTTCGACAAGCGTCCCTTTTTGGTTAAATGTAAGCACCTTGACTTCATCTCCAGGCATAAAGACTTGTTTCTTGGTTTTCTTATTTGCCAGCTTTACGGACTTTTGGATTTCCGGCGCTGCTTCCTCTAGGCGCCTCCTTGCATCAATTAATTCATGTTCCTTTATTTCAGCATGCTTCTCAGTTCTCATTTTGCGCAGATCACGAATAACCTGCTCCGCCTCTTGTTTAGCCTCATCCACGAGGTCAGCTGCTTTTTCAGCAGCCCTTTCCAGCATCGCATCTTTTTTCTCGTAAAATTCCATCATTTGCTTTTGCAGGTCGTGATGAAGCATCTCGGCGGACTTTAAATAATCTCTGGCTTCCTGACTCTCAATTTCCGCCTGACGCTTACTCGCTTCGAGTGATGCAATCATCTTATCGATTTGATTCGTATCCTCGCTCACATGTGAACGGGCTGACTGAATAACCCGATCATTTAAGCCTAAGCGTTTCGAAATTTCAAAGGCATTACTCCGACCAGGTACCCCTAAGAGCAGCTTATAAGTCGGGCTTAATGTCTCAACATCAAACTCGACGCTGGCATTTAACACCCCTTCGCGATTATAGCCATACGCTTTTAATTCCGGATAGTGGGTTGTCGCGATCACCCGTGCCCCCCGATTGTGAACTTCATCTAAAATCGAAATCGCCAATGCCGCTCCTTCCTGCGGATCGGTCCCGGCACCAAGCTCATCAAATAGGACAAGGCTGTTGAAATCGACATGGTTTAAGATTTCAACAATATTGACCATATGGGACGAAAATGTACTTAAGCTCTGTTCAATCGATTGCTCATCGCCAATATCGGCATAAATCGCATCAAAGACGGCAAGTTCAGAACCGTCATATGCCGGCACCTGCAATCCCGCCTGAGCCATTAACGAGCACAAACCCAATGTTTTTAGGGTGACTGTTTTCCCGCCCGTATTAGGTCCGGTAATGACAATCGTGGTAAACTCATTCCCGAGCAAAATATCGTTGGCCACGACCTCGTCAATCGGTATTAACGGATGTCGTGCTTTATATAACGCGATTCTTCCTTCATTATTCATCACTGGCATCGTTGCTTTGATTTTTTTTCCATATCTTGCTTTGGCAAAAATAAAGTCTAAATTCGCTAAGACAGCGACGATTACTTGAAGTTCGCCTTCATGCTCTGCCGCATGGGCCGAAAGCTCGGTGAGAATTCTCTCAATTTCAAGCTGTTCCTTGACACGAATATCCTGTAATTGATTATTCAGCTGAACAATCACCTGCGGTTCAATAAATAAAGTTTGTCCAGACGCACTCTGATCATGAATGATTCCGCCGTAGTGGCCGCGGTACTCCTGTTTGACAGGAATCACAAAGCGATCATTTCGTATTGTGACAATCGCATCGGACAGCATTTTACTGGCATTCGAGGACCGAATCATGCTCTCTAACTTTTCACGGACGCGTGATTCATTAGTCCTGAGCTGATGTCTTAATGAGCGTAATAGCTCACTGGCACTATCAAGCACCTCGCCGCTTTCATCGATGGCCAGTTTAATAGCCTGCTCAAGGTTTGTGAGTAGAATGATTTGTGCTACTTGTTCTAACAAAATTGGCAGTTCCGTTCTTTCCTCAGCAATATCCTCGATAAATCGCTTCATCTGCCGGCTGGCATGGATCGTGCTTGCGATTTGGATGAGTTCGTGCGGACTGAGAACTCCTCCAATAACTGAACGCTTAATATGAGCGCGGATATCATGAATCCCTGCAAGTGGGATCGTTGGTTTTATCCGAAATACCGTCGCTGCCTCATCTGTTTCTGCTTGAAGCTTGACCACTTCTGCAAAATCAGTGGATGGCGCCAGGTGTTTGATTTTGTCTTTGCCAAGTGAAGATGCGGCATGTTCTAACAGCTGCTCTCTCACTTTCGTAAATTCTAATACCTTTAGAACTCTATCTTGCATGGAGTTAAAACCTCCTCTTATCTATTATGCAAAAATTCAAGTAAGTCATTTTTATCAAGCGCATTTAGCACCGATGATTTTCTAATCCAGCCCTTTTTAGCAGCGGAAACGCCAATTTCCATATGCTTTAAGGTATCCAATTTGTGGGCGTCCGTATTGATGAGAATCTTAACACCGGCCTCTTGCGCTTTCCTTAGATATTCGGCCGTTAGGTCAAGCCGGTTCGGGTTAGCATTTAATTCTAACGCGGTATTCGTTTCCTTTGACAGCTGGATAAGCAAATCGATGTCCACATCATAGCCTTCACGACGGCCGATTTTTCTGCCAGTTGGATGAGCAATTAAATCGACATGGGCATTGGTTAAGGCTGACTTTAACCGCTCCATAATCTTTTCTCTTGATTGGGTAAAGGCTGAATGAATCGAAGCGATGACGAAATCCATGTCAGCAAGTATTTCATCATCATAATCCAAGGTGCCATCAGGTAATATGTCCATTTCAACACCGCGAAGGATGAGGATATCATCATATTTTTTATTCAGGTTCTTGATTTCCTCTCCCTGTTTCAAAAGCCGCTCGCGTGTAAGTCCATTTGCCACCTTAAGATATTGTGAATGGTCGGTGATCGCCATATATTGATAGCCGCGCTTCCGGCACGCTTCCACCATTTCTTCAATTGTATGGGCTCCATCGCTCCAGGTCGTGTGCATATGCAGATCGCCTTTAATATCTTCAAGCTCGATAAATTCCTCATTGCCGCTGAATGTCTCTACTTCTTTCCCGTCCTCTCTGATTTCCGGAGGAATAAATGGAAGATCAAAATGCTTGAAAAATTCCTCTTCAGAAGTGAAGGTGCGGACTTCCCCAGTCTCCACGTTCTCTACACCATACTCACTGATTTTTTCGCCGCGTTCCTTGGCAAGCTGCCGCATCCGGACATTATGTTCCTTTGAACCAGTGAAATGATGTAAAGTCGTAATAAATTCCTCTGGTCTCACAAGCCGGAAATCGACGGAGATATCAAATTCATAGCCTAAGACAATGGAAACCTTCGTATCACCGGCACCAATCACTTCATTGATATCAGGCAATTGGAGCAGCTGCTCGCGAACTCGATCAGTGTTGTCGGTCGCAATAATAAAATCAAGGTCTTTAATGGTCTCGCGCATTCTTCTTAGACTGCCTGCCCGTGAAAAACGGTTAATCTCCGGTATCACGGCAAGCTGCGCTTCTATTTGGTCTGCTATCGGCAGCATATAGGCAATTGGGAGCCGATCAGGCCTTGAACCAACGCTAGCGATGGCGCTTAAGATTTTCTCTTCGGTTTTTTTGCCAAAACCTGCGAGTGCTTGTACCTTCCCTGCTTCACAGGCTGCCTTTAAACTGGAAACATCGATGATTGCTAATTCTTTGTAAAGTTTGGCGATTTTCTTGCCGCCAAGACCCGGCAGCTGCAGTAACGGAATCAATCCAGCCGGGACTTCTTCCTTCAGTTCTTTTAATACCGAGGAAGAACCTTCCTTTATATACTCATCAATTACGGCAGCTGTCCCTTTGCCGATTCCTGAAATACTGGTATAGTCCTCAATGTCAGCTAAGCTGCGTTCATCGGTTTCAAGAGCATTAGCTGCCTTACGAAAAGCCGAAACCTTAAATGGGTTCTCTCCTTTTAATTCCATATAAATCGCAACCGTTTCTAATAAACGTATTAATTCCCTTTTATTGACTGCCATAATATCCACCTTCCCCCGGAGTTTAGCATCTTCATTTTATCTTATTAAGGTTAAAAAAGAAAAACTTCTCTGCTAAGGAGAAGTTCAAGCAGCTGAATATACTTTTCACAGGCCTTTGATTTGCTGTGAAAGAAATGGCGTGTGATTGACAATTGCCTTTGCCAATACAGAATGGTCCAAATGAGTCTGAATCATTTCGATTGGAATTAAGGCAGCAATATATAATACAATAAAAATAATTAAGTAGACCTCACAGAAACCGAACAGTCCCCCAGCCCATACATTCAACTGCTTTAGTACAGGTAAATGGGCAATAAAATCAAGCATGGAACCGATGATTTGGAATAAAATCTTGACAGCAAAAAAGATTATCACAAAAGCAATTGCCCGGTAGAAAGCCGTTTCTACATCAGTAGAGTCTGTTAATAATTTTAATGTTGTTCCTTCGCTAAACTTCGGGTAAGGTATCCAAAGAATTAGCTTTGGCGCCAGCTGATCGTAGTATAAATAGGCAACAATATATGCAATAATAAAACTTGTTAAATGTACAAGCTGGAGGATAAAGCCTCTTTTAAGGCCGACAAAGAATCCCATGATTAAAAGTATGATAATAATTAAATCGAACATATTTTTTTAGTCCTTTTCTTTTTGTAGTTCTGCTTGCAGTCGTTCTAATTGATCCTTTAGTTTAATATAATCATTGACAGCATTTACCGCCGTTAAAACAGCAAGTTTACTGACGTCAAGAGCTGGATTCTTAGAATTGATTTCACGCATTTTATCGTCAACTAACGCGGCAACAAGCCGAATATGACTTGAGCTTTCCGTTCCCATTATGACGTAATGCTGTCCGTAAATATCAACGGTGGTTCTATTTTTTTCTGTTTTTGACAAAGTAAATGCTCCCTTCAAAGAATCCTACTCTATATCATAACACGAACGTATGGATGTGGAAAAGTCAAACCTATTTAAGAGAGTCGGATATATTTAGTAGAAATGTGGTGTTTTTATAGTGGGAAATGTGGTAATTATTCTGGGAATGACCGAAATCATGAAAATGCACGATTATTACAGTAAACAGTTAGTCGATAAGAATCCACCAGGAAGTGTGTTCGCCGCGAAAACTTCTGCCTGTATGGTCACAGCTTATAAATCTGGGAAAGTTCTATTCCAAGGAAATGATTGTGAAAAAGAGGCGGGGAAATGGGGCGGCGCCGCTAGAGGTGGTGGTGCCGGGAGTGGCGATGGCCGTGGTTCTGATGGTGGCCGCAGCGTTACCGTTGCCGGGGGGACTGCTAAAAAGCCCGCTGCTGCCAAAGGAAAATCTGCGGCGAAGGGCGACCTGCCCATCGGTATCGGCGGGATGTCAGCCATCGGATCAGATGAAGTCGGAACGGGTGATTTTTTCGGTCCGATTACTGTTGTTGCGGCTTATGTAAAAAAAGAACACATTCCATTATTAAAAGAATTAGGCGTCCGAGATTCGAAGGATTTAGGCGATGAAAAAATCATTGCGATTGCCAAGGTTATCAAAGATGTCGTTCCCTTCAGCCTGTTGACACTGAAAAATGAAAAATACAATCAAGTGCAGCAAGCAGGCTGGTCCCAAGGAAAAATGAAGGCTGTTCTTCATAACCAGGCAATATTAAATGTGCTGGGGAAAATTTCACCAGAAAAGCCGGAAGTGATTCTTATTGATCAATTTGTCCAATCGAGTACTTATTTTCAACATTTAAAAAATCAAAAAGCGATTGCAAAGGAAAATGTTTATTTTAGCACGAAAGCGGAGGGAATCCATCTGGCGGTCGCGGCCGCCAGCATTCTTGCCCGCTATGCTTTTATTCAATATATTGATAAGCTTAGCGAGACCGCGGGCTTTAAGATTCCGAAAGGCGCCGGGGCACAGGTTGATGTTGCGGCTGCCAAGTTGATTGTAAATAAGGGGCGAGATGTGCTGCCTTCCTTTGTAAAGCTTCACTTTGCCAATACCGATAAGGCACTGGCGCTTGTCAATAAAAAACGTAAATAGGATATGGAGGGGCTTTAAGTGGCGAATAGACTTAGTGATGCGGAAATAACGACAGCTGTTGCTGAATTAACGGGCTGGAAATTAGACGGTAAATTTATCGTGAAAAAATACCGTTTTCGCGAATTTTTAAAGGGTGTAGCGTTCGTAAATGAAATTGCTGCGCTTTCCGAAGAAAAGAATCATCACCCGTTTATCGCGATTGACTATAAAATGGTGACGCTCCGGCTGACTTCCTGGAATGCGGGGGGATTAACCGATTTGGATGTCGCCTTGGCGAAAAACTATGATACCATTTATGAAAAAATGTAAATTAAAAGAGGTTGCCCCGCAGTTTGGTCGGAGGGGCAGCCTTTTTTGTGTATTTTCGAGATTTGTTCGATGAAAAAACTTAATAAGTAAAATTCCTGCTCATTTTGGAGTCATTTTTCGTACAAAAATAGGTCGACTATCCGGTCAAAACGTCCTTTTTAAATTTTATCAGCGATTTTGAGAACTATTTCAGCGAATCTAGCATGTTTATCAGCGAATCTCCACCATATTTCAGCGAATTTTTCATTTTATCAGCGAATTGAAAATTTACCTTGGAAAAGATTTTAGAAAATAAAAACGACCCTTTGTTGCTCCTGAATAAGAAAGATTGGCAGAAAGTAATAATCTTTTTGCTGTGTCGTGTGATTTTAAATGTACAAACTCCCTGAACTGCTGATTTGTTATTTTCGTATCTATAAGTAAAAAGTAATCCATCAGTGCTTGTAGATGAGCATCGTTTGAATATTCACCACACTTAGTGCAGTACCATTTCTGTTTCTTACGTATAAGTGGACCATGATTGCAAGCTGGGTCAAAAACACCGGTTACTAGGTCCGTCTTGTTAATTTCATATTTATTTAAAATATAATTGGTCGGGACTTTATTCATTTTTACGAGTAGGCGGCTTAGCTTGCGAAGATCCTTCGAGGTTAGGATTGGATCGGAATATAGTTTTTCAAAATACTTAATTTTATTATTGAAAACATCTGCCTTACATACCCGTGGCCGGACTTTATGAGAATTTTTTCCGGTGATGACATATGAGGCATAATTATTGCTGATGACTACTAAGTGATCAATTGGAACTTGGGGAAATTTATGTTCAGCCATCAGTTTCTTTAAATACTCTTGATGTCTTTCTGCCTGTGCTATTGGATAAGTATAACCTTTTTCCTTTTCATTGTTTATTTGTATAAATTGTTCATTTTCAGTATCAAAAATTAATTTACCAGTCATATTTTTAACTTCGATAATAAGGGCGAATTCTGGTGTCAACAGGAGGGTATCAATTTGGCAGTTGTAGTCACCATCAGGAAGATTTAAATCATGGAGAATTAAGTATTTATCTATCGGAAGTAGACGTAAATAATAATCTAAAGCTACCTCCCCTTGATAACCCGCTTGCCTCCTTCCTAGTTCCTCTAAAATTTGCTGATATTTGGGGTAGTTCAGTGGAAGACGCCGGCATAATGCCTGCAAAATTAGAATTACTAATGGAATTGTCCTTTCTTTTATAACCAATACAATCACTCCTTTCATTTTAGATAAGAATTTCTCATAATCCACCAAGATCCCTGCCGAATTTTAGCGAAATTTGTTAACGTTTTATGTCTATTAATTTTTATCAGCGATTTCGTGAGCTATTTCAGCGAATCTAGCATGTTTATCAGCGAATCTCCACCATATATCAGCGAATTTTTCATTTTATCAGCGAATCCGATATTCTCTCCCTAAAAAAGAAAAAGCCAGCCCGAAATTTCGGACCAGCCTCTATTAATTAACCTCTTAACACCGCGCCTGTCTTTTCTTGCAAAGCATTAAGCACACGCCCATGAACCTTGGTAACCTCATCATCCGTTAACGTACGCACAGGGTCAGCATATTTTAATGAGAAAGCAATCGACTTCTTGCCTGCTTCAATCTTGTCTCCCTCATATAAATCAAATACTTCAGCTTCCTTCAGAAGCGGAGCCCCTTCATTTACTATAATTTCCCATAAGGTGCCTGACACCGTTTCTCTGTTTACCACAAGGGCAATGTCTCTTGTGATGGATGGGAAGCGTGGGATGGTTTCGTATTGTAAGACTGGTGCTTCTGCTTCAAGGACTGCTTTTAGTGATAATTCGAATACGTAGGTGTCTTTTAAATCAAGCTCTTTTTGAATGCTTGGGTGTACTTGACCGACGAAGCCGATTTTTTCACCATTCAAGCGGATTTCTGCGGTACGGCCAGGATGCATGCCGTCTAACTGTGCCTGGACGTAATCAACGCGATCCATCAAGCCAAGCTTAGCAAACATTCCTTCCACTATTCCCTTAACAACGAAGAAGTCAACCGCCTTCTTCTCCCCTTGCCATGAATGGCTATGCCACAAGCCAGTAACCGCTGCTGCTAAATGCTCTCTTTCAACAGGAAGTGACTCATCCCCATTTGATAAAAATACCGCACCTGTTTCATAAACGGCCAAGCTATCGTTTTGACGGGCACTATTGTATTTAAGGACTTCCAATAGCTGCGGCATAATGCTTAAACGAAGAATACTGCGCTCTTCGCTCATTGGCATTGCTAAACGAATTGTATCGCCTTTTTCTAGGGCAAATTGGGTAGCTTTTTCTTCACTTGTTAATGAATACGTTACTGCCTGGTACAATCCTGCACCTTCAAGGTATTGACGGACTTCACGACGCTTCTTCTGGTAGTCTGACAATCTGCCTGGAGTGGATGAACCAATCGGCAATGTCTTCGGAATATTATCATACCCGTACAGGCGTGCGACCTCTTCCAACAAATCTTCTTCAATTTTAATATCTCCCCGGCGTGTTGGTGCCGTAACTGTAATAGTATCTTCCTCGATAGAAACTGCGAATTGCAGGCGGTCAAAGATTTCTTTAACATCCTTCATCACTAACTCTGTTCCAAGGACACGGTTGATTTTTTCAAGCGTAATCGAAACTACTGCTGGTTCAACTGTTAATGTATCAGCCTCAGCAGCTCCTTCTAAAACTTCACCGCCGGCATACTTCGCCATTAAATAGGCCGCACGTTCGCCAGCTGCCCGAACGCGGTTTGGATCAACGCCTTTTTCAAACCGGGCGCTTGCTTCACTTCTTAAACCGTGGTCTTTCGATGCTTTTCTTACGGCAGCCCCGCTAAAATAAGCTGATTCCAATAAAACTGTTGTTGTGTCGGAAGTTACCTCAGAATTCGCTCCGCCCATCACACCTGCAAGGGCAACTGGCTCCGTACCATTTGTAATTACAAGATGATCGGGGGTTAATGTCCGTTCCACATCATCAAGTGTCACAAATTTTTCGCCATCGGCAGCACGGCGGACAAGTATTTCTTTGGATCCTAAGCGGTCATAGTCAAACGCATGAAGCGGCTGGCCGTATTCTAATAAAATATAGTTCGTAATATCAACGACATTATTATGCGGGCGAATACCGGCTGACATTAAGCGTGTCTGCATCCATAGCGGTGCGGGGCCGATTTTTACATTTTTGATCATTTTTGCCACATATAATGGGTTATCCTTTTTTGCTTCTACAGTAATTTTTACGTAATCAGAAGCTTTTTCAGCAACTGGCTCCAAACTAATTTCCGGAAGTTTAACCTCTCTGCCTAGAATTGCTGCCACTTCATAAGCAACACCCAGCATGCTTAAGCAATCTGCACGGTTAGGCGTCAAACCAAGCTCAAGGACCTCATCGTCCCTATTTAACAAGCCAAGGGCATCGACGCCCACCTCAGCATCTGCTGGAAAAACAAAGATACCCTCGGAATATTCTTTCGGAACAACCTTGCCTTCCATTCCTAGCTCAGTAAGGGAGCAAATCATTCCGTTTGATTCCTCACCGCGAAGCTTTGCCCGTTTAATTTTAAAATTGCCTGGTAAAACGGCACCTGCTTTGGCAACAGCAACCTTTTGTCCTTGCGCCACATTCGGTGCTCCGCAAATAATTTGCACTGGCTGCTCTTCGCCAACATCAACAAGACATTTACTTAATTTGTCGGCATTTGGATGCTGCTCCCGTTCTAATACATGACCGACAACAACACCTTTAATGCCTTCGTTAAGGATTTCTACTCCCTCAACTTCAATCCCGCTTTTTGTAATTTTTTCAGCTAATTCAGCTGCTGTTACTCCTGATAAATCGATATAATCTTGGAGCCATTTATATGAAACGAACATTTTGTCAACCTCCTATTCTTCTACCGAAAACTGTTTTAGAAAACGTACGTCATTTGTATAGAAATGCCTGATGTCATCGACACCGTATTTCAACATCGCAATCCGCTCTGGCCCCATACCAAAGGCAAACCCAGTGTATTTTTTCGAATCATATCCAGCCATTTCAAGGACGTTTGGATGAACCATGCCGGCCCCAAGGATTTCAATCCAGCCTGTTTGCTTACAAACGCTACAGCCTTTGCCGCCGCAAATTTTACAAGAAATATCCATTTCAACAGACGGCTCTGTGAATGGGAAAAAGCTAGGTCTTAAGCGGATTTCGCGATCGTCACCGAACATCTTTTTCGCAAAAACTTCTAATGTACCTTTAAGGTCACTCATGCGAATATTTTCGCCAACGACAAGGCCTTCGATTTGCATGAACTGGTGGGAGTGTGTCGCGTCGTCATTGTCACGGCGGTACACTTTACCCGGACAAATAATTTTGATTGGACCCTTGCCTTCATGCTTCTCCATCGTCCGCGCTTGGACTGGCGATGTGTGTGTGCGCAGAAGGATTTCCTCCGTGATATAGAAGGAGTCCTGCATATCGCGGGCAGGGTGCCCTTTCGGTAAATTAAGTGCTTCGAAGTTGTAATAATCCTGCTCAACTTCAGGACCTTCGGCTACCTGGTAACCCATCCCAATAAATAAGTCTTCAATTTCTTCAATAATCCTTGTGAGCGGGTGGTGGTTTCCAACTTTCACTGGGCGTCCTGGAAGCGTAACATCAATACGTTCAGTCGCGAGTTTTTCAAGGACAGCAGCCTCTTCCAACCCTTTTTGTTTTGCTTCGATTTTCACGGCAATCGCTTCGCGGACTTCGTTGGCGAGTGCCCCCATTACTGGACGCTCTTCAGCGGAAAGCTTGCCCATTCCGCGCAGCACTTCGGTGATTGGGCCTTTTTTTCCTAGGTAGGCGACGCGAATGTCATTCAATTCTTTTAAGCTTGCAGACTGTTCAATCTTTTGAATAGCCTCTTCTTGCAATTCCTTCAAACGTTCTTGCATGTCTATTCCTCCTTAATATTTTCATTGGTGTCAGGCACCGAGAAAAAAACAAAAAAACCCCATCCCTGGAAAGGGACGAGGTTATAGTTTCGCGGTACCACCCTTGTAAACACGATATGTATAAAACACAAGTGTTCGCTTCATTCGGATAACGGCATGTGCCGGTGCATCTTTACATTCTTCCTAGAAAAATGGTCCCGATGCCAACTCAGGAGGTGAACTTCTCATGTCCTGAACCATAAAAGTGCTTCCAGTCGCGGCACTTTCTCCCTAAATGGTCCTTAGGCAAGATACTTTTCTCCGTCATCGTTTTTATAATAATCAATTGTTCATTATTATATAATAATTTTCAGTAAAAGGTCAAACGTGTTTGCGCCTATTTTTTTAAATGGCTCTGTTTAATGTGAATGTTGATTTCCGTTCCAGGCGCTTCGCTTTCCGCGGGGCGGGCGGTGAGCCTCCTCGGCGCTAATGCGCCTGCGGGCTCTCACCTGTCCCGCTGCTCCCGCAGGAGTCTCGCGCCTGAAACGTAGAGCAACATTGTGCTCAAAATCAACTGTGTGCTTTAACACTGCCTTTTAAATAATAAAGAAGAATTCCGGTTGCAACTGCTACATTTAACGACTCACTCTTGCCGTAAATCGGTATATATAGATTGGCAGTCGTGTTGGCTAGGAAATCTTTTCCGACGCCGTTCCCTTCATTTCCAACTATCAATGCAAAAGAATCACCGCCGGAAATATCAGTATAAGCGGATGCCCCTTCAAGTGCGGTTCCGTAAACAGGAATATTTTTTTCTTGCAGCTTGTCCATCCACTCATGGAGGTCGCCTCTGATAATTGGGAGGTGAAAATGGCTTCCCTGAGCTGACCTTAGCACCTTTGAGTTATAAATATCTACGCTTCCGCGGCCGACAATCACGGCGTCAATCCCTGCTGCATCAGCGGTGCGAATCATCGTACCTAGATTTCCTGGATCCTGGACGGCATCAATGAGCAGTAAAGATTTTGCATCACCTGCTCCCGAATTTGCTTGACGGCAAACCGCATAAATTCCTTGCGGGGCTTCGGTGTCGGATAAAGCATCGGAAATCTCTTCCGTTATTGTGGTAAGTGGCGTGGAACCTAAATCCCAGCGCGGCGGAAGCCCGACTTTTTCAGAAACGATCATTTCCAAAATTTGCTCCCCTTGTTTGATTGCCTCTTCAACTAAATGAAACCCTTCTACTAAAAACGTGCCCGACTTATCCCGCTCTTTCTTCGTTAAAAGCTTTTTCCATTGTTTTACTTTAGGATTATTGACAGATTCTATATGTTTCAAAACTGGTTCTCCTTTTTAAAAATCTCACCTGACTTTATCATAACAATAATACATAATAAAACCAAAAATAGAAAACATATTAAAGAAAGTCAGGATAAAAAGGAGTGTGGGGTAATGAACTTAAATTTACGAAATGCGATTATTCACAATGTTACCGGTAATTCGCAAGATGAATTAGAAGATACCATCGTTGATGCGATTCAAAATGGTGAAGAAAAAATGCTCCCTGGTCTCGGTGTACTATTTGAAGTCATTTGGAAAAATTCATCTGAAGAAGAGAAAAAAGAGATGCTTTCAACCCTTGAAAACGGGTTAAAGTAAAATCTCCCCGAAGCTGCCCTACATCAATCGGCAGCTTTTTTTAAATTAAAAAATCCCCAGCCAGAAACTAAAGCCAGGGATCCAAACCTATTATTCAAATGTAATTTTATCAACCGTCTCACGGTCTAGGCGCTTAATGACTTCAACAATTAGCTTAACAGCATTTTCGAAATCGTCGCGATGGAGCATGGCAGCATGTGAATGGATGTAGCGAGTCGCAATTGTAATCGCAAGCGCTGGAACCCCATTATGCGTTAAATGGATGGAACCAGCATCCGTACCGCCTCCGGGAATAGACTCGAATTGATACGGGATGTTCAATTCATCGGCTGTATCGGTAACTAAATCACGCAAGCCTTTATGGGCTACCATAGACGCATCATAGACAACTACTTGCGGTCCTTTGCCCATTTTACTCATTGCTTCTTTTTCAGAAATTCCTGGTGTATCGCCGGCAATACCGACATCGACCGCAAAGCCGATATCCGGCTGGATTTTGTAGGTTGCCGTTTTAGCGCCACGCAGGCCAACCTCTTCTTGAACCGCCCCAACACCATAAACAACGTTAGGATGCTCAACGCCCTTTAATTGCTTCAAGACATCAATTGCGATCGCACAGCCAATGCGGTTATCCCAGGCTTTGGCTAACAGCATTTTTTCATTGTTCATGACCGTAAATTCAAAATATGGTACAACCATATCGCCAGGACGGACGCCCCACTCCGCAGCTTCTTCACGGCTTGATGCCCCAATATCAATAAACATATCTTTAATTTCGATTGGCTTCTTGCGGGCTTCCGCTGATAAAATATGCGGAGGCTTAGAACCGATAATACCGGTTACATCGCCCTTTTTCGTCACAATCGTCACGCGCTGGGCGAGCATAACCTGGCCCCACCAGCCGCCAACTGGTTGAAAACGCAGGAAGCCTTTGTCATCAATTTGAGTGATCATGAAGCCGACTTCGTCTAAGTGGCCGGCTACCATGATTTTCGGGCCGCCTTCTTTCCCTACCTTTTTGGCAATTAAACTGCCAAGTCCGTCAGTAGTAATTTCATCTGCAAATGGCTCTATGTATTTCTTCATTACTTCGCGGACTTCACGCTCATTGCCAGGAATTCCTTTGGCATCAGTTAAGTCTTTTAACATCGTTAATGTTTCATCTAAATTTGCCATCCAATAGCCCCCTGATTTATGAATTTGTACGAAATTCATTATACAGAAAAAAACTGTAAGGTTACAAATTTTCTGCTAATAGTTATTCTGCTGTCTTTGATAATTTACTTCGTTTTTCCGGAAATATGCCTGCTCTATTTCTTCCTCCGTAAATCCCAGCTGTTCCGCTAATCCTAAATAGGCGGCAAACAAGTCTATGTAACTCGATAAATTTTTCGCTTGCTGAAAAATATTTACCTGTTCATAAACACGAAGGAACTGATCAGTAGCATTTAAGGACGACCCATGCACATTCAATTCAATCTGTGCTGGAGCGAAGCCGCATTCAATCCCTAGTGACAAAATAAAATGGATCCCATCCACAAACTCTTCGAGAATTACCTCTTTAGCAGAAGACGGCTTCACACTCCAAAATTTAAAACAGCGGGTTTCATTAGCTAATTCGCCTATTTCTACAAGCAATGCAACCACCTTTCTGTTAAATAAATCTTCGTTCAGCAGCCCATGCTTTTCTTCAATATGGCGATCCAACGCCTTTTGCATTTCGAATAGTTTTTCAAATTGCATCTCAATCATTACTCCTTTATGAAAAATTATTGAAACCTTTTTCATCATGGTTCGTATTAAAAGAAAAATAGGTGTAGGAGGCTTGGCCATGATTTGGTTACTGCGCTTCGTATTGTTGTTTTTCATTTTTTTCTTATTGTATGCTGTGGTAAAAATTCTTTTTACACCGAGCAGAAAACTTGAATCTGCACGTAAACATAACCGATTTTTATTAATCGACAATGACGATGTTAGAAAAAACTTTATGCTCACCTATAAAGGTGCGGTGTTTGCCGGTGAAAAATACATGGGTACTGCCGATAACACCTTTGACATTGTTTCCATCTCGATTTGGCCCGAGAGTGCAATTTCACTTAAAGGGCTTGTAAAGGATGACTTTTTTTATATTGATAAAAAAATACTTGAGAACTATCCAAATGCCGAAATCAATTGGAAAAGCCCTGTGAAGGAATTCTTACAGCAATAGCCGCGCATCGCGGCTTTTTATATTAGCCAATTAACGAAAAGAATAAGTTCAATAATTGCAAGGACGGGGAAGCCAATTTTAAACGAAACATGCTTTGTTTTATGACGATAAAGCTGCATTCCGGCCGTTGCTCCAACAGCTCCTCCAAATAGCGCCACAAGCCACAAGGTCCGTTCGCGAATTCTATACTCGTGCTTTTTCGCCCGCTTTTTATCCTCTCCCATAATCCAAAGTCCAATAATATTCATGATAAAAATGACGGCCAACATTACTTTCATATCCTTCCACCCCTTTATGAGAAAAAGCCATCCTCTTCATAAGAGAATGGCTTTACTATATAATTACTTGTTGTTTTGTTGCTTTGCAACATTCGCTAATTCAGCAAATGCGTTTGCATCGCTTACTGCTAATTCAGCAAGCATCTTGCGGTTTACTTCGATACCAGCAAGCTTTAAGCCGTGCATTAAACGGCTGTAAGAAAGACCGTTCATACGAGCTGCTGCGTTGATACGAGTAATCCAAAGTTTGCGGAAGTCGCGCTTCTTTTGACGACGATCGCGGAATGCATACATTAAAGATTTCATAACCTGTTGGTTAGCAACTTTATATAATGTATGTTTTGAACCGAAATAACCTTTTGCTAATTTTAAAACTTTTTTACGACGCTTGCGCGTAACTGTACCGCCTTTTACACGTGGCATGTAATTTCCCTCCAATATCGAAATCGATCACTTCTTGATTATTTAACGTAAGTTAACATTTGACGAACGCGTTTGAAATCTCCTTTAGAAATAAGAGATGCTTTACGAAGTTTACGTTTTGCTTTTGTAGATTTGTTTGCGAATAAGTGGCTTGTATAAGCATGGTCACGTTTTAACTGACCAGAACCAGTTCTCTTAACACGCTTTGCAGCGCCGCGGTGAGTTTTCATTTTTGGCATTTGGGATATCCTCCTTATTACTTTTCGATTTTAGGTGCTAAGACTAGGAACATGCTACGTCCATCCATTTTAGGATGTGACTCGATGGTCGCAACTTCCTTGCACGCTGCTGAAAAACGGTCTAACACACGTTGACCAATTTCTTTATGGGTAATCGCTCGGCCTTTGAAGCGGATTGAAGCTTTTACCTTGTCGCCTTTTTCCAAGAACTTAATTGCATTGCGCAGCTTTGTATTAAAGTCATGCTCATCAATTGTCGGGCTCAGACGAACTTCTTTTGTCGTGATGATCTTTTGATTCTTACGAGCTTCTTTTTCTTTCTTTTGCTGCTCGAATTTAAATTTGCCATAGTCCATAATCCGGGCTACCGGAGGCTTTGCATTTGGCGCTACAAGTACCAAATCAAGATTCACTCGTCCGGCAATCTCTAACGCTTCAAATTTGGTTTTAATCCCCAATTGTTCGCCGTTTTGATCAATTAGACGAACTTCACGAGCGCGAATACCCTCATTTAACAACATGTCTTTGCTAATAATTAGCCACCTCCAAGGTTGTATCACGAATACTTTCGTCTAGGTCAAGAAACATCTGAGTTAACATCACGACCGAATCGACAGGTATGAAAAACTTTTTATCAGTGTTTTTGCTTAAGTACACAAATAAAAAAGTGTGGATGAATACACCCACACTTTACAGAACATAAGTAAGAAACAAAAAGTTCAAGTAAAACCTGCCAACTGCTCATTTGCGTTAATCAGGTGAGAAGCGGGTGCTTCTTCTTTTCCCAAAACAGTATTCAATTTTCACCTTAGTAACTATAACATGAACAAAGATGTAATGTCAAATGAACAATTAACAAATGACAACGAAATTTAGTTTAACAAGAATCTAAAGAATTTTCAACAGTTTTTTAAAACAAAAAAAGAGGAAGCCCTCTTTTTTTGCTATGCTATCATTTTTTCACTTCAGCCATTATTGCGGCTAAAAATTCAGCAAATGGCTTTGTCTCAGAGTTTTGCTCGCCATATTTGCGGATATTTACGGCCTGGTTTTCTACTTCTTTGTCGCCGACCACAAGCATGTATGGTATTTTTTGCATTTGTGCTTCACGGATTTTATAGCCTACTTTTTCATCACGGCCATCCAGTTCAACACGGAAGCCTTCATTTTTCAGCTGTTCTTGAACTTGTTTCGCATAATCATAATGCGCACCCGGCGATACCGGAATAACCTGAACCTGCACCGGAGCGAGCCATGTTGGGAATGCTCCCTTGTATTCTTCAATTAAGAAGGCTACAAATCGTTCCATTGTTGATACGACACCGCGGTGGATAACAACAGGACGATGTTGTTTGCCATCTTCTCCGACATAAGTTAAGTCAAAACGCTCAGGCAGCAAGAAGTCTAATTGAACAGTGGAAAGTGTTTCTTCCTTGCCTAAAGCAGTCTTTACTTGAACGTCTAGTTTAGGACCATAGAACGCCGCTTCACCTTCCGCTTCAAAATAGTCAAGACCTAAGTCATCCATTGCTTCCTTAAGCATGCCCTGAGCTTTTTCCCACATCGCATCATCGTCAAAATACTTTTCAGTGTCTTGCGGATCACGATAGGAAAGACGGAAGGAATATTCATTTAAATTAAAGTCTTTATATACAGCTAAAATAAGATTAACTACCCGTTTGAATTCATCTTTAATTTGGTCAGGCCGAACAAAGATATGGGCATCATTTAACGTCATTCCCCGTACACGCTGAAGTCCTGATAAGGCGCCGGACATTTCATAGCGATGCATTGTTCCAAGTTCAGCGATTCGAATCGGAAGTTCACGGTAGCTGTGAATCGCATTTTTGTAGACCATCATATGGTGCGGACAGTTCATCGGACGAAGGACTAATTGCTCATTATCCATGTCCATAACCGGGAACATATCTTCTTGATAATGGTCCCAGTGACCTGAAGTTTTATAAAGATCAACACTGCCCATCACAGGAGTATAAACATGGTCATACCCTAGGCGGACTTCCTTATCGACAATATAGCGCTCGACGATGCGGCGGATTGTTGCCCCTTTAGGGAGCCATAACGGTAATCCTTGACCAACTAATTGGGAATTAGTGAACAGGCTCAATTCTTTCCCAATTTTACGGTGATCACGCTCTTTTGCTTCTTCAAGCAGACGAAGGTGTTCCGCTAAATCTTCTTTTTTGAAAAAGGCTGTACCGTATACGCGCTGCAGCATTTTATTATCGCTGTCACCGCGCCAGTAGGCACCAGCTATACTCAATAATTTAAATTCTTTAATTTTTCCCGTTGACGGAACATGTACACCTCGGCAAAGGTCGACAAATTCACCTTGTTGATAAAGTGTGACCGTTTCCCCATCGGGTATCGCTTCAATGAGTTCAAGCTTATAGGGATCATCCATTTCTTTAAAAAGCTGAACAGCCTCATCCCTGCTTACTTCTTTGCGAATAATCTCAAGGTTTTCGTTGACGATTTTCGCCATTTCTTTTTCTATTTTCGGCAGATCTTCAGGTGTTAATGATTCCTCAAGATCCATGTCATAATAAAAGCCGCCTTCAATGACCGGCCCAACGCCAAGATTGACGTTTGGATAAAGCCTATTAACAGCTTGGGCCATTAAATGTGCTGTGCTGTGACGCAATACCTCTAAAGCATCACTGGAATCAGGAACAACGATTTCTATCGAACCATCCTCAAAAATTGGACGGCGAAGGTCGACCAATTGACCGTTCCATTTGCCGGCAATCGCCTTTTTCTTAAGGCCAGGGCTAATGGAAGCGGCGATATCTTCTGTTGTGGTTCCACGCGGGAACTCCTTTACTGCCCCATCAGGAAACGAAAACTTAACAACGTCTGACATAACAACTCCTCCTTAAAATTGAGCGCCAATTAAGGTCGCTTTTCTAATAAAAATAAAAAAACCCGTCCCTGGAATAGGGACGAGTTTTGAATAACACGTGGTTCCACCCAATTTTTCATTTTCAATAAAATACGTATTGAAAAAGACTTTGGTCAGGTAACGGCTGTAGCCGTCAACAATTACTTGCCCCATAAAAAGCTGAAGTGTTCACTGCTGAAGTTTAAAGGTGGTAAGTATATTTTTCGTGTTAGGAGACTTTCAGCCGCGGACTCCCTCTCTATTAAACCGTAAAAAAATACTGTTATCCTTATCATTACTGTTGCTGTAATATTTATTATGTATGTTATTATAATGACTTCGAATTTAAAAAGCAAGGCACATAAAACTAAATATTGTCATAAATTTATTCATTATGCCTGATTTTCTGAAGAATTTTTTTCAGCTGCCCATTTCCTTTGCTCACGGAGGGCTGCAAACGTTTTGATGTTCACTCTTTCTTCAAAGATATTTTTGATTGTTCTAACCAGCGGTTCGTCAGGGTCTTTTGTATAAATATAAATAGATGTCGGTGCCAGCGATAACAGCGGTGCAATTGATACAGAATCAACATATACAGGATGATTAACTAATAATTTTCGATCAATCATTCTTGCTAATTCCCCTCTTTTTATCTCGACAAAAAGTTCATTATAAAAAGTAATTTCCTCATCAAATAATAAATGAAGAATTTCCATTTTCGGCTCCCGGTTTGCCAAAAACTCCCTCAGCATTTGCACAAACATTTGATATTCCTGTTCCATTTTATATTCATCAATTGCAATCTCTACATAGCTTTCTAAATTCTGCAGATAGGGACGCAGGCGGAATTTAAGGAAAGAATCAAACGAAAATGAGATATCATCGTGAAAAATATGATCGATTGCTGCCATAATATAATCGGGTTCAATACTTGTTTCCTTTATGAAAACAGCGAGGTCCTTTCTTTGACCATCAAATACAGAGTAAATAATCTCAATTATTTGCTGCTGCTCTTCTAAATCCTCATAGTAAAATTGTTCTTTTAATATCTCTCTAAACCAGTCATCGCGCTTGACATTGGTAATAAAATCATAAAATGCAGTTTTAATCCAATCAAACATCTCAATGGAAATGCCGCCATCTAAAATTTTTACTATATGTCGATCTTCTAAAAGAAGAATATTTTGATTATCTGGATTTAGCGATAAATATTTCAGCAAGTGGTTATAGAACCTTTGTGCCTCCTGCTTGCTTCGGAAGATGATTTCTGCCAACCAAAACCCCCCTTTTCAGCCAATCTCTGTTTTAATATATATGGGGGACTTGGCCAAAATAGAAGTTGGCAGACAGCAGCATTTTATATTATTTACTGAAAATAAATATAAAAAAAGAAACACTGATATTTTTCAGTGTTCCTGGCAATTATTTTAACTTATCTGCGATTCGGTCCAACTACATGCACTGGCTCGCTCAAGGTTCGAATCCGCTCCATAATTCGTCTTGCTTTCATTTTCTCCTCTTCGCCCCGCTGGCTGTAGGTCAAATGATGTTCCAGTGCTTCAAAATCAAAGTTAGAAGTAAAGAATGTCGGCAGGCTTTCAAGCATCCGGAACTGGAGAATTGGTCCCAGCACCTCATCCCTTGTCCAGCTTGATACCGCTTCAGCACCAATATCATCTAACATGAGGATAGATTCCTTTTTCAAGGCTTCAATCTTTTCGTTTAAGGTAGAATCCGCAATGGAGCTTTTCATTTCTCGAAGTAGCTCCGGGACATACACAATCATCGAGCCTATTTGTTTTTTCGCTAGTTCATTTGCAATCGCCCCTAGCAAATAGGATTTCCCTACTCCGAATTTCCCGTAAAGATATAGGCCTTTTGCTTTTTTACCAGCTTCATAATTCATTAAGAAGGTTGCGGCCTTATCACCCGCATCAAGCCTTCCTGAATCCCCTTCAAAGTCCTCGAAGGTCGCTTCCAAAATATCTTTTGGTACATAAAGGCTTTTAATTAGCTTTTCATTTTTCTTCTTTTCATCGGCCATGACTTTTCTTGGGCAACGTTTATAAATAACATCAATAGAGTTCCGGGCAAACACTAATTCAGGGTGATAACCCTTCATAAAGTTAATACATTTTTCAAGACTTTCGCAGTGATCGCATTCCTTGCTCTGATTTGTGTATTCAAATAGTTTGCTCATGCTTTTTTCAATCATCTCTTGTGTCATCTCGGCTTGATGCTTAGCTAAAAATGCTTTAATATCCGGATGTTGAAGGACTTGTTCACGCTGCTGCTGATAACGCTTTTGAAAATTTTCATTCGAGGCCAGCCGCTGTAATGTTTTATTTATTTTCTCCACAATCAGTCACCTCTACTTCCTAAAGGCCTTTAATTTTTCTTCTATGGCACGCTTTTTCGCTTCATCTTCTGTTTTATTTTCTTGTGAAGCATCTTTTGCTGCTGTTTCAGAGCTTTCATCAAACCACTCAGGGATTAGCTCTTTCCGTATAGGCTTTTTGTTAGTACTCTTTCCAGCCTTTTTTCTTTCATTTTGGGCATTTTTATTATCTTTTGCAAGATCCATCGCTTTTTTCACCGTTTTTACCTGCAGCCGCGCCCAAGTACTGGCAACGGCATCGACATAGTTCTTTGAAAATTTCATCTTCGTTTCTATTAGGACTACATCAATTAAAACATTTACTACGCCAGGAGGAAGCTTATATTTAATCATTACTTCTTCTAAAAGCTTCAAATTTGCCTCTGAAGGCTCTACTCCACCTGAACGATCTTTAAAAACAGTTAGCGGGGAGGTAGTTTCGTAATAACGGATTAATTTTTCCTCCTGGGTTTTCGGTTCATCTAATTGAACTTGGAAGGCAGCTGGCTGGGTTCGGTTAATCAGACTCGGCAGCTGGTCATAATTGACGAATTGATACCAATCTCGAGCCCCTTTTCTTAATTCCTCAATATCAATCTCATCGTTCGGATTAACAGCGCCTAAAATGAAGTTCTTCATTTCAATCGGATTAATTTTATAAAGAAATGCAAGATTGCTAATCACAGTCTTGACCTTAGTGGTTAGTGCCTTTTTCGGGACAAGCGATTCATTCAGACCTGCTTCTAATAATTCAAAATCGAACGTGCTATGATCAATCTGAATCGGGGTTGCTTCATTTCGCCCGATAAACTGCTGATTTTCACCCGCTTCAATATCTGTTGAAATATCCTGGAGATACTGAAGACTAGCAGGTGTGGCCGATTCAAACACATCCTGAAAGGCTTTTGTCACATCCTGATATTCTTTTTCCTCTTGTATGAGCTGGTCAGTAAAGAATCGTTTTAACCGAGCAAAATGATTTTTTCCTATCTTTCGATAAAGATAAATATTTAGCATCCCATCTAAAAAGAATTGCTCTGGGTTCAATGGAGGGGATAGCTCGTAAATAAACGACCGTCCATTTTCATCAGTTTTGACAAATGTTTTTATTAACCCAATACCTTCAAGCTTTAGTCTCGCTTCGTAAATATCCTTTAAATTCATTCCTAATAAATTCATCAAAAGATGGTGCGTGGAGGATTCCGACCAAAGCCGATTTTCCTCAAGTTCTGCCCAGAGAGTCATATACAAACTAAAGCAAGTTGAGCCGATCAAAGGCTGATATAGAAACGTCAGCACTTTTCGGTCATACTCATGCAAGAGCCCATTAGCCGCTACTTGATACCGGTCGATAGGAAGAATTTCCTGCCAATGCTGCGCCATATCCACCCAACCTTTCCTCATTTATTGAAAAAAAGAGCCAAAGACCCCTTTAGCTCCTCAGGATTTTTCTCGTTTTATTAATTCTTTTAATTCATCAATAAACACATTAATATCTTTAAATTGACGGTAGACTGAGGCAAATCTTACGTAGGCGACTTCGTCTACATGTGCCAGCCTGTCCATCACCATTTCGCCAACTGCATCACTTTTAATTTCGGAAATCCCCTGGCTGCGAAGCTCCTTTTCGACACCATGGGTGATATCTTCTAATTCCTTTAGGGCAACAGGCCGTTTCTCACAGGCCTTAATTAATCCCCTTAGTATTTTATCACGGCTGAATTCTTCTCTTGTCCCTTCCTTTTTTACGACGATTAAAGGAATCTCTTCAATTTTTTCAAAGGTAGTAAAGCGATAGCCGCATTCTTCGCATTCCCTCCTTCTCCTTGTTGCACGTCCTTCGTCAACAGGCCGGGAATCAAGCACGCGTGTACCATAATTTTGACATGAGGGGCATTTCATTAATAATCAGCTCCAAATCTACACAATCAAACCCGAACAAAATCCTTACCTTTATTTTATGAAAAAGAGGATTCTTATACAAGTAAAAGTGTTATCCGTTTTATCTTGTTCCTAAGGATGTATGTATTCGATTAATCCGCTCGTAATAGGAGGTAATTCGCTTTTTCAAGTCGGGATAAGCACCGAGAAGTGAAAATTTTTCAGATGATATATTAAAATCAACAGCAGTTTCCAGCGGTTTTACAGATACTATTGTCACAATCAAGAAGCAGGAAAACGGTTTACTGACTTCGACTGCAATTTCTCCATGCTCTTTCGATACGGTCGTCACCCGGCAATCGGCATCCTCATGAAATAACTTTTCAACTGATGCAAACAACTGATTGAAGGTTGCCTTATAATAATGCGTTTTCAAAGATTCGTCAGTCTGTCGGTCAGACGTTTCAATTTGCTTCTTGAATCGAGTAAATAAATTAACCATACTATCCCTCCATTATTCATTTCTTTTCTCTTAGTTTACAACATTATCGACGAAATATAAAAAGAGGTGTACTATTACATACACCTCTTAGCTACAATTTTTATTAGAATTACAGAGCCTTTGCCTGATTTAGATTTACAGGACCCATGCCGCGTGGAATTTCAATATTTTCACGTGTATCGGCATTTAAAGCTTCAGCAATATAATCAGCCGCTACATTCGGATTTAGATCGCCGCATGTATAGACATCAATGCTTGCATATCCATGTTCCGGAAAGCTATGAATGGTAAGGTGTGATTCAGAAATAATAACCACTCCACTTACACCCTGCGGAGCAAATTTATGAAAAGCTACCTCCCGAATTTCTGCACCTGATTTAAGAGCTGCATCGACAAAAGTTCTTTCAATAAAATCAATATCATTCAATTTTTCAAAGTCGCATCCCCAAAGTTCAGCGATGACATGACGTCCCATTGTTTCCATATTTAATTCCCCCTAACCTTTTTGAGATCCCACTTGAAATCCGTTATTGACGGTATCTTTGAGCGGCCACGGGGGAAAGTTAGTCCAAAGAGGTCCTAACCCTTTAAGCAGCTAATCGGCACCTAATTTCAAGAAGTTCACGATGACTAGTATACTTTGTTTATATTTATTTTGCAACCTATCAAAAAAAATTTATCCACGAAAAGCGCATGAATAAAAAAACAGTAATTTCAAAGCTATAATATGCATAATTGTCCTAAATGGAACAAAAAAATGCTGTCAATCGACAGCATTTTTTATTCTTTCGCCTAATTGGACTATCCGACCTTCACCTGCGTCGTTTTTGCCAGGTGTTTTGCTACATAGAGAGTTAGATCAACTACACGTGAGGAATAACCCCACTCATTGTCATACCACGCTAACACTTTTACCTTCCTTGTTCCCATCACCATTGTCGAAAGTCCATCAATGATAGCAGAATGATCATTGGTATTAAAATCTACGGATACTAATGGTTCCATTGTGAAGTCTAAGATTCCTTTTAATGAACCGTTGGCCGCTTCAATGAAAGCCTTATTGATATCATCAACCGTCACATCTTGATTTAAGTCTACTACTAAGTCCACCAGCGAAACGTTTGGTGTTGGAACACGGAGTGACATCCCGTGCAATTTCCCCTGAAGCTGTGGTAAAACAAGTGACAATGCTTTGGCAGCCCCCGTTGTCGTTGGAATAATCGATTGTCCGCATGCACGTGCCCTTCGCAGGTCTTTATGCGGATTATCGATATTCTTTTGGTCATTTGTATAAGCATGAATGGTGGTCATTAAGCCGCTTTCAATTCCAAATCTTTCGTCTAGCACCTTGGCTACCGGTGCCAGGCAGTTGGTGGTACAAGAGGCATTTGAAATAATATCATGCTCCGAAATATCAAGCATTTCATCATTAACACCCATCACAATGGTAACATCCTCATTTTTTCCCGGAGCTGTCAAAATTACTTTCTTGGCTCCTGCTTCCAAGTGAAGAGCGGCCTTTTCTCTGGCATTAAACTTTCCAGTAGCCTCAATCACGATATCTACACCAAGTGTTCTCCAAGGAAGCTCTTCGGGATTACGATTACTTAATAGCTTGATTCTTTTTCCATTCACGATTAACTCATTATCTAAAGGGATCACATCTCCCTGAAAAGGTCCATGGTTTGTATCATATTTAAGTAAATGAGCTAATGTTTCTGCCGGATAGCTCGCATTTATGGCCACAATCTCCAGCTTTTTTTCCAGGATTGCTTTTCTAAAAACCATCCTTCCAATTCTCCCGAAACCATTAATTGCAACTCTCGCCTTCATTTGACGGCCCCTTCCGTATTAATGTTATACTTATGACTTGTTTTGTTGGTATTAGTATAACATAATTAGGTGTAATTGTGATGAACAAAAGGCGGATTTCTTAAATGTTCGATAATTCTGATAATAACAACAATAAAATAGAGAAGGCTGAGTGCCTTCTCCCATTTATTTCGAATAAATTCCCCAGCGATTTAATAAATCGGTGAGCTGTTTTTTTGTTTCTTCTAGCGTTCCATTATTGTCAATGACCTCATCTGCTAGCTTTATTTTATTAGCCAGAGGCATTTGCGAGCGTACCCTTGCCTCGGCATCATCGTTGGACAGTTGATTTCTGTCGATTAATCGCTGTAATTGTGTGTCATCGTCCACGTAAACAAGAATCGTTTTATCCACCATATAGGTTAATTTACTTTCAAATAATAAAGGAATATCAAGAACAATGACGCTTTCGCCATTCTGTTTAGCTGCCTCAATTTGTTCCATCATCCTTCTTCTAACTTCGGGATGGACGATTTCGTTTAAGAGAAGTCTTTTCTCTACTTGATGAAAAATAATTGAGCCAAGCTTCGGGCGGTCAATTTCCCCATTCTCCATTAAAATCTCCGCACCAAATTCAGCAATGATTTTATTGTAAGCAGGTTCTCCTTTTTCTACCGCCAGGCGTGCTTCTACATCGGCATCGACTACTGAAATATCCATTTCTTTAAACATCTTTGATACGGTACTTTTTCCACTGGCAATTCCGCCTGTTAACCCGATGACTAGTGACATATGCTATTCCTTTCGACATAATTATAATTTCCATACCCCAATAATAATTAGCAGGATCCCTGGTAAGAATGTGAACTTTTGAATCCATTCAAATTTATGAAAAAAAGTTCCGCTTTTAATGCCTAAGAGGACAAATAGTGAGCTCATAATCGCAACAGATGCCGCTAAATAAATGGGAGAGTATCCAAGCATTGCTGCTCCAATTCCTGCACCAAATGAATCTAGTGATAGAGCAAAACCAAGCATCAACGCCTCAATTCCGGTAATCGTACCTGATTGATCAAAATCAGCAGACATAGGTTTTTTCAGGATATTAATCGCTAATCCTAGGGAGCGTATTTCAAAATTTACAATTGTTTTTTCTTGTTTTAAGATTTCCTTTTCTTTTACTGGCCGGAAATATTGAAACAAAACCCAGGCACCGAGACCTATTAGGATGACTCCTCCCAGGCTTGCTGTGATGCTCGCTGATAATATTTTTTCAAGGCCATGCCCGATTGACACGGCAAGCATTAAAGAAACAGCCGAGCATGTTGCAATAATGAGAACTGACTTAATCGGCATTACCATTTGCCTCAAGCCATACGTAAACCCTACGCTAAAGCTGTCAAGGCTGAGAGCAAAAGCTAAAATGAGAAGTGAGAACAACTGAACCATTGCTTTTAGGACTCCTTCCTCCACAATCACTAAGATAGTATATGGCAGGAGCCCATCCGATGTTAACAGAAAAGCGGAAGCGCCTTGATCAGGGTCGTGAATCTAGACGAGCCGGCGAGAAGGCTGCTTTTTAGCCTTCTTGACGGATTGGCTGTAGACCTGCGAGACCCTAGGCGCTGGAGCTGGACAGTTCTCAAAGTCTACATTAAAGTTTCTGGCATGTCGGGCAATAATGTGTGCCCCTGCCCCCTACAGTCGTTTTCTCAAGCGGAGTTCCACAACGTTTACATTCTTCTCCCTTGCGCCCGTAGGCATATAATTCAAGCTGAAACATCCCTATTTCCCCCTGAGAATTAACATATGAGCGGATTGTACTGCCGCCTTTTTTGACCGCCTCAGTCAAGGTAGCAACAATTTCACGGTGCAGGGTGGCAATTTCCGCTTCATTTAATGTGCTAGCAAGCCGCTCCGGGTGGATTCCTGCCCGGAAGAGCGCTTCATCGACATAAATGTTGCCAAGACCAACAAAAACTTTCTGGTCTAAAAGCGCCGGTTTAATTTTCCGGTTCGTTTTTTCCAGTCTCCCAGCCAGATACTTTTCCGTAAATTCTTCTGAAAAAGGTTCCGGACCAAGGTCAAGCAAGGGCGGTTTTAGAAATTCTTCGCCTTTTTTATATAAATGCATCGTGCCAAATTTTCGAACGTCTCGATACCTTAAGTCAGTATCATCAGTAAAGTGAAAAATGACATGGGTATGTTTATCAAATGGCTCGTGCTTTGGGTAAAGTCCGTATTTCCCTTCCATTCGCAGGTGGGACACCAATGCGTAATGATCCGTATAAAAAATTAAAAATTTCCCTCTCCTGCCGACATCTATAATCGTCTCTCCTCTTAAGGCATCAATAAATTGCTCAACCTCTAACGGATTTTTAATGATTTTCGGCCAGTAGACGGTAATATTATCGATCGTCTTATTGGCAACTAACTGTATTAATGTGTTCCGGACGGTTTCCACCTCAGGCAGTTCTGGCATATAGAAGGCCCACCTTTGCTGTAAATTTATTTTGCGTCAAACCAGGTTGGACCGTAAGAATAGTCCACTTTCAACGGAACCTTTAATTCAAGGGCATTCTCCATCACTAAAGGAACTAAACTTTTAAGAATCTCCACTTCGTCCTCGGGAGCTTCGAAAATTAATTCATCATGCACCTGTAGTAGCAGCCTTGTTTTTAAGCCCTTATCCTTCAATGCTTCGTCCATGTCAATCATTGCTTTTTTAATAATATCGGCAGCACTGCCTTGAATTGGGGTGTTCATCGCCGTTCTTTCCGCAAAGCTTCTAATGTTAAAATTACGGGCAGTAATTTCAGGGATGTACCGTCTTCTTTGCATCAGGGTGGTCACATACCCTTTTTGTCTTGCTGAGTGAATAATGTCGTCCATATATTCCTTTACGCCCGGATAGGTATCAAGGTAACGCTCAATAAATTGGCCGGCTTCTTTCCTTGTAATCCCCAACGATTGAGAAAGACCATAATCACTAATTCCATAGACAATACCAAAGTTAACAGCCTTTGCCTGGCGTCTCATGTTTGAGGTAACCTCATCCTTTTCAACATGGAAGACCTCCATCGCTGTCTTCGTATGGATGTCGAGATCATCCTTAAAGGCTTGAATTAGCTTTTCATCGCCAGCAATGTCTGCTAGGACCCGAAGTTCAATCTGCGAGTAATCAGCGGCAAAAATGACCCAGCCTTTTTCAGATGGAACAAAAGCCTGACGAATCTTTCGGCCTTCCTCAAGACGAATCGGGATATTTTGCAAATTAGGGTCTATCGAGCTCAGCCGGCCTGTCGCAGTTAATGTCTGTTGATATCTTGTATGGATTTTTTCCGTTTTTGGATTAATTACTTTTAGCAGTCCCTCAATATAAGTAGACTGGAGCTTCCCCAGCTGCCGATATAGCAGAATATGTTCAATAATTTCGTGGTCGCCTGCTAATTTTTCTAAAACATCTGCAGAAGTTGAGTGACCTGTTTTCGTTTTCTTAAATGAATGCAGACCGAGCTTTTCAAATAAGATAATCCCAAGCTGCTTTGGTGAGTTAATATTAAATTTCTCACCCGCTAATTCACAAACTTTCTCTTCAATTTCAATTAATCGCTCATTTAGCTCTTTTCCCATCAACTGAAGGCGTTCTCGCTCAACCCTGATTCCGTATGATTCCATATCGGCTAAAATAAGTGATAAAGGCATTTCAAGTTCCGTAAATAATTCATACTGCTCATTACGTCTTAATTCATCTTCGAGTTTTTCTCTTAAATCGGACATGGCAAGTCCTTTACGAATCAGGTGTGCAGCAAGATTAGCAGTTTCAGGAACCCTTCGTTTCGCACCTTTCCCATAAAACGATTCATCCGCCTGGATATTATAGAGATCGTACCTTTTCGCGATTGCGGCTAGATCTTCAATATTTTCTGAAGGATTAATGAGATAGGAAGCCATCAAAATATCAAAATTTGCCCCTTTTAAATGGATGTCATACCTTCTTAAGGAAACCTCCGAACGCTTCGCATCATAAACCGTTTTCTTGATTCCTTCATCTTCTGCCCATTTTTTAAAAGCTTCTGATTTTAACGCAAGATCCGTTGGCAAGTAGTATTTTCCTTTTTTATTCACAAGGGAAAAACCAATAATATCAGCATAATGATAATTATCATCAAGCATTTCCACATAGAAATAATTGTCATCAGCAAAAATCGCTTCTGTTATTTCAGTAGGGATAATATAGTCAACCTCTTCAAGCTCCGGCTCTTCTGTTACAGCTGTATCATCGCCTAATTTGTCTAATAACGTTTGAAAGCCTAATTCCTTAAACAAACCGACTAGTTTTTCCCGGGTAAACCCTTCATAGGCAATTGCTTCTATATCGACTTCTACTGGCGCTTGCCGTTCAATTGTCGCAAGTTCTTTACTCATGATTGCCTGGTCTTTAAATTCCGCCAGCTTTTCCTTCAGTTTATTTCCCGATACTTGATCAATCGAGTTTAACAAGTTTTCCAGCGTTGAAAACTCTTTCAACAGTTTTATAGCGGTCTTTTCACCTACTCCTGGAACACCAGGTATGTTATCGGAAGCATCGCCCATTAAGCCCTTCATATCGATAATTTGCTCGGGAGTCAGGCCGTATTTTTCTCCGATATGCTTCGGGGTATATTCTTCAATATCGGTAATCCCTTTTCGGGTGATTCCCACGGTTATAGCAGGAGAGGATAGCTGTGTTAAGTCCTTATCCCCGGAGATCACTTTTACCTCATAGCCATCTTTTTCCGCGGTTAAAGAAAGGGTTCCGATAATGTCATCCGCCTCGTAATTTTCAAGCTCATATCTCGATATCCCGTAGGCGTCTAATAGTTCACGAATGAATGGAAATTGCTCTGATAATTCCGGCGGGGTTTTCTGCCTTCCGCCTTTGTACTCTGTAAAGGTTTTATGACGAAAGGTAGTTTTTCCAGCATCAAATGCGACAAGCATGTGTGTTGGTCTTTCATCCTCCAAAATCTTCATCAGCATCATTGTAAAACCGTATACCGCGTTTGTATGAATTCCTTTATCGTTATTAAGCAGGGGGAGTGCAAAAAAAGCACGGTAGGCTATACTATTCCCATCTATAAGTACAAGCTTTTTCTTTTCCACCTTGTTCACCCTTCCAAATTCTTTTTGTCTAGTTCTAGAATAAACTCACTACCTTCACCGACATCACTTTTTACACTAATTTTTCCGTGATGTGCTTCTACTAAATGTTTAACAATCGCTAAGCCAAGTCCCGTTCCTCCGGAATTACGGCTCCTATCCCTGTCCACTCGGTAAAACCGTTCAAAGATGCGCGGAATTTCTTCCTTTTTAATTCCAACACCTGAATCTTTAACATGAATCCGAACATTTCGCTCATAGTCAAGAAGGATGATTTTCACATTTCCTCCAGATGGCGTATATGTAATCGCATTTCCAATTAAATTGATAAACACCTGCTTTAAACGATCAAAGTCACCGTTAATGAGTACATGCTTCTGCTTGCTGTAAAATTCAAGGGCAACATTCTTCGCTTCTGCTTTTCCAGACAGAAGGGCAATGACTTCTTCGAGCATTGGATGCAAGTCGACCTGCTGGAGTGTTAATTCAAAGCCTTGCTGCTCAATTTTAGAAAGCTCTAATAAGTCATGAATGAGCGACTGCAGCCTGTCACTTTCTTTTAAAATAATCGACAGAAATGCTTCTAACGTTTCTTGATTGTTCATCGCTCCATCCAAGAGAGTTTCTGTAAATCCTTTAATAGATGTAACTGGAGTTTTAAGTTCGTGTGAAACATTGGCGACAAAGTCCTTGCGCATTTGCTCGAGTTTTTTTAGTTCGGTAATATCGTGGAAAACGAGCAAAACACCTTTCCAAACATTGTTCGTTCCAATAATAGGAATACCATAGACAACAAAATATTTTCTTTCGATGATTAATGGAATGTGCAGCTGGTTTGTTACCATCTGTTCTGTCCGGAAGACCTCAGCGACGATAGAGCAAATTTCTTCTTGTTCAATTACCTCATAATAAAGCTTTGATAAATAATCAGTTGTTTTTACATGAAAAATATCACTATAGCCTTTATTAATGAGATTTATGTACCCGCGGCTGTCGATTAAGACCAGCCCTGCCCCCATATTTTCAATTAAAGCGGACAAACGATCCTGCTGCATTTCATGTGCTTTTGTCAGTTCTTGCAGATTTTCAGCCAACATATTAAGGAATTTACCCAACATGCCTGCATCATCCAAACGCTCAACCTTTGTTCTGGCCCGGTAATTTCCATTAGCTAATTCGATTGCGACTTCAGTTGCCGCTTTAATCGGTTTTGTATACCTGGAGGTAATTCTTAATCCCAGAAAAATAATGATTGCCACTGCAATCCCAAGAATAATCAAGAGGCTCCACCAGATTTCCAATTGGAGAGTTTCATTAAGTGAGTCTAAGAAATCAATTTTAAATATCTGTCCAAGCAATATTCCTAATCCAACTAGTACAGTAATAATTAAGGTAATTAGCGTAATTAGAAGCCTAGTTCGAAATTTTGTCATTCTCCTTTAGGCTCCTCCATTTTATAGCCCAGACCGCGGATGGTTTTAATATAGACCGGCTTCTTCGTATCTACTTCAATTTTCTCCCGTAAATGCGAGATATGTACATCAACAATTCTAGTATCGCCCGCAAAATCATAATTCCAAACAGAGCTTAGTAATTGATCTCTAGTTAATACCCGGCCTTTATTCTGGGCGAGATAAACCAGTAATTCAAATTCCTTTAAGGTCAACTCCAATTGCTGGGCTTGGAAATAGGCTTCATATTTTTCAGGATAGATAGTTAAATTCCCTATTTCAATGTTCCCCTCATTATTATCGTTCTCTTCAACTGCCTCCGTTTGAACCTGGGTTCTTCTTAGGATTGCCTTTACACGGGCAATCACTTCTCTGGGACTGAATGGTTTAACCATGTAGTCGTCAGCGCCAAGCTCGAGGCCTAGTATTTTGTCGAATTCATCATCTTTTGCCGTTAACATTAATATCGGGGTCATGATCCCCTTTTGGCGAAGCTGTTTGCAAACTTCCATCCCATCTAAATGTGGCAGCATCAAATCGAGCACAATCATATCGGGTGACTCAGTTTCAGCTAATTTTTTTCCTGTTTGCCCATCCATTGCCGTGATAACTTCATATCCAGCCTGTTCAAAATTATATTGAAGTAAGGTTACAATCGATTGCTCATCATCGACAACAAGTACTTTATTTTTCATACGATCCCCCGCAATTCAAGATACCTTCATTATATAGTTAAGGAATAGGGATTATCTAGTTTTACGGACTGGTAAAAGAAAAAGGGGTAATTGGTGGGATTTTTTTTATAAAAGTATAATTATTGTAGTTTACAAAAAGGTGGGATTTGAAAGGAATGCTATTCGTTTAAGGTTGCTCTCTTCTATCGATTTTTGTCCTCATGAACCTTCATGAGGACAATTCCAGCTCTTTTCTATCGGTTTTTGTCCTCATGAACTCTCCAGAGGTAAAACTGATCTACAATTAGAAATTCTCCAAAGCCTTCCCATGGAATTCTTCCAATCGATGCGGCGGGCAGACTTTTATTTGACCGGTGATAACTGCTTCATTTTTTTCATTCGTACCAGTAACATTGATAACCACAGTATGCTCACCACTATTTACTTCAATCACCTCAAACAAAAACTCAACTGTTCCGTAATGATAGACCGGCTTCGTGAATTCAATTTCCTGGCTTAAGATATGACTTCCTGGTCCAGGTAAATATTTTGAGATAGCTGAGCTAATCATCCCCGTAAGCATAATACTTGGAACAATCGGTTTTTCAAATGGCGTCTGTGACGCATAGTCATGTTGTATGTAAAGAGGGTTCGCGTCATCAGTTAATCCTAAATATAGCAGAAGATCTTTATCTTCGATTTTCTCCGTCAAGGATAACTTTTCACCAACCGTTATTTCATCAATCCTTCGGCCAAGCTTTCTTTTTTTTCCTAAAAGCATCAAACACACCTCACTGAAAGCGATTTCATTATTAAATCGAAAAAAATCCGGGGACCCCAAAAAGGCCCCGAATTCCTATCAATTACGCCAATACATTCATAACACCGCGGACGGATTCAGCAGACTTATCTAAGGCTGCTTTCTCGTCTGCAGTAAGTTCTAGCTCAATTACTTTTTCAATCCCGTTTGCACCAAGAATGGTTGGTACTCCAAGGTAGATACCTTCATAACCAAATTCCCCTTCAAGGTAAGCAATCGATGGTAACACACGGCGTTGGTCTTTCAAAATCGCTTCACACATTTCTACCAATGAAGCTGCAGGTGCATAGTAAGCACTGCCGTTCCCTAGAAGGTTAACGATTTCGCCGCCGCCTTTTCTTGTCCGTTCAACAATTGCTTCCAAGCGGTCCTTAGGAATTAATGTTTCTAATGGAATCCCACCAGCATAAGAATAACGTACAAGCGGCACCATGTCATCTCCGTGTCCGCCTAAAACAAATCCCGTAATATCTTTAACTGATAAATTTAATTCCTGAGCCACAAATGTACGGAAACGAGCTGTATCAAGAACGCCTGATTGACCGATTACACGGTTCTTAGGGAAACCTGATTCTTTGAATACAGTATATGTCATCGCATCAACAGGGTTTGTTAACACAAGAATCGTACAATTTGGAGAGTATTTCACAATCTCTTGCGTTACACTTTTCATTACCTTTTGGTTGGTCTGCACTAAATCGTCACGGCTCATGCCTGGTTTACGTGCAATCCCAGCGGTAATAACAACGATATCAGAATCGCGGGTATCTTCGTAATTAGAAGTACCTGTGATTGAGGCATCAAAGCCTTGAACTGGACCTGCTTCAAGCATATCTAGCGCTTTACCTTTTGTAGGGTTTTCCATTGGAGCGATATCAACTAAAACAACATTTCCAAGTTCTTTTTGCGCAAGTAAAAATGCAGTTGTTGCGCCAGTAAAACCGCCGCCGATTACAGAAACCTTTTTACGTTTTAATGACATGTGACTCTCCCCTTTTACGGATATATTAATTATCCAAGTCGGGGCTTAAAATAAGCCCCAGCTTTTTTATTCCATATTCTTAATTAGTTCGTCAGCAAACTCTGATGTTTTAACTTCTGTTGCACCGTCCATTAAGCGCGCGAAGTCATAGGTTACAACTTTGGATGCAATTGTTTTTTCTACGGATTTAATAACCATTGCAGCTGCTTCGTTCCAGCCTAAGTGCTCAAGCATTAACACCCCGGATAAGATAACAGACGATGGGTTTACTTTATCAAGACCAGCATATTTTGGTGCCGTACCGTGTGTAGCTTCAAAAATGGCATGTCCTGTTTCGTAGTTGATGTTAGCTCCAGGAGCAATTCCGATGCCGCCAACTTGTGCCGCAAGTGCATCTGAAATGAAGTCGCCGTTTAAGTTCATTGTAGCCACAACATCAAACTCACGTGGGCGAGTAAGAATTTGTTGTAAGAAAATATCAGCGATTGCATCTTTCACGATGATTTTGCCAGCAGCTTCTGCATCAGCTTGTGCCTTGTTGGCAGCATCTGATCCTTGCTCTGCCTTAATGCGGTCATATTGAGCCCAAGTAAAGACTTTATCGGCAAATTCCTTTTCTGCAAGCTCATAACCCCAGTTTTTAAACGCACCTTCAGTGAATTTCATGATATTTCCTTTATGCACGAGTGTAACGGATTTACGGCCTTCTTTTATCGCATAGTTAATAGCTGCGCGTACAAGACGAGATGTACCTTCTTCAGAAATAGGTTTAATACCGATACCTGAAGTTTCAGGGAATCTGATTTTATTAACACCCATTTCGTTTTGCAGGAAGTCGATAACCTTTTTAACTGCTTCAGTACCTTTTTCATACTCGATTCCAGCATAAATATCTTCAGTATTTTCACGGAAGATCACCATGTCTGTATCTTGCGGACGCTTAACCGGTGAAGGAACACCTTCAAACCATCTTACAGGGCGTAAGCAAACAAACAAGTCTAATTCTTGTCTTAGTGCAACGTTCAAGGAACGAATTCCGCCACCGACAGGGGTAGTTAGTGGTCCTTTAATCGCAATCAAATATTCATTGATTTCATCAAGTGTTGCTGATGGGAGCCATTCACCTGTTTGGTTAAAGGCCTTTTCACCTGCTAAAACTTCTTTCCAAACTAATTTGCGTTCGCCTTTATACGCTTTTTCAACCGCTGCATTTAAAACTCTCTCAGAAGCTGCCCAAATATCTGGTCCGATACCGTCCCCTTCAATAAATGGGATAATTGGATTGTTTGGTACATTTAATACTCCATCTTTTACCGTAATTTTTTCGCCTAGCATAGTTGTTCTCCCTCCTATTATGTAAAAACCCTTTGTCCTGAATCAAAGGTTAGAGAGCCAGAGCCCCTAACCTTCCCATTCAATACTATTACATCAATAATATTAAAAAAAGTAAAATATTAATCTCTTTGCTCGATTGGAATGTATTTTTGCATTCCAGGACCCGTGTATTCTGCTCGTGGACGGATTAAACGATTGTTTTCATATTGCTCTAAAATATGTGCCAGCCATCCGGAAACACGACTTACAGCAAAGATTGGTGTCATTAAGTCGTGATCAACGCCTAAGCTGTGATAAACGGAGGCAGAATAGAAATCTACGTTTGGCGGCAGTTTCTTTTCACCCGTAACGATGCTTTCAATTTTCACTGACATATCATACCAATGCGGTTCGCCAGTCAGCTCGGTTAATTTTTTTGACATTTCTTTCAAATGCTTGGCACGAGGATCTCCCTTGCGGTAAACTCTGTGACCAAAGCCCATGATTTTTTCTTTGTTTTCAAGCTTGCCGTGAATATATGGTTCAACATTATCGATTGTACCAATTTCAGTCAGCATTTTCATAACTGCTTCATTTGCGCCGCCGTGAAGTGGTCCTTTAAGAGCTCCAATTGCTGCAGTGACACCTGAATAAATATCAGATAATGTCGCCACACATACACGTGCTGTAAATGTAGAAGCATTTAATTCATGGTCTGCATGTAAGACAAGAGCCTTATCAATTGCCTCGATTGCGATCTTTTCTGGTTCCTTGCCTGTTAGCATGTAAAGAAAATTAGCTGCATAGCTTAAATCCTGTTTTGGAGCGATTGGTTCAAGGCCTTTTCTAACCCGAGCAAAAGTTGTCACAATCGCAGGCATTTTCGCTTGGAGTCGAATCGCTTTTCTGAAATTCGCTTCAGTATCCATGACATCAGCTTCATCATCATATAGTCCTAATAAAGAGACTGCTGAGCGAAGCGCTGCCATTGGATGTACCTTTTGAATCGGATACATGTTAAAATGCTCGATTACCTCAGGTGGAAGGGCAGCATTTTCAGAAAGCTGTTGTTTCAATTCTGCCAATTGTTCTGCATTAGGCAGCTTACGGTGCCATAACAAATAAATAACCTCTTCAAAGCTGGCATTTTTAGCTAAATCATCAATGTCATAGCCAACATATGTTAGCGTGTCATCAATAATAGAGCTGATTGAGGAAGTTGTTGCTACTACCCCTTCGAGACCCCTTGTTACTGTCATAATAAATCTCTCCTTCACAATTCTTAATTTCCCCATTGTTCAATTTGTAAACAAAAACAACGCCGCTGCGATAACCTGCCTGTTCCAGAATAGCCTGAAGAATTGGCATAAAGTCCTGTCCCAGTATTCCCCAAAAAGGTTATCCAGTTTAAACTGACTGAGCGATTGCTCGAGTTCTACACATATTGATTGTATACCCTTTCATTCGCATTAAAAAATTATTTTACAAGTAAATCAGCATATATATATGGTTTATGTAAAAAAGGATACGCTTACAAGCCTATTATAAACAATTATCAAATTTTTGTGAACAAAAGGAGTTGAAAAATACAAAAAAAATATTATTTTAAAAAAAATCTACCCAAAAAAACTAAAAACTTTCATCGCTGCATAAGCAATGCCAGCCCCAATTAAGGGCCCCACCGCTACACCCTTAAAAATAGAAACAGATAGGATGGTTCCTAGAACCAATGCCGTTGTAATATGCGGATCATCTGCTAGTAATTTCACACCACCTTTTGCCAGTAAGGCTACAATCATTCCAGATATAAGTGCAATCCATGCAAACGGTGATTTAAACGCCCCTGATAAGTCCCTAAAGCCAATTTCTCCACTTGCAATCGGCGCTAAAACAGCTATTGTGATAATGATGACACCCCAATTAATTCCCTTTGATTGTATAAAAGAGAACGACTTTGCCTCCATACCAATTGCCTTTAAGAGCAGCAAAACTGCAATCGCAATCATTAGTGAACTGTTTTTGGCAATAAAGCCTATCAATAGCAGTAATAATAAGAATAATAATGACTCACTAAACATTTAACCATCCATCCTTCACTTAAATTATCGTACTATATTATCCACTAAAAAATCGAAATAATAATTATTGTTGTAACTTTCTATTGGAAAATTATGCAGCTTCATTCATATAATGTTAAACTATAATAACTAGATTATTAAAAAGGAGGACTGTCATTGAATCCTAAGTACATATACCGGACAATAAGATTTTTACTTGTTGTAGGTGGTGTTATACTCGGACTTTACGCTTTTTACTATTTGTCGACGTTGACGTATCCATTTTTAATTGGGCTGATTATCGCCCTTTTCATTAATCCGCTTGTTAACTTCTTTGAAAAAAAGTGGAAAATGCCACGTGTCCTTGCCGTTTTTGTGGCGCTTATCATTATCTTTGCTGTATTTGCGGGGTTAATAACACTTTTAGTTGCTGAAATTGTTACGGGTGCAAACTATTTAGCTACAGTAGTACCAGAGCATCTCGATACGTTGATTAACTATATTGAGGACTATTTTACAGGACAAATCCTTCCGTTCTATGATCATTTAACAAGTTTATTTAATAAGCTTGGGGCAGGACAGAGAGAGACAATTAGCAATAATATTCAAAATATCGGACAGAAAATCGGAACAACTGCGGGCTCGTTTATTAAGAACCTGTTCGGAATCATTCCAAATATTTTAACCTGGCTACCGAATGCAGCAACCGTGCTGATATTTTCGTTGTTAGCAACCTTTTTTATCAGCAAAGATTGGTACCGATTATCAGTAATCGGCGGCAAACTTGTTCCCGAGAAAGCAAAGAGAAGCGGCAGAACCGTATTTAATGATTTAAAAAAGGCGTTATTTGGTTTTATTAAAGCACAGATTACCTTGATTTCAATTACTACTGTTATTATTTTAATCGGATTGCTTATCCTACGTGTCGATTATGCAATAACGATTGCACTAATAACAGGTCTTGTAGAGATTCTCCCGTATCTCGGTACAGGTATTGTGTTTGTTCCGTGGATTATTTATACGGCTATTAGCGGCAATACAGGTCTTGCTATCGGTCTTGGTGTCCTTTATATAATCGTACTCGTTCAAAGACAAGTTACGGAGCCAAAAATTCTTTCTTCGAGTATTGGTTTAGATCCTTTAGCAACGCTAATTGCGTTATTTGTTGGATTTAAAACGATAGGCTTTTTAGGATTAATTGTCGGACCGGTCATGCTTGTCATTATTGGTACACTCCACCGTGCAAATGTCTTCCATGATGCCTGGGCATTTATAAAAGGAAAAGAAGTATGAAAAAACGTCAGCTCTGAAGGGCTGACGTTTTTTTATATTATAGGACGCTTGCGTGTCCGTTATAAATGACACCTCTAGCAGAATCAACGGTTATTTCTTGGCCATCTTTGAACAAATCCAAAGCATGATCTACGCCGACTATAACTGGGATCCCAAGGTTCAAACCAACAACAGCTGCATGGCTGGTTAATCCACCCTCTTGAGTAATAAGGGCAGCACATTTCTCGATCGCTGGTACCATGTCACGGTCTGAACCGATTGTCACAAGAATTGAACCCGGCTTAACCTTTTCTAAGGCCTCTTGTGCATCATGGGCAAGGACCACCTTACCAAAAGCGGATTTGCGGCCAATTCCTTGCGCCTTGGCGAGTGTTTCACCGACAACATGAATCTTCATTAAATTCGTCGTTCCAGCTTCCCCAACAGGAACGCCTGCAGTGATAACAACTAAATCACCATGTTTAACAATTCCGCTATTTAAACTTTCTTCTACAGCGATATCGAGCATTTCATCTGTAGTCGTACATACCCGACCGTGCTGCGGATAAACACCCCAGACAAGCTGTAAACGACGGCACACATGTTCATTTGCTGTGACAGCCACAATCGATGCTTTCGGACGATACTTAGAAATCATCCTAGCAGTATGACCGCTCTCAGTAGGAGTAATAATTGATTTCACGTCTAGGTTTAAAGCTGTGTGGGCAACAGATTGTCCGATCGCATCCGTAAGATTATGATCCGTATCTTTACTGCGGCTTGATAAAATTTCTTTATTATCTAATGCCTGCTCGGCTCTTGAAGCAATATTGTTCATTGTTTGAACTGCTTCAACCGGGTAAAGACCCGCAGCCGTTTCACCAGAAAGCATGATGGCATCTGTCCCATCAAAAATGGCATTCGCAACATCGCTCGCTTCCGCACGAGTCGGCCTTGGATTCCGTTGCATTGAATCAAGCATTTGGGTAGCCGTAATGACCGGTTTGCCTAGGGCATTACATTTCTTAATCAGCATTTTTTGAACAAGCGGGACCTCTTCTGCCGGAATTTCTACGCCGAGGTCACCACGTGCCACCATCAGGCCATCAGAGATTTCAAGGATTTCATCAATGTTATCGACGCCTTCTTGGTTTTCAATCTTAGGAATAATATGGATATGTGCAGCGTTGTTTTCTTCTAAAAGCTGACGAATCTCCAACACATCTTTTGCACGGCGGACAAAGGATGCAGCAATAAAGTCAAGCCCTTGTTCAATTCCAAATAAAATATCCTGTGTATCCTTTTCGGTTATGCCTGGTAAGTTAACTGAAACACCCGGAACATTAACACCTTTTTTATTCTTCAATGTACCGCTGTTTAATATTTTTGTATGAATTTCATTAGCTGCTTTATTTATTTCTATTACTTCAAGGCCAATTAAACCATCATCAAGAAGAATTTTTGAACCCACATGAACATCGTCTATTAAACCAGGGTATGTAACAGAAAATTTATCTAAGGTTCCCTCAACTTCAATCATTGAAACAATGATATTTTCGCCTGCAGTAAGTTCAAGCGCACCGTTCTGCATATTGTTTGTGCGGATTTCCGGACCTTTTGTATCCAGCAGGATGGCAACCGTTTTTCCCGTAATTCTTGACGCTTCGCGGATATTTTCGATTCGAGCACCATGCTCTTTAAAATCACCATGTGAAAAATTTAAGCGGGCAACGTTCATACCCGCATTAATCAATTGAATTAATTTTTCTACACTTTCACTAGCAGGACCAATTGTACAAACGATTTTCGTTTTTCGTAACATTTTAAAGCCTCCTATTTGGTTAAAACAAATAATTAGATAGATAATTCCTTTGAAAGATTAAAAAGGTCAAGATCCAATGTATGTTTTTGGTTTAGAGCGTCAATAATGTCGTAATCAACAAGCTTATTCTTTTCAATTCCTACGGCCCGGCCGCCTTTTCCTTCAATTAAAAGCTCGACAGCTCTTGCACCTAATCTGCTGGCAAGCACTCTGTCTGCTGCAGTTGGAGAACCACCGCGCTGAATATGGCCTAATACCGATACTCTTGTATCAAAATTAGTTGCTTCTTCAAGCTGACGGGCAAATTCGTACCCGCTGCATACACCTTCAGCAACAATTATGATACTGTGCTTTTTCCCGCGTTCCTGGCCGCTGCGCAGCCTTTCTGCTATTTCGTTCATATCATAGTTCTCTTCAGGAATTAAAATCGTTTCAGCCCCGCCGGCAAGTCCAGCCCATAAAGCAATGTCACCAGCGTTCCGGCCCATTACTTCGATGACAAAGGTTCTTTCGTGGGATGTAGCTGTATCACGAATTTTATCAATCGCATCGATAACGGTATTTAAGGCTGTATCAAAACCAATTGTCTGTTCGGTACCTGGGATATCATTATCTATTGTCCCCGGCACACCGACACACGGAAATCCTTGCTCTGATAATGCCATTGCACCGCGGTAGGAGCCATCTCCACCGATAACAACAAGTCCCTCGATTCCATGTGCTCTTAGCTGTTCGATACCTTTTTGCTGCCCTTCTTTATTTTTAAACTCTATGCACCGTGCCGAATGAAGCATCGTTCCGCCCCTATGAATGATATCACCAACAGAACCAAGTTCCAGCTTCTTAATATTTCCGGAAATTAATCCTGAGTAACCGCCATAAATGCCATACACATCCACATTATGAAATATTGCTTTTCGGACAACCGCCCGAATCGCCGGATTCATTCCCGGAGCGTCGCCGCCGCTTGTAAGTACCCCTATTTTTTTCATGTGTATCACCCCAATTATAGAATAAGAAAACATATATATATAGTATCATTAAGATTGGAAAGATACTGTTTCCACAACTAATTCTATTATTAACATAAAAGCTTTGAATAATAATAAAATACCATGAAGATATGCCCTTAACAACCGATTCATATTAGTAATTAAAAAAGACGGAATAGTCAGTAAGATGAAAACGTTTTATTACTGTTTGAAAACGTTATCATTACCTTTTTTAAGACATTTTCGTGAACATTTTATGAACTGAACATGCGTAAAAATCGTGCCCGCATGAGCACGATTTTTTTAATTTACACCAATATAATCATTTAATAAATTATATTCGCCAATTGTCCTAAATCGATTATAGCGATCGGCAATTAACTCCTCTTCAGAAAGTTTTAGGAGCTCTCGCAGTGAAGTCTTAAGTAGCTTTTCGATTTCTTCAGCCTGCTTTTTCACATCTTTATGGGCTCCACCCTTGATTTCAGGAATAATATCATCGATAACACCTAATTCTTTTAAGTCAGGTGCCGTAATTTTCATCGTTTCCGCTGCGTTTTTGGCGAGGGCTGCATCCTTCCACAAAATAGCCGCTGCCCCTTCAGGTGAAATGACGGAGTAGGTTGAGTTTTCAAGCATGTATATCCGATTGCCAACACCAAGCGCCAGCGCACCGCCGCTGCCGCCTTCGCCGATAACAATACAAATAACCGGTACCCGGAGGCCTGCCATTTCAAATAGGTTGCGGGCAATTGCTTCACTCTGACCGCGCTCTTCTGCAGCTTTACCTGGATAGGCTCCTTTTGTATCGATAAAACAAATAATAGGGCGCTTAAATTTATCCGCCTGTTTCATTAAACGCAGGGCTTTTCGGTAACCTTCGGGATGCGGCATGCCAAAATTTCTGCGAATATTCTCTTTCGTGTCTTTTCCTCTTTGATGGCCAATAACGGTAACAGGAAGTCCCTTGAATCTTGCTATACCGCCAACAATGGCTGCATCATCAGCGAAGGTTCTGTCTCCATGACATTCAAAGAATCCTTCAAATAAATAAGAAATATAGTCCAGTGTTGTCGGCCGGTTTGGATGTCTAGCTATTTGCACGCGGTCCCACGGTTTAATATTGGAATATATATCCTGTTCCAACTTTTCAAGCCGCGCTTCTAATTTAACAATTTCTGAACTTAAATCAACATCTGTAGTTTTAGTGAACTCTTTTATTTCGTTGATTTTCTTTCTTAACTCTACGATTGGGCGTTCGAATTCCAATTCTCCTACCACTCGAGTTCACCTCCTGGTTGATGTATTTCTAAAATGTTTGTGATTTTTTCAACTAATTCTAGTCGTGAAATTATTGCATCTAACTGGCCATGCTTTAAGAGAAACTCAGCCGTTTGAAAGTCTGCAGGCAGTTCTTCACGAATGGATTGTTCAATTACTCTGCGGCCGGCAAAGCCGATTAAAGCTTCTGGTTCAGCAAAGTTGAAATCCCCCAATGACGCAAAGCTGGCGGAAACACCGCCTGTTGTCGGATAGGTCATCATAGAAATAATTAAGCCGCCATTTTCACTAAACTTCTTTAAGGCAACACTTGTCTTTGCCATTTGCATCAAACTCAAGGCACCTTCCTGCATTCTTGCACCGCCTGAAGCAGTAAAGATCATAAACGGTACAGAAAGTTCATTGGCTTTTTCTATCGCAAGTGTTATTTTTTCGCCGACTACTGAGCCCATACTTCCCATTCTGAACGAAGCATCCATGATTGCCAGGACAATTTTATTGCCATTGACAGTTCCAATGCCTGTAACCACTGCTTCATTTAATTTGCTTTTTTGGCGATCCTTTTCAAGTTTTTCAAGGTAATCCGGGAAATCCAATGGATTTTTAGATATCATATTTTCATTGATTTCTTCAAAGCTCTTTTCATCAAGAAAACTGTCAATCCGCTCTCTTGAATTCATTTGAAAATGATGTCCGCAATGTAAACAAACTTTAAAGTTTTTCGCTAATTCCTTCGTATACATGATTTTTTTACATGAAGGGCATTTAGTCATAATTCCTTCAGGTACGTCATGTTTAGCAGTCTCTGTAGGAATTGTTGCATATTTTTTCTTTTTTTGATTTGGTTTCACAAAAAGATCTTTTAGTGCCAAAATGTATCCTCCTTTGTAACACTCCTGCCTAACAAGCAGGTTTTTCCTGATAGTCTATTCAGAAGTCTTTCTATCCTTTATCAACTCTATACTCACTTAGTGGTCTGACCACTAGACAATTAAAAATACCCTTACCCAAGGGCTTGTATATCTTTTACTATAAAATAAAATAATTTCAAAATCTGTTAGTATTTGTCGATAAAAAAGACAAATTTCGGAGAGCACAATAAGCAGAAAGTGTTTTTTCCTCATCCTTTTCTGCTAATGCATCTATTAATATTTGATAGTTCTTACGCTTATAATCAACTGGCTTCGAGTCAAGTGAATAGTAATAATCCTTTAAAATAAGCCATATTCTGGCGAATAGGTGATTACCTGCCATCTCGATAATCCGATTAAAAAACTCATCATCACTAAAGCTGTCTGCAGTTCTTACCCATTCCTGCAAATTGGCCACACTTTTAGTGTCCATTCGTTGCAGACTTAAGCGCAGGCAGTCCATCTCAATAAAATTTTTGGTTTCAAATACATCCCGTTTTGCTTTTTCATCCTGCAAAATAAAGGTGCTGAGAAGACGCACAAGCTGATTGCCGCGAAAGTCTCTGATAAACGTTCCTTCGCCCCGCCGTGTTTCAATTAAACCGAGCAATTCCAATGCCCTTAGGGCTTCGCGAACGGAAGAGCGCCCGAAATTCAGGCGCTCAGACAATTCCCGTTCCGATGGAATCTTATCTCCGGTCTTTAGACCATCTATGGTTATCATTTCTCGTAATTGCTTGACAATCTCTAAGTATACTTTTGTACTCGTCACTTACTTAATCACTCACTTTTACCAATAATAGCGAGCCTTTGTGTTTTTTCTTTAATATCTTCTGGATCGACTTTGATGCGGGCTACCCCTGTTTCCATCGCAGCCTTTGCTACTGCTGCAGCCACATTTGGAGCTACTCTAGGGTCAAAAGGTGCTGGAATGACATAGTCAGCATTTAACTCATCTTCACTTATTAAGCCGGCAATAGCTTCCACTGCTGCTACTTTCATTTTTTCATTTATATGCGTTGCGCGAACATCAAGCGCACCACGGAAAATCCCAGGAAATGCAAGGACATTGTTTACTTGATTGGGAAAATCAGACCGGCCAGTTCCAACTACTTTGGCTCCGGCTGATTTCGCTTCATCCGGCATAATCTCAGGGTCTGGATTAGCCATCGCAAAAATAATCGAATCCGGATTCATCGATGCTACCATTTCTTTAGTTAATGCGCCAGCAACTGAAACCCCGATAAATACATCAGCGCCTTTAATTACATCAGCAAGATTTCCTGTTAGGCTATCCCGATTAGTAAATTTCGCTACTTCTGCTTTTACCGCATTCATCCCTTGTGGGCGTCCTTCGTAAATGGCACCTTTTGTATCGCACATAATAATGTCTCTGACACCATAGCTATATAACAACTTAATGATCGCAATCCCGGCTGCACCAGCACCGCTTGCTATCACTTTAATTTCCGTCATTTTTTTACCAATAATTTTAAGGGCATTGACAAGGCCTGCCACGGTAACAATGGCTGTACCATGCTGGTCATCATGAAAAATTGGAATATTCGCTTCCTTCTTCAATCGTTCCTCAATCACGAAACAATTGGGAGCAGCGATATCTTCCAAATTCACACCGCCAAATGTAGGCTCAAGCAACTTTACGGTTTCAACAATTTTATCCACATCTGTCGTGTTTAGGCAGATTGGAAATGCATCAACGCCGGCAAAGCTTTTAAATAGAACAGCTTTTCCTTCCATTACAGGAAGTGCTGCTTCGGGTCCAATATTACCAAGTCCGAGAACGGCCGTCCCATCGGATACTACCGCAACCATGTTTCCTTTCATAGTATAATCATAAACCGTTTCTGGCTTTTCATAAATATCTTTACATGGCTCTGCCACACCTGGTGAATAGGCTAAACTTAAATCATGAGCATTCCGGACAGGAACTTTTGATTTCGACTCTAACTTTCCCTTATTAACTCGATGCATATGTAATGCTTCTTCACGTAAAGTCAAGATATGTCACCCCTTTGATTTGTACAAAAAGAATAGGTACATCCCTCTAAATAACAAGCCGACATTGGTGGTCAGACCACACTTGTCTCTTTATCACTATAACATATCTTCGAAAGTTGTAAAGAATTAATCTTTCAGGACAACGTTTTTAGAACCGAGTATTTTTCTTAATTGCTGCAGTAATTCGGAGGTTGGATTGACATTAATCTCCTTACCGAGTCTTACTGTTTTTCGGGTCGATTCATAATGCAAAATTACGCCAGCTTCCCCCTTATTTTCTTTAAGGAGTTGATTTATTTTTTTCAGTGATGGCTCATCCTGTTTATTCTCAACAATTTTTAAATATAGTACTGACTGCTTTGCTAATTTTGTTTGAATCCATTGTTCTAAGTCAGAAACTTGCTGAATGATAAATTGCAGTTCCCCAACTCGTTCTTCGATTTTACCTTCTAGCAGCACAAAGTTCCCCTGTTTTAAAAGCTGTATATACCTTTTATAGACCATCGGGAAGGCGACTGCTTCCATTTCACCAGTTGCGTCACTTATCGTTAAAAAGGCCATTGAATCCCCTTTTTTGGTGCGGATAGCTTTCACTGATGAAAGATAGACACCCGTAAAAACCCTTTTTGCCTCATTTTTCAAATCGAATAAAACATCTGCACCGCACACTTTAAGCTCTTTTGCAAAAATAGAAATGGGATGATCAGAAAGATAGAAACCAAGTGCCTCTTTTTCAAATGTCAGCTTATGCTCCTGACTAATCGGATCGACTTGAACATACTTCGGCTTAGGGACAAATTCATCATCGAATAAATCAATTTGACTGTCATCGTCAGGCTTAAAAATGGTAGCATGCTCAATCGCAACATCTAAACTTGCCAGCAAGACTGCCCGATCCTCACCGAACTCATCAAAACATCCTGAGTGAACAAGGAACTCCAGTGTTTTCCGGTTAATCGCTTTAGAAGAAACTCGAATACAGAAATCAAATAAGTCAGCAAATTTTTTCTTCTTCCTTGCTTGGAAGATTTCCCTCAATGCTTGAGCACCCACACTTTTGATGGCAGCAAGACTGTACCGGATGTCTCCTGTTTGTTCTACTTGAAATGAAAAACCGCTATGGTTAATAGATGGAGGCAGGACCGTAATTTCCTTTTGCTTTGTTTCCATGATATACTGAGCAATTTTTGTTTCATTTCCTATTGCCGCGGTAAGCAGCCCTGCCATAAAATGAACCGGAAAATTAGCTTTTAAAAAGGCAAGCTGATAGGCTATCATACTATATGCCACTGCGTGACTGCGATTAAATCCATAATTTGCAAAGCGGACAATTAAATCATAAATCTCATTGGCAAGAGATTGGTTGTAGCCCTTCTTTAGGGCCCCTTGAACAAAGTGATGACGCTCTTTATCAAGTACCTCTTTTTGCTTCTTCCCGACTGCCCGCCTTAATAGGTCGGCTTCACCAAGTGAGAATCCCGCCATTACCGAAGCAATTTGCATGATTTGTTCTTGATAGACAATAACACCATATGTGTTCTCTAGGATGGGCTGCAAATCCGGGTGGGGGTATTCGACTGCTTGATGGCCATGCTTGCGATCAATAAAGACCGGGATACTTTCCATTGGTCCTGGCCGGTACAACGCATTGACGGCAACAATATCCTCAAAGCGCGAAGGTTTTAATCTGGTTAACACTTTCCTTATCCCTTCCGATTCAAACTGAAAAACACCTGTCGTTTCACCCCTCACTAATAGTTCAAACGTCTTGTTGTCTTCTAATGTGATTTGCCCGATGTCCAATTTCCTCCCTGTATGGCGGCGAATGGATGATAAGATTGTTTCAATAAGTGAGAGATTTCTTAAGCCAAGGAAGTCCATTTTGAGGAGACCGATCTCTTCTAGATGCTCCATTGAATATTGCGTTAAATAAACTTGGTTAGACCCGCGTTGAATCGGGATTAACTCAATAAGCTGTTTCTCGCTAATGATCACACCTGCAGCATGTGTAGACGTATGGCGCGGCAGACCCTCCAGCTTTAAAGCCGTTGCAAATAGCCGCTTGTTTTGCGGAGTTTCATTAATAAGCCTGCGAAGTCCTTCCGATTCGTTATATGCTTGTTGCAGGTTTATTCCTAAGCGTGATGGGATAAGCTTCGACAATTGCTCCAGTTCCTTTGAATTCAAGCCGAATACCCTGCCGACATCGCGTAATGCAGCTTTTGCCGCAAGGGTTCCAAACGTTACAATTTGCGCAACATGGAGCTCCCCATATTTTTTAGCCACATATTCAATCACTTCATCTCTGCGATGGTCCGGAAAATCAATATCGATATCGGGCATTGAAATTCGCTCAGGATTCAAAAACCGTTCGAATAATAGGTTATGCTCGATTGGGTCAACATCCGTTATGTACAAAACATAGGCAACAAGCGATCCAGCAGCTGACCCCCTGCCTGGTCCGGTCAATATTCCATGTTCACGGGCATACCTCATGAAATCCCAGACGATTAAAAAGTAATCGCTAAACTTCATTCGTTTGATTACGGCTAGTTCATAGGACAACCGTTCAAAATATTTTTGGCTTGGCGAAGAAAATCGCTCATTCAATCCTTGTCGGCATAATTTCTCCAGATATTCTTCTGCTTCCAAGCCCTTTTCTGTCGGAAATGCAGGTAAATAGGTTTTGCCCAGCTCGATGTTGACGTTGCATCTTTGGGCGATACGGATGGTGTTTTCCAATGCTTCGGGAAATTCGGAGAGGCAGTCGGCCATTTCACTGGCTGTTTTCAAATAGTATTGATTGCTTTGCAATCTTTCTCTATGTTCATCCTGTAACTTATCACCATTCTTTATCGCTAACAAACACTCCTGAGCAAACATATCTTCTTTTTCTAAATAATGAACCTGATTGGCTGCTGCTAGCGGGATATTCATGTCTTTCGACAGCAATTGAAGCTGATTCCTTAGATCCTTTTCTTGTTCAAGTTGATGATTTTGAATTGCAAGAAAAAAATTATCTGCGCCGAAGACGGCTTCAAGCTTTTTTATTAACTCTCTGGCAAATTCCTCTTTGCCAGTTAACAAGGATTGTTCAATTTCTCCTTCACATCCAGGAGTGAGGGCAATCAACCCGTTTGCATAATGTTTCAGCCATTTTAGCGGAATCCCATTATCGGCTTTCGTTTGCACGGTACTGGAAATTTTCAATAGGTTTTTATAACCTGTTTCATTTTCAGCAAGTAAGACAAGTGGATATGATTCATTCTCGTTACTCTCACTTTCCACATCCACGGTTAACCCGATGATTGGTTTTATGTTATTTTTTTTGCACAATTTATAAAACTCTATGGTCCCGTACATTACATTTCGATCTGTTAACGCAAGCTCCATAAAGCCTTTCTGCTTGGCATTTTCAATTAGATGAGGGACTGAGGCAGTACTTGTAAGCAGACTATACGCACTATATACATGCAGGTGAATAAAAGACATCCTCTTCACACCCTTAATTACTTGATCTTATTCTATATTATAGAACTTTTTTGTGAAAAAAGAAAATATGTTCTCATTTTTTCATCATATTCCTGATTGTTTGTCCATATATTTTATAAAAAGGACATTTGATTATGTGTAAGGGCGGTTTTAAGGGATGAAAGAAATCGGTTTTTTTCCAGCTTTTATTGAAAGCTACTTTATTGCTTTAGGTGTTCTGCTGGGCGGTTCATTAATTGGCGGAATTGCCGCCTTCTTAACTGGTCAACCTCCGCTTACAACCGTTTATCGCTTGTCTTCTTCACTTAGAATTTGGGCAATTATAGCGGCAATCGGAGGGACATTTGATACAGTATATTCGTTTGAAAAAGGCTTTTTGGACGCAGGCACAAAGGATCTTTTTAAACAATTATTATTAATTCTTTCTGCCTTAGGCGGAGCCCAGACAGGTGCACTCATTATTAATTGGCTTACCCAGGAGTATATATCATCATGAGAATTCCGCCATTATACCGCAGACCAGCCTGGCAGCGCTTTTTTGCCGGGATGGCTATTGGGGGTGCCATAAGCTGGTGCATCTTTTTATATATTTACGGTGTCTGGCAGGAAGAGAATACGGAATTGCTTCGTAAACAACAGCAGGAAATCGCGGATTTAAACAATGAGAAAAAGATTTGGCAGGAAGAATATAAAGAGATGAATAAACGGAATATTGAGCAGCTTACAGTCCAGAAAATCAATATAAAAATACTCAACGCTGAAAAATATAAGCTGGATTCCTTAAGTGTTTTAGAGACAGAAGACTCGGTTAGAGATGATATCGACATGATGCTGGCAAAGGATTTGGAAACAGTCTATAAAAGCAAAGATCTGATACAAAAAATAATCGAAAACAAAATTGTACCAATCAATGAAAAACGATATAAACTTAAGGTGAGGGAATTGATTATCTTCACAAACCTAACGATACAACTTGAGATACAATTTGAATAACGGCCCATTCTCTGGGCCGTTATTCTTTATTTTTAATAATTTTCGCAAACCTCATCTAGTTCCCGTAAGACGTCTTCTACTTCGTTCCAAGAATAGATTGAAGCACCTGAGGCAAGTGGATGTCCGCCCCCTTTGAACTTTCTCGCTACACCATTTATTACCGGTCCCTTTGAACGGAGCCGCACCCGTATTTGGTCGTCCTCCTCAATGAAAAAGACCCAGGCTTTAATCCCTTTTACATTTCCTAAGGTTCCTACAAGCAAGGAGGCCTCTGCCGGCTTTGCCCCGTATTCAGCTAATAACTCTTTTGTCAATCTAACAGAAGCAACACCGTTTTTCTGCAGCTCAAATGTTTGGAGAATATATCCATTTAACTTGATGATATGAGCATCCAATTCGTAAATCCTATCATATAGTTCAGTGCGCGAGAAATGATAGTGGATTAATTCGCCCGCATAGGCAAACGTTTTTTCTGTCGTACTCGGAAAAAGGAATCTGCCTGTATCACCGACAATCCCGGCGTATAACAGTCTTGCCGCCTCATCATTCATTTTCAAGCCTGATTCTCTTCCTGCTAAATAAAATTCATAAATCATTTCACTGCATGAGCTTGCATTTGTATCGACCCATAATAAGTCTCCATAAGCATCTTCATTTGGATGATGATCAATTTTGATAAGCTTATCTCCCAATGAGTAGCGGTCATCACAAATCCTTTCGGCATTTGCCGTATCACACACAATTACTAAGGCACCTTTATAGACTTCATCCTTAATTACATCAAGTCTGCGCAGAAAATCTAGCGTTGGTTCCTCCTGGCCAACAGCATAAACCTTTTTCTCCGGGTAGGATGCTTGTAAAATGGACGCCAAACCGCCTTGGGAACCATAGGCATCAGGGTCTGGACGGACGTGGCGATGGATAATAATCGTTTCATATTGTTCAATGGTTTCTACTATTTTCTCTATCATAGGGTCTCCTTCTTAGAACCAAATGTGGCAATTTTTCAATAGAACAGTTACAATTATATAAGATTTTCGAAACTTGGAGGAACATATTATGTTTGTATTTGTTGTCTTAATTGCAATATTATTTGCTTTCTATTTATTTTATAAAACAAAATACTTCAGAAGCAACCGTCATGTCGAAAAGAAATGGCTTTCAGCTAAAGCAAATATTGCGCTTGGCCTTTTTGTGTTATTATTTGGTATCAATCATCTTCTATTCATCTCCGAAACGACGGTGACTTATCTTGTTGCCGCTATATTTATTATTTATGGTGCCATATTCAGCTGGATTGGCTTCAAAAAATATAAACACTACCTTCCATTTGCCATCGAAGAAGCAAAGACTTTCGATGCCCAAAAATAAAAATTGAGCCGCTTCTCAGGTTGGGAAGCGGCTTTCACATTTTTAGCTTCTGTCAATTAACTGGCACATCATCATCGCTTTTCCAACCAAAACTCCTTCATTGAACACTTCGACATCTACCTTGCCAAATTTCCGTCCTACTTCTAGTATCTTTGGATAAATTTCTAATCTACTCTCCATTTGAACTGGTTTAATAAAGTAAATGGTCATGTTTTCGACAACGAGGTCACCTTTTTTATAGCTACGCAACACCCGGTTGGCTGCATCTGAGACAATCGTCGTAAATACCCCATAAGAAATAGTTCCAAGATGGTTGGTCATTTGCGGCGTCACTTCACAGGAGTAAACCTCTTCCCCTTTTGCCCTTCCCTGCATTAATACCATTTGATTGGTTACGATGTCATCAATCGTTTCCCCAACCTGCGGCTGCCGTTGGTTCATTTGCAGCGCCTTTAAGACATCCTGCCTGCTGATAATCCCTTCTAACCGGTTGGAGTCATCGGCAACGGGGAGCACTTCAATCCCTTCCCAGACCATCGTATGGGCGGTCGAGGCGACACTTGTCTTCCCATTAACGGTCATCGGATGTTTCGTCATAATCTTGTCGATTGAAGCTTCTAAATCCTGTCCCAAAATATCCTTACTTGTCACCATTCCTTGGATCTTCATGTTCTGGTCGACAACAGGATAACGGCTGTGCGTTGTCTCTTGATTAAATTCATGCCATTTTGCAACCTTATCAGACGTTTTTAAATAATAAGTGTCCGCAAGAGGTGTTAAAATATCCTCTACTAAAATAATTTCCTTTTTGATTAATTGGTCATAAATAGCCCGGTTAATCATCGTCGCAACCGTAAAGGTATCATAACTTGTTGAAATAACCGGCAATTCCATCTTATCTGCTAGTTTTTTCACATGTTCCTGAGAGTCAAAGCCTCCGGTGATTAGCACTGCGGCCCCTGCTTTTAACGCCAATTCATGTGCCTGCGTCCTATTTCCGACAATTAACAGGTTGCCTGCTTCAGTGTAACGCATCATTGCCTCAAGTTTCATTGCCCCTATGACAAATTTATTAAGGGTTTTATGCAAGCCTGTTCTGCCGCCTAATACTTGGCCGTCCACGATGTTTACTACTTCAGCAAAAGTAAGCTTTTCAATATTCTCTTTCTTCTTCCGTTCAATTCGAATCGTGCCAACTCTTTCGATAGTGCTAACATACCCCTTATTTTCCGCTTCCTTAATCGCCCGGTAAGCTGTGCCCTCACTTACGGTCATTGCCTTAGCGATTTGCCTTACTGATATCTTTTCTCCAATCGGGAGTCCATCAATGTATTGTAAAATTTGTTCATGCTTCGTAGCCAAGACCTTCACCCTCTATTTTCAAATTCCACTTTATCTAGTCATTTCTTAACCAGCTATGTCTAAATTTAATTATAGAGTGTAAAAGACCTTGATTCAATGCGGTTTCTAATAAAGTCAGCTTATTCCCGTAAAAATGAGCGCGATTTCGTTTTTTTGTTCTGGAACTGAGGTCTTTGTCGATGTTTTTTCGGGCTATAAAGCAACCCAGTTAGATTACCAGCGATCACCATCAATGCAAACGCAAGCCAAGCGATCGAAAATATCCCCTCCGCACCAGTTGCATGAATCGATAATCGCGGAACGGCAAAATAGAGCATGAAGGCCACAAGCAGCAGACAAAGCAAATATCTATTCTTCTTCAACTTCTTTTCCTCCTTTTAAAAAATACTGCTTGTTCCATCTTTATGCACATGGGAGGAAAAAAAGTATGAGAACACCTAGAATCGCGCTTAAAAATCGATTGCTTCGCCAGGGACTAACACTTTACCATTTTGATTTTCAAGCAATTCAGTAAATTGATATGGATCCTGTTTAATAGGCGGGAATGTATTGTAGTGCATCGGTACAACCGTCTTTGGATTTAACAGTTTAGCGGCATAGGCTGCATCTTCAGGCCCCATTGTAAAATTGTCGCCAATCGGCAAGAAGGCTAAATCAATTGGATGGCGTTCTCCAATCAGTTTCATATCGGAGAATAGTCCCGTATCACCGGCGTGGTAAATGGTTTTACCTTCGCTCATAACAAGAATTCCGGCTGGCATACCGCCATAGATGAGTTCATTCTCGGTTTCGATGCACGAGCCGTGGAAGGCTTGAGTCAGCTTTACTTTACCGAAATCAAACTGATAGGCACCACCAATGTGCATGCCGTGTGTTTTGACTCCTTGCCAAGACAAGTAGGTAGCAAGTTCGAAATTTGCAATTACAAGGGAATTATGCCTTTTTGCTAACTCAACAGTGTCCCCGACATGGTCATTGTGACCATGCGATAAGATAATTACATCTGGTTTTACCTCTTCAGCCGTTAAGTCCGTTAATTGATTGCCTGTAATAAAAGGGTCAATTAAAATAGTTTTCCCATTTGTGTTAATTTGAACAACTGAATGTCCGTGATAAGAAACTCTCATCATCCCATCTCCTTTTAAATTGGTATAATATTTACTTCCATAAAAGTTTTGAAATCCCTTCTTCATATATACCCATAAGATGCAGGTGTTAGCACATGCTAAGTTGTGTTAGTTTACAATTGAAATGAATATTGATAATCTCAGATTGGAATTAATCTTATAAAATGGGGGCCACTAACATGAATCAACGATTAGTAAAGCTTCAAACGTGGATGAAGGAAAATGAGATCGAAGTAAGCTTCCTTACTTCTTCTGAAAACGTATTTTATTTAAGCGGTTATTATACCGACCCGCATGAACGACTACTGGCGCTTGCGGTTTTTCAAGAGGAGGAACCATTCCTTGTATGTCCGGCAATGGAAGTACATGATGCTAAACGTTCCGGATGGGGGCATGAAATCATCGGCTATACCGACATCGAAAACCCGTGGGAAATGGTTGGACATGCAATTAATAAAAGAATCCAGGCTGTTTCCAAAGCTGCTATCGAGAAAGAGCATATGAATGTAGAACGCTATGAACAGCTTTCACAGTTATTCCCTAAAGCCGCTTTTGTTTCAGCTGAAGAAAAAGTAAGACTGCTGCGGATGATTAAGGATGCTAAAGAATTAAAAGTCATTGAAGAAGCCTGTGCCCTTGCTGATTATGCCGTAGAATTCGGTGCAAGTGAAATCAAGGAAGGCAAAACAGAGCTTGAAGTCCTAAACGCCTTAGAGTACGCCCTAAAGCAAAAGGGTGTGACTGAAATGTCGTTTTCGACAATGGTGTTAACCGGAGCAAACGCTGCTTCTCCGCATGGTAACCCTGGGGAAACAAAAATTAAAAAGGGTGATCTCGTTTTATTCGACCTAGGTGTTATTGTCGACCGCTATTGTTCTGATATCACGAGAACAGTTGCCTACGGGGACATTAATGATAAACAAAAAGAAATTTACGATACGGTTCTAAAGGCGCAGCTCGCAGCCATTGAAGCAAGCAAGCCTGGTGTTACCGCTGCCGAAGTCGATCTCACTGCACGCCGAATTATTGCGGAAGCAGGATATGGTGACTATTTCCCTCATCGCCTCGGTCATGGACTCGGAATTGGTGTACATGAATATCCATCATTGACAGAGACAAACCAGCTGCTTATTGAAGAAGGCATGGTGTACACGATTGAACCGGGAATTTATGTCCCTGAAGTTGCTGGTGTCCGCATTGAGGATGATCTATATATAACACCAGATGGTGCCAAAGTTTTAACCAAATTCCCAAAAGAATTACAGATCATCAAGTAGGATTATTTGGTTTTTTTTTACATTGAACTTTCATGCGTATTGGTGTAATATACAAATACAAGCTGCGTTGTACGTAATCATAATAAAGTTTTAACCTTTAAGCTGTAATAGGGAGTTTAACCATCGAAGCTGGAATGACACGCCTCTGTCTATAAGACATGGAGGACAAGCAGAAAAGTTTCTGAAAACACCCACTTTGAGGAGTGGTGGTTTAAAACTTTCTTATATTTCTACGGCAAATGCGGCTTACATAATGAGTTTCCAGCCAGTTCCTTTCGGGAGCTGGTTTTGTTTTTTTCAAATGGAAACAGTCCTCATGAAGCGGTCATGAGGACAGAATTACTCTAGAGAAACTATCTTTTTTATTTTTCAAGCAATACTTTCGTATCTTTAAATTCAACTCCATGTGCTTCCGCGACCGCTTGGTAGGTTACATACCCCTCAAGAGTATTAATTCCTTTTAAGAGGGCCTCATTATCCAAACACGCCTTTTTATAGCCTTTATTAGCGATGTCTACGGCATATGGGACGGTCACATTTGTTAACGCAAACGTGGAGGTTCTTGGGACTGCACCAGGCATATTCGCTACTGCATAATGAACAACGCCATGCTTTACATATGTTGGATTATCGTGTGTGGTGATCCGGTCAGTCGTTTCAAAAATCCCCCCCTGATCGATGGCGATATCAACGACCACGCTGCCTGGTTTCATCGATTGAATCATTTCTTCGCTGACAAGCTTCGGCGCCTTCGCTCCCGGAATCAGCACAGCACCAATAACCAAATCGGATTCCTTTACAGCTTCGGCAATATTATAAGGATTAGACATTAATGTCGTCACGTCAGAGCCGAAAATATCATCCAATTGACGAAGACGGTCTGGATTTAAATCAATAATGGTTACTTTTGCTCCTAAGCCAATTGCCATTTTGGCTGCATTGGTACCAGCTACCCCGCCGCCAATGATGGTAACTTTCCCTCTTTGTACCCCCGGGACACCGGAAAGAAGAATCCCCATACCGCCATGGACTTTTTCAAGAAATTGCGCGCCGATTTGAGCAGCCATCCTTCCAGCTACTTCACTCATCGGCGTCAATAGTGGCAGGCTTCTATTCGCTAACTGTACTGTTTCATAAGCAATCCCGACAACTTTATTATCGATTAAGGCTTTTGTTAATTCCGGTTCAGGTGCTAAATGTAAATATGTAAATAAAATTAACCCCTCACGGAAATATTGATATTCGCTAGGAAGAGGTTCTTTTACCTTCATAACCATATCCATGAACCAAGCTTGCTCTGCGGTTGCTGCTAGTTTCGCACCAGCAGAACTATAATCCTCATCTGTAAAGCCTGAGCCAAGTCCGGCACCTTTTTCAATAAAAACTTCGTGACCAAATTTCACAAGATTAACGACTCCAGCAGGTGTCATAGCTACACGGTTTTCATTATTTTTAATTTCTTTAGGTACTCCAATCCTCATGCGCTTACCTCCAAAAATTATTATAACCATATACATTTTATCAAAAAAAGCAGTAATTCCAAAGTTTTAACATAAAAGGAAATAGCCTTACCTAAATGTCTAATTACCAAATCCAAGCAAACATAAAAGGCTGCCCCTATGTTTAAGACAGCCAGACACTCTACTATTTAAATTGTTCCTACCCTTCAACTGCAGCGTTATCGTCACTGTCAGCTAATGCAGTTCCTTCACCAATGAAACCACTATTATACGAATCCATAATTTGCTGGCTCACTTCGCTTGTACCTTGTTCATCAAAATCAAATGTAAACTTATGATTCGGCTCTCGTTTCACCATCGATAAATCTCCTTTCCACTCTAAGCTACCTCATTATTGTTCGAAAAATTGCAACAACTATACGTTGTTAAATATTGTATAATTAAGGTAAGGAGATGATCTTATGGGACTCAAATATCGGAATATTTTAGTCGCAATTGATGGATCAAAGGAAGCAGATTGGGCGTTTAAAAAAGGGATTGAAATCGCAAAAAGAAATAATGCGAAATTGCTGTTAGTCCATGTGATTGATGTAAGGTCTTTTGCTCTAATTGATGCATACGACACTGTCATTGGTGACAGAGCAGAAAAGCTGGCTAAAGAAATGCTTGAGAATTATCAATTGCAGGCGATAAATGCAGGTATTCTGGAAGTTCAATATGAAATTGACTTTGGTTCTCCTAAAGTAAGAATCCCTAGAGAGCTAGCGAAAAAGCATAAGATTGATTTAATTATCTGCGGGGCGACCGGTATGAATATGGTGGAACGAATCTTTATTGGCAGTGTCTCAGAACATATCACTCGCTACGCACCATGTGACGTTCTGATTGTCCGAACAGAAAAAAATTCATAATCGAAAGCACGGAGCCAATCAGCTCTGTGCCTCTTATTTCACCCGAATTAAAAGGTTTAGCGTGAATGGACCTTCAATGTGTAGTACAATATTAATTAACTTTTACATCTTGGAGGAAATTATGAAAGCACATTTTTCTTTCGATCAGCGTCTGGGCATTTTTCTGCCCGATATGACCGAAGAATGGGACGATTATAGTAAAGATACTCAACAGGAAATCCTGTTTAATTGGGAACAAATCCGCGGCTCCATTCCCGACCGAATATTTGAGCTTGAAAAGGAAATTAATCATAAGCAAGCCCAGCTATCAGATGAAAATAATTTCGCCCGTTCCTGTCAATTGAACTCGGAAATAGCAGAACTGGCCTCAATTATTAATGACCTATGGCTTTGGTACCGTTCAAACCAGACCCTTTCGGAAAAAGCCCATCATTAAAAAAACTCCCTTCGATAAGGGAGTTTTCACTTTATAGATCTTTTTTGATTTCTCTCACCACATGACCAATTTCCGGCAAAATTAATTTATTCATTGCCAGTTTCACCGCACCAGATGAACCGGGCGTTGAGAATACTGCTTTATTTTTGACAACTCCGGCAATGGCCCTCGAGAGAATGGCGGCCGACCCGATGTCCTCTTGATAGCTCAGCATCCTGAATATTTCTCCAAAGCCAACGATTTCTTTCTCAAGCAGGCTTTGGACAGATTCAATTGTTACATCGCGCTTGGCAATCCCTGTGCCGCCATTTGTAAGGATTACATCAATACTATCTTGTCCACACCCCTTTAATATTTCATTTTGAATTGGCTCAGCTTCATCGATGACAATGACGTAATCAACAACCCTATGCCCTGCTTGTTCCAGCAGTTCGATCATCAGCCTTCCGCTTTTGTCTGTTTGCTGAGTCCTCGTATCGCTGACTGTGATGACTTTACAATTAACCGTCTTAGGTGCAACATTTTTATGCTCTTGCGTGCTCATTATTAAAACTCCTCTTTTTCTTTAAGGTAGCGCAGCTGGTAATATTTATGGGCGAGGTCCGTTACTTTTCTTGTTAATTGATAATTTGCTCCAGCGCCAATCGCCATGCTGACTAACGGAATTCCTTGAATGACTTTTTTTCGAAACAATATTATAACCATTGCTTTTAAAAGCTGCTGAATAGGCTGTTCCAGCCAAGTGATATCAATAATCTCCTCATTGCCTTCGTAAAAATAATATTCTTCGTTCGCTTCCAGTTCAGCCATTAATGACGCCCATCCTGCTTTTTTAATCCGCGCTGGCAAGGTTGCGGTATGGAACACCTTTAAAGATGTCATCATTTCAAATGGAGTATTCACTTCAAAACCATAGGTCATTGCAATTAATTGCACAATCCTTAAATTAATAACCGCCATTGCCGGAATATCTGCACCTAAAAGCAGCGGTCCACCCGTACCCGAAAGACCCCCTTGAGCAAAGGAATAAAGACGATGCATTGCGATTTGCTGCTCTGCTATGTATTGTAACTGGTTGATGTCCAGTTGCTTTAAGTCTGTTATTTTTTCTATATCCTCTTGAAAAATTCTCGCCGAGGCTAGAATTCTTTCCTTAGCGTCCATTTGAAGCTGTGAGCCGTGGATTAAACTATGTAAATGAAACAGCCAGCTATCCATGACAGAAAAAAATTGTTGCTGAACCTTTTCAGGTAATAACATAAATGAACGTTCCAAATATTTTTCATATGTTAATTGAAAGTCGTTCGCCTCATAATTGAGCAAGTTCCTCTCCCAATCCCGTATTTCATTCAAAACTTTCGATTCCCGGTCTGTCAATGGCATCTGGGTACCTCCTTCAACGTTTCTAGTTTCCAGTATATCACAGGAAATAGAACGTTAAAAAGGCAAAAGCCATTATATCAGCTTTTGCCGTAGGTTTTAATTAATGAGTATCTGTCAAGCGGACAACATCACGCGCTATCATAACTTCCTCATTTGTTGGAATGATAATGACCTTAACCGGTGAGTGAGGATAGTTGATAAATGCTTCCTCACCTCTTACCTTATTAAGTGCTGGGTCCCAATACACGCCCATAAATTCAAGACCCTTTAATACATTTTCTCTAATCACGTCACTATTTTCACCAATTCCGGCCGTGAAAATAATCGCATCGACACCATACATTCTGGAAGCATATGAACCAATGTATTTATGAATACGGTTTGCAAACACATCTAACGCCAGCTGTGCCCGCTCATTTCCCTTTTTCGCTTCAATTTCAATATCACGTAAATCACTTGAAAAACCAGAAACAGCTAACATCCCGCTCTTTTTATTTAAAACATCAAGGACTTCATCTGCATTCTTACCGGTTTTTTCCATGATATATGGAATGAGTGCCGGGTCAATATTTCCTGAACGAGTGCCCATTGTTACCCCTGCAAGCGGTGTAAAGCCCATCGAAGTATCAATCGACTTTCCGCCTTCAATGGCAGCAATACTAGCTCCATTCCCAAGGTGACAAGAGATTAAACGCAGCTGTTCAACCGGGCGTCCCAATAATTCCGCTGCACGCTGAGAAACATATTTATGGCTTGTTCCATGGAATCCATATTTTCGAATCCCATATTCCTTATAGTATTGATACGGAAGACTATATAGAAAAGAACTTTCCGGCATCGTCTGATGGAAGGCTGTATCGAAAACTGCAATTGCCGGTACATTCGGAAGCACATCCATGAATGCCTTAATACCTGTAACATTTGCCGGGTTATGCAACGGAGCAAGTTCAGATAATTCGTCAATTTTATTTAAAACTGCTTCAGTTATAAGAACAGAGTCGGTAAATGTTTCTCCACCGTGGACAACACGATGGCCAATTCCTACAATCTCGTCCAAAGACGTTATAATGCCTAAGGTAGTTAGTTTATCTAAGAGCATTTTTACCGCTACTTCATGGTCTGGAATATCAATGATTTCTTGGACTTTTTCACCACCCGCAGTAATCGTAAATACTGAATCCTTCAGACCAATTCTTTCGATTAGTCCCTTTGTAATAACTTCTTCGCTTGGCATTTCAAATAATTGAAACTTTAGTGAAGAACTTCCCGCATTAATTGCAATAATTTTTGCCATCTCTGCAACCGCTCCTTTTATATAACAACGTCGATTCAATCCGGATAATGTTTAGTACAGACTTATTTTGCGCAAACCGACCTTGTTTATTTCCCTCAATTCCTCATTTAATCATTGTAATGAAAACATTTCAAGGAATAACTTACTTGGGAACGGTTTCAACGGAGATGTAAATATATTCAAAATTATTATAAAAATAATAAAGGATAAAACTAGGAATTTCAGCTAGTTTTATCCTTTATTTTCCTGGAACCATTTGTCCATTTGAGCTAGAATTTTATCCATTTCAACTGCATTTGATAATTTCGGCAATTTCACGAGTAACGCTTGTTTTGGAGGCTGAACCCCTTCGCCTTTTTTCTGCAAAATAAAAATACTTTTAGCTGAGCTGTTGGTCTTAAACATGCTTGCTGGTAATTGCAGAAGTCCCTGGATGATTGCCTTTTCCTTGATAAATTCATGAAGCTGGGCTGCTTGCTCACTTTCAAATAAACCGCTCGGGATAATGAAGAACAAGTAACCTCCAGGCACGGCAGCCCTGACACTTTGCTCAATAAATAAATGGTGTGAATAAGAGTGGCCCACACTCGCCTTTAATTGATAATCTGAAGCCCTGACATCGTTCGGATAAAAGCCAACCGGCAAATCCGCGATAACGGCATCGACCGGATCGATAAATAATGGCTCCAAGCTATCCTGATTAAATAGCTGTACAGGATGTTCCTGTAAATTCGCGTTAACATAGGCTAATTTTATTAGAATGTCATCAATCTCAACACCGATGGATGATACCTCTTTATGTATATGATTTAAAACCGTTGTTAATAAATTCCCCGTTCCCACTGCAGGATCAAGCAAGCGGAAGGATGGCTGGCTCATAAATCTCTCTACTAAATAGCCTACAAGCATCCCAACTGAATCTGGTGTCATTTGATGATTAGGCTGAACATTTTCTTTCATCCCTTTTAAAATCACTAGCTGGTATGCCTTGCGGATATCTTCATTCGAATACTTTTCTAAATGAATCTCTTCGTATTGTTTTTTCAATCTTTTTGTCGTTAATTCACTTAACTCTTTTTGAAGGATTGAACCTTGAAATAGATTCTCACCAGTTTCGGCAAGTGCCTCAAGATAGCTGCATGACAATTCTTCTTGTAAAATAAGGGCCGTTTCATTAAATAGCGTAAATAACTCTTCTACTGAAGAAACAATCATTTTTCTGCTCCCATCATTAATCATATTTAAAAAAGTATAAAACAACTAAGAAGGCCTCGCCTATGACGAGGCCTTCTTGATTATAAGATTATTTTGCAGCTTTTGCCGCTTCTAGTGCTGCTTCATAGTTCGGGTGGTTTGTTGCTTCACTAACATACTCTACATATGTGACAGTATCGCTCGAATCTACTACAAAAACAGCACGCGCTAATAGTCTTAATTCCTGAATAGCAACCCCGTATGCTTCACCAAAGGAAAGGTCGCGGTGATCAGATAATGTTTGCACGTTTTCGATGCCGCTTGCTGCACACCAGCGTTTTTGTGCAAATGGCAGGTCAACGCTGACTGTTAAGATTTTCACGCTTCCGAGTGAGTTAGCTTCTTCATTAAAACGGCGGGTTTCCGCATCACATACTCCAGTATCTAATGATGGCACGGAAGTAATTAACCGTACCTGCCCCTTAGTAGAGTCTAAAGTAACTTCCGATAAATCATTTGCCAAGACAGTGAAATTTGGCGCTTTGTCACCAACCTTCACTTCATTGCCCAGTAACGTAATAGCATTTCCCTTAAATGTAACATTTGCCATTTTAACATCCTCCTTTGTCGTCGTAAAGCTAAAAATTTCTTCGCTTTTTTGACTTTAAGTATGTACAGTGTAAATATATCTTTTCAAAGACTATTTTGCAATTATTTGAACTTTACTTCCTATCATTAAAAAGGTTAATCCTCCAATTAGCGGAAGATTAACCTTTTAGTTATATATCAAGATCAATTTTCTGTTGATGCTGTTGAGTTTGCTGTTGGCTGCCTTGTTCTTTCTTCGAGAACATTTGCTGGATTTTATCTACCGCTTGCGGGGCGAGTTCTAAAATTTTCTCATACAAATGTGTACTCTCATCTAAATGAAGCATTTTGACACCGTGTGAGTTAACAATTAAAAAGGCGATTGGGGTGATTGAAACACCGCCCCCGCTACCGCCGCCAAATGGAAGCATCGACTGCCCCTGGCTTTGACCTTGACCTTGGCCTTGCCCTTGACTTTGCCCTTGAGACTGGCCCTGCGACTGGGAACCATCGGATTTGAACTCACTGCCTCCTGCTGCAAATCCAAAGCCAACCTTAGACACTGTCAAAATGACACTTCCGTCTGGGGTTTCAACCGGATCCCCAATGATGGTATTGACATCAATCATTTCTTTCAAGCTTTCCATTGCAGTTGTCATCAAACCCTGAATTGGATGGTTAGACATGGCTATTTCCTCCTCTTTCAAATCGATTTCGTTTTTTCATTTGAAAAATCTGTTTTACTTTTAAAGCGCGGTTTCCCGCCCTTCCAGAATTTCATCAGTTTTAAACCTGCGAGTATAGCATGCCCGATACGAAACTGAAAAATACATGTTAACCCTGTCTGAATAATGGCCGCTTGAAAGTGGGGAGTAATTGAAATTTGCGGTGTTGCTTTAAGTTTTAAATAGTGGCTGAGAAGTCCTGTTATACCGCCTTTTATCGCCCATAATGCTCCGGCTGCCATCCCAGTATAAGCGGCATCCCCCACCCCAATCAGGGAATGCCATTCTATTTTTTTTATCGTAACCTTTTGAAAGAATTTCCGGACAATGATATGTAAATTAAATACCCGATGCAGCAATTCTTTCGCATTCTTGAAATTAGTTAGCACATCTTTCTTGGTGACCTGGGTTACTTTATGTTCAGGATTTGCATCCTTGGCAGAATCCCCACCCATATTTGTATGAGTTTTCACTATAATGCTCGGGGAATTATCATCAATTTTGATTAATGGCACATTAATTTTGTATTTAATAAGCCCGAACCAAACTCTAAACTCCACTTTTAAGTCATCATTGTCATTATGATGATAATAATTTACAAGAATCGTTAGTTTAGTAAAAATAATTAGCATGAATAAGAACACTAGAAGCGACAAAGAAAGCAGCAGCCAAAACAATTTTATTCACAACCTTTCAGCCTTCTAGTATTCCTTTTTCAGGAAAAAAATAAACCTATCAACTCATAGTTGATAGGTCCAAATTTTTAGCGATCTATATGGATCACAGTTGTATCGGTGAAGAGGTCATGCAGGCCTTGCTTTTTCGGTAAAAAGGCGACAATGATATACCCGACGATGATCGTTGCCGAGATAAACCGGCCAATCCATTCACGAAAAAGACAAGTTCCCCATGTCAATTTGTCATTATGCAAATCGACTACTTTTAAACCAAAAACCATTTTTCCAAGTGTTTGATTAAAGTATTTCGTCATCAGCACAAAATATAAGTAAAAGATAACCGCTGACACGATAGAAATCGGGGCAAACATGTTGAATTCCGTTAAAGAAATATCAAGCACTCGAAAGAGCGGCTTAATCAATATCCGTTCAATGCTGCCAACAACAATTAGATCGAGAAGATACGCCCAAAAGCGCATCCAAAAACCAGCGTACCGAACCTGCCAAGTCTGTCCAATAGGTGCTTTTTCTGGTGAAAGGACATCATCCTCTAACACCTCAGTTTGCTGGTCCAGCAAATTTGCAGGTGTTTCCTTTGCTTCATTCCAGCCGTTTTGATGATCATTCGTTTCCATTTTCCAGTTCCCCCTTATTCCGCATATAAATACATTGGACGGGGTGAATTAGGCTTGGAAAGGATTTTCATTAAACCTGCCATATCAGCATTCTCACCGAGCCAGTTTTTTGTCTGAATTTTAAATAATGAACCGAGCCCAAAATCCTCTGAATAACGGACCACCTTCGCACCTTTCAGCTTCTCATCTTTTTTCATTCTCGCAATGACATCATCTAAGTAGCCATAATCATCGATTAGATTTAAATCCTTCGCCTGGCGGCCATCATATACACGGCCATCAGCGATTTTTTTGACGTTCTCAACTGTTAGATCGCGACCTTCTGAAATGACTTTGACAAATCCTTCGTATGAATTATCAATCATTTTTTGTAAAATTTGTCGTTCTTCATCCGTCATTTTTCTCGTTGGACTCATGATGTCTTTGTACTGTCCGCTTTTGATCGTGACAAAATCAACACCGTATTTATCTGCTAAGCCTTTGTAGTTATATCCTTCCATAATGACTCCAAGAGATCCTGTTAATGTTTCAGGGCTGGCAAAGATTTTCTTCGCTGCCGTTGAAATATAGTAACCGCCTGATGCGGCCATAGAACCCATGGAAATATAAACCGGCTTTTTCGTATCCTTCTGAATTTCCTTTATCTTATCATGGATTTCTGCACTTTCCACTACTCCGCCACCTGGAGAATTGACTCGGATAACGACACCTTTAACGCTATCATCGTCTTTAATATAATTCAGCTTTTTCATGAAATCCTGATGATTGTAACCGGCGCTTTGCAAAAAAGAGCCAGCATCCCCCGTGTCCTGTATTACGCCATCAACATTGAGAATGACGATTTTCTTTAATTCGCTCCCAGTTTCAACTACTTCTTCTGTAAAGGGCTGTTCTGTTGTCTTCATGAAATCGGTGAAATCCGTTTCAATTCCCTTAAAGGCAACCGCAGATAAAACATTAATTAAAATCGAGACAAAAAATAATGCCGCCGCAATCCCAAGAGCGGCCCAGCGTTTTCCATTCATAGGTATTCCCCCTTTTTCTCCACCTAAAATTAACATCTTTCATTTCATATTGTTTGAAAAAAGTGCTAAACTAATTTCAAGCTATCACTATTTTACCAAAGTTATTTCTGGTATGGTTAAATAAGTGGGATTTTCTCTATCATTTTACAGGGGGTACATATTATGGATGTGCGTCGAAATATTTATTTTTATCATAAGCGTGATTCGGACATAATGGAAAAAGCTGCTCCTCTCTTCGAAATTGCAGAACGCTATGGCTTTACCATTGTTTCTGATTATAGTAAGGCGAATATCATTGCTAGTATCGGTGATGATGGAACATTCCTCCAGGCTGTTAGAATGACTGGATTCCGCGATGATTGCCTTTATGTGGGGATTGCAACCGGAAATAGTTTAAGCATGTATTGCGATTTTCTCCTCAACGATACCTCGAAGATGATTGAAGCGGTTACATCAAGTGAACGGACTGAGGTCCGCCGTTATCCGACAATTGAAGTTTCTGTTGACGGTCAGGGTACGTTTTCGTGTTTAAACGATTTCAGTATTCGCTCGTCCGTTATTAAAACACTTGTCATTGATGTATTTGTCGATCAGCTTCATTTAGAAACATTCCGCGGTGATGGCCTCGTCATTGCTACGCCGACTGGGAGTACGGCTTATAATAAATCCGTTAATGGCTCAATAGTTGACCCTCTTCTCTCCTGTATGCAAGTAAGTGAGGTTGCATCCGTCAACAACAACGTTTACCGGACACTCGGCACGTCCTTTATAGTCGGCAGTGAACGGACACTAACACTTAAGGTCATATCCGATGACAATGATCAACCGACAATGGGTATGGATAATGAAGCACTAAGCATCCGCAGTGTTGATAAAATCAACATAAAAATTAGTGATAAAAAAATTAAAACGTTAAAACTAAAGGATAATTCTTTTTGGGATAAAGTAAAAAGAACATTCCTTTAGGCAAAAAAACCTTATCCAGTTATCGTGGATAAGGTTTTTAATTTACATACTAGCACGTTTTTCTTTCCTCCATTTTAATTCTCTCCGAGACAATAGTTTTGTTTTTGAAAGAGAATAGATTGCCAATGCCATCCAAATGAACAAAAACGATAACAGCTGCACCTTTGAAAAGTGTTCATGATAAACAAATATCCCTAAAAGTAATGTTAACGTTGGGGCAATATATTGCAGGAATCCTAGTAATGATAAGGGAATCTTCTGCGCTCCTTTTGCAAAATAGAGAAGCGGCACGGCTGTCGCTGCACCGGCACCAATTAATAGCAGGTCCGTTCCCGCACCGGCTGTTAAAAAGGAACTTGAACCGTTCAAGAAAAGGAAAAGCATATATATTGCTGCGAACGGTGTCACTACAAGTGTTTCTAATGTTAAGCCAACTGAAGAATCCACATTGATTAACTTCTTTGCCAACCCGTATAAGCCAAAGGAAAGAGCGAGAATAATCGCAATCCACGGAAACTCACCATGGGAAAAGGTAATAATCAATACTCCAACAGCAGCTAAAATGAAGGAAAGGTATTGGTAAAAGGTTGATTTCTCCTTTAGAACAATCATTCCTAATATGATACTGACAAGCGGATTCATATAATAGCCAAGGCTTGCCTCAATCATATGACCGTTATTTACCGCCCAAATATAGGTAAACCAATTCGCGGTAATAAGAAGGGAGGCAAGTGTCAGGGCATAAAGCTGTTTTTTGTTTTGCGCAAAGCCTTTAATCGTTCGTAAACATAATTCCCCTTTTTTCGTCAAAATCAGAACGACCACCATAAAAACGAACGACCAAAAAATGCGGTTGGCAAGGATTTCTTTTGCCTCCACATTGTTTAATAACTTCCAATAGATTGGCAATAGTCCCCATAGAAAATAGGAAAATCCGGCATAGATTGCCCCAAGCTGTGTTTCATTTTTTTTCATCTGTCCCCGCGCCTCTATTCTTTCTAGTTTCGAAATAATTTCTATTATAACGTGAAACAGATTAATAAGGGGATTTTTTTATTTACAGGTTACTCTTTTTTATAAACAATATCCCCACCGATAACCGTCATCACCGCATTAACGGTAGGAATACCGGAAGGAGGAAATTTAAAAATATCATGTTCCAGCACAGTAAAGTCCGCCAAAAATCCTTCCTTAATCATTCCACGGTCCTCCTCATGACAGGCTGCATAGGCACTGCCTTTCGTAAATAAACTGACCGTTTCATAAACACTTAAAGCCTGATTCTTACCATAGACCATTCCTTCAGGGTCATTCCTATTTGTCCTTGTTACCGCAGCGTGGATACCGAACATCGGATTAGGCAGCTCAATCGGGGAATCGGAACCCCCGGCACAGCGGAGACCTTCATTCAATAATGTCTTCCATGCGTAGCAATACTCTAATCTGTCTTCCCCTACCCGGTCGATGACCCACGGAAAGTCCGATGCCATAAATACAGGCTGGATATCAAGGACAACTGGCAGCTTTTTAGCCCGTTCAATAAGGTCTTTCCGTAAAATTTGGGCATGTATCGGCCTGTCCCTCCCAGGTCCGGCAAGTGGATGTGCTTCGATCGCATTAAGGACATACTCAAATCCTAAATCACCAATGGCGTGAATTGCTACTGGAAGGTTATTTTCACGTGCCTTTGCGACTAAGGCATTTAATTCTTCTTGACTAAAAATGGCCACCCCATTTGTTTCTGGTGCATCATTGTAAGGGCGGCTTAATAGTGCTGTTCTTCCGCCAATTGAGCCATCAGCAAAGATCTTCATCGCACCGAACTCGATCCATTCGTTACCCGATAAGAAGCTCGCTCCTTCTGAAACCATGTCATCAATGACTTCATGATGAACAAGTAAGTGGGCTCTGAACCTTAGTCCCTCTTCTTCGATTACCTTTTTAAACGTTTTGTATGTACGATGAAACCCGCCGTAATAGTTTAAATCCTCCGTGTGGACCCCGGTAATGCCTAGGCGATGTAAATCTCTAATTGCTGATCGCATTGATTTTTGCAAATATTCTTCTGAAACAATCGGGATTGCTGCTTGAATAAAGTCCTGGGCTTTATCCTTCAGCAGACCTGTTAATCCACCTTGGATATCTTTTTCTATCACCCCTCCTGCAGGGCACACAGTTTCTTCTGAAATCCCTGCGGATGAAAGTGCTTTTGAATTAACAACCATTGCATGCCGGCAGACCCGCTTCAACATGACTGGATTATCTGGAGAAATTTCATCCAATTCGTGTCGATGGATCAATTCTTTTCGCGCCCAGCGATTTTCATTCCAGCCTTCACCAATAATCCATTCACCCGGTATCACATCCTCGGCATATTCTCGAACTGCAGCTAGGACCTCTTCTTTCGAATTTAATCCCGAAAGGTCAAGCCGAATCAGCTTTTCACCATGGCCAATTAAATGAATATGGCTATCGACAAAGCCCGGAAACATGGTTGCGCCTTTCAGGTCGACCCGTTCCTTAATCCTGTCGTTAAAAATTTCTTCTAATTTTGCTTTTTCCCCTGTTTTAATAATTCTGTCTCCTTCTGTAAAAACAGCCTCAACCATTTCCGATTCGGTTTCAAGCGTATAAATCGTTCCGCCATACCACAATTTCCCCATGCTCTTGTCCCCTTTTTCATTTAAGTTTGTCGAATAGATCGAACCCCGAATCAGCCACAGTGCCCGTTAACTCGCTTTTTTCACCTCGACGGGCACTCTGAACCCGCCACAGTGCCCGTTGGACCTCTTTTTTCACCTCGACGGGCACTCTGAACCCGCCACAATGCCCGTTAACTCGCTTTTTTCACCTCGACGGGCACTCTAAACCCGCCACAGTGCCCGTTGACCTGCTTTTTTCATCTCGACGGGCACTCTGAAACACTCACAGTGCCCGTTGGACCTGCTTTTTTCACCTCGACGGGCACTCTGAACCCGCCACAATGCCCGTTAACTCGCTTTTTTCACCTCGACGGGCACTCTGAA
>NZ_LDNB01000015.1:137896-184377 GCF_001026695.1 Neobacillus vireti
CGGGCACTTCAGCCACAGTGCCCGTTAACTCGCTTTTTTCACCTCGACGGGCACTCTGAAATCGATAATAAACAAGCAGACGGTAAGCACCGCCTGCCTTCATATAAAAATTATACTTGTTTCACTGATGCCATTTCTTTTTGCCGCAGTTCAATCCGGCGGATTTTCCCTGAGGTTGTTTTTGGAAGCTCAGTCAAATACTCGATTCTTCTTGGGTACTTATATGGTGCTGTAAGGGATTTGACATGATCCTGCAGGTTTCTCGTTAAGTCAGGGTCATTAGAGTCGACTTCCTCCTTTAAGACCACAAACGCTTTAACAATAAAACCGCGAATTTCATCAGGGCTTGCCACCACCGCACATTCTTTTACAAACGGATGTTTAACTAACGCATCCTCAACTTCAAACGGTCCAATCGTGTAGCCGGAACTGATAATAATATCATCACTACGTCCTTCAAACCAGAAATATCCATCCTCGTCCATCTTGGCTTTATCGCCAGTTACATAGTAATCACCGCGGAACTGCATCGCTGTTCTTTCCGGATCTTTATAATATTTTTTAAATAACGCTGGTGTTTCCACATGAACGGCAATATCTCCCACTTCACCAACGGCACATACCCGGCCTTCATCATTGATGATTTCTACTCTGTTCCCCGGTGTCGGTTTACCCATTGAACCCGATTTCAATTCCATTCCTTTTGTTACACCGACAAGTAAGGTATTTTCTGTTTGACCGTAGCCATCACGGACATCGATATGAAAATACTTCCTAAATATATCAATAACCTCTCGATTAAGCGGTTCACCTGCGGAGACAGCACTATGCAGGTATGGCAATTGATATTCATCGAGGTTGTCAACCTTTGCCATTAACCGGTATTCCGTAGGCGTACAGCAAAGGACGTTGACATCGTATTTTTGGAGCAGGCTTAAATACTTTTTCGGATTAAATTTTCCGTTGTAGACTAAGCCAGTACCCCCGGAGCCAAGAACGGACAAGAATGGACTCCAAATCCATTTTTGCCAGCCAGGACCTGCGGTTGCCCAAACCGTATCTCCATCTTCAATACAAAGCCATTTGGGTGCCGCTGTTTTTAAATGAGCAAACGCCCAGCCATGTGTGTGGACAACACCTTTTGGATTGCCTGTTGTTCCAGAAGTATAAGATAAAAAGGCCATATCATCGCTATTCGTATCAGCAATCGCGAATTTGGTACTAGCTTTTTCCATTTCAGCATCCAGATAGATCCAGCCTTTTTCCTCTGCTCCAATCGTAAATTTAATCAGAGGTTGTGTTTCGGTAATATGTTCAAATTGATCAACATATGGATAATAACTTATTACTGCTTTAACATCACCGTGAGTAATACGGTACTGCAAGTCTTTTTCCCTTAACATTTCTGAGCTTGGAATTACAACCATGCCTGCTTTTAAAGCTGCCAAATAAACAACATACGCTTCTATAAGACGTGGAACGATAATAAGAACGACATCGCCCCTTTTTAAACCATTTTGGGAGAAAACATTTCCCGCTTGATTAACCTGCTTCATTAGATTCTCATAAGTAACTTGTTTTGTTTCACCTACCTCATTTTCCCATTTTAATGCTACTCTTTTCGGTTCCTTAGCAAAACGCTCCATTTCAGAAACAAGATTATACTTTTCAGGTGCAATTAATTCTTCGCGTTTCATGGTTCTCCTCCTCGATATATTTCTATTAGTTTAATTATACAGAATTAAATAAAAATTTTAAAATATGATTTAATTTTTATTTACTCCTAGTACCTGATGCTAATTATATACCTCTTTTATAAAAACGAAAACAAAAAAGAGTGGGAGGGAACCCTCCGCACTCTCTGTAGCCATTGTATTTATTTTTTATTATCGAGAAAATCCGCCGCCTAATTGAGACTCAGCCATTTGAACCAAACGCTTAGTGATTTCACCACCAACTGAACCGTTAGCGCGTGAAGTAGTGTCTGCTCCAAGATTTACACCAAATTCGTTTGCAATTTCATATTTCATTTGGTCAAGAGCTTGTTCAACACCAGGAACTAATAATTGATTTGAATTGTTGCCTGCCATGTGATATCACCTCCTTGTGAGTATAGAATGTGTAAAATTGAAGAGCTTCATTCTATCTCACAACTGGTAATTGTTCACAAAAAGTTCAAAATTTACTTTATTAACATGGCCTGTTAAATTAGGCTGTTGATTTCCGCTTCAGGCGCGAGCGGTTCGCGGGCGTGCCGGGGAGCCTCCTCGGCGCTTTGGCGCCTGCGTGGTCTCCCCTGCCCCGTACTCCCGCAGGAGTCTACGCGCCTTCCGCTCCAATCAACTTAGTTATAAATCAACAATGACTTTAACAAACCATTAAAATAACCCATTAAATTCTGATTGCTTTTCGGTGTCCGTAGTGTCCGATTTAATCACAAGTGTTTCGATCTCCTGGACAGCTGTTTGAATCATTGGTTCAAAATCAAAAAAGCTTTCATAGTGATTTACTTTTTCTCTTTTGGGTTTCGTTTTTGGGGAGGCTGGAACAAAGATGGTGCAGCAGTCCTCAAATGGCCTGTTTGATATTTCCAGCGTATCAATTTCTTGTGCAATCTTAATGATCTCTGTCTTGTCCATCGTAATCAATGGGCGTAATACAGGCGTATTCGTCACTTCATTAATCGTATACATGCTTTCAAGCGTTTGACTGGCCACCTGCCCGAGACTTTCTCCCGTTATAATTGCCAGCCCTTCACGGTTCTTCCGAATTTCATCCGTGATTCGCAGCATCATTCTTCTGGTTGTTGTCATCGAATAATTTTCCGGGATTTGTTCGCGTATGGTTTGTTGAATATCTGTAAATGGTACAACGTGCAAAGTGATTGAACCATAAATCTCCGCCAGCTTCTTCGTTAAATCAATAACCTTTTCCTTTGATCTTTCGCTGGTAAAAGGAGGGCTGAAAAAATGAACAGCTTCAATCTCAACACCGCGCTTCATTGCTAAAAAGCCAGCAACCGGACTATCAATGCCGCCAGAAAGCATTAGCATTGCTTTGCCGCTTGAGCCAATGGGAAGACCGCCGGCACCCTGAATGGTTTCGCACGATAGATAAATGGCTTCCTTTCTGACCTCAACCCGCAAATTAATATCAGGATTTTTTACATCTACTTTTATGCCGGGAATATTTTTTAATAAATGTGCCCCAATCGTTTGATTGACACCATCCGTATCTAGTTCATATGTTTTATCAGACCTTTTAGTGGTTACTTTAAATGTTTGTCCCTCCCTAAAGAGGGTTTGAATTAATTGAAGTGCGGCCTGTTTTAACGATTCCACATCTCTAGCTACCTTTATTGCCGGGCTGAAGGACTGAATCCCAAATATAGTCTGTAATTTTTCAATGATTTCTATACCATTTTCTCCATTTAATAACACATACATCCTGTCGCGGCTTGCCTCTACTTTTATTTTCGGAAAGGGAGCAAGAGCGATTCTTACACTTTTTCGTAACTTTTCAACAAATTTATTGCGATTTCTGCCTTTTGTTGATATTTCTCCATAACGAATTAGTATACGGTCATAGTTCATTTAATTCATAACCTTTCGTAGTTGGTTTACCGTTTTTTCAATCGCCTCGATAACGGTCGCCGCCTCAGCTTCCGTATTATCAAAAGAAAGGCTTATCCTGACGGCACTTTCAGCCGCACTTTCTGGGACACCCATTTCGAGAAGCGTTTTACTTGGTGATTTCTTTTTTGAAGAACAGGCACTTGTCGTCGAGACAAAGATCTCCCGCTGCTCAAGTGCATGGATAAACACCTCTGATTTCAACCCATTTAGTGAAAAATTTAAAATATGCGGTGCTGCATTTTCAATGGGGGTATTTATGGTGATCCCTTCGATTCTATTCAACCCTGTTCTTAACATGCTCTGGATTTTCTTCATTCTCTCGGTACCTGCTGCACTTTTCTCCATCGTCATTCTAAGTGCTTTTGAAAGCGCAACTGCTCCCGCTACATTTTCGGTGCCGCTCCGCATTTTTCGTTCTTGACTGCCTCCGGAAAATAATGGAGCAATTCTTGCACCTTCACGAATATACAAGGCACCTGTTCCTTTTAAACCATGAAATTTATGCCCGGAAATAGAACAAAAATCTATGTTATTTTCGGTTAAAGAAAAGGGAACTTTACCAATACTTTGAATTGCATCGACATGAAATAAAATGGTTGGATAATTTTTCACTATTTTTCCAACCTCTTCAATCGGCTGCACAGTTCCCACTTCATTATTTACATGCATCATCGAGATTAAGATGGTCTCTTTTCTGATTGCCTTTTCAACGTCAGCGGCTGAAATTCTTCCCGTCGCGTCAACAGGCAAATACGTTATCTCAAAGCCTTCCTGCTCAAGCTGCTCCATTGCTGCCCTTACCGATGGGTGCTCAACACTTGATGTAATCAAATGCCGGCCTCGATTCTTATTTAACAATGCAGCACCTTTTATCGCTAAATTATTCCCTTCAGTACCGCCGGAGGTAAAATAAATCTCGGACAGTTTCACTGCCAGCAGCTTGGCCACTTGTTCCCTCGCCTGTGAAAGGAGCTTTTCGGCTTGCCCCCCTAAACCATGGAGTGAGGAGGGATTTCCAAAATATTCACTAGAAACCGTCAGAAAGGAGTCTAATACCTCTTTATATGGTTTAGTTGTTGCACTATTATCAAAATAAATCATTCTTACTCCTCCAAGAAAATCGCACTTTCAAAAATAAATCTTAACATAAACTTGTTGAATTGAAAAAGTAAAGAAAACTCGCCGGCGGCGAGTTTCCTTTTGTTATTACGCTTCAATACTAGCTTTTATTTTTTTCAAGGCTTCCGGGTCGATTCCCTCTAATGAGGCTGCGACCTGTTCCAAAGCTTCTTGATAATCATATTGTCTAAATGCTATTTCTGCTTCTGATAATCCTTTTGCAATGGAAGGATAACGGCTGCGATACCTATTGCCATATTGAATGGCTTTCTCAGCAAGCGTGACATTCTCAATCATTTCAAAGGTAGTATTCACAAGTTTTTCAACAGTTAACTCGGCAATTTCTAAGTACTGATTGAGGGCAGAAATATTTAATGGCTTTTCTTCCAGCTGATATCTAACATTTTGAATACTTTCATTTGTATCCTCTAATAAATATTTATAATCAGCAGGCAGTCCAGGGACATTACTCTTAGAAACAAACCGAACTGTTTCTCCTACCTTTTTTGTAAGCTCTTTAATTGTTTCCCTTGCTTCTAATTCATCTTTTCTGAGCGCTTGGAGTTTTAATGCAAAATCCTGTTGCCCCTCGCGGATGATATCCAGCTGTTCTTTAATTGCACTTAGTTCCTCGCCAATCACGCTTTGGGCTGTTGTATTCAATTTTATTTTTTCAATCAGAATATCATAATGTTTATAAACAGTGCCAAGTTCCTTTTCAAGATTCCTTTGTGTTTCAAAGTCACTGTCAGATAACTGATAACTTTCCTGAACATGGATTATTTCATTTGAAAGATTTTCATTTTCCTCCTGGGCAGCAGTTAGAAGATCATAGGCTACCTTTTCATTCTTTGCTACATAATGCTTTGCGTGAACTTCTTTTTCTAAGTGGTCAAAAAGGATATCAATTCTTTGTTTTATTTCCTTAATTCCTTCCTCTGCTTGTTCAATTTCTGTTGCTTCAATTAATCGCAAATTCTCGGCAAGATTTTCTTCCAAACGCTTAATTTCCGTACCTAAATTTAAATGATCTAAATAATATTCCTGTTCTGTCAGTTCACGGTGTCCGTCTAAACACTCGGCCAGCTGATTAGGAAGTAGTGATTGACATTCAATTAAGAGCTGCGGAATCAAATCCATATGTTTTTTAATCTTTCCAAGCTGGTTTTGCATTAGTAAAACCACTTCTCGTGCTTCAAGATAATTACCGAGTTCGGTTTTTTCATCAAATTCTTGGAATTTTTGCGCCGCTTCACTAAGCTGCGCTTCTAAGCGTTTCTCAGCATTACCAAAGCTGTGACGGTGTGCCAGAAGCATCTTCTTCGATTCTCGATAGAGTTCTTTTAGCTCCTCAATTTCAACCCGGTTTTTTTCCTCACTGCCAACTAACTCATGCAGCTCTTCCAATATCCTTTTTATCTGTTCCTCTGTTTCTTGTAGTTTAGCTTGAATTGCCTGTTGGACATCTTTCGCTTTTTTGAATCGATACCGATCTATGTACTCTTCTGCATCAAAAAGCATCTCTTCTAAATCAGGAAGCTGTACGGTAACAACATGGTCCCATTTATTCCGCCAGCTTTCGAAAAGCTCTTCCGTTTGGCCAGTCATATTTAACTGCTTTACCTTCGACATTTCATCGAGTACTGGCCGGTTCATTAAATCGATTTTCCACGCTTCCAACCGGTCCATTTCTTTAAAATATTTTTTCTTTATTAAATATCCCCATACAAATAAGGCAAGTACGAGGATGAAAAATCCAATGAAATAGCTAATCACTTGTAAGCCCCCTATATCCAAAAACATTGATTCAATTATATGATTTTCATCTATTATATTAATTAGTTAAGTTTCGCTTCAATGCCTTTATGATACCATGTAAACGACAATTTTTGACTATAATTTTCAATTTTTTTGTAAAATAAAATTATCGTTTGTTTAAAATCCTTACTTTTTCTAGAATTGAACTCATTTTTGCCAAAAAAAAATAGCGATTTCCGCTATTTTATTATTGCTCCCTTTTTTATTGGTATGTCCGAGCAGAGGGCTTTATCAATCCATAAGTGAATATCTTTTAAATATTTTTGCTGAAAGAACTGCTCATTTGGAAAAACGTACAAGACCTCTCTCATGTAACTTGTGTTCATAAATGGCATCATCAATAGGCCTTTTAGCTGGATTATTAAATAGGGAATGGAGTGTGGGCGGAATTCATTCCATTCGAAGCCCCTTTCAAATATCTTCTGGAAATAGTATTTTTCCTTCAATGAATATGTTGACATGATTTCTCTGACAACTTGTGATTCTATCGACATCTCCCGATATACAAAGCTGGTTAACTGAATATTTTCACTCTGATAAAAGAGCAAATCTGCTACAATTCGCTTTAAACATTCTTTTGCCCCTCGATCAATGAAAGCGTATGCTTCTTCTATTTTGCTGATGTACTGTTCAAAAAAATGCATAAAACAAAATTCTAACAAACCTGTTTTATTCTTGAAATGGTAGGCAATAGCTGCTGGATTTACATTTGCTAAACTGGCAATATCCCTAATCGACGTTCCCGAATACCCATTTGAATTAAACAACGAAATAGCAGCCTTAACAATTGCTTCTTTTGCATTCTCCTTCATTCATTCGCCCCCTTCAGTTATCCCTTAAATAATGATTCTTTGTGTCCCTGCTGATTCCTTCATGAAAATATCGACAAAGTCTGCTCATTTTCTTCTATTTCTGATAAGATAATTAATAAAGTATAAGAAAAAAGGAGAAATACCATGTTTAACGTCGAAATGTATACCGGAAACCGTGAAGAAAATTATGAGCTCGCGAAAAAGCAATTGCATGCACTTATTCATGACGAGAAAAACCAAATTGCTAACCTCAGTAATGCTTCTGCTCTATTGAATCAGTTTCTTGATCGCATTAACTGGGTCGGATTCTATCTAATGGATACAAATGGAGAACTAGTACTGGGACCATTTCAAGGGCTTCCTGCCTGCATCCGCATTCCTGTTGGCAAGGGGGTTTGCGGTACCGCTGCCTTGAAACAGGAAACGATTCGTGTTGAAGATGTACATCAGTTTCCAGGCCATATCGCTTGTGACGCTGCCTCCCAATCCGAAATCGTCATTCCACTAGTAAAAGACGGCCAATTAATTGGTGTATTAGATATCGATTCACCAGAAACAAACCGCTTTGATGAACTGGATCAACAAAAGCTCGAAGAATTCACAGCTGTCCTTATCGAACACTTATAAAAAAACTCGCCTCTCACGGCGAGTTTTTCGTTATATTTTATCAAATGCCTGCTCTAGGTCTTCTCTAATATCCTCCCATGCTTCAAGGCCAACCGAGAGACGGAGCAGGGTATTCTCAATTCCCATTTTTCTCCGTTCTTCCTCAGGGACAACTGCATGAGTCATTGTTGCGGGATGCTGAATCAATGTCTCAGCATCGCCAAGACTAACTGCAATTTTTATCAGTTGTAAGTGATTGATAAACTTTTGAGCAGTTTCCTTTGTTCCTTTTATTGTAAAAGAAATGAGTCCCCCTGGTTGTTTCATTTGTTTTTTCATAATCCCATAATCCAAATGTTCGGGATCGCCTGGAAAATAGATAGAGTCGACCTTTTCGTGTTTTCTCAAAAATTCAAACAGATGAGCTGCATTTGCTGAATGGCGATCCATCCGAACTGGAAGTGTTTTTATTCCTCTTAACAATAGCCAAGCATCAAAGGGAGAGATAATGCCGCCAATGTCCTTTTGGGTCGTTCGGGACACAGTTTCAATAAATTCCTTCTTTCCGATCACCAGCCCGGCAATGACATCTCCATGGCCGCATATATACTTTGTTGCGCTATGAATAACAATATCACAGCCTAATACGATTGGCGTTTGTAAATACGGTGAACAAAAGGTATTATCTACAACAACTGGTATTCCCTTTTCACGCGCTATCCTTGCAGCCATCTCCAGGTCGACAAGCTTCATCGTAGGATTTATTGGCGTTTCGATATAAATACAAGCTGTATTAGGCAAAATATCATTTTCTAGTGTTTCTTTTGAATCCATTAGCGAAAAGTCGTGTCCAATTCCATATTTATCCTTTAGCAGTTCCATCAGCCCAAATGTACAACCATAAACTCCCTGAGAACAAAGGATATGATCACCCGTTTTTGTTAAGGCCATTAGTACAGCACTTACGGCAGCCATCCCTGACGAAAAAGCTAACGCTGCTTCTCCTTTTTCAAGAACGGCTATCTTGTTTTCAAGTATTTTCACGGTTGGATTGCCCAAACGGGAATAAATAAAGCCTTCTTCCTTTCCGGCAAACCTTCTTTCCCCTTGTTCAGCATTTGCAAAGGTAAACGTTGATGTTTGATACAAGGGCGGAACTAAACTCCCCTGGTGTTCATCGTTAGAATAGCCTGCATGAATAACTTCCGTTTCAAACCGCGACTTCTTCTTCTCCAATGTGAATTCCTCCCATTTGTGAGCGTTACCAAGATTACTGATAAAATATGACATTGCCGACATATCGTTAGGGCACCCATAGAAATGAGCGCCTAGCATACCGTTATATAGTCTCCTTGGATTATAACCTTGTTCTTTCCTGTTTCTTTGGCGGTATACATAGCTTCGTCCGCTCTTTTAAATAAATATTGATAAGAATCAAGGTGGTCTTTATTCCAATAAGAAACACCACATGATACTGTAATAGGCGGATTCGTGCTTTCTGAAACCTTTTCAACTAATCTCTCTGCTATTGCTGTCCCGGTGGTCAAGGGAACCATCGGTAGATAGATGGCCAGTTCTTCCCCGCCCCACCTGGCACCTATATCCCGTCCGTGAATGTTCCGTTTAATTAAATCGGCTAGCTGAATAAGCAATTCATCTCCAATTTGATGTCCAAAGGTATCATTGATTTCTTTGAAATTATCAATATCAATGAGAATAAAGGTGCCTTCTTCATCCATTTTCATCGAACGCTGGATTTTTTCATCCAAAAACTTCCGAGAGTGGAGCTTTGTAAGATGGTCGGTAATGACCAATGTTTCCAATTCCTCTCGAAGCAAAGAATTGGTAAGGGCTAATGATGAATGATGTAATAGTGATTGAAGCAGCTTAAAGGTCTCGAATGAGAAGAAATAAGGCATTTGATGCATAATAATCGAAAACCCTTTTAATTTTTGTCTTTGAATCATAGGTACGGCCATTATGGAATGAAAGCTCGTTATATTTGGAAGGTTTATATCTCCAATAAACAGTGGGCCGCTTCCTTTTTGAATCTTTTCCTTTATGTAGTCAATATAGGTTCTAGCCTGTTTGCTGAAAAAATAAGGAGTGGAGCCTGAAAGTACTCTCACCTTTCCTTGATCATGGGAAAATAGAAAAAAACCAACTTCTTCCGCATCAAATGAAGTCTTGATTTGTTCCGACATAAATGTCATGGTCTCGGTTAACCGCAGGTTAGAATTTAAACGGTGCGAGGTTTCGTTAATTAATTGTAAGTCAGATACCGCTCTCCTTGACTGTTGGTAAAGCTGAGCATTTTCTAACGCGCTTCCCGCACACCCTGCTAATAATGTAATAAATTCTACCTCATTAATGGGAAACTCTGAAGAAGTTGGCGCAATTATCTGCAATACACCGTATACCCCCTGTCTCCCTTTTAATGGTGCATAGAGAATGGCATGGTTGCCAACATTGGAATTCTCTAATTGGATATCCCCCGATACATAGGCATTAATCGCTGTCAAATTTTCACTATCATAGTCAAGATCAATAATCGGAAGGTCATTGTGGCTGTGAGTATCCTGTGAAAGAAGTAAGTAATACGAAAAGTCAGGATATACTTCTTGAAGAATAACGAATAATTCACCTAACAGATTATTCACATCCAGGGACGAATGAAGTTTTTCGGTTATATGAAATAATTTCTTATATTTATTTTCTTCCAAAATTAGATCTCCTTTTAAAAGCATTCAATCATTCTACCGTTGCTTCCAGATATATACATCACAAACCAATTATAGTTAATAATGGCATGCTTTTGGAAGGTTTTTTTGAATAATTTATTACTTTTTTCTAAATATTTTATTTGATAGAGGACAATCTTAAAGAAGGCAAAAATATTCTTGACTAAATGGGAATAAAAATTATATAATACTCTTTGTGTAAAATATTGCAGCCTATAAGAATAAACTTAATTGCTTCATTTTGTTCCTCACATCTTTGTGATGGTGCATCGAGTAACCCTCCGCTGCTAGGGCGATGGTGCATGAAAACAAAATGACTGTTATTGTGTTTCTTAACGGTTTTTATTTTACCAAAATAAAAACACGAAGGAGGAGTCATTCATGGCTCGTTATACTGGCTCTAGCTGGAAAATTTCTCGTCGTCTTGGAATCTCTCTAAGCGGCACAGGTAAAGAATTAGAAAAGCGTCCTTACGCTCCTGGACAACATGGTCCAAACCAACGCAAAAAGCTTTCTGAATACGGATTGCAATTACAAGAAAAACAAAAACTTCGTCACATGTACGGAGTTACTGAGCGTCAATTCCGCAACCTTTTTGTTAAAGCTGGCAAAATGAGCGGCGTTCACGGTGAAAACTTCATGATTCTTCTTGAATCACGTCTTGACAACCTAGTTTACCGTTTAGGTCTTGCCCGCACTCGTCGTGCAGCTCGTCAATTAGTAAACCACGGTCACATTTTAGTTGATGGTTCTCGCGTAGATATTCCATCATACCGTGTAGCTCCTGGTCAAACAATCAGCGTTCGTGAAAAATCACGTAACCTTGATGTGATTAAAGAAGCAATCGAAGTAACGAATTACATTCCTGATTATGTATCGTTCGATGCTGACAAATTAGAAGGTACGTTCACTCGCTTACCAGAGCGTTCTGAGCTTGCTGCTGAAATTAACGAAACATTCATCGTTGAGTTCTACTCACGTTAATCTTTCAGAAAACCCCCGTTCCAATTTGGCACGGGGGTTTTTGTATTAAAGAAGGTCTAGTAAAAAAGAGCTTTGGAAATCCAAAGCCCTGATTAATTAATATTTAATTAACGTATATTTCTTCTTTCCTCTTCTAATGATGGTAAACTTTCCTTCGATTTTATCCGTTTCTACCAAGCTGTAGTTGGTGTCCGTTACTTTCTCACCATTTACTGCGACCGCTCCATTGGTAATGTCTTCACGCGCCTGGCGCTTCGATGGCGAAATTTTTGCCGCAACTAAAAGGTCGACCAGGTTTTCCTCATCAGCTGACTCATAGGCCGGAACATCTTTAAAGCCTTGTTCAATCTCTGCAGCTGTTAGCTCCTTCACATTACCGCTAAATAATGCTTGCGAAATCTTAATCGCCTGCTCTAATGAGTCCTCGCCGTGGATAAGACGCGTCATCTCTTCTGCTAATGCCTTTTGCGCTTTACGGAGATGCGGTTCTTCTGCAACAGCCGTTTCTAATTTCTCGATTTCCTCATGTGAAAGGAAAGTAAAAAACTTTAAGTATTTGATAACATCGGCATCGGCCGTATTAATCCAGAACTGATAAAACTCATATGGTGTAGTTTTTTCAGGGTCAAGCCAAACAGCGCCGCCCTCTGTCTTGCCAAATTTTGTCCCATCCGCTTTTGTCACGAGCGGAATGGTTAAAGCATAGGCCTTTGCCCCTTCAGGCTGCATTTTTCGAATTAATTCCAACCCGGAGGTAATGTTACCCCATTGGTCACTGCCGCCGATTTGCAGTTTACAATTATGGTGTTGGTACAAATGATTGAAATCCATTGCTTGTAAAATGGTATAGGTGAATTCAGTAAAAGAAATACCTGTTTCAAGCCTTGAGGCAATAGTATCTTTAGCGAGCATATAATTAACACCGATATGCTTGCCGATGTCACGTAAAAAAGTAACGATATCCATCGATCCTGCCCAATCGTAGTTATTCACCATTGTCGCGCCATTTTCACCCTCAAATTCAAAAATTGCCGCTAACTGTTTTTGGATGCCGGCAACATTTTCTTGTACCTTCTCAAGGGTTTGAAGATTGCGCTCTTCACTCTTTCCACTTGGATCACCAATTAACCCTGTTGCACCGCCGACTAATACGATAGGTCGGTGACCATGCTGTTGAAATCTTCTCAATGTCAAAAACGGTACCAAGTGCCCGATATGCAAACTGTCCGCCGTCGGATCGGCACCGCAATATAGTGAGATTTTCTCTGTATCTAGAAGCTCTTTTAACCCTTCGGCGTCTGACTGCTGATAAATAATCCCTCTCCATGCTAAATCCTGTAATAAATCCATTTACTATCCCTCCAAATCCATAATAAAACGTCCCTGCAAAAATGCAGGGACGTTATTTTAACGCGGTACCACCCAGCTTGAGAACATAATCCTCCAACTTAAAAAAAATAACGGTTATCACCGTTCACTGCTACTAATAATAATATTCACAGAGAAAGCTCGAGGATGTAATTCACTCTTCTATTTGTGCCGGCTCCCACCACCGCCTGGCTCTCTTTAAACAGGGATAGAAGAACTACAATTGGTTCCCTTCATCGCTTTAATATAAAATTAACTTATAGTTTTTTTATCATATTTTCTTCTAACTGTCAAACACAAACTGGAAATATCAGAAAAATGTAGAAGTTTGTCAGTTTTTTATAGCGTCTGTATGCTATAATGGATGTGATTTTAAAAGAGGTGATGCTTTTGAATAATGAAAAATTACAAGCATGGTTGGAAAAAGCTAAATCCGCACTTAACTTGTTTACCCATAAAAAAACGGTGAAAAGTGCACGAATCACATATCAAGTTTTTTGGAACTTATTCCTCCTTATATTGACCGTTGTCATTATTGGAGGCTCATTCGGTGCAGGGGTAGGGGCCGGCTATTTCGCCTCGCTTGTAAAGGATGAACCTGTACGCTCATACGAAAGTATGAAGAAGGATATTTATAATTACACAGAAACATCGGAATTATATTTTTCAAATAATGTTTATCTTGGTAAACTTAGAACCGATCTTGAACGGGAAGAAGTGACGCTTGATCAAGTATCGAAGGATTTGATTAACGCTGTTGTCGCTACCGAAGACGAATATTTCTACAAACATAATGGCGTCGTTCCTAAAGCTGTTTTTCGCGCCGTCTTCCAGGAAGTATCCAACTCTTCCGTTCAAACAGGCGGCAGTACCTTAACACAGCAATTAATAAAAAACCAAATCCTAACAAACGAGGTTTCATTTCAACGGAAAGCCAATGAAATTTTACTTGCCCTTCGATTAGAGAAGTTCTTTGACAAAAAAGAAATTCTTGAAGCTTACTTGAATGTTTCAACCTTTGGAAGAAACTCATCCGGACGAAACATTGCCGGTGTCCAAACGGCTGCCAAAGGGATTTTCGGCAAGAAAGCCAGTGAATTAAACTTGGCACAATCAGCCTTCATCGCTGGGCTCCCGCAAAGTCCATTCGGATATACCCCTTTTACGAGAGACGGGACCATTAAGAACAACCTTGAACCAGGGCTTAGCCGAATGAAAACGGTATTAAAACGTATGTTTGACGGCGGGTATATAAACCAGCAGCAGTACGCCGAGGCATCTGCCTATGATATCACCAAGGACTTTATCGCGCCGGTTGCAAATCCGCTTGAAAAATACCCTTGGCTGACGGTTGAAATTGAAAAGCGCGCCATCGACACACTGACTACCGTGCTAGCTCAAAAGGACGGCTATTCAGAAAAAGACTTAAAAAATGATGATAATCTTTATTACAAATACAAAACGTTAGCTAACCATAATTTACATCAAAATGGCTACGAAATTCATACGACAATTGATAAAGAGATTTACGACGTGATGCAGCTAGTAAAAGACAATTATAAATACTATGGAGCAGATAAACCTCAAGAAGTGTTAGACCCGGAAACTGGAGAAAAGAAAACGATTATGGAGCCTGTCGAGGTTGGAGCAGAACTAATCGAGAATAAGACCGGGAAGATTATAAGCTTTGTTGCCGGAAGGGATTACAACAAACAACAGCTTAATCATGCAACTAGTGCTTACAGGCCAAATGCTTCCACGATGAAACCGCTGCTTGTCTACGGACCCGCAATCGAATTAGGTAAAGCGGCACCGGGAACACCGCTGCCAAATGTTGAATTATATTTGGATCCTACTAGAAGTAAACCATGGCCGCAAAACTATGACTACCGCTATAGCGGTTTAGTTTCTGCTCGCTATGCACTTGCAAAATCCTATAACGTTCCTGCTGTAAAACTATACAAAGATATTCTTGATCAACAACCGGCAAAGTATTTAGAAAAAATGGGATTTACTTCTCTTTTAAAGCAAGATTATACAAACCCTTCTGCTGCTATCGGGTCGTTGGGAAAAGGCGTCACCATTGAGGAGAATACAAATGCATTTAGTACCTTTGCAAATAATGGGAAATTTATTGATGCCTATTTGATTGATAAAATTGTTGATAAAAACGGCAAGATGATCTATCAGCACGAAGTGAAGCCAGTGGATGTTTTCAAACCGCAAACAGCTTATATCACGCTAGATATGATGCGCGATGTTATTAAAACGGGAACTGCCGCCGGGATCAATAGTAAATTGAATTTTAGAGCTGATTGGGCCGGCAAAACAGGAACTGGTAATGAATATACGGATTCTTGGTTTGTTGCGACAAATCCAAACGTAACCTTTGGTATTTGGACTGGTTACGATACACCAAAATCGCTGCAGTCTAAAGGAATGCTGTCCTACAGCCAGCGGACAAATAACCTTTGGGCTGAATTAATGAATGCAGCTTATAAAATCAGGCCGGATTTGGTGGCGCCAAAAGAAACATTTACCATGCCTGAAGGAATCGTGAAACGCTCCTATTGTGCTGTTTCAGGGATGCTTCCGTCCGATGCCTGTTCAAAGGCCGGCTTAATCGAAAGTGATTACTTTAACGTCAAAGATGTACCGACGAAAATTGATGATAGCTTGATTGAAGGTAAGTTTGTCACGATTGGCGGCAAAAGATATTTAGCGTTAGATTCTACCCCAAAAGAGTTTTCCCAGTTTGGTCTTATCTTAAACCCGGACTTTATTACTCGAATGGTCGGAAAGAATTTCAAAAATACAAGACAGCTTATTCCTGAGAAAGATCGTTGGGCGAAAATTCTCGTTCCTGACGCCAAAATGGTCGATAATGGGAAGAAGCCTGATAGTGTTCGTTTAACATCTTCAGGTAATACATTAACTTGGTCAGCTGCACCAGATAATGATATTGTAGGCTACAGAGTCTACCAAAGTAATATAATTTCAACTAAAGTCGCGAGTGTGATCAATGGTTCAAGTCTTTCATATAAAGCCGGAAACGGTGTTTATTATGTAACAGCAGTTGACATCGCTGGTAACGAATCTGCTCCTTCGAATCTTGTTGAGGTCGGAGCAGCAAAACCTGCGCCTGACATTACTGAAACACCTGTAACAACAACACCATAATACCAATAAAACCGCGCCAGCTCAGGCGCGGTTTTATTTTTGATATTAATCTTCTAATGTTGAAAGGTCGCCTGCTGGTAAATTAAGCTCCCAAGCCTTCAAGACGCGGCGCATAATTTTGCCGCTTCTCGTCTTCGGCAGTTTGTCGCGGAAATCTATTTCCCTAGGCGCTGCATGGGCAGCTAGACCCTTTTTAACAAATTGCCTGATTTCCTCTTTAAGTTCATCTGACTGTTCATAACCGTCCCTCAGGGCAATAAAGGCTTTAATGATTTCACCGCGAACCGGATCCGGCTTTCCGATAACGCCTGCCTCTGCAACAGCAGGATGCTCAACAAGCTTACTTTCTACTTCAAATGGTCCAACACGCTCACCGGACGTCATGATGACATCGTCAACCCGTCCTTGGAACCAGAAATACCCGTCTTCATCCATATAGGCGGAATCTCCGGAGACATACCAGTCATTTGGCATAAAGTAAGATTCATATTTCTCCGGGTTATTCCAAATCGCATTCATCATTGATGGCCAGCCTTTCTTGATTGCAAGGTTCCCCATTCGATACGGCGGGAGTTCATTGCCTTGATTATCAACAATAGCAGCAACCACCCCTGGAATTGGTTTCCCCATCGAACCAGGCTTAATTTCCATGCAAGGATAGTTACTAATCAGCTGGGCACCTGTTTCAGTCATCCACCAGTTATCATGAATTCGTTTATTAAATACCTTTGCTCCCCATTTCACTACTTCTGGATTCAACGGTTCGCCGACACTCAGCACATGTCGAAGGCTGCTTAAATCGAATTTCTTAACAACCTCATCACCTGCACCCATTAACATCCTGAAAGCGGTCGGAGCACTATACCAAACTGTAACCCCAAATTCTTCAATCATTTGATACCAGGCCTCAGGACTAAAGCGACCGCCAATAATCACATTAGATGTTCCCGTTAACCAAGGGCCAAATATTCCGTAAGAAGTCCCGGTAACCCAGCCTGGATCGGCGGTACACCAGTATACATCTTCCTCTTTTAGGTCAAGGACCCATTTTGCTGTTTGATAATGCTGAATCATTGCATTATGTACATGCAGTACTCCTTTTGGTTTCCCAGTAGAACCAGATGTATAATGCAGAATCAGACCATCTGTCCTGTCCACCCATTCAATTCTTAATTCCTTACTTGCCTCTGCAAATTTATTCAAGAAATTAATATAAGGACCTTCTTCATTTACATTTTTGCCGACAAGGAAAATATGCTTTAATGCGGGTAATTCATTTACTGGAACACGTTCCAGCAATTCCGGGGTCGTAACTAATACCTTAGCTTCACTATCTTGCAAACGATCTCTGACAGCACCTTCCATAAAAGCCTCAAATAATGGACCGACAATTGCCCCAAGCTTAATCGCACCCAAAACTGTAAAGTAAAGCTCTGGAGAACGAGGCATGAAAATAAATACACGGTCACCTTTTTCTACATCACCATAATTCTTTAACACATTACCAGCTTTGTTTGACTGGTCTCTCATTTCCTTAAAGGTATACTTCTCATTTCTTGATGCGTCACGATAGTATAAGGCAACCTTATTTTTTCGAAAGGTTTGAGCGTGGCGGTCAATGGCCTCATATGCCAAATTAACAAGCCCTGTTTCACACCAAGAGAATACCTTCTCGGTTTCTTTCCAGTCGAATTGGTTGTACATCTCTTCATAATTGCGTAAATTATGTTCCCCCTGCACAACAGGCAACGCTTCCACTTTCATTCCAATCTCCCCCTCTTGAAGAATATGAGATTATTATAGTACAAATAGTAACTATTCACAATTTTAAAAATACATCCGTTGTTATTTTAATATTTTTAATAACACCGAAAATTTTGTAAAGTCAACTTTTTCTTTTTGTTTTTATGTATAATAGAATTGAAACACAAACGATCTTACCGGGTGGGTGACCGTATGGAACACAAAAAGACTTATAATGCTAAACAATTGAAAACTCCTCATGGGAACTTAATCATTGAAGGTCCTATTTCTTCAGATAAACTAGCAGCATACGAATTTCATGAAGACCTTGTCGCATTTCGCCCTCCTGCCCAACAGCACCAGGCATTAATTGGGATAGCGAAACTGAAAGAAGGCAGGATTATTATCGCACGAAACCGGCATACCATCGTTGGTTATGTTACATACCTTTATCCAGACCCGTTAGAGCGCTGGTCTGAAGGAAAAATGGATAATTTAATCGAACTCGGAGCAATTGAGGTAATCCCAGAATTCAGGGGCTGTGCTGTCGGGAAGAATCTATTAATCGTATCGATGATGGATGATGCGATGGAAGATTATCTTATCATCACAACAGAGTACTATTGGCATTGGGATTTAAAAAACACCAAATTAAATGTGTGGGAATATCGGAAGGTAATGGAGAAAATGATGAATGCTGGCGGCTTAGAATGGTATGCAACAGATGATCCCGAAATATGCTCACATCCGGCTAACTGCCTTATGGCTCGAATTGGAAAACGGATTGATCCTGATACCGTGCAAAAATTTGACCGACTCCGCTTTATGAATCGGTTCATGTATTAATGCTGTTTATTTCGCCTGAAATTTATTAAGTTAGGGGGATTTCCTAATGATTGTAGAAGAAATAATGAAATCAGATGTAGTAACGTTACAACCGACAAACACCATTGCTGATGCAATCCAAGCAATGGAGACCAATAATATTCGCCATATTCCCATTGTCAATGATGAAAAAAATTTAGTCGGCCTTGTCACCATTTCCCGATTAAAAGAGGCAACACCATCGACTTTCCGGACGAATGACAATCCGGACGATTTGAAAAAACCGCTTGAAGTGATTATGGAGCGCAATGTTATTACAGGACACCCACTTGATTTTGTTGAGGAAGTTGCAGCAATCGTTTATGAACATAAAATCAGTGCACTTCCAATCATAAAGGACCAGAAATTAATCGGAATTATAACTGAAACAGATTTACTACGAACCATGGTCGAGTTAACAGGCGCCCATCAGCCGGGATCGCAAATTGAACTAAGGGTTCCGAATATCTCAGGTGTTCTCAGTAAGATTGCCGATATCATTCAGAAGCGAAAAGCGAATATTCTTAGTGTGCTGGTTTACCCGGATAAACAGGATGAGCAATATAAAATCCTTGTCATTAGAGTCCAATTAATGAATCCCACCGGATTAATTCACGAACTTAAAATGGCCGGTCATCATGTCCTTTGGCCAAATCTGCCGGAGATTTCTTTATGAAAGATCCTGCAGCCTTTATTTACTCAGAAGAACAGCTAAGTTATAAATTCAGCAGTCATCATCCTTTCAATCAATTCCGGCTAAAACTAACAGTAGACTTATTAAATAAAATTAATGGATTAGATGCAGAGCATATTATCGCGCCAAGAATGGCAACAGAAGAAGAGCTGGCACTCATTCATGATCCAAGTTACATAGAGGCAGTAAAAAAAGCAGGCCAGGGACAGCTTCCAAAAGAAATTGCCGAGAACTATGGCTTGGGTACTGAAGATACCCCCGTATTTGCTAAAATGCATGAGGCAAGCTCTTTGTTAGTTGGCGGGACACTGACAGCGGTCGATCAGGTGATGACTGGCAAGGCTCTGCACGCGCTCAGTCTCGGCGGCGGCTTACATCACGGCTTTCGCGGAAAAGCTTCAGGGTTTTGCATTTACAATGATAGTTCAGTAGCGATTAAATATCTTCAAGAAAAATACCATGCCCGTGTTTTATATGTCGATACTGACGCACACCACGGTGACGGTGTCCAATGGTCCTTTTATGACGATCCTAACGTATGCACACTGTCGATTCATGAGACTGGAAGGTATTTATTTCCCGGAACCGGAAACATCAATGAAAGGGGCCAGGGATTAGGCTACGGCTATTCTTTTAATATTCCCGTTGATGCCTTTACTGAAGATGAATCGTGGCTGTATGCCTACACACAAGCCCTTAAAGAAGTAGCTGAGTTTTTTAAACCGGATGTGATTTTGACGCAAAATGGGGCTGACTCCCATTATTATGATCCCTTAACACATTTATCAGCCACGATGAAGATTTACCGGGAAATTCCAAAGCTCGCCCATGAAATTGCCCATCAATATTGCGGGGGGAAATGGATTGCGGTCGGCGGCGGCGGTTATGATATTTGGAGGGTTGTGCCGAGGGCATGGGCCCACATTTGGTTAGAAATGACGGAAAACCCAAATTGTTATGGCAGTTTACCTGCTGATTGGGTAGATTACTGGCAAAAGGAATCACCTGTAACATTGCCAAAGGAATGGGATGATCCTGAGACCTTGTATCCCCCTATCCCTAGGAAAGCGGAAATAACAGAAAAGAATTTAATCACACTTGAAAAAGCACTGTACCCGATTCGCAATCAGAAAAAAAGTCAATCAAGTTAAAGGGCCGCCAATACTATTGGCAGCCCTTTTCATTAATATCCAACAAGAGAGGACATAGTGTCTTCATTGCTTTTCAAATTACTTCGTGGATTGACGGTGTTCAATTCGGTGCGGCAGAACAACAATGTGTTCGCTTGTTTTTTCCTTATTCATTAATTTAGTCAACAGCCTCATAGCAACGGCTCCAATATCATATAACGGCTGAACGACAGTAGTCAGCTGTGGGCGTACCATCAACGACAGCCTTGTATTATCAGAAGTGATCACCTCAAAATCATCAGGAATTGTATAGCCTTTATCTTCTGCCCCATGGACAACTCCCAATGCCATTTCATCAGCGCCCACTAAAATAGCCGTTGGTCTCTCTGATGCTTCAAGTAATTTCTCCACTGCTTCCATGCCGGAGTCATACGTATAGTCACCTTCAACAACCAACTCTTCATTATAAGGGAGCCCTGCTTCTTGCAATGCTCTTTGATACCCTTTGAGTTTTTTCAGGGCATTTTTCGGCTCATGAAGAGGCCCAACAACAAAGGCAATATTCTTATGTCCTTTTTCAATGAATTCATTAACAGATTCAAAAACAGCTTGTTCATAATCAATATTTACAGAAGGTATCTGATTCGACTCTTCAATAGATCCAGCAAGAACAATTGGTACAGGCGATTTTTCAAACTCTTCCACATGATCCGCGGAAATATTTCCTCCCATGAAGACAATCCCGTCCACTTGTTTGCCCAGCATCGTATTAAGCAAATGAAATTCCTTGTCCTTATTTTGATCAGAATTGCTCAAAATGATATTGTATTTATACATCGTAGCAATATCTTCAATTCCGCGGGCTAATTCAGCAAAAAAGATATTTGAGATATCTGGAATGATAACACCGACAGTTGTCGTTTTTTTACTTGCTAAACCCCTGGCAACAGCATTCGGACGGTAGCCCAATCTTTCGATGACTTCTAAGACCTTTTTGCGGGTAACTGGTTTTACATTTGGATTCCCGTTTACTACACGGGAAACGGTTGCCATCGAAACATTGGCTTCCCTTGCAACGTCATAAATAGTTATATTCACTAATAACACTCTCCTAAAACATACATTGTTTTCTTTATTTTACAACATTTAATATAAATCTACTCATTGTGAGGAAATATACAAACTGATATATATTTAATCATACGATAAGAAGATTAAAGCCGCAATTGCATTTGTCAACATTTTTCGTAATTTCCCGAAATTTTATTAAAAAAACCTCCTGCATAAAGACAGCAGAAGGTTTTTTTTGGGCTGTGTTAAAAATGAATATTGATTTCCGTTCCAGGTGCTTCGCTTTCCGCGGGGCGGGCGGTGAGCCTCCTCGGAGAATCAAGCGCCTGCGGGGTCTCACCTGTCCCGCTGCTCCCGCAGGAGTCTTGCACCTTCCACTCCAATCAACATTGTGCTCAAAATCAACAATGTTCTTTAACACTGCCTTTTAATAAGATCTCCACGGTTATTTAAATCCGGACAAAGTGCGATGCCAGCAATTCATTATAGAACGTGTCAAATTGGTTCAGGTCCATTTGCTGCTGGGCATCGGAAAGGGCAACAGCAGGGTCTGGATGGACTTCAGCCATAACTCCGTCTGCTCCGATAGCAATAGCGGCCTTCGCTGCTGGCAGCAGTAAGTCTCTCCTGCCAGTTGAATGTGTAACGTCAACGAAGACTGGCAAGTGTGTTTCTTGTTTTAAAATTGGTACGGCTGAAATATCAAGGGTATTTCTTGTTGCTCGCTCGTATGTTCTAATCCCGCGCTCACACAGAATAATTTGTCCATTCCCTTGTGCCATAATGTATTCAGCAGCATTAATGAATTCTTCGATTGTTGCGGCAATACCTCTTTTTAATAAAACAGGTTTGTTAACGGCCCCGGCAGCTTTCAGTAATTCAAAGTTTTGCATATTCCGAGCTCCGATTTGAATGACGTCAATATAGTCAACCGCCATTTCAATATCAGCAGGATTTACGATTTCACTAATAACAGCCATATCGAATTCATCTGCTACCCGTTTTAGGATTTTTAATCCTTCTACCCCAAGACCTTGGAAATCATACGGAGAAGTTCTAGGTTTGTAGGCACCGCCGCGAAGCAGCTTTAGACCTTTTTCTTTCATTGTTTTGGCTACAGTAGCTACTTGCTCATAAGACTCTACCGCACAAGGACCGAAAACGAAATGCGGCTTTCCATCACCAATATTTTCACCTTTTAAGGTGACAATTGTATTTTCAGGCTTCTTCTTTCTCGAAACAAGTAAAGCTTTCTCATGGTCATCCTTTTGCAAATCTAGGCCAGCTTTAAAAATTTCTTTAAAGATATGATCGATGGTTGAATTTTCGAATGGACCATCATTATGCTCCTTAATGACCTCTAGCATCTTTCTTTCACGAACTGGATCGTAACGGTAAACCCCTTGATTTCCTTTTACTTGTCCAATTTCTTGGACGAGCACTGCTCTTTCATTAATCAGCCTCAGCAGCTCCAAGTTAAGTTCATCGACACGCACCCTTAGTTGATCCAAATCATTTTTGCCCATCCATCGTCCCCGTCCTTTCATTTGCAAATCAGTCTAATACCAAAGTTTTTCCATTAAATAATGAGATACTAGCTTACAAGCAAATATTTTTAAATTTTATAATTTTTTTAATTAGGCTTTATTATAGCGGAAATAATTTTCTTTGTCATCCTTTTTCTTTAACAATTAAACGCTTTTAAGTATTAAAGTGTGTGTATTTCGATTAAATTAAATTATGTTTAAATCAATTAATTTGTGCATCATTTGCTTGTAATTTTATCCTTTGCCAGCGGGTACAGTCTTATTGAGTGTCCATTTTGGCATTTACCAATGCACTATTCGTTATTTTCCAGTGGGAGGCATTCCATGATGCTGCTCCGCCCGAAAAAAGAATCACTTGCGGGGATTCGTGCTTGATCTGGAATTTCGCCGCTATTTCGTTAGACAACGGACGTGCTTCCTGAACCGCTAAGTAATACGTCGGAATATCCTGGTGTTCATTTGCATATTTTTCATATTCTTTATATGCGGCATGACTGATTGGACAAGTTAAACTATGTTTTAAAAGAAAAAATTTACTTTCTGTTCCCACTAGTTGATTAAATTCTTCAACAGAATCCACCTTCTTAAGCATCCCAACAACCTCCATTAAATAAAAAATAAACGGTGAAGTCATTTTATCACTCCACCGTTTGTATCACAAATAAACTCCCTTTAAAGCTTTACTTTACTTTCTTCCGCGTCAAAAGCTTTTTGGGCTTCCTCCAGCTTCTTTCTAATCTCGGAGCGGTCTAGAGTTCCGAGTGAAATGGTTTTTTTGATTGTTTTCTTTTCTTTTGGTTCGTGAATTGGAATAAAGGTTGCATCTGCTTCTTTCCCAGCTTCATCTTGGCTGCTATTTCTTCCTGTTACTTTCTTTAATAGCCCTGAGGATTGCTGGACAAGCCCTTGAGAGAGTGAAGAGGTTTTAGAGGCTAATTCATTGCTTTTGTTCTTCACGCTTCCCCGCAATTGAATCGTTTTATCCATTATAGAACCAGCTTGATTTGTTACTGCATTTCGAAGCTCTTTTCCCGTTTTAGGCGCCAAAAACAGCGCTGTAGCAGCACCTGCTATACCGCCGATTAGGGCTCCTAGTAAAAAGCTATTGGAAGACCCCTCATTCCGAGCTTGATTCGTTTCGCGTGATTCATATTCTCTATTGGCCATTAATTACTAACCTCCCAGAATTTCCTAATGTGCTCTTACCTTCTTGCCCTCAGCTGGGCTTATTTTAGTTTTCGCTTCTTTTCTTGCCTTCCAGTTGTCCTTTAGTTCAAGCAGGACATTACTCCATTGAACAATTTGAGAAATTTTCTCCTTATTTTCCTCTACCTGCACATCAACTGAATTCGTAATGTTCTTAAGTGTGCCATTAAATTTAGAGACTGTTGTCCCAACATCCTTTACTGCATCAACCACACTATTTAAACTTTCGGATTTATGCTGAATATCTTCAGCTAGTGCGTTTGTTTTCTGCAATAGCAACGTTGTTTCACTTGTCACACCATCCAGTTGTTTTTCCAATCCTGTTAAAGTTTGTGAAACGCTTGTCAATGTACCTTGAAGTGATCTAAGCGTTTTTGCTAAGTAAATAACAAGCACTAAAAACGCAATCGCAATCAAGGCTACGCTTAAGTATAAAATAATTTGCATAATGCACCCCCGCCTTAATTCTATCATTATGTATTACCCATCTCAGATGGATATAAACCACACTAATTATCTTATATTAGTTCCCTATCTTTGTCTTGTTTTCCTGCCATTTGTGTTAAAAAATTCACACTGGAGTTTATTTATGCCAACAGTAAAAGGATGCCGGGCAAAGTGCCGGCATCCTTTTTAATTAGATCATCTGTTTTTCATAAGATTCCTGAAACTTTTGGATGTCTCCAGCGCCCATAAAAATAATGACACTGTTGCTATGTTCATTTAAGACGGATGTATGTTCTTCTGTAATAATTTCAGATTCAGCGATTTTATCTTGTAAGTCCTTAATTGATAACTTTCCATGATTTTCACGTGCCGAACCAAAGATCTCACATAAATACGTTTTATCCGCCAAGCGTAAACTTTCGGCAAAATCCTCTAAGAAGGCTTGGGTGCGCGTAAATGTATGCGGCTGGAAGACAGCGACAATCTTTTGATCAGGATATTTCTGTTTAGCTGCCTGAATGGTAGCTTTAATTTCTGTTGGATGATGGGCATAATCATCAATTAATATTTGTGTTCCGATTCTTTTTTCAGTGAATCTTCGTTTCACACCTTGGAACGTTGTTAATAGTTCCTTAACGACATCCACATTTATTTCTTCATAATGACATAAACCGATAACGGCCAGTGCATTTAAGACACTATGGTCGCCAAAGGCCGGAATCGAAAAGGTATCAAAAAATGTATTACGAATAAAAACATCAAAGCTTGTTCCATTTGTGGTTTTGACAAGATTTTTGGCTTGATAATCATTTTCTTCACCAAATCCGTAGAACAAAACAGGAACTTTTGCCTGAATTTTTTGCAACTGCTCATCATCACCATAAGCAAATATCCCTTTTTTCACTTGGATGGCCATTTCTTGAAAGGCTGAAAAAACATCCTCAATGTTGGCAAAATAGTCAGGGTGATCAAAATCAATATTTGTCATGATGGCATAGTCTGGAAAATAGGATAGGAAGTGCCTTCTGTATTCGCATGCTTCAAACACAAAATATTCCGCACCTTCTTGACCCTTGCCTGTTCCGTCGCCAATTAAATAAGAAGTGGGCTTAGCTCCCTCAATTACATGTGAAAGCAGTCCAGTTGTGGACGTTTTTCCGTGTGCACCGGTAATCGCCACACTTGTAAAGTTTTGCATAAAATCGCCTAAAAAGCGATGGTAACGTACAATAGGAAGCCCAAGCTTCATCGCTTCTTGAATTTCCTCATGGGTATCAGGAAAAGCATTCCCTGCAATAAGCGTCAATCCTGGCTTGATATTTTCCTTTTGAAAGGGAAGGATTGTGATCCCTGATTGTTCAAGAGCATCCTGAGTAAAAAAATGCTTTTCATAATCAGAGCCTTGCACTTCAAATTTCATATCGTGTAGAACTTGTGCAAGTGCACTCATTCCAGACCCCTTTATACCTACAAAATGGTAAATAGTCATAGAAGAACCTCCAACGAACGTAATACTGTAAACAGTATATGATATCTGTCTGTATTTGACATTATTTATACCCTTACTGAAAAATAGAATAAGGTTTATTTACGTATATAAAAATCATTTCATTATTATAACATTGTTCCATAAGAAAAACTATTTGATAACCTTTAAGGGTTAAATCCGTTCAATCAGTGTACTATTTATTCTTTGTCACTGTCTATAAATAATACTAAAGATAATTAGATAGTCCTAGTCTTGAATCGCTTCTAAATCGGCCTCCGTTATTAATACATCACGCGGCTTGCTGCCGTTTGCACCGGTGATATATCCATTCGTTTCAAGCATATCCATTAGCCTTGCCGCCCGGTTATAGCCAATTTTAAAGCGCCGCTGCAGGCTTGAGGTGGAGGCACCACCCTGCTCAATAATAAATTCACAGGCCTCGTAGAAAAGTTCATCTTCCTCTTCCGTTACTTGGGCCTTTTTCAATAACTCTTCTTGTTCAAACAAGTATTCGGGCTCCCGCTGCTCTCTAACATGGGCAACAACAAGATCGATTTCCTCATCAGATACATATGTTCCTTGCAACCGGACAGGCTTTGAAGAACCATTTTCTAAAAACAGCATATCACCGCGGCCAAGCAACTTTTCAGCGCCACCTATATCGATTATTGTCCGCGAGTCAACCTGGGAAGATACCGAAAAGGCAATTCGAGTTGGAATATTGGCCTTAATTAGACCGGTGATTACATCAACTGATGGTCTCTGCGTTGCAACAATTAAATGTATTCCGCAAGCCCTTGCTTTTTGGGCAATCCTGCAGATGGCCTCTTCTACATCTGCTGGTGACATCATCATTAAATCAGCTAACTCATCAATTACGATGACAATAAACGGAAGCTTATCAGAATAACGTTTATGCTGCATTGCCAGTTCATTAAACCGGTTAATATCGCGAACCCCTGTATGGGCAAATAGCTCGTAACGCCGCTCCATTTCATCGACTGCCCATTTTAATGCAGCGGTTGCTGCCTTTACATCCGTGATAACCGGGCTGACTAGGTGGGGAATGCGATTATATGGCGCAAGTTCCACCATTTTTGGATCAATCAATAAAAGCTTTAAATCTTCAGGTTTTGCTTTGAATATCAAGCTTACTAAAATCGAGTTAATACATACACTTTTTCCTGAACCTGTCGCCCCGGCAATTAAGCCGTGCGGCATTTTCTTTAGGTCAGTAACAATCGGCTTTCCGGCAATATCAAGGCCAAGGACCGCGGTTAACGGTGAAACTGATTCTGCAAAAACACTTGTCTGGATAATTTCATTGATGAGTACAGGCCGTGACTTTTGATTAGGAACCTCAATCCCAATCGTATGTTTCCCTGGGATTGGAGCTTCAATCCGAATATCTCTTGCTGCAAGACTTAGTTTAATATCATCACTTAAATTAGTAATTTTATTTACTTTTACTCCCGGCTCTGGCTGTACCTCAAAGCGGGTAACTGACGGACCTTGGGTCACATGGACAACACTTGCGCCAACATTAAAGTTTTGTAACGTAAGGTTTAAAAGCTCTTCTTGTTCTAGCAGCCATTTGGTATCCATCACCTCGGTAACAGGCGGATTTAACAAACTGGATTTCGGGAGTTCATATAATCCATCATCCATCTTATGCTGGATTTCCTCCACTATGTCAGGAGTATGCTGATTAATCTGCTGAACGTTTTCGACAGGTTTGATTTCGGTTGAAATAACTCGCTGTTCTTCCCTTTCACTTCTTCGTTTTCGTTCTTCCCATTTTTGTTTATCCTGCTTTAACATCATGACATTGAAAGGCAAATGGGACCGCTTTGGTGCTGGCGGATCGGGTTCTTCAAGATTTGATTCAGACTCCAATTCAAGCTCTAGTCCAGGCGAAGCCTCTTCCATTGCTTCATTGTGAGCATCAGCTAGCTCTTCCGCAAGAGGGATGATCTTTTGATTCTGAATGATTTCTATAGCTTTAGTAGCTGTATTAATTACCTCTACTTCATCTGCAACAATCAGTTCATTTGACACTTCCTGCACTGGAGTTGTCATTGGCATTGGCTTTTCTTTAACTGAAACTATTAGCGATTGCTCTTCCTGAATTGGAGTTATTAATGCTGGCTCTTTTTGAACTGAAACTATTGGTGCTGACTCTTTTTGAAGAACTAACTCATCCAGTTGATTATCAAAATCCTCTTCTAAAAAGTGGCTCAATTCATGCTCCACGACTGAGTCTGTTTTTTTCGGCCGGTTGAATCCAAAAACCGGTGAGGGAATTTCAGTGGGCTGAAACGGCCCTCGGCTTCTTGATATTGGTTCATACTTCGTTTTGGGCACTTCTTTTTTTACTGGTGGAGCTTCCTGTTGTTCTATCTTTCTTCTTTCCTGGTTAAGCTTCTTAGATCTATTTTGGCGTACTGTCGTTTCCATTGCTTTTTGCTTTTCCTGCGGCACAACAGAAGGACGAACACTGCCCTTTGGATACTGATAAGATACTTTCGCATCTAAATCCTTTAGACTTTCATATTGGTTAAGAAACGGGGGATTTTCAGGTTTATGATTATGCAGGCTATTATCTTCGTACTTTTCTTCATCATCTCGTTTGAATTTTTGGAACAAGTCTTGAATCCAACTCAAAACTATCACTCTTTCTACTTAATCTATCAATCTATTTTATCAGTAAAAATTATTTTTTCGACATAATTCTTGAGAATGAGTCAAAATATCTTCTAACTGTATAGTAGCGGTAAGGAAAAAAGACCACTTTTTCTGTGATCCTTTTTCGAATGAGGTGTTATTTATTTTTTCCCATAATAAAAATCGGTTCTAATTCCCCATTTTCATATATGAATGATAATGCCGTAATTGGCACATGCCCATTGGCAAAAAAACTCATTGCCATTTGTGCCATAACATCATAGCCTCGGTCGTTCTGAATATCGGCAATAATCAGCACATCTTGATGGGGAACTGCAACAACCATTGTCCCCGTCATTTTCTTTTCAAAATCAGCGAGGAAACCTTTATTTAATATCCTGCTAGCATCGTATCCATCATTCGTATTGAGAAAATAAAACGTATTCCCGGCAACTTGGTCTTCTTTTAATGGCGTTGAAAGGGACCTGACATTAAAAAGGGCAATCTCCTTTATCCGCTTAGGTTCCCAGCCCTCTTTTTCCATCATCCTAGTGTCAATCAACCGATAGGTTTTACCCATATCATAGGCATAATAAATCTTGGTTTCTGCCGTATGTTCTTCACTCAAAAACGGAATCCCTTCTTCAGCTTCAGACGGGAACGAAGTGGAGCGGATGATAGGAAATATTTTTCGTTCGTGGTCTGTCAGTTGAATAGGCTCCTCCATCGCTCGGAGTCCTTCCTCCACGTAATAAACGATTTCATCAATGGCATTGTCTTTATTGACATGCCATTTAGCCACGATTCCAGGCAATGAGATGGTAATTCCTTTACCGACTAATTCACTTTCAATGCGGAGCTGATCTTTTTCACGGTCGTAAGAAATGACTCTGTTTTTCCCGGCCAGCCGCGCTTCTAATTCTCGTTTCATTTTTTTGCTATCCATTTTCACTTGGTAATCCTCCAATTCCAGGAGCTGCTTTTTCTATTGTACATTAAAAAAACCCTCATCTCAAAAGAAGAGAGAGGGTTAAGGCTAAATTATTTTAAACCTGAAATGAATCCTTCGATTTCTTCTTGCGTTTTCCGGTCTTTGCTGACAAAGCGGCCAAGCTCTTTTCCGTTTTCATAGGCGATAAAGCTTGGAATGCCATAAACATCTACCTGTTGGCATAAATCAATAAATTGATCGCGGTCCACATGAATAAACGTATATTCAGTAAATTTAGCTTCTATTTCCGGCAGCACAGGTTCGATAAAGCGGCAATCCCCGCACCAGTTTGCTGAAAACATAAAGATCGTTTTAGATCCGTCACGAAGTTGTTCAAATTGCTCCATTGACTCTAAGTTTTTCAAATTCAACGCCTCCGATTCACTATTGTTGTTATATTCTTCCCAAATGATAGCAGTCACGCGGCTTCACCGTCCAATGATATGCACTAGGGGGGATTGTTGACAAAAGCCAGTCGTTCACTCTCATTGTTCCCAAAGATGGTTTATATTTAACCTTATTCAGTCCAACATAGCAAAAAAACGAAGGGGGCAACCCTCCGTTTTATTTTTCGGTTTCAACTGAATTGACAATTTCCATCATTACTCTGGCATCATCATTCAAATTACTTGTTTTGGCTTGCGTCGTTATTTTTGCCCCGCCGACACCGATGGTTAATTCATTCAAGCTGTTATCCTTCAACTGCTTTATTATTAAAAAGCCAAGTTTATTATCATTTGTAAACTTCTCGTTCGTATCGAGTTTCTGGTATTGGTCGACCGTTGCTTTATAAACAACATCACTTGAGCTGTCTTCTTGCGGATTAATGAACAGAATATAGGTGTCAGCGCCATTTTGTAAAATGATATTATTAGGTGATTTATCTTTTATACTGTAACCAGAAGGTAAGTAAAAATGAGTTTTCCCACTCTTTTGATTTGGCTTTTTTTCCTGTTCATTGAAAGTTTCCTTTGCTGTTTTTACCGATGCCTTACTTTCATCTTTAAACGAAGCATTGTTACACGCAGTTAGTAACAGGATAGATACCATGAACAAAGTAACAGTTTTGAAGAATTTCAGATTTTCCGCCTCCTCACAATATGAACAAAGTCCTATCCATATAATACCCATCCGAATATTCGAATGACAAGGCCTTTGTCAATTATTGCTATCGAAAAAGAAAGATTTATCTTCTAATTTGATTTTGGCGATAGGTATATTGTCCTGCTAGAAGTGTTGTAACATGCGTGAACATTTCCATGCGGTTAATCATGCCATTTGTAAAAATTCCAACCGCGCCTTCGTGTTTTCTAACATTTTTCATTTTTGCGTAATCATCCATAACTGGACCAAGCTCTTCTCCCACTCTAAGCCTTGCAGCTATCTCCTCAGGAAGAAGGAATCTGGCACCGCCGGCGATAATCGGTTCCATGTTGTGAGTGGCAATTGCTCCCCAGTTGCACAGAAGCAATCCAAGGCTTGTTTCATGAACGCCGCCCTCAAGACCAATCCCAATATTGCCGCTTCCTTGATTTAATGCACCTACAGCTCGATTGATTGCTCCTTGGATTGTTTCTTCATCCGAAAATGGCTGTGCGTTCACACCTGATGGTATATCAAGCGAAATAAATTCCGCTTCTTGTTGGGAAAAACTATTCTTGACTGCATTTATTTTTGCTGGATTTTTTGAGCCGATGATAATTTTCATAAATGTATCTCCTTTTTAAACATTAAAAGGAGGCATTTTAAATGCCCCCTAACATATTAGCTGTTTGATTTAATGGTATCCACCGTTGTTTGGTCGCAAGCTTTGACAAGTTTAACGACTAGTTCTTTTGCGGCTGCGTAGTCATCAATATGAACGATGGAAGCATGGGTATGAATATAACGCGAACAAATACCGATGACAGCACTTGGAACACCCTCATTCGATAAATGAACGCGGCCTGCATCTGTTCCGCCTTGTGAAACAAAATATTGATAAGGAATATTGTTTGATTCTGCTGTATCGAGGACAAACTCACGCATACCACGATGGGTCACCATCGACCTGTCAAGGATGCGAAGTAATGTCCCTTTTCCTAATTGACCAAATTCATTTTTGTCTCCACTCATATCATTGGCCGGACTTGCATCAAGGGCAAAAAAGATATCAGGATTAATCATATTGGCCGCCGTCTGCGCACCGCGTAATCCTACTTCCTCCTGAACAGTCGCCCCGGAATAAAGGATATTTGGCAATGTCTCATCTTTTAATTCCTGAAGCAACTCAATTGCTAAACCACAGCCGTATCGGTTATCCCAAGCTTTAGCTAAAATTTTCTTCGGATTTGCCATCGGTGTAAATGGACAAATCGGCAAAATAGCCTGACCAGGCTTGATTCCAATCCGTTCCGCATCCTCCCGATTATCAGCACCAATATCAATAAGCATATTTTTGATTTCCATTGGTTTGTTCTTCTTCGATTCGTCTAATAGATGTGGTGGAATCGAGCCAACGACACCAATAACCGGGCCATTTTTGGTCATTACTTGGACACGTTGTGCTAGAAGAACCTGGCTCCACCAACCGCCAAGCGTTTGAAAACGAAGCATGCCATTGTCCGTAATGGCTGTCACCATGAATCCCACTTCATCCATATGTCCAGCAACCATAACGGTCGGTCCAGATCCATTTCCTTTTTTTACACCGAAAATGCTGCCTAATTTATCTTGGATAATTTCATCAGAATATTGAGAAAGTTGTTCCCTCATAAAATTTCTTACTAAATGCTCATTTCCGGGTGCACCGGGCAGCTCTGTTAACGTTTGAAAAAGCTTTAAGGTTTGTTCGTTCATTATGCGGCTCCTTCTAATCTTGAATTTATGTATACTGTTTATTTTACAGAAATTTTTGACCGCTTACCATTATTTCATTTCATTTTTAGTAATATTACCTACTTCTTTATAAATACGATATACTAAAGATAAGAATGGTAAATGTAATCTTTTCCAATTTTATATTTGGGGGTTTTCAAATGAACTGGAAGTCGTTTATCTTGGGTGCAGCAGCTGGTATTATTGGCGGGTATGCTGCTCATGAAGTCCTAAATAACAAGTTAAAGGTTTCACCTGAAAAGGTATTAGAGCAGGTTAAGAAACAATTTAAACAGAATGGACCTATTAGTGGTTCATGGATACATATGGAAGAAGAGCCGTATGAAAAACACCAAATTCACTATAAAGTTTACAAGGGCGGCATTTCGAAAAATAACAACGGCTCGAATGAACAATTTGAATTCATCGCTGATGCCCAGACTGGAACCCTTTTGGATATACGCCCTTTATCAGATGAACTAATATCATAGTCACGAAAATAGCCGTATCTTTAAAATGATACGGCTATTTTTTGTAGTTTAGAAAATATTAATAATCGCTCCTGTCCATACGCCGCGCAACATAAACTTCCGCTTTTATCTTTCCCGCTTAATGCTCTCTGTTATTTGTTTACCATCAGAGTCCCATTTAACGGCCCGGTAAAAGGCATCATGATAAAAAGTAAACCAGGCATTTTTCCCCAATCCATATGGCAGCCACTTTTCCTTTGCCGCGATTGAATCCATCGGGTAATCATCATAGGCCATCACCCATAAAACATTCTGGTGGGCATGCGTTGCCATCAAGTCTGCCATGTGGATGGACATTTCTCCACCGTCTTCAATAACCAAGATTGAATGTCCATCACTATGCCCGCCGGTATGAATCATCGTGATGGCCCCTAAATTCCACTTCTCCTTAAAAGGGATTACCTGTGATTCAATTGCTTCCCAGTTTTCTTTCCAGTATGTATTTTTTGAACGAATATTAGGATTGCGCATTTCGTCCCATTCCACTTGTGATGCAATAATTTTTGCATTTGGGAAGGTTGATACATATTGTCCCTCTTCAAGTTTTGTCAGACCACCGGCATGATCAAAATGCAAATGAGTCATAAGGACATAGTCAATTTCTTCCACACTCAAGCCTAATGTTTCTAACGAATCTTCAAGCTCTGATTCCCTAGCAACACCGAAATTTCTTAATTGTTTTTCAGTTAATTTCCCTTTTCCTAGTCCAGATTCGACTAATATATTCTTTCCATCCATCTGAATTAAAATTGGATCTGTAGGCAATTCGATTTGATTTTTTTCATTACAAGGGTATTTTTTCGACCATAACCCTTTCGGAACGACCCCAAACATCGCGCCGCCGTCTAGGTTTGTTACCCCTCCTGATAACCATGTCAGTGAAACATTCCCAATCTGTAAGGTCTCCATCATCCAACCTCCTCTTTTCCCCCATTTTACCATTAGCTGATTATTTAGAAAACAAAAAAGGACAGTCCTGGTAAAGAACTGTCCATCCAATTAATTCTGATATTTAACTTCACAGCGATAAATCCGATTCCCTTTTTCGGAGAATTTCTCTTCGTACTCTGTCATGATGTTTCCTTGATAATCACTTTTATGAAAATCAAGGCTTACATACTTTAACAATAATCCATACTCGGAAAAGCTCATAAGGGAGTATTCAAATAAACCCTGATTATCGGTTTTAAAATGAATTTCGCCTTTGTCGACCAAAATATCCTCATAAAGCTTTAAGAAATCTTTGTACGTTAATCTTCTTTTTTCATGACGGACTTTTGGCCATGGATCAGAAAAATTCAAATAAACTCTGTCAACGTCATTCTTAGCAAAATATTTCTCTAAATCAGCTGCATTAACATTTAACAGTCTGAGATTCGGTAAATCAGCTTCAATTAAACGGTCTAACGCCGCAACGATGACACTATCATACAATTCAATCCCGATATAATTAATGCCTGGATTCGCTTTGGCCATTTCGGTGACAAATTGGCCTTTTCCCGTTCCGACTTCAATATGAAGCGGCTGCTCGTTGCCAAATACTTCATGCCATTTTCCCCTGTACATTTCGGGATTTGCGACAATATATTGTGGATGCTGCTCTATTTTATCCTTTGCCCAAGGCTTATTCCTCAGTCTCATTTATGACACTCCTAAAAAAATTATCGTTCAAACCATATCACTAAAAACTGTTCCCATGCAAGTAATTCTTGCTGGAAAGTAAAGTGACGTATAAACAAAAAAAAGAATTCACATCCTAACTGTGAATTCTTTTTTAAATTCCCACGTTGAAAGGGCGTGTTTTCATGCCGTTAAGTCATGATGACCAGGTTACTTTATTAAAAGATATTTTAAACAACCACCAGGCCGATTGCTGTGGATCTGTAGCAGAATGCGAACAAATAGAAAGACTTGTAAAATCACTGATGGTCAACACTCAAGTTGATGAAAATGTCAAAAACATTTTACAGGAGGTTTATCAGTACAGCCAGCACGGTGCGCAGACTGCTGATTTAGATCAGCATATTTCATCTAACCAAGATAATCTATCGCAATGGGTAAACAACATTGATCAGTTTAGTTAAAGAATATCGCCCAAAAACTTTATCCATTTGTTCATTTCTTCCAGGCGGTTTTTACTCTTATACCATTGAATCGAAGTTAAGGTTTGCAGTGCAACATACCATTTCATTCGTAACCTTAAATGATCGGTAAAGCTTTTTCCGTACATGTTTAGCCAATCTTGCCAGTTTTCTTCAGGGATATACCAATAAAGCAGTAATCCTAAGTCAACTGCAGGGTCGGCAATCATCGCCCCATCCCAATCAATCAAGTACAACTGGTTGTCTTCCGCAAGCAGCCAGTTGTTATGGTTCACATCGCCGTGGCAAACGACTTTTTCCTCACAATAAACATTTTTAGCTTCCTTTTTTAAAAAGTTCATCGCCTTTTGCACTTCCATCAAAGAAAGCACTTGTTCATCCAACTCATTTACCACAGCTTGAAAAAAAGTCTCCGGAAGCAATGGGGACGTTTCTAACCGGCTAAGCATCCCAAGCATTGGGTCTGAGCAGTGAATTTTCTTTAATAACCTAGCTACAGCCTCATGATTCATCTCATTAGGTTTTAATTCACGGCCTTCTAACCATTGTTGTGCCGAGATAACATCCCCGTTTTCCAAGCGTTTCGTCCAAACAAGCTTTGGGACGATTCCCTCTGCCGAAAGAACAGCAAGGAAGGGAGATGAATTCCGCTTTAAAAAAAGCCTTTGATCCTCATAGCTTGCATAAAAGGCCTCTCCCGTTGCGCCCCCAGCAGGGATTATCTCCCATTCTTGTCCTAATATATGTTCCAAAATTGTTCACCTTCAATTTATGCCGTTCTAACGAGCTTCGCTGCCCATCTTATCCAGAGGTAACGTCTATGCTGCCGAAGGTTTAATTTTACCACATTCAAATCAACAGCTTGGACTTTTTTAAAAATAAAAAAAAGCTATTGAAACCATTCCATACAATAGCCATCTTATTAAATTTTATCTCCAATTGCCTTTTTTCGTCAAGTCATCTTGGAAAACTATTTTTTTAGCAAAACATTAAGTGATACAGAATCTATCGTGAGTTCTTCCTTTACAGTGGCGGCTTTGGACGAAATCCCCGCATAATCGTGATCAGCCAAAATGGACCAATCTCCCTCAGGAAGGGAAACAGTTTGCTGTTTAAGAGAGGGATTTATCAACAAAATCAACTCATTAGAGTCCTTGTTTAGTAAGCAGCCTAAAAGCGGTGGAGCTGTTGATAATGGTTGAATCTGGCTGCGGATTTCCCCAGCAGTTCTCATTCGGAAACATGAAAATGATTTTCGAATTTGAATCAGCCCTTTAAGATAATTTACATTTTCAATAAACTCCGATTTTCGGTCCCAATCTAGTTGATTAATCTCGTTAGAGGAGCGATAGCTATTTCCATCACCTTGTTTTGTTCGGAAAAACTCTTGCCCGCTATGAAGAAAAGGAATTCCTTGAGACAATAGGACAATCCCTGTAGCAAGGCGGTGATATTTCATGCGCGTTAAGTCATTTGCATCTGGCAGGCAAGAGAGAAGTTTATCCCATAGTGTATGATTATCATGACATTCAATATAATTTACTGATTGATAGGGTTCGTTAAAAAGCCGGTTTTCATGCTTTTTAAAACCTATACTACCTGTAATGACCTCGAGTGCCGTTTCAATGTGATGTTCATTCCCTAAGGCAAACCCTTTATCAAACAAATTGAAGGTGCTGCCTTTAATCGTATCGCGAAATTTGTCATTGAACATGGCTACTCGGGGTATTTTCGCATGATTGGCTATCATTGCTTTTTGTTCTGGAGGAAGGGGGGTATTCAAGTTCCAGCCCTCGCCTAGAAGGATTGTTCCCTGACGTAAACTCTCACATACCTCCGATATAGTCGTTACATCCAATATCCCCATTAAATCAAACCGAAAGCCATCAATACCATATTCCTCCTGCCAATAGCGAAGCGAATCAACGATAAATTTCCTAACCATTTTCCGTTCGGAAGCAATATCATTTCCGACTCCTGTTCCGTTAGAAGGCAATCCCATCTCATTATGGCGAAAATAATAGCCAGGTACTATGCTTTCAAATGAGGAAGTTTCACGAATGTAGACATGATTATAAACTGCGTCCATTATAACGCGAAGACCGCTCTGATGAATTTTTTCAATTAATTGTTTTAACTCAATAATTCTTGCATATGGATTTAAGGGGTCTGTGGAAAAGCTGCCTTCAGGAGCATTGAAGTGAAGCGGATTATATCCCCAATTATAGGATTTATTTCGTTCTTGTTCATCGATACCAGCAAAATCATTAAAAGGAAGAAATTCAATATGGGTTATACCTAAATCTTTTACATAGGATAACCCGGTTTTCCCTCCGCCTTTTCCCTTCGTGTTCAGCTCTCCGGCTCCTAGGTAAAGTCCTTTATCGATGATTCCGCTATTTTCATGGATGGTAAAGTCTCTGATGTGGGTTTCATAAATAATCATATCCACTGGACTTTCGATAGGCGGTAACACGGGTTTCGTTTTGCGGGTTTTCTCGAGTTTTACAATTACACCTTTCTCTCCATTAACCGTCACAGCCTTAGCATACGGGTCAACTGCCTCACGCCATTCCTGATTGACTTGAACGAGAAAACGATATTGAAAGGACTCTAGCTCACGGTAGATACCAACAGACCATACACCGAAGTCTTCCCGTTTCATCTTGATGATTTCTGAAAAATGACTGTTGGGCAGAAATAGTTTAAGTTTCACTTGAGTGGCTGTTGGCGCCCAAAGTTTAAAGCGGGTCAGATTCGCATCATAGGTCACACCCAGATCATTCCCCTCATAATAAAATAGATGATCAAATGACTCCGTTCGAATCACTGCACCTATTTGCAGGTCTGTTTTGCCCCCATGTTCATCCATTATCCAATATTGCTTACCAAATGAAATGTCAACTTCAAGCCGGCAAATATATTTTTGATTTTTTTCAATCTGGTTAATACTAAGGATTGACAACGGGCTCTTCCCGGAATGATCGATGAGATAAAATGAGGCTGACACCCCTTGATGATATGAAAGCGGAAGCAGTATCGTAATGATGGTCAGCTCATCCAAGTAGGCAAGGAAATTTCTGTCAGTAGCTATCATTCGCTCCCCTCTCTTTCAAATCAAGGTTTTCTTTCCGGCCTCTTCTCGTTAACACCTGCAATCCCTTTACCTGAATCTCTATGTTTAAGGGGGTATAGCCAATATGTTCCCCGTCTCCATGAACATACAACGGTGTCGCCGATTGGATGGAAACTACCCTTCCTTTAAATGTTTTTACTTCTTTAAAATGGATGTGTCTCCCCCAAAAAACACTAATGAACACAAGTAAGAGCTTCCATCTCGCTAACTGGTGGACAACGGTAATATCTAGCTGGCCATCATCCGGCTCGGCTCCTGGAGCTATCTTCATACCGCCGCCATAGTAGGGTTGATTGGAGACGGTTACAAACCATGTCTTTTCAAATATATGCTTTTGCCCATCAATTGATAAATCAATTGTGGCTGTCTTATAAGTAAATAATTCTTTTAACAGAAAATATACGTAAACCAGGCGGCCAAGGGATAGCTTATTTAACAAAGCCTTTATCCGAGAATGATTAACTTTATAAGCAATAACTGCATCAAATCCTGCCCCCATATTGTTAATAAAATAATGTTCCGATTGATCTTCGAGCGTCATTTTCCCGGCATCAATAAAAGCTGGTTCCTGCTTCATAAGCCTTAATAACACCTTTAAGGCTTCTAACGGGTCTGACGGAATCTGAAATCCCCGTGAAAAATCGTTGCCTGAACCGCCGGGAATAAATCCAAGTGTTATATTTTTATGCTTGATTATTCCATTCATGACCTCATGGATCGTGCCATCGCCGCCAACAGCAATAATGATTTTATCAGCTTCATTCTTGTTGTCGGCAATTTGATGGGCGAGTTTTTTTGCATGACCGGGAAATTCAGTGAAAAAGGCTAGATAGGAAATTTGTTCCATTTTTAGCCTTGCTTCAATTTTGTCCCAAATTTTCAAACAATGTCCGTTTTTCGCTTTTGGATTAATAATAAAGTAGATGTGCTTCATAAAACCAACCTTTATCTAAACATATTCTAAGCCTGTAAGTTGAATTGATTAATGACTTCATATTTTGGTGTTTGGTGAAGATGCGTTTGGTACAATACGACCTCATTTGCTTGAAATGGAAGAGGTGCAGGCTGAAGTTCTTGCCATACTTCCAGCCATTCCTTTTGAAAAGTAGTGGTTCCATTCCACTTGCGGGCAAGGGTAATATGAGGACGGAAGGGTCTTGTTTCCAGTTGAAATCCCGCCCTCACGCAGGCAGAAAACACCTTTTCCCTGATATTCTTCAGCTCAGCGCTTTCCTCGGTATCAGCCCAAAACACCCGCGGGGCATTCTCCATCCCGAAAAAACCAAGTTTGTTAATATTCAAAGTTAATGCTGCTGCCTCCTTAAGCGCCTCATTAACGTTTTTTTCTGCTGCAATACGTTTTTCATCTGCTGCAGCACCAAGAAAGGCCAATGTAATATGGAGGTCCTGATGGTGGACCCAACGGCTAAAAGGGATCTTTTCTTTTAATTGATTCAGATGATCCTTCATAATCAATTTCGTTTCTTCCGGAATTTTCACAGCAAAGAAAAAGTGGTTTCGCTGCTCCATATCATTCTCATTCCTTTACTTAATTTTAGTCTATGTTTCCCAAATTGTATCCATCTTAATGTAAAAAAGGGTGTCAGGCACCATGTGAATTTTTCACATGGTGCCTGACACCTAGTCTTATTTCAGTTTGCCGCATTGGTTTTCGATTTCTAGTTGGAATAGTTTTTGTAGTTTTTTTGTTACTGGGCCTGGTTGGCCTTCGGTTACTTTTTTATCGTCTATTTCCACAATCGGCATAACCTCTGAAGTGGTGCTGGAAAGGAACACTTCATCCGCATTTGCCAGCTCTTCAAGCGTGAAGGTCCGCTCTTCTACGGGGATATTATTTTCCAAGCACAATTCGAGAATCACGTCTTTAGTAATCCCTTTTAAAATAAGATTATTGGATTCATGCGTGATCACCACACCGTTTTTGACGATATAGATATTTGACGAGCTTCCTTCAGTCACATTTTCGCCGCGATGCTGGATAGCCTCAAAGCAGCCTGCTTCCGCTGCTTTTTGTTTGGCTAATAAATTGCCCAACAAATTTAAGCTTTTTATATCACAGCGAAGCCAGCGGATATCCTCTGTCAGAATCGCCGGCACACCCTTTTTCATGCTTTCATCAGGTCTTGCGAACTCCTTCGTATAAGCTGTTAGAACAGGAGCGACCTTCTCAATTGGAAAAGCATGATTACGAGGAGACACTCCTCTCGTAAGCTGCATATAAATAATCCCCAGCTGCAGATTGTTTTTCTCAATCAGCTCTTCTAGTAAAGCCAATAATTCCTCTGTTCTGTATGGGAGAGAAATACCGATACTGTCTGAACTCTTACCAAAACGCTCCAAATGTTCCGCGCCGGTAAACATTTTTCCGTTATAAACACGGATGACTTCATACACCCCGTCGCCAAATTGGTAACCACGGTCCTCGACATCCACTTTCGCTTCTGAACGATCAATAATGTTTCCGTTTAATATTGCAAATCCCATGCTCCCATTTCCCCTTTGAATTATTTATTCTGTTTTAGCTAATTCATAAATCGCTTGTGCATAAATAGCCGTAGCTTTCAGTAAATCTTCAATATACATATATTCGTCTTTTTGATGGGCGATATCAGGCCTTCCGGGAAATAACGGACCAAAAGCCACTCCAGCTTCCAGAGAACGAGCGTACGTTCCTCCGCCAATCGCAATAAGTTCTGCCTTTTCAGCTGTTTGCTCTTCATATACCTTTTTCAAGGTTTGAATCAGGAATTCTTTTTCATCGACGTGATGCGGTTTAGAATCAGAAAAGTTTTCAATCGCAAATCCTTCATCGAGTAAAAGCGCATCCAACTTCTCCTTCGTATCTTCCATTTTGTTTGTTACAGGATATCTGCAGGTCATTCCGATAATGCCGCCAGCTTCCTTAGAATAAGCAAGTTTTCCAGGGTTGATCGTTAATTCACCGGAAATTTCATCAGAATAAGCCACTCCCAGGTTTACACCTCTTGAATCGTTAAAGAAATAATGGGTTAAGAAGTGGAAATAATGAGCTGATTTTGCATCCAAACTGCGTTTAGAAAGAAATTCAGCTAAAAACAAACCTGCATTCTTGCCATTCCTCGGTTCCAACCCATGTGCCGAAACGCCTACTACTTCTAAAATTAATTTTCCATTTTCAGTTTGGTAACTATATTCCAGCTCATATTCTTTCATATGAGAGATAAATTGTTCGATCACTTCATTTTGGTTTGCCATAACCGAAATGACAGCTTTGGCGTGGTCTGGAACCATATTATATCTTTTTCCGGATACAAAGCTCTGGACTTCTAGATTTGCCTCAGCTGAATCCTTCACTGGCGCCTTCTGAACCATATCAAAATCAGCAATTCCTTTTTCTGCATTAATGATTGGAAAGTCAGCATCTGGGGCAAATCCTAACGACGGCATTTCTTCGTGCTTAAAATAATGATCGACACAACGCCATTTGCTTTCTTCGTCGGTGCCAATAATCATACGAACACGCTTCTTAAGCGGCAGACCAAGCTCTTTCACAATTTTCATTGCATAATACGCTGCCATTGTCGGCCCTTTGTCATCCAACGCACCGCGGGCAAAAATTTTTCCGTCACGAATTTCCGCTCCAAAAGGATCACTTGTCCAGCCATCGCCTTCTGGAACGACGTCCACATGGCAAAGGATTCCGAGCAGCTCCTTTCCTTCACCAAACTCAAGATGCCCCGCCAAGTTCCCGACGTTTTTCTGGGTAAACCCATCCTTTTCACCGAGCTCAAGCATAAAATCCAAAGCCTCTTTTACACCTTTCCCGAGCGGTGCATCATCCGTTGCATGTTGTTCATCCAAAAGACTTTTAATATGTAATAAATCCTGTGTGTCCTTAATTAGGGCCTCTTTTCGTTTTTCCACTTCACTTATCCAATTAACCTGTGTCAATTTTATTCCCCCCCTAACAAGATATTTATCCATCTTTAACAATATCATTATTGCAATTAGCTAAGCAATTTTTCTTGAACTTCTTAATAAAATTACAATTATGCAAAAATTAAAGAAATCTCTTTACTAAAAATTCAAACAATTTATCATAAAACAAACATTCAACACCATAACTTATAGTATGAGAATAATAAAAAAAGGAGATGAATCCACCTATTTTGTATAAGATTGTTAAGTTTATTTTAATTTCTTACTATAGTGGTAGAAATTTTTGAAAATTGTGGGTACAATATGATTAGAGGTAGACAATAAAGTACTCACTTCATTCCATCCAACAAAAAGGAGATGGCTGCGCGGAAAAGAAAACTACATATTCTTGAAGAGTATTCTTCAAAAAGGCTGTCGGTAGCAGGATTTTGCCATAGGTTTGAAAAAAGGATAGGGAGTGGTTCTTTGAAACCTTCGACTAACCGGATGTTAAACCGCATCAAATGTATCTACATGTTTATTCGCAATAACGGCACTGTCACGACCCAGGAACTTGTAGAGGAATTTGGTATCACTCCTCGCACCATACAACGAGATTTAAATGTCTTAGCCTATAATGACTTGGTCAAAAGCCCAAGCCGCGGAAAATGGACGACAACACAAAAGAAAGTGAAGATGTCCTCTTAAAACCTACTACAAAATCTGAATATAAACATAGAAATAGCACGCGAGCCAAACGCGTGCTATTTTGTATTTTTCAAAAAACTATTGTGAATCTCAATTCTAATTGACAGCCATTCAATTTATGCTATATTAGTATAAAAATACTTTAGCGCTTAAAAGCGTCTAAGTAAAATAGAGAGTTGGTTCATCATGGAAAATAAGCATCAGGAATTAAAAAAGGGATTATTGCCGCGGCATGTTCAGTTCATCGCTTTAGCAGGCATGATTGGAACAGGGATTTTTAAAGGGAGCTCTGACACGTTAAATATTGCCGGACCAAGTGTTGTCGTTGCCTATTTAATTGGCGGGCTTTTGCTATTTATTATTATGGCTGCCTTAGGGGAAATGGCCTTAGCCTTTCCAAATTTAAATGTGCAACATTTAGTAAACAAAGCATTTGGCTTCCAGGTTTCCTTTCTCGTCGGATGGCTTTACTGGATTAACTGGATTATCGTAACCGTCGTTGAACTATTAGCAGCGGGTAGCTTCCTGCAATTCTGGTTTCCTTCGATTCCGTTATGGCTACTTAGCTTTCTCTGCGCGGTTATTATCGTTGGCATCAATTTATTTCAAGTAAAATATTACGGGGAAATGGAATTTTGGTTTGCTGGGATTAAAATAATTGCCTTAGTTGCTTTTATCATTTTGGGCTGCATGCTGCTATTTGGTTTGATTCCTAGTACGGTACACGATCCATTTTCGAACTACACAGCACATGGCGGCTTCTTCCCACACGGATTCGCTGGAACGTTCAGCGCCTTTTTAGTAGTCATGTTTTCTTATGGCGGGGCAGAATTAATCGGGGTAGCTGTAACTGAGACAAAAGATGCGGAGCGCGTTTTGCCAACGATTATTAAAGGAGCTGTTTGGCGCGTTATCATTTTTTATATTTTACCAATTCTCATTATTTGTGGCATCATGCCTTGGGACCAGGTCACAGGTGCAGACAGTCCGTTTGTTCAGGTTTTCAGCAGCACCGGGTTGCCAGGAGCGGCCCATATTATGAACTTTGTCCTGTTGGCAGCAGTGCTTTCGGCCGCAAATTCCGGAATTTATGCAACATCACGAACGTTGTTTTCAATGGCACAAAGCGGTGTTGCACCTAAAAAGTTAGCAAAAGTATCCTCAAAGGGAATCCCGCTAACTGGGATTATCATCACGAGTGTCTGTATTTTAGCCGGCCTTTACTTAGCCTATCTGACACCAAGTGAGGTAATCGGCTATCTCATGACGATTCCAGGTTTTACCGTCATGTTCATTTGGATTAGTATTTGTGCCGCACAGTTGAAGCTGCGACCGCTATACAAAAACCAACCAGCTTTTAAAGTGAGATGGTTCCCATATACCACCATTTTCGCTATTCTATCTTTGAGCGTTATCTTTATTGGATTTTTGTTAAATTCAAATAACGTCATCGGTTCTTCGGTAAGCATTGTAACGATTGGCTTTTTAATCATCGTTTCGTTTTTTATTAAAAAAACTGTCGTTACTAAATTTACTGCGTAAGAAACAGCCAGCAAAATTTATTTTTTGCTGGCTGTTTGATTCGTCTAGGTCTGAATATTAGTTTGCCCTACTAAATAGGCAGTTTTTTTTGAAAGTAACAAGAAAATCCCAAATGGTAATTTAATTGTAACGCTATGTTTGATAAAAGTTTCTTTGGCAAACATGTTATACAAACGAAGTCGGCAATTTTCTCGACTTGGCACCGCGCTGTGGAATGTCCCATTGTTTTTCAGGCTGGTGATACACCCGGTTTTTAAACGTTCCTGAGTACGGCAAATTCATCGATTTTAGGATTTTATATCCTACATTAGGGGAGTCAATATGAAGAAATAGGCAGAGTTCCGCATTCGTTATCGTAGGTTTTACTAAAAGAAAATAATCCTTGACGGCTTGAATATGTGCTGTTTTGGAGATTGTTTTGCATTTTGAACAACACCATTTTCCTTTTATATAAACCATTGGTATGGTGTTGCATTCTGGGCATTGGCCGCCGGTAGGGATATCTTTTGGAGTTAAATTGAAGGCTTTAAGGATATCTGGGTTATCTGGAGTGTGGTTTGTTAAAAGAAGTCGTTTTATTTTTTTTAACTCTTTTTTGTCTAATTTATCGGTTTTATAATATTTTGCTATTTGTTCTATTTTCTCTAAAACATTTTCGCTGTTGCAAATGTGCTGAATAAGCTGTTCGTTTCTAGATTCCGTTTTTATGATTGTTTTTTCATTACTATTTACAAAAAAATAATGAATTGGAACCTCGGTACAATTGTGTTCCTGCAGCCAATGTCGCAGCTTTCTTGCCTGCAACTTTGCTTGTAAAACTGGGTTTTTTATTCTTTCTTCTGCACCGTTTTTTTTCCATTTGGTCTGATTAAAATCCTTTTCAAAAGATATTTCGCCAAACATATTTTTGACCTCAAGGACTACCGCAAAAGTTGAACATAGAAGAAGGATATCAATTTGGAAGTAGAATCCCCCGTATAATAAACGAAGTCCATGAAAAATAAGGTATTGAGTGTCAGGAAGCATACTTAAATGGAAGTCCAGCGATTTCTCTCCTCGGTATCCAGCCATTCTCCTTTTATATTCTGCTGCTGCCTCTGCCCATTTTGGATGAGAAGTAAATAATCTCCTGATAAGAGCCTCCAGCTTTTCCATTCTCGGTGTTAGACAAATTTCTTGAGCGATCAAAAACACCCACTCCTTTCTTATTTACACCATATTTCCGTTTTTATCTTTCATATTCCTGCAAAAATCGACATTAATTGTGACTGATTTATGAATTTTAGTTGCCCTTTTAGGATGGGGTCTACGTTATCCGTCGCATTGGATAATTTACCGAATTTATCCTTCTAAATTCAAGATTTATACGTCTATTTTGCTGATTTACCCGTCACTTTTCTCCTTTTACCCGTATACCCTTCCGATTCACCTCCTAGATAGACTAAAAGCCAGGCGATTAGCCTGGCACAGGTAATTTCCTTTATTATTTTGAGAAAGAAGTCTATTTTTTGAGTCAAGTCCTTGATTTTGTGTAAATTTGCTAAACAATGTTTTCAACCAAATTTTGTTATGTCAAATAT
>NZ_LDNB01000016.1 GCF_001026695.1 Neobacillus vireti
GGACTTATCCTAATGATTATTCGTTTTTACAACACTTCTTCTGCATTATCTAGTTTTGAGGGAATGAAAAAATTTCTCTTGCAAAAATTCAAAAAGACATTATAATAGTAAATGTCTTAATAATAGTCTGGTAGTAATGGCGAGAAGGTCACACCCGTTCCCATACCGAACACGGAAGTTAAGCTTCTCAGCGCCGATGGTAGTTGGGGCATGCGCCCCTGTGAGAGTAGGACGCTGCCNGAGCTATCGGCTGTTAACCGATCGGTCGTAGGTTCGAGTCCTACCTGCGGAGCCACTTTTATTACATCAAGAAATTCAGCTATGCTTCCATAGCTCAGTAGGTAGAGCACTTCCATGGTAAGGAAGAGGTCAGCGGTTCGAGCCCGCTTGGAAGCTTACCTATTTTAATAATTATGGCCCCTTGGTCAAGCGGTTAAGACACCGCCCTTTCACGGCGGTAACACGGGTTCGAATCCCGTAGGGGTCACCATATATTTTGGAGGATTAGCTCAGCTGGGAGAGCATCTGCCTTACAAGCAGAGGGTCGGCGGTTCGATCCCGTCATCCTCCACCATTTTTTTAAACTTTTTTTTGCCGGGGTAGCTCAATTGGTAGAGCAACTGACTTGTAATCAGTAGGTTGGGGGTTCAAGTCCTCTCGCCGGCACCTTGTTTTTTAATTGAATATGGAGGGGTAGCGAAGTGGCTAAACGCGGCGGACTGTAAATCCGCTCCCTCCGGGTTCGGCGGTTCGAATCCGTCCCCCTCCACCATTCATATTTTTAAAAAAACTGGACAAACTAATAATATTATTGGGCTATAGCCAAGCGGTAAGGCATCGCACTTTGACTGCGACATGCGTTGGTTCAAATCCAGCTAGCCCAGCCATGAGCCATTAGCTCAGTTGGTAGAGCATCTGACTTTTAATCAGAGGGTCGAAGGTTCGAGTCCTTCATGGCTCATACAAAATAAAAACCTAGGGATATTTATCCCTAGGTTTTTATTTTGCGATTTCGGAAAGTGGTTCAATCCATGAGGCCCAGTCCATCCCACCGCATATATATACACAACTCTGTCGAGTTGAGTCATTTCTATGTAAGCGGTTAAAATAGTAGATATAAAGGGGTTGGGGGGAATTTACTATGAGCAAGAAATTATCGATTATTGGGATGCCGATGGATTTAGGTCAAATGCGGCGCGGGGTTGATATGGGGCCGAGTGCCATCCGTTATGCTGGGATTAATGAACGACTTAAGCCGCTATTTGATAACATCCACGATTTAGGTGATATACCAATTGGCAGACCGGAAGTGGTCGTTGATAAAGAATCAAATTTAAGAAATTTAGACTTAGTTGCCGAAAAAAATGAATTGCTTGCTAAAAAAGTAGATGAAGCTATTCAATCAGGCTCATTTCCACTTGTACTCGGAGGAGATCACAGCATTGCGATTGGAACATTAGCTGGTGTTGCGAAACACTATAAGAATCTTGGTGTAATCTGGTATGATGCTCATGGTGATTTGAATACAGCTGAGACAAGCCCTTCCGGTAATATTCATGGGATGCCGTTAGCAGCCAGCATTGGATTAGGGCACCCGGCATTAACAGATATTGGAGGCTATTCTCCAAAAGTAAAGCCAGAGAATATAGTTATTATTGGAGCAAGGTCTTTGGATGAAGGCGAAAGGGCTTTAATTAAAGAAACAGGAATTAAAGTTTATACGATGCATGAAATTGACCGCATGGGCATGGCGAAGGTAATGGAGGAAACAATTTCCTATTTTAAGGATAAAACCGACGGCGTCCACCTCTCACTTGATTTGGATGGCTTAGACCCAAATGATGCACCAGGGGTGGGCACACCTGTTATTGGCGGGATTAGCTACAGGGAAAGCCATCTGGCTATGGAAATGCTAGAAGAAGCAAAAATCATAACCTCAGCAGAATTTGTGGAAGTTAATCCAATCTTAGACGATAAGAATAAAACAGCTTCAATTGCTGTTGGATTAATGGGTTCATTATTTGGTGAAAAATTATTATAAACAAAAAGCAGCTGCTTCCATAAAAAGCAGCTGTTTTTTCATAATCTCCTAATACTATCCTCCAAGCCAAAAAATCTTCAATCTAATTATTTCACCACGTTAGTAAATATTTGTTAATATTAAGGATGTGGATAAATTTTTCGTTTAAAGCGAAACCTTTTTGCTAGCGATTCGTATTATCGTATAGCAGCATTGGAGCTGAGGAAACTTAATGGAAGCTATTGTAAAAAAGAGAATTAAACAAGTCATTAAAGGTGATCAAAATGCCTTTGGTGAAATCGTTGAAATATATAAAAACAGTGTCTATCAGCTGTGTTTTCGAATGCTCGGGAACCGGCATGAAGCAGAGGATATGGCACAGGAAGCTTTTATCCGAGCTTTTGTTAATATCCATACCTTTAACCAAGATTTAAAGTTTTCGACTTGGCTTTTTCGAATTGCAACCAATCTTTGTATTGACAGAATTAGAAAAAAGAAACCGGATTATTATTTAGATGCAGAAGTGGCTGGAACAGAGGGGTTAACGATGTATTCGCAAATTCCCGACAAGACGCCGCTGCCAGAAAACGAGGTGGAAAGTTTAGAGCTTCATGAAACAATCCAGAAGGAAATATTAAAACTGCCTGAAAAATATCGATCCGCCATTGTACTAAAATATATTGAAGAGTTGTCCTTAAATGAAATTAGTGAAATTCTTGATTTACCTTTAGGAACAGTGAAAACAAGAATTCACCGCGGCCGGGAAGCTTTAAGACAACAATTACAATATGTGTGATAAGAGGTGTAACAAAATATGTGTCCAGAACAAATCATCGAACTAATGCATGAATATTTAGACGAGGAAATCGAACCTGATAAGGAACAAATATTAAGAGATCACCTCCAAACTTGTAAAGAGTGTGAAACAATTTTCAATGAATTAAAAAAGACGATTGCTTTCGTAAAAAGCATTTCACATATGCAGGCACCAGATAATTTCACGGCTAATGTCCTTTCCCGATTACCTAAGGAGAAGAAGAAGGTTAAATTGGGGCGGTGGCTGAAAAATCATCCAATGCTGGCGGCCGCCTCGCTATTCTTGGTATTAATGATGGGAAGCTTATATTCCACTTGGAATCAGGACCGGGAATTTTCCGTTTCCAAGCAAAAGAACTTAGTTGTTAAAAATAATACTGTCATAGTTCCTAAAGGGGAAACCGTCAATGGCGATGTTATTGTTCGAAATGGAAAGTTGGAAATTGAAGGTGAAATTAAAGGCAATGTGACGGTCATTAATGGAGAAAAATATCTGGCATCTGCGGGCCATGTTACCGGTCAAATTGATGAAGTTAATGAGGTCTTCGACTGGGTTTGGTATCATATGAAGAAAACAGCACAAGAAGTCATTGATATCTTCGACCAGCCGGAAACCGAATAAATGGCAAATCACTCTTCTTTAACGAGTGATTTGTTTTTTTTAGGAGATAGATATAGATATAATAAGTACATGGAGTATTTATGTTATAATGAGTAAGTTGTATTCAATCTACGTTTTTAGAAAGTTACGGAGGAAAAACAATGCCGTTTGCTGATTTCACAATATGGAAGTATTTAGCTAGTATTGTTGATATTGTCCTCGTGTGGTATGTCATTTATAAGCTGATTAACGTGATAAAGGGAACCAAGGCTGTCCAGTTATTAAAAGGTATACTGGTCATTCTTCTTGTCAGAGTTGTCAGTGAGTTTCTCGGCTTACAAACGTTAAGCTGGATGATGGAGCAAGTGATAACATACGGGTTTCTTGCGATTATTATTATTTTTCAGCCTGAACTGCGTCGTGCCCTTGAGCAGTTAGGGAGGGGACGATTCTTCTCGAGAAGCAGTAATCCGGATGACGATGATCAGGAAAAGGCTATAGAAGCGATCATTAAAGCAACGGATTATATGGCAAAGCGCCGCATTGGTGCTTTAATATCGATTGAAAGAGAAACGGGCATGAGTGATTACATAGAAACCGGTATCCAATTAAACTCGACCATTTCTTCGGAACTGTTGATTAATATTTTCATCCCGAACACACCGCTTCATGATGGAGCTGTGATTATTCAAAGAAATAATGTTGCGGCTGCAGCCTGCTATCTTCCGTTATCGGAAAGTCCATTTATCTCCAAGGAACTGGGGACAAGGCATCGCGCGGCATTAGGAATAAGTGAGGTCACGGATAGTGTAACCGTCGTCGTATCAGAGGAGACGGGAAATATCTCACTTACAAAGAATGGCGAACTTCATCGCGATGTAAATACAGAGGGATTGAGAGAATTACTGACAAGCGTATTATTAATCAATAACAAAACGAAACAGGCTTCTTCCGCTCGTTGGAACTGGAGGGGAAAGAATAATGGATAAATGGATGGATAATCCTTGGTTTATCAAAATCCTTGCCTTGTTATTAGCCGTGCTCTTGTATTCTTCGGTACCACATACAGGCAAGAAGATTACAGATGTCTATGTGCCGGGGGGACAATCGACCGCAACAATAACGGATGTTCCTGTAACAGTTTATTATGATGTGGAGAATTTAGTCGTGTCTGGAATTCCCAGCACAATCGATATAACCCTAAAAGGACCGAAAACCCATGTTCAGGCAGCCAAGGCATCAAAGAACTTCGAGGTTTATCTCGATTTGAAAAATGCAAAGATCGGCAAACAGAAAGTGAAACTAAAAATACGAGATTTATCTGATAAATTGTCTGCAACCCTAAGCCCAGACAGTGTTACCGTAACGGTTCAGGAGAAAATTACTAAGGAATTCAAAGTCGAGGCAGAATTTAATTCTGGCCAGATAGAAGAGGGCTATTCCGCAGGGCAGCCTGTTGTTGAGCCAAATAAAGTGAAAATAACCGGCGCTAAAAGTGTGATTGACCGAATCTCCTATGTAAAGGCCACCATTGATGGGAAAGGTAAACTGAAAGAATCCATTACTAGAGAAGCTCCAATCCAAGTTCTAGACAAAGATTTAAATAAGTTAAATGTCGTGGTGGAACCTAAGGCAGTTAAGGTTACGATTCCTGTAAAAAGTATCACCAAGACCGTTCCGATTAATATTGTGAGAAAAGGAACAGCCCAAGAGGGTGTAACGATTCAATCGATAGAACTTGATACAAATGAAGCGACTATTATGGGACAAGAAGATGTGCTGAAGACGACGGAAAATGTCCGAGTGGAAGTAGATATTAGTAAAATTACCGAGAATACAACCCTTACTTTACCTGTGATCATCTCAAATGGGATTACCAAGGTCAGCCCGCAAACGGTAAAAGTAACTGTGGTTGTAAATGTCAATAAGCAGGAAGAGAAGACCTTATCAGATATTCCGGTGAAAATTCAGGGCTTATCCGAAGATTATCAAGCGGAGATTATTGACCCGGAAAATCAGTTGATAAATTTATTAATAAATGGTCCAACCGCAGCATTAAGCTCTTTGAAGCCTGATGACTTTTCGGTCTATATTGACCTGACTAGTTTATCGGAGGGGGACCATGAAGTAAATATTCAGGTGGAAGGTCCGCCAAATGTAAAGTGGAAACCTGATAAAGCAAAAGCGAAAATTACAATTTCAAAAAATAATGCCTAATATCCAGCAATTTATATTGAAGGAGAGATTTTTATAATGGGAAAATATTTCGGTACCGATGGGGTGCGAGGAGTAGCAAATAGTGAATTAACCCCTGAGCTAGCCTTTAAATTAGGCCGTTTTGGCGGATATGTGTTAACGAAAGATAAGAATCGTCCAAAGGTATTAATCGGTCGTGACACGCGGATATCCGGACATATGCTGGAAGGGGCGCTTGTGGCAGGATTGCTATCAATTGGGGCAGAAGTCATGCGCCTCGGAGTGATATCAACTCCTGGTGTCGCTTATTTGACCAAAGCGTTAGGAGCCCAGGCAGGCGTAATGATTTCAGCCTCACATAATCCAGTGGCCGATAATGGGATTAAATTTTTTGGTTCTGATGGATTTAAGCTTTCCGATGAGCAAGAGGAAGAAATCGAGGAACTAATCGATATGCCAGAGGATCAATTGCCTCGCCCAACCGGTGAAGACCTTGGTCAGGTGATGGATTATTTTGAAGGCGGGCAAAAGTACCTGCAATACTTGAAAAATACTGTTGAGGAAGATTTCTCTGGCATCCATATTGCTTTGGATTGTGCACACGGGGCAACATCTTCGCTTGCGACGCATTTATTTGCTGATTTGGATGCAGACCTGTCAACAATGGGTGCCTCACCAAATGGATTAAATATCAATGCAGGTGTCGGTTCGACTCATCCTGAAGCACTTGCTGCCATGATGAAGGAAAAAGGGGCAGATGTCGGACTTTCCTTTGATGGCGATGGCGACCGTTTGATTGCCATTGATGAAAAAGGAAATATTGTTGATGGCGATCAAATCCTTTATATTTGCGGCAAATACATGAAAGAAAACGGTCGTTTAAAGCAAAGCACGATTGTTTCAACTGTCATGAGCAACCTTGGTTTTTATAAAGCGCTTGAGAATCATGCCATCCATAGTGTACCAACAGCTGTTGGTGACCGTTATGTTGTTGAAGAAATGAAGAAAAATGGTTATAATCTCGGCGGCGAACAATCAGGCCATATCATTTTCTTGGACTATAACACCACAGGTGACGGCTTGTTAACTGGGCTGCAATTAGTTAATATTATGAAGGCTACTGGAAAGACATTGTCAGAGCTTGCTGGCGAAATGAAGAAATTTCCGCAAAAGCTTGTGAATGTAAAAGTAACGGATAAACATCATGTGACCGATAATCCTCGAGTAAAAGAGATTATTGATCAGGTGGAAGCGGAAATGGCCGGAAACGGGAGAATCCTTGTCCGCCCATCAGGTACAGAACCGCTTGTCCGCGTGATGGCAGAGGCTTCAACAGAAGAACTATGTGAATCCTATGTGAACCGCATCGTCACAGTAGTGAAAGAAGAAATGGAATTAAAAGAATAAGGTACAATAAATATGCATAAGGGAACGAAATTTCCCCCTTATGCATATTATATTATGTATGGTTTTTGAACAAAGTTTTAACATTTATTTTTTTTATTGACGGACGACTGACAAATCATGTAATATTAATCTGCTTTGCTATTTAAAAGCAGTATTTGATAGGTTTCTTTGAAAGGAGGGTAGCGGGAGGAATCAGTATTTTAAAAGCGCCTGAACTAATCATCAGACGGTTTGATTAGTTGACGAGGTGGAGGTTTATCGAAAATTCGGCGGATACCTCCCGGTTGGAGACGCACAACCGAAAATTTCTTCTTTAAAACATGGAGGCAACTCTGTGCACAAAGAGAAGAAAATGCGCATACTAAACACAATGTTTAAACAGGTATAGACAGATACCTTACAAAAAAACAGAGATAAGGGGGCAAGTTCGCCCCAGAAGCACCTTGCCCCCTAAATTAGGGAGGACACAAAAAATGTGTGGAATTGTTGGATATATTGGACAGGACGACTCGAAAGAGATTTTACTAAAAGGTTTAGAAAAACTTGAATATAGAGGCTATGATTCGGCAGGTATTGCCCTTAAAAACGAAAACGGCGTTCATGTTTTTAAAGAAAAAGGCCGCATTGCGGATTTACGCGAAATTGTTAATGGGGATGTAGTGGCAAACATCGGGATTGGCCATACACGCTGGGCAACACACGGTATTCCAAGCAGAGTAAATTCTCACCCTCATCAAAGCACTTCTGGGCGCTTTACGCTTGTCCATAACGGCGTGATCGAGAACTATGACATTTTAAAGCGTGAATATTTAACAGACGTTACCTTTATCAGTGAAACAGATACAGAAGTCATTGTTCAGCTAATTGAGCTGTTTGTTCAGGAAGGACTAGAGGTTTTAGAAGCGTTCCGTAAAACCCTCACCCTTTTACATGGTTCTTACGCTCTTGCACTTTTAGATGAACAGGACGATGAAACCATCTATGTGGCAAAAAATAAAAGCCCGCTTCTTGTTGGCCTAGGTGACGATTTTAATGTTGTTGCTAGTGATGCGATGGCGATGCTGCAAGTGACTGACCAATACGTAGAATTAATGGACAAAGAAATCGTTATCGTCACAAAGAATGAGGTAACGATTCAAAATCTTAACGGTGAAATCATGATCCGTGAGCCATATACAGCTGAACTTGACGCCAGTGACATTGAAAAGGGTACGTACCCGCACTATATGTTAAAAGAAATTGATGAGCAGCCGCTTGTAATGCGTAAAATCATTCAAATGTATCAAAATGAGCAAGGGGAATTAACAATTGCCCCTGAAATCATCAGCGCTATGAACGAATCTGATCGTGTATATATCATTGCTGCTGGAACTTCTTATCATGCCGGTCTAGTAGGAAAACAGTTCATTGAAGGCATCGCGAAACTTCCGGTTGAAGTTCACATTGCCAGTGAATTTGTTTACAACATGCCGCTTTTAACGAAGAAGCCGTTGTTTATCTTCATCTCTCAAAGCGGAGAAACGGCGGACAGCCGTGCCGTGCTTGTTAAAGTGAAAGAAATGGGCTATCGTACGTTAACGGTTACCAATGTTCCAGGCTCGACTCTTTCACGTGAAGCGGATTATACGCTATTGTTACATGCAGGACCTGAAATCGCGGTTGCGTCTTCAAAGGCCTATACAGCACAGCTAGCGGTTTTAGCTATTTTGGCTGATGTGACAGCCAAAAGCCAAAACATTGAAGTCAATTTTGATCTGATGCATGAGCTTGGCATTATTGCAAATGCTATGGAAGTTCTTTGCGATTCAAAAGAGTTGTTCAAGCACATTTCAAGAGAATTTTTATCGGTAACACGCAACGCCTTCTTCATTGGACGTGGTGTTGACTATTATGTAAGCTTAGAGGGTGCCCTAAAGCTAAAAGAAATCTCTTATATCCAAGCGGAAGGCTTTGCCGGCGGAGAATTAAAGCATGGTACCATCGCTTTAATTGAAGAAGGGACACCAGTAATTGCTCTAGCTACTCAAGGAAGTGTCAACTTAAGTATTCGTGGAAATGTTAAAGAAGTCGTTGCCCGCGGAGCAAACCCATGCATCATTTCGATGAAGGGTCTAAATATGGACGAAGACAGCTTCGTCATCCCAGAAGTACATGAATTATTAACACCGCTTATCTCTGTCATACCAATGCAATTAATTGCTTACTACGCAGCACTACACCGCGATTGCGACGTCGACAAACCACGTAACCTTGCGAAATCGGTGACTGTGGAGTAAAAGGTAAAAACTTATACAAGTTATTTATATAGCTGTATCTTTCCTCTTCCCTCTGCTTTATAGTTGGTACCCACTGTCACATAGTCGGTACCCGACCGGTAGGGAATCCAGGCGGAACAGGCAGCCACATCATTATGTAAAGAACCGTTAATCAAACGTTTGATTAAATGCAAAATCAATACAAAATCAGGCTGGATCCAATAGTGGTCCAGTCTTTTTCTGTATGCCCAATACGCCCTCAATCCCTTGTCCAATAAGGATTTTAGCCGTCTTTTCTCCCATCTCCTTTTTCCAATATCGTTGTTTTCCCCACTGTATAAACCCGTAGGGTTTCGGTTCTTTTCAGACGTTTTCCATTGGGAATCTGTTCACTTTTTCCATTCTTTTCTCTGGATTCTTCTCTCCGTTATGGAAGATCTTTTTTACATAGTCAGAATATTCGATGCAAGCCAGAATGGAGGGAAGAGGAGGAATTGAGAAAAAAGAGGCATTTGAGGGAAGAACTTTTTAGCAGAAAAAAGAAGGGGAAAAGTGGGTGTGGGGCTTAGATCCGAAAGGGTTTGAGGGGGATAATAGAGAAAGGGGGGTGGGGAAGGACTATAATACAGCTATATACTTATAAAATGCGTGGAATTCAACTCTTAAACCTCCGTAATCTAACAAGACAACAAGAGAGTATTGCAGAAATATCAGGAAAACAAAGTTGCAGTTGCACTCTTTAAACGATCAGGTATTTCCTGAGTATCGAGGTGTATTTGGAAGCCTCTATTCAAAAGTATCATTGCTTACTTTACTAGCATTCCCTACTTCTGAGGCAGTATTAAGTGTAAGTGAGAGAGAGTTAACAGATAAAATAGCATCGTTATGTATGAGTCGTTCAGATCTTTGGGCAAAAGAAAAAGCACAGAAGTTAAGAGACGCAGCCCTTCGTAATCCTTTTCAGCACAATCGATATAAGAGTCATATATTTAACCTTGAGATCTTAATCAAAATTGTTCTTCAATACCAAGAGCAACTATCACAGATTGCGAATGAAATAGATGCCCTCGCTAAAGAAATTGAAGAGTATAAGATCCTCCAATCTATCCCTGGTATTGGAGAAAAAATCGCTGCAACGATTATTTCTGAAATTGGAGAGATAGATCGGTTTAAAGATGCCAAAAAGCTGGTTGCATTCGCTGGGATTGATCCTAGTGTGTACTCTTCAGGTAAGTTTACTGCATCCGTTAACCGAATTACAAAACGAGGGTCTTGTAGACTTCGCCATGCCCTATATATGGCTGTTCAAAGCGGAATTCGTGATGCCCGTAAAAAGAAAACGACTGAAGAAATTATTCCACGCAATAAAAGGCTAAGAGAGTTCTACGATAAGAAACGTGAAGAAGGAAAACCCTTCAGAGTAGCAGTTATTGCATGTGTTAATAAGCTCTTACATTGGATTTTCGCCTTATTAAAAAGCGGAACTACTTTCCAAGATATAGAGTAAAAACTATATCTAACTAAATACAACAAAACCTTCCAATTATAAGATAGAGGAAGGTTATTTGGCATGAACATTTTTAGTATAGCATGGGTAATATAAGTTTTTTAGTGAAAAATATTGACAAACTATTAGCTGGTTTAGCTTAAGTGCAATATTTCACACAACATCTTTCTAATTTTTAACTCTAACATCGCCTAAAAATTATAAATAGTAACTCATTATAATAAGCTCACCCTTTTTCCCCATTTTCCGAACCCCTTCATCTACAAATCCACATTTTTTGTATAGTCCCTGTGCGGCTTCATTTTTTAGGTTAACAGCTAATACGATTTCATTTGTTTCACTAAAATTCTCTTTAACAAACTCTGGTAAAAGCATTAATGACTTTTTCGCATAGCCCCTTCCTTGATGACGGAAATCGGTTGAAAATGCTCTTAATAATATTGAATTATTATTAGAAGAATATGGTTTTACCCCTTCATTTTTATGTAAAACGAAAAAATTTACAAGTTTATCTTCTTCAATTGCCAAGATTGAATATCGGTCAGAATCTTCGTTTGATAATTTTATACAATCCTTGGGATGTCCAGTAGAGCGAAGTTGTTCCTCAGTCAATTCATAATATTCAATTTTATTTTTGAAACTGTCATCGTAAATATAAAGTTGCATTTTAGTATCCCCCTTTAAAGAACGTTTGTTCCTATATTGTAGCACTTTAAGTTTTGGGGTTCAATATAATAATTATCAAGTATTCCTACACTAACATGACCGTTACTTTCTGTTCTTTTCAGGCGTTTTCCATTAGGTATTCGTTCACTTTATCCATTCTTTTCTCTTGATTCTTTCTCCCAATTCCGGGAAAAACTTTTTTACATTGTCGGAATATTCGATGCAAGCCAGAATGGAGAGAAGAGGCGAAAATCGAGAAAAACGTCAGTTTTTGGTACCAACTTTTTAGCAGAAAAAAGAAGGGGGAAAGAGGGCGTGGGGCTTAGAGCCGAAAGGGTTTGAGGGGGATAGGGGTGAGGAAGGGGAGGTACCACGTAAATAACAGCTAAATAGGTAATTATGGGGATGGAGGTGGTAAGGCAAAACCGTAAGATATAGTAGTGTGCTCCATCTTTCAAGGGAAGTCCACGTCCATAAACGTAGAATATGCTTCAGACATAAGCACTCGCCCATAAAGAAATAAATAAAAATAAAAATAAATAATTATGTATCGGTAACGTGGTAAGTATGGGACTGACGGAGGTAAAGGAGAAACCGTAAGGTGCTAGGTATGATGCAGATGGATGAAAGGTATCTTCGATACCTCATTTATTGGCGAGGTGCGAATATCATTACTGAAACACCCACTAAACAGATACCAGCATCTATCCAATCGTATAAATCAGTTATACCCCATCCTCATATACGGAAGGACTCCTCCATGGCAGCATATACTCTGCATGGGAATGTTCGAAATGTAGTAATTACCACATTATTACGCCAAGGCTACGCCCCCGTAAACACTCCAATAAAATGGCTTACCTTCTCTTAACCATAGCCAAATAAGATCCCCCTCCACCAATTTCGGCAATTCCAACAAATATAAAAAATCCAATTGCATAGGCACCTAATTAGAAGGCAAGAATCGGTTATGGTACAGGGGGCACCGTTAGGTGCCCTAATTAGGTTTTGTCACTCCTCTAGTATGGTGATCTCTCCACTATGTTTAAGCAAACTTTATTCTCATGGAATAAGTTGAGTAATGCCTTTGAAGTTAGATGTGGCAAGGGGTGAACGTGATTCCTCGCTTCTGCAAACTTTATTCTAATTTAACAATAGTAAACTTAAACTTTTAATAAAAACCTAATTTATCAAGCGTAGTTATTCTTTTTAGAATAGTAGAGGATACTTTCAATAATAAATATTACTAGTATAGATATACCAAATAAAGGCATTAGTATCCCAAGTATTAACAGTGTAATTATCAGGCCGATAGACCAAGGTTTATTTACTCTTTTTGGCAAATCTAAATTATCAAATTTTGCTCTTTTCATCCATGAGGCAAAGCCTAATGCAATGGCTACAAGGAATGCAATACAAACAACTAAATTGATTATTTTATTTGCGACTCCAAATAAGTGTCCTTCATGAAGGGGAATTCCCCAAGTAAACCATTTACCTATAATTCCATAATCATCGAAGTTTATTTTAGCAATTAATTTACCAGAATACTGATCAAAGTAAGCAGTAGTTTCTTCGTATGGACTAACATCTAATCCAGTGACACCTGTATTACTTCCTTTTGATACAGTGAATACCCCTGTTTCATCTGAAGGATAGACGATTGAGTACGGTCTCGGAATATTTTCATTTTGAGATTCCTTCATGATTCCTTCTAGGGTTTGTTGACCCGGAATATTTGTATATGTATTGCTACTATGGTGATGATTATCATGATTTGAAGCAGGCTGACTTATACTTCTAGTAGCCCATGGTATCTCATCAACATCAGATTGCGGGGGATTATACCGCAATTCCGTTCTACCCAATTCAGGATGCTCTGCACCAAATTGACTAATATGACTTCCCATAAATACAGACCAAGGTAAGCCAGTTACCACAATTACAATTAATGGTATTGCAATTGCTAGTCCGAATATTGCGTGAATTTTTTGAAATTTGAACGTGTTAGTTCCCTTTTTAGACTTATTTACAAGCAACTTCTTTTTAAAAGTCATATATATACCAGATACGATAAGAAATACAGCCCAACAAGCAGTCAATTCGACTAAATATCGTATAAATGTACTCTCAGTAAATAGAGAACTATGAAAATTTCTCATAAAGTTAGAGTATGTGTATTTAGTATTTTGACTAGCAACTATTTGATTGTTACTGTCTAGAAAAATATAACGAGAATCACCTTTATCATTAATGATTGTAACTCTGTTGTTATAGGGTTCGTCCATTAGGCTGATTTTACTAACAGTATAGCCTTCGAATTTGTCACCTATTTCTTTTATAGCCTCATCTACGCTTTGCATTTCTTTAATATCACTTTGTCCGAAAAATTCCATTTTATAAATATTGTTTTCGACTTCAGGATAAAATAGAAAACCGATTCCCGAAATAGTCAGCGTTAATAATAAGGGTGTAATAAACCATGCAGCATAAAAATGAAGTCTTCTAAATGGATTGAACGTATTTTTAGTGTTCATATTGATCTCCTTCTATTTCTTTTTGTTATTTTTATAACTAATTCAACATGTAACAATTTCACACAATTTCTTAGAGTAAAATAAATGTAGAAAAGTTAAGCGTTAAAATAACTACTGTGATAAATAGTAAAATAAAATTGTGAAAGAAATATGAAGTTAGTGGATTAATTGGGTAAGTTAATTGAATTTATTAGTACTTGGTTAGGTCTTGGCATATTGGTTTGGGACTTAACCAAGTTTTTTTAAAATAAAAATGTGCTTATGTTTATAGAAGTATGGATGTATTTCACAATGATTTCACATTCTTATCTTATAATCATACCCGAGAATAGACTGGGAGATAGGAGAGTGAAGAATGAAGTTCAAAACCTTTACTATTCTTATTTTCATAATTCTTATATTAGGTGGTTGTGGTGACACTAAAGATAAGATTTCTACTGTACAAGACTTCTCATTCATTAATCAGGATAATGAGAAAGTATCTCTATCTGAATTAAAGGGAAAAGGTTTGGATAGCAGACTTTAGTTTTTTCAATTGTGAAACTGTGTGTCCTCCAATGACTGCTAATATGGCAAAATTGCAAGAGAAAATGAATGAATTGGATTCTGATGTTTCTGTTGTATCTTTTAGTGTTGATCCTAAAAATGACAATAGTGCTGCTTTAAAAGAGTATGGGAATAAGTTCGGAGCAGACTTTTCAAACCGGCACTTCCTCTCTAGATACTTACAAGAAGAAATCCAAGAATTTGCTAAAACATCTTTTAAAGCATTGGTACAAAGTACCTTATGAAAAAATTATTAATGATATTCAAAAACTAGACTAAGGACGTGTAAAAATGAAAAGCAAATTATTTTACATATTAACTTTATTATCAATCATTATTATTTTTACCGGCTGTAGTAATGAAAAAAATAATAGTGAAAGTAGCCAAAATGACGAAATACCTGAAATGTTAGAGGTCCAAATTAATTTAGACACTGATAACCCTCAACCAAATCAAGAAGTAACAATAAGTGCATTGGTAACACAGGGTGATGAGAAAGTTGATGATGCTGATGAAGTGTTATTTGAGGTTTGGAAAAATGGTAAGGAGGAGCATGAAAAGATTGAAGGAGAACATAAAGGAAATGGAGTCTATTCTATATCTAAAAGTTTTCCAGAAGAGGGTGTTTATTATGTTATCTCCCATGTAACAGCAAGAGACATGCATAATATGCCTAAGAGAGAATTTAAAGTTGGAGATAATAGCAATGATGAGACTCAAGCAACTCATCAAGAACATAACGATTCTCATATTGATGATTTAATGATCCATTTTATGTCAGATGATTCTGTTAAAGTAAAAGATAAAACGATATTAACCGCCCATTTACAAAAAGAAAATTTACCGTTAATTGATGCGGAAGTAAGGTTTGAAATTTGGAAAGGTGAAGGAGAAAAACACGAATTTATCGATGCAGTTGAAAGTAAAGACGGTGAGTATAAGGCAGAAACTGCTTTTGAAAGTACTGGTAAATACCATGTTAAAATCCATGTTAAGAAAGGTGAATTGCATACTCACCAAGAAAATTCGATTGAAGTTCAATAAAAAAAGTTTACGCCTGATCCTTATCAGGCGTATTTTAAACTTATAAAATAAAATAGAAAGGAGGATTCGATGAAAAAAATATCATAGTATTAATACTTCTTTGCCTACTCTTAATGGGGTGTAATAAGGATAGAATATCTGTTCCTCCTTCATTAAAAGAACAATTAATTGTATCTCACATAAAGGAATCAAAGATTTCTTTTGTGAATTTGAAAAATAATGAAATTACGACAAATGATTTAGACTATCGAATAACAGCAATGCAAAAACTGGATAAAAACAAGGTTGTTATTTCTGGAGAGAATGAAGAATATTTGTATAGTCTTGATTTAATTAATGGGCAACTTAAAAAAATATTTGAGGTTGGTAAAGGGGTTAAAGACCTGCTGTACCTCCCTGAAGATAACCTTCTCATTTTTGCAAATAGTATAAATAATAGCGTTGGTTTCATCAATCTCAATAATAATAAGATAATGGCTGAGGTTTCGGTTGGATATAGGTGCCTGTGCGTTGCGCCCCAAAAAGTGTACACTATAAAACCGGATCTATTAAAAGGAATCAGTGATA
>NZ_LDNB01000017.1 GCF_001026695.1 Neobacillus vireti
ACGTGTGGAGCTGACTGATACTAATCGTTCGAGGACTTAACCAAATTTTTAAAGCGAACTCGTTTTTACAACACTTCTTCTGCATTATCTAGTTTTGAGGGAATGAAACCTCAAGTGAATATAGTCTGGCAGTAATGGCGAGAAGGTCACACCCGTTCCCATACCGAACACGGAAGTTAAGCTTCTCAGCGCCGATGGTAGTTGNTTTGTAAAACTTAATGGAAAAGAAAATACACGTTATATTTTTTCTTTACTTTTATTTTGGCGGTGTAGCTCAGCTGGCTAGAGCGTACGGTTCATACCCGTAAGGTCGGGGGTTCGATCCCCTTCGCCGCTACCAAAATTCGTTTATAATCTTTTTTTTAATATTGGAGGAATACCCAAGTTTGGCTGAAGGGATCGGTCTTGAAAACCGACAGGCGGGTAATACCGCGCGGGGGTTCGAATCCCTCTTCCTCCTCCAGTTTTATTTTTTTATATGTGGAGGGGTAGCGAAGTGGCTAAACGCGGCGGACTGTAAATCCGCTCCCTCCGGGTTCGGCGGTTCGAATCCGTCCCCCTCCACCACTTTAGGGGCATAGTTTAAAGGTAGAACTAAGGTCTCCAAAACCTTCAGTGTGGGTTCGATTCCTACTGCCCCTGCCAAATATACGCAAATTTTGATTTCATAGTTCACGCTATGGGATTTTTTTGTTTTAAGGACCAACTGCAGGAAAATTTCATTTACAAATAACTAAGGAAAATCCCGCCATTGCAGGCGGGATTTTTTTTTGCATAGGAATTTCTAAAATAGTTTGATAATTTGTCAAAAAAAATAAAAGTAATTGTTTCGGATTTCGCTTAAATGTACTATACTATATACAAATAAGTATAGCACATTTATTAAAAACTTGATAAATACGGCACATTAAACGAAAACGAGGGGGTGATAATGATTAAACTTACAGAACGGCAGGATAAAATTCTCCAAATTGTCAAACAAAATGGACCTATTACCGGACAAGAAATTGCGGTAAAGCTGTCTTTAACAAGGGCTGCATTAAGACCGGATCTCGCTATTTTAACCATGTCTGGAAAATTAGATGCGAGACCGCGGGTGGGCTATTTTTTCAATGAAAATTATGAAGTGAAGCGTCAAGCCGAAAAGTTTCTCCATCAACAAGTTATCGATTATAAGGCACATCCAATTGTCGTCGATAAATCAACCGCCGTTTATGATGCGATTGTCCAATTGTTTTTAGAGGATGTCGGTACGCTATACGCAGTGGATTCTAGAGGTCATTTAGCCGGGGTAGTCTCACGTAAGGATTTGCTCAGGGCAACATTAGGAAATAAAAATCTCCATGAATTACCTGTTAGTGTCATTATGACGAGGATGCCTAATATTTTCACCATCCGGCCTGATGCAACCTTGCTCGAAGCAGCGAAGAAAATGATTGATAATCATATTGACTCCCTGCCTGTTGTGAAGGAAGTAGAGGAGCAGAGGAATACATATTTTCTGTTAGGACGGATCACTAAAACCACGATCACACGCGCCTATTTAGAAATAATGGAAAGATGAGACGAAGAGGAGCTGCTGCCATTTTGGTACAAAAAGAGGTTGTTTATGTTATATCTGATTCGGTTGGGGAAACCGCTGAGTTTGTTGTAAAAGCAGTCGCCACTCAGTTTAACGGCGGCCATGTTGAGATTCGCCGAAATTCATATGTGGAAGACATTGAAGATATTGAAGATGTCATTTTATTGGCAAAAAAAGAGCACTCAATCATTGCCTATACAATAGTTATTCCCGCATTAAAGGACTACTTAGATAGAAGGGCACTTGAAGAAGGAATATTAGCTGTTGACCTGCTAAGTCCATTAATGAATGCTTTCGTCACTAGATTTAAAAAACCGCCACATCATCGTCCCGGGTTAATGAGAAAACTAGATGAAGAATATTTTCGTAAAATTGAAGCAATCGAGTTTGCTGTTAAATATGATGATGGCCGCGATCCGAGAGGAATTACAATGGCAGATATTGTTTTAATAGGTGTATCAAGGACCTCTAAAACACCGTTGTCAATGTATTTAGCACATAAGCGCTTTAAGGTAGCTAATGTTCCGTTGGTTCCAGAAGTACCTCCACCAGATGAATTGTTCGAAATACCAAGGAAAAATTGTATTGGATTAATCATTTCGCCTGATAAATTAAACGAGATTCGCAAGGAACGCTTAAAGGCATTAGGATTAGCTTCAAAGGCAAATTATGCAAGTTTTGAGCGCATACTTGAGGAACTTGACCATGCTGAAAAAATTATGAAGCGCGTTGGCTGTCCAGTTATTGATGTCTCAAATAAGGCAATAGAAGAGACGGCTGGGTTAATTTTAGACATATTAAAAAAAGAGAGGAGTTTTTGATAATGGATAAATTGGTATATTTATTTCACGAAGGTCATGGCGATATGAAAGAACTGCTAGGAGGGAAGGGTGCGAACTTAGCCGAAATGACACGAATTGGCCTCCCGGTCCCTTATGGATTTACGATTACTACACAGGCGTGCAATGCTTACTATGAAGCTAGCAAAACAATCCCAGCTTTAGTAGAGAAACAAACTTTAGAAGCGCTTACCTGTTTAGAAGAAAAAATGGGCAAGAAACTTGGTGATCCGCAAAATCCATTGCTTGTTTCTGTCCGTTCCGGTTCTGTGTTTTCCATGCCTGGAATGATGGATACGATTTTAAACCTTGGCATGAATGATGAGACGGTACTCGGCGTGGCTAAATTGACAAATAATCCGCGGTTTGCTTATGATTCTTACCGCCGTTTTATTCAAATGTTCAGTAATGTCGTGCTTGAAATTGATACCTATTATTTTGAGCAATTTTTAGAAGAAACACGCGAACAAAAAGGTTATTCCTCTGACCCGGAAATGAGCGCGCCGGATTGGCAAGAGGTGATCATCGGCTACAAAGCAATTGTTAAAAAGCATACTAGAAAAGAGTTTCCACAGAATCCGAACGAACAGCTATTTCTTGCGATTAATGCCGTCTTTAATTCTTGGAATAATCAGCGTGCGATTGTTTACCGCCGCCTGAATAAAATTCCGGACCACTTAGGTACTGCCGTTAACATTCAAAGCATGGTATTTGGAAACATGGGGGATGATTCAGGTACGGGTGTTGCCTTCACACGAAATCCTTCGACGGGCGAGCACGTTCTTTACGGTGAATACTTAATCAATGCACAAGGAGAAGATGTCGTTGCAGGGATTCGCACGCCACAGCCAATTGCCGCTTTGAAGAATGAAATGCCGGATGTTTACAAGCAATTTGCCGATACGTGCAAACGGCTCGAGCAGCATTACCTAGAAATGCAGGACATTGAGTTTACGGTGGAACGCGGTCAGCTGTTCATCCTGCAAACTCGTAATGGCAAACGTACAGCGCAAGCGGCCATTCGAATTGCTGTTGAAATGGTCGAAGAAGGAATTATTGATAAAAAAACCGCACTGATACGTGTGGATCCGGATCAACTAAATCAATTGCTGCACCGCCGCATTGATGACACGTTTGAAAAGAGAATTTTAGCAAAAGGCTTGCCGGCATCACCGGGAGCAGCGACAGGTCAAGTCGTCTTTGATGCAGATGAAGCGGAGCTTTTAGGCAACGATGGCAAAAAGGTGATTCTTGTTAGACCGGAAACAACACCAGATGATATCCATGGAATCGTTGCTTCGCAAGCAATCTTGACAAGCCGCGGCGGAATGACCAGCCATGCAGCTGTTGTCGCACGGGGGATGGGGAAAGCTTGTATTTGCGGATGCGAAGCCGTTAAGATTGATTTGAAAGCAAAACATTTTACAGTAGGTGACACCGTTGTTAACTATGGTGACATCATCACGCTTGATGGTTCTACTGGGGAAATTATGCTAGGGGAAATTCCGATGATTGATCCAGAGCTTTCGGATGAATTCCAGCTGTTACTTGCATGGGCGGACCAAGAACGAAAATTAGGTGTCCGTGCAAATGCGGATAATCCGGAAGATGCAAAGAAGGCCTTTGAATTTGGTGCAGGCGGTGTAGGGTTGTGCCGGACTGAACATATGTTTATGGATTTAAAACGGATTCCAATTGTCCAAAAAATGATTCTTGCGGAAAATTATTCGGAAAGAATGGAAGCACTTGGAGAGCTTTTACCAATGCAACAGGGTGATTTTGAAGGAATTTTTGAAGCAATGGAAGGATTACCGGTTACAATCCGATTACTAGACCCGCCGCTTCATGAATTTATGCCAGATAAAGAAGAACTGTTAGTGGACGTAACTAAACTGCAAATCTTAGATCCGGAATCAGCGGAATTGACGAAAAAAGAGCTATTGCTGAAAAAGGTCCGCCAATTAGAGGAGTTCAATCCTATGCTCGGACACCGCGGCTGCCGTCTCGGCATGATTTATCCTGAGATCTACGAAATGCAGGCGAAAGCGATTTTCTATGCCGCGGCAAAATTAACGGAAAAAGGAATGGAAGTGCAGCCGGAGATCATGATTCCGCTTGTTGGTCATGTGAATGAATTAAAACAAATGCGTCAGCTGGTTATTGATGCAGCAGTTCTTGTTCAGGAAGAAACGGGTAAGAGTATCGAGTATACAATCGGAACCATGATTGAAATACCGCGTGCCGCCTTGACTGCTGATCAAATTGCCGAGGAAGCTGATTTCTTCTCATTTGGAACGAACGATTTAACACAAACGACTTTTGGCTACAGCCGTGATGATGCAGAGGGCAAATTCTTACAAGCATATATCGAAAATAAAGTGCTTCCTGAAAATCCGTTTGCGGTACTTGATCAAGAGGGCGTTGGTAAGCTAGTAGAAACAGGCGTGAAACTTGGCCGCACAGCAAAGCCTTCGTTAAAAACAGGTATTTGCGGCGAACACGGCGGGGAAAAGAGCTCAATTGATTTCTGCTACAGAACGGGCTTAGATTACGTCAGCTGCTCACCATACCGCGTGCCGCTTGCTCGTTTGGCTGCCGCGCAGGCAACCATTCGCCATGAACAGAAGAAAGAAGAGGTTTATACAACAGCATAATTTCTTTGTAGGGACGGTACTCAAAAGGTGCCGTCCTCTTTTTTAATGGTAAATTTCGATTCGCAAATAAAACAGGTCGATTCGCAAATAAAAAGGTTGGAACCGCAAATAAAACCATTTTACCGCCGAATTTTTCGCGATAAAGGTTTCGTCGGATTAGCTTCCAAATTTCTGCTTATACTATAAAAAAATGAAAAAGGGGACTCAAAATGGGGGCTATTGAACGAAGCGGTTATCGGTTTGTACCGGAATACAGTGTCATTCAACAAAATGGAGCCGTCCACGTCTACAACAAAGATCAATTTATCGAAGAAATAAAATTTCAGTTTTCAGGGAAATTTCCGGAACTAGATCAAATCGAAGATCTAGTTGATCAATATTGTATTCAACATGATATATAAGACCGAATACTCGTTCGGTCTTTAGTTTTGTGGTAAAATAATCTCAAGAAAATTTAAAAAGGAGGGAAATTCATGAGCAAATTAATAACCATTTACCCTCAAGCGATTGAACATACTAAAACGAAAATATATGAAGATATTGACCGCTATTTAGAAGCGAAAGAAACGCTGCCAACCTTCGAACAATACATAACCGACAGGAGCCATTACATTGAACAAATTTGGGTGAATGTTTGGTTGAATAAAGCGACCAACGATGTTCCCAAAAATGAAAAAAAGCAATTTTTAAGCGAAAAAGGGTTTGAAGTACAAGGGGTTGACCGGAAATTACTGAATAAGCTTTTCCGCGATGAGATGCGGACGTATCAGCCCTTCGATGCAATGGGTTGGATAAAGGAAACTTTCGCTGGATATGAAGAAAATTGGGAAAAACGTTATCTGGATGCAAAGGACCATTTTTTAAAGCGCGCAGAACAGAAACAGCTTGAAGAACAGAAGCAAGCAATTAGGAGCGAAATTGAAGATACTGCTGTTGGTATTCTGGAAGAACAATATGACCTTTTCTATTTATATGTTCGTCACTTCGTTGCCCAACAACTAGCCGCCGACCTGAGAAATAATGTAAAGTTTCAAGCTGTCGATCCTTTTGCCCTTGAGGAAAAATTAGTCGATCAAGGTGCGTTTAATCCGTCTGCTTATACAACGGTTGCTGCTTTTTTTGAAGAATTGACAGGTGATATTCATAAAACATTAAATTGGGGCCGGAGCACCTATGAGTATCAAACCTATTTCTTTGTTTATGAAAGCTTAATTTCTGATTACCTGTCGGAACTTATACCAGAAAAAGTATTAGCTGAACTACCTTTGGAACTTAAAGATGAGTTTTTAAAAACCTTTAAGGAAAAATTATCGGCCTCTTTTGTAAAAGGCAGCATTGCCCAGCTTCTCTACGATGTTGAGGGGTACATGATAGAGGATATTCAAGCGGAATACCTTTCTGACTTAGTTAGTTTGGCGGAAATTCCATTTGACCCTAGGGTGCACAAAGCAAGGTTCGAAAGGGATTTACAGGAGAGGGAAAGAAAACAGAGAGAAGAGCAAGCGGAAATTAAGCGGAAAAAAGAAGCGGAAGAACGGATGATGAAAGACATCTTTGGTGCGGAGTATGACCCTTCATTACAACGGCATGTTCGCTATGTCCTTCACATTGGCGAAACGAATACAGGGAAAACGCACCATGCCCTCGAAAAAATGAAGGCTTCAGCTAGCGGTTTGTATTTGGCGCCGTTGCGGCTATTAGCCCTTGAAGTATACGATAAGTTAAATGCAGAAGGTACACCCTGTTCATTGAAAACGGGTGAGGAGGAAAAGATCGTTCCTAATGCTGCCCATATCTCCTGTACAGTAGAAATGTTCCATGAAAAAGAGGTTTATGATGTGGTTGTCATTGATGAAGCGCAAATGATCACCGATAAGGACCGAGGCTTTTCATGGTATAAGGCAATCACGAAAGCGAGTGCGGAAGAAGTACATATCATTGGCAGCAAAAATTCGAAAACGATGCTGCTCGAGCTTTTAGGAGATGCAAATATTGAAATTCACGAGTACAGCCGTGACACTCCGCTCGAGGTCGAAACGAAGGAATTTCATATTAAGCATATTAAAAAAGGGGATGCCCTGATTTGCTTTTCAAGGAGGCGTGTCCTTGAGACCGCCTCACGGCTGCAAAACGACGGCCATTCTGTCAGCATGATTTACGGCAGCATGCCCCCGGAAACGCGGAAAAAGCAGATTGAGCAGTTTAATAAAGGAAAAACAAAGGTCATTGTCGCAACGGATGCGATTGGAATGGGCTTAAACTTGCCGATTCGCAGGATTGTTTTTCTTGAAAATGAAAAGTTCGATGGAACGCGCAGGCGTCTCTTAACCTCGCAAGAAGTGAAGCAAATTGCCGGACGTGCTGGGCGTAAAGGGATATATGATATCGGAAAAGTTGCTTTTACAAGTGATATCAAAAAAATGCGGAACCTGCTTGTGCAGGTGGATGAGCCTGTTCACACGTTTTCGATTGCCCCGACCAATTCTGTTTTTGAACGGTTTCAGCGCTATTACCGGGATTTAGGAACCTTTTTTGAGTTATGGGGAAAATTTGAAAGTCCGAAGGGAACAAAAAAAGCCTCACTTGCAGAAGAGAAGTCACTTTATCAAATGATTGCCGGAACAGAGATTGAAGCACGGTTGCCGTTAATGGATTTATATGGCTTTTTACACCTGCCTTTTTCGAAAAATGAGCCCGTCTTAACGAGGCAATGGGAAGAAACGATGTATAGCATCATTCAGGGAAGCGAACTGCCTGAACCAATGATAAAAGACCGGAGCTTAGAGGAACTTGAACTCAGCTATAAAGCCGTTGGACTTCATCTCTTATTTTTGTACCGATTAGGGGAACGAACGGAAGCGATTTATTGGGAACGGCTCCGCGAGCAAATTAGCGATCAAGTACAAGATAGGTTAAAAACGGATATAAAAAAATTCGTTAAGAAATGCAAGACATGTGGCAAAAAACTACCTTGGGATCATTCATTTCCAACTTGTGACTCGTGCTATCGGGAGAAATATCGTCGATATCGGTATGATGATTGGGATTTTTAAAAGACATAATGAACTCGAACCGATTGATCCACGACTATAGAAAGTTTTTAAACGAACTTGTCAGCCGGCAAGTTCATTTTTTTACCTCAAGGTCCAAGTATATTAACTTCGTTCGCCCATATGATGGATAGAAAGGAGTGTGAGAGGTTTATGGCAGTTCATGTGGTTAAGAAGGGCGAGACCCTCGGGACGATTTCCACGATTTACGGAGTTTCAATTCAAATGATTGTAGAGATGAATGGATTATTATCAGCAAATACCCTCGTTCCAGGCCTAGCATTATACCTTCCTGACACCCTGCCGCCAATCCGTCCTTATCAAATAAAAGCTGGCGATCACATTTGGAAGCTGGCACAACAATTCAATAATGATATTCCAACTATCTTAGCTGCAAATCCAGGCATTGACCCGAACAAACTGTTTATTGGCCAAATCATCAACATACCATCCCTATTACAATTAGCAATAGCCACACTAGGGTTTTTGGTGCCCTCGTCCGAAAGTGCAAACCTTGCAACGATTGATAGTCTAGCGGGACAGCTGACGTTTTTAGCTATTGTTGCTTATTCGTTTACTGAGGAAGGATTTGCGGTTAATGTGATAGACGATGCAGCCCTTGTTGCTAGAAGCAATCAATTGAACATCACTCCGTTATTAATGATTCGGAATATTGCCGGAAATGATTTCAGTGCGGAATTGGCAGGGCGAGTGCTCCAAAATCCAGCCTATCGTGGAAATTTGATAGCTAGTTTGGTGAATTTAACAAGAACTAGGGGGTTTGGAGGCATCAGCATCGACCTTGAATTTATTCCGCCGGCACAACGCCATGATTTTATTTCCTTTTTAACGGGTTTAAAGAATGCATTAGGCGAGCTTATCCTGCATGTGAATGTTCACGCGAAAACAGCAGATATTCCAACAAATCGAATCATTGGTGCCTACGATTATGCCGCGATTGGCAGTGTGGTCGATCTCGTTGCCGTGATGACAATGGATTACGGCTACCCCGGCGGTCCACCTGATCCGATTGCTCCAATTACGTGGATGGAACAAGTTATCCGGTACTCAATCACCCAAATCAATCCGCAAAAGCTGCAAATCGCAATGCCGCTTTATGGGTATGATAAGGTTGTGCCTACGAATGCTGCCCATGCCCTATCGGTGCTTGCTGCCCAAAATAAGGCTATTTCTACCGGTTCGCCGATTGAATTCGACAATACCCTTAAATCGCCGTGGTATCGATATTGGCATGGAGTGGAGGAGCACGTTGTCTGGTTTGAAGATATTCGTAGTTTTATAGAAAAATATCGGCTCATCGATCTCTACCAATTGACAGGCACAACATTTTGGCAAATCAGCCTGCCAGCACCACAAAATTGGGCGTACCTTAATAAAAACATTCAAGTGGTCAAGAATAGAATTTAGAAATTGCATTCTATTTATCAAAATATGCAGTGGAAATGTTCTAAGGAAGGCTGGATATAGATTGATTAAAAAGGTTAAATTTTTCGTACTTTTTTTATTAATGGCAACTGTTCCCTGCAGTCAAGTTACTGCAAAGAATGATTACGAAAAAATGGTACAGCAGCTTAATCATTTGATTATGAATGACCCGGATTTACAAGGGGCGATTGCGGGTATGAGCATTCGCTCAGCCGCAAGCGGGGAAATCATTTATGATCACCAAGGTGATGTCCGTTTGCGGCCCGCTTCAAATATGAAGCTGCTTACGGCAGCAGCGGCCCTTAATGTTTTAGGAGAAGACTACAGCTTTCAGACGGAAATACTTACGGATGGAACGGTGCAAAAGAAAATACTTAAGGGAGATCTTTTTATAAAAGGAAAGGGCGATCCCACGCTTTTAAAATCCGATTTTGATAAAATGGCAGCGGAATTACAAAAGCAAGGTATCAAAAAAATATCTGGTAATCTCGTTGGTGATGATTCCTGGTATGATGATGTCCGCTATTCCCTTGACTTACCATGGAGTGATGAGACGACTCATTATGGGGCGCAGATTTCTGCGCTAACAGCCTCACCGACAACAGATTACGATGCGGGTTCCGTCATGGTTTCCATAAAATCGGGAACAAAAACGGGGGACAAACCCGGAGTAGAAATCACCCCGAAAACGAACTACGTAAAAATAATAAATAATGCTGAAACAGTTCCAGCTGACGGCAGTAAGGAAATCAACATCGAAAGGGAACACGCCAAAAACATAATAACAATAAAAGGAACCATACCAATCAACGCAAAGGTTGAAAAAAATTGGATTGGTGTCTGGGACCCAACCCGATTTGCCCTTTCCCTTATGAAACAGTCATTATCAGAACAGGGGATTACCATTACGGGAATAATTAAAACAGGATTGGTGCCTGACACCGCAGAAACTTTGGTGACTCACCGCTCGATGTCATTATCAGAGCTACTGGTGCCATTTATGAAGTTGAGTAATAACGGCCATGCTGAAATGTTGATGAAGGAAATGGGCAAGGCGGTTAAAGGGGAGGGCAGCTGGGAAAAAGGAATTGAAGTGTTGAAAAACGAAATCGCAAAATGGGGCCTCAACCCTAAAACGATGGTTATCCGCGATGGATCAGGAGTTTCTCATGTTGATTTAATTCCTGCCAATCAAATATCGCAGCTGTTATTTGCAGTAAAGAAGGAAAAGTGGTTTCCCCACTACCTTTATTCCTTACCTGTGGCCGGTGCACGAGAAAAGATGGTCGGAGGCACACTAAGAAATCGCTTGAAAGATCCAGAAGTCCAAGGAAAAGTCCAAGCGAAAACGGGAACCATTTCTACTGTCAGTTCGTTATCAGGCTATCTGGAGACAAAAAGTGGGCAAACATTAATTTTTTCGATTTTATTAAATAATTTGCTTGACGAAGAAAAAGGAAAAAAAATTGAGGACCGAATCGTTCAGCTATTAACAAATTCATGATTTTCCTCATACTAAAGGGTTTTAGTAGTGATATTTAAGGTCAATAGGAAAAAACAATTGGAAGCGTTTTACCACTTAAAAACATTAAGATCGTCTGGTATATGACATTCGTCATACCCAGCACATGACACCTGCTACTAACAAGTCCAACACCCTTCCTTTATAATTCGAATTAACAACACAAATAAGGAAGGGAATTCGAATAAAATGACCTTACAAAACACGAAAACTTTGAAAAAGCAAATTGCACCTTTTGAAAAATCAACGACAAAAGAAAGTGTATGGCAGATTATTAATACGGTCGGACCATTTATTATCTTATGGTTCCTTGCATATATAAGCCTTTCCGTATCTTATTGGTTAACGCTTGTTCCCGTTGTAATAGCCGCAGGCTTTTTAACACGGATTTTCATTATTTTTCATGATTGCACCCATCATTCCTTTTTTAAAAGCCGCCGTCTCAATCGCATCGTTGGAACAGCCATGGGAGTTTTAACCATCTTCCCGTTTGATCAATGGGGGCATGAGCATTCTGTTCATCACGCAACAAGTGGGAATTTGGATAAGCGGGGTACAGGTGATATATGGACGCTTACAGTGGACGAATATTTAGCAGCACCACTTAGACTTCGTCTAGCCTATCGTTTTTATCGCAATCCATTCGTGATGTTTGGATTAGGACCGATTTATGTTTTCCTTTTAAAAAATAGATTTAACCGCAAAGGTGCAAAAAAGAAAGAACGCATGAACACCTATTTGACGAATGTATTAATAGTTGCATTAATTGGATTGCTCTGCTGGGCAGTTGGCTGGCAGTCGTTTCTATTAGTACAGGGCTCGATTTTCATGATTTCAGGAGCTGCAGGCATTTGGCTGTTTTATGTACAGCACACTTTTGAAGATTCTTACTTTGAAGAAGATAAAGAGTGGGAGTACGTGAAAGCGGCAGTGGAAGGAAGTTCGTTCTATAAGCTTCCAAAACTGATGCAATTTCTAACTGGTAATATTGGTTATCACCATGTGCACCATTTAAGCCCTAGGGTGCCAAACTATAAACTGGAAGAGGCGCACGAGAATACGCCTCCATTACAAAACGTACCAACCATCACTCTTGCAACTAGCTTGAAGTCACTCCGTTTCCGCTTATGGGATGAGGAGAGAAAGAATTTTGTGACCTTTAAAGAAATAAAATCTTTAACTAAAAGCAGGATTTCCATTCAAGCGAAGCCTGAGCTATAAGCCCACCATTTTTGCCGACTCCCTTTTAAGGGAGTCTTAGCTTATAAAGTGCTGCCAGATAAGGAGAGAACAGGGATGATTCGAATTGTTATTGCTGAGGATCAGGAAATGCTGCTAGAGGCAATCGGTTCCCTCCTCAATTTGGAAGATGATATGGAAGTGGTTGGTCAGGCGAGGAATGGAGAAGAGGCCCTTGTTCTAGTGAGTCGTTTCAAGCCAGATGTTTGTATCATGGATATAGAGATGCCGGAAATGAGCGGACTTGAGGCAGCAGACGCTTTAAAGCAATTTGGGTGCAAAGTGATTCTTTTTACCACCTTTGCTAGGACCGGTTATTTTGACCGGGTATTACAAGCGGATGTAAGAGGTTATTTATTGAAGGACAGCCCTAGTGAGGAGTTAGCCTGTTCGATTCGCAGCATTATGAATGGTGAGCGAATTTACTCCCCCGAATTAATCGACAAAGAATCCAATTCTACCGAACGGGTACCGGGCGATGGGCAAGGCCAAATGGATTGCACAACTCAGCAAAGTACCATAAATGGAACGGTAAAAAGTTATATATCAACCATTATCGATAAAATTAAGTTACCAACCGGATGAATTTTCATACGATACAAAGGACTGCCCTAGTTAAAAAGGGCGGTCTTTTCATTTTGTCTGCAAATGTTTTTACTATTCAAGTATTGATTTTTCTATCGAAATAATGATTAGATAATAGTAAGGAAGAAAAGCACTGTAATAGGAGCGCAAAATGTTTATGAATAAAAAACAAGGGCCATTATTGTCTGAACGGTTTGAAGTAGCGTATAACCAGGTACACGATGCTTTGAGGGATATTGTGCAAATTAATGATGATAGATTTGTAGTTTTGGTCAAGGTTGGGGCAAAAAAATATCAAATCATTGAAACCTATAAAAAAGATCTGGAGCAATATGCTAGACTTCGAAATGCGATTGTCCATGAAAAAATGGAGGTAGGATTTTATATAGCAGAGCCCAACGCAAAAGTGGTTTCCCATATTGAAAAAATCGCCAATGTGTTTAGCCGCCCTAATTACGCACTTTCCATCGCCACGAAACATGTGGTTTATTTTGATTATCATGACAGCATTTTGGAAGTGACGGCAGCGATAAAGGAGCATGGTTATTCTAAATTTCCAATCTATAAAAATAAACAATGTGTTGGGCTTCTGACGGCAGGATCGATTGTTAAATGGATGGCGCAAAATATGGAGAGCGGTCTAGTAAATCTATCCGATATCCATGTTTGGGATATCATGAATTATCAAAAAGAACTTCTGATTGAAATCGTTCCAAAAGAGATTAATATTTTTGAGGTTGAAAATATTTTCGAAAAAGCACATAAAAAGAAACGGAAATTAGAAGGCGTCATTATTACGGAAAACGGCAAAACCGACGAGGTGCCGCTAGGGATAATCACTGCTTGGGATTTAATTGAAATTGATTATACAGTTGATTAAGGAAAGGGAGCATCCAAATGGCATGCTCCCTTGTATTTTAAGGATTATTGTCAAAATCAAACTCGCTTAATTGGTCCATGTGGCTGGCAATCATCGCAATAATGGTACTAGCTTCTTCTTTGCTAAAAATGAAATGGGATTCATCCCTGATCAACTCGTCTTCGGTTGTCCAGATACGGTTGATACGTTTAAGGACACCGTCTCCTGTTGCTTGAACGACCCCAAATTGATAGGTAACTTCTACTTCATCTGCATGCTTAAAGGCTGTAACTTCAGGAGTGGACCAGTCAACATCAATTTCTTCAAAAATGTCGTCACTGTTGAGTTGTTCAGCTTGATAATATTCCATTTCTTCATCCTCGGCTCCAAAAACCTCCACATCCTCGAACACTTCATTTGGCTGGAGGTAGACGCCATCATCTGAGTCGTCATCATCGCCGTTCATGTAATCGTGAAGACTCCCATGGACTTCCTCGATAATGTCTTCAATGTCTGAAAGGATGATTTTCGCCGTAAGTCCGCTGTCAGCATCGAAGGTATCAATATAAAATTCCTCGTTTTGCGGGTCAAAGAACAGCGAGCAGAAATAATCACGGTCAAGTTCTTCGGTATCAACATCAGCGGTATCGACGAAAAACTCAATCCTCGGATGTTTAGCCGCTCTTTCAATTGTCATTTGGCCAACCTGATCATATTCGTCACAAATTGACTCCAGGTGTTCTTGCAATTCTCCACATACTCTGTCAAACCATTCTAACGACATCAAACATCCCATCCTTTCAATGTTAATCGAGGTTATTATTACCAACATTTAAAAATTTATGTTCTTCTAGGGGTTTAAATATTGTAAATACTTGGATACATCTAGTGGGAAAAAATGATATACTCGAGACAAGATTATAGAAATGATAGGAGGTTTCCTATGCTTTTCCTAGTAAATGAATTAAGTCAAATTTGCACTACCTTTCCCCTAAGAGAAAAAATCGTTATCGTTGATTCCCATGCCATCGGGGAACAAATCAATGAGGCGTTTGTAAAGGAAGGCCATCAGGCAATCAATTTGAAGTATAAAACTGTCTATGATCTTGCCGAGAACCTAGTGGAGCTGCATACAGACCAACCTCTAAATAGTTTAGATCATACCGTCGGGCTCCATTTTACTTCAACTTTGCTTACGGAACTGAAGGAAAAAGGCAGACTTTGTTACTTCCGCGGAATGGAGATTACGCCTTCCTTTAGCCATGCCATTTATACAACCATTCAAACATTGCGACTAGCTGGATATACAAAAGACACGTTGAAAAAAGATGCCTTCCTCACAGAAGTTAAGGCGGAAGATATAAATGAAATTCTTTCTGAATATGAAAGGGTCTTAAACACCCATCACCTTACCGACAAAGCAGCTCTTATAACAAAAGCGCTGGAATTCGTGCAAGTTGATGAAAAGGCAGCTTATATTTTACAATCTGGACTAAATCTCACACATCTAGAGGAAAAACTCCTTGGTAAAATTATGCTTGAGTCTGTTTATAAACTGCCGCTTGCACCCGTTTATGGCATCAATCCACCTGAGGGGACAAGCGTTGGTTCGATTCGAACAGGAGAACCGACTCCGCTTAGTTTTCTCTATCAACAGGAAGAAGCAGCCGGTGAGCTGGACTTATGTATTTTTACCGCAAAAACAGAGGAAATGGAAGTTAAACAAATCCTAGAAAAGATTAAAACAACAGAGTCTCCACTTGATGAGTGCGTCGTTTATTATACAAACGCTGATTCCTACATAACGCTTTTTTATCACCTGTCACAAAAGCTGGACATCCCGATTACCTTTGGCGAGGGACTGCCGGTTTCTTTCAGCCGCCCGGGACGGTTAGTTACCGGGTTAATAGGCTGGATTCAGTCCAATTATAGTGTCCAAGCCTTTCTTGATTTGTTGAATGAGGGCTTGATTGTACTTGGAGAAGACGCTCCTTCTAAATCAAAAATCGCTAGATTACTCCGGGATTTACAAATTGGCTGGGCGCAGGACCGCTACCTAACACATCTCGATATGGAAATCGACCGGCTGGATGAAAGGCAATTGCAAGTGAAAGAAAATCCTTCCTATGAAAACCGCCTGAAAGATCTTTCATGGTTAAAGCATTGGTTTGCGTCCCTCTTTAAAAAGCTTCCGCCCCTAGAGAATACAATGAACTATAAAAAATGCTTAACTGGATTCTCCTATATTCTCAGAAATAATAGTAAAATTAGCTCCGCTCTTGATGAAATTTCGAAAGTTTCCTTGCTGGATGAAATCGATAAGATTCTCCCGTATGCGGATGAATCCTTATCAAGCTACGATGTGTTTGAAAAGGTAAAGGACCTACTGCTATCCGTCCGAATCAATCAATCGCGTCCAAAGCCAGGTCATCTGCATATCTCTTCCTATAAAAATGGTATTTACAATAGCCGGCCAACTGTCTTTTTCGCGGGCTTAGATAATAAAAAGTTCCCTGGCAATTCCAGTGAAGACCCGTTACTACTGGACATAGAGCGGATTCAGTTAGGAAACAAGCTGCCATTGCTGCGGGAAAAAGGCCATGTGAACTTATTTATCCTATTACAGGTTTTGGCGCAATCGACAGGAACGGTAACAGTCAGCTGCTGTAATTTTGATATCAATGCTAATCGTGTTGTTAACCCAGCTTTTGTTTTTTTGCAGTGTTACCGATTAATCGCTGGCAATAAAGACGCCGAATTCAAAGAGTTAGCTTCCTTGCCTTCCACCCTCATTGCTAATGATATTTTTGAAGAAAAGGACTATTGGGATGAAAAATTAATCAGCTTCGTGACTGTTCAACTAACGGAAGGGATTTTAAATTATTTTCAAAATGTTAAAGATGGAATGGAAGCAGAAACGGCTCGCCATACTATCAATTTTTCGGAATTCGACGGACTCGTGCAAATTGATGCAGCGCAGTATGATCCGCGCCTTAATCCAGAAAAAACCATGACTGCCGGCAAACTTGAAACACTCGCGAAATGTCCGTATTCCTATTTTTTAAAGGAAGTGTTGAGAATAAGACCAATTGAGGATGTTTCGTTTGATGCCAACAATTGGCTCGACCCAGCAACACGGGGAAGTCTGATCCACAGCATCTTTGAAAATTTCTATAAGCAATTAAAGGGGGAAAGAGCCAAGCCTGTTTATGCCTTACATGTGGACAAAATCTTAGCGATTGCAGCAAATCTAGTCGAACAGCAAAAAGAAAATCTGCCGCCGCCAAATGATAGAGTTTATTTTCGTGAGTTAAACGATATTTTGGCCTGCTGCAAAATTTTTTTGAAAGAAGAGGAGCGTCACTGCGAAAATTACAATCCGCTTCATTTTGAATATTCCTTTGGCATCGGCGAAACGGCCCCAGCCATTATTACACTTCCATCAGGGGAAGTGAAAATCTCGGGAATTATTGACCGCGTCGATCAAGCGAACGATGGCAGCTACCACATTATCGATTATAAAACGGGGAGCACATACAGTTATAAGCAAAATGGCGCTTTTAGTGGCGGACGTCAGCTTCAGCATTTGATATACGCTTTAGCGATTGAACAGCACTTAAATCTTGATGCTGGGGCAGTGGAAGAAAGCTCGTATTATTTTCCAACTGTGAAGGGGATGGCCGAGCGGTTTACAAGAAAGCAGAATAGCACGCTTAGAACAAATGGCTTAGATATTCTTGAAAAATTAGTTGATGTCATCAAAAACGGTCATTTTGAAATGACTGATGATGAAAATGATTGTAAGTTCTGCGAGCTTAAGCTAGTCTGCCGCCGGCATTTTTATGATAAAGAAATGCTGAAATTGAAACAATCCAATCAGAAGCTAAAGGGGGTAAGAGCCTATGACTAAGGTTATTCAGGACCAGGCCGCACGCGACAAGATTACCTCCAGGCTCGGCACCAATTTTTTAGTAGAAGCCGGTGCCGGTTCGGGAAAAACAACAAGTTTAGTCGAGCGAATGGTGAATCTCATCCATACCGGAACAGCTGAAATCCAAGAAATTGTCGCGATCACCTTTACAAGAAAAGCGGCGGACGAACTAAAGCTTCGCTTTCAAGCAAAATTAGAGGAAGCTTGGAAAAAGGAAACGGACCTTGATGCTAATTATCGTTTAGGTGATGCACTGCAAAACATGGAACGGTGCTTTTTAGGAACCGTCCATTCCTTTTGTGCTAAACTACTGCGCGAGCGTCCAATCGAAGCTCATTTAGATTTGACCTTTAAGGAACTTGAAGAAGCCGATGATTTGGATATTTTAGCAGAAGCATGGCAGCTCTATTTGCAGGAATTAATGGATCAGGACTCACATCATTTTAGGGAAATCGCCGAGTTAGGGATTAACGTGGATGATATTTTTCCATGGCTGAAGGAATTAAAGGAATATTCCGATGTTGCATGGGAGGCGGATACAGTATCGAAGCCGGAGCTGCATAAGGACTACGAGTATTTCATGATGCTTATCCAGGAAGCGAAAAAGTTCGTTCCAGATACGGAGCCGCTAAAAGGTTATGATGCCCTCCAGAAAGCCGTCGTAACTGCTTGTCAAAAGACAAGATTCATCGACTCATTGCAGGATAAGGACATCATCGGCATTTTTAGTTTATTTGCTAAAAATCTCAAGCCAACCTATAACCGCTGGCCTTCTAAAGAAGACGCTCAATATTATGAAGAGAAAATCACCGCTGCCTTTGAGGAAAATATTAAGCCGCTGATCCAGGCATGGAAAGAATTCTGTCATCCGAAAATTGTCAGTTTCCTAATAGGGGCAGTACAATCCTATGAGGAACTGAAAAAGGAACGATCTCTGTTAAATTTTCAAGATTTAATGATGCATACTTCAAAACTGTTAAAAGAAAATCGTGAGGTCCGCAGTTACTTTCAGGGCAAATATCGCTTCCTGCTAGTCGATGAATTTCAAGATACCGACCCGCTTCAAGCGGAAATCATGTTCTATTTAACTAGTGAAGATAGCGAGGAAAAAAACTGGACAAGCTGTAAACCGAAACCGGGTTCGCTGTTTGTGGTTGGCGACCCAAAGCAGGCGATTTATCGTTTCCGCCGGGCGGATATTGATACATACAACCGAGTTAAGCAGTTATTGGAGGAGCATGGGGGAGAGGTATTGCAGCTGACAACGAATTTCCGGACCCTCGACACCGTGACGAAACCATTAAATACCGTTTTTGAACAGCAATTACCGGTAGTAGAAACCGTTTACCAAGCAGCCTACCGTCCGCTGATTTCCTATCATGAGGATGAGGGAATTGGCTTTTCGGGGGTTAAATTACTGTCCGTGCCGGCAGATGTTAAAAAGAAGGAAGAGATTATTTTAAAGGATGCCGAGAGCATTGCTTTGACGATTCACAATCTAATGAAGCAAGGATATCGAGCTAAGGATTTCATGGTGCTGACAAGATACAACGACGGAGTTGCCACCTATGCGAAACTGATTGAAGATATCGGGATTCCAGTCAGTATCAGCGGCGAAGTCATCCTTGGTGAGACACGGGAGTTCCAGGATTTGTGGATCCTTTTAAAATCCTTCTTGGACCCGACGGATGAAGTCGCCTTTGTAGCTGTTTTACGGGGGATATTCTTCGGCATAAGTGACGAGGAACTGTATCAGTGGAAGCATGCCAAGGGGAGATTTTCGGTATATGCAGACATACCGGACGGACTATCCTCAGATGTGAAAGCTAAATTTGCATTAACCTTAAGCAAATTACAGCACTGCCAAAAGCAGATTCGAACGCTTTCACCAACAGTTGCCATCGAAAAAATTAGCGAAGAGATAGGATTCTATCCATTACTGTTGAAAAATGTTCGCGGTAAACGGATGTATAAAAGCTTGTTGCAAGTAATAGAAGCCCTTAGGAAGCAGGAGACCTCAGGAAATACAATCTATAAACAGGTTGTAGAAACGCTTACAGAGATGATTTTTGAAAAAACTGTCGTGGCAAACCTCGAGGAAGAGGCCGATGCGGTCCGCATCATGAATGTCCATAAAGCCAAGGGCCTTGAAGCCCCAATTGTCTTTTTGGCCCACCCGGCAAAAGCGGTTAGTCCTGAATCCTTCTTATCGAAGCATATTAGACGAGAGGACTTGTCCTCGAAAGGATTCTTCACGTTTACAGTCGATACCGGCTACCAATCAAAAGAGATGGCGATACCGCTTCATTGGGCAGCACATAAGGCGGAGGAATTAATGTACTTAAGCGAAGAAGAGCTGCGGATTATTTACGTTGCCTCCACCCGTGCTGAGAAGGCATTGATTATTAGCGCGAACGGTGGAAACAAGAAAAACCCTTGGAACATTCTTTTTGAAATGAATACAATTGAAGAACTGGAAATTCCAGTGGGAGACGCATTTGAAAGGAAAATTCCTCAAGGTGAAATTACTTTAAATGAATTTCAATCCAAAACCATTGGTAAACACGAATGGATTGATGCCAGCAGTGAAAAGAGCTATGATCTTTGGACACCGACAAAGGACAAGGATTATAGTGAAATCACTATAGAACGGGAATCCGGCGGCGGAAAAGACTGGGGGACGCTCATTCATGATGTGTTTGAAAAGGCGGTTCAAGGAAACGACCTAACACATTATTTGAAAACTGCTTTGAATAAATTTAACCTTCCAGCAGCGAGAGAAGCAGAAGTTGAAACATATTTGCAAAATCTTAAGAAGTCTCAGCTATGGGATCATTTACAAACAGCAGATGAAGTGCTGACAGAGGTACCATTTACGTTGAAGGTCGAAAAGGGACACAAACTTTATACGCTAATCACTAAGAATCCAGAGGATAAGCATCCATTCTTGGTCAAAGGAACAATTGACCTTATCTACAAACGGAATGGCTCCTGGACTATTGTGGATTATAAAACAGACCGGGCGAAACATGAGGAAGACTATATAAAACTTCATGCCTTTTATAGCAGCCAGCTGGCATTCTATAAAGGTGCTTGGGAAGCGGTGACGGGGGAGAAAGTGTCGGGAGGATTACTCTATTTCCTATTGCCGGATAGGCTGACGGCTGTTGCTGGCAGCTAAAAATATATAAAGAATTTTTAATAGTAATGAGGAAAGAGCACAATGGTGCTCTTTCAGGCTGTCGACAAAGTCGACAGCAGTTTTTTAAATAAAATTCATTAGCTATATCTTGTGTTTTTTTCAAACGAAACAACTACATAAGCTAATCCGAAGAAAGGAAAACCACTTTTTCGTCAGTGTTTTTTTCAAAAATGTATTTTGTCTACACTCTGAAAGAGCACAATGGTGCTCTTTTTGTGTTTCTTTCTATCTTTTTATTAACTTTATTGTTATTTCCGATTTCACGCAGCGCAGTTTGTGTTAAATAGAAGTAATAAATTTACCCTTAAATAATAGACTGAATAATATAACGAATAGACTTAGGAAATACTGCCTTGGTTGGAGTCTAGTACTGTCATCAGGGCAATTTTTTAGGAGGTGAAGAAAATGGATGTCAAACGAGTTCCGGCTTTTGCCCTTGCAAGTCAAATCATTCCCAACATTGATGATGGTTTAAGAGAGGCCTTGCAGGTACCCGCCAATATTAAAAGCCTAGGTCTCGTAACAAGCACGAGCGATGATGTCGGCTATACCTCGTTAGATGAAGCAACGAAAATGGCAGCGGTGGAGGTCGTTTATGCGAAGTCATTTTATGCTGGAGCGGCCCATGCTTCGGGGCCATTATCGGGGGAGTTCCTAGGTATTTTAGGAGGAGAAACACCTTCAGAGGTAAAAAGCGGCATCGAGGCGGCTGTTCAGCTGATAAATGAGGGACCGACGTTTTTTGCTGTGGACGAGGCGGGGGATCATGCCTATTTTGCCCATACAATATCACGGACAGGAACATATTTGTCAAAGGTGGCGGGCATAAATCCTGGCGAGCCGTTAGCCTACTTGATTGCTCCACCGCTTGAAGCAATGGTGGGCTTGGATGCTGCTTTGAAAGCAGCTGATGTAAGGATTTGTGTCTTTTATGGACCGCCAACGGAAACAAACTTCGGCGGCGGGCTGTTAACCGGCAGCCAATCGTCCTGTGCGGCGGCGGCAGAAGCGTTTGCTGAAACCGTTAAGAAAATTGCGCTTTACCCCCATAGTTCATTTTAGCTTTTTAAAAAGGTGTTGAGAAAATTGACGGAGAAAAAGCAACGCGTCATCCAAGAGTATGTTCCCGGAAAACAACTGACATTAGCACACATCATTGCCAATCCCGATGAAGCATTGTATACAAAACTTGGAATCGGACAGGCCGGTGCGATTGGGATTTTAACGTTAACGCCGACAGAAACCGCGATAATCGCCGCCGATATTGCTACAAAAGCTGCCGCTATCGAAATTGGCTACTTGGACCGATTTACTGGTTCCTTAGTCATTTGCGGAACAGTATCCGACGTGGACATGGCCATCCAAGCCATTAATCAATTTTTAAGCAGGCATTTAAAATTTGAACCAGCGGAGATTACCCGCTCATGAAAAAAGGCAAAGTTATGATGATTGGTCCGATTGGGTCTGGGAAATCGACGTTAACGAAGTGTCTATTGGAGGATTCGTCGCCTGTGCTAAAAACGCAAGCACTCAGTTACATGGATTGGATTATCGATACACCTGGTGAATATAGCGAAAATCCGTTGTTTTACCGCTCGTTGATGGCGACATCGCTGGAAGCGAGGGTATTGCTGGTGATTCAAGATGCCACAAGGCTTCATCAGATTCTGCCTCCTAATTTTGCCCAAGGCTTTCCGATTATCCCATTAGGGGTGATTACAAAGATTGATCATCCGGATGCGAATTTGGCAAAGGCGGAGAAACTTTTAATACAGGTTCTACCGCAAAATGAGATTTTTCACGTATCGTCTGTTACTTTAAAGGGAATTTCAGAGCTGCGGACAGCCATCCAGAAATATCTGTAGCGGCAATTTCAGCACCGTAACATCCATTCTTGGCGAATATTATTTGAATAGTTCGAATAACATGGTACAAACTTCATCACAACAGAGTGGGACAAATTTGCGGAAAAAATTTAGACACTGCGATCGGAGTGAGGTGCGTTTGAGCACTGTAGTAATAAAAAGTGTTGGCATTGATATCGGTACAAGCACATCCAAATTTATGATGAGCGAATTGACGCTGGGCCGAGTATCGAGCAATTTTTCCCTGCCGCAGTTCGATATCATTCAACGCAAGGTTACCTACGTAAGTGAGATTATTTCCACCCCGTTAAAAAATGAAGAGGAAATTGATCTGCCTCTGCTCGTTTCCTGGCTTGAGAAGGAGTATCAGCAAGTGGGTCTAACACTTTCAGACATTAAATCTGGGGCTGTCATCATAACCGGAGAAACGGCAATCAAAAAGAATGCCGATGCCCTCATTCATTATTTAGCTGAACGCTCAGGTGACTTTGTGGTCGCAATCGCCGGTGCTAGTTTGGAAGCCGTGTTAGCAGGAAAAGGTTCAGGGGCGGCTAGGCATTCGCAATCATCGAGAGCGGCAATTGCAAACATTGATATTGGCGGCGGTACGGCGAATGTTGTTGTTTTTCAGCAGGGAAAAGTGCTTGAAACCATCACCTTTCATGTTGGCGGACGATTGATTGAGATGAATTCACTTGGTGAGGTTTTAACGGTATCACCGTCTTTGAAACCATGGCTATTTTTTAAAAAATTTCAAGTAGAAAAGGGCATGCGCTTGTCGCTGCCGAAGCTGGTCGAAATCACATCAGCACTATGCGGCGATTTACTTGATGTGTTAGCAGGGGGAAAATCAATTTCCTCACTCGAATGCTTGGTCCACAGCACATCCTGCCCGGCTTTACCGAGAATTCACGAGGTAATGGTTTCTGGTGGAGTGGGGCGGCTTGCAGTGGAAGAACCACCCGCGACATTGGAGGATGTGGCAAAATTTAACGACATCGGTCCGCTGCTGGCAAGTGAGCTAATGAAGGCGGTAAAGAGGTACCATTTTACTGTGGTGGAGGCGGCACAGACATCCAGCGCAACAGTTATTGGGGCCGGAACCCAAACGACAAAGCTAAGCGGAGCGACCATTTTAATTCAACCTGAGCTCCTGCCCTTACGGAATGTTCCTGTAGTGAAGGCGGCCTTAACGGAAATGGATTTTGAAGAGCAGATAGAGCAGGTTTTTTTAAAGGGAAAGGAATGGTTTGAGGGAAATGACCACTTACCATTTGCAATTGGTTTAGGCGGTACACTCTATTTATCTTACGTAAAGCTAAAAGAGGTTGCAGATATTATCGGGGAGCTGTACGCTATGAATTTTCCTTTGGCGGAGGTTCTCGCTGTAGTTTGTGAAAATGACATGGCCAAGGCTCTAGGGCAGGCATTACGGCTGCAAACGAACTATCAAGTAATTTGCATTGATCAAATTGGGATCGAACATGGTGATTATATTGATATTGGTGCCCCGTTGAATGACGAATTGGTACCAGTGGTTGTCAAAACATTGGCGTTTTCTTAGGGTTGGCGTAATTTGAATATTTCGTTTTGTAGAATGTGCTTTTGAATTTGTAGAATGAATGCTGAGATTTGTAGAATCAACCTATAAATTTGTAGAATACACCTTAAGATTTGTAGATTCAACCCATAATTTTGTAGATAGTGCTAAGGCATTTTGAAAAAAGTTCTTAACAATCTTAAATAGGAGGTGATATTTTTGAAATCATCGATAACTTTACTTAATAAAACCTATCAATTCCGTGATTTGAAAGACATTCTCGCTAAAGCGAATGAGGAAAAGTCTGGCGACCAGCTTGCCGGTATTGCTGCAAATGATGCCCAGGAGCGGCTCGCCGCACGGCACCTGTTATCCGAATTAACCCTTAGCGATATTCGCAACAACCCTGTGCTGCCACCAGAAGAGGACGAGGTTTCACGCTTGATTGAGGAATCCATCAACGAAAAAATCTATCAATCTATCGCCAACTGGACCGTAAGTGAGCTCCGTGAAACCCTGCTCTCTGATAACACGACAAACATTGAAATCAGCCGTATTCGCAGAGGGCTGACGAGTGAGATGGCTGCCGCCGCTGCCAAAATAATGTCCAACCTCGATTTAATCCAAGCGGCATCAAAAATAGAAGTCGTAACTCAGTGCAATTACCCAATCGGCCACAAAGGGACTCTCGCCGGCAGAGCACAGCCGAACCATCCAACCGATAGCATCCAAGGAATCAAAGCCTCACTTTATGAGGCCTTAAGCTATGGAATCGGCGATGCTGTAATCGGGATCAACCCGGTTATTGATACGGCAGAAAGTGTGAAGCAAATTTTACAAATGACAAGAGAGGAAATTGACAGATTCCAAATCCCGACGCAAAACTGTGTCTTAGCGCATGTGACGACGCAGATGCGGGCAATCAAAAATGGCGCTCCCTCTGATTTGCTTTTTCAAAGCTTAACGGGAACGGAGGCTGGGAATAAGGCATTTGGAATTAGTATCGATCTTTTAAACGAGGCAAATGAGTTAATTCAAAAAGAAGGCACTTCCCATGGACCGAATCTTTGGTATTTTGAAACCGGACAGGGCTCAGAGCTGTCCTCCGATGCCCATCACGACATTGACCAAGTGACGCTCGAATCGAGATGCTATGGCCTCGCCAAAAAATATAAACCATTTATTGTCAACACGGTTGTTGGTTTTATTGGACCAGAGTACCTATATAACAGTAAACAAGTCATTAGAGCAGGGCTCGAGGATCATTTTATGGGGAAGCTCCAGGGTATTCCGATGGGGGTCGATGTTTGTTATACGAACCATATGAAAGCCGATCAAAATGATATGGAAAACCTCGCTATTTTGTTAGGGTCTGCGGGGGTAAATTTCCTCATTGGTGTACCGATGGCGGATGACTGCATGCTCAATTATCAATCTACGAGTTTTCATGATATCGCCTCAGTACGCAGTGTTCTCGGCCTAAGACCGGCGCCTTATTTTGAAAAATGGCTCGAGAAATTGGGGATTTTCGAGAATGGGAGATTAACGGAGCGGGCTGGGGACCCGACCATATTTATTTAGATTGATCCGAGGTATTGGTGGCGATACTGTCGCCAAGAGTGCTCTAACTGTCGCAAAGGGTGCACCAACTGTCGCCAAAGCTCCTCTAACTGTCGTGCAGGGTGTTAACTGTCGCCAAGAGTACCCCAACTGTCGCGTGGAGTGGTCTAACTGTCGCCAAGAGTACCCCAACTGTCGAACAAGCATAATTATCGAAAGGAGGCGAGCATTTTTGAAGGAAAAACAAATTGAATTGATTGTTCAAAAGGTAATGGAGCAGTTGCAAGCAAAGTTTCCATCGGAGAATAGAGTAGATCCAGTTGATAAAGGACTCATATTTACGGAAAGAGACTGGGAAACATCCATTCCGAAGCCTGCTTTTCAGGAAGGAGCTGCGGACTTGACTGCTTCAACCCCAGCGCGGATTGGCGTCTGGAGAACTGGCACCCGCCCGCTGACGAAAACGATGTTAAAGCTGCAATTCGACCATGCAGCCGCTATCGATGCAGTCGGCGGCGAGGTGCTCGAAAACTATCTGCAGGAATTCGAGTTATTCACGGTGGAAACATGCTATGAGAACAAGGAAGTTTATTTGAAAAGGCCGGATAAAGGAAGGGTGCTGACCGACGCGGCCGTCCAAACGATAAAGGAGCGGTGCCAGCATCGGCCGCAGGCGCAAATTGTCGTTTCAGACGGTCTTAGCGCTAGTGCCGTAGAAACCAATTTGAAGGATGTATATCCCGCCTTACTGGATTCATTGAAACTTAGCAATCTGACCTGTGGAACGCCTTTTTTTGTGAAAGGGGGCAGGGTCGCCTGTATGGATCATATCGGCGAAATCCTTGAGCCAGAGGTACTTGTTCTCCTGATTGGCGAACGGCCAGGGCTTGTTTCGGCAAGTTCAATGAGTGCCTATATGTGTTATCGGCCACGAAAAGGGATTGTCGAATCGGACCGCAATGTCATCTCGAATATTCATCCGCTGGGCACTCCGCCAGTTGAGGCCGGTGCCCATATCGGCACCGTTTTACAAAAAATGTTGGAACAAAAAACAAGCGGTGTGAAATTGGAGCTATAAAAAACAACTTAGAAAGGGGGGGAGTTAAATGGAGGTATTTATCGGTTTTGCTTTAGTGGTCATTACCCTTTGCGTCGGCACTGCGATTGGCTTGAATGCCAATAAAAACGTCCGTACCTTTAAAGAGGAGGAACATGAAATTTTTGTTGATAAAGATGTCAGAAATTAAACAGGAGAGGGGAGAAAGGAATGAAAAATAAAGACCAACAAATGTTGGAGGATCGAAAGCAGCTAAACCGGTATGGCTATGCCCAAGAGCTGCTGCGTGATATGGGGGGATTTTCAAACTTTGCCATCTCGTTTTCGATTATTTCTATTTTAACTGGCGCCGTTTCATTATACGGTCATGGATTAACCTACGGCGGCCCTGGAATGATGGGCTTTGGCTGGACGATTGTCGCTTTTTTCGTGCTACTGGTTGCCGCCTCACTTGCTGAACTTGCGTCAGCGATTCCAACCGCGGGTGCTCTATACCACTGGGCTGCCACTCTAAAAGGAAGAAGGATTGGCTGGTATACCGCTTGGATTAATCTTATTGGTCAAATCGGAATTGTCGCGGGAATTGATTACTCTTGTGCCTTATTCGCTGACCCACTCCTAGCAACAGTCTTTGGTTATACTTCCACCGATACTACCATTCTAATTGTCTTTGGCGTCATTCTTCTATTACACGGAATCCTCAACCATGTCGGAATTAAAATCGTTGCCAAATTAAATGACTTTTCAGCTTGGTATCATATGCTTGTCGTCGCTATTTTGGTTGTCAGTTTAGCTTTTTTTACAAAAAACGGTTTGCAGCCAATTGATTACTTATTCCAGGTCGGGCAAACTTTTTCCGATAAACCCTATTTCTTGGCGTTTTTAATTGGTTTATTGCAGGCGCAATGGACCTTTACCGGATATGACGCCTCGGCACATACGATTGAAGAAACCGTTCATCCGCGTGTCCGTGCCCCGTGGGGGATCTACAATTCAGTAGCCTTTTCCTTCGTTTTTGGGTTTATCATGCTTGCCTTCGTGACCCTTTCGATTCACGATGCGGCTGGTGCGGTGAACTCTGACAATGCCTTTATCTATGTCATCAGCCAGGCGTTGGGGGGGACGTTTGGATCGATCGTTCTCTGGCTCGTCACTTTTGCGATGTTCTTCTGCGGTCTCTCATCGATTACCTCATTCTCACGGATGATGTATGCGTTTTCGCGTGATAAGGGCATGCCATTCAGTCGTCATTGGGCAGAAATCAGCCGCAAATTCCGGACACCGGCAAAAGCGATTTGGCTGGCCGTAATCCTTTCCTTTGCCTTAGCATTAATTGATTATCTCACAAAAATCCTAAACCCAAATGCCGGTTATTCAACCATTGCCTTCTTGACCGGGGTCAGTGTTGTTGGCTTGTATGTTGCCTATGGGATTCCAATCTATCTTAAATTAGAAGCCGAAGCGAAAGGAATCTTTTTACGAAAGCATTACGGACCTTGGAGTCTTGGAAAATGGAGCAAGCCGATAAATATTCTTAGCATCATCTGGATCCTCTTTATTTCCATAATGATGGTGATTCCGCCAAACCAAATGGCCGCCTATGCCTTGGGAGGAATGTTTATTATCTTAATAATCATGGACCTAAGCTATTACAAGAAACATTTCAAAGGTCCGCAAGCAGCGCTTGAAAAATCAATTGAAGAGATTCAAAGATTGGAAGAAGAGTTTGAGCATGAGAAAGAATAGCAAGTAAAAATAACAAAAGTGCCCGTATAAATCTTACAGGGCACTTTTTCGCGTTTTCAACATAAGGAGACCTTAACCCGAAAAAGGGACATTGGTTACAGTCCTTACATGATTGGAATAAAATCTAATAAACCAAAGGACAAAAATAAACATGGCTGCAGGGACTAAATAATAAAGTGAATTGGACAAGACCGTTTCATGACCTGTTTCCTTAATAATAAAAACAGCACTCCCTGAATTTCCAACGAGTCCAAACAAAAGACCGTAGGCAACATTTAAACCATAATGGATACCCGTGTCTGCCCAAATCGAGCCCGTTTTATAGAAGGCAAACGTTAAAGAAAGACCTAAGATGATCGAAAAAATGACATTGCTCAAGCTAAAACCGGCGTACCAATAATCATCAAGAGCATAAATCAAGATACTAATGGAAAAAGCCCAGCCGATTTGAATTTTCTTTTTTAATAGAGTAAAAAGATACCCTCTGATAATCAAATCATTAATAATCGAGCCAACGAAAAAACCGACCAATACAAGGATAACCGGCATGATTACTTCCGCTGGCTTTTTGAAACCGACAAATTCTAATTGACCACCCCAGAATTCGATGCCATACCATACCAACCAAAACACAAAACCAAACCCAAAGCTAAAGAGGAAATTTTTTAACCATCCTTTGTGAAATACCAGGCCAATCCCCTTTAACCCATCTAATCCAACCCATTTGGCAATATAATAAGCAAGTGGGAAGAATATAAGAGTAGACGCAAATTGGAAGTAAGGATTTCCAAGTTGAACAGGGACTAAATTAAAGTATAAGTCCAAAATTATAAAACCAATTATGCCTTTCAAAGCGTATTTGATGACAAGTCACCTCCAATAAAAGTAATAACTAGTTCATTTTACCTTATTTAGAGGTGAAATGAACCAATTTTTCTCAGGCAACTTTTCATGCTTTTTAAGCACGTTGTGGTACTATAATAGCTAACCGTAGAAAAACGAGGTGTGTTGAGATGAAAATTGAAGTTTGGTCAGATTATGTTTGTCCATTTTGTTATATAGGGAAAAGAAGGTTGGAAGAGGCGTTAAGTCAATTTCCAGATAAGGATCAAGTTGAAGTTGAATTCAAGAGTTTTGAGCTCGATCCAAATTCGCCAAAGAATAGTGGAGAAAATATTCACGAGGTGTTAGCAAAAAAATATGGCATGAGTCTAGAAAAAGCTAAACAAGCGAACCAAGGTGTTGGTTCGCAGGCAGCAACAGTTGGCTTAAACTTCAATTTTGATGAAATGAAGCCTACCAATACCTTTGATGCTCATCGTTTGGCCAAGTTTGCAAAAACGATGGGGAAAGAAGCAGTGGTCTCTGAAAAACTCCTTCATGCCTACTTTACAGATGGAAAGCATCTTGGCGATTTGGAAACGTTGGCAGACATTGCCGAGGATGCAGGTTTAAACAGGCAAGATGTAGTAACGCTCCTTCATGATAAAAATGCCTTTGCCGCTGATGTCCGTCAAGATGAATCCCTGGCACAGCAATACGGCGTTCGTGGTGTTCCCTATTTTGTGCTAAATCAAAAATATGCAATTTCCGGTGCCCAGCCAACGGAAACCTTTGTCGGTGCCCTTCAAAAAGTATGGCAGGAAGAATCTGCTTCTCCTATGTTCCAGGATCTTTCCACTACCGATGATGCCAGCTGTGCCGATGGGAACTGTGTGATTCCAGAGAAAAAATAAAATTCCAGAATTCATAAATTTGAGGAATTTAAATGGGTGAATAAACTAAGAACAATAAAAATGGGAAAGGATTCCCGTGCCCTTTCCCATTTTTGTCTGAATAATTATGATGCTATCTGCTTTTCATCCTAAAATAGGACTGGTTACTGTCGTCCCAACATCTTTCAACTAGCCAATTTCCTTGAATCGTGGTTTTGCAGTTTCTGCGCCTGATTGTATTCCTTCTTGTCGTCCTGCGTCTAGAAGTGTTCCTTCTTGATGTGTTACGTTGTCCGGATGTATGGCGTCTAGAAGTATTCTTCCGTGAAGTTACTCCACGACTAGAAGTTCGTTGTCTGGTTGTTCTCCTCCGTGAAGCACCACGGTTAAAGCCAGGGTCTCTAAACATGAAATCCCCAAAACCGCCGCGTCTTACCTCATCTGCTGCACTTTGAATCTTCTCCGGTGAAATCTCTTCCGGTGTAATTTCCTCCATTTTAGCACCTCCTTTAAATATAGAAAAGGGAGTACGAAAACTTAATTGACCATTTGTCTATAAAACTCACTCTTCTTTTACCAATTTACGTATCCAGGTCTGTTTTTGTATGGGACATAAGCCTAATAGCAGAAAAAATGCTTTTTCAACGTGACATCCTCCTTTTTTCTTACATACGAATAAAGGAGGAGGGATTGAACATGGACGAGGCTGAGAAAGTACCACAATATAAGCTGTTTATAAAACCCAATGATGTAAGAGAGCTGAGAAGAGATATTTGGATTGATGATCCGATTCCAGCGCAGTTAACGGTGGAGGGGAAAAGACTTGAAATTGATTTAAGCTACCGCGGCTCTCATATCCGTGATTTTTCGAAAAAGTCATATCAAATTTCTTTCTTTAAACCGACAAAATTCAAAGGTTCCAAACAAATTCATTTAAACGCTGAATTCAAGGACCCATCGTTAATTCGGAATAAATTATCATTTGATTTCTTTACGGAAATCGGTGTGTTAGCACCGCAATCACGTCATGTTTTTTTATCGCAAAATGGAAAATCAGAAGGGGTCTATCTAGAAATCGAATCAGTGGACGAAAACTTTTTGAAAAGAAGAAGCCTTCCGGATGGAAGTATTTTTTATGCAGTCGATGGGGATGCCAATTTTTCACTGATGAGCGACTTGGATAAGGAAACAAAAAAATCACTGGAATTAGGCTATGAAAGAAAATGCGGGACCGCAACAGATGATTTTTACCTACAAGAATTTATTTATAAAATCAATACAATTCCCCAAAGTGAATTTGAAAAGGAAATTTTGAAATTTGTCGATGTCGACAAATACCTTCGCTGGATAGCGGGAATTATTTTCACATCAAACTACGATGGATTTGTCCATAACTATGCGCTTTACAGGAATGGAGATACTGGTCTGTTTGAAGTCATCCCGTGGGATTATGATGCCACCTGGGGTCGGGATGTAAATGGAAAGGTAATGGAAGCGAATTATGTCCCGATAGACGGCTTTAATACCTTAACGGCGCGGCTGCTAGATGTGGGGAGTTTTCGCAAGCAATATCGAACCCTGCTTGAAGAAATTATGAATCATCAATTTACGGTTGATTTTATGATCCCCAATGTCGAGAATCTGCTTCAATTGGTGCGCCCCTATGTATTACAGGATCCCTATAAAAAACAAACGATTGGCGACTTTGACAAGGAGTCAGCGGTTATCGCGAAATATATTGAAGAAAGAAGAAGGTATCTACAGCGGAAATTAGCAAAATTAGATTAGAATTTAATAGATTGAAGAAATCTGAAAGGACAGCTAGTCCTTTTTATTTTTCAATAACAATGGAGTAGTTTTGCTATTTCTGGTATTTTTGTAATCTAGAATAGATTTAATCGTTAGATGGGACATTCTTTTTTTATTTGGAAGAAGTAGGGTTTTTGATGGGAATGTCGAAATTCTATATAATAGGAAATTTTCTTAAAAATTAGGTAAGAGGGAGAGCATACTTAAGTGGCGAAATTTTGTACGAATTGTGGAAATGAATTAAAGGATGGACAAGTTTTTTGTACTGGTTGTGGGACAAAGGTAAGGGTTCAAAGGACTGAGTATCCCGGGGATTTTTCCCCAACAGAGAGAACAACTTACGTTAAACAAACTAAAAACAAACAGAATCGCAATCTATTAATAACTGTATTATCAATTATCGGCGGTTTAGCAGTATTGGTTGGTGCCTATTTTATTGTAACAGGATTAAAAGAAACGAAGCCACAAACGGTTTCTCATAATATGACATCTGGAGCAAAAGATGGGGGAAGCGACCCAGTAAAGACTGACACTAAGGAAAAAAAAGCAGCAGTAAATGATGAGGAAACGATTATTAAAAACTATGCGAGAAAATTAAACAATTTGAAAATCAATGCCTCTGGGGAGAATATATCGCTAGGTAAGTGGGACGTTTCGAACCGGGATGGTACTTTATTTTTGGAAGCTAATAATATCCCTTCGAGAAATTTGACTCGTATTTTTGATCTCTATGATAGTGGGGACTTATCGCCTTTAAAAGATTGGGCAAAAGAAGTGTACTTCATTGCTGATGACTTATCGGGGGAATTAAAGACAAAATGGGACATTGAAGTTGGTAATGGATGTGTGTCGAACTATCCGATTACTCTTTCCCAATCGGATTTAATGGCGTACTCTGGTTCATGCGGTTATTCGATACCAGTATTATCGGGTTCCGATAAGGGAAGTTTATCATTAGTGATTCATAGTAAGGTATTTGGCTCCACTGAAAATACCACAGTTTCCGGTACTAATGAGTTTATTTTTCCTCATAGTGATGTTAACAGGTTAACAGATAGTGAGATTGCGCCGCTTTCTCTTGAAGAACTTGGCTTGGCAAGAAATGAAATCTTTGCACGACATGGTCATGTGTTTACCAAAGAGGAGCTGCGTGCTTATTTCGACCAGAAATCGTGGTACTTCCCAGACCCATCCTATAACGACACATTAAGCCCGATCGAAAAATACAACGTAGATTTGATAAAGAGTCGAGAGGAGTACCTAAAGTGAACGCAAGAGCAGTCAAGATAGGAATTGCCCTTATCATTTTATTAGCGATGATCCCTCTCTATTATTTTTTCAATCCTGCTGCGGCAAAAGAAAAGGCTGCCAATAGTAAAAATGAAAAATCCGAGTTGGCAGCGAAAGAGAGTACGGCTCAAAAATCGCAGGACGAAAAGAAAGAAACGGCAAACGAATATTCGAAAAAAGACCCGGAAGAAGCAGCCGCAGTAAATAACGGCGATGAATCATTAAAAGAGGAATCAGTGACGTCGGAAAAGGCTTCTTCTGAAGAAAAAAAGGAGATTCAAAGGGACTTTTTGGTTGTCATCGATCCCGGTCATCAAAGGCATGCAAATTTAGGAAAAGAGCCTGTAGGACCAGGGGCAGTGGAGATGAAGATGAAGGTTACAGGCGGTACATCCGGTGTTGCAACTGGGAAGCCAGAGTATCAATTAGCGTTGGAAGCCTCGGTTATTTTAGGGGATCTATTGGCGAAGCAAGGGGTAAAAGTCATTTATACACGGACAACCCACGATGTCAATTTGAGCAACAAGGAAAGGGCGGAATTCGCCAATCAACATAAAGCGGATTTGTTCATTAGGATTCATGCGGATGGATCAACCGATAAAAATGTTAGCGGACTATCTGTGTTGACTCCCGCTCATAACGACCCGTACACCAAAGCGATTTACGAGGACAGTTTAAAAGCTTCAGAGTTGATTTTAGCTGAAACGAAAAAAAATACCTCTGTTAAGGTGAATGGAATTTCGTATCGAAGTGACTTGTCAGGTTTTAACTGGTCTCAGGTGCCAAGCACATTGATTGAAATGGGTTTTATGAGCAATCCTGTGGAAGACAGAAACCTTTCAGACCCAACGTATCTAACGAATCTTCTAAGCAACGTTGCCGATGGAATCTTACAATATGCGAGCCTTAAAAAGTAGGGGGCTGCGAGTATATCGTAGAATAATAGTAAAAAGATGCCGATTGGCATCTTTTTTACTATTATTCTAACGTTGTTAGGATAGACTTAGCTCCTTTTTGGTAGCCACATGTTACGACTTCTATAATATTCTTCCATTTCGAAATTATCATTTGGTGTTGTGCTCCAGCCCCAATTTCCTTGTTCAACATTGCTCCTGCCTGGACGATTGCAACATCTTGATGGTCTCCGTGAGGTATTCCGTCTGGATGTATTTCTCCGGGAAGTATTGCGTCTGGAAGTGTTCCGTCTGGATGTATTTCTCCGGGAAGTATTGCGTCTGGAAGTGTTCCGTCTAGATGTATTTCTCCGGGAAGTATTGCGTCTAGAAGTGTTCCGTCTAGATGTATTTCTCCGGGAAGTATTGCGTCTAGAAGTGTTTCGTCTGGATGTATTTCTCCGAGAGGTATTACGTCTAGAAGTCACAACGACTGATGTTTGGCGATTTCTGGTGGTATTTGGTCCAGAAGTGACGCTGGCGGAAGTCGGCTGCTGTCTGGAAGTAACACGTCTAGAAGTCACCCTGAGGGAAACCGGCTGCTGTCTGGAGGTAATACGTCTAGAAGTCACCCTGAAGGAAACCAGCTGTCGTCTGGAAGTAATCCGCCTAGAAGTCACCATGACTGAAGTCGGACGCTGTCTGGATGTAACCCGTCTAGAAGTCACCATGATTGAAGTTTGCTGGTTTCTGGTAGTGTTCCGTCTAGTAGTAATGATAATGGAAGTTTGCCGATTTCTAGAAGTCTTCCGCCGTGAAGTTTTCCGGTGGGGTGGGGGTGGCGTTTTTTTTCTGCTATGTTTTTTATGATGTGATTTATGCTTTAAACCAGGATCCCTAAACATGAATTTGCCATGCCCAGATCTTTTAACTTCTTCCGCAGCCCTTTGAATATCATCTGAAGAAAAGTTTCTCATTTTTTCACCTCTGTTTTTCTTGAAAAGGAAGGCCGAACACATAATAACCATTATTGCCTTCGCACCTCCTCCTCTCCTATTAATCTACGTCGGCGATTTTTTTTTGTATAGGGAAATTGCTTATTAATGGAAAAAAGTTTGTCCATACAGCATACACAGGGACCCGTTCCAACTCAGAGGTGCTCTTTTTGAGGTTTTCTATACGGTTCGTTATATAATTATGTTAAAATATGAAGGGTGAAAAACATTATCAATAGGAATCATTTAGAACCTAGATTCAGGAGAGGATTATAATTGAAAAAAGATTGGTTACCTTCCTCACAGAAGGATGGGACAGTTTTATTAGCGAATAGGCAAAATACGTCAACTCTTTTATCTGATTTAAAAGCACTTTTTAAAGCCAATGTTTTACTTGCTAATGTGCTTCCAGTTTTTACAGGCTACTGGTTAGCGCTCTATTTTTCGGGTACTGCATTTAGTGCAAATTGGGACGTTTTTTTGCTAACGATGATTGGAAGTACACTGGTTATGGCTGGGGCACTGGTTATTAATAACTGGTATGATGTTGATATTGATACGGTGATGGACCGAACGAAAAACCGCCCAACCGTTACAGGGACTATTTCTTTAAAGACCGTATTAACACTGGGATTAGCCTTATCAGTTCTTGGGTTTATCCTGCTGCTATTTACAACGATTGAAGCTGCTATTTGGGCATTCGTGGGCTGGTTTACTTATGTGATTCTGTACACAATGTGGTCAAAACGCAGATATACACTTAATACCGTGATTGGCAGTGTGTCAGGTGCCGTATCGCCTCTTATTGGCTGGACGGCAATTGAATCTGGTTTTCATATCGTCCCGATTATCCTATTTCTAATTTTGTTTGTTTTTCAAATGCCCCATACATTTGCTATAGCGATGCGGAAATATCACGAATATAAAGCCGCAGGGGTAGCGATGCTTCCCGTAGTTCACGGCTTTGCCATGACGAAAAGGCAAATTTTTGTCTATGTTGCCTGTTTACTGCCGCTGCCATTTTATTTAACCTCACTTGGTACCACCTTTATCGTGATTGCCACCGTTCTAAATATTGGCTGGTTTGCTCTAAGTATTTACGGGTTTTTCACGAAAGATGATCAAGGATGGGCACGAGTGGTTTTTATTTATTCAGTCAATTATATTACTATCTTGTTCGTTTTGATGGTTATTGTTACCTTGCCTTTTTTTGGCTAGGTAGATTCAGAAAAAATTAGAAAGGGTCAGTCTTTTGCACAGTTGTGCCGAAAAGACTGACCCTTTCTCGTCTATGGACCGCTAGAAAATTAAGCCGATGACATCGTTTACTTTTATCCGTTATGGGAGGCGTAAACAGGACTATCGTTTCAAGCGTTTAAGGACATGTTCTTCAAAATCTGAATGGTTTATATCCAATCCTAAAATTTCATTTCTAAAAGGCTTGAACCGTCCATTTTCAACTTCTAAGGTGAAATATCCCCGCTCACTTAACAGGTTAATATCCCCGATAATTTTTTTTCTTTGGACCGGGTCAAATAAATGAACTAAATTTGGGTTGCTTGGATGCGCTTTAAACACGCATCCTTTTTCCACACATACTCTTACAATATTTCGTACCTTTGGATGAGCGATACTCTCAATTTTCTTACTTGTTTCAACACTGGCCATACGTATTAGTCTCCTTTCCCATCATAAAACAATATGCCAAAAAAAAAGGATATATGAAAACCAGCCAATGATTATCTTTACAAAGTCCATCGTTTCGGTGTCACAAAATAGCCTAATTTCTACTTGATAAGAATGATTTTGAGGCAGTTTGAATAGAGATTTTAAGAAAAGGCTTATAACAAGGAAGTGGTAGAGAATGCTTTCTAACCAGAATATAACTGAACGTTTATCAACTATGATAAAATGCAATCAAAAGGGGGTTTTGGCTTCAGTTGTTTCGGTCCAAGGATCTGCTTATAAACGGGAAGGTGCAAAAATGATTGTCGGAGCGAATGGAGCCTGCCACGGGATGATTTCCGGAGGCTGCCTTGAGTCGGATATCGTGGCGATAGCAGATCAAGTCGAGGTCACAGGAAAACCGCTGATAAAGAAATATAAGTTAAATGAAGAGCTCGTCTGGGGGCTTGGATTGGGCTGCCCCGGAACGGTTGAAATACTTATTGAGCCGATTGGTTTTTCTGCTGTATGGAAACATTTAGCTGAGGCTTGCGTGAACTCTGAGGCAATGGTAGTCTGTAAAGTTCTTCAAACGAAAGAAACTTACGGCCCATTGCTCCTCGTAACCAACTCAGATGTTTTCGGCGATTGGACGGATGAGGTTTTACAAGAAAGGGCAGTGTCGATTGCTCACCAGAAATTAAGTCAACAAGCAGCCGCCTCCGAAAGTATCTGTCTAAAAGCGAAAAAGGGAGAAGAGGTTTTCGTTTTCTTTGATGTTCACTTCCCAGCCCCGCAGCTTATAATCTTTGGGGCAGGTGATGATGCCATTCCGCTTGCTAATTTAAGTGCTATGCTTGGTTTTCAAACAACCGTGATTGACCCAAGACCGGCCTTTAACACAAAAGATCGTTTTCCTCTTGCTGATATGTTGATAGCAGGAACGGAGCAATACGAAAATATATCGGTCATTAATTCTCGCAGCTATATTGTAATCATGAACCATCAGTTTGAACGGGATTCAGATGCGTTAACCTTTGCATTACATTCAGCTGCCTCCTATGTTGGGATGTTAGGACCAAGAACGAGACGCGAAAAAATTATCGCACATTTGCATAACCAAGGAATTGTTTTTTCAAAAGAGGAGATGAAAAAATTATTTAGCCCGATTGGCCTTGATATTGGCGCTGACACATCGGAAGAGATTGGCTTAAGTATCATGTCAGAAATCATCGCTTTTCGTAATCGTCATCAAGGTGGATTTTTAAGGGAGAAATATTTTATTCACCAAAAATCTCGAGTCCCTATTAATGGGGCATAAATGAAAAGGACCGGTGCGATGATTTTAGCTGCAGGAAATTCATCAAGAATGAAGTTTCCTAAACCACTGCTCCAATGGAAAGAACAAACTTTACTGGAATATCAAATCAAGCAGCTGGCAATGCTTCCATTTTCAGAAATTATCGTTATCCTTGGCAACGAGGCTGAAACGATTCTCAATAAGGTTTCGATTGGGGATCCACGAGTTAGATTGCTCAATTGCCAGACTTATCAAGAAGGATTAAGTTCTTCCCTGAAATTTGGTTTGAATTACGCAGCAGATAACCATGAAGCTGTGTTGTTGATGCTTGTCGACTTGCCGCTAATCCAGTTGAAGACAATCAAACAAGTTTTTGAAGCCGGAGTTACTCTTTTAAATGGTGTGTGCGAGCCGTTTGCCATTCAGCCGCAGTACGAGAAACAAAAGGGACATCCCGTGTTTATCGGCCATTTTCAGGGGCTAAACTGGAGCGACCTCCACGGGGATATGGGTGCAAAACATCTTATAGGGCAATTGAAGAATCGTGAATTCATAGATACCAATGATGTTGGTGTTATTTTTGATATAGATACGCCACAGGATTATCAGAAAGCACTGTCCATTTTTACACAGAGAACAGGAAACCATTAAAACTAGCTTCTTCAAGTGGCTAGTTTTTTTATTTGATAGATTTGAACTAGGGGAATGCTAGACAAAACTAGTCATTTGGTCTGTCCCTCTCCTGAAATAGTCCTTTACCTTTTTCCGCTTAAATTGTGCCGCCAATTGTTCAATTTATTTATTTCGAGAATCGAAACTACTAAAAAAACCTCTATCTATCCTTCATTTTTCATAGGAAGAAAAAATTTCATAGAAATTAAGTCCTAGCAAACAAGATTATTTAGATAATTCCGACTAATCATGCAATTAGGAATAATAAAAAATATACTAAATGTTAATAAACCATAGGGGGTAATAATTTGAAGAAGAAACTAATTGTACCAGTTGTTTTATCTACTGCGCTTCTTGCTGGAAGCCTTCCATTTAGTAATGTCCTAGCGAAACAACCTGAGGAAATTACATCTATTTGGCTAACAAATAAGTGGAATGAAAAGGTGAATGTCCCCATTTTTGTTCGCGAGAAACAGCTAGAAAAACGAAACTCTAGTAATGCTAGTGATGCCCTAAACTTTTTAGAAGAAAAAAAGAGTAAGGTAAAAATCAAGAATCCCAAAGCGGATCTAAAAGTTAAAAAAACGGATAAAGATGATCTTGGAATGACGCATGTCCGTTTTAACCAAACGAAAAATGGAATACCGGTAGAAGGTGCTGAGGTACTCGTCCACTACAACGAAAAGAATGAGATAGTTGCTGTCAATGGTTCCCTTAACGCCGAAGTAGACGAACTAGACCTCAATACTAAACCTGAAGTAAATAGTGAAGAAGCCTTGGCCGCGGCAAAATCATCCGTAGACGCTCCAACTCAATTACAATACAAACCGACAACAGAACTTGTCGTCTATCCATTTGAGGGAGAAAGTAGTTTAGCTTATAAAGTGAATGTAAATTTCCATGGTGAAGAACCTGGCAACTGGTTTGTTTTTGTCGATGCCCATTCAGGTAAAGTGATTGATAAATACAATGCGATAATGGACGCTGATGAAATTAAAACACAAACTGGTACAGGACGGGTGTACTTGGGGCACATCGTCTATTACATATCTCTCAAAGTAAAAGTCCTAAATCAGGTACCGTTTTTCAATTAGCAGATTATGCCCATAAAAACTTAGATGGAATTTTTACCTATGATGCTCCGACAGGATCTTTATTTACTAGTAATAGCGCTTCATTTAAGAAAGATTACGACAGGGCTGCTGTTGATGCTCATTATAATTCAGAAACAGTATATCACTACTACCTTGATGAACACGGCCGAAACTCACTGGATGATAAAGGCATGGCAATCAATTCTTACGTTCACTATGGAACGAACTATAATAACGCTTTTTGGGATGGCCAGCAAATGACCTATGGTGACGGGGACGGCTCATACATGATATCTCTTTCCGCCGGACTTGATGTTGCGGCACATGAAATGACTCATGGTGTGACGACAAATACAGCAAATTTACAATATCGGTTCGAGCCTGGAGCACTAAATGAAGCGTTTTCTGACATCTTCGGCGCATTAATTGATGATGCCAATTGGGAAATTGGCGAGGATATTATGGGCCCAGGTGCGAAAGCGGATGGCCGTGAATCTTTACGAAGTTTAAGTGACCCAAGTAAGTACCCAGTAGGCGCAGCGTATGTACCATATGGGAATGGAAAAGGTAAATATCCAGCCCATATGAATGAGTTCTATGACCTTCCACGAAATTTAGATAATGGCGGTGTTCATATTAATTCTTCCATCATCAATCATGCTGCCTATACCACAGCACAGGATATTGGACGTGAAAAATTAGGGAAAATCTACTACCGTGCACTGACTGTTTATTTAACACCAACATCTGATTTTAGTGACGCTCGGAAAGCCATTATTCAATCAGCTGTTGACCTTTATGGGGATGGCAGTTCAGAAGCTGCAGCTGCTGCAAACGGATTTAATAAAGTAGGAATTTTGGAATAATTAAGCTGCCATGATTGAAGAGCCATCAATAATTGTGCTATTATCCTATCAATAACAATACTTTTAAAAATGGGGGATTATAGTGGCGAGAAAGGCTTATAGTGCAGAAGGGGCCGTTTCAGTGGGACCATATTCTCATGCGGTCGATGCTGGGAAATTGGTTTATTTATCAGGTCAAACACCATTGGACTCATCTACGGGGGAACTAGTGAAAGGCGGTATTGGGGACCAAACGAAACAGTGCTTTATCAACTTAATCGAGGTGTTAGCGGTGGCAAATTTGACTCCGGATGATGTTGTAAAGGTAAATGTTTATTTAACGGATATGAATCATTTTTCTGCCATGAATGAGGTTTATCAAACGTATTTTTCCAAACCATTTCCCGCGAGGACATGTGTTGCAGTTTTAGCTCTGCCGCTTGGCGCAGATGTTGAAATTGAAATGATTGCCAAAAGACCATAAGTGAAAACAGGGAACTTCCAGATAGTGGAAATTCCCTGTTTTTTTAAAACAGAAATTAATAGAAGCAAGCTGCTCCAACGATGATCAAAAGGATAAACAGGACAACGATTAAGGCAAATGCGCCGGCGCCGCCGAAACCATAGCCTCCGCCGTATCCATATCCACCACAACCACCAAAGCCATATCCACCGAACATAGTAATCTCTCCTTTTATGGTTTTATTTTATTAATAGTAGCCGCCGTACCCGCCGAAGCCTCCGCCCATAAAGGAAGCACCTACAATTACTAGCAGGATAAACAAGACAACAATTAAAGCAAAACCTCCACCTGCACCATCAGACATTCCACAAAACCTCCCTTGCCATTATTTATTTATAAAATATGTAAAAAATTTAAAATGGGAAGGGCACAAACCTAAAATTGAAGACAACCGACCAAATCATTGATCATAAATAAACTGGAAAACGCCTTGTTTTTAAGTAAAAAAAATAAAACCGTATCAAAAAATGTTAAACTATTAAAAAAAGATGATAAATGAGGGGGTTCATAATGATAAAAGCGATTTTTTTCGATTTAGATGATACACTCCTTTGGGATCAAAAAAGTGTCAAGGAAGCGTTTGCGGCGACCTGCAAATTTGCTGAAGACCGCTGTGGGGCAAACCCTGTTCAACTTGAAGAAACAGTACGCGAAGCAGCTAGAAACTTATACTCTTCCTATGAAACTTACGCTTTTTCGCAACTGATTGGGATAAATCCGTTTGAAGGATTGTGGGGTGATTTCTTCGACGATTACGATGAGTTTAAAAAAATGAAAGAAATTGTTCCCGGTTATCGAAAACAAGCTTGGACTAGAGGACTAAAGGTATTAGGCGTGGATGATCCCGAATTGGGATCCGAATTAGCGGAACGGTTTCCAAATGAACGGAGAAACTTGCCGTATGTGTATGAAGAAACCTTTAGAACGTTGGACTTGCTAAAGGAAAATTATCAACTTCTCTTGTTAACCAATGGATCACCGGACTTGCAAAAAACGAAACTAGACCTGTCACCTGAGCTTGTCCCATACTTTGATCAAATTGTCATTTCGGGTGATTTTGGCAAAGGGAAGCCAGATCCAGCTATTTTCCAATATGCCTTGTCACTTATGAACTTGGAGAATAATGAGGTTATCATGGTCGGGGACAACTTAATGACAGATATTCTCGGTGCAAATCGTGCCGGAATCAAATCGGTTTGGGTTAACAGAGGTCAGAAAGAGCGAAATGAAGTAATACCCGCTTATGAAATTCAGCATTTGGAAGAGCTGTTTAGCCTATTAGAGGAATTAAAGGCGGAGGGGTAAACATATGGCCGAAAGACGAGTCTTCTTGCTCAGGAGACTCGTTTTTCGGCTCAATTAATCAATTAGTAGTTCCGCTCAATGACAAAATGGGCCAAATCACCGCGATAGATTGTTTTTGAATATTCTATGATGGTTCCATCTGAAAGGTAGGCAAGTGTATCGAGTGCAAAGCATGGATTGCCAATTTTGATTTGCAGTTTTTCGGCTGAGTCCTCATCGGCGATAAACAATTCAAGACTTTCGATTGTTTTGTTAATTTTTAAGCCATATTGAGTATCTAAAAGGTTATATAACGATTTCTCACAAGCTTCTCTATTTAACGCAGGAGTTTTATACCACGGCAAATAGGCAATTTCATATTGGAGAGGTTCTTCATCAACAAAACGGACTCTTTCTAGCATATTGACGGGCTCGCCCTCCGCAATTTTGAGCTGCTCACTTAGATATTCATCTGCGGGAATTACTTCGAGTTGCAGTACTTTAATTAGCGGTTTTTTCCTTGCATTGTAATTTGCTTCGAAAAATGTTCTACAGTGGTAGTTAGGATTTGTTTTACTTTGTGCGCTGCAACAAAGGTTCCGCTTCCTCTTTTACGATAAATATATCCTTCCATTGTTAATTGTTGTAAGGCAGTGCGGACGGTTGTCCTGCTGACACCATATTTATCGCAAAATTCTGCTTCAGTCGGCAGCTGCGCTTCCGGCTTATATTCTCCATCATTAATTAATTGAATGATTGCATCCTTTACCTTAAGGTGAAGTGCACTTCCATCTTTTGTTTCTACTGGCAATTTTTTATCCCTCCCTCTTTACTATAGTTAATCAAAAAAACTAAATAAAATGTCTAAAATGTACAATCAATAAAATTTGTAGTAACAAATTGATAAATTGTATTATAAATATTCCGAATCATTAATACAATGATAATGCAGTATGCTCAAAGTATTTTTGGGAGGAGGACCAACCAAGGCTTTTTGGTAAAAAGACATTCGTTTCATTGGCCACATTTGTTGCTGCTCTTATTATTTTCTTTTGAAATCGCTTTCATATCAATAGGGGGTTGAAGATGAATATCTTATTATGCTGCTCCGCCGGAATGTCTACTAGTCTTTTAGTTTCAAAGATGGAAGCTTGTGCGAAGTCGCAAGGAATTGACTGTAAAATTTGGGCAGTAGGTTCAACGGAAATAAATGAACAAATCAATCATGCGGATGTACTGCTTCTCGGGCCACAGGTTCGCTATTTACTTACACAGCTAAAGAAAACTGGAGAGGAGAAAGGGATTCCTGTAGACTCCATTAACCCAAGACATTATGGCCTATGCAATGGTGAGGAAGTTTTGAAGCAAGCTCTAAATCTACTTAAAGGGGAGTGAGGGACAGGATGAATTTTGTTGATAAATTTATTATGCCGTTCGCAAATAAGCTTGGCAGCAATAGGCATCTTCTCGCCATTCGTGATGCCTTGGTCGGAATGATTGCGATTACGATGATTGGTTCTTTATCCGTATTAGTAACCAACTTAGGCGCAGTACCAGGTGTTGGAAAATATTACGAAAAGTTTATGATCTCTATCTTTGGTGAAACATGGAAAACACTTGGCTCAGATATTTGGTGGGGAACACTTGCCTTTATGACCATCTTTGCCGTTTTCGGGATTGCTAATCGACTGGCAAGGTCTTACGGTGATGATGGATTCGAGGCGATGCTTGTTTCTGCTGCTTCTTTTTTTGTCCTTATTCCACAAGTTGCGAATGTCTCTCTTACTCCTGAGGGTGGAGAAGCAGTAACCGGGGGTGCTTGGGGGTTTATTAGCTGGAATTATTTCAATTCTACTGCACTTTTCACTGGAATTATCGTCGCCCTCGTAGCTACGGAAATATTCGTTCGGCTGGCAAAGGTCAAATTCCTTATTATTAAATTGCCTGATGGAGTTCCACCGGCAGTTTCCCGTTCTTTTGCGAAGCTCTTACCGGGGATGGTGACCATATTTACGGTTGGTTTGTTCGGTTTATTGTTACGAAAATTTATCAGTGATGGCGCCTATCTAAACGACTGGTTAAATAAGGTACTCGTTTCACCGCTCACCGGTGCCGTAGACACGCTTGCTTTTGCGATTCTAATCGTATTCTTAGTACACTGCTTCTGGATTCTAGGACTTCACGGTCCAAATATTCTTGGAGGCATTACAACACCTTTAATGACGAAGCTGGGTCAAGATAATATCAATATGTATGCACAAGGCGTCGATAATTTAAGCAAGTATCACGTTCTATCCGGATCATTCCTAGATGCATTCGTCTATTTGGGCGGTTCAGGTGCCACATTAGGGTTAATTATTGCGATGTTTATCGCAGGGCGAAAACGCTATAAGCAATTACTCGCCTTGGGGACACCGCCGGGAATTTTTCAAATTAACGAACCGATTTTGTTCGGACTGCCAATTGTCTTGAATCCAATCTGGTTTATTCCCTTTATCCTCAGTCCAATTATTATGACAATTGTAGCCTATTCATCTATTAGTCTAGGCTTGGTTCACCCAGTTGTCGCGGATATTCCTTGGGTAACGCCGGCGATTGTCGGTGGATTACTGGCAACAGGCGGCCACGTATCAGGTGCCATTTTAGCGGCAGTGAATTTAGTTATTTCAATCGTCATTTACCTGCCGTTTGTTTTTGTAACCGGAAGAATAGATGCAAGGAAAGCAGAAAAGAAGCCATTAGCATAGTCCTTTTCAAATGATTTTAACCAAAAGCCCTGGGACATTCAGAATTCCACTGAAAAGAACCCAGGGTCATACTTATTGCTCCAAGAATAAAGCCCGATAAATGATGATACAACCAGAGGTGTGATGGAATGAAAACAGGTTTGAAAATTGCTACGATTGGCGGGGGCTCAAGCTACACCCCTGAACTAATTGAAGGATTTATTCATTATTATAATGAACTGCCAGTTCAAGAAATATGGCTTGTGGACGTGGTAGACGGGAAGGAAAAACTTGAAATTGTCGGTAACTTGGCAAAAAGGATGGTGAAAAAGGCCGGTGTTCCAATTGAAATCCATTTAACTTTAGATCGAAAAGAGGCGTTAAAATCTGCAGATTTTGTCACTACGCAATTCCGGGTCGGTATGCTTGAAGCGAGGGGGAAAGATGAAAGGATTCCCTTGAAGCACGGTGTTATCGGGCAGGAGACCAACGGGCCAGGCGGCTTATTTAAAGCGCTGAGAACCATCCCTGTCATCCTTGATATATGCCGGGAGATGGAGGAGCTTTGTCCAAATGCCTGGTTGATAAACTTTACGAATCCAGCTGGTATGGTGACGGAGGCAGTGCTTCGTTTTAGTAATATTGAAAAAGTCGTTGGATTATGCAATGTGCCGATTGGAATGGAAATGGGGGTCGCCGCGCTCTTAGGCGTTGATCCAAACAGAGTTCGGATTGATTTTGCCGGCTTAAACCACATGGTGTACGGATTGGATGTTTTTGTCGATGGGATATCTGTGAAGGAGCAAGTGATGACGTTATTAACGGACCCTGAAAAGAGTATAACGATGCAAAACATCCATGCGATGGGATGGGAGCCCGAGTTTTTAAAGGCATTAAATGTTCTCCCATGCCCTTATCACAATTATTATTATAAATCAGGAGAAATGCTGGCAGAGGAACTGAAAAATTATCAGGAAGGCGGCACTCGTGCAGAGGTGGTCAAAAAACTGGAGGCTGAGTTGTTTGAGTTATATAAGAATCCTGAGCTAGCCATAAAGCCGCCGCAGTTAGAGAAGCGGGGCGGCGCTTATTATAGCGAAGCCGCCGTTAGGCTGATTCACTCCATATATACGGATAAACGAGATATCCAGACTGTAAACACACGGAACAACGGTGCGATTTCAAACCTTCCTTCGGATTCTGCGGTTGAAGTCAGCTGCATTATTACTAGTGTTGGACCAAAGCCAATCGCAGTGGGCGAGTTGCCAATGCAAGTGAACGGTCTTGTCCAGCAAATAAAATCATTTGAACGGGCCGCTATTAATGCTGCCATCAGCGGTGATTATGGCACGGCCTTACTAGCGATGACCATTAATCCGCTGGTCCCAAGTGACCGAATTGCGAAGGTTATTTTAGACGAAATGCTGGAGGCACATAAACGATACCTTCCACAGTTTCATTAAGTTTTAGAAGGGGGTAGAAACAGGTGGAAAACTTAGAAACAGTAATTTTTCAAATAATCCTTCATGGCGGGAACGGAAGAAGTGCAGCGATGGAGGCAATTCAGGCAGCAAGGAAAGGTGACTTTGAAGGATCAAAGGATAAATTAAAGGAGTCCGCTGATGCCTTGAATGAGGCACATCATATTCAAACCTCTTTGATTCAAGGGGAGATAAGGGGCGAAAAAACGGAAATTTCCTTGCTAATGGTGCATGCGCAAGATCATTTAATGAATGCGATGATGGTTAGGGATTTGGCTGTGGAAATGGTTGAACTTTACCGCAGAATCCAATAACTGATCAAATGGCAGGACCCCTGAACATGGTGAAGGCAATCCGATAAGGATGATTAAATATGATTAAATTAATAATAAATGCAGATGATTTTGGGTTAAGCAGAGGTGTAAACCACGGAATCATCGATAGCTATTTGTATGGAGTGGTCAATTCAACGACAATGATGATGAATATGGCGGGAACGGACCATGCGATTCAATTGGCCAAAAAAACCTCAGGACTAAGGGTAGGCGTTCATCTAGTTCTAACGAGCGGGAAACCGATTGCAACGGATGTGCCGACATTGATTAGTGAAAATGGCTATTTTAAATCGTTGGCTGCTTTTAACAATGGCAGTGACCTTTCCTTGGCTGAGGTAGAAAAAGAATGGACTGCTCAAATCGAACGATTTATCGCTTCTGGTCTTACCCCTACTCATTTCGACAGCCATCACCATGTCCATACGCTGAAGGAACTGGAGCCCGTGGTCAAGAAACTAGCTAAAAAATATCGGCTTCCGGTACGCAGAAATGGTTGGATTGCGATAGATGGGGTTGAACCCTACGCTGACTTGTCGCTGTTCGATTTTTACGGAGAAGGAGTTACTGAGGATTATTTTTCAACGTTATCAACACGGATTAGAGATGGGACGACCGTTGAGATTATGTGTCATCCAGCCTTTGTAGATCATTCACTCATTAACAGGTCTTCCTATACGTTTATGAGAATGACTGAGCATAAGATTTTGACAACGGTCACCTTACCAGAAGAAATGGTTTTATTATAATAGGAAAGAAAAATAGGGGTGCAGGGCACCGTCGATATTTGGACGGTGCCCTGCACTTTTTTGCTGTAATCTTTTCCATAAAACAAAAAGTTGCATTCAGGCAAAAAATATTTACAAGTACAAGAAACCATGTTACTATACTTGCATATATATAAATGAGTAAACGAGATTTCTTAAAAAGTTGCATTAAGGAAACTGATTTAGTTTAATGCAATTTTTAAAGGGGGAATGTTTGATGAGTACTCAAACGCAAACAAAACCTGCGGTGGAAGAGCAGGGTTGGCTAAAGAAGAGCTCAAATAAAAGTTTAGAAGAGGTCCATAGCACCGTGAGTGTTCCAACTAAAGGTGGTTTTTGGCGGAAGCTTTTGGCGTTTGCCGGGCCAGGTTCCCTGGTTGCCGTTGGCTATGTTGATCCAGGAAACTGGGCGACATCGATTGCAGGTGGGGCACGTTTTGGTTACACTCTGTTGATTGTCATTCTTCTTTCTAATTTAATTGCAATGCTTTTGCAGGCATTGTCAGCAAAACTTGGGATTGTAACAGGAAGGGACTTGGCACAGGCAACACGAGATGCAACGGGGAAGAAAACTGGTTTTTTCCTTTGGATACTAACAGAACTTGCCATAATCGCAACCGACTTAGCTGAGGTCATCGGTTCTGCGATTGCCCTAAATTTATTGTTCGGCATTCCTTTATTATTAGGGATCGCAATTACTACCTTGGATGTATTGCTCCTGCTTTACTTACAAAAGAAGAGCTTTCGCATAATTGAATCTATTGTCATCGTGTTAATGGTAACTATTTTTGTTGTATTTGCCTTTGAGGTGATTGTCTCTAAACCGGAAATTTCGGCTTTGTTTGGTGGATTTGTTCCGAAAATGGAAATTGTTACAAACCCAAGCATGCTCTTTATCTCTCTCGGGATTTTAGGGGCAACGGTCATGCCGCATAATTTATATTTGCATTCCTCCATTGTTCAATCAAGACAATACAAAAGAACAATCGAAGGAAAAAGAGAGGCAATTAAATTTTCGTTAATTGATTCCACATTTTCTTTAACCGGTGCTTTTTTCATTAATTCAGCTATTCTAATACTTGGAGCAGCTGCCTTTTATGGAACAAATTTAAATGTATCAGAAATTGAAGCAGCCTATGAATTATTAAGTCCAACATTAGGTGTAGGGATTGCTAGTACATTATTTGCAGTTGCCTTACTTGCTTCGGGGCAAAATGCGACGATAACTGGAACGATAAGCGGGCAAATTGTCATGGAAGGATTTATTCAATTACGAATTTCACCATGGCTTCGCCGTTTGATTACCCGATTATTAGCAGTTGTTCCTGCCTTTATTGTGACATGGGTGGCAGGATCAAAAGGAACTGGTGAACTATTGTTGTGGAGTCAAGTTGTATTAAGCCTGGCACTTCCATTTGCCGTTATCCCTTTAGTGTTATTTACAAGTGATAAAAAGAAAATGGGTGAATTCGCCAATAAATTACCAGTAAAAATATTAGCATGGGTTTGTACCGTTGTGATTGTGGCATTGAATATATTTTTAATTGGTTATATTATCGTTACCGGACAAGAATTAGGTTAGAAAAAAAGATCGCCAGAAGGCGATCTTTTTTCGTATCTTAAATTTGGAATGAAAGAGGAGGCGAGATGCCTCAACTTTTGGAACGGGTTACCCGCGTCTTCCGCCTCTACCGCCTCTTTTTGTTTCTGTGTTTCGCTTGAGGCTAGATAGATTTTCTTCACTTGCTTTTAAAAACTTAGCCATCTTATCTTCGAAATTTTCTTTTGGTTTGAAACTTCCTTTTGAACGGAAGTCTTTTGAACGACTATCCACTCTTCCTTGCCGCGGCGGGCGTTGTGAATAAGAAGAGGATTGTCCCTCGGGCCTATCTATTGCTTTTTTTATCGATAAGGCAGTTTTTCCGTCTTTCTCACTAATCACCTTTACTTCAATCAGATCGCCAATCTTGAGATGGTCATTAACATCTTTTACATAGCTTTCTGCAACCTCACTGATATGGACAAGACCTGTGGAGCCTCCAGGCAATTCAACGAACGCTCCAAAATTAGTGATTCCTGTTACTTTTCCTTGGACTTTACTGCCGACTTCTACTGACATATTATTATTGTTCCCCCTCAATAAAGTTAACAACTTATAATTATAACAAACTTTTTAAAAAAATCAATTCCATAAAATGGGATAAAAAATGAATATCGTCTCTATTGTTGAGAAAGAAAAAAGATGAGCAGGTATCAAAGTACCGCTCATCTAGTTAAAATTTATGATTATTAATATATCTTATCCCCGTTAAAGATGGAATTCTTAACGACGACATAATCAACATTACGGATGGATTCTAATTTATTTCCTCCAGCATACGAAATAGAAGATTGCAAATCTTGTTCCATTTCAATCAAAGTATCGTTTAAAGAACCCCTGTACTCGACAAACATTTTTTTGCCTTCAACATTTTTCTTTTCACCTTTTTGAAATTCCGATGCCGAACCAAAGTATTCTTTATAGAGCTTGCCATCTTTCTCAACGGTTTCTCCTGGTGACTCTTCATGTCCAGCAAATAAGGATCCAATCATGACCATAGTGGCGCCAAATCTGACGGATTTGGCGATATCTCCATGGGTCCGAATCCCGCCGTCAGCAATAACAGGCTTACTTGCTGCCTTAGCACACCAACGTAGTGCCGCCAATTGCCAGCCGCCCGTTCCAAAGCCTGTTTTAATCTTGGTGATACATACTTTTCCAGGTCCAATGCCCACTTTGGTTGCATCTGCACCGGCATGTTCTAGTTCTCTTACTGCCTCAGGAGTGCCGACATTTCCAGCAATAACGAAGCTTTGCGGTAAATGCTTCTTAATATGCTTAATCATATCAATCACAGCGTTGGAATGACCATGTGCGATATCAATGGTAATGAATTCAGGCGAAAGTTGTTCTTCTGCTAATTGCTGGATGAATAGATATTCTTCCGCTTTGACGCCAACACTTATTGAGGAAATTAATCCGCGGGATTTCATATCTTTAATAAAAGCTATGCGCTTTTCTGGTTCAAAACGATGCATCACATAGAAGTAGCCATTTTCCGCTAAATATACCGATATCTTTTCGTCGATGATTGTCTGCATATTTGCTGGCACAACGGGTAATTTAAATTTATGGCCGCCCAATGTTACAGTTGTATCACACTCAGATCGGCTATTTACTATACATTTTGCTGGAATCAACTGAATATCTTCGTAATCAAATACATTTTCCATAAACCGCACCCCTAAACACGAATATTTAAGTAATTTTTAATAAAAAACGTTCGTACATTGGTAATGTACATTATTTTTAAAAGGATGTCAAAGAAAAAAGGGGGGAGGAGATAAAGAAAACTCGCCAATTGGCGAGCCCGTTAGGGCGAAGACAGAGGCATAGTTGCACTTTTCTATTAGCCAAAATAAAAAAGCCCAGTGGGCTTTTTTATTTGGATTAACTAAGTTTAATTGTATTCTTTCACTAACTCTTTTGTACTTCTTACGGTATCAATCGGGCGGACAAATTTCTCAATTTGATTTCGTTTTGGTTCTAAGAATGGAGGCAGGGATAATTTCTCTCCGAGTGTTTCATACGGTTCATCTCCCATAAATCCGGGTCCGTCTGTCGCAAATTCAAATAAAATTTGCGGTGCCACTCTAACATATAATGACCCGAAGAAGAAACGGTCAATAAATCCAGAGGTACCAAACCCGAAGCCTTCTATCCGTTTCATCCATTCTTCCAAAACTGTACGATCTTCAACACGGAAGGCAGCATGGTGAACGGTACCAAAACCTTGTTGGGATGAAGGAAGAACTGCATTATATTCGACAACCACTTGGGCTCCATTTCCTCCTTCACCCACTTCAAATAAATGAAAAGAACCTTCTTGATTAATTTCTTTAAATAACAGAACTTTTTCCATCATTTCTTTAAAGTAATCAAAATTTGCCACGCGAACAAAGATGGGTCCTAATCCAGTGATGGCAAATTCTAATGGAATCGGTCCTTTTTGCCATGGCGTACCGCTCACAACCCCTTGATTATTTTCATCTGAAATCAATTGGTATTGTTGGTCATCAAAATCGACAAAAGACAGCGTCTTTTTACCGAATTGTTCTTTAATACCGGTATGCTTGATTTCTAAACGATCAAACCGTTTTAGCCAATATTCGATGGCAGCATCACTTGGTACACGGAAAGAAGTTTTTGAAATCTCGTTCGTCCCATGGACACCTTTAGGAATGCCAGGAAAATCAAAGAAAGTCATATCAGTTCCGGGGCTGCCAGCATCATCAGCAAAAAATAAATGATAGGTCTGAATGTCATCTTGATTGACCGTTTTCTTTACTAAACGCATCCCTAAAACATACGTGAAAAATTGATAATTCTTTTCAGCGCTGCTTGTAATCGCTGTAACATGGTGAATTCCTTTTAGTTCGTTCATTTTATCTCCTCCAATTAATCTCAATTTTTGTGTATTTATATGATTCCAATTGTGCCTGTTCACTACTCAGGAAATAGTGAATCTAGGACCAAAGCAGTTAATAAATTCGCATAAGCAACTGCCTTGATTTCAAATATCTTTAATTCGAGATAAATGATATCATGGTTTATGATTAATGTCAATGGATAGAAGGGGGACAAGATGCCTGTCCCCTCATCAGTTGATTTCATCCAGGATTTTTTGTATGTAAAAGGAAGGTATTGCAGCCCCAAGAGTTTCTTTTGTTTCAATAGTAGGGTCCTGTATCGTGGCGAAGATGACACCTATTACTTCTCCATTTTGATTTATAACTGGACTTCCACTATTGCCTTTATAGATGGGTGCCTTAATCATCATAACCGGAGCATCCAAGTCTTTTAACATGACTTTACCGACAATCGTGCCTTCATTCGCTATTTGGGTAAAGGCTAGCGGGTTGCCAATAAAGGTAATTTTCTCGCCTTTTTGCTGCTCCCACTCTTTTTCAATAGCAAGCGGCAGAACGGGGAGGTTTTTCGCCTCGATAACAACAATCGCAAGATCAATTTCTGGATGATTTGCGATGACCTGTCCAACAAAGGATTCCCCTGTACTTAAATGTACATTTACTCTTTCTGTATTTTCAACGACATGTGCATTTGTTACGATTAACCCATTGGAAGCGATAGTAAAGCCTGTTCCTTTTATCCCATTCCATTCAAGGGTTACAACAGATTTTTTGTATTCCCTTACTTCAGGTTTTTTCGAAAGCCTATTTGACACCTCAATAAAACGGATTGCCGGGAGATTAAAGACATCAAACCACATTCCTAATCCACTTATTAATAAGGCAAACACGAGTAGTGAACTAATTATTTTAGCGATTACTCTTTTCCGCCTTTTTCTTTGTGCTTTTTCTTTCTCCCATTCTTGAGGCTCTTCACCTGCAAAGAAGGCATCCCAATCCATTTCTTCATCCAACTGTTCTTGGTTATTATCCTTATTTTCCTTCTCCATTATTACTCCTCATATGATGGTTGTATATTCCTATTGTATCAATTTTTACAAACATATTTAAAAGAAAGTGTTTAAAGCCATGAAAGAATGAACAATTTGTTTAAGTTCATAATAAGTACAAATAGGAGGGAATAGCATGGATCAGAAATATAACACGAACGATGATGCCACTGTAGAATTGAAAAAGGCGTTAAGAAAAAGTCAACCTAAGAATAACCCAATTATGAGTGAAGCAGAGAGAAGGCTGAAAAATCAAGGAAGGAATAGCTAGTGTGAATAAAAAAGGATAAGATAGCCATTTTTTAAATTGTAGAGGTGAAAATAATGCCAAAGAAAAATCCAATTGAGTATACAGGAAAGGTCCTGGACCAAAGAAATAACTTGACTGGTCCTGACGATGAAGGTAAGGCATCCTATCCGGAACGCCCAAAACATGTACCTATTCAGGAGTCGAATAGGAATATGGTGAAATAGTTAAAATGGTGAATTTGGTAATATCCAAGGACTGAATTTGATTCCATAAGCATTTAAGTTTGTTTCCTGTATTTCAATTGTTACTATAAAAGTAATCTTTTTAATGAAAGGACAAATTTAAATGGCAAACATTCATATACCCGTCTCTGTCTTAAATCTAGCTCCGATACGGGAGGGGCAGAATTCCAAACAATCCATTGAAGCAATGGTGGATCTTGCACAAGCAGCCGAAAAAATGGGGTATCAACGGTATTGGATTGCGGAGCATCATAACTCTCCGACGCTCGTCAGTTCAGCAACGTCAATCTTGATTAAACATACATTAGAGCATACCAATCACATTCGTGTTGGATCTGGCGGGATTATGCTTCCTAACCATTCTCCGTTAGTGGTAGCTGAACAATTCGGTACGATGGCCACGATTTATCCGAATCGTGTCGATCTAGGTCTAGGCCGCGCACCTGGCACCGATATGATGACAGCCAATGCCCTAAGACGCTCGAAAAATGATTCTGTTTATACATTTCCAGATGATGTTAAGTCATTACTTACCTATTTTGGTCCGGAAGAACAGCAAAGTTATGTTAGAGCCTATCCAGGTGTTGGCACAAATATTCCGATTTATATCCTTGGCTCTTCCACGGATTCCGCTTATTTGGCAGCAAGAATGGGTCTTCCCTATGTATTTGCCGCCCATTTTGCACCAAGATTCATGGAAGAAGCGATTTCGATTTATCGTGACCGCTTCCAGCCGTCAGAGTTTTTAGACAAACCATATATGATGGTCTGTTTAAATGTCATTGCAGCGGAGACAGATGATGAAGCCAACTGGTTATCAACAACGAAGCACCAATTTTTCCTGAATGTGGTACGTGGTTCGCGGAATCCGTTACAGCCGCCCGTTGAAAACATGGATGAGCTTTGGAATCCAATGGAAAAAGAAATGGCCGCATCGATGTCAAGTGTGACATTATTGGGAAGCAAAGAGACAGTCAAACAACAGTTGAACCGTTTTCAAGAAAAATATAACGTAGATGAAATCATGGCTGTGTCCTATATTTACGATCCTAATAACCAAAAACGTTCGTATGAAATTCTGAAAGAAGTAGTAGATGGAAAATGATGAAATAATAATAAACCACTGTTGAAAGAGAATAAAGTGTCAGGCACCATCCAAAATTGGATGGTGCCTTTGTAATTGTTATCCTGATATTAGCCATCCTTTTCGTGGTTTATCGAATACCAAAACTCTCTATGATAGTAAATTTCCATCCAAAAAGCTAATAATTTGCCCAATAATTCTATTCTGAATAGGTGAATATGAACATTCGGTGACACATTTCATTTGGAGGTGTCCTTTCTAACGATTTGGTATTAAGATATATCCAAGAGTGTGATTTATATCACATATTAATTTAAAAAAGGTTTTCTAGAATAATAGAAAGGGGAATTACTAAAAAATGAAATGGGCTTTATTGTCACTTCTTTTTACTATAGCCACTGTGCTAACGGGTTGTGAACCATTAAAGGTTTTGGATCCTAAAGGACCGCAGGCAGCCACACAAGCCAAGGACATTATGCTGTCAATCGGAATTATGTCGATTATTGTTCTGGCCGTTTTTGGTATCCTGATATTTATGCTGACAAAATATCGTGCATCGAAACAAAGTAAAGATTATGAGCCTCCCCATATTGAAGGGAGTTTGCTAGTTGAAACAATTTGTGTAGGAATTCCAGTACTAATAGTCATTTTCCTCTCATTTGTATCTGTTCAAAGTAACTATAAAGTTGAAGCGAAACCGGCGGGGTATGGTGATAAAGAACCATTAATAATTTACGCATCCTCCTCCAATTGGAAATGGCATTTTAGTTATCCGGAAGAAAACATTGAAACAGTTAATTATTTGTACATTCCAACAGACCGGCCAATTGAATTTAAGCTTTATTCCTATGGACCAATCACGAGTTTCTGGATTCCTCAGCTTGGAGGACAAAAATACGCGATGTCTGACATGGTCAACACGCTGCACTTAGCAGCAGATGTTCCAGGTGAATATATGGGGCGTAATGCGAACTTTAGCGGGAAGGGCTTCGCTGAAAATACGTTTAATGTAAAGGCGATGTCTGAGACTGAATTTGATAAATGGGTTAAAGAGGTTAAGAAAACCGCAAAACCTTTGACAGAAGACAAATTTACCGAATTACTTAAACCGGGTCACCTCGGGCAGTCCACGTATACTGGAACCCATTTAGGATTTTTGCCACCACCTGAAGGGGAACATGGCGGACACAACCATGGTTCAGGTCATTCTATGAACATGGAAAAAGATGAAAAAGCAAGTGAAACTAGTTCAGAATCAGAACATCATCACCATTAATAGTTTAAATGTTTGAAACGATTGGAAAAAAATTCTCCTGAAAGGAGTCAAATTAGTATGGATTTCTTTGATCGCTTTGCCATCCCAAATCCAAGTCCTGTGATTTATGCCTCGATGGTTGCTATTGGTCTAACAGTTATCGCAATCATCGCCGGGGTAACTTATTTTAAAAAGTGGGGTTATCTATGGCAAGAATGGTTAACAACTGTTGACCATAAACGGATTGGGATTATGTATTTAATCTCTGCACTTTTAATGTTATTCCGCGGTGGGGTGGACGCAATTATGATGCGGGCACAGCTGGCTGTTCCTGATAACAAACTGCTAGATGCTCAGCACTATAATGAAATTTTCACTACACACGGAGTCGTCATGATTATCTTTATGGCGATGCCATTTATTATGGCATTAATGAACTTTGTTGTGCCATTACAAATAGGCGCGCGCGACGTAGCGTTCCCGCGTTTAAATGCCTTAAGTTTCTGGTTGTTTTTTATGGGTGCAATGCTCTTCAACATTTCTTTTGTTATCGGAGGCTCACCTGACGCCGGCTGGACTTCGTATTTCCCGCTGGCAGGTACCGATTTTAGTGAATCGGTAGGGACGAATTATTATATGATTGCAATTCAAATTGCCGGTATCGGGACCTTAATGACTGGGATCAATTTTATCACGACCATTCTAAAAATGAGAGCACCAGGGATGACATTAATGAAAATGCCGATGTTCACGTGGGCTTCATTAGTAACGAATGCGATCATCGTTTTTGCTTTCCCAGTATTAACCGTATTACTGGCAATGGGAACAATGGATCGTTTATTTGGGACGCATTTCTTTACAACGACGAATGGCGGCATGGATATGCTTTGGGCGAACTTCTTCTGGGTTTGGGGACATCCCGAGGTGTATATCTTAATTTTACCGGCATTCGGGATTTACAGTGAGGTAATCTCAACCTTTGCTCGTAGAAACCTTTATGGATATAAATCAATGGTCGGCTCAATGGTGATCATTTCCCTATTATCATTCTTAGTCTGGACGCACCATTTCTTTACTATGGGTCAAGGGGCCTTAACAAATAGTATCTTCTCGATAACGACCATGGCGATAGCTGTACCGACAGGTGTGAAACTGTTTAACTGGCTGTTCACGCTTTGGAAAGGGAAAATTGAGGTAACGACACCAATGCTATATGCACTGTTGTTTATTCCGACCTTCACAATTGGCGGGGTAACAGGGGTTATGCTTGGTATGTCAGCTGCAGATTATCAGTACCATAATACGATGTTCTTAGTTGCTCACTTCCACATGGTAATTATTCCTGGTGTTGTATTTGCCATGTTGGCTGGCCTTACGTACTATTGGCCAAAAATGTTTGGGTTTATGTTAAATGAAAAAATCGGTAAGTTGTCTGCATGGGTTATTTCCATGAGTACCTTATTGGCATTTATCCCTATGTTTTTCTCTGGCTTGGATGGGCAGGCACGCCGGATGTACACTTATTCCGAATCAACTGGATTTGGACCGTGGAATATGGTTTCGTTTATTGGTGCAGCAGGGCTTGCTGTAGGGTTTGCGTTAATCGTATACAATATCTACTACAGCACTCGCTACGCTTCAAGGGATATTTCAGCAGATCCATGGAATGCACGTTCATTAGAATGGGCAACACATACGCCAGTGCCTTCATATAATTTTGCCATCTTGCCGCATGTGAAATCATCTGAAGCATTATGGGATGCAAAAAAACATGGTCATGAATTGTTTCCAGGTGAATATGAAAAAATCCATATGCCAAATAATAGCGGTGTACCGTTTATCATGAGTTGTATTTTCTTTGTTTGGGGATTTTCCTTTGTATTCAGCTTATGGATACCACTTATTTTGACCACAATCGGAATTTTTGTATGTATGGGACTTCGTTCTTTTGAAAAAGATCACGGTCATTACATTTCCGTTGATGAAATCGAAGAGACAGAAAATAATTTGCGAGGTGCTTAACAAATGAAAATAGATAACTCGCTGCCACTTGAATATAGTACGGATGAAAATAGTAATAAAATCTTGGGATTTTGGATTTTCCTTGGCGCAGAAATTATGCTGTTTGCAACGCTTTTCTCAGCCTATTTCACATTAGTGGACCGTACGGGAACAGGGCCAACAGGGGCAGAGATTTTCGAAATCACTCCCGTCCTAATTGAAACCATATTGCTGTTAACAAGTAGCTTTACCATAGGTCTTGGCATCCATGCGATGCGGATCGGGAATAAGAAAGCAATGCTGGCATTCTTTACCATTACATTGCTGCTAGGTCTTGGGTTTTTAAGTTTTGAAATCTTTGAGTTTGTTCATTACGTACACATTGGGGCAGGTCTGCAAACCAGTGCCTTCACTGCTGCACTCTTAACGACATTAGGCACACATGGAGCGCACGTAACATTTGGCTTATTCTGGGGATTATTCATCATTTTGCAAGTGAAAAAGCGCGGGTTAACCCCTGAAACAGCGAATAAATCATTTATCTTTTCGCTTTACTGGCATTTCTTAGATGTTGTATGGATCTTTATTTTCAGCTTCGTCTATCTGAAAGGAATGATGTAAACATGAAAGAATTATTCCCGATGAAGCAGGTGATGGGGTTTGTCTTTTCAATCCTCCTTACTACAATCGCAATGGCTGTATATTTTTTAGACATGACCATAACAACTGGCATGACCATTCTCCTTGTTACTGCTTTCATTCAAGCTGCCGTACAGCTTGTAGTATTCATGCATGCTGGTGAAACGAAGGATAAGGGAGCTATATATACGAACGTCTATTACGGACTAATTATTGCGTTGGTCACCGTTTTCGGTACATTATTGTGCATGATTTGGGGTTATATTTAATAGAGCAACGAAAAAGGAGCGTCATTGTCATGACGCTCCTAATTTTTATTAGTTGGTTCTAAATGAATGCCTTTATCTGATGTTTTCAGCATTTCTTCTGTTGCAACGAAAAACACACCCATTAGAAAGATGAAAACGGCGCCCATAATGATCCCGATGGAAATACCAATTAAACTACTGGAACCGTTTGCAAATAAACTATAGAAAAAAGTTAACATTCCAATTGCTAGTAAAACACTTCCAGAAACCTTCACACTATTCAAGATTTTTGTATTTGATACCACATTTCTCATCCCCTTTCTATATATTATTCCCTTTGTTCACAAAATTGTCAAAATTAATTTTTATGAATTATCAGAAATAGTTCAAAAATGCTAGGAAAAGATTAAGCTAAACAGGAAAATACCTTATTTTAAAATCGGGTGAAGATCTATTCAAACCAGAATTTGATGAATAATCTGGTCAAGGATTAATGAAGGCGGTGTTTTCTTTTGCCCAACAATCAAATACCTGTTATCTTAGTAGAAAGAGTAAATTTCCCCTGAATGGCGATGATTTCCAGCCTGACCAGGCAATTTGAGGAGTGAGAGAATGATCCGCTTTGAAAAGGTAACAAAGCGATACCAAGACGGTAACGCTGCGATCAAGCCCCTTGATCTGAAAATTAATGATGGGGAGTTTTTTGTCATAATTGGTCCTAGCGGCTGCGGAAAAACCACGCTGCTCAAAATGATGAACCGACTAATTGAATTAACTGACGGTACCATTTTTGTTGATGATAAAAAAATTAGTGACTACAACATCCACGAGCTTCGTTGGAACATGGGTTATGTCCTTCAGCAAATTGCGCTGTTTCCCCATATGACGATTGCAGAAAATATTGCAGTAGTTCCAGAATTGAAAAAATGGAACAATGAGAAGATTCGGCAGCGAACCGATGAATTGATGGAAATGGTGGGACTGCCGCCAGAAAAATATCGGGGCCGGAAACCGAAAGAACTTTCTGGCGGCGAGCAGCAGCGAATTGGCGTGATACGTGCCCTAGCCTCGAATCCCGGAATTTTATTAATGGACGAACCATTCAGTGCACTTGACCCAATCAGCAGGGAAAAATTACAGGATGATATCCTTGAACTGCAGCGAAAAATTAATAAAACGATTGTTTTCGTTACCCATGATATGCAGGAAGCAATCAAACTTGGAGATCGAATTTGCCTCATGAAGGATGGAGAAATCGTGCAGGTTGGAACCCCTAAAGAAATTATCGAGAACCCGGTCAATGATTTTGTCCGAGATTTTGTCGGGACGCACTCAGCTGCAGTCAAGGATAATATCCGGTTGGAAGACATCATTGAGCAACTCATAACCAGCGATAGTGTGGCAACATCTTCAGTAACTATTCCGGTATCAGCCTCATTAAGAGAGGCACTTATGTTATTAACTGAGCACGAACGCTTGTCAGTGACAAAAGAAGGGCAAATCGTTGGAATGATCACAAGGCAAACGGCTTTACAATATATGGCGGAAGGTTTGCAGGAAGTAGGTATCGGGAATGGATAAATTTGCAGATGTTTTCAAAGAAAGACAATCGCAATTGTGGAGTGCCTTGTTCGAGCATATTGAACTTTCTCTTATTGCCTTATTTTTTGCCATCCTGATTGCGATTCCACTCGGGATTTATTTGACAAAAAAGCAAAGGATTGCTGAAGGGATTATTGGCATTACCGCCATTCTGCAAACAATCCCATCATTAGCTCTATTAGGTCTATTAATTCCTTTGTTTGGCATTGGAAAAGTGCCCGCCATCATAGCTTTAGTGATTTATGCACTTCTTCCTATTCTTAGAAATACATATACCGGTATCAAAGAAGTAGATCCCTCGCTTATCGAAGCAGCAAGAGCGATGGGGATGAACAGTAGACAAAGATTAGTAAAAGTAGAACTTCCGCTTGCCACGCCGGTGATAATGGCGGGAATTCGAACGGCAATGGTGTTAATTGTCGGAACAGCAACATTGGCGGCTCTTATTGGCGCTGGAGGATTAGGAGACATAATTCTTCTCGGAATTGACAGAAATAATTCAGCATTGATTATTCTTGGTGCAATCCCAGCAGCCGTTCTTGCCATTCTTATTGATATATGCTTGCGGCAATTTGAACGAATATCTTTCAAAAAGACCTTGATTACTTTTGTCGTAATCGGAGCGGCAGCACTCCTTACCATTACGATTCCGTCGATTACAAGCCATGACCAAAAACAAATTGTCATCGGCGGAAAACTTGGTTCTGAGCCAGAAATTTTGATAAACATGTATAAATTGCTTATCGAGGAAGATACAGACCTAAAGGTCGACCTTAAGCCTGGTCTCGGTAAAACTTCGTTTGTTTTTAATGCGTTAAAGTCAGGCAGTATTGATGTGTACCCTGAATTTACCGGAACGGCGATTTCGGAATTTTTAAAAGAAACGGCTGAAAGCACGGACAGTGCCCAGGTATATGACCAAGCACGAACTGGCATGTTAAAAAAGTATGATATGGAAATGTTAGAACCAATGAGTTACAACAACACGTATGCCTTAGCGGTTCCAAAGACTTTGGCTGATAGCGAGGCTTTAACGAAAATTTCTGATTTGCAATTTAGGAGCAGCAGCATAAAGGCCGGTTTTACCCTGGAGTTTGCCGATCGTGAGGATGGATATCGCGGGATTCAAAAACTTTATGGCATCGAATTTGCTAACGTCATTACGATGGAGCCGAAACTCCGCTACAATGCGATTAAATCAGGGGATATTGATTTGGTTGATGCGTACTCAACAGATAGTGAATTAAGGCAATATAACCTATTTGTTTTAGAGGATGATAAGCATCTTTTTCCTCCTTACCAAGGGGCACCATTATTAAGAAAGGAAACGGTGCAAAAATATCCGGAAATCAAAGCTGCTTTAAATAAGCTTGCGGGAAAAATAACGGATGATCAAATGCGCGAGATGAATTATCAAGTAAATGTCAACGGTAAAAGCGCTAAAGATGTTGCCAAGCAATTTTTACAAGAAGAGGGATTAATTAAATAATTATACTTATTCAAATTAAGGATTAAATCCTTGCTTTCCAGGTTAAATGATTTTAATCTAAGACTAGCATAAAAACACTACCACGAAGCAGGAGAGATAGAATATGAGGGAAGTCAAAACAGAACAAGAATATCGGGATCAAATCGCAAACGATGAATTGACAGTAGGCATCTTTACCACCACATGGTGTCCGGACTGCAAACGGTTAGCGATGTTCATCGATGAAGTTATTGAAGAGAATCAAGACAAACAGTGGATAAAAATTGACCGTGATGAGTTTCCGGAAATTTCTGAGGAACAAAATGTTATGGGGATTCCGTCCTTATTAGTATTTAAAAATGGCGAAAAATTAGCTCATTTACATAGTGCCAACGCCAAAACACAAGATCAAGTTAGAGAATTCTTAAACAATTTTTAATTACTATTCATTGTATTTCTTAAGCCTTTTTGGAGATTATAATTGCGAGGTGATTGGATGACCACGGCAAAAATTGGCGATGTGATTTCGTTTAAACGTGAGGGAAAAACCCTCGAAGGTGTCGTTTCAGGCATTAGGGAAAATTCCGTAATAGTCCAATACGGTTTTTCAAAAGCCAAAGATGAACCACTTACGACGATCGTTAACCATAAAAATTACAAAATTACTAAAAAATAATTGGAACAGTGGATGGTATCTCTATAACATAATTGTTCAACTTGAAACTGGATTGGGCACTATCCATAAAATTGGATGGTGTCTTCTTTATTTGATTGCAAAACAGTGTAAGTATTCATACTTTGCAATGTTGCCGCTAGAAATTCGCCGAGTGGTAGATAGCTATGTTTTAATAAAAATAATGATACAATGTAAAAAAATAAACTGGGGGCTATTTCTAATGTACAGCTTTAAGAACGATTATAGCGAAGGCGCACATCCTAGAATATTGAATGCTTTAGTGGAATCCAACTTCGAGCAGGAGGAGGGCTACGGGCAAGACCGATTTACCCGAAAAGCAATAGAATTATTAAAGGAAACAATCGGGCGTACTGATGTTGATATTCATCTATTATCAGGCGGAACACAAACGAATTTAACCGCTATTTCAGCTTTCTTAAGACCGCATGAAGCAGCGATTTCCGCAAGTACTGGCCATATACTGGGTCATGAAACGGGTGCAATCGAAGCAACTGGACATAAAATCCTTTCAATTGAAGCAGAAGATGGAAAACTGACTCCGGCACAATTGCAAGCTGTACTAAATGCACATCCAGATGAGCACATGGTGAAGCCGAAGCTCGTTTACATTTCAAATTCGACAGAAATAGGATCGATTTATAAGAAAGATGAACTGGTGCAATTAAGGAATTTCTGCGACGAAAACCAGCTTATTTTGTTTATGGATGGTGCGAGATTAGGATCAGCGCTTTGTTCCGCAGAAAACGACATTTTACTAAGTGACCTACCAAGACTTGTGGATGCTTTTTATATTGGCGGAACCAAGAATGGGGCACTCATAGGGGAAGCGTTAGTGATTTGTCGTGATGCTCTTAAAGAAGATTTTCGTTATCATTTAAAGCAAAAGGGTGCACTGCTTGCAAAAGGGAGACTGTTGGGGATACAATTTCTTGAACTATTCCGCGACAATCTGTTCTTTGACTTGGCTTCGCATGCCAACAAGATGGCAGAATTGCTTAGGACTGAAATAAGTGATGCGAAAATTCCATTTCTGACGGAATCACCATCCAATCAAATTTTTCCAATCCTGCCGAATGCACTGATTACCGAACTTCAAAGGAAGTATTCTTTTCATGTTTGGGAACAAGTTGATGCCGATCATTCGGCGATTCGCCTTGTTACCTCTTGGGCAACAAAAGAGGACAAGGTAGCCGCTTTTATTGAGGATTTGAATAAGGCACTTATAAAATAAATGTACATAGTAGTAGAAATCCCCTATATTAAAAAGGTACAGGAAAATTCCTTAGGGGGAAAAATCATGAAGAAAAAACCGATTATTGGCATAACGGGTGCATATATAAACCATAACAAAAATATGGAAGGGGTATATGTGCATCATGATTATCATCGAAGTATTGCCGCAAATGACGGTATACCGATTATCCTTCCTTTCATTAACCCTGATGTGTCTTTGGAAACACTGCCAATATGCGATGGAATTATTCTCAGTGGGGGAGAGGACGTCGATCCAAAATTTTTCAATCAGGAACCACACCCTCAGCTAGGTCAGGTCATTCTAGAGAGGGATTTAGTAGAGTTAACCATCGTGGAATACGCCATTATGAACAAGATTCCACTGCTTGCGATTTGCAGAGGTATTCAAATATTGAATGTAGCCCTAGGTGGAACATTAATCCAGGATATCCCAAGTCAAGTCAAAGACTCGATCCAACACACTCAAAAGATAGAAAGATACAGGGATTCCCATTGGGTGACTATTTCCAAAGATAGCAAATTATTTCAAATTGTAGGTTCTGAACGTATAAGAGTTAATAGTCTTCATCATCAATCAATCGAAACTGTAGCAACCGATTTACGAATTGTCGCTCAGTCATCCGACGGGATCATAGAAGCTGTAGAGTATATTAATCCGGCCGCATTTATGATTGGGGTTCAGTGGCATCCTGAATCGATGGCAAGTTCAAACCAGTCCATGAATAATTTGTTTGCCGAATTTATTAAAATTAGCTCAAAGGGATCGGATTCGTAATGGTTTAGAGCATGCCAATGAGAAGAAGGTAATCTAAATGATTGCCTTCTTCTTTTAATATTTCAAGAAGATTATCCCCGCGCTATTACATGCACCACTTGATAAAATACATTCTTAATGTTATTAACCTCCGTGATCTTGAGCCCAATTATGAATAATAGGAAGAAAATAACTGAGGACCTTTGGTGTTATTGTGATAAAATGTTAGAAAAGTTATTTTTACCAGGGGGGCAAAATGGGAAAACATAAAATATTAACTGTTTTGGAGAAAGAATTAGTTGTTGCCCTTGGCTGCACTGAACCAGTAGCTATTTGCTTAGCTGCCGCAACGGCAAAGAGCTATGTAAATGGACAAATACAATCAATAACGGTAAAAGCTAGTGGAAATATCATTAAAAATGCAAAATCCGTTGGGATTCCCGGCATGTCAGCTAAGGGTCTAGAATTCGCGGCTGCCCTCGGAGCGGCAGCTGGAGACCCGGAAAAGAAATTGGAGATATTAGATGGGCTCACAATGGAGGATCAGCAGTCGGCATTAACGTTAATTGAGGCGGGGAAGGTAACTGCCGGCCAAGCGGATTCACCAAAAAGACTTTATATTGAAGTCATTGTGGAAACAGATCAGAAGACTGCAAAAGTAGTGATCTCGGATAATCATAGCAATATCACTTTAATCGAGGTAGACGGTAAAGCAGTGTACCTGGGCGGATGTGAAAATATCGGAATCCAAACAGATGAAGAGGAATTAGAAGCACTTACAATTGATGAAATCTATGAGTGGGCTTTAACGGCGGATCTTAACGACTTAACGCTTATAAAAAAGAGTATCGAATTAAATAAAAGGATTGGCTTAGAAGGGCTTTCTGGTGATTATGGTCTAAATGTTGGGAAAACGATTAAGGAAAATGTAAAAAAAGGAATTCTATCCGATGATTTAGCTACTGTGGCCATGTCACTAGCTGCCGCTGGCTCTGATGCCAGAATGGCTGGTTCGACACTTCCGGTTATGGCGAATACGGGGAGTGGAAATCAGGGTATTGCTGTTACACTTCCTGTTGTTGCCGCGGCAGAAAAGCTGCAAGTATCCGAGGAGAAGATGATCCGCGCGGTTGCCTTAAGTCATCTAATCACGATTCATATCAAATCTAAATTTGGCCGCCTTTCTGCTTTATGCGGTGTTACGGCAGCTGGAATGGGTGCGAGTGGTGCAATTGTTTATTTGCTTGACGGGGGTCTTCAGCAAATTAAAGCAGCAATTCAAAATACAATCGGAAACGTATCCGGTATGATTTGCGATGGGGCTAAGGCAGGTTGTGCCATGAAAGTGTCGACTTGTTCTAATGTCGCTGTCCAATCAGCTTTGTTGGCTCTGAACCACCAAGAAATAAAATCAACCGATGGTTTTATTCACGACGACGTCGAAAAAAGTATCGAAAGCTTCTGCAAACTCGGAAATGAAGGAACGAAGCAAACGGATGATCTTATTTTAAAATTAATGATGGAGAAATAATAGGAGAATATTTAATAGGTATGAACAGAAGTCGGCGGTCCTTAGCCGGCTTTTTTCGTGTTTGAGCAGCTGCAAGAATAGTAAGATAATATAAATTCTCTTGGTTCTATGCTCACAAAGCGTAGTGAATAGTGTTTTTTTTCGAAAAATGGTTTAAGATAGGCATGGGGGTGTTAGTATGCAGGATTTTATTTTTCAAAACAGTACGAAGATTATTTTTGGCAAGCAAAAAGAGCAATTAGTCGGGCAAGAAGCCGTTGTTTACGGAAAAAAACTTCTTCTTCATTACGGTGGGGGCCGCATTAAACAAAGCGGCTTATATGACACGGTTGTGAAGTCATTGCAGGACCAGGGAATTGAAATCATTGAGTTAGGCGGAGTTCAGCCCAATCCTCGAGTAAGTCTAGTTCGAGAAGGTGTTGCCCTTTGCAAGGAGCATGATATCAACTTTATTCTCGCTATAGGCGGCGGGAGTGTAATTGATTCTGCCAAGGCGATTGCAGCCGGAACAAAGTATGACGGGGATGTATGGGACTTCTTTACTGGGAAAGCAGCAATTTCCGAGTGTTTGCCAATTGGTGTTGTGCTGACGATCCCAGCGGCCGGCAGTGAATCGAGTTCAGGCACTGTTATTACAAACGAGGATGGCTGGTATAAGAAATCATCAGGTCATAATACAATGAGGCCACAGTTCGCCATCCTAAATCCGGAGCTTTCATACACATTGCCAGCCTATCAAACTGCCTGCGGTATTACCGATATGATGGCACATATTTTAGAAAGATACTTTACAAATGAAAAAAATGTGGATCTAACTGACCGCTTATGTGAAGCTGCCTTAAGAGCGATTATCCATAATGCTCACACTGTTTTAGAGGAGCCAACAAATTATGATGCAAGAGCTGAGATTATGTGGTCTGGGACAATTGCGCATAATGATTTGTTAGGGACTGGAAGAATTGGAGATTGGGGAAGCCACGATATCGAGCATGAAATAAGCGGTATTTACGATATTGCACATGGAGCCGGTTTAGCCATTATTTTTCCGGCGTGGATGAAGTATGTATATAAACATGACGTCAATCGTTTTGTTCAATTTGCCAACCGAGTATGGAATATCGAAATTGATATGAACAATTTAGAAAAAACCGCATTGGCCGGGATCAAGAAAACAGAAGAATTCTTTAAGTCCATTGGCATGCCGATTACCCTCAAAGAGGCTGAAATTGGTGAAGAACACCTAGAGGAAATGGCTAAAAAGGCAACAGAAAACGGACCATTAGGCAACTTTATCAAGTTATATGAGACCGATGTCTATCAAATATATCGATTAGCAAAATAAAAATCTAAAAAGCCTCGGATACATGAATTTGCATGTAGCGAGGTTTTTTGGTAATCAATCGCTTGATAATAAATAATTAATAATATTTCGAGTATTAATAGTATAGTATAGTTAAACCAGTAACTTAAAATATTTAGAAGCGAGGTAATGAAATGTGTAAGGATTTTTACGAAAATAATCGAAATCGTTTATATGAGAAGCTTGAAGACCGTTCACTGCTTGTTTTGTTTGCTGGAAAGGCACCGCAAAAATCGGCAGATGAAGCTTACGGATTTGTACCAAATCGAAATTTTTATTACATAACAGGAATTGACGAACCAAATCTTATCTTTTTTGCCCTTAAAACAAAAAATCAAGTAGAAGAATATCTTTTTATCGAAAAATCAGATCCTGTATTAGAAAAATGGATTGGTAAATCTATCTCAAAAGAAGAGGCTGCCGAAGTTTCTGGAATCGGGAATATCCAATTTATCGAACAATTTGAATCTTTGTTGTCGCGAATTCTTTTTACAAATTCGCTCACGAATATTTATTTAGATCTTGAAAGAAGAGAGCTAGATCAAATTACGACGAAGGCACAACAATTTGCAGCTAAAATCCAGGCGAATTACCCATACCTGCAAATGAAAAATGTTTATCCGGAAATTTGTGAACTGCGCGTTTATAAAACACCTGAAGAAATCGAAAAGATCAAAAAGGCAATTGAAATTACCTATAAAGGTATAAAAAACCTTATGAGTCATGCGAAAGCAGCAACGAAAGAATATCAACTTGAGGCTTATTTTGATTTTACACTTAAGTCAGAAGGTGTAAAACATTATGCTTTCCCAACAATTGTCGCAAGCGGTAAAAATGGCACGATTCTTCATTATGACAAAAATGATGCGGCAATTGAGAACGAGAGTCTTGTCCTGCTTGATTTAGGTGCCCAATACAACTATTACAATGCGGATATAAGCTATACCTTTCCTGCAAATGGTACTTTTACTGAAAAACAAAAAACTTTTTACAACATTGTTTTAAAAGCACTAAGGGAAACGACAGCACTGATAAAACCGGGTGTCCCTTTTGCAAAACTGAATGAGCATACAAAGAAAGTGTTAGCCGAAGAGTGCATTAAAGCTGGATTGATTAAGGAAGAAAATGAAATCGGAAATTATTACTATCATGGAGTCAGCCACTTTCTTGGTCTAGATACGCACGATGTTGGCAGCTATAAGGATTTAATCCTACAACCTGGAATGGTGTTAACGATTGAGCCAGGTTTATATATTGAGGAAGAAGGAATCGGAATCCGAATTGAAGATGATGTGTTAGTCACCGACGACGGACACGAGGTACTTTCCAAGGATATAATCCGTTCAGTTGAGGAAATTGAAGCATTTATGAACGAACAATAAGAATGGATGTTAGAGATAAGTGCGGAATTTAGTTATTCCGCACTCTTGAATTCCTTTTATACATATACGAGGAGTGACCAAATGAATCCGAGAATTAAATGGAATCATAAACACAAAGAACGAATTAATCAACTGGAAGAACCTGCACCGAATGACAGATTAAAAACCCTTTGTCCTTATTTGACGGGAGGTCCAGCTCTTGATCTTGCTTGTGGTCTTGGTGGAAACAGCCTGTTCCTGGCACGATTAAACTTTCAAGTACAAGCAATCGATATATCTGATGTGGCTGTCAAATATCTCAATGAAATAGTAGCAAAGCAAAAGCTTGCAATTTATCCCAAATTATGTGATCTTACGGAAATATCCAACCTTCATTTGCAAAAGAATTCTTTTAGGTTGGTTGTCATTACGAATTACCTTGATCGGTCTCTATTTCCGGTTGTTAAGTCAATCGTTAAAGAGGATGGGTATTTCTTCATGGAAACCTTTTATATGTCACCAATGCACGAAAATCAAGGCGTATCTAATCAATATAAACTACAACCAGGAGAGCTACTGGCGGAATTTGGAGAGTGGAAGGTTCTTTTTTATGAGGAAAATGAACCAAAAGGACGGCAAACTATTTTTTGTCAGAAATGTTAGGGTTCCCAAAAAGGTATCAGACATCCTCCGTATTTGACATCTTTTTTCTTTTTCGACAAATATCTTATATTAGTAAGCAGAATCTGATATTTAGTGATATAATAATGGCATTGGAATGGAGGTGAAATAAATGGAGAAGCAGATTTTTACCTTACTACAGAAAATAATTAATAAGCTAGACCGTGTAGAAGGTACTTTGAACGATCACAGCGAAATTTTGAACGATCACAGCAAAATTTTGAACGATCACAGCAGAATTTTAAACGATCACAGCGAAATTTTGAACGATCACAGTGAAATTTTGAAAGAGCACAGCGAAATTTTGAACAATCACAGTAAAATTTTGAACGATCACAGTGGTATCTTAGATGGCCAGGGTGAAACTTTAAAAGAGCATGGTGGAATCTTAAGTGCATTGAGGACAGGGCAAGAATTTCTAAAGGCGGAAATAAGTGAAATGAAACTTCAAAACGCTAAAGATTTTGGCGAAATTAAAGAACAATTAAAGAACCAAGAAGACAGCATCGAAATTTTAAAAGAAGAGACATGGAATAATAAGAAAAGTATCTTACGTGTTCAAAAAACTATGGGCCTTTCCTAGCAACTAATTGACAAATACAAGCAAGTGATAAGAAGTGGGGAAAACAATAGGAACAGTATCCGTGTTAAATGAAGAGAAACTCCTCATATGTATTTCATCCATTATAGCTTCAATTTAAATCCCCATTTAAGCAGCCAGCCAAGCGCTGCAGTGATCAATTATCCATTCCACGTGAGCGACCAATGATCAAAAAGATAAATAACATCTAATATTGACGATTTTAAAGAGCCTAATCTTTTCTTAGATTGGGCTCTTTCCTATATTTCAAAGTTTATATAAAAATTTTAAAAAAAATAATGAAAATTTATCTCATCCTGTTATATGGTTACTATAATATAAAATAACTGTTGTATAACAAAAAAGATGGTAAATGGAATAGTAAAGGAGAAGAAGACATGATAAAAATCGACTCGATTGGACGGAGAATACTTGGTTGGAAGTTAAATAGATGGGATCGATGGTATGATTATGAAAAGAGGATTTTCATTCATGAGTCTGAATTTCAGCCAGAACAAAACCTTGACCATGCAATGCTAATTGTTAAGCGATTGGAAGAATTAGGATTTACTTATTCAATAAAAGGATTTTCCAAGGTTTGCTTTGATGACATTTGTTCAACCGGGGAGACGTTGGCACAAGCAATTTCGAATGCCGCCTACTCAATTGTCGAACTAAGTTCAATTCCTGATCACACAAGAATATGGCAGAAATTATGTTGAAAAAAATAGTGCCAGGAACTTGCAAACAAACGAAAGGTTCCTAGCACTTTTTCTTATTTAGCATAAAAGTTTTCTGTATAGTAGGGCTGTGATTGATCATTAAAGGCAACGCCTACGCCTAAATACTTATATCCATCGCGCAATATATTTTCCCGGTGGCCAAGTGAGTTCATTAAACCTTCATGGGCAAAGATGCTGCTAAATTGTCCATAAGCCAGGTTTTCCCCGGCCAAGTGAAAGATGATATGATCCTCTTTCATTCGGTCAAATGGTGATTGACCTTTACGGTTAGTATGATCAAAATACTGATTGACTGCCATATCCGTGCTATGTTTACGGGCTGTTTCTTTGACATCGTTATCCCATGTTAGGATTGGGAGCCCGTGTTCAACGCGTGAAGCATTCGTTAAATCGAATAACTGGTATTCAAATCCTTCTTTCAAATCCGGACTTGCCTCGGTGTAAAGTTCGCGTTTCTTTTGTTCCGTGTCTTTATTGATCAATTGCATCGCTGTAACCGTATTGTTCTCGTGTTTATCGTAAAAAATAGTTACATAAACGCCATCAAGCAAGAACACATCATTGTCGCTATTTTCCTGTAATTGATAGATCATCAGACCTTTTTGAATTTTGGTAAGTGGTTCCCCCAAGGTAGCTCGAACACTTTCTTTCGAGCTACCTAACTTAATTCCATTGGCAGACGCTATTAAATCCTGGTTTGTGTAAAGACCTGCTGCTTTATTTTTTTCATCATACATGATCATAAAAAAATCTCGGTAGTTGTCGTGGTAGGCATACCATTTAGCCCCATATTCGTTAAGGGAAGCACGGTTTGCCTGACCTAAATTGTGTTCAATATTTTCAATAGTCTCTCCAAGTTCAACATTATGAATAGAAAAGACTTGCTCAACCGGTGTTTTTAACGCTAATTTTTCTCTATCTGCCGGTTTTTCCTTTTGTTGTGACTGCGGTAAATCTTTTAACTTAAGATAAAGCTGTTCCCATAATTGTTGAATTTTTCCAGATAAAGTATTAATTGCAGCTAGAACTTCCGGGTTATCTTTGACATCATTTATTTTAGCTTCAACGTGTCCAATTGCCGGTCCGTATTCGGAGTTTTCTATCTTTTGTTTAATAAAAGGTCCAGAAACATATAATATAAACAATAATGCTAGTATTGAAAAAAAACGCATCATAATCGTTTCCTCCATTTCTATTAGAATTGTAACCAATCTAGTTAAAATGTATAAGCAATTTGCTTATGATGAATATAAAAAGAGCTGATGAGTCATTTTTTTCGCGAAGAAAATTGGTTTATTATATGATGAAGTTGAAAAGAGGAGTCTATTATACATGGGAATAGGTGTACTATGCAAAAAATAATCATTATTGGAGCAGGAATTCTCGGTGCATCAACGGCCTATCATCTTGCAAAACAAAATGCTGAGGTATTCTTAGTGGATCGCGAGGACACAGGACAGGCAACAGACGCAGCAGCCGGGATTGTTTGTCCATGGCTTTCGCAGCGGCGCAATCAAGCGTGGTACAGGTTAGCAAAAGGCGGGGCTCGTTACTATCCGGAATTAATTGCGCAATTAGAAGCAAACGGAGAACAAGATACAGGTTATAAGCGGGTAGGGGCGTTAAGCCTTCACACTGATATTCATAAACTAGAACAAATGGCGAAACGAGCACAAAAACGCCGGGAGGATGCACCTGAAATTGGCGAGATTAAGATTTTATCGCCTTTAGAAACAAAAGAACTTTTTCCACCGTTATCAGAGGAATTTGGTTCGGTTTACGTTAGCGGCGGTGCACGCGTAAATGGAAGGGCTTTATGTAAAGCATTGATTCGCGATTCAATAAAGCAAGGGATTACTTTTCTGAAAGGGAATGCTTCCCTTGTGTTTAGCCAAAATCGTGTTATTGGAATTAAACTTGAGGATAAAACCATGTTTGCTGATCAGGTGATTGTTACAGGAGGGGCATGGGCAAATGAACTTCTCCAGCCTTTAGGTGTTGATTTTTTAATAAAACCGCAAAAAGCGCAAATCGTTCACCTGGAAATACCTGAGACAGATACTGCCTCTTGGCCGGTTGTCATGCCGCCCAATAACCAATATCTGCTCACACTTGACAATGGCCGTGTAATCGTCGGTTCAACACACGAAAACGAAGCCGGGTTTGATCCCCGCGTAACCGCTGGCAGAGTGAATGAGATTTTAGGCAAAGTATTAGAGACTGCTCCTGGTCTTACGAATAGCACTTTTGTTGAAACACGGGTAGGTTTCCGGCCGGTTGCACCGGGTTTTCTTCCAGTGGCAGGAGCTTTGCCAAATTATGACGGGATTTTTATAGCAAATGGATTGGGGGCATCTGGACTAACAAGTGGGCCATATCTCGGCGCAGAACTGGCCAAACTAGTGTTAGGAAAAGAAACAGAAATTGACTTTAGTAGCTATGATGTCGCTGGAGCGCTAAGGGCTTAATATCTTAGAAGAGGTGATAATTTTTATCAATTATTGGTCCACTGCATTCAGAATGGTGGGCTTTTTCCCGTTAAATGACAAAAACTTAAATAATTTACGAACGCAATTTTAAAAAAATGCCGAGAGAATAAAAACAAATATTCAAGCTCGTATAGTAAAATTAGGATTAAGATCCAGAGGTTGCAGTTTTGAAGGGAGCGGGAATAATGAGCGATAAAAATAGTTTACTAGAAGCGTTTAAACAGACAAAATATCAAGTGAATGGCCATGGTGCTAGAAATGTTCAGGTTCTAAAAGATGTATTCAACGACTTGGATGGTCAACTGGAAAGTGAGATGTATGGGAAGGGGAAAATAATTGAAGAATTCCAGGAGAAAATGGCCGCAATTTTAGGAAAAGACTCGGCGGTGTTTTTTCCGAGCGGGACGATGGCCCAGCAAATCGCCCTGCGCATTTGGTGTGATCATAAAGGGATAAAAAAGGTAGCATATCACCCGTTGAGCCATTTGGAGATTCATGAGGAAGATGGGTTAAAAGAATTGCATCAAATAGAATCCATTTTAATGGCAGATAAAAACAGAGTGATTGAATATGAAGACGTGAGGGGAATGGAGGAAGAAGTCGCCTGTCTATTGCTGGAATTGCCGCAACGGGAGATTGGCGGTCAGCTCCCTGAATATAAAACGCTTGAAGCAATCGCCGCTTATTGTAAAGAAAAAGGCATTATATTACATTTGGACGGTGCGCGCCTCTTTGAAATCCTGCCGTATTACGAAAAGTCGGCCGCTGAGATTTGCAGTTTATTTGATAGTGTCTATATTTCTTTTTATAAAGGTATCGGCGGGATTGCTGGAGCCATTCTTGCGGGGGATGAAGCCTTTACTGAGAAATCAAAAGTATGGAAACGACGCCATGGTGGAGATTTAATTAGTTTATATCCTTATTTCCTCAGTGCAGACTATTACTTTGAAAGACGGATTGGCAAAATGAAACAGTACTATGAAGGAGCAAAAGAACTCGCTCAATTCTATAATCAATGTTATGCTGTTTCCACCAAACCACAGGTACCTGTCTCAAATATGTTTCATGTTCATTTTGATGCACCAAAAGAGGAAATGGAACAAATTTTAACAGTAATCTGTCGGGAAACGGGCATCGGATTATCCAGCTATGTAAGAGAAGCGACAAATAATGCTAGTTTTTACGAAGTGAGCGTTGGTGATTTGTATGCGAATCTTCCACATGAACAATGAATCGAAGTGTTTAATCTGCTAGATGAGAAGATGAAAAAACGATAAAAGTGTACGAAAGGTGGAGGTATAGTAATGAAAAAGCTGCATTCACTATTTCATAAAAGAATTGGCATGCCAGAAAACGAAACCATTACCTTTGAAAAATTAGCTGACGTTCTTGAAAGGACAGCACAAACGATTCCATTCGAAAATTTAACGATTATTGAAAACAAAACCCGTGATATCACAAGAGAAAACTTGATAAACAAAATGTTAGAAAATAATGAAGGAGGACTTTGTTACGAATTAAATCCACTTTTCTATTTCTACCTGATAGAAAATGGCTTTAACGCAGCCTTAGCAACCGGGGTTGTATACAATCATGCTGCCCAAAACTATACAAAACTTGGAAGAACGCATGTAACGATTCTGATAAGACACGAGGAGCAAACATATTTGATTGATACAGGTTTTGGCAGCAATTTACCATTAAAGCCTGTTCCATTATCAGGTGAAACCATAGTATCTTATAATGGAGAATTTAGAATTAAGAAAGTAAATACTGAACATGGTGATTATGTCCTGGAAATGAGATTGAAGCATAAAGATACAAATTGGAAAATCGGCTATGCTTTTGATTCAAGGAAATCGATTACAAATATGCAGAATTTGTATGAAATCCAAACAATTATCAAGGAACACCCAGTGTCTTCATTTAACAAAAATCCATTAATGACCCGGCTGACCGAAAAGGGAAATATCACATTAACAAATACCACTTTTACACAATGGGCTGATGGAATGGTCTCAAAGGAGACCATTGATGAGGCGAAATTCAAAGAGCTGGCAAAACACCATTTTGGGATGTAAATACAATACAATTACCAAAAAGCGCCAGGGTCCATCGGAAAAATTGTATGGTGCCTGGCACTTTTTTCTTATTCTCTTATTTTCTTTTCATTTTCCAATCTATCAATTTTCTTTCGTAAAGGTATGACCAAAAATAAGAGAAGCAGTCCAACTAATGAAAATGAGACAATTGATAGATAGCTATTAATTGGTGGTCTGCCTGCGGAAGAGATCAAATTGCCCAAAAATAAATTGAGCAGTCCGATAAACATGTTTAATCCGATTACAAACCAGAATAATAGCATGATTCGCTTATAGTGCCTTAATTTGGAATCATTGTCGGAATAGATAGTAAATTCACCATCTGCCGCTTTTTTTCTGAAATAAACCCACCGATGATAAGAGGTTACAAGTTCTGCGCCCATTTCCTCCATAAATTGAATATACTCCTGACTTTCTAGATGTTCGACTGGGTGTTCTAGCAATTCAATCCTATAAATGTATTCCCCCTTAGGAGCATCCTCAAATACATATTTATTAAAGGAATATTTTGTTAAAGATAGACCGGTTGCTGACATTTCATTTAAAAATTTTTCTTCCTTTTCAAAATCTACAAAGATTTTTCTTATTACATGCTTCATTACAATCAACCTCCAGCAATGTCATCGCCATTTTTAATTAGTTCATTTAGCCGCAATAACTCAAGCTTAATGATCTCTTTTCCCACTTCAGTAATTTGATATTCCTTTTTACGCGATTTTTCTTCAGTTACTGCTACAGGGTGTATCCAGCCTTTTTCCAGTAAAGTATTAATCGCACCATACATAGTGCCTGCTCCAAGTGATACACGTCCATTACTTAATTCTTTAATGTTTTGCATGATGCCATAGCCATGCATCGGCTTATAAAGGGACAATAGAATATAATAAACTGCTTCTGTCAATGCACTGTGTTCCATTTTTTCAGCCATTTACTCACCCCTAAACTATTACGTTTGACGATATATCGTTCGCAGTTATATTATATCGGCTACTGATATAAATATCAACAATTGATTCAATTTTTTTCATTGAGGGTCTAACGGGTTTTTAGATTGATAATCAGGTGAGAAGTTTAAAAAGAAATAATTTGTAAAAATTTAATCACATATTCTAACTTTCATCATATATTAACTTCTGTGTGAGAAATATTAGGAAAGAAGGATGAATATGAATAACATTCAAATCATTACCACAGGGAAAAATGAGTACAAAGATGGAGAAAGTGGCTATAAAATTATTGAATTTAATGTATCAGACCCTGCCGAAAATTTATATGCAGTAGTTACTCCTGTCAAAAAACAATAAAAGAAAAAGAAAAACTATCTTTTTTGTAAGTTACATAGAAAGATAGTTTTTTTCTATTTAAAGTGAGGGGGACAGTCTCCCGGCGGACTAAAGCTTTATCCACCGATAGATTGTCCAATTTTACATTAAAAAACCTCCATTTTATTGATGGAGGCGGGGTGTGTTAATCAGTTCTGGAATATTAGCTGATTCCATAAAGATATCTTTGATAGTTCAATTTAGGGTTTGATCTCGATGGCTCAAAATTAATAGCCAACTTCGACCGACGCAACAACTATGTACATCAGATCATTTTTGTCACCCTTATCCTCGAGGACAATTCCGCTGGTGGTCTTCATTCCTCCATCCATTATTTCCACAGTGACTATCCCATATGGTAAGGCATCTTTGACAGCGTTAATATCGAGTTTTTCTTTATCACAAGGAACTGCAAGCTTCACGTTTACCCTCATATTATCTAAGTTGTTATCAGGGAGCACAGAACGAATACCTGGCATCGAATTATAGTGAATTGCATTTTTTACAGCACGAACTGCGGCAGACGTAATATCTTGACCATGTACATCTATCCCCATCCCGGTTTCTATAAACATTAATTTTTCCATAATAGACTCAACCTTCTTTCGATTTCCTTTTCCACTCTATTTTATCGTATTTAATTATTAATGTTAAATAATCGGAGTAAGGGTTATGTAGGATGAGGAAGGATATAGCGATAAAGGTACGCATATCATTGATAATTTCTCGAGTTTGAATGTCATTCCAATATACAGCATAATACACCGTTTTTTGGGCTTTGTGTGCCCTGGAATTCAATGATAAGCTTAGAACTATGCAAAAGAACACTTCGCCATATGGAAAAAACTGAAAGGAATGATTTGTTATCGATCATTTACAATTAAGTTATACGTGCGAGATGGAAAAAGCGATGCATTGTGCTCATGGTGTAGGTTATGAAGAGTACATGAGACATCATTCAGTAAGAATGAGAGTCGAAAAAAGTCGTGAAAAGGATTATAATTTGTGTCGCAGAATGGTTGCTGATTTAGACCGTCTTGTTCATTATAATAATCGCTTAACGACATGAATAAAAAGGGAAACCAATGACTGGTTTCCCTTTTTATCATACTTTAACCCTTAAAATCTGGGCCAACTTCGCTTGATCAAACCCTAGGATAACTTCTTCGCTTTTTTGTCTTTGATTATGGTTGCTGGCGTAGCAGCTGCAACTAGTTCAATATGTTCTTGCAGATATTGATCGTCTTTTCGTATGTCTCTTTCTTCAAACTCAATCCCATTTTCTTTTAACCATTTCCTCGAAAAACTATAAAAATTATGGAATTATGATACTATCAAATTATATTAATTAACAAGTATTATGCTGCATCGGACCAAAGTTTTTACGCACCAGGGGGCTGACCTCATTTTCAGTGAAACAAGAGTTAGAAGGTGAAAAAGTTGCAAAGAAAGATTGGTTTTATTTATGAATTAATTTTAGCAGGAATAATTATTTATTCGTTAATGGTTGATTTGCCCAAAAGAGAAGATTTTGTTTTAGGCTGGATGGTGTGGGGGCTTTTTGCCGCTGATTATGTGATTCGTTTTTTCCTAAGCAAGCGTAAATGGGAATTTGTCAAAAGTCACCCGATTGAGCTCCTTGCACTCATCCCTTTCGATCATCTATTTAGAACCATCCGTTTAATTCGCTTAGTTCGCTTAGTTAGGCTCATTCTCGTAGTAAAAAGAAATAATTCGATTTTAGATCTATTGATTGAAAAATATCGCTTAGATAAATTATTTGTAACAGTTATTGCTTTATTATTTATAACTGCGATTCCTATGACATGGATAGAACCAAGTTTTCATAGCTATGGAGATGCTTTATGGTGGACAGTGGTAACGACAACAACCGTTGGCTATGGAGATTTATATCCTGAAACAAATGTCGGGCGGATAATTGCTAGTATACTTATGTTTGTTGGGATCGGGTTAATTGGGGTCGTAACCGGAACGGTGGCTTCGATATTTTCTAATAAAAAAGGGGACTTGCCTGAACGATTGAAATACGTAAGGGATAAGATTGATGATTATCCGTCGCTTACGGAACCAGAGCTTCTCGTCATGATTGAACAATTGAAAGCTTACCAAAAAGAACAAAGCAAAGAATGAAACCCTATGATGGTGAAATATATAACTTGATTTTCAGGAAAAAAGCGGTCGAATGAATATCATAGTGACCGCTTTTTATACTTTATATCCCTAAGATCTGGGCCAATTTCGCTTGATCAAACCCTAGGATAACTTCTTCGCTATTTTCGTCTTTGATAATGGTTGCTGGCGTAGCAGCTGCACCTAGTTCAATAAGTTCTTGCAGATATTGATCGTCTTTTCGTATGTCTCTTTCTTCAAACTCAATCCCATTTTCTTTTAACCTTTTCCTCATGACATGGCGGGCACGTCACTTGTGAATAAATAATCACTTTTTTCATTAAATTACCTCCACTTCATTAATGTTATTGTACAATGAATCCTGGTTTCATGGGTACAATTAAATACTTTAGATTAATATTTTGTTAAGTAGTTGGTGATATTATTTTTAGATGTATTTATTGTGTAGGAGGGCGTTCAGGTGAAAGAAAAAGAAAATATTCGTTTAACGGCTGGTGAAATGTCTGCATTATGGACTCAATATATTAACGATACATTAGCTACTTGTGTGAACAGCTATTTTTTAGAAAAAGTAGAAGATGAAGAAGTGCGTCCAGTTGTGGAATGGGTGCTGGATACAGCCAAAGAGAATATTTCTATTATGCAGGAACTGTTTAGGAGGAATGACTTTCCGATACCTATAGGTTTTACTGAACAAGATGTAAATCCACAAGCCCCAAGACTTTTCTCCGATACATTTTTCTTAATGTATTTACGACATATGTCAAATATTGCAATGGCAGCAAGCAGCGCAGCACTTGGATTGGTAACACGACCAGATGTGGTTGATTTTCATAAGCGTATTTTACAAAAGGCAGTCAGATTGCAGGATAGGACACGCGATTTAATGTTAAAACAAGGGACTTATGTAAGACCACCATATATATCTACTCCTGATAAGGTAGGTTTTGTAGAAAAACAACATTTCCTTGCCGGATTTTTTGGGAATAAGAGGACACTTTCTTCAGTCGAAGTTTCTAATTTGTTTTTAAATGTTCAATCGAATGCCGTTGGAAAAGTCTTAATAACCGGATTTGCTCAAACTGCACAAGATGGGGAAGTAAGAGAATTTTTCAATAAAGGAAAACAGCTTTCCCAAAAATATATTGATGTTTTTAGCTCTTTTTTAATAAAAGATAACCTGCCTGCTCCTATGAGTTGGGATTCGGCTGTTTCAAACACAACCCGAGGTATTTTTTCCGATAAATTAATGATGTACCATGTTTCAGCCATGATTGCCACAGGAATTGGCAATTTTGGAATGGGAATCGCAGCAAGCCCAAGAAGAGACTTAGGATTAAAATATGCATCTTTAATTCCGGAAATTTCGCTATATGCCGAAGATGGAGCCAAGATTATGATTAAGCATGGATGGTTAGAAGAGCCGCCACTGGCAGATGACCGTGATCAATTAATAAAGAGTTAATACGATGAATGAAAAAGTAAGAACGAAGACTATATTCTGAAAATGAAATTGAAACAAAATAATACAGCTTGGAAAATTGCATAATCAGGTGCCAGTCCCCCAGCGCTTATACTTTGCAAAGTGGTGGGGGACTGGCTTTATTTAGTAGAAAAGACCTTATGAGATTCTGAATATTTGGTTCGGTTTTCCAATATCGCTAATCGAATTAGCTTTACTTTTATTTCTTTACTTAAAGAAAGCCATTCAGGTTTATTAATTTTCATGATACATCCCTCCATTAACTTTTTGTTCGTTTAAAGAGAGCCATAAAAAACATGTTAATACATCTTGATCTAGAACTAAATTTTCATCTTTCTACTATTCGTATACCCAATTTTTTCAAATTCGTAAACCTATTATTCTATTCTATTTTCTTTTATCATTCTACATATTTTTTGAAAATGGTTAAAACCCTTAAAGTTGTGGTAAACATACAAAAAGATAGGAGATGAATCGAATGGGTGAACAAAAACAAAGTTATTATATTAATATTCAATCTCACGATATTCTCAGGGACCCTTTCGAAGGAGAATGGGATGTTAAAATTGAAGCAACAGAATCCCAACTAGCTGTTCTGGAACGACTTTTTGATCAAAACGACGAAACGGACTGGGAAAGCTTTTTTCGTGCACAATTTCCTTTTCTTGAATACCATCATCAGCCTGAAAATATGGAATATGACCAGCAAATGCTGCTGATCTATACCATGCTATTTTACCTAGGGGATGAAAAAACCCGTGCACATATTAGACAAATGGGAATCTTAAATGAAGATATTGTAAACCAACAAAAGGACAGATTTTAAACTTGCGGCATCTTGAGATGAGATAGTTATTTTGAAATTGCAATTGGTTTATTAACCTACACAAAGGGTATTACCCTTGCTATCACCCATCTATAGGAGGAAACACAAGCATGAACAATGAAAAATACCCAACTAAATTACCTGCACAAGAACAAAAGCAACAACCTGGAATCGAGAGGGAAATGACGCCAGCTCCTGAGACAATAAATCCAGAATACAAAGGGAGCGGCAAACTAAAAGGCAAGAACGTGATTATAACCGGCGGAGATAGTGGCATAGGACGAGCTGTATCGATTGCGTTTGCAAAAGAAGGAGCCAATATAGCGATTGTTTTCTTAAATGAAAGTCATGATGCGGAAGAAACGAAACACCTGGTCGAGGAAGAACGTGTAAAATGCCTGTTATTGACTGGTGATATTGGTGATGAAACCTTTTGTCAGCAAGCTGTTCAACAAACTGTCGATGAATTTGGCGGGCTTGATATACTGGTGAATAATGCTGGGGAACAACACCCTCAAGAAAGCATCCTTGACATTTCCACGGAGCAGCTGGAGCAAACCTTCCGAACTAATATTTTCTCGATGTTCCATCTGACAAAAGCCGCTTTACCGCATCTTAAGGAAGGCAGTGCCATCATTAATACCTCATCGATTACAGCCTATAAAGGTAATCCAAAGTTAATCGACTATTCTTCAACAAAAGGTGCCATCACATCCTTTACCCGTTCTCTTGCAATTCAGTTAGTAGAGAAGGGAATCAGGGTTAACGGAGTCGCTCCAGGACCTATCTGGACACCACTTATTCCCTCTACTTTTTCGGAAGGAGAAGTAAGTAAATTTGGGCAAAATTCCCCAATGAAGCGGCCAGGACAGCCCGAAGAACTCGCGCCTGCTTATGTATATCTCGCATCCAATATAGATTCTTCCTATGTAACAGGACAAATTCTGCATGTTAATGGGGGAACCATCGTAAATGGCTAAATTCATTGGTATCTTTCCCTTTTTTATTGATTTCCTATTTACTTTTCAGAAGATAAACTAAATCCAAATCGAGAATAATAAAGCTGTTGGTCTACAGAACAGGGTTTACCATTTTTGGTAAACCTCTTTTTTCCGTTAGGTCTGAGTCTTTGTGGTATTTTTGAAAGAAAACAGAAAATCAGTAACCATTTTGAAATTTAATTCTTTAGAATTCAATCGAGAAAAAACTACTAAACTTCGAGTATGTCAAGAGGTGTATATATGATAATATTAGAGTATGGCGAATTATGCCAATCTATGAAATAAAATGTCGAAAAAAATATCAATTGATATATTAGGATTATTAAGAAAATGAAGGTGTGTTATGAACAAATATAAACAAACTTTGGTTAAAAACGTTAGAACGCAGCTTGAGCAATGGTTAAATGAACAAGGGGCTATTAAACATAATGAAATATATAGGTTCCTACATTCTATTGCAGGGACTGCTGCGACAATTGGATTTAGATGTCCAAAGAATGGAAGCAGGAAAACAAACCTATGAAAAAAAATATGTGGATGTAGTCCCGATTCTTTGTAACATTCTTGAGACGTATGAACCTAATAATCGAAATCATACGATTCATTTTGAGGCAGAGATTAGAAATACAATCGTTTTTGGAGACAAAGATAAACTATCTCAAGTATTTAATAATTTAATAAGTAATGCGATTAAATATTCCCCTGAGGGTGGAAATATATTTGTTACCATCTATGAAAAGGGTTCCAATTTGAAAATTGCCATAAAAGATGAAGGGCTTGGTATCCCAGCAGATTCCCTCGATAAATTATTTACGGAATTTTACAGAGTAGATAATTCGAATCGGCGGAAAATCGGTGGAACGGGGCTTGGATTAGCGATTGTGAAGGAAATAGTCAAAGCCCATGATGGGGATATTTCTATTCAATCTGTTACGAAAGAAGGCAGTATATTTACAGTAAGTTTTCCACTTGTTTCAGGTATTACTGAAAACACGAAAGAGATGAGATCAGAGCCAGTCCCTGATCAAACAGGGAAAGTAAATGTCATTATCGTGGAAGACGACATTAGCCATGCAAACCTCCTGCTAACTGAATTAGAGGAAAATAGCTTTTACGTAAAGGTATTTTCAAATGGGGAAACGGCGCTAGCGGCAGTCAAAGCAGATCAACCGGATGTCATCGTTCTTGATATTATGCTGGGTGAAAATGCCATGAACGGTTGGGACTTCATTAAACAGGTTAAGGAAATAGAGGAACTAAAAACAATACCAATCTTTATTTCTTCAGCATTAGATGATAAGGAAAAGGGAAAAGCACTCGGCGCAAATGAGTATTTAATAAAGCCAAATCGGCCAAGTAAACTATCAAAAATTATTTTTCAAACATTATTGCTACAGGATCGGACTGGACAAATCCATATTCCGAGTGAGTAATCTCTTTGGGATGTGAGTAAAGAATCGAATGCCAGGCACTATCCATGGGCAAATGAGTCGAAATTGCTGCTGATGAAAGATGAAATCGAGAAAATTTATGATTTGTATTCGTATGGGTGTGCCATTTTCGGTACACCTTTTTAGTTTACTTCAGATTGTAAGACAATTTCATAAATAAATAGAAGGAGTTACTGTGAAAAAATATTTGAAAATCGGAGGAATTGATTATTTGAACGTTTGTCTTAATCATTATTGGATCAGGTTTTGTGTGTGAACTTTGCGAAGTGGATAGTAAAATGTTCAAAATGGGCAATTTTTTAAACTGTGAATTAGTCAATTAGTCTTGTTCAATTTTCCGTCAAAACATTTCAAACAAACTGTGAACTTATCACTATAGCCATGTTAGTAAAGTGAAGAATGGAATATAGTGTAACTATAAAGAACAAATAAATTTGAAGGGCGGAAAACAATATGTTTAACAAATTTTTAAGAGAAAAGAAAACCTCTGCTGCTATCTTAACAATCATTCGTTTATATCTTGGCTATTCTTGGTTTACTGCAGGTCTTCATAAATTAACTGGTGGCTTCGATGCTGCAGGATTTCTAAAAGGAGTAACCGCAAATCCCGTTAAAGGTCCAGATGGTGCTATAGTTTATGGCTGGTATGTTGAATTCTTAAATAGCTTTGCTCTACCAAATGTGGATGTGTTCAACTTTATCGTCCCTTGGGGCGAAACGTTAATTGGCCTAGGACTTCTCCTTGGATGCCTAACTACAACAGCGATGTTCTTTGGCTTAGTAATGAACTTTTCATTCTTCATGGCCGGTACCGTATCTCACAACCCGACAGATATTTTCTTAGGCTTTATCATCCTCACTGCTGGATATAACGCAGGCAGAATCGGCTTAGACCGCTGGGTGGTTCCTTTCATTCGCAAAGCGGCTAAGACCAAAAATGTGCAAAATAAAGTAGTTGCTTAACTAGAAGTAATAAAAAAGACGATTCGGGCTCCGAATCGTCTTTTTTGTAGTCACTCAGTGAACAGGAAATTGGATAGTATATAGTTTAGGAATTGGAACGGTGTTTACCTTGTTTGCGGGAGTAACGGAACCAATTTTTACCCTGAAAGCAGTGTAAAGCCCCTGCAAATGGTGCCTGACCCCAATGTAAATGGTGCAAATTTGCCTTTGTTTTGAAATAGCAGCACTTTCGGTATAATAAAAGGAAACAATACAGACCAGAGATGAGGGAGACCAGATGATGATTGTTATTGAAAATGATTGGTTGAAGGTGGAAATTAGTCCCCTTGGGGCAGAAGTCCGCAAAGTTAAGCACAAGAAAAATGGGCTGGACTATATGTGGACGGGAGATCCTGCCTATTGGGGACGTGTCTCACCCGTGTTATTTCCGATTGTAGGACGTTTAAAGGAAGACCGCTATAAACTTGAGGGTGAGACCTACGAAATGTCACAACATGGTTTTTTGCGTGATGTGGAATTTGAGGTGGATGGTCAGTCTCAAGCAGACGTTTCTTTTCGTTTCGAGTCTGGCGGACGTTTCGGCCATGTTTATCCTTACGAGTTTATAGCGATAATTCGTTATACACTCAATGAGGACCTACTCACTGTTCATTGGGAAATCGTAAATAAAAACAGGGATGAGATGTATTTTTCTATTGGTGCCCATCCCGCATTTAGGATTCCACTCATAGAAAAGGAAACAATAGGGGACTATAATTTGCATTTGATTCCTATTGCAAATAAGAATGTGATGGAATATGTGATAGAGAATTCTCTGATTCGCGAGAAAGGAACTGCCAATGATCTAGTATCGATTCCACTCACAGACTCACTATTTGCGCAAGATGCACTTATTTATAACAATATTGATCAAGTTACACTTTCATCGAATAAGTCGAATCATGGTGTAGAAGTAAGGTTTGAAGGATTTCCGTTCGTTGGAATTTGGTCGAAATACACAGATGGTAAGATGGCTCCGTTTGTTTGCATTGAACCGTGGCACGGCATTGCTGATACATACGATACAAATGGAAACTTGAAAGAGAAATTTGGAATCAATAAGATTGAACCAAGAGAAGCATTCAGGGCAGAGTATAAAATGAGATTTATATGAGCCGTATAAAAACCGGCAGACACTGTCTGCCGGAGTCATTATCGTTTTGCTAAGAGTGAATGATCAAACCAAAACTTTACAATTGACAAAATGTACTGTAACGAATAAAATTACAGTATGATAACTGTAAGTCTTTTTATTACACTTAAATAAACTTGCCAAATACACTAAGGAGTGTGTAAAAGTATGGTGACTGTCTATACAACAACAAGTTGTGCTTCATGCCGAAAAGCAAAAGCTTGGCTTGAAGAGCATCAAATTGACTATATGGAAAGAAACATAGTATCTAATCCTCTTACAGTTGATGAAATTAAATCGATTCTTCGCTTGACAGAAGAGGGGACTAGTGAAATTATTTCAACAAATTCAAAGGCGTTCCAAGAATTAAACGTAAATATTGAATCTCTTCCGCTTAATGAATTGTATAAATTAATCATGGAGCATCCCAAAATGGTACGCCGGCCAATTATCCTGGACGAAAAGAGATTACAAGTTGGATATAACGAGGACGAAATACGTAGTTTTCTGCCCCGTAGGATCCGAAACTTTTTGTACACCGAATTGCAAAAAGCGGCAAATTAATATGAAAATATAAGGAAAAATGCTAAGCCTTTAAAAAAACCTTAATATATTTTATTGAAATATGTTGTTTAAAAGGAGGAAAAAATGATGATTGAAGTATTCGTGACAGTAAATTATAAAAATCGAAATTACCATACCAATGTATTAGTGAAAAAAGATATGACATGGGAAAAAATTAACCGGATAGCAGAAAAGCAAGTCAAAAAACAATGGGATATTTAAAAAAACTGCATTGCTACGGACTTAGAAAAGCAAAGTGCTTGACTAGTCAATCTGTAATGATTACTATTACAGTACGTTGATAATTTAAAAAGATGCAGACAATAGATGTAATAGTAAAAAACGTGAGAAGATTTATTACTTAGGAGGCATGCTCATGAATAGTGATTTTACCCTTGCCATTCATAGTTTAACTTTTCTTGCACTACAGCCGGATCGCATGTCAACTAGCGATTCGATTTCGGAAAGTGCTGGCGTCCATCCGGTTCGCATTCGAAAAGTGTTAAGTTTGTTAAAAAAACATGGATTTATCAAATCAAAAGAGGGAATTGGCGGCGGATTTATTTTTGGGTTAGATCTAAGTGAAGTGAATCTTTGGGATATATATAAAATAACCTCAGAAGGTGCACTAAAGCCTAAATGTCCTGAATCCAATGAAAACTGTATTGTCGGGGCGAATATGCAAAAAGTCTTATGCAGCATTTTCTTTGGTGCGGAAGAGCATATGGGAGAATATTTAAAGGATTATACAATTAAAGAAGTAGTTGACCTTGTTAAAAAGAGTCAGTAACTGGATATATGACTGCATAAATCTATAAATAAAATGTAATAAAAAAAATTACAGATCAATGAAAGCTAGCGTAATCTATGATGAAACAAAAAAATTAAGAAGGTGAAAAAAACCATGTTCTCCAACAATAATACGATTTTAAAAACAGGTGATTGGATTAAGGCAGAATCACGGGATGGCGAATTAATAATTGGTTATGTTGAATCGCTGTCACCGGATACACTAGAAGGAGTAGTGAAGGTAACCGTTGTTACAAGTGACCTTAATCAAACGATTGGAAAAACAATACCTATTCTAAGTAAACGGGTGAAAAAACTGCCTGTTTCCAATGTAACCAACAAGGCACAAATTGAATTCCTCCTGGACTTGGCATTATCAACAGGGGATAAGGAATGGTTTTTGGCGCTTTCTTCGGAGTTAAACGCAATGAAGCAGCTTGTAAATGGAGTCCAATAAAATACACAAAGAATTTCGTTTAGTTGAACTAAAGGTGCATTTATCCAGTAACGAATGAATGCACCTTTTTATATAACCGTGTTATAGCAGCATATCCATTTAACAATGTTAGAACATGCTGTTCTCATTAGGGGAATTCTCTGGTATGGATTGTCCGATATCCCACAATTCAACGATTTGGTTATTTTGGAAGCGGAAGATATGTACAACAGCTGCTCCAAGATCTTCGGGATTTTGCTTTACATGGGAGTGAACCACAACCGTATCTCTCTCTTGAATAGCAAGTTTGACCCTAAATATTTTATTAGGGTTGATAGCTGCATTCTCTTCCATTGCAAGCAAGAGTGATTCTGCATCACCAGGGAAATGGGGGTTGTGGTGACGAAAGTCAGGACCAATGTATGTCTGGTATGCTTCACGAACTTTCCCTGATGCTACGATTTGTAGAAAAGACACAGCTTTCTCTTTGAGTGGGAGGTTCGTTGTAAACTCCTGTTCCATGCCCATTTCAATCATCCTTTCCTTTCAAGAATTATCCTGGTTAGAAATAAAAGAAGTGTACTAACCCCTCATGGCTGTTAGTTACTCTTAACTCATCGATGTTGATCGACAAGAATTTGATTTCCGTCTGGATCTTCAATGACAAAATGTGCTGGTCCTTCATTTGTTTCAACTGCTGCAGTCAGCATGTTTATTCCTTCAGCCTTAAGTTGTTTTTGAATGTCTCGAATGTCCGTAAACGATTCAAGTTTCACAGCATTTTCATTCCAGCCTGGATTAAAGGTCAGAATGTTCTTTTCAAACATTCCTTGGAAACATTATTAATATCTATTTTTTCTCCCGCCAACCATAAAAGAGCGGACCCAGATGAGGAATCAACATGGTTTGATAAATAAGCGGAGAAATTTCTCTTAAATAGGAAATAGCACTAAAAATAGCTCAAATAGACGGAAAAATTCCGACTATTGACTCAAAAAACGTGAAAATGGGTAATTTTGCTTTGCTTAATCGGAAAAACTCCGCTTATATCCCCCAAACTGGGCTCTTCTCGGCGGACTAACCGGAAAATCTCCGCTTATTTTAAAAATCATTGGTTACTAAATTAAGGATAAGACATCATCTTAACATATATATCCAATTATTATGTGTTGAGTAGCATTTTTTGTAAGACAAATTGTATACCAAATTGAAGGTTAAATTGTAGAGGTACAACAGCCATTGTACCCCTACAATTTAGGGTGCATTTTCCAATGCAAATTATGTAATTTCGTCAAAAATTGCTTTACTCCAATAAAAAATGAATGTCAATTTCATATGCAAATTGGCACTCATTTTATCTTACATTTTTAATGTTTGTGATAGAAAACGGTACCATATGATGGAAGGGTTATAAAATGTAGAATAATAAAACATCTCATGCCCTTGAAACTCTGTTTTTTTGCTAATTATTTTCAATTCACCTCAGCTTATAAAAACGAATCACATTTTTAAGGGTTACTTTAACAACCGAGTAGAGTGGAATGGCGATAATGATTCCTACAAATCCATAAATAGCCCCTGAAATTAACAAAATGAAAATGACTGTTAACGGGTGAATATTTAGTTTTTTTCCCATAACTCTTGGTGTAACAAGATTTCCATCTATTTGCTGGGCCACGATTACAACTAAAACGACTTTCAAAACCATAAATGGACTTTGTAAAAGTGCGACAAGGACGGCCGGGACCATTCCAATCACAGGGCCAATAAAGGGAACAATCGTCATACACATGGCGAAAATGGCAAGCAATAGACTATTATTCAGGCCAATAATGCAAAAACCGATATACAGCAGGATTCCATCGGATAATGCGATGATACATTGTCCGATTATATAGGCGGATAAAGTCTTATCTATATCAACAAGAATCAAATTTCCCGCTTCCACATGTTCGACGGGAAGATTTTTTAAGAGAGCGGGCTTAAGTTTCTCGTCATCTCGTAAAAAATAAAAAACAATAAACGGAACAACTGCAAGCACCGTTGCAATACTAGTGATTGTTGATAGGATATTCGTTATATTTTGTTCAACATGATGAAAAAAGGAGTTTGAGAGGGAACTTGCTTTTTCTTCAATCATTCTTAATGAACTGTTTCCAAAGCTATTATGCTTAACCATGTTATGGGACACATTTGATATTTTTTCAACCTTATTTGGAAATTGGTCTGAAAGCTGCTGGACTTGTTGTGCAATCGGTGTACCAGTAAAAAGAACAAAAAGATATCCAGTACCGATGAATAGTAAATAAACCATCAATATACTCCAATTTTTACTGATATATTTGGAGAAAAAGGTTACAAATGGTCTCATTAAATAATAAATGACTCCGGAAATGAGAATCGGAAAAAATATAGTAGCAATGAATTTTTTAAAGGGCCAAACAAAGTAATCAATTTTCCCAAAGAAGAAAATGATTAATAAAATTAACAGGATAGCTGTTGCATATTTAAAAAAAGGTCTCTTGATCCACATACCATCCACCCTAGAAGAAAATATTTATAAAAATACAGGAATTTAATTTGCTGCTAATATTTTTCTATATAACTATCCTCTTTTTGTCCTACATAAACGTATAAAGAAAAATCTCCTAACTATTTCAACAAAATTAAGGCGTTATAAATTTTAGGTCCAAATTCAAAGTCCCCCGGCAAGCTAATGCTTTAACGCACCGAGGACTTAGCCCAATTTCCATTTCCTTCTTTTACTTATTTATCTTCTTTGAAAGAAAATTATTAGAAGAAAGGAAAGTGGTTGAAGATGGCGAAGTTTAGAATGATATGTACTGATTTTTGAAAGCGAATACAAGTGCCACAGGCACTAACCAGAAAACCGGAAGGTGCCTGGCACTTTTTTTATGATAAGAACTGATAGAGCTCTTGCTTAAATTTTTATTAAATAAACAGAAAAAAATAAACATGCTGTATAGGTCATAAATGAAAACAAATTTTGCAACAGGAGATTTGAAAATCCAAATGAGATAATTTTTGGGCAGAAACAGCTTTTCTTGGATAAATGAGATGAAAATAGAAATAACGAAAGTGAAAATTAGCACAGCTACAAGCGATAGCAGCCATAATATAAACGATTTAATTGTTTTCAAGATAGGTGCCCCAATCTGTTCTTGATTACTTTATTAGTAATAGAAGAAATAGGCCCACTATAAAATATATAAAATTCCAAACTTATTGCCTTTCATAACTCTCCATTAGTTGAATTTTGTGCCGTTTTTAGTACTGAGTGTCTGGCACCACCCAGTATTTGTTGTATTTTGTCGTAAGATTACAAACTTCTTGGAGGGGGAGAGGGAAAAGGATCATTTCCCTTCCCTATAGAAAACCCACCAATACCTGTTTTTGATAAATATTTTTAATAAAGTTATCAAAAAATAAGTTCATCATAAATAAGGAGCGTATTCAATGAAAAAAACTTTGCTCATTCCAATTCTTTTAATAATTCCTTTATTTAACTTTCAAGTAAATGCCGCTGCAACCACTAATAGTCGAGAAGCATTTGAAAAAACAGGGCGTGTTATTTGGGAAGTAAACACTCAGGAAAAGTTAGTTGCCCTTACTTTCGATGATGGTCCACATCCTATTTTCACTCCACAAATACTTGATATATTGGCAAAACATGATGCTAAAGCTACATTTTTTGTAGCTGGCAATAAAGTAGTCAGATTTCCTGATCTGTTAAAAAGAGAAGTGAAAGAGGGGCATGAAATTGCTAATCATACTTTCCACCATATTTATGGAAATATAACCTCGGCAAAACTATCATCCGAATTAGAAGAAACAGATAAATTGATTAAGCAATTCACTGGGGTAAATCCGTCACTTTATCGGCCCGTAGGAGGTTTTTATAATGATGTCATTATCAATACGGCTTTAAAAAATGGTAAAACGGTCGTATTATGGTCATGGTATCAAGATTCCCGTGATTGGGCAAATCCACCGGCAAATCAAATGTGCAGTTATATAAAAAAAGGAATAAAGCCTGGTAATATTATTCTTTTTCACGATTGGCATGGAAGTGAATATACTCAAACCTGTTCTACTGTTAAAGCATTAGATAAGATTTTGGACTTTTTAGACAAGAACGGATATAAGAGTGTAACGGTATCTGAATTGCTTTACCATTCAACACAAAAAATTCCAGAGTCTTACGGGATCTATCCTTTAAAGAAAGGAAAAACTTCTCACATTGATTTAATATATTAAATGTATTTTTACAGAGGGATAGAATACTGATTATTAACATTATTTGAAAAATGTGCTATTTTAAAAGGAACAGATTGCGAGGTAGTTATGTGAAAATGATTTTGTAAATGGTTAAAGGAGGCCAAAAAATGAATATATTTTATGAACTACATAAAGAAATCCCAAGAGAAGGACCTGGGAATAATGAGACAACAAGAAAAGCCTATCAGACGATTGAGAAATTCGTTTCTAAGCCAACCATATTAGATATCGGCTGTGGTCCGGGAATGCAAACAATGGAGCTAGCCTCATTGACTGATGGGAAGATAATAGCAACTGATATGAATGACGGGTTCTTGGACGAATTACGCGAGAAGGTAAACCAGCAGTATTTTTCCAATAAAGTTAGCGTCGAAAAGGCAAATATGAAGTCACTGCCATACTCTGAGGGAGAATTTGATGTCATTTGGTCAGAAGGAGCCATTTATATTATCGGCTATGAAAATGGTTTGAAGGAATGGAAGCGATTTCTAAATGAAGATGGTATCTTAGTTGTTTCAGAGCTTTCATGGCTAAAAGAAAATCCCCCTCAAGAGCCCGTTGATTTCTGGAAAATTGCTTACCCAGGCGCGGACTCAATAAATAAAAACAGGGAAAAGGCTGAAAAGCATGGGTATGAAGTAATCGATACCATTGTGTTACCGGAATCCGGCTGGTGGGAGCATTACTATACGCCATTAGAAAAAAGAATTAGCTTGTTCAGAGAAAAATATCAACATAATCAAAAGGCATTAAATACATTAATTGAATTTCAAACGGAAATTGACTTATACAGAAATTACTCTGAGTATTATGGCTATGTATTCTATCTGCTTCGCAAAAAATCATAAAAATATGATAGAAGGGAAGGGAGAAAATGCTGCGAAATGTCATCGTTGTAACGGATGAAGAAGAAAGTGTGAAAAATGCAATCAGAGAAATTTTGCGATCGAAACATAAAGGCCATGAAGTGGTCCTTGATTTGACAAGAATAAATGACAAGCAAAGAAAAACAGAAATCATGAAAAAATTAACAAAGTATTAACAAGGAGAATTGAATGTGGGTAAATTGAATTTTAGGCTATAGTGGAATTTATAAATAATGAGTTGCTATTTGTTGAATTAATAAACTGTAAATATTAAAATTACATCCCCGGTCTACAACTTTAACGCACCGGGCGACTGACCCCATTTTCCCCATTTTCTGAAATGATAACCACGTACCCATTCTTTTAAATATGGGCTTGTACGCCTAGTTATTTAACCAGCCAAAAAAAGGAATATCACATAGGCTAAGTCTAACAATACGTTTTTAAAATGAGGGGAATAGGCATATGCACCAGAATTGGTATGTAAATTCAAGGGGGAGCGGGCAGCTATATAATAACCAAAATTCAGTACCACCATTATATTCACAGCCCCAAATACCCAAACTTGGAGGAATAAATGGACTTGAGATTCCAGAGGATTGGCGTGGTCGAGTCCATCGGGCTGGTTGGAAGAGACCTGGGAGGTTAGAGTGTTTTGAGCGTATGGAACAACCTGTTAATTGGACTTCTCCCGCTGGCCAAATGGGTTTGACAGCACAAGAACCTTCTTCTGGTTGGACAACACCGGCTGACAACGGGAATTCGATGACGCCGATTGATCATGACGATTGGAAGGCGAATGTGCAGCCAGCCAACTGGTCGCAATCGGCTGACCATGAGGGATTCACGTCTCAAAAACAACTCGGAAATTGGTTATCGCCGGTCAATCACGACGATTGGGAGTCACATGAACAGTCTACCAAATGGCCACAGCTTCCCGAACATCCAGGTTTCATGTCTCAAGAATACAACGGGAATTGGTTGCTGCCGGTCGATCACGACGATTGGGAGTCGCAAGAGCAGTCGGCCAACTTGCCACAGCTTCCCGAACATCCAAGTTTCGCGCCTCAAGGACAGCCCACTCCTTGGGTGCAACCAATCAACCATGTTGGAATGATCGCACAAGGACAGCCTCTTGGTTGGGCTCCATTAGCTGGCAATAAGGGTTTTAACCCTAAAAAACAGCCCTTACCTTGGGCGCAACCAAACAACCAGACGGGAATGATGACTCAAGTACATCCGGATAGCTGGGCCCCACCAGCCGGCAATAAGGGTTTCAATTCCCAAATACAGCCCTTCCCTTGGGCACAACCGGTCAATCATGCTGGGATATTCGGACAAGGACATACTACGGCTTTGCTGCCGCCGCCCGCCAATCCTTTTGGTTTTAGCGCCAGTGGGCAACAGGCGAACTGGGGCGGTTTTGGAAACCCAGCAGGCTTAGGGGGACAGGTAAATCCAATGGGCTGGGGTGGTCCGTGGACCCCGATGGGCTGGGGGAATAACGGAGGTAAAGGCCAGCCGGGAATACTTGGAGGCTTACTTAAAGTGGGAAAAGGCACCATGAATGGAATGGGAATTATTAGCAGTCTATTCGGTGTGGGAAAGTTCCTATTTTAGCGAATTGAGTCGAGGGGACAGGTTCCCGTTACACCGTTTCAATTTCTTCTAAATTGTATGCGTCTCTTGACGAACTGAAAGGTGAATTCGCAGCTAATCTTAGCACTCGGTTATTCAAGAATATGGCGCGTATACGGAAAATTATCAGCCTAATTCCTCGCTAAAAATACGGAGGGATTAGGCTTTTTTACCTTTAAAATCCTTATCATTATATATTCAGTTTCATAACGTCACACATTGGTAAAAACGCCAATTAAACAAGATCCTAGCTGTTACTACTAAGCTATTCTGCCCAAAATTTGGTGATACAAGTTTACCTCTTTTTGACGAAATAAATGTCCAATTGCTGTTTTCATTTCATTTTGGAAAACTGTGTTATCCCTCTATTTTTTGGCTTTGTGATTTGTCTTTTATTGAATTAAGTTTTAAAGCGGAAGCTAGAACGATAACCATGCTTACTACTCCAATCCATACCAGAGTAGATAAAGGGGAACTCCAGGTTAATCCTTTTCCGAAGAAGAACAATTCACGTAAACCTTGAATCATAAATCGCATTGGCAACCAAGAATAAACCCAATCTCGATAAAATGGTGACATCATTTCTGGAGCCATTGCCAGCAATGGTGCACCAAAGAATAACATTAAGGCAAATACAGCAATACTCCTAATTCCCAACAATGAAAATACAGCTGAAATCATTAGGAAAAAGCTAAAAGAAGTAATCGATAGGAATAAAGCAGTATCCATATAATGTGGAATATGGAGTCCAATCATCCCATCTGCCAACCAAGGTAAACCAAATCCAACAACAAGAGCGACAATTGCCCCCATTACTAATTGTCCTATCTTTGCGATAAGGTTCTCTTTCCGATTTGTAATGGATAATTTACTAACAGCGATAAAGATAATAGCAGCACTTGCCAAGCTTGCTATCCATAATGGCTGAAATAAGGAAATAGGAGAATTTCCGTTTGCGCTATTAGTACCAATTTCATTAACATTGGTGACTTTTTTTGTAATAGGAGTTGCAAGACCTGCAGCTTGCTTTACTGTTAATGTTGCTCCAAGATTTTCAAAACCATCAAGTATTTGTGTACGAATAGTATTATTCATATTGTCAATTATGCCGTTCAATATCTGCCCCGCTGCGGTTGATGCTGCCATATTCATACCTTGATTAATATATATTTCAACTTCGGGCGATGATGGTGTAGGAGTCCGTAAAGAAGCCTGTCTAGCACTGAAATCTTTCGGGATTACCAAAGCCGCGTAATATTCTTGATTATCTAACCCTTTTTGTACTTCCTCTGAACTTTTTACTACAACCCATTTTACAGCAGGGTTTTGATCAATTGTTGTTTTTGAATTTTTTTGTATCATGTCAAGGATTGTTTGACCCATATTCATCTTTGGTTGATTAGGAATTTCCACCCCTACATCCTCATTTACAATTGCAATGGGCAAATTTTTTGGTTGAGGTTGAACCGATGGAAATAATGTTAATGAAAAAATAAAAATAACTGCCAATGCGATAATCGGTGAAACGATTAACAGTTTGTTTTTGAACATATGTTATCCTCCCTGTTTTTTTGTTATAATAATGAACAACCTGTCGTTCATTATGTATAAATTTTATAATTGAATCCATTGCTGTTCAATAATCAAAAATGGAAGATGTGTTGGTTATGGAACATCTTTTATAAATGTGTTGGATAAAATGAAGGAGGAAAGTAGCTTGCGAGATCGAAATACGGATTTACGAATCATTCGGACAAAAGAATCAATCCGAGATGCACTCGTGGAATTAATCGATGAAAAAAGTTTTGAAGCAATCACGGTTAAAGACATAACAACCAGAGCGAAGATTAATCGAGGAACATTTTATGCACACTATCAAGACAAATTTGATTTAATGACGAAATGCGAAGACGAAATTATGCTTGAAATGTCCAAAATTGCAAAACAGAACTTTCCAGGTGTTCTTACCGCATTTGAAACTAACTCACCGACTGCAACACTATTTCCCATTGCCGTTTTAATATTTGAGTATCTTAATGAAAAAAGTGGTTTTATGAAAGCTGTGCTAGGTCCAAAAGGAGATTTATCATTTCAAACAAGACTGAAAGATTTTATGTGGAAAACACTGTTTGGCAATGATCCAGGTGCACTTATTAAGGAGCAAAATTTACTCGTTCCAGGACAATATTTAGCTTCTTATATTGCATCTGCACATATAGGAGTCATTCAAAAATGGTTAGATAGTGGCAGGAAAGAATCTCCTCAAGAAATGGCTCGAATTCTCTCAACAATGTCAATTAATGGTCCCTTCTTTGCTGCTGGTTTGAAAAAATAAATCCTTCAAGGAGAAGGGATAGTACCAATATCTGGTGCTATCCCTTTATTATTTATATGTTTATTAAACTAAAAGAGTCCAATAAGCATTGCTCTATTTCGGTGCCTGACCCCCAGTAAGTTAAATCGTTAACGCAGTGGGGGCAGACACCGATTCCCTTTGTAACATTCGGAAATGGCGGTACATTCTACGAGCAATCGATTGTAAAACCAGTCATTGATCACCTAAGGGTTGCAATGGATGAGAAAAATATAGAGGCAGTTAAAGGTATAATACCTACTCTTTATCTTAATCGTGAGAGGACATATGAATTTATACAAATTAGGGAACTAACAAATCCCGCTAATAATTTATTATTGCATACATTAGAAATTGCTAACCTAAAGGGTTTCCAGAAAAATCAAATCATTAATCGTTTAACGTTATTACAAAATATCAAAACAATGGAGCCTGTTAATGCCATTAAATTAATCCGAAAGGTCTATGACAAATATTTGGAGGCAGATGAGCGAAAGAACGTAACAATGCATAAAGAAATGGTAAAAGAAACGCTAGCCGAAATAGAGTCATCGGCAGCCCGTTTTAAAACGATTTCAGAATTTTTAGCTTTTGTAGAAGAAATCATTGAAAAAAATAAAAGGATGGAAGAGTTAAGGAAGGACCCAAAAGCTGACGTAGTTAAATTAATGACCATTCACAAATCTAAGGGTTTAGAATTTCCCATCGTGTATTTAATTGGTGTTTCAGAAACTTTCCTCCTTCATGCATCTTCTTTGGATATAGAAGAACGAAGAGACGTAATCTTAACATCTAAAGGACCAGATAAAATTCACTCTGCCATTGAAGCAGAACGTCGACTTGTTTATGTTGCAGTAACAAGAGCGGAAGAGGAGTTATATATTAGCTCGCCGACTGAACCCAGAGGGCAAAAAGTGGTCACATCAAGATTTATTTTGGATGTATTTACTCAACCGAATGTAGTTAAAACAAATAATAATCAACAATTAAACCAAAGATCAACTAAAAATAGAAAACAACCATTGCTGCCAAAATCAACTAAGAGAGTAGTCGAGAGTTCTCTTGTATGGGAATGTACAACTGTGACATGTTATTCATGGAAACGAATAGCTTCCTATGAGGAAATGCTTAATGAACAAATACCATGTTCGGTTTGCGGTGGTAGGATGGTTAAGGAAGTAAGAGAAATATATTCAAATTGATGGATGCGGTTATAATAGAATAGTTAGCTTGTTTGTATAAAGAGTTTTGATAAACACAAGCTAGATTGCTAGAAAAAATATATTAATTAAAGTGAAAAACACAAGAAAAGAGAGTCTGGACAACAATGTGCCGACTCTCTTTTGATGCCCCTGCCAAGGAATTATATTTTACCATAAATCGTTTGTTTATAGAAAATTTTCTATAGGCCTCGAAATCGTTATTGGCAGTATTACCTTTTCAAAAATCTAATCAATAGCTTGTACCTCATCTAGTGTTAATACTACTGGATGATGCATGGCATGTTATCTCATGTACTTGATCCCCGGTCCGGTAATGCTTTAATTGCACCGGGGGTCAGGCACCAAACTTCAGCCAAGGAAATGTACCGACGTTGATATACTATTTACCACTAAATGACAAGGGATGTACCAGTAAATCACAGGTGATTACCACCACATCTTCCGGCTGATTAAAGTTAAAAGCCAAATGTGTTAGAATATAAGCAAAGTAAAAATATTTAGAAAGGAGATGCCAAATATGACTATGAGTATTATTATTTTAGCTTCCGTGCTTTTATGGGGTGCAGTAATCAATGAACTAAGTAAGCCTTCAAAAAAGCAAAACAACCGAAAAATTGTATCTTTGGTATCTTTAAGCTCTTTATTAACAATAATAATTACTATTTCGCTTTTTCAAAACCTTCCGTTTTAATTTTGTTTTCCGATATAGGACGCAATAATGGAATAAGGTTTGTGCCTGTTTCCATTAAAGGACCATTATGTTTAAGAGTAGCAGGTATGATCTGATTAAAAAGTGAAAGGAGGTTCTAACATGTGGTTAGTCATGGCAATTACGCCTGTTGTAATAGTGGGAGGAATTGTAGTATATGTAATTGAACGGCTTAAACATAAATATAACCAAGGCAACCTAGGTAAGAAAAAATCAAAAGGTGCTCAAGATTTATTAGATAGTTTAATACCAATGGGCATGCTTTTTGGTTGTGCTATCGGTGTAATTTTTGGCATGTTTTTCCCGATCTCTCTAGTATTTACAGTTAGTATAGGAGCTGGAATAGGCTATTTATTTGGTTTTTTGCTTATGAAATTTATAGTAAGAAAAGAAACAATTATTCATAAATAGCTATCCAGCATATAGACCTGGCCCTATTGAGGGTTGGATAAAACCCTGCACTATGCAAGAATTTAACAAATGTAATACAAAAGGTAAACAATGCTGCAGCCAATAATAAGCTGCAGCATTGTTTCAATACAAAACCCAATTTACCTAACCGGTTATAGGGTTGAGCTAAGAATTCCAATTTCCTCACCACTAAAACAATTGCATTTGCTCGGTTGAATTGTTTTCTTTATTATTCAATGAAACATATCCTAATGACTTATACCCACTTTGTCGTTTTTCAAACATTGTTTTCAATACAGGGACATGCCCATCAACATAATCAAAGACTTTTACCTCCTGCTTGTTAGAGTGAATTCGGTGCAACCGTCCAACATATTGCTGGAGTGTACCTTTCCAAGATATGGGCATGGCTAAAAACAAAGTGTCCAAACGTGGATCATCAAAACCCTCACCAATGTATTTACCAGTTGCAATTATTAGTCGCTCTTCGTTATCGGGGATGTTAGCCAGGCGTACCAATTCCGTCCTACGTTCTTTTTTATTCATTTTCCCTGTAAGGATAATAATGTTTTTGGCAAAACCTTTAAATTTATCACGAAGGAATTCAAGATGTTCAATTCTCTCTGTCAAAACAATTGGGGAACTTCCTTTATCTAATTCATTTAAAACATCATCAAATAGTAATTGATTCCGCTGCTCATCCTTTGATATGGACTGGTAGATTTCTTGAAGATTAGTGTGTTGATAAGGAAAAATCCTTCTTAACTTCTTATGAAAATGGAGACTTAAGGTTTTATATGGAACAGGACAGGAAGATAGTTTTTTATTATAGAATCAAGACCTGACTTTGTTTCGTTTCAGACTGGTGTGTATTGGCGATGGTAATACTAGCAGCGACGATCAATGAGACAGTTTATTGGATACTAGGTAAAATATGAGACTTAAAACTTATTATCGAATCGAGCATTTTTTATTTGCATGGTAAGCATTTTGTTTGAAGAGGGAGTGAATGATCCCACCTGAGTAATGTAGAATTGTCGATACCGCATTTTCTAAAAACAGTACCAACCACAGATAGGAATTTTTTTAAATTTCAAGGGGGTTGTGTACCCTATCTATTAGGCGATAACTCTTAAATTCTAGTTTCCTTGTCGTTTCATGCCGAATTAATTCTCTATGTTTCAAATCAATCCTTTTTGAAAATAAAGGTCCATCATATACAAAGGTATGATATTCACCTGATTCGCCCATTGGACAGTTAGGTTTCTTTTGTATATCTTGCAAAAATGAATCATCAATGATTCTCCTAAGCCACGTTTCATCTAATACATCTTCTCCCACACTGATCCCATTTTTCGGTTACCCCTTTTAGTTATAAATTCGTACCTGCAAATATAAGAATATATTTGTTTATGTGTATATTACATTTTGAAAATGGGTTGGTGCGAGATAATCTTTGAATTTGAATAGGCGGCTTTGGCCCGTCCTATTTTTTTTGAATAAAAGCATATAAATTAAAGGGAAATGACAATCCAGTGGTGAAATAATTATATGAATATTCGAATAAAGGGGCTGGTTTTGATGATTTCTCCGTTAACACCATTGGACTGGAAGCGCAGGGCGGTGAAATATTATCCGCAGAAGGTCGCCGTCATCGATGGCGAAAAGGAATTTACTTATCGTGAATTTGGCAGGCGTGTTGACCAGTTGTCTTCCGCATTAAATCAAGCAGGTATTGATCAGGGCGACCATGTTGCCGTAATGCATATATCATCAGTCACAGCGATGCGAAAATGTTAATTGTTGATTCGGAATTTAGCGCACCAATTGAAAAAATCGTCGATCTTCTGTCTCTCGAACAAATCGTCATCGTACCAGTAGAGGGACATGAAAGTTCATTAAATGGTGTCTCTTATGAGGATTTTCTTGAACATGCTGGTGAATCATTTCCCGAGGTGGAAATTGATGAAAATCAGCTTCTCACTCTAAATTATACGAGCGGCACGACTTCCAAGCCAAAAGGGGTCATGCTGACACATCGCGGCAACTACCTGAATGCGGCCAATTTCCTATATCATCTGAACGTTCAGCATGATGATGTCTATCTTCATACATTGCCCATGTTCCATGCCAATGGCTGGGGCGGTGTCTGGGGAATCACAGCTGCAGGAGGCACCCATGTCTGCTTACGTAAAGTAGACCCACCGATTATTCTAGAATTGTTTGAAAGCAAACAAATTTCGTTATTATGCGGTGCACCGACAGTGGTCAATATGCTTGTCAATGACCCTCGGGCCAAGGAAGTCGAGATTAAGACGAGCCCAAGAATGGCGACGGCAGGGGCTCCGCCGGCAGCTGCCCTCATTCATAAAGCCCAAGAAATTCTTGGCTTAAATATGATTCATGTCTATGGTCTGACAGAAACATCGCCATTTATTCTCTATTGTGAATGGAAAATGGAATTTGCGGAACTATCTGCGGATGAACAAGCGACAATTAAGGCAAGACAAGGAATTGAGCTCGTATTTAACGGGGAAACGAAGGTTGTTCGCCAAGACGGTGAAGAAGTAGCCTGGAACGGGCAGGAATTGGGAGAAATCGTAACCCGCGGGAATGTCGTCATGGCGGGATATTACAAGGATCCGGTTACGACTGCCGCGGCAATAAGGGGTGGCTGGTTCCATACCGGTGATTTAGCTGTTACCTATCCGGATGGCTATATCGAAGTCCGGGATCGTGCCAAGGACTTGATTATTTCCGGCGGAGAAAATATTTCTTCCACCGAGGTTGAGGGAATACTCTACAAGCATCCTGATGTTTTGGAGACAGCGGTCATCGCCATCCCTGATGAAAAATGGGGTGAGGTGCCAAAAGCGATCATCGTGTTGAAGCCTGAGGCTAAGGTAACGGAAGCTGAGATAATTGAATTCTGCCGTTTGGTTATGGCTCATTTTAAAGCTCCTAAGGCAGTGGAGTTTGTGGATTCCTTGCCAAAAACCGCAACAGGAAAACTACAAAAATATCGGTTAAGGGAAATGCACTGGTCAGGACCGAAGAAAGTTAATTAATTATTCTATGAAAGGGCAGTAAAAGGTGATGATCAAATGCAAACAACAACAGAAATAATTGTTCAGGAAGAAGACCTGGATTATCTGGGCCATGTGAACTATAACAAATATATTGCCTACTTAGAGCAAGGTGTGGGGGATTGGTACGAAGGTGTGGGAGTATCTCATGCTTATCTTGCGGAAAATAAAATCGGCACCGTATTAGTTAAATTGGAGGTATCTTACTTAAAGGAAGCTAGATTGGGAGATGTCCTCAGAGTGGTCACAACCCCGAGCAAAGTTGGCACGAAAAGCTTTGTCATGAGGCAGGAAATCTACAATCAACTTGAAGAGCTTATTACCGAATCTACGAAAATCTTTGTCATGTTTGATATTTCATCAAGAAAAAGCTTGCCAGTCATCGAGCAAATCAGATCCGGATTCGTGGATGAAGATTAAAATTTATAGAGATAATCGGCTTTGCTGTGATGAGCAAGGCCGATTTTTTTATTCGTAAGATTATTATTGCGGTTATTTGCTGCAAATAGCATTTATTGTATTTAAGCGATAAAATAAGTAAGAATGAATGAAGTGAGGGGAAAAGTGTTTTCATCAGATAAGTATAACCAAAGTACTACCAGCAGTCCTTGTATCCATTTTTTCATAGGACTAATTCATTGAATATTCTAAATATAATTGACATCATAATGTAAGCGGTTTACCATTGAGGTAAATATTGGTTTCATGTTACTAGATGATACTAGGCATGGAAAACAAAGCGGGATTAACCCACTTCGTTTTCTATGCCTTTTTTTCATAGAAATCTAGAATAGCCAATATTTGTTCGTAATTCAATTCTATTTGAAGGAGGAGTAGTGAGGGATGAATGGATTAAAAAGGTTGAAAAGGGCACTGGTTGTTTCTTCCGCTTTGCTGTTATGTATTCCAGGTGTACAGGGGGTGCAAAAAGCGTCAGCAGCAAGCAATGTCACTTTGTCTATTAACCCCACACCACAGGAAGCCAAAATAAGGGATCAAGGTTTTCCGCTGACGCCGAAAGTGGGAATCGTTACCGGGAAGAAAACCGATGAACAAGCATTTAAAGAGGTTGTTGGCGCCTTGAAAGCTGCGGATGTAAAGCAAATCATTCAATATAACGCCGGCGAAAAGGCTACAACACCCGTCACGATATGGATTGGCGGTCCTGCCGAAAATCAAGACTCCAAAAAAGTGTTGGAGCAAATGGGAATTAAAGGTCCAGATGCCTTGAAGGATGAGGGGTATGTCCTGGCATCAAGCAGCAAAGGTAAAAATCAGATTGTTCTGGCTGGAAAGGACACGACAGGCACTTTTTATGCAGCAAAGACATTTAAACAAATCATCCAGGAACAAAAGGGAAGAGATCGGTTTCCGGGGGTAGAAATCCGTGACTGGCCTGACATGGCCATCCGCGGTTCGATTGAGGGATTCTACGGACCGCCTTGGACACAGGAGGACAGGCTGAGCCAGTTGGATTTTTACGGTGACAATAAACTCAATACGTATATTTACGCGCCCAAAGATGATCCATATCACCGAGACAATTGGCGTGACCCCTACCCAGAGCAAGAAATTGCGAAATTAAAGGAGCTCATTGATCGGGCAAAAAAGAATCATGTGAAATTTACGTTCTCCCTATCTCCAGGTAATTCCATTTGCTTCTCGAATGACCAAGACTTTGAATTTTTGAAAAAGAAGATGGAAAAGGTGTGGGATTTAGGTGTGCGTTCCTATGCCATTTTCCTGGACGATATTGATTCGAGTTTAAAGTATCAGCAAGATAAAGATAAATTTGGAAAGGACAAAAATCCTGCCGCTGCTGCACAAGCTTACTTGTTGAATCGTTTTACGAAGGAATTTATTCAAACCCATCCAGGTGCCGAGCGATTAATAACCGTCCCGACGGACTATGCCGGTAACGGGCCGACACCTTACCGTGATCGGTTTGCCGAATTACTCGATAAAGATACGATTGTGATGTGGACCGGTGAGAAGGTCGTATCGGAACAAGTCACTTCCGAAGAAGCCAAACAGGTTCAAGGCGCATTTAACCACGATATGTTATTATGGGACAATTACCCGGTTAACGATTATGATCGCAACAGCCTGTTTATTGGCCCAATCGTAGGACGTGATGCAGATTTATCCAAACAAGGAGTCCTTGGGATAACGGCTAATCCAATGAACGAGGCAGAGGCTTCCAAAATACCATTGTATACCATTGCCGATTATACTTGGAACGGGGCGGCCTATAACCCGGAAGAATCGTGGAAGCGCAGTATTCAATCCTTTGGCGGGGATGGTGCAGATGCGTTAAAAACCTTTGCTGAAAATACCTACTCTTCACCGATTAATAAAACGGAATCGCTTACACTCACTCCCTTGATTGATGCGTTTTGGAAAGCTTATGTATCCAATAAAAATCTAGATCAAGCTGCATCAAACTTGATTGGGGAATTCAAGAAATTGCAACAGGTTCCGGCAACTCTTCAGCAAAAAATGAAGAATGACAACTTTCTGCAGGAAATCAAACCTTACAATGAAAAATTGAAATTATATGGTGAGGCCGGCGAAGCGGCTGTTCACTACCTAACGGCAGAAAAAAAAGGGAAAACCACTGAGGCAAAAGCGTACAAGGATAAACTGATTACATTGTTCAATCAGTCTGAACAAATTCCGCAAAAAATCGGACAAGGTGTCATCAAACCCTTCCTTGTAGAGAGCGTTTTAGAATTGCCGCCGTTATCATTAACCTTAAAACCGGAAATAGAAGCATTCTGGAAAGCGCTTGATGGAAATGATGGAGCCCAAGCTGCAGAACAGTTGATGGCCGAATTTGATCGGCTTCGGCAAATTCCTGAAAATTTTCGGAAAGAAAGCAGCAGCGAGGAATTCCTGATTTCCATTAATTCACATCTGCAAAACCTTAAGGTATTTGGTGATGCCGGGTATGTTGCGGTTCAGTACTTAATGGCCCAAAAAGCGGGACAGGCAAACGAAGTAAGTGTATTAAAAAATCAATTAAAAACCTTAATGATTCAGGCTTATCAGATGCCGCAAGAAATCGGAGACCAGGTGGTCAAACCGTTCTTAATCGAATCCATGTGGAGGAATCGCCATGTCAGCGATTATCGAAAGTTAGACGGTGTAAATAGAGGTCGCGGTGCCGGTGAACTCATTCAGTACACTCCTGTACGCGGAAAGACGACCGGAACTAATATTTGGGGATACGAAGTAACGGTAGTTGATGGCAAGGTCGTACAAAGAGGGGGCAACGATTCCGTCATCCCTGCTAACGGATATGTATTAAGTATCCATGCGAACGATTGGCTGCGGGACAATACGACGATTGGGACCACCATTCAAATCGAGGATGGAATTGTGCTGATTATTGCACCATAGCGAATTTTGGGCCAGTCCCCCGTTGCATTAACGCTTTATTTCGGCGGGGGACTGACCCTATTTTTAGGGGCTATAACGGCTCAAGATATTAAAAATAACGTAATAAAAGCTATGCAGGGTGCGAATATTAAACCTGTAAGCATAAACACACGCTTAACGGCATTCAAGGCGTTGTTTAATTGGCTACACAAATAACGTTACATTAAGCGTAACCCTGGAAGAGGTAAGCAAGTTACGGACCGTAAAGAGGTTATGGAAACAATTACCTTTTAACAAATAGAGGAACTACTAAACGCCTGCAACTTGCTTACTTTAACGGGCGTAAGGGATTATACGATTTTACTGTTATTTATTGAAACGGGCTTACGTGAAACGAATTAGCGGGTATTACTGCTAATGACATTGATTTTGCTAACGGTAACATACGGTTTAGAAACGCTAAAAGTTATAGGTAGCGTTTAGTGCCGATACAAGCCAGAATTAAAGAGTAGCTACGCAAATGGATAAAGTTAAAGGGGACTCTATTACCGAAAGCCTTTTTATTACGCTTAAAGGTACTGCGTTAAGTAAACGGCAAAAACAATCCCGTGTTATTGAATACGGTAAGAAATTGGGTATTAAGGGCGTGCGTGTTAGTTGCCATCCACTACGGCATACATTTGCAAAACTATGCGTATTAAACGGTGCTAATACGTTTCAGCTAATGAGTATTTTGGGGCATACAACGTTGAAATGACGAAGGTTTACGTTAACCTATTTAGTAGCGAAGTAGCCGAAGGACATAAGAAGTTTAGTCCGTTGAACAGTTTAAAAAAGCGTAAATAATGCTAGGGTAGCCATATAACGGCTACTCTTTTTTTACTTACATAAAGAAGTATTTGATATAATTTATTCAACTTGTTTTAAAGAAAGGATGTTAGTTTTGAGTTATAGCAACGGTACATTTAACGTAACTTCTACTAAGTTAAAAAAATGGCATTTAAGTGCTAATCATAATAATAAAGAAGGATGTATTTATTGCGCAGGTGACATGGAACAAATCGCAGAAGAATTTTATAAACATGATATAGAAATTCTTAGTGTGGGACATGCGTGGATAAAGATAAAAGCAGTAAAAAATTATACTCCTTACGGCGGAGGTAGAACCGACGAAATAAAATTAATTTACAATTTGATTTCAGGACAAGACCCTAACCAATATTCCCATCGTTATGAAGAGCAACCCGTAGTAAAAGGACATTATAATGAATTAAATAAAATTTAGAATAAATTAGATAGCTTAAGTAAACCACATGGCAGTTATTCAGATGGTTGGGGTGTTTTTGTCGATTAAAGGATTGAGGGAATCAAAAGCATGTTTGCACTTCTTTAAGAAGAATAAGGAAACAGTCGATAAAGTAATAAAAACCTTGTAGCATTGAAGGAGAAGTCACTTTATAAGAGGTATTTTAATTAATAGAGTAGGTGCCTGGACCAGTGTGCTGAAACTCTAGCGCAGCGAGTGTAGGCACCAATTCCGGAACGTGGAATGAATAATTCGAGTTTGCACAATTAGCAGAAAAAAATGTTCGTCTAAATCCAAATTCAACATTAATAAAATTGCGGTTGTTTGGGATGAAACTATAAAAATTGTACTAACCTATGATCCAAAAATCTCTGTTTAAATAGATTGCATTTGCTGTGGAAACGATGGAGGAAGATATCGTAGAATAGGGTTAGATTGAAAGGATAGTTCACCATGCTAACCAATCAACAGGAAATATTCCTGATGAAGCATTTGTTAAATTTGGCGAAACCCGAGGGAGAACTATGGACAATTATTGTTTTCAAAGTCGTAACATTTCATTCCTTTTACCAGCGTTTCGTGAACTTAAACAAACCTATGGAAGTACATGTGAGAAATGGTTGGGGCATAACAGTACGTTCACTTTTTGGTTTGAACGGTTAAAAGATGATCGCTTAAAGTTAACTCTGGAAATTGGTCCCTTGAATGTAGAGCAACGCTTAGGAAACATAAAAACCCTTGAATCCTTGGTTCTGCAGTTTTCACCGAAATCGAAGCAGACAACTTCAAGATATACACGATTATTTTCAAAATCAAAATTAATCACAAATTGGGATGATGAGGAAACGCTTTATGTAAATGGAAGAGTTGTGCAATGATTTAAAAAATCAATCTATCTTGAGCATGATTGAAACTGTAAAAGAAAATCCTGTGGAGTGGGAACCTGACTGAGGATTCTTGTTTTCATTTTTAGTGACCTTAATCTTTCAAAAACTAGAAAAGAGACAATGGAAGGAGAAAAAAGCCTTATCAGAAAAAATTGAAGTTACACCCTATCCGTACTGGAGGTAGTTTTAAATATATATGAATATAATATAATTCGAAAAAGAGTATATATAAAAACAATTTATACTGCAGATACTTATTTAATCGGTTTTCATTAGGTAAGCCTTATGAAACCGTTTACTCTAGACCAATGGTCTAAATTATTTTAAACTAATAGACATATGTGATAGTAGAGCCCATGAAAATAGGGAATAAAAATATATGCTTAGAGCAATAAAGTGCTACATTTTATTTGGGAGAAGGGATTACATGGAAGATACGAGAGATAAATCGATAATTCAATCAGTAGAAAAGGTTGCGGTTATATTAAAACTTTTTACTAAAAAAAAACCAATGTTAACTCTTCACGATATTCACCAAATATCAGGTTTTAGTAAGACGACGGCGATGAGGTTTTGTAATACACTTACTAGTATTGGTTATTTAGAAAAGGTGTATATTGGTCAAGTCCCTTATTATCGTTTAGGGATCGAACTTTTTACAATAGGTAGCATGGCAATTAATGCGGTTAATATTCCTGAGAGAGCTAAAAAACATCTACAAGAAATCTCAAATCAATTAGAGGATAGCTCCTATTTGTTCATTGAGCGTAATAACAAGGCATATTGTATTGATGCCGTTAAGGGGAGCTATTTTATACAGGATGCAACAACCAATATTGGGGATGTTTTACCATTAAATCGTGGTGGAGCACCTCTTGCAATTCTTGCTAATATGGATACGAGTAGACAATACGAAATCATGGAAACATTTAATCTAAGCAATGATGAAAAAAAATATTTCTTAAACAGGTTAGAACTTATAAAATCAAATGGATATTCATTTAGTAGTAACGAAGTAAATCAAAGTACTGCCGCGGTAGGGGTTCCTATATTTAACCATGAAGGAATCGTGGTTTCAGCAATTAGTGTTGGTGGTATAGAGATGAGATTTAGTAACGAGAGACTACCAAAGATTGTGGAAATATTAAAAGAGGCTGCAAATAAGTTGTCCCGTGAACTTGGATGGAATGGTCAATAAGAGAAGACAAAGCGCTTAGTATACAAAACTAGGTGCTTTTTTATTTCTTTACTATTCGTATGATGGTGAGCATGAGAAAAAAGTCAGTATTCTGAAAATTTAAAAAAATAAATTGACAACGTTTTCATTTGCGGTTATTATTTTCACATACCGTATCGTGTTACTATATTCCGTAATGCGGAATTCGTATCAAAGACTCTCCATTATTTTAGAAATAATGGGGAGGATAAAGTATGTAAAGTGACTGAAAATTTATACGTACTTAGCAAACAAATAAAGAGGGGGTATTTTTTTAAATGGAATGCGTTTTATTAAAAGAGGGAAAAAATGTAGTCCTGGATGATAAAGACATACCACAATTAGGAGAATACGAACTACTAGCCAGAGTGAAGCGAGCAGGTATTTGTGGGACAGATTTAAAGTTATATACAGGAAATTACCATATTGATAGTAAAGCACTTCCAATCGTTCTTGGCCATGAATTTATCGGTGAGGTGGTAGCCGTTGGCGACAAGGTTACTAAAGTCGCCATAAGTGATCGTATCGTTGCACAGCCGACCTATAGTAGCTGTGAAGAATGTACGTACTGTAATCGAGGCGAATTTAACCTATGCAATAACAGAAAACGAATCGGTTTCGATTACGATGGTGTATTTGCTCAGTATGTCAAACTGCATGAAAAACAAATTTATCATGTTCCTGATAGTATATCTGATGATGCTGGTGCCCTAATTGAACCGCTAACAGTTGCGGTAAGGGGAGTTTACAAGACGGATATAAGGCCTACAGATACGGTTCTCGTTATTGGTCCAGGTACAATCGGTTTATTTACGGCCCTTGTAGCAAAACAATTTGGTGCTAAAGTAATTGTTTGTGGAACACTCGCAGATGCTGAGCGTTTAGAGATTGCTTCCCAAATGGGCGTTGATATGACAGACATGTCCGGAGATTTGCATGAGATGTTGAGGCGAAAAAAAATAACAGTCGACATTGTGTTTGAATGTTCTGGTAATCCTCACGGGATTAACCTAGGTCTCAATATACTACGTCCAAAAGGTCAATATGTTCAAATTGGTACATCCTCAAAGATGCAAAATATTTCTTTTATGGATATTGCATATAAGGAATTAAAAGTAACTGGAAGTATCAGTGCAATAAGAGAAGATTGGAATACAGCGATTAAATTGATGGAAAAGCTCCAATCAAAAGCGCTGTTAATAGTAAAAAAGTACCTTGAGCTTAAGGATTTCGAAAAGGGTTTTGAAGAATGCCTTAATAATGGCGGACCGAAGATATTATTTACCCCCTATCCAAAATAATACAGAAATTTAAACACCTCTAGAAAAACACTTCATGTACTATGTTTTTTGCGAATGCTTTCTATAATTGTCCAGACCCCTAGTTAAAGCAACATGGTGGAAAGAACCATTTAATGATTTACAATAATTAATATATTTGTAGATTAATAATCAAAAAGAACGGAGGACACGCATGATAATTGATGTTCATACCCATCTCTTAACAAATCCATTTTCCGTGAAGGAAGTTGAGGAGGTTTTAGACGGGGCCGATAGATTTGGAATAAAAAAGCTATGTGTTGCTTCATTAGGTCCTGGATGCTATTACCCAACCAAACTCATCCATGAACCTACACAGGAACAATGCGCTTCCTTCAATGCCGATTTGTTTGAGATTATGAAATTGTATCCCGACCGTATTTGGGGATGGGCATATATCAATCCAGCATATCCTGGAGCAGTCGACGAAGTTAAACGGGGCATTGAGGAGTACGGAATGATTGGTGTAAAAATGTGGACAGGAACAAAATGTAATGACCCTAGGTTTTTTCCTGTGGTAGAGGAGGCCATTAAGTATGGTGTACCGATTTTACAACACACTTGGGATAAAGTAACAGGTTATTTTCCAAATGAATCAAGGTCTTTTGATGTAGCCGATCTTGCAGAAAAGTATCCTGAGGTGAAAATTGTCATGGCTCATAACGAACGAGCAGTATTAAAAGTGAAACATTGTCCAAATGTTTTTATGGATACAGCAAGTCCGATTGCTGAGCTAGGAATGATTGAAAAAGCAGTGGACCATATTGGTGTTGACCGCTTGGTATTTGGATCAGATTGTATTGGTGTAGACTTCGCATCCACAATAGGTAAAATAATCGGGTCAGACTTACCGGAGGATGATAAGTCAAAAATATTAGGAGAAAATTTCCTTCGGATTTTAGGGAGGGATCAATAATGACAAAGCTTACCTACTTTGACTCAAATATTTTCATCGGTAATTGGCCATTTCATCAACTTAGATATAACAATTTAGAAGGTATTTTTCATCTAATGGAAAGGGTAAACATTGAAAAAGCGTTCATCTCTAGTTTAGATAGTGTATTTTGCATAGACCGTGACATTCCTGATGTTAACCATAAATTATTTAAGACGGTGAAGGAATATCCAGAAAAATTACTTCCATTTTATACTATTAATCCTAATGTATTTAATAGTAGGGAGTACGTTGAAATGCTGGTTAATAACTGTAATTTACATGGAATACGTTTGTACCCAACCTATCATGACTATTCCCTCCATACTACCGAGGTAGATGGTATTGCGGAACACGCAAGTGAACTTAATGTTCCAATCTTTATCACTTTTCGATTTGAAGATGAACGAGTACATCATCCGGTAGCAAAGGTTCCGCCTTTAATCATAGAAGAACTCTCAAAATTCTTGAATAATCATCCGGAAACAACATTTATTATTGGTGGAATGAGAATTACTGATGCGGAGGAACTACTTAACCAATTAACTCATCAAAAAGTATTTTTCGAGCTTTCGTTTGTCCAAACTCCTTTTCGTTCATTGGAACTACTTGTTGAAAAGGTTGGAGTTGACCGAGTCCTGTTTGGTACAGGTCTGCCTTACTGGTACCCAGAATGCACAACGTTAAAATTAGAAACATCGATTCTTCCTTATGATGACCTCCAAAAAATTGCTAAAGATAATTTCCAAAAAATTATAGACCAACGAGTGAGGTGAAGTAATAATGATTCTCCAAATACTAATATCAGGAATTTTATTAGGTGGAGTTTATATTTTAGCTAGTATTGGATTGACATTGATATTCGGGGTAGCAAAAGTAGTCAATTTTGCTCATGGTGAAATCCTAATGCTTGGGATGTATCTAACGTTTTGGCTATATTCAATATTTAATCTGGATCCTACCTATTCAATTGCTATCGTGATTCCTATCTTCTTTTTATTAGGAACCTTGATGTACTTGTTTGTCATTCGGCCATCCTTAAATGCTCCCGAACTTACACAGGTTTTTGCGACCTTAGGGTTATCCATTCTTTTACAAAATCTAGCATTATTACTTTGGGGTGCAGATTATCGAACTGTAAAAACTTTTTACTCAAATACGGCAGTAACAATTAGCCCTGAAATAAGTATCAGTGTTTCTCGGGTCGTAGCTTTTGTTACTTCATTACTAATTTTGTTAGTTCTTATCATTTTTCTTAAAAAAACGTACATTGGTAAAGCCATTCAAGCTGTTTCGCAAGATCGCTCAGCAGCCATGCTAATGGGAATAAGTGTGAAAAGAATTTATATGTATGCAGTAGGAATTGGGTGTGCATGTGCGGGACTAGCTGGTGCCTTGTTAATACCACAATATTATGCATTTCCAACTGCAGGTGTTTCATTTATCCTAATATCCTTCGTTGTTGTTGTTCTCGGAGGGATTGGTAGTATACCAGGGGCAATCGTTGGTGGAATTATTGTGGGATTACTGGAATCTATAACTGGTGTTTTTGTCCCAGAACTTAAAGAGGCTTCTTATTTCATATTTTTTATCGTCATATTATTAATTAGACCAAATGGCTTGTTTGGTGTAAAAGGTGCAGGAGAGGAGGGCGCACGATGAATAAACAGAAAAAGGGAATGCTAATTGGCCTCCTCATTGTAACTTTGTTACTTCCATATTTAATACAAAATGAATTTTACCTCCATGTTTTAACTTCAGTGCTGGTTTATGCTGGTCTAGCCAGTAGCTGGAATATCCTTGGCGGATTTGCTGGACAATTATCTTTAGGTCATACAGCTTTTTTTGGAATAGGGGCCTATACTTCGACATTACTTTATGTTTACCTTGGGATTTCTCCATGGATAGGAATGCTAGTTGGTGGTTTTTTAGCAGTCATAGTTAGCTTTATAACTCTTTATCCAAGTTTTCGTTTACGTGGCGTATTCTTTGCAATGGTGACAATATCATTTGGAGAAGTCATTCGAATATTATTCGTTTATTTTAGGAACAAAACGACTATTCCATATGGGGTAACAATTAACTATGAACCTTCTTTCACAAATATGATATTTGATGGTCCAATGGGCTACTTCTATGTCAGTTTTGTTTACCTACTTATTATTTTAGTGATTTCATGGAAGGTAAAAAATAGCCGCCTTGGATTTTTCCTAAATGCATTAAAAGAGAATGATGAGGCAGCACAAGCACTTGGAGTTCCAACTAGTGCCTCCAAGTTTAAAGCACTTGCAATCAGCGCCTTTTTTACAGCGATTGGTGGGACAATATTAGTTCAGAATATTCTTTATATTGAACCTGAAAGCGCCTTTTCCACCTCTATATCTACGGAACTTGCTCTAATTTCAATTATTGGTGGGATTGGTACAGTAGCTGGTCCAGTTATTGGGGCTATCATATTAATTCCATTGGGTGAATCTCTAAGAGCTTTGTTTAGTGGTTCTGTACAGGGATTACACTTGGTACTCTATGGAGTGCTATTAATGGTTGTTGTCTTAAAGAATCCAAACGGGATTATGGGCTTTATTTCCTCATTCAATAAGAAAAGGAAGAAAAAAAGAGAAGTACAACTTGAGGAGGTACCTGATGTTAGAGGTTAATAATCTGGTGAAAAGCTTTGGCGGCTTACAGGTGACTAAAAAAGTAAGCTTTGAAGTAAAAAAAGGAGAAATATTTGGAATTATTGGACCAAATGGTGCTGGGAAAACAACCATGTTCAACCAAATTTCTGGATTCATTAAACCAGACAGTGGATCGATTACTTTTAAAGGAAATTCAATTGAAAAAAGGTCTCCAAAGGATATTTGTAAACTGGGTATTGGTAGGACGTTTCAAATAGCACAACCCTTTCCCAAAATGTCAGTTCTTGAAAACGTGATGGTTGGGAGTTTGTTAAGAACAAAATCTATTAATCAAGCAAGAGAAAAGGCAAAAGAAGTTTTAGATTTTGTACAACTTAATGTTCCTTATGATACACCTTCTTCAAACTTAACGATTTCTGATCGAAAAAGATTAGAAGTGGCGAAGGCGCTTGCAACGGAGCCAGAGTTAATTCTTTTGGATGAAGTAATGGCCGGATTGAATCAAACTGGTGTGAAAGAATTTATTAATCTCATTTTCGAATTAAAAAAACGTGGAACAAGCGTTTTAATTATCGAGCATATTATGGAAGCTATGATGACTCTATCAGACAGAATTCTTGTACTAAATTATGGAGAGGAAGTATTAACCGGAAAACCTCAAGAAGTTGCGAATAATCCAAAGGTAATTGAGGCCTATTTGGGAGATGAAATCCATGCTTGATATAAAAAATATCGATGTGTTTTATGGTGATGTTCAAGTTCTCTTCGACGTTTCCTTACAGGTGCGACCAGGTGAAATAGTAGCCCTTGTTGGTGCAAATGCAGCGGGGAAATCCACTACTTTAAAAACAATCTCTGGTTTGTTAAAACCAAAAGCAGGAGAGATACTTTTTCATGAGAAGAACATCCATACATTGGATTCAGACAAAATTGTTGAAAAGGGAATTATCCAAGTTCCCGAAGGGAGGAGGCTATTTCCAAGGCTCTCGGTTGAAGCAAATTTAGAATTAGGGTCATATCCAAAACGAGCTAGGGCTAAAGCTCAAGATAATCTAAAAAACATGTATGAAATATTTCCACAATTGTATGATCGAAGACATCAATTAACCGGTTCATTAAGTGGTGGGGAACAACAGATGTGTGCGATAGCAAGAGGTTTGATGTCGATGCCTGAGGTATTAATGGTGGATGAAACATCCTTGGGACTATCACCACTATTGGTGAAACATACAATCAGGACAATCAAGGAAATTAATGAATTGGGTACCACTATTTTACTTATCGACCAAAATGTAAATTATGCGCTTCGAATAGCCCACAGAGCGTATGTTTTAGAAAATGGAAGAATTGTAATGCAAGGAGAAGGTAATTCTTTATTAGAAGATCCTTATCTAAGGAAAGCTTATTTAGGTATATAATCAACTACATTCAAAGGGGGAATTTAAGTGAAAAATAAGTTTAGTATTCTATTTTTAACCTTGGTTATGTTAATTGGGATAGTTGGATGTGCTAAGGAATCTGGTTCTGATGGTAAATCCGGGTCTAAAGGTTCTGAAAAAGTGGGCGTTATTCTTCCTCTAAGTGGACCACTGGCACAGTTAGGAAATGAAGTAAAGCGTGGCTTTGATATTGCTCAAGAAATGGTGAATGAACAAGACGGGGTTCTTGGAAAGCAAGTTAAATTTGCGGTTGCAGATGCCCCAGATTCTAATTCAGCCACCTCATCAGCGAATCGCTTGATTCAAAATGATAAGGTTAGTGTTATTACAGGTTCTTATTCAAGTGCCATATCGTTTGCAGCAAGTCAGGTAGCTGAAAGGAATAAGGTAATATTTTGGGAACAAGGCGCGGTAGCGGATGATATTACAGAAAGAGGCTTTAAATATTTATTTCGTTTAATTTACCCTGCGTCAGATTTAGGAAGAGCAGCAGCAAACTTCCTTGTGGATGAGGTATCTCCTAAGCTAGACATGAAGACTGAAGATATTAAAGTTGCGATTATTCATGAAGATTCTTCTTATGGCTCAAAAGTAGCTGAGGGTGCAAAAGAAGTAGTGGAAAAGGCTGGAATGCAGTTAGTTGCATCGGAAGCTTACAGCTATAAAACGAATGATCTTTCTTCCACTGTGTCTAAGTTAAAATCCCTGAAACCTGATGTGATTATTGCCTGTCAATATACTGCTGATGGTATTCTGTTTTGGCGTCAAGCAAAAGAAGCGGGCTTAAATCTTAAAGCTATGATCGGAAATGGTGGTGCACATAATATTCCGGATTTTGCAGCAGCAATGGGTGATGATGCAAATGGTATTTTTAATGCCGGAACATCTTCGAATTTTAACACGGATGGTTTAGATGCAGATGCAAAGAAACTATATGAAGAGTTCCAAGAACGTTATGCGGCAAAAAATGATGGTAATTTACCTTCTGCACATGCAGCAATGGGCTTCAATGCCATGTATCTTCTATTAAAAGAGGTCATTCCTGCAGCTGGATCCTTTAAACCAGAAGATATTAGAAAAGCTGCATTAGCAATGGACAAGCCAATTGGTTCAACCATTGTTGGCTGGGGTGTAAAATTTGATCCGAAGACGCAAAATAACACGCTTGCATTCCCTATGATTGACCAGTGGCAAGAACAAAAAATTATAACTATTTATCCTAAAGAGTTTGGATTGACCGAAAAGGTTACGATTCCACTACCAGAATGGGGTAATCGTGCCAACGTAGGAAAATAATAGAATAAGAAGGTTCTTTTCTAATGGGTATATCAAATTCGCTTCTAATTTACCCCACATCCTTAATGTAGAACTATCATTTTAAGAACCTATTTTTGATATACATTTTCAAAAATAGGTTCTTTTTATCATTTATATTTTCTAAATTTTAATTAGTAGCTTTTAACCAGTGAAAAGTAGATTAATTAATTGCTACTCTAAATTGAATAATATTTTTAAATATTCTAACATTTTATTGACAACGCTTTCAAAAGGGTGTTATATTTTTAATATACCGAATTGCGCAATTCGATTCCGCAATTCGGAATCATGTGGGCGTAAAGGAGATGAATGTATTGGGGTCCAATAATAAAGTTGTACTTGTTACCGGGGCAGCGCAGGGAATAGGGCTAGCGATCGCCGAGCGCTTAGCTAATGATGGAGCTTTGGTAGTAATGACCGACTTACTTAAAGATAAATTGGAACAGGAGACTTTTCGGTTAAGAGAGGAGGGGAAACAAGTTGAAAGTTTCACAGTTGATGTCAGTAGCGAAATCGATATAAAACTGCTTATTTCAAAAATTAAAGAAACGTATGGACGCTTAGATATTTTGGTTAATAATGCGGGAATATCACCAAAAATAAAAGGGGTAAGGACTAAGATTATAGATATGCCACTTGAAGAATGGAATAAAGTTTTACAGGTTAACTTGACAGGTGCATTTTTATGTGCGCGTGAAGCATTACCATTGATGATGATAAATAACTGGGGAAGAGTCGTGAATATCTCCTCCCAGGCAGCCAGAACATTTAGTCGGGTAGCCGGAACGCATTATGCGGCAAGTAAAAGTGGCTTAATAGCATTATCTCGTAATATTGCAACTGAATATGGCTCGCATGGGATTACATCGAACTGTATTGCTCCAGGAAGAATCATGTCACCTATGGCAAAAATTGTACCCAAAGAAAAAAATGAAGAATTTGTAAAGTTATCCGCGTTAGGTCGACTTGGTACACAAGAAGAAGTTGCTGCTGCAGTATCCTTCTTGTGTTCTGATGACGCGGGTTATATAACTGGTGCCACGCTCGATGTTAATGGTGGGACGTTCATGAATTAAGCGAGGAGACTAATGAAATGAAAGGTGGATGTCCATTTGAAAGCAGTACTTGTGGATGAAAGAAATCAAAATCTTTTTATAGATAATGTAAAGGAACCAATACCTAAAGAAGGAGAATTGCTTGTAAAAATCAAAGCTACTGCCATTAATCGGGCAGATCTCCTTCAGCGTAAAGGATTATATCCTCCTCCTCCCGGTGCCCCAACAATTCTTGGATTAGAAATGGCTGGGGTGGTAGAAAAAGTGGGAACTGGAGTATCAAGTTGGAAGGAAGGAGATTGTGTTTCAGCTTTATTACCTGGTGGTGGATATGCAGAAAAGGTAGTTATTCCTGCTGATATGGGTATGAGAATACCAGAGACGATGTCCTTCGAACAAGCTGCGGCGATTCCAGAAGCATTCCTAACAGCCTATTTAAATCTTGTTGAAATTGGTCAATTGACATCCGGAGAACATGTTCTTATTCATGCGGGTGCTAGTGGAGTTGGAACAGCTGCGATACAGATATCAAAGGAAATAGGTGCTACTTCTATTGTAACCGCTGGTTCTGACGAAAAATTACAGCGTTGCTCAGTTCTTGGGGCGAATTACATAGTAAATTATAAGGAAGCGGATTTTTCGGAAAAAGTACAGAAAGTTACGAACGGTAAGGGAGTTCAGCTCATTCTTGACTTTGTTGGGGCTTCCTACTGGGATAGAAATATTAGGTCAATTGGGGTCGATGGAAGATGGATACTCGTTGGATCTCTAGGGGGACGGGAAGTTTCCAATGTTAATTTGGGTCCATTCCTGCAGAAGCGTTTACAGTTTGTTGGTTCAACCCTAAGGTCAAGGACCACTGCATTTAAAATTGAATTAACACGTAAATTTGAGGCCTTCTCGAAAGAAAAATTTTCAAATGGCTCATTAGCTCCCATTATTGATCGTGTGTTTGATTGGCACGATGTAGCTGATGCGCACAGGTATATGGAGAGCAACCAGAATATTGGGAAGATTGTCTTGAAGGTGAAATAAAAGGAGGAAATCGAGTGATTAAAAGTTTGGTAAAAAAGAAGTTACTTATTGATGGTCAATGGGTAGAAGCAAAGGAATATAAAAGCCTTATTTCACCTTACTCTGGTGAGGAAATTAGTAAAATCCCTGTTGCCTCGGTTGAGGAAGTAGAGATGGCGATTGAAGCGGCTTACAATGCAAGATCAGTAATGGGGAAAATGGCAGCACATCAACGCTCCGCTATTTTGGAGAAATTAGCCGTTTCTTTAACCACTAAAGCAGAAGAAGCAGCCGAAATAATCGTTTCCGAAGCAGCAAAGCCAATTGAAGCTGCTCGTGTTGAAGTAGCACGTACGATTCAAACGTATAAATTTGCGGCTGAAGAAGCAAAACGGATTAGTGGTGAGACCATTCCATTAGACGCTGCACCAGGAGGCGAAGGAAGGATAGCGTATACAGTACACGAGCCATTAGGTGTCATTGGTGCAATCACTCCATTTAATTTTCCCATGAATCTTGTTGCACATAAAATTGGTCCTGCCATTGCTACTGGCAATACGATTGTGCTAAAACCAGCATCACAAACGCCTTTATCGTCATTCTTCATTGGAGAATTACTGGTAGAGGCAGGCTTGCCTGCCGGTGCACTAAATATCATAACCGGAAGTGGAAGTCTAATTGGAGATAAGATTGTTAGAGATAGGCGTATTAAAATGATTACCTTTACAGGAAGTCCAACAGTTGGGATTGATATTCGAAATAAAGCAGGGTTGAAGCGTGTTACACTTGAGCTTGGCTCCAACGCAGCCGTTATTATTGATGACGGTGTAAGCCTTGAAAAGGTAATTCCACGTTGTGTAACGGGAGCCTTTTCCTATCAAGGTCAAATATGTATTTCACTACAAAGAATCTACGTCCATGAGAATCTTTATGATACCTTCGTTGAAAAATTTGTAGCTGAGACAAAAAAATTAAAGTTAGGTAATCCCCTAGACCCTTCTACAAATGTATCTGCCCTTATTAATCCGAATGAAACTGCAAGAGTGGTGGAGTGGATTCAGGAAGCCCAAAATGGCGGGGCAAGGATTGAAACGGGTGGTTCAGTTGAAGGAAATATTCTTCAGCCAACGGTTCTCGTTGCTGTAAAACCGACAGTAAAAGTCTCCTGCCAAGAAGTATTTGCTCCAGTCGTAATTATTGAAAAATATAGTTCAATTGATCAGGCAGTCGATAGGGTGAATGATTCCCGTTATGGTCTACAAGCTGGGGTTTATACAGAAAACATCCACACTGCCCTTGATGTAGCAGAGAAACTTCATGTAGGCGGTGTACTCATCAACGATATTCCAACATTTAGAGTCGACAATATGCCATATGGGGGTGTAAAGGAAAGTGGAATGGGACGGGAAGGAATTAAATATGCTGTCGAAGAGATGACGGAACTAAAGCTCATTGTCTTTAATCGTAACTAATTTGGTTCACTCATATTAAAAATATTTTTTTATAAATGAATTGAGAGGTAAAAGGAGATTAGATTATGAATAATTTAACAGAAACCCATAAGGAAACGGATGATTCAATAAAGGAATTAACAAATGCGCAGAGATTTGCTCTAGCTTTAAAGCGAAACAGTGTGAAGTATATATTTGGACAAAGCAACCCGCAAACGATTATGTTAGCATGTGCAGATCTTGGAATCGAACAAATCGGATTTAGACAAGAGAATGCTGGTTCATACATGGCTCAAGCCTATGCGATGTGTTCAGGTTCGGTGCCCGTTGTAGCCGCACAAAATGGACCTGCAGCGACATTATTAGTTCCAGGTTTAGCAGAATGTTTAAAAGCTTCTCACCCGGTGGTTGCACTTGTGGACGATGTCCCAATTTCAGAAGAGGAGAAAAACTCATTTCAGGATCTTGACCATATAAAGCTATTTTCAGGAGTCGCAAAATGGGTGAAAAAGATCCCTTTAGAAGCAAGAATTGAAGATTATGTAGACATGGCCTTTACTGCGGCTGCAAGTGGAAGACCTGGTCCAGCTGTCTTACTTTGCCCAAAAGATCTTACATTTGACACGAAGAAAAATCCAGTAAGAACGGAAAGAAAGGCATCGCTGGGAAATTATCCTTTAGACAGAACCACCGCAGATTCTGAAAGAATCGAAGAGGCAGCAAAACTCCTTGTAAATGCGGAGCGACCTTTTATTTATGCAGGTGGTGGCGTGATTTCATCACGTGCGACAGATGTTTTACGACAAATTCAGGAAGAATGCTCTATCCCGGTAGCAACTACCACTATGGGAAAAGGCTCGGTTGATGAAGAGCACGCGTTGACAATGGGACCAATTGGTTATTACATGGGCAAAGGTGGGGCCACAAAATATTTAAAGCCAATGGTACAAACTGCTGATGTTATCTTATTAGTTGGCAATCGAACAAATCAGAATGGAACAGATTCATGGTCATTATTTTCAAAAGATGCAAGCATCATTCATATCGATATTGATCCAATGGAAGTTGGTAGAAACTATGAATCACTAAGGTTAGTAGGAGATGCGAAGCTAACATTAACTGCACTAAAAAATGCACTATTAAGAAATAGTTTGGATAAAAGAACAAAGGCACGTCCATCGATTGAAGAAACAATTGAAAAAGCAAGAGTTGCTCATATTGAAGAGGCGAAAACAATTCAAAATACAGACGTCTCACCAATTAAAGTAGAAAGATTCCTAGCTGAGCTTGAAAAACAGTTATCAGATGATCATATCATTGTTGCTGATGCTTCTTTTTCATCCATATGGCTGGCAAACTATATCAAAGCAAAAGGGAATCGGAAATTTATCTTTCCTAGAGGACTAGCTGGTCTGGGCTGGGGTCTTCCATTGGCAATGGGGGCAAAGGTAGCCCAACCGGATAGGAAGGTTTTTTGTCTTGCCGGTGATGGCGGTTTCGCTCATGTTTGGAGTGAACTTGAAACATGTAAGCGTCACGGAATAGAAGTTGTTGTTGCAGTAATCAACAACGAGGTTCTTGCCTATCAAAAATTAGCAGAGCTCGCTCGCTGGGGAAGGAATACATCTGCTTGCGATTTGACAGCAGTAGACCATTCGAAAGTGGCGGAGGCATGTGGTGTTAAAGGAATCCGGGTTGATTCTTCAGAGAAAATAGCAGGAGCTTTGAAAGAGGCATTTGAAACAAAAGGTTCTGTTGTCCTAGATTTGATTTCAGATCCTACATCTATTCCACCACTACCGTTTATGAGTGTACTTCAAAATGTGTAAGAGTATTAAAGAAAATTCAAGATTGATATGGAAGACAGTAGAATGAGTGGGAAAAAGGTATTAATTATTGGAGCGACCGGACTAGTTGGCCATGCGGCACTTAAACATTTCAGCACCCAGGAGGATTGCAATGTTATTTCTGTATCTCGTAGGACACCAGAACAATCTTACGGAGCAAAGCACATCTCTGTTGATTTAAATAATGAGAAGCAGTGCTCGGAAGTATTCGGGAGTATGAATGATATTACACATATTGTTTATTCGGCCCTATATGAAAAACCAGATGATCTAATCTCAGGCTGGGTGGACCAGGAGCAAATTGATACGAATTCACGAATGCTCCGCAATGTGTTCGAACCATTGGAACGTTCCTCTAAAGACCTGAAGCATGTAACCTTAATGCAGGGTGCCAAAGCTTATGGAGTACATGTAAAATCGATTCAAAACCCCGCTCGTGAGGGCAAGTCAGAGATGTACGAACAACCAAATTTCTATTGGTTACAAGAGGATTATATAAAAGAAAAACAAAAAGGGAAGGATTGGAATTGGACTATTTTTCGGCCCGCAGTCATTTTTGGTGAATCAATCGGTAGTCCGATGAATCTTCTTACAGCATTTGGTGTGTACGCCGCTCTATTGAAGGAAGAAGGAAAGCCGCTTCATTTTCCTGGTGGAGTCGAAACCATTCTTGTTGCCACCGATGTTGATCTGCTCGCGCGGGCGATAGCTTGGGCAGGTGAATCAGAAAAAGCAGAAGGTGAAGCATTTAATATCACAAATGGGGATGTATTTGTCTGGTCAACATTATGGCCCACCTTAGCTGAAACTTTGGGTATGGAGCCGGGTGAGCATGTTCCTCTATCGCTAACAGAGGAAATCCCTAAACGTGAGGTAGAATGGAGACACATTTGTGAGAAACATAATCTTGTTGCGCCGGGGATAAAAGATTTTGTCGGTTTGTCCGTAGAATTTGCCGACCGATACTTCGCCTACGGGCAAAGAGAAATGCGCTATCCACCATTATATTCTGATATTAAGCTGCGACAAGCAGGCTTTCATGAGTGTATTGACACGGAAGAAATGTTTATCAAATGGTTAAAATTGTTCCAGGAAAAAAGACTTTTACCTCAAAACTAATCTTCCTATCATATAGGAAAAACTATATAATTATTCTTACTTTTTTTGATGCCTGACTCCCCGTCGTCTTTATGTATTAGCACACCGGGGGTCAGGTACTTATTTTTGTCAATAAATATAATTTATCAACAAATTATTGATCCCTATTTATTTCTTTATCTAAAATCTTTCAATGTCATTTGCTTAATAGTTTCGATGTGATCCTCCATAAGATTTTGCGCTAAAAGGATATCTGAATTTAAAAGCGCACTTAGAATTTCTTTATGTTCGTTATTTGCCTGCCGCGGTCTTTCCTGGGAGTGAGCAATCATGACACCAATCCAGTTAATTTGAGCTTCAAGTGACTCCATCATTTTTATTAAGCGGTTGTTTCCTGAATAGGTTATTAGGGTTTTGTGAAGATTTCTATCGGACTGAAAAAAGGAGTTGAAGTCCCCTGAATCGATATCGTGATCAACTTCCAGGACATTTTGATAAATTTTTTCTATAATTGAGCGCGGCATATTTGTCATTGATAATTTTATTGCATGCCTTTCCAGCGCTTTTCTTACTTCATATATTTCCTCAATGTCTTTTACATTTGGTTGACTAACAAATGTGCCAGACCTGCTTTTTACATCCACTAAACCATCTTGAGAGAGTAGTTGCAATGCGTCTCTCACAGGAGTTTTACTGACACCCAACTCATTTGCGATTTCATTATAATCAATTCTTGTCCCCGGTGGTAATTCATTATTTACTATTTTATTCCTCAAAAAGTAATAAATCTTTTCATTTAAATTACGGTTATCGAAAGCAGCATTTATCATATTCATTTCCTCCATATATAAAAATATATTTTATTTTCAGAAATTATTGACAACTAAAATTATTGGTATTAATATCTAATATATCAGATATTATATATCAACGCTAGATAATATCATTGCAAAAGGAGGAAATTTTTTGAAAAGTATAGCACTATTTGGATTAACGGGTCAGGGGGTTGAAACTGCCGGTGAAATCCTTTCAAAAGTTATTGAATCCCTTGGATATACTCATCGAAATTGGCGTGATTTTTCAACCATCATTCGTGGTGGAAATACTTCTTTTGAGATTTATATTGCCGATAAGTTTGAAACTGAATCCCCGCCAAGAATGGAAGAAATCGATTTGGCCATTGTTTGGACCGATGAAGGTGTCGATCGGTATTTATCCAGGTTAAAAGATAAGTCCATGATATTTGGTCCTAATAATGTTAAGAGCATACCAAGTGAGCATCAAGAAAATCCTCCTAAACTTGGATTTAACGTTTGGTCTTTAGGGATTATATGTGGACATCTAGGTATTCCGTATCAACAGGTATTGAAAGAGGTGGAAATGAAATTTAAAAAGGAGAAAAATACCGATTTATTCGAGGCAGGTTATCAATTGGGATTAACAGTTTTATCTGGTGAACCATTAATCGACCTTGGGATTGAAAATGTAACCATCTCTGGAAATGATGCATTATGCCTTGGGGGAATTGCCGCAGATGTAAGGTATTATTACGGATATCCAATAACTCCAGCTTCCGAAATATTGGAGAACTTCTCAAAGTGGCTGCCGCCTTTAGGGGGAGGAACCTTTCAGGTAGAAGATGAGATAGCAGCAATCCATGCTGCATTAGGATGCAGTTATGCCGGTAAACGTACATTTGTTGCAACTAGTGGACCTGGATTAGCGTTAATGACCGAAGGGTTGGGTTATGCAGCGGCAACAGAAATCCCACTGGTGTTAGTAGATAATCAACGCGGTGGACCTTCAACTGGAATGCCAACCAAAACCGAACAAAGTGATTTATTACACCTTATGAATGCAGGACATGGGGAATTTGCCCGTATCCTACTCACCCCAACAAGTGTGTTAGATTGTATCGTCACAATTCAAGAAGCACTCAACCTCTCAGAATATTATCAATGCCCCGTGATTATTGCATTAGATTTAGATCTTGCACTTAGGAAGATATCCATTCCATGGGAAAAAGTTGAAAGCGCTATCAGGTCTGTTGAAATCGACCGTGGACCTACTATTTTAGAATCACAAATTGAAGGAACTTATAAAAGATTTGAAGCAGTAGGCAGTTCTCCTCCACTTCGAACTGTTCCTGGGGTAAAAGGTGGAGCATACGTAGCCAGTGGAGATGAGCATGATGAAAGAGGCTTAATGGAACCTGACTTTAAAAAGGTTCGAAGTACATTGCATATCAGAAGGTTAAATAAGGCTAACTCCATTCGATATAATAGACCCTTCTCCACAATCGGTGATAAAGACGCCCCAATTACTATCATTGGAACAGGGGCAATGGGAGAATTAATTGAAAACTTTGTAAAGGATAACCCTAGTGTTTATCAAGGCTTGCTCATACGTCAGCTTGCTCCTTTACCAAAGGAAGAATTAACAGTAGCATTGAAAAATTCCAAGAGAATTGTTGTCGCAGAGTATAATGCTAAAGCCCAAATACGAACTATTTTAAAACCTGGGTTAGAGAATAAAGAAGTTCATTCACTTTTAAGGTTTGATGGTGAACACTTTACTGACAAAGAATTTAATGAAGAAATCTTTACCATTTTAAACGAAGTTACAAGTAATCTGACAAATTAGGGGGGGGGATAAAATGTCTGCAACATTAACTGCAAAGGATTTCTCCAATGGTAATACGCCGACTTGGTGTCCCGGATGTGGAGACTTTGGAGTATTGAGGGGAATCCAAGGAGCATTAGCAAAATTAAGTATAAGTCCTGAAAATTCGGTCCTTGTTTCGGGAATCGGCTGCAGCGGAAAAATATCTCATTACTTTGGAGGATATTCAATCCATACTACTCATGGGAGAACCTTACCAACTGCACTTGGGATTAAATCCTCAAGACCTGAATTAACGGTAATATCAGCAGGTGGTGATGGTGATGGATATGGAATAGGGGTAGGGCATCTAGTTCATGCAGCCAGAAGGAACTTACCTGTCACTTATATTGTTATGGATAATTCGGTTTATGGAAATACAAAGGGTCAAACATCACCAACAAGTCCATTGGGATATGAATCATCGACTTCACCCGAGGGAAATCTTGATCAGCCCATAAATCCGCTATTATTAGCATGGTCATCCGGGGCTACTTTCATCGGCCAAGGCTTTTCTGGTGACATTAAACATTTGGAAGATTTAATTATTAAGGGTATTCAACATGATGGATTTTCCTTAATAAATGTTTTTAGCCCGTGTGTCGTTTTTAATAAAGCACAAGGGTACGATTTTTACAAAAAGAGAATTACCTATCAAGATCGTCCGGCGGAAACAAGCCCAGAGTTTGTTTCTTTACTCTCTGAAAATCCGTTTACAGCTGGAGTACTCTGGCAGAATAAAAAGGATACGGCTAGATATCAGCAACAAAAAGTTGTCGATAGTGATATTGTTTCATATCTAAAAGCAAGAATTATTTAGTTCTATTAAACTAATGAAATTTGAGGTGGAGAAATGGAAGGCAAAATCTATGAGTACTTAGAAAAATACAATTATGAAAATCTATTCTTTTTTAACGATAACGAAACGGGTCTTAAGGGTGTGGTTTGCATACATGACACAACGTTGGGACCAGCAACGGGCGGCTTAAGAATGTGGACCTATCAAAACGAATGGGATGCAATCGAGGATGCCCTTAGGCTCGGTAAGGGAATGACTTATAAGTATGCAGCAGCTGGAGTGGACCTTGGCGGTGGAAAAGCGGTGATAATTGGCGATCCCAAAAAGCAAAAAAGTGAAGCATTGTTTAGGGCATTTGGGCGCTTTATAAATCGCTTAAATGGATTATATATAACTGGGCAAGATGTAGGTACGACGTTAAGAGATATGGAAACCATCCGGTCGGAAACGCCTTATGTCGTTACACTTCCACGAGAATTTGGCGGTGCGGGAGAAATTTCGCCTTATACAGCACTGGGTGTATACCAAGCAATAAAGGCTTGCTCTAAGGAGAAACTTGGAACGGAAAGTCTTGAAGGTGTACGAATTGCGGTTCAAGGTGTTGGAAATGTTGGTTATCATCTGGTTAAATACCTTGCGCAAGAAGGAGCCGATATCACGATTGCAGATATTGATAATAAGAGGGTTCAGGAAGTAGCCGATGAGTTTGGAACTACTATAGAGTCAGTTGAGAGGATACATGCATTGGATGTAGATATTTATTCGCCTTGTGCACTTGGAAAGGTAATCAATGACCGTTCACTAGGTGAGTTAAAATGTTCGATTGTTGCTGGGTCTGCAAATAACCAGCTAGCGGAAGAGAAGCATGGTAACTTTTTAGATGAATTAGGTATCCTTTATGCTCCTGATTATATTGCCAATGCAGGTGGAACGATTTTTGATACAGATCGAATCAAACCGGGTGGATTTAATGAACAAAGAGGGATCAATTCTGTCAAACGAATCTATGAAACGATGAGAGACTTAATCCATATCTCAAAAGCTGAAAATATTCCAACCTACAAAGCTGCCGATTTATTTGCAGAAAGAAGGATTGAGAGTGTTGGAAAAGCGAAACAATTACGGAAACAGGTTTCTATCTTTAATTAAAAAAATAATCCTGGAGTGTGATCCAATTGCGTTTAAAAGATAAGGTTTGTATTGTAACAGGTTCAAGTATGGGAATTGGTGAAGCAATCGCCGAACGATTTGCGCAAGAAGGTGCCAAAGTTGTCGTGAATTCAAGAAGCCTAGAACGTGCTGACAAGACTGCTGCAGCCCTTAAAGAAAAAGGATACGACGTATACGCTATCGCTGCAGATATGTCCAACAAGCAATCGGTGGTTGCACTGATGGATAAAACTGTTCAAAAGTACGGTGGGATTGATGTAGTCGTAAATAATGCAGGAGTCAATCGGATTGGTCCGTCTATTGAATTAAGTGAGGAAGATTGGCGGACTGTAATAGATACAAATCTGACGGGTACATTCTTCGGCTGTCAAGAAGCGGCCAAGTATATGCAAGGGAATGGGGGATCCATCATTAATATCACATCTGTTTATGGTCAAGTCTGTGTCCCTATGAGAGCGGCGTATAGTTCAACAAAGTTTGCGATGAATGGGTTAACGAAAGTCTTGGCTGTGGAATGGGCAGAAAAAAATATTCGTGTCAATGGTGTAGCTCCTGCTTATATTAAAACGCCTTTAGATGAAACCGATCAGGACGCTGGCGGGTATGGGGATGAAGATGTAATCAGACGTACACCATTAAATCGTTTTGGTACGACAAAAGAAGTGGCAGACGTTGTATTATTTTTAGCATCAGATGAATCAAGTTATGTAACAGGTTCCATTTACAATGTCGATGGTGGATGGGTTGCGTATGGCGGTTGGTAGAAAAGGAGGAATTTGATGGGTGTCAAATTATTAGAAGAAAAGGGCTATTTTTTTGAAACATTAGCAGGAACAATCGGAACTGGTGAGGCGAAAATCGCTCGGTTTGTAACAGATGAACTTTCTCCTACTCTTGGCGGCGGAATGGTAAAGATAGAGAAGTGTAGATTTCCCTGGACTGTCCGTTACGATGAAATATTGTATGTAACTGAAGGTGAAATAATAATCGAATCAAATGGAGAAAACATGGTTGGAAAGGAGGGCGATTCATTTTTCATAGAAAAGGGGTCACCAATTGTTTATGAGGCTGTGTCCCAAGGAACCTTTCTATTTTCTTTATACCCAGCCAATTGGAACAAACTATAGTCAATTTAAGATGAAACATCTGTTTTAAATAAGATAGATGTTTCATCTATTACAAACGCCCCATTGTTAAAAACATCAATGTTAGCTTTTATAAAGTAAAAAGCGAATAATTACAAAATTAATATTCTGATTATTATGAATAGTCTAAGTGCAGAAATACCTTCTTTTTAATCAATAGTCTTTTGAACGATGAAGAAAAATTGGAAAAGGGGCTGGCATAGTATGGATAAGATTGTTCTAGTTGAACTAATTATTTACTTTGTGGCTATGATTGGAATTGGAGTCTATTTTAGCCGCAAAGAGTTGGGATATAAAGATTACCACCTTGGGGGGGATAAAATTCCCGGTTGGGCCTTGGCTTTTTCGGAAAGATCCACAGAAGCGTCTGCCTGGTTACTGCTTGGAGCTACGGGGTTTGCTTTTTCGACTGGACTTTCTAGTGTATGGTTGTTTATCGGGATGTTAGTGGGAATTATAATTTCATGGTTATTTTTAGCAAAAAAATTTATGCAGGAGAGAATAAAGTATAATGCGATGACTCTTCCAGACTATTTATCAGCTAGATTTCCAAAACACGCCAATATTATAAGAGGGATAGGGGCAATAATTATCATTCCTTTTTTTACTCTATATGTAGGGACCCAATTTGGCGGTACAGGTCAGACTTTGGAACAAACGATGGGGATTAAACCAATAGTTGGCATCCTAATTGTCGCAGTTGTTGTCGTCGTATATTCATGTCTAGGAGGGTTCTTATCGGTTGTATGGACGGATGCAATTCAAGCTATTTTAATGGTTGCCACGCTCGTTGTTCTGCCGATTGTTGCCTTGTTTAAAATCGGTTCTTTAGACCTATCCATTACCGATGCACTTGTTCAAGCTGGAAATGGTGCTTCCTCTTGGACAGGTGGATTAACTGGGTTAGGAATTGGGCTTCTTATTTATACAAACTTATCATGGGCTCTCGGTTATTTGGGAGGCCAGCCACATATTAGTGCAAGATTTATGGCGTTAAGAAATGAAAAGGATGCGAAAATCGGTAGAAATGCAGCGATTCTCTGGGGAGTTTTAGCATATGGAGGAGCATTTTTGATTGGTATTACAGGGTTGACCTTGTACGGATCAGGTGGAGTTAAAAACGTTGAAATGATATTACCATTTATGCTGACTGAATTACTTCCTGGGTGGTTAGTTGGAATATTACTTGCAGGTATTCTTGCTGCCATTATGTCAACAGCCTCTTCTCAATTATTAGTCGTCTCCACCTCCATAAGTGAGGATATTTTACACAAGGTTATGGGGCTGAAATTAAATGAGAAACAATTAGTATTGATTTCGCGTATTTCAGTATCGGTTGTTGGTTTAATTGGTTTGGTCATCGGTCTCATGTCTAAATCGTTAATATATGTAGTAATTGGCTGGGCATGGGCAGGTGTAGGAAACAGTTTTGCCGCTGCCATTCTTTTAACATTCTTTTGGAAACGTATGTCCGGGGCTGGTGTTATTGCTGCACTTCTTACAGGTTTTATTGGTACCATTATTTGGATCAATACACCTCTTGAAGGAATAGTGACATCCCGTGGAGCAACATTAATCCTAGCATTAATAGGAGGAGTAATAGTTAGTTTGGCAATTCCCGAGAAAAAAGAAATTTCATCTGTAAAGAGTGAAGGAATTAATTTGACCTAATATTCATTGAGGTGTTTAAAGTGGTAGATGACAGTTCTGGTTTAGTAAAATACTATGCTTCAAGGAGTTTCTGGCTTGAAAGCAGCGATGATGATTTAAGCCCTAGACCAAGTTTGAATGAGGAAATAACTGCTGACATTGCAATATTGGGAGCAGGATTCACAGGTTTATGGACTGGCTATTATTTATTACTTCAAGATCCGTCCTTAAAAATAGTGATTATTGAGAAGCATATTACCGGTTTTGGTGCTTCTGGCAGAAATGCAGGCTGGTGTTCACCGAAATTTTCATTAACTCCTGAAGTAGCTATTGAACGGTATGGTGAGGTGGCTGCTAGAGAATTACTTTTAACAATGTATGCTTCTGTAAATGAAATGGAACGTGTTATTCAGGAAGAAAAGATGAAAGTAGATTGGAAAAAATCCGGATTTATGAAGGTGTCAATGGGAGAACATTTACTCTTTCAATTTGAAAATGAAATGAAAACGTTTCAGAAACTTGGTTTAGAGGAGTACTATCAACTTCTAAACAGAGGCGAAACAAAGGACCGAATAAATGCTAATGGACTTAAAGGCAGTATTCTCACTAAGGTATCAGCCGTTCTTCATCCTGCAAAATTAGCTAGGCAATTGGCTAGAATACTTGAGGAGAGAGGAGTAAAAATATATGAACAAACGGAGGTAGTAGACTTTAAAGAAGGTCACTCGTCAAATCCTCCGAAATTAATGACTAGGAGTGGGACTGTAACCGCTAATTTAGCAGTCGTAATTGCGGGAGAGGCATATCTTAGTCAAATGACTCTATTTCGCCGCCATATTATTCCGATGTACTCATCAATGGTAGTAACTGAACCTTTATCAGAGGCTCAATGGTCTTCTATTGGTTGGGAAAATCGGGAGGCAGTTGGGTCAAACACATTAGGTCAAGATTATCTCCAACGAACTGCTAATGGCCGAATTTTATTTGGACTCGGTAATGCGGGCCGCTACCGTTATGCTTCAAAAATAAAGGATTCATTTGACACTCATGATTCCGTCATTGACTGGTTAAAGCAAAGGGTCATAAAATGGTTCCCTTCGGTTTCCGTCAATCAGTTCACCCATGCTTGGGGAGGACCAATTGGGGTTACAAGTGACTGGACCCCCAACATTCAGTTTAATCAGCAAACCCGAGTGGCCAAAATTTTTGGATACTTTGGTCAAGGTGTTTCTACCGCTAATTTGGCTGGCCGGATTCTCACGGATCTTATTTTTGAGAAAAAATCTTCCCTTACTAACTTGCCGATGGTTCAACATTCTTCAGCAAAATGGGTTCCGGAGCCATTGCGATGGGCGGGAGCCAGGTATGTTCAATCAGAAATTGGTCGACTTGATAAAAGATCGGAATTATATGGGATAGCACCAAAAGGAAATACCTTGGCAGAACGAATGATTCGTCATTAACGAAAAAAATAATAGTAATAACACCAGTAGGTTGTCCGAAATAATTATGGTACGGCAAAAAGCAAGGAGTGGCATAAGGATGGAATTCTTTTTAAGTTGTTATGATAACGCATTTCCTTGTGAAGTGACCCTAGATGAAGAAAATGGGAGGTATATGCTAAGGAATTCAGATTCAAGTGGAGAATATTTTAATAGTCCAACAGAGCTAGTGGATTGGATTAAGAATAATTGGACTGAGAGAGAATTCACCAATCCCAAGGAATTTATAGAAATGATTGCCTTGTTGGAAAAGTATATTTGTAAATCTCCCAATTATTAATAATAACTTAATGTTTTTGTAGGACCCTGGTAAGGGCCTGACCCGGGTGATGTTTTTTAATAGGGCAGGCTCTTTTCTGTGGAGAAATTTATAGGAGTGATACTACCCTATCCCAAAAAGAAATAGGCCGGTAAACTAAAGCTTTAAGACACCATTAACAAATGGAATTATAAAAACCTCATTTCCAAAATTATCTATTATAATGGTATTGATTTAGCTGCTAGAAAAGAACGAACTATTTTCGGTTTTTAATTTTAAAACTTTCGAATTCTTTCAAAAAAACAAAAAATAAAAGGAAGTTTTACATATTTAGAGAATTATATAGTGTGAACGATTCGATTAAGAATCATATATAAAATTTGATTTAAAAAGTAATCAACTCTTTTTATTAAAAAAACACATTACAAAACAGTGCTTTCAATTCAATCGAACTAAGGGGGAGCATCAAATGACAATTAATATACCAATGAGGATATTTCCATGATTGAGAACACGAAGCTTGATAGTGTGAACAAATCCGATATTGAAATCATCTTATTGTCCATTTTTCAATCAAGTTACGATGGTATTTACGTTGCAGACAATGATGGTGTGGGAATTATGGTTAATTCCGCTTACTCAAGAATTACTGGTGTAAATAGCCAAGAGTTACTGGGAAAGAACATGATGACTGTGGTAAAAGAAGGGCTAGTTTCAGAATCTGTTACTATAAAGGTTTTAGAGGAAAAAACAGCTCAAACGATTATTCAAACGGTTAGAGGGAAGGAATTATTAGTAACGGGCAATCCTGTATTTGACCATAACGGGAAAATTACCTATGTTGTAACAAACGTAAGGGATATATCTGATTTAAATTATATGAAAACTGAGCTGCTGCACTCAAAGAGATTGACGGAACAGTATGTATGTGAAATTGAAGAATTAAAAAAGAGAGAATTAATCCATTTGCATCTTGATGGAATTATCGGTCAAAGCCAAGAAATTATGAAGGTTTTTCATCTTGCAAGGAAGGTAGCTAAGGTTGATTCTACGGTCCTTATTTTAGGAGAGTCTGGAGTAGGGAAAGAAGTGATTGTTAATTATCTCCACCAAGAAAGTGATCGGGCGAATGCACCTTTGATTAAAGTGAATTGCGGCGCAATACCAAAACACTTGCTGGAATCTGAATTATTTGGCTATGAAAAAGGCGCATTTACAGGGGCTGACAGTCAGGGAAAGCCCGGATTGTTTGAACAGGCGGACGGGGGGACTATATTTCTAGATGAAATTGGCGACATGCCAATGGATCTGCAAGTAAAATTATTAAGGGTTCTCCAAGAATTTGAAATCATGCGCGTTGGCGGAAGAAAAAGCTTTAAAATTGATGTAAGGGTCATTTCAGCGACAAATATGAATTTAGAGGAAATGGTAGATAAAAATGATTTTAGAAGGGATCTTTATTACCGACTGAATATAGTTCCTATAAAGGTCCCTCCCTTAAGAGAAAGGATAGCAGATATTGTTCCACTTGCCTTCTATTTTTTAAATAAAAACAATAAAAAGAATAAGTTAAATAAAAGGTTTCATCATGAAATCATTCATTTTTTCGAAGAATATCGCTGGCCAGGGAATATTAGAGAGTTAGAAAATTTAATTGAAAGATTAGTAGTAACAACAGACAATGAGGAAATAAAGATGCAGGATTTACCAGCTAGCTTGTTACTAGGAAAGGCTCGTAAAAAGATAGAAACGGGGAAATTAAAGGAAATTATTGCGAATGTTGAGCGAAAGCTAATCAAAGAGCAAATGGAAAAATCAAAGACAACACGCCATGCTGCAAAAGAATTAGGGATTAGCCAATCAGCCCTGGTAAAAAAAATGCAGAAATTAGGTTTTTGATGAAAAAAGGAATCAAAAGTCAACGTTCATTCGTTGGCTTTTTTCATTACACTCAATGGGAAAACGAATAATTATCAATATATTAACGGTGATAAAGGAAGAAATGTCTGTATTTTTGCAATATTATGTCGAATTATTATATATTTTCATAAAATATGAAAAATTGGCACAATTATTGCAATATATAATAAATAATACGACAACAAATAAAAGAGGATGAAGGTGATTGAGAGGATGGATCTTCCAACATTTGATTTAAAAGGCAAGGTTGCCCTCGTTACAGGAGGAAGTAAAGGGATTGGATTTAGCATGGCTCAGGCATTAGGGCATTATGGAGCAACGCTTGTTATTTCCAGCCGAGGGGCTGAAGAAGGGGAAAAGGCTGTTTCACAGTTAAAGGAAGAGGATATCGAAGCAGCCTATATTCCTTGTGATGTTACGAAAAAGGATCAGGTGGAACTGCTAGTCAGGCGAATTGTGGATCAATTCGGCTCGCTTGATATCTTAGTGAACAACGCAGGAATGAATATCCGGAAGCTGTTAGTTGAAGTAGAAGAAAGCGATTGGGATCAAGTATTAACGGTCAATTTAAAAGGACTTTTTCTAGTGGGACAAGCTTGTGCCAAACAAATGATTAAACAAAATTATGGAAAAATCATCAACATCTCATCTATTTTAGGATCAATTGGAATGCCGTTCCAGACATCATATGCGGCTAGTAAAGGAGGCATTAACCAAGTAACAAAAGTCTGGGCTGATGAGTTAGCACCCTATAATATCACCGTTAATGCCATTGGGCCAGGATACATAAAAACACCAATGACCAATGATTGGTTATCTGATCCTGAACGGGCTGAGAAAATAATCAATGCCAGCATGATCAAAAGAATCGGAGAAACTTCGGATCTTGTGGGACCTGTGGTTTTCTTTGCTTCTGATACATCAGCCTATGTTACTGGCCAGATATTAAATGTTGATGGCGGATGTACTGCTCGTTAAAGGAATGATTAGGAGGTTAGTAAATGAATATCACCAATGAAGTCCACTTTAATCGTAAAGTAAAAGTCTTTAAGAATCGGCCTAAAAACCTGCATGCGATGTTGAAAGAGACTGCCCAGAAATATTCATCACATGAGGTCCTTGTGATGAATGGAAATCGCTTAACGTATAAAGAAATGCACGAAAAAGTGGAGCAGATTGCCGGTAATTTACAGAACTCGCTATGTGTAAAAAAGGGAGATCGTGTTGCACTTATATTAGGAAATAGTATTGAATTTTGTTTACTCGTTTTTGCTTGTGCTAAATTAGGGGCCATTGTGGTGCCATTAAATACTAGACTAAGAGAAGATGAACTTTCTTTTATGATTCAACAATCTAACAGCCAGATCTTGGTTGTGGATGATGAATTTTTAGAGAAGGTCGAAAGCATGAGAGATCTTGATTCCATCATAAATGTTCAATACTTTTTCTTAGTGGGGAATAGAACACCAAACCGAAAAGATTATTTGCCTTTTGAAATCTTAGAACAACCTTCTTCAGGTGCGGATGTTCATGTAACGGAAGAGGATCCATTATTTATTATGTATACATCTGGAACAACTGGACTTCCAAAAGGTGCGATCGGCAGTCATTTTGGTGCGATTCACAGTGCAATCAATTATGAATACGTGTTAAAGACAAATGACAAAACAATAACCCTAATCGCTGTTCCTCTCTTTCATGTTACAGGCTTAATTGGCCAGCTTTTTCACATGGTTAAGGTAGGGGGGACACTCGTTATAATGAGGAGGTTTAAGACAGAAGAATACATCCGATTAACAGTGGAAGAAAATGTATCCTTTTTGTTTAATGTTCCAACCATCTACAATATGATGATGGCACATTCAGATTTCTCATTATATAGCTATTCAAAAGTAAATTGTATCGCCTACGGCGGTGCTCCGATGTCGTCGGAAACGATTTATAAATTGAAAAAGTATTTTCCGAATTCGTACTTGCATAATGCATATGGAGCCACTGAGACCTCCTCTCCTGCAACCATTATGCCGCAAATCTTTAATGAGTCAAAGGTAGATTCCGTTGGACTGCCTGTTCCTGTTGGCGAAATAAGAGTTGTAAATGATTTGGATGAACCATGTAAACCTGGTGAAGTGGGTGAACTATTAATTAAAGGGCCCATGATCGTTGAAGGCTATTGGAACAATGAGGCTGCCAACCAAACATCATTCCATAATGAATTTTGGCGCTCAGGCGACTTAGCAAAAATAGATGAAGATGGTTTTGTTTATATTGTCGATCGAAAAAAAGACTTAATTAATCGGGGCGGTGAAAAGATATTTTCCATTGAGGTCGAGAATGTTCTTTATAATCATCCTAAAGTATATGAAGTGGCTGTCGTAGGAGTTCCAGATCCTCTCTTTGGGGAAATTGTCAAAGCGGTGATTGTCCCAGAGTCTGATGAAACCATTGAGAGCCAAGAAATAAAAGATTTTGTTGCAGAAAGATTAGCAAATTTTAAAGTTCCGAAACTAGTAGAATTTGTATCCGAACTGCCTCGTAATGCGGCGGGGAAAATTATAAAGAATGTGCTGAAGAATTTACAGCATCACTAATTTTTTTTACAAAAGAGAGGAAGAGATGCAATGTCTACAATTGTGAAAAAGGCTTGGGGCTATCGATATGCGGTTTTAATCGTTCTTTGGTTAGTCTATATTATTAATTATTTTGACCGGATGGCGGTCTTAACCTTTCTGCCATTCATACAGAAGGATTTAAACTTAACCCCTGTGGAAGTAGGGCAGCTAGCATCTGTGTTTTTCTTTGCCTATGCTGCTGCGCAAATTAGCGCTGGTTTCCTGGCTGATAAATTTGGAGCCAAAAGAGTTATGTATGTAGCCATTACAGTCTTTACATTCGTTACCGCTATAACAGGAATGGTAAAAACCTTCGGCCAGTTTTTGGCCCTCCGAATTGGATTAGGGCTTGGAGAAGGACACCATTTTGCCCCGGCCATTCGGGCAATAAATAACTGGTTCCCTCATAAAGAAAGAGGAAGGGCTGTTTCGTTTTTCGCAACTTCATGGGCCGTTGCCCCGGCAATCGTGCCGGTTATCGTTACTAGTATCTCTGTTTATTTTTTCAGTGGTGATTGGAGACCGGTCTTCTATGTGCTTGCTATACCGGGAGTAATCGGAATTTTCTTACTATGGCGTTTTATATCAGATTCTCCAAAAGAAATGATTGCGAAAGGGAAATTGAGTAAGGATCAGGATATTGATGGGGATGATGTTGCTTCTGTTAGAACGATTTCGAAAGAAGAGAAAAGAAAAAGCTACGGTATTTTCCTCAAAGATGTTAATTTTTATGTTTTTACCTTGTGTCTATTTTGTCAATTAGCTGTTTATTGGGGAACAACGACCTGGTTAACTTCCTTTTTGGTTACCCAGCATGGGTTAAATCTTAAGGAAATGGGCTTGTTCGCATCTGCACCATATATCGTTGCTTTCTTCGCTATGATGCTTGGGGGATGGCTGATGGATAACGTTCTTCATCGAATGAAGCCTGTTGCTTTGATTGGGTATATTTGCAGTATTCCTGTACTGTGGATGCTTGGTGCAGTAGAAAAAGGTAATACGGGTCTATTACTTACACTGCTATTGCTCGTTGGTTTCTTTGTTAACTTAAACTTTGGCTCGATTTATGCTTATCTGCCTAAATTATATCCAAAGGAAGTTGTTGGAAGTGCAACAGGATTAGCGAATGGAATTGGTCAAATGGGTGCATTTGTTTCTCCTCTGGTTGCAGGGTATTTAGTAAAAGTAGGGGCAAATGGAGCACAAGATTTTAGCAGAGTTTTTATCTTCTTTGCCATAGTTTCGGCAGTAGCGGCAGTTTGTTCTTTCATTTTGAAGGAAAAGAAGGTAACGAATGCCAGTATAAAATTGATTAAAACTGAGAAATCGATTAGTTAGGTTTTTCTGAGAACCATATTAAAAAAGGTGGGATATAGCATGCAGGTTTTGCCATCCATTTTTGAAACGATTAATGAAAAAGAGGCCATTCAATTTTTACAATCACTTATACAAGTGAACAGTGTGAATCAACCGGGAAATGAAAAAAGAGTAGCTGAGGTGATACAGACATATTTAACACCATCCAATCTTCACGTTGCATTAGATGATCTTGGTAACAATCGCGCTAATCTATTTGTTACCTATCCATATGTTGAGACAGATGAAAAATATTTAATTTACAGCGGTCATTTAGATACCGTTCCAACGGGGAAGGTCGAATGGGAACATGATCCTTTTTCCGGGAAGGTAGTAGGTAATAAAATATATGGGCGAGGAACGACCGACATGAAAAGTGGTGTTGCTGCAATGGTCCTGGCTCTGAAATATTTAGAACGTGCCGGAGTGAAACTAAAGGGAACGGTACAGTTTGTCGGGACTGCAGGTGAAGAGGTCGATGGATACGGTGCAAAAATAGTCGTGGAAAAAGGGCAAATAGACAAGGCAACCGCATTGGTTGTTTCGGAACCTAGCGAAAACCAACTTTTCACTGCACATAAGGGCTGTTTATGGCTAGAAATCACTACCAATGGAAAAACAGCGCATGGTTCAATGCCAGACCAGGGTATTAATGCTATTTTAACGATGAATGAGTTTATAAATACTCTCCAATCCTATCAATTTGATTACACGCCGCACCCATTATTAGGTCATCCAACGATTAATATTGGGACAATTGATGGTGGTGTAAAAACAAATGTTGTACCGGATCAATGTAAATTGACTTTAGACATACGAACAATTCCTGGACAGGATAAAGATAGGATTTTAAAAGATATCGAGAATATGATCCAAGAAATCTCAATCCGGTCACAATCAACCTGCCAAATAAAGGTCATAAATAGTATGGAATCCGTAGGCACCAATGAATCAGATGATTTTGTGATACTTGCTGTTAATACTGCTAAGAACCATTTAAACATAGAGCTAACTCCTTCAGGTGTTAATTATTATACGGATGCATCTGTTTATTGCCCTCATTTGAAAATACCGACGATTATATTTGGCCCGGGAAATCCAAAACTTGCACACCAGCCAGACGAATATGTAGAAATTGATAAATTCATCGAATCTATCCGTTATTTTATGGCCCTCGCGATTGATTATTTGGGTGAAAGCTAGAATTTGTTCGATAGGTAAATAGCTGCAGTGTGTCTAATTGATTAATAAACTTTTTAAATTCATTAATGGAATGTTAGATGAGATTACAACTCATAAAACAATGCGTCTAAAAAAAGAGGAGGAAAATTACTATGATGACACAAGAAGAATATATTGAAAGTCTTCGCAAGCAAAAGAAGGAAGTTTATTTTATGGGAGAAAGGGTTGAAAATGTAGTCGATCATCCGGCGATGAGACCGCATATTAATGCAGCATCTGTTACCTATAAATTGGGTACAGAAGAGCAATATGAAGAACTTGGCAGTGCAACCTCACATTTGACAGGAGAAAAAATAAACCGTTGGACACATATTCCGCAAAACCAAGAAGATCTCGTTAAGAAAGCGATGATGCTTCGGGTTGCGGGACAAATAACAGGAACCTGTTTTCAACGATGTGTTGGAATGGATGGCTTGATTACCCTATATTCAACCACATGGGAGATGGACCGGGATCTTGGTACGAATTATCATGAAAGATTTAAACGATTTTTAATTGATACACAAAATAATGACTTTATGACAGATGGAGCCATGACAGATCCAAAAGGAGACCGTTCGAAAAGACCGTCAGAACAACAAGACCCTGATCAGTATGTCAGGGTGGTAGAAGAAAGAGAAGATGGGATTGTTGTTCGCGGTGCAAAAATGCATCAAACCGGTGCCATCAATTCACATCAAATTTTAGTTATGCCGGGTACTGCGATGACGCCAAACGATGCAGATTACGCCATTTCCTTCGCTGTTCCAGCCGATGAAGCAGGGATTGTCTATGTTTTTGGACGGCAAGTTAATGACAGCCGTAAATGGGAAGGAAAAATAGATCAAGGAAATGCCAAATATGGAGTGGTCGGCGGAGAAGCGCTGATTATTTTTGAAGATGTATTTGTTCCATGGGAACGTGTATTTATGTATAAAGAAACCAAGTATACCGGAAAACTTGTTGATCGCTTCGCATCCTACCATCGTCAAAACTATGGTGCTTGTAAGGCAGGAAATCTTGATGTTCTGATTGGGGCAACAGCGTCACTTGCAGACATGCATGGAATCTCAAAAGCCAGTCATGTGAAGGAGAAACTTTCTGAAATGGCTCACTTAGTTGAAACTATGTATAGTGGAGCCCTCGCCTGTTCATTTAATTGTTCTACATCTGGATGTGGTACTGCTTTTGTTGATCCCGTGTTGGCAAATACATCTAAACTAAATACTGCTCGTTATTATCCGGAAGTAACAAAGCTTTCCCAAGATTTAGCAGGTGGGTTTGTAGCCACACTGCCTTCTGAAAAAGAGTTAGATAACCCAAGAATTGCTCCTTATATTTATAAATACTATCGGACAGGTGAAAATGTAGATCCAATTCAAAGAATTAAAATGGGACGTCTTATTGAAAATATGACCGGCTCGACTCCAATTATTGAGTGTATGCATGGTGCGGGATCACCGCAGGCACAAAAAGTGGTCATCCAAAGATCAATTAATTGGGGTGAAAAAATTAAATATGCTTCGGAAATCGTCAAAGATTCAGAGGAACCAAGTGAAGTAACTAGCTAATCTACAAGTAACAATAAATCCTTTGCTGCCCGAGCAGATGCCCATTTGCAGCTGCTCGGCTTCATTTTATATAAGCTTTTTTACATAGAATGAAAAAATAGGAAACGGGAGGAAATAAACATGTCAAAGGTTCTCGTTATCGGAACAGGAACAATGGGAGCAGGAATCGCTCAAGTAATTGCACACCATAATCACGAGGTCACATTGTTCGATCAATCCAAAGACCAGCTTGATAGGGGAATAGACAGCATTGAAAAGCAGCTTAATTCTTTAGAAGAAAAGGGAAAAATAGATGCACAACAAAAAGAAACCACTTTAAAACATCTAGAACCAACCTCTACCTTTCCACACGCTTGTTTTGATCTCATCATCGAGGCTGTACCTGAAAAGAAGGAGATTAAAAGTGCCGTTTTTAAACAAATGGATAAAATCAGTGATGAAAAAACTATATTAGCTACAAATACTTCATCGATTAGTATAAGCGAAATTTCGTCGTATATAGAAAAACGAGATCAAGTAATAGGACTGCACTTTTTTAATCCGCCAACCATAATGAAACTAGTAGAAGTCATTCGCGGGCACCGGACAGATGATAGGATTGTAACGAGAAGTAAAGAGTTTATACATTCAATTGGAAAAGTACCGATTGAAGTGAATGAAGCCCCTGGCTTTGTTGTAAACCGAATGTTAGTCCCAATGATAAATGAAGCTGTATTTCTATTGATGGAAGGAGTCGCATCGGCTGAAGAAATTGATCAATCAATGAAATTAGGTGCAAGTCATCCGATCGGTCCACTAGCTTTAGCCGATTTAATCGGTTTAGATGTGTGCTTACAGGTGATGGATGTTTTATACGATGAGTTTTCAGATAGTAAATACCGCCCAGCTCCACTCTTACGTAAAATGGTTCGGAGCGGCTACTTAGGACGAAAAACCAAGAAGGGGTTTTATTCCTATTAATTAATAAAAAATGGTCAGAAAAGGTTTGGGATTATGGTAATTGCCGAGAAATCCAAGTAGCAAAAGGGATGACAGTACGATTTAAATAAGAAGGGATGAAGAAAATGAAAGATATCTATATTTTAGAAGGAGCCAGGACACCGTTTGGTTCATTTGGAGGAGTGTTAAAAGATGTGGGCGCCACAGATCTCGGGGTGACTGCAAGTAAAGAGGCGATCAGACGAAGTGGTATAGAACCAGACCATATTGACTTCTCTGTTGTAGGGAACGTTATCCATACTGCCCGTAATGCTTCCTATCTAAGCAGGCATATTGCCTTAAAATCAGGACTTCCAATTACAAGCCCTTCCTTAACGGTTAACCGTTTGTGCGGCTCAGGCTTGCAAGCAGTAATTTCTGCTGCCCAGTCAATCATATTAGGGGAGGGTGAAGCTGGTTTAGCTTGTGGAACTGAAAATATGAGCCAGTCTCCTTATGTAATGTATGGGAGCCGCTTTGGAACAGGCTTAAAGAGTCCGCAATTAGATGATATGTTGTGGGCTACGCTCACGGATGAATATAGTGGAATTGGTATGGGGATTACAGCTGAAAATATAGCTAAGAAATATAATATTTCACGGGAAGATCAAGATGAATATGCATTACAAAGTCAACAAAGGGCATCTGCTGCGAGAAACAGTGGTGTATTCCAAAAAGAAATTGTTCCAGTTGAAATAAAGAATAGAAAAGGAAGTTTCTTGATAACAGAAGATGAGCATATTCGGGAGAGTACTAATATAGAAGCGTTAAGAAAACTAAAACCTGCATTTGAGACGGAAGGAACGGTTACCTCAGGGAATGCCAGTGGAATTAATGATGGGGCTGCATCCCTTGTGGTTGCTAGTGACTCGTTTATTTCTAAAAATACTAAGACACCGCTTGCCCGTATTGTTTCCTGGAGCATTGCAGGTGTCGAACCTACATTAATGGGAATCGGCCCCATTCCTGCTATTCAAAAACTTTTAAATAAGGAAAATTTAACGATTCATGATATTGATTTGTTGGAAGTAAATGAAGCTTTTGCTTCACAGTATTTATCTGTTGAGAGGGAACTGGGTTTAAACCGGGAAAAGACAAATGTTCACGGGGGAGCAATCGCTCTTGGACACCCTGTTGGAGCAAGCGGGGCGAGGATTTTATATTCACTTATACTAGAATTAAAGAGAATAAACGGACGTTTCGGGATTGCTTCTCTCTGTATTGGGGGAGGGCAAGGAATTGCTATACTAGTTGAGGCATGTTAATTTTTACAAGCTAATTGGTTAATGTGCCAGTTTTTCATGGGCGTAATTCTATAAAAGGATTGCGTCTATTTCTATTTTTATATTAAAAATTACTTTTAAAAATTATTGGTTAGAATCCGGACATTGGGGACAGTCCCCCGGTAAACCAAAGCTAACGCACCAGTTGACTGACCACATTCGTAAAAAACTCGGTACTCAATGGGGTGCCAAGTTTTTTACAATATAGGCGATAAAAGACGTGAGATGGCCTCTTTAAACTTGATAGACATGGAGCGCTCTTTATATTTTCGCATTGTCAGTTGAGAGCTATCATGACAATCTTGCAGGAACAAATCACTAAGCTGTTTAGCGACTTTTTCATCGTATATTACGGCATTCACCTCAAAATTTAATTGAAAGCTGCGTTTGTCGATGTTGGCAGTCCCAACAGAAGCCACTTCCTGATCTACTACAATCGTTTTTGCGTGGATGAATCCCTTCTCATACAAGTAAATTTTTGCGCCGTAATCGACCAGTTCACCAGTGTATGCCAAGGTTGCCCAATAAACTATGGGAAAATCCCCTTTACTAGGTATCATAATTCGAACATCAACACCTGAAAGCAAGGCAATTTTGCAGGCATCCATAAAGCTGGTATCAGGAACAAAATACGGGGATTGGATGTATACGGTTTTTTTAGCCGCCATAATCAGTTTAATATACATATTTTTGATATGTTCCGTTTCAGAGTTTGGTCCGCTTGCAATGATTTGAACAGGACTATTCCCTTCTGGTTTTTCCATTGGTACAGCATAGGGCTCAAGGTTCAATTTATTCTTGGCAGCATAATTCCAGTCTAAAAGAAACCTTCCTTGTAATTGATTCACCGATTCACCTTTAATTCTTAGATGGGTATCACGCCAGTAGCCGAATTTTTTATCCAAGCCCAAGTACTCATTTCCGATATTAAAGCCGCCGATAAAAGCAATCTTTCGGTCGATGATACAAACTTTTCGGTGATTCCGGTTATTTATGCGAAAATTGATCAATTTAAGAAACGAGGGAAAAAAGGCCTCAACTTCACCGCCATAATGAATGAGTTCTTTAAAAAAACCAGGAGAAATCCTTTTAGAACCAATTTCGTCATAGAGAACCCGGACCTTGACCCCTTCTTTAGCTTTTTTTGTCAGTTCATCGCGCAGTCTTTTTCCAAGGGAATCGCGCTGTATGATGTAATATTGCAGATGAATCTCTTCTTGCGCATTTTTAATATCTTCAAACAAAGCATGAAATTTTTTATGACCATCACTGAAAATCTCAATTTCATTGTACATCGACAGTAATGCATTGGAGGAGTTCAAGTTCATCAAGAGCAAATCAGAATGTTTTGTTAGCAGTTTATAGTCGAAAAAACGCCTGTTTTGCAGCTGTTGAATTTGTTCTTTTACAGTTGATTGAAGATAGTTTCTTTCTTCAGCTGATAAACGGTAAAAATTCCTCTGTTTTAATTGCCTTCCCAGGAACAGATAAACTAAAAATCCCACGATTGGAATAAAGAAAAGGACCATCAGCCAGGCCCATGTAGAACCAATGTCTCTTCGTTCTATAAACACAACCACACCCGCAAGCACAATATTCCCGATGAGAACAATGGTTACAAGCAATGTCGTTACATTTGTCACATCCATACGAAAAAAACTCCTCTTTGTTACAAGTCTCCTAGTAAATCTTACCTGAATTGGGTGGACTTTAAAAGGAATATGACGGTTACTAGATTGTCGCGTTGTTGAAAAATTCACTTAAGGCACTACTTTAAATCAACCTTGCAGGCATAATTTTAGAATGGCTGCTTTCCTCAATATATAATGGAAAAGTAGGGAATGATAGTTTATCGAAGGAGTTGTTTGTAGTGGGACAATCATTAAAAGGAAAAGTTGCGTTTGTAACTGGTGCTGGAAGAGGAATTGGCAAGGCGATTGCGATTGCATTAGCAAATGAAGGGATAAATGTTGGTTTGCTTGCAAGAACAGAAGCTGCTTTAAGGGAAGTGGCAAGTGAAGTTGAAGGTTTGGGAGTTAAAGTAGCATATGCTGCAGTTGATGTTTCATCCTTAGAAGAAGTAAATCAAGCCATTGAAAAATTGACAAACCAGTTGGGCACGGCGGATATTCTAATAAATAATGCCGGAATTGGAAAATTTGCAACTCTTTTAGAAATGGATCCAGAGGAATGGAAGAAAATCATTGATGTCAATATAATGGGTACATATTATGTAACTCGTGCTGTACTTCCACAGTTAATCGAAAAAAATGGCGGTGATATTATTAATATTTCATCGACTAATGGGTTGAATGGTGCTGCTACTTCTAGTGCATATAGCGCATCTAAATTTGGAGTAATTGGTCTAACTGAATCATTAGCACAAGAAGTCCGGAGAAACAATATCCGAGTGACGGGCCTAACTCCTAGCACGGTAGCTACAGAACTGGCTGTCAAAACCAATTTAATCGCAGAAAACGATGATGAAAAATATATGCAACCTGAAGATATTGCTGAATTTATCGTTTCCCAATTAAAATTACATCCGCGAGTTTATATCAAAACCGCAAGCCTTTTAGCAACCAATCCATTCTAATCACATTCGAAGTCGGTCCATGCCGACTTCGAATTTTTTTGTCTTCTAGCAATTGGATTTGCAATGATGGGTAAACCAAAAAAGAAAAGGTTAAAAATTAAACCTCTTAAAAATGGAGGGTTTTTTGTGCACTCCTTAAAATCTCTGTACCATGAAACGACTTGATCCTTCAAACAGTTAATTATATTTTTCTAAAAATTCAAATGATTATTAAAATATTATTGACAAAAAACCGGACAGCCGGTATGCTAATAACAAATAAATAAACCGGACAGCCGGTCGGTTTTTGGTATTAAGTGAATCTAGTTAAGGCGGTTTTCTAAAATGACAAATGTATTGCAGAGTAAAGGCCAAGATCGAAAAGTAGAAATATTAGATGCTGCGCTAACGCTGTTTGTAAAAAATGGCTTTAATAGAACCTCAATTCAAGATATTGCAGATGCAGCAGGAATCACGAAAGGGGGGTTATATCATTATCTAAAAAGTAAAGAGGAAATTCTTTTTTTGCTCCACGAACGATTTATATCTGAAGGTTATTCGAAGTTGAAGTTAATCGAAGAAGAGTCACTTCCAACCGAAGAGAAGCTAGTAAAATTATTAAAAACACACTTAGAAATTATTAAGGATTATAAGGATGATATCACCATCTTTTATAAAGAGTACAATAATTTATCGCCCGAGAATTATAAGATTGTTATGAATAAAAGAGATGACTATGAAAGCATTTTCATTAACGTTTTAGAAGAAGGAAGAATAAATGGCGTTTTTAATATAGAAAATAGCCGAATTTCTAGTTTTTTTATCTTAGGTGCTAGTAACTTTATGTATCATTGGTATAACCCAAATGGTGAAAAGCCAATGGATGAACTAGCAAGAATTTATTTGAACATCATCAAAAACGGAATTCTAAATGAAAAAGATAAAGCTTAAAAAGGGGGAAGAAGGGTTGAGCCACATTCCGAATGAGGAGTTAATGTCCCTTTATCAAACAATGGTCAAGATTCGCGGGTTTGAAGAAAGAGTTTCTAGTTTGTTCTCAGATGGGCTGATACCAGGATTTTTGCACTTGTACATAGGTCAAGAGGCAGTAGCATCTGGAATTTGTGAAAATCTATCAAAGGAAGATTATATTACGAGTACACATAGAGGACATGGACATTGTATTGCAAAAGGTGCAGATGTAAAAAAAATGATGGCAGAGTTATTTGGAAAAGAAACCGGCTATTGTAAAGGAAAAGGCGGTTCGATGCATGTCGTCGATGTTGAAATAGGGATTCTTGGAGCAAATGGGATTGTTGGAGCAGGTATGCCGATTGCAGTTGGGGCTGGGATTACAGCCAAAACGAATAATAAAGGTCAGGTCGTGATTCCTTTCTTCGGTGAAGGAGCTACAGGAATTGGCTATTTTCACGAAGCGGTTAACATGGCCTCAGTTCTTAAACTACCGATTATCTTTGTTTGTGAAAGTAATCAGTATGCAGAATTTACCCCTCGGGAAACTCATTTACCAGTAAAAACCATTGTAGAAAGAGGAGGAGCCTATGGCATTGAGAGCTTTCTAGTAAATGGAAATGATGTGGTAGAAGTCTATCAAACAATGAAACCAATCATAAATCGAGTAAGAAATGGAGAAGGACCTTTCCTAGTTGAATGTGTAACCAATCGCTGGAGCGGCCATTTTGAAGGCGATCCACAACGTTATCGACCAGAAGGTGAAATTGACGAATGGAAGAAAAATGATCCTATTAAAAATTTCCGTTCCATCCTAACTTCTGAATATCATATCCAGGAAAGTTCACTCGTTTCGATTGAAGAAGCTGTCAAACTAGAACTCGATGAAGCAGAAAAGTTTTCGCGCGAAAGCCCTTTTCCGAATGAATTGTCTACATTAGAAGATGTCTACGCTTAATAGGAGGTGGAATCATGCTCATTCGATATAACAAAGCCATTAATAATGCGCTAAGAGAAGAAATGCAGAAGGATTCGACTGTTTTTATTGCAGGCGAAGATGTAGGCAATGCTGGTGGATCCTTTGGAATCACGAGAGGATTGATTGCTGAATTTGGTTCAGCACGTGTCATCGACACACCGATTAGTGAATCAGCAATCGTCGGAATGGCTGTAGGTGCCTCCTCTACAGGATTGAGACCGGTCATTGAAATCATGTTTATGGATTTTATTGCCGTTTGTTTCGATCAAATTATCAATCAAGCCGCCAAAATGAGATATATGTCTGGGGGACAAATGGCATTGCCATTAGTGATTAGGACCCAAGGTGGAGCAGGTTTAAATGCCGGTCCTCAACATTCACAAAGTTTGGAAGCGCTTCTATTTCATATTCCAGGGATAAAAGTAGTAATGCCCTCGAATCCATATGATGCAAAAGGTTTATTGAAAACAGCGATTCGTGATAATAATCCTGTTGTGTTCATTGAAAATAAAGCTTTATATGGGATGAAAGGGGAAGTACCCGAAGAAGATTATACGATTCCATTTGGAAAGGCGAAAATTGTCAAAGAAGGAATTGATGTTACCATTGTTGCCGTAGGCCAGATGGTAAACAAAGCATTGGCAGCTGTAGAAACTCTTGAAAATAACGGAATATCTGCTGAGATTATTGATCCACGAACCATTACACCTTTGGACACAGACACCATTAAACAATCCGTTAAAAAGACAGGTCGACTAATCATTGTACATGAAGCAGTAAAAATTGGCGGAGTGGGTGCAGAAATTGCGGCCATGATTCAAGAAGATATCTTTGATTATTTGGATGCCCCAATCCAACGTGTTGGTGCACCATTTACACCTGTCCCGTATAGTAAACCACTTGAAAACTATTATTTGCCAAATGAAAACGATATCATTAATGCAGTCAAAAAAATTTGTGTTGGCCGCCAATTCTCATTCGCCAGCCATTAATAAAGGAGGAAGGGATTTTGACTTCGTTATTAGCTAAACCTACCTTTGCCTCCCCTAGAGCAAGAGCCTATGCGAATAAATTAGGAATTGCGCTAGATCATTTTGAAGGAAGCGGTCCTAATGGACGAATTATCGAGCAAGATGTCATTCATTATACTGAAAAAATTAATAGTCAGATTAAAGATTTAACTCCAACTAAGAAACAACATAGAAAAATCACTCCACTCGCAAAAAATATTTCCAATATTCAAAATATTAGTATAGAACAAGTACAAGGAAGCGGCATGGACGGGAAAATTGTCAGTGCTGATATCTTAATAAAAGTCCAACAATCAAATAACATCACTGACAAAAAGAAATTACGTTTAGCGGGAATTCGAAAAGTAATTGCCAAAAGGATGACTGATAGTAAGAGAAATGCTCCTCACGTGACACTTACAGTAAAAACCGAAGCAACGCATTTAGTTAACTACCGAAACGTTTATATGGAAAAACATAAAATCAAAATTAGTTTTACAGATTTATTTGTAAAAATTGTTGCTGAAAGCCTGCGCAAGCACCCTATAATCAATGTTTCGTTAGAGGAAGAGATGCTTACCTATCATAACGATATTAATATTGGGATTGCCGTTGCCCGGGAAGAAGGATTAATTGTTCCAGTGATTCACAATGCGGATCAAAAATCGCTTGAACAAATCTCTTTTGACGTGAAAGATAAAGTGAACAGGGCGCGAACAAGAAAGTTGAAACGAACCGATACCGAAAACAGTCGATTTACTATTAGTAATTTAGGGATGTATGAGGTGGATGCTTTTACCCCCGTGATCAACCAACCTGAAAGTGCGATACTTGGCATTGGTAGAATAATAGAAGATATTATTGTAGAAAACAGTCAAATCCGTATCGGAAAAACGATGGTTTTATCCCTTTCATTTGACCATCGTGTTATGGATGGGGCACCGGCAGCAGAATTTTTGGGTGAACTTAAACATTTTATTGAAAATCCAGAAGATATTCTGTCACTTCAAAACTAGGAGAAATGAAAATGGATATTATTGTTCCTAAAGCAGGTCTAACGATGACGGAGGCAACTGTCACCACATGGTTAGTTGCAGAAGGTGAAAAAGTGAAGAAAAATGACACCATTGCAGAATTAATGACAGAGAAAATGACAATAGAAGTAGAGGCACCAGAAAGTGGAGTAATTGTAAGCATTATAAAGCAAGAAGGTGAGGAAGTTCTCGTTGGGGAAACATTAGCCACTTTGCATACCACCCATTCATACCGGGATGAAAAGGAAAATATTGCCCTTCCTTCTGCAAATGAAGTGTTAAAAAGCCCTTCAAATGAAACCGCCTCACCTGGCTATGATGCTGCTGTAATTGGCGGCGGTCCAGGTGGTTATCTTGCAGCACTCCGTATTGCTCAATTAGGAGGAAAAGTCGTTTTAATTGAACGGAATGAGCTCGGTGGAGTTTGTTTAAATGCAGGGTGCATTCCCACTAAAACACTACTCAAAGGAGCAGAACTGACCAAAATCCATACCTTTTCATCGGAATTTGGTGTCTATTATCCACCACCAACGATAGATTTTGCAAAACTGATGAAGAAAAAGGAAACGCTTATACAGCAGCTTCAAAAAGGAATTAGTCATTTGCTGAAGAAAGATAAGGTCACTGTTATAAATGGGGTAGGCGAAATCGTCTCTCCAAATAAGGTGAAGGTCACCAAGAGCAATGGGGAAATAGAAACCATTACTAGTAAAAATATTATTTTAGCTACAGGTTCAGAGGCCCATATTCCGAACATTCCAGGTTTAAAAAATGCTAAACCATGGGCAAGCAAAGAGGCTCTTTCCATGACGGAATTACCTGAAAGTATTGCGATTATCGGGGCAGGGGCCATTGGCTGTGAATTTGCTGGTATCTATGCTCCATTTGGTGTAAAAGTCGTGTTAATTGAGAGTGAAAACGAAATTCTGCCAGGAGCGGATCTTGATGTCGCTCAATTCCTAAAAAAATCACTTAAAAAAGATGGAGTCGAAATCCTAACCTCTTCACAAGTAAAAGAAATTAAAGAAGAAAATGGTGAAAAGACTTTATATATCGAACACAAAGATCATTATAAAGAAATTGTTGTCAAAGAGATTCTTGTAGCAACTGGTAGGAAAGCTAGACTAGAAAAGCTAAAAGCAATAGGACTTGAAGAAGAAAATGGGGGAGTTATGGTCGATGAATCACTTCGTACAAGTATCCCATCCATTTTCGCAATCGGGGACATAACAGGTAAAGAAAATTTAGCACATGTTGCTTCAGCACAAGGAATGGTCGCCGCTGAAAATTGCATGGGATATCAAAAAAGAATGAATTACGAATTGATTCCCCGTTGTATTTACACGTCCCCTGAAATCGCGTCTGTTGGTCTTACCGAAAAAGAGGCGAACACAAAAAATCTAGATTACCAGATTGGTAAGTACTATTTTAACGGCAATGGGCGAGCATTAACAAATGGAAAAGCAGAGGGATTTGTAAAAGTCGTTCGCGATAAAAAATATAATCAAATCCTCGGGATTCATATTGTCGGAACGAATGCATCCGAATTAATTTCAGAAGGAGTACTAGCTATAAACCTTGAAGCGACAACTGAGGAAATAGCAGCAACAATCCACCCGCACCCTACTTTATCCGAAGGTTTGCTAGAGGCAGCTTTAGCAAGTATGGGTAAAGGAATTCATGTATAGAAAGGAAGAGATATGTATGGAAAAAGTAAAATATGTTCGCACCCAAATCGGGTCTGGAATTGCCACCATCACAATTGATCGTCCAGATGTGTTAAATGCGATTGATGATGAGGTTTTAGAAGAGTTAGAAACCACTTTTAATGTGATTGAAAAAGATGAAAAGATTCGTGTTGTCATCATCACAGGCGGTGGTGAGAAAGCATTCGTGGCTGGCGGAGATATTGATGCAATGAAACGAATGAGTGTAATCGAAGGTGAAAGATTTGTTTATAAAGGACAATGCGTATTAAGCAAAATAGAGAACAGCAACAAAGTAGTCATTGCTGCGATTAATGGCTATGCATTAGGAGGCGGAACCGAGTTAGCATTGGCTTGTGATATTCGCATTGCTTCAGATAAGGCGAAATTAGGTCTCCCTGAGGTTTGTATCGGACTTTATCCAGGCTGGGGAGGAACTCAAAGATTAGTAAGATTAGTAGGAAAAGGTGTTGCGAAGGAATTAGTCTTTACCGGAAGACGCATTTCTGTCCACGAAGCAAAAGAATTAGGGATTGTGAACCGAATTGTCCCACACGATGAACTAATGAGTAGCTGTGTAGAACTAGCTGAGAGTATATTGGCTAATAGTCCAATGGCTGTGATTCAGTCTAAAAAAGCGATTAACCAAGGCAGTGAAATTTCCCTTGATAATGCATTAAGTTTAGAAGCAGAAGCATGGCTTGTTAACTTTAGTACAGAAGATCGTGTGGAAGGTTTAAGTGCATTTTTAGAAAAAAGGAAACCCAATTATTTGGGAAGATAATTGTCTAAGGAGGGAGAGGACATTGAGTATTGAAGGAAATATCAACTTCTCATCTGTCGTTAACAAATGGGCCGAAGAAAATCCTTATAAAGAGGTAATTGTTTATGAAAATAAACGAATTACATACAAAGAGCTGAATGATCGAGTGAATGCGTTAGCACAAGGGCTTCTCTCTCTTGGCATCGAACAAGGCGACCGTGTAGGGATTTTAGTTTATAATTGTTCAGAATTTTTCGAAACTATATTTGCAGTCAATCGTATCGGTGCGATCTTTCTGCCGCTTAATTTTCGCTTAGCTCCAGATGAACTTGCTTATATCTTAGGAAATGCGGGAGCTAAAGCCCTTATCAGTGAAGATGACTTCCATAATGAAATCGATAGCATCAGAGAAAATTTGCCGGAACTTCAACATTATGTTTCCCTATCGGTGACAGAGGATAAATCATGGAAGTCCTATCAGAAATTAATAGATTCCAATCTAGGTACACAAGTTTTAGACGCACATGTAGAATTAAACGATTTACATCGATTAATGTATACGTCTGGAACAACCTCTCGACCAAAAGGAGTCAAAATATCGTTTGAAAACTTGTATTGGAAAAATATAGGTCACATTTGGAACTTCAACATTGGACCAGATGATAAAACGTTAATCGTTGGTCCCCTTTACCATGTAGGAGGATTGGATCTTCCTTCAACAGGGGTTCTATATCGGGGTGGGAGTGTAGTGATCTTAAGGAAATTTGATCCTGAGCAAGTACTCGCTGCAATTGAGCAAGAAAAGCCAACCAATATTTGGTTAGCACCAGCCATGGTCAATATGTTACTTCAATTCGAACAGGCCCATCGATATAATCTTGACTCGATTCGTTTCATCATTGCTGGAGGAGAAAGGATGCCAGAACCATTAATTGAAAGGGTTCAGAAGCTATTTAAAAATGCCTGGTTTTGCGATGCATATGGGTTAACAGAAACCGTTTCTGGTGATACTTTCCTCCCACGCTCCAAAACATTTGAAAAGCTTGGCTCCGTGGGAAAACCTTGCATTCACTTGGATATGAGAGTTGTTGATGACGATGGAAACAAAGTCCCGCCTGGTGAAATTGGTGAGATTGTCTTTCGAGGACCAAAGGTAACAAAAGGATATTGGCAAGACGAAGAGTCAACCAAAAAGTCGATTCGAAACGGATGGTTTCATACCGGAGATATGGGCTACGTGGATGAAGAAGGCTATTTATACATCACTGATCGTAAAAAGGATATGATCGTTAGTGGCGGAGAAAATATCGCAACACTTGAGGTAGAAAGGGTTCTATATGAGCATCCATTCGTGTTAGAAGCTGCCGTGATTGGAATTCCTCATCCAAAATGGGGAGAAGTTCCAAAAGCTTTCATTGTTGCGAAGAAAGATGAGAACATAATAGAAGCAGAACTCCTATCCTTATGCAAGGAAAAACTAGCAAAATATAAAGTTCCACAAGAAATTGAATTTGTGAATGAATTACCGAGAAATCCTTCAGGAAAAGTCCTAAAAAGGGAATTAAGAGAAAATAGGAGGCAGCGAGCATAATGAACTTTGAAATCACTCAAGATCAATTAATGCTAAAAGAAGGTGTTAGAAAAATTGCCAATGACTTTGGCTTGGAATATTGGCGGGAAAAAGATGCAAAGCATGAGTTTGTACATGAATTATGGAGTGAATTGGGGAAAAACGGCTATATAGGTGTTTCAATTTCCGAGGAGTATGGAGGTGTTGGTTTAGGCCTAGTTGAAATGGCGATGGTAATCGAAGAACTTTCAAAAGCAGGTGCAGGTTCAACAGTTGGTCAGCTATTTATGCTGACACCCATATTCGGAGGCATAACAATTGAACGTCATGGGAGCGAAGTTCAAAAAAGAGAATACTTACCTAAAATTGCTTCAGGTGAGATGAATTTCTGTATGGCCCTTACAGAACCTAATGCAGGAAGTAATTCTCTTGAGATTACTACTTTCGCCAGGAAAGAGGGTGATCATTATATCATTAATGGTCAGAAGACTTGGATTTCAGGTGTGAATGTTGCTGACAAGATGCTACTTGTGGCGAGGACAACAAAAAAGGAAGACGTTCAAAGGAAAACGGATGGCATTAGTTTGTTTTTAGTCGATTCAAAAGATTCTGCGATTGTTACGCAGCCAATTGAAAAAGTTGGGACACATTGTGTTCAATCTGATGAAGTGTTTATCGAGAACTTAAAAGTTCATAAAGACAATTTAATTGGTGAAGAAGGAAAAGGCTGGCGTTATCTTGTTGATACACTAAACGCTGAACGAATTGTCACAACGGCTGGCCTAGTAGGTACAGGAGAACTGGCCCTTAAACTAGCAGTAGATTATTCAAAAGAGAGAGTTGTTTTTAATAATACACCAATTGGTGCCTACCAAGGAATTCAATTTCCTCTTGCTGAGCTGAGTGCGGAAATCAATGTTGCTCAGCTAATGAACTACAAGGCAGCTTGGCTTTATGATCAATCCATCCCGAATGGAGCAGAAGCAAATACTGCAAAATTAATTGCCGGCAAAGCCGCATTTGGACTTTGTGATCGAGCGATGCAAGTACTGGGAGGCTTTGGCTACGCAAAAGAATATCATGTTGAACGAATATGGAGAGATGTTCGCCTCTTTAAAATTGCACCAGTATCAGAAGAAATGATTTTAAACTTTATTGCTCAGCATAACTTGGGAATGCCTAGATCTTATTAATATGTTTGGGGGCGTTAAAGATGAAAAGGCTTTCGTTAATCGTGCTCGGATTTATCTTGTTATTCATAACAGCTTGCAGTAATTCAGCAATTAACAGTTCTACGAATTCTTCAAGTGGATCAAAAGGTGATTCTGATAAAGGGAAGATTAAAATCGGTATGACCTCCGCGATTACAGGTCCTTATAGTGAATACGGGGAAGGAAATAAACGTGGGGTTAAATTAGCCATCGATGAATGGAATAAAAATGGTGGAATTAACGGCAAGAAAATCGAAATTGAAATTTTAGACGATCAATTAGTTCCTGATAAAGCTGCAACGAATGTTCAACAATTAATCGCAGATCCAGAGGTTGTTGCCCTTATTGGTCCTGCAGGAAGTGGTCCAGGATTGGCCACTGTTCCGATTACAGAAGCCAAAGGGATTGTTCATATGAACATTGTCCCACAAACGATTGCAGTAACCTACCCAAATGGAACTGATCAACCACCACGAAAAAATGTCTTCTCATTTGCCTTACAGAATGACGTAGAGGCACATGTTCTAGGAAAATTCACCGGTGAAAACTGGAAAAAGATTGCTTTACTTCATGAAAGTACAGCTTATGGAAATTCTGGGATTGATTTGATTACAGAAATGTTAGAAAAGGATTTCAAGGTTAAACCAGTTGCTCGTGAAGAATACAATCAGGGTGTTTCTGATATGACCTCGCAATTATCAAAAATTAAGAATGCTGGGGCAGAGGTAGTCGTTGTCGTAGGACTGGGCGCTGACCTAGCAAATATTAAAAAAGGGATGGATCGCTTAGGGCTTAACGTGCCACTAGTCGCAACAAATGGTGCACTGTCACTTCCATATGTAGAAGGAGCTGGTGATTTAGTTCTTGGGACCATTGGATCGATGGTTGGAGCTCTTGGGCAAGATCCATTATCAACTGAAGCACAAATATTTGCGAATGCTTATAAAGAAAAATATGGTGTCGACCGATACTGGGGAAATGACAAAGAAAACCCGCAGCTTTTTATGTCTTTAAACGTAGCGAATGCTTATGATGGTGCCAATGTTCTGTTTGAAGCAATTAAAAATGCCAAAAGTACGAAATCAGAAGATATCATCAAATCTTTAGAATCCATTAAAGACTATAAAGGGGTAAATGCGACCTATTCATTTAGTGGGCAAAAGCATCATGCTATCTCAGAAGAAGCACTCAATTTATTTAAATATGTCAAAGAAGGCAAGGACATTAAGCTAGTCCCATATAAGTAAAGTGAAATTACTATCAGTGAAGGGTCCTTCACTTCCCTTAGGATGATTAGTAAATGTTTTGTAAGGTAAAAATCCTATACTGGTTGGGTGCTTAAATCGTATTCAGCCAGTAGTTGATTTAATTGGAAGTGAATTCGTGTTAGGAGGTCATTACGGTGTCTAGTTTAGAGTTCGCCTTAGAGTTAATTTTTACTGGATTATGTGTCGGTGCCGTGTATTCCCTTATTGCACACGGTTTTAATATCACGTTTTGGACCACAAAGGTTGTAAACTTTGGTCATGGTCCATTTATTATGTTTTGTTCCATGCTGGTGTTGTCATTTTTATTGAATGGGTTACCATGGATCGTTTCCATCCCTTTAGGATTTTTTATAATTATTCTCTTAGGATTTATTCTGGAAAGATTTTCCATTCGACCTCTATTAAAATATCCAACTAGTATGGGATGGATAGTCTCAACACTTGGTGTAGGTCTGTTTTTACAGGCTTTAGCTTCAAAAATATGGGGCGCTCAAGCATTAGCTTTTCCACCATTTATCTTTAAAGCGACGGATTATGTTTCGATTTTTGGAATTCAATTATCGGCTCAATATTTACTTGTTTTAGTCATGGCATTAGTCATTATGCTAATAATGGAAGTGATTATCAATAAAACCATTTGGGGAAAAGCAATGAAAGCAGTTGCTCATGACCCGAACTTTGCTAGAGTCATGGGGATTAAATCAAAGATGGTCATGACTTTGTCATTTATGATCAGTGCTTTATTAGCAGGAGTTGCTGGAATTCTGATTGCACCAATCTATGGGACCATCACTCCTGAATTTGGAATGAACATCATGGTTTTAGGCTTTGTTGCTTCTGTTTTAGGTGGAATCGGTAGTTCCAAAGGAGCTTTGTTTGGTGGTCTAATGCTTGGAGTCATTGAAAAATTAGTCGGGGGCTATATCTCAACCTCTGCTGAGCATGGAGTAGCATTTTTGATTTTGATTATTATTTTAGCCCTTAAACCTGACGGGATCTTTGGAGTGAAGGTGGTCCAAAAAGTATGACAAAGAGTACATTCCATAAAATCACGGATAGTCATTTTACAAAGCTGGTCTTGTTTCTGTTATTTGCTTTTATCCCATTTGTTTTTGCTGTAAATGATGTTCAATTATTTATCTTCTGGGGAATTAATATTCTCCTTGCCCAAAGTATTAACTTACTAAGTGGCTTTGCTGGACAAATTTCTTTAGGTCATGCTGCATTTTATGCGATTGGTGCTTATACATCGGGAATCTTGATGACAAATTTCGGGTTGTCTTTAGTTGTGACCATTTTGGTAACTGCGCTTGTAAATGGACTGGTCGGATATTTGTTATCCTTCCCTGCTGGACGAGTAAAAGAATTTTACCTAGCGATGATGACTCTAGGATTTGGGTTTATTATTCAAGAGGTTGCCAAAGAATGGTCTTCTGTTACAGGAGGAGTAATGGGATTGAGTGGGATTCCATCTCCCCAACTTGGTACATTCACCTTCTTAGGAATTCCAATGGGACTAGCGTATTACTACTGGGTTGTTTTAATCATCGTTGTATTCTTTTTATGGATGTTCAAAAACTTTGTTCAATCGTATTTCGGTAGATCCTTCCTAGCAGTACACCGCAGTGAGCTAAGTGCAGCCAGTATTGGAATCTCCCCACAATATGTTAAACAATTAGCATATACAGTAAGTGCGTTAATGGCAGGTGTTGCCGGGGCTTTGTATGCGCACTTAATGGGATATATTGGCTCGAATTCGTTTGGAATGATGCAATCAATCGAAATTCTAGTAATGGGGATTCTTGGAGGATTCGGAACAATCATAGGTCCGATTTTGGGTGCAGGCTTCCTAACCTTTATACCCAATAAGCTTCAATTTATCCAGGAATATCAATTGATGATTTATGCTTTCCTTTTAGTTGTTTCCTTTTTAATCATTCCACAAGGCTTTGCTGGTGTACTGAATTTAAGAACTAGCCTCTATAAAAACCTTAAACATAAGGAAAAGTCTCCATTACCTGTGCATAATGTACTGGCAAAAAGAGAAATTATCGATTCAGAAGCAAATAGAAGCAATCAACCGATTCTTACAACAACCAATGTCATTAAAGACTTTTCTGGTTTAAGAGCATTAAATGGGATCTCTATTAAACTCTATCGAGGGGAAATTCTAGGTTTAATCGGCCCTAATGGATCGGGAAAAAGTACGCTCGTAAATCTAATCAGCGGAATCTATCCCATTACTTCGGGGAAGATTTCCTTTGAAGACCATGACATCACAAATAAACAAAGCCATTACATTGCAAACAGAGGAATTATCCGTACGTTCCAGGATCCACATAATGTCGCAAACATGACGGTTCGCGAAAATTTACTTCTTGGAAATCACCGCTTATATCAGTCTGGGATTCTGTCTTGTACGATAAATTTCAAACGGAGTCTGGTAGAGGAACAAGAAATGCTAGTAAAAGTGGAGCAAATCATGGATTTATCTGAACTTGCTCATTACGCGGATGATCAAGTAGGCAATCTACCATATGGAATTCAAAGAATCGTCGAGGTAGCAAGAGCGATTTTAGCAGAACCTAAAATTCTCTTGTTAGATGAACCGGCAGCAGGACTTTCTGAGACAGAGTTAAAGTTGTTAATCCAACTCATCCGATATGTGAAGAGCAGAGGAATTCCAATTGTCTTGATCGATCATCATATGGAATTTGTCGCTAGTCTAGTAGATCGAGTGTTTGTGTTAGATTCTGGAGAAGAAATTTACTCTGGTGATATGAAGGGTATGAAACAAAATAAACAAGTAATTGAAGCTTATCTGGGAGTGGCTAAACATGCTTAAAATTAATGGCCTTCATGTGAACTACGGACCAATAAACGCCTTGAAAGGTATTTCTATAGACATTGCAGAGGGAAAAATCACTGCGATTATCGGTGCAAATGGTTCAGGGAAATCAACCATGCTAAGCGCAATCAGCGGGTTGATTATTCCAGACCAAGGTGAGATTTATTACAAAGATACCCCAATCCAGACCAAACCAGTAGAAGAAAGAGTTAAGCGCGGAATTGCACATGTAATGGAAGGACGCCGCTTATTTAAGGATCAATCTGTTCATGACAATTTACTTTTAGGTTTTTACTTTCGAAATTCAAAAGAAAATAAAAAAAATATGCTAAAACAAATTACTGAAGTATATGAACGATTTCCGATATTAGGTCAAAAAAAGCACCAACTAGCTGGCACATTAAGTGGTGGTCAACAGCAATTGTTGATAATCTCAATGGCAATACTTTCCAAACCGCGATTATTACTACTTGATGAACCATCATTAGGATTAGCACCGATTGTAGTAGATCAAGTTTATCAGTACTTAGATGAATTAAAAGCAATGGGGGTTACCATTATTGTTTCCGAACAAATGGCAGCACTAGCCATGCGTATCGCAGATTTTGGGTACGTACTAGAGCGTGGAAAGATCGTTGGAAAGGGCGACGTACAATACTTGAAATCGATGATGGACTCTGACGAAATGTCTGCTGTTTACTTTGGGGAGGCAAAAGTATAAAGGGAGTGAACGCTGATATTATCCATTTGTTAGAAATGGCTAGGTAATGATTTGTATGCCATCTAAGGCTTTTCAAATATTCTATGTAAAATATCTATTTTAGATAAGGAGTGATCATATGACACAATTAACTAACAAACAAAGAGAACTAAAGGAAAAATTCATTGCTGAAAGAGGGTACTGGGCTGATTTTTGGGAGGATACGTTAAGATTAAACGAAGACTTTTTCGAAAAGTACATTAAATTTTCAGCAGTCCCGTGGAAAAAAGGAACCCTTGATCCTAAGGTGAAAGAGTTAATTTATGTGGCGATTGATGCTTCTACTACTCATTTATATTCGCCTGGTACCCAAGCCCATATGCAAAATGCAATCAGATACGGGGCTACTCCAGAAGAAATTATGGAAGTTTTTATGTTAACGAGTGTACTTGGGATCCATACTTGTACCTCTGGTATTCCTATTCTCGTTGACGAACTAAAAAATGCCGGGGTAGAACTCAATGAGGAACTAACTGTGAGACAGGAAAAATTAAAAGAACAATTCAAAGAAGCCCGCGGGTATTGGTCAGAGCTTTGGGATCAGTTTTTACTTCTGGATGATGAATTCTTTGAGGCCTATCTAGAGTTTTCTTCTGTTCCGTGGAATAAAGGCACATTGGAGCCAAAAGTGAAGGAGTTCATCTATATCGCGATTGATGCTGCCACCACTCATTTATATGATCCAGGTACACGAGTCCATATCAAAAATGCGTTAAAATACGGGGCAACCAAGGAAGAAATTATGGAAGTATTCCAATTGGTTAGTGTGCTGGGGATTCATACTTGTTTAGAAGGTGTTCCAATTTTAGTAGAAGAAATGAAAAAGATGAAAGTGAATAGATAAAGAAAATTTCTATCTTACAATCTAGCAGAAATAATTTGATAGATTGATTGGAGGGTTTTTCAGGTGTTTTGAAGATGGTTATGATTATTTTAAATTCGGAGATGCAAAAATATGGCTGAAAAACTAAAAGGTAAAATAGCTTTTGTTACCGGCAGTGCAAGAGGATTAGGTGCAGAAGTTTGTAAGAGTTTTGCTGAAGAAGGCGTCACGAGGATTGCTTTAGCAGACATTTTAGAGAATGAGTTATTCGAAACCAGTAAACAAATTGAACGGAAGTATGACATTAAAACAGTACCTATCGTTATGGATGTAAGTCTTGAAATGGACTGGATTAGTGCATGCAATATAGTAAAAAAAGAGTTTGGTTCAGTCAACATACTAGTAAATAATGCAGGTATAAGCCACCGGGTTGGCTTTGCAGATTGTACAATAGAGGATTGGAGTAAGGTCATTGCGGTTAATCAGACGGGCACCTTTCTCGGGATGAAGCATATAGCTCCATTGATGAAAGTGTGTCAAGGGGGTTCCATTATCAATGTTTCATCCATTGCTGGACTAACAGGATATTTCGCTGCTGCTTATACTGCTAGTAAGTGGGCTGTTCGTGGGATGACGAAGGCCGCTGCAATGGAGTTTGGTGAATGGGACATAAGAGTAAATTCAGTTCACCCTGGGTTTGTATGGACACCGCTCACTTATCCTGCGAAAGAGTTAACAGAAAGGTTTTCTGAAATTACTGCTTTAAATCGTGTTGGCAGTGCAGACGAGATCGCAAAATCGATTGTATTTTTAGCTTCTGATGATTCATCTTTTGTGACTGGAGCAGAATTAGCCATTGATGCAGGTTTGACTGCAGGCGGGGGAGTAAGAAAAATTGCCCAAAGCTTAAATCTAATTAAATAAGGTTTTTAGCCTCAAAAGCAAATGGATTGTTAAAAAAAAACGAGGGAGTAATAAGAATGACTTTTAAAAGCGGGAAAATTGATTTGACTAATCAAACTGCCATTGTTACAGGCGCTTCTGGGGGAATTGGGAGAGCAACTGCAATAGCTCTTGCGCGCGAAGGAGCGAATGTCGTTGCCAGTGATTTAACTTCTGTTGACGAAACGGTGTTATTGATAAAAGAAAATGCCGGTAATGCCATTGGGGTTAAATGTGATGTGACAAAGAAAGAAGACATTCAAAACATGGTTCGATTGGCAGTAGAAACATTTGGCGACATAAGCATCCTTGTAACGGCAGCAGGTGTTTGTGAACGAACGGGTTCTGATGATATTAGCGAATTAGAGTGGAATTTTGTACAAAATGTGAATTTAAAAGGTACCTTCCTTTGTTGTCAAGCTGTATATCCAAAAATGAAAGAGAATGGCTATGGAAAAATAGTTACTGTAGGGTCCATCGCAGGAAAAGTGGGTGGAGTTATTTCAGGTCCTCATTATGTAGCTTCTAAGGGCGGTGTCCATGCCATGGTCAAATGGTTTGCCCAAGATGGAGCTCCTCATAATGTGTATATTAATGCAGTTGCGCCCGGACCTGTTAGAACGAACATGACAGAAGACTGGCCATATCGGGATGAAATGTCTCCACTAAAAAGATTAGGGGAACCAGAGGATATTGCTGAGTCTGTACTGTTCTTATCGTCTCAAGCTTCAAATTGGATTACTGGGATTACATTAGATGTAAATGGCGGAATGTTGATGAGTTAAATCATGTAAGGAGGTGGTCAAAGGGGGAAGAATGATTTAATAATTTTAAAAATTCAAAAATGGGAGGAATACAAATGAAACCTGTTTTGCGTCCAAATGAATCCTATATTAATGCAGACAAAAAATTGGTAACTGGAGAAGCTTGTCCTGAATGCAGAAGTATAAATATTAAAGTCTACTCTGTTTTAAGCGAAGGTGGCTGGTTGAAAGTAAAGAAATGTCAAAACTGCTTAACATCACTTGAAAGAGAACGTGCAGGATTATTCGGTTCTATGAGTACACTGACTGATACATTATAATAGATTCCTATTTTAATAACGTAATGTATGTTCGTAAAATTAATCATTCGGAAGGAGCATGTTTATGAGCGGAATGATCGGGGTTGATGTTGGTGGTACATTTACAGATGTTATCTCCATTAAGGAAGGTAAAATTTCGGCGGTTAAAGTCCCTACAAATCCAGAAAGTATGGAACTGCCAGTTATCGAAGGTGCTGAATTGGTCGGAGCAAATAATATGGATGTATTTAATCACGCGAGTACCGCTGGCTTAAATGCAGTATTAACACGCAATTTGCCCAAGATTGCTTTTTTAACCACAGAGGGACATCGAGATATGCTAGACATGGGACGTGCATGGCGACCACTTGAGGGACAAACTTCGGCCGATTGGCGCAGATCCTTTGGTGACGCGAGTGCTCCGCTAGTACCAAGATATCTAAGAAGGGGAATAAAGGAACGCATCATGAGCAATGGAGAAGTATTAATTCCGTTTGACGAAGAACAAGCATATAAACAACTACAAATACTTAAAAAGTGTAATGTACAAGGAGTTTCTATTTGTTTAATTAATGCATACGTAAATGCTGACCATGAAATCAAATTACAACAAATGGTCAAAGAAGTATTAGGCGATATTCCATGTTCTATCTCATCAAGTACCTCACCTCTAGCCAAAGAGTACCCTAGGGCATCCACCACCGTCATCGATGTGTTTATGAAAATAATTTATGAAGATTATTCTGAAAACCTTATCAATGGGTTAAGAAAGATTGGTTTTGGCGGAGAAATCAATTTTGCTGATTGTGCAGCCAACCTCTCTCCAGCAGATTTTGCTCTAGAGCGCCCACATAAAATTGTCTTTTCTGGACCATCATCCGGTACTGTTTCGAGTGCACACTTCGGAAGTAAAATCGGAGAAAAAAACATTCTTTGCTGTGATATCGGAGGAACCTCTTGTGATATTAGTATCGTAAAAGATGGAAAACCCACTGTTACTACAGTATTTGAACTTGAGCATGACTTACTTGTTAACACCCTTACAAATGAGGTTTCAAGTATTGGAGCTGGCGGCGGAAGTATAGTCAAAATTGATCCTGGTACGGGGGAACTGAGGGTAGGACCAGAAAGTGCCGGAGGAAAACCAGGCCCTGCATGCTATGGGAAAGGCGGTAAAAATCCTACCGTAACTGATACTTGTTTATTAATTGGAATTTTAAATTCTGATGCCCCGCTTGGAGGTAGAATTCGGTTAGACAAACAATTAGCCGTGGAAGCCTTTCAATCTTTGCCAACGAATCTTGATTTGAATCAGCGGGTGAGGTATGCCTATGAAATGGGATTAAATGAGATTAGTGAAGGTATTGTTGATATTTCCGTTAAACACGGAATTGATCCTCGTGATTATTCTTTAATTGCATATGGCTCTGCAGGTCCCATGCTCTTACCTGCTGTATTAGAAAAAGTGGGGGCAAAAAGTGTCTTAATTCCACCGTATCCAGGATTATTTTCTGCATTGGGTTTATTAAGTTCAGATCTTGTTTTTGCAGATAGTCAATCTGCTTATCTTTCTATAGATGATAACGCTGCAGATAGAATAATGGAAATTTTTAATGAAATGGAAAGCCGCCTGTTATCAAAAGTTTCTATTGATCGAAATGATGTAAAAATTGTGCGGACGTTTGATGGTCACCTTGCTGGCCAAACATGGGAAACCCCATTCATTCCGTTACCTGAAGGAAATATCACATCGGAACACATCGAAGAGATTATCGGTAATTTCCATGATACTTATGAGAAACATTGGGGAAATCGTTTTGACGGAATGCCTGTCGTTGGGGTAACGTTCCGTCTGCAAATTGTCGTCCCAACCGATAAAGTCAGTTATCCTGAAATTCCTAAAAGGATAGGAAAAAAATTGATCCCAATTGATATAGTCGAGCTTCAATATATTAGTGACTCACCAATCCATGCGAATGTATTCCAAAGAGATGACCTTTATAATGGGGATATCATCGTTGGTCCCGCAATTATTCGGGAGGCATTATCGACTACTTTTATTGAACGGTCTCAAAGTGCAAAAGTTGGTCAGTTTGGCGAGATTACCATTACAAGAGTATAGTGTGGAAAGCAGTCTTTAGATAAAATCACCTTAAATAGGTGAAATTGAGGAGGAGTGTTCATGAAAAATACTGCAGTGTTAATACGTGACTTGAGTGAAAAGGAATTTTTTGAAAAATATCAATGTGATCGTTTTACCGCGATGGTCATTTCTAACCGCTTGAGGTATATTGTCCAACATATGTGCACTGATTTATTAAATACAGCTTTTTCCATTATTCTCCGTGACTGGTATGATTTTGCTGCTACGATATCCGGGCCTCCTGAACAAGATTATCCAATGCCAGCGGTAAGTAATAGCCTTGTTTTGTTCGTCGGACCGATGACTGATGCTGTAAGAAACATGGTAGAAGAGTATGGTACAGAGAATTTAAACCCTGGTGATGTAATTATTGCGAATGACCCATACCGGATAGGTACGCATGTTAATGATATTTGCTTCGTGAAACCAGTCTTTTACGAAGTAAAGGGTGAAAATAAAATCGTGGGGTTTGTCAATATGCAAGCACATATGCTTGACATGGGTGGGGTTGTCCCATCTGGTTTTAGTGGCACAAAGAAAGATATTTATGAAAATGGGTTAGTCCTTGGTCCTCGATTGTTTTACAAAGAAGGAAAGCCATATAAACCAACATGGGATTTAATTTTTGATAATGCCCGATACGGAGAAATTATGCGTCCCGATATGATCACCATTTATAAAAACCTTCTTTTAGGTGAAAAAGAGACGATTGAAACGATAGAACGGTATGGTGTAGAAGCCTATCTTGGTTCCATCAAATATGCAATAGATATTTCTGCAGAGTCAATAGGAAGAGCGTTTGAAAAACTTCCCGATGGTGTTTATGAAGGCGAAGAGTTTATTGATTGTGATGGGATTGATAATTCCGAGGAGTATAAAGTAAAAACGAAGATTACTGTAAGGGGTGGCAAGGTAGAAGTTGATTTAAGCGGTTCCTCACGCCAAGCTCGAACCTCTATCAATGCAAGTTTCTTAGATACCAAAACAGCAATAGGTGCTGCATTTAAATACTTATTGGATCCAAGTTCAACCTTTACCTCAGGGGTGATGAGAAATATTGATATCGTGCTCCCGGATGCAAGCGTTACAAATGCAATGCCTCCTGATGGTGCCATTTTTCTTTATTGGGAAACCTCGATGCCTGTTTTATTGTCCATCTTTAGAGCATTGAAGGATGTTCTAAAGGAAAATGCGATTGCAGGGGATACATGCTCGCTAAATATCCACAATGCAAATGGCTTTTGGCCAGACGGAAATCCGTGGGTGACCATGGCACAGTGTGGTGGGGAACACGGTGCATGGGGTGCGACGAAGGCAGGGGATGCTGATAGCTATAGCGTGGCCTATCTTGCGAATAACCTCGACCCTTCAACGGAAGCCATTGAAATTGATGTTCCAGTCGTCGTACTCCGTAAGGAATATGTACCCGATACTGCAGGGGCTGGTCAAAATCGTGGCGGAGCAGGGGTACTAAAGGATACCCTTTGGAGAACCGATACACAACATCATTCAATGCCGCTGCATTTAAAAAGACCAAGTGGATTTGGTGTAAATGGTGGAAAAGACGGCAAAACAGGAGCTGTGTGGACGTGGGATCCAGAAAACTATGATATTGAAAAAGAAGAGAATTTACTCGCACATAATAAAGAAGCGTATCACATTTCCACTCCAGTTGCAGGTAAATTAAATCCTGAAACGAAAATGCCTGAAGTAAATGGTGAATATTATTATTTTGCAACCGTTCCTGTTTGGAAAACAAAGCCAAATGCAATGTTTCGCTATATTACAAATGCTGGAGGGGGATGGGGAGAACCTTATGCTCGTGATCCAGAAAAAGTAAAGCGAGATGTTCGGGACGAATACGTTACGATTGAAGGGGCAAAGGAGGTCTATGGGGTCATCATCGTAGGTGATCCAATTACTGATCCAGAAGGTCTTATTGTTGATTATGATGCAACGAAAGTTTTACGGGAGCGATTGGCAATAAAATAATAAACACTAATATTCAGAGGGGTGGCAGCCATTCATCATACTACACAAATCGTTACAAGGTATTGTGAATCAGATGCTTTAGGTCATATCAATAGTGTCAGCTATTTTATTTATTTAGAACAAGCACGTGTAGAGTTTCTTTTAGATAATGAAATCATTCCAAACCTAGATAATTGGCCATTTATTCTTGTTTCCACTAATTGTGAATATAAGCAGCAAATTTATGTAAATGATAGGATAGTAGTAAATACCTTTTTAAAAGAGATTGGAAGAAGTAATTTTACTTTAGGTCATAAGATCGTTCATGAAGATCGGGATGAATTACTTGCATACGGGGAATCGGTTGTCGTTCACTTTGATTTTGAACAGCAAAAAAGTAGTCCGGTCCCTGTTGAGATGCGGAACAAAATGGAAAAGTTTTTGAAATAAAATGTAAATGGATAAATATACTAAAGGCTCAGAATGGTCAGGAGCATTCGATTTCTTCAACTCTTACCGCAGTGAAAATTGTCGCGAAATATCACGATTGGAATAAAGATTTTTTGGGGCATGATTAAACAAAATTACCAAAAAAACATTAGAGACGCAATCGAACTCTCTAATGTTTTTTTAATCCTTTCAAAGGAATAACAAAGAAGGAATGTGATTGATCCATTAATGAAATGATGATTTTAAAGGAAATGATTAGTAAAAAGGGATTGCAAAAGAGAGGCAGATGAGTCACTCTGCCTCTCTTTATTAGAATTTCTATGGAACTAACTAACAATTATTTTATAAAACAAAATTACGGTCTTTAAAGAAAAAGATGCCAGGCACAATACATAAAATTGAAAGGGGGCTTTAAACCTTTTTTATTTTGAAGTGTGTGCAATCCAACCACCAAAAAGTGTTGTTGAAAAAAATGTTGCAATACGCTCAAATCCAGTTTGCTCTAGAAGTTCTTCGATTTCGATGGCAGATATAAATGATAGGCCCCGAACTGATTTTTCCATTTCCTCCACATCTTCTTTGGTTAAATTCGTTAAATCAAGCCATATTGATTTCCATAAATTCATCCGTTCATCGAATTCTGATTTTGATTGATCACCATACATCGTGACAAGGACAAAAGGTGAACCCGGTTGTAATAGTTCTTTCACTGTTCTTAATAAACTGCGTTTTTCTTCCATCGTCTCAATAAAATGGAGAACAAGTAAGCATGTTGCACCATCGAATTTCTCATTAAATTGCATTTGTTCAATTTTACCGGTATGAATGGACACCCGTTCATGTACACCCTCATTCTTTGCTTTTTGCAGTGCAACTTCTAGCATAGCTTCAGAAGTGTCGACACCTGCAAAGGTCCATGTGGGATTTGCAGTACCAAATTTCACAAATTCATTTCCTCCTCCCGCACCCACGATTAATACGTTTGCTGTGTCTTTAACATGTGCCCGGAGAAAGGACTGCACCATACGGAATAACGCATCATATGTTGGTAATGCACGTCGAATCCCTTTATCGTATTCTCTAGCCATTTCCATATCAAATTCTAAATCGTTCTTCACTATTTTACCCCCTTCGCACATTAACTTTCTGTCTATTATTATCCTGTAATATAAGAAAATTTACAATGTTCAAATAAGTGTAATGTTAACTGAGATATGCCAGCGATATGGTGCAGAGCTTTCATGGCTGAAAGAAAATAGTTAGCGCTTTCTACAATAATTTCCAAGATTGTTTTGTTTATTTTTTGACCCAAGTGTCCTCATTCTTTTTATATTTCTTTTTGACAGCACTCCAAGCTACTTTAAATGCGGTTTCTTCCTCTTTATATTCTTCATTGGCAGAATTAAATGCTTCGAAAAAGATTTCTTGTGCATGATGGGGTAAATGATCCTTAACTGAATCTGGTAAATCACTAAGTTTATGATATGGCACTTTTTTCATCCTCCTTTTATTTAAATTGGTTAATTTGTATATAACCCAATAAATCAATCCCAAACTTACCAATACTCTATGGTGTTTGTCTAAAATAGCCCACGGTTTATCCTCTTTCTAGAAAGTCAACCTGGCTGCATGAGGAGATTTATATGACTTTTTTTAGTGACAATTATTCGGTTCAAGTAACAGGATACGTAACTTAATCTTATAAAGTAACATAAAACAACAACATCTGGAAAAAATGTATATGATACGGTCATTATAAGAATGAGGTGACAGCATGAATCCTTACATCGAGGTCAGAAATGTTTCTAAGATTTTTGGCAATAATTCGAAAGCAGCGATTGATCTATTGAGGCAGGGTAAGACCAAAAAGGAAATTTTAAAAGCAACAGGACAGACAGTTGGGGTAAAAAATGTTTCCTTCGAAATTTATCCCGGTGAAATTTTTGTCATCATGGGTTTATCCGGAAGTGGGAAATCCACTTTAATCCGCATGTTTAACAGGCTGATTGAGCCGACTATCGGAGAAATACTGATAGAGAATGAAGATATCGTGAAGATGAGTGAGGCGAGACTGAGGAAAGTAAGACAGAAAAAGATTAGCATGGTGTTTCAAAACTTTGCTTTATTTCCTCATAAAACGATTGTGGAAAATACGGAATATGGGCTGGAAATCCAGAAGGTTCCCATAGAACAGCGCAGGAAGAGGGCATTAAGTGCCCTTGAGGTAGTCGGGTTAAAAGGGTACGAAAACCAGTTGCCTAAACAATTGAGCGGCGGTATGCAGCAGCGGGTTGGACTAGCTAGAGCACTAGCCAGTGACACCGATGTAATTTTGATGGACGAGGCATTCAGTGCGCTCGATCCGTTAATACGGAAGGATATGCAGGATGAACTGCTGGATATTCAAGAAAAATATAAGAAAACGATTATCTTTATCACCCATGATTTAGATGAAGCACTTCGCATAGGAGACAGGGTTGCGTTAATGAAGGATGGCAGCATCATCCAGCTGGGTACACCTGAACAAATTTTGATGAATCCTGCCAATGAATTTGTCGAGAAGTTTGTGGAAGATGTAGATTTAGCAAAAATATTAACCGCCTCCCATGTAATGAAACGGGCAGAAAAAATTGGTGTCGACCGAGGACCGCGAGTAGCATTGGAGATTATGCGGAAGCAGGGATACTCCAGCATCTTTGTTGTTGATCGCAATCGAAGACTTTTGGGCGCCATTACCGCTGAGGAGGCACGGCAGGCCATTGAGCAGAATCAAACCATTGCAGATGTCATGACAACTGATATTCCAATTGTCTCCGGTGAAACATTACTTACAGATCTAATGGACGTAATGGCTACATCCAATGTACCCATTTCCGTTATCGATGAAGAAAACCGCTTGCAAGGAATTGTCATACGCGGAGCCGTCATCGGGGCATTGGCAGGAAATAAAGATTCTTTGAACGATTTGGAGGGCGAATGAGATGAATGTACCGAAAATCCCTTTAGGAAATTGGGTAGATGTACTTGTCAAATGGGTAACCATTGCCTTTGCCGGATTGTTCGCCTTTTTAACCACCGTTATCGAGTCCCTATTAAATATTATTGTGGACGTATTAAGTGTTGGCCCGCCAATCATCTTAATCGCCGTTTTAACATTGTTAGTTGCCTATACCAGCAGATGGCCGTTAGGAATTTTTACGCTTATCAGTTTACTCTTGATCGATAATCTCGGCTATTGGGATTCCAGTATTCAAACCATTGCGATTGTTTTATTATCAGGATTACTCACCATCATCATTGGGATCCCAGTTGGAATCTGGAGTGCACAACGAAAAACGGTGCATCGAATCGTAACGCCGATTTTGGACTTTATGCAGACCATGCCGGCGTTTGTCTATTTAATTCCATCAATTTTATTTTTTGGAATCGGAGTAGTACCGGGAATTATTGCCTCGTTTATTTTTGCGATTGCGCCAACAATCCGAATGACGAATCTGGGCATTAAGGAAGTTCCGAAGGATTTAATTGAAGCAGCCGATGCTTTTGGTTCCAGCAACAGCCAAAAATTATTTAAGGTTCAATTACCAATCGCCACACCAACGATTATGGCCGGGGTCAACCAAAGTATTATGCTGGCGCTTTCGATGGTGGTGACGGCTTCATTAGTTGGTGCACCGGGGCTTGGGGCAGATGTTTACCGGGCAGTCAGCCAAATTGACGTAGGACGAGGCTTTGAAGCAGGATTATCGATTGTATTCATCGCTGTTATCCTCGATCGGATTTCGCAAAACTTACGAAAACCGGCCTATGAGAATGTGATCAAGAAAAAAATTGTCTTTTCCATCTTAGCTGTTCTGGTTATCGTGACAGCGATTGTGACAGGAATTACAAAAGAAACGGCTAAAAATAAGGATGGTAACAGCATTGGTGCCCAAACGGATTATAAAATTATCGGGATTGAACCTGGTGCAGGAATTATGGCACAAGCGAATCAAGCTATCAAAGAGTATCAGCTGAATGATTGGCAGCTGGCGGAAGGTTCATCTGCCGCCATGACAGCTGAATTGAAGAAAGCATATGACCATAAGAAACCCATAATAATCACCGGTTGGGCACCGCATTGGATGTTCTCGACTTACGATCTTAAATTTCTGAAAGACCCAAAGAAATCCTTTGGTGAGGTTGAAGATATTCATACGATTGTAAGAAAAGGTCTGGAACAGGATGCTCCAGGTGCATATACCATCCTCGATCAATTTAACTGGAAACCCGCTGATATTGAAAAAGTGATGGTGGATATTAAAGATAGGATGGACCCAGCTGAAGCAGCGGATAAATGGATTAAGGCTAACGGGGACAAAGTGGCGCAATGGACAAAGGGTGCCGATGCAGGCAATGGGAAAAAAATCAATCTTGTCTATGTCGCTTGGGATACCGAAATCGCAAGTACAAATGTTATTGCTAAGGTTCTAGAGCAGAATGGCTATGATGTGAAATTAAGCCAAGTGGAGGTCGGTCCTATGTTTGCCGGTGTGGCCAACGGGAGTGTGGACGGTATGGTGGCCGCCTGGCTGCCTAGTACCCATAACGAATTTTATAAGCAATATAAGAACGATCTTGTTGATTTAGGAACCAACCTCCATGGAACCAAGAATGGACTGGTTGTACCAACGTATATGGATATTGATTCCATTGAAGATTTGAAGTAAATTATTGGGATTATCATTGCATTCGGTGGCAGCTAACTTGTTATATAAATTTAATTAACTTTCTTCCGTCTTGTACGGCGAAGCAGGAATTATGGCGCCTGACCCCTGTCGAATTAACGCTTTAACGCTGCGGGGGCAGGCACCGATTTTCGGAAACTTAACGATATTGCACAAATCTGTACATCTTCTCTTAAATCTGAGAGACCAAGAAAAAAATACAAGTGCTTTAAAACTCACTCAAGTTAAATGAAAAGCAATTTACAGAAGTAAATAAATTGCGCAAGCAATGTCTGAACAAAGCTATCTAATATTTAAAGGAGAAGAATATTTCAGCATGAAATTAAGAAATGCAAAAAAATACTCTTAATTCGAGATATTTTTATTGCATTTTTTTTACTTGAGGAGTAAAGTGATAGTAACGAACCGAAAATAAATTAGTAAATTAAGAACCCTTTTACTTGTGGTAAAATGCTATGTTATTAATTTTTTATTCATCACTTGACTAGTAAATTGAAATAAATCCACATCAGGGTAGCTATTAAAGGAGAGAAATAGAAGTGAATAACAAAATCATGAAAATACAAAAATTAGGATTTCCGTGGGAGACAGAAGATCCGTTCCTGATGACAGTACATCATAAAGATGCGTATCCTTCAGGAAATGACCAGCAGGGTCCTAACGTTTCATTGGAAGGCAGAAATCTTGGCGAGGATTTTACGTTACGTGATGGTTTTAGAATGTATCATGGTAAAACCGTTCCGGGATTTCCTGTACATCCCCACAGAGGTTTTGAAACGGTAACCGTCGTTCTTGAAGGTCTTATTGATCATTTTGATTCATATGGGTCCGTAGGACGATTCGGGAATGGAGATGTTCAGTGGATGACAGCAGGTAAGGGTGCACAGCATACTGAAATGTTTCCTCTCGTCCATCAGGACAAAGGCAATCCACTTGAATTCTTTCAGATATGGCTGAATCTACCCGCAAAAGATAAATTCGCTGATCCTGAATATAAAATGTTATGGGCTGAAGATGTACCGGAAGCACAATCAGCGGCTGCTAATGGACAGAAAACGACCGTAAGACTAATTGCCGGAAGTGTGATGGGCAAGTCTAGTTTAGAACCAAACTCTGCTTCTTGGGCAAACGATAAAAATCATCATGTGGGAATCTACCTTATTCATATGGAGCCGGAAGCAGTCTACACCCTGCCGTCAGTTTCAGCGACAATGACGAGAAATATATACTATTATCAGGGAGATAAACTAAATATAGACGAAACAGCGATTGAAACGTACCATCGTGTAAAGCTTGCTGGTGATCAGGCAATCACGATTACAAATGGATCATCTGATAGCTATATGCTGCTCCTAGAGGGTGAGCCGATACAAGAACCTGTCGTATCCTATGGACCGTTTGTAATGAATACTGAGCAGGAAATTCGTGATGCATTCAGGGAGTATCAAAATACAAAATTTGGAGGCTGGCCATGGGACCGTCCAGATCCTGTAAATAAGCGTGAGTCAGGAAGATTCGCACGTCATGCGGATGGAAGAGTTGAAAAAAGGTAACCACTATTCATAAAATGTAAAGTTAGCAGATGATCGTGTTCATCCTGCATAATCATTATTTACAGACTTCGGAAACGGTCCAGATTTCAAACCAAAAGCAGTTCAAGAAGATTTAGTAAATCAAATGTTAGATCAATTAGTTTCTTGGTCAAAAGCAATATTCACACTCAGATAATTAATAAAGAATTGAATTGCTGGAACTGACACCATGTGCAAGTAATTATGCACATAACTTAACATAGCAAAAAGGATTGTCCTATAACCTGACAACCCTTTTTGCTGTTATTTATTTAATTCAACCGTTTCATTAACATCTGTCGATTTAGAACTTTGTCCTGTCATGCGTTTATAGAGAAAGGCAATTTTCTTCTTAAAATTACCGGTTTCCCAATATTCGGCTGCTTCCGCTTTTACCTTTATCAAGATAACGTTAGGATCATCATAAGAAGTTTGCATAATTTTCTCATATACTTTGGTCCACAATTCCTTTTTCTTGTCTAAATCATCAACAATTTCTGCCCTTCCACGGACGGAAACATAGGATTTACCTGCATAAGCCACATTAACATCTTGATCATGTAAAATTTCTTCATATTTATTAGTCTCTTTTTTAGTGAAAAACCATAAGTCACCATCAAACTCTACTTCTTGTGTTTTCATAGGACGAGAAACAAGCCCTTCTTCAGTTACCGTAGTCAGCATGGCCGTGTCTACGTCTTTGATTAACTCTCTTAATGTTTCCATTTCTTCTTGTTTCATCATATTAGACATTTCCATCACCTCATTAATGTTTATAGAGGTAATCTACCCTTTACACCAACTTTTATTCAAATATGGCGGATTACTAACTAACTCTAACAAAATGAAACTTTAATGGAGCAATTAAAAAGTCTAATTTCTTCGCATTAAATAGAAACATTTCGATATAAAGATATTATGCCGTGAATAAATTACAATTTTTCTCACCAACTTAAGAAATAAACAAATTAGAGAAGTAGGTGTAATAGATGCCGCGAAATTGTTATCGGGTATTCACTATAATTTCTTTAACCTTGGTCATTTTATCATCCTGTAATCCTTCAAAAAGAAAAGAGGTTAGCCCAGAAAATAAAGCTCCACGAGAAGTATTAGGCTTTTACACAGAGAAGGAAGGAAGTTTTCCAGGGTCGCAACCTACTGTTAATTCGCAATTCACGAATTTAAGCAGCATTGCGCCATTTTGGTACAAGCTTGATGATAAGCGTCCAGGCAGTCTTATAGATTCCGTTACAGCAGATCATAAGAGAATGGTTATCAAGAGCGCTCATGATAATCATGTGAAGGTATATTTAGTTGTCCACAACCTTTTTTATGAAACCCTGGAAAAGGGCAAACAAGTGGCGAGTAATGTCATCAATAACGATATTAACCGCAATGTTTTCATTCAGAATTTACGAAATGAAATAAATCAGTTCGGATATGACGGTATTAATATAGACATGGAAAATTTGAATTTGAATGACCGGGATTCCTTTAGTATGATGATTAAAAAATTGTGTGATGTGCTGCATCGTGATGGGAAAGCAGTAACCGTTTCAGTCCCAGCAAACACAGGTGATTCGCGGGCGAATCCGTGGTCACCGTGGTTTGATTATGCAAAGCTTGGTCAATTTGCAGATGGGTTAATGATCATGACTTACGATGAACACAACGCAAAAACAACACCCGGCTCAACAGCATCGTTGGATTGGACAGAAACAACGATTCGTTATGCTTTGAATAAAGGAGTACCACCGTCCAAAATTATTCTCGGTATCGCTGGTTATGGGTGGGACTGGGACACAACAGCGAACAAAGCCGTTTATAGCTCATATGCACTATTAAAGGGGCATATAACAAAATATAAAGCTGACGTTTTGTGGGATACCCGTTCGCAAACACCTTATTTCGGTTATGTAGATGAAAAAAAACATAGCCACCAGGTCTGGTTTGAAAATAGCAAAAGTCTCCGGACTAAGCTAAACTTGGTGGAAAAGTATAACTTACAAGGAATCGGGATTTGGCGACTCGGCTTAGAAGATCCAAAGTACTGGACGGTCATATCAGAGAAGATAAAAGTAAAAAAATGATGTTGTAAGTATAATGTGCGTATTACTTGGCAAAAACTGCGCCCAATTGTTGATTGTATTTAAAATATTTTGGCTGCATCAGTGTTGTTCTAAAGGAACGAAATGAATTATAATAACAACATTGAATGTACAGAATACGGAGGAGAAACGATTGAAATTTCCAAATGATGCTGATGGGGATGCATTACGTAGTTTATATAAAGATGGACTAGATTTTAAAAAACAACAATCAGTGGACTTTTTTGTTGCCTTGCCCGATAAAGCAACAGGTGAAAAATTATTGCAAGTACTAAAAGGAGAAGGATTCAATTGTTTCCTAGAGGAAGACGACGAAACAGAAGAGTGGGCCTGTTGCTGCTCTAAAAGAATGCTTTTAAATTACAATGAATTAATTAAAATTCAGAATAAATTAGATAGCTTAAGTAAATCACACGGTGGTTATTCTGACGGTTGGGGCGTATTTGTTGATTAAAATAAATGAGTGAATCTAAGATATATCCATAGATAAAGAGAAATAAAGTGCCAGGTCCATTCTATTTTGGTCCTGGCACTTTATTTTGCAGAGTATGAAACAACGAAGAAGAAACCTCCTCCTTGTTCCCCTAATCCATCACCTTTTTTTCACCTATCTCCTTAAGACCAGCGCGGATCAGCAGAAAAACGACTATCCACGAAGCAATTATCAAAAAGGCCTGTCCAAAGGGAAACATACCGGTAATAGGAGTATCCCATAGAGCATGCATCAACACGACTAAGAAAAAGACCCGTAAAAATTTATATTTAACCAACGTATTCAGCTTAAAGGGATGGTCCCCTTGTACCCGGCAAAACGCGGCCCCTGTAAGAGCGGCCCAGGCAACATGCCCGCCCGGGGCTAAAAGCCCGCGCCAAAGGATTGTGGTATAAAGATTTTGGGCATCCCCGGACATGAGCGACCTAAGGGCATATCCTGCCGTTTCAAATGCAGCAAATCCAGCTCCAACGGCTGCCCCAATGAGCAGTCCATTAAGAATGTACCTGTATTTTCGGTAGCGAACAAAACTAATGACCGTGATTGCTTTGGCCAGCTCCTCGGCAATTCCAATCGTAATCGGATTGATTATATTTTTCAAAATATCAAAAAACACAAGCGCAACTAACATGGAGAGAATCCCGCCAATCAACACAACATATATAATCCGGTAAATGGCTATATTTTGCGGGGCATTCATCTCCCAGAAGAAGATTAATGTTGTCAACGGGACCGCAAATGCCCCAACAATGATAAGCCCTGGGATAAAGTTCACATTTCCAAAATAGTCAACGCCTATGTAAAATCCTGCGAATGCTAGAAGCGCAACGATAAACATCCTTGCAAATAGCCAAGGCTTGGGCCATGTATCCGTTACTTCCGAAATTTTAGGTGTCGTAAGCGCCGTCCCTACGATAAATAGCCGCTCCGCCTCTAATTCGCTATGATTTCGGAAAACACGGGAAAATACGTTTTGAAATTTTGGTTCAATCGATCGTTCAATTCTCGGGACCATATCTACATAATGGGCAAACTCATAAAAAAAGCTGTTTTCATCCTCTTCCATGTTATTCTTAACAAACGTTTCACCGCAGCTAATGCAGAACTTTACTCCATCCGGATTTGTATAAACACATTGCGGGCACTTCAATTAATTTCCCCCCACTTAATTTTATCGATAAACATATTGGCGTTTTCCATCGAATCATTTTGTGAATTAGTTCAAATGTGGAAATTTTTGAATAGTAAAATTGCTTATTGCATGGATGCCAATGACGTATCCCCTAAAAAATGAATAGCAACCTCAAAAAAAGTATGCCCAACTAATGGAAATATAATTGAAAAACAAATAGATACACGTGATGGAATAGGATGAAATCCAGGAACTTTAGACATTGGTGGTCCTATTTTCTCAGTAGGATTGATCAAAGGGTAAAGCACGGGGACCACACAGATCATTTTGTATGCTCAATTTTGGGTGCAGCTCTAACTAGGAGACAAGGTCAGGGCGGAGAATGAAAGTGAATAAACATTAATTTTAGGCTAACTATATAAAGAGTTAATATGAAAAAGGTGATGACTTCGATGGAGCAATTAAAAATAACTAACATGATTATTGATGACGATTTTGCTGTAGATGAATATGTGACTGCTGAATTTAAATACAATCATAAAACATATAGTATGACATTTAAAAAAGCAGACCTTGAAATCATCAATTCCTGGGTTTTTGAGGATGTTACCTCATTTCCAGCATATGTACCAGAAGAAGTAGTGGAATCAATTAGAGATGAGGTCACAAAAAGAATCTAGACTCCTGAATTTCCACGTCGTGTTGAGGTGAAAGGATTTTGGCAAGAGTTATACCGGCAATAATTCGGTGTTAAATACAATCCCAAAACATATACATATCTTAGTAGGGTATTCGATTTGGACATAAAGGAGTGAGGATTATAAGCTTCAAAATGAGAAAAGCAAATATGCTGGCTGAACAAATAAATGATTTTATTCAATATGTCCAAAGAAGCTATCAAACTAAAAACAGCCTTTATGCAAATAAAGATAGAATATATCAAATAAAACTCTGGATGGAAGAGTTTAAGTTTCAAATAATAGCAGATGAGCTCTTCAGAGTAAATCAGTTTTCTTGGAATGAAAAGTACACTTATTATTTAGTTGACCAATTTCGGCAGGGCATCAACATAATCGATGAATATGTAAACAATAACTACAACGAATTATTCCTCATTACGGCTAGACTTTTCACCTTAAAGAACCTTTGCCAATTATTACAAAGTGATATATAGATTAATTTAACATAAATATATTATGTAAACTTAAAATAAGATGCCTGACGCTATTGAAGTATAGTGCTATTTCAAAAAAGAGGGATTCGGTTCATTCGAAAGTTGTTACACCACTGTTGAACATAATGAATACAAGATTATAGTACCTAACACCCAATGGGTTTAGTTCACCGGTGGTTAGGACTTTTACCTTTTTAAAAAATATATCGATGGCTATAATTGTAATAGAGTATGGTAGTATGAATTGTATTTATAAATGAGGTATTATAATGGGGAAAAAGGTAAACCGTGTTCCATATGAGCTTAATGCAAACGGGATTAAGTCTTTGCCAATGGATGAAATCAAAATAATCTTGCGAGGTGCTGAGGATTTGATCATGAGTGGCGGCCGCGCCATGCTTGCCAAGATTCTTGCTGGATCGAAAGAAAAAAAGCTATTGGATCTAGAATTGGATTACAGCCCCGTATATGGGGCATTTAAAGATAGTTCGCAAAAAGAAATCCTCGCAAAAATAGACTGGATGATTCTTCATCATTATTTAGCGATTGAATATAATTACAGACTTCCGCTACTGGTATACACTGAAAAAGGCTGGGAGATTGAACGGGAGACCTATGCTAATGAATTATTGGATAAGCTAATCTTTGCAGCTGAGAATGGTCAGTATGAATTTGTCGAATCACTAAAAGATCGTAACCGTGGCATGATCCTTCTATTATTGGACAAGATTGCGGACTCAAGTCATAAAGAGTTGATTACAATCTTGAAAGCATGGCAAGGGATTGAATACAAAAAGCTTAGAATAAGAATCCAAGAAGTTATTGATGTATTGGAGAATATAGAAGATACCCAGAATCTAAAACTGAATCAAGAAGTAATTTCATTTTCAGCAAATAAAAAATGGCTTTCTCTACCTGAAGAGGTACGGAGAAAACTTGAACGAAATGTTTGGTGTGGTTCTTGTCGGGATGTTGTAAAAATTGAAAATTGTATTGTCAAAGAATCATCCAATGGAATTCTGCTTCAAGGTAAATGTCATAAATGTGGAAATGAGGTAGTAAGAGTTATTGACTGAGAAAAAGTTTTTCAAATTTAATTCTATGATTTTTTGGATAAAAAAAGCAGGGACTTCTATTTTTGAAGTCCCATTACAATCTATTTATTAACTTATTCAATTTCTTTTAAAATCAATTCAAAATCTATATCGACAATCGCTTCATCCAAAAGGATTCGATTTTTAATATCACTTACTAATTTTTGTAATCGCTCACTAGCCTTTGATAAATCTTCTTTTTTATGGAAGACAGAATATAAAGTTAGATCACGAAGTTTGAAGAATAATGGTATCTGTTTAATCCAATAGGAGTCAATATAATTCTCCTCGTAATATCCTATTAAAAATTGTCTAGCAAAGTTTTGGGCGAATTCCGATCGATCTTCCTTACTTTCAAGAGCCGTATTAAACCAAACAGCATAATAAATCGGTATCGCAATATCGCTGGCAAACCAATGATAAGAGCAATCGTCGAAATCAAATACCTCAATTTTGCCATTTTCAACAAAGAAATTTCCTGAATGTATATCAGAATGGATTAATCCATAAGTATTAGGATCTTTATCAAGCTGCTGAATTTGTTGTAGTAATGCTTTTCCTTTTTCGATTACTTCTTTTTCATTAGTAGGAGCAAATTTTTCAATTAAATTTAAATCGTCCTCGTCCCATTCAGGCCGTTTGGTGATACTATCTGGTTTTTGATAGTTTTTTGTAGCATGATTCATTTTCCCAACTAACTTTCCCCATTGGTAAAACAAGGTATCGTTGAAATCTTCCGTTCGAACATTTTTTCCATGAGCCTTTTTAAACAGGCAGGCAAAAAAGAATGTGTCTTCTGAAATAAGTGCTTCCACATAATTTCCATTAATCGATGGAAGTGCACGGCACACATTTATCTTTTGATCAGATAAAAAGTTTAGCCAATCCAATTCCGATTCAATTTGATCCTTTGATCGATGGGAGCTGTGAGTTAAACGTAAGACAAAAGGGACGCCATTTCGATAGACCTCAAATGCGTAATTCTCGAAATCTCCAAGCTTTTTTGGTTCTTGTTCTGTTGCCGTATATAATGATAAAGCTTTTTGTAAAAGCTCTTCCGTAAATAATCTTGATACCGATTCTTCCATGGTACAGCCCCCACCTCTTAACTATTGTAAGAAAATTCTATAAAAATTCCGATAAATCGTCAACACTTCTTATCAGATGACTTTGAAGCGTCTGTTTTTAAAGTTGTATTGCTGTTAGGAAAATCAACTTTTTTGACAAAATATTAAATTAGAATTAATATAAATACGTGGTAAGAATCTTTAATTCTAAATTCTCGATTTCAAATTATATTATTATTTTTCAATTAATGGCAAATAATATAATGTGATGAAATGTTGAAGGGAGAAAGTCAAAAATGGGTAAATTGGATGGAAAAGTAGCTATTATAACAGGCGCTGCACAAGGTATGGGAGCTATGCATGCCCGTAAATTTGTGGAAGAAGGGGCAAAAGTAGCTGTAACAGATGTCAATATTGATGCGGCCCAACAATTAGCAGATGAAATTGGTGAGAATGCTATTGCGTTAAAACTGGATGTTTCAAACGCTGATAACTGGAAGGAAGTTGTCGAAAAAACGGAAGAAAAGTTTGGTCCGATTACAGTTTTAGTAAATAACGCGGGGGTGGGTATTTTCAAACCGCTAGAAGAACTAACTGAAAAAGACTTCAGATTAACATTTGAAGTAGATGAATTAGGTGTATTTTTAGGGATGAAGACCGTCGTTCCTTCTATGAAACAGGCAGGAGTAGGATCTATCGTAAATATTTCATCAGTGGATGGGTTAGTGAGTGCTCCAACAGCCATTGCTTATAGTGCATCCAAACATGCTGTTACGGGTATGACAAAAGGTGCTGCTACTGAACTTGGGCAATACAATATTCGTGTTAACTCTGTTCACCCAGGAATTATAAAAACACCAATGGCGGAACAAGGAGATGTTGCTGAATATTTGAAACAACTAGAACAGGACATCCCGTTAAGAAGACGAGCAGAGGTATATGAGGTATCTAATTTAGTTATTTACCTTGCTTCTGATGATTCTAGTTATTCAACTGGAGCACAATTCGTGGTTGATGGCGGAATGATTTCAGATTTATAATTTACAATTTAGAGATAAGACCTCAGTGGCAGCTGGGGTCTTATTTATTGCTGTTTAAACTTTTTTAGTAGGGACGGGGGGGGACAGGTAAGTGTCCCTCCCTTCATTTGTTTAAATTAGATTTTCTGTGGTAAGGAACCTGTCCTCTCGTTTCGTTTCCCTAACTTTCGCTAATCAGTTTGCAATTATCTGATTTTCCTTTATTATTAAATTATTCAATGCTATCAAAATATTACAAAATTCGGGAAAGTAGGGAGACGGAAATCAGATGCAGGAACAAAAATTGTCGAGAGGTCTAAAAAACAGGCACGTACAACTAATCGCTATTGGCGGGGCAATCGGAACGGGGTTATTTCTTGGAGCAGGGAAATCTATTCATTTAGCAGGTCCATCGATTTTATTTGCTTACTTGATTACAGGGGTAATTTGCTTTTTAATCATGCGCGCACTTGGAGAACTGCTTTTATCCAATTTGAAATATCATTCTTTTGTTGACTTTGTAAGATACTATTTAGGTAATATGGCAGCATTTATCACAGGCTGGACTTACTGGTTTTGCTGGATTTCAATCGCTATGGCTGATTTAACAGCCGTTGGTCTCTATACTCAGTATTGGCTTCCTGATGTACCACAGTGGATGCCTGGTTTAATTGCCCTTGTTATTTTGCTAATCATGAACCTTGCAACTGTAAAACTTTTTGGCGAAATGGAATTCTGGTTCGCATTAATTAAAGTCATTGCGATTCTAGCATTAATTGTTATCGGAATTTTCATGATTATTAAAGGCCTTTCCACAAATTCAGGCTCAGCCAGTTTTACGAATATATGGGGCCATGGCGGTATGTTCCCGAATGGCATAAATGGCTTTATTCTCTCATTCCAGATGGTAGTGTTTGCGTTTGTTGGCATCGAACTTGTAGGACTAACTGCAGGTGAAACAGAAGACCCTGAAAAGGTTATCCCAAAAGCTATCAATAATATTCCTATACGGATTATAATTTTCTATATTGGCGCCCTTATCGTCATTATGAGTATTTATCCATGGAACGCTATCAACCCAGCGAAAAGCCCATTCGTCCAAGTTTTCGTGGCGGTTGGTATCGCAGTAGCTGCTGGTATCGTCAATTTTGTCGTCTTAACATCTGCAGCGTCGGCATGTAACAGCGCCATATTCAGTACAAGCCGGATGGTATATTCACTTTCCAAAGATAAAAATGCACCGGTACCATTTGCTAAGCTTAATGCCCGTAAAGTACCTTCCAATGCCTTGTTCTTTTCGACTCTCGTCATTCTTATTGCCGTTATTTTGAACTATGTTATGCCAGAAGGAGTATTTACACTGATTACAAGTATTTCAACAGTATGTTTCATCTTTATTTGGGGAATTACGGTCATCAGCCATTTGAAATACCGCAAAACTAGACCCAATCTAGCGAAAGTGAACAAATTTAAATTGCCGTTCTATCCATTTTCCAATTACTTAATCCTTGCTTTTCTAGCGTTCGTTCTTGTCGTACTTGCTCTTGCGGAAGACACCCGTGTTGCCTTGTTTGTAACTCCCGTTTGGTTTATTTTGCTGATTGCGATTTATATGATGCGGAAACCAAATGCGAATCTTATTGATCGGGTGAATAAAGGGAAAATAGCTAATTAAGTGAAAACTCTAGGAAGCAGAGTTACTAAGGGGCAGGTCCATTGTCTCAACCAACAATAAAGTGCCAGGCACCTCCAATTTTCTGGATGGTGCCTTTGTACTTTATTGGCTCACAAAATATTATTCACCTTTCCAGTCATAAGCCTGTGAAAATTATGACAATTTTTCAAAGCAATACAGAAGTCTATGTTAAAATAAAGGTAAGATGATTTTGTTAAATAGCGATTTATAACAATGGTATATATTGAATTTTGCCATACATGGAGGCGATTTGGTGTTTTATCAAGATGCTGATTTATTGATACGCCCAATAATAGAGGGAGATTTACCAGTTCTTTGGCAGCTTATTTATCAAGACGTATCCCCTGAATGGAAAAAGTGGGACGCCCCCTATTTTGAACATAAGCGTATATCTTTTGACGAATACATAGGTCAAAAAGAAAAATGGATAAACCGAGAAGATCGCTGGGCAATTGTTGTGAAGGGTGAGGTTGTCGGTACAGTTAGCTATTACTGGGAGCATAAACCTTCAAACTGGCTCGAAATGGGAATCGCGATTTATACTCCTGCCTATTGGAGCGGCGGCTATGGTACAAAGGTTCTCCGACTGTGGATCAATCATTTATTTAATACATTGCCTTTGGTCCGTGTCGGCTATACAACTTGGTCAAGGAACGAGCGGATGATAAAGGTGGGTGAAAAGCTTGGAATGACAATGGAGGCTCGGCTTCGAAAATGCAGGTACTTCAACGGAGAATACTATGATTCTATTAGGATGGGGCTTTTGCGTGAGGAATGGGAAGCAAATCCAGGATTTCATGAATAAATCAGCGACTGCAATTATTGTGATTGCGGTCGTTTTCGTAGTGGGTAATCTTTTTTAAAATTTGCCGAATAAAAAACTGCCAGGATGTATTTTTCCTGGCAGTTTTCTATTTATCTATAATAATCCATTAAACCCACTGAATATTCAGTCCTAAACAAACATACACATTACTATCAACTGAAATTCACAACAATTCACAGTACATCCCACAACTTCATTCAAATTTTATTTGTATTTTGTTGTTTTTAAAATAAGCCCATTTAAAATGTGAGGAGCTGTTCATATGTTTAGTTCATTTAAGAATAAGACTGTAATCGTTACCGGTGGCAGTAAAGGGATAGGAAAAGGAATTGCTCGAGTATTTGCAAATCATGGCGCGAATGTAGCTGTGGTGGCACGGAATCTAGAAGCTGCAGAGGCCTGTGCAGCCCAATTGAATGGTGAAAATGGAAAGGTAGCTGCCTTTTCAGCGGATGTTCAAGATCGTGTATCGATGAAAGCGATGGCAATAGAGGTCAATGAAAAATTTGGTAGCATTGATGTGTTATGTGCAAATGCTGGGATATTTCCTTCAGCATCCCTTGAGGACATGACAAATGAAGACTGGGATAAAGTGATGAATACAAACGCGAAAGGTACTTTCCATGCTGTACAGGCATGTATCCCTTACTTAAAGCAAGCGGAATATGGACGCATTGTAATAACCTCATCGATTACTGGTCCCGTTACTGGTTACCCCGGCTGGTCGCACTATGCAGCGAGTAAGGCCGCACAACTAGGTTTTATGCGGACAGCAGCATTGGAATTGGCTGGTGAACACATTACTGTGAATGCAGTGTTACCGGGAAATGTTCTGACAGAAGGGTTGGAAGGATTAGGAGACGATTATTTGAAAGAAATGGCATCTGCTATTCCGATGAAAAAGTTAGGCACTGTTGAAGATATCGGTCATGCTGCCCTTTTCTTGGCCACAAAGGAAGCAGGGTTTATCACGGGTCAATCAATTATTGTTGATGGCGGACAAATTTTACCGGAAAATTAACTAACATCTAAAAAAGGTTCCCATTCTTTGCTAAGCAGGTGGCAGCATATATGTCTTTATCCTTTGAAGAACGCAAAACAACCATAATGGAATCTTTAGAAAAAGAAGAGAAAGTTCAGGTACGGCTGTTGGCTACTATCCTTCAGGTTTCAGATGAAACGATTCGCCGTGATTTAGACCGGCTTGAAAAGGAAGGTTATCTGAAAAAGGTATATGGGGGAGCCGTAAAAACGAAGATTCATAACTGGGAATTACCATTTGATGAAAAAACAATGATTAATAAAAAAGAGAAACAAGCAATTTGTAAGGCAGCAGCAAGCCTTGTCGAAGATGGTGACATTATTATGATTGGAAATGGAACCACTCCATTAGATATGATTCCATACTTAGCGGACAAAAATGAGGTCACTTTGATTACTCATTCTGTTCCGGTCATGCTTGGTGCTATGGATGCATTTAAAGGCCGTATTGTTTTTATTGGCGGTGAAATTGAAAGAAATCAGAAATACATGAGTGGTCCTCTTTCAGAAAGAATGCTAGAGCTGCTCCAAGCAAATAAAGCTTTTATTTGTGCGGGAGGAATTTCAACGGTTAATGGAATCACTGATTATGATATCAGCGGATCTAGTATCTCTCGAAAAATGATGGAACGTGCGGAAGAGGTAATCATTTTGGCGGATCATACCAAGTTTGGGAAAACTACTTTTGCTAATATGTGCTCTTTAACAGATGCAACTAAGATTATCACGGATGATAGTTGCCCAAACGAATGGAAAAAAATAATAGCTGAAAATGGAATCGAATTATTAATAGCAAACGAAATGAACTAGCAGCGAATATCAATAAATGTGAAACAAACTTATCCAAATGCTGTAAGAGAAGTGAGGAGAAAAGTATGGTTGAATTTGGCAGTAAACAAACAGTCATAGATCAATCCCTTCAATGGTGGAATCCAGGGAAAACAAGCCAGTGGCAAAAAGATGGTATTGACCTCGTTATGGGGAAACGTGAAGGGTATTACTTTTACGATATGAATGGCAAAAAATTAATGGATGTTCATTTAAATGGCGGAACCTATAATTTAGGGCATCGTAATCCTGAAATTATCGCTGCTTTGAAGGAAGCGTTAGATGATTTCGATATCGGCAATCATCATTTTCCAGCGATGACCCGTGCCAAGCTTGCTGAAAAACTGTCACAATGCACACCTAATGGCCTACATTATTCTATCCTATCTGCGGGTGGAAGTGAAGCTATCGATGTTGCCTTAAAATGCGCTAGATATGCCACGAAACGGAAAAAAATCGTCTCGATCATTAATGGGTATCATGGCCATACAGGACTCGCTGTTTCATTAGGAAATGAACGGTATTCACGCTTGTTTTTGAGTGAAGGGGACCCGACAGAGTTTATTCATGTTCCATTCAATGATTTAGATGCGATGGAGAGAGCATTAATGAATGAAGATGTTGCCTGTGTCATGATCGAAACGATTCCGGCAACCTACGGATTCCCGCTTCCCGAAAGAGGATATCTTCCTTCAGTTAAAAGATTGTGTGAAAAATTTGGTACCCTATATATCGCGGATGAGGTTCAAACGGGCTTAATGCGGACAGGAAAACTTTGGGGGATTGAACACTATGGGGTGGAACCAGATATTTTAGTTACCTCTAAAGGCTTTAGCGGCGGAATTTATCCGATTGCAGCTACCGTTGTTAACAAAAAGGCGGGAAATTGGATGAATGAAGATGGATTTGCCCATATTTCCACATTTGGTGGTTCGGAATTAGGCTGTATTGTGGCTATGAAGGTGTTAGAAATCTCCCAGCGTAAGGAAATACAGCAGAACGTTGATTTTGTTGGACGTTATTTACGGACGGGACTAGAAACAATTAAAAAGCAAAATCATGACTTTTTTGTGGGCATTCGCCAATTGGGCGTTGTAATGGGGCTGGAGTTTAGTCATCCGAAAGGTGCCATCTATGTCATGCAGCAGCTTTTTAAAAATGGAGTTTGGGCCATTTATTCCATGCTCGATAATAAAGTCCTTCAATTTAAACCTGGTTTACTTTGTGATCAAGAATATTGTGATGAGTTACTGACAAAATGTGAACTTAGTATTACTCAAGCAGCAAAAATGGCCTATAGCTATAGTTAACCATTAGAAGGGAGAAAAGAAAATGAGCAATCCCTCCGTTGACCCATTACAAGAATCCTTGAATAAATTTAATGAAATTGCAAATACCGCACTTCCTTCCTATCCATTTTTATCTCAATCTACGATTCAACTATTAAATTACTCTGAAAATGCTACTTATCTTGTTACCGATTCGGGTAGGGGTGAAAAATATATTTTACGTGTCGGACGCCCGGGATATCATACAAAGATGGAAGTGGAGAGCGAGCTTGAGTGGTTGAAGTCAATCCATAAGCACTCGTCTATTCATATTTCCTTGCCCATTTTAGGAGGGAACAGCGAATATATTCAAGTAGTTCAACATCAAAACGAGCAATATTACTGTACACTTTTCACATTTTTAGAAGGGGATGCGCCAAATGAAGAGAACGAAAGTGAGCTAATCAGCCAATTTTTCAAGCTTGGCGAAATAACCGCACAATTACATGAACATAGCATCAATAATTGGGAAAGTCTTAGGAAAATCCGCAGACTCACCTGGGATTATGATACCATTCTAGGCACTGCTCCAAAGTGGGGAAGATGGCAGGATGGATTAGCGATCACCGAGGAACGAGAGGAATTATTCACAAAGGTTTCAAAGAAAATTAGAGATAGACTGAATCGATTTGGAAAAGCCGCTAATCGTTATGGCTTAATCCATTCTGATTTACGTCTTGCTAACCTGTTGGTAGAGCGTGAACAAATTAAGGTCATCGACTTTGATGATTGTGGATTTGGCTGGTATCTCTATGATTTTGCTACTTCTCTAAGCTTTATCGAACATAAACCATATGTCCCAGCCTTAATTGCCTCTTGGTTAAAAGGGTATCGCAGGGTTCGCCCCCTTTCTGAAGAAGAAGAACAAGAGATTCCAACTTTTATTCTGATGCGAAGACTTCAGCTGATTGCTTGGGTAGGCAGCCGTGATAATGAAACAACCAGGGAGTTAGGAAACGGATTTACTGAAGACACTGACAAAATAGCAAAAAGATATCTGCAGAATGGAAAAATATAAGGATGCCCATTAGATGAAGTTTTTTACAGGTGGTGAGAAAATGGATGCCGATTTAGTTGAAAAGATTACGAGATTAGTACTTTCGCGGATAGAGGAACAGTCGAAACGTTCTGTTCTAAACGAATGGAGGGAACAATATTTATCAGTTGATGAAAGGGGAGAATATCCCCCACTTACGAAAGAGGAGATGAAACAATGGAATAAAATTACCTCCACAGTGGGGTTTTCAAATAAAGCAGATGAAATATCTCCGCACGAAGTTCCGCTAACGTTGGAAGAATTGAAAACCTGGAAAGACCTTTCAGTTTCCATAAGCACGAAAGAACCGGGACAGGGTCGGGTGAAGTTTTTCCCGCATCACGAATGAAAGGGTGAGTTTATTAGAGAGGAGTGTTCCCCATTATTGAGTTCGATGATGATTTGAAATCGATCCAAGAGATGAGAGCGGCAGTCAAGCGGGCAAAAGCAGCGCAAGAAAAGTTTCAGTCGTATTCCCAGGAACAAGTTGACCGCATCGAAAAAATATGTCGCAGAAATGTATCTAATTGAAAATTAGGAGGAATGTTGCGTGGCTATTAATGGTGCACTTGGCATGATTGAAACAAGGGGATTGGTGGCTTCTCTAGAAGCAGCGGATGCAATGGTAAAGGCAGCAAATGTCAATTTAATAGGGAAGATTCATGTCGGCGGCGGGATTGTGACAGTGCTTGTAACCGGAGATGTGGGTGCAGTAAAAGCAGCAACAGAAGCCGGAAGTGAGGCGGCCGGGCGAGTAGGCGAGATTTTATCTGTTCATGTCATCCCACGCCCACATAATGAACTGCAAATTATATTACCAAAATTTGAGGGATAATATCGCTAGTAAACTTATAAATGTTGAATGAGTGAGGCACATATGATGAAAGAACTAAACTCACAACTAATTGTAAAAGAAGTAGTGAGGCGTCTACAAGAAAGGCAAAATGGAACTCCAACCATACCTATTGGCGTGTCAGCTAGGCATTGTCATTTAAAGGAAAAGGATTTAGAAATTCTTTTTGGAAAAGGGTACCGGCTTACGAAAAAGTCGGATTTATTACAGCCAGGCCAATTTGCGGCAAACGAAGTCGTGACAATCGCTGGACCACGGGGAAGCATTGAGAGGGTTAGAGTTCTCGGACCCTTAAGAAGAGTAACCCAAGTAGAAGTAAGCCAAACAGATGCAATCAAGCTTGGATTGAATCCACCGATAAGGGAGTCAGGAAACCTACAAGGGTCTTCATGGGTTACAATCGTTGGTCCAAAAGGAAGTATTTACCTTGAAGAGGGGTTAATCATAGCTCAAGCACATATTCATATGCCGTCAGAGCAGGCCTGCCAGCTTGATGTGAAAGATGGAGAATATGTAAAAGTGGAAATTGATCATCCGATTCGCCCGTTAAGTTTTGAAAAGGTACGGATTCGGATTTCAGATAACTATGTATTGGAAATGCATATTGATACAGATGAAGCCAATGCCGGATTTATTAAAAGTGGACTTAAGGGTAAATTAATTAAAACAGGTAGATTCTTTAACGAAACAGGAGATGGTAAGGCAGGTCCTAACGTGAATGGAATTTTGGGAACTACATTTGTGGCCGATTTTCATGAAAAGCTATTAACTAAAACGATTATTGATGGGTGGAAGAAAAGCATTATTACTATTAAGCCGAATACGATTATCACGCCTTTAGCACGGGATGCGGCAAAAGAAAGAGGGATTTCGATCGTAATGAATGAAATTGGAAGGGGTGAGGCCGGTGACAAAGGCATTAGGAATGATAGAAACGCAAGGGTTGGCTACCTCGATTGAGGCAGTAGACGTGATGTTAAAAAATTCTTATGTCCAACTTGTACAGCAATCGATGGTGGACGCTGCACTTGTGACAATTTTAATAGAAGGAGATGTAAGTGCGGTAAAAGCTGCAGTCGAAGCAGGTGTGGAACTAGCGAAAAGAAGGGGTGCCTTAGTTGCCTTTCATGTCATTCCTCATCCTGATTTGAGTACAAATCACTTAATTAGAATGAAAGCGGCGGATGGGTATGAAGCGAATAAAATGGACAATAAGCCTAATGTGAATAAAAAAGATGCAGAAAATGAAAGCAATCAAGATGAAGTGAAGGAGTAGTTTGCTCCCAAACTTATTTCATCTGAAGAAGGAGTTTACCTTCGATTGCCTATTTGGAAGGTGAATACGGATATAGGGACATTTATCTGGGTGTTCCCACTATCCTCGGTGGGAACGGCGTAGAAAGTATTATCGAATTACCGCTCACTCCTGAGGAAAAGGAGGCATAAGACCTTTCAGCCCAATCTGTAAAGAGAGTCATAAACCAACTAAGATAAAAATTTTTAAAAATAATTGTCTTAATATTCAGAATCACTTAGAGGGGGGATAAATAGATACAATCATTGAAAATGGAAGGTTCGGTGCTGGAAAGTAATTGTGAATGTCACCCCAGTTGTTAACTTTTAAGGAGAGAAGGGAGAAAAAATGTCTAAAGCTGGTCTCGCTTTGTTTGAACAAAAATCTACCGGTGGAATTGCACGGCAAATTAGTCCCATTGACACAATGATTTACTCTGCTGCAAACCCAGGATTGATGTTTGCGCTCGTTTATATTATGTGGGCACCATTTTTATATCCAGGCGCTCATATGGTTTGGGCAATTTTGGCTGTTGCCCAGATGTTCATTATCGCAGGTCTCTATTGGTTATTATCAGTCTCGATGCCAAGGTCGGGCGGTGAATATATTTACATTAGCCGGATCCTTCATCCGGCGATTGGACTGATGGCGAGCTTTATGATTACGTTTACTTCCATCTCGTGGACTGGAATCCTGTTAAACTGGATTATTAAATGGTCCGTAGTAGAATTCTTCTATTCAATCGCACTTATTAATGGGAATGACTCAGGATGGCTTCATTTAGCGGAGTTTTTTAATAGTAATTACATGCATGCCATTATTGGCACAGGATTGTTGCTGTTCATCTATTTTATCTATTATAAGGGAACAAAGTGGATGGTAAGATTAGCGTATTTAACATTGGGTGCTACCCTGGTAGGCGCTGTTGTCTTTATTATTGCTAACCTAATCACAGGGCAAGGAACCTTTGCCGCTAATTTTTCACAGCTTACAGGTTTAGCCTATAATGATGTCATTCAACTCGCAAAAGCAGATGGATATACGACTAAGTTCCTCTTCGGTGCGACTATTATGGCGGGTTCCACCTATATTATTCTCAATACACTAGGTTCCACATTTGGGGCAAATCTAGCAGGAGAAGTTCGAAACGTACAAAAATCTCAGTTGATGGCATTATTTGGCTCACTGGCGATATTAATGGTAGTTTGGGCGATTTTTTACTCGTTGTCCTATATCAACTTTGGCGATATCTGGTCCAATAGCCTGTATTATCTTTATAATTCCGGGCATGAAGCCTATCCGTTCAAGGGATATGATCCATTTATCACCATCATGATTGGGATCATGACAAAGAGTCCCGTTTTTGTCTTTTTAATTGCGATCTGCTTTGCGGTTGCGACCTTTGGATCTGCTGCTGGTTTAGGTTTTGGACCTTCACGTAATATGGTTGCTTGGTCGTTTGACCGTTTAATTCCTAGTAAATTTATGGAACTCAATAAAAAGACCAATTCACCTACGTACGCATTAAGAACCGTTATCATTGGTGCCTGGTTTTTCTTAATGCTCGACATTTTCGTCCCATCTTGGACGGCAAATATCGCTTACACTATATTCACTTGGTTCTTAGCCTGGATCTTCCTGGGGATTGCTGGTATTGTTTTTTCAACCAGAAAGAAAATATTGTTTAACTCTTCACCTCCAATCGTAAAGACAAAATTCTTAGGGGTCCATTTAGTTACCATTTTAGGCTGGCTAACCTTAGCAATCAGCGTCTCGATTTGTTACTATCTCCTAATTCCATTTTTAAGAGGAGATTTACCATTTACGATGATTGTTGTCTCCCTGTGTTTAATGTTTATCCCAATCATCATTTATTTTGTGATGAAACGTCATCATGCTAAGAAAGGGATTGATATCGATATCCAATTCCAGGAGATTCCTTCAGATTGATCAATTCTTCTAAAAAATAATATGGGGTGAGGAATTTGAAAATTTTTTATGCAGGCGATCTGCATGGAGGAGAAACTGCGTTTCGAAAATTCACTAATGCCGGTAAGTTCTATATCGCCGATTTAGTCATATATGGCGGCGACTTTACAGGGAAAATGGTCGTCCCGATAGTTGAAAAGTCTGGCATTTATACGTGCCGATATTATGGATCTACTGTGAAAGTGAAAAAAGTAAATGAACTCCCAGATTTGGAACGGAATTTACGAGATGCAGGATTCTATCCTTACTTAGTGTCAGAAAAAGAGCTAAATCAATTAAATGAGAGCGATGCAGAGCGGATTATTAAAGAGAAGCAAATAGAAGTGTTCAGGCAGTGGATCGAAATGGCTGATGAACGGTTTAAAGCAGCAGAAATTCCATGTATAATGATTCCTGGGAGCGTGGATGACTTTTATCTTGATGAGTTTCTCAATGCCGGAAGTTTTGTTCAAAATGGGGATGAAAAAATTATTGAGATAGATGGATTTGAAATTCTTTCAATTGGCGGTGGAAAGCCAAGTGTATTTAAGTATCCTCGTGAGTACAGTGAGGAAGAATTAGCGAAGAAAATTGAAAACGCTGCCAAACAGGTGAAGGATATGAATAAATGCATCTTTAATATTCACATCCCTCCTTACGACACTGATTTAGATCAAGGGACCTTGTACGATGAAGAGTTAAAGCCAGTTCTAGACGGTGATTCCCTAGCAACGGCGCCGATTGGCAGTAAAGCAGTGCGCGATGCCATTGAAAAATATCAACCCATGCTTTCCTTACATGGTCATGTTCATGAAAGCCGTGGAGTGACCACTTTAGGCAGAACAATCTGTATTAATGCTGGTACAGATTATGACCAAGGCTTGCTTAGAGGAGCCCTGGTGGATGTTAGTGCAGATGGGAACGTGTCTTATACTTTAACAGCAGGTTAATGATATATTCCTATTACTCTTTATGAAATTTTAAGATGGCTATTTCTAGATTGCTGCTTTCGTAGATTCGCCGATTGAACAGCAAAAATAGCCGATAGAACCGTAAAATTCGCTGATAGACTGGCAGTGGCTTGTAAACAATCAATAAAGTGGTGTAAATTTACACCGGTAATGGATTCTTTATAAGTTTGCCTATGATTTCTGCAAAAATGTTTACCAAAACAGCCTTAAAAATCGTTAAATTGTAAGAGGAAGGAGTCATAATGATGGAAATTATTTATAAAGACCAGTGTGTACTGAATATGTCACGCAACAATCCAGTTGTGAAAAAGGTACAGCCGGGAAGTACTGTCATTTTTGAAACGTATGATTGCTTCAGTAATCAAATTCAGCAGGAAGACCAGCCTTTTAGCTCAGTCGGCTGGGATAAAATAAATCCGGCTACGGGTCCATTATTTGTAGAAGGGGCGGAGCCGGGGGATATTTTAAAAGTGGAAATAGCAGATATTAAAATCGAACACAAAGGTGTCATGACGACGGCTCCGAAACTTGGCGTACTTGGTGATATTGTGACCGGCGAAACGACAAAAATTATTGCCATTCAAGACGGAAAAGCGATTTTCAACGAGAAAATTCAGATTCCCATTAAACCGATGATTGGTGTAATTGGCACCGCACCTGCAGATGGGGATATTCCTACTGGAACTCCGGGTGATCATGGCGGCAATATGGACTGTAAAAAAATCATAAAAGGCTCCACCTTATATTTACCAGTCAATGTCTCCGGTGCGCTCCTGTCGATGGGCGATTTACATGCGGTGATGGCCGACGGGGAAATTGTCATATGCGGATTAGAAATTCCGGGAGAAGTAACCATCAAAGTGGATGTTATAAAAGGAGAATCCTATCCTTTACCAATGCTTGTTAGTGAAGAGAGACTAATAATGATTGCCTCGGCAGAAACATTGGATGAAGCGGGCAAACTTGCAACGGTAAATATGCACACGTTTATCGTCGAACAGCTTGGACTGCCAATTGACGAAGCTGCAATGCTCTTATCCTTAGTTGGTGACTTAAGAATATGTCAGGTTGTTGATCCATTAATGACAGCACGAATGGAGCTGCCACAATGGATATTAGATCAATATAATTACAAAACAAAGTAGACCTGCTTCATCAATCCCAATTTATTTTACAGAGAAAGTCATGAATCGCAGATTTTATTAGAATTATGGAAAGCGGGTCAGTCCCACTTTTATGAAATAGAAGGGGAACTGACCCAAACAAAATCTGGAAATGAGGACTTTACTTTTTTTACATATCATCCGACTTAAAGGAAGGAAAAAGACTATGAGCAAAAAGCGAGCACGAGATCTTGGATTGCCATTTCCCGGTATTCCAGGGGAATTTAATGCATTAACAGATGTTCCAGGTGTAGAAATCGGGTTTACCACAATCATAGAAGGTGAAGGACAAGTTCAGATCGGTAAAGGTCCAATCCGAACTGGGGTGACAGCCATTTTGCCTCGTGGTAAAAAAGAAAAAATGAAGCCGATTTGGGCAGGGTTTTACAGTCTAAATGGTAATGGTGAAATGACAGGCGTGCATTGGGTGAATGATGGCGGCTATTTTCTAAGTCCAATTTGTATAACAAATACCCATTCAGTTGGAATTGCTCACCATGCAACAACAAAATGGATGGTGAATAACTATGAAAAACAATTCAGCACCGAACATTTATGGGCGATGCCCGTGATTGCTGAAACATATGACGGTGTTCTTAACGACATTAACGGGCAGCATATTACTGAAGAGCATGTTCTCTCAGCAATTGATGGGGCTCATCCAGGACCAGTATCCGAAGGGAATGTTGGCGGAGGGACGGGGATGATCTGTTACGAATTTAAAGGGGGAACGGGAACATCTTCACGTGTTGTCACGATTAATGGGCAACAACATCATATCGGTGTTCTTGTTCAAGCAAACTTTGGTTTACGTGAATGGCTTACCATTATAGGTGTCCCTGTCGGAAAACATATGAGTAATGGAAAGCTTTTAGAAAATGAACAAGGTTCAATCATTGTCATTATAGGGACAGATATTCCAATGCTACCCCATCAACTAAAAAGGGTTGCTAAGCGTGCCGCAATTGGTATTGGCAGGAGCGGGAGCCCTGGGGGAAATAGTTCAGGTGATATTTTTCTTGCCTTTTCAACTGCCAATGAAATGGATATTCTCCAATTATCACAAGAAAAATTGACGATGGAATTTGTCAATGATGAAGGATTTGACCCAATTTATGAAGCTGTTTGCCAAGCAGTGGATGAATCAGTCGTTAATGCTTTGATTGCCGCGGAATCAATGACTACCGTTAAACCATATGGGAAAATAGTCCACGCAATCAATCATGAAGAACTTTTGCGAGTAATGAGAGAATATAATCGGGTTTAAGAAGTTATTTGTGGAAGCCTTACCTACCACAATGTTGTTTAATATAGTAAAATAAGATGAAATGATTAGAGTAAAGGCAACATTCGAATTTATACAGTGTGGAGGATATAAGGTGACGTATCATTTAAATAATAGATTTAAAATGTTTACATTGAATTCAAATCAAACACTTGCAAACGAGATGGCCGAGCTTTTGGGCTGTGAGTTGGGCAAATGCTCTGTAACTAAATTTAGTGATGGAGAAATTCAAATTCATATCGAAGAAAGTGTACGTGGCAGTGAGGTATTTATTGTTCAATCGACCTCCTACCCGGTTAATGAAAATATCATGGAGCTTCTTATTATGCTGGATTCCTTTAAGAGGGCTTCTGCGAGAACAATTAATGTAGTTATTCCTTACTATGGGTATGGACGCCAAGATCGAAAGGCTCGTTCTCGGGAACCAATTACGGCGAAATTAGTGGCTAACCTATTAGAAGCTGCTGGAGCAACTAGAGTTCTTACAATGGATCTCCATACACCGCAGCTTCAAGGTTTTTTTGATATTCCAGTTGACCACTTAATAGGCGTCCCTATCCTAACACAGTATTTTAAAAATAAAGGATTAGACGATATTGTTGTCGTTGCGCCGCATAATGGCAGCATCGGCAGAGCGAGAAAAATGGCCAATCTTTTACATGCTCCACTTGCGCTTATCGATAAACGAAAACTTGAGGAAAATGAACACGAATCCCTCAATGTCATTGGTAATGTTGAAGGGAAAAATGCCATCATCATTGATGATTTAATTGATACAGCTGAAACCATTACATCCGCAGCTAAGGCATTAGCAGAAAATGGGGCAACATCTATTTATGCCGGCTGTACCCATCCTGTTTTCACCGGGCAAGCGATTGAAAAAATTCAACTGTCACCGATTAAAGAATTAGTAGTGACGAATACGATAAAGTTACCGGAAGAGAAAATGATTGGAAAAATAAGAATGATATCCGTTGCACCATTGCTTGTAGAGGCAATTGATCGGATCCATAATGAAAAAGCCGTAAGTCCTTTATTTGAATAGGTTTAGTGGAAAGCTGACTGTCTAAGATAGTTGGCTTTTTCATATTGAAAGGAAATGTTTGCATTTTCGAGAATAAATGAATAAAAATCCCGTAATACCATTGATTTTAAGTATTAAAATGGTTTAATTGTCATTAGAATAATTAAAATAATTGCTGAAATGTATAAGGTATTATTTAGTGGAACAGCCTGTTTAGCTACTAGAATATATTCCGCTGGAAGCTCTTCACCATCATGATTTTCGAGGATCTCCATTTGAAGCTTTGCTTTCTTCGGAAGCATCCCAGCGGCAATTGGCTGCACCGCTATGTAAATGACCATGGATACAATATACCAAATTTCCTTAAATAAGTCCGGATGCATGATGCCCATGATGATGCCTGTTACCAGCAAGGTGATACTTCCAATTTTGGCCAATTTCTCCGTTCCTTGTGAAACTGACAGAGCAAACTTAGCCTGGGAAACATTTCTAACCTTTCCCATTAAAATGGGCATGCCAAAAGTAGAACCCAATCCGACTACTGCTGCGACAATGTGAATGAGTAAAACGAATGAGTAAAATGTCATGTTCTTCACTCCTCCTTTATTACTACTTTTTTATTTTACTGAATATTTCGGAAAATTAGAACACCTATTTAAAAAGGAAAGGCGGTCTGATTGTTTGTCTTATACAGCAGATAATTCAAAAGCTTTAGAAAGTCAACCGGAGTGGATACAAAATTACATTGATTCTCCGGAAAAACAAAGGCAGTTATATAAACGGACGTTGATGGTTGTAGTTCTTTCACAAATTTTTGGAGGTGCCGGACTTGCAGCCGGAATTACGGTCGGGGCACTGATTGCCCAAGATATGCTAGGTACTGATCGATTTGCCGGCATTCCTACTGCATTGTTCACTTTAGGTTCTGCAGCAGCAGCCTATCTTGTAGGGCGGCTTTCTCAACGTTATGGACGCCGGTTTGGTCTTGCCGCAGGATTCATTACTGGCGGTATTGGCGCCATCGGAGTTGTGATTGCGGCATTGACTAATAATCTTCTATTGCTCTTTGCCTCTCTATTAATCTATGGAGCTGGTTCAGCAACCAACCTTCAAGCTCGTTATGCTGGTACCGACATGGCCAATACGAAACAGCGGGCTACAGCCATTAGTATTGCCATGGTGTCCACCACGTTTGGAGCTGTTTCAGGTCCAAACCTGGTTGATGTCATGGGGGGATTTGCTGCGTCAATCGGTGTTCCAGCTTTAGCCGGCCCTTTTATATTAGCAGCAACAGCTTTTATCCTAGCTGGCTTGGTGCACTTAATTTTCCTTCGTCCTGACCCACTCCTAGTAGCTAACGGTCTTGCAGCAGTGAAAAGAAGTAAAAAGGAAATTATTTCAATTGTGAACTCCGGCGATACTCAAAGGTTAGAGGGGCGGGGTATCGTTGTTGGAACAGCACTCATGATTTTTACCCAAATGGTTATGGTTGGTATTATGACGATGACACCCGTCCACATGAGGCATCATGGACATGGTTTGAGTGAAGTCGGAATGGTTATCAGCATTCATGTGGCCTTCATGTATCTGCCATCCTTCCTGACTGGCATACTCGTTGATAAAATTGGCAGAACGGCAATGGCCATTGCTGCTGGTACCACGCTGCTTGCAGCCGGTGTTTTTGCCGCTCTTGCACCCGCTGATTCCATGCTGTTTCTCATCATCGCACTTGCCTTGCTCGGGCTCGGCTGGAACTTCGGTTTGATTTGCGGCACAGCACTTATCGTAGACGCAACCCTTCCCTCAACTCGGGCCAAAACGCAGGGCACTGTAGATGTTTTGATTGCATTATCAGGAGCGACAGGGGGAGCACTTTCGGGGATGGTTGTTGCCCAATCGAGTTATGCAACACTCTCACTTGCAGGAGGCATCTTTTCACTATTGCTGATCCCGGTTGTTTTATGGTCCCGTCATAAATGAAAGGACAGAGGGAAAAGGAAGGCTGACCCACCTTCAGATTAACTTCATATTGGTAAGTGGGACAATAAACCCTTCCATGTGTCTCACATAGAAATATAAAAAATTGAAAGGAAGTTGTTTATGCGCCTAAACACTGAACTATGCGAAATACTAGGTATTACCTATCCGATAATTCAAGCTGGAATGGCTGGAGGCCCAACAACCGTGGATTTGGTTGCCAATGTTTCTAATGCAGGTGGGTTAGGAACCTTAGGCGCAGCCTATATGAAACCAGATGAGATAAGAACAGCGATTCGACAAATAAAGGTGAGGACTACAAAGCCATTTGCCGTGAACTTATTTTGTACCAATTGGCAAGATCACTATGAAGGAGTAGAAGAGTCTCAGAAGGTACTGAATCCAATTCGAGAAAAGTTAGGTTTGAAGTATTTGGATCAGCAGGTGATGACAAACAACTTTTTTGATAAACAATTTGAAGTCCTATTGGAAGAAAAAGTAACTGTACTGTCTACCGCTTTCGGTGTTCTTCCCCCGGATAAAATGGCGGCAGCCAAGAAACAGGGAGTAACAGTTACGACGATGATAACGACTGTTCGAGAAGCCCAACTGGCAGAAAATGAGGGCGCAGATATCATCATCGCCCAAGGTAGTGACGCTGGCGGTCATAGAGGAACATTTGAAATAGAAAAAGATACTCATGGTGCCGCGATCGGAACCTTTTCCCTTGTCCCCCAGGTAGTGGATGCTGTTTCGGTACCAGTGGTGGCTGCAGGTGGAATCATGGATAGCCGCGGCATTGTTGCAGCATTGGCATTAGGGGCACAAGCAGTTCAAATGGGAACGGCATTCTTAACTACTATAGAGTCTGGTGCTCATCCAGTATATAAACAAGCACTAATCAAAAGTACAGAAGAAAGTACAGTTATTACCAAAGTCTTTTCAGGACGTCCGGCTAGAGGAATTAAAAATGCTTTTATAGAAGCCTACCAAGATGCAAAAATACCACCAGCCGATTTCCCAACCCAAAACACGTTGACCAGTGACATTCGAAGGGCAGCAGCTTTTCACAATAATCCCGACTATATGTCGCTGTGGGCTGGGCAGGCTACAAGACTATTACTAAACGAAATAACTGCTGAGAACTTAATAAGAAAGTTAGTAGCAGGTGCAGATCGAATACTTTTTAGTAAATAAATTACTTAAGGGTTCATTCCCCCGATGCAATAAAGCATTACAGCGCCGGGGGAATAACCCATTTTTACTAGTATTTTATTATCGTCAGAATGATCTCGAAGAGGATGAGAAAGACGATAATCCATTCCACGAAGAGTCCACGGATGGAATGACTAATGGTGGAAAAACCATTCATGATGTTATATAAAATATCTGTTTTATTTTTCAAAATAATATATCTATCATTTAATTCGAAAAACTCGACCATCTTGTCGTAAAATTCGTTTGCTGTGCTGCTTGTCCATGTTATATCAGGTTTATCTAAAATCATGATATACGCAAGCGTGTTGTATTCGTGGCGGACGATTTTCGCGGTCGTCCTCGCCAGTTCTTTATTGCCGATTCTCAGCCTGCCTTTTTCCAGCCGGTCAATCATCATTTCGAGTTTGTCATGGATATTTCCGAGCTGCTCCTCTGTTTTCTCAAGTGCCACCGATTTGGCAAGGACCGTGGAAATCAATTCAGGAAAATAAACCTCATATTCTGGAACTACAATATATTCGTCCGTCAATTCAATATTTTCGGTTTCTTTGATATGAAGACTATAATCGTCCGTATATCTATTAGCATTCTTGATTTCAATATCCGGTTCATAGGAATGGAGGTATTTCAAAAAGCAGGTTATCTCATTTGAGTCCGAATGATTAATGAAGACAACGCTGCCAAAGGAAAAAACCATCACCATTTGTGAGTCGTCCAGCTTTTTTTGCACGATGGTTTGGAGAATTTCGCCTTTTAGAATTAAAGGCTGTTCCCAAGTGAACTTTTTAGGAATGCCGCATTGAATGGCAATTTGGTTTAAATCAATTTCATTCGTAATCGCAAATGCCTTAAAGTGGATAGGCGTCATTCTAATCACTCTTTCCAGCGAAATATTTACCTTGCAAGTAGAAAAATAAAAATTTCTTTTAATCTCTTTCTACAATTATTTCTATGAGAAGAACTAGATTAGAATGACAATGTTTTCTTATTTTTAAACTGTCTTATTTTGCTCTTGTTTGTGTAATGTTGTGGTTTTTTTAGTCTTTACTCCAAATAAAAATCGTGTCATTCCCATTCGCTTAATGATTAGTTCATAAATTAATAGCGAAGCGATTAGTGTTGATAGCATTATCAGTGTAAATTTTGCCGGAACACGCATGTCTAATCGGATCACATAATAGCTGATCACCACTAAAACACTTTGATGAATGATATAAATTGGAAACGCCGCTTCATTTAAGTAGGGCAATATTTTATGACGGAAATTTAGAAATTTATTACCAAATCCTAGGATAACAATTAGTCCAAGCAGTGTATTAAGTGAGCGGAATAACGTTAGAAATATAGAAATTGTGGAAAAACCTTTCGCGTCAAGGTTATGGACCACAAGAATTGCCCAGATTGGCACGAGTATTAACACCAATATTAATGCCTTGAAACGAATACGATTAAACATTTCTTGATACCTTGGATCACTGCAGGATATATATCCAATAAGGAGGATGGCCAGATAGTAGAAGGGGTTTTGACCTCCTGGTGCAGGCAATGCTTGGGTAATCGTTAAAACAATAAAAAGTAACATAAAAATGAGTGGTTGACTGAAAATCTTATGAAACTTATTCACTTTTTCTTTTCTATTTTGATTATTTAATAACGAAAAGACTGGTATTGCGGCAACAGAAAGTACAAATAAATAAAGGATAAACCATAGATGTGCCGGAGTAAACGTTCCAAAATAACCTGACAAATCACTAAAATCAGTGAAAAAATTCTTTAAGAATATAAAATAGGAGCCTGAAGATTCCCCAGTATGATCAAGTATGGCAAAATAACCTTGCGGCGGAACAATGAAGAGGACTCCAAATAATAGCGGGATTAATAATCTACCGATTCTTTCATTTAGAAAAAATGATGTGGATTTCACGCGAAGGGCATACCAACTGGCCGATCCGGCTAACCAGAAAAGCAGCGGCATAAACCATATATTTGCAACGGAAATAAACCAGCTTAATCCCCAGCTCAATGTTTCATTTTTCACATAAAAAGGATCCCAGTGATCAAAAACTCTCGCAGCATGAAACGGGAATAGTAGCAATATTGCGAAATTTCTTAACCAATCAATATCATATCTTCGTAAGGAATCTTTATTATCCATTGTTTTTCCCCTTTACATTTGTTTTTATTTCCAATTTTACCTCGGATAAGAAAATTTGAGTAGTCATTTTATGGGCTTTTATGGAAAGTGATAGAGCTATTGTCTTACTTTGTTTTTCCGCCTTTATGTTAAATTAGGAAAATAGTATTCATTTGAAATTTAGTTAGTGGTACAATTTTCCTATAATAGAAGGTTGATAGGGTGGGGAGAATGAAGATTGTTAAGAGCTTTATCCTGGTGTTTTTACTATTCTTAGTTTTTGAACAAGCTAAGGAGGCAAGCGCAGCTTCTGTTTCCAAAACGAATCAATTTAGAAATGATTTATCAGTGGATTTAAATCAGTACATTAAAGAGGCCGGCGGAACAATAACTCTTCAGTATCAAGATTTAACCACAGGGGAAACGTTTGATATTAACGATAAAACAGCTGGGCGTGCGGCTAGTACGATTAAACTCCCGCTCGCATTAGCTGTAATGGAGCTTGCGAGTAATGGAAAACTCGATTTAAATGAAAAGTTGGTGTATCAACAGCGGCACTACTTTGGGGGAAGCGGGGTCATTCAATATGAAAGGGTTGGAACGTCTTATTCCATTCGTGATCTTGTTAGGAAAGCGATGATTCATAGTGATAACATTGCCTTTATCATGTTAAAAGAAAGAGTAGGCGCCAATCAGTTTATTTCTTACATGAAAAGCTTGGGTGCTCAATATACATATCCAAATGGATAAAAATTTGACTTCACCAAATGATTTAATTATCTATGCAAAAAAACTTTATCAATTTTCACTAACTAATTCGCTTGGAAAAGAGCTTGTCGGTTACCTTGAACAATCAGATTACAACACAACGATTCCCAAAGGAATTCCAGATGTGCCGGTTGCTCATAAAGTTGGGATGATTCCAGATTCGCTTATTTATAATGATGTCGGAATTGTTTATGATAATTCCCCCTTTGCTGTAGCTATTATGACCAAAAATATTTCATACACGAAGTCCCAACAAGTGATTGCTGATTTGGCAGCTATTGTATATAAAAACCATAAAAGCAAAGTAAGCGGCAAATGGACTTACACAGATAAAAAGTGGTACTACCTTGACGCTAATGATACAATTCAAACCAATAAATGGATACTGACCAGTGGTAAATGGTACTATGTTGCAAAGGATGGAGTCATGGCAACAAATACATGGATCCGTTCTAGCGGCAAATGGGATTATGTCGTTAAAGATGGTGCAATGCTATCAAATTCTACGCTTCTGAATAACGATGATTGGTACTTTTTTAACGCAAAAGGTGAAATGCTAACAGGTTGGGTATTCATTAAAAAGAAATGGTATTACTTATTTAAAGATGGTAATATGGCAGTCAATACGACTATTGGAGATTACAGGATCGGTAATGATGGGGCATGGATTCAGTAGTACGGGGATAATGGTTTTAATAGAACCACTAAGGGTGTCAGGCACCATGTGAAAAATTCACATGGTGCCTGACACCCTTTTTGTTCTGCCACTAGTATTTATTATTGGAATTTATGGAGCGGATTGTAGTGATTTAAGGTTTAGATGGAAAAGAAAAGGGTACATTAGGCATTGAATAAGACTAAGGGAATATTTACATATTTATATAGGTTAATAAAAAGGAGTGTAGTGAATTGTCAGGTCCGAGTTTGAGAAAACCAGATGCACATTCATCCATCCATGAAGCAGCGCTGAATGAGGCATTGGAATTGCGAAATTTATTACAAAAATGTCTAGATGATGGGGAAAGGGAAAAGGCCTTACAGGTTTTAGAAGTAACAATCGAACATTGGGAAACACGAACCCTGAAACATGCGGAAGCGGAAGAGGAAGGATTATATAAAGATATCGTTCAAGAAAATCCAGCACTAAAATCTACGGTTATCCAACTAACACGTGATCATGATCTTATGCGCCGGATCGTAGAAAACATGAAAGTGATGTTGCAAACACAGGAACCAGATAAACGGATGATTTCCATGTTAGACAGTCTTATCATCATTGATGAAATTCACAATGAAGATGAAATGAATAATCTGCTAGCAATGGTAAAAAATAACCTAGGGAAAATTAGCTAACTTAGGGAAGTGGGGTTGAAGATGGGGAATAAGCCCGTATTAGAGGAAAAATTATTGCGTTTTGCGGCACCAGCGCTCTATCAGAAAATGTCAGAAACATTTTCAAATCTGAATATCCATCCTTTCGATGTCCATGGAACCGTTTTGAAGTGTGAAAATGGCTATGAACTCACATTACGGTTTTCACCTTCATTTTCACAGTCGGCTACAACTAAGGTAAGCTTTGAACAAGCTTTAAATCCTGATGAAGAAGTGGTTCGTTTTTTTGAAGAAACAGCTGAAAAGTGTAAATCTCAGTTAATATCAGATTACTATAAAATGATCAAACTGTAGAAGGAGTGAATAGTCCATTGTTTTCATTTGAAACGGATCCATTACTTGTCGATGATCGGGAGGACTTAATTGCCGTACTAAGGATGCGATTTGGTGAGATATCTGGAGAAATGATTCAACAAATCTATGAAATTGAGGATATGAATACGTTACAGCGACTTATCCTTGCAGCAGCAAATGCGGCCAATTGGAAGGTTTTCCTTGAGGAATTTCAGAGCGGTGAAGACTCGTTTCGCCTTTTGGGAGAAGAATTTAATCCATTAGGAGAAATTCTAAAAGGAAGAGGTGACGTTGATGCAGTCTAAAAAAAATAATCTGTTCGATTCCCTCAAGCATTTAGTCCGCGGTGAACGGATTAATGATGGCTGGACTGAAGAGAATCCCCGTCCGCGCGATTGGGAGGATGTCTATAGAAAACGCTGGCAGTATGATAAGGTTGTCCGTTCGACGCATGGCGTGAACTGTACCGGCTCATGCAGTTGGAAAATTCACGTCAAGGATGGAATTATCGCTTGGGAGACGCAGCAGACAGATTATCCGTCAACGGGTGATGATTTCCCCGAATACGAACCAAGGGGATGTCCGCGCGGGGCGAGCTTTTCATGGTATACATATAGTCCTACCCGGGTGAAGTATCCGTATGTCCGCGGAGACTTGAATGCGTTATGGCAGGATGAGCTTAAAAAGGCAGAAAACCCAGTCCAGGCGTGGGAAAATATTGTAACTGATCCAAAAAAGCGAGAACAATATGTAAAGGCTCGTGGTAAAGGTGGTTTTGTCAGAGGGACGTGGAAGGACGTTTGTCAGATGATTGCCGCCTCCACTATTTATACGATTAAAAAATATGGACCGGATCGGATTGTCGGTTTCAGCCCAATTCCGGCAATGTCAATGGTGAGCTATGCCGGCGGTTCGAGATTCCTATCGCTAATCGGCGGAACGATTTTAAGCTTTTACGATTGGTATGCCGATCTTCCGCCCGCTTCTCCGCAGGTTTGGGGGGATCAGACAGATGTTCCCGAAAGTGGTGACTGGTATAATACGAAGTATTTTATCATTTGGGGGACTAATATTCCGCAAACAAGAACACCGGATGCTCACTTCATGGTGGAATCCCGTTATAACGGCACGAAGGTCGTTGGGGTAAGCCCTGATTATGCGGAATATGATAAGTTCGCAGATATGTGGCTGCCGGCAAAGGCAGGAACTGATGGCGCGCTTGCGATGGCGATGACGCATGTCATTTTAAAGGAATTTTATGTTGATAAAGAAACACCTTATTTTAGTGATTATGCTAAACAATACACGGACCTGCCCTATCTTGTCATATTAACGAAGAAGAATGGCAGCTATCGGTCCGATCGCTTTTTACGAGCATCTGATATTTCAGACCAAGAAGATAAATTAGCTGATTGGAAAACTGTTGTCTGGGATGATAATCGCAAGAATTTTGCGATTCCAAACGGCAGTCAAGGGTTTAGATGGGATAATAGTAACAAATGGAATTTGGATTTGACGGCGGAAGATGGTTCCGAGATTAATCCGCTGCTTAGCTTTTTAAATGAAAAAGATGCTGTGGCAATGGTTGAATTCCCGTATTTTGCTGAAAAAGATGGCGGAAAAAGCGAACGTGGTGTTCCGATTAAGCGAATCAAGGACCAAGCAGGAAATGAACTAATCATAACGACTGTCTATGATCTGATGCTGGCACATACAGGGATTAACAGGGGACTCCTAGGGGATTATCCTGCGGATTATAACGATGCCAATAAGCCGTATACACCTGCTTGGCAGGAAAGTATTACTGGTGTAAATAAAGCGCATGTGATCCAGGTGGCGAGAGAGTTTGCTGACAACGCTGCACGGACGCAAGGGAAATCAATGATTGCCATGGGCGGAGGAACAAACCACTGGTTCCATAGTGATCAAATTTACCGATCGATTTTAAATCTGGTTTTACTAACGGGTTCCCAAGGTGTGAATGGCGGGGGCTGGGCACATTACGTTGGCCAAGAAAAGGTTCGTCCTATAGAAGGTTTTTCACAAATTGCCTTTGCAAATGATTGGGTCAAATCGCCGCGCTTTATGAATGGTACGTCCTTTTTCTACTTTGCGACGGAACAATTCCGCTATGAATATGATGTTGATGATTCAGAGACGGACTGGGGCAGTCAATATGCAAAAATGCACCCCGCGGACTTTAATGCTATGTCAGCACGGCTCGGCTGGCTGCCAAGCTTCCCGCAGCTTTCGCAAAATTCATTGGATGTCATGAAAGAGGCGCGGGCGCGTACGAGTGACGACCAGGCGCTGTTTAAGGATGTAGCTCAACAGCTGAAGGATGGAAAGCTAGATTTTGCGATTGAGAATCCCAATGACCCACGAAACTTTCCGAGGGTGTTTTTTAACTGGCGTTCAAATTTGCTTGGTGACAGCGGAAAGGGACACGAGTACTTTGTGAAACATCTAATTGGCTCCAAGGATTCGGTGCTATCAGATGTTGCAAACTCCAGGCAGCCTAAGGATGTGAATATTTCTGAAAAACCGCCGGAAGGGAAGACCGACCTGTTTGTCAGTATGGATTTCCGGATGACAAGCTCAGGACTTTTCTCTGATATTATCCTGCCGGCTGCGACCTGGTACGAAAAACATGATATTAGCAGCACCGATCTCCATCCGTTTGTCCATCCATTTAATGCAGCGATTAACCCACCATGGGATACGAGAAGTGATTGGGATGCTTTCAGGGAAATTGCGAAAGCTTTTTCAGAGCTTGCTAAGGAACATCTCCCGGCCCAGGAAGACCTGATCATGTCACCTCTGGCACATGATACGATAAATGAAATTGCCCAGCCATTTGGAAAAGTAATGGACTGGCGTAAAGGAGAAGTTGAAGCGATTCCAGGCAAAACGATGCCAAACTTCACGATTTTGAAACGGGATTATCCCCACGTATATGATATGTGGATCACCGTCGGGCCAAATATTAAAAACGGCTACGGTACAAAGGGTGTGCGGATTCCGGGGGATAAGGTCTACAGGGATTTACTCCGCCGGCTTGGAACGTCCAAGCATGAGGGGATTGGAAAGGGCTATCCCGATTTATATTCCGATAAAAAAGCGATTAATGCCATCCTTTTAATGTCCGGGGCCACAAACGGGAAACGGGCGGTTGAGGGCTGGAAGTCAATGGAGGAAAAAACAGGTAAGAAACTGGCCCATATCTCCGAGGGACGGGAAGAAGAGGATTATACGCTCGATGCGTTAACGATTCAACCGCGTCAGGCGATTTCGACACCAGTTTGGAGCGGACTTGAGAATGATAACCGCCGCTATTCGCCGTTTACAGTGAATAAGGAATTTCGGATTCCGTGGCATACATTGACAGGACGGCAAAGCTTCTACCTTGATCATGAGGTCATGCTCGATTACGGCGAGGGTCTTCCCTTGTATATTCCGCCAATTTCGAAGGGGCCGTTTATTAAGGGTGAAAACGAAATCGAGGGCAGTGGCAAATCGATTACACTCCGTTATATGACTCCCCATCAAAAGTGGGGTATTCATACGATGTTTACCGATACAACCAATATGGTTCAGTTGTTCCGCGGCTGGCAGGTCGTCTGGATGAATGAAGAGGATGGAGCCGAAATTGGCATTAAAGATAATGATTGGATTGAGCTTTACAACCGTAACGGGGTGGTGACGGCGAGGGCTGTGCTGACTTACCGGATGCCGCGCGGTGCCGTTTATATGCACCACGCCCAGGACCGAACAATGGGTGTGCCGGGGAATACGATTAATAAAACGCGCGGCGGTACCCACAATAGTGTCACGAGGATTTATCCGAAGGCAACCCATATGATTGGCGGTTATTCACAGCTTAGCTACGGATTTAATTATTATGGGCCAACAGGCAGCCAGCGAGATACAATGGCGATTATCCGGCCATTAAAGGAGGTCGATTGGCTTGAAAATTAAAGCACAAGTGGCAATGGTCATGCACCTTGATAAATGTATTGGCTGCCATACTTGTTCTGTTACTTGTAAAAACGTCTGGACAAACCGTCCGGGGATGGAGTACGTCTGGTATAACAATGTGGAGACTCGCCCTGGACCTGGTTACCCTAAGGAATGGGAAAATACCGACCGATACAAGGGCGGCTGGGTTATGCGGAATGGCAGGCTGCATTTGCGCGCGGGCGGCCCAATCTCGAAGCTGGCGAATATTTTTTACAATCCCGATATGGCGGAACTGGACGATTTTTATGAGCCTTGGACCTATGATTTTAAACATTTACATGAGAGTCCTAAGAAGGAAAATTTACCGGTAGCACATCCGGTGTCAATGATAACGGGGAAGTATATCGATAAGCCTAAATGGGGACCGAACTGGGATGATGACCTGGCCGGCGGCAGTGCAGTGGTTCCGATGGATCCCAATGTCCAAAAGATTCAGGAACATATTGCGATGGAATATGAAAAAACTTTCATGATGTATTTGCCAAGAATTTGTGAACATTGTCTGAATCCATCCTGCGTTGCTTCGTGTCCAACCGGTGCTTTATATAAAAGGGACGAAGATGGGATTGTCCTTGTTGACCAGGATGCCTGCCGGGGCTGGCGTTTTTGTCAAAATGGCTGCCCTTATCATAAGGTGTACTACAATTGGAATACCCATAAAGCGGAGAAATGTAATTTCTGTTATCCACGGACGGAAGCAGGTCTGCCGACGATTTGTTCAGAAACCTGTGTCGGACGGATTCGATATATCGGGGTGGTCTTGTATGATGCTGACAGGGTGAAGGAAGCCGCTTCTGTTGAAGATCCAAAGGAATTGTATGAAGCACAGCTTTCCGTCTTTTTAGATCCATTCGACCCTGAAGTTATTGAGAAGGCAGAAGAACAAGGCATTAATCATAGCTGGATTCAAAGCGCTCAGGAATCACCCATATACAAAATGGCGATGAAGTGGAAGATTGCCTTGCCGCTCCATCCGGAATATCGGACATTGCCGATGGTCTGGTATGTGCCGCCGCTCAGTCCGATCATGAATCATATTACCAATGAGCAGGAGTTATCGGCCGATGGCTATATTCCAGCCGTAGATCAAATGAGAATTCCAATGGAGTACTTAGCTTCTATTTTAGCTGCTGACGATACTGATGTGATTCGCAGAGTCCTTTTAAAAATGGCGGCAATGCGTGTTCATATGCGTGAAAAAACGGTGGGCGGAGGCGATAAGCTGAAGGTAAGCAAGCTGTTGGAAGAAGCGGGGACGACACCGGAAGAGGTAGAAGAAATGGCGCGCTTACTGGCAGTCGCCAAATATAATGAACGATTCGTGATTCCGACAGGACGGCGGGAAATGGATGATGACTTACATTATAAGCAGGGGGCGTGCAGTATTGAAGACTTGGCACCGCCGGAAGGAATTACGACCTATCCATATGAAAGAAGTGAAAGTCAATGACGAATGAATCTGCTGTACTTCTCTTCATCATGTCCCGGATGTTGGAGTATCCAAATAATTCTTTTTTCGAGGAGAAATCCGTCATTGAAGAATTTGTGAATGAAAACATTCACTCGGAAACGAATCGGAAAGAAATCTTAAAGAGGATTCAGCCTTTATATGAAATGGGGCTCAAGGACCTGCAAGAACTATATGTCGAAACATTTGATTATAAGGAAAAAACAAGCCTCTATTTAACCGCTCATGAGCTGGGTGACAGCCGGAAACGCGGTGCCGCATTGATTAAATTACAGAAGCTCATTTGTGAAGGCGGCTATGAATATGAAGGAAAGGAATTGGCTGATTATATCCCGATGCTCCTAGAGCTTTTGGCAGTCGCACCAGAGGAAGAGAATTTCATAAGACTAAAACGGCGCTTATCTTTTGCCATCCATCGTCTCTTGAACAATCTTCCCAGCAGCAATCCATATTCTAAAGCCATAGATCTCCTGATGATGTTTGTATTTGAGGCACCTGGGCTGGAGGAAGTTGCATTATTAGAAAACGGACGAGAGGAAGCCGATTTGGATGAACTTCCATACCCCGTGATGTATCGCTAAAAAGGCTAAATATTGAACTCATGCTAACTGAGTGTCCTACAAGTTAATAAAGGAGGGAAGAAATGGAACAAATTTTTTGGTGGACCATTTTTCCTTATATATGTGGCACCATTCTAATCGTGGCAACATTTTACCGCTTTATCTTTCGTAGAAAAAGCTGGTATGCCCCATCAACAGAAATTTTTGAGAAAAAGTGGCTACGCATGGGTTCTGTCATTTTTCATTATGGGATTATCTTTGCCTTTATTGGTCATGTAATGGGCGTTTTGATTCCAATTGAGTTTTATGAGGCAATCGGAGTTAATGAACACCTGTACCATTTTGGTGCGATTGCAGGCGGTGGAATTGCTGGACTAATGGTAGTATTCGGTCTTATTGTCATGATCATTCGGAAGCTCTCGTTTCCACGGGTTCGGGTCCATACGACGTTTGGCGATTATTTTGCAATTGTTTTGCTCCTCATTATTGCGGCAATGGGGACCTATATGACGCTAATCTATAGTACGACTGTTGTAGCGTATGAGTATCGATTAACCATCGGACCTTGGTTTCGGAGCCTATTCACCTTCCAACCTCTGTCTAACTTAATGTTAGGAATCCCAACACTTTTTAAAGTCCATGTGATTTTGTCATTCTTTCTATTTGCATCCATTCCGTTTACACAACTTGTTCACATGTTCAGTTTCCCAGCACGTTATCCAATACGGGCGCCACAGCAATATCGGTCGCGGGACGGATATGATAAGAGCTAAAAACAAGGTGTCAGTCCCCAAGAGAACTAAGCGTTAGCGTACTGGGGGGCTGACCCCTTTTTCATTTTTCTTTTTGGTAATAAAGATGATACTTATTGCTTATATTTAAATATATTTTGATAGATTTTAAGAAAATATGAAGCAGAGGTATTGTATGTACAGGATGAATGAGGAGTTAGTAAAAAATGCTGATGCATGCTACCGGCTGGCTGAGGAGAAGGCTGCTGATTATTTCCGAGTACTTTATGAGCTGGTCTCGCAGAAGACCTATGTTCCAGCCCTGACAAAGGATTTTCTATCTTGGAAACAAAACCATATTCATCATCCTTCCTTATTATCCTTTTTTAACCTTGGAAAGGGAAAACCCGATTCTCGGGAGTATTACAATTATATCCAATGGCTGGATTACACAGGTAAACTCGGATCATATCTGGAGCGAAGCATCTCCTATATTTTCATGCGAGACCTAGGGAAACCGCTTGACTCAACTGAAACAATGAATAGGGTACGACAGGCCGTTGACAGAATCAAGAATCACTTGACAACAGAGCGGGAAGCTAAAACGGGGTCATTTAGCATGACAGGTTTGTACCGATGGGCACAGAAGGAAGGTGTGGAATCCACAATAATCTGGCTAGTCGAAAAACTAAAGACAGTTTCCTCCAATATTCCAATCGGAATCGATGCTGAACAGGCACAGAGAAAACTGATTAAAATCATTGCCGGAGTCCTTATGCAGCAGGTTGAAGAAATGAGTTCGGAGATTTCTACTGAAGAGCGGACTCAGAAACTAGATAAAGCGATTCGGCTTGGGCTTTCTTATGGTCTGACTTATCCTTACATTGACGATCTCCTGGATTCAGACGTTTTGTCCACTAAGGAGAAAAATCAATATTCCGATTTGATCCGTACCACCCTTATCACAGGATCTGTGCCGCTATTAGGTAAGTGGACTGGAAAAAACAAGGAGCTTATTCGATCTATTCATAGCCAACTACGGGAGGCCTTTGAGTATATTAAGGTTCGCCAGCGGCCGAAGTTTAGGAGCAAATTTTTCGAGCAAGCCTATGTGTTTTTTCATTCCCAGGAAGTCGACCGTGTAAAGGATCTATCCTATGGAAAGTACACCAATGAAGAGCTTTATATCCCGATCATATTAAAATCCTCTTCATCAAGATTGATTGCCCGTTCGGTCCTCAGTGCTCCTGAAGATGAGGGTTTTGACAACCGCACATTCTATTATGGCATTTACAACCAGCTAGCGGATGATTTTGCTGATATGTTTGATGACATGAAAGATGGCGCCGTGACACCGTATACCTATTATTTGACATATCATGATAAGCGTTCAGATTTGATCAATCCCTTTGAATTATACTGGACAGTGATTTACCATTTAATTCATAACGTCTACCACTCTGATACCAAGACGAGTGAGGTGATGTTAGATCGTGCCATAAATGGGTTAAAACGTTTTAAAGAACGAATTGGAACAAAAAAATACAATGAAGTAATGAAGTTGTTTGCTTCTGGAAATCTGAATTTCAAACGTACCATCGAAAAAATGGTTCGAAAGGCGGATGATGTGGATTTCTTTGATAAATTGCTTCGAGACCATATAATCACAATTTTGAAAAGTGAACGGAAGGAGCAGGAGGAATTTTTAGATACGATTAAGACCGTTCGTCATCAGATTAACGACATCTTGCCTATCGCTATAATTAATGATAACACTTTGGTGGTAGAGCCCATCATTGATGCGGCAAATTACAGTTTAAAAGGAGACGGAAAGCGACTCCGTCCTATCGTTGCCTGGGTTATGGGCGTTAATGAATACGGATTAAAAAGTTCTACAATCGAGCCGCTTTTGAAATCTTTGGAATATATGCATACCGCCTCACTTATCTTCGATGATCTGCCATCACAGGATAATGCTTCCATCCGCAGGGGGCGTCCAACCCTGCATAAGATGTATAACATCGCCATTGCAGAATTAACCGCTCTCTTTCTTACCCAGAAGGCTACTGAGGAACAAGCATCTCTTGACCAGTTCGATTCGAAAACCGTGCTTAAGCTAATTCAATATTCTGCCCAAATGACAGCAGCTATGTGTAAGGGACAGGCGATGGACTTGGATTCCAAAGGGAAGCCAATGACACTAGATCAATTGAATCTGATGTGCTTCAATAAAACTGGCATCGGTTTCGAAGCTTCACTCATCATGCCTGCGATTCTCGCACAGACAAATGAATTGGAAATAAGTGCATTAAAAAAATATGCCTACCATACCGGCATTGCTTTTCAGATAAAGGATGATTTGCTTGACGTTGAAGGTGAGCTGTTCAAACTAGGAAAAGCGATAGGTAAAGATGCTGAAAACAAAAATTCAACCTTTGTATCAATCCTAGGTCTAGAAGGTGCCAGAAAGGCGATGTGGGAACATTACTGTTCAGCCATGGAAGCATTGCAAGAGGTGCAGCTAAAGACGACTTTTTTGAAGCATTTATTGAATTATATTGTGAACCGGGACCATTAAACGTTTGTGCTATCTAAATATTCAGGTTGCATAAAAGGACTTTAAAAATACTGAAGCACCTAAGCAAATAGACAAAGTTAAATTAGTTTATAAATGGATAATAATGATATATTAATTAGAGTAGGATAAAATATTTGAAATAAAAAATTATATCTCAGCACGAATGATCAAAAGAAGAAAAGGAGATACGATGACAAAAGAAATAAAAGATCTAGGATGGAACTTCGATAACAGTTATTCCCGTCTGCCGAAATCATTTTTTTCAAGCGTCAACCCAACTGCTGTAAGCTCGCCGAAATTGATTATTTTCAATCATCCGTTAGCTGCATCCTTGGGGTTGAACGAAGAGGCATTACAATGTGATGATGGCGCAGCTGTTTTTGCCGGCAACCGAATTCCGGAAGGCGCTTCGCCGCTTGCTCAAGCTTACGCGGGGCATCAATTTGGACACTTTACGATGTTAGGGGACGGCAGGGCTATACTGCTTGGCGAGCAGATTACTCCCAAAGGTAATCGGGTTGATATTCAGCTCAAGGGTCCAGGCAGAACGCCGTACTCCCGCGGGGGGGATGGCCGGGCGGCACTGGGACCGATGCTGCGCGAATACATCATTAGCGAAGCCATGCATGCGCTAGGTATCCCTACCACTCGCGGTCTAGCAGTGGTGACAACCGGTGAGTCAGTAATCCGCGAAACCGAACTGCCCGGTGCGATTCTGACCCGTGTGGCTGCAAGTCATTTGCGTGTCGCCACCTTTCAATACGTTGCAAAATGGGGCACAGTGGAGGAACTCCGGGTCCTGGCTGATTATACGCTTAAGCGTCATTTTCCCGACCTTGAAGCTAATGAGAGTCGATATCTTTCATTGCTTCAGGAAGTGATTAAGCGTCAGGCCATGTTAATCGCCAAATGGCAGCTAGTTGGTTTTATCCACGGAGTGATGAATACCGATAACATGGCAATAAGTGGTGAAACGATTGACTATGGTCCATGCGCCTTTATGGATGAATACGACCCAGAAACAGTATTCAGTTCTATTGACAGGCACGGCCGTTATGCTTATGGCAATCAGCCGTATATTGGCGGGTGGAATCTCGCTCGCTTTGCCGAATCCCTATTGCCGCTGCTGCATGAGGATCAGGAACAGGCTGTTAAACTTGCCCAGGATGCAATTTCAGATTATATGGTGCAGTATAAAAGCAATTGGCTCTCGGGGATGAGGGCGAAACTAGGGATATTTAATGAAGAGGCAGCGGACGAGGCTCTATTTGAAAACCTTCTCACGATGATGCAGAAGTATCATGCGGACTATACCAATACCTTCCGCGCATTAACCTTTGAAAAATATGAGGATATGGCTCTGTTTAGGACACCGGAATTTGCTCAGTGGAATGAACAGTGGCAGGCAAGGAAAGAAAGACAGGAGGAATCGAAAGCCTCCTCGAATCAGTTGATGCAAAACAGCAATCCGGCGGTTATCCCACGGAACCACCGGGTAGAAGAGGCACTTGAAGCGGCAGTGCAGCATGGAGATTATAGCCTGATGGAGAAGCTTCTTGAAGTTCTTTCAAGCCCATTCGCGCACACGAGCGAACAGGCTGCTTATTCCACACTTCCAGCGCCATCAACCCAACCTTACCGGACCTTTTGCGGGACATGACAAGGGAAATGGGGACAGGCACAGTGTTCCACATTCAATTTGATTTGTTTAACTTTATAGATTTTCTGTGGGACAAAAAGCCTGTCCCCTTGTTCCGTGGTGATGGCATTTGAAGGAAATGAAAAAGCTGCTAGAGGTAGATTTATACAAGCCGATTCAGTCATACTTTTTAGGTGAAGAGTATGAGGTATATGGGGAAGTTAAAGATTGTGATATAGCTGCAGTAAAAGGCGATGAGTTGGTTATTATTGAATTAAAGCTCACCTTAAGTGTGGACCTGCTAATCCAGGCTGCAAAACGGCAACGGTTAACGGATCAGGTTTACATTGCGATACCAAAACCAAAATATCGACTAAATTCTAGGCGATGGGCAGATAAATGCCATTTAGTTAGAAGGTTGGAGTTGGGATTGATTGTTGTTTCATATTCAGGGAAGTATGCAAAAGCAGAAATAATTTTTCATCCTACTCCGTTTAATCGCCGTAAAAGTATCGGTCAAAGCAAGCAAAAGAGAGCAGCGATAATGAAAGAAATCAATGGTCGGAGTGCGGACTTCAATGTGGGTGGTAGTAATCAGACAAAAATCATGACGGCCTATAAAGAAAATTCTATCCAAATTGCCTGTTATCTTCAAAAGTCAGGTCCATTATCCCCCAAGGAGTTAATTCAAATGGGAACTGGCGAGAAAACTTCCACGATTATTACTAAAAACTATTATGGATGGTTTAAAAGAATCAAACGAGGAACCTATGTAATTAGTAAGAAGGGGGTACAAGAGATAAAGGAGTACCCGGATCTTATGAGATATTATTTGGAAAAATAGGTAAAAGGGATGCGTTAGATTAAACTGTTTAAATTGGGTTTTGGAAAACCGCAGTAAAGACATTTTTACAGTTAAAAACGATGGGTTAACAAAGGCGGTTCAAGCTGTAAAGAATCACATCGGGGAACAGACAATTATATTATCCGCATTGAATTGACTTTTTCAGAATATTTTGTAAAGATTAGGATAAAGGAAATATTGACCATTTCCTTTATCCTATTTGTATTGGAGGTTGTAAGTATGGGAAAATTGCAAGTTCATTCCTCGCAAAAGGTTGACATTGTTACGCAAAATCGACTACTAAATTTACCATTAATGGTTCTCCCTGCAAGAACTATTTTGTTTGCCGCAATCCAATTTCTTTTTGTTTATCTATTAGGCTTTACGTGGCAACAATCGGTTGCTTGGTGGCCGTTTTTTGCGATCATTACGAATATCATCATGTATATTTTGTTATCAAATCTTGCAAGAAGAGAAGGGAATACCTATTTGGATTTAATTCATTTTGACAAAATACTCTTTAAACAGGATCTAAAAAAGGTCTTATGGGTGCTCCCCATTGGCGGGGGCGTGGGGTTTGCAGGCATGTATGCAGCTAGTTACGTAATGTATGGGAATCCGATACCACCCGATAATATGATATTACCTTTACCTTTATGGGCCGGATTCATAGCCTTAATCGTCTTTCCAATTACGAATTCATTAGTAGAGATTCCGACATATATGGGTTATTGTTTTCCTAGACTTGAGATTCTATGGAAGTCGAAAATCGCAACTCTTGTAGTTTCGGCGTTTTTCCTTTCCTTTCAGCATTTTACATTGCCAATTATCATTAACGATGGTAAGTATATGCTTTGGCATTTTATTTGCTTTATCCCGCTCGCACTAGTAGTTGGTTTTATATATATTAAAATACGAAGACTTGTACCAATCATGATTGTTCATTGGCTAATGGATGTCTTGGCAGTTTTAGGAGTTTTTATCCTTTCCATTTCGTAATAGGATAGAACTTGCTTGACAAGAGGCTTATGGCCTTTTTTTGGGGGATTTTTTTCTTTATGGTAAACTAAGTCAATAAAATGGCCGGAATAGATTTGGTTCTCTTAAAAGTGTGGAGTTAAAAATTTTGAGTCGTTTGTTCGCTACTTGGTATGACTTTTTTATTGAGTCGGGAAATAAATAGTTTTGTATTCAGGATTGGAGAGGGAAGGATGAAGATTGTTATTGCTGGCGGTTCCGGATTTATCGGTCAGAAATTAACGGACATCCTACTTGCAGAAGGGCATCAAATTGTTATTTTAACAAGGAAGGATATGCAGCCTGCTGGGACTGTGACGTACGTAAAGTGGCTTGAAGAAGGCACTTCTCCGGAAAAAGAAATAAAAAATGCTGATGTATTTATTAATTTGGCAGGCGTTTCCATAAACGACGGCAGATGGACTACAAATCATCAAAAACAAATTTATGAAAGTCGGATGAAAGCAACAGACGAGTTATTAAGAATAATCGCAGGATTGCCTGAAAAGCCATCTGTACTAATCAATGCCAGTGCAATCGGCATTTACCCTGCCTCAGCAAAAAATATCTATACGGAAAATTCATCAGAAACAGCCAATGATTTTCTTGGGAAGACGGTACTTGACTGGGAGAACAAAGCGAAACAGGCAGAGGCACAGGGAATTCGTGTTGTCTTTATGAGATTCGGCGTTGTCCTTGGCAATGAAGGCGGCGCACTTCCCCTCATGGCTTTGCCCTATAAATTGTTCGTCGGTGGGGTCGTTGGTTCGGGTAAGCAGTGGGTTTCATGGGTACATGTAATGGATGTTGTCCGAGCTATTCAATTTGCCATTGACCATGACAAATTGAGCGGACCTGTTAATGTCACTTCGCCGTCACCAATCCAGATGAAGGATTTCGGTAAAACCATTGGTTCTGTTTTACATCGACCTCACTGGATTCCAGTACCTGGATTTGCTATGAAATTGGCCTTGGGACAAAAAAGCACACTTGTTCTTGAAGGGCAGCATGTTGTGCCCAAATTGTTAGTAGAAGAAGGGTTTGAATTTATGTTCCCCTCACTCCACACTGCATTGGAAGATCTACTGATAAAAAATTGAAAAAGGATCTGCACCAGGCAGATCCTTCCTATTAATTAATGACCAGCACCAGACTGATCGACGTGCTTCACATGTTTATGATTCATGCCAATAAATAGCACGGAAATTAGAACAAACGTAGCCCCAACAATAAAGGGAACATGCGGGTTGTACCATTCAGCCAATTTACCTGCAAGAAAGGGTGCAATCGCGCCTCCAAGGAACCGCAAGAAGCTATAAGCTGCAGATGCTGTTGAGCGTTCAACAGGGGCAGAGTTCATTACGGCTGTTGTAATTAACGTATTGTTATTTCCTAATAATGCTCCAGCTAATATAACCGCGGCGATAACGACCCATTGAGTTGAAGTCCAGATACCCATTACTAAGAGTAGGAGAGCAAATAAGACTAACATAAGTGACATGGATTTAATCGTTCCGAACGCTTGTTGAAGTTTTGGCGCCATGAAAACTGAGGTGACGGCGAGCAATAACCCCCAACCTAGGAATACAAAGCCTAAACCATGTTCATCTAATCCCAATACGAAAGGCGCGTAAGCAAGCAGGGTGAAAAATCCAAAGTTGTAAAGGGCTGCTGCTATTCCGAAAGTTAAAAGCGAACGGTGTTTTAAAGCACGGAACGGATCCAGTATGGATGTTTTGGTTTTTACAGTTGTATTGGAATTAGATTTTGGCATTAAGATGGAAAGGCCAATAAAGGCAATCACCATCAATGTTGCCACTCCAAGGAACGGACCTCTCCATGACATACCACCTAACCAGCCGCCAAGCAGTGGTCCAACGGAAATGCCAAGTCCAATTGCGGCTTCATATAATATGATGGCTTTTGCAGTTCCGCTATTTGAAAGGGAGACAATTGCGGCAAGTGAGGTAGCGACAAACAGGGCATTGCCGAGACCCCAGCCCCCACGTAGACCGACGAGTCCCCAGATATTATTCGAAGCTCCCCCAAGGGCTGAAAATAACGCAATAATGATAATACCAGTTAAGAGTGTCCACTTGACTCCAATTCTTGAAGAAATAGCACCGGTAATAAGCATTGCCACTGCCATTACAGCGTTGTAGCTAGTGAAAAGTAAGGTTACCTCACTCTGTGAGGCGTCTAATTGTTTGGCGATGGCCGGCAAAATCGGATCAACAAGACCAAGCCCCATGAAAGCGATAATACAGGCAAAAAAGACGGCCCATACTGCTTTAGGTTGTTTTAGAAGACTCGGATTTACTCCGGTTGCAGAAAGTGCTTTTGCCTGAGTTGCCGGCGCAGATTGTGTTCTAACTGACATAGTATTTCCCCTCTTCTGTAAAAAAAATTCCGAAAAACAATCAAGGATGTGAGCAAAGCCAGTTTTACAGCAGGGCTTTAAAGGAATGTCTGATGACATCGCCGCGGCTGATAATTCCGACCAATACCCCATTCCGTTCGACAGGAAGTTTTTTAATTTGTCTTTTTCCTAGAATCGCAGCAATGTTCTCCAATTTCTCATCCCAGGCGACTTTGATAACCTTTTTATTGGCAATTTCAAGCACATTTAAATTCAATAGTTTTTGTTCTCGTTCCTGGAAATCTTCATCATCTCCCTTTATCACAAATGTATAATAGATAGCATCCACAATTCGATCATCATGTTTACCGATGTAACGCATAATATCCCCATCACTTAAGAAGGCAATAATTTCATTTCTGTCATTAACCACGGGAAGTCCGCTGATATGATACTCAATAAATTTTTCAATAACGGAACGGACTGTGTCGGTTTCCTTCACCTTATGGACTTGGCTAATCATGATTTCATGTGCGAGCATATTAAATCCCCCAATAATTAATTTCCTTCTTTTTCAAAAAGTTGTATGATGAAACTATGTAATTGTATTATACAACCATTTTCCGCGATGTCAATACTGTTTTTATAGTACAGCGTTTCCATTTTGAACTCGAATTATTGCGAATTCACAAGGAAATTAAAGCGAAGGCAATGATACAACTGCTACCTGTAACAATACTAAGTGATTTCAAAGTTAATAGTGATTATGCTATCATAGGTCTAGAAAATACTGTTAACAGTGAGGAAGATATAACATGAATGAACATGTGTTGGAAATGATTGAACTGGAACTGGCCATCTTGATTCGCCGGACCACGTCAATTTCATCCCATAAGAAATTCGGCAATCTTGACCGATCTGCCTATCTATTATTACACCAAATAATCTCGAATGGGGCAGCGGGGGTAAAGGCTTTGGCTGGTGAATTCCAATTGGATATTTCCACAGTAAGCAGGCAAACTGCAGCACTTGAGCAAAAAGGATATGTGTACAGAATTCCGGATCCACTAGATGGAAGAGCGTACTCTCTCCAAATTACGGAACTGGGAAAAAAGGAATATACTGAAAACAAGCGTGAACGTTTGACGAGAATTGTTGAAGTTTTGGAAAGTTGGTCTGAGGAAGAAAGCAAAGTATTTGGAGACCTTTTGAAAAAATTTAATCAATGTGCGATTCAAGAGCAGTAAGAGGGAAGGGCAAGTGTCCGCACCCCCAGCATTTTTAACGGAATCCAAATCAATAGAGGCAGGGCTGGAGAAAGCATATCAATGGAAGATTCCTTATTTATTTGTAACAATGGGAGGTAATGGTGCATTTGCTGTTTATAATGGGACCAGAGTAAATGTTCCTGGTGTGCAAGTATATGCGATTGACACTACAGTGCAGGTGATACATTTAGAGCTGCGATTTAATATTGCTTTCATGAAAAAGGGATGCCAGCGGAACCTTCCCAGTTAACTGAATACATCCATTTTACCAATCATGCAGGTGCTGATGTGACAACAGAGTTAGGGTCCTTGTCCGCTAAATTTGATATGACAGAGTTAAAAAACAATTCCTTATAGGAAGGACTAATCATTGATACTAACAACTATCTTATTTGCAGTCATTTTTTTAAGTGGAATTTATTATTTAATCCGAAATCTTTTGAATTTGAAAAAAGCAGCTGAGCTCTCAAAGGATGCACTTTATCCAATGAATGAGGTTGATTTTGCAGGCATCATTATCCCAAATGAATGGAAACAGATGGAGCCCCTGACAAAAAACACGAAGTCCTATCGATACGTACTATGGGGAACGGTGGCTGCTCTTGTTGTATTAACTGTTCTTTTGGTGATTGTCCTTACTACCAATTGGATAGACTCTTCATATTTTAGTTTGGCCTATTTGTTTTTCGCCATCATTAGCTCGATTCGGCATCGCGGGAATCTATTTATTTTGCCAAAAGGGATCGTTCTAAATGGAAAATATTTTACCTATAGTCAAATTAAAAATTATGAGAGTGAGCAAATCATCCGATGGCATAACCTATATGGTCTAGATTCGAAGGTAAACAATGCCTATAAATTGACAATCCACGTGAAAAGGAATCTATTTCACTCGAATTTCCTTGTAATAGGAAATTCTGCACAACTTGAACAAATTACAACTTTACTTCATCAGAAAGGGGTTCGGTGCAAAACAAACCCTTCTGAACAAATGAGAGGAAGCTAGATATGAATATGATTGATTTGATTAAATCACGCCGGAATATAAAAAATTTTAAGACGGATCAGGTCGATGAAACCATGATTAAAATATGGTTAGATGCCGCTGCGATGGCACCCAATCACCGTATGACTGAGCCGTGGGAGATTTATTTTATCGGTCCAGAAACAAGAGGAACATTAAATCATAAAACAAATTTTGGCAACGCACCTACGTTAATGGCGGTATTATCAAAGCACGGGGCTTCTAAGGTTGAAACCGAAGAAAATGCCGCTGCAACAGCCTGCTTTATCCAAAATTTTAATTTAGCAGCATGGTCCGAGGGAGTAGGGACATTTTGGTCGTCAATTGGGATAACAGAACAAAAACGTGCACTTCTAAACGTGCCTGATAACTATGATTTGCTTGGTGTTCTTGCAGTTGGATATCCTGAGATGATCCCAGACCCTAAACCACGAACTCCGATTGAAAATAAAATCAAATATTTACCCTAAACATTGATTCTATTCAACAATCAAATTGAAAGAATACGGTCGCCAATTGGGCTAATTGGCGACCGTAACAGTTCATCTCTCAATCTCTAATTGGCATAGTTACCCTTATAGATAAGGACTTTCGTGCTTCGCTTTGAGCCGGTTCCAACGGCGTTCGACCTCATCATCAAACATTTGCAGCATGGCTTGGCTGTCTTCTTTTAGCATATGCTTTGTTTTCCCCATCAACTTCAGCCACTCCGTTACGGCTAACCGTTTATTCTTAGCCTCAGGATCATAGGTAATCGTCGTAATTCCGCGTTCCACCTCATAGAGCGGGAAGAAGTTGGAGTTGACGGCAGCCTCAACAATTGTTTGGCCTAATTCATCCTTCGATTTCCAGTTCAATGGGCAGGTAATCAAAATCTTACCATAAACAAGTCCTTCATTTTTAGCATACCAACCGGCTTTTGCCGCTTTCTTTAATAGGTCGCGGTCAAATGCCTCTGTTCCTGTAAATACATAAGGAATATGAGTTGCAGCCATGATTTGGGCTGTATCCTTATGATGGAACGGCTTCCCGTTCTGGAAGGAGCCAACATTTGAGGTGCTCGTCATATGTCCCATCGGTGTCGAATAGGAGAGCTGACTGCCCGTGTTCATGTAGCCTTCGTTATCATATTCTAGGATAATCATTTTATGGTTGCGCAGTGCAGTTCCGATGGCAGGACCCATTCCAATATCCATGCCGCCGTCACCTGTAACCATGACAAAGGTAAAATCATCGCTCAAGCCCAGTTCAGCCAATTCACCGCGCCGTTTTCGTTCATGGAACATTTCCACCAGACCCGATAACGTCGCCGAGCCATTTTGGAAGAGATTGTGGATGTAAGTCGCTTTATGGGCGCTATATGGAAAACCGGTCGTAACGACCATCGCACAGCCCGTATGGAATAATGCGACAATGTCTCCTTCAATTCCTTTAAAAAACAATTCGAGCCCTGAGAAAATGCCGCAGCCTGGACATGCTCCGTGTCCGGAAGCTAACCGTTTTGGTTTTTTCGTTAAGCTCCTAAGCGGCGGGATTTTCACCTTTAGTTCACCGGTATTTTCGTCAGGGGTGACGGTGATTAAACCGGTATTCAAATCTTCTTTTTTCATTGGATTTAAGACGCGCTTAGGTGCGAATTCTGGTCTGCCGGGATTATGGCCAAAGTAGTCAAATCCCCTTTCAACAAAGCTAGTTTCCGCCGCATCAATCGCTAACCGGAAAAAGTGTTCTGCATCATCGGCATAAAAATCTTTACCACCTAAACCGTAGATGCGGTTAATCACCTTTGTCCTGACATTTCCAACGGTTTGCAGCGCCGCTCTTAATTCAAGTGCCATGTTTCCGCCATGTGCACCGTACGAGTCGGCCCTGTCCCCAACTGTAATCGCTTTCACGTTTTTCAATGCTTCTGCTAATTTTGCTTGCGGGAAGGGGCGAATCATATTAGGAGAGATGACCCCGGCTTTTATCCCTTGTACGCGAAGTCTGTCGGCTACGTCTTTACAAACCTCAGCGGCTGAGTTTAGCATAAATACCGCAACTTCTGCATCATCCATACGATATAAATCAAGGACTGGATATTCCCGGCCTGTTAATTCCGTATATTCCTTCGAAATTCTCTCGAAGACTTGCTCTGCATTATACATGGCCTCCGATTGTTGATAACAGTTATTAATATAATCAGGTTCATTCATATAAGGACCAATTGTGACCGGATTCTCGCGATCTAACGCATGCGGGAAGTTCCTTGGAGGATCGCCGATAAACGTATGAACATCTTGTTTATTTTTCAATACCTGGACCCGTCGCTTTTGATGGGATGTGAAGTAACCATCGAACGATACAATCACCGGAAGTCGAACTTCAGGATCTTCTGCTAGTTTAATAGCAATCAAGTTCATATCATAGACGATTTGCGGGTCACGGGCCATTAAGATTGGCCATCCAGTATTTAACGCGAAATATAAATCGGAATGATCTCCGTGAATATTTAACGGCCCCGAGACAGAGCGGTTGACCAAATTCAATACCATCGGGAATCTAGTCCCAGATTGAACAGGCAGCTGCTCTAACATATAAAGAAACCCATTGGCGCTGGTTGCGTTAAACACACGTCCGCCGCCAGTTGATGCCCCGTAACAAATGCCGGCGGATCCGTGTTCACCATCAGCAGGAATTAACACGATATCATGTTCTCCTTTGGCCTTCATCCCATCGAGGAACTGGGCGACTTCAGTAGAAGGGGAAATCGGAAAATAGCCCATAACATGATAATTAATTTGGTGTGCTGCATAGGCAGCCATTTCATTACCTGATTCAAAAACAACAGTTTGTTCAACGGACCCTGTTTTTATCGATCCCTTTTCTTGTTCTAAATTAATCGACATGAAAATCCCGCCCTTTCCTTAAATTGAGGTTGCCAAATCATATAAATGCGGCACACGATTCTTGTCGGCATAACCGTCATTAAATTCTCTTTCGCCTGATAATGCTTCAACAGGACATGCTGTGACGCATTTCAAGCAGCCTTTGCAATATTGGTAGTCAATCCCTTGGAGGAACATTTGCGGCCGGCCGCGTTTGTCTGCCTTTTCTTCCCAAACAAAGCAAAAGTCAGGGCAAGCCGTATCACAGGCTGCACAATTAATGCATTTTTCTTCGTGAAAATGCGGCAGCATCCCGGCACGGGAAATGCTTAAATCTTTTAATATGCTGTTCCCTGGATTTGTAATGGTCCCGCCAATCGCTTGGGTTTGATAGCCTAGGAGCGGTTCAGCTCTCATAAATGGTTGTGGCTCGTAGCCATCATCAACAAAATAGGTTTTGAATTCGACTTCATTGTATCCGCGCTCAAACGTCCGAATATTCGGTTCAACAAGGTGTGGATACTTTTTCTCAAATGTACGGCGAATCGTTTGTTTCATAGATTCTGGGTCTAAGAAGCCAATAATTCGATAAAGCGCTCCCAACATTGCCGTGTTGGCTTTTGTTTGTTCTTCCAAAGCAATACCGGTTGCATCAACAATGGCGATTGTTCCACCAGTAATTTTCATTAATGTCTTAAGTTCGTCAGGGGATTTTTGTGAATTGACTAAGATGTTACTGTCAGGGTAAACCCCGCTTGTACAATCGATAGTTTTAAAAAGGGCATCATGGAAAATCCCTACAACATGTGGGCGTTCAATGGGTGTTGTGTCTCTGATGTTTGTTTCAGGTTCGCAAAAACGAATATGTGCTTTTACAGGGGAGCCTTTTTTCTCTGATCCATAAGATGAAAAACCGACTCCGTTAAGTCCGTTTCCAACAACACCATCTTCGGAAAGCATTTTTCCAGCTAAGTTAGCTCCCAATCCGCCGATTGATTCAAGGCGAATTTCAAAAAAACCTAATTCATTGGTTTTCGGCAGTTTTGACAAACGTATTCCTCCTATCTGTTTAAATCAATCTAACAATTGGAATTTTATAAATTTTCTATAAATTATCCATTTTTATTGTAACAGGATACAAAATCAATGACAACAGATTATTAAGGGGAAAATTAACAATTCCCTTGAATCCCTGTATTTTAACACTTTTAAATAATTATTAATGTTTTAGTTTATTTAAAATCACAATCTGATGTAATACAGTTTTTTAATGTTTTATAACAGTGGAAGAAATCTTAGAACAAACAGGTGTAATATTCGGTCATTTTCTATTAAACCCTATAAAACTGTAGCAAAAAACGTATAAAGAGATATAATTAACCCAATATGTGTTTGTTTATAAATGAATCACAAAGCTGTATGGGGGAACGGTTTATGGTTGGAATAAAAAGTATAAAAATTGATGGTGAAAGTATTCATGTCTTTAAAAGTGCCATCTATATTTTTGAATCAAGCTCGGGATTCACCTTGGAATTGGATATTATCGTTAGTGAAATTGTGGTGAAAAAATATAAAAAGTTTGAAAACCTGATAATGGAGATTGAGTTAGAGGATGGTAGATTGATAAATTCAATTATGCATCTAAAAATCCTGTCAGGCGGATTGCCGCAGCTTAATTTATTCTGCGAACTTAATGACATTCAAGAGTATGATGATTTCGATAAAGTGAACGAACATGATACATGGTTTCCGAATATAGAAGAAGGCATAACAATAGAAGAAATTAGAAAAGTGGAAATGCCAATTGAAGAAGTTAGTTTAAAATTAAAATTGCCAATTGACCAGGTTGAATGGTTAAAATCTCAAAAAAAGGGAGCATTAAACGAAATGTTCCAAACATTCATTTCTGATTATTGGAAAAAGCTGAAAAGCTAATCCAAAGCACTCTTTGGAGTGCTTTTTTAAATTTTCATATGCCAATGGGAAAAATGATTTCCTCAATCCACAAAATTTGTAAAGTTCCTCCGACTTATTACGCATTTTTAAAATTAAAAGCGAAAAAAATTCGTTTTGGATGTATAATAAGGACTTGTTATTTATATGAAGGAGGAAATTATTTTGATGGTATGGACTTTAGGCGGATTGTTTGTGATATCCGTTTTATTGCTGATCATTTCAATATTAAAATCTACTCAAGTGGCAAAAATGGAACATAATCAAATTGACGTGATTCATATATCCACTATGAAAGAAATCAATGCCCTTCAAGAATCAATTCGCAATATTGAGCTTGATATAGAAGTGGTAATGAAGGAAGCAGGGATCCAACTTTCTCCTGAGGAAAAGGTTTTCATGCGTGAAGTACTAGACTTATATAAACGCAATTACTCGATTGAAAGCATCGCTAAACAAAAACAAGTAGAAGAAAGTGAGATTGAACAGAGATTGGCTCCTTTTCAGAAAATAAAGGATGAAGGGAGAAAAGTTGCCAATGAGAATTAACTTATTAAGCAGCTTTGCAGCAGGAATCCTTATTGCAACAACTATTTCTGGAATTGTTTACTTTTCTAGTACAGGTGATGCGCCGAAAACAGCTGCTAAAATATCCAATAACCAAAAAACGGTTAAGGTTCAAACATCTGAAAAAGAAATGAAACAAAAGCTTGAAACAAAAGGCTATGTCGTTCAGTCGAAAGCTGAATATGACAAGAATATGAAAGCGGCAAAAGCATCTGTTCAAAAACAAGCCCCGGCTGATGACAAAAAGCCTGCTAAAGAGGTAACACGGGTGGTCGTCAACGTATCCGATGGTATGACCAGTATCGATGTCGGCAAAAGCCTAGAAAAAGCCAAATTGATTCCGAATGGATTTAATTTCTCTATGGATGTTGAGAAAAAAGGGCTAGATAAAAACTTGCGCCCCGGAACCTATGTAGTCGATAGTGAAATGTCCACAGACCAAATGATCACAACTATTTTTAAGTAAACGTAAGTATATTAAGGTGCCTTTCCCCCAGTGATGTAACGCTTTAAAGCAGCGGGGGTCAGGCACCTTTTCCCATTCTTTAAAGATTTCAATTTTTGTTCATTATTTCACAAACTCTTATTCCATTTTGGTGGTATGATGGATTCATAAGATAACAAGGAGTGATATCGATGATGATTTGTGAATGGAAGACTTTCTCAACAGATTCCGAAACATATACCTTGGAAGCTTTTGAAGCAGCAGTTGGCGATGAATTTGAGGCAATGATGTTTAAAGAAAATGAAAACATTCCCGCTTATATTTGGACAGTTAATTTTGTGATTATTGTAAAAAGATCTTCAAAAATACTGACAGACATTTCATTTGAAAAGATTCCCCGAAATCCAGTTTGCGAATAGCAAGAATGACGATATCAGTAAATTGTAGGATATTATTTTTTTAATTCAACTTGTGAAATTATTCACAAACTCTAAAGAATATTTAATTTAGAATGTTTTACTAATTTTTGACCAAATGGAGTGATTGCAATGGCAGAGAAAGCAATGGCTGAAAAGCAAAGTGTACCTACGATGATTGACTGCATGGTGGTGAATGCTCTTCAAGCTTTGGAAGAGTTCCGCACCTTTGACCAAAAAATGATTGACGAGATAGTTAAGCAAATGGCTCTCGCTGGTCTTGATCAGCATATGCCCCTGGCAAAACTGGCTGTTGAGGAAACGAAAAGAGGCGTCTATGAAGATAAAATCATTAAAAACATGTTTGCCACTGAATATGTCTATCATAATATTAAATATGATAAAACGGTCGGCATCATTAACGAAAATGAGCATGAAGGGATCATCGAAATCGCTGAACCAGTTGGCGTGATAGCTGGGGTAACACCTGTTACTAACCCGACTTCGACAACGATGTTTAAAGCACTGATTTCAATAAAAACGAGAAATCCTATCGTTTTCGCATTTCATCCTTCTGCACAAAAATGCAGCAGTGAAGCAGCGCGAGTCTTGAGGGACGCCGCAATCAAAGCTGGAGCGCCTGCGAACTGTATTCAGTGGATTGAAACGCCATCTCTTGAGGCAACGCAAGCTTTAATGAACCATTCGAATGTATCGATGATTCTTGCAACAGGCGGTGCTGGGATGGTTAAATCGGCATACAGCTCTGGAAAACCGGCCCTCGGAGTAGGCCCTGGTAACGTTCCTTGTTATATTGAAAAAACGGCCCATCTCTACCAAGCTGTCAATGACTTAATTTTATCAAAAACATTTGATAATGGCATGATATGTGCGTCCGAGCAAGCCGTTATCATTGATAAAGAAATTTACGACGCGGTTAGAAAAGAGATGATTGCAAATAGTTGTTATTTCTTAAATGATGAAGAAAAGGAGAAAGTCGAAAAATTAGTCATTAATGAACATTCATGTGCGGTAAATCCCGATATTGTCGGAATGGCTGCCGCAAAAATTGCGGCTATGGCAGGAGTAATGGTCCCTGATGAGACAAAAATTCTTGTCGCTGAATTAAACGGCGTCGGACCAGGATACCCGTTATCAAGAGAAAAATTGAGTCCGGTGTTAGCATGCTATACGGTTAGCAGTTTAGAAGAGGGATTAACGAGAGCGGAAGAAATGTTGGAATTTGGCGGTCTAGGGCATTCAGCCGTGATTCACTCCACGGATCAACCCGCTATCAAGCAGTTTGGTTTACGGATGAAAGCAGGGCGGATTATTGTGAATGCACCTTCCTCACAAGGAGCGATCGGCGATATATATAATGCCTTTATGCCTTCCTTGACACTTGGCTGCGGCACGTATGGAGGAAACTCTGTTTCTACAAACGTTGGCGCCATTCATTTGATTAATATTAAAAAAGTGGCCAAAAGGAATGTCAATATGCAATGGTTTAAAGTGCCATCCAAAATATATTTTGAGAAAAATTCCACTCAGTATTTAGCTAAAATGCCGAAGATCTCTAAAGCATTCATTGTAACCGACCCAGGAATGGTTAGATTAGGCTATGTTGATCGGGTGCTTTATTATTTAAGAAAGCGTCCGGATTACGTCCATTGCGAAATTTTTTCAGAGGTGGAACCAGATCCATCCATCGATACGGTTATGAAAGGCGCAGAAATGATGGCAAGATTCCAGCCGGATGTCATCATTGCCCTGGGCGGTGGTTCTGCAATGGATGCGGCAAAAGGAATGTGGCTGTTCTATGAACATCCAGATGCCGAATTCTTTGGACTGAAACAAAAATTCCTAGATATTAGAAAACGAATTGTGAAATATCCGCGTTTAGGAGAGAGAGCACAGTTCGTGGCGATTCCGACGACCTCTGGCACAGGATCGGAAGTAACATCATTCTCTGTTATCACCGATAAGGAAGCAAATATGAAATATCCGCTCGCTGATTATGAATTGACACCAGATGTAGCGATAATTGATCCACAGTTTGTGATGACGGTGCCAAAACATATAACTGCTGATACAGGAATGGACGTTTTAACCCATGCCATCGAAGCTTATGTGTCCTGTATGGCCAATGATTATACAGATGGCCTCGCCATGAAAGCAATCCAGCTTATATTTGAGTATTTGCCAAGAGCCTATAAAAATGGAAGTGACGAATTAGCCCGCGAAAAAGTGCATAATGCATCAACAATTGCCGGTATGGCCTTTGCCAACGCATTCCTTGGCATCAACCATAGTCTTGCACATAAACTTGGGGCAGAATTCCATATTGCGCACGGACGGGCCAATACAATTTTGCTGCCACATGTGATTCGCTATAATGCAGCAAAACCAAGGAAGTATACAGCATTTCCTAAATATGACCATTTCATTGCTGACAAGCGCTATGCGGAAATTGCGAGAATACTTGGTCTTCCGGCTAGGACAACGGGAGAAGGAGTCGAAAGTCTTGTTCAAGCTATTATTAAGTTAGCAGGAGAGCTTGAAATTCCGATGAGCCTTGAGGCAAATCATGTCGAAAAATCTCTTTTCGAAAGCAAGATCGACTATCTCGCTGAAAAGGCATTTGAAGACCAATGTACAACCGCCAATCCTAAGCTTCCATTGGTTGCGGAATTAGCTGATATTTATCGGCAAGCATATAAAGGGGTTTAACCTTCAAGGTCGAAATAAATTGAAAAAAGTAACAGGCAGTGCAGTCGTTTGGCAAAATGCACTGCTTTTTTTTGCATTTTCAGCAGTTACGTTGGCAAACAAATACGGAAAGCGCTTTCAAATAGTTAAAGAAAAATTCACAAGTTTAAGGGGAAAATTATTATAGAATAAGAGTATGTTAGGTATTTCACAAAATGAGAGAAACTATTTTTTAAGGAGTTCACAATATGGGATACAGTAAACCAGAAAAGATTATCGAAATCACCATAGGAAATGGGGTTAAAAAAACAAATTATCCGGCAGTACAGACCATGATTTTAGGTTTCGAAGCGGGGGCATTTATAGCTTTAGGTTACTTACTATTCATCCGAGTAACAGGAACTTTATCTGGAAATTTACAAGGGTTAAGCAATCTGATAGGGGCCTCCGTATTTCCAATCGGGCTAATTCTTACCTTACTAGCTGGTGGAGAGCTTCTGACCGGGAATATGATGGCTGTTCCGCTGGCAAGGATGGCTAAACGAGTTACTTCTGGACAGGTTTTCAAAAATTGGTTTTTAGTAACCGTCAGTAACTTTCTTGGTGCAGTGTTTGTCGCCTATTTTTTCGGACACCTGGTTGGACTTACTGAAACGGTACCTTACTTGGAAAAAACAATTAGTATCGCCGAACATAAACTTGACGCCTCTTTTCTCCAGGCGTTTATTTCGGGAATTGGCTGTAATTGGCTCGTTGCTTCCGCTGTGTGGCTTTCATATGGAGCAGACGATATGACAGGGAAAATTACAGGTATCTGGTTTCCAACTATGGCATTTGTCGCGATCGGTTTTCAACACGTTATTGCCAATATGTTTGTCATTCCTGCAGCCATATTTTCAGGACATTTTACTTGGTTGGAGTACATTCATAATTTTATCCCTGTTTTTTTAGGAAATGCAGTTGGTGGAACCATATTTATTGCCATGGCTTATTGGTACGCGTATAAGAAAGATGAATCTAATTACTCTAAGTCCAAGGTTATTCAGCCTGTGGTGAAAAGTAATAGGGTGAGATAGATTCCCCAGAAAAAGGTGCCTGACCCCTAGTGATGTATCGCTGGGGGTCAGGCACCTTTTATTAATGATCCAATCGAACTTCGAGCCATTTCCGTACACTATTGATAAACCAGATCTTTGTGCTTTTTTGTAGGTCTCCAATGGTTAAAATCTTCTCGTGAATTTCCCCAGTTTTAAGTAACTTTTCACGAAATGTTCCAGCTAATAAGCCGCTTATCACGGGAGGTGTCCACAATAATCCATCGATTTCTAAAACAAGATTCCCATTGGTAAACTCAGTCAACTCACCGTCTTCATTCCAAAGAAGCACATCGAAAACATCATCAGAATTCTTAATTTGAAAGGAAGAGTAAACGTTCCGATTGGTCGTTTTATGATACAGAAAGAGGATGTTTTTATTTAGCGGTTCGTCGGCAAGCATCACCTTCAGTACACCCTCAGGTGATGTAATCGGGTTTCCTTCAATGATAATTTCCCCGTCATTTGCCAAAAGGAGCCGAACTTTTAACTTTCCAGCTTTATTTTTTCTCGTAAACTCTTGTAAAGTCTTGTTGATATCCACCAAATCGCATGGAAAACCAAAGTATTGGGCGGAATTTTTCAAGCGATTGAGATGTTCTTCTAATAAGAAATAGGTACCGTTGTCTAGTAATAAGCTTTCCAGCAATTGAAACGTCGGTCTGTTTTCTTCGAGTAATCTTGCTTTTGCAAGTATTTCGTCATATTCACCTTCAGTAGTCGAATCCCAGGTAATCCCACCGCCAACACCATAGGTGGCTTCCCCAGAATGGTGGTCAATCAATACTGTTCTGATTGGTACATTAAAAATAGCTTCCTTATTCGGTGTAATAAAACCAACCGCCCCACAATAGACATTACGCGCTGACGTTTCTAAATCAGCAATAATGTTCATCGTGCTGATTTTTGGAGCACCCGTAATCGAGCCGCAAGGGAATAGGGCTTTAAAAATATCTACGAGTTTCGTATTGGCTGAAACGCTAGCTGTAATGGTCGAAGTCATTTGATGAACGGTAGGATAATGTTCAATTTCAAAAAGCTTTGGAACGGAAACCGTACCAGGTTCAGCGATCATACCTAAGTCATTGCGCAGCAGATCAACAATCATGAGATTTTCAGCACGGTTTTTTTCAGAATGATAGAGCCAGTTGGCGTTTTCTTCATCCTCTGCAAGGGTTTTTCCTCTTTTCGTTGTCCCTTTCATCGGTCGAGTAGTAATATTGTCACCCTCTAAATGAAAAAACAGTTCAGGGGATGCGGACAAAATACTATGCTCACCTGTGTTGATGTAGGCACAATAATCGGAAGCTTGAGCTCTCTTTAATTTCTCGAAATAAGCGATATCGTCCCCTTGGAAGTGAGCGTTCAGTCGAATCGTATAGTTTGTCTGGTAGGTATCGCCAGATTCAATCGCTTGTTTTATCGAAAGAATCGATTTATCGTATTCATCTGTACTAACAGAAGGGTTCCATTCGGTATGTGTATACGTACCATTACTGCTGAGCGGTTGATGGAGCGGTTCCGAAAAGATTCCAAACCATAGCAGCGGCATTGAACTCTTGTCTTTGACTAGATAAGCAGAATCGAAGGCGGGTGCACTTTCGTATGATAAAAAACCAGCAGCGTAATAACCGTTATCTACCGCATCCTGGACAAGTTGAAAGCATGGCAGGACATCCTCGATTGTATCCGCCATTATCACCTGGATTGGATATTGAAATGTAAGCGGTTTTACGTTGCCGTGCGAATCGGCAAATTCAAACGATAACAGCGGGTGTTGTTTAATATTATTTGTCTTCATCTTTGGGTTCCTTTACTTTTTGTAAAAAATTTAATTCTTTGCCTGAAGTATTTCGAAAAACTGAAAGCCTTTAAAAAGAATTTCACCAATCAGTTTAATTACAGACCAAGATTACAATAAATTTAAAACCATTCGATGTCAATGTTTAAATGGAAAAACGTAAGTATAGGAATCCTTAGTTCAATATTATACAATGGGAATAATAGACAAAAAATAGGATGATGATCCATGGATTCAACAATGAAAAAAATAATAGAGGCCAGTTATTTAACAGCCGACTCCGCGGCACACTATCGAACGATTCTTCGCTATTTTTATCACCAGCACGAAAGAATGAGAGATTTTATTGCACCGGAAGAGTTATTGGAACATATGCGTTCGATACCTGCCTTCGCGGACTTTCAAGAGGACCAGCTCCACCAGCAATTAGCGCAGCTTGTAAAATGGAATAATTTAATTGCCAGGCAGGATATGACAAACGCAAAAACAATTGAAGAATATAAAAAGAAACGGTTCCGTTATCAATGTACACCCTACACGGTTGAGATTGAGAGAATGATTGTGCAACTAGAAAAATTAGGAGATACGTTCCAAGGGTCGTTAGAACGCTCCCAATTTGATCGCCTTTTCCAAGCAATAACCAGCCTTCAAAATGAACTAGAGAATGACCTAAACAAATCGGCAGAAGAATATATGCGGATTTGGGAGGACGTATTTCGCTATTTTCAAACGATTCGTACCAGCACTGCTGATTATATTGCTTATATTAATAGTGAACAAACCGATCAACGAATGCAAACAGAGGCATTTCTAGTCTATAAAAATCAGTTTACAACATATTTGCGAGATTTTATTGTATCCTTGCAAAAAACATCGCTGCAAATCCAGCATTCATTATCAGAATTAACCTTGGAACGGTTACAGCATTTTTTTCAAAAATTAATCGAGCATCGCGGGGCAATTCCCCGTCTTGAGGATGTTTCGTCATCTACAAACGATTGGCTTACTGAATATGAGGAATATTGGTTTTCATTACGGCAGTGGTTTTTAGGGTCGGCTGTTCAGCAAAGTGAACTAGATATCCTTCAGTGGCAGACCAATGAAATGATTCGCCGGATGACAAGATACGTTCAGCGCATCGGTGAAAGGCAGCAGCATTTTCGCAGCCGAAAAAAGGACTATCTGCAATTATCAAAATGGTTTGTTGAATGCAGGGATAGTGAGGAAGCTCATAAACTTTCAGCAGTTGTATTCGGCTCGATGACGATTCAACATCTCCAGCTTGAGGAAGCGACCACTGAAAACCTTCATGTCGATACATGGGATGAGGCACCGACTGAATTAACGATAAAACCGAGAACGGTCCGCTACCGTGAAAAAACAAAACCGGGATCGTTTAACTCGAATGAACAGAAGAAAAAAGAGCAGCGAGAACTCTATTTAAAGGAAAGAGAACAAGAGAAAAAGTTAATCGAAAAATATATGACCCAAGGTAAAATTACGCTTTCAGCACTCTCGACAGTTGAACCATTCATCCGCAAGGTTTTGTTAAGCTGGATTGGGAAATCAATGGCGGCCAAAAATCGCATGGTCAAGACTGATTACGGGCTTCACGTAAAGGTAATGCTTGATTATGAGAAAACTATTACCTTACAAGCTGAGGATGGCAATTTACTAATGCCTGATGCGACATTCTTGTTTGAGGAGACTAGGTGATGATAATGGAACAAACGCAATTATTCGATGAAAAGGCAATCCAAGGAATGGACATCTTGTTTCATCATTACTGGATCTTACGTGCCGAACAACCTGAATGGTATCAGCTGATTCGTGAGCGGGAGAAGGTATTGCGCCGCTATCTTGATGAAAAGTTCGGCCTGCGGCTAATTGTTCATCAACATTTTATTAAACTGGAAAAAATTCCTGTTGAACCGGAAGGCTGGATGGGCATCCAAGATTTCCAAGAGCCAATGGACTATGCGATTTTTTGCTGCGCACTTGCCTTTTTAGAGGGGAAAGCAGTGGATGAACAGTTTTTGCTTTCCGAACTATGTCAAGAGATTCAAGCCGATTATCCTGGAGATTTTCCGCTTGATTGGACGCTCTATACCCACCGGAAATCATTGATAAGAGCTGTAAAAGTTTTGATGGAATTTCAGCTCATACGAACCATTGATGGGGATATCGGCCGCTTCGATCAAAATGAAGAGCAGGAAGTTTTATATGAAGCTAGCACCTATAGTCGATATTTCATGAGAACATATCCAGATGATTTTTCGAGCTATCAGCACTGGAGCGAGTTACTAAAAGAAGATTGGAAATTGAACCAAGAGGATGAACGTAGGAAGCGGGTGTACCGCAAGCTGTTCTTTTCACCTGGTTTGCATCGGCTAGATCAACAGGATCCTGATTTTCTCTATATCCGGAACTATCGTAACCGCTTAGCAGAAGATATTGAAAAGCACAGTGAGTATAAACTCCATGTCTATAAAAATACGGCATTTTTATCGATTGCGGAGCCAAGGCAATATCAACAGGTTTTTCCTAATTCCAAGGCATCCACTGACATTATCCTTCAGTTGTCAAAGTACATTCATGGGGAGCCTGAGCGCTTCAAAGCAAACGAAAATGGTGAAATACTGATGACGGAAGGTGAGTTTGAACAAGTTGTGGATGATTTACGGCAGCAATTTGGAACAGGCTGGGCAAAGTATTTTCGCGATATGAGTACAAAAGGAATTCGAACGGAACTGCTTCGTGCCATGAAGGATTGGATGATGGCGGAAGTGGATTCAGAAACTTCTCTTATTCGGATTAAGTCATTAACAGGGGTCATGACGGGGGAATATCCGAGTGATTTTCAAACAGGAGGAACAGAATGATGACAGAGGCAAAATGGGTGATGAACCGTGCGGGGTTATTGAATTTTTGGTATTACGATGATGAAATTTTTCCTTTCTCGGATGGAAAGCTACTGCTTAGGGGAACGAACGGCTCCGGGAAATCTGTAACCATGCAAAGCTTCCTGCCTGTTTTGTTAGACGGGAAAAAATCACCTGACCGACTCGATCCATTTGGATCTAAAGCCCGCAGAATGGAAGATTATTTACTCGGGGAAAAAGAGGTGGTCGATCGTGATGAGCGTACAGGGTATCTTTTTATCGAATATAAAAAGGCCGGCGTAGAGCGATACATTACAACTGGGATCGGGATGCAAGCCAAGCGGCATAAAGGAATTAAGTCTTGGTATTTTGTGATTACCGATAATCGCAGAATTGGATATGATTTTGAACTTGCACATTCGCAACTAGGAGACCGAGTTCCTTTTTCCGCAAAGGAACTGGAAAATCGGATCGGAGAGGGCGGCTATGTTGTTCATACCCAGCGCGAATATATGGAGCTGGTGAATAAATATATTTTTGGTTTCCAATCAAATGAAGCTTATGAAGACTTGATCAAGCTTTTAATCCAATTACGAAGTCCTAAACTTTCGAAGGATTTTAAACCGACAGTGATTTATGAAATATTAGAGTCGGCCTTGCCTCCTTTGACCGATGATGAGTTAAGGCATCTATCTGATACCATTGAAAGTATGGATCAAACCCAGCAGCAGCTCGAACAGTTGGAACGGGAATTTGCCTCTAGCAGCAGGCTGGTTAACCAGTATCATTCCTATAATCAATATATTTTGGCCGAACGGGCAGGGAAGTGGCAGGATGCCTTAAAAAGGTACACTGTTGCTGAGGAACATGTAAAAGGTTTAACAGCCCAAGACGAAGAATTGACTCAAGAAATTAAACAAGAAGAGGAACAGAAGCAGCAATTTGCCCAGCAGCAAGAAATTGCCTTAGAAGAAAAAAAGCGGTTGGAGCGCCATGAGGTTTGGAATCTGGAAGAGGATAAGCGTAAGAAAATAGAAAATACAAAATCTTTAAGTAGTGAAATAAATTCCTTACAAAAGAAATGGGACCACAAAAACAGTCAGTACAATCGTCTATGGCAGGAGCGGGAGCAGAGTCAAAACCAGATAAGGCAGCATGAAAGCGGCATGGAAGATTTATTAGGGGAGCTGCAATTTGATGCGGAAGAGGCTGCTTTTTCAGAGCATGAGGTTAACGTCCATGATTTCGAACGTCATCAGGAGGAGGAGTTTGATTTTTCCATCTGGATTGGTGAGATTGGCAGTCATGAACAATTACTTGCGAATTTAAATCAATTAGCTGATGAGGAAAATCGTCTGTCAGAAGAGCATAACCGGCTCCAACGGCAATCCTCTGAGAAAAAGAAAGAGGTAGATGCAATCCGCAAGAATCTCGATCATTTAGCCGATTGGTTTACGGAAGAGAAGCAAAGGTTGGAGCATCAGGTATTTACTTGGATTGAGCAGCATCCAAAGCTTATTTTTTCAAATGAAAGACGCCAAGAAATCGCCCGATCAATCGAAGGTTTATATGAAGAAAATCGGTACGAGCAAGTGAGGGAAAAACTCCTTGCTGTGGTTAATGATTATATTACCGATATCAGTACGAAGAAAAAGCTCATGGAGACAAAAATAGAAGATAAAAAGCACGAATTGGAAGCAGCACGAGCAGAATTGCATCACTGGAAGACATTAAAAATGCCAAACCCGGATCGTGCTAAGGATACAGAGGCATTTCGCTTGCAGCTGCTAGAAGACGGGCAGGCATTTATTCCGTTTTATGCGGCCGTTGAGTTCCAAGATGATGTGACCGAAGAACAGAAAGAGCGGATTGAATCTGCGTTAAAACAAACGGGCATATTGGACAGCTTGATCACTGAAAATGCCCTTGCCCCAACCCATGATCGGGTAATTCGTCCTGAGCCGCAATTACTCGGATATACGTTAGCAGATTATTTGCGTCCGGATTTAGAGGCAGACAGTCTTATTTCAAACAAACTTGTTGATGAAATATTACGGAGCATCTCCCTTGAACAGGAAGGGGCAGGTTTTCATGTGGATGTCGATGGATCATATTCACTTGGTTGTTTAGTGGGGCATGCACCAAATGAAGGGCCGTCTAAATATATCGGCCGCTCATCCCGCAAACGATACCAGCAAGAGAAAATCAAAGAATGTCAGGAAACCATTGAGCAACTCCAATTAGAGTTAGAGGAGCTAAAGGTGCAACTCAGTCAATACGAAGAGAATCTCCTCCAAGCAGCACAATGGAAGCAGACCATGCCAACAGATCAGGAACTTAATGACTTGAATGTTCAGATTGAAAAGACCGGCCATCAATTGGAGGAGCAAAAAAAGGTTCTTTTTCAGCTGGATGAACAGTGGAAGCAAGTACACGGTCACCTCCAAGTGATTAAAATACAGCTCCATCAAGAAGGCCGCCAGCTAAATCTTTCTTTAACTAAAGAAGTCTTAGGGCAAGCATTAATCTCAGCTAAAAACTATCGTGATCAACTCTATAGCTTTAAAGATCTTTTTCAAAAATGTTTATTTGCCCGGAAAAGAATAGAGGATTTAACTCATCGCTTATTTGAAATGGAAACGGAACTGGACGATCTTAAAGGGGATCAAAATGTCAAGGAATCACAGTTGCGGAAAGAAAAGGCTGAAATTGAGTCAATTGAGCAACAGCTGAAGCTAAAAGGGATCGAGGAAGTAAGACTTCGGATTCAACAAGTGCAGCAGGAGCTAAGGGAAGCAACAGAAGGCATCAATCATCTACTTGAAACCATTCCTCAGAAGAAAGCAAAACAAGAAACCTGTCAAAATGAATTAGCAGCAGCTAAAACAAGTGCGGAATTCTGGTCAAATATGGCGGACGAATGGGAACAGATGGTGAGAGCGGATATCGCCCGTGGTTTTGTAGAAGTTGTTGAAATGGATCCTGTTAAAATCGTTAAACAGCTGGAATCCATTTTAGGAAAATATGACCGTTCGAAGCTAAATGAACAGCTAACAAAGACGTTCATCAATGAACAGATATTTTTAACGGAGTACAGGATGTTTGAATACCCGGAAGAGACCGAGCGTCCAGAGTGGTTTTCGAAGGAATGGGGCGAATACTATGAACCATTTATGAATGAATGGAATCAGCTTCAAAGCCGCCGTTTAATTCTAATGGAATATAAAGGCCAGCGTGTCAGTCCGTATTTTGTGTTCACATCACTGGAAAAAGAGTTAGAAGACCAAAAAGGTTGGCTTGATGAACAAGACCGCCAACTCTATGAGGATATTATCGTCAATACAGTTGGAGTAATCTTACGAAATCGAATCAAACGTGCCGAAAAATGGGTGAGTGAGATGGACAAAATCATGGAAAGCCGTGATAATTCATCTGGATTAACGTTCTCGATTGCATGGAAACCATTAACGGCCGAATCGGAACAAGAATTGGATACAAAAGACTTGGTTAAGCTTTTGCAGCGGAATAGTAAGTTTTTGAACGAGGATGATTTAAATCGGATTACAAAACACTTCCAATCGAGAATAGGAAAAGCGAAGGAATTAATTCAGTTACGGAATGAAGGATCGACGCTTCATCAAGTGTTAAAAGAAGTGTTGGATTATCGGAAGTGGTTCACTTTTGTTCTTTCATTTAAACGTGTAAATGAACCGAAACGAGAATTGACGAACAATGCCTTCTTTAAATTTAGCGGCGGCGAGAAGGCAATGGCGATGTATATTCCGTTGTTTACGGCGGCCTATTCAAGATATAAAGAAGCAGGAGAGATGGCGCCGTATATCATTTCACTCGATGAGGCCTTTGCCGGGGTCGATGAGAATAATATCCGTGACATGTTTGAAGTGGTGGAACAGCTTGGCTTTAACTATATAATGAACTCACAAGCCTTATGGGGAGATTATGACACCATTTCAAGTCTATCAATTTGCGAGTTAGTACGGCCAAAGAATGCCGACTTTGTTACTGTGATTCGCTATCAATGGGACGGGAAACAGCGCACCTTTGTGGTGGACGATGAGCACGTTGAGGAGCTAGTGACACATGATTGACAAAGTACAGGTGTTTAGGGACGAACCAGGTTTTGTTAAATTGTTTACCCTATTTAAAGAAAAATACCGTTCAATCGGGAGAATCGGCGGCATGGTGAGTTTGGATGGCTTTTCCTATGATGAGGTGGAATCAATTGCCGGCTTTTTGGGACAGTCTGTTGAAGCGCTCCTTGAAAAAGGGAAGGTTTCATTACTTTCTTTTGAAAAAGAATTACCGTTGACCGGTTTTGCAGAGTATTCCCTTATTGAATTGCTTGAAGAAGTGCTCGGGGAGTCGATACTTACTAAACATGAGGAAAGTGGCATTGAAGAAGAGAAAGAAAAGAGGTTTTTACAAGAGTTATCTTTTATATGTCCTGAGGGAAGTTGGTGGTGGGACTGGATTGAGTCGAAACCGCCGGATTCCCGGTGGATTTGGTCGCTTTATAAGCAGGATGCGGTTGGTTTAATGGAAAAATTCATCACCGTTTTTAAAGCATATCAAGATCTTCCCTGTAAGGAGAATAAGTATGAAAGACTGCCGCTGTTTGCCCAACGAACAACGGGAAATCCACATATTTTCGATAATAATCAACTAACTGGGAAATTGCTCGTCAATTGCCTGCAGGTAGATCAACAGCTTAAGGGGCGACGCGTACCGGGAATGCCGAAAACAACAGAGGATCTAAATGATTTGCTAGGTTTGTATGGTTTGATGAGGGATGATTTGTGGAGTTTTGTTTCCTGCCGCGGATTACTTGCGGAAGGTGAAATGGGGATTCATCCTGTTTGGAAAGCCGCAGCTGAAACTGACACAGTTCTAAACGTTCCGCTTAAGGAATTACTGAAAATAAAAAGAATCTGGCCCGCTGCAGGAAAAAAGGTTTGGATTGTTGAAAATTCAAGTGTTTGTTCGACGATTGTTGATGAGGTTGCTGATGCTCCTGTAATCTGCACCCACGGGCAATTTCGGGCTGCGAGCTGGATATTGTTGGAGTTATTAGTGGAAGCGGGCTGTCACCTTTACTATTCGGGTGACCTAGATCCGGAAGGGGTATCGATGGCACAGCGGCTTTTCGATCGTTATCAGGGTCATGTAACTTGTTGGAGGATGGATGTTGAATCCTATGATAAAACCATTTCAGATGAGGATATTTCTGGCAGGCTTTCTAAATTGGAGTCAATAACTGCACCTGAACTTCTTGAAGTAGTGAATGTCCTTAAAATGCGGCAAAAAGCGGGCTATCAAGAAGGTTTAGTTGAGCAACTTGTTCAGGATATTAAAAACGAGTTTAATGTGTTACTTTAGGTTGAATCAAATATAGTAGGAATCCAGTTGGATCCCCACCACAAAAAGCGCTATTACTCTACTGTAACCGACAACGATTTAACTAAAACCGAAGGGGAGCCGATCGGTGAAAGCGGGAATGTTAAATCAGAGCCAATTTCCTCGACATGCTGCAATAATTGATAAAAGTTACCTGCAATGGTCATTAAATTAACTGGGTATTGTACCTTTCCATCTGCAACATAGAACCCATTTGCGGCAATTGAAAAGTCACCTGAGACTGTGTTGGCGCCTGAATGCAAACCAGATAGACTTGTAATCAAAATACCTTCGTCCATGGTAGCGAGCAAATCTTCAAAGGAGAGATCGGAAGGTTCAATATATAGGTTAGATGGACCGACCTTGACAGCACTTTTATAGGAATCCTTATGGGCATGGCCAGTAGTTTCAGCCTGCTCTTTTTTTGCTGTTTTTTGATTGTGAAGTAAGGATTGCAGCACACCTGACTCTACTAATGTAAGTTTCTTAGTTGCAACTCCTTCACTGTCAAACGTCCTGCTAGCAAGGCCATCTTCAAGGAATGGATCATCAACAATGGTAATCTTATGATTGGCTATCTGTGTTCCGAGCTTATCTTTTAAAGATGAAATCCCTGCTTGTGTATTTTCCGCTGAAAAATTTGGCGAGTATGTTGCCAATAGATTTGCTGCGGCATCATTTCTTAAAAGAACCGGATAGTCCTTGCTAACGATATTCTTTGAACCTAATTGAGAAAGTGCTTCTTCAGCAGCTTTTTTGGCGATTTCCTTTGCATTTAAGTTATGGAAGTCTTTAGACACTGTAAATTCAAATGATGTTTTTGTTTCGTCCCCGTCCTTAACAATCGCTTCCACGATGACATACAAATAATTCATTCCATCCGTTAATGACAAACCTTTATTATTTGAAAGAGATCGCGAAACCGTTTCTGTTCGAATCATGCAATAGTCTGTCGCAACAATTCTTGTATCTAATGCAAGTAGTTCTCGTTCCACATCTTTAATAAATTGTATTTTTTCAGGGATGGTTACTTCATATAAGGCAGTAGAGAAAAAGTTTCCTTGCTCATAGTGACTGCTGCCGGCAAAGATTTCTTCTCTATCTTCATCATTTATGATCAACGTGTTTTCTTTCGCGTTATCCAACAAGAAGGGGATGGAGGCATCGTCGATTTTTTCGGTATAGGCATAGCCCATTTTTCCATTAAATATCCCGCGGAAGGAAATGCCGCCGTCCTCGGCAATTTCATATTGATCAATTTCCCCTTTGAATATTTGGCAGCCAAATACTTCTTTCTTTTCATAATACATTTCAACATCCGTAAAACCGCTGGCTAGTGCCGCACTAAATAGGTTCGCTTGAAATTCCTGTATATTCATGCACTTATTCCCCCTTTGTCCCACCGACGGTAATTTCGCTGACACGGATCATTGGCTGTCCGACGTTAACCGGAATACTTCCACTTAGCGAACCGCACATTCCAGCGCCATGCCCTAAATTATTTCCGACCATATCTACAAGCTGCAAGGTTTTAGGTCCATTTCCGATTAAGGTGGCACCTTTTAATGGCTTACCGAGCTTTCCGTTTTTCACCTCATACGCTTCCATAACCGCAAAGTTATAATCACCTGTAGATGGGTTAACCTGACCGCCGCCCATATATTTGGTATAAATACCATGTTCGGTATTGGCAATGATTTCTTCAGGAGTTGATGTTCCTGGGGCAATATACGTATTTGTCATCCTCGAGGTCGGCGCATAGCGGAAGGATTGTCTTCTTCCCGAACCAGTCGATTCCATGCCCATTCGTCTTGAATTAAATTTATCAATTAAATAGCCTTTGAGAATACCATTTTCAATGAGAACATTTTTGCGCGTCTTTTCACCTTCATCATCAATATTGTTGGAACCCCATTCATTTTGAATCGTGCCGTCATCGATATATGTAACAATGGACGGTGCAACCTTTTCACCAATGCGGTTCGCAAACACAGAGTTGTTTTTCGCAACAGCGGTTGCCTCTAATCCATGGCCACAGGCTTCATGAAAAATAACGCCGCCGAAATCATTATCGATAATCACAGGGAATTTCCCACTTGGACAAGGGCTTGCGTCTAACATCGTCACAGCAATTCGGGCTGCTTCATTCGCAAAATGGTCGATATTTAAATTCTCGAAAAATTCAAAGCCTTGATGGGCGCCCGGTCCATGAAAACCTGTTTCCATTTGATTATCACGCACTGCTACTGCCTGAATCGCCAGCCTTGAACGCACTCGTTTGTCTTCGGCAAATTTCCCTTCCGAATTGGCAATCAGGACATTTTGCTCTTCATCCATGTAACGGACAGTAACCTGTGAAATACTAGAATGGTAGTTTTTTGCCGAATCATAAGCATTTTTCATGATCGATGCCTTGCGGGATTTATCGACCTCTTGCGGGTTGAGATGGATAGGATGGATGTTTTCGACTGACTCGTGAACAAAAGGGGCCAGCTGAATGATTGAATTCCCGCTAATCGCCTGTGCCGCATTTTTAGCTGCTTTCAGAAGACCTTCTTTACTGTGATCGGTTGTATAGGCGTAGACGCTTTGCAATCCTTTAAAAACACGGATGCCAATCCCAAAATCACGCCCGGAAAGGCAGGTTTCAATTTTTCCGCTCTGCAAGGTAAAGTTATTCGTAAAACGATCCTCGACGAAAATCTCCGAAAAATCCCCACCCGTTGATAAAGCTGCTGTCAGTACGTCTTCAATTAAAGATTGACTTAGCATTTTAAACCTCCCAGATTCTTTTTAATAAATAGAAAGATTCTGATTTCTACAGTTAGAATCCACCTATGGGATGATACCTATTTATCATACAACATTTTCTCTATTATGGGTAATTTTACCTCTAAAGTGTTGTGATCATTTGAAAAGGTAAAATAGAAAGAGGGTTTCCTTTTTTGACTTCCGCGATTACAGGTTATTGCTTTAGCTTTTTTATTATTACAGCTTCAATGGTTTTCCAGGGCAGGATGGTTTTTAGCAACAGATTTTTCTTTACACCTTTACCAATCGAATATCTAAGGGCTGGATTTTTCTGCTGTGAGGCAATTTGAGCTACTAGTTTAGCAACCTCCATGGGATTGCCATGTTCTGCTTTTCCGGTTTCCATTTCTTTTAACATACTCTCCATATAGGATTTGTAGGGTGAATCAGTACGGATTTCCATCTGGTCAACGCTAGACCAAATATTGGTTTGATACGACCCCGGTTCGATTATCGATACATCAATCCCAAAAGGTTTGAGCTCAAGTCTTAAGCTTTCGCTATACCCTTCTAGAGCATGCTTGGATGATGTATAAGCAGATAAACCCGGGAATCCGAATCTCCCGCTAATGCTGCCCATGTTGATAATCCTGCCTTGATTTCTAACTCTCATAAAAGGAAGGACTGCATTGGTCACAGCAATCACACCAAAGAAGTTGGTTTCAAATTGCTGCCGGTAATCTTCTAGTGAAAGCTCCTCGCTAAAACCTCCCTGGGCAAAACCTGCATTGTTTACCAGCACATCTACAGATGGATAGTCAGATAGAATCGTTTCAAAGTTATTAATTGAATCAGCCGATGTGACGTCGAGTGGTTGAATATGAATGAATTCAGCCACATTGTTTTCGTTCGCGCGTTCTAGTAATGCTTTAGCTTTATTACTATCTCTCATTGTCGCAATCACCGTAAAGCCCTTCAATGCCAGTTCAATGACGCACAACAAACCAAAGCCGCTCGAGGACCCAGTAACGATTGCTGTTTTTTTGTTCATGTTATCTCCTTTAAAAATCGCCTTTATTTTTATTAAACCTTAATAAAGAGGGAATTGTATAGTATTAAACGAAAAAGGGAGCCCCAATATTGGGACACCCTGATTCGGAAATCGCAGGTTATTGACCTTGTTGATTTCGTAATGATTGTTCAGCTAAAGCGACAAGCCGTTTTGTCATTTCACCGCCAACTGCACCGTTTGCTCGTGCGGTCGTATCAGCACCAAGCTGAACTCCAAACTCGCCCGCAATTTCTTCTTTCATTTGATCCAGAACACTGCCTGCACCCGGAACTAAAAGTTTGTTTCTAGCCATGATCCATCACTCCCGCCGAAGTTTTTTGAGCAATAGAAAAAAATTGCTCATATTTACTTTGTCCTATTTGAAAATACTGATTCGTTTTAAATAGTAACAACTAGTTCAACACATCAGGATTAATCAAATTTTTAGGACGTTTACCAGTTAATCCAGCATGCAGATTCTCGACTGCAAGCTTGGCCATTTTTAGTTCGGTTTCATAGGTTGATGACCCGATATGCGGTGTTGTCACCACATTAGCAAACTGGAGTAGGGGATGGTCCGCCCTTACTGGCTCTGTTTGGTAAACGTCTAAGGCAGCACCATGAATTTCTTTATTTCTTAATGCCTCAATCAGTGCTCTTTCATCAACGGTTTTTCCACGCGAGCCATTGACAAAAATACAGGATTTTTTCATCAATTTAAATTCTCGTTCGCCGATTAAATTCTCTGTTTCAGGTGTCAGCGGGGTCATTAAGCAAACAAAATCGGATTCCTTTAACAATGTATCAAGGTCACAGTATGAAGCATGATATTTTTCCTCGGTCTCTGGGTTCCGAGTGCGATTGTGGTACAAAATCTTCATATCAAAGCCGAAATGCCCGCGTTTAGCGATGGTTGAACCGATTTTTCCCATGCCAATGATACCTAATGTTTTATGGTGAACATCGACTGCATATTGTTCGATGGTTAAATGCTGCTTCCAATTCCCCGCCTTCACAAAGTGATCGAGCTCGGGAATGCGCCTTGCCGCCGCAAGGAGTATGCCGAAGATGGCATCCGCTGTTGTATCTTCTAGAACTCCCGGGGTATGTGTCCCCATAACGCCGCGCTTTGTCATCTCTTCAATCGAGAGGTTATTATAACCTGTTGAGTTATTAGCAACAATTTTTAAATTTGGAGCCCTGTCCAGTAATGCTTTATCTACCGGGAGTGCTAGGCCGACAATGCCTTCCGCCTCTTGGAGGGCCTTTAAAAAAGCTAGATCTGTTTTTGGGTCAATTCCTTCAAAAAAATCTACTTCAAATCTGTCATCTAATTGTTCAAGGGCCTCAGTTAAGACAAAGTTATAGGCAATAATTTTTCTACTCATTAGGAGTGAGCTCCTCTCCGCTTTAGCTTTATCCGTTTATTTTAGCATTTTCATAATTTTAATGGCGACGAATATTTTTAGCATGTCATCAAGCTGATTAAAATCAATATTTAAGATCGATTCAAGCTTTTTTAACCGCTTCCTTAGGGTGTTTGGATGAATATAGAGATGTTCAGCCGTTTGATTAATATCACCATTGTTATAATAAAATACTTCCAATGTTTCAAGGTAAAAATCATCATTTGCTTCATCTATTAGTATGAGTTCCCCCAACGTTTCTTCATAGTATTCATGCAGTAAGTCATTATGAATATTAGAAAGAAGTCTTGCGATTCCAATATCCTCGAAATGCCGAACGGAACTTTTTTTGGTTTCATACTTTCCCAACTCCAGTGCAACCTTTGCTTCATAGAAGCTGCGAAACAACTCCATATTAGACGGGTAATGCCGCCCTAAGCCAATGTGGCATTCCATGTTTGGCTGGGAAAATTCGATCTCCTTTTGAATTTTATTTGCCAAGGAAATCATGAACTCTTTCCGTTTTTTAGGCGTATTGTCACGGTCATCAAAAACAATGATGACAATATTGCCCTGAATAGGGAAGGTGATTGCCTGTAGGAAAGCAGAAGAAACGAGAGAGCGGATTTTCCGGATAATCGCTTCGATATCGATTGTAAATTTTGCAATGTCTGATTTGGCATTTAATCTCATCACCATTAGTTGGGTAGGTATGGTGAAGTCCCAGCCCCATTGCTTCCCCTGTGAGATTAACCCCTGCTCAGATTCTAGATTATTATAGAGAAGATTATAAAGGAAATGCTGTTTATAGGAACGATGTGCCTCCAAAACAGCCTCTTCCTTCATTAAATATGTAACAATTGCTGGAAGGGCATGGGTGATTTGTTCGATACAAATGTCAATCATCATCCCGGGCTGTTCTTGAAACAGGAGATATCCAAAATGCTTTTCTCCAGAATGTAACTGAAAAAGAAGATAATCATCGGCCCCACTTTTTAATAATGAAAAGGTTTCTTGATTGTTTGGTCCATGCTGATTGGCAATGGATTTTAAAAATGGCTCATGGACACTCGTCCAAGCTCCTTCATCTAATGAAAAAATCTGTAACTCCTCATTTACTAATAGGATTTCTTGACCTAGAATAAGCCGAAGACGACGGAGTACCCCTGCCAAACCACTGTCATTTATCAATTGCAGCCAAAAGCTGGTAGATCGTTCCCAAACATAGTGGAAGAGGCCCGATGTTTTAAGCTGCTTTAGGTCAGCAAACTTTTGGATGATACTGTCAGGGTTCGTATCTTTTATCAGTAAGACCGGTTTTTTATAACTGTCAGCGGCGTCACTAGCGGCAGGTGGGATAAATAGGTCATCATTTCCATATATAAGAATTCCTTGGACATATGAAACAGAAAGGTATTCATGCAGCTGGATGACGGTGCTTGCTGATTTTGGAAGTAGGACTAGTGAAGGTTCCTCTAGCCGGATTGAATTATGTTGCATGCTGGTAAATTGCCGAACATTCCCTTCCCAACCGCCAATAATTTCGGCGTGATGAAAGGGGGAGGCGCTTATCATTTCTTGAAAGGTGAGCATAACGTTGAAGTCTCCTTTTTATCTACACCAAAATTGCTGGATATCTTCTTTTTTCTTGTGAAATCGTATTGATGGATTCGTCATCTTTTTCATTTCAAATCCATAAATCGCTTTATCATAATGGCTACTTTGTGGGTCGTTAATGTCAATGATTTCAAGGGCTTTGACCGGACACGCAGACACACATATTGTAGGTTTCCCTTGCAGTTGCCGCTCATAACACATATCGCATTTATCCGCCTTCGCTGTTAGCGGGTTCATTTTTATGGCATCAAAAGGGCAGGTTGTTTCACATTTCCCACACCCAGAACATTTCACCTTATCAATTATGACAACTCCATTAGGCTTCTTCTTAATGGCACCCTCTGGACAAGCAGCCATACATGCCGGGTTTTCACAGTGATTACAAGCCATGGAAAAATGGTGAAAACTATGACCCTTTTTATTTTCTTCATCTTCGAATGAATGGATTTTTCTCCTGAAGGACCCCTCAAGTCCGTGTTCGTTTTTACAGGAAAATTCACAAGAACGACAACCTAAACATTTTTCAGTATGGACAAGAAATCCTAGCTGTTTCATAAAATGATCACCTTTTTGCCTTTCACATCTGGTTTTTCCCTATATACTTAGTATATATGTTTCTTTAAAAGGAATTGAAGATAAATTCAACAAGTTTAGAACAATTTCGACAAGGATAAGGAGGAGGCATGTTGGACCAAACCTATTCGATTACTCGCCATGTATGTCCACGCAATTGCTATAGCTCTTGCAGCATGCTTGGATATACGAAAAACAGACGCCTAATTAAGGTTACAGGTGATCCGAAGCACGGCTATACAAAAGGTTTGTTATGTGCGAAAGGCTATAATTATATCAACAATGTCTATCATCTAGATCGTTTGAAATATCCAATGAGGCAGTACCCGCGCGGCAGCGGGCAATGGCAGCGAATTTCCTGGACAGAAGCGATCGACACCATCGCGGGAAAAGTGATAGAGCTTTACCATCGGTATGATTCCCATTTGTCTTTAGCGCTCAATAAATATTCAGGGAACATGGGAGTACTGCACCATGCCATGGAAGGGTTCTTCAACGGGTTAGGAAGAACTTCAAGAGCCGTTGGCAATCCATGCTGGGCGCCAGGGATGGATGCAATTTATTATGATTATGGAGAACACCAAACATCCGATATGGAAGATATCCTTCATGCGGAAACGATCATTCTTTGGGGGATTAATCCAGTTTGGACATCGATTCATGCGATGAATTATATTTATGAAGCCCAAAAACGGGGGGCAAAGGTCATTACAATCGATCCCGTCTATACGGAGACAGCGAAAAAGTCAGATACCTTTATCCAAATCAAACCCGGGAGTGATGGGGCCATAGCGCTTGCCGTGGCGAAATATATCCTTGAACATAACTTATATGATGCTGAATTTCTTACGGCACATACGAATGGCTGGGGTGAATTACAGGAATATATTCAACCACTTTCAATGGAGGAAGCATTACAGCAATGCGGACAAACGATAGAAGCGATTCAATTCATAGCGGAAAGGCTTGGAAGAAATAAACCCGCCTATATTTGGCTAGGTTTTGGAATGCAGCGCCATCAAAATGGCGGTCAAAATATTCGTGCAGTCAATGCTCTTGCAGCAATCACGGGGAATATTGGGCGCAAGGGGAGTGGAGTTCAGTTCGGACAACGGACTACCTGGAAGTTCACCTATAATATTTTGAACCATTTACCAAGTGATAACCAAAAGGCAGCTGGCGTTCGAGCTTTAGATTTCAATAATTTCGCAAATGATTTGCAAATGCAGCAAGATCCCCCTGTTAAATTTCTTTGGATTACCTGTAGAAATTTAATCACACAGAGTGCGAATATTCAGCAGCTAAAGAAAGCCCTTCAATCAATGGAACTGATTGTGACAGTTGAACATTTTTTAACGGAAACTGCCCAATACTCTGATATTGTTTTGCCTGCGACAACTCAATTTGAAGAGTGGGATCTTGTCGCAAGTTATTGGCACCATTGGATTAGTATAAATCAGCCGGCTATTCCGCCCTATTTTGAAAGTAAGAGCGAGCTTGAAATTGCCCGGATGTTATCCAAAAGGTTAAATGAATTCGAGGCGGATTTTAGTGCCTTTCCAAGTGATTTTACGGATGAGGAATTTATTGAACAGGAATTCACGGATGAGTTTTATCAATCACTCCAGATAGGGGATTGGCGTGAATTACTAAAAGGTCCGCGAAGAGTCGATGTCCCGAAAACAGCATGGGAAGCGTTAGAGTTTAAAACTCCTTCGGGAAAAATTGAACTTTTTTCACAACAGGCGAGTGAAAATCAGCTTTCTCCGTTTGGTATGGCATTGTTAGATAATAGAAAAAGTGAAAATTATCCTTTTACCTTGCTATTAAACCATGAACCTTTTCGGATCAATTCTCAATTTCAAAACTTACCATCCTATAAGCAAATAAATAAAGAGCCATCTATCTATCTTCATCCATCGCTTGCCAAGGAAAAAGGGATTCGTGCAGGTTCCTTGATAAGGATATTTAATGAAAATGGGGAAATTATGATCCGTGCCAGGTACTCTGAAGAGGTAAATCACCATACCTTAGTGATCCATCCGAATCATCCGCTTATTAATAAGCTGCTTGCCTTTACACCTGCTGATATGGGGGAATTCATAACAGGCGGAAAAGGGAATGCTTTAAATGACCTGCAAGTAAATATAGCGAAACTCTAGAAAAAGTATGAATGAGGCTATCTGAGGGCAAAACAGACAAATCCTGTTTGCTATTTAGATAGATATTCATACTTTTTTCACTTATTTGCCCCGATGATTGGAAATGTGTCCAATTCATTGTGAAAATTTGAGCAAACTGTGACAAATATTCCTGATTAATTCTTTTTACACCATCCATTCCGAAAGACTGTAGAGACTTATACATTTGCTCACCATTTAACATGATAAGCTTTATGTATAATCCTGAAGGGAGTTAACACGATGAAGAAAATAGTCCTTTTCCTCCTTATGAATGTGGTAGTCGCGGGGTTACTGCTTGGCTGTCAGCAGCAGGGTAATGAGGATATTAAAGATAAAATTCAATCGGTACCAAATGAAGATTATTTGGGAGAAGCAAATCCTGTCGTGAAAGAAGAGATGAAACTAACAAACGAAGAAAAGCAGGAATTCGAAAAGCTGAAGCAGGAAGTCATCTCCAATAAAGAGGGCAAATAAGATGAACCATTCTGAAATAAAACATTCATGCCTAGAAGAACGGATGTTTATGTATCAACTATTCCTGCATTACTACAGGGGGGATTTATTAAAACTTCCTGCTGCAGAATGGGGAAAACTATTAGAAATACTTGAATGCCAGCCGGCACTACAATCAAATGACTGGGGAAGAAAAGCAGTCCTTCAGCTACAGAACATGACAACCCAAACGCTCGAACCGTTTGAATATGATTTTAACCGCTTGTTTGTCGGACCCAATAAATTATTGGCTTCTCCTTTTGAGTCAAGCTATCAAAACTTCGAAGGTACCGTAATGCAGGCAGAAACATTGAAAGTTCGGAACTTCTATTATTATGAAGGACTGCAGGTAGCCAATGAAGGCGGACTACCAGACGATCATATCCAGTTCGAATTAGAATTTATCCTTCATTTATTAAGCTCTGAAAAAAAGAAGGAAGCTCTACATTTATTTTTGGAAAAACACTTACTAAAATGGGTCGATCAACATTGCGCTCGAATCGAGGAACATAGTCAAAGTCTGATTACCTTAGCGTTTGGCTATATGTTAAAAGGATTTATATTGCTAGAAAAAAGTTTGATAGAAGGCGAGGGTCTATAATGTTGAATGAAACGATTTCAAGGCGGACTTTTATTAAAGGTTCAGTTTCATTAAGTGCATTATTAGGTTTAGGAGCAGCAGGCACACAGGCGCCGAAAGGGTTAATTCCAAAGGCGGCTGCCAAAACAAATGGAAAAGTTGAGCAGTTCTATAATGCTTGTCCACGAAATTGCTATGATACGTGTTCCATTTTAACTACAGTGGAGGACGGCAGAATCACCTTTATTACCGGAAATGAGAAGAACACCTATACGAAAGGGCGCCTTTGTGTGAAAGGGAACACCTATCCACGAGTTGTTTATTCACCAGACCGGATTAAATATCCGATGCGGCAAAAAGGCCGGGGATCAGGAAACTGGGAACGCATTAGCTGGGATGAAGCTTACACGATTATTGCGAAAAAAATCCTTGAGATAAAAAAGGAATACGGCAGTACGTTGCCGATTTGTTTAAATAAATATTCGGGGAACTTCAATATTTTAAACTATGCAACCGAAGGGATGCTTTCAAGTATCGGCTATACAACACGTGCGCAAGGAACACCATGTGATCCTGCGGGCTCTGACGCACAAGGCTTTGATATGGGAGTTGCCTATAACAATGATCCGGAACAATTTCTTGACGCCGATTATATTATTCTTTGGGGTGCCAATCCGTCCTGGACTTCTGCACACTCGATGTATTTTATTGAAGAGGCAAAAGAGAACGGGACAAAGCTGGTCGTGATTGATCCGCTTATAACACAAACAGCTTCGAAAGCGGATGAGTATATTCAAGTGAAAGCAAGTACGGACGGCGCGCTCGCCCTTGGGATGATTCGCTACATCCTTGACAATCAATTATATGACAAAGAGTGGGTGAATCAGAATTCCATTGGTTTTAATGAATTTTTCGCATATGTGAAAAAGAATATTACACTTGATTGGGCTGCAGAAAAAACAGGTGTGCCAAAGCCTGTCATCGAACGTATTGCTCGAGAATACGCAACGGCAAAGCCGGCCAATATTTGGATTGGCTTTGGGATGCAGCGTCATGTGAACGGTGGGGCGATGGTGCGAGCGATAGATGCCCTAGCTGCGATTACAGGCAATATTGGCAAAAAAGGCGGCGGTGTCAATTATATTGGCGGCGAAACATGGGGATTTAATTATCATACGATGAGCTTCGGTGCTCCTGAAGGCAGCGGTGGTGAAGAAGATCGCTTCGTCAACATGAACAACTTTGGAGCACAGGTGTTGGCTGCGAATGAGCCGCCAATTAAGATGATGTGGATTGCCTGCCGAAACCCATTGGCTCAAGATCCAGAACCTACAGTTGTCAAAAAGGCATTTGATCAAATGGATTTAGTCGTAACCGCTGATTTATATATGAATCAGACGGTTGAGTATTCAGATATTGTTCTACCGGTGACAACCCCGTTTGAATCTGTTGGGATTAATGTCAGCTACTGGCACTATTGGATGAATGTCAATGAACAAGCGATTAAACCACTTTATGAAACGAAGAGTGATTTAGAAATTGCGATGGGTTTATCGAAAAAGTTAAATCAAATAGAACCAGGTTCATGTACATTCCCTGTCTCAGGTGACCCGCTTGAATGGGTTGAGAAGGAATTGAATAATGATATTAAGGCGTTGTTCGGTGTAAAAAGCTGGGACGATCTTCGGAAAAACGGCGGTACTGCAAAAGCGAACGAAAGCATAACTGTTGCTTGGAACGATTTAAAATTTAGAACCCCATCTGGCAAGTATGAATTTTATTCTAAAAAGGCTGCCCAGTACGGACATCATCCATTACCTGTTTTTACCGAAGAGTACAAGGCACCAAAGGAATATCCAATCCGTTGTATGTCACCACACTGGAAATTTGGCATTCATAGCCAATTTCAGCATCAGGACTGGCTTATGGCGATTCAGGATCATCCGTTCATTGAAATACATCCAGATTTAGCAAAGACAAGGTCGATTAAGGATGGAGACATCGTAAAGATTATCAATGAAACCGGCTATATGACGCTTCCGGCAAAAATAACAAAGATGGTGCCGGCTGATACGGTTGTCATGTATGAGGGCTGGTGGAAGGGTGTTAATTACACCGAGAATTTTACCGTTAAGGCCTTGGCAGAAGATATGGGTGAATATAAAAAAGGGCAGCGTGGAATCGCCTTTCACGATAACTTTGTAAACATTGAGAAAGCATAAGGAGGAGCTACGATGGCGAAAAAGCTGGGATTTTTAGTAAATATTGAGCGTTGTATCGGCTGCCACGCTTGTGAAATTTCGTGTAAAAGCTTTTATCAGCTTGAACCAAACATGCGAAGGCGCAGGGTAACAGAGTTGCCGGAGGAGCTTGTTGGAACGCCTGTCCGTGCCTTTGTTTCCACGGCTTGTAACCACTGTGATGAGCCGGCTTGTAAAAAGGCTTGTCCAGTAGGTGCCTATACGAAGCGTGAAGATGGGATTGTTGTTCATGATCAAAACATGTGTATTGGCTGCCAAATGTGCGGCAAGGCCTGTCCATATGGTGTGCCGCAGTTTAATCCTGTGAAGAAAAAGATGGATAAATGCAGTATGTGTTATGACCGCTTGGATGTGGGACAATTGCCAATCTGTGTGGAAAAATGTCCGTTGGAGGCCATTCAAATCGTTGACTATAATGAAGTCGAACCTTCAAACTCCGTCAGCGTTGTGCCGACATTTGCCGATCCATCGATAACACACCCAACTACTCATTTTATTTTGCCAAAACCGGGCAAACAAACAAGGAGGTTTTAAGGATGCATGACCTGCCTCTAGTGATTTTTACAATCTTGTCGCAGCTTGTCATTGGCGGATTTGTGACCCTATGGTGGCTTGATAGGAAAAAGTGTCCTATCTCAAGACAATCGGGGCTGATGATCTCCATTTCACTGGTTGTACTTGGCGCTATTTCCGTTCTCATTTCGCTCTTGCATTTAGGTCATCCCTTTGAAGCCTATCGCGCCATTTTAAATATCGGTGTTTCATGGTTAAGTCGTGAAGTCACGTTTTACGGGATGTTTGTTGGCTTAAGTGTTTTATACACCTGGTTTTGGCTTAAGGACGAAGCTGGTAAACGTAGTTTGATTGGGGGAATTGCCTCCGCTATTGGTGTGATCGCCATCTTTTCCTCAGCAAAAATTTATATGATACCAGCGATTCCAGCATGGAACAGTGTTACCACTCTTTTCAGTTTCTTTTTAACATCGCTCATATTAGGACCTTTATTTGTAGGTGCATTTTTAGCGATTCGCGGCGAACTTTCGGCAAATATTTCCGGTATTTCTATTACTGCTTTGATCGCGGCTGCCATTGTGATGGTTGTCTATTTTTCATCATTACAGGGTGGTTTGCCGCAAGCCGTCGAGGCGGCCCGATTGACGACACATCAATTGCTATTTTGGATTAGGCTGTTCACATTCGTTATCGCCTTTGCAATCCTTACCTTTACTTTTAAAAATCAGTACAAACAGAATAATATCATTTATTCGCTCGTATTCGTCATTCTATTTGTCAGCGAATTTCTTGCCCGGTTCCAATTTTATGAAACAGCTATTCATTTATAAGTAGAAAGGGCTTCGCACTGAGAGGAGGTCAAGACTAATGAATCTTTTCAAATTAGTTAATGTGATTGAAAAAGGAATGTCAGGACTGAATATCGAACAAAACCTATGTACACGGTTAATTTCACCCAAAAGCACCTGTCAGAGCTGTGTAGCTAATTGTCCAACGAACAGCATTACGTTCAAAAATAACAAAATTGAAATTGATGACCAATGTGTTGAATGCGGCCTTTGCACAACCGTTTGTCCTACGAGTGCTCTTTCATCACAACGACCTTCGCTCAATCAACTTGTAACAACTATTATTCAGATGTGCGAACAGAATGAAAAAGTCTACTTGAGTTGTGATAAAATGCAAATTTCTAATTCGGAAATTGCAGCGGTGACAGTCCCTTGCTTAGGGATGATTCCTAGAGAGGTCTGGGTTAGTATTAGCAGCGTCTGTGACAATCTTTCTATCTATCAATCTGAAAAGAGCTGTCGCGATTGTGAGGTCACAATGGGCGAAGCTGTTTGGCGGAGTGAGATGGGAGCCGGAGAAGCAATGTCAGAAAAGCAGTTGTTCGTCACGTCAACAATTCAGCCATCTAAGGAGAAAACGCAGTTTAATAATGGCAGGCGGACGTTCTTTACTAGATTAGTAAGTGAAATCAAGACAACGAATAAGCATGCGCTTCGCGTGGAATTAGGCGGTGCTGGAATTCAAACTTATCAAGAAAAGCTGCAGGATCATCCTGTTAAAAACCTGAAAAAAGAATGGACAGCGGTAACAAACAGGATTGTCGAAAGGTTCACAAATGAATCGGCATTTCCATATTTGAATAAGCGCAACCTATTTCTAGCTGAATTACAGAAAAATGAAGACTTAAAAAAACGGAAAGATTGCCGATTACCGACTATTTTACCAGACTGTAATTTTTGCGGAGCCTGTACCATCCTTTGTCCGACCAGTGCATTAACCCTAGAGAACGCGAATAGGACCACCAGAATTAACCTTGAACCCGCTAAATGTATCGATTGTCATCTGTGCGAAGAGATTTGCTTTTTCCAACATATTTCCTTGCAAGACGAACCGAATCATAAACTGTTGACCAAAACGATTGTGCTTGCAGAGAAATGGAACTGACAAATTGGATTTAATCTGTTATATAGACTAAGAGGAAAAGCTCACATCTAATAGTGGGCTTTTTTTGTCGTTGTATATCTAAAAATTCCGTTTATTTTACAGGAAGTTTTGGCGGAACGATGGATATTTATGTTAAAATGTGTATAAATATCTTAATTACTGGGAGGAATCAAATTATGGTCTACAAATCTTCTTCTGCTAATACTCAAAACCTATCATTAACGATTTATAATGCCAATTTTGCAGTTGTGAAAGAGACGAGGGATTATGCACCGCAGGAGAATGAGACCATTGTTCATTATTTAGATGTTGCCAAAAAGATTGAAACCGATTCTATCATTGTTGCCGGTGTTGAAGTGCAAGAGTTGAACTATGATTTTGATTTAGTAGATAAATCAAAGCTGCTGGAGAAGTATATGGATCACACGGTTCTTTTACAAGATAGTAAAACGAAAGAAAAAGCCGAGTATCGCTTGCTAAGTGTGAGTGGCGGACTTGTTTTGGAAAATGCCGCCACGAAAGAAATTGTCCTTGATCCAGCCGGGGAGATTATTTTACCAAAACTTCCCAATGAATTAATTGTTAAACCTGCACTTATCTGGAAAGTGGTCCCATCAAACTCTAAATCTATCAATGTATCTTACATAACAAAAGGGATTAGCTGGGAAACTAATTATGTGCTCAAACTTAAAAATGAGACATTTGACCTTAGTGGATGGGTAGAAATCGATAATTTTTCAGGAGCTGCTTTTCATGATGCTAAGCTAAAGGTTTTAGCTGGCGATGTGAACCGGGCAGAAGAGGGAAGAGTTTACGATATAGAGCCAGTTGTTTATAGCCTCACGAATTTGGAAGAACATTTTGAAGATAAGCCATTCGCAGACTACCATATTTATACGTTAAAAGGAACGACCACCTTAAAGGATAATCAGAAAAAACAAATTAAGTTTATCCATGTTGAAAATGGTACCTTTAAACGCTACTACGAGTTTGATTCCTATAGTGAAAATCCGAAAGTCATGCTCGAGATCAAGAATTCTGTGCTTAATCGAATGGGAATCCCTCTGCCTAAAGGGAAGATTAAAGTCTATCAAGACGACTGCGAAGAGAATACGACTGAATTTATCGGCGAAGACCGTATTTCCCACACCACGAAGGATGAAAACATTTCCTTATATATTGGCAATGCCTTTGATATTGTTTGTGAAAGCAAAATCTTAAAACGCTATAAAATGAAAAACTACGAATACGAAAAGCATGAATATATTTTGAAAAACCGAAAGAGTGAAAGCGTCCTGATTAAAATTAACCATAACATTAGTGACCGTTTTTGGAAGATTGAGGAATCAACTGATGAGTTTAAATCAGTAGACGCCAACCATATCGAATTTTGGGCAGAGGTAGCGTCAGGGGAAGAGAAAACGATCAGTTTCGGTATTACCAGTGACCGTTCCATTTACATGGAGATTAAGAAGTCTGACGATTAATAATCGCTGAAAATGAAATGTCGGGAAACATCCAACTAACGATTTGGATGTTTCATGGCATTTTTTTAAAAGGAATGTCCTGCGGACTATATAAAAAACGCTATTATATTGGTAAAATATCTAAATATAGAGTTTTTTTATTGTAAAGCTACTAAATCAGAAAAAATTATCGCTAAATTATTTATAATAGTGAATGGAAATTAGGAGGAAGAATTATGTGGGACATGGACATAGATCAAGCAGCAAAAATTAAAGTAATTGGTGTAGGCGGCGGCGGAAATAACGCCGTGAACCGAATGATTGAGGATGGTGTTCAAGGTGTTGAATTTATTGCAGTGAATACCGATGCCCAAGCACTTAACTCATCGAAGGCCGGGATAAGGATGCAAATTGGTGCGTCATTAACAAGAGGCTTAGGAGCAGGGGCAAATCCGGAAATTGGCAGGAAAGCAGTGGAAGAGAGCAGAAGTCAGCTTCAAGAAGTTTTAAAGGGTGCCGACATGGTTTTCGTAACAGCTGGAATGGGCGGGGGAACGGGAACAGGAGCTGCGCCGGCAATAGCAGAAATATCCCATGAGCTTGGTGCCCTAACGATAGGAGTTGTAACGCGTCCGTTTGGATTTGAAGGGCATAAGCGCCGATTAAATGCTGTCAGCGGCATTGAGTTAATGAGGCAAGCGGTTGATACCTTAATTATTGTCCCAAATGACCGCTTATTACAGATTGTCGATAAAAGAACACCGATGGTTGAAGCATTCCGGGAAGCGGATAATGTTCTTCGTCAGGGTGTGCAGGGTATTTCCGACTTAATTGCTGTTCCGGGATTAATTAATCTTGATTTTGCTGATGTGAAAGCGATTATGTCGAATCAAGGCACGGCATTAATGGGGATTGGGGTGGCAAAGGGGGAAAATCGTGCTGTGGATGCAGCCAAAAAGGCGATATCGAGCCCCCTGCTTGAAACATCTATCGATGGAGCCCAAGGCGTTTTAATGAACATAACAGGCGGCAGTAATTTAAGTCTGTTTGAAGTGCAAGCGGCTGCGGATATTGTCGCTTCGGCAGCTGACAAGGAATTGAACATGATCTTCGGGTCGAGCATTAACGATAACTATAAGGATGAAATCATGATAACAGTCATTGCCACTGGATTTATGGATAAGGAGAAACCATCTTCCAAATCCTCTAGGGAAGCACTGCCAAAGTCAAATTTTCAAGGACAGCCTAGACGTGAAAGACCTAAAGTAGAGGAACCAGTAAATTATTATGGGTGGCAAGAATCAGAGAAACCAGCACATGGAAACGTCCGCGGGCAATGGGACTATCCTGAAGAAACGCTGTATAATAATGAGGATAATAAACAAGAGACAAGAGAACCATACAGAGAAAGCAGCCGGTACGGTCAAGAGACGGAAAATTCACTGGATATCCCTGCTTTCTTGCGGAATCGAAACAGAAGGAATAAATATTAAATGATAATTGGGTGTCAGGTGCCAAGTATGCCTGACACCCTTTTGTGTGCCGTTCAAATCTTCCAAACCTTTGAATATTACCATTTCTCATAATATTAAATTGGAAATATTCGCAAAATAATTTTTATTGAAAGCGTATGCTATAATAAACTAGTAAATTTAACTGCAAGGAGAAATCGCTATGTTAAAAGATTTTTTCATGGGTTTATCCCAAAATCAATTTCTTAATAATACAGCTAAAAAGTATGGGTTAAAAATGGGAGCCCAAACCGTTGTTGCCGGCACCAATATAGAAGAAGCCATCAGAAGTATTAAAGAGCTTAATGCCCACGGAATCTCTTGTACTGTTGATAACTTAGGAGAATTCGTCTTTAAAGAAGAAGAAGCGGTAGAAGCGAAAGAACAAATTCTTAAGGTTATTGAAGCGATTTATAAGAATCAAGTGGATGCACATATTTCTTTGAAACCGACACAATTAGGATTGGATATTGACTATCACTTTTGCTTAAACAACGTCAAAGAAATTGTCGACAAGGCAAACAATTATGGGATTTTTGTTAATATCGATATGGAAGACTACAGCCACCTGCAGCCGACTTTTGATCTTTTAGATGATCTTTCACTTGAATATGAGAATGTCGGAACGGTTATTCAGTCTTACTTCCGCCAGGCACAAGAATATCTTGAAAAATATCGGAACTTCCGGATTCGGATTGTAAAAGGTGCCTATAAAGAGTCCGATGAAATCGCTTACCCAGATAAAAAAGATATCGATGCGAACTTTATTAAGATTACTGAATGGCATCTGCTTAACGGAAAATTTACATCGATTGCCACTCATGATCATCAAATCATTAATCATATAAAGGAATTTGTTAAAAAGAACAACATTCCCAAAGAAAAATTCGAATTTCAAATGCTTTATGGGTTCAGAAAAGATCTTCAGTTAAAACTAGCAAGCGAAGGATACAACTTCTGTACTTATGTACCATTTGGAAATGACTGGTATGGCTATTTCATGAGACGTCTTGCAGAAAGACCGCAAAACTTAAATCTTGTCGCCAAACAAGTATTTAACAAAAAAACCAATACAATCCTCGGCGTAGCGGCAGGAGCGTTTTTATTGGGGAGAATGACGAAAAAGAAGAGTAATAGACGTAAATAAATTCACGATTAGTCAGCTTATTATCGATAAAGCAGGGAACAAAAAAACCGTTGGACTTAAATCCTAGCGGTTTTTTGTTGTCAGCTCTTAATATTTAAAAAAAAGAACCTTGCCAATGTATGTTAATTTTTGTTAACCACAAAGGTATCAGGCGCGTAAGTTTACTGAATTATATGAAGATTCATTGTCATCCCATTGAAAAATTCCTTCTTGCAGTTTAATTATGGTATCAAAGGGGCGTGTGATGGGGATGTTCGCTTCAAGATATTCGTCAATGCTAGTTCTTTCTTGGTCCATTAATTGCTTTTTTAGAAGAAGCATATCCACCTTAGATGCAATCCGAATGATTTTATCAAGTGTAATCTTCTTTTCACTTATTCCATGGCTATTACATATGCTTGTTTGAAAACTTTTATTATACTGAATCATCATTTGTAAATCATTGATACTAGCTACACCAAAAACCTCTTTTATTACATCCTCATATCGAAGTTGGGTGCCAGTTGCAAATTTCACAATATTCTTCTCAGGGTTTTCCAAGAAATAAACTGTTTCAATTGAATGTTCCATGAAAAAAACCTCCTTTTACATTTATTTCTTCATCAAGGCTGAAAAAGCGAATCAGATATTTCCATTATACCATATAATAATTTTCTTTGCTCGGAGCATCGTGTATTTTGTAGATTTATGTCGAAATCGCAACTAAAATACAGAAAGTTCCTTTGTTGGTTGTATTTGCAAATTAAAAGAGGAGTTATAGTAATATCGACATGCTGGAAGGAATAGGATAGGTGAGTGGGAGCCGAAGGGCCCCATCTAAATTTTTTATATGATTGTTACTAAGAAACCATTTAATGAAAGGATAAGTGGAGAAGTTGTGGAAAATCCAAAAGCGGACGTGGATCCTGTCCATTTTTTTAATTAGCAGTTTAGTTGGGTTGGCTGGGTGTACAGAAAAAACGGTGAAAGATAAGTCTTTAGAAGGAAGTGTAACCGAGCCGCAACAGCAGCCTGAAAGGAAGCCCCAGGAGGAACCGAAGAAGGAAGAGGAACCAAAGCCTGTTGTGGTAAATGTTATCGACCCTATTACGAAGGATCTAGTCAAATCCTTTCTTCCTGTTGATTTAGGGTTTGGTAATGAAAATGACACATATAAAAAGGAAATGGAAAAGTGGGCCAAGGAACTGGCGCGGGGGACGGATCAATCGCCTGGGTATGACCAACGGATGATTTTAGATAAGCTGGACGCCAATGGACAGATTATTAAAGGAAAGCCAAAAATCATTTTAGAGGAATCCGAGTTGGTTGAAAAGCTGATGGCGGCATCGGTAGTCGGTGGTGATGTCGAGTTGCCATTATATGTGACTGAAAGCGGCTATAAGCCGGAAGACGCTGCCCATTTAGATGAAGTAGCTGTCGCATCCTATACAACAAAATTCAATAGCGCGGTCGTTGGCCGGTCAAAAAATATTGAGATCTCAGCACAAGCAATTAATAATATCATTGTTGGCACCGGGGATATTTTTTCATTTAATACAACTGTGGGCCCGAGCGATGCCGCCCATGGATATCAAATAGCGAAAGAAATTGTCAACAAGAAATTAGTTGATGGAGTCGGCGGGGGCATTTGCCAAACATCTTCGACTTTGTTCAATACCGTAGACAAATTAGGTGTAAAGTATGTAGAGAAACATCATCATTCCTTATCTGTCGGCTATGTGCCTGCAGGAAGGGATGCGACCGTTTCCTATGGCGGTCCCGACTTTCAGTTTCAAAACACAACAGGAGTTCCATTCCTAATAAAAACCATCTACGGAAAAGGCACATTAACAATCGAAATACGAACAACAAACGCCTACCAAAGCCAGCTTAAGAATTAAGTGTTATTAAGTGTTATTAAGTGGGTCATTTAGGGTGTCAGGCACCATGTGAAAAATTCACATGGTGCCTGACACCTTTATTCCCGTTCTTATTGATATGAACGTTCTAACTCATCAATTAAGGAGCCAACATATGCAACTGCCTTGCGGATTGGGTCTGGTGTTGACATATCTATGCCTGCGTGTTTTAAGAGCTCCACTGGCTTCATTGTTCCGCCGGCTCGTAGTACATCAAGCCATCTATCAACGGCAGGCTGGCCTTCTTCTTGGATCATTTGCGCAACAGCGGTCGATGCGGTTAAGCCTGCGGAGTATGTGTATGGATATAGGCCCATATAATAATGTGGCTGGCGCATCCAAGTCAAGCCCGCTCCTTCATCAATTTCAACAGAGTCTCCCCAGAATTCGGAAAGAACCGCCCCGGTGGTTTCAGTTAATGTCTGTGCTGTAAGGGCTTTGCCAGCTTCAGCAAGTGCATACACCCTGCGCTGGTATTCCGCCTCAAGTAAATGGGTGACAAAGTTGTGATAATAGGTTCCTAGCAACTGCAGGATTACCCAGCGGCGCATTTGCTTATCTTCCGTCCTGGCGAGTAAATGCTGCCCTAATAACATTTCATTCATCGTTGAAGGAGCTTCGACGAAATACATGGAGGGACGGACATTCATAATTCGTTGATTTTTATTTGCTAAATAGAAATGTCCCGCATGGCCGAATTCGTGTGCAAGGGTGAAGCAGCCGCGCATGTTGTCCTGCCAAGTAATGAGAATATATGGATGCGCACCATATGGACTGGAACAGAATGCACCGGTTGATTTCCCAACATTATCGGCGAGGTCAACCCATCTTTCTTTAAAACCACGCTCGATAATAGCACAGTATTCTGGTCCCATTACTTGGAGAGAGTCCAAGATTACTTGACTAGCCTCTTCATAAGTTGTTTTCGGATTGAAATCCGGGTCAAGAGGGGCCTTCAAATCACAGAACAACAGCTTGTCAAGGCCTAAAACCTTTTGCTTTAATTGAGCAAAGCGGCGCATATGCGGTGCTAACTCTTTATAGATGATGTCAATCTGATTGTTGTACATATCAAGTGTTACTTGCTGCGGTTCCAACAGCATATGTGTAACAGACTCATACTTCCGCAGCCGGGCGAGGGTTACTTGTTTATTCACTTCAGCAGCATAGGTAGCGGCCATGGTATTTTTATACTGCTTTAACGATGAAACAAACGAGTTGTATGCTTTTCTGCGAATGTCTGTATCAGCTGAGAATTCGTAACGGCTCTCAAATAAGGCAAACGATACAGGGAGCTCATTTCCTTCTGCATCCTCAATCGAAGAAAAGTCCATATCAGCTAATTTGGTCATTTGATAAATTTGGTATGGAGAACCCTGTAGTTCACCAAGTGCTGCCATTGCTTCTTCCGTTTCTTGTGAAAGGATATGTTTTTTTGTTTCAAGGAGCTCGGAGAGATTTTTTCGGAAATCTTCAAGTCTAGGTTCTTCCTGAAGGTATTTTTCGACTGTCCCTTCCGTAAGTGAAAGAATTTCACTGTTAATAAACGACATGGCCGCCATACTTTTTGTACGAAGGGCTGAAAATTTTGCTGTATTTGCCTGGTTAAGCGAGTCGGTTCCATCGGCCGATTGCTTTAAGCTTGCAAAGGTCCCGGCCGTTATTAATTTCATCAACAGCTGTTCTTGGGCACTTAAACAATCAAGTAATGCAATTGGACCAGTATGTAAGGTACCTTTATATTTCTCAAACTTTGCGACTTCTTGGTCTATCACAATTAATTCTGCTTCCCAAGCCTGTTCAGACGGGAATAAATCCACGAGGTTCCATGTCAATTCCTCCGGTACTTCAGCACGGGTAAGCCTTTTTTCAACTTTTTTTTTCATTTGTCATTCCTCCCTACTATTTCGTACTACTAAATATTATCATAGGACGAGAAATATGTTATACTTTTCTGAAAAAGGGGGAATTACTTTGGTTGAAAAAATAGTAAATGCAATTCAAGATGAGTATCCGGATGACTTTGCATGGTGTTATGGTTGCGGCCGCTTGAATGAGGAGGGGCATCATTTCCGAACCGGCTGGGAAGATGAGCAAACCGTAACGATTTATACACCTGAACAAGAGCATCTCGCATTGCCGGGATTTGTTTATGGCGGACTTATTGCTTCGCTAATCGATTGCCACGGAACAGGTTCTGCAGCTCTTGCACTGCATCGAAAAAATGGTCATGAACCGGGAGAGAAAGTTGACCCGCCACGTTTTGTAACCGCTTCACTAAATGTTAATTTTCTTAAGCCTACTCCACATGGTGTCCCGTTAAAGGCTGTTGGAATCGTCCATGAAATTCACCCGAAAAAGTTTAAGGTGGAAACCGAGGTTTATGCAAATGATATTCTTTGCGCACTTGGTGAGGTCGTTGCTGTCGTCATGCCAAGCACCTTTTTAACCAATAAGTAAATATCTTGTAATAAAACTGAAATATCCCATTTTGAAACAAAAACCACCCCTAAACCGTCTAATGAAGTATGAGAGGTTTGATCGGGAGGAAAAAGGATGGGAAAGCTGGAAAGAATATTTATTACTTCCATTATTATATTGGCACTTGGATCAGCTATTATTATTAGTTCTTTTGGGTCTGTGTTATTTCAGGAGGGGAATCCAGTTCCATTAATGGTATCAGCCATGAAACTGCATTTTTTCGATTCTGAGTACGAGCAGTTCTCAAAAACAGAAAATCGCAGCCGGTATTTATCGAAAAATACAGGGGATAGCCGATATGATATCGTTAAGGAATTTATGAAGTCAAATGGCTGGAAATATGAAGAACAAATGGGTTCTGGATTAATCTTTGTTAAAGAAGGTAAAGAGGCTATTGTTGAAACCAGGCAATACTCGAAGTATTTCATCATCTGGGATGTTCAGAAAGCATTGTTTACTAGCGACAGCGATACATAACACATCCAGAAACAAAAAGCGCAAGCGCCTTGGTCAGCCCCGACAGGCAAATGTTCTTCAGCACTAAAAGACCGCCCTTTGACTTTTAGTGCTGAAGGTTATTTGACCCCGAGGGGCTAGGCGCTGGAGCTGGATTAAAAAACCCCTAATCGGTTGATTAGGGGTCAATTTTTTAGTGCACTTCCTCTAACTGCTTAAAATAATGTTCAATCAGTTCTTCCAGCTGTTTCAATTCTTTTTTCCATAATGAACTGCTATCCAAAGAAATCAGAGCACTTTCAATTAGAAATTTTCGAGGCTTATTTCCATCCAATAATTCATCGTGGATAAAGTCTAAAAGTTCGAGGTATTTCTCCTGTTCGCCTTCGTCAAGCAAATTCTTCGTTATCATTTTTCGCAACGGTAAAGCGTGGTGGAGTAGTTGTTGTTTAAATGTTTGATTATTGCGGTTACAAGAAGGCAGCCACTTTTCCAAATGCCCAGGTTCTAGCAATTGACTACCGGATTCGGCCACATCATCAACCATTTTTACTAGACGCCCGACGCTATACCGGACCACCTGGTTGATTTTCTCCCCTGTTTCAAAGGCCATTCGATTATAATGAAGATTATGCTGTAATATTCCCTGAAACATGATGGCGCAATCTAGCAAGTATGGTTTCATATCCTCGCCGAAGATATCTAAGAACCTTGCATAATACCAATGAAGTGTACTCAAACGAGTGCGTTGAATAAATTGTTTAAGGTCGACATCATTGGAAGCCATGACTTCTTCATAAAGGGCAATTAACTTATTCTTTTTATTTGAAATCAGCTGTAATTCCATTTGTTTGATAAATATCTCGATATCTGATGGATCATGACCCAATAGTAAATCAGAGCGCTCTTTTTCTAGCTCCTTGAAAATCGTTTTATAAATACCGATTAATAATTCGCTTTTTGATGAAAAATAATTATAAAATGTTCCTTTAGAAATGCCGCTATAATCTAAAATATCTTGAATAGAGGTAGCATGGAAGCCCTTTTCGACAAATAATTGATGTGCCATCTTAATCACATTTTGTTTCCGGTTGTACATTTAATCACCTTTTGTTTGATTTGTACTTACTGTATAAATTTATACTACCTTATTTATATACTGAACACAAACGCCTAATTTTTAATGTTTTTTTTACTTGCAAAAGTTGAACCGAGAGTATATTATTAGCAAGGTGTATAACAGGGGTATAAAAAAATGTACTAATATTATAGGGGGAAACTTAATGAATCAAACTATAAAAGAGACCAAGCGTCCACCGTACGGGATTATTGCGGTTTTGATGATTGGGGCTTTTATTGCATTCTTGAATAACACATTACTAAACATTGCCTTGCCATCTATAATGAAGGACTTAAAAATTGAACCGGCGACGGTTCAGTGGCTAACGACAGGGTTTATGTTAGTAAACGGAATTTTGATTCCTGCTACAGCCTATTTAATTCAAAAATATTCCGTTCGACAATTATTTTTAGCTGCTATGGGATTATTTACAGTCGGAACCATCCTAGCAGGATTTGCCCATGTCTTTCCAATGTTATTAGCGGGCCGGATGATTCAAGCCTCTGGTTCAGCCATCTTGATGCCACTATTAATGAATGTTATGTTAATTAGCTTCCCTGTAGAAAGAAGAGGGGCAGCGATGGGAGTTTTCGGATTAATATTAATGTCTGCACCGGCGATTGGGCCTACATTATCGGGATGGATCATTGAACATTATGACTGGAGAATGCTATTCCACTTTGTGACTCCAATTGCTATTGTAGTCATATTAATAGGATTTTTCATGCTTAAAGATAAAAAGGAAAAAGTTAATATTAGACTTGATTTTCTTTCTTTACTATTATCCAGTATCGGTTTTGGCGGAATCCTATATGGATTTAGTTCTGCCGGCAGTAAAGGTTGGGATAGTCCGCAGGTCTACGGGACAATAATCATTGGGGTTATTTCTTTAACAGTGTTCATATTACGTCAATTAAAACAAGAACAGCCCTTGCTTAATTTTAAAATTTATAAATACCCGATGTTTGCTTTATCATCTGCCATTGCAATGGTTGTTAATATGGCTTTGTTTTCTGGAATGTTACTTCTCCCGATCTATGTTCAAACACTAAGGGGAATTTCTCCAATGGATGCTGGACTATTGCTGTTGCCAGGAGCGATTTTGATGTCCATTATGTCGCCAATTACAGGGAAATTATTTGATAAGTTCGGCGGACGTCTTTTAGCAATCCTTGGCTTATTAATTATCGTTGTAACGACTTATGAATTTAGCAAATTAACATTGACAACTAGCTATACACATTTAATTATTCTGTACTCAATAAGAAGTTTCGGTATGTCTATGGTGATGATGCCGGTTTCTACAAATGGGCTGAATCAATTACCTGCACGTTTCTATCCACATGGGACTGCAATGAACAATACGATGAACCAGGTCGCCGGGGCGATTGGCACCGCGTTATTGGTAACGATTATGACAAACAGGACGGCATCAAAGGCGAAAGAACTCGGAGATGCTGCTATGAAACACTTTACTGAACAGCCGACACCAGCCGCAATCAAAGAAATGAAACAACAAATTATGGAGCAGGCAATGTTAAATGGAATAAATTTCTCATTCCTAATTGCCACCGGTATTGCCGTTGTTGCGCTCATTCTTGCTTTCTTTATTAAACGGGCAAAACAAGCTGAAGATCCAGGCGGAGTCAAGTCAGCAGGAAAAATGATGAAGGCTAAGTTAGCGGAAAATTAAATATTAAACCAGGGGGTGACTGTCAAAGTCACCTCTATTTTTTTGCATAAGCAGTTTGTGAAGTGAACAAATTTGCTTTTTTCTGCAAAAAAACTCTATAGTAAGAAAAGAAATGTTCAATAGGAGGATTTTTTAATGTTAAAAGATCAAATTAAACAATACATATCAGAGCATAATAGCGATGGATTCGCGATGTTTAAAGAAGAAAAAGAGTATGTAGAAAAAAATAAATTAGCTGAAAACAGCCAAATTGACCTAAAGGATCCTAACACTCGATTCGCGGGTGCCTATATTGAACGTTGTGATAAAGAATCAGAAAATATGCTGAAGAATGAGAATTCCTCGTTCTTATCGGAGCCACTCGATTACCTAAAAAAGCATAAAAATGAATTTATTTATTTAGAGTCCCATTGGTTTGAGTTGATTGGAGTTGAAGCTGTCTCATTAGAGGCTGACGATGTCTTCGGGACATATGACGTCATGTTAGGATTAAAACTTCAGAAGAAATTCGAAAAAACGTTAAAGGAGCATTTGAATACTCATTTACATGGCGGGGAAGCAAAATTCGATTTAATGTTTAGTCATGATGACGGTTTATGGAATTTGAATTTTGCGCTGAATTATGTAGAAGGATTTACAGAAGAAATGACAATTGGCGAAGCTTTCCTGTTAATTTATCGGTTTTTATTTAAGCTTGTTGAAGCGGCGGAAGAAAAGTAAGGAAAAGAATAAGGATAGAAAGGGGCATCGGAAGAGAATCCGATGCCTGTTTTTAATAATGATTCGACAAAATTCATGAAGTATGTCGAAAACTTTCTTAAGAAAAAGTAAGCATTTGATTTCGATGGAAAGATGATTTTTTCAGTAAAACTAATGATGTTTAGAGAATCAAGAATTTTTTCGATAAAAAGAAAGAAAGATAGATTTCGAGTTTTTTTTACAATATCCTTACTTTTTATATGGTAAATTGGTAGAGAATTCAGAATAATAAACAAGAAGGAAGTTTTTAAGGAAGCAAATCATTTTACATAGTGGATAATGAAATAGCTGTATTATTTAACTAGTTGTCAGGTGTAATGCCAACAATGGGTCTGTAAAATGAAGATAAGCTGCAGAATATTCTGCAAACTACATATATGAACCTGAGGGGAGTGGAGTCATTTCCGAAACCAGAGATGGATAATTATTTAAGCGCTTTCATCTTGAAAATATTAATTGGTTAATAAACCATTGATTAAAAGGAGGGTTTCGCATTGGCGATTGAAAAAATGCAACGAATTTCCCTTTCAAATCTTGAAATAAACTTTCAAGAGGTGGAACCAGGACTGACAAACCAAGAAGCGGTGGAAGAATCCAATCGCTGCCTCTATTGTTATGATGCCCCATGTATTAAAGCCTGTCCAACAGGTATCGATATTCCAACCTTTATTAAGAAAATTGCCTCAGGTAATTTTCTTGGATCCGCAAAAACGATTATGTCTTCAAACCCAGTCGGTGCAAGCTGTTCAAGGGTTTGTCCAACAGAAGAACTCTGTGAAGGAGCTTGTGTCCTCAATCACTCAACAAAACCAATTATGATTGGCAATCTGCAAAGATATGCGACAGATTGGGCCATTCAAAATGAACAAACCCTATTTCAATCTGGAAAATCAAATGGACAAACAGTTGCCGTTATTGGCGGCGGTCCTGCTGGATTATCTGCGGCACGCGAACTTGCAAGGTTTGGCTATGATGTAACAATATTTGAAGGAGCAGAGAAAGCTGGCGGATTAAATACGTACGGGATTGTTTCTTTCCGATTGCCACAGAAGATTTCCTTCTGGGAAGTGGAGCAAGTTGAAAAAATGAATGTCAAAATCAGAACAAACACAATGGTCGGCAGAGATATTTCCGTTGCTGAAATAACTGAAAATTTCGATAAGGTTGTAATTGCAATTGGAATGGCCCATGTGCCAAACCTTGGCATTGAAGGCGAGAATCTAGATGGTGTCTTTGATGCGATTGAATTTGTCAAGGCAACAAAGGACGGAGAGCTGTCCAATGACTTCCGTGGAAAGCGGGTTGTCGTCATCGGTGCCGGAAATACAGCGATTGACGGAGCCACCTGTTCGGTCCGCTTAGGTGCCGAAAACGTTAAAATCCTCTACCGAAGAACTGAAGATGAGATGACGGCATATGACTTTGAATATGAATTTGCTAAGCAGGATGGCGTCGAGTTCCGCTGGTTAACCGCACCAAAAAGGATTATCGGTGACGAAAAAGGTAGTGTCACCGGCATTGAATGTATCAAGATGGAACTAGGTGAACCGGAACCGGATGGCCGCCGCAGACCTGCAGCAATTGAAGGGTCGGAGCATGTCCTCCCGGTAGATGCTGTTGTCAAAGCAATTGGTCAAACAAGATACTTGGATTTGATTGAGCAGTTTGGTCTAACACATGAAGGCGGTGTCGTAAAGGTCGATAAAGAAACACTTCAAACCTCGAATCCGCAAATATTTGCCTGCGGCGACGTGATTTTTGGCAAAGGAAAAGGCGATGCCATGGTCGTAACCGCTGCTCAGCAGGGCAAAGATGTTGCCTATGCGATTCACAAGCAATTTATCGCTGTGGGAACAGCTTAATCGATCAAAAGGAGGAAAAATAATGGCTGATTTACGTATAAACCTTGCAGGAATAAAATCTCCTAATCCTTTCTGGCTGGCATCAGCACCTCCAACCAACTCAGGCTATCAGGTTCAAAGAGCCTTTGAGGCCGGCTGGGGGGGAGCGGTTTGGAAAACACTTGGCGACCCAATCCTAAATGTTACTTCAAGATTTGCCGCAATCAGTTTTAACGGTCAACGAGTCGCTGGCTTCAATAATATTGAGCTGATTACAGATCGTCCGTTGGATGTCAATTTAAAGGAGATCTATGAAACGAAAAAGAAATTCCCAAACCATGCGATTATCGCTTCGTTAATGGTGGAACCGAAGCAGGAAAAATGGCATGAAATCGTCAAGCGTGTTGAAGATGTCGGGGTTGATGGACTCGAGTTAAACTTCGGCTGTCCACACGGTATGGCCGAGCGTGGAATGGGTTCAGCCTCCGGGCAGGTCCCAGCCCTTGTTGAACGTCAGACCTATTGGGCGAAAGAAGTAGCGAAAACTCCTGTCATCGTCAAATTAACACCTAATATTACCGATATTACCGCAACTGCTGAAGCAGCCTGCAATGGCGGGGCAGACGCGATTAGTATGATCAATACGATTAATAGCCTAATGGGAGTGGACCTTGATACCTGGAATACGGTCCCACATGTTGCTGGAAAAGGGGCACACGGTGGGTATTGCGGCCCTGCTGTTAAGCCGATTGCCTTAAATATGGTTGCTGAATGTGCAAGGCACCCGCATATCAATGTGCCTATTTCCGGAATTGGCGGGATTTCCAATTGGCGGGATGCGGTTGAATTTATCCTGATGGGCGCAACGGGTGTCCAAGTTTGTACGGCTGCGATGCACCATGGCTTCCGAATTGTAGAAGATATGATTGAAGGTCTCAATAACTACTTAGATTGTAAAGGGATAGCTGCCGTCTCCGATATTATCGGGAAATCTGTACCAAAATACTCCGATTGGGGTAACTTGGATTTAAACTATAACATTGTCGCAAAAATCAATCCGGAAGTATGTATCAATTGTAATAAATGCCATATTGCCTGTGAAGATACCTCTCATCAATGCATTGATATGCTTACAGATGCGAATGGAAAAAGCTATCTGAAAGTAAGAGAAGAAGACTGTGTTGGCTGTAATTTATGTTCGATTGTCTGCCCGGTTGATGGAGCTATCGACATGATTGAAGCACCAAGAGAGCTGGCGCCAATGACCTGGAATGAACGCCAAGCGGTCCTAAGTGTCGCAGCAGAATGCAAAGCAGATATTGTCAAATAATAGATTAGGAGGATTCACTAAATGAAAAAAATTATTAAAAATGGAACGATTGTCACCGCATCTGACACCTTTCAAGCAGAACTATTAATCGAAGATGGAAAAATTACGCAAATTGGCTCGAATCTATCGGCAATTGGCGCAGAGATTATTGATGCCAAGGGTTGTCTAGTTTTCCCAGGAGGAATTGACCCGCACACCCATTTGGATATGCCTTTTGGCGGCACGGTCACAAAGGATGATTTCGAAACGGGAACAATGGCTGCTGCTTTCGGCGGCACGACGACGGTTATTGACTTTTGCTTAACGAATAAGGGCGAGCCGCTAAAAAATGCGATTCAAACCTGGCATGATAAATCGAAGGACAAAGCCGTAATTGACTATAGCTTCCACTTAATGATTTCGGAAATCAACGAGAATGTTCTAAATGAACTGCCACAAGTAATAAATGAAGAAGGAATTTCCTCGTTTAAAGTCTTTATGGCTTACAAAAATGTCTTCCAGGCAGACGATGAAACCTTGTTCAAGACGCTTATCACCGCAAAAGACCTTGGCGCTTTGGTTATGGTTCATGCCGAGAATGGCGATGTCATTGATTATCTAACAAAGAAAGCACTCGACGAAGGAAATACAGAACCGATTTATCATGCGTTAACAAGACCGCCGGAATTAGAGGGGGAAGCAACGGGTCGTGCTGCCAGGTTTACCGGGCTCGCCAATTCGCAGCTATATGTGGTCCATGTTTCCTGTGCCGATGCGGCCGAAAAAATTGCTGAGGCGCGCAGCAAGGGCTTTGATGTCTGGGGCGAAACCTGCCCGCAATATCTGGTCCTTGATCAAAGTTATTTAGAAAAGCCGAATTTTGAAGGAGCCAAATATGTGTGGTCGCCGCCGCTCCGTGAAAAATGGAATCAAGAAGCCCTCTGGAATGCGTTAAAGAGCGGTCAGCTCCAAACAATTGGCTCCGATCAATGCTCGTTTGATTTTAACGGGCAAAAGGATTTAGGCCGTGATGATTTTACGAAAATCCCGAATGGCGGTCCAATTATTGAAGACCGTTTAGCGATTATATTTTCGGAGGGCGTGAAGAAAGGAAGGATCAGTCTAAACCAGTTTGTCGACCTGACCTCGACAAGAGCCGCAAAACTCTTTGGACTGTATCCGCAAAAAGGAACGATTGCTGTTGGCACTGATGCTGATCTTGTGATTTTTGATCCAAATGTTGAACGGGTTATATCTGCTGATACCCATCATATGGCGGTCGATTACAATGCGTTTGAAGGCATGGAGGTCACCGGTGAACCTGTTTCTGTGTTAGTACGCGGTGAATATGTCGTCCGTGACAAGCAATTTGTTGGGAAGCCGGGTGCCGGTCAATATTTGAAGCGGGCGAAATATCGCAAAACGAAGCCTGTTAACCAAAATGAAACCTTATCTATCTAAAAAATATCAACTTACCTATATACATTAACTCAGAGTAGGATGGGGATACGATGTCAGACTATCAACAATTTCTCGATGAACGTGACAAGATTGATTTTCTTATCCAAAAAGGCTGCCAAATTAACAGTGTAAGAGAACATTTAAATGGGGCTTCTGTTGATTTTTTACATCCAAATGGAAATGTCACAGAAACCTTACTAATTGGGACCGCCAACGGAAGGAAATATTTTTCCAGTCTATTAATTAGTCAGAATCAGCCGAAAGACTGATTACAAAGGAAGAGGGCTGGTTGAAAGACCAGTCCTTTTCTTACTATTATCAAGGAGTGCTATTCAAATGAAAGAACATTTTCAATTAACGACCGCAGATATTTTGAAACGAAAGCACTTTGAAAACTCAATCGTTATTGCAGGCGAGGAGGGCATCCACAGAACCGTTAAATGGGTTCATGTTGTCGAGGTAACAAGTATTCGCAACCTATTAAATGGGAACGAGCTTATTTTGTCAACAGGGGTGGCCTGGAAGGAAAATGTGAATTTATTTGTCTCGATGGTGAAGGAATTTATTGAAAACAATACGGCAGGGTTATGCCTTGAGATGGGGACATACATGTCCGAGGTCCCTTCAGAGGTCATTGATCTTGCTAATAATGAGCAATTTCCGATTATTATTTTTCAAAAAGAAGTGCCGTTTGTTGAAATCACTCAAGACATCCATTCCGTCATCATTAACCAGCAATACCAGAAGATTTCTGACTTAGAGAATTATTCGCAGAGCTTAAATAAACGACTTCTTACCATTGAAACATATGAGGATATTCTTCAATTTATTTTCTCAGCATTGGATGTGCAAATCATTTTCCGCTTGAAAAACCAGGAGTATGAATTCGTACCTGAAATCAATCGCCAAGAACAAGTTTCAATTATCACCAAGCTTCAGGAGGCGAAAAAGCAGCCTTATGATTATATTGCTTCGGCGCCGATTTTTTTGTTTGGCCAGGAATATGCTGAATTGGTTGTCTATTCAAAGGATATTCCCATCAGTGAATATGATTCGTTGATTTTAGATCGAACCGCAACCGCATTAGCCCAGCATTTATTAAGAGATTTGTATGTGGAGGAAAAAAAGCGCGTCGAAGAGTTTGAGTGGCTGCACGGCTGGCTTGACGGTGAGCATTCACTTGAAGACATCCACGAATACCTCGTTGAAAATGGAATCAAACCAAAGACAAGTGATGTTGCGGTATTAATCACAAAACAGATTCCTGTTAAGGAAAAATCAAGTAAGGATGTTACCTACTTCAAATTATTATTTCGCTCTGTTTTTGAACAGAATGGCTTTGCTGTCTTTTTCGTCGAAAAAAGAAATGAGATTACCTTTATACTGTTAAATAATCGAACGAAGAAAAATCTAAAGGAACGGATTAAAAAGGCGATTGAATCGATCCAAGACTCAGAATTTATCCGTCAGCAAACTTCGGCAAAGCTGATCATTGCAGCTGGTAAGTTCATTCAATCACTGAGTGAGGTACATAAAAGCTATCAAACAGCAAAAGAAACGCTGCGGATTCAACAAAAAATGACGAACAAACAAATTTATCATTTTTATGAAGATCTGCATTTATATCGGCTGATTTCGCAAATGAGCAGACACACTGATTTACATGAACTAGCCTCTGAATACTTACAGCCCGTCATTCAATATGATCAACAATACAATGGTAAATTGTTAGAAACGTTAAAAGCCTATTTGGAGTGTAATGGGTCGAAGCAGGAAACCTCGAACAAGTTATTTATCGTCAGACAAACGTTATACCATCGTCTGCATAAACTCGAAAACCTGTTAGGAGAAGACTTTATGGAGCATGAAAAAAGGGTGGCGATCGAATTTATGCTTTTGGTTCATGATTATCTCTCGGCCTCCCAGCTTAAGAGAGCAAATCAAGCCTTGTAAATCGTCACAAAATTAGCAAAATGTTAAATGATTATTCAATTTGTCGCAGAAATGCTTCAAGATATTTTACGGATTGTCTAATGAAAGGCGACTTTCGATACGAGATAATGATGGTATCAACGTTTTATTGTTGGAAAATTCAATCGATTATTTTTTAAAAAAATAAGGAGGTTACAGTATGAGCGTTACAAAAAATGATACAGCAGTTTTAAAAAACTTTATTAACGGTGAATGGGTGAATTCGAACAGCAATCAAACACTCGATGTACCGAATCCAGCAACGAATGAACTGTTAACAAAAGTTCCGGTATCATCTCAAGAGGACGTCAATCTTGCTGTTGCAGCAGCTAAAGAAGCGTTTAAAAAATGGAAAAACGTCCCGGTACCGAAGCGGGCAAGGATCCTGTTCAAATATCACTATCTGTTAACTGAAAACCATGAAGCATTGGCAAAGTTAATTGTTGAGGAAAATGGAAAGGCTTACAAGGAAGCATTTGGGGAGGTGCAGCGCGGGATTGAGTGTGTTGAATTCGCATCAGGCGCACCCACATTAATGATGGGTGAAACACTTTCAGGTATTGCCGAGGACATCGATTCAGAAATGTTCCGTTATCCGCTAGGGGTTGTTGGCGGAATTACCCCGTTCAACTTCCCGATGATGGTGCCTTTATGGATGTTTCCGCTTGCCGTGGCGTGTGGAAATACCTTTGTATTGAAACCATCTGAGCGCACGCCGATTTTAGCTAATCGATTAGCAGAGTTATTCACAGAGGCTGGTGCACCAAATGGTGTCTTAAATGTCGTTCATGGTGCCCATGATGTCGTCAACGGTTTACTCGAGCATAAGGATATTGCAGCGATTTCCTTTGTCGGCTCGCAGGTAGTGGCAAAGTATGTTTATCAGCGGGCAGCTGCTGAAGGTAAACGGGTTCAAGCCCTTTCTGGCGCGAAAAACCACCATATTGTCATGCCTGATGCTGATATGGATAAGGCCGTTCAGCACGTGCTAAGTTCCACATTTGGCAGTGCCGGGCAGCGCTGCATGGCCTGCAGTGCTGTTGTCGTTGTCGGCGATAATGAACCTTTTGTTGAAGCATTGAAGAAAAAGGCAGATGAATTAATTATCGGGAACGGCATGGATGACGAAGTATTATTAACTCCTGTCATCCGCAGGGAACACCGTGAAAGGGCATTAAGCTATATCGAAAAAGGAGTAGAGGAAGGAGCAGATTTGATCAGGGATGGCCGCCGGGAAATGGATGACCTTCCCGAAGGAAATTTCCTCGGACCAACGATATTTGATCATGTTACTCCAGAGATGACCATTGCTAAAGACGAAATTTTTGCACCGGTCTTAAGTCTGCTTCGTGCGAATAATTTAGATGAGGGGTTAGAATTTATCCGTAAATCGAGGTACGGAAACGGAGCTACCATTTATACAAATAACGCAAAAGCTGTTCGCCAGTTCCGCGAAGAAGCTGATGCCGGCATGTTAGGGATCAACGTCGGCGTTCCGGCAACAATGGCCTTCTTCCCATTCTCCGGCTGGAAGGATTCCTTCTACGGTGACCTCCATGTGAATGGAAAAGACGGGTTAAACTTCTATACTCGGAAGAAAATGATCACCTCAAGATTTGACGCGTAGAAATGGTGTCAGGCACCAAATTCCAAAATATGGAGGAATGAAAATGGTTCAAACAAGTCGGCCCCATGAAACATTATTAGACCAGGATGATAAGTATGTCTGGCATTCGATGAAGCCTTATAACCCGAAAGCAACGATTGTTGCCACGAAGGCAGAGGGTTCGTGGGTGACAGATGCCGACGGCAAACGTTATTTGGATGCAATGGCAGGGCTGTGGTGTGTAAATGTTGGCTACGGCCGGACCGAGCTTGCAGAAGCTGCCTATGAACAATTAAAGGAAATGGCCTATTTTCCACTATCGCAAGGCCATGTTCCGGCTATTAAACTAGCAGAACAATTAAATGAAATGCTAGGCGATGAATATGTCATCTTTTTCTCGAACAGCGGTTCAGAGGCAAACGAAACGGCTTTTAAAATCGTCAGGCAATACCATCAGCAAAAGGGCGAACATAATCGCTATAAAATCGTCTCCCGGTACCGGTCCTACCACGGTAACTCAATGGGAGCTTTAGCTGCAACCGGGCAGGCACAACGAAAATATAAATATGAGCCGTTATCACCAGGGTTTATCCATGTATCACCTCCGGATTCGTACCGAGATGATACAAACGTTTCAGACCCAAGGGACCTAGCTTCGGTCAAAGAAATTGACAAGACGATGACATGGGAGCTCAGTGAGACAATTGCGGCAATGATTATGGAACCTATTATCACCGGGGGCGGTGTACTTGTTCCGCCGGACGGCTATATGCAGGCAGCAAAAGAGGTCTGTGAAAAACATGGCGCACTACTTATCGTTGATGAAGTCATTTGCGGTTTCGGCAGGACCGGCAAACCGTTTGGCTTTATGAACTATGGGGTAAAGCCGGACATCATTACCATGGCAAAAGGAATTACAAGTGCCTACCTGCCACTCTCGGCGACAGCAGTTCGTAAAGACATATACGAAGCGTTTAAAGGGACAGAGGAGTATGATTACTTCCGTCACGTAAATACATTTGGCGGCAATCCCGCAGCCTGTGCACTTGCGTTAAAGAATCTCGAGATTATGGAAAAGGAAAACTTATTTGACCGCTCCAGAGATTTAGGGGAACAGTTACTGAATGATCTAACGAACCTGTTACAGGACCACCCCTATGTCGGAAATGTTCGTGGTAAAGGCTTACTAGTGGGGATTGAATTAGTGAAGGATAAGGGCACAAAGGAACCGTTGGATGTAGCCCTTGTTAATCAAGTAATTGCAAATTGTAAACAGGAAGGGATTATCATCGGGAAAAACGGCGCAACAGTAGCAGGATACAACAATGTGTTGACATTAGCACCGCCACTCAACATTGAACAGAAAGATTTACATTTTATCGTCAAAACACTCACTGAATCACTGGATAAAATCCGTTGATTTCGATAAAGAAGAGCGCTCGTAACTTACAAATTGTAAATTACGAGTGTTCTTTTTTTTCATTTTAGGACATAAATTCACTATATCAATCATTTAATAGAATGGGGTTCTTTTCGCGTATCCGTGTGAAAGAATGTCGAAATTTTTCGAAGTAATAATTGACAGAAGATTTGAATGAGTTATAATAAATTTAGCAATTGTTCACATAAGATTTACATAATTTCACGCAGTTCTCGTTCATGAAAATATGCAATGTTTCTTTAAACAATAGTTTGTAATCGTTTTCTTTTAGTTTTTGATTTTAATAACTTTAAAAATTAGGTGAGTTTAAAATGGCGGATGAAAGAATTTCGCGCCTTGTTGAAGTGGCGAAATTGTACTATCAATTAGACTACAGTCAACAGGAAATTGCGAAGCAGTTAGGTATTTCCCGCCCCACCGTCTCCAGGCTTCTGGATCAAGCGATTCAAGAAGGTGTTGTCCATATCAAAATAATTAATCCGGCCGAGGATGTTCAGGAATTAGCAATGCAAGTGAAGGATAAATTCCAGTTAAAGCATTGTATTGTCGCTTCGATTCCAGAATATGAAGATGAACTCATCAAAGAGAAACTGGGAGACGTTTCTGCCGATTATTTATATGAAATTGTTCAAAACGGCGACACCATTGGAATTACTTGGGGAACAACCCTTTATCAACTCGTGAAAAAACTGCAGCCTAAGAATGTAAAGGATATTACGATTGTTCAACTTAATGGTGGGGTAAGTTATTCTGAGTCAAACACATATGCATCAGAAATAATCAATGGCCTTGCTAATGCCTTCAATACGACACCACATTTCTTACCGGTCCCAGCGGTGGTAGACCATATCGTCGTCAAGCAGGCGATTGTGGCTGACAGGCATGTAAAAAGAATATTAGAGTTAGGCAAACAGGCTAATATCGCGATTTTTACGGTCGGGGAGCCTGGCGAACAATCGACGCTCATGCATGCGGGTTACTTTTTAGACAGTGATATCGAGATTTTACGCTCAAATCAAACGGTTGGTGATATCTGCTCTAGGTTTATTGATATCGACGGGAAGATAAGCCACGAAGCTTTAAATGACCGTACGATTGGCATTGAACTCTCGCACTTGGCCGGAAAAGATTACGGCATCCTGATTGCAGGCGGTAATACGAAAGTTGATGGTATTTATGGTGCCCTGATTGGCCTGCACGCAAATGTACTGATTACCGATCAGTATACTGCCAAGGCTTTACTCGAAATGGGGGGTGATAACATTAATGGATAAAGAGAGTATTAGAGAACTAGTCGAAAAGATTGTCAAAAATACACTTCAACCAGCAAAGCAAGTTCCGATTGCAGCTTCAAACCGGCATATTCATTTATCACCTGAACATGTCGAACGGCTCTTCGGGAAAGGCTACGAATTAAATAAATTGAAAGCCCTTTCCCAGCCGAATCAATTTGCTGCAAAGGAAACTGTTACCTTAATTGGTCCAAAGGGTAAGATTGAAAATGTTCGAGTTCTTGGCCCTGCGCGGGGCAGCACGCAAGTGGAAGTGTCTTTATTCGACGGCTTTACGCTTGGTGTGAAACCGCCAATTCGTAACTCCGGTGATATTAAAGGTTCAGAATCGATCACTATCCAAGGTCCGCGCGGGCAAATCACCATTAATGAAGGGCTGATATGTGCCGCACGCCATATCCATATGCATACTGTAGATGCCGAAGCGTTTGCTGTTTCGGATGGAGATCTTGTTCAAGTGAAAGTTGCTGGAGCACGCGGAGTTATTTTCTCCAATGTTTTGATTCGTGTTTCACCAAAATACAATCTTGAGATGCATATTGACCTCGATGAGGCAAATGCTGCAGATATCAAAAATGGACAAATTGGAGAAATTGTCGCCATTGAAAGTAGAAATAAAGTTAGTGGGGAGTAATGCTGGTGGATATTAAATCACAGGTTAAAATGCTCGTCCAGCAAGTTGTCGAGACCTACTTAAAGGAAAAGTCGCAAGTGAAAAAAGGACAACCGATTGCTATACTTTTAGGTTACCAATCTCCTAATCCAGCGGAAATATTGGAAGCGGTTACCCCGTTAGTGAATTCTTACGAGGTGACGTTAATTTTATCAAAGGATTGGCTCGAAGCAACTACTAAATTGAGCGGAAAGTCATATGTTTTATTAGAAGAGACTTCACAACAAGAATTGCTTGCCTTAATGGAAAAATCAGCCGTTCTTGTTGTCCCTGCTGCATCCTATCAATTGGTATCGAAGCTTGCCTTAACAATCGATGATGAAATAGCGGTGTGGTTAGCGATTCAATATCAATTAGTTGGTAAGCCCATTGTTATCGCAAACGATGATGTCGAACCGAATGTGTATCAGCAAATCTATGCGCCGCATTCTGTCCAGGCACGCCTGCAGTCATACATTCGGCAGATTCAAGCAGATGATGTGAAGTGGGTGCCGTTAAAGAAGCTTGCACAAACGGTTGAAGACCAATACATTGTCTCCCAAGAAAAACAAGCTCTCATCCTAGCGAAGCATGTAGAAAAAGCTGATCGCGATGGATTACGAGAAATAGTTGTTCCAGCTAGGAGTAAGGTGACACCTTCGGCAAAGGACTTAGCGAGAGAATTAAAGATTGATATTAAGCAGGTCGATTCCTCGAAAGGAGGGACGCTATGATCATTTGTAAAGTGGTAGGATCGATTGTATCTACCACTAAAGCAGAGAAATTAAAAGGGAAGAAACTTCTGATTGTACAACCACTTGATATGAGAAGTATCGAAGAAGACGGAAAACCACTCGTCGCAATCGATACTGTTGGAGCAGGAGTCGGTGAAGTCGTTTTACTCGTCAGCGGAAGTTCTGCACGACAAACAGAAATTACAAACGGTGTGCCTGCTGATGCGGCAATCGTGGGAATTGTCGATCAGATTGAGATAAAAGGGTCCTTAACCTTTAAAAAAGGGGGTAACTAATTTTGCAAATAAATGAAACCGATATCAAAAAAATGGTTGAACAGGTGCTAAAGCAACTAGGCCAGACTGAAGCAGCCGGTGCTCCTATTGCGCCACAAAATGATGTCAGCTTAGGCGACGGCGTGTTCGCAACAGTCGATGAAGCTGCCGCAGCAGCAAGAGTTGCTTGGGAAAAGCTGCGCAAGCTCCCATTGGCCTCGAGAAGGCAAATGATTGACAACATGAGAGAAGTCAGCTGCGCTCAAGCAAATGAGCTGGCACAGCTCGCCGTTGACGAAACCGGCTTAGGGCGGGTGGAGGACAAGGTGGCTAAAATCCTTTTAGCTGCCAACAAAACACCAGGAGTCGAAGATTTAGTCAGTACATCCTATTCCGGGGATGATGGTTTAACACTTGTAGAATATGCCCCTATCGGTGTATTTGGCTCGATAACACCATCAACAAATCCGGCAGCAACTGTTATTAATAACTCGATTTCGCTGATTGCCGCCGGGAATACTGTGGTTTACAACCCGCACCCAAGCGCCAAACGGGTGTCGCTGAAAACATTAAAGCTGCTAAACCAAGCGATTGTCGCTGCAGGCGGGCCTGAAAACGCCCTTACCTCTGTAGCCGCACCGAATCTTGAAACCTCGGCACAAGTGATGAACCATCCTAAAGTAAATGCACTTGTTGTCACAGGCGGGGGACCTGTTGTCAAGGCAGCGATGGCTGTTGGTAAAAAAGTAATTGCTGCAGGTCCTGGAAATCCACCAGTGGTGGTAGATGAAACAGCGATCATTTCACAAGCGGCGGCTCATATTGTCCAAGGTGCAAGCTTTGATAACAACGTCTTATGTACCGCTGAGAAAGAAGTCTTCGTTGTTGATAAGGCTGCAAACGCTTTAAAGGCAGAAATGGTCAAAAACGGAGCGATAGAACTCAAAGGCTTCCAATTTGAAAAATTATTGGAAAAAGTGTTAGTGAAGAAAAATGATAAGTTTTATCCGAACAGAGACTTTATCGGCAAGGATGCCTCGGTGATTTTGCAAGCAGCCGGCATTCAAGTAAGTCCGAATGTGAAGTTAATTATTGCTGAGACCACAAAAGATCACCCATTGGTGATGACTGAAATGTTAATGCCAATCTTACCAATCGTCCGAGTTCCTGACGTGGATAAAGCAATTGAATTGGCCGTCATAGCTGAAAAAGGAAATCGTCATACGGCGATCATGCACTCGCAAAATATCACCAACTTAACTAAGATGGCACAAGAAATCCAAGCGACTATTTTTGTGAAAAATGGACCATCTGTTGCTGGTCTTGGCTTTGAAAGTGAAGGCTTCACAACGCTTACAATTGCAGGTCCGACTGGTGAAGGCTTAACAAGTGCAAAAACATTTACACGCCAGCGCCGCTGCGTTTTAGTAGATGGATTTAGAATTATTTAGTGGGGTGTGTTAATTGGCAAAGTCGAAAGAAGAAAAAACCGTCACTTCACAAGAAACAAAAGCGACAACACCAAAATTAGAAGTTACTAAAGGAGGAAATAAAATGAGTCAAGAAGCATTAGGAATGATCGAAACAAAAGGTTTGGTAGCAGCAATTGAGGCAGCAGATGCAATGGTGAAAGCGGCAAATGTTACGTTAGTAGGCAGGGAATTAGTGGGTGCCGGTCTTGTTACGGTTATGGTGCGTGGGGATGTTGGTGCCGTTAAAGCAGCAACAGAAGCAGGAGCAGATGCGGCACAGCGCGTTGGCACACTTCTATCTGTACACGTGATACCACGTCCAAACGGCGATGTAGAAGGTATTTTACCGAAAGCAGAATAAGGTGAATTCAAATGGAACAATCCATTGAAAGCTATATCAAAAACCTTGTCAGAGATGTAATTGGCCAAACTTTAGGCGGTCTGCAAATCCAAGGTGACCGGCAGACATATGTGATTGCGAATTGGAAAATGAACAAAACGCTGGCGGAAACAGCTGAATTTTTTCAAGAAATCAATAGCAGTAATGATGTGACTGTGGTCGTTTGCCCCCCGGCACAGCTGCTTTACCCGGCCCATCTTTTTATTAAACAGTCAGGGAAGCCGGTTCACTTAGGCGGGCAAAATGTACATTGGGCCGACAATGGTGCATACACCGGAGAAACATCGACTGAGATGTTGAAGGATGTCGGCTGTGAATACGTCATTATTGGCCATTCCGAAAGAAGACAATATGCCGGTGAAGATGATTCATTGGTCAATATGAAAGTAAAACAGTCGATTATGGCTGGTCTTACTCCGATTATTTGCATCGGAGAGACGTTAGAACAAAAAAACGCATTACAGACCGAAGTGGTTTTAGCTAAACAGCTTTTCGGTGCCTTGAATAAGATTGATTCCAGTCATTTTATCATTGCCTATGAGCCAGTTTGGGCGATTGGAACTGGGCAGTCAGCTACTGCTGAATTAGCGCAGCAAACACACGCCTATATCCGATCTGTTTTGAAACAAATTTTAGGTGAAAAAGCAGAGAGTGTCTCGATCCTATATGGCGGTTCGGCAAATGAAAGTAATGCAGCCGAATATAGCAGGATGCCGGATATCGACGGCCTGCTCGTTGGCGGCGCTAGCTTGAAGGCTAAATCTTTTGATGGAATGATCAAGGTATTTGCCAAAGGAGAACAAAATTCATGAAAAAAGTTGCGATAGGTTGCGATCATGGTGGATACGAACTTAAAGAAACCTTAAAACTCTATTTAACTGAATTAGGCTATGAATATTTAGATTTTGGCTGTAAGGCAAACGAATCAGTAGATTATCCCGATATTGCCTTTTTAGTAGGTGAAACGGTTGCGACGAATGCTGACTATGTTGGCATCATGATTGATGGTGTCGGCATTGGCAGCGGGATGGTCTTGAATAAGATACCGGGTGTGCGCGGCGCAGTCTGCTGGGACTTATCCTCTGTTATTAACAGCAAAGAGCATAATAACGCTAATGTGCTATCGATTGGCGGTCAATTTATTGGCGAGGGATTAGCCAAGCAATTAGTGAAGACATGGCTGGAAACCGAATTTGCCGGCGGTCGTCATGACCGCCGTGTGACAAAAATAATGGAAATCGAAAGCCGGTTTTTACACCGGTAAAGGCAGGTTTTTTCAATGTTTGTAGCCAAAGTGATTGGCAATATGGTTTGTACCCATAAAAATGACAATTTAAAGGGTTTAAAGCTTCTTATTGTCCAACCAGTCGATGACGGGTTGAAAGAAAAAGGCAAACCACTTGTGGCTATCGATACGATTGGACAGTCTGGAGAAGGCGACCTCGTTTACTTAGCAAAAAGCAGAGAGTCGTCTCTGCCGCTTAACAAAGATTTAGTCCCGTCAGATGCTGGGATTCTCGGAATTATCGACTATTATAACGTGACGAAACGAATGGAGGAAAAATAAATGAGCAACGCATTAGGAATGATTGAAACAAAAGGGTTAGTAGGAGCAATTGAAGCAGCAGATGCCATGACGAAAGCAGCAAACGTGACACTACTCGGAAAAGTGAATGTTGGCGGCGGCTTGGTTACGGTAATGGTACGCGGTGATGTTGGTGCCGTTAAAGCAGCAACGGAGGCTGGTGCTGATGCAGCGCAGCGTGTTGGCGAGTTTTTATCCGTTCATGTTATCCCTAGACCACACTCAGATATCGAGAAGATTCTACCTGCAGCAAAATAATGAAACTAGCAAAAGTGGTTGGGAATGTCGTATCAACGATTAAAACACCGAGTCATCAGAATAAAAAACTGATGGTTGTCATCCCTGTTGATGCAAAAGGCAATGAATGCGGTGACGCGATGATTGCCTTTGACCGCTTTCAAGCAGGCGTTGGCGACTATGTGCTAATCCTTGAAGAAGGTGGATCGGCACGGGACATCCTAGAAGACCCGAAAGGCTCTTTTGATGCAGTCATTGCCGGAATCGTTGATCGACTATATTAATGTGAGGTGAACAAGGGTGCAAATTGAGGCATTAGTTGAACAAATTACGAATCAAATTATGGAACAATTAACAAATAAACAAGCATTGAAGGAAGCGAAACCAGCTGTTTCCGGGAACGTGACCTATAAAGAAGGTTCTGCGTCCAATATTATTACTGGTCCATCCGTTGCGCGGATGATTGACCATACGTTATTAAAGCCGGAAGCATCCAAAGACCAAATCGTAAAGCTTTGTGAAGAAGCGAAGGAACATAAATTTGCCACTGTCTGTGTTAATCCATATTGGGTGTCCACAGCTGCGAAGGAACTTAAAGGTTCTGGTGTCGGCGTTACCACGGTTGTCGGCTTTCCATTAGGGGCAACGAGCACATTTGTAAAAACCGCTGAAACCCGCGATGCGATTGCAAATGGCGCGACGGAAATCGACATGGTCATTAACATCGGTGCGCTTAAATCAGGCGACTTCGAAACAGTGAAAAAGGACATTGAAGGTGTTGTATTAGCGGCAAAAGGTCATGCACCTGTAAAAGTAATCATTGAAACGGGCCTTTTAGAAATTGAAGAAAAGAAAAAAGCTTGTATTCTTGCTAAGATGGCAGGCGCCGATTTTGTGAAAACATCCACCGGTTTTGGACCTGGCTGTGCAACAGCTGAAGATATTAAGCTTATGCGGGAAGCAGTTGGTCCGGATTTAGGTGTGAAGGCTTCTGCGTGTGTCAGAGATTTAGATACCGCTAGAAAATTGATTCAAGCTGGTGCAACAAGAATTGGTGCAAGCTCTAGTATTGCAATTATTACTGGCGGGCAAGGTACCGGGTATTAATTTTAAAGTTGAAATGTTCAAGTTGGAGTTTTTCATCTCGTTGTTGCTGCCAGTTGAAAAACTCCTTCCTCTTAATCTAAAAAGTATTGAAAATTTTTAGATATTTTACTATAATTAAATAGATTAAATGTAATCGTTTACATACATAAGGGGTGTTTCGAATGAACAATATTGGACATCAACTAAAGAAAATTAGATTAAACCGTGAAATGGAAATAGAAATATTAGCGTCTTTATCAGGATTGCACACAGAAACAATCGCAGCAATTGAGGATGGCGAGCTGGATGTACAGGTTTCAACGTTAGCGAAGATTTCGGAAGCGTTGAACTGCAGCTTCTCAATTGGAGATGTGTCCATTTAATTTATCGGCAAAAGCATTCGTTCTTTATTGGAACGTGTGCTTTTTTATTTTCTACCTAAAAATGATATGATAGGACAATCAGTAAAATGGTTATTCCAGATAAGGTTGACCGGTCCAAAATTAAAGGAAGAGATTCATGACAAGTACAGTTACATACATAAAAGAATGGCAGCAGGCACTGCAAAATGAAATTACCCATTTAAAAAAATACGGCAGTAACAAATTCATTGTTTCAAATGGAAGATTATTATCGAGTGAAGGATCGTTTACCTATTATTTTGATACCGCTTATCCATTACGAATTCCAGTTGGATCTTCGATTCGTCTTGAATGGGGGAGCATGAAACAAAGTGGACGCGTGCTCTCATCAGAAGGCAAAGGCGTGATGCTTGCCCTCGAGAAATCATACGGAGACTTAATCCCCGAGGCATTTCTGTTTCACGATCCATGGGAACTGCTTGAACAACTCATCCAACGATTAGATGAAATCAAAAAAAACAAACAAAAACGCTTAAGGGTAAAAAAATTGATGGATCCTTCGATGCCAGCAAAGCATCCGGTTGAGAAAATAAAAAGCAATGTTCATGAATTAGTTTTACGTTCAAAATACAATCCTGTTACCTTTGTGTGGGGGCCGCCTGGAACAGGAAAAACTTACACATTAGCGCGGGCTGCGGCAAATAAATATTTTCAGGAAAAGCGGGTCTTGGTTTTATCGCACAGCAACCAAGCGGTTGATGTCCTCATCGCTGAAATTTCTTCCTTTATTAAAAAGAAAAACAGCTTCTGTGAAGGGGATGTTCTTCGTTATGGATCTAATACAGGAGAGCAGTTGGCAAATCATGAAGCGATTACTACTATCCAGTTATTAGAGAAACAGGATCCCCATCTCGCTAAGGACAAGGAAATTTTATTAGACGAAAGACGGAAGCTAAAGCAGGATTTATCCCGTTCGTTCAGTAAACGAGACACGGATCATTTGCTGGAGCTTGAGACGAAAATTGCTAGAGTCCTCGAAAAAATTCGCCAAAAGGAAATTCAGTTTGTGAAGGATGCGTTTGTTGTCGGATCAACGCTCGCTAAAGCAGCGAGCGACCCGGCAATCTATGAAAAGGAATTTGATATTGTAATCCTTGATGAAGCAAGCATGGCTTATGTGCCCCAGGCTGCATTCGCTGCATCACTTGGGAAACGCGTTATTATTTGCGGTGACTTTAAACAATTACCGCCGATTGCCTCTTCAAGAGATTCGTTGGTCACGATGTGGCTGAAGGAGGACATTTTTCACCGGGCGGGTGTTGTTGACTGGGTAAATAACGGAAAGCTGCATCCGCATTTATTTTTATTAAAAGAACAACGGAGAATGCATCCGGATATCTCAGCTTTCACCAATCAATATGTCTACAATAAGCTTGTAGGTGATCATCAGAGTGTTCTAAAGAGCAGAAATGAAATTGTTGAAAAAGCACCGTTTTCCGGCCAGGCGTCAATTCTTGTCGATACAAGCAATACTGGTGTCCATTGTATGACTGAACGGACGTCGAAGTCGAGAATGAATTTTTGGCAGGTGTTATTGTCGTTTCAAATCATCCATGAATCGTACTTGGCAGGGGTAAGATCGATTGGCTATGTGACACCTTACCGTGCCCAAGCCAATCTAATGGAGCTGTTACTCGAAGATTTATATGAAAACGAGAGGTTAACAACTGATATTATTGCGGCGACAGTTCATAGATTCCAAGGCAGCGAGCGCGATGTCATGGTGTTTGATACCGTCGATGGTGAACCGCAAGCCCGTGCTGGTATGCTTTTAACTGGTAAAGATAGCGAACGATTGATTAATGTCGCGATAACGAGGACAAAAGGAAAGTTTATTCATGTCAGCAATCAATCATATATTCGTAAGCATGTCTATCATGACAAAACTCTTAGACAACTAGTAGAACACCAAGAGAAGCATCGGCAAACAGTTCGAACGAGAGAAATCGGGACCTGGATTAAGCATCAGCATCCAAGATTGCAATGGTTGCATGCTTTAAAGCTTGAAAAAGTGTTCCGGGATATAGCGGGGGCGAGATCATCGATTGTCATCTCTTTACCATCGCAAACTGCGCTCCCACCGCAATGGAAGGAGAAGTTAACCAATCGGGACAAACTCGTGAAATTAACAGTGATTTCCGGGGAAGAATGGTTCGAGCTTCAGCCAGATTATCGGCTGGATGAAAACTTGTCGTTTCCCTTTATAATCATCGACCGCCGGCTGCTCTGGCTGGGATTGCCAGTGGAAGGAGCAAAAGGAATTCAACCACCATTTATCGCAGCAAGACTTGATTCGGAAAAGGCTTCAGAACATTTTTTAGGTCAATTTTTAATCAAAGAGTAGGAATTGCGGGATTTACTATGCTATTTCAACTCTTTTGGTGGGAATCCATTAAGGTTTTCCACCTTTTTTATTAGGGAATAAAAACATAAGAATAGGGAACGTTAAATTTGTTAGTCGTAAAACAAATGGCACATGGCAATTTCAATAAAAAGGAGACATGGATGATGACAAACGTTAAATTAGCTGTCATATATTACAGCATGGGTGGAACGAACTATCAGCTATCAAAGTGGGCCGAAGAAGGGGCAAAAGAAGTGGGGGCAGAAGTAAAGGTATTAAAAGTGCCTGAACTTGCACCGCAATCTGTGATTGAGGGTAATCCAGGCTGGAAAGCACATGTTGAAGCCACCGCACATGTGCCTGAGGTAAAATTAGAGGATATAGAGTGGGCTGATGCCATTATTTTCAGTGTTCCGACCAGATTTGGGAATATGCCTGCACAAATGAAGCAATTCCTCGATACTTGTGGCGGGCTTTGGTTTCACGGTAAGACAGTCAATAAAGTGGTGAGTGCGATGTCCTCAGCGCAAAATCCTCATGGCGGCCAAGAGGCAACGATTTTATCGCTTTATACCTCCATGTACCATTGGGGAGCGATCGTAGCAGCACCAGGTTACACTGATCCGGTAATTTACGGGTCTGGGGGTAATCCTTACGGAACAAGTGTTACAGTGGGGCAAGATGGAAAAATGATTGAAGATGTGGAAGCAACGGTTAAACACCAAGCTAAACGGACAGTTTCGGTTGCTGAATGGGTGAAAAAAGCGAATCAATAACCGAGAAAGTGCAGATTAGGGAACCTGATTGGTTCTCTTTTTTGTAGAAATTTTCAAAAAATTCTATTGACTTTTTCGCCATTTCTATGGATAATCAAATAAATTGAAATAGAAAATGGTATGGGACTAGTAAACCTTTGGAACATGATAGAGAGTGAAACCCACAGGCTGGAAGGTTTCTCACGGAAAAAAGCTTGAACCTGCCCTCACACGCCGCTTATGTAAACATGAGACGCCTGCCTGCGTTATGGGTTCAAAGTGGGTGTGAGCGCTGTGCTCGTCATCAATTAAGGTGGTACCGCGGAAACGATTTTTCCGTCCTTTTTTATAGGACAGAAGAATCGTTTTTTATTTTTTTAAAGAAAGGTTCGAACTGAGATGAAAAAACAGCTGGTGGTTGTAAAGATTGGGAGCAGCTCACTTACAAATGTATTGGGGACGATTTCTGAAGAGAAGATGCGCGACCATGTTGAGGCACTTGCGTTTTTAAAAGCACAGGGTCATGAATTGATCGTTATTTCGTCTGGAGCAGTTGCGGCAGGATTTGGAGCCCTTGGTTATCCAACTCGTCCAAAAAGTACTGCCGGGAAACAAGCGGCCGCGGCTGTCGGGCAAGGGCTATTAATGCAGAATTATCTTCAGCTGTTTAAAGAGTTTGCTATCGTACCTGCTCAAATTTTATTAACCCGCGAAGACTTTTACAGCCAAGTTCGGTTTCATAATTTATTTAATACAATGACCGAGCTGCTACAAAAAGGTGTAATCCCAATCATTAATGAAAATGATTCCGTGGCGATTGAAGAATTGACCTTCGGTGACAATGATTTACTGTCTGCACTTGTGAGTGGATTTCTGCATGCCGATGCGCTAATTATTTTAACGGATATTAATGGGCTTTATGATGGAAATCCAAAAGTTTCAAAAGAGGCAAAAAAATATCATTTTATTCCCGAGGTTTCTGAAAATCTGCTCGGAGTTGCAGGTGAAAGTGGTTCATCCATTGGCACAGGCGGTATGAAGTCGAAGTTATTGGCAGCAAAAAAGGCATTATCACTTGGTGTCAGCGTCTTTGTCGGCACTGGAGTTGGCAAGGAAAAACTGGCCGATATTTTAGCTGGAAAAGGGGATGGGACGTATATAGGCGGCCCATTCCAAACACAAATGCAAATGAGAAAGCAATGGATTGCCTATCACTCCCAAGTCGGCGGAGTGATAGAAATCGACGAGGGGGCAGAGAAAGCCATTCTTTTCCAAGGGAAAAGTTTGCTGCCCGTTGGTGTTACGAAGGTAATTGGTGAGTTTAACGCACTGGATGTTGTTGTGGTCCGAAACCAAAACGGGAAAACCGTCGGAAAAGGGCAGATTTATTATTCTTCTAAGGATTTATTACTGGTAAAAGGCTTACCAAGTGAACAGTCGAAGGGATATTCGATTAACAAAAAAGCAGAAGTGATCCATCGTGATAATTGGGTCACCATGCCAAAGGAGTGAAAGTGGGATGAGTGAGTTACTCGAAAAGGCTAGAAAATTAAAAAAAGCAGCAAAACAGATGGCGATGCTTTCAGCTGATGAAAAAAACGATGCGTTAGCGAAAATGGCGGACCGATTAATGACTGAGAAAGAATGGATTTTAAGCGAAAATGCCAAGGATCTTGCAGCTGGAAAGGAAAAGGGATTACCTGTTCCACTGTTAGACCGCTTGCTTTTATCGGAGGAAAGAATTGACCAGATTGTTGATGGAGTTCGCCAGTTAATAGATTTGGAGGATCCAATTGGTGAAACCATCGAGGCATGGGAGCGGCCAAACGGCTTGCAAATTGAAACTGTTCGGGTCCCGCTTGGGGTTATTGGAATGGTGTACGAAGCCCGGCCCAATGTTACGGTGGATGCCGGAAGCCTTTGTTTGAAAGCGGGAAATGCAGTGCTTTTAAGAGGCAGCTCCTCAGCGATACATTCCAATAAAGCACTTGTTCATGTCATGCGTGGGGCGCTTGCAGGAACGGCAATTCCAGCGGATGCCGTCCAGCTATTGGAGGATACGCGCCGCGAAACAGCGGCGGAAATGTTTAAATTAAACGAATACTTAGATGTGCTCATCCCTCGGGGCGGGGCAGGGTTGATTCAATCGGTCATCAAAAATGCCACTGTTCCCGTGTTAGAAACTGGCGTTGGCAACTGTCATGTTTTTATTGATGAAACAGCGCAACACAAAATGGGGATTGGTATTGCCCTAAATGCGAAGTTACATCGGCCATCTGTCTGTAATGCAGCAGAAACGTTGCTAATTCACGAAAAATGGCCCTATTTATCAGACCTGTTACAGTCCCTTCATGATCAAGGGGTTGAATTGCGGGGGAGTGAAGAATTAGTCTCCGGCTTTTCTTTTGTCGCAACAGCAACAGTGGAAGATTGGCACACGGAATTTCTTGCACCGATTTTAGCAGTAAAACTCGTGAGCGATGTGAAAGAAGCCATTGAACATATCGACCAATATGGAACAAAACACTCTGAAGCGATTATTAGTGAAGATACTGAAAATGTGCGGTTATTTTTCAAGGCAGTGGATGCGGCTGTGCTTTATCATAATGCCTCGACTCGTTTCACCGATGGCGAACAATTTGGCTATGGTGCAGAAATTGGCATCAGTACCCAAAAGCTGCATGCCCGCGGGCCAATGGGATTGAAGGCTTTAACGACCACAAAAGCGATTGTACAGGGAACTGGGCAAATTCGCTCATAAAATTTTTGTTTAGCGCTGAATAGGCGCTTATTTTTTTGCTTTCTGTTATACTTAAATATACAAACATACATTCTCGTATAGCAGGTTGGTGTTCAAATGTCAGATGATATTCATATTTCCGTAAGAACTCTTGTTGAACATGTGTTCCGGAGCGGCAGTATTGATTCCCGTTTCCGCTCCCAAGCGACGCTTCTAGATGGGACAAGGATACATCAGAAAATCCAAAAAACGTATCAAGAGGGGGATCAAAAGGAAGTTTATCTTCGAGCTGAAATTGCTTATGATGGTCTTACCTTCCTTATTGATGGCAGATGCGATGGGCTTTTATTTCGAGATGGCAGGGTGATGGTCGATGAGATAAAGTCGTTCTCGCAGCCACTCGAGCAAATCGAAGGGGAAGGTTACCTTGTTCATTGGGCGCAGGCAAAATTTTATGCCTATATGTATGCAAAAGCAAACGCTCTAACGGAAATCCTTGTCCAGCTAACCTATGTCCATGTGGAAACAGAAGCAAAAAGATATTATCAAAAGAACTGCACATTATCGGAACTAGAGACATTTGTATTTGAGGTGATTGAAGGCTACGCCCCTTATGCCAAGCTGCAGCATGAGCATCGACTCGAACGAAATGAAAGTTGTAAAGAATTAACTTTCCCGTTTAAAACGTATCGTGAAGGCCAGCGGAAACTAGCTGGAGCTGTTTATAAAACGATTGTAGATAAAAAAAATCTGTTTGCTAAAGCGCCAACAGGAATCGGCAAGACAATTTCCACTCTTTTCCCAGCAGTGAAGGCAATAGGGGAAGGCCCCCTAAACCGTGTTTTCTACCTGACTGCCAAAACAATTACTCGAACGACGGCAGAGGAGGCATTCTCCCGGATGCGTACAGGCGGTCTTTGTATGAACACGGTCACAATTACAGCAAAGGACAAGGTTTGTTTCAAGGAAGAAACGAATTGTCAAAAGGATTACTGCGAGTTCGCGGATGGGTATTATGACCGAGTTAATGACGCAATTCTTGATATTTTATCAAATGAAAACGGGATGACCCGTGAGGTAATCGAAGCCTATGCCCGTAAGCATACTGTCTGCCCGTTTGAATTTTCGCTTGACCTTGCCTATGCCGTTGATGCCATTATTTGCGATTACAATTATATTTTCGACCCGAGGGTATCGCTTAAGCGATTGTTTGAAGAACAAAAGAAGTCAACCGTATTATTGGTCGATGAGGCTCATAATCTCGTTGACCGCGGCCGGGAGATGTTCTCATCCTCATTAAACAAAGAAATGTTTCTCCAATTGAAAAAAGACTTTAAGGGTGTCAACAAAGTGATATATGGGGCTGCAAGCAAGTTAAATTCCTCATTCATTTCTTTGAAAAAAGCAAATGCCGACAAGAATGAATTTATCTTAGAGCAGCTGGATGAAGCGTTTTTAGAACAGCTTTTTCAATTTGTAGAGGATACAGAGCAGCAACTTCTAACAAATAGCTCTCAAAGTCTAGTAGAACCCTACTTCATGGTGAATAATTTTTTGAAAATCTCCGAGCTTCTTGATGAGCACTATGTCATTTACGCGGAGAAAAATAAAAACGATTTGGTGCTTAAGCTGTTTTGCATCGATCCCTCAAAGCTGCTTAAGCAAATGGGGAAAGGGTACCGCTCAAAGGTGTTCTTCTCAGCAACACTCTCTCCATTACCGTATTATCAAGATATACTCGGCGGGAATGAGGAGGATTATGCGCTCTCCATCCCGTCGCCATTTTCAATTGAACAAGTCGATGTCTTTATTAAACCATTGTCCACTCGCTATAGGGATCGGGAACAAACGAAGGACTCGATGGTAACGATGATAAAATCGTTAATTAAAAACCGGCCGGGGAATTATTTGATATTTTTCCCGTCCTATCAATATTTACTGTCCGTTTATGAACAATTCAAACTATCAGATGAAGAAACGCAAACAATCATTCAATCGACCGGGATGACAGAAGCAGAGAGAGAGGCATTTTTGGCGGCGTTTATGCCTGATCAAAAAGAAACCCTACTCGGATTTGCTGTTCTTGGCGGGATTTTTTCTGAAGGAGTAGACTTAATTGGAGATCGATTAAATGGAGTTGTCGTGGTTGGAGTTGGGCTGCCACAGCTTTGTTTTGAACGCAACCTTATCAAGGATCATTTTTATAAAAAGGACAAGAATGGCTTTGATTATGCTTATGTGTACCCTGGGATGAACAAGGTCTTGCAAGCAGGGGGAAGATTGATTCGGTCGGAAATGGATCATGGGGCAATTATCCTTGTCGACGACCGCTTTCTCCAAATGCAGTATCAAATGCTCTTGCCTCCCGAATGGAGAGACTATACAATCATTTAACAATCAGGTTATTTGCACTAAATAATCGAACTGGAATGAAGTTTGACTATTTAATCAAACTTTTATAAAATTAGATTAAATAATCTAATTAGGGTGAGCGAAGCGTGAAAACGAAGCATAATCCAATATCAATTTTTATATTAGATGTCAGTAATTCGTCGGCCGAAGATATGGGAGATAAACTTACGGTCTATCTAGATGAGATGGTGAAATGGATCACCATTTGGACCAAAAACCACGGACAAGTAAAAGTGAAGCATCGAGCTGGTGATGAAATCATCTTCGTCAGCAATGGCTATTCAACAGCCTATATCATCGCTTTTTATGTAAGCAGGTTTTGGAAATATCGGAATCACAAACCTTATTTTGGTTTGTCTTTTGGGGATATCGATCGGGAACTGGACGAAGTCGATATCGAGACATGGATTCATCCGTTGATTAAGCAGGCCCGATATGCGAACGATTTGTTGAAACAAGAACAAAATCGGCTCCCCTTTAAATTTGAGCTTGACCAATTTTATTTAGGTGATCGAAATATCCCTGTTTTATACAACCAGTTTCGCTATGAATTCGAGACGTTATTTAACACAATTCTGCAATTGCAGCACACTCTCATCAAAGAACAAACGTACATCCAGGAGCTCGTATGTTCCTTTTATCTCATATTGCAGCAGCAAAAAGCAGTTGGGGAACTGCTTGGCAAAACAGCGCCTACTATTTCGAGTCATTTCAAAAAAGGAAAAAGCGAAGAAGTCCTCCGTACCTTTCATGAATTGATTAATGTACTAAATTCCTTACAAAAAAACAGCTTTCAAGGTATAGCGGGTAACCCAATGGAAACAGCTGAGAGGTTACATGATTCGATTAGAAGTCATTTGATGGACAATATAAACCTGCTGCTTATTAACTAGAGAGGAGAAACCATGCTTATTTTAAGTCTCATTCTCGCCCATCTTATTGCTGATTTTTATTTGCAAACAGATAATATGGTGCGGGAAAAGTATAAAAACCTTAAGAAGCATTTGGCTCATCATTTTTTAATGACGGCGTTGGTTCTTAGCGGCTATTTGATTTTTCACTATACCCGATTAAATACCCTTAATTATTTCCTTTTCCCTTTGGTTTTTATTGTTTTTTCTCATTTTCTGATTGACTTCATAAAAATCAAACTGCTTGATACGATTAAAATTACAAACGAAGAGAACATGAAGCGGCTTAGTTTTTTCCTATTGGATCAATTGCTCCATCTAGGGATGATTTTGCTTACATGTCATTTTTTTATTGGTTTAGAGATATCAAAAATAAGCGAAGTTTTCCAGGAAGGGCATAAGTTAAGCCCGATAAATGCCGTTTTGTTTATCCTCATCATTGTGATTCTTACCACTAGTGTTAGCGGACATTTAATAAGGATTCTTTTAGGGTCGCTGCCGAACCAGCTGCTAAGCTTTGAAGGAAAATATGCTTTTAAAGCTAATAGACATGAGGATCAGTTTGCACATTCAAATGTCGGAAAAAAGGAACTAACCGAGGAATTTCATTACACCATATTTTCTAAACACGATCTTTCTCGCGGGAAATTAATCGGTTATATTGAAAGATTGCTAGTTTTAGTGTTGACATTTTACAGTGCCTACCCAGCCATCGGGTTTATTGTTGCAGCAAAATCAATTGCCAGGTTTAAACAAATGGATGACCGGGATTGGGCAGAGTATTTCTTGCTCGGCACACTTACTTCGATGTTCATTGGCATCTCGCTTGGGATTATATTACGGGAAGTTTTGACTTGAAACAGATTTTTTTCTTTGCTAGATAATAAATTACGTTGAATGTGGATTAATTTCTAATTTTAAGAGATACTGTTTGAAGGAAGATTTAAAAAATAGGAGGGAACTACTACCATGACTAAAATTGAAGTAGGCGAAATTTTTACTATCAGCGATGAAAATGACCAAGAACAAGAGGTTGAAGTACTAGGAGTAATGACGATTGAAGGGTCTGACTACGTCGCAGTTGGTTTTGCGGAAGACGTACAACAAGAAACGGATGAAGATATTGATATCTTCTTTCTAAAGGTCGATGAAGATGGAGATTTTTCCGCGATAGAAAGCGATGAGGAATTTGACAAAGTATCGGCGGCGTTTGATGAAATGATGGATGAGGACGAGTAAGTTGTTGAAGAATGAGGGGGGATATACCTCTCTTTTTTTTGAAATTTTACCATTTTTCCAATTGGAAAAATTATGTATGTATTAGGTGGCTTATGGCATACTGTTAGGGAGAATATCATTAAAGGAGAGACGTAATGCAAATTGAAGAAGGAACGAAATATCAAATTTCTCAAGGGGTCCAGGGAAATTTTAACTCCGCTGAATCGCTTACGGTGATTGCTTACAATGGAATTACGGTTCAGTTCACACTTGGAGAGGGTAAAGGCCATGGTTCAATGCCCATTGAACATTTGTCCTATCTTCTAAAAAAATCAAACTTAACGCAAATACCAAATAAAAGAGCCTTTTTGAATATGGATAATAGTGATGAACAGATTGTCTAGTTTCCTTTTTTGAGCGACCATGTCCTGCCTAAAAAAATTCCCAACCGCGTAAGGTTGGGAATTTTCGTATTTAGTTTGAATCCGCTGGTTCGTTGCCCATAAATTTCCCATCAAAAAAAACAGCCATTATTACATTTCCATTTTTATTCGTAAAAGGAACTCCAACGATGATCATTCCCGCTTGATTATGCTTCAGTACTTCGATAGAATTTGCGCCATTCCATTTAAACCCATCTTTGTTAAGATTTTTTTCAGCTGTCTTAAATTCATTTCCGCTAATAATTTTTGCTACAATTTTATTTCTTTCAGCTCCAAAAAGTGGTGTAACGTCGTGGCATCCACAATCGTCAGGTTCGGTGACTGTGGATGGATCGGTTGGTTCCGCAGCCTTTGCGGTATTCCCTGTAGTCACGAACAACGATAATGCAATTAAGCCTCCACATAATACTGTTAAAAATTTCTTCATCTGTTTTCCTCCTTTTTTTAAACTCCTATACTTGATTCTCTTTTTTACGACAAAATCCTTTAAAAACTTTGGAAAAATATACGACAAATGCCATAATTTATTACAATTTGGTGTCAGGCACCATCGAGATTGATAGTTTTATAGAAATTTACGTAAAAAATGGTACAAGTATAAAAAAGGCTGCCTTCTCCAAAATTTTGAGAAGGCAGCCTTTTTTTATTTATTTTTCTTTGCACTATAATATTTAATCGGATCATTACTAGAATTTTTCAGTTCCGCAGAAATAGTTCCAGTTAGACTGTGTGCTCCTTTTGCATCAAGCCCTGCTTCCCAAAGCATCATCCCGCCGAAGCCATGATTAAGTGCCAATTTTGTTTTCTTTTTCATGGTTGCATCACCATTATAATAATAGGTCGTTCCATTCATTTTTACTGTATCGTTGGCGGCATTTTCGGGATTATTGTTGATGATTGCTTCATAAGAGACCTGTTTTATGTTTGGATTCTCCGGTTGAGCATAAAGCGGAACACCCAAAACGAGCTTTTCTTTAGAGAGGTGGTTTGTCTCAAAATAATTTGCCCAGTAGCCTACAATTTTCTTTGTGTAGGGATAGGGAGATAAATTAGCGGCGTGATAGCCGTCATCCCACTGACCATCATAGGCCATGATGTTTACATGATCAACATGTTGAAACATGGCTGTTTCATAATTAACAAAATTAGTTTCGGTCAAGGTGACTGCATGAATTTTTGCATAAACGGCAACCGATAATTCCTTGTTTTTAAGATGAAGCTGTTCGCCTAGCTCTTTAGTGAAAGCGGCTAAGTTTGCAGCATCTTCTTGATTGCGTGGATGTTCAAAGTCAATATCAACGCCGTCTACGTTCTCACGGTCTGCAAAACTAGTAAGTTCCTGAACAAGCTTTTCCCGCGAGGCAGGATTAGAAATCGCCGCCTTAAAATAAGGATACGATTCGCCCCCGTTTATGTGGAACCATCCGCCAACACCAAGGATCACCTTTGTCTGATATTTCTTCGCATTTGCAACAATCGCCCGTAAGTTTTTTAAGGCAGGATCGCCATTAAGCAAAATACCGCCTTCTTTAGTCGGATGGGCAAAGGAGAAAATAACATGTGTTAGTTTGGCATAATCAATTCCGTTTGGGTCGCGGAAATCCTGTACATAAGTGATAAGAGCTTTTGACTGTTCTTTTTCGGTTTCTGGCAATGCTTTTTCTTCGGGCATAAGTGCTGATTTAGGTGCGTTTACTATATTAAATGATTTTGAATCATTATTAGTAGAATATAAAACTCCTGTTAAAATTCCTCCAATGAAGGTAATAATAATTACCAAGGCAAGGAGGAGATTACGTTTGTTCATAAGTAGAATTCCTCCACAATCGTCTTCCTAATAAAAATTGTATCAGAAAAAACGGCGAGGATGGGTTGGTAATATCAACCTCTAAGGTGGGAAATAAGGCCCCTGAAAGAAAAAATTTGTGCAGTAGTCAGGATTTTTGATATAGTAAATAGGTTAATCATTAATTAAGAGGTGTAAGTGATCATTATGAATCAAGAATATAGAGTGTTATTGTATTATAAATACGTCGAAATCGAGAATCCGGAAGAACTTTCGAAAGAACATCTTCAAGTATGTAATGATTTCGGCTTAAAGGGTCGAATCATCATTGCGTCTGAAGGAATTAATGGTACGGTGTCAGGCACCATCGAGCAGACGGACGCGTATATGAAATATATGGAGGAGCATCCTCTGTTTGCTGGTACGATTTTTAAAATAGATGAAGCATCAGGGCATGCCTTCAAAAAAATGCGAGTGCGTTTCAGACCTGAACTTGTTACTTTACGTTTGGAAGATGACGTTGATCCGAATGTTGTAACAGGCAAGCATTTGAAACCTAAAGAATTTTTCGAGGAAATGCAGAATGAAGACACGGTGGTAATCGATGCCCGTAATGATTATGAATATGATTTGGGCCATTTTCGCGGTGCCGTCAGACCGGATATTCTGAACTTCCGCGATTTGCCAGACTGGATTCGAGAAAATAAACAGGATTTCGAAGGCAAAAAGATTCTCACGTATTGCACCGGAGGGATCCGCTGTGAAAAATTTTCAGGCTGGCTTCTTCAAGAGGGCTTTGAAGATGTGTCACAGCTTGAAGGCGGGATTGTCACCTATGGAAAAGATCCCGAAGTTCAAGGTGAATTATGGGATGGACAGCTTTATGTGTTTGATGAGCGCATCAGCGTACCGGTAAATCGTAAAGAGCACGTAATTGTCGGGAAAGACTATTTTACAGGTGAACCATGCGAGCGTTATGTGAATTGTGCCAATCCGGCATGTAATAAAAAAATTCTCTGTTCAGAAGAAAACGAACATAAACATTTACGCAGCTGTTCTCATGAATGCAGAGTACACCCTCGGAACCGTTATATCGCCGAACATGGTTTAAGCGAAGAAGAGGTAAAGGAAAGATTGATGGCAATAGAAAAAGATTTAACCATATAAGTAGTTCAAGAAAGCAGGCCAGAAAAATCGGCCTGCTTTTCTGTTTTATAACCAATATTATGCAAAACTAATAGAGTATTAGCAGTATTTAATGTAGAATTAAGAATGTTAGAAAAATAAAGGGGCTATCAATAGAGATGAATAATAAGAAAAGCAGCGGAAAAAAGACGAGAAAAGAACGCCATCAATCGAAAGGGACTGTTCGGTTCGCCATCCTTGCAGTAATTTTGATTCTTGCCGGTGGCTTTTTCTTCGCTAACCATTTGAAGTCAGAACATGTTTCTAGTAAAGTTTCTCAAACGGGGGAAAAGATAACAGAGAAAGAAAAGGAAGAGGAGCCGAAACAAGAGGCCGCAGTGGAAGAAAAACCAGAAATCAAACCGGAACCAGATATTGAAACGACCTTCAAAATCAGTGCAGCCGGGGATTTTACACTTGGAACCGATGAAAGTTTTACCTATAGTGATTCGTTTGTAAAGACGGCGTCTGCCAATGGTCTGCCTTATTTCGTTGAAGGCTTGGAGAATATTTTCTTAGAGGACGATTTTACGACCGTGAATTTAGAAACCACGCTCACAAATGCTACGCAAAAGGCTGAGAAGACATTTCGCTTTAAGGGTGACCCATCGTACGCCAAAATTCTAGAATTAGGCGGCATTGAAGCTGTTAATCTAGCAAACAATCATAGCCATGATTACCTGGAGAAGGGCTATAATGACACGATTGCCGCCTTGCAGAATCAAAACATAGGCTATTTTGGCTACGATCAGCAGTATATTACGACCATCAAAGGGATTAAGGTCGGTGCCTTAGGATATGAAGGCTGGTCAGATACAAAAGAAATCCGTCAAAAAGTGGAACAGGATATAAAAAACCTAAGAAATCAAGGGGTACAGATTGTTCTTATTCACTATCACTGGGGCAATGAGAGCCAGTATGTGCCGAATGAATCTCAAAAATCGCTAGCCCGCTTTACAATCGATAGCGGTGCAGACCTAATTCTTGGCCATCATCCCCATGTAGTCCAGGGAATAGAAGAATATAATGGAAAATTTATTGTCTATAGTTTAGGCAACTTTATGTTTGGCGGAAATCGAAACCCAAGGGACAAGGATACATTTGTATTTCAACAAACCTTTCATTTGAAAAATGGTGTGTTAATCGATAAAAAAGAAATCAACGTTGTGCCATTTTCCATTTCATCTGTTTCTTCTAGAAATAATTATCAGCCAACAAAATTAACTGGTGCAGAACAAGAGCGAGTAAAGAAAAAAATCATTGATGCATCTAACAAAATCAAAGGTTCCGATTGGCTTGTCTATGAGAACCCGCAAGAAGTAGTCAAAAAGGAATAATGAAATTAAACACTTCCATTTCTAATACATTCGCTATTTTTTTAAAACTATCTACGGTATAAATATCAGAATAATGTTAAAATATGTTTTATTACAATTGTTTCTAGGAGGATTTCGGTTATGGATACAAAGTTTAGCAAACCAAAAGGTTTTGGGGAAATACTGGACCATACCTTTAGTTTAACTAAAAATCGCTTTAAAGATTTTTTCTTGATAATACTTATTTTCATGGGACCTGTCTATTTGCTTCAAGCAATTATGCAGCTGATTTCCGGGACTAGTTTTTTTAGGGAGATTGGGAGTGGGAATGTTTGGTTTGAACAAATTCTTTCGGGTTTTACTGAAACCGAAACACTTGATACGAGCGGCTTGGGCGCTGACATTGGAATCATAATTGTTGGATTTATCGGTGCGATTTTGGGTCCGGTGGCGCAAGCAGCGATCCTATTTGCCATTGCTAATATTCGGAAAAACGAAGAATATACCGTAGGTTCTGTCATTAAACAAGCGTTTTCGCGATTTTGGCCAATAATCGGAAGTAGTATTTTATTCGGAATTATTACGGTTATGATTATCCTTATTCCGATTATCATCGTTACGGTAACGGCCATCTTTGGTTTTCAGGCAAATCCCGTTTTAGGCGTTCTCGGGGCCATCCTGCTATTTTTAGGCTTTGCTGTCGGAATCGGGCTGTTATTAACACGCTGGAGCTTTTACTTAGGTTCTGTCGTGCTGGACAAGGATTCACCTGGATTAGAGCGTAGCTGGAGACTTTCCAGAAAACGTACTTGGACATTGATGGGTCTTTATATCGTCTTTTATTTAATAATTTCAGCTATTGAGTTTGCAGTTCAAATGACGTTTGGGCTCGCTTTAGGTAATAGTGTGTTGTTATCACTAATTTCAAACCTCGCCACCTTAATTACGACAATTATTTTCTCTGTTGGCTATGCTGTCATGTATCTTGATTTAAAAACGAGACATGATGGTGATGATTTAAAGGATATGATTGAGAATTACAACACAAAAACTATCTAAACTAAATACCTAAATAAGTTAGGTGAGGATTATGCTTGATGCTAATAAAGCAAGGGATGAACTGAAAGAGATATTAAATACAAAAGAATATCAGATTTATCACAATGAATCCAAAGGCTTGATTGAAACCTTATGGGAAAAAGCAAAACAATGGATTGCCGAGCAGCTGCTGAAATTATTTCCTTCCATGGAATCTGCCGGCAGTGCCTCTGGGCCCATTCTTATTGTGATTATTGTCGTGGTTGTATTCTTTTTGGCCTTTGCAGCCATTTTTATGATCCGCAATCACAACCGAAATAAACTGCTGCGTAACAAAAAGCCGCTTCAATCGATGAACGAAATCAATTGGTCGTCCGAAAGGCATTTACAGGAAGCTAAAAAACAAGAGGGTTTAGCAGAATACACGCTTGCTACCCGTCACCTGTTTTTAGCGCTCCTCCTTAATTTTCACGAAAAGGATTGGCTTGAGGCACGAATTTGGAAAACCAATTGGGAGTATTATGAGGAACTGCGAAAAGTCAATCAACAATGGGCCGGGAAATTTAATGATCTTGCAGCATTATTTGATGAAGTGACCTATGGTAAGCGGAAGGTCCAAGAAAAAGAATATCAACTTTTTCAAATGGAAGTAGGAAGAATGCTTGAGGAATATGAGCAAACACTTGATAGGGCGGAGGAGAATACTTGAAGAACCTTAAACCTAAGAGACAGGGATGGATTTGGTTGACTGTTCTGCTCCTCGTTTTTATCCTGATTAGTATTTTTGTCAGCTCTCAAAAGCCAAAGCAATATCCCAATTATGTCTCAAATTCTCCTTCTCCAACCGGTTTGAAGGCATTGTATACATATTTACAAAAGGAAGTTCGTGTTAACAGCTGGACAGCAGAACCTCTGAAGCTTCCGAAACAAGGTGAAGAAAAACTTCTGGTGATGGTTGAACCTTCTTTTATTCCGGAAACAGAAGAAATGGAGGCCTATCAGGACTTTATGAAGGCCGGAAATACGATTCTTTTATTCCAAACCAATCCTAAAGGGATGTTTGATTTGGACACGGTTCCTAAGCAGCCTTCCCCCAATCATGAAGTAAAATGGTATGGGGAAAATCAGAGAACCTTTAAGACCGAAATAAACTCTCCCTTCCGCATAGTGACAAACAAGGATGACGCGGTTCGTATTGAAGATGCTGGCGGCGGTGCGATTGCACTGAAACGGTCTGTTGGCAAAGGACAATTAATCGTTGCGATTACTCCAGAGTGGCTGATAAATGACAACCTGTTAAAGAAGGACAATTTAGCACTTGTTCTCAACTTGTTCAATGAAGCAAAAACAGGGACTGTTTTATTTGATGAATATATTCATGGCAGTCAGAATGGTTCATCAATTATGACGGTATACCCGATGTGGTTTTTACTGCTCCTTCTCCAAGGAATACTGCTGATGATGCTGTGGCTGTGGTTCAAAGGAAAGCGGTTCGGACCACTGCTTGTTCCAAGGGAAGAGTCGGTTCGTTTTAGTGACGAAGGAATACGGGCGATCACGGCTTGGTATCTCCGCGGCAGACGGTACCACGATTCCTTATTGATTCAGGCTGACTATCTTAAATTATTATTACAAGAGCGTTGGCGAATTCCATATCGGATTGAATGGAAGGATCTGTCTAGTTTTTTAGTGCGACAACACATTGGGATGCAGGAAAATGAAATTCGCCCATTTTTAATTGGGTTGACCAATATACTTGAAAAAGAAAAAGTTAGTAAACAGGAATATTTGCTTTGGTCAAGGAGTCTTGAGCAATTACGGAAAGAGGTGGAGGAAGGATGAACAAAGAATTAACAGCCTTTTTAGAAAAATATGAGCAGCGGATTTTAGGGCAAAGTCTAAATCTCAGGCTCTTGCTATCGGCGATTTTGTCTGGGGGGCATGTCCTGCTCGAAGGGGTGCCAGGCACCGGAAAAACACAAATGGTACGAACTCTGGCCAGTCTGCTTGGCGGTGATTTTAATCGTATCCAATTTACCCCCGACCTGCTTCCAAGTGATATTACCGGAAGCACGATTTACAATATGAAGGAAAGCAGCTTTCAAACCTTAAAAGGTCCGATTTTCACGAATATTCTTTTAGCGGATGAAATCAACCGGACACCGGCAAAGACACAGGCAGCTTTACTTGAGGCAATGGAAGAAAAACAAGTCACAATCCAAGGTGAAACCTATCCATTACCAGAGGTGTTTTTTGTAGTAGCGACCCAAAACCCGATTGAATTTGAAGGAACCTATCCGCTGCCGGAAGCTCAACAGGATCGTTTTCTTTTTAAGCTGCTCATTGATTTCCCCTCCTTTGAGGAAGAGAAAAATGTCTTAAGGCAAGTCATTGAAAACAGTTTTGACGCAAAGATTGTTTCTGCCATTCTTGATTTAGACAGTTTTTTATCGATTAGAAGAGAGATAGAAAGAGTGACGGTGGGAGAAAATGTAATCGATTATACGATGCAAATTGTCAGGAAAACGCGGGAATCAGAAGCGATTCGCTTTGGTGCAAGTACAAGAGCAGGAATATCGATTGGAAAAGCGGCGCAAGCGTGGGCATACATGAAAGGCCGGAACTATGTAACACCGGATGATATCAAAATGGTCGCGAAACCGGCTTTAAGACACCGAATTCAGTTATCCCCGCATGTAGAATTGGAGGGATCTACCGTTGACCAGATCATTGAAGAACTTGTGGGGTCGGTTCCTGTTCCAAGATAGAGGAGTTTTACCAACTAAACGGTTTATGATGGCTGTAATTGTATTGTCGCTTGGATTAGTGATTGGTACAGCTTTTCGGGAGGTTTCATGGGGATTCGTCATCACCGTCAATTTGATTGTTTTTTTTGTCAGTCTAGGTGATTTACTGTTTTCACCGAAGAAAAAGGAGCTTAGCTTTAAACGTTTTCTGCCCTCAGAGCTGGAACGAGGGATACCCTATCAGGTGGAGCTGGAGGTAAGCAATCACTCCCAGCATGCTTGTTCCTTCCGTTTGATTGATGGATTGCCACAGACATTTGAACTCCCATTCCCTGTATCAGGCGTGGCCCAAAAGGAATCCACAACAATGATAACCTATGATACGACTGCCTTGGTTAGAGGTAAATATGAAATTAACAAACTTTATTTTCGCTATACCAGTTTCCTTGGTTTATGGGAAAAGCAAACGACTGTCGAATTAGAGGATTCTATAAAAGTCCTGCCGGATTTAACAGAAACCAAACAATATCTCGAAAATGCACAAAAATTTCTCGTTTACGAAGGACTGAACATTCGCAGACAGCGTAGTGGAGTTGGTGATTTTGCAAAGATTAGAAGTTATGTAGTTGGTGACGATCCGCGTAAAATCAACTGGCGGCAAACGGCGAAACTCCAAGAAGTGATGACTAATGAGTATGAGCCAGAGCACGGGAAATATATTACCATCTTAATTGATTGCGGGAGAATGATGGGGGCGGAATTGACAAAAGGGAATCGCTTAGAGAGAGCTTTAGAAGCGGCGCTGACCGTAACAGTGGCGGCGCTGCAAAAAGGCGATTATGTTTCTGTTCTTGCTTTTTCGAAGGAAATAAAAGTCTTTGTTCCACCAGCGAAAGGGATGGCCCATTTGCAGACGATTCTCCAAGCGATTTATCATCTCCAGGTGGATGCAGCCGAGTCTAATTATGGAGCAGTCCTGCAATATTTAGAAATGATGCAAAAGAAGCGAAGTCTGCTGTTATTATTCAGCGACGTAAGGACGTTTCTTCATGAGGAAAGTGCGCTAATCTTTTTTAAGCGGCTAAGACAGCGGCATCTATTTTTGATGATTGGGATTGAGGATCAGACTCTAATAAAAAGAACAAAAGCGGAGCCGATTGACGTGCAGGCAGCCATGCTGAAAAGTATCGCCCAGCAGCAAATTGTTATTAAGAAACGGGAAAAAATAAAATGGGAAAAACAGGGCCTCCAATTAATAGAGGCCCGGGAGGAGAAATTGGCGATTGCGGCCGTTTCCCATTATATCGAGATTATGAATCAAAACCTTTTGTAGTTTTCAGAAGTCTTAGCCGTCCAATGACAACATAAAGGATTAAACCAATTACCGTTAATATGGCAACAATATACTTTGCTTCTAATGAGATGGCGGCCGGTGTGATAAAACCTTCAATCACGCCGGCAATAACAAATAAGGGAATCGTCCCCAGCAGGAGCTGCACGGACCGTTTCGCTTGCCGCTTTAGCTGATAGCCTCTGGAAAATTGTCCCGGAACAAAGAGCTGGTAGCCCATTAACAGCCCGGCGCCGCCGGCAATGAAAATCGCTGTCAGCTCAATCATCCCATGCGGGACAATATAGGCCCAAAAATCATAGGACTTGCCGTGATGCCAAAATAGGGCAGCGAGTGCACCAATAAGAATTCCGTTATAAACCATTAAGTAGACGGTCAATAGGCCAAATGTTATCCCGCCGGCAAAGGCTAATATTGCAACCTTGATGTTGTTCGTCATAATACTTGCAGACATCAAGGAGGAGTCAACCGCTCCATCATGGCTTCCCAGCTGCTCAGGGTTCACGCCTTGAGCCATATCCGCCGGAAGAATCGAATAAATATGGAGCGGGTCATTCATGACTGAAAGAAAGCTCCCTAAGGCACCAATGATAAACAAAATCAGCGCGATCAAGACAAATTTCCACTGCTCTAATAATAAACCAATAAATTTTGTGCTGAAAAAATAACGAATTTGTTTTAGGCTTGAAACTTGATCTTTGTACATCAAGTTATGTGATTTAGAAACAAGACCGTTCAAATAGTGTGTTACTTCATCTGTGGGAAAATAGGTCTGACTATAGGAAAGATTCTGGGCTGCCTTTTGATAGAGTCGATGAAAGAGAGTAATATTGGCCCCGGTTACCGTATTTCGCCGCTTCCCTAAAGCGGTCACCAGCTGTTCAAGCTCTTTCCATTCTTCACGATGCAGTTTTACAAATTGCTTTACATTCATTCTGACACCTCTTGTTATCATTACGCGATTATGTATTTTTTTACTATTCTTCTTATTATAATAATTTCAGAGAAAAATAGAAACAGCTTTAGATAAAATCACCATAGAGAATGGGGGAAACCTTATGAACCAAGGACAAATGGAGATTAAAACACCGGAATACGTCTCGCTTCAATTTCAAGTCGCTGGTTTAGGCAGCAGAGCAGCAGCCTTTATCATTGATCAGATTCTTTTAAACGTTGTTAACATTCTGGCACTCATTGTTGTCTTTCTGATTATGGACGGAATGTCACCACTGCCGTTTTATTTCTTTGAGGACACTCTTCCTATAGCTATTACGATTATTGCCTTGTTTATCATTAATTGGGGATATTTTTTTGCATTTGAATTTTTTTCAGGCGGAAGAACGATTGGCAAGAAGCTGATAGGTATTAGAGTCATCCAAGAAAATGGTCACAGTATTACCTTGCTATCAAGCTTTATCCGCAATCTGTTACGGATTATTGATACGTTGCCGACAGCTTATTTTCTAGGGATTATCATGGTATTTTTTCATTCGAAGCATAAGCGGCTGGGGGATCTTGTCGCTGGAACGATTGTGGTCCATGAGCGAAAGGCGAAACGGAAAAAGAAACTAACTCCGATTGAAAAAGAAATCGCGAGCAGAGCGATTTCAAAGGATGATCTTATCATCGATGAATGGACGATAAAGGCTTTTACGGCGAGAGATTGGAAGCTAATGAATACATACGCCGGTCGTTTTACACAATTACCATTGGTGGAGAAGAATCAACTCACAAGACAGATTTCCGAGATTCTGCTACCGAAAATTGGACAAGATGTGCTTGGGAAAAACGAACAGGATTTGGAAAACATACTGCTTGTACTCTATTTAAATCTTAGAGATGAATGGGAATTTGACATGTAACGATAGACTGCCATTCTTGGCGGTCTATTTTTTATGATAGGTTCATAGTGCCCGTGGACAGGGAAAAAAGTTACGAACTGGCACTATAAGAGGTTCATACTGCCCGCGGACAGGGAAAAAAGTCACGAGCGGGCACTATAAGAGGTTCATACTGCCCGTGGACAGAGAAAAATGACACGAACGGGCAAAATGGGAGGTTCATACTGCCCGTGGACAGAGAAAAATGACACGAACGGGCAAAATGGGAGGTTCATACTGCCCGAGGACAGGAAAAAAAGACATGAACGGGCAAAATGGAAGGTTCATACTGCCCGTGGACAGGAAAAAAAGACATGAACGGGCACTATAAGAGGTTCATACTGCCCGAGGACAGGAAAAAAAGTCACGGACGGGCACTATGAAAAATAAAAACAACATACCATTTTAAAAAAGTGTCACATTTTTTGCTTCATGACGACTTATGAGTAAGAAAGAAAAAAAGAAGGTGATGGGGGCTTGAGTAAGGACAAAGAAGAGCTTGTGATGGACTGGTATGAACAGTATTATGATCATATTTATCGGTTTATTTTATTTATGATTGGTGATAAGCAATCATGCGAGGATTTGGTTCACGACACTTTTTTGCGGGCATTCACAGGACTTGAGCGATTTGAAAACCGCTCAGCTGCGAAAACATGGCTGTTTGGAATTGCGAGATATTTGGTCCTTGATGAAATTCGCAAACGAAAACGAAAAAGGCTTTTTAACGTGATTGGCTTTTCTCATGAAATACCTTCCTCGATTAATGTTGAACAGTTAATCGAGAATCGGGAGATAATACTCCAGCAAATGCAATATATACAATCACTGAAACCAAATTATCGTCTCGTGATTACGTTACTCAAGATTGAAGAGTGTTCAACAAAAGAAGCAGCGGAGATTCTCGATTGGTCAGAAGCAAAAGTTAGAAAAACATTATCAAGGGCAATGCAATCTCTTAGGAAAATGAACGAAAAAGGAGGGGAAACCCGTGGCGAACAACCAATTTAATGATCAATGGGAGCTGCTAAAGCAAGTTGGGTCAACAGACAAGCAAAAAGATGTAATCAGAAGAAGAATTAGACAATCAATCGCACAAGCCCCCTCTAAAGCTCGTCCATTTAAATTCCTGCATTGGAAAAGCATCGTCGCCGCCTCATTGCTTGTTGTGATTTTTGGAGGATTTCTGTTCATGTTGTTGGAGAAGAGCCCTAAGCTAAATAATGCTGACTATTTCACAGTTGATGATCAATTATTCAGCTGGAATCTTGAGGATGTCACAAGTAAAAAAATAGGCGGGCAATTAGAGCTTTATTACAAGAATAATCCGATTCCGTTTGGAACCGTACAAGAATTGACCGAAACAGAAAAGAACGCAACAATCGCATCTAAATCGATGTTTGTTAACAAAGAACTTGAACATTTTCCTTATAAAACCAATATGTATATTGAGCACGTAAAAATGCAGGACGTCGCCATCAGGTATTACTTCTTTATACCTTTGACAGCGGAAAAATGGCTACAGTTTACGTTTGATTATCCAAAGCTTGAGTACGCAAACATTTTTAAAGCTATGACAACATTAGAGCTTAAAGGGAAAAAATCTTATCATCATAATGAACCGCTTTACGTGACCTATGGCTACGAAAGGATGATTTACCCAGTTGACTTAGAACCAGTTTCTGATACATCTAGTAATTACGAAGTATATCGTTGGGAAGGTGCATCCAATAAGGCCTATCATCAATATGTAGAAAAAATTCTCCAGGATGTCAGTTGGCAGAAGAAATCCGGAAAAGGATTATCAACCACCTTTGTTTCAGTAGTCTTCCAGAATGAAGTTACCATCACTTTAAATGGTAATGAACTAACCTATGAATACTTCTACCCTGAACAGGATGAATAATTGGAAAAAACATGAGTAAAGTAAAATAATAATCTTCAAAATTCGTGACCGATTCAACAAATGTTGATTCGGTCTTTTTTTTTTTTCAAAGAGTGTAGCGCAAATCTTTTACTACCCGTCTATTATGGTGGAGGTGGTCAAATGGGAAGGCCTTCCCACAAAGATAACAACCTAAACTTCTCTAAAGATCCTTCTGCCGCGATTGAAGATATGATGAATCAATACGGTACACTTGTGTTGCGGACAGCCTATTTTTACTTAGGTGATCGTCATCTTGCTGAAGATATTAGTCAAGAGGTTTTTATGCTCGCTTATCGAAACTGGACGAAATTCCGTGGCGACAGCAGTGTGAAAACGTGGCTGATTAAAATAACGATTAATCGCTGTCGAGACCATTTACGATTAAAGAGATCCGCAGAGATTCCATCCGATCCTATTTTCATAAATGAACCCATTACGAGAAACCTTGAGGAAGAAGTTATCAAACGGATGAACAGGACCGAGATTTTAAAGCATGTTTTAACATTGCCTCTACATTATCAAGAGGTACTCTATTTATTCTATTACTTGGATTTTAATACGTTAGAAATTGCAAAAGCGACCGGCGATCCAGAAGGTACCATTCGCGGGAGACTCCATCGTGCGAGAAAATTATTGGGAGGACTACTGGAAAAGGAGGGGTTTCAGTAAATGACTGATCCGAAAAAAGACATAAAGAAAGTGTTATCGGAAGAACTAGATCAGACATTGTTTGAATCGCTGGATTTCCATTCACGGCTTCAAGACGAAGTGAGGGAAAAATTAACCGTAGATTATCAAAAGGGAAATGGACCAACCTGGTTAGCATTTTTTCGGAAAAGAAGAGTTTACAGCACCATGTTGGTCACTGCGGCTGTTTGCCTAGTCTTCTTTTCTAGTTGGTTATTAAGAGAAGATAATTCAAATCAGGCCCAGCCAAAGACAACATTGGATAACCCCACCCTTTTTCGAAGTGAGGGCAATAACTCCACTGATCCACTTGTGAGAAAGTCATGGGCTTTGAACAGTGAGAACGAAGCAAGACAAGTTTTCGGGACTGATGTTCTGTTACCGACCTATACCCCGGATCAATATAAATTGGATGGCATTTATGGTTATGGCAGCAGTAAGGAGCAGATCAATAAGCTTGTTTTCACTTATTTCCATGAAGATCAATCATATTTAGTGATCATCGAAAGAAACATGTTGGAGGACATACCACATCGATTTGAAGAGCTAGATATTAACGGGACCAAGGGGTATCTGATACCGGTGGACGAGAATACGGATACTGAGCTTCATTGGTATCTGAATGATATCCATTACATGATAATAGGGGCTATCCCTACTGAAGAAGCCGTAAAAATTGCGAAATCATTTAAATAATAAATTGGGAGGAACATAAAATGAAACTTAAAATGCTGATGGCATTTATATTGGGGCTTTGCGTTCCATTTATGACAACCTTAACAACATTTGCTGCTGAGCCAAATGCGGCTATGCTTGAGAAACAAAAAGAGGTCGATAAAATTATTTTTGAAGATAAAAAAGAGGAGTTAGCTGAAAAAGGCATTACGGTTACGCACACCGCACCACTAGAAAATACCATTGAAATTGGCGTGCAGCCTTATAACGAAGAAACAATCCAATATATAATTGAGTTTTTTGGAGAGAAAAATGTAACCGTTGTAGATGGCGGACAGCAAGCTGTAATTATGACCGCAAATAGTAACGAACTGTTACGGGACGGCGGGGCTCCTGAAGAAAGCAGCTCCGTACTTAAGCCAATCTATATTTTAGCGGCGATTATTGTCCTTTGCGGGGGAATCTCAGTAATCTTGATTCGAAAAAAACTGCAAAAAAGCTAATTAAACGAACCATCTTGGTCATCCATTGTCAAAAAGGAGATAACTAAGATGGTTTCTTTTTTATTTCCAGTAATTCAAAATATTTGCTAAGTTACCGAACTGGTATTTGTTTTTACTTTTAGAGGAATAAACTATTTTTTGTAGAATATTGGTATTTAGAGTTGTTTTTAACAAGAACAAGTGACCACAAATTATCAAGAATGATGATTAAACGAACAGTGCAGCATGTATGCTTAATAATTGGAGTGTGAAAAATGGGTTCTCAAGAAGAAATCATTCAAGTAATCAATCTAGTGAAAACATATGGCGATTTCACAGCAGTAAAGGGAGTCGAATTTCAGGTTCAAAAAGGAGAAGTTTTCGGTCTTCTCGGTCCAAATGGTGCGGGAAAAACCACAACGTTAGAAATGTTGGTCGGGCTTAGAAAACCCGATCAAGGGACAGCGATCGTTGGTGGATTTGACATCAAAAAAGAATTAAAAAAGGTAAAAGAGGTCATCGGTGTTCAATTACAATCGACGTCACTCTTTGAACTGCTTACAGTTGAAGAAATCTTACATTTATACGCAAGCTTTTATCCGAAACAGGTTTCCATTCCTACATTAATTGAGGAGATGCTGCTAGCCGAGAAAAGGAAAAGTCGGATTAAAAGTCTATCAGGAGGACAGAAACAGAGACTGGCCATTGCCCTGGCACTTGTTCATGACCCATGGATCATCTTCTTAGATGAGCCAACAACAGGGCTTGACCCACAGGCACGAAGAACACTTTGGGATATTATCCTCCTATTAAAAAAGAAAGGGAAAACCATTGTCCTTACCACCCATTACATGGATGAGGCACATGTATTATGTGACCGAATTGCGATCATGAACCAAGGCGAGCTTATTGCGTTAGACACACCGTCCCAGCTTGTAAAAAACCTACAGTCAGATAGTGCGGTGGAGTTTCGGTTTGAAAATGAATCCGCTGAAGTGGAGTTACATGAAATCGAAGGTGTAACAAAGGTTGGGAATCATAAGGATGTTTTTGTTCTATATACAGATGATCTTCAACTCACCTTAACAAGTTTGATTCAGATAGCTTCGGATAAACAACTTAAATTAACAGATTTGCAAACAAGAACAGCTACATTAGAAGATGTGTTTTTACATATGACCGGAAGGAGTTTAAGAGAAGGATGAGAGCTTACTGGCAACTAACTTTATCGCAGCTGCGGATTTTCCTTCGGAATCGTCAGGTCTTGTTTTGGACGCTGGCTTTTCCGCTTTTCCTCATGGTGATCATGGGTTCATTTTTAGCAAATGGTAATGGAATTTCTTTAACAATTGGTGTTGTAGACCAAGACTAATCGTTTCAATCAAAGATATTAATAACCACACTAATTGATAACAAAGCATTAACTGTCCAAATTGAAAAGGGCGAAAGTACAGCTTTAAACAAATTGAAAAAAGATGATTTACAGCTAGTTGTCGTCATCCCCAAAGGATACGATACAAGCTTAAATAGTCCACCAGCAAAAAATGCCCCCTACTTACTTCCTGTTTACTTCAATGAAACGAACATAGCCGTATCACAAGTCGGTCTTCAGGTAGTAAGTAATATTGTTGATGGAATTAGTAAAGGCATCCTGGATTATCATCCTGTAGTTGCAATGGATATGAAAGGGGTCGAAACGCTAAATATTAAGTATATTGATTTTTTAGTGCCAGGGATTGTCGCGATGATGATTATGAGTAACAACTTGAATGGTGTTGCTGGTCAAATTGCTGCCTGGAGAGAGCGGGGAATTTTAAGAAGAATGCAAGGAACCACTTTAAAGGCATCTACTTTTATTGCGGCGCAAATTACTGCCCGCCTTGTATTGAATGGGCTGCAAGCGCTTATTGTTCTAGGAGTAGGCAATTTGATTTTTGGTGTTGAAGTCCGCGGGTCGTGGTTTACATTAATCAGTTTTGTCATCTTAGGGACACTGGCTTTTATGGCGATTGGATTTATTATTGCAGGCATCGCTAAAACACCAGAAAGTGCAGGGCCAATTGCCGGATTTCTGTCCTTTCCGATGCTATTTTTGGGAGGCGTGTTTTTCCCGATTAAAAATATGCCGGAATTTCTGCAGCCAATTGTTCAGATTTTACCGATTGCCCATCTTAGCCACGCATTACGAGAAACGATGAATGTTGGTGCTTCGTTTCTGAGCTTAGGGACAGAGGCACTAATCTTAGGCGGTTGGCTTGTTGGCGCATTTATCATTGCCAGCTATGTGTTTAAATGGGAATAGGATGAGGAGGAGGAAAATGAGGAAACAAGATTATCAATCACATGTTCGAGTGCATCCGATTTATCATTATGTTTTGCAGTTATTATTATTAGGAACGTTAGTAACTACTATTGTCTATATGGTTCGTTCCATCATTCAGGAGGAGAACATACTTCTATCGATAATCCTTTTTCTGATGATGATAATCATTGTAATCATCGCAGTACTTTTACGGTTATATCCATTAAAGGCCCAAGATCGGGCAATTCGTGCGGAAGAGAACCTTCGTTACTATGTATTAACAGGTGAGTTATTGGATCCTAAACTCAGTTTCGCGCAAGTGGTAGCGTTACGTTTTGCAAGTGACAAGGAATTTCCTGAGTTAAGTAAGCGGGCAGCAGAGGAAAATTTAAAACCGAATGAAATTAAGAAAGCGATTCAAAATTGGCGAGCAGACCATAATCGAATATAAATAAAGATATACACGTTTGATTTTATCTCAGACGTGTTTTTTTAAATAATATTTTGAGAATCAACCCTCGTAAATTTTCTGAGTACAAATATTCCAAGTGATAGGTAATCCGTATTAAATCTAAATAATAACACATACTTCCATTATGAAAATTAACATGAAATAAAGGAGTATGTTTATGCATTGGTATGAAAAGTTAAATCAATATTTTCCGGTTGAAGAAATGAAATCAAGAGAGCATATGGAAACTTTGCTTAAAGAGCGTTCTGAAATCTATCATAAAGATGAAGGGCCCAATCATGTTTTAATGTATGCGGAGCTCGACAATTTTGTTTTTATCGATTATCTATTCGTTTCGAAGAATGCCCGCGGCCAGGGGCTTGGTCACAAACTAATGGAAAAAATGAAAAGCAAGGGAAAACCGATCATCCTTGAAGTAGAACCAGTTAATTATAAGGACAGTGATACAGAAAAAAGGCTCCGTTATTATAAACGCGAAGGCTTTGAGCATGCGGAATCTATCGGGTACGAGAGAAGATCACTTGCGACAAATGAGATTAATAAGATGGAAATCCTTTATTGGGCACCACATAATGAATCGGAAGAAATGATATTTAAAGCCATGAAAAAAACCTATGATTTGATTCACACCTATAAGGACCAACATTTTTATGGGGAATCCTACCAGCCAGTCGATGAGGTTTTGACCTTTAACGAAGAATCCCGGAATGGGAATATATTAGAAAATCTTTAATGAAATTAACTATACTCAAAAAAAGGTTAACCAAAATTTTTTAACTACACTAAAATGAAACAGGGTATATAAATTGAAAATTATATAATCTAAAACCTAATAGAAATCAAGGCACGCATATAAAAAGGCGGGTCTTTTTTTGTAGGCCATATTGTTGAATAAATATATCCTGATGTCTCTACAGATAGTAATTTACATTAAAGACATTCAAAAAATAAATAAAGATGGATCTACAAAATGTCGTTTCACTTTACTTTTTTTTCATCAAAATTTATACTAGGTACTAATACCAGGTATTAAAATTATAATAAATAGAAAAGTGAGGTATAGTCTTATGATTAAATCTAAAGCCCGTATTACAGCTATTGGTACCTATGTGCCTGAAAAGAAATTATTAAATGAAGACTTAGAAAAGATGGTGGATACTAATGATGAATGGATTGTTCAGAGAACTGGTATAAAGGAAAGGAGAATTGCTGGCGGGAAAGAGTATGCTTCTAATTTAGCTTATCATGCTATTGAGAATTTAATAAAAAAATATAAGAAAGATTTAGACGATGTTGATTGTATTATAGTAACAACTACAACTTCTGACTATGCATTTCCAAGTGTAGCATGCCAAATTCAGAATCATTTCAATATCCCTAGTACAGGAGCTTTTGATTTAAATGCTACTTGTGCAGGATTTACTTATGCTCTACATTTAGCTAACAACTTAATTACATCCGAAGCACATAAAAAGATTCTAGTTGTTGCAACTGAGACATTATCAAAAGTAACTGACTATAAAGATCGAACTACCTGTATTCTATTTGGGGACGGTGCTGGTGCTGTGCTCGTCGAATATGATAAAGAAAATCCTAGTTTCCTTGCTAGTCATATGGGAACTAATGGTGAAGGAGGCATTAATGTTTATAGAACAACCTTTGCAGCTACTATGGATGGTAACCCTTTAAACTCAACTGGAAAAATGGTTCAGAATGGTAGGGAAGTATATAAATGGGCGTCTCGTACTTTGCCATTAGGAATACAACAGTTATTGATCAAGACAGGTCTAACCGAAGAGGAGATCAATTGGTTTATACCACATAGTGCTAATCTAAGGATGATTGAATCAATATGTGAAAAATCCGGATTTCCCATAGAAAAAACATTGACTAGTATGAAGTACTTTGGAAATACCTCATCTGCTTCGATTCCATTATCATTAAATCTGGGAATAGAAGATGGAAAAGTTCGCAATGGAGATACTTTGTTATTATATGGTTTTGGAGGAGGACTTACACATTTAGGTCTTATCCTAACTTGGAATCTAAATAACTAATAAAAATAGGGGCATCGTGATATAAGATGCTCATCAATTAAGAATATTAGTTTACCTTGCTATCTATGTTATTGAAATGTTATTTGGACTGAAATATATCCAATATGGAACCATCATTTTTCTTTTCTACATGATAACTAATCGTATGTGTAAGGTGAATGGAGGAAGAAATCTTGTATCAATTTGTTGCCTATTTTTTGAAGATTACTTTGCGTGTCTTTGGAAAACTTCATGTTTATGACAAACATAATATCCCTAAAGAGGGGGCTTTTGTTATTGCTTGTACACATACAGGTTGGATTGATGTCTTGTATTTGGGAATCACTTTATTACCAACCAAAATTCATTACATGGCAAAGAAGCAACTCTTTTCTAATAGGTTGATAGGATGGTTTTTGAGAAAACTTAATGCCTTTCCTGTTGACCGGGATAATCCCGGCCCGAGTGTTTTAAAAATTCCATATCGGTTGCTGTCCCAAGGGGAAGTTGTAGGTATTTTTCCTAGCGGAACTAGAATTGAAGAGCAAAATGCCTTAAAACAAGGAGCAATTACAATTGCTCAGCGGTCAAGAGTACCTATCATACCCGCGGCATATGTAGGACCTAATAGTTTTAAAGAATTATTTATTAAGAGGGAAGCATATCTAATATTTGGTGAACCAATACATATTTCTAATTTAAAAGAACAACGGGACCATTTTACAAATTTATTAGAAGAAAAAATTAATACACTTGCAATGAAGATTCAAGATAAAAATTAATCTTACTTATGATAAAACAACTGAGAACGAAATAAACCTCCTAAACTATCAGGGCGCCAATGTAATCTTCGATTCAGTTGCTGGGGAAGTTACTAGTAGGAGCTTAGATTGTTTAGCGTTATATGGTACACTTGTTCAATTTGGCAGTAGTAGTGGCAAGGCAGGTACGATTAAAACAAGCGATGTACATAGTAGTTGTAGGAATATTAAAGGTTTTAGCTTAGGAACAACCCGAAAGCATAATCGATCACGCTTAGCATCTGTTGCAGCAAAAGTTCTAGAGCTATTTGCTTCAAAAAAAGTTTCTATTCCCGTTGCTCAAGTATTCGATTTAAAAGATGCTGCCAAAGCTCATAAATTAATTGAAAGCCGTAATTATGAAGGGAAAGTTTTGATTAAAATATAAAGAATATGGATAAAGCCCCCTATGGTACAGTTTTGTCGAAAGTTTTATAAAATCATAGTTTAGGTATGTTGATTTTGAAGAAATGCACTTATAAAAACGAATTCTTTTGTTTTAATTAGGCAATTAATATTCTTCAACAGACGTGAGCTTTGATTATTAAAAAAAGGAGAAAATATTTTATACATATCTAATATGTTTTCTCCTTTATTCTTATAGCTTTTTATTATTTCGGTCTTGCTAAATTATCTTTTTTTAATGGACTTTGATTACTTCATGAAAAGCTTAATTTTTTTCAGTCCGTTCTTCACATCTGGGTAACGGAACGGGATATCAAATAAGGTCGTTTGTTTGAGAACGCTTTTTTGATGGGAGAAAGTATCATAGTTGCCTTTTCCGTGATAGGCGCCAATCCCGCTGTTCCCAACACCGCCAAAAGGAAGATAAGGGGAGGCAAAATGATAAACCGTGTCATTCACACAACCGCCGCCAAAAGAGATGCCATTTAATACTTCCTTTTGTATCGCATTATTTTCTGTGAAAATATAGAGTGCGAGCGGTTTCGGATGACGGTGAATTCCTTCAAGTACCTCTGAGAGTTCATCATATTCAAGAACAGGCAGAATCGGCCCGAAGATCTCGTCCTGCATAATCGGATCCTCCCACGTGACATGTGTTAGGACTGTCGGCTCAATTGATAACTTTTCTTGATTAGCGCTGCCTCCCATAAAAAGTTCCCCATTGTCCAAGAAGGAGCACAATCGCTGAAAGTGTCGACCACTCACGATTCTGGTGAAATTAACATTGTTTAACGGATGCTCCCCATACAATTCAATCGTTGTCTCCTTAAATTGTTGGAGGAATTGATCCTTAATGCTTTTATGAAGATACAAATAATCTGGGGCAATACAGGTTTGTCCAGCATTGGTGAACTTCCCCCAGGCAATTCGTTTGGCTGCCAGCTTTAGATTGGCATCTTTATGGACGATACAAGGACTTTTTCCGCCTAATTCTAATGTCACTGGAGTTAAATTTTTTGCTGCGGCCTCCATAATGACCTTTCCAACAGGGACGCTTCCGGTAAAGAAGATATAATCAAATTTTTCATTCAGGAGTGCTTGGCTTGTTTCTACGCCTCCTTGGACAACGGAAATGTACTCCTCGGGGTATAAATCACTAATGATTTTCCCTAGTATTTCAGATGTTTTCGGCGTTAATTCTGAAGGCTTGATAACTGCACAGTTTCCAGCGGCAATGGCACCAATCAACGGGGCAATCGCCAACTGAAAGGGATAATTCCAGGGTGCGATGATGAGCGCAACCCCGTATGGTTCCGAATAAATGTAGCTGCGGGAGCCAATATGCGTTAGCGGTGTTTTAACCTTTTTTGGTTTTACCCAAGAACGTAAGTGTTTAAGCGTAAATCGTAATTCCTCTAGTACAAAACCGATTTCAGAGGTATACGCATCAAATTCAGATTTATTTAAATCCGCCCTCAAGGCATCCATTAGCACTTGCTCATTATTTTTAATACCGTTTCTCAATTTGTGAAGTGCTTCGAGTCGATATGAAACATCTTTGGTCACTTCAGATCGAAAAAAATCCTTTTGCTTAGCAATTATGGAATTGTAATTTTCCATTTCATTAACCACCTTAGATCCCCGTTATTCTTTTATTAATTGGTAAAGAGTAAATAAATCATCCTTATTTAAAATCCTTGGTACAGGATATAATGGGTTCGCTTCTTTGAATGCACGTTCAACCATTATTGGTATATCGGTATCAACAATCCCACTTACTTTTTTCGGAATCGCCATACTATCATTAAGCATCTTTATCGCTTCGATAAACTTTACTGCCTTTTGCTCAGTGGTATCCGTGGAATCACCAATACCAACAAGTTCTGCAAGCTCGGCTAAAGGTTTGTGAACGGACTCACCGTAATACTCCAAGACATAGGGGAGAATAATCGCATTTGCCAGACCATGTGGAACAGAATAAAATCCACCAAGCGTATGGGCAATGGCATGGACATAACCAACATAGGCCCGTGTGAACGCCATTCCCGCTAAATAGGCAGCTTTCTGCATATTCGTGCGTGCTTGGATGTTCGACCCGTTTGTATAGGACTCATAGAGATTTTCAAAGATTAATTTCACCGCATCTAAACTGTACTTGGTGGTTTCCTTCGTGTTACTTTTGCCGATATATGCTTCAACTGCATGTGTTAAGGCATCAATTCCGGTTGCTGCCGTAATATGGGGGGGAAGTTTAACGATAAGTGATGGATCTAGAACAGCATAATGTGGAATAAGTGATGTGTCCATTATGGCATATTTTTCATGTGTCTCGCGATTAGAAACAACCGCGGCTAAGGTTGCTTCACTGCCTGTACCGGCTGTGGTGGGAATCGCAAACAAAGGAGGCATTTTTTTCAACACCTTTAATACACCTTTCATTTGAGGAATGCTTTTATTTGGTCTTGCTGCCCGGGCACCGACACCCTTGGCGCAATCCATTGGCGATCCACCGCCGAAGGCGACAATCCCGTTACAATTATATGCCATATACATTCGAAAGGCATCCTCAATATTATCAATTGTTGGATTTGGGACGGTTTTGTCATAAATGAAATAGTCGATTCCTTCAGCTCGCAAGTCATTCAGAAAATTGTCCATTAGTCCAACTGATACAATTCCTTGGTCGGTCACGATTAAAACGGTTTCAATATTATTCCGTTTTATAAGTTTCGGCAATTCTTTTAAACTATTTTCTCCCACTAAGAGCTCAGGTTCCCGCCAAGGCATGAAGGTGGAAGCTATTTTCATCACTCCTTGAAAAGACCTGCAATACACCTTATACATAACATAACCTCACTTTTTATTAAAAATGATTGTAGCTTATATTGCAGTCTACGAAGTTTAAAAACTTACAACAGGATACCCAAAAGACCCAAAAAGAGGGGAATTGAACCCAAAAGCCCAAAAATCTATAATACTTTTATAGCGCATTTAATTTAGATATGTCAAGAAAAATATTATGAATATAATTAATATTCAGAAAAATAAATCTGTAATAGAAAAAAAGCCACCCACCTATATTTAAGGCTGGCTAAGCATTGTTAACTTTGTTTAATGAACTCGATTAATAGGTCCAATTCAACTGAATCTAGTTGATTGACATTATCAAAAAACTGCTTTACCAACGTGATCATTTCAGGGCTTAATTCCTCACCCACAGACTGAATAATCATTCCGACAACAGCACCAACAAATACCGACAGCTGGATTTTTGATTCCTGTGATGAATTCACAACATTAACAGTTAAATCCTTTATAGCATCCCCGAGGCTATTCAAAAATAAAATGAGCACGCAAAGGAAGTAGGCGCAGAATTTCAGCTTAACATCAACGGTTTTCATTAACTCCAAAATAGTATTGATTGCATCCATCAACGGGAGATCTTGGTGGCTTTTAATTAAGTCTGTTACCTCGTTAAGAATCATTTCCCATTCATCTGTATTTGAAATTCCTCTTCTTTCTTTTTGGAACAGATGACCTGCCAAATCTGTAGGTGAGAAGACGACAACGGAGCGGCCTGTTTCATTTTCATTGGCATTATAAGTTCTTTTTAATAGTCCTTGGCCTTCAAGGCTTTTTAATACATCATAGGCAGTCCATTTACTCACACCAATCGCTTCGGCCACTTCCGAATAATGGACAGGAAGATTGGTATTCTGATATTGATACCAAATCTGGTCTAAAAATTCTCGTCGTCTTTTGGTTAAGGAAATCGTAGCCGCCACCACCTGTTTCATTATTTTGTAAATGAGTTCACATATTCTTGAACCATTTCAACCGTTACAATTTTCCGTTCCGGAACAAATCGTAAGTTTATCTTATTCATCCTATTGGTTACTTCATTTATTTTTTCGGTCGAGAAGGGGTAGCCTTGTTTACATAATTCAACGGCTTCTTCAATATAGCTTTCACGCAGTTGATCCAGAGCCTGGAACTCTTGGTAGCATTTATTTTGATTCGCGGCATGTTTAATTAAATCTTTATGGACACTCATGTTTTCACTCCTAAAATGGTTAGCTGATTTTATCATACCATAATTGGTTATACAGAGAATTCAACAACTTGAAAAATAAAACATTAATACGCCTTTTAGCATCGTTTGAGATTCGCTCTCAGACGCATTTAGCTTTCAATGAAAAATTTTCAAGGTGGCCAAATCTTTTCTTGCAATTAGTATATTAGTATACTTATTTAGAGGGAAAATGCTAAAAATCACGAAATAACACTTTATTAATGATATATTAGAATAATTTTTCGTGTATGAAAGACTAGTTTTTTTGTTATAAACAAGGTAAGTTTATTATTCGAAAAAAGTTTCGAAATCAACAATCTATCTGTCTATTCGTTCGTATGATATAATAAGTAGTATTTTTTTCGAAACTATTTAAACAGGTTTGGATTATTTGAGGTGATTTTGCAATGAAGGATATAGAAAGAGATGCAAATGGAAAGGTGCTTTTTGCTATAGAAAAGCTAAAAGAAACAACAACGAAAGCTAAGGAAAAAAGGGATAAAAAAAACTGGAATGAAATTTCCCTTCCTTTTTCACTTGCTGATGGTCTTCATAATCTAACGAGAGACGAATTGAATGCGATTCGTAGAAGGTTAGAAATAAAAAACGCTAGTAGCCTAAAAAAAGCGGAATTAATCTTGCTTCTGCAAGAAAAAATTCCTGTCTTGATAGAAAAGAGCTATTTGTCATTTGATAAGGATCGTTTCAACTTAATAATGAAAATTGGCAAACAAGGCGGATATATTACCGCTCCAACTTTAGACGATTTTCAAATTGAATTCTTCCGTTCTCAAGGTTTACTCTTCTCAGGGACGCTTGAAGGAAATAAGGTAGTAGTAATGCCAGAGGAAATTGTGGAACAATCGGCCAATCTTGTTACAAACGTATCGATATTATCAATTGTTCAACGAAATACGAATTGGATTAAACTTACTCAAGGTCTCCTTTATTATTATGGTTCCTTAAGTATGACAGAATTAGTAAAGTTGCTAGAAAATTATCTAAAGGAACCTTTAAATGTATCAGAATACCTATCGGTGATAGATGCTGCTGCAATCTATTATCGAGAAATTCGAATTGATCAATATGGGTTCTCTAATGCGAGAGTATTTGATCCGGAAAAAGTGAAACAGGAGCAGCAGAAACGAATGGGTGTGGCATTTTATCCTTTTTCTAAGGAGCAATTGCTAACTGCAGGTGAACCTGGTTATGTTGAACGAAACGAAAGCTATAAACAGTTTGTAAATTTTATTACCCAAAATTATACCATTAGCAGGAACGAGGCGGATGGTATTGTAGAAGAATGCTTATATGCTGCACAAATTGGAGAAAATTCGAGTGATATCCTTCAATTTTTACAAAGTAGGCTAGAATTAAATGATTTTCATACAATACAAGATTGTATGGTAATGGTCGTTAATCTCATGAATAATACTAGAAAGTGGTTGCTAAAAGGCCATACTGCCTCTGAATTATCTGCTTTAGAGAAAAACGAATTGCAACCATTAAAAACAGTTAAAAACAAAAGAGTTGGCAGAAATGATCCATGTCCTTGTGGAAGCATGAAGAAATATAAGAAGTGTTGTGGAAAATAAAATCAACCCTCCGGTCATTTACTCCGGAGGGTTTCTTTGTTTTAACAGAGAAGTGTTAATTTTTTTAGGAATATTTTAAATCATTAATAAATCCTTCAACGTAAAATAGGCGCTTTATTTAGTAACAGCAACCTAAAAGGAATCATAATTTGTTGAAGAGAGTACACGGCGAATGAGATGTTTAAATTTCTTCAAACCTGATAATTTACTTTATAACTCTCTACCTAGGTTTCATGTTATTAAATACAAAGGGGAGGAAAATATGCATAATTTTCATAATGAGCTGCAAGGGTTGGGAATGGATCCTTATCTAACTGGTCAAGTAGTTCCATTTGGTCAACAGATCCAGGATACACGTGTTTGGGGACGCTGTGGCGGTTTCCGTTGCGGTGGCTTCCGTTGTGGTGGCTGCTTTGGTTGTGGCGGCTGTGGTTTCGGTTGCGGCGGCTGTTTCGGTGGATTTGGCTGTTTTGGCATCGGTTTCGGTTTTATTTAATTGGTTAAAGTTTCGAGAAAAAACTGGAAAACATTGTTTTATTTCCATGTGGAAGGACTTTCGTCATAAGATAAAAGAAGAAGTATTTCACACCCCAACAGGGTTCGTAAAATAAACTGTGCGGAGGGTAAATAAAGAATGTAATGTAACATGTTGGTAAGCCGTATGCCTTAATAGGTCATGCACGGTTGATGAGGGGGTGGCCATGTAAGTGGTCACCCCTTTATTCCTTCTAAAATAGGCTCTTGATTTAGTAACAGCAACCTAAAAGGAATCATAATTTGTTGAAGAGAGTACAAAGCGTAGCTGATGTTTTAATTAATACTAAACTGATAATTTACTTTTCAACTCTCTAATTAGTTTTCATCTGATTAGATACAAAGGGGAGGAAAAAATGTACAATTTTCAAAATGAGCTGCAAGGATTAGGAATCGATCCTTATCAAACTGGTGAGTTAGTTCCAATGGATCTACAGAACCTAGATCCGCGCCTGCATGGCGGCTTTCGTTGTGGCGGCGGTGGCTTTCGCTGCGGCGGCGGTGGCTTTCGTTGCGGCGGCTTTCGCTGTGGAGGTTTCCGCTGTGGAGGTTTTGGCTGTTTCGGCTTTGGTTTTGGCGGATGTGGCGGATGCTATGGTGGTTATTATGGCGGCTACTATAACTGCTATAACTGTGTCGGCGTTGTTGTTATTTAAGCAGTATATTGACTGGTTGAAAATTCCAGATAAATTTTTATGAAAAGGAAGTGTCCCTGCTGGATCTGCTAAGGGGCACTTCTTTAGTATGTTTATCATAATGGACAAAAAATCCTACATAAACTGATAATACGCAAGGAGTAATGATTAGGAATAAGGAGGATCTGCATGGCGGAACTTAACTCGTCCTCACGTCTAAAGGCCAAAAGAGATACATTTTTTCTCCCGGATCAACAAGGGGGTGTCTATTTTAGAAATAACGTAAGCTCATTCCGAATGGAAGGCAAAACCATCCATCAGTGGATTGAAAAATTGCTGCCGATGTTCAATGGAGAGCAAACATTGGAAGCTTTGACGGAAGGGTTAACGCCACCGTATCGTAATAGGGTATACGAGATCGGAGAAACGTTGTACAAGAATGGGTTTGTTCGTGATGTCAGCAAGGATATTCCCCATCAATTAAATCGTCAAATTCTTGAAAAATATGCTTCGCAAATTGAATTCATCGAGAATTTTTCCGAATCAGGTGCTTACCATTTTCAAGTATATCGTCAGGCAAAGGTTTTGATTGTCGGCTCTGGACAACTACTTGCATCGTTGGTCGCGGCTTTATTGGAATCTGGACTGCCAAAATTTACTGTCATGGTAACAGATACCGTTCCTACCAATAGACTGCGGCTGGATGAGCTGGTGGAACATGCGAGGAAAACAGATTCCGATGTGGAGATGGTGGAAGTGCCCTATCATAAAGGGGCGGGGAAAAAATTTTGGAAAGAAGCTGTTAATCATTATGATTGGATCCTGTATGTTTCACAGGAGGGAAATGTAAATGAATTAAGGAATCTCAATCAAGTTTGTAAAGAAGAAAATAAGGCATTTCTCCCAGCCATCTATTTAGAAAAAGTAGGGCTCTCCGGTCCATTAACTCATCCAGAATCAGAAGGGTGCTTTGAGTCTGCATGGCGCAGAATTCATCAATCCTTCGTGCAACCTGATGAGCAGTCTCATGGCTTCTCTTCCACATCAGGAGCGATTTTGGCAAATGTATCAGCATTCGAATTTTTCAAAAGGGCTACTAGAATAGCTGATGCCAATCAAAGTAATCAAATTTATCTGCTCAATCTTGACACAATGGAAGGAGACTGGCTTTCTTTCATTACACATCCATTTGTAACGTCTAAAAGTTATGCGTGCGAACTGATTGAAGATCTTGATGAAAGACTTAAACAAGAATCGGATAGGGATGAACAACAGGGTTTGCTTTTGGAATATTTCAGCCGATTAACTTCGAAAGAAATAGGTATATTCCATACCTGGGAGGAACGAAATTTGCCACAGCTTCCTCTATCACAGTGCTACGTTCAGACAGTTGACTCAGTGTCGGAGGGACCGGCGGAACTGCAGCCGGAAGTTGTCTGCTCGGGCATGACACATGAAGAAGCAAGAAGAAATGCTGGCCTTAAGGGCATTGAAATGTATGTGTCAAAAATGGTAGATTCAGATAATTTTAGAGTCAAGAATCAGACAGCTGGGACTGGCGTGAACGTTACAGAGGAGTTTATTGGAATCGGTTCAGGAGAAACAACTGCAGAGGCTGTTTGTCGGGGGCTACAAGCCTTTCTAGATAAAGAATTGAAAAGTAGAGCGGGGAATCAAACGGTTTATCGTGTGCCAATAGGAGCCATAGAAGATAAAAAATGCAGATTTTATTTAAAGGCGCTGACTACCTTGAAAGGTTCACCAGCGATTGGTTTAAAAGAGGATGTGTTGGGCTTCCCGGTGGTATGTGTAAGGTCAAATGGCCTTTGGTACACCGGGGTAGGTTTAAATAACACATTGGCGCTCCAAAATACATTGCAGCAAGCACTTTTCGATGCTCAAAACCAGATCAATTTCGTCGAGAGGCAAGAGAAGAATTCTATGAGGTATTTGGAAAAAAAGGATACCAAACTAATCATTCCCTCTTGTGAGGAAATGACACAATTGGAGCTATTACAATCTTCTATTCAGGTTTTGAATAGATACAACAAACAGTTATATGTCTACGATCTATCAATTGAGCCCTTTTTAAAACAAGTGCTGGCAGGCGTATATGGTGTTCAGGTACGAGAGGGGGCTTTCCAATGACTGGATGTCTCCTCGTTGACGGAACTGGATTATTAGCGGATTATGTTTGCGATCAATTGTCCACCAGCTATCTGGTAAGACGTCAAAGCATATTTGAAGAGATTCCCGAGGATACAGAATTAGTTCTAGTGCTCGACGATGCCTGGCATCCATCCGTTTATCAAAAAGCAGAACAGAGATTCAGGATCAACGGTATTCCTTGGCTTCGAGGTTTCATTTCGTTTGGTGAGGGAATCATTGGTCCAATTGTTCGTCACGGAACCCCGGGATGTTCTCTCTGTGCTGATAAACGGCGCTTGATAGCCGGAACTGATCGCCTTGAAATGTGGAACCTTCAAGCGAGAATGGGAACTGGAGCAGGTGTCCTGCGAGATGCATGGGCTTCACGATCGGGACTTTTGCAAATGGCAAACCTGATTAATGACGAAGTGCAAAAAGTTCTTCAGGGAGAACCATCCTCCTTAGAAGAAAGGATGTTCATTACTAATCTAAGAACATTAACGACCTCCAGTCACTTTTTCCTGCCAGATCCATTGTGTCCGATTTGCAGTCCAATCCCTGAAGACACACCTGAATTAGCACAAATTAGCCTAGAATCCAGCCCTAAATTAAATGGTGCCGGTTATCGCTGCCGTTCGATGGAAGAATTGCAAACAGTGCTAGTCGAAGATTATTTAGATGATCGTAGTGGAATTATGAATGGAAAAATGGAGGATTTGAGGCTCCCATTTGCCGATGTTTTGGTTAACATGCCGTTGTTTGGTGCGGACGAGGGAGTAGCTGGCCGTTCTAATTCTTATGAAATGAGTGAACTAACGGCCATTTTGGAGGGATTGGAGCGATATTGTGGAATCATGCCCCAAGGAAAAAGGAAGAAAATACATGATAGTTATCATCATGTAAAGCATATCGCACTCAATCCGGCATCAGTAGGCTTACATGAAAAGGAACAATATGCAAAGCCTCATTTTCCGTTTAAACCATTTCATCCTGATGTACCAATGAATTGGGTCTGGGGTTATTCGTTCTTACAAGAACGGCCTATCCTTGTTCCGGAGTTACTGGCCTATTACAGTTTGGGCAATGGAGAGGGCTTTGTTTATGAAACCTCCAACGGGTGTGCATTAGGAGGGAGCTTGGAGGAAGCCATTTTTCATGGGATTATGGAGGTCGTCGAGCGGGATTCCTTCTTGTTAACATGGTATGCCGAGCTGCCACTTCCTCGTCTTGACCCTCATTCTGCTAACGATAAAGAACTAGAGCTGATGGTCGACCGTTTACGCGAGGTGGCAGGATATGATGTGTATTTGTACAATTCAACGATGGAGCATGAGATTCCCAGTGTTTGGGCAGTTGCAAAAAACAGAGGATCAAAGGGTGTAAATCTCATTTGTGCAGCAGGAGCTAATCCTGATCCTATAAGAGCTGTAAAAAGCTCGATTCACGAGCTCGCTGGAATGATGGTTAGGCATGACAAAATCGTGGAGGAAAATCGGCGGAAATATGAAGAAATGCTAATAGATTCATTTGCAGTTCGTTCTATGGAGGACCATGGCCTGCTTTACGGTCTCCGGGAAGCAGAGGAGAGGCTGAGCTTTTTATTAGATGATCAACGTCCATTACGATCGTTTGCTGAGGAATTTAAACAGCCTCCCGAGAATACCGATATAAAGGATGATCTCCAGGATCTTCTTCAAAGGTTCCGTAAGTTGGACCTCGAGGTCATCGTGGTGGACCAAACGACACCTATAACCAAACGGAACGGGTTATTCTGTGTAAAGGTATTGATTCCTGGCATGTTGCCGATGACTTTCGGACATCATCTTACCCGTGTCAAAGGGCTGGAAAGGGTCCTCCAAGTACCAATGAAACTTGGATTTACCAAGGAGCCGTTATCGTTTGAACAGCTTAATCCATATCCCCATCCGTTCCCATAATTGAAAATGAGGAGGTTTAGGGTTTGAACCTAGAAACATTTATTCACCACCTTCACTTTGACACAGAAAAACTTGCTCCACCAGATTGGGAAGTGGATTGGGGGGATGCACCACTTCCATATAAATTGTACCGCGGCTTACCAGAGATTCCATTATACGGAGATATACCATTAACACTATGTGAAAGAGAAGCACTGGATGAACCCGGACTAGGGGAGCTCAGTTCTTTTTTATGGTATGTTTACGGGCTGACACAATATGCTCAATCGGCTTTCTTTGAGGATCCAGAGGGAAGAGCTGCAGTAAGCTACACCCAGTTACTACGAAGATTTGTTCCCTCTGGAGGGGCGTTGTATCCCAATGAATTATATGTGTATTTAAAACTCGAGGAAGTACCGAAGGGAATTTACCACTACGATGTGGCCCATCACTGCCTCCGTTTGCTCCGAGAAGGAAATTACGATTCCTACTTGTCAAGAAGCCTTGGAAATTGTGATGTTTCTGATAGTTTCTGCACTGTTTTTGTATCGACCGTTTTTTGGAAAAATTTCTACAAATACAATAATTTTTCCTACAGGCTCCAAGGGCTAGATGCCGGTGTGATCATTGGGCAAGCATTAGAAGTGGCCGAGCGGATGGGATTCTCCTCACGGGTATGTTATCAATTTCTTGATCGTTCTATTAATCATTTACTTGGGCTATCAGAACAGGACGAAAGTGTCTATGCGGTGATCCCATTATCTATTTACCCATCTATCCAATGTGTTGACCACTTTACTAGAGAAGAAAATATTTCTGCCGCTGAATTGACCCGGGAATTGCCATTAGTGCAGCATAAAACCTATAACCGTTCAAAGAGAGTCCTTAATTACCCGCTGCTTAGAGAGATGAATGAAGCATCGATTAATGAAACAACCCAGTCATTTGTAAAGATAAAAAAAGATGATTGTGTTAAAAAGTCCTTTGGTACGGAATTCATCATGCTGCCAACTACGGAGTCCTTTTCGTACGATCTTGCTACTGTCTGCAGAGAGAGACATTCTCCTGATGTTGATTTTATGATGGGGAAAGTCAGTCAAAAAAACATAGCCACTTTATTAAAAGAGACATTTTCCTTTTCGTATCAGAATGATCTTGACGACACAGCTAAGAATCCTGCGACTCGTTTATCATTGCACGGCTTTTTTTATAACGTGGAGGGTGTTTCAAATGGTGCTTACGCCTATGACAAAAGCGCTCATGCCCTTCAAAGAATAACAAACGGAGATTTCCGGGAGATGTTGCAATCAGGTTTAACAATGCCCACTGTAAATCTGTTTCAAGTTCCGCTCTGCCTGCATTTTGTAGGAGGAAAGGATCACCTAAAAGAGGAATTAGGTTATAGAGGATACCGAATTCAACAGATGGAAGCGGGTATACTCTTGCAACGGCTGCTCTTGATATCGTGTGCCTTAGGAATGGGGGGCCACCCACTATTAGGCTTTGATGCAAACCAATGTGATGAACTTTACAGAAACGATTCAAAACAAATAACAAGCCTCATCCAAATCCCTGTAGGACCATACCGTCCCCGGGCCTGGTTAAAAGGTAGTTTGAATGGCTAAGACTTAGTATAGACCTAAATTGAGTAAATTTGAGTCGAACAAGTTACGGTCTATTTCTTTAACTTAATATCGGTAATTAAGGCAACATATTTGGCAGAGACTATTTCAGTGTCTGTCTTTTTTTGTGTGGTCAAAAGTCAGATATAAAAATCAAGCTAAAAGGGATTTTGTGAATGTTTCCAGTTAAACTAACTTGCAGGATATTTAAAGAAGGAATAACGCGCTTTTTGTTGAACTTATTGTACTATGGGTCTGGTTAACGGTAGAAGGGAAGTCGCTATCTATTGTAGAATTAAAGCGCCGCCTTTTTCCCTAATTACAGAAAAGTCCAGATCGTTTAATGAATAAATTATTTTATATCTATCTAATTGGAGGTTAAGGCAATGAAGGTTAAAGGTTTTGGTGGGATTTTTTGGAGAACAAAAGATGTTGTTTCATTAAGAAATTGGTATAAAGAAACTCTAGGTATATCAATGGAAGAGTGGAATGGTGCTATCATCAAGCCAGATGCTGACAACGAAACAATCTTTTCTTTGTTTAAAGAAGATAGTAATTATTTTCCTGAAGAACAATCTGTGATGCTAAATTTTCAAGTAGAAAATATCGAAGCTTGGATGGAACATTTCAATAAAATTGGCATACCACTTTTAAAACAACCTGAAAAAAGCGAGTATGGAACATTTATTTGGATTTCGGACCCAGAAGGAAGATGGATTGAAATATGGGAGAGATAATCTTTTATTCAATTAAGATGGATCGCTACGGCGATCTTTTTTCTTGTCCACTAGCTGACCATTTACTAGAGAAAACAATATAAAAAGGGTGGGAATACGTGATTAATTTTAATTCTACATAATTACGTAAAATATAAATTTGACGTAATTATGTGCCTGAGGTAAACTTTAGTAGTGAGGTGATTTTATGGTAAATCAAGTGAAACAGCAAAATTTTAAAAAATTGCAGACCTTACTTAATGAATTACCTTGGTATGTGGATGAATACATCAATCATAAGCTAAGAAAACTTTCTACCGCGTCGCTGTTTAATTATTGTCATGATTATAAAATCTTTTTCAATTGGATGGTTAGTGAACAGTTATGGAACGGCAGCATCAAGGAAATCCCATTGGATCGTTTAGAGCAAATGACCGTTTTAGAGGTTGAAAACTTTTTAAACTATCTTCACTACCAATTAAATAACAAAGAATTAACCGTGAATCGGAAGTTATCTGCGTTAAAATCGCTGTTCAATTACCTGCAAAACATTGCTGAAACACCTGATTTAAAGCCCTATATCCAACGAAATGTAATGGCAAAAATAGAATTTAATGAAGTCAAAGACAGTATGGAAACAAAAGCGAATAAGATGGAAGGCAAGATTTTACTTGGTGATGAATATGAGAAGTTTCGCTTATTTGTAGCCAATGATTATGGTGAATTAAACAAAGATAATAAGAAACTATCGAATTTTTATCTATTAAACAAGGAACGTGATACTGCCATTGTATCGTTAATTCTCGGATCTGGGCTCCGGCTTTCAGAGTTAGTGGGCATTGATTTAGATGATCTTGATTTTAGCAAGTATTGTGTCCGGGTCATTAGAAAAGGAAATAAAGAACAATTCGTTTATTTTAGCCAGGTTGCAATGGCTGATCTGCAAGAATACCTATCTATTAGGACCGCTAAGTATCAAGTAGATAAGACCAATAAGGCATTATTCATTTCTGCGCCAATCGGTCCAAAAGGAAAATCACGCAGGCTAACGGCTAGATCCGTTGAGAAACTAATTGAAAAATATGCTGCGGCATTTGGGAAACCATCGTTATCGGTACATAAACTGCGACATTCATTTGCTACCAGATACCATGCAGAAATCAATGATGTCCCGAAATTACGGCGCCAATTAGGCCATTCATCGATACAAACAACGATGATTTACACTCATATTAAGAATGATGATCTAAAAATTGCGGTTGATAAGATGGATATGCCAAAAGAACAAATCGAATAAATTTATAAGGCTGCCACTAATGGCACCCTTATTTTTTCATTTTTATCAGTTTACATAATATTATTATGGTTACAAAAATCAATTCTGTCTCATTACCTAAGTATACTTAAGATAATGAGACAGAATAAAATTATAAATAAATATCTATTTTTGAATTTATTTTACTTAAATTCTCGCAAAATTGTTTCTCATTTTTGGGTGAAATCAAGACTGTTCCCCACTTGCCATATAGTATTTCTAATCGATTTAAGGATAAAGCCGGACTCGATAACGGATTTCGCGTTCTTCTTATACTTTTAATCGTCATTATGTCAATTTTCCAGCGAAACGGCCCTCCAACTACCTTTAATTGACTACCATTTATTTCATAATAAGTGCCAAACCAGCACCACATAATAAATCCGCTGGTTAATCCACATACCAGGATTGCAGTAATGATCCCCCCCTTCCCTTCTGGACCGTCAGGAAGGAATAATAAAGAACCGATTAAAAAGATAACCGTACCCCATAATAGAATCCCAGTGATGATTCCCTTTTTTGAGTAAAATCTCATCGCATTCACCACCCTGCATCAATTAATTTTAAGAAAGAACTCCTTTTTATAGTTGAATTTACGAATTCCACATGTAAAAGTTCCCAAAACTTAAAATCCCCTGTATTTTTGCTTAATTTACAACAAAATCTAGTATTTTTTTATGAGTTAGTTGCAAGTTATCCTCTCTATGGGCGAATTTTGGTGTTCAACGGGCGAATTCTCCTATTCTATGGGCGAATTTCAGCATTCAATGGGCGAATTTGATTGTTCTATGGGCGAATTCAATTTTTCCTAAAAATCAGTGAAACTTAAACGAGTCATTAAATAAAAAGTGCTTAGAAAGCTCAAAGCTCCTAAGCACTTATCTAGTTAACTATCCAACATTCCCCAGTCCATTACGACTTGTAAACTGACTATTGTACAAATCAGCATAGAAACCGTCTTTTTCTAGCAATTCCTGATGGGTTCCTTTTTCAATCACGCTGCCATGGTTCATCACAAGGATGAGATCGGCATCACGAATCGTTGAAAGCCGGTGGGCAATGACGAAACTAGTGCGCCCCTTCATTAAATGATCCATTGCCTTTTGAATTTGAACTTCGGTTCGAGTATCGACACTGCTGGTCGCTTCATCAAGTATTAAGATGGCAGGGTTGGCTAGAATCGCCCGTGCAATCGTTAATAATTGCTTTTGTCCTTGTGAAATATTTGAAGCCTCCTCGTTCAAAATCGTATCATAGCCTTCAGGGAGTGTGCGAATAAAATGGTCAGCATTGGCCGCGCGTGCTGCATCCATAATTTCCTCTTCCGTTGCCCCTTCTCTTCCATAAGCAATATTATCTCGAATTGTACTATTAAAGAGCCAGGTATCTTGAAGCACCATCCCGAACAAAGATCTTAGATGCTCCCTTTTCAATTCCCGAGTATCGATTCCATCAATTAGTATTTTACCAGAATCAATTTCATAGAAACGCATTAATAAGTTTATCAGTGTTGTTTTCCCTGCACCTGTTGGTCCAACAATAGCAACCCGCTGACCTGGTTTCACAGCGATATTCATATCCTCAATTAGAGGTTCATTTTCCTTATAACCAAAGGCAACATGTTCGAATGTTACTTCTCCCTTAGGTTTAGTAATCACTTTAGCAGCAACCGCTTCTGGAACCTCTTCAGTTTCATCTAAAATTTCAAATACACGTTCCGCACTTGCAATCGTTGACTGAATGACGTTTGCAATGGATGCTGTTTGTGCAATGGGTTGAGAAAATTGTCTTGCATATTGGATAAAGGCCTGAATATCACCAATTTTTATCGCGTTTTTTGTAACTAATATGCCGCCAACAACTGAGATAAGGACATAGCCAATATTATTAATAAACGACATTAATGGCATAATCATTCCGGAAACGAATTGGGCCTTCCAGCCTGATTGGTATAGCTTTTCGTTGATTTCCTCGAATTGTTCAAGTGATTTTTGCTCATGGCCAAATACTTTGATGACCTTATGTCCCGTATACATTTCTTCGACATGTCCGTTTAGCTGGCCAAGTGATTTTTGCTGTCCTTTAAAAAACAGCTGCGACTTCTTAGCGATTTTTGCAATCACTACACCGCTAAGTGGCAATGTCAAGATGACAATGAGTGTCATCAATGGACTAATGGATAGCATCATGACAATTACGCCAATAATCGTGACAACCGATGTGATCAGCTGGGTTAAGCTTTGCTGTAAGGTCGTACTGATATTATCGACATCATTGACCGCCCGGCTGAGTATTTCACCGTGTGTACGCGAATCAAAATATTTAAGCGGCAGCCGGTTGAGTTTTACCTCGACTTCTTTACGCAGATTGTAGACTGTCTTTTGTGCGACACCAGCCATAATATATCCTTGTAAATAGGCAAATACCGCACTAATTATATAAAGCCCAATTAGCCAGATTATAATTTGACCAATGTAGTCAAAATCAATTTTCGCCCCTGGAACACCTTGAAGCTTCATCATTAACCCTTCAAACAGCTTGGTGGTTGCATGCCCCATGATTTTCGGGCTGACGATCGAAAACACCGTACTGATGATTGCTGTAATTAATACAGCAATTAGCTGTAATGTATAAGGTTTTAAATAGCTTATCAGTCTTTTTAGTGTTCCTTTAAAATCCTTGGCTTTTTGAACTGGCATACCCATGCCCATTGGGCCAAATCCCCCGCCGGGACCACCTCTGCGGGCTCCTGGATTTTGTCCATGGCTTTGTTTTTTGGAATCTTTACTCATGCGATTTCCTCCTCTGACAGCTGTGACATGACAATCTCACGATAAACCGCACTCGATTCCAACAGTTCCTTATGTTTTCCGATTCCTGTGATTTCCCCATTATCAAGAACAAGAATCTGATCTGCATCGATTATCGTGCTCACCCGCTGTGCCACGATTAATACAGATGAATCGCCAGTTTCTCCTTTTAATGCGGCCCGAAGCTTGGCATCTGTTTTAAAATCCAATGCAGAAAAACTGTCATCAAATATATAAATTTCCGGCTTTCGAACAAGTGCTCGGGCAATGGATAAACGCTGCTTTTGCCCACCCGAAACATTCGTTCCCCCTTGGGCAATCGTCGCATCGAAACCATCAGGCATATCGGAAATAAACTCATTTGCTTGAGCAATTTCCGCTGCATGCTCTACTTCGTCTTCAGTCGCATCCTCTTTCCCGTAGCGGATATTTTCTGCAATCGTTCCAGTAAATAGAACAGCTTGCTGCGGAACAAAGCCAATCTTTTCTCTAAGCTGCTCTTGCGTCATGTCACGAACATCGACACCGTCAACAAGGACTTTCCCGCTGTCCACATCATAAAAGCGCGGGATTAAATTAATGAGGGTCGATTTCCCGGAACCAGTTCCGCCGATAATCGCCGTTACTTCACCAGGATTCATGGAAAACGAAATATTGGAAATCGCCGGCATTTCAGCTCCTGGATAGCTAAAAGTTACATTCCTAAATTCTACCTGACCCTTTGTACCCTCACCTAAAACAGGCTTAACAGGATTCTTAATGTCAGCCTCAGTATTAATTACTTCGTTAATTCTGACAGCAGATACCGATGCTCGTGGGATCATAACAAACATCATGGACAGCATAATGAACGAGAACATGATTTGCATCGCATATTGAATAAATGCCATCATATCGCCAACCTGCATGTGACCATTGCTAATGCGAAGCCCGCCAAACCAGATAATGGCCACCGTCGAAAGGTTGAGGACAATCATCATAATCGGCATCATCGCGGCCATCAGTTTATTTACCTTAATCGCTGTTTGCGTTAAATCCCAGTTTGCCAAGTCGAAACGCTTTTTCTCATGCTCCACCCGATTAAACGAACGAATGACACGAATACCAGTTAAATTTTCTCTTAACACACGATTTAGATTATCCAATTTTACTTGCATCGCTTTAAAAAGCGGAATTCCCTTTTTGGCGATAATCACAATCGCAAGCACTAAAATAGGTAATGCCACGGCAAGAACTAAGGTTAATTTGGAATCTTTTGAATAAGCCATAATGATTCCACCGATACACATCATCGGAGCCATTGCCATCATTCTCAACATCATGACAAGAACCTGTTGAATTTGTGTAATATCATTGGTTGTTCTCGTGATCAATGAGGCCGTACCAAGTTTATCGAATTCATGTAATGAAAAGTCACCTACATGGGCAAAGACCTTGGAACGTAACAATTTACCAAACCCAGATGCAGCTTTTGCAGAATAGAAACTAGCAGCGATGGAACAAATCATTCCGCCTGCCGCTACAAGAAGCATATATCCGCCGATTTTCCAAATATAGTTTGTATCGCCTGTCACTACCCCCTTATCGACAATATCGGCCATTAACGTTGGTAAATAGAGCTCAGCCAATGATTGCAGCAGGACAAGGCCTAAAACGAAATAAATCGGTATTTGAAAGGGTTTTAGAAATCTGCTTAATTTTATCAAGTTGCATCAACTCCGTTTTAGATTGTTAATGAGGAAAGAATACAATATGGTTATGAACTGAATATGAACAAAATGTATGTTCTTTTTTTCGAACTATTTTACTTCCGTACCCCCTTAGCGGCTCTGTTCATTAAAATAATGATGGACTTTATCGAGTAAATCAGCTAACCGCTCACTTTCTTCTTCACCTAAATAATCAATTAAACCAGTAAAGGTTTTCGTAAACCGGTTTTTAGCGCTCGCTGTTGCTTCCATCCCTGCTGGAGTAAGTTTAATTTTTACAGCACGTCTATCATCTGGATCAATCGTACGTTCCACTAAGCCGTCCTTTTCAAGGATATTAACGATTTGGGTAACGGTCGGCGGTGTAACTTGCAAGCGTTGACTTATTTCTGAGACCTTCATCTCGTTATTTTTCTCATTTGCACCTTGTTGAATCGTTACGAGTACCTTGAATTCGCTGGGATTATATCCGCCAATCTTCTTAGCGTGCCAGCCTGTTTTTCTAAATTGCATGAATGCTTTAAGCAGCTTTTGCGCTGTGGCACTTTCGATATCCGCCACTTTTATCACCTCATTTATCATATATACCCTCATATTAGGTAACTAATAGTTAGGTAACTTAATTATTTACATTACAAAGTATATTCCTCACGAAGGCAGACGTCAATTTTTTGGATAAAAAAATAAACACAGGTGTTTATCTGTGTTTATGAACCAGTTTGCTATAACCTACTATCACTTTAATTTAAATTATTTAATGGGTTTTAACTTTCTTAGCATGGGTTTTAACTTTCTTGACATCGGTCCTTATTAGGTTCCAATGCCCACGGTCATAATTCCAGGTGGTTTCGACTATGGCGATTGTGTCCGCATTGGCAACTCCGGTCACCCTTTGGATACCCTTCAAGCCAATTTTACCATTGTCTAATTGAACAGGTTTTAGGTCGCTATATGGATTTACCGTTAATTCAGCCGGCTCATTTAATTTCCCTTTGAAGTAAAATCCTAATTTTTTATAATAATCCATTCGATCCCTAAGGTTAAACAAATAAGATTTTCCCGTATGCACCAGTTTAATTTCGGCCTTATAGCCGTCTAAAAATTTTGTGTTCATCTCTAGAGGCTCAGGTAAGGGCAGTTCGGTGTGAATGAAATTCTTTAATGAAGTTATAGAATTCATTACAATTCCTCCACTTCCTCCTGTTTGAACAGTTGAAAATATCTCCTTCATTCCATCATTGTTTAAATCAACCAGCTGAAGTGACGCTTTCGAACCACTCTCTAATGGAAAGGTATACAATTTCCCATTAGAGCCGGCAACTTCTATATAAATTTCTTTCAAAAAAGAATCATCCTCTTGATAGGGAACACCCTTTAATAGGATTACTTCGTCTATTCCGTCCCCAGAAATATCCGTTTTCTCTTCCGAAATGGTAATAACCTTCCTATTTTCTCCAATTGCATACACACCAGTTATTGCTGTTAGCGATATGAGAAAAAACAAAACAATAACCAGCAGCAGCTCTTTTTTCATCTGATTCCCCTCCATACTCTGTTACTTGTCAGTATGTCCATTTTTGGTAAAAAAGATGAAAAGACTCCCTAAAAATTTAGAGAGTCTTTGCCAAAGATATTATTCACCTGGATTTTCTGGTGCTGCTACTTTCCAAAGGGTCGTTACTTTCCCGTTTTCTCCTTCATCAAGGATAAACGAACCATTTGAGTAGCGGTCACTAAAGTGAATTTCCGCCGTTTTAAGGGTTTCAAGGTGGCCTTTATCTGTCTGGATAAAAACAACGTCCTCGTCATTGGCTACTACAAAGCCCATAATTCGATGGGGATTTGATTTGAGTTCCCTTAAGATAACAACACCACGCTTCGCTCGGGTTGCTTTTTCAAACTCTTTTAATTTCATTCGTTTCACAGCACCACGCTGCGTAGCGATAACAATCGTTTCATTTTTATCGAGAGTAAGAATTTTACCGCCGACAACAAAGTCGCTGTCTTTTAAGTTAATTCCTTTTACTCCTGCGGCACGAACACCAACAATACTTATTTCTTCCTCATGGAACCAGAGGGAGTAACCAAAGTAGGTAATTAAGAAAACTTCCTTTGTCCCGTCTGTTAGATGGACATCGATAACTTGATCATCATCCTTAAGATTGATGCCTACTAGCGGTTTGGAATAGCGCTGTGCTTTATAGGCTTTCAGTTCTGTCTTCTTGACCATCCCATTTTTCGTGACAAACACCAAGTACGCTTCAGTTTCAAAATCTTTCACTGGAATAGCTTGGATAATTTCCTCATCACGTTCAATTGGAATGATGTTTGCGACATGCTGTCCTAAGTCCTTCCAGCGGATATCAGGGAGCTCATGAACCGGGCAGAATAAGTAATTGCCTTTATTCGTGAACAGAAGCAGAACATCCTGTGTATTCATATCGAGCTGTGCAAGCAAACGATCGGAATCCTTCATCGCAGGATCCTGCCCATTTGATGCAGCATAGGAACGCCCGCTTGTCCGTTTTATATAACCATGTTTGGTTACCGTTACAATTACATCTTCACTTGGAACCGTAACCTCAAGATTAATTTTCAACTCTTCAATCTCTGCTTCAATCTTGGAGCGGCGCTCATCAGCAAAGCGTTTTTTCACTTCTTTAAGATCCTTTTTGATGACTGAGAGCAGCTTTTTTTCGCTTGCTAAAATACTGGTCAGTTCTTCGATTTTACCTGCTAATTCATCGGATTCCTGTCTTAATGCGGTAATATCAGTGTTTGTTAAGCGGTAAAGCTGTAAGGAAACAATTGCTTCCGCCTGCAGTTCTGTAAACGCAAATTTCGCGATTAAATTGTCCTTTGCATCACGTTTATCCTTCGACGCCCGGATGGTCGCAATGACTTCATCGAGGATGGATAATGCTTTCATTAATCCTTCAACAATATGCTGGCGTTCCTTTGCTTTGTTAAGCTCGAACTCCGATCTTTTCGTGACAACGTCCTTTTGATGCTCAATATAAGCATCTAATAATTCACGCAGACCCATTAAGGTTGGACGCTTCTTATAAATGGCCACCATATTAAAATTATAGGTAACTTGGAGATCACTATTTTTATATAGATAATTTAAGACACCTGCAGCATCGGCATCCTTTTTTAATTCAATAACGATTCGGAGACCAGTCCGGTCCGTTTCATCGCGAACCTCTGAAATCCCCTCGACTTTACGGTCAAGGCGGAACTCATCAATTTTTTTCACAAGATTCGCCTTATTGATTTCATAGGGAATTTCAGTCACAACAATTTGCTGTCTACCGCCGCGAACCTCTTCAATATCGGCCTTACTGCGAACGATGACCTTGCCTTTACCAGTTTCATAGGCTTTCTTAATGCCATCGATTCCTTGAATAATCCCGCCTGTCGGGAAATCCGGCCCTTTGACAATCGTCATTAATTCATCTACAGATACATCCGGCTTGTCCATTCTCATGATGACACCATCGATAATTTCACCAAGATGGTGCGGCGGAATATCGGTTGCATAACCAGCTGAAATTCCAGTTGAACCATTGACGAGTAAATTTGGGAACATCGCTGGTAAGACAGTTGGTTCCTTCGCCGTATCATCAAAGTTTGGAATAAACTCAACCGTTTGTTTTTCGATATCGCGTAAAAGCTCTGCCGAAATCGCAGAAAGCCTTGCTTCTGTATAACGCATCGCTGCTGGCGGATCGCCATCAACGCTACCGTTGTTACCGTGCATCTGGACAAGAACATTTCTGACTTTCCAATCCTGACTCATCCGTACCATTGCTTCATAAACGGAAGAATCACCATGCGGATGGTAGTTACCGATAACATTACCAACCGTTTTCGCTGATTTACGAAAACCTTTATCAAAAGTATTACCTTCTACATGCATCGCATAGAGAATTCTTCGCTGTACCGGTTTTAGACCGTCCCTAGCATCTGGCAGGGCACGTTCCTGAATAATGTATTTACTATATCTGCCAAAACGATCACCAATTACATCTTCTAGAGGTAAGTCGCGGAATTTTTCGTTTGCACTCATCCTTCAGAACCCTCCTCAGAGACCGTAATATTTTCATTTTCTAAAATCGTGTCGGCCTCATCTAAACTAAAAGCCACATTACTTTCAATCCATTTACGGCGCGGTTCAACCTTATCGCCCATTAAGGTGGTGACGCGGCGTTCCGCTCTTGCAAGATCATCAATTTTCACACGAATTAATGTCCGGGTTTCTGGATCCATGGTGGTTTCCCATAACTGGTCGGCATTCATTTCACCGAGCCCTTTATAGCGTTGAATAATATAACCTCGGCCAACTTTTTTTATTGCACCCTGGAGCTCATCATCATTCCAGGCATACTCAATTTTTTCATTCTTCCCTGTCCCTTTGCTTACTTTATAAAGCGGCGGGAGGGCAATAAACACTTTTCCTGCCTCTAATAGCGGCTTCATATAGCGATAAAAGAAGGTTAACAATAAAACTTGAATATGGGCTCCGTCCGTATCCGCATCCGTCATAATAACGATTTTATCGTAATTAATATCGGCTACATTGAAATCCGTTCCGACTCCGCCTCCGACTGCATGGATAATCGTATTGATTTCCTCATTTTTAAAAATATCTGCCAGTTTCGCTTTTTCGGTATTAATTACCTTACCTCTAAGGGGTAATACAGCCTGAAAGCGGCGGTCACGCCCTTGTTTCGCGGAACCTCCTGCAGAATCTCCCTCCACCAAATACAGTTCGTTTTTCTGCGGGTTACGTGATTGTGCCGGTGTTAGTTTACCGGATAAGACGGCGTCCGAGCGCTTGCGTTTTTTCCCGCTTCTTGCATCTTCACGTGCTTTTCGGGCAGCCTCACGTGCTTGGTATGCTTTAATTGATTTTTTTATTAGAAGGGAGCTTATATCTGGATTTTCTTCAAGAAAGTAGGAAAGATGCTCGGATACAACTGCATCCACAGCAGATCTTGCTTCACTTGTTCCCAATTTCCCTTTTGTTTGTCCTTCAAACTGGAGCAGTTCTTCTGGGATTCTGACAGAGATAATTGCCGATAACCCTTCACGAATATCTGCACCATCTAGGTTCTTGTCCTTGTCTTTTAAGAACGATACCTTGCGGGCATAATCGTTAATTACGCGGGTCATCGCGGTTTTCGAACCTGCTTCATGTGTTCCGCCATCCCGGGTCCGGACATTGTTGACAAACGAAAGGATATTTTCTGAATAGCCATCGTTGAATTGAAAAGCAAAATCAACTTCAATGCCATTCTGAGCGCCTTCAAAGCTGATGACGGGATGGAGGACATCCTTTTCTTCGTTTAAATATTCAACAAAGGCTTCAATGCCATTTTCGTAATGAAACATTTCATGTAAGTCATTTCTGTCATCGATAATTTCAATTTTTAATCCTTTTAACAAGAAGGCCGACTCTCGCAACCTCTCACATAAGGTTTCAAAATTATAAGTAGTTGTCAAAAAAATCGTTGGATCTGGCTTAAAATGAATCGTCGTCCCTGTTTGATTCGTTTTGCCGATTTTCTCAAGTGTCGTTACTGGCTTGCCGCCATTTTCAAATCGCTGTTCATAGACGAATCCGTCCCTTTTGATGGTGACGATTAACCATTCTGACAACGCATTAACGACAGAAGCACCGACACCATGCAGACCGCCGCTTGTTTTATATCCGCCCTGGCCAAATTTACCGCCAGCATGAAGGATGGTTAAAATGACCTCAGGTGTTGGTTTGCCCATTTTATGCATACCTGTAGGCATTCCGCGTCCTTTATCAATAACGCTAATAGAATTATCTTTATAAATTCTGACAATAATGTGATCGCCAAATCCACCGAGCGCTTCATCGACTGAATTGTCGACAATCTCATAAACGAGATGATGAAGTCCGCGTGAATCGGTGCTGCCAATATACATTCCTGGGCGTTTTCTAACTGCCTCAAGACCTTCTAGTACCTGTATGGCATCATCATTATAATCAAAAGCCTGTTGATTCCTTGCCACTAAAATACCCCTTTCATACCCTACAAAAAGAAACACTTTTCTAATTGCTTTAATTGCTAATAATAAATGATTCGTAAATAGAATGAATTATCCTTTTAATAAAAAGAACTAGTGTTTGCCACTTTCATTTTATCACATCTACTCGCGGCGTCTATGCTTTATTGTAGCGATTTATTTTGATTTGGCAAATACGAAATTTGAAACAACCCCATTTTGTAACACTTTGTTGGTGTTTTTTAGTAATAAAAAAAGAAAAAAACTGCCAACTATTTAGCAGTTTTTCCTAAAAAGACACTTTATCTTGTTAAGGAATGTTCAACCTTTATACAGCGGTCCATAACGACCGTATATCCCTTTTCCTTTAAGAACTCGTAAGCGGCTTCATTGGCAAGACCCAGCTGGGCCCAAAAGACGTCTGCATCGATCTCGTCAAATTCCTTCGCTACATCAAACAACTGTTCAGAACGACGGAAAACGTTGACAATGTCCACGTGGCCTTCAATATCCTTTAAGGCAGCAACAGCTTTTACACCAAGTACTTCATCGATGGTTGGGTTTACAGGAATAATTTCATAGCCTGCCTTCTGCATGACCGCGGAAACTTGATAAGAAGTGCGCTCCGGATTATTACTTAAACCAACGACTGCAATTCTTTTTGCCTTATTTAAAATAGTGCCAAGTTCTGCGCGGCTTGGATTTTCAATTGCCATGGTAATCACTCCTAAGGTTGTTTTCTTTATTTTACCTTTTTTCGATAAAAAAAGATAATAACTGGATTTAAACCGTTAGAAGTTCTTGTTCAATCGCTGCAGAAACCTTCGGCACTGATAGACAGAAGCGTGCTCCATCACCTGTATTTTCTACCGTGACACTACCATTCATATTCTCAAGTATCATTTTAGTCATATAAAGCCCAAGACCAGATCCTTGCGGCCGTGTGGTAAAATAGGGGTCGAAAACCTTCTTTAAAAGTGTTGGCTCGATTCCACCAGCATTATCAATGAACTCCGATTTAATAAATTTCCCGCTTTCGCCAATTTTAATCACTAATTTCCGATGGCTAATACCTTTTTGGACAAACGCGTCTCGGGCATTTGTTAGGATATTTAACACCACCTGGCTATATTCATTTGGATAGCCATAAGCCATTTGTTGTCCTCTGTATTCAAATTCCACTTGAATTCCATGGTTTTTCAGACTCAAAGAAAAAATCGACAAAGCCTCTTCAATCGAATCACCGACCGAAAAAAACGATTTTTCCTTATTCGGTTTATAGAACTTCCGGAAATCATTGATTGTCCGAGCCATATGTTTAATCTGCTGCATGCTTTCCCTTGTGAACCGGTCGATGTATTGATTGTCAATTTCGCCAAACTCAAGTGCCTCTCTTACATCATGCATCATTAGAGATAAATTGTTTAACGGTTGACGCCATTGGTGCCCAATACTAGCAACCATTCCTCCCATTGCAGCTAGTCTGGATTGCTCAATCAAAATCGTGTCTTTCTGCTTATTCTTTACCACCTCTTCCTGGAGTCGTTTTTCTAAATAGCGATTTTGCTGCAAAAGTAACTCATACTTTTTTGTTAAATCTTGATCTTTCTGTTTACATTCAGACTGCTCTTTCAAAAGGCTCACCCCCTATAACAGATTGAAAAATTATAAGTAAACCGACCATGGATAGTAATGGAACGGCCGGTTTTTTTGCTATTCGTTTGATTTTAACTAAATTATAGGGGGTTTATACACGGCTTTCAACGAGTTAACAAATGGTTTGAAAATTCTCCATATTTTTGTAATAAAATAGACGATTTTTGTTCTCAAAATTGACAGAATGAAAAAAGGACCGGATTAACGGTCCTTTATCGTTCTTTTATTTATGTGTTAAGGCCATGGCTGCCTTTAAATCTAAGGCCGTCCAGGCTGTTTGGTCGCCAAAAAATCTTGACCATGTCCCAACACCGGCTAATTCATATTTTACAGCTAAAGCCGCTCGTTTTTGCAAGGATGATTCATCTTCAAGCCAAATTTTATAGGTGGCGTTTTCAGCCTCATCATCATATTCAGCATAGTTTTGACCACTGGCTTCATCATAGGACGGCGTCAAACCTTTTTCAGCGAGCCATGTCTTCACTTGGTCCATTGCCAGAGCCTTTGCCGTTACTTCCGTCGAGCCATCCGCATTAGTTTGTTCCTTCCATAGCCTTGCATATAAAGGAACTCCAAGGACGAGCCTTTCATTAGAAACCTCTAACAACAGATTTTGAAGGTTTCGTTCGACCCATGGCAGACTTGCCACGCTTCCAGCCCCAGACGATGCCCCCGTATGTTCATCATAAGCCATTACAATTAAATAATCGACTATTTGTGCAAGTTTCGGTCTTTCATAGAAGGATGACCAGTTGTTGTTATCGCCTGCAGAAAAAGTAATATCCATTGATACAACAAGCCCTGCATCATGCAGGTATGGCGCCGCCTCTCTCATGAATTGCGTGACAAATGGTCCATCCTCTTGATTTACGTTTTCAATATCAAAGTTGATTCCCTGCAGCTGATACATCTGACTAAAATGGAGCAATTGCCGGATGATGGTTTGCCGGGTTTCAAAGTCTTTTAATGCTTCATGAGTGAGTTTGGGATCAAATGCGTTTGAAAACACACCCCATACCTGATAACCCTTTGCCTGTGCCCATTTACTAAAATCCAGTGAAGCGAGATTCTTGATTGAACCATCGCTGCCTGCAAGCGAAAACCACGTTGGCGAGATAACATTTACACCTGTCATATTAGCTATTTTAGTAGTGTCAGGGTTTTTCGTGTAAACCGCTTCCCATGTTAACTGAATCGGGCCATCTAACTTGGGCATTTGAAACGTTTTGCTTTCACGGCTAATGTTGATTTTGACTGTGTCTTGCTTTGAAACATAGTCTTTTTTGAGATAACCACTTATGCCATTTGCTTTCCTAACTAGGTAAAAGTCCTCTTTCGCGCCTTCAATCGTGACAAGTTCATTTTTTGTCATTTCTGCCGTATATGGTGAGCGCCAACTTGGTTCAGTACGCAATCTAAGCTTTTCTTTATTGACATCCTTATCTATTAATCTGCCATTCTCGTATTGTTCCCCATCTTTTTGAATCCAAATGGCCTTACTTTCAGGCAATTTCTTATACTGGATTGGATAAAAGGAGAGAATCGGGTCGAGTGCAATGAAAATTTCTCCATTCTTCGAGATGATCGGTGAAAGCTGTAAGTCGACCGTCTTATCGTTCACAAAATAGGTTAGTGAATCTGTTGGCATTTGCACAACTTTATCTTTGGTTGTAATGATAACCGATTTTGACTTTTCATCATAAGTGATGCTATCGTCGATGTTTTCCTGCATGAATGTTATTGGAACAAACAGGGTATCTCCTTCTATTAAGACATTCCCTTTCTGAAGCCCTGAATAAAGAATCGGATTTTCACCTTGAAAATATACTTTTTTATCTGTTGATGCAAACGGATATAAATACAGGAATATGGAGGAAAGAATAAGCAAACAAGCACCTATTAATCCTCCGATAATCCACTTCGTTGCCACTATTTTATCTTTATGATAGATAACTCTTGCCATGGTTCTCTTTCCCCCTTATTTCCTTATCGTAAAGTATCCGCTTGGAAATGAGAAGGGATTTTTACAATTCCGTAATATTTTATCAATTCCTCGATAATTTCCTTTATGGATATTAATTAATCCATTGGTGTTTTTCCGTAGGTTACATGGTAAAATATAAGCACTGTATCTTTTATTGAAGGGGAAATCATTAATGATTCAAATTATTTTAGCGTTGATTCTTGCCTATTTACTAGGTTCCATCCCATCTGGATTAATCATTGGAAAAGTTTTTTATAAAACGGATATTCGTGAACACGGGAGCGGAAATTTAGGGGGAACAAACACATTTCGAACACTTGGAGTTAAAGCGGGATTAGCCGTCACTCTCGCCGATATACTAAAAGGGACGCTAGCAGCATCTTTACCTGTGCTTTTACATCTGGATCTCAATCCATTAATTGCCGGGGTTTTTGCTGTTGTGGGACATACCTATCCCATTTTTGCCGGGTTTCGCGGCGGGAAAGCCGTTGCCACTTCAGGCGGGGTCGTATTGTTCTGTGCACCGCTTATGTTTATTGCTGTCCTGGTCGTCTTTTTTATCAGTCTATACATAACTAAATATGTTTCCTTATCCTCGATGCTTGCAGGTGTATGTGGAGTCATTTATGGGCTTGTTCTTTGGAATATCCCCCTGCTAATCGCTGTTGCCCTTTTAACTTTATTTGTTATCTATCGACACCGAGCTAATATTAAAAGAATCATCAATAAGACAGAGCCAAAAATCAAATGGTTATGATTTAAGGAGCTAATATGAAAAAGAAGATCCTTTTTCCATCGGTTATTATTATCATCGGATGCATTGCTGTTGCATTTGTCGTCCTTATTCAGCAACAGCAAGAACTTCCCGCAGACGAAAAGCATTTTCCTGTGAAAAATCATCAGCCAAGATCTTCATTAAATGAGAATCGGGGGCTGACCGAAAAAATAACCCTTGGTGGCATTGGTGATATTCTTATTCATAGCCCCGTCTATCAAGATGCCTTCAACGGAACCACATATGATTTCAACCCGATGTTTGATCAGGTGAAACCTCTATTAGAAAAGCCGGACTTTCTAACAGCCAATCAAGAGAGTATGTTAGGGGGTCTGGAGCTGGGTCTCTCCGGTTATCCAAGGTTCAATAGTCCGCATGAGGTGGCAAATGCACTTGTCGATTCAGGTGTCGACATGGTTTCGACAGCCAATAATCATACCTTAGATCAAGGTGAAAAAGGAATTCAGTCGGAATCAGCTTATTTAGATAGTATTGGTTTACCACATGTGGGGAGTTTTATTGATGAAAAAGATCGCCAAAAATTAAGGATTGTTACTAAAAACGGGATCAAGCTTGCCTTTCTTGCTTACACATACGGAACAAACGGAATACCCGTTCCTAAAGGAAAGGATTATCTTGTAAACCTGATTGACCGCGAAGGAATGAAGGAAGAAATCCATCGCGCCAAAAATGTTGCCGATGTGGTCGTTATGAGCATCCATTGGGGAAATGAATACCAGCGAATCCCGACAAATGATCAAAAAGAGTTAGCCGCCTTTCTGGCAAATGAGGGTGTCGACATCATCTTTGGCTCCCATCCACATGTTTTGCAGCCGATGGAATGGATTAATACCAGCGATGGCCGAAAAACGTTTGTCATTTATTCGTTAGGAAACTTTATATCAGCACAGTATAATGATTATAAAGATATTGGCGGATTAGCGACAATCGACATTACCAAACACGTGCAAGAAAAAGGGAATTCAATTGAACTTTCGAATCCTGTCTTTTACCCCACCTACGTTACAAGTCAAAAATATCATCATTTTAAGGTTGTTCCTTTAGAACAAGCGGGTTCGTACGGTCTACCGAACGCGGATGCGAAATACAAGGAAATCGAGCAACATATGGTCCAATGGTTACAATAGAAAAGCGGAAGCATTCTCAAGGAGAAAATTTATCTCATTAGAAAGGAGTTCATCCAAATGAACATTCAGATAACAAGTGATGCAGCAGCATGGTATAAGGAGGAACTCAGTCTTCACGATGGCGGCTTTGTCCGGTTCTATGCTAGGTACGGTGGATGCAGTACGGTTCAAAGTGGCTTTTCTCTAGGGATTTCCACTGAACAGCCCGAAGATATTGGGGCTAAATCCATTTTAGCAGGTATTACTTTTTATATTGAAGAAAGAGATTTATGGTACTTTGATAACCACGATTTATTGATTGAATACCATGCGGACTATGATGAACCGGTTTTTCACTATCAAAAAGAAGAATAAGGAACAGGCACACTTGAAATTTTCCATAGTGTGCCTGTTTTGTTTCTACTTTAAAAAAGTATAAACTTTTGACTTTGAGAATTGTCCAGCTCCAGCCCCCAGCGGCTAGTGGACTTCGCTCTTCTCCCTACGATAAGTCAACATCGGATCGCTACGCTCTCCGTGTTTCCTTTATCTCAGTCGAAGCGCTCCAGTCCATACGCCACTAAACGGGCGCTTCCGCTTTTCGTCCTATTTTTTCTTAACTTCCTCATATTTTAAGTACCACTCAGGAAAGGTCTTTTTGAAAGAAGTTGGTCTAAAATTATCTTTTTTGACAATAATGTGGGTGGATGTCCCCACTGCGCACTCTTCTTCATTCCCGTTCATAATCGCGTAGCCATAAATGGTTTTAATGCCATCGTTTAAATCCACCCACGTCTTTACAAATGCTTGATCACCATATCGCAACGGTTTTTTATAGGTAATTTGAATATCATAAACAGGGGCATAATATCCGGCTTCCTCCATCGCCAAATAACTATATCCGAGATCTTCAATAAATCCGGTTCGGCCTAGCTCAAAAAATTTCAAATAATTAGCGTGGTAAATGACACCCATCATATCGGTATCCGCATAGTAAAGCTGAATCTCTCTAGTTGAAACAAAATAATTATCCACGTGCAAAGGTCCTTTCCTATTTACATTTTATTTAATGCTGTTTTGACATCTTCTACATCTAGAAACATTGAACTTTCAAATAGATGTTCGTCTCCCTCGACTGCCATTAATCGAGAAGCTTGAGCTTGTATCATTTCATCTACTAAATTTGTCGCAAAGCGTCCATTCCCCTTAAAGACGGTTTCTTCTAATGTTTGCAGCAGCCAATTCCCCGCTTCCTCTGTTATTTGGTATTGATAGCTTTCAGCATGAGAGGACATGATTTCAAGGAGCTCTACCGCTGAATAATCAGGAAAGTGGAAGAACTTTTTAAACCTTGAGCGCAGGCCCGGGTTGCTCTCAAGAAGCTGATTCATTTCATTAGGATAACCCGCCAATATCACGACTAAATTTTCATTATGCTTCGTCATTTCATCAACTAGTGTATCAATGACTTCTTTGCCGAAATCACCAGCTGAATTCGAAAGGAGGGAATAAGCCTCATCAATAAATAACACACCGCCGAGGGATTCTTTGATCTTTTTCTTTGTTTTCCCGGCTGTTTGACCGACATATCCCGCGACAAAATCTGCTCGGCTGGCTACAATGAGATGTCCTCTTTTTAAAATTCCGCATTCTTTTAAAAACGCTGCATAGATTTTCGCCACTGTTGTTTTTCCTGTACCAGGGTTTCCCGTAAAGACGGAATGAAGCTGGATAGGCACTGCCGGCAACCCATTTTTCCTTCGAAATTGCTGCATTTTTACAAACGAAATAAGTGATTTCAATTCTCCTTTTAAAGGTTCAAGCCCAATTAAACGTTCGAGCTGTTCATTCGCTGATTCGGGCGCTTCGTCTTTTTCCAATCGAAAGTCTGCAGGATTAAGAAACATATATTCGAGAATGTCCGCTTCTTCTTCGCGGTTGTCTGCCCCTTTCTTAAAAATGGCATCCAACACGATATCGCGAACAGTTCTTGCGTTGCCAAAGGAATCATCTACTCGCTCCTGATCAAGCCGGCGGCCAATTTCAATTTTGGATTCCTCAGTGATAAAGTAATCATTATCGGCAGCAGCAGCTTCCGCAATTAGAGTAAGCTCTTCATTCGAATAATCAGGTAAATGAATAAAGTTAGACTGTGGGAAACGACTTCTGAGGCCGGGATTTGCATCCAAAAAGGAGCGCATTTCATCAGGATAACCAGCTAGAATTACAGCAAACTTCCCTCCATACTCATGTCCTGTCATCAATGAGACAAGCGTATCAATTGCTGCCTGCCCATAATCATTTCCTGTTTGCCCAACACGTTTTAAACTATAGGCTTCATCAATAAATAAAACCCCGCCAATCGAGCGTTCTACTACAGCCCTTACATTTTCTTCTGTTTGGCCAACAAACGAGCCTACCAATTGAGAACGGTCTGTTTCAATTACTTCCGCGCGGGGCAGAACTCCGAGCTCATGATAAATTTTTGCAAGCAACCGTGCCAGCGTTGTTTTTCCTGTACCTGGATTCCCTGTTAAAATCATATTCAGACTTAGCTCATCCTTCACTTGAAAGCCAAGTTTCTTCCGCTGTTTTTGGTACTTTAGAAATCGGTAAAAATCATTAACCCTCTTTTTAACTGAGGCCATGCCAATCATATTATTTAGTTGATCTAAAGCATTTTCTGACGCTGTAATTATTTCCGCTGCTTCAACAAATAGCTGCTGCCATTTCTGCTTGATATCTTCCACGCGAGACAGATGCAATTTTAACTCATCATAAAAGGTGGATGTGTGAAAGACACCGGTAATCGATTGATCGTATTCTTCTGCCGCTTTCAGCAAGCTGCTTGTTTCCTCGTTTGCTGCAGCAAGCAAATCATGAAGTTGGTGATATGTTAGATAAGCATCTTGATTGGCTAGCTTTACAGTCAAATCCAGATCATCTTGGAGCTTTTGCAGCTGTGCATCCACACCTGTTAAAAAGCTTTGACATATTTCTATGTACTGCTCTGCAGTCTTCTTCTTTGCCGTGCGATTATCCGTTTCCCTTATCGGCGGGAAGGAAAGTGGGTCGAGTAGGTCTTTTAACTTCTTCCAATCAGACCGAATCATAAATTCTTTCGCCCTTTGGTTCTCAGGATCTAGCTTTATTGCCTTATCGAGCCAAACAAATGCCAATGAGTCTTCGGAATTTCGTCCAAGTCTTGAGAGCGCCGCAAGTGTTAACAACTTCGATGATGTAACGGGATTAGACTCATGACTGATTGCAGCAACTAACTGGCTTGGATTGCGAATAAACCCTGTTTCGTTCAGCTCCCGTTCCCACTGCACAATTTGCTCGCTGGATAGTAAATGTTTTTCTTGTTGTTTCAAATTCATCACTTCTTTTTTAAAAATCTCCTTATTATCTTATCACACCCATATTCTAATCACTAAACAAAGAGATTAGAAATTGGAAAAGGACCTGAATTATGGCTCAGGTCCTTTTTGAAATACGGAATATATTTAGGTTTCATCCTGAATTTCTGCTTTAAACGATTCAATGCTTTCCCGTCTGCGATGATTCTTTGCTTCAATTTGCTGGCGCTGCTGATCACTATCCGTAAAATCTAGAGATTGTTCCGCTTTTGCAATGTTTTCCGTAGTATCATCAATCATCGCCTGAAGCTTTTCAGCGTTATCACTGCGATCGTCCGGTTTGGGTTTGTTATCAAAAGCCATGGGTCCAATTCCTCCATATTAGTTTATTTGGTACAAATATAGTTTGTTACCGGATGAAAAAAATATCACATGAATAGCGAAATTTTCACGATAAAGAAAACTCTGTGATTGGCGCTTCATAAGGCGTAATTGCAACTTTTGCCTAAATGGAGAGTTTACTTTCCTATCGGACAAAAAAGACCTGCTGGCTATTGCCAACTAGGTCTTGTATAAATAAATTATTCACCTTTGGTTTGCATTACTTGGGCATGCTTTCCGGACGTATCTTGCATCTTTTTCCCTTTATTGCCGCCAAACCCTCGAGGTTGTGTTCCAATGTGATCTGGTTTGAAACGTTTTGTTTTATAACCTGTTTCATTACTCATCTCATGATCCCTCCTTATTTACATTTTGTCCATAAGGATGAAAAACCATGATTGGAAAACTTTGTATTACTCGGCTTTGCCAAGGCGTTTTTGTTCTAAGCGCTGTTCAATTTTTTCCATCGCAGCACGATCTTTTAACAATTGTGATTTATTTTCTAATACTAGTTCTGCAAAGGAACGTTTTCTAGGTTTTCTCATGGGTATCACCTTCCTTAATAACTATTGTAACAGTTATTATGCCCGGAAACGGTTGCAATTATTACAACTTTTCGAAAATTATATCGATTATTTCAAATAAAAAAGACATTGGCATTTAACCAACGTCTCAGTTTAATTTTTTTGTGTATTCTTCCATGATATTCAGTTTCATGGTTCCTGGATATTTATTCTGAATAATTCCCTTACTGTCGATAAAATAAGTAGTCGGAATCGCCATAATCTGATAGGTTTCATTTACTTTGTCATCTGTATCCAGAAGGATCGGAAAAGTAATTTTATTTTCATCAACAAACCCTTTTACATCCAATTGCGGATCAATGTTAACGGCTAAAATAACGATATCATCTCCGATTTGCTTAGAGAATTGTTCCATTTCCGGCATTTCAGCTTTACATGGCCCACACCAAGTAGCCCAAAAGTTAAGCATAACTTTTTTCCCTTTTAAATTGGAGAGTTTAACCGTTTCCCCCGTCAATGTTTTTAGCTCAAAATCAGGGGCCTTTATACCAATACCAAGGGTTTCTTTAGTTGAAGCTGTTTGACTAGCCGTTTCCGTTTCGGGTTTCTCTGTCCGTTTATCCATTGCTTGCACGATTGCAACTGTCAATAATGTAATTAAAAGAACAGCAGCAATTACTTTTTTTATCATCCCCGAAAACCTCCTTTAATTCTGTATACGCTATATCGATTTTACACTATTAACTTAGGTAAAACGAATCATGTCTATGCCAAATCTGTGACAATTTTAGAAAATCGCATATGCAAGCTTAGCAGGGCTTTGACTGGAGAGCGAGTGTTCGTTTTTCAAAATAGTTTTTTCAATTCTTCGAGAACATTTTTGGTGACCTTATCGACGATCAAGTTTATATCTTGTTCCGATATGGATTGTTCCAATGAAGGGGAAATTTTCTTCGCATGGATACCTTCAACCGTTTCGGCCCCGATTGGCGAATTACTGTTAATCCCCATTTTCGTTTTCAGCTCAACAAGTGTTTGAACGTGTTTTTTCGATAGTTCACGATCGCCATTAATTTGTTTGGCAATCCAATTAATTTTTGCAGTGAATTCTAATGATTCCATTAAATAATAGGCATGCTCTAAGTCTTTTCCCCATGTTAAGGCCCCATGATTTTCTAATAACACGCCTTGATGGTGATGAACAAACTTTTGGACGGCAACTGGTATTTCATTTGTCGACGGGGTCCCATATTCCGCAACAGGAATGGTTCCAAGAAAGACAACTGATTCCGGCATGATCGCTTGATCTAAAGGGATTCCCGCAATAGCAAATGCCGTTGCATAGGGCGGGTGAACATGAACAACTGCTTGTATATCCGGACGTTCTTTGTAAACCCTCAGATGCATTTTCATTTCTGATGTTGGCCGGTACGGAGGTGTCCCTTCAAGCACGTTCCCTTGTCCATCCACCTTTACTAGCATCTCAGGAGTAATAAAACCCTTACTTACACCCGTTGGCGTAATCAGGAATTCATTGTCGCTGACCCGGATGGAAATGTTGCCATCATTGGCAGCAACGAATCCCTTTTCATAAATTCTTTTTCCAATGTCACAAATTTGTTTTTTATATTTTATTTCTGTTATCATAAGCACACCTCATTCCATTCCTACACTTGAAAAAGTCTTGGCAGCTCTTCTTGATAATTTCCTGTTAGTATGCCCTTTTCCGTAATAATAGCCGTAACCAGCTCATGTGGTGTTACATCAAATGCTGGATTAAATACCTTTACGCCTTCAGGAGCGGTTCTTTTTCCAAAACCCTCAGTAATTTCTGCCGCCTCACGTTCCTCAATCGGAATATCGGCACCTGTTTTGGTTTCCAAATCAATCGTGGACATAGGCGCTGCCACATAAAAAGGAATTTGATGGGCTTTTGCGAGTAAAGCGACACCATACGTTCCGATTTTATTGGCGACATCCCCATTTGCTGCTACTCGGTCACAGCCGACAATTACTGCTTGGACCCAGCCCTTTTGCATCACCATTGCTGCCATATTATCGGTAATCAGCGTGACATCAATCCCTGCCTGCATCAGCTCCCAAGCGGTTAAGCGTGCACCCTGCAGCAGCGGTCTTGTTTCATCGGCAAATACTTTAATATCCCAGCCCTTTTCTTTTGCTAAATATAATGGAGCAAGTGCCGTTCCATATCTTGCAGTAGCAATGCCGCCCGCATTACAGTGGGTTAGAATTCCCATCCCGTCTTCCAATAGGGTCAAGGCATGCTCGCCAATGGTCCGGCAAACTTCTTCATCTTCATTTCTTATTAAATGGGCTTCGTCTTCTAGTGCTTGCTTAATTTTTGCGATTGGCTGCTCTTGTTTCTTTTGAGCCCGCTCATCCATCCGTTTTAATGCCCAAAATAAATTAACGGCAGTCGGTCTTGAAGAGCCCAGATAGTCCGCTTGTTTTTTAAAAAAGGCATAAAAATCCGCAAAGGAAGTTTCCGGTGCATTCTTCATCCCGACTACTAATCCATAGGCAGCAGCAATCCCAATTGCCGGAGCACCGCGCACTTTTAATTGTTTAATTGCATCCCAGGCATCTTCAATTTTCGTGATTTCAAGAAATTCTGTTACGTTAGGGATTTTGGTTTGATCTAATATTTTTAATACACCGTTTTCATAGGAAACGGATTGTAAAAAAGTGTTTTCCAACTTAAACATCTCCTCGTCTATATGTACATTTTTAATTTTAACAATATCCAAGGCATATGCAAAACTTTTCATATTTGAAAAGCTGGATTTGCTATTCTTAATGCAATTGTCGGAAAGTTTGTTAAAATATAAATAGGAAATGGAGGGGATTCATTTGAAGATTCTTGTTTTAGGCGGCAGCCGGTTTTTAGGAAGAAGGTTTGTAAATGAAGCGCTGGCTCAAAACCATGAAGTGACGATTTTTAATCGCGGCTTTCAAAATGCTGATCTAAAAGACGTTGAAATTATTACCGGTAATCGTTTTGGCAACTTAAAGGAGCTTAAGAACCGCAACTGGGATGCAGTATTAGACACGAGTGGCTTTATTCCCTATACGGTTCAAAATTCGACTGAATTTTTGAAAGACCGAGTAAATCATTATACATTTATTTCAAGCATTTCCGTTTATAAAGACTGGATCCCTGAAAATTTGGGTGAAAACTACCCCGTTTTAGAAATGACACTTGACGAAGCAAATGAGCTTTCAAAGGATGCGAAAGGTCCAATTTATGATCATTATGGGCATTTCAAGGCTTTATGCGAACGGATTGCCGAAAAAAATATGCCTGGTCGGGTGTTGAATGTCAGAGCTGGTCAATTAATGGGCCCGAACGATTATACCGATCGTGTTCCCTATTGGTTAAATAGAGTTGCAAAAGGCGGGAAAGTGTTAGTCCCTGGTAAACCAAACCGCCGGGTACAGGTGATTGATAATAAAGACTTATCTGTTTGGATGCTGCAGTTGATGGGCAGCTGTTCAACGGGTACCTATAACGCCACTGGACCTAATTATCCGCTAACGATGAAAGAGTTCCTCGATGCTTGTATTAACGTGACCGGTTCAAACGCTGAATTGGTTTGGGCGGATGAAAAGTTCCTGCTTAATCAAGGCGTGGTACCATGGACCGAGATGCCACTCTGGGTTCCTGAAGATGCACCATTATCACCGGAGCTAGAGCAGCCTTGGCGGGGGGCCTTTTCGATAAATATCGATAAGGCAGTTCAAAGTGGGCTTAGTTTTAGGCCGCTTACTGAAAGCTTGTTGGAAATATATGATTGGGAAAAAACTCGTCACCTTTCCGAAGATGAGTGGAAATCGGGTATGCGCTCGGAAAAAGAGAGAGAGCTGCTTCAATTATGGGGTCAAATCGTATAAGAAAACGATTCGCAAATAAAAGGGGAGGATTCGCGAATTCACCTGGCATACCTGCAAATAAATTCGAAAAATGCCTGAGTGCAAACAAAGAGAGAGCAGGAATTTCTGCTCTCTTTCACGATTTACCCTTTAAATTTCGTTTTTGTTTAAGAAGTTCGTTAAATTCTTCGTCTAAACGATAATATTTTGGATTATTTTGATCAATTAATGATAATTCACCTAAGATTAAGGCGATTTTGTTCTCAATAATTAACATAGCTTCTTCGGACCTATCACCACTCTTTACATCCTTATTGAGATACTCCTGTGGTTTCATTTCAAATCGCTTAATTTGTTGATTTTCAAACACAAGCAGCCGGTCACAAAGTTTATTAAGAAAATAATGATCATGTGAAACGGTAATAATCGTTCCAGTAAATTCACTTAATGTCTGTTCAAGCTGCTCTCTGCTTGGTAAATCTAAATGATTGGTTGGTTCGTCTAAAATAAGGACATCATATTCTTTCATGAGCATGTCGACCAACTTTACTCGCGTTCGCTCACCAAGACTCAATGTCCCAATTGGCTTCGTAATCAGCTGTTCCTTTAAACCTAGATTGGCCAGTAAGGTTCTAGCCTTTAGAATACTTTCTCTATCGGTAAACCCTAAAGCTTCAATCGCTGTTTTATCGGCAGACAAATCAGCTACATCCTGGCTTAAGTATGCAATTTTTACGGAGTCGCTCTTCCACAGCTCACCAACAAAGGATAAATCATCACCTAGGATCATCTTAATTAGTGTCGTTTTCCCACAGCCGTTTTCACCCAACAGTCCAATCCGGTCGCCGTGATTAATGTAAAACGGCGAATCCTGGAATAGAATCCGGTCATCGAACATTTTTGTTAGCTTTTTCGCCTCTATTATCCGTTTTCCTCGCTTGCCATGGCTATCAAACTGAAATCGTACCGCTGCTTCCTCATTTGGCTTTTCTAGCTTATGTTTATTGAGCTCATTTTGCAGTCTTTTCATTTTCGATTTCACCTGGTTATCCAATTTTTTTGCCTTTACCCGATGATATTCTTTAAAACCGATTTGTCTTCTTTCTGAGGCGGATCCTTGCTTTGTAGAATCCCGATGTGCTTTTTCTGACCAAGACTTTAACTGTACCATTTGCGTTTCAATCTTTTCGATTTGGCGCTGCTGAACTTGATATTGATGACGCTGATTCGCTATTCTCTGCTCCTTTTCTATACGATAGTCACTATAGTTCCCATTGAAAAATTGAATTCGGCTTTCCTCTAATTCAAAAATACGATTAACCGTTTTATCTAAAAAATGACGGTCATGCGAGATAATTAATACAGGACCATGAAACTTTTCTAATTCCGAAACCAGCCAGTTTATCCCAGTGAAATCTAAATGATTTGTCGGTTCATCCAAAATTAAAAAATCAGGTTTTGTTGCCCAAACCATTGATAATGCAAGCTTTAGCTTTTCCCCGCCGCTTAAGTGAGTCAAACGATCTTCACTCCAGTCAAAAACCTTGTTAAGGCCTAAACTGCTTGCATGCTGAAACAACTCGTGTTCTTCGACCTCAGCGATGGATTGCTGAAAATGACTCACTTCATAATCAATCGATTGCGAAAGATAACCCATCCGCAAATCTCTTGATTTTTCAATTAATCCATTATCAGGAGTTATTTTTCCAAAAATTATATTGGCAAGTGTCGTTTTCCCAGTGCCATTATAGCCGACAAGACCGATCCGATCGCCATTTTTAATCTCAAAGTGAAGATTTTGTAATACCTTCCTTAAATGAAAACTTTTTTCTAAACCGCTTACTTTTACTATCGTCCTCTGATTTTTAAACATAAAAAAACTCCCTTCATGAACCTGAAGTGAGTTTTTTATATCGTTCTATCATAACTAACCATTATAATTGCACAGCAAAAATAGACCTAAAAAGGTTCGTGCAAATGGTTTATACAAGTAGGATATAAAAAAGGGCAGACTAATCCCATTCTTCAGGTTCATCATTTTTCGATTATTCGAATCATGTGCTGAAAAATAAGATTATTATTTCATTGGCCCTTTAATCATCCCTTTTCGTTTGATACTTTTATTTTATTGAGTATCAGTTATATTTGTCAAGGATTTCCTGAAAATTTACATCAGAATAAGGAATATCATTCTCAATTTTTTCTTGTAAATCCTTAAGAGTATATTCCTGCCAATCCTCAAGGTTTTGAAAATCCCATTTCTCTAAAAATAGTACATATAAGAAAATCTCTCTGATTTTCAAGAAAATCGGAATCTGCTGGATCATTTCTTTTTTAATGATATGCTCGGACGCATACCCCTTTAAAAAATTGTCCCAAAAAATGGTGCTAAATTGGTTGTTTTCCGGTGTAAAGGCCGATGTCTGCCAGTACGCGTGATAGAAGGAAACAGCTAAATCATAAGCAAACCAATGGTAGGCGCAATCATCAAAATCAAAAATAGTAATCCGGCCTTCACTTTCAAAGAAATTCCCTTGATGGAAATCGTTATGAATTAGTCCAAAAATCTCATGATCCTGGTTAAAATCCTTCAACTTTGACAAATGTTGGAGGTATCGTTCCCTTACTTGGTCCGTAGTAATTTTTGGAATTAAGTTAAACAGGTCCGGATCCTCCTTGGACCAAATTGGGCGATTAAGCTTTTCCGTTAATTTCGTTGATGCCTCGTGCATTTTACCGATTAACATCCCCCAATGAAAAAACAAATCATTATTCCAGACCTTTTCATCAGTAACCACTACAGGTTTACCGGGAGCTTTTTCAAAAACGCTGGCAAAACCATGCCGCTTCTGATCAAACATTTCTTCGACTAATTGCCCATTAATTGATGGAATTGGACGGGAAACCGGGACTCCTATATTTCCTAAAACATGGATAAACTTCATTTCACTTTGCAGTTCAAGGGAACTCCGCCGGATGCCAGATGATAATCTCAAAATGTATTCGTGACCTGAGCGGCTAAAGCTATAGACGGAATTTTGAAAGCCATCACTTATCGGTATAAGATCTGCTGCCTCTATCGCATATCTCTTAGAGAGTTCATTCAAAAGCATATTTACCTCTTTCTAGAAAAACACCATGCCGAAAATGACATGGTGTTTTCTTTAATGTGCTTAGGCTTGTAATTTTTCACGAAGAACCATTTGCAGGATTCCGCCGTGACGATAGTAATCAATTTCAACTTCAGAGTCGAAGCGAACAAGAACTTCAAATTCTTTCTTGTTTCCAGCTTCGTCTGTAGCTGTCACTTTTAGAAGATCACGTGGTTTTACGTTTTCGCCCACTTGGACATCAATCGTTTCTTTGCCAGTTAATCCAAGTGTTTCAGCGCTTTCGCCTTCTTTAAATTGAAGAGGAAGCACACCCATCAACACAAGGTTTGAACGGTGAATACGCTCAAAGCTTTCAGCAAGAACAGTTTTAATACCAAGCAGGTTGGTACCTTTGGCAGCCCAGTCACGTGAAGAGCCCATGCCGTAATCTTTACCAGCAAGAACAATCAAGCCAGTACCGTTTTCTTTGTACTTCATGCAAGCATCGTAAATTGATGTCACTTCGCCAGTTGGCCAGTACGTCGTAAAGCCGCCTTCTGTGCCTGGTGCGATTTGGTTGCGGATACGGATGTTTGCGAATGTTCCGCGCATCATCACTTCGTGGTTTCCACGGCGTGAACCGTAAGAGTTAAAGTCACGCGGCTGAACGCCTTTTTCAAGCAAGTATTTACCAGCTGGAGTATTTTTACCAATCGCTCCTGCAGGTGAAATATGGTCAGTTGTAACAGAGTCACCAAATTTACCAACCACACGAAGTCCTGTTAAAGGCTCAACAGTACCCGGTTCTGGTGATAAACCTTCAAAGAATGGCGGGTTAGCAATATAAGTTGAATTTTCATCCCAAGTATATAACGGCTCATTGCTTGTTTGGATTTCGTTCCAACGCTCGTTGTCACCGAACACGTTCTCATATTCTTTACGGAATAGTTCCGGAGTTACCGTGCGCTTGACTACGTCATTTACTTCTGCAGTTGATGGCCAAACATCCTTGAAGAAGACATCATTGCCGTCTTTGTCTTTACCAATTGGTTCTAATGCGAAATCAATGTTCACTGTACCAGCAAGTGCATATGCGACTACAAGCGGCGGTGATGCAAGATAGTTCGCTTTAACAAGCGGATGAATACGTCCTTCAAAGTTACGGTTACCTGAAAGAACAGATGTCACTAATAAGTCGTTTTCCGCGATCGTCTTTTCAATTTCTTCTTTTAGTGGACCGGAGTTACCGATACATGTTGTACAGCCGTAACCAACAAGGTTGAAGCCAATTTGCTCAAGGTATGGCAGTAAGCCGGAATCACGAAGGTACCCAGTTACAACTTTAGATCCTGGTGCTAAAGAAGTTTTAACAAACTTCGGAACTTCCATTCCAAGTTCAACGGCTTTTTTAGCTACTAGACCTGCCCCCACTAATACATATGGGTTAGAAGTGTTAGTACAACTGGTAATGGAAGCAATCGCTACAGCACCTGTTTTAATTTCTGTTTCGTCGCCATTCGAGAATTTAATGGTTGCTGACTTATCAAGTTCGGTGCCTTGTAAACCAAAGCCTTGGTTTCCTTGCGGGGCAGAAACAGCTTTAACGAATTCTTGTTTCATTTTTGAAAGTGGAATCAAATCCTGTGGACGTTTTGGACCAGATAGATTTGCTTCAATTTCAGTTAGATCGATTTCGATTACGTTTGTATAAACTGGCTCAAATGATGGATCGAAGAATAAGCCGTTTGCTTTGCAATATTCTTCCACCACTTTGACTTGCTCTTCTTCACGGCCAGTTAAGCGCATATAACCAAGTGATTCATCATCAATCGGGAAGAATCCGCATGTAGCCCCATATTCAGGAGCCATGTTAGCAATGGTTGCACGGTCTGCAAGCGGCAGTGAAGTTACACCAGGTCCGAAATATTCTACGAATTTACCTACAACACCATGTTTACGAAGAACTTGCGTTACTTTTAAAGCAAGGTCTGTTGCTGTTGCCCCGTTTGGAAGCTCGCCAAGTAATTTAACACCGACAACTTCAGGTACAGGGAAATATGATGGCTGTCCAAGCATTCCAGCTTCTGCTTCAATCCCGCCAACTCCCCAGCCAAGAACGCCAAGACCGTTAATCATCGTGGTATGTGAGTCAGTACCAACAAGTGTATCTGGGTATGCTTCTAGTTCACCGTCTGTTTCAGCCACGTGAACAACATCAGCCAAGTATTCAAGGTTAACTTGGTGAACGATTCCTGTTGCAGGCGGAACCGCACGGTAGTTATTGAAAGATTTTTGTGCCCAGTTTAAGAACTGATAGCGCTCAGCATTTCGTTCGAATTCGAAATCCATGTTAATTTTTAACGCATCATCAGAACCATAGGCATCAACCTGTACGGAGTGGTCGATAACAAGATCAACTGTTTTCTCAGGATTGATTTTGTCGGGGTCGCCGCCAAGGTCTGCCATTGCTTTTCTTAAGGAAGCAAGGTCGACAACCGCTGGAACGCCTGTGAAGTCTTGGAGAATAACACGCGCTGGTTTGAATGGAACATCCACTTCTTTCAGCTCATCTGTTCCCCATTTCGCTAAGTTTTCAACATGCTCTTTTGTGATTACACGGCCATCATATTGGCGAAGTACGGATTCAAGTAAAACTTTTACGGAATATGGCAATTTAGATACCTTGCCAATCCCGGCTTCTTCCAATGCATTTAAACGGTAATAGTGGTAGTTTTTGCCGTTCGCTTCAAAGGAAGCGCGTGCGTTAAATACATCATTTTTTACCATGTGTAAAACCCCCTCATTCGTCATAATAAAACAAAGTTAACGAAAAGTCGAAAAATTTGAATTTTCCCATCCAGCTTCACTTTTCTCACAATTCTTATCTTAATACAACCGTTTACATAAGTAAATAACAAGAAAGTTATTGCGATTGATAAGTTTTTCTTATGTTTTTTATGTGATTTGTTCGGAATATTTTGAAAATCGTATAAACGCTAGAGTGAATTTAATTTAGGGAAAGTCCTCTTCTTCCTTAATATTATCTCAAAAAACTTTTTCATTGTCATTTTTCAAGACATAAAGGAAATAGTAACTGTATTGGGAGGTGAATAATATGGTAAAACGAAAGTCTAATCATGTAATTCCTGGAATGAATGCTGCTAATGGGCAAGGTAAAGGAGCAGGTTTTAACGAGGAATTGGCCAGTGAACCGGAATTAACAGCAATAGAGAGAATGAACAATAAAAAGCGTAAGAAAAATCAATAAAAAAGCAGAAAGGGGTGGCCTGTTTGTCAAGGCTCCCCTTCATGCTTTACCTATTCGGTCTGATTCACTTCGGAAACCATATTTTGCAGGTCTTGTTGAAATTGTTCTAACTGTGATCTTTGGTGTTCAGAAGCTACTTCAAGAGCATTTTCAATTTGCTGGTAGGCTTCATTTACTTCATTTTTTAAATGTTTAAGCTGATGGCCATAACTGGCACTATCACTAACGATTGTTTCGAACAGCCCTTGGGCCTCCTCATATCCTTGCTGTGCTGCTTGAAAAGCTTGTTGTTTGTCCTTGTTGTAAGGATATTTTTGCATGGTTCTGTATCACTCCTTCAATTTGTATACCCATTAAATTGCACAGAACAATAAAAAATATTCGGGCATAAAAAGATTTAATGATTACATCCTATTACTGAGGAGGGATAAAAAAATGAACAAAAACGACGGCAAAGATATGCGAAAAAACGCGCCAAAGCAATCCGGGCAGCCGGAACCATTAAGCGGTTCTCACAAAGTAAAGAATCGCAATCATACCCGGGCAAAACACAACTCACACCATGATATGTAATAGTAAGAAAAACCCCTCATACATTAAGAGGGGTTTCCTACATTTATTAATTTTTCAAGTAAGATCGCTTCTTCTTTGAGTGTAACGGTTCTTAAGTCAATAATAAATTCCTCTTTTTGAATACGTGCGACAATTGCTGGCTTTGATTCAGTGCGCAGTTTTCTGCCGAGCTGTTCAGCCGTTAGGAACTCATGTATTAAAGCAATCACAATGGTTGGAAGCACAACGTCCGGCATCGTCCCCCCGCCAACTTGACTAGTATCCGGAATTATTTTTGTCTGAAAGGCGCTTGTCCTTTGTAACAAATTTGAAACGAAGCCCCTAGACCTTTCGTCTAATTCATTAATAGTAACTAATAAATCACGGATAACGGGGATATTTCGCATTGCTTTTTCACCGCGGGCATAATCAATTAAAGTCCCCTCTAGCGCAGCTAACGTCATCTTATCGACCCGGACTACTCTAGCTAACTGATGTTTTTTCAAACAATCAATTATTTCTTTTTTTCCGGCAATAATCCCAGCTTGTGGACCGCCAAGGAGCTTGTCTCCACTAAAGGTTACGACATCTGCCCCCATTTCAATGACCTCTTTAACAACCGGTTCTTCACCTATTCCATGCTTCCTGAAGTCGTAAAGTGCACCACTGCCAAGGTCTTCATAAAAAATAACATCATCAAGTCTTTTGGTTAAATCTATTAGCTCTTCCGTCTCGACTGATTTGGTGAAACCGACGACCTTAAAGTTGCTCGTATGGACCTTCATGACAATCGCCGTTTCAGGAGTTACGGCGTTCTCGTAATCGTAAAGATGTGTTTTGTTAGTTGTTCCTACTTCTACTAATTGTGCGCCACTTTCCTCCATTATCGAGGAAATCCTAAAAGATCCGCCAATTTCAACTAGCTGCCCCCTTGATACAATGACCTCTTTATTCTTAGCCATTGCCCTTAAAACTAAATAAACAGCAGATGCGTTATTATTGACGACCATTGCCGCTTCAGCACCGGTGATTTCCTTTACAAGTGCTTCAACATGACTATGCCGTGACCCCCGCGTACCTTCATTTAACTTATATTCTAGATTTGAATAATTTCTGGCTGTTTCCACTACATGGCTAATTGCATTTTCGCTTAATCTCGCTCTGCCGAGATTGGTATGTAGTATCGTCCCCGTAGCATTGATGACCTTTTCAATTGTATAGGAAAAATGCTTGTTTAAATTCGTTTCCAGGATAGCAAACAACTCTTCGATAAAGCGGTTTGTCCCGGGTCTAGCGCCTGCCCATTTATCATGAATGATGTTATCCCTTATTTGATCGACAACATCTTTTAACTGCTTCGTAAGTTGCAGGTGATCAAGATTACTCTCTTCTTGCATTGACATAAACGTATCATGACTTTGCAGCTCATGGATGGCCGGAATTGAACGTAACCATTCTTTCACAAGAAAAAACTCCTTCACTTATCCTTCTTTTTTCCTATTATATCACAACCGTTTCACGTTTTAATTCCGAATGAATAAAATGAAACGAGCAAGGGGGATTGGAAATGACAAAAAAGAAAGATGATCAAAACCAGGATTTTGATTTTGATTTAATAGAGAAATGGCTGGAAAACTATTTTCTTGATCCATTGACCTCTTATTATGACCAAACACAATTCCAAATCGATGTTTACGAAACTGACAAGGAATGGATTGTCGAAGCCATTTTAAACGAGTTTGAGGCTTCGGAAATTCGGGTGTATATAGAGGAAGAAAAATTATTTATTTCTGCAGCTAAATACCCCCCTTCCCCAGACAACCAAAAACGTGTTCGTTCCATTGAATTCCCCTTTAAGATAAATCAACAAGAAATATCGGCTTCTTTTTTAAATGGGATCCTTGAAATATTTATTTCCAAGACAAAAAAAGGAACAGGGAAAAACAGATATATTACATTCCCTTAATTTCCTTTATGGTAACTTTTTTAAAGGTAGTTTACATAACATTATTATCAGAAATACCACGTAAAAATAAAGATTAGATTTACTTCGCAGAAATAATATCAATTATTTCTGTTGTATCTGGAAAAATTCCTGTGTCAAGCTTTGAGTATATCTTCTCCCCATTAACTGTCACTTCGAACGCGCCCCCGGAACTAGGGATTAGTTCTACCTTTTGAATATCTCGATAAAAATGGTTAAACAACTCTTCCGCGAAACTCGCAGCTTTTGGTGAATAGTTTCACTGCATGCAGAATTCGACAATAACATGATAGTTTTTCATTGAAATTACCTCCTTATTTTCCAACATCTAGATGTTAGAAATATCTTATCTCATCAGCTGTTATAGGGCAAATATATAGCACTTGTAGTGCGGAATTATGACGAAACAGTTATACTAATAAAATGGAGGTGGACATGTTGAGTGAACAAGAAAAAATTCGCCTGACCTCTTTATCTACAAAAGCTGGTTGAGGCTGCAAAATTGGTCCTGAGGACCTGGCGCAAGTGTTGCGCTTATTACCGAAACAAGAACCTGTCCCAGAATTATTAGTGGGTCTTGATACTTCCGATGACGCTGGTGTTTATCGGTTAACAGACACGATAGCACTTATTCAGACCGTTGACTACTTTACTCCAATCGTCGATGATCCCTATATGTTCGGGCAAATTACGGCTGCAAACGCATTAAGCGATGTCTATGCAATGGGGGGAGAACCGAAAACAGTATTGAATATTGTCGGCTATCCAATCAAAAAGCTTGGTGCGGACATGCTTGCCGAGATACTTCGCGGTGCTGCTGATAAAGTTAAAGAAGCTGGTGCGATTACGATTGGCGGCCATTCGATTGATGATCAAGAACCTAAGTTTGGCCTGTCAGTTACAGGAATTGTTCATCCGGATAAAGTCTGGAAAAACGTTGGAGCGAAACCCGGCGATGTCCTTGTTTTAACAAAACCGATAGGTGTGGGCATCTTGACAACTGGAATAAAAAGAAGCGTCGTAACGCCGGAGCAGGAACAACTGGTAACAGACACGATGGCAATGCTGAATAAAACGGCTTCAGAAGTATTAACGGACTATCACCCGCATTCCGTTACAGATGTAACTGGATTTGGCTTACTTGGTCACGGGAGTGAAATGGCTCGCGGAAGTGACGTAAGCTTTGAAATCTCGTTTAGCCAAGTGCCCATTCTTGAAGGAGCAGTCGAGTTAGCAAGAGATGGTGTTGTACCAGGAGGCTCTAAGTCGAATCATAAATGGTTAGCTGACGATGTCAGTTACGACGATATTTTGCCGGAAGAACAGCTAGTCCTTTGTGATGCGATTACTTCGGGTGGTCTGCTCGTTGCGATTAGTGAAGAAGACGCGAATAAATACGTCAATAAACTTTATTCAAATGGATTGGTCCAAGCAGCAATCATTGGCCGAGTATCAGAAAAGAAAGACAAACTTATTTATGTAAACCGCTGATAGCGAGGCATTTATAGCATCGCTATTTCTCTTTCATTCATATGCGGGGAAGCATTCATAAACCGATATCCTTGTTAAAAAACTCCTGAACCTAATTTGGTTCAGGAGTTTTATTTTTTATAATTTCTGACGTAGTTTTTCAAGCATTTCCTTCGTCATTCTGTCTAAATCATACTCAAATTTAAAGCCCCATTCTTCTTTTGCCGCCGTTGCATCAATCGAATTTGGCCAGCTATCCGCGATTTTTTGCCGAGCCGGATCGACATTATAAGAAATTTCAAATCCGGGTACATACTTGGCAATACTTGAAGCAATTTCTTCAGGGTCAAAGCTCATTGCTGTCACATTGAAGGAGTTCCGGTGTATTAGCTTGGCTGAATCGGCCTCCATTAAATCAATGATTGCATTTAGAGCATCCGGCATATACATCATATCCATGTAAGTACCCTTATCAATGTATGAGGTATATTGGCCATTTTTGACTGCTTCATAGTAAATTTCAACGGCATAATCTGTTGTCCCGCCGCCCGGAAGTGCCACATAGGAGATTAACCCTGGGAAACGTAAGCCGCGGGTATCGACAGCATATTTTTGATGGTAGTAGTCGGCCAATAACTCGCCGGCAACTTTGTTTACCCCATACATAGTGGAAGGGCGCATAATCGTATCCTGAGGTGTGTTATCCTTAGGAGTCGATGGACCAAAGGCGCCGATTGAGCTCGGGGTGAAAAATTGCGCGTTTAGCTCCCTTGCTGTTTCAAGCCCATTCAATAGTCCGCCCATATTTAAATTCCAGGCAAATACTGGCTTTGCTTCTGCTGTAGCTGATAGAAGTGCTGCCAAATGCATAACCGTATCCACCTTGTATTTCTTTGCTGTTTCCACCATTTGGTTTAGATTGGTCACATCGACCAATTCAAACGGACCGCTCTCGGCTGCCTCGCTGTCATTCTTTTTAATATCGGTGGCAATTACATTATCTGTACCATAGATGTCTCTCAGCTTTAAGGTCAATTCAGAGCCAATTTGCCCTAAAGCACCTGTAATTAAAATACGCTTCATTGTTTCTCCGTCCTCTTCACTTATGCTAAAAAATTCTGCTTTACTTTATAATTACGCCACCCTTTTATTGAAGGTGACTTTGCTGGATTAAATAACACCCATTTCCTTGCCGACTTTTTCGTAAATCGCAATGGCTTGATCAAGCATTTCCTTCGTATGGGCAGCTGTGGGCATATTGCGGACACGACCAGTCCCTTGTGGAACGGTTGGGAACACAATCGCCTTCGCATATACTCCTTCTTCATTCAAACGTTTGCTGAATTGCTGGGTAAGCGATTCATCACCAATGATACATGGGGTGATTGGCGTTTCACTGTTACCTATGTTAAACCCTAATTCTTTCAGCCCTTTTTTCAAATAGTCGCCATTTTCCCATAGCTTCTTATTAAGCTCAGTACTTTCCATTAAAATCTCGATTGACTTCTTGCTCGCTGCCACATCGGCTGGGGTTAAAGAAGTCGAGAATAAAAACGGACGACTGCGGACTTTTAACCAGTCAATCAGGTTTTTCTTACCTGCTACATAACCGCCAACTACACCAATTGCCTTTGATAAAGTACCGATTTGAAAATCAATTTTATCGGATAATCCAAAATGTTTGACTGTCCCAGCACCATCACCAAGAACACCTGAGCCATGGGCATCGTCTACATAGGTTATCAAATCAAATTCTTCGGCAATTTTTACGATTTCTGGAAGTAAAGCAATATCGCCATCCATCGAGAACACGCCATCGGTAATCACCATGATCTTATTGTAAAGACCGGATTCCTTTGCTTCCTTCGCTTTTGCACGTAAATCCTCCATATCAGAGTGCTTGACACGGATAATTTTTGCTTTAGACAGCCGGCAGCCGTCGATAATCGAGGCATGGTTTAATTCATCTGATAAAATCGCGTCATTCTTATCCATTACCGCAGAAATGGCCGCCATGTTACAATTAAAACCGGATTGGTATGCAATTGCTGCTTCTGTATGTTTGAATTCAGCCAATTTCTCTTCTAATTCGACGTGAAGCTTAAGAGTTCCATTGATTGTTCGAACAGCACCCGCTCCGACGCCGTATGTCTCAATCGCCTCAACAGCTGCTTTTTTGAGACGGTCATCGGTGGCCAAGCCTAAGTAGTTATTGGAAGATAAATTGACAAGTTCTCTTCCATTAATCTTAATAACTGGTCCATTTGGGCTTTCCAACGGATCGATGACATTATATAAACCCTTACCCCTTAAATCCTCTAGATTATCATTTAAAAATTGTTCCAAAATGTTACTGGACACGTTTAATTCCCCCTTAGTTTCCTAATTTTCATATGTCAAAAAAACATTTGTCCACTCCACACGGACATTTATGTACCTATTTAACCTTAGTACTAATGGATTCTCCTAGTATACTTTATCATATTTTTTACTTTTTGTTCATACCTGGTGGACAAAGTATGAAAAATATTTTTCTTCCATATAGATTACCCATTTTGAAATCAGGTTATTTGCATAGATGTTATTGTTTAATTTGGAACTAAAAAAATAAGACCTCAGAAAGGTCTTTATTTTTTCAAATTTGTTTTCCGTGCTGCCAAAAGACTTGAGCTTGCTTAGTTCACTGGTATTACGCTAAATTTAGCTGCATTGTTATTAACCTTTTCTAATGCCTCTTGATACTCAGTTTCTAGACGGTTTACAATCGCTGCTGCTGATTCTATCCGGTCAATGGCTCCTACCCCGTGACCGGCGGACCAAATATCGCGCCAAGCCTTAGCATTTGTTTCTTTTTGCATTGTATCGAAATCAACCCTGTCTTTCTTCTCCAGTTGATTTGGGTCAAGGCCAGCTTTGACAATACTTGGTTTTAACATATTACACATAACACCGGAGAAGGCATCCGTTAAAATAATGTCTTCCTGGGTTGCCTCTATTAGCATTTCCCGGTATTCATCATTGGCCATGCTTTCAGTCGCGGCAATAAATCGCGTCCCCATATAGGCAAAATCTGCTCCTGCCGCTTGGGCTGCTAATACACCCTTCCCTGTAGAAATCGATCCAGCTAGGATTATAATTCCATCCCAGAAAGTCCGGACCAGATCCACAAAGGCAAAACCATTTATCTGCCCCGCATGCCCTCCGGCACCGCTGGCAACTAAAATTAAACCATCCACACCAGATTCTGCCGCCTTCTTGGCGAATTTAAGGTCGCTGACATCTGAAAAAACCAAACCGCCATATTCATGGACAACCTCAACAACTTGTTTTGGACTACCTAATGATGTGATGACTAATTGAGGCTTGTGTTTTTGAAGTAATGCCAACTCTTCTTGAAGGCGGCTGTAAGAGCTATGTACGACCATATTCATCGCCCACGGCGCAATCTTACGGTTTGGCTCTTTAGCGCGAGCCTCCTCAAGTTCCTCGTTCAATTGCCCCATCCATTGATCAAGAACCTCAATTGGTCTGGCATTAGGGGCAGGAAATGAGCCAATAACTCCATTTAAGCAGCAATTTTTAACAAGCTCGGTGCCTGACACCAAAAACATCGGGGCAGCAATGATCGGCAATCTTAATTGATGATACCAATGATCAGGGATTGATTTCTTCATTTCCACTCACCTCGTAGTATCGAATTTTCTGATTTTATAGCTTCTTTTATCATAACTGATAATGAATGAGTATTCAATCATTGAATTCACAGAGATTATCGATAAAAAAGACGCTGCCATTAAAGCACCGTCTCAACTAATTCTTTTAATTCTTTCAACCTCTTCTGCTGCTCTCGATTTAGCCCAGAGTTTGTGATAATTGTCTGTCCTGTATTTTCAGACCCAGAACCTGCAACCGTTTTTGTTATGGATATTGGTGCAATTATTCCAGCACCGCCGAAGTTGACAATTCCTCCTGAAACAGTGCCAATCGTAACGCCATCTTGTCTTACCACATTCCCCACTCCTCCCTCTTATTTTATTAATATATGTACAAGCTGGTATCCTTGTTTAAACGTCTTCATTAGAAATAGAAAAAGAGGCAGCATTCCTAGCCCCTACGTTTCCCTAATTCGTTCAATCCTGCATATCCACTTATAATAACTTAACAAAATCAATAAAAGGATAGGGTCAATCAGAGCGGCATGCCATAATTTCCACCAGCCGTAATGGAAGTATCCCCATGGCTCTGGAAGCAGGGTAATTAGTTCGTACAGTAAAATAGTACATACAAATACGATGATAAAAACCAACCGTTTACTGGTTTTTGCATTTAATGGATACCAATTTAAAAACATCATGTTGACTGGCGGGACAAGTAACACATGTGGAAGGACTCCTATCCATTCAATTTCTTTTTTAAAATACCAGTAGCCGTGAAATTTAAGTTCCATGAACATATCGAAAAGCGTCTGGAAGGCAATCGTAAATGTCCAGATGTGAACAATATGATTGGGCGTTAATCTTTTATTAGTTTTAAAGGCAATAAAATTAAATGCAAGGATAGCTATTAAAAGTCCTATCATAATTTTTTCCTTTTTTTATTTAAATTGCCCAAATAATCACCTGGTTTATTCATTACTTTTCAAACAGCTTTTGCTTCCAATATTCCCCTATATATATAACCGATTACCTTTCATCGAACAAATAGATAAATTGAATTTATTTTAATATAACTATTCTTTATAATATAAAGGTTAAGACACTTCCATTGGATTTATCAATGGGTGTAATTATTAGAAAAATATGAGGTGTGTATTACAATGAAAAAATGGCTATCAGCCCTTATTCTTGTCATGGTTGTATTTTCCCTAGCTGCTTGCGGGCAAAAGGATGATAAAGCTGGTGAAGGAAAAAAAGAGGCAACAACCAACAAAGTGTTTAAAATTGGCGCAATTCCTGACCAAAATGCCGCTGATCTTGACAAAGGCATGACGGCAGTTGCAAAATATCTTAGTGAAAAAACAGGTTTAAAGGTTGAATTTGTACCGTCTGTTGATTATGCCGCACTAGTAACTGGTTTTCAACGTGGAGAAATTCATATGGCCTGGTTTGGCGGCTTAACAAGTGTTCAGGCAAGAAACCTTGTCCCAGAAGCAGAGTCGATTGTCCAACGACCGCGTGATGCTGAGTTCCACTCCGTATTTATTACCCAGTCTTCCGAAAATTTCACGAAGCTGGAAGATTTAAAAGGCAAGTCATTTACCTTTGGCAGCGAAAGCTCCACTTCCGGGCATTTAATGCCGCGTTACTATTTAACAGAGGCAGGAATTGATCCGAATAAAGACTTTGATGGCAAACCTAACTTCTCTGGTTCACATGATACAACATACAAGCTGATTGAATCAGGTGCCTTTAAAGCAGGGGCATTGAACGAGGCAGTTTGGGAAGCAGCTGTAAAAGAAGGAAAAGTAGATACGAATAAAGTAAAAGTATTCTACACCACTCCTGCCTATTTTGACTATAATTGGACGGTAAACAGCAATGTTGAAGATGTTTTTGGAAAGGGTACGAAGAATAAAGTAAAAGAAGCCCTTCTCTCGATTACTAGCGAGCAAAAAGAAATTGCTGATTTATTCCAAACCGATCGTTTTGTTGAAACAAAAAATGATAATTACAAAAAGATTGAAATGGTTGCCAAAGAACTAAAGATCATTAAGTAGTAGGTGTAATAGCAATGTCTTCAAAACACATGATTGAAGCAAAAAATTTAACAAAACACTTTGAGGGGAAGATAGCCTTATCTTCCCTTTCTTTTACCATTAAACAAGGGGAATTAGTAGCTTTAATTGGACCAAGCGGCGCCGGTAAAACGACGCTGCTTAATGCCATAGCTAGAATGGCACCACTGTCTAGCGGTGATCTTCATTTAGCTGGACAGCCCCTATCGGCTTATAAAAAAGGTAAACTATTGGCCAAAAAAATCGGTGTAATCCGCCAGCAATTCGATTTAATTGGACCGCTTGCAGTGATTCATAATGTGTTAGCCGGAAAACTTTCTGAATGGGGTATTGGTAAATCACTCTTTTCATTACTCGTTCCACAGGAAAAAGAACTGGCAATAAAAGCATTAGAGCGGGTTGGACTTCATGGGAAGGCATTTGAAATCACTTCAACCTTATCCGGCGGCGAGCAGCAGCGTGTTGCGATGGCAAGACTAATGGTGCAAAAGCCTGAAGTGATTTTGGCCGATGAACCGGTTGCCTCCCTTGATCCTGCAAGAGCCGATGATATTCTGGCGATGCTGACGAAAATCGTTACCGAAGAAAAGCAAACGTTAATCACGAGTTTGCATTCTGTTGAATACGCCAGAAAGTATTTTACCAGAATTATTGCTTTGAAAAATGGTGAAATATTTTTTGACCTGCCGACAGAAAAGGTTACAGATGACCTGTTAGCTGAATTGTACCAGCTTAAAAGCGGTGATATGGCATGAAATCGATCTTTCGCTTGCATAATCGGTTCATCCTTTCTTTAGTTTTGGCAGCTGTTTTTGTCTGGAGTCTTTTCTCTATCCAATGGGGTACAGACCTATTCCATGCTGGCGGCATACCAACGATGCTGCAAATTTTTGAAGGTCTCATTCATCCTGATTTGTCCACAGAAGTGTTATCACTTGGCTTTGAATCGGCGTGGATTACCCTTGCCTATGCCGTCGCCGGGATGTCGCTCGCAATTATTTATGCTTTTATCATCGGAATTCTCGCCTCAGGTGTACTTGCTTCTAATAAAACCTCCATAATTATATCAAAGGTGTTTTTTAGAGGTATATTAGGATTCACCCGATCAATTCATGAACTAATTTGGGCTTGGCTTTTTGTTGCCGCAGTCGGTCTTTCACCATATGCCGCAATTTTTGCGCTTGCGATTCCATATGGCGGCATCCTAGGCCGGATTTTTGCGGATATGTTAAATGATGTTTCCGAGCAGCCCATTAAAGCATTAAAATCTGCAGGTGCAACAAGACTGCAAACCCTTATTTATGGCTATCTTCCATTAATATGTGCTGATATGATCAGCTATACGATGTACCGCTTTGAATGTGCAATTCGTTCTTCAGCTATCATGAGTTTCGTCGGGCTCGGCGGCCTAGGCTATCAGATTCAACTTTCGCTTGCTGATTTGAAATATGATCAAGTATGGTCGTATGTGTTTTTTCTAATCGGATTAGTGCTGGTTGTAGATATTTGGAGTAATTTTGTACGTAAAGGTTTAACGGAACGGAAGCGGCGCCATGGTTTCAGCACTGGATGGCGGTCCACTTTTTTTGCTATCCTGTTAATCCTTGGTTCCTGGGTGTATATCAAATTGGGCGAGAATGCCCAGTTATTTGAATTACTTTCTGGTAAAAATCTCGAATATGCAAAGAAGTTTTTCGGGGGCATGATTGGCATAAACGATAGGCAACCGGCTTTCCTCGATACGGGAAGCTGGGCTGCCGCATTAAAATTAACGCTTGAAACGCTTGAAATGAGCATCATGGCAATTGGATTTGCAACGATTGCAGCGTTTTTCACTGTTATTCCAGCAGCCAGGAACATTGCTAATGGCAGTTTGACTTCGAATAAGAAGTGGTACAATTGGTTCTTATATGGAATTGTCCGTGTCGTTTATATTTTTTCACGATCGGTTCCAGAGCTAGTTTGGGCGATGATGATAATCTTTATATTTAAACCTGGTCTGCTGCCGGGAGCGGTTGCTCTTGCCCTTCATAACTTTGGAATCCTAGGAAAGCTATGGGCAGAAGTAATCGAGGACATGGATCCAAGGCCGATTCGAAATTTAGCTGCCGCTGGTGCTTCCAAGATAGAAACATTTTTTTACGGCATCCTTCCAACGGTTTTACCGCGATTTCTCACCTATATTCTTTATCGCTGGGAAGTTATTATGAGAACAACGATTGTCGTTGGCTTTGTCGGAGCCGGCGGTTTGGGAATGGATTTCAAACTGGCAATGAGCTTTTTCAATTACACACAAATTACCCTGCTTCTCTTATGTTATATGATTCTTGTCATCATCGCCGACTTTGCTTCGGAAAGTACGAGAAAAGCGGTTAAATAACCAAAAGAACACATCTCCAAATAGAGATGTGTTCTTTTTCATAAGGTGATATGAATAATTGGCTGCAAACTGATGCCAAGATAGGAAAAAATTGATTCGAACGTTCCTTTCCATTATCCTATAATAGTACATAAATGATTTTTTGAATCATCTAGGGAGTGAGAATTCATTGCAAACAAAATCTGCTTTACCGATTTTATTTGTGGTAATGTTTTTAGTTATGGTTGGTTTCGGAATTATTATTCCAGTATTACCTTTTTACGCCGAGGAAATTGGGGCAAATCCCACTGAACTCGGATTGTTAATGGCGGTTTATTCACTGATGCAGCTCATTTTTGCACCAATGTGGGGTCAGGTTTCCGACCGCATCGGACGGAAGCCGGTGATGATGATCGGGATATTCGGTCTCGGTTTATCTTTCCTCATCCAAGCTCTTTCAACTGAACTATGGATGTTATTTGCAGCCAGAATTCTGGGTGGAATTCTTTCGTCTGCAAATATGCCAACCGCAATGGCCTATGTTGCTGACATTACAACGGAAGAAAATCGCGGAAAAGGAATGGGAATTGTCGGTGCTGCCACAGGGTTGGGATTTGTGTTCGGACCGGCGATTGGCGGTATTTTTTCGAAATTCAGCTTAAGTATGCCTTTTTATCTTGCAAGTGGGTCATCCTTTATCACCTTGATCTTGGTATTTATTCTGTTAAAGGAATCAAAACAGAAAAAGGGTCCTACATCAAAGGAAAAAACATCCATCTGGAAGGACTTCAATGGAGCTGTGTCCGTGCTGTTTTTCGTACAGCTATTAATTTCGTTATCCCTCTCAGGTTTAGAGGCAACATTTGCTTATTTTGCCGCTAAAAAAGCAGGGTTAGACGCAATCCAGCTTGGATACATTTTCATGATTATGGGTTTTGGAAGTGCATTGGTTCAAGGTGGTTTGGTTGGCAGATTAACCAAAAAATACGGGGAAAGCAGAGTCATTCAAGGCGGTATGATTGTTTCTGCCGTTGGCTTTGGATCAATCTTGCTTGTACATAGTTTTATAACCGCTGCGATTTATTTAACTTTATTTGGACTCGGTAATGGCGTGATTCGCCCAAGTGTCTCTTCCTTGCTGACAAAAACGTCCACAGCAGGACATGGGAGCTCAACCGGACTTTTATCATCCTTTGATTCATTAGGCCGAATTATCGGTCCGCCGCTAGGAGGCTGGCTGTTTTCAATGGCGGTGGGTCTGCCTTATATTTCAGGAGCCATTATCACAATCGTTGCCTTTCTTCTATTTGTCATCTTCCGTCCACAGCAGAATACGGCAAAAGCACCAAATATACAAAACTAAATTTTTTAGGCATATGGCATCATCGGACATGCATAAAATGGATACAGGATGATTCTACAAAAGGAGCCCTGTATATATCATGAAAATAAAAACCTTTACAAGTGTTGCTTTCCTTTTGATAACTTTAGCGTTTGCTGCCTATCTTGATTCACCTTACTCATTTTTTAATAAAAATTATGCCTATTCATCCGTGCATCCTGCCATGGCCCAACCTGTTGAAGTGGAGCCATCGAGTGATATTCCAGAATTGGAAGAAAAACTAGAGAAACTTGAAATAGTGGATGGCTACATCGTAGAAACGTACGAGGAATATGAAGTATATAAAGACAAGGATGGAAATGTTATCAAAAGTGAACCGACAGGAAAAATAGAAAGCATTAGATATTGGGATTATAGCAAAAAGACCGCTGACGATTAAATCGATTAGCGGTCTTTTTGCTATAATTCCTCCTAAACTGTTCATTCAATATTCAATTATACGGGGTTATGCTAACCCTTTCCTGGCTTATAGTAATAAGGATCATTTTTATGTTCTTTGATTTGATTATTATCGATAAAAATTTTTCGATTTTCTAAAAAAGTAGCTAACATAATTGATTCTACCTTTTCCCCGGCTTTTTCTACCTCATTAAGTAACCATCTTCGGTCTAGTTGAAGATATTTTAAATTATAATCTAAAATTTGCCCATCCATGATCAATGGAATAGGTATATATTCTTTCTTTACATCTAAGTTTAAATCATTAGGCTGGATTGGCCGGTAATCTGACATGGGGATCACGCTTATACTCCCTGTATCTTCCATTACCGCCATTTCGATATTTTGACTATCCGTGTACCCTTTAACTCTTAATTGTGATAATAGCTCATTAATCGTCATCCGGACTTTTTTCAGCCCTTTTCTATCAATATCACCGTTACGAATCAATACTGTCGGACTATCGTAAAGAATCCATCTTAATTTATTATATAAAGATAAACGTACAAAGATTTTGTATAAAATGACTATGATAGCAGCGTACGTTAACGATTTTCCAATATGATTGACTTCCACAGGGGTACTGATGATATTGGTCAGTACGTAGATATATAATAAATCAAATGAATGCATTTCGCCAACTGCCTTTTTTCCAGTCACCCGTAAAAATAAATAGCCCATAATAAAAACGATGAAAGCACGGTAAAATATTTCCAATCTTCCATCTCCCCTAAAATTCTTCAGCTTAACGATCCGATAATTTTGAACGTAAGTTATCGTTAGTATTCTCTGGTTCAAATATTCCCATACGAAGAGAATTAACGATCACCTTATTTTTATTAATTAATTGAATTATTCACTGAGGACGTTGCGTATATTTAATTAATCATGATAGTAAATAGGAAGGGATGATTTAAGTGGCGAAAATAGGAAAGGATGATTTTGTAAATGGATTTGTTCCCCATCATAACCATGGGTCGGTTGATTATACAGGACTAAGTTTGAATCATGTACATCAATGCTTGGATGTTACATCACCACCGATTCAAACCCAAGATGGTGGTCATATCCATTTTACTGAAGGATATGTTTTGTTTGAGGATGGTCATACCCATCATTATCAAGCATACTCCGGACCGGCGATCCCAGTTGGAAATGGAATGCACGTTCATTACTATGATTTCCATACCACAGAAGATGCTGGACATAGTCATCATGTTAAAGGGGTTGACCATCCAGCACCAGGAACGAAATAACCCAATTAAATATCGATTAGGAATGTTCGAAAAAATAAGAAGGTGCGAGTGATCGCTCCTTCTTATTAATAAAACCAATATACACAGTTATTCAGGGGAGCCCAAAATATTAATTATCTTTTACACGAAGAAGTCGTAAACCATTTAATGTGACTATAAGCGTGGCACCCATATCCGCAAAGATGGCAATCCAAAGTGTTAACCATCCTGGTATAACTAGTAAAAGCGCCAATAGTTTTATTCCTATTGAGAACGTGATATTTTGTTTGATAATAAATAAGGATTTTCTGCTTAGTTTTAACGTGAATGGAAGTTTACCTAGGTCATCGGCCATTAAAGCAATATCTGCAGTTTCTAACGCGGTATCTGTTCCAGCCCCGCCCATAGCAATCCCGACATTCGATGCAGCTAGAGCAGGAGCATCATTCACACCGTCTCCGACCATTGCAACATGGTCATATTTGTTTCGTAAATTTTTAATAAATGTTAATTTATCCTGAGGTAATAGGTCTGCCTGAATATCAGAAACTCCTACCCGCTGACCAATTGCATTAGCAGTCCCTGAATTATCACCCGTAAGCATGATTGTTTTTTGAATCCCTAGCGAGTGAAGTTTTTGGATAACAGACTCACTGTTTACCCTCAATTCATCAGAAACTGCTATTAATCCCATTATTTCAGTTGCCGTACCAGCAGCCATAACGGTTTTCCCATTATTCTGTAGTTCAGTAATCTTTGCTTTTAGGGTTGCCGAAATTCCATTCGGTAAGATTTCATCGAATAAATTTGGACTACCTACATAATACATTTTTTCATTGACAATACCTTTGACTCCTTTACCTGTAATGGAAGAAAAGTCAGCTATTTTAATGTCTTTGTAAGGTATGTTTTCCTGCTTTGCTTTTTTGATTACCGCTGAAGCCAAGGGGTGCTGTGATTTATTTTCTAAAGCAGCTATGATGGCTAGCAGTTCATTCGAATTTTTACTGGTTTGGGGAAGATAATCCGTTACAACTGGAATTCCTTCCGTCAAAGTTCCTGTTTTATCAAAGGCAATCGCTTTAATTGCACCCATTTCCTCTAAATGGATTCCTCCTTTGATTAAAACTCCATTTCGTGCAGCATTACCAATTGCAGTCACTATCGAAACAGGAGTTGAAATGACAAGTGCGCATGGACAACCAACCACTAAGACAGCCAGCCCTTGATAAATCCATTTACTCCAATCCGCATCAAATAATAACGGCGGGAGCACTGCCACTAACAGGGAAATGAACATAATAACGGGTGTATAATACTTCGCAAAGCGATCGACAAATGCTTGAGATGGAGCCCTTTCAGCTTGCGCTTCTTCAACAAGATGAATGATTTTGGCAATCGTGGTATCGTCCACATGTTTCGTGACTTTCACTTCAAGAAGTCCTTCATCATTTAATGTTCCAGCAAAAACCTCATCATCAACCGTTTTCGAAACGGGGACAGATTCACCCGTGATCGCTGCCTGATTAACTGCGGATACTCCTTTTACTACCATGCCGTCCATGGCGATCTTCTGTCCTGGTTTGACGATTAAGATGTCACCGATTTGAATATCGTTCACTTCTACCGTAATTTCTTCGTTGTTCCTTCGAATTAAAGCTTCCTTTGGAGCAATATCCATTAACGAGCGAATCGATTGCCGAGCTTTATCCATCGAATAGGACTCGAGAACCTCACTTATGGCAAACAAAATGACAACTGTTGCTCCTTCTCCCCACTCGCCGATGATAGCTGCTCCAAAAACGGCGATGGTCATCAGGGTTCTCATATCAAATTCTAAACGGAATAAATTTTTCAGTCCGGTGATAAAAAGACGATAGCCGCCTACTAAAATGGCCGCTCCATATGCAAAAATCGCAAATAAACTCTCTTCTCCGTTCATCTGTCCGGCAAACCAGCCGATAAGCAAGAAAACAAATGAGACTATGACTGTTGAATATTTTTTCATGAAAGGTTCTTTTTTCTCATCAAATCGTTGTTTTTCAGGAATGACTTTAATATTTTCAAAAGCCCCTGCCTTCTCAAGTTCTTCGATTGATGTTTCACCATAGACCGTAAGCTTGGAAGCACCGAAATTTACACTTGCATTAGAAACACCATCCAGGTGTTTTACGTTCGTTTCGAACTTTGTCGCACAGCCAGCTCAGGTGAATCCCTGCACCCGATAGACGGTTTTTTCATTTGCTTGTTCTAACGCGTTACTCATGGGAGGCCACCTCCTTTTGATGCTCAAATGCGATTTGAATAAGTTGTTTAACATGGTCATCGTCAAGAGCGTAGAAAACCAATTTGCCCTCCTTGCGATATTTCGCTAACCCTAAATTTCGCAGCAGCCGCAGATGATGGGAAGCTGTAGCTGTTGTACTTCCTACGATATTAGCTACATCACAGACACATAATTCATCTTCAACGCTTAAGGCGTAAGCGATTTTAATTCTAGTGTCATCGGATAACGCTTTAAATATTTGCGAAACAGCCATTGTATTTTGCTGGAAAACAGATTCCTTCACCCGCTTCACTTTTTCCTCATCCACGCATGTTATCTCGCATATATCGTCATGTTTCATCACGTTCACCACCCATTATTCAAATATCCATTTGATTATTAGTATATGTTTAATGGTTAAAATGGTCAAATACTTATTTGAATATAAAAAAGCGGTAACCCCTTATATATATATGGGAATTACCGCTTTCCTTATTTGAAAAATCGAAGTTATTTCTACATCGCACTGCTGTTAAAAATTTGTGGATTATGCGCAAACGATTCCTGCTTCAATACCTTAACAATCTCTAACGACTTAATATGATAGCCATCGACTTTAAGAATCTTAAACTCGTAACCCTCGTGCCTGATTTTATCACCTGCGGCTACTTCCATTTTTTCCGAGAGGATCCAGCCGCCGATTGTATCGATATCTGAATCATCGATATCTAATCCTAACAAATCATTGATTTCAGCAATTAGGACTTTTCCATCAACTATTGTTTTATTTGGACTGATTTTATTTATATCTGGAACTTCGTCAGCATCAAATTCATCCCGAATCTCGCCGACAATCTCTTCCAAGATATCTTCGACCGTTACTAACCCAGCGGTTCCACCATATTCATCGATCAAAATAGCCATGTGAACACGGTCTTTTTGCATCTTGACTAACAAATCGTGGATTGGAATGGTTTCAATGACTTGGATGACGGGACGAACATATTCCTCTATAGAAGTTTCAACATTCTTCCCTTTTATATACTCAGTAAATACTTCCTTCATATTGACCATTCCAACGATATTATCTTTTTCGCCATCGATGACTGGGTACCGCGTATAATTTTCTTCTGTAACGATTTTCAGACATTCATCTAACGATTGTGAGATATCAAAAGCGACAATTTCAGTTCTTGGCACCATAATTTCATTAGCATTTCGATCATCGAATTCAAAAATATTATTCACATATTTATATTCAGATTGATTAATCTCACCGCTTTTATAGCTTTCCGAAATAATGATTTGAAGCTCCTCTTCCGAGTGTGCCGTTTCGTGTTCGGAAGCGGGTTTCAATCCAAATAGACCTGTAATCATTCGGGCAGAGCCATTTAATGCCTTAATAAAAGGAAACATCATTTTATAAAATAGCATCATTGGTCTAGCGAAAATTAATGTAATCGTTTCAGCTCTTTGAATGGCAAATGTTTTTGGTGCCAGCTCGCCTACTACGACGTGAATGAAAGTTACCGAAGCAAACGCCAGTATAAAGGATGTTATACTTGAAACCGATTCTGGCATGTTTATTTTAATTAAGAGCGGATGCAGGATATGTTCCACTGTTGGTTCACCCAGCCAGCCAAGACCTAATGCTGTTACGGTAATCCCTAATTGACAAGCAGATAAATATTCATCAAGATTTGTTACAATCGTTTTTGCCGCAGCCGCATTCTTGCTGCCTTCTGCAACTAGCTGATCAATTCGCGTGCTGCGAATTTTAACAATAGCAAATTCGTATGATACGAAAAACGCTGTAAAAGCAATTAAAATTGCTATCATTAACAAATTAAAAATAATCAATAGTCTCCTTACTTAAAATTTTCAAGTAAGGAATACACCTCCTGTTTTTTTCCAAGTTAAGTCGTTATTATCGAGTAAAGATTTTAGCTTTATTTAAAAAGTAAATATAATGTTTGTGCTAATTTAATTCCTTTTGGCGAAAGTTTGCTAACTAATAGTTCTTTTTGTTGCTTGTTTAATTTTTGAAGAATGGGTTCCATTGCCATTAATTCCTCTTTTAAATGCTCCATAATCAGCGCAATTTGTTCAAAATGCTGCTCAACCTTCTGTTTGTCGATCCTATTTTCGGATTGAATCATTTCAATGGAAGACTTGATTTCCTCAAGCGGCATTTTAAGATTCTTATAATGTTCAACCAGCTCCAAAATCTGAATCGATTCTTGCCCATACAATCGATAGTTAGAATCCGTCCTAATCGGGTTAAGTAAGCCCATTTGAGTGTAATAATCGATTGTTCTTTTAGAGATATTCATTAATTTGGCTATTTCACCAATTCGATACAACTTCCCAACGGACTTCCCCCTTTTTCTATTTTTCTATTAAAATACTATAACACAATTCGAACCGTACAGTCAACGTATCGGTTTGTAAATAAGAAAAGGATTCATCGCTGGATGAATCCTTCGTAATTTATGACTCCCTTTGGTAGAGATACTATTTATTGCTATTTGGGACCTTACCTGCCTCTTGAACCACGGGAGCCTCTTGATCCTCTGCTGCCTCTGCTTCCACGTGAGCCACGGCTTCCTCTTGATCCTCTGCTGCCTCTGCTTCCGCGTGATCCGCGACTTCCTCTGCTTCCGCGTGATCCACGACTTCCTCTCGATCCTCTGTTGCCTCTGCTTCCGCGTGAACCACGGCTGCCACGTGATCCGCGACTTCCTCTGCTTCCGCGTGAACCACGGCTTCCTCTCGATCCTCTGCTGCCTCTGCTTCCGCGTGAACCANTGATCCGCGATCTGCTTCCGCGTGATCCACGGCTTCCGCGTGATCCGTGACTTCCTCTGCTTCCGCGTGAACCACGGCTTCCTCTCGATCCTCTGCTGCCTCTGCTTCCGCGTGAACCACGGCTTCCTCTCGATCCGCGACTTCCTCTGCTTCCGCGTGAGCCACGGCTTCCTCTCGATCCGCGGCTGCCTCTGCTTCCGCGTGAACCACGGCTTCCTCTCGATCCACGGCTGCCTCTGCTTCCGCTTGATCCTCTGCTGCCTCTGCTTCCGCGTGAACCACGGCTTCCGCTTGATCCACGGCTTCCGCTTGATCCTCTGCTTTCGCGTGAGCCACGACTTCCGCGTGAGCCACGGCTGCCTCCCTTACCTTTTCTCCCTTTCCTGCCCTTTTTTCCTAGTTTGAACTCAACTGGATTATTATCTAAAAATTCGACCACACCATTTTCTTGTGCTTGTGATAGCAATTCTTCCATGACGATTCTCATTGCCATTTTCCACCACTTTCCCAAAATTTTATACTCATTGATAATCTATGGGAATAAAGTGGAATTGGATATAGACATACATTTATTTTTTCGAATTTAACAGCAAAAACCTAGATACGGAACCATTAATAATTTGAAAGCATACAATTCTAAAAACATGAATATTTAGGGGTATTTAAATTGCAAAAATATGAAATTTTTATTAATCCTAAGCAGTTAAACCAACTGGATAAAGATATATGGATGGATAAACACGTACCTGCTGTGCTTAAAATAGGCAGCAGTCAATACAAAATTGGGCTATCATACCGAGGGAATGTAATCAGAAAGAAGAAAAAGAAATCGTATAATATCGTTTTTCAAAAACCCTTTACAGTGAATGGTGCACATGAAATCCACTTAAATGCAGAATTCAATGACATTACACTCTGCAGGAATAAACTCTCACTCGATTTCTTTGAAAATATTGGTGTTTCCGCTCCCCATTCAAAACATATCCTTCTATATATTAATGGATATTGTAAAGGGATTTACCTAGAGCTCGAATCCTTCGATCAGTATCTTTTAGAAAAAAGAAAATTGCCATTAGGACCAATCATTTATGCCACCAATTATCATGCGAATTTTTCCATATTTACGCCAGAAAAAGAACTGAAAAAAAGCTTGGATGACGGTTACACACTAAAATATGGTGAAAAAAAAGACCTTGCAAATTTAGAAAACCTTATCACTATGACAAACACCTTAAGCAATGAGGAATTTGAAAAGCAAATACCTATGATTCTTGATGTCAAACAATATTTAACATGGCTGGCAGGCGTTGTTTGTACGCAAAATTTTGATGGCTTTATCCATAATTATGCGCTTTACCAAAATAGTGAAACCGGAGTTTTTAAGATTACACCATGGGACTATGATGGAACCTGGGGCCGCGACCTCCACGGACAGCTGCTTGACCATGATTTTATACCAATTACAGGCTATAACACCTTGACAGGCAGATTGATGTTTTTTCCACAATTTAAAAAGGACTATTGCGATATTTTGTCCTCGACTTTAGCTAACGAATTTACAGTTGAAACACAAACCGAAAAGATTGATGTGCTTTTTCAAACAATCGTACCTTATCTTCACCTTGATCCTTTTGTTAAAGCAACCCCGGAAATATTTAATCAGGAGAAGGAATTAATTATTCATTTCATCAAAAAAAGAAATGCCTATCTAAAGCAACAAATGATTAAACTCCAATAAAGAGTGAAGTATATGGTTAACTATCATATACTTTTTTTTGCCTATTTTTCACCAATTCTTCGAAAAAAAGGCGGCTTTATTAGTACAACATCACCCCGTGATACATATAGATGCAGTGTAAATGTTTATTTAAATAAAAGGAGGAAACTATGGGTTATGAATAAAGAAGTAATGAACCTTCATGTTGGCAAAACAATCAGGGTGGATCGGGGAGGCCCCGAATCCAGGCAAGGAAAATTACTGGCCGTTTTTGATGATTATTTCGTCCTTCTAACTGAAAAGGATGGCGTTGTTTATTACAAAACTAATCATATCAAAAGTGTTACCGAGAGTTCAAAGGACTTAATGAAATTAGGATTAGAAATTCCCAATAACTTCGATTATAAAACCGGGGATAATTTCCATAAATTATTAGAAAGTATTAAATATCAATGGGTAAGAATTAACCGCGGAAACACGGAAGCACTTGAAGGCGTCCTTAATGATGTAAATAAAGATTTTGCTTCTTTAATTGTGAAAGAAGAAGTTGTTCGTTTTTCGATGAAGCACATTCGAAACATCAGCTATGGCTTGATGGTAGAGAGACAAAAAAATGACTCTAATGACAGTAATAATAATCAAAACAACGATAGCAATGGCGATAATGATCAAAATTCTGAAGATAACAACGATAATAACGAGTAACCAAAATGTCGCTTCTCCATCAGAGAAGCGACCCATTATCTCTTAAGGAGGGTAAATACATGGGGTTAGATAAATTTTCAGCTGCATTGGATTTATTAAAGGGCTTCAATGTAGATCTTTATGTAGGTGAAGACGTATTTAAAGGAACACTAATTGGTGTGGAAACAGACCATGTCGTGTTAGAGACCGAAAATAAATACATTTTCTATTATAACATCGATAAAATCCAAGCAATCACAAAAAACACGAGACTGTTCCAGACCGAGGAAACCACTGCAGAATTTCAAAAGACACAGACCTTAACAGAGCTTCTCAATTCATTTCAACATTCCTGGGTAAGCATTTTAAGTGTTAATAAACAAAGGTTTAACGGCGTATTAAGTGACATTGATTCTGATTTTGCCACATTAATTAATGGTGAAGAGCGAATATTAATCAAATTATCGCATGTTTCCAACATTTTAAAAGGAGATTTGTTAGAGGAGAAACCAGTCAAGCCGCAAACACCAAAGCCAAGTGCACAAAAAAATAACAAAACAAAAGAAGAAGGAACAGCTTCCTCCGAAAAGTCAGAGAATAAAAATGAAACGAAATACACGTCAATAATGAAAGATGCTAGCAATACTTCGGTAAAGAAAACAAAGGCTAAAAATCACGAAGAACAACCTGAAAGGCAGCAAGCTGCTGCTGCAATTACTGAAATAAACGGGATTATCGAACCAAACAATTCGATGGTTTGGTCACAACCCATAAAATCGGAAACTCCTGAGGCTCTTTCAAATGTTGAAGTCCCAGAAATGAACAGAACTATTAACACACAGAAGGCAGATGAAGTTAATAGTCCATTGGCCAATATTGAAACGACAAAAGCCACCAATGATTCGAGACGAAAAGAGGAAAAGTTCGAGACTCCAAAGATGAACAAACAGAACCTGAACGAGTCGCTTAAGGAAATGAAACCTGTAAAGGAAACGACAACGGCATCACTTTTACCGGAAACAAAAAAGGAAGTAAAACCTGCAAAAGTCCAAGAAACTAAAAATGTTTCTAAACCGGTTGTTTCAGAAAAAGCGGTAGCTAATAAAACCGAAAATAAAGCAAAAGAGGCAAGTACAAATAAAAAGAATACTAAAACAGAAGTGACAAGTGCAAGTAAAAAGGACACTAAGGCAGTTGTAACGAAAGCACCTAAAAAGGATTCTCGAACAGAAATGACAAGTGCAAATAAAAGAGATCCTTGGGCAGAAATGACAAATTCCAATAAAAGGGACCCTTGGACAGACATGACAAGTGCAAATAAGAAGGATACTTGGACTGAAGGGGTACAAAAACAGCAAGAATCGAAAAGTTTCCGTTTTGCCGGTGAACCCGTTTCCCGTGAAAATAGCAGGGCTGCTTTTCCATTTGCGGGCTGGCCAAACAGAAGCAAAAGAACTTTTAAATTTTAAGTGCACACAGCTTCCGAGAAAAGGAAAAAGCAGTTCTCTCAATCTTATTTCCCGCCGTATGGCAATTCCAAAGATTCCTTTACAAATTGAGCTGGGCAGGTTTCAGCATTCCTATATCGTAATTGAAATTGGACTCTAAAGCCCTCCTCTATTTGTAAATTAGTAATACCCTGGAAGGATGTGAGTTAATGAATTTGAAAAATATTAGAGGAAGATATATTAAAGTAGAAATTTCAGGAAAGAAATTAATCAAAGGGTTATTAGTGGACATAGGAAGTGATTTATGGGTAATTTTCAATGGGTATGATTATCTTTATATTCCAATTGTTCATATTCAAAACTGGCAATTTTTAAAGGAAGCTGAAATTGACGAGATTAATTTCAATGACGAACCAACACCGATTTATAATCATAATGAAGAAATTTCATTACGGAAAACCCTTACCTCCGCAAAGGGGATTTTTACAGAAATCTATGTAACAAGTAACCAAGCACTGCATGGTTATATCATAAGCATCATGAATAATTACTTTGTCTTTTACTCCCCTATATACAAGACCATGTTTATCTCACTGAACCATCTTAAATGGTTAATTCCATACACCAATAATCAACGGCCTTACGGTCTAAGCAATGCAAGTCTGCCTGTTAACCCGAGCAGCATATCATTTGCCCGATCCTTTGAAGTGCAAATTGAAAAGTTAGTGGGAGAATTAATCGTCTTTAATATTGGCGAAAACGAGAATGTAATTGGCAAAATTCAAGGAATCAAGAATAACTTTGTGGAATTAATTAGTGCGAAAGAAGATCCGATTTATTTAAATCTACAACATATTAAAACCGTCCATATGACGTAATTGGCCATTTTCTATGGCTGATTAGTAAACAAGCTTTTTTAATAATACTCAATAAGAGTGTCTCATCGACACTCTTTTTAAGCAATTATTTAACTATTTATCTTTTACATATATAGACTCTGATTTTTCACTGACACGGAATGACCATAGCTCAAAGGTAAATCCATAAAGAAAGGTCACAAGAAACATCGAGCCAATCATATCTAGAATCACGTGCTGTTTAACAAAAAGTGTCGAGATAATTATTAACGTCCCTAAAATATGGATCGTTAAATTGTTTAGTATATGTTTATTTTTAATGTGAAGTGAAGCAAGCATGATGGTGAATGTCGTAAGTACATGGATACTAGGGAAACAATTAACTGGTCGATCGTTGGCGTAAATCCATTGAACAAGATGAATAACTAAATTGTCACCTTCCACTGTCGGCCTTGGTACTGTTGTCTGAAAAAAGAAGTAAATCACATAACAAATCAGCTCGGCAATCACAATCAAGATCAAAGTTTTTAAGTATATTTTTGTATCCTTAAAGCAAAAATAGACTAAATAACAAGACAAATAAGCATACCAAAGAATATAAGGAATGATAAAAACCGATAAAAAGGGAATAGCACTATCCACGGCAGATGTAAGGTCAACAGCATCATTTGCTCGGGTGTTTAATAGTTCATAGATTTTCCCTAGAAGCGGCATGACGAACAAAAATAATAAGTAGGGAGCCTTTTTTATTAGTATTTTCAAATATGTACCTCCCCTTCTCTGATACCATAAATTAACAGTTTCATAGGAAAAAATGTCGAACCTTTAATATAATATCATAAATAAATGGAAAATCCATATATTTTCCAAGATTTCTATATATTTTATGTTTTAAACAAATACGACCCAAAATGGCATCAAAAAATGGTTGAATGCTTGTAAAGCCCACTTACCAATGAACAAATTGGGTCATTTTCTTTATTATTGTACTCAGTTGTTCATAGAAGGTGCATTTAGAGTGCCAATTTAGTGTGGCCTTTTGGGTGTCTTTTTGGGTGTCAGGCACCGCTTGTGGACATTTGTCCGCCCCCAGTGGACACTCAATCGAGGTAAAGAGCTTGAAAACATGCTATGCTTAAATCACCTATACATAGTAGAAACTAACTTAAGTTGGTGAATGGAATGGAACGGATTATATTATTTGATGGTGTGTGCAACCTTTGTAACAGCAGCGTGCAATTTATTTTAAAACGTGACCCTAATGGGACGTTTAAGTTTGCCTCCCTCCAAGGTGAAGCTGGACAATCGCTGCTTAAAAAGTATGGCCTGAATACAAACATCAACAGCTTTGTTCTAATAGAAAATGGGGAAATTTATCTTAAATCAACTGCAGCACTAAGAATCTGCAGAAAATTAACTTGGGCATGGAGATTGGTTGCTGTCTTCCTATTCATTCCTCGTTTCATTAGAGATTTGTTTTACGAATTAATCGCCAAAAACAGGTATCGGTGGTTTGGAAAAAAAGACAGCTGCATGCTCCCTAAACCTGAATGGAAAAGTAGATTTTTAGATTAAAGGAGATAGGCTTATGATGGATAAAAAAGTTATTTTAGCAGCGGGAACTGGATTCTTAGGGAGGTCATTAGCCCATTTTCTCATCAATAAGGGCTATCAAGTTATTATTCTAACAAGGGGCCCATCAAAAGTTGAGGGAGAAATGAAGTACGTCCAATGGGATGGAATTCACCTAGGGGATTGGGCGAAAGAAATTGACGGCAGCTATGCCCTCGTTAATTTTACCGGGAAAAGCGTCAACTGTATTTATACGAAGGCAAATCGGGAAGAAATTATCTCGTCTCGCCTCGATTCAGTTCAAGTTTTACAAGAAGCAATTCATAAATGTATAAAACCGCCGAAAGTATTTGTCCAAGCGGGCTCTTTAGCTATTTTTGGTGATACAAAGGAAATTTGTGACGAAACTGCGCCGAACGGGACAGGGTTCTCTGTAGAGGTTTGCCAGCAATGGGAAGAAGAATTTTTCAAGGAATCCCTGCCTGCTACACGTCAAGTTCTGTTAAGAATTGGTTTTGCCTTAGGGCGTGATGGCGGTGCACTTGAACCGTTAACAAAATTGGCTAAACTCAACCTCGGCGGGACAGTCGGGTCCGGTAAACAATATATCAGCTGGCTCCATATCGATGATTTAAATGAAATGTTCCTGCAGGCAATCGAAAACGATACATATGAAGGCGTTTATAATGCTACTGGTCCGAATCCTGTTACCAATAAAGAATTCATGCGTGTGTTAAGAAACGTGTTAAACAAAGGCTGGACACCCCCTGCCCCAACGCCATTTGTTTGGCTCGGAGCCTATCTTTTCATGAAAACAGAACCAAGCTTAGCGTTAACCGGCAGGAATTGCCTGCCAAAGAAATTGCAGCAGCACGGTTTCCGATTCCAATTTCACGAACTGGAAACAGCGTTAAAAGACTTAATTTAGGTAGACAGCTGGCACGGTGCCTGCTGGCACGGTGCCTGACACCCCTAAAACAATCAAATATTTAATTCCATTTTGCATACATTTTAAAAAGACTGTTTTTTTCTGTAGGAGGGTCTAAATGGAGATTGTTGTTAGACAGGGCGATTCTTTATCGCACTACAGCCAGTTGTTTAAGATTAATTTGCAATTGATTAAAGATTCCAATCGGATTATTGAGCCAAACAGTCTTTCGGTTGGTCAACGAATCCAAATTCCCGGCTTTGGCACTCAAGAATATCAAATTCACCACGGGGACTCTTTATCGAGCGTTGCCCGCAGTCGGAATCTCCCACTTGAAGTTATATACCTAGTTAATCCAGGAATAAACCCGAATAATCTTAAGGAAGCACAAGTAATAAAAGTTCCAATGCGAATTACGTGGAGATTAGTGAATTGCAGGCAGTGGTATGATTATGAAAAATTGATGGAGGATATCAAGAGATTACAAAAGGTGTACCCGTTTCTGCAAGTTTCTTCAATCGGAAATACAATTCTCGGAAAAAACATTCCAGAAATCCTCCTAGGCAATGGTGGAAAAAGGGTACATTATAACGGTTCTTTTCATGCCAATGAATGGATTACCACAGCTGTGATCATGACCTTTTTAAATGATTATTTATTATCGCTGACAAATCAAACTACCATTCGCGGTTTATCAACATTTCCTTTTTACGAACAAACCACCCTCTCAATTGTTCCTATGGTAAACCCTGACGGTGTTGATCTAGTTTTGCACGGACCACCGGCATGTGATAATTTGCAGAAAAGAATACTAGGTTTAAATAAAGGCAATAGCGACTTTTCGGGGTGGAAAGCGAATATAAGGGGTGTAGACTTAAACGATCAATTTCCGGCCAAATGGGAGGTCGAGAAGGCGAGAAATCCTAATAACCCCGGACCACGAGATTACGGTGGAGAAAAACCATTATCAGAGCCCGAAGCGATTGCGATTGCCGAGCTGACCAAAAAGCGTGATTTTGCCCGAGTGCTGGCTTTTCATACGCAATGTGAAGAGATTTATTGGGGATTTGATAATCTCGAACCGCCACAATCAGAGGAAATTGTGAATGAATTTAGCAGGGTCAGCGGCTATGTGCCTGTCAAAACGATTGAAAGCTACGCCGGTTACAAAGACTGGTTTATTCAGGATTGGCAGAGGCCAGGCTTCACCGTTGAACTTGGACATGGAATAAATCCCCTGCCTATTTCTCAGTTTAATGAAATCTACCAGAAATCGCTTGGGATTTTCTTAGCGGGACTATATCTTTAAACAGGAGGTCGAAAAAACTCACCGACTTCCTTTTTCCATTTCTATTTTTCTTGAGGTCCCTTTTCCAGTGGAAGCAGGCTCCAATAAGAGTTATTGGCGACCGGTATGCTCTTGAAATCGTGAAAACGAGCTCCAATGAGGGCTATTGGCGACCGGTAAGCCATCAAAACCATCTGAACGGGCTCCAATAAGTGCTCACTCCCTTCCCTTCTCTCCCACAAAATGTGACAATAATAGAGAAAAAATAAACTTTTACCACTGGTGCTCCGTCTATTATTAAGACAGAGAAAGGAGATGTTCATCCTGGAAGAGTTTGTTGCCGACTTAATCAAATCAGATGATGATGAATTACTATTTAATGAAATCATGAGCAGATATGGTCAAGACATATTGCAGCTTGTCTATTCATATGTTCGAAACAAACAATTAGCGGAAGATTTGACACAGGATATTTTTGTGAAATGCTACAAAGCACTTCATACATACAAGCAAAATGCTAAGCTAAAAACTTGGCTTTACAAAATCGCCGCCAACCATTGCAAGGATTATTTACGAAGCTGGTATTTCCGAAAAGTGATGGTATCTGAAAAAATGACAGAAGTGACGGGTTCATCAAGCGAAAATGTTGAACAAGCTGTCCTTGAACGCGTAGAGGAACAAACACTTGCGAATGCCGTCTTGAAGCTGCCGATGAAATATCGTGAAGTTATCTACCTCTTCTATTTTGAAGACATGTCGTTGAAAGAAATTGAATCCGTTTTGGGAGTAAATCAAAACACCGTTAAATCAAGGTTGAAGCGTGCAAAAGTTCTATTAAGAGAAGAATTGGAGGGGTTTGAGGATGGAAAATAAACTAAGAAATCTAAAACAATCAATGAAGAACTCTGTTTTTAAAGAGTTAGTGTTTACCGAAAAGCACCAAGAAGCGATTAATCGCAGAACAAAGCAGGAGAACGTTCTCGAAGCCAGCCTTCAGCTTCTCCGTACGGAAAAAACCGGAATAGAATTGGTCCAGCTTTTAAGGGCAAGAAATATTACAAGATTTGAAGAACAAGAAGGTTTAATCTACGCCATGCTCCACCAATTAGAACAGGATGCCCTATTAACAAGCCGCTGGGATGACCAGTTCAAGTATTACGTCTTAACCCAAAAGGGCAAGAAATGGTTGAAAAAACTTGAAGTAAATCGCAGTTCAGAAATACCACTTCTAAAAAAGCTGATTGAAGGTGAAAGCTCATGATGAAAAAGGAATTCCTTGCTTCGGTCATGACTCACGTTCGTTCAAAAGATGCCAAGAAAATCGTGACCAAAGAGCTTGAGCAGCATATTAAAGCAAATACCGACCATTATTTAAAAGATGGATATTCCGCTGAAGAGGCGGAACTAAAAGCTGTCGAGCAAATGGGCAGTCCCCTTGCCATCGGAACTAAATTTAATAAAATCTATAAGCCAAAGCTTGACTGGACGTTAATTCTTTTATTTCTAACTGTTTTAGGGCTAGGAACTTTACCCCTCCTAGTTTTAAAAAATGCGGATTTAGCCTTAAGCTGGTTATCAAAGGGGGCTGGCATTTCCTTAGGGATTCTCATCGTCGGCGGGTTATTGTTTCTCAATTATAAAAGCTGGGAAAGAAAAGGCTGGATCTTTTTCACAATTGGCACCATCATTCTTTTGATTGCCGCCAGTGGAATGAATTTGTATTGGTTTATAAAAACCATCAATGGTCGTCCTTACTTCACAATTGGTCTATTTTCGACTGATACAAGTATCGTTCTTCCCTTTTACCTGATCGCCTGGGCTTCATTCTTCAAGAATCCCAAAATGAAAACTTGGCTGCTAGGACTATTATTTGTTATCTCTCTTACATTATTATTTAACACCTTAAATTTTGCGAGTTGTTGTGTTTATTTCATGATGGTAATGTTTATGTATTGGTTTAGCGGCAGGAAACAAATTGTAATAACAACCTTGCTAGCTGCCACCTCTACTGTGCTTGCGGCAGTTGTTTTATGGAACCAAATGGTCCCATTCCGAAAAACCCGAATACATGCATTTTTAGACCCTCACAAGTTTCCATCATCCGAGGGGTACATAGCAATTCAGGCAGAGAAGATTCTTAAGGAAGTGTCATGGGGCTTTCAGTCAATCCCGAAAAACGGGCTGTTCATTCCTGAATCGCATACAGATTTTGTTTATTTGACACTTACTTATTTATTTGGCTGGGGGTTCTCGCTTTTCCTGTTAGCGATTTTATCAGTAATCATTGTTAAAATGGCGCTTATGGCGGTAAAAATAAACGACGAGTTTGGAAAATTACTGATCATTGGCGGCCTAACCATCTACTCCGTCCAATTACTTTATAACATTGGGATGATATTCGGCCTCCTGCCGATCATCGGCATGTCGCTTCCCTTTATTAGTTACGGCACCGTTCCAATCCTAATCAATAGCATGGTGATCGGAATAGCACTGAGTATATACCGTCGAAAGAATTTAATCATAAACTAAGCTGCACTTAGAGGAAGGATTCGTGTATGAATCCTTCCTCTATTTTCTATTCCATTTCCATAAACAGAAAAGAGAACCCTTGATCTAAAGTCAAAGGTTCAAAGAAGAACTTAGTGGTCTAGACCAAGTTCTTAAATAGGAGGTCAAAACTCAGAAGAATTTTAACAACATTATCTTACCATTTTCAAAATATTCTTTCAACGAATTGAAGCTGTAAAGAGTGAAAGTGATTCAAATGGCATGCAACGGTACATGCCATTTGGATTACTTCATAAACATAATTTGTCTATCTAAATTGTCACTTAACTTTTCCCCTCATCCCCCTGCCATAAGCATGACTACACAATTATTGTCAGACCATAAAACAATAATCCGAAATACCCCCCACTTTTCTAATCAAATCCAATCATCAAAAAAATTTTTAAAAAATCCTTGTTGACATACCTGTATATACAAGTTAAAATGAAAACGTAATCAAAACTTGTATATACAAGCAAACCGAGCTAATGAAAACGCACACACGCCTGTATATAAAAAGGATAGAGATAAAATTGGGGTTTATATTCCATTTAAACAGGGGGAAAGACTAATGAGTAAGTATACTGAGCCATCTAAAGAACTACTAGAACAAATTGGCGGTAAAGAAAACATTGCAGCGGTTACCCATTGTGTAACAAGAATGCGGTTTGTTTTAAACGACCCATCGAAAGCAAATATTAAAGAAATTGAATCAATTAAACTTGTAAAAGGTACCTTCACCCAAGCAGGTCAATTCCAAGTAATCATCGGAAATGAAGTGTCAAGCTTTTACAACGACTTTATCAAAATTGCCGGTGTAGATGGGTCATCTAAAGATGAAGCAAAAGTTGCAGCAAAACAAAATCAGAATTGGCTACAGCGGATGATGGGGCATCTAGCTGAAATTTTCACGCCATTAATCCCTGCCCTTGTGGTCGGAGGTTTGATCCTCGGCTTCAGGAACGTGATTGGCGATATCAAATTACTTGAAGATGGCACCAAAACGATTGTTGAAGTATCCCAGTTCTGGGCCGGTGTCCATGCCTTCCTCTGGCTGATTGGTGAAGCAGTCTTCCACTTCCTCCCAGTCGGGATTACCTGGTCAGTGACGAAGAAAATGGGCGGTTCGCAAATACTTGGTATCGTCCTTGGGATTACACTCGTTTCTCCACAATTGCTTAATGCCTATGGCGTATCGGGTGCAAAGGATATTCCGGTATGGGATTTCGGCTTTACGCAAATTAAGATGATTGGTTACCAAGCACAAGTCATTCCAGCTATTTTAGCCGGTTTATTACTAGCTTTCTTGGAAACAAGACTTAGGAAAATTATTCCAAATTCAATTTCGATGATTGTTGTTCCGTTCTTTGCGTTAATTCCAACGGTTTTAATTGCCCATACAGTATTAGGCCCAATCGGCTGGAGCATCGGTTCTGCAATTTCACATGTTGTATATTCTAGTTTAACATCCGCTTTTGGCTGGGTATTTGCCGCAATCTTTGGTTTTGCTTATGCACCGCTTGTTATCACTGGTTTGCACCATATGACAAATGCGATTGACCTTCAATTGATGGATCAGTTTAAGGGCACAAATTTATGGCCAATGATCGCTTTATCCAATATTGCTCAAGGCTCTGCCGTCCTTGCTATGATTTTTATCAATTGGAAAAATGAAGAAGAAAAACAAGTATCGATTCCAGCAGCCATCTCTTGTTACTTAGGTGTAACCGAGCCAGCTATGTTTGGGATTAACTTGAAATATGGCTTCCCATTCTTAGCTGCTATGCTGGGATCAATGGCTGCAGCAGTCATTTCCGTAAGCAGTAATGTCATGGCCAACTCGATCGGTGTTGGCGGTATTCCTGGATTCTTATCCATTCAGCCGCAGCATATGGGTATGTTCGCCCTTTCCATGGTCGTAGCAATTGTCGTACCATTCATTTTGACCATTGTCTTCGCCAAAACTAGGATGAATAAATTTTCTTTCAAAAAATAAATAAAACTCCAGTAATGGAGGGAGATACCTCCCTCCTTTTTATTATCATTTTTCAAAAAAAACAGGTAGGTGTTTATTGTGCAACAAGAATGGTGGAAAAAAGCAGTCGTCTATCAAATCTATCCAAAAAGCTTTAATGACACAACGGGAAATGGTATCGGAGACCTTCAGGGCATTATTGAAAAACTTGACTATTTAAAAGAACTAGGAGTCGATGTCCTCTGGCTCACACCGATTTACCAATCCCCTCAATGTGATAATGGGTATGATATTAGTGATTATTATTCCATTCACGAAGAATATGGAACAATGGAAGATTTCGACTTGCTGCTGGATGAAGCCCACAAACGCGGATTGAAAATCATCATGGATATTGTTATCAACCACACGTCCACTGAACACGAGTGGTTTAAGCAAGCTAGATCTTCTAAGGATAATCCATACCGTGACTTCTATATCTGGAAGGATGGTACGGACGGCGAGCCGCCCACAAACTGGGAATCCAAATTTGGCGGCTCTGCATGGGAATATGATGAAGTAACGGAACAGTTTTACCTGCATTTATTCGATGTCAGCCAAGCGGATTTAAACTGGGAAAATGAAAAGGTCCGCCAAGTTTTATATGAAATGATGCATTTTTGGCTGAAAAAGGGCGTTGACGGATTCCGTCTTGATGTGATTAATCTCATTTCCAAACATCAGCAGTTCCCCCAAGATAATAGTGATGGGCGCAAATTTTATACTGATGGACCACGCATCCATGAGTTTCTCCATGAGATGAACGAACAGGTTTTTTCAAAATACGATATCATGACCGTCGGAGAAATGTCATCTACTTCGATTGACAATTGTATCAGGTACACCAATCCTGACCAAGAAGAGCTAAATATGACGTTTAGCTTCCATCATTTGAAAGTCGATTATTTAAATGGCGATAAATGGACGAAGGCAGATTTCGATTTTCAGTCTTTGAAAAATATCCTCTCAGAATGGCAGGTCGAAATGAATCACGGCGGTGGCTGGAATGCCCTTTTCTGGTGTAATCATGATCAGCCTCGTGTCGTCTCTCGTTTCGGCGATGACGGAAAATATCACAAAGAGTCAGCTAAAATGCTGGCGACAGCGCTGCATCTGATGCAAGGAACGCCCTATATTTACCAAGGCGAAGAATTTGGGATGACCAATCCGAAATTTGAGTCAATTGAAGACTATCGCGATGTCGAGTCTTTAAATATGTTTAACCTCAAGAAACAGGAAGGTTTGGACGAGGCAGTGATTATTGAAATCCTCAAGCAAAAATCACGGGACAATTCGCGGACACCTGTACAGTGGAATGGCAGTGAACACGCAGGCTTCACGACAGGAACACCTTGGATTGCGACAGCTGCGAACTATCAAGACATTAATGCTGAAAAAGCCGTTAACGATACAGACTCGATTTTTTATCACTATCAAAAGCTAATTCAATTAAGAAAAGACTATGAAGTGATAACTGATGGTGATTTCGAGCTTATTTTAGAAAACGATAGCGAAATTTTTGCCTATGTACGAACAAGTGGAACGGAAAAACTACTCGTCATTAATCATTTTTACGCCAATGAAAAGGTATTTATCCTCCCTGCTCATTTACAGCTTGATGATTATGATAGTAAGGTGCTAATCTCTAACTATGAGGATTCTGCCCCGCTTGGACAAGGTATTCTCATGCGGCCGTATGAATCGATTGTGTACCACCTGAAAAAATGAACGGAGCTGTCGTGATGACAAATAAATACCTAACCATCTATAACAACATTGTAGAGCAAATTAAAAGCGGAGAAATTCCGGCACAGACGCTTCTCCCCTCTGAAAACGACTTAAAGGTTCAATTCGATACATCGAGGGAAACGATTCGAAAAGCGTTAAACCTGCTCTCACAAAATGGCTATATCCAAAAAGTAAGAGGAAAAGGTTCGATTGTCATCGACATCAGTAAATTTGATTTCCCTGTTTCCGGACTAGTCAGCTTTAAGGAATTAGCGAAAAAAATGGGCAGCAAGCCCAAAACCAATGTCCACGAGCTTGAGTTAGGTAAGCCTGATAGTTTTATCAGAAAACAGCTCCAGCTTTCTAGTAAAGATCTCGTTTGGAAGGTTGTCCGAACTAGAGAAATGGGCGGGGAAAAAATCATATTAGATAAAGATTACTTAACTAAAAAATTTGTGCCACACTTAACGGAAGTTATTTGTGCCGATTCGATTTATCAGTATCTTGAAGACGAATTGGGACTTACGATTAGTTTTGCAAAAAAGGAATTTGTTGTAGAAGAACCAAATGAAGAAGACCGCGGGCTTTTGGACCTAGAAGGGTTTCACAATGTTGTTGTCATTAAAAACTATGTTTATCTAGATGATGCCACCCTTTTCCAATACACTGAATCCAGGCATCGTCCTGATAAATTCCGCTTTGTTGACTTTGCCCGGAGAACACGCTGATAATTGAGTTGGGACCTGCTAGTTATTTGCTAGCAGATCTTTTCTAATTACTATTAGTTTACTTGCACTAAAAGACTTTATCTATGAATTTTGCTACAATGGGGTTATTAATTACTGAGGTGATGTGCATGTGCGGCCGCTTCACATTAACAGCAACTTTCGAAGAAATCATCGATCGCTTTGATATTCAATCCTTTATGGAGGAAGAGCTTTATTCGCCAAGCTATAATATCGCTCCCTCCCAGGCAGTCCTAGCTATTATCAATGATGGGAAAACGAACCGAATGGGCTTTTTAAAATGGGGGCTCGTCCCACCATGGGCAAAGGATGGATCCATTGGTAATAAAATGATCAATGCGCGGGCTGAAACAATCGCTGAAAAACCAAGCTTTCGCGCCGCTTTCAAAAAGAAACGCTGCTTAGTCATCGCCGATAGCTTTTATGAATGGAAACGCCACGAAGATAAATCGAAAACACCAATGCGCATCAAACTAAAATCGAATGATTTGTTTGCTATGGCCGGTATTTGGGAAGGCTGGAAATCACCGGAGGGAAAAACACTTTACACTTGCTCGGTCATAACAACGGGACCAAATGAACTAATGAAGGATATTCATGACCGGATGCCTGTCATTTTACTGCCGGAAAATGAAAAAACTTGGCTGAATCCATCCATTTCAGATTTCAACCAACTCCATTCATTACTAGTTCCCTTTGATGAAAATTTAATGGAGACATACGAGGTATCTTCGCTCGTAAACTCACCGAAGAATAACTCGATTGACCTGATCCAAAAAATTTGTTAAAAAAATTTTAAAAAAATGGACATGTTCACTACAAGCAAGTACAAGCTAATTCATATGATGTACTAACCCATAAAGATTTTCCTTCTTACAAAGCGGCTCCGGCCGCTTTTTTTTAATGTCCAATGCAGCCAAAACAAAATAACGGTCTTATTATCATTTTCAGCGAATATAGTTTAAAAATACACAGGATTTCATGAGGTCCTTTTTCTGAATAGAGTCAATGAAAGGAGAATAAGATGTTTTTTATTCCAACAAAAATCAATATTGGCGACATTGATATTAATAGTGCCGAACATAACAGTGCCATATCATTTGGAGAAAACCTTCTCCAAAGAAATAAAGTATTTGCGAAGAAAAACCAAGGGTTTGGTCAACAGCTTGGCGATATCACGTTTGATTTTTGCCCCATCCATATTACCTTCGATGACGATATGATCGATAAGCCTGTGGTAAAGAATAGCCAGTAAATTTCTTTGGTAAAATCTAAGGCATAGGAGTGAGCGAATTGAATATCGCACCAATGGCCATCAATTTTTTAGGATTTAAGGTAAATTCAATCGATAATTCAGCCTACGTTAATTTGGGACCGAACCAATTTGTCGATCAGTTTGTTGCTTACAAAAGAAATCAGGGAGTTGGCGAACAGAATGGTGACATATCGCCTGTTAATATCCCCATTTCTTGGGTGGTTGACCCAGATGTAAATGATACCAATTCCATAAAGAACAGTGTTATTTAACGGGTTTTGATTTAATATCAAGGGGTGATATTTTGGTATTCGCACCGATGGTTGTGAATCTCGGAGGTGTAAAAGTCAATTCAATCGACCACGCATCCGTCCTCAATTTTGGACCTAACCAGTTTATTGACCATTTTGTATCATACAAACGGAATCAAGGTTACGGTGAGCAAAATGGAGATTTGGTTTCCATGATCATCCCTATCTCCTATATCTTAGATTCAGACATTAGCGATGCCTTGATCACCAAAAATAGCATTGTTTAAAAAACAAATACCCCCTATCCGGTTTGGATAGGGGGTAAAATCCTTGATTTCTCAAGGATTTTTTTAAAGCAATGCAAGTTTTTAATTTTACAATCCAATCATATTAACAGTAGTGTTCAAAAACTTCCATCAATGCTGGCCCGGAAAGCCGGCTCCCATTCCCCCATGTCCGTGATATCCGTCCCAGCCTCCATGGCCACCATGACCGTGATATCCGTCCCAGCCTCCATGCCAGCCATGACCTGGGTATCCTCCCATGCCTCCATGCCAGCCATAACCCGGGTATCCTCCCATGCCTCCATGCCAGCCATAGCCTGGGAATCCTCCCATACCTCCATGCCAGCCATAACCTGGGTATCCTCCCATGCCTGGATAGCCTCCATAGCCGCCTATGGTGCCGTATCCTCCCATGCCTGGGTACCCTCCCATGCCGCTATAGCCACCAACACCTGGAAATCCTCCCATACCTCCAAAACCGCCCATAAATTGTCTTGTATCAATCATTCGAGCATCTCTCCTTTATTTAGGTTACAGTCTAGACTATGTCGAAATCCTGAAAAGGCATAGGCAAATGTCCTATTTTTCAGGAAACAAATTGGTAAATGGATGTCGTATCGAAATCAAGGTTTAGTGATTCAATAATATCCTCCAAAAAATAAATAGTAATAATTACGATTTAATATTAATAAGATAGTTTCATAGAGGATTATTCTCTTATAAATATTTTTATGAAGTCATTATCTTACTAGAAGAACATACTATTATGTTAGGAACTAATAGAGCTAAGGAGGAATCTATTATTTTGTTCTACTTAACTAAATTCATAAAAGGTAGTTTAAGCATTCTATTATTTTGTCTCTTCATTTTTCTATTTCTTTTTGCGGAGCTAGTAAATAAATTGGCTATTTTCGATAATTTCCCTGGAGCTTTTTTCAATGTCAATACGATTTTCCTTAGCATTATCTTGGAAGCGATTCCGTTTATCTTGTTGGGTGTCTTTGTATCAGCAATCATTCAATCCTTTGTATCAGAAAATACGATCGAGAAATTAATGCCTCGGAATCCTTATTTGGCCGTTATACCTGCTGCCTTAATTGGCATCATTTTTCCTATTTGTGAATGTACGATTATTCCAGTTGTTCGCCGATTGATTAAGAAAGGAATGCCTGCACATGTAGGTGTTGTCATTATGCTTAGCGCCCCCATAATAAACCCTGTGGTCTTTGCGTCCACCTATTTTGCATTTAAAAGTACGCCTTATATGGCAAATGCAAGAATGTTTGTTAGTTTTATCTGTACGATTATCATTGGATTGATTGTTTATCGGTATTTCAGGAAAGCTGACGTCTTAAGGACGAAGAACCATGTTCATCACCATAAACATCATCATCCGCAGAAAAATAAACTATTGACAACTTTTTATCATGCCAGTGATGAACTATTTGATATGGGCAAATATTTGTTTATTGGTGCTTTCTTGGCAAGTTTGTTTCAGGTTTTTTTCGATCGGAATATGTTGTTATCACTTGGGACAAGCACAGCCGGCGCACCAGGAGTAATGATGGGCTTGTCCTATGTTTTGTCAGTCTGTTCTGCGGCCGATGCCTTTATTGCTTCGTCCTTTAGTTCCACTTTTACAAAAGGTTCATTGCTTGCTTTCCTCGTATTTGGCCCGATGCTGGATATCAAAAATACGTTCATGTTATTTGCTTATTTTAAAGCGCGATTCGTCTTATTTCTGATGGTTGTGGTCCCCATTGTCGTTTATGTAACGATTTATATTTTTCAATTTACAGTTTGGTAGGAGGTTTGCATAATGAAAAGAATGAATAGCGAAAAGAAAACCTATCACCATCTAATCAGGGGTATTATTATGATCGGTTTTATGCTTCTGTTATTGAAACTACTCCTTACCAATAATATCACCTTTTTTATTGCACCAAAGATGAACGGTTTTATTTACTTTACATTATTTGTCTTTCTCCTAATAGGGGTTCTATTAATATTTCGTGGGACATCTGAAGAAAAAACACACTATGATTGTGAATGTGAGGGAGACCATTCCTATCCAAAATCGAAATTAATGAGCTTGTTCCTTTATTCCATCTTTATTATTCCCATTACTACCGGGCTCCTTTTTGCCGATCATGTCCTCGGCAGCTCTGTTGCCCAGAATCGAACCCTCAAACTTGGCGCAGATACGCAGGATATGGCAAACATTCAACCAGTAAAAAAGAAGAGCTCATCGTCTAATCCAAGTCAACCTGATTCCACTCCTGATTCTTCATCTGCGGATATGCCGGAACCATTAACACAAAATGAATATTCGTCATTAGCTAGCAACCTTTTACAAGCTCCTAGCATTAATGTTACGGACAACGCATACGTTCCGATGGTCAATATTATTCAAGAAAACTTGGAGAAAATAATAGGCAAAACGATTACTATTAAGGGATTTATCTATCGGGAAAAAAATTTCTTCCAAGATCAAATCGTCATTGCCCGCTATGGAATCACTTGCTGTGTAGCAGATGCCTCCGTTTACGGAATGATGGCTAAAGGGGATGTATCCGGCTTGCCAAAAGACAAATGGATACAAGTTACAGGTACAATCGATCAAACCATATTCGACGGGGCACCTATTCCGATTATCAATATTCAAGATTATAAAATGATTTCTGTCCCTAAACAACCGTACGTTTATGATGTCGGGGTGAGGATAGAATAGATATATAGTGGCTATAGGGGTTTACTGGCGGATATGTCTCCTATACTGGCAGAAGCCGTCACCTATTGAAAAAAAGAGCTTAGATTTTCTAAGCTCTTTTACCTAATTGTCAAATGATCTTGTTTGCGGAACTTGAATGATTTTTCTGCTTCTCGTTTTCAAAACCCTGGAGAAATGAAGAACCACCTTCTGCACAATAAAACCTACCAATAAAATCAGGATTAAGATGAGTGTAATCGTAGCCCCGGGAGGTGTTCCTAATTCATATGAAGAAACGAGACCGGCAAATATACTTACAATCGATGTAAGTTCAGCAACAAGAATTACCATGGTAAATCCCTTTGCCAAGCGAATAGCAAAAGCCGCCGGCAGGACAAGCAGCGCGGAAACCAGTAATACACCAATGGTTGGAATAATCACCGAAATTGCCAGTCCCGTGATAATACTGAATGAGAGGGAAAGCAAATTGGTATTAACACCACTTGTATAGGCAGTGTCTTCGTCAAAGGTCATCAAATACAATGGTCTTTTGAGGACAATAAAATAAAGGATGATGGAAGCTGCAACCACTGTTAGTACCTTTACTTGTAACGGACTAATCGTCACAATCGAGCCAAATAAGTATTGATCGATTGAAGTTGAGGTCCCGCCACTACTGATACTCATCAAAAATAAGGCAAACGACAGTCCTGCAGCCATCAGGATGGCAATCGATACTTCAGAATAAGTCCTGTAGGCACGGCGCATATATTCAATTCCAATTGCACCGATGACGACGATTAAAATACTAGAAAATGTAATATTGATATGAATAAAAAAACCAATTGCAACTCCTGAGAGTGAGATATGGGAAAGCGTATCTGCCATTAATGCCTGACGCCTTAAAATCAGGAACACGCCTAATAAGGGCGCAATAATGGCAATTACACCTCCAGCCCATAAAGCCCGCTGCATGAATTCAAGACTAAGCATTTCCATCCCCCATGTTCCCCCCTTTCCAACTGTAGTGTTTTTGTAAGAAAAGGATCTACCTCGTCCTGGTTATGAGTCACCATAATGACTGTTCTTCCATGTTCTTTTACTTGATGAGATAAAAATTCGTAAAACGCTTTTCTACTGCTAGCATCCATTCCTGTCGTAGGTTCATCTAACACGAGTAAGTCAGGTTCGGATGCTAAGGTCCGGGCAATACAGATTTTTTGTTTTTGCCCTCCTGATAGTGAACCTATTTTATGATGACGAAACTCCCACATACCTACCATCTTTAACGCATTTTCTACAATTTTTACATCGAGACTGTTTAAGCGCTTGAACCACTTTCCTTTTTTAAAACGGCCAGAACGGACAAGCTCCAACACGGTACTAGGAAAACCCGCATTAAATGAAGCAATTTGCTGGGGCACATACCCAATCGTAAGTGTTTCACCTCTCACGTTAGTCTTGCTAACAGATATGTTGCCTTCCCATGGTTTAAGTAATCCAAGCAGCAACTTAATCATCGTGGTTTTGGACGCGCCGTTTTGTCCGGTTATCCCTACAAACTCTCCACTTTCAATTTCAAATGAAACACCATTTAGACTTGGTAAATGGTTATAGCCAAACACAATATTTTCCACGGAAGCAAGATTCATTATTAACACCTCTCTTTACTATTTATCCAAATTAATGAGGAAACGAAAAAGTGTATACACTTTTTCGTTAACATGAATTCCTTATTTTTCTGAGAGTGTTTCCACAAGGGACTTTAGGTTATTTTTCATGATTTCAATGTAATTTAATCCCTTTTCCTGTTCCGCTTTGCTTAATCCTTCAAGCGTATTGAGGACCTTCGTTTTTGCTCCAATTTCGCTTGCCAGTGTTTGTGCTACTTTTGGGGAAGCCAACTCTTCAAAATAAATCGTATGAAGATTATGTTCTTGCGCAAATGTTTTAAGCTCCGCTAATCTTGCGGCACTTGGCTCCTCTTCCGGAGATAGCCCAGCAATCGGGACCTGCTTAAGACCGTATTCCTTTGTCAAATAACCAAAGGCGGCGTGTTGGGTAATAATTTCTTTTCCAGCATACTCTTTTAAGCTATCCCTAAAGCTTTGATCAAGACTTGTAAGTTGTCGGATGTAATCTTGACTATTTTTCTCATAAACTTCTTTATTTTTTGGATCTTTTTTCACAAGTGCCGCTGTAATCGTCTCTACTTCTTTTTGTGCAAGCGCCGGGCTGAGCCATACATGTGGATCCATGGCATGACCATGATCATGGTCATGCTCTTCCCCATCCTCTTCCTCAGCAGTCCCTTCCATTAAAGTAACCCCCTCACTGGCTTCAATAAATGATGGTCTTTTATTTTTATCGAGTGACTCCTCCACCTTCGGAACCCAAGTCTCAAAAAAAGGACTATTATAAACCAGAAGATCAGCTTTCTGAATGTTAGCCATATCCTTTGGTGATGGTTCCCACGCATGGGGCTCTGAACTTGCAGGAATTAATAGATCCACTATTGCTTGATCGCCTGCAATGCTTTTCGTAAACTCATACATTGGATAAAAAGTAGTAACGATATGAAGCTTTTTATCCCCATCAACGCTACCTTTTTCATTAGTTGTTTCTTTTGAACTGCATCCGGAAATGAATGTCAAACATGCCAGCGTTACAATGCCAGTCTTTATCATTTTCATTAGTTTATTTTTTTTCAAATTACTCTCTCTCCCTTTTTTAATCGTAATAATTACGATTTACATTCCAAAATAAACCGCACTCTTCACTAATTTCGTTACTTTGTTTCTCTATGCAACGTATGTCGTTTTAACCGTGGGCAATACTTTTTCAATTCGAGGCGCTCAGGGTTTGTTCGTTTATTTTTTGTTGTAATATAATTTCGATCTCCTGTTTCTGTACAAGCTAAAGTGATCGTTACTCTCATTTTTTTCATCCTCCAGTAATTAATTTATAGCTGCCTCTGTAAACACGGGCAGTGGATCGTTGAACTTAGACCAATCCTGTGACAATTCATCATCGGTTAGTAAACATTGATCAAGCGAACGCTCCATTTCCGTTTGGTTCATCTCAATTCCGATTAACACAAGTTCAGTTATTCGGTCTCCGTAAGTATTATCCCAACGCGCTAACAATTCCGGTTCTTCTTTTAATATTTCCTTTTGCTCTTCCTTTGAATAGGATGCAATCCATTCTCCGGCTCCCTGGAAGGTGATCGATGGACCCGCTTGTGAAAGGAGGCAAGCGATATTGTTTCGTGATGCCAGCCAAATAAATCCCTTTGCCCGGACCACTTCAACTGGCCAATTTTCTAACCAATTCATTATCCGTTCTGGGTGAAATGGCTTTTTTCTTTTGTAAACAAACGAAGAAATACCATATTCCTCTGTTTCCGGGATGTGTTCCTCATTCAATTCCTTTAACCATCCTGCCCCTTGACTCGCTTGTTCAAAGTCAAACAAGTTCGTATCCAAAACCTCCTCCAATGGAATGACGGAATGGTTGGTTTCTAAGATTAGAGCATCAGGATTTAACTTTTGAATGACTGCCTTTAATTCCCTTATTTCCTCATTATCCACGAGGTCGATTTTATTTAGCAGGATGACATTGGCAAACTCGATTTGATCAATCAGTAAATCCACCACTTCTCTTGTATCATTGAGGTCGGTAGCCTGTTTTCGATCAATTAAGCTTTCCCCTGATGAAAAATCATGCCAAAACCGATTGGCATCGACAACGGTGACCATCGTATCCAAACGACAGAATTTTGACAAATCAATCCCTAAATTTTCATCCACGTATGTAAAAGTTTGCGCAACTGGAACTGGTTCACTGATCCCAGTTGATTCAATTACGATGTAATCAATATCACCTGTTGAAGCTAGTTTTTCCACTTCGATAATTAGATCTTCCCTTAGCGTGCAGCAAATGCAGCCATTCTGCAGTTCTACAAGTTTTTCATCGGTTCGTGAAAAACCACCTTGTTTTACAAGCATGGCATCAATATTTACTTCACTCATGTCATTTACAATTACCGCAACCTTTTTATCCTCACGGTTTTCCAAGATATGATTAAGCAGCGTCGTTTTACCAGATCCAAGATAGCCGCTTAACACTGTAACGGGGACTTTGTTTCTTCTCAACTCTACATCTCTCCTTCGTTTTGTTTTCAGCAATTATGAATTCCACATATTATATTGCAGATAAATCACAATCATTACGATTTAAAATCTAAAAAAAATAAGCAGTAGACGATGCCTTCTGTCATCCACCTATATATAATAAATCGTAACGATTACTATTTGCAAGTGTTTTTTTATTTTTTCTCATATTCCCTCCATTTTTTATGAGTTATATAACTCCAATTTCCATGAAAAAAGGATAGATTAAGCAGAAATAACTGCTTCTATCTATCCTTTTCGAGTTAATCATTTTCGTTCGTGCTATCTTGATCCTTATTAAACCAAAGCGGTTCATTGTCATCCTCGTCGCCGTTATAATTGATGAGGATCTCTTCCCCTGCTTTAATATCTTTGTAAGCATAGAAGTCAAACGAATGATTCGGAAAATTAATTTCATAAGTGGCATTTGGCTCATACGAGTGGTTAAATAACATGCCATATCCTAAAACGAATGCGGTGTGGTTCACACCATATTCAAATGCGTAATCGGCAAGTAAGGTTTTTTCGATGTGAACATGCTCCTCATTAGGATATGGAATAACCGGTGCTTGATGAATCAGCTCCCCTTTTGCTATATCACGCGTTGCAAATACCCCTCTATTTAAATCACCATCACTAAGCGTTGAAGTTTTAATCTCAATCATATTAATCACCTATAAATTCTTTCATAAAAAGATTTTTTACCTCTTAAGCTTGCCAGTAAATAGGACAGAAAGCAAATGTTTTTTAATGGTGCCTCACAACATTTTATGTACTATTTTCCTCATAGAAACATAAGATAGAATATACGTTCGTAGGGAGGAGAGGAATTTTGATGAAAAACAATGATTCTTTCATTACAGGAGAGATGTTGGTCAAGTATTACGAACTGAATAAACAGAAAAAGGAAATTGAGCTGGAAATGAATGGATTAAAGGATGCTTTTCAAACTTATTTTAATAACTTGGTTGGCCCCGAGCATAAAGGTGAAGTCACCATCAGCGGTTACAAGCTCCAAAGGCAGATTCGAAAAACGGAAAAGTATGATGAAGACGAAACGATTAAAAGATTAGAAGAATTACAGATGAATGAGCTAATTCAAGTTGTTAAAAAGCCGGATCATATAAAAATTAAATCAGCTCTAAATTTAGGGTTATTAAATCCTACTCATATGGAGGGCTGTATCATAACCACCTACTCACCGGCAATTATGATAAAACCAATCACTCCCAGATAATCCATTTCCAATGTTGATGACCCGTTTGCTTAAAAGAGCTTAAGCAAACGGGTCTTTTCTAGCGGTTTCCGGTCCTTGCTATCAAACTCTATCAATAAACAAGCAATCTGCTAGCTAACTGATATTCATGCCAGCTAATCGCTCTATCTTTATATTAGCGGACAGCTTATTCCCAAATTTTATATTGATTTTCAATATTGTCTAAACCAATCCTTCCTCGCTGCATGCTTGGCGGACAGCTGGAGTTATACTTTTTTATTTTCTTATTTATTTCAGTGATTAAGTTGCTTAGTTCAGACTCCTTTGCATTTCCTTCCTTTAATTTTAGCGCCTTAGCGATCTCTTGCCTTATTTCCTTTTGCAAGGCGACAAATGGCGGCAGGTACCCTGCCTCTTTCGCGGTATTGACGAAATTGGAATAAATATCACCTGATAATAACCGAGATGGTAGTGGTTTTCCGAATCCCGGGTGTTTCTTCATTTCCTCATCCAAATTATAATCTTTCGAAACTTGATCCATCCAATTAACATGACCATCATCTTTTTTAGAAGCCATAGATTTTCTTCCCCTCTCTGTTTCACACTTTATGTTCTTTATTCGCTATTTTCCGTGGATATTCCTCTGTTAATCAGCAAAAAAGCAGACCATGACGGTCTGCTTTTTGTTAGGTTTATTCGCCTAAATCGACGTTGTGGTACACTTGCTGAACGTCTTCTAAGATTTAACGAAAAACATTGATATGACAACGTTTATATTACTCACTTTATGTATGAAATTGATTACATTTATTATAATTCAATTGGTGGACTTTTACAATAATAAAACTTCCGATTATCATAACATTTCAACTAAATTTACTAAGTTGTACTCTCACAAGTTAATATCATTAATCCCCTTTTGGTAAAATCCCGATTGAATACTTTGTGATTCTTTTCTACAAAACTAAATACATTGTTCATTTTGAACCTATCTCTATTCACTGTATTATCTTGAACAACAACGGTAATCTGATTTTGCGGAATTATCATTTGTGCGTTTAAATTAACAGAAAAACTTTTATTATCCACAATTGCAGGAACAAAAACAGATTCCTCTTGTATCGTAATGTAGACAGGATCACCGAATTTGTCTAAGACAGGATTCCCGTTTTCATCCCTCTTAATAACTTTTTTAGTTTCACCCTTCATTTCAAGAGTATAGTTACAATGTCTCATTAGGCTTTTATATTTTGTTGTACGCTTAGTTAATGATTCTGTCACAACTAAGTATTTCTCATTATTAACCGTCACTAAATAGCCCTGTATGATTGGCTGAACACTATGTATATACCTTTGTTCATACTCATTCAATACAACACTTAATGGATTAGTAATAATGGCTTTCATTTCTTTATCATTAATTAATACATTTTGCCCTGCTGAATCAATAAGAAACTGAACATCATTTTCATTTACACTAAACAAGTCATTCTCCCCCTTCCTTAATCAGTAAACAACATGAAATAGTTAGATTCATTTTGCAATTGGTCATCCGTTTTCAATGTTCTAATTTTGCGTTCCAATTGGTCTATCCGATTCATTAAATTCTCTTGAAAGTGTGTCACGGACATATCGTCAATTTTGTATGCTTTCATTCCGCTTGGATTGTTAGCAATTGATTCAAGGATAGACAAGGCAGCACGATAAATATTTTTCTTACTTGTTGCTGATTGTGGTTTATAGTCATCAAATGGCTTTAATTCATTTTCTTGAAGATAAACTATTAATTCATCTTGTTCTAATTGAATACCTTTAGTTTCAAGTTCCAATCGTTGAAGGTTATTCACACTTTTCACTTCCCTTTCCAATAAAATTCAGTTTGTATATCCACTTTAAATGATTCTAATGTATCATCTGTGACTGGATACCCTAGACATAGCCACCAATTCATCAAATTAGGGGTTTCATGCCATGCACCCTTTTTATCCATTAAGTAACGTCTGCCAACATTATTATTAAATTTGACATTGTAACCTTTGTAAGTTGAATAATTTACTCTTTCATACTTAATTTGTGAGATACAATCTTCTGATAGATGGCTAAATACTTCATGTAATTTACCTAGGAATTTTCCGACTTCTACATTGAATTTTGCATCATAATGGTACTTTTGAATGTCTTGTTCATTTATAGACATTGTTTTCACTCCTTTCATTGAAATAAAAAAGCCCCTGCATATTTGCAGAGTGCTTAAATTTTTTAAATATTATATAAAACCATTTAAATCACTATAATCTTCTACTTCGTTCTTATTTACTTTGATAATTTCAATATCTTTTAATGTCAACCTATCACTAACCTTGTCTTTTTCTAACTCACCTGTTTCCCAGTGATAAGAGAAACTAGTAAAGATAAATGTGTTAGTTTCCTCAACAAATGAAACATCTTGAAAAGTAAAATTCCGATTATTTCTTTGTCTATCTTGTTTATATGTCACTGAATACCTGAAATTATCATCGTAAACAAATTTCTTAATTTCATCAATTGTTTGTAACCATGCTTTATCGTGCATTAAAGTCAATCTTTTTTCCATATCTTTGTATTTCTGAACGTCAGAATTCACAAGTACACCCCCTTCCGTCTACTTATTTCGACACAAAGGTATTTATTTCCTCTAATTTCCGTTATTAAATGCAGGTTGATTTTCCCACTCTTTTTGTTTCTGTTTCTGATCCCATTTATAGAATTGTTCTAATTCTTTATTTGTTGCTTTGTTTATGTCTGAATTTACTGGTTCTGTATCAAAAATTGTTATTGTACTTAAAAGTTTAATTCCTCCGAATAGTAAACCTAATATCATAATGGCAGATACCAATAACCCTAGTGGACTTGTTCTTCGATACCATACATTTCTATCTTCAATGTTTTCAAATATTCCGTTGTAAACAGTTTTACAATTAGGACATGTGTACAATTCATTAAATTCAGCCGAAGAAGCATTCGATTTAGATAAATCAAAATCAGTACCTTTAAATTTATGCGTATGTCCACAATCACATTGAGCAACAAAACCAAATGTACCTATCTTTCTCATCTTTTTATAGGGCAATTGACCAAACAATTGTATCACCTCAACTCGATAATAATTTTTGTTTTTGTCGGTTAAATTCATCTTGTGTTAGTAATCCTTGGTTAAGTAAATCTGAAAGTTTTTTTATTTCATCAGCGACGGATAAATTTCTTGTAGGTTCAACTTTTATTTCCTGTTTCTTCTCAAGTGATATAGGTTCATCCTGTTTAATTAATAAACTTAGCAAACTATGCCAGTGATTAGCAGAGTTTATTGCACTTTTATATTTTGGATTATCTTTTTTAATTGGAAATGGTTTACCGTTCAAATCAATAACATCTGCTGTAAGAAAATTAATTATTTTGATTGGACTTTTAGTGTTATTTACAACAACTTTTAAATCAATCTTATTTATTTCTTGTTCAGATGATTTCTTACCGCTAAGCCCCCCTACAACTGCACCTACACCACCTGCTAAAACTCCCCCAATAATTGCTCCACCTATTTGAGAAGATCGAGATGAAGTTGTAATTGTTTTTCCATCTTCCAGTATTTCAGATTCAATAATATCTTTATATTCGTACATTTCACTTGAATTGGTTTTAGCAAAAATAAAACACACTTTTTTTCTTTCTTCATCTAACAGGATACTACTTTGAATATCATACGACTGGTATTTTTGAGATACAGTAAAATCTGTTAAATGAGTTTGCATTTCATGAAGTTTATTAATTTTTGCTTTTAGAATCCCTCTTTGCTTTTTACCATCTAAATTACCAAAATAAATGCCACCGCCAAAAAATATTATTAAGAAAAATATTCCTAAAACGGGTGAAACAGAGAAACCCCAAAATATTAAATATAAAAAAAATAATGCTAATATCCCAACAAGACAACCCATAGTATCCCTCCCAACATTATTTACAGTTAAATATTACCACAATTATAGGAGGAAAGTATTTATATTTCCGAATATTTTAATTAATTTTATTATTAAGGTAATAATATAAAAAACACCTCCAGTTCAATTTGAAGGTGCTTAATTAAATTTTTTCTTGGGTGTGTAAAATGGTATGCTGTAGGGAAAATTTTCCCAATTAGGGGTATCGAAAATAATCAATTTCCTTCAATTTATCCTCTAAAATCGAATTTTCAACTGGAATTATACAGATTTTATACAAGAATCATGTATAAAGGTTGCCTATATAATATCTGTTATACCGCTATTCTATGAATACTCATTCATTTACCATAATTTAGGTTAAATTAGCCAACTTAATTGCGTAAAATAAATATTTTACGAAACGAACTGTTGTTCCTGTTTTATTCTCAATATCGAAATTCCTTAAATTAAAATTTTCACCAATTTATATAATTGTTTTATTATACTGACCGCCCACATATATAACATGAGCGGGCAAAGTAACATATTACTCTACCCTCTCACCCTATGCTATTCCTACATTTCCATTAATATTATTTCCCATTATTTCCTTCACTCATAATTCGATTCATTTCAAACTGAACATCAGTTGTATACGGACTATCCTCTAGTATCCCTTCTAAACTGATAGCACCCATTTCCCTTAATGCCTTCAAGTTCTCAATAATCTCCTTATCATTACTTGGAGTAGCATACTGGAATACCATATCTAATGATTCAAATTCATCATCACTAAACTTAACACCCCTATACTCCAATAATTTCCTTATCTTTTCAAACCGTTGCTCTATACCTTCACGCATATACTGTTCATTAATGCTTGCTTTAATGTTAGCCAACTGAAACAATAACTTGATACTGACCTCTGACAAGTTGCTAATGTCTGTCTTGTTAAGTGATACAGCAGGTGTCTGTGATACGTCTAGTAGTGACTGTAACAATGTCTTATAAATGACTTCAAATGATTTGTAGTCCAACCCATTACTCACTAACTTGAAGTCACTACCATCATCAAGAGTTACGCCACCACCGATTACATGAGTAGGTAATCCCTCACCTTTTAATTGTTGTCCAATGGCTACTGGAATAGGATTCATGAACTTATAGAAGGAATCTGTATATTTAGAGATCAAGTCCTCCATACTGTCCAATATCGCTATCCAATCATCTAATTCACTTTTTCCTTCTGTATCACTTAATTCATTCTCATTGTGATAAACAATCGGCAGCCCACTTAAATTGGCATAGCGTTCTGTTAATCTTAATTCACCGCCAGCATTGTTATATTTGCTTACAGTATCTTCCTCATAGACAACATAATATTCTATCCCATCGGACATATACGCTTCTATAAACGATATTAATTCATTCTCATGGTCATATACAGGATAACCTTCACTTGAATCAATTAACTTGGATTTAATAACCCCTTTGTCCATATAGACATATTCAGCCACACCGCCATATTTAAGCACCTTATCCAATACTTTAATATTTATGCGGTCATATTTTCCTTTACGATTAACCCTTTGCAATTCCGTTACAACCTTCTCATTACCTGTAAAAGTCAAAGGATTCTGTAACAAATAAGCCTTCTGAAAGTTTAATAGCGTTTTAGCATATTGCAATACAATCTTTCTCGGATTAAACTCTTTACCGTTGTATTTGTACGATTGTCTTTGAAGTATTTTATGATTTCCATTCAAATATTCCTTTTTATCCAATACATTCATAACTCTTTGCTGATTATGTACTTCTGAAACAAATTGAACGAACCAATCAGATTGACCATCATACTTTTCACGAATGTAATTTTCTAATCTATTCAATACAATCACCCTTTCTAATGAAAATAAAAAGAAGTCAGATTCTAAATGAACCTAACCTCTAAATGTCTACATAATATTTACTTTGTTTCATGGCTTGGCACATCATAGCAACAGAAATAACCAAGTCATCATGCAAGTTTGCACCCTTTTTATTGCCCATCTTACCTTTATTTTCTTGAAAAATTTTCATTTCTTCCAATGTCTCGACACATTCAATGTTAATCATGCCTAATTCAAAGTTTTCCTTTAAATCATTAATAATTATTGGCTTAGTTACGTTAGTTGTCATGAATCCTAATTGCAGTTTCTTTTTCCCTTTTTGGTCAAATACTTTTTGCTTCAATAGATTCATGTAATTATATTCTTTCCGCAACTTCTCCAATAATGGCAGTCCATAACTATTCCTTTCAACGCATAGGAAGGCATAATTAAAAAACCTTCCTAGGGAATTTACAATCTTTGCAAACTCATAGACAGGAATATCATTAGCATAGAAACTAGCCATTTCTTGACCATCTGCGTTGAATATACTTATTGTAGAATTGTCATTATCTCCACCAGTACCACTGGCAACATCAACACCGCCATAATGTTTTATACCACGTTTTGGCAAATGGAAAATAAATAGACTCTTATTAATGTATGGCTTTAAAATGTCCGGTAATTCATCATATACAACATTTGTTGTAAGAGGAGGAATGACATTCTGTAACCGTTCATTAATCTTCTTAGTATCAAATACCGCCACATTACTTGTCTGAAATGCTTCGTCAGGAGTTGTCGGAAATTCCCTTTGAAACTTTTCTAATGAGTTGGTTTCAACATAATACCGCCTAAACATCAATTGTCTGAAACTAGCACCATATTTTTTATGTAATTCCTTTTCATCATGCTCTAAGTCCTTAGAGGACATTCTAGCCCCTTTGTTATGTAACTTGAACCATTCCTCGGCTTCATCAAAACTATGTCTAAATTGGTTACTGTAAGCCTTAGCAAGCCAACTATAAAAGTGTGCTTTCCAAACACTTTCCTTTCCCCTAAATGCCTTCATAAACATTTCTTGATAGACATTATAGCCCATAGCAGTGGATTCAATTATGATCTTACTGTTTGGATTCTTTGCCAATGCAGGAATACTAGTTGCAATGATTTCCTCCTGGGCTTCATTTGGGTATTTTGCCATTTCCGATAGGTGGATTAACTCAAATGTGTTTCCACTTATACTATCTTCACCTCCAGCAGTAGCCATCTGAATACGACTACCATTTTCAAAGTATATTTCATCCCTGTTACTGATTAATTTCTTAGGGAACAAGGAAGGATACTTTTCATGTGGAAGGAATTGATACATTTTATTGATACGTCTTAATAATGACTGCGTTACTTTATTATGATGAGTCATCATTAAATAGGAAGTATCGGGCTTGGTGATTGCACTATATAACATGAAACTTAAAGACCATGTAGTAAATCCAATCTGGCGTCCTTTGAGTATGATATTATATTTTGTCATTTCCTCTGTGAAATTTTCCTGTTCAGGATTTAATACAAAGGGAATACTTTCACCGTTATTATCAATAATCTTAATAAAATTCTTTGCAAATAATCGAAAATCACTCATTACCTTTTGTAATGCATTATTATTTTTATTTTTAACCGCCACTATCTCACCTCCAATACAAAAGGGTGCCATAATAGACACCCCTTAATCTAAAACTAATCCGTCATCATCTTCTGAATCATCTTCAACAACATTAAATGTCTTAGCAGCCAATTTTGCATTTACTTGAATATCCTTCTGCATAGACAAGAAAAGACGGATAGATTTCTCATCCCCGTCTTTTGCTTTTTCCGATACAACTTTATATATAATGTCAAAGTCATTTGCCACTCTACTTTCCAATAGCAACAACAATAAATTTTTATATTCTTGACTGCGTTCCCACTTGATGAAACCATTAAGTGTCTTAGCACCGATCATTCGTAAAAATTCTTCTTCTGTTTTTACAGGAAGAGTTTGGACAAAGCGGATATTATGCTTCCATTCAAAATATAGTTTCTTTTTATATTCTACATTCTTCAATGCTTCATATATGTTCATAGAGATTCACCTTCTTGCTTATCTATTAATTGATTAGCACATTCAAGAATTTCAACATTATATTTAGCAATTTGTTTATCAAGAAATTCAATCGTTTTATCGCAAGAATCAGTCATTTCTTCTGACAATTTAATTAAAACTTGGATATCCTTCTGCATATCGTAAATGATACCTTGAGATTCATTAATAGTATCATGGAAATTTTGGAACAATTGCTTAGTTTCAATTTGTGTTTGTGCTTTCTTAGTGAAAAGACTTTTAATTAAATCCCAATTTAGATGACTTGTTAATTTATCAAGATTATCTCCAATTTTCTCCATATCCTTTTCGATTCTTTCATTTTTACGATTGCTGAATAATTTTTTCATCATAAATATTCCTCCTAGAATTTGTGATAGAAATAGAAAAAAGGAAGATGATATTTCATCCTCCCTAAAAATATAAATATTATGTAAATGTAAAATATAAACAATTAATTTTCATAATGAGCAAACTCGTTTTGCGAATTGTAATACTGAATATTATATATGTATCTTAATTTGTATATTATCTGTATATTATATTATAGTCTTATTAGGGTGTAATTTATCTTGGAAACTTTTCCTAATATCTCCGATTTTTTTCTTATTATCTCGGAATTTTTTCTCGTTATCTCCGAAAGTTTACACCTAGGTTTTTCAGTCATAAATTAAGCCGATTTCTCACTAAAATTTTCGATATTCTCATATCTTATAAAGTAGTGATTATTATACTTTGTGAACAGATATGATTCCGTTCCTTTTTTCGTTGTGTAATAAGCATGTTCTGATTCATGTTTTTCAATTTTAAGTAACTTATGTTTTTGCAATAATTTATTATATTTGATAACTGTCTTTTTAGTCATCCCTAATATTTCTGCTGTTGTTTCTTCTGCAACATAACAATGATTCTTATTAGTTTTAGAATTAATATAACTTTTATAAAAATAGAGTAATCTAATTCCACTATGACCAACTGCATCAATTATATTTTTATTCAATACTTCACTTGATAACTGTGTAAAAAAACCTTCTTTATTCATTTGGGGAATAACTTCTTCATTAAGAATAATTTCAATTCCACCTTTTCTCGGCAAAGTTTCCACTTTATTTTTAATTGCCCCTTTATCATAAAGCCCTTTTAGTGTCTCCTTGAATGTATCGTTATCTTTAATTCCACTATAGAACATAACATCTTTATGTAAAATTCCAAATGTTAATGACTTTTGAGTTTCAGGAATCCTGTAATAAATTTGAATCAACTTTGCAAGTAAAACAAACTCTTTATCACTATATTCTTTGTTTTTAACAATTTCTGTTGGAACTTGAATTTTAAATGTTGTCATTTTTCATTACCTCCGAATTTTAAATAGAATTTTTATAGAGTTAGATTATCTTGTTTTGTATTCATCCAGTGCTTTCTGTAATTTTCCTTCCTCATCAATGTGATATAGGGAAAATAATTTTTTTGTCTTAACGTCTTGTGCCACCGTAATTAATTGAATGTCCTTTGATTTAAGAAAATCTGATACTGCCTTGTTGTAACAGAAAAAGTATTTCATTTGAATCCACCCCCCTATATACGAATTATTATATGATAATTTTTATTAATGTTCGTGTTTTGCTATAAATTTATTATAATATATAACTTATTGTTCGTAAATAAGGGATGACGATATATTTCATCCCCTTATCCTTTGTATGTATAAGAAACATAGTCCTTGCCAGTGAAAGCGAGAGATATTAATTCTGACATGTCAGGAATACTTTTTGCTCCCAATTTATGACCATCACGAACACGCTTTGCGTATAGTTTGAATTGTTGGTCAGGTAATTCTAATTTCCAATCTAAATGTGACTGAATGGCTTCAAGGTTAATATTGGATTCCAAATAACCATTTTCATCCAGTCGTATCTTTTCATTTAATCCATAGTCCTTTTGTAACTCATAAAAAAAGTTAGGTGTTCTTTTGTCTAGTACATCTACTAAACTTCCGAACCCTAACACTTCTAACCAATCAGTATGTATTTTTTTGAAAAAGTCTTTACTTGCATAATGTCCTTTAAACGCTGAATCACACGCAAGTAATAATTCTTTTCCAATGTCACTTTTAGGCAGCGGTATATCGTAATAACTCATTATCAGCATTAATGTGGAAAATGGATATTTCTTGTAGTAGTTTTCACAACTAATACCCTTGTAGAGATTCATGTTCATGCAATAGGGATTGAATTTACTATGTGAAAATTGTCTACTAACATGGTTATCAAAACAACGTGTACTTCTCGTGAAAGCCATATCCACACCAATTGTTGGTGATTCTGTTTTCTTATTTATGTAAAAGTTTTCAAAGTCGTAAAAGTAATTAATATCCCATAATCCAAGTGTCATATCTGTTAATAAATTACATGATAATAAACTGTCGCTATCATCACCGAGAATAAGATCATGTTCTAATTGCGTGTCATTCGCCCAATCTGGACATTGTTTTTTATAATATTCGTTCATTGTTACAAGTGAAAGAGAAAATTCTCCCACTATCCTTCTAAGTTAAAGCCCTAACCACCAACTAGCACGAAAATAATGCTAATTGATTCCTCCTTTTAATCCTCATAAATAAATTTCTCAACCGCCAACTTTGGACAGTGAGATTATGATTAAAAGAAGGTTGTGGTCATGGCGAATTATTTACGCCCCTTTTCACTTTTTCACCTCCACTTTCTTGAATAAATTTTTGATTATTTGTTATCTATGTATTCTCTGTATCTTGTTAATTTGGCTTTTGACATTCCTGATTGCCCTAGTTCGTAACGTGAAATTAAACTTTGTGAGCAAGGAATGTAATTGGCAAGTTCAATCATCGTGATTCGTTTTTGTCGCCTTTTAAGAAAATATTCCTCCTTGAGACTCCTTTTGATAAAATTAAAAGAGATAAGCCCAAACTTGGACTTACCCCTTTCAAGTTATGTATAGAATTATTTTACAGTTAATACTGCAACGCCTTTCTTAGAACCCACTTTAAGAGTTGCTTCAGCGATAACTTGACCTTTTACATTATCACCTGTTTTCGCAAGTGGTTCAAAGTGTGGTGAACGTAAATAAGCAAGGTCTACATATCCGTCATTGAATACAATCATCTTGTCAACAGGAACATGTTTAGAAAGAACAAAGTTTACTGTTCCATAGTTTGTATTAATAGAATCAACAAGTAAACCGAAAGAAGTAGTTACATGAGTATAACCGTATTTATCTTTGTAAATAGCGTCAATTTGTTCTTTAATATCAGCATTTACAAACGCATAAACAGTTCCATCGGCTAAATCCTGTTTCCATAGGTTACGCATAACTTTTTTAACATCATCTTCCGTAACTGCACCAGTAACCGCAACTGCATTAGAAGGGTCTGCCATTTCAATAAGTCCACTTAATTGACGTTTGAATGGGGCAACAGAACCATCATTCTTTAATCCATTGATAAATTTCTTTTCCATATTAATTTTCAATTCAAGTAAACGATCATTAACTTCTTCTGCAAATTGAGTTGATTTCATGGCAACGGCAGTTCCACTAATTGAAGCACCTTTCTTGAAAATTTCAAGAATGTTATTTAGTTCGGCTCTTGCAGTTTCATAGAATACAACATCATCTGAACCTTCAACCGCTGATAAATCGTCAGTGTGGTCAAGTGTCTTTTCTCTCCATGTATAAACAGTAGATAATGCTTTCTCAATATTACCTTTAGCCATTAACATAGATGTAAATGGTGTTGCTTGTACTCCAATTACTGCGATTTCTTTCGCTAGTGAAATTTGTTCTAATTCAGTAAAGTTAGTAGATTTAAACATTAATATATTCTCCTTTAGTGTCGGTCACTACCCAATATTTTTTAATATAAAAAGCACTCCAACAATTGTTAAAGTGCTAATTAACCAAATAATTTACTTAATTTTGTTGCAATCATACCTTTTGTGTCACCTTTTGAAGCAAATACATCATATTCATTTTGGTTCTTATGGTTACTTGGAACATATCCTGTTGCAACTTTAATATCATTTACAATTTGTGTAAGTGAATTTACAACTACTTTCAATTCATCTTCATTAGATATATTAATAATAGAAGCAAATTGTTCAAGTCCATTTTCTTTTAATGAAAGAGATACTTCTTTTTTCCATAATTCCTCTTGCTTAGTTTGAATTGCCTTTTCTTCATCTGATAACTCTTTTGGCTTGTATTGAAGCAATCCATCCCTTTCTTGAACAATTGGATTATATTCTTTTTCCAACCATTCATTTTTTGCCTTAGTGATTTCTTCTAGCAACTGTTCTTGCGTAAATGTAACTTCTGACATTCTATATCCTCCTTTGATTAAATAAATTTGACTTCTACCTTTGCCCTTGCGAGGATTGGCTTATTATTAACGCTGCCGGCAAACTCGAAAATAAATTCGTTCAATTCACTGGCAGGCACATAATCATAAAAATAGACACCGACTGATTTTTTGTCGCTGTCTTTAATGGCTATTTCTTCAATTTTAGTTTTATCATTTTTATAGATGGTTAATTTTATATCTGTTGGGTCAACTGACTGACCATTAATATTATTAAAATGTACTTTCAATCTTATTGTATCCCCTTGATACATTACTTCATCACCTCCACAAACGAAGGATTTACAACATAAGAAACAGCGGTCATATTATCCATTTTGAAAGCCCTAGAAGTGTTTTTTAGTGTACTTACATAGGCATTAGGTGTAATTGTATTCAATGGATATAAGACCACTGTATTACTTGATAATGGCTTTATATGGGCTATTAGATTCTGGATTGTTTTAGATTCTCGGTGAACACTTGAACCAATTGGTAAAATGAAACTATTAACTGATTCAGTAGCACTTCTGACTGTCCTAGAGTATTTTTCAGCGGTTGAATTTATTTGTGATAGATAAACCTTTACTCGTCTTGAAGTCGCTGTATAACGCTTAGAATTAGTCAAAATGGAATCTATGAAGGTGTTTAATTGTTTCTTTGACTTTTGACTTTTTCTAATTTTTGAGTAAATATTGTTTGTCAATGAATTAACTAAAATCTTTTCCACTTTTGGTGGTGCTATCGGTAATCCAAACACTTGCAAATAGGGATAGTCACTATTCATTGCCCATACGGTAGAAAAATCCCAATTTGTATAAGTGGATTGAGTTTTCATTTCTGCTGTGGTCTTTCCTGAACCACCAACTGAATAACTTAATCCGCTTGTTTGAGTATCCCAAAAAGAATTTTTCACATTTGTAGCGGCTTCATTATCACCAATTAATCCACCTGCTGGAAATGATGTTCCTACCTCTGTGTGAGTGGATTTTCCGATTGAATAACAATTCTCTACAATTGCGGTGGACGTAGCAATATAACCAACTAATCCACCTACACGAGCCAATCCAGTAATATTTGCATGAGAATAGCAATTTTTAACCGAGCCATTAACAAATTGTCCAACGATTCCACCGACCATATACCTTCCAGTAATTTGTCCTTTTGTGTAACAGTTTTGAATTGAACCACTATCTAATTGTCCTACAATTCCACCTATCCAGTTAGCATTTCCACCACCCGAAATATTGCAATTTTCAAGTCCTACATTTTTAATTATTGTTGAAGCATTATTTATTACACCAAATAGTCCAACATAAACTGTGGATTCATTGATTGTAAGATTCTTAATCTTATAGCCCTTGCCATCAAATGTACCTTTAAAGGAAGGTGAATAACTTTTGCTAATTGGAATAAAGTTCCCCCAACTACTCATGTCAATGTCATTTGCTAATTCATAATTGCCAGTAAGATTATTCCTAACATTATATAAATCTTGTGGTGTGCTAATTAAAATAGCCATTTAATCAGCCCCTATACTTTTGGAACTTCAAGTGAGTGAATAACCGTCAATTCGTCTTGATCTGATTCCATAGTGAAAGATGTAAATGATTCTACACTATATGGAGTTCCACCAGTAGCCACATCATAAATAGCCGATTTACTAAATGTTTTCGGTTTGACAATATCAGTGTCAGAACCTTTTACAACAATTTGAAGTTTTAATGTTTTTTCTCCTGTTGCATGTGTCCATGTTACTCTTAAATCACTAGGAGATAAGCGAACAATTTTGTTGCCAGTGTCATCTTGCAATTCGATATACTTCCAATTGGCTTGCATGTAATTTCTTATTGCTTGATAACCTTCTTGTTTAATTTCAGCCATTATTTATCCTCCATTCATAATTATGATAAAACTCTCGTTTTATTGGGTTTTTATATTTGCTATTTGCATTTCTAATCTTTCTAAACTCTGAACAATTTTTTCTTGTGCAAAATTTTGTTTTTCAATTTGTGCTGCCAATCTTTCTTCTCGTTGTTTAGATTCTTTCCTAGTATCAATAAGTAACCAAACAAACAGTACACAAAATACTCCTTGCGATAACCACATCTCAATCGGAATAGAAGATATATCCACGATAATCACCTCCCATAAAATTAATAAATATGAGTATTATTTAAAAAGAAAAAAGGACACTCATTAACGAGTATCCCAAGAAAGCGGAGATCAAAAAGCGACCCTATTAAGGAGGTAGAAGAAATTTCCTTCTACCTATATATCATTTTATTTATAACCCAAATTTTTAATAATATCATATATCAAACTACCAAGTCAATAAATTCATCATATTTTTCTTCTCCGAATTTATCAACAATATTTGAATTTATTTGTCTAATATTTTTACTTACTTCTTCTAAGTATGTATTAAACGCCCTGAGTACAGTATTTCTTACCTTGTCTTTTTCAATTTCTGACAATATCAAACCATTTTCATTGTAGATTAATTCATTTAAAACCCTTCTAAATAAATCATGTTCATTCCGTTTCAAACTGTCTAAAAGAACATCTAACACCGTTAGCGGATTTTGTGCAAGATTCATTTTCTTTTCATTATGTATTTCCTGTTCTCCAACTTGGTAATTATCTTGCAGAAACTTGATTATGTATCCGAAATAATCGAATTGGTCATTAATGTCAAACTGAATGATATTATTATATGTATTTATGAAAGATTTAATTGTATCGTATGTATTAAGAGGGTTTTTCAATGCCCGATATGTACGGAAATTCAAATATTCCTTTTTAATTCGTTTGGTTAATGCTTTGATATGTTTATGTATGTTTTCTTGAGTACAGTTTAATTCTTGGGCTATTCGCTCTTGAGTCTTTCCAGTTTGCATTTGACAATAAATTTCAAATTGAGTTTCAGATAAAATATTCTTCAATCCACCGATGGATTTAATAAACTTGTCAAACAAATTTATGTCATTCGGTTTTATATATCTGTCATTTGCCACTTCATCATATAAAGATGAATATTCTACATTACCGTCATTATCGTGTAAAACTTGGTGTTCAGGAAGATTCTTTTCGGTTTTATCTTTTTCGGCTGTTACTTGATTTTGGACACGACCATTAAGCCCTTTATTAAACCAAGCAATTATTTCATTAGGAGTTCGTGATAAATCCACTTTGGTACTATTAAATAGTTCTTGTATCGACTTAATCACATAAGTGTCTAAATCTTTACGATCAATCCAGTAAAACTTCTTAATAATATTTTTATATGTACTTTGTAATGCTCTATCCGTAAATTTAAGATAATAAATTTTATCCATTTCACCATTATTATTTTTTTCAAGAACTATCTCTGTTGTGAATAATCCTCTTAACACCAAATCCCTTTGTTCGTCATCCGAAGCGTTTTTGTACTCCACAATATAATCTTTTAAAACTTTCATCTAACTACCCCCTATTTTTATTATTGACACCTGCAATTAATGGACTTATAATGTACTCAAGATGTAATTTTTATAGTATGATATTATGGTATATTTATGCCCATAAAAATAGGTGTCTCTTTGATTATCCTATGTTTTTACATATGTTACAATAGGTCTTTTTATCTATTTTTAGAAATATTTTAAGCAGGTAGATTAGATTCCTACCTGCTTTTTATTTTATTCTTAATCGTTGAAAGTTACCCTTTCTCTTTCAATCCGTACATGTAATTGACGTTTAAAATTCATTATATCTTCATGATGGGAGTAGTCACGACTCTTTGAACATTCCGCAACAAACTTAGTGTAATAGGCAATGGCTTCAATGAGAGTGGCGAATGAGTTAATGTTTTTCATCATTATTTTCTATCCCCTTTTGATTTTTTATAAATTAGAAAGTGGGCTTGTTGATTTTGCCATTTCAACAATTCTTTCGTCATTTAAGGATTGTAAGTATCTAGTTGTGATAATTGTGCTTTCATGTCCAAGCAACCGACTTAAACTGTACACATCAAGACCTAACCTCAGTTGTTTTTGGGCATAATAATGTCTTATGGTATGAGGTGAACAACGTACAGAATCTCTAACCTTTGCTTTCTTTCCTGCATCTTTAATAATCTTTTCAATCATAGTTACGGTTAACACTTTTCCATTTCTCGATAGAAAGTAATTTGAATCTGTAATGGATTTATCTTTAAAATATTCGGGCTTCATTCGTTCGTATTTAATCATGTACTTTTTCAACATTGGGCTAATGTATAAATGTCTCTCTTTGTTTCCTTTTCCATGAATCCTAATGACAGTATCCATAATGTTTAGATGTGTAAGCGAGCATAATTCAAGATTCCTGATTCCTAAATCAACGAAAAACATGATGATAAGTTTATTTCTTAATTCCAAATAATTTCTTCCGTTATAAATATTAATCATTCGTTTAATTTCATCATCCGTAAACGTCTTAATAATGATCTTTGGTTCTTTCATAAACTTGACGGAAAGTATAGGATTCCTTTTTTCAGCAATATAACCTTCTTCAACTATAAATTTAAAGAAAGACCTCATGCACTTGTGAACAGAGTTAATATACACTTCTGTTAAACCCTTCTGCTTCAAATTCATAAAATAAGACTTAATATGTTTTGTTGTAACATCTTCAACTTCTTCAACATCAAATTCATTTTTTAAGTAATTATGAAATGCTCGGTTATTGTTTTTATACCCCTTAATCGTCCTTGGAGAATAACTTTTAATTTCCAAATCAAATAAAAATTCCTTGTATACATCTTCTAAATACATAAAAAACCCACCCTCATATGAATTTCTCATACAAAAAGTGAGTTTTATGTTTGTCATCATAATTATTATGATTTTTATGAACGTATATCGTTACTCGTTAAATTTTAGAAAGAATAGTTAGGTGAATTTTAGATGAAATGCCCCTACAAAGGTCTGCCTTTTATTAGGTTTATTCCCCTAAATCGACGTTGTGGTACACTTGCTGAACGTCTTCTAAGTCTTCTAATACATCAATCATTTTTTCAAACTTGGCTAGTCCGTCTTCTGGGAGTGCGATTTCGTTTTGTGCTAGCATGGTTAGTTCGGCAACGGTAAATTCCGAAATGCCAGCAGTCTTGAATGCCTCTTGTACGGCATGGAACTGGTCTGGCTCGGCATAAACGATAACCGAATCGTCTTCCTCTAAAATGTCGCGGACATCAACATCAGCTTCCATTAATAGTTCAAGTACCTCATCGGCAGTTTTCCCTTCGACACCGATGACGGCAGTTGCATCAAACATATATGCTACCGATCCGCTCACACCCATGTTTCCGCCGTTTTTACCAAAGGCTGCACGTACGTCTGAAGCGGTACGGTTAACGTTGTTCGTTAAGGCATCGACGATTACCATAGATCCGTTGGGTCCGAAGCCTTCATAACGAAGTTCAGTATAGCTTTCTTCTGAACCGCCTTTTGCTTTTTCAATCGCACGGTCAATAATATGTCTTGGTACATTGTAGGTTTTTGCACGTTCTAGGACAAATTTTAATGCTTGATTTGATTCTGGATTGGGATCACCCTGTCTTGCGGCTACATAAATTTCAACGCCAAACTTGGCATAAATACGACTCGTATTGGCATCCTTTGACGCTTTCTTTTCTTTAATATTATTCCATTTACGTCCCATTATGAACACTCTCTTTCCACTTTAAACTACACAAAATAATTATAATAGAAAAAGTCATCATTTCAATACTTTTTCAAAATAACAATCAACCATTCTTTACTTCAATACTATTATTCACACCGTACTTTCGTTTTTACAATAATATTATACCTTAATTAACGCATTTGTTAAATATCCATTGACTTCCTCTATCGTTATCCCCCGTATTTTTCTGCTTCAGCTGGATAAAAGCAATCTATTTTCCATAACGAGTCCCCTTTGTTCAACAGTTGATATTTGCAGAACCCCTTTACATAGATTTTCGTGGAATTCGTGAAAATCGGGTACAAACCTAGAGCTTGTCATATTCGTGACACATATAAATGTAGTACAACCTGACAACAGGGGTAGATGCAAGGGGGGGACAGGAGCGGACTACTTTACTGAGGACTAGAGGAGGCAGTTGCTTCTCATGAAACATCATGAATCACTTGCAAATATGAAAGGGGAAAACCATGTATCTTCAACCAATGATCTGGATTACCATATTATCATTTGTCGTTACACTTATCTTAATTCTTTGGAGGCCGCGGGGAATTAACGAAGCGATACCGGCCACAATCGGTGCGATTTTTGTATTAATAAGCGGAAGTGTTTCCTTGTCTGACCTCGGAATCATCACTGAAACAATTAGCGGTGCAGCGATAACCATAATCGCAACGATTGTAATGGCAATCGTCCTCGAAAGTTTTGGATTTTTCCACTGGGTGGCAGAGAAGCTCGCTGCCAAAGCTAACGGGTCAGGAATTCGCTTATTCTGGTACGTCAATCTGTTATGTTTTCTGATGACCCTGTTTTTCAATAATGATGGCAGTATCTTAATCACAACACCTATTCTTGTCATGCTGTTAAACAATATGGGCTTAAAAAACCATCAAAAAATTCCTTACCTATTATCAGGCGGCTTAATAGCTACCGCTTCAAGTGCTCCAATAGGCGTCAGTAATATAGTAAATCTGATTGCCCTAAAAATCGTCGATATGAGCTTGTATATGCACACGGCGATGATGTTTGTACCAGCAACACTTGGTCTTCTGTTATTAGTTGGTCTCTTGTTTCTACGGTTTTACAAAATCCTGCCAAAAACCGTCCCTACAAAAGTAACCGGTCTTACACTGCCAACCTATCACCCACTGAAGAAAGAACCTATTTACGCATCAGATAAAGCCCGATCTAAGTTTATGCGCAATGTTCTGCTGTTTGTCTTTGCTGTCCGTGTCAGTCTCTTTGTTGCATCGTATTTAGCCATTCCTGTTTCGGTTATGGCCGTCATCGGATCACTTATCCTTTTAGGCTGGAGATGGGCATATTTAAAAATACCTCCATACGATATGCTGAAAAAGACACCTTGGTATATTTTAATCTTTGCTTTTAGCATGTATGTCATTATTTATGGTTTGAATAATATTGGCTTGACCGATTGGCTGATTGCTTTCATGCGTCCGATGGTTTCCGGAAGTCTGCATCATGCGAGTATCATGATGGGAATTCTCCTATCCGTTCTTTCCAATATCTTTAATAACCACCCTGCGCTCATGGTTGGTACTCTCACATTAACACATATGGGCCTAGACACGCTCACCTTGAAAGTTTCTTATCTTGCCAACGTTATTGGCAGTGATATGGGGTCGTTGCTACTACCAATGGGAACGCTGGCAACATTGATGTGGATGCACATTGTCAGGAAAGGGAAAGTCAGAATTACCTGGTTTGAGTATGTAAAAATAACCGCAGTCGTCATCCCTCCAGCAGTTTTGTTTACATTGATCGTTCTATCTCACTGGGTTACATGGATCTTTGGCGGAGCACTTCAGTAATAAGAAGCATCCAGATAAAGGAGAATAAACATGAATGACTTTAAAGAATTATTAGGAAAAAATATCGAAATTGAGATTTCCGGAAAGAATTTTTACTCTGGAATACTGGTTGATAGCGGGTTAGACATCATTGTTTTATTCGTGGGTAAAACGGGATCCTTCCTCTACATTCCGGTTGTTCATATTCAACAAATGAAAGAGGCTAAAAAAGAGGAGGATACGATCTATTACGAGCCGCCCTCAGAAAAGCCACTTGAAACAAATTCACAAGTCGTCTCATTTCGCGGAATTTTAAACAACGCCAGAGGCAGGTTTGTCGAAGTATATGTAACGGGGAATAAATCGGTTCATGGCTATTTAACTAGTATTATGAACGATCACTTTGTCTTTTACTCTCCAATCTATAAAACTTTGTTTATTTCAATGAACCATGTGAAATGGCTGATACCGTATCCAGAAAACGCCACACCCTACTCCTTAAGTAATGAGTCACTCCCGGTTAATCCCACGAACATTCCATTAGCCAGGACCTTTGAAGAACAATGCAAAAAATTAGAGAATCAGCTGGTGGTGATCGATGGAGGCGACAGCAGCGAAAAAATAGGCTTTCTTGAAAAGGTACGTAATAAGAAATTGACTCTCATTACAGCCGAAAGGGAAAAAGTATTTCGAAATCTAGACCACGTCAAAACCATCCATTTACCGTAACACAAATAGGAAAATTGGAGGGTAGTGATAATGATTTTAAAAATCGAAAAAAAAAATAATCCATCCTGTATCGGCGGACAAAGATGGATAATTCTTTCACTTCGTAATGTTCATTGACCGTGGCAATGCCCCACGGTCTTTTTTTATATTTCCTTCACTATGATAAAATATGAAACAAAGTCTCGAAATGTTCAAGACATTAAAAAACAAGTTCATTAAGCTTTTTCAAATATCGTGTGAAATAACTACACTAGCATCTGAAACAAGGTGCTGTCTTTGTTCACTTCGCGATATAAAAATCCCTTCGTTTTAATCCGTTCAATAAGAGGGAAATAGTCGTGCTTATCCTTTAGTTCGATTCCAACCAATGCTGGTCCCGTTTCGCGATTGTTCTTTTTCGTGTATTCAAAATGACTGATATCATCATTCGGTCCAAGAACATCAAACAAGAATTCACGTAAGGCTCCAGGACGCTGCGGAAACTGGACGATAAAATAATGCTGCAGGCCCTCATAAAGCTTCGAACGCTCCTTGATCTCCTGCATCCGGCCGATATCATTGTTACCGCCGCTAACAATACAGACCACCGTTTTACCCTTAATTTCCTCTGCGTATGTATCCAAAGCAGCAATGGATAAGGCTCCGGTCGGTTCGACAACAATGGCATTTTCATTGTAAAGAGATAAAAGCGTGGTACAAACTTTGCCCTCTGGTATGACGATAATATCATCAACGATTTCCTTACAAATGCTGAAGGTCTTGGTTCCGACCGTTTTTACTGCAGCGCCGTCAACAAATGGGTCAATGGTTTTAAGTGTGGTTACTTCCCCTTTTAAAAACGACTCTTTCATCCCCGGCGCACCTTCTGGCTCGACCCCAATTAATCGCGTTTGCGGTGAAAAGTGCTTTAAATACGTTCCCACTCCAGCCATAAGACCGCCGCCGCCGATTGCTCCAAATAAATAATCCATTTTTACAGGACAATCATTAAGTATCTCTACGGCAACTGTTCCTTGGCCGGCAATCACATCATAGTCATCAAATGGGTGGATAAATGTCCGCTTTTCCTCTTGACTGCAAGCCATTGCTTGTTCAGAAGCATCATCAAAGGTATCGCCTGCTAAGACAATCTCAACACTGCCCTTACCCCAAAATTTAACTTGGCTCACCTTTTGCTTTGGAGTGGTGGTTGGCATAAAGATTTTTCCATGAATTTGTAACAGGTGGCAGGAATACGCGACACCTTGAGCATGATTACCGGCGCTTGCACAGATAATTCCGTTTTCTAACTCTTCAGGGCTTAGTTTTTTAATTCGATTATAGGCACCGCGAATTTTGAACGAACGGACGCTTTGCAGATCCTCGCGCTTCAAATACACATTGCAATCATAGCGTTCGGATAGTAAGTGATTATATTGCAAGGGAGTGGGTGAAATCTCATCCTTGATGGTATGACTGGCAATGATAATATCCTCCACATTAAACACTTTTTTCTCAACTTTTTGATTCATTTTCTTTTTCCTCCTATTACGAATAGCATTTTTAAACAACAAAAAACCCGCCCCAGTGTATAGGGACGAGTTTACTCGCGATACCACCCTACTTCCGCAGCACCTAAATGACTGCGGCTCTCGATTGACGTACGTTTGACTTGTACGTGTTCCGTTGTAACGGCGGACTTGGCCGGCCTAGCTTACTTAGTCTCTTCAGCTACGCATCTCGGAGATGATCTTCAAATAGTCCTGCCATCGACTCCCACCAAATGTCGACTCTCTGTAGTACAAGGTCCTATCCTACTCTTCTCGTCTTCGATTCATGTTAAATTATAAAAATAAGGGTAACACGGGAAAAGAAGTCCGTCAATGTTTTTTGACTATTTTAACTATTTTGTCAATTATAAAGCGCTTTCATTAAATAGCTGTAAATGAAAAAAGCTGTTTTCATATGAAAACAGCCAATCCTAACCTGAAAACTTTACTTATTTTAAAGTGTCACAATAATCGGTCCATTTTTAGTCAAGATCATTGTATGCTCATACTGAGCGACAAAGCTTTTTTCTGTAGCGTAGGTCCATTCGTCATCTAGTTGAACTACTTCCTCTTCCAGGGTAGAAATAAACGGTTCAAATGCGATAACCATCCCCTCTTTGAGCAATTCATCGTCCCACGGCTCATAATAATTATAGACATAGTCAGGTGATTCGTGGATGGAGCGGCCAATCCCATGTCCTGTGAGATTTTTGATGACAGTTAATCCATGCTGCTGTGCTGTCTTGTGGACAACCTTGCCAATGCCGCTTTTCTTCGCACCTGGCTTGCATTTCTTAAGCCCCGCTTCAAAGGCAAGCTTCGCTACCTCACAAATTTTAGTTAATATTTCATCCCCTTTTCCGACAACAATAGAAATGCCGGTATCAGCGAAATAACCGTTTTTTGAACCGGATACATCGATATTAACTAGGTCCCCTTCCGCGATAACCCGAGGACCTGGAATACCATGGGCTACCTCCTCATTTACACTTATACACGTGTACCCGGGAAAATCATATTCCCCTTTTGGGGCGGAAATAGCCCCAGCCTGTTCAAATAACTCTCCTGCCAAGTCATCAAGTTCCTTCGTCGTGACCCCAGGTACTGCTCTCTGTACCAATTCATCTCTTATGGAGGCAACAATTTTACCAATTTCCTTTAAACCATTAAAATCTGCTTCTGTTTTTGCAATCATTATTTTTCTCCACTCATATATTTTTTGACATCCATTATTATATTGTACTTTTATTTTTAAAAATAGCCAGAACTTAAGCTTTCGTTGATCATTTTACTATTTTTTGATATTCAATTAGCGTTAATCGATCATTTACTTTATATTCTCCCTGTTTTTGATAGCCCAGTTTTTCGTAAAAGTACCGATTTCGACGATTATCCTTTGGTGTGTCAAGGCTCCACGTTTTCACTTTAGGGAAATTTTTTTCGATACTTGAAACAAGCTTACCGCCTAACCCTCTATCTTGGCAGCTTGGATGAAGGAATATTCGAAACAAGCGGTAATGGGTATCGGACACCTTCACAACGCAGATGCCGCCTGCTATCTTGCCGTCAAGGAAAATCGTGTAATGGAAAGAGTTGTTGATTTTATATTTAAAAAACTCCAATGTTTCCGCGGCTGGACTTGATTCAAAATCTCGATACTTTTTCAAGTCGGCTTGGAATGCCTCTTTCTGAATCGACAACAGCGCTGCTGCCTCTGACAATTTTGTTTTTTCGATTTTTAAAGCCATTTTCTCACCTCTGATTACATTTCAATCAGTATATGAAATGATCACTGTTCATGAAATGAAATCACAGCAAAAAGACCATTAAAAACTATGGCCTTTTATAAAGTTTACATAATATTATTATTTCCTATTCAATATCCTAATCTAACTCATAATAACCACAAACGACAATTCCTACTGCTTTTGCTGCTACGAGAAGTGAATCTTCATCGATATCAAATTTAGGATTATGATTAAAATATGGTTTTTCCACGCCCTTAGGTGTACAACCGATATAGAAGAAGCATGAAGGGAATTTTTCAGCATAATAAGCAAAGTCTTCGGATGGCGGCATAGCTGGCCACTCTTCTACTTTTGTAATATCTTTATCATTAGCACTCTTTAAGAATTGAGCAACTTTCTCTGTTAATTCTGGGTTGTTATAAAGTGGTGGATAATCATTTTCGTAAGTTAGCTCACATGTTACACCAAATTCTTCTTCGATTCCTTTTACAATACGTTTCATTTCTTTTTCAATGGTGGCTTTTGTTTCGACCGTCATATAACGAATATCGCCTTCAAGCTCTACGCTGTCTTTAATGACATTAAATGTTCCCTTCCCATCAAAAGAACCAATAGTAATTACGCCAATATCAAAAGGACTTAAGCGACGGCTAATAATGGTTTGAACGGCTGTAACGAAATGAGCACCTGCCACAATGGCATCATTCGCTAAATGTGGTGAAGAACCATGGCCGCCCCTACCTTGAATTTTTAATTTCATATAAGCCCTGCCGTTAAAGGAAAAACCAGCATGGTAACCAACAACTCCAGCTTTGTCCATTGGCAGCAGATGGATGCCAAATATATTGTCTAAGTCGTCAAGAATGCCAGATTCGACAATACTTTTTGCCCCGCCTGGCGGAACTTCTTCTGCATGTTGGTGAATAATTTTGATGGTACCAGGAATTTCATCCTTTAATTGAATGAGGCAATCCGCTAAGATTAACAAATAGGCTGTATGTCCATCATGCCCACACCCATGAAAAACGCCTTCATTTTTTGATTTAAATGGTAAATCTGTTTCTTCGACAATTGGGAGTGCATCAAAATCAGCGCGCAAACCAATATTTTTCCCAGGCTTTCCGCCTTTAATGGTTACGATAACTCCGTGTCCATTTCCTACATTCGTTTGAACTTCTACGTCCTTACCTTTATAAAAATCAATAATATATTGAGCTGTTTTTTCTTCTTTAAAAGAAAGCTCAGGATTTTCGTGTAGATGTCGGCGAATTTCAATCATTTCTTCTTTACGCGCTTCTAACATTTCCATTAGTTTACTTTTCATGATCTAACCACCTTTTTATTATTTTCGAAGCTGTGTTAAAAGTGAATGTTAATTTCCGTTCCAGGCGCTTCGCTTTCCGCGGGGCGGGCGGTGAGCCTCCTCGGCGCTAAAGCGCCTGCGTCACCTGTCCCGCTGCTCCCGCAGGAGTCTCGCGCCTTCCACTCCCATCAACATTGTGCTCAAAATCACCAATAGCCATTTAAGAAAGCGCCACTATATGTGGCGCGTTTTACATTTTCCAATTGCTAATTATTCTGTAATAGGACGGTGGCTGTTTGCCTTTGATTTTTTAGGAGCAGTAGCTGTTTTACCAGCATCACCTGGTACCAAGAAGATAACAGATAGTATTGCAATTATGCCAAATATAACATTTACGACCATACCAATTGCACCGGCTGATGCAAGATTTCCACTTGCTGCGATTGCACCATAAGTAGCTGCGGAAATTGCAACGCCGAATGCACCACCAAGTGAGCTTGCCATTTTATAAACTCCAGCTGCTTGTCCTACTTTGTCAGAAGGAGCATTCGATACAGATGTATCCGTTGATGGAGTAGCATAAAATCCAAGTCCGAGACCAAATAGTGTAAATCCAATGAATTCAGAAATTATATAACCAACACCTGGTAAGAAAGTTAAGCCCATCAATGCCACACCGATAGTCGTAATGATGGTACCCCAGATCATTGGTAATTTCGCGCCTACTTTTTGTAAAATTTTCTCTCCGACACGAATCATCACAAGCACTGCTACTAGATAACCTAGTGATAACAAACCTGCTTGGAATGAACTCATTCCACGACCTACTTGTACATACGTATTAGCTACAACTATCGCACCAGCAGTTGCATTTAACAAGAAATTGGAAATAGTCGCACCAGTATATGCCTTATTTTTAAATACAGCAAAGTCAATCAGTACGATTTTTTTACTATTTTCAACTTTTATGAAAACAATCAAACCTATGATTGTGATAATGATAAGAACAATGGAAGTCAGGCTTGTCCATCCAAGAGTCGGTCCGAAATTAATAAATACATTCAGAGCACACATGGTGATGATAAAAATGACTAAACCAGTGTAATCGAATTTAAAACCACCTTCAGATTCTTGTTTACTTTCTGGTGTAGCTTTCAATAGCAGCATACCAAGAATGGCAACGATGATAGAAATGATGAAAATCCATCTCCATCCCAAAGATGAGGCAATGGCACCGCCTAAAAATGAGGCAATCCCTGTTCCTCCCCAAGAACCGATAGACCAGAAACTTAGAGCACGTTGGCGATCTGCTCCCTCAAAATAAGCTTTCATTAAGGCGATGGTTGATGGCATAATAGCTGCACCCGAAAATCCTGTAAGGATACGTCCAATAATGAGCAATACGGCTCCGTTAGCAAAAACTAGACAAAGTGAACCAATGATACTTAAAACAAAACCAATATTAGCCATCTTTTTACGACCAACTATATCTGCAAGTCCACCAAAAGCAACGATAAACAATCCTGAGAACAAGGACGTTAAACTAATGGCAATGTTCACTGTTCCGAGTGAAACGCCTAAATCTTTTTGAACAGAAGGAACCACATTTAGCAATGCTTGTGCAAATAGCCAGAATGTAAGAACACCAAACACAATTCCTATGATCATTTTATTTGTACCTTTGTAACTTGTTTCCATAATTGAACCCCCTATTTAGTTTTTTGCTAACCGTTAACTGTTACAAAAAAAATATCATTCCTACAGAATAGTATTTGATAAAAAAATTGGCTTGATTCACAAGGAATGAAGAATCTTCTTGTAGTTCATAACGGTTAACTCATATCTTGTTTATGTCCCTATTATAGAAAAAACAGCTAATGAAACTGAGTCTTTTATTGTTTTGTTTTGATGTATTCTTGGTCAATTTTTTAAACACCCTTCAATTACAACGAAAAATAGCCGTCGATTTTTGACATTCGGTTTAATTTAATCAAAAAAGCCATTGATTCTCATCAATGGCTAAACTGTATTATTCAATTACTTTACGAATATCGAAAAAATGGATGGCGTTTGTGGTCATATAGGAATAAAACACCCAATTTTCCTCAATAGACTCATCGAATATTTCTAATGATGGCTGACTTGAACGGGTAATATAATCAATAATCTCAGCATCCATTCCATGTTTACTGCCCAATTTCCACCAATTCGTATACAAAGCCCCATTGTCCTTGTCAAAAATGTACTTACGAATCTGATACTCACCTTGCTGCATGCCGGAAATTTTCACACGAATATCTTTATTTAGTTTTTGCAGAAACGCTTCCTCAATTGAAAAATAGGGATTGACGTAATTGCAATTCATGAGGACGAGCTGGTAGCCTAATTCCGTTTGTGTCATGAAATAATCCTGCCCCTTTGCAACGACTTCTCCTTGAAGCTTGTTTGCAAATAACATCGAATAAAAGGCAGGCCGCTTTCCATTGAAATAATGGAATAATTCCAATCCTTCAAGACGGATCCTTAGGTTCATTTTATCCTCTTCATGTAATTCAGTATTAATCCAAAAGGCCAGTGAATCGATTTCATTGGTTAAATCTAAAGCATTTTTTAACACTAAGGCACCCCTAAAAAACGTGCCGTTTGTGTACCGGGTATTTCCGGAAAGAGTATTCCACGATACAAGAAAAAACGGTTTATTGATCTGATGCTGCTTTAAGAAACCTTTTATCTTGTTTGTTTTTTCCATTATGTAATCCTTGGCTAATGAAAAGCGATAATCGCCCATTTCGTTAAAATCAATCACTTCATTTTGGTTCGCATGATAGCCAATAAAATCAATCCGGCCTTTTTCTTCTAACTGCCATTCATGCTCTTTCGGAATTTTTTCGTCATGAAAAGAAAATGGCAGAAATACACCGACCTGAATTCCAGGTACATGCTGTTTAAGGAGACGATATAGTTTTAGATAGACCCGGTGTAAGTCCGTTGCCTTCACAGCTGTATAATAGGGCTCATTAAACATAAAATGCCATGTATTTAAGTAATTTTCTCCATAAACCTGCAAACAGTGTTTTAAAAACTTTGTTAGTTTACTAAAGTACTGTTCTTCGTCAATGGAAATTTCTTTATAATCTACCCGTACGAACAAGGAGAGATCATTTTTTTTCATAAAATTTAACGCACCATCCGTGTTAAAGTAAGGTGAGGTCGTGGCAAACCGTTCATCAGTTTCCACAGTAGGAAGGATGGTCGCCCCGCTAACCAAATGGCGGATTCCAATAAAGCGTAATCCCAATTCTTCTTTCACCATCAACACTTGCGAGCGCACATCTTCCTTTAATAATTCCTTTAATTCCCCAATAATAAGGATGTTTTCAGGAAGGTTGACTGCCCCCCTTTTTTCATGTAAAAGTTCAATTGCCAATTCTTCATAGCGAGTTTCTGTATTGACATACATTTTGTCACTGGCCGTTAAGATCATCCCTAACTTAGTCAAAACTTCCGGAGACTTCATCAGTGTTTCTGAATCGTGCAAATGATAGCTGTGAATGGAATCCACTTGTTGTTCAGGGGAATGAGTTTCTCGGTATTCATGCGGTGTCACACCATAGCTCTCTTTAAACAAATTTGAAAACGATTTTGTGTTTGGAAATCCGTTTTTCATCGCAATTTGCGAAATCGAATCCGTTGTATACAGTAAGTCTTTTACACCATGTTTCAGCCTAATATTCATTAAAAATCGGCTGAAACCCATTCCCATCTTTTGTTTAAAATAGCGCGATAAATAGCCTGTTGAAAGGAAGGCCTTTTGTGCCATTTCTTCCAAGGTAATTTGTTGTTCATAGTTTCTTTCCATATAGTCAATGATTTGCGTTAACCGCTGATCATCTGCATCGATTTTTTCGAAAGCGGTGCCTTCCCCACTAAAATTTCGAATAAGAATTAAAAGAATTTGACAGATGGTTCCTTGAATTTCAAGCTTATAGCTTTCATCCCTCCTTAAATAGGTAATCATCATTTCCGCAAGCAATCGCCTGATTTTGTCAATCTTTAACTCCCGGCCCATTTCGACCTCTCGTGAAAAGCATTGAAACCGACGCCTGTGATAGTCAGGATAATAGCGATCGATAAAGGCATCCGTAATCGTCAACAGCAACACACAATTATCATTCGTGCCATGCACTTGATATAGCTGATTTCGATTAAGAAGCAGTAAATCATTTTCAGCTAATGAATAAAAGCGGCTATTCGTTTCTACTGTTAGTACGCCATTTATAACAAATACAATTTGAACACCTCTATTTACCTTTGGCGCTCCATATTCAATCCTTTTAAGCTCAAGAAAAAAATCTAATCCTTGGTCCTCCAACCCATTCACCTCAGTCCTCATTCCTCATTCCAACACCCTTAAGGTCATGGAAACAGTACTTATTTTACTATTTATTGAATTGTTTTTCCCCCAAAGCGTTTTGCAAGTCTGCGATTTCTTTTTGAATTTTTGCGAATCCCGTTATTTCTGGAATCTTCTTTCTCACTACAGATTGTTTATGTTCAACTGCGCTTGCCATTGATTCAAATACGAATACTATTTGGGCGAGGCCACTACGCAACCCGTTTTCTTGGAAAACATTTGATTTATCAATAGTATTCTCCAATAGCTCTAATCTTTTGCGGTTTTTTTGAACACCAAAGAAAAGAGACCAGACATTAATATCCGGTCTCTTTTCTAATATTTCGTGGATTACGATTGATTCTCACTCAATGCCCCCGTTTTTGATGGGATGAGGAAGCTCAAAACGACAGTAATTAAACTTAAGCAAAAGGCATAGAGAAACACGTTCTGCATTCCAACGATTATGTTTGCTGCATGGTTAATGAACAGCCCCATCACCGTAACGCCGATGGATGTCCCGATATTTCTTAAGAACATTTGCAGTGACGTCGACACTCCTTTGATTGAAGAATCGGCAAATTCTTGAGAAGCAATCGTTCCTACCGCAAACAATAAACCAAACGAAACTCCCTGCACCATCAGGATAATAAACAAATTCGTATAAGATAAATCTTTAATGAATAAAAATAGTGCGAATCCCGATATGGCAGTAATAAAACTTCCGACAATAAATAAAGGTTTATAGCCAAAACGGACAATCCAATTCCCAGCAGGAGTGCTGCCAAACATCCAGCCTACCGCAATACTTAACAGGATCAGGCCGCTCTTATAAATACTCATATGTGCGCCTTCCTGCAGAAACAATGGAATAAAGTTCGATGTCCCGAAAAAGGATAGGCAGTACACGAGCATGAACAAGTTGGTCGAAAATAACCCTTTGTTTTTAAATAGAGCAACTGGTAGAAAGGGATGCGCTTCTTTTCGTTCCACTAAGACAAATATAATCAAACCAATAACTCCAATAATTGCGTACCAGAGCGGTTTACTCATATTTGTCGCTAACAATAACAGCGTAATCGATGCGCCGAATAGGAAGAAACCTTTAAAGTCGATATGGGTCTTTTTAACTTCAATTTGTTCCTTATAAGGAAGTAAGCATAGCACAGTGGCAATGCCGATTGGAATGTTGATAAAGAAAATCCATCTCCAAGTCAAAGCTTCGACGAAAAACGAGCCTAAAACAGGACCGACAATCGAAGAGAGTGCCCAAATGGTACTGAAGACCGCTTGAATCCTACCCCGCTTTTCAATCGTAAACAAGTCCCCGACGATGATCATCGAAAGCGGAATCATACCGCCAGCCCCTAGACCTTGTACACCACGATAAACTACGAGCATAACCATCGAATTCGCCATTCCACAAAGAACCGATCCGATTGTAAAGATTCCCACGGCGATAATTAGTAGTCTTTTTCTCCCGTACATATCCGATAATTTCCCGTAAAGCGGGACCGTAACCGTACTTGCTAACATATAAACAACAAATATCCAGGCAAACAGCTCCATGCCGCCAAGCTGTTTGACAATCGTCGGACTTGCCGTTTGCATAATATTTGCATCCAAAGCCGAAATAAGGGTTGTAATTACTAAAGCCCAAAATACAAATCTATTTTTTCCCATAAATGCCTCCAAATACTTCGAAAAATATTTCCTCTTTTTTACATTTATTTATTTCACTTCTACTATTATAACAAAAGGCAACTTATTAACCTACCTATTTTTTAGAGACAAGTTTCTAATTTAAAAAGCTTGAGGATTTGCCCTCAAGCCTTATTTCGCCAGCATTTTATATTAATTACTCTGAGTCTAAAAATTTTTCGATAAAGTTTAATGCTGATAACTCATTTCCTTTATCAATAACTGTTGGGTAATCGTAGGTAAAATGATTTCTACGGTGGTTCCCACTTTTTCCTTACTTTGAATGGTAAGCTTACCGTGATGACTTTCGATAATTTTAAAGCAAGTCATCAGGCCAAGACCGGTTCCTTTTTCCTTAGTGGTATAAAAAGGCTCTCCAAGTGTTGGAATCCGATCCTCCGGTATCCCAACACCTTGATCAACAATCTGTATAGCAACATGACCATCACCTTTTGCCAATACTTTGACCTCAATATTTCCACCGACCGGCATGGCTTCCACAGCATTCTTAAGCAGATTGAGAAAAACCTGCTTTAACTGATTTTCTTCGCAGCTTATCATTGGCAAATCACTTTCATATTCGACAAAAATCTGAACATTCCTCAAAATAGATTGACTATTAAATAATGTTACCACATCTTTGATTAATACCTTTACATCTTTTTCTACTAAAACAGCTGCCGACGGTTTGGCGAGAACCAGGAATTCACCTACAATTTCGTTGATTCGATCAAGCTCAGATAACACAATATCATAGTATTCATCTTGAAGATGGTCGGATTTGAACAACTGAATAAATCCTTTTATCGAAGTAAGTGGATTCCTTATTTCATGAGCAATGCCGGCTGCCATTTGACCGAGCAAGGCAAGCTTTTCAGACTTTTGCAACAGTTGGCTCGTTTGTTCTTTCCTTTCAGTAACATCTTTTCCAATCGATAGGATTGCCGCTTTTCCGCCAAAAACAATGGACAACGAAGAAACCTCGAAGAAAAACACCGTCCCATCCAAACGCTTTGCTTTGTATTCAATGGTGTTTACCGGCTGTTTCGCTTTCTTAATCTGCTTAAATCGTTCCATCAAACGGTTCTCATACTCAGGAACAATGAAATCAGTAATAAATTTACCGATTACCTCCTCTTTATTTGTCGCACCAATCATGGAAACTGCCGCATGATTAGCAAAAAGCAGCCGATGCTCGCATGTTACATAAACGGGTTCAGGCAATGAATCGATCAATTGCTTATAGCTGTCCTCACTGGCACGTGCATTTTTTTCATAGAATCGTGCCTTATCATATTGCCAGCCAACAAACCAAGCAATTACGGTAAAAATAACAAAATCTAGCGTAAAAAATGGATTATTATGGATAAAGTGCTGATAGCTGGTAAATAAAATGGAAATTAACACGAGAAAAGCTTGTCCGAATTTATTCATTTCTTTGTCCTCTTAATAGGCATATTTACTTATATTTATTCGACAAAATCCTACTCCTTTCCTTCACATTTTTTTAAAAATGAAATTTTATGAAAAAAAGAACAGAGGTAATGGAGATGTTTGTTTGGGGATATGTCTATACACTCCTGCATATAGACACATAGACTATCTTGTATGAAAAATGGATGAGGAGAGATCAATAATGGAAAAAAAGCACTATGTAAGTCCTAATACTGTATCAAACCAACCGATTGCAAATAACATGCCCAACATGCCGTTTGTGAGTCCAAATATAATGCCAAACCAACCTGTTTTCCCAGCTAATGTCCCAAATATCCCTTATATCGCACCACAAGTTTATCAGCAGCCAAGTTGTTATCCGGTTCAAGAACCTTGTTGTTATCCAATGTATGATCCGTGCTGTCTGCCGCCGATGAATCCATGTTGTCCGCCGCCGATGAATCCGTGTTGTCCACCGCCGATGTATAACCCGTGCTGCCCGCCAGCTTACAACCCATGCTGTTTTCCAATGTATCACCCTTGCTGCTAATTAGCGGATGGACGTCAAAATTTCTGAAATAATCCACCTCAAAGGTGGATTATCTTTTTGTTCAGAAATTACAAGGTATCGATTGGTTTTAAAAAGCTGCCTATCACCTGTAAAAACGCTTCCGGTTCCTCGATATACTGTAAATGGGCGCTATTTTCAAACACATGGAATTTCGAATCAGGTGTTAAACTGCTGTAATACTGGGTAGTTTCCGGAGTTGCCTCATCAAAACGCCCGCATGTGAATAGCGTTGGGCAGTTGATTTCCTTTAACCGCGAAGTACAATCGAATTCTTTCAGATTGCCCAGCACTGTGAATTCAGACGGTCCCCACATAATATTATAAATTTCAGGGTTACGATAGTGTGACCCTTGTGATAAATGTTCCGGCCTTGGGATCCTGCAAACGAAATGATTGTTAAAAACCTCGATTGCCGCTTTAAATTCCTCGGAATCGGTTGTACCATTTTCTTCACAATGTTTGATTGTTTCTTGAATTTCGATTGGCAGCTTCTTTAGATTGCGTTTTTGGTCTTGTTCCCATAATGGAGCGCTTAGGCATGGACTAGAGAAAATAACACTTTTCACACCGCATGGTTTCGTTAAACAGTACGCAGCTGCAAGTGTTGTTCCCCACGAATGCCCTATAATATGTACTTCATCAAGATTCAATGCATTTCTAACCTGTGCTAATTCTTCCACAAATCGATCAAGCCGCCATAGCGACGTGTCAGTAGGCCTGTCCGATTTTCCACATCCCAATTGATCATAGAAAATAACCGGGCGATCTTCCGCTAGCGCTTTTAACCCTTGCAGCGAATAGCAAGACGAACCTGGCCCGCCGTGTAAAATAATCACAGGTGTTCCAGCTGCTTGTTCATTAAAAAGTTGATACGCGACCTTGCCTCCGGTTACTTCAATTAAGCCCTCTTGCAGCACAAATGTTTCCCCCTTTTAAATCCATAATACCCAATTTTACCATACTGTGCAGCAACACTGTTATATTTTTTAACATTAAAAAAGGAAAGTCCGATTTGTCCTTCCCCTCAAAAAAGATTTTATATAGTTGGTTCATTTCCTGAATGATTCTTAAATAAATGAACGACGAATGTACCCAAGAATACCGCGATTAAAATACTAAAGAATATGACTTCATTCATATAGAATCCAAATGCTGCAATGATCATTTTTACTCCTATTATCGCAATAAGAATAAACGCGGTGGTTTCAAATTCAGGAACTTTTTCAATTAATACCAGGAATAACTGAGCTACCCCGCGCATCATTAAGATCCCCAGCACCCCTCCTAAAAACAACACCCAAACTTGATTTGAAACACCAAAAGCTGCTATCACACTGTCAAAACTAAAAGCAACATCCATCAGCTCCACAGTTAAAACGGTTCTCCAGAAGCCCATCTTTTTATTTTGAACTCCATCTTCGACTTCCTTTTTTTGAAAAAAGTTTTGGAAGACAATCCATAATAGATAATGCCCGCAAACAATTTTAATCCACGGAATGTTGATTAAGGAAACCCCTAATCCAATCGCGACAACCCGGAAGAAATAGGCGCCAAAAATTCCATAAAACAGGGCCTTCTTCCGTTGTTCAGTTGGCAGATGCTTGACCATCACCGCTAGGACGAGGGCATTATCAGCAGATAATAAGCCCTCAAGAATAATAAGGGTACCAATTATTCCCCAGCTAGCGGGATCCGACACTACCTTCTCAAAGGTTTCCAATGAAAAAAATGTACTATAACTATTTATTATCTCATGTAGGAGTTCCACCGGCATGTTTCCCCTTTCCGTTTATTGACCTTCCCTTTTAAACCAAGGAATCGAGATTAAAAGGTTAATGAACTGCTTTTTATTTTCCAATGTGAATCTACAGCTTGTACCGATAATACACAGAGAGGGCACATTGTTAGGACACTCTACTTTATATGTATGTAAGATGTTTAAATATATGAACCAAAAACCAATTTTGGACTTGATTATCGCTTTATAAGGACAATTATAAGAAATGAAAAACACACGATTTTCGAATGAAATAGCGTGTGTTTCAACAAGTTGACCGGTTTAATTTTCAAGTAAAGTATTCTAGTTTTGCATGCGGGAAGAACTTTTCCATATAGGAATATAGCTTACTTTTTATCTCCTCTTCTTCCTCTTTTTGATAAATATATTTGCCGATACCATATTTCCCCCATTTATATCTCCTGGAAGACTCATCCAATTCTAATTTCGTCATCGGGTAATTTTTTTCAATCACTCTCTTTGCAGGTTTGGTGAACCTGTGTTGAATGAACTCAAAGGTAATATCCTTCCTTGCTTCCAGCGGCAACTCGGCATCGAGACGTTCAAACATATGATAGTAGCCATCCTCCCAGCCTTCATGCAGGTATATGGGTGCCACGATAAACCCTAATGGATAGCCGGCTCTAGCTACTTTACCAGCTGCTTCAATTCGTTTCGCTAGAGGAGAGGTGCCTGGCTCAAAATTTTTAATCACATAATCGGCATTGACACTAAAGCGAAATCTTGTTTTTCCATTATGTTTCGCATCCAGTAAATGATCAACATAATGAAATTTTGTCACAAAACGCAGCCTGCCAAGATCCGTTTTACCAAAGTGTTCGATCGCCCGCTTTAACGTATGCGTTAGATGATCGAGGCCAACAATGTCAGAAGTACATGATGCTTCAAACCGTGTAATTTCAGGGGCACGTTCCTCCATATACTGATCGGCCGCTTCCAAAATCTCATCCACATTGACGTAGGTACGAATATAAGGCTTCGATCCCATTGTTGTTTGCAAATAACAATAATGGCAATGTCCCATACAACCGGTCGCAAAAGGAATCGCATATTCCGCAGAAGGTTTCGATGTATCAAATTTAAGTGTTTTTCTGATGCCAACTACGAGTGTTGACTTTGCAATTCGGTACCGTTGAAAATCAGTATCACCAGGAAGATTTCTGACTTGATTATGTGAAGTGGTGTAGCGAATTTCCACATCCATTTTCTCGAACTTTTCTTTCAGCTCCTGACCGAGAGGATATTCCAATGCCTTTGGTTCAAAGAAAACAAGCTGCGGAGTAAATGGTTTATTCATACGTCGATCCCCATTCTATTCATATCCAAAATACTGTTCAAACGCCTGCATAGCATCAGCTTCACTTTGGTAGACAGCCATTTCGTTTGTTAAGGGATAATAAGTTTCATACAGAAAGATGGCCAATTCATTAGGATTCTCCGGATTTTTCACAACGGCCGCTTCCTGTATATTTGCAACATTTTGTATATGAGGATTTCGGTAAAAGACGTATACAACGTCTCCTGGATTATAGGAGGCATACTCTTGACTTATTTCCATACCTTCACCTTCCTATTTTTTCTAAAAAATCATCACTATCGGGCATATAATATTCGATTATGAAGTAGAATTGTCCGATCGATTCGTCAACCCCTCTGCGCTCTGATCCGGTTGACCATAGCCAGTAACCTTGCCTGCATGTTCTTCATGATACTTTGAACCAGAACCGGGTTGATTGCCGAATTGCCCTTTTTGAGTATTACGGTTAGCACTTTGCTGATTTGACAAGATAACACCTCCTTTGTTCATTAGGATTTGTTACATCCCTTAACTTATTCAAAGCCTTATAAAAAGAGAGAAAATAACATTTTCCAAAACCTTTTTGGAGATAGGTATTTTTTAAAAAAACTAGTAAAGAATAGTAACAGATCTTTTGAATACAGGAGTGAATTGAAAATGATTAAGTTGCAAACGGAAATTGAGGGCAAAAGGGCATATTTTGGGGCAGTTCGCGATATCTTTCATTCAATGGGATGTAGTTTTTGCAGTAATTTTGATTATGACCAAGGGAAATTTGATGCATTGTTATATCGTGATGGCGGAGAGTCTATTTATCTAAGAGTTCCTATCTATGTTTTAGATGGTGCTTTAGATCATACCAATGCGTTAATTGAGTTTGGAACACCTTTTGTCATCAAGCATGTCGTAAATATTGGATTAGATCATGATGAAAACTCCTTCGTAACTGCCACCACAGGACTTGAACAATTTCAATCGCCATTGGATAAAGACGGATATATTTATGATAAAAGCAGATGGGAGAAAGCCGGTAAAGAGGCAATCCAACAAGTTTATAGTTCGATCAACGGATTATTAGTTTCTTAATGACATTCTTCGGAGGAATTCACGTTCAAGAATAAACTATCGATGGCTCTTCATCTCATTTTAAATGAAACGAAGAGCCATCAATGATTTCTACGTCATCCCGCGTTTTAATCTCTTCCATTAACTGAAACAGGGCTTCATCTTTTCTTTTTGCCTCAATCATACAGTCAATCTGCGGAATACTGCCCTTAATTTCTTTTAGAAACTGAAAAAATAGATCCGTGTCCACAAAATCCGCATGATGACGGAAGGCTTTTTGATTTTTTGGACTGGAAATATGCATTTTTACTGGTAGTGAGGAATGCCTCCATGTCTGAATGATACGGTCCCAAAGAACTTCCCATTCAGCATTCCGATGATGGGCAAGGTGATGATGATAATCGAATACAAGCGGAATATCCAGTTTCTCACATAAGTAAAGCGTATCCTCTAAAGTGAAGGAAGTATCGTCATTTTCAAGCATGATCATTTTTTGAATCGACCTCGGCACAACCATCCAATTATCGATAAACCGTTCAAGTGATGCTTCTGTTTCTTTATAATTGCCTCCCACATGCATCACACACCGGTGAGTTGGATCAATCCCCATCCCCTTTAATAATAAATAGTGCATCTTTAACGTTTGAATCGAGTTTTTTAAAATATCTTTCTTCATCGAATTGATGAGAACAAAGTGATCTGGATGGAAATCTATTCTTATGTTGTGTTCTTTGGCAAAATCGCCAACTTCTCTCAACTGCTTTTGCAAGGGCTTTAAATAATTCCAATCACGCAGTTCTCCATGGTTCGCTAGTGGGATAAGACGAGAAGTTAACCGATAAAAATGAATTTCCGACGCAGCATTATGCTTTAAAATTCGAAGTGTATGTTGTAAATTCGATAGTGAGATCCGTTCTAATTTCCGTATCGCTGCTTCACGGTCATCGATTTTCTGGAATTGCGCATAAGTCATCGTTTGCGAGGGTGAAGCGTTTTTTAATTCCATGCTCATGGCTACATATCCTAAACGTACGATGGTCATTGTTTAACCTCATTCCCCTGGCTTTTGATTTACCATTCCACCTCACCGCCAGATAGACGTCTGACTCCGCGAATCGAGGTGATTTCTTCGATAAGCTGCAACATCGCAAGGTTCTTCTGCTTCGCTTCGATCATGATATCAAAGTCTTGATTAAGTGCTTTTGCCATTTTCAAAAAAGGGAGTATAAAATCTAATGAGACAAAATCTGCATGTGAACGATAGGCTTGATCTGATTTTGGCGAGGAAATATGAACCTTTGGAATCGTATTCCATGTATTAAAGATCCGGTGTAAAAAAAGCGAAAGGTCAACTCCCCCCTTATTCGCCATAAAGTGGTGATAATCAAGTATCATCGGTATCTTTTCTTTTTCACAAGTAACCAAGGTTTCTTCAACATCATAAGTCTTATCATCATTTTCAAGTGTCATCTGTTTTTTTATTTCGTTTGGTAATTTCCTTAAATTTTGATGGAATCGGTTTAGTGACGTCTCTTTATCACCATAAGCTCCGCCAATATGAATATTGATAATCCCTCTTTTCAGTGCCTTCATTGCCTCGAGCATCTTATAATGGAAATCCATATCCTTCACAGCATTTATGGTCACTTCTGTGCGCGGACTCGTAAAAAGGGTAAATTGATTAGGATGAAAACTCGGACGAAGCTGAAATTGTTGGATCAATTGTCCAAGCTCTTCCCAATCCGCTTTGAAAGGAGAAATGAAGTCCCACATCACTTCCGGATGGGTTGCTAAGGGGACTAATGAGCTTGAAAAACGGTATAACTTGATTTCGTGGGCAATATTATAATGCAATATTCTTTTTGTATGATGTAAATTTTGTGCCGTTACCAATTTGAGTTTTTCCATACGTTCATTTTTAGGAAGAGCTGCATACCGGGTAAAAGTTAAAGTTTTTGAAGGGCTTGCATCCCATAAACCTAATGCAGTCGCCACGTATCCAAAACGAATCTTCATCATTGTTCCCCTTATATATTATTCAATTTTATAAGTGTAAATAGGAGAAAGTTAAACACATTAGTATAGACGATTGGATGATAATTAAACTCTGTCAAATGCTTTAGGCGGTGATTGCATCCACCCTTTTTCAATCAAGATATTCGCTCCGTCATCGACAAATAAGCCAATGTTTATCAGAGTTTTTACATATAACATTCCTAAATCTCTTCTTCCATTTACAGCAAGGGAGTTCCCAAATGACCTAATCTTCATGGAGAACATGTCCACTTTATGAAATAACATAATTTTATCCGAAAAAGGAGAATAGGTAGATGTTGTAACTAAATGGTCTATAAACGATGGGGTTTGCAAGTGTTCAATTTGAAGTTTTTCCATGTATTGCTTCACTGATTTATCTGTCATATTCAAACCGCGTTTAAACAAAGCCTTTATTTTTTCATCTTTAACTGTCTGGTAAAATCCCAGTAATAATGCCTTACTTGTTGCGTTATTCTCAATGTTATCATATAGATGGGTAATTTCTAATGCATGTAAAGGCCTGACATCGCCAACAAAACCATTTAAGTAACTTTGATCTTTAATAAAATCAACTCCATCAGGTATTGGAATAATAGGAGGCTTTGCAATTAATTTTTTTTCAAATAGAACATTGTTTATCTGCCCTAAAAGGATGCTCGTGCATTGATTGCAATAAACAAAAAACTCCCTTATTTCCTCTCTCATTGCTAATGGAACCGCTACTGCGTAAATGCTTAGCCCTGCCTTAGCAGCATATTTTAAATAATGCACATAAAATGCATCTTCATATAAACGCGGGGCACCAAGATTTATATCATCTTCAGAAAATCCTACAGGAATAGGAAAATTACCTTTCTTAAAAAATCCTTCTATCCTCTGCATAAAGTCCTTAGATGCAGCTAAACCATTTTCCAAAAGTGTCCGAATAGATTCATCCTCGCAATGTTGAAGAAAATAACTGATAATATGTCCAGACATACTGTTTCCAACATATGTAACCCAAAGTTTCCCCATTTCAACAGTTGTTAAAGGTTGATTTTCATCAAATTCCTTCATACTTAAATTAATTGGTTTTAATATATCCATTGGGTTTATAATATCCATCAATTTTCCCCTTATCTTCGCATTTTCCCTTAGGTTTACCATTAAAATTTTCCTATATACGTAAAGATGACTATCAATTTAGTCACATTTTGATAGTCATCTTTACATGTATTAAGTTTGCGATAGAGACGGAATCGTTAACATAACATGAATCCGTGTATTTTTGGTGATTTTAATCTCAATAATTTTCTAGCAATCACCATGTTTGTTAAGATGCAATGGAGGAGGAATCAGCCAGCCCTTTTCCTTAATTAATCGAAGGACCTTTAATCCAAGTGCCGCTTTTTGCAAATGAAATTGGCCATACATCATCCCAACATCTTCCCTGATCGATTTACCCATCACTTGGCTAAATGCCACCAATGTAGCAGCGATGTCTGCCGAAAGTGTTGCAGCAATAGCGGGGTCAGGAATTCTAGCCCCCACTGGGATATCCTCCAAACATGCTTGCGGCGGCTCTGGCGCGGCTGGCGGTAAACCGACTCCATTCTCCTTTAATAGTTCTTCCACTTGTTTCTTTTCCTGCTGGCATAATTCTAAGGCTTCTGCTAATAACTTTTTTAAGTCATCGTCTCCTGCATGGTTGATCATTGTTTGATAACCTGCAATCATGCCATTGCCTGCTAATAATGAGGCCCAAAGATCAAAGACTTCACCGTAGTGTAAAGGCTCTTCCTTAGGATTTCCGCTTAATATTCCCATTGTTGCCCTCCTTAGTGTATAGGTAAATTTATTCATTAACAGTGCCACCTTTCTTTGAGCACAATTGTAGTTTTACCTACACAACCGTTAATCATTACATACTTTTTTTTACTAATTTTAATCGTTGGGTATTAGTTGTAAAAAGAAGTTGGAAAGCCAAAACATCAAAAAAAAAACACTTAGGATGACTATGTCATCCTAAGTGTTTTTTTTAATCCTTTTTTAATTTGGATAAATCGGTTTCCTCACCAAATTCAGTAGCATAATTTAAATTTCCGGTGCCTTGGCGATTTACTTCATGCTCTTCCTTCCGCATTGGAGCAAAAAGCATGCTAATACAAATTAATCCACTTAGTCCAACAAGAGTATAGATTACCCTTGATAAGAAGGCCCCTTGACCCCCAAATATAGCTGCAACTAAATCGAATCTAAATAAACCAATTAACCCCCAATTGATTGCACCTATAATAACTAGAACTAAGGTAATTCTGTGGATTGTTCTCATGGATTCAACACCTCCTTTTTTTATCTTCTGCTTTAAATATGATTTAATGCACCAAAATGAAATTTATTTAAAGGATGTTCAATTTGAATACGAGTACCGATTGCACTTTTTGGCAAATACTAATGTTTGATGTAATCAAACTAGAATGGAGTTGGAATGAATATGGATACTGTATCGAGAAATTCTTCAGAGACTGCGCTCCATCACTATAAAGCGGGTCTGGGATTATTCACGCAAAAGATGCCGAACCTCGCAAGACAATATAATGCTTTTACAGAGGAATGTTTTAAAGAGGGTGTTCTATCTCAAAAAGAAAAACAACTGATTGCACTTGGAATCGCCCTTCACTCACAGGATGAGTACTGTATCATTTATCATGTAAAAGGCTGTCTTGATCAGGGTTGCTCCGAACAAGAAATTTACGAAGCAGTTGGGGTAACAGCAGCATTTGGCGGAGGAGCAACAATGAGTCAGGCGGTAACTCTTGTCCAGGAATGTATCGAAGAATTAAATCAGTTGAAGCAATAAAAAAGGCGAAAAAGAGGGCAGTTGGTCTGAATGACAACTGCCCTTGCACATCTTTTATCCATTCCGAGTTACTTCTTTGTCGTTAAAAACCCGTACCGCTTCCATTCTTTTCTTGGATGGCCAAAACGCACCTTGCCCGAATATAGAGGTCAGAGCAGGAACTAAAAACGGTCTAACGATAAATGTATCCAATAGGATGCCAATTGCCGTTATTGTTCCAAAATGGACAAGAATTTGTATCGGTAACGTGGTTAAAACAGTAAACGTTGCAGCCAAGATAATCCCAGCAGAGGTAATAACACCGCCAGTTTCCGAAACCCCTTCTTTAATTGCTCTTTTCAGCGGCATTTCCTTACTTTTTCTCCATATGCTCGAAATCATGAAAATATTATAATCTTCACCGAGAGCAACAATAAAAACAAACGCATAGAGGGGAATAAATCCTTGAATGGCTTCGACGCCAAAACCATAGTGCAAAATGATCCATCCTAAGCCTAGGGCACTAAAATAAGACAAAAGAACGGTCCCAATTAAATAAACAGTAGCTGTGATTGAACGCAAATAGAGTAAAAGTAAAATGGCTATCAGGCCAATAACAAGAGGGATCACTAGGCTTGAATCCACTTTCGTTGTTTGACTTGTATCATATTGTTCGGCCGTCATTCCTCCAATCCATACATTGCGTTCATCACCACCGGATTGCTTGATGTAGGATTGTACTTCTTTTTTAAGCTCCGGTATATGGGCCATTGCCTCATTCGAATACGGATTCATTTTCAAACCAATTTCATATTTGATGAAGGTAGAATCCTTCTCCCCTTTCACCGCGTCGGTAACCTCAGCAACAAAAGGTAAGTTCTCTAATTTCTCTTTCAAATTCCCTTCCGAACCATTCCTCTTTACAATGACACTTACGGGGGCCAATTCACCTGGATTAAATTTCTTTGACAAAATATCGAATCCTTCACGTGACGGCATATCTTGTGGGAAGGATGAGAGTGTGTCATACGTTGTTTCAATCTTTGTCGAAAACAGAGCAAATATGCCTAATATTACAAGGGTTGTAAGCATAACTCTCCATGGTTTAAAGCTGACAAGTTTTCCAACATATACACCTAAATTTGCTTTGTTTTTTCGCGTTTTTACTTCTTTCCCTTTTTTTACAGCCAATTTTACAGCCATCTCGTCGGTCCGAGGAACAAATGGATAAAAGGACGATCTGCCTAGAATGCTTAAGAGTGCTGGTATTAGTGACAAACTTGCAGCCATCATGATTAAGATGGCTAAACTAAAGGGAATCGCAAATCGATGAACAGACCCATAATTTGCAACTAATAATACCAGCAAGGAGACAACAACGGTTAGCCCGCTCATAAAGATAGCACCTGAGGAGAGTGAGAACGCGCGTCGAATAGCAGTAAATTTATCTTCCTCCTCCCGTAAATTTTTACGAAATTGCGCAATAATAAATAAGCAATAATCCGTCCCGGCACCAAATAACAGAACAGTCATAATCGAAATCGCTTGCGCATCAAATTCAATGATTCCCTCTCTGCCTAACCATCCAAGAATAGGACTAATCAGCATATATGCCATTCCAACGCCGACAAGTGGAATAAGCGCCAAAATCGGCGAGCGATAAATAATCAGTAAAAAGAGAAGGACAATCGTCACGGTCCCGATTAATAATGAAAGATCTCCTCGACTAAATAATTCGGTGGCATCCACTGATACCCCAGCTGGACCCGTTACCCTAACGACTACATTCTTCTCATCCTTCAGACTAGCTGTAAAAGGGTCTTTTGGAAATATTGATTTTGCCGTCTTCTTCAGCTCTCCCAGACGAGTTGATATTTCTTGAGTTTCAAGGTTTTTATCAAAAACAATCGGTAAAACAAGGGTTGTTCCATCCTTTGACACTTGATTTTTTAAAACTGGAAGTGGAATGTCATGAAAAGGTGGAACAATCGTACCTTTAATCGGTTGATCTGTAAGCTTTTTTGTTAATACTTGGATAGAAGCTAGATCATCATCTGATAAACGACTTGCCTTGTACCACGTTAGTAAGGCCGGTGTCCCTTTATTTGTACTAAATTCCCGATTGATGATTTCATTAGCCTTGGAAGAATCTGTTTCTTGGACAAAAATGTCAGCACGTTCATTTTTTTGTGAATTCGCCTGTGGCAATAATCCGTTCAACACCAGAATCAGCACAATCCAAATAAATAAAGTGATCCAACGTCCTTTCCTTCCACTTACAAATGCTCCATACCGTTTGGCACAGCTTCGGATCATGGTTTTTCATCTCCCTCTTTCTTCCTTATCAGTTGATAAGTAATAAGCAAAAAAGAGGTGGCTGCTTATATTAGCCACTTAATCCTTCAATAATGATGGTAACAATTAAATTCGATTTTCTTTCAGCTTCTTTTTTCCTCTCTGCCTCGCTCGAGATCTTGTAGATTGAGGTCTGCAGGAATGATTTCATCAAATCAAGTATAAAAAAAGCCATTTCCATTACACTGCTATCGAGGGTATCCAGTTCACGGATTTCCATGTATTTAACTGCATCCTCAATCATCGCCACAACAGGATGTAAATAACTATCCAGCCACCATTTTCGAATAATCTGTTGATTTTCCTCTTTCAACTCATGCTGAATATCATGAAACATTTGGGAAAGATCCTCTGGATGATTTGTGAACATATACAGCGATATTTGAAATAAACGGTCTCGAAAAGAAGAATAATGCTCATTAATATCTTGTAGAGCTGTCCTCGTTCTATCCATGATCGATCGTACCACTTCAATATAAATCATTTGTTTATTTTGAAAATGATAATACAATGCCGGTTGCGTGACATCGCACGCTTCAGCAATTTGTCTAGTGGTTACCGACCGATAGCCGAAAGTCATAAATAGTTTTTGTGAGGTATGAATGATTAATTGTTTTGTTTCTTGCGTAGTATAGTCATTTTGATTACTTCGTCTCGCAGCCATTTTTAGCTAATCCCTTCATTACTTATCAACTGATTAGTTATATTTTATAATAAAGTACCAAAAAAATGAATTCATTTAAAAATTTTTATGAAAATAAAACAACTTGACAACGAAAGCGTAATTAAATCCAGACTCTCTCAAAGGTCACACTGTTATTTTCATTTTTTAAAAGAAATACATCAGGGTTACTAAGATTCTGCCATTCATCAAATCCAAAATCTTTATTAAAATACTTTAACAGCAGAGACAGTAAATTTCCGTGTGTAACAATAATCGTATTTTCAGTTTCACCGTCAAAAACTTCCTCTACCACTCCAACTATTCTTTGCATTGCTTCCTGGCTGGACTCTCCCCCTTCAAATTTCAGTTCAAGGTCATCAAACGTTGCTCTAAGTTTTTCAAGCCAATCAGGAAGATTAGTATTGGAAAGTACACGTTCTGTTAATCGAGGCTCCTCCACTATCGCAATTTGTAATCGCATAGCAAGCGGCTGAATCGATTGAATTGCGCGCTTAAAAGGGCTAGAAATAATCCGATCAATTTTGATAGTGGAAAAAAACTCTGTTAATTCAACCGCTTGTCTAAAACCTCGTTCAGTTAGCCGTGCTTCGAATGGCTGTCCCTCGGCCTCACAATGCCTTATCATATAAATTTTCTTCAAACATATCCCTCCATCAAATCTTTTTATCCTCATAATTTTTAATACTATCATAATTTTAGACCATTTCAGAAATGCTAGTTAAATTGAAAGATTTTTTGATAAAATAATAATATCTACACTTAAAAACCAATTTTGTAAAAAAGTACATAAAAGGGAGTGTGATCAATTTGTCGATTTTATTAAAAGGAATAACGCAGGAGAACTGGGAGGATTGTATTCAGTTAGAGGTTGCCCCCGATCAGAAATCCTATATTGCCTCAAATGTATATTCATTGGCAGAATCAAAATTTGAGACATCTTTTGTGCCAATGGGCATTTACTTAGATGATAGAATGATTGGATTTCTTATGTATGGAAAAGATCCTGAGGATGGAACCTATTGGATTATCCGATTTATGTTAGATCAAATGCAGCAAGGAAAAGGCTATGGCAAGCTGGCGCTAGCACACACGATTAACTATTTAGCGGCACTGCCTGATTGCAGCCCAACCATCATTCTGGGGGTAAAGGAATCAAATACAGCTGCTTTACGTCTTTATCAGTCATTCGGCTTTAAAGATACCGGCCGTAGAGAACACGGAGAGCTATTGTTAGAATACGTTGTTCGCTAGGTGTGATGCGCTCCTTGTTTCAAAATGTGATTAACAATCCAGCTGTTATTATTATTTCTTAAACGGCAAGAAGGGTGCCAGTCAACCTTATGTTTTATATAAGCTTGACTGGCACCCTTTCTAATTATTTTAGACTATTCACTTCTTCTGGATTTCCACCTGTTTCCTTCATGATAAATTTTGGAAGTATTAAATGTTGAATTTAGTAAAAAATGAGGTGAGACAAGGAGTCTGTCCCTGAGAGGAGTTAATCAAATGATAAAAACTATTGCACTTGTATTTAGTGTGATTTTAAATATGCTTATCCTGGTCTCTCCTGTTCATGCTGTCCGAAATAATCCCAGCAACATTTATACAGTCAAATCTGGAGATACTCTACCGGCAATTGCAAATAAATACGGTACATCTGTTGAAAATTTAAAAGGGGCCAATGGATTGCTAGCCAATACATTACTAGTTAATCAAAAATTATTTGTTCCGATTATTTATGAAGTTGCTGCCGGAGATACACTAGAAACAATTTCAGAATCCTATACATCAACAGCTCAGATAATAAAAACAACAAATGGACTTTCATCAGATCAACTATATTTAGGGCAGCAATTAATGATTCCTCCAAAAAGAATGACCATCCAAGGACAGTATATTCTTATGACAAAAGAGGAATTTAGAAATTGGTTATTTCATAATCAATTTAATCGAAAAATAACGTTAATCCAACATCATCACACGTGGTTACCGTCCTATAAGCAGTTTTACGGTTCCAATCATTTTAAATTGTTGAAGAGTATGGAGAATTTTCATATTAGAGAAAGGAAATGGAAGAATATCGCACAAAATATCACTACCTTTCCGGATGGTAAAGTAGCAGTGTCTAGGCCATTTAACAGCGCTCCTGAAGGTTCAATTGGCTCAAAGGCTAACACTAAAGGAATCGCCATCGAAAATGTTGGCAACTTTGATATCGGTCATGACGTCATGACCGTGGAACAAAAAGAAACAATTGTGTACATCACTGCATTGCTTTGTTTAAAATTCGGGTTAACCCCCTCCATTGACAGTATCACGTATCATCATTGGTGGGATTTGAAAACGGGAGAAAGAGTGTTAGATAACGCTCCTGATTATAATGTTAAAACATGCCCCGGAACTGGATTTTTCGGTGGTAATTCCACATCTAGTGCAAAAAATCATTTTTATCCCCTAGTGTCGGGTAAAATGCAGGAAATTTCAGGATCTAGGCAGTAAACCTATAAGGTCTATTCTTCCTATACACCCGACTCATCTGCATATCCGGTGAATTTTTCGATTCGCTGATAAATCTATTTTTTCGCTGATATATGGTGTAGATTCGCTGATAAAACAGTGGAATTCGCTGATATATTCCCAAAATTCGCTGATAAAAAAGAAATACAGGTTTGTATAAATATTGCAAACCTACTTTTCAAGCCAACCAATTCCGATTCGTAAATAACAGGTAGAAAATCGCAAATAAAGTACACTTTTTCACAAATAAAATAGAAACTATTTTGAATGGAGTAAAAAATAGAAAAAAAGGTTTCCACTCCCTTTCTCATTACTTGATATTACCAGAGTTAGCCGCAATAATAGAAAATAAGATGGAGGTGATTAAGGTGATCGTTGTGACAAAAGAAAAAATTGAAGGCTACAAAATTGTCGAAATTAAAGGGCCGGTATTCGGACTAATTGTAAGAAGCAGAGGGCTTGGCGGCGATATTATGGCAGGCTTAAAATCCCTTGTAGGTGGAGAAATCAAGCAATATACGGCTATGCTTGAGGATTCTCGGAAAGAAGCATTAGACCGTATGATTGTAAACGCAACCCAAATGGGTGCAAATGCGATTGTGATGATGCGATTTGATTCGGGTGAAATTGGTAAAAACATGAGTGAAATTGTGGCATATGGAACAGCTGCTGTTGTGGAGAAGGAATAATGAATTACATCATCGGTTTTTACATTCTAGAAATTATCGGTGCAATCATCTGCATTTTACTTGGATTCTTTATTTATGATAAACGGGTTAAACGCAATCACGGAGCTAAAGTTCCGAAAGGTTTTATTTCGACAGAGGAAGTAAATATTGATCCTGTGTCGGGTGAAAAAATGAGAGTGTATTTTAATCCCGAAACTGGTGAACGTTTTTATAAAAAAGAGAAATAGGCAGCAACTTTCCAAGACCAGCGTTAGAAAACGATTTAAAACATATAAAACAGCGGATAGAAAATCGATGTTTTATATGTTTTTTTCTTTACTTTTGATCCTATTCCCACTCCACAAAGCTATTTCCATACTCTTTGACGCTGCAAGAATTCTTGAATATATCCCCAAACTGAAACAGGAGACATGATCATTTGATAGCACAAAACAAAAAAGATAAAGCCGATCCGATTTTTTCGAATTCGCAATCCTAATTCTTGAAAAACTGCTTTTTGGTAGCGGTACAGCAAATAATTCGAGAGCAGTGCCAATGGTAATACAAGAAGTGTATGAGCGCCGACAATCCAGTAGATGCCGAAAAAGCTCAAGACGAGTCCTGGGATCCAAGCAACTGTGTAAACAACATCCAGAAATGGCATCACGAGGTTCGATCCTGTTAAATAACGTGTAAAAATTCTAGGTTGCTCCCACGGTTTTACCCGTTTAAGTGCTTCAATCATTCCTCTGGCCCAACGGCTGCGTTGCCGAGCAAAATGACGGAAATTCGTAGGCACTTCCGTAAAGGCAATTGCCGTTGGTTCAAAAAAGACCTTATAGTTTTGCTCTAAAAAAGCCCAAGTAAGAACAATATCTTCTCCAATTGCATCTGGCCAACCGCCAACCTTATTAATAACATCGGTAAGATATAAACTGTACGCCCCTTGTGCAACAAGTGTCCCTTGATATAAGCCTTGCAATCGTTTAATCGAAGCGATACCTAAAAAGTAATCCCATTCTTGGAGTCTGGCTAACCAGTTGTCTCGGCTATTCCGAACAAGAACAGCACCTGCTACCGCACATACTTCTTTTGGTGCAGATTCCATGCGAGATACTAGACGGCGAACGGCCTGAGGATGCAGTAATGTATCGGCATCTATTGTAATGACATATTTTGTATCGACATATGAAAGAGCTTTATTTAAGGCATGATGTTTTCCGGGCGTTTTTTCGGTTAGAACGTGAAGATCGAGTCCCAATTCCTTCCCTGCCCTTTTTGACACTTCCGCTGTTTGGTCTGTTGAATTATTATCGATTACATAAATGCGCATCTGCCCTGCATAATCTTGTTTCGCTAATTGCATTAATGTCTCGGCAATCGTCTTTTCTTCGTTCCAACAAGCAATTAAGATACTTAATGGTTCTTTTGGATCAAGCGTTTTAAAAGCCGGTTGTCGGTCAAACAAGAGACTTACAACCATGAAGGCATTTAAGTAGCCCGGAAGATAAGCAATGCCCGCAATCAGAACAATGGCAACAGGAATCGTTACAACTTCCCCCAGATCCTTTATCCAAGGGACTGACAGAATGATTGAAAAAACCATCCATGTTAGTGCAAGTCCGTGACTAAGCCAGAACTTTTCGCCTACAGGGAGATAAAATCTACTCTGAAAAGGAAATGATGGCATTCTTGATTTGTATCTAGTTTCTATTTTCAAAGGAAGAAAAGCCTCCTTTTAATTGGCATAACTGTCTATCATATTTTATATTATTTATTAGTAATTTCGGTTGCTTTTGTGGAATTTCCAACAATACTACAATAGTAGGATTGTATTACCATTCAACTGAATTTTCTTTTGATATACTATTATTAATCATTATGTACATTTGAGGTGTGCCAGCATGAAGAAAACAATTGGGATATTTGCCCATGTGGATGCAGGAAAAACGACATTGGCAGAACAGCTACTTTTCCATACAAAGGCGATTAGGCATCGTGGCCGTGTCGACCATCAAGATACCTTTCTCGATACGCATGAAATTGAAAAACAACGAGGCATAACAGTATTTGCTGACCAAGCGATGTTTTCCTTGAATGATTCTGATTATTATTTAATTGATACCCCAGGGCATGTCGACTTTTCTCCGGAGATGGAACGTGCAATTCAGGTGATGGATTATGCGATCGTGATTATCAGTGCGGTTGAAGGAATTGAAGGTCATACAGAAACTGTATGGCGGCTTTTGCGAAAACATCGTGTGCCAACTTTTTTCTTTATTAATAAAATCGACCGAGTTGGAGCTGATCCTCAAAAGGTCCTGGTTGAAATTCGCACCAACCTCACTAGCGATGTCGTGGACATGACCGAGACATTGAACAATGGCGAAATGAACGAGTCACTGATTGAATTTATTGCAGAGCGAAATGAATCCCTTTTGAATACATACATGGATTCCGGGTATCAACATGAACTTTGGCTAAAAACACTGAAAGCGCTGCTCCAGGAAAATCAAATTTTTCCATGTGCAAGCGGTTCTGCCTTGCAGGATATCGGCATCAAAAGCTTTCTTGAAAAATTAGATTTAATAACGGCAACGGATTATGTCAGCGAGGAGTCTTTTTCTGGCCGCGTCTATAAGATTCGTTATGACGATAAAGGGACAAGAATCACGTTTATCAAAGCTCTTAGCGGCACCTTAAAGGTCCGTGATGAAATCAGTTACGGGGATGAGGATGAGCAGATTATTGAAAAAATCACCCAAATCCGATTGTATAATGGCACGAAAATTAAGACTGTTGATCAAGTTTCAGCCGGGGATATCTTCGCTGTAACAGGTTTGACTTCAACTGCCGCTGGAGACGGCTTAGGAACGTTAAAGGAAAAGGCTGATTATGAAATGGTTTCTGCGTTAAAATCCAAAGTGATTTTTGATTCAGCGGTAAATGTAAAAGAAGTATTGCGGTATTTCAAGATATTGGATGCCGAAGATCCTGCCTTGAACGTGACCTGGGTAGAACGCTTGCAGGAAATCCATATTCATGTCATGGGAACGATTCAACTGGAGGTGTTAAAGCTAGTTATTAAGGACCGCTTTCATCTCGATGTGGAATTTGCCGAACCGGAAATCTTATACAAAGAAACAATTGGTTCTCCGGTAATCGGATACGGTCATTTCGAACCGTTAGGGCATTATGCTGAAGTCCATCTAAAAATAGAACCCGCACCAAGAAACAGCGGCATTTCGTTTGAAAGTGACTGTCATACTGATCACTTGCCAGTCGGAACCCAGAACGTAATCCGTCATCACCTGTTTGAGCGGGAGCATCATGGGATTCTTACAGGCTCTCCGATTACCGATGTGATAATCACATTACTTACTGGACGAGCACATATTAAACACACCTCCGGCGGCGACTTTAGAGAGGCAGCTTACCGTGCCTTACGGCAAGGACTGGAGAAAGCTGATAACATCCTGCTCGAACCGTTTTATGATTTTAAGATAAAGATAGATTTGGATCATATCGGTAAAGTGCTGACCGATATTCAGAAGGCACATGGCAGCTTCGACCCGCCAATGACGGAAGGAAACAAAACTATTATAACTGGGAAAGTGCCAGTAGCCACCTTCATGAACTACGGTCCAGAATTCGCATCACTTACACAGGGGAAAGGCCTGCTGAATCTAGTAGTTGGCGGCTATTATCCTTGTCAAAATCAGGCCGAAGTAATCGAAAGAATCCATTACAATAAAGAAGCGGACCCAGAGTATACGTCGTCTTCGATTTTCTGTTCAAAAGGACAGGGCTATTCCGTTTCTTGGGATGAAGCGGAAGCGGAGATGCATTGTCTTTAGCTTGCGTGCTGGTTAGTTCTTATTAAATTATACTTATGAAGGACATTTCCCTAGCGATTTTCACCCGAAGTGTTCTTCATCAACCTTGTGGTAAACTATTAATTATTACGTTAAAAGGAGTTAATGAAATGATTAACGTTTTATTTGTCTGTTTAGGAAACATTTGCCGGTCACCGATGGCTGAAGCTCTATTTCGCGACTTACTGAAGAAGGAAAATTTGAGCAGCAATGTAACCGTCGATTCCGCTGCCACTAGCTCATGGCATATTGGATCTCCACCGCATAAAGAAACCCTAACCATTTTAAAAAAATATAACATTTCATCAGATGACCTTGTCGGGCGACAATTAACAAAGGAAGACTTTGAAAAGTTCGACTACATCATCGGAATGGACGAAAGCAACACAAAGAACATTTTCGAAATAACCGGAAAACCGAATCATCCAAAAATCGTTCGTCTGCTAGACTTAACCGACCACAAAAAGGATGTTCCCGACCCTTATTACACCGGAGATTTCGAAGAAACCTATCAGCTTATTTCAGATGGATGTCGCGGCTTACTTGAGAAAATCCTCATTGAAAATAACTTAAAATAAAAAAAATCCCGCTGATATTTTGATTGGCGGGATTGTTAAGCATTGGCACTAAAACCGAAACATACGAGGGATAGGGTTACTGTCCCATTTCATTTACTTATTATTATTTCTTTGGGCTTTTAATGCTATTTTTTCAAGTCCATTTTCTCCCGCTATTTCTACATCTGCTTTTGTTGGAACGGCATTTTTATTATATTTATTTCGGTTATTCTCATTTTTAGCCATTTTTTCACCACCCTTGTTGATTGATGAGATTATTGCTTCTTGGATGTCAAATTTTATAAACACACAATTTTAAAGTATTTTCTTTTTTTTGGGCGCCCATGATTATAGTTTGCTTTCTAATTTGAATGCTATGCTATTTGATTTTCATCTTCTACAAACAACTCGTTATGCTAGAACCTCCATGTCAATTTCGAAAAAAATTGAACCCCGGATTAATAAAATCCGGGGTTCATTTACCTATTTTTCGACTTTATGGAAATTGCTTCTTTAAGCTGCTTTTTTAAGATCGATTTTTTTCCCTTCTTTACGCCACTGCTTAAATTCAGCTGCTGCTGTGAAAAGGACGTCTGTTGATGAGTTAAGGGATGTTTCAAAAGAGTCTTGTAAAACACCAATGATAAAGCCTACGCCAACTACCTGCATAGCAACATCATTTGGGATTCCGAATAAGCTGCATGCTAGTGGAATCAGTAATAACGAACCACCCGCAACCCCTGAAGCACCGCATGCACATACAGCTGACAATACGCTTAGGATGATAGCCGTTGGGATATCGACATGAATGTTTAATGTATGAACCGCTGCAAGTGTCAAAACAGAAATCGTAACTGCTGCACCAGCCATATTGATTGTGGCGCCTAATGGAATGGACACGGAATAGGTATCCCTATCCAATTCTAATTTTTCACATAATTTCATATTTATAGGAATGTTAGCAGCCGAGCTGCGTGTAAAGAATGCTGTAATTCCGCTTTCCTTAATGCACTTAAATACAAGTGGATATGGATTCTGACGAATGGCTGTGAACACAATGATTGGATTGACGACAAAGGCCACAAAGAGCATACAACCAACCAAAACGGCAAGTAATTTTCCATAGCCTAATAATGATTCGATTCCATTTGTTGTAATCGAGTCGATAACCAGACCCATGATTCCTAGGGGTGCAAACTTAATCACCCATGTAACCATTTTCGATACAGCATCTGAAAAATTAGAAATCATCGTTTTTGTCGTCTCTGGTGCATTTCTTAAAGCCATACCAAGGACTAATGCCCAAGCTAAAATTCCGATATAATTGGCGTTATAAATGGCTTTTACTGGATTATCCACTACATTCAACAGTAATGATTTAAGAACCTCTGTCACACCGCCGGGAGCCGCTAAATCCTCCGCGCCCTTTGCAAGTGTTAAACTTACTGGGAAAACAAAGCTTACAATAACGGCAATTAATCCAGCTAGAAAAGTACCTATTAAATAAAGTCCGATAATCGATTTCATATTAGTTTGGTGACCACTCTTATGTTGGGCAATGGCCGACATAACCAAGAATAAAACCAAGACGGGAGCAATAGCTTTCAAAGCTCCTACAAATAGTGAACCAAAAATGACTACAGGCTTTGCTACTTCTGGGATTAACACAGCTAGGATAATCCCAATAATTAATCCAATAATGATTTGTTTTACCAGGCTCAATTGATTCCACTTTTTCCATAGTTTTTTCACAGATTCCCCCCCTATTGTCAAAAAAAGTTAGAGTCCAATGAGATTTACTGCATTTTTGAACTTCTTTATTCTAACTAAAAGTATTATAAAGAATATTTTGATATTTTACAATAGTATTTATAAAGTGTAATTATGGATCAACGCCCCCCTGCTTTCTTTCTTTAATCATACTGATACTAAAACATTCTAAAATTAGGGCTTAATTAGCCGCTTCATTACATAAATCTCAGCATAAACTAGAAAGTAGCCAGGCCAACACCATACAATACCTCCTTAATTGCTTTTATTGCGTTCGGTGCAATAAAGCAAAGAAAGAAAAAGAAAAAGCCCCTAAAAAAAGGGCTTTTTTTTTATTACTTTACTGAAAATTAATTGCTTTTAATTAATAAAAACAAGTTGCACCAATAATGATTAACAAAATGAACAATACAACGATTAAGGCAAAACCGCCGCCAAAACCGAAGCCGCCGCCACCGTAACCGTAACCACCACAACCGCAGCCGCCGAATCCTCCGCCGTATCCGTACATACATCTCCCCCCTTTCAATAAGATTCTAATTTGTTAATAGTATCCACCCATAAAGGACGCACCAATTATAATGAGAAGGATAAACAATACAACCACTAGGGCAAAACCGCCACCAGCTCCTACGCCGTCCATTTCACATTCCTCCTTTGCACCGACTTACTACAAAATATGTTTAATTTGAAAATGTGTATGGGCACTTCGAAATGGACCTTTTGGGGTTGTCGATGAAAAAGGGGTGCGGCGTGGTGAAAATTGTAAAAAAATCGACTTAATATTTAATTGAAACGGATTTATAAAAAACTTTATGAATCGTTGAAAAAAGAAGTATTGAAGAGTAATTTACCGGTAATAACGCTTTCATTGTATTTCACAAAATCGTCATATTCAGTTATAATTTCGTGTGGTAAAAACGGACCCGACTTTCATGAGAGTTGAAAGTCAAAATAATCATAAATAAAGAGGTGTAATGAATTGAATGGTAGTAAAATTAAATATGAATGGTTCGGAAATATAAAGGGAGATATTCTTTCTGGTACTGTTGTCGCGTTAGCACTTATTCCAGAAGCAATTGCCTTTTCCATTATTGCGGGCGTGAATCCAATGGTTGGGTTATATGCCTCCTTCTGTATTGCCCTTGTGATTGCTTTTGTTGGCGGCAGACCAGCAATGATTTCAGCTGCTACGGGAGCAACAGCCTTGTTAATGGGCGGCTTAGTGAAAGATCACGGATTACAGTATTTATTAGCAGCCACCATCCTAACAGGTATGATCCAAATTATTTTTGGTTCTTTGAATGTAGCTCGATTAATGAAATTTATTCCTCGTTCGGTTATGGTGGGTTTTGTTAATTCATTAGCGATATTAATCTTTATGGCACAGCTTACCCATTTTAAAGGCCAAACATGGGTGATGTACGCAATGGTTGCGGGAGGATTAGCGATCATTTACCTTTTCCCTCGGATAACCAAGGCTGTCCCTTCCCCACTTGTCGCCATTATTATTATCACCATTATCTCGGTGGCAACTGGTGCTCACGTAAAGACTGTAGGAGACTTAGGACAACTAAGTCAGGCCTTGCCTACATTTTTTATTCCAAATGTTCCTTTTAATCTAGAAACACTAAGAATAATTTTTCCTTATTCACTTGGAATCGCTGTTGTTGGATTAATCGAGTCTCTCCTAACTGCTCAAATTGTCGATGATTTGACAGATACGGGCAGTGACAAAAATAAAGAGGCGCGCGGTCAAGGGATTGCCAATATTGTCTCAGGATTATTTGGCGGAATGGCTGGCTGTGCCATGATTGGTCAATCAGGAATCAATGTTAAATCAGGCGGACGAGGAAGACTTTCCACCTTTTGGGCAGCTGTATTTTTATTAATCCTTATCGTAGCCCTTAATGATGTCCTGGTAAAAATTCCAATGGCTGTCTTAGTCGCAGTAATGTTCATGGTCTGCATTGGGACATTTGATTGGTCTTCATTAAAGAAGCTGCCAATTATGCCTAAATCTGAAACTGTGGTTATGGTTGTGACAGTAATAACTGTTGTAGCAACAGATAATTTATCCATTGGGGTGTTAATAGGCGTCATCTTGAGTGCGATATTCTTTGCCTCTAAGATTTCAAAAGTAGACGTTAAAACGATTTCGACAAAAGGCTCACGTAAAAAGGTTTATCAAGTATCAGGGCAGCTTTTCTTTGTCTCTGTGACAGATTTTGTCAATAAATTTAATTTTAAAGAAGAAATACCGGAAATAGATATTGATTTCTCCCATGCTCACCTTTGGGATGACTCAGCGATCGGTGCGATCGATAAAATTGTCCTGAAATATCAGCAAAATGGAGTAATGGTTAATCTGAAGGGTTTAAATGGAGACAGCGCCAAACTCTTAGACAAACTTACGGTTCAGACCACCCCAGTTGCTCTTGAAAAGGTATCAAATCAATAAAACATGGAAAACACGCTAAAGTGTCAGCGTGTTTTTTATTTTTTCAAAAAAATAAAGCTGCCGCGGCAGCTTCATTAACGTATGTTCTAATGATTTATCTAAAGACCAACTCTTTTTCGCTTAGGCCAAGCGCTTGCGCTGTTGAAGTATGAATATCATGCAGAAGCTCTGGGTTTTTCATTAGTGACAAGCCGTAAGATGGAATCATTTCCATAATTTTCGGTTCCCACTCTATTATATGCTGCGGGAAGCATTTATTCATTACTTCAAGCATTACGGGGACAGCAGTAGAAGCACCTGGTGATGCACCTAGTAAGGCTGCGATTGAGCCATCAGCTGCATTAATCACTTCCGTACCAAATTGAAGTGTACCTTTGCCTTCGGATTCAGTATCTTTGATCACTTGTACTCGTTGGCCCGCTACCACGATATCCCACTCTTCGCTTTTGGCGTTCGGGATAAACTCTCGTAGCTCTTCAATCCGCTGTTCTTTCGATAACATAAGCTGTTGTATTAGGTATTTTGTCAATGGAACGTTTTTGGCACCTGCCGCTAACATCGTAACGAGATTATTTGGTTTTACAGAACCGATTAAATCCATATTTGAACCCGTTTTTAAGAATTTGGGTGAGAACCCGGCAAACGGTCCAAATAACAATGATTTTTTGTTGTCAATATACCGTGTATCAAGATGCGGAACTGACATCGGCGGTGCACCAACTGCCGCTTTACCGTACACTTTTGCATGGTGCTGCGCGACAACCTCTGGATTGTTACATACTAGGAAAAGCCCGCTTACCGGGAATCCGCCAATATGTTTACTTTCAGGAATACCCGTTTTTTGTAGTAACGGCAATGACCCGCCGCCACCGCCAATAAAGACGAATTTGGCCCGATGGCGTTCGATGGCACCGGTTGCAATATTCCACACTTTTAATTCCCATAAGCCGTCCTCAGTGCGTTTAATATCATCAACTTGATGATTGTATTTGATATCAACGTGTTGATTTTTCAAGTGGTCGAACAATTTGCGCGTTAAAGCACCAAAGTTGACATCAGTTCCAGAATCGATTCTTGTTGCCGCTATAGGTTCATCCAATTTACGGCCTTCCATGATCAGCGGAATCCATTCTATCAGCTTTTCATGGTCATCGGAAAATTCCATCCCTTGAAACAGGGGATTGTTTGATAGCGCTTTAAATCGTTTCTTCAAAAATGTTACGTTTTGTTCCCCTTGTACTAAACTCATATGCGGTATTGGCATGATAAAATCCTGCGGTTTACGTATTAGCTTGTTGTTTAAAAGATATGACCAAAACTGCATGGAAAGCTGAAACTGTTCATTAATTTTGATTGCTTTGCTAATATCTATCGATCCGTCTGGTTTTTCGACCGTATAGTTAAGCTCGCACAGTGCCGCATGCCCTGTTCCTGCATTATTCCACTCGTTAGAGCTTTCCTCTCCTGCGTTAGCGAGCTTCTCAAACACTGTAATTTCCCATTCCGGCACTAATTCTTTTAAGAGTGTCCCTAAGGTAGCACTCATGATTCCGGCGCCAATTAAAATAACATCTGTCGTAGTTCCGCTGTTGCTCATATTTATCAACCTTTTCCCCTAATATTTGCAGAAAAGATAGAGGTGTCACACCAAGATAATGGAATACCTGGTCACACACCTTTTCTATCTATCTTAATTATAACTCATTGATAGTGTAAAACAATTATTTACAGCTTCATATATCTACTATTATAAGATAATTTTAAATTATTTAAAAGGTGGAAATAGTAATAAGTACCACCAAGTGGCCAAAAAACACACAGAAACCAAATCCTATGAATACCAACAATCCAAATCTGAATGCTGACAAAATGGTCAGTGCCCCAATGATTGTACCTAAAGAATTGGTATACCTAAACTCTTTCACTTATTCTATTAAAGATTATTTAGCCGATTTACCAGCAGTTCTTTCCATTCGTTAGCCAATTCTTCAACAGCCAATATTCTTTTTATCCCTTCGACATCCTTTTGCTTATGAAAATAAATCTCATTTCCATAAAGAATGGATACCTTTTTTGGATGTGACTCCAATAATGTAATTTGAGAATCGTTTCGGACAATACCTTCTTCTAATACACGACACAAATAACCTGTAAAGCCCATTTGAACCATCCTTTTTAGAAGAAAAGGATTATTAGTTCTCTTTGAAATTGTGCTGCACGGGATTCTACCTTGAGTTATTTGTATAACAGCTTCTCCAAGACGAAAAATATCCCCAATATAAACATCTTTTTCCAACATATTGGTAACAGTTAAATTCTCACCGAAAGTTGAAGCTGGTAAAGGATTCGCAAATTCTTTTTCCCAAAGCAAATAGTGTTCATAAGGGTACACACATACCGCTCGGTCTGAACCACCGTGATTCTGTAAGTCCGCAACACCATCTCCCAAAAATCCATCTTTTGTTAATTGAGCTTCTTCAATTGTTTGTTTGCAAATTCCTGTCTCCATTTCCCCATTATTCCCGTACTTCGTTTTTTGGGGTAATCCAATTGAAAGGTTTTTTAGTTCTATAACTTTACTACTTGCCACTATAATATGTACCCTCTTTCTATAATTTTTTTCATTAATTATTCTTAAATTTTATCATATTTATTTATAACATTAAGAAGTACCTTGTTCTGATTGAAATAATACATTTGACACTGCCATTGAAACTAAGTTCTTATGAAAAACCGACATCAACTCAAACCTAACATTCCTTGAGGTTTCAAAGAAATTCTCCGGTTTTACAAGAGCAACCATACAAAATTCATAACCAATATATCGTAGATTTGGATTTAAGTCAGTTATGCCATAATACCTAAAGTCTTGTTCAGGAATGCCATCTTCCCCTCTTAGCAGAGTTTCACCATACTTTTCATTGCAAATTTTGCAAATCTCTTCTAGCAGCCACTTAATTCTTTCCGGCTCTTCTTGATAACTAACCGTTACTCGTTCTATTATCCTCATTTTCCCCTTATTAAAATTCTCGATTGTTCTAATCTCCCCATGTGAGATTGTTAGAAGTTTCCCTGACCATTCACGAATTTGCATAAATCGGATTCCTATTTCCTCTACTGTACCTGAAATAACACCATTAAATGTAACATAGTCGCCTACTCGAAATTCTTTATCAGATATTCTGGTAAAACCTAATAGAACATCTTTTAATATTTGTTGTGCTGCAAAGCCTAGTATGACACCTATAATTCCTGCCCCCGCGAGGAGACCTTTAATATCAATGAATTGTCCAATAATATATATGATTAGAATGATTGCAATTAAATATTTTAAAGTAGAGCGAATTACACCTTGTATTGTTTTAGAATCTGCTTCGGGGAATAGGTGTGAATTTTTAAAAAACCAAGAAGATGTTCTATTTACTAGAAATGAAATAGTCATTAACAACAACACCATTAACACAAGCCGTAAAAATAAATAGCCCTTAATTGATTCAACGAGATTTTCTGTATACGTTAATACATTCAACCCTTTCACCTCGGTTTTTTCCTTGCAGTAAGCAAGAAAAATTTTATTTCCAATTCTTTTATTTTATATTATGCGGAATAAATATGTAAAAATGTACAATTACAGTGGAATCAGTGTCATCTATGCCATAAGCACCATTCCTATGGACTCAACTAAAATAGAAATTGTTTTAAAAAAGTGTCAGGCACCATTCTGAAATTGGTTTCACTAATCTAAAAAACAATGCCACCTGCCGCAATTTGGGCCGATGGCATTGCTTTTTCTATACTTTTTATTGTTTATTTGGAAAGGTTAGTGAATAGGATTAATTTCTATTCTTTATTGATTGATACGGAACCGGCACTTGATTGTAGCTTCAGCTGTGGACCACCTGAACCAATAGAGGCGATGACACGGTCACGGTCCTTTGTATTGTACGAAACGTTTGCCAGATTTACATCAACATGACCAGCCGATGTCTGGAGGTTCATTTGCAGAGATTCTGGTTGCTGTTCGGTTACAATCCGAACGGAACCGGCACTGCTGCTTGCGAAAATGTCATGAGTAATCGCCTTTAACTGGACATCAATTGAACCTGCACTATCAGTTAAATCCAACTTTCCTTCAATATTGGCTAACTTCATACTACCTGCAGAAGAATGAGCAGTTACATCACCTTTTAAGTCATTTGCCTTAATGCTACCAGCGGAAGAGTCCAAATCAAAGTGGTTGGCTGATATTTGTTCGATGGTAATACTGCCTGCTTGTGAATGAGCTTTCAGTTCACTGTACATTTTTTGCGGTACCTCAACATCGGCTTGAAGTTGTTTGCCCATGAATTCAAAAGGAGAAAAATGAAATAGAGAATCATTTTTTGGTCCTATATCAATTTTAGCTGTTTCTCCGCTCGTACTTACTGAAAGCACGATATTCTTTTCCGATGTTCCGCCGTAGAGATGAACGGTAATGACATCGGATTTTGTTGGATAAAAATGCACACTGGATAGCCGAGATTCCAATTCGATTTTATTAATGTCTTTTGCGTTGATCGTTTTTGTTTCATCTATAGTGACAGTTGAAAAATTGTCATGAGTATATCCATAAACTACAACCCCGATTATCCCAATAAACAAGCCTAAAATAGCTGCAACAATAGAATATTTCTTCAAATTAATAACTCCCTTTCACGATTTTTACATTGAGTTTCCAGTACCAGTGGATTAACTTTAAAAACCACTTTGCAAGAAAATTTGTCACTAGTAAAAATAGATACCCAAATGAAAAAGTGGCAAGGATTAAGAAGAACGCAAGTAGTATTGGTGTATCGTGCGTAAATAAATTAATGATAAATGCAACGGGAGTAATAAGACAAGCGAATGCAGCAGCATACAGACCAATAAAAGCACCTGTGACCCCTACAACGGGCCCTATGATGAAAATTAGATTAAACAAGAGCATCCCCAAAAATGCAAAAATGTTAGGTCCAACATTTGTAGTGGTTTCCTTTTTTGAACCACTAAGTTTGTCAGTAGCTACAAAGACATCTAATTCATCTGCGATCGTTTTTGGGGAGCCTAAATCCGCAACAGCCTCCTCCTCGGTTTTCCCATTTTCGATAGCCGAATCAATATGTGCTTCATAATCACTAAGAATATCCTTTCGTTCCCCTTCAGGAACCTGTACCAATAGACGGTTAAGTTCGTTTAAAAATTGCTGCTTGGTCATCAGTCCATCCCCTCCTCAATAATCTCATTCACACTGGCAGAAAATTGCTGCCATTCTTGTACCAACTGTTCAAGATATTCTCGTCCGGCTTTCGTCAATTGATAGTATTTTCTTGGCGGACCCTCATTGGATTCCGCTAAATAAGTAGCGAAATAGCCTTCTTTAGTTAATCTTCGTAATAAAGGATAGACGGTTCCTTCAGCGATTTGGATTTTATCAGAGATGCTGTGAACCAACTCATATCCATACCGGTCCTTTTTCAATGTAAAGACTAAGACACATAATTCCAGTGCACCCTTCTTAAATTGAACATTCATGTGAATCACCTGCCTACAAAGTAATGATTACTACTGAATAATATATAGTAGTAAAATATGAAAAATATACCATCACAGGAATACTATATCATCTACTACTAACTAATGCAAGGTACTATAATTTATTTAGTTGTAGTTTTTTTATTGTTATAATGCCATACATATTTGTATATCGGACGGAAATAATACCATTGATCTTTTAACTTAAAATAAGGGGAGACTTTTATGAACTATCGTATGTTTAAGGTGATTAATCAATTGGCGGGGCATAATCGGATTGTAGATTTCCTTATGGTCACCATTTCAAAAAGATCTCGATTTATCTATATCCTCGTGGTAATCGTTCTCTGGTTTCGCCACGATTCTTATAAAAAAATGACACTATATACTGGAGTTTCTGTCAGTGTGACGTATTTGCTCTGTACGATGATTAAGCTATTCTTTTATAAACCGAGGCCGTTCTTGAAGCATAGCGTTCATTTATTGCCGCCGGTCCCATCAAAAAAAGATTCATCGTTTCCAAGTAAACATACTGCCCTTGCCTTTACCTTGGCCGCATCTGTGATGGTATTTCACCGAATAGCCGGCTGGAGCTTGTGGCTGCTATCAATCCTAGTAGGCTTTTCGCGGATCTGGATGGGACAGCACTATCCATCTGATATCATCGGGAGCGCCATCCTTGGAAATGGAACAGCCTTTGTCGTAAAACTTACTGAGCAGTATTGGAAGCCTTTTGTTACTCGCATCTTCCGTTCGTTTACCCAATTTCGTTCTTCTTATCGAGAATTATAATATGAATGTAGGGATGATCTAGCTTTACTTTGATCATCCCTTCATAATTTCAGTAATAACCCCCTGAATAACCGGGTCATTCATTCATCAATACCCTGGCAAGTCCATTTAGTTCGTTTGGCTGTAGGATGCGATAGTGACGTCCTTCCTTTTGCAAATATCCTTTATCGCAAAATTGCGCAAACACATATAATAAATGGCGGTAGGAGACGCCTAAAGAATCACAAACGGTGACGTGTTTCTCCTTATAGACTTCTCCATCTGCCGTTTGCAAAATAAAATCGGCAAGCCGATTTTCTAGCGGGAAGGAGAGACTTTGCGTATATTTTGCCGCCATTTGTGTGGATTTCACACTTAAGAACTTCGCAAGTTCACGGAGAAAGGTTGCATCTTCAAGCATTTTGGCGCGGCAGCGATGAAAAGGAATCGCAAAACAAACGGTTTTGGTAGATGCTTGAACCCCTTTCGTATAATAAATCGGATTTAATAATTCCATTTCTCCGAAAAAGTCGTCCTTGTTGATAAAATTAATTAAGGAAACCTTTCCATTTTGATGTGTCACATAAATTTTCGCCTTTCCTTCAATGACATAAAATAAGAAATCCGAACGCGTGCCCTCTTGAATAATCCATTCATCACGTTTATATTCATGCACTTCTAGAAACTCTTCAATCGGAAAAGTAAACAAATACCCAATCGAATATTCCTCCAAATAGCGCTGCCTTTTCTCATTTTTATAAATTTCCATTAATCTCCTCCAAAATATGAGATATCTCATATTATTGTACGTTTCTCCATGATATGATGCAAACATTGGAGGGGTATAGAATGAAATCACAGCGATGGATGAACAGACAATTTTTTAGTTTTTTTATTACCTGGGGTGTTTTTCTACCCTATTGGACTGGGTGGATGATCCATACAAAAGGCATGACGGTTTCACAAGCTAGTTTGATTATGAGTTTAGGACTAGTTGTCCGCGGTCTTTCTACTTTATTTGTATTTCCTTATTTATCTGGGAAATTTAGCAGTAGAACCTTACTAAATGGGATGGCACTGGGTACGTTCATTTCCCTTCTTTGCAGTATTCCAGCGAATTCTTATATAAGCTTAGTAGTTGTCACCTTACTGTTGCATTTCTTTTACCCGAGCTTGATGCCGGCATTGGATAGCGCAGCAGGCGTCCTTGTGCAAAAACAGCAATTAAAAGATTACGGGAAGAGCCGTTCGTGGGGATCCATTGGCTTTGTCGTATCCGGGATGATGTTGACGGTCTTTACTGGAGCGTTTGGGGATAAAGTTATCTTATGGGCGTTGTTACTTGGCATATTGGTATTTATGGCTCTTTGTGTCTTGCCTGCCCCTGTTATTTTAATGGAAAAACCACAAGCCACAAAAATGAAAAAAGGCGGCATGCTGCAATTATTTCGGCTCAAACACTTTGGCCTTGTTCTCGTTATTGTGATTTTACTGCAAGCGGCACACGCATCCTATTACAGCTATGGCTATATTTTTTTACAAGAAATCCATGCACCCAAATATTTAATTGGAGTGATTCTCAATATTGCTGTGGTTGCAGAAATCATTTTCTTTTTAATCGCAGATCAGAAATTACGTAAATTTTCAGTGGGTTCCTTACTAACACTTGCGGCATTTGGCTCAACAGTAAGATGGATCCTCATATTTTTGTTTCCAAATATTATAGTTTTTTGTATCGCACAAACCTTGCATGCCTGCTCATTTGCGATGGGACATTTTGCCTTTATGAAGTATTTAACCAAGCATATTCCACAAGAACAAATTCCGAATGCCCAAGGGATGTATTCAGCACTGGCACTAAGTTGGAGCACAGCGGTGTTCACATTCTTCGGCGGATATTTATATGAAATTGAGCCAAGATACGCCTTTATCGGGATGATCATTTGCAGCATCCCATCAATGCTGCTTGCGATTTTCTATCGGAAATTGGCTGCAAAGGCGCCTGAAGACCACGGGGTCGTTTCCTGTGCACTAAACTAACCTTTTTAAAACTAAGAGAGCCTTCCGTGGCTCTCTATTTAGATATTTGGCTTAGTCCAAAGCTTTGTTAGGTCGACATACCCAAAATGTTTGATTTCAATGTTCATTAGATTAATCGAAAAAGGGATTCGCCGTTTTACATAATACAATGGGACACAAAGCGACTCGTTCTGTAAGTACTGTTCAATTATCAAATGGTGATCATTCCAGTATTCAAAGGATATCGAATCATATGCCTTAATGAATCGGTTCAGTTGTTTATCTTGCTTTATTAATAGTTGTAGAGGAGAGAAACTATTGATCAAAAAGAAATAATAATAAAAGGTTTGGTTTAGTTCGAAAATTTCGCCATGAATAAACAAGTCGGCATCTAGACGGATACTGGTATCATAAACTGCCTCCCGGAAGGAGATTTTCACCATTTCAACCTCAATTCCAGCTTGTTCGAGCTTGGCTTTTAACCAATGAGACGTATCACTTGTATAGTTTACAAATTGTATCCTTATCGGTTTGGTCATCACTGGTTTTGGAATAGCCGGCATTTTATACGATTGGGACATACCGATTAAACACCCTTCATCGTTCCCCATAATTCTAGAATTGACATCTGAAAGCTCATGACGATGGTTGGCGATGACCATATGTATATAATCACGGACTTCCTTGCGTTCCAGATCAGATCCACGATAGGGATTCATAACGACAATTCCAAAACCAGAATCACTTTCCACCTTAAATGTTTCCACCTGTTCGGATTCATGAGCCCCATAATAAACCACTTCAAATTCCCTCGGGACCTGAATAAACTCGACACGATCGAGCAGCGGGCGATGCCCAAAATATTGTTTAAAAGCGGCAAGGACTGTTTTTCCTTCTGTCTCTTCTGCCAGATAAAATCCACCTGTTCCTACCAAATTACCATTCACTTTTTTAAATATACTTGCAGATAACAGGCTTAAGAGCTGAAGAACATAGGTGCATCCTCCTGGAAACTTCAGTTCGACTACAAGTGGTGCAGGAGTTGTAATCGAGGTAATCGGTTCCCATAACATACAATAGGGTTCATCCCGCTTCATGCGCCAGAAAGATTCGACGACATCTTCCGCTTTCATGATCGAACCGTCGTGAAACGCAACGTCTTTCCGTAGGTATAGAAGCAAAGAATTAGCACTATATTCCCATGAATGTGCAAGCTCTGATGTAACCGTATTGTCAGCGTTTAACGTGACCACACGGTTATATAGATTGGCAATGATATTCGCACTGTGTGTATCCGCAGCTTTTAGTGGATGAAAGGTTAAAAAAGGATCAAAGCGTGGAATGATCAGTCTGTCCTGCTCTTCCTGATGAAAACCGAAATTTGTTTGGAAGGCGGTCATTAATCGCTGTTTGGTTTCCACAGACCAATCTAGCAATAGTAACCTGCTTACCTCCTCAATCGCTCCCTTTTCAAGCAATTGTAAAAATTGCCGTTCATATTCGTGTTCTACATCCCGCAGCCATTCCAGTGACGATGTATGGCCCCTTCCACGCCCGGAATGAAAAATGAGCCATCCATCCTCCTGCCATTGGTGAAGCTTCCTTCGTGTTTGTTTCGTACTGAGGTATAAGCACTCAGCAATATCTCCTACTTTAATATTCCCCGATTCTACCTGGTTTCTTAGTGTTAATAAATATCGATCCATTCAGCTTGCTCCCCTAAAAGTGGACATTTTTAGAAAAAAAGGTCATTTTTATTATTCCCCGTCTCCTTTACTATACAAATATAGGAAGGAGCTGGCAATATGAAATGGAGAGACTATCCACAAAACTTAAGGGTTCGCCTTTTTACATCATTTTTCAATAAAGCAATTTCCAGTGCGGTTATGCCGTTTATGGCCCTCTTTTTTGCCGAACACAAAGGTGCTGTTTGGGCAGGGCTATTCTTAGGGATTAACGTTTTTATCAGCTTTATTTGTACACTAATTGGAGGCTACCTGTCTGACCTCTTCCGCCGGAAGACAATATTGGTGATCACCTCAGCAACCAGTTCGTTGATGTTCGGTTTCATGACATTCAGTTTATTCCCTGATCAAAAATGGATCAAGCTATTCGCGTTTGCCTATATGGTATTTATGATATCCAGCAGTTTAGGACGACCAGCGATGCAGGCAATTATTATCGATTCCACCACGTCCGAAAATCGGAAAGCGATTTATTCGCTGGACTATTGGCTCAATAATTTATCGATGGCAATCGGGACTGCGCTTGGCGGACTGTTTTACTTGCATCATCAACTTACTTTATTCTTAGTTCTAACAATGGTATCAGTGGGTTTACCGATTGTTTATGGAATTTGGCTGCAGGATTCGTATGTTAAAACTTTGAAGAAAAAACATCAAAACGTCTTGATTGATATAGTTGCTAATTATAAACTCGCCTTTCAGGACAAACCATTTGTCATGGCTGTCATTGGCGGGATGTGTATTTATGCCGCGGAATTTTCACTCAATAGTTATATCGGTGTCCGATTGGCTAAAGAGTTTCACTCCGTTTTCATTGGCCACTTTGAAATCGCAGGTGTGAGGATGTTGAGTATCTTAAACATTCAAAATATGCTTCTCGTTGTATTACTCGCCTTTATGATTACGAAGTTTACCGATCGTTTTGACAAAAAGAAGGTGTTGTTAACCGGGCTTCTCCTATATGGAGTTGGATATATAACGATTACATCCGCGAATATCTGGTATGTGTTAATTGTATTCAATCTGATTGCTACCATTGGAGAACTGATATACTCCCCGATTGCTAATGCCGAAAAAGCCAACATGATGCCAGAGGATAAACGAGGTTCCTATTCTGCCTTTTCAGGTCTTAGCTTTAGCGGTGCAGATTTACTTGCGAAATCTACCATTTTACTTGGGGCATATTTGGTACCAACCATGATGAGTGTCTATATTGGCATCATATTAATGATCGGCACATTTATGCTTTATAGTGGACTATTTATCTTTCAAACAGCAAAACGAAAAGAGGAAATAAACCAATTAACCCAGGGTTAATGGAGCGAGAAAGCGCATTCGTAGCAGGAATGCGCTTTTCAATAGCTTTTAATTTTAATGAAATCCATATTTTCGCTTTATGAATTAATCTTTCTTGGGTTGAATTTTTCCGTAAAGTAAAGCGATATAATATTTTTCATCTATAAAATAGTGGACTCTTAATTGTCCCTCTAACACATACCCATTCTTTTCTAAGATCCGGGCAGATCCCTTATTTGCATCAACTACACTAGCATGGAGTTTGTGTAGTTGAAGTGTTTCAAATGCGTAATCACTCATTAAAGCTACACATTCTGTTCCATAACCTTTTCCCCAATGGTCTCGATGAAAAACATATCCAATTTCTGCTTGGTTTGCTTCTTTGTCAAAATTGAAAATCATCGCTGTCCCAATAATTTCTTGCGTTGATTTTAGAACTATGGAAGCGTATAAATGAGTACCTGCTAACTCCCGTTTTACCATCGTTTCAATGTATTCACTCGTTTCATTCAATGTGTTCATTAAACTCCAGCCAATAAAACGTGAGACTTCCTCATCTGCTGCATAATTATGAATCTCTTGAGCATCATTTGTACTTAGTGGTTTAAAGCAGATATTTTCACTTTCTAATGAATGAAATAAACTTATATTCATAATTTCCACACTCCTAACCAATAATTTCTACCATTTTGTACTAATCTTAGACAAAAGTCTTTTCATTTTCTTTAAAAATATATATTGTATATAAAAGTGACGTTGATACCGAGACAAGTTCTCTTATATTGAGAGGAAAATAGACATATGACAGCAAAAAATGACATTGTAATCAGAAATTCAGAAATATGTAACCAGATGTTAAAGAAGATGAAACCTAATTGTGGGATAATCACTACTTCAAGGGATTGTTAAATGATTGAACCCCTTTTTACTTTATCAGAAATGAATAATCTAATAGATTATCTTTAAATATTATATCAAAGTTAATGAATATTCAGCCTAGGTGGTGCTAAATTTGACACGTTTGAAAAGAAATAGAAGAAGAGTAAGATGGGGGCGATTGTTTGGGGCCTTTCTTCTAATAGGTATTATAATTGTCGGTTTATTTCATATTTTTCAATACATAGAAGGTACGATAAAAACTGCCAACCAACCTCTAAAAAAAGTGGAAGGAAAACAGATATTCCATGGAGAGAAAAATAAACTAGATGCAATCAATATTCTCTTGTTAGGAAGTGACTCACGGGGAGAAAAACAAGCTCGAACTGATACAATCATGGTTGCACATTATGATCCAGAAACCCATAAAATAAAACTGATCTCTCTTATGCGTGATATGTTGGTCTCTGTACCAGAACATGGACAGCAAAAATTAAATGCAGCCTACGCGTTTGGAGGTCCTGAATTACTAAGGGAAACGATAAAAGAAAATTTCGGACTCGAAATTCACAATTATGCGATGGTAGATTTTAAAGGATTTGAAAAAGCAGTCGATCTGCTCGTGCCAAAAGGCATTGAAGTAAATATACCTTATGAGATGTCTTATGGTATAGACATGACGTTAGAAAAAGGAAAACAACAGCTGCATGGTAAAGAGTTGTTAGGTTATGTCCGTTTTCGCCATGATCGGTTAAGTGACTTTGGACGAATTCAAAGACAGCAAGAAGTAATTTCAAAATTAACAGATGAAGCAATAAGTCTACATAGTATTGTAAAACTCCCTAAGCTATTAGGTCTTATAAATAAATACATCGATACAAATATAGATAGTTCCACTCTTTTGACGATAGGAAAAGACATGTTAACGAAGAAAAGTAGAGAGATAGAAACCCTCCGCATCCCTGAAAATGACAGTTTTCAAAATAAACGGGATGAAGTGCATGGTGACATATTAGAAGTGGACTTCGATCAAAATATAGACGCGCTAAATAATTTTATAGGAGAAAAAGGTATGGCTCAAAATGAAGAACAAACAGAATAATTAAGTTAATAAAAATAACGCTAGAGTTTGTTGTTTTATAAAAAGCCATGGTATTTCTTAATTTTATGAATGAGAGATGAGGAATTTCTCTCCAACGCCACCTCCTTACCACGGCACAATTTTCCACACCTCCGGAGAAGTGTATCTTTTATAAGATACGCTTCTTTACTTACTCATCATTTTCTTTGTAAAGACATATGATCTTTATTAAAACAAGGGAAACTTCTTTTTTTAAAATCAATACTTGTCCAATCCTTTTTAGCTTAAGTACATATGCTATTATTTCCTCCAATCCAGATCACATTTAATTACCTTTAAAGAAGCATCTGCATTTCATGCAGCTGCTTCTTATTATTTTTAGAAAGTTTTTTTATCAATTCACGGAAACTTTCCTTTCATAATAATGCTTGTCTAGTCAATCTTTGACTTTTGAAATATATAGAGAGAGAAGAGTGTTTTTTCTCTAACTTCCAATAGGTGGTGAAAAGATATGTATGGTTATGGTGGTGGCTATGGCGGCGGCGGCACTTTTGTATTAATCGTTGTATTGTTCGTTCTGCTTATCATTGTTGGTACTACTCTTGTATTTTAAGAATTGAAAATAGACGACACTAAAATTCAAAATATCTTAATTACTAGTACAGCCAACTAGAAGCGCGAATAGACATGGAATAAAACAAGCTGTTACAACTCTTTTCATTTTTTACTCCTTTCGATCAATTAATTAATATAATTATTGTCTTTTAAATATACCCCCTATCACTAATTTAAGATGAAATAAGGACATACAACGTTTCATAATAATGAATTCTTTTCATCCCCACAACGGATGATCTGTAAAAATTCAGTAAAAGCGTTTCAAATGAAAAATGTTTGACGTGTTATGACTCAATTCAGCTAAGGCCGCCCACAAATAATTGGACGGCCTTACGGAATGTTACCAACTAAACAGTTGCTTTGCGAATCATGAAAAATGACAACAGGGCATAGATGACAGCGCCAACAAACAACCAGGAGGCTAATAGGGCGGCGGAATGACCGCTTAGCCAATTGAAAATGTCCGCCCACCAGCCGAAATACGTGCACAAGAGTGCAAGCACGGACCCCCCAACAAAAATAACTGGAAACATGATGAACAGCCCCATCCTCCCGAAACGCCTGTAAACGGCGACAATGCCGAATCCAAGGAAGCTCATATGAAACGCTGTCGCAAACAAGGTCCACCACTGTTCTGCCAAGGAACCATCACTCAAATAAGGCAGCTTGAAAAAATGCAATCCGACTCCCCAGGCCCAATCACCTTCCAAGAACGAAAGCGCCAAAAGTACGACGGAACTACCCAAACAAACGACGATAATCATCATGAGAGTCCCGAGAAAAAAGTCTGTTCTCCGGATGCTCAGCCCTAGTGCAAACGGGAAGCTTTTCGTCAGCGTAACTATGCCGACAACCATCATCCAAACGAAGATGGAAGCCAAACCGCCTGTATATAATCCTTCTTCCGGCTGGACTATCCCTCCAATCAAAAAGTTTACTAAAAAAGCTGGGAGTAATCCCAAACACCATGGAAGGATCAACCACATAAGTTTATCCTTGGCATGAATTTTCATTACGGTTGCAATTCGATTCATCGGAAGTCCACCGCCCTGAGATCAGATTTTTGTTTGGTCAAATGAACAATCAACTGTTGAAGTGATACCGGTGTAAGCTCCAGCCCTAGTAATTCGGCCTGCTTTCGCCTTTCGGGATCCAGACTGCCAAGCACCGTCGCCGACAATAGGCCACCGAATGGTTTACGGTCGATCGTCTCCTGCCCGGAAATGAAGGATTCTACTTTCTCCGCCTGGCCAATGGCGCTATAGGCTTGCCCGCGAATGGTATCCGCATCTTTATTTAGAATAAGCTTGCCGCTATCGATGACGATTATATGCTCCAAAATCCGGCTCACTTCGTCGATTAAATGCGTGGACAAAACGATTGTCCGAGGGTGCTCCGCGTAATCCTCAATGAGCCGATCATAGAACAACTCCCGTGCTACAGCGTCCAGCCCCAGATAAGGCTCGTCGAACATCGTCAACGGTGCGCGACTCGCCAAACCAATGATGACGCCGAGGGACGAGAGCATACCTCGCGACAGCTTCTTTATCCCCCGTTTCAGTGGCAGACGGAAATCATTCACCAATTGATCAGCAAATTGCTGGTCCCAATTAGGAAAAATAACATGACACAGCTCCAGCACGTCACTCACACGAAAATGGTCGGGATACTTCTGGCTTTCTTTAATAAAACAAACCTGGCTCAATACGCGATTGTTCTCATATGGAGTCTCTCCAAACACATGCACTTTCCCGCTTGTCGGGAACATCTGCGCCGTCAGCATGTGCATGATCGTTGTTTTGCCTGCGCCGTTTCGGCCCAGCAATCCGTAAATTTTGCCCGATTCCATCGTAAAGCTGACATCGTCCACCGCATTGACGCCGCCATAGGTTTTGGTCAGCCCTTTGACTTCAACAATGTTTTTCATTTCGTTCCTTCTCCCCTCCGGATCATATCCGTCAATTGGTCTTTCGAAATGCCAAGCTTTTCCGCTTCGCGAATCATCGCCACGACATACTGTTCGTAGAAACTCTCCTTTCGCTTCTCCATCAGCCTTGCTTTAGCGCCTGTCGATACAAACATGCCGATCCCCCGCTTTTTATACAAAATGTTCTCGTCCACCAGCAAATTAACACCTTTAGCTGCCGTTGCCGGATTGATTTGAAAAAACGATGCAAATTGAGTCGTTGACGGCACTTGCGATTCCTCCTGCAACCGGCCTTCGATAATATCGTCTTCGATATGCTCGGCAATTTGCAAAAAAATCGGACGGCTGTCATCCATCTTGAAAACCATAATACACACCACCACATCGGTTAGTTACTTATGTAATTAACCATATAACAAAAGAACCGTTACGTCAACGGCTATTCGCCCAAAAAATCGTTCCGATAAAAATTTGAGTCATCATCTGTATCTTTTCAATCTATAATTTTCTTGTATTTGTTTAGTGTAAATTATTTTTTTGTAAAATTTAGAAATTTATCTGGAAAATTAAACCTAATGATGGTATGATTTACCTGTTTTTATGACTTTAGGACTAGGGGGTTCTTTTATGACTTGGTTTACCAAATGGGCATTGCGGAACAAAGCGGCATTGGTTTTCGCTGTAATTGCCTCGATGATTTTTGGTATTTTTAGTTACACGACGATTCCAATGGAACTGATGCCATCTGCCGACCAGCCATACATAACCATTTCAACAGTTGGAAACGGTATGGATGCCGTAAGTATGGATGAACAAGTAACACAGCCAATTGAAAAGGCGTTAAATGGCGTCAGAGGAAAACAAAGTGTCGTTGCACAAACAGGAAATAACTTTAGCCAGTTGACCGTCACATTTGAAACAAAAATTGATGTAAAAGAAGCAAAACAGCAAATTCAAGAAAGAATTTCAATGGTCCATCTCCCCAATGGGGTCATGAAGCCGTATGTTATCAACCTCAACACATCTGAAATTCCGATTGTGGAATTAGGTCTGACCTTCGATAAGGAAATTGGCAATAATGAACTAAATATCGTAGAGAACGAGATTATGCCGATGTTCAAGGACCTAAAAGGTGTCGGCAATGTTATCACCAATGGTGGAAGAAATCAACAAGTGATGATTAAAGTTGATCCTGCTAAATTAGCGGCAGCAAGTTTCCCGCTTGAAAAGCTATATACGCTCCTTCAAGGAAAAACGGCTTCCGTTGCCGTAGGCGAACAAACGATGAACAACGAAGCAACAAGCATTATCGTAACCGGAAAATTAGAAACCCTTGATGAACTTAAAAACATCCAGTTAAACAATAAGACAAAACTACAGGATGTTGCTGGTATTACCATGCAAGAAGATACCGAAAGCATCATCCATTTGAATGGAAAGAGCTTTATCGACGTTGTCATTCAGAAGGATTCCACCTCCAATGCCGTAACGCTTGGAAAACAGGTGGAAGATGCAGTAAATAAAATCAATAAGGATTACAAGGGAACCCTTCAAGCGACGGTCGTGATGAATTTAGGAGATACCGTTCTTGATTCCATCAATTCGATGACAAGAGAAGTATTGACCGGTGCATTATTTGCCACCCTTATAATCTGGTTGTTCCTTCGCAGTTTCCGAATGACCCTGATTACGATTATCAGCATACCATTGTCCTTATGCATGACGATGATTCTACTCTCCTTCTTTGGCGTTACCTTAAATATCCTCACGCTTGGAGGAATTGCAGTATCTGTCGGACGGCTAGTGGATGACAGTATTGTCGTAGTGGAGAATATTTACCGAAGAAAGCAAAATAATGAATTAACCCCTGCCTTTCTTATCGAATCAGTTAAAGAAGTCGGATCAGCGATCACCTCATCCACTCTGACAACAGTAGCCGTATTCCTGCCAATGCTGATTGTTTCGGGAGGATTAAGAGATATCGTTGCTCCGTTTGCGATTACGATCACTTGTTCATTGCTATCTTCTCTGCTTGTTTCACTGACAGTTGTCCCAGCACTCAGCGCCCGTATGATGAAAAAGGTAAAGATGAAGGAACACAAGGCGAAATCCTTCTACCCATCTTTGTTGAAATGGTCGCTTAATCATAAATGGCTTCCAATTACGGTAGCGATTCTCGTTGTAGTCGGTTCCGTCGGCTTATTTTTGACCATGCCAAAAGGTTCTGTCGATCAGCAAGATTCGGCCTACATCGCAATCGGTCTTCGCTATGATAACGGAACTCCATTTAGCGAAATAAAAGATGGGGTTGCGAAAATGGAGGACATTCTTTCAGAAAAAGAAGGGGTAAAAACCCATATTACAGTGGCTGGTGTCAATGAGGATGCTGCACAATATGGCAATCTACAAGAAGCCAACGTCGTTCGATTTATGATTTTTACTAAAGAAGGAACCGATTCTGCCAAATTTGTAAAAGACATCCGAAAAACAAAAGATCAGTTTCCAAATGCGGAGCTGACGGCTGAGACAGCAGGTTTGCTCGGATCCAATACGACGACTGTTTCCATTGATGTCATCGGAAAGAACGACGATGACATCAAAAAAGCAGCTGATATGGTTAAGAAAGATATAAGCAGCATAGATGGTGTTGAAAAAGTAGAAAGCAACGATCAAAATACTAAACCAACCATTAGCATTCAGGTGGATTCCAAATTATCAAATGCACAGGAAGTCGCCCAATCTATTTATGCGATGATAAAGCCTGCTGTGATAGGAAACATTAAGATTGATGGACGGACCACCGCAGTCCAATTGGGAGCATTAAAAGAGATTCAAACGGTGAACGATGTAAAAAATCTGCAGCTGATGACGCCAGATGGGCCAGTTGTTTTATCAAGTATTGCGAAGATTGAAGAAAGCAATGAGCTGGGGACCATCTTTACAAAAGACGGCCATCATTATCTACAGGTAACGGCGCAAGTGAATCCGGACAAAATGGTAGACGTTACCGGAAAAATTCAGCAGGAGCTCCTAACTTGGAACAAAGATGAAACATTTTCCAAAGGAACAAGTGCAGAGCTTACAGGTTCTTCCATGGAGTCTTCTGATCAATTAGCGGAACTCGCTAAACTGTCTATGTTATCAATTGGAATCGTGTTTATGATTTTGCTCGTGACATTAAAGTCGTTCCGGGCAAGCATCGCGATCTTGATTACATTGCCACTTGCAGCGATCGGTTCACTATTAGGACTCGTGATTACCAACTCAAGCATCAATATTTCTTCTGGTATCGGAATGCTGATGCTCGTTGGGATTGTGGTAACCAATGCCATTGTGCTGGTTGACCGAATCCGTCACAATGAAGAAACAATGACCATTCGGGAAGCGATTATGGAGGCAGGATTCGTACGACTGCGTCCGATTCTTATGACAGCACTCGCCACTGTCTTTGCCATGGTACCGCTTCTAGTTTCACATGAATCGGCGATGAGTTTAAATCTGGTTTCAAAGGGACTCGCTGTGGTTGTCATTTTCGGACTCATCATATCCACCCTTTTGACGCTGATTGTAATCCCAACATTTTATGAATTATTCCATTTCCGAAAAGCAAAAAAACAAAGACAACAAGCTAGCCAAGTAACAGGAACATTAGGGCAATAATTGACAAATACGAAAGAGTCAGTTTGTGTAATCAGTTGATAGCGATTCCCACGAACAGTGTTCTTGATTTTTGAACCTCGATTTAAAAATTATTTTTGATAATAATTGAATAAAAAACAGGAGCTTTCCTTTTCGTCGGATAGCTCCTGTTCTTTATGTTTTTTAGAAAGGAATTACAAAGGACCCTGTAGTAAAGAGTAAATAAAATGAGCCACTCCGTCATCGATATTCGTCAGTGTTACTTCCTGACAGGAATTCTTGATTTCCTCTGCTGCATTTCCCATGGCAGCACTTCTTCCGGCCATTCGGAGCATGGATAAATCATTATAGCTGTCACCAACCGCAGCCGTATCGGCTAAGTTCATCCCAAGCTTTTTAGCCAGCATCTCTAAGGCAATTCCTTTTGATGCCTTTTTGTGTTCGAATTCAAAGTTATGCTTAGCAGACGTGACCATTGTAACATCTTTCATATCCTTAAATTGTGCCTTCCCTTTTTGAAGTTTTTCTTCATCAAATGAAAAGGCAAGGATATTATAAACATCAACGTCAGTGACAATCAGATCTTTATAAGAAACTATATAGGAAAATCCGGTTTGGCTATATTGCTTCTCAGCAGCTTCTATGAGCTGTTCTATACTTACTTCTGGGTTTGCGCTTTTGACTCTGTCCATTTCGATGGTTAAAAGTTCCCGACCGTTTTGTCGAGACAATATAGAATCATTACTGAAAATTTCATAATAGTATTCTTCTTGCTCTAGCCAGTTCAAGATTTGGAATGCATCCTGTCGATTAATCGAAACAGAATGGAAAAGTTCGCCGTTTGGCTGATGAATGGTCGCTCCATTAGCCCCAATAATCCAGGTTTTTAATTTAGTTTCTTTAAAAATGTTTTGGACATCAAAATGGGCCCGCCCAGTAGCAATAACGACTTCAATCCCATTAGCTTGGGCGAATTTAATCGCCTCCAAATTTTTCTTACTAATTTGGTTTTCTTCATTTAATAACGTACCATCCAAATCGACAGCAATTAATTTTACCATCTTATTCATCTCCCTCTTCAAAGTTAGCCGTTAAAAGTTCGACATTATTTTTACGCAACAGCTCTCTAAACTCTTTTGGAGGAGTGTTGTCTGTAATCAGAAGATCAATATCCTGTAAATCAGCAAAACAGAAAAAACCTGTGCGTCCTAATTTTGTATGATCAGCTAATACGATCACTTGCTTTGCTTGCTGAATCATTTTTCGTTTGACGAGGCCATCCTCCTCATGAGCGATCGTTAAGCCATTTTCCGATATTCCTACCACGCCAATAAACACTTTATCTACATGGTATTTCGATAGTTTTTCTAACACAGTGGAGCCGTAAAGAAAACGGTGCTCTTTTTGAAGTGTGCCTCCTAAGAGCTGGATGTTGATTTCCGGCTTGGAGGATAATACTTCAGCCTGATTAATCGAATTGGTAATAATTGTACAATCGATATTTTCCATTTGTTCTGCACATGCTTGAACGGTTGTCGAGGCATCCAAGATCACTCTATCACCTGGAAAAATTAATGATGCAGCCTTATTCCCAATAATCTTTTTTTCTTCCGTTACGGTATTTAAGCGATTGGTATAGTTTTTTACTTCATCATGAACGGATGGAAGGATAGCTCCTCCTCGTGTTCGGACAATAGATTTTTCTTCTTCCAGCCGGACAAGATCTCTTCTCGCAGTATCTCTGGATACATCAAAAAGGGTGCAGATTTGTTCAACAGAAATCCTATTATGGTTTTTTAGGAAATCCATAATTAATCCTAATCTTTCTTCTTGATACAAGGAATTCACCTTCTTTATAAGCATTTATAAGTAATTATACGTAATTTAAGTAAGTTTACAAGCATTTATAAGTATTTGTAAGTAATTATTTTTTCGAATATGTACATTTCTTGAATAAGGCTGCTCATATTGATAGAATCACTCATGTCACAAGTATGATGTAAAGCGAGGAAAACGACATGAATGATGTAATCGAAACAATCCTTAACCACCGTTCGATCCGCCATTTTGAGGACAAGCCTTTGACAGAGGAGCAAATAAAGACGATTGTTTCCTGTGCACAGGCGGCTGCTACATCAAGCTTTATCCAGGCATACTCCATTATTGGAGTTAAAGATCCTGTTAAAAAGAAGAAATTAGCCGACCTTGCCGGCAATCAGGAGTATATGGAAAAGAACGGCCACTTTTTGGTTTTTTGTGCTGACCTTTATCGCCATTCCGTGATCGGGGAGAAGGAAGAGAAAAACGTAGAATCTTCACTTGAAAGCACCGAAAAATTTATGGTGTCGTTAATTGATACCGCTCTTGCAGCCCAAAATGCAGCCATTGCAGCTGAATCACTCGGGTTAGGAATTTGTTTTATTGGTGGTATTCGCAACAATCTAGAGGAAGTTAAAAAAATATTACATATTCCAGACCGAGTCATCCCATTGTTTGGGCTAGCCATTGGATATCCATCCAAAATAACCGGTCAAAAACCAAGACTGCCTTTTGAACATGTTTATCATGAAGATGGATATGAGCAAGACAAAGAAGAATATTTACAACAGCTCGATGATTATAATGAAGTAATCGAAAACTATTATCTAGAAAGAACAGATGGAGTTAGAAAAGATCGCTGGACAGAACAGATGGCTGCCATGCTTGAAAAGCAGAATCGCATGTATATGAAGGACTTTATTCAAAAAAATAAACTAGATTTACGATAAAATTAATTGCAAGATACTTATTGGTACTGCTTGTTTGTTTTGTCGACTGATTGCAAAATCAAAGGACTAAAAAGTATTGAATATGATTTGTTGAGATCGGTGTAATAGCAATAATGCGGTAACCGATACTGAGTAATTGCGATAAAGTTTCTGCGCAATTGGGCCTTGGCGGCTCAATCGGTGCGTGGAAACTTTTATAAAGAGTAATTAACTGATTATTGTTTGTACAGTGAAGCAAGACAACATGTTTACCGGTCCATGCTTGACCGATTGTTGGTTGAATTTGTATTTCCCTCATGTTTCTCATATTGATCACCCTCGGTAATTGATACAATAGCTTATGTACGAAACCTAGTCCATTGTTCTTGAAAAATCCCAACTGGTAGTTCCAACAGCTTGAATCAACTCTTAACTTTTAGCAGGAAGAAAATTAATTACGGCAACTGGCTCGTAATAAAAATGTTAGCAATCTGTTACTGTGCTGCAGTTGATGTTGAGAACCTGAAAGTATAAACTTTACTTACTTAAGGAGTGATCATGATGGAAACAGTATCAGTGGATAAGCTAAAATTCAAGAAAAAATTATCAATGGTTGAGCAATTTTCAATCAAAGATTTCTTGTTTAGATGGGTTGGACAACCAGCAGAAGGATTAGATGATTTTCTACCCCTCGAGTACACAGAAAGCGTCTTTGCTAAGATGGAGGCAAAACTAGAACCAGGTTTCCTCGTTAATGGAGATGAACATTTCAGATATGCGACCATAACAGAAGCTAATCAAATTGTTATTGGAGTATTAGATTCGAATGAAGAGTTAATACATAGGATCATTTCTATGGATGAGCTTTTAAAAGGTAGGCACTTTTAAGGTGCTTACCTCTTTCTTTTCTCTGCCCATTTTGTCTACTTTCCCAGAAAAGTTGAACCGTCTCCTTTGTTCCCCTATTGGGTAATTTATCCCTCCACTTCGTTTTATTTCCTAGTTTATGACATTTTCGTAGGATAATCGTCATAAATCAACCTTTTTTGAAATATTGTTCATCAAAACATAAAGAATTGTAATGCTATCGTTCTGTATATCAGTTACTTGCCATGTTAGGGTAATATCATGAGAATTTAACAGGAGGTAGCACACAGCATGAAGAATTCTATGAACTCATTTATTGTAGCCTGTGTGGCTGCAATTACCTTAGGAGTGCACGTTAATTCTGCGAAGGCAATCACCGAACCTTTCCTTCAAAATAAACACAGCCTTCCGCTACATGACATACAAAATAGTTTTGCAATTAGGGATAACGTAAGTTCTATTGGAGAAATCTTACAACCGCGGAGCTTTTCCATCCACTTAGCAAAACCTGTGATACATGTGGCTGCAAAAGCAGTTGAAATAATAGTAGACCCGTCAAAACCTGAAGCTGAGAATACTAATAATGTGACAGCAGCAGAAGAAGAAGCGGTTCAACCAGTTGAACCAAAAGTGGAAGTTCCAGTGGAGGAGATTGCAACACCTGCAATTTCTATTTCAGATAAAGAAAAAGACTTATTTGCCAGATTAGTTGAAGCGGAGGCAAAAGGCGAACCCTATGAAGGAAAATTAGCCGTAGCAACAGTTGTGCTAAATCGAGTGGAATCCCCTCAGTTTCCTGATACAGTGACAGGAGTGATTAATGAAGTAGTCGGTGATGCTTATGCCTTTTCACCTGTTCAAAATGGTGAAATTACTAAACCCGCATCAGAAGAATCAACTCAAGCAGTAGAAGAAGCTCTAAAAAGAGAAGATACTTTACATGATTCCATTTTTTTCTATAATCCAAAAATTGCAACCGATAATTGGATTCGTTCTCGTCAAACAGTTGAGACAATTGGGAATCATGTGTTTGCGAAATAGAAGTGCCAAAAAGACGGATTTAATAGGGAAGTTTTGCGCAAAATAAGGCACAACTAGCGGATATTGAGCTGGTTGTGCCTTTGTGCTATCTCTTACAAATCGCTGCGTTCTCTTTCACTTGCTACGTTATTTAGTTAAACTTATTTCATATTGATAAAATTGTGAATCTCGTATGTATCCATTTTTTTCATATAGCCTTTGAGCAGAATAATTATCTGGTGCTGTACTTAGACTAATACCTTTAGCACCTGTTTCAATAGCGTAATCTTTTGCCTTTTGTAAAAGCATTTCTCCTATTCCTTGTTTTCTGACTTGTGCATCTACATACAAGTCGTTCAAAATCCATGCTCGTTTCATCGATATTGACGAAAATGTAGGATAAAGTTGAGTAAAACCTAGATACTCTTGGTTGATTTTAACAACGAAGATTACAGAATCCTTGTTTTCTAAACGCTCCTTTATATAAGCCTTAGCACCCGCTAAATCCGATGTTTGTTGGTAAAACACACGGTACAAATTAAATAAATTTGATACTCCTTCTAAATCTTCAATCATCGCTTGATATACTTCCATTTGAATTCCCTCCCTATTAGATCAAATTATACACTTTATCGAGGAAAATTAGATCGTTTCGTGATGGCGTGGTTCATTTTAACATCTTACATACTTGCGTTTAAAACCAAGCCTTCCTTTTTCGACTTCTTTTTGAATACTTTCGTTCGCATTTAGGAAACTACTTTTTTTCATGTCCCGTTTCACTTCTACTGTTCCTATTGCCTTCGGGACTGTAATAGTGGACAAACTTTCGCACAATTTATTTTACCTATAAATTATTTTTTTTGTAGGCTGTTTTCGAATAGATTGTTGCTTATGAAAATGATGTTTGAGAATCGAGTTGAACAAATGCTTATTTCCGCTTGTCAAAATCCAACTTAAACAACTGTGAAATTGTTAAGAACGGCATAAAAAAACGACCCTAGGAGAGTCGTTAACCTAAAATCACTTATGCTTCTCCGATTCCCATTGACAATAACAAAAAGAAGAAAAAAACCAAAGTGGCACTATTTAGGACTGCACCAATAATAATATTTGACCATTTTTTCGATAAAATGGCAAAGATAATTCCTGTTATTGATAGGATACTGAACACAAACAGGAAAATACCTGGATGTTTATTGTTTTCATTAACAAAAAATGATATTGCAATGCAGATACCAACCATTATTATTGAAAGCCGCCCATACTTATTCATTTTATTCCCTCCATTTGTATATTTTATAAACGAATTATAACCTGATTTTGAAATAATTGGTAGACAAATTTATTGTTCTGAAAGCAACAAAGTTTGCGAAAACAGCCTTTTTGTAAAACCAAATTTGCACCTTAGTGTATAAAGAAAAAGAGCTGCCAATGACAACCCTTCTTAATACAGATAGGTAAGGGTTTGAAATTATCTCTCCCTTTTCCCCCCGTCCACACCAGTACGAGCGGCTTTCACCGCATACGGCGTTCCAACTAATCCAATTCTATTTAATCATCAACACTTCAAAAACCAAAATAAAGAAATCCTCGGCAGCTACCGCACCAGGAGTAATAATTTATTCCTCTATTTGTAAAACTAACTAAAAAAGGAGGTTTTTGAATTGAAGAGGATAATTTCACTTGCTTTCTTAGGAATACTAACCACTGTTTTCACTTTAAATTTTCAATTCGTAAATGCAGCACAAAATCAGGAGTATTGGAGCAAGTACCCAGATAACTCTGCTGCGAGTTTCAAAGAACCTGATTCGTTTTATAAGTCGCTTGATAAGAAGCAATATGCTGAATTTGAAAATGCGAAGCTGAATATTCGAGAAAAAACCTTTTTTAAGGACATTAATAGCGTTCTTTCTCGTGCTGATCAATATGGGAAATCCAGGGTCGGCGGAGTTGGTGTTCATCCGAAAAGGCAAGTATATGTATTTGTCACCGTTTCTCCAGAAGGGAAATTGTGGACCGCTGTTTTTGACGCTGAAACAGGAAGAAAAACAAACGAAGGTCGTCAACTTTAATGAATTAGAAAAGCTGCCAAAAAGACAGCTTGAATCTTTAACACTTGCCTCCGTTATAGCTTAAGTATATTTCTTCAAAATCTTTCACTCCAACAATGACTGAAGTCACGAGTGTGCGGGGTCCACCTTATGAATCTCAACTAAATCAACTTTCCAGTTAATTGATAAATATTCGTATGAAGCAGTATACGTTTTGTCTTCTTCTAATAGATTCCATGTACTTTTGCAATCAACGTTTATTTTAAACTTCTTTTTATCAAAACTATTGGGGTCAATGACAACAATCCAATAATTGCTGTTACTTTTACCCTTTTCGAGCACTTTTATATGTGAAGTAGTATTATTTTTAAAGAAAATGTTAACTGCTGCAACTGTAATTACGGTTATAGTTGTAAGCATTAATAGAACTTTTACTGCTTTTTTCAAAGAAACGCCTCTTTTCTATAAATTTTTACCTAAATTCCTTGGAGATATGAAACTTCCTTCGAGGAATTCCAAGCAATAATAGATAAACTAACCGCATTAATAACAAAACTTGCAACCTTTATATATCCAAGTAGGTCGTTTTTATATATGATACCCACATATTTTTCCTCATTCTAACTAATTCACTAAGACCAATAATAAATCCTTCTTTTACTAAACTACTTCTTCTTTAAGTAGATTTTTCCCAATCTCATTTTGACAATTTGCTAAAAATGATCGGTTCCTCTGCTACTATTCGACAAAAAAATGGTTAATTCCTTTTTATTGATAGGTAATTAGTAACAAAAACCCCTTCAACAGTAGCAACTCCAGCCCGCTGACATTCTCAACTCATCACCGCTTGAAATCCATTTATCAGCAGCGTCTTGTGCAATACCTGACTCTGATAAAGTTACTGCCAGGACATAATCGAACAGCATAAAAAAACCACCTCATCCATCCAACAATCAAAATCCGACTCAGTCATAGCTTTTGGGTCTGCAATAATGCCTGCAAAGTACATTCGGTCAAGGAATTGATGGCCAAGATCCTTGCATTTTTCTTAATTGAATAATTTGCCCCGTATGATAAGCATCATGAAGCATGATGTCGAATAATTTCCTCTCAAGTGAATGTTGGTCAAGCATTTCATCAGAAATTGTATTTAATACTTGTCTTAAATTGCGTTAAGCTTTTTCGGCACGTTCATGAGGTTCTACATTTTTATAAAACATCCTGCTTTTAACCTATTAATCTTGTACAACATTTTACGGGGAAAGATACAGGTAGTATGATACACTCTAAAGGTATCGCATTTTTCAAATAGTAATATACAAATGAATACTATATGAAACCAAAAACCAAGGAGTGATGGATGTGATAAATCGTGTGAAAGAGAAATTGGAAACTGCTCTTGAAGATTGGGAAATGATGAATGATGCTGCAGAAAGTGAAAGTGAAGAATGCGCTGAACGCTTTGAAATGAATTTTTACAAGTTTATTGACGAATTGAAGCTCTGGTATCAGCATTTAAATCAACCGCCATCAACAATCGAAGAAGCAGAAAATCTTAGCGAAATTAGAGAAATGATTGACCGCTTACCAGCACCGCTTGAACTCAACTTTTTAACAGAATTGGAGTTAATCATTGAAGGAGAAGATCGAGTACGCTTTGATTAATTTTCCATTTTTCAAATAATGCTACAGGGACAGTTCTCTTGGTTTTTAGTAATGTTAGTAGCGGCCAAAAGAACCGTCCCCATGGATCCCCTTACATTCCCGTTCTATACTTTTTTTCACTTGAGGATGTATTTTTTGAATCGCGCTTTGCTTTTTCTTCAAGTTGTTCTTCTTTTAAATCCTCTACTGGTATTGGGTCAACTGTTTGCTCACTCTTAAATTTATCAAATAAGCTCTCATTCTCAGTTGGATATTGTTCAGGGTTGTCCATCTTCCCTTGGGAATGATGAAAATCCGGGTTTTTTTTATTCTTTTCCATATCCTCTCACCTCGGTATTTTCAATACCCTGTTCTGCAAATTAAAAACTTATTCTTTAAATGGTCGGAGCATCCATTGATAGTTCATCATAACAGAATCTTATATTTGTTAAGAAGTCTATCACTTGCAAGGTTAAGATTATTTACACATTCTTTTTTTATTTCTACATCGCAAATGAAATCATTCATTAATTCATCTTTGATTTCGGAGTGAATTTCCATAACTTGATTAGATGACAGAGTTATTAAACTTTTCCTTTTTGCAAAACTCATTATTTCTCTTTCAAAATATTCAATTGAACCAAATACCACTTTCAATCCTTACACCCACTCTTCTCTTAGTTTTTATTTTATTAAATAAAAAAGCCTCCAAAAAGAGGTGGACTAACAAACCAATCATTAAGACGTTAAATTCAAACATTGGTATCCGTTCTTTTTGGCAACCCGACTATCATAGTCATAAGACCTTAGACTCGTGGCTTTGCGTCCTTTTCTTTCAAAAAGTTTGCCTTTTTCATTTTTTATATCTTAATAGTAAAATCTAACCAGGAAAATTTCAATGTTTTTCGCCAAATTCCCACAAATAAATCAGGACCTAAGTCACACGAAATTTAAGTGAATACTCTCATAAAAGTACCTGCATTTAAGTTCAGAAAGCAATTAAAAGGTGTTGTGACTGGTAAATAAGGTACTCTTACTACATACAAAAAAGTAATATCCTTATTGTAGAAACCTGCCCGTTTCTTTAATAAAGTTCAACAAAAGAAGCGTTAATCCTTCTTAACGTAAAAAATGGTATATATTAAAAATGCCCAAACCCATATATACCAAGGGTTTGGACATCTATATCTCTATTCTTAATAAATCTTAATTTTCGTATTTGCCTTTGTCTGAATACATCCTGAATTGCTGAACAACTTTATAGTCCGTTAATTGTTTTTCTCCATGCCCAAATGAGAGTCCTCCACTACCAATATCAACTGCTGCCTTAATTGCTTGTAGAGTTGAATCATTCCCGGCAATAATCGTTAACAAAAGCTTTGAACCCTGCCATTCATGCTCCGGTGGTTCAACCGCCATGGTGTAGCAAAAAGCGGATTGCAAAGCTTGGTCCATATAGAGTTCCACCATCTTTGGGTTTTCATTTGTCTCCTCAACTTGTTTCCAATCAATATAACTCTTCATTTACGGCTCCCTTCTCAACACAAAAAAGGATGCCGTTTGGCGATGATGAGTCATAAATGGTAAACTCAGCAGCTTTATTATTCGAGAATTGTGATGAGTAAATTAACTTATCTATTCATTTAAGAGCGTTAAGTGCTACCTTGGCAGCTTCTGCGATAAGCGCATTGTCATAGGTAGCATTCTGTGTATCGCGGCTGGATAGAACTGCGATGACTTTTACCCGCGGCATTGTACGGTTCGTCTTTAAAATATCCTCTCGCTGTTCCTTTGGAGCCATGGGTGACCAGCCAAAAACCTTGTTGAACCCGCTTAAGCATCTCCGCACTCATATCCACCTGATTCAGCACCACTGGTTCGATTTCATCGATTACATTGCCTAGTTCATTACCATCCTCATTGGGTTCACGAATCTCCTTCACCAATTGGGGCTTCATCCGGTATCCTCCATTGGCAATCGTGGTAATATACTGGGCAATTTGCATCGGTGTATAGGTATCTAGTTGTCCGATGGCTATTTGAAAGTAGGTGCTTGTATTGGTTCCTTTAATTCCCGCCGTTTCATTATCAAACCCAATACCAGTCGGGATGCCCAAACCAAATTGGTTGAAATAATAGCGGATGGTTTCAATTTTTTTCGGATCGATATTCAATGTGCCATTGGGAACATACTTGCCCCCCATAATTTCAATCGCGGTTTTCCACATATAAACGTTTGATGAACGCTCTAATGCCTCTAAATCGGTAATTCTGTTCATGACTTGGTAAGAAGAGAAGGTTCCCGACCCCTTAAATCGCATGACTTCATCCAGCTCGGTTTCCCCGAAATCCCGGACACCGGTTTGGTATCCGGTTAATACGGTGGCCCCTTTTACAACTGACCCCTGTTCAAACGCATAAGTGAAGGTTCCCGGTGTAAAATCGGTGAACTCCCCCGACTTCCTGTCATATACTTTTCCTGACATCGCAAGAATGCTGCCTGTTTTCGGCTCCATTGCCACAACAAAGGCAGTGTCAAGGGTATCCGTATGCGGCTTTTGGATTGCACTTACCAACTCTTCCTGCATAATTTTTTCCACTTGAGCTTGAAACTCCATATCAATGGTCAGAACAATATCCTTGCCGCTCTTCCCTTCCGATACTGTCTCAGTACTCACCACATTTCCATTTTGATCTGTCACTGTTTTCACTTTTTCCTTTCGCCCCTGCAACACACTATCATAAAGCTCTTCAATATAACTTTTTCCGACACGGTCATTCAGTTTGTATCCTTTAGCAGTATAGTAATCTACCTTTTCTGCCGGTAGGCCTTCATCTGCACTCGTAACTTCTCCAAGCATATTCCAAAACGTTTCCCCATAGTTTCGGCCCCTCTTCCAATCAGTCGTGACATCCACTCCCGGCAGGTTATCCAGATTTTCATTGACCTTTGCAAATTCTTCCTCTGTTACATTTTCATTTTTGACCATCGTCGGGGTTAAAGCGATGGCGGACGAAAGTTTCCGGTAGATGGCCGCCAGATTTTTGTCCATTTTCTTGAGCTCATATTCTGTAATCCGTTTCAATTTTAATTTATATAAATCCTTGTTATTCAGCTTTTCCTGTTTGTATAATTTCTCCTCCTTCTTTGTGATTAAATCAGTGCCATTGTTATGTTCTAGCAGCCAGATATCTTTCAAATCCCGATCGGTTACTTTATTGATCTCTTTATCAGTCATGACCAGGAAGGTATTTAACTTTTTAGCCAGTTCAAGTAATTCGCCCGGCTGCGGATTTTTCGGCGGTGTATAGATAATCGCCTTTTCCGGAATATTGTAGACTACTGACTTATGATTCGTATCATATATTTTTCCACGCGGAACGGAATAACTGACGGGCGTCACATCTGTCTTCTCTGCCTGAGCCGCATAGGCTTCCCCTTTAATAATTTGGATTACGCCGAGGCGGAGAATCAGGATAGAAAAAAGAAGAAAGACCATGAAAAAGAGACCATTCAATCTCCATCGGATTGGGTTTTTTACAATATTTTCTTTCTGCTTTTTCTGCTTCAAAACACATCAGCCCTTTCATACTGGAGGTTTGTGTACAAGGTCGCCAAAATACTACATTTGTAGTATTTAGCCCCAGAAAGTCCCAAAAAGGAAGGGGAATCCTTTCTGGGGTTAGTGATTAATATATCTTTTTATGATGCAGGATCTGCTTGGCAATTTCCGCTGCCTTGCTTCCTTGGGCCTGCCCATCCTTATTTTGAATATTAATGGCAAAATAAAAACGATCATCACCTTTATCGACAAAGCCAATAAACCAGCCGTTTACATTCTTTCCATTAATCGTGCCGGTTCCAGTTTTACCATATAACCGCCCATTTTTTTGCTCATCTATTAAAAGTGCCTTTTTTACCGCTTTGATATTTTCCGCATTAAAACCCCATTGATTTTTTTCTAATTGGTATAATAATTGGACTTGTTCGATGGGTGATATTTTTAGAGAAGATTCCATCCAGTAACTATCTAAATTCCCTGAAAGATCCTCATTCCCGTATTTTATCTTGTGAAAATAATCTTGCAGCAGCTCTCTCCCAACCTCTCGATCGGTATTCTGGAAATACCAATTCACGGAACGGCTTAAGGCAGTCGCTAAATTTTGATTTTGATTCCATTCTGGAAAGGGATAAATTTTCCCATCCCAAACCTGATTATTGTTATTCGGGGAAATCACATTGGATTCCAATGCAAGTAAGGCCGAATATATTTTATAGGTACTATCAGGAGAAATCCTCTGTTCACTCATTTCTCGATTATAAATTTGATATTGGTTTTTAGAGGAATCAAATAAAACAAAGCTGCCCTCATAGCCCTTAAAATAGGCGCTTAGATCTTCATAGACCGCATTCTTCCCGCTAAACTGATACACATCATTTTGGCTGGCAATAACGGAGGTGATGGGAGCAAGGTATAGCACAACAATTCCTAAAACAGCACAGATGACCTTGCTTTTCCATTTCAATAATAGAGAATCTCTAGAGTAGCTTGCAATGCACTGGATTCTTTGTTTGATTTGTTTTTTTGTCCCACCTATACCTGGAGCAATCTGTTTAAGGGTACGATCATGCTTTTTATCTGCAAAACGAATGATGGTATACCCATATTCGATATATCCGCTCTCATCCAAGAGATTTAAAACGGATGCATCACAGGCCAATTCCCGATCCATTCGAATCGTTTTTGAAGCATACCAGACGACCGGGTTAAACCAATAAATAATCTGAAACATCCACATGACGTAATTCACGAACAGATCTTTGCTTTTATGATGGTGCAGCTCGTGCAATAACACGTATTTTAATTCATTTAACGAGAATGCTTCTCGCGTTTTGCTTGGTAAAAAAATATAGGGCTGCAAAATTCCAAACGTGATTGGCGAGGTAATAAGTGAGGTCTCCCGCAGTCTTATTTTTCTCTTCACGCCAACCATCTCTTTGCACGCTTCTAACAGTTCATTTATCTTTTGGTTCTTAACAGCAACAGCTGACTTTTTTATTTGATAAATTTGATAGTTTGAATAAGCTGCAATCCCAATGAAAAGAATCATTCCAATAACCCAAACCGTAAAAACGGTATGGTATACGAAATCTGGCGTTGATTTGTTCACTGAGACTGTAAAATCGTGCAATAAATCGGTGTTGGACACCTGAGAGGCACCCAATCCATTTATCCTTTCACTCGTAGATGCAGTGTTTTTATGGAAAAAAAGTATGCTTTTCAAATATTGAGTTCCTTCTCTAAGGTGGAAATAATTCCATGGTAAAAACGAAGCAAGGATTGGAATAAAAAGAAAATACCAAATATGATAATGTGTTTTCACCGTCATATGTTTGTTCAATAGCTTTTTAATCAATAGGATTATGGAAATAAGGAGGGATACCACGATTGTACTTACTAGAATCCGCAGTAGAATGGTATCCATTATTTCTCCCCTTCTTTCTTATCCCTTATGGATAATATTTTCTTTAATTCCGAAATATCTTCATTGGATAACTGATCATTTTCGATAAAATTTAATACCATTGAATTTAACGTGCCGCCGAAAAACTGCTGCAAAAAGGATTTACTTTTTTGCTCGACATAGTCGTGCTTTTCTACTAGGGATGTATAAATAAATACTCTGCCAGCTTTTCTTGCTTGCAAAGCCTTTTTCTTGACTAGACGTGCCAGCATGGTGTGAATGGTATTCGGCTTCCAATCACTCTTTTTCGATAATTTCTCCACTACCTCAGGAGTCGAGATGGACTCATATTTCCATACAACTTTCATTACTTCATATTCTGCTTCTGATATTTGCGGAATCTCTCTCATCATGCCCCTCCTACTTTTACATCTGTAGTATTTATTATAGCAAGAGGGTCGCATTACTTAAAGCATTAAGTGTACTTTTGTCTAAGGTAAGTATTTCCGCATGATGAGGAATATACCATTCACTTCATTTGTAAATATGGATATAGCTGCTCTATAAATGATCGGTTCAGCTGGGTGGCTGAACTGCCCGGTGTATAATGTTCGACGAGTGAAAGAAGAAGAAAAGAATTCTGTTCTGCATCAAAAGCAAGTAAAAAACTATTTTCATTCCCCTTTTCACCTTGTTTCATTTTAACTCGGCTGTTCCGGTCTTGGCAGCCAGTTTAAATTTTGGGTTGTATAGAAGGCGGGCCGTCCCATTTGGGTCACTTACAGCCGCTGTTAAACTGGTTTTCATTTCATTGGCCGCTGAACTGGTGATCACTGATTTGGTTTTTCGTTCACTTATATCATCCAGCAATCGGTTTATTTATTTAACAAGACATTATATTTTATTTAAAACAATATTTACATTGAATTCATGTAAATGATCTGAGAACCATTGATATTCCAATAGTTCTCACATCGAAGTTAAGATAACCGCTTTTTGTTGGTGGGACCCCATTATAAACAAAGGCAATAGTATCTTAGACAATTTCAGATACCTTTTCATTCTCCAGATCAATATATAGTTCTTTTACCTTCACATGTGACGGTAGCAGCGGATGATTGCGTATGAAGTTGACAGTTTTTTGTACGCCATCCTTTAAAGTTTTGTATCCCTCTAGCCATACACTTACCGAACCCTCAGGAAATTCCGGCATGCAATTTTTAAAAAGATAATCTAATGTTTGAATCTTGTTCTGTAACTCTTTGTTTTTATATATTTTGTTCAATATATCTCCAGTATTCTTTTGAAAATCATTTGTGGAGGCCACAACGATTTCCTCAACATTATCCTGATACACAGCAATAATGATGTCCCTCATTAAATCGTCGAAGGGGTGTGAAACGACTGGCTGATATGCTTGTAAGATGATCGTATTTTCCAGATTGACATTGGTTTCTTCTTTTATGAATCGTTCTAATTTCTGCTCCATTCCAATCACAAATAGTACTTTTTTCTTTTCATCTCTAGACATCAAATTCACCCCATAAATGTTTTAAATTTGGTTTCAAATAAGTTTTCTAGACTCTTTCTTATTTGAAAAATGCGCGAGTCTTGAACATATCCTTTTGTTTCTAACATAATTTGCTTTGCAGGTCACTTGAAAGCTTAAAAACTATTACTCGTTCTCCAGTTCGTGTACTAATATCGGTGTAAAAACTTACTACTTCTTCCCCTGTTATCGTTAAGATAATTTCTTTTAAATCATCCAAACCGGATTCCACTAAACTGTTGCGATGTTCTTTTACTGATAACAACCCTTCTTTATCCTGACATACTGTATATTCAGCAGCAGTTAGTATACCGCGGAGTATTACGATCACCATATCCCGTAAGATATCCGATTTAACAGATACGGAACCTCGCCCAAGATAATTTTTCTCCCAATGTGTTAAAGCTTTGCTTATTTCAGCTTCAATTGTTCCTTTTGTTTTTTCCATACCGATTCCTTTTCCTTTTTTCAAAGTTACATTCATAGATGGGTAAATATTGCCTATAATGTTCTAAAAAACAATCTTTTCCTCCCATGTGACGACTTCCCTTCGGAATGCTATGTACCATTTCTACAAAAGCGCCGTAAAGAAAAGCAGCCTTCACACAAGGACATAATATATAAACCAGAAAAGGGGCTAAGACCAACTCTCCCAGTGTCCTTCCGGATCAATGGACGCAAGCCGAATCCAACCGTTTTTCACTTTTTGATGAATGGCATGATCATTGTCCAGCATCCGTTTTACATATTCCATCGGTGCTTGGATGACCACCAGCAAACGCAATGGCTCATGATATGCCTCTTCATCCGATTTCATAACCGACTGCCAGGGAAGCCCGGATAATAAGTCACTGGCGTTCCCCTGCATGACTCCGAGACCGGCTGTCACAGTTTGGGTTATTTTATTCCCGCTGCCATAATAATGAGGGGCAACAGTAGATGCATAATATTGCAGGTTAATCCATTGAGCTACCGTTGCAGGCCCGGAAATAATGTTGGCTAGGATCGTACCGTTTTTATCCTTCTTCCAGTTATAATTGTTGAGGAAAGCTCTTCCTCCCAGAATGCAGTCTTGGGTCAGCCGGCGTTCCCCAATGATAAACGCAGCGTTACGTGCTAAGCCCCATTCAGGACGGACCTCACTCCAATCTTCTGAAAGACGCTCGGCCTCAGCCTTTGGATTTTTGAGGTGAGTTCCAATATTCGGCAATTTCGGAATCCGCTCGGCATTGGCTTCCTCACTCACCTTTGGCAACGCGGCTTGGACACGTTTAAATGCTTCCTTCGCTTCAACTGATAGTTCCGGAACATAAAGCCAGCGTAATTCATCTAGTGTGGTAATATGCTCGGCGGCTGCAAAAACGGTATCTTTCGGAATGATGATTCCCTCTGTTTCAAGCCTCTTCCTTACGTTTGGAAGATTACACAAGGCTGCCAGCACCCGTGCATTGAATCCGCTTGATGCTCCTCCGCATGCACCGCAGTCGAGTGCGGAACCATATGGATTGTTCGTACTGTGACTTCCATGTCCGCATATAACCACTAGTGGTGCAAATTGACTCGTGAGTCCCATCATTTTTAGTGCCTGTTGTACGTAGTGTACTTTTTCTTTCATCGAAAAGCCAATTGGCAAATCTGTTTCCGATTTTTGCGTATAGTCAAGCGAGAGTTCCGTGGATGGCTTATGCAGCCAAGTTTCACGCAATTTACTAAATGTCCGGCCTGCATTCCGAGGCACAAAGCTGCGGGCTAGCGTTTGCAGGCTTAGCCAAGGACCGCTAATTTCCGGTAACACCATGCTAGAAACCAAATTGTTTTTCATCGTTTTAAATGTAAACCTTAGTGAACTATATGCCTGATACCGTTGTTGATAGGATTCTGAACCTGGTGAAAACTCTTTTACTTTAAATTGCGGTTTAAACATTACCGGCAAAGAGTTATGCGTGTGGTTACTGCCAAGCTCGCAGGTTTCAATCGGCAATCCGAAAAAGCCTGCTGTTCCAAAGGTCTCAAAATCCCCTGTTTTTTCAAGTTTGCGGCGAAAAGGCTCTGAACGCACATCAATACAAAATACAAATTGAGCGAGTGCGGGCTTTACATTTTCTGTTGCTACTGCAGGCTGTTGGGATGTAATCATTGTCTTCAATTGGTCTTCATATGTTTTTTCCCATGCTTCAAGCAAAAGTCGATGGCATAGAATCTTGTCAAAACGATATGCAAGGGCCAAACGTGCCTTTATTTCTGTGGAGGATAACTGGGACCAAGCATTGATTGGCAGGTTCCCCCATTCCGTCCAAGCTGCAATTAATGGTTCTAGATTTACTTTATCATTTCTTTTTTCAGGCAAGGGAAGACAGGGTTTAATTAAAGCCCATTCCATTGTAATTCGTACAGCTAGATAATCAAGCAGCAGTGAAGTTTCTTCGGCTGCTTGCTGTGAACGCCAAAGCATCATTCCGGCCCAGCCCGGCAAAGCAAGGAAATGTGCTTCAAAATAGTCTTGGATTTCCGAAAAGGGAATTTCCAGTGAAAGCAAAACTTCCTTTAAGGCAGCATCTGCTTCTACCGGCAACTTTCCTAGCTGTTTACGTACCTTACGGCAAAGTGCCGGATCATGCTGGACCAGTTTCCGCCACGCCTGATAGAAACCTTCTTCCCGATTAGGCATGGACCAGACAGCCTGGGACTCATCCAAAAACAATTTACACCACTTGATCATATGGCGATTAAGCTCTTGGGCTGCATTCGTCCTTCCCAGTTGTTCCAAGCGCTGACTATAGGTTTTAACTGAATGTTTTTCTGTCATTTGGGATGTAAAACGGTTTAGCTTTTTTGCCATGCTTTTTAACTCAGGTACTTCCAAAGTACTTGAAGATGGTTGATTCTGTATAAGTGCAGCCCTGCAAAACGACTCTGCGACCTCACGCGGCAATTCCAAAGACTGTGAGTTTAGCCAATGTTGAATACTATTTTCTAAAAAATTCTGATGAATCTCTCCTCGATCCCGTGCAGACTGAAATACGGAATCATTGGGGTAGATATCAACATCACAAGTATCTTTGAGCCAGCGTGCCACTTTTTCAAACGGTTGTTCCTCTAAGCCTACCCAGGGGTTGCGTGCTGCAAACGTGTTAATAGGCCCGAGCGGTGCAATGACGCTGCTGGCGGATTTCACCAAGTCATTAAGATCAAAATCGAGGGGTTCAGGCAGCATTTCCCAATTTAAAGTTTTTGCTAAACTCATCGTAAATGACCTCCTCTAAAGAATGATTGTGTCAAATGCTTAGGGTGACTTTCGACCAATTCACTTTGAGGCTCACCCAATCGTACAAGCCAAAGATAAATGACAGCATAGGCAGCTGATGAACGATGACGAGAGAGCCATACAGCTGCAGCACTTCCGGCCAATAAGATCATCAGGAGCAAAATGACTACTAGTGCCGGTGGTTGAATTCCTTTCGGGATTGTATCTTGTAATACACCATAAAAAGCATCATGTACCAAATTGTATACAATGGCTGCTCCTGCAAACAAAGAAAATCCTGCTATACGCCCGATACTTCCGGATCCAAAAGCCATGAGCTGTGTCCAGGCAATTGAAACTGACCATCCAATGGTAAGAGCGCTTATCATTTGATAACCCTCTCCAGGAGAAGATATCCAAAGACCAATTGCCACCAGGATGCCTAAAATCCCGCCAGTTATTGTCCATACTATTGGTTTTGGCTGGTTTGTCCTGGAGGTTGGCACTTCACGGTGATGAAGCGCAGAGCCAGCCTGTAAGAAAAGAGTTGATTTGAATAGACCATGTAAGACAGCGTGGATAATAGCTGCCAAATAAGCACCTAATGCACATTGTATTAACATGAATCCCATCTGTGCAATCGTAGACCCGACCAGCTGCCGTTTATAATCAACGTGGACCAGCATAATTCCAGTCCCTATTATGACTGAAACACCGGACAATAGAAGCAAAACAATTTGGGCAAGGTTTCCACTTAAAAGAGGTGAAAATCGAGTCAGGATAATTCCGCCTGCATTCACTAATCCCGCATGCATGACCGCGGAGACAGGCGTTGGAGCCACAACTGAATCTAACAGCCAACGTTGAAAAGGCCATTGTGCTGCCGGAATCACGACAGCTAAGATTAGAAGCAGGTTAATACAGGTCTTTTCCCATGAATCAAGCTGTACAAGACTGCTTTTGGTGAGCACGAGCGAAAGCTGCCAATGCCCCGTGGTTTGGGTGATCCAGATGACAGCTCCTAACAGGGTAAGCCAGCCTAGGGCAAACAGACGGCCGGATTGCGAAGCCGAGTTTCTAGCAACACTCCAGTCTTTTTTTAATCTTATAAGCAAAGTCAGTCCCAGGAGTGTAACCCCCCAGCAAACCAGCAGCAGGCGAAGGTCATTACTTAGCCAGACACCTGAATCAGCTGTAGTAGTAATCGTCAGCAGAGCAAAATATTTTCGATAGGAACGATCACCGAGTAAGTAACGAACAGAATAGCGCTGCACGATAAAACCGATGGTAAGGACAAACAACGCCAGCAGCCATGATAAGGAATCAAGCCGCAAAGGGCCATAAATCATGGTCTCATTGTTCGTAACAAGGGCCACCAGGGCAGCGATTGGGGGCAGCAATGTGATACCGACGTGAAGACGAACAAAAGACAGCGGAACCTTTGGGTATAACAGGAATAGCGCGCTAAGCACCGATATGGCAAGCAATCCAAAAAATATTTCTGGCAGAGAAATTAACATTTTACTTGCCTCTATCGATGTATGGAAGAAACCTATTCCAAAAATATGACTTTGACCGATTTCCATCATAATGCTGCATTCCTTTCTGTTTTATTTTTTAAAAACAAGGCTGTGTTAAAGAACATTGTTAATTTTGAACACAATGTTGATCTTCGTTACAGGCGCGAGACTCCTGCGGGAGCAGCGGGACAGGTGAGACCCCACAGGCGCGCAATTCGCCGAGGAGGCTCACCGCCCGCCCCGCGGAAAGCGAAGCCGCCTGGAACGGAAATCAACATTCCCTTTAACACAGCCAAAAACAAAAAAACCGACAATTTTTTAAGTCTAATGGTCAAATCCATTAAACTTTGAAAATTGTCGGTTTACTCTTAACAGGCCCAGCCAGGCCTTTTAATAGTCTACCTAATTATGTAATTTTCTTTCTTCCAATAAGGAAGTTTCATTACAATTGTCCTCTTTGTTATAATTTACTTTTTCATATAGTCAATAGAAAGTTATTAACCTTATGCTAAAGAAATCAATTAAACAATTTATTTATGGGATTAATGTTACTATTGATCAAACATTGTGTCAAGATAAAATTTGGTCTAAAATTACTAATTGGAATTTCAAGGAACGAGAACCTATAGGATTTACGACTACAAACTTAATATTTTGTTCCTTAAGGAAGTGAGCTAAATTAAGCCAATAATGACCTGTCGGCTCCATTCCTACGATCACTTTTTCCATTTTGTTTTGATTCATTAACTTTTTAAGCCACTCTTCACAATACAATATTTTTTCTAGAATTAGTTTCTTGGTATTCATATTCACTAACATTTCCTTTCTATATCAACAATGCTTGTTGTTTGGGAAATAACTAAGTTATGATGATATCTCGCACTTGTTGACGTTCGTTACCCTTTTTCTCTTTTGTTTTAGTTTTATACCTCTTATCCTCAAATTAAATGAGATCGGAAAGAATTTTTAATCTCCGACAATATGATCAAAGGGAGGGATTGTCAGCGATAGAATGGAAATGCTTATTAGCTCGCTTAAATATTTTACTTCTATTCTCCCACTAAACAATAAATATAACATTACCTATTTACTAGTCATTGTTTAAAAATAGGCATAATTAATCACTTGTTTTAGAATACTACAAATACAATTAATATTTTGTATTTTTTATGTAAAATTATAGACATTGTGTGACGAATTTGTTGGGCATGTTAATTAGATGTGGTTTTTCGAATAAACATTTGTTTCCCCCTGTCATCAATGCTCATTCGACTAATTAATATTACTTGCATCTCTCCAATAAAAAAACCTCGCTAAATGCTAGGTTTTTTTGAATCCCGTACAAAGGGAGATTAATTAGTTGTATGTTCCCTGTGTTACATGCAACTTGACACTATTCAGAGTTGTTTCGAAGTTTTGTCTGACACAAGGAACTGTTTCAAAGCTAGATAGAAATAATCTGAAACTTTAGATTTACAGGTTGCAAATTAAAAAAAGCTGAAATATAATTAGTTCAATAAATTATAATTTATCGATAAAAATATTTTAATTGTAGATTGAAAAGGAGACGATAAAATGAATTATGAAATGATTATTGTAACAACGGAACAGCTTCATGCCCTATCCCATCCACTAAGACAGCGTATTTTAACCGTTCTTTCGTTTGATGAAATGACAAATAAAGAAATTTCAAACGCCCTCAAAGAGTCTGCACCTAAAGTGCACTTTCACGTAAAGGAACTCCTGAACGCTGGCATTATCCGACTTACAAGAGAAGAAGTAAAAGGATCCATCATCGAAAAATATTATACGGCTTCAGCCCGTTCATTCCGACTTTCTCCTTCTCTTGAATTGGCCAAATCCGATGAACATATGCTCTACGAATCTACTTTTCATGAAACTTACCGGAATCTCATCGAAAGTGTCGATTATCATGAAGGTTTCCTTCCAAACTCATTCATCACTCAGGAACACGCGTGGTTAACAGACGAAGAAATAGCTTCTATTAAGAAGCATTTATCTGCTATCGATCAAATTATGAACAATTCTTCCATGAAACGAACACCTACAGATAATCGGAAATTCTACACGCTCAGCAGTTTTTTTCATCCAGTTTCTCCAAAATCTAAGAGCAGAGAAACAGAACAATGAGAAGACTATTTAAAAACAGCCTCTTCTCCAATAAGAATTTCGCTTATTTTTTCTTTGGTCAGTCCTTCTCGACAATAGGAGATGGATTCCAGCAGATCGCCCTGATTTACTTGATTTTTGAGATGGGTGGAAGCGGCAGCCAAATGGCTCTTTCCCTATTCTTCTCGGTCTTTCCCCGCATTCTTCTATTGCTGGTGGGAGGCGTTGCAGTTGATCGGTTAAGTGCGAAACAGGTTATTTGGATTTCAGACTTCGCTCGATTTGTGATTTTGACCGTTTTGATTTCATTTTTATTCTTTGATGCCTTGTCATTTCCACTGCTTTACCTCTTACTTTCTTTATCTGGTGTGGCAAGCGGCTTTTTCTATCCGGCATTTAATACCATTGTTCCTTCCATCGTAGAAACAAGGGATTTAGAAAATGCCAATGCATGGGTTCAATCAATCTCTCAAACCGCCATCTTCATTGGTCCTCCTCTTGCTGGATTACTGGTGGGGCTCTACGGAATAGAGGCTGGTTTTCTCATAAATGCCATGTCTTATTTGATTGGCGCTATCACCGGGATTATGGTCAGCGTTAACAAGGAAAGCTCACCTAAAGTGAAAGACTCGCGTATTGTGAAAGATTTCGTGGAAGGGTTTCAGCAAGTGTGGACAACCAAGTGGCTCCGTACCGTACTGTTGGTAGATTTAGTGGGGGGACTGGTAGTAGTCGGTCCAATGCAGATCGCATTACCGCTATATTCAAAGGAAAGCTTCGATCTGGCACCTTCACAGATGGGATTCGTCTTGGCTGCCTTTGGAGCTGGTTCGGTCATAGGCATGATGTTTGTCACCAAATTACACCCAAAATATAAAACAATTCGTTCGTTTTACTGGCTTGAACTTATACAGGGACTGCTCTTGTTTTTGGTAGCTATTCCTTCCGTATGGGTCGTGTTGCTATCTTTAGCGGCCATAGGGATTTTGAATGGTATATCAAGTGTCATCATCATTTCAAAGATTCAGGCCCATGTTCCAAGGGCAAGGCTCGGCAGAACGATGAGTATCGTTTCGCTAGCGGCTTTCGGGGCAGTTCCCATCTCTCAGTTGTTGACAGGTTGGCTGTCAGAAACCATTCCCTATGCGTTTGTTTTTGTTTTGGCTTCCACTTTGCTATTCCTCAGCGGCGTAATGGGATTAATAGTTTATAACAGACAAAGCAGTGAAGAAGCGGTTGTTTAAGGGGATTGTTTGAAATGACTATGGTTTTGTAATATGTACCTATGTCAGAAACAAGCGTGAAATTCACGACTTTCATGTTTATTTGAATTAACATGAAAGTTTCTGACACAGGGACACTATAAAATTTTGTTTTCAGGGAAGTTTCTTCTCACTAGTACGTATTTAATGTTAGTAATTTAAGAAGAATATAATAAACAAAGCTTAAACAATCAGGAGGAAAAGCTTCATGGATATTATCAAAACCTATTTAGATACTGTTTTTAAAGATTTTCTAGATAATTATAATCTCATTTGTTTCCCCCTGTCATCAATGCTCATTCGACTAATTAATATTACTTGCATCTCTCCAATAAAAAAAACCTCGCTAAATGCTAGGTTTTTTTGAATCATTGTTCTACAGAAAAAAAGTATATTATTTTGTTACTCTTAAAATCCCTCATCTTCAACTAACCTGCCGCTTTTGTTAATAAGAAAAAAGATTTGCCTAAGAACCCTATGAACTTTACTAAAGCACACCGTTAGTTGAAGATGTTATTTTTTATTTCTCATTAAATTACTTCCATTTACATCTTTTGAAAAACCAACTTTACTCCTTCTGGAAGTAAAGCACCCGTTAGAATTCGTTGCCGACATTTTTGCAAGATAGCACCGTTACTATTTTACTGAAAACAAGTAGGATGTTCCTTTTATCATGCCTATGCTATTGGTGTTCCATTTTTAACAGATTCATCTGGTTTTAAAAGTACCACGTCACCTTCCTCTGGTACACCTCCAATTACCAATACCTCCGATTTAAAACCAGCAATACGTCTTGGAGGGAAATTTACTACTGCAACCACCTGATGTCCAATAAGTTGTTCTGGTGTATATCTTTGTGTAATTTGTGCAGAAGAATGTTTAATACCAATTTCTCCAAAATCAATTTCTAATTTTATTGCAGGTTTTCGTGCTTCTGGAAAGGGTTCTGCGTTAATAACAGTACCAATACGGATGTCCAATTTCAAAAAGTCCTCAATTGTTACCACAAATTTAGCCTCCAGTCATTTACAATTAGTACCATCTTAACTAATTAAATCAAAAATTTAAATCATCAAATAATTCAGCTCGATTTTTGAACACAGTTAATCATCGCTCTTCTACTAAGCTGCCGCTTTAGACTATACTCCTTCTTGAAGTCAAGCACCCGTTAGTTTAAGTGAAACTCTTTACAATCTTTTTTTACCTTAACAAAATATAATCCCTTAATGTGTTGGGACATATCAAAATACTCCTTCTTAGTACCTTTTTCATAATTAGTGGTCCCCATTATTCATTTGTTTTAGCTCTTTTAAAATTTCATTTAAAAGGTCATCTGTTTTTGAGGTATACTTAATTTGTCTGTAGTTTATGAAAGTTAACATTACTATTATTCCTACAATCCCACCAAAGATTATCGCAGCATCGGACATAATATGAATCTCCCCTAAAAATATATTTGTTTACATGGTAAATTATATAATAAGAGGAAAGTTATGCGAACAAATAATTTTGAAGATACAGATATTTCGGAAAACAAACCTCCCTAATCGAATAGAAAAAATTACATTACCCTACTTTTGCAGCACTTCCAATAAACCAAAAGCACGGGGTCATTGATAGCATTGCTGAATAAAAGCTAATAACGATTGTTCAACTAAACTGCTTCGTTAGCACAATAAGAACAGCAGCCAAAATAGCAGCCTGGTCTTGAACTCTTGCACCTAGTTAGCTTAAGTACAGTTCTTCACAATGTTTGTTGTTATAATGTAGCGTCAAATAGCTCTCACCTATTAAGAGGAGGTGGACATTCGACGCTAACCCTTTAGCAAAAATTCTCTCCGAAATAAATAAAACATTATAGAGCCAACAATTGTGGTTATTAAAAATATATCGCTGTCCGATTGGAAACCAGTAATTATTGCTCCATATATGAATCCTAACAACCCAAAAAGAATGACACCTGTTAAAAAGGTCTTTGACTGTACATATTTTCGAAATAGGAGTTCCCCTATTAAACAACCTGGAAGAATGTAGTAGTGCCCAAAAATAATAATGGATGGTAACTCGCTTAAAAAATGTTTAACCCTTTCGTAGAATAATGGGTAAGAAATTATCAAACAATTATTTACAAATAAACCAATGATAACAGTTATATAAGCACCTAAATATCCCTAAGAAAAGCTGGCTTTATGTCAGCCGGAACTTCAACACTTGCACCCGTATGTTTAAGTGTAATCCTTCACAAACTTGGCTTAAATATGATTTGCTCTTCCCTTTTTATTTCCGTCTGAAAAATAAATCAAATATTTTTGATAACGTATTTGACACAAGAATTGGGAATAGCATAAATAATAAAACAATTTCCCGAGGAGAGTGATTCTTTTTTTATGTCAAAAAGACGATACGGCTGCACTCCTTGAAATGAAGAACGCGTTATTATGAATCGAACAGTCTGAAATATTGGACAAAAGCATAAAACAGGCATTGCCTGTTTTTTATTTTAATTTGTGTAACTTATAGAACTTTACCCAAATTTATAAAAAATTGGTTATACTTACATTGGAGGTAAAGAAGTATGAAAAAAATATCCCTTATGAACAAAGGAGAACTAAAAATGAGAAAACTCGTTCTATTTCTGCACGCATCACTTGACGGTTTTGTAGAAGGTCCAAACGGTGAAATGGACATCGGCTGGGTTTCCTACGATGCTGACTTGGAGAAACACGCGAAAGAAATTCTGAGTACTGCCGACACTGTCATATGGGGACGTGGGACTTATCAGATGATGCACAGTTACTGGACATCTGTGCCTTCGAACCCCTCAGCTTCGCAGCATGAACGGAATCATGCCGAGTGGATCGAAAAGACAACCAAAATCGTTTTTTCCACGACGCTCGAGAAAGTCGAATGGAACAATTCCAGACTGGTGAAAGAAGATGTCGAGGAAGAGATCAAGAACCTCAAACAGCAGCCAGGCAAGGATATGGTCATCCTCGGCAGTCCTAGGTTAGCACACTACCTTATGCAGTTTGATTTAATAGATGAGTATAAAATTACGGTTTCTCCCGTCCTGATCGGCAGCGGGTTGCCGTTATTCCAAGGTCACAAGGAGAAGGTCAATCTTAAACTTATCGAAAACAAGACATTTGATTCTGGAGCCATAGCCCTCGTTTACCAGACAGTGAGATGACCTTGTCTCCAAAAGCAGATTACGTCAGAAACGATCGCATTCCTGTAGATCGTTAAATATCAGGTTTTAAAAAAATAAAGCCCCTCAGTAAGATATGGATATAGACACCACTCTAACTCACAACTTTAGGAGGAACCCTACTATGAAGTTAGCTTGCCTAACTCTTACCAGTATAGTGAGACTAACAGCAAGCTATTTTACATTTTCTAATTGGTGTATAATCGTGTGAAGAAATTTTATACTGACGGAGGGTATGAAATGAAGATTTTGTTTGATGAAACATACACTTCAATAGACGGAAAGCTTTCAAGTAGGAATATTTGGTATGGATATGCTGATATATCTGTTGATGGTCACCATGGAAAAACCATTAAGCTTAATGAAGATTTTATGGATCAATTATGCGAATTAATAAAAAATGACTTATCTAAGAATGCAGCAAATGCGCCTACTCAAACTAACTGGTATTTCTATGGAAGTACTGTAACTAAGGACGCTATTGGAGACAATATCCGTCCGACAATTATGGTTCGTGAGAAATCTGACGAGTTTATAACTAATTTTAATATCAGTGACCATGATTTTGCTGTAAATATTGATGCTATTCTATTGTTTAAGGCGGATTTTGAAAAACGTTTAGCGAGTCATTGATGAGTAATATAAGTATAAGCATATTCAAACTATTTGAGGGGATGATTTCATAATGAATTCATTCTCCTTTTTCATCTGGTGGAGTCTTTTTGAGTGGAGGAAAAGGACATTTAATAATACAGATTGTGAATAATTACACTTAAATTAAACTGCTTCGTTACTACAATAAGGAAAAGCGATCCTTCGTTATTGAAGTATCGCACCCGGTAGTGCAATAAGATTTATGAATGTAAAATGCTATGAATAAAATATTTTGCATTCTCTGCTTCTTTTTTCTTAACAGAAACAACATAATGTTTTTCGTAATTCTTGTTCATTCCAATACTCCCAAAGTTCCCCCTAGTTGTCCCATTTCCTCTCCATTGTGTTGAATGATCAATAACTTTGTAGGTATATTTAATGCCCTTACTTTTTAAAATTCCTCTTACCTTAGAAAATTCCTCCATTGAATATCCAATATAAACTTCTTCTTTATTAAAGAAAAACATACCCATCCCCCACTGTCAGGCTATTTCCATTAATTCGCCATATTTCCATTAATTACATTATACTGTATTACTTTAGGTGATGTTCGGAAGTTTCGGTTTTGTCAGAAAATATTAAAAATGGATTCCTTATTCCACTAACCTGCTCCTTTAGTTGATCAACAAAAAAAGAGCTGCCGCCGCAACTCATCTTCAACTCAAGCACCCTTTAGTTGAATAAGATTTTTCACTCGTTGCTTATACTGATCATTTTCTAAGATTAAGGTTCATACTTTTCAAAAATGGCATTAAACCTATGTTCAATTTCCTCGTGCATTAATCCCTTTGATTGTTTTTTCAGGAGAGAAAGTTCCTCCCACAATGGGTAATTTGTTTGCTTAAATTCCGTTCTTTCCTTGGCGTTCTTCAACAGCCAAGATAAATTCTTCACCGCCTCCGGCGTTAGCGATGTATAGCCATTGACCGACATCACTGTATTTATAATTTTTTTCATTTGCAAGTCGTTCAATTTCGGTACTTCTTAAGCATAAATAAAAATTGTATAATAATTATTGTTGTTCAATATAGTATATATGCACAAGGGGGAAGCTTAGTGGTATTTAGCAATCTTGTTTTTCTTTACGTTTTTTTACCTATTGTGCTGCTGATTTATTATTTTGCACAAGATAAGTTAAAAAACACCGTTTTGTTGCTTGTGAGTTTAGTGTTCTATGCATGGGGGGAACCAAAATATGTCTTCCTTATGATATTTTCAATTGTAATGAACTACTGTTTTGGGTTAGTGGTTCAACGTTCCCGCGGAAAAAGTTTTGCGCATAAAACCGCACTGTGGATTTCAATACTGGCAAATTTGTCATTATTGGGCTTCTACAAATATGGTAATTTCGCAATTGAAAATATCAATCAGTTGTTTAATCTTCATATAAACAACAACCCTATTCCACTCCCTATCGGTATTTCGTTTTTCACATTTCACGCAATGAGCTATATCATTGATGTGTATAGAAAGGGAAACGAAGCACAAAAAAATTTATGGGATTTAGCACTTTACATAACGTTTTTCCCACAACTCGTAGCAGGTCCTATTATCCGCTATAACACAATTGCAGATCAATTAAAAAATCGCATTCACAATATAACGTTATTTGCAGTTGGAATTAAGCAATTGATAATTGGATTATCGAAAAAAGTATTGATAGCCAATCCTCTTGGAGAAATAGCGGATACGGTATTTGCTACAGGTCCTGCTGATTTAAGCCAATCAACGGCTTGGATTGGGATTATGGCTTATACACTTCAGCTCTATTTCGACTTTTCAGGTTACAGTGATATGGCACTTGGTTTAGCTAAAATGTTCGGATTTGAATTTCCAATCAACTTCAACTATCCATATATTGCAAACAGTATATCTGAATTTTGGAGACGTTGGCACATTTCTTTATCAAGCTGGTTTAGAGATTATGTTTATATCCCGCTTGGAGGGAATCGCGTTTCCGAGTGGAAAATATACCGAAACATTTTAATCGTATGGACTATCACAGGATTTTGGCATGGGGCTAGTTGGACTTTTATGGCTTGGGGTTTTTACTACGGCGTTATCATTAGCATGGAAAGGTTGTTTATGCAAAACATTCTCCAAAAATTGTGGACACCTATTAGACATATTTATGTTATTGTCATCGTTATGGTTGGATGGGTATTTTTCCGAGCAGATAACTTCTCCTATTCGTATGGGTTCATAAAAACAATGTTTGGTTTTGGAGGTCAGATTTATAACAATCAAACCATTTTGCTTCTTCATGACAATACAATCATGCTCTTGATTGCTGTTTTGTTTGTCTTTCCTATTTACCCATATCTCAAAGAAAAACTAGAAAAGTCTTTCCAAACAAAACCAATGGTGTTAATTAGTAAAGAAGTTATCGGAAATATAACTTATATTGGATTGCTGTTGGTAGTTACAATGTATTTAGTGAATTCAACATACAATCCATTTATATATTTCCGTTTTTAAAAGGGGTTTGAACATATGAAAATTAGTCATTATGCTCTAGTTATTAGTTTTTTAGTTGTCATCTTTGGGTTTGGAATCGTTTCAAAACTTCAAACAGACCGTCCATCATCTGTTTTCGAAAATCGCACGTTGTCTCAAGAACCTGTGAAGGATTTAAGCCTCATTCGTTCCGGAGAATTTTTCAAACAATACGAAACATATTTTTCAGACCAATTTTTATTACGAGACAAGTGGGTCGGATTGTACACAAAATTACAAATTTTATCACCGAAAACATTTGTAAACGGTTATTACATTGGGAAAAACGGATGGATATACAATCAACCTGCCATTTATACGCCGGAAGATGATTTGAAAAAATCAGCCGAAGCATTAAATGAACTAGGTAAAACACTAAGTGAATCAGGAACAAAGCTATATTACTTCCCTGTACCATCGAAGACTAATATGACTCAAAGAGATTTACCAAAATATTTACCTGAAGGTGTAGGGGAAAAGAATAAACAATACTTGCTTTCACATTTGGACCGAACGGTAGTCAATTACGAAGACTTTAGACCTGAATACGAGAAAGATGGTTACGAAACGGTCAAAAGTTATTATTACAAAACGGATCACCACTGGAATGAAAAAGGCGGCTTTTTAGCATATAAGCTCATAACCAAAAGAATACACAAAGATTATGAAGCAGTATCAAGTGATGTTAAGAAGTCTGACTATGAACACAAATGTTACAATGGTTATCCATTCTCAGGTAGTTTTAACAGAATGGTATTTAATCAAGTCAGTTTATATGCGGATACAGTTTGTCAGTATATTCCAAAGACCTATTCATTTAAAGACTATGATGTATACAGAGGTGCGGTTTCTGCTGAGAACAAAGTGCCATATTCAAACATTTACGCAGAAGAATTGGTGAATAAAACAGGAACTTTCAAATATGGAAGTGCATTTACATGGGATTTAGGAGAATTCAATATCATTAATAAGAAAAGCCAAAACAAGTTAAATGTTTTAATCTTAAAAGATTCCTATTCGAATGCAGCGGTATTCCCTCTTGCTCACCATTTTTATAAAACTTCAGTATTTGATATGAGGTTCAACAGGGAAATCACGGCGAGTGATTACATCAAAAATAACAAGTTCGATATGGTTATCATTTTCTATAATGATGGAAATATTATGGGTTCAATGTATGAATTTGATAAATTACCACAATAAAAAGATGCGGCTTCTGCCGCATCTTTTTTTATTTTTTTTAAAGAACTGACACAATAAACTTGACAAAAACAAGATAGTCGATTATGGGGGGGACCCTGGAAAGAGGTGATTATATGAAAAAATTATTGATTGCATTATCGGTGGTATCCTTTTCCGTTCTTCCAACATTTCAAGTGGCGAATGCAGATACAGGGAACCAAGAGGAGCTCCTTCTGGAACCCTTCCGTTTACCGGAATCATTCATATTTTTAATAATATCTAGTCCTTCCATCAATAACTTGGCTGATTGGATAGATTGAAATTCAAGTGATTGATATTTTATTTAAGCATCCTCCCTAGCGGGAAAAAGAGGGAACTAATAATTTGAGTTGGACCCGGAATTTCTGGAAAGTAAAGAAGTAAGATAGCAACTAGCAAGCTTATTGCTGTTAAGGTCACAAGTATTCTTTTTTCTTTTTTTTTGATTAGGATATAACTTCCGCCATTCAAGTAAATGGATCAGAAAAACTAATATGGATATTCCTATAAGCTCAAATATCTTCATTTTTTGCTCCTTTTTCATTTCACTCCAAAGTAGTGGTCGACAACCCAGGCTCGAGTACATGTACCTTAACTTTCGTTTCTACATAGATATCTGGAAGAACAACTTCCCAGTGATCTTTTACTTTTTCCCATTCTTTTGGGTATTTACGATGAAAAGCAGTAGCAAATCCAAAGGGATCCACCTTCATTCCATCTTTTACCTGCTTAAGGGCTTTCTCTATGGAAATAGAAACGTCTTTTTCTATATAATTTTCTACTCTTTTTGTATTTTTCTTACTCATAATATTTATTTTGCTTCCATTTTGAACAATCATCCCTTCCTTTGATATATATATAGTGACACTCCATTTTCCTTTTTCAATTTTTGGAATCAGATTTGTCTTTGTTCTTTTCAGATATAGTGAAATGGTTTGCCCTTTTTTGGGATACCCTGTTATTTCAGGTAATTCATTTTGGTTTCTTACCCATAATAATCCTTTTGATTCAACTTCATTAATTCTCCCAATCATTTTATCTCTCATAAAAATAGCTGTGCCACCAATGATGGGAGAGACATTCATTTTCCTATCATCATTATTTTGATGCTTGATTTTAATAAGCGGTAATAGTGCACCTCCTCCTTCACTTGTAACCATCAGTTCAAAATCTTTCAATGTAATATTTGCACCAACATGCATTTCCGACATCTTTCGAAGCACATCTCCAACATATTTTTCTAATGAAGGTGATAGCTGTAAAATGTCAGATGCCTTTCCATCACTGACATATAAACGAGATTCCTCGCGAGGCTCTGGGTGACGGTCTATGAAGTCAATTTGTCTTCCGAGGTTCCCTTTTTCAGAGAGGGATCGGCCAAAGATATATGTTTTACAATGTCCCCAAAAAAGTCTGCGTGAATATTCCCGTTGAAGATTGGATGCAGCATCAGCCAGGTTTGTTCCAACAGCTGATTTGATCTCTACTTGGGCCTTACTAGAACTACTTTGTTGCCCACCACTTTGTGATTGAGGAAGGAAGACTTGAACAGTTAATTTAATTTTATTATTTTTTTCTTTATCGATGGCTGCTCCTACTATGATGGCTAATTGATTTAGTTCCTTATTATCCCAGCAACCAGTTAGCAAAACACACTGTGAAAGAACAAGAAAGAAGGAAAGAATAGCTTTAATTATTCGACAAAGTATCATTCATTCTTTCAATTCCTTTCCTTTAAATTTCAGTAAGTTTCATCTATTTTTTTGGTTTTGGTTGCTGATTGGGAGCCTGCCTGTACTTATTAATTCTTCCAGTTAAATGTGGTCGTGTATTTAACATCCACCAAGGAGAACGTATAAAAGCATCCTTCATTTCTCGTCCTATTGTTGGGGCTATTGGTGAAAGATATGGAACACCGAAAGAGCGTAATTTACATAAATGGATGACTATCGCAATAAAACCAAACACTAATCCATGTAGCCCCATCGTTCCAGCAAGCATCATGATGGGAAAGCGAATCAATCTTAAAGCAATTCCTTCTGAGTAGCGAGGAACCATAAAAGAAGCAATGCCTGTAATCGCCACAACAATTACCATGAGAGGAGAAACAAGCCCTGCTTGAACAGCAGCTTGCCCGATAACTAATGCCCCTACAATGCTTACTGCAGCTCCGATTTGTTTAGGTAGACGGAGCCCTGCTTCACGAAGCGCTTCGAAAACAATCTCCATTATTAATGCCTCTATCAAGGCAGTAAATGGGACACTTTCCCGTAACGATGCCATACTTAATAGCAAGGTTGTAGGTACCATCTCCTGATGGAAGCTGGAAACTGCGACATAAAGCGAAGGCAAGAATACAGAAATTAACATAAAGAAAAGACGCATTATTCTTATAACAGAACTAATCAAATAACGTTGGTAATAGTCATCAGGTGCCTGAAAAAAAGAAAAAAAGCTTACAGGAGCAATTAGAACGAAAGGAGTACCATCTACTAATATGACGACACGTCCTTCCAATAGGTTAGCTGAGGCGACATCTGGTCGTTCCGTATCAAGTAACTGCGGAAACGGTGAAAAAACATTATCCTCTATCAATTCCTCGATATATCCACTTTCCAAAACACTGTCGACTTCGACTTTCTGTAGTCTGTTTTGAACCTCATCTATTAATGACTGATTAGCAATTCCCTCTATATAAGCAATGATTATACTTGTATCAGAATAACTCCCGATATTCATTTTAATCATTTTTAGGTTAGGGCTTCTGATTTTTCGCCGAAGCATGGAAATATTGACTCCCAATGTTTCCACAAATCCTTCTCTTGGTCCCCGGATTACGCTTTCGGATTCAGGTTCTATAATGGACCTCTTATCCCATTTGGCTAGTCCTAAAGCCGCTCCTTGTTCCTCATGTTCCATTAAAAGGATAGGGTTTCCATTAGAAATGTTCTTTATACAATCATCATATGTCTTGACTACTCGTATATTTGATAATTGTATATTTTCACATGTCTCTTGAAGATTAATCGATTTATCAATTGTTTTAGACATTAAAGGAGCAAGGACGCTAGAATCTATTTGTTCTGTATCAGATAAGCCATCAATATATACAAGGAGTGCTTTTGTTTTTCCGGCAATTAAAAAAGGATGATAGATTACATCGATGCAACCCTTATAAATGGATTTTAGAATCTGAAGATTTTTATCCAACTCTGATGACAGGGGAAGATTTCGGTTACTCATTCCTTCAATAGGATGTTGTTTTTGAGGACGTTTTTTTAAAATTCGAAACAAGTTGAACAAGTCCTTTCTGTTAGCGAATTTCCTATTTACTAAAACATCATTTTTTATTTGACTAGTTGATTTTCGATCAAAAAGATCAAAACAGAAAAGGAAGGGTCTGAGATAAAATATTTGAAAATCAACCTTTTCTAATAATTTGATATACGTGGTGGCTTTTTCTTTATAGTATTTCTTGTCCGTATCTTAGCAATAATCAATAATATTGTTGGTAGAACAGTTAACATAAATGGAACATAAAACGGGAAGATGGACTTTGAAAATTCAAACTGTTCCTGTAAATTAGCGAATTCCCAAATAGCAAATAGAGATATTAATATACCGAATGGTAAAACGATTGGCTTGAAGTCTGAAAGGTTCAACCATTGTGCGGTACCCAAAACTAATGCATAATAGAAGACTGTAATTTTGATATACGCACCTAAAATCCAAATAGTGATAATTCCCGCTTCTAAATGTTCAAAAAAATCAGAAAGACTGATAAACCGTACAGCCTTGAAAACAGGAAAAGTGTAACTAGCAGTCATCTCTCCAAATAGGAAAGTAGTCAGTAAATTTAAACTAACAAGACTAAGCATAACCGCAAATACTGAGATAAAACTCCATTTCAATCCTTTTTCAGGATCTTTTAAAAAGGGGAGAAACATAGATATAAGGAATACCTCACTAAACCAAGCCTGCGGGGCAGCGGAACCTTGAAGCAAAGGTAACAACCCATGTTCCAAGATTGGTAGAACATTCTTTGGATCCAAGTCTTTAAGAAGCATGATTGTAAATATCGGTATAGGGAGAATGAAAATAGGAATGAATAGTTGGGAAGCTCTCCCAAGCACCTCTACTCCTCCAGTTATAGCGAGAGATGCCATAATAACAGTGCTTCCTATAATTGCAATCATTGGAGTTTTTGGTAAAAGGGAAATTCCAACGAAAAAATAATACTCCTTTAAAATGAACCCACACATATACAAGAAAAAGAACAGGTAGAATAATCCAAGTATTTTACTTAGAAAGTGCCCAATAATATGTTTACTATATTGAATAAGTGATTCATTTGGATACATCTTATGTAATTTATAAAGGACATAAGCAGTAAAAAATCCATTTAAGGAACCTAAAATGGGAGCTGCCCAACTATCGCGTCCCACATATTGACCTGTAATTGCTGGAACCATTAGAACAGCTGTGGCATAAATCGTTGGATATATCATCAGTGCCATTTGATAGGCTGTAATCCTCCCTTTATCGTGCATACCTCTTACCTCTTTTATTTATTTTTATATAGTATCTCTTTAAAAAAATAAAAAATGCAGGCTGTAAAAAACTAATTAGATGAAAATAACAAGGCGCAGCAATTGCTGTAAAAAATCACCTGACAATGACAAAAATCAGGATCTCACACATTGTACCATTAAACAATTTGACAGGAGGCACGCGGAGGTGACAACTGAACTACTTTCAGATCACTTATCTACACAACTACAGACTCCGACTATTTCTGCACAATATCGTTCTCTCGCAAAAGAGGCTGAGGATCGTAACTTAAGCTATGAGGAATTCCTATTAGCATTACTAGAAGCAGAATCAGAGTCTAGAGAAGAAAATCAAAGACAAAGAAGGCTTAAACAAGCTGCTTTTTCTGTCCAGAAAACACTCGATAGTTATGATTTTAGTTTAATGCCAAGTCTAATATTCCCGTTTTGTCGGCAGGACCCCAATAATAGACACTCTTAAATAGATACAGCTTGAAGTTTTCATTTTCTTTTCCTAAGTTGTATGGGTTAATCCTATGCCCTTTTAATCAGCGTTTTTCCTACCTCTTAAAAAAACTATTAAAGAATGATTCATTGTAAATTTGGAATAATACCTTTGTATTTGTAGTTAGTCAAAAAGGAGGGAACCAAAATGGATATTCAAAAATTAGCCGATCATGAGTCATTGGATCTACATGAAGTTATTAATTTTAAAACCCTTTGCTTAGCGAAATCAAAACTAATGCAAGGACTGGTATTTGATCATGATTTGAGAGCATTAATGCAAAAAGATGTTGAACAATCCATGCAAGCACTTGGAGAATTACAGGCAATTTATCAACGTGCACCTTTTGAAGCGCCTGTTCCTCAAAACCGGCCAACACCAATAATAAATTGAAAGGAAGGCAAATTCATTGAACAATGACTATTTAGACCCTATAAACTCGCTACACGTACCAGAGCTAGCAGATACCACATTTGCGATGGATTTACTTCTTCGTGCCAAAGAAGGTGTTCGCAATATTGCGGCCGCATTAACGGAGTCAGCATCACCTGATGTTAGAAAGCTCTTACGAAAACATTTAAAGCAAGGGATTGCCATGCACCAAGAAATTACAGAACTTATGATTAATAAAAAATGGTTCCATCCATACGAACTAAGTGAACAGTATAAACTAGATCAACTCTCTGCCAACAATACATTGATGATTGGCAAAATGAATCTATTCCCTGTTGAGACCAATAGAAAAGGTATGTTTGATCGGACACCTGATGATCACTAACACTGGAGGCTGTAACCAATGAAGGCAGTAACGTACCAAGGTATTAAAAATGTTGTAGTCAAAGAAGTTCCAGATCCAAAGATTGAAAAACCAGATGACATGATTATTAAAGTAACGAGTTCAGCTATATGTGGGTCTGATTTACATTTAATTCATGGCATGATTCCTAACCTGCAAGAAAACTATGTTATTGGCCATGAACCAATGGGAATCGTCGAAGAAGTTGGTCCAGGTGTGACTAAACTAAAAAAGGGAGATCGAGTAATTATCCCCTTTAATATAGCATGCGGTGAATGCCATTACTGTAAAAACCATTTGGAAAGCCAATGTGATAATTCAAATGATAATGGTGATATGGGTGCCTATTTCGGATATTCTGGTACGACGGGTGGCTATCCAGGTGGGCAAGCTGAATATTTAAGAGTGCCATTTGCCAACTTTACTCATTTCAAAATTCCAGAGACTTGTGAAGAACCAGATGAAAAGTTAGCAGTTATTGCCGATGCGATGACTACTGGTTTTTGGAGTGTTGACAATGCAGGTGTAAGTGATGGAGATACAGTTATTGTTCTTGGCTGTGGTCCGGTTGGTCTTTTTGCTCAAAAATTCTGTTGGTTAAAAGGGGCAAAGCGAGTCATTGCCGTTGATTATGTCAATTATCGCCTGCAGCACGCAAAGCGCACCAACAAAGTAGAAATTGTTAACTTTGAGGACCATGAGAATGTAGGAAGTTACCTGAAGGAAATCACCAAAGGCGGCGCTGATGTTGTCATTGATGCAGTTGGTATGGACGGTAAAATGACTGATATGGAGTTCCTTGCAAGCGGAATGAAGCTTCAAGGCGGAGCATTAAGTGCGTTTATCATGGCTTCACAAGCAGTGCGTAAAGGCGGGATAATTCAAGTTACTGGCGTTTACGGCGGCAGATATAATGGTTTCCCTCTTGGAGATATTATGCAGCGAAATATCAATATCCGCTCCGGTCAAGCACCTGTCATCCACTATATGCCATATATGTTTGAATTAGTTACGACCGGAAGAATTGATCCAGGAGATGTCGTAAGTCATGTACTTCCACTTAGTGAAGCAAAGCGTGGCTATGAGATTTTTGACACAAAAATGGATGATTGTATAAAAGTCGTGTTGAAACCTTGAGGAAGGAGGTATAAAAAATGAACTACGCCTTACATGAAGTTCTTGAGGTCCATGAGATGGCTGCATTTAAGACCACTTGTTTAACTAAATCCAAAACGATGAAAGCGTTAGTTACAGATCAGCTATTAAAAGATATTATGCAGCAAGACATTGATGTATCTACGAGGCAATTACAAGAATATGCTTCTATCCTTTCCAACGCTAAGCAGTAAATTAGGAGATGAATGAACATGAATCCAATCATTGAAACTTTAACGGGTATGGACGGACTATCGGATCAAGTCGTTGCAATGGATCTACTCATTTCAGCTAAAAGTGGAATTAGAAATTATGCCATGGCAGTTACGGAGTCAGGAACACCGGAAATTAAAGAAATGCTCACTCGCCATTTAGTGGAAGCTCTTGATATGCATGAACAAATATCCGTGTATATGGTAGAAAAAGGATGGAATCATGCTTGGGATACAAACGAACAGATCAGTTTGGATTTAGATAATATCAATACAGCATTGAACTTACCGACATTATAAAAAATTTCTAGGAACAGTTTAAGACTCACCAAATAAACTGTTCCGATTAAACCATTTTGAGTTTATTTGGCAGAAGTAAATAAAGTTAATACCCCTTGCTTACTCGTGTTTGTTTTACACTATATAATGAAAACAATTAATTAACTATTTTTATTATGAAAAGGTCGGAGCAGGAAATTCATCAATTTTGATACGAAGTAAACTATAAGGTTTCTGTCGTAAGTCTTTTCCATAATGAAATCTAGGCTGTCGATGTAATTGGTTCACAATGACATACAAATATTGATCTGGACCAATTGAAAAAGTATCCGGCCACAAAATTCTCGGATCATGTGCGATAGTTTCCATTATGCCATTGGGCAATATCTTACGGATACTGTTGTTCTCATAATCTCCAGCATAAACAGTTCCCTTTGCATCGGTGATCATTCCATCAGACGCACCTTTTTCTCCCCAATACTCTACATGATAAGGTAAATCCATGTCCGGTATCGTTCTGTCTCTCAGGGCTTCTGTTGAGATCGAGAACAAATGACGACTGGTTAGTGGAGCAAAAAATAATATCTTTCCCTCGGGAGAAATCGCAAGACTATCAGATGCCAATCTAAATGGAGAAGTTGAACCGTCTTTGTTTCGATTCATTAAAATTTGACCTTCTACTTTCGGTAAAAAATAGGAATCGGGTGAAGTTGAATTGGCCCCATTTAACCGTCTAAACGCGTTTCCATTTGATAAATCTACAACGATAATAGCTCCTGGTCCGCTTGAAGAAGAATCGGTTAAATAGGCATAACCTACTTTTCCAACACGAAAATCAAAACGGACATCATTCAAGTAAGTTGTAGGCAGGACAACATCTTCTGTAAAGGTATATACTTTTCTTATTGTATCGGTTTCTAAATCAACAGCGACTAATTTTGCCCCCCCTTTAATAGGTTCAGAAAAATTGGGTGCCGCTGTATCTAATATCCAAAGCGTTCCCCTTCCATCAGCAACTACACTTTGGACACTGATGAAAGTCATTGTGATATTCTCGGGATTAACCAAATTGGTTTGTAAATTAGGATAAGGCTGCAATTTATCCTCAACAATTTCCGCCACCGTAAATTTAACATCGTCACCCCATTTCGGAAAGCATATGAAAATACGACCGGTTTCTGAAACAGTAACACCTGTAGGCATAGCGCCATAAAATGCATAAACTAGTTCTAAATTACCGAAAAATTTTTCACTAGGTAACATAGGTTTCATAATATCCTCCTCAAGCATTCAAACGGGATATCACCTATATATGATTTATATTTTTTCTAGTGCATGTTCCTTAATAAGTTTTTCTATACGAAAAGATGAAGGTATTGATTGTTTTCGAAATTTAATAAGTCTGTCAGAAGAAAGGAATCATTTTAATTTAAACAGGTAGCGAAGTTCAATATTCCAGAAACAACGCAAGCTGTTATAATTAAAAATTGGGAAAATTCGATTTTTTAACTTTGTGAAGAAATACACTTAAGCTAACCTGCCCTTTAGTTCAATAATAAAAGGTGATTACCAAATATTTTAGTAATCACCTCCTGTTTACTCTATTCAATAAAGTTTATTTTATTTTCCCGGCACCATTCAATCGCAATTTGTTTATAACACTTGTCTCGGTATGAATACCATTGGTCTTCTAATCCATAATCTATAATTTTGTCCTTAAATCTTCTAAAGGCACCCTTTCCCTTAATTGCCTTAGATAAAGAATCCTGCTTTCGTTGATCACTCACTGTTAGGCAAAAGTTTTCTATTAACTCATATTCATTCACATCATATGTAGTAGGTAAATCTATATAATTTTCAAAGTTTTCCACCACATCAATTGCCAGCATTCTATTTTCACGTTCCCATTCAGGTAAATGATCAAATGGTTGTTCGTCCTCAGCAGCTCTCAGGTCCTCCGAGGTCACTATCACTATTTCACCTGTTTTAATATTTAGTAAAGAACGTGATTCTTCAAACTGTATTTCCATTTCCTCAATAATATCTTTTAGTTTAACTTTTATACTCATTTTTAGATCACCTTTTGATATTTTTTACTAAAGCAGCCCTATAGTTTATAGTATAATTGTTTACAAACTTATTATAGGAATGTTGCACCGTTTAATGAATAAATCTAATAATAAAAAATGCGAAAATATAGTGCAACTAAATAATTAACAATAATAAATAGGGAATAAAGTTTTGGAATTAATATGAGGCACCCTTTTTCTTTCCGGGTAAATATTAAGAAGCCAATACAGAATATTAGTTGAAAAATATACAAAGGGGCTGTTGCAACATTGTAGTATAATTCAGGTAATGGCATTTCCATAGGATTCACTCTTTTCACCCCTAAAATCAACTATCCTTCACGTTTTTCGTACAGCTAATGAGGTATTTCTAATATCGGATACTGCTATATCATATATATAAGATGGATAAAGCGGTAAACAGTACGGGGATATGAATGCTAATAGACCTCCAATCAAAAGCCAACCACAAAGTAACTTCCTGCGTAATAATCACTTCTCTACCACTATTATAATTGAACTTAGGTACTACTGGTTAAGAACGTTTGACAATTTTTCGTATCGCAGTGATACTTCAACAAACCTGCTCCTTAAGTTCAATAACCAAAAAAGCCACCAAAAATGACAGCTGGGTCTTTAACTCTTGCACCCGTTAAGCACTATAATGAAGATTGAGTTCACTTATTTAATCAATGCATCTGTCTATAAAATATTAACTTCTTTCACTTTGCCTTGTTTGCCATAAATCATAAATAAGAATCAAAGTATCTATTGAAAATAATATAATACTTAATGTATAAGGAACTCATCCAATTATTTCATTTAGAACTGTTGTAAGTTTACCAGGTGGGTCACTCCAACCTGCTAAATTGGGAATGAATAAAGCAATCAACAGATGCATTAAACCGAATAAAAAAATACCTGAAATAAATAAAACATAACCAAATTTCTGTAAACTCTTTTTCATCTAATCCCCCCTTGAATTTACTTATCTCAATATGTATTCAAGTTAAAGAAAAAAATTCTTCTTGTTTTAACCTGCTTCGTTAATTCAATAAATTCAACAAAAAGAAGCGTTAATCCTTCTAGGATCAACGCACCCGTTAGCCATCCATGAAGCGCAAAAATCAGCGCTTCACCACAGAGAATGAAAATGAGATTCCAAGTCCATAATGTTTAATGGCTGACGAAGAAGGTCGTTGAACTATGGTGCCTCTGAGCCCATCCGTTAGTCTGACTCCGACGACCACGGTGTACCACCGACTGTCCGCCCTATATGGGTAGCACTCAGGGGAGATTAATCCTTATTCTGGTCGTTGCGTTAGCCAATTCTATACTTTTTATAGAAGGATGGTTCTTGATTATCTGTCAACTCAATAATGAACACTCAGAAGGCTCAGCCTTTTTTTAAAAAGCGTTTTTACTGGGTTAATTTTGTTATGCTTTTTTCTGGGTTTTGACCTTTTTTAATTTTCATGGGAGTTGAAGAAGCACCTTCTCTTTTATTACACATTATGGTCGTAAAGTGTAGCATTAACTCATTTGTTTCTATTCAACAAAAACACCTTTTTAAAGTTGATATTCAACACATCTGTCATCTAATTTATTTAAAGATGGCTAAGAATATTAACAAGCTTACCGAATGGATCTTTTACATAGAAACGTCGAACCCCCCACGGCTCCTCAATTGGTCCATACTCAATTGGAATCTCTGCTTTTTTTATGCGAGTTAGTGCATCATCGAGATCATCAACTTCAATTGACAAATCAGGCACTGGTGTCCCTGAACCACCCTCAGAAAGAAAGCTAATTTGAGTGTCCATTTTCTCATGCGAACCGAAAGTTGCAATAAATCCCATATCCATCAGTTGATCAAGTCCAAGCACTTCCCCGTAAAAGTACTTTGCTTTAGATATATCCTGAGTCTCAACATTGGCAACAATTCGTTTGACCTTCATTACTACACCCTCCTAAATTTTTGATATATATAGTTCAATCTTACAGTTAATTAATTTACCTGCAAATCATGGTTCAAATACGACATAAAACTTCTCATTCTCTTATTGAACTCCCTCAGTTTGATACGAATATCTCTCGAATGCTCACTTATTCGCAGGATTTCATAACCCTTGTAA
>NZ_LDNB01000018.1 GCF_001026695.1 Neobacillus vireti
ATATTTGACATAACAAAATTTGGTTGAAAACATTGTTTAGCAAATTTACACAAAATCAAGGACTTGACTATTGAGCCAGTCTTGCGACTGGCTATTTGAGTTGTTTGTGGATGGAATTTAGGGAGTGGAGAGTAAAAGGGGAAAAGTGGACAGTAAATCGTCGGAAGTGGAGAGTAAATGAGGAAAAGTGGACAGTANAAAAGGAAAGGTCAATTAAATGGTTTTAATGGAAGGAGTACGTTATAAAAAGAGCCTAATAATTAGATGAAGGAGCGAAAGTTAGATTGAGCCAGTCTTGCGACTGGCTATTTAGCATTTTATAGGTAATTTAGTATTGCGTACGGTAAACATGTCCTGGATTTTGTAAAAATCGAATGAATTGTCCCCTCATGAATATGATGGTAGGGAGAACACAGTGAAGGTAATGTAGTGAAGAATACTAATTAACTAAAAAAAGTGTAATAGATTGTTAACAGTTAATGACAAACCTCACTGACAATGGTCGTTTTTTGGTATTAAATAAGGGTTGTTGTCGAAATTTTTGAGCGTTTTTTGGGGTTCTTGCGAACCCTGATCTATGCACGTCATCTTCCGCTGACGCTCCAGATCACGTGCGCTAAGACCTTCCTCCATTGACCAGCTTGCCAATTCGCTTTTGCGTCATCTCTGAAGTGTATTCAAGAAGTATTTCTGCGAGATCACGCAAACGCTCAGGGGGAGGGGACCCATGTCGACTGTCCGGTTTGGGTGTGAAATTGGACTTCTATCGCCATGTGCTAGCGCACCGAAGCGCCTCCGCTGTCGCTGCGGCTTGCAAAATTCCCGATTTAAAGGCTCTTTTGAGAGCGAGCTCTCAAGTGCCTTTAAATCGAGAATTTCGCGGCGATAGAATTCCAATTTTGTGAAGATGGCTTGTCGACATGGGTTTGTAAGAATGCTATAATGTATTCGGTTGCAATTTTGTGTTTGTTTAAATTATTTCAACATTGGAGGGGATGGGCATGGAACTTTTAAATGTATATCAGAATAATTATCTGATAGTTTTTGCGTTCTTATGTCTGGGGGTACTGCTGCCGGTGGTGGCGTTATATTTAGGTAAGCTTTTGCGTCCGCATGTTCCGAGTGATGCGAAGTATACCACATATGAGAGCGGTATTGAGCCATTTCACGATTCCCGTGTACAGTTCAATGTCCGCTATTATATTTTTGCCCTGATGTTTGTTATTTTTGATGTGGAAACGGTATTTTTATATCCATGGGCTGTGGCCTATGATAAGCTGGGGATTTTTGCATTGGTTGAAATGTTGATTTTCGTTGCCATGCTTTTAATCGGCTTAATCTATGCTTGGAAAAAGAAGGTGCTACGATGGATCTAAAATTAGACAACATTTCACCTCGAGAGATGGAAGAGTTACAGAGAAATGTATTTATGACTACGCTGGAGCAAATTAAGGCATGGGCGCGAAGCAGTTCGATCTACCCGATGACTTTTGGTCTGGCTTGTTGTGCGATTGAAATGATGGGTGTTGGCGGGGCCAACTATGATTTGGACCGTTCTGGTTCGTTTTTCCGTACGTCACCACGCCAGTCGGATTGTATGATTGTGTCAGGAACGGTGACGAAGAAAATGGCGCCGATTTTACGAAGATTGTATGACCAAATGCCTGAGCCAAAATGGGTGATTGCGATGGGTTCTTGTGCAACAGCTGGCGGGCCGTATGTAAAGTCATATTCTGTTGTTAAGGGAGTCGATCAAATCGTCCCTGTTGATGTATACATACCTGGATGCCCACCAAACCCAGCCGCTTTAATTTATGGTATCAATAAGTTAAAGGAAAAGATTCGCTATGAAGCGAAGACTGGGAAGAAGGTGATCTAACCAATGAGTGGGGAAAAGGATCTCGAACAGTTAAAGAAAGAGGCAGTTGCAAAAGCAAAAGCAGCAGCGGCAGCGAAACGGGCGGCCAAGGCAGCCGGCATGGCGGAAACGAAGCAGGAATCGGAACCGAAGCAGGCGGAGGAGCCTATGCAGGAAGCCAAACCTGTTGAGCCGGTAAAGGCTGAAGAACCAGTGGCACCACCAGCTGAAGCAGCAGCGCCGGTAAACGATGCGGATGACCTCGCAAAGAAAAAAGCAGCCGCAGTAGCGAAGGCAAAAGCAGCGGCAGCGGCGAAGCGAAAAGCGATGGGTGAAGCGCCAGCAGAGGAAACCGCAAGTGAAGCGACCTCAGGTGGAGAAAAAGATGACCTCGCAAAGAAAAAAGCAGCGGCGGTAGCGAAGGCAAAAGCAGCGGCTGCGGCAAAGCGAAAAGCGATGGGTGAAGCGCCAGCAGAGAAAACCGCAAGTGAAGCGACCTCAGGTGGAGACGCGGATGATCTCGCGAAGAAAAAAGCAGCGGCGGTAGCGAAGGCAAAAGCAGCGGCAGCGGCGAAGCGAAAAGCGATGGGGGAAGCGCCAGCAGAGGAAACCGCAAGTGAAGCGACCTCAGGTGGAGATGCAGATGACCTCGCGAAGAAAAAGGCAGCGGCGGTAGCGAAGGCGAAAGCAGCAGCAGCGGCGAAGGCTAAGGCGAAAGCAGCCGGAGCAGGAGACGCAGCAGCTGATGCGGCAGGCGGCGATGATGAGAAGGCGAAAGCGATTGCAGCAGCGAAAGCGAAGGCAAAGGCCGCGGCGGCAGCGAAAGCAAAAGCAGCAGCTGGAGGGAAAGCCGGCAGTACGGAAGCTCCGGCGGCAGAAGCAAAGCCATCAGTCAACCAGCCATATTTAGATAAGTACATCAAGGTAATTGAGGAAAATCTAGGTTCTGACGTTTTAGAAGATTCTTATATTAATAAACTGTCTAAGGATGTTCCAACACTCGTGGCGAAGCGTGATACATATTTTAAGATAGCTCAATTTTTAAAATATAATGAGCTCTTAGGGTTTGATTATTTATCAGAGCTTCATGGGACAGACTTCGAAACGTATATGGAAGTGTATGTTCACTTCTACTCATACAAAAATCGTCAATCAGTCGCTTTAAAAGTGAAGATTGACCGCGGGGAACCGGTACTTGAGTCGCTCGTGCCGCTTTGGGCTGGAGCGGAGTGGCCCGAATGTGAAGCGTATGATTTACTCGGGATAAAGTTTACCGGGCATCCGGACTTGCGCCGCATCTTCCTCGGCGAAGATTGGGTGGGCTATCCACTGCGAAAAGATTATGAGCCGTACGATGTGGAGGTGTAGAGAGTGATCAGAACAGAAGAAATGATACTAAACGTTGGTCCTCAGCATCCAAGTACGCACGGTGTTTTCCGGCTGGTCGTAAAAATTGATGGGGAAATCATTACCGAGGCAAAGCCGGTCATCGGTTATTTACACCGCGGGACGGAAAAATTGGCTGAGAACCTGCAATATACACAGATTATTCCGTATACAGACCGAATGGATTATTTGTCATCGATGACAAATAATTATATCCTCTGTCATGCGGTCGAAACAATGATGGGGATTCAGGTTCCTGAACGGGCTGATTTTCTGCGTGTGATTGCGATGGAGCTGAACCGGGTTGCGAGTCACCTTGTCGCATGGGGGACTTACATCCTTGACCTTGGGGCGACGAGTCCATTTATCTATGCGTTCCGTGACCGCGAAATGATTATCAATATGCTGAACGAGCTGTCGGGGGCACGCTTGACGTTCAACTATATGCGCGTTGGCGGTGTAAAGTGGGATGCACCTGAGGGCTGGATTGAAAAAGTAAGAGATTTTGTTCCATATATGCGCGGACAGCTAAAGGGCTTCCATGACCTTGTTTCCGGAAATGAAATTTTTCTCGATCGGGTAAAGGGGATTGGCAAGTATACGAAAGAGGATGCACTCCATTATTCACTCAGCGGGCCAAATCTTCGCTGTACCGGCGTGAAGTGGGATCTTCGTAAAGATGAACCCTATTCGATTTATAACCGCTTTGAATTTGATGTTCCGACATCTGAGGAAGGCGATTGCTTGGCACGCTACCATCTGCGTCTTGCCGAAATTGAGCAGTCATTGAACATCCTTGAACAAGCAGTAGAGCAATTCCCTGCCGAAGGCGAAATTATGGCCAAAGTGCCGAAGATTATTAAGGCACCTAAAGGGGAAGCCTTTGTCAGAATTGAATCACCGCGCGGAGAAATTGGCTGCTATATTGCGAGTGACGGCAAAAAAGAACCGTACCGCTTAAAGTTTAGAAGGCCGTCCTTCTATAATCTGCAAATTCTCCCAAAACTATTAAAAGGCGAAAATATCGCAAACATGATTGCTATTTTAGGGGCAATTGACATTGTCCTTGGGGAGGTTGACGGCTAATGATAGAAGAATTGCTCCAGTCAAGTCCCGGTTGGGCTAACTTTGCAATTTTCTTTTTACTCGGTGCTGTCTTGCTTTTAATTGTCTTAGGCTTCGTTACCTACGGGATTTTAGCAGAGCGGAAAGTCTTAGGTTATATGCAGCTGCGCCATGGTCCAAATCAGGTCGGCGGTAAATGGGGACTGCTGCAAACCGTCGCTGACGTCCTTAAGCTGTTACTAAAAGAGGACATTATCCCAAAAGCTGCCGACAAGCCATTATTTATCATTGCACCAATGATTGCCTTCGCGCCATCCTTCATGGTCCTGGCGACGATGCCTTTCACCGATAAATTTCAATTTGCGGATATCGGGGTCGGCCTGCTTTATTACATAGCCGTATCCGGATTAACCGTTTTTGGAATGGTGCTAGGCGGCTGGGCATCGAATAACAAGTACGCACTCTTAGGAGGCATGCGTGCAGCGGCCCAGATGATTTCATATGAAATCCCGCTCGTGATGTCTGTCCTTGGTGTCATCCTTTTAACAGGAAGCTTAAATTTAAATGAAATTGTCACGCATCAGGAGCACGGCTGGTTTATCCTATTACAGCCAATCGGCTTTATCGTCTTTTTTATTGCATCGATTGCCGAACTAAACCGGACACCATTTGATTTGCCAGAGTCGGAAAACGAACTTGTTGCAGGATACCATGTTGAATATTCAGGATTCCGCTGGGCATTCTTTATGCTTGCTGAATATGTCTATTTATTCGCAATGTCTGCACTGATTACCGTTGTCTTTCTTGGCGGCTGGCTTGCGCCATTCAGCTTCCTTAACTTTATTCCAGGTGCCGTTTGGTTTGCACTTAAATTCAGTGTCGTCGTTTTCATCTATATCTGGATCCGCGCAACGTTACCGCGTTTCCGCGCTGACAGACTCATGGAATTTGGCTGGAAAGTACTCCTGCCAATCGCACTAGCAAACATATTCCTAACCGCCTTACTCAAATCACTATTTTTCTAAGGCGCGGTGCCTGACACCAAATGTTATTTTCTGTCAAGCGGTGCCTGACACTATTTACCATTTGCTGTAAAAGGGTGTCTGACACTATTAAATACCACCGAAAACCATCTTTAAAACGTAAAAGGGGTGAAAAACGTGCTTGGATTTGCTAAAGGCTTGAAATATACCCTAAAGAACTTAACGCGCGAAAAGGTTACTTATGATTATCCGAATAAGCCGCTGCCGCTGCCGGACCGGTTCCGCGGGATTCAGAAGTTTTATCCGGAGAAGTGTATTGTCTGTAATCAATGCGCCAACATTTGCCCGACCGATTGTATTCAATTAACGGGCAAAAAACATCCGGACCCGGCGAAAAAGGGGAAAATCATCGACACATACGACATTAACTTCGAGATTTGCATCCTTTGTGACCTATGTACGGAGGTTTGCCCGACGGAAGCCATTATTATGACCAATAACTTCGAGCTTGCTGAATATAGCCGTGACATGTTATTTAAAAATCTAGAATGGCTGGATGAAAACGACGAAAACATACGGCAGGTGAATAAAGCATGACATTTTCAGGCGAATTCCTCGCTTTTATGGGCCTTGCACTTGTTGCGCTCATCGGCGGCGTGCTTCTGTTGAACCTTACCAAGGTTGTTCATATGGTCGTTGCCCTTATCTTTACTTTTGTAGCAATCGCCGGCATTTACGTGCTGCTTTCTGCAGAATTTGTCGCATCCGTGCAAGTTTTAATCTATTCTGGTGCGATTACGATTATCATGCTGTTTGGTATCATGTTAACGAAGCATGATGATGAAAATGAACCTAAAACAGGTAAATTGCGCAAACTTCTCGTATTTTTGGGGATTCTCGGTTTTGCCTTTGCCGTCTATATTGGGATCTACAATTTCAATGTTGAGCAAGAGCAAACCGCGCTGCATGAAAACAACACGATGCAAATCGGTAAAGCACTTTACTCAAAATACATCATTCCATTTGAGTTAACCTCTGTGTTACTATTAGCGGCTTTAGTTGGTTCCATTATTTTAGCGAAGAATGAGAAGAAGGAGGCGGATGACGAATGAGTTCAGTTCCCGCTTCAGCCTTCCTGGCACTGGCCCTGATTTTATTTTGCATCGGCTTATACGGTGCGCTTACCAAGAGAAATACCGTTATCGTGTTAATTTCGATTGAATTAATGCTGAATGCCGTGAACATTAACCTGGTCACCTTCAGCAAATACGGGATAGCGCCGTCCATTACAGGCCAAGTATTTGCCCTGTTTGCTATCAGCGTCGCGGCCGCCGAAGCCGCAGTCGGACTAGCAATCTTAATCTCGCTATACCGCACAAGGAAAACCGTCAACATTGATGAAATGGACACAATGAAAAACTAGGGTGTCAAAAACTAGGGTGTCAGGCACCATTTCCCTTTAACTGGAAAAGGGTGTCAGGCACCGCACAGCAATTTCGACAAAATTCGGGTGGTGGTAGTCACAGTAAGTGCCGCACGCACGCCCGAAAAGGGGATAGTGATAATGATGGAGAATGCATGGCTCATACCGCTTTTCCCGCTATTATCGTTTTTGATCCTTCTTCTATTCGGTAAGCGCCTGAAGGAGGCGAGCGCCTATGTGGGGATTCTTCTCACGCTGGCATCGCTAGTCTTCTCGATTCTCGTATTATTCGAGCGCTTTTCGGAGCCAACCTATAGCACGAAATTTGACTGGCTCACGATTGGAGATTTGCATCTAACAGCGGGTTTTGAAGTGAATCAATTGAATGCATTAATGCTGTTTATCGTATCGCTCGTAAGTTTCTTAGTACATACCTACTCGAAAGGGTACATGAACGGGGATGAGCGGTTTCCAGTATTCTATGCCTATTTAGGACTATTTACGTTTGCAATGCTCGGGCTCGTCATCTCGCCGAACCTGCTGCAAACCTATATTTTCTGGGAGCTTGTTGGTGTCGGTTCCTTCCTATTAATCGGCTTTTATTATTACAAAGAAGAAGCAAAGGCCGCCGCGAAAAAGGCGTTCATCATGACCCGGATTGGGGACGTTGGACTCTTCATTGGGATGATCCTGCTCTTCTGGGAAACAAAAAGCTTTGAATACAGCGAAATTTTCGCAGCAGTCGATGCCGGCGCGGTGTCAGGCACCATGATCACCCTAACCGCAATCCTGATTTTTATCGGCGCGGTCGGCAAATCGGGTCAGTTCCCGCTGCATACGTGGCTTCCGGATGCGATGGAAGGTCCGACACCTGTTTCGGCCCTCATCCACGCGGCAACAATGGTTGCGGCCGGGGTTTACTTAGTGGCTGCCCTATTCCCGCTGTTCGCAGCAAGCAAAACCGCATTGTTAACGATTGCCGTCATCGGCGCGTTTACCGCCATTTTTGCGGCGAGCATCGGACTTGTCCAAACTGATATCAAGAGAGTCCTTGCCTACTCAACCGTGAGCCAATTAGGCTACATGATGCTGGCGCTCGGCTCTGCAGGATATGTCGCCGGTGTTTTCCACCTGATGACACACGCGTTCTTCAAGGCGCTCCTATTCCTAGCAGCCGGCTCCGTGATTCACGCCGTGCATACGCAGAACATCGAGGAAATGGGTGGACTTTGGAAAAAATTAAAGCTGACCGGTCCGTTATTCTTAATTGGAACACTTGCAATCAGCGGTGTGCCAGGGCTTTCCGGTTTCTTCAGTAAAGATGAAATTTTAGTCGCCGCATGGGAAGGCGGACATCCAATCCTCTTCTTCTTGGCGTTAATTGCAGCATTCATGACGGCATTCTACATGTTCCGCTTGTTCTTCCTGGTCTTCACCGGCGAAGCCCGCAGCGAACAAAAGCATGTTCACGAATCGCCAAACAACATGACATATCCGATGATTCTTCTAGGCGTCTTAGCGGTCATCGCTGGTTATGTGAACACACCATGGTTCGGTTCCTTCCTTGGCGACTGGCTCGTTGACGGCAACCCGGCACTCGGCCATGGCCATGTCGAAGGTCCAATCTGGATCATGATTGCGGCAACCGTTGTTTCCTTAGCTGGAATCTACTTTGCCTACTTGATGTACCGCAAGCGTTCCATCGCCCGCAACACCATCAGCGGCACGGGGGACACCTTGCACACGATTTTACTGAACAAATATTACGTTGACGAATTCTATCAACTCACAGTCGTCGCGTTTACAAAAGGCTTAAGCTATTTCCTTCGCTTCATTGATGTCTTCCTCGTGGAAGGACTCGTCAAGGGCGTTGTCGGAATTGTCCAAGGCCTTGGTCGAACTGGTTCGAAAATGCAGACCGGACAGGTACAGACATATGGGGCTGTTGCCTTTTTCAGCCTTGCGCTGCTCGTCGTCATCTTTGCGTTAACAGGGGGGTACTTACGATGAATTTACAATCGACACTTTCAATCCTAGTATTCTCCCCTTTACTAGGAATCATCGTTTTAGCATTTTTGCCGAAACAATCGGAGAAACTCATTAAAGTGGTCGGCTTTTTAGCGACGATTCCAGCTTTATTAATCGCACTTGCCGCTTACTTACACTTTCAGTGGGGCAAGGATTTAGCTGATTTTGCCGTCTCGAAGGCGTGGATTCAATTCCGCGGCATGGGCGGCGTCCCAGAACCATTTTTCTCTGTTAATTATGAGCTCGCACTAAGCGGCTTTCAGCTCGTACTTGTTGTGCTTACAGCCGTCGTTGCAACACTTTCAGCGCTAGCGGCTGCCAAGTTTGTCAAGAAAGAATGGAAAGGCTACTTCATGCTGTTTCTTTTACTAGAAATCGGCATGCTCGGTGTCTTTACCGCAGAAAACTTAATTCTATTCTTTATCTTTTTCGAAATCACGCTGATTCCAACCTTCTTCTTAATCGGAAAATGGGGTTATTTTGAAAAAGAAAAAGCAGCATACAGCTTCCTAATCTATAACGGCTTAGGCTCCGCTGTTCTGCTGATTGTCATTATGATTCTGTTTGCAAAAACAGGTACAACCAATATTGAGATGCTGGCCCAAATCATGGCCGACCCAAGCGCACCGCTGTCTGGCGACTTGAAGCTCGGTCTATTAATCTCATTATTAATCGCATTTGGAGTAAAATTACCGATTTTCCCGCTGCACAGCTGGATGCTCAAGGTTCACGTCCAGGCGCCGCCATCGGTTGTAATGATCCACTCGGGGATCCTGCTCAAAATTGGTGCGTACGGCTTAATTCGTTTTGGAATGGGGATTTTTCCCGAGCAATTTAAAACACTTAGCATCCTAATTGCCATTCTTGGAGTGATCAACCTGCTCTACGGGGCGTTTTTAGCATTCATTCAAACAGACTTTAAAATGGTGTTAGCATATTCTTCGATTTCACATATGGGCATTGTGTTAATCGGACTGGCTGCCATGAACGAGGCTGGAGTGCAAGGGGCGATTTTCCAAGTGATTTCGCACGGCTTGATTTCCGCGCTATTGTTCTTCTTGGTTGGAGTCTTGTACGAGCGGACCGACACGTCGCTGATCGGAAATCTCGGCGGTATCGCCAAAGGGATGCCGATTGCCGCAGGCTTCTTGCTTGCCGGTGCAATGGCATCACTCGGTCTTCCGGGCATGTCCGGGTTCGTCAGCGAATTTATGGCTTTCCTCGGTCTGTTCAAAGAATTGCCGTGGATTGCTGCTGTTGGAACCATCGGCATTATCATGACGGCGGCGTACTTGCTGCGCGCGGTCCTTGGCATGACCTACGGCAAGTCACACCGTGAATTTACCGGTGTCCTTGACCTTAAAGGGGTCGAATTAATCCCAGTCGGGGTTCTGATGTTACTTATCGTGGTAATCGGCGTTTTCCCAAGTGTGTTAAGCTCACCGCTGCAAACAACACTGGAAACAATCATGCTTGGGATAGGAGGGTGATGAAGGATGAGTCTTGAGACATTGAGCGAGTTTAATTGGAGTGTTATGACACCAGAGTTCATCATCCTTGGCGTCATCGCATTGCTGACATTACTAGATTTATTTATGCCAAAGCGTATTGACCGCAGAATTCTTGGCTGGCTCTCCATTGCCGGTATTATTGCCGCAATGGCTGCGCTCTTCAGCTTACTTGGCACAGAGCCAACCTCGATTCTATATGATACATTTACGCTTGATATGTTTGGCAAGTCGTTTAAATTACTATTGCTTGCCGGTGCTGGCCTCGTCATGTTTTTGGCGGTCAGCTATGACGCAAAAGAGGGTATGGAAGACTACCGCGGCGAGTTTTACTACTTGTTCTTAACGGCCTTGCTCGGTGCGATGTTCATGACATCGAGCGGCGACTTAATTACTTTGTTTATCGGATTGGAATTGCTATCGATTTCTTCCTATATATTAGCAGGCATCAAGAAGCACAACCTGAAGTCCAACGAATCGGCGATGAAATACGTTATCAATGGCTCGATTGCAACGGCAATCACGCTTTTCGGGATGAGTTATGTGTACGGATTAACCGGCTCAACCAATTTAGCGGAAATCGCCAATAAGTTGTCCGCAGTTGTCGATGGCCAGCATACCTACTTGCTCGGTCTTGCCTTCTTAATGATTTTTGTCGGTCTATCGTTTAAACTGGCTTCGGCACCGTTCCACATGTGGGCGCCGGATGTTTATCAAGGGGCGCCGACACCTGTTACGGCCTTCCTGAGTGTCGTTTCGAAAACGGCTGGGTTTGTGATTGTCATCCGGATTCTGATTTCCGTGTTTTTCAATGCCGCTCCATCGGGGGATGGGGGCAGTATCCTGTTCAAAATGCACGATTATCTGGCCTTCCTTGCCGCGGTTACGATGATCATCGGTAACGTCGTCGCGTTGAAACAAACGAATATTAAACGGATGTTTGCTTATTCCAGCATCGCCCACGCCGGTTATCTGCTTGTTGCCTTAACGACGCTGAGCGCGAATTTAATCTTTTCCGTTTGGTTTTACCTGCTTGCCTACATGTTAATGAACCTTGGCGCTTTTGCAGTTATCCAAGTCGTAACGGAAAAAACGGGTTCAGCTGAGATTGCTGATTTCGCCGGGCTGTACCGTCGTTCACCGGTTCTCGCTGTCACGATGGGAATATTACTCGTTTCCTTGGCAGGCTTCCCGGGCACAGCCGGATTCATCGGCAAGTTAAACATCTTTGTCGGCGCCTTTTACGGCGAGCCGCATTACGTACTGGCTTCGATCATGATTGCGACCACCGTCGTCTCGTATTTCTATTATTTCGGCGTCATGACGCAAATGTTCTTCCGCCCGGCGCGCGAAGAAAGCAAGTTCAACCTGCCATTCGGCATCATCGTTGTCCTAATTGTGGCTGTCGTTGGTTCTGTTTTATTCGGGGTAGCGCCTAACATCGCGCTCGATTTTTTGAACAAAATGTAAAAAGGTAATACAAACAAGGGGTCAAATTAAAGGGGTATTCATACAGAAAGAAGAGGCAGGGGGAGCCTCTTCTTTTTTTGCACAATTTTATTCTACTTTATCATCTTTTTCCGATAATTTTTCCTTTACATCCCCGTAACCTTCTTTCAGTTTACCCTTTGCCTTGTCCATTTTTCCTTCTGCTTCCTTTGAGTGATCGTCGGTTAATTTACCCCATTGTTCTTTTCCTTCACCCTTCACCTGGTCTAGCTTACCTTTTACTTGTTCTTTATTCATTGTTAGTTCCTCCTTGGCTAAAGTTTTTTATCTCCACTATTCTATTACCCTATGAGAAAGTCTAGGAAACTCTAGTTATTATTTTCATCAGCCTTTTCCCCGTCGTCGACGCCATCATTGGCTTCCTCTTCTTTTATTTTTTTCTCAACATCGTTCTTGATATCGTTTAAATTGTCCTTTGCTTCCTGATAGGCATCATTGGATTCCTGCTTTGTGTCGTTATCAATCGCATCTTTTTGCTCGCCATCATTAATGCCATTATCTTGGTCGACACCATCGCCGCAACCGGCTAATCCAAATGTTAGGAAAACAGCAAATCCGCCAGCTAGTAATTTTTTCTTCTTAGCAGTAATCATGGATACTCCTCCTCTAAATTCGTCTAGCTGGTGGGTATATTTCCCCTTAAAAAAAATTCAAAACCCCTAAATTCATCCAAATTATTCACCTACATTAAATGCATTTTTTAGACTGTGTTAAAACACATAGTTGATCGTTAGCACAATGTTGATTGGAGTGGAAGGCGCGAGACTCCTGCGGGAGCAGCGGGACAGGTGAGACCCCGCAGGCGCTTAAGCGCCGAGGAGGCTCACCGCCCGCCCCGCGGAAAGCGAAGCGCCTGGAACGGAGATCAATATTCACTTTAAAAGAGCCATTTTTAAATAATCACCGAGACAATATCGCATGTTTGAAGAAAGGGTGTTGGGGTATTACAGTTACCAATCAATATTAGATAAAAAGGAGAGATGTTACATGACGTTTAGAAATATGACAGCCGGATGGTACACATACACCGACCAGCTTCCAAACTTATTACTGGCACTGCTTGTCCTCTTAATTGGCTGGCTGGCTGCTAAATGGATTGGCAAGGGTGTAGAGGCTGCGCTCAAGAAAACAAGCTTTGATGATAAGCTGTTTTCCAACGTGGAAAAACGAAAATATCCATCAGAAGTGCTGATTGGAAAAATAGTTTACTATCTTTTACTGGTGTTTGTGTGGACAATCTTTTTTAATATCCTGAACTTAAGTCTAATCGCAACGCCGCTCGTTAACATGTTATCGACAATCACAGCAGCAATCCCCAATCTATTAAAAGCAGCACTGATTCTCCTATTTGCCTGGGCGGTCGCGACCGTGCTGAAACTGCTATTTAAAAGAGGGGCAGCGATGTTCCGTGTAGAAGGCCATCTAGTAAAATGGAAGATGGCCAAAAATCAACTAGATGCCAGCACCAAAGTGAACAGTATCGCAAAGGCACTCTTCTATTTTGTTCTTTTGCTATTTTTACCAGGGGTATTAGGCGCATTGCAGCTGGATGGGATTTCTGAACCTTTCGCACATGTCCTTTCGACCTTACTGGCCATTATTCCAAAATTATTTGCGGCAGCCCTCATTATTTTTATCGGCTGGCTGATTGCAAAACTTGTTCGTGATATTTTAACCAATTTTTTAAAGAGCATTGGGACGGAACGACTCGGACAGCGATTTGGACTTGAAGGAGCTAATCTTTCAACCATTATCGGAAATATCGTGTTCATCCTCATCCTCATACCAACAATTATTACAGCTTTGGAAAAATTGGACTTAAAGGGAATTTCAGAGCCGGCAATTGCGATGCTCCAGCAAATTATGACCCTAATTCCAAACATTGCTGCGGCCATCATGTTAATTTTATTCGGAATATGGCTAGGAAAATGGGTTGAAAAAATGGTCGAGCAAATGCTCTGGCGCTTACGGTTTGATAATATTTTCCACCATATGGGAATCGGCTCGTTGACACCGAATGGGCAGTCGAAGTACACGTTGTCACAGCTCGTTGGGCTGCTGGCGAAAATTGTCGTGGTGATCTTATTTACAGCAGAAGCCTTGCAAATTGTTCATTTAAATTTCTTAGTTACGTTAGCAACGGGGGTAATTGCCTATTTACCAATGCTATTAGCGGCATTAGTAATTTTAGGGGTCGGCTTATATTTAGGCTATTTAGTCGAGCGGGTGCTGCAAAATGTCTTAAAACAGCGCTACTCCCGCACCCTTGCCGCGGTTGCAAAATATGCAATCTTTACGATTACGCTGTTTATGGCGTTAGACCAACTCGGTGTAGCCCACTCCATTGTCAATGCGGCCTTTATTCTCGTCTTAGGCGGTTTGGCGCTGGCATTCGGACTCGCATTTGGACTTGGCGGAACAGAGTTTGCCCGCAAATATTTACGGAAACTAGACAATAAACTGGAAGAGGAAAATTTATAATGTAGAACGGGAATGATCCGGAACACCCTTGGCTGAGGCAAATCAATCTGGAACCCCTTGGCTAGGGGGGAATTTATAAACAAAACAATCCGAAATCCCCATCTGATTTCGGATTGTTATTTTTAAAAAAGGCTGTGTTAAAGAACATTTTTGATTATGAACACAATGTTGATTGGAGTGGAAGGCGCGAGACTCCTGCGGGAGCAGCGGGACAGGTGAGACCCCGCAGGCGCTTTAGCGCCGAGGAGGCTCACCGCCCGCCCCGCGGAAAGCGAAGCGCCTGGAACGGAAATCAACATTCACTTTTAACAAAGCCTTAAAAAAAGGGAGGTGCAGGGTATGCTGATGATAAATCTATTAGTGATTGCACTGCTCATTGTCTTAACTGGTTTCTTCGTCGCGATTGAATTTGCTATTGTCAAGGTACGGACGTCGCGGATTGACCAATTGATTCTGGAAGGGAAAAAGAGCGCGATTGCAGCGAAAACAGTTGTGACCCATCTTGATGAATATTTGTCAGCCACACAGCTTGGCATCACGGTGACGGCGTTGGGACTGGGCTGGCTTGGAGAACCGACGGTAGAAAAGCTGTTTCATCCGTTGCTGGTAATACTAGGGATGAACGATGCTGTGACCCATATCGTCTCCTTTGCGCTGGCGTTTGCCATTGTTACCTTTATCCACGTGGTCGCAGGGGAATTGGCGCCAAAAACAGTGGCCATTCAAAAAGCGGAGGCCATTACGCTGTTATTCGCCAAACCGATCATCATATTTTACAAAATTATGTTTCCATTTATTTGGTTGTTAAACAATGCTGCCCGTTTGCTTGTCGGCCTGTTTGGGTTAAAGCCAGGGGCCGAGCTTGAAGTGGCGCACTCGGAGGAAGAGCTGCGGATTCTCCTGTCAGAAAGCTATCATAGCGGGGAAATCAACAAAAATGAATGGAAATATGTTAACAATATTTTTGAATTTGATGAGCGGATCGCCAAGGAGGTTATGGTGCCGCGGACAGAAATGATCTGTCTCTCAGTTGAAGATACGATTGGGGACGTCGTGCAAACGATGAAGGAGGAAAAATTTACCCGTTATCCCGTTATCGAGGGGGATAAAGATCATATTATTGGTGTAATGAACGTGAAAATGTTTATAACCGCTAAAATCATGAGTCAAGGTCAATATCAAAATTGGAAAATAAAATCTTATATCCAGCCTGTGATTCGCGTCATCGAAACCATCCCGATTCATGACTTATTGATCAAGATGCAGATGGAACGAACCCATATGGCGATTCTGCTGGACGAATATGGGGGGACCTCTGGTTTAGTGACAGTCGAGGATATCATCGAGGAAATCATTGGCGAGGTAAGGGATGAATTTGATGGAGACGAAGTGTCGGAAATTCGCACGATCGAGGCGGATAAACACTATATTATTGATGCCAAAGTTGCCATTCGCGAAGTAAACCAGCTTCTCGGCACCCACTTAACCGATGAGGAAGTGGATACAATTGGCGGCTGGTTCCTGACACAAGATCCCACCGTTCAATTAGGTGCGGGCGCAGTGGTTGAAGCGGAAGAGTACTCGTTCAAAGTCCACGAAGCCGATGGTTACCACATCATGTATTTAGAAGTGATAAAGCGATAATTGGGGCCTCAGGCGGGGCTTTTTTCTTTTGAGGAAAAAAGAGAAAATGGTCACCAATAGAAGTGCCGGGAACTCCCTATTTCCCCATCAAATTAAAAACAGTTGGGGCAAGGTACCCCAACTGTATTTCAGTTATTGAATTCTCTCATTATAAAATTTTACGGAATACATCGCACCCTCGCTGACCATATTGTTATCCTCGAGATCGTGTGGATGAGGATGGGCGCCTTTTTCAATCGGGAGCTGTTCGCTTTTCTCAAAGACAGTGGGTTTGACTTTTCGTTTCAACTTTCGAAGCCAATTTTCTGTTTTGATGCGATTCGGTTTAGATGATAACCATACCGCCGCAGATGCAGATGCTCCGATTCCTACAACCATTAGTGATGTTTTTCCTAAGCCTCGTTTCAAAACAAAACCCTCCTTTGGATTTTATGTGGAGCCCGGATAGCGGCTCCAATCCTGTTTTATCTATGAATACCCTACTAATATTGTTAACAAACCTATGTTTTAAGTTTCATTTTTTCAAAAGGCGGGAACTTATCATTATAAAAAGGAGAAACTATGGAAAAATATATCGGTCCTGCGAAGTGGAAGTGGTTTCAATTTAAAGAAACCGAGATTGATAGGATAAAATCGCTCATTGAAAATGAAAGTTACGGATGCAAAGACTGGTTCGAGCAAGTCCGTGGAAACAGGGCAAATTGCCTGCGAGTAAGCATCCTGGAAACTGGCGAAAAGGTCGTCAATGGCTCGCTCATTTATAAACAAAATTTTAAAAATGAAACAGATTATCAACTCTTTCATTTTTATGTGACGAAAGATCAATGGATTTCGGTCGACTTGGAGTTGTCGGCACTGAAACACATCGATTCAGAAAGACTTTTACGAAAAATCGGTCAGACTGATAACGCAGTCGACGGTTTTTTACTTTTTCTCGGAGAATTGATGAATGAAATGTTAGTGGAGATTGATGGGTTCGAAGCGGAGCTCAAGAGCCTGATTTGGAGTATCCGAATAAAGAATGAAACGGGCACCCTTGAACTTGTCTATAGACGAAGGCATGAGCTGTTAGTGTGGAAAAGTCTATTGATTCCAATCCGGGAACTGAAAATGGCGATCGAGGAAATTGCCCTTCATCACGGCGGTGATTACGCGATATTTCGTTGCACAGCGAAACGAATTGATCGGGCGTTCTCGCTTTTGAACGAATATGAACATGAACTTGATTCGATTATTAAATTAGAGGAAGTCATCTCCTCGCACCGCGGAAACGAAATTATGAAAACCTTAACAGTGATTACAACCATTTTTACGCCGATTATGGCATTCGGGGCGTTATGGGGCATGAACTTCACCAATATGCCTGAGCTCGAGTGGCGGTTTGGCTACATTTTTTCAATCCTGCTTATCATTATTTCCACGGTTCTGCTGTATGGTTATTTAAAATACAATGGCTGGACCGGCGACCTGTTAAAAGGGAAAAAGAAGGGGTCGTTTTTTAAATAGGGTTTTGGAATCACGCTTCGGTGGTACAACACTGATATAAGGACGGTGGTTTAAATATGTGGTTGCAGGTTCGGTAAACCCGTTGGGATGAAGAACAGCAATCTGAAGGGGGAATTAAGCATGACTACGAATGATGTTGATCAAAAGGAAAAAGAGCGGCGCGTACAGGATGGGCAAAGCTGCGAAAAAGAAACTTCCATGCAGGATGATCAATCGTTTCATGAGCAAAGCAACAGTGACAATCATTCTATGAAAGGTGACCGTGAACTCAAGCAAAGCAGCGGTGACAATCAATCCATGCAGGATGACCGTGAACTCAAGCAAAGGTACAGGGACGGCACATCGATGCAAGGGGATATAGCGGACCAGCAGAAGAAAGGGCTAAGATCCGCAGCTGATACTGACGTAAATCATGATGACGATGATGACTTGCAGAAAAAATATGGACATCGGGACGACGACGACGAGCTCCCTCCGCTGAATGCTAGTGCTAAACTGCCAGAAGAGGACAGCGAGCAAGAATCGCACGAGCATCAGCGATTTATTAACTGAACGATAACGAATCAGCTCATACTGCAGCGGCAGATGAGGTAAAAATCAAGTCGTCAAAAATAACTTATCAAAGCCGCATCGTGAGGTCTTGAGCGAAACATATTTTTCTATATTAAAACAATAAAAAAAGGTGTTTTAGATGGGGAAAAAGGTGGTACACCATAAACAGGGTTGCATCAAGATAACCTGAATATGGAAAATAAGTAAATGAGAAGGAGGTTGATTTAAATATGAAGGCCTGCAAATGAAGTAAAAACGAATGAACAGGCTAGTTAAAAAAGCAGCAATTTTATAAAAAATTTAAAGGAGGAACTGATAATGGCTAAAAATAATAATGAACGCATGAGTGTAGAGGAAGCAGGTCGTAAGGGTGGCGAGGCAACGTCTAAGAATCATGATAAAGATTTTTATCAAGAGATCGGACAAAAAGGCGGAGAAGCCACAGCCGAGAGTCATGGTAAAGATTTTTATCAAGAGATTGGCCGTAAAGGCGGAGAAGCGACAGCCGAAAATCATGATAAAGAGTTTTATCAAGAGATCGGGGAAAAAGGCGGAGAAGCGACAGCCGAGAATCATGATAAAGACTTTTATCGAGAGATCGGGCGTAAAGGCGGAGAAGCCCGCAGTAAACAGCGAGATAACGATTAATCCCGATAAAAGAGTTGGTGAAAAACACCATAACACAGCCAGGCTGATGAAGCCTGGCTTTTGGCTTGTTGTAGTGAAGGGAACGGAGCAGCTGGGACCTATGGTCTATTAAGTCAACCGGAATTTTTTGGTATAATAAAAGAACCGTCCCCATGCTTCCAAAATTTTTTTTTAAAAAAAGAGGTTTACGAGTTTTGTAAGCGGGTATGTACAATTTAAAATCTATAAGGTGTGAGAATATGAATATTACCATAAATAAACATCAGCAGGATGAGGGAATTGTGGTGCTGGTTGGCGGGGAAATTGATGCGTTTACGGCACCGAAGCTGCGGGAGGAAATATTGCCGCTGGCTGAAGGCGAAAATAAATCAATTACCATTAATCTAAAGGATGTATCTTATTTGGACAGTACCGGACTTGGTGTTTTTGTGGGCCTATTTAAGCAGCTAAAGCAACATGACGGCGAATTAAGGTTGATTGAGTTATCGGATCGACTAATAAAGCTCTTCGAAATTACCGGCTTGAGTAACATAATAGATATTTCGGCACATTCAGAGGGTGGAGGAAGATGAGCGAAGTGATGGATTATATCGAAATGAAGATTCCGGCGAAACCGGAATATATAGGTGTTGTTAGATTGACATTATCAGGGATTTCCAGCCGGATGGGTTATACATATGAGGAAATTGAGGATATGAAAATTGCTGTTAGTGAAGCTAGTACCAACGCAGTCCAGCATGCTTACAACAAGGACGAGGGCGGGGAAGTCATCGTCGGCTTCGGAATTTACGAGGATAAATTGGAAATCGTCGTCGCCGACAGCGGAAGGAGCTTTAATTTTTTACAAACAAAAAGCGAACTCGGCCCATACACAGAATCAAGTACAGTGGAGCAGCTGGCAGAAGGAGGGTTAGGGCTATTTTTGATTGAAACGCTTATGGATGAAGTCCGGATACTGAATCATTCCGGAGTAACGGTATTCATGGTGAAGAACCGAAGTGGGGAGCGTGATAATCATGACACAACCATCTCAACCCATGAAACGAACTAAGGAAGAAATTGATGCCCTAATCTTAGATTTCCAACAGAACGAGAGTGATGAGGCTCAAACCGTCTTGGTGGAACATTACACGGCCTTGGTCGGGAGCCTTGCGAGGAAATATTCAAAGGGAAGGTATTTGCATGAGGATATCGTGCAGGTAGGGATGATTGGCTTATTGTCTGCGATCAGACGCTATGATGCAGGTGTAGGGAGATCGTTTGAATCGTATTTAATTCCTACTGTCATTGGCGAAATTAAACGGTTTTTAAGGGATAAAACGTGGAGTGTCCATGTACCACGGCGAATCAAAGAAACGTGGCCGAAAATTAAAAATGTAGTGGACGAGCTGACGAATCAATATCAACGCTCACCAACGATTGACGAAATTGCATCGTTTATGGAGATTTCCGAAGAGGAAGTCTTAGAAGCGATGGAGATGGGCAAGAGTTATCAAGCTGCTTCTGTTGATCAATCGATTGAAACGGGTACCGAGGGCAGCACAATTACGACGCTTGATATGGTCGGAACTGTAGAGGAAGGCTTCGAAAAGGTCGACCAAAAGCTGTTTCTCGAAAGTGCCCTTCATGTCTTATCAGAAAGAGAAAGGCAAATCCTCGAATGCACTTTTATTGCTAATAAAAGTCAAAAGGAAACAGGAGAGTATTTGGGGATTTCGCAGATGCATGTATCTCGCTTGCAGAAGAAGGCGCTTGAAAAATTGCGTAAAGCTCTGGGGGGGAAGACTCCTGACGCTTTAACGCGTTAATATGAAGGGGTTTGACCCCAGAGGAGGCGGCTAAGGATGGCGATGAAAATTATCATTGTCGATGATAATAAAACGAATCTCATGATTGTTGAAAAAATCCTCATGAAGGCTGGTTATAGACGCTTGGTGCTACTGTCATCTGCCGCGGAGTTATTTGACTATTTGCAGCTTGATGCGCCTAATCCCGCTGAAATGGATATCGATTTAATTTTGATGGATTTGATGATGCCGGAGATTGATGGCATTGAGGCCTGCCGCACGATTCTCGGGAATGAGCGGTTCCGCGATCTTCCGATTATTTTTGTAACGGCAATGGGAGACTCCAATAAAATGGCCGAGGCGATGGATGCAGGCGCCCTTGATTATGTGATGAAGCCAATCAATAAAATCGAGCTGCTGGCGCGGATTCGCTCCGTCCTCCGCTTAAAGGTTGAAAAGGACTTGCGCAAGGAACGGGATAAGCGGATTCAATATGAACTGGATTTGGCCAAGCAAGTGCAGCTCAGCATGCTTTCAGGTCCAGTCCAAAAAGACGATGTAACGATTTCGGCGGTCTACAAGCCGTCCTTTGAGCTTGCCGGTGATTTGTATGCCTGGTACCAGATTAGCCCGCACCGCTATGGTGTGATCTTGCTCGATATGATGGGCCATGGGATTTCGTCATCGCTCGTGTGTATGTACATATATTCGGCCTTAAAGGATTCAATTACCGGTTTGTGCGATCCGGAGGCCGTGATGAAAGAACTGAACTGGCGCATGAACCAGCTCCACAATGATAGTTTAATCAACTATTATTTCACTGCGATTTACTTTGTGCTCGACACGGAAAAGCAGTCGATAGAATACGTGAATGCTGGCCACCCAGCGGGGATTGCGCTTGTCGATGGTGAAGTGAGGCTGCTGGAGAAAGGCTGCCCCGCTCTAGGTTTTTTTGATGAAATAGAAGTGAGTAAAGGCGTCATTTCGTACAAGGATGATGCACGGATCTTGCTGTTTACCGATGGGTTGTCGGAATGGCTGGAGGAAGAATACGAGGATGCAGTTGTGAAGCTAATCAGCTGTTTACAAGAGGAAGGAGCCGGCGCTGATCCAGCGGCGATGCTTCAGCGGCTGCAGCCAAGCTGCGAGCTCACAAATCCCCAAAAGGATGATATTTGTTTGGTGATGATTGCGACGAGCTGATGGGGTGCAGGAGCATGATGGTGATGGTGATGGTGAGCGTGGAGGCGTACTTTAATAGTGCTTCCACTTTCCCTTGAATGGTTTATTGTGCCCAGTGAGGGACTTTTTTCGTTTAAACGGTCACAAATAATTTTTATTGTGCCCGCTGCGGGGCTTTTTTTGTCAAAACGGTCACAATTAATCATTCACATTGCCCATGAGCGTCAAAAACCGCCAGGGGCGGGCACTCTGGAAGGTTCAGAGTGCCCGTGCGCATGGAAAAACGCCAAAGACGGGCACTCTGAGAGGTTCAGAGTGCCCGTGCGCATGGAAAAACGCCAAAGACGGGCACTCTGAGAGGTTCACAGTGCCCGTGCGCATGGAAAAACGTCAAAGACGGGGACTCTAAGAGGTTCAGAGTGCCCGTGCGCATGAAAAAAAGCCAAAGACGGGCACTATGAAAAGTTCACAGTGCCCGTGAGTGGAAAAACCCAAAAACCTAAAAAATCAAATTAGAAGATTCACAGGTGCCAGCCCCCATCCGACCGGACACCTGCTTTCCCTACAAAACCCCATTCTTACTCCGCCAAATACGCTTCTAGCATCCATTTGTGCTTTTCTAGAGAAGTGCGAATCGCAATGAACATATCAGCGGTCGGCTGATCATCGTTGTCTTCGGCAGCTGTTATTCCCTCTGTAAGCTCAGTGCAAATCGTGTTAAAATCATCCGCCAAAGTTCGCACCATCTCTCTCGCATTCTCGCCGCCAGCTGCCTCCTCGACAGAAGCTATCTCCAATTGCTCCTTTAGTGTGGCCGTTGGTGAGACTCCTATCGCCAGCATTCGTTCAGCGATTGTATCAAGGTGTAAGGCTGATTCCGTATACAATTCTTCAAATTTAACATGCAAGGTGAAAAAATTCTCTCCTTTTACATACCAATGAAAATGGTGTGTCTTCATAAAAAGAACCGAGAAATTCGCTACCTGCTTGTTAAGTGTCTCTGATATAATTTCGTTTTTATCTTTCGTTTTTACCACTTTTACATACCTCCATTTGTAGGATACCTATTCTTTACCCGCTCCTGCATCTGTTGAAACCTTAGACAAATTTTTCGAAAAAATGGGCAATAAGACCTTATTTAGGTGCCTGCGGTCAAATTCAATGTTACCCGTTAGCGGGTTATGGTAGAATAAGGGAGATTCAACTGACGATTAATATCGGGGGGGCGGTCAACATAAAAGGAATAAACTACAACATCCACGCGAAAATAATTACTGGCTATTTAGTGATCTTAATTTGCTTAGTTCTCTCGCTGCTCATCGTGATTAACAGGATGACAGTTTTGCAGAAAGAGATAGACTATGTATCCGAACACGATATTGAGGTCCACGATCTTGCAAATCAGATTCAAAAAAATATCCTCGACATGGAAACCGGGATGAGAGGGTACGTGATCACGGGAAATGACGAGTATCTCGAGCCATATAATCTTGCGAGCCGCAGCTGGCTCAACAACTACAACAAACTGTATACGCTGTTAACCGATAACAGCAGGCAGCAGCGGAATTTGGAGGAGATGAAACCGCTGATTTTGAGCTGGGTAACGAATTCCGGCGAATATGTCATCAATTCAAAAAAGGCGAATAACACCGCTGCCTTGGACAAGCATTTTTCCGAAAATACCGGTAAGAAATTAACCGATCAGCTGCGCACACAATTTGAATCCTTTCTTGCCAATGAAAAGAAAATAACGACTGAACGGACGAAACAGCTCAATGAGAGCAATATGAACTTAAAAATAACCTTGTATGCGATTATTATTTTGGTGACGGTGATTACGATCGCCACAGCGATTATCTTGTCAAATTCAATCGTGAAGACAATTAAACAGGTTGTGAAAACCATTACGCATATCACAGAGTCAGAGGTCGACCTGACCGCAAGGATTAAAGTGAATACCCATGACGAAACCCAGGAACTGGCTGAGGCGATGAACAAGCTGCTAAGCAGTCTCGAGAAACAGAGCTGGGTCCAGAAAAGCATGACAGAGATAGCAACGATGTATCAAGGGATTACCGATATCAAAGAATTGACGCAAGCATTTATCACGAAGCTTGCTCCGTTACTGGAAGCTACCTACGGGGTCGTTTATCTGCGCAGGAGTGATGCGGACGGGGTGGTGGAATATGTTAAATCGGCCGGCTATGCGCTGGAAGATGAGGAACACGCTGCGGCAAGCTTCCGATTAGGAGAAGGGTTAATCGGCCAAGCAGCCCTTGATAAACGAATATTCCTCATTGATCAGCTGCCGGAAGATCATTTCAAAGTGACATCCGGCTTAGGTGCTTCCTCCCCTCGCAGCCTACTAATTGCGCCGATTTTGGTGGATGACAGGGTTGAAGCAGTGGTCGAGTTTGCCTCACTGCAGCCGTTTCTCTCCCAGCATCTGACCTTACTGGACATGCTGCAGGACAAGTTTGGTTCGGCAATTACCAATGTGGCGGGAAGGATGGAAGTGGAAAGGCTGCTCGGAGAATCGCAAATTTTAACCGAAGAACTGCAGGCGCAATCGGAAGAGCTCCAAGCGCAATCCGAAGAATTGCAAATGCAGCAGGAGCAGCTGCGGATTACCAATGAATTTTTAGAAGAGAAGAATGAATTTGCCGAGCAACGAGCGGCAGAACTTAAGATAGCGAAGGATGAACTAGAAGATTATTCGCGGAAACTGAAGCAGAGTTCGCAATACAAAACCGACTTTCTGGCGAATATGTCACATGAGCTGCGGACGCCATTGAACAGCATTCTCATTCTCTCGCAAATGCTGATGGAAAATACCGCGGAAATGGACAGGTCTGAAGTGGAGGAATATGCCCGCGTCGTCCATACCTCTGGCGGAGATTTGCTGCGGCTGATTGATGATATTCTCGATTTATCGAAAGTGGAAGCGGGAAAAATTGAAATTTTAACAGATGAAGTCAACGTGACAGAAATTCCTCTGCTGTTGAGAACTACCTTTGAACCCGTTGCGGCTAAAAAGAATTTGAGGTTTGAGGTGTTAACGGGTCCGGACGTTCCGGCAGTCATTTCGACGGACGGACAAAGATTGCAGCAAATTTTGAAAAATCTATTGTCCAATGCCTTTAAATTTACGGAAAAGGGCGGGGTAACGGTACGAATCGAACTTGCCGATCCGGAAAAGGCGGCGGAATTGCTTGGTGGTAATGCAGATGAAGCGATGCGCGATGTCAAAGCAGGCGAAGCGAACCACGGTGTCCAAGCTGGAGAAGTGATGCTCGCAATCTCAGTAACTGACACCGGAATCGGCATACCATGCGATAAGCAGGAAATTATCTTCAATGCCTTTCAACAGGTTGACGGCACCACGAACCGTCTTTATGGCGGGACAGGGCTGGGATTATCAATCTGCCGCGAATTTACCCGCTTGCTGGGCGGCGTCATTGATGTTCAAAGCGAGGTCGATAAGGGCAGTACGTTTACCTTATATATTCCGAGCAAGCTTGCGCTGGAGTATCAGGACCGTAATCATCAACAGGCGCTTGAGGAAACAGCGGCAAGCGCTAGCGGGACTACTTCGGACCAAGAATGGACAGAGGGAAAAGCAGACTGGCCAGCGAACGAACGGACTGTGGCAGGCAATTCGGGTGAAAGAACTGGAGCGAACAATTCGGGCAAACGAATCGCAGACAATTCGGGCAAACGAACTGTGGACGAATATTCGGATGGACGAACCGCAGTCCTCTGTTTGGATGAACCAACCGAGCCCGAAAATTCAGATGAATATACCGAGACTGAAATGTCGGACAAACAGTTGTTTACAGGAAAGAAAGTGCTTCTCGTAGAGGACGATGGACGCAATGTGTATGCACTCGTTACGGCTCTTGAGAGCAGAGGTGTTGTCGTTCAAGTAGCAGAAAACGGCAAACGCGCCCTCGAAGTTCTGCAAGTACATCCTGATTTTGACCTGATTTTTATGGATATCATGATGCCAGTGATGGGGGGCTATGAGGCGATGAAGGCCATCCGTCACGACTTGGGGCTGCAAACTCTGCCGATCATCGCCTTGACGGCCAAGGCAATGAAAGGCGAACGTGACAAGTGTTTGGAAGCAGGTGCTTCTGATTATATTATGAAGCCATTAAATATCGATCAGCTATTCTCATTGATGCGGGTATGGCTGACAGAACAGGTGGAACGAGATTGAACAACAGACCCATCCCCAGATCTTCTGGTTTATTCACAGAAACAGAGGATATGGAGCTAAACGAACTACAAGAGATAGAAATCAATTTGCTACTTGAGGGACTTTTTCAAAAGTATGGCTATGACTTCCGGGGCTATGTACGGGCTTCCTTGAAGCGAAGGATATTGAATCGCATGAAGGCGGAACGGCTCCCGTCGATTACGGCTCTCTTGGAAAAAGTCCTCCACGAACCCGGCTATTTGGAGCGATTATTGAATGATCTATCTATCCGGATGACGGAAATGTTTCGCGATCCCAGTTTCTTTGCCGCCTTTCGTTATGAAGTGGTGCCACTATTAAGAGAGCTTCCTGAGATTCGGATTTGGCACGCTGGCTGCGCGACAGGGGAGGAGGTCTATTCGATGGCCATCCTCATGCGTGAAGAAGGACTGGCGGAAAAGACCACCATTTATGCTACGGATATGAATGAAAAGGCTCTGACCGCTGCCCAAAAGGGAGCATTTCCACTCAAGAAAATGCAGCAATATACAAAAAATTACTTGAAAGCTGGCGGAAAAAATTCCTTCTCCGAGTACTATACAACAGACCATCAGTTTGCCTATTTTCATCCCAGCTTGGGCGAGAATCTGATTTTCGCCCAGCATAATTTGGTGACGGACGGCTCCTTTAATGAGTTCCATGCGATCTTATGCCGAAATGTCTTGATTTATTTTGACAACGAGCTGCAGCAGCAAGTCCATAGCTTGATCCACAACAGCCTGGCTGACGGAGGATTCATCGGACTCGGAAGTAAAGAAACACTCCTATTCATGCCAAAAAGAATGAAGTACAAAGAATTTAACTCACAGGAAAAAATCTATAGAAAACTTTAGATGTCCACTGTTGGTGTCAGGCACCTTTTTCCAAAATCAGGAATTAGGCGTCAGGCACCTTTTTCCAGAAATAGGAATTAGGTGTCAGGCACCATCTTCCAAAAATTAGGGGTTGGACTCTCGCTGGGTTATCGCGTGCTGGGGGGTCTGACCCCTGTTTTGTTGTTTGATAAAAAGGGTATTTTACTGTGAAAAAGATGTGGGGAGAACGCCTGTGATGAAACGAAGACACTTTGAATTTTTCTTTGTTCTTGTGATGATTGCTTTTTGCTCTGTTGTCTTTTTTACTGGACTGCCCTTTAAGTGGAAAGCGCTGTGTATCACCTTTTACGGTGTGATCATTTTAAGTACGGTGCTGGCCTTATGGCTTGAAAACCGCCCAGCGCAAAACACGCTTTTATGGACATACATATTAGTATTATTGCCTGTATTTGGCTATATCTTCTACGTGTATTCCGGCCAATTAGTGGTCAAAGGAGAATTATTTAAGTCGAAGCGCATGAGCGACCGCCGACTATTCGAAGCGCTCCGCAAAAAACAGCGCCCGCTGGATTTGTCAAAGTTAAATGACCATCAGCGTATTTTCGCCGGTTATTTGGAACGGGTGACGCTAACCGATCAAAACCGCAATACTAAAACAAAAATTTTAAGAAATGGTGAAGAAACCTTTCAGGAAATTAAACAGCGGCTAATGGCTGCGAAAGACTATATCCATCTGGAATATTATCGATTTCGAAATGACCGGCTAGGGCAGGAGCTGGTTGAAATTTTAACAGAAAAGGTCTCGGAAGGCGTCGAAGTCCGGTTGATGTACGATGCAGTCGGGAGTTACTCACTTTCGGGAGCCGATCGTAAAAAAATGTTGGAAGCCGGGATTAAAGTCCAGCCCTTTTTACCAATCAAACCTGTCTGGTTTAATCAAAGGTTTAACTTCCGCAATCATCGAAAAATCATTGTCATTGATGGGAAAATTGGATTTATCGGCGGGCTGAATGTCGGGGTGGAATACCTTGGCGAAGATGATAAGATTGGCTTTTGGTGTGATACACATGTCGTCCTGGAAGGTGAAGCGGTGCAAACCCTTCATGCTGTTTTTTTATTAGACTGGAAGTATGTTTGCGGGGAGAAGCTATTTGCTGACGAACGCTATATGAAACCGGTGCCCGCAGCTGGAGATGGCCATGTTCATGTCGTCGCCACAGGTCCCGAAACGCGTGACATGAGTGATCACTACTTTGCGTTAATCACGAGCGCCACCAAATCGATTTGGATTGCGACACCGTACTTTATTCCCAATCAAGCCATCCAAACCGCGCTAAGGGTCGCAGCTCGTAAAGGCATTCAAGTCCGGCTGATTGTGCCTGACACCAATGACGGCTTTCTCACCCAATATGCCACCCAGTCCTATTTTCCTGAATTGCTCCGGGCTGGAATCGAAATCTATTCGTACCAAAAAGGCTTTCTCCATAAAAAAGTAATCATTGTCGATGGCGATCTTGCCTCAATTGGAACGGCAAATGTCGATATGCGCAGTTTTCAATTGAATTTTGAAGTGAATTTGTTTTTAACAGGCACAGAGTCCATTCAAGATTTAGCGGCACAATTTGAAGAAGATCTAATGGAAAGCCGGCGAATCCGCCCCGTTGAATTTTATAAACGGGGCATGGCTGTCAAATGGAAGGAATCCTTTGCCAAGTTGTTTTCAGGTGTGTTATGATGCGGAAATGCCGGCATTTGCAGGCGTGAATGTGCAGGTGTAAGATGAAGCGGAAATACTGGCATTTGCAGAAGCAAATGCCTTGTTTCTTCGGAAAAAGCTCTGGTCAGAGGCAACAACAATAAAAAAGACTGCAGCTATATGCAGTCTCTTCTTGTATCGGTATTATGCAGGCCGTTTTATATTTCTTAAGATGAGGCTTATGATGAACACTAGGACGATGGCGCCGATGAGTGCGGGAATGAAGTAAAATCCGCCAATCACTGGTCCCCAGCCGCCTAATAGGAAGGAACCAAGCCATGCCCCGATAAACCCCGCGATAATATTTCCGATGATACCTCCTGGTACGTCACGTCCAAGGATGAGTCCGGCCAGCCAGCCGATGACGCCTCCGATAATTAATGACCAAATAAATCCCATGAAAATCTCTCCTCTCTATTTTTGAAAATCAACTATGGTAAGTAAGTACCCGGCGCTAGAAAAACATAAACCTAGAAAATAATGTCACTGCCATTAGACCAATCTTTGTTGTCTTTCAGGCTTTTCGCGAAATGATCTTGGTCAGCTGTATCCTCCAATTGTAGAAGTTGCTCCTCGCAGCCCTTTAATTCCAATGACAACTGGTGAAAACCTTCTTGTTCCCGTTCGTCCAGACACTTGTCAATCTCCCGCTTTAAAATGCTAATTTTTGAAATAAGATCTGCTTGCTGTTTTTGGCTGGGATATTCCGCTGGTTTCGTTCCTTCCCGCCGATAATCACTAAGCTTCGTTAAGCGCAAACCGCATTTGCAGACCGTTTCGTGAAGATTGACCACATAAAATTCCGCATTCCCACAATATTTACATAACAGTTTCTTCATATTAAACACCTCCATTAATAATCCCAGCGATTATTTTCTTATATACCCAGGATGGATTGGTTACTAACCCTGAATGGAAAAATTAGAAGATTGTCGGAAAGGGGTTTTAATTTTTCAAAAAACGGTTAAATACCAAACAGGGGCCAGACCCCCGCTGCGTTCCAGAGTTAACACGCTGGGGGTCAGACCTCTTTCTTAAAAAGGAGGAATAAAAATGGAAAATGTAAAAGTAGTTGAAAATGGTGTTGAAGCAAGACAGGAAATTGAAAATTTCGTCGAGCAGGGGTACACGAAGGATGAGATTTATTTATTGGCTCACGATAAAAAACGCTCTGAAGACCTAACGGATAACCTCAATATTAATGATATTGGTGTCGGCGAACAAGGCGTGTTTGATTCTGTCGCCAACTTCTTTCGGACCAGGGGAGATGAACTCCGCGCGAAGCTGGAATCCTTGGGAGCATCAGATGCCGAAGCCGAGCGATTTGAAAAAGAATTGGACCTGGGAAAAGTCATTGTTGTCGCTTCCAAAGCGAATTAGAGTGGGACGAGGGGCAGGCTCCGTGTCCCCCGCTATGAGCGGGACACGGAGCCTGTTCCTATGTCCAGATTTTTCAATTTTCCAAATATGACCTAAAACGAAACTTTTCCAACTTTCATCCGTCAAGTATGGTAGAATAATCATTGTGTGTAAAAAGGAGGAAGCAGAATGATAAATGACTTTGGCCAATTAGCGCTGCTTAGCATTGTGTCGCATTTGCTGTTTATTGCGATTTCATGGTGGGCGCTGCAGGCGATTCGCCTAGATAAGCTGCTGAAGGCAAACCACGTCTTTCAGGGGCGATTGCTGTATATATTGTTAGCCATTTTCATTGGATCATCTGTTAGTAACTTTTTCCTTGATTATCTCCAGTGGTCACGGCAGCTGCCGATGCTGTTTAATTAGGTAGGCTAGCCCCGCTGTACATACTTAACTGGAAAAAATTTAGGTATTCTTACATGTTCCCTTTTGCGGATATTTTGAGTACAATCTTTTTTATGTGGAAAGCTAAGTATGTCTTAAAATTGAAATTTGTCTAAAAGTGACGACATTTCCCAAGTATGCTGTTCTCCTTCCTGGCAACAATGGTAGTAAGGGGGAGTACGGAGATGAACAGAAATAGTAAGATTCTTTTATGCATGATTTCAATGATAAGTTTTATACTGGTTGTTATTGGGAATCAGACAATTGAAGCTAAGGGCGGCCCGAATGGCGTCGACGATTTATTTTTTCAAAAAAGCAATCATGATTTGGCGAAAATCAGCAAAGTTTTACAAGCTGAGAATATTCTGCTCAATGAATGGACTTTTTATGCAAGAGAGCATATAGCCGGCATGAAAAGTGAGCAAGAAGTGAAGGAATACGCGAAAAAGCTTCAACAACAGTTTCCCGATTGGGATTGGTCAGAAACAAGTACCGGCCAGAAATGGGAAGCGACAGCAGTTTCTCCAACAGCTAAACACCACAGCGAAAAGCTTCAAATTATGGCAACCCACACAAAACAACCTGTCAATGCGTATATAGTATATAGTGTCAACGGAAAAGAGTGGAACAAGTCGTCTGAGACCTTTTTCACAACCAAACAATTTAAAAATAGGCTTACCGACATATTTCGAGGAAAACCTACAGTTTTCTCTTGTATGAAGGGCGCCGTCAGTGATAAGATTGATACGGCTTTACCTGCGACTTTAAGCAAGTTGCTGTCTGGCTTTGATGCAACAGAAATCGAAGCGTTAAAAGAGGAGACTTTCATGTCTGTTTCGGCGACATCGCCTATGTTTACAGGCTTCATAGATAATCGAAAAAATAACATGAATTTACAAATTGGCTTACGCTCCGAACGATTGGGCGCAAAGACTACCATCGTAGTTGGCACACCAATCATTACGATTGAATATTAATATAGAGAAAATGGACGCGGAGGGGAATACTCTTGGAAAAGATCATCGTCCGCGGCGGACAAAGGCTTTACGGAACGGTAAAAGTAGAAGGTGCAAAAAATGCCGTCCTGCCTGTTATCGCTGCAACATTATTAGCAAGTGATGGAAAAAGTGTAATTTGTGATGTACCTACACTCTCCGATGTATATACAATTAATGAAGTCTTACGCAACTTACATGCTGAAGTGGTGTTTGAAAACAATACAGTTGTAGTTGATGCATCCAGAGAGTTAAAAGATGAAGCGCCGTTCGAATATGTTCGAAAAATGCGCGCGTCTGTCCTTGTCATGGGATCGTTACTGGCACGTAATGGCCGAGCACGAGTTGCTCTTCCAGGTGGCTGTGCGATTGGATCCCGGCCTATTGATCAACACCTAAAAGGCTTTGAAGCAATGGGTGCGAAGGTGAAGGTAGGAAATGGCTTTATCGAAGCGGAGGTAGACGGCCGTTTAAAAGGAGCAAAAATTTACTTGGATTTCCCAAGTGTTGGTGCCACAGAAAACATTATGATGGCTGCGACCCTTGCACAGGGCACAACCATCATTGAAAACGTCGCAAAAGAACCAGAAATCGTTGATTTGGCAAACTTCCTGAACAAAATGGGCGCACGCGTTCGCGGCGCTGGCACTGGAACGTTACGGATTGAAGGCGTCGATGTATTATTTGGCGCAGAACATAATATTATTCCTGACAGAATCGAAGCAGGTACCTTCATGGTGGCCGCGGCGATTACAGGCGGGAATGTATTGGTACAAGGCGCAGTTCCTGAGCACATTTCTTCCTTGATTGCCAAGATGGAGGAAATGGGTGTAACGATTATTGAGGAAGAGGATGGCGTCCGTGTCATCGGTCCTGAGCGCTTAAAGGCGGTTGACATTAAAACGATGCCGCATCCAGGCTTCCCAACAGACATGCAATCGCAAATGATGGCATTACTGCTTCGTGCAGAGGGCACATCGATGATTACCGAAACGGTATTCGAGAACCGTTTCATGCACGTCGAAGAATTCCGGCGGATGAATGCCGATATTAAAATTGAAGGCCGTTCCGTCATTTTAAATGGCTTATCGAACTTGCAGGGCGCGGAAGTTTCAGCAACCGACCTGCGGGCCGCAGCGGCGTTAATTTTAACCGGCTTGGTTTCAGAAGGCGTAACACGCGTAACCGAATTAAAACACTTAGACCGCGGCTACGTGAACTTCCACGGCAAGCTAGCAAGCTTAGGTGCCGACATCGAACGCGTGAAAGAAGAAGAAGAAACCTTTATCGAAGTCCAGAATTACGTATCGGACATGAACGCATAACACACAATATTAAAACAACGGGACCTAGCGGGAGCTGGGTCCTGTTGTTTTTGTGTGAATTTGAGGGGTGTTTGGCAGTGGTGTCAGGCACCGATTTCCTTTTTGTGGGATTTGGTGTTGGTATCGGGTGGTAATTACCACTTAATGGTATTTGGTGTCAGGCACCATTTTCCTTTTACTGGAATAAGGTGCCTGACACCAATTGCATTGTTTGATAAAAAATCTGTAATAAATGCTTGTCCGCTTCCATATGTTTTATTGAGATGCAGTCCGGTGCAGGTGCGGGCTGTGAATTTTAAAAACAAACTGGAGGCACTTTCATGAAAAAAATCAAACCACTCTTCGTACTAGGATCACTTCTCATTGCCCTGACCTTGATTATTCCCGCAGTGCTTGTATTACCGTTTTCGGGGGAACACCGTGCAATTGGAAAACTGGGAGAGGATATAATCAAAAAGGCTGGTCCCCCGGCAAAAGAGACGCAGGCAGCCGTATCGGCCGTAGACCCAGCGGTTGAAGTCGCCGTCTATCGTTCTGCGAAATCGAAAATTGAAAATGTCCCATTAGAAGATTATCTTGTCGGTGTGGTGGCGGCTGAGATGCCAGTGGAGTTTAAGGAAGAAGCACTCAAAGCCCAGGCACTAACAGCGAGAACCTATATCGTAAAAAGATTAATAACGAAGGACACGCTGGGGACGCCAAAGGGTTCCCAGGTTACGGATACCCCCATCCATCAAGCCTACAAGAGTGATGATCAATTGAAAAAGGATTGGGGGGCGAAGTACGAAGAGAAGAGGAAGAAGATTTTAGATGCAGTCCGGGCAACAAGCGGGCAAGTGATAACCTATAAGGGCGAGGTAATAGCAGCGCAATTTTTCTCGACAAGCAACGGTTACACAGAGAATTCAGAAGATTACTGGTCAGGTAGCTACCCCTATTTAAGAAGTGTTTCAAGTCCATGGGACAAAAACTCGCCAAAGTTTAATTTTCAAAAAGTGTTGTCGATTAAGGAATTTGAAAAGAAGCTGGGCGTGAAAATAGGCTCTGGTGGAACGATTGGGAAGGTTGTTGAAAAAACGACCGGAAAACGCGTCGGGAAGGTTGACTTCAATGGGAAGGTACTGACTGGAAAGGATATCCGAGAAAAACTTGATTTGAGGTCGTCTGATTTTTCCTGGGAGCGCAAGGGTGACAATATTGTCATCAACACGAAGGGCTTCGGCCATGGCGTAGGCATGAGCCAGTACGGCGCAAACGGCATGGCAGCGGAAGGCGCGGATTATAAAAAAATTGTGAAGCACTATTATCAAGGTGTCGAAATTACTTCAGCAGATACAATGCTCGCGACGATTACGGCGCAGAAATAGTGGGAAGTAACCTGAGCCAGGCTGCGCACCTGGCTTTTTGGCTTGTTTTGGGAGTGGATTTTGGAGAATGGATAGTAAAAGAGGAAAAGTGGACAGTAAATCGCCGAAACCGGAGAGTAAAGATTCAAAACCGGACAGTAAATCCTCAAAACCCGAGAGTAAAGGATCCAAAGTGGACAGTAAATCATAAAGTCCTTTAAAAAAGGTAATTAAAAAGATCTATGGGAAGGAATCTTCAATAAAAAAGGGTCATATCCCAGATAGTGGAGTGGAAAGTTACCTAGGTCAGGCTGTGCGCCTGCCTTTTTCGCTTGTTTGCGGGTGGATTTTGGGAAGAGGATAGTAAAAGAAGAAAAGTGGACAGTAAATCGCCGAAACCGGAGAGTAAAGATTCAAAACCGGACAGTAAATCCTCAAAACCCGAGAGTAAAGGATCCAAAGTGGACAGTAAATCAAAAAGTCCTTTTAAAAAGGAGCTATGGGAAGAGACTTTCAATAAAATGGGGGCAAATCCTGGATAGTAGAGAGGAAAGTTACCTGAGCCAGGCTATCCGCCTGGCTTTTTCGCGGGTTTCCGGGTGAATTTAGGGAAGTGGATAGTAAAAGAGGAAAAGTGGAGAGTAAATCGCCGAAACCGGAGAGTAATGATTCAAAACCGGACAGTAAATCTCCAAAACCGACAGTAAATCCTCAAACCCGAACAGTACCAACATTCGAAGTAAAAATAAAATAAAAAAGTCCTTTAAATGTCCACGAAATCGACATAAATTCATGTCGATTTTTGCAGGGAAATGGAAGGGAACAAGAGAAATAGAATCAAAAAGGAAAGGACTGATGTCATTGATTGAAGAATGTTCCCCATCATTAAGAATTCAAAAATTAGAAGCACTTATCGGAAGAATCCCTGAACAGCATCCTGTATGGCCAGACGTCATGAACGAGTATAAAAGCCGGCTGGCAGGGCAGCGTGGAGAGAAATCCATGTACTTTCATTTAAGTATGCTTTCTGATTCAAAATACCAAATTTACCACGGTATTCGCCTGCAATACAGGGGCTTCTTTTTCCAAATTGACTTCCTAGTTCTCTGTGCGGCTTTTGCCTTAGTGCTTGAGGTGAAAAACAGGGGCGGCGAATTGAAGTTTGAAAAGGAATTTAATCAGGCTACTTGTAAAAGAAATGGTCAAGCTGAAAGAATCAAAAATCCTGTTTTACAGGCACAGCTGCAAGCCAGGAAGCTAAAAGGCTGGTTGGAGGACCATAATTTCAAGGATATTCCGGTTCATTATCTTTTTGTAAATAGTAATGAAAAAACTCTAATCCTCTCAGATCCCGGAAACGAGCATATTACCCGGCATATTTGCAATAGTGAGGTCTTGATAGAGAAAATAGACCAATTAGCAAATTATCATCAGATGGATAAACTTGATGCAAAAGAGCTGCGAAAACTAAAACGGCTTCTGCTTTCGAAGCACACTCCGGCAAATCCAGATATCCTCAAACAATTCAACTTATCTCCTAACGAAATTCCCACCGGAGTTAAATGTCCAACTTGTGACTATATACCAATTGATTATCGGCATGGAACTTGGTGCTGCCCGAAATGTAACATGAAGTCCAAAACAGCACATATACCGGCAATTGACGATTATTTTCTTTTAATAAAACCGAAGATTACAAACGCTGAGCTCCGGGCATTCCTCCATATTGATTCCATTAGTGTTGCAGGAAAAATTTTTGCCACAATGAATTTACCCTTTACAGGAAAATATAAAAATCGGGTATATATGATCAGCCACAGCGGTGACAAGATCGTAGAGGGCCGGCAATAGGGAGCAAGACTGGAACAGCGAGACGGTCGTGTAACCAAAACGCCAAGGTGTGGCTGCACCTGGAGCACAGACCGGTACATAACCGGAATATATCCGGGGTGTCACCAAAAGCCAAGACTAGCAAAACAATCATGAAATCTATTAAAGAGAGGGATACAGGAATCAAGGTGCGGGAAATCGTTTCGGGGGCATGTACAGACCAGCGCCCATTGGAATGCTTCTTCTTTTAGACTGGAAAAAAATTTTCACACTCTCATGCATAAAAACATTGCCACTGTCGAAAAATAAGTTTTAAAAAAATTTTTTGACTAGTGTATATAATTCTACTTATCTGTTCAGAATGATTGCTGAGGTGATGAAAATGAGAGAGGAAGAAAACAAACGATCTTCTCAAAGTTCCAGCGTAAAGCGCTTTTTCAAAAAGCGTTGGGTATTTCCAGCTATTTATATCGCAAGTGCAGCTATCATTTTAACCGGGGTTCTATGGTACCAAGCGAGCAGCAGCAACACAGACAAGTACAATTATAACTCTACTGATCTCACTGGTAAAAAGAACCCGCCGAAAGCTGTTGAAGTTAACAAACCATTGGAAAGCTTCAAAATGCCAGTGGCTAAGGCCGAGGATGCTGTCGTCAAGATGAAATTCTATGAGTTCAATGGTAAAGAAGAAGACCAGGAAGCGGCGTTAGTTTTTTATAATAATAGGTATCAGCCGAACACTGGTATCGACGTTACCGTGAAGGACGGCGAAAGCTTCGATGTTGTTGCAGCATTAAGCGGGACTGTCACTCGTGTCGAGGATGATCCTGTTCTTGGAAATGTTATTGAAATTGAACACGACAAAGGGATTGTCACTCAATATCAATCGGTTAAAGACATAAAGGTTAAGGCTGGCGAACAAGTAAAACAAGGCGATGTCCTTGCTAAGGCTGGGCAAAGCTTGTTTAATGAAAAAGCTGGAACACATGTACATTTTGAAATCCGTAAAGACGGTGTGGCCGTAAACCCAACGAGCTATTTTGGTAAATCGTTGAGCGCGTTACAGGAAGTCAAGTCTTCGAATGAAAAAAAATCAATCGAGACTCCAAGCCAAAAAACGCAGCAAAAGCTTGAAGACCTAGAAAAGTCTGCAGAAGACGAACAGTCCTCTGACGGACAAGACGAAAAACCAAACACGACAGAAAAGAAAAACTCATAAAATCGCACCAAAGGGGAAGGGGAATACTTTCCTCTTTTTTTTTATCTCCAAAAGGAAAAAAACCTCGATTTAGCGCCGCAAAATAGTAGCTTACACCGGCAGTGTCCACCCCACACGGACAAATGTCTTTTTGTGGTGCCTGACACCCTTTGTTGTATTACTACTGTTTGTACGTGCATATATGTTAGAATGGTATTAAAAGGAGGGGTTCGGGTGAGGAAGTTTGCGGGGGTGTTGGTTTTGGGTTTGCTGCTGGTTTTTGCGTTTGCTGGCTGCAGTAAGGAACCTACGCCGGAGGATCGATTCGCCGAGTACATAGCTTTATGGAATCAGCAAAAGTTTACTAAGATGTATGATTACCTTTCAAATGATGCAAAAGAGAAAATCACCAAAGAAGAATTTACGAGCCGCTATCAAAAAATCTACGAAGACCTTCAGATTACTAACCTCAAGATTGACTTCAAAAAGCCAAAAAAGGATAAAAAGAAAGATCAAGAACAGGCAAGCTATTCTTTTAATGCTAAAATGAACAGCATCGCAGGAACGATTCAATTCACCCAGAAAGCTCAGCTGCAAAAGGAAGAACGAGACGATAAGAAGAACTGGTATGTAGACTGGAATACTGAATATATTTTTCCAAAATTGCAAGAAGGGGACACGATTGGCCTGAGCACAATCACGCCAAAACGGGGGGAGATCCTCGACCGCAATGGCTCGGGCCTGGCGGCGAATGGCCAGGTGTATGAGGTAGGTGTGGTGGCTGGCAAGCTTGAGGCGTCTGAAATCGAACCGTTAGCTTCGCTGTTAAAAATGACCCCAGAGCAGATCAACAAGGCGCTGAGTGCAACCTGGGTGAAGCCGGGGCTGTTTGTGCCATTGAAAAAGGTGTCGATGGAGGACAAGGACCGGGTTGCACAGCTGATCGCGCTCGGGCCGGTACAGACGCGGAAGGTGGATGCGCGGATTTACCCTTATAAGGAGGCGGCGGCGCAGCTTGTGGGCTATGTCGGCGCGATAACGGCGGACGAGCTGGCGAAGCGGAAGGACAAGGGTTACACCAGCCAGGATGTGATTGGAAAAAGAGGCCTTGAACAGGTGTTGGACGAGGAGCTGAAGGGCGAAAGCGGCGTCAAAATCATCATTAAAAAGAAGGGTGACGACGAAGATGTGGTGCTCGCGGAAAAGCCGGTTGTCGACGGGAAGGACGTCAAGCTGACCATCGATGCTGATTTGCAGGAAGTGATTTATACGGAATTGAGTGCGGAGATTGGCGGAGCCGGTGCTGCGAATCCGGAAGAAGGAGCAGCTGCAGGTACTGCGGCAGCGGCGAACGCAGCAGGAGGGGCACCTGCGGGCACAGCGGCAGCGATGAACCCTGTGAACGGGGAAACACTGGCACTTGTCAGCAGCCCGTCATTTGATCCAAACCAGGCGTCACTTGGCTTCTCAGCGGACGAGTGGAAAGCACTGCAGGAAGATGCACGCCAGCCGTTAACAACAAGATTTTCGCAAAGTTATGCGCCGGGGTCTGTGATGAAACCAATCACGGCGGCGGTGGGACTTATGAGCGGGGCTATTAATCCGGGAGAGCAAGAGGCCATCCTTGGGGCGAAATGGCAAAAGGATAAATCGTGGGGCGGCTACTTTGTAACGCGGGTGCATGCGGGGACCGACCCGGTAAATCTGGAAAAAGCACTTGTGTTTTCCGATAATATTTATTTTGCACAGGCGGCGCTGAAAATTGGCAAGGATGCATTTGCGGACGGACTGAAGAAGTTCGGTTTTGAAGAGAAGGTTGACTTTCCATACCCGCTTGCGACATCGACAATAGGCGATCTGGGGAGCGAAATTGCGCTCGCCGACTCAGGTTATGGCCAGGGACAAATCCAAATGAGCATTGTTCATTTGTTGGCCTCCTATACTCCGTTTGTCAATAATGGCAATATGGTTAAGCCAATTTTACTGGACACGGAGCAGCGGACTCAGGTACTGAAGGAATCGCTAGTTCCTAGCGAACAGGCCGTGCTGATTGCCGCTGATTTACGGAAGGTCGTCGCGGATGCAAGTGGAACGGCCCATCGCGCGGAAATGGCGGACTATCCGCTTGCAGGAAAAACAGGCACCGCGGAGATCAAGCAGAAGCAAGGCGAAACCGGAACGGAAAACGGTTGGTTCATCGCCTACAATACAAACAAGCCAAGCCTCATGATCGCGATGATGGTTGAGGATGTCCAGGGGCGCGGCGGCTCACAGATACCTGTGGAAAAAGTGAAAAACATTTACATGAAATTGAGATGATTTGGAAGAAGGTGTCAGGCACCCGATGTGGCACCCGGTCTGGGATGCAGGGACAGGCACCGTGTCCTGGCTGCATTTCTGAAAATGCGTGGGACACAGGGGTGAACTACGTCCCACTATATTTCCGAACAACAAAATCGATGCGAGCAACCTTTTTGAAAAAAGTGCTGTTCGCATCTTTTTATTTGTTATGAGGATTCCACTGGTATTCCCCCAAATCAATTACCCCGTTCAAACCTACTTCCACACCCTCTGCCTCAAGCGACAGGAGCTGCTCGTTGTAAGACTCATCATCTTGAAGGGCAATCTGCCCCTTAGCGTTAATGACGCGGTGCCAGGGAAGGCGATGTGCCCTGCTCATGGAATGCAGGATGCGGACGACCTGGCGGGCAGCACGCGGGCTTCCAGCAAGCCCAGCAATCTGGCCGTAGGTCATCACCTTGCCCTCGGGAATGCTGCGGATGATTTCAATGACGTTTTCGGTAAATGGTGTCACGGCAAGTTTCCCCCACAATCGTTTATGTTCTTACACAGAAAGAACCGCATAACTATTTTATTATAATGGCAAATGAAACAAATTTCATTTGGAAAAGGAATAGAGCCCCGTAAGACGGATTACAATAGCTAGTTTGGATGAAGACAAACTAAGTCAAGCCCGATTTTGTCCATCCCTGCCTTAAAGATTAGTCGTGCCCCTAAAATGTATTTTTATGGAAGGTAAAGAAATGGAACGCCAAATCAGTTTTATTAGAAATTCCCACATCATCAGCATTTAGAATAATTTTTTCTCTCGACAAATTTCTCAGGAAATAATGTGCCGGCCTGCGTATTTCCTAGAAAATCGCAGGCGCCCCATGCTTTTAGCGGAATGTCGAAAAAAGTAAAATTGTCCTATTTTCAGAAGAGTCTAGAATTGACTTGTCCAGATTGTGGATTTTGTGCATAAACCCGTATCCAAGCTAATAAAATGGTTACAAACCTTTACAAAGAGAGTGTTTGAGGTGAGGAGTCGTTTGAAGTTAGCAGGTATCCAGTCGGGGACATGATTATTCATTGTAAATCAGAAGGGGAAATACCTTCAGCCGCATAGTGTTAATGGTGTAAATGGTGTTATTGGTGTCAGGCACCACAAAAAGACATTTGTCCGCGTGGAGTGTACAGTGTGGAGTGTACAGCTTGGGGTGGGCGTTGTGGGGCGGACAGTGTGCGGAGCAGTATTGGTCGAGGTGATAAGCGGGCCCTTATTTCACACTTCTCACATCCATATTAGGGAGGGCGAGAGTGTGCACGATTACATCAAAGAGAGAACTATCAAGATTGGAAAGTATATCGTGGAGACGAGGAAAACGGTTCGCGTGATTGCGAAGGAGTTTGGCGTATCCAAAAGTACAGTCCATAAGGATTTAACCGAGAGACTTCCTGAAATTAATCCAGAGCTGGCAAACGAGGTAAAAGAAATTTTAGATTATCATAAATCGATCCGTCACCTCCGGGGTGGAGAGGCGACCAAAATGAAATACCAAAAAGAAGAAAAGGAAGGCGAGGCTGTCAAATAAACAAAGCCTCATGGGAAGGAATCGAAAAAATCCAATTTGAAAAGGGTAACAATCTGCAGCTGGTTCGGCAACGTGAACTGGCTTTTTCTGAGCAAAACTTTGTGCTGATCCGGTTTTCATTTGCCAGCATAGCGGCAACGCGAACTGGCTTTTTTTATGCAACGAAAAGGTTTTGTTAATTTCCCAACTATTCCGACAATTTCCTGCAAATATTTACAACTTTTTTCATTAAAAGTATGGAAATTTTCATGAATATGATACAATAAACAATTAGGAAATGCATGTGGAATTCCGCTTTGAGGAGGAAAGAAAAGAGAATGTTTGCAAGGGATATTGGAATTGATTTGGGAACGGCGAACGTGTTAATTCACGTGAAGGGCCGTGGAATTGTCTTAAATGAGCCATCTGTCGTAGCAATTGATAAGAATTCGAACAAAGTACTGGCGGTTGGTGAAGAAGCCCGCCGCATGGTCGGTCGTACACCTGGGAATATTGTCGCGATTCGCCCGTTGAAAGACGGCGTCATCGCTGATTTTGACGTAACAGAAGCAATGCTGAAGCATTTTATTAATAAGTTAAACGTGAAAGGCTTTTTATCGAAGCCGCGGATTTTGATCTGCTGCCCGACGAACATCACCAGCGTAGAACAAAAAGCCATCAAGGAAGCTGCTGAAAAGAGCGGCGGCAAAAAGATTTATCTTGAAGAAGAGCCGAAAGTGGCTGCAATTGGCGCCGGGATGGACATCTTCCAGCCTAGCGGAAACATGGTTGTGGACATCGGCGGAGGAACGACCGATGTTGCGGTTCTTTCAATGGGCGATATCGTCACTTCTTCTTCCATCAAAATGGCCGGCGACAAGTTTGACACGGAAATTCTCAGCTACATCAAACGCGAGTACAAGCTGTTAATCGGTGAACGCACATCTGAAAATATAAAAATCAATATCGGCACCGTCTTCCCGGGTTCACGCTCGGAAGAAATGGAAATTCGCGGCCGTGATATGGTCAGCGGTCTGCCGCGTACGATTACCGTTCGTTCTGAGGAAATCGAGGGTGCCTTGCGCGAATCGGTTGCTGTTATCGTTCAGGCTGCAAAAAGCGTTCTTGAGCGCACTCCGCCAGAGCTTTCTGCCGACATCATTGACCGCGGCGTAATTTTAACCGGCGGCGGTGCCTTGCTCCACGGCATTGACATGCTCCTTGCCGACGAGCTTAAAGTTCCAGTCCTTGTCGCGGAAAATCCAATGGACTGCGTAGCAATTGGAACAGGCATCATGCTTGATAATATTGACCGCATTCCGAACCGGAAGTTAGGGTAAGAGCTTTTTTAAAAAAATAAAACGAGGAACCGTGCCGTTGACTTTCGGCCATCAAGGTTTCATCGCGAAAAAAGTCTAATGAAACAGGCGGAACAAGCCTAGATCATTGGGCTTTTTATTTTGCCCAAATTCATCGGCTATTCCCACCTTGAAATATGGCGGAATCAGCAAATATTGCACATTTTTTGCAGGGATTGACTTTTTTCTGCAAAAAGTTAACCTGTAATTAGGAATAATATTTTATAATAGAATGATTACAAGGGAATTTTTTTAAAAAAAGAGATAAAAACTAGATATTATACGTATTAACAAACTGGGACGAGGGCCGGCGTTTGAACGGATTTCTGCCAAAGGGGAATTAATAAATGTCTGTAAATAATATAAGCCAGGAACAGGCGAAGACGAGAGAAGAATACAAAAAGGCAAAGTATGAATCGCAGAAAAAGGTAACTGCCCATGAGAAGAAGGCAAGTGGGGAAAAGGTGGCAGCTCAAAAGAATAAACGAGTCCGCATCCGCCTGATTCCGATTTGGCTTCGTCTTCTTCTATTGGTGATATCCATCGCCGTCGGGTTGACAGCTGGAGCAGTGGTTGGCTACGGTGTGCTAGGGAATGGGAAAGTCGCAGATGTATTTAAAGAGTCAACCTGGACGCATATTCGTGATTTAGTGGATAAAGGGAAATAGACTTGGATAGCCACAATCAGGATGGCGTTTTGGATAATTAATAAAAGGGAAGGGGGAGAAAGCCCTTCCCTTTTGTGCACGATTAATAGTAGAATAAGTAATAAATACTTGTTCTTAGTAGGAGGTACTAAATCGCATGCTTGATATTGATCAAATTAAAGAAATTATCCCGCACCGTTATCCGTTTTTGCTAGTGGATCGAATATTGGAAGTGGAAGAAGGAAAACGAGCGATTGGAATTAAAAATGTTACGGCCAATGAAGAGTTTTTCAATGGGCATTTTCCTGATTATCCGGTTATGCCTGGCGTATTAATCGTCGAAGCACTTGCACAGGTCGGGGCTGTCGCTGTTTTGAAAAAGGAAGAAAATCGCGGGCGGCTGGCGTTTTTTGCCGGAATTGACAGTTGCCGATTTAAGCGCCAGGTGAAGCCGGGCGACCAGCTTCGACTTGAAGTCGAAATCGTGCGCCTGCGCGGACCGATTGGTAAGGGCAAAGCGGTTGCAACAGTTGACGGCGAGATCGCCTGCGAAGCGGAAATTACCTTTGCACTTGGTGAAAAAAAGGAATAATCCAGACAGGCCACGTATTTTTTTAAAAATACGTGGCCTGTTTTTAAAATTCTACTGCGCTTTTCAAACATTACCGATTGTTCGCTTTGATCTTCGGCTTGCTCTGCATCTTTTCACGGAATTCGTTGAGAAGTTCGGGACCATCGAGGCCTTTTTGAAGAAGAACATCGAGCAGCAGCTCGGCGTAGTCACTTTTATTACGGCGCAGATGGCCCTCGAATAAAACGCTGATATAATTTTCAAATTTCGTCAATGAGCAAATTTTCGTTTGAAAATAGGCCGGGTCGTTTTCCTTTTTGGTAATAACCGCTTCGACGATGATGTCGCGGTCTTGCTCAGATATTTTTTTAAAATAATCATAGAGGGACAGATCTGTATAAGCCTCAAGCAGCCAGGTGTAGCGGTCGTCTTCCTTATTAATAATTAAGCCATCGGTTAACGGAACTTCCACCGACTTGTCGTCCTCGACAACTTCCAATGAGTATAACTTAAAAGATTTCATGGCGGCCTCCTGTTTATTTTTCCCTAAATTATAACATACGTCGAGCAGAAACAAATGTCGAAAAATATTTGTCGAAATTTGAATAAAAGCTGTTGTGAGTCAAAAGTCCTGCACATTTGACCGATACCCCCTTGATAAGCTGATTATCTAATGAAATCACCCCTTGATAAGGACCTTTTCGCGGTTTTACAACCATGGAGCCAAGAAGCTATGCTAAAACCATCAAGTGAAAAGGAGATGAACGCATGATCAATCAGGTCACACTTGTCGGTCGATTGGCCAGGGACCCGGAATTAAAAAAGACGACAGAAGGGACGTCGGTCGCCCACATTACGCTAGCGGTGAATCGCCACTACCGGAACCAAAATGGTGAGATTGAAGCCGATTTTGTTCAGTGCACACTTTGGCGCAAGGCCGCTGAAAACACGCACCAATATTGCCGTAAGGGTTCCGTCGTCGGGATCACGGGCAGATTGCAAACTCGGAATTATGAAAACAAAGAGGGAAAAAGGGTGTACGTCACCGAGGTAGTAGCCGAAACCATCCGCTTCTTGGGCGCTAAGCCGGCTGTCGCGGCAACCGAGCAAAAAAGGGAGGAAGTCCCGATTGGTTAATCATGATGACGATGCCTACAAATTGGAGCAGCTGCTTGAAAGTTTAATTAAGATGGTCGGCAAAGCCAATCAAAATGTCGACAGTCTGCAAAAACGCGTCAGCCAGCTGGAATCGATTATAAAGGAGCAGCAGTTTGAACTCAGGGAAAGAGGCCCCATCAGAATTTACTCCAGACATCCGCAAAAAACTGCAGAAAATATTCCCTTTCATGTTTAAACTGGAAAAATCGCCAAGCTCCGTGAAATTGAACCATTCAAAAAAATCGCCTCTGTTTTGCATCATTTGAGCCACTTGCTGGCGAGTTTTATAAAAAATTATCTCCGCAGCTAAACTGGTAGTTAAAGAGAATCAAACATCTCCCCGCGGCGTCCTCATTTTTCCGGCAGAAAATTGCCGGAATTTTTTTTATGGAAAAGGTTTAAGCTTCACCATAGGGGGTAAACTAACAGAAAAACCCCCCTGTTTTTTTAAAAAGAAGCCGCTGACTAAGTGTTCAGCGGCTTCTTCGATTTTTTTAAAATTTATGTCACAAAAACCCCACTTCATTCGTTTTGATTACAGAACGAGTATTAGGAGGGGATTTTTTTATGAATAACTTTGATGTTGCGATCATCGGTGGCGGGCTTGCTGGATTGACAGCAGCAAATTTTTTGGCCAGAGATGGAAAAAAGGTAGTGGTGTTGGAAAAATCAAACCGCCTCGGCGGTAGAGCGATGACGAATGATAAAAATGGCGTTCTTATGAATTTAGGAGCCCATGGCTTGTATTTAGAAGGGCAGGCAATGAAGATTCTAACAGAGCTAGGGATAACTATTCCCGGTGAAGATGCCTCAAAGTCGGTTCAAATTCAAGGAATTTGGAAAAATGCAGTCTATCCAATCCCAACTGATTTTTCTTCGATTTTGTCATCGTCACTTTTATCATGGAAAGCTAAAATTGTCTTTTCGAAATTAATGTTGAAGCTTATGAAGGGCAACATGGACTCCATTCCAGATATAAGTTTGAGTGACTGGGCCGAAGCGGAAATTAGTGACCCAATGGTAAGGCATATTTTTTATTCATTATGTCGATTGACCACTTATACCAGCGCTCCAGCACTCCAGAGAGCAAAACCAGTTTTGAAGCAGGTGAAACGATCATTAAACGGAGTCTTATACGTGGACGGTGGTTGGGAAACGATCATTCAAAAGCTAAAGAAACAGGCAGAAGAGGCTGGAGTGAAATTTTTCAACAGTAAAAACGTAATAGAAATTGAACATCATGAACAGTCTCAAAGCATACGATGTTCAAATGGGGAGGTATATAATGTCCCTGACTGCATCATAACGGCGCCCCCGAAAGAAGCATTGAATATGATTAATGGTTCAGACTACACATCACTAAGGACATGGACTGAACAGGCAATTCCAGTTACAGCATGCTGCTTGGATTTAGGTATGAAAAAATTGCCTGATCCTCATCATCAATTTGCCTTAGGACTTGACCAATCTTTGTTTTTCACGAATCAATCGAGAGCTGCCAAACTAAGTGAAGATGGCACAATCGTTGTGAGCCTGGTTAAATACCATAACCCGATTGACCAATCCATTCATCCACAAGCAGATAAAGAGCAATTAGAGGCAGCTATGGACTTGCTTCATCCTGATTGGCGAAAAGATGTGGTAGAACAACAATTTTTACCAAAAATTACTGTCGTTCATGATTTTCCTCATTTGAAACGAAGTGGAAACCCAGGCCCAGCCATACCGCAAATGAAAGGCATCTATATTGCAGGGGATTGGTGTGGACATGAAGAAGTATTAGCAGATGCTGCTGTTGCCAGCGGGAAGCGTGCCGCGCTACAGATAGTAAAAACGAACGAACTGTTCTTAGTGAAAGAAGGGTAACCGTTTTGGAAACTGCTGAGCTCTACCAAATTTACAAACCTTTGTTGTTTTCGATTGCTTACCGTATGACCGGGAGTGTCATGGATGCAGAGGATATTATCCATGAGTCATTCCTTACGTTTAGCCGTTTAGCTAACGAAAAGAAGATTGAAAATGAAAAAGCGTATTTATGCAGGATGGTTATGAACAGCTCAATAGACAAATTGCGTTCTGCGGCTAGCAAGCGCGAGGTTTATGTTGGCGAGTGGCTGCCTGAACCCATTGTCGAAGAAGCAAACGAACCTTCTCATCTGTATTTGATGAAGGAATCGATTTCAACAGCCTATCTTCTGCTTTTGCAGCAGTTATCGGAGGTGGAACGTGCCGTTTTTCTTTTACGAGAAGTATTTCAGTACAGTTATGAAGAAATTGGAGAAATCGTCGAGAAATCCGCAACCAACTGCAGGCAGATCTACCATCGGTCAAAAAAAGGCATCACCAATCGTCCGAAAGCTTCCACTCTTGATTTCCAATCCATGAAGTCCAGTATCGAGCAGTTTACACTTGCATTGCAAAAAGGCAACATTGATAAAATGCTCGAAATATTACGGACAGATGCTGTATTAATCTCCGATGGCGGCGGCAAAGTAACAGCTGCATTGAAACCGATATACACGTCACAACGTATCATCTCGTTATTCTCAAATATTCTTAAAAAGTTTCCTGAAAACTATATACTAGAATTTAAAGATGTAAACGGCAGCCCGGGTGTGGTCTTAACGATAAATGGTTACATTGCTTATGTGCTTTCATTTGAATTCGAGGCAAACCAAATCGCTCGGATCTTTATGGTTGCGAATCCTGATAAACTTGGACACTTGCAAATACGAGGATAGAAAAACAGAAATACCTGTAAGCAACAGCCAAGCTTAACAGATTGTTTCTATTATTGATTCGCTAATAAAATTGTGGATTCGCTAATAAAATGGTCGAATTCGCTAATAAAATTGTCGAATCGCTAATAAACATCCGAAATCCGATAATATATCTGTTCCACTTATTAATGAGGTGTAATTTTACACCGAATTAACGATTTTTGGACGCGTAATGAAGGTTAATAACAACAATATTTACGAAAACAGCCTTAAAAAAGAAGCCGCTGAACGCGTTTCAGCGGCTTCTTCGATTTTTACCTAGAAATCACGTGTCCGCAGCTTCTGGAACGGACATTTACAAAACCGAATCCAAGAAATCCTTTGTCCGCTGCTCGGTGGGGCTGCTAAACAATTTGTCGGGAGGTCCAGCCTCGACAATCCGGCCATCGTGCATATAGACAACCCAGTCGGCCACTTCCCTGGCAAAGCCCATTTCATGGGTAACGACGACCATCGTCATTCCCTCTAAGGCGAGCTTTTTCATCGTGGCAAGCACCTCGCCGACCAGCTCAGGGTCAAGGGCGGAAGTGGGCTCATCGAACAGCATGACATCAGGCTTCATCGCAAGCGCTCGGGCGATGGCAACCCGCTGCTTTTGACCGCCGGACAGCTTGCCGGGATAGACGGTTTCCTTGTCGCTGAGGCCGACTTTCGCCAACAGCTCCTTTGCCTCTTGATACGCCTGGTCTTTGGGGATTTTTTTTACATGAACGGGCGCCTCGATAATATTCTCGATGACGGTCATGTGCGGAAAAAGCTGAAAGTGCTGAAACACCATGCCGACCCTTGTCCGAACCTGATTAAGGTCATGGGTAGCTTCCTCCACTTTCTCTCCGCCAATAAAAATCGTGCCGCTGTCCTTGACCTCAAGGAAATTCAGGCAGCGGAGGAGCGTACTTTTCCCCGATCCGCTGGCGCCGATTAAACAAACGACCTCCCGATCCTTCACGGTTAAATCGATATCTTTTAAAACATGAAGATTACCAAATGATTTATTGAGTGTTTCAACCTTTACCATGATGGAATCAGCCATAGGGACAACCCTCCTTTTTAAAAGTACTTGTTAACAAGGCTAGTCGCTGATAGCCATGCGGTTTTCGACGTAACGTAAAAGGATGGAAAAAATAAACACAAGGATTAGATAATAAACGGCAACAATTAATAGGTAGGTCATGTAGTCGAACGAATTGGAGCCGTAGGTTGTTGCGACGTTAAAGAGCTCGTACATGCCGATGAATGCAGCAAGCGATGAGTCCTTCAGGGCGATGATGAACTGATTTCCGAGGGGCGCCATCGCCCGTCGGAGCGCCTGGGGCAGGATAATTCTTCGATACGTCAGTTTCAAGTTCATCCCCAATGAGCGGCCTGCTTCCATTTGCCCGCGGTCGATCGATTGGATGGCGCCGCGGAAAATCTCAGCTATATAGGCTCCGTTATGGAAGGCAAGCCCCAGCACCACCGCCGAAAATTGCGAAATATTTAATGAAGTCAAGCCATAGTAGAAAACGAAAATCTGGACAATAAGCGGCGTTCCGCGAATCAGAAAGATATACAAATCGGCAATCCACTCGAGAATTTTGATCTTAGATATTTTTAAAAAAGCAAAAAATAAACCAATAAAAATACCAATAAAAATGGCGACCGCTGTCAGTTCAAACGTCAGCAGCATTCCTTTCAGAAAAACCGGATAGGAATCGATAAATTTATTAAGCCACTCCAAGGCTTTCACTCCTTTCCTAGGGCGTAAAGTACTTACTTATACTTGAATCTTGGATTCGCCTAAAAAAATGATTGCAGGGAGGTAAAAAGGATGGCGAATGCACCCTTGCATGCATTCGCCGCTGCAGTTATTCCCACTTGGCACCACGGATATCGTGCTGCCTCCATTGAAGCAGTTCCTCTAAGATCCACGGATACTGTTCCGCCTATATTGAAGCAGTTGTTCTTCTTAGATCTACGGATATCGTGCTGCCTCCATTGAAGCAATTATTCCTTTTCCGGATCTTTCGTGATATCTTCGCCGATGTACTTTTTGCTGATTTCCGTTAACGTCCCGTTTTCACGGAGTTTTTCGAGCGCTTTATTAATTTCTTTCAGAAGCTTGTCGTTTTTCTTAGAAACGGCAATTGCCTGTTCACTGCGTCCGAGCAGCTCTTTTCCGGCAATCTTCATCCCGGCGCCAATCGCTTCTTTTCCTGTAATGAAATCAGTAATAACGGCATCATGCTTTCCTTTGCTTAAGGCTTCGAGCGCGGTGACATCGCTGTCGAGCAAAATAATCTTGTCGGTAACTTTTGTGGCTATTTCTGCATAAGTGGAACCTTTTGATACGGCAATTTCTTTACCTTTTAGGTCATCGAGGGTTTTAAATGAGCTGTCAGGACGGACAAAGATCTGCGGTCCTGAGTAGTAGTATGGTGTAGAGAAATTTACCGCTTGTAAACGTTCCTCTGTGATAGTGTGGCTGGCGACGGCGGCATCAAAGCGCCCCGATTTAACCCCTTCCACAATCCCGCCGAACTTAAACTTCTTCTGGACCGGCTTGAGCCCTAATTCCTTGGCAACAGCCTCGGCAACATCAATGTCAAATCCAATCATGTTGCCATCCTTTTCCACATAACTGAATGGTTTGAACTCACCAGAAGCAGCATAGGTAAACTTGCCGCCTTCAACCAAATTCATTCCATCCGTCGATGTTTTGTCGCTCCCGCAAGCCGCAAGCGAAACCATCAAAGTCAGTACTAACATTCCTTTCGCTAGAAATTTCACCTGAAAAACTCCCCCTAATTTTCATTTATTTTAGGTAACACACTTTAGCTTACCATGTATTTTTGAATATTCGCAAAATTAAAAGCGACAAAAAAACAGGCCTATCTTTGCTATCGATTCATTTGGGCAAATGGCCTCCCCAATGCTAATAAATTCGCTAAGTTTGTCCCGGATGCTTCAAATTCCCTACGTTTCGCTAAAATGCGATAAAAAAAGTCCAACTCAGCTAATGAATTGGACTTAGATTATTTGAAGTTTTTGACAAAAGGTGTCAGGCACCACATTCCAGTTTGTTCCAAAAGGTGTCAGGCACCATTATCCATTTTTTTCTAAATGGTGTCAGGCACCATTTATGAAGGCACTATCCCCGCCAACTGCTGCTACATTTTGTCTGGGTGTCGTTGGTTAACTTTAATTGTGTTTATGATTAAATCTACGTAGAAGGCTCTCCGTCTTGGAGGTAATAAATGAAGCTCGACCAGGTGCTTTTTTAACTCCGGTTCTTTTTCGAAAAGTTGTGAAATCATTACTAATTCAGGATCCTCTAAGCTTTCCTTTGCTACAAATCCCTTCTCCTCAGGTTTGCGGTTCTGTTGATCCAGTTCCATTACCAAATAGTCTTTTTCGATTTTAAAAACTTCCGCAAATTTCACCAGGGTTTGATAGTCAGGAATAACTTTTCCTGTTTCAATCCGACTAATTTTAGACCGATGCAAATTCATCATCTTAGCAAGTGTTTTCTGGGACCAGTTTTGATTATCGCGAAGCTCCTTCAATTTATCTGCTAAAGACATTATTATCACCGCCAAAAACATTTCTTGTTTTTAACTTAACGGGATAACGAGCAGCAAGGTCTAAATGTGCATAAAATGCGCAATTGTAATTGTGTAAATAGTGCACACGGAGCGAATAACCAAGGAAAAGTTAATTTCCAAATACTCCAAATGCAGGAAAATACAAATTATTGTCGAATAATAAATAATGGTGTCATCATGTGTTATATTGGGAGGTCCGTTTTTATGGATGAAAATCAACATTCAATAATATTTATTGGCAAAAAAAAGCGGAATAATGAATTACAGCTTACGAGTAAACCCGATTTTAGCGATGCAATCTGTCTTTCAAAACCGTTAACCCACTCAACTAAGAATACTCCCTATCAGTCCATCGCCATTGATGGCAGCAAAAACCTTTCCATCCACTTTAGTGATGAAAACATCCATTTCACGTACTACAATAAGTCACTACAGGTCTTAGCAGGCGACAAGAATCTATCCGATGAAAAAGTTTTAGATATATGTAGCAATTTTGCCTTTAAAGAAGGAAACAAGGTCACTTTTTTAAAAGTAATTCCGAAACGAAATACGATACCAAGGAAAAAGAAGGAGGTCCGTGTGTTATTGGCGGGAAAGGAACTGGAGGGCGAGTAGAGATTAATGAATTGAGATTATCTGAGTAGTAGGAAGTACAAGAAGAAGGTTTCGGGATCAAATAAAGCCGTTCTCTTTTGGAGTGCCCGCAGCTATAAAAACACATATAAGAGCAGCTAAAATAGCAGAGTAATTCACATATGAATTCGCTCTGCTTCTTTATTGACTTGAAGGGGTTTATGAAGATTTTCAAACTAAAAATGTTCTAAGATTGGACATTTTCATGCTCAACACGGATTACGACCTTTCCCTTGGCATGTCCTTCTCCAAGATACTGGACAGCATCAGCAGCTTTACTTAACGGATATTGTTTATCTATAACAGGTACTACTGTGCCTGCTATAAAGAGCTGCTTTAAATAATTTTGGTCATTTCTATTTGGTTTATAGACCAGGATAGTCATTTTCTTTCCCGAGGTTTTAGAATACAAAGGTCCCATGATCAGGCATTGTAAAATTCGGTGCAAGGGACCTCCGACCATGATATAAGTGCCCTTAGGATTTAATATCCGATTGAAATCGAAAATAGACCGATTTCCCACAATATCGAGGATAAGTTCATAAGATTGTCCTTTTTGGGTGAAATCCTCTTGGGCATAATCAATAACGTGGTCAGCCCCCAAAGACGAAAGCATATTTAATTTCTCCGCCCTGTCCACACATGTTACATTTGCTCCATATAATTTTGCAATCTGTAATGCAAACGTGCCAACACCTCCGCCAGCACCATTAATTAAAACCTTTTGTCCTTCTTTAATTTTTCCATTATCACGAAGTCCCTGTAAGGCAAGGACTGCCGCCTGTGGTATGGACGCAGCTTCTTCGTATGTCATACTCGCTGGTTTCAACGACAATGCATTTTCATGAGCACATACATATTCCGCAAACCCACCCCATCCACACCAAGAAATGTCCCCGAAAACCTCATCACCAGGTAATAAATGCTTTACGTCTTTACCAATAGCTTCAACCTGGCCAGCTATGTCAGCGCCGAGTATTTTGTACTTTGGTTTAAGAAGCCCCTCAAGCCGGGCTAGGAACGGTTTGCCTCTTAGGAGTTCCCAATCCCAAGAATTCACGGAAACAGCATGAACTTTTATTAGAACCTCGTTGTCCTTTAGTGTAGGTTTTTCTACTTCTTTGAGTTTAAGAACCTCAGAAGTTCCGTATTTATTATACATAATCGCCTTCATCAAGGTTTCTCCTTAATATTTTTTAGGTTATCTTTCATAAAACCCCTAACTTCAGATATGGGGATATAGGCGGTGTTTTTACATACTATTCAGGCAAAATGTTTCTAATAACTTTCGTAAAAAAAATGCCACGGCAGCTCAATAAGGAACTTTACTATATTAATAGTTTTAAAAATGCTAAAAACAGTGCGATTCCAAATGCGCACGAGCGGCGCCCACAAGCGAGCGGCCCCCAGTTTAAAAATGACACAAATATGACACAAAACTGCCGCTATCTTCTGTTATAAGACAAAATGTGATACTCTTTTAATATTTTTGTAACATAACTGGCATATTGTTCTGTTATAACTATAGTACTAAGGAAAGGAGAAAGAGTATGCAATTGAAGATAAAGCGTATAATTCTCGTGTTACTTACAACCCTGTTATGTGTATCAGGTACTGCAAATACATATGCACAAACAAGTAAAGAAGCCCTACATAACGCCAAGCAGGCGCTTGACGACCAACAAAGAATCGTAGAGCAAAAGGAACAAGAAAAACAGGTTGTTAATAAAGAGATCCAAAATATACAGCAAGAATTAGAATCACTATATAGTTATATTACAAAAAACAAAGAAGCCATGGCAGCGACTCAGGAGAAAATAGACGAGACGAACCAACTCATCGAAAAGAAAAAAGAAGAGATTGTCGAGCTTGAAGACAAAATCCTTGGCCGTAAAGGGATTATGAAGCAGCGGGCAGTCGCCATGCAGCAAAATAATAGTGTTAATCTTATGATTAACCTATTCTTCGAGTCTAATAGTATTTCAGATTTCATCCAGCGTGCCACTGCGGCATCGGAATTAATGGATGCGGACAAAAGCATTTTAACAGCTCAGAAGGAAGACCTTCAACAGATTGAACAAGATAAAAAAGAGATTGATAAACAAGAGCAGATTTTAGAGGATCAACAAAAAGATCTTGCTAAACAGCAAGCTGAGCTTGATCAAAATCTGCAAAAAAGACAAGAAGCATTGACAGCAATGCAGGATAAATACAATCAAATCGCCCAGCAAGCAACCCTTGCAGAACAAGAAAAAGCAGGCATTGAGTCGCAGATGAAAGATATCCAAGCAAAGATTGCTAGAGAACAAGCAGAGGCAAAAGCGCGAACAGTCTCACGCTCGTCCTCATCTACGTCTTCATCTTCATCTTCATCTTCGTCCAAAAGCAATGTGGGCGTTGCAATAAAAGGCAAGGAAATGTACGTAACTGCCACTGCGTACACACCTGAAGATTCCTATCATATTACAGCGGCTGGCTACGATATTAAAGCCAACCCTAATATGAAATTAATTGCCGTCGATCCAAGAGTTATTCCACTAGGAAGTAAAGTTTGGGTAGAAGGTTACGGTGTTGCTGTTGCTGGTGATACCGGCGGAGCCATCAAGGGCCATAAAATCGACATCTTACTGCCAACGAAAGCACAAGCGCTGCAATGGGGCAGAAAGACAGTGAAAATTGTTGTATTGGAATAGTGGTTTGTGATAATGCCATTTCTAGTCAGGTTTAGGAGATAGCTATAAAAAATTAAACATGCAAAAAAGAGACCCACAGCTTTCATGCTGAAGGGTCTCTTTTTTTGTATTATCTGTCGCGGTTTATATCCCAGCGATGATGTATCAATTTTTCAATTCGCTGATAAAACCCTTGAATTCGCTGATAAAAGGTTCCGATTCGCTGATAAACAGGCTCGATTCGCTGAAAAGACCTCTAAATTCGCTGATAAAATAAGTTAAGGAGGCTTTCGTGATTATCGCATACCTATATTTCCTGCAAAAAGTCCTGTAAAAATATGATTCGCAAATAAAACAGGACATTTCGCAAATAAAACGCCTATATTCGCAAATGAAACGGACCAATTCGCAAATAAAGGGCACATATTCGCAAATAACAAAGAAACGTCAACAGTGCCTGACATCAACTGTCCACCCCAGGCGGACAAATGTCCACGAGTGGTGCCTGACACCCTCATCATCACCCTAAATAAACTAAATCCTTCAACTCGTCTGTCGAGAGTTCGGTGATCCAGTTTTCGCTGGTGATGATTTGGTCGTTGAGGTGTTGTTTCTTTTCGAGCATGGCGTCAATTTTTTCCTCTAGCGTTCCAGTGCATATCAGCTTGTGCACGTGGACGAACCTGGATTGCCCAATCCTGTAGGCACGGTCGGTCGCTTGGTTCTCGACGGCAGGATTCCACCAGCGGTCGTAATGGATGACGTGATTCGCCGCGGTCAAGTTCAGCCCGGTTCCGCCCGCCTTCAAGGACAGCAGGAACACCGGAAACTCGCCGTTCTGGAAGCGTTCAATCATCGTATCCCGCTGCGTCTTCGGCACGCTCCCATTTAAAAACGGAACTTCCACACCAAATTTCTTCTTCAATGTAGCGCGAATCATTTCTCCCATTTCTATATATTGCGTAAAAATCAAACAGCTTTCGCCCTGTTCCAAAACAGCGCCAATCAGCTCGACAAGCTTCTCCATTTTATTTGAACGCTCGAGAAGCTCGCGCCCCGCTGATTTCTCCTTCAAATAAAGCGCCGGGTGGTTGCATAGCTGTTTCAAACGGCTAAGCATTTGTAAAATTAACCCCTTGCGCTCGAAACCAGACAATTTTTCAATCTCAGCAAATGTATCGTGGATAAGTTGCTCGTACAACGACGCCTGTTCAGCCGTGAGCGGGCAATATTCTTTTTGTTCCAGTTTGTCTGGAAGGTTGAGCGCAACCTCTTCATCCTTTTTCGTGCGGCGCAGCAAGAATGGTCGAATTAATCCTTGGAGCTGCTGCACTTTTTCCTTTTTCTCATCTTTTTCAATCGGGATAACGAACTTTTTCTGAAATTGCCCTAAGCTGCCAAGATAGCCGTGATTGGTAAAATCAAAAATCGACCACAGCTCGGATAAGCGGTTTTCCATCGGAGTTCCGGTCAACGCGATGTGATGGCGGCCGCGCAGCCTCCGAACAGCCTTCGATTGCTTCGTCTGTGCGTTCTTGATATTTTGCGCCTCATCAATTGCAATGGAGCTCCAAATCATCGACTCGAATTCGGCTCCGTCAAGGTGGCTCAATCCATAGGAAGTCAGCACGATATCGGCAGCTTGAACCTTTTCGGAAAAAGCTTCTTCCTTCAGCCGGTTCGAACCGTAATGCAAATACACCTGCATCTCCGGAGCAAAGCGCGCCAGCTCCTTCTGCCAGTTACCCAGCACCGAAGTCGGGCAGATGATCAGCGCCGCTTTCGTCGGAACCTTGGCAGGAACCTCATCCGCCACCTTTTTGCGGCGGGTTTTGGCAGGAGGAGTGTCAGGCACCGAGGCAGCTCCGATTCCGTTGGGGGTGTCAGGCACCACAGCAACGTTGTGCCTATTTCGGGTGTCAGGCACCAAGGCATCGCCGATTCCATTACGGGTGTCAGGCACCGCTGCTAATTCATCGCCGACAATTTCTTTCACTTTCAACAAATAGGAGATGAGCTGCACGGTTTTGCCGAGGCCCATGTCATCGGCAAGGCAGGCGCCGAAGCCGTACTGGCGCAAAAACCATAGCCAGCTCATGCCAAGATGCTGGTAGGGACGAAGCTCACCGTTCAGCCCCGCAGGTACGTCCGCAAGCGGAATTTCGTGCACTTCCGAAAGCTGCTTGACCATCTGCTTCCATTGGCGGTTCAATTCGATTTGAATTTTTGCAAACGCCTTGGGATTTTCGAGCTCATCTTCCGCACCAGTCGGTTCCACCAGCTCCTGCTCCAGCAAATCTCGGACATGAAGCCCTTCCTTTTCGGCGCGCTTCATTAAATCCTGAATTTGGCGGATGAACTGCGGATCGAGCTTGACCCAGCGGCCGCGGATATAAACCAGCCGCCGTTTTTCCTCCACCAGCTTACCGAACTCATCCTCGGACAAGTCGACACCATTCATTGAAAAACGCCAGTTGAAATCGAGCATCGCCTGCAGACCAACGAATGACGGACGATGGCTCGACGATCCTTTCAGCGATGCCTTCACTTTTAAATTGGCATTTTTCATCGCCTGCCACCAAGAAGGGAGGAGGATTTCAATGTCCAGCGCCACCAGGGTTTCACTGGCCTCGGTTAGAAACATCCATGCTTCTTCCTCGGTAAGATGGGTTTTCAGTCGGCTGTTCATAAAGGCGGCGGCTAAATCGCCTGTGGCCGTTTCCTCGCTATCCCCAAGGTCCTCACCGAGCCACGGAATCAGCCGCACCCAGCGAGTCTGCTCGCGGTCAACACCCTCCAAAAATGGGCGCCACTTCGCAGGAATCTTCGCGGCTCCATCAACATCATAAACCTCATCGACATTTTTTTTACCACGCAAAAAAACATCCAGCGTCCACGCACCTTCGCCATTGATTGGTTCATCTAACCGGAGCCCGATCGTAAATGGCATGTCGCTTTCCTTAATCCCTACCCACTCGAGCCAGCTTTCCTCATCAAAATAACGGGCCAGCTCGCCACCAGAAATGTTCTGCTTTTTCAATAAGTCGAGCTTCGGTCCGAATAGCTCTTTCATTGCGGAATTCCGAGTTAGATAGGCATCTAAGGCGTTATCGTACAAATCGGAGAGATAATCGAAAGCCGTGTGTGGGCGGTGCGGCTCGGCAGGATTATCCCTGAAATTCGTGTCCGTCCGGTGCGACTCGGCAGCTCCAATCCGGAACTGGGCCGTCGTCTCACCGGCCATTTCCTGCTCCCAAAAGGACGGATCGAATTCATCTTTAACCCGCTCCGGCAGCTTCCAGCGGAAATCGCCGTGCTCCCATACCGAAAAGTCCGGGAGCCAGTCTTTCTCCAATATGCCTTCATAAAGGGCGAGGGAGGAGGCAAGACAAATCTCGGATTCCTCATTCCAGTCCCATTCAATGAAGCGATTAAACGACTCTTTGGCAAAAAGCGAGACCAGCTGCCAGCCGCTGAGCACGACCCCTTCCACGCCGTCCACTTTCTCCGTCTCAAGCACCGTCCCGAAGAAGCTCTCGGCATGACTGCTGAAAACGAGGTTCTTCCACATCGACGGAGCCCGAAAATGGCCGCGGACGTCTTGGGCCGTAAGCAGGAAGCGGCCATCTCCTATTTTAGTTGTCAGTAACTTCAAAAACCTTGTATTCAGCATCGTACAGTGTACTCCTTTTAGTGGGGTGGACATGTAATGGCGAAAAGGCCGTTTGGATACCCAGAAAATGTCTAATTAGACAAAACCCCTCTGAAAATAGACAAAACCTAAATAAAAATAGACAAAACCTCAATAAAAATAGACAAAACCCCTCTGAAAATAGATAAAACCCTATAAAAAAGGCTGTTCTTGTAAAGAATGTTGTAATAAACTACAATTCCTCTTCAAAAAAATCACGAATAGGGTGTAAAATTACACATATTAGCCTGCGGATTTGATTTATCAGCGATTTTTGAAAGCTTATTAGCGAATCTTTAATTTTATTAGCGAATCTCCCCACTTTAATAGCGAATTTTCAATTTTATTAGCGAATCGTTATAATTTCACCAAAGTGTCCACTCCACACGGACAAATGTCCACGAGCGGTGCCTGACACCCACATTCCGAGTGGTGCCTGACACCCACTTTTTCGAGTGGTGCCTGACACCTCACCTGCGACGCCACCCCATCAACGCCCGCAATCTTCATCCCCGACTAAATCAGCTTGCTCCGTCTGCATTCCTCATGGAAGGCGCGGAGCCGTTTTGTCCGCTCGAGTAGGTTATCGATGAAGTATTGCCAGTCGTCGACGCGTTTCAGCTTCTTGTACAGCGTCCGCAGTTTTTTCAAATGCCTGACCGCCATTCGGTAGCTAGCGCGATTCTTCTGATCAATCTCGCGCTGGGCGGTCTGATGGAGCATCGCCAGCAGCACCTCGGGCCGCTCCTTCTCGACAAGCTTCACCCGGTCCTTCGGCAAATCGTAATAGTCGAAACCGGCCAGCGCCTGAAGCTCGCCCCAGCGGTCGTACTGTCCGCGCTCGAACAGCAAATACTCATAATCGGCAAAACTATAGGGAAGCATCGCAAGCAGCGCCCGTTCGTACAAATCCGCCCGGTCATTTTCCACACAGTACTTCATAATCGAACGAAGCGCATTCCGCGCAAACGCCGCACAGCTATGATAGGCACCCAAATGCTCCAAATACCCCTTCACCTTTTGCACAAATAACTCAATCACCGGTCCGGCCCGCTTCCAGGCCTTCAGCTGACTCAAATATTCAATCCAATAAACCAAATGAGGCGTGAACAAATCATCTTTAATTTGCGCCATCAATTTCAAAGCGAGCTCATCGTGCTGGAGCAGAAGATTTAAATGAATTGTCGCCACTGCCAGCGGCATGGGATTCTCCCAATCCTGGAGCTCCTTGCCGCGCACCCGAATCTTCTCCAATTCCTCTTCCCGCCAAGATTTTTTTTTGAAAAAATAAACCCACAACAAGCGGTACAAAAAAATCCGTTCATACTCAAGCCCGTGTGAAGCCGTCAGCAATTCGATCGCATCATCCTTCAATTTCTCGATAAATTCATCAAAGGCGAACGGCGTCGTCTGCACACCAATTTTTTGAGCAAGCTCCTCGGCATCATCCATCATATTATGGAACAAATGAAGATAGGCCCGCTTGACCACATCCTCGGTGTGTTCGAGCTGCTCACTCAGCACCGCCAGCTTCCGGAACGACACGACAATCCCGACAAGCTCATACAACAGGCGCCATTCCTTCTCCACCGGGGCACTAGCATGAATTCGCCGCTCGTAAATCCCGAACAGCTCCGGAATCACAAATGCGCTCGTGTACTTTTTCGTGGCGAGGAGCGTATCAAAACTCACCTCAAACGAATGCACCCAGCGGCTGTAATCCGGCTTCAAGACGCCGTTCGCCTTGATTAAATCCTTCGCCGTCTGCATCCCCCAGCCGGAAACCGCCTTCTGCTCACGAATCGGCTCGCGCCACCCGGCCACCCAATCGCCGACACTGCCAGCCCCGGACCGAGCATATGCACTGAAAAACACCGCCATCTGATGACGGCACCAGCCCTCCGTCGGGCACGAGCACTCGCTCATCCCCAAAAAGGTAAAATCAAGCAGAACCCTGACCGGCGTCACATCCTGCACCGTCGCCGTCGCCGTTTCATTGTAAATATGTAATTGCGTAACCAGCCCTTGCCGGTACAGCATCAAGCCCTTTTGCACAAGCTTCGCATCCTCGACCGTATTGGGATGCAATAATTCGCCAAGCTCATCGGCCAGGCTTAGTATCTGTTGTGTCGCCTCCAAAGCCGCAGCCCCCTTTTTTTGAAAAATAAAATCGAAAACGTCGAGTCCGAAGCCTTCCTTTTTTCGAAAAGCAAAATCGAAACGTAGTGGCTTCTTTTATTCCTCTGTTATAACTGAATTTGATTTCACAATGTTTGAAAAATAAACGGTAAAATTCCGTTTAAATTGGGAAATACCCATATTTCCTTTTAAATAAAGGGAGATTTTCCGCTTATATTATCCAAATCGTTGAATTTTGCCTTATTTAAAGCAGTTAATCGGAATATCTCCGCTTATATCTGCTTCTTAAGCTTCCTCTATATACATTAGCCGGAAATTCTCCGCCTATGAAATCTCATACCTACACGAAAATCAGGACCGCAGCCCCTCTATTGAAAATAAAACGGTAAACACGTTAAAAAAATCCATATTCCTTTATTATACCCAAAAAATCACTATTAGAGGAGAGGGAGGATTGGAAAGAAGGAAAAAGCTAAATCACTGAAGAATTAGTTTACTATCAAAAAAAATGGGGGATCCGTGCATGGATTTCAAAAGCTTGCTGCTGTTTTTAATTCCTTGGATGCTATTCATTAGTCTTTTTGAGTTCATTTTACGAAAAAAATTAAACATTAAAAGGCCAAAAGGCTTCTATCACAGGGTGAACAACCTGCACAAAAGAGTAGAAACGGGTGTCATCATTGTTTTTTTTTCTTTCCTATATCATCATGGAGTTCTTTTTTTCCGGAATGGGCAAATATACGTTGTTTATCTTTTTTACCGTTATATTTGGCATCCGCGCTTTTATGGAATGGAAATTTGATCGCCTGAAAAGGGAATACATCATTACCTTCTGGGGATTATGCCTCTTTTGTGCTTTTACCATTAACTTCATCTTACTGTTTTAGGGGACTCATGTTTAGGCCGTTTAGACACAATTTCTCCCTAACAGTACTGGGGAATTTCAATGACCCTGATGGGAACTCGCTTGAATATTTGTCCGTCCTCGACGGTGAGCCGCAGCCGGAGCTTGGCGCCATCCATTTGAGCAAATGGAACCAGCTTCAATCATAACGGCGGGAGTGACGGAGGACAGGCACCCCAATGTCCATCAACGATAAAAGTTGGAAGATAAATTTTTAAAAAATTTCCAATATATAGCTTAAATTGCGGATGATATACTAAAAAAGTTAATAACTGTAAGACATTATTTTATTTCTCAGGGGGATTTTCTTCATACAATGGTATTTGAAAGTGATGTAGAATTACGTCGGATTTGCAGGGAGAGCAAGGCGTCAGGAATATTGGATGTTTTATCTTGTTAATTCTATTATTTCCATTATCCTTGTCGCTTTGATGGAGCTTCAGATTCATTAGCAATAATCGTTTTCATTTATTTTTTGGTTTACCATCTTTAGCTGTCGCCGTTCGCAGGCTTCACGATACCGGAAGAAGCGGCTGGTGGATGTTTATTAACTGGGTTCCATTTGGCGGCATCGTCTCCCTTGTCTTCATCTGTACCAATAGCCAGCCGGGGGCGATAACCAATACGGCACAAATCCAAAAGCATGACCTAAGGAACAAAAGACCAGGCACCCTGTCCCACTCTTAGTGAGACGGGGTGCCTGTCCCTGTATCGCTTGACATATATTCAAATAATTGGGTTAAGTATTTGTTCAGTTCGAAGCCGTTTTCGCTAGCAAATTCCGATAGTAACAATTTATTTTCCTCCATCCTTCATTCCTCCTCGATTTATGATCTACTAGTATTATTACCAATCTTGCAATCTTTTAATCAGGTAAAATAAAAAAAACTCGCTGGTGGGCGATTTATGAGGCGTAGTTGCACTTATGTCTGATAGGAAAGTTATACATAAAAAAGCCAGTATCCTTTTATAGGAGACTGGCCAAAGCTTTTAGTAGAGCCGCTTAAATGCCGCAAAGTGAGCGGTATAGTAGGGGCTTTTTAGATTGGAAATCATGATGCCGTACTTTTCATCGGCGTGGATGAATTGGTCGCCGCCGAGATAAAAACCGACATGGGAGATTCCTTTTGTGTATGTATTTTCAAAAAATACAAGGTCGCCGGCTTGCGGTTTGTCGACATAATAGCTGCGGTCATAATAGCCTGCTGCCGAATAGCGGCCGATTTTCGTGCCTGCTTGGTTCGCGACGTAATAAATGAACCCGCTGCAGTCGAAGCCGGAGAGAGTGCTGCCGCCCCAAACATAAGGAACGCCGATTACACTCTTTGCAGCCGCAATCGTCTTTGCGGCAAAATCAGTTTTTGCTGTACCATCTGTCTTCCCAGTACCAGCGGTCTTCGGTACCTCAGCACTGGTGCCTGACACCTTCAGCTTCTGTCCAATATAAATCATGTCGGATTTTAGGCCGTTGAGTGCCTTCAAGTCCTGAACGGTCATTTTATATTGGGCAGCAATTTTTCCGAGGATATCACCGCTTTTTACAACATACTCAGATGTCACCGGCGGCTTTACAGTTACCGGCGATGTTGTCACCGGCGGCTTTACGGCTGCAGGAGGTGTCGTAACCTTTGGCGGTGCTGCAGTGGTGTTTTTTGCTGTGACCTTTAGCTTCTGCCCAGCATAAATCATATCTGACTTCAAGTTATTCAGTGTCTTCAACTGCTGAACGGTCATCTTAAATTCGACACCAATTTTGCTCAGGGTGTCGCCGCTTTTGATGGTATACTCACTTGTTGTTGTTTGCTGAGCTGGTGCAGTTGCAGCCGGAGCGAGAGCCTGTGGAGCCGGCTTCGGAGCAGTCACGGTCACAGTTTGGCCGGGAGCAGACACCTTCAGGACTTGTCCGACAAGAATCAGTGTCCCGCTCAGGTTGTTCCATTGCTGCAATTCACCGACGGTCACATTGTAGCGGTTGGCAATTTTGATCAAGGCATCACCGCTCACAACTGTATAAGTGGTTTGTTTTACCGCTGTAACGGTTGTAGTTGCAGGAGCAGAGCCGATTTGTAAAATTTGATTTTCATAAATTAGATCGGATTTTAATCCGTTCTGGACCTTGATTTCATTGACACTAGTCTTATATTTCAAGGCAATTTTTGATAGGCTGTCCCCTTTTTGAACCTTGTAGCTATCAGCGAGGGCGGAACCGGCAAACAGCGTCGAAAAAAGGGCTGTTGTCGAAAGTGTGCGAATAATAGTCTTCTTCATCTAGAAAAAATCACCTCATATTTTCATATTTGCCTACATTTTACCATAGTTTGCTAAAATATTATTGGAAAAATGAAAAATAGGGCGAAATTCTTATGAAGCCAAAGTCACTGGAAATACCTTTTCACTTAAATCCCTTTTTTCTTAATTATACAAAAAGTACCCTATAGGAGACTTTTTTAAGTGTCTACTCTATAGGGTACTTTTTATTTATTGCAGAGCCTTTTTACATTTATTTGTTGGCTTCTTTTACAGTCAATAAACCTTCAGACTTGCCCGGTTCAAGCATTAGGTGATACTGGCCAATTTGTGGGTTATCTAAGAGGACCGTGTTATTTCCTTTTTTTAAGACAACATTGAGTTTTAAATCGTTCGATATTAATGTTACTTGTTTGCCTTCTTGTAAGTCGACGTTGAAATTTACTTTAATCATTGTATTTGCTTTTAAAATTGTATTTTTTGGATCAAATCCTGAAGGTGTTACATTTATAGTTGCAACCTGTAAATCATTCTCTTCGTCCATTACAGCATTTTGTTTCTGAGGCTGACCAATTACACCAACATGAAAATGGTTAAGATTTAGAAGAATAATAAAGAGCAAGATAGCAAATATTGATGAAAGTGCAATAGTTGGTGCAAGAGAAACCTTGTTTTTGACCTTTTTAGAACGTTTTTTATTCTGTTCGGTAACAATCTGTTTATCAAAAAGTTTTAAAAGCAAAAAGATGAAAAGGACAAAAAAGATATCAACTATAAGAAAAGGTGTTGTAGATATAAACGTCATAAATCCTAATGTGCAGCCAATCGATGCACCAATAAGACCTGATAATAATTCATTTAGCCCTTTGACCTTTTGGAAGGGACCGCCAACAAGATATCCACAAATGATAGCAACAAGAAAACAAATAATAATTGTTAAAGTAAGATTATAATTAGAAATCTGCATCAACAAAAAGCCAACCGTTGCAGTAGAAAATCCTGTTAGTAATGTTGTAACAGTTCCAATTGCCTTGGAGAAATTTTCTTTGTTGCGATTAAAGTGGAGAATACAATAGCCGGATATTAGTAAAACAAGTAATAAACTTCCTATCTTTAATAGCATCTAAACACCTCTTAATAGTTCATATTACAATTTAGAACCAAAATCCCAATCTGGATAAACATATTGAACACTTGGTGCAACTGCAGGTTCTGTTTTTTCTACATCAATTTTAATGACGGTTTGACCATTAAATGTTGTTTTACTGATTTTTCCAGTGATTGTAACCCAAGAATCATTGACAAATTGGTCAGGGGTATCTGCCTCAGCAATAAACCCAAAAGGAGAAATATCGGCTATACAGTGGGTCATTCCCATCCTAGCAATAATAAATTGGTTACTCGATAATCCATCTTCACGATAAATAAAGCCTTTGATTTTAATTTCTTTATTTTGGAAATTATCCACAAAATTATTCATCGATTGCAGCTTTTCAATGAACCATTTATCCTTCATCTCAATAACATCTTGTTTATATAATACCATCCCGAGTTTGGCATAATCTTTATCATAAACATTCGTTTTAAACATTTTCTTTAATGCAGGATCCTCGTTACCTTCTATTTCCACTACTTCACCTTTAGCGTGATTTTGCGAAGATAAACCACCGAAATTCATGCCTCTACTCCCAGCAAGTGAGCTAGATTGAGCCTGATTTGGTAATATGAAACCTAGAAGAAGCGGCAAGAGAAATAAACTGTAGATAAAAATATCTTTCCAAATTGATTTTTTTAATAGATGTGTATGGTGATGACCGAAAACATTCTCGTCATGTTCGCCATGGCTATGGTGGTGAGAATGATCATGGTCGTGTTCATGGTCATGGCCACATTCACAAATAATAACAGGTCTTTTTAAGGAAAGAACAGCAATATAAAATTGAAAAGCAGAAACAATCATCAGAACCACAGCAGCGATATCAACATAAATAACAAGCTGCGGGACAATAAACTGGAGAATATCTCCTGTCGCTGTTAAGACTAACATATATATGGAAAAGCCCAAAAGTATGGCTGCCCTTAAAAAATAATGGATATTTGTGGAGCCAAATTTATTTTTCAATCAAATCACGACCTTTTTAGTATTTCCAAACAACTGGATTAAAAAGCCAATTGCAAAACGATTGTCCCCACAAACACCAATATCGTAACAAGTCCACAAAGTAAGAGAACAAAGCGAGATCTAAAAACAGCTAACATCATCAGAATCCCTTTAATATTGATCATCGGCCCAAAAACCATAAAACCAATCAATGAGCTTTTCGTAAAAATAGTTTGTAGAGATTGGGCAACAAACGCATCTGATGTGGAACAAAGCGATAGGATAAATCCTAGCCCCATCATCACTAAATTGGCGGCCGGTCCGCTGTTTCCTACTGCAATCAAGCTATTTTGTGATACAAAAACTTGAAGAAGGGCCACGATGATTGAACCAAACACTAAATATTTCCCCATATCGAAAAATTCACTAACGGTATGACCCATGACTTCAATTAATTTATTTTTTACTGGTTTCTTGGAACTAATAGCTGAATGATGATGTTGATGTTTTTCCTCAATATTATTTTTCAAATGTGTCAATTGTTCGCGTAACTGATTTGATTTAACAAATTTAAAAACAATCAATCCAACGATAAGTGCAACTACAAAAGCTAGTCCCATTCGATAAAAGGCGATCGCCGGCTGACTGCGAAAAGCTGTTAATGTTGATAAAAACACGATTGGATTCAGAATCGGTCCAACTAGGATAAAAGTAGTGGCAACATATAACGGCATCCCTTTTTTTATTAATTTACGAATCGCAGGGACCATGCCGCATTCGCAAATGGGAAAGATAATACCCAACACGCTTGCAGCGATAATCCCCAAAATTGGATTTTTTGGAATGAATTTACGAATCATTGTATCTGTAACAAACACTTGAAGGATGGCCGAGACAAAAACGCCGATTAAGATAAAGGGCATCGCTTCAATAATAATGCTTATTAACATCATTTTAAACATTTGCAACTTAGGGCTCGTTACGATTGAACTAGGGTCATAAGTAGATAAAACATATAAGATTCCGATGATCACTAAACTCAGAATAATAAGCAGTTGAGAATTTGATTTGACAGGTGTGCTTTTTTTAATAGCAGTATTTCTCAAAGGATACAACTCCTTGATTTTAAGATAGTAATCGCTCGATTAACCAAAATCCACCTAGAAGAAATGCAATACTTGAGATCGTGATAATTGCCTTCCTTGAATATTTAGATCGGTGTAACAGAGTTAATAACGGTAATAAAAGGACGACTATTAATAGTTGGATTATTTCAATTCCGATATTGAAGCTAGCCAGGTCAATGGCTAATTCACTCTTAGGGATATGCATCTCCGTTAATATATCGGCAAATCCCATTCCGTGTATAAGTCCGAAGAGAAAAGTTAATACCCATCTGTAGCTAACCTTTTTGCGGAAAATATTTTCCAAGGCCACATAACAGATACTTATGGCAATGGCAGGTTCCACAATGCTTGGCGGTATATTAATGATTCCTAAAACGGTTAAGGTTAACGTTAAGCTATGCGCAATCGTAAAAGCAGTGATGACGGTCGCAATCTGTTTAAAGCTTTGTCTAGCTATTAATAGTGACAGTAAGAATAGGATATGGTCATAACCTTCAAGGATATGGTTAATCCCTAGCTTCATAAATGAAAGCCAGCCTGACGCTGAGTGTGATTCAGCTGACTTATTAGCTTGTCCATCCTGCATAGGGGTTCCATTTTTATCTCCTGCATTATTGGCACCGTAATCATTTTCACTTAGGATCATGGACCAAGAGCGATTACTTCCTGAAAGGGCAGCTGTGCTATTTTGACTGCCATAATTAACCTTTAATAGATCAACGTAGTTTGCGGTTTTATCATTTGAATATAGATTATCAGTAAACGTTATGGACTGTGAAGTAGTAATTGCCGGAAATAAAACGACAATACGGAGTTGAGTCTCATCTCCTTTTCGGTTTAAACTAATTTCGTTTATCTTAGTCCAATCTTGTTGCTGACCATCTATTTTTAAACTAGTATTTTCTTTTAATATTGAGACAATTTTATCTTTAATTGCTTCAAACTCCTCTGGTTCTAACATTCCATTTTTATTAACATCTCCACCTGCTAATTCAATTACAGAAACCTCATCTATTTCATATGTCATTTTGGTTTCCGAGTTTGTCAGCTGTAAAGTGGTGAAACTAGCACTATAGGCATGGGCCTCGGCAATCTGAATAGTAGATACAAAAGTCATGATGGGAATGAGTAACAAGAGCAAAAAGCGACAATAATTCCGCCATTTCGACAAAATCTTCATGTTAAGAGGGGGAGCACTCATGATAAAATACCTCCGGAAAATATGTTTTTTATTAAGGAATCACAGTAACTATACCATATGAATTGTTAATTCAATATAAAGTGTTCGTAAAATTTGTAGAATTTTGTAGAATTGAAGCGCTATTCATAATAGAATTATAAGGGCAAAGACCTATAAATAAAAAGAGGGGGAATAAAGGGGTGGGTACAGGTACTTATTACCATTACCCAAAGGGCAGGATTAGCTTTCATAATAATGATGTAAGCGCTTCAACAAATCATTTTAGGAGGAATGTCATAGGTGTACGGATTTATTAGAAAGTACAAGAAATGGGTAAGCCTTTGTTTAACAGCATTAATGTTGTTATCAATGGTTAATCCCAACATGGCAAAAGCAGCAACTGATCCTGTTACTCTAGCAAAATGGCCATTACTTGAAGGCCAGGATCTAAAGGCGACTATCGGATTGGCCGAAAATTTAGGGAATACGTTATCTATTAGTGGAGCAGCCCTTACTGCATACGCAGCTGGACCTTCAACAGGTACTAAAGTTGTTAATTCTAACACTTGGACATACTCAGAAACAAATCCAGCGTATTGGAAAGTACAATTATCAACAAAGGGATATGAAAATATTACTTTATCATCAAAACAGATTAGTTCTTCAACTGGACCTAAAGATTTCAAACTGGAATACAGTTTGAATGATACCGATTGGCTAGAAATTCCAAATGGTAAAATAACCATTACAAGTGCAGATTGGAAAACTAATGCAGAGTTAATTAATTTTACTCTGCCTAGTGAGGTAAGTGATCAAAGCAACCTTTATGTTAGATGGAAATTAGATTCAGATGCTGCTTCTACTAGTACAAGTAACAACGGAAAAATTGCTACAGGAGGTACTAGCCGAATTGCTGACATCGAGTTCAAAGGAGAGCCAACTAATTCCACGCCTCTTGAAAAATCAGCAGCACCTAATGCAGAAAAAGTAACATTCAATTCTTACACAAGCGTTACTGGTGCTGCTGGAGCAGTAGCTAATAATGCACAAGTAAAGGTATATGATGAAACCAACACCTTAATGGGCTCTGCAACAGCTGCAGCAGATGGTTCATTTACTGCAACTATTGCAAACCCACAATACAAACAATTAGTTTATATTGCTGCTCAAGAAATGGATAAAGGTCTTAGTGAAAAAGTAGCTATAAGCTATACAGGCACTGTCATTCAAAAAACAGCAGCACCAATTGCTTCTAAAATCGCATATGATTCGTATACAGATGTCAAGGGAGCAGCAGGAGCAGTAGCAAATAATGCGACTGTTAAACTTTATTTTGACGACAATACTGTGGTGGCAACTGCTACTGCTGGTGCAGATGGTTCATTTAGCTTCACATTTGCCAATCCGCAATCTAAACCAGTAGTTAATATTACGGCACAAGAAACTGGTAAAGACCAGAGTGACAAGGTTGCCGTTAACTATTCTGGTGCTACAGGAAATCCAACAAGTGTTTCACCAGGAGACGTTGTTTTTAGTCAACTATATGTTAATGGTGGAAACAGCGGTGCATTTTACAAAACGAAGTTCTTCGAGCTTTACAATAATACAGATAAAGACATTGATCTAAATGGCTGGTCGATTGCTTATACTGCTGCGACAACGATGAACTTTAGTGCAGGTCAAGCATTATCAGGTACGATTAAAGCCCATGGTTACTTCCTAGTGGCAGGGTATACTGGAACAACAGGAATAGACCTTCCTGTAAAGCCAGATGTGACAACAACACTAAATCCGAGCGGTTCAGCGGGTGGTGCTTTAGTTCTTGCTCAGAAAAAAACATCTGTAACCGGTGCCGATGATCCGGATGCGATTGATTTATTAGCATTTACGAATGGAACTGCGACTTTCAAAAATCCATTATATTGGGGAAGCCCGATTTCAGATGCTTCCGTTGGTGGAGGAACGATCTTACGTAAGACCGATATCGGTTCAGACCCACGAACAGCATATGGAATGGGTAATGGCTGGTTTACGAAAGATCCTTCCAAAGATTTTATTTTAAATAAACCATCAGGTGGTAATACTGCCGAAGAGATGGTCGTTCACAATTCAAAATTCATGCTTTCACCTGACACTAAAAAAATTACTTTTACAAATGCTAGTGGTACTGCAACAGTTGCAGGACAATCTGGTTCAGTTCCAGCTTCAGCTACTGTAAAGGCTTATGTAGAGAACGCTGGCACTTTAACTAGTCCACAGCAAGTTACTGCAGGAGCAGATGGTTCTTTTACAATGAACTTCTCGAATGCTAGTTCAGTAGTTTACTTGACACATACTGATACAACGCAGCCTACAGCTCTTGAAAGCAGCTATGCAAGAATAGATGTGGCTGGCACAGTTAAGACGGTCACTTCATTAAGTGAATTACGCAAAAATGATACAAATGGGTTTCCAATCAATGTTGGCTACACAACAACAATTGAAGGGGTTGCAAACGGTAATAACACCCCAGTTGGAAATGTAAAAACGAATTTCAATATTCAAGATTCAACAGGTGCTATCAATGTCGTAAATAAAATGGATCCAACTGTACCAATTAAAGCGGGAGCTAAGTACAGTATTGATGGACGAGTTGTATTTACTGCAGGGCAAACACAGTTTATTCCAACTGAGATTAAATATGTTGGAGATGACACTGTCCCTGCACCAGAGCAAATAGCTATTAGTTCATTAAACGAAACAAAAGAAAGCAAATTAGTCACTTTCATTGGAAAAGTAACAAATATCCCAGCCAATGGCCCGGATTATGATATTACTGTTAGCGATGAAACTGGTGCTAATTTAGCAATCGTCCGGATACAAGGTGCTCTAGGTGATATTGAACAAGGTTCCAGCTATTCATTTACGGGAATTGTTGGTCAATATAAGAAAATAGCTCCTTTTACGAGTGGTTATTTTCTGCTAGCTTCTGATGTTAAAGGGCAATTGGCATTAACCCATACGCCGCTCGAGAAAGCTTATACAGGCTTTGACGTTGCTTTTACAGCTATGGCAAAAAATGCTGATTCAGTAACGCTTTATTACAAAGGGGAAGCTGATTCAAACTATCAAAAAATTGGCATGAACTCTGCAGATAATAAAAACTATAATGGGAAAATCCTAAAGGCTGATGTGCCAAAAGATAAATTCTTCTATTATATTGAAGCGACAAGTGGTGAAGATAAAAAATCTGTTGGTGATGCTGCAAACCCTATAGAGGTTAATGTAGTTGCAAAAACAGACGGACCAGCATTTTCAAATCCATCGCCAGCAAATGGAGACAAGATTGATTCAAGATATCCAACCATTTCAGTAAAAATGGATGATCCGAGTGGTGTCAATACTTCAGCGGCAACCATTAAAATCGATGGTAAGGATTTTACTTCAAAAGCAGTTATTAGCGAAACAGAAATTAAGTTAGTTCTTACCAAAAGTGATGAATTAATAGAAGGTGAACATGTTGTAGCTGTAACGGCAAAAGATAAGCTTGGAAATTCTTCTGATTTCACATGGAAATTCACTGTAGCAAAAAGGTTTGTTGGTGGAAACCATTATCGTGGTACAACACATAACCATACAAACATTTCGCATGATGCTGCGGGAGATCCAGAAAAGGCATTGAAGGATGCTCAAAAATATCATTATGATTACTTTGCCTTTTCCGATCATTCACATGACATTGATGCAAGCCTTGTGAATAAAGATACTGTTGATCACGGTGGAATGAAAGAACGAACTGGTGGCAGTGATTGGCAATTAACAAAGGACTTAGCTAAAAAGTATACAAAGAATGGAGATTTCGTTGTATTCCCAGGATTTGAAATGACCTCGACTACATGGGGACATTCAAATGTATTCGGAACAGATAACTTCATTGACCGTGTTGTTGATGGTGGAACCTATCAAAAGCTGCAAAGCTATTACAGCTGGGCAATCACATATGATGATATTGTAGCTCAGTTTAACCATCCAAAAATGTCAAATAATGCATTTGATAATTTTATTCCTTATGACAAAAAAGTCGATAAGCTCTTCACGATGCTTGAAGTAGGAAATGGATCAGGGAAGTATTCATATGCAAATGCTGAAGATAAGTATTATAGTGCACTTGACATCGGCTGGCATGTTGCTCCAACATACGGTGAGGACAACCATGATGCTACATGGGGTCAAACGAAAAAACGTACTGTAATCGTAGCAGATGATTTAACTACAGACTCACTTCTTGATGCGATGAAGCACATGCGCGTGTATATGAGTGAAGATCCAAACTTTACCTTAGATGTATCTGCCAGTGGTTTCTATATGGGATCTACTGTAGATACGGACACTTTGGATTTCAAGATTTCAGGAAGTGATCCTGTATCTGAAGACCCATCAAACCCTGACTATAGCTATGTTAAAACACCTTCAAACGATGCAATTGCAAAGGTTGAATTGATCACAAATCGCGGCAGGGTTATAGATAAATATACTCCAAAGGATGATTCGACTTCATTTACTTGGAACCCAAGTGTAACTGTAGCTGGTGGACAACAATGGTTTGTCGTTAAAGTTACACAAAAAGATGGCGATCAAATTTATTCTGCGCCAATCTGGTCTCAAGAAAAGGATGTAGCGGTTAACGTAAGTAATATTAGTACACCAGATGGAGCGATTATTGGTGGTGTTCCAACAACTCTTACCGCAGGTGTGAGTAACCTCGGAAGTGTAACAGTAAGCAAAATAAAAGCAAAGTTCTATTATGATAGTATTGATGCTGCTCACTTTATTGCAGACGCTGGCATTGACTCACTTGCAGCAAATGCTTCAGGTAATGCAAGTGTTGTCTGGAACAATCCAGTTGCGGGAACCCACAATATTATTGTCGTTCTTTCTGCTGACAGTCACGATCTAGGCGATAATAATTTTGAACAAAGTTTTGTTGTTAAAGCACCATTAGGCAAAACAATTATGATTGATGGTACTCATGGTAATGAAAATACAAAAAGTGATCTTGGAACATATAAAGATAACCTAAAATTACTCACTACTGTATTGAAGCAGCAAGGATATACAGTTGTTGAAAATGCAACGACTCTAAGTGATGCTGTATTAACAAATGTAGATGTATTAGTGGTTACACACCCAGCATCTGCTTACGGAACAAATGAAATTGCAGCGATTAAAAAGTTTGTCACAAATGGCGGTTCACTACTAATGACAGAAAAGAGTAATTTCGGTGGATCGAACCAAAATCTAAACACAATCCTATCAGAAGTTGGTTCAACAATCGCAGTGAACAACGATGGTGTGTTTGATGAAACAAGTAGCGGTAACTTCTGGAGTACACCGTTAACATCTAATTTCTCTGTTCGCTTACACCCAACACCTGTAAGCAATGGATTGACAGATTTTGTTCCAACGATTGAATATTATAGTGGTTCAAGTCTTGCCAAAGTTGATGAAACAGGTAAAAAAGTTCAATTAACAGATAGCGATACGGTAACCATCTTGGCGCGAGGAAATGAATCAACATTCCAAGATACATCAAGTATGAAAGCTGATTCTGTATCCTATAACGTCCAGACGTCGAATGGGAAAAACGGCCCGCCATTGGATAAAGTTACAGGCGGTTCAATTATTCCAATGATTGCGTCCGAACAGATTGGAAAAGGTAGAGTAGTAGTTTCCGGAATGAATGTGTTCAATGACAAGCAAATCGATCAAACATTTAGTCCAAAAGGAAATGAGCGCTTAGCCGTCAATGTTGTCAACTGGTTATCACATCTTGAACCAAATGTTAAATCAATTGGGGATGCACGTAAGTTAGCTGAAGGAACAAATGTTGTTGTGGAAGGAACAGTAACAACAACTATATTCTTTGACGCAGTGTATATTCAAGATAGTACTGGCGGTATCATGGCCTTTAATGATGTGCCAGTCGGAAGTTTAGAAAATGGAGACAAAGTTCGTATTTACGGACACATTAAAACATTTGAAAATAACTTAGAATTAGAGTTCGGTAGTTTTGAAGAAAGTGTTGTAAAACTTGGTAAAGGTCCGCAAATTGAACCTAAGTTAGTAAGCACACATGATTCAATTAGTAATCAATACCAAGGAAGTCTAGTTAAAGTTATTGGTAAAGTCGTTGATATCCCTGATGGAGATTCATATATCATTAACGACGGTTCTGGTGATGTATTAGTGTTCACAGATGGCTATGTCGAAAAACTAAGCGGCGTTCCAGTTCCAAGTCTTAAAGTCGGTGACACGCTTGAAGCAGTCGGTTTATCTGGTAGATTCAGTGAAGGCGACCGCATCCGTGTACGTGATACAAGGGAGCTAGTTGGAACAGTTGCTCCTGATACTAATAGCCCAGTCGTAACGGGTGTTGCGGATAACGGAATTTACAATACGGATGTTACCATCACCTTTGATAAGGGGACTGCAACATTAAATGGAAAAGACTTTAAAAATGGGACAGTAGTTTCGGAAGAAGGAAGCTACACATTAGTGGTAACCGATGCAGCAGGTAACAAAACAACAGTTACGTTTACGATTGATAAAACAGCACCAAAAGTAACAGGCGTAGAAAACAATGGAATCTACAACAAAGATGTCACGGTTTCCTTTGATAAAGGGACAGCGACATTAGATGGAGTAGCGTTCACAAGCGGAACGGTTGTAAAGGCAGAAGGCACCCACACATTAGTGGTAACCGATGCAACAGGTAACACAACAACGATTACGTTTAAGATTGATAAAACAGCACCAAAAGTAACAGGCGTAGAAAACAATGGAATCTACAACAAAGATGTCACGGTNAAGTGCAGAAGGCACCCACACATTAGTGGTAACCGATGCAGCAGGCAACAAAACAACAGTTACGTTTACCATTGATAAAACAGCACCAAAAGTAACAGGAGTAGAAAACAATGGAATCTACAACAAAGATGTCACGGTTTCCTTTGATAAAGGAACAGCGACATTAGATGGAGTAGCGTTCACAAGCGGAACGGTTGTAAGTGCAGAAGGCACCCACACATTAGTGGTAACTGATGCAGCAGGCAACAAAACAACAGTTACGTTTACAATTGATAAAACAGCACCAAAAGTAACAGGCGTAGAAAACAATGGAATCTACAACAAAGATGTCACGGTTTCCTTTGATAAAGGGACAGCGACATTAGATGGAGTAGCGTTCACAAGCGGAACGGTTGTAAAGGCAGAAGGCACCCACACATTAGTGGTAACCGATGCAGCAGGCAACAAAACAACAGTTACGTTTACGATTGATAAAACAGCACCAAAAGTAACAGGCGTAGAAAACAATGGAATCTACAACAAAGATGTCACGGTTTCCTTTGATAAAGGGACAGCGACATTAGATGGAGTAGCGTTCACAAGCGGAACGGTTGTAAGTGCAGAAGGCACCCACACATTAGTGGTAACCGATGCAGCAGGCAACAAAACAACAGTTACGTTTACCATTGATAAAACAGCACCAAAAGTAACAGGCGTAGAAAACAATGGAATCTACAACAAAGATGTCACGGTTTCCTTTGATAAAGGAACAGCGACATTAGATGGAGTAGCGTTCACAAGCGGAACGGTTGTAAGTGCAGAAGGCACCCACACATTAGTGGTAACCGATGCAGCAGGAAATAAAACAACAGTTACGTTTATGATTGATAAAACAGCACCTGCAGCACCAGTTGTAAATGCAGTAACTGATGCTGATCTAGTCATCAAAGGTACAGCAGAGGCAGGAGCAAAAGTTGTCGCAAAAGTTGACGGCAAAGAAATTGGCAGCGCAACAGCGGATGCTGATGGCAAGTTTGCGATCACGATTGCAAATGTGGAAGCAGGCAAGAAAATCTCTGTCACAGTAACAGATGCAGCAGGCAATGAAAGTGCGGCAACGGAAGTAATGGTTAGCAAAACAACAACTCCAGACCCTGAAGTTAAAAATGGTTGGTATCAAGAGAATGACCTCTGGTATTACTATAATAATGGTATTCTGAAAACGAATGCTTGGGTTCAATCTAATCAAAAATGGTATTACCTCGGACCTGAAGGATCAATGCTCACAAATGAATGGGTATTATCCGGAGGAAAGTGGTATTATCTTGGCACATTCGGAGTAATGAATATGAATACTTGGATTTCTACCAATGGAAAAATGTATTTTGTCGATACGAATGGTGTCATGAAAACAAATGCATGGATACTTTATGGTGGTAAATGGTATTTCGTTGATGCGAATGGTGTTATGAAAACAAATGCATGGGTACTTTCTAGCGGTAAATGGTATNACAAATGCATCTTTCTAGCGGTAAATGGTATTTCGTTGATGCCAATGGCGTTATGAAAACAAATGAATGGGTACTTTCTAGCGGCAAATGGTACTTCGTTGATGCGAATGGTGTCATGAAAACAAATGCATGGGTACTTTCTAGCGGTAAATGGTACTTCGTTGATGCGAATGGTGTCATGAAAACAAATGCATGGGTACAATCTGGCGGTAAATGGTACTTCTTTACTGCTAGTGGTGCAATGCAAACTGGCTGGGTGAAAGTCAGCGGCAAATGGTATTTCCTAAATACTAGCGGCGCAATGCAAACCGGCTGGGTCCTAGTCAGCAACAAATGGTACTACCTATACAACGATGGCCATATGGCAGCAAACACAACAATAGGCAAGTACAAAATAGGCTCTGACGGAGCATGGATTCAATAAACAAATTCAAAAAAACCTCTTCTCAGCAATGAGAAGAGGTTTTTTTGGGGGGACAAGGAGCCATGTCCCAAATTTGGTTTATAATTAAATTGCCTGAATTATATAAATTGGGGGTAATTTATATGAGCAAAAAAATTCTCATAGCCGCACTCTGTTTAGGAATAATTGTGGTATTTTATTTCTTTGCAACGCGTCCTACTAAACCTACAATTTCTGCTAGTCCTTATATACCTACTACATCCTTGGAAGAAAGAATCTGTGAACGAATATCAGCACAATTAGGCGATTGCAAAAGAATCCTATTGTTTGATGCTAAATCAAATTTAGTTTTTGCCCAGAGTAGTTCCGGAATCATTCCTGTACTTACCAATAAAGGGTTTACTGACTTTAAAAAGTTTATTTATCCAGAGATGGATTTCCAGGAGTTTAAAGAGGAGAAAGAGGAGAGAGGACCAATAGACTGGCGAGTCAAAAATAATGTTAAAAAGGATTTTTCAATTATATACGGATTTGCCGAAGACGATGCAAAGACCATCGTTATTAATAGTGAAGGCAATATACAGCCAAATAGGTTTTTTGTTCGGGATAACTTATGGGTTTGGTATGTTACTTTCCAGAAAGATCAAATTAAATTACCAATTAAAGTAACAGTTTATGATACAGATGGTCAAATTATATATGGAGGAAATGAAAAGGAAAATTAAAGCAGGAAATGTGACGTACCAAAAAATTAGCGGCGGTTATAACTTTATTTTCCATTTGTTGATGGAATCTCCTTTGGGGATTCCTATTTTGGTTTTGTAGGGGAAAAGGACAGGAACCTTGTCCCAATTTTAGTGGGACGAGGTTCCTGTCCTTTTGGTCCGCGATCATTTAAACTCACGATGAAAAACCCGCTTTAAAAAAATTGGTATCGCTAACATTCGCTTCGACCGGGATGGTTCCTTTATCAGACGATAGAGCCATTCCAGGTTTAAATTCACCATAAACCTTGGCGCACGTTTGGTAACTCCAGCCCAAATATTGAGGCAGCCGCCAACGCCGACAAACATGCCTTTAGTAAAGTGAGTGAGATTTTCAGAAATCCACTTTTCTTGCTTAGGAAATCCGAGTCCGACAAAGACAAGATCGGGTTGTTTCTGTTGAATTTCTTTGATAATTTTTTCATCACTTTGAAAGTAACCGTGGTGAAAGCCGACGATTTCGAGATTGGGAAAGGCCTTTATGATATTGCTTGCACTCAAATCAATAATATTTGGTTTAGTGCCTAATAAATAAACCCGATAATGTTCCTTATCGGATAGCTCCAATAGTTTTAACATCAAATCAAAGCCGGCAAGCCGTTCCCGGAGCGGTCTGCCCAAAATTTTTGAAGCTATAACAATCCCAATGCCATCAGGGGTTATATAATCGGAACTTTTGATAACCTCGTCATAGGAAGGATTTGACTGGGCAAATGTAATGATTTCTGGATTAGCTGTTACGATAAATGTTTTTTGAGATTGGACTATTCTAGAATGGACCTCACCTACAAGTTCATCCATCGTACTATCTACGAAATGATAGCCAAGCACTTCCTTAAATTTAAGCATTTTTACAAGCTCCTAATTCAATACCTATGAATTCCTCTTATTATGAACAACTTGGGAAAAATCATACCAAGAATTAACAAACGGTTTACCAACAAAGCGATAAAAGAAATCATAATTATTTTATATTATTATGTATGTTTATATTTTTCAAAACTGGGTCGATTATAGAAAATACGACAAATATTAGTATTATTTTATCATAATTGAATTATATTCGACACAAGCATAAACAAGAAATTTATTAATTATTGTAGATTATTGACATATTTAATAAAAATACTACAATAAATTTATTCGATTGACGAGAAGATTTTATATAGAAGGGGGAAGGAAGAATCTTAATGCTTAGAGAAGCAGCCATTTCATGTTATCTACTATTGTTTAAATTATTCTTTACTATATTCAAGATATTTCCACAACAAAAAAAGGTTACATTTGTCATTTCTTTTGAGGAAAATGCCATTTATTTGTACCGGGAACTTAGAAAACAAGACCCGTCTTTAAAGCTAGCATTTTTATGCAAATCTTCCGTATCAGGGGAATTTAAAAATGAATTAAAGGATACAAAGATTATTCCCTTTGAAACAAAAAATATATTGAATTGGTTTGTTTCTTTATTTCATCTTTCTACAGGTAGATTTGTTATAGTTGATAATTATTTTGGCTTTTTAGCAGCGGTTACCTTTAAGAAGAATGTCGAATGTATTCAAATTTGGCATGCAGCGGGCGCCTTAAAGACTTTTGGCATGCAAGATCGGTCTATTCGCTATCGAAGTGATTCGGCAAAACGAAGATTTCAAGAAGTATATGATAAATTTCATAAAATTGTTGTCGGTTCGGATGAAATGGCGAGTATTTTTAGAGAAGCTTTTCATGTTCCATCTCAAAGAATGCTGCCAACAGGGTTTCCGAGAACTGACTTTTTTTATGATAAAGAGGCAAGAGATGCAGTGGTAACAAGTTTCTATGAAAATTATCCAATGTTAGCGGGTAAAAAGTTGATTTTGTATGCGCCTACATATCGCGACGGCCAATTGAAAAATAGTGAATTTCACCTTGATATCAAACAGATGCAACAGAAATTAGGCAGCAGCTATTTTTTGTTAATAAAACTTCATCCCGCTGTAAAGACTAAAACAAATTATCAAGAATTATATCCTGATTTTGTTGGTGATTTTTCTAGCTATAAACGGATAAATGAATTGTTAGTTGTTACGGATTACTTAATAACGGATTACTCCTCCTTACCCTTTGAGTATTCTCTGTTAAAGAAACCAATCATCTTTTTTTCATACGATCTGGCTGAATATCGTGAACAAAGAGGGTTGGTTAAGGATTATGAACGTATAGTTCCTGGTCCGATTGTCTTCAATACGGACGAAATGATTGAATTAATCGAAGCAGACAGTTTTGATGAGCAGGCAATCAAAGAATTTTCTAGCAGATGGAATCGATATTCAAATGGGCAATCAGCAAAAAAACTTGTCGAGTATATTTTAAACCAAATTAATTCTTAGCTTGAAGGGTAATGTTTAAAGAATATGTTTAATGACAGCGTGTGGTTTATAATTAAATTGCCTGAATTATATAAATTGGGGGTAATTTATATGAGCAAAAAAATTCTAATAGCCGCACTCTGTTTAGGAATAATTGTGGTATTTTATTTCTTTGCAACGCGTCCTACTAAACCTACAATTTCTGCTAGTCCTTATATTCCTACTACATCCTTGGAAGAAAGAATCTGTGAACGAATATCAGCACAATTAGGCGATTGCAAAAGAATCCTATTGTTTGATGCTAAATCAAATTTAGTTTTTGCTGAGAGTAGTTCCGGAATCATTCCTGTGCTTACCAATAAAGGGTTTACTGATTTTAAAAAGTTTATTTATCCAGAGATGGATTTCCAGGAGTTTAAAGAGGAGAAAGAGGAGAGAGGACCAATAGACTGGCGAGCCAAAAATAATGTCCAAAAGAATCTTTCAATTATATACGGATTTGCCGAAGACGATGCCAAGACCATCGTTATTAATAGTGAAGGCAATATACAGCCAAACAGGTTTTTCGTTCGGGATAACTTATGGGTTTGGTATGTTACTTTCCAGAAAGATCAAGTTAAATTACCAGTTAAAGTAACGGTTTATGATACAGATGGTCGAATTATATATGGAGGAAATGAAAAGGAATAGTAAAGGGTTAAAAGAATGAGAAAGCCGTGAAAAAAAAAGGAAATTGTATCCTTTGTCATTTCTGGACCATCTTTACTAACTGACACAATGGCTACTTCAGAAGTATTGGTATTAGCTAAAACCATAAAAGTACATTACAATTAAAAATTTAGGATTAGATTAGCCTAAAAAAGAAGCAGTGTCATTTTGTGTGCAAATGACACTGCTTTTTTACTTGCGATTCAATATGATTTTTTTCGTTTAAAATTGCTACTGTTAGAATTGTTAACAATCCCATTATAAATCAAAAGGGTAAAAATCCAGCGATTGACCTTTCTTGGGCCCATGGTATTGAAATTGATAATAATACCATATCAAACGCCAACAATGGGATCCACTTAACCTATGTCAGGGACAGCACAATTAACGGTAATTCATTTAAACGGTAATTCATTTAAAAGGATTCATTCAGATGGGATTATGATAAATGAACTTGAAAATAAGGATTATACTGAAAATCTAACAATAAGCAGCAATAAATTCCAAGATTTCGCTGGTTTTAGAATTCTGGTAGAAAATACAAAAGATTTTACAATAGGAAAAAATCTGCTTGATACTGCTTCCACTAAGAAAAGTGTATCGAGTCGGTGCTTATTCGCAGCAAGGAATCATCTCTGAAAACACCATTATCATTTCCAAAAAAGAATCAAAAGAATAGATTATCATAACAAAAACAACAAAAGATGTTAACATAAACGCTAATACCTATAAAAAAAACAAAAAAGCTGACAGCAGGATTTAGCATTTTCGCTGTCAGCTTTTTTTATTAAATACTTCCATTCAACCATAATTGTACTTCATTTAATAGCTGTTGTTCTACTTCTTCACTCTGCATGCGGATTTTTGGGTTTGCTATAGCCTCTTCTGAGGTGTATATGTTTTTCAGAACACACTCTGCTCCATCATCATATAAAACTGCACTGATAACTACTAGCTTTTCGCATTCTGAAAATCGATTATCATCCTGCCAACCTAATATTGAACTCTCAAAGAATGGTAATCCCTCACCTGTTATGCCTGTTTTAACGGAACCTTGAGTTGTATACGCCCAATTTTTCATTAGAGTAGCCTCCCCTGTTCTCTTCAATCCTTAGCAATTCATTCTACCTTAGTGTACGTTAAATTTATTAAGATTTCTTGAACTGTTCATGAAAAAGGTCTAAAGAGATTGTAAAGTTTTCATAAAGTTCCTCAGTTGTATTGGTTATTCTATGTTTCTATTAATTAAATTATAACAAAAATTTTAACATCGCTAACGCTTACATAATTAAAACTGAGTAGCAGGGGGCTACTAACCCCCTACTACTTCCACCGTTGCACATAAGATACCGCGGTTTCATTTAGATTAAGGCAGATTCCTAACGATAATATAGAATTTTCACCTTAGGAAAAGGCAGGAACTTCATCTTTTCCAGTTCGGGTCATTAATGCATCAACAGCATCGCGAGGGTCATGACCATTATGAACCACTTCATAGATGGCATTTGTAATCGGCATGTCTACCTCTAACTTCTTCCCTAATTGAAAGGTAGCTTCTGCGGTGCGTACCCCTTCAACTACCATCCCCATATCATTAAGGACTTCATCTAGCTTATGACCTTTCCCTATCAGGTTTCCAGCACGCAAATTCCGACTATGAATGCTTGTACAGGTAACGACTAAATCACCAACACCTGCCAGCCCTATAAACGTAAGCGGGTCAGCACCCATTGCGTAGCCTAGTCTCGTTATTTCAGCCAATCCACGTGTTATCAATGCTGATTTGGCATTATCACCGTATCCAAGGCCGTCTGAAATGCCTGCTCCCAGAGCAATAATATTTTTCAGGGCACCACCCACTTCTACACCTAATACATCACCATTCGTATACACTCTAAAATATGTGTTCATAAATAACATTTGGACATATTCTGCTGCGTCTAGATTTTCAGATGCAGAAGATACCGTTGTCGGGTGTCTTAGAGCAACCTCTTCTGCATGACTTGGACCTGATAATACAACAATGTAATTTTTTCCATCTTTTCCTCCGCTATCTGTGCCCCCATAACTTTATTTGTACCCAATCTGGGATTTTATATGAATGCAAAAAGGACAAACCGTTGTCGATTTGTCCCTGTCACAATGATTATTTAGAAGCGGTCAAAAGTAATTCTTTTTTTATTTTTGTTGTTGAAATCCCAACTGTACGTGGTAAGTAGACGACTTCACAATAATCCTTTAAGAAGTCAAACTTCCCTTTCCAATCGTCACCCATAACAAATACATCGATATCATTGGCTTGTACATCTTCAATCTTTTGTTCCCAATTGTTTTCAGGGATTACTTCATCAACATAACGAATCGCTTCAAGAATCATTTTTCTATTTTCATAGCTATGGTAGGCCTTTTTATTCTTTAGTGCATTGAATTCATCTGTAGAAATTGCAACTACTAGATAATCTCCCAATTCCTTCGCGCGTTTTAGCAAGTTGATATGACCCCAATGCATTAAATCAAAAGTACCATAAGTAAGTACCTTTTTCACCTAATCTCCCCCAGAATTATTTTATGATCTAGCCATCTATTGTCATTATTTACGTTTAACAATGCCGTTTTCGCACAAGAGTTATTATAGCATACATTTTCTGACCAAACTTTTGGAAATTCTGTTTTTTTTGTAAAAAATTCGACAAATTTAGGGGAGTAACCACAAATTTATGGTCTTATTTTAATACCTTTTTTACAACTTGCTCGGAAGCTGTTCCTTTATCCCATTTACAAAACCTTTCATAGAAAATATCAAACTTCCCATTATATGTTAGTTTTTCTTCTTCTATATTAGCGATGGTCTCTATTACTTCTTCTGTCCTTTTTAAACGACAAATCCTTTTTAATTTACCATATATTTAGCAATTCGAAATAAAAGTATAATATTATTTTCAATTTAAAGGGGTGAATATTAAGGGGTTATTCAAAAAACCATAAAGTTTATGTGGCTGCCATTTAGAAAGGTGTAGCAATGATGCCCAATAATACCACAGCTCAGCTTGAATAGTACCTTACCGTCCCCATGGTCAATTGACATTTTTCTATAAAATATTACAATTAATGAGTATATCTGATCGGGAACACAAACTAAACCCATCCATAAACATTATTATAGTGCACACAAGCAACCTTTCGGACGGATTTCGGCAGGAATTAAGCGATAATACCAAAGCGATTCACTTTAAATAAAACCTAAAGAACTGGTTTAAATACATTTACTATCTCTCTACTTCGAAAGAGATCATCGTAGACAATTATTATGGCTTTTTATAGATGATTATCTTTTAATAATCAAGATGCATCCTTCAGTAAACAGCAATAATTATTTCGAAGAGTTGTAACATTGAAACGATTTGCGGCTTATATATAAAATAATTAGAAAACACCCCTGTCTGTTTCTTATAGTCGTTTGGAGGAATTAAAATTGACCCAATTGAAAAATTTCATTTCTATGTTATATAAAATAGGTTTTATTTTGATTGGGTTTTTACCAGTCAAAAAGAAATTAGTTATTTTTGAAAGTTTTCTTGGAAAGCAGTATAGTGATAATCCCAGGGCAATTTATGAATATTTACGAAAGAACCATCCTGAGTATAAAATGTTTTGGAGTATCGACAAAAACTATAGTCAAAAATTCAACAAAATGAATATTCCTGTCGTAAACCGCTTTTCAATGAAATGGTTATTTTTATTGCCAAGAGCTGAGTTTTGGGTAACCAACAGCCGGCTGCCATTATGGTTCAAAAAACCCAACCATACCACTTATTTACAAACATGGCATGGTACACCGCTAAAAAAATTAGCGTCGGATATGAAGGAAGTTCACATGCCCGAAACGACAACTGAGAATTACAAAGAAAATTTTTATAAAGAATCACGCAGATGGGACTTTTTAATTTCTCCCAATCCATACTCAACTTCCATATTTCAAAGAGCATTCAAATATGATAAGGAAATTTTAGAAACAGGCTATCCGCGTAATGACCCTTTAGTGAATAACAATAACATTGCAGCTATAAATAAAATCAAAGAAAAGCTTGGTATTCCTAAAAATAAAAAGGTAATCTTATACGCTCCAACGTGGAGAGATAATGAATTTTTTGAAAGAGGGAAATATAAGTTTACAATGCAGCTTAATTTGGAACACCTTCAAATCTCTCTAAGTAATGAGTATGTTCTTTTGCTTAGGTTGCATTACCTTATATCTAATAGGATAGATATAAAAAGGTATCATGATTTTGTCTTCGATTTTTCAAATTATGATGATATTAGTGATTTATATTTGGTTAGTGATATCCTATTAACAGATTATTCATCTGTATTTTTTGATTATTTGTGCTTAAAACGGCCAATCATCTTTTATACGTATGATATTGATACCTATCGAGATAAAGTAAGAGGCTTTTATTTTGATTATGAGAAGGATGCTCCCGGTCCCTTAGTAAAAACCACGGAAGAGGTAATAAATGTAATTAAACAAATAAGTGAAAATCAATTTAAGCCTTCAGAAGAAGTCATAAGATTTCATCGTGAGTTCTGCAGCTTAGAAAATGGAGTTTCTGCTGAAAAGGTTGTAGAAAAGGTTTTTTTAGAAAGGGTTTAAGAATGAAATCATTTTTTCAAATTATTAAAGACCATGCTAATCATTTTTATTTAATTATTCGACTATCTCTTTTTGAGTTAAAAAGCAGCAATAACAACAATTATTTGGGAATTTTATGGGTAATATTAAATCCATTGATACTAATTAGCATTTACTGGTTTGTGTTTGGAATTGGAATAAGGGGTGGGCAAAATGTGCATGGAGTGGCCTTCCTGCCGTGGCTGTTATCGGGAATCACGGTTTGGTTTTTTATTTCTCAATCTCTAACTCAGGGTGCCAAATCCATTTATTCAAGAATCCATATTATTTCAAAAATGAACTTCCCAATGAGCGTAATTCCTTCCTATATCATTACCTCATTGTTTTATCAGCATATAATCCTCATCGTAATTGCGATGGTGTTGTTGGGGTTTTATGGATTCTTCCCTACTTTATATATTATACAATTGCCTTACATGATGCTGGCAAACTTTGCTTTATTAATTGGAATTTCCCTAGTTACTTCTACATTGACTACGATAATTCGTGATGTGCAAATGGTTGTTCAATCGGTTGTTCGTGCATTATTGTATCTCACGCCGATATTATGGCCGCCAGATAAATTACCTGCATCGATCAACACAGTATTAAAGGTTAATCCAATTTATTATATTATAGAAGGGTATCGCTCATCTTTGTTAGGTACAAACTGGTACTTTATAGAAAACAAATTCTATACATTATATTTTTGGATGTTTGTTCTGTCGCTATTATTTATTGGTTCATTTCTTCACATGAAATTTCGAAATCGATTTGTTGATTATCTATAGCATTGGGGAAATACTGCGATAAACAAGAATAGAATTTTATCCAAACCCTTTCTTGCTAAGGAAGGGTTTTTTGTTTTTACATTAAATGACACGAAACTTGTAAAATAAACTAGTAATATGGCGGAATTCCCAGTAGTTTGCCAAAAAAATATATGCTATAATATTAAATGTCGAAATTTATTTAGATAACCTAAAAATGGTAGCTTCAATATATATAAATTCTAAAACACGGGGGAGATATAGTGAAAAAGGTTATTACTTACGGTACGTTTGATTTACTTCATTGGGGGCATATCAATCTATTAAAACGCGCCAAAAATTTAGGAGATTATTTAATTGTTGCCATCTCAAATGATGAATTTAATGCATTAAAAGATAAAAAGGCATATCATAGTTATGAAAATAGAAAAATGATTCTTGAAGCAATACGCTACGTTGATGAAGTAATTCCTGAAAAGAATTGGGAACAGAAAATTGAGGATGTTATAAACCATGATGTAGATGTTTTTGTTATGGGTGACGACTGGAAGGGTAAATTTGACTTTTTAAAGGACTATTGTGAAGTAGTGTATCTGCCTCGAACAGTCGGTATTTCCACAACAAAAATAAAAAAAGAATTGGTGCTTGCAAAATAACATAGTCCGGTGAGGGGATTTATTAAATAAATCCCTTTTGTTTTGTTTCAAAGAGATAAAAACGACTGATCATGAATGTTTGTTTGTCTATTGTTAAATAATATTTGTTAAGGATTTGAATACTTTACCGTCTAACAAGTACCCAGTTTTCAAAATGAAAAGGGTGATTTTATTTGCACAAACTTTTAGGAACAATAACCTTAATAACTACAGACGCTAATGGAGTTGATTTTCATGAATCAAATTAGCGATGATCTTAAAGTTGTACACTTTGAACTTTCTAATCGAAAAATAAACATTATCTTCCCAACCACTCCGTTTGTAAATAAGGAGGGTGTTTCTTTTTTTTGTAAGAAAAGAAAGGAAGAGAAGCGTTATTATTTAAAATGTGATATGAAAGTAATAAAGGATAGTACACTTGTGTCTATTGAGATTGAACAATTTAAAAAATACTTTCAATCGGAAGTAAGATTAGATTTGTATATGGAAAATCTGAATGAAGTCGGCGAAAATCCAGTAAGGGTTTATTTTGCTAAGTTCAGCAATAATATAGAACGTTATCAAAAGCCAGTATATTTAAAGAATGATTTTTATCTATCATCTTATATCACTAAAAATAATCATGTATCTATCGTAATAAATACTGAAGAGAAAATTAAAAGTGAAATGTTTGAAGGTCATGTAAAACTCCATAAATTAAAGGTAAAAAAGGTTAATTTAAATGTTTCATTTGATATAGATACAAAAGTTAAAGTAGAAATTAAAGCGATAATACTTAAACATAGAAAAGGCCCAGAACAAATCAGAATAAAACTAGGCCCTAATCAGATCAAGGAAAATAGGGTGGAAATTAGCCTGGATATGAAGAATGTTGAACTCTTGCAATTTTATTGGGATTTCTATGTTGAAGTTATAAGTGAAAAATTAGGGAATGTTCATTTGCGTGTGAAGAATTTTAGCATCTTGAACAAATTTAAGCTACAGTATTTCCCGTCTATCTTTACAATAAAAAATAAGAATGATTATATCATCTTACCTTATATTACTCAGTCTGAAGACTTTAGTATTAATTATCGTTTAAAGGGAAGATATGAAGATAAGAAGTTTAAGATAAATGAAATTATAGCCTTCATTCTATATATTCTATTTGGATTCTTTTTTATAGGGTCTAAGATATGGCTTATTCATGAAAAATTCTCCGAAACTGCTCAGGATAACTCTTTTAGCTTTTTTAAGTATTGTTATAAAAATCATCCGAATAAAAAAGTGTATTTTGTGATTAAAAAAGAATCTGAGGACTGTGTACACACTATTCCCTACAAAAAAAGAGTCGCTCATTTTATGAGTGTGAAGCATCTATTTTTAATTTTAGTGTCCAAAAGAATTATTTCATCCGAGGCAAAAGGACATGGTTTTGCTTGGAGAGTATCCCAAGGGATGATTAAACCAAGATTAAATCAAAAAAAATATATATTTTTGCAACATGGTGTATTAGGGCTTAAAAAGGTTGATGGTACTTTTAATGCAAATGGAAATAATCATGCAGACTTATTTGTCACCTCTTCAGAAATTGAAAAGAACATCGTACATGATTACTTAGGTTATCCGCTAGAAAACATAATTGTAACAGGCCTTGCAAGGTGGGATGAACTAGAAAGACAACACACCCATGAAAAGACTGAGATTTTATGTATGCCTACTTGGCGAAATTGGTTAGAAGAGGTTACCGATGAAGAATTTATTCGTTCTGATTACTTTCAAAAATACCTTGAATTAATTACATCAACGGAACTAAGGAATTTTCTTTCTGAACAGGACTTATATTTAAATTTCTATCTACATCCAAAGTTTATACAATATGCTAAGTTATTTAATTCTGTTGATAATCGAATAAATATTATTGAGTTTGGAGAACAAACTGTTAATTCCTTAATAAAAAGATCAAGTATGCTGATTACAGATTATTCAAGTGTAGCTTGGGAATATTGCTATTTAGATAAACCTGTATTATTTTTCCAATTTGATAAAGGGAAATATGAGTCTCTGCAGGGAAGTTATTTGGATTTGGATAAAGATCTTTTCGGAAGAAATAGTTTTGATGTAAATACTTTGATTTGCCATCTAAAAGAGTTAGTTGCAGCAGGAATGAAACTTGATAACAGTATAATCAAGCAAAAAAGTAAGTTTTTTAAATACATTGATCAAAATAATTGTTCACGTATATATCAAGAAATAATTAAGAATGAAGAAAGCACATCACACAAAGAGGAACTTATGTATGCCTTAAAAAGAAGCCCTATAGTTAGAACAGTATGGAGAAAAGTTAAAGGCATTAGAACATAAATTTACAACTGGGGGGATAAGTAATTGGAATACTTGGTTCGTTTTGAGAAAATAGAAGCTAACAAAATTTTTCTTAAAAAAAAATGTGATTTTAAAGTAGAAGAATTGTCATTTATCCTAGGTAAAGAGGAAGTAAAATTACCTTTTACTGAAGATGATAATAATGTAGTTGTTCACTTGATACAACGAAATTTTCAAAAACTAGAGAAATATTATTTAAATATTAACGGAAGTAATGTAAAAGTTGTTAACGAATTTGAAATGGCAATACCATTCGATAAAGATTTCATACTTTCTTTAGCTGCGCTAAAAGAAAATTTAACAATAGAGATAAAATGGATTTCTCCAATCAATCAAAACAATACAACCATTAAAAAGGTTGATGATAAAAACATTCCATACATGGAAAATGATGAGGAAATAAAACTACATCTTCCAAATGTTTCAGATGGATATTTTTTGGGGATTCGATTTAAAGGACAAATTATTGAAATCCCAACCCATAAAACAGGAGAATATGTATCTTTATGGAAAAAGGATTTTGGAAGAAGTATCCTTCCGTTTGGTCAGTTTAGATTATATGTATTTGAACCATTTTTAAATTTGTTTATTATGACGCCTATTAATCTTGAAACGAGTGAAATGAATACAAGAATTGAACTTAACATGTTCAGTTATATCCAAAATAACAACCAAAAATCAACCCTTTTCATTAATGGTATTAAAAATACAAAAAGTATACGAATTATTAATCATGATAATTTAAGATTGAGTTTTTCATTAGGACATGAAAAATTAGAATCTGACCCAGCCCTCTATTTAGTATCAACTGATTTTAATAAATTTCATTTAATTGAAAGCACATATATAGAGGAACTTAATATTTTTAACATAACAATACCCTTAAATGAGTTGAATCATTCTCTTTATAATTTCATTATTAAGATTAATGAGGATTTTTACTATTTAGTTTATACTAATTATTTTGAGAGCCCTATATCACACGATAATGAAAATAAGGGGTTTTTATTTAATGATCAAAAACTGAATTTGTATATAGGGGATAAAAATTTATATCAGGTGAAATTTAAAAAAGAGATCAACGGCAATATAGAGGTAGCAAATATTTTTCCGTTGAATAACTTTTTAGTGGTCGAAACTAATCGTAGTAACTTACCAGAATACTATGAAATTTATCTAGTAAATGATGAAAATGCAGCCCAACAATTTACATTAAACCATTTCTATATGGACGGTAAATTGTGGATCGACACAAAATCAATTCCTACTGTAGATACCATAGGTTGTTGGACCTTTTACTTAAGTGCAAATTTCCAAAGATACATTTTAAAACAATCCATTACTCTAGTTTCGAATAGCATTAGACCAATTGTGGATTGTAATAGCTATATCATTGAAGACCAATCTTATATTAACGGTTTTTATATCGGTAAAAATGGGTTAGGGTACTGCCAATTATCCGAGAACAAATACCTTACAACGACGAGGAAAGTATCAAAGGATAATATCCTTGTTAAGGATTTTCTTTTTGGACAAAACGAAATTAGCTTTTCTTTATCAAATGCGGAATTAGATAATTTAAATACTTTTAATGTAATCCTAATTTCCCGTAAAACAAAAAAACGTATTATTTTAGGTACAGAAATTAAGGGGAATAGAATTACTTGTCATCTAACAAATACTGAAAACAGCCATCGGATAGAGTCATTTGAAAATGGTCGATGGGATATTTTTGGTGAGGTTTTTTCTAAGGGGGATTTTATATACGGAAGAATTGAACATGAGGAAGATTCCCTAAGCAAGAAAAGTTTATATTATTTCAGTCATAGTAAAGAAGAAGCAATACTTATTTATCAAACAGATAAAAACCAAATGTCTGTTGTGAAGGAAAAAGCCCATAGTGTTTTCAAAGAGAAAAACCAAGTAGAAACGAAACTAATTGAACTAATAAAACAGAGAAATAGCGGGTACAAATTTATTATTGATTTAACTTCAAAAAATTACTTGAATATAGAAAGTGCAGCCCTACTTTTAAGAAGTAAAGATAATTATAAGAGAATAGACATTTCAAATATTGCAACATCCAAATCAAAAAAACACCAAACAATTAGTGGAACCTTTAATATGAACTGGGATGAATTCTTCCCACTCTATTGGGACCTGTTTATAACCGCAACTGATGCAGATAATCAAACTGGATATATAAGGGTAAATGGAGCATCAAAAAACGTTATCAACAAAGTAAATGAAGATTATTTCAAACAGGCTATTATGTCGGGGGATAAAAGTAAAATCCTTTATCCGTATGTTACCTTCTCTGAAGACATTTCCTTTATGATGCGGGAGAGAGAATCGTTTGAAACAATAACTAATAAAATGAAGGAATCCCTTGCATATTATACCTACAGACTATTGAAACCACTATATTTTCACAAAAAGAATATATGGCTTGGTTTTGAGAAGTTTTCAAAGACTGCTCAGGATAATGGGTATGCTTTCTTCTCATATGTTGATAAGAATAAACTGCATGAGGACTTTTATTTCATAATTGATAAGACTTCTCCAGATTATCAACGTATTAAAAAAGAAAGTAATAAAATTGTGCCTTTTATGTCGTTTAAATACTTGCTATTAGTATATGCTTCAAAGCTACTTGTTTCATCGGAAACAAAGCGGCATGTGCACAACATCAGGATTCGTTCAGGTAAAGTAGCTGAAACCATTAATAGGAAAAAAAGTGTATTTCTTCAGCATGGTGTAACTGGGCTGAAAAGATCTGATGTTTTTAAAAAATCAAAAGGGAGAGGGAATTTTGATATAGTTGTTGCTACATCAGATGCCGAAAAGGAAATTTTAAAAGAGCATTGGAACTATGAAAGCAAAGAAATAATAGTTACAGGTTTTGCACGTTGGGATTTACTTAATGATAAGTCAAACGAAGTGAAAAAGAAAAAAATCTTTGTTATGCCAACATGGAGAACTTGGATGGAGGATATGCCTAAGGAGGAATTTGTTAAGTCGGATTATTATTCAAGTTATACAGCTCTTTTAACTTCATCAGAGCTAAATCAGCTTTTAGTTGAAAGCAACTTGGAATTGGTCTTTTTCTTGCATCCAAAATTCAAGCAATATATCTCAGAATTTAAGGTTGAAAATGAAAACATTAAAATAAAGGAATTTCTAGATATTAAGGTTAACAACGAGATGATGGAATCGTCACTCATGATTAGTGATTATTCATCTGTAACATGGGATATGTTCTTTCTTAATAAGCCTGTTATTTTCTACCAGTTTGATCATGAAAAATATAATCAATATGAAGGTAGTTATATTGACATGGATAAAGAATTATTCGGGGATAGGGCAATAAATGTGGATGAAATAATATCTGAACTAAATTATTATGTGAAACATAATTTTGAAGTGAAAGATGAATATAAACACCTTAGAGAAAAATACTTTAAATATACAGATTATGAGAACTCTAAAAGAATATTTGAGGAAATTAAAAAAAGGATAAAGTGAGGTGAGCGATATGAATATTCTTGATGTTAAGAACTCACGTTTAATGGTTTCAACTGATGTAGTGGAAAGTATTAAAGAAATTAAAATAAATAAAAAAAAGATTAAACATACAATAAGTAAGACAAATGAACAATTTTCGGAGATATCATTTGATGATATTAGTAAAAATTCATTGAATGTTTTCCATACCATAGCTTTCTATGACAAACAAAAAAATCGTATCGATCTCCAACTCAATAGAGAAGGGATTTTCCCTTTTGAGCTAAATAATAAATATCAAGCAGTCTTAGTTGGCCGGGATCATGAAATGCTTATTAAATTTATAGACGTTTCTGAAATACTAAAAAAGGCCAATAAGCTTGACATGCTATCGCTTAAAGTTAATATACTCTCTGAAAGTTCTTCGGAGATTAACATAGGTATTAGTGATTTTAGCAAAAACGAATTAAATAACCTTTTGCTTATAGCTGTACAAAAAGAAACAAAAATTAGTCATCTTGTTCCGATTGCTTTTCTAAATGAAGATATAATAATACCTAAAAAATACTTTTCCGGAGTATTTGATTTATTTTTTACTATGATTATTAATTCAACGATATTTAAATTGACATTAGACACTTCAGAATTAGGCTATCAAAGTTTTGAAACAGAATTACTGGAAGGCAAGTCACCTTATAGGAGGTTTGTTGTAGATAACCAAGGCATCATAGTTGAATCAAGTAATAAAAGCATAAATGTTAATTTCGATTTTGAACTAACTAATATTGACCATGCTTATTTATTAACTGGTGAACTTATTATTGAAGGTGAAGTTGAAAAGCAAAGTATCTATTTTGATAGGCCACACCATTTTAATAACCCTGATAATAAAAATATATTGAAGCTCTTTTTATTATCCAATGGGTTAATGTCTATAATTGATATTAGCGAAAAGACTTATACTAAAGAAGATACAAAAGAAATAGAAAGTACTGTAAAACAGGCAACTAATTTAGACATTACTAAAATAGAGATAGAGGACACCCTACTTTCCTTTAAGATTCCAAGTGAAATTAGTATCCCTAAAAAAATTCAATTATTAATGAGAGAGAGAAAGTCAAAGGAGTTCTTCTTTATCGAGGGGAATAAAGCTTTTGATAGTTTAATTTTCGATTTTAAGGAGTTTCTGAACGGAACTGATAATAAGGCTGAAAGATGGGATATATACTTAGTAATTAATGCGGAATCAGAAGAAAAAAATGTGTATAGAATAGGAAGTTTTAACGATATAATAGATGACAAACCTAATCGTTTTTACAATTTTTTCAAACAGTCATTCGATGTAAAATCAACCTACAATATGTATAGTAGAATTTATTTAACTAACAAAAACCAGCTTTCATTGGTAAAAGGGAATATATCAAATTTAATTAAGGAACAATTTGAAATCAAAACTATAATTGATAAATTTACAATGAGAAAGGGTTTTGTAAACTTCCGAATAATAATAAAATCATCCTATTTAACGGAATTTGATATAGGAGAAATATACTTAATCCAACGAAATAAAGATGATTTACAAAAAAGAAGGTTTGAAATAAAACGAATCCAGGATGAAAGTAATCGAAGATATATTGATTGTAAAATAGATTTGTTGAAAGAGGATTTATTTCCATTATACTGGGATTTTTACCTTGGAATTGTATGTGAGAATAAAGAGTATTTTATCAGAGTATCGGATGTTTCGAAAAAAGTCTTAGAGGATGTTAACTCAACGATATCCAAATATCAATTATCAGTTAATGATGGGAAAGAAATTATTTACCCGTATGTAACGCTATCAAACGATTTATCATTTACTTATAGGGAACGAGAGTATTTTGAAAGCAGCTATTACCTTCTTAAAGAAAATGCAGCATATTATTTTTATAAGCTTTTTGAAAAGTATTACGCAAAGAAAGAAATCTGGGTTGGCTTTGAAAAGCTTGCTATGTCCGCCCATGAAAGTGGATATTATTTCTTTAAATATGTATATGAAAATAAAAACCAAAAGGATTTTTATTATGTAATCAGGAAAGACTCTCCTGAATTAAAGAATTTAAAGGGTATGGAAGATAAAATTTTATACTTTATGTCATTTAAGTATTTTGTGTATATGTTTGCAGCAAAATTATTAGTTTCCTCAGATACAAAAAGGAATAGTTACAACCTTAAGATGAAAAAGAGTAAACTTGCAAAAGAACTTACAGACAAAAAACTTGTATATTTGCAGCATGGTGTTAATGGGTTAAAGGTGGTAAGGGATTTTTATAAAGATAGGGGCGTATTTGATTTAGTCATTGCTCCATCAGAATATGAGCGGAAAATGATTATTGATCATTGGGGATACAATAAATCTGAAGTGGTAACGACTGGTTTGTCCAGATGGGATGCACTGGTAGATAAAACCAATGAAATTAAATATAGACAAATTTTCGTTATGCCAACATGGCGAACCTGGATGGATGGAATGACAAATGAAAAGTTTATGGAAAGTGAATATTATCAGAAATATAATGAATTCCTTTCTTCTAATAAACTTGATAAGCTATTAAAAGAAAATAATGTAAAAATAATGTTTTTCCTTCATCCAAAGTTTAAAAATTATATTGATCTTTTCGATTTCAAATCGGAGAATATTGAGAAATTTGGCTTTTTAGAGGTTCCCTTAGATGAGATGATTATGAAAAGCTCTCTAATGATCTCAGATTACTCAAGTGTAATATGGGAAATGTTTTATATGAAAAAGCCGTGTGTTTTTTATCATTTTGATCGGGATAAGTACCTTAAATATGAAGGTGCCTATATGGATTTTGAAAATGATCTTTTCGGAGATGTTTCTATTGATGCAGACGGTTTAATTGATATAGTGGAATCATATATAAAATCTGACTTCAAAGAGAAGGAAGAGTATATGCAGCTCAGAAAAAAATATTTCACTTTTATTGATAAAAATAATTCAGAGCGTATTTATCAAGAGATTCAAAAGCATAAAAAGAGTTTATATAAAATGCCTAAGATGAAAAAGTGGAAATTCACCCATGTTATTCCGTTTAAGGTTAGAAGAAAGATATTAGATATTATAAAGAAGTGAGGCTGTCCGTAATATTAATGACTAACTCACATTCATTTGTCTTTGGACAGTATTTGATTAAAATGAAAAAACTAGGAGAATTTTAGTATGAAAAAAATATTAGTAAGATCAGGCATGTCCCCATTGGATACTCTCGGTGCAGATGAAATTATTAAAAGAAATACAATAGGAAATAATGTGGGTAACTTAATTTTTGCTAACAGTGTTTTCAGAAATATTACAACAGATAATGTGGAATTAGTTTCTGACTATTATGGGAAAAATCCAGATGACGCAGATATGATAAATGAAACCTATGATGCCTATATTTTTCCTTTAGCAAATGCAATTAGACCAGGTTTTATACCGACATTAAAGAAATATACTGCGTTAATTAAAAAACTTACTATTCCTGTTTATGTAATAGGGATAGGGGTGCAATTCCCATACGAGCCGAATATTAAAACAAAACGTCCTTTTGATGATGATGTCAAAAATTTTGTTAAAGCAGTTTTGGAAAAATCAAGTACGCTGGGTTTAAGAGGTCAAATTACAGCTGACTATCTTTCGCATTTAGGTTTTAAAGAAGGAAGAGATCATCAAGTAATTGGTTGCCCATCTATGTATACCTTTGGCAATAATATTACGATTCGAAATCTTGAATTGAGTGATTCTTCTTCAATTAGTGTCAACATGACACCTAAGGCTGACCAGAAGGTGCTTGAGTTTTTAAATGGTCTTACCCATAAATTTGATAATTTGAATTTCGTTCCGCAAGATATGGATGAGCTGGTATTAACTTATGCTGGTGCCCCTTTACTGGGAGGAGCAATAAATAGTAAATTGGCTAACTACCCAAATAGTCTTAGTAGTCATGTATATAAAGAAGGAAAGGTTAAATATTTTTTAAACGCTGCAACGTGGATTGAACATATGAAAACTGTTGATTTAAGTATTGGGACGAGATTGCATGGTAATATAGTGCCAACACTTGCCGGAACTCCAAGTATTACAATACCAATAGATGCTCGTGTGAGAGAACTATCCGAATATCATAATTTGCCTCGGGTTTCTTCGGAAGAAATAAATGGTAACACACGTCTAGAAGATTTGATTGAGAAAGTTGATTTTCATTCGGTTGAAAAGAGCCATCAAAAAAACTATGAGAACTTTATTAGCTTTTTGGATAAAATAGGAGTTAATCATATTTATGATAAAAATGCTCCTGGTGTTAAGCAGCCGCTTGAAATCAAGCTTGAATCAATTCAACTTAAACAACCAATTGGCCCAATAACTACATGTTCATCTGAAGAAATGAAAGAAAGACTAGAAAATAGTTTTGAAATCATGTTATCTAAAACAGAAAAGATAAATGAAAACTATACAAAAGAAATTAAAGCTAAAGATAAGAAAATAGAAGACCTTAACAAAAAATTAAAGGAAAAGGAAAGAAAAATAGCAGAGGCACTGAACATATTTAGCAGATAAAAATTAAAGTAGTTTCGACTTCTAACTTTATTTTTATAAAATCATGAATGGTGGAGGCGGCCAGCCTCCACTCTTATTCCATCAAAACTAGTCCGATTAATATTTGGTTATTCAAAAAATAAATTCTCTAACCCAGTTCTATTGTGTGAGGAAAAATTATGAAGGCTTAATAATAGAAAGGGGGCGTTCTTTTGAAAAAGAGGAAAACTATTTTAGTATGTTTGCTTTCTATTTTAGTAATTCTTATTTTCTTTAATATTTTCAATAAAAAGGAGTTAAATAATAATAAAATAGAAGTTTCACTAAATAAAAAAGAAGTAAATGAAAAAGGCGTCTTTCCCGGTAACCATCTTAGTTTTTTTGATTACCAGAAACCCATTCTTAAATTTCCAGTTCGTAAGGCTGATGGCTGGATTCAAGGGGCATCTGTTAATCAAATAGATAACGATATATATATTGCAAGACAGCCAAATCGCGGAACTACTTTAACCATTGAAAGGATTAATATAATAACAGGTAAAAAAAAGGACTCAAGAAAGGTTTCAATACAGTCAGGTACATATGCTGAAGGATTGCCTTGGTTTAGAAATAACAAGGGGGAATTATGTTTTCTGGTAAGACAAGTTCCAACTGATCAAATTTCAATTTTTAATTATTCAAAGAATAGAATAGAGGGAAAAGTAGATTTACTAGGAAGTTATAAAATTGGATTTGATATTAATCAAAAATATATTGTGACATGCAACGCTACAAAGAATGTATTAGATAAAATTTATGTATATGATTTTGATAGTGTTGTTAAAGGTTCTCCTAAATTACTTAAAATTATAAAAACTAAAAGTGAGGATTTGTTGTTCGAAAAGCCCCAAGGAATAACTATACATGACAATAAAATAATATTTTCTCACGGGGGTAAAGATGGAAACCCTGCAATTAGTGTAGTAAATTTTGAAGGAAAAGTTGAAAACGTCTTTTATTATGATAGAAAAAGTTATGCAGAAATGATAAACGAAACATATCCAAATTTTATTTTAGATAAAAAGAATTACAGGTACGAAAACGAAGGTGTATTTATGTACAATTATAAAGGTGAAGTATATCCTGCCTTAGTGCAGATTTTAAATCATACCACCACTATAATTGTTCTATCGGGTGCTCCGGATGGCCAACAGGTAAAAATAAAATGAAATAAAAAATAGGATAATACCCACTATTTAAAGCATTATAATTTCAAAACAGAAACAAACTTGGAAAACAATCCCGAGTTTATTTCTGCTTTTATAACCTGTTTTAATTCATTATGCTTTCTTCTTTTAGGATCCCGTTTAAAAAGTCCAATACTTCATGACGTAAATTTTCGTCCTGTAGGGCGAATTCAATGGTCGTTTTAACAAAGCCGATTTTCTCACCCACATCGTATCGCTTACCCTCAAAGTCATAGGCGAACACACGCTGGATGCTGTTTAACTTCTGGATGGCATCTGTCAGTTGAATTTCCCCGCCAGCGCCCGTTTCCTGATTTTCTAAAAAACTAAAGATTTCTGGTGTAAGCACGTATCTGCCCATAATCGCTAAATTGGATGGGGCCGTTCCCGGCTTTGGTTTTTCCACAAAGTTATTCACTTGATAGCGCCTTCCTTGCTGGGCGGACGGATCGATAATTCCGTAACGGTGCGTTTCATCATCGTGAACCGTTTGAACCCCAATGACCGAAGAATGGGTTTCCTCATATTGATTAATCAGCTGCTTTAAGCATGGGGTGTCACTTTGGACGATATCGTCTCCGAGCAGGACGGCAAACGGCTCATCCCCAATAAATTTACGGGCGCACCATACTGCATGTCCCAAACCTTTCGGCTCTTTTTGTCTAATATAATGGATATCAGCAAGGTTAGAAACGTAATTAATTTTTTTCAATAGTGCATACTTCTCTTTTTCTAAAAGGTTTTGTTCCAACTCTGGTGTTGTATCAAAGTGGTCTTCAATAGCACGTTTTGACTTCCCGGTTACAATAATAATATCTTCAATCCCAGAATCAATAGCTTCTTCGACTATATATTGAATCGTTGGCTTATCAACGATCGGTAACATTTCCTTTGGCATTGCTTTTGTTGCTGGCAGGAATCGTGTTCCCAATCCTGCTGCTGGAATAATGGCTTTTCGTACCCTTTTCATTTACTATAATCCCATCCTTAAAAAAATTACTTTTCAAAAATATTATTTCTCTTACAACTGATATATTGTATCATGTTTTACTAATTAAATGGTACAAAAGAATTGTGAAATAATGTATATACACCTTTTTTTATGGGTGTATCATTTAGGATATATATCTTAAAGCAATCTCAATAGGTAAAAAATTGGTTGATATTCTTATTGAAGGGAACAATTCCGACTATTTATTAACATGTAAATTTTATGGTATTATGTTATAGGGTCCTTCCTAGACCCTATTGTTTATTTGGTTTAAAAAGGTGAATAATAAGTCCTATACTATTTCTACAAAGATTTATATAAGCAAGGAGAACGTATGAGCACTTCAGTTAGTTTAAAAAATGTCACAAAAAGATATAAAATGTATAAAAAAACTTCCGATAAATTATTGGATTTGGCTTTACCGAGTGGATATGGGAAAAACTTTTATGCATTACAAAATATTAGTTTTCAGGCGGAACAAGGGGACATTATTGGGATTATCGGGGTAAATGGAGCAGGAAAATCAACCATATCTAATATTATCTCAGGAATCATCCCGCCAAGTTCCGGTACAATTGATATTAAGGGAGACGCCGCCCTCATTTCAATCGGGGCAGGCCTTAATAATCAACTATCAGGCAGAGAAAATATCGAGCTAAAATGCCTGATGCTCGGCTTTAAAAAGCAAGAGATACAGGATTTAATGCCGGAAATTATTGATTTTGCCGAAATTGGCGAGTTTATTGATCAGCCCGTCAAAAAATACTCAAGCGGGATGAAATCAAGACTGGGTTTTGCTATCTCAGTTAACATCGATCCAGATATCTTGATTATTGATGAAGCCCTTTCGGTGGGCGATAAGATTTTTGCGCAAAAATGCCTAGACAAAATGAACAGCTTTAAAGAAAAAGGCAAGACGATATTCTTTATCAGTCATTCGATTGGCCAGGTGAAGGAATTCTGCCAAAAAGCGCTCTGGCTGGAAGCAGGGGAAGTAAGAGCGTACGGACCTGTTGAGGAAGTCATCCCGCAGTATGAAAAATTCATTAAAGAATTCAACAAGATGTCTAAGGAAGAGAAGAAACAGTTTAATTTGAAGGTGATGGAAAAGCGAAGCCGCAGACAGGCTAGTGAGGCCGAACTTGCAATGGATCCTACTAATGGTGTTCTATCCCGGAGAAAGCCTAAAGGTAAAAGGGGAGCCGTATTAAAATCCCTATTGGTGGTCGTTTTCCTGCTGGCCTCTACCTTGATCTATTTCAAATGGCATAATTTAATCACCTACTTTCAGGCTGACAAAAAGGTACATGTCTCGAATGGAGAAGATGGAAAGACGGCCGATGACAAGACTCAGGAGAAGAACCCTGAAATGAATGCCAACCAGCCGGCGGAGGATACGACCGCGGTTGTTGAGAAAGATCTTCGGTACGTGAATTTGTCCACCGGGTTTGTAAGGGACATTCCTGATTTAGCCACCAGCAAAAAGGTGACCATGGTTGACTTTGGCGACCCCATTATGGTTGAACAGACAGAAAAAGATCCAGTAGAAGATTTCAGCTGGTTACAGTTTACTTTAGCAAATGGGTTAAAAGGCTGGATAAGTGAAAGGTTGGTAACCAAACTGGAAACACCATTGAATGAGGAAAGCATGGTTTCAGCTGTTGGGACGATTGTTAATGATGAACAGTTGGCCAAAACCTTATCGGTGTTGGGAAAGACAAAGGAAGAACTTGGAACAGCGGCCAATAATAAGTCGATACAATTGGCATATAATCAAAGCGGTCAGGTTAAGGAAGTAAGTATGAATATTGAGGGGATAACAAAAGAGCAAATCATTGACCAGCTAGGGGAACCTATCCTCCATCAAGGAGAGAAAGCCTATTTATATCATGGGGAACGCTATGATTTTATTTTTTATACCGGAAATGGTTCCTCCTTTTATAAAATGAAAGTAAGATCGGTTTCTTAGGTTATCGTATTTTCGGTTTTTTCAACTACCTGAAAATGATGGCGTGAAACGTGATATCAATTTTGAATGAAAAAATGACCCCGGCTTTCGCTGCCAGGGTCATTTTTCGCTTTTCTTTATTGTATTTCCAGTTGCGCCTTCAATTCGCTTTGAACTCTTTGCTTCTCTTCGGCAGAAACTAATCCGTAATAGATTTTATCAATCTTTGTTCCTGTTTCTTTGATTTCCATTTGCTGGATGTTCGAACCTGCATCCTTATAATTCTTTTGAATGTCAATCAAATCATCGAAAGAAAGGTTTGTTTTTACATTTTTTCCAAGAGCAGTAAAGATGTCTGAGAAGTTAGCAAGGCTTGATACGCTAGCGCCTTCTTTAATAACACCTTGAATGATTTGACGCTGTCTGCCTTGGCGGCCGAAGTCGCCATTCGGGTCTTGTTTTCTCATTCTAGTAAAGGCTAATGCCTCTGTGCCGTTAAGGTTTATTTCACCCTTGGCAAAGTGGATTTTATCTTGGGTAAAATCTAAATTATTTTGAACGGTAATTCCGCCAACAGCATCGACAATATCTTTAAAGCCTTCCATGTTTACCTTCATATAATAGTCAATCGGAATATCGAGGAAGTTTTCAACCGTATCCATGGACATTGGTACACCGCCAAAGGCATACGCATGGTTAATCTTATCATCTTTTCCTTTACCGACTATTTCTGTGCGAGTATCACGCGGAATGCTTAGCATCTTAACTGATTTATTGTTAGGATTAACGGCTAAGACAATCATCGTATCTGAACGGCCCCTATCGCCAGGTCGTTCATCCACACCAAGCATTAATACGGTGAACGGATTTTTATCTTTAAAAGAAACCGGTTCCTGACGTTTATCAGATTGTTTCCGATCAATTGGCTCATGCATCGTGGTAACTGCATTTTTCAATGATTTATATACCGTGAAGGCATATGCTCCTGCTCCAATTATAAGGACAAGAAGGACAATACCAGTTACCTTTAACCATTTTCTATTTTTCTTATTTTCCGACCTCATTCGATCTAACCTCCAAAAATTTTACAAGTTTTTCGTCCTCATGATATAGATTAACAAAAAAGTGTGTAAATGGATATAAAAAAATTGTGGAATTTTTCCTTTGTGCCTTTATGTGCCGGCAAGAGGTGTAAAACCAGGTTTCTGGGGGAGATGGGGATAGGTATTTATCCAAAAGACCAGTTGTTGTGGTGCCTGACAGCAAAGCGTATCAAAGCTAATCGACAAAATTCACGAAATTTACACAAAATTCAATTGGAAATGTATTTACAATCGACAACGAATCTAGTAGAATATGAAACTAAATATAACTGGAAGGAGGATTGTGGGATTTGGAACGGAAATCTGAAAAGGAAAGCAGCTCGAATGTCATAGAATTTTCAGAAATCGTAAAAAAGGCATATGACAAGGGCTTAAATGAACACGAAATAACGTTAGAAAAATTAATGGAAGATTTGAAAGCGGATTTGAAGAGTCTAGTAATAGGCTAATTATATATACAATACATAAGGCTGCCGGAGGAGACCCCGGGCGGCCTTTTTTGGTATTAGATGCGGTTGCAGATAGCCCTTATTGGAGCCCGTTCCGCAGATTTCAAGAGCTTTGCGGTCGCCAATGGACACTATTGGCGACCGTTCTCCCAGTTTCAATATCATATCGGTCCTTGAACCAGGTATCTTTCGCCATACTCGACAAAAAAATCATGGATAACAATCAGGCGGTCTTGTATATTATAGGTATAAGTTTACATTTGAGGGGGAATTTTTATGTCAAATGAGTTGGGCAGTTTGTTCGGGTTGTTTGCACTTGTTCCAATCTTACTATATTTGTTAATTCTCGCGTTTAGTATTTGGTTTATTTTCCGCACAATCAGGTTCATGAATGAAAAGACGATGTTGGATCAAGCAAGAAATGAGAAGCTGGATGCGTTGATTAAAGTGATGCAGGAGAAATCGGGGGAGTAAGTCCATTTTTAACAGGAAGGCAGGTTAAAAAAGGAGCGGAAGCAGTTGCAAAATGAAAAAAAGAAACTTTTCATGATTTGTTCATAGTTTCTTCATCTTTGCCAGCTATAATAAAAGCGTGGAAAGAAGTCGCTAATCTTCTTCTCATAACCCCTTTAAAAAATATTTTACTTATGCATCCGGCCATTGTGCCGGATATTTTTTTTAGGAGCGATTAATGCTCGATTCGCCGGCAAAACTAAGATACAAAAGGCTGCCAAGATGATTGGCAGCCTTTTGTGTTTCAAAGTTCGACAGGAGTATCCGTTTTGATTTTTGCTTTCTGTTCTTCGGAATCGTTAAAGGAAACCATTCCAAGTATGCAAAGAGTGAGATTATCAGCGAATCACTCGGACTCACTTTCACTAATTAAGAATTGACTGATGGAGCCGCTCCATATTTTGTTTCCCTTTTCGCTTGGGGCACTTTGGTCCGGAAGCAGATTGTCTTTGATTGCATCGGAATTGGGGTCGGGCCATGCATCCCAATGATTGAGATAGGGAAGCCCCTGTTCCTCGGCAAATTTCTTTAGCCCGGCTACCTGTTGTGGGTAAATTTTCGCTTTATAGAGCGGATAGGATGGCTGCAGAATAAAGGAAGTCCCTGGATTCTTTGCGCTGACGTCATCGATTATTGTCGTTATATCTTTAATTGTCTTGTCTAAAAGGACTTTCCCGTTATTTAGTAAAATGAACGGCTCAAGCACAATTAAATCGGCATGTTCGGCGGCAATTTCCGCCTGATGATGATTGTTAATGAATTGAGTGGTAGTGGAATCAAAGGTTTTGACTGCTACTTGGATATAATTCTCCCCAAAGGTTTCAAGAAGATGCTCTTTTACTAGAGGGAACGGGCCAGCCGTTTCAGAACCAATCGCTGGTGAGCCGACAAAAAGGATTTTGAACGTTTTTTCCGCTTTTAACGTCTCTTTGAATCGGTTAACGGAATCGGAAGGCCAATTACGGGTTAGCCTAAGAAGATCCTTTTCAATACCTTTCTCTTCTAAGTTCAGTTTATCTGTCTTTGTTGTGGAAGCTTGGTAGAGGCCCGAACTGGGTTTACTCTTTGCTGAGGCCGTCATTTGTTGATTCCAATGGGATTGACCTAAATAGAGTACAACTAGGAATACGATTCCTAATAACGCCGTTAGAAATTTCGCCATATCGATATTACCTCCAAAAAAGTAGTGCATACCTATTATAGCAGAAGGTGATAGAAAATTAACCCAATTTCAATTATAATCGACAAATATTTACATTAGGGAACTCCCTCTAGTCGCAAGTAATGTCCGCGATCCTCCAGTAAAAGGTTGTTATCCGCCGCGTAACGTTTCCCTATCAGCTAATCATTGGTATAGAATCGATAAAGATTCCGCCCGCCATCCTTCGCTTCATACAGGGCGTGGTCCGCGGCCGAAATTAACGCCGTTTGCGAGACGCCATCTTGGGGAAAGAGGCTGATTCCAATCGAACAGGTGGTTTCAAATGAATGACCTTGAATCAACCAGTTCTCACGCAGCGCAGCCAATAGCCGATCTGCCAAACTAGTAATTTCCGCGTCAGAAGACGGCCTCTCATAGATAATCGCGAACTCATCGCCGCCGAGGCGAAACAAGGTAGCGGATGCTGGCAGAATGGCTTGAATCCGGGCGACAAATTGCTTGAGCAATTCATCGCCGACATCGTGGCCCATCGAATCGTTGACACATTTAAAGCGGTCGCAGTCGAGATAGAGCAAGGCAAAGCGAAGGTTTTCTTCCTTTGCCGTCTCCATTGCTGCCGCTAAGCGCAAATAGAAAGAGCGGCGATTGGCAGCACCTGTTAACGGGTCATAGAAGGCGAGTTCAATGAGTTTTTGCTCATATTGCTTTTTTTCAGAGATGTCGCGGGTAATCGCCGCGAAGCCATTAACCGTACCGGCAGCATCTCTTAATGGCGAAACCGTGACCTCGACATCGAGGAAAGAGCCGTCTTTTCGTAAAAAGGAACCTTCCCAGTGGTTAACCGAGTTGCCGGTAAGTAAGAGATCCCGTACACGCTGTTCCTCACCATGCAAAGCGGCGGGGATAATTGGCAGCGGCTTTCCGATTAGCTCCGCTTTCTTCCAGCCGTACATTTGTTCAAAGGCCGGATTGATATAGGTAAGCACTCCGTCCACTGTTGTAATATTAATCGCATCAGATGTATAGGTAAAGATGGATGACAGCTGCTCATTTGTTGCTTGCAGCGCAGTTTGTAGCTTGTCCGTTTTCTTTTTAAAATATCGTCCAAGTAAAAAGGCAACAACCAAAAGGATAAAGATGATTACCAGATAATAATAATGGAATACGTACATGATTTGCAGAGTTCCTCCTATGTATCGTCAGGTATTAACATCTATTGTAGGCACCATTTTACAATACTGCAAGATGATAGCCGCGAAAGGGCGATAATCGAGGCTGTAGAGGATGAAAAGCTAGGTCTTATGTCCACCTATATTTAATTTCCAACTTTTTCATAGTAGTAATCTCAAAAAAACAAATACATTTTATGACAAAATCATTTAAAATATAGACATGAACATAAAGGAAGGAAATGCACATATGAGTCCAATAAAGGTGATAGTAGCTGATGATCATCAAGAATCCATAGACAGCATGAAACATTTACTTACAAGTTTACCTGAGTTTCAATTAATTGGACAGTGTGCGAATGGGGAGCAGCTCGTCGAGGAGGTCATTGTCAAGAAGCCAGACCTCGTGCTTACCGCGATAAAAATAGCAAAGAAAAATGGCATGGAGGCGATGAAGGAGGTACTAGCTTTTTTGCCAACAATTAAAGTAATCTTTATTACCGGCTTTGATGAATATGCAATTGAGGCATTTGAAATGGCTGCTGTTGATTACCTCCTCAAGCCGGTGGAGGAGGAGCGGTTAGCGCAAGCGTTGGAGAAGGCGAAAAACATCATCGAGTTTGAACGGGAGAAAATGGGGAACAGTCTTAAGCAGCAGCAAAAAATTCTGCAGCTGAGGGACCAAACGGCGACCCTGTTTATTCCGCTTGATGAGATCCTCTTTATCGAAAAGGCGGGGAAGAAGTGTCTTGTTTATACCGAAAAGGAGATTTATGATACGTCCGAAACGATGGCGCGAATCCTCACGCGTCTCGATGAAACCTTTTTCCATGCACACCGATCCTATATCATTAATTTAGAAAAAATTTCGCAAATCATCCCGCAAAAGGAAAGCTTTATCGTTCATTTTAAGGACTATGACCATTTGGCAAAAATCTCGAAATTGAAAATTAACGAAATCAGAAAACTTATCTAGCATTTAACGCGCCATCTCTAATTGAAATTTTTTCAAAGAACCATCCGTGCCAATCAAGACGGTGTGATTAGTGCACGGGTTCACTTCGTTCATTTCCTAAAAATGTAAAAAATATCTATAGTAATTTGTGGCACTCCCCGTTAATACGCTGTCATCATGAGGATAGTTGTTCTTTTTGCTCAAGGGCCAATAATAAGTTTAATAATTCGTCTAACTGTTGACTGCATTCGATTGTTTCCGCAGAAGTGGGGCCGTATCGCTCGACCAATTCACATAGTTCATTGCGATAGTTTTCAATCATCATTAACAAATAGTTCATTTGGGCAACTCCTTTAAATAGATAGGTATATAATACCATTTGTTGAACGGTTTTTATAGAAAAAGTTCTCAGATGCGGAAAATCATGGTTGAAAGGGGGAGGAGGCGGCGTGTACAATCGCTGTTGTTAGATAAAGGAGAGAGTTTAGATGTTTGTTTCCGATTTATGCGTAATAGTGGTTGCGGCTGCAGTGGTCCTGATTGCGCTGTTGTTATTCATTAAATACAGACAAGCGGTAAAAAAGGTAGAGTCCGATTTACTCCACACGATCCGCTGCCAGCAAGGGATGACGTTAAAGTACATCAAGCAGGGCGACCATTACATTCACACGTTAATGGAAGGTCAATTACTTGAAAAAATGAGCCTTACCCCGGCGATGGTAACCGGGAAAAATCTCCATCAGTTTTATTCGAAAGAGGATGCCGATCGGATTGAGCAGGCCTATTCAAGTGCCTGGATCGGTGAAATCAGCGATTACGAAGCCCGGCTAAACGGGGTGGACTATTATGTCACGTTAAGTCCAGTGAAGAAAAAGGGGAAAGTCGTCGAGGTCATCGGTTCCGGTGTGGACATTACCGAACGGCGGGCGATGGAAAGGAGCATCATCGAAACAAAGGAAGAAGCGGTCAAGGCCAATCAGGCAAAATCGAAGTTTTTATCGCGGATGAGTCATGAACTGCGCACGCCGTTAAATGCGATCCTTGGCTTTTCGCACTTGTTGGAGTTAGAGGAGACGCTAACCGAGAAGCAGTGGCAGTTTGTCGATCAAATCCGAAAAGGCGGGACTCATTTATTGACGTTAATTAATGACGTTTTGGATTTAGCGGCAATCGAGGCGGGGAAGCTGAAATTGGAAATGGAGGCGATTCGAATCGATGCCGTTATCGATGAATGTGTCCGCTTTATTTCCCCGCTTGCCGATAATAAAGGGATTAGCATCGCAACCCAGCAAACCGCCGCGGATGATTGTTACGTATCCGCGGATCGGTTTAAGCTGCAGCAAATATTCTTGAATCTGCTGGATAATGCGATTAAATATAACCAGGAAAAGGGAACGGTGGCGATTCACTGGGCCGTAAAGGATGGTTTCCTGTTTGTCCATATTGTCGATAGCGGTCGAGGAATCCCCTTATCTGAGCAAGGACAGATCTTTGAACCGTTTTACCGAAGCGGTCAACAGCAAGTTGAAGGAACAGGGATCGGCCTTGCGCTCGTCGGGCAATTGATTCAATTAATGGGGGGCACCGTCGCTGTTGAAAGCCAGCTGGGAATAGGAAGTGACTTTTGCATCAGCCTCCCGCTCATGAAGTCTCCGGGAGCAAGCGGCCAGCCGCTGCTTGAAAAAAAGGCGCCGGTCAAGCTCGAAGACAACGAGTTTACAATTTTGTATATTGAGGACAATTTGTCAAATTTGCAATTAATCAAAGAAATCCTCGGCGCGATCCCAGGTATTTGCTTCCACTCTGCAGCGACCGGCGTTGAGGGAATCGAACTGGCCATCGGGCAGCTGCCGGATTTAATTCTATTAGATCTAAACCTCCCCGATCTCAATGGCTTTGAAGTATATGACAGGATCAAAGAGAATCATGCCTGCGAACAAACCCCGATCATAGCCTTAAGCGCCAATGCTATTCAAGACGAAATTAATCGGGCGCTGGCGAAAGGGTTTACGGAGTATATTTGTAAGCCAGTTGATATCCCTGCCTTTTTAAGCGTAGTTGCGAAACATTTACGATAATCAGCCGCCGCCAGAATTACTGACGGCGCTTTTTTGGGGATTTTGGTGCGGGACGGACTCCAATAAGTTTAATTGTCTACATTTTCCTTGGATTTTTCGGTAAGATTACCAAACTATTACAAACGGGCTGGTTATTTCCTGAAATGTTGCGAAATGTCGCATTTTATGTCGTATTCTGTCATTATTTAAGGTCATTAGGTCTATTTAACTGTCTGTTAGGCGCTAATGTCATTAGACATTTTAGTAAATATTGACTATATTTGGGATGTGCGGGGAATTAAGGGAGTCGTCTCCTAAGCGCTGCGGTACGACAACTAGAGGGATTACCATGATTTCTATCGATGCCAGCTTCATGCGAAGAAAATACGGTAGAACCGGCGGCAGAGAAAGAATCATGAATGCCAACTGACTATCCCTAGTAATTAAAACAAATCCTTTATCATAAAAATCTACACTATTTTAAAATCCTCTTATAAAAAAAGTCACGGATTGGTTAGGAGAGTGGAACAAATTAGCGATGTTCTCAGTCAAAAAACTGAACATGTTTATCAGCCAATGTGGAATGTGGATGCGATGAGTATTTTTGGCTATGAAGCGTTGCTGCGGTTTCCGGACGGATATGGCAATAGCAATATTGAGCAGATCTTCACTGCGGCACGAACCGATGGGACGTTATTTGAGCTGGACACACGATCCTTCGCTCAGGCGATCAGCCGGTTTCCGTTAAATAAATTAGCGGAGGCGCTGTTGTTTCTCAACCTTTATCCATCGACACTGCTTCATCCTCATTTTCCTTTTTTCATGAATCAGTTAGTCAAAAAATATCCGTTCGTGCACGGGCGGGTAGTGATTGAAATCAATGAAACGAAAGAGGAAGAATCCTGCTGGGAGCTTCCGGAGTTTAAGAAAAGAATCGCATTAGTCAAAGACCTCGGCTTTGCGATCGCACTTGATGATGTTGGCACAGGGGCGACGGGGTTGCAGAAAATCATTGAGTTTTCCCCAAATTTTATTAAGTTGGACCGCTACTTTTCCGTCGGACTATCGTCGTCAACGGAAAAACAGCAAATGGTAGCGCTGTTGATTCAATACGCACAATACAAAATGGGCGTGATATTAGAAGGAATTGAAGAGGAAGACGATTTAGCTGCGGCCATCAACATCGATGTGCCGATTATTCAGGGCTACCTGTTAGGCAAACCGAAGAAGATGACTGCCCAGACCGTGTTTCGGAAATATCAGACCTCGCTTAAAACCCAAGATTCTGCTCATTCTTTTTGTCCCGAAATAAGTGTAAAATAAGGGGACGAGTGGCATTATAAGTAAAAGTGAGTGGTATGATGAAGAATCTGAAAGTGATCATTGTCGATGATGACCTTTCATCGAAAACACTGCTAGGCCACTATATTCAGTTATTCCCTGGATATGTGCTGGCGGGGGAAGCGTCGAGCGGTGAAGAGCTGATCGAGCTTGTGAACAAGAAGCAGCCGGATATTGTGCTAGTGGACATTAATATGCCTGGTATCAATGGTATCGAGGCAGCACAGCTGTGTAAGGAAATGGTTCCGGCCCTTCAGGTCATCTTTACGACCGGTTATGATGAGTTTGCGGTGGAGGCGTTTAGTCTCTCGGCGGTCGACTATATTGTCAAACCAATCGAGAAGGTCCGGCTGTTAATTTCCTTAGAAAAGGCGAAGATTGGTCTGCAATTGCACAAGCGATTGGAAGCGAAGCAGGGAGCGGCCGCTATCAATAAGCTTGCTATAAGATCGAATCACGCGTTTCTTTATCTTGACATGGAAGATATCGTAATCGTCGAAAAGGAAGGGAGAAAGTCGATCATTCATTTGGAGGCGGAGCAGGTGGAGTCCTCTGATTCCCTTCAGGATATCGCAAAACGCCTGCCGAAATACTTTTATCGAACTCATCGCTCGTACGTCGTAAACCTCAGGAAAATCGTCAAGATTGAAGCGTTCGGTGAAACCTATCTCGCCCATTTTGCCGATTCGGACAAAATCGCCCATATTTCCAAATTACAAATTCAAACCATTAGCCGGCTAATGGGGAAATGATAAAGAGGCGAGGAGCCTCTTTTTTGTGTTTGTAGTTTGAAAGGTTGGAGTTGTGAGAAAATTTGGTAAATGGGTGTGAATTTAATACCAATTTTTTATTTATTATTCAAATATCTGTAAAAATGGTGTTTAATAGAGTAAGGGAGTTAAATTTGACAAATTACAGTAAAAGCTGACAAATTGTGATATTATATTCTATATATTGTAGTGAAATTAGGAGGCCGAAATGGAAGAGACTATAAGTTTAAAAGAGCTACTTGAGACCTTAAAAAAGCGATTGCTTTTAATCGTGTCGATAACATTAATAGCTGCCATTGTTAGTGGTGTGGTAAGTTACTTTGTATTGACTCCGATTTACCAGGCTTCTACCCAAATTCTCGTCAACCAACAGAAAAATGAACAAAATGTTTATAGCCCAAGTGAGGTGCAAACAAACCTTCAATTAATAAATACCTATAATGTGATAATCACAAGCCCGGCGATCTTAGATATTGTCGTAAGCGAGCTTGATTTAAAGATGACGGCTTCCCAGTTAAAAGGAAAGATTACCGTGGGCAGTGAAAAGGATTCACAGGTTGTCAACTTGTCTGTTCAGGACCCGGATGCCTTAGTGGCAGCGCAAATTGCCAATAAGACGGCCGAAGTGTTTCAAACGGAAATTCCAAAGATTATGAAGGTCGATAATGTCAGTATTTTAGCGAAAGCTGATATTTCGGAAAATCCGGCGCCGATTAAACCAAGGCCATTATTAAATGTGGCGATTGCCATCGTCGTCGGGTTAATGGCAGGTGTCGGCCTTGCGTTCTTACTGGAGTATTTCAATAACACGATTAAAAACGAGCAGGATGTTGAAAAAATCTTAGGTTTGCCGATTCTAGGGGTTATTGCCACGATTGATGATCAGCAAATTGAAGAATTGAAATTGAAGCGGGCAGCACGAAAATCAACGTTAAGAGGTGAGACACTTGGCTCGTAGGCAGAAAAGGACACAATCAAGTAAAGACCCAAGCCGAAAGCTGATTACGGCGATTGCACCAAAGTCACCGATTTCGGAGCAATTTCGGACTATTCGGACGAATATCCAATTTTCCGCAATTGATGAAGAAATCAGAACGATTATGGTAACCTCATCAGGACCCGGGGAAGGGAAATCAACGACAGCGGCGAACCTAGCCGTAACCTTTGCTCAGCTTGGAAAAAAAGTCCTATTAGTCGATGCCGATCTTCGAAAGCCAACGGTTCATTATACGTTTGGTGAGAATAATGGCTTTGGTTTTACGACGGTGCTGACAAAGCAAAGGACACTTGAAAAAACAGTGATTGAAACAGATGAGCAGGATTTATATATTTTAACAAGCGGACCGATTCCACCGAATCCAGCTGAATTATTAAGCTCGAAATCAATGGAGCAATTTATGGAAGAAGTAAAGGCGCAATTTGACTATATCATTTTGGATACACCGCCGTTACTGGCTGTAGCTGATCCACAAATTCTCGCAAATCAGTGTGATGGCTCAATTTTTGTTGTCTTTAGTGAGAGGACAGAAATAGAGCAGGCGAAAAAGGCAAAAGAATTGCTTGAGCATGCACAAAGCAAGCTGCTTGGTGTCGTGTTGAACAATAAAGAGATTAAAAATAATGATTATTACTATTATTATGGTACTAAATAACTACTTTCGACAACATGCGACAAAATACCTCCCTTTACTAGGACTTTCGACCGTGTTAGTCTTAATTAGATAACAGTTTATTAGAAGTGGGTGTGGCTTATGATTGATCTGCATTGTCACATATTGCCGGGCGTTGACGATGGAGCACAGGATTTGTCGGAGAGCCTGGAAATGGCGCGGAAAGCTGTCGAGCAAGGAATCCGCACGATTGTCGCCACGCCACATCATTTAAATAATCAGTATGAAAATCCAAAGCAAAGGATTCTTACTGGTGTCGAAGCGTTGAATCTAGCATTACAACAAGAAAAGATAGATTTGAAGATTTTAGCTGGTCAGGAAACACGGATTTATGGGGAAATGACCGCAAGCTACGAATCTGGTGAAATCCTCGCGGTTAATGGTACCCAATATGTATTGGTCGAGTTCTCGTCGAGCCATGTACCGAGATATACGGAGAAGTTGTTTTATGAATTGCAGTTGAAAGGGCTTGTACCGGTGATTGTTCATCCGGAGCGGAATCAGCAAATCATCGGGCAGCCGGACCTTCTTTATCAGTTTGTCAAAAAGGGAGCCTTATCGCAAGTCACAGCAGCGAGTGTTTCCGGCGACTTTGGCAAGAAAATTAAAAGCTTTACGCACCAGTTGATTGAGGCGAACCTAACTCATGTTATTGCGTCAGATGCTCATAATACGGGGAATCGGACGTTTAAAATGAGAGAGGCCTTTGACGTGATACAGGCGAAGTATGGGAATGAAATGGTGCATCAATTCCAAGAAAATGCAGCGCTCCTGGTTGAGGGCAGTCATGTTTATAAGGAAGTGCCGGAGCAAGTTAGGAAGAAGAAGATTTTTGGGATTTTTTAATAACACGGAAACTAGATAAATTTCCATTTTGATTATACGGGCCACCTTACAGGGAACGATTGTGTCCCATCTAAGCTGATAGGAATAGACATTATGTGACTATACATCTATGTCAGGCATTGGTCTGACCGGCGAGGCTTCCCTGTCCGTTATACATGGGGGCACTCGATCATGCTGTGGGGCCATTTCGGTCCTTAGGCGCAGGTCGTCAAATGGATGATGTGAGGCTGGGTTAGATGCCCACTTAAAAAAATATAAAAATAATAAATAGCTAGTGAAAGGATGAGTGTAAAGACACTTGTGTTTTCATTAGGTATTTATTTTTTTTGCCAGAAACTGTTCAGCTAGACGAATTTTAGAATAAAAGGGGGAATGATGGAGTGGTATACAGAACTCGGCTTGTTATCTTAGGACTATTAGATTCGATTCTTGTGTTAACGGCACTATATATAAGTTATTATCCATTACATCCGTCGATTATCATTGACACAAAACTAGTGATAATCATAAGCGGGATAACACTTGTGGTCTGTCATCATATTTTTGCTAGCTGTTACCGGCTTTATAATAAGGCGTGGGAATACGCAAGTGTCGGGGAGTTACTGGCAATTGTGAAGGCCGTAACATTCGCAGTGTTGACGACTGCGGTTATTCAATACATAGCTCACTTTGAGATATACGTTAGAGCATTAATCACAACGTGGATGCTGTATGTATTATCGATTGGCGGTTCGCGCTTTGTGTGGCGAATGATTCGCGATACGTATTTAAAGGGCGATACCTCGAAAAAGAGGACGCTCATAATTGGAGCGGGTGCTGGCGGAGTCATGGTGGCCCGCCAATTGCAAAAAAGTGCGGATACGGAGCTAGAGCCAGTCGCCTTCATTGATGATGACCCGAAGAAATACAAGCTGCAGATTTTAAATATCCCGATGTTTGGTGATTCTAGTCAGATACAAGAGGCGGTAACGTCATTAAATATCGACAATATCGTGATTGCCATCCCGTCCTTAAAGCAAAACGAATTAAAGCGGATTTTTGATGAATGTGCAAAAACAAAGGCCAAGACACAAATCATGCCGATGCTAGAAGATTTAATGACAGGAAAAGTGTCCGTTAATCACTTTCGGGATGTCCAGGTGGAGGATTTATTAGGCCGGGATCCGGTGGAGTTAGATATTGCGGGCATTTCAGAACGGGTGTCAGGAAAAACAGTGTTGGTAACCGGTGCGGGCGGTTCAATTGGTTCGGAAATCTGCCGGCAGATATGTAAGTTTCATCCTAGTAAAATCGTTTTGGTGGGGCATGGCGAGAATAGTATTTATTTGATTGATATGGAGCTGAGCAAGCAATATCAAGGTCAAATTGAAATTGTGCCGGTGATTGGTGATATTCAGGACCGGGATAGAATTTTTGATGTGATGGATGAGCACCGGCCGTTTGTTGTTTACCATGCAGCAGCGCATAAGCATGTTCCGTTGATGGAGTATAACCCGAGGGAAGCGGTTAAGAATAATATTTTTGGGACGAAGAATGTTGCTGAAGCTGCTGATACCTTCGGTGTTCATACTTTTGTGATGATATCTTCGGATAAGGCTGTGAATCCTCCTAATGTGATGGGGGCGACAAAGCGGTTTGCGGAGATGATTATTCAGAGTTTAGCTCAGGATAGTGAAACAAAGTTTGTCGCAGTTCGGTTTGGGAATGTACTGGGCAGCCGTGGCAGTGTGATTCCGTTGTTTAAGAAACAAATTCAGGCTGGTGGTCCGGTAACGGTGACAGATCCTGAGATGACACGGTACTTTATGACGATTCCGGAAGCCTCACGGCTTGTGATACAGGCGGGGTCCCTTGCTCGAGGTGGAGAGATATTTGTGCTTGATATGGGGGAGCCGGTTAAGATTGTTGACCTTGCGGTCAATCTTATTAAGTTGTCGGGCTATACGGTTGAGGAGATTGGCATCAAGTTTTCCGGCCTTCGGCCTGGGGAGAAGATGTATGAAGAGCTGCTGAATGAGAATGAGGTCCATCCGGAGCAGGTGTATCCGAAGATTCATATTGGGAAGGCGAAGGTTATTCGGGCGAAGGAGCTGGGCCGATTAATTGGTAGTTTGTTAGATATGAGTGAGATGGAGATGCATGATACTTTGATTGCGGTGGCTAATAATAAGTTTAAACGCACATCTGGATTAGCTGCAGTTAAATCAAATAATTGATTAATAGATTCAGATCTCTCGGTTGGATTTTGAATAGAAAAGGTGGATTTTTCATGAAACAAGTACGAAAAGCGATTATACCGGCTGCTGGATTGGGAACAAGATTCCTTCCGGCAACGAAGGCAATGCCCAAAGAAATGTTACCAATCGTTGATAAACCAACGATTCAATATATTGTTGAAGAAGCAGTGGCTTCGGGAATTGAAGATATTATTATTGTGACGGGTAAAGGGAAACGTGCGATTGAAGATCATTTTGATTTTGCGCAGGAATTAGAGCAAAACCTGATTGAAAAAGGTAAGCTGGATATTTTGGAAAAGGTCCGTTATGCGACGGATTTAGCTGATATACATTATATTCGGCAAAAAGAGCCAAAAGGTTTAGGGCATGCGGTTTGGTGTGCACGAAACTTTATTGGGGATGAGCCATTTGCGGTTCTTCTTGGTGATGATATTGTCCAGAGTGAGACTCCGTGTTTAAAACAACTTATGAATGTATATGAAGAAACACATTCATCTGTCATTGGTGTTCAAACTGTACCAAATGAGGAGACGCATCGGTATGGGATTGTTGAACCTTCAATTCAGGACGGCAGAAGATATCAAGTAAATAATTTTGTTGAAAAGCCAAAGCCAGGGACTGCTCCTTCTAATCTGGCGATTATGGGGAGATATATTCTAACGCCTGAGATTTTTATGTATTTGGAGCAGCAGGAAACTGGAGCAGGTGGGGAGATTCAGTTGACGGATGCGATTCAGAAGTTGAATCAGATTCAGCGGGTTTTTGCTTATGATTTTGAAGGTAAAAGGTATGATGTTGGGGAGAAGGTTGGGTTTGTGAAGACGACGATTGAGTTTGCTTTACAAGAACCATCGTTACGGGAAGAACTTCTCTCTTTTATGGATGAAATATTGGAGGCAGAAAAGGTTAAATAGATATTTAACCTTTTCTAATTGAGGTGGATATTAGAGTGATTTATCAAAGGAATATAAAAAGAATATTAGATTTTGTTCTTGCTCTTATCGGGATTGTAGTTTTGTCACTGGTATTCTTACTATTAATTATATGTATCAAGCTTGATTCGAAGGGTCCGGTGTTATTTAAACAGCGAAGGATTGGAAAAGGTAAATCAGAGTTTTATATTTTGAAATTTAGAACGATGAAAATCGATACACCAAAAGATACTCCGACACATCTATTAAAAGACCCTGATAGCTATATAACTAGAGTTGGTAAGTTTATGAGGAAAACTAGTTTGGATGAACTTCCTCAAATCATAAATATTCTTAAAGGTGAAATGAGTATTATTGGGCCGAGGCCTTGCCTCTGGAACCAATATGATTTGATTGCTGAACGAGATAAGTATGGGGCAAATGATATTTATCCTGGGCTTACAGGTTGGGCGCAGATTAATGGTCGGGATGAGTTGCCAATCGATATCAAGGCTAGGCTTGATGGTGAGTATGTAGAGAAGATGTGTTTCTTAATGGATGTTAAGTGTTTCTTTGGAACCATCGTTAGTGTTGTGAAGAGTGATGGGGTTGTTGAAGGTGGAGTTGGAGCAACAAGTAAGAATGAGGTAGCCGCTACAAAAAATCAAGCGAATCAGTAGATCGTTGAGGCAGATGAGGTGCTTATAGATGTATAACAAAATTAAATTATATATAAACACAATAAAGTATCTCAAACCCTCACAGATATATTATAGAGTGTTTAATAGATTAAAACGAGAACTATATAAAAGAAAAGTATTATCAGTAAAAATACCTAACGAAATAAAAGTCAATAAAGGCCGAAATTACATTATTCCAGAGCTAGACTTTGATAAAGATTATTTAGATAGATTTGATATTGATGGCATCTTAAAAGATCAGTTCACATTTATAAATTTAACAAACCAAGTTGAATTATCGAAAGCGTGGAATAACAAAGAATTACAGCATTTGTGGAGATACAATTTACATTATTTTGAGTACTTATTTAAATTAGCTTATGAGTATTCTAATGGGAATAAACAAAATAAATACTACGAAAAATATAAAGAGTTAATTAAAAATTGGATTGAAAATAATCCTTATGCTTATGGAGATGGATGGCATCCATATACGATTTCATTAAGAATCACGAATTGGATAGCTACGTACCAAATCTTTAAGGAGAAAATCACAGACGATAATGATTTTGATAAAAGCTTTAAGGAGTCTATATATTCACAATACAAATATTTACAAACTAATTTAGAAAAAGATGTTTTAGGAAATCATTATTTTGAGAATATAAAAGCACTTATTATCGGAAGTGTTTTTTTTGAGGATACAAAGGTAAAAGACAAGTTTAAAAATGAACTATCGAAGCAGCTAGAAGAGCAAATACTTGAAGATGGGATGCATTTTGAATTAAGCCCAATGTACCACAAAATCATCTTAGAAGACTTGATTAAAATTACGTACTGGCTTAAAGATGAAACAATATATAATCAGCTAATTCCTTATATTTCAAAGATGATAGATGTAACTTATAGCCTAGAAGAAAACTTTGGAAAGACACCAGCTTTTAATGATAGTGCAGATGGAATTAGTAAAGATTATAAAAGTATTTTAGTAACAAGTAAAAGATATTTTAATTTAATTCCCAAATATAAAAGTAGTTTTGAGGACAGCGGTTATTACATTATACAAGGGCATAATAAAAAACTCATATTTGATGTCGGTGATATTAGTCCATCATACTTGCCGGCTCATGGTCATTGTGATGCCTTAAGCTTTGAGCTCTCTATTAATAGTAAACCAATGCTTGTTAATTCTGGGACGTATAGGTACGAGACTGGAAGATGGAGAGATTATTTTAGAAGCACAAAGGCACATAATACAGTTATGATCTCTGAACAGGAGCAATCCCAGTTTTGGGGAGGCTTTAGAGTGGCTAAACGTATAAAAATGGTGAAGAAAAAACAGTTTGAATATAAAAATATCAGCTTTTATGCCGGAGAGTATATTTCACATTCTGGGGATAAACATAAAAGATTTATTGGTCATATAGATGAAAATAATATTATTATTCTTGATTATGTAAAGGCAGAATTAAAAGACAACCTTAAGAGCTATCTGCACTTTGTTCCTGGAACTCATTTAGAGATTCAAGATAACATAATTCATGCTGTTCAGAGTAGAGAATCTATCAAAATAGCAGCAATAGGGACCAGTGAAATTAGCGTTGAAAAAGGATGGTACTCTAATCAGTTCAATGTTAAGGAAGAAAATAACTTTATAACACTTAAAAAGGTTGAAAATAAAGCATTTTTTGGATATCTAATTAATTTTAATTCTAGTATATATCAAATCCTAGATTCAGAAAATGAACTGAAAATTATTAATGATAAAGAACTGATTATTAACTACCAAGAATTAGGAGATATGCTATGAAGATAGTAGTAATAAGCCATTTTTTTCCTCCTGAGATTGGAGCGCCGTCAGCAAGATTATATGAAATGGCGAGACATTGGGTAGAACTTGGGAATGAGGTTCATGTTGTTACATGTTTCCCCAATCATCCGACTGGAATAATACCCGATGAGTATAAGGGCTTGAAATATAAATATGAAAAGATGGATGGTATCCATGTACACAGAAATTATGTATATGCGACCCCTAATAAAGGGTTTATTAAAAAGACACTGGGCCATATCTCTTTCATGTTGTCTTCTGTTTTGATTTCTATGAAAAAAATAAAAAATCCAGATGTAATAATAACTAGTTCCCCTACTTACTTTTCAATTTTTTCAGGGTATTGGTATAGCTTGATTAAAAGAGCACCGTTTGTTCTTGAAATTAGGGATTTATGGCCTGCTGCGATGATTGAATTAGGGGTTATGAAGAAGGGTGTCATAACAAATATCTTAGAAATGATGGAGCTATTTTTTTACAGAAAGAGTAAGAAACTTATTATGGTGACGAAATCATTCAAAGAAAATGTTGTGGGTAGAGGCATTGAAGGTAACAAAGTACATGTCATAACAAATGGGGTAAATCAAGAGTTGTTTTATCCAAGGGAAAAAAATATATCTCTATTAAATAAATATGGGTTGAATAACAAATTTGTTATCTCCTATGTGGGTGCACACGGGATATCTCAGAATTTAAGTACCATATTAAAAGTTGCGAAAAGTTTAGAAAGTGATAAAGATATTCAATTTTTATTTATTGGTGAAGGTGCTGAAAAAGATAAATTAAAGAATATTGTAAGTGAGCAGGACATTAGCAATGTTACGTTTATCGATTCACAACCAAAAGAGATGATCCCTGAGTTCTATAACTCCTCAGATGTATGTTTAATCCCGTTAAAAAGTATAGAATTGTTTAAGACATTTATTCCATCAAAAATGTTTGAAATAATGGCGTGTGGTGTTCCGATTGTTGCTAGTTTAGAAGGGGAAGCTGAAGATATTCTAAATGAATCAAAAGCTGCTGAAGTTGTTAAACCAGATAATCCCGAAGAAATAAAGCAGGCAATCATTAGGATTAAAAACGATAAAGTTTTATACGATAGACTTAAGAAAAGTGGACCAGCTTTTGTTGAACAGAACTATTCTAGAAAAAATCTTGCTAAAGAATACTTGGAAATAATAAGTGAGTTATAGAGGGAGATTTGTATGATTTTATTAACAGGGGCTACAGGTTTTCTAGGAGAGTTTGTTCTGGAAGAACTAGTACAAAGAGGTCATGAAGTTACTTGTTTTGTTAGAAAGACTAGTAACCTAGATAAGATCAAACAGTTGAATGTTAAGTTTGTATATGGAGAATTAGAAGACTATAAGTCAATTTGTGAGGCATTGAAGGGAAAAGCAGCACTGATTAATATTGCTTCTCTTGGATTTGGACATGCACCTAACATAATAAATGCGTGTGAAGAGATGGAAGTGAAGCGCTCCATATTTGTCAGTACTACCGGCATATTTACTAAGTTAAATCCTGACAGCAAAGGGATTCGGTTAGCAGCTGAAAAGCTGATTAAAGAAAGTAACTTAGATTATACAATTATTCGTCCTACCATGATCTATGGAACTCCAAAAGATCGTAATATGTGGAGATTAATAAAGTATTTAAAAAGATTTCCGGTACTCCCTATATTAGGATCTGGAACATACTTACAACAACCTGTTTATGTTAAAGATTTAGCTAGTGTCATAGTCAGTGCTTATGAAAACACTGTCAGTATTAAGAAAGCATATAATATTTCTGGTGCCGCAGCTCTTACATATAACGATGTAATTGATGTTACAGGTAAAGCATTAGGTAAAAGAATATTTAAATTGCATATTCCAATGAAGCTAAGCTACAACATATTAAAATTCTATGAAAAGGCATCTACGAAACCTAAATTGAAGGCAGAGCAGGTTCTTAGACTTAATGAAAACAAAGATTTCTCTTATGAAGATGCTAAGCGAGACTTAGGATATAAACCTTTGAGCTTTGAAGATGGAATAAAACGTGAAATAGAACAAATTTAATTGTAAAGGAAGTATTTATATGATTAATATTATTGGTCTTGGCTATATAGGTTTACCAACAGCTCTTATGTTTGCAAAAAGTGGTATTAAGGTAGTGGGCACTGATTACAATACTAAACTGGTAAGCTCCTTAACAGAAGGCAAGCTTACTTTTGAAGAAGAGGGTTTGGAAGAACTATTCAAGGAAGCACTTTCAAATGGAATTGAATTTTCTACGGAATATCAGAAGACACATACTTACATTGTGGCAGTTCCAACCCCTTATATCAAAGAAAGTAAGAAGCTTGATCCAAAGTATGTTATTTCAGCAGTGAACAGCATTCTTGACGTTTGCGAAAAAGGCGCAGCATTAATTATTGAATCAACCATTTCACCGGGAACAATTGATAAATTTATTCGCCCTGAAATAGAAAATAGAGGTTTTGTAATCGGAGAGGATGTACATTTGCTACATGCTCCTGAAAGAATTATTCCTGGGAATATGGTTTTTGAACTTGAACATAATTCAAGAACGATAGGCGCAGACAGTCTGGAAATTGCTAATAAAATTAAAGGGTTATATTCAAACTTCTGTAAGGCAGAGATTGTTGTGACGGATATTAGATCCGCGGAAATGTCTAAGGTTGTTGAAAACACATATAGAGATATCAATATTGCATTTGCAAACGAGTTAACTAAAATTTGCCGTACGGACAATATGGATGTGTATGAAATTATTAAAATTGCAAATAAACATCCGCGAGTCAATATACTACAACCTGGTCCTGGTGTGGGGGGCCATTGTATTTCAGTAGATCCATGGTTCTTAGTTGGAGATTATCCTGATCTCACAAATCTTATTCTGACTGCCCGTAAAACTAATGATTCTATGCCAAGCCACGTATTAGGACGAATCAGAGATATTATGAGAGAACATGCCATTAAGGATATTTCAAAAGTTGGTCTATACGGATTGACTTATAAGGAAAATGTTGACGATACACGAGAGAGCCCTACGCTTCAGTTATTAGAAAGAATGGACGAGCACTTGGCTTTTGGAGTAAAAGTTTATGACCCGTTTGTAAAAACACGAATTGTTGACCATCAATTTTTGAATTTTGAGGACTTTTTAAATGAGATAGAAATTCTTGTTCTCATGGTGGGACATGATCATATTAAAAACAATATGAATCTCATAAAGAACAAGCTTGTTCTTGATACTAAAAATATCTGTGTATTTGAAAGTTCATATAAATTATAAGGTAAAGTTGGTTAATAAGATGAAAAAAAGTAATGGTGGTATTTGGAACAAGGCCAGAAGCAATTAAGATGTGCCCTTTAGTTAAGGAACTAAAATCAAGAGATACGTTGGATACAGTTGTTTGCGTTACTGGACAACATAGGGAAATGTTAGATCAGGTCTTGAATGCATTTAATGTTGTCCCTGATTATGATTTATCTGATATGAAGGCGAAACAAACGCTATTTGATATAACGGTTAATATTCTTGAAAAGATGAAAATAGTTTTAGAAGAAGTAAAGCCAGATGTAGTTTTAGTCCATGGTGATACTTCTACAACTTTTGTAACTGCTTTAGCTTGTTTCTACTTACGAATTCCTGTTGGTCATGTGGAGGCAGGACTAAGAACTTATAATGTGAACTCTCCATATCCAGAAGAATTCAATCGCCAAGCTGTAGGAGTTGTAGCGAAGTATAATTTTGCACCAACTGATATGTCTAAAGCAAATCTCTTTAATGAGGGTAAGGATCCTTCAACTAAATATGTGACCGGTAATACTACCATAGATGCACTTAAGACTACTGTTTTAGAGGATTATTCTCATGAGCAACTCGATTGGGCAGGGGATAGTCGCCTTATTATGATAACTGCTCATAGACGAGAAAATCTGGGCGAACCGATGAGAAATATGTTTAAAGCTATCAAAAAAATTGTGGATGAGTATCCAGGTATTAAGGCAATCTATCCGATTCATATGAATCCTGTTGTGAGAGAGGCAGCTAATGAGATTTTAGGGAATAGTGATAGGGTAAGAATTATTGAGCCTTTGGAAGTATTAGACTTTCATAATTTTCTTGCAAGGTCCTACTTAATACTAACTGATAGTGGCGGTATTCAGGAAGAAGCCCCCAGTTTAGGGAAGCCGGTGTTGGTTATGCGTGAAACAACTGAGAGACCGGAAGGTATAGAAGCTGGGACATTGAAATTGGTTGGAACTAATGAAGAAGTTATTTATCAGGCTTTTAAGATGTTACTAGAAGATAAAGAGGAATATGAAAAGATGAGTCATGCATGTAATCCTTATGGAGATGGGTCTGCAAGTAAGAAGATTGCAAATATAATTGAACAATGAGAATTGAGAAGGATAATATAAATTATCTTTACGGTCTATAAGAGAAAAAATTTATCACCTAAATAATTGTGCTTTAAAAAACTATTATTAATTGTTGCCCATATAAAAGAAAAATTAATGTAATCAATTACAAGCGAGAAGATAGGAAGATTATTATATGAATGCAATAAAATTATATCGAGTAGGAAACTGGTGCTATAAACATAAAATACCAATAATCCCCACACTCACAAAGTTTCTAACATTTATTCTTTTTAATTCAGTGGTGCCATATACTGCGGAAATTGGAAATGAGAGCAAATTTGCCTATGGTGGGATTGGTGTAGTAATCCATGCGAGATCCAAAATTGGTAGTCGTGTAATAATAGGTCAAAATGTAACTATTGGACGAGCTTTGGATCCAGAAACTATTCCTGAGATAGGAAACAATGTATATATTTCTGCTGGTGCAAGAATAATTGGCAATATTAAAGTTGGCGATAATGTAATAATTGGCACAAACGCAGTAGTAACAAAAGATGTACCAAATAATTGTATATGTGCAGGTATTCCTGCAAAAACAATAAGAACTGTAGATGTAGATGTTTTCTCACTATTGAAAAATATTTATTAAATTCCTTATCATAATTAAAAGGAGAAAACAAACAATGGATACTGTATTTATTATATCTCATGTTCCTAATCCTCGAATGAACAAAAGATTACAAGTTGCAAAGGAAGTGGGGAAAACAGCTCTTCTCTTTTGGGATAGAGGAACAGTTAAAATCTGGGAGATTTTCCATTCAGATATAGAAAATATTAAAATAAATGTCACTGCTGATTATACTAACCCTTTAAAGAGGATTATTCCGACTTTGAAATTTGGTTTTAAAGCTCTTAAAGAAATCCAAAGGCTAAAACCCAAAAGTCTTTATGTAGCTAATATTGATATGTTAATTATTGCAAGTCTGTATTCCTTTGGTAGAAAAGACAAGCCAAAAATATTATATGAAATAGCAGACTTAAATAAGTTAATTATTGATGAGCAAAATTCTATTATAAAGAAATTTGCAAAAAAACTACTTGTTAGTTTAGAAAAAAAACTATGTAATAAAATAAATACTTTAATCGTGACATCCGAGTTATTCTATGAAAATTATTATTCAAATTTTGTGCCAAGGTCTAAACTATTATTTATGCCAAACATGCCAAACCTAAATGCTTTTAGGAATTACTCTAGGAAAAAAACAGGAAAGTTTACAGTTGGCTTCATTGGTGCTATTCGGTATAAAGATCAAATGAAAATGCTTATTGATGCTGCTGAAAAATGTAATGTAGAAATTTTGTTTGCAGGTGCGGGTTTAGATAATGAAATTGAAAACATTTGTAAAAACAAAAACTTTGTTAAATATATAGGAAAGTACAGATATGAAACAGAAATATCAAGTTTGTACGGACAAGTAGACTGTGTTTACTCAGTTTATGATGCAAATTTAAATAATGTTAAGTTTGCTTTACCAAATAAATTATATGAGTCAATTTATTGTGGTCTACCTATTATTGTTGCCAAGGGAACATATCTTGCTAAAATGGTAGAAGAAAAGGGTGTTGGTGTAGCTGTAGGTCATAATGATGTTAAAGAATTAGAAGAAATTCTACTGAGACTGGTTAATGACAAATTTTATTATAATTCTATTGTTAGAAATTGTGATATGCATTTAGATGAAATAAATATAGAAAATTATAATAAAAAATTGTCTGAAAGAATTAAGAAACTAATAGATGAGTGAAAAGTAGTTTACTTTTTTATTTCAATAATTGATATATACAAGAACTTTAAGAATACAGAATCATTCTATGAATGAAATCTTAAGGTCAGCCTCTAAACCGTAATGAAAAAATACCTTACCAGTCCTTAAAACATAATCTACGAGGTATAGTAAACTAAATAACTATGAAACAATGAACAAATTAAGTATTTCGGGCTAATTCATTTTGACTTAGTGAAGGTCTTTCACAGTATTACCGTGGACTATTTATTGCAGGAATAGGCGGTTAAGTATGTTCTTGATATACTATCCCTGATATGAAAACTATCAAAAGGAAAGATTGACTTACCTTCAATGGGACTGGGATTGGACAGGATACTCTTTTCAATATAAATGGCAAAGAGCCAATGAAAAGATAAGTACCAGGAGGATAACAAATGAATATATTGTTTTTAGACTTTCTACATCCAAAGGGACATAAAGAATTCAATATGAATCTAATTACAAGGTTATCTGATATAGGAAAAGTAACAGTCCTTTGTCAGAGGAATTATTATAATGGATTTACTGGGAATACTAAAGATGTGACATTTATAGAAGAAGATGATTTGAGGATAGATGGGCAAGGGTTAATGTCTAGAATTGCTGCATTAAAAATTATGACCAAGTCATCAAAAATAAGAAAAAAGTATGATTATGATAAAATTATTGTTTCATCTTTTGAAACACTTTCATTTACAATTGGAAGGTTCTTTTTTAAAGAAATGAGTAATATGTATATTATTCATCATAATAACGTTGATGAGTTGAGTAATAGTTTTAAACTAAAATTCTTTAAAACATACATGAACAAAGTTAACCATATTGTACTTGACGAATTCATTAAAGAATATCTAATAAATAAATTGGGGGTAAACGAACACCTTGTACATGTATTACCGCATCCTTTAAACGAAATTGTTGATGTTAAACCACTTGAAAAAAGCAAATATTTATGTGTAGGTTTGAGCAATAGCAATGATGAAGAATTTATAAGAGAATTAGTGAAAAGGGAAATTAAAGATGCCACAATTCAGAAAATGGGTAAGAAAGTCATTCTAAAGTCAAAATCTATAAATTTTGATAATGGTTATTTGAAGATTGTAAATGGTTTCTTAGAAAAGAGCATGTATGATGATTACATTTCAAATTCTAAATTCATTTTTATGCCTTTTCCAAAGACATTTCGTTATAGGATGAGTGGAACGTTGATGGATGCTATTTCTAATGGGAGAATTGTTATAGGAAGTAACATTCCTCTAATAAAAAATTATAATAATTTATACCCAAGTTTATGTAAAATTGTAAAAGATACAACTGATTTTTACGTAATTATTAAATCCGATCTGGAAGACAAAGTATCAGTTAAGAAAGAGTTTTCTTCTTTTAGTCAAATCCACTCTAAGGATAATATTTTGAGCAGATTGAAAGATATACTCAAGGAGAGAAAACATGCAGACCAAGAATAAATCTTCCATTAATAAGTTTAATTCAAAAAGTAATATTAAATTGATAGTATTAGCGTGTATTATTAGTTCGTTAAACGTAATATTTTTGAAAAGTTTCAGTGCATCGCTAATTATAGTTGTGCTGGAATCACTAATCCTCGGATATTATTTTTTAAAAGGGGATATAACAAATTATTTAGGTTGTTATTTAGTGTTTCTCACTTTAAGCTTCGAATATGAGTATATTGTAGGAGGAGCGGCATTTTATGGATTTAAAAATTTCAGGATTTTAGGACTTAATCTGGGGATTATTTTTTTGTTGCCAATTGTTATTAAACTTGTCTTTAAGAAAATAAATGTGAGTAAGTTTACTTTAAAACACCCCAACCTGTTTCTGTACGTTCAATTGATTCTTATTATGAGTACAACTGGTGTTTTTATAGGTCTTATTAATTTCTTGACTAACGATAATAACATTTTATCAATGAATAATTCAGTAGTCTTATTTGTAGGTAACGTTTACCAAGGCGCATTGTTTCCTCTCTTAATAATATTAAGTTTTATGTATATTGTCCTTTTTGAAGAAAACAAAATTATAGTACTTGTTGATTATATTAGTGCAATTCTTATCGGTTCAGTATTTGCAATGGTTATTTCTTTAGTCACCAATAATATGGGGTATTATGGAGGGGTTGTAACATTATTGTCTCCAATGGTAAATGCCTTTATCACATTCTTAATTCTTTTTTTATTGTTTAGGGGACGTATAAAATCATCAGGAATTATTTTTTTAGCATATTTAATAGGACTTTATCTTCTGTTTATTTATAATGCTTCAGGTAAGTTATTTCTTTTAACACTATTTTCTCTAGCAACGACAATACCAATATTAGTGAAACAAAAGAAAATAAAAGCAACAGTAGTTTTAATTATGATGTTACCAGTTGTTGGTATAGGAGTATTTTTATTGTTTAATACTTTAATGAAAGATAATTTATTATTCACTATAAAATTGGACCAAGCAATCAAAATGTTAAATTTATTTGATCCTAATTGGTTTAATAATATGCCGTCATCTCCAAAAATTAGAATATCAGAGTTTATAAATATTATTATTGAATATGCTGAAAAACCTTGGTATTTATTATTTGGAAAGGGATATTTAGGAACTGTAAGAGATCATATTGAAACTTTCAACGGCTCACTTGGTGCATTTAGTGACTCACAGTGGGTTAATGGCTCTTTTTATGCTATGCATACTTCGTTAAATACACTCTTTCTAACTCATGGTCTTTTTGGCTTAGTTGTTTTGTTTAGTGTTGTAAAGTTGGCATGGAAAAAACTTATTTATTCACCGCTCGGTACTATCGGATCTATTTGGTTTTTGGTTTACTATGGCTACTCTATTACTTTAAGTTCATTTGGACTAATTTGTCTACTAATTGCTTTATACGAGATAGATAATAAAGGTAACATTTTAGATAATTAAATTATGAGGTGCTTTAATGAATGCAATTGTTGATATCTACCTTGATAATAACTTAGGGGACAATATTATGGGGGAAACACTAATAAAATTCTTACACCAGAAAGGTGTGAAATGTTTTGTAACTGCAACTGACGATTATACCTATTCTAATTTTATCAAGAAATTCCCGAGTGTTCAAATAGTTCCAGATATATCTACAGAAACTATAAAAAGGCATAAAATTGACTTTTATGTTAGAATCGGGGGCTCAATCTTCCCTCATAATAATATGAAAGAAGGGATATTTAGATATATTAAGCTGTATCAATATTTATTACTAAAGAAAAGTGGAGTAAAAATATTTATACTAGGCTGCAATGTTGGCCCATTTAAATCAAAAGTTGGAATTAAAGCAACAAAACAAATATTTAAAATTGCGGATTTAATTACTTGTCGAGATAAAGAGAGTTTTAATTATATACGAAAGTATAATATGAAAGCATCCTTTTTGTACCCAGATATAGTATTTTCCAGAGAAGATTTAGAAATACCACAAAATAAAGAGGATGTACTTGGTATGTCGACCTATACAGGTTATGTTGCAGCTTTGAAAAAATATAATCACTCATATTGTGAATTGATGATAGATATAGCCAATAGATACCTAGAAGAAAAACCACATGGAAAAATTAAGTTATTCGCTTTTGATACTGGATATAATTCAGACTACCCTACAACTCACACAATATATAACGGGATAAGGGAAAAAGATAAAGTTCAAATAATTGGTTTTAACGGAGATATAATGTCATTTATGTCTGAATTTAATAGGTGTAACGTAATGATTGGCACAAGATTTCATGCAATAATTTTAGCTGTACTTTGCAAAATACCAGTGTTACCTATCATATACTCTAATAAAACTGACAATTTACTTCGAGATCTTGAGTATGATGGCCCTAAAGTTCAAATGGCGGAATGTAAAAATATTGATCGAGAATATATTGTCAGTTCAATCTTGGAAAAGAATACTCTATTGTATAACTATCAAAGTGAGTTACGGGAGAATTCACAAGGGCATTTAGTTGCTTTAGGAGATAAGTTGGAAACAATGTAATTTGAATAAGGTTGTCCACTAGGAAGGCGGTCAAAATATTATGAAAAGTGATACAAAAGTAAGCATTTTAGTCTTAGCTTATAACCATGGAGAGTATATTAGCCAAACATTAGATAGCATACTAATGCAAGACACCGACTTTAATTATGAGATTATTATTGGAGATGACTGCTCTACAGATAATACTAGACAGATTATATTGGATTATTATGGAAAATACCCACTAATTATTAAGCCTATATTTAGAAAAAATAATTTAGGGGGTCCAGGAAATTTTTATGATATCCTAATGAGATGTAAAGGTGACTATATTGCATTTTTAGAAGGAGACGATTTTTGGACTGATAAACACAAGTTGAATAAACAGTTGGAATTTTTATTAAATAATAAAGAGTATGTGGCTACAGTTCATAAAAATATTATTGTTGATAAACAAGGGAAAAAAGTCGGAGAGTCTGATTCAAAGATTCCATCAAATAAAGAGGTTGGGAAGAAAGAGCTGTTACGATATTCAACAAAATTGGCACATCCCGGGACATTGTTTTATAAAAATATTTTTAAGGAAAAGAAAGATGATTATACAATAATTAGGGATTCAAATAAATATGGTATTCACTTTACAATGCTATCACTATTAATCAGCAAAGGTAAAATTTATATGATGTCTGATTATATGAGTGCGTGGAGGTGTATCATATCCTCAAATGCAAAAAATTATACTTCAATGGCTAAAAAAAACCCATTGGATTCAATTGACAATCAATACGTTATGTTGGCTAATTTAAGACAATATTTTGGTGATTACTACGACTATACAAGAATTAAATCAAAGCTATTCGCAAATCTCCTTCTTGTTTTACTAAGTTCTCCAAAATACCCTAAGAGAGAATCTTTGAAAAAATTCACTGGTTATATGAGTATGAAAGAAATACCATATATTCCAGTATATTTTGTAAACTTAGCTACAAAAGTCCTTTATTACAAGTTTAAAGGATTATTTACTCATAATTTAACTCGTAGAGTGAGGTAATTATGGAAGATAACAAACTTAAAAGTAAAGTTTTGATTTCCTTATTTTGGAAAATGATGGAAAGCGGAGGAGTGCAAGGGGTCCAATTTGTTGTTCAAATAGTATTAGCAAGACTCCTTTTACCTGAAGATTATGGAAACATCGCACTTGTTTCTATCTTTATAGTACTAGGTAATGTTTTTGTGCAAAGAGGATTTAATACTGCCCTTATCCAAAAAAAGGATACAGATGAAGTGGACTTTTCCTCAGCTTTTTATTTAAGTCTTTTTACTGCAGGCTCGTTATATTTAGTTTTGTTTTTTATATCACCATTAATTGCAGACTTTTTCCAAGCTTCTAACCTTGTTGAAATACTTAGGGTGTTGGCAGTTATGTTGTTTTTTGGGGCAGTTAATTCAATACAGGGAGCTTATATAGCAAAGAAAATGCTCTTCAGAAAACTTTTTTTTAGTAGCGTGGGGGCAATTCTTGTTTCTGGTACCTTGGGTATAGTAACTGCATACAGTGGATGGGGCGTCTGGGCACTTGTTATACAACAATTAGCAAATCAAATATTAACGACTATCATATTATGGTTTACAGTCAAATGGAGACCAAAACTTCTATTTTCAAAAAAAAGAGTAAAAAGCCTTTTTTCATATGGATGGAAACTGTTAGTTGCTTCCTTAATAGATGTTCTTGAAAAGGATGTACGAAGTTTAATAATAGGTAAATTTTACAGCCCTGCAATGTTGGGCGTTTATAATAGAGGAGAGCAATTTCCTAAACTCATTGTTAATAATATTAATGGTCCTATTCAGTCAGTAATGTTACCTGCCCTATCATCTCAGCAACACAACAAAGTTAAAGTTAAAAACATGGTTAGACGGTCAATTACAACTTGCTCTTTTATTGTATTCCCCAGTATGGTGGGGTTAGCTGTTATTGCAGAACCTTTAACTAAAATCTTGCTGACAGAAAAATGGTTACCATCGGTTCCATTTTTGGTTATTTTTTCCGCCTCATATGCTTTATGGCCAATTCATACAGCAAATTTACAAGCTATAAATGCATTAGGTCGTAGCGATATTTTTTTAAAACTTGAAATTGCTAAAAAAATCATTGGTCTTATAGTATTATTAGCAAGCCTACCTTTTGGAGTGTATGCTATAGCGTTAGGATCACTGCTCAGTGGAATCATCTCTACCTTTGTTAATGCATATCCTAATAATAAATTGTTAGACTACAATTATAAAGAGCAATGGAAAGATATTATGCCATCTTTACTCTTATCATTAGCTGTGGGAGGAGCAATCTATAATATTAGAATATTTAGTATGGGGGATTTACTAACAATTATCCTGCAGATATTTTCAGAAGGGATCTTGTACTTAGGATTGGCAAAATTATTTAAGATGGAAAGTTATAAGTACATTGTATCTACAGGTAAAGAATTTTTAAAAAATAGGTAAAAAGGGGGGACTCTTGTGGAAAGTTTTTATTCTACCGATGAACTTAGAAAACTGAAATTTGCAAGTGTTGGTAATAACGTTTTAATAAGCCGTAAATCTAGTATTTATAATCCTGAGAAAATTAATATTGGAAGTAATGTAAGAATAGATGATTTTTGTATATTGAGTGGAGTAATTATAATTGGAAGTTATGTTCATATTGCTGCCTACTCAGCATTGTATGGTGGTGAAAAAGGAATCACTATACAAAACTTTGCCAACATATCATCTAAGATAACAATTTACTCAATTAGTGATGATTATTCAGGAAAATCAATGACAAATCCAATGATACCCGATAAGTATAAAAATATTCAAAGTGAAGAAGTTGTAATAGAAAGACATGTTATTCTTGGATCAGGAAGCGTAGTGTTACCCGGTGTAAAATTAAGAGAAGGTAGTGCGTTTGGTGCTATGACATTGATTAATCGAAGTTCGGAACCATGGAGTATAAATGCTGGGATACCCTTTAAAAAAATAAATGAAAGAAGCAAATTATTATTAGATTTAGAAAGGGAATTCAATAAGGAGTCTGAGAACCATGAATAAACAAATCCAAGTTACACGTTCATCAATGCCTCCCTTAGAAGAATATATAGAAGAGATAAAAAGTATATGGGATAGTTATTGGCTAACAAATATGGGGACAAAGCATAAACAATTGGAAGTTAAGTTATCTGAGTATTTAAATGTTCCCTACATTAGCTTATTTGCTAATGGACATCTAGCTCTAGAGAATGCAATTGCTGCGTTTAATTTGGAAGGGGAAGTAATAACAACCCCATTTACATTTGCTTCAACAACCCATGCTATTGTTAGAAATGGACTAAAACCTGTATTTTGTGATATTAATCCAGAAGATTACACAATAGATGTGGACATAATTGAGTCCCTAATTACTGAGAATACGTGTGCAATTATTCCAGTGCATGTATTTGGTAATGTCTGTAAAGTTAGAGAAATTGAGTTGATTGCTGAAAAGTATAAACTTAAAGTAATATATGATGCTGCCCATAGCTTTGGAGTTTCCTACGAGGGTGTTGGTATTGGTAATTACGGTGATGCTTCGATGTTCAGCTTTCATGCTACTAAGGTTTTTAATACCATTGAAGGTGGTGCAGTAACCTTTAAGGATTCCTTCCTAAAAAATAAGCTGGATTATATAAAGAACTTTGGTATAACAGGACCAGAAACTGTGAAATATGTAGGTGGAAATGCCAAAATGAATGAATTTCAAGCTTCGATGGGATTATGTAACCTTCGTCATATTGATGAGGAGATTAATAAAAGAAAGTTAATTGTAGAAAGATATACCTCCAATCTACAAGGTGTTAAGGGAATAAAATTGGTAAGACCTCAGGATGGAGTAAATAGCAATTATTCTTATTTTCCGGTTGTTTTTGATGGATATGAAAAAACCAGAGATCAAGTTCATAAAGAACTTAAAGAGCATGATATCATTTCTCGCAAATATTTCTATCCGTTAACAAATAGCTTTGATTGCTATGTCGATAAGTTTAATCAAGGTGATACTCCTGTTGCGCGGTATATCGGTGATAGAGTTTTGACATTACCTCTCTATGCTGATTTGGATTTAGTTGATGTTGATAGAATATGTGAAATTATTGAAGGATAGAGGTGTATGAAATGAAAGGAATAATTTTAGCAGGTGGAAAGGGTACACGTCTCTATCCTATGACTCATGCTGTTTCTAAGCAATTATTACCAATTTATGATAAACCAATGATATATTATCCACTTTCAGTTTTAATGGTGGCAGGGATACGTGAAATACTAATAATTTCAACTCCAGAAGATACCCCATTATATGAAAAACTTTTAGGGAACGGATCAAGGTTAGGTATAGAAATAAGTTATATTATTCAAAGTTCTCCAAGAGGACTTGCAGATGCCTTTATTCTTGGCGAGGATTTTATTGCTAATGATAATGTTTGTTTGATTTTAGGAGATAATATTTTTTATGGCCAAGATTTCGTTCGGCAACTTAGAGTAGCTAGTGAACTAAGGGATGGGGCAATTATTTTTGGATATCCTGTTCGGGATGCAAGATCATTTGGTGTGGTTGAATTTAATGAAAATAACAAAGTGGTTTCTATAGAAGAAAAACCAGAACATCCAAAATCTAATTACGCTGTTCCAGGTCTTTATTTCTATGATAATCGTGTAGTACAAATCGCTAAGACGATAAAACCTTCACCCCGTGGTGAGATTGAGATAACTGCAGTAAATAATTCCTATTTAGAAGAAGGGAATTTAAATGTTATACTACTTGGTCGGGGTATGGCATGGCTTGATACAGGTACTCCTGAAGGAATGCTCAAAGCTGCAGAATATGTTGAAACAGTTCAATCAAGACAAGGCTTTTACATAGCTTGTTTAGAAGAAATTGCATGGAGAAAAGGTTTTATTAATAGCGAACAGTTTAAATCAGTTGGGGAAAGTTTAAACATGACAGATTATGGGCGATACATCTTATCCTTATTAGAAGAATAAAATCAAATCTAACTGCGAGGTAATAAATTTGAAAACAATTCTTATCACAGGTGGTGCCGGCTTCATCGGAAGTAACTTTGTTAAACTGATGGTTGATAGACACCCTGACTATAAAGTTATTAATGTAGATTCACTGACTTATGCTGGAAATTTTGAGAACTTGAAGGACATAAATGATAATGATAACTATATATTTATAAAAGCAGATATTAGAGACCGAGAAAATATAGATAGAATATTTAAAACTTATAAGGTCAATTCAGTTGTGAACTTTGCTGCTCAGACTCACGTTGACAGAAGTATTGAAGATCCTGAATTGTTTTTATTAACAAATGTAATTGGTACACAAGTTTTACTTGATGTGGCAAAAAAACATTGGAAAATAAACCCTGATGATAAATATTGTAGAGAATACATACCTGGTGTTAAGTTTTTACAGGTATCAACGGATGAAGTGTATGGTACATTAGGTCAAACTGGAAAATTTACTGAAACAATGCCATTGGAGCCTAACAGCCCTTATTCAGCCTCCAAGGCTGGAGCTGATATGATTGTAAGAGCTTATTATGAGACCTTTGGGATGCCGGTTAATATAACTAGATGCAGTAATAATTATGGGCCATATCAGTTTCCAGAAAAGCTAATTCCTCTTATAATCAATAACTGTCTTAAAGAAAAAGAACTTCCCGTTTATGGAGATGGATTGCAGGTGCGCGATTGGCTCCATGTATCCGACCATTGTTCAGCTATCTCAGTAGTACTAAACAAAGGAAAAGATGGAGAAGTCTATAATATCGGTGGAAACAATGAAAAGACAAATCTTGAAATTGTAAGGCTTATTATTAAAACTCTTGGGAAATCAGAAGAACTAATCAAATATGTAAAAGATCGACCAGGACACGACAGACGGTATGCAATTGACAATACAAAAATTACAACCCAGTTAAAGTGGGAGCCTAAATATACCTTCGAGGAAGGTATAAAAGAAATTATTGAATGGTATTTAAATAATACAGAGTGGATTAAAAACGTATCCTCTGGTAATTATGCAAATTATTATGAAAGGATGTATAAAAACTTATAGTTAAGTAGCTTGTATAAATCAATGCATTGAGGAGGTAATAAATGAAAGTAATTATCTTAGCAGGTGGTAGCGGAACAAGACTTTGGCCATTAAGTCGTAATCGTTACCCAAAACAATTTATTAAATTACAAGGCAAAAAGGAGTCATTATTTCAAGAAACTTTTAAGAGGAGTTTATTACTAGCAAATGCTGATGATATTTTTGTGGTAACAAATGAAAAATATAAATTCCTTGTAATGGGGTCAGTTGAAGAACTTGGTTATAAGTATAATGAAAATAATATACTAATAGAACCGAATGCAATGAATACACTACCAGCAATTTGTGCAGGAGTTCATGTAATTAAGAGCATAAGTAGTGATACCGTTGTTGTCTTTCCATCGGATCATATGATAGCCAAAAACAATGATTTTGCAGAATTAATAAATGCCTCAGAGGTGTTAACAAGAGATTCTCTGATTACTTTCGGTATTAAACCAAGTGGACCAAATACAGGCTTTGGGTATATTTCTCCAGGCAGTGGAAAAGAAAACGGTTATGTAGTTAAGGCTTTTAAAGAGAAACCTTCTTACGAAAAAGCAGTTGAGTACATAGAAAGTGGTTATTATTGGAATGCGGGTATATTTATGTTTAATACAGATTTATTTACAAAAGAGGTAAAAAAATATGCCCCAGACATTTATAATGCATTTGAGTCAAGTAATAATTTGAATGAAGCATTTTCAAAAATAGAAATGGGAATATCCATCGACTATGGCATTATGGAAAAAAGTTCAAAAGTTGCAGTTGTCCCTGCTGACATTGGTTGGAATGATTTAGGTAGTTTCGATTCTTTTTATGATATTTCTGAAAAAGACGAAGCAGGTAATATTACAAGTAAAGGAAATATTATTATTGATTCAACAAATAATATGATTCATTCTGAACCAGAAAAAATAGTTGTTGCTATTGGTGTTGAAGATTTAATTATTATCGATAACCGTGATGCACTACTTATTTGTAAAAAGGACCAATCTCAAAAGGTAAAAGATGTGGTAGAGACATTAAAAAATAGAAATGACTTGAGAATTGAATACCATGTTCAAGATTATCGACCTTGGGGTTACTATAAAGTGCTTGAGGAGGAGAAAGATTCGTTTAAAATTAAACGTATTACAGTAAATCCAGGGAAAATATTAAGTTATCAGCTCCATTACCATAGAAGTGAGCATTGGATTGTAGTTAGAGGAATGGCAAAAGTTACAATTGACGATGAAGTAAAATTTGTCCGTCCAGGTGAGAGTATTTATATGAAGGCAGGTCAAAAACACCGGCTTGAAAATCCTGGAAAAATTCCACTTGAAATTGTTGAAGTACAACTTGGAGATTATTTAGAGGAAGATGATATTGTTAGGTTTGATGACAAATATGGTAGAAAATAAAACGAAATGGAAATTTATGATAAACATCATCTATTTCATTTCTGGCCAGTGAAGGCAGACCCCACCCAGCTAAAGTTTATAGCGGTAAAGTGTAAAGTGTAAAAGGTAAACAGGGTAATAATAATCGGCAAATCGAGTAGGAGGGAGTAAATAATTCCCGACCTCTCACACCACCGTACATACGGTTTCGTATACGGCGGTTCAATAACTTAAGTATCTACGCTCAAATAATTGGTTAAGGTCTTTAAGATCCCATTTAATGAGCGTTTTTATTTTAATTGCATTATGAAGTGTTTCACATCCAGAAATTCTCCAATAACCGTAAGCGACAAATAGGCCCCACCTATAATTTTAGAGGGGTCCTGGGTTATTATTTAGGTAACTTTTTTAAAGAGATACAAGACACTGGTAAAGTTGTTGACCAAGGAAGTACCTGGTCTAAGGCATTCATATCTGTTAAATTCATATTGGGAAGCTGCTCAAATAGATGGCGAAGATAGTAATAGGGATCTAATCCATTTGCAATCGCTGTCTCCACAAAAATTCCGGGTGCCTGTGCGTTGCGCCCCAAAAAGTGTACACTATAAAACCGGATCTATTAAAAGGAATCAGTGATA
>NZ_LDNB01000019.1 GCF_001026695.1 Neobacillus vireti
TACCAAGTTATCAACCGAAAGTCAACAACTTTTTTATTTCTTTTTTTCGTTTGTGTTACTGTCTCGCAACAACAGATATTAATATACCACCATTATTAATTCAGCGCAATACTTTTTTTACGTTTTTTTATAAAAAATTATAAAGAAAAAGTGCCGGCAAAGCCGGCACTTTACCATCCTTAACGATGGCGCATTAATGGGAATAACAGTACATCACGAATAGACGGGGAATTCGTTAATAGCATAACTAGGCGATCGATTCCAATTCCTAATCCTCCTGTTGGCGGCATACCGTATTCCAACGCCTCAACAAAGTCTTCATCCATCAAGTGGGCCTCATCATTACCTTGTTCACGTTCCATTAACTGCGCTTCAAACCGTTCCCTTTGGTCAATTGGATCATTGAGCTCGGTAAAGGCATTTGCATGCTCACGGGCTACGATAAACAATTCAAAACGATCGGTGAAACGAGGGTCTTCATCATTTTTCTTAGCTAACGGTGAAATCTCTACTGGATGTCCAAAAATAAAGGTTGGCTGAATTAGCTTTTCCTCTACCTTCTGCTCGAAGAATTCATTAACAATATGACCATATAACATGTTATCGTTAATTTCCACTCCATGTTCTTTGGCAAGTTCACGTGCTTCTTCAACGCTCATTTCCTTCCAGAAATCTGCACCGGTAAATTCTTTAATAGCGTCGACCATGTGAAGTCTTTTCCACTCTGGTTTTAAATCTACTTCATAATCACCATATTGGATTGTTGTTGTTCCGACTACTTCTTGAGCAATATGGGCAACTAAGTTTTCCGTAAGGCTCATGATATCACGATAGTCTGCATAGGCTTCATAAAGTTCAATCATGGTAAACTCAGGGTTGTGACGGGTCGATACGCCCTCGTTTCTAAATACGCGGCCGATTTCATAAACTTTTTCGAGACCGCCGACGATTAGCCGCTTCAAATGAAGTTCAATGGCTATCCGCATATATAATTCCATATCAAGGGCATTATGATGCGTAATGAACGGACGTGCAGAGGCACCGCCAGCAATCGCATGCATCATTGGAGTTTCAACTTCTAAATAACCTTGGCTATCCAGATAGCGGCGCATTGATTGAATGATCCGGCTCCGGGAAATAAAGGTTTGTTTACTTTCTTGGCTCATAATTAAATCTAAATAACGTTGACGGTATCGCTGCTCAACATCTTTAAGTCCATGAAATTTATCCGGTAATGGACGCAGTGCTTTAGATAAGAAGGTAAAGTTACTAACTTTTATCGAAAGTTCACCCATTTTGGTTTTAAATACAGTTCCAGCTACCCCAATGATGTCTCCTAAGTCAGCGGAATTGAAAATTTGATACTGTTCTTCTCCTACAGCATCTTGCCTAACGTAGATTTGAATTTGCCCCTTTAAATCCTGAATGTGGGCAAAGCCAGCTTTCCCTTTTCCGCGTTTTGTCATGATGCGGCCGGCAATGCTAACCGTAATATTTTTCCCATCAAGCTCTTCATTTTCCAGCTCTCCATATAGTTCAACCAATTCAGCACTGTAGTGGGTACGGTCAAATCGCTTACCAAATGGATCTAAACCATTTTCACGCATCGAATTCATTTTTTCACGTCTGACCATTAATTGATCATTTAATTCTTCCTGACTCAACACTATCAACTCCATTAATTTCTTAATTATGTAAAAACAAGCATAATTATTTTTTTGCATACTCTATTATTTTACACAATCTTAAGATTTCAGACACCAAAAAAATTTAATATAGAATAAAAACTGCCAGTTATCCCACTGGCAGCTTCCATCAGTAATCATAGATAGGATAGAACATCAGCCTAAAGCAAGTCAAATTTAGCCAACAATTGCCTCGCTTAGCTCTTTTTCTTCCACCTCGATGACTAAATCATTTAGCAAGGTAACTAAATGGTCACGAGTATTACACTCATTGATGGCATTACGCACGTTCGCATTACCGCGGACCCCTTTTAAATACCAGGCGGCATGTTTACGCATTTCCCGAACTGCTATATGTTCATTTTTCAGGGCAATTAACCGATCTAAATGAAGGATACAGACATCGATTTTCTCACGAACAGATGGCGGTGCCATTAATTTGCCTGTTTCAAGATACTGAACGGTACGGTAAATCATCCACGGGTCGCCTAACGCCGCTCTGCCAATCATGACCCCGTCAACGCCGGTTTCGTCGAGCATTCTTTTGGCATCCTGCGGTGTTTGGACATCTCCATTTCCGATGACCGGAATGGTAACAGACTGTTTCACTTCACGGATAATGTCCCAATTCGCTATTCCTTCATACATTTGCACACGGGTGCGGCCGTGAAGGGCAACTGCCTTTCCGCCTGCACGCTCAATCGCTTGGGCATTTTTGACGGCAAAGATATGATCTTCATCCCAGCCCATCCGCATTTTTACGGTTACAGGCTTTTCAACCTCCGCCACAACCGCCGATACCATTTCGTAGATTTTATCGGGATCAAGCAGCCATTTTGCTCCTGCATCACATTTCGTGATTTTCGGAACCGGACAGCCCATATTGATATCAATAATATCAGCATTCGTATTTTGGTCAACAAATTTAGCCGCTTCAACAAGTGTTTCCTTTTCCCCGCCAAAAATTTGCAGGCTCAACGGTTTTTCACGCTCATCAATATAAAGCATATTCATCGTTTTTCCATTTTTTAAAACAATCCCTTTGTCGCTGACCATTTCCGCACAAACTAAACCGGCACCGAACTCTTTAACCGTTAAACGGAATGCTGAGTTACAGACACCGGCCATTGGCGCCAAGACAACAGGGTTCTTCATTTCAATATCACCAATTTTTAACATCAATCCACCTCCTATTCCCTCGGTGTTAAATCATCTATAGTTATTTTTAAGGAATGAGCCATTCTTTGCAGTAAATCACCTGCAGGGAGGCGATTTCCTCTTTCTATCTCTCCTAAAATCGATACCGATACACCTAGTTCCTTCGAAAAGCTCTCCTGTGTGTAACCTTTCAGCTTCCGATAGGCTCGAATACGTCTTCCCCACTTTTCTGCTTCCATATTCGGACTCCTTCTTTATCAGGTAATTCAGACAGCACTGCATCAAGAGGCTTTTCCAGCCACGAAAGATTCGGCTTCAATTCTAAAAGCGGCACAAGCACAAATGCCCGCTCTAACATCCTCGGATGTGGAATAATAAGCTTCTCTGTTTCAATATTTTCTTGGTTAAAAGTTAGAATGTCAAGGTCTACTGTCCGCGGGCCCCATTTTATTTCCCTCTTTCTCCCAAGATTCAATTCTATTTTTAAACATTTAGCTAATAATTCATGAGCATCCAAATCTGTAATAACCTCAATTACCATATTTAAAAATAAATCCTGATCTTCATAGCCGACCGGATCGGTTTCATAAATAGAAGAGAATGTTACCAACCCAGTTTCCGAATCACTAGTTAAAAGTTTGATTGCTTTCGTTATGTTATCATAACGGTTTCCTACGTTCGAGCCAAGGGCAATAAATGCTGTGTTTTCCACTTTTTATCTTCTCCTTGTAATTTCTACGGCAACGGATTTGTAATGGCCGGGTATCGGCGGGTCTGGTTTGATGACTTTTACCGTGACCTCAGATACAAGCGGGAAACCAGCCAGAACACTTCCGGCAATTCTTTCCGCTACGGCCTCAACAAGCTTATATGGCTTTCCTTCGACAACTTCTTTGCATACTTCATAAAGCTCGCCATAATTGACAGAGTGTTCTAGTTCATCGGTATCCCCAGCCTTTTTTAAATCCACGGAAACAGCTAAGTCGACAGCAAATCTTTGACCTAGTCGAGTTTCTTCCGGAAAAACACCATGGTAGCCGTAAAACTCCATCCCATTTACGTATATTTTATCCAATGATTTCACCCTTCCCCATCATAGCATCCATCATTTTTGCCATTCTGCTCATTTCCTTTACATCATGAATGCGGATGATCTGGCAGCCCTTTTGAATCCCATAACAAACAGTTGCACCTGTTCCTTCCATTCTTTCTTCAACAGGAAGATCTAATGCTTGGCCAACCATGGTTTTACGTGACGTACCTAACAGGACAGGATACCCGAGCATTACCAGTTTATCTAAGTTTTGCATCATAAGCAGGTTCTCTTGATAGTCCTTGGCAAATCCGATACCTGGATCGAGGATAATATTTTCATCGATAACTCCGGCTTTTTTTACAATAGCAATGCTTTCATATAGGTCATTGATGACATCTCTTACGAATACACGATAGTTTCGATCATGACGGTTATGCATCAAGATGATTGGGACATTGTATTCGGCGGCAACGCTCCCCATCTTTTCATCCGCTTTCGCTCCCCATATATCATTAATGATATGGGCGCCTGCTTCAATCGCTTGCTTCGCTACTTCTGCTTTATATGTATCAATGGATATTGGGATTTGAACATGGCGCGAAACAGCCTTAATAATTGGAATTACGCGTTCAAGCTCTTCTTCCAACGAAACAGCCGCAAAGCCGGGACGTGTGGATTCACCGCCGATATCAATGATATCCGCTCCGTTCGCTGCCATCTCCTGCGCCCGCTTCACAGCCGTTTCGACGTGATTGAATTCGCCGCCATCCGAAAAGGAATCTGGCGTTGCATTTAAAATACCCATCACAATTGTTTTCTTGGTAAAGTCCAAGGTATATGGACCGCATTGAATCTGTTCTTGAAAAGTTCTCATTCCATAACCCCCTCCGCTTGTTTTCACTCATTTATCATACATGAAGCGTTCATAAATTGACAAAAAAAAATGAGACGTTGGCAATCGCCAACGCCTCCATTTTTTCTATTCTACATCATATTGATAAAGCGGTGTGCTTAAATACCGTTCACCATTGTCTGGAATAATCGCAAGTACTTTTTTGCCTTTTCCTAATTCCTTTGCGACATTTAATGCTGCATAGATCGCTGCGCCTGAAGAAATTCCGCCTAGAATTCCTTCTTCTCTTGCGGCACGACGGGAGGCTTCGAATGCTTCTTCTGTTCCCACCTTGATAATTTCATCATAAATATTTGTATTTAATGTGTCAGGGATAAATCCTGCACCAAGACCCTGGAGTTTATGCGGGCCTGGTTTTCCGCCGGAAAGGACTGCTGAATCAGCTGGCTCAACTGCATAGATTTTAACATCCGGGAACTTTTCACGGAGTACACCGCCGGCCCCTGAAATGGTTCCGCCTGTTCCGATTCCTGATACAAATGCATCTAGAGTATCCATTTGTTCTACAATTTCCTTACCTGTTGTTCTGCGATGAACCTCAGGATTGGCTTCATTCTTAAATTGCTGAGGCAGAAAATAGCCATGCTCTTTAACAAGCGCTTCCGCTTTAGCAATAGCACCTTTCATACCTTCTGGCCCAGGTGTTAACACTAGCTCAGCCCCGTAAGCGCGAAGCAGGTTGCGTCTCTCTAAGCTCATGGTCTCCGGCATAACAAACACGGCCTTATACCCCTTTGCGGCTGCAATCATTGCCAGACCGATGCCCGTATTTCCGCTTGTTGGTTCAATAATGGTATCAACACCAGGCTTAATTAACCCCTGTTCTTCAGCAGCCTCAATCATCGCTAAGGCAATCCGATCCTTGACACTGCTCCCCGGGTTAAAATATTCAAGCTTTAAATAAACCTCTGCGCTATTTTCATCTGTCAATCTATTTAGCTTAACAATTGGAGTTTGGCCGACTAATTCAGCCACTGAATTTGCAACACGAACCATTACGAGCACCCCTATTCCGAGTATTTTGATTGGATTTATATTGAATTTACCAGTTTTATACTTGTTTTGTCAATCATTTCGCATCGTGATTTCATATTTTTTTCGGCTGTGTTAAAAGGGAATGTTGATTTCCGTTCCAGGCGCGAGCTTTCCGCGGGGCGGGCGGTGAGCCTCCTCGGCGCTAAAGCGCCTGCGGGGTCTCACCTGTCCCGCTGCTCCCGCAGGAGTCACGCGCCTTCCACTCCAATCAACATTGTGCTCATAATTTAACATATCAATTTTATTAAAAAAAGCACAGGAAATTTCCTGCGCTTTTAGTCTTATTTTTTATTACTGCCGTAAAACCAGTCCACTTTTGCTTCATCCCAAAAAGTTGAGGCTGAGACGGGTGTTTTGATTTGCTCAAGGGCAATCTGCCGGCGAATTTGCTCTTTTACATCATCGTAACTATATTTTTTCCCGCTTATTTTCGCTTCAAGCTTCAGTAGGGCATACCCCTGTTCCACCTTAAAAGGCTTACTGTAAGCTCCAGCCTTAAGTTTTTTAGCGGTTTCGATATACTGCTCCGGGTAACGTTCATCCTCTTCACTAATATAACCAATATCGCCGCCTTCATTAGCTGAAAACTCTTCGATAGAACGTTCCATTGCTAATGCAGCAAAACTTGAACCATTCGCTAACTCCTTTGAAGCCTTTTCGGCCTCTCCCTTGGTTTTAACAATGATATGGGATAGATGGTAAGCGGCCGGTACATCAAAAAGCGTTTTATTTTTATCATAATAGCCTTTCAACTCTTTATTCGATACCACTACATCTCTTGTCAAAATCTCTTCTAACAGAAGGCTCTGCCGGATTTTTTCCTTCCACTGTTTCTCATTCTTATAGTTCTTTTGACTAAAAGAATTAGCGGTGGCCTGAAGCATTCTAAATTCGCGTTCAACCTCTTGGTCAGATACTTTTATATGGTATTTTGCTGCTATTTCCTCTACGACCATTTGATCAATCATTTCTTTTAAAACGTCTTTTCCGTATCGGGATTCTAATTCATTCAGCCAATCCTGTCTTGAAATTGCCTCTTTTCCCACCGTTGCCACTGCCTCTTCATTGCTCATGGTTCCGCTTGCCTCACTCGCCTTTGAAAGGAAAAAAGCGACAGTCAGGCAATTAACCATGATAAGAGCGGCAATAACCATCCAAAGCTGCTTTCTCCCCAACCTCATCACCCCTCATCAAAAGGATTACTTAGCATCCTTTTTCAGCGCTTCTAATTCTTCCTTTGAAAAATGATATTTTTCATTACAGAAGTGGCAATGGGCTTCCGCCTGTCCATCTTCTTCGATCATCGCATCTATTTCCGCAGCACCAAGACCAACAATGGCATTTGCAAAACGCTCTTTAGAGCAGTTACATTCGAAACCGACCGGCATTGTCTCTAATACCTTTACATGCTCTTTCCCGAAAAGCTCTTCTAAGATCTCCTCAGGCGTTAAGCCTTGTTCAATTAATGTGGAGATGGGGGCGATCGTTTTTAATCGTTCCTCCATTTTGGCAATAACAGGCTCTTCAGTGCCAGGCATTAATTGAAAAATAAACCCGCCTGCGGCTAAGATTGTATCGTCAGGATTAACCAAAACGCCGACACCAACCGATGAAGGCACCTGTTCCGATGTCGCAAAATAATAGGTGAAATCCTCTCCTAATTCTCCTGAAACAAGTGGAACTTGACCGGAGAAGAAGTTACGAAGGCCTACATCCTTGACGACTGATAGCAAACCATCGGTGCCGACCGCGCGGCGGACATCAAGCTTGCCATGCTCATTTGATTCAAAATCAACCTCGGGATTTGTCACATAGCCGCGGACCTCTCCCTTGGCATTACTATCGACAACAATTTGCCCGATGGGTCCGCCGCCATTTATTTTAATTGTAAGTTTGTCCTCACCCTTAAGCATCGCACCCATCATAACCCCTGCGGTCACCGCACGGCCAAGCGCGGCTGAAGCTGTCCTCCATGTTTGGTGCCGCCGCTGCGCCTCACTTACTGTTTCAGTCGTCCTTACTGCATAGGCGCGAATATTTCCATCATAGGCTAATGCTTTCACTAGATAATCCTTCATTTTATAACCCCTTTCCAACTGCTAAAAAACATAAAATATTGACTTTGAGAATTGTCCAGCACAGCCTCAAGCGGCTAGTGGACTTCGCTCTTCTAATTAGCTTATCCCATGTTTCGTTTATAGATGAGCTGTAATCCTTTTAATGTTAAAAATGGATCGACGACATCAATAATCGTTGATTCCTGGGCAATTAATGGGGCCAGCCCGCCTGTTGCAATAACGGTTGGCTTCTTCCCGCTTTGCGCCATCATCCGCCTTACAATGCCCTCTACTTGTCCCACATACCCATAAACAATTCCAGCCTGCATGGCGGCCACCGTATTTTTCCCGATTACCCCTTCAGGGCGGGCAATTTCAATTCGCGGCAGTTTTGCCGCTTTAGAGTATAGCGCTTCTGTCGAAATCCCAACACCAGGCGCGATCGCACCACCCATATATTGCCGTTCCTCATTCACATAACAATAGGTGGTTGCTGTTCCAAAATCAACAATAATCAGCGGACTCCCATACTCTTGAATAGCCGCAACAGCGTTTACAATTCGGTCTGCTCCGACTTCTCTTGGATTTTCATATTTAATATTCAGCCCTGTTTTTATTCCAGGTCCGACAATGAGCGGCTTAACATGGAAATACTTCTGGCACATTCTTTCTAACGCAAACATGATCGGTGGAACAACCGAAGAAATAATAATGCCGTTAATATCAGAAAAGGACAAACCTGAATGGTCAAACAACGCTTTTATGCTCATGCCAAATTCATCTTCTGTGCGATTTCGGCTTGTTTCAACCCGCCAATGATATTTAAGTTTATCACCTTGATAAACACCTAAGACAATATTGGTATTTCCCACATCAAATACGAAAATCAAAGCTATCACTCACTTTATCGATTTTTCTTTTTATACACTGAAAACATAATAACATAAATCATATCTTGATGATAAAGAAAACTTGCCGATTGGCGAAGACAGAGCGTTGTGGCACTAATGACTGATTGGAAAGATTTCTTCCTACCGGCAAAAAAAGAGTGCTTCGAACCGAAGCACTCTTTCGTCATTTACTTGTAATCAATTTCGTCAGGTGGGGTATCTAGGAAAGACTTTTCCTCTTTCTCTTTCGTTTCCTCATCCTTTTTAATATTAATGTTGACCTTCATATCCCCTGGCTTTTTTGGTCCAATCTTAACGGATTCTAAGCTGACAGCAGGATCTGGCATATGACCGTGGTCAACCAAATATTTAATTTGTTCGGCAACAAGAGTTTCTACCTCAAGAAGTGTCTTAGCAATTAAATCAAGCTTATCACGATTTTCAGTAAGAATCTTTCTTGCCTTTTCATAACATTCTTTGATAATTCTTTGAATTTCGAGATCAATTTCATAGGCAATCGCATCAGAATAATTTTGTTCATTGTGAATGTCACGGCCCAAGAACACCTGACCGCCTTGTTGTTGACCGAACTGTAATGGTCCAAGCTTATCGCTCATCCCATATTCAGTTACCATCTTGCGGGCAATACCTGTAGCCCGTTGGAAGTCGTTGTGGGCACCTGTACTAACTTCACCAAATACAATTTCTTCTGCGACACGTCCACCCAATAATCCGGTAATTTTATCAAGCAATTCCGGCTTAGTCATAAAGTAGCGGTCTTCTCTAGGAAGCATAACGGCATAGCCGCCTGCTTGGCCCCGCGGAACAATCGTCACTTTGTGGACCATATCTGCTTCATCGAGCACTAATCCAATAACGGTATGACCGCCCTCGTGGAAAGCTACGATATTCCGTTCCTTTTCGGAAATAACCCGGCTCTTTTTAGCTGGACCTGCAATAACGCGGTCTGTTGCTTCATCGATATCTTCCATATCGATTTTCTTCTTACTGCTGCGGGCTGCCACTAGTGCGGCCTCATTCAATAAATTCTCTAAGTCAGCACCTGAGAAACCAGGTGTACGCATTGCAATATTTTTCAGGTTTACTGATTCATCTAACGGTTTATTGCGAGCATGAACTTTTAGTACTGCTTCACGCCCAATTACATCAGGACGGTCAACGGTAATTTGACGGTCAAAACGGCCAGGACGTAATAATGCAGGGTCGAGAATATCCGCACGGTTTGTTGCTGCAATGATGATGATTCCTTCATTCGCACCAAAACCATCCATTTCAACTAAAAGTTGATTCAACGTTTGTTCACGCTCATCGTGTCCGCCGCCAAGGCCTGCCCCACGCTGACGTCCGACAGCATCAATTTCATCAATAAAAATAATACATGGTGCATTTTTCTTTGCATTTTCAAATAAATCACGAACACGCGAAGCACCGACCCCAACAAACATCTCGACAAAGTCAGAACCGCTTATTGAGAAGAAAGGTACACCCGCTTCACCTGCTGTTGCCCGGGCAAGTAATGTTTTACCAGTCCCTGGAGGTCCTACTAAGAGAACTCCCTTTGGAATACGGGCACCCAATTCAGCGAATTTACGAGGGTCTTTAAGAAACTCAACAACCTCAACTAATTCGGCTTTTTCCTCATCCGCACCGGCAACATCTCTAAAACGGACCTTTTTCTTATCATCGTTATAAAGCTTTGCCTTCGATTTACCAAAATTCATTACCCGGCTGCCGCCGCCTTGAGCTTGGTTTAATAGGAAGAAGAATAAAATAAAGATAATCACAAATGGAATAATCGACGTAAAGAACGTCACCCAGCCGCTTGTTTCCTTTGCCGGCATTACTTCCACTTTTGAATCTGCTGCATCAATTCGTGCAAGAATTTTCTCGCTGTTTGGAATATAGGTTATAAATTTCTTGTCTTTTGCATTGAGCTCACCGCGAACTTCATACACTCCTCGTTCAGGCTGCATCGAAAATGTTTTAACCTCACCATTTTCTAATTGCTTAACGAACCTATCATAGGAAATGTGATCGGTCGGTTCATTACTCCCATTAAAGAAACTAACCACGCCAATAATAACTAAGAATATTAATAAATAAAAGATGGTATTACGGAAAATCCGATTCATCTCTTACCTCCTCCCGCGGGTAAAAACTATATTAAATAGTATCATAGAAAATCTTACTAATTCAAGAAATTGCTCTCAATTATCGGAAACCAATTTAGCAATTCCTTATTGATTATTGCTATAAACCTCAGGTTTTAAAACACCAATATATGGGAGGTTTCGGTATTTCTCGATATAATCCAAGCCATAACCGACAACAAACTCATCAGGGACAATAAATCCAACATAATCCGCTTTAATTCCACTCTTTCTTCCGGTAGGCTTATCAAGTAAGGTAACAATCTTGATTGACTTTGCTTTCCGGTAGCGGAATAAATCGACTAAATAGCTAAGTGTCAGACCGCTGTCAATGATATCCTCAATAATTAATATGTCCCTTCCTTCCACTGATGTATCCAAATCCTTAAGGATTTTTACCTCCCCAGAAGAAACAAACCCGGTGCCGTAGCTGGAAACATCCATAAAATCCATTTCAAGATAGCAATCCATCCGTTTTAATAAATCTGCCATAAATGGCATTGCGCCTTTTAGCACGCCAATGGCGAGCGGAAAACGATCTTTATATTCTTCTGTTAACTCGGCTGCTAACACTTTTATCTTCTCTTGAATTTCCTCTTCTGAAACTAACACCTTTTCAATATCCTGATTCATCATAAATGTGCCCCCTAGAAGATTGTTACTTATCATAAGTAAGTAGTATATATTGTTTTGTGGATGTATCAATACCTTCAAAAGAAGATTTTTTTAAACCTGGCAGCCAAAGAATGCAATCCTTTTTGTCCGTAATAACAGGCCATTGATCTCGGTCCTGAACAGGAACTTTCTGATCAATAAAAATATCCTTTAGCTTTTTCGACCCTTGCATCCCCTTTATTGTCATTCGATCGCCTTTATTTCTTGTACGAATGATAATCGGCCACTGAATACTGCTCGCCTTAAACAAGGCTGTGTATTGGTGTGGATCACGAATTTCCTTATCTACATAATCGATTCGGATACTCCCTGCGTTTGGCAAGACAATACTCCCTGGCTCGTTGATTTCAAAAAGGTATTTTTCCCCCGCAATGGTAGCAAAAAGGAAAGTCAGCTGCGAATAGGAGCGAATAACTTTTAGGCCATTGGGAAAATCAAGTTTACCTGAAGGTTCACGATGATGAATTAAGAAAAATACTTGATCGATATGTATCGCTGAAAGAGAAGAAGGTTTTTCTTTGTAAAGATAGTTTAATATTAGTTGAATCCCTCTCCTTTGTAAAGGTAAAGGCACTTCAAGAAATCTTTTAATGTCAAGAGTTATTGTACTCTCTTCTCTTTTTGTTACTACTGTATTCATTTGCTTAACCGTTAACTCCTGGAGGTAGGCCTCATCGCTTTGGAGCTCTTCGCTAAACCGCTGAAAATGCTCGTGAACACGGCTGTTTTCGCTTTTTAAAAAAGGGAGAACCTGTTTGCGAAATCGATTTCTACTATAAATACTTTTCTCATTGCTTGGGTCTATCCTTGGGTTAAGCTTGTGGTTTCGACAATATTGCTGTAGCTCATCCTTTGTTAAACTCAAAAATGGGCGGAAAAGAACACCTGAATAAAAAGGCCGGGAAAATGGGATTCCTGCTCTCGCTTTTCCACTGCTTCCTCTTGTTAACCTCATGAGAATTGTCTCAATTTGATCGTCACCATGATGGCCAAGAGCTAAATAGTGGCAGTCATACTTATCCATTACTTCGGCATAAAATTGATATCTTACTTCTCGTGCTGCAATTTGCGAACTTTTCCCGGTTGTTTCCAATATTTCAGGTACGTTGACCCGCACCATTTCAAAGGGAATATCAAGCTGTTCACAAATATTTTTGACAAACATGGCATCCTCATAAGACTCCTGACCACGAAACATATGGTCGACATGGGCAGCAATAATGGAAAGATTCCTTTTAACTTTTTCCCCATGTAGATAGTAAAGCAGTGCTAAAGAATCCGGTCCTCCTGAAACACCAACCACAATTTTCTTATTATCAAGCTGAAATGTGTGGTGCTTTAAAAGGGCCTCAACCTTTGTTTCCAACATAGATTACACGTTCCTTAAACATAAGTATTTACCTAAAAAATTTTAGAATACCAATAGCTTACCACTAACCGCATTTAGCTATCAAAATATTGGCATGATAATGAACTAGTAATTTTTTCATTTCCATTATTTGTCCATCTCCAGGCCATACGCCGCTGAACAGGTGCTTGCGCTTTTCTTATATACGGATAAACTTACAATTAGTTTCACGAATTAAAGCAATTTATTAAAAGTATACAAGGCATATAAAATGCCTAGAACCATCGCAATTATGAAAAATTCTGTCCAGCCGCTCTTTTTCTTCTTTTTTCGGTACGTCTGTCTTGTCATTTGCCTGCCAGCCTGCGGGACTTTCTTTTGACTATTTACTGTCGTGCCGCTGTCAGTTCTTTTTGGCGGTAAAGACGGGTCTAAAATCGGTTTATCCACCATTACATTTAATAAATCCACTCTCATTTGCTTAGCGTGGCTATAATGGCCCTGAAGAGCCTTTACGAGGGCCTTTTCAAATTTCAACAGTTCCGGCTTTTGCCGAATTGCTTCTCTTATTTGTGAAATACCGCCAGTGGTCTTCTTAAATCGATTTGGATAGGCTGAGTTTATCATGATCATGGCCGCTGAAAATAAATCATAGGACGGCTCCGCCTTTCTTGAACCCAACCCCCAATAACCGCGGTCATAAAACTCAGTGAATTCCTTAATTGCCCTTCCCTGCATCGTTGTTCCGCCGACATCAATACATCTGATTCTCGGTGGCGGGCCCGTGACAATTAAGTTTTCCGGCTTTAAATCACCAAATACCCAGCCGTTTTCATGGAGCACCTCTAAATCGCTAAGCAGTTGCAAAAATAACACGATTGCCCAAGATTTACCTTTTTTATGTAAAAAGGAAAGGAGGTCAGGACCTTGGATATATTCCATGACATAAAAGGAGATAGCTGGCCCCCCCTGTAAGATTCGCCAATCATCAACATCAAGCAAAGAAGGCCCGAGGGTTTGGGGCCCCTGGACCTTTGCAAAGGATTTCAGAACATTTACCTCTGAGGTGATGGACATCCCATTATCACTCATTTTCAATGCTACTTGAGTATTTTTGTGTTTGGCAAGGTACACCACCCCGTTTGCCCCATACCCTAGTTCTTTTACAATTGTATAGTTATTTCCATGCCATTTTCCAGTAATGATGGTCCCAGGACGAAGATTATATTGATTCTTCAAAGTATGATTCATCATCTCGTGAAAGCAGGCTCCTTATTGATTTTTTTTGGCTGAATGAAGAAAGCGCAGTCCGTAATGCCGGCCCTGTCGGAGTAATCCCTCCGGTCGACAGCTGTGAAAAGATACTTGTCAAAGATTGTAGCTTCGGTGTCCAATCCAGCAATTTTTCGACATCATTCTTTTTCCCGGGAAATACGTAAACTGAAAATTGGTTCTCGCCGCTTCGGGCGTTTAAGCTTAGAGAGAGGTCGAGCAGTGCCTCTTTAACGGTTGGAAGCTTATGTTTCATGCTCGCACTTGTATCGACAAGAATCAACACTTCTAATTCGACAGTTTCCCCTAATTCATCGACAACCTCCATGACTTCACCGCGTTTGTCTGGCGGCAGGTCTTCCATCGATTGCGAACGCCCTAAAATTTGCTGCAATTGACTGTTTACGACACCTTGAATCGTTTGGTTCATTGCTTTCCGTGTGACCATTTGCACGGTTTGCGAGAGTGCTTCAGCATAAACAATCTGACTGACTCCGCCGCCGGACATGGCAATCCCCTCTATTTCCGTCATTCCCTTTTCATCAATAATATCCTTCTCAGTGACACCAATAACATTGACCGTAATCCCCTGCTCCTTCGCAAGTGCTGCCATAGCAATAGGGTCGTCTCCTTGATTCGAACAGCCATCTGTAATCAGCAGGATTTGCCGAATTTTCCCTGTATACATAACCTTCTCCCTCCACTTAACGTATTGCTACCATTTTTGACGGGATTAAGGTCCTTTATACATATTTGCTAGGATACTTGAGTAAAATAATCTTTTAAGCATGACGCTTTACTTTGTGCACTGGAATCGATGCCCATTTCGGGGTGTTATGTTTTATTTTTGCCACTGTCACAGTCATATCGTCATCAATGATATCCGATTTCGAACGAATGACTTCCTCTAAAATTAAATCAGCAATTTCCTGCGGGTCATCGGTTTCTAATTCTAATAATTTCCGCTTCATCCATAAATCATAATTCTCTACATGGTTTGGTCCCTCAAACACCCCATCACTCATCATTACTAACAAATCGCCGGCTTTTAATTGCTCGCTGACGACATCGACTTCAAATTCCTGAAGAATTCCGATTGGCAGGTTGCTGGCCTGGATTTTAATGATCTTATTCCCCCGTTTAATGAAGCTTGGTGTTGAACCAATTTTTAGGAATTTTGCCGAAGCATTTTTCAAATCTATCATCGCCAAATCTAACGTTGAAAAGATCTCATCAGTTGTTCTTAGTGAAAGAATAGAATTAATTGATTTAATCGCTGTCCGCTCTTCAATCCCTGACTGGAGTATTTTTTGTAAAAGCTTTAGTGTTTCATTGCTTTCATAATGGGCTCTTTCACCGTTTCCCATTCCATCACTAATGGCAATCGCATACTTGCCCAAACCAAGTTCAATCGTTGAATAGCTGTCACCCGAAACCAAGCCGCCATCTTTAGCCGCATGGGCGGCCCCCGTTTCAACGATAAACGCCTTCGATGATCTGAAGGTGACATGACAGAAACCATTCGGAAAGGTTGCACACTCCTCCTTATTCACAACAATTGTTTCCTCCAGAATATCTGACAGCATCGGGGCAATTAATTTCTCACATTCCCCATGGCCATTACAGAATGGCACCGACATCTCTATATCGACATTTCCCGGATCCAGACTATAAATTTCCACCTGTTCAATATGAATCCCAAACCCTTGCATCGCCTCGATAATTTGCTCCTCCTGCTTGTGATGATTTTCCCTTTCCCGTTGAATTTCCTTGGCAAAGCTATCCATGACCTCAGAAACTCCTAATAATTGATCTGCAACAAGCTTCCGGCTCTCCTGAACCTGTTTCTTTAATTTTTGATTAGCCTGAAAAAAGGTTAATTGCTGGCCTATCGTTTCGTATACTTTTTTCGAACGTGTACAAAGCTTTTCCCAGTCTCTTGATAATTTAGTAGAGACTGCTCCATCATTTTGATCCATTTCGTGAATAATTTCCTCCATATAGGCATAGGTTGTATTAAAATTCTTTGCCCAGCATTGTTCCTTCTTAAAGCATGTTTGGCACGTTTTTTCCGTTACATTGCTCATAAAGTAATCCATTTCCCGGTCACTTTCAGTATCATCCTGAATGACTTCCATTTGAGAAAAGCTTTTTGATAGGGCATGAAACACACCAGAAAACTGCGAAACCCGCTGTGCCGTTACGTCGCGCATTTTCCTCATATATTTTTGCTGTTCGGCCGTGTATTCCGGTGTACCAGGTATATACTTTGCTAGTCTAGAGGTAAGAGCTTGTGGTGTTAAGAGGAATAAAAAAACAGCAGCAGTTGACTCTAAGACAGTTTTCAATAACGAGCCTCCCCCTTCCCCATACATTCCGATAAGGAGGGTGGCAATAAATAGGCCGATGGAAACACCGATTTTTTTCCCTTCCTTCATTAATCCGCCGAGCACGCCTGAGAAGGCTAGTAAACTCATATGGTAGAAGCTTGACACGCTTGCCAGGCTGAAAATCAACCCAGTCACCACTCCTACAGTAGAGCCGACTGTTGCTCCGGCAATAAAGGAAAACACTAGCACTAAGTAACGCGACATAATATGTTCAAGCGACAAATCATACACTTGCCAGCCAATGGTGCCCGTCATAATCGAAGCGAGCATAATAATGAGGCAGACGATTTCTTCTGTTTTTAACAGCTGTCTGCGCTTATTCAAGGTTAATAAAGGAATACTTTGTAAAAAAATCAGCGTCAGAATGAAGGCAAGGCTTGCCTGGACACCAACCATCATTAAATCATATAGAACCAACTGCTGCGATAGAATAAACGCTTCACCCAGTTTTCCAATTCCGAGGATCATCCCGACAAAAAAAGGCAGTGCTCTCATTTCATTTGTCAGCCACTTTTGACTGATCCGGAAAATGACCAAAAAGCAGATAGTGATGGTGAACGTAAAGGCGGCATTTGCAAGTGACAAGGTTGCTGCTCCGACGACTAGTCCAATCAGTGCCAGCGGGGCCCGCTCTCTTCTAATTAAATAAACAGAGGCAAAGAAAGGAAGGCAAAACGGGGTCAGCTTCGCCAGGATTAATGCTCGTCCAAGTAAAAATCCCACGAATAACAAAAGATAACCCTTTTTGATAAATAGGGACTCGAGCAGCGCATGGAATTTCCCGAGTCCACTCCCCAAAGCCGATTTTGATGGATGAAGGCTAACTTTCCCAACCGGTGCTATGAAACTTGCATTTGTCTTTTCCATAATCACACTCCCTAATCTTTGATATTGTGGACTATTATAAAGTTCATAGGCTTAAAAGTTTGTCAAAATAGTGAACAAGTTAAAATAATCGTTCGACGGTTTTCACTATAATCATTCAAATAACAATAACTACCTTTATTTATGTCGATTTAGGTTCACACAATGAAGGGGATTTTTCCTAAACGACAAAAAAGACAAGCCCGTTTGGACCTGTCTTACTATAAGTTATTTAGTGAAACCTGCTTTATCCGACAACAATTAAGCAGCAAGTTAACCCCGTCTAGCTCCTCTTCCTCCACGCTTAGACTCTGTGTGGCGCTTTAAGGAAGATAAACGATCTTCACTATCTTTTAAAAATTTGGCCATTTTCGATTCAAAGTTTTCTGGTCTAGGATTATTGCGATCGTTTGCTCTTCCTTGACGAGGGCGTTGTGAATGTGAATGGGATCTTTGCGGTGCTTCGGGTCTATCCTTTGCTTTTTTAATGGATAAGCCAATTTTCCCGTCCTTCTCAACATTGATGACTTTAACCTCAACTTGGTCGCCAACCTTAAGATGGTCGTTAATATCCTTTACATAATTGTCAGCAACCTCACTGATGTGCACAAGACCTGTTGAGCCCTCCGGCAGCTCCACGAACGCTCCGAAATTTGTAATCCCTGTTACCTTTCCCTGTAACTTGCTGCCTACTTCAATTGACATAAAAAGAATGTTCCTCCTTAAAATAATAAAAAATCAATCTTACTCTATATTATACAAAAAGTAAAAATTCAGTGTCAATATGACTACACATTGGTTCATTTTTCCTTCTTTGTTTCCGGAATATTAAAGATAATTTCGTTTTCCCCAGAGAAAAAAATTTCTTTTCTCGCAAGCTTGGCAATATATTCATCATCATTTAATTTAATGATATCCTCATTGAGGACTACTTGTTGCTGTTTTAATTTAGTCAACTGGGTGTTAAGCTGTTTCTTTTGAGCGATTTTTTCATCAAGTTTAGTGGTTTGGGAAAGATAACTGGAAATCATCAGATACGATAGAAAGCCTGCAAACACCACAAAGAGCGAGAGGCGTCTAAGTAACAATTTCCTTTTTCTAGCTGATGCGATTTCTGCGTATTCCTGCTGCTCGACATAGGTTGTCTGCATCTTTGACACATTTCTCTTTCGTTCCGCGCCCATTTCCCGTTAACCTCCTCACTCTTTTCGTTTTTTCCATCTATTAATCCACTTAATAATAGTATTCTTGATTCCCTTAAAATTTCCTGCTGTTTTATTATATAACTTCTCGACGGCTTTTTTAAGACCTTTCGGCATAAGTTTCCAAAAAATTAATACTATTGTTTGCAATGGTACTACGATTACTTTTAATAGTAATAGTAAAACTTTTAAAACAAATTTGACAAGGGTATAAAGACCCCTGCCAAGTACGAGAACGATGGTAATAACCAGTTGGATCAGACCAAGGATTGGTTTATAAATGAGCAGTTGAAAGGTTTTTCTCAAAAACTTGGTCACGGTAATGATCGTCTTGATTACAAACTCCAATAATTGCAGATAAATCCTTTTAAATAGACCTTGGTAGGCTGCAAACCCGCATATGAGCGCAATAAAGATATAGAACCTTATTTCTCCATTGTTAACAATAAATAAGGTGTAAAAAATAAGCAATGCTTGAATGATCCAAAATAATAGGTCATTACAGAAGACAATCCAAGTTTTTCGTTTTGGCCGATTTAAAAACCGTTGATACGTATCAAACATGGCGCCAAACAACGACCCCATTCCAATCATTGAAAGCATTGTGAGAAATTGCGTCGAAAGGGTCATCGGAATAACTTGCTAAAGAAGCCTTTAGCTTTCTCCCCATGCTGTTCATCCAAGTATTCGAGGTCAAAAATCTTCCCCTTGATAGAGACAATCCCCTTTTCGACATCCAAATTCTTCATCTGCAGGTTTTGTCCTTTGATGGCTAAAAACCCCATAACCGTTTCCAATAAGAATTCCTCATTATCAAAGCTTTCCACCTGTTTTACGCCGGTAATATCAAGAAGCCTTCTTCCTCTCATAATGACATCATGATCGGGAGCACTGCTTTTTGTGGTATTACTTTCATAATATTGGCTCATTTCCATCCCTCACAATCATTTGTACAACCTTTATGTAAAATGTATGTGAGGAACAGTCGGAATAGAACATCGAAAAGTCGGAAACGACTTGCTGGAGCTAGGCAATCAACCTAACTCAATGGATTCTCTGATGACCCAAGCTTTTCTTCCTTTAAGATGGTATACATCTCCGCCGCTTCGTCTTTGCGGGATGTTTCTTGAATCCGGTCAATTCTTGCCGTTACTTTTCTCTGGCCAAGGCGAATCGTTAATTCGTCGCCGACTTTAACCGTAGAGCTTGCCTTTGCCTCTTTCCCATTAATTTCAATTCTGCCTTGATCGGAGACTTCTTTGGCTAAGGTTCTCCGCTTAATTAATCTTGAAACCTTTAAAAACTTATCTAAACGCATGATTATTTCCCCTCTTTTCGTTTTGCTTCGTCCCAGAACTGATCGAGCTCTTCTAGTGTATAGTCCTCAAACGGCCTGCCGCTTGCCTTCACCTTTTCCTCGATGTACTGAAACCGGCGCGTAAACTTTTCATTTGTTTCATAAAGCGCTTCTTCGGGATGAATTTTTAAGAATCGGGCCACATTGACAAAGGCAAATAATATATCGCCAAATTCCCTTTTGGCGCGCTCGAGACCTTCCACCGTTCCATCCAACTCATTGACGAATTCTTCAAGCTCTTCCTTCACTTTCGCCAACGCAGGGGCAATCTCCTGCCAATCAAAGCCAACCTTCGCAGCTTTCTTTTGCAACTCATAGGCCCTTAACAGATTCGGTAACGATTTTGAGACCCCTTCAAGGATGGTGGATGGTGCTTCGCCTTTTTCCTGTTTCTTAATTTCCTGCCAATTTTGCAAAACTTCTTCACTATTTGCTACACTAACATTTCCGAACACATGGGGATGCCTGCGAATCATTTTTGCCGACACGCCTTCGATCACGTCATCAATGGAAAAATACCCATCATCCTCGCCAATTTGCGCATGGAGCAGCACCTGAAGCAGGACATCTCCCAGTTCTTCTATTAAGTGGTCAATATCTTCACTGTCAATCGCGTCAATGACTTCATACGTTTCTTCGATTAAGTACTTTTTTAATGACTCATGGGTTTGTTCCTTATCCCACGGGCAGCCGTTTGGACCCCTTAATTCAGAGATAATCGCGCACAGCTTCGAGAAATTTTTCAATAAAATTTCTTCTTCTGTCACTGGCGGGACATAGACAGAAGTGAGGTTATTGATTGAGATATTCCGGTCCAATTCATACAACGGCAGTTTTTCGATGTGCTCCTTTTTACTCCCGGCTGCCGTTACGATGTAAACCTGATAATCATCGGGTAATTTCTCCATTAACGTTAGCTTTACGTTTGAGGCCACGAACTGGTCGTATACTTGACTAATAATGATATGCTGGTCGATTTGCAACTGGGAGGACGCGAGAGCCGTGCCATCGAGCAGTTGAAACCCTTCAACCGGGTCAATTTTTAATGAAGCAAACAGGGCATCAAGAAAGCTCTGCCCGCCGCCAATGGTAATTTCCACTTCTTCCTTTGGTCCGTATTCCAAAAGAAGCTGTACCGTCCGCTCGGCAACGAGTGGGTGTCCGGGAACAGCATAAATTACTGCTTCCGTGTGGGCAAGATTCAATAATGTCCGGGCGATTTCCTCGTATACCGCTTCAAACTGATCGTATTTTTCATATACACTGTCAAAAGAGGTATAGGATAATCCTTCTTTTTCAAGTTCAGGAATGACCGGATGTTCTTTCGTTCTCAAAAATAGTTGCGGTGCTTGAAGTAGTTTCTTATATACGCCAACAGGCAGCTGCTCAAGGTCGCCTGCTCCTAAGCCAACAATTTCAATTTTTTTGACCATTGGTTAATTCCTTTCCTTTCGCGGGAGAAAATGAAGTAACTTGCTTCCAAATGGGAAAAGCCCCAATTCTTCTTCAAGAAATACGTTCCCCTTGATAATGATTACTAAAAAGATGAAGCCGCCGAGCGAAACAGCAGTTAACGATTGCAAGGCTGCTCCTAGCCGTTCTGCCCCAATCGTGGCAAAAAGATGATTAGTTACAAATAAATAACCTTTTAAAAACAAAACCATCGTGATCGCCGCTGTTAGCACTATTCTTAAAAAACGGGATGGAAACAGCGGGATTGCGATTATTTTTTTAAATTTAAGTAACAAGAAAACTGTGACCAGTCCTAAAGCCAAAAGCGAAGATATCGCCGCCCCCATCGTTCCAAAGAACGGAATGAAGACCATGTTTAATAGATATTTAAGCGGAAAGGTGATTACCACGGCTATTGCAGGATAAAGCAGACTGCCGAGTCCCTGCATGATCGCAATGATCGTTGAAATAATCGAGGTAAATAGAATAACAAAACCAAGCACCCCTAATACCGCTGATCCGTTGGCATTTTCAAACAGCATCACATTGGTTGGCCCGATAATCGCCCATAAACCCGCCGAAGCGCCCAGTCCAATCACGATACTTACCTTAATCGCTACTTGAATTTTATGATGTAAGAATTCCGGTTTTGTGGCTAATCGCTCACGGCTTATGAGCGGTACAAGCGTTAATGACATCGAGGCCGCAGCGACTGTCCCTAATTGAATTAGCGGCTGACCGCGGTCGAAAACCCCCTTTAAGCTTTTAGCGAGATCTTGTTCCGTGCCCTTTGCTACCAGTAGGGAGTATAAATTTAACGAATCTGCAAGCTGCATAAAAATCATCAGCATTCCGCTTAGACAAATCATCAGCCCTTGAACAGTAAGCATTTTAACAATCCGCTTTACTTCCAACGAGTTATTTTGCAGCATCCCCCTGCTTGGAGCGATTACTTTCCATTCTTTACGTTTCCGGACAAACATAAACAAAACGAGGCTCGCAATCATACTCCCGGTTATCGAGCCAACCATCGCCCCGCCGCCGACAAAATAAAGGGAATAGCCTTTTTCCATGAAAAGAGAAGCGAGAAAAATAATCGTCAAGACACGGATGGTTTGTTCCCCGACCTGGGATAACGCCGTCGGGACCATTTCGCCAATCGCTTGGTAATACCCTCTTAGTAGTGCAACAAACGGAAAGATCAAAAACACAATTGAGACAACCCTTAATAAGATTGCTAATTGCGGGTCCTTCATCCATCCTGCAATTTGTCCGGCTCCGCCATAAAGGATGAGGAAACAAACGATGCCGATGACCTGTAAATAAACGAAGGATACGAGAAGAAGCAGGCGGGATTTTTCATCATTGCCATTCTCTTTTTGTTCCGCATATAGCTTCGAAATCACCACCGGGAAACCCGTGGTCGACAGGACAATCGCCAATCCATAAAACGGATATACTTGCTGATATATGTAAAAACCAATATCTCCGACGATGTTTTGAAAAGGAATACGGTAAAACGCACTTAAAATTTTTGTAACGAGTGCGGCGATTGTTAAAATAAACGCGCCTTTAAACAACGCAGTTGAATGATTCACGGATTTCATTGCTTCACCTACTAACTAAACTAGAGGTAATTATAGCATAGTGGGGGTTTTAATGGATATTGCGGGAAAACCGGAACGGGTGTCAACTAAACTAATTTACTTTTCCGAATATTTTATTATATAATTATCATTGTGGTAAGAATTACCTTACGAAGGAGGTGTACAGGATGGTTTCAAAAGTGTCACAGCTTAAGTTAATGATTAATAACCTGTACATTCCTACAAGTCTACCATTCTATTCCTAACGAAACGGTAAATAGCCGTTTTGTGACCAAAAGACCTTGTAGCTGCAGGGTCTTTTATTTTTTTCAAATTTATGAAAGGGGGTTTTTAGCATGATCATTTTTCAATTAACTAATTTTTCAAACGTTGAGGTAATCGAGGATGGTTAGTGAAAAAATTCGCAATAGATGAGGAGCAAACAAATGAAAATCGTTGAATATCGTCATGATTTAGCTGAGAAGGTTGCCGATATGTGGAATCATAGCCGTGAAGGCTGGGGCGGCGGAAATGATATTTCGACCGCCGAGAGTATTCGGCATCAGGAAGAGAATTCGATTAATCTAAATACTTATTTAGCCATGGATGAAAATGGTGTCGCCGGATATTGCGGTGTCAGTGAGTACCGTGAGGATAGCGGTGCGCTCTACATCCCATTGCTTAACGTGCGCGAAGAATACCAAGGGAAAAAGATTGGCAAACAGCTGGTGCTTAAGGCAGTCGAACGAACCATTGAGTTGGGCTGGCCGAGACTCGACCTCTATACTTGGGGTGGCAATATAAAGGCCGTTCCCTTGTATAAAAAATGCGGATTCTTCTGGGAAAACCGCGATGACACCGTCCATCTGATGAACTTCATCCCCTCGGTCCTCACCACAGAGGCAGTCCAAGGCTTTTTTGAAAAAGCGGATTGGTACCATGACCGTAAAATGGAAATCGAAGTGAAGCCCGATGGCAGGAAAGAAAGTGGCTTTGATTTCTATGAGTATCAGTGGGAGAAGGATGGGCAGCGGCTGAGGATGGAATATGAACGAAAAGGCCGTGGGCTAAGATTAATTGAAACGGACGAATATTTAATCTCTGCCTCAATTGAACAGCAGGATCTGATCTTCGGTGCAGAATACCCGATTCAATTCAAAATAGAAAACAAAACGAATGAGCCGTTAACTATTGCGATTGAAGGGTTCGACGATCAAAATATCCACTTTGATTTTGCGAAACAGCTGACAGTGATGGACTCAGAGATTGTCGAAGGCAGATTCTTTGTCGGTGAAATCACCGAAGAACAAAATATTTGGCGTACCCACCCAACCGTGGCTGCTAAAGTGACCATCAATGGGAAAGAAGCCACTTTCAAGCTTGGTATTAATAGCAAGTACCCTGCCAAGGTAACGGCGAAAGTTCCGAATGAACTGCCCTTTCTTGAGAGCGACTCAGAGCTCTATTTAGAGTTGGAAAATCACTTTAATGAAGAAGTGCAATTCTCGTTTAAGTGGCCAAAAGCGCACTTTATTGATTTCGCAGATGAGCATGTGAACATATTGTTGGGAGCAAAAGAACGGAAGCTCTTCCCGATTCCTTACCGCTTAACGGAATACGGCTTTTATCAGCAGCCATTACAAATAAAAGCAGTAAAAAAATCAGGTGAAACGATATATTTTTCCAAAAAAATTGGCTTAGCGTTTTACGGGATGGGCGCTAAATTGACCGGAGAGTGTGACGATTATTGGCATACCTATAACGGACTCGCCCATGTGTACTTAAGTAAATTTGATAATCGCCTTTATTTAGGACGCGCTGGGTCCGCTGAAGAGGAAGTACCTTTCTTTTTCTATCCGAAGCTTGGCAAACCTTTTTCAAGCGAATTCTCGAAAAAGCGGCCTGATCACATCGAATTTTTTGAAGAAAAAGGCGCCGTTTGTCTAAAGGCCGTTTATCATTCACAGTCATATCCGGACCTGCAGCTGCACTCGATTGCCAAGGTTTATGCCGAAGGATTGATGGAGCATCATTATCAAATTCATAATCTTGCTGATGTGGCGACGAAGCAGGAAGTTTGGCTGAATGATAGTCATAATTTCGTCCAGAACATGTACGGCGTTGTTTTTCCTTATGATGGTCAGATGATGGAGATCAATGAATTGAAGGACGGAATGACTGGGTATTGGCAAAGTGATAAAGTCGATGAAAATTGGATTTTCAAGCGTGATCCTGCTCTTCCCAGCGGGATTTGCTGGAGCAGTGAGACAAAGGTTCAATTTGAACATTGGTTCTTATTCTTTGAACACAAACTTGGGGTGATTCCGGCCAATGGGGTAGCGAGGACAAAGCCGACTTATCTTTCAATGGGGGCATTTCCGACCTGGGAGGCTTTCCGGAAGTTTGCGCTTAAAAAAGGGCATCCTGTTGAGGCGGCAACCGCTCAACCAGTACAATTTTACCCAGAGAATCATAATCCGTTTGTTCAGGAACAGACGACCGTTCATTATAATAATGCGAAACTGGTCCATCTTGACGGTGAAATTAGTGTTCAGATTGAAGGTCAGGAGGCAGTAAAGAAACAACAGTTTTCTCAAGAAGATGCAAAAAGCGAAGCTGTTTTTCCGCTTCATTTCGAGGCCGAGTCAGGAGTGCAGCTCCTTAAGCTCAGTGCCGATCTAAAAACAGAACAATCTGAGCAGCGCTCTCTTATCATTTGCCCGGACAATACGGCGATACAAACCGAGCAATATGTCGAAGATGGAATCCCTGTTTATGAGGTAGATAATGGGCTGGTCAGCATTAAAGCGGCTCCGGACTTTTTCCCTGCCCTCTATTCGTTAACCTACAAGGGGCACGAGTGGCTCGATACGTCCTTCCCTGCACTAATACCTAAATCGTGGTGGAATCCTTGGGCCGGCGGAATTCGCAATGCATTATTAAACATATCCAGTAATTCCCTTGTAAAAGAGGAACGGTCAGTGGAGTTTGTTACCATCACCGATAACAAAGGAAACCGCTGGACGGGTATTAAGCTCCAGGTTCAAATTTTACAGCACGAATCCTTTAAGGGGCTTACCTACAACCAATATTATTTACTGCAGCCGGGGGCACCAGTAATGTGCCATACCACCGAAATTCTGCAAGAAACCAATCAGTATTTTAAGTATGAGGGCTGGTATAGCCAAGCTGCTTTTAAAAATATGGAAAATAGCTGGATCGAGTATCAGCCTAGTCAGAAAGCTTATTTTGGAAAAGGTGAGATGGAAATTGATGTGAAACAAAGCTTTACCATTGGTCATGAAGCTGTTTCTGAAAAACTACAGGTCATCTCTGATTACCAGGCGGGAAAATCAGATCTTTACCTAAATAAAGAAGTCGCCCATCATACGGTTTTTTCAAAGCTGCATTTACGACATGGAGAAACCTATTGGACTGCACCGATTTTCTATCTGTTTAATGATGAGAAGATTCCTGAAGATGCGCTCCAAGATTTAAAAAATATTCGCTTTTGTGGTACTAGCAGCTGAGAGGAGACGAGTGTGTGATGCGAATTATTGATGCCCATATGCATTTTTCTAATATTTCAAGCTTTAAGGAGACTGCCAGGAATCTGTCGAAGCTGGATTATTCATCTGAAGGTTTATGGCAGGAGTATCGTGATGCGAATGTGGTGCTTGGAATTGCCATGGGATTAACAGAAACCAAAGCGGATGGCTTCCCGGATTATGAAGCGGCGACGCCGATGGATCTTGATTTAGAAGAACAGCTTCCCGCAAATATCTGTTATTGTCCCGGGATTAACCCGTATCGATTAGGCGCTCAAGAATTGGCGGCACTTGAGGCGCTTCTAGAGAAACCGGAGGTAGTCGGGATCAAGATTTATCTTGGCTATTATCCGTTCTATGCCTATGATGAGGTCTACAGTCCCGTTTATGAGTTGGCAATTAAATATGGGCTACCAGTTGTGTTTCATACGGGCGATACGTATTCGGAACGCGGCTTGCTGAAATATGCTCACCCGCTTACCATTGATGAAGTGGCGGTGAAATATCGCGAGATTAACTTCATGATGGCGCACTTTGGCGACCCGTGGGTCCTTGATGGTGCTGAAGTTTTGTATAAGAATCGCAATATGTATGCGGACTTATCCGGACTGCTTGTCGGTACAAAGGTTGATTTGCAGAAAAAGCTGGAGTCACCTTACTTTTTTAACCACTTGAAACATGCGCTAGCCTTTACCGATGATTACTCGAAGTTTCTGTTTGGCACCGACTGGCCTTTAGTTCAAGTGCAGCCCTATATTGATTTGATGAAGAAGCTCATTCCCAGAGAAGCGCATGAAGACTTGTTTTTTAATAATGCGGTAAAGCTGTTTCCGAAAATTAAGCGTTTTATAGAATAAGTAACAAAAGGTGAGACCTAGAGATTAGAGATTATACTTCAGAATACGGATTTTTTTAGGGAGAATTGAGTTTTTTCCTAAATAAAATTTGTAAAACGGCCTTTAAAAGGTCGTTTTTTTTGTTTTTTATTGACCACCAAACTTCGGAAAAATCTTTTGGCTATTTTCCAGTGGGTTTTGGCTATTTTTCATAGAGTTTTGGCTACTTTTCAAGGGGTTTTGGCTATTTTTTAAGACATTATGGCTATTTATTTAGGAGTTTTGGCTAATTAGACATTTATTAGAAAAAACCTAAGATTCTAAAAGAACCATCTCACCCTTTCATATCGGGAAAAAAAGACAGCCTAGGCTGTCTTTTTCAGTTAAGATTCCATTTGTCGCGCTAAGAACCCCGCGGCTGTTTCTACTGCTTTTTGTTCTACTTCACCTAGGGTTCCTTCTTTAGAATAGATAATGACCGCCCCAATCGGGTCGCCATTTGCGATAATTGGGCCAATCGTATAGGAAGAAACGGATTCTTCATTTCCATCAGCTAAAGCAATATCTGCCTGCTGGGTATGGAGAACTGAGTTGCGCTCTTCCATTGTTTTTTCCACTAAATCGCTAATATTTTTATTTAAATAATCCTTCTTAGAACTGCCTGCTAAAGCAATATACGTATCTCGATCACAAATTAATACCGGGTTTCCGAGGCTGTCAAATAGAGCTTCTGCATACTCTTTGGCAAAATCGCTTAATTCGCTGATTGGTGAATACTTCTTTAAAATGACTTCCCCGTCTCGATCAACAAAAATCTCTAACGGATCCCCTTCGCGGATACGCAGGGTTCTGCGTATTTCTTTGGGAATGACAACGCGACCCAAATCATCAATTCGACGAACTATTCCAGTTGCTTTCATCCAATGTTGCCTCACTTTCATCTGATGATTTTTCAACTTGGTGGTTGACTTCTTTTCCTTTAATTGAAATCATCACCAACTTTGAACTTAGTATCTTTCAACTGGAAAGTTCTATACACATCCGGAATATTTTTTCACAAATAAAGTAAATAGTCTAACAACTGGAAGAAAACCCACTGTTTAAAACTAAATCATTTCACCGAATTTTCCTTATCCCTTTTAGCCAGCGGGATTCCTTTTATCATTTCAAGGACGATATGGAGCCACTGTGTTGTCCGGTACTCCTTATTATTAATCACGACTTTTAGCCTGGACCCTTCCATTCCCGGGTTTACATTCCTGCCAAATTGGCTGCCGAGTCGGAAGATTTTGCTGCCATCAATTGTCTTTGTCACTTCTTCACTGATAAGAATAGTTACCTCTTGTTTGACTTGCTTAATTTGTTCCACACCATTAGTTAGTGCATACACTTTCATTTCGGCAATCTGGAACAGGTAGGAAACTTCGTCAGGATACTCGCCAAAACGGTCAAGCATTTCTGACTGCAGCTCGGCGATATCCTCGAGTGAAACAGCGCCCCTGAACCGCTTATACATCTCGATTTTTTGATGTCCATCCTTAATATAGGAGTCCGGAATATAGGCATCAATCTCAAGGTCAATTTCAACTGACTTTTTCACTTCAGCCGCTCCCAAGTCTCCCTTTCGTTCTTCAATTGCTTCCTTCAGCATTTGCGAATAAAGGTCAAAACCAACGGAGTCAATAAAGCCGTGCTGCTGGGCACCTAATAAGTTTCCGGCGCCGCGAATCGACAAATCACGCATTGCAATTTTAAAGCCAGAGCCTAATTCGGTAAATTCCTTAATGGCTTGGAGACGTTTTTCTGCAACCTCTGTTAAAACCTTATCCTTCCGGTAGGTGAAATAGGCATATGCGACCCGATTGGACCTGCCTACACGGCCGCGGAGCTGATAAAGCTGGGACAGTCCCATCCGGTCAGCATCAAAGACGAGCAATGTATTGACGTTTGGAATATCAACACCCGTTTCAATGATGGTCGTACTCACAAGCACATCAAATTCGCCGGCCAAGAAACTAATCATCACCGACTCCAATTCATTTTCCGTCATTTGTCCGTGGGCATAGGTCACGCGTGCGTCAGGCACCAGCATGGAAATTTCCTCTGCCTTCCGCTCAATATCCTCCACCCTGTTATATAAAAAGTAGACTTGTCCGTCGCGGGCCAGTTCCCGTTCAATTGCCTCACGGACTAGTGAACCGTTGTACTCCATTACATACGTCTGAACCGGGAAGCGATTTTCCGGCGGTGTTTCAATGACCGAAAGATCCCGGACACCGAGCATAGACATGTGCAGCGTCCTTGGAATCGGTGTCGCCGTTAATGTTAACACATCAACATTTGTCTTTACCTTCTTGATTTTTTCCTTATGGGTTACACCAAATCGCTGCTCTTCATCGACAATCAACAGCCCTAAATCGCGGTAGATAATATCCTTCGAAAGCAGGCGATGGGTGCCGACAACAATATCGATCGTCCCTGCCTTTAAGCCCTTTATCGTTTCCGTCTGCTGTTTCTTGGAACGGAAGCGGCTCAAAAGACCGATATTAATCGGATAGTCCTGGAATCGCTCCCTCAATGTTTCAAAGTGCTGCTGTGCCAAAATCGTCGTCGGTACAAGTAAGGCTACTTGTTTTCCGTCGGCAATGGCCTTGAAGGCCGCCCTGATTGCCACCTCTGTTTTCCCATAACCAACATCGCCGCACAATAGGCGGTCCATCGGACGCGAACGTTCCATATCCTTTTTAATCTCATGAATCGAGCGGAGCTGATCCTCTGTCTCTTGGTAAGCGAAGGAAGTTTCAAATTCTCTTTGCAAATCTCCGTCAGGCGCATAAGCATATCCTACCGAAGCTTCTCGTTCGGCATATAACTTAATTAAATCATCGGCAATATCTTGAACTGATGATTCAACCTTCTTCTTCACTTTTTTCCAATCGGTTCCGCCAAGTTTATAAACCTTTGGCTCTTTGCCTTCCGAGCCAACATACTTCTGAACAAGGTCAATTTGTTCAACAGGAACATACAGTTTATCGGATCCTTGATAGCGGATGTGGAGATAATCTTTATGGATTCCATTGATAACAAGGGTTTCGATGCCTAAATATTTGCCAATCCCATGATTCACATGAACGACATAATCGCCAATTTTGAGCTCCGAATAACTTTTTATCCGCTCGGCATTGGATAACTTTTGCCGGCTTGCCGGTTTTTTCACCCGTTTATTAAAAAGTTCTTCCTCGGTAATAACCGCAATTTTTTGGATTGAAAGTTCAAAGCCTGTATGGAGATTGCCCTTCATTATTTGAACCTTGCCCGGCAAGATTTGCTGAGTTTCTTTGATAATACTGCCCTCAATCTCATAGTCTTCAAGGACACGCTCGAGCTTTTTAACCCGCTCTTCATCTGCTCCTAAAAATAAAATAGAATAATTTCCTTTTTTCCACCTGTCGATTTCCGCTTTTAATAGATGCATTTGCCCGTGAAAGTTCTGCATTTGCTTACAAGAAATATTGAGAATATTTTGCGGGCTTGTATTGGCGACATGCCGCAAAAACAAGGACATATACAGAATCGGGAATCCCTTCTTATGCAAAAGGGCCGGTAAGTCATGAGAAATATGTAAATCATGAATGATTTCACCTTCTGCGAGTAAACCGGTATACCATTCTGCTTCCTCTTTTACAAGAGAATCATTCATCTCTTGCACCCTGCTAATTTCATCAATAAACACAAGACCGTTATTAGGCAGATAGTCTAGTAAACTATGAGGCCGGTCGTAGGCTAAGGATAGGTATTTATATACTTGATCAGGCTTTTGTCTGTTTTTTAACTGCTCAAGCTCGTGGCTGATATTTTGCGTCAGCAGCATTTTTGCCTTGTCATCTTTCAACTTTCTAAGGCTGCTAGCCAAGCCATCTTCAAGCTTAGCAATAATCCTGCCATAATCCTCGTCTTCTAGCAGGATTTCAGTTGCCGGACCAACCAATACCTCACTTACTTTCTCTTTGGAACGCTGGTCCTCAAGAGAAAAGTAACGAATTGAATCTACTTCCGTGTCAAATAATTCGATTCTCAGCGGGTTTGCTTCGGTAAGCGGGTAAATATCAATAATTCCGCCCCTGACACTGAATTCCCCCGGGGTTGTTATCATTTCAGCCCGGACATAGCCCATTTTGACAAATGTTAATAATAACTTATCAATATTGATATCTTCCCCTAGCTTGATGGACAGCTGATATTGTTTCCACAATGCCTTTGGGGTGATTATTTTCTTTAACCCGGCAATAGGGACAATTAATACTCCTCGATTAAACCTCGACCAGTGATTTAAGGCTTCGATTCTTTGTGCCTTTAATTCTGGGCTGGCAATGCTTAGCTCCGCTGCTATTAATTCGTTCGCTGGGAAAAGAAAAACCTCATTCTCCCCTAATAGATTGGCAATATCGTCATAGAGTTTTTGTGCTTGTAATAGATTGTGGGTTACAAGGATGATTGGCCTTTTCATTTGTTCGTAAATAGCAGCGGTCATGACCGTTCTAGACGAACCTGATAAACCCGCAATCAACTGTTCTTTCAACCCTTCTTCCACGCCGGCAATAACGGAGTGGATATCTTCCTGCTGGAGGAATAAGGACTTTAATCCGTTCAAGCGGTTCTCCTCCCTTCCATTAAAAATAAATCATTTTGGCAGTAAAAAAATATAAATAGAAAAACGCTTTGGAGGTACATCCAAAGCAAAAAATTAGTGAATAAGAAAATCGTATTGGTGGTAATCGGGATTCCGTTCTAAAGCTTCTTGACAGTCCTCGCATATAGCTGTGATATGGATGTCGCCGGTTGCGTCGTAAGCAACCATTTCCTGTCTCTCTTGTTCCGTCAGTTTATGAAGCCCAAGAGTTTCTGAGTGGACGGAAGTTCTATCAATAGACCCTAGTTTTGTACCACAATGCCGGCAATGGTAATGGATGGCCACGCTGGTCCCTCCCTAATCTATGATTCCTTATTAGTATTAACTATCGCGAGGGAACTTATTCAACGTGTATACGTACTTCTCTATCAACTAACATTCAAAAAATTATAGGATTGCTTTATTGTATGAAAGAAGGACTTGTATCATGAAGAAATTACTGATTAAATTCATTCATAACTTGAAGAAAAGGCTTCTCTAGCCATGCAAGGCAAGAGTCAGCACTTTTTTTCACGGATTCCTCGGTAAATGCCTTCTCATCCGGCCGGAAACGGCCAAGAACGTAATCAGGAACACTAATCGTCCCTGGCTGAGGGCGGTCAATGCCAATCCGAATGCGGTTAAACTGCTGCGTGCCCAGGTGAGCAACGGTTGATTTTATGCCATTGTGTCCGCCCGGGCTTCCCTTTTGGCGAAGCCTGATTTTTCCAACCGGTAAATCAAGGTCATCATAAATAACAAGCAGGTCTTCGATCTCTATTTGATAGTAATCCATCACAGCTCGAATTGATTCTCCCGATAAATTCATATAGGTTAGCGGTTTTAATAGTAATACCTTTTCCCCTTTATGTATTCCCATTCCGTACAGTCCCTTAAATTTGGATTGTGTTAGCGGGATATTTAATTGACTTGATAAAACATCAATGACCTCAAAGCCAATATTGTGCCTTGTATGTTCATACTGTTTTCCCGGGTTACCTAAACCAACGATTAATTTCATCGGCCCCCCTACCTCCTCCGGTTTAGCCAACCTTTTAAAAATTTTTCGAAACATCGTCTTTTTCTCCTACTCTATATTATGCGACAAAAGACGTAACCTTAAAAAAGGTTACGTCGGCTTTTTTATTCCGGAGTTGTTTCTCTGCCTTCTTCATTGTCAGGGTGGCCTTCTTCTTGCTGCTCACCCGAATTTATTTCTTCTTCTGCCTGTGGAGGCAGAATGGATGCGACCACATCGACTTCATCATGATTGATTTCAAACTCTGTACCTTGATATGGAATATCAGCAACTGTCAGTGTCTCTCCTACTTGCAAGCTGGTAACATCCACTTCAATTTGCTGGGGAATTTGGTCTGGTGTAGCCGTAACCGATAGCTCATGAAATGGCTGCTGCAGGACCCCGCCATCCTTTACTCCTGCTGCATCGCCAGTTAGAACAACCCTTACATTCACTGTAATTTTTGATGACTTATCAACGGCAAGAAAATCAGCATGAATGATTTCATTTTTTATAAAGTTCTCTTGATATTCGGTTAAAATGACATCCTGTTTACTGCCATTGATATCAAGGGAAATAACTCCATTTCTGCCGACTGTGCGCATCGTTTTGGTTAAATCAGCTGAGCTGATATATACCGGTTTGCTTTCTACTTTCGAACCGTAAATGATCGCAGGAATATTGCCATTATCTCTAATTTTCCGCAAGGCGGAGCGGCGAAACTCTTTCCGTTCATTCGCTTGTAAGACTGTACTCATCGTTTGTCACCTTCCTATTTTAGATACAACTATCTATATAGAAATACCCCAAAACAGGAAGAATTAAACATTATTTAATCAAATAATGTACTTACTGATTGCTCTTCGTGAACGCGGATAATCGCTTCACCAATTAACGGTGCAACCGATAGATGAATAATTTTATCCGTCTTTTTCTCTTCCGGAAGTTGAATAGAGTTCGTAACGACTAATTCTTTTATTTTTGAGTTTTGAATTCTTTCAATCGCTGGACCTGATAATACTGGATGTGTACAGCAAGCATATACTTCTGCCGCCCCATTTTCTACTAAGGCATTGGCTGCAAGTGTAATTGTTCCTGCTGTATCAATAATATCATCAATCAGGATTGCTACTTTTCCTTCAATGTTACCGACGATGTTCATGACTTCCGCCACATTCGGTCTTGGACGGCGTTTGTCAATAATCGCAATTGGTGCTTTTAAACGTTCTGCCATTTTCCTTGCTCTTGTTACACCGCCATGATCTGGAGAAACAATTACAATATCACCATTCAATTCCTTGTTCTTAAAGTATTCTGATAAAATCGGCACACCCATCAGGTGATCAATTGGAATATCAAAGAATCCTTGAATTTGCGGCGCGTGCAAATCTAGACAGATTACACGGGTTGCCCCGGCAGTCTCAAGCAGGTTTGCCACCAATTTAGCCGTAATCGGTTCACGGGCACGTGCCTTACGGTCCTGACGAGCATAGCCATAGTATGGCATGACAATGTTAATTGTTTTCGCAGATGCTCTTTTTAAGGCATCAATCATGATTAACAATTCCATAATATTGTCATTTACAGGTAAGCTGGTTGATTGAATCACATACACGTCACAGCCGCGGATGCTTTCTTCAATATTAATTTGGATTTCTCCATCGCTAAACTTTGAGACGGAACATTTTCCAAGTTCCACGCCGATAACCTTGGCAATTTCTTGTGCAAGCGGAATATTTGAATTTAAACTGAATACCTTTAAGTTCGGATCTAAATATTGATTAGACATTTGTGCCCTCCAATTATCTTTGCTTATTTCTTTAAATTAAGCTTTTGAACGTAATTTTCCTTATTGACTTGCTGTGCACGAGCAATTGACAAAGCTTCACTTGGTACATTCTTTGTAATTGTGGAACCAGCAGCCACATATGATCCCTTCCCAATTGTAACAGGGGCAACTAAATTGGAGTTACAGCCGATAAAGACATCATCTTCAATTTTAGTTAAAAATTTATTCTTACCATCGTAATTCACTGTAATGGAACCGCAGCCGATGTTGACATTGCTGCCAACCTCCGCGTCACCAATGTAACTTAGATGTGAGGCTTTGCTCCCAGTTCCAAAGACAGCCTTCTTGATTTCGACGAAGTTGCCAATTTTCACCTCATCATGAATAGTTGAATCCGGTCTGATATGGGCGAATGGCCCGATGTTGACATGGGCACCAATTAAGCTTTTATGAACTGCCGATTGCCGGACAACCGTTTCATTGCCAATTTCACAGGAATCAATTTCTGAGTTGGGGCCAATTTGACAGTCGGAACCGATCACTGTTTTTCCTTTTATCATCGTTCCTGGATAAATAACAGTATCTTGGCCAATTTCGACATCTGTTTCAATATATGTGTTCTGCGGGTCAATGATTGTTACCCCATTACGCATATGGGCTACATTCGTGCGGCTCTGCATAATCCGTTCTGCTTCCGCCAATGCAACCCGGTCATTAACACCTATCGTTTCTGCAAATTCTATTGTTTGATAGGCTGTAACCACTTCACCTTGGTTTTTAAGAATTTCAATAACATCTGGTAAATAGTATTCACCTTGAACGTTGTCATTAGAAACATTTCTTAACGCCTCAAATAAAGCCTGGTTGTCAAAGCAATAAGTTCCTGTATTGATTTCATTTATCTTCCGTTCAGCATCTGTTGCGTCCTTATGCTCAACAATTTTTTCAACAAGGCCGTTTTCATTGCGAATAATTCGCCCGTAGCCTGTTGGGTCAGTGATTTTTGCTGTGAGGATGGTTGCCTTTGCCTTTAATTCTTCATGATGCGTAAAAAGGGCTTCCATCGTTTCCGCTGTTATTAATGGGGTATCACCGCAGACGACAATGGTGACACCTTCTTTAGTTGCGAGCATAGTCTCTGCCTGCATGACTGCATGAGCTGTTCCCAGCTGAGTATCCTGCAAAGCATATAGACTGCTTGCACCTAATTGGGCTTGAACCATCTCTGCTCCATGACCAATAATAGTCACGATTTCTTGTATATTTAGCTTTGTTATTTGATCAACAACATGTTGAACCATTGGTTTGCCGCATACTGGGTGCAGTACTTTATATAGCTTAGATTTCATCCGCGTTCCTTGCCCCGCGGCCAAAATCACAGCATAACGATTGGGCATGTCAAGTCCTCCAATTTCACCTTTTTATCCATTAAAAATATTAACGTAAATGGCCTCTCATTTCAAGGAATGAACAGTAACTGTCTAATTTTATAATATTATGTATATTTAGGGAGAAAAGCGAAGGAATAGACGTAAGTCGTTGTGGGCATTTTTTTCACAATAAAAAAGAGCCTTCTGGAGAAGAAAAGGCCCTAGTTGCTAAAATCCTCAGGAAGCTCCGGCTTCTTCAAATTCTACTTCCAATTCACCTAAACGATGGTACTCAGCCAAAACAGCTTCTTGGATTTTGCCGCGTGTTCCTGAATTAATTGGATGCGCAATGTCACGAAATTCTCCATCTGGAGTACGTTTACTTGGCATAGCTACAAATAAACCGTTGTTTCCGTCGATAACACGAATGTCATGGACAACAAATTCATTATCTAATGTAATAGATGCAATCGCTCTCATTCTTCCATCCGTGTTAACCCGGCGTAATCTTACGTCAGTTACTTCCATGTGCTCACACCCTTTTTTGTTAAATAAAATGCTAAATAATTAAATTCAACATTTTACTCAGGAATCCTTCTTTATATTCAAAATATTTTAGAAAAATTACGGCAAATTAGTGAACTTTTGTAAAAAACGGCATTTCACTCACAAGATTAGCTAGATTAGTCCTTGTTTTTCAGATAGTAAACGTCTATTTACTTTACGAGTGCGACAACTTCAATTTCAACTAACGCATCTTTGGGCAATCGGGCGACCTCTACACAGGAGCGGGCTGGTTTATGTACATTGAAATATTCACCGTACACTTCATTTACTGCAGCAAAATCATTCATATCTTTGATAAAGACAGTTGCTTTTATAACTGTTTCAAGCGAAGCACCTGCTTCACTTAGGACAGCCTGCAAATTTTGAAAAACCTGATGGGTCTGGTCTTTAATATCTCCAGCAACCATCGTTCCTTCAACTGTTAACGGAATTTGTCCAGAGCTATAAAATAGATTATTCACTATGATTCCTTGAGAATAAGGTCCAATCGCAGCTGGTGCTTGATTCGTTTGAATTGCTTTCATATTAACCCCTCCAAATATTGAGATAATTTCCCGCTTGGACATTAATCTTTTTCGCTTTTACATCGATGTCTGACAGCTGAACGAGCGATAAATATTCATCCACTAACCGTTCCTGGATTTTTTCATCTTCTACTAGGACAGCAATACCAGCCAAATGGGAATTAAATTCTTCCAGCATGCTGATCATCCCCATTACCGTTCCGCCAGCCTTCATGAAATCATCGACAATCAGAACACGGGAATCCTGTTTCATGCTCTTTTTTGATAGGACCATCGTTTGAATCCTCTTGGCTGAACCGGACACGTAATTAATGCTAACTGTTGGTCCTTCGGTGACTTTATTATCCCTCCGGACAATCACAACAGGGACATTCAGTTGACTTGCGACGGCATAGGCAAGGGGGATCCCTTTTGTTGCAACAGTCATAACAACATCAATTTTGGCTTCGGCATATGCGGATGCAATGATGCGCCCGGCCTTTTGCACTACCTGAGGGTCTCCTAAAATATCGGTTAAATATAAATAGCCGCCAGGTAACAGCCTTTCGGGATTGGCAATTAATTCACACAATTCATCGACAAAAGGTGCTGCTTGTTCTTGGCTTACTTTGACGAAGAATTTGACACCGCCAGCAGCCCCTGGGACGGTTTGCAGGGTTCCAATTCCCCTTTGTTCAAAGGTTTCCTTCACAATCGCTAAATCTTCGCTGATAGAAGACTTGGCTGACGAATAACGCTCAGCAAACACCGTAAGCGGTACAAGCTGACGCGGATGATCCATTAAATAATTCGTCATATCAATCAAACGTTCACTGCGGCGAAACTTCATAACAAGCCTCCATTAATGTAGTGCTACAAGCCACTATCTTTAACAATACCGAATATTTTCATTCAATAGTATCATTATTATACGTCTTTAATCAAGTGTGTGCCGTTCTCCAAGCAAGCGAACAGCGAATACCTGATCACAGAAGCCTCTTAGTCCATTATAAATGCGGTGCATTCGCGAATCATGCTGGACAATTCCAAATACAGTTGGTCCGCTGCCGCTCATTAGGACCGCATCTGCACCAAAACGCTTCATTTGGTCTTTTATTTGTGCAACCTCCGGATGCAGGTTTAGGGTGACATCTTCTAAAACGTTCCCTAGATTGCTGCATACCTCTTGATAGTTTTGTTGGGTAATTGCCGCAATCATTTCATTTATGTCCGGATGATTCATACCATTTATATCAAGTCTGCGGTAGACTTCTGCTGTCGATACTCCGATGAAGGGCTTGGCAAGGATCACCCAGCATGTCGGCGGTGCAGGCAGCTCCGTGATGATTTCTCCTCTCCCCTTTGCCAGTGCTGTGCCTCCATAGACACAAAAAGAAACATCCGAACCGATTTCTGAGCCAAGCTCTGCTAATTCGTCTAAAGTTAACCCAAGGTCCCAAAGCTTATTTAATCCTCTTAAAGTGGCAGCAGCATCACTGCTGCCACCAGCAAGCCCTGCAGCAACAGGAATTATTTTTTCAATCGAAATCATTACGCCCTTTTCCACCTTAAACCTAGTCTTTAACAGCTGTGCTGCTTGGTAGGCTAAGTTTCGCTGATCATCAGGTACATAACGATTATGGGATAGAATATGTATTTTATCTTGATTTAATAAGGTTAGTTCAACCCGGTCTGCCAAATCAATCGTGGTCATAATCATTTCCACCTCATGGAAGCCATCGGAACGTTTATGTAAAACATCTAATGCCAAATTTATTTTGGCCGGTGCCTTGACTAAAAGCTTCACTACGTCCACCTACTTTTATAATATCCAGCTCCAGCGCCTAGCCCCTCGAGGCGCTTCCGCTTTTTCATTTCCCGAAAATCCACATTTTGTCCTATTTTACCACAAAACGATACATGTAAGACGTCAGATATGATATATCCTAACAATTTTATTATTTTATCATAGACAAAAGGGACGAATTGCCGTAGAAATAAACAATTTTAAGGCCAGAGATGGAATCTCTCTGGCCCGGCTGTGGTATCGATTTGTTTAAATAAAATGCGGAAGTGCCTTTCTAGACATTACGACTTCGGGTTCTGTATGGTCAGCTGTTTTTCTGCAAGTTCTATGGCACGCTTTACCATATTCCCTGCATCCCTGGCACGAATACCGCCCCATCCCTCTTTTTGAACGACGTCATAGAAACCAAGCTCTTTAGCAAGTTCCTCTTTAAACCGATTAGACATGATACCTCTTCTTCTGCCCATCTAAACAACCCCTTCCATACCACAGCATTCTTAGTATGAGATAAAGGGGAATTTTCATCATTCCAATAAAAGGTCTTTTAAAGAATAGCAAAAGGCAGTAAACGTTATGTTTACTGCCAGTCATTGCTTATATACTAGCTTAAAGCTACATGTCCTGCTGCATCATCATAGAAGGTAATTTGCACTGTTTCCGTTAATACATCCGCATAGCTGTAAGAAACACGCTCGAATGAATTTTCGTCTTGATCTAACTCAATAACAAATACAGATGGGTAAGTTTCTGCTAAAACACCGGAACGTTCGATTGTTTTCCTGCGACCCCCGTTTGCTTTTAGCAATAATCTTTTCCCTAAATTCGTGTCAAGAGCCTTTTTGATATCGGCTAAGGTTTTTGGCATTCGGTCCACCTCACTATGTAAAGTATAACACACTGACATAGTTCTGTCAAACAAAAACATAAATTATATCAGTACCACAAAAAGATTGTCAACATTTTTTATTCTACTTTTTCTACTAATTTTCAACATTTCTAGTGTTGCCTTATTTTAAATGGTTTATGTATACGGCATTGACAATTACATTCCACAAAGAAATAAGCCCTCAAACTTAAAGGCTTATTCCTCCATTTCCTGAATCGGTCTGTAGGGCATACCAGTGCGTAATACACCTTTTGTTTCAAGGCCGCCGAGCCCCTTATCTCCCGTTAAAGTATTCCGCAAGACATCCCAAACGTTAATTCTTTCCATAAACGGAGTAAAGCTTATTTTTGCGACGATATAGACCGGGTCAAGTGCATGAATATTAATCCTTGATGGTGAGCTGGCAAAGTTTGCCCCTGCGTGAATAAGCGATTCAAAATGGGATTGGCAGGCGCCTGCAAAGATGACCAGTTGATCCAAATGGGGGACCTTTTTTCGCGCCTCCTTGACCGTCTGCACGAAATGTTTCGAATGGCGATAGGCGTTAATATCCGTCATCTTTCCCTTTGCCTTCGAATAAGCATCATGTCCTGTGATGACGAGAATGTCCGGACGATAGTGATCCATCAGTTCACCAATCTTGTCAGCCATTTCCTTTTCATTACAATGGATGCCCAAAACAGGTACACCAATTTTCTCATATAACGCCATACATTTTTTTAAATAAGTTGGATCCCCGTCCAAATGGAGAACCCTCCCCGGGATTTGGAAATAACTCCTTGGATTAACATAGCCGCTCGTGGCATCATATTCTTGCCTGGATTTCAATAAATCAACATCCTGGGTGAAAAGCCTTAACGACTGTTCCTCAAGCGTCCTGTATTCCTGTCTCAGCTTCACCCTTTCATTCTGATTAACGACTACCAAATCAGCGTAAGGTGCATCTGCTGCCAGGCGGAAATCCTCACCATAAAGGATGGCAAATTTCTGGCCGTTGATTATGCGTATATCAATAACACGAAATAGAATATCACAGCTATATGATTTTCTACCGACAATATCATTTATGTTTATATCCACCGCCGTCACTCCAATAAGACCAGCAAAAAGGCCTTTCATATAAGGTTTCTCTCATAGGCTATGCAAACAGTGGTGTCCATGTGAAAAAAAAATAGACCCAAAAAGGGTCTAGTTAAAATAAGGGTATAATTCATCACTTAACCGGCCAAATTCCTCTAAGGAAAGGGTCTCGCCTCTTCTTGATGGTTCAATCCCACACACATTAAGGGCAGCGAGGATAGTCTCCTTCTTTTGTTTCCCATCAGGCAGTTGGCTTGTTAGATTGTTGAGCAGTGTTTTTCTCCTTTGGGCAAAGCAAGACCTTGTAATTTGAAAGAAGAAATCCTCATCTATTACAGTCACAGCTGGCTTCTCCCGTTTTATTAGTCTAATTACCGCAGAATCGACATTCGGCTGTGGGACAAACACTGTTTTTGGGACAATCATGACTGTCTCTGCTTCTGTGTAATATTGGATTGCTATTGAAAGCGAGCCATATTCCTTCGTTCCCGGGCGAGCAGATATGCGGTCAGCTACCTCTTTTTGTAGCATACAAACAATCCCTCTAATGGGCAGCTTGTCCTCTAAAAGCTTCATAATGATGGGCGTCGTCACGTAATAGGGTAAATTGGCTACTACCATAACATCCGTAATCCCGCTAAATTCTTCAGCAAATACAGCCTGGACATCCGCTTCTAATACATCCTTATGAATGATGTTTACATTTGGATACGGTGAAAGGGTGTCCTTTAAAATCGGTAATAATCTTTGGTCAATTTCGAAGGCTACGACCTTTTTACTCGCTCGGGCAAGCTGTTCGGTGAGTGCACCAATCCCCGGGCCAATTTCAATTGCTCCCGAATTTTCATTCAGATCTGCAAAGCTGACAATTTTTTTTAAAATATTGGTATCAATTAAAAAGTTTTGACCAAGGCTTTTCTTAAAGGAAAACCCGTACTTTTCGAGAATTGCTCTTGTCCTCACAGGGGTAGCGATATCTTTATTCATTTTTGTTCCTCCTGACGTACAACGCTTAGTGCTTCTGCAAATTCCTGTTTGCTAATTTGGAACATCATTAAGCGCTTATGCAGTTGTTTTCCATTTGTATAGCCAATTTTTAAAAGCTTACCAAGCATGATTCTTCGATCTTTTGCTCCCTCGCCGCCAATAAGACCTGCGCTCAGTAAATCTTCCTGCGTTATTTCTTCTGATATTGACTCATGCATGATTTGGGCATCCTTTAAGGCATTTCTTATCGCCTTAGGGCTGGCATGTTCAACACCGAGACCTTTGCCACCTTTGGCAATCGCCTCTTCTTTAGCTAAAAACGCATGTTTACAGCCTGAAACACTAGCAGCAATTGTCTTTCTTATTTTTTCGCCAGGATAATCCGGGTCTGTAAAAATAATTACACCGCGTGTTTCCTGGGCCCGCCTAACCTTTCCAATTGTGGCTTCATTTACTGCAGACCCGTTTGTTTCAATGGTATCAGCATCAACAGCTCTTTTGATCGCCGTTGTATCATCTTTTCCTTCAACAACAATAATTTCTTTAATCTTCATGCTAAAGCGAAAGCCTCCGTAACATAAAATAAAAATTTGAAAAAAAACTGAAACATTTTTGTAATGTCCATCGTCTATATTATCGAGAAGATTCATACAATAAAAGCAAAGAGAAACAATAATGTATCGAGTTTAGTATAAAGAAAATCAAGGAAAAAGCAAAATGCAGAGAAGATAATCCTCTGCATCTGAGTAAAAATTATTGTAAAATTTTTATCTTTACTTTCTTACGCCCCCAGCGGTAACAATCCGAGTTTGACGGCATAAATAAATCAATTTTATATCCTTTAATCACGCCGCCCGTATCAGCCGCTACAGCATAGCCATAGCCTTCCACATACACCTTTGTTCCGAGCGGAATGACTCTTGGGTCGACAGCAATTACCTTCATGTTCGGGTTAGCCCGGAGGTTTAAACCTGTTGCCGTCCGCCCTGAACAACCATTGCAGAAAGCTGTATAGGCGGTTGCAGTCACGTAAAACTCTTTACCCGTTTCAACTGCCCCTCGCGATACCTGCAGGGCCGTATCCTTCATTCCAACAGCCACCACTTTATCCTGTTTTTGAGTAATATTCTGCTCACTTATCAGTTTCCTTGATACTTCTTTGCCGTTTTCAAGCACGACTTCATATTGTTTTGACACGCGGCCATGCTTGCCATTAGTTATTATTTTTTCTTTCCCTTTTTCCAGGCTTTCATCCTTTTTGGTAACCACGGCAAACTGAACGGGTTCTTCCACTACATCGGTGACTTTTTCTACTCGAATGACGTTAACAACACCATTCCCTGTGATGGTTTCTGTTAATGACGGTTCAACTCGGTCTAATTCATTTAGCTGGATACCCTGCTGTGTTAAAAAGTCAGCGACCGTAGCCGAAGTGGCCCAAACTTGCTGTTCTTTCCCACCGTCCACTAAAGTAAGATGGTGAGCGATGCTAATCGCAATATTCATCTTATCTTTGATTGCCGATTGTGGTTTAGGTGAAATTTGATCCTGTTGCTTCAAAACAATTTTCTGCTCTGCTAGGAGCTCAGCCACTGTTGCGGCTGTAGTCCAGACGGTTTTCTCCTCGTTGTCTTTGACAATTTGAACCTTGTTTGCCTGTTTCCAAACAACCTTAAGGTGGTCTGTCACCTTCATATTTGCCGTTGGAGACAAGTAGTCCTGTGAGCGAGGTGATACATCCAGTTCATCTAATAATTCTTCGACGGTTTCTGCATGCGTTTTTACGACCTGTTGCTCGCCATTTAGTGTAATTGCTACAGTGTTTTTTGATCCTTCAAAAAACAGAACCCCAAGCGCTGTTAGCAAAACTATAAAACTAGCAAAGACAATGGTCAATGACCTCCCGCTCCAAGACATAGAAAACAGGTTTTTCATGTGTTGGAATACGATGAAAAACGCCTCCTTTTTCTCAGAGAGATTATTCTATCATGTTGTCGGCTGTCAATCCCTGCATTATCCTGTGAATGTATTTCTAATTATGCACAATACTGGAAACAAAGCAAAGAAAAACTTATCGACATGAATATCCTATGTTGAAAAGGAGACGTGTAGAACTTTTTGTTATTAGAAAAAATTAAGACAAGCTTTCTGTCGCTTCGACAATTTCCTTTATCACTTTATGGCGAATAATTTTTTAGCATTTCGTGTCGTTGCCTCCGCCACTTCTGCAAATGTCAACCCTTTTATTTCGGCAATTTCCTCAGCAACAAGTCTGACATACCCCGGTTCATTGCGTTTACCACGATAAGGATGCGGGGCTAAATACGGGCAGTCCGTTTCAATTAACAGTTTATCTAATGGTATTTCAGCCGCTACTTCCTTCGGCTTCTTGGCATTTTTAAAGGTTACTGGACCGCCAAGGGAAATATAAAAGTTCATTTTCACACATTCCCTGGCAACTTCAGGGCTGCCGCTAAAGCAATGCATGATGCCCCCGACTTCCTCCGCCCCTTCTTCCTTCAATATTTCCACGATATCTGCGGTTGCCTCACGATTGTGAATGACAATGGGCAGCTTCACTTTTTTTGCAAGTTGAATTTGTTTGCGGAAGACCTCTTTTTGGATTTCCTTAGGGGACTTGTCCCAGTGGTAATCCAAGCCCATTTCGCCAATTGCGACAACCTTTGGGTGGGAAGCCAATTCCTCAATCCAGACTAAATCCTCGTCGGTCATGTCGATGGCATCGACTGGATGCCATCCAATGCAGGCGTAAATAAATTCATAGCTTTCGGCTAGTTCCATCGCCCGTTCTATCGTCTGCCGATCAAAACCGACAACAACCATATTTGAAACTCCCTCGTGCTGCGCCCTTTCAATCACTTCTAGCAAATCCTCGTTATATTGACTATCATTTAAATGTGCATGCGTGTCGAATAACATGACGAAACCAAGCCCTCTTTTCTATAATTTTTTCTAAATTGTGCACTTCCCGCCTTGCAATGTCAAAAATTAAATAAAAAAAGGGAAATACCACGATATTTGTTTCACGTGGAACATCGAAAAGCGGAAGCGTTTGCTATTTCTCAAAGTAAAAAGCGCCTTATTCAGACGCTTTTATAAAAATTTATTTTACCTTCGAACCATTTGGCAATGTTTGATCAACGGTCGCCAGGGAAAGCTGGCCATCTTTTGATCCGGCCAAAATCATTCCTTGTGATAATTCACCACGTAGTTTAACTGACTTTAAGTTTGTAATACAAATCACTTTCCGCCCGACCAACTCTTCCGGCTTGTAATACTGAGCAATCCCGGAAACAACTTGTCGTTTTTCATAGCCAAGATCGAGCTGCAGCTTTAGAAGTTTATCTGCCTTTTTAACCGGCTCCGCTTGAATAACTTCGGCCACCCGCAAATCAATTTTCATGAAATCATCAATCGCGATTTCATCAATGGCTTCCGGCTTTTCCTCTTTCTGTGCTTCTGCTGCTGGTGCCTGTGCCGCAGCATCGCCGCCTTGCATTTTCGTTTTAATGAATGCCACCTCATCGGCAATTTCAAGTCTTGGGAAAAGCGGTGCATCCTTTTTAACGATTGTACCGCTTGGAATTCCCCCGAAGATTTCAAGGCCGTCCCAAGCTTTAAACATTTCATCCTGAATGCCCAATTGTGTAAAGATTCCATTCGGTGTCCGTGTTAAAAACGGCTGTAACAGAATCGCAATTCGGCGCAATGATTCAGCTAAGTGAACCATAACACTTGCGAGCTCCCCTTTTTGTTCCTCATCCTTAGCCAATGCCCACGGCTTTGTTTCATCGATATATTTATTTGTCCGGCTGACTAATTGCCAAATTGAGGTTAATGCAACTGAGAACTCCATTTTCTCCATGGCTTCCTCGTATTTGACTACCGTTTCACGATTTACTTGCAGCAATGCAGCATCGAATTCTCCAACAGAACCGGCATAATCAGGAATGACACCATTAAAATACTTTTCAATCATCGCAACCGTTCGATTTAAGAGATTCCCAAGATCATTAGCAAGATCAAAGTTAATTCTTTCGACAAATCCCTCAGGCGTGAACACACCATCGGCACCAAAAGGTACTTCTCTTAATAAGTAATAGCGAAGTGCATCAAGGCCGTAGCGGTCAATTAACGTTACTGGGTCGACTACATTCCCTTTCGACTTCGACATTTTTCCGTCCTTCATCAGCAGCCAGCCATGGGCAAACACTTTCTTTGGCAGCGGCACATCAAGGGCCATTAACATAATCGGCCAATAAATCGTATGGAAACGAACAATTTCTTTCCCGACAAGATGAACATCTGCCGGCCAATAATTCAAATACTTAGAATCATTTTCTGTGCCATAACCAAGGGCCGTTATATAGTTGGAGAGTGCATCAATCCAAACATAAATTACATGCTTCGGATCCCCTGGAACCTTAATCCCCCAGTCAAACGTTGTCCTTGATACAGCTAAGTCCTCAAGACCTGGTTTGATAAAGTTATTAATCATTTCATTTTTGCGGGATTCCGGCTGGATAAAGTCAGGATTCTCCTCATAATACTGTAATAATCGATCAACATACTTACTCATTCTAAAAAAGTATGACTCTTCTTTTACCTTTTCAACTGGACGGCCGCAATCCGGGCAATTGCCCTCTACGAGCTGGCGGTCAGTATAAAACGCTTCACACGGAGTACAATACCAGCCTTCATACTGATCGAGATAAATATCCCCTTGTTCGAGCAGTCTTGCAAAAATCTTTTCGACAATTTGCTTATGTCTTTCCTCGGTAGTCCGGATAAAATCGTCATAGGAAATATCGAGCTTCTTCCAAAGCTCTTTAATGCCATCAACAATACCATCAACATATTGCTGCGGTGTAATTCCCGCTTCCTCCGCCTTACGCTGAATTTTCTGCCCATGTTCATCCGTACCCGTTAAATACATGACATCATAGCCGCGCAGCCTCTTATAACGCGCCATTGCATCACCTGCAACTGTCGTATACGCATGTCCAATATGTAAATTTCCACTTGGATAGTAAATCGGTGTTGTTAGATAAAAAGTCTTTAATTTTTCCTCCATTAAAACCCCTCCTATTAGGCAGGCAATTGCAAACCTCATTAAATCATTATTGCCTCTTTTTCCCGCTTCTATCATCAAAATATACCGAAAAATGAATGTTTGTGCAAGAAACCGCTACTGCTGCAATTCCAGTAATTTAAATATTTTACCTAATACACCCAAAAAGGGGTATAGCCTAACGAAACAATATAAATAGGGAGCCAGCTTATTGTAGAATCTTGTCGAATTGTAGAATGATTAATAATGATTATCGTTACGCCTCGATAATCATTACAATAATAAAATGATTCCATTAACCCTTGGTAAACCAACAGTTCGTTTGATAGCAAAAAAAAATAAAATTTTTTAAAATAAAATAATTGACGGATATGGGAATTTCTTGTATTATAAAGGTATGAAAAATTTGTCGAATAATGACGAATAAAAAATAGATAGATAATCTTTAATTCTCGAGAGGAGATAGGAAAAAAATGAAATCTACAGGTATTGTTCGTAAAGTTGATGAATTAGGTCGTGTGGTTATTCCGATTGAATTAAGACGTACACTTGGTATTGCTGAAAAAGATGCTCTTGAAATCTATGTTGATGATGAGCGCATTATCTTAAAAAAATATAAGCCAAATATGACTTGCCAAGTAACTGGTGAAGTTTCTGATGATAACATGACACTTGCCGGCGGTAAATTAATTCTTAGCCGTGAAGGTGCAGAACAATTAATCCAAGAAATTCAAAACAACCTTGAAGTAGCGAAGTAAAGAACAATCCAGCACTTTTATCGTGCTGGATTTTTTTATTCTTGATTTTCTACATGATAGGCCTGATATACTTCCCTTTTGTTTAGGCCCCGGTCTTTGGCTGTCTGTTTAATCGCCTCTTTCGAAGGAATATCTTTTTCAGAAATATAGTGATTAACATGCTCCGCAAGTGATAACTCATGCCACCAGCTTGGTCCTTCCTCCTGCTGTTCATCCGTTCCTTCAACAATCAAGCAAAACTCTCCGCGTATTTCATCTTGGCTGGCCCAAGTAATTACTTCTTCAACCGTGCCTCTAATAAATTCCTCATATTTTTTCGTTAACTCCCGGCAGATCGCTATCTTCCTATTTCCGAGAACCTCTTGAATAATGGCTAATGTTTCTTTAAGACGATGCGGGGACTCATAAAAGATGATCGTCGCCGCCTGCCATTTTAACGCCTCTAATTCCGCCCGCTTATCTTTCTTGCTCCGGTTTAAAAATCCATAAAAATAAAAGGGCTGGCAGGGAAGGCCTGAGGCAATTAACGAGGTTAGAGCCGCGTTTGCACCTGGGAGCGGTACAACAGGGACCTTTTCTTCAATCGCAGCTGCCACTAGCTCATAACCTGGGTCAGAGATGGCCGGCATACCGGCATCACTGACAAGCGCAATTTTTAGCCCTTCCTTCACCCTTTGAATCAGTTTCTCCCCGCTTGATTCCTTATTGTGCTCATGATAGCTGACGATAGGCGTTTCGATGTCAAAGTAATTGCACAGTTTTTTCGTGTTCCGTGTATCTTCTGCGGCAATCAGATTTGCCTCTTTTAGGATTCTAACTGCCCGGAAGCTCATATCCTCTAAATTTCCAATCGGTGTGGGAACAAGATAAAGTATTCCTTTATGTTCCTCGTTTTCGAAGCTCTTCTGCTGCCACATAATCATCACCATTTTCTTTTAATAAAAACTCAAGCTTTTTCTTCCGTGGTAATCGCTTAAAATTGTATTCCGCCCTTAAGGCGTCACTTTTATTAGGATAGCCTTTAAAGTAGGTTAATTGGACCGGGCCGCGGCCCCGGGTATATTTTGCCCCTTTTCCCTCATTGTGCATCCTAATCCGCCGTTCCAGATTATTCGTGTAGCCGCCATAAAGACTGCCATCTATACAGGTCAATACATAAAAATAGTGATGGCTATTCTCCATATAAAATGGCTCTTATTTCTTGTGTATATTCATCGTTTTCATCATAGACAATGATTGGCGGGAGAATCTTAAGATCCGGGCTTCCGTCCTTTATTGCTTCAACCAAGAGGGTATTGGCTTCCTTCCCTATTTTCGGGTAAACAAATTGAATCCGCTTCGGCTCCAGTCTATACTTGCGCATTAAGGTGATGAGATCGATCAACCTGCCCGGGCGGTGGACGAATGCCACCTTACCGCCTTGCCTAACTAGGTCACTTGAGGCCTTGATGGCATCCTCCAGCGTACAAAGTATTTCATGGCGGGCAATCGCCAGATGTTCATTTGGATTGATTTCCCCCGCTTTCGGTGTCGTAAAATAAGGTGGATTACAGGTAATGACATCAAACTTTCCATAGCCTAACCGCTTCGCCATCTCCTTTATATCACCATGAACCATCTGGAGGCGATTTTCGAGACCGTTATAGGCAATGCTTCTTACCGCCATATCATATAGGCGCTCCTGAATTTCGACACCCGTAATTTGACCCTTTGTCCTTGCACTTAAGAATAAGGGAATCACACCATTCCCGCTGCAGAGGTCCAGTAAGTTTCCTTTCTGAATCGGAACATAAACAAACCGGGCTAAGAGAACGGCATCAAGTGAAAAGGCAAAAACAGAAGGACTTTGGATAATCCTTAAATTTTCCGCGAGTAAATAATCCAGCCGTTCATCTTCCTTTAAATTGACCACATAAATCCATCCTTTAGGCTAAAAATGTATGAAAAGAGAGGCTGATTTTCTCAGCCTCCTTAAGGTTATTTCTTATTAAGAAAAGAAAGACAAAATAGACAGTCGCCTTCCTTTCGCAGGCTCCCGAAATGAAGGTTGCAAATATGAAACCCTTCTTGATAAAGACGAGCGAGATTATCATATCCTTCCCCAATATCAAACGGCTTTACATCAGGGGATTCGGCATTGTCTGCATTCTTTTTAGGTTCTGTTTTTTTCTTTTCTTCAGTGGTTACATCTAAACGACGCCTTAGATGCTCATTTTCAAGCTTCAAATAATGATTTTCTTCTAGTATTTCAGCTAAATGCTGCTTTAATTCCCCAAGCTGCTGATAAAGACTGCCAATTTGTGTTTCCATATTACTTACCGACTCAAATATTTCTTTTTTATCCACTTCTTCCACCTCATTAATCTGTGGATTGTATCGACAAGGCACCTTCTTTAGTGATTTCATCCAAGGTATATTCCAGAACCCGCTCTTGCTCCTTAAGTTCCACTTGTAGTACCCGTTCTAAAATATTTAATCCTACTACTTTCCCTGAACCCTGCGGTGTTTCAATGATTTCACCTAAATCTGGCAAAGCCTCTTTTGCAGATTCATATTCATCATTTTCATATTTTAAACAGCACATTAGCCGGCCGCACAGACCGGATATTTTCGTAGGATTTAATGATAAATTTTGATCCTTCGCCATTTTTATCGAAACCGGGTCAAAATCCCCCAAAAAGGTAGAACAACACAGCATTCTACCGCACGGACCGATGCCGCCAAGCATTTTAGCTTCATCGCGGACACCAATTTGGCGTAATTCAATCCGTGTCCGAAAAATCGCTGCTAGATCCTTCACAAGCTCACGAAAATCAACTCTTCCATCAGCCGTAAAGTAGAAAATAATCTTATTTCGGTCAAATGTATATTCAACATCAACAAGCTTCATATCCAATTGATGTTCATTCACTTTTTCATTACAAACTTCATAAGCCTCTTGGGCAGCCTGCTTATTCTCTTCGACAATCATCCGGTCCTTTTGGTCAGCAATTCTGACGACCTTTTTTAATGGAAGGACAACATCATGCTCCTCAACCTGTTTTCGGGCGATAACTGCCCTGCCATATTCGACTCCGCGGACTGTTTCGACAATCACGAAGTCATCCTTTTCAATTGAGAGGTCTCCAGGGTCAAAATAATAGATTTTCCCCGCCTTTTTAAAGCGTACTCCTACAACATCATACAAATGAAGATCCCTCCTGCAATTTAAACACAAGCTGTTCCATCATCAGCTGAGGATTCATATTCTTCTCGAGCTTCCGTTTTGCCTCAAGAATAGCTAACATTTGATTCGATAAGCGCCGTCCTGATGTTTTTAAGGCGTATTGTGTTAAGCGCTCACTATCAGCTTTAAAAACAATTTGCTCCTGCTTATCTAATTGTATATATAGTAAATCCTTAAATATAAGAAGAAAAAGTTCTAAACCACGATGAAGCTGTTCTTTCTCTTTAAAGTGTTGGAACCATTCTTGTTGAAGTGTTACCATGGCCTCCAATGAATTCTTCTCCAACACCCCATATAATTTTAACACTATTTTTTGAGCTTGTGCAAACCATTCATCGACATTTAATCGCATTGCTTCCTCAAGATTATTGGTTAGCTCCGCAAGCAGCGGTGCATTTCCCGGATCAACACCGTTTTCCACAAGCTGTTTAATCATAACTTGAGGGGGAAGTGGCTGGAATGTTAGAATTTGACACCTCGAAAGAATCGTTGGCAGCATTTGCTGCGGCTGCTCTGTTAATAAAAAGGCCGCCGTTTCTGCACTCGGTTCCTCAAGAAACTTTAGCAAACTATTGGAGGCGCTCACACTCATTTTATCTGCACCTGATAATAGGTAAACCTTTTTTAACGATTCTACTCCCTTTTTTGAAAACTCAGCCTGCAGGTTTCTGATTTGGTCTACTTTGATGGATAAGCCATCCGGCTCAACAATATGAACATCAGGATGATTGCCGCTATTAATCCGGCGGCAATTATGACAGGCCTCACAAGGTTTATAGCCATCTATGAGCGATTCACAAAAAAGTGCCTTCGTGAACAACAACCCAATATCCTTTTTCCCAGTCCCTTTCATGCCTTCAAAAAGGTACGCATGGGCTACTCGATTTTTCACCAAGCTGTTTTTTATCATTCGAAGCACGGCTGGCTGCAATTCTTCTAGTTGATCCCATGTTTTAACCAAATTTATCACTCACTCATATAGGTATTTAAAACTGTAGGTATTGCTCGATTGGAAGCACGAAAACCGTCGCACCGCCAACCTCAACTTCGACCGGATACGGTACATAGGAATCTGCATTCCCGCCCATTGGAGAAACCGGTGAAACGAGCTGTTCCCTCGACCTGCAGTTATCCTTAATAATTTGCAAAGCGCGATCAACGCGAATATCTTCAGTCCCAATCATAAAGGTAGTGTTCCCCGATTTCAAAAATCCGCCTGTACTCGCTAATTTTGTCGCCCTAAAATTATTGTCTACTAATGCCTTTGATAAACGATTGCTATCCTGATCTTGAACAACTGCGATGATGAGTTTCATCAAACCACCCTCTCTCCAATTTTTCCGAATCTTGTTACCTCTATCTATATTATAACAGGTTCTTGTCCTGCTTACATTTGTAATAGGCTGGAAAAGCATTAATAATTTCTTTTTAGTAAGGCTTTGTAAAAAGTGAATGTTGATTTCCGTTCCAGGCGCTTCGCTTTCCGCGGGGCGGGCGGTGAGCCTCCTCGGCGCAAAAGCGCCTGCGGGGTCTCACCTGTCCCGCTGCTCCCGCAGGAGTCTCGCGCCTTCCACTCCAATCAACATTGTGCTTTAACACAACGTTTAGCAAAAAAGCAGCCTTCAAATGAAGACTACTTTTTTGCTAACTTGTTTTCAATCAGCTCGATTGTTTGCTTATAGACTTCGTTTACTGAACCAGAGGCATCAATCTTAACGATTCTCGTTGGAAAACGTTCCATTAATAGCTGATATCCTTGTCTAACCTTTTGGTGGAATTCGAGGTCTTCTAAGTCCAGACGGTTAATCTCTCTTCCTTTATTTTTGTTAATCCGTTGTAATCCGAGCTCTGGTTCAATATCAAAGTAGATCGTTAACTCAGGCATAAAGCCCTCGATGGCAAATTGATTAATCGAATATACCTCATCTATTCCTAAACCGCGTGCATAGCCCTGATAGGCCAATGAACTATCAACAAACCGGTCACATAAGACAATTCTTCCTTCGTCTAATGCTGGTTTTACTTTTTCAATCAAATGCTGCCTTCGTGCAGCAGCATAGAGTAATGCTTCTGTCCGCGGATCCATTGCCGTATTCTCTTTCGCCAAAATGACATTGCGGATTTGCTCCGCGATATCAATACCGCCTGGTTCCCTTGTCAGCAAGACGGTAGGAAACTGCTCCGCTACCATCCTGATGATCGTCGACTTTCCCGCACCATCCGGTCCTTCAAATGTAATAAATGTCCCGCTCTTCTTCAAAATAAAACCTCCAAAACTGTAAAAATCTCAAGTTGTGCTAAAAATCTTAATCCTACCTTTTTTTAACGGGGAGCTTCCTTGAAACCTGGCTCCTGATTGTAACAGGCGATTGAGCTGGTTAAGCTTGTCTATTGTGATTGCTTCACCCTTTAATAGCAGCGGTATTCCTGGAGGGTAGGGAATGACGGTTTCCGCACATACCAGGTCTAATGCCTTTTCAATCGAGACTTCTTTCTGAGGAAGTTTTTCCATGTCTTTATAGGGAATTGCCAACCCAGATATATTTTGCCTATCGACATGAATGTCTTCCTTTAGTTCTTGTACAGGTATATCGATAAGCGCCTGTTTTATCTTTGCCGCTGCCGCCTCAAACGGATAACTTTGTCCTGCTTTTAATAAAGGGAGAATCAGCAGCACATTGTATGGGTCTGCTAATTCCGGATAGATGGAATGCTGTTCCAATCTGTTTTGGAGCTCAAAACCGCTTAATCCACATCGGGATTGTATCGTTATTTTTAATGGATCACCTTGATTATTTGGAAAATCCAACACTTTAATCGCCGGAATTTTGCTTAATTCCTCTTTAAAGCAACTGAGATTTGTTAAAAAGAAAGATAAATCTTTCACATTATATGTAGCTAAATAATTCCTCGCGATATCTAGTGATGCCATAATCGGATAAGAAGGACTGCTTGATTGAAGCATACCGAGATATTCTTTAACCTTATTCAGATTAATTAATTGGCTGTTAATATGTAAAAAAGAACCCATCGTCATTGCAGGCAAAGTTTTATGGGCGGACTGAACCACTATATCAGCTCCCATTTGAGTGGCGGAAGCTGGAAACGGGTCACCGATAATAAAATGAGGACCGTGAGCCTCATCAATGAGCACTGGGATATGATGGAGATGGGCCTCCGTAATGATTCCTTCCAAATCATTAACCAATCCGTAATAGTTGGGATAGGTCAAAATTATCGCTTTTGCTTCTGGATAGAGGTTAATTGCTTCCTTAACCGTTTCAAGTTTGATACCCCCGGCAGCCTTCCAGTCCTGATTATATTCCGGCTCTAAAAAAACAGGTCTTGCCTTCGTTAATTTCAGGGCATTCAAGACGGATTTATGACAATTCCGCTGGACAAGAACATGATCATCTTCCTCACAGACTGCCATAATCATCGCCAGGTTGCCTACAGTGGAACCGTTGACAAGGAAAAAACTTTTTTCCGTTTGATATAGCTCCGCTAAGAGTGTTTCTGCTTCTAATATGACGTCTTCAGGTGCATGTAAATCATCCAAGCCGGACAACTCCGTTGCGTCGATTTGCAATAGGTCCTTGAAAGCAGCATTTGCTTCAGGTTGATTGATCAAGCCTTGTTTATGCCCAGGAACATGAAAGGAAATCGGCTGCTTGGCTGCATGATCCAGTACGGCTTGGTATAAGGGTGTTTTCAATTGAGCATTCATTTCCCATACTTCCTTCTAATAGTCTTATTCATTTTAAATGAAATCCCTTTTCTAAGCAAAAAAATAAAGCCCGTTATGGACTTTGTTATGAAAAGATTTCCGGCGTTGTAATTTTTTTAAGCTGTTTTAGGAAGTATTTATATTTTGGATCATTTGTATCTGTTTGAATCAAATCATTTTCACATTCTGTACAAATAAAAGAAGTGTATAGATGTATGCCTTTCGGTTTTAAATTTTCGCAAATAACACATGTTTCCTCAAAATGACTATGTGCCAAAAATGAACTCAATTCCTCCACCTCCATACACCCATTCTGCCCTCATTCACCAATTTGTATACACTTTTTCGAATAATCTCGTTCCAAACCCATCCTGTAATATACTATGTCGCAGATAGCAATTGGGTGTATGTCTATAAGTGAATTCTTTCAAAACAATTCGTACTTTTTTGATTTCAATAAAGTCAATCGGGTGATTAAAGACATTTTAATGGTTTTTGGGGGTCGTTTTGTTCCTTATGAGTGCTTATTAAAGACATCTTTGCGGAGTTTGCGGGTGGTTTTGTCCTTATAAGGCGAGGTTATTATCGAAATGTGGTTATATACCCCTTTTTGGTCCGATTATAGATGTAATTCTAAATGTTCTTTACACTTTATACGATTTACTGTCTGCTTTTGATCATTTACTATCCGCTTTTCGAATTTTACTCTCCGGTTTTAATTATTTACTGTCCGCTTTTTGAATTTTACTCTCACTTTTAACAATTTACTTTCAACTTCTTCTCATATGCAAAAAAGACAATCCACATAAGATTGTCTTTTTACTTTGCCTGGCAGCGTCCTACTCTCACAGGGGCGCATGCCCCAACTACCATCGGCGCTGAGAAGCTTAACTTC
>NZ_LDNB01000002.1:0-79989 GCF_001026695.1 Neobacillus vireti
GCTCAGTGGTAGAGCTATCGGCTGTTAACCGATCGGTCGTAGGTTCGAGTCCTACCTGCGGAGCCATTTTTATGGAGAGCTGTCCGAGTGGCCGAAGGAGCACGATTGGAAATCGTGTAGGCGGGTAACCCTGTCTCAAGGGTTCAAATCCCTTGCTCTCCGCCATTAAATTATTAAAGATATGGCCCCTTGGTCAAGCGGTTAAGACACCGCCCTTTCACGGCGGTAACACGGGTTCGAATCCCGTAGGGGTCACCATTTGGAGGATTAGCTCAGCTGGGAGAGCATCTGCCTTACAAGCAGAGGGTCGGCGGTTCGATCCCGTCATCCTCCACCATTTCTACTTATTTTTATTGTCGCGGGGTGGAGCAGTCCGGTAGCTCGTCGGGCTCATAACCCGAAGGTCGCAGGTTCAAATCCTGTCCCCGCAATTCGGTCTGGTAGTTCAGTTGGTTAGAATGCCTGCCTGTCACGCAGGAGGTCGCGGGTTCGAGTCCCGTCCAGACCGCCATTTGTTGGCTCAGTAGCTCAGTCGGTAGAGCAAAGGACTGAAAATCCTTGTGTCGGCGGTTCGATTCCGTCCTGAGCCACCATTTAAATTGATTGCCGATGTAGCTCAATTGGTAGAGCAACTGAATCGTAATCAGTAGGTTGGGGGTTCAATTCCTCTCGTCGGCACCTTAAGCTGACAATGGAGTATTATATGTGGAGGGGTAGCGAAGTGGCTAAACGCGGCGGACTGTAAATCCGCTCCCTCCGGGTTCGGCGGTTCGAATCCGTCCCCCTCCACCATTTTTAGGGGTATAGTTTAAAGGTAGAACGAAGGTCTCCAAAACCTTTGGTGTGGGTTCGATTCCTACTACCCCTGCCAATTTTATATTGTGGCGATTGTGGCGAAGTGGTTAACGCACCTGATTGTGGTTCAGGCATTCGTGGGTTCGATTCCCATCAGTCGCCCCATTAATATTCATTATTGGGCTATAGCCAAGCGGTAAGGCATCGCACTTTGACTGCGACATGCGTTGGTTCAAATCCAGCTAGCCCAGCCAATTTGCGGAAGTAGTTCAGTGGTAGAACACCACCTTGCCAAGGTGGGGGTCGCGGGTTCGAATCCCGTCTTCCGCTCCAACATATGGCGGCATAGCCAAGTGGTAAGGCAGAGGTCTGCAAAACCTTTACCACCGGTTCGAATCCGGTTGCCGCCTCCATAAGAAACTGCCAAGTATGGATAAGAATAGGTATTTAGATTTCGCCGGGGTGGCGGAACTGGCAGACGCACAGGACTTAAAATCCTGCGGTAGGTGACTACCGTACCGGTTCGATTCCGGTTCTCGGCACATGCTTTACCTAACATTTTAATATGCCGGTGTGGCGGAATTGGCAGACGCGCACGACTCAAAATCGTGTTCCGTGAGGAGTGTCGGTTCGACCCCGACCACCGGTATCATCTCATCGCTTGCCAATGCGATGAAATCAACGTTTCTTACACTTTTGTAAGGAGCGTTTTTTATTTGTCAATATTACAATTTTTACTGAAATATCGTCTATGTATCTTTCATTAAGCAAGGAGAATCAAAAAAAGGAACGGCGAACAAACAAATTATCCATTGAAGAATTATCCGATATTAACTCACCGAGTGGAGTAAAAGAAAAACCGAGCGTTTTCCGCTCGATTAATGTTTCTTTCCGTATTGTGTTATACCAAAATAATCACTAGTTGCATATCCGTTATATTTCACATCTAAATCATGAAAAATTCTATGTACACGGATCAAGTACTTTACATCCTTCTTTTCATTGGCAATTTCAAGTAATTCTTGAGCTTGCAGAAAATCCGCTTTTAAATCTGGATTATCAACCCCATTAATTATTTCAGTTAGATTTTGTTTGTACTTGTCATATTGATTTTGAAAGGCAGCAAAACTAAATTTTTCGCTTCTTCCCCAACATAGCGCATTATTCCAATATTCATGGTTACTAGAGATGTATTTTCCTATTATCCCCTCATTAATATTCGATCGTTCCAGTTGTTGTACTGGCAGTTCCTTAGTTGTCATCGTGCTATTCTTGGTAAAAAACATCGCAGTTAAACCAATCACAATAACTAGGAAAATAAGAATAGCAATAATGATCGGTTTACGTTTAATCATTCTCACCTCAATCGATAAAGATTGGCTTTTAAACTAGATTAGCAAATATTCCCGAGAAAGTCATTTATTAACCCTGATAAAGAAGTAAACAAACAAGCGTAGAAATGCAATATCATTCGACAAAATTCGCAAATTCCTCTTGACGATTGTAAAAAAGATATGTATCATTATAGAGGTCAGTTGGTTCATAAAATTGTCACACATTTAAACCAATGCGGGTGTAGTTTACTGGTAAAACCTCAGCCTTCCAAGCTGATGTAGTGGGTTCGATTCCCATCACCCATACATATTAACTAACGCAGTGTATCGTTACATAGGAGAACGATGCATTGCGTTTTTTCTTTTTTAGGATGATCCGCCCCATTTTCAAAAAAAGATGCCTTATTGGCACCCAAGAATACGGAAGGAAGCTTCTCCGCCGTGTATTTGTGTAAACATGTTCATTAATGATTCCGTTAGCTTTTTAGCATTTTCCAAATCAGTTGAGGGTCTTAAATAAATGATTTGCAAAGCATTTTTTGTTTCAAAAGTTACAGGTGTTCTTTCAGAATCGACAAAAGGACTTCCAAACGGTCCTTTTTGGTCAGAAGAAACAATGAGGCGTTCCAACGAATTGTTTCTCCCATTTAATCCTGTGTACTCCTCGGCTTTAATACCAATGCGAATTTCTACTAATCCTTGTAACCGATCTAGATCGTAGATTCCAATCGGTACTTGATATTGCAGTGAGAAAAAATTATTGATATCAATGGCGCTTTGAACGGAAGGAAGATAATTTTGCTTTTGTACTCTTCTATATAGTGCTTCAACAGAAGGACGATAGCGATTTGGGTCTTTACCAGTCCTTTTAAAAATGCCTCGCCATTCATGGATGCCAGGCAGGTCTGTAACAGGTTTATTCTCCAAATCAAAGAAAATTGACTCTTGAAAAAGCTGGAGCCTTCCTCTTAGCATTTGTGGTGAATCCCCAACCGTGATATTTCTGTATTCAATAACCCCTAGCTTAAAGTTAGAGATTTGCTCGATTATTTCCGATGAAAGTTGAATTTCCAACCATTCCACCTCCAAAATTGATTGAAAATAGTTTATCATAAATAGATGTGCTACTAATAATATAACAACTTTAATAGATGAAATAAGTTGGAAAGGGGGTTAAGACATTGGATGTAAAAATGTTAAAACAAGAACTAATTGCTTATAGTAAAGAAATCGGAATTGATAAAATTGGATTTACTTCTGCTGACCCATTCACTGAGTTGAAAAACCGGTTAATAAGACAGCAGGAACTTGGTTTTCAATCGGGGTTTGAAGAACCTGATATTGATAAAAGGGTTACACCTGGATTATTACTAGAGGAGCCACGGTCAATTATCTCAATCGCACTCGCTTATCCCTCCAAAATGACTGTTCGTGTGGAAGGGAAAAAGGGAGAACGAAGGGGTATTTTTAGCAGGGCATCGTGGGGGCTGGACTATCATCATATTCTTAAAGACAGGTTGAAAAAGCTGGAAGAATTCATCATCACCAAGCAACCAGATGCACGGTTGAAATCAATGGTCGATACAGGGGAGCTTTCTGACCGTGCCGTCGCTGAAAGAGCGGGAATTGGCTGGAGCGGAAAGAATTGTGCCATTATAACACCGGAGTTTGGCTCCTATGTATACATTGGCGAAATGATAACCAGCCTGCCATTTGAGTCGGATACGCCAATTGAGGATCAATGCGGGTCCTGTACAAAGTGTTTGGAGGCTTGTCCGACAGGTGCTTTGGTGCAGGGGGGACAGATTAATGCCCAGCGTTGTATATCCTTTTTAACACAAACGAAAGGGTTTATTCCTGATGAATTTAGGGATAAGATTGGCAATCGTGTCTATGGATGTGACTCCTGTCAAACAGCTTGTCCGCACAATAAAGGGAAGAACTTTCATTTCCATGATGAAATGGAACCAGATCCAGAAGTGGCCAAACCATTATTGAAGCCGATATTAAAATTAAGTAACCGTGAATTCAAAAACCAGTTTGGCGATGTATCAGGATCCTGGAGAGGGAAGAAGCCAATTCAAAGGAATGCCATCATGGCACTCGCCCATTTTAAGGATGAAACAGCAGTGCCTAACTTAATTGAGGTCCTAGAAAATGAAGCTAGTCCTGTTTCGAGAGGGACGGCTGCCTGGGCGCTTGGAAAAATTGGCGGCGAAACGGCTTTAATTGCCTTAAAAAGTGCACTAAGCAGTGAATCAGATAAAAATGTGCTAACTGAAATCGAAAAAGGATTAAAGTTTTACAGCTAAAGGGTTGGAAGCTGCAACTCTTGTTAGTTTTGAAATTCTCCTTTCTCTCATATGTATGAATTGAGAGGAGTGGAAGGCTGTGAATAAATCGTTTCAGAAGCTATTTGATACGAGGGTACAACAATTTGTCTCTGATAAAAGAAGTCACAAGATTTTTTTTCCAAAGGCTGAAAAAAAGCAACAGGCGTTTGCCAAGAGATCCGCAGAAATTGTAAAAGTGAAAGCAGCCGGCAGAATCATGGAAGAATCGGACGAAGAAGAATTTCAAACCGTTAAATACCTTGCCCATTATCAATACTTAATAAAACAAAAGGGTATTCTTTATATGGAAGAAGAAGTGGAAATAAGAGTGGCCAAGTTTTATAAAGACGTGTTGGTTTCGGACGAGGAAATAAAACCAGAGTATCAAGAACACGATGCGACCACTGCTATACCTGATTTTGATAGTGATGAAGAGCGCTTAAGCTATCAATATAATCGCTTAAGGGCGGTGCAGTACGCGGAGCGCTGGTGGAATAGTTATAATCCCGCCTATAAAAGGTTTGAAAATGATTGTACGAACTTTATCTCCCAATGTGTTCGAGCAGGCGGGGCACCGATGAGGGGATTTCCGAATCGTGGGAGTGGGTGGTGGCTGCAAAATAAAAACTGGAGCTATAGCTGGACGATGGCCCATTCATTGCGCATGTACTTGGCTAATTCCAAAATCGGCTTAAGAGCAAGAGAAGTGAGCAGTCCGGATCAGCTGTTATTAGGAGATGTCATTTGCTACGATTTTGAAGGGGACGGGCGATTCAATCATAATACGATTGTTACGGGCAAAGATGCAAATGGGGAGCCGTTAGTTAATGCCCATACTTATAACAGCAGGATGAGGTACTGGGCCTATGAGGATTCTTCTGCCTATACTCCAAATATCAAATATAAGTTTTTTACCATTGTCGATGAATAATTGTTAGTCCTTGAACGGATGAAGGAAAGTGGTATAATTCTTGTTAGAGTTTTAATAATTGTCTAGAGCAAGCACCCTAGCGGCGAGACGCCTTTGAACAGGGGGCTTGCGCTTTTCTTATGAGGTGAAATTCGTGTCCATTCATGTAGTTTTATATCAACCACAAATTCCTTCTAACACGGGGAACATTGCCCGGACCTGTGCCGGTACAGATACCACTTTGCACCTAATTCGGCCATTAGGCTTTTCAACGGATGATAAGATGTTAAAAAGAGCCGGATTGGATTATTGGCAATATGTAAACATCGTTTATTATGATTCCTTAGATGAATTTTATCAAAAAAATGCTGGTGGTCAATTTTTCTATCTAACCAAATTCGGGAATAAGCCACATAGTACTTTTGATTATAGTGATCCAAGCCAAGATTATTATTTTATATTTGGCCGGGAAACAACGGGACTCCCAAAAGATGTTATTGAAAAAAACAAAGATGTTGCACTAAGGATTCCGATGACCGATCATATTCGTTCCTTAAATTTATCTAATACGGCGGCCATTCTCATTTACGAGGCATTGCGCCAGCAAAACTACGCTCATTTAACCTAAACGAAAAAGCTGCCTGATTACGGCAGCTTTTTTCGTACTTATTTAGTTGAGCCTGGCTTATCATTATAACCTGAAGTGAAGATTGCTGCTAAGAATGCAATCATTACTAAAATAACAATGAAAGTGTTCATGTTATGTATTGCCCCCTTCGTCATACAACTTTTCATTATGGATGTATATATATATTTTTATTATAGCCTAACTTTCAAAAATGAAAAGGGCAAGATTCGTTTTATTGTAACAAAAAAGATAGACAGTAACTCATTTGGGTCACGCATGTTCAAGTCTATAGGTGCATAGAGTATATTAATCGTCTCTGATTAAGCTACAGGGGAGGGTATAAATGGATATTCTAAAAAAAATCGAGATGTTTCGTGAAGAAGAGGAAAAGCTCCGTTGGGAAGGATCGTTTGCTGATTATTTACAGTTGTTGAAAGAGAAGCCATGGGTAGCACAATCTGCGCATTCACGGGTTTATAATATGCTTAAGGACGCTGGAATCACCGAAGAAAAAGGGACGAAGAAGTATGAGTTTTTTAGCAACCAATTATTTGGATTAGAGGAATCACTTGAGCGGCTTGTTGAAGAATACTTTCATCCGGCAGCAAAAAGGCTTGATGTAAGAAAGCGTATTTTACTGTTAATGGGTCCGGTAAGCGGGGGAAAGTCCACGCTTGTCACGATGCTAAAAAGAGGGCTAGAAGCCTATTCACTCACGGATAGAGGCTCTGTATTTGCTATTAAAGGATGTCCGATGCATGAGGATCCACTTCACCTAATTCCACATCATTTACGCAAGGATTTCCATGAGGAGTATGGGATTCGGATTGAAGGCAATCTTTCACCGCTGAACATGATGCGGCTTGAACAAGAATATGGCGGTCGTATTGAGGACGTATTAGTGGAACGAATCTTCTTCTCAGAAGATAAACGAACAGGAATCGGTACGTTTAGTCCATCCGATCCTAAGTCACAGGATATTGCCGACTTAACAGGAAGTATTGATTTTTCAACGATTGCGGAGTTTGGGTCGGAATCAGATCCAAGGGCCTATCGTTTCGATGGCGAACTTAATAAAGCGAACCGGGGAATGATGGAGTTCCAGGAGATGTTAAAATGTGACGAGAAATTCCTCTGGCATTTGCTGTCGCTAACACAAGAAGGGAACTTTAAAGCAGGCAGGTTTGCGTTAATTAGTGCTGATGAATTGATCGTCGCGCACACCAACGAAACAGAATATCGCTCTTTTATCTCTAATAAGAAAAATGAAGCGCTCCATTCCAGGATTATTGTTATGCCAATTCCCTATAATTTAAAGGCATCTCAAGAAGAGAGAATTTATGAAAAGATGATCAACGAAAGTGATGTATCTGATGTTCATATTGCCCCGCATACGTTAAAGGTGGCAGCCATGTTTACCATTCTTACACGACTTAAGGAACCGAAAAAAGGCGATGTTGATTTGTTGAAGAAAATGCGCCTCTATGATGGTGAAAGCGTGGAAGGGTTTAATATGGCAGACATTGATGAATTGAAAAAGGAATATCCAGATGAAGGCATGAGCGGGATTGACCCGAGGTATGTGATAAACCGAATTTCATCCACTATCATTCGAAAAGAAGTGCCTTCTATTAATGCTCTAGATGTTTTAAGATCTCTTAAAGACGGGCTGGATCAACATCCGTCAATAACGGCTGAGCTCAGGGAACGATATATGAATTATATCTCCTTAGCCCGAAAAGAATATGATAATATTGCCAAGAATGAGGTTCAAAAAGCATTTGTCTACTCGTATGAAGAGTCGGCAAAAACATTAATGGATAATTATCTGGACAATGTTGAGGCATATTGCAATAAATCAAAGCTTCGTGACCAGTTAACTGGGGAAGAAATCAATCCGGATGAAAAACTGATGCGCTCGATTGAGGAACAAATTGGTATTTCTGAAAATGCGAAAAAGGCCTTCAGGGAAGAGGTATTAATTAGAATTTCAGCCTTTGCTAGAAAAGGTAAAAGGTTTGATTATAACTCCCATGACCGCCTGCGTGAGGCGATCCAGAAGAAGCTGTTCGCTGATTTAAAAGATGTAGTGAAGATTACCACCTCATCAAAAACGCCTGACGAACAACAGTTGAAGAAAATCAATAATGTTGTGGCCCGGTTAATTGACGAACATGGCTACAACTCGACATCAGCAAATGAATTGCTGAGATATGTCGGAAGCCTATTAAATAGATAATTGAGGGTTAATATAGTGAGGACTGGCAGAACGAATCTGCCAGTCCTATTTTTTAAAAAGATAAGAACGCATTCTGACTTTGAGAATTGTCCAGCTCCAGCGCCCTAGCGGCTAATGTCCTTCGCTCTCCGCCCTACGATAAGTCAACATCGGGCAGCGAAGCNCCGTGTTTCCTTCAGTTGGAGCGCTCCGGGCCATACGCCGCTGACCAGGGCGCTTGCGCTTTTCGTATATCCTGTCCAAATTTAATAGGCAAAAAACCAATTGTCGAAATTCTTTGTAAATTATTTTTCGTTTCTGCATAGGATAAAGTAATCTATCTTTTATCTAATTTTTTCATTCGCGTTATTGTATGTTAGTGATTCAAAAGTGTGCAGTTTGAAGTTGAATAATTTGATAAGGAGGGGTTTACATTGTCTGTTAACAACCATCAATTTGTCATTTCAAGAGAAGATTGGTCCCTCCACCGTAAAGGCCACGATGACCAGCAGCGGCATCAGGAAAAAGTCCAGGAGGCAATACGCAACAATCTTCCAGACTTAATTACAGAAGAGAGCATTATCATGTCAAATGGCCGGGATGTTGTTAAAATTCCAATACGTTCATTGGACGAATATAAAATTCGGTATAATTATGACAAAAACAAACACGTGGGCCAGGGAAACGGTGACAGTCAAGTTGGGGACGTAGTGGCACGTGACGGCTCAAGCGGGCAGAAAGGACCAGGCAAAGGCCAAGGAGCAGGGGATCAAGCCGGTGAGGATTATTTTGAGGCAGAAGTGTCATTAATGGAGCTGGAGGAAGCATTATTTAAGCAATTAGAGCTTCCAAATCTTAAAAGAAAAGAAGAGCAAGAACATTTAGTTGAAAACATTGAATTCAACGATATCCGCAAAACGGGTTTAATGGGGAATATTGATAAGAAACGGACGATGATGTCTGCTTTTAAACGGAATGCCATGAGTGGAAAACCGGCATTTCACCCGATTTATAAGGATGACTTGAAATTCAAAACATGGAATGAAATCGTGAAACCAGATTCGAAAGCAGTAGTCATCGCAATGATGGATACGAGCGGAAGTATGGGAATATGGGAAAAATATATGGCGCGCAGCTTTTTCTTTTGGATGACCCGTTTCTTAAGAACAAAGTATGAAACGGTCGAAATTGAGTTTATTGCCCATCATACTGAGGCAAAGGTTGTTTCTGAGGAAGACTTCTTTTCGAAAGGAGAAAGCGGTGGAACGATTTGTTCATCCGCATACCGCAAAGCCCTGGAGATCATTGATGCCAAATATAGCCCACGAAAGTTCAACATTTACCCATTCCACTTTTCAGACGGTGATAATCTCACATCGGATAATGCCCGCTGTGTGAAATTAGTCGAAGAATTAATGAAGGTATCGAATATGTTCGGATATGGTGAGGTCAATCAGTATAACCGCCATTCGACCTTAATGTCTGCTTACAAGAACATCAAGGATGAACATTTCCGCTATTATATTCTCAAACAAAAAGCAGATGTTTTTCATGCGATGAAGAGCTTCTTTCAAAAAGAAGAAACAAGTTTGAATGCGTAAAGAAAAATTGGCAGGTGCCTCACACCTGCCAATTTTTGGTCTGACTATTGGTATAGACTACTATACACCGCTAATGTTAAGATTAAGGTATAACCCGAAAGGATGTAATAAAGATGACCTTGAAAGATATTCCTATTTTACTTAAAGGAATCCAAGTTTATACAGAAAAAAATATGATTGAAAAAGGATATGTGCGCATAAAAGGCCAAAAAATAATGGAAATAGGATCAATCGATCAGCTAACAAATGAAGATGAATGTGAAGTAATTGAACTTCCAGCCAGCTTTAAGGCAATTCCAGGCTTTATCGATGTTCATATTCATGGAGTTAATGGAGCCGATACAATGGATGCGACAAAGGAAGCGCTTGATACAATGGTCAGAGCTCTCCCTAAAGAAGGAACAACTAGCTTCTTAGCGACCACTATAACGCAAGAAGGGAAACAAATTGAACGGGCATTAATAAATGCCGGACACTATATCGAAGGTCAGCAATCTGTGGGTAAAGCTGAAATACTTGGTCTGCATCTTGAAGGACCATTTGTGAACGCTAAAAGAGCAGGCGCACAGCCAATCCAACATATCATCGACCCAGATCTTGCCTTATTTAAGGAGTGGCAGGAGCTGACAAAAGGAAATATTAGACTTGTCACCTTAGCACCCGAACGGCCTGGGGGATTAGAAATGATTCGTTATTTAAAGGAAGAGGGAATCATTGCTTCAATTGGTCATACAGATGCAACCTTTGAAGAGGTAAACGAAGCAATTGAAGCAGGTGCAAATCACGTTACCCATCTCTTTAATCAAATGAGAGGATTACACCATCGTGAACCAGGTGTGGTTGGTGCCGCCTTTTTGCGCGATGAATTAATCGCTGAAATCATTGTCGATGGGGTCCATGTTCATCCAGAAATGGTAAAGCTCGCTTTCAAACAAAAACAGAGCGAGGGGTTAATTTTAATTACAGATTCGATGCGGGCAAAATGCTTGAAAAATGGCCAATATGACCTCGGTGGTCAAGAAGTTACCGTAAAAGATGGGAAGGCAGTTCTTGAGGACGGAACACTTGCAGGAAGCATTTTGAAGCTTGGACATGCTGTGAAAAATACTTTGACCTATACAGGCTGTTCCCTTATGGAGGCTATTCAAATGGCAGCTGTGAATCCTGCCAAACAATTGAATATTTATGATCGGAAAGGCAGTATAACAGTAGGGAAAGATGCAGATATCGTTATTATCGATGATAATATGGAGGTCTATATGACCATTTGCCGCGGATTAACCGCTTTTAGAAAGGATGATAAAAATGAAAATGATTAAAGTAGACAATTATCAGCAAATGAGTGAAAAGGCTGCTGAATATATTATCGACAGGGTAACGAAAGTTCCAGGTATTAAACTTGGCTTAGCTACAGGTGGGACACCAATCGGTACTTATAAACATTTAATCGAAGATTATCAAAACAACGGGACATCTTATCTAAACGTAACCACTTTTAATTTAGACGAATACATCGGACTATCAGGTGAAGATAAGAATAGTTACCGCTATTACATGAATGACTTGTTTTTCAATCATATTGATATTAACAAAGAGAAAACACATGTCCCACAAGGAGATGTTGGTGATATGCAAACCGAATGTCTTCGTTATGAAGAATTAATCGCAGAAAACGGAGGAATTGATTTACAAATCCTTGGAATTGGCAGTAATGGCCATATTGGATTTAATGAGCCTGGGACATCCTTTCAATCCAAAACACATATTGTCGATTTAGCTCCCTCTACAATTGAAGCAAACGCAAGATTTTTTAACCAATTGGAGGAAGTTCCTACAATGGCAATCACGATGGGGATTTCAACCATAATGAAAAGTAAAGAAATTTTGCTCCTCGTTTCCGGGGAAAGTAAAAAAGAAGCACTGGAAAAACTTATGAACGGTCATGTCGATGAAAAATTCCCTGCATCTATTTTGAAAAATCATCCACATGTTACGATAATTGCGGATAAAGCGGCAGTTGCTGATTAACGGGTTAGCCCCTGAAATATTGTTCCTTTAAATAAGATATTCAAAATCCCGTATCTGGCGGGTTAATTCAGAAAGGTGTAAGAGGAGAATGATTAATAAGAATTCCCCCATTCCGCTTTATTATCAACTGGAAGAACACATTAAACAGTTAATTGAAAAAGGTGAGTTAAGACCTGGAGATTCATTGCCAGCAGAAAGAGAATATGCAGAGAAATACCAAATTAGTCGAATGACAGTGAGACAGGCCTTCACACAGCTAGTCAATGAGGGATATCTACATCGTATCCAAGGAAAGGGAACTTTTGTCTCTGAGCGGAAAATTGAACAAACGCTTCAAGGTTTGACAAGTTTTACGGAGGATATGAAAGCTAGGGGGTTGGAGCCGGGGAGCGAACTGATTCACTTGAAGATTATTCCGGCCACAAGTCAGATTTCCGCACAGCTATCTATTTCCGAAGATGATCCAGTCTATGATATCAAACGAATTCGCTTAGCAGATGGGGTACCAATGGCCTTAGAAACTAATTATATTTCAGCGAATCTCATTAAGGGTATTACCGAACAAATTGTGAACCAATCTTTATACGCGCATATTGAAAATCAATTAGACCTAAGCATTGACAGCGCCTCACAAATTATCGAGTCGTCAATTGCTAGTCTAGACGAAGCAAAATATTTAAAAATCACTAAAGGGGCACCAGTACTGCTAATCCAAAGAAATTCTTTTCTAAAAGATGGTACTCCTGTTGAATTTGTGAAATCAGTATACCGTGCGGACCGTTACAAATTTATGATTCAGATGAAACGATCATAGTGATATTGGTCCTTAAGACGTTTATTACCATTCATACTTTCTCCTGAACAAAAGAAAAATAATAAAGTAAGAAATTTTTTTTCAAAAGGAGGAAGTTAGCTTGATAAAAAAACCTGTCGGTGTCTTATTAACAGCGATCTTGACAATGGGACTTGCTGCTTGTAATACCAACAATAAAAATAATCTTAATGACCATACAAACGATAGGATAGGGATGAATACAAACCGAAACAATCCTCTTGATGTTCGTTATAATAACGGAATTGACAATAATGGACCATTTACTGTGAATGACCGTTATCGAGGACGGGATGATTTAAATCTCTTTAATGTAAAAGATAATAACAGAAAAAACGATGATATGATTTCAGCTTATCAAACAACCATGAACAGCGATCAGTATCCTCACACAAGGGCTGTGTTAATAAAAGATGCGAAATATCAATTTATTACCATTGATCCAAGTCAAGGAAATGGGTTTCAGTCAGGCGTAGTTCAACAAGCTCCATCGTATTATCAGCAGCAAAGACCAACAGCCAAAGAACCGGTACAATATAATGTGCCGCAGCAGACACAACCAATTCCAAAGCAAACACAACCAGCACCAGCAGCGCCGAAGCAAACACAACCAGCACCAGCAGCGCCGAAGCAAACACAACCAGCACCAGCAGCACCAAAGCAAACGCCAGGAACAAAGCAGCCTGGACAGACACAATCCAACGCACCAGCGACTGGAACTGTTAGTCAATTTGTCCAACAGGTCATCGATTTAACCAATACACAGCGAAGTAAAAATGGGCTTCCGGCGTTAAAAGCAGATACTCAGTTGAACAGCGTTGCACAAAAGAAGGCGCTAGATATGCAGCAAAATCATTATTTTTCACATACTAGTCCAACTTATGGCTCCCCGTTTGACATGATGAGAGATTTTGGCGTGACATATAAATCTGCGGGAGAAAATATTGCCCAAGGACAACCCTCGCCGCAAGAAGTGGTAACTGCTTGGATGAATAGTGAAGGACATCGAAAAAATATTCTCAGCGCAAATTATACTCATATTGGGGTAGGATTTGAAGAAGCAGGAAAACATTGGTCACAAATGTTTATTGGGAAATAAGAAAAGCGCAAACTCACTGGCCAGCGGTGTCTTGCCGCTAGGGCGCTGGAGCAGGATAATTCTCGAAGTCCAATGATATATATTTAATATAAAGAACCGGCGGTTGAAGAAAAACACCGTCGGTTCTTAATTGTTTTTGCTAATGGACGTAATGGCGGGAAATTCAAAATAAAAAGTTGTACCTGCACCCATAATACTTTCTACATGCAAGTTACCGTCCATAGCACGGACAATACTATAAACAACCATCATTCCTAGCCCAGTGCCATTTTTCCCTTTTGTTGAATAAAAAGGCTCTCCTAGTCGTTCGAGTTGTTCTTTCGACATTCCAATTCCTGTGTCTCTGATAATAATTGTAACATAATTCTGACTATATTCGGTTGAGATTGTTAAATAACCGCCATTTGGCATTGCCTCAATCGCATTTTTGATCACATTGACAAAGCATTGGCGAAACGCTTGTGGATCTCCTGTTATAAAACCAATGATTGAAAAATCCGTTACTATTTCAACCGAATTTTTATTAGCTAGTGGCTGGAGTAGTTTGATTATTTGCCTTAGTTCACTTTTTACATTAATCTCCTTTGACATCTCAATTGAGGGCTTGGCAAAAGTTAAATAATCTTGAATTACCCTTTCAGCTGAACGTAGTTCTTCTCTTACAATAGTCAAGTACTCTTTTCTTTTCTGCCTTGAAAGATGATCATCTTCGAGCAGCTGGACAAATCCGCTCGCGGCTGTCAGTGGATTTCGAATCTCATGGGAAATGGCAGCTCCCATTTGTTCAACAGCTTTTAACTTCTCTGCTTTAATTAGCTGTTGCTTCAATTGAATATTCTCTTTGAAATATTCAATTGAATAGGAAATAATCCCAATTCCGCCTGCCGGAATAACAAGGTAAGCAAACCAAGCATCCAGCCAATAGGAGTTGTCATTGCCCAGTTCCATCCCGAAAACTGTAAGGGCACCAATCACCATGCCAAAACAAATAGAAATGAAAACCCGGCGCAAGGGCAGCTGCTTTATGAACCAAGGATATAACCGCCATACGGCAATAGAAAATGGAACATAAAGCATGATTGATTGGTAAAAGCCTTCATCAATTCCGTAGAAACTCCTGATAACAATTGTTGCCACAACAAGAATTGGACCAATCCCGAGATAAAGAGCACCAATGACCAATGGTATACTTCTTAGATCATACCTTGCATAAGAAATCGGATTATAGGAGAATTGAATACAGATCCATATCATAACGAAAAAAAATAATATAATTGAGGATTTAGCCAAGGTGAATTTTTTATTTTTTTCGAGAAAGATAAAGCCAAAAAATAATAGAATGATTAATATGGAGAGATTTAAGAAAAGGTGTTTTGTAATTTCCATTAACTTCACCATCCATGGCCTGATAGGGAAATTTTACATGTATTTTCAAAAAGATACAACAAAATTTGCTAAATAGTAAGAAAAAAAAAGGGCGTTCTGCCCAGTTGTTCATAAATAGGAGGGATTATCTATGAACAATCCCTCCGTACTTTATTGATAGGCTGTGATGGTATTTCGGCCATTTGTTTTAGATAAATAAAGGGCTGAATCAGCCATTTTTATTAACGCCTGGGGTATTGCTGATGAATTGGGAACGATGGTAGCAAGACCAATACTTAGTGTAACGGTATCAGCAATTTTTGAGCTGGTGTGAGGTATTCTAAGTGACTGAATGGTCTCCTGAATGTGCTGTGCTACTTTCATTCCATCTTTTGTTTTAGTAGAAGGCAAGATCAACGCAAATTCTTCCCCGCCATAACGGCACAAAGTATTATCTGAGTTATCGCTAATTTTACTTTTAATGGCTCCGGCAATGGTCTGCAAGCAAAAATCTCCAGTAGGATGACCGTAAGTATCATTGTATTTTTTAAAGTAATCAATATCAAACATGATTAATGTAATAGGAGAATTTGATTTTATCGAATTAGCCCATTCATTTGAAAGCGTTTCATCAAAATACCTTCTATTTGAGATACCTGTTAAACCATCCATATAGGAGAGTCGATTTAGTAGCTCATTGGCCTCTTGTAATTTTTGTTCTGTTAGTTTCCGTTCGGTAATATTTCTGGATACGATAATGACCTTTTTGCTGCCGTCTTCTTCGAAGTGGACGCTCTTTAGCGTCGATTCAATCCAAACATAGTCACCCAAACTTGAACGATACCTGTAGGTTGATCCAGCAACACCCTCATGGAGTGCCTTATCGAACATTTCATTCGTACGTTCGACATCTTCAGGATGGATAAAATTCTCCATCTTTTTCCCTAGTAATTCTGGATATTCATAATGGATGATTTCTTTTACTGCTGGAGAAATATAAATATACTCTGCCTTTTCATTGTGCATCGTGATCATGTCACTAGAATATTCTGCAATTAAGCGAAAACGTTCTTCAGTGTCTTTCAATTTATATTGTGCTTCATTTGAATCCACAACGAATACAAAAAAGTGATACGCGATAAAACCGCCAGTTAATGAAATAAGATAATGAATGGTTAAAAGAGTTTTAAGGGTTTGTGAATCATCAATTTTTATAATAAAGACAATTGATAGAATTAACAAAGCACAAAGATTCATAACAAAGGCCTTTAATGTGCGAGAAAGCCGAAGCGGTGATATCGCTCCGCAAACCAGTCCAATTAATAATGCCCCAATTGCTGGGAGTATGGCAGCATTACTAAAGCCGAAAAGGATGAATCTTCCAATCGCAATAATAACAGATGCAATGATTGCAGGAATATATCCGCCAAATGAGGCTGCAATAACGATGGCTAAGTGTCGTAAGTCCGCAATGCTTCCGGAATTTATTTGAATACTAAACAACATAAGAATATTACCAAGGGCCCCGAAAAAAAGTCCCCAAAGCAGTTTAGATGATAGAGGTGAGGAAAAGCGTAACGGTTTATCTTTAAATAACACTCCCATCATTGAGAAGGAAGCAATTAAAAGGGTAGCATTCGAAATAAAATCTCTTAACATGTAAATTCTCCTGAAATCAAATTGAAGTGCTTCTGGTATTGTGCGATAATAGCTTTCTTAAATAATTGTAAAGCATTCCAATTATACTATGTATTTGATATATATGACAAAAAAATAATAATTCGACATAAAAACGGCTGCCAGTAATTTGGCAGCCGAATGTTTATCTCCATTTAATCTCCTGCAGCAATTCCTGCCTAAATAGTTGAATCAAAAATTCATTATAAAAATCTTTTCTAACAATTACTTGATACTTGTTGTTGGGATGAATGTAATAATGGATATCGGATAAGATTTTATTGTCCTCAAAAAACTCGCGAACTTTTATTAGTCTTTTCTTTAACTCACTATCAAATAATGTAATCAAGAATTCAATATCATCCTCGTTAGCTATTTCCTTCAGTTCGAGAAGCTTTTCGTCATATTTATAATCTATAATCATCGGTAACCTCCTAAATTAAATATCTCAAGTAGATATACACCGTACAAATGATGATGGAAAGGATCATTAAAGGAAAGGCGATTAATAGGAATTTACCAAACGTAATCGAATGACCTTCCTTTGCGGCAAGCCCTGCAACAATCACGTTAGCACTGGCCCCAATTAACGTACCGTTACCGCCCAAGCAGGCACCCAGTGATAAGCTCCACCATAGCGGTTCTAAATTACTGACTCCAAGTTCCCCCATATCTTTAATCATTGGAATCATTGTAGCGACAAACGGTATATTATCAATAAATGCGGATGCAATCGCACTAACCCACAGTATTAAAATCGCTGTCGATTTTACATCTCCTCCGGTAAGGTGAACGGAGTAATCTGCTAATTTTGAAATAACCCCAGTTTCAATCAATCCCGAGACAAGAACGAAAAGACCGATAAAGAAGAATATGGTTGTCCATTCAACCTTCAAAAATGCCTTATCCAAATATTTTTCACCGGTTAAGAGAAGTAACAGAAAAGCCCCAGTTAATGCCACGGTTGCCGACTCAATGTGAAGCAGTTGATGCAGAAAGAAGCCTAAGATAGTGACAGTAAGTGCAAATAAAGACTTCCTTAAAAGGGTTTTATCAGTAATTTCTTCTTTTTCATCCATATCCATAAGGTTTGCCTTTAATTCGGCAGATGTCCGAAGCTGTTTTCGGTAAATGAAAGCCAATATTGCGATATTAACAAATAGGATAAAGAATGAAATAGCCGTTAGGTTGTTGATGAACGCCATAAAGGTAAGCTCTTTTACCGCACTGCCGAGCATAATATTCGGCGGGTCACCGATAAGTGTAGAAGTTCCCCCAATATTTGAAGCAATAACTTCAGTAATTAAAAAAGGGATCGGATTCACTCGTAATTGTCTGGTGATGCTGAAGGTAACTGGAACCATTAATAGAACTGTTGTGACATTATCTAAAAAGGCAGAACCAAGGGCGGTAATAATTCCTAAGACCACTAATATTTTTAATGGATCTCCTTTCACTTTTTTAGCTGCCCATATTGCTATGTATTTGAACAGACCTGTCTCGGCGGTAATAGCGACAATAATCATCATTCCAGTCAGTAATCCCAGTGTATTAAAATCAATATGTTGGAGTGCCTTTTCCTGCCCGATAATTCCTAGTAACACCATCATGATTCCGCCGGTCATGGCAATTATGGTGCGGTGAATCTTTTCAGTGACGATAAAGGCATAAGTGATAAGAAATACGCCGATTGCGCTGATAGCTTGCGTTGACATTTACTGACCTCTTCTCCTAAGAATTTAATTGGCGTCTTAAAAAAGTACAAAAGGAGCCCGTTTTGACAGACTCCACCATAATTCACCATATTTATTTATTACTTCATTTTATAAAAGTAATCTACTGATGTAAAGAGAAGTATTTCTGAAAATTAAGTCGAAGCTGTCCGAAATTATGAACGGATTGAGAGAAATTTTATTAGAAAGCAGCGTAAAACCCCTAGCTTTAGATACGGGGATATAAGCTGTTTTTTAAGTTTTTGATATGGGAAAATACTTTGTATTCTTTTAACTAATTTGATATAATGGGAACATAAGTTCCTTTATGAGGAGGTGAAAAGAATGTATAGCGCCTATAAAATACAAATCCATTCCGATCATGAACTATTCGAATATTGTGATTCTCTCTGCTTCAAAGCCAAAAATTTGTACAACATTACAAATTACTACGTTCGACAGGTATATACAGCTCTGAAGGTAGAAAAGAAAAATGAAAATCAACTACAAGTTCTGTTGGATATCGAAACATATTTACCGATAATGAATGAAATTCGACAGAAACACTATGAAAAGGAAATGGTAAAACCTAAGAAAATAGATAAAAAGGGTAAAGAAATAGAACCGAAGCTAAAACTCTTTAAAATGCCAACCAAAGATCAATCATTCATTGGGTATAGTTTTGTTGAGGCCTTGTTTAAAGTCATGAAGCAGGTTGATTACACTTCCATGCCGTCTCAGTCCAATCAACAAACAATGAAAAAGGTATTTGATGATTGGAAGAGTTTTTTTAAAGCGTCAAAAAAATATAAAATCAATCCAAGCTGCTTTTCGGGTAAACCAAAGATTCCTAAATATAAATCAAAAACAAGCAGAACAACGTGTTATTTAACGAATCAAATAACAGAAATTAAGGAAGGAAATGTTCTCAAGTTACCGGGAACCAGATTTCAACTGAAATTAGGAAAGGTAGCTCTTTCAGAAGGAAAGCTGCAACAGGTTCGAATCGTACCTTCCTATGGTCAATATGTTGTGGAAGTCGTTTTCAAAGCTGAACCGCAAGAAAAGGCGATTGTAAGAACAGAAGAACAAATCAATAAATTCATTTTCGAGCCGAAAAAAGTAATGGGTATTGATTTAGGAGTAGATAACCTGGCAACTATTGTCGATAACACGGGGCTTAAACCTCTGCTTATCAAGGGCACATGGTTAAAATCCATCAATCAATACTACAATAAATTACGAGCCAATTACATGAGTATCATTCGAAACGGAAAGAGTCCCAAAGAAGGCGTATTTACGACGAACCGTTTGGTTGCATTGGACCGAAAAAGAAACAACCGAGTGATGGATTTCTTACACAAGGCAAGTGTTAAAGTGGTTACTATTGCCGTAGAAAGAGACATCGATACCATCATTATTGGTAAAAATCCCGGGTGGAAATTAGACGTAAACATGAGAAAATCAGCAAAACAGACCTTCATCCAAATCCCCTACACAACATTGATTGACATGATTCGCTACAAAGCCGAACGCAAAGGAATTCAGGTCATTATCCGCGAAGAAAGCTACACATCCAAGTCATGTTTTATAACAAAGGATCCGATTCCGACATTTGGTGAAGTACACCAAACACCTTTTAGCGGACAACGAGTCAAAAGAGCTTTTTACAAAGTCACTGGATCAGAGATTCAAATACACGCCGACGTAAAACGGGGCTTTCAATATTGTTCGGAAACATGTATTTGGTGCCTTTGAAGGACTCGATAGAAAACAATTTCTCCAATCTCCTAAGAAGATCATCATCTTGAAAAGTAAGAAAAACGCAAAACGGAAGAAAAAAGCAAAGCTGAAGGCTGCGGCCTGATGTATTAGCGGGACTTGTGGTAGCCCTCGTAAAGACAATGCGGCTTTTTAGCCTATTCTTTCGAAACCCCTAGCTTTAGCAAAGGGGATACTCATAGGCCTATTTTTCTGATAAAATCCACTGTTTCTTCATGCTCTAGTTTTACTAATTTAAATAACCGTTTATCTCTCTTTACAAGGGGCAATCCGTTATCATCGGCAATTGGTCTTGTTTGGGATGTACCTTCTAAGACTTTCCACTTACCTGCTCTATGTTCAATCCGAAGGTCAATAATCCCAAGCCGGTTACCAAAGGCGCCAGCCATCACCACAGGTTTACCATTGATTGCTCCTGATTCCAAATTAGTATTAGGCAGGTTTTGAAAAATGGGTCCTGGGAAGGTGCTATGCGAATGTCCAGCAAGTATTGCGTCAATTTCGGGAATTTGTGTTAAATAATAGACAGCATTTTCGGTGTCGGGGCGATAGGCTTCATTACTAATACCAGTGTGGGCAAGGGCAATGATAATATCTGCCCCATCAGCCTTCATGACGGGCACAAATTCTTTCGCCGCATCTACAATTGGTTTGGCAAAGACTTTTCCTTCAAGATTTGCTCGGTCCCAGCTCATAATTTGTGTGGGCATGAAACCAATTACGCCAATTTTTAATTCATGCTGACGCCCTGATAAGTCAACCACATTCCTTTTAAGAATGACATAGGGAGCAAAGTAAGGCTTATTCTTTTTTACGGAAAAGACATTGGCATTGACAGCAGGCATTTTCGCACCTTTTAAGGCTGTCTTTAAGAATTTTAACCCATAGTTGAATTCGTGATTCCCGATGGCAATAGCATCATAGTTTAGATAATTAAAAGCTCGATAAACCGGATGTACCTTTCCTTTTTGCATCCCCCTGATTCTAGCTAAATACTCTCCAAGTGGATTTCCCTTTAAATGGTCGCCGACATCAAATAATAACGTATTCATTGCTTCGCTTCTTGCCTGGTGGATGAGTGTGGCTGTTTTGACGAGACCAACTCGCTGATTTGTCTTTGTCTGATAATAATCATAATTAATTAAATCTGCATGCAAATCTGTCGTTTCAAGAATTCTTAATTCAACTATTCCTTGATTATTTTCGACTGCATACGAAAAGGTAGAAAACGAATGCCAAAAAAGAATGAATGTAATAACTGGTATAGCAATCCTCTTTTCAAGCAATAGGATGACCTCCATGATGATCTTTCTTTTAAAGTAATGGTAGTATTTGTGTTTTTAAAAAATTTATTAGGAAATCCTTAATGAATCAGCCTGCTTTCTTGGGCTTTCCTTTTTAGACGGCCGCCATATTTTTCAATTGGTCCTTTCAATACTAAACCAAATATTAAAGTGATAATCGCGATAAATAGAAAGACGGTTAGGTCTCTTTTCGCGACATCCCATAGGATTCCACCAGTTGCTTCTCTCATTAGGCTTATGGCATAGGTAAATGGTAAATATGGATTGAGTTTCTGGAAAAAGGTTGGCATGACTTGGATCGGGAAGGTTCCTCCAGACCCAGATATTTGTAAAACAAGAAAAACAATTGACAATCCCTTTCCAACGTTTCCGAAAATGGAAACGAGCGTATAGGTAATTAAGACAAATAAACCACTAATTAATAATCCAAATAAGATAAACCACAGTTTAGCAGCTACATATGTCTTCAGTAAAAAAATATCCCCTAATGTGACGATTGCTGATTGCCCTAGCCCAATCGTTAAAAAGGTTAGAAATCTGCCTAAATAAAGGTGATTCGGATGATAGTTATCCGGCAAGTTGTTAAGTTCAACTGGAAGCATCGAAATGAGCAGTGTGGCACCTACCCAAAGGGCTAAGGTAGTAAAAAACGGTGACATCGCTGAACCGTAATTTGGAATTGAAAAAAGCCGTTTTTCCTTTAATAGAACTGGATTAGCAAAATAGTCACTTTCCTTCCGCACATCATTCCGCAGTAAATCAATGATTTCACGAATATCCTTAGATTTTTCGAATTCGCGAATTTGCTCGGCAAGACCTGTGATTTTCTGCTTTACCGCAGGGAAATTACTATTTATAAGAGCGATGTCTTTTTTCCCAATTGCTATTCCGTTAGAAGCATCGCTAAGTATTTTCTTTACTTGCGGAAGCGTCTTTTCTGCATTCGTAAGAATATCGTTTGCTTTGGTTGGGATTCTTTTTGCTGTATCGCCTACTTGCTTAATTTTAGGGGCAATTTGGGCATCGTATTGATTTAATATTGACCCAAGATTCGAGGAAACCCCCTTTGAAATTTGATTTGTACTTTCTAATAATGCTCTAGATGGTGCTTCAAGACCTTGGATTGTTTTAAGATTGTTTAACAGATTCTCTGAAGAATTCTTTTGTTGTGTTAATCTTGCTAATTCCGAATCAAAGGCGCTGGAGTTTCCCATTCCATTAAGTTTTTCAAACAGGCTGATTAGGAGTGTTTCCAGTTTAATGAGCGTATTCAGGCGGTTTATACCTTCGTCTACTGCACTTTTTTTATCCTCTGCACTTGCGGTATCCGATAATAACAGGTCCGTAATTTGCTCGATAGTTCCAGTTGTTTGCTCCATGTAGATTAAATTTTGTTTAACGGTCGGAGCAAGGTTTGCAAATGTATCTTCATTGCGGTCAAAAAACGTGGTAATTTGTCCGGATAGATCACGTGCTCGACCAATAATCCTTTCTACTTCTGTAATGTTCCTTTGTAGATCCGCAACAATAATTTGAGCCTGATTGGCATCTTCATCTGCGGTGTTGATGATATTTTCAGCCTCAGACAAGTGGTCATCCAGCCAAAATATCATAGTTTTCAATTTTTCAATATCTGGCAGGTTTTTTTGGAGCTCTATTCCAAGCTGATTAAAAATGTCGAATATTACCCCATTCGCAGTTTTTACGAAGTTCTTACTAATTTCATCTTTTATCCCGGTTGCCCCTTTAGCCGTTATTTTCGGGGCTATTGCATTTATTTTTTCGTTCACTGCATAAATGAGTTCGGGCTTTTCCGGGTTATCATTTATTACGGTAGCAATTTTTGCTGAGAAATCCTTTGGTATCGTAACGCTGGCAAAATAGTTACCGCGCTCGACTCCTTTTTGGGCTTCAGCGGTATCGACAAATTTCCAGCCAAGCGATTTATTATCCTTGAGAGATTTGATAATTTCCCTGCCAATATTAATATTTTTTCCTTTTAATACAGCGCCCGAGTCATCATTTGAAACAGCAATTGGAATGCCTTTCGTATTACCGTAGGGATCCCAAGAGGCTTTAATATTAAACCAGGCGTAAAGTGACGGGAGAATCATCAACGCGGTGATGATGATGGCGGCACCCCAATTGGTAACAATACTCAACAGATCATCTTGATAAATTTTTAAGACCTTTCTCATTAATGCTAACCACCTAAAATTCTTCCTTTAATATTATTATCTGTCTGATTTGGCAGTTGATTCGGGAAAGGACAATTTTTTGCTAATGACAGAAAGTTGTCAAAAACATATGAATAAATAATGAACTAATCCGTTTTTTAAAATATCCGTAGTGGAAATTATTTATAATGTAGCTATCTTAATGAGGAGGGTAACAGTAATGAATATTACAACCATCATTGAATTAGAGAATCAGGAAGTAGAACATATTGCAGGTGCTAAATTAGTGTTTGCTCAAGAACAAATTGACGGGAATATTATTGAAACATGTGTTGAATGTTTTCAGTTGGAAGATTCAACAGAAACGGTTACAACAGAAGATGCAATGCAACGGGTATTTGATCGGTTGCAGCAAAGGGGAATTATTCCGCCAAACGTAGAAGATTTTTCATTTGAAATGCCATCTTGTGAACGTCCAAAAAGAAAACCAGATAGCGTACCAGAACTGCCGCAAAAAGTAGTACTCTCATTTATGTCATAAGGGAAGTTCCTCGGAACTTCTTTTTGTGCATTCTCCGAATGGAAGTGTGACATTGGTCAAAGCGATTTATCGATAAGTATTTTATAATGATGGATGGATATCGGTGGATTTTTCAATTAACAGCGTTGAAAACGCTTTCAGAAAGTATAGGAGGGATAAAATCAGTTGAAATCATTAAGTAAAATTACCATTCTATCTGGTCATTTTGGTAGTGGGAAAACAGAGATTGCCATTAATTTAGCATTGGCTGAGAGACAGAAACATGAAAAAACCGCCATTAATGATTTGGATATTATTAACCCTTATTATCGTTCAAGAGATGCAGCGAGCATCTTTCAAGAGCATGATGTTGAATTGCTAGCCCCAAAGAATCGGCTTGCTGCTGCAGATCTTCCAATAGTGTCCGGTGAAATGTATCGTGTACTGCACGATCCTAGATACCGGTTAATTGTTGATGCTGGCGGTGATAAAGACGGGGCAGCTGCTTTAGGACAATATTATCATGAATGGAAGGATTTAAGCCCGGAATTACTGTTTGTCCTAAATGCTAATCGTCCGTATGTCAGCACTGTTGCCGGGGCTCGATATACGGTTGAGCAGATTGAAAAAGTTTCACGCATAAAGGTAACCGGGATTATTAATAATTCAAATATTGGCACTGAAACAACGATGAATGATATTCAAAATGGCTATCAATTAAGCAGTCGTCTAGCGGAGGAGTTGGATGTTCCTTTTTTATATACAACCATTTCAACCCATTTAAAAAAGGAAGCTGAAGATTTTGCGGAAAATTATCAAGTTGTTTTTATCGAACGGTACATGAAATTACCTTGGGAGAGTTAAAGGAGTTGAATCCATATGGAGAAAAAAGTCGTTTTTAATGAGGATACATGCAAATCCTGCAGTCTTTGTGTTCAAATATGCCCAACGAATGTTATTTTTCTAGCAGACTATTTAAATGGTAAAGGATACCGGCCGGCAAGGGTTGTCGATCAGGAAAACTGCATTAGCTGTGCAAAGTGTGCGCAAATATGCCCAGATGCGGTAATCGCTGTCTACCGGCCAGTTAAAATTTTGCAAACTGTGTGATTGAAAGAATGGAGGTTTATATATGGGGAAAGTGTTAATGAAAGGGAATGAAGTGATTGCAGAGGCAGCAGTGCATGCGGGCTGCAAGTACTTCTTCGGATATCCAATTACTCCTCAGAGTGAGCTAGTTGCCTACATGGCAAGACGGCTCCCAGAGGTCGGTGGATTATTTTTGCAAGCAGAGAGTGAAATTGCCGCAATCAATATGGTCTATGGCGCTGCGAGCACGGGTGTCAGGGTGATGACATCCTCCTCAAGCCCAGGATTTAGCTTGAAACAAGAAGGAATCTCTTATTTAGTTGGCTCCGAACTTCCTGCGGTTATTTGTAATATCGTTCGCGGCGGTCCGGGATTAGGAAATATTCAACCGGCCCAATCGGATTATTTCCAAGTAACAAAAGGCGGAGGGCATGGGGATTACAATCTTCCTGTATTAGCGCCGGCCAGTCTGCAGGAAATTGTTGAATTAACACAGGAGGCTTTCGATATTGCCGACCGTTACCGGACACCGGTGATTTTAATGGGCGATGGTATGCTGGGGCAAATGATGGAACCTGTTGAGTTTGGCGAACGTTCTGAAACAGAGCAGTTTAAGAAGGATTGGGCAACAACTGGTACGCGCGGCGATGGCGGACCGAAAATCATTACATCACTTGAGCTTGATGCGGAGAGTCTTGAGAGAAGAAATTGTAATCTTCAACAGAAATTTGCACTCATAAAGGAAAATGAGGTTCGCTATGAAACCTATTCAATAGATGACGCAGAATATATCATGGTTGCCTTCGGAACGACTGCACGAATAACAATGAATGCGATTAATAAGGCAAGGCAAGAAGGAGTCAAGGTTGGCTTGATTAGGCCGATTTCTTTATGGCCATTCCCAGAAGAGCCGTTCATCGAAACAAGGGACCAAGTAAAAGCATATATTTCTGTTGAAATGAGTGCCGGGCAAATGATTGAGGATGTTAGATTAGCGGTCAATGGCCATGCACCGGTAGATTTCTATGGCCGAACCGGCGGTGTCGTCCCTACCCAAGAAGAAATATACGATAAGATTATGATGGTTGCTAGGGGTGTTCAAGTATGACTATGAAAACGGTTTTTAAAAAAACGAATGGACTGACGGATAAGCCAACACATTACTGCCCCGGCTGTACACATGGAGTAATCCACCGTCTTGTTGGTGAAGTGTTAGAAGAATTGGATATTTTAGAAGATACTGTCGGTGTTGCCTCTGTCGGATGTTCGGTGTTATCGTATGAGTATTTTAACTGTGACATGACGCAGGCTGCTCACGGCCGGGCACCTGCTGTTGCAACAGGGGTGAAGCGGGTCCTGCCAAATCGAATTGTCTTTACGTATCAAGGTGATGGCGACCTTGCCTCGATAGGAATTAGTGAAGTGATTCATGCTGCCGCAAGAGGCGAGAATATCACGGTTATTTTCGTTAATAATGCGATTTATGGAATGACTGGCGGGCAAATGGCACCGACCACATTAATTGGCCAAAAAACGGCGACAACCCCATTTGGCCGAGATATTAGCATCCAAGGGCCACCAATTAAAGTGTGCGAAATGATGGCGACACTGGATGGGGCTGCCTATATTGAACGGGTTTCCACCCATGATGTTCCACATATTCAGAAGACAAAGAAGGCGATTAGGAAAGCATTTGAAACGCAGAAAAAGGGCTTAGGTTTTTCAATGGTCGAGGTATTATCGACCTGCCCGACAAACTGGGGACTCGATCCGGCTGAATCGCTTGAGTGGGTGAAAGATCAGATGGTTCCCGTATATCCTCTTGGTGTTTATAAGAACAAAGAGGGAGTGAAATGAACATGCTTGAAGAGATTATCATTGCCGGATTTGGCGGGCAGGGAGTTATGTCAATGGGACAGCTCATTGCCTACGCAGGAATGCTTGAGGGGAAAGGTGTTTCTTGGCTGCCTTCATATGGGCCCGAACAACGGGGTGGAACAGCGAATTGTGCGGTTGTAGTAAGTGATGAACCAGTTGGGTCGCCGCTTGTAACCAGACCATCAACGGCCATCGTTTTAAATAACCCTTCGTTTGACAAGTTCGAGCCGCGTGTCCGGCATGAAGGATTGTTGATTATTAATTCTTCCCTAGTGGTTGGAACTTCGGAGCGTAAGGATATTAAGGTGCTTGAAATACCGGCAACAGATATAGCCAATGATTTAGGAAATTCCCGGGTAGCCAATATGATTTTATTAGGTGCCTTTTTGGAATTGACAAAACTAGTTTCAACTGATTCCATTATTGAATCGTTAAAGAAAGTTCTTTCATCTGAAAAGCATCATTTGATTGAGGTGAACAAACAGGCATTGATAAAGGGTGCTGCGCTTGTCGCAGTGGGAATATCCTAAATATGCCCGGTAAATCAGAGGACGCTGAAAAAGTCCCTTAAATTTGGGTTGTGTGTCTAAATTGGCTGTTGATTTCCGCTCCAGGCGGCTTCGCTTTCCGCGGGCGTGCCGGGGAGCCTCCTCGGCGCTTTGGCGCCTGCGGGGTCTCCCCTGCCCCGTACTCCCGCAGGAGTCTTCGCCGCCTTCCGCTACAATCAACAGGGTTCTTTTAATTAGATAGATACCCTCACTAACAAAAAGACGCCTTAAAATTCACTTTTGGAATTTTAGAGTCGTCTTTTTTTTACTGCTATTCAGCACTATTGAAAAATCCAAAGATTTTCAGTGCCCTCGTAAATCAGGCTGGCTTTTTTCGTGAGTTACACTGTTTTTTATTCTCGTAGCCAAAGAACCACCAGTTCCAGTCGCCAAGCAGCTTCATTAGGGCTGGAACGAGGACCATCCGCACAATTGTGGCATCAATAAAAATTGCTGCGGCAATCCCGACACCTAATTGTTTAATCGGCATCACGCCCGTGAAGGCAAAGGCACCGGTAACAACAATCATGATGGCAGCTGCGGAGGTAATTATTTTACTCGTATAGGTTAAACCAGATATTGTTGCTGCGCTGTTATCACCTGTTTTTAAGTAAAACTCTTGAATTCTAGAAATAAGAAAGACCTCATAATCCATCGAAAGTCCGAACACCAGTGAAAAAACAAACACCGGCAAGATTAAACCGATAGTAGCAGGAGTCATTCCAAAATGCCCTTCTTGGAAAACCCAAACAACAATTCCAAACGTACATCCTAAGCTTAATACATTCATTAATATTGCCTTTACCGGAATGAGCACCGAACGGAAAGCTGCCATAAGAATAATGAGTGTTGAAATAACGATCAGCAGTAATCCATAGGGAGCCTTCTTAACAATTTCCGTAAAGATTTCCTGCTCAAACTTAATTCGTCCGCCAAATGATGCCTTTAGTCCTAACTCTTCATTAGACCATGTGTTTACCCATTGTCTTGCCTTTGTAGAATGTTCTCCGGTTTTTAAATACACTTCCAAAAGCATTTTATTATCTCTGATAAAGTGGTCTGTCACTGGAGCAAATTTTGCTTTATCCTCATTGGTAAGAAGTTGTAAAAGTTGTTCGCCATCCTTAGCTCCAGTTGCAGAAAAAGGAGAGTCAACCGAATGAACAAGCCGATCTTTTTCTAGTTCATTGACGACCTGAGTTACCTTTTTAAGATTGTTCTTCTTTAAGACATTTCCATTGGTTTCAAGGACAATCGTTACCTTTTTCTCATCACGTTTATCTTTCGCGATAAAATGTTCTTTATAGGTTTCTATTGCTAATCTAGATGGATATTTCGGTGGAAGTGAATCTGTGCCTGGTATCGATAACGTCATTTGCTTAACTGGCAAGAGCCCAATCAGCAGAATAGCCAATGCCGCCGCTGCCATCAGAACGGGACGACGCATCACAAACTGAGCAAACTTGTGCCAAATGCTTGTTTGCGCACTAGATATCCTGAGTACACTTAATTTATTGATGTTTTTTCCTATTATTGCAAGTAATGCAGGGAGAAAGGTTAACGCGCATAAAGCAGAAATAAGCACAACCGTCATGCCGCCAAGGGCAACATTTTGAAAAATATCAATTTGAATAAACCAAAGACCGGATAAGCCGATAAAAACACAAAGACCGGAAAAAATTATCGAGCGGCCGGCTGTTGCAATCGTTATTTCAATCGCTTCTTGAATCGATTTGCTTTGTAATTCTTCTTTATAGCGATTAATAAATAACAAGGCAAAATCAATGCTTAAGGCAAGGCCAATCATCGGCACAATATTTAAGATGAAAATGGATAAATCAGCGCCATAACTAAAAAAGTATACAGTTCCCATGGTGATGAGGATTGAAATAATCCCAATGACTAACGGCAGCGAAGCTGCGACAAGACTTCCAAATGCAAGGACGAGGACCACTAGGGCAATTGGCAGCCCAATCATTTCCGCCTTTGCCAAATCTTCTTGGCTTGCAGCATTTAGGTCTTGAACAATAATTGGCTCACCTGTCATGGTAACCTTTAAGCCCTGTTTATTTTTTAGCAAATCCTTTAATTCGGCAATTTCCTTCCCTAGGCCTTCTGCGTTTTTGTTAAAAGTAAGAATCCCATAGGCATAATGATCTTTAATCATTCCGTCTCGTTCGTAAGGTGAAATTATCTTTTCTGCCCCATCAAAATCCGTTAATTTTTTAAAGGTGCCATCAATAAAATTCTTGAAGTTCATGTCACTGACAGCTTTATCCTTTTCGAAAACAAGGATAATCGATGATTTGGCCTGTCCGAAGTCTTTTTCAAGTATTTTCCTTGTTTCATTATAATCGCCTTTATATTCAAAGCCATTACCGCCTAAAACTGATGGTAATTTTAAAGCGAAAATTCCAAACAAAAAAATAGCAAAAATCCAAAACATCAATACCCATTTTCGAATTCGGTATATGTATCCCGCTAATTTCTGCATGATCTCGCCTCCTTTTTATAAGGGAATGATTTCCTGATTATAGTATACAGAAGAAAACCAATATTTCGGATGACTATTTCATGTCATTTCTAATATGGATATGGGAACCCTCTAACTCGTTCTGTCAATTTTCCCCCTAGTACGAGATGAAAATTCACCTTTTGGTTAAACTATAGAAATAGACAAAAATGTTCAAAGTTGATTTTACAAATGTAAAGAAATTATGGACTAGCTCGTATTTCCTGTTACAATAAGGTAAATATTTTAGATGTAAGGTGATGTTTGTGGATCGAGAAAAGTTAACTAAGGTGATTGAAGCAGCTAAATTATATTATTTATTAGATTATAACCAAAACGATATTGCTAAGCTTCTGGGAGTTTCACGGCCAACAGTATCCCGATTATTACAGCAGGCGAAAAGTGAGGGCATTGTCCAGATTAGTATTATGGACCCTACAGAGGACGTTGCAAATTTAGCCATGCAGTTAGAAAAAAAGTTCAATTTAAAAAAAGCAGTAGTAGCTTCCATCCCGCAATACGAAAATCATATTATTAAAAATTACCTGGGGGAAAAGGCCGCCGTGTATCTTGATGACATTGTTAAGGATGATGACATTATCGGTGTGACATGGGGAACGACGCTATATCATATCGCTATCGAACTAAAGCAGAAATATGTGAAAAACGTCCATGTTGTTCAATTAAAAGGCGGTGTAAGCCATGCGGAAACGAACACTTACGCATCTGAAATATTGTACCTTTTCGGGAAAGCCTATAATACAACACCGCACAATCTGCCTTTGCCTGCGATTGTTGACCATGCTGTCGTGAAGCAGGCAATGGAGGCAGACCGCCATATTCGAAAGATATTAGAGCTGGGTGTCCAGGCAAATATCGCTTTGTTTACAATTGGTTCTATTAAAACGGACTCTTTATTGTTTCAATTAGGCTATTTTACAGAAAGTGACTTGGATTCTCTTTACGGAAAGGCGGTCGGCGATATTTGCTCGCGTTTCTTTGACCGACAAGGGGAAATATGTAACGAAAGCTTAAATGAACGGACGCTTGGCGTTAATTTAGAAAACCTCCGGCAGAAGGAGTACTCAATCTTAGTTGCGGGCGGACCGAATAAAATTGAAGGAATTTACGGCGCCTTAAAAGGTGGATACGCAAATGTGCTGATTACAGATCAATTCACAGCACATTTTTTACTAGATAAAAAAGACTAAAATAGCTATCGCTGCTATTTTAGTCTTTTTTAATATCCTTTCAATAAAAAAATTTTACATTTGTTCATAATATATTTACAAATGTTCAGCATTTTTGTTATAGTTACATTGTGATAAATTACTAAGATTCTATTATATAAATTTTATAAAATGGGGAGGATATTCATATGACACAAAATATTATAAGCATGATTGATCATACATTATTAAAAGCGGATGCAACTCGAGGAGAGATTGTTAAATTAGTCGAGGAAGCAAAAGAGTATTCGTTTGCCTCTGTTTGTGTAAACCCAACCTGGGTAAGGGCTGCGGCGGAAATGCTTGCTGACACACCTGAGGTGAAGGTGTGTACCGTAATTGGTTTTCCTTTAGGGGCGGCAACTCCTGAAACAAAAGCTTTTGAAACAAAAAATGCGATTGAAAATGGTGCAAATGAAATTGATATGGTGATTAACATTGCGGCACTTAAGGATAAAGAGAATGATTTGGTCGAAAGAGATATCCATGCCGTTGTAGAAGCGGCAAAAGGAAAAGCTTTGGTAAAGGTAATCATCGAAACATGCCTATTAACGAATGAAGAAAAAGTACGAGCATGTGAACTTTCGGTAAAAGCGGGAGCAGATTTTGTGAAGACTTCTACAGGCTTTTCAACAGGCGGTGCAACAGTTGAAGATATTCGCCTAATGCGCCAAACTGTAGGCCCAGAAATTGGTGTGAAGGCTTCAGGCGGTGTCCGTAGTGGTGAAGACGCGATTGCAATGGTGGAAGCAGGAGCAACTCGAATCGGTGCAAGTTCTGGTGTTTCAATAGCTAAAGGTGAGCTTTCTAATAGTAATTATTAATTTGATTAATATAAGGTTAACTAGAGTTTGTTCAGCATTAAATTTCCGAGGCGGAAAAGAGAAGCTAATCATCATTGATTACCTTCTCTTTTTTTGAATACATTCAAAGAATTGAAGCTTGCTAAAAAGAACATAATATACATAGATAATAAAAAAGGGATGATACCATGATTTATATCTATAATGATTATGGCGGGACACATACTACTTCATTAGCAGCGGCTTATCATCTGAAACAGTTATCACAATCAGAGCGGGAACTTAGTACTGAAGAAATATTAAATGTAAAATATTTTAACCAATTAACGAAAGAAGATTTTGGAAAGCTAATCTTACACGGGGTTGACGAGGATGGCCACTCCGTGTATACGATAGGACGGAAAAGGAATAAATATGTAGTTCCAGCATTAAAAGAAATGAGCTTATTATTACAGGAAAAATTTAAATTTGATGAAAAGATAGTCTTTTCAAATACCTCGCCGACTGTTCCCTTTACCATGTCAATGGGAGGATTTTTTTCAAGAGGCTTGAAAATTGATTTTATCGGGGTACCGTTATTAGTTAAGGGTGCGAAACAATGCTGTGATAATATTTATCGCTTAGTTCAAAATACGAAAGAAGTGGGGAGAACTACCTTCTCAGAAGATGTCATCATTTTGGAAAATAAAATGTATAAGTAAAAAGATAAGGTGTTGTAGATATGAACAAAACAATTGGATTTATCGGTGCTGGGAAAATGGCGCAGGCAATTATAGAAGGAATCGTCAAATCAAACATTATACCTGAAGAGAAGATCATCGCAAGTGCGATGACTGAAAAAACGCTCGAAAAAATAAAACACAACTATAATATTATTACCACACTACATAACAAAGAGGTTGCTAGGAGCGCCGACATCCTTATTCTTGCAGTGAACCCTGACCTTCATGAAATCGTTATTGAAGAAATTAAAAGCGATATAAAACAAAAGGCCATTATTGTCACGATAGCTGCAGGGATTTCTTTAATGGATATTGAGCGGGCATTTGGCACAAAGGTAAGAGTCGTTCGGACCATGCCAAACACACCTTCTTTAGTCGGAGAAGGAATGACTGCCCTTTGCGCTAATGACTACTTAAGCGAAGGAGAGTTTTTGGAAGTGGAGCACCTGTTTACCGCTTGTGGACAAACAGAGCGTCTCGAAGAAAAACTGATGGATGCAGTGCCATCCATCAGCGGGTCTTCCCCAGCCTATGTTTATCTATTAATTGAAGCAATGGCAGATGGTGGAGTACGGCAGGGAATACCAAGGGAAAAGGCTTACCGGCTTGCTGCGCAGGCCGTCTTAGGCGCTGCGAAAATGGTACTTGAGACTGGAATACATCCTGGCGAACTTAAAGACCAAGTTTGTACACCAGGTGGTGCAACAATTGAAGCGGTGGCAGCCCTGGAACAAAATCAATTTCGTGGAGCTGTAATGGCGGCAATGGAGAGCTGTACAAAAAAAGTAAAAATCTTACTATAATATACAAAAAAGAAAAAAGGAAGTACAAAAGGGCAGCCCTTTTGTTACTTCCTCTTTTTTGTATTAAAAAATTAGACTTAGAATAAAATAACAGATTCCTGCTAGTAGTGCAGAAATAGGAAGAGTAATGACCCAAGTAATCAGCATCCGCTGTGCTGTATTCCATTTAACACCTTTAATGCGGTGTGCTGAGCCCACCCCAAGGATTCCAGAAGAAATAACATGAGTCGTACTTACCGGTAGATGGATCAAGCTGGCGCCAAAAATAATTCCGGCCCCCGTTAAATCAGCTGCCACTCCGTTAATTGGGCGTATTTTCATAATCTTTCCGCCAACTGTTTTAATGATCTTCCAGCCGCCGATTGAGGTCCCGATTCCCATTGCCAGAGCACAAGAGAATTGAACCCAAAAAGGTACACCTGAATCTTCGGGAAGATAATTAGTAGCGATTAGTGCCATTGTAATAATTCCCATTGATTTCTGGGCATCGTTTGTTCCATGTGAATAAGATTGTAAGGCTGCTGTTGCTATTTGGATAAAGCGAAAATTACGATTCGTTTTAGCCAAATTGAAATTTTTAAAAACAACTTTAAATATACTGTAGATAATATAACCAACAACAAAGGCTAAAATAGGTGAAAGAATAAGTGCTTCAAGAATTTTTATAAACCCTTGGTAGTTCAGTACATTTAATCCTTTTGCTGCCACAGCTGCACCTGCTATCGAACCGATCAGAGCATGGGAGGAGCTACTTGGAATTCCGTAATACCAAGTGATCAGGTTCCAGGCAACAGCCGCTAGCAATGCAGCTAGAATAACAATCGAACCTGTATGTGTACCGCTGGTAGACAAATCAAATGGGTTGACGATATCCTTTGAAATCGTTTTGGCAACACCGGTAAATGTCATTGCTCCAACGAAATTCATGATGGCAGCTAACCAAATTGCATGGCGTGGTTTTAATGCTTTAGTTGAAACAGAAGTAGCGATTGCATTCGCTGTATCATGGAAACCATTAATAAAGTCAAATGCAAGGGCACAAATTACAATTAATATCGTGAGTATTAATATAAGGCTCATTTTTTTGCTCCTTAGGCATTTTTCATGATTATGGTTTCAAGCGTATTTGCGACTGATTGGCAGTAGTCAGCAACATCCTCAAGATTTTCGTATATTTCCTTATATTGAATAATACGGATTGGATCTTTTTCGATAGTAAATAGATGTTTAATCGATTGTCGTAAAACGTTATCGCATTTTGATTCATAATCTTTAATTTTAATAGCATGTTCACGAATTTTCGGTAATTTTTTGTTCGATAATAAGTCAACGGCCTTGTCGATTTCATGAACACTGCCATTGATTGCCTCGACAAACTTCAACATAAATTCGTCTGCTTGAGTAATCGAGTACATTTCGAATAAGGCAGCACAAGCTTCCAAGCCGTCAAGCACATCGTCCATACTCATGGCTAAGTGGAGGATGTCTTCACGTTCAATTGGAGTAATAAAGGCATCGTTTAATTCCTTTATTACTTCATGGACATAGCTGTCACCCTTTGTTTCAAGCTCCTTCATTTTCTCAGAAAAAATTTTTAAATCACTGATATTTTTTAACTTGTATTCTGTAAAGAAATTTGCACTTTCTTTTAAGTTAGTGGAAATATTGCTAAGCAATACCGAGAATTTGTCATTCTTTTTGAATGCCATTTGTTGAACCTCCATCGTATATAAAATATGTATGAACTTAAATAGTTTATCTGAAAAATGTCGAAAAAAGATATATCTTAATAAAAAATTTACATAAACTTAACATTAGAATATTCCGAATACTTCTTGTTGTTTGACGCATTTTAATTTACTTTTCACCGAGAGTCAGAAATTTATGTATTTAAGTTAATATTATCAGGTGTAATGAGCAAAAACATCAATATAGAAATTATGAGTATAAAAAAGAAAATAGGGTATTTTAAAAGTACAGGCAGCAAGAGAAAACCTTTCCACTACTGCCTTTGGTTTGTGATATATGCTAATAAATAAGTGAATGGTGAATACTAAAAAGGAGTGTTCTAATATGAGCTTCATTTGGGCATTAATTGTCGGTGGAATTATTGGATGGTTAGCAGGGCTTATTGTCGGAAGAAATATTCCGGGTGGCATTATTGGTAATATCATTGCTGGTTTTGTTGGTGCATGGCTCGGAACAGCCGTATTAGGAAACTGGGGGCCGCATCTAGCTGACTTTGCGATTATTCCGGCAATTATTGGTGCTGCTGTACTGGTACTTTTGTTAAGCTTCATAATGCGTGCCTTTAGAAAAACGGATTAAGCATAAATAGGATGGAATATAGAATAGCCTCCCAATCGGAGGCTTTTCTATATTGTATATAAATCAATCGGATGAAATATCTCTGATAAATCCCTAAATGGTGCAAAGCACTCAATTTTTTCATTTGTAAATGGATGAATAAACTCAATTTTTGCAGCATGAAGTGCCTGTCTTTTCACAAGTGGCTGCCCACCATATAAAGTATCGCCAATTAAAGGATGTCCAAGGTGGCTCAAATGGACTCTAATTTGGTGTGTTCTTCCTGTCTCAAGCCAGCATTTTACATAGGAGCGTTGTTTGTTTTGATCTATTTTTAACATTTGAAAGTGGGTAATCGCCTGAGATCCAGACGCTGAAACCCTTCTTCTCGTTCCATGATGGCGATCACGGCCAATCGGGGCATTGATTGTTCCTTTTTTTCGCTTTAATAGACCTTGTACCGCTGCAATATAGGTTCTTTTTATTTCCCGTTTTTCGAGCATTTTGTCAAAAATAGCACCTGCTAATGGATGTTTGGCAAACATAATTGCTCCTGTAGTTTCCCGGTCCAAGCGATGGATTTGGTGAATGTTCCTTAATTCCCCACCCGCTTGTAAATAAAATGCAGCAGCATTAATAAGGGTATCTGTCTCGGTCTTAGGGTCATTTGGATGAGTGTTCATAAAAGGCGGTTTATTTATTATTAACACATGTTCATCCTCAAACAAGACCTCAATTTCAAAGAAATTTGGAATTACTTGTAGTGTTTCTTCCTCAAATAGGTGAATTTGCAGCCTTGAGCCTGCAGCTAATGGCAAATTCCAATTTGCACGATTTCCATTTACCAGGACCTTATCCTCCATACGGAATATATGTGTTAATTTTTTGGGAGCTTCCCAAATATGGCGGAATAGCTCGTCTACTGTTTTGCCTTTCCATTCTATTGGGATGATTATTTCAAACCACTCGCCTTTTCGTTTCGTTGTAAGCATTCATCACACATCCCTCTAGTTTCTATTAATTACCACCGTTTAACCACGCTTAGTTATGTTATTCTTATCTATATAATACGACAGAAAAAAGGGATGGCAAAGGTGGGTTACAAGTGAAAATTGTTTTTGCCTCGATACCAAGTCAGAAAGAAGAAATTAATGGACTGGTGAGGTATATTTATTCCAATATTTTTCCGAACTTTTTTAGTGATGAGGAAATCCGTCAATTTGAAGAATTAAAGGTATTGCTTCCTTCTGAAGATTTTAACACATTGAAAGACGCTTTTCAGGTGATGACAAGTATGCAAACGTTAATATCCATTCTCGAATCTTCTCCCTTGGCTGAACAATATGAAGCTGTATTTAACAAGAATGTAGCAACACTTAAGGAATTCGGCTTGTTTTTTCCATTTGAATTTGAACAATTTGTAGAAGCAAAGTGTATGAAAAATCCGATGCTAAGCATTTACACAAAGGCTGACAATGAGTTGATTATATAGAAAAACCTTCGCCTGTTTACAGGCTTTTTTTTATTTCTTCTCTTAAACATAGTGTTTTTGAGGTATGATAGGATGTGAGTTGTTTCACTTGCCTGCAAAAATTGTCGGTTTATTTCTGGTGGTTTTTGAAGGAGTAACAAACTAAAACTTAGAAACAATATATAGGATAGAGAAATAGGAGGGGACCCCTTTTGAATTGGAAAGTTGTTGCAAACAGTTGGAATGAATTTGCTGGATTGGATCAAGAACTAAAAAATCAATTAGAAGAAATGAAAACGGATGAAAAGCAGTTAGAAGAGTCTTTTTATAAGAATCTTGAATTTGGAACGGGCGGTATGCGTGGTGAAATAGGCGCAGGTACAAACCGAATGAATATTTACACTGTCCGCAAGGCTTCTGCCGGCCTGGCAGCATACATAGAAGAAAGTGGAATGGAAGCAAAACGACGAGGTGTTGTTATTGCCTATGATTCACGTCATAAATCACCGGAATTTGCGTTGGAGGCTGCTAAGACACTGGCAACAAGAGGGATTCAAACCTATTTGTTTGATGAACTAAGACCGACACCGGAATTATCCTTTGCCTTAAGATACTTACATGCTTTTTCAGGCATCGTCATTACAGCCAGTCATAATCCGCCCGAATATAATGGCTATAAGGTTTATGGTCCCGATGGCGGGCAGCTGACGCCTAAGGCAGCAGATATTGTTATTACTAAGGTAAATGAAATCGAGAATGAATTAGTCATCGAGGTAGACAGTGAAGAAAAGCTAAGAGGCTTAGGTTTAATTAAAACCATTGGTTCAGACATTGACCAAGTTTATATTGAAAAATTAAAGACCATCTCTCTGAATCCGAATCTTGCTGAGGAAACCGATATTCATGTTGTCTTTACACCATTACATGGAACGGCAAATAAACTTGTCCGTGCTGGTCTTGCCGAATTAGGCTATAACAATGTAACAGTCGTCAAAGAACAAGAACTTCCAGACCCGGAATTTTCAACGGTAAAAAGTCCAAACCCAGAAGAACATGCTGCCTTTGAATTGGCCATTCGCGACGGTAAAGAAGTTGGAGCTGACCTTTTAATTGCGACGGATCCTGATGCTGACCGCCTGGGTATTGCGGTTCTTAATGATGAGGGCGAATATGTTGTTCTTACAGGCAATCAAACAGGAGCGTTATTACTGGATTATCTTCTTACTCAGAAACAGCAAAAAGGCATATTGCCAGCAAATGCGGTTGTGTTAAAGACAATCGTTACATCTGAGATAGGAAGAAGAATTGCTTCGGCCTATCAATTAGAAACGGTTGATGTATTAACAGGCTTTAAATTTATTGCGGAAAAAATTAAGGAGTATGAAGAAAATGGTGACCATACCTTCCTGTTTGGTTATGAAGAGTCTTACGGCTACTTAATCGGTGACTTTGCCCGTGATAAGGATGCCATCCAGGCTTCACTTTTAGCTACAGAAGTTTGTGCTTATTATAAAAAACAAGGCATGTCCCTCTATCAAGGGCTGATGCAAGTTTTTAATAAATATGGTTATTATCAGGAAGGCCTTCGTTCTTTAACTTTAAAAGGAAAAGAAGGAGCAGAAATGATTCAACGGATTTTAGCTTCCTTCCGAGCGGAGCCTCTCACTAGCCTAGGATCTTTCATAACGGATATAACAGAAGATTATTTAACAGGCCTTCGGGTTAGGAATGATAAAGAGGAAAAAATTGATTTACCGAAATCGAATGTTTTAAAATATATTTTTGAAGACGGTTCATGGGTGTGTCTAAGACCATCAGGAACTGAACCAAAAGTGAAATTTTACTTTGGGGTGAACGATAACAGCTTGGAAGAAAGTAAAACGAAACTGCTTGCGATTGAAAAAGCGTTTATGAAGCTTGTGGAACAAAAAATTGAAATGGTTCAAGAGAATAAATAAATCATCCATTTAGCCAATTGCGGAGTATACGTCCATCGAAATGGCTTGGTGAATGGTTAGTTAAAACGGCTTCCAACTAAGGAAGCCGTTTTTTTTTGTGGTGGAATTCTTTGCCCCGGTTGTAAATAATTTTCTAAACAAATTCTGTATCCACTTGTTTTTTCAGGAAAGACTATACATCGGTACTCCATTTTCATTTGGTTCAACGGTTTCGTTAGCATGGTCGATGTAACGAAGAAGATTATAAAGTTTCGTCTCAATCACAGTGTAGTCACGTTCAAAATTGTAGGCGTGCAGGAATTGTTCGATTCTTTTCGATAAAAACTGGTCTTTTGTCCGTACCATTAAAATCAGTAAATTGTCCCATTCAGAACGGTGCGTATAGTACAACGCCCGGTCGTAATCCATTTTATTCATATGTTTTTCTCTCCTCCTTATTAGGAGTTGAGATTATTGTATGACATTCTGCAATTAACTTTCACAGAAAATGTTGGACAATCAATGTTAGCGCTGTTTTCAACATTTACCTGTATAATTTGATGGTTCTATTGCTTGCAGCAGAAGCGAAAAAATACCCTTGAATGAAACAACATGGGTACTGGAAAAATAGTCATAGTTTACATCATTCCCTTGATTACTTCATACATTGTGATAAGAAGAAAAGGGGGAATGGCTAATGAATGTTGAAGGGCGAAAATCACTTGAATACGCGATTAGTGAAATTACTGAAATAGCAACCGGCTTTGGATTAGATTTTTATCCGATGCGCTATGAAATCTGTCCTGCAGAAATCATTTATACGTTCGGTGCCTATGGAATGCCGACCCGATTTTCCCATTGGAGCTTTGGGAAGCAATTTCACAAAATGAAACTCCACTATGATCTAGGTCTTAGCAAAATTTATGAACTTGTTATTAACTCGAATCCGTGTTATGCATTCTTATTAGATTCGAATTCGTTGATTCAAAACAAACTCATTGTGGCTCACGTATTAGCGCATTGTGATTTCTTCAAAAATAACGTCCGCTTTCAAAATACGAAGCGGGATATGGTCGAAAGTATGGCGGCCACTGCTGAACGAATCCATCAATATGAAATTCAATACGGTAAAAAGGAAGTAGAAACCTTCCTTGATGCTGTATTAGCGATTGATGAGCATATCGATCCATCTCTTATGAGACCTAAACTATCCTGGTCGATTGGCGATGATGAGGAAGAAGATCAAGAATACCAAGCGGTAACACCATATGATGATCTTTGGAAGCTGGATGAAAAAGAAAAGCAGGAAACTAATCAACCGAGGAAGAAGAAATTTCCACCACGGCCAGAAAAGGATTTATTGTTATTCATTGAAACGTACAGCAGGGAGCTTGATGATTGGCAGAGAGACATCTTGACAATGATGCGTGAGGAAATGCTCTACTTTTGGCCTCAGCTTGAAACGAAAATCATGAACGAAGGCTGGGCTTCGTATTGGCATCAACGGATATTAAGGGAATTGGATTTAACGAGCGGAGAAGCAATTGAATTCGCCAAATTGAATGCTGGAGTTGTTCAGCCGTCAAAAACAGGGATAAACCCCTATTATCTCGGCATCAAAATCTTTGAGGATATCGAAGAGCGGTATGACAACCCAACCGAAGAAATGAAGCAAAGAGGCGTCGAGCCCGGCTCAGGCAGAGAAAAAATGTTCGAGGTTCGTGAGGTTGAATCGGATATTTCTTTTCTCCGGAATTACTTAAATAAGGACCTGGTGATGCGGGAAGATATGTATCTTTTCCAGAAACAAGTCCGGGATTATAAAATCATCGACAAAGAATGGGAGCATATCCGCGACCAGCTTGTGAATATGCGGGTAAACGGTGGATTTCCTTACATCACCGTCAATGATGGTGACTACATGAAAAACGGCGAGCTTTACCTGAAGCACTGGTATGAAGGTGTGGAACTGGATGTGAAATATCTTGAAAAAGTGCTGCCATATATCCAGCAGCTTTGGGGCAGACCAGTCCATATCGAAACGATGATAGAAGAAAGAAGAATGCTGTTTACCTACGACAGCAAAAGCGTCCATCGGAAATATTTATAAGAAAAGTGCAAGCGCCCTGGTCAGCGGCGTATGGCCTGGAGCGCTCCAACTGAGATAAAGGAAACACGGAGAGCAGAGCGCATCCGATGTTGACTTATCGTAGGGCGGAGAGCGAAGGACACTAGCTGCTAGGGCGCTGGAGCTGGACAATTCTCGAAGTCGAAATTTTCTTTCTTATCTTATAACAAAAAGAGGATATCCCTACAGGGTAAAAACCCCTGCTGGGACATCCTCTTTTCTTATTAAATAGCAGCTAGTTCTTTTTCTAATGCTTTTTCTACAGGTACATATTCATACCCTAGATCTTTTGCTACCGCTTCATAGGTGATTTCTCCACCCGCTGCGTTAACGCCAAGCAATAAAGCTGCGTTTTCGGTGATGGCTTTGAAAATCCCTTTATTGGCGATTTGCAATGCGTACGGAACCGTAACATTTGTTAGTGCAATTGTTGATGTTCTAGGTACGGCCCCAGGCATATTGGCTACAGAATAGTGGACAACCCCGTGTTTGATAAATGTAGGGTTATCATGAGTTGTAATGTGATCGCAGGTTTCAACAATTCCCCCTTGGTCAATAGCAACATCAACAATAACAGAACCTGGTTTCATTATCTTAACCATTGCTTCCTTAACAAGTTTAGGGGCTTTAGCACCAGGAATCAATACAGCTCCGATTAGCAGATCAGCTTCCTCCACTGCTTCCGCGATGTTCAAAGGATTAGACATCAATGTTTTGATTTGATTTCCGAAAATATCGTCAAGCTGGCGTAGACGTTCAGCACTCAGGTCAATTATGGTAACATCAGCGCCTAAACCGATAGCCATTTTAGCAGCGTTTGTACCAACAATCCCACCACCGATAATGGTTACTTTCCCACGGTTAACCCCTGGAACACCTGCTAGCAATATTCCTTGACCGCCATTATTTTTTTGCAAGAACTGGGCACCGATTTGGGCAGCCATCCTGCCGGCAACTTCACTCATTGGGGTTAGAAGTGGAAGAGTCTTGTTTATGGCCACTGTTTCATACGCAACAGCGATAACTCCTTTTTCTTTTAATGCTTGTGCAAGTGCTGGCTCGGCAGCAAGGTGTAAGTATGTAAATAGAATTAAGCCTGGGCGGAAATATTGATACTCACTTGAAAGTGGTTCTTTCACCTTCATAATCATATCTGCTTTTGCCCAAACTGTTGCAGCACTATCAATAATCTCGGCACCGGCATTAATATAATCTTCATTTGTGAAACCGCTTCCAATTCCAGCGTCTTTTTCTACAATTACTTTATGTCCGACCGTCAAAAATGAAACAACACCAGCAGGCGTAAGCGCCACACGATTTTCATTATTTTTAATTTCTTTAGGTATTCCAATTAACATGCTAATTCCTCCCCCTAAAACGTTAAAATAATGTTGCTATAGCTAAAGTATATCATATTTTTGGAGCTTTTAATGCAGGATTTTCGTATATTTAATTCTTGGATAAAGAAACTCGGTCAAAAAGCTTAGATTTTTCATTATTCCATATACTAAAATGGTATAAGTAAAGGAGGTCTGGAAGGATGAAAAAAATTACTGCATTGATAAGTGCTGCTGTTTTATCCCTTTCACTAGCCGGCATTAGTGCATGTGCACAGACGGTGACAAGTTCAACCGCCAGCATGGCAGAACAAAACACGATGTCCGTTCTCTGGTATCAAACATCAGGGGAAGCTAAAGCTTTATATTACCAAGGCTACAACGTAGGAAAAATGAGGTTAGACGAAATCTTGAATAATTGGGACAAGAATAAACAGCTAAAACCAGCAATTGTTCTTGATTTGGACGAAACGGTGATCGATAATAGTCCGCTTTTTGCCGGGAAAATCGTATCAGGAGAGAACTATCCGTTAAATTGGAGTAAATGGGAAGACAGGGCAGCAGCAAAGCCATTGCCAGGAGCATTAGAATTTCTAAACTATGCCGATTCAAAGGGTGTTGCTATTTTCTACATTACTAACCGAAAAGAAGCAAAAAAAGCAATAACCATTAAAAATTTGCAGGCTGTCGGTGTACCACAGGCAACTCCCGACCATGTGTTTTTAAAACAAAAAGGTGAAAGCGGGAAAGAAAATAGGCGTCAGCAAGTTGCTAAAACCAATGAAATCGTGCTTTTATTTGGTGATAATTTAGGGGATTTTAGTGGATTTGACGAGTTATCGGTATCTGGAAGAATAGATGCTGTAACAAAACACAAAGAAGAATTCGGAAGAAAACTTATTGTGTTTCCTAACCCGATGTATGGGGATTGGGAAGGGGCAATCTATAATCACGACTCGAGCAAATCTGTTGATGAAAGACTGAAACTTAGGAAGGAAAGCTTACAGCCATTTCAGCCATAAACAATGATACTGCCGCCAAAAATTAGCGGCAGTTTTTTTCTAATAAATGGTTGGATTATATTTTCTTAACCAATACCATATTTTTCGTTGGACGAAATAAAAGAATCCGAGTATAGTAGTTAACATGAGTTTTTAGGGTTAGGGGGACTACTATGTTTGGTATCTCATTACCGCAATCATTTTACCAAATGAATACCATTTTCATTTCTATCCTTATTGAAGCCTTACCGTTTGTGACTCTCGGAGTTATCATCTCAGGAATCATACAAATATTTGTTACAGAGGATATGATTGCAAAAATCATGCCTAAGAACCGAATTCTTGCTGTCATCTTTGCAACATTTATGGGGATCTTATTTCCTTCTTGTGAATGTGGGATTGTACCGATTGTCAGTCGTCTTGTGTCAAAAGGAGTACCAATTTCTGCAGGGATTGCCTTTATGCTAACGGCACCCATTATTAATCCAGTTGTTTTATTTGCTACGTATATTGCATTCGGTAGTGATTGGAAAATTGCCGTGTACCGCTCGATTGGAGCAATCGCAGTTGCACTTGTTGTAGGAATTTTCATTGCTTATGGTTATAAAGGAAATCCTTTCAAAGAACAACATGATCACCATCACCATGAAAAAACAAGCTTTTGGAAGAAGGTTTGGCAGACTTTAGAACATGCAGTTGCAGAATTCTTCTCTATGGGTAAATATTTAATTATCGGATCACTAATTGCTGCTGCTGTTCAAACATATGTGAAAACTTCCGTACTCGTATCTATTGGTCAAGGTCCAGTATCATCATCGCTTGTGATGATGTTCTTATCCTTTATCTTATCGTTATGCTCGGAAGCAGATGCATTTATTGCTTCATCTTTCAGAACCACATTTGCTACGGGTTCTTTGTTGGCCTTTTTAATATTCGGGCCAATGGTTGATATTAAGAATTTATTGATGATGCTTGCAGCGTTTAAAAAACGGCTTGTGTTTATGATTGTTGGCGGAGTTACGGTTTGTGTATTTGTATACTCTTTATTGTTTTAAGGAGTTGGTACTATGATTAGAAGTTTAATATTAATCGGTTTAACCTATTTTGTTTTTCAACTGCATATAAGTGGTGATATTAATAAGTATATCAACATGAAATATTCTTATTTATCAGCAGCTGCTGGCTATGGATTATTAGTCTTGACAATTGTTCAAATTTTCATGGTGAATAAAGATCGCTCGGAAGAACATGTTTGTGATGATGAACATTGCGGACATAATCATGTCAAGGAAGATAAATGGTATAAAAAGCTTTTTGTCTATCCATTGTTCGCTTTTCCCATCATTTCAGGACTGTTTTTCCCAATCGCCACCCTTGATTCTAATATTGTTAAAGCAAAAGGATTCCATTTTCCGATTTATGATGAAGGAAAAGGAGACCCATTCTTCCAACAGCAATTTTTACGTCCAGACACGAGTGTTTATTATGGTAAGGATGACTATGATACCTTAATGAAAAAGGAAAAGAAACAATATATTAATAGAGATTCCATTTTGCTGGATGATAGCAATTATTTAAGCGGAATGGAAACAATCTATAACTTCCCAGGGGAATTTACCGGTAAGGATATTGAATTTAAAGGGTTTGTTTTCAACGATGCGGAAACAATTGACAAAAATCAACTTTTCATCTTCCGCTTCGGAGTAATTCATTGTATTGCAGATGCCGGTGTATTTGGAATGCTTGTCGATATGCCTGAAGGAACGAAATTGAAAAATGATGAATGGATTACTGTTACAGGTAAAATTTCGACGATTTATTATCAGCCATTTAAGGCGAATATTCCGATAGTAAAGGTCGAGAAATGGTCAAAAACAACTGCCCCGAAGGATCAATATGTGTTTAAAGGATATTAAAAAAGACGCCATAATGGCGTCTTTTTCTGTATGTTAACAAACTATTTACATGGATTCCTCTTTAACATTTTTTATGATGTTGATGGCAAAGAGAATAATCCCTATAACCATTAGTGTGCCGCCTGTAGCAACTGCGGGCTCCGCACTTTCTGTACCTGAAACTAAGAATGCAAGTCCAATCATCATAATAGGCAGAGAAATATTATGGATCCAGAAATGAACCTTTGCCAATACCGTTTTTGCTGCACTTGGAAACGCGACATAGATAAGACCTGCCATACCCATTGACATCCAACCTAATAAATTAATATGAACGTGGACAGGTGTGAAAGTGAATTTTTGTGTCATTGACATATACATCCCAATGCAAACCCCGATAACAAAATAGACAACAGAAATTTTTATAAACTTAATACCCATTTTTCTGCCTCCTTTTTCATATAAAAATAATGACTACAGTAGTAAATATGTAGGATTATTTTGAAAAAGAACTGAATTTAAGGGGACAAGAAAGGATATTTTTTCTTTGAAAAAGAGCAACCTAAAGGGCTGCTCTTTAAAATAAGGCCTTTATTCCTACTAGTATAAGGCCAATTAAAAATCCACAAACGGCTCCGTTTACCCGAATCCATTGCAAGTCTTTTCCTACATTTGTTTCAATCATATTGATAAGAGTCTTAGTATCAAGTTTGTCTAGATTTTCCTTAACCAGTATCCCTATTTTTGAATGATTTCGATCAACAAAGCTGGATATTTGTTTTTTCACCCATGCTTCTAGCTGCTTCGTTTTATCTGGATTTTCTTTAAACTCATTCAGACTCTTTATAACTAATGGAAGGATATATTCATCGTAAAAGCTGGGCTCTTCCACGAAATCATGAGCCTTTTGCTGAAACTCAGATAAAAAATCGATTATTTTTTCTGCGGGTTTCCAATTTGCAATGATTTGTAATTTAAATTGATTCAGCTCTTCATAAATCTTTTCATCTCTTTTAATCGTTTGCAGCTTGTTATTAATGTGGCTCAATAAGGTTTGTCTATTTTGATTAAAAGGATCGCGATAACTATCAACACCTTTAAGAATCAGGTTTTGAATCATATGCCCTAATTTCTCCTCGTTAACAAGGTTGCTAAATGATCTTAATGCAAACTGCATGAAACCGTCTGCTTTAATATTTTCAATCATTTCAACGGCCATGCCGCCAAGCTTTTGCTTCGTACTTTCCTTTTGGGCCCAATCATCAATTTCTTTAAGGATGAAATCAAGTGTCTTTTCGTCGTATTTCCGAATCGTAATTTGATCGACAAGTAATGGAAAGTAATAATTAATATCTATATTCTCGAGAAAGGTTTTTAGCTCTTTTTCAAGTATCGGTGCTATCATCTTGATCTCAATCTTTTTGATCAAATGCTGAATAAGAGTAATGATGTTTTTCTTTACCGGCTGAGCATGTATTTCTTTATTTACTATGGAAAATAATTTTTCGCTGAACTGGAACGTATCTATTTTTTCACGGATGCTCTCCTTTGTCAGCCAATCCTGCTCCACCATTGAAATGATTTTCGCAATAATCTTTTCTCTGTTTTTTGGCAAAAGGGCAGTGTGCGGGATTGGCAGACCCATTGGGTGCCGGAATAATGCCGTAACGGCAAACCAGTCTGCAAGTCCTCCCACAAGCCCAGCCTCAAATCCTCCTTGGAGGATAGTTTTCCACAGTGATTGCGGTATTGGAATAGTAGCTATAAATCCAGCAGCCATCACAATAAGAGAAATAGCCGCTAAATGCTGCGATTTACTTTTCTGTTTTAACATCTTTGTAACCCCTCATTTTAGATATATATTGGTGTCAATTGCTATTATCTCAATATTGCTGAAAAAAAAGCAAAAAAAATATCTTTTCAACAAGAAAAAACCACCTCTCAGCTTTGAGAGGAGGTTTTTTTCTGTGGTTTAATATGAGTAATAAGTCCATCCAAATCGGTGATATAAAATTGTATTTCAGGAGCTGTTTTAAGAAAGTGCTCCTGTAATAGCTGATAATAATTCACTCTGCGAAGCGGGTCATATTTTAAGATTGGATATTCCTTCCGCTCCTTGACATATTGGTCAACCGCTTTTTGAACGATATCCATTTCAATGGGAATTTGTTTCTCGCTTTCTTCAAATAAATCATATGTTTCCTTTGACATATAAAATTTTTTAGCAGGAATCCCTCCAAGCATTGGTGCTAGCTGTTGGTAGTCGATACTATTATCGTCCAGAACAAGAATCGTCCGGTAAACGCCCTTTGGTAATTTATCAGAAAACGTTCTGACGGCTTTTCGAACATCCTCAATCGTTACATCAATAACTGGGTATTCTCTGACCTCAATTTGTTCTAGATTGGCAGACTGCTCTCTGTCTTTCCATTTTTGTTTTGGAGATTTAAAATACCGTTGAACCATTGAATATACAGTCACACCGCCAATGCCAATCCCGGAAAAAATACCAATCAGTGTTAAAGTGGGATAAATATCATACTGGGAATCCAATAGTGCCCCCGCCTTATAGCCAGCATACACACATAGAGCAATGGTAATTCCGAATACCATATTTAAAGAAAGGGCTTTCATTAAAAAGGTTGAAAATTCGTTCCAATGTGCATCGTTGTGAGTCCTTTCATTCTTAAAAAATTTTCTAACTTCTTTTTTCATTTCTTCAGAGACATTATTTTCTGTGAAGAAAACCTCGAGATACTGTTGCTCAGATTTGTTTTCATTTTTTAACAGACAGGCTGTTTTTTCAATCGAGCCTTTTGTGTAATGAACATAAATCCATTTTTCTTCAAATCCTAATTCAAGATTTTCGGTAACTCTGCCCAAGTATTTTGTAAACTTGTGCTTCATAAATTAAGCCCCCTTAAATTGGTCATTTTGAGAAAGGGACCGAGAACGTGAAAGGAATGCTTCCTCTTTTGCTTCTTTAAGGATTTGTTTAGCTTTGTTCTTGGCCTCTTGAAGAATCAGATTCGCCTCATTTTCACTATGCTTCCTAATTTCTCTCGAATCTGTCCACGCTTGTTTAAGGAAGGTTTCACTTGCTTTAAGGTTCTTTTCAGCCTCAAGTTTATATTTTTCCGTTAATTTGAGCTGATTTTCAATGTGCTGTTTTCTATTATCAAGTATATTCACCAGCTTTTTAAAAACTAACTTCTTTAATATAAGAACAAGAACTGTGAAAATAATAGCTTGGTAAATCATCGTACCAAATGAAATCGGGATACCAAATAAAGTAATATCACCCAAAATAATTCAACTCCATTCATTTTTATATTATGTTAAACGGTGTGCAATGTAAACCATTGTAAGTGTAACAAAGATATAAGCCTGAATTGCACCAATAAACACACAAAATACCTGCCAGATCAACATTGGAATAGAAGCGAGGATAGCGGCTCCAAATCCATGGCTCACAGCACTTGCCAAAAGGGCCAGCATGACCTCACCCGCATAAATGTTTCCGAACAATCGAAGACCTAATGTTAATGTTGTGGCAAGTTGTTCTATTGCATTAATAGGAAATAGAAGTTTAAAGGGTTTGAAAAAACTTAGAAAAAAATGCTTGAAGCCATGTAAGCGAATATCGATGAAGTGAGTATAAACGATAATCATAATTGCTAATGTCATGGTTACATGTGCATCAGCAGTAGGCGATTTCCACCAAGCAACAGAATTCTCCTCTGCCGTTATAATCGAGAAGGGTACGCCCATAAGGTTTGCAATGAATAAATACATTAATAGAGAGACACCTGTTGACAAAATAAATAAATTGTTTGGAGCAATCATAGAAGAGTTCATAATATCCATCACAAACTCCACAACCCACTCCATAAAGTTTTGCCGCTTTTTTGGTGCACTTGTTGTAGGTTTTCTTGTAAATAAGTAGGAGATGAGGAAAACGATGATTGCAGCAATGGTCGTTGTAATGATGACAGATAAATCAAACGTTAAATTAAACCAAACCACTTGAGGTCTTGTATGCTCTATGATGTCCAACCCCTTTCTGTTTAAGGTATGGAACCAATAAATGGAGGTAGAGGAGAGAGATTAATTGATTACATTCTCATTATATAAAAAAACTTTCATTATTGTAAGATAGTTCACAATTTATTCCTAATTTTCTGAATAATAATGTAAGCATTGTAGGAACTATTGATACCATAGTTTTAATAGAACAGATTATTAAATTAAAAATAGCAATTTTGGGAATATTTTTATTATATTACTCTTTTAGAATTGTTGGCAAAGATTCGAAAAAAATTTTAATTGTGAAACCTTTTATTACTTTTAACGTCTTATTAAATGTTGTAAAATAAACATGGCATTAATTAAAGAAATAGGGGGAAACAAAAATGAGAAAGTTATTACTATTTTTATCCGCATTAACGATGGCAATCGGTTTGACTGCCTGCTCAAGTAATGATGATGCGAAAACGGATAAGAAAGATACACCAAAAGAAACAGCAAAAGAAACTGAAGCACCTAAAGTTGATGTTAAAAAAGAATTAGTTAGGTTCTATATGGAACTTGGAAATAAAATCAACGCAAAAGATGCTGATTTAAACGCTTATGAAAAGAAAGCATCGAAGGAAGATGCAAAGCCTGAGGATTTACCAACTGCTGAAGAAAAGGCAGCAGCCAGTGAATCAGCCGCTGCAGTCGCATCGGAGCTTAATGCTGTTCAAATTCCAGCTGATCTAAAGGACCAACAGGCGGATCTGGAAGCAGCTGTTAAAGAATATGCTGCTTCTTATCAAGCTAAAGCAGATGAATTGAAAAAAGACACTCCTAATCTTGAAGCGGCGGATGCAACCTTTGCACAAGCTGAAGAAAAATTGGGGAAAGTGTTTGAAAGCGCAAAATTATTACCACCAAGCTTAGGTAAGCAAGTAAACTAATTATCATAAAAAACAGGCCAGATGAATTTCATCTGGCTTGTTTTTTATCGTATTTTAATGAATTTTGATGACTGCCTCTTCTCTGTAAGTAACATGTAGTTCATCCAGGAGACCGTTGACAGATAAGTACGTTTCCGTATCTTCAAAAAACCAAACATCGTTATCTTCAACAAAGAAGGTAATGCCATTTATCACTTTTGTAATTCCTGCATGTGCAGGATGCTCTGCCGAAAAAGCGAGGCTGTAGCCTTTATGCTTCTCACCAAACCCGACATATTGCGGAAACATTCGAATGCTGAAGGGTTTATTGATTTCGAATTCTTTTGAAAACCATAAGGCAGCATTTTCATCAATAGATATTAACATATTTAACACCAACCTTTTCCTAGTTGATTGTAATTCATAAAGATAGTAATGGATTCTAAGGTTCACCATTTCCTTATAGTAAAAGCTTAATTCTTTTTTCGAAGTTTGCCTGTGATAAAATTCACTGACGACAGGAATATAGGACGAATTTAAAAAATGTTCATACTTCCGTTTTGAATTCTTCACATCTGTGTAAAGCAGTAATATTAAGGAAATCGATTGTTACTGTTTTTGTAACATATTAACAGTGTAAACCGTGATAAAATAAAAGAAATAAGAAAAGGGAGTTTTTGACTATGGAAAAGGAATTTGAAAAATTAACTGAAAATGTTATGGATATCAAAAGCTTAATCAATACATTTAATACGACATTGGAGAATATTGAGAGGAGACTTTCGAGATTAGAACAGATGGATAGTATCGAACATAGGGTAGAAGTAAACCAAATCGACCTATCCGATATAAAAGATTCTCTTCAACGTATTGAAGAGAAACAGAGCGGCGAAATTCAGCATATCAACCGCCGTCTTGATTCCCATTTAGTTAAAATAGCAAAAGCAGAAGAAGATATAATCATTCTCAAATCAAAATAATATTAGGCAGAAAGCAAAAAGGGGCTGTCCAAAAAGTCAGGTAACTGACCTTTGGTAGCCCCTCTTCTTTTAGTTAATGGCTGGTTCAATAAGGTCTGTTGATTTCCGCTCCAGCTGGCTTCGCTTTCCGCGGGGTGGGCGGTGAGCCTCCTCGGCGTAAACGCCTGCGTGGTCTCACCTGTCCCACTGCTCCCGCAGGAGTCTTCGCCGCCTTCCGCTCCAATCAACAGGGTGCAAATATCAATATTGTGCTTTTTAATATAGCCCGTTTTTTCTGTAAAAAATTGTAACCACTTACAATTTGGTAAATAGTGCTTTGATGCCTAGGTAAAGCAAAACAAAGGAAAAGACTAAAATTGCAAGTGCTCCGACAACGTGAAAAAATGATGTCATGCCAGCTAAAAATGAAATTTCTGGCATATGAATAAGGGCAAAACCAGCTAAGATACAAACGAAAAATAAATTTGCTAAACGATCCATTTTCCATCCCTCCTTACAAGCAGGATATGCTTAAAAAGGGCTTGTTGATTGGACAATTGTGCGATTAATAAAGGTTTTATACAAATAAAAAAAGACCGATATTGGTTTACTCGGTCTTTTTAGAAACTTATGAAAGCACTTCTGATTTTGACAGGGCGATTTGCTGGACGTCAGTTTCGCCGCCGTTAGTAGCATTTTTGGTTACTTCAATATATTTTATATGATGCTCTTCCATATCGAGGATTTTAAAGGAATACGTTTCGTGATGGATGATGTCCCCTTCTTTAGCTTCATAATTCTCAGTGAGAATCCAGCCGCCAATGGTATCAACGTCTTCGTCATTAATTTCAACGCCCAATAAATCATTTACCTCGCTGACTAAGACCTTCGAGTCAATAATATAATGGTTTTCCTTCATTTTACGAACCTCTGGCACTTCATCCATATCAAATTCGTCACGAATCTCGCCAACAATTTCTTCAAGAATATCTTCTACGGTAACAAGCCCTGATGTACCGCCATATTCATCCATCAATATTGCCATATGCATTCTTTCTTTTTGCATTTTTACCAGCAAATCATGGATGGGAATGGTTTCTATTACTCTAATAATCGGACGGGTATAATTTTCCAAGTTTCTTGTTGAAAGGTTTTCCTTTCCAATTAAATCTGTCATAATTTCCTTAATATTGATAAGCCCGATAATATGGTCCTTATCACCATCAATGATGGGATACCTTGTGAACTTTTCTTCACGTAAAACCTGAAGAAAGGTTTCTAATGAATCATCCTTGGATAATGAAACAATTTCAGTTCTTGGAACCATGATTTCTTTGGCAATGCGGTTATCAAATTCAAAAATTTTATTTACATACTTAAACTCCGATTGGTTAATTTCGCCGCTTTTATAGCTTTCAGATAGGATAATACGAAGCTCTTCCTCTGTATGAGCAATTTCATTTTCGGATACTGGCTTTAAGCCAAAAATGCCGGAAACGACCCGCGCAGATCCATTCAGAACCCAAATAAAGGGGTACATGAGCTTATAAAAAAAGATAAGCGGGCGGGAGACAGTCATGGTAATCCATTCAGCCTTTTGAATGGCTAGTGTTTTGGGTGCAAGTTCCCCGACCACAACGTGTAAAAACGTGATGGCTGCAAATGCAATTCCAACTGATAATAGGTGGGTTGCACTCTCAGGTACGTTCATCTTTACAAAAAGTGGTGCAAGCAACCCTTTTATCGTCTTTTCTCCAATCCACCCAAGACCAAGAGCCGTTATTGTGATACCTAACTGACAGGCGGACAGGTATTCATCTAAATTTGTGATAACCTTTTTGACCGAAACAGCCTTCGAATTTCCTTCTTCAATTAACTGATCAATTCTGGAGCTTCTAATTTTAACAATCGCAAATTCTGAAGCAACAAAAAAGGCAGTTAAAGCTATTAAAATGGCTATTAAAACCAAATTAAATATGTCCAAATAAGTTCCCTTATCCCGTTTCTAAACGAGAAAGGAGTCACCTCCCAATATTATACAAAACTTATTTTCTTCTAATCTCGTCTAATGGAAAGTATAAATTAACAATAATTATATAGAATTTAAATCATACAGTCAAACTTCCTTATAGTATAAGAGTTGATAACAACATTTTATGGAGAAAATTTGTAAATATGAACAGAAAAATAAAAATATTACAAAAAATATTCAACAAAAAACGTCTCCTATATCGGAGACGCAGTTGCCTTAAATACCTCAATATACAAAATATGATGCCCTTCAATTTCCTCAATTTTAAAAACGAAATCTTCTTTTTCAATGGATTCTCCTTCATGTACATCAAACTTCTGCGTTAAGAACCAGCCTCCAATCGTATCGACATCATTCTCTTCAAGAGTTGTCCCTAACAGGTCGTTAACTTCACTTATTAAGACCTTTCCATCTAAGATAAAGTGACCATCACCGATTTTTTGTATTAAAGGAAGTTCATCCAGGTCGAATTCATCACGAATTTCACCAACAATTTCTTCGAGAATATCTTCGACAGTCACGATTCCTGCCGTACCGCCATATTCATCCGATAAAACAGCCATGTGAGAACGGCTTTTTTGCAGCTTTACCAATAGTTGTTGAATAGGAATAGTCTCAATCACATGAATCACAGGCTTTAAATAATACAAAAGCGGTTCTTCTCCATTACACTTCTGTAGAATACAATCGGTTAAAATTTCTTTAATATTAACGATACCTAATATTGTATCCTTGTCACCGTCAATAACGGGATAGCGTGTATACCCTTCTTCCTTCACCGTTTCGATAATTTCTTCAAGGTCGGCCTCTTTTGGCAATGTAATGACTTCTGTTCGCGGAACCATGATTTCCTTAGCAATGCGGTCATCAAATTCAAATATCTTATTCATATAGCTGTATTCTGAATGATTGATTTCTCCGCTTTCATAGCTTTGTGAGAGAATCATCCGCAGTTCTTCCTCAGAAAGTACGATATCTTGTTCAGAAACGGGTTTAATTCCGAACATGCCTGTGATCAAGCGGGCTGACCGATTAAGCACCCAAATAAACGGATACATAAGCTTATAAAATAAAATCATCGGCGGCGCGAACAGCAGGATTATTTCTTCAGCCTTTTGAATTGCAAATGTTTTCGGAGCTAATTCACCAATGACGACATTGAAAAAGGTGATGATTGCAAAGGCTAAAATAAACGAGAAAATCTGATTTATTGATATCGGCAACTGAATCCATTCCAAAAGAGGGTTTAAAAGCTCACGGACTGTGGACTCACCACGCCATCCTAATAGTAAGGAAGTAATTGTAATGCCTACTTGTGTAGCTGATAAGTATCCATCCATATTGGAAATGACTTTTTTTGCAGACTCGGCTTGTTTGTTACCTTCTGACAGTAATTGGTCTATTCTCGTTGTACGCACTCTTACAATTGCAAATTCCGATGCTACAAAAAATGCAGTAAACGCGATTAGGAGTGCTATTATGACAATGTTCATCCAAATCATTGGTTCCCTTACAAAAGTAAGTTATTCCACCTCACTTACAAAATAACTCTTTGTCTCATTATTACCTTTCATTTCAAATTCTAATTGCGAGTTGTTAAAATTTATTAGTTCAATAATAGTCAAGAACAAAAAAAAGCTGCCTATTGGCAGCATTAAGGGATAACTTATCTTTGATGGGTAGGCGCTCCTCTCCATTCACGAGCCAGCATGCTGTAAATGATCAGATTATGAAAGCGCCCGTTTAATTGTTCTCCATCTCTAATGATTCCTTCTTTACTGAAGCCAAGTCTATCAGGAATCGCCTGGCTTTTCTTGTTTTTAACCCCGCAGCGAATTTCAATTCGGTTTAATCCTAATTGAAAAAAAGCATAGTTTAACAAGGCTTGAACTGTACGGGTAATTATACCGTGTCCTTCCGCCTTCTTAGCAAGGTAATAGCCAATGCTTGCCGTGCTGTTATACCAATCCATTTGATGTAATCCAATCGATCCAACAAGTTCCCCTTTGTAAATAATACCAACATTAAGGGCAGTATTCTCGGCAAATTGAGTAAGCCAAACCGGTATAATGGATTCGAAATGATAAAGGGCAGTCATACTGTCAACCCATGGCATCCATTCCCGTAAATGTTCGCGATTTTCTTCAACAAGCTGATATAGTTTTAATGCGTGTTGTCGTTCAAACAATTGAAGCTCAATTTCATGGTCAACTTTTAATGTAAACATAGGCAAAGCTCCCGAAAAAAATTTTAGTACATCATATGCTAAAAAGACTTTTTCGGAAGGTGTATATTGAAAAAAATCGCTGCTCAGAAAAATAAGCGGGGATTTTCTATACTAGGTTTATTCATGTAATTTGGGGATCAGCGGCAAGAGGGAGAGTAAGCGAAAAGGTGGTTTTCTCTGGTTTTGAATCACAAGACATCTCCCCTTTATGTTTTTCAATAATTTCTTTACAGACAAATAGCCCAAGCCCAGTGCCTAGCTTTTTTGTCGTAAAAAATGGCTCAAATATGGTTTTCTGCAATTCTGCCGGAATTATTGGTCCATTATTAGAAATATCGATTGTGATGTTCTGAGGATCTTTTAAATAGCTGACAATTTCTATCGTTGGATTCTCATGCACATGATGATTAAGAACATCAATGGCATTAAAAATGATATTAATAAAGACCTGTCTAATTTCGTCAGCATAACCATGCAGTGTAATATCTTCACTTAAATCCTTGTTTATTTTAACTTTACCGTCAAGAACACTCGGATAGAGAAAGTTTAATACTTCATCAATTAGCTGATTCATGTTGAATTCCGCTTTTTCTTTACCGATTAATTCTTTTTTCGATAAAAGCAGGAACTGAGAGATGCGAAAATTTAGTTGGTCTAATTCGCTTGAAATAATTTCTAAATACTTCATATTTGGATAATCTGCTTTCAGTAATTGAATAAATCCCTGAATAGATGTTAGCGGGTTCCTAAATTCATGAATGAAACTGGACGTCATTTGTCCAAGAAGTGTTAACCGATCCTGATGGGTCGAGTCGATGAATAAGTTTTTTTCCTCAATGATTTTGTTTTTTGCCTCTGTATAATGAGAAACGGCAAAATAAAGAAATTTATCGAAGCAAAAATTAATTCTATTCATCGATTCCTGAAGATCGGGCCAAGAAATACCCGTTTTACTTAGATAGCTGTATAAAATCGTTCTGCCCAAATTAACATTATAAACAAAGTCGCCAATGTTAATATTAGCCATTACTCTTTCTTGTGAAATTTTTTTCGCTAGACTTTCAAGCGTCACTAGAATTTCCTCGTCCGTCATCTGATGAGACGTTAATACAACGTTAAGAAGTGCTTTAGCATTTTTACGAATTTCCCCTGAAAAAGGGTCCCCTTTAAAGATAACATTTGAATTATCCCATTCTTGTAATAATTTTTCTTTATTTTTAGCAAAAAAGGCAAATAAAACGGTTTGATCATCTGTAAACATATTAACCCCCTCTGTACAAACTTCTTACAAGGATAATTCGCTTATTCTATGTAAAACCCTTTATTTATTGAAAGAAAAAAATTTCAATATCAGTCTTGATAGAACTAAATTGGGAAATAAACTCATACGTTTTTAACATGGATGTAATATATTCCTTGTCAAAGGGATTAATCAATAGTATATTCGATTATGGAATCAATTGAATATTTCCACAGGGGGGGCTGCTTTATGCGGCTGAGAGTGAACGTTCGAGTTCTGACCCTATGAACCTGTTAGTTAACACTAGCGTAGGGATGTGGTTTGCCGGACAAGTAAAGCAATGCAGACATTTCCTTATGTCTCATTGCTTTTTTTCGTTTAAATTTAGTGGCACCATCTGGTTTACGGAAGATATCAACCGACTCCAAATAGAAATGCGGAAGCGCCCTGGTTAGCCCCGACACCTGCTTGGGGTCCTGCCGGTGAAGTAGTTTTTTGACTTCACCGGCAGGACCGAAGCGACTCGAGGGGCTGGGCGCTGGAGCTAGACAAAACGTTTATTAGGGGGAAACAGGAGTGAACAAAAAGAGAAGTAACACACTATTTATTACGGAAATTGCTGTTTTTACCGCACTTGCCTACTTACTTGATCTGCTATCAGGTTTCTTAATGGCAAGATTTTGGCCGCAGGGTGGATCCATTTCTATTGCTATGGTCCCAATTTTCCTCATGTGCTATCGCTGGGGAATAAAGGGTGGCCTACTAACAGGCTTCTTACTAGGTCTATTACAATTTATTCTAGGTTTTGCCCAAATTTATACCATTGTTCAAGGTATTATCGATTATTTTATTGCTTTTACAGTAGTGGGCTTAGCAGGCGTTTTTGTTGGTCAAATTCAAAAAGCCCTAGCTGAAGGTAATAAAGGGAAATGGATGATATTCACAATAATTGGAGCCCTTTTTGGAAGTTTTCTCCGTTATCTATGTCATGTTGTTTCTGGAATCGTTTTCTTCGGTGAATATGCACCTAAGGGCCAGCCGGTAACAACCTACTCGGTCATATATAATGGAACCTATATGCTCCCAAGCTTCGTCATCAGTGCGATTATCATCATTCTTGTGATCGGTGCAATGCCAAAGAAAAGTTTTTTACAAGAACATTAAAATGGAGTGAAAAAGAAAGGCAAACTGCTTTTCTTTTTTTTTCGAACATTTGTCACAAAATTAGTATGCTCTTGCCCTAAAAAAGTGTTAAAATGTCAATATAGAAAGATAATCATTCTCAATTAACCTAGATAAGGGTGATATACATGTTCGGATCGTTAAAAGCAGGAGATAAGGGAAAGATTATTGACATTTCTCATGTCGGTCACCTGGTACAAAGACGTTTACTTGATTTAGGGATAACAGAAGGCTCAGAAGTGTGCGTGAAATGTGTCATGCCATTTGGCGGTCCAATTATGATTGAATCATGTGGACAATGTGTCGGTATCCGCCGCAAAGAGGCAGTTCAGATTGAAGTGGAGAGAATATAATGGAAATCGCTCTTATCGGAAACCCTAATACCGGGAAAACATCATTGTTTAATAATCTAACAGGTTCCTATGAGTATGTCGGTAACTGGAGTGGTGTAACCGTTGAAAAGAAAGTCGGCGTTTTCAAAAATAATATTGGTCATTTAATAGATTTACCAGGTGTATATACCCTTAATCCGTTGTCAAAGGATGAAGGGGTGGTTACTTCCTTTTTCTTGAATGAATCGGTTGACCGCCTGTTAAATATATTGGATGCTTCACAATTAGAACGAAATCTACATTTGACCTTACAATTACTTGAATTTGAAAAGCCAGCTCTCATTGGTCTAAATATGATAGATGTCGCCAATAAGCGCGGGATTCATATAGACGCATCTAAGTTATCGGGAGTTCTTGGTGTACCAGTCGTTCCAGTCGTAGCAAGAAGTGGAAAGGGCTGTGATAAACTCGTCGATGTCATCGCAACAAAATCAATTCAGCCAACGAAAAAGAACCTCGTTTATTATGGGAAAGATGTTGAGGAAGCAATCACTGCATTGATCGCTGAAATAATCGGAAAAACCGATCATTCTGCTCGTTTTCTGGCGATTCAGTATTTTGAAGGAAATGAATATGTTCAGGAATATGTAAATAGTATTGCAGATTCCGAAAAATTGAAGACCATTAGTGCGAATTTGGAAATTAAATTACAGGAGATATATAATAGTAAATCATTAGCAAACTTTATCTATTTAAAGAGAAAAGAAGTCATTGAGAGTATCGTGGCGGACGTAGCTAGAAAAAGTAATTCGGATATTCCATTGTCGGAAAAAATTGACAGTATTGTTACGAATCGTATCTTAGGGATGCCGATTTTCTTATTGCTTATGTATTTTATGTTCATGCTGACATTTGATTGGCTCGGAACGCCCTTATCTGATGCTCTTGATGCCCTTTTAACTGGACCGGTTACGGTCGGATTCGAAAAGGTATTAACGGCGATAAATGCTTCTGAGTTTATTCATGCCTTAATAATTAATGGATTAGTAGCCGGAGTCGGCGGTGTTCTCGTGTTTGTACCACAAATTTTTATTCTGTTCTTCTTTATTTCGTTATTAGAAGATTCCGGGTACATGGCCCGGGTTGCCCTAGTTATGGACCGAATTATGGAATCGGTAGGATTGAATGGGAAGGCCTTTATTCCGATGATGATTGGCTTCGGCTGTAATGTTCCTGGAATCATGGCGGCACGAACGATTGAAACATCAAGGGAACGGCTATTAACCATTTTACTAACGCCATTAATGTCCTGTTCAGCTCGTTTGCCCGTATATGCTTTATTTGTGGGCGCCTTTTTTGCCGGTAATAAGGCATTTGTTGTTCTAAGCCTTTATGTCCTTGGAATTGTTGTAGCTTTAATCTTGGCTAAAATCTTTTCTTCAACAATTTTAAAATCAGAAACTTCCTTATTTGTGATTGAATTGCCGCCTTATCGTCTACCTCAATTCCAATCACTATGGAGAAGTACTTGGGATAAAGGAAAAGGCTTCGTAAGAAAGGCTGGGACCTTTATTTTCGCTGGTTCGGTCTTTATCTGGCTGTTATCATATGCGGGTCCCAATGGTTTAAACGTGGATATGGACCACAGCTATTTAGCTGCAATTGGAAATGCGATTGCGCCAATTTTTGCGCCAATTGGCTTTTCTACATGGCAGGCATCCGCGTCATTAATCACTGGATTCTTAGCCAAAGAAGCGATTATTTCGACGATGAATATTATCTATTTTGTACCGAATGATGCCAGTTTGCAGGGCTTATTAGCAGATTACTATACCCCGCTTGCGGCTTATAGTTTCATGGTATTCATTTTGTTGTATATTCCGTGCTTAGCAACTGTAGCAACCATTTATAAAGAAACAGCATCGAAAAAGTGGACAGCTTTTTCGATGATCTATGCCTTCGCAATTGCCTATGTTTTATCCTTAATTATTTATCAAGGCGGCAGGTTGTTCGGATTGGTTTAATTCTAAGAAAAGCCGCTGAGGTGCTAGAGCTGAACAATTCTGAAAGTCCCAAATTGTATACTTTCTTATCTATTGGCTCTGTTAAAAGTGAATGTTGATTTCCGTTCCAGGCGCGAGCGGTTCGCGGGGCGGGCGGTGAGCCTCCTCGGCNCCACTCCAATTTGTGCTCAAAGTCAACAATGTTCTTTAACACAGCCTATATATTAAAAAGAGGTGGAGCAAATGATTGCCAGTGTTTTGATAGGTGCAGCTATCTTTGGATACGCGATTTGGCATTTTGTGAAATTCATAAATAAATCTAAAAAAGGAAAATGTGCCGCTTGTGAGTTGAAAAACTCCTGTTCAAGCCAGTGCGGTATTCCGCCAAAAGTGAAATAAAAGTCTCGGAAAAAACTGCTATCTTAAGACGATAGCAGTTTTTTTATTCTTATGATTTGAATGATGGATGGAACTTGTGTAAAATTACACTATAAGCTATTGAAGGAAGGGCTTAATGTGACCAGGGAAGAAATTATCATGCAAGTTTCTGAAAAGCTTCGGTTAATCCGCACTGAAGCGGGTTATACCCAGGATAAAATGGCAGATATTATTGGTGTTTCAAAGAAAACACTTGTGCAAATTGAAAAGGGAAGAGTTCTTGCCAATTGGTCTACTGTTGTTGCCATTTGCGCACTTTTTCGTGAAACAGAAACAGTACAATTTTTATTTGGGAACGAGCCCTTGGAAGTATTGGAGACAGTCGCAAGAGAAGGTATTGATTATCGCAGAACGAAAACGATGGGCGGCCGGTTATGGTGGAAAGCGATATCAAAGAAAAATGGATTTATCCTTCAGCAAAATATTCTCAGCAAACATTTTCGAATATTAGACGCGGGGAATTATCGAATCTACAGCAGTTTCGATGAAAAAATGACAAAGCAGCGCTTTAAAGAACTGACCAAAAGTGAAGAATAGAGGAAACAGAAAAGACGGGTTTGGGACCTGTCTTTTTCTGTTAATCGATTATTTCCTAGTAAACAGTCATAAAATCCAAACATTAATCGAAAAGTATACCTGTTATAGAGAATACAGACAAAGGATGTCATCGAATTGGTATTAAAAGAGAGGTTACGTGGCATTTTCAAAAATTGGAGAAAGTGGCATTTACTTCAGGTGATTGTGTTAGCTGCCTTGAGTATGATTCTAGGTTTTTTTGGACTTCTTTATTATTTTTCCAAGGATGCTGACATATCAGAACTGAAAAATGAACTTCCACAGCCAACGGTTTTTTATGATATTAATGGGAAAGTAGCAAGTAAAGTATCGGCCAATAAAAATGAAGGGGTTCCAATCACGGAGATCCCGAATTCCATGATAAATGCCATTGTTGCTATTGAGGACCACCGTTTTTATCAACATAGCGGTGTTGATTTAATCGGTACTTCGAGGGCTCTTTTTCGAGACCTAAAGGCTGGAGCGATGGTTGAGGGCGGCAGTACCATCACACAGCAATTAACGAAAAATACAATTCTCACTTCTGAAAAAACAGTGAAAAGAAAGATGGAGGAAGTATTTTTAGCATTGGCAGTAGAACGAGAATATACGAAACAGGAAATCCTCCAGATGTATTTAAACCAGATATATTTTGGCAACGGTGCTTATGGTATTAAACAAGCTGCCAGTAAATATTTTGCAAAAGAGGTTAAGGACCTTTCGATTAGCGAATCCGCCTTACTCGCGGGACTAATTAATGCACCCTCTGCCCTAAATCCATACGAAAATATGGAAAAAGCAACCGAAAGGCGAAATCTTGTGCTCGCAAAAATGCAGGAGCAAGGCTATATCACAACACAGCAGGCTGAAAAGGCTACGCATGAAAAGGTTGTTCTCGATGACAAGGGCGGCGATCCGTTCCGTGGGAAATTTCCTTATTATGTTGACCAGGTTTTGGATGAGGCGATAAAACAGTACGGCTTCACTCAAGATGAATTGTTGACAGGCGGGTATCAGATTTATACCGAGCTAGATCCTGCGATGCAAGCGGCGATGGAAAACACGTATCAAAATGACGCCTTATTTCCAAAAGGAAAGGACCTGCTTGTCCAAAGCGGCGGTGTCTTAGTTGATCCGAAAACAGGCGGGATCAGGGCTCTTGTCGGCGGCAGAGGAGATCATGCGTTTAGAGGCTATAACCGCGCCTCGCAGTTAAAAGCACAACCAGGCTCTTCCTTTAAGCCATTGGTAGTTTATACCCCGGCACTTGAAGAAGGCTGGAAAATCACGGACATGTTAAAGGACGAACAGATGAAGTTCGGCACTTATGAACCTAGTAATTATAATCATCAATACGAAGGCGAAGTACCAATGTATGAGGCGGTTAAGGAATCAAAAAACGTCTCGGCTGTCTGGCTGTTAAATGAATTAGGAATCGAAAAGGGATTAGATGCGGTTAACCGCTTCGGCATTACCTTGGATAAGGCTGACCGCAATTTAGCAATCGCCCTCGGTGGTTTGCGTAAAGGCGTTTCTCCAATCGAGATGGCAGAAGCCTTTTCTGTTTTTCCTAATAACGGCGTGCGAGAGGAAGCACATGTGATCAATAAAATCATCGATGCAAAAGGTAATATGGTCGCTGAGTGGAAAGGGAAAAATGAGCGTGTAACAACAAAAGCTGTTACTGATAATATGACAACGATGCTCCTTGGTGTTATCGAACTAGGAACCGGAAAAGCAGCACAAATCCCCGGCCGGGAAACAGCGGGTAAAACCGGTTCCACTCAGGTTCCGATTCAAGGAATCAACGGACTGAAGGATCAATGGTTTGTTGGATATACACCACAATTAGTGGGTGCCATCTGGGTTGGTTATGATAAAACCGATGCCGACCACTATATCACTCCAACAAGCGGTACAGGTTCTGCTGTTATCTTCAGTGAAGTGATGAAGGAAGCGTTGAAAGGTTATCCAAACGAAAGCTTTAATGTGCCGCACATTTCCTCGTTGATTGAAAAGCGGAAAAAGGAAGAAGAAGAAAAGAACCTTAATAATTTTCAAAAGAAATTCAATAACGAAGTGCAAAAATGGGAAGAAAAATGGAATAAACAAAAGGAAAAGTGGGATAAGAAGGAGAAGGACAAAGGTAAGGGCAAGGTCAAAGGAAAGGATAAAGGAAAAGGGCATTAATTCAGGGAGGTACGAAGAAATTCGTGCCTTTTTATACTTAAACTAGTACTTGAGAGAAAATGGTGAAAAGCTGAAGTAGAGAGGGTCTCCGCAACAAGAACCGCAAATAAAGCCATCCCCATATCGAGATTTGCGGGTAATATTAATTTAAGATGAACCAAATGCGGGATTAATCGTCTTATTTATAAACAAGAAAATAGGGATGATGGGGAAAGAGAGGATTATTGCCAAATGGATGCATTGATAAAAAATGCAAAAGAAGGGGACCATTTAGCATTCGCCATGTTGTTTAAAGAAAATTATCCATTCCTTGTAAAATATTTAATGAAAATTACAATGAATCCTGATACAGCTGAAGAATTGGCACAGGAAACGATGGCGAAATGTATACAAAAAATGCATCTTTATAATGGTCAAAGTAAGTTTTCCACCTGGCTGGTTTCGATTGCGACGAATACATACATTGACCAATGCAGAAAGAAAAAGCGAGAGAAAAACTGGCAGGCGCAAGAGGAAGTATACCGTAAATTGAAGTGGCATTTCGAAAGCAGAAATGAAGAATGGAATGATGCGTTGGAGGCACTTGCGCGATTACCGGAGGATGTTAGGATTCCAATCATTTTGAAACACTATTATGGATATTCCTACGAGGAAATTGGCGATTGGATGAAAATATCTCCGGGAACGGTTAAATCAAGGGTGCATAATGGAATAAAGTCAGTAAGAAGGGAGCTGAAATTAAGTGAAGAAACAGAAAGTCATCATACTGGGCAACGAACAACTAGATAAACAGGACTCGGCTGCTATTCACGAACTGCAAGAGGGGTTACATCATTTAGATCAATTCCCTGTCTATACTCCAGACCTTTCATGGTTTGAACAAAGGGTGGCAGCAGAGAAGCAGCAAATACGAAAAAAGCTCATCAGGGATGTATCCATTTTTTTAATCATTGCCTTGATCATTTTAACAGGAATTATAGTATCACTATTTCAGATGCCAGTCGTGTTTATTTTCCTGCAACTTTTTTCCACCATCTTTATTGTGTATTATACAGGTGCCTGTTTACTTAAGAAGGTGAGGGGATGAAGGTCGAGTATTCACCAACTTTAATCATCATTGTTGCTGCCATTTTATTATTGCAGAGCATCTTTTTATTTTTGGATGCACGGAAACGTAGTCATAACTATTGGTTTTGGGGAATTGTAGGCCTTATCCAAGCACCAATGCCAACGCTATTTTACCTAATTTTTATTAGAAAAATTTTTCATAAAAAGCGGAGGATATAAATGATAAGTATCATAGGGATGCGATTACAATCCAGTTCCGTTATGCAGGGGGCGTCAGAAATTATTGACTACGGGACCGCAGTTCGGGTGGAGTAATTATAGGACAAATGTGAAGGGACTGGCCATCATGGTCAGTCCCTATTTTTTCAATAAGTAAGGCCTACTCTTGAACCGATAAATTCATCTGAAAATAGCTGCCTGTAGGCGAAATCTCCGGTGTCAAAAATCGAGATGGAGGAAGGATTTTCTGGGAGAAAGTCCTTTTCATATCGATAGGTCCCAATTCTTTCACCCACAGGTAAATAGGTTGGACAGACAATTGTCCAATCAAGCCTGGAATCCTTTAATAATAAATAAGCCTTTAAATGTTCTTCGGCATCCTTGGTACTCTTTCGTCTAGACTCTGACGATTGGAAGCGGTATAAATAGGGAGCGGAACGTGCTTGCAGGATACCCGCTGTACCAATTGTAATAATCCGGCTAATTCTATGCTTTTTCATTTGTTTGATGATGAAGGGCATGGAATCTGAAAGAGTTGAGCTGCCATCTGTATTTAAGGCACTGATGACCACATCAGCCCCTGTGATTGAATGGGCAATATCCTCTTCTAGTAAGACATTACCTTCTCTAACGGTAAGGCCTGCAGCCATTTGGTATATTTTTTTCGCATCTCGCACTAAGGCTTGGACAGAATGGTGATTGATCAAAGCATTATCCAAAATGACTGAACCAACCCTTCCTGTTGCCCCCAAAAGGCAAATGTTCACAAAAAGTTCACTCCTCGGTCACTAATGTGTAATTTCTATCACTTGTTAATCCTGCCCATTATGATACCTTAAAAATGTTTAAGTATAAACAATTCAAAAAGAGGTGGGATGGTTATGGGTGAGTATTCAATTGTACTTTTAATCGGTAGTTTTTTAATCCTTTCTTATTATATCGGATATACAATTTATAAAGCATAGGCTGCAGACAAATGTCTGCAGTTTTTTTAATAATGGCTGTGTTAAAAGTGAATGTTGATTTCCGTTCCAGGCGCTTCGCGTTCCGCGGAGCGGGCGGTGAGCCTCCTCGGCGCTAAAGCGCCTGCGGGGTCTCACCTGTCCCGCTGCTCCCGCAGGAGTCTCGCGCCTTCCACTCCAATCAACATTGTGATCAAAATCAACTATATCCTTTAACACAGTCATAATAATAAAATAAGAAATGGGTATATATATTGAAGTAGCACGAATTAGTGAGGTGGAATGCAAATGGAGAATTTTAGAATTGAAAAGGATACACTTGGTGAAGTTCGTGTCCAGTCAGATAAATATTGGGGAGCGCAAACACAGCGGAGTAAGGAAAACTTTAAAATTGGCACCGAAAAAATGCCGTTGGAACTCATTTATGGCTTAACCCTAATTAAAAAATCAGCAGCAATAGTGAATCAACAATTAGGTAAGCTAAGTGAATTAAAAATGGAGGCAATAAAAAAAGTGTCTGATGAAATATTAACTGGGAATTTCGATGAACATTTTCCATTAGCTGTTTGGCAAACTGGCAGCGGCACGCAGTCCAATATGAACGTCAATGAGGTGATTGCGAACCGTGCCAACGAATGGTTGAAGGAACAAGGCAGTAAAGAAAATATTCATCCTAATGATGATGTCAATATGTCGCAAAGCTCCAACGATACTTTTCCAACAGCCATGCATATAGCGGCCTATATAAAAGTAACGGAATCGCTGCTCCCAGCTATTCAAGAGTTAAAACAGACACTCCTTGAAAAAGAAAAAGCTTTTTCTACTATTGTAAAAATAGGAAGAACACATTTACAGGATGCTACGCCATTAACTCTCGGCCAAGAAATAAGCGGCTGGCGGGCAATGCTCGAAAAGAATGAGAGAATGATTACGGAGGCTAGCAGCTATCTGCTGGATTTGGCAATAGGAGGGACGGCTGTTGGTACAGGAATTAATGCTGACCCTCAGTTTGGAGAAAAGGTTTCGGCACAGCTTTCTATGCTAACAGGACATCCATTCCGGTCAGCAGAAAATAAATTTCATGCCTTAACAAGTCATGATGAAATTGTTTACGTCCATGGTTCCATCAAAGCCTTAGCGGCTGATTTAATGAAAATTGCCAATGATGTCCGCTGGCTCGCAAGCGGACCACGCAGCGGGATTGGCGAGCTAACCATCCCAGCCAATGAGCCAGGGAGCTCCATCATGCCAGGAAAAGTAAATCCAACACAAAGTGAAGCGTTAACGATGGTGGTGTGCCAAGTTTTTGGCAATGATGCGACAATTGGTGTTGCGGCAAGCCAGGGGAATTTTGAATTAAATGTGTTTAAACCAGTGATCATTAATAATTTAATCCAATCAATAAGGCTTCTTTCTGATGGGATGCGGTCATTTAACAAAAATTGTGCTGTAGGACTTGAAGCTAACAAAAACATAATCAAGGAACATGTTGAACAGTCTTTAATGCTAGTGACAGCGTTAAACTCGCATATAGGCTATGAAAAAGCGGCACAAATCGCCAAATTGGCTTTTAAAGAAAACAGCACATTAAAAGAAGCGGCAATTAAAACCGGTTTTGTCTCTGCGGAACAATTTGATCAATGGATTAAACCTGAAAATATGGTTTAAAATTGACGCAATGAAAGCCCCCTCCATTGTTGAAGGGGGCTAGGCCATATTATAAATTTTTTTATAAAAAGATTTTGCTAAAAATTATCGTTGGAACCCGCCAAGTTGGGATTCAGCCATTTGAACTAAACGCTTTGTGATTTCTCCTCCGACAGAACCGTTGGCACGTGAAGTCGTATCTGCACCAAGATTTACACCAAACTCTGAAGCAATTTCATACTTCATTTGATCAAGTGCCTGTTGAACGCCTGGTACTAAAAGTTGATTAGAGTTGTTGTTACTTGCCATAGTTGAATAACACTCCTCTTAATAAATTTGGGGTCAGTATGGAATTGAACCATAATTTTGCCGCCTGGGCCTAACCCATATTATTATTGTTCCTTTTAGTAAAATGGTTGGATGATCCGGAATTGCACCGGTTGCTACCCTAGTTGATTGGTTTCATCCATCGGTGTAATTGTTGCTTTGTAATCTTTATTATGATTAATTCTTGAAGACTTATTCGAACTATTAATTGGTAGTTTATCCCACTACTTAGGGCAGGTAATCTTACATAAACTAAAGTTATCTTACAATCAAAAGGGTGAAGAGTATGTCAGTATGCCCAGTCTGCAATGGTTTCCGCGACGTCTATTTACTATGCGCCTATTGCAGTGAACCTATGCTGGAAAGTGGCAGGATTATGGACTTTTATGATAATTATAGTCCATATATGGAAATTGATTTAATGAAAATGGAGGATGGGTACCCTGACACAAATTCAGGACATAAATGTCCACATCTATATCGCTGCCCATCCTGTCAACATGATGAAATCATATTAATAAAAGAATAAGCCCCCGTTCCCAAATAGGGACGGAGGCGTTAGATATGATTTTATGGTCTGATCCTTAATTCTGTATCAATATCAAAGAAATGAGCCTTGTTTAAGTCAAATGCTAAGTCTAATTTATCACCTGGTTTAACATCGGCACGTGAATCAAGTCGAGCGACGAAGTCCTGATCGCCAATAGATGAGTAAACCATTAACTCGGCACCGGTTAATTCGGCAACATCGATATTAGCGGTAATTTTTGTTCCAGCAGATGCCTCAATAAAAATAGGTTCATCATGGATATCTTCTGGGCGAGTCCCAAGGATGATTGATTTTCCAATATAGCCTTGTTCGCGAAGGAATTTCATCTTACCTTCGGGTACAGCGATAGCAGTTTTGCCAATAACAAATTTGCCATCTTCAAGTTTTCCATGGAAGAAATTCATTGCGGGCGATCCAATAAAGCCGCCGACAAACACATTTTCCGGTTTTTCATAGACTTCTTTAGGCGAACCAACCTGTTGAATGACTCCGTCTTTCATAACAACTAAACGGGTAGCCATTGTCATGGCCTCTGTTTGGTCGTGAGTAACATAGATCGTTGTTGTATCTAAGCGGCGGTGCAGTTTAGCAATCTCAGCACGCATTTGAACACGAAGCTTGGCATCAAGGTTGGATAACGGTTCATCCATTAAGAATACCTTGGCATCACGGACGATGGCACGGCCTAATGCTACACGTTGGCGCTGACCGCCTGAAAGAGCTTTTGGTTTACGAGTTAAATATGCTTCTAAGCCAAGAATTTTGGCAGCTTCCTGAACACGGCGGTCAATTTCGGCTTTAGGAAATTTACGCAACTTCAATCCGAATGCCATGTTATCATAAACTGTCATATGCGGATAAAGGGCGTAGTTTTGGAATACCATCGCGATATCGCGGTCTTTCGGAGCGACATCGTTTACTCTTTTGCCATCGATGTAAAAATCACCTTTTGAGATGTCTTCAAGTCCAGCAATCAGGCGAAGTGTAGTTGATTTACCGCAGCCAGACGGACCAACAAAGACGATAAATTCTTTATCCTCGATATGTAGATTGAAATCTTGAACAGCGGTAACTTTATTATCATAAACTTTAAAAATATGATCTAATTTTAACTCTGCCATGTGAATTGCCTCCCTGTATTATCTTGATAAACTCAGTTTACAGGTTCGGGGGAGAAAAATGTATGGACAGGTTGCACAAAAAATGAAAACGCTTTTTTGGGCACATTGTTAGTTGCGTTTCTGTTCAAACAGAAGGCAAGCTAAAAAGACGGTAAAGGCCCCGTGAAAATCCTTTAATCCAATTCCAGTTTTTTCGCAAAATTTATCAATCCGATATTGGAGGGTGTTTCGGTGAATATACAATCGTTTCGCAGTTAAACTAGCATTTAAATTGTTTTCTAGAAAAATCTTGACGGTCGAAAACATTTCTGGGTCATCCTGGAATAGTTCGATTACTTCTTGGTTGACTTTGTGCTTTAATTCCTCGGAGAGATGATGTGCTAAAAAAGCAGGAAAAACCCGTTCAAATGTGAAGATATGTGGGTTGCCCAAATTGTGTATTCCAAAAGAAAAGTATTCTTGCTCCTGAAGGAATTTTTCGCGGAGCTCCAAGGAAAAAGAATGGAGTTTCCCAATGAAAAATGAAATTTTTACATAAAAATCGCTTTCTAATGTTTCCGACATCGAAATCAGTTCTTCTTCTGAAAGAGAAATTTGTGTTTTCTCTTCAATTACAATACCCCTGCTTCCGTTTTCCCAAATGATTAGTACGTCCTCAGTAAAAAATCCTTTTAAAGCGGACTCCATTTCAATTTGATTGGCATCATCGCTGCTCATATGGAATTGTATCAACCGAAAACTCGTTTCAGATGGGTAACTTGGAAGAGGACCGTTCGAAAATAGAAATTCATACCAGCCATTTGAAGCGGAATGATTGGCTGTTGTTTGAACCTCAACTAGTTTAAAAATCGTTTTAAGAAGCTTTAGTTCTTTTTCACTTACGTCTGTTTTTGGAATGCCAATCCACTCATTCTCTGCTTCATTACATAAGATATACAATTGGTCAGTAGGGTTCACGGGTTGATTAAGAAACATAATGGCATTCTCATATATGGATAATAATTTACTTAACATTGATCATTTTCCCCATTATCTAGATTTTTTAAGAAATTCTACTTCTATTATACCAATAGAAGATGAACAATAAAAAAGGCTGAGCCTTTTAAAATGCCGGCTAGCCTTTATTGATACCTTATTGTTTTACTCACATTCATATGGTGGTTGTTCCTCAATGAGATCACGTGCTTCTTCAATATTTGTGGAATCGTGACGTGCGTGAACGGAACCGCCTGACATTCCTTCATTAATCATCCGGTCAATATCCAGATAGACTTTATCTCTTCCTTCATAAACAGAACCTTGTTCGGATAGCTTATCTTTACCTTTTTCCATGACAATCAATCCTTTCCGCTTTTCCTGTTGTCTAGCTGCAGCGCCTAGGGGCTCGGGTCATAAGCCAATCCGTCAAGAAGGCTAAAAAACAGCCTTCTAGCCGGCTCGTCTAATGCCTGCCGCCCCTGAACCAGGCGCTTCCGCTTTTCCTGTTAGTTTGTAGAAAGGTTAATTGGATTATTCATAAACGTGAAAAAGCATTAATTCATGGATTTGGCTTGTTAATGCGTCAATATCTTTTTGTTCAGGTGTATTTGTGGTGAATTCAATTTTTCCTGTTGGGTGATAGATTCCTGTAAATCTTTGTTTTTTGTAATAAAAGGAAAAGTTCCAGCCAGGAATATTTTTATTTTCAAATAATGGTTTGAACTGAAAATGCATCAACATTTACCTCATCCCCTTTGCATTGTAGTACTTCTAGCTTACCTTGTTTAGGGAATAATTTAAACAAAAATTAAAGCCCGGTAACTGTTAACTGCAGGAATAAGCGGCATAGCTGAGCTATTTTCCTTTCTTCAATCTCCGTTTCATCAAAGCTCATCGGCTTTGAATTGGCTTCATAAATATAATACCGGCCAGTTTTACTTACGCCTGCGTCAATTGAAAACTCGCCAAAAAAGCCGAATTGTTCCGATAAAGCTTCACCGACAAAAGGGACAACGGTTTGAATGAACTGATCATGTTCTGTTGATTGTAAAAACTCATATGGAAGTAGTCTGCCTCCGGTGGGAATATGGGTCGTAATCTCTTGTTCCTGAGCCTGCCTAATCCCGACCCCTGTAATCGTGTAACCGTTATCCTCAGCATGAGCAAGAATGCGAAAATCAAAGCGGTAACCCTCATATTCGGCTGAATTGATTGCCTCTTGGGCTAAATAGTTTTTCTCAAAAAGTTTTCTCTTCCAATTCTCCCAGAAGTGATCAAAAGATTTGTAGGATTCACTGTTTTCAACCCCTTCAAGTTGAATTTCTGAAGGGTTCTTCAGTTTGAGCCGGAAAATACCTTTTCCTTTTGCCGATTGCCTGGGTTTTAAATAAACAGTTGTATGTTTTTTCAAAAATGAGAACAGGTCCTTTTTATCCTCGACAAGGATAGTTTGCGGTAAAAATTTTTGCATCACCGTGTGATTTTTCAATAACTCATAAAGTTCATATTTATCAATAAAACAGGGATTAAAAAAAGGGATATTGTTTTCTTTTAACCTAGATATCAAAGCCTGGAAGGGTTCATTTTGTTCTGATTTTCGAAATGGAATTCGGTTATAAACAAGGTCTGGATAAGGGAATTTATCCTTTATCCAGCGGTTTTTATCAAGTGAAAACATGTAACCAATAATAAAATCCTTTGTCATTCCTTCAGGAGTAAAGACAAAGCTTACTCCATTTAATGAAATAAGCTTTTTTTGCAATTCGATAAAAAGCGGGCCGTTGCCTGCAATGGAGCCATTCGCTTTCTGTGCTGTTAAGATCCCAATCAGTGGGCCTGGCGAATTGTTTTTCATTTGAATAGTTCCTCAGGATGTAATAATGCTTGCTCCGTTAGAAAAACAGCAAAGGCAATTGATAATTTGCGTGTTAGGAAATCAACTTCTTTCAATTCCGGATGACTAAAAATCGATCTGCCCGGCTTGGAATTCGCTTCAAAGAGCCATACATTTCCTTTACGGTCGATGCCTAAATCAAAACCAATCTCGCCAATAATGCCTTCAATATTACTGTCTAACGATTTACTAAGCTGAAGTGCAGCACTGGTCAGCTTTTCGAAATATAAATCAGCTTCTTCCTTTGGGAAAATTTCTGCGAGTGTTTTGATATCTCCACCACTGCGGGCATGCGTAGTCACGCTTCCGTGCCCGGCAATCTTCGCTGCGATCGCTGACACCTGCCATTTACCGTAGTCATCCTTATTAGTATGGACACGAAAATCAATTGAGCGAGTTTCGTTTCTAAGCAAAGAAATGCCCTGCTGCACTATCATTTTTTCTAGGGATTGATGTGCAAATACAGATTGAAACAACCTGTCTAAACTGACAAATTTGCGTAAGCGATTTATATAAGCTTCATCCTGATAGCGACAATAATAACTTCCAGATTGTTTATCGAAAATCACCTGATGAATTCCTAATCCAAGACTGCCGTTTTTTGGTTTAATAAAAATATGGCCATATTTTGCCAGCATCGTTTCGATGGTTGAAAAGGAGGTAAACGGCTGAGTCTCTGGGAGGTATTCAGTAACCTGAACATCCTTTAGCAGAAGTTCATAAATATCAAGTTTATTGAAAAACCCGGGATTGTACCACGGAATCAGGTATTCATTTTGTAATCGGTCTCTTACTTTCATCAATTTTGGGTTGCGCTCACTTTTTCGATTGGGAAGACGGTCATAAATTACATTTGGAAAAGGGACCTCAATCGTTTCCCAAGCATGATTATGAAAAAAGTAACCTTCTATCGTTCCTTGCTCCCAATCAATATGCTGCTCTCCGAAAACAAACGCTAGAGCGCCGACTGTTTTATTAACCGAAAGGAGTTTTGAAAAAAACAATGTACGTTCGCCGATTGGCTGCAAGGGAATGGACGTAAATCCTGCCGTGAAAATACCAACGAGCGGACCAATATAAAGGATTTGATTTTCGATAAAGGCATGGAGCGGGATTGTGAAATCGGGAAACTGGATTGCCTTCTGAATTTTTCTGCTAATCACAATGCGGTCAATTTCATCAGGGTGCGGGAAAAAATCAACAGCAATTGATTTTGAGCCAAAAGCTATTCGCTTTATTTGTTTACCCTGAAGAATATCCTTAGGACAGAACACAACCAATTGATCATTTTGAGCAACCTCAATGAGATAATGTTGTCTCATAATAGCTCTTCCTTTCATGCGGTGCCGTTTCGGAAAGGTATTTGCCATAAAGCAGCGGATTTAGGTGGATTGAATCCTTTAAATCTGGTCGTGTTTGCAATAGAACCTTTCTTCCTGGTTTGGAATTTATATCAAGGACCCAAATTGATCCGTTTTTGGCAATGCCAATATCTACACCAATCTCAAATAAGGACATAAACTCTTTTTCGAGCAGGGGAGGGAGGCTGGCAAGAATATAGTCTAATTCTTGACGAATGTATTCCCCTTTGGCGGGTGGAAGTGATGTCAGCCAATCTGTAAACGAGATGACGGATCCACCTGCACTTAAGTTTGAAAGGAGACCCCCTGTACTTCCAGTCCGTATCCCTCTGCCAAGTTCGCCCCAGAATCCATTTGCACTTTTTTGCAACAGAACACGAATGTCAAATGGCTGCAGTTCATTGTTATTCAGTTCCAAATAAGGCTGGAGCAGAAAGTCATGTTGCTTGATTAATGGTTGCAGCCATTTAAGGAGTTTCGCCTCATTTGGGAAAATCCGCGAAATAATTTTCTTTTGTTTTTCTGTTTTTACATGAAAGGATTTGTCGTTTTTCTTCAAGTAATAAATACCGAAGCCTTGTGAACCATTAATTGGCTTTAAAATTATCTTTTTCTGCGCCGCTAATTCTTTTAGTATGATTTCAGTATCTGAAACGAATTGGGTTTTAGGCAAATAGGAGGCTAAACTAGAGTTTTTTAACGTTTTATAGATTTCAAGTTTATTAGGTAATCCATAGCCTAAAAAGGTTATATCATTTCTGCTCTTCAACCATGAGACAATCGGCAGGCATTGTTTGGAATGCTCATCCTCTCCGTAAAAACAGCGGTCGTAAATGATGGATGGGATTGGCAGTTCATTCTCCAGCCAGCAGTTTGCCTTAGAATCAAACATTTTCCCTTTTACCTGAAGTGTATGCGGATTAATACTGGAGGGAAGGAAACGAAATACCTCCATTTCGCACGATTTAGCATGTCTGGCAATTTCATTTATATAAGCATGTTCGCTTTCCATATTCAACGTCATAATGCCAAATGTAATCATTTTAATGTCACTCCTTTAATGGCTTGGTTTCAAAGCCAAGCTGGGTACAAAATTGAATAATTGCCTTTGCGGACGGTCTTATTTTTCCAACATCATCCTCGAAGTTTTTAGAAGGCTTGGAATTCACCTCGATTAGCCAAATCCTGCCATCAAGGTCAACACCGATATCGATGCCAAGTTCTCCGGTTATTCCTGCTGAATTACTGCCAATAACCGTAGCTGTTTCAAGTGCCAATTCCTTCAGCACTTCGAGTGTTGCTAAAGCTTTTTTTCCGCCGAGACAAGTCCCTAATGCCGTCAACGGTCGTGTAATGGTACCGCCTCTAGCAATATTGGAAACAAACTCCCCATCAGCAGCAATTCTTGCCACAGTTGATGTAATTTTCCATTGATTAGTAAGACTCTTATGACATAAAACCCTAAAATCCATGGCACAAGCGTGATGTGTAACTAAATCAAGTCCCTGCTGAATAATATAAATCTGATTATAAAGGATTGGTTTTACCAGCTGATAAATTTCGTCTAGGGTAACTCCCTCCCCAACGGTATCAATCTGACTTGTTAGCGAGGATTGAAAAGTGTAGTAATTTTCCCTTTCCTTTTTCACTTTAATAATGTTCTTGCCTTGACTGCCATGGATCGGTTTAAGAAAGACAGTTTCGTATTTTTGGATGAATTCATGCAGGTGTTCCTTTGAGAAGAGTTTTGTCTTGGGAATATAAGCCAAGAGCTGTCTCTCATTGCTCAGCTGCTCATACACTTCCCATTTAGAAAGAAAACGGTCATTAAAAATCGGAATCATAAGTTGTTCCAGCCGGCTGCGGAACTGTTTATAGGACTCCTTCTGTTCAAGCCTCCTGGAATGGATGCGGTTGTAAATCACATCAGGCAGGGGAAGTTCAAATGGGAGCCATTTTCCGTCCATAAGGTAATATGCTTCGTTTAAAAATTGTTCATAAGCAAAGACGTAAAAAAAACCACCCTGCTCCGTTATACAGTGATGAAGTTCCTCGCAAAAGGTATGGATAGAACGAAAGTGAAGATTTTCCTGCCTAATTGAGGTGAAATTAGTAAGTAAACCGACCACTGGACCTAGCTTCAGGGTATGGCTATCTGCCAGGTACATGGCCTGAAACTTATAGCATTGAAGCGGCAGACAAAAATCTGTTATCATGTTTGCCGGTAAAATCAGCTCGTTTGCAGCCATTTCTACTGTTTGGATGGTTGTAGTGATTGTTTTTTGCCCTAACGTGATGTTCAAATCCCGGTGTTCTCCTATTTTTAATTGGATAAACAATTGGTTGGACATTTGTACAACGAAGCAATTTCTATCTGTCGGTTTACCGGGCACAATCTTAATTGGAGTTAAAGATAATGACATAATCACTCCTCATTTGTGTAAAAATAGGCATTCGCTGATAATATCGTATGTGAAAATAATTTAGAAGGTGATTTGAACATTCTCGCATTTAAATGAATAGTTTGTTATAGTTGTGAAGAATTATTACCAAAAAAGGAGTGAACCTAATGGCAGTTAATTTATATGATTCCGCCTATGCCTTAGAAACCGCAATCCGACAAAGTGAGGAGTATACCCAATTAAAGCAGGCGTACAGTGAAGTGGATGCCGATCCGGCCTCAAAGCAAATGTTTGACGGGTTCCGGCAAATTCAAATGAATCTGCAGCAAAAACAAATGATGGGTCAGGATATTTCTGAACAAGAAATACAACAGGCACAGTCAACAGTGGCACTTGTGCAGCAGAATCCGAAAATTGCCTATCTCATGCAAGCAGAGCAGCGGATGAGCATGATAATTGGTGAATTAAATAAAGTCATTATGAAACCATTAGAAGACCTATATGGTCAAATGTAAGATTTCATACTAAGCCCTTGGTGCAAAACCGGGGTTTTTCTTTTTCAATCGGATGGTCATCTCCTCTGTTCTATAAATGAGTGAAAAGTCATAAAAGTGATATAAGGGTAATTTCACCAAGAACAGGGGGCAACATAATGATTTATCGCTTGCTTGCGTTAAATATTGATGGCACGCTTCTTCAAACAAATGGAAAAATTCATAAGTCAACAAAGGAAGCTATTGAATATGTTCAGCAAAAAGGAATTTATGTAACGCTCGTAACATCGCGCAGCTTTCCTTCAGCAAAAAAGGTTGCTAAGGCGTTAAAAATAAAATCACCACTGATCACACATCAAGGCGCCTATATAGCAAGCACTGTGGAAAAGCCGATTTATGTGAAAAGGATTAATGAAGACATTACCTATGACGCAGTTAGTTTTTTAGAGGCATTACCGTGCCAAATCCGCTTAGTCACTGAACAATTTTCTTTAGCCAATAGGTTAAAGCTTAACAATCATTTGCTTGCAAAAACGGTGTTTACTTCAGGCGACCCTGTTTTCTATTCCCAGCAATTTGTTTCATCACTAAGTGAATATTTGCATGATCAGCCGGTTACTCCTCCCAAGATTGAGGTTTATTTTGAGGATAAGAGTGATTTAAAGGATGCAAAAAATGCCCTAGGTAAAATGTTTACCGAGATTGAAATTATCGAGCTGGATTCCTTACGTTTGGATATTGTTCCTGCCGGAGTTTCAAAGCTAACAGGATTAACTTACCTAGGAAAGCAGCTTGGAATCAGCAGGAGTGAAATGGTTTATATTGGTGATGGTTTGGATGATATTCCCTTAATAGAAGCAGCAGGTCTTGGTGTTTCGATGTGGAACGCTGATTTCGAGGTGAAAAGGGCATCGGATTGGGTAACCAGGTCTGAAAATGAACATGGTGTTGCCTATATGGTAAAGGAACACTTCCGCAAACAGCAGCCAATTGAGTTTTTAAGAAAGATGAATATCATAAAAAAGTAAATTTTGTAGATATCAACGGCAGCAGCAGCCGTTGATATTTTTATGTAAAAATATACCATCTTATTGACCTTGTTTTTGCAATTCGGTACACTAAAGGAAGTTTACTATTGAAAGGTGATATCATTGCGAATTTCGATAATAGGGTTAGAGGATGAAAGATTTAATCGCCCGCTCCAGCTGATTGCTAATTTGTTTTTTGAAGAATCAAAGATTATTTCTACAAATGCGGAAGAAGCGGATATTCAGATACAATTCCATTTACAAATTCAGGAGAATATTTCTGTTTCTGCTGAATTAAAGGACAACCGTGGAAAAATATTTTCCGCCGAATATCAAAAGGAATTATTCCCGGCGGGGTCTGAAAAGGAAAAATTCAAACAAATAAAAAATGCTGTTTGCCATGTTTATTTAATAGTCCTGCAGGATCTGACGGGCATTAAGCAAAAGTGGGGCATTCTTACTGGAATCAGACCGACGAAATTGTTTCATCGGAAAGTCCAAGAAGGTATTCCATTAGAGGATGCCCATCAGCAATTAAAGGCTGATTATTTAATCACTGATGAAAAGATTGAGTTGATGCAGAAAATTGTCGACCGCCAGCTCAGCGTTGTCCCTGACCTATATTCGCTGCAAAAAGAAGTCAGTATTTATATTGGAATACCCTTTTGTCCGACGAAATGTGCGTATTGTACTTTTCCTGCATACGCGATTAATGGACGCCAAGGATCGGTGGATTCCTTCCTTGGAGGCCTTCATTATGAAATGAAGAAAATTGGTGCCTGGCTAAAGGAAAAAGGTGTCCGGATTACAACAGTCTATTATGGTGGAGGAACCCCGACCAGCATAACGGCTGAAGAGATGGATATGCTTTATGAAGAAATGTACATGTCGTTTCCTGATGTTGAAAACATCCGTGAAATTACCGTTGAGGCAGGGCGACCTGATACAATTACCCCTGAGAAATTAGAGGTTTTGAAAAAGTGGAATATCGACCGGATTAGTATTAATCCACAATCGTATACGCAAGAAACGTTAAAAGCGATTGGCAGGCATCATACAGTTACCGAAACGATTGAAAAGTATCACATGGCTCGAGCAAGCGGCATGAACAATATTAATATGGACTTAATTATTGGCTTGCCAGGTGAGGGGGTCCCAGAATTTACCCATTCCTTAGCCGAAACGGAAAAGCTGATGCCTGAATCCTTAACCGTTCATACTTTATCATTTAAGCGTGCCTCGGAAATGACTAAGAATAAGGAAAAATACAAAGTGGCAGACCGTGATGAAGTGGAACAGATGATGGAGCTAGCTGAGAACTGGACGGTGGAGCATGGCTATGTACCATATTACCTTTACCGTCAAAAGAACATTCTCGGTAATCTTGAGAATGTTGGTTACTCACTGCCGAACCAAGAAAGCATTTATAACATTATGATTATGGAAGAACAGCAGACAATTATCGGGCTCGGCTGCGGGGCAGCAAGCAAGTTTATTGACCCGGTTACCGGAAAAATTACTCACTTTGCAAATCCGAAGGACCCTAAAACCTATAATGACAGCTTTGAAGCTTATACGGAAGATAAAATAAAAATTCTAGATGAGTTATTTTCAGAGAAAGGTTCTCCTGCTTAATTTAAGCAGGAGTATTTCTCATATTTGCGTAAACAATGACAAAAGTGGGATTAGCGATTGAAAACGGGAAAGTTTTATGGGTTCGGTATCTTATTAGGGGTATAAGCGACCGAAACCTAGATAGTTGAGCAATTTCGGTAGCTAATAAGGGGTATAAGCGACCGAAACTGAGAAGGTCGTGTAAGTTTGGTAGCTAATAAGGGGTATAAGCGACCGAAACTGAGAAGGTCGTG
>NZ_LDNB01000002.1:79997-1029701 GCF_001026695.1 Neobacillus vireti
TAAGGGGTATACCGAAACTGAGAAGGTCGTGCAATTTCGGTAGCTAATAAGGGGTATAAGCGACCGAAACTGAGAAGGTTGAGCAAATTCGGTAGCTTATAAAGGGTATAAGCTACCGAAACCGAGAAAGTCGAGCAAATTCGGTAGCTTAAAAGCGGTATAAGCGACTTAAACCGGGAAAGTCGTCCGAGTTCGGTCGCCAATAAGATAGCTTAGTATAAAAACAGCTCTTATTTACTCATAATAGGACCATTTCCCATAACCTACTTGTTTAAAGTTTTTCTTAAGAATCCGCCCAATCATTTTTTTGGATTCGATTATCTTACACCAATGATAAACTTCATTCGTAGTGATTTTTCTATTCGGAAAGAGGATCTTAATTTCCTCCACAATCCGTAAAACAGCCAATTCAATTTCCTCTTGGTGGTTGCATTTCTTACACACTATTTTATTTCTCCTGACAGACAGCGAACATGAACAACACGATGAACAAATTATCCTTTTCGGTATCTGATCATAATTATATCGAGGCAATTTTGTATTTAACGACTCAGTTTTGTGCAATGAAATTAGTTGGTTAGCAAACTTTTCATGGGTTTCATATAATCTAGATGGAACCATGTTCAATTTTTGCATAAAACGATTAAGTTGGGTTGGATAAACAATTGGATAGCTGCGTGGGGCTTGTAAAAGGGTCAGCTCGGGGTTGATATAGACCAAGTAAGCTTCAACATGGAAATGAACTCCGAGTTTTTGAAGTAATTGCCGGAATAGGGATTCACAACGTCTTAGCTGGAGCAAAGGATCCTTCGCTTCATCTCCATTTGCAAAATAAAGTTTCTCATTTTCATAGTAGTAATCGCCTTCGAAATTTTTCACATCAATTAGGTAAATCGTCTTTTGAAAAATGATACTTGTATCGATTTGAAATTCACTGTTGTTAACCTCAAGGAGCAAACCGTTTAAGACGAAACATTCATTCTGAAGTTTCTCGGTTAATAAATCAAACTTTAATTCTCCTTCAAAGCCTTTCTCAAGGTTTTTATAGTTCTTTTTTTCTTGCTGGGATAAAACCTCTCGCAAATTTAAAAGCCGCATAACGATCAATTCATTGGGTACCGGGCGGGGCATTTTTAGCATAATCCATCATCCTTTTTTATTTTTCATTCTAAATTAATTTTATAAAAGATTGCCTCTGTGGCAGATGTAAACTATGACTAATTTGTTAACATTTCTTTTTTCATTAAAGGAGTACAATCTGGCTTTTTTTAATGTTATAAAATTGTTCTTAATAAAGGATAATTCCATTCAATGTCGAATATATACATGGATTGTCCCAAACAATTCAATGGGGCAATAAAATGTTTTCATTAATGGAGGGGAATATAGCTATGATGCAAACGCCTTTAACGATGACGCAAATGATGGAAAGAGCGGAAAAGTATTTTCCAAAGAAACAGGTAGTATCAAGAACAGCAAGCGGCATACAGCGATTCACTTACAAACAAATCGCCGAAAGAACGAGAAGACTGGCCGACAGCTTATCAAAATTAGGGGTCACAAAAGGCGACAGAGTAGGGACATTAGCGTGGAATCATCACCGTCACTTAGAAGCCTATTTTGCCATCCCTTGTATGGGTGCCGTGCTGCACACCGTAAACATCCGGCTATCACCCCAGCATATTTCCTACATTATCAATCACGCAGAGGACAAGGTTCTCCTTGTTGACCCAGACATCCTGCCATTACTTGAAAGCTGTGCCGCTGAACTAAAGACCGTTAAGGCATTTATCATCATGACCGATGATAAAGAACTTCCAGAAACAATACTCTCCCCAGTCTATCATTATGAAAAACTATTAGCTGAAGCAAATCCGGACTATCACTACCCGGAAGATTTGGATGAAAACGATCCAGCTGGAATGTGCTATACATCGGCAACAACTGGAAATCCAAAGGGCGTTGTCTATTCCCACCGCGGAATTGTTCTCCATAGTATGGCACTAGGCCTTGCAGACAGTGCAGCAATAAGTGAAAAAGATGTAGCACTTCCTGTTGTACCGATGTTCCATGCCAATGCATGGGGAATGCCTTTTTCCGCCGTCTGGTTTGGTACATCGCTAGTATTGCCTGGACCGTATTTTACCCCAAAATTGCTAGCAGAGCTGATTGAGCAGGAAAAAGTTACCGTTACGGCTGGAGTTCCGACCATTTGGCTTGGCTTGTTAAAGGAACTTGACGAGGGCTCCTATGACCTGAGCAGTTTAAGAGGTGTTTTATGCGGCGGCTCTGCAGCACCGAAAGGGATGATTAAGGCATTTGAACAACGTCATAACATTCCATTCATGCATGCGTATGGCATGACGGAGACCAGTCCGCTCGTAGTCATTTCTACTCTAAAAAGCTACCAAGAAGAATTAGATTACGAGGAAAGATTAGAATTAAGAGCAAAGCAAGGAACGCTTGTACCGGGACTAGAAATAAAAATCTTAGGAAAAGACGGTGAAGTTGCCTGGGATGGCAAAGAAATGGGCGAATTGTGTATTAAAGGACCATGGATTGCCTCTGAATATTATAAAGATGAGCGAACCGAAGAGGCCTTCCGTGATGGCTGGCTCCATACCGGCGATGTTGTCACGATTGACGAAGAAGGGTTTGTGAAAATAGTAGACCGGACAAAAGATTTAATTAAGAGCGGCGGCGAATGGATTTCATCTGTTGATCTAGAAAATGCCTTAATGGCTCATGACTCTGTATTTGAAGCGGCAGTTGTGGCTGTTCCTCATGAACAGTGGCAGGAGCGTCCTTTCGCCTGCGTCGTTTTAAAGGAAGCCTATAAAGGAAAGACAACGAAAGAAGAGCTGTTAGAATTCTTAACACCACAGTTTGCCAAATGGTGGATTCCAGACGATATCCTGTTTCTTGATGAAATTCCGAAGACTTCTGTAGGGAAATTTCTGAAAATGACATTAAGGGATCAAGTGCAAAAGGAAGCACTAAGAAAAGGTTAGGAAATGGGGGCAAAGAGCTTTAAGTCTTTGTCCCTATTTCAATGGGAGGTAAAATTCATTATATTGGGAAAAGTGTTTTTATTTCATTCAGTCCCATTATATAATGGAATTGAATGAAGAAAGGGGGGGGGAGTTTGTCGTGTCAATCAATTTTGTTACGGATAAGGTGAATTTGAAAGTAGTTGGCCGTGTTGCAACGGTGGAGATGAACAGGCCGGATGCTTTAAACGCAATGGATACTGAAATGATTAAGGGGCTTGTCTGTAAGTTAAAAGAAATTGGGGAATCTGACGAGATTGATATTGTTGTGTTAAGCGGTAAAGGAAAAGCCTTTTCGGCAGGCGGGGATATTAAAACGATGCTTTCAAACATGAATGAGAGCGATTTCTTTCCAGTGATGGACTGTATTAGTGAATTGATTATTACACTTTACAGCATTCCGAAACTAACAATCAGCGCCATCTCAGGTGCAGCGGCAGGATTGGGATTCAGTCTAGCATTAGCAACAGACTATATCATTGCTGACAAAACAAGCAAACTGGCAATGAATTTTATCGGCATCGGTCTGATTCCTGATGGCGGAGCCCATTTCTTTTTGGAAAAAAGAGTTGGTGAAACAAAAGCAAAGCAAATTATCTGGGATGGAAAAATGATGGGTGCCGAAGAAGCACTAAAGCTGGGGCTTATTCAGGAAGTAGCTGAAGATGGTATTCAAGGGACGTTAGATGCTAGATTAACGGAATGGTTAAGCCGCCCTGTACAAGCAATGATTAAAACGAAAAAAATAATGGCAGAAAAGAACCGCCCACAATTGCTAAAAATACTAGAGTTAGAAAAATACGGTCAGCAAAAAATGCGGGAAACCCTTGATCATCAAGAAGGCATCAAGGCATTCATCGAAAAAAGAAAACCGAAATTCATCGGAAAATAAAACAACGAAGCCAATCGGCTTCGTTGTTTATTAAGAATGAAAAAGCAGCAGTTTACCGCTTGGTGAAGTGCAGCGGTGTGTCCGCTCTAATAAGTTTTTCTCTGATAATAGTTGTTCTCCTATCTTCTTAGCAGAATCATCATTTTCAGCTTGAAAGCTTTCATCTAAAATCTTTTCACCATTCGCTTCAAAGGCAGTTAATTTATACGTTTTCATTTCAATATCCCCTTTTTAATAGAATACTATTACTATTTTCACATAATTCGTTCAATTGTGCAAAAAGAAAATGAAACCTAAATATGTTATATTCGTATTAAAGTAAGAGAGGAGTGTGTGAAATGGTTCTTAAACTTGAACATGTCACGAAACGGTTTGGGAAATTTACCGCTGTAGATGATTTATCATTAGAGATTCCGGAAAAAGAAATGTTTGGTTTTCTAGGGGCAAATGGTGCCGGGAAAACGACAACATTTCGGATGATTTTAGGTTTGCTTGATTCGAGCGGTGGTCAGATTTCTTGGGATGGAAAGCCAATCAATTATTCCACCAGCCATTTGGTCGGCTATCTTCCTGAAGAAAGAGGCTTGTACCCGAAGCTAAAAGTCCGTGATCAAATCGTCTATTTAGCGAGATTAAGAGGGATGCCGAAGAGCGAAGCGCTGATTGAATTGAAAACCTGGCTTGAGCGCTTTAAAATCCCGGAGTATGAGAATAAAAAGGTTGAAGAGCTTTCAAAGGGAAACCAACAGAAAATCCAATTCATTGCTGCGGTTGTACATAAACCAAAATTATTAATTCTTGATGAGCCATTTAGCGGTCTTGACCCGGTAAACGTTGAAATGCTGAAGGAAGCCGTTATAGCCTTGAAAGAAAATGGAGCAACCATCGTGTTTTCGAGTCATCAAATGCACCATGTGGAGGAAATGTGTGAACATCTTTGTATCATGCATAAAGGAAGTCCGGTTGTGTACGGTGCATTAAAGGAAATCAAGCGCTCATTCGGAAAAAAGAATCTTGTTATCCATGCGGATTTTCCATTAGAATCTTTGGGGAATTTTCCCGGTGTCGTTAAGGCGAAATCGACAATGGAAGGAATTCAACTACAGATTGAAGGAGAATATGTTGCTGAAAAGATCTTGAAAGAGATTGTTGGAAAAGGATTTATTAGAAAATTCTCCCTTGAAGAGCCTTCTTTAAATGATATTTTTATTGAGAAAGTAGGTAATTCTTATGAATAGTTTCTGGATTATCTTGTTTCATACTTATTTAAATAAACTGAAGACTAAATCGTTTATTATCACGACCATCATCACAGTGGTGATTGTTTTAGCGCTGACAAACATTAATAATATCATCGATATGTTTGATAAAAATGGTGGGAAAGAGCAAGTAGCCGTACTCGATGAAACAGGTCAGCTGTTTGAGCCTTTTAAGAAGCAAGTGAACACCATTAACAAAGATATTAACCTTACACTTTACAAAAGCAGTGAAAAAGAGGCAGAAAAAGCAGTAGAAAAGGGCGATTTTAAAGGGCTCATTCAATTACGTTATAATAACGAGAACTTACCAGAGGCAACCTTTAAAGCCATGAGTATCGCGGATTCCTCCTTGTTTACTGACTTGCAGACTGGGTTGCAGCAATTGAAAACCATGCTTACTGCTTCTCAAATCAATTTGACTCCGGTACAACTGCAAAAGCTTTATGAACCAGTTTCTTTTGAAAAATTTGCCCTCGAGAAAAATGCAAAGACGGAAGAAGAACTTAACCAAGCCCGTGGCCTTGTCTATGTCTTGTTGTTTATTATTTATTTTTCCGTCATTATGTATGCTACTATGATTGCGATGGAAGTGGCGACAGAAAAGTCTTCACGGGTAATGGAAATATTAATCTCGAGTGTCTCACCGATTAAGCAAATGTTTGCAAAAATAATCGGGATTGGGCTTCTAAGTCTAACCCAATTAGCAGCGTTTCTAATCGTAGGTTACCTCTCGTTAACAAGAAATTTAGAATCACTAAAAGATGGATTTTTTGGTGTATATGGATTCAGCGATATCCCGATCGGAACAATTGTGTACGCGGTGATCTTCTTTATTCTCGGCTATTTCCTCTATGCGACACTTGCGGCCTTTTTGGGTTCACTTGTCAGTCGAATTGAAGATGTTCAGCAGATGATCACACCAATGACATTACTCGTTGTTGCTGGATTTATGATAGCTATGTTTGGTCTTGGGAAACCAGATGCAGCATTTATTACTATCACTTCTTATATTCCTTTCTTCACACCGATGATTATGTTTTTGCGGGTGGGAATGTTGACAATTCCTGCTTGGGAGGCGATTTTAGGGATTGCTATCTTGTTAGCAACCATTGCTGCTTTAGCCATATTTGGCGCCCGTGTCTACCGTGGCGGCGTCTTAATGTACGGAAAGTCCAACTCCTTTAAAGATATTAAAAAGGCGTTACAATTAACAAAGAACGAATAGGTTTGTTAGAGCTTTGCCAATAATGGTAAAGCTCTTATTTTATAATCATAATTAATATCTTTGAACTTCGATAACGGTCTAGCTCCAGCACCCAGCGGCTAGTGGACTTCGCTCTTCTCCCTACGATAAGTCAACATCGAATCTTGCGCAGCTCCGTGGTTCCTTTATCTCAGTCGAAGCGCTCCAGTCCATACGCCGCTAAACGGGTGCTTCCGCTTTTCGGTTAGAACGTGCATTCGTATTTCGAAAATGCTACAATTGAGAAAAGAGGATGAAAGGGAATATTTATGAAACAAATATCATTTATCCATGCAGCCGATTTGCATTTGGACAGCCCAATGGTTGGATTAAAACAATTGCCAGCAAACATCTTTGCGAGAATGAAAGAAAGCACCTTTACCGCGTTAAAAAAACTTACAGCAGCAGCGATTGCTAATAAGGTTGATTTTGTTATTTTAGCAGGCGATTTATTTGATGGTGAAGACCGGAGCTTGCGTGCGCAATCGCGTTTTCGTACCGAAATGCTTAAGCTCTCAGAACATGAAATTCCTGTTTATGTCGTCCATGGTAATCACGATCATTTAAACGGTTCGTGGGTTCACCTTGACATGCCTAAAAACGTGCATGTATTTCATAGTGAGGTAGAATCAAAGAGACTACAAACGAAAAGCGGAGAAATCGTCCATCTTTACGGCTTTAGCTATCCTACTCGGCATGTATTCGATAGAAAGATAGAAGATTATCAGATGCTTGCCGGGGCTGACTTTCATATTGGGATTCTCCATGGCAATGAAAGTTCCGGAACCGAGCATGATAACTACGCTCCATTTACAATCAAGGATTTACAGAAAAAAGATTTTGATTATTGGGCATTAGGTCATATCCATAAACGATGTATTTTGTCAGAAAATCCACCGATTATTTACCCTGGCAACATCCAAGGAAGGAATAAGAAAGAAACCGGGAGCAAGGGCTTTTATCATGTAACCTTGACAGATGTCGAAACCGAACTGGACTTTATTGAATCGTCTGATATTGTTTGGGAGGAGGTTACGGTTGATGCTGCTTCCGCGAATAGTTTTCATGACATTCTTCAATTATGCCAATCTACCATCCATAAACTTCGAAGAGACAAAACCGGAATCTTCCTAACACTTTTTTTAGAAAATATTCAGCTGGATAATGATCTCGAAAAGAGAAGCTTGGATAGCGAACTGTTAGAGCTGATTTTAGACGAAGAAAGAGAGGAGGATTCCTTTGTTTGGCTAGTCGGCTTAAATATCAAGGAAAGTCAGCAAATAGACAAAGAACAGTTGAAAATGGAAGCAAACTTTTATGCAGAACTTTTTGAGACAATCGAACATTATGATGATGTTAATTATACTCTAGCTCCGTTGTATGAACACCATTTAGGGAGAAAATATTTATCCCATTTGTCTGAGACAGAGCAGTTAGAGTTGATCGAAAAGGCGGAGAAATTGTTAATTACATTGCTTAATCCATCATAGGAAAGGGGGAGCAACGTTTGAGAATTGTTGAGATGCACATATACGGCTATGGGCAATTAGAGGATGTTAAAATTACAACCCTTGCCAATTTTCAAGTTTTCTTTGGTGAAAATGAAGCGGGCAAGTCCACGATAATGGCCTTTATCCATGGGATTTTATTCGGATTTCCAACTAGACTGCAATCAGAGCTGCGCTATGAACCAAAACATAGTACTAAGTACGGCGGCAAGATTAGAATTTATCATGAAGAGTACGGGTTTGCTGTCATTGAACGTGTTAAAGGCAAAGCCGCGGGCGATGTTAAGGTGTTCATGGATAATGGTAATATCGGAGACGAAGAACTTCTTAAAGAATTAGTAGCAAACTTTGATAAAAACCTATTTCAAGCGATATTTTCCTTTAATATCCATGGGTTGCAAAACATTCATCAAATGAAGGGTGAGGATATTGGTAAATTCCTATTTTCCGCAGGAACATTAGGAACAGAACGGCTATCAAAAACTGAATCGGCTCTGCAGAAAGAGCTGGATTCCCGCTTTAAACCATCAGGAAAGAAACCTATATTGAATGAAAAATTACAGGCACTTCATGAAATTAACAGTGAATTAAAAAAAGCGGCCGCAAAAAATAAAGAATATGAAAACCTAGTAGTAAAGAAAGAAATGATTCAACAGGAAATGCAGGAAACAAATAGCTTCCTTACGGAAATTCAGGAAAAATGCGAAAAACTGAATGAGTGGAAGAGAATAGAAACCGTTGTTAAAGAAGAAAAATGGACAAGGATGGAGCTAGACGAGCTTGGAGAAATTGAGTTCCCTGCCCGTGGGATTGAACGGATAGAAAAATTTAATCAGCTCATTCACCCGTACAATGCCGAGATTCTAAGCCTTACTGGAAGAATCGAAACCGTAAAGAAAGAGTTAGCAGCAATTCAGCCAGAGCCAAATTTTCTGGAAAATGAGCCTGCAATCTTAGCATTGCTTGATCAACTCCCGCTTTATGAGCAATTGAAGCTTGAGAAGCAGCAATGTGAAATGAAACTAGCGGAGGATAACGAAAAACTTTCCGTTACAAGCGAAAAACTTCATTTATCTTTGAAGGAAGAAGACATCTTTTCCATCAATACAAATATTTATATGAAAAACCAAGTTGAAATCATTTCACGGAAAAGACAAAAGCTGGCAGAGGCAAGGGAAGAGTTAGAGGATCGTTATCAAGAAGAAAAAAACCTATTGGAAGAAATAGAAAAAGAGGTTCGATTGGCAGAGCGTCAAGTTCTCCCTAAACAGGAAAGGGAACGGCTTGAGGAGCAAGTGGGTTACGGGAATGATAAGAAGAGCTTAGAATGGGAATTAAAGGCCTTACAAGATAAAGTTTCATTCATAGAAGAGGAAAATGAACGGGATAAGGCTGAAAAAGCAAGCGTTAAAAGGCAGAAAAAGTATCAGTTTTTTGTTTTTGAACTGATTTTTGCTGGGCTTTCATTGTATGGTTTGTTATCACAGAATTGGATTTTGTTCTTGTTAGGGGTGCTAGGCTGTATTGGAATGGTCATTTTTATGACGAAAAGCACGAAACATCCAAATAGTAAGAACATGGATCAAACACTTGATAGTTTAAGAGAAAAGGAAAGACAGTTAATTCAAAAACTACAAACTGCTGAATATGAAGATTTTACAAAACTCGAGAACCAATTATTGCTTGATAATCAACGGCTGGAAGAGCTGCAAATGTTAAAGTTCAAGTTAAAACAACAGCAATCCCAATATGAAAAGATAACGGCTAAATTTGCTGAATGGGAAATGGAGTCAGCGCAAAATAAAGAAAAACTGTTATCGATAAGCAGTGAATTACAAATACCTGAATATATCGCTACAACTTTTTTGCTGGAAGCTTTTGAACTAATTGAACAATATAAATCCATTTGCAGGGAGAAAAAGCAATTAAATACAAGACTAGAGCAAATCAATCAGCAGCAGACGAAATTAGAAGATGGACTGAAATCCTATGAAACCCGCTTTTTGCCTGAAAAAAGCTTAGATTTACACAATACGGCCTATCTACTGAGAAACAAACTTAAGGAAGAGCATGAAAAGCAAATTAAGACTCAAGAGAGACTGGAAAAGCTTGCCGGTCTTGAAGCAGATAGGAAGCAAAGGTCTCAAGAGCTAGAGCATTTAAAGGTAGAAAATAAAAAGCTCTTACATGCAGCAAAGGTGGAGACAGAGCAGCAATTCTATGAACTAGGTGCAAAAGCCGAAAAACAAGGAAAGCTTCTCGAAAGGCTCGAAACCATCCAAAGCCAGCTACAATACTCAATTCTTTCTGAACAGGATAGGGATGGCTTTTTATTGATTCATAACAGTGATGAATTAGTGATAGAATGTAATCAGGAAGCACAGCATTTCCAGGGAAAATTAAAAAGGCTTCATGAGGAGCAAGCATCAATTAACTATGAGATTCAAATACTTGAAGAAGGCGGCATTTATTCAGATATTCTTCATCACTACAAGCAGAAAAAATTTGAATTGGATGAAGCAGCGAGAGAATGGTCTGTCTATTGTCTAGCCCAGGAGCTCTTGTCTAGCACGATTGAAAAATATAAAAACGTTCACTTGCCAAGGATGCTTTTGAAAGCGGAAGAATACTTGTCCTTTCTTACTAATGGCAATTATCAAAAGATTCATCTCCAGCATTCAGGTCTTGGTTTCTTAGTAGAGCGTGAGGACCGGACGTTATTTGAAGCAAATGAACTTAGCCAAGCCACAACCGAACAATTATATGTATCGATTCGACTTGCCTTAGCGACAACACTTTATGAAAACTATCGATTTCCAATTATTATTGATGATAGCTTTGTCAATTTTGATGCAAAAAGAACACAAAAAGTAATTGAGCTTCTCAAAAGGCTAGAACATAATCAAATTTTATTTTTCACTTGTCATAGCCATTTACTTCCTCTCTTTCCAAAGGAGAATGTTCTAAGTTTAGCAAAAGGCGCTGTTCAGATAATTTCATAGAGTAATAGTTGGATATGTTATACTCTTAATAGTGGAAGGAGCGTGACTAGGTTGAGCAAAGGAATTTTAAATTATGATGTAGGATCACATGTGGAATTATATCTATTAATAAAAAGTTCTACAAAAGGGACTGCCAGTAATGGAAAACCATTTTTAACATTAATACTCCAAGATCAAAGCGGTGAAATTGAAGCTAAACTTTGGGATGCCAGTGAGGAAGACGAAAAAAGCTATGCCGCGCAAAATATAGTCAAGATACAAGGTGATGTACAAAATTACCGTGGGAAAAGTCAGCTCAAAATTCGTCAGATTCGAAAAACCGGTCCTTCTGACGGTGTGAAGCTAGAAGATTTTCTTGAGACTGCACCCCTAAGTCAAGAAGAGATGGTTGGCAAGCTGACCCAGTATATTTTTGAAATGAATAATTCTAATATCCAAAGGATCACTCGCCACTTAATCAAAAAGCATCAAAAGGCCTTTTTGGAATACCCTGCAGCAACAAAAAATCATCATGAATTTGTTTCCGGGCTCGCATATCACGTGGTAAGCATGCTTGACCTCGCCAAGGCGCTTGCTTTACTATATCCGAGCCTTGATAGAGACTTGCTGTATGCGGGTGTTATTCTGCATGATATGGGCAAGGTAATGGAATTATCAGGTCCGATTTCAACGGTCTATACAATAGAAGGAAATTTACTTGGACATATTACGATTATGATCAATGAAATTGGTAAAGCGGCAGAAGAACTAGGGATTGAAGGGGAAGAAGTTCTGATTCTTCAGCATCTTGTCCTTAGCCATCATGGAAAGGCAGAATGGGGAAGTCCAAAACCACCATTAATAAAAGAGGCAGAGATTCTTCATTACATTGATAACCTTGATGCAAAAATGAATATGCTTGACCGTGCCTTAGAAAGAGTGAAACCTGGTGAGTTTTCCGAGCGGATCTTTGCCTTGGATAACCGGTCATTTTATAAGCCTGTTTTTTAAAGAAAACTCGTCGATTGGCGAGCCGTTAGGCGAAGACAGAGACGTAGTTGCACTTATGCCTGATAGGAAAGTTACACTTTCCTATCGGCAATAAATAACCCTAAATGGGTTATTTTTTTTATCGAAAATGAATATTTTTGTAATAGTCGAATAAGTTGTAATAAAAAGTGGACAACCGCTGTTGAAGGGAGCAAGAGAAATTGACTATACCAATTTGGATTTATGCAGTTGTGGTTGGAATTGCTGTCAGTGCCCTAATGGCAATCAAAACAGGCAGGGAAGAGCGGCAGTTAGAGCTTGAAAACATTGAACAAGAAGGGGAAATTTATATCAAACGATTGGAGCAGGAAAAGGAAATGCGCCGCGAGGGAACAGAATAAAAAAAGGAGGGACTCGAGTAACAAGTCCCTCCTTTTCCACTTTTATTGTGCAGATTTTGATAGGTTAAGCGCATCTTTTAAGTCTTTGTCACTTACTTTTACATTTGCGTCTTTAAGTTCACGCTGCATTGCCTTATTAATGTCCTCGCTTGTTAATTTCTTTGATTTTAATTCCTTTTCAAGTTCTTTCTTCATTTCTGCAAATGGTTTTTTCTCTTTCTTCTCCGTTACTTGGATAATATGATATCCATGTTCTGACTTAACTGGAGCACTAATTTCATTAACCTTAAGAGCATATGCTGCCTTCTCAAATTCAGGAACCATTGCTTTAGGACCAAACCAGCCTAAGTCACCGCCATTTTGTGCAGAACCTGTATCTGTTGAATATTCCTTTGCAACTTCGTCAAATTTAGCGCCGCCGTCTAGCTTTTTCTTTACTTCATTTGCTGTAGCTTCATCCTTAACAAGAATATGGCGGGCTCTTATATCAGGATATGTATCATAATATTCCTTTAATTCTTCATCAGTTACCTTAACGTCTTTGAGTGCAGCTTGTTCTTGCATCATGCCAAGCTTCATCGTTTTCTTTAAATCATCTACGCCTTTATAGCCATATTGGGCAATGGTAGCGTCAAAATTTTCACCTAGGTCTTTTTTTAATTGATCAATTTTTTCATTTAATTCTTTATCCGTTACTTTGTATTTCTTGGAAAGAACTTTTTCAAATACAAGCTGCTGAAGGGCTTGGTCTCCGTACTTCTCCTTCATTGACTTGTATAGCTCATCTTGTGTAACATTTCCGGCTTTGCTTTCTGCAACCGTAGTAGAACCGCTTTGACCACACGCACCTAATGTAAGAACACCACCAGCTAATGTGAGGGCTAATATCCATTTCTTCATGATGAATCTCTCCTAAATAGTTAATTTCTTGTGAGTTAATTTGTCCACAATGTTTACTATAACATAAATGGGAACTACTGCAAAAATATAAGCAGCAGTAGTTTATTAAATTTTCACAACAGTATGTAACAGTATGTAATACAAACAAAAAGCGATGAGGCATACCCCATCGCTTCCGTTTTAGCGGATTGCTTGTAAAAGTATAAATCCAACTATAATTATTGGATTATGTATATAAAATTTCCAGATAGGAAGAGATCAGTAATATCGTGATTAGAACATTAATCGTACGAAACACTTTATGCTGGTTTTCTTCCGGGATTTCTTTTTGAATACAAAGAGAATTGGTCATTTTATTTACATAAAACAAGATAAAAATGGCAAAGACAATAAAAACGGAGATCATCAATGATTCCCTCCCTGTTGTACGTATTATTCTTTATACAATATCAAATATTACGGAAAAAAGATAGTTATTAAGAATGGAAGAATATAGAGTTTTTTAAAATGAATTTTTTGATTTTCAAAAAAAGGTTTACCCAAGCCTTTAAAAGGTTAATAATGAATTTAGGTTTTGTATCGGTTTGAAAAGAGGGTCATTGTATGAATGAACATGAATTGCTATTGGAAAGAATTAATCTTCTTGAATATCATCAGAAGCTATTAATAAAGCTGCTAAAAAACCCTGAGCTCAAATTTTATCAGTTAGTGATTGAAAATGGGATAACCAAGCAGGAAAAAGAAAAGTTTTATTATTTATGTGACGAATTGAGCATGAAATTGGAAAAACAAAAAGCGGAGGGGTATGTCTACTTTCAACCGCTTTTCGATGAATTGTCAGCATTTTTACCAACGGAATTGTCTATGAAAGAAGTAATAAATGCATGCCTCGTTCAGAATATCTATAAGCCTCTATTTTTGGAGTTAGCAAAATACTTATAAATAATCTTTAAGCAAGTTCTTGGTTTGTTTTTACTGCTTTTCTTAGTTTCCCGTTTTCTTCAGTAAACTCAGTTTCAATATTGTGGAAAGATCGCTCGAATATTCCCATGAAATCGTCACCATAAATATTGCGAACGATCGCCATCATTTCGATAATGTCCGGAAATTTTCCGTATAAATCTCGAAGTGGCAAAGCGCCAGAAAATGCTGCATTGCCATCAGGCTTATAGGTTTCTAATAGTTGAAGTAAAATCTCTTCCCCCTGGTCAGTAAGTTTAATGTACGTATTACGTTTGTCATTCTCCTTCTTGGAAAATTCCAATAAACCTCTCTCTTCTAACTTTTTTGAAAAATTAAAAGCTGTTGAGACATGCATAACGCCAAACTTGGCAACATCTGATATGGAAGCACCATTTAGATGGTAGGCAATCCAAAGGATATGATGCTCATTAATATTTAGATCAAAGGGCTTTATCCATTGCTGCCAGTCTTTCTCAATCGATTTCCATAAGGCTTTACTTAATTGTGCAATTCTCTGACTAAAGAGAAGCGCTTCCTTCATTGAATATTCTTTCTCCGTCATCCCTATTTTCACCTACTTTTACATTTCTCTATTATCATTATGCCAATAAAATAAAAATTAATAAAAATATAAATTCACAAAATCTTTAGAAATTGAAAAAATATTATGTTGAAGTTTAAATTTTCAGACCCTTTAGCTGTTAAATGTCCTATCCTCCTGGTTTTTAGGAGACAACTTGTTCATAAGAACGGACGGTGAAACATATAAATAGTTACAACGATTGTTCGAAATTTCTAATTCAGTAGGGGGATAAAAAATGAAGAGTATCACTGTGATGTTTTTTATCTTAGGTGTTATTCTGTTTTTGGGAACTTGTAAATATATTTTGGACTTAAAAAGACCTGGTGTTTATCCGCCTAAACAAGTCTTAAAGAAACGCGCAGCAGCATTAGCAGGTGGCGGAGGGATCTTCTTGCTGGCTGCTTTTATGCTGTCCTATTTTTTATAGAAAATTGAATTTAAGAAAAGAACCCAAAGGGGTTCTTTTCTTAAAAAGGATCCCGTGCATTATTTTTGAATGACGGAAGCTGGAGTTATTTTCGTTCTTTTAAAGATGGATTGAGCGATTGGATACAAAATAACCATTATTGCGGTGTTGAGTGCAATAGCTGGTAACACACCTGCTGCAAATAGGACGGCGAAAGATTTTGGCAATTCTGCAATGAAATAGGCAGATGCTAAAAATACTGTTCCTGAAACTAATGTTCCTAATGCTGATAAAACACCCACACTAACAATCGAGTTACGGTATTTTTTTAATGCTAGAAACAACCCGAAAAATACTAACGCAGTAATGGGCTTATCAATGATATTAGGAATTTGTCCGCCAGGGAACCCAGTCGTTAATGCAGATAAAACTCCGGTCACAATGGACAGAAGCAGGACACTTTTGATTTCTGGAACAAGAATAATCCCTAAAAACATCATTGCCAGCATCATATCCGGCTTAATTCCGAAAAAATTTGGTGTTACAGTGTGCAAGACTACCCCAATCCCGGCTAAAAGTGCTAAAATTACAAGGTTTTTCGTATTCATTTCTCATCTCTCCTCTGCTCTTCTAAGCAATTTTAGTTCCTCCCACAGTGCGCTCATTGCCTGTAGCGAAAAACCTACCATCATTATAACATATTAATATAATTTTAATAAAGATATAATTTTCAGATAATTATATACATCGTGAGAATTATAGCTGCTTATTAATAGCTGCTGCCATTTCCTGTAACATTTGCGCTGAATAATCACTTTGGTTATTTTTCCAGACGGCACCGAAACCATCACCTTTACCATAGCGCGGTATCAAATGCATATGGTAATGAAAAACAGATTGGCCCGCCTGTTCTCCGTTATTATTGATGGTGTTTAAGCCGATTGGCTCGAATTCTCTTTTTAAGGCATTAGCAATGGCAGGGACCACTTCGAATAGATTTCTAGCCATCTCAGGAGTTAATTCAAATAAATTCTCTTTATGTACTTTCGGAATGACGAGAGTATGACCTTTTGTAACCTGACTAATATCTAAAAAAGCCACGACATGCTCGTTCTCAAATACCTTTGCTGCAGGTATTTCCCCATTAACAATTTTACAAAAAATACAATCGCTCATGAATAACACAGCCCTTCTATTTGGTTTGTATTATTTTACCACAGGAGATGAAGAAATAAAAAAGAAAGAGACAGGATTCGTATAGAATCCTGCCCTCTCGAAGGGGATTGCTTCAAAGTGACGTTCAATTAGGAGTGTTCTTTGATAAACACCTCATTTTTCATAGAGTGTTTTTTTATAAAGAGACATCATTGTTCAAGCTGACCATCCCCTATATAGTTTTTATATGTTTTCCCAACTTATAAAAACGGGTCGCGATCTGCGGTAAACACCTCATTTTCCGTTTATTTTTTAAGATAAACAGTTGGTGTTGAACTCTAAATGGTTACCATGTACATTGTACAATACAACCATCCCCTTATCTGATACGATTTGGAAGCTAACTTATATTGAAATGTTATTGTCTTTAACAGACACCTCATTTCAAGTTTTGATGAATTTCTTCATCGAAGTAAGTTGTTTCCCCTTCGAATATTATGATGTCCGGTAGCGAAAGAAATATACAAAAAAAGTGAATTCCTATTTTTATTAATTGCATTTTGGTAAAATAAATAATAATCATGCTACGGAAGGACGTTGCCAATGTCTTTATTATCAATCGAAAATCTTGTTGGTGGATATACAAGAAACCCGGTCTTAAAGGATGTTTCCTTTGAAGTTCAGAATGGTGAGCTGGTCGGACTTATTGGTTTGAATGGTGCGGGGAAAAGTACGACGATTAAACATATCATCGGCTTAATGGGGCCGCACCAAGGGGCAATAAAATTAAAGGGGAAAACCTTTACCGAGGACAAAGAAGCCTATCGGCGATTGTTCACCTTTGTTCCAGAAACACCCGTTTTATATGAAGAACTGACACTTGAAGAGCATTTGCGGCTTACCGCTATGGCTTACGGTTTAGATGAGTCCACTTATAATGAACGCATTCCTCACCTGCTATCAGAATTTCGAATGGAAAAACGATTAAAATGGTTTCCGGCTCATTTTTCCAAAGGAATGAAACAAAAGGTGATGATTATGTGTGCCTTCCTCGTGCAGCCATCACTTTATATTGTTGATGAACCTTTTGTCGGCCTTGATCCGCTTGGGATTCAATCGCTGCTTGATTTGATGAAAAAAATGAAAGAAAACGGGGCCGGTATTTTAATGTCGACGCATATTCTGGCAACGGCGGAAAAGTATTGTGACCGTTTTATCATCCTGCATGAAGGAAAGATTCGTGCCAAAGGGACCCTAGTAGAGCTAAGGGAGCAATTCTCAATGCCTTCAGCTTCTTTAGATGATTTGTATATTCAATTGACGAAGGAAGAAAATTATGTTTGATGATAAAAAGCTTTGGAAGGAGCGGGCTGGCGGCCGCGTTAAGGATTTAGGAAGGTATTTACGATACATATTTAATGGGCACCTTGTGATTGTGTTGTTGTTTCTAATTGGAGCAGGCGCCTTTTATTACCAAGAGTGGTTAAAGACACTTTCGGCCGACTTCCCTGCCGAACTCGTAATCGCAATTCTAATCGGCATTTTGTTAACGTACAGCCCAGTTTATAATTTTCTCCTTGAAGCGGATCAAGTCTTTTTAATCCCGCTGGAAAATAAATTAAAGGGATACTTCCTGCGTTCCGGTGTAATAAGTCTGACGTTTCAAGGGTATATTCTCTTAATGGTTCTAGCAGTACTTATGCCGATGTATGCCCATATTAACAGCAGCGGCTTTCGTTTATTTGTTCCATACCTGGCTGTGTTGTTATTTGTCAAAACCTGGAATATGGCGGTTAATTGGAGAATCCATTATTTCGTTCAGCCTTCTGTATATAAATGGGACATGGTTGTCCGTTATTTTATGAATGCTGCCTTTACGTATTTATTATTAAAACAAGCTAACCTGCTATTCCTGTTGCTGATAGTTGTAGTAATGGCGTTTTATTACCGTTCATTTTTTGTTCGAACTAGAAATATGGGGCTCAAATGGGATATATTAATTGATGGGGAAGAGAAACGAATGGCTTCCTTTTACCGCCTCGCCAATATGTTTACTGATGTGCCGCAGTTAAAAGCTACAGTCAAAAGGCGAAAATGGCTCGATATTTTGATTAATCGGATAGCTTTTACGAAGGACAAGACCTATCTGTATTTATATTCACGTGCATTTTTGCGCTCATCGGATTATCTGGGGCTATTTATCCGCCTAACGGTCATTGGCGCACTGGGGATCTATTTTATTTCCTTTGGCTTGGGGCAGATGGTGCTTAGCGTTTTATTTTTATATTTAACGGGGTTTCAATTGCTGCCTTTATGGAATCATCATCAAAACAAGCTTTGGGTTGACTTATATCCAGTAGCTCCAAAAAGTAAAATCGCAGCTTTCCATAAGTTAATGATGATTATTTTATTAATCCAAACGGCAATTTTTGCTTTATTTATCCTAATTAAAGGTGAGATGATGATTGCACTGTTAGTTTTATTGGCAGGTGCTGTGTTTAGTTATTTATTCGTTTATCTATATAGTAAAAAACGGTTAAAAGTATAGTTGAAAATCTCCTTTCGTGTTGAAGGGAGATTTTTTTGAAACTTTTACGCGGATGCCATCGTAATGAAGGTTAATTTAATTTGGAGGGGAGTGGGATTATATGAACGAATATGAATTAAAGGTTTATCAGGAAGTTGAAGAATGGAAACGGAAAATATCGAGACGTTCAGGAATGATAAATCGCTTATCGAAAAAAGCCCAATGGAAAATTAATGGCTGGATTCCCGAGAAGGTTCATGAGGTATTGACGGAGAGCATAAAGGCAATGGTAAAAGCCACATTATTTGGCTCGCAGGCAACCACAACGAAGGATCAGGCACGCGGGTTAACGCTTTCTGAAAGAGATGAATTGGCACGCAGGAAAATTGCGGCCTATCAGAAGACAGCGGTGGTGGAGGGAGCGGGGACCGGCGCGGGCGGAATCTTACTCGGTCTCGCAGACTTTCCCTTATTACTCACCATAAAGATGAAATTTCTGTTCGAAGCAGCTTCCGTTTATGGTTTTAATACAAAGGAATATGAAGAACGTTTATTTATTCTCCATGTTTTTCAGCTTGCTTTTTCAAGTAATGAAATTCGCAGAACTACATTAGCCGATATTGAAAACTGGGAAAGCCGCAAGCATGACCTGGTTGAAATGGATTGGCGAAAGTTTCAGCAGGAATATCGGGATTATATTGACCTTGCGAAGCTATTCCAGCTTGTCCCTGGTATTGGTGCGATTGTCGGTGCCTATGCCAATAACAATCTTTTAAAGCAGTTAGGGGAAACCGCAATGAACTCCTATCGCCTGAGGCTGCTGCAAAAATCCCCTGAACTATGAAAAGGTCAGGGGATTAAATATTATTCTTTTCCGTGAATGTTAATTGCTGCTGTGCCAAGCGTTTTTGCGGCAATTAGCATCGCATTTTCATCGATATCAAATTTTGGATGATGATGTGGATAACCTTGCGAATTATCAAGCGGTTTGGCTCCGGTGAAAAAGAATGTTCCCGGCACCTTTTCTAAATAATAGGCAAAATCCTCGCCGCCCATTTGCAGCTCAGTTTCCTCGATTGTTTTCACCTCAGCAACCTCACGAGCGCAGGCAATTAAAAACTCAGTTTCCTTTGCATGATTAACTACTGCTGGGTACCCTCTGACAAAATCATAGTTATAGGCACAGTCGGACGTAAAACATGTACCATGGATGACGCGTTCAATTTCCTCCTCAATGAATGTTCGAACCTCTTCATTAAAGGTCCGGACGGTTCCAACAAGCTTTGCCTTATCTGCAATGACATTGAAGGCATTTTGCGCCGTAAAGGAGGCGACCGTAACGACAGCAGATTCCACGGGATTGACTCTGCGGCTGACGATTTGCTGGAGATTTACTACAAGCTGTGAGGCGGTTAGAATCGCATCTTTTGTTTTATGAGGCTGTGCCCCATGTCCGCCTTGGCCTTGAATTTCAATTTCAAAGCGGTCTGCCGCCGCCATAATAGGGCCTATTCGATATTGGATAGTTCCAGTCGGTTCGCCTGCCCATAAATGGGTGCCGAATATGACATCGACTCCATCTAAACAGCCGTCCTCAATCATTGGTTTCGCCCCGCCGGGTGCATATTCTTCCGCGTGTTGGTGAATAAAGACGTATGTGCCTTCAAGCTCGTCTTTAAGTTCATTTAATGCTTTAGCGAGCAAGAGAAGTGTTGCCGTATGCCCGTCATGGCCACAGGCATGCATAACGCCAGGCACCAATGACTTGTAGGGAACATCTTTTTCATCTTGGATGGGCAATGCGTCAAAGTCTGCTCGCAATGCAACCGTTTTACCCGGCTTGCTGCCATATACTCGTGCGACAACGCCATTGCCGCCAACCTTACCTTTTACTTCTATATTCAGCTTTTCATAAAAGGATTGGATAAATTTCGCAGTTTTATCTTCCTGAAAGGAAAGTTCTGGATGCTGGTGCAGGTATCTGCGGATAGCAACCATATCTTCATAGGATGCTTCTAATTTAGAAAACAACTTTTCTAGCATTTATAATCCCCCCGCCTCTTTTAAATTGAAATCAATACATTCTTCTTTGGTAGCTAAGACGACGCCTATTCCGTTATCGAATATTTGCTTACGTATGAGCCGCTTTCGAAAATTTTTGGCTGCAGGTTATTCACGAAAGCATTAGTTTGGTGGGCTCCAAAAAAAGACTCGGAACTTTGCCAGGTTTGATAGGAAAGTTCATTTTCCCACACCGTCATGATGACATAAGTATTGGAAGATAACGGGCGGAGGACTCGAAATGACCTAAACCCTGACTGATTCTTCACTTTTCCGATACTATTTTTCACTTGATGTTCAAATACGGGGCGTCCTTCTTCTGTCACAGGAATATTGTTCATGACCGCAAAGCCCTCTTTTTTTAATTCACCGCTTGCTTCCAGCACTTCATAGCGGCGCGGTTCTTTAAATAAAGTTTTTCCGTTTGTTTCATGAAGTAATAAGGCTCCATTCTGGTTGACCATAGTCACCATTACTTCTTCTGGATATGTGTTTTCCATTCTTTTTAAAAAATCAAATGTTCCTGCGGTCAAAAAGATGTTCATTTGCATCTTCCCCTTCCAATAATAATTTTCTACTAGTCTATACTGATAATTCTCCAGTATGCTCACTGTTAAATCAAATAATTTATTGCGAGAAATACGACTTTTTTTTGACAGTTATTATCGTTACCTATACACAAATAGGATAAACAGATATAGTGGAGAGAGTTTACAACTAGCGAAAGTTTTTATATTTATGCGTAATATATTAAAATGGATAGCAGATATGTCTTTGAAAGGTGGATTTTATTCATGAATAGAACAATTAATGAAACATTTTTAAAAGCAGCCAGAGGAGAGAAAACAGATCATGTACCTGTCTGGTATATGCGCCAAGCTGGGCGGTCCCAGCCGGAGTACCGGGAAATTAAAGAAAAGTATTCGCTATTTGAAATCACACATCAGCCTGAACTCTGTGCATATGTTACACGCTTACCTGTTGAACAGTACAACGTTGATGCAGCAATTCTTTACAAAGATATCATGACTCCACTTCCAGCGATGGGGATGAATGTGGAAATTAAGAGTGGAATTGGACCAGTAATTGACAATCCGATTCAATCACTAGCAGATGTTGAAAAATTAACAGAAATTCATCCGGAAGAAGATGTTCCGTATGTATTAGACACAATTAAGTTATTAACGAGAGAGCAATTGAATGTGCCATTAATCGGTTTTTCCGGGGCACCGTTTACACTTGCCAGCTACATGATAGAAGGCGGCCCTTCAAAAAACTACAATAAGACAAAAGCGTTCATGTATACAGAGCCTAAAGCATGGTTTGCATTGATGGATAAATTAGGCGATATGGTTATTACATACGTGAAGTCACAAATAATGGCTGGCGCAAAGGCAATCCAGATTTTTGATTCATGGGTTGGGGCCTTAAATGTAGAGGATTACCGTTATTTCATTAAGCCTATTATGAATCGCATCTTTGCGTCATTAAAAGAAGAAAATGTTCCGTTAATTATGTTCGGTGTTGGCGCAAGCCACCTGGCATTAGAATGGAATGACCTTCCTATCGATGTCGTCGGGTTAGACTGGCGCTTGCCAATTCAACAGGCAAGAGCACTTGGCATTCATAAAACTGTTCAAGGCAACCTTGATCCTGCTATTCTCTTAGCTCCTTGGGAGGTTATTGAGGAAAGAGCAAAAGAAATCTTAGACCAAGGCATGGCACAAGACGGTTATATCTTTAATTTAGGTCACGGGGTATTCCCATCTGTTAAACCAGAAACGTTGAAAAGATTAGCATCATTCATACATGAGTATTCTGCCTCCAAATTAAGTCGCTAGGTGCTCGTCAGCAAGTGTTAAAATTGGTAAGCTGTCCAGTTTTTTGGCACAATAGAATGAGCTGCTTTTTAAGGGTCATTAATTAGTAGAATCATGGCCCTTTTTTGCCTAAAGGCTGTGTTAAAGAATATTGCTGATATTGATCACAATGTTGATTGGAGTGGAAGGCGCGAGACTCCTGCGGGAGCAGCGGGACAGGTGAGACCCCGCAGGCGCTTTAGCGCCGAGGAGGCTCACCGCCCGCCCCGCGAACCGCTCGCGCCTGGAACGGAAATCAACATTCCCTTTTAACACAGCCTACCTAAAAAAGCAAACGCGTAGAGACTTAAAAATGAGGTGCTAGCAAAATGACAAAGAAGAAAATGGGCCTCCTTGTGATGGCTTACGGAACCCCATATAAATTAGAGGATTTAGAAAGATATTATACGCATATTCGGCATGGCCGGAAACCAACTCCAGAGATGATTGACGAGCTTCGTAGTCGTTACGAAGCAATCGGCGGGATTTCTCCACTTGCAAAAATCACTCTTGATCAGGCGGAAAAGCTTGAAGAGCACTTAAATGAAATTCAAGATCAAATCGAATTCAAAATGTATTTAGGGTTAAAACACATCGAACCATTTATTGAAGATGCTGTTAAACAAATGCATGAAGACGGGATTGAAGAGGCCGTAAGCATTGTCCTGGCGCCTCATTTTTCAACCTTTAGTGTCAAATCATACAACGGAAGAGCTGTAGAGGAAGCAGAAAAAATGGGTGGCTTAAAAATTAGAACAATTGAAAGCTGGTATCAGGAACCAAAATTTATTGGCTATTGGGCCGAAAAAGTGAAACAAATCTTCGAACAGTTGCCGGAAGAAGAAAAAGATGAAGCAGTACTTATTGTATCAGCACATAGCTTGCCAGAGAAGATCTTACAATTTCAAGACCCTTATCCAAAACAGCTTCAGGAAACGGCTGATTTAATTGCGGAACAAGCGGGAATAAAGAATTACCAAATTGGCTGGCAAAGTGCCGGAAATACACCAGAGCCATGGATTGGACCAGACGTACAGGATTTAACAAGGGATTTATATAAAGAACATCATTATAAAGCATTTGTATATGCACCTGTCGGGTTTGTTTGTGATCACCTAGAAGTGCTATATGATAATGATTATGAATGTAAAAATGTAACGGACGAAATAGGAGCAAGCTACTACCGTCCGGAAATGCCGAATGCCAAGGAAGAATTTATAGATTGCTTAGCATCTGTCGTTCTTAAAATGGCAACGGAATGAACATTGTAGGAAAATAAACGGAAGAAGGTGACGTCCGTGACGGAAGAAAAACAAAAGGTTGTCATTATTGGAGGAGGAATAACAGGGCTCGCGTCGGCTTTCTATCTTCAAAAAACAATACAGGAACATAAACTGCCAATCGAAATTCAACTCATAGAAGCATCACACCGTCTCGGAGGAAAGATGCAGACCGCCCATCGCGACGGATACACGATAGAAAGAGGCCCGGATTCATTTTTGGCGCGGAAAACAAGCATTATACGACTGGCAAAGGAAGTTGGGATGGATGACCAATTAATTCCAAATTCCACGGGGAAATCGTATGTTCTCGTTAACGAGAAACTGCACTCTATGCCCGGAGGTTCGATCATGGGAATTCCTACAGAGATAGGACCATTTATTACAACAGGTCTTTTTTCCGTTCCCGGTAAACTAAGAGCTGCGGCTGATTTTATTCTCCCCCGGTCAGAAAGTGGAAAAGACCAATCATTAGGCGAGTTCTTTAGAAGAAGATTAGGCAATGAAGTGGTTGAAAATTTAATTGAACCGTTATTATCAGGCATTTATGCCGGTGATATTGACCAATTGAGCCTAATGTCCACATTCCCGCAATTTTACGAGGTGGAACAGAAATATCGAAGCCTTATCATTGGAATGAAAAGATCCACCCCAACACAACCGAAAAAGCTTGAGACTAGGGAAAAAACAAAAGGTGCTTTTTTAACCTTCAAAAGCGGTCTCCAATCATTTGCGGAAGCGATTGAAGCAAAACTGGACCCTAAGTCGATTTTAAAAGGGCACCGTGTTGATAAAATTACTAAAGTACAGCAAAAATATGAAATTTATCTTAATAATGGGGAAACGATAAAGGCGGATTGTATTATTGCCGCTACCCCTCACAAGGTAACGCAAATGATGTTTTCAACCTATAGCTTTTTTGATCCATTTAAATCCGTTCCTTCAACATCCGTTGCTACAGTAGCACTAGCCTTTCCAAAGGAAGCAATTAAGAAAGATATTGACGGAACAGGATTTGTTGTTTCAAGAAACAGCGATTATTCCATCACTGCCTGTACTTGGACACATAAAAAGTGGGCTCATTCTACTCCAGAAGGTAAAGTATTGCTCCGCTGTTATGTGGGAAGAGCAGGAGATGAAACAATTGTCGACCTTTCAGATGATCAAATCACTAAAATTGTGCTCGATGACTTAAAGAAAACGATGGATATCACGATGAATCCTGATTTCTCACTTGTTTCCCGTTGGAATAATTCGATGCCGCAATATACCGTAGGACACAAACAACGGTTAACATCCATTTTAGAGCAAGTAAAAGCAGAGCTGCCGGGAGTATTCTTGGCTGGTTCATCTTATGGAGGCGTCGGCATTCCCGATTGCATTGATCAAGGAGAGGCAGCCGTCGAGCACGTACTCGATTACTTAAAAGTGAACAATAATTCAAAAGAAGCTGTCCATTAATGGCAGCTTTTTTTTCTTGCCAACTATTAAAAATGGATGTATACTCTTAAAGTATTAACTGACTGAAATACTCATACGGTCATTTATGAGTATTTGGATTCAAACTAATGTGTATGTATTAAGGATTGTCACTCATGATAGTCCCTATTTTTAGCAGTTTAATGACCAAATGAACAAAATAGTCATTAATATAAAAGGAGGTATTCAAGGTGAAAAACATCTTGTTAAAGGAAGAGCTATTGACGATTTTCAAAAATAAAAAAGTGCTTATTCCGATTATCGCTGTAATGTTTGTCCCCGTTATGTATGCTGGGATGTTTTTATGGGCGTTTTGGGATCCGTATGACAAACTTGACGAGCTGCCTGTTGCGGTTGTGAATCAAGACGCAGGTGCAACACTTGACGGCAATCATCTTAAATTGGGTGATGACTTGGTTGCAAAGCTAAAGAAAAGCAAGGACTTTGGTTTTGAATTTGTTGATAAAGAAGAAGGCTATACAAAGCTAAAAGAGCAAAAATATTATATGGTCATTGAAATTCCTAAGGATTTTTCCAAGAATGCGACCACCTTATTGGATGCAAATCCGAAAAAACTGGAGTTGATTTATACTCCAAACGAGAGCTATAACTTCCTTTCAGCGCAAATCGGCGGCACCGCAGCTGAAAAAATCAAAACGGCTGTTGCTGAAAAAGTAACCGAGACATATGCTGAAACAATGTTTAGCAAAATTACCGAGCTTGCGGTTGGCGTGGTTAAAGCAAGCGACGGTGCAGGCCAGTTGAGCGATGGTTCAGTTGATTTAAATAAAGGCTCCAAGGATTTAAATGAAGGTCTTGCGACGCTGGCAAAGAAATCGATTGAATTTAACAATGGGATGAAAACAGCGGATTCTGGTGTTAAGGACATTGCTGACGGTAATAAAAACTTAAATAATGGTCTTGATCAACTGCTGGCTGGGCAAAAGCAGCTTGAGACTGCCTCTGGTCAGCTTGAAAACGGCAGTAAGGATTTACAAGCCGGTATTAAACAAGCAAAGGATGGCATTCAGACTATTAATGGTAAAATGCCTGAGGTTGTTGGTAGCACAGAACAAATAAAGACAGGTGCAAACACTTTGTCAACAAAATTAAATGAGTGGCAGCAAGGTTCAAAGAATGCTGCAGAAGGCGCTGAAACATTAAATCAAGGAATAATCGCTTTAAAAACACAATTAGAGCAAATGATGCCATTACTAGGTTCATTGCCAGATGCTCAAAAAGCAGCATTAGCAAAAGGGTTACAGGACCTTGAAGATGGCAGCGTGCAATTAAAAGATGGGACAAAAACGTTATCCGATTCAGCTGGGCAATTATCAGCAGGAGCTAGTGTTTTATCTGATAAACTGGGTGAATTAAAGAAAGGTCAGATTCAATTACAAAATGGAATCTCTCAACTATCTGAAGGGAGCAATTTACTTGAAGATGGTACGAACAAGCTTGTTGCTGGTCAACAGGATTTTACGTCTGGGATGAAGCAGTTTGGTGAAAAATTTACTGAAGCTAAAGCTGGTGGAGATAAACTTACTAGCGGAGCATCTGTCCTTGTTAGTGGCATGAATCAATTAACTGCAGGTTCTTCTGCGATCACTTCTGGGGCAGGACAATTAGCAGATGGGTCTGACCAATTAAAAGAGGGTACAACAAAATTGTCTGATGGTGCCAAGGAATTAGCGGATAAGCTTGCAGATGGAGCCAAAGAAGCTTCAAAAGTCCATTCAGATGATAAAACCTATAATATGATGGCAGATCCAGTAAAACTCACCAACGAAAAAATTAATCATGTGCCAAACTATGGAACCGGATTTGCGCCATACTTCCTTTCACTTGGATTGTTTGTTGGTGCACTGCTGTTATCGATTGTTTTTCCGCTCCGTGATGCGGCGGTCGTGCCTTCAAGTGGTTTTAATTGGTTTATTAGCAAGTTTTCGATTATGGCTGGTGTTGGGATTATCCAAGCTATAGTTGCCGACATTATTCTTCTTGCAGGGTTAGGTCTTGAAGTTCAAAGTATACCGAACTTTATTTTGTTCTCAATCGTTACAAGTTTAACTTTTGTCACGTTAATTCAGCTTCTTGTATCGGTTTTTGCTGATGCTGGGCGTTTCCTTGCGATTGTTATCCTTATTTTCCAATTAACAACAAGTGCTGGGACATTCCCGCTTGAATTAATTCCAAACTTCTTACAGCATTTTAATGCATTCCTGCCAATGACCTATTCCGTTCAGGGCTTTAAGGCAGTAATTTCAAGCGGCGACTTCAGCTTTATGTGGCAAAACATTATAATCCTTTTGAGCTTCCTTGCTGCATTCGCCCTTGTTACCATCTTGTATTTTATAGTGAGGCATAGACATCAGATTAAACATCAAAATACAACTTTAGTAAGTGAATAAGTTTTACGAACCAGCCGTTCCTCTCGGCTGGTTTTTTAAATATGAAATGAAATCGATTTTTGAGTATATTAAATATAAGACTTAGATTTGGAGGAAGGTATACATGAAACTAACAGTTATCGGTTTTTGGGGCGGATACCCGAAACAGAATGCAGCAAGCTCTGGCTATTTACTTGAACATGATGGTTTTCAATTATTAATTGATTGCGGCAGCGGAGTTCTCTCCAAATTGCAAAATATCACTCAGCCTGAAGGACTGGATGCTGTCATCATTTCCCACTATCATCCTGATCACATTGCAGATATTGGTGTCCTGCAGCATGCTAGACTGATTCAAGGGTTTTTAGGCAAGGAATTCCCAACATTGCCGCTATATGGCCATGAATTTGACAAACATGAATTTGCCAAATTAACGTATAAAAATATCACAGAAGGGGTTGCCTATGATCCCACTAGTACACTTGCGATTGGCCCATTCCAAGTTTCATTTTTAAAAACTAATCATCCTGTCCCATGTTACGCGATGAGAATGGAAGCAGGCGGGAAAGTGATTGTGTACACGGCTGATAGTTCTTTTAAAGAAGAGTTTATCGAATTGTGCCGCAACGCCGATGTTTTACTATGTGAATGCAATTTCTACGGTTATCAAAACGGCCAGTCAGCAGGACATATGAACAGCGTGGAGGCAGGGCAATTAGCAGAAAAAGCAGCTGTTAAACAGTTAATTCTTACTCATCTTCCCCATTACGGAAATTTATCGGATTTAATTAGTGAGGCCTCGGACGAATATACTGGTATAATTAGACTTGCAGACGAGTTTCTAGCAATTTCACTATAAGAAGGGGCAGAATACAATGTTATTTATCGATAATAAAGGCATCACCGACCCACGTATTAATCTGGCAATTGAAGAATATGCGTTGAAAAATCTTGATATCAACGAAACGTATTTATTATTTTACATAAATGAACCATCCATCATCATTGGAAAAAACCAAAACACAATTGAAGAAATTAATACTGAGTATGTGGAGAGTAATGGGATTCACGTTGTTCGCAGGTTATCTGGCGGTGGAGCGGTATACCATGATCTCGGCAATTTGAATTTTAGTTTTATTACGAAGGATGATGGGGAAAGCTTTCATAATTTCCGCAAATTTACGGAGCCGGTGATAGCAGCACTGAACAAACTAGGTGTGAATGCACAGCTCAGTGGCAGAAATGATATTGAGGTAGAGGGAAGAAAAATTTCCGGAAATGCGCAGTTTTCAACAAAGGGAAGAATGTTCAGTCACGGCACCCTGATGCTTAATTCCGAAATAGAAAACGTTGTCTCAGCGTTAAGAGTTAAAAAAGATAAGATTGAATCAAAAGGAATTAAATCAGTCCGCAGCCGGGTGGCTAACATTTCCGAGTTCTTAACAGAAAAAATCGAAATAGGAGAGTTCCGTTCGCTGTTGTTAAAATACATTTTCGAAGGGCAAGAGCCAATCCCAGAATATGTGCTGACAGAAGAAGATTGGGAACAGATTCACCAGATCTCCAAAGAGCGCTACCGCAACTGGGAATGGAATTATGGAAAATCACCTAGTTTCAATCTTCAGCACTCCCATCGTTTTCCTGTTGGCTCCATCGATGTCCGGCTTGAAGTAAATAAAGGAATATTAGAGAATTGTAAGATTTACGGCGACTTTTTTGGTGTCGGCGACGTCAGTGAAATTGAAAATCGCTTAAAGAACATTCGTTATGAAAAAAGCGAAATTGAAAAAGCACTTTCAGCAATTGATACGAGTTATTATTTTGGGAAAATTACTAAGGAAGAATTTATTAACTTAATTTACTAACATCAAAAAACACGGTGAAAATCGTGTTTTTTGATGCAAATTTATTTCTACACTTGAATACTTAAGATTCTAGCAATATAATATATTTAGAAAATTTTTACGAATTTATGAATGAGTATTCATTCACTAGGGGAGGGAAAGCATGAATCTATCATCGCAGCTTCATGAAACAGCTAAGAAATTTGCTAATAAACCGGCGTATTATTTTATGGGTCAAACGAGTACGTATGCAGAATTAGATGGGGCGATCACAAAATTCGCTTCAGGTCTTGAAAAATTAGGGATCAAAAAAGGGGATCATATTGCCTTATTATTGGGGAACTCACCACATTTTGTGATTAGCTTATATGGGGCGCTGCGGCTAGGGGTAACCGTAATTCCCGTAAATCCAATTTATACACCAGATGAAATTGGCTATATATTAAATAACGGCGATGTGAAAACGGTCGTTGCACTTGACTTAGCGATCCCATTGGCGGAAAAAATGCATACGTTTCTGCCTAAAATAGAGAATTATGTATTCTGTGAAACAACGCCAAACAGTATTATCCAATCAGAAATTGCAAATCTTACTGTTTACTCAAAAATGAAATCGTTTTCAGATGTCGTTGCTGCGGGGGAATTGTCTTTTCAAGGTCCCGAACTAAAGGAAGATGATACCGCGATTATTCTTTATACCTCCGGAACTACCGGAAAACCAAAGGGGGCGATGTTAACCCATAAGAATTTATTTAGTAACGCCAACGATGTCAGCGGATACCTAAAAATGAATAATGATGACAGAGTAGTAACAGCGCTGCCAATGTTTCATGTTTTTTGCTTAACGGTATCCTTAAATGCACCATTATTAAGTGGTGCAACAATGTTAATTGTGCCGAAATTTAGTCCTAAGGAAATTTTTAAGCTTGTTAAAGACTATGAAGCAACTGTTTTTGCAGGTGTCCCGACCATGTATAATTTCCTTTATCAATATCCTGAAGGAAATCCTGATGACCTGAAATCATTGCGTTTGTGCATTTCAGGCGGGGCTTCGATGCCTGTCGCTTTATTAAAGAATTTTGAACAGAAATTTAATGTGTTGGTTTCTGAAGGGTATGGGTTATCAGAGGCGTCGCCTGTCACAAGCTTTAACCCGCTTGACCGACCGCGCAAGCCTGGCTCGATTGGTACATCAATACTAAGAGTGGAGAATAAAGTGGTCGATGAATTAGGGGAAGAGGTTCCTGTTGGCGCTGTTGGTGAACTAATTGTCCGCGGGCCAAATGTAATGAAGGGCTATTATAAAATGCCGGAGGAAACTGCTGCAACAATCCGCAATGGCTGGCTTCATACTGGTGATATGGCGAGAATGGATGAAGATGGATATTTCTATATCGTCGATCGGAAAAAGGATTTAATTCTTGTTGGCGGCTATAATGTTTATCCGCGTGAAGTAGAAGAAGTCATCTACAATCATCCGGATGTGGTTGAAGTCGCTGTTGTCGGTGTTCCCGACCCTAACCAAGGTGAAGCAGTAAATGCCTATGTTGTCAGAAAAAATCCGGAACTTAACAAGGAGCAAGTCCTCGAATATTGTAAGGAGCATCTTGCTAAGTATAAAGTCCCAACCACAATTGAGTTTTTGGAGGAACTGCCTAAGAACACGACAGGGAAGATCTTAAGGCGTGCTCTTAAGGCTCAGGTTACACAAGCTGTTGGAAAATAATTTTTATAGAAATTTTTAATGAAAAAGGCAGGCATTTCGCCTGCCTTTTTAGAATTTATGTACTGAAGGGGTGAAAAAATTGGAGCAAATTTTACTTGAGATTAAAGATCATGCGGCGGTAGTTACCATTGATCGGAGCGAAGCATTAAATGCTTTTAATTATGAGACATTACTTGAATTACAGAGCAAAGTGGAACAAATTAGTATCAACCTTGATATCCGCGCTGTCATATTTATTGGAGCAGGGGAAAAGGCCTTTAGTGTTGGTGCCGATTTAAAAGAACGAAAAAACCTTACAGATGAGCAAGTGAAGCGAAATTTATTTAAAATCAATGAGGTTTTCAATGCGATTGATCAACTGCCGCAGCCGACGATTGCAGCCATTAATGGCTTTGCCTTTGGCGGCGGTATGGAACTTGCTTTGGCCTGCGATTTTCGTTTTGCAGCAAAAGAGGCATTAATGGGGTTAACCGAAACAAGCCTTGCGATAATTCCAGGTGCTGGCGGGACACAGCGGCTTCCAAGACTAATCGGTCAGGCTAGGGCACTAGAGCTCATCCTGACCGCACGGCGGCTGACAGCAGATGAGGCTCTCAACTACGGGCTTGTTACGAAAGTTGTTGAGCGAATAAATTTGGTAAATGAGAGCCTATCCTTTTGCAGACAATTGCTTGCAAATGGTCCGATTGCGCTCCAGCAAGCAAAGTTTGCAATAAAAAATGGGATGAATGCCGACTTACATACAGGGCTTCAGATTGAACGAAAGGCATACGAGGTAACACTCCCGACTGAAGACCGCGTGGAGGCCTTACAAGCTTTTTCTGAAAAAAGAAAACCAATTTTTAAAGGGAAATAAAACATGGCAGCCGCCATGTTTTTTTTATCCCTTGTTCTAATTTATCGCTTTTGTACTAAACTAAGTATAGAGAGGTTGTACACAAAGGGGGACAAAATCATGGTAAGAAAAATGGGGGTCTATGCGGTTTTGGCCTTTGTCCTATTTGGATTATTTTTTTATTGGTACTTATTTTATTTCGCCGATACGAAACTGCCATTTGAATATGAGGGATCAAAAGCCGACCCATCAACTTTTCTTAATGGAAGAGAGCTAGATTTAAGCGAGGATTATTCGAAAATCAGAAACCTATTGTTTTTCTTATCGACTCCGTTCGAATGGCTTTTTTATTTTCTAATTTTATTATTTGGATTCTCAAAGGCATTTAAGCGCTGGGCTGAAAATACTTCTAAGTATAGACTGCTACAAACAGCCATCTATTTGATTTGGTTATCTTTTTTTTCCTTTGTAGCGACATTTCCATTAAACTACATTAGTTATTCTTTATCGAAAACGTACCATATTTCAACGCAAACCTTTGGCTCATGGATGAAGGATGAGCTAATTGACTTTTGGATTAATTATGGAACCTGGTTAATTATTGTTCCTATTCTTTACTGGCTGATGAAAAAAAGTCAAAAGCGCTGGTGGCTTTATGGCTGGCTGTTATCAATCCCGTTTACCATTTTCATGATGTTCCTGCAGCCGGTTGTCATCGACCCGTTGCATAATGATTTTTATCCTTTAAAAAATAAGGAGCTCGAAACGAAGATACTGACGCTTGCTGACAAAGCAGAGATTCCAGCGAGGCATGTTTTTGAAGTAAATATGGCCAATAAAACAAACGCTTTAAATGCTTATGTAACAGGGATTGGCTCTAACGCTCGAATTGTCCTTTGGGATACGACTTTAAATAGGCTGTCAGATAACCAAATTTTATTTATAATGGCCCATGAAATGTGCCATTATGTCGAGAAGCATATTTATTTCGGGATTGGCGGCTACCTGCTGCTTTCGCTGCTCGGGCTTTACTTGACCTATAGGTTAATGAATTGGACTGCACGGCGTTTTGGCAAGGAACTGAAAATCTCAGATGTTAGGGATATTCGCTCACTCCCATTATTTTTCATGATTCTGTCCATGCTGTTATTTGTGGCAAGCCCTTTAACAAATTTGACTTCCCGTTATGAAGAAACACGAGCTGATAGGTATGCAATTGAAATGACTAAAAATCCAGAGGCAGCGATCGCCTCTTTTCAAGAATTAACTCGCTCGGGATTAAGTCAGGTGAACCCGCCGTTATTAGTAAAAATTTTCCGCTATACGCATCCTTCCATGCTTGACCGTATTTCCATGCTGGAGGAATACGAGGTAAAACATCGAAATTTACAATAAAAATAAGGCTAAAGACAAACACTCAATGTCTTTAGCCTTATTTTTATTAAAGAAAACTCGCCGATTGGCGAGCCCGTTAGGGCGAAGACAGAGGCGTAGTTGCCCTTATGCCTGTTAGGAAAGGTATACTTTCTTATCGGCCAAAAAAAGAACCGCCATAACGACGGTTCTGTTGGAGTGTGTTTTAAGTTCCAAATCGTTTATTAATTTCCTTCAGCTGCCCAGATAAACGGAGAAATAATTTTTTGTCCTGACGATCAATGGCCAAGTCAATGTTCCGCAATAATTTTTCCTTTTCTACTGTAAGCTGGATTTCGGATAGGAGCATCTCGATGTATAAATCTTGGACGAAGTTCTCTTTCATTCGATTGCGTTTCATAGCACCAAGCTTCATTAATTCGGTGTATGATTTTTCATTCATGAAAATCACCTCTGATGCTTTTTATAATTATATGGATTTTTTTGCTTAATATCAACAATAATTATAATTTTCTGAAAAACATTTTCTTTAACATAAAATTTGTGAATAAATTAGCACATTTCAGAATTATGGGTGGAATCGTGAACCAGTAGTGGTAAGATGTGGTGGATACCAAAAAAAGGAGTTGAATGTGTTGCAGGAAAAGGTAATAGAAGATTATGAGGTTAATTCTCGTACCATGTTTATTGTCCCGGTGAAATATGGAAGTAAAGTTTATTCCAAAATTTACGAAGTGGAGGATGTGTTTTTGTGTCCGTTAAGCCCACTGGAGATTATCAAAAAAAGCTGCAATTATTTTGGAGTCGATTATGAAAGCAGGAGAAAGGGCTCTCGAAATATCATTGGCAATAAACGAAAGCTTCCGATTGTAATTGAATTAACTAACCAGCTCATCTTTTTTCCTACGCTATCACCATATAGCAAGGAATGTATTTGGATTGCATCTGAACATGTGAAGGATTATCAGCGTATTGGGCCACAAGAGGCAATAATCCTTTTCTATAATAAACAAACCCACCGCTTCCCAGTGCCCTGCTCAACAATTGAAGCGCAAATGTTAAAAACTTCGTTATTAAAAACAGAACTTCTGAAGAGAATAGAACATAATGAGAAAAGGCTAAATTATATATTGAGCAGAACTAAACTGCCCCAGGCATTAGAAACCACTAGTCAATACGAGAGTGAGTTTCATGTGAAAAATCCGAAATAATTGCTTCTTATTTCTTACGCTAACGGGATAGGTGTTTTTTTAATAAATACGCTTCCATTAATTCTTGAACCTTGTTGCGAATTCTTGGATTAAAGTAATTATGGTTTTCTTCATAACCTTTATAAATAAACATGAACATCGTAAAGGCATCATCCCGTTTAGTTTCAATGACTTGAAGTTTATTCTTTTTCAAATACTGTTTTACCTCAGAAAGTTCCTTCTGCACGTCCTTCAATGCCTCTTCGATTAAATCCAAATAAGGCTTCTTTAATTTAAATGGCGCATTTTCCACTACAGATAAATCTCGGTTTAAGACGATTAGTACCATCGGTAAATAAATAGCCTTCTCCATGATGTCACGATCTTCCTCAGGAATTCTGGTCATTCTGCCACCCGCACCTTTCTAAAATATCGAACTAATGTTCCTATATAATTTTACAAAAAAGAAACCTTAAAAGCAATAGAACTTTTCCTTTAGTAGCTCGTCGATAATTGACGAGCTTTCTTTGTTGCAAAAAATGACCGAAATATGAGAAAGTTTTTATTAATAGAAGGATATCTGATAGGGGAAAATGAATTAAATGAAAAAACCTTTAAAAAAAAAGCCGCATATAGGCGAAGTTCAAATCAAGAGCGAATGGGTGGGAAACAATGAGGGTAGATAGATATCAACAGAAAAAGAAAAAGAGAAGATGGACGTCCATTTTGCTTGTATGCCTATTACTAATCGGCGCAGTTGCTGGCTATGCTTATTTTCAGTTTAACCAAGGAGTTAACCAATCATTAAAAAAAATAAATAATGATAATAAACAAGCAAATGAGGTCTACACATTTGAAGGGAAAAAAGATCAGTATGGGGATACGAATATCCTCTTGCTAGGCAGTGACGCACGGGGAAAAGAAAAGGCCCGAGCAGATACAATCATGATTGCTCATTATAACGAAGACAAAGGGACATTTAAGCTGACTTCTATAATGAGAGATAGTTACGTCGAAATTCCGGGATATGGCAAGCATAAAATCAATTCGGCCTTTGCCCGCGGCGGGCCGGAATTAATAAGGAAGACAATTAAACAGAATTTTGATATCGATCTGCAATATTATGCAATTGTCGATTTTGATGGCTTTGTCCAGCTGATTGACGAAGCTTTCCCGGATGGCGTCGAAATAAATGTAGAGAAAAAGATGGAGAAAAATATATATATGACGCTAGAGCCCGGTCTGCAAAGATTGAATGGCACGCAAATGCTTGGCTATGTACGCTTCCGGTACGATGCCATGAGCGATTTTGGAAGGGTAGAGCGTCAGCAAAAAGCAGTTAAAGCAATTAGAGAGCAATTAAGTGGATTTAAAACGATTACCAAACTCCCCAAATTAATTGGTGTCCTCAGTCCATACGTAAATACAAATATCGATACAGCAGATGCGTTATTTATGGGTAAGGACTTCCTTTCTAGTAATAGAGGCACAATGGCAACACTTAGGATTCCGGTTGAAAACAGTTTTACGGAACCGCGAATACAAGGGGAAGGAGCCGTTTTGGATATTGATGTCGAAAAAAACAAAGAGGCACTGCATCAATTTATTACCCAGTAACATCGTTCAAACCAACTAAAGAAAATGTAAGGAGATTCGGATGGACTTTGAAGCATTAAAAGATTGGTTTACACTTGAAAATATTATGAGTCTCATACAGGAATATCGAGCCTTAGGTCCGATACCGGGCATCTTGCTTGTCGTCCTTGAAGCATTTTTGCCGTTTCTCCCGTTGTTTATATTTGTCATGGCAAATGCAAATGCCTTTGGACTTTGGCTCGGATTTTTATATTCATGGCTAGGAGCGTGTTTGGGCGCACTCTTGGTCTTTATGCTCATTAGAAAATATGGACAAAAAAGGATATTTATTTTTTTATCCAAGCACCCGAAGGTCCGAAAGCTGATGTACTGGGTAGAACGCCATGGATTTGGCCCCCTCTTTCTACTGCTTTGTTTTCCATTTACACCGTCAGCAATCGTAAACATCGTTGCCGGTCTTTCGAAAATAAGAACGGCCCAATATATGCTGGCCGTGTGCATCGGGAAAATGGTGATGATTTTTACGATGAGCTTTATTGGTTATGATATTCGTTCACTGATTACTCAGCCCTACCGGACCGTTCTGGTATTAATTATTATTCTCATTCTTTGGTTTGTTGGCAAAAGAATTGAAGGAAGAATGAATAAGACTATAGAAAATGACCATAATGAAGGAATAGATAGAAACAAAGAAAAGGAGAAACGGAGGAACTTCAATGAAAATTGAATGGAAAAAGGAAGGCATGGAATGGGTTAAGGCATTTGCGATTGGAATTATTATTTTTGCGTTTATTCGTACCTTTTTCTTTTCCAACTATGTAGTAGAAGGTGAATCAATGATGCCGACCTTGCAGGATGGAAATAAGCTGGTGGTCAATAAGCTTGGTTACCAAGTAGGCGAATTGAATCGCTTTGATGTCATTGTGTTTCACGCAAATGCGAAAGAAGATTTTGTCAAACGGATAATTGGTCTTCCAGGGGATAAAATTGAATATCGAAACGATGAGTTATACATTAATGGGCATAAGTATGAGGAGCCATTCTTAAATGTTTATAAACAAAAAGCACAAGGAGTTAAAATAACAGGTGATTTCAGCTTGGAGGAACTTACCGGAGAAAATAAGGTGCCTGATGGGAAATTATTTGTGCTTGGCGATAATCGATTAGGCAGCTGGGACAGCCGCCAATTCGGATTCATTGCTACTGCTCAGGTTGTTGGAAAAGTGGACTTGCGTTACTGGCCGCTAAATGAAATGAATATTCATTTTTAACATAGAGCACGATTGCAAAAAATCGTGTTTTTTTTATTGGCCGATAGGAAAGTATAACTTTCCTATCAGGCATAAGGGCAACTACGCCTCTGTCTTCGCCCTAACGGGCTTGCCAATCGGCGAGTTTTCATTAAATTTTTTTCCATATTTGGTTTGATTCTGTTCCTGTATAATCCAAACGCCTGTGCTCATTTTATGGTAGAATAAGAGATACATAGGAATGAGGAAAGCGGGGTTAGTTAATGTCATTAAGAATGGTAATTGGACGGTCAGGAAGCGGTAAAACAGCGATGTTTCTTGATGAAATAAAAAAAAGGCTAATCGAAGACCCAGAAGGAACACCGCTTATTTATCTCGTGCCAGAACAAATGACGTTTCTATCAGAATACCGATTAGCAACAGACTCAAGCGTTGGCGGGATGATTCGAGCACAGGTGTTTAGTTTTTCCCGTTTAGCATGGAGAATTCTGCAGGAGACAGGCGGGATTAGCCGCTTACATTTAAGCAGTGTCGGGATGAGTATGTTAATTCGTAAAATAATTGACGAGAATATTGACCAGTTAAAGCTTTTTCAACGGGCTGCTGATAAAAATGGCTTCGTCCAGCAAATAGAACAAATAATCACCGAATTTAAACGGTATTGTATTACACCCGAGGAGCTGACACAGGGATCAGTAAATTCCAAAGCATTAAAAGATAAATTATCTGATTTAGAAATGATCTATCAACGGTTTGAAGATGAGATTTTTGGCAAATACATTGATTCAGAAGATTATTTTCGACTCTTAGCCGAGAAAATTGCAGCCTCAGCATATTTAAAAGAGGCAGAAATCTATATTGATGGTTTTTATCATTTTTCACCGCAGGAATATCGAGTGATGGTGGAATTAATGAAACATTGTAAAAGTGTGTCCATCGCCATGACGACAGACCGTCTGGCCTTCGAGACGGCACCGGATGAACTTGATTTGTTCCGCGCCGCAAGCGAAACGTGTTACACCATTTATGAGTTGGCAAAATCTGCGGGTATCCAAATCGATCAACCAGTAATCTTACGAGAGCAAAAAAAATGGAGTCAGCCTTCTTTAGGATATTTAGAGGAAAGATTTGATGCGCGGCCAGTAGCTGCCTTTCATGGGGAGACAGCGATTCATATTAGTCAGGCAGTCAATCGACGAGCTGAGATTGAAGGGATTGCCCGCGAAATTCGTCAAATAGTCCGGACAAAGGGGTACCGTTACAGAGATATCGCCTTGTTAATTAGAAATGGCGGCGATTATCATGAAATCGTAGAGCCGGTTTTCGCCGATTATCAGATTCCCTATTTTATCGATCAAAAGCGAACGATGCTGAATCATCCTCTTATTGAATTGATTCGCTCAAGTCTTGAAGTAATTAATTCTTACTGGCGCTATGAACCTGTTTTTCGAGCTATCAAAACAGACCTGCTATATCCTTTACAGGAAAATCCCAATAAAATGCGCGAGAAGATGGACAGGCTGGAAAACTTTTGTCTAGCATACGGAATAAACGGGAGTAAATGGACGAGAAAGGACCGCTGGATTTATCGGCGCGTTCGAGGGTTAGAATTAGAGGCAAACGTCCAAACAGATGCAGAGAAAGGGATAGAACAAGAATTAAATGAATTAAAGCTCATGATTACAGCACCGATTTTGCGGCTGTCGAGACGGTTGAAAAAAGCAGACACCGGTCAAAAGCTGTGTGAAGCTGTTTATTTATATTTAGAAGAATTAGATATTCCGGAGAAGCTAGAAAACTGGAAAGCGGCGGCCGAAGAAAAGGGCAATCTTGTTCGGATGCGTGAGCACGAACAAGTGTGGAATGCTGTCATTGATCTGCTTGACCAATATGTCGAAATACTTGGGGAAGAGCAAATTACGTTAAAATCATTTGCTGCTATTTTAGAGGCAGGATTTGAATCATTACATTTTTCCCTCATTCCTCCAGCACTTGACCAGGTCTTGATTGGTGATTTAGAAAAATCAAGGCTAAATGAAATGAAAATTGTTTTCGTCGCTGGGGTCAATGAAGGTGTATTGCCTGCGAAAGTTTCTGATGAAGGAATATTGGCAGATGAAGATAGAGAAATGCTTTTAGCGGCCGGGATTAATGTCGCTCCAAGCAGCCGCACCCGTCTGCTTGATGAAAATTTCCTGGCTTACAAAGCCTTTACGGCACCAGCTGATACGCTTTATGTCAGTTATCCACTCGCTAATGATGAAGGAAAGGCGTTAATTCCTTCTTCATACATTAAACGGTTAAAAGACATGTTTCCAGACGCAAGCGAACTTTTCTATGTAACAGATCCTGCTGAACTTCCTGAGAAAGGTCAGCTAAGCTTTATATCGAATTTTACGACTGCTTTGTCCTACCTCAATGCCCAGCTTCAATTAAAAAAACGGAACTATCCAATTTCTGATTTGTGGTGGGATGTGTATAACTATTATCTTGAGGGCACCTGGAAAAACAAGGCGCAAAAAGTATTTTCCAGCCTGTTTTATTCCAACAGGACCATCCCTCTTTCGGAAGAAATAGCGAATGACTTATATGGGGAGACCATTCAGGCGAGTGTTTCTAGAATGGAATTATATAATTCCTGCGCCTTTTCACATTTTGCCCAGCACGGCCTGAAGCTTCGTGAACGGCAAATTTTCCGCTTAGAGGCACCTGATATTGGCGAGCTATTTCATGCGGCCTTAAAGCAGATTGCTGATACTGTTAATGAACAAAAGATGTCCTGGGCAGGATTAACAAGGAAACAATGTGAAGACCTTTCTAAAGAAGCGGTTAAGACTTTAGCACCCAAGCTGCAGCACGAAATATTACTGAGCTCAGAACGCCATCATTATATTAAACGCAAATTAGAGCAAATCATTACCCGAGCTTCCTACGTCTTAAGTGAGCATGCAAAGGTAAGTGGATTCTCGCCAATTGGTTTGGAGCTTGGCTTTGGACCAAATGGAAAGCTGCCGCCGTTATCCTTCACATTGAAGAATGGTAAGAGAATGGAATTGGCCGGGAGGATTGACAGAGTCGACCAAGCGAAAGCTGAAGACGACAGTGTTTATTTACGGGTCATCGATTATAAATCAAGTGAAAAGGATGTCAATTTAAGTGAAGTGTATTATGGGCTTGCATTGCAAATGTTAACCTATCTTGATATTGTCGTCACCCACTCCAATGAATTAGTGGAAATGAAAACAAGCCCGGCAGGAGTCCTTTATTTCCACGTCCATAATCCATTTATCAACGCGTCCAAAATGCTGACAAATGATGAAATTGAAAACGAAATGATGAAAAAGTTTAAAATGAATGGGCTGATGCTAAGCGATCAAAATGTCATTCAGCTCATGGATCAATCGCTAGAATCCGGAGATTCGCAAATTATCGCAGCCGGAATAAAGAAAGATGGGAATTTATCGAAAAAGTCAAAGGTCGCAAGTATGGATGAATTTGCTGATCTAAGACACCATGTCCGTAATTTATATCAAAAAACAGGCAATGCAATTATCGAGGGTCAAGTTGGCATTACACCTTATAAGCTGAAAGACAAAACTCCATGTAAGTTTTGTGCCTATAAATCGGTATGCCAATTTGATGAATCGCTTGAAAATAATCAATACAGGATTCTCACTCCGCAATCGAAGGAAGCTGTTTTGGAGCGAATTAGAAGCGAGGTAAGCGAAAATGAGTAATTTCGTCATTCCACCCAGGCCGGAAGGTGCCAATTGGACAAACGACCAATGGAAAGCGATTATGGCAAGGGATCAAGATATCCTAGTCGCTGCTGCTGCAGGTTCGGGAAAAACCGCTGTCCTTGTGGAACGGATTATCCAAAAAATTCTTTCTGTTGAAGCCCCGATTGATGTTGATGAACTGTTAGTCGTGACATTTACGAACGCTTCAGCGGCAGAAATGCGCCACCGAATTGGTGAAGCTTTAGAAAAGGCGATTGATCAAGATCCAGGATCCCGGCATTTAAGAAAACAGCTTGGTTTATTGAATAAAGCATCGATTTCGACGCTTCACTCCTTTTGTATGGAGGTCATTCGTAAATATTATTATTTAATCGACGTTGATCCCGGATTCCGCATCGCTGATGAAACAGAGGCACAGTTAATCAGAGATGAAGTAATCGATGAGTTGTTTGAAGAAGAATATGGAAAAAAGGATAATGAGTCATTTTTCAACCTAGTAGATTCGTTTACCAATGATCGAAGTGACGCTGCCTTACAGGATATCGTTCGCTCAATCTACGATTTTGCTCGTTCAAGTCCGCTGCCAGACAAGTACTTACATGAAGTTGTATCGATGTATGATGTGGAGGAAATGACAAATGTAGAGGAACTACCCTTTATTCAGTCGCTTCTATTTGATGTTAAATTACAGCTTGAAGCAGCTAAGGAAATGATTAACAGAGGATTAGAGGTAACGAAGCTTCCAAACGGACCGGCACCAAGAGCGGAAAATTTTTCGGATGATTTATCCGTCATTGATACATTATTAATGGCACAGCGGGACTCCTGGGCGACGCTGTATCAAGCAATGCAAACCTGGTCTTTTTCAAGGGCGAAACCGCTGAAGAAGGACCAATATGACAAAGATTTATCTGAGAAAGCTCAAAAGCTCCGCGATAAAGCAAAGAAAAAAATCCAAGACATTAAGGACGAACTCTTTTCCCGAAAACCAGAAAGCTTTTTACGGGATTTGGCTGAGATGCGCCCATTGGTCGAAACACTTGTCCATCTTGTGAAAGAATTTTCCATCCGTTTTGAAAAGGTAAAAAGAGAAAAAGGGCTTGTTGATTATTCGGATTTGGAGCATTACTGTTTGGACATATTGACAGAAGAAATTTCAGCTGAAGGAGAATTTCTTCCATCTGCAGCTGCTCTTGCCTATAAAAGGCATTTTAATGAGGTTTATTGTGATGAGTATCAGGACGTAAATATGGTGCAGGAAACAATTTTACGACTGGTAACGAAAGAAGAAGAACAGAATGGCAATCTGTTTATGGTCGGAGATGTCAAACAATCGATCTATCGTTTCCGTTTAGCTGAGCCCAATCTTTTTTTAGGAAAGTATAGCCGCTTTAGAGTGGACGGTGAGGCATCAGGACTCCGAATAGATTTAGCGCGTAATTTCAGAAGCCGCAAAGAAGTTCTCGATGGCACCAATTATTTATTCAAACAAATCATGGGTGTCAAGGTCGGCGAAATTAATTACGATGAGGCGGCCGAATTACGAAATGGTGCCCCATATCCTGAGGATGAGTTGTTTCCGGTAGAGCTCATGCTGATTGATCAAAAGGCTGTAACAAAGGAAACACTACCAGATAGTGAAACCGAGTCGGAAGCGGAGCTGCCTGCCGAGTTTGATGCAGCTGACCTTGAGCAGTCCCAATTGGAAGCAAGAGTAATCGCGGCGAAAATTAAAGAGCTGGTTGCGAAGGGAGCACCGGTTTATAATACAAAAACGAAGTCCAGCAGGTCGATGATGTATCGCGATGTAGTGATTCTGCTTCGTTCGATGACGTGGGCGCCGCAAATCATGGAAGAGTTCAAGCAGCAAGGAATTCCGATTTATGCCAACCTATCAACTGGTTATTTTGAAGCTACAGAAGTAGCGGTAATGATGGCGCTTCTTCGCGTTATTGATAATCCCTACCAGGACATTCCGTTAGCATCTGTACTCCGTTCCCCTATCGTTGGTTTGAACGAGGAGGAACTGGCAAAAATTCGCATCCATCAAAAGCGCGGATCATTTTGGGAGGCAGTTTCTTCTTTTTGCCGGAACAAGGCGGCCGAAAACACAGAGGTGTTTTATGAAAAGGTCCGCCAATTTTATGAGTTACTAAAAGAGTGGCGGGGCATTGCACGTCAAGGGGCGCTATCTGAGCTTATTTGGCAGCTTTACCGGGATACACAGTTCTATGATTTTGCAGGCGGCCTGCCAGGTGGAAAGCAGCGTCAGGCTAATTTAAGAGCCTTATATGATAGGGCGCGGCAATATGAACAAACCTCATTCCGCGGACTTTTTCGCTTTTTACGCTTTATTGAACGGATGACGGAAAGAGGAGATGACCTCGGGGCTGCAAGGGCTCTTGGCGAGCAGGAGGATGTGGTCCGGGTTATGACCATTCACAGTAGTAAAGGACTGGAATTTCCCATTGTGTTTATTGCAGGAATGGCGAGGAACTTTAATATGGCTGATATTCGTAAACCATATATGCTCGATAAAGAATACGGATTTGCGGCGAAGTATGTAAATGCAGAAAAGCGGATTTCCTATCCATCGCTGCCACAGCTTGCCTTTAAGCGAAAGAAAAAAATGGAAATGCTTGCCGAAGAAATGCGCGTCTTATATGTGGCCATGACAAGAGCTAAAGAAAAGCTGTACATGACAGCGACATTAAAGGATGCCATAAAAAAAATCGACCAGTGGAATGACGTTTCATCCAATACGGAATGGTTGTTAAAGGATTATGAGCGAGCGTCGGCAATGAGTTATATCGACTGGGTTGGAAGAGCGCTTATCCGCCATCACGATTGCACGGATTTAAGGTTGGCAGGAGAGACTAATATGTTTGTCCCGGAAGAAATCACTAGACATCCTTCCTCCTGGAAAATTTCTTTAATGAATGCAGAAGAAATCCAAATACAAGGAATGGGGTTAGAAGAGGAAGACGATCAATTTTTGGAGCGGGTTCAAAAAGGTCAAACGGTCCAAGCAGCATCTGTTTTCGCCACTGAAATAAAGGAACGGCTGACATGGGAATATTCTTTTTCAAGTGCTGCGTCCCACCGCTCCAAACAATCGGTTTCAGAAATGAAGCGCCAAAGGGAAATGGTTGACGAGCAAAGTGGGACTGAGCTGGTTCGCAACTTTAAAAAGTCAATCAGCAAACGGCCTAAGTTCATGCAGGAGAAATCTTTAAGCCCTGCTGAGCGGGGAACAGCCATGCATATGGTGATGCAGCATGTTGATTTGACAAAGAGAGTTAGTGAAGAAACGATTAACGAACAGTTAATGTGGATGATCCAAAATGAATTGTTAACCCCTGAGCAGGCTGAAGTCATTGACAGCAAATTGATTGTTCAATTTTTCAACTCTCATTTAGGGCAAAGATATTTTCAAGCCAAAGCCATCCATCGAGAAATTCCATTTACACTTTCATTACCCGCCCATGAAGTTTATCCAGCCTGGACTGGGGAAGAAGAATCCGTTTTTATCCAAGGGATTATTGACTGCATTCTTGTGGATGAAAATGGTTTAGTATTGATTGATTATAAATCAGATGGAATAACTGACCGTTTCAAAGGTGGTTTTGAGCAAGCTAAACCAATTCTTGAAGACAGATACAAGCTCCAAATCAATTTATATACAAAGGCAATCGAACAAATTTGGAAACGCAAAGTCAATGAAAGATATTTATTTTTCTTTGATGGTGCCCATATTTTGAAAGTCGAGTAAAAATTAAAAAAATGACATAGACCAGTTAGGTTTATGTCATTTTTTAATTGTTCCCTGCAATTGGCTGGTCAATTAAATTCGTATCAAGCGTATTTGTACCACTTAACCCATTATTCGTGATAATTAAGCCGCCGGTATTAAATCCTCCAGAGCCGGCAAAGGTTTTCGTGCTGCTTTTCGGAGAAATATAAAGCGTGTCTCCAAACTGAATAATTCCTCCGCCCACATTAATGATTTGAACTGGACCAATAATCGCTGGCATAAAAAACATCCTTTTCCATATGAACTATCCAGGTTTTTGCTTTACAGTAACATATGCAGTAATCATATGTCCTGTTCATGACCTTCTAGCAGAAGCTGGCGGATATGCTTAATTCTTGCCTCCAATGAAATATACCGGCTGTTCCCCACATGTAAAATAGACGAAGAAGAAACTGCTGTAACATGCAATTTATTAACTTTTATGATTGGATTAAGATCATGGCGAAAAAAAGACATTGATTCGGTTATAGGAGGCAATGGCAGAGGCTTTTTAAAGATTCGATAAGAAGGGAAGTTTCCTTCATCTCCGAAAAATATTTCTGCTTCTCTTTGAACAGCCAGCGCCCGGGAAAATCCATTAATGATGGAGGAATCCCCTAGCTGAATAATAGAGCTAAAAGCTACCTGCTTTACTTCGAGATGGTCAACGTTAGAGGTTCGGGTCAGCATAACCAGGGGTCACATCCCGTTCTAACGGAACAAACGGCCCAATAATTAATGATTCAGGCGGTGTGTCAAACGCAGATGTCAGTTGGATTGTTTCTGTATCGCCCACCATAAATAACGAGGAGCTTGCTACCCCAATGATTCTTATGCTTTCGACATGGAGGACTCGGTTGTAAACCTCAAAGTTCATTCCTTCTTCATTCCTTTCACATGCTCAGGTAAGTTATTTAAAAAGACATTGACACCACTTTGAATTTCCTGCTTTAGTGCTTCTATGACTATTTTCTCGATTGGCGATGCTCCATTAGCCGACTGAACCTTACCAGCGTTAGCTTTAAGATGAAAGTCAATCCGGCTTGGAAGCTGTTTGATAATATCTTCTTTAATGAAGGATAAATAGGACTCATTTGGCGGTATCGCTAGGTTCCTTTGGGTATCATTAATTATTTGCGGCAAGTCTGTTTGTAAATATTCATGAATGGCTTCTTCAATTTCCATAGATAAACGCATTTGTTCTTTAGGAGAAAATGGCGCTTGTAATGATTGGTTTTGAACGGCAAGGTCCTCAATTCCCGATAAATCGTTGGGATTTAAGCCAATATTTAACGTTCCTTCAAGTGTCTCAACCTTCAATTGATCAAATTTATATTCAATTGTATCAACATGAACAGTGGGCTTTTCCCGAATTTGTTTTAAATCCACTTTTAATTTTTGAATAGTCTGTTCTAATGTTGCAATTCTTTTTTCTTGTGCTTGAATATTCATCTGCAACCATTGAAGATATTGGTAAACATCCTGATACACGTAAATCACCTCGTCTGCGAATCGCCTTTTATGCTTGTGTTCTAACTATATGCAGCAACACATTTGGATTTGCTGATTTTCCACAAGTTCAAAAGGCGGACAAGGTTTTCCGATTATCTAACAGGGGCTTGCAATGGTACTGAAGGTGCTAATATTTGCCCTTGTATTTGACCTTCTATATGCCCTTCGGGTTTTATTCCCGCTGGCGCAGGTTTTGTGAAGCCGCCCGTATTATATAGAAGTGCTTGAGGCTTTATGATTCCAGCGCTCCCGATTTGCAGGACAGAGGAATTGGTAATACCGCCAATTTTTATAAGATATATTTGAATGGACTGTTGGATATAAAAATTCATTTAGAACCACCCGTTCATTACATATTAAGGAGATTATTTTGATCAAGGACATCCGGATCATTTGTATTCGTTGAACTTAATCGGTTGTTAACATCAACCTGGTCGCCAGTGTTAAAAGAACCGGCACCAGAAAATGTTTTAGCCGTAGCAAATGGCATGATTTTATAGACATCACCAATATGAAAAATAGAACTATTCCCAAGTGTAATGACCTGTGCAACTCCAACAATCGCTGGCATGAACAACACCCTTTATGATTATTTCTCTTTACATCCTATGTATGGGCGAATGTAATGTGATTTGTTCGCCTAATTTTAGTTGGAAATCCCCAAAAAATATTGCCATTATTTTCATGAAAAATGGTTATATTCACACTATCATCGTAATTTATTAGGTTATTAGACTAAAAATAAGTCTAATTGCCTAGTGATTTAGACACGGAATGATAAATTAGTAGGATATTCGATACGGTTAAAACGTACTATTATGTGAGTAAGAGATCAGTCGGAAAAACAAACACTGAATCTCGATAAAGGCAAAGCTGATGAAAATCAGTGACGCAAAGCTACAGGGGCTAAGGTGCGAAGGCACTACGCCAGCCAGTTACCGAAAGATCAGGTTGTTTCATATTAGATATTCTTTTGTCTGCATAGGTGTATGCCTATGTGTTCATGGATGTTCTATGTTTATTAACCCCCCTTTCGGTAAAGGCGGGGTTATTTCTATTGCATTGGAAATAATGATAAGGTGGGGTTGAATGAATGAGTTTACTTGCGCGAATTCAAAAAAAAAACAATCCAATCGTTGGAGAACCGAAAAGGCATGATTCTTCTCTTGAAAATCAACCTCGCTCATCCATGCACGACATGGAGTTCCGCAGACAAATTGATCGGAAAAAAGTGGTCGATGAACTAATTAATGATTTTACTGGCTTTGGACCAATTAATCCACTTTTGTTAGATGAGGATGTTTCTGAAGTCATGGTTAATGGCCCAGACCAAGTATATTGTGAGCGGAAAGGAAAATTAGTGCTAACAGAAGTTTCATTCCGTGACAACGAGCATGTCATGAAAGTAATAGAAAAAATTGTTTCACCGCTAGGAAAGAGAATTGACGAAAGTTCACCAATAGTTGATGTCAGACTTCCGGACGGCTCACGTGTAAATGCGATTATTCCACCGCTTGCCCTAAATGGTCCAACGATTAGCATCAGGAAAATTGCTAAGGACTCTTTTCAGATTAACGATTTAATCAATTTCGGAACGGTTACAGAGGAAATCGTGAGTTTCCTTGATGCCTGTGTCAAGGCAAGGTTAAATATGTTTGTAAGTGGTGGTACTGGTTCCGGAAAAACAACCACACTCAATGTCCTGTCCAATTTTATTCCAGATGATGAAAGAATCGTGACAATTGAGGATGCAGCTGAAATCCAACTGGGGCAGGAGCATGTTGTTTCATTAGAGTCGCGCCCTCCAAATATTGAAGGTAAAGGGGGAATCGCAATTCGCGAACTTGTTAGAAACTCTCTAAGGATGCGACCTGACCGGGTCATTATTGGGGAGGTCCGCGGGGAAGTGGCCCTCGATATGCTTGAGGTAATGAACACTGGATATGATGGTTCCTTAGCGACAGGTCATTCAAACAGTCCAAGGGATATGATTTCCCGGCTTGAAACAATGGTTCTATTAGCCAGAGTGGATTTACCGGTAATGGCAATCCGGGAACAAATTGCCGGTGCAATTGATGTGATTATTCAGCAGTCGCGCCTAAAGGACGGGACAAGAAAAATTGTCAGCATTACCGAGGTACAGGGTATGGAAGGGGAAATAATCCAGTTACAAGATATTTTTACTTTTAAAGAAGAAGGGCTTAATTCAGATGGAAAAATAATGGGCAGTCTTGTTCCAACCGGTGTAAGACCGAAGTTCTATGAGCGTCTCGAAGCCTCTGGAATTCATATTTCGGCATCGGTGTTTATTGAAAATTAGGAGTAGAGCTAATGAAACTCTTCCTTATATTCTCCTTTTTCAATTTATTGAGCCTTTTTAAAAATAGATAGACCCTTTGCATTAAGTGTAAAGGGCTTTTTATGTTACTATATTTATTAGATTGTTCTGTTTATTTTTTTGATAAGTCGCAGTCAATAAAAACAGGGGTGAGTAACAATGAGATTTGTAACAGTCCAATATAATAATGAACCGTTTGTAGGTGTAGTCGATGCCAATGAATCAAAAATACTTTTACTTAATCCTGCTGAAGAAGCAAGGACAGGACAAAAATGCTTCCCAGCTTCCTTGCTGGAATGTATCGCCTTGGAGGAGCGTTTTATCAATCAAGTCAATGGTCTTTTAGAATGGGTGGAAAGTAACGGGAAATCTGATTCATTTTTCATTCCGCTAGAAGCGGCGACCTTGCTTGCGCCAATCCCAAGACCGGAAAAGAACATCTTTTGTGTAGGGAAAAATTATGCGGAGCATGCGATTGAAATGGGGAGCGCAGAAGATATCCCTGAGGATGTTATGGTGTTTACCAAAGCGCCTACCACAGTTATTGGTCCTAATGGAACGATTCTTTCCCATCATAATGTAACGAGCCAGCTGGATTATGAAGGAGAACTAGCAGTAATCATTGGAAAACAGGGCCGGGCGATAAAGAAAGAAGAGGCACTTGATTATGTTTTCGGGTATACCATTATTAATGATGTAACAGCGCGTGATTTACAATCAAGGCACAAACAATTTTTCATCGGAAAAAGCTTGGATACGACATGCCCAATGGGACCGTGGATTGTCCATAAAAGCATGATAGACAATCCCAATCTTTTGGATATTCAAACAAAGGTAAACGGAGAGATAAGGCAAAACTCTAATACTAAGAATTTTATTTTTCCTGTCGAGGAGGTCATATCCGTATTATCAGCAGGTATGACGCTTGAACCAGGTGATATTATAGCAACGGGCACTCCTGCTGGTGTAGGGAAAGGTTTCAACCCCCCTAAATTTTTGCAACCTGGCGACCAAATAGATATTTCAGTTGAAGGAATCGGTACTTTGGTAAACAAGGTTGGGGATAAGGAAGCCTACGACTTATAAAAAAACATACTCTGTTTATCACTATATCGGGGTTCATTTCTTCGTATTTTAAAATTGCCTATGGTATGATATAGTCGAAAAAGTTTACATAGGGAGGCAATTTAAATGATTCACGGTCATGTAACAGCTTGGGCTTTAGCTCTAATATTATTTTTTGTAGCGCTTTTCTTGCATAAAGGCGGAAAGGCAAAAGGATTTAAAATTGTCCAAATGATTTTAAGAGTACTATATTTGCTGATTATTGGAACCGGAATTGGGATGCTTGTTAAGACCGGTTTGGACACTGAACATATATTAAAAGCAGCTGCAGGACTGTGGATAGTCGTTTTATTTGAAATGATTCTTAGTCGTGTCGCAAAAAACAGAAGGACATCTGTTTATTGGATCCAGTTTGTGGTTGCATGGGTACTTGTTCTTTATTTAGGTTTTCATGTTTTACATATTTATGATATTTAATATCTATAATGATATTAAACCAAGGCTGCTGAGAATTTAATCCTCGTCAGCCTTTTTATTTTGCGGAAGACGATAATCAAGGGTGACAACATTGGTCATTGGTTTTAAAATTGGTAGTAGTAGAGAGGAGAGGATCCATATGCTCGTAAAGGTGTTTGCAAATCTCCGGCAAATTTGCGGCGGGGTAACGGTAAAGGTGCAGCCTGATGGGGACCGAGTTATCGATGTGCTGGATAAAATGATTGTGATGTTCCCTGAATTAAAGAATGAAATATTTACAGCAGAAAAAGAGCTACTTCCGTTTGTCCATGTGTATGTTAATGGGAGGAATATTATCCATCTTGACAACCTTCAGACTAAGGTCGAGGAAACTGACCAGTTTGCGCTTTTCCCTCCGGTTGCAGGCGGCTGATGTGATAATAAGAGATTTAGAGTTTCGCGGAATAAACCGGGAGCACCTCGGGATGTATTTTGAAGAACTCGGTGCAGTGCCAATGTCGGACACCTTCCCTTACGTCTTTGCTGGGGATGGCTGGAGCGGAAAAATCTTATCTGAAAAGGAAATAGCATTTACTACAAGTTTTAAAGTTAATGCAGTACAAGTCCGTTTTGAAGCGGAGAATGAAGTTGCAATGTTAGAACTCATCAAACAATATCGGTACAAAACAACCAGAATAGGCGGTTAAAAGGCTCCTGCACAATATAACGCAGGAGCCTTTTTATTACGCTAATTGATTTTCAGGGTCAATTATTCCTAGTTCACGAAGTTTTTCTTCCGGTACCAGTCCGTCTTTCCAGCCGCGGACTTGATAGTATTCTTCTAGCATGATATCCATTCGGCTGACAGCCCCGGCACTGTTTCCAGAAGCAGGTTCTTCAGTGAACCGTTTTGGCAGGAAGTCATCGTCACGCTGATTAAAGCCAGCAAGGTTATTATAGTATCGCTCAAGATTATAAATTCTTTCTCCAGCCTTCATCACGTCATCCGCTGTCAATTGGACGCCAGTCATCGCACTATATTGCTCGGCATAATGCTCAGCGTTTTCAGAGAAGGAGGAGAACTTACAAATATTCATAGAATCAGAGAAGGCAAGCATATCTTGGAATACCTTTAATAATTCCCCTTTCCCTTCAGGCTGCAGGCGGTCAGTTGGTTCAGGTATGCCGGCAATTTCACTGGCTACTGTATAACCGCGCAGGTGGCAGGCACCGCGATTACTTGTTGCATAACCAAGGCCAATACCTTGGATTCCGCGAGGATCGTAAGCTGGAATAGATTGACCCTTAACGGACATGGATAATTCAGGAGCACCCCAAAGTGCTGTGGCACGTGCTGGACCTTCAGCAAGAACACCGCCAAAGCCTTCACGGTAAGCAATTTTTCTTGTTAATTCAATCATGGAGTCGGCGTCACCCCAGACTAACTCTTCGGAAATGATCCCTTTTTCATAGGCCTCCATCGTTACAGAGAAGGCGTGCCCTAGCTCAATCGTATCAAGACCATATTCATTACAGCGGTCAATCATATAAGAAATCGCTTCCGCATCGCTTAACAAACAGTTGGAACCAAGCGACCAGGCAGACTCAAACTCAATACTTTCGACGCGTGTCTTATATTTACCATCTTTTACTTCAACTTCAATTTTACAGCCAACCGGGCAGGCATGGCAGGTGTTGTTGGCCACACGTAAATGGGTGTTAACATATTCACCGCTGTGCTTTTCTGCCTCATCCCAGTGAGTAAGCTGTGAGTTTTTTGTTGGCAGTGCCCCGACTTCATTAATTAAGTTTGTTAACACGTTTGTACCATAAACGGATAATCCGCCTTTATTTGGTGCTGTTAAGCCGCCGTCAAGAATCGCTTTAACCGCCTTTTTGTTGGCTTCCTTATAGTCACCATCCAATTTTGGCACTGGCATATTGCCTTTTTGCGCAGCCTTAATCACAATTGCCTTTAATTTTTTATAGCCGGCAACAGCAGCTGTACCGCCGCGGCCTGCTGCACGGTCATGTTCATTAATAAAGGAGGCGAAACGAACGGTATTTTCACCAGCTTGACCAATGGTCATCACACTTAGGTCAGACTCACCGTATTGGTCTTTCATTGCCTTGATAAATGTTCTTGTACTTGTTCCCCAATAGTCAGAAGCATCACGGATTTCTGCTTTACCATCTTCAATATAAAGGTAAACAGGCTTATCGCTTTTTCCAGTAAAAATAATATTATCGACGCCGGCCCATTTCAAACGCGCAGCTGTCCAGCCGCCGATATGGGAATCGGTAACAGTACCGGTTAGCGGCGATTTTGTTACCACACAAAGGCGTCCGCTCATGGACGAACGTGAACCGGTGACAGGACCAGTCATGATACATAGAGCATTTTCTGCCGATAACGGTTCGACTTCAGGACCGTTATCTAAAACATATTTGACCCCAAGTCCCCGGCCGCCAATATACTTTTTTGCATCCTCTTCGTTGATGGACCTGTATCCAACCGTTCCTTCCGTTAAATCAACTAGCACTTCCTTATTTTTAAACCCGCCTAGATTCAATGTTTTTCCCTCGCTTTCAATTAAATTAATCTCTTATCAACTAGCTAAGAGATTGCGCCAAAAATTATCTATAAACCCAATATTTATTATACACTTTTTAGAATATTATTAAAATTAAAATATATGTAAAGAATGATAATTTGATAAGATAATAGTATATTGCTGTTTTTGATATTGGGAGTAAACAAAGATTTTGAAAAGAGGAATAATCGATGGATAATTTAGAACGTTATTCAAGACAAATTCTTTTTCGGGCGATCGGGGAAGAGGGACAGCGAAAATTGCTGACAAGCAGAGTAGCTATTGTTGGAGCAGGAGCACTTGGCACCGTGATTGCAAACCATCTTGTCCGCTCCGGTGTTGGCCATCTTAGGTTGATTGATCGTGATTTGGTGGAATTATCCAATCTGCAGCGGCAAACGCTTTTTGATGAGGAAGATGCCAGATTAAATCTTCCTAAGGTTATTGCTGCCCAAAAAAGACTAAATAAAATTAATTCCTCGATAACTGTAGAGGCAGTGATTGCTGATTTAAACCTCGATAATGCAGAAGAATTATTAAGCGGATTTGAAGTCATTGTCGATGGCACGGATAATTTTATGACCCGGTTCTTAATTAACGATGTCGCTGTTAAATCCGGAACCCCGTGGGTACATGGCGCTGCGGTAAGTTCTAGAGGAATGTTTGCCGTGATAAAACCAGGGATTACCCCATGCTATCGTTGTCTGTTTCCACATGTGCCGGCCGGAACGGGTGAAACATGTGATACGGTCGGCGTCCTATCGCCATTAACAGATATTATCGGCTCCTATCAAGCAATGGAAACAATTAAATTATTGGTCGAGGCGGATACCACTCCTAACCTGGAACAAATTGATATTTGGGATGTTACTGCGATGCAAATGGATATTTCTAACGGAAGGAATCCAAATTGTCCTACATGTGTCCAAGGACAATTTGACTTTCTAGACAGGTCTTCTGAGCTTCAGGTTGCATTTACGACCCTATGCGGCCGTAATACAGTTCAAATCAATCCAAGGAATAAAGGGGAGCTTGATTTGAAAAAATTAGCAGAGTTTCTGAAGGTTAGCGGAAAAGTGGCGGGAAATGAATTTTTATTGCGTTTTTATCCGGAAGCGGATATTTCAATTGTCGTATTTAAGGATGCCCGCGTCCTCATCCATGGAACAAATGATATTGTTAAAGCAAAAATGCTCTTTGCAAAATATATAGGGAACTAACCTTATGCCGCTATAAAAGGAGGGCATGGATTATTCCATGCCTCTTCCTTATGAAATCATCTTTTCAATTATTAAACGCTTACCGGTATTTAGGGTGAATTCAAACCGGTCATTAATCTTTTCAAAGTAGCAAAAATGATGCTGAACATTACAAATTTGCTCCTGGTTATCAAACACCATAAAGTTCACACCATCTTTTCGCTGTTCATCTGATAAAAACGATAAATGGTTATAACAATAGATGCAATCGAAAATGGAGAAGTTTAATGAGTTTAAAGTGGTGATGAAATGGAAAAAGGCATCATCATTTATCCCCTCTAACAATCTTTCGAGTGAATAGATTAAATGTTTCCTAATCCGCACTAAATCATGGTCGCGGAGCATGATGGCTTCATTCCCAATGCGGATTTTACCTGATTCAAACAATATTCCCTTTCTCCAGCGATTCTTCCGAAAGATTTCTATCTCCTGCTGCAGATAATCTTCTAGCATCGCAGCCTCTTCGGACTCCTCATCAAAAAATATCCATTGATCGTTTATTTGTTCAACAGTTCCTTCGGTATAGGCTCGCTTTTGAATATCGAATAGATAGATTCGTTGTTGTCGATTCATTGTTAACCTCCGTGCCAGATGCTTACATATCCTTTTTAGACATCTTCCTGAAATTTTATAACCTGATTATTTTAAAAGAATAAGGATAAAACTCCCTAATCTTGATAACACTTACCCAAAGTGATTTCGAATTTTCAATTTATGGACAATTAACCAAAAAAAATGGGCTGAATACAATAGAGCATGTAATAAAAGTAAGAAAAAGCTGGTAACAATTTGCGCTTATCTGTAATAGGCAATGATAAAAACAAACAGAAAATGTCCGCAAAATTCCCCTTACTAAAGGATATTCCTGTAAAGGTCATTCTGATACAGAAGTCCTGTTAAATGCCTATAAAGAATGGGCATAAAAATGTGAGAATTTCTTAAGAAGGGAACAATTTAATAAATTGCGGATATATTGCCGATTCAAGGTGAATTTATTTGGAATAAAATCCTGATTCAATTAAAATGGTTGTAGGGAAGGGGTAATCCTCTTCCCTTTTTATGAGGAGGAAAAGATATGAAAAAGTGGACACTCTTTTTGGCGGCGTTATTACTATTCTCAGCAACTCCTGCAGATGCTGCTGTAAAAAAAGAAGGCAGGCTGTGGCAGGATGAATCGGTTTATTCAATCATGATAGACCGTTTCAACAATGGGGATATAAAAAATGATCTGGATGTTAACGCAAAAGATCCGCTTAGCTTTAACGGCGGTGACTTTCAAGGAATTATTGAAAGATTAGATTACATACATGATATGGGATTTACCGCGATTCGCTTGACTCCTATCTTCGCTAATGCTAAGAATGGCTACCATGGCTATTGGGTAGAGGATTTTTACAAGACGGACGAGCATTTTGGTTCTATTAAGACTTTTCAAGAGCTTGTAAAAGAAGCGCATAAACGAAAGATGAAGGTAATTTTCGATTTTGTCACGAATAACGTAGCAGCCAGTCATCCATGGGTAAGTGAAGCCAGCAAGCAGGAATGGTTTCATGAAAAACGGCAGATTGGCGATTTGAATAATCAACAGGAGCTTGAAAATGGCTGGGTCGATGGTTTGCCGGACCTTAATCAGGACAACCCCGAGGTTAGGAAATACTTAATTGATGCAGCGAAATGGTGGATTAAGAAAACGAATGTGGATGGGTATAGTCTGCCAGAGGTAAACAATGTACCGCTTAGCTTTTGGGCTGATTTTTCAAAGGAAGTGAAGAAAGAGAAGCCAGACTTTTTCCTGCTGGGTGTAATGTCAAAAAATACTTCCTCTGACTTGAAGAAATACGAAACAGCAGGAATAGACAGCCTGTTTGATTACTCATATAATGCCGAATTAAGAAAAACGCTGGCAACAACAGATCAATCCTTCAGTAACCTTTATCCAAATGCTGTTGACAGTCAGCCATCCTTTTTAAGGCCAAATTTTATGGATGATGAATATTCTGTAAGATTTACAAATGATATTGTTGAAAAGAGGCAATTCCCAGGCTCACGCTGGAAAACAGCGTTGACTTATCTTTATACCACCCCAGGAATTCCGATGGTTTATTACGGAACTGATATCGCCCTAAGTGGGGGAGAAATTCCCGATAATCGCCAACAAATGAATTTCAGGACGGAGAAAGAACTGATTGATTATATAACCAAGATTGGCGATTTAAGAAATCAACTTCCATCTTTGACAAGAGGGACGATGGAAATCCTTTATGACAAGCAAGGCATGGTTGTTTATAAACGAGTCTTTCAAGGTGAAACAACGGTTATTGCAATAAATAATACGAGCAAATCGCAGAAGGTAATCTTAACAGCTGAGCAGCTAGCGGGCAGCAAAGAACTCCGCGGCTTACTTGCCGGGGACATTGTCCGCAGCCATGATAATCAATATATTCTGATAATCGATCGTGATAATTCAGAAATATATGTCCAAACAGAAAAAAGCGGAATTAATATCACACTAATTGCGTCGTTGGTTTTTGTTTATATACTTGTCTTTATCTTCTTGTTCTTTATCATCAAAAGAAGAAAAAATAAAATAAAAGAATAAAACGCAACGGCGGGATGATCCCCGCCGTTAAATTTTTCTTATCCATTTACGATTGTCCCGCCGTTGACGTGAATCATTTGGCCGCTGACATAAGAGGAATCATCAGAGGCCAGGAAAACATAGCTTGGTGCGAGCTCGTATGGTTGTCCGGCTCTTCCCATCGGAGTGGTTGAACCAAATGTTGCTACTTTGTCAGCGGTAAATGTTGAGGGAATCAGCGGCGTCCAAATTGGTCCCGGAGCAACACCATTGACTCTGATTCCTTGCGATGCCAATGATTTTGAAAGCGAGCGGGTAAAGGAGACAATCGCTCCTTTTGATGCAGAGTAATCCAATAATTGTTCATTTCCTTCGTACGCTGTGATTGAAGCGGTGTTTATTATGGATGCACCTGCCTTTAAAAAGGGAAGGGCCATTTTTGTCATATAAAAATAGGAAAAAATATTGGTCCTGAATGTTTTTTCGAGCTGGGCAGAAGTAATATTCAGCAGGCTTGGCTGTGGATGCTGCTCAGCAGCATTGTTTACAAGAATGTCGAGCTTGCCAAATTCAGCAATTGTATGATTAACAACCTCCTTACAAAATTCCTCATTTCCAATATCACCAGCATAGAGAAGACATTTTCGCCCCTCCGCTTCAATAAGCTGCTTTGTCTCTTCCGCGTCCTGATGCTCTTCTAAGTAGACAATCACGATATCTGCGCCTTCTTTGGCAAAATAAATAGCGACAGATTTTCCAATACCACTGTCGGCTCCTGTGATAATGGCTGTTTTGCCCGCTAATTTTCCACCAGCCTGATAATTGGCATCAACAGATGTCGGCCGGGGGTTCATTTCACTTTCTAGTCCAGGCTGCCCGTTCTGATGCTGAGGTGGAAAGGTCGGCTTTTGACTATTTTGATTATTGCTCACTTTACGAAAACCTCCATATGTTTATTCAATTGTTAGTGTTTGATAAATGAGCAAAAATATGAAAAAAGGCGTGAAGGAAAACTCCTTCAGCCTTTTTTTAACGATAATTTATAAACTGCACATCTACTGTTAAGTCAGCCTCACGAACCAAGGAAATGATCTTTTGCAAGTCATCTCTGTTTTTACCGCTAACCCGCACTTGATCGTCCTGCACTTGACTTTTCACCTTTACACCACTGTTTTTGATAATCGTATTAATCTTTTTGGCATTTTCTTTATCGATACCTTGGACAAGCTTGGCTCTTTGGCGGACAGTGCCTGCAGATGCTTTTTCGATTTTTCCGTAATCAAGATTTCTAACCGGGATACCTCGTTTAATCATTTTGCTAAACATAACATCCTTCAGCTGGTCCATTTTGTATTCATCATCTGAAATGAGGACAAGCTCCTCTTTATCAAGTGTCACTTCACTTTTGCTGCCTTTAAAGTCGTAGCGCGTGCCAATTTCTTTCATTGTTTGTGTAATTGCATTTGTTACCTCAGAAAAGTCCACTTTGGATACAATATCAAATGAGCTGTCTTTTGACATAACCAAACCTCCATTTTATCAACAATAGCCAGAAACATTACCTGCTAAAGTTTCCCTTTATGGCTACATTATAGTAAAATATAGCGGTTATAACAAGATTCAGGGAAATCTCCATGAACAGAAAGGGGAGTTAAAATGTCTTTAGATCAACTTGTTGGCCAAACAACAACATTATCCGTTGCCCGTAAAGCGGCATTCGGTTATTTTTTAACGGACGGAAATGAAGATGTTTTGCTGCATATAAATCAAGCCAATCAAGAATTGGAAGAGGGAGATCAAGTAGAGGTATTTCTTTATGTTGATTCGGAAGGACGAACTTCGGCTTCTACTACCATCCCGGAAATAGCCGTTGGCCGCTATGCCTGGGTTAAGGTAACAGATTCAAATCCGAAAATAGGCGTTTTCTTAAATATTGGGCTTCCAAAGGATATTTTGTTAGGGATAGACGATTTGCCAACACATAAATCAGTCTGGCCACAGACAGGAGATTTAGTCTATATCACATTAAAGCTGAGCCGCAATTATTTGCTTTATGCGAAGCTTGCCACTGATCCGATAATAGAATCTATATCCGTAAAAGCAACAAGAGAACATTTCAACAAAAATGTTCAGGGACATATTTACCGAACAGCAAAAGTAGGAAGCTGGATTTATACAATTGAAGGATTCAAAGGGTTCATTCATGAATCACAGCGGCAGCAGGAGCCGCGTTTAGGGCAAAAGGTCGAAGGGCGAATTATCGACATAAAGGAAGACGGCTCGATTAACGTCTCCTTGCTTGCCAGGAAAGAGGAATCCCAAGATCAAGATGCAGAAAGAATATATGAATATTTAGTGAGTAGAAATGGTGCCATGCCATTTAGCGATAAGAGTATGCCGGAAGAAATTCAAGAGCGTTTTGGCTTAAGCAAGGGGGCGTTTAAACGTGCCCTAGGGAAATTGATGAAAGATGGCAAGGTGTATCAAGAAGGCAGCTGGACCTATGTTAAGAAAGATTAAGCAGTTGAATACATACTCTTTTTTAGATTGCTTACACTAATAAGCGTAAGCAATCTGAAAGGGGTAAGGTTATGCCGCATACTTCTGATAATGACAAAAAAGCAAAAGATAATAATGCCCTAAGACACGAAAAGAATATGATGCGCGAGAAAAATCGTCAGGCGGGAAAAAATCAATACTCTAAACAGACAGACCATAAATAAAAAATGAGTGAGGGCGTTCCTCACTCATTTTTTATTGGTTAGGCATTTGATTTAAAAAGAATATCGAGATGGTTCCTGCGCCTGTATGGGAGCCTACAGCGGAGCCAATCGAAGAAATATAGACTTCTTTCGGATGAAATGCTTCCTCAATCAGTGCTTTCATTTCTAAAGCCCCTGCTTCATTATCGGCATGGCTAATGCCAATTACTTGTTCCTTCATACCATTTCCGCGCTCTGACATGATTTCGATAATCCGGCGAAACACCTTCTTCTTCCCGCGGATTTTTTCGATTGGAACAAGTTTGCCGTCTTCCACGTTTAATATCGGCTTGATGTTCAATAATCCGCCCAAAAAGGCTGACGCTTTCGAGACACGGCCGCCCTTTGCCAAATAATCTAAATCCTCTACCGTAAATAGATGCTCCATATGCCCGCTTCTAAATCGCACATCTTTTAAAATTTCTTCTTTAGCCACGTTATTTGAGGCTAGCCTTGCTGCTTCCATGACGACAAGACCAGAACCAAGTGATGCACATTTCGTATCAATAATCGTTAAATTAAAGTTTGGATATTTTTCCTTCACTTGGTCAAGAATCATAACAGCGGTTGAATAAGTACCAGATAATGCGGAAGAGAATGCTATGTATATACCGTCTTCATTTTTTTCTGCCATTTCGGTAAAGATTTCCTCAAACGCAAGCGGAGATGCTTGAGATGTCTTCGGAACAATTCCATTTCGGATTGCATCATAGACGGTTTTGGGATCAATCGTTTTTACATCTTCAAATTCTTCATCATTAATATGGACCTTCAAGGGGATTAAAGTGACATTATTTTCTTCATAAAAACTTTTTGGTAAATCGCATGCGCTATCAGCGAGGATTTTTACCTCCATGAAGCTCACCTGCTTTCACATCATATATAGTTTCAGTGTATCGGTTTCACCATAAAAATACAATTATCAAATTGCAGATTATCAATTATAAAGGGGGACATACCATTGCTTTGGCTCCAAACGAAAAAGACGGTCATTGTGATATTCGGTGCATTATTAAACGCGATTGCGATGAATTTATTTCTGATTCCAGCAAATGTTTATTCAAGCGGCTTTACTGGAATCGCCCAATTACTTTCTAAGGTGTTAAGTGATTATACACCAATCCATATTTCGATGGGTTTTTTATTACTTTTGTTAAATATTCCAGTCGCCATTTTAGGCTGGATAAAGGTAGGAAAATCTTTTACCATTTATAGTTTTTTAAGTGTCGTCCTTTCCTCCTTATTTCTGACGATGATTCCAATTAAACAATTATCGCATGATATTTTATTAAATGCCGTATTTGGCGGTGTTATTTTAGCCATAGGAGTCGGGATTACCTTGAAATGGGGGGCTTCTACTGGTGGTGTTGATATTATTGCCATGGTGTTATCAAGGATGAAGGACAAACCAATTGGACCGTATATGTTTGTATTAAATGGCATCATTATTATGACAGCAGGCCTTCTCTATGGTCCAGAGAAAGCTCTTTATACGCTTGTCGCTTTATACACCTCCACAAGGGTGATTGATGCTATCCATACAAGGCATGCCAAACTTACTGCGATGATTATTACCAAAAAGACGGATGAATTAAAAAAAGCGATTCATGCTTCACTTGTTAGAGGAATCACGATGATTCCAGCAAAAGGGGCATTCTCAAATGAAACAAGAGACATGCTGATGATCGTGATTACCCGCTACGAGCTCTATGATTTAGAAAGAATTATTCAAGAAGTGGACCCCAATGCCTTTACAAATATCATCCAGACAACAGGGGTTTATGGCTTTTTTCGTAGAGATTAAGAAAAGCCAAGCTTCAAATACAACTCGTATCGACTGGTGCTTTACAAGAAAAAAGGAAAAGCGGAAGTGCCCCTATGGACACCTCCGCTTTTTCTAGGTAATCTGTTCAAGCTCTTGCTGCATTTGTTGGAGCTGGGCTTGCTCTGCTACAGTCGAATTGGCATAGGCAGAATGAAGTGCATTCTTTGCTTTAGCAACAGCAGAATCAAGGTCAGCTGGGTTAGCGGATTTCGCCATCTCAACAAATCTCCGTGCTTCCTGGAACAATTGGTTTCCCATGTTAAATTCCTCCCAGCGAGGATTCATGCACATTGGCCATTTTTTGAGCTTCTGCTTCAGCGTAGGTCATGTGATAAGGAATACGTTCGGCATGCTTGGCAACTGTATCCTTTCCTTGCTGGACAAAGCGTTTTGATTTGTTTGATTTACCCATTCGAATCCCTCCAATATGCTAAGAAGCTCGTATTGAAACAGCAGCGCTGCCTCACATAATAGTATGTTCCAAAAGGGCAGGGTTCATTTAGAGAAACGTGCTGCTTTCGCTTTATAATTTTATATTTAACAATTCCGCCAAATATTGTCCAACGCCGTCTTCTTCATTCGTTAACGTGACTTCATTGGCAATACTTTTCACCTGATCAATCGCATTTCCCATTGCAATTCCGCGGCCGGCATATTCAAGCATTTCCAGATCATTATCTTCATCACCAAATGCGACAATTCTTTCAGCTGGAATGCCAAAATATTCAGAAGCTTTTTTCAGACCTACTGCCTTGTTTAAACCGACCTTAATAATTTCAATTACATGCCATGGAGCTGCCCAGCTGCGATGGTCAATTACTTCGGCATGCACCGCAGATAAATGATCACGAATCGTTTTTAACTGATCTTCCTCGGTATGGATCAGCATGCTTGTTGGAGCATCCTGCAAGAAATTAGCTAAATCCCCTGTTGTAATTTTGGGGTTGCCATAGCTAAAAATATCTAAAAGCTTTTCATCGTGATAATGGAAATAGACATCATCAATCACTTCGGCAATAATATTATGAAACTGAAAGCTTCTGCAGGCTTCAACGATATCTTTTGCTACCTTTACATCAAGAGGCTCGTGAAAATAGCCCCAATTAGGGTTTCGCGGATGGTGCATAAATGCCCCGTTAAAATTGACAATCGGTGTGTCCAAATCCAGCTCGCGATAATACATTTCGCTGGAACGATAAGGCCTTCCCGTGGCAATCATAACGATGTGTCCATCTTCTCTTGCTTTTTTTATTATTTCCTTTGTTTTGGAGGAAATTGTTTTATCGTCTTTTAATAACGTCCCGTCAAGGTCTAATGCGATTAAATGTCTCTCTGTCATATGAGGTCCCCTTCTTACTATTAATTTTTCTCTATCAATGCGTCGCTTTAGGAAAAAGTTTGTCTCCATGATACACTAACATTATGGGAAATTTTTTCTCTGTATTTACTATGTTAACAATTTAATATCTAACCTGTAAAAAAATTCACATCAAAAGCTTTAGAAAAAAGCTATATTAATTTTATATCAGGTTAATTTATTCTAGATAATATCAAAAATTAGGAGTGAATGGAAATGAATGAAGAATTAAAAGAAAATATTATGGGTGCTATGGAGTTAGTTATCGATCCAGAACTTGGCGTAGATATTGTTAATTTAGGTTTAGTCTATGACGTTGAAATGGATGATCAAGGTCAAGTAACGGTTACGATGACATTAACCTCAATGGGCTGCCCGCTCGCTGGGACGATTGTAGATCAAGTGAAAAGAGCTTTGGCTGATATCCCTGAGGTCAAAGACACAGAAGTAAATATTGTTTGGAATCCGCCATGGAACAAAGAGATGATGTCCCGTTATGCGAAAATAGCATTAGGTATCCGTTAAAAGCAGTGGATTTCTTAAAAACAGCAGAGTTACTCTGCTGTTTTTTTTGGGACTTCACAAAACGGACATATTCACACTAAAGGATGTGAGATAGTTCACATTTTTCAACTATAAACACCTTTATAATACAAGGTATTAAGGCTGTTTGAGTTTGAAATAGCTGTTTTCGGGAGGCGTTTCATATGGCTTTTAGTCGAGATTTTAATAAAGATCCATTTATCGTCATTTGGGAGCTTACACGCGCATGTCAGTTAAAGTGCTTGCATTGCCGCGCTGATGCCCAGTATAAAAGGGATCCTCGTGAGCTGTCGTTTGAAGAAGGGAAACATTTAATTGATCAAATATATGACATGAACAACCCAATGCTTGTATTTACGGGCGGAGATCCGCTTATGCGGGAAGATGTTTTTGAAATTGCTAAATATGCAGTTGAAAAAGGCGTCCGAGTATCGATGACACCAAGTGCGACACCGAATGTTACCAAAGAAGCAATTGAAAAGGCGAAGGAAGTGGGGCTTTCCCGTTGGGCATTTAGTATTGACGGTCCAACAGCAGAGATTCACGACCATTTCCGTGGTACGGCTGGTTCATTCGATCTCACCATGGAAAAAATTAAATATTTGCATGAAGTAGGATTGCCGATTCAGATTAATACTGTTATTTCCAGATACAATATTGAATATCTAGAAGAAATGGCAAAAATGGTTGAAGATTTGAATTGTGTCTTGTGGAGTGTCTTTTTCCTAGTTCCAACAGGAAGAGGCCAGGTCTCTGATATGATTTCTCCAGTTGAACATGAAAAAGTTTTCAGATGGCTTTATGATTTAAGCAAGCGGGTATCCTTTGATATTAAAACAACAGAAGCAATGCATTATCGCCGTGTTGTAATTCAGCAAAAAATGCGCGAAGCGAAGGAAACCGCAGATGAAATTGATTATTTAAGTGCCTTAACGGAAAAAGGGCTAACGGGATCAATCGACGGACTTGGACGAGCGCCGAAGGGCGTTAATGACGGAAACGGATTTGTATTTATTTCGCATATTGGGGATGTGTACCCAAGCGGATTATTACCTGTAAAGGCAGGCAATGTCCGTGAAACTCCTTTAGTTGAAATTTACCGTGAGTCACCAATCTTTCAATCGTTAAGAAATCAAGATCTTTATAAAGGGAAATGCGGCGTTTGTGAATTCCGTTATGTATGCGGCGGTTCAAGATCGCGTGCATATGCGATGACCGGCGACTACCTTGAAAGCGAACCATTCTGTGTCTATATTCCAAAGTCATTAAGAGAGAAACAAGCGCAATAAAAACGGGAGGCTGCCTCAAGATTATTGAGACAGCCTCGTAAACAATACTAATTTTATTCTATATTACAGTAAACCGCTGAACAATTTTCACAGCCAATTTCGTCCTTTAAGTATTGTAAATCTAATATCGATATTTTTCCTTTTTTTACAGAAATAATTTTATCACGCTTTAAATCACTAAGAATGCGGTTTGTACTTTCCCGAGAGGTTCCGCAGAAGTTTGCGAGTTCTTGATTGGTTAACGGTAAGTCTATTAAAATTTCGTTGTTTTTTGGGATTCCATAACTATTAGACATCCGAATAAGTGTTGAGAATAAGGCGCCGCGTTTTCCATTTAAGACTAGATCGCGAAATTTCGTCTGTGTTTTTCGAAAATGGTCGCTCATCCATTTCATAAATTCAAACGCTAGCTTACTATTTTGAAAAATTTCACTTTCAATCACTTCTTTTTTAATCGCGACAATTTCTCCTTCTTCAAGAACCTTGGCACTTAATAAATATCTTGGGTTGTCTGTAAAAAGAGTTAATTCGCCGCAAATATCGTTTTCTCCACAAATTCTTAAGGAAAGTTCACGACCATCTGATGTAATTTTGCTGATTTGAATTTTGCCGGAAACGATAATGTAAAGCTCTTCCGCCAGCATTCCCTCCTGAAACAGGAAGCTTCCTCTTTCACTTCTAAATCTCCGATCAGCAAATTTATGCAATTCTTTTATTTCAATTGAATGGGTTGGTTTCATTGTCATCATCGTCATTTAATTCACCTCTAACTTCTTTTTTTAGCTAATCTATTTTTTGATTAATTTAAAGGATTCGTTAGTATTAGTTTAGCGTAATAATGGTCAATGATGAGAGGTAAACAATGACAATATAGTGAAAACTTATACGGAATTTTTAAATGTAATTGTGATTATATGATTTGGAGTGTAAGTTGAATCGAACTAGGGTAAATAAAGATGTATCCAAAAACAAGCATTTATTCATTTGGGTACATCTGTTAAGATAAACATAAGATTAAAGAGTATAATGATAGTGAAAAAAGTAACAGCCATTTTTCTAATACACTGGTACACTAATATAAAATAGCTTCTTAAAATAATGGAGTTGATATAAATGGAAAAAACCATTATTAAAGATAAATTAAATAGACCATTACGTGACTTGAGAATTTCGGTGATTGACCGCTGTAATTTTCGTTGTCAGTATTGCATGCCGGCAGATCAATTTGGACCTGATTTTGAATTCCTGCCAAGAAGTGCGTTACTGACATATGAAGAAATTGAACGGCTGGCCAAAATCTTTGTCAGCTTAGGTGTGGAAAAAATCCGCTTAACCGGGGGCGAACCTCTATTACGAAAAGATATGCCCATTCTTGTTAAGAAGCTGTCTGCGATTGAAGGTTTAAGTGACATCGGCTTAACAACGAATGGTGTGCTGCTCCCAAAATTGGCAAAGGATTTAAAAGCGGCAGGTCTAAAAAGGGTAAATGTAAGCCTCGATACCTTAAATGATGAGTTATTTGGGGAAATTAACGGGCGTGGGGTTGGTACTGGACCAGTACTTGAAGGTATTGATGCGGCGAAACAGGCAGGCCTTGGGGTCAAAATCAATATGGTGGTAAAAAAAGGTCTAAATGATTCAGAAATTATTCCGATGGCAGAATACTGTAAAAATCATGGCCTTGAGCTTCGTTATATTGAATTCATGGATGTCGGCTCGACAAACGGCTGGAAAATGGATGATGTTGTTACGAAAAAGCAGATTTATCATTTATTAAAAGAACAATTTGAATTGGAGCCAGTTGATCCGGCTTATTATGGTGAGGTGGCAAAGCTTTACCGCTATAAGGATGCAGACGTGAATGTAGGGTTTATTACTTCCGTCTCAGAATCGTTCTGCACAAGCTGTACCCGTTCCCGGCTTTCCGCAAATGGACAAATTTTTACTTGTTTATTTAATGGAAATGGTCACGATATTCGTAATTTCATGAGAAACGGCGCCACTGACGAAGAAATTGTTGCGCGCATTACAGCCATTTGGAATGGCCGTGATGACCGATATTCCGACGAAAGAACAGCTGAGACAAATAAAAACCGTAAAAAAATTGAAATGTCCTATATTGGTGGATAATATAACAGCCCGCTAAAAAGATTAGCGGGCTGTTAATTATTAAGAAAGGTATCTTGGGAATAAAATATTGTTTTCAAGATGCACATGCATGAAGGTTAATCCTTCTAGTGCTTCTAATCTGGCATAGACTAATCGATAGGTTCCACAAGCGTCAAGAGGAAGTTCATAATCAAATGTTACAGCACGGATTTGGCGTAAAATTTCACCAGCATGATCATGCTCTTTCTCAAGTTCAACAATCATCGCGATTGCTTCTGTACGGTTATCAACTGTTCCGTCCGCAAGTTGTTTAATTAATGGGAAGACTATTGCTTCTTCTTTTGCCATATGCTCGATTAATTCCTTTTTGAATTCATAGAAGAGTTCATATACTTTAATTAGCTCTCGATGATTGTCGCCATGTACCCGTGAAACCTTCGTTACGTATGGGCTTAGCGCAGCTAATTCTTCTTCAGATACCCGATGGTAATTTGTAATCACATGATCGATAATTGTATTGGAGTCGGAATCAGTCCAAACTTCTACATCTTTCTCTGCGTTTTCGTATTTTTCAAAAACGACATTTAATTCAGCAATCAAAGTGTCCATATTAAGGCCGTTTTGAGCAACCGCTTCTGATAATGGGATATTGCCGCCGCAGCAAAAGTCGATGCGGTTCTTTTTGAATACATCACTTGTTTTCGGTAACTCGTTTACAATATCTTTTACTAATGAATTCGAAGTAATAGGGAAAGTCATGTTAAATCCTCCTTGAATTTTTAAAAGGTAGTTTATTTCTGACTTAAGCATAATTGAAAATGAATCTTAATTAGGTGACCTGCATCACACATTCACTATGATTTTTAAACTTTTTGTGAAAGATTGATTTATTTTTGTGACATTTGATATGTCAGCAAATTATATGTAGGTTTATAATGAAGATTAGTCATTTAAATTTAGTACATATATGGGGAAGTTACCCGTTTTAGGCAGGAGCTGATTAGTTTGTTAGAAAGAAGAAAACCGATACAAGTTGGGGAAGCAGTCCAAAGGATTATGGAACACCAATTACCTGGTGCAACCGAACTTGTCTCGATAAATGAAAGCTTTGGCCGCTTTCTTTCCGAAGATATAATTGCAACCAGCGATGTACCGCACTTTGACAGGGCACCATATGATGGTTTTGCGGTTAGATCAGTTGACACAAGTGTTGCCTCTCAGTCCAATCCTGTTGAATTTGAAGTGGTTGATCATATTGGTGCTGGAGCAGTTTCAACTAAAGTGGTTGGTCAAAATCAAGCAGTGCGAATTATGACTGGTGCGATGATGCCTGAAGGTACAGATGCAGTTGTCATGTTTGAAGTTGCACAAGACTATCAAAAAGATGGAAAGCCATTTATGTCGATTAAGCGCAGCTTTAAAAAGGGTGATAATGTTTCCTTTACTGGTGAAGATGCCAAACAAGGAGAAATCTTAGTGAACAAAGGAACCTTGATTAATCCCGGCATTCAAGCGATGCTCGCCACGTTCGGCTATAAACGTGTACCTGTAGCTAAAAAACCGCTTGTTGGATTGTTTGCGACCGGTACAGAGCTTTTGGAAGTGGAGGAAGAGTTAGTTCCGGGAAAAATCCGCAATAGTAATTCTCATATGATTGCTGCCCAAATCGAGAGGGCCGGGGGTATTGTTCATTACTTAGGTAAGCTGCCAGATGAATTCAATACATGCTTTGAAGCAGTCAAAAACGCCTTAAATGAGGTAGATGTTTTAATTACCACTGGTGGTGTTTCCGTAGGTGACTTTGATTACCTTCCTGCGATTTATGAAAAACTAGGTGCAGAAGTGTTTTTTAATAAAGTGGCGATGCGCCCTGGAAGTGTGACTACCGTCGCTAATAATAATGGAAAAATCTTATTCGGACTTTCAGGAAATCCTTCCGCATGCTATGTCGGTTTTGAATTATTTGCCAGACCGATTATTCGCAGGATGCTGTTTTCGGAAAAACCACACTTACGAAGAGAAAAAGCGGTTCTTGAGGTCGACTTTCTTAAGGCAAATCCATTCACGAGATTTGTTCGCAGCTCTGTATTTATCGAGGATGGCAGGTTAAAAGTTGCCCCAAGCGGACTGGATAAGTCCAATATCATTATGAGCCTTTCAGGTGCTAATTCCTTGACGATTCTTCCGGGAGGTACGAGGGGATTTACTGCCGGCAGCGAGGTAGCAGTGCTATTACTTGAGGACCAAACCGGCAGTGAGTGGCCTTGGTAAAGCCAGTAGTTTTTCAGGTAGTTGGTTATCAAAATAGCGGCAAGACAACTGTAATGATAAAGCTTATTCAGGCGTTAAAAGACCTGGGCTTAACAACTGTTACAATCAAGCATCACGGTCACGGTGGCAAACCAGAAGTAATAGAGCAAAAGGATTCTACGAGACATCTTTCAGCAGGAGCATCCGCCTCTGTCGTTGAGGGGGATGGAAGACTGATTCTGCATGCAGAAAATATCCATAGCAGTTTAGAAGATCAAATTAGACTCATGGAATATTTTCAACCTGATGTGCAATTGATTGAAGGGTATAAGTTTGAAAATTATCCGAAATTATTGCTGGTAAGGGATCATAAAGACCTTTCGCTGCTAGCAAGGGTGGACAATATTAAGGTAATCATGTATTGGGAAGAAACGCTGAGAGAACCTCTTAATGAGCAGACAAAAATCCCTTGTTTTCCTATTCATGATCAAACAGCCATTCTTTGGACTGCTCGAACAATCAAAAAGCTTTTTCTTTCTAAAACCTAAAAAAGAAGGCCTTGGCCTTCTTTTTTATTATGCCTTTCTAAGTTTTTCTCTGATGACAGCGACAAATAAAAGTAGCATAGGAATGAGCAGCTGAATGGTAATAAAATAAAAAGGTGTGGTAGTCCCCATACTTCGAATCATTTCTTGAAATGAGGATGCTGACCAAACAGAAAAAAGAATAATTAAAAATCCAAATGGTAAGATAATCGGCTTATGACTATGCAGTTTCAGCCATTGTGAAGTGCCAAGGACGAGCATATAAAAAAACGCTGAAAGCTGTACAAAACCACCAAGAACCCAAACAGCTATGACAATTGACTCGACATGTTCAAAAATTGATCCAATGCTAATATATCTTGCCGCTTGAAACACTGGAAATTGAGTACTGGTAATAATTCCGCCAAATAGAAAAATATTCCCGAGATTGATATAGACCATTGTCATGACGCTCACAGATACAGACAATATACTCCATTTCATCCCTTTAGTTTCGTCCGATAAAAAAGGAAGCAGGAAAGACAATAATGAAAATTGGCTTAACCAAGCATGTGGTGCAAGGGAACCTTTAATAGATGGTATCCAGCCATACTCCATGATTGGAAATATATTTTTTACGTTCAGGTCGGGAATTAGGAATAAATAGATTATTAAGTAAAGAACCAAGACAATAGGCAGGAAAATAATAGCACATCTTCCTAATACCTCTATGCCCCCATGGACAGCAAATGCACAAGTTAGTGCAATACCTCCTGTAACTACAACTAATGGAGTTTTATGCAAAAAAGCACTTTCGACGAATTCCCCATACTCCCTAAAAGCTATGGCCGTATCATATAATAGGAAGAACAAGAAGATGAACCCGATGATTTTCCCCAAGGTTCGACCAAGAATGAGTTCACTATATTCGACAAGGGTCTTCTTCGGGTAAAGTTTATAAAGTTTAGTAATAATAAAAACAATCAAAAAACCGCTTAAAGCAGCCCAAATAGGAGAAAGCCATAAATCACGTTTTGCATGTTGTGCAGTAATAAATGGAATATAAAGAATGGCCGTGCCAACAACGACCGCGTATATAATTAGAGCCATTTGGAAAGGGGAAATTTTTCCTTTTTCGATCATTTTGCTTCATTCCTTTATAAGAGACTAACTAATTTCCCAATATCTGCCGATTGGTTTGAAGATAAAGTCAATTAATTGGCTTGGTCCAGGCATGTTTGGGAATAAAACGAGTAAAATAGCTAGCACCCATCCAATCGTGATTAAGGTAAAAAACACTACTATTATTTTCCGTCCATTTTTCTTAAGTTTTGGCCATTCCCATAAGTAGATAAGCACTATTAGAGCAGTTATCCCAAATATACCTCCCACCTTCATTTTTCTTCACCACCTTTTCTTGCTTCCTCATTCTCTAATCCTGTTCTAATAATATTTACTTTCGTTTCGAATGTAATATCTACTTTTGGGAATATCTCCTTCCATTCGCTGCTCTTCCTTCTCCATATTCTTGGGTATTTCCGTTGAAACGCTTCTGCAAACCCGAAAATGTCAGCATTTAATTTTTCTTGCGTTTTCGATAAAGCTAATTTCTCTCTATCTTCAATTTCTTGAACAACTTTCCGTTCTACTTCTTTTAACGATTTTGAATGTAATAAACTTAGATTTGATGTATTTTGGATAACTTCTAGATCCGCATCTGTCTTCACTCTAATGCTCCATTTTCCATTCATAATCTTAGGCATCAGCTGATTATTGCTTCTTAGCAAATTTAGAGATACATAACCCGTTTCGCCATTTGTACGAATGGTAATAATACCTGATTTCATTTCATTTCTCGGCCAAAGAATCCCTCGAGTTTCTTTATCGCTCAACCACCCGACCATCTTATCTCCTCTCAATACGGCTGCCCCTTGAATGAATGGAATGTTCTTCCCTTTGTTAACTCCCAAATTGGACGGTGACAATTTTGCAACCCAAGGAATAACGGCTGCACCAGCTTCCCCTGATAACATTTCCGACAAATCTTTTACCGTTACTTTTACACCAATCTGTGAGTCGACCAATTTGCGAAGCTGTTTAGCAGAGTCCCGCTCCAACTCAGGCATCGACTCCAAAACCTCCTTTGCTGAGTCCATAGAAACAAAAACATCAGCACGTTCGCGAGGCTCCGAATGCCGCATCCAAAAATCAATTTGATCCTCAATTCCTCTTTTTGCTAATTTCTCACCGATAACTAGCACCTCGTTTTGTCCCCAGAAAATCCGCCTTGTAAGTTTCTCTTGGAGCCTAGACATCGCATCAGCAATTGTTACTCCTTCGGCTGATCTGACTAAGGTTTGACTACTATTAGTTCCGCTTGACACCCCTTCTTGTTGTCCGCCTTCTGCCGGTTTTGGTATAAATACTTGGACGGACAGTTCAATCGCCTCCTTTTTGCTTACATCAACACCAGTTGCCAAAATGATTGCTAAGTCATTTACCTCTGTACGATCCCAGCATCCAGCAAGCAAAAGGATTATGAGGCAAAGAAGAAGGACTAGGGAAATATAGTTATTCTTCCTCCGTCTGGAAGAGTCCATCATTAATCACCACCTTTACTTGGACCGGGTTTCTGACCATGAGGCTGCCGCTGCAGGTTTCCTAATTCAGTAGACAAGGAATCGGGACGTGTGTTCATTGCCCACCAAGGGGCGCGAATGAGTACATCCCTTAAATTGTGAATCTTAAGTGGGGCAATTGAATTTAAATACGGAACACCGAAAGAACGTATGGTGCAAAGATGGACGACAATAGCGATAACCCCAAGCATAACCCCTAATAAACCTAATATTCCGGATAATATCATGATTGGAAAGCGTAGCATCCGAATCGCAATTCCTGCAGCATATCTTGGTAGTAAAAACGAGGCTACCCCCGTAATCGCCACCACCATTACCATCGCTGATGAAACAAGACCAGCCGTGGTTGCTGCTTGTCCAATGACAAGTGCGCCAACGATACTTACTGCAGCACCTACTTGTTTCGGCAGTCTTATACCCGCTTCGCGCAATGCCTCAAATGTGATTTCCATAATGAATGCTTCAATCAATGCCGGGAATGGGATTTGCTCACGGCTTTGGGCAATGGTTAAGAGGAGAGATGCAGGGACCATTTCTTGGTGGTACGTAAGAATAGCAACATAAGCTGATGGAGCAAGCAATGCAATAAAAAAGAATAAATAACGCAGCCAACGGATGAATGTACTGATTAAAAATCGGTTGTAGTAATCTTCTGGTGCTTGTAACAAACTTGCGAACGTACATGGAGCAATAAGGGTGAAGGGAGTCCCATCAATCAATATGACAACCCGTCCTTCTAAAAGGCTGGAGGCAGCAACATCCGGCCGTTCGGTTGATAATACTTGCGGGAAAGGAGAAAAAGGATCATCCTCAATCATTTCCTCGATATACCCGCTTTCTAAAATACCATCGATTTCAATTCGTTCTAACCGATTTGTTACTTCTTTGATTAATGTATTGCTTGCGATCCCTTCAATATAAGCAATGATTACTTGCGTTTCTGTGAACTTACCGATTGTCATTTGTTTCATTTTTAAGGCGGGATGGCGAATTTTTCTTCGTAAAAGGGAAGTGTTTACTCTTATTGTTTCAACAAAACCTTCCCTCGGACCGCGAATAACGGATTCGGCAACCGGATCCTCGATTCCCCGTTTCTCCCACTTTGGTAAACCTATAGAAATTCCTTTTATTTTATTGTTAATAAGAATCACGGGGTTTCCAATTGAAATTTGTTTAATAACATCAGTAATGGTTTTGATTACGCTTACATCAGAAACAGCTAATTTCTTACTTACATTTTCAATCGATATTCCTGGATCAAAGCTTTCCAACTGTACGAGCGGCATGAGAACCTGTTGATCAATTTCCTGAGTATTTGAAAGCCCATCGATATAAATGAGAGCAGCCTTTGTCCGAGCACCGATGGTAAATTCACGAAATACGACATCGGAGCAATCGGTATAAGCAGATTTTAGTATTTCGATATTTTGATTCATATCCTGATTGATTGGTATGTTGGGTAATATAGATAGTGTTTCCGTTATTTGCTGGCATGGAAAACGGTCTCCACTATTTTTTTTATGCTTAAAAAAATTCATCACTTGGATCCCCTTTTCAATAATCAAGGTTATTCTTTCCAAAAAAAACGGGTTTATGAGCATTTTCTAGATGTCTACTAGAAAGTGATGAAATTTCTTCACAATTGAAGGTGTCATTATGTGATATGTTTCACTTTTTTTTCTGCTTCGCTGCTTTATATTAGAGGCAGTTAGGAATAAGGAGTGACTAAGATGAAGTTATTTTTACCAAAACAACATGGTGCGTGGGCAATGCTGATCATCCCTTTTTGGCTTGGGGTCATCAATGGGGGCTTTTTATGGCAGCATATCCCGTTTTTTATCGGCTGGCTCTTATTGTACTTAGCAACCTATCCGATGCTCCTCTTATTTAAAAAGAAAAAAATCTCGTTTTATACAAAGTGGACACTTATTTATATGGTACCGGCATTATTGCTTTTAGCCATTCCATTAGTTGTAAGACCAAGTATTGTTTATTTTGGACTTTTAATGCTCCCTTTTTTTATGATAAATGCTTACTATACTTCAAAGAATCAAGACCGAGCCTTTATGAATGATATTAGCGCTATCTTCGCTTTTTCAATTGCTAGCTTGGCTAGCAGTTATTTGTTGGAAGGAAATGTGACCGTCACGGCGATTATTTTCGCCTTCATTACATCTGTGCTATTTTTTATTGGCTGTACCTTTTACGTAAAATCAATGATCAGGGAAAAGAAGAATACGAAGTTCAAATGGATTTCATGGGCATATCATTTCCTGCTCGTTCTAGTCTGGATCATGGGTGGTTTTTGGATTGTAGCACTCGCCTATATTCCCAGCTTGCTCAGAGCTATCTTTTTTTACGGAAAGAAGTTATCTCCAAAGCAAATTGGTATTTACGAAATCCTAAACTCATGTTTGTTCTTCTTCATCATTGCTATCCAAATAATTTTACAAAAATAAAAAAAGCCGATCCCGGCTTTTTTTTCGTGGAAATTGCTAATCAACCTTACATATTTCGGTTGGACAATCTTCGCAATCGATTTCCCTTTTTAAATACCCTAAATCATGAATTGTAATTGTGCCCTTATCTATCGAGATCGTGCCAGTTTTTCTAAGGTCGCTCAGTAACCGGTTTACCACTTCACGGGAGGTGCCGCAGAAATTAGCCAATTCTTGATTGGTTAACGGTAAACCAATCAATATCCCTTTATTTGTTTTAATACCATAGCTATTGCTGATTCTAATCAGTGTGGAATACAAAGCGCCTTTTTTGCCGTGAAGAACTAAGTCACGAAATTTGGTTTGTGTTTTACGGTATTGCAAACTCATCCATTTTATGAATTCAAAGGAAAGCTGAAGGTCTTGCGAAAGTTTTTCTTCCAGAACGTCCTTCATAATGACGGCAACTTCACCACTTTCAACGACCCGAGCGCTTAATAAATACCTGGAAGCAGGGGAAAATAAATTTAATTCACCGACAAAATCACCGCTAGAGCACATTCTTAATGTAAGCTCTCTTCCGTCAGGAATAATTTTACTGATTTGAAGTATCCCGCTTTGGACTATATACAATTCATCGGCAATAGAACCTTCCTGAAAAAGAAACGTGCCTTTTTTTATTTTTCTTACATGGTGCACCGTATCAAATAGATGGGAAAATATTACGGGTAATTCTTTAACTGACTGCATGCTCATAACCACCTTTAAAGGTGCGAAATAAATCGCAAATTTGATTTTAAAAAAAATGACAGTCATGATTGGATTTTACAAGATATTACTATAATTATATTGTTAACCAGGAATATTTAGCAATAAATGTGGAATAAGTTCATATAATCGTCAAAAGTTAAACGACATATAAATATTTCTCAGGAAATAACGTCGATGTTTGTTGAAATTTGAAAGAAATTCCTATAATGACAACACTCAAAAAGGAAATAATAAAGAGTAGATGAAAAGGAGGGAAAACAATGGGCCAAAACCGCCAGTTTAAATCCGGAAAAAAAGCACCAAATAACGGAATTTATATTGAAGAAGGTGAAACGGGAAGCAATGTACTCCACCCCAAACAGATAAAGCTTAAAGCGGGAGATGCATTTCCTGAGACTTCGAATCATAATCGGGTTTGGACGTACCAAAGAAAGCCTTAAAATATATGAATCGATAAAGTCATCCAAGCGGGTGGCTTTTTCTGTTACAAAATTTTACTTCATAATTGGATTGTTTTATAATTAATATAATAGGTCAAAAATGGTCAAATGAGGAGTGGAGACAATGGACTTAAATCGAATGACTGAACGATTGCAGAAAGGATTAATGGACGCACAGTCATTAGCAGTGAAAAATAGTCATCAGGAGATTGACGAACCTCACTTACTTTTGGCGTTAATGGAGCAGGAGGACAGCCTTATTGCAGCTATTCTTGAAAGGGCCGGATTGCCTGCCGAAAAAATTAAAAACAGCCTTCTGGATTCATTGGCTAAATACCCTCAAGTTACAGGAGGCGGAGCCCAGCAAGGGAAACTTTATATCACGGCGAAGCTGCAAAAATTGCTGGTAAGTGCTGAGGAATTTGCGTCCAAGTTTTCCGATGAGTTTATCTCTGTTGAGCATATCCTCTTAGCTGCTTCGTATGCAAACGATACTGAGATGAGGGAGATTGTAAAGGCCTTTGGGAAAACAGCGGAGGAAATATTAAAAGCGATAAAGGAAATAAGGGGGAATCAACGAGTGACATCACAAAATCCGGAAGCTGGATATGATGCTCTAAAAAAATACGGCAGGGACCTTGTTGCCGAGGTAAAGGCCGGAAAAATGGACCCGGTCATTGGAAGGGACACAGAAATCCGCAATGTTATTCGGATTTTATCGCGGAAGACAAAAAACAACCCCGTACTTATTGGTGAACCTGGAGTAGGGAAAACAGCGATTGTAGAAGGTCTTGCTGAGCGGATTGTCAGAAAGGATGTTCCTGAAGGTTTGAAGGATAAAACGATTTTTTCACTAGATATGAGCGCGCTTATTGCCGGGGCGAAATTCAGGGGCGAGTTTGAAGAAAGACTGAAAGCAGTCCTAAATGAAATCAAAAAAAGTGATGGGCAAATATTGCTGTTCATCGATGAAATTCATACGATCGTTGGGGCTGGTAAGACCGAAGGAGCCATGGATGCTGGCAATATGTTAAAACCAATGCTTGCCCGCGGGGAGCTTCATTGTATCGGGGCAACAACACTTGATGAGCATCGAAAATATATTGAAAAAGACCCGGCACTTGAGCGGAGGTTTCAGCAGGTACTTGTCCAAGAACCGAATGTTGAAGACACCATTTACATTTTGCGCGGCCTAAAGGAACGGTATGAGGTATACCATGGGGTAAAAATTCATGATCATGCCCTGGTTGCCGCAGCAACACTTTCAGACCGTTATATTACTGACCGATTTTTACCAGATAAAGCTATTGACTTGGTTGACGAAGCCTGTGCTCTGATTCGTACAGAAATTGATTCCATGCCGACTGAATTGGATGAAGTGACACGTAGGGTGATGCAGCTTGAAATTGAAGAAGCTGCGTTAAGAAAAGAAAGCGATGAAGGAAGTAAACTGAGGCTTGAGGTTCTGTTAAAGGAACTAGCAGATTTAAAAGAGCAGCTGGATTTAATGAAGACAAAATGGCTGAAAGAGAAACAAAGCATTCAGAAACTTCAAGAGAAACGGGAGAAACTTGAAAAACTCCGCAGAGAGCTGATTCAGGCCGAGGACAAATATGATTTAAACCGGGCAGCGGAACTTCGCCATGGGCAAATTCCATTAGCGGAAAAGGAACTTAAGGAATTGGAAGCAGAGGAAAAAATGGGGGAACGGTTACTTCGCGAAGAGGTTACCGGGGAAGAAATCTCAAATATTGTATCGAGATGGACAGGAATTCCTCTCTCTAAGCTTGTCGAAGGGGAAAGAGAAAAGTTGTTAAAATTAGATTCCATTCTACATGAGCGAGTAATCGGTCAAAACGAAGCCGTCCGCTTGGTAACTGATGCCGTTCTCCGTGCACGGGCGGGAATTAAGGATCCTAACCGGCCGATTGGTTCATTTTTATTTCTAGGACCAACAGGCGTTGGAAAAACGGAGTTAGCGAAAGCATTGGCAGAATCACTATTTGACAGTGAAGAACAGATTATACGTATTGATATGTCCGAATATATGGAGAAGCATGCTGTTTCACGATTAATTGGTGCACCGCCTGGCTATGTCGGCTATGAAGAAGGCGGACAACTGACTGAAGCGGTAAGAAGGAGACCTTACTCGGTTATATTAATGGATGAAATTGAAAAGGCTCATCCGGAAGTGTTTAATATTCTCCTGCAAGCACTTGATGATGGGCGAATAACGGATTCACAAGGCAGGGTTGTCGACTTTAAGAATACTGTTATTATTATGACATCCAATATCGGATCGGATTTTTTATTAGAACGAGGAGAAAATGAGATTGAAATCTCTGAAGCGACAAGAGATAAGGTGATGAGTCAGCTTAGGGTCCATTTCCGTCCCGAATTCTTAAATCGAATTGATGAGACCATCCTATTTAAGCCACTGTCTTTAAGCGAAATTAAAAATATTGTTGTAAAGATGATGAAGGAGCTTGAAGAAAGGTTGAAGATTCAGCGAATTGATATTTCCATACGTGAGGATGCAAAAGAATTTATTGCTGTAAATGGCTTTAACCCAATCTATGGTGCAAGACCTTTGAAACGGTATATTCAAAGAAATATTGAAACCAAACTGGCTCGAGAAATCATTGCCGGGAGAGTAACTGACCAGTCAAAAGTTGAAATCACTATCGAAGATGGAGAAGTGGCATTAACGGTGTATTAAAGCAAGATCAATATAAGAAAAAAGGTCATCCATAACTTATGGAAGACCTTTTTCTTCAATGATTTTCAACTGGCTCTTTAGGAATGACAGCGGTAGCAATGAATATCAAAATGGTTACCGCAACAGATACATAAGCACCAGGGAGAAAATCAAATTTCGCACCTGGGGTCATTGAACTTACCACATAGGAAAGCATTTGTACTAAAAGAAAAGTCCAGAAAAATGTCCAAAAGAATCGCACTATTTTTCACCTCTAACCTATTTTACATCTTCACTCATATTATCATATGTTTTCGAAATAATAAACGGTTTATCAACAATTCTAAAAAACCACCGGGACCATTTCAAATATACACAGGTAATAGGCAAACTCCCATTCATCTTTTGTGAAATGACATACAATATTTTGAGGAACTATGTAAAAGGAGATTTATCTATGGAAAATCGCAATTTTCAGATGAATACCCAATGGAATATTATTCATTACCCAGAAAAGCCCGCAGGATTTGGGGTTTTAATCATTGGAGATGAAAGGCATTTTGTCGATGAGAGTAAATGCTTTTGGACACAAAATGAAGGCAAACTGGCCTTTATCGACCAACTAAAAGAAAAAGGGTACACCATTTTTTCCTCAAATCTTTATGGGCGAAACTGGGGCAGCGAAAGTGCTGTCGAGCTTGCGCAAAGGTTATACCAGTATGTCATTAGAAGTGAAATCCTTAATAATCAAATTCATATATTGGCTGAAGGAATGGGGGCTCTAGTTGCCGTACAATTAATGGAAAAGATGGAGGGGTGTATTAGGTCGGTGATCCTTCTTAATCCGATTCTTTCCTTAAAACATCATATTGAACAAGAAAAGGAGCATAAATTTTTTTATAAAAAATTGATGATGGAACTTACAGCAGCATATAAAATGGACCAAAAAGCGCTAGAAGGCAAAATATCCAGCATGGAGGATACCGTTAGTCTTGAGTTTGACTTTCCAGTTAAGATTATTCATGTCCTATCTGGCGGAAAATCGTATGCACAATCAAAACTATATCAACAAATAATTCGTACTCCAGAAATCCATCCTACCTTTATTCTTCCTGAAAAAAAACCACAGCTCGGCAAAATTTTTATTAAGTTTTTTAAAAGCCATGAAACAGTTCTGTAAGGCACCTACCTCCCCAAAACCAATACAATTAGAAATATTTCCTTCATGAACCGCATAGGATTCTATAAGGGCTAGATTTGGGGAGGAAGATTCAATGGACAAGGCTGTTATATTTGGTGTTTACGAATTTGTCAGTTTTCATGCTTGCAAAACACTGCTTGATAAGGGTGTAGAGGTTGTAGGCATTCATATAAATGAAATAGAAAATAATTTTTTTCTTGAGGACAAGAGACTTGAGATCGGCCGGAATGCAAACTTTAATGAACAAACATTAGCAGAGCTGGAAAATTACCGTGAGGAAGCCGATGTAAAAACTGCTTTTATTCTTTCAGTATACGATTTATATGTCCTCAACAAGGAAGCAATTTTACGAAAAGAAAAGGTAATAGAATCGATATTTCACTTTTTGGAACGTAATCAAAACCATATTGAATTAATCCTTCTATTGCCAATTCAAATGCTTGGCACGAACAGGGAGATAGAATTAACTGATTTCTTAAATAAAGCGGGGAGCCGGGTGAAGAATAGCCAAATATTTTATTTGCCAGCCATCTATGGACCCTGGCAGCCAAAGGCATTTTTGTTTCAGCAGGCGATTATTTCAAAATTCCAAAAGCAGGAACTCAGGATGGCAAACAGGGAATGGACTAATGATGTTCTTTTTGTGGAGGATGCTGCAGCATCCATTTTTGAAATCCTGGAAACAAGAAAATACGGGGGCCTTCGCAAAAGTTATCTGCTAATAAGCGGAAAGAAGAGTTATTGGACCAGTTGTGCCGCTTTTCTTCACATAGAAGAAGCTTTGGTAAAATCCAACACTTGTGAACCATTGAATGTGGATAATGAAATTGTCACAGTTTCCGTAAACGTAACTTCCATTGAAGATTCAATCACCAAACAAATAGAACATGTAAACCGACTATTCCCAACCGATTTGTAAAGTCACCTGGATTTTGCTAATCGTAACCACTTTAAATAATCTCCAAAACCTAGGTTGGAGGAAAAGAAATAAGCTGCCGCCTTTGTGTGCAGCTTATTTCTTTTTCCAAATTTGTTGGATAAATGGATACACCTGTTGAAATAATGGCTTTAAACCTTGGATAGATTCCCAAAAGGTATCGATGTGCATCATGAGTTCCTCATAATCTAGATTGGATTGGTTGTAAACTTGCTCTTGATTCTCTACATGATGAGAATGTCCTCTCCTGCGGCCAAACATTAAAGCGGTGAACGGATCTAGTTCCATTTTATCTTCTGATTTATGTTCTTTCAGGTCATCAATTTCTAGTTCATCATCTCTTTCCAGACTTTCCCCTTCCTGCTCATCCATTATCATAGCTTCCCCTTTCCGCATATGTCTTTTAATTATAATATGATAAAACGAATAAAAGGAATGTACGTTAGCGGAGTATAAAAAGGAAGAAACAGTTGCCTAACTTGAGGTTCATTTGATAAAATTAGTACCAAGTCTTAATAATTGATATAAATCTAGTAGAGCCAAATAAAAAGGAGCTGGAACTTGTGAGAGCTGGCATTGTTGGAATTGGCAGGTATTTACCTGAAAAAATTGTCACCAATCATGATTTAGAAAAAATGATGGATACCTCAGATGAGTGGATTCGTACTAGAACAGGAATTGAGGAAAGACGAATTGCAGCGGAAGATGTTGATACATCGGATATGGCATTTGCAGCAGCTCAAAAGGCTATTGAAGATGCAGGAATTACCGCAGAAGAGATTGATTTGATTTTGGTTGCTACGGTTACTCCAGATACCCCTTTTCCTTCTGTAGCCTGTAGAATTCAAGAAAGGTTAGGGGCCGTGAAAGCAGCGGCAATGGATGTCAGTGCGGCTTGTGCAGGGTTTATGTATGGAATTGTGACAGCCAAACAGTTTATCGAGTCCGAAGTTTATAAAAATGTACTTGTAGTTGGTGTTGAAAAGCTATCCAAAATCACGGATTGGAATGACCGAAATACAGCCGTTTTATTTGGCGACGGAGCTGGAGCTGCTATTATCGGACCTGTTTCAGGAAATAGGGGGATTTTATCCTTTGAGCTTGGTGCAGATGGAACAGGAGCTAAACACCTTTACCAAGACGAGTATATCATTATGAATGGGCGGGAAGTATTCAAGTTTGCTGTCCGTCAAATGGGCGAAAGCTGTGTCCATGTGTTAGAAAAGGCTGGTTTAACAAAAGAGGATGTTGATTTCCTCATCCCGCACCAAGCCAATATACGAATCATGGAAGCATCTAGGCAAAGATTAGAGCTGCCTGCCGAGAAAATGTCGAAAACAGTGCAGAAATATGGCAATACCTCTTCGGCGTCCATACCAATTTCGATTGTCGAAGAAATAGAAGCTGGAAAAATAAAAGATGATGACGTTATCGTCATGGTTGGCTTTGGCGGCGGTCTTACCTGGGGTGCTATTGCGGTAAGATGGGGAAAATAATTTTTGATATTATTTATATAGGGAAAGTTATAGAGAAAAGGAGATGGAAAAATGGAAAAGCGTAGAGTGGTTGTGACGGGTATCGGTGCGGTAACTCCGCTGGGACTCGATGCAGATACAACTTGGAAAGGTATTCTTGAAGGAAAATCAGGTGTAGGGCCGCTGACAAGGGTCAATGCAGATGAGTATCCGGCAAAGGTTGCAGCAGAAGTAACAGACTTTAATCCGGAAACGTTTATAGATAGAAAAGATGCCAGAAAAATGGACCGATTTACTCAGTTTGCTGTAGCATCCGCAATAATGGCAGTTAAAGATGCCGATTTAACGATCAATGAAGAAAACTCTCATCGTGTAGGTGTCTGGATTGGTTCTGGAATTGGCGGAATGGAAACATTTGAACAACAATATGAAATTTTTCAAAAAAGAGGGTACAAACGTGTCAGCCCATTCTTTGTACCAATGTTAATTCCGGATATGGCAACTGGCCAGGTTTCAATTACTCTTGGGGCAAGAGGCTTCAATTCTTGTACTGTTACAGCCTGTGCAACAGGAACGAATTCTATTGGTGATGCCTTTAAAGTAATTCAACGCGGCGATGCTGATGTCATGGTATCGGGGGGTGCTGAAGCACCTATTACCAAGATGTCTGTGGCCGGGTTCTGTGCCAATACAGCTCTTTCTACCAATCCAGACCCGCAATCAGCTAGCAGACCATTTGATAAAAATCGCGATGGCTTTGTTATTGGTGAAGGTGCCGGAATTGTTATTTTGGAAGAATTAGAGCATGCCTTAGCTCGTGGCGCAAAAATTTATGCGGAAATCGTTGGCTATGGTGCAACAGGTGATGCCTACCATATTACCGCACCGGCTCCAGGTGGAGAAGGCGGTGCGCGGGCGATGAAAATGGCGATTAATGATGGCGGATTAAAGCCTGAAGATATTGACTATATTAATGCCCACGGTACAAGTACCGAATATAACGATAAATTCGAAACGCTGGCAGTGAAAGAAGTATTTGGCGAACATGCTTACAAGGTAGCAATGAGCTCTACGAAATCGATGACCGGTCATCTTCTTGGAGCAGCCGGCGGAGTGGAAGCCATCTTTACTGTGCTGGCAATGAGAGATAGTATGCTCCCGCCAACCATTAATTATGAAACACCAGACCCGGATTGTGACTTGGATTATGTCGTAAATACAGCACGTCCAAAAGAAATTAAGGCAGCAATGAGCAATTCACTGGGCTTCGGAGGTCATAACGCAACGATTGTGTTTAAAAAATACGAATAAGAAAAGCGCAAGCGACCTTTTAGCGGCGCTTGCGCTGGACAATTCTCATAGTTCAATGATAGCAATTCTGATATTAGTAAAAATTAGGCTCGGCCAGACAAATTTCTGGCCGAGCTTTTTATATTTCTCATTCCTGCAAACCAAAGAACCTCTTTAAATAACATTCATAAAATGTTCAAGAGGGAGAACTTGCGGTGAATGGGGTGAAGCAATGGGCATTATTCAAACGGATCAATGGCTGCAGAAGGAATTTGACCGCCCAGTGAAACTATGCAAAAGGCTGCAGCCATATTTTAAAGACCAAACAGCGAATGGAATATATGATCAATTAGTGAGTTTTGGGATGTACCGGCCATCACGGCCCGCTTTAAGCAATTTAAATTGGATGGTTGAACAAAAAGCATGGGATAAGGTGGGAAAGCTTTTTCAAAAGTATAAAACTAAATGGAATGGCCCAGACATTCCTGTATTCCTGTTTCCTTTGGCGCAGAATCGCGGTTTTTTTATAAGAGAAGAAAAAAGCAAAGCTGGAGTATCATTCCCGGATAAAATGTTCCTTTTTCTTTCGCAGTATGAAGATCCGAAAGAAATCGAAGCCCTTTTGGTGCATGAATACCACCATGTTTGCAGGCTCCGGATGCTCAATAAAAAAATGCAAGACTACACATTGCTCGATTCTATTGTCATTGAGGGGCTGGCAGAATATGCCGTATTAAAAAACTGCGGCCAGGAATATTTAGCTAGCTGGTGCAATATGTATACAGAAAAAGAGATTTCAAGATTTTGGGAACAGTATTTGAAAAAACACTTAGGCAAGAAAAAGAATGAAAGAGCACACGACGAACTTCTATATGGAGGCGGGAGGATTCCCAAATTACTCGGTTATGCTGTCGGGTATAATATTATTGGAAAATTTTATGAAGAGCATAATTATTCTACAAAACTATCTTTTAAAATTCCAGCAGAGAAATATCTATAATTTAAAGAAAGTCAACAAAGAAAAGCCTATCATTTCGGGCTTTTTTTGTTTCTGATAGCATGAATGTTAACGAATCTTTAAAAAAGTCTTGCAATTGTAACAATTCTGTAATAGAATTCTATTTAAATATAACAAATAAACAGAATAATTCAAAAAAAGTAAGAAGGTGTATTATGAGCACAAAAAAAATGCTGCGTAATGAGGCACCATTGCTCGAAGTGAAAAATTTAGAGACTGCCTTTGATATTGAAGGAACCGATTATAATGCAGTAGATAATGTTTCATTCAAAGTAAAGCCGCGGCAAATTGTTGGAATTGTAGGTGAGTCTGGCTGCGGAAAATCTGTTATGAGTTTATCGATTATGAAGCTGCTCCCAAAGGGAATTGGAAAGGTTAAGTCAGGTGAAATCATTTTTGATGGCATAAATCTCGAGAAAATGTCTGAATCGCAAATCAATAAAATTCGCGGAAAAGATGTTTCGATGATTTTCCAAGAGCCAATGACCTCTTTAAATCCTGTATTCACAATTGGCTATCAACTGCAAGAAGTTCTTTTTAATCATATGAAGATTTCAAAACAGGAGGCGCGTCAGAAAGCAATTGCGCTATTAAAAAGTGTTGGAATCTCACGGCCTGAAAAACTTGTTGATGAATATCCGCATCAATTATCTGGCGGAATGAGGCAGCGGGTTATGATTGCGATTGCGATTGCCTGCCAGCCAAAATTATTAATCGCTGATGAGCCAACAACGGCTCTTGATGTAACGGTTCAAGCACAAATTCTTGAGCTTTTAAAAGAAATTCAAGCCGTAAATGATATGTCAGTCATTCTAATCACCCATGATTTAGGGGTAGTAGCGGAAATGTGTGACGAAGTCATCGTAATGTATGCCGGGAAGATTGTCGAACGTGCCGACGTCGATACTCTATTCCATAACCCGAAACATCCATATACCACTTTACTCTTGGGAGCTATCCCGAAAATGGATGAACAGGAAGAACGATTAAGCTCGATTAAGGGGATCGTTCCGTCTCTTACTAATATGCCAAAAGTCGGGTGTCGATTTGCCCATCGTTGTCCAAAAGCAATGCCAGAATGCTTTACAGTGACCCCAGTACTAGGAGATGTCGAACAGGACCATGAGGTTGCCTGTTTGCTCTATGAAACTAGTAAACCTAGAGAAGGGGTGAAATAATGAGTACAACATCTGTACATAAAGGGAAAGAAAAAACTTCCACTGATTCCGAAAATCTATTAGAGATTAAAAATCTTAAAACCTATTATCCTGTTAAAGGCGGTTTTTTCAAACGCACCGTGGGCAATGTAAAAGCAGTTGATAACGTTTCTTTTGAAATAAAGAAAGGTGAAACGCTTGGACTAGTAGGTGAATCAGGCTGCGGGAAATCAACTGCAGGCCGGACGATTTTACGGTTATTAAGACCAACTGATGGAAAGATTATCTTTGATGGTAAAGATATTACCAAAGTATCTGGGAAATCACTGCGGGAGATTCGTAAAGATATGCAAATGGTCTTCCAAGATCCATATGCTTCCTTGAACCCGATGCAAATGGTAGGAGATATTATCGCTGAGCCGATTTACAACTTTTCTAAGAAAAGCAAGGCTGAACTTAAGAATGAGGTCATGGATTTACTAGATAAAGTTGGGTTGCCGCCTGATGCTTATTACAAATATGCACATGAATTTTCCGGCGGTCAGCGTCAGAGAATCGGGATAGCCAGGTCTCTGGCATTACGACCGAAATTAATTATAGCCGATGAACCTGTTTCAGCACTCGATGTATCCGTGCAATCACAGGTCTTAAATCTATTAAAAGATTTACAAAAAGAATTTGATTTAACATTTTTATTTATCGCACATGACTTAAGCGTTGTTAAACATATGAGTGATCGAATAGGAGTAATGTACCTAGGTAATATGGTTGAGGTAGCGGATAAAGGCCTCCTTTATGCAGAACCTCTCCACCCATATACACAGGCTTTAATATCGGCGATTCCATCTCCGGACCCAAGGATAAAGAAGGAAAGAATTATTTTAAAAGGTGATGTGCCGAGCCCGATCAATCCGCCTTCTGGATGCCCGTTCCATCCGCGCTGTCCAATGGCAATGGAGGAGTGTTCGAAGACAAAACCTGTATTAAAGGAGGTGAAGCCATCTCATCGAGTAGCTTGCCACCTTTATTAAAAAAGCGGAGATGCCAAGGCGCTTCTGCTAGTCAGTAATCAAATTTATCCAAACAAAATTTTATAGGGGGGAAACAAATGAAGAAGAGAAGTATGTTAATGCTTGCTGCATTAATGCTTGTCCTGTCAGCTTTTTTGGCAGCTTGCAGCGGCGGCGGCGAAAAAGCAAATACGAAGGATAAGGAAAAAGATAAGCCATCAAGTGGTGAAACAGCTGATAAAGTACAGGATGGCGGGACATTAGTGTACGCGTTAGACTCTGCGCCGGAAGGGAAATTTAACTTTTCATTCCTTGGAAATGTTACTGACGAAGAAGTAGTTGACTTCTTTGACGAGAACTTAATTAAATTTGATGACAAACTGAAGCCGCAGCCTCATATTGCATCATGGACAACGGATGACAATAAGGTTTATAAGTTTGAAATTAAAAAAGGTGTTAAATGGCACAATGGCGATGAATTATCCGTTAAAGACTGGGAATTCGCGTTAAAAGTAGTTGCTGATAAGGACTATGAGGGTCCACGTTTTGAGAACGTTGTAAATATTGAAGGTGCTCAAGATTATCACGATGGTAAAGCAACAGAAATCTCTGGTATTAAAGTAGACGATGATTACCATATCCAAATTACATTTGATAAAGCACGTGTAAACAACTTAGAAAACCTACACACATATCCAATGAACCGTAATGCATTTAAAGGTATCGCTGTAAAGGACATGATGGCTTCTGAAACAGTCCGTACTAAGCCTGTTGGTTTAGGACCATTTAAAGTAGCAAAAATTGTTCCTGGGGAATCAGTAGAAATGGAACGTTTCGATGAGTACTTCGGCGGAAAGCCGCATATGGATAAAGTTGTCATAAAAGTAATCGATCCATCTTTATCTGTTGGTGAACTTAAAAACGGTACGCTTGATATGACTTCTTTCCACCCAAGTATTATTGATCAAGTTAAAGCGCTCGATAATGTAGAAGCAGTAACATATCCTGGCTTAAGCTATTACTATGTTGGCTTCAGATTAGGTACATGGGATGGCAGCAAAAACGTAATGAATGAACAAAAATATCAAAATGTAAAATTACGTGAAGCGATGTATTATGCAATTAACCGGGAAGAGTGGGTTAAAGCGTTCTTCTTCGGAGTGGGTAAACCAGTTAACCGTCCAGTACCAACAAATCACTGGATTGCAGCTGATAATAAAGATCTTGAACAATTCGAGTATAATCCTGAAAAGGCGAAACAATTGTTAGACGAGGCTGGGTATAAAGATATTGACGGCGATGGTTTCCGTGAAGATCCAAACGGCAAGAAATTTGTTGTAAACTTCTCACACTACGCAACACAAAACCCAACATTCGAATCTCGTGCTAAAGCATTGACGCAATATTGGGAAGAAGTTGGCTTGAAAACAAAGCTTACGATGACTGATGCAAACCTTTACTATGACATGCTTGAAAAAGCTGATAAGTCAATGGAAGTATTCTTCGGCGGCTGGTCAACTGGTGCAGATCCAGATCCAACTGCACTTTGGAGTTCTAAAGCACTATGGAACTATCCTCGCTGGGTAAATGCTGATAGCGACAAATTCCTAAGTGATGCTATCGATATGGACGTTGTTGGGACAGATGCCGATAAACGTAAACAACTTTATGTTGATTGGCAAAAACTATTCATGAAAGAACTTCCTGCATTACCGATTGCTGAGCTTGAAGAAACAATGGCAGTAAGCAAGCGTGTTCAAGGTGTGACATTTGACGTGTCAGGTAAGAACCGTCCAAATGAATGGTGGATTAAGCAATAACTGAAGCAGACTAATATGTAATGGACTTGTGTTAAATGCTTCATATGATTTAATTTATAACTCATGCAAGTTCAATTGGGGTGAGTTTGAAGGAGCATTCTTTCAATACTTCTCCCAATTGGACTGAGCCTTGAGTTACATACACCACTGTGAAACACAAGTTTATAGACAAGGAGAATGCACATGCTAAAGTATGCATTTCGAAGAATTTTGGGCATGATTCCGATGTTATTTTTAATCTCCATTGTAGTCTTTACCTTGGCAAAATTAATGCCGGGGGATTCTTTTTCAGGAGAAATCGACCCAACAAAAACAAACCCACAATATATCGCTGAGATGCGTGAAAAATTAGGCTATAATGACCCATTACCGCAACAATATTTTCGCTGGATTGGCAAATTCGTTGAAGGTGATTTTGGCAAGTCAACACGTTATAAAATAAAAGTATCAGAGGTAATTAGTGAAAAACTACCAAATACCTTATTACTAGGCTTTTCTTCCATCATCATTACATATATCCTTGCCTTCTTTATGGGATTATATTCTGGCCGAAAACCATATACAGTTGCAGATAACTTAATCGGAGGGTTAAATTATTTAGGGTTATCGATTCCATCCTTTATCGCCGGGGTATTTGCTATCTTTCTATTTTCCTTTACGCTTGGATGGTTTCCGTCCAATGGCTCTATTGATATCGGCATGACAGAGGGTACATTTGAATATTGGTTAAGCCGTCTTCACCATGTATTTTTACCAGCCGTCGTCTTAGGATTATTAAGTACGGCAAGTTACACCCAATTTTTACGCAATGATATTATTGAAAATAGCCGAAAAGATTTTGTCCGCACAGCCCGTGCTAAAGGGACAACAGAAAAAAAGATCTACAATGTTCATATTTTAAGGAATTCAATTATTCCACTTATTACATTTTTAGGGTTTGATTTAGTAGCTATTATTAGCGGTGCAATCATAACTGAAACGATTTTTACTTATCCAGGTCTAGGACAACTATTCTTACAATCCGTGGGCACTAGGGATTATCCAGTTTTAATGACGTTGACAATGTTATTCTCCTTCTTAACACTGATCGGCAACCTTTTAGCTGATATTTTATATGGTGTTGTAGATCCGAGAATTAGGTTAGATTAGGGGGAATAGAGATGGAAATTTTGACAGAAAAGGATACAAATATTAGTGCAGCACCCCCGAAAAAAAGCTCATCACAATGGGCAATTGCCCGTAAAAAATTCTTAAAGAATAAACTTGCTTTGACAAGTCTCATCTTTTTAATATTTGTTGCGATTATTTCATTCTTGGCACCGTATATAACCACCGCAGACGTTACAAGAATTAATATTGGCGAAATGTCGCTTGAGCCATCAAGTCAGCATTGGCTTGGAACAGATAAAGCAGGCCGTGATGTTTTTACAAGATTATTGTATGGCGGCCGAATCTCATTGCTAGTTGGTATGAGCTGTACGCTATTTGTTATATTGCTTGGGACTTTAATCGGCGCTGTTGCTGGGTATTTTGGTGGTACAGTTGATAGTTTATTAATGAGATTTACTGATTTTATCTTGAACTTCCCTTTTCTAGTGTTTGTAATAGTCTTAAATGCAATTCTTTTTGGGAAAGTGAATGGACTATGGGTTTTAATTGGTGTCATCAGCTTGCTTAGCTGGGGTGGAATTGCCAGGATTGTCCGCAGTAAAATCCTTGCTGAAAAAGAAAATGAATATATTATTGCTGCCGTTTCAATTGGCTGTTCACCGGCAAAGATAATTGTCAAACACCTATTACCGAATGTTTTATCGACAATTATTGTCCAAGCTACGATTACTTTTGCATCAATGATTGTAATTGAATCAGCTTTAAGCTTTCTTGGCTTTGGTGTACCACAAGAGATTCCAAGCTGGGGGAATATGCTTGATTCTGCAATTGAACCAGATGTACTGCAGTTTAAATTATGGATTTGGATGCCGCCGGCTATCCTGATCACCATCACCATTTTATCGATTAACTTCATTGGTGAAGGTTTAAAAGATGCCTTTAATCCTAAATCAAGAAGATAAAAATCTACCATGACAAAATGGTAGATTTTTTTTGCTTTAAATTTAGTTGTGTTAAAGCACATTGTTGATTTTGAGCACAATGTTGATTGGAGTGGAAGGAGCGAGACTCCTGCGGGAGCAGCGGGACAGGTGAGACCCCGCTTATCTCTTAGCGCCGAGGAGGCTCACCGCCCGCCCCGCGGAAAGCTCGCTCCTGGAACGGAAATCAACATTCACTTTTAACACAGTCTAAAATTTAAACATAATAATCCTGAATCATTTACGATTGGAGCAAAATATATATTAAGGAATAATTTAACTTACCTCTGCCCATACTGATTGACAAACAGTTTCTTGAAGTGAGGGGTTGTCCAATGTTGTATCTTCATGATGTTTGGGTAAATTGGTTTGAAGGGGAAGAAAACGGTTATAATGTCTGTCACTTTCATGAATGGCGGAAGGACGATGGTGTGGAGCTACTAGACCAAGTACCGCTAATTAAAATTGAACCGGTTTTATTTAACTATATTGAGAATGATTTATCTGAGTTGCCGGAACAGCTGCTTGCTGATATTTATCAGAAAGCCTATTTAAGAAAAAACCATGAAAGAGTCCAACTTGACTATTGCTTTGTTGTGACAGATGGAATTGGAATTTTAGCAATTGATACGATTGGATACACCATTCCGATTCGAAAAAGCAGGCTTATCCCAAGACAAGAACAGCTTGTTTACGAAATGATTAGTCAGCATGATGCTAAACAGTACCTTTATTACGACCAGCCAAAAATGAAAAATTTCCATATTCTATCGCCTGAGCCGGAACTGATGAGAGGATTAACAAGGAAGGAACGGCAATTAAAACAGCTGTTATTTATGGCCCTTGATCAATTGCTCTCATCAAATAATCAAGCAGAAGTGCGGTATTGGTATACCGAATGGTGTCCAGAGCAATATTCAACAATCCAAGAAATGGATTTCGAAGATGCTAGGGAACAACTGTTCGAGGAAATCAAATATGGCTGGTCGAACCGGCATGAGTCATTCTGTGAGAATCTAATTAAAGGGCAGCCATTTTTTGAAAAGCTCTGGGAAATGGAGCATGGTCCTAAAGTAAACTAAAAGCCTGACCCAAAAGGTATTAACTACATACCTTTTGCGGACAGGCTTTTTATTTGCAATAAGATTATCTTCTTTTCCGACCTAGCCCCATTGCATTTTCCATTTTCTTAAGGGTTTTATTTGCTGCCTGATTTGCTTTTTCAGCCCCGCGGTCCAAAATATCGTCAAGTTCACTTGATTCCATTAAACTATAGTATTTATCCTGAATCGGCTTAAAGAAATTAACAACCACTTCAGCTAAATCGCCTTTAAAATCTCCGTACCCTTTACCGGCATACATTTGCTCTAAATCGGTAATCGATTTTTCAGCCAATATCGAGTAAATTGAGAGCAGATTGGAAACACCTGGTTTATTTTCTTTATCAAATTTAACAATTCCCTCTGAATCAGTAACTGCAGACTTAATTTTCTTGACGATTTGATTAGGCTCATCCAATAGCGTAATGAAGCCCTTTTTATTCGGGTCGGATTTACTCATTTTTTTCGTTGGTTCCTGAAGTGACATAATGCGTGCTCCAACCTTAGGAATACTGATTTCAGGAACGGTAAGAATGTCATTATACTTCTTGTTAAATCTCTCAGCTAAGTCCCTTGTCAATTCCATATGCTGTTTCTGATCTTCACCGACAGGTACTAGGTCAGTGTTATACAATAGAATATCAGCAGCCATTAGCGGCGGATACGTTAAAAGACTAGCCTGAACCGCATCCTTTCCTGTCGATTTATCTTTAAACTGGGTCATTCTTTCTAATTCCCCGATATAGGAAACACATTGCATCAACCATCCGGCTTGAGCATGTGCTGGAACTTCTGATTGAATAAAAAGGGTAGCCTTTTCTGGATCTAAACCAACTGCAAGATACAAGGCAGCTAAACTTCTAATGTTTTTCCGAAGTGTCACGGGGTCTTGCGGAACAGTAATCGCATGCTGGTCTACTATACAAAAAAAGCAATTATATTCGTTTTGCAGATCGACAAACTGCTTTAAGGCCCCAATATAGTTGCCAAGCGTAATCGTACCACTCGGCTGAATACCTGAAAAAATCGTTTTCATAGCAAAATTCCTCCTAAATATAAATAAAAAAAACCATTCGTTCCCATAAAATTGCTAGGGACGAATGGTTCGCGGTACCACCCTAAATTACTCGCATAGGAGTCACTCAGCTCCATAATTGTCTGTTTAGACATTCTGGAATCCTTTTAACGCAAGGAAACGTCTACTCCTACTATTTCAATCCTTTTGATAAAAGGTTCAGAAAGAAGCTCAAAAGTCCATTCCGTATTTTTTCGCGTTTGTTTTCACCAGCCACAAACTCTCTGAAACGAATAAGAATACGTACTACTCTTTATCATTGCTTTATAACTTTATTTGGATTATTCACATTATATATGAATTCCATATTTAATTTCAAGTGAGTTAGAAATAATAAGCAAGTAGGGCAACCATCATGAGTAATCCAGTGACTAAACCATAAAACAAAAGCGGCCTTTGATTTACCGTTATAAGTTGAGATAATCCTGGGACTTCATCGAATCTCCTTTTATCCTTCCCTCTTGAAAAGGCAAGATTTAAGGACCGAGAGAATACATCATAGAACCCACTTTGAATGGTATAAATTAATAATGCTAATAATAGAAAAATTGCCGTAAAGTAAAAAGATATATTGATATAGCTAACTAGAGAAATATTACGATAAAAGAGAAAAGAAATAATAAAAATCGCAACCTGTGTAAGCGTTACCGCGAATAATCTTTTCTTGAGCACATTTTTCACGAAAAAACCTCCGAAACATTGATGGACTAAGGATTGCCTTATATATATTATACCCGAAAATCTGTATAAGTCTAAATTATATCACAGGAAAATGTAATGATAACGTAAGAATTGTATCTTTTCTGTAAATTAAATTTGAAAAAGTAATGTACAATTTCTAAAAAATATGTATAATAGGAAATGTAGTAATTTTTCAGAATAATAGAAAAGGGAGGTCTACAAGTGAAGAAATCAAAACTTTCACTACTTTTAGTACTATCTCTAGTTCTTAGCATGTTCCTTGCAGCATGTTCAGGCGGAGATAAGAATGAAGGCAAAGACACTGGTAAAAATGAAGGCAAAGATAAGCCTGTTACAGAGGAAAGCAAATTAGCTGATAAACAAGAACTTAATGTTTTTGAATCTGCTGAAATTCCTACAATGGACAGCGTTTTAGGAACTGACGTTATGAGTTTCACAACGTTGAACGCTGTAAACGAAGGTATGTATCGTTTAGACCAAGATCAAAAGGTAGTACCTGCTGGCGCTGAAGCAATGCCAGAATACAATGCTGACAAAACAGAATTAACTGTTAAATTACGAAAAGATGCAAAATGGTCTAATGGTGACCCTGTAACTGCTCATGATTATGTATATGCATGGCAGCGTGCAATCGATCCAAAAACAGCATCAGAATACGGTCCATACTTCATGGAAGGTAAAGTTAAAAACGCTGATGCAATTATCGCAAAGAAAGATAAAGCAACTGCTGAAGATATCAAGTCTCTAGGAATTGTAGCTGAAGATGATTATACTTTAAAAATCACTTTAGAAAGACCAATTCCATATATTGAATCTTTCATTACATTCCAATTGTTCTATCCACAAAATCAAAAATATGTTGAAGCACAAGGTAAAGACTATGCCAAAGATGCCGCTCATATTCTTTATAATGGTCCATTCAAAATGACCAAATGGGATGGCCCTACTGCAACTGAATGGGTTTTAGAGAAAAACGAATCGTATCATAGTGCTAAAGATGTAACGTTAACAAAAATTAACTTTAACGTATCTAAAGATCCACAAGCATCTGCGAACGCATTTACTGCGGGCGAAGTTGATATTACACCAAAGCTTGGCCAAGCTGCGATTATTTCACAATTTGAAGGTTCTAAAGAGCTAATCCAATATCAAGAACCATCTCTTTTCTGGATTAAAATGAACGAGAAGAATAAAGCATTGAAAAACATTAATATTCGTAAAGCAATTGCTTTATCTATCGATAAACAAGCCTTAGTTGATGATGTATTAGCTAACGGATCAATTGCTGCTGATTTCCTAGTACCTAAAGGATTTGCTTTCCTTGATGGTAAAGATTTCCGTGAAGGTACAAAACCATACCTAGCGATGAATAAAGAAGAAGCTAAAAAACTTTGGGAAAAAGGCTTATCTGAGCTAGGTGTTAAAGAATTAGCGCTTAATTATGTAGGTGGCGATACCGAAACATCTAAAGTTTCTGATTCATTCATCAAAAATCAGTTAGAAACGAACCTTCCTGGGTTAAAGCTTACAATTCAACCGGTACCATTTAAAATCCGTATCGACCGTGAACAAAAAATGGATTATGATTTATTATTCACTGGATGGGGTCCAGACTATGCTGACCCAATGACATTTATGGATTTAATGCTTACTGGCGGAGATCACAACAAAATGGATTACAGCAGTGCTGAATATGATAAGCTAGTTAGAGCTGCTCAAACAGATTTAGCTGCTAAAGACGAAGAACGTTGGAAAGCTCTTCAAGACGCTGAAAAAATCTTAATTGAAGATGACGCAGCAATCGCTCCAGTGTATCAACGTACAGTTAACCTTTTAATTAATGAAAAGGTTCAAGGCTTTGCTCACCATGCATTTGGTCCTGATTATAGTTACCAATGGATTAAAATCCTTAAATAGTAGCTATACTAATCAAATAGGAAGAGAGTATATTAAAAAAAATATACTCTCTTTTTACCTGTGATGGAATTGTCGAAAAATGTCGAAAATTAAACCAATTAGGAGGTGTAGGCATGGCGAAATACTTATTGCAACGATTTCTCTATATGATTCTTACGCTGTTCATTGTTGCATCGATTACTTTTTTCCTCATGAAGCTAATTCCAGGAAGTCCATTTAATACTTTCCAAAAACTCTCAGTAGCCCAACAGAACATTCTGCTGGAAAAGTATGGATTAAAGGACCCATTGCCTGTTCAATATTTTAATTATATGAAGAATTTGGTAAAGGGTGATTTGGGAGTCTCCTTTCAATTCAATAATACCCCTGTAACGGAACTGCTTGGAAATCGAATTGGACCATCGGCGATTTTAGGTTTGCAGGCTATGGTTTTGGGCGCAATAGCTGGGATCTTTTTAGGTACCATTTCTGCGCTTAAGCAAAATACTTGGATAGATTATGGCTCTACTTTTATTGCTGTAATTGGTAAATCAATCCCTTCATTTATTTTTGCGGGATTGCTGCAGTATTACATTGCTGTTAAATTAGGCTGGCTACCTGTTATGTTGTGGAAAGGGCCGGAATACACGATCCTGCCTACAATTGCCTTAGCAATGTTCCCAATTTCAATTGCGGCTCGTTTTATGCGAACAGAAATGATTGATGTATTGGGGTCTGATTATATTACTTTGGCAAAAGCAAAGGGTGCAAGCTTTTGGCAAATTAGCTTTAAGCACGCAATAAGAAACGCATTAATACCTGTAGTTACGGTTATGGGTCCCTTGGCCATTAGCTTAATGACAGGTTCACTAGTAATTGAAAAGATTTTTGGAATTCCTGGACTGGGAGAGCAGTTTGTTAAATCAATCGGTACCAATGATTATCCAGTCATTATGGGAACCAACCTTTTATTTGCTACTTTATTCGTAGTCATTATTTTAGTTGTTGATATTCTTTATGGAATTATCGACCCACGTATTCGTATTTCGGGGGGGAAAGCAAAATGATCAATAAAGAAGATACCATTTCTAAGGATATGTTTGCACCCGCCCATGTTGATCCATCTAAAAGTGAAAAAATTGCTAAGCCAAGTTTGAACTTCTGGCAGGATTCTTGGTTCCGGGTAAGGAAAAATAAGGCTGCAGTCGTAAGTATGGTAATACTCGTTATTCTCATTATTATGGCTTTTGTGGGTCCATTATTAACACCGTATGCTTACGATACCCAAAATACGAAACACAATAACCTGCCACCAAGAATTCAAGGCTTAGAGAATGTACATTGGCTTCCTTTTGACGGGACACTAACCAGAAGAGACGGGAATGTATATAACGCTTATGAAGTGCGTAAAATTGATGCTTATTATTGGTTTGGAACTGATAACTTAGGTCGTGACCTTTTCGCACGGACTTGGGAAGGTACACAGGTTTCATTATTTATTGCTTTCATGGCGGCATTGATTGATATGCTAGTTGGGGTATCATATGGAGCCATATCTGGTTATTTAGGTGGTAGAACAGATAGTTTCATGCAGCGGATTATCGAGGTTATTGTCGGCATACCGAACTTGATTGTTGTTGTATTAATGATCTTAGTCTTAAAGCCGGGAATAATGCCGATTATCATAGCCTTGTCCATTACTGGATGGACAAGCATGGCACGTGTTGTCCGCGGGCAAGTATTAAAATATAAAGGCCAGGAATTTGTTTTGGCGGCTAAAACATTAGGGGCATCGGATACATCGATTATTTTCAAGCATATGATTCCTAACATGTTTGGGGTTATTATCATAAATACGATGTTTTCAATTCCGAGTGCCATTTTCTTCGAAGCGTTTTTAAGTTTTATTGGCTTAGGTCTTCAAGACCCACACGCATCTTTAGGAACATTAGTTAATGATGGATTTGTATCGATGATTGCTTTTCCATATCAAATGATTATTCCTTCCATTATGATTGCGTTAATAATGATATGCTTTAACTTGGTAGCTGACGGATTACGAGACGCATTAGATCCAAAAATGCGAGATTAAAAGGCAGGTGAATGGTAGTGGAGAAAATTTTACAAGTAAAAGATTTAAATATTTCGTTCCATACGTTTTCCGGTGAAGTAAAAGCCATCCGCGGTGTTAACTTTGATCTGTATAAAGGGGAAACGTTAGCGATTGTTGGTGAATCAGGCTCCGGTAAATCGGTAACCACGAAATCAATTATGCGCTTACTTCCCGAGCACAATTCGGAAATAAAAAGCGGGGAAATTCTGTTTAACGGAAAAGATTTAGCGAAATTAAAAGATAGAGAAATGCAAAAAATTAGGGGTCATGATATTTCGATGATCTTTCAAGATCCGATGACATCGCTTAATCCAACCATGAAAATTGGCAACCAGATTACCGAACCTTTAATTAAGCATCAAAACATGAGTAGACATGATGCAAAGGAAAGAGCACTTGACTTATTAAAGCTTGTGGGAATTCCAAAACCGGAAATTCGGATCAACCAATATCCGCACCAGTTTTCTGGGGGGATGAGACAAAGGGTTGTTATTGCCATTGCCTTGGCATGTAATCCGAAAATTCTAATCGCTGATGAGCCGACAACGGCACTTGACGTGACGATTCAAGCGCAAATCCTTGAATTAATGAAAGACCTGCAAAAGAAAATTGACACATCAATTATTTTCATTACTCATGACCTTGGTGTTGTAGCCAATGTAGCGGATCGTGTCGCGGTCATGTATGGCGGTAAGATTGTTGAAATTGGAACGGCTGATGAAATTTTTTATAATCCAAAGCATCCATACACATGGGGATTAATTAGCTCTATGCCAGATATGGATACAGAAGAAGAGGAATTATTCTCGATTCCAGGAACACCACCCGATTTATTGGACCCTCCAAAGGGCGATGCGTTTGCACCTCGTAATCCATTTGTCATGAAAATCGATTTAGAGCAAGAACCACCGTTCTTTAAAGTGTCTGAAACGCATTATGCAGCTACATGGTTATTACATCCGGATGCACCGCCAGTTGATCCGCCTGATGCCGTTAAGAGACGTCAAAGTCAATACTTAGAGATGACAGGTGTAAACTCTGGGGCTGTTGGATTAGATAAAGGAAATAGTCAATTCCCTGGAAAAAAGGAGGGGAAATAAATGGCTGAAAGAAAGAAGTTACTAGAAATAAAAAATTTAAAGCAATATTTTAATGAAGGAAGACCTAACGAAGTTAAAGCAGTCGATGATGTTTCCTTCGATATTTATCAAGGTGAAGTCATGGGGCTTGTGGGTGAGTCAGGCTGTGGGAAGTCGACAACAGGCCGGACAATCATCCGTTTGTATGATGCTACTGGCGGCGAGGTTCTGTATGACGGAATCAACGTCCATGGCAATAAATCAAAAAAGCAATTAAAAGCTTTTAACCGGAAAATGCAAATGATTTTCCAAGATCCATACGCGTCTCTTAATCCAAGATTAAAGATTGCCGATGTTATTGCCGAGGGAATTGACATACACGGCTTAGCAAAATCAAAGCAAGAACGGATGGAAAGAGTTTATGAGCTTTTGGAGACCGTTGGATTGAACAAAGAGCACGCTAACCGCTACCCGCATGAATTTAGCGGCGGTCAGCGTCAGCGGATTGGAATTGCTCGTGCATTAGCAGTTGAACCAGAATTTATTATTGCTGACGAACCGATTTCTGCGTTGGATGTTTCCATTCAAGCTCAGGTTGTTAACTTAATGAAAAAGCTGCAAAAAGATAAAGGGTTAACGTATCTTTTCATTGCCCACGATCTTTCAATGGTTAAATATATTAGTGATCGGATTGGTGTAATGTATTTCGGCAGGATGGTTGAGCTGGCATCCGCGGATGATCTTTATCGAAATCCACTTCACCCATATACACAGTCACTCTTATCGGCGATTCCAGCTCCTGATCCAATCAGTGAACGGACTCGCAAACGTAAATCCTATGATCCTGCGAGTCATAACTACGGGGACAATGAATCCGTTGAATTTAGAGAAGTTACTCCTGGCCATTTCGTACTTTGTTCTGAAAAGGAATTTAAGCAATATCAAGCACAATCAAAATAATAGAAAAAACGATCTCAAATTTTTGAGATCGTTTTTTTTTAAATATCAGAATTAATATCATTCGACTTTGAGAATTGTCCAGCTCCAGCGCCCTAGCGGCTAATGTCCTTCGCACTCCGCCCTACGATAAGTCAACATCGGATCGCTAACGCTCTCCGTGTTTCCTTTATCTCAGTTGGAGTGCTCCAGGCCATACGCCGCTGAACAGGGCGCTTGCGCTTTTCTTTATTATTTACGTTTCCCGCCGACAGTTTTCCAGCCAGTCTGGTATTTAGCACTCTCATCGACAAATTCACTGCGATGTTTGCCGCCGAATACTTTTTCACCAAAACTGTTTGTTATAACACCCATTAATGCTGTAATCCCAACGATTAATAAAGCAACAATGGCCAAATCTGTTATGTAAGCACCCATGCTAACACCCCTCCATTATAAGCTTACCAGAATATTCATATAGACATATTAAATATCCCCTACTGTATAGTTTATAAGAACTTGCTAGTTATTGAAAGAGGAAAGTAAATAATCAATATTAAATTTAGTTATTAAATGAATGCGTTTTCATTTTGAAGTGTTAATTGAGAATCAAACTTAATAAAATAGTAAGGTTGGCACATTATAATTTGATTAGAGGGACTCTATTATTAGCATTTTTGAACGACCCTCATAAAATGCACGAAAGGAGGCGAACATTCTAATAAGAAATATTAAAAGGTATGAAAAAAATCAATTTGATTTTGTATTATTTTGAAACTTTTAAGGGAATTATTCGTCTAATATAATGTATCAAGTTATTTGAGTTTAATTTTTGTCCGGTTAATTATTTTTGAAAAAAGGATACCTTTATTAGGAACAGTGGTGTATAATTATTAATATAAATTACTTATTTATAATTATTTTAATTAGGTATATGTAATATTTCCACTTAAAAGAGTTTAAACTTCACTATAGAGGGTATTATTAAAACGAATCGTAAATAAAAGAGGAGTGTGAAATACAGATGGTAACATTATACACTTCACCAAGTTGTACATCATGCAGAAAAGCTAAATCATGGTTAGAAGAGCATGAAATCCCATACACTGAAAGAAATATTTTTTCTGAACCATTATCAATGGAAGAGATAAAAGAAATTCTTCGAATGACCGAAGATGGAACTGATGAAATAATTTCTACAAGATCCAAAACATTTCAAAAGTTAGATGTGAACTTAGATGCAATGCCGCTTCAAGATTTGTTTGGACTTATTAAAGAGAACCCTGGTCTGCTGCGCCGACCAATTATTATCGATGAGAAACGATTGCAGGTCGGTTACAATGAAGATGAGATTAGAAGGTTCTTGCCAAGAAGAGTTAGAACGTTCCAATTGCGTGAAGCACAACGGATGGTAAACTAATAAAAAGGCCTTCTTAACTGAAGGCCTTTTTTTGTTTATTGAGCCCAATGTTTGAGGTTTCGAATACATTTTGCTACAATAAATGAAATCGACAAATAGGCGTTATAATGGATTTTTTGATTTTTGGTTTTTTTATTTCCCTTATTAGTACTTTTGTCATAAAATGAGAGTACAGGAATATTTACTTTTTTATTGGCATGATCTGCTGGGGGTATTTAGTCCCTTCAATATGGAAAATGGAAGGGAGAGGTTATGATGGAGATTGAACGCATTAATGAAAATACAGTTAAATTCTATATTTCCTATGGTGATATAGAAGAAAGAGGCTTTGACCGCGAAGAAATTTGGTACAATCGCGAGCGCAGTGAAGAACTTTTCTGGGAAATGATGGATGAAGTTCACGGTGATGAAGAATTTGTCGTTGAAGGTCCACTATGGATTCAAGTCCAAGCTCTTGATAAAGGGTTAGAGGTTCTGGTGACGAAAGCGCAGCTTTCAAAGGATGGACAAAAGTTTGAACTCCCTATTCCAAATGATAAAATAAAAGACATTCCTGTTGATGAAAAAATTGAAGAGCTATTGGATCAGCATTTTAATCCAAATCATTCTGATGAGGAGGATATTTTGCTTGAGGAAGAAACATTGGAATTTCTTCTTGTCTTTAAGGATTTTGAAGATGTCATCAGCTTATCACATCGTACAGGATTAGATGATTTAGTGACAATGCTCTATCACTTTGAAGGAAAGTATTATTTATATACTGAATTTCCCGAGGATTTATTTGAGGAAGACGAAATTGATGATATCTTAAGCGTCTTACTCGAATACGGCTATGAGACACAGCTGACGATTCATCGGATTCAAGAATATGGTAAAGAAATAATTTCAGAAAACGTTTTTGCAGAGTTACGAAAGCATTTTAGCTGATAACAGTACCGATTTCAAATTGAAATCGGTATTTTTTAAATGATGTTCTGGCAGGTGAGGTTTCTGAAAAATACAGTAAGGGTTGTCATATTTTTAGCGGTATTATCCGTACTATTGTTTTTCTTTAAGGGTCGATTGGAAAGTGGGATTTTTGGTTTCTTAAGCGTGTTAATTTCGCTGTCAGTCATATTTATTGGATTTGTCATTTTCCTTGAAAACCGCCATCCTACGCAAACGATTACATGGTTAGTAGTGTTAGGGAGTTTTCCGCTTGTGGGATTTATTTTTTATCTTCTTTTTGGCCGCAATTACCGGAAAGAGAAGATGTTTAGAAAGAAATATTTTCTTGATAAGCAGGCATTTCTAACGGTTGAAGGGGAAGATGACCCAAGGAATGAGGAAAAGCTTAGCTTAATGGGGGAGCACCAAGGAAAATTATTTAATTTGGCGCAAAAACTAGGGAACAGTCCAATTTCTTTTGATACAGCTACCAAAGTATTGTCCAATGGAGATGAAACGTTCCAGCATATTATTGAACAATTAAAAAGGGCAAGGCACCATATTCATCTTGAATATTATATAGTCCGCCATGATCATATAGGCCGGGAAATCAAGGATATTCTCATAGAAAAGGCAAATCAAGGGGTTAAAGTCCGCTTTCTATTTGATGCTGTTGGTTCATGGCAGCTTTCAAAGAGGTATATTCATGAGTTGAAAAATGCTGGCATAGAAACAGTTCCGTTTGGACCAGTAAAATTGCCCTTTTTAAATAATAAATTTAATTTCAGGAATCATCGAAAAATAATTGTGATTGATGGAACAGTTGGTTTTGTGGGCGGATTAAACATCGGTGATGAATATTTAGGAAGAGACAAGACGATAGGCTTTTGGCGCGATACCCATTTAATGCTTAAAGGAGAAGCAGTTCGGACACTGCAGCTTATTTTTTTGCAAGATTGGTATTATATGACGAACCATAGTTTTTTAACTGCTGAATATTTATCACCGCAAATTGATCACAAAAGTCATGGTGGTGTGCAGCTCATTGCCGGAGGACCTGATACTGAATGGAGCGTCATTAAAAATATTTTTTTCTCGATGATTGGATCTGCAAAAAAATCAGTTTGGATTGCCTCTCCGTATTTTATACCTGATGAAGATATTTTTTCCGCGATTAAAGTTGCTGCCCTAAGCGGAATTGATGTCAGGTTGCTCGTACCTAACCGTCCTGATAAACGTATTGTTTTTCATGCATCGAGATCTTATTTTCCTGAACTTTTGGAAGCTGGGGTAAAGGTGTACGAATATGAGCGAGGTTTTATGCATAGCAAGATCGTTATTGTTGATGAAGAACTTGCCTCGATTGGAACTTCGAACATGGATATGAGAAGCTTTCATTTAAATTTCGAAGTAAATGCGTTCTTGTTCAGGACAAAAAGTACAGAGAAGCTCGTCGTGGAATATTTAAATGATCTTAAATTTACCAAACAATTAGAGTTTTCAACTTTTCAAGAACGGCATTTGGGACTAAGACTACTAGAATCAACAGCGCGGTTACTTTCACCACTATTATAAAAAGAGGAAATTCGTCAAAATAATGACGAGTTTTCTTTTTTTTTATAAAGGATTACATAGAAATTTGTCGAATTAATAATCGTGAAAGGTGGAGAGAATGAAATGTTAAGCGCACAAACTAAATCTGGAAAAAGGATTTGTCTTGGGTTAGATTACAAAAAGGAAACTCTTTTGTATCTACGAAGCAAAGAAGAATTTATTTGTCCAATTTGCGGAGAAGAAGTTTCGCTTAAATTGGGCGATCAGCGGATTTTTCATTTTGCCCATAAGCAGGGAGGACAATGCCGCGATTTTTATGAAAATGAATCACAGTATCACATGGAAGGGAAAAAACAGCTGTATCAATGGCTAATCCGGCAAAAAATCCCATCAGTTCTAGAGTATTATGATAAGGAAATGCAGCAGCGTCCGGACATTATGTTCGAGCATAAGGGTAAGAAATATGCCTTAGAGTATCAGTGCTCCACGTTACCGGAAAAGGTTTTTATCAAAAGAACCCATAGGTATCTTGAGAAAGATTATATTCCGTTATGGATTATTTCGAGCAGCCATATCCATGCAAAAAAGAGAAATACCATTGCATTATCTAACTTTCATTATTTCTTTTTGCGGAGTACTTCTACCGGTTATCTTTATATTCCTTCATACTGCCCCGAAAAACATCTATTTCAATTGGTAGAACCGATTACTTCCTACTCTATAAAAAACGTATTCGCACACTTTTCCTTCTATCGTCCAAATGATTTGAAACTTGATGGTTTAATGGAGCCAAGTAGAAAACAACAGCTTAATCTATCAAGCTGGAATAGAGAAATTGAAAAATCCAATTTGAACTTGACACTGTACCCAGGGAAAGCACAACAACCATTTCTACATGAGATATATAACAAAAATCTTAATCTGTTCTTATTACCGCCAGAAATTGGCCTTCCAGTACCTCACTCAATATCCATCCAAACTGCTCCGATAATTTGGCAAACGTATTTATTTCTTGATGTTTTAGCCAACAAAAATCCCAACGATTTGATTACGCTTCAGGAAATTAAAGCTCACTTTAAAAAAAGGCTGATTAGGAAGGATATTATTTTGCGAAAATTACCTCAGCTAGAAGAAATCAATCCTTTAGGTGCCTTAATTGAATATTTACAACACCTTGTACGATTAGGAATTTTAAGCCGGAATGGAGAAAATCACTTTCAATTGCAGCAGAAAATTATCATTCCAAGGTCCAATCGAGAGAAGGAAGAGGCTAAAATCCTTTTTTATCAAAAAAACCAGTTAATACTTTCAGGAAAATAAATAAAAACGGGGTATAATATGGAGGATAGCACACTTTTTAAAAGGAAATTAGAACATTTAGGAGAATATACTTATTTAGGGGTCTCCCCGCAATCCGAATTTGAATGGAGGAAGAATGATGACAAATGAAACGGCTGTAAAGTCTTTGCCAGCTAGAAGTGAGATTTCAGTGGATGACACTTGGAAACTAGAGGACATTTTTGCGACTGATAAGGAATGGGAAAAAGAATTCCAAGAGGTAAAAAAACAAATTCCCGGCATTAAAGCGTTTGAAGGGAAGTTAGGAGAAAGTGCGGAGACACTTTATAATGCTCTTCAGTTCCAGGATCAACTGTTGGAGCGAATTGGAAAGCTTTATACATATTCGCATATGCGCTATGACCAGGATACAACGAACTCTTTTTACCAAGGCTTGGATGACAGAATGAAGAATTTGTATTCGCAAGCAGCCAGCCAATTGGCCTTTATTGTTCCGGAAATTCTTTCGATTGATGAAGTCAAGGTGACAAGCTTTTTGAATGAAAAGCAAGAATTAAAGCTATATGAACACGCCATCGAAGAAATTAATCTGCAAAGACCGCATGTGCTGACAGCTGAGCAGGAATCTTTATTAGCGGAAGCAAGCGAAGTAATGGATGCTTCTAGTAATACCTTCGGAATGTTAAATAATGCTGATTTGGAGTTCCCATCCATTAAAGATGAAAATGGGGAAGATGTTGAAATTACTCACGGCCGATATAGCCGTTTCTTAGAAAGCGGAGATCAGCGGGTAAGACGCGATGCCTTTAAAGCAGTTTATAAAACATATGGAGCATTTAAAAATACATTCTCAAGCACATTAAGCGGCAATGTGAAAAAGGATAATTTTAATGCAAGAGTGAGAAAGTATGATTCAGCAAGGCATGCAGCCCTTTCTGCCAACAATATTCCGGAGAGTGTGTACGATAACCTAGTCAATACTGTCACAGAAAATCTTCCATTATTACATCGCTATGTGAAGCTTCGAAAGAAAGTGCTGGGGCTTGATGAGCTTCATATGTATGATTTGTACACGCCACTTGTAAAAGATGTGAAAATGGAAATTAAATATGAGGAAGCAAAGGATTTAGTCATTAAAGGGCTGGCCCCGTTAGGTGAGGAATATGCAAAAATTCTAAAAGAGGGCTTTGATAATCGTTGGGTCGATGTTCATGAGAATAAAGGGAAGCGGAGCGGCGCTTACTCTTCTGGCGCATATGGAACACATCCGTATATTCTTATGAACTGGCAGGATAACGTGAATAATTTATTTACCTTGGCCCACGAATTCGGTCACTCTGTGCATAGCTATTATACACGGAAATCACAGCCATATCCGTATGGAAACTACTCGATTTTTGTTGCTGAAGTGGCTTCGACCTGTAATGAAGCATTATTAAATGATTATTTATTGAAAACGATTGATGATGAACAGAAACGTATCTACCTCCTTAATCACTATTTAGAAGGGTTTAGAGGAACGGTATTCAGGCAGACGATGTTTGCGGAGTTTGAGCATTTAATTCATCAAAAAGCTCAAAATAATGAGGCATTAACCGCTGATGCTTTAACAGAGGCCTATTATGAATTGAATAAGAAGTATTTTGGTGAAGAGGATATTGTAATCGATGAGGAAATCGGCTTAGAGTGGGCGAGAATTCCGCATTTTTATTACAATTATTATGTGTACCAGTACGCTACCGGCTTCAGTGCTGCAACTGCTTTAAGCAAGCAAATTTTAGAAGAAGGCGAGCCAGCAGTAAAACGCTATATTCAGGAGTTCTTAAGTGCTGGAAGCTCTGACTATCCAATTGAAGTGCTAAAGAAAGCTGGAGTCGACATGACGAGTGCAGATCCTGTTAAGAATGCTTGTAAGGTATTTGAAGAAAAACTGAATGAATTAGAGCGATTATTATCATAAGCGCAGCAAAAAGGATGGTTTCTTTACGAAGCCATCCTTTTAAAACCCTTTAAATCGTTTTCGATTATTCAGGTAAATGATGAAAAGTAAAATTGAAATAAACAGAATTGGCGTACTTAATAATAACGGGAAAATCTTCATCAAAGCTAGGATATGAAGAAAAAAAGCAATCAGGATGAAGACAATCATGCTGATAAGAGATAATTTGCCCATTCTAAAACTCCACCTTTTTCACGGTTACTTCCTTTTATGTTTATTGTCCCATTCATGAAAATATGACAATTATGTGAAATTAAGCACAAACTATTGTCATGTATTCAAAGGCATGCTATATTATATATGTGAAGTTAATCACAACAAACATATACCCCTTTTGTTTGACCGTGAAAAATTTCTCCCATCCCCTTTGTTCGTATAAATAGAAAAATGCCTTGCAACTTTTAAGCTGCAAGGCATTTTCGTTTTTATGAAATGAAGGCTGACGTAGCTAGCAGGAAGAAAATAGACAAATGACCAGAATATTTTTATTCCAGCGATTTGCCTATTCATCAATATACCTCCAAAATGTTCCGTATTTCGCGGGGATCTGTTCCACGACCTGTTTTAAAAGTAGTTTTTTCATTTCCCGTTCAATTTGCGCAATGGGCATATTATAAACAACGGAAATTTCCTTTGAGGCGACAAATTTAAAAAACTTCATAAATGTTTCTAATGGAGGCGGCGGCGATTTCATTGGTTTCTTTGGAAGCATTTCCTCTAAAATTTGTACATAGACCTCATAGGGATAGCTCCCGGTAATTTTGATGCCTTCATCCTCGGCATTTTCATTAAAAAATACCAATGTTGGAATTTCGATTACTTCCATTTCCGCTGTTATTTTCAAATCACATTGGAATGCTTTTGCAGCACTTTCAGAATGAATATCAATCATAAATTCTTCAACATCCAATCCGGAACGGCCGGCGCAATCCTTTAACACCTCTAGATTAGAAATGTTTTGCTTTTCTAAAAATAACATCTCTTGAATTTTCCGAAGAAAACGAAACCCAGCACGTCTTCCCTGTAATTCAGCTGCTTTAAGCGCAATTGAAACGGTAGACGGAGTATCCACCGGATTCTCTAACCAAAGACTTCCATCGCATGACATTCCTGATTTGCTTGCTATTTTCTCCCAGACTTGAGCGATATTCTCATAGTTTTTCTTTTTACTCAAATTTAAATTGGCCAGCCGTCCGCTTAAAACATTTTTAATGGAAAAATACTGTCCATATTCAATTCTTAGTTTTTTTAGAATGGGTTCAAGTCCCCAACATTCAGGGCATAAAGGATCAATAAACATGTAAATTTCAATGGGTTTTTTATCAATGCCGCTGCACTTAGAGCCATGTAATGTAAAATTATTCACGATTTTCACCTGATAAATCGCCGCCATCTGGAGTATTAATCATATGTTGCGCCGTAAGGTACAGTCGTGAGAAAAATTCCTCTCGTATCGGGCCTTCCAGTTCAACCTTGTCCATTGCTTGTTCCATGCAGGATAACCAGGCTTTCGAACGTGTTGGTGTAACAGGGAAGGGCAAATGGCGCGCACGCATCATTGGATGACCATGCTCTTCGGTATAAATGGGCGGACCACCTAAATATTGAGTCAAAAATTGCTTTTGTTTTCGGGCAATTTCTGTGAATTTATTTGGAAAAATTGGAGCAAGATCAGGATGTTGTGCAACAAGGCCATAAAAGGTATCCACAAGCCGGTTTAAATTATCTTCACCAATGACCTCAAATGGTGTAAGCTTTTTCTCAATCATGTTGACAACTCCTTAAATGTCTTTCGTTGTTCTTATTTTATCAATGACCCTTTCATATCTCAAATTAATTGCCTTAAGAAAGAGGTGTAATCACTTGAATACAGTCTTAATGTATACAAAGTTGTTGTTTATTGGTAAAAACAGGAGAAAATTGGCGGTTGAGAGCCTTCCTTGAATCGTTAAATATCCAATAGATTCTGCTGTTTATATTTTTGATGATAAAAGCGGCGGATTTTGTTGTCTGTTTTTCGCTCCGGAATCTGAAATTGATTAAGAAGCTCCAGAAAAACACGCTTTCCTTCCTGATAGTTTTCCACCTCATACTCTAATTCAAAGTCTTCCTTATTCAGATAGAAACTTTGATCAAGTACTAGTAATCCATTCTTATATGCCAATTCCACCCTGTTTGTTGATAAAGAGCCGAAATACTCGATCGTAGAAAAATTGACATTTTCTTTTTTTAAAAGGTTTTGGATTAAACCAGCAGGAAGCTTCCTAGAATGGATTGCTTGTTCTGCCTCTTTATAACTCAATGTCTGATTCGTCTCGAGAATACCAACCGCTGCCGGCTGCTTTAGGGTCATCTCAAATGACCGCTGTTTTTTGCGGATTCTTAGTGCAGATCCTAGCTCTTTTAAGGTGAAATCAGGAGTATCAAAGTAGTGATTTTCTTGACTGAAAATTTGACTTTTATCTATATTGAATTCCAAGAGAAACCTTTCATATTCCTCTTTTGTAAGCATATTCTTAAATTCAATCTCAATATTTTGCGACATTGCATGTCTTCCTTTCAGAAAATGATTATTTTATTTTCTCGTCTTCAACTCATACTCCTATCCTTGGGAGAAATGGGTGAATTATGCTAAAATAAAAAGGTGAAGATGGAGGTATGAAAATGAAGAAAAGAATAACAATTCTAAAGGCAAGCATAACAGAAAATCGACTATTGTTAGAAGCAAATGAACCCATCAGCGGATTAGTTCCTGCAGAACAAATCCTTGTCGACACTAAGCAATACTCATTTATTTACTTAATGGAGGCTAAAGAAGATTATACATATATTGAAATACCAGAACAAATCTGGTCTTTCTTAAAGTCCGCTCAAGAGCAAAAGTTACCGGTGTGGATCAATTTTCAGGACCAACAATTAGAACTTTTACATTTCCATGAGGAGTTAGAATATGTCATTAGCAATATTGGCGGGAATAGTAATTATGGAAAAGAAATGGTCACAAAAGTAGAGGCTATTTTTTAGAGATAAAGAGGTGGATTCATGAAGCATTGGGACCTATTTTTAGCACCCTATAAACAGGCTGTAGCAGAGCTGAAAATAAAATTAAAGGGGATGAGGGGGCAATTTGATCTCGATTCAACTCATTCTCCTATAGAGTTTGTTACCGGACGGGTAAAACCTATAGCAAGCATTCTCGATAAAGCCAATCAAAAAGGAATTCCGCTCGAGAATTTGGAAGCGGAAATGCAGGATATTGCGGGAATGCGGATCATGTGTCAATTTGTCGATGATATATATACCGTGGTTGAATTATTAAGGAATCGTAATGACTTTGAAATTGTTGAGGATAGAGATTATATTTCCCATAAAAAGTCCAGCGGATACCGATCGTACCATATAGTCATTTGCTATCCAGTCCAAACAATCCACGGGGAAAAAAAGATTCTTGCCGAGATTCAAATCAGGACGCTGTCGATGAACTTTTGGGCGACGATTGAGCATTCGCTAAACTATAAGTACAAAGGAATCTTTCCAAACGATATTAAAATGAGGCTCCAAAGAGCCGCTGAAGCTTCCTTTCGGCTTGACGAGGAAATGTCATTGATCCGCGGGGAAATCCAAGAAGCACAAGCTTTTTTTACAAGAAAAAAGGAGTTTAAGCAGGAAGAGAAGAACTAAACTAATGACTTGACGCTCTTTAACAAGTATTACAGTACAAGGAGTATAAACCTATGAAATTTGCGATTACATCAAAAGGAGATCAGAAATCAAATATTTTGATGCACAAAATGAGAACTTATTTACTTGATTTTGATCTTAAGTACGATGAGGACCAGCCGGATATCGTTGTATCCATTGGCGGTGATGGGACACTTCTTTACGCCTTTCACCGCTACAAAAGCCGTTTAAGTAAAACTGCTTTCGTAGGAATTCATACGGGGCATCTTGGGTTTTATGCTGATTGGACCCCCGATGAAATTGAGAAGCTCGTAATTGCGATTGCCAAAACTCCGTTTCAGGTTGTGGAATACCCGCTGCTTGAAGTTATCATTCGTTACTCGCATGCCGGAAAGGAATCGAGATATTTAGCCTTAAACGAATCTACAGTAAAAAGTGTCGAGGGGACGCTCGTCATGGATGTAGAAATCCGCGGTCAGCATTTCGAAAGATTTCGTGGGGATGGCCTTTGCGTTTCTACTCCTTCTGGAAGTACAGCTTATAACAAAGCGCTTGGCGGAGCGATTATCCATCCATCCATTTCTGCCATTCAAGTAGCTGAAATGGCGTCAATCAATAACAAAGTTTTTCGAACAGTGGGTTCACCCCTCATCCTGCCAGCGCATCACACATGTATGTTAAAGCCTGTGAACCGCACCGATTTTCAGGTTACAGTCGATCACCTAACACTGCTGCATAAGGATGTAAAATCGATTCAATTCAGGGTGCCTGAAGAAAAAATTCGTTTTGCCCGGTTCCGGCCGTTTCCTTTCTGGAAAAGGGTTCATGATTCGTTTATTTCGGATTGAAAGAGGGGACCTCTATGACGGCTTCTCGTTTTCAAATGAATTGGATTATAGCACAGGGTGATGCCGGAAAGCTAATAAAGGAATTTTTAAAACACGAAGAAATCTCACGAACGGCCCTAACGGATATTAAGTTTAAGGGTGGCAGTATCCAAGTAAATGGCGGGGAAGTGAATGTCCGTTATAAGCTGGAAGCTGGCGATAGATTAACCGTTGTTTTTCCAGTCGAGAACCCGAGCGAGGGGGTTGGCGGCGAAGATATCCCGTTGAAGATTCTGTTTGAAGATGAATACCTGTTAGTTGTTAATAAGCCTGCTGGTATGAATACGATTCCCTCACGGGAGCATCCTGAAGGAAGCTTAGCAAATGCGCTTGTCGGCTATTATCAGCGCATCGGCCTTCAGGCTGCTCCGCATATCGTCACCCGGCTTGACAGGGATACTTCGGGAATTGTGTTGATCGCCAAGCATCGCCATGTGCATCATTTGTTTAGTATGATGCAGCAAGGGGGGCAAGTTAATCGGACGTATGAGGCTTTTGCTGGTGGAGTGATTTCGCAGGACTTCGGTACTGTTCGCGAGCCGATAGGACGTAAACAGGAAAGTATTATTGAGAGGGAAGTTCGTAGCGACGGTCAATATGCCTGCACCCATTATCGGGTGATTGCGAGGCATCGTCAATTTACATATACTGAGCTGCAACTCGAAACGGGACGGACCCATCAAATAAGGGTACATATGTCTTTCAAAGGGCACCCGCTGCTTGGCGATGATTTGTATGGCGGTGATGTATCATTAATTGATAGGCAGGCCCTCCATTGTAAAAATGTCAAATTTACACACCCGTTTTCATTGAAGGAAATGACCTTTACGGCACCGCTCCCATCGGATATGAGCAAAATATTAGAGGCCGACCCGCTTTTATAGGGATTAGCCTTTTTCATTTTTTAGAAAAAAGTATAAAATTTTTGACTTTGAGAATTGTCCAGCTCCAGCGCCCTAGCGGCTATTGTCCTTCGCTCTCCGCCCTACGATAAGTCAACATCGGTTCGCTACGCTCACCGTGTTTCCTTTATCTCAGTTGGAGCGCTCCACAAGGAAAGCTTCGACAGCATATACCATCGCACGAAGAAAAAGCGTTAGCTTTTTCGAGGAGGCCATACGCCGCTGACCAGGGCGCTTACGCTTTTCTCAGTCAAATTGTTTAAATTTTCCCTCGATATATGGCATAGTAGAAACAACAGAAACCAAGTCCATTTCCGGGTACCTTAATGCGGTCAGTTTGCCGCCGAAAACAGCACCGGTATCAATGTTATAAGTATTGTTGATAATTCGCGGCTCCTTCACGGGGGTATGTCCGTATACAATACAGGCATCACCGTGATACTCCTTGGCCCAATCCCGTCTGACCGGCGAACCGTCTGGATGCTTTTCACCCGTTATATCACCGTAAAGAACAAACTCCTTCACCTTACCATGGGTTTGTCCGATAAATTCCTGTTTGATTCCTGCGTGGGCAATAACCAGCTTTTGTTTGTCTAATACTAAATAAAGTGGCGCTTTTTCATAAAGCTCGATAAATTTTTTACGAATGGATTGCTGCTCTTTTTTATATAATGATTCATATTCTGCAACCGTTGTTTCAAGCCCATGGGCAATTTGGACCTTGTTGCCCAGGAAGAAACGGTATAACTTATTACAGTGATTACCTGGCGTGTAGATAGCAGTTTTATCCTTGATAACAAGCTGCCAAACAACCTCAATGACCTTAATCGATTCTGACCCTCGGTCAGTTAAATCGCCAACAAAACCGAGTATTCTACCGCCGGGATGGATTGGTACACCACCGGTCCAACTATAGCCCAGTTCTAATGTGAGCTCGGTAAATTCGCTGAAACATCCGTGGACATCGCCGATAATATCAATCTGCATAGGATGAAGCCCCCTTTTCTTTTATTTTTTGTGAAATAGTCAGATTTTATAAACGGAATCCCTAGTTTTGAGAGGTGGAACAATAATGGAACAGCATTTATCAGTTATCTCTTTACTAATTGTTGTCACAATGGCATTTTTAACGCCGATTATCCTCCATCGGTTAAAAATAAATTTTATTCCTGTTGTCGTTGCCGAAATTATTATCGGACTTATTATTGGAAAAAGTGGCTTCGATGTCGTTCATCAAGACATGTGGCTCTCAACACTCTCGACCCTCGGCTTTATCTTCCTCATGTTTTTAAGCGGTCTTGAGATTGATTTCACTGCCTTTACTGGTAGGAAAAAGCGACAGAAACTTCCAAATGGGAAAATGGAGCCGAATTCATTTGCCGTTGCAACCATCATCTTTGCCGGAATTTTTGTTTTTTCATTAGGATTATCCTACCTGTTTGTCATCGCTGGATTTATTGATAATGCCTTCTTAATGACACTGATTATCTCGACGATTTCACTCGGTGTTGTTGTGCCCACCCTGAAAGAAGCCCAGCTAATGAAAACTGTTATTGGGCAAATCATTTTATTGGTTGCCGTCATCGCTGACTTAGTAACGATGGTCTTACTTGCGGTCTTTGTCTCGCTAAATGAGCCGAAGCATGGGAATACATGGCTGTTATTAATTTTGTTTGCTGCTGGTATTGTGCTTTATTTTGTCGGAAAAAGATTTAAAAATAGGACTTTTATTGAGACGTTGTCAACAGGTACGGTACAAATCGGAACTCGAGCAGTGTTTACACTCATCATTGTTCTAGTTGGATTGTCAGAAACCCTCGGTGCGGAAAATATTCTCGGTGCCTTTCTTGCCGGTGTGCTCGTATCGTTATTATCGCCTAATCAGGAGCTTGTCCATAAGCTTGACTCATTCGGATATGGTTTTTTGATTCCAATCTTTTTCGTGATGGTCGGGGTGAATCTTGATGTCTTGTCACTTTTTAGTGAAAAAAAACTTCTGTTATTAATCCCGCTCTTATTGATTGGGCTTCTCTTATCAAAACTTGTGCCTGTGTATCTTTTAAAAATTTGGTACGATAAGAAAACAGTTTTTGCATCGGGATTCCTGTTAACTTCAACCCTTTCACTTGTGATAGCCGCCGCAACAATTGGCGAGAGAATCGGGGTTATATCAGAACAGATGAAGGGGACATTAATATTGGTTGCCGTAATCACCTCTATTTTTACGCCGATTTTATTTAAAAAGTTGATTCCGAAAGAAGTCGCTGTGAATAAAAAGCTGCCAGTGGCTTTCCTAGGAGCCAATCAAGTTACCCTTTCATTGTCCCGGGAATTAAAATCGGGTTTATATGATCCGGTGCTTTATCATCTGCAAATGGATAAATCAGAGAAGCAGATTGCAGACTCGCTTTTTGAAATCGTTGAAATTCCTGATTATACAATTGATACGATTGCTCAAACCCAGGTTTTTCAATCAGAAATTGTGGTCATTTCAACAGGAAATGAGGAGCAGAATGCGGCCCTGGCGATTAGAGCAAAAGAAAACGGTGTTCCACGGGTAATTGCCCGAATTGAAAGTCCAGATATCGAGCAGAGCTTACGAGACCATCAAATCGAAGTGTTTTCTTCCTTTATGTCAACAAAGATGCTGCTTCGTGCGTTAATTGAATCGCCTGCCGTCATAAACATCCTTTCGAATCAAGAGACAGGGCTTTATGAAATTGTTATGATGAACAGTCAATTTGATGGTATGACGTTACGCAAATTTCCGTTTACTGGCGATATTATTTTTGTCCGGATATTTAGAGACAAGGATTCAATCGTCCCACATGGGGATACCGAGCTTCAGCTGCATGACCGCTTGATTGTTACAGGTACAAAGGAGTATGTGGATGAACTGAAAAGAGAACTGGAATTCTGTGAAAGCTGATAAATTTTTTATTAAATACGCAGCCCTTTTCATTTTTCAAATAGTAGTGTAAAATTAGTACCAAGTACTAATAACTTGTATTTATTGTGGGAGGAATTTTTCAATGAGTCTTTCGTTAACTGGAAAAACATATGTTGTTATGGGTGTCGCCAATAAACGCAGTATTGCATGGGGAATTGCGCGGTCATTGCATAATGCGGGAGCAAGATTAATTTTTACGTATGCAGGGGAAAGAATTGAGAGCAGTGTTCGTGATTTAGCCAATTCTTTAGAAGCGGAAGGAACGCTTGTCCTTCCATGTGATGTAACTAGCGATGAAGCAATTGCAACTTGTTTTGCAGAAATAAAAGAGGCAGTTGGAACGATTCATGGACTCGCACATTGCATTGCATTTGCAAAAACAGATGAGTTAAAAGGTGAATTTGTGAACACGTCTAGAGATGGATTCCTACTCGCACAAAATATCAGCTCCTATTCTCTAACGGCAGTGGCTAAAGAAGCCCGAGGATTGATGGCTGAAGGCGGCAGCATTGTGACATTAACCTATTTAGGCGGCGAGCGTGCCATTCCAAACTATAATGTCATGGGTGTAGCGAAAGCATCTTTAGATGCAAGCGTCCGTTATTTAGCAGCTGATCTCGGAAAAGACGGCATTCGTGTTAACTCGATTTCCGCTGGTCCAATCCGTACCTTATCAGCAAAAGCCATTGGAGAGTTTAATTCTATTTTAAATGAGATTGAAGAAAGAGCACCTTTACGTAGAACAACTACTCCGGAAGAAGTCGGTGACACAGCTCTATTCCTTTTCAGTGAACTTTCCCGAGGAATTACCGGCGAAAACATTCATGTTGATTCAGGATATCATATTTTGTAATTTCTTAAAGCCCGCAGCCATGCGGGCTTTTTATATTTAAGAAATTGAGAATTTGCTGTTAACGGTGATAGGCATTTCGCATACATATAAAGTGTAGGATTACGTAATTAGGAGGTGCTTTGCATGTCTAAAAAGAAAAGTCAACACCCGCTGCTATATGTGGATCAGTCATTTTCAAGGACTCCTTCTAACAACAACATGCAGGAAGTTTATACAAACAAGCGGGAACAAAAGCAAGGAGATGACATCAGAAGGAAGATTTCTCTTTCGAAGAAGGAGTCCATCGAACCGATACCAATCGAGATAAACAATTCAGAGGATTTTGAATCCTCATCATCTACTCAGCATCAAGAAAGAAACAAAACTGCATTTACGCGGGTAAGACCCTTCAAAGATATGGACCTAACTGAGCGCTTAGACTATTTAATCAACTTTCCAAAAGTCCTTCCCCCTGTGCCGTGTGTCTTTTATACAGCTGAAAGAAATTATCAGGGGTACTTAAAAGAGTACAACGGCAGCCAGGTAACCATCCAATTCCATGACCAATCGTCAAAAACATTTCCTATTGATGAATTAAAGAATGTCATTATGATTGGGATCAAAAAATAGTCAAAAAAAAAGCCAGCCGATTTATCCCGACTGGCTCATTTTTTTAATTGCATAATCCCAAGTTAACATCGGCAATACATTGAACGGCACAGAAGCACTTTAAATCAACTGTAATGCAGTCGTTGCTTGCGCGGAATCGCTCAACCTGGCACACTTTTGAAAGGTCAATACAACATTTGTCTCCACTGGAAACAAGGTTTACTGGAACAAAGTGTCCGCCTTCACGGCGTCCTGGCACTAACACACGAAGTGTTGCACAACAGTTGTCAAATACATCTTCTACGCGGAAGTAGATGGATACACAAGCATTGTGTTCGTTGCTGAAAAACGCATGAAATGGAGAACCGTCTTCCGTACTTAAAACAAACACACGAGTATCAACAGGCTCTCTCCTTGCTGGTGACACTAATGTTCCCAGCGGCTCTGTAAAACAACTGGAACACTCTGCACATTCTTCTTCAACAGCGGTGTCTTGAATATCTTTAATGGCACGAACTACTTCGCAGACACAGTTGCCACTGCGAAAATCGTCATTATTATTTCCACAACCCATTTATTTTTCCTCCTTAATCCGTGATATATATCTTACATTACTAACATATTTCACAGAGCCCTTTTGGGTTACGGACAATTGCCTTATTTGGCAAAATTAGGCGGGTATAAATCCAAAAATAAATTAGAGGAGATAATACTTAATGAAAATAACCGTTTTAAATTTGTTTATTTTATCGCTGGCGAGCTTCAGGCTGACAAGATTATTTGTTTATGACAAAATAACCGAATTTATCCGTGCCCCTTTTTTCGATGAGCTAACAGAGGAAAATGAAGATGGTGAAATGGAAGTTTATTACCTCCCGAAGAAATCAGGGGTACGAAGATTTTTGGGTGAACTTCTAAGCTGCTATTGGTGTACAGGTATTTGGGCTGCAGCAATAATAGTAGGGCTCTTTTATCTGTACCCGGTCTTTTCCACACCGGTTATCCTCATTTTAGCGGTTGCAGGAATTGCCGCAATTCTTGAATTAATCGTCCAGTATTTGCTGGAAATATAATGGATTTGCTGAGACAAGACTTGCATCTCGCTCATATTCTAACTAGAAAGAATTAATTAATTCAGAAGGAGAGAATAGGGTGAATAAGAAAAAGAAGAGCAAGGAAACAATGCAAACTAATCATCAAACTAATCAAACTACAAAATCGGTAAAGAAAAAAGGCTGCGGCTGCGGCAAAAAAAAGACATCAAGATAACAGATGAAACTGCTGGTTAACTGGCAGTTTTTTTATTATTAATCTTGTCATAATTTTTGCTAATGTCGAAAAAACTACATTGTAATAGTACTTATAAAAAATTGGAACAAGGAAAGGGAATAAAATGAGAGCTAGGTATCGACTGATATTATTCACTTGTGTATTTTTCTTGGCCGCCTGTAGTCATAATCAACCGGCCAAGGATAGTCAATTAGCCCTGATGAAAACGACGAATCCTAAACCAGTTGTTACGGATAAAAGTAAAAATCGTAATCGTATTGAAGAAATAAAAAAAGAAGTAAGCTCATTTCCTCAAATTTATGATGTTGCCGTAGTGAAAGGGAAAAAAGATACACTCGTTGCCTATAAGGTAAAGCATTTGCACCGATTTAGCATGAAAAAAATTGAAAAGAATCTAACCAAAATGCTTGAAGAAAAATATCCGAAAGAGAAGTTTACTGTTTCAAGTGATTATAAAATTTTTCTTGAAACGATTAGGTTGGATGAGCGAATGAAATCCCCTAAATTTTCTCACCGGGAAGCTGAAAAACGCTTTAAAGAAATCGTTAAGATGACAGAAGCTACGAAGTAGGAAAGGGCGAATGAGAATGGAAAGCAAGCAAAAAAAGCAAAACACGACGCTCCAGCAGCGGAACTATCAACAGCTGCAGCAAAAGCATGAAATAAAAAGACCAGTACTGAAGAATTGTATCAAAGCATTTTTTGTTGGCGGCCTCATTTGTTTTATTGGCCAAGCAGTCAGTTATTTTTACATATATTTTTTTAATTTTACTGAGCAAAGTGTCGGAAATCCGACAGTGGCGACAATGGTCTTCTTCTCCATGCTATTAACCGGGTTTGGAGTCTACGATCGGATTGGACAATTTGGAGGAGCAGGAAGTGCTGTGCCTGTTACTGGGTTTGGTAACGCTGTTATCTCTGCTGCTATTGAACATCGGACAGAAGGGTTTGTTCTAGGTGTTGGCGGGAATATGTTCAAGCTTGCCGGATCGGTGATTCTCTTCGGTGTGTTCTCAGCGTTTGTTGTGGCGTTGGTTAAAACGCTTCTTGTTATTTGGGGGGTTTTGTAATTGTTAAAAGGGCATCAATCATGGGTATTCGCTAACCGGCCAATGATTTCAGCAACGGGAGTAACAGGAGGGCCATTTGAAGCAAATGGGAAACTGGCGAATGATTTTGATTTATTATATGAAGATTTATGGATGGGAAAAGAGTCCTACGAAAAAGCCCATCGTTTATTGCTTGAAGAAGCAATTAAAATGGCCTTAAAAAAAGGAGAAGTCCAAAAAGAACAGGTACAATTTTTATTTGCCGGAGATCTAATTAATCAGATTACCCCTACAAGCTTTGCGGCTAGAACGATGCAGATTCCTTATTTCGGTCTTTTCGGGGCCTGCTCTACTTCTATGGAGGGCTTAGCACTCTCCTCATTTGTTGTTAATTACCAAGGAGCGAAATACGTGCTGACAGGTGCCTCAAGCCATAATGCAGCGGTAGAAAAGCAGTTTCGCTACCCAACAGAATATGGCGGTCAAAAACCGCCAACAGCACAATGGACCATTACAGGTGCGGGGGTTGCTCTTGTTCAGCCTAATGAGCCTGAGAAGTTGCACCCTGTAACAACATCAGCAACGATCGGAAAAGTTATCGATATGGGATTAACAGATCCGTTTAATATGGGTGGTGCAATGGCTCCGGCGGCAGCAGATACAATAATGGCTCATTTTCGTGACCTGAAATTAGACCCTTCGCACTATGATTTAATTGTTACGGGTGACCTAGGGAGAGTCGGTCACGATACGGCATTCGAATTGCTCAACAAAAGTGGTCTTAAAATGGAAAGGAAACAATTTCAGGATTGTGGCTTATTAATGTATAAAGATGATCAGCCGGTTCAATCCGGCGGCAGCGGTGCAGGGTGCTCTGCGACTGTCCTTTATGGACATCTACTAAACCAAATGAAGAAGGGTACATATCAACGGATGTTGGTAGTTGCGACCGGGGCATTGTTATCACCGCTCAGTTTTCAGCAAAGCGAATCAATTCCTTGTATTGCCCATGCTGTCGCCATAGAGATGAATGGAGAAAAGGGGTGAACCAATGCTAGCGATGTTTTTCTGGTCCTTTGTGATTGGCGGTTTGATTTGTGTCATCGGACAGTTATTATTTGATGTAGCTAAACTGACACCAGGGCACACCTTAAGTTTGCTCGTGGTCACAGGTGCGGTGCTGGATGGGTTTGGATTGTACGAGCCACTGGTTGATTTTGCTGGTGCGGGAGCGACCATTCCGATTACCAGCTTTGGCAATTCCTTAGTTCACGGGGCGCTTCAGGATGCCAAGGCACATGGAATCATTGGCGTGCTAACTGGTATGTTTCAGGTAACAAGTTCTGGAATCTCAGCAGCGATTGTTTTCGGGTTTATTGGCGCCCTTATTTTTAAACCTAAAGGGTAAAATGCACATTTTTCATGCTGGCTTTTGAATAGGTGGTCATGCCTGCACACACTAAAAAGTAATTTCATATGTTATTAATGAGATTACTTAAGTGAGGTGACTATTTTATGTGCTTTGGATATGGCGGCTGCGGTTACGGCTACGGCGGTGGCTACGGCTACGGCTACGGCTCAACATTTGTATTAATCGTTGTATTGTTCATCCTTTTAATCATTGTTGGTGCAAGCTTCTATTAATAAATAATATGCTTGTTTCAGGTGGAAGGGGTTGGCTCAAAAAGTGGCCAGCCCCTTTCTTGTTCCGACATTCACCATTTTCCTCTTCCATCATACAATAAAGTAGTTTATGAAGGAGTGTGATTTTTGAAAATGGATAATGGATTCTTTAAAAACATAGAAAAGAAAACGGGCGTTAATATGAAAGAAATATTTGAGTTAGCAAATTCACTGCAAAATGCCAATTTTAAAGATGAAAAAACGGTCCGTAATGTGATCAAAAGAGTTTCGCAAATTGCTAATAAACCGGTAAGTAAAGAAATGGAAGATCAAATTGTAAGATCGATCATTAATGACGGCAAGCAGCTTGACTTCAATACAATCTCGAAAATGATGAATAAAAAGTAAGAAAAGAAAGACCAACTCCTTTTTTTAGGAATCGGTCTTCTTTTTTTTATTTAAAGGAGCTAAAAACCGTGAGGGATTTGCTTTCTTTCCTCGCCTCTGTTGAGGTACTGAGATATAAAGCTGGTTCCGCGCGCGTGTCATCGCTACGTAAAATAATCTTCGCTCCTCTTCAATGGCAGTAAAATCACCATTTCGCTGCGCTTCTAAGGCAAAATCATGTGGCAGGCTGCCATCGACAGTCCCGATTATATAAACAGTTTTATATTCAAGCCCTTTAGCCCGGTGAATGGTGCTTAAGCTGATTGCATCTATAAAATGCTTACTTAGCTTCTTTATTTCTTTGTTCATTGCTGACATATGCTCGGAATGTGCAAGCAATGCCTCGATGGTTTCAAAGCTTTTTGCGGCAACTTTTAGGTCCTTAAGATCGTCCGAGCCTTTTTCGAGCTTGCTTGATTCGTTTCCCCGCTTCTTGAGGAAATCAAGAAAACCAAGATCTTTTTCGATTTTCTCAATCGCTATAATAGGGGACATATGCTTTAGTCCCCGAATAAGCGTCACAGCCTTTTTTAATTTTTTTTCTTGAAAGGCATGTGCCGTCTTTAAGTGTGATAATGCCTCAAGAAAACTGCAATCTTTCAGGATGCTCTGTGCTTTTAATTCTTTCAGTACCGCCTGCTTTAAAAATAAGAACGGCAGGATATCGGATAAGGCATGCGGGTCATCTTCATTCAAGCTAACCTTAAGAAAGGAGAGGGCACTTCTGACAATATACCGCTGATAAAAGCTTTCAGCATCTTGATCCATCTTAAAAGGAAGATTTGAACTTGCTAAGCGCTCAAAAATAGCACGGGAGCCAGCATTAGTCCGATAAAGAACCGCAAAGTCTGAGGGATTTTCCCCATTAGAAATTCGTTCCTGAATATCTGTGACAATCATTGTTGCTTCTTCCTCTTCATCAAAGGGAAAAAATAAGAGCGGCAGCAAGCCTGATGAAAATTGGGCCTTCATTCGCTTCATTCTTCTGACTTTATTAGCAGCAATCATTTGTGTGGATGCAGCGACAATTTCATGGGAAGAACGGTAATTTTGTTCAAGAATGACCAATTTGGCAGCAGGGAAGTCTTTTTCAAATTCCAGCAAATAGCTGGGGTCACTCCCTCGGAATGAATAAATCGCTTGGTCATCATCGCCGACTGCACAAACGTTTTGATGCTTTCCTGATAGGAGTTTGATGAGTTCATACTGCACCTTGTTTACATCCTGAAATTCATCAATTAAAAAATATTGAAAGCGGTCCTGATAGTGTGCTAGCAGGTCAGGGGAGGAATTCAAAAGTTGATAACAGCCAAGCAGCATGTCATCAAAGTCAAAAAGACCTTCTCGAAGCTTATATTCCTCATATTTTTTATATAGAAATACTGCCGTTTCATCCCACTCCGATGCGGGTCTCACTTCGTTTGGCATGAGGAGTGAGTTTTTCCAAAATCCAATTTGCTGTAGCGCCAGGTCAAAGGCAAATTCCTTTTCAGATAAGTTGATCTCTTTACCAGCTTCTTTAAGGATTTTATCCCGCTGCCATTCTTTCTTTAATAATTTGTCAGCAGACCAATTGGCTCCATCATGAAACATAAGTATCCGATAAAAAATACTGTGAAACGTACCCGTAACAAGTTGATTGATTTTTTCCCGTTTCATTTGTGGGTAGGAGAGCAATCGATCCTTCATTTCAGCGGCAGCTTTTGTCGTGAAGGTAACAAGCATAATCGTACGCGGATCAATCTGTTTATCATGGAGCATAAAAGCTGTTCGTACGGTTAACACTCGTGTTTTACCGCTCCCCGCACCAGCAAGGACTAGTACTGATCCTTCTGTATCCAGGACAGCCGCTGTTTGGCTTCGATCCAGGACAACTCCGCTTTCCGCTAGATCTAAGAGATAGGGCGGTCGTTTTTGCTGACAGCCTTCTGTTACCTGTTTAAATGGGATCAGGTATTCAATCGTTTTTGATGGTCTGAATAGTTCTACATTATTTGGGGTTTCTGTAATCGTTCTGCCTTTTGGCAATTTAAATCCGTTCTGAACGCTAAAGCTTGCTGAACCCTCGGTAACTGTGGTTACCGCAGGATCTGGGCAATGTATTTCCGGTTCTTGGGTATGAAAAAAATAAGGGCTCTCGTGAATTCCCAGTAACAATCGAACTTTCTGGGCGCATGTAGGGCAGTGGAGTTCACCATTTTTCCCAGCAAGAAAGATTTTTTGATATTGTTCTCTAGCTAAGTTGTCAAGAACAATATTTTGATGTTGATAGATAGCTGTTTTCATATATATAAACCTCTATTTCAATAGATAAGACATGTTCAATCATAACAAAACCAGCCGGGATCTGAAAGTGTTTTAATCTAGGAAGATAAAGAAGCACTTGCCAGGTTAACGGCAAGTGCTTCTTTTAAGTTAGTATTTCTTTAATCATTGTTTTATGAGGAATACCTGCATCCAAAAACTCGTCTGAGACGACCTCGTAACCAAGACCTTCATAGAAGGGAATGGCTTGTGTCTGGGCATTTAACTTTAATTTCTGTAACGAACAAGTTTGGGCGTGGTTCTCAATAGCATTCATGATCGATTTCCCTGCACCAGTTTTTCTTGCTTCTTTTAAAACACAAATGCGTTCAATCTTCCCGTATCCATCCACGACCCGGAATCTGCCAGCCCCGATAGGCGCATCTTCAAGATATAGGACAAAATGGGCGGCTTCATCTTCGTATTGGTCGATTTCCTCTTCAAGCGGGACGTTTTGCTCCTCCACGAAAACAATTTTTCTAATTGAAAAAGCATCTTCAAGTTCTTTTTGATTTTCTACAACTTTTACTTTCACGTAAACCTATTCCTTTCCAAGACGAAATGTTTCATAAACGGTCCAAGAACCATTTTCTAATTGATATAAAAGGTGGAAGCGGTCAATTGTTTCTTCATGATCAAGTTTGGTCATTCTAAGTGAACCTAAGACATCTGAGTGCTCGTCATCGGAAAGCTTTTGACCAATCGTAATATGTGGAACAAAGGCATAATCCGGGTTTTGTTCGCTATATTCTTGATTGACTTCGGAATGAAGGGCTGTAAGTTCTTCCGTTTTGTCCACTTTGAAATAGATGACATTATTTACAGGCTGAAACGAGCTGACTTTGGAAGTTTTTAATGCGAATGGGTTGGTATTTTTAGCGATTTGCTGTAATTTGTCTGCTAAATTCTTCGCATCCTCTTCTGTTGCTTCAAAGGCATTCTTTATCGTTAGGTGTGGAGGAATTAGAGCATAATGCGGATCATAGCGTTTGCGATAAGAATTCACCAGGTCTTGAAGCTTTTTTGACGGGAAAATAACAACTCCAAATTTCATACGTTTACCTCCGTTTATATAAAATTATTTTATTGGAAAACAAAGACTAATAAAAATCCTTCCTGCTATTATAGCAAATTTTCAAAATATATTAAATCACTTAAATCACACTTATGAAACTTGTGACAATAGTTGTAAGACTAAAATAACAGTTTAAGTGCTCGTCTTAAATCTGGCTGCCAGTATGTCCAGGTATGATTTCCGTTAAATTCTTCATAAAAATATGTAAAAGGTTTTGCTGAAATTACTTTTGAAAGTTCGCGGTTTGGACCAATGAAATCACTCACTTTTCCGTTAGTCATGTGTACTTCCGTTTCTTGATTGCCAATGACGTGATAAATTTCTAAAAGCTGCTCTTCAGTAAAGTTTCTTATTATTTCCACTACCTGGTTGTCAACGTAAGGCGACTGCAACAGCACTTTTCCAAATGTGTGCGGATATTGAATTGCCGTCATTAATGAGACGGTCGCGGCAAGCGAGTCGCCAATAAGTGCTCTCGTCGAACCCATATGATAAGTAGGAAACTCTTTGTCAAGAAAAGGAACTAACTCATGGGCAAGGAAGCGAATGTATTTTTGGTTTTCTGATCCTTTGGGATGGTATTTCCTGCGACGGTCCTCCACATCTTTATAGGGCACCCCAACAATTATTAAATTTTCAATTTCCCTTTTAGAAAGAAACTCGTCTGCTACTCGACCAATTCGGCCAAGCTGGAAATAATCGCGGCCATCCTGTGCGATTAACAACGAGTATTTATATAACGGCGAAAAGTTTGCTGGCAGATAAATAAGGAGCTGGATTTCTTCCCCTAGCTCAACGCTTTGAAAGGTAAGTTCTTTAATCGTGCCCTTTGGAAACTCCATACGACAAAACCCCCAATATTTCGATTAATACAACTGCATTTTATCATATATTAACAAGAAAAGCGCAAGCGCCTTGCTCAGCCCCGATATAGGGAGACTTAGTCGATTGGAAATCGGCTTAGTTTCCCTTAATGCGTACAGAAAGCGATAGCTTTCTGTAGCCAAGCACAAGACGAGCCGGCCGAAAGGTTGTTTTTTAACCTTTTGGACGGATTGGCTTGTGACCTCGAGGGGCGCTGGAGCTGGACAATTCTCAAATTTCAATGATATAAATTCTGATATTATTAGAAATGCTTTTCACAATAGGAAGGGAGGTTGGGGGTATCGGAAATTAGGGGTTTAGTGAAGGTATCGTTTTTTTAAACGGGTTTCTGGCATGATGGATAAAATGTTTTCCCGCTTAAAGGTGCGGACTTGTTTTCGAAGAAGACAATAGGCACGAATAAATTCTTCATTCACTTCCAGCACAATCAATTTCCGCTGAGATAACTCATGGTTATCGGCAAGATAAATTATTTCTAAGGGCATATTTTCTTCTATGGAACGGATAAAAAGCCCATCCATGTAAAATCCCTCCTTTCATTATTATAATATTATTATATCCGAACATTCGTTCTTTATTCGAAAAAAGTAGAACATCCATTCCTTTTTAGTGTTAAATGATTTATCGGTTTGAATGAATGGTAAGGAGGGTTATCCGAAAGAATGCTAAAAAATTATTGACATTCTAGAAAAATTTAATATAATTAAATTTGTACTTAATAAGCGATCTGATAGTTCAGCGGGAGAATACATCCTTGACAGGGATGGGGTCGGGGGTTCGAATCCCTCTCAGATCATCAAAAATCCTAACATCTAAATGATGTTAGGATTTTTTTATTCTATTTTAATTTATCCATGGTGACTGGCACTGTTCGATTAATTTATATTCTAAAACCTATATAGGGAATTGTATAATGAATCATAAAGAAGAGGGAGTTGAATAACCATGATGAAAAGTGAATCAATGCTTTCGATTGACCCATCTAAGAATACTGCGACTGAAAATTATAAATTGATGATTGGGAGTGTTATTCCAAGGCCAATTGCATTTGTGACCTCGTTAGCAAGTGATGGTACCTTAAATGCTGCTCCGTTTAGCTACTTCAATATTGCCTCATCAAAACCGCCGATGATTTCGATAGCGGTATTAAGAAAGGAAACGGGGCAAAAGGATACGGCACGCAACATTGTGGGTCTTAAGGAATTTGTCGTTCATATTGTCGATGAAGGGATTATCGCACAAGTGAATGAAACAGCGGCAAGCCTCCCGCCTGACCAAAGTGAAATGGAACTAACAAATTTTTCAGAAGTTAAGAGTACGAAAATTTCAGTCCCCGGAATCAAAGAGGCAAAGATCCGTATGGAGTGTATATTAGAGCATCATGTAATTTTAGGCGATGAAGATGCGCCCAGCAGTGATCTAATCATCGGAAGAGTGGTTCAATTTCATTTTGATCAGGAAATTTATGAGAATGGAAAAATCAATCAAACTGGCTTAGCTGCCGTCAGCAGGCTTGCAGGTCATAATTATGCAAAAATTGGTGAGGTTTTTGAGATTGTCAGACCGAAATAAGTGCCCGTATGGTAAATAAAAGAACTTTTCATTGCCCGAAATAAGAAAAACAGCTTCCCCAAGGTCAATGAAAAGTTCTTTAAAGATAAAATGGAGAAAATATATCTTAGTCCAGTCTTCGATAACAAATATCAAATAACGGGCAGCTATCACATATAGGCGTTGCTTTGCAATGCTCCTTCGCATGTTCAACGATAAGGGCGTGGAATTCATTATATTGCGCCAAGTCTCTTGGGATTTCATTTTCAACTTGTTTTCTAAAGGTGTCATATGATGCTGGCATATCATAGCCTAGACGATAGAAAATTCGCCGCGCATAGGCATCAACTACAAAAATTGGTATATCAAAGGCATAAAGCAGGATCACATCGGCCGTTTCAGGACCGATGCCCTTGATGCTTAATAGCTCAGTACGCAGTTTATGCCTGTCTACTTCTTTTATCAAAGGGATATCATAGTTATAGGTTTTAAACCATTCCATATAGGACTTGATCCGACTAGCCTTTATATTGAAAAAGCCGCTTGGCCTGATGAGCTGCGCGAGCTCATCAATTGATAACTTGTCTATTGCTTCAGGTTTCAAAAACGGCTTTAGATTATCTAAGGCCTTGTCGACATTGCGCCAACTTGTATTTTGAACAAGTATAGAGCCAATCATCATTTCAAACGGTGTCTCCGCTGGCCACCAGCCTTGAGGGCCGTAGTGTTTGTATAATTTGTTGTAAATTAATTGATAATCGTTCTTCATTTTATCACCGTTTCTCTTAGTAAAGGACCCGCCATAAATAAAACGTGGCATAGGCTTGCCAGCCCTCCCATCGTACTGAAAGCTTTAAAAGCTCTTCCTTCGCAGGCTTTTTCTCTGAATCGGTCAGATGTTTGATGGCGTTATGCAGCCCGACATCATCAATCGGATATGCCGAGGTAAAGTGCAAACAGCGCATTAACACATAATTCGCTGTCCATGGACCAATCCCACGAATCTTGATTAAACTCTTTTCAGCTTCTTTAAGGCTACCCATTCTCAATAATTTTTCCTTCGATAATTCTCCGCTGGCCATCAGTTGGGCAATGCCAATAATATATTCACTTTTTTTCAAAGTCATTTTAATATCTGCTAGATCTGCAGGTGTTAATTGAGCAATTTGTTCAAAGGAAGGGAACACCCAATAGTTCTTGCCATTCCACTCGATTGCATCACCAAATTTTTCAACAAATTGTCTTTTTAACCTGTAGGCGAACGCTAAGTTTATCTGCTGCCCTAAGACTCCCCAGCAGAGGGCCTCAAATAAATCGGGCACACCAATCACACGTAATCCGAAAAAATCCTCGACCGGCCCCTTAAGGAGAGGGTCTGCTTTTGCCATTTTGTAAAACGGCGTTAAATCACGGTCAAGATCAAACCACTCACGAATGTACTGGGCAACCTCAGCGCGCTCCGACTGATTATTCGGTCTAGAGTCTTTTAAAAATTTCACAATCATCTGATTAAATTTATTTACGTGTATTTTTACTAAGGTTTGGGTTTCTCCAACGGCAATCACCCTTGTAATCATTTCGTTTTCGACTTCAAACATACATTCGTTTTTGTTTCGTTCTAAATAGCCAAGATTTGCTTTAATATCGAAGTCTATAGGAAGATTAATGATGATTTCCTCATTGACTTCGTCCCAATCGCTTTGAGAATATTGTGCATCTACCATTTTCAAATCTCCACACCTTTTTCTTTTATTATCGCATAACCGTTTTTCCATTATCTTGCTACTTCATTTGAAAAAGCCCTATTTTTCAATAAAATTCGGTTATGAAGTGGTATATGATTCATCAGCAAAATGTTTCACTATCTTGCTTTTTAATTCCCAAATTGTAGATTCCGTTTTTTGGGGAGCTATAATAGGAGAAGAGGTGGTCAAATGACGAGTACTGAAATCATGACAGATGAAAAATGGCGGGCCATTGTTGAAAACGATGCAACGTACAATAATCAATTTTTCTATGCAGTTAAGACCACGGGGATTTTCTGTAAACCGTCATGTAAATCGCGGGTTCCTAAAAAAGAAAATGTCCGTATTTTTCAAAACGCTGAAGAAGCATTATCTGCTAATTTCCGTCCTTGTAAACGATGCAAACCCACTAATGAGCGCTTACCTGATAACGAATGGATTACTATCATTATAGAATACATTGATAAAAATTACCCTGACAAGCTCTCACTGGAAACATTAGCTGAAATAAGTCATGGAAGTCCGTATCATTTACAGCGGACATTTAAAAAGATTACCGGCATGACGCCTGTTGAATATATCCATCAGGTCAGAATAAATACAGCTAAAAAATATTTACTTCAATCGGATCGAGCGGTTTCAGATATAGCAAAGATGGTTGGTATCTCAAATACGCCTTATTTTATTACATTATTTAAAAAGATGATGGGCACTACACCCGCCCATTTCCGTCAATTACATGAATCGGAGGGAATAAAATGAAGTCACAAAATAATAAGACACTTGTTTATTGGTCACTGCTGAATTTTAAAGATTGGAATCTATATATTGCTGCGACAGAGAAGGGGCTTTGTTACGTCGGGTCACAGAACAAGCCGTTTGAGGAATTTTCGAAATGGGCAGAAAAACGGTTTCCAGGAAACCCTCTAGTGGAGGACAGGGAGATGCTGAACCCTTATGCAGCCGAACTAATGGAGTATTTTGATGGTAATCGGAAGAATTTTACTATCCCGTTTGATTATCATGGGACCGAGTTCCAAGTTGCTGTTTGGGACGCACTTTGTGAGATTCCGTTTGGAGAGACAAAATCGTATTCTGACATTGCAAAATATATCAATAAACCTGCTGCTGTTCGTGCAGTTGGGGCGGCTATTGGTGCTAATCCGGTGTTAATATCAGTGCCCTGCCACCGTGTTGTCGGGAAAAATGGCTCGCTGACTGGCTATCGTGGCGGATTAGAAATGAAGATACAACTCCTTGATTTGGAGAGGCAAGTAAAGCAGCTGCTGCCGATATGAAGAAGGGCACAGCTGCTTTACTTTGCTAAAGAGCTGCTTCGTGCCAAAGCAAAAGGAAAGGTAACTATTTTTATGTCATCAAGCACCGAAGCATAGATTACTATTACTGAATATTCAAAATAATATGGTAATCTAGAATAGTGATCATTTTACTAAGATTGATTGAAGGGAGTAATAAGAATGGTATTACATCTAGAAGCCGTTTCACTAAAGCGAGAAGGTAAGTGGATTTTGCAAAATATTAATTGGGAAGTAAAAAAAGGAGACCATTGGGTATTATTTGGGCTAAACGGTGCTGGAAAGACAGCTGTTTTAAATTTGCTCAATGCCTACTATTTTCCGACAAAGGGGAAAGTAACCGTTCTAGGGATGGAGTTCGGAGCAACTTACCTTGGGGAGAAACTTCGCAAACAGATAGGTTTCGTTTCATCGTCTCTTCAAGAAAAGTTTCACCAAGGAGATAATGCATTTGAGGTGGTTTTAAGCGGTGCCTTCGCTTCGATTGGTCTTTATGAAACACCAACCGATGAAATGCGGAAAAAGGCAATCTCCTTACTCGAGGATCTTGGTTGTATCGAGTATGCCAACCGGAACTATGAAACCTTGTCTCAAGGTGAAAAACAACGGGTTCTCATTTCCAGGGCTTTGATGGCCAATCCTTCGTTGCTCATTCTTGATGAGCCGACCAATGGATTGGATTTTATCGCTCGTGAAAAATTATTAGAATCTATTGAAACCATTACAAAAAATCCAATTGGTCCAACTATTATTTATGTCACACACCATGTGGAAGAAATTTTACCTATTTTCAACAAAACAATATTACTAAAAGAGGGACAAGTTTTTTCATCAGGAGATACGGTTGAGATGCTTGCAGATCAAAAGCTCACGCAGTTCTTAGGTGTTCCTGTTGAAGTGATATGGAAAAACAATCGGCCATTGCTTTCGAAGCTACAAGTGACAGAAAAGCTGTTGCAATAATTTTACTTGGTCTGTTTTTTAATTTTAAATGTGGGGAAAACTGCTAATTTAAAGTATAATGAGGTTGATGAATTTAAAAAAAGGAGGTAAAAAAATGAAGTTTATTAACATTGCAAATACTGATTTACAGGTTTCTAACATGATTATGGGTAATATGCGTTTAACACAGTTGTCTTTGCCTGAAGCGGAAAATTTAATTCGGACGGCAATGGATGTGGGCATTAATTTTTTTGATCATGCGGATATCTATGGAAAAGGGAAGTGTGAGGAGATTTTTTCTGAAGCAATTCAAATGAATCCAAGCATCCGTGAAAAAATGATTTTACAAAGTAAATGCGGCATACGCTCAGCTGAAGGCTATTTTGATTTTTCTAAGGAGCATATCCTTGGGTCGGTTAATGGTATTTTAAAGCGATTAAATACCGAATATCTTGATATTTTGCTGCTTCATCGTCCCGATCCATTAATGGAACCTTCTGAAGTGGCAGAGGCCTTTGAAGAACTACATAATAGTGGTAAGGTAAAATATTTTGGGGTATCGAACCATAATCCGGCGCAGATTGAACTGTTACAGAAATACATACCACATAAATTAGTTGTAAACCAACTACAGTTTAGTATTGCCCACACACCAATGATTGACTCGGGAATTACTTTGAATATGAAGGTTGATCAAGCCGTTAATCGAGATAGCAGCATTTTGGAATATTGCCGTCTGCATGATATCACGATGCAAGCCTGGTCACCTTACCAGCACGGTTTCTTTGAAGGGTCATTTTTAGGAGATTTGGAGCGTTTTCCAAAGTTGAATGAGGTAGTAGACAATATTGCTGAAAAATATGGCGTTACGAATACTGGTATAGCTACAGCGTGGATTACACGCCATCCAGCAAATATTCAAGTGGTGCTTGGTACGACCAATACAGAGCGGATGAAAGATGCTTGTAAAGGTGCAGAAATCACCATAACAAGAGAAGAATGGTATCAAATTTATAAGGCTGCCGGGAATATGGTTCCTTAATAGTAAACTTTCGGGAAACATGGGGAGTTGAATTATTTTGCAGGAATTATCTTTTGTGAAAAATTATAAAGAAAACTTTTCTTTAAGGACCAGCTTTAACCGGTTAGCTGCCAGCACTTTTGGCATTCAGTTTGAAACTTGGTATCAGCATGGTTTCTGGACTGAAAAATATCAGCCGTATTCATATGTTGATAATGGCCAAGTGATTGCGAATGTATCGGTTAATCTATTAACCCTGGTAATTAATAATGAGGAAAAACAAGCTGTGCAGATTGGTACGGTTATGACACACCCCGACTATCGAAATCAAGGGCTAGCAAGAAAGCTGATGGATAAGGTCTTAGCGGATTTCAGTCAAGTAGATTTCATCTATTTGTTTGCTAATCAAACGGTATTAGACTTTTATCCGAAATTTGGGTTTGCTCCTGTGGAAGAAGTACAGTTTTCCATGGACTATTGCCACATTCCAGCTGAGCAATTAGGGGTGAGAAAATTAGATGGGAGTAAGCCAGACGATTTAACGTTTGTTCACACATTAGCCGCTGAACGGATTTCAGGTTCGAAGCATTTTGGAACAAAGGGCAGTGAGGAATTACTGATGTTTTATTGTCTTATGGTTTTCAATCAGGATCTCTACTATCTTGAAGAGGAAAAGTGTTTGGTTATCTGCCAGCGTGAAAATACTGTTTTACATCTTTATGATGTAATAAGTGAAGAGAAAGTTGTGTTGAAGGATATTTTACGTAAAATTGCTGATAATAGTATTACTAAAATTATCCTTCACTATCATCCTGATGATAATGAGGTTAAGCTTGACAAACAGCCTTACCAATCTAAATTATTTGTAAAAAATATGACAGGTGTTAAACTGCCAAAGGAGTTTAAACACCCGTTTACATCGCAGGCTTAACATGTTAATAATTAAAACACCCCGCAGATTTTTGAATCATGCGGGGGTGTTTTAGGTTAGGATTCAGTTGCACCTGAACCAGCAGGTTGACTGTCGCGTTTAATCCGTCCCTTGCCTACAGATAAAGCAACAAGGATACCGATTGAAATAAAAATAAGACCGGTTAAAAAGACGGTTGAAAAGGATTCAGTCCAAGCAGTTTGAATGCCATGAATGACGATTTTTTGAACTTCTTCCGGCAGTTTTAACAGACTTGGATGAAGAAGAAGACTAAATAGTGAATCTGTTTTTTCAGAAAGAGTCTTTAGTGCTTCATGTGCGATTGGATTTTCAGTTTCTTTCGCCGATTGAATCATTTTTGTTCCAAGCGAATGGTTCATGACAGAATTTAAAACAGTAATCCCAATGGTACCGCCGATTGAACGGAAAAAGGTTGATGCAGCGGTAACAGTTCCGAGTTGTGACTTTGGATATTCATTTTGAATGGCAATCATTAATGTCGGCATTACTAATCCCATTCCCAGCCCTAAAACCACCATATAGGCGTAAGCGTTTAACACACTTGATTCCAATCCCATTGTACTCATTAGGTAAAAGCCAAGTGATGCGAGGACCATTCCGGTTGTTAAAACAGTACGGAACTTGAACCGAAGCAGCAGCTGCCCGCCTACAACACTAGCGACAATCATGGCAATCATCATCGGTGTCATGGTAGATCCGGCTTTGGTTGGTGAAACACCGAGAATTCCCTGCATAAACATTGGTACGAACATAATTGCACCAAACATTCCAAGCCCCAATAAGAATCCTAATCCATTCATCGTCGCAAAAATGCGATTTTTAAATAAGGAGAGATCTAAAATAGGCTCAGCAGCTTTCTTTTCAATAAATCCAAATACAATGAATAGCAGCAAGGACCCGCCGAAAATTAAGAAAGATGTGATGGATGCCCATGCAAATTTATCGCCGCCAAAGGTAAGCCCAAGTAATAGTAAAACGATCGAGGGAATTAATGTAATTATGCCTAAATAATCGATATTCACTTTGTCTTTTTTCGCAATTGTTTCATGCTTAAGTCCGGTAAAGATTAATAGAGCGGATAGCAGTCCAAATGGTACATTAATCAGGAAAACCCAGTGCCAGCTGATATGGTCGACAATCAGACCGCCCAAAAAAGGTCCGATAACAGAACTTAAGCCAAACAGGGCACCAAAGATTCCCTGCCATTTAGCTCGTTGTTCAGCCGTAAAGATGTCCCCGATGATTGTTTGCGATAGCGGCATAATCATCCCGCCGCCGATTCCTTGAATGCCTCTGTAAATGACCAACTGTTCCATGGAAGATGCAGTCGCACACAAACCGGATGCAATAATAAAGATAACCGTACCTAATAGGTAAAGAAACCGTCTGCCGTATAGGTCTGATAATTTCCCAACAATCGGTACAACCGTGGTGGAGGTAATCATATAAGCAGTTGTAACCCAGGCGAAAATGGTAAAGCCGTTTAATTCCGAAATAATCGTCGGCATCGCTGTACCGACGATGGTTTGTTCAAGCGCACTAAAGAACATCCCGATAATAAGACCGGTTAAGACTAGTTTTGTATTTATACTTTTTTCTTGTATTTCCATAGTTAAATTCTCCTATCAAGGTTTTTTAGATTTATTCACATGACTCCTGCTTAAGCTCTAAAAAGAGTAATTGGATTAATTTGCCCTAATTCCTGCTGAATCATTTTATAATTGAGTGACCAGTCAGTCAATCATTTTTTTAGAAAAAATGATGGTGTCAGGCACCGTTGAAAGACGCCGCTGAATAAAATGAAACTTTCTGTAATCTTTATCGTATAATTAATAGGAATCTTTTACATAATTGGATAGGGGTGTTTTTCGATGGAAATGGAGACAGAGTTGACCACGAAGAAAGAGAGCCCGAAGTTATTGGGCATGTTTACAAGTCCGGGTTTACAGTTTGAGAGGATCAAGCAAAATCCAAAAATCTGGGTGCCGCTAATTATTATTAGCATCATCTATGCTGTCGGAATGACGTTAATGGCACTATCAATGGACGCAGAAACGTTGGTTGGTTCCGGAATACCAGAAGATCAGGCAGAAATATTTTTAGTTGTTACAAAGGTCATTACCGCGATAACTGGTATATTCGCGCCGATTATTACAATTGTTATCAGCAGTGCGATTCATTTGATCATAGCAAAAATCGCCAATTCACCGGTTTCCTTTAAACAGTTATTTTCCATGAATACCTACATTACGATTATTGCCGCAGTAGGACTGATTATCAATATGACGGTTAGATTTGTCATCGGCGGTGACCCTAGGATAAATATTACTAGCTTAGCAGGGTTACTGAATCAAGATAAAGTAGGTGTTTTAAGCTTCATTGAGGTGTTTGGAATATGGGGAGTTATCCTGACAGCACTTGGGCTTCATAAAACAGCTCAATTTTCTAAAGGGCTGGCCTGGACGATTGCGATTGCCTTCTTCTTAATTGGGATAGGCTTTGGCTTGGTTGGGACTCTATTTCAAGGAGCTGCAAAATTATAATGAAAAAGAAAACATGGATTGCAGTTGGTGTTGTCAGCTTAGTTATCATCATGATTTCTGTCAGTGTATACCGGCAGGTTTTGGCCAAAGGACCTTCGGTTAAAACAACAGAAATCCAGCAGGAGGAAATATCCTCACTGTTGATGGTACCAGGTACAGTAAAACTGCAAGAGGAACAAATCGTTTATGCCTCACCCGATAAAGGGGAGCTGAAGGAACTGCTGGTCGAAGAGGGGCAGACAGTGAAGAAAGGGACCGTTTTGGCTAAACTGCAAAATCCTCAGCTAGAATTAGAAATAGAGCAAAATGAAATCGCGATTGAATCAGCTAATTTGAAGATTAATCAAATCGATAAGAAAATAAAGCAGCTTAAGGACAAGGAAAAGGATCTTGCTGACCAGGTTGGAAAAGATGAGGCGAAAAAACAGCTTGCACCGGAACTCGAACAGCTGGAGATGGAAAAGAAATTAGCCAATCTGGATTTGAAGCAAACGGGACTCCAAAAGGATTTGATAGCCAAGCGCCAAGCTGAATTAGAGATTAAGAGTACAATAGACGGTGTCATTTTGACTGCAAAAAAGCCTGACTCAGTTTCTAGTACAGGAGCAATGGCTGATCCGATTTTACATATCGGCAAGCTTGAAGGCATGACAGCATCGGGACTGTTATCTGAATACGACACATTAAAGGTGAATAGCGGGCAGAAGGTTATTTTAAAATCAGATGCAGTACAGGGGCAAGAATGGCAGGGGGAAATCACCAAGATTGCGATTCTCCCAGAGCAAAGCCAAGCGGGCATGCAAAGCGGCAGCCAGGCGGTACAGTACCCTTTTGCCGTGAAAATATCCGGAGACACAAAGACCTTAAAACCAGGCTTCCAGGTGATTATGGAAATTGAAACAGATAAAAAGTCTGCAATGGTGCTCCCTCTCGATGCAGTCCATGATGATGGTGACAAGCCTTATGTATTTATCGTAAAGGATGGAAAAGCCCAGAAGCAGAAGGTGAAAACGGGAATTACTTCAGGAGAGAAGATTGAAATCCTGGAGGGGGTTTCCCAAGGGGACAAAGTGATTGTGAATGGGCCCGGCAACCTTAAGAATGGGCTGGAAGTGACAGTTAAATGATTAAGCTAGAATCGATTACTAAATCGTTTTTACTTGGAAAAGAAAGTGTGCATGTGTTAAACGGGATTAGCCTTGATATCGAGGCAGGTGAATTTGTTGCCATTATGGGTCCTTCAGGCTCCGGGAAATCAACCCTGATGAATATTATTGGCTGTTTGGACAAACCAACTGAGGGAGAGTACTATTTAGGTGGCGAAAATGTTTCACATTATCATGATAAGGAATTGGCCCGGGTTCGAAACCAATCGATCGGCTTTGTTTTTCAACAATTCCATTTATTACCAAGACTTACAGCGTTGAAAAATGTTGAACTGCCGATGATTTATGCAGGTATATCCAAAAAAGAGCGGCAGGCCCGGGCAGAAGCGGCATTATTAAAAGTGGGGCTTGGAGACAGGATGGATCACCTCCCCAATGCTCTATCTGGCGGACAGAAACAGCGGGTGGCCATCGCCCGGTCGATTGTTAATAAGCCGAAACTAATTTTAGCAGATGAACCGACAGGGGCGCTTGATTCGAAAACAAGTACGGATATCATGGAACAATTTCGCGAGCTAAATAGCGAAGGCGTTACGGTTATCGTCGTAACTCATGAGTCTGAAGTGGCGGAATATGCAAACCGGACGATTATGGTGAGGGATGGGTTGCTCCAGCCCCCTGCAGTGATGGAAAGGGGGCGGCTGCGATGAGTTTTATCGAAAATCTTGGCATGGCATTAAGTTCTCTTAAAGCCCATAAGATGCGCAGTATTTTGACAATGCTGGGGATCATTATTGGTGTCGGTGCCGTTATTATCGTTGTGGCAATCGGGCAGGGTGGTGAGGCAATGCTAAAGTCACAAATTACCGGCCCAGGGAATACAATTGAAATGTTTTATCAGCCGTCGGACGAAGAAATACGGTCAAACCCTAATGTCTTCCAGCAGTCCCCATTTAAACAAGAGGACATCCGAGTCCTTGAACAATTACCGGAAATTAAGCGGGTAGTCGCATCAAGTACGAAATTATCAACTGCTCGATTACAAACGGAATCCGCCGATGTGTCGACAACGGGAATTAATCAGGCCTACCTGCAATTGAATGAGTTGAAAGTAGAAAAGGGAAGAGGCTTCTCTTCTGCTGATTTTCTCGGCGGCCGTCGTGCGGGGATTATTAGCAATAAATTGCAAGAGAAGTTATTTAAAGAGGAGAATCCTGTTGGGAAAATCATCATGGTTTCCAATCAGCCGATTGAAATTATCGGTGTCTTAGAAAAGCCGACTGGTTTGCTGGCGTTTGGCTCCATGGAGGTTTATCTTCCTTTCCAAACATGGAGAAATATTTTTGGAAGCAGTGACTTTACCCAGGTAACTCTTCAAGCAGCTTCCGCTGAGCAGCTCCAAGTGGCGGGTAAAAAGGCGGCTAAACTTTTAAATAATTTGCATAATACGGAAAAGTCCTATCAAGTTATTAATATGGAAGAAATCGCTCAAGGAGTCGGTCAGGTTACTAAAATAATGACGCTGATTATTGGGAGCATTGCTGGTATCTCCTTATTTGTTGGCGGAATTGGTGTCATGAATATTATGCTTGTTTCCGTGACGGAACGGACAAGGGAAATCGGGATCCGTATGGCACTAGGGGCAACTCGTGGACAGGTGTTGACACAATTTTTAATTGAATCGATGACCTTAACCTTAATCGGCGGTATCCTTGGAATTTTTCTCGGCTGGGGAACGTCCACAATTGTCAGCTACTTTGCCGGCTGGCCATCCTTGGTATCCTGGCAGGTTGTAGTAGGCGGCGTGTTGTTTTCGATGATTATTGGAGTCTTGTTTGGACTCCTTCCAGCCAATAAGGCAGCCAAGCTTGACCCGATTGATTCACTAAGATACGAATAACGAAAACAAAATCTAGCAGGAAGTAGTGTGGCATATGCTTTTTATGCCACACTTTTAATTTTTTGTTTAAAAAGTTTGCAGAAATAGAATAAGGTGATAAAATTAATTCTAATATTCAGTCAACTATATTGGTTTTGACTGAATCAATTTAATAGCTTAGAAGGAGTCGAGATGAGAATGGAAAGAGTGAGCGTAGAGAGTAAAGGTTATTTTGGAGAGTTTGGCGGCAGTTTTATCCCTGAGGACCTGCAGCAGGTAATGAACGAGTTGGAGAGACAGTTTTTAAAGTATAAAGACGATCCGGAGTTCATTGAAGAATTCAACTATTATTTAAAAGAATATATTGGCCGGGAAAACCCGTTAACGTTTGCTGAAAATTTAACGAAGCAGATGGGCGGAGCGAAAATTTATTTGAAACGGGAAGATTTAAACCATACAGGTGCGCATAAAATTAATAATGCAATTGGTCAAATATTATTAGCTAAACGGATGGGTGTGAAGCGGATCATTGCCGAAACGGGTGCCGGTCAGCACGGTGTAGCAACGGCAACTGCCTGTGCGATGTTTGGGATGGAATGTATTATTTATATGGGCAAACTGGATACCGAACGCCAAGCGCTGAATGTCTTTCGAATGGAGTTATTAGGGGCCAAGGTTGTTCCTGTCACAAAGGGGCAGGGCCGCTTAAAGGATGCTGTCGATGAAGCATTAGGTGATCTGGTTCAAAACTATAAAAATACCTTTTACCTGCTGGGATCGGCGGTTGGTCCGCATCCATATCCAACAATGGTTAAGCATTTTCAAGCAATCATTAGTAAAGAATCCAAACGCCAAGTGCTTGAAAAAGAAGGAAAGCTGCCCACTGCGGTAATCGCCTGTGCAGGCGGCGGCAGTAATGCTATCGGTGCCTTTGCTCACTATATTGATGAAAAAAATGTTCGCTTAATTGGGGTCGAACCGGCGGAAGCTCCCACATTGACAGAAGGTGTTCCCGCAGTTATCCACGGGTTTAAATGTTTAACATTGTTGGATGAGTCTGGTGAACCTAGACCAACTTATTCGATTGCTGCCGGGTTGGATTATCCTGGTGTAGGACCGGAGCACAGCTACTTGAAAACAAGCGGAAGAGCGGAGTATGTGACAATTACTGGACAAAAAGCATTGGAGGCGTTTCAACTATTAAGCAAAACAGAGGGCATCATCCCCGCATTGGAGAGCTCCCATGCCGTTGCCTACGCAATGAAGCTAGCAAAAGAGCTAGCAGCGGATGATGTGCTAATCGTAAACCTATCAGGCCGCGGCGATAAAGACGTTGAGCAAGTGTTTCATATGTTAAAGGAGAAGTAGACTTTGGTGTTTTAAACTATGGGTGTCAGGTACTGAAACCCATAAAATGTAAAATGGTGCTAAAGGGGAAAGGAATGTATAGGAGAAGAGTTAAATGCTATATTGGTTATAGTAGAACAAGTGATATGTCATTTTATAAGCGAGGTTGTTTTGTTTTTTTCGGCTCCTCGCTTGTCGCTTTGTCCCTACAGTTATTTTTGGTGAAAAACTTTGTTATTGATGGGGGAATTATCGGGATAAGCATTATTCTTTCTCATGTTACTAGTCAGGAAGTGGGCCTGTTTCTTTTGCTTTTGAATACTCCGTTTTTCTTAATCGCCTATTCATTCTTAGGGAGAAGGTTCCTAATCCTAAGCGTTTTCGCCATTCTTGTCTTATCGTTGGAAACGTATTTATTAGAACCTTTTCCCGTTTTAACAAATAATACATTTGTAGTGATAATCCTCGGCGGCATTGCTTTAGGCTTAGGGGTAGGAATAACCATTCGATTTGGCGGCTGTTTAGATGGGACTGAGGTACTAGCAATCCTGTTTAGTAAACGTTCCCCTTTTTCCATTGGACAATATGTACTATTTTTTAATATCTTTATTTTTGGAAGCTCGATTTTCATATTTGGTTTAAATGAAGCCGTCTACTCATTGGCAACTTTTATAGTTGCATATAAAACGATTGACTTTTCCATTCAGTCGCATTTGTGATTGTATGCAAAGAACCTTGGATAACACGGTATCCAAGGTTCTTTTTTACTTTTCAAAACTAGAGTCTCGGTCTAGATGGGCATTTTTTCAAAAGTTATTTATTTTTTAAAAAATCCAGCACTCTATTATTCACTATATCATTTGCTTCCGTTACATAAATGTGACCAGCACCTTGGATGGTCATGAATTCAGCATTTGGAATTTTCTCTGCTAAGGTCACCCCATTTTCATAAGGTACAAGTTTATCTTCTTCACCATGAATGACAAGAGTCGAAACCTTAATCTGTTCCATCTCATGATAGGTATCATGGGCTAAGCATGCTTGAAGCTGGAGCATGTAAGCGTATGGAAGAATAGGCATCTCAATTCGTTTTTGAATATCCTCGGCGACTAGTTCACGTTGATTTTCTATAAAAGCTTGGCTATAAAGGATTGGTGAAGTCGCCCAGGCCATTTCTTCCGGTGTTGCGATAGAAGAGGCCCTTGAGAGCATGAGCATTGAGACATCAGCAGCTGGTTGGACATGATTCTCACCGCCGGAGGTTGTACATCCTAGGATTAGAGAACGGACCCTTTCAGGATATTTAATTGCCAGCCTCTGGGCAATCATGCCGCCCATGGAAACACCATATACATGGGCTGATTCAACTTCAGCAGCATCCAAGACAGCTCGGGCATCTTCCGCCATAAGCTCAATCGAGTATGGGGTATTTGGTTTACCGCTTAAGCCTACTCCCCGGTTATCAAAAATAATTACTTTGTATTGTTCACTGAGAGCAGGCAGAGTTCTGAACCATGACTTTGAATTGAGCGACAAACCCATAATTAATAATAGCGGTTCCCCCTCCCCGTGAATCTCATAATAAAGATCAATACCATTTGCATTGGTAGATGGCATATATGACACTCCTTTTCATCCGATAATAGTAGATTATATGATGGTGTGTATGCACAAAGAACAAAGAAGGGAAGGGGATTGCCCCTAACCGCTAACAGACCTTTGTATGCTTTCTCAAAAAGTTGCGAAATCAAATGTAACGAAATACTTCCAGTGTCCACCCCACGTGGACAAATGTCTTTTTATGGTGCCTGACACCCACTCATTATTACCATTTCTGAAACTTTTCTGAATTTCGCTGTAATGGTCTTGTTGGCTTCCAATTATTGTGTTTAGATGAACGTACCAACCAGTCAGTTAAGAGGAGGTTGTATGGATTTCATGCACGATGATTCAGTAACCTACTATAAAGAACTTGAAGCGGAAATCAATAAAAGAATCCATGCCCCTACAAACTGTCGAAGCTTTATGTTGGCTTTTGGGAAGGCACTTGAGCTGCATTTGAAACGAGTTAGGATTCAAAGAAGGGTAACAACTAGATGGTTAAAACGTTTAGACCTTCCGAATAAGGATGATATGGCCGCCATATCTGTCAGAATCGTAGATTGTGAGGAAAAATTAGATCTCCTGGATGACACAATCTACACCATCATCCGAAAGCAGCAAGAAAATCAACAACAGATACGTGAACTTAGAGAATCCTCGGAAGAATTGTTAGCGGTTTTGGCAAATGAAGTAAGGAGGGAAATAATAGGAGCGAACATTAAATCATTGGAAAAAGTCCTGTTGGACTTAAAGCAATTATTTCATTAACAATCTAATGATGGAGGCGATTTACAATGACTGAAAAAAAGGTATTAGAAGTAGAAGTTGAAAAGCAAGAATCCGAGATTGAAGAAAAACAATTTTCAAGTCTTGACCTCATTTGGAAGCTGGGATTTGATGAATTAGATGCATGGGCAGCACGGTATAACAAGCGGGATGAAATTTTCCTAGAAGCAGCAAAGAGCTATGTCGATAGGATTAAACAAAATCAAGAAAGTATCCTCACGATTGCTGGGCAATTTACGATGGAACTAAAGGATTGGGAACAAGCTGCCCGGGAGGAATTATTAGCGACAACAACGACACTGCAGCATTTCTTCCCGATTAAATCGTATGAAGAATTCAATCAAGTAGTGGAAGATATCCAAAATAAAACTGCATCTCTATTAGTAACTCCTCTTAGTAAGGTAACGATTGGTCAAATTGAAGCTCTGGAGAAGTATTTGGCAGCAGTCGATCAATATATTTCTTTAAGAAAAAAGGGCAGAGAGAATTATGTAAACAGTGTCAAGAAAACGACGAATGTACTATACGAAAATCAAAAATTGTTTTTGAATTTATTTTCAAAGCAAGTGAAAACAGCGATGCTGCCATTTCAAAAATACATGAAAAGTGTAACAGAAGTAACAAAATCATAATGAGGTGAAGGCAGATGTCGGATAAAATATCATTCGATCCATATGAAACTCTGCATAAGTTTAGTTTATTATGGGAAAAGCAGGTAAATGATTTCATTTATCTTTGGACAAATAACAAGGAATTTGTCCAAATGACCAATTTAGGCACTGAAATCCATGCCCGCTATCTTGAAACTTTTAAAAAGAATCACGAGGCACTTGCTGGTGTGCTGAATTTGCCCACGAAAAGTGACGTTATCAATGTTGCAAACTTAACCATACAAGCGGAAGAAAAAATTGAAGCACTTGAAGAGCATATGTGGAACCTCCAGGATTCCATGGAATCGCAAAGCAAGGATATTGAAAGTGTAGTCGAAGTATCGAAGGAAATCATTAAACTTACAAAACAGTTAAAATCAGAGTTTGTAAAAACGAAAAAATAATTGGCCGAATCTAAGGATTTATATGCAGAGCTTCAAGAAATGAAATCTGAGCTAGTAAAACTTAATAATTTTAAGGATGAATTTGAATCGCTAAGAAGCTTGATTAAAAAAGGGAATAAAGCTGGACGTGAGCTGAATGTGGCAGGTTCCCCTAAATAAAAATAGGAAGGAGGGGGAATAATGGCGACAGAAACACCTCTAAAAGGGTTCATTCCTGAATGGGATTATGAAAAGGAAATGAAACGCTGGGCTCATCTGTTCAAAACCTTAAATGAACCGGAGCCAAAGGTGGTCCATTCTCCTAGAAATGAAGTATGGCGAAAAAATAAATCCGTATTATGGCATTACCCATCCAAGCACAAAAAATACGAGATTCCATTATTTTTTGTTTACTCCCTTTTTAATAAGCCATACATTCTAGACATCGCTCCAAAGACAAGTGTCATAGAGGGGCTAACTAACATGGGCTATGAAGTCTATTTACTAGATTGGGGTTCACCTGGCTATGAAGACAATAAGATTGGTCTCGATACATACATCGAGAAATATTTAAGAACAGCTGTTAAGCGAGCAATTCGCCATTCGGGAGCGGAGGAAATTACACTTGTAGGCTATTGTTTAGGTGGGACGATTGCATCCATCTACGCCTCGATTGCCGAAGAGCCAATCAAAAATTTAATCGTTGTGACTGTTCCAATTGACTTCCAACCTTTTATGGGACCGGATAAATGGGCGGAGGGTTTGCGCGATGGTGATATGAACATTGACCACTTTATTGACATGTATGGAGTTGTCCCGCCCCAATTAGTGGATGGAATGTTCAGGGCAATAGGAGCTCCGGTTTATTTTACTAACTATACGATGCTTCTTAGCCGTGCTCATGACCAGCGGTACGTTGAAAAGTGGCGCAGAATGAATAAATGGACACTTGATCAAGTTCCTTTCGCTGGAGAGGCATTTAGACAATTAGCGAATGATCTTTTTAAAGAGAATAAGCTCATTAAAGGGGAACTAATAATAGGAAACAAAAAAGCAGATTTGAACAATATTAAGGCAAATCTGTTTGTTGTTTCAGGGTCTAAGGACAATTTAATTTTAGAAGAGCAAAGTAAGCCGATTATGGACTTAGTCTCAAGTGTGGATAAAACGTATGTTGTCGTGGAAACGGGTCATGTCGGATTAGCATTATCAGGATTATTCGCAAAAATGGTCGATCAATGGGTTTCAAGCAGATCGAAGCAGCTATAAAAGAATGGAGGAATAAAGTTCCATGCGAGGTTCTCCCTTTTTTTATGGCTTAGAAATGGTGTTGAGGAAGGAATCGCCCCTTCCTCTCTGACTTGCCTTATTGTGTTTATTTAAAAAGTTTCCAAGTACTTTATTATTTGTTTTCCGTGCGTGATTGATGATATGTTAATAATAATTTTCCCAACCCTCCTTAATTTCTCCAAGACCATGGATTAAAACCAACGGCTCACCGGCGCCAAGACGTAAATAAGGAATTCTAGAGCAATTATGGAATACTTCACTCAAAATTCATTCCTCCAAAGGGTTTTTAATTTACCATGTTCCCATTATTTGTATGGTATAATCATTTCTTAGATATAATTTATTGTATTTTTACCGCGATAAAACATTACCTATAAATGTAAATTACAGGTAGTAAATAAAGTTGAATGATTAATTCAATTGAAAAAGAGGTTTCGTTGATGATAAAAAGGTATTTGACCTTCGAAAAAAACAATGGGATTGCTCCTTATATTTGGACTATTCTTTGCATCTTACCGTTTTACTTTATTTTTCAATCTCCTTCAACGATCCAAATCGTTGTTGGGATTTTACTAACTCTAGTGTTCTTTATCCTTTACCGGATTGCATTTATTTCAAAAGGCTGGCCGGTATATTTATGGACGCTGATCTTGATTGGGATTTCAATTACAGCCTCCAGCCTTTTCAGCTATGTTTACTTTGCTTTTTTCCTAGCTTATTTTATTGGCAATATTAAGGACCGGATTGCCTTTCTTACCTTATATTTTATTCATTTGATAAGTACATCCGCTGCGATTAACTATAATATTGTCACGCATGAGAAATTATTTCTCCAGCAATTACCCTTTGTTATCATCATTTGGATTAGTGTCATCCTCCTTCCGTTCAGCATTCATAATCGGAAGGAAAGAGGCCAGCTTGAGGAGAAGCTTGAGGATGCAAATAAGCGAATTTCTGAACTTGTCAAAGCAGAGGAGCGGCAGCGGATTGCCCGAGACCTTCACGATACGCTTGGACAAAAGCTTTCCTTAATTGGCTTGAAGTCGGATTTGGCCCGAAGACTTATTTCGAAAGATCCCGAGCAGGCACGAATGGAATTGAAGGATGTTCAGCAAACAGCACGAACAGCATTAAGCGAAGTTCGAAAAATGGTGTCCTCAATGCGTGGAATTCGCTTGAAGGATGAGATTCTTCGCGTTAATCAAATGCTTGATGCGGCTCAAATTAAGTTTGTAGGTGAAGGCGAATTTACGCTGACAAATGTTTCGCTGTTAACCGAGAATATATTAAGTATGTGTTTGAAAGAGGCCGTAAACAATGTGGTCAAACATAGCGGAGCAACATCCTGTTTTATTTCTATTGAGCAATCATGGAAAGAAACGGTGCTGACGATACGCGATGACGGTTTGTTTAAAGGAGAAAAGGAAATGTTGATTGAAGGACACGGGTTAATTGGCATGAAAGAACGGCTGGAATTTATTAATGGCAGTCTGGAGCTATTGACAAAAGAAGGAACAACATTAATTATTAGGGTACCGAATGACGCTAAGCTGAGTTTGAAGGAGGAGTGAAAGTGATTAAAATTGTTATAGCCGAAGATCAGCAAATGCTTTTAGGTGCCTTTGGGTCGCTGCTAAACTTGGAAGAGGATATGGAAGTAGTTGGCAAGGCTTCAAACGGGGAAGAGGCGGTAGCGCTTGTCAGAAAGTTTAAACCTGATGTTTGTATCATGGATATCGAAATGCCTGGAAAGAGCGGTCTTGAAGCAGCAGAAGAGCTTAAAGGTCTTGGCTGTAAAGTGATTATTTTAACGACTTTCGCTCGGACAGGTTATTTTCAACGGGCGCTAAAGGCGGGTGTAAGCGGCTATTTGCTGAAGGATAGTCCAAGTGAAGAACTGGCGGGGTCCATCCGTAGTGTGATGGCAGGCAGACGAATTTATGCTCCCGAACTTATGGATGATGTCTATGGCGAAGAAAATCCATTGACTGACAGGGAGAAAGAAGTGCTGGAACTCGTCGCTGATGGTAAGAACACGAAAGAAATCGCTGAAGAGCTCAGCATCAAAACTGGAACCGTCCGGAACTACATTTCCATCATCTTAGACAAACTAGAAGTAAAAAATCGCATCGAAGCAATCACCCAATCGAAAGAAAAGGGTTGGTTTAAATAAGATTATTAAATAAAGGTTAGTGTTTTTTTTAAAACAGGGCTGTGTTATAGCACATTGTTGATTACGAGCAAAATGTTGATTGGAGTGGAAGGCGCGAGACTCCTGCGGGAGCAGCGGGACAGGTGAGACCCCGCAGGCGCGCAATTCGCCGAGGAGGCTCACCGCCCGCCCCGCGGAAAGCGAAGTGCCTGGAACGGAAATCAACATTTCTTTTAACACAGCCAAAAACAGAAAGAACAAATGCTAATCAGCCGCCATTTGAAAATTCCCTAAAAAATTTTTTATATATTCGTACACCTCGTTAGGACGTTCTTCAGGGAGGGCATGGCCAGTCTCTTTTAAGACAATCAGCTCAGAGTTAACCAAGTCCTTGTTAAGCTTTTCCCCAACTTTTAGCGGCATCGAATTATCATGATCACCCCATAATAGTAAGCATGGAGTTTTGATTTGCTGAAGGACCTCAGCAGGAAGATCCCCCTCGCGGTGTCGAATCATTCTAGTTAGAGCCACGAAAATGTCATCCTCCAAAAAGGGCTGCAGGTAGCCATTAATCATTTCATCATTAATAATGGAGTGGTTATAGAGGGCGTCCTGGAGATTTTTCTTCACGCCTGTTCGAGCAAACCAGTATTTCACAAAAAGGTGGAAATACGGAATATAACTAGTAAGGATTAGAGGCAATTTTGACCGTTTTAGGTATGCGGAGCTGCAAAGTAAAATTGCTTTGTCAGCGAGCTCTGGCATCATGTGAAGAATATTTAAAACAATTTGACCACCCATTGAGTGACCGATAAAGGTCATTTTCTTTAACCCGAAAGATTCAGTTAGTTTGATGACAGTTTGGGCAAGGTTTTTATAAGAGTAAACATATTGATTGCATTTCGCACTTTTTCCGAAGGGGGGAAGATCAACAGATAGCACTTGATACTCCTTTTTCAAAAGTGAAATTAAGTGGCGAAATGTGAAGGTGGAAGACAGAAACCCATGCAATAAAACAAACGTTTTATCAGATGTTTGATTAGGATAAAATTCATAATATACATTAATGTTATTTATCGGCAGATAACCAATTGATTCAGTTTGTTCCATCAGATTTTTCCTCCTTCTAGGTTCAAAAATAGTTGAATTTAATATTCCCTAATTTTAGGTCCTTACACTTAAAATGTTGGTATTTTAAAAGAGAAAAAGAAAAAATGATGTTCCTATTACCAAATTTTTTTTGAATTTCCAAAATAAAATATTTGAATTTTTAGAAAACTCCTTGTATAATGGAAAAAAGCTTAAGGAGTTGATTTCCATGGAAAAGAAATTATTAAATTCACCACAACATTCGGATGAGAATGAAGATTCTGTAGTTGCAGAAATGTTCCTTAACAATGCCCTCCTTGAATTCAAAAAGGAAAAAATCCGCAAGGAAATCGACCAAACATTACAAGACGGAAATAAAGAGCTATTCCTTAAACTAACAGAGGAATTAAAGAAAATTTCCTAAATTAGTTACGATCGCACCTACTAATTTTTCAAAAAAACATTAACCCGAAAGATGGACACGATGAAAATCATGTCTTTTTTTCGGGTTTTTCTATGACTTCTAAATTTTATAAGATTCTTTGCAAGATTCGATATTCTCGAAATGAAATGTAATTTTCGGAAAACTAAGTATATAATGAATTAAAATGAAAAAAGCTAGAACTAATAAATAATTTATTGACTGCGAGCTAGGAGTGAGTTTTATGTTAGTAATTAGTAAAGGAGAAGTACAAGAGTTATTGACAATAAAATCCTGTATGAATGTATTGGAAACCGTTTTGGCAGATTTAACGAGGAACGAAGCGATACAAGAATTACGGTCTGTTTTCCCGATTGAACAGGGAAATGTTTTAGGGCAAATGCCGGGATATTGGAAGAGAGAAAAAGTAGTAGGCACAAAAGTAATAACGGTTTATGCGGAAAATAATAAAAAGGGGCTGCCTTCACATCAGGGAGCAGTATTAATTTTTGACTCATCTAACGGCAGGTTAAAAGCGATTGTAGATGGGGAAAAAATAACCGCAATCAGAACGGCAGCGGTTAGCGCCATTGCCACCAATTATTTAGCAAGGGAGAATTCTGAGGTATTAAGTATTTTGGGAACAGGCGAGCAGGCTAGGAGTCATCTCGAAGCAATGTTGTTAGTTCGGCCTATCAAACTAGTAAAAGTTTGGGGTCCTACGAAAGAAAAAACGCTATTATTTCAAGAAGAAATGATTCAAAAATTCAAGGTCCCAATTCAAGTTTGTGATTCAGTAAAGGAGGCGGTTTATGATGCCGATATCATCTGTACGGTGACCGCCTCAAAAGTACCAATCCTAATGGGAGATTGGGTGAAGGAAGGTTCGCATGTGAATGCAGTTGGGGCTTGTCAGCCAAAAGATAGAGAACTAGCCACAGATTTAGTGGAAAAATCAAAGTTCTATGTGGATAGGCAAGAATCCGCAATTAGTGAATCAGGAGATTTTCTTATCCCTTTAAAAGAGGGAGTGATTGATCAAACCCATATGATTGGCGAAATTGGAGAGCTGTTAACCAAACAGATTGAAGGGAGAAAATCCGAGAACTGGATTACCATTTTTGAATCGCTCGGACTTGCAATTGAAGACTTAGCAGCAGCTAATTTCATTTACCAAGAGGCAGTAAGGTTAAATAAAGGAACTAAAATCTCGATATAAGGGGGTATGAATGATGATTGATTGTAAACAAGGATTGTTCAAATTTGACTTAACAAATGAAGAAGAAGAACGTGCAAGGCTGCTTCATGAAAACGCGATTATTATCGATATGCTATTTCAAGGTCCGTTATCACCCAGTGCAATTCCACAAGAAATTTCAAACAAATTAAAGGATCGCTGCGAACCATTTAAAGACGACATGATGACATATAGTGGTATGTCTAGTAAGTTAATTTCAAGAATGTCTGTGAACGATGAGATTCCCGAATTTAAAAATGAATGGTACCAGTCAGGAATTACCGCAGGGAATAGACAATTAAATTTATCAAGTCCTGAAAGTATCATTATGAGTATGGCCGAAGTACAACAACAGTTTGATTCATTTGCTTGGTTAATAAAAGCGGTAAGCGCGAATGAGATTAGAGCAGCTAAACAATATGACCTCAAAGCAGGTATTATTACCGCCCAAGAAACACATGGGTTAGGAACAAACTTAGAATTACTAGAGGCACTCTATGACTTTGGCTTGAGGGTCCTCCAATTAACATATAATACACAAAATTACATAGGGGCGGGTTGTGCAGAAAAATCAAATGCCGGGATTACCAACTTTGGTATTACTTTTATCGAACGGCTTAACGAGCTCGGGATTATCGTTGACACGGGTCATTGTGGAAAACAAACGACTCTTGACGCTTGCCGGTATTCCAAGAAACCTGTGATTGCTTCTCATACTGGGGTTGAAAATATTTTTACTCATATGCGCTGTAAAAGCGATGAGGAGATAATGGCGATTGCAAATACGGGTGGGGTGATTGGCGTCTTTGCAATGCCGTGGTTTGTTCACGACGATCCTAATCAAACGACAATCAACCATGTATTAGATCATATAGATTACATCGTTAACTTGGTTGGCGTTGATCACGTTGGGATTGGCACGGATTGGCCGATGAGTGATGTAACATGGTCATTGATCTACTTTAAAGAAAACATTGCTCCGAAATTAGGGTTTGCAAAGGGAAATGGACCGTCAACAGAAAGCATTATCGGATTTGAAAAATACAGCTACTTTATCAATTTTACTAGAGGGCTGCTTGCTAGAGGCTATTCAGATGCAGAAATCCAAAAAATTATCGGCGGGAATTGGTTAAGAGTATTTGAAGAAGTCTGTGGATGAATCAAGGAAAACAGGAGGAATTGGAAGCATGAGCAGTTATTTAAATACAACGATTTTTAATTATTATTGCGCAGGTGTATTTGAGGGGAAAATTCACTTCACTGAAAAAAACATCATGCATGCGAAAGTGGATCGGCGTCAAAGGACACAAATGCAGGAAGATGTAATTGCTGCAAACCTTAAAGCAAATATTCCTTTTCAAAAAATCTATGAAAATATCAATCATTATATAAAGGCGCAATGGACAGAAGATGAAGTTGTCCTAGAAAATGGCGATTTATATAAAAGTCATCTTACCTATCAAGCAGCTATCGAAGGGCAACAGCTAACATCACAGGTTTGGGCATTTAGAAATGGTACAGCGTTAGATATCGTCACGGTGGAAGGAGAAATCATTGCCTTTGTCTGTCCAAATCGAAATGGGATGGAAATCATCGTAAAGGAAGGATTTGAAAAACTGACACCTCTAGTTGTTTACGATGACCCGTTGTTATCAAAAGCTGATTATGGAATTAATGATTGTGGAACCTATTTAATCCCAATGAGAGATGGGATTAAATTAGCGACAGATGTCTATCTGCCGGAGGGGATTGAAAAGGGTCAAAAGATACCAACCATTTTAATAAGATCGTGTTATGACCGGAATGGGAAAAAGGAATTTTTAATGAGATGGGTTAATAAAGGTTATGCCGTAGTGAACCAGGATGTAAGGGGCCGTGCTGATTCGGAAGGAGAATTGGTGCCATTTTATCACGAACGAGATGACGGGAGTGACACAATCGATTGGATCATCAAACAAGAATGGTCAGATGGGAATGTTGGGATGTGGGGGGCTTCTTATTTAGGATATGTTGTTGTGTCGGCGGCAACAAGCGGTCATCCCAATTTAAAGGCAGTGGTTGATGAAGTAAATGTTGGTTCACCCTTCATTGATACAGTAAGACGTGGTGGAACCGTTTGCTCCTGGCCATTGTTAAGTTGGACATTGGCACAATCGGTTGGTACGAGAACGGATTTTGAAATATTTGCGGGGCAAACAGTGAGCGTTGAAGAAGCTGTCGATGCTAGGCCAATAAAGGAAATTCCGCAAAAAATCATTGGGAAGAATTCTGGCCCGTGGGATATTTGGAGTGAACACCCCGAGTATGACGAGTTTTGGGAGAATTGTACGTTTTCCAAACGAGGGGACCAAGTAAAAGTTCCTATGTTTGTTATTTCCGGTTGGTATGATGGCGATAGCCCGGGCGTGTCTGAAACATGGAGAATGTTAACCGAACACGATGTAGCAAATCGAAAAATCTGGCTCGGACCTTGGGAGCATAATCCAAATAGGGCGAGAGATTATCAAGGTGCCAGTTTTAGCAATGATGCCGTTGTTTATGATTATGATGTTATGGTGCTTAGATGGTTTGACCGCTTTTTAAAAGGAATTGAAAATGGGATTGATCATGAACCAAGAGCAACCTACTATGTTGTTGGCGATAATGAATGGAAGACGTCCAATAATTGGACACCAGAAGAGGCGACTGTAACAAAAATTTATTTAGCTAGTAATGGGCATGCGAATTCCAGTTATGGCGATGGTGTGTTACGTACGTCCCCGCCAGCAGATTCACCAGCAGATTCATTTATTTATAATCCCAATAACCCGTTTGAATTTAGCGGAGAAAGAGAGCCGGAAATTCTCAATAAATTTGAACTTAGAAATGATATTCTTGTTTATACAAGCGAGGCTTTAGGGGGAGACGTGGCGGTTGCCGGGGAACTATCTGCTGAAATTTATGCTTCAAGTACGGGGATGGATACGGATTGGGTTGTGACCTTGAGTGAGGTTGATGAAGCCGGAAATTCGATTCGCCTTTCCGATTATATTGTCAGGGCAAAATACCGTAATGGCTACGATGCTCCTGAACTGCTAACTCCAGGGAAAATTGAGAAATACACCATTTTTCTGCAAAACATTGCTCATACTTTTAAAAAGGGTCGTAAAATTCGGTTTTCAATTACCTCTTCTAGTAAGTTTGTTGCTTTTCCGAATACCAATACAGGAAAGAATCCATACGAAGATTCTGAAACAATGATTGTACAGCAATCTATTTTCCATAATGAACAATACCAAAGTTATATTAACTTACCTGTATTATATGGGGTGTTATAAACGCAATATCATTTAAGGGGTGAATAGACTTGAATGAAAAGAAGGGTAATGAGAAATCCGCAGTTGATGCTGAAAAAAATATTCATACTGATTTTTTAAACACGATGACCTACGGGGAATATTTATCTTTAGACAAAATTTTGTCTAGTCAGGTTAGATTATCAGATCATCATGATGAACTGCTTTTTATTATCATCCACCAGGTAAGCGAGCTTTGGATGAAGCTCATTCTCCATGAGGTAAATTCAGCTATCGAATGCATACAACGGGATGAATTATCAACTGCTTTTAAGCGATTAGCGCGGGTATCCAAAATTCAAGCCCAAATCATATCTGCCTGGGATGTCCTTTCCACGTTAACCCCATCAGAATATATGGAATTTAGGGATTCATTGGGTCAGGCGTCTGGTTTCCAATCCTATCAATATCGAATGATTGAATTTGCCCTTGGCTATAAAACAAGCCATATTTTAAAGATCTATAAAAAGGACCCTAGTCTTTACAGTCAGTTAGAAAAAGCCTTTCATGCGCCAAGTATTTATGATGTATCCATTAAAGCGCTCGCTAAAGCAGGATTCGATATTAATCCAGAGGTCCTTAATCGAGACTATTCGATTCCCTACAAAAACGATGCGTCTGTTAAAAAGGCGTGGCTGGAAGTATACAAAAATGTTGATCAGTATTGGGATTTGTATCAATTGGCTGAAAAGCTTGTAGACATAGAAGACTGGTTACAGCAATGGCGTTTTCGCCATATGAAGACGGTTGAGCGCATCATCGGATTCAAGCCGGGAACTGGTGGATCATCCGGCGTAAATTATTTGAAAAAGGTACTTGATCATCGGTTCTTCTCTGAATTATGGGATATCCGGACTGAATTATGAGTACTCCTGCCACTTAAAGAAGTCCATCATGAGTGATGTTTTTTTCGGTGTTAAAATAACAACCGGAATACAACGGCTTTTGGAAGCGCGAAGAATCTTAAAATCATAAAACAATAAGTTAAAACCGCTTGGGTGCCCAGGCGGTTTTTTATTTTTTTCCATTTGACAAGCAATACAGAAAATATGACAATTTTTTAAAATTTTTATTTACATAAAAGGGAACCATTGTTATGATGAAAATGCATTCAATAAATGAATATATAATCTATTTTAATGTTCATAAATTGAAAGGAGTGGTCGACAATGGGTGTCCCTGCTGCAAAGCTAAAGTCAAATAAGCAGTTATTAGCGATAAAAAGACCGAGAAGAAAATTATCCCTCACACCTTTATTGTTTATTCTGCCTGCTATCATTCCGCTCATCATATTTTGGATTTATCCTATGGGTAAATCACTGTACATTAGCTTTACTGATTGGGACTACATCAGCCCGGAATATGATTTTGTTGGATTCAGTAATTATACTGACTTGCTAACCGACCCGGGGTTTTATTCAGTACTAGTAAATACAGTGGTTTTTTCGATGGGAGTGGTCATTCCTTGTGTTGCGGGAGGCCTAATGCTTGCTTTATTAGTCAGCGGAAATGGTAAAGGAATGGGGATATACCGGACATTAATCTTTTCACCTTGGGTTACTCCGACTGTTGCGGTTTCGATTGTTTGGTCGTGGATTTATGAGCCGAATGTAGGCTTAGCGAATTGGGTCCTGAACCTTCTTCAACTTCCCGCACTTGGATGGACATCAAGCTCGACTTGGGCAATGCCGGCGGTCATTATCGTGAGTATCTGGAAAGGTGTCGGCTGGGCGATGATTTTTTATTTGAATGCCTTGAAAAAAGTTCCTGTCAGCCTTTATGAAGCCGCTTCGTTGGATGGGGCAAGCAAATGGCGCCAATTTTTACATATTACAATCCCATTTATTTCACCAACGACGCTGTTTTTGATTGTGATTACGTCCATTGATGCGCTCCAGGCCTATGACCAGATTCAGGTTTTAACACAGGGAGGTCCAGCAGGAAGTACAAGAACAATGCTTTATTTCTACTATCAAACGGCATTTGAAGAATTTAATATGGGGAAAGCCACTGCGACTGCCATCTTGTTAGTAGTGATTACAGCAGCATTTTCATTTTTCCAGTTTATTTTTTCAAAACGATGGGTTCACTACCAATAGCAAAAAGGGGGCTAGGTATTGAAAAAGGCACCTGTTTTATGGGTAAAGCACATAGTGTTAATTTTCTTCAGCTTGTCGATGGTCTTTCCTTTTTTGTGGATGGTGATCAGTGCCCTGAAAACGAAGGATGAAATTTGGCAATTTCCTCCGACGTTATGGCCGAATAAGCCGATGTGGCACCATTTTGCCGATGCGTGGGCAATGGCACCATTTAATCAGTATATTTTTAATAGCATTTTTACGGCAAGTGCAATTGTGTTGATTCAAGTGGTAAATTCGGCCCTAATTGCTTACGCCGTCACGCAATTAAGGTTTAAAGGAAGAAACCTGCTATTTTCGATTATTTTGATTACCTATATGCTGCCAGTTGCGGCCACATACGTACCAAGTTATGTCATTTTAGCTGACTTTAATTTACTAGATACGTATTCAGGCTTGATTTTATCCAATGCCGCCAGCGTATTCGGGATCTTCCTGTTTAGGCAGGCGTTCCTTCAAGTTCCGAAAGAGTTAATTGAGGCAGCACGGGTTGACGGTGCAAGGCACTGGACGATCATTTGGAAAATTATTTTTCCAACTACAAAAGCAACATTTATTACTTTTTCGTTAATTAGTTTTGTGCAAAACTATAATAATTACCTTTGGCCAACATTGATTACCAGGAGTGAAAGTAAGTATTTGATTACTACTGGGCTGAGACAGTTTTTCATTCAAGAGGGTGCATATGGAATGCAATGGCCGCTCATTATGGCTGCAAGCGCTTTTACAGTGCTGCCGCTGTTAATTTTGTTTGTGTTTGTTCAAAAATGGATTATCTCTGGCATAAGTGACCAGGGGTTAAAAGGATAAAGGGGGAAAATGATATGTTAACAAAAAAGCTTATCTCATTTACTGCGATTATTATACTACTAGTGTCCATGATTTCCGGTTGCTCCTCAGCGAAATCGTCTGCGGATGGACCCGTTGAAATTGAGTTTTGGTATGGCCTCGGCGGAAAGCTTGGCGAAAGTGTTGAAAATAGAATTAAAGAATTTAACAAAAGCCAGAATGAAGTGAAAGTAATCGGTGTAGCGCAAGGGTCATATGATGAAACACTGCAGAAGCTGCAGGCGGCAATTGCAGCGAAAAAAGTCCCGGCAGCTTTCCTGATTAAAAACGACCCGATGAATGCCTTTGCGAAAAAAGGAACGTTAGCGTCAATGACAAAATACATCAAAGACGATGCCGACTTCAAACCAGAAGATTTTATTGATGCATTTTATCAGCAGGGTACGATTAACGGTGAACAGTACGCATTGCCACTTTACGGAACCACACAAGTTCTTTATTACCGAAAGGATATGTTTGAACAAGCAGGCATTTCCCAGGATAAGCTGAATACGTGGGAATCGCTTGCGGAAGCAGCAAAACAGTTAACAAAGAACAATGGAGGCAAAACAGAAGTTTATGGATGGGAGCCAATGTGGGGACCAGACAATCTGATTGATGCCGCGCTTAGTAATGGAGCGAAATATTTAAGCAAAGATGGCAAGAAAGTGTTAATTGATTCTCCAGAATGGATTGATTCCTGGGAATTCTTTAGAAAAGGAATTCATGATGATAAAACAATGGCGATTCACCACGATGGCCAGGGCTGGGAATATTGGTACAAAACGATTGATGACGTCATCCAAGGCCGCGCAGCCGGTTACACTGGCTCAAGTGGCGACCAAGGAGATTTAGACTTCTCCATCCTCGCTGCAACACCGCAGCCTGGCTGGGAAGGGAAACAGGCAGCCCCGCACGCGGCGGCCCATTTGGGAGCCATTCCGGCCCTTGCTTCAGAAAAAGAAAAGAAAGCAGCATTTAAATGGTTGAAGTTTTTTACAAATGCCGAAAACATGGCTGACTGGTCGATTAATTCTGGTTATATTCCAGTGAGAAAGTCAGCAGAGGAAGTTTCAGCCTACAAAGAGTTTGCTGAAAAGAATCCGCAAATTAAAGTACCGCTCCAACAGGCACAGATTGCAACTCCGCCTTTTGTTGACCCTACAGGCGGAAAAATATATGATGCCCTCGTAAAGGCAGCAGACAAAGTAGAAATTGAAGGGATTTCCGCTGAGAAGGCATTGAAGGAAGCGCAAAAAGAAGCTCAGCGCGCCTTAGATAAGATCAAAAAATAAGCAGTTGAAGACGGTCCTTATAGGCACCGTCTTTTTCTTTGTTGCTTGTTTAAAAAGTTTCAAAAAGGTAAAAGATATTAAAAAAATGTTATTTTATGTTTGAAAATGTGAATGTTCAACAATTATTCACAAATTACTCCTATTAATATATTGTGTATGTTACTAATGTTGATTAAACTAAAGAACAAGGAGGGAGAAATGTAGAAAGAAAGGGGATAAACATGTTACCGATTGAGCGAAGGCAGCAAATTATAAAATGGTTGGATAAAGAAGGATCATTACCAATTTCGGAAATTAGCACTCGGCTGCATGTATCTGAAATGACGGTGTATCGAGATATAAAGCCCTTATTAGAAGAAAATGTGATTAGCAAAACTTCCGGCGGAATTTCTTTAGCACCTATCGTGAATCCTCCTTCGAATGTCTGCAGTTATTGTTTGAAGGAATTACATAACCGTCACCCGATTCAAATTATTACCAATGATTCAAGAGTAGAGCAGCTATGCTGCCCTCATTGCGGGTTACTAAGATACAAGAATATCGAAAAGGAAGTTTCGCAAATTATTTGCCGTGATTTCCTTCAGAATTCAACGATTAGTGCAAAAATGGCCTATTACTTAATGGATACTGATTTTAACTTGAATTGTTGCCAGCCACAAGTATTAACATTTGGATCTCTGAAACAAACGGAACAATTTCAAAGGGGATTTGGCGGGATTATTTTACGTTTTGATGAGGCAATAGAAGAAATTGAAAAACGGATGAATGGCAGCAAAGGCTGTTCTTGTAGTCATGAACGCCTAAATTAAAGGGGATTGATAGATTGAATATAAAAATAAAAATTAGTACATTCATTGTGATCATTTCTCTTTTTCTATTTTTATTTCCGACTATCTTTTCTGCACACGCTTATATAAAAAAATCGACACCATTTGAAGATGAGATTCTTGAAAAAGCGCCTACCGAGGTAATGATTCAATTTAATGAATCGATCCAGCCAACTTTTAATTCAATCAAGGTGTTTGATTCGCAAGGAAATCGAGTGGATAAAGAAAATGGAGGGGTTGATCCAAGTCAACCTGCAATCCTAAAGAGCGGATTAAAGCCGAATCTTCCTGATGGTACATATCGAATTAAGTGGAAGGCTGTTTCAAGCGACGGCCACCCTGTTCAGGGAGTAATTGGCTTTCAAGTTGGTGCTGAAGTTATTGATTCAACTGCTGGAATTAATGAAACGCAAGGCTATACACCCAAGGGAGACCTTATTATTATTCGTTGGCTGCAATACATAAGTAATGCTTGCTATCTCGGGCTATTGTTTTTTTACATGTTAATTGTACCAAAAGCGATTCAGGATAACAGATTAGTTAATAATAAATTCCTACGGGGCATCATTACGAGCTTCGTCGCGCTTTTTCTAAGTATTATGTTAAGCCTTCCATTGGAAGCAACAATTGAGGCTGGTTTACCTTGGAATGAAGTACTTAGCTTTCAATTCTTAGGAAATATTATCGGAAACACGACGTTTGGTCAAACCTGGATTTTTCAAGTAATAATCCTTCTAACGCTGGGCTATATGACGTCATTTATCTGGATGGCAGAAGCTATTAAACGAAGTGTTTTGTGGGTCTGCTTCTGTTTAGGGGCAGGGTTACTGTTAACAAAGGCGTTCACAAGTCATGCCGCCACACAAATCAACCCGTTACTGACGATATCCATGGACTTTATCCATTTACTAGCTGCATCGATTTGGATAGGAAGTTTAATCGGGTTTGTAGTTTTACTGCCATTGCGAAAAAACACTGAAACAAAGGAATATTTTTTCCTAATGATAAAAAGATTCTCTAATTGGGGGATTACCCTAGTACTTTTGTTAACCTTGACGGGAGTTTTTAGCAGCTTGCTCCATGTTCCCAACGCTTCGACCCTTATTCAAACGGACTATGGAAAGGTTTTATCTAGTAAAGTTATTTTGTTTCTATTGATGCTTCTCCTTGCAGCAGTGAATTTTATAAAAGGAAAAAGGGATAAGAATAAAGGACTGAAAGTATCATTATGGGGTGAACTTTCTATTGGTTTGGTTATCCTTGTTATTTCCGTCGTTTTAACCAATTTACCAACTGCGATGCAATCCCCCGGGCCATTTAAAGAAACAAAAACGCTGATTCATGGTAATCAAGTGACATTAAGTGCAACCCCTAATATTGTTGGTGAAAATTTATTTGAAGTTTCCTTAAAAGACCGTCAAGGACGGGCAATCAAGGATGTTGAGCAAATTCACTTAACCTTTACGATGCTTGATATGGACATGGGGGAAGAAACAGTTGACTTAAAAAAAGTTGCTGAAGGCAAGTACGAAGCACAAGGTTTGCATTTCACCATGGCTGGTCATTGGGACATTCATGTACACGTTCTGACAAAGTCATTGGAAAGCATTGATACCGATTTCCGCTGTTTGGTGGGAAGTCAATAAAAAAACATTCGAGGAGAATAGAAATGAAAAAAATGATGGTTAACGTTTCGAAAGTATTTATTCCAGCAGTAATTAGTTTGTTTTTCTTTTCAAATATTGCCAGCGCTCATGTGACGGTGGCACCGAAAACTTCTGCAACCGGTGCCTGGGAAACCTATACGTTAAAGGTTCCTGTTGAAAAAGATATTGCTACAACAAAGGTAACAGTAAAGGCTCCAGAGGGAGTAGAGGTTATGTCTTATCAACCGGTTCCAGGCTGGACTTATACGGCTGACAAGGATGCCAGTGGTAAAGTAAAATCCTTTACATTTGAAGCAACAGGAGAAGGGATTCTACCTGGGCAATTCCAACAATTTGTGTTTGTGGCAAAAAATCCTGATAAAGCTGCAAAAGCTGCCTGGGATGCATTTCAATATTACAAAGATGGCAGTATCGTAGAGTGGACAGGCGAGGAAGGTTCTGATTCCCCACATTCGGTTACGGATATTGTGACTTCGACATCAAGCGACCATCATGATACGGCGACAACAGAACATGCTGAAAAAACAGATAAGGCAAAAACATCTGAGGCAGAGAAAGAGGAAGAAACGTCCGATTCTCTTCCGCTTATATTATCAGGTGCAGCAGCATTACTCTCACTAGTGGCCTTAGTTCTTGCCTTCCGTAAAAAATAAATTCTATAATCACATAAATCATCATATATCTTATTAAAAGACCTTCAATCATTGAAGGTCTTTTATTTCGAAACTGAAAGAGGGATATAAATGCCAAGTGATTTACAACAAGTAGAATTAGATATCCCAATTGAGGTGATTTGGGACTTTATTAGGGATGAAGATAATTGGGCACCACTTGTACCTGGTTATATTTATCATGAAAAAATTAATGACCGCCAAATCACTTGGGAGTTTAAGAGCAGCCTCGGCATTATGAAAAAAAAGGTTAACTTATTGATTGATATAAAAGAGTGGAATGAACCAGCAAGAATAAGCTTTGATTTAAAAAGGTCGAATGAAAAGTATATTGGTGAGGGGTATTTTGAAGCAAAAGCAATTAACAAAAATAAAACACGGATAACAGGCTTCATCGACATTAATGCCAGCGGGACCCTGGGGACATTAGCGAACTCACTTTTTAAAACCGCAATTCCTAAAACTGCAGAAGAAGTGGCTGCAGCCATCTCTTCAAAGTTAGAAGAATTTAAAAGAAGAACATGAAGGGACAGATAGTAAAAGTAAGATGAAAAACCTGCTGGACGCGCAGGTTTTTCTATTTTGGCTTAAAATGATAAAGTAAGTTAACTATTGAACATGTTTCATAAGATATGTTATATTAATAGTTAAAAATTAAGCGAATCTTTTGATAAAGAGAAGGTGAAAGATATGGCAGCAGATTTGAAATTAAATGACAGCAGTCTTCCATTGCGTCGCGATGTAAAATTACTTGGAAAAATACTCGGCGAAATTCTTGTCAATCATGGCGGTTTAGAACTATTTGACAAGGTCGAGAAAATACGATTGATGTGTAAAACACTAAGGACTGATTTTGACCAAGAAATTTATGATGCCTTAAAAGAAGAAATTTCTGGCATAAATCCTCCTATGAGAAAACAAGTGATTCGAGCCTTTTCAATGTATTTCCATTTAATTAACGCGGCAGAGCAGAATCACCGAATTCGGAGGAGGAGACATTACCATCTTCAAGACGATTCTGTTGTGCAGCCAGCCTCAATTGAGAGCGCGGTAGTTGCACTTAAAGAGAACAATATTAAAGAAGATAGGATTCAAAATATCCTCGATACATTGTCTCTTGAATTAGTTATTACGGCTCACCCCACTGAGGCAACAAAGCGCTCTATTCTTGAAATACAGCAGCGAATTGCTGTTATTTTAAAAAATCTGGACCATCCGTTACTTACGAACAGAGAACAAAAAAAGCTGGAAGAGAGCTTGTTTAATGAAGTGACTATTCTTTGGCAGACGGATGAATTACGGCACCATAAGCCAACCGTTTTGGACGAGGTCCGTAACGGACTGTATTATTTTGACCAAACCCTTTTTGATGTACTGCCGGAAATTCATCAGGAAGTAGCAAATTGTCTTGAAAAAAATTATTCGCAGTCTTCGTGGGAGGTTCCTAATTTCCTTCGGTTTGGATCATGGATTGGCGGTGATCGTGATGGAAATCCCAACGTTACCCATGATGTGACATGGGAAACATTAGAACGGCAAAGAAGACTTGTTCTAAAAAAATATAAAAATGTTTTAGTTGATTTAATGAAACGATATAGCCATTCGACAACAAGGGTTGAGGTTAGCGAGGAGCTTCTCGCTTTTCTCGAGAGCAAAGAGGATTTATTTTTAAGCGAAGAGAAAATATGGCCAGTAAAAACAGAAGTCTATCGCCGTGCCTTTGCCATAATGATTGAGCGGGTAAAGCAAGCAGGGAAATCAGACTTAGGCTATCAATCTGCTGAAGAATTATTAGAGGATTTATCCATCATTAATAGAAGCTTAAATCAACATCACCCAGCTGCCCATGAACTAAAAACGATTCAAAAGCTGATTCGTCAAGTTCAGCTATTTGGATTTCACTTAGCGACACTGGATATCCGCAACCATAGCGGTGAGCATGAGGCAGCAATCACAGAAATACTGCGTAAAGTCCGTCTTTCTGAAAATTATGCACTACTTTCTGAAGATGAAAAAGTAGAGATTTTGCAAAAAGTCCTCTTGGATCCGCGCCCGCTCCTATTATTGAATGAGGATTACTCAGCGGAAACACAGGAAATGATTAAAGTGTTCCAAATGATAAAGAAGGCTCATGATGAATTCGGAAAACGGTCGATTTCCGTTTACCTTGTCAGTATGACAAAATCACCAAGCGACCTGTTAGAGGTGCTTGTTTTAGCAAAAGAGGCAGGCATCTACCGTCTCCATGCAGATGGAATATTGGAAAGCCATTTACATGTTGCACCATTACTAGAAACAATTGACGATTTAAGCGCAGGTCCAAAAATCATGGAAACGCTATTCGAGATGCCGGTTTATCGAAATCATTTACAAATACTGGGCGACCAGCAGGAGATAATGCTTGGTTATTCGGACGGAAGTAAAGACGGCGGGACGTTAACTGCCAACTGGAAGCTGTATAAAGCGCAAATTGAAATTCACGAAATGGCGAAAAGATATCAAATTGCACTGAAATTCTTCCATGGCCGCGGCGGTTCGTTAGGACGCGGCGGCGGTCCATTAAATAAAAGTATCTTATCCAAACCAGCGGAAACAATCGGGGATGGAGTCAAAATTACCGAACAAGGTGAGGTCTTATCTTCAAGGTATCTGCTTGAGGATATTGCTTATCGCAGCTTGGAGCAAGCGACATCTACCTTGCTTCTGGCAGCAGCGCATGTCTCTAAAGAATCAGCACATGGGCAGCTTCGTGAACCAGATTGGGAAGAGGCAATTGAGGAAATTTCAGCTGCTGCGTTGGCTAAATATCAATCGCTTGTGTTTGGCGACCCAGATTTCCTTACCTACTTTACGGAAGCTACCCCTTTAAGGGAATTAGGCGATTTAAATATTGGCTCACGACCGATGAGCCGGAAAAATCGCGGCCGATTTGAAGACTTAAGAGCGATTCCATGGGTATTTGCTTGGACACAAAGTCGTCAATTGCTTCCGGCTTGGTATGCTGCTGGTACAGGACTGGCCAGTTTTGCTTCGAAAGGGAATCAAAATTTGCAGCAACTGCAGGAAATGTATGTGAAGTGGCCATTCTTTCAATCGACGATTGATAATCTTCAGATGGCATTAATGAAAGCAGATATAACAACTGCTAAAGAATATTTAACACTTGTTGAGGATCCCGCAATTGCTGAAAGGATATTTAATAATATTCACGAAGAGTTTGAAAGAACAAAAGATATTTTACTTCAGATTACAGGCGATAATGAATTACTTGATCATACCCCAAATATCCAAGAATCAGTGTATCGGCGAAATCCGTATGTTGACCCGTTAAACTTTTTACAGGTAGAACTAATTAAAGAATTGCGCAAACAAGATGAGCCAAATGATGAACTTCTAACCGAAGTATTGCTAACAATTAGCGGCATATCCGCGGGGTTACGCAATACTGGTTGATAAGGCTTTTTAAACCCACAAACTCTTAATCGTTAAGAGTTTGTGGGTTTTTTGTTATTGGAAAGTATGAACATTTAATGAATTTTTGAAAAATGAATGGTTATTCATTCATTTGTGTTCAAATTTCGACAATTTTCGGAATAGTATACATGATATATTTTATCCAGATTGGAAAAGGAGTGAAGGAAAATAGTTTAACAGGCGTTCAAATGCCAACATAATGTTATTTTTAAAAGATTGATAATCCTGGAGGGATGTTCGATGGCAGTAAAGGAAAAAGTTTTACATGAGAACCTTAATATCGCTGCGATGATTGATGTCTTGGCGAAAAACGGAGCAATGGCTTTGAGGGAATTCCGTTGCTACAACCAGGAAATGGTTGACGAAATAGTTAAACAGACGGCACTAACCGCTCTTGAAAACCATAGGGAGTTAGCTAAGCTAGCAGTAGAAGAAACAAAAAGAGGCGTTTATGAGGATAAAGTTTTCAAAAATATGTTTGCTACAGAATGTATTTACAACAATATTAGGGATATGAAAACGGTGGGCGTAATAAGTGAAAATGAGAACGAGGATATGGTTGAGATGGCCGAGCCAGTAGGTGTCATTGCAGGAGTTATCCCAATTACAAATCCAACTTCCACTGTCATCTTTAAATCTTTGATTTCACTTAAAACGAGAAATCCAATCATCTTTGCCTTTCCTAAATATGCGCAAAAATGCTGCGTGATTACAGCCAAGCTGCTAAGAGAAGCTGCAATAAAGGCTGGTGCTCCTGAGAACTGCATCCAGTGGATTGAAATACCATCCCATGAAGCTTTCCAAACCTTAATGAAACATCCAAAGATTTCACTCATCCTTGCAACTGGAGGGCCGAATCTAGTTACAGCCGCTTACAGTTCCGGGAAACCTGCACTTGGCGTTGGCGCCGGAAACGTGCCTTGTTATATTGAAAAAACGGCCAATATTAAACGCGCAGTCAACGACCTTATATTATCGAAAACCTTTGACAACGGCATGATCTGTGCTTCGGAACAAGCACTTATTATTGATAACGAGATTTATCAGGAAGTAAGAAATGAATTAGTAATGAACAACTGTTATTTCCTAAATGAAGAAGAGCGGAAAATGTTAGAGCGAATTGCCATTGACTCAAAAACGTCTTCCCTTAACCCGATGATTGTCGGATTACCGGCGTTTATGATTGCCAAAATGGCTGGGATAAATGTCCCTGTAAAAACGAAGATTTTAATCGCAGAATTAGAAGGAGTAGGACCGAAATACCCGTTATCGTGTGAAAAGTTAAGCCCAATTTTAGCGTGTTATAAGGTGAATAGTTTTGCTGAAGGTCTCCTTATTGCTGAAGAAACGTTGGAATATGGAGGTCTTGGTCACTCTGCCGCCATCCATACCTCTGATCAGGATGTGATTGATAGTTTCGCTGCAAGGATGAAAGCGGGCCGAATTATTGTCAATACACCATCCACACATGGAGCAATCGGGGATATATATAACACATCTTTACCGTCCTTAACAATTGGGTGCGGGACCTATGGAGGGAACTCTGTGTCACAGAATGTTGGAGCAGCAAATTTAATTAATATCAAGAAAGTCGCAAAACGAAGAACGATAACTCAATGGTTTAAAATCCCTTCACAAGTATTCTTTGAGAGAAACTCAATTCAGACGCTTGCTGCTATTCCTGGAATTTCGCGGGCGTTTATTGTTACAAGTGGAAGCTCGATGAAAAACGGCTATGTTGATAAAGTCCAATATTATTTAAAAATGAATCCAAACCACATCCAATCTGAGGTTTTCTTTGATATTGAACCTGAACCTTGCATCGAAACCGTTATGAATGGGGCGGAACGGATGAGGAAGTTTCAGCCTGACTTTATCATTGCCCTTGGCGGAGGTTCAGTCATGGATGCAGCAAAAGCGATGTGGCTGTTTTACGAACACCCTGATACCGACTTTAAAAGATTAACGCAAAAATTCTTTGACCCGAGTAAGAGAGTAGTAAAGTTTCCTGCCCTGCGTAATAAGGCAAATTTCATTGCCATTCCGACAACTTCTGGAACAGGATCAGAGGTTACGGCCTTCTCCGTTATTTCGGATAAAAAGGCAAATAGGAAGTATCCGCTTGCTGACTTTCAACTGACACCAGATGTAGCAATCATCGATCCGCAATTTGTAATGACAGTTCCCAAATCTGTAACTGCTGACACTGGGATGGATGTTTTAACCCATGCGATTGAGGCGTACGTTTCAGTGTTGGCAAATGATTATACCGATGGTCTGGCTTTAAAAGCAATTCAGCTTGTTTTTGAATATTTGCCAAGAGCTTATCGGGATGGCAGCGATGAACTGGCACGTGAAAAAATGCATAACGCATCGACGATTGCGGGAATGGCATTTGCGAATTCCTTCTTAGGGATTAACCATAGCCTTGCCCATGTTCTAGGTGCCGAGTTTAATATTCCACACGGACGAGCAAATGCAATCCTGCTCCCGCATGTCATTCGCTTTAACTCAATAAAACCAAATAAATTTATGACCTTCCCTAAATATGAGCATTTCATTGCTGATAAACGCTATGCAGAAATTGCTAAAATGCTAGGTTTGCCTGCAAGTACGACAGAGGAAGGAATAAATAGCCTAATCGATAAGATTATTGAACTTGCCAAGGAAATGAATATTTCAATGAGCATCAAAGCGAATGGTATCGATGAGATAGAATTCGTAAGTAAGGTCGACGTCCTTGCGGAACATGCCTTTGACGACCAAGATACGATTGCCAATCCGAAAATGCCGCTAGTAGCCGAACTTGCAGAAATTTACCGTCAAGCTTATAAAGGGATTTAGTAAAAAAATAAAAAATCCTTTTAATTCTTCTAAATTAAAGATGATATCGCTCTCATTGTTTGGGATTTGAAGGAAAAATAAGGAGGGGAAAAATATGGATTATCAGAAAAAACCATGGTTAAAATTTTATGATCCAAGAATTAGTGCAGATGTTTCAAATGAGTATGATTCGTTATTCGATCTTTTGAAACAGGCGGCAAATATTCATAATGAAAAGCCGGCACTGACCTTTTTCGGGAGGTCATGGAGCTATAAAGAAACGAGAATGATATCTGAATGGCTTGCTGCTTCATTATATCGAGTTGGATTTAAAAAGGGTGACAGAATGGCGATTATGCTGCCGAACTGCCCACATTATATTTTTAGTTTATTTGCCTCATTTCGATTAGGCGGTGTTGCCGTGCAAGTAAATCCGATGTATGTGGAACGAGAAATTGAATATGTCCTAAATGATTCCGAGGCAGAATACATGGTTGTATTTGAAGCTCTTTATCCTAGAGTAAAACAAGTTCAGCCAAGGACTTCATTGAAAAAGGTAATTGTCGTAGGTTTTGGCGGTAATAAAGTTGAACTTGCAGACGGAGACCTGTATTTTGAAGACTTTCTGACACATGACAATCTAATTCCTGAAATTCCGATAGATATAAATGAAGATGTTGCCATTTTACAATATACCGGCGGCACAACGGGGGTTTCAAAAGGGGTGATGTTGACCCATCATAACCTTTTGGCCAATATTATTCAGGTATGTGACTTCACCTATAATGCTGTCGAGGAAAAACCAGAAAACTTTAAAATTGTCAGTGTCCTGCCGATGTTTCATGTTTACGGGCTCTCTTGTAATGCTTTATCGGGAATAAGAATTGGCGGTAACCAGCTCATCTTGCCTCGCTTTGATGTTAAAGAAGTACTAGAACTGATCAAACGGGAAAAGCCATTCCAAATGACGGCTGTTCCAACGATGATATTTGCTCTGAATAGCCACCCTGATTTAGAAGATAGCAATATTGCCGATATTTATTATTTGAGCAGCGGTGGTGCACCACTTCCTGTTGAACAGGTTAAATCCTTTGAAAAGAGAGTAGGCAAACAATTAGCAGATGGCTATGGACTTTCAGAGACGGCTCCATCTGCAATCTCTACTCCTCCATTTTTACCGCGCAAATTAGGAAGTGTAGGGATTCCCTTACCTGGAACAGAAGCGAGAATTGTAACGGAAACGGCTGAAGGCATTGTCGACGTTCCTGTCGGCGAAGCAGGTGAGTTAATTTTGCGCGGTCCGCAGGTGATGAAAGGGTATTGGAAACGCCCAGGTGATACCGAGATGGTGTTAAAAGAAGGCTGGCTCTTTACCGGTGATATAGCCAAAATGGATGAAGATGGCTATTTCTATATATTAGATCGCAAGAAAGACATTATTATTGCCAGCGGCTATAACGTTTACCCTCGCGAGATTGAAGAAGTATTGTACCAGCATGATGGGGTCGAGGAGGCTATTGTTGTTGGTATTCCTGACACATATCGCGGAGAAACAGTAAAAGCATTTGTAAAGGTTAAGGCAGGAATCTCAATTACACCAGACAAACTAATCGCTTTTGCGAAAATTAACCTCGCTCCATATAAAGTACCGAGAGAAATCGAAATTCTGGATGATCTCCCTAAATCCTCAGTTGGTAAATTGTTAAGGAGAATGCTCCGGAATGAGGAAGAAAAAGTTAAAGCTTAAATTTAAAATCTATTCCAACCACACACTAGAAGCAGCTTGAGAAGTTGTTTACACCCTCTACAGAAAAAACTTCATAGAAAATCACCAGATACCATCGAAGCGCAAAATGAGACAATATTACCTTTGAAGGGATGCAAATAATATGGAAGACAAAAATGAAAAAGAAGTAGTTGAAAACATAGTAGTTGAAAATGAAGGGGAAGAACAGCTTACCAGCTTAGATATTTTATGGGGGCATGTTTTCGGCGAGTTAGACCAATGGGCAAAACACGCTGATTACCGCGATGAGATTTTTCTGAACGAAGCGAAGTACTTTGCTGAAAGTGTAAAGAGAAATCAGGGAAATATGAAAGAAATCGCAGAGCAATTTAATAAGGAATTTGCTGAATGGGAAAGAACGGCCAGAGAAGAATTTTTAATGTCAACTACCACCATGCAGCATTTCTTCCCGATTAAATCCTATGAGGAAATAAATGCCCAGATTGATCACTTCCAAAAGAAAACAATGTCGATTCTTACTGCACCATGTCAAACCATATCAAAAAACCTGACAATGGATAGGTATCTTGCAATTATCGATCAATATATTGCGCTTCGGAAAAAAAGCAGGTTGCAATATATTAAAACCGTTAAGCAGGCTGGAAATCTAGTCTATGAAAATCAAAAAGGATTCGTCAATCTGTTTGCAAGACAAATCAAAACGTTGATGTTCCCGTTTAATAAATATTTAGAAAAAGCTGAAGAACTTACAAAATCATAAAACCAAGGGGGGCTTACATCATGTCTGCAGGAAAAACATATGATCCATTCGAAGGCTTACAGCTTGTTAGTGAGATGTGGGAGAAACAATTAAATGGTCTATTATACAAGTTGACTGATAATAAGGAATTTGTTCAAACCGCCAATATCGGACTTGATGTCTATTCCCGTTACCTGGAGCGATTTAGGAAAAACCAAGAGCATATTGCGGCTTTAATGAATATTCCTACCAAAAAAGATATTGCAAATGCAGCAAAACTATCGATACAGGCCGAAGAAAAAATCGACAATCTAGAAGAGCAAATTTGGAGTTTACAAGATGGTCTTAGCTTGGCAAATAAAGGGAATTTAGAAATGTTTCAAGAAATGGTGCGTATTGTCAAGCAGCTGCAGACTGAATTTCAAACTATCGCACAAGAGGTTTCGGAAACCAAAATAATGAAAGCTGACCTTCAGGAAATACGCCAGGGTCTTGTCGACATGAAGATCATTCAAGTAAACCTTCAGGAATTACGCAAGGAAATAGACGGACTTAAAAGCCTTAAGGCAGATAGTCAGACAGAGCCTGCCGCTGCTATGAAGACCGGTATCAAAAAAGAGAAACCAAAGCAGAAGAAAGAACAGGAAAAAAAGCAGAATAAAGAACTAGTGCTCACCGGAGCTGAACCATCTAAAAAACATTGAAAGGAGCAAAGTAAATGAGCACTAATGCATTAGGAAATATCCAGAGTCCACTGCTAAAAAGAGAAGCTAAACGGTGGAATCAGCTTTATAAAATTATGACCGAACCAAAGCCCGATATCGTTCCTACACCAAGAGAGTGTGTTTGGAAAAGGAATAAAACAAGCTTGTGGTTTCACCCCGCGAAAGAGAAAAGATATGAAACTCCAATATTTTTAGTCTATTCGCTATTGAATAAAGTCTACATTCTAGACGTCGGTGAAGGGAGTAGTGTGGTTGGGGGTCTTACAGAACTTGGCTACGATGTCTATCTTTTAGATTGGGGTTCCCCTGGGCTTGAAGATAGGGAACTTACACTAGATAATTATATAGTTGATTATTTAGAAAATGCAGTTAAACGGGCATTAAGGCATTCCCAGACAAAAGATATAACAATGGCCGGATATTGTTTAGGAGGTACAACTGCGGCCATTTTGACTTCAATTACTAAACTGCCTATAAAGAATTTAGTTCTTGCGGCTGTTCCAATTGATTTTAGTATCGGTATCGTGCCTGATAAGTGGCTGGAAGGAATTCAAAAGGGCCAGCTTAGTTTTGATAGGTTTGCTGAGGCACATGAAACAATTCCATCAGAATTTCTGTATTTGATGTTTAGGATGCTCTCACCCGTTTATGGAAGTCCGAAAATAAATCTGATTACCCGGGCACATGATGAAAAATATGTAGAAAAGTGGCGCAGGATGGACAAGTGGACAAAGGATACGGCCTCGTTTGCTGGAGCTGCCTTTAAGCAAATGTTTAATGATCTTTATAAAGATAACAAACTTCTAAAGGGAGAATTAATGATTGGCGGCAGGAAAGTAGAATTGAAAAATATCAAGTGCCCACTTTTTGTCTTCTCATGTTCGCGCGACAATCTTATTTTGGAGCAGCAAAGCCTTCCTGTCATGAATCTGGTTTCGAGTGAGGATAAGACATATAAGGTTTTTGAAGGGGGCCATGTATCGCTGGCATTGACCGGAGCTTTTGCGGGAATTATGGACCCATGGCTTTCCTCTCATTCAGAAGAAATTCATCAAGTACACTCATAAATGGTGTGTTAAAGATAAAATTATTAGCGGGAAGGACCGCCATCCTTCCCGTTAATAATACATTATGAAGCAATTGTTTGCTGATTGAGGAATTTCCGCAGCAGCTGATTAAACCGGTCTTTTGCTTCCAGTTTGGCAATATGACCGGTATTCCTCAATATAATAAATTCTGAGTGGGGAATTAGCTTGTGCATACGAGCTTGAATCCAAACAGGCAAAACGGAGTCATATTGTGAACCAATAATAAGGGTTGGTATATTTACCATTGGTAATAATGTTAAATTATTGACCTCGAGACATGCTTCAAAGGATTTAATAAATATTTGCTGTTTAGGTATAAAAAAGTCAGCAAACTTTTCAACAGTGTCTTTTTTCCAAGAATATAGTGCCATCCGTGAAAGATAATCATTTTGTTTGCCTTTTGCAGAAAGAGCTTCAAACTTTGCCTTATGTTTTTTTAATAATAAAGCCTTGATTATATTTGGCAAATAGTGAAAAGAGCTAATCAAAATAAGAGAACTGCATAGATCGGGAGCCTGTCGGTAAATTTCCTGTGCCACGGCTCCGCCCATCGAAAGACCAAGGATGTGAGCGCTTTCAAACCTTAACTCTTTCAACAAGCTAATCACATCAGCAGCAAAATTTTGAATAGAAATTCCATCCGTTTTTGTACACGCACCATGACCTCGTAAATCAGGAATAATCAACTCATACTGATCAGCTAATTCATATTGATTTTGCCATCCTTCTTTTACCTCACCTAAACCATGAATCAATACTACTGGTTCCCCGGTACCAAAATGTAAATATGGGATGCCTGCTTTACTTATTTTTGCCTTTTCCATTTTACACCACCTTCTTGTTTTATTTAGTTTATTACTATGTTTTCTAAATTGTAAACTCTAAAGTGTTGCTTTAAATGATATTTATTTAATATCTTGAAAAATATTACTTATAGGTGTAAAATACATATAGGTGAGGTGATAAAGATATGGTAAACCAAGATAATCAATCAATCAATCCATCCAAAAATTTTGTGCTGCCATTTATTTTATTGCTTCTTAGCAAAGTTTCTCTACATGGGTATGAAATTAGCCAAAGATTAGAGGCATTCGGGTTTAAGACACTTGATCAGGGGAATTTGTACAGAACGTTAAGACAGTTGGAAAAGGACGAACTGCTATCATCAGAATGGGATACAACGGGAAGTGGTCCTGCAAAAAGAAGATATTCCATTACAAAAGCTGGTATTACATACTTAAAAGGCTATGCCAATCAACTAGAAACCTATCAATCATTATTAGATCAATTCTTCAAGATGTATACTAGTTTCTTTGAGCTCTATATTCCTTCATTTCAGAAGAAGGATCCAATAGAGAAAGTAAATAATAGTAGGAGGAGGAAAGACGATGGCACAGAAGAAAATGGAAACGGCTCCAGCCCCTGATGAAAAGGTGATTCCGGTAGCGGAGGAACCGATTGCTGCTGGTTCATTCGTAAACACATTTTGGGATCAGTTTGAGCAATCGCGTGAACGTGCACTCAAGCTTCGGGAAAATCGAGAGGATGCCTATATTAATGCATTAAGGGAGGTCATCAAGTTCAATAAGCAATACCGAAAGTCGATTGGCAAATTGTATGAACAGGCCAAAAAGACAAATATGAATATGGTTGCAGAACTGATGCCTCAATTTAATGGCGGAAAAGAAGATTTGCAAGAAGAGGGCGTTCCCGTTAATGACCGAGAGGAACTTAAACAACAGTTGAAAGAGGTTTCTAGACAATTGGAAAAGTTAGCCCTTACACCAATAAGATCTATTTTCCATATTGTTGACCTGCTAGAGGATAATTTTGAAAGAAATGCTGAATCTAGTGCAGCCTATGCACGTGAACGAAGAAACGCATGGTTTCAAGTTAGAAAGGAATATGTTAAATTAGCGAGAAACACTCATTTAAATCTTGTTAGTCGCGGTCGTAATAGTTTTAAAGAACTAGTAAAAACACAATAACCCTTAGTTGTATAAAAAGGAGAAGAAACAGCATTGATTCACAAAAGAATCCTTGAAAAAAGTTAGAACCACAATTTTCTTTTAAAATAAAGAGATTGTGGTTTTTCTATTATTAGTGAATTTTTTGTTAAAGGTCAACTAAAAAAACTTTTGAAATGTAACTGTAATCTAATAATAACTTGTTTGACAAATTTAGATGATATACTTCTCATGGAGATAAAATAGGTTTATATTGGATATTATTTGTGAAATTTGGCTTACATAAGATAAATGACCAGCTATACTAAAGGGCTATAATACATAATATTTTTACTTTTAGAAATTACATCCATTTTTCACTAGTCTTCAATGCGTGTTTTCTATAACAATAGATAAATTTGATATTGATGAAAGCAGGGGAGCTAAAATGAAGAGGAAGCTTACCGCACTTAGTTCGACTATTATCTTAGGAATAAGCAGTGCATTTTCATTTCCTGCTATAAAGGCAGAGGCTACAAGCATCAAAAGCGTTCAGGAGCAGCGATTAGGTATTCAATCAGAGATTTCAATAGCGAATCAGGAAATTTCTCAGGTCCAGAATGAATTAGCTAAAATAATAGAACAGATTAATAGAGTTGAACAGGCTATTAACGATAATAATAACATGATTGTTCAGACTGAAGAAAAAGTGAAAGCTTCTCAGGAAGAAGTGGCAGGGCTCCAGCAAGAAGTGACTAAGATTAAAGAAAGAATTGATAAACGAAATGAAATACTAAAAAAACGAGCATTGGCAATCCAAGAAAGGGGCGGAAATGTTAGCTATATCGATGTTCTCATTGGAGCTTCGAGCTTTAGTGATTTTGTAGATAGACTCGGAGCTGTAGCAGCAATGGTAGAAGCGGATCAAGATTTAGTGAAGCAGCATCAAGAAGATCAGCAAACAGTCGAACAGAAACAAACTAGAGTTGAAAAAAAGCTGGAAAATTTAAATGAACTGAAGACGGAGCTTGAAGGAATGCAGTCTCAGATTTTAGAACAAAAACAACAAAATGAGGCATTAAAAGAAGAGCTTATGTCGAAAGAACAGGAGAAAATTTCTAATAAGACTGATTTACAACAGCAAGATAGTACACTGGCATTAAAGGAAGCAGAGCTTATAACAGAGGCTCATATTTCTGATGGCTCGAATATAGCTGATCTGAATGTTTCGACACCAACTACAGCAAATGAAGCTATAAACATTGTAATCCATGCTGGAGATAGGTATATTGGAAACTCCGTTTATGTATTTGGCGGAGGTAGAAATGCCTACGATGTTGCCAATGGCAGATTTGACTGCTCCGGATTTGTTGCCTGGGCCTTCGCGCAGGCAGGCATAAAAGTCGGAGCACATACGGATATCTTGAAAAATACTGGAACGAGAGTAACAATGAACGAAGCACGCCCAGGTGACCTAGTATTCTTTGATACTTATAAAATTGACGGTCATGTGGGAATTTATCTCGGGGGCGGAAAATTCATTGGGTCACAAAGTTCAACTGGAATTGCCATTGCAGATATGACGTCACGGTACTACTCAGAACATTTTAACGGACGTGTTATGAGAATTATTAACGATAAAGAAAACTAGTAAAAAGAAGCGATGCTTCATTGGCATCGCTTCTTTTTATTGTTGAAGATTGCTATTAATTAACTTTTCTAGGACTGCTTTCATATAAAGTAATTCTTCCTCACTTTTCGGTTCCATTTCGACCTTACCACCCTCATTAAGAATTAAATTGAATTGAGGGAGACTTAAGTTATCAGCTGTTACTCGGTGGGTCAATAGTTTAACATTTTTAAGACCGATATTGCCAGCAGAGGGTAAATAATGTTCGCTAAATTCAGCATTGGTTACGTGTAAGCTTAAGTTATTAAAAAGTGCAGAATCCTTATGGGTTATTTCAATCGTAATTAGGCCCTTTGGAGTTTCGACTAATTTCTTAATAATTAAGTCCTTAGCTGAAAGATTATCAAACATTAACTCCAGCATCGGCCGATCTTTTTGTTCTGCCGTATCACCTGTAATCATAACAGGATTTTTCATCGTACCTTCCATTTGTTTAGCCTCAATAATAAATCCAATGATTGTCGGATTACTAGCAAAACTATCCTTGGTAAGAAAAAACACCCCGCTAAATGTAAGAACCAATACAATAATTAACTTAAAAGTATTATTTCTGTGTATCAATACAATCACCATTTCTATGAATGCTATAGGTACTGATTATTCCGGTAAAGCTTCCTTCCCTGAAGCAATTTCTTTTTCAGCAATAATATCGCTATTTGACTGTTTCATTGAATCAGGAGCAGCAAGCTCTGGTTTCCAGGCAATTAGCATTGAACCTCCAACAATTCCAAGAAGTGTGCCGATCAGGAAACCGCCTAATGCTCCCATAATCGATAAAACAGATGAGAAAATTCCTAGAACACCAAACAGGGTAGAAAGCTTAGGCATGATATATCCTAGGACGCCCATTATTAATGTAAGACCTCCTAATAGGAAACCAACAACAATGATGCTTCCGGGGGCAGCTGCAATTTCATAAAGTTGTGCAGGAACAATTAAAATGATTAATCCTGATAAAATAGACAAGGTCGCCCCCCAAAAAGGGCGCCTTGCTCTCCAATTCTTAAACCTTTTACGTTTTGAATCATTAGAGCTCATTTTTATCATCCTTACTTGTTAGTCTTCTGATGTTTAGATTATTTTAGTGTTATTGTTTTTCAAAAGAAACTTTCATGCCATTCAGAGATACTGTTTTTTGGAAAAGGTACACTGTTTCAAGTACACCCTTCTTGATGGTAATGGTATTTGCTGTTTGCGTAAAATGTTCGGCTGCTGCCCCGGCAAGTATCTTAGGGTCGCTAAGGTCTCTATCCCCAACATATTTCTCTGCCATGGTTAGTTCATTAAACGTAGCATCACCTGTTACTAGTGTTGCTTTCTGTTGTAGTCCAGTAATTGTAACTGGTTTTTCAGCAGTAATAACAGCATTAATTCCTAGAAATGGTATAGGTTTAGAAATTTTCAAATTTTTTATTGTTGCACTATCAATTTCGTTAACAGCAACAGGATTGTTTTGTGTCATGGCACTATCAGCAAGGCTGCCATATAGTTTAAATCCTGTACCTGTCATTTCATCGAAGCTGACAGTAAACCCGCCAACTAATGGTATAGCTGCGGCCATGCCGGTTAGTCCAAAGGTACCTAGAAGTGCGCCTAAAAATAAAAACCCTCCTACTAATGCAATGATGAGTTTCTTCTTGACTGTTTGCCCTCCGATAATAATTGTTTCAGCTGTCATACACTCTTTCCTCCCTTTTTGTTTTAAAAAAGTGAAAGCGCTTAAATAATGATTAATCGCTTACACTATTCGTCACAATTTTATGACAAATTAATAAATTTAGAAATCCCTACATTTGTAGGAAGTTTTTCCTATATTTGAACAAGGAACGACAAGTTACTACCAAATACCAAAAAGATTGATAAAAAGGAGGAATTTTGACCGGTTTAGCTGAATTATCTATAGAAATAAACGAATTGATTAATACGATAAACAACAGCTTAGATTCTTCCTTGAAGGAGGGTGAAGAAATTGTCGAAGTCATTAAATCACCATTTGGATCACCTTTTAAATGATGCTGTTAAAATGTTATCTGCTTATCAAGAGGACCTATTACAAGAATGGGGATTCATGCTCCAATCTCTTAAAAATACGAATAAAAAATCAGTGGTAGTTTTTGAATTTATAAGCGAATTTCTAGAAAGGTTTTTACGGTCAGTAAATGAAGGTACTATTGATATTTATCGGATGCTGCATGAACTTCAGGAGGATTGGTTTGCCTATTTCCAAAGACATCCGGAACCGGAGGCGCTTATCTTTCATATAAATCTATTGGAAAATGCTGCACATAAGGTTCTGAAATCGAGAATTGCCTATTCCTCGAAATTACATCCTTCCGTCCACTACTTATTTTCGAAAATTAGTGAAGTCCTGCTTTTTCAATCGGAGAAAGAGAATCATAGTATTTGGAAGGATGCTGTTATCTTATTTAATGAGTGGATTATTCGCTCGCAGAATTTTCAGGAGTCTATAGAAAATATTTGCTATGGGTTTGGCTATTTTCTTCCCTTTGATCGATGTGCCCTTTTTAAGTTTACCAATAAGGAAAGTGTGGGGGTTGGCTTATTCGGACATCACTTAAACAATGAAGAGGTCCAAGCGATAGCCGAAAAAATCGCCAATATCCCAGTGCTCAATCAAAGTCTCGTGAAGTTAAAATCACAGGGACACGAGATGAAAAATTTCCAGCCTATTTACATTCCTTCGGCGGCGCATGACCTTCCAGAAAAGTATGTAGAAAAGTTTGAACTTTCTTCCTTAGTTATTGTTCCGATTTATGTTCCAGAGGAAGGGAAAATAATAGGCGGGGTTGTTTTGGACCAAGGTCCGGGAAAGCACTTTACTGTCGACACAAGTCTTTTTCCTGCATTGATGAAGTTTGGTCAAAGTTCCGGGGAATTATTGTCGAAGTTTATTGAAGCAGACATTAAAAAGAACAACCTGCCCAAAAAGGATTCCATCTCCTTATCCCCAAGGGAAACAGAAATTATTAAGCTGCTTGCGGACGGTGCTTCAACAGCTGAGGCAGCATTAAAGCTGTATTTAAGCGAATTTACGGTTAGAGATTACATATCAAATATTATGAAAAGACTGAACGCGCATAACAGGACAGAAGTTGCGGTTAAAGCCATTCGAATGGGAATAATCGATTGAAAAATAGAGAGCAGATAAAAATGCGGCTGATTTTTTAGGCTGTATTTTTTTATTTGTATAGATTGGGCTTGGTGTTTTTTTGTAAACTTCCCAACATGGATATGTGTCTATCGCACATTTTTATCTAGGTGAATAGGATATAAAGAAATCAATAAAGGAGGTAATGTAAATGTCTGGTGTAGCAGCTGGCTATGGCGGCGGATTTGCCCTACTAGTCGTTTTGTTTATTTTATTAATTATTATCGGGGCAGCTTGGGTTTGGTGAGCCCAATATAGATATAAGGAGGTAATAAATATGTATGGATATGGTGGCTTTGGCGGATGTGGGTACGGCGGTGGCTACGGTTATGGAGGCTGTGGATACGGCGGCTTTGGTGGAGGCTTTGCTTTAATCGTAGTGCTGTTTATTCTTCTAATTATAGTAGGTGCAGCCTGCTTTAGATTTTAATCCATGAACCCGCTTGAAAGCTCAAGCGGGTTTTCCATATTAAAAATTCCGGGATTTTTTCCATTCACTAAATAAGTCAATTTCCGTTGATATCTTTTTAAGAGTATATCCAATCATGGCTGCGTCATCAATGAAACCAAAACCGATGATAAAGTCAGGGATTAAATCAAGTGGTGAAACGAAATACAGAAGGGCAACTATGACGGTAATAATGGTCTTGGTGGAGACATTTCGATATTCACCTTTTGAATATGCTTTTACTAGATCAATAAATAATTGCAGTTTATTCCAAGCTTCCCCTAAGTTTCCCTTTTTTCGCTGTGCTTTTTTCCGAGCTTTATTTAGCAGCTGTTGCGTTTTTTGCTGATTGCCAAGATAAACCTTCGCTTCATCATCATATTTACACTGCTCTTTTTCAAAGATAATATTTTTCCTAAACAAACTGCTCACTTCCTTTTTTTTAGTTTGCCACGAAGTCGTAAATCCATTAGATTTTTGAATAATTTATACGAAAAATCCAGATGCTGATTGAGCACCTGGATTTCATATTACACAAGGACAAGATCATCGACAGTCAGATTGGATTTTTCCGAGACAATTTCTTCGATTTCAGATCCTTCTAATGTTTCTTTCTTTAATAAAGCCTTGACTAATTGTTGATACTGAGATTGATGGCTTTTTATTAGAACTTCTGCTTTCTCAATCCCTTTTGCAAAGAGTTCTTGCATTTTCGTCTCTTGATCTTGTTTATTAAAAGTTAACGTAAAACCATCTTGAAGCATTCCGGTATCCACCATTTGCTCAATAATGTGCTTTGCCTGCTGTACATCGCCGCTAACACCAATACTGTGTTCACCGAGAAACATTCTTTCCGCTACACCACCGGCAAGCACCATAGCTACCCGGTCTAATAGGTCACTGGTAGTTGACAAATGGAGTTCTTTTGGGATTGGAGCTACATAACCGAGTGCTTCGCCCCGTGGGATAATGGTTGCCTTTCGAACCGAACCAGGCTTGGTTAGCGATGCGACAATCGCATGACCGGCTTCATGAATAGCCACCCTGTGCTTTGTGTCATAATCCTGCAAGGAACGGGAAGTGCTTCCAAGGATTGTTCGATCAAGGGCATAATCAAGGTCATGCTTTTGAATCATGTCCTGACCGCATTGAACGGCACGCCTACTTGCTGTTTCAAACAAGGAACGAAGCTCGGCACCTGAGAATCCTGATGTGCTTTCAGCGAGCTCATCTAATGAAGTATAGACTTCTTTGGCGAGTGACTTTCCTTTTGAATGAATCTCAATGATTTCTCTTCTTCCTTTCGTATCAGGAAGTGGTACAAGGAAGGAGAAGTCGATTCTTCCTGGACGGAGGAAGGCTTCATCAAGCATGTCTTTTCTATTTGTTGCGGCGATAAATAAAATTCCATCATTGGAATGACCGCCATCAAGCTGAACAAGTAGTTCAGTCAGGGTTTTTTCTGCTTCCTCGCCGCCATGTGCCTTTCGTTTTCCAGCTAAGGCATCGACTTCATCTATGAAAATAACCGCTGGGCCATGCTTTCTTGCTGATTGGAATAATGAACGGACACGACTTGCACCAACACCTACAAATAGTTCATTAAATGCGGATCCGCTCGCAGAGAAAAAGGCAGCATTTAATTCCCGTGCGATTGCCTGTGCCAACAAAGTTTTACCTGTTCCAGGAGGTCCGAATAACAGAATTCCTTTTGGCGGTTTAATACCTAATTTTGCCGCACGTTCTGGTTCTTTTAAGGTAGAGAGTGTCTGCAGGATTTCTTCTTTCATTTCTTCCCCGAGTCCGCCCACATCCTTTAAGCTGATGGAAGGCAGCGGGCGCGGCTTGGCAATGCTGTTTTTCATCGAATTAGGAAGCCCGAATCCGCCTTTCTTTTTTTGGAGGACAAATCCAGCAGCAAGGAGCAACAGAATCACTCCTCCCATAATCCATTTACCGTAACGGCTGCTGGTGGAATAGGAATAGTTGATATTATATTTTTCTACCAATTTGTCAACCATTTGACTGTTTGGTGGAACATGAGAAATGAATTCTGATTTTCCTGCTTTCAGATAAATACTGCCATCAGCTTCTTCCGTAAGTTTAACTGGGTTCCCATTTTGCTCTTGAATGGTTTTTTCGACAGAAGAAAAAGGGATAACGATCTGATTATTCATAGTTTGGATCATCCAAATGGTACCGGCAATAACAAATAGTATCGCTGTAAAAAGCGGAATAAACTTAGAAACTACTTTTTTACTTTGATTCATTCTGTTCATCTCCTTAAATAAGGTCATAATCTATTATACTGACATTTCCAGAAAAATGGCTGTGGGAATCAGTGGAAGTAAGTAAAACGAAGGTACATGTAAAAAGACACACCAGCCTTTCCAATGGCAGGTGCGCCGTTGGAAATTTATGATAATAATCGAAGGTGCGGGATGATTGGCATTAAGACACTTTGTGCCAGAACACCAAAACTTACTCCGACACTTGATGCTTTACTCCATTTGAAAACATGAATTTTTTCGTCACGATCTTCATACAAAAATAATAGCTGTTCTCCTTCTTCGGCAATCCCAATTTTATTAAAAGTAACGTTATTTTGTTTAAGGACTATTTCGAACGCTTTATGCAATAATGCAAGTGTGGGTTGATCAAAATTCTTAATTTCCATATATCCTCCTAGGGAATGCGTATTGTATATTTTCATTATATTATTTTAACATAGGGGATAAAAGAATAAATTGTTGTTAATCAATTGAACTATTGCAATGTTATTGTTTGCTCTGATATGATTGAAGGTATGGTAAAAATTTATTCGTTGTCAAAAGAGAGGAAGACATGATGGGTAAGAATTTTAAAGAAGAAGTATTATCACGTCGTACATTTGCAATAATTTCCCATCCGGATGCCGGGAAAACCACGCTGACGGAAAAATTATTATTATTTGGCGGAGCAATTCGCGATGCTGGTACGGTAAAAGCAAAAAAAACAGGAAAATTTGCTACGAGTGACTGGATGGAAATTGAAAAACAACGGGGAATCTCTGTAACTTCAAGTGTGATGCAGTTTGATTATGATGGATTCCGAGTTAATATTTTGGATACTCCTGGACATCAGGATTTCAGTGAAGATACGTACAGAACCTTAATGGCTGTAGATAGTGCGGTAATGATAATTGATTCGGCTAAAGGAATTGAGGAACAAACACTCAAACTTTTTAAAGTGTGCCGGATGCGGGGTATACCGATTTTTACGTTTATTAATAAGCTGGACCGACAAGGAAAATCACCGCTTGAGCTTTTAGCTGAATTAGAAGAAGTTTTGGGGATCGAATCGTATCCAATGAACTGGCCGATTGGGATGGGGAAAGAATTTCTTGGCATCTATGATCGTTTTAATAAGCGTGTGGAACAATTTCGTGTAAGCGACGAAGATCGCTTTATACCAATATCAAATGAGGGCGAAATCCCAGATGGGCATCCGTTAACATCCTCTGGGCTTTATGAGCAAACGTTGGATGAAATTTTGCTCCTAAATGAAGCGGGGAACGAGTTTTCTGTTGAAAAAGTGGCAGCGGGTTCCTTGACTCCTGTTTTCTTTGGAAGTGCATTAACAAACTTCGGAGTTCAGACATTTCTTGAGTCTTATCTGAAATTTGCACCGGCACCAATAGCACGCAATTCTTCGATTGGAGAAATTGATCCATTAGGTGATCAATTTTCAGGTTTTGTCTTTAAAATTCAGGCAAATATGAACCCGGCACACCGTGACCGGATTGCCTTTGTACGGATATGTTCGGGGAAATTTGAACGAGGAATGACAGTTAATGTTCCGCGGTTGGCCAAACAAATAAAGCTTTCACAATCGACCTCATTTATGGCTGAAGAAAGGAATACAGTGGATGAGGCCGTCAGTGGAGACATAATTGGACTTTATGATACGGGCACCTATCAAATAGGTGATACACTGACAACAGGAAAAGATAATTTCCAATTTGAAAAATTGCCGCAGTTTACTCCGGAATTATATGTCAGGGTATCCGCGAAAAACGTTATGAAACAAAAATCCTTTTATAAAGGAATTCAGCAGCTTGTTCAAGAAGGAGCAATCCAGCTTTACAAAACGATAAAAACTGATGATTATTTATTGGGTGCCGTTGGGCAGCTGCAATTTGAAGTATTTGAGCATCGAATGAGAAATGAGTATAATTCAGAGGTATTAATGGAGCGGATGGGCTCTAAGATCGCACGTTGGATTGAAGGAGATACAATTGACGAGAATCTTTCTAGTTCCCGAAGCCTGCTCGTAAAGGATCGTTATGGTCATTATGTGTTTTTGTTTGAGAACGACTTTGCCCTTAGATGGTTCCAAGAAAAAAATCCAAACGTTAAACTGTATAATCCAATGGATCAGCACCAATGATATAAATTTTAATATTATTTAAAGCAGCGGGAATGAATCCCGCTGCTTTTTTATGCAAAGTAGGTTGGGAAAATAATTGGTGAAGCTTTCGTTAATTTGGTAAAAAACTGGATAAACTATAGCGAGAGACTTTAGCTATAGTTAAAAAATTGCCAAATAGAAACGGGACAGTACTATGAAAAAGATGAGCAGATTGGAAGCAGTACTATGGAATATTGCCTTTCCTGGTTTCAGTCAGTTGTTAACAGGGCATTATCTCAAAGGTGTATTGTTAGTAGTCTTAGAGTTCCTTATGAATGTTAATAGCAATTTTAACCAAGCAATCATGTATAGTTTCCTAGGCGAAATAGAAAAGGCTGAAGCTGTTTTAAACTATCAGTGGCTCATGTTTTATCCATGTGTTTATCTTTTTTCCTTGTGGGATGGTTATCGAATGGCGATGCCAAAAGAAGAAAAATACTCCTTTTTGCCGTTTGTTTTTGGTGCATATTTTGTCACAGTCGGTTTAATGGTATCTCCGAAAGTTACCATTTTCCAGACTCACCCTGGTCCAGTATTTTTGCCAATGATGTTTTTAATTCCTGGGTTACTAATTGGTTTTGTAATCAAATATTCATTGTCTCGGAAAATTCAAAATGAATAATTCCCAAAATGCTTCAATCTAGGTTATTGGATTGAAGTTTTTTTTGTTGTCCAGCTCCAGCGCCTAGCCCCTCGAGGTCACAAGCCAATCCGGCCAAAAGGTTAAAAAGCAACCTTTCGTCCGGCTCGTCTTGTGCTTGTCGGGGCTGAGCAAGGCGCTTCCGCTTTTCTTGTTGGGAAAATATTTTTTCTTAACCCCCACAAATTGTTTTAGTGTAAACGTAACTATGTAGTGAAAAAGTAACACCCTCTTAAAGTCCAAAATATCAATCATATGGTATAATGGGTCGAACAGAGGTGAGAAAATGCTGAGTTTATTGTTTATGGCTAAGCGGAAAAAAAGAACTTTAGAAGAAACGGTTCTGTTAATTCAAGAAGGGAACCGCAATTTACTTGATGAAATAATCGAGGCATATAAACCTTTTATCGCAAAAACTGTGTCATCTGTATGCAAACGGTACATTTATGAAACTGATGATGAATTTAGCATTGGTCTCATCGCATTTAATGAAGCGATTGAAAAATATTCTCCAGAGCGTGGAAGTTCGTTGTTGAGCTTTGCTGAAGTCATTATTAAAAGAAGAGTGATCGACTATATCCGTAAACAGACTAAAAATCAACATATTAGTATTGATTTGACCAATGCGTCGTCGGAAGAAGAATCAGCGGGGACGGTCATCGTAAATGAACTATCACTTGATGATTATCAGAAAAAAAAGGACGAACAATTAAGAAAAGATGAAATTTATCACTTTCAGGCATTATTAACAACCTTTGATTTATCGTTTAGCGACTTAATTGAGAATTCGCCTAAGCATGCTGACGCAAGGAAAAATGCCATTATATCTGCAAAGATGTTAGTTGAAGACGAAGAGTTGAAAAGGTTATTATTCGAGAAAAAACGACTTCCCATTAAGCAATTAGAAAAAATGGTAAGTGTAAGTCGAAAGACAATTGAACGGAACCGAAAATATATTATTGCAATTGCGCTTATTTTATCGGGTGATTATGTATATATGAAGGATTATATAAAGGGTGTGCTAGACACGTGAAAAAGGGAATAATAATGGAAATTGATGATGCTTTTCTAACGCTTTTGACCCCCGAAGGTGAATTTTTGCGTGCAAACAAACAAGACCACTTCTATGCAATCGGTGAAGAAATTCACTTTTTTCCGATTGAAAGCGTAAATCCTTATCGACCAAACCGTTTTTTTACTATTTTTAAGCGTAAAACCGTTTGGGCTGTTATGGCTGCTCTAATGATTTTTCTTGGCTCTTATATTCCGATGTATCAAAATAATAAAGCCTATGCCTATATGTCGATTGATGTAAACCCAAGTATAGAGCTGGGTGTAAATAAAAAAATGCAGGTGGTCGAGTTAATTGGGTATAATCAATCCGGTAAGATGATCATTTCACAATTAATTAATTGGAAAAATAAGGACGTATCTGAATTAACCGCGACTATTTTAACAGAAATGAAAAATGCAGGATTTATAAACGATAACAAACAAGTGATTATTTCTACTGTCAGGACCAAACAACCAGACGAAAATGTAGAAAAAGAGTTGCAAAAAAATATGGATAAGATTAAAGCAGCGGTAAACAATCAGCATTTAGAACTGACAGTTGTAACTGCTACAGAAAAAGACTTAGATAAAGCACATGAACTAGGAATTACTGCAGGAAGGTATCAAGAAAGCAAAATAATTGAGTCAGCTAATAACGGGAAAAACAAAAAGAAGGAGATACAGAAATCTATTGAAACAAAGCAGGAAAATAATGCTGTTTCATCCGAGCCTAGTAAAACAGTTCCACCAGGGCAATTAAAAAAACAGGTAGAACCTGATAACGGCGTCCATCAAAACGAAAAAAATAAATCGCCTAGAGAACCCCATCAATGGGGCGGAAAGTCAATGCCCCCAGGGCAGTTGAAGAAAATGGAAGAAGAGCCATTGAAACAAAACAATGGCCAGCAAAAAAAACAATATTACCAAAAGGAAAAATCTAACGAGAATCAAAAATCCAAAAATTATGGAAAAGATAACGGGAATCACTACGGAAAAAATAAAGAAAATACTAACGGCAGGAACAACGGAAAAAATAACGGTAAACATAATGAAAAACATAACGAAAAACATAATGAAAAACATAAAAATAAGTAAAAGTCCGGCTAAATACCGGACTTTTTTCCATGTATATTTAATTATTGTTTGTTAAATTGTCCAGACATTTGGGCTTGAGCTTGCTGTACGAGTCTTTTGGTAATTTCCCCGCCTACAGATCCGTTCGCTCTAGAAACTGTATCTGAACCTAAGTGGACACCAAATTCTTGGGCAATTTCGTATTTTACTTGATCTAAATATTGTTCAATTCCTGGTACTAGTAGTTTGTTGCTGCTATTAGCCATTATGTTCCACTCCTAATAATTATTACAACGGTTTTTTAACCGCTGTATAAATATTATTTAGTTGCAAACCGTTTTTCATAAGTGGTAATGTTTTTCGGAATTGGATACTGTCTAGCTCCAGCGCCCTAGCGGCTAGTGTCCTTCGCGCTCCGCCCTACGATAAGTCAACATCGATTCACTCTGCTCACCGTGTTTCCTTTATCTCGGTTGGAGTGCTCCAGGCCATACGCCGCTGACCAGGGCGCTTGCACTTTTCTTATCAATCTGTCCCTTTTCCTGCATCTTTTGTTGGGTGCATAAAGGGGGATGCTTGTGGTTTCCGCTTGCTTTCAAGCAGCTCCCGGTTTTCGGTTGTGTTCCAGCCAATATCATTAGTAGGATGAACCCAATCATCGCCGGCCATAATCTCTGGGGCAGTATCCACAGACCAGTTTTCTAAAGGGGAATTGTCAGAGGCATATAAACTGTCTCCGATAGTCACTCCATATTTATTGACAAATGGGTCCTTCATTTTGATGTCGGTACCCTTAAAGCTTGGAGCATTCATTTGATGTGGCATTGTTTCCTCAATAGTTACCTGCTCAATAGACCCATGCTTTGATTTTTTAGTCATGCTGCTCACACCTCTTTTTTCTTTATTTTCTACGTCAAGGGTAATTTTATTTATGAAAAATAAGGAAAGGAATGATTGCAGGCAATATGATGAAAACTATCTATGTACGATTACATTTTAGGAGGATTACTTTATGGCGAAGAGGAAAGCTGAATTTGATGCAGTAGAAAAATATACGAAAACACCTCACAAAAATATTCAGGAAAGTGAATTCTCAGCAGAATTTACCGATAATAACAATGCCATTAGGTTTGCAAACCGCAATTCAAAATTAGGAAAAAAAGGAAGAGGTTAAAAAATAAGCCGGAATTTCCGGCTTATTTCAATTCATTAAATGGAAAAATAAGTGTCCGATCGTTTATCGGGTCAAAATAGGCTAATAAATAGGCAGGCTGCTGATCAATTTCTCCAGTTGCTAAATACTTTGTTAAATCAAAGGAAAGTTCTTCAAGCATTGTATGCTTATATAATTCCTTTTCATCGAGTTTAAGCTCAAAGAATTCTTGCCCGAGAAGTTGTCGATTCTCAAGGATTTGTTTATAAAGCTGTGAGCGCTGACCTTTATCGAGTGTTGGGCCCCACCAAGGCTTTCTCGGTTTGTATTTATGATTTTTTAAATAATCATACTTCATGAGTCCGTTAATGACTTCAAGATTTCCTGCCGATTTCTGTTCAAGGAAAGAATTTAAGCGCAGGAATAAGTCCTCAAGCTGATGACCGATTCTTGACCAGCCCTGCATGTCCCAATAAGAACCAAATTCTTGAAAGAAATCAAATGGGGAAGGAAAAATACTCGTTACCAAGTATTCAACGGCAGTATCCATTCTATGATCATTCCAATATTTTTCTAACACGTCTTCTACTTGTTTAATTCTAACAATATCATCGAAAGATAGAACATTATTAGACAGGATTTCATATGGTGAATGATCCATAAAGACATATTGATGCTGCTCAGCTCGGAGTCGTAGACCTGTTCCTCGGAGCATTTTCAGAAACCCCAATTGCAATTCTTCAGGCCGCATTTCAAACACATCATTGAAAGTTTTACGAAATGATGAATAATCTTCTTCTGGAAGACCAGCAATCAAATCAAGATGCTGATCAATTTTTCTTCCTTCTTTTACCATTGTGACAGTTCTAGTCAACTTTGAAAAATTTTGCTTGCGCATTACGAGCTCATTTGTATAATCATTGGTTGACTGAACACCTATTTCAAAGCGGAAGAGCCCTCTTGGCGCCTCTTGATTAAGAAATTCAATTACCTCTGGACGCATGATATCAGCGGTAATTTCAAATTGAAATACGGTGCCGGGAAGATGTTCATCAATAAGAAAGCGGAACATTTCCATTGCATAGCTTCGGCTAATATTAAATGTCCTGTCCACAAACTTAATTGTCTTGGCTCCATTGGCCATCAAATAGCGAATATCTTCCTTAATATTTTCTCGATCAAAATAACGAACTCCGACTTCTATCGATGAGAGGCAGAATTGACAGCTAAACGGACAGCCTCGGCTTGTTTCGATATATGTGACACGTTTCCCAAGACTCCCTATGTCCTCAGGAAAGCGGTATGGTGACGGAAGTTCTTTAAGATCGAGCTTATTCATTTGTAACGTTTTCTTGATTTGACCTTTTTCCCGATAAGCAATCCCAGGAACCTTCTGATAATTTTTGTCCGTTTCTATTTCGGTGAGCAGTTGTTTAAACGTTTGTTCACCCTCGCCGATACCAATAAAATCAATATAAGGGTGATTTTCCATCCACTCAGTCGTATCATATGTTACTTCAGGGCCTCCTAAGACAATTAAGATAGAAGGATTGATTTTTTTAAGCATATTTACGACTTTAAGGGTTTCTTCGATATTCCAGATATAGCAGCTAAATCCAATCACGGTTGGATTCGCTTGATATAGGTCGGAAACGATGTTCATAATTGGATCCTTAATAGTGTACTCTTTTATTTGTATGTCAAAATCCGGAGCGGCGTAAGCTTTTAAATAACGAATTGCCAGGTTTGTATGGATATATTTGGCGTTCAAGGTAGAACAGATGACATTCATAAAAAAACTCCTTTTTAAAAATAAACAATGAATAATTATAACTTATTTTAGTCTAAAAAGATAGAAGCCGAATAGTGTCTAAAAGGATTGTCATATAGGATCTATTATTAAATAAAAAGCCAAGACCTGCCACTGCGCTTCGATAGTGGCGGGTCTTTTTGTTCTGTTATACTACAAGAAATGTTCTGTTATATAATTGAATGTGTGCTATAAATCCATCTAAATTGGCGTTTTTAGTGTCCGGAAATAATGTGTTATAGAATTTCTTTCGTAATGTATAACATTTGTCACAGCGTAAACAGATGTATAGTCCTACAATTGCTATGGGGAAGTTAATTTTTTTGTTTTCGCATGAACTCTTGAACGAAAAAGTGGGAGGGACACTATGTCTATATTACCGAAAAAAAATGAATTGGGATTCTTTGAAATCCGCTTAGAATCTATCGGAGGGCTGGGAGCAAACCTAGCTGGAAAAATGTTGGCTGAAGCCGGTGTTTTTAGCCTTGGTTTAAAGGGGTCAAACTTTTCATCCTATGGATCCGAGAAAAAAGGATCACCTGTAAAAAGCTTCGTCCGTTTTTGTGACCCAGATGTGGAAATTAGGGATCATAGCCCAATTGAACAGCCGCATATTGTTGGTGTTTTTCATGAAGCGCTTTATAAGACAGTAAATGTTGTCAGCGGCCTTAATGCTGATGGGATTGTTTTGGTGAATACAGCAAGAGATTTTGATGATGTTAGACATGATTTACAGTTAGAATATGGCACTCTTGCGATTGTCGATGCCTTAACGATTGCTGTAGAAGAAAAAACAAAAGTAAATACCGCTATGCTTGGTGCTTTATATCGTATCTGTGATTTCTTAGATCCGGAATCAATGAGAGATGTGATTCGTAAGACCTTTACAAAGAAATATCCACACTTGGTTGAACCGAATATTCGGACCTTTGATCGCGGTTATAATGAGGTTCAATTTAAAACATATGACGTGCCAGAAAGTGCTGAAGGGAAAAAATTCACCAGGGCACTTCCACAGCTTGGCTATATGACTCAAGAAATTGGCGGGGTTATTGTTTCCCAGGCGAATAGTATTTTTAAAGATTTAGGTGGTTCTCGCCAAGGATTCCTGCCAGAGTTTCAACAAGATAAATGTATTCATTGTGCAGCATGTGATAATGTTTGTCCGGATTTTTGTTTTGTTTGGGAAGACGGAGAAGATAAGCGCGGCCGAAAACAAATGTTCCTCCAAGGAATTGATTACCAATTTTGCAAAGGCTGCCTCAAATGTGTAGAAGCATGTCCTACCGATGCACTTGGCAATCTTCGTGAACTGATCGGTTATGCAGATGAACATCGCGTGAAGCAAAACTTTCCTTATGTGTCAGGAGGCAGTTACTAATGGCAATGTTAGAAGATAAATTAACAACTCAAGGTATCGCTGAACAAGTATCTACCTTTGAGTCAGGAAATGAAATGGCTGCAATGGCAGCTGCACAAATCAATTATCATATTATGGGCTATTTCCCAATTACTCCATCTACAGAAGTAGCACAATTTTTAGATCAAATGAAAACCCGCGGTGAACACGATATTAAACTGATCCCGGCAGACGGCGAACATGGTTCAGCAGGTATTTGTTATGGTGCCGCTGCGACAGGGGCACGGGTGATTAATGCCACAAGTGCAAATGGGTTCTTATATATGATAGAACAGATGCCAGTACAATCGGGAACTCGTTTTCCTATGGTCATGAACCTTGTAACTCGTTCAGTTAGCGGACCGCTTGATATTAGGGGTGATCACTCCGACCTTTATTATGCCTTGAATACAGGATGGGTTATTTTAACAGCAAAGACGCCGCAAGCCGTTTACGATTTGAACGTCATGGCATTGAAAATTGCCGAGCATTCTAAAGTAAGACTGCCAGTTATTGTGGCCTATGATGGTTTCTTTACCTCTCACCAAAAGAGGCGGGTGGAATACTTTAATGATCGAAGAGTGGTACAGCAATTTGTTGGCGAGTGCCCAACTGATTACAATTTTATCAGAGATCCGCAAAAACCAGTCACGATTGGCGCCCATATGAGTGGCGATGATTTCATCAACAATCATTTCCAACAGTCGGAAGCAATCTATAATGCCGGTGAGGTATTTAGAGAAGTTGCTGCCGAATACGCCAAGCTTTCCGGCCGTGAATATCCTGTTCTTGATTTATATAAAATGGAAGATGCTGATGTCGCTTTATTCTTATTAAACTCTGCCGCCGAATCGGCCAAGGATGTTGTTGATCAGCTTCGTGCAAAAGGGATTAAAGCAGGCGTTATTAGTCCGAATATCATCCGTCCATTCCCGGCGAAGGAAATCCGCGAGGCCCTAAAAAATGTGAAAGCATTATTAGTGGGTGAACGTGCTGATTCATACGGTGCTAATGGTCCAAACTTAACCCATGAAGTGAAGTCAGCTCTTCAAGATGATAAAGGAAATCAAACCATTGTCTTAAGTCGTGTCTTTGGACTAGGCGGTAAGGATTTTTATGCAACTGATGCGCAAGCTTTCTTTGATATGGTCATTGACGCTATGAATAAAGGAAGAGCTGAAAAGCCGTTTGATTACTATGGCCATGTTCCTGGTGATCCGGAGAAAATTCTGAAGCCAGTCATTTTACCACAACATGGGGAAGCATTCAAAACTGGCTTAATTGATGTGAAAATGGATGAAGAAACGAATAAATTAAAGGTGAAAATACCACCGCTCCGTGCGCTTACAGGGAAACCGAAACGAATTGCCTCAGGTCACGGCGCATGTCCTGGGTGTGGAATATTCGCTGGCCTGGAATTATTCTTTAAAGGCATCGAAGGCGATGTCGTTACCTTATTCCAAACAGGCTGTGCCTATGTTACAACAACTGGCTATCCAAACACTTCACATAAGCAGACAATGATTCACAATTTGTTCCAAAATGGTGCTGCCACATTATCCGGTACGCTTGAAGCCTTTATGGAACTAAAGCGACGCGGTGAAATCGAGGTAGATGACGATGCTACATTTGTAATGATTACTGGTGATGGCGGAATGGATATCGGAATGGGTTCGGCAATTGGTACGGCACTTCGCGGACATAAATTAATTATGCTAGAATATGATAACGAAGGCTATATGAATACTGGTTCACAAATGTCCTATTCGACGCCACTTGGGCATATGACCAGTACTTCTGGTGTTGGAAGAACACAGCGCGGTAAAGCCTTCCACCATAAGGATACAGCGCAAATCATGGCTGCTACCAATATACCGTATGTATTTACTGGTTCAGAAGCCTTCCCGCAAGACTTGGTGAAAAAGGGTGCAAAAGCACAGTGGTATGCACAAAATGTAGGACCTGTGTACGGGAAACTCTTAATCGCGTGTCCTTTAAACTGGAAATCGGACGACCGATTCGGTACAACAATTGTTGAAGCTGCAGTAAATTCCTGCTTCTTCCCACTTTATGAAGTAGAACAAGGGGAAACAACGATTACTTACAATCCAGAGGATAAGAAAAAACGGATTCCACTTTCTAATTGGTTAAAATATATGGGTAAAACAAAACATCTATTAAAAGATGAAAACAAACCTATTTTAGAAGAGTTTGAAGCAGAAGTAGAAAAAAGATGGCAGCGTTTAAAAGCGAAGCATGAAAACCCTATGTTGTAGGTAATGAAAAAACGCAAAGCACACAAGTGCTTTGCGTTTTTTTTACGATAATGGTCATTAAAAATTTGCTTAACATGCGAAAAGGATTTTTCTTGTTGGATGTAGAATATATGACTTATAATACTATTTATTGGACGATTATTTATGTTCGCGGGGTGGCTATAAGTGGAGAAGCAGATTAAACAGGAAAACACTTTACCTCTTAAAATTAGTGAAATGCTGAAGATGGAAACTGATTTGCAGAAGAGCGAACAAAGGTACAGACGGATTTTTGAAGATTCCATCGATGGCCTTATTTTATGGGATAATCAGCATCATATCGTTGATATTAATTTGGCTGGTGAAAAAATGCTTAGCCTCCCAAAGGAAAGATTAATCGGACTGCGGTTATACGACTTATATACCCATCATGAAAGCAATATACAGGAAATAATCAAACATTTTGAACAGGTTCTCAATGATGGGCATAGTACCTCTATAATCATGGTAGAAAAAGAAGATGAAAAAAAAAGGTACTTTGAATATTCCTCAAAAGCGGAAATCGTTGAGGGATTGAATTTTACCGTTTTTAAGGATATATCGGAAAAGATAGAAATGCAGGAGCATCTGCGAAAATCAGATACCTTGAATGTAATTGGCGAATTAGCGGCAGGAATTGCCCATGAAATTCGCAATCCGATGACAGCGTTAAAAGGTTTCATCCAATTACTTGAAGGCAGTATCATGAAAGAGCATTCGATGTATTATCAGGTTATTACCTCGGAGCTTTCAGCGAATTGATTCGATTATCAATGAATTTCTGATTCTTGCTAAACCGCAGGCAACTAGGTATGAAGAGAAGGAAATAACTCAAATCATGAAGGAGACTGTCGACTTGCTCACTGCACAAGCGGTCCTTCACAATGTTCAATTTGTTACGAACTATAATGAACAGCTTCCACCTATTTTTTGCGAACCAAATCAGTTGAAAAAAGTCTTTATTAATTTAATTAAAAATGCCATTGAGGTAATGCCAGAAGGCGGGAATATTACCATTACTATTAAGAAACTAGCGGATCGAATGAGTATCTCGATTGAGGATGAAGGATGCGGAATACCGAAAGAAATCATAAATAAGCTTGGTGAACCATTTTATACAACTAAGGACTCAGGTACTGGCCTTGGATTAATGGTAAGCTTTCGGATTATTGCAGAACATAAAGGAACCATTATCGTTGAAAGTGAAGAAGGGAAAGGGACGATTTTTCGGATCACCCTTCCAATAAACGATAACAATGTTGCGATACCAAAGTAGTAAAGCAATCCGAATAACATCGGATTGCTTTTTCGATTAAAGGACTCCTTTAACCGTACCAATGAAAGCTCCAAGATTCTTGATTTCTTTCCTCTGTTTGATTAGGATTCCTCCAAGTTCCAACGTTTTACGTTTGGCTGCTAATCTAGTTTTCTCCTCTTCAATGCTATCTAAATCGGCAACATGGGCAAGCCCAATTGTTCTTCTGATTAACTCACAGCCAGTAAAACCAAGAGCATCCTCGAAAAACTTAGCTAAAATGTAGTTTAAGAATGTGGAGGTTTGCGCTAGATTTTCCTTATTTTCAGTATTCCAAAGGTGCTTGTATTGTTCTTCAAATACATTCCACACTGTTTCAAGATGATTAATAAAGAGAACATGGTTTTGCTCGTTCACGATGACTTGGAAAAGGAGATTCGCAAATACCTGGCCAATATCAAATCCAGCGGGGCCATAAAACGCGAATTCAGGGTCAATAACTTTTGTTTCCGAATCATTGGCAAAAATACTTCCAGTATGCAAATCTCCATGAAGGAGAACTTCTGCTTCTGTTAAAAAGCTTTTTTTCAATACGTTCACATGAAATTTCAGTTCATCATCTTTCCAAAGGGCTTCGACTGTAGTACGTAAGCCAGCCTCGAATTCGTTGGTCTCTGCATCAAAGAATGGATCGTTGAAAATTAAATCTTCGGTGATTTTGCAAAGCTCTGGATTGATAAACTTTTGAACCTGTTCTTTTTTTATAGACGGACCTAATCCATAATCCGATGTAAAAAATAGTGTTTTCGACAGATATTCACCCAGATGTTGGGATAGAAGCGGGTAGGTTTCGCCTTTTATGAAGCCCTTTCTCGCAATTAAAAGATGGGAGAGGTCTTCCATGACGGTCACAGCCAGCACATCATTCGTATAGTAAACCTCTGGAACATACTTTGGAGCAATAGAACCAAAAGTTAACAGGGCATCTGCTTCAATCTTTGCCCTTTTAAGTGTCAATGGCCAGCTTTCACCCACAACTTTGGCATATGGAAGAGCTTGTTTGATGATTACACCTTTTCTGTTCTTATCGTCGACAATATGAAAAACTAAATTAAGATTCCCATCACCAATCTCCTTACAGGAAAGCTCAGGGTTATCAGAAAAAAGGTTTAATGCTAATGCCAACTCAGTGGCAGAAGTTTCGGTTAATGGCTGATAAGTTGTTTGCTTTAATAGACTCATTTCTAAATTTCCTCCTATTTAGTGGAGGCTTATTCGTGCTTATTTCGGCACTAAAAAAGCCTCTTTCTCATCTGAAAGAGGCTAGAAGACGGTTATTCTTCGCACCTCTTATCTCTCAGAAAGACAAACCTTCTGTTGGAATTAGCACCGTGCCTGTTAGGGGATTATCCCCGGCGCGAATAGGCGCCCCATTTCATAATGGTTTTCCGGTCGGTTGCTGGGCTTCAAAGGGCCAATCCCTCAGCCAGCTCATGATAAGAGTAAATAAAGTTTTCAGTTTTTTCAATCTGATAAAAACTATAACAAGTTTAAGTAATGGGTGTCAATATTTTTTATTTTATCGCCAAGCCAATCCATCCGAAAGGTAACGATAAGAAAACTTTAATTTTATGAATCTTCACCGCTTTTGAAATTTTCCCTTTACAAGCTAATCTAAAAGTTATAACATTTGTCACTAGAAATTCAACAATTATTTGAAAATAAAAAAGCAGGTGAGATCGATGAAGCAGTTTCCGCCATCGGAACTTTTGAATAGTCTACCAAAACAATTTTTTGCCGGTCTTGTTAAAAAAGTTGGCGAATATATAGCCGCGGGCCATGATGTAATTAACTTAGGACAAGGCAATCCAGATCAACCGACACCACCGCATATTGTCGCAAAGCTTCAGGAAGCAGCGGCCAATCCGCTCAACCATAAATATTCGCCTTTTCAAGGATTTAGTTACTTAAAACAAGCGGCAGCAGATTTTTATCAAAGAGAATATGGTGTGACCATTGATCCCGACAAAGAGGTGGCAATATTATTTGGCGGTAAAGCGGGTCTGGTTGAGATTCCTCAGTGTTTATTAAACTCTGGCGATACCATCCTCGTTCCCGACCCTGGTTATCCTGATTATTGGTCGGGTGTTGCCCTTGCAAAGGCGGAAATGGTTACCATGCCATTACGAGAAGAAAATGGTTTCTTACCGGATTATCAAGAACTAGATTCAACTGTTTTATCAAAAGCAAAATTAATGTTTCTCAATTACCCGAATAATCCTACCGGTGCGACCGCGAGTGAGGAGTTCTTTGTAGAAACTATCAATTTGGCCCGTGAAAATGATATTTGCATCGTTCATGATTTTGCTTATGGTGCGATTGGCTTTGACGGCGTTAAACCAATTAGTTTTTTACAAGCAGACGGTGCGAAAGAAGTGGGAATTGAAATCTACACGCTATCGAAAACCTATAATATGGCGGGTTGGCGAGTTGGATTTGCAGTGGGCAATGAGAGTGTCATTTCCGCGATTGAACTTTTGCAGGACCATCTATATGTCAGTTTATTTGGCGCGGTACAAGAGGCGGCTGCCGTTGCATTGACGGGTCCTCAGGATTGTGTGAACGAACTAAATGAACTGTACGAACGAAGGCGCAACGTTTTAATTACTGGCCTTCATTCGCTTGGTTGGAATGTCACCGCCCCAAAAGGCTCATTTTTTGCCTGGCTTAAGGTTCCGGAAGGATATTCATCTGAGGAATTTTCAACCATTCTTCTTGAAAAAGCACATATCATGGTAGCACCGGGGATAGGCTTTGGAGAATTTGGCGAGGGCTATGTCCGTGTTGGTTTATTATCATCAGAGGACCGGTTAGCGGAAGCAGTCAGAAGAATAAGTCGTTTAGAAATTTTCGAAAAATAGATTGACATTTTATCTTTTTCTTGGGATAATCCAAAATAAGTTAAGCAACGTTAAAAAGTAAATAATTACGAATCGTTTTCTTATCAAGAGCAGGCGGAGGGAAAAGCCCGATGAAGCCCGGCAACCGACTTAACCAAAGTTAAGCACGGTGCTAAATCTTGCAGCGACAAGCTGAAAGATGAGAAGATGTTAGTTTGTCATGCTAACCTCTTCTTTTTTGAAGAGGTTTTTTTATGTTTTATCGAAAGGAAGTTTGAAAAAAATGTCTGAATTAATTGCAACCTATCTCTTACATGATGAAAAAAATCCAGAAAAAAAAGCCGAGGAAATTGCACTTGGTTTAACGGTTGGTTCCTGGACCAATTTGCCTGAGTTAGAGCAAAATCAGCTCCGCAAGCATAAAGGCAGAGTTGTTTCGATTGAGGGATTACCTTCTAACTATGTTGATCAATCCCTTATTCGGATTGCCTATCCAACGATTAATTTTTCCAACGATCTTCCTGCTATCTTAACAACTGTCTTCGGAAAGCTTTCTTTGGATGGAAAAATCAAACTGCTGGATTTGCAATTTGATGACGGATTAAAGAGTTTTTTCCCGGGTCCAAGGTTTGGTATCAAAGGCATTCGTGAAAAAATAAAAGTGTTTGACCGCCCGCTATTAATGAGCATTTTTAAAGGTGTGCTAGGAAAAGACATTACCTTCTTGGCGCGTCAGCTCCAACAGCAAGCACTTGGGGGAGTTGACTTAGTAAAGGATGATGAAATCCTTTTTGAAAATGAGCTGACGCCATTTGAAAAAAGAATTACTGCCGGGAAACAAGCGCTGCGAGAAGTACAAGAACAAACTGGACATCGCACTCTATACGCAGTGAACCTAACCGGCAGAACAACACAGTTAAGGGAAAAAGCAAGAAAGGCTGCAGAACATGGTGCCGACCTCCTACTATTTAATGTGTTTGCCTACGGTCTCGATGTTCTGCAAGAATTAAGAGAGGACGATGAAATTGCTTTACCGCTGATGGCACATCCTGCAGTAAGCGGTGCATTCACTTCCGCTCGCGAATATGGATTGGCACACTCCTTGCTCCTTGGCAAGCTCCTCCGTTATGCAGGAGCAGATTTATCATTGTTCCCATCGCCGTATGGAACAGTAGCCCTAGAGCAAGAATCGGCACTTTCGATTGCGAGTGAGTTGACGAAGGAAGACGTATTTAAAAAGTCATTTCCTGTTCCTTCAGCTGGCATTCATCCGGGATTAGTACCATTGTTAATCCGTGATTTCGGAATCGATTCTGTGATTAACGCAGGTGGAGGAGTTCATGGCCATCCAGACGGGGCTCGCGGCGGCGGCATAGCATTCCGGCAGGCTATTGAGACCAATCTCCAAGGAAAACTCCTAGTTGAGGGAGCTGAACAGTACGTTGAGCTAAAAAAGGCGCTCCAGCTCTGGGGAAATGCTGAGGTGACTGCCTAAATGACAAATCCGGTAATTTATTGTGATTTTGATGGAACCGTAACCGAAAGTGATAACATCATTGCCATAATGAGAAAATTTGCCCCTCCAGAATGGGTGGCGATTAAAGATCAAATCCTTTCCCGCCAGATGTCGATTAATGAGGGCGTAGGAAAATTATTTTCGCTTTTACCAAGTACCTTGAAGGAAGAAATTACTGCGTTTGTGATTGAAAATGCCAGGATTCGTCCAGGATTCAAAGAGTTTGTTGAATTTGCACAGCAGGAAGGGATCCCTTTAAATATTGTCAGCGGCGGTATCGACTTTTTTCTTCAGCCGATTTTAGCAGATTATTCACCGTTTGCTGGGATTTACTGTAATGAATCTGATTTTTCGGGAGAGACAATTAAGATTCTTTGGCCTAATGAATGCGATTCATTGTGTAAAAATGATTGCGGCTGCTGCAAGCCAAGTATCATTCGAAAACTAAATCATAGTGAAGACAGCTTCAAAATCGTCATTGGCGATTCAGTAACCGATCTTGAGGCCGCTAAACATGCTGATTTTGTGCTGGCCCGTGATTTACTGTTGGAAAAATGCGGGGAATGGGGGATTAACCATCAAGGGTTTACTACTTTCTTTGATTGTATCAATGAAATCAAAAAAAGAATTGGGGTAGGTGAGCTGACATGCTAGAGGAAAGATGGACTGAATTAGCTGATGTAAAGGATGAGCTGGCAAAGCGGGACTGGTTTATGGGAACAAGCGGCAACCTTGCGATTAAAGTAAGTGATCATCCACTTAGATTTTTGGTGACGGCAAGTGGCAAGGACAAACGCAAGCGTACAGCCGAGGATTTCCTCCTTGTGGACGAATTCGGTCATGCCGTTGAAGAAACGCATTTAAAGCCATCTGCTGAAACACTTCTTCATGTTGAGATTTACCGCAAGACGAATGCCTGCTGCAGTCTCCATGTCCATACGATTGATAATAACGTCATTTCGGAAGTGTATGGAGACAATGGTGAAGTTACCTTTAAAGGGCAAGAGCTGATTAAGGCTTTTGATAAGTGGGAAGAAGAGGCTGTCCTCAAAATCCCAATCATTCGCAACTATGCCCATATTCCGACACTTGCGCATGCCTTTTCTGAACATGTTTCTGGAGATACTGGAGCCGTTTTAATTAGAAACCATGGCATTACAGTGTGGGGAAGAAATGCTTTCGAGGCGAAAAAAATCCTTGAAGCATCAGAATTTTTATTCCGCTACCAATTACGTTTGCTAGAGCATAAACCATATCAATTATTTAAGGTTGTATAATTAAAAAGGGAGAGTTGATAAACATGGCATATATTACATTTCATAGCAATGAAGACCAAATCCACGGACAAGAGGAGGTAGCAAGCTTCCTAGAATCACAGGAAGTTATTTATGAAAATTGGGATATTAGCAAACTTCCGGCATCGCTCGTTGAAAAGTATCTTTTGAGTGAGGAGGAAAAGGAAGAAATTCTTAGTACCTTTGCGGAAGAAATTGCTGATGTTTCCGCTAGAAGAGGCTATAAAGCTCAAGATGTCATCTCATTATCTGATAATACACCCAATCTAGACGTCTTGCTTACCAACTTTAAAAATGAACATCATCACACTGATGATGAAGTCCGCTTTATTGTGAGCGGGCACGGTGTATTTGTTATCCAGGGGAAAGATGGCGAGTTTTTCGAAGTCCATCTTAATCCGGGAGATTTGATTTCAGTTCCCGAAAATACTAGACATTACTTCACACTTGAAGAAGACAGGAAAGTGGTCGCCGTTAGAATTTTTGTCACGACTGAAGGCTGGGTGCCGATTTACGAAAAGGAAGAAATATCTAAATAAGAAAAAACTGGCTGCAGCTTCCGCGGCCAGTTTTTTAGTTATCAATAAATAATCCGTATGAAATTTGTCGTAAATACAAGAAAAAACAAAAGGAATTTGTCGAAAAACGAAAGAAATAGAATGTTTTGTCTACTTTTGCGAAAGTGTTTACTTTTAGATAAATTCTTGGCATAATTTTTCAAGTAGTCTACTTTTCTTAATGGTGAATAGTAAGAGTGTAATGAGTAGGGGGATCACATTGTATACGTATAGTAACAGTCAATCTGAAATGATTGAAGAGATAAAAGTCAAAAGAGAATTAATGATTAATAGCGCAACTACATTTGGCTATACGAGTGAAGAAACGATAAAATACAGCCAAGAACTAGACGAATTAATAAATGAGTACCAAAGGTTTATGGGACAAGCTTCAAAACCCAATGAAGAAGTCAAAATTGCCTTTAAACAGATGATGATGGTGTGGCCTAAGCTATTAGTCTAATAATAATGAAAATGGTTTAACAATTGTAAATGTCCCTGTTAAAGCGGCGATAATGAAGGCCTTATATTCTACTAATGCCGGAATAATATTATACTGTTAGAAAGGCCTTCCGGCACCTTTTGAAAACAAAATATTCACTTTCAAACTCCTCAGAGGCGACGCAAACGCCAACTTCTTTTCCCGCAGCTAATCATTAATTCCTACAATAATTGACATACTGTGATTTTTATCATTGTTTATATCTCAATATTTCTTATAGTTATATTAGTACTATTTTCCTTGATTTTAACATTGCGATAAACATTAGATTTATTCACTTCAACGAATCATTGCATTAACTTCATTTATTTAATTTAACCACTACATAGAAACGGCACAGAGTTTATTAAGTTGATTTAAGTTTTCCTAGATTTATTTACAAGAAAAGCTGTGGTAAAGAACATTGTTGATTTTAAGCACAATGTTGATTGGAGTGGAAGGCGCGAGACTCCTGCGGGAGCAGCGGGACAGGTGAGACCCCGCAGGCGNCCTGGAACGGAACATTCTCTTTAACTTAGCCAAAAGAAAAAAAGAAAACAACATTGTTTGGTACTATGCTTGTGTTGCGATTCATATATCGTTACTAAAAGCATTTTTTATAACCAAAGGAAGCAAACGCTTTCAACAATCTAGAGATTAAATGGAGGAGGGAAAATCCTACATGCACATTGTCGTATGTGTCAAACAAGTACCCGATACAAAAATCATTAAAATTAATCCAAAAACTAACACACTCGACCGCCGAAGTGCGCCAGCTATCTTGAACCCTTACGATGCCCATGCTGTTCAAGAGGCCGTAAAAATCAAGGAAAAGACAGACGGTACGATTTCGGTTTTGTCGATGGGGCCGCCGCAAGCAACAGCTGTTATTAAAAAGAGCATTGAAATAGGTGCAGATAGAGGTTATTTAATTTCTGACCGTGCTTTTGCTGGCGCAGATACACTTGCAACGAGTTATGCCCTATCTAAAGCACTCGAGAGAATTAGTAAAGACCTTCCCGTGGACATGGTTATTTGCGGGAAACATGCCATTGATGGGGATACCGGACAGGTTGGACCAGGTATCGCAAGAAGAATGGATATTCCCCCGGTTACCAATGTAATCGAAGTTTCGGAAGTCAATCAGCAGGAAAAAACCGTTTTAATAAAGCGGAAATTAACGAGCGGCTATGAATTAATTCAGTCTGAACTGCCTTGTTTATTAACTGTTGAAAAAGAAATTAATGATATCGAATATTCACCAATGCCAAACATGATTAAAGCAGCAAGATATGAGCCGGTAATCTGGGCAGTAAGTGATCTTGAAAATGTAGAACGCACACAGCTCGGACTAAAAGGTTCACCAACTATCGTTGGTAAAATGTTCACACCTCCACGGCCAGAAGGCGGCATACGGCTTGAGGGTTCTTCTGATGAGCAGGTTAGCCAGCTTATGGAAGTCCTGATGGAGAAAAAGGACCTGTTAACAATCCAGTCATCTAAATAATAAAGATTAATCTTGTCTCGCAGGGAGGGGTTTACATGAATCTAGACGATTTTCGTGGAGTCTGGATATTCATCGAACAAAACGATGGGAAAATCGAAGGTGTTTCCCTAGAATTGCTTGGAGCTGGCAGGAAGCTGGCTGATAAATTACAAGTTCCGCTATCGGGATTCTTATTAGGCAGTGAAATTAAATCATTAGCCAATCAAGTGATTGCTTATGGTGCTGATCAAGTTTACATGGTTGACCATCCAGTATTAAAGAATTATCGGACAGAGTCCTATATGAAAGGCGTAATGCTCCTGGCGGAAAAATACAAACCAGAAATTATCCTTTACGGGGCGACACCAAACGGGAAAGACCTAGCAAGTGCCGTCGCTACAGATTTAAATACTGGTTTAACAGCAGATACAACGATGTTGGACGTGGATGTAGACAATAGATTACTAGAGGCCAGCCGCCCAGCCTTTGGCGGTAATATTATGGCAACCATTCTTTGTAAGAAGCATCGTCCGCAAATGGCCACTGTCAGACCAAAGGTCATGAAGGCATTAGAACCGGATACTTCAAGACTAGGCAAAATTATTGAAGAGAGCATATCATTGCAAGAAGAAGATATGCGCACAAAAGTGCTCCGAATTGTGAATGATGTAACAAAAAAAGCCAATTTGGCTGATGCCCATGTGATTGTCTGTGGGGGTAAGGGAATGGGAGATTTGCAAAACTTCCAGCTAATTCATGAATTGGCAGATACGATTGGAGCAAGTGTCGGCGGTACACGTGACGTTGTCGAAGCTGGCTGGCTGCCGCATGAGCAGCAAGTTGGTCAAACCGGGGAAACGGTAACACCAAAAATCTATTTTGCGATTGGAATATCAGGTGCAATTCAGCATGTCGTCGGAATGAAAAACTCAGAGTTTATCATCGCCATCAATAAAGATCCGAACGCACCTATCTTTGATGTCGCCACATATGGAATAGTGGGAGACGCAATGGAAATCGTCCCAAAACTAATCGAGCAGTTTAAGCAGCTAAGGACCGAAAAAGGCGGTGAAATAAGCTATGCCTGAAAAATTTGATGTTATTGTGGTCGGGGCAGGACCAGCGGGTACATCTTGCGCCTTAACTTGTGCGAAGAGCGGCCTGAACGTATTGCTTATTGAAAGAGGGGAATACCCTGGGGCTAAAAACGTAATGGGCGGGGTATTATACCGTAAGCAAATGGAAGAGTTGGTCCCTGAGTTTTGGAAGGAAGCTCCACTTGAGAGACCCGTCATTGAACAGCGTTTCTGGATGATGGATAAAGAATCTGTCGTACAATTTGGCTACAAAGGTCTGGAATGGGCCACGGAGCCATATAATAACTTTACCGTATTACGGGCGCAGTTTGACCAATGGTTTGCGAAAAAGGCAGTCGATGCTGGAGCCCTTTTGATCAACGAAACGGTTGTCACGGAATGTATTGTGGAAAACGGAAAGGTAGTGGGTGTCCGTACAGACCGCCCGGACGGAGAGGTGTTTGCCGATGTTGTGGTCCTTGCCGACGGAGTTAACTCGCTCCTCTCGAAACAATTAGGCTTCCATAAAGAATTCCGTCCAGATGAAGTAGCCTTAACGGTAATGGAAGTTATTAATCTGCCAAAAGAAAAAATTAATGACCGCTTTAACGTAGAAGATAACCAAGGCTGTACGATTGAGATTTTTGGTGATTCAACAAAAGGAAATCTTGGTACCGCCTTCCTATATACGAATAAAGAAAGCTTGAATATCGGGGTGGGAACAACCCTTTCAAGTATGATCAAAGCGAAATTGAAGCCATATGAGCTCCTAGATTACTTGAAAAATCATCCTATGGTTAAACCATTGATTGCGGGTGGAGAATCAGCTGAATATCTTGCCCACTTGATACCAGAAGGCGGTTACCGTTCGGTCCCGAAGGTGGCTGGCAATGGCGTTATTATAATTGGCGATGCGGCCCAGCTTGTTAATGCCATCCATCGTGAAGGTTCGAACATGGCGATGCATTCAGGCCTTTTAGCTGCAGAATCAATCCTTGAGGCTAAACATCGGGAAGACTTTAGTGAATCAAGTTTAAATATCTATCGTGAGAAGCTTTTTGATAGCTTTATTATTAAAGACTTAGAGAAGTATAAAGATGCGGCCCATACGTTTGAAAAGTATCCACAATACTTTAACGATTATGTGCCGATGATGAATAAAGCAATGAGTAAATTCTTTACCGTTGATGGAACGCCAAAACGCGAAAAGCAAAAACAAATCATGAAGAGTGTAACAGCAGAAAAAGGAACGCTTCGAGTGTTGCAAGATTTATATCGTGCTTGGAAGGCGGTGAAATAATGTCAACGAAGAATATCGAGGAAAAACAATATCTGCTTAGGTTTAAGTGTGATACCAAGTCCCATTTGACCGTGCTTGACCATGATGTTTGCATGACACAATGTCCCGATAAAATTTGTACAGTATTTTGCCCGGCTGAGGTTTATAAGTGGGAAGGAACCCGGATGCAGGTAGGCTACGAAGGCTGCCACGAATGCGGCAGCTGCCGCATCGGGTGCCCATACCAAAACATCAAGTGGGAATATCCAAAAGGCGGACATGGAATTGTCTTCCGGTTAGCTTAACTTAAAAAAATGCTGCTTGCCATACGCGAGCAGCATTTTTTTATAATAGAATAATATTCACTATATGTAGGTTTTTTCACAAGAGAGGATAAAAAGAAGGTGGAGCAGAAGGTAAGTATTTTTTGGAGTTTAGCTTATTTTCTCTAATAGGGCTGCCGTGGTAAGTTCATCTTTTATGCTTGATGCTGTCAATGAAGAAGCAAGTGCGATAGCATGATCGATTAATTTCATCGGTGCGGAACAATAAAATGGCTTTTGCCAATTAAAATCGCCTTCACTGTTAGCGGGATAAACACTCACTTTCCAATGATAATAAATTTTGGACTGCGGGAGTTGTACCCCTTCTACAGCAATGAGCCAATGGGTAGAAGGTGAACTTGGATTGTACGTATCGGATTCTTTTAATGTTATTAAATCATTTGCACCAATTGCTATTAATTCCTTTGGATAAAAGTCATGGTAATTTGGGGTTTTCATGTTTTTGCCCTCCCTTAAATGGTTTATCTATATTATATGAAACTTTTAAACATTTTTGAGTGATAAATGTTAAAAGTTTTCAAAAAATTAAACGCTTTCATAAAAAAGACATATTTGAAGCAAGCTTTTAACAATTAACGATGAATGTGACCTATGTCACTTCATTAAATGATGGTTCCTTTTATACTTGAGGCATTAAATGAGGTATGAGGTGAATGATAATGAGTGGCTGCATGAGTGGTTTTGGGGGCATGCCCCAAGCTGAATTATGTGAAGGGCTAAAACAATTAAAAAGTGAACATCCTCCATTATTAGGACAATTGGAAGAATTATATGGCTTAACACAACAAATTGATCAAGAAATCGATGTAGAAAATAATTTTAACGAATTAATTGTGAAGGTAAAGGCATTTAAGGCGGCTCTTGACCCGCATTCAGAAAGAGAAGAGGGTGTTCTTTTCCCGATGATGGGTGTCTATATCGGCACAACTTCTGGACCGATTGCGGTGATGGAATATGAACATGATCAAGCGAAAGCAAATATTGGTGCTTTTTTATCAGCAGCGGAGGTTGGCCAAGGGTATACTGATGAAAAAAAGAAATTAGCTGAATTAATTCAAAATGCCTACTTTATCTTAACCGAGCATTTCTCTAAAGAGGAAAATGTGTTATTCCCAATGGCAGAAAGAATGCTTACAGATGAAGAAAAGGCGGAATTATTCCGTAAAATCCAAGAAATAAAATAAGGATGGACCCCCCGGGGGCCATCCTTATTTTATTTGATTCCACTCCCAAACCTTGTGATCAGAAGGAAGAAGGAAGGCGATTAGACCGAGCAGCGGCAGCACCCCGAGCCAGGTGATCATCGACTGTAAACCAATCCAGTCGGCAATATACCCGAGACCGACTGAGCCAATTGCTCCCATGCCAAACGCAAGCCCGACAGTCAAACCGGACATTGTTCCAATTTTCCCTGGCACTAATTCCTGGGCATACACAACCGTAACAGAAAAACTGGTCATTAAAATAAACCCGGAAAGAATAAGGAAGATAAAGGCTATCGTTGGCGGGACATAAGGAATTAGTATCGAAAAAGGAACGGTCGCCAACATCGAAAAGGAAATGATGTTTTTCTTACCAAATCGATCTGCCAGTGGACCTCCGAAAAATGTCCCGATGGCCCCGGATACCAAAAATGCGAACAAAAAGACCTGAGATTCTTTAATCGAAAGTGCATATTCTTTAATCGCATAAAAAGTGTAAAAGTTGGTAATTCCCGAAGTGTACCAAGTTCTTGCAAAAATTAATAATAAAATCAGGGCTAATGTATTTTTTACCTCTTTAGACAAACCAATCTTCTTTTCAACTCCAACTTTCTTTTTCTTTGATAAGTTTGGAGAAGTTATTAATCTCTGATTATACCAATTGGCGATATAAATTAATAAAATCACGGCGAGGGCGGCGATAATCGTAAACCAGGATGCGCCAATTTGGCCAAGAGGAACCAATATCAGGGCAGTAATCACTGGGGCTAACGCCTGGCCTGTATTCCCCCCAACTTGGTAAATAGATTGAGCGAGTCCTCTTCGCTTCCCGGCAGCCATATAAGCCACCCTTGAGCCTTCAGGGTGAAAGACAGCGGAACCAAGGCCAATAAATAGAACTGACAAGACAATCATCCCAAAGCTTGAAGCAAAGCCTAATACAAGAATTCCGACTAAGGTAAACGAAAGACCGACCGGAAGTGCATAGGGCATTGGCTTTTTGTCAGTAAAGAATCCGACCATTGGCTGCATGACAGATGAGACCATATTTAACGAGAAAGCAATAATGCCGAGCTGGGTGAAGCTTAGACCCATTGACTTAGCTAAAATAGGAAACATCGCCGGCACAACAGCCTGAATAGCATCATTCAATAAATGGCACAGACCAATAATAAAAAGAATTTTATATATGGTCGATTCGGAGGTCTGGGGTTTATTCGCAGACAATATTGCTTGTTGACTCATGGTATCCCTTCTTTATTATAGTATCTAAATATTTCTTTCCTATTTTACTACTTAATGGCTAGAATAAGAAATATTTGTTTCTAATTTCGAAATATTTAAATTATAACGGATTGAAATTTATATCATCTAGGCAGTATGTTATTGAAATATTCCTTTTATTTCAAGATAAATTGACAAGAGTAGATATTTTTTTTATAATAATTTTGAAATCGAGATAATTTAGCGTAATCTAGATTATGATTATTTAAACCTAAAGGATGAGAATTGTATGGAAAATGATTCAATTACTAAATCATTAAAGTTGTTTATTGTCCTTTCAAGAGCTTTTAAAGCGATTAATGAACACGTGAATAAGATTATTCAGGCTAATGGGTTAAATCCAACTGAATTTGCTGTTTTAGAACTGCTTTATCATAAAGGCGATCAGCCGATGCAGCAAATTGGCGGGAAGATACTGCTTGCGAGCGGAAGCATTACTTACGTGGTCGATAAGCTCGAACAAAAAGGATTGCTGAAAAGAGTCGCCTGTCCAAGCGACCGAAGGGTAACCTACGCGCAAATTACAGACGAGGGGAAAAAGTTTATTCAGGATATTTTTCCGGAGCATGCAGCTCAAATCGATAGGTTAATGTCGAGCCTCACAGATTCTGAAAAAACTGAAGCGATTGACCTATTGAAAAAACTAGGTCTGCCTGCGGGGAAATTTTAATACGGCCATTGGTCGTATTTTTTTTATTGTAAAGAATAGTAGTGGTTAGTGTATAATAAAAGGGGTTGGAATATTAAAAAAATTTTAACATAGGAGAGAGATAAATGACCTTTGAAAATTATACATATGAACGTCCTAATCTTAATGACATAACAACTAAGTTTAACGCCGCAATTGAAGAATTCAAAAATGCTGCTTCCGTTGAGGAACAAAGTAAGGCAATGAATTTAATAAATGAGCTTAGGAATGACCTTGGCACGATGTTTAACCTTTGTTATACCCGTCATTCGATTGATACGAATGACGAGTTTTATAAAGCAGAACAAGATTACATGGATGAACTTCAACCAGAGGTCGAAGGGTTAGTGACCAACTATTATCAAGCCCTGGTTAATTCACAATTCCGCAATGAGTTAGAAGAAAAGTGGGGCAAACAGCTTTTCGCACTAGCTGAAGGACAGCTTAAGACGTTTAAACCGGAAATCGTTCCCTTATTACAAAAGGAAAATCGGTTATCAACAGAATATACGAAGTTGGTTGCATCGGCAAAAATTGATTTTGAAGGCGAAGAACGGACACTTGCCCAAATCGACCCGTTTATCGAATCAACAGATAGAGAAATACGCAAGCTGGCAAGTGAGGCAAAATTTGGTTTCTTCGCTGAGCATGAAGCAGAATTTGACCGAATTTATGATGAACTTGTTAAAGTAAGAACTGAAATAGCTACAAATCTAGGGTTTAAAAATTTTGTTGAACTTGGTTATTACCGAATGATGCGAACCGATTACAATGCTGAAATGGTTGCTAATTTCCGCCAGCAGGTGAAGGATTTTATTGTACCCATTGCGACAAAGCTTAAAGAGCGTCAGCGTGAACGATTAGGCCTTGACCAATTAAACTATTATGATGAAGGCTTCGTTTTTCAGACTGGAAATGCGACTCCAAAGGGAAGTCCGGAATGGATTATTGAAAACGGACAAAAAATGTATGAAGACTTATCAAAGGAAACGGGAGACTTTTTCCGGTTTATGCAGGAAAATAACCTTATGGACCTCGTTGCCAAGAAAGGGAAAGCAGGCGGCGGATATTGTACGTATATTGAAAATTATAAAGCGCCGTTTATCTTTTCCAATTTCAATGGAACATCAGGGGATATCGATGTCTTGACCCATGAAGCAGGCCATGCCTTCCAGGTTTATTCCAGCCGTCAGTTTGAAATTCCGGAATATTACTGGCCAACCTACGAAGCATGTGAAATCCATTCCATGAGTATGGAGTTTTTTACGTGGCCGTGGATGGAGCTTTTCTTCCAAGAGGATACAGATAAATATAAGTTTTCACACTTAAGTGACGCGCTTCTTTTCTTGCCATATGGGGTTTCAGTTGATGAATTCCAGCATTGGGTATATGAAAATCCAACAGCTTCTCCGCAAGAGCGCAAGCTTCAATGGCGAGAAATCGAGAAAAAATATATGCCGCATAAAGATTATGATGGCAATGAATATTTAGAAAAGGGCGGCTTCTGGCAGCGCCAAGGGCATATATATAATTCGCCGTTTTATTATATTGATTACACACTCGCTCAAATTTGCGCCTTCCAATTCTGGAAACGTTCAAGAGAGAACCAAGAAGAAGCTTGGGCAGATTACGTCAAGCTGTGTAAGCTTGGCGGCAGCATGTCGTTCATCAAACTTGCCGAAGCGGCAAATTTAATTTCACCATTTGAAGATGGCTGTGTCGAATCAGTTGTCGGTGAAATTGAGAATTGGCTAAATTCTGTTGATGATAAAAAGCTTTAAGAAAAGCGGAAGCGCCCTGTTCAGCGGCGTATGGCCTGGAGCGCTCCAACTGAGATAAAGGAAACACGAAGAGCGAAAGCGATTCGATGTTGACTTATCGTAGGGCGGAGAGCGAAGGACAGTAGCCGCTAGGGCGCTGGAGCTGGACAATTCTTGAAGTCGAAAAGATATAAATTCTTATATAATAAAAAATAAAAGCGAAGCCGCTTCTTTAGCGGCTTCGCTTTGTTATCACTTAACAGTTGCTGCAATGTCTGAAACAACTTTTATTTCCCCGTCTTCTACGACTGCGGCTAACTTTGTTACTTCCGGCTGGTCTAAGATAAAGTCAGCAATTCTGTCTTCAAGCTGTTCTTGAATCACTCTGCGAAGGGGGCGTGCGCCAAAAGCAGGGTGGTAACCAAGCTCAGCTAGTTTTTCTTTTGCATCCGCTGTGATTGTTAATTCAATGTTTTGTTCTGCCAATGTTTCCTTCAAATCTGCAAACATTAAATCGACAATATATAAAATATGTTCTTTAGCGAGTGCGTTAAATTCGATAATACTGTCAAAACGATTTAAAAATTCTGGCTTAAAGAAGCTGCCGAGCGAATCGAGAATATTTGCTTCCTCAACTGCTTCACTTATGCCAAAGCCAACATGAACTGGTTTGTGGGCAATACCGGCATTGCTGGTCATAATGATGACCGTATCCTTAAAGCTTACAATTCTTCCCTGGCTATCCGTGAGACGGCCGTCTTCGAGAATTTGCAGGAACATATGCTGGACGTCAGGATGCGCCTTTTCAATTTCGTCTAGTAAAATAATGCTATAGGGGTTCCGACGAACTTTTTCAGTAAGTTGACCTGCCTCATCATGACCTATATAGCCGGGAGGCGAACCAATTAATTTAGCGACACTGTGTTTTTCCATGTATTCACTCATATCAAGGCGAATCATCGAATCCTTTGTCCCAAATAATTCTTCCGCAAGTGTTTTCGATAACTCGGTTTTTCCGACACCTGTCGGACCGACAAATAAGAATGAGCCGATTGGACGGTTCTTCGCTTTTAAGCCGGCACGGCTGCGGCGGATTGCTTTTGCCGTTTTTTGAACAGCTTTTTCTTGGCCGATGACCTTTTTGTTTAGGTTTTCTTCTAAATGTTTCATTCTATCTTGTTCTTCTTGCTGTAATTTGCCAACCGGTATTCCGGTTTTTTGTTCAATGATTTCTTGAATATGGCTAACCGTTACAATTGGTCTCTCTGAACTTGGAAGATGATTTAAAGCTTTTTCGAGTTTTGCTTCTTCATCACGAAGCTTTGCTGCCTTTTCATATTCTTCATTTTTTAGGACTTCTTCCTTAGCAGCAGCAATTTCCTTTAGGCGTGCTTCAATCTGTTCATTAGTTTTGTTATCAGCAGTAAGATTCAATTTTGAACCGGCTTCATCAAGTAAGTCAATCGCTTTGTCCGGCAGGAAGCGGTCTTGAATATAGCGCTGCGACAGGTTTACACAAGCCCGGATTGCTTCATCTGTATAAATGACATCATGATAATCCTCGTATTTCTTCTGAATACCTTCTAAGATTTCAATCGCTGCCTCGGCAGTCGGTTCTTGGACATGTACTGGCTGGAAGCGGCGTTCTAGAGCGGCATCCTTTTCGATGTGCCGGTATTCCTTTAAGGTTGTGGCACCGACTAACTGCAATTCACCACGGGCCAGGGCAGGCTTTAATATATTTCCGGCATCCATGGAACCTTCTGCGGAACCTGCTCCAACTAGCAGATGAATTTCATCAATGAACAAAATCACATTCTTGCGCTCCTGAACCTCCGTGATTAATTGTTTCATGCGTTCCTCAAATTGCCCGCGAATGCCGGTATTGGCAACAAGTGAAGCAACATCTAATAAATAAACTTCTTTATTTCGCAGTTTGCCAGGGACATCTCCTTCAGCAATTTTTTGGGCAAGCGCTTCGGCAATGGCTGTTTTCCCAACACCTGGTTCACCGATTAGTACTGGATTATTTTTGTTGCGTCGATTTAGGATTTCAATGACACGATTGACTTCCTCGTCACGTCCAATTACCGGATCAATTAAGCCTGTATTTGCTAGTTGGGTTAAGTTCCGGCCGAATTGATCAATAAAGCCGCCATGTGTGGTTTTACGTTCATTTTGCGGAGCAAAATGATTATTCATGTTTTGATCCGCAGAAGAGTTTTTATTCATGAAGAAATCTTCAAGTGGGAATCCTTGGAATGGGTTTATTTTCATTCCAAAGCCTGCACCTAATGCTTGCTTTTCTTTTGTATAACAGTTATGGCAAAGTTTCATATCATTCCGCTGCCCGTTCACATTCACAGTTAATTGAACTTGAGCTTGATTTTGATTGCATCGTTGACAAAGCATCATAAAATAACCTCCTAGTTGTTGTGGTTTGACTTTGACTATATTTGACCTTATGTCCATAGTATACTCTGACCTTTTTTGACTTTCAAGGATTTTGTTTGAAGTAATAGTTGGAAATACGAAAAGCGCAAGCGCCCTGGTCAGCGGCGTATGGCCTGGAGCGCTCCAACCGAGATAAAGGAAACACGGTGAGCTTCGCTGCCCGATGTTGACTTATCGTAGGGCGGAGAGCGAAGGACATTAGCCGCTAGGGCGCTGGAGCTAGACACTTCTCAAAGTCAAAAGTTTATACTTCTTATCTTAAGAAAAAAGCTCGTCTTTGTTTGTCCTCTTATTCATATATTTGATGATAAGGGGGAGATGATGTGAAAAGGAATTGGAATCAAGCCTTTCAAATTGCAGCAGTTTATGTAGGAACTGTTGTTGGAGCAGGATTCGCCACAGGAAAAGAAATCGTTGAATTTTTTTCTCGATTTGGTTTCTTTGGCTTTATTAGTATATTAATGAGTGGTTATCTCTTTGTCATGATTGGGTCGAAGATGATGAGGATGGCCGCCCAAATCGAGGCAAAATCGTATCAAGAATTTAATGAGTACCTGTTTGGAAAATGGGCAGGCAGTGTCATTAATTTATTTATGCTTTTGATGCTTCTCGGGGTTAGCGCAGTGATGCTCGCCGGTGCGGGTGCGGTTTTTGAGGAACAGTTAGGACTGCCAAGAAATATCGGCGTTTTTTTAACGATATTTCTTTCCTACCTTGTGATGCTTGTCGGAACAAAAGGTCTGTTTGCTGTTAATACATTTGTTGTTCCATTGATGATTACCTTCAGCTTAATTTTAATGTGTTTATCCGTGCAAATGCCGAACTTTTTAGAACAGTTTTTGTATATTCCCCATGCTGCGGATGGCTGGAAGAGTGTGATTGCTCCTTTTTCTTATGCAGCATTGAATCTGGGCTTAGCTCAGGCAGTACTAGTCCCGGTTGCCACAGAGGTTAAGGATGACTGGACAATTAAATGGGGGGGAATCTTGGGCGGACTGGCATTAACATTGATTTTAATCGGGAGTCATTTTACGCTAATTATGCTTCCAAATTTAGAATTGTATGATATTCCAATGGCAATTATTATGAAAAATCTAGCCCCATTTTTTTATTGGATTTTTGTCCTTGTTATTTATGGGGAGATTTTTACTTCTGTGATCGGAAATGTCTTTGGACTTGATCGGCAGCTGAAGCAGTTCATACCGGTTTCGACAATGGTGTCGGTTACTGCTATCTTTGCCGTCTCTTACCTGATAAGCCTAGTGAATTATAGTACGCTCCTTTCCTATCTATATCCATTGTTCGGCTATATTTGTATGTCGTTTTTTATTTTATTGTGGATGAAACCATTTTCACCAAGTAAGCGAAAGTAAGAAAGCAGTTGAAGAATTATCAGCTGCTCTCCTTATTTTAACGGTAGGATGATAAAAATCATTAGATCAAAGATGATGTGTGAAACAATGACGAGCGGCATACTCTTTTTCCAATAATAAAGTAAACCCCAGAAAAAACCAGAAATTAAGGCAGCAAAGACTAGTATAAATGAGCCTGAATAAATATGAACTGAGGCGAATAACAACGCGGCTATTCCAATGCTGACAATCGGTTTAAAGTTAGCTAATAGACTTTTTTGGATAAAGCCCCGCCAAAAAATTTCTTCTCCAGGCGCAGCAACCAAAACTAGTGCAATATACTGCCAAAACAGTTTTGGTGCATACCAGCGATACAGTTTTTTTATGTCTTTTTCAAACGGAAGATGAAGATGTTGAATGGTTTGAAATCCCAGCCAAAAGACAAAATATAACAAGAGTCCGCTGATAGCCCCCAGGAAAATATATTGGAAAAAGGGGGCCTCATCATCAACATCACCTTGAAACATCGCGTACGCTATTAGCACAAGCAATGATCCAGAAAAGATATACCAAAAGATTGCTTTATCGTGAAAGGAAAAAAATACCAGTCCGTGTGCAATAATCAATCCGGCGATAAAACGGATGTTTAGGAATTGTTTTTTCATTTTCGTGAACCCCTTTAATAATCAATACAGTATACTTTAACAAAAAACTATCATTAGTTTCAACTCACAACCGATTCATGGAAATGATTACAAAACATTTTACCCCATTAAATTGATTAGATTATCAAAAGAAGAAAAGAATAATTGAGAAAGGAGTGAAAGATATGAGTAAATCGCAGAGTCAGCAAGAACGGGAATGGACTGTCAGGAAACAGGATCAAAATCCCCATGGTAAGGTAAAATCTTTAAAGCAGATTGCGAAAGAAACGGGTCAAGGAAAGTAAACTAGAAAAGGCAGCAGGGCTGCCTTTTCTAGCATACTATTAATAAGCGCTTTCTTTTACGACCTTATAGTTTTTGTGGTTGACGACTGTACGCTGATCCAATTCTAAATCGCGGTAATTATCCATAAATGTTAGGTCGACTATGACAGAATTTTCATTTACCTTTTCTACAACTCCTTGCAAGCCGTCGCGGAATTCGATGATATTACCTACTTCTGCTTTTTTCATTTAGTCTCTCTCCCTACTATAAAATCCATTTAAATAACAGTTTGCACTACTTTCTTGAATTCGTAAAGCCTTTTATTTTACAATTTTGTTAATTTCTCATGAATAATTGATTATATGTTACGAAATCTAGAAAAAGAATAGAAAACGCTTACAAAAGTAGAGTGTGAGAATATCAAAGTTGACTTAGAGAAAGGTCTATACGGTAAAATAAAGATGGTAAAGGTGGTGCAGAAATTGAAGGAAGAAATAACAGAAATTTTGGATCGGCTTATGACAGGGGAGCTTTCAGAGTATTATGTCAAAAATGAAGATTTTATGGAATTTCGCGAGGTTCTCGTAAAGAGAAACGATTTTAAGCATTTTCGCGGCATTGGTCAGCGGGGCGGAGATGTTTTGTATCAATACCTGAAAGAACCTAGAAGCTAATAGTAGTTGAAGAGGAGATCTCATAAATTTGGATTCTCCTCTTTTTTCTTAGATTCGTTAAAAGTTTGGAAAAGTATAAAAATTTGCTAAAATATAAAAGGACCTATACATACAAATAGAGATTAAGGGGATGAATGAATGGGATTTACAGAGAAAATCGGCCAATTAAAGCAGGAGATAGGCAAGGTAATCGTCGGTAAGGATTTAGAAGTGGAATTAATGGCCATTTCCGTCTTATTTAATGGACATATATTATTAGAAAGTGTTCCTGGAACAGGAAAAACAATGCTTGCAAAAAGCTTTGCAGCCGCAATCGGCGGGGAGTTTTCGAGGATTCAGTTTACCCCGGATGTGCTCCCTAGTGATGTAACCGGGATTCAGTTTTTTAACCCTAAGGTGCAGGAATTTGTGCTCAGGCCGGGGCCGATCATGGCAAATATCGTTCTAGCGGATGAAATTAACCGGGCAACACCTAGAACCCAGTCAAGTTTATTGGAGGTAATGGAAGAAAGGCAAGTAACCGTCGATGGAATTACCGTACCGTTGGAAGAGCCCTTTATGGTGATTGCTACACAAAATCCCGTGGAATCCCAGCAAGGGACCTTTTCACTGCCTATTGCCCAAATGGACCGATTTTTTATCAAAATGAAAGTCGGTTATCCTGATTACGAGGATGAAAAGAAAATCATGCAAATTCATCGCGGCGATAAAAAAATAGAGGCTATTGCCCAAATATTTTCCATTCAAGAAATAGAACAATTAAAGGCTGCAATAAACGGCACGCAAATTTCAGCAGATATCGAAGACTACCTCTTAACCATAGTAAGAAAGACCCGCGAGCACAATAGCATCGAACTAGGTGTCAGCCCGAGAGGAACATTGGCGCTTATGAAAGCAGCGCAAGGAAAAGCCTTTTTGAATGGACGGACATATGTTACGCCAGATGATGTGAAAACAGTAGCCCCATTTGTGCTGGGACATAGAATTTTTCTATCGATTGAAGGATCACTGACGAAAACAGCAGAAACCATTATCGAAGAAATTCTTGATTCAATACCTGTCCCGGTAGAATCAGGTGCAAATGGATGAGTTGGAAAAAATATTCGCTAGAAGATCGGAAAATTCCGGGTATTAGCGGCTTTGCCATCATCCTTATTATTGTAAGTCTATATATTCAATCAAAATTAGTGCTGTTTCTTGCTGTTTTTTTTCTTATTGTCATATTCTGTAATCAACTTTATTTAAAAAGGACTGGCGAAAAGCTATATTTTGAAAATCTGAATGTAAAAAATTACTTTTTTATTGGCGATAAGGGCGAATGGTTCTTAACGTTTCGGAATGAAGGGTTTCCGATTTTAAAAGCTGAGTTGAGGATTTATTTTGATTTTTTTGTGTCGCCAGATGAAGACCTACAGGAAACAAGTCTTTCTTCCATGTATGAGATGTCGATTCCCTTTTCGTTATTCACCAATCAAGCAAAACAGATAAAAATTCCTTTTACAGCGAAACAGCGGGGCATTGCCAAAATTCGCTCCATCGAGTTTCGCGTTCCCAGCCTGTTAGGTTTTGGGGAAACCGTCTTAGAATCCAAATATTTCGTGAAACAACAAGCAGTGGTCTATCCGCTGCCCATCCCTGTAAAAGGATTAAAGGAACAAATCTCTGTCCTTCAAGGGATTCATATTGTCCCGATTTCTGTTTATGAGGAATTGCTTGGTCCTGTTGGAACAAGAGACTATGTTCCCTCCGACAGCTTCAATCGAATTCATTGGAAAGCCAGTGCCAGAAAACAGGAGCTCCAAACAAAAGTGTATGAAAGAATCTCGGAAAAGGGCTGGAATATTGCGCTTAATGTTTCTGATGGACATTCGATTACAGGGAAGCTTGAAAAATTACTTAGCAGCATCACGGAATTTGCCTACTATGCTTTCCATAAGCAAATTCCCTACTCGCTTTGCATTAACGTTCGTACGGCTGGGAGCACTCCATTTCTTTATCTTCCAATCGGAGAAGGGAAAGAGCATTTACAAAAGGTATTAGAGACACTCGCTTCGGTTAGTACGCAAAATACAAGTCTGCCGTATGATTATATGCTCTCCTTTTATAACAGTCATTTAACCGCCCAGCCCTATTTTATCCATGCCGGGATTAAGACAGACGACACCAAGAGAATGCTGCTAGGGATATCGAAAAAAGGGGCAAAATTATTTGAATTGAAAATTGAACAGGAGTTTGGCTTATTAAGTGAACTGGCCATACACCAGGAAAGAAGGATGCTGCTATGATGAACCGTGTGGCGGCTGTTACCTATCAATTTATTTTAGAACTAATTTTAGGGATGCTTTGTCTATTTTTCGTCTATATCAATAAAAACGAGTTTCCACCTCTCCTTTTATTAGCAGTTTTGTGTATCAGCAGTATCATTCCTTTTTCACTGCTCCTTGCAAAATTTCACAATAACGGGAAATGGCTGTATCTTGTAACTATATTACCAGTAATGTTATTAATCGGGTTTCAAACCGGGCTGCCACTTTTTTGCGGATTAGGACTAGGCTTGCTTGTTTATTGGCGGGGTATTTCCTTGTTTAATGATGTTTCAGAACGTCCTGAAGCCCTCTTGCTGCTGCTTTCATTCATAATTGGTTTGGTTGCGATCATTTATTCAGCCATGAGCAAGTATCCTTTCCAAAGTGAAATCGTCATATTGCTTTTAACACAGCTAGTAATAGTTCTTCTTGGCGGGTTTTTAAGAAAATGGAATTCGATTCAAACAGATAAAGCCAAGTTTGCCGTTTACTTTTTAAAAGTGATTGCAGCGGTTATGGCGATTGGTGTAATACCGACTGTTTTACTAAAATACATTCAAATGATTTTATTTGCCGTTTTACATTTCTTTGTCATCCTTTTATCGACAGTGTCGGAACCTCTATTTGGGTTTCTGGAATATCTGTTACGTTTAAACGGGAATGAGGGACGAAAAGCAAATATAAAAACCGGCACCGGCTTGCCTGATGAGTACCAACCGCCAGCGTACGAAAAGACAGAAACTACTTTGTATATTCTATTAATCGTGGTGGCAGTTGCATTTATCATCTTTCTGTATAAAAAGAAATTCACAAAGCATGATTTTTCTGTCGCTAATTCAGCAGTTGTTTCTGTTTCAGAAGGTGCGTATGGATCAACTAAATCAAACCTTTTCCGACGCAGGATGAAGCCGCCGGAGGATATCATCAGGCGAGAAATATTTGAATTAGAAAAATATGCCGGCAAATTAAAATTAGGTCGGCTTCCGTTCGAAACGCTAGAAGAATGGTGGCAGCGCATTGGTTTATCAGGATCGTCTGAAGCAACCGCCATCTATGAAAAGGTCCGGTACGGCGAAGGAACATCATCAATTGAGGAACAAACCATGATGAAAACAGAAATTGTCCAGGTAAAACAGCAATTAAGAGAAATATATAAAACAATGAAGGAAAAATCGAAATTTAAAGGCAGCGGCGGTATTTAAATAATATTCATTCATTTAATAAAAGCAGAAACCACAAAGACATGATTGGAATTCAGGTGTTTTGTGGTCTTTTTTTTATTTCCGATTCATTAATCTACGCATATTAAATATAAGGGCTTCATAATCGGGAGGAAATCACCTTGAATTTTTCAAATTTAAACCGAAAAGAAATTGTTAATAAATTGAAATGTGAAACATATGACGTACTGGTGATTGGCGGTGGGATTACCGGGGGTGGCATTGCCCTGGATGCCCAGTCTAGAGGAATGAGCACTGCACTTGTTGAGATGCAGGATTTTGCCGCCGGAACGTCTAGCAGATCAACGAAACTTGTCCATGGCGGGCTTCGTTATTTAAAACAAATGGAAGTGAAAATGGTTGCGGAGGTCGGGAAGGAAAGAGCAATTGTCTACGAAAACGGTCCGCATGTGACCACACCAGAATGGATGCTGCTTCCATTGCACAAGGGAGGGGCCTTCGGTAAATTCAGTACTTCAATTGGTTTACTCGTTTATGATTTCCTAGCCGGAGTAAAAAAAACCGAACGGCGGACGATGTTATCGATTGAAGAAACTTTGGCGAAAGAACCGCTTGTAAAAAGGGCTGGCTTAAAGGGCGGAGGCTATTATGTTGAATATCGAACAGATGACGCGAGGCTGACGATTGAAGTGATCAAGGCTGCGGTTGAAAAAGGAACAACTGCTAGTAATTATACAAAAGTATTGGAGCTCATCTACGAAAATACAAAAGTGGCTGGTGTTCTTATCGAAGATCAGTTGACCGGTGAAAGATATGAAATACATGCGAAAAAGGTAGTCAACGCTGCAGGGCCCTGGGTTGATTCAATTCGAGAACTAGATCAATCAAAGCAAGGGAAAACAATTCAATTATCTAAAGGTGTTCATCTTGTCATTGACCAGTCCCGTTTTCCCTTAAAACAAGCGATTTATTTTGATACACCAGACGGCAGAATGGTCTTTGCAATCCCTAGAGATGGAAAGGCATACGTAGGAACAACTGACACATTTTATAATGAAGATGCACTAAATCCAAGGATGACGATAAGTGACCGAAGCTATATAATCAATGCCATCAATTACATGTTCCCTGAAGTGAAAATCAGCGAAAAAGATATAGAATCAGGCTGGGCTGGGGTGCGTCCGCTTATTTATGTGGAAGGGAAAAAGGCATCTGAAATTTCACGGAAGGATGAAATTTGGGAGTCCAAATCGGGGTTAATAACAATAGCAGGCGGCAAATTAACCGGTTATCGAAAAATGGCTGAAACGATCGTAAATTTAGTAGCTGCCAAACTTCAGGCAGAGGAAGCAAGAAGCTTCTCACCATGCCAAACCAAGCATTTGCCGATTTCAGGCGGCAATGTTGGTGGATCAGCAAATTTCCATGCTTTTGTTGCCGAACAAATTAATAAAGGTACAGCTGCAGGATTAAATAAAGCAGAGGCTAAACGGTTAGCTGCCATCTATGGCTCAAATGTTGAGATTGTTTACGACCTCGTTAAGCAAAATAAAGATGCTGCTGCTAAATCCAAGTTACCGCTCGATTTATTTGCACAGTTAATTTATGGAATCGAGCACGAGATGATTGCAACTCCAATTGACTTCTTCAATCGAAGAACTGGTGATATTTTGTTTCATATTCATTTAGTTAAAAAGTGGAAGAACCAAGTGATTGCATACATGGCGGAAAGACTGGATTGGGCCGAACAAGAAAAGAAAAGATATATTATATCTTTAGAAGAAGCCATTCTCGCTACAATTATTCCTGTGGATGAAAAAAATGAATATTTTTGACGGTTTTGTGAACATTTGCGAATCATGAGTATTTCAGTTGTTTGAAAATCATGAAAATGCTATTCTAGCATTTGTATATAAGATAAACATAATCATAGGGTGAAAAAACAATACATGATTGGTTTCCTTTTGGTAAAAATACGAAATGGATTCCCCTTTTATTTCTTTACCCTACTATTGATTTAGTTGACTAAATGAGAAGAAATGTTTATTTTTAATGGAGAAAGTAAAATTTTTAGATAAATATTAAAGGAGTTTGATTAACATGGCAGAAAAGCAATTTAAAGTAATCGCAGATACCGGAATTCATGCAAGACCAGCAACTTTATTGGTACAAACAGCAAGTAAATTTGATTCAGAAATTACCTTAGAATATAAAGGGAAAAAAGTGAATTTAAAATCAATTATGGGTGTTATGTCACTTGGGATTGGCCAGGGAGCAGACATTAAGATTGCTGCTGAAGGCAGCGATGCTGAACATGCACTAAGCAGCCTTGAAGAAACATTGAAAAAAGAAAGTTTGGCTGAATAATGACTTTTTTATCTGGAATAGCCGCTTCAAATGGGATTGCGATTGCGAAAGCATACCGTTTAGTTGAACCGGATCTCTCTTTTGAACAAACAAAAATTGATGATGCTGCCCAAGAGGTTGATCGTTTCCGTCAAGCAATGAACAAATCCAAAGCGGAACTAGAAGTCATTCGTGACCGGGCTAAGATCGACCTTGGAGAGGACAAGGCTGCCATTTTTGAAGCACATCTACTTGTACTTAGTGATCCGGAATTAAACACACCGATTGAAGATAAGATAACTTCTGATCATGTGAATGCAGAATCAGCCCTAAAAGAAACGGCTGACATGTTTGTAATGATGTTTGAACAAATGGATAATGAATATATGAAAGAACGAGCAGCTGATATCCGTGATGTGACAAAGCGGGTTCTTTCTCATTTATTAGGAGTTCAAGTAGTGAATCCAAGTATGATTGCCGAAGAAGTGATAATTGTGGCGGAAGATTTAACCCCTTCTGATACAGCACAATTGAACCGGCAATTTGTTAAAGGTTTCACGACGAACATCGGCGGACGGACATCCCATTCAGCGATTATGGCACGTTCATTGGAAATTCCTGCTGTTGTTGGTACGAAAACAGCAACAGAAGCCATTAACAATGGAGATTTAGTGATTGTCGATGGGCTGAAGGGTGAAGTTCATATTAATCCAACACCTGAACTAGTAAATCAATATCGAAAAATTCACGATGAATATGAAGTTCAGAAAGCGGAATGGGCAAAGTTAGTCAATGAACCATCTGTATCTTCTGATAACCACCATGTTGAATTGGTTGCCAATATCGGTACTCCCAATGACTTAAAAGGAGTTGTCGCTAACGGCGGGGAAGGTGTCGGACTTTATAGGACCGAATTCCTTTACATGGGACGCGATCAGCTTCCAACCGAGGATGAACAGTTTGAAGCTTACAAAGCAGTCCTTGAAGGAATGGCAGGCAAACCAGTTGTTGTTCGGACCTTGGATATTGGCGGCGATAAAGAGCTGCCCTACCTGGAATTGCCAAAGGAAATGAATCCTTTTCTTGGCTTCCGCGCTATTCGCTTGTGTTTAGAAGAGCAAGGGATATTCCGTACCCAGCTTCGCGCTTTATTACGGGCAAGCACCTATGGAAATCTCAAAATCATGTTCCCGATGATTGCAACGCTGGATGAATTCCGAGCTGCTAAAGCGATTCTTGAGGAAGAAAAGCAAAAGCTTCTTTCTGAAGGGCAAAAGGTTGCCGATTCAATTGAACTTGGAATCATGGTGGAAATTCCATCAACCGCTGTTTTAGCTGACCAATTTGCAAAAGAGGTTGACTTCTTTAGCATCGGAACAAATGATTTAATTCAATATACGATGGCAGCAGACCGGATGAATCAGCGTGTCTCTTATCTATATCAGCCATATAGCCCATCTATTTTACGCTTAGTAAAAATGGTCATTGACGCATCACATGCAGAAGGAAAATGGACAGGTATGTGCGGCGAAATGGCCGGTGATGAAACTGCGATTCCGATTCTTCTTGGCCTTGGCCTTGATGAGTTTTCTATGAGTGCCACTTCGATTCTAAAGGCCCGCTCCTTAATTAGGAACTTGAAAAAGTCTGACATGGAGAAACTCGCACAAGAGGTCCTAAATATGCAGACAACTTCACAGGTTATCGAAGCAGTTAATTTTGCAACGAAAAAATAAATTATTAAAAGGATCAACAATGTCAAAAATGTTGGTCCTTTTTTTATGCCTTTTCCAAGTGTTTCCTTTCATTATCTTGTATAATTAAGGTAAGGACCAATAAGGAGGAAAAAGAAACTATGGATTTGAAATTAACTGGTAAAATTGCACTTGTTGTTGCTTCTAGCCGCGGGTTAATGTTTGCTATGTCTGGATGATTAAAACCATTTAACTATCTATATTTTTCCTTAATTAACCTTTCTTTACGTTTATCACCAATGTATTTTGGCCATGGTAAAAATATAAGGGAGTGTTATAAATGCGAAGTAATATTCGAGTCGTAAAGGTTTTAGTTTTAGGTATTTTTTGTTTCTTCTTTCTGAGCGGATGTGGAATGCTATTTTCCAATGAGTTGATTGTAAATCGATATGCAGATGCCCTGCTCACAAAAAATAATGAGCTCCAATTCCGCTTTCGTATTAACAATGAGATCCTTGATGGGGATCAATTATATAAAGTGAAAGTAAGCATCCACGATGAAAGGCTTGCTGCGGCAATTGGTAAACGGGAAATTGTCTATGGCGAGGACCAAGTATTGGACGGTGAATATTTAGAAGTTAAAGGAAAACGCGAGAAATATATTTTTATGGACCCAATTCCATTAAAGAAAGATTTACATATTGATGAGCTCAGAAACATGATTGAGCAGGACCAGGCCGTTTCTATCGAAGTGTTTAATAATGAAGAGGTATTTGGCCGTGTCTTCTTAACAAACTTTTCTTCCGAACTATAAAAGCGGTTTATTTTTGATTATTTTGGGTACCATTAATATGTGCATAAATTTGGAGATGGAGCACGAAAGCCGGGACGACTGGGACGTTCCGGCTTTTTTTATTCCTAAAAAAAAATGATAGTGCTAAAATAAAAGAAAATACCTATGAGGGGATAGATTCATTTGTTTACTCCAAAAAATACGGTTATTGGTTTTATTGGAATCGGTGTGATGGGGAAAAGTATGGCGGGGCATTTGCTAAATGCCGGCTATCCTTTAGTTGTTTATTCACGAACAAAAGAAAAAGTGGCAGAATTGTTGGAGAAAGGGGCCGAGTGGGTCGAAACGCCAAAGGAAGTGGCGGAAAAGGCTTCCGTTATTTTTACAATGGTCGGTTACCCGAAGGATGTAGAAGAAATCTATTTAGGTGAAAATGGGTTAATTCAAAATGCGAGAGAGGGGGATTATTTAATTGATATGACAACCTCTGCACCATCACTCGCTGTGAAAATCTACGAACAGGCGAAAAAGAGTGGGATTCAGGTAATTGATGCACCAGTTTCTGGCGGGGATGTGGGGGCAAGGGAAGCAAAGCTCTCCATTATGGTTGGCGGCGAAGAAGCTGCTTTTGCGGCAGTTCATCCTCTACTTGAGCTGCTAGGAACGAATATCGTTTACCAAGGAGAGCCGGGAGCAGGGCAGCATACGAAAATGTCTAATCAAATCGCGATTGCTTCCAATATGATTGGTGTCTGTGAAGCCATCATTTATGCCGAAAAAGCTGGTCTTAATCCGGAAAATGTCTTGAAAAGTATTACAACGGGGGCCGCCGGAAGCTGGTCATTAAACAATCTCGCCCCAAGGATGCTCCAGGGGAATTTTGAACCGGGCTTCTACATAAAGCATTTTATTAAAGATATGAAAATTGCCTTAGACGAGGCTGAACAAATGGATATGGAGGTACCTGGGTTAGCATTGGCGAAGTCGCTTTATGATCAATTAGTAGAACGAGGGGAAGAAAACAGCGGCACCCAGGCCCTTTATAAATATTGGAATTACTAAATTGGCAATGAATAATTTCCACCTGCCTTCAAGAAACTATGATGGAAGCTTGAAGATAGGAGGAGTTTTAAATGGCAAAACGGACAAAGAAGAATGATGCTAAACAAAAGAATAAAAAGGGCTTTGATTCTGCTGTTTTAAATGAAGAGTTTGCCCATGAAATGGGTTCGGCCGCTGCCAATCAAATTCATAAGGACAAGGCTAAAAAGGAAAAGGCATCAAAGAATAATGGGAAATATAAGGGACAATAAAGATAACCCTCACTTTTTAAGTGAGGGTTATCTTTTTCTCATTGCTCAAAAACTGCTCCATTCGATCTAGGCCTTGCTTTAAAGTTTCCATGGAACAGGCAAAGGATAACCGGAAATAGCCTTCGCCATAATCGGAAAATGCACTGCCTGGAACAACCGCTACCTTTGCTTTCTGAACGAGGGTAAGGGCGAAGTCGAAGCTGTTTAACGGGACACTGGAGGGGATTTTGACAAAGAAATAAAACGCCCCATCTGGTTTGACGACTGCAAGTCCCATTGAAATTAACCGTTGATAAACATATTCTCGTCTGGCCAGATATTCCTTTTTCATGGTAATAGCGTCATCCATTCCTGCAGTTAGAGCCTCATACGCTGCCTTTTGGGCAATGGAATTGGCACAGGATACATTGTATTGGTGAACCTTTAAAATGTGCTTAGCAATGTTTTCGGGAGCAAATAAAAAACCAATTCTCCAGCCCGTCATGGAATGGGACTTGGATAACCCGTTAATTACAATCGTTTTTTCTTTTAAAAAGCTGGCGATTGATTTATGAGGCTTGTCAAAGGTAAGCTCACTATAGATTTCGTCTGCTAAGATAAAAATATCTTTATCCCTAAAAAACGCGGCCATTTCTCTCAGTTCTACTTCTGAAAGGCTTACTCCGGTCGGATTCGATGGGTATGGAAGGACAATACACCGGGTTTTTTCTGTGATATATGGTTTTATTAACTCTAAAGTAAAGCGAAAATGATTTGCGCGAATATCAACATGTACGGGGATGGCGCCCATCATCCGGATAATCGGTTCATATCCGGGATAAATCGGTCCGGGCAGGATGACTTCTGCCCCCTCTGTTAAAATCGTACGAAAGGCAATATCAATTGCTTCGCTTGCCCCCATGGTCACAATCACTTCTGATTCAGGTTTATAGTGTAAATCATATTTTTTTTCAACAAAATCACATGCTGCCTTTCTTAATTCAATTGTACCGGCATTATGGGTATAGGAAGTAAAATCCTCCTTTATTGCCTCGATACCCGCCAATTTTACATGCTCTGGGGTAGGGAAATCAGGCTGCCCAATTGTAAATGAAATCAAGTCCTCCATATGGGAAACTAGATTAAAAAACTTCCGAATTCCAGAAATTTCGATGTTTTTTACGCGCTGATTAATCAAATGTTCCAATATTGTTCATCCTTCCGTATCAGGAATAATCTAGATTTAGAATATATTGATTATAGACTATTTTCCACTCAAGGTTCTACATTTCTAGTAAAGGCTTAACAGAAATTATTGGATCATTTATTAAAATATTTTAAAAAAAGAATAAATGAACTGCTTCTAATGATATACTTAAATTGAAATTTTCAATTTTATTTTGGAGGAATTAAATGGAACCCTATTCTTTAGAAAAACAGCCAGTAAAGCAAGTAAAGTTCGCTGGATTTTGGATTCGTTTTGCCGCCTATTTGCTAGACTCAATCATTATCTCAATCCCTCTAACAATCATTATGATTGTGATTATGGTTTTTGGGTTCGGCACAATGGATGTATTTGCAGATCCGGCAGCCTTGGAAAACGAGGTTATTACAGACCAGCAAGCAATCTCGTTACTGTTTTTGTCCCTGCTGATGATACTAATAGGTTTGATTGGCAGCACTGCTTATTATGCGGGCATGCACGCATCAAAATGGCAGGCAACTGTTGGGAAAAAACTGTTGAAGCTGAAAGTAACGGACCTGCAAGGGAACCGAATTTCTTTTTGGCGCGCATTTGGACGGTTACTGGCAATGAGTTTTTTATCGGGAATATTTTATATTGGCTATATCATGGCAGCTTTTACCGAAAAGAAACAATCATTACATGATCTAATTGCCGGAACAGTCGTTGTTGAAGATAATTAATAAACAAAAAAGCCAGATCAGCATCCTGGCTTTTTTTGCATTTATTAAGTATATCTTTCGCCTAATTTTTTAAAAATCGGTTTTTGGTATGTCCGCTGGTTTTTTCGTGGATTGGAAGGCGGCTGATCAAAATCTGAGATACCAGTATAGGTTTGTAATAATGCTTTTGCTGTATTTAGTGAAAGAGTTGCTTTTGGGTTTCTAACATGTCCATCCAATTTACCAAGATGTGGGAGATCGTGGAAGTCCGTTTTAGTTGGAGGAATATGAAAGGTATATTTTCCACATTCAACGAGTACATCAGATTGCTGTTGACTATTTCTTGGATTTTCAGAAAAATGAAGACCTACCTTTTTAGCTTTACCTTCTTCGATTAACTTTTTTAATGATTCTTGTTTTAATTTGTATAAAAATTTGGGGTTCGGTGCTGTTTTCGCATGGCGATTCACAATGAAAACTGCTTGAGCGAGGTTTTCGATGGTTAGGTTTACACTTTTAAGGGGGTATTTCTGATCGGCTTTCAAAATATGTTCTCCTTTCTATCTTTTACAACAAGTACATTATACCTTTATTTCAGGAAAATAGAAATACAACAAAGGATTTTATTGTCTGAAAAGACTTGCAGATTTTTTGGGATTGAAAATAATCAATGTAGTATTAGGTTACTAAATTCATTCCATCCAATGAAAGGATAAAAAACTTTAGTGAAATAATCACTATTTTCAATAAATTACTTTCTTTCAATTAATTTCATTGTAAAATAGAAATACAAGAATGTAAAAACATTATTGTGAAAACAGGGAACTTTTTCTTTTGAGGATGATAATATGGAATATTTAAATAGATTATTAGCTAATGAATTAGAATTAGAAAATACAAGTAACCTCATTCAGAAAATCATGTTTGATATTATTTTTCAACATGTTCAAGACATGGTTTTTGTTATGAAGGTGGAAAATGGACCGAAATTTCGGTATTTGTTTGTCAATGAATCAGGGATGAAGAAAGCAAAACTTTCAATTGAAGCTCTTGGAAAGACCCTTCAAGAAGTTCTTCCTGTGGAAAATGCTAAATCTTTACAACAGAACTATGAGAAATTATTAAGAAAAAAAGAAATAGTCATGTTTGAAGATAAATTCTTCTTTGAGGGCGGGAGAAAAATTTATGGGGAAACTATTTTAACCCCTGTATATAACGATGAAAAATCAATTAGTTACATCGTTGCCGTAACGAGGGATATTACCAAATGGTCTATTGAAAAAAATAAAATCATTGAAAGCGAGCAAAAATATCGTTCCATTGTAAATAACAACTTAGACGCGATTTTTATGATAAGCCCAGAAGGTAAAATTCTTGAAGCTAATCCTGCAGCAGCACTAATGACGGGATATTCGGAAAAACAAATGACCAATAGAAACATATATGATTTGATCATAGGCAAAGATTTAGAGAAATTTAAAACGTTATTAGAAAAGACTTGTTCAGGATATGCTCTTGAGTCACTGGATTGCAAAATAATGCATCGCAAAGGAAATCAGCTGATCGTCCAGATAAAGACGGTTCCCATCGTGGTCCATGAACAAATAAACGGGCTTTATGTCATGTTAAAGGATTTGTCAGACCAGGCTAAAAATATGGAAATGATTAGATTTATGGCTTTTCATGACCAGCTAACGGGATTACTTAATAGAAAAGCACTGCATGAACATTTGAATGAACATATCTTTTCGCCGTCCTACAAAACAAACGAGTTTGCATTAATCACCATCGATTTGGATCGGTTTAAATTTTTAAATGATACACTTGGTCATTTAGCAGGCGACCAAATATTAAGAAGGGTTTCGGAACGATTATTGCGGTTTCAAAATGAACATTGTTTTGTTTATCGCGTTGGTGGGGACGAGTTCAATATTTTACTTTTGAATAGCGGAAGCAAGAAGGCCAATATATTTGTACGAAAGGTGTTTTCGGCCTTTTCACAATCCTTTTATTTAAATTCCCAAGAATATTTTATTTCGCCAAGTATCGGGATCAGTATGTATCCAAACGATGGCAAAGATGCTGAAATGCTAATTAAGAATGCGGACGAGGCACTTTATCGTGTGAAGGAAAGAGGGAAGGCGCATTATCAATTTTATCGGACAGAAATGAATTCTTCTGTCTTTACTAATGTAGTTACCCTAGAGACACATTTACGAAAGGCAATTGATAAAGCTGAACTTAGCTTATATTATCAGCCTCAAGTAAACACGGAAACTGGAGAGGTGAAAAACTTTGAAGCCCTCCTTCGCTGGAAGGACAGGGAGTTCGGTCACATATCACCAAGTATTTTCATTCCATTGGCTGAAGATACAGGACTGATTATTTCAATTGGGTATTGGGTTATCGAAAATGCATGCAGGCAAATAAAATCCTGGAATGACAACGGTTACGATGATATCCATGTGGCTATTAACATTTCACCAAAGCAATTCCAGCACCCAAACCTTGTTCAGTTTATCCAGTCAATGATTAAAAAATATGATATTCAAGCCTCGTCTTTAGGAATTGAAATTACAGAAGGTGCCATGAATGATACCAAGGAAACGATTCCTATTCTAAAGAAAGTGAAAGAACTGGGTATTTCTATTTCTGTAGACGATTTTGGGACGGGGTACTCATCCTTAAATTATATTAAGCAGTTTCCGATTGACGTCTTAAAAATTGATCAGTCCTTTATTAGGGATATCCTGTTGGATGAAAAGGATGCAGCGATTACATCCACGATCATCCACTTAGGAAAAAGTCTCGGGCTTGAAGTAGTTGCCGAAGGAGTCGAGAATCAAAAACAAGTAGAGTTCCTTTCGAATGCGGAGTGTTATAAAATTCAAGGCTTTTATTATTCAAAACCGCTTCCCGGTGATGAAATTGAGAAACGATTTTTAGTGAATAATAAGCTAAAGCAATAATCACAAAGCAAAAATCCTTATCAACTGTGATAAGGATTTTTTTAACCAGAATTTAAGGTGAAGATGGTTAATTCCGGTACTGCCATAAAGCGAAACGGAAGCCGGGTTGTGCCAATTCCTCTGTTTACATAGAGGGTTAACGGGTCGTCATCTCCAATTGTATAAAGCCCTTCAGGATAATTTCTTGCAAATGGCGGCTTGACAAGCGCTCCAATAAAGGGAATCTTTACCTGTCCGCCGTGACTATGTCCACTAATTTGCCAGTGGATTGGATAATTAGCGGCATCATCAGCAAGATCAGGGGCATGTGATAATAAAATGGTAAATCGATGATCAGGCACATTTTTCAGAGCCAAAGGCAAATCAGGTTTCCCTAACATCGCATCATCAATTCCAAGCAGATAGATGCTGCCGCCGTCTTTTCGTTTTATTGCTGTCGATTCATTGAGAAGAACGGTGAAATTCGTGCTTTCCATAATATTTCGGTAAATTTCGGAACCATAGCCACCGTGGTCATGGTTGCCAAAAATGCAGAATTTCCCGAATGGGGCGTGTAACTGTTCCAACATAGGTACTAGTTGATTCATTTCCCTATATTTGTTCGGCTCGTCCATTAAATCACCGGTAAATAAAATAATATCAGGCTGAAGTTTATTGATTTTATTAATTAACTTTTTAAATTGGGTAAGATTGTAATGAAACCCCAGATGGGTATCGCTAAATTGAACTATTTTCATTCCATCAAAGCTTTTAGGGATTAATGGATGTTTGATTTGCTGCTTCTTAATATCGAGTAGTGTAGGCTCAATTCGATTGGCATAAAAGTAGCCTCCCGAGCTCAACCCGAAAACAGTAAGAATGGATCCAAATGCTCGTTTCAGGAACCTTCTCCTCGTCAGTTTATCTGCCATTTTTTCCCCCAGCCTTATCTTTTTTCTATCTATAAAATAAATGAGTCCATAAGTATTTTCGTTAAAAACAGCCTATATTGCAAGAGAAAAGTTCATTAATAGTTTATTATTCGAAAAAAGAAAAAATGCTAAAAAACCAGCCCATAATATAAGGGCTCAGCCTTCAATTATGTGTGGATGTGATTGTATCCTTCAAGCTATAATGGTATCCTTTAGGAAAAGAACGAGAAGCTTGAGTGAAGCGTATCCTATAATGAGAAAAAATTTTTGGAGGTACTTGGATGGATGCATTGGAAATCCTATCGGATCTTGAAAATTGTTTTCCGTATTTTCAACCGATTTTTAGTGCCGATGAACAACGTGTAATTGCCTATGAGGTACTGGGAAGGTATCAATCGAAGGGCGATATTATAAGCTTAGGTCCCTTTTTTCAGGATGACCAAATTCCTGATGAATACAAATTTGAAGTGGATTTGCTGTTAGTAAATATGGCTCTAGAAAAAGCACTTGAGCTGAATGAGGACGTTAATATTTTTTTAAATCGTAATGCAGAGCTATTAATGTATCGGAACGGCGAACCATTTTTACAGGAGCTTTTAGCATTTGAAGCAAGAGGATTAAGTTTAAAGCGGATTGTTCTTGAAATATCCGACCGGAACTACCACGGTGATTTGGATCAATTCGATCATCTGCTGCAATATTACCGGACATATGGTATAAAGATTGCCATAGCCGGTATTGATAATGAAAGTCTTTATTTTGAACGAATCGGGCAGCTCGAACCGGATATTTTGAAAATTAATCTTCAGGCATTGAAATCCACGGCAACGGCGGTAAATTTTAATGATGTTTTATTTTCTTTGTCACTTTTGGCAAGGAAAATCGGGGCGGCGCTTTTGTTTGAAAATATTGAAATGAGTTATCAGCTTCAGTTTGCATGGAAAAACGGCGGCCGCTATTATCAGGGGTATTATTTACATCCTCCTTCTAGCGAGTTCGTTGAACGGGATCTGTTAAGACAGCGCTTAAAAGAAAAATTTCATGACTTTATTTCCTATGAAAAGAGAAAATTAGAAGCTGTTTTTACTACAACAGAATATTTTCATGCTAAGGTTCAGGAATTGGTTTTCAAAAATAAAAAAGGCGGCTACGAAGAATTATTTCAGGTGTTAATAAGGGAAATGGACCAAATTGCTTTCCGCATGTATGTTTGCGACGGGGATGGATTTCAAAAGTCAGCCAATATCTTTAAGGGTCAGAACGGCTGGATAACACAATCTGAATATCTGAATAAAAATTGGAGCTGGCGTCCTTATTTTTTGGAAAATATCATCAAAATGCGTCACGAACAAAAGGGAATCCTTTCTGATTTGTATTGTGATATTGAAACGGGAGAGACAATCCGAACTTTTTCATTTCCAATGAACGGTAATGAATATTTATTTATCGATTTAAGCTATCAGTATTTATTCGAACACGACCAATTACTTTAAGTATGCACCAGCATAGAAAGATTCACTATATTATTGCAGGTCTCATGCCGATGGGACCTTTTTTATATACAAAATAGAAAAAAATAGCTAATTTTTTCATTTTTACTTGGACAAATGGGGAGCGTTATTTTATTCTTTTAATATTGGCATAAAAAATTCTAATGAAAAATTTAAAAAAAGAATCACATTAGGATAGAAATATGACAAATGAGAAACATAAATGTAGATAGTTTGTTTGTGTTTAAAAGGAGGATAAACCTATGTCACAGCTTCAAGGCATATTAACAAGATTAAAAAACCTGCAGGAACAATCAAATAGTGGTGAGCCAGCCCAACGCTATTTCGAGGTAAATGGAGAAAGAAAGTGTCAAGTAACATTTCATCCGAAAACCGAAACATTTGAATTAGAAATATACAACGAGAAGGAAAAACCTAAAAAATATCAATTTGATAATATTGATATGATTACCATCGAAATTTTTGATTTGATTCAATAGGGACCTTATGGGTTCCTTTCTTTTTACCTAAAGAGGTGTGAAAAGTTAACCCAGACTCCCGAAAACTATGATAGAATATGTCTGAAGGAAAACAAATATTAGGGAGTTTTCGGCGATGATCAGTCTTCCCAGTGGAGAGTTTTTGGAATTAACGATAAAAGAATTAATGATATCATCAGAGCGGGTTGCACATGTGCAAATTGGAAACAATCTTGAGCATGCCTTATTGGTGCTGACGAAAAGTGGATATACAGCTATACCTGTCTTAGATCCAGATTACAAGCTCCATGGGTTAATTAGTACACCCATTATTATGGATTCTATACTAGGTCTTGAGAGAATTGAATTTGAACAACTTGAAAACAAACGTGTTGAAGAGGTCATGAAAAGCTCGATTCCACGTATTAAAATTTCAGCGTCAATTATTACCTGCCTTGAATTACTTGTTAGCCATCCGTTTCTTTGTGTTGAAACAGAAGATGGATTTTTTGCAGGAATTTTGCCGAGGAGCACAGTATTAAATCAAGTAAATAAAATTGTTAAAAGGTTTAAAAAATAGAAAATAACTTTAGCTCCCGAAAAGGGAGCTGTATTTTTTAATAAGAAAAGAAACGGTTTTTTTGAAGGAGGTTTCTCTTGTCCTCATTATCAGAATTTCAATTATTATCCGTTTTAGCCCAGGAAATGAATATGCGCAAAGCCTCGGAACGGCTATTTGTCTCACAGCCAGCCCTGTCACAGCGTTTACAGACGATTGAAAAAGACTGGGGTACAAAGCTATTTATCCGCTCGCAAAAAGGTCTGGCACTAACTCCTGCAGGTGAACATGTAATTGATTTTGTAAACGACGTGATCAAAAAACAGGAGAAGGTTCGTGAAACCATTTATTCTCTGCAATCCGGGGTGTCAGGCACCTTAAAAATCGCGGTAGCTTCAATTGTCGGCCAGAATTGGCTTCCACAGGTTCTCAAGCAGTTTATTGATAAGTATCCGCAGGCGAAAATTTCTCTGGTGACGGGGTGGAGCAGCGAAATCCTTAAATGCTTATACGATGACCAGGTCCATATCGGAATTATTCGTGGAACCCCTGACTGGAAAGGCGTAAAGGTACATCTCTTTAACGACCCGCTTTATTTAGTCGATAGGGAAATCACTAAGCCTGAAGAGGTTTTAAATACCGACCGCCCGTTTATTCAATTTAAAAGTGATTCGAATTATTACCAGGAGATTCAAGATTGGTGGATGCGGAACTTTAAAACATCACCGAAGAGAACGGTTGTTGTCGATCAAATTGAGACGTGTAAACAGATGGCCTTTAATGGAATAGGCTACGCTATTTTACCCGCGATAACGTTAACCAAAACGGAACGGGATATTTTTAAAATACCGCTTGTTGATGAGAATAACGAACCGCTAAAACGTGACACATGGCTGCTTGGTTATGAATCTGCCTTTCAATTAAAGCAAGTTCAGGCATTTGTGGAATTAATCAAAGAATATATCGCTGAATCTTCTGAAGAGTAAGGTTGATTTTTCTTGTTTTCAGTTCTTTTGTTTGTTAAAGTATTTTCTAGTACATATTTAGGGGGTTTATCATATGAAAATGATGGATGCAAATGAAATTATATCTTTTATTCAAAATAGTAAAAAGTCAACGCCGGTTAAGGTTTATGTTAAAGGTGAATTAGCAGGAATTGACTTCGGAAGCAATGCAAAAACGTTTATTAATGGAAATACAGGTGTTGTTTTTGGTGAATGGTCTGAAATCAATGCTGTCTTAGAAGCAAATAACGAAAAAGTGGAAGATTTTGTAGTGGAAAACGACCGCCGTAATTCAGCGATTCCATTATTAGATACTAAACATACTAATGCCCGGATTGAGCCAGGTGTGATTATTCGTGATCAAGTTGAAATTGGCGACAATGCCGTCATTATGATGGGCGCTGTGATCAATATTGGCGCTGTGATCGGTGAGAAAACAATGATTGATATGGGCGCTGTCCTTGGCGGCAGAGCAACAGTCGGTAAGAACTGCCATATCGGTGCAGGAACCGTTTTAGCAGGCGTAATTGAACCGCCATCTGCACAGCCGGTAATCATTGAAGATGACGTGCTAATTGGTGCCAACGCAGTTGTTCTTGAAGGAGTAAGGGTAGGAACCGGTTCTGTTGTTGCTGCTGGGGCGGTTGTAACAAAAGACGTAGAGCCATTTACAGTCGTTGCGGGAACTCCTGCTAAAAAAATCAAAGATATTGACGAAAAGACAAAGTCAAAAACAGAAATCATGCAAGAACTTAGACAATTATAAGCAGTAAGCAAAAGCGTGGATCATTTCCACGCTTCTTTTATAGAAAAAGCCGTGTTAAAGAACATTGTTGATTTTGAGCACAATGTTGATTGTAGTGGAAGGCGCGAGACTCCTGCGGGAGCAGCGGGACAGGTGAGACCCCGCAGGCGCGCAATTCGCCGAGGAGGCTCACCGCCCGCCCCGCGGAAAGCGAAGCGCCTGGAACGGAGATCAACATTCACTTTTAACATAACCTATAAATAAGGAGGAGTATAGATGAACCCTTTGGTCAAAATTCGCCGTGACCTCCATCAAATTCCCGAAATCGGCTTTCAAGAATTTAAGACACAAGCCTACATATTTTCTTACCTAGAGTCATTAACTCAAGAGCGGATTACAATTAAAAAATGGAAGACAGGCTTGCTGGTTAAGGTTCATGGTTTAAATCCAAGAAAAACAATTGGGTATAGGACAGATATAGATGGTCTCCCCATTAGTGAACAAACAGGCTTGCCTTTTTCGTCTATACATGAGGCAAGGATGCATGCCTGCGGGCATGATTTTCACATGAGCATTGCTCTCGGGGTCTTAACCTATTTTGTAGATAATCCTATTATCGACGATATAATCTTTGTTTTCCAGCCTGCTGAAGAAGGGCCAGGCGGTGCAGAAGCCATGCTGAAATCGTCTGAAATGCGGGAATGGATGCCCGATATGATTTTCGCTCTTCATATTGCCCCGGAATATCCTGTAGGAACTATTGCTGTGAAAGAAGGCTTATTATTTGCCAACACCTCTGAATTGTTCATTGATTTAAAAGGCAAGGGAGGGCACGCAGCTTACCCGCACCAAACGAACGATATGGTGATTGCTGCCTGCACGCTCGTTAATCAGCTCCAAACGATTATTTCTAGGAATGTCGATCCATTAGATAGTGCGGTAATTACCATCGGGAAAATTACCGGGGGTACAGTCCAAAATATTATCGCAGAGAAAGCAAGACTGGAAGGAACAATTCGGACATTATCACCAGAATCAATGGGTAAGGTCAAGCACCGGATTGAAGCATTAGTGAAAGGAATCGAGACTGGCTATGAATGTAATGCGGTCATCGACTACGGTTCAATGTACCACCAAGTATATAATACAAAGTCAATTACAAAAGACTTTATAAATTATATACAGCAGGAGTTAGATGTAAAGGTAATAGAATGCAGGGAAGCGATGACGGGAGAAGATTTTGGATATATGCTCAAGGAAATTCCAGGACTGATGTTTTGGCTTGGTGTCGAATCACCCTTCGGACTTCATCATGCTAAATTATCTCCAAATGAAGCCGCAATTGACGTTGCTGTAAATGTAATGACCAGCTATATTTCCTTTAAAGGGAATGAAGAGTAAGGAAGCTATTTTATTTGGTTCCTCTGGTTAATTATGCTAAAATGAGAGAGAATTAACGGAAGATTGTTACATATTGTCGTTTATTCTTATGTGAAATAGGTAAAACTTATGTAGGGGCAAATGAGAATGGCTATTTAAATTAATTATCATGGAGGGATTTGTAATGCCAGAACGTATGGTGGGTAAACAAGCACCACGATTTGAAATGGATGCCGTTATGCCAAACAAAGAATTCAAAAAAGTTAGTCTTGAAGAAAACATGAAAAATGACAAATGGACAGTATTGTTCTTCTATCCGATGGACTTTACATTTGTATGTCCAACTGAAATTACTGCGATGTCTGACCGTTTTGAAGAATTTGACGATTTAGATGCAGTTGTAATTGGTGCGTCAACTGATACGATCCACACACATCTTGCTTGGATTAAAACGGACCGGAAAGAAAACGGACTTGGTGATTTAAACTACCCATTAGCAGCTGACACGAACCATGTTGTCGCACGCGATTACGGTGTGCTGATTGAAGAAGAAGGTGTTGCACTGCGCGGCCTATTCATCATCAGCCCAGAAGGTGAAATGATGTATTCTGTTGTTAACCACAATAATATTGGCCGTGACGTTGATGAAACATTACGTGTGCTTCAAGCATTACAAACTGGCGGTCTTTGCCCTGCAAACTGGAAGCCTGGACAAGCAACATTAAACGTGTAATATCAACAAAGTGATAGACCTAACCTTTTTAGCGTTAGGTCTTTTTTAAAGAGGGGGTTTTAGAATGAAATTACGTGAACCAATGCCGGAGTTAACCGGTGCAACGGAATGGCTGAACGGCGAAGTGACAAGAGAGGAGTTAATCGGCGACAAACCAACCCTAATTCATTTTTGGTCGATTAGCTGTCATTTATGTAAAGAGGCGATGCCGCAGGTCAATCAATTCCGTGATGATTTCAAAGATAAATTAAATGTTGTTGCCGTTCATATGCCGCGTTCTGAAAACGATTTGAACATGGAAGAAATTAAGCAATCAGCTGCTGAACACGGAATTAGTCAGCCGATTTTTGTCGATAGCGATCATAAATTAACGGAAGCCTTTGAAAATCAATACGTTCCTGCCTATTATGTGTTTGATCGTGAAGGCAAGCTCCGCCATTTCCAAGCTGGCGGAAGCGGGATGAAAATGCTTGAGAAACGGGTTAATCGAGTTCTAGATGAGATAGAAAAAACAGAATAATCCTTAATAAAGAATCGACTGCTCGTTGCTGCCCACGGGCAGTTTTTTTTTTGATGGTGCGTTGTTTTACTGTAACCTTGTATCCGTTTAATCGTCGGTATTAGTAAAGATAAGTAACAGAACGGCCTACTAAGAGAGAAAAAGGGGTGTCGTGAGTTGAAAAAACTTAAAAAATGGGTACCAATTTATTTTTTTGCCTTGTTAGTTTTTTTGGCAGGGTGCAGTGCGAGTAGTGAAGATAAAAGCGGAACGATGAATGATGGGGCAATGGATTCAGCCAAGTCCAGTTCAAACGAGTATGACTCTATTTCAGCAGGGGATAAAGCCGCCGAAAATAAGGCAACAACGAATTATGAAAAAATAACAGTATCGAATAAGATGGTGATCTATCAAGCAGATTTAGCTCTAAGGGTGAAGAAGTTTAATCAAACTTTGCAAAGTTTGGAGGAAAAGGCGCTAAAATATGGCGGTTATATTGCTGAATCGAATGTCACAAAAGAAGGAAAAGATCAGGTTAGCGGCAGTATAAAAATTAGAATTCCACAAAAGCATTTCCAGGGCTTTTTGCACGAAGCAGAAGGGCAGGCTGCAGAGGTTCTTCAAAGGACCATTACAGGTCAAGATGTAACCGAGGAATATGTTGACCTTGAATCACGATTAAAGTCAAAGCGAGTCGTCGAGGAACGGCTCCTGACGTTTATGAAAGGTGCAGCTAAAACTGAGGATTTATTAAAAATTTCCGCAGATTTGGCAGCTGTTCAAGAAGAGATTGAAACAATTGAAGGTAAAATGAAGTTTTTAGAGAATCAAACATCGCTTTCGACGGTCAATATTACCCTTTACGAAAATAAAGTTGTGGTCCCGAATATCGATAAAGATAAACTAAATACATGGGAAAAAACGAAAAAACAATTTATGAAAAGTACGAACATTTTATTGGCAGGACTTTCTGGCTTAGTCGTTTTTCTTCTCGGCAATCTGCCGATTTTATTAACATTGACCATTATTGGCTTCCTTAGCTTCCTTTTTTACAAAATAAGAAAAAACAAAAATAGACGGGAGTAACTGATGGTATCTCACTATATAAAAAATCGACAAAGGATGCTAAAATGATACCATATTAGATATTTTGTGTTCTTGGGGGAGTTATTTGTGAAAAAAAGTTTTGCAGTCATTGGGCTTGGCCGATTTGGCGGGAGTATCTGCCGGACGCTGACCGATGAAGGAATGGAAGTTCTGGGAATAGATGTTGATGAAGAGCGAGTCAATGAATTTTCGATGATAGCTTCCCATGCTGTTGTAGGTGATACAACGGACGAAAATGTCTTAAAAAGTCTTGGGATTCGAAATTTTGACCATGTGATTGTTGCAATTGGTGACGATATTCAATCAAGTATCCTAACTACACTTATTCTCAAAGAATTAGGGGTGGGACGTGTTACTGCAAAGGCCCAAAATGATTATCATGAAAAAGTGCTTCGAAAAATTGGTGCGGACCATGTTGTCCACCCTGAACGAGATATGGGTAAACGAATTGCTCATAACATGGCATCAGGTAATGTTGTTGACTATTTAGAACTATCTGATGAACATAGTATCGTAGAAATAGTTGCAAACGGAAAACTTAGCGGTCATACCATTATGGGTATGGATATTCGTAAGAAATATGGATTAAATATTGTTGCGATTAAAAGGGGAGAAGAAATCATTGTTTCCCCGCAAGCAAAAGAAACGATTTACGTCAATGATGTATTAATAGTAATCGGAAACGATAACGATATTGCCCGATTCGAAAGAAAAGTTTTAGAATAAGAAAAGCGGAAGCGCCTTGCGCTTCCGCTTTATTTTTTACACTTCCATAATGATTGGTAAAATCATCGGTCTGCGTTTTGTTTTTTCGTACAGGAATGGTGCTAATGTATCGGTAATTTCATTTTTAATTTCAGACCATTGACTTGTCTTACGCTCCATCACCTTATTTAAGTGTTTTGTAATTAGGTTTTGAGCGTCATTGATTAAGTCGCCTGATTCCCTCATATAAACAAATCCGCGAGAAATAAGGTCTGGACCTGAAGCAATTTTAAATTCCTTCATATTGATACTGACAACAACAACGACTAAGCCCTCTTCTGAAAGAATTCTCCGGTCACGCAAGACAATATTTCCAATGTCACCTACACCGCTTCCATCGATATATACAGAACCGGATGGGATCTTTCCAGCCACTTGTGCCGTATCGTCTGAAAGTGCTAACACTTCACCATTATCCATAATAAAGCAATTTTCTTTTTCAACACCACAATCAACCGCAAGTTTAGCATGCATAATTTGCATTCGGTATTCACCGTGAATTGGCATAAAGAATTTCGGTTTAATTAATCGGAGCATTAGTTTTTGTTCTTCTTGCCCGCCATGCCCGGAAGTATGGATATTACTTAACTTTCCGTGAATGACTTCTGCACCAGCACGATACAATAAATTAATCGTTCTGCTGACACTTATTGTGTTCCCAGGAATTGGTGATGATGAAAATACAACCGTATCTCCAGGGATAATTTGAATTTGTCTATGTGTTCCGTTGGCAATTCTTGAAAGTGCCGCCATCGTTTCACCCTGGCTCCCCGTACAAAGAATAGTCACTTTATCGGCAGGCAGGCGATTAATTTGATTTGCTTCAATAAACGTTTCTTTTGGTGCGGTTATATACCCTAAGTCAAGTCCTATATTAATGGCAGCTTCCATACTTCGGCCAAAAACGGCTACTTTTCTTCCATTGTCAACTGCTGCCTCAACGACCTGCTGTAATCTGTGAATATTTGAAGCGAAAGTCGCAAAGATGATTCGTCCATCTACTTTACGGAAGATATCGTGAATACTTTCTCCAACCCGGCGTTCTGACATTGTGAAGTCAGGAATCTCACTATTTGTGCTATCAGAAAGTAAACACAATACTCCTTCTTTACCGATCTCTGCCATTTTTGTGATATTTGCTGGTTCACCTACAGGGGTAAAATCAAATTTAAAATCACCTGTATGGACGATTTGACCCGGAGGAGTTTTCACAACAATTCCATATGAATCCGGAATGCTGTGGGTTGTTCGGAAAAACGTAACCGATGTTTTGCGGAATTTAATCACATCATCTTCTTTAATTTCAATCAATTTGGCATTACGTAATAATCCATGTTCTTCTAGTTTATTTTTAATTAATCCTAGGGCAAGCTTTCCGCCATAAATGGGAATATTGACTTCACGTAATAAATAGGGAATACCGCCAATGTGATCTTCATGTCCGTGGGTCACAAACAACCCTTTAATTTTGTCTTCATTTTTTACAAGATAGGTATAATCGGGTATTACATAATCAATACCTAAAAGTTCATCTTCCGGAAACTTTATACCGGCATCGATTAAAATTATTTCATCCTGGAACTGAACTGCATATGTGTTCTTGCCGATTTCACCTAAACCGCCAAGCGCAAAAACTGCAGTTTGATCATTTTTTACAAATTTCATAAATTATCAATTCTCCAATACTTTATAATCTGCATTTTGTTTTTCATATTCTAAATATGCTCCTTTAACTTCTTGTACAAATTCAACATTAAAGCCGCGATCGGCAATTTTTGAGCGGACATCTCGTACCGATTCCCCTTCAATAAATAGAGATTTGGTGTTCTCTCTAACTGGAACTTCTTTAATGTTTTTTTGAAAATACACTTTAAATATCATGACAATTTCGCTCCTAACTTTGGTCATAACTTTTTCTATTATATAAAACATTTTCATCTTTTTCATTTATTTTCTACAAAAGTCTTGGACTTCATATGAAAAGTATGTAAAAAGTGTATCTGTTTTACAATTTAAATAACGAAGGAGCCCTTCTAATTTTTGAAGGGCCCTTAAAAAATTAGGCAATGGATTTCTTTCGCAGTAAATCGTTCCACTGTTTTAAGAGCTTCTTCCTCAGCTTCTTTAACATAGTGGATCATCTCCTTACTTCTTATTTTATACAATCCTTGTCCAATGTAAAGCAAGCAATAGCAGATATTTGAATTATTTTAAAAAAGACCGTTCTTTTTACTATTATTATATGGTGAATTAGCTGATTATTTCATGGATAATCATGGAATAACGATGACAATTATTAAAATTGACATTTATAATTCGAAGGGTTAGTCTTTTTGAAGAGAATTCGAAAGGGCAGCATTGGTTTGCGGAAAGGGAATTGATAAAGAATGAAAAAAATAGTTTTTTTTGATATAGACGGCACCTTGCTGGATCATGAAAAGAGTCTTCCAGCAAGCACGAAAAAAGCAATTGAATTATTGAAGGAGAATGGCACCTTTATCGCCATTGCCACTGGCAGAGCCCCATTTATGTTTGAAGGCTTGCGCGAAGAACTTGGAATTGACTCCTATGTAAGCTTTAATGGTCAATTTGTTGTCTTTGAAAATGAAGTGGTTTACGAAAATCCTTTAAATGAAGTTGAACTAAAAAGGCTGCATCAGCGCGCTGAAACAAGTAAACATCCAATTGTTTTTATGAACGAGAAAACAATGAAGGCGAATGTACGGCACCACTCTTTCATCGAACAAAGTTTAGGAAGCCTTAATTTTTCACATCCAGAGAAAGACTCTTCTTTCTATGTAAATCGAAATATTTATCAGTCCTTACTCTTCTGTGAAGAAGGGGAAGAAGAAAAATATCTTGCTGACTTCCCGGAATTTAATTATATTAGGTGGCATTCTTATTCTGTTGATGTGCTGCCAAAAGGCGGCTCGAAAGCGGAAGGTATCAAAAAAATGATTGAACGTTTAGGTTTTGATTTAAAGGATGTTTATGCCTTTGGGGATGGTTTAAATGATTTAGAAATGTTGAAGGCTGTTGGGACAGGTGTTTCAATGGGAAATGGTGTTCCGGAGGCTAAGAAGCTTGCTGATTTTGTCACAACTGATGTAGATAACGACGGCATTTGGAATGGCTTAAAGGAATTACAACTCATATAAAGAAACACCGGCCAAATGGCCGGTGTTTTCTTTACCTCTCAATCGGTATTGCCCCTTCTACTTGTTTAAAAGGGTTTTGTTTGTCAATATAATCATAAAACATGATACCGTTTAAATGATCAATTTCATGTTGAAAGCAGATAGCAGGCAATCCTTTTAAGCGAAGCTTAATTTCTTTGCCCTCAAGGTTAACTCCCTTGACCGTAATTCTAGCGTGTCTTTGAACGTAACCTGGAATCGGTTCATCAACCGAAAGGCAGCCCTCACCGGATTGTAAATAGGACTTTTCAACAGAATGGCTGATGATTCTAGGGTTAAATAAAGCATAGCTATAAAGTTCTTCTTTATCATCTGTAAGATGTACGGCAATCATCCGTTTGGAAACATTAATTTGTGGTGCTGCAAGACCGATTCCTGGACGCAATCCATATTTGGCAGAGATTTCGCTGTTTTGGCTATTGATTACGTATTCTAAAAGGCTTGATAGTATTTGTTTATCCACATCTGATGGCGGCATAGCGACTTCTGCAGCCACTTTTCTAAGTGTGGGATGGCCATCTCTAATGATATCCTCCATCGTTATCATAAACCTTCACTCCTGTGTTCAAAAAAGTTATTAGCAACCATTAGTCTATCAAACAATGGATTAAATGTTAATAATGAAATAATGATTACTTCCATATTTTGCTCGTTTTTGCCTAGAGGATATTGTCAAATAAACCAAGTATCGATATAGTTGGTATTAGTTAGGGGGTTGCGAATTGTCTTATAAGAAAAAAGGCCGCTATTTAATTTTTATGCTAGCTATTTGTTTAATTTTATCAGGTTGTGTTAATAAAAAGACACCAGTTGAAAAGATGTATAATGTTTTAGAGAAGGTTGTTTCCAAAGAAGAGGTATTTGAAGAACAGCAAGATCCGCTTGTAAAATTGGAAAAGGAAGAAAAAGAAAAATATGACCAGATTATCGGGCTTGGCATGAAAGAGTATGACCAGATAATCAAGCTATCCGACGAAGCAATTGCTTTGACTGATAAAAGAAAAGAACATATGGACAAAGAAACAGAGAGCCTAAAGAAATCTGAGCAGGAATTTAGGAAAGTTGCTGACATTAAGGATGAACTAGATAATGCAGAACTTAAGAAATTGATAAATGAATTAAATGAAATCATGACGCAAAGATATCGAGCGCATGAAGAGTTGTACAAGGAATATTCAGAATCCTTAAAAAGCGATAAAGATTTATACGAGATGTTTAAGAATAAAAACCTAGCCCGCGAAGACCTTGAGGCACAAGTTTCAAAACTAAATGAGACGTATAAAAAGGTTCTTGAGGCTAATGAAAATTTTAATAAGCTTACTGAACAATACAATGATAAGAAATTGTTATTTTATAAGAAAGCAGGACTAAAATTGAATAAATAATGATCGCATTATAGAAATCGGCTGAAAACAGCCGATTTTTACTATATTATAACAATTGTCCAAATTGTGAAATCATATATAACAGAATGAGGAGTAAAGTGATACAGTTTGGAAAATGATATTTTATATTATTAATATGCTCGCGTTGGTAAATTATGATGCACAGTGATTGACGAGTAAAAATGAATGGTGTACACTCATAAATGAGTTAAAAAGTTGTATCAATTATGTTACATAAAAAAGTAATACAGAATATGATATTAATAGAATGATGCGAATCATAGCCTTTTAATATCAGACGATTTTCCGAAAAAACAGTAAAAAAAATAATTGGATGCTTTCAACATGCTTTTATTCAACTGCTTTTAGGGTAATCTAACAAGGTATATATATTTTTAAAATTATGCTCTGAATAGAAAGGAAGAGGTGACTAAAATGGCTTCTAAAACTCAAAACGCCCAGCTTGATGCGAAAAAAGTACTCCAGGCTGTAGAAGATCAATTTCAAACACTTCAAATTCTTAATGAAGAAGGCGAAGTTGTAAACGAGTCGGCAATGCCTGACCTAACAGATGAGCAACTGCAGGAATTAATGCGCCGTATGGTGTATACAAGAATTCTTGATCAGCGCTCTATTTCATTAAATCGTCAAGGAAGATTAGGTTTCTATGCTCCGACTGCAGGACAAGAAGCGTCTCAATTAGCATCACAGTTTGCTCTTGAAAAAGAAGATTTCATTTTACCGGGCTACCGCGATGTACCACAAATTATTTGGCATGGATTGCCTTTATACCAAGCGTTTTTATGGTCAAGAGGACATTTTCAAGGTGGACAGATTCCTGAAGGAGTCAATATTGCTATTCCGCAAATCATTATTGGCGCCCAGTATGTTCAAACTGCTGGTGTAGCGCTTGGAATGAAGAAACGTGGAGCAAAAGCAGTTGCGATTACTTATACAGGAGACGGTGGAACTTCTCAAGGGGATTTCTACGAAGGAATTAACTTTGCAGGTGCATTTAAAGCTCCAGCTATCTTTATTGTGCAAAACAACCGTTTTGCGATTTCAACTCCTGTTGACAAACAATCTGCTGCTAAGACACTTGCGCAAAAGGCAATAGCAGCTGGTATCCCCGGTATCCAAGTGGATGGTATGGATCCATTAGCAGTTTATGCGGCGACTCACGATGCCCGCGTACGTGCCATTAATGGTGAGGGACCAACACTGATTGAAACATTAACTTACCGTTATGGCCCGCATACAATGGCTGGTGATGACCCGACCCGTTATCGTACAGCTGACCTTGACAATGAGTGGGAAAAGAAAGATCCGCTCGTTCGTTTCCGTAAATTCCTTGAAAACAAAGGGATTTGGAGCGAGGAAAAAGAAAACGAAGTAATCGAACAAGCAAAAGAAGATATTAAAGAAGCGCTTAAAAAAGCTGATGCAGCACCAAAACAAAAAGTTACTGATCTTATTTCCATCATGCATGAAGAAATGCCTTATAACTTAAAAGAACAATATGAAATTTATAAAGAAAAGGAGTCGAAGTAAGCCATGGCTCAAATGACAATGATTCAAGCAATTACTGATGCAATGCGGACGGAATTACGTAATGATCCGAATGTATTGGTTTTCGGTGAAGACGTAGGCGTAAACGGCGGTGTATTCCGTGCGACAGAAGGATTGCAAAAAGAATTTGGCGAAGATCGTGTATTTGACACACCACTTGCTGAATCAGGTATCGGCGGTTTAGCGGTCGGTCTTAGTTTGCAAGGCTTCCGTCCAGTACCGGAAATTCAATTCTTCGGCTTTGTTTTTGAAGTAATTGACTCAATTTCTGGTCAGGCATCTCGTCTCCGCTATCGTACAGGCGGAAAATATAATGCTCCGGTTACTTTCCGTTCGCCTTTTGGCGGCGGCGTCCATACTCCAGATATGCACGCTGACAGCTTAGAAGGTCTTATGGCGCAAACACCTGGAGTAAAAGTTGTGATTCCATCAACACCATATGATGCAAAAGGACTTCTCATTTCATCGATCCGTGATAATGATCCGGTCATTTTCCTTGAGCATATGAAGTTATACCGTTCTTTCCGCCAGGAAGTTCCTGAAGAGGAATATACGATTCCACTTGGAAAAGCGGATGTGAAACGAGAAGGAACAGATGTATCAATCATTACTTATGGTGCAATGGTTCACGAATCATTAAAGGCTGCTGAAGAGCTAGAAAAAGAAGGATTTTCTGCTGAAGTTATTGACTTACGTACAGTAAGCCCGATTGATATTGAAACGATTATTGCCTCTGTTGAAAAAACTGGACGTGCTATCGTTGTTCAAGAGGCTCAAAAACAGGCTGGGATTGCTGCAAATGTAGTTGCTGAAATTAACGATCGAGCAATTTTAAGCTTGGAGGCTCCTGTATTACGAGTAACAGCCCCTGATACTGTATTTGCGTTCCCGCAAGCTGAGTCTGTCTGGCTCCCTAATTATAAAGATGTGATCGAAACGGCTAAAAAGGTATTAACATTCTAAAAAAGCGCGCTGCTCGGTAGTTAGCAGGGTAATAGATATCGGGGAAAGGCAGTTCTTTTCCCGTTTTCATCCTAGTAAAATTGGGTAAAATACATGAATAATAGGAGATGAATCCCAGTGCCATTTCAATTTAAAATGCCTGACATCGGTGAAGGTATTCACGAAGGGGAAATCGTCAAATGGTTCATCAAACCAGGTGACAAGGTCCAAGAAGACGATGTTCTTTGTGAAATCCAAAATGATAAAGCAGTCGTTGAAATTCCTTCCCCAGTAGAAGGAACTGTTGTCGATATATTAGTTGGTGAAGGAACTGTTGCAACAGTTGGTCAAACCCTTGTAACATTTGATGCACCAGGATATGAGAATTTACAATTTAAAGGCGATCATGGTGATGACGAGCCTAAACAAGAAGAAAAGGCAGCTGCTCCTGAAGCAACGCCAGAAGCAGCACCACAAGCAGCGCCTGCAGCTGCTGCTGTACAACCACAAGCTGATGTAGATCCTAATCGCCGAATTATTGCTATGCCGTCTGTTCGGAAATATGCACGCGAAAAAGGGGTAGAAATAAGCTTAGTTGCCGGTACAGGTAAAAACGGCCGTATTATGAAAACAGACATTGATACATTCGTAAATGGCGGTGCCCAAACAGCTGCACCACAAGCTAATACAGCAGTTGAAGCTCCTGAAGCTGTAAACAACAAGGCAGAAGCGAAGGCAGCTCCAATTCCGCAGGGTGAATATCCGGAAACACGTGAGAAAATGAGCGGCATCCGTAAAGCAATTGCCAAAGCAATGGTTAACTCGAAACACACTGCTCCACATGTAACACTCATGGATGAAGTCGATGTAACAAAACTAGTTACTCATCGCAAGAAATTCAAAGAAGTAGCGGCAGCAAAAGGCATTAAGCTAACCTTCTTACCGTATATTGTAAAAGCATTAACAAGTGCGCTGCGTGAATTCCCAGCATTAAACACCTCACTTGACGATGCAACAAGTGAAATTATTCATAAGCATTACTACAACATTGGAATTGCAGCGGATACAGAAAAAGGTTTGTTAGTACCAGTTGTTAAAGATGCAGATCGTAAGTCTGTTTTCTCAATTTCCAATGAAATTAATGAATTAGCAGGTAAAGCACGTGAAGGAAAACTTGCTCCAAACGAAATGAAAGGTGCATCATGCACAATTTCAAATATAGGTTCAGCTGGCGGACAATGGTTTACCCCTGTTATTAACCACCCTGAAGTTGCTATTTTGGGTGTAGGGAGAATTGCTGAAAAACCGATTGTTAGAGACGGTGAAATTGTTGCGGCTCCAGTTTTAGCTCTTTCACTAAGCTTCGACCATCGTATGATTGACGGGGCGACGGCACAGAACGCATTAAATCACATCAAACGATTATTAAACGATCCAGAACTTTTGTTAATGGAGGCGTAAAAAAATGGTAGTTGGAGATTTTCCTATTGAAACGGATACAATAGTCATCGGTGCAGGTCCGGGAGGGTATGTGGCAGCGATACGGGCTGCGCAGCTCGGACAAAAAGTAACAATTGTAGAAAAGGAATATGTAGGCGGCGTTTGTTTAAATGTTGGCTGCATTCCTTCTAAGGCGTTAATTGCAGCCGGCCATCGCTACGAAACAGCGGTTCATTCTGAGGCATTCGGGATTACGGCTGAAAATGTAAAGGTTGACTTTTCCAAGGTTCAAGAATTTAAAGCCGGAATTGTGAAGAAATTAACGGGCGGCGTGGAAGGTCTTTTAAAAGGAAATAAAGTAGATATTGTACGCGGTGAAGCATATTTTGTTGATGCTAATACACTAAGAGTGATGGATGAAAATTCAGCGCAGACGTATACCTTTAAAAATGCGATCATTGCAACAGGATCTCGCCCGATTGAACTTCCAGCCTTTAAATATTCAAAACGTGTGCTTAATTCTACCGGTGCACTTGACTTAGCGGATATTCCCCAAAAAATCGTCGTAATCGGCGGCGGGGTAATCGGAATTGAGCTTGGTGGTGCCTATGCAAACTTTGGTTCTCAAGTAACCATCGTAGAGGGCGCAGATGAAATTTTAGGTCTTGGCGTTTTTGATAAGCAAATGGCTGCCCTTGTTAAGCGAAGCATGAAGAAAAAGGGTGCAGAATTCTATACGAAAGCATTGGCTAAGGGTGTCGAAGAAACTGAAAACGGTGTGATTGTAACATTCGAATCAAAAGGCGAAGAGAAGAAAATCGAAGCTGATTACGTATTTGTAATGGTTGGTCGCCGTCCTAACACTGATGAAATGGGACTTGAACAAGTTGGTGTGAAATTGAGTGACCGCGGCTTGATTGAAATTGACAAGCAATGCCGTACAAATATTAGTAATATTTATGCCATTGGTGATGTTGTTCAAGGTCCTCAATTAGCGCATAAAGCGTCATATGAAGCAAAAATTGCTGCCGAAGCGATTGCCGGACATTCATCTGTTATTGACTACTTAGGTATTCCAGCAGTTGTCTTCTCTGAACCTGAACTAGCTTCAGTTGGGTATACTGAAACACAAGCGAAAGAAGAAGGGATCACAGTGAATGCTGCTAAATTCCCATTTGCAGCAAATGGCCGTGCATTATCACTAGACAGCGGTGATGGATTCTTAAAATTAATCACGCGTAAAGAAGACGGTCTTGTGATAGGAGCGCAGATTGCTGGTGCGAGTGCATCCGATATGATTGCAGAATTAGGTCTAGCAATTGAAGCGGGTATGACAGCTGAAGATCTTGCGATGACGATCCATGCCCATCCAACACTAGGTGAAATTACAATGGAAGCAGCCGAAGTAGCCCTTGGCAGCCCAATCCATATTATGAAATAGGCTGTGTTAAACCGTATATTTTTGATTTTGACTACAATGTTGATTGAAGTGGAAGGAGCGAGACTCCTGCGGGAGCAGCGGGACAGGTGAGACCCCGCAGGCGCTTTAGCGCCGAGGAGGCTCACCGCCCGCCCCGCGGAAAGCGAAGCGCCTGGAACGGAAATCAACATTCACTTTTTTAACGCAGCCATGAAATAAAGAAAAAAAGTCCTTTTCGAAAAAACGGAAAGGACTTTTTTTATAAAAAGCGAATTGTATAAACTGAAGGATATAAAAACTAACCTAACTGACTAGTTTAATGCATATACTTACAACACGAAATCTCTTTGTTTTTTAAGAACAATGTATTTTGAGTGGTGATAAATATGAGGATTTATATTGTCATAATAGTCCAATTTATTATTTGGAGCGGATATACCTTAATTGAATGGCTCTCAAGTCACGATCAACTCATTTATAAAGTCATCATGTTTTTTGTGTTTTTTTATTTAGCATTTTTAATAGGAAACCACGCGACAAAATCAGTGGGGAAAACACTCTTTATCACGACACTAAGCCTTGTTATTTATACGTCGATTCACTATACCTTAGCATTCCTTGTCCATTAAAAAAAGCTCCCTAAAGGAGCCATTACTTTCTTGGATTGTAATACATGATACGTTCGTTAAAAAGGTGAAGTTCCCCTTGCAGCTTTTTGGAAAGGAATTTACAGAATTCATTTGCCTTCCCTTTGTCACCAAAGGTGGATTGTTCAGGCAGCGTGACCTGTATGTATGTTTGCTCGCTCAGAGTACCATCCTCACTTCTAATCGTTTCTGTATCAACACCTATTAATATCGAATTGTAGCGCTCGTGCTCAGAATGTAAGTAAAACCATTTTCCTTTTCCATCTTCGGTTTCTTTTATTTCATATGGAAACGCGGTTTCTCCGTATTGCCAATTCAATTGGTTTCCTGTTTTTGTGGTTATGTTTTTATAATAATGAAATAAATCCTTTACCTCTTCAATTGCTACTGTTTGTTTTGCGGATGAAGGCACAAGTTTAATAAAAGCGTTTTCAGCCATCATCATTTCCCCCCTATTACTTATAATATATGCCCTTCTATTCTAGCATTGAATAAAAAGTGATGACAACTCTTATAGAAATTAATTGCCAAGTTTCTTGTTATTAGGATAAAAATCAATTATAATAATATTCAAAATATTATAAGAACAGGAGGAGAATTATGGAGCTTTTTGACAAACTTTATGATGAGCATGAAAACACTAAAGTAAGGTTTATTGGATTTACCACTGAAGATACCCGTTATGACTTTGGTATTATTTATACTAATATGTTTTTCGGCAAACCGCTTGTAATCTGTATGCAAACTGGGCGTTCAACTCTCCTCGATCCAAAAGAAATTGAAGACTTAGACTACCTTCAAACAGTATTCCGTATCCCTGATAAACAACAGGCAGCCGATTTAGCTGAGTTTTTCCGCGAAACACTACCGTCCATTCCTTTCGTCACTCAATATGAATAAAAGTACCAAAAGGTCCAGAAAGGGACCTTTTTTTAATGGATTTTTTTAAATGTGACATACAAATTAGGCTTGAAATTTCCAATGTGATATATTATTATTGCATTAAAGGTATTTAAACGCTTTCAAAATTATGGTCATTCAATTATGAAAAGGGGATTGAACAGATGGGCACACTTGTATGCCAAACATGTAACTCTACTATTGATCATTTTGAAGATGAAAAAGTAACAGTTCTTTACTCGAAATGTAACTGTTGCGACGACCATCACTCTGCCGAAGAAATATAAAAAAGCTAAAAATAAATAAAAACAGGATTCCGCAGCCCGGAATCCTGTATTTTTTATTTAGGCTTTGTTAGAAAAGAATGTTGATTTCCGTTCCGGGGGCTTCGCTTTCCGCGGGGCGGGCGGTGAGCCTCCTCGGCGCTAAAGCGCCTGCGGGGTCTCACCTGTCCCTCCCGCAGGAGTCTCGCCCCCTCCACTCCAATCAACATTGTGATCAAAATCAACAATATTCTTTAAAACAGCCTTTAGCCTTTATTTTATAGCTTTATACTCTTTAATGACATGGATTGTTTTGATTTCATCGTCTTCGGGTCCTTGGACAGGTAAGCCGGCTTCAAGGTTTTTACGAATATAATGAAGATTTTCCTGTGTAATAATCTCACCGGGAATAAAAATTGGAATTCCAGGCGGGTAAACCATAATAAATTCAGCAATGATTCTGCCTTCAGATTCTTCAAAAGGAATAACTTCTGTCTCAGCATAAAAAGCATCTCTTGGAGTTAGGGCAAGAACAGGAATTTCTGGAAGGAGAACCTCCACCGGTTCAAACTTTCCAGGACGATGTTTACATTCGTCGGCCAATTCCTTTAAGGCATTTACTAAAAGGTCTGCCTCAACTTCTGTGTCCCCAATTGTGATAATACAAAGGATGTTGTATAAGTCTGATAATTCCACTTCGATATTATGTCTTTCTCGCAGCCACTTTTCTACATCATACCCAGTTAAGCCTAATTCCTTGACAGAAATAATTAGTTTAGTCGGGTCATAATCAAAGGTTGCTTTAGAACCTAAAATTTCTTCGCCAATACAATTGAGATGATCAATCTCATTAATTCTTTTGCGGATAGACTGGGCAACTTGAATCGTCCTATCAATTAACTTTTTGCCTTTTGTTGCGAGCTGCTTACGGGCAACATCAAGAGAAGCAAGCAATAAATAGGAGGTCGACGTTGTAGTCAGCATGCTTAAAATCGATTGGACATGCTTCGCTGAAACAAGCCCTTCTTTTACATTTAGAATGGAGCTTTGTGTCATGGAACCGCCAAGTTTATGGACACTTGTTGCTGCCATATCTGCCCCGGCCTGCATTGCTGAAAGCGGGAGCTCGTCATGAAAATGGATATGAACTCCGTGAGCTTCATCGACAAGGACGGGAACATTATATGAATGGGCGATTTCGACAATTTTCTTTAAATCAGCAGATATACCAAAATAAGTAGGATTAATAACTAATACACCTTTAGCATCAGGGTGCTGCTGAAGTGCTCTTTCCACAGATTCAGTAGTAATCCCATGGGAAATTCCTAAATCTATATCGATTTCCGGATGAATGAATACCGGGATCGATCCGGAAAAGACAATCGCAGACATAACCGATTTATGAACATTTCTTGGCACAATGATTTTCTCACCTGGTCCACAAACGGCCATCACCATGGCAATAATGGCACCGCTTGTCCCTTGTACAGAAAAGAATGTGCGGTCGGCGCCAAAAGCTTCAGCAGCTAAATCTTGCGCCTGTTTAATGATTCCCTTCGGCTGGTGAAGATCATCAAGGGGTCCGATATTAATTAAGTCGATAGATAGGGCATTATCGCCAATAAATTCACGGAATTCAGGGTCAATTCCAGCTCCCTTTTTGTGCCCGGGGATATGGAATTGAATCGGATTTCTCTTTGCATGGGCTAATAAGCCGCTAAATAACGGTGTTTGATATTGTGACAAAGATAATTGCACCTCTTTATAAAAAAATACTCTATTTTAATTTAAGGCTGTGTTAAAATACATTGTTGATTTTGAGCACAATGTTGATTGGAGTGGAAGGCGCGAGACTCCTGCGGGAGCAGCGGGACAGACCACGCAGGCGCGCAATTCGCCGAGGAGGCTCACCGCCCGCCCCGCGAACCGCTCGCGCCTGGAACGGAAATCAACATTCACTTTTAACAGAGCCTAATTTAAAAAAATAAAACAAATGGAATTATAGCATTATTCCTTTGGATTGCATAGTGTTAATGGGAAAATATCAGCAGTTTGTAATCTTGATGTTAGTTTCTCAATAATAAAGGAAAAATAACCTTTTAAGCAGAATATACAAATAGAGGAGGGATAGCATTGAATTGGGAAACACGAGTTACTGAACTTCTTAATATCCAATATCCAATTATTCAAGGAGGCCTAGCATACCTCGCCTATTCTGACTTGGCAGCAGCTGTCTCAAACGCGGGTGGTCTTGGTCAAATTACAGCCATGTCATTAGCACATCCGGATGAGCTAAGAGAAGAAATACATAAAGTAAAAAAACTGACAAACAAACCTTTTGGAGTCAATTTTGCTATTGGACAGCATGGCCGGCCGTTTGCAGACTTTCTACAGGTTGCAATTGAAGAAAATGTTCCGGTTGTCTCGATGACTGGAGGGAATCCAGCTCCGATTTTTGAGCAGTTAAAAGGAACAAGGATCAAAACACTTGTCCTTGTTGCGGCACGAAGACAGGCTGTCAAGGCAGAAGAGCTCGGTGCCGATGCGGTAATGGTTGTCGGGCAAGAGGGAGGCGGCCATCTCGGCAGGGATGATATTGGTACAATGGTATTGATTCCACAAGTCGTTGATGCCGTTTCCATTCCTGTGATTGCATCTGGAGGTATTGGAGATGGCAGGGGACTAATGGCAGCACTTAGTTTGGGTGCTGAAGGGATTGAAATGGGGACGAGATTTATTGCAACAAAAGAATGTGTTCATGCAAATGAACGATATAAAAAGAGGTTAGTGGAAGGAACGGAAACAGACACTGTAGTCATAAAGAGGACTTTGGGAACACCAGCCAGGGCACTCGCGAACAGCTGGACAGAAAAAATCCTGGAGATAGAGAAGAATAAGGGGGATTACGAACAATTAAAAGATTTTATTAGCGGTATGGCGAACAAACGATATATATATGATGGTTCTACCAGTGAAGGCTTTGCCTGGGCCGGACAGGTGATGGGATTAATTAAAGATGTACCTTCTGTTGCGGAATTGTTTGAACGAATGGTAAAAGAGGCAGAACAAATCCGTGCAAAATGGGGAAAATAACGATATCATACTCTTTAGGTAAAATGTAAGAAGGTGAACTAATGGAATACCAATACCCAATCGATTATAACTGGTCTACCGACGAAATTGTCGATGTGATTAAATTCTTTGAAGTGATTGAGAAGGCATATGAAAAAGGAATTGACCGTGAGGAAGTCATGAACGTGTATCGTCGTTTTAAAGAAATTGTGCCTAGTAAAGCGGAAGAAAAGACTTTATGCGGTGAATTTGAAGAAATAAGCGGCTATTCGTCTTACCGGACCGTCAAAAAAGCAAAAGAAGCTTCAGCTGGAGACAGAATTAAAATGAAATAAACAAAAGCTCCCGAACAAATTTGTTCAGGAGCTTTTGTTTATTTACTGTTTTGCGCTAGTTTATATAGTGGTGCCACATTTTTAAAAACAAAATCAATTTGTTGCAATAATCCTTCAGCCCCTAATTGGATGGCCTCTTCCTTATCGATTGTATAGCCGCATAATAATTCTGCTTTTTTAACATTTTGCAAGCGTTCAAAATAGGCACGTAAATTATCCTTAGAAAGTTGTCCATGTGCAATCGTTTCCGGCTTTGTATGATCTAGAGACCAAACAAAATCCTTGGGAATTTCTTTATGTATTTTGGCTGCCTTTTTTATAAATCTCGCTCCGATTTCGGCTTTTAGCGGTGCTTCGTATATCACAGCAAACCAAATAAATAAATGGGTGTTCCACAAGCCGATTTGAAAATGAGGCATCATTTTATACCCGCGGGGATTACCCGCGAAGGCGACCCATGTGTCCTTTGGAGGATTTATCGTTCGCCGCGCATGCTTGGCCACGTGGACAAATAATTCTTCACCTGTAATAGCTGATAATGTTGGAGCAAAATATTGTCCTAGTCCTTCTAATTTTGGCCGAATTATCTCTTTAAGAGCCTCCATTCTTGGCTCTAAACCATCTATTAAAAACACGTCAAAATCTTCAGTAGTAAATCCAGTAAAATTCATTGTAAAACCTCCAACAAACCATCTTTCTTGGAATGATTGTAGCATATTGCCGAGTATACAAGAAGTATGTTGCTTATCTAGGTTAAAGCACATATTTGTTCCAACATTCTAAAATGCCTCATATTATACAGTAAAAAATTATCTGAAAAATTAGTTACATTAACAAGGAAGGGGAGGAATAAAGATGAAACAATTGATGAATACATCACTAAAAAAAGTTGGAGAAAAAGAAAGAACAGCTATATTAAGATTGGAAATGGACTATGAATTAGCTGTATTATTTGAGGCAATTGAGGAAAAGAATGAAAAAAAGATGAAGGAATGTAAGCAAAAGTTAGAAAAAATCCGCCAAGAATTATTACGATTAAAAGCACTTTGACTGCTCTCTTGATTTTTATTAGCTAAGGGGAAACAAAATAGAATGAAACAAAAAGGAATAATTCAAAGACTTATCTAAGGACGAACTCCAAAAGAATGAGGGGAGTTCGTTTATTATTGTGTAACAAGGCTAAAAGTTGATGTGTGCGGTTAATTTGTTTAAGCTATAGGTACATCAAATTATTGGCCATGCTTCATACTACATACATTGGAATTGAATTTTAAATATGTTGGCTGGAGGAGAAAAATGAATTGGGAAGACATTTATGCTCATGCACAGGAATGGGTAAAAGAAGCCGGAAATAGAATCCGTTCATCCTTTGATCAGACGCTAAATATTCAAACAAAATCAAACCCTAATGATCTTGTAACGAATATTGACAAAGAAATTGAACAATTTTTTATAAAAAAAGTTAGGGGAGTTTATCCAAATCATAAAATATTGGGTGAAGAAGGGTTTGGTGACGACCTAAAGAGCCTTGAAGGAATTGTCTGGCTGATTGATCCTATTGATGGGACAATGAATTTTATTCACCAACAAAGGAACTTTGCGATATCCCTAGCGGTATATGAAAATGGAATCGGTAAAATTGGTCTCATTTATGATGTCGTCCATGATGAATTGTACCATGCAATCCGAGGAAATGGTGCCTATTTAAATGAAAAATCTATCCCGGTACTTAAGAGTACAACAGTGAAGGAATCCATCATTGCCCTAAATGCAACATGGGTTATGGAGAATCACCGTATAGATCACAATTTAATGATTCCACTTGTAAAGGACGCTAGAGGCACAAGGTCATACGGGACAGCAGCGCTAGAGATGGTGTTTGTTGCCACTGGAAGGGTGGACGCTTATTTATCGATGCGATTATCACCATGGGATTTTGCAGCAGGGGCTGTCATTATTGAAGAACTAGGTGGAGTGGTAACAAATTTACGGGGAGAAAAGCTGGATTTTCTTTCCCAAGATTCCTTATTTGCCGCAAACTCCGGCTTACATCATTCGATTTTAAAAGAATATTTAAAAGATGGAAAGTGGTAAAGAAAAGAAGCCCATTAGGCTTCTTTTTAAATTTCCCCATTCTTGCGCATTTTTCTTTTTGTCTTAAATCCCATTCCCATAACAATGACAACTGCCAAGATTGAGACAATCGCCCCGAAGATGCTCTTTGCACTTATGGCAATGCCTATCCCAATAATACTTGCTGCAGCTAAAATCGCATAAATGAGTAATGGCCATTTCACTTGATTCATTTATAAATCCCCTTAAATTTTTCATTTATTTTTATAATACATTAAAATGCTTAGTGGTTTCCACTTTAAGTATGGTATAATATTTTAGTTGTATTTGGGAAACTAAAAATAGCGTTAATTTTTATAAAATAGGTAGGAGTGGAATTTTGAAACTAAGAGAAGATGTACGAAATATAGCGATTATCGCCCACGTTGACCACGGAAAAACGACTTTGGTGGACCAATTGTTAAAACAATCTGGAACGTTTCGTTCGAATGAGCACGTGGAAGAACGTGCGATGGACTCTGGTGATATAGAAAGAGAACGAGGCATCACCATCCTTGCGAAGAATACCGCAATTCAATATAAAGATACAAGAATCAATATTTTGGATACACCAGGACATGCAGACTTTGGCGGAGAAGTAGAACGAATCATGAAAATGGTTGATGGTGTTTTACTTGTAGTCGATGCTTATGAAGGCTGTATGCCGCAAACACGTTTTGTGCTTAAGAAGGCATTGGAGCAAAAAATCACCCCGATTGTCGTAGTAAATAAAATTGACCGTGATTTCGCCCGACCTGCTGAAGTAGTAGATGAAGTCATAGATTTGTTTATTGAACTTGATGCCACGGAAGAACAGCTTGAATTTCCGGTAATCTACGCATCAGGAATAAACGGTACAGCAAGTACAGATCCTGAAAAGCAAGATGAAAACATGCAGTGTCTATATGATGCAATCGTTGAATATATTCCTGCCCCTATTGATAATCACGATGAACCATTGCAATTTCAAGTAGCTCTTCTTGATTATAACGATTATGTTGGCAGAATCGGGATTGGACGCGTTTTCCGCGGAACGATGCATGTTGGTCAACAAGTCGCATTAATGAAATTGGATGGAAGTGTAAAACAATTCCGCGTCACCAAGATCTTTGGTTTCTTTGGTCTAAAGCGGCAGGAAGTGCAAGAAGCGAAAGCAGGCGACTTAATTGCTGTTTCTGGTATGGAAGATATCAATGTCGGCGAGACAGTATGCCCTACAGAACATCAAGAAGCATTACCAGTTTTACGAATCGACGAACCGACATTACAAATGACATTTGTCGTAAACAATAGTCCGTTTGCCGGCAGAGAAGGAAAATATTTAACTTCTAGAAAGATTGAAGAAAGATTGCGTTCCCAATTGCAAACAGATGTAAGCTTACGTGTCGATAACACTGATTCACCGGATGCTTGGATCGTTTCCGGCCGGGGTGAACTTCATTTATCGATTTTAATTGAAAACATGCGCCGTGAGGGCTATGAGCTTCAAGTTTCAAAACCTGAAGTTATTGTAAAGAATATCGATGGCGTTCGCTGTGAACCGATTGAAAGAGTACAAATAGATGTTCCTGAAGAGCACACTGGTTCCGTAATGGAGTCAATCGGTGCCCGTAAAGGTGAAATGCTTGATATGATTAATAATGGATCTGGTCAAGTCCGCTTAATCTTTAATGTGCCAGCACGCGGTCTAATTGGTTATACAACCGAGTTTTTAACGATGACACGCGGTTATGGTATTATTAATCACACTTTTGATAGCTATCAGCCAATGCTGCCAGGACAGGTCGGTGGAAGACACCAAGGTGTACTTGTATCAATGGAATCTGGAAAAGCGTCCACGTATGGTATAATGCAGGTAGAAGACCGCGGAACGATTTTCGTTGAACCGGGTACGGAAATTTACGAGGGAATGATTGTTGGCGAAAACACTCGTGAAAATGACATCACTGTTAATATTACCAAAATGAAGCAAGCAACGAATGTTCGGTCAGCCAACAAAGACCAAACATCGGTAATTAAAAAGCCGCGCATTATGACATTAGAAGAGTCATTGGAGTATTTAAATGAGGACGAATATTGTGAGGTTACACCGGTATCCATTCGTCTGCGTAAGAAAATTCTTGATAAAAATGAGCGTGAAAAAGCAGCTAAAAAGAAAAAGTATGCTGAACTGAGTTAAGTACAAAGGAGTGCACAAAGGATATGGAAGGATTTTCCCCTAGTCTTAGATTTTTCATTGAACTAACAGATGTAAAAACGGCTGTATGGTTACAGTATTTTTATATTGTAATCCTCGCGGCAATTGTATATAAGTTAGGCTTTGCAAAAAAGCTGCCTCTTTTGAAAAACATTGTGATTTATTTCTGCCTCTTAATTGGGTGCTTAGTGATGCTGATTTTTTCTTATGCACTGCCAATTGCAGAAGGACTTGCGGGTGCTGCGATTTTATTAATTATTTATAAAATTCGCTTACACCAAACAAAAAAGCAGCAGACAGAAGCGAAATAATGGGGGATGCCTAAATGAAATCCTTACAAGATGCACTTTATAATTGGCTAACGATAAAGGTTGTTTGTGATGCTCGTCCTGAAGATACAGCAGCAAAAGAAACACTTGAATATTTTGATGAGATGTTAACTACGGAGCACCACGTTTCCAATATCGAAACGACTACAGATGAAATGATGTATTATCTTTCATACCAGCATGGCGAAGAAATGAAAAAAGCACGCTATCCGCGTGAGTTAATTGAAATTATGCTCGACCAAATTAATAATGAGCCTGAAAAGTATGAGAACTATCCAACAGAATGATAAGAAAAACCCGCTTGCAATTCCAGTAAGGATATTGCAAGCGGGTTTTCTTTACCAATCATCTTTTTCGGACTTTGTACGATATAACTTGAAATTGCCTGTATCGATGCGTGCATTTGTTCTTTTGGTTATTCTTGAGCTGCATTCATTGCACATATATGTATGGATTGGACGATTGCGCAGGCGTTTGGCTTCTAACGATTCATCTTCTATCGCTTCGATTTTATCGCAGATCACACACTTTACTCTCATTAAGGCACCTCTTTTAATTCTTTCTAAATCAGAATATTTATAGTATAACATGGCAGCGCATTACCAAGTAAATCAATTGCGTTTATATTGATGAAAAAATGGGATAGTAGTAATATGAGAATATCTGTTTAAACAGAATGAAGCAATAAATAAAGGGGTTGTAAAGATGGCAAATCAAGTGGAGCCTAAGCTCATCAGTCCATTATATGAAGGGCTGCAAAAAGAACGCTTCGTAACTTTAGCAACAATTGACCATGAAACAGGAGGGCCAAACGTCAGTGCAATTTCCTGGATTTTAGCGAAGGATGACAGTACCATCTATTTTGCTGTTGATAATCGTTCCAGAATACTGGGAAATATCAACAAAAATGATAAAGTAGTTATCAATTTAATTGCTAATGAATCTACATATTCAATTCAAGGGGATGCCCGGGTTAAAGAAGAAAGACTGCAAGATGTACCGCTAAAGCTTGCCTTGGTTGAAGTTTCAATTACAGAAGTACGGGACGTTATGTTTTACGGTTCGAAAATTATCACAGAAGTTCAGTATGATAAGACCTACGATAAAAATGCGGCTGAAAAGTTAGATAGACAAGTTATGGATGCAATGAAAAAAGCTTAGGATTCCTAAGCTTTTTTCAGCCGATAGGAAAGTATAACTTTCCTATCAGGCATAAGTGCAACTACGCCTCTGTCTTCGCCTAACGGCTCGCCAATCGGCGAGTTTTCTAATGCCCACACAAATTATTTATGATTATTAGATTGGTCTTTCTGTTCCTTTTTTAATTTATCTTCTTCATTTGCTGGGAGCTTTTTGTCTGGTTTTTCAGTTGCCTTTTTCGGGCTTGGGGTAATTAAATCGCCTGGTATTTCTGGCATTAATCGGCCTGCAACATCTGCAAGCTCCTCCATAATGCCTCGTACCGGCTTGCCTTTTTTAATATCTGTTTGGATTTCTTTTAAACGCGCTGTTGTGTCTGCATCAGCTACGACAACAGCGTTAGCGCCATGTGGATCTTTTTTCAAGCTTTCTGCTACAGAATACTTTATCGTCCCAACCTGTGAGCGGTCAAGCTTAGCATTTACGTCGATACCGACAATCGCATATCTCCCTAATACTACGGCAGTTGCATCATTCACACCGGGAATGCTTGTTGCAAGCTGAACCAGGTGCTTGGATATTTGTTGACCCGACTTGCGGTCAACACTTTCAATATAACTGTTTTTTACGTTCACTAATGAATGGTTTTCACTTTTGGCCATTTCCTTATGTTTATCGGTATTACATCCACCTAAAAGCAAACATAGTGCAGCTATCGCAAAGAATTTCTTCATTTAAGACCCTCCAAGATGCATTATTAAAAGGTTAAATAATTTCTAATGCTAGAATTTAACCATCCTTGAGTGCTTACTTACATTTATTGTGCGGAATTCCTTCTATCTTTATTCTGATTCACATATATTTTACCAAAGTCCAATAAGCGCAAAGAGGTTGTTGAAACTTTTTTACAATCTTGACATCCAGTGAAGCGGGAGGCGTCGCTTTGAGTAAAATATACGTGTTAGATACAAATGTCTTACTGCAGGACCCGTATTCCCTTTTTTCCTTTGAAGATAATGAAGTGGTTATTCCAGCAGTAGTTCTTGAAGAAGTGGACTCAAAGAAAAGATATATGGATGAAATCGGGAGAAATGCACGGCACGTATCGAGATTAATTGATGGTCTTAGAGCTTCAGGGAAGCTTCATGAAAAAATCCCTCTTGAGAACGGAGGGACAATTAAAATTGAATTAAATCATCGGGCCTTTCATGAGCTTCAAGATATTTTTGTTGAGAAAACAAACGACAATCGCATACTTGCGGTTGCTAAAAATTTATACTTAGAAGAACAAGCGAAAGAAAATGGCAAGCCTGTAATTATAGTAAGTAAGGATGCTCTAGTTCGAGTAAAAGCAGATGCCATTGGATTAACGGCTGAAGATTTTTTAAATGACCGGGTGGTTGAAATAGACCATATATATACAGGCTTTTTCGAAGTACTCTTGCCGATTGAATTATTAGGTCGTTTCTATGAAAAAGGGGAGTTATTCCTTTCTGAGTTTGCAAATCATCCGTTTTATCCTAATCAATTTCTTCTCATGAAAGATGCTCTTGGCAGTTCTACATCTGCTATTGGAATGGTGGACAAAACAAGTAAGAAGGTAAAAAAATTGACCTTAAATCAAGAGCATGTTTGGGGAATCCATTCAAGGAATGTGCAGCAGACGATGGCGATTGAATTATTGCTGCGGAAGGATATCCCGCTCGTTACCTTAACAGGCAAAGCCGGGACAGGAAAAACATTGCTTGCGCTTGCTTCCGGATTAATGCAAACTGAGGATTTCAAAGAATATAAAAAGCTATTAGTCGCTAGACCGATTGTACCTGTTGGTAAAGACTTGGGGTTCCTGCCAGGTGAAAAACAAGAGAAACTTAGACCGTGGATGCAGCCGATTTATGACAACTTGGAATATCTCTTTAATACAAAAAAGCCAGGCGAACTGGATGCAATTTTAGCCGGCATGGGTTCGATAGAGGTGGAGGCGTTAACGTATATTCGCGGCAGAAGTTTACCTAAACAATTTATTATCATTGATGAAGCACAAAACTTAACGAAGCATGAAGTAAAAACAATCTTAACTCGGGTGGGGGAGGGAAGTAAGATTGTGCTGATGGGAGACCCGGAACAGATTGATCATCCATATCTCGACGCCTATAATAATGGCCTTACTTTTGTCGTTGAAAGGTTCAAGGACCAAGACATTTCAGGCCATGTTAAGCTATTAAAAGGAGAACGCTCAGGCTTGGCGAGGCTCGCAGCGGATTTACTATGAGAAAGACGGGTGCCAAGGGCACCCGTCTTATTTTACGGTAAAAGCTCTTACATTTTTAATTGGATCCTGCTGATTAGAGCCATCACCGAAGTAGACATGAACCGGTCCATCAGCATTTAACGGTTTACCGGTATCTGAGAACGCCAAAATTAAATCAAAGGCACGTTCAAGAAGTACTTCGTAATCACCATCGGTACTATGAATGACCAATGTTTGTGCTTCATCGGCAGGCTCAGAATTTACCAAGAAAGGCTTGAAAGGAATTCCGAAAGTCCCAGTTAATACTTTTTCCTTTTCAAATTTCTTTTCTGTTTTTAACGTCGGAGGATAAATGGCTCCCTCCATAATTTCGCGGTCCCAATGTTTTGAAACAGACTTCGTATAATCTTCCAATGAATTTGCGTTCACTTTGTTTGTTGAAAAATAAGTAGTCAAATCAATGCGGCGGTCATCAAAAATCCAGACGCTTGGTTCAAGTGTAATCGTATACTTTACTTTACCGGATATGATAATAATATCATTCATCTTCCATTCCTCCTAAAGGCTAACAAGAATAAGTATAACTTTTTTTAGTGTGAATGTCATAAAAGTAACTCCTGTATGGCAATATCCTTCATTGTTCTTGCAATTTTCGCTTGTAAACGGTAAAATTTATAGATAAGTTGAATTATCGCTCTGAAATGGGGGGATTACTGTTGGCGTCTGAAATGATCGTGAATCATCAGGAAAAAGCCTATGCCTTGTTGCAGGCTGACGCAGAAAAGATATTAAAGCTTATCAAAGTGCAAATGGACAATCTTACGATGCCTCAATGCCCTCTTTATGAAGAGGTGTTGGATACACAAATGTTTGGGTTGTCGAGAGAAATAGACTTTGCTGTCCGATTAGGCTTAATAGATAGTAAGGATGGAAAAGCGATTTTAGATCAATTAGAGAGTGAATTATCTGCGCTTCACGATGCATCCTTAAGAAAATAGTAGAACAGGAACTCAAACAATATCGATGAATTGTTTGAGTTTTTTATTATCCTATATAAATTTCAGAATATTCTTTATTAAAATTTGATAACAAAAATACTTTCCTCAAGTCATATCAGTCGTTTTCTATTATAATAGAGTAGAGTTTATCAATTTTGAAAATGAGGACAACGTAAATGATTAAAAAAATAGTGAAGTCATATGATTATACCTTAATCATAGCTATTATCCTTTTGTGTGCTTTTGGTTTAGTTATGATCTACAGTGCCAGCATGGCATGGACTGTTCAATATTATAAAAAGCCAAGTGATTTCTATTATCAAAGGCAAAAATTGTTTTTATTAGCTTCTTCATTTGTCTTTATTTTTTGTGCAATTGTTCCATATAAAATGATGCAATTTACAAAATGGTTTCTCGCACCAATGGTTTGTTTATCTATTTTTGGTCTTTTAGGCTTGGATCTTTTTGGACATGTTGCCGGCGGTGCACAAAGCTGGTATCAAATTGGTCCGTTTAAAATCCAGCCGGCTGAGTTTGTAAAGCTTATTGTCATCATCTATTTGGCCGCTGTTTACGCAAAAAAGCAGGCGTATATTAATCAATTTAATAAAGGGGTCCTGCCGCCATTAGTATTTCTGTTTATCGTTTGCGGGCTAATTATCTTGCAGCCTGATTACGGTACTGCCTTTATTATCGCTGTGATTGCCGTCACTATTATTTTTGCATCCGGGATGAATTTTAAAAGTATTTCGAAATTAATTATCATGGCTCTTATTGTCCTCCTGCCAATTGTTTTTGTTGCTAAAGATAAAATACTTTCTGAGAAGCGTGTAAACCGATTTGCTGTATTAGATAATCCTTTTGCTCCGGAGCTCGTAAATGATGCAGGCTTTCATTTAGCCAACTCCTACATCGCTATCGGTTCAGGTGGTGTCAATGGGCTTGGTTTAGGAAAAAGCATCCAAAAGCTCGGTTATTTACCTGAAGCACATACAGATTTCATTATGGCAATCATTGCCGAAGAATTAGGTATATGGGGAGTAAGCTTCGTTATTATTCTTTTGGCTTATATCGTCTTAAGAGGAATTTATATTGGCTTACAATGTAAGGATCCTTTTGGGAGCCTGCTAGCGATAGGGATATCTAGTATGCTTGGTATTCAGTCCTTTATTAATTTGGGGGGGATTTCAGGAGTAATTCCGCTTACAGGTGTACCGCTGCCATTTATCAGCTACGGCGGTTCCTCATTGTTAATGCTTGCTGCCGCGGCCGGAATTCTCGTGAATGTGTCGATGTTTACGAAATATGAAAAAACATATAAAAATAAACAGGTGCAAGTAGACAAAAAGAAACAGCAGCGTGACGGTAAAGTTTTCTATCTTTAATGTTTAGCGAAATCAAATGATAAAAAATTAGCTGCCGGGTATAACCCGGCAGCTTTTTTAGTAATGATTTCTTTTGGACCTTGAATATAACAAGAGAAAATAACTTAATACCCCAAACAAGCAGGTAATAAAGAAGGCGTGTAATAGTGCGATGTACAGATTCAATCTGCTGAAAATAATAAAAGCACCGGCAATAACCTGTAATGAAACGAGAATGAAAGAGATGATCCATCCCCAATATAAAACCTTTTGCTCTTTGTATTGGCGAATAGTTAATACTAATATGTAGGCTATCCAGATAAAGATTAAACCGGCTGCAGCTCGATGTCCCATTTGCACCCATTCATACATGTTGGCAGGTAATGAGGGGGCGTCATTTAAGCATAATGGCCAATCACGGCAAATGAGGCTTGCCTTTGTATGCCGGACCAATGCCCCAGTGTAAATAACCAAGTAACTATAAATAGAAACACCGATAATATGAAAGCCCATTCTCTTATCAATATAAAGTTTATCTGCATCAAACTTCTTATCGATTTCAAATATAAGCAATGTCAACAAGAATACTGCTGCAAATGAAATCAGCGAGATACCAAAATGCAGGGCAAGGACAAAACCTGATTGTCCCCATTTTACTGCTGCCGCTCCAATTAAGCCTTGTAAAAGTAAAAAGAAAAAGGAGAGAAAAGAAAGAAATTTAGTTTCTCTAATATGACCAATCGCCTTCCATGACCAAATCGAAAGGATGAGAACCAAGACTCCAACTACTCCTGAAACTAGTCTGTGTGCAAGCTCAATGATTAACTCAGGGGATATTTCTAATGGAAGAAATTTACCGTTGCATAAAGGCCAAGATCTCCCGCAGCCCATGCCAGAACCAGTTTTTGTAACTAATGCACCGCCAAGTAAAACTAATATCATTCCTATGGTGGTCGCAACCGCCAGCCACTTCAGAGAACGTCGCAAAAAATTCACCTCTTAAAATAGTTCAATGATTTGTCAAAAAAAAAGCTTGACAGTATAATGGAGTAAAAAAGTAGAAAGATAAAAAGTACCTAATTCATCATAACGAATTAGCTAGGAAAAGAACAGAAATTCAGCTTAAATTTTGAAAGGTAAATTTAAGACGATGAGAGATTACTCGATAACTTTTATTTTCTACTATTATTATAGTGGAAAACGTTGAAACTTCCACCATAGTCTGTTAGAAGTATTTATAGTAGGATTAATATCTGTAACATTGCTTAATTTTCCAAATTTACAGGTCTAAAATCCGATAATAAAAGATAAGATATCTCCAAACACAATTTAGTCAAAAATTATTCAAAAAAAGTTCACAAAAACATCAGAAAGTGTGATTTAATATACAGAGAAAGTGTTTTGTAAATCACTGCATTTTTTAAACAGATAATTTTGTCTCCCCTTTTATTCAAACAGGAGGGCAAAATAGTAAGTTTTGATAACCCTCAATGGTGAATATATGTTAATAAGGATTAGGAGGAGAAATAAATGTCCAACTCTAAGGCTTATGGAGAAGCAGCCATAGATAATGGTGCTGGGAGCCTGAATTCTACTATAGAAAAAACCTCTGTATGGAAAGACTTTACGGCCTTAATCAAAATTGGAATTGTCAATTCAAATCTCATTACCACCTTTACTGGATTATGGCTTGCACTTCATTTTACTGGTCAGAGCTTCCTAAATAATTTAGATATCGTGTTTTTTACGGTTGCAGGCTCCTCCCTTATCATTGCAGGATCGTGTGCAATTAATAATTATGTTGATCGTGATATTGATCATTTAATGGAAAGAACGAAGGAAAGACCTACGGTTACTGGGAAAGTGCTTCCTGCGAAAGTTCTCCTATTAGGTATTATCCTGATTGGACTGGGAACACTGTTTTTATTCTTTACAACGATGACTGCAACAGTAATTGGACTGCTTGGAGTTTTTAGTTATGTTTTCTTGTACACGTTATGGTCTAAGCGGCAATTGGTTTCTAATACAATTATTGGAAGTATCTCAGGTGCTGTGCCGCCGCTAATAGGCTGGGCTGCAGTAGATGCAAACCTTGATATCATGGCATGGGCATTGTTTGTCCTCATGTTTGTTTGGCAGCCACCGCATTTTTACGCTCTGGCGATGAGGAGAGTAAAAGAATATAGAGCAGCTGGAGTTCCAATGCTGCCTGTAGTGAAGGGTTTTAAAACAACTAAAATCCACATTGTAGTCTGGGTTGCGGCACTGTTGCCAATCCCATTTTTTCTAACCAAATTAGGAATCCCATTTCTAATTCTCGCTACCGTGTTAAATATTGGCTGGCTGGTATTAGGGATTTATGGATATAAGATCAAAGATGACATTAAGTGGGCAAAACTAATGTTTGTATACTCTTTGCAATATTTAACTATTATTTTTGTAGCGATGGTCATTGTTACATTAATTTAGTTTTGTTTCACGATTCTTTTCCGAACCGGAAAAGAATGATCTACATACTTCTTTGATCTACCAGAAAAAATTATCAATTTAAAAGTGAAAGAGGGGTTTGATTTAGCTATGAAAAGGCTTGCAAAATGGCGCCTATTACCGTTATTTGCGATTTTAGCGCTTGTGCTTTCCGGATGCCGCGGTGAAAACTTTGTTTCGGCGTTAAGGCCTGCCGGTGAAGTTGCAGATATGCAATTTGGGTTAATGAAGCTAAGTACGTATGTTATGATTGGGGTTATCCTTGTCGTAATGATTATTTTTGTGATCATCTTTTTCCGCTTTAGACGAAGAGATGATAAAGATGAAACGATTCCAAAACAGGTGGAAGGAAGTCACACATTAGAAATTATCTGGACTGCTATTCCGATTCTCTTACTCTTAATCCTGGCTGTCCCAACTGTTTCTGCTACATTTAGACTTGCAGATGTTTCACCAATGGATAAGAAAAATTCAGATGCTCTTGTTATTAATGTTCGTTCCCATTTATATTGGTGGGATTTTGAATATCCAGATCAAAAGCTTGTAACGAGCCAGGAACTGGTAGTTCCAACGAATGAAAGAGTTTATTTTAACCTTAAATCATTAGATGTAAAACATTCATTCTGGATTCCTGCCGCTGGCGGTAAATTAGATACCAATACGGATAATATCAATAAATTTTGGTTAGAGTTTGATGACAAGCGTTCAAATGAAGCTGGAAACCTTTTCTATGGGAAATGTGCTGAGCTTTGCGGTCCGTCCCATGCGTTAATGGACTTTAAAGTAAAAGCAATCAGCCGTGATAAGTTCGATGCGTGGGTTACGGCGATGCAGGATATTAAAGAGCCGCAAAAAGCACAGAGTGATTTAGCTGTTCAAGGTCAAGATATCTTTAATAAAAGCTGTATCGGCTGTCATGCTGTGACGCCTGAAAACAAAATGCCTGAAACTGCCCGCATGGCGCCTAACTTAACCAACTTTGGTGACCGCGCACGGATCGCTGGTATTTTAGATCATAATAAAGAGAAATTGAAACAGTGGATTAGTAATCCTGAAACCTATAAACCAGGTAATGAGATGACAGGGAAATATGGTGAATTATCTGATCAAGAGCTCGATGCAGTAGCAGAGTATTTAATGGGCTTAAAGGTTCAGGAATAATAGGGGAATTGGTTGAAAGGGAGGTAAAATTGTGAGTACCATTGCACAAAAAAAAGGATTCGGCGGAACAATATGGGACTTTTTAACAACAGTTGACCATAAAAAAATTGCCATCCTATATCTTATTGCAGGCGGATTTTTCTTCGTTGTCGGCGGACTTGAGGCTGTATTCATCCGTGTTCAACTTGCAGTGCCAAATAATGATTTTGTAAGTGCTGGAGCATTTAACCAAATTATCACTATGCACGGAACAACGATGATTTTCTTGGCAGCCATGCCGCTTTTATTTGCTTTTATGAATGCGGTCATGCCGCTGCAGATTGGCGCTCGTGACGTAGCGTTTCCGTTTGTAAATGCACTCGGATTTTGGTTGTTCTTTTTCGGTGGAATATTCCTTAACCTTTCATGGTTTCTAGGCGGAGCACCAGACGCTGGCTGGACATCTTATGCTTCACTAGCGATTCATTCTAAAGGTCATGGTGTTGACTTCTATGTCCTTGGTTTGCAGATTGCCGGACTTGGAACGCTGATTGGTGGAATAAACTTCCTGGTTACGATTATTAATATGCGCGCACCTGGTATGACTTATATGAGGATGCCGTTATTTACTTGGTCTACCTTTGTTGCCTCGGCGATGATTTTATTTGCTTTCCCGCCATTAACTGTCGGCTTGACATTAATGATGTTCGACCGTTTATTCGGCGCTAATTTCTTCGAAGTGGCAATGGGTGGTAATACTGTAATTTGGGAACATCTTTTCTGGATCTTCGGTCACCCTGAAGTTTACATTTTGATACTGCCAGCTTTCGGTATTTTCTCGGAAATTTTCGCTATCTTCTCCAGAAAACGACTATTTGGTTATTCATCCATGGTGTTTGCAACCGTGTTAATTGGTTTCTTAGGATTCATGGTATGGGCTCACCATATGTTCACAACTGGTTTAGGACCTGTAGCAAATGCTATTTTTGCCGTTGCTACAATGGCGATTGGTGTACCAACCGGTATTAAAATATTTAACTGGCTGTTTACAATGTGGGGCGGTAGTGTGAAGTTCACAACACCAATGTACTATGCCTTTGGGTTTATCCCATCTTTTGTCTGTGGTGGGGTAACAGGGATAATGGTTGCAACTGCAGCTGCCGACTACCAGTATCATGATACGTATTTTGTCGTTGCACACTTTCACTACGTTATTGTTGGTGGTGTTGTGCTGGCGATTCTTGCAGCTACCCATCTTTGGTGGCCGAAAATGTTTGGTACAATGTTAAATGAGACATTAGGAAAGATTACCTTCTGGTTTTTCTTTATTGGTTTCCATTTAACATTCTTTATCCAGCATTTCTTAGGTCTTTGGGGAATGCCGCGCCGTGTATTTACTTACCTTCCAGGACAGGGGTTTGACTTTTCAAATTTAATCAGTTCGGTTGGCGCAGCATTCATGTCCATTGGTGTCTTAGTACTTCTATATAACATAATTATGACTTCTGTTAAAAATGTTAAAGTTGGAAATGACCCGTGGGGCGATGGAAGAACACTTGAATGGTCAATTCCATCACCACCGCCATTCTACAACTTCAAGCAGCTGCCGCTCGTTCGTGGTTTAGATGCTTTCTGGTTAGAAAAAATGGCAGGTAAAAAAGGCATGACACCTGCGGAACCGCTTGGTGATATTCATATGCCAAATGCTTCATTCATTCCGTTTATGATTTCACTTGGATTATTTATTGCTGCCTTTGGAGCGATGTATCATAAAAATCACGCATGGGGACTCCCAGTCATCATCTTGGGCTTACTCGTAACCTTTGGATCAATGTTCTTACGTTCCGTTAAAGATGACCACGGATTCCATATCCACAAGGAAGACTTAGTAGAAGATAACGAAAAGGGGGCTAAGGCATAATGCAAGCTGAAGAAAAAATGACGTATGAAAAATGGCCTGCTGCGCCGGAGAAATCAACCCTTGAGGCAAAAAATAAATTTTTAGGATTTTGGTTATTCTTAGGGGGAGAGACAACGCTGTTTGCGTCTCTCTTCGCGACCTACCTTGCATTAAAGGATAAGGTACCAAGCGCCGATGCGGCTTTAGCAAAGGATTTATTTGATTTACCATTAACATTTGTCGCAACAATGCTTCTTTTAACGAGTTCATTAACAAGTGTTTATGCAATGTACCATATGAAAAACTTTGCGTTTAAAAAGATGATGGTTTGGCTCGGGCTTACAGTATTACTAGGTCTTGGTTTCCTTGGGACTGAGGTTTATGAGTTTAGCCACTATGTACACACATATAAACATACCTTTACAAGCAGTGCATTTGGATCTGCCTTCTATACATTAGTAGGTTTCCACGGTGCACACGTTGCCTTTGGTTTATGCTGGATTTTATCGTTGATGATCCGCAACTCAAAACGCGGCTTAAGTCTTTACAATGCACCAAAGTTTTATGTTGCTAGTCTTTACTGGCACTTTATCGACGTGGTATGGGTGTTTATCTTTACAGTAGTTTATTTAATGGGAATGGTGGGATAAACTGATGACGAATCAACAATTAAATTCAGGTAACCCAAGTGTTGACATTGAATATCGCCGCCGCAAGAGTGCGGAGGAAATGAGATATCAAGTAGTTTCGTTTTCGTTAATGATTTTCTTAACCTTAATTGCGTTTGCGTCAGTGGCAATTAAAGGGTTTACCTCATGGTTTACGGTGCCGTTTATCTTGCTTTTAGCGGCCGTACAGGTTGTATTTCAATTGTTTTATTTCATGCATATGAGCCATAAAGGTCATGAAGCTCCACAATTGTTTCTGTTTTCTGGAGTGTTTGTTGCTATACTTACGGTATTGACATTTGTAACCATCGTTTGGTGGTAAGTTAAAAAGGAAAATCGGCGTTATGCCGATTTTCTTTTTTAAGAAGGTAAATACCATATCTTTTGCTTACTGTTTCTTTGATGGGAAAAATAAAGACAGGATTCTTTTACTATATTTCGAGGTGATATTTGGTGCTTACATTAAATATTTTTGGTTTTAAAGCCCTTTGGAGCCCGTACTTTTTATTATTTATACTAGCAGTAATAGCTGGATATTTTCTCATTACCATTAAATTAAGAACAAAATTTCAGGGAAGTGAGCCGTTAACTGTAAAACAAGCATCTTTGTTTTTAACTTCGATGGTTATTCTTTATGCTGTTAAAGGCTCTCCGCTGGATTTAATGGGTCATTTAATGTTTTGGGTCCATGGGATAACCATGGTTGTTCTAGTATTATTGCTGCCACCATTGTTCATTGGCGGAATTCCGGCATGGCTTTGGAGAAGCATATTAGAAATTAAAGTTGTTAAATCTATATTCAAATTATTTACAAAACCTGTTATTGCTGTTCTTATATTTAATGGTTTGTTTTCTTTCTACCATATACCGCTAATTTTTGACCATGTCATGCAGAATCGCTTTTACCATGGAGGCTATTCGGTCCTTTTATTTGTGGCAGCAATTTGTATGTGGTGGTCATTAATCAGTCCGCTGCCGGAATATAAGCCATTAAGCGGGATTAAAAAAGTAGCATATTTATTTTCAAACAGTATGTTAATCACACCTGCTTGTGCACTGATTATTTTTTCGGATTCTTCCTTATATGCAACCTATCATGACCCGGAAGTTTGGGGCAAGGTTATGAGCTTATGTGTTGGACCTTCGACATTTTCAGGTTTGAACCTTAGTGGTCCGGAATTGTTTAGCTCTATGTCCGTGGTTGACGACCAACGACTTGGCGGTGTCGTGATGAAGATTATTCAGGAAATTATTTATGCTGTTGTTTTGGCACAAGTATTTTTTGAATGGTATCGTAAAGATCAAGAAGAATCAGAGAGCGATATGAATAAACAAATTTTAAATCCAACCCTTGTTGAATAAACTCCCATTCATTTGGGAGCTTTTTTTGTTGTCGGACAAGTTTTATTTGAATTGGATACGGAACTGCACTAAAATGAGGATAGAACTTATAAAAGAGAGGAATTATAAATGGATTCTTTACCGATTTTACCAACAATCAGTACCTCATTCATTGTTTTAAGTGCTATTACGGTAGCTATTGGCTGGTGGCAAATAAAACAACGAAAAATTGAAGCCCACAAAAAGACGATGTTTTTTGCAGCTGTTTTTGCACTTATCTTTTTTATTATTTATGCATCAAGGACTATTTTTATCGGGAATACCTCCTTTGGTGGTCCGGATGATATCAAAATCTATTACACCATCTTTTTAGTTTTTCATATTACGTTAGCTACGATTGGAGCGGTATTCGGGATTGTTTCGTTACTGACAGGATATAAAAATAAACTGTCTATCCACCGCAAGCTTGGCCCTATAACGAGTTTCATTTGGTTCTTTACAGCAATTACAGGGGTTGCTGTTTACCTATTGTTATATGTGTTCTACAAAGGCGGAGAGACCACGTCGATGATAAAGGCGATTCTTGGACTATAATTGAAAAAGGCGCATGAATATTCATGCGTCTTTTCTTTGTTTATTGAGCAAATTTGCTAACTTCTTCTTTCACTGTCTCAAGAATCTTTTTGCATGAATTCACAAGAGAAGGCGGGAAGTTTTCACCTTCACCATATTCGACGCCATGTGGATAATAATGCTTTCCAAGTAATGGTGTCATTAATTGAATCGTTGCCTTGAAAGTATCAACGTCCCCTTCAACCGCATAGCCTTGAACCCGAAGGTAAAATACACCTTCTTTTAATTCAAACTTGCGATCATATGTAACACGTTCGTAGTCCCATTGACCTGCACGTACTAAACCGTGATTATCCATTACCTCATCTAATCGGTTTAAATCTGCTTTTAACTTTTCGATACCCGTATTCTCGAATTTCATCAAAAATCCCTCCTAAAACGATTACCATTACCCCTATGTTACCCATTTTCGGTATTACAGCAAGTATAATTCATTTTAATAATAGTTGAAAATGTTACAACTTGCAATGGATACATACAGCGAATAAAACAATCTTGCTTGGAAAACCTATTATTTGATAATGCAATATGTAAAAAGGGGCGATACTATGGGAAAAATTCGTGATATTATGACCGATGAGATTGAGTGCTGTACATTATTAGATAATATGTTTGAAGTCGCACTTAAAATGAAGGAATTAAATGTAGGAGCCATACCAATTGTAGATCAAGATAAACTAGTTGGGATGATAACAGACCGGGATATTGTAATAAGAGGTGTTGCAGAAAAACACCCAGGTTCATCAAAAGTAGAAGCAATCATGAGTAGTGACCTGATAACTGTTACTCCCGATACATCCAGTAAAGAAGCGGCAAAGTTAATGGCAGAGCATCAAATCCGGAGATTACCTGTTGTTGAAGACGGGAAATTAATTGGAATTGTTTCACTTGGTGATTTTGCCATTAATGAATTAACCGATGACCAGGCAAAGGATGCACTTTCGGAAATATCCGAACAAAATTATAATGGTGTTCAACATTGAAAAAATAATTTCAAAAATTTGCAGTTTATAATTAGACAGGTACAAACTGTACCTGTTTTATTTTGGTTGTTAGGAAAAACATCCTAATAGGCATAAGTGCAGCTCCGTCTAAAGGAACAGCCTAACAGATTGGCAATCGACGAGTTTTCTTGCTAATGACTATTACTAATCAGGATATAGATGATATAATTAATGAATAATCAATAATATGATTGAAAAAGTAATAGAGAGGGTGAAGACCCCTGCGAACTCTAAGTCGAATTTTGATACTTTCAGTAATTTTTTTAACAATTGGTTTTTATGTTAACATAAATGAAAAAAGTGAAAATAATGTATTAATCAAGGAAGATCATACTTCAGAAATGAATCCAACCTTACCTGTGACCGACAATAAGACAAACAAGAAAACTGTTTCTGAAAAACCAAAAGAAGGATTAGCATTATTAATCGGAGAAGACGTCAATGCCTTAGAAAAACAACTCGGAGCACCTGCACGTGTTGATGAATCTATGTATGGTTATCAATGGTATATTTATAATCAGGACTACAGCCGCTATGTACAGGTTGGTGTTGAAAATAATCAGGTTGTGACGATTTATGCTATTGGAGAAAGCTTAGATGTTGCTCCATTTGAGATCGGACAGCCGGTGGAGGAAATTTTCAATACCCAATATATTGATACAAATATTAATCTTGAACTAAACGGTAATTCCTATCGTTTTGAACTGAATGATAACGATTTAAATCTTCGGCCAATGGTTCAATTAGGTGATATTTATGTCCAGCTCTATATCGATAAGTTTACGGGGAACCTTTCGAGTGTGCGTTTTTTGAATGCACAAACGCTGATTAAGCAAAGGCCATATGAGCTTGTTTACAGCGGTGAATTAATCGAGCCTCTTGCTCCAAGTGAGGATACGTGGAAGATCATTGAATATGGTACGGCACAAGAGATATTTGATATTACCAATGTTTTACGAATGAGGCATAAGCTAAAGCCGCTGATATGGGACGAGATTACGGCTGAAGTCGCATTTGGACATAGCAAGGATATGTATGAAAACAATGATTTTTCTCATACCTCCAAGAAATTTGGCGATCTCGCTACTCGACTAAAGACAGCGCAAGTTGAATTCGAGGCTGCTGGTGAAAATATTGCAGCCAAATATACAGATGGGCCTGCAGTGGTGGAAGGCTGGCTAAATAGTAAAGCTCACCGGGAATCATTATTAAATAAGGATTATTCGCATCTTGGAGTAGGGGTATATCAAAAGTTTTATACACAAAACTTTATTCAAAAGAATGAGCCATAAAAAAGGTGACAATCCTGTCACCTTTTTTCAATCTCATAATGACTAAAAAAAAATTTATTTCCTACCCAGCAACCATAAACAATAATTACTTCCCCGACAGTAAAAGACTCAATTTTAATATCTTTTAAAATTGGTGTTTTCTTTTGGGCGATGACTATTTTTGTGTCTGTTTGGAGGTTAAGCGTTTGTACAAATATGTAACGATGGTAATAAAAGCGTTGCTTCTCCTCAACAATACTTTTAATTTCCCCGGTTAAAACCGCTTCTTCCTTCACATTACTTAGAGCAAGCCATTTCTCATCCTGTTCTTTCATTTCTTTTCTAGTCAACCAAAAAAAGTATAAACAAATGATTGGGATAACAATGGCGGTAACCATTATTGATCAAACCCCTCAATTTATTTTTTTATGATAAAAAAAGTCGCTGTTGCATAGGCGATTTTTTTCCCATCACTACGAAAAGCTTCCCCTGATATAACAAATGTTTTACTACCTTTATGAATGATTTCAGCTCGACAGCGGAGTGATTCGCCAATTCCCGGTGCGATGTAATGGATATTTAGTTGATTCGTTACAGCCCCAAAGCCCTCTGGAAGCAGGAAATTTACTAAGCTTCCCATCGTAGTATCCAGAACCGTCGCAGTAATGCCGCCATGCACAATATTTAGGTTATTATTAATAATCGGATTAATTGGAATTGTTATTTCACAGGATTCTTTGTCCATCGTTCTTTCCATCTGGAGGATTCCATCAATAAAAGTGGTCCGGTTGCGATTAATTTTTTTTTGGACTGCTTCTAAAAGGCACGAGAGGACATCTAAATCTGTCTCTGACCCATTTTCGATACATGATTCTAATAATTGACGTAATTCGTCTTTCATTCCCTATACCTCTTTCATTTCTTTTTCTTTTGCTATCTTACCATTCAATTAGATAATTATAAATATTTTCACATCAATTTGAGTTTTCACCTTTCTTCATTTCCTACATATTGTATTATTGGCGATGAATATGGGCAGAGGTGAGAAATATGACGCAAAAAAAATTGCACCCATCCGTGCTAAAATTCAAAGAATTTGTAAAGAATAATCCGAAGGTCATCTTAGAGGTTCGGAAAGGGAAGGCGACCTGGCAAGAATTATATGAAGATTGGTATCTATTAGGTGAAGAAGATAAACGCTGGGAATCAATTGGAACAGAAACAGGAACAGAAACTGAATCAGAACCTGAAACCAAGACCGAGGGCAAGGGCGATTGGATGTCCAATATCATGGGAATGGTCAAGAAAATGGATCCAAATCAAATGCAAAATCATATTAATAATTTAAGTCAGGCGTTAGGAGCCATTCAGGGGGTTATCGCACAATTTCAAGGGGGGAACCCAACGGCGGGTGCCGTAAAGCCGCCAGAGGGGCCAAAAAATCCTTTTGTATTTAGGAAAGATTAATGGAGGGGAATCGTAAACGATGCGAAGAGAAGTACTAGAGTATATCGGACGACAGAATGACCTAAAGCAATTTGTGCGTGAACAGCCTCACTGGTATCGGAAGCTGTCAAGAAATCCATATGATATACAGTCTCTTGAAGTTGCCTCCTTACATTATTATAAAAAAACAATTCCTGATCGAGTTGAGAAATTCTCAAGCGGCGTCCAAATGGCAAATATGATGTATCAAATGTTTCAGGTAATGAAGACTCAAAATTAACAAAGGCCACATTCACAATAAATGTGGCCTTTTTTTATTTTTGGCTGTGTTAAAGTGCATTGTTAATTTTTAGCACAATGGTGATTGGAGCGGAAGGCGCGAGACTCCTGCGGGAGCAGTGGGACAGGTGAGACCCCGCAGGCGTTTACGCCGAGGAGGCTCACCGCCCACCCCGCGGAAAGCGAAGCCGCCTGGAGCGAAATCAACATTCACTTTTAACACAGCCTTATTTTTTGTAAAAAGACTAAAAAATAAAAAGGAGGCGAACAATACAGGAAAGAAGGAGTGATTGGATTGAATAGGGTAATTCCTAAAGCTCTAATATTACTGTTAATGGGTCTCACGATGGGATGTCAAAAGGATTTGCCAAAGCCTGAAACGAAACCCAAAATCGTGATAATGAAACAGACAAATAGAAAGCAGTACGAGATTTTGCCTGTTTATAATCAAAATACTAATGAAATACCTTCTTTAATCGTGAATCATGAAACAAGGGGAAGTCAAGTAATGATCGAGTGCATCGTTACCGGAATTAGCTTCCGTGAAACAGACCGTTCTAAGGATAAGGTTGGTAAAATGGTTGTTTGGATTGATGGAAAAAGAGCATCTGAAGCCACCGCGGCAGCCTTTATTATTAAAGGACTATCACCAGGAAGTCACAAATTAAAGATAGAAGTGGTTAAATTAAATAATGAACCATACGGATTAACAAAGGAATTTATGGTAAATATCCCTAAATAAAAGGTAATTTTCGCTTTCTCCAAGTATTAATGTTAAAATGACATTGGAGGTGGGCGTACATGCTTGCTACGTTAGAGAGAATTGAACTATTGGAAGATGCCGAGAACTTAGCTAGGATGGTCCTAGAATCCGATATAGCAGAACAATACCAAATTTGTTTATATAAAATGCAACATAACAAGGAAACACAGCGGAAGATAAACCAATTTGTCAAGTTAAAGGAACTTTATGAAGAGGTTCAGCGCTTTGGAAAATATCATCCTGATTATAAACGGGTCATGATGCAAATTCGTGAATATAAACGGGAAATGGATTTAGATCCCCTTGTTGCAGAGTTTAAGTTAGCTGAAAATGATTTGCAAGGCCTCTTAGATGAAATCAGCATGTTGGTTGGCGGCGCAGTCTCCAGCCATATAAAGGTGCCAACAGGCAACCCATTTTTCGATACGAAGTCCAGTCACGGCAGTGGCTGCGGCGGCGGAGGAAGCTGCGGCTGCGGATGAAGAAGCAAAGAAGCGGTGCAGCAAAAAAGTTTGAATTGATAAAGTTTGTTTTAATATGCTAAACTTATGTAAAATGATGGTTATGCTGAAGGGGAAAAAAGTATGTTTGTTCAAAGGCAAGGATTAGTTGTTTGGCTTTATTCATTAAAACAAGCTAAAATGCTAAGGCGCTTCGGAAATGTCCATTACGTGTCAAAAAAGCTGAAATACGTGGTTTTATATTGTAATCAAGAAGATCTAGAGGGAATTATGGAAAAGTTAAATTCCTTTTCATTTGTAAAAAATGTAGAACCCTCCTATAAACCATTCTTAAGAATGGAGTATGAGAATTCAGCACCAGATAAAGCGAAAGAATATGATTATAAAATGGGTATTTAAAAGGTGGGGTGCAATGCCTCACCTTTTTCCTGTTGTGTAAGATAAAAAAAAAACCCTGCAGAATATCTGCAGGGTCCTTCTATATCCTCATAAAGGATAGAAGGCAAAGGGAGAGGAGAAACCGGAGGAAGAACTTATGGGGAAACGTAAGTCTTCTCCGCGGTTGGCAACAACATCCTCGAATTGATGTTGTTAATAACATTATTTCCACAACCAAAAAGCTTATACGTACTTTTCATAAATTTTCCCGCCTACTTGTAATTATTTGTCGGATTATTGATAATGCATCATTCTTATCGATTTTTTACAACTGATTTGTGTACTTTTTGTAAATTATGATAGGATGGATAAAGAAATTGGATTTTAAAAAAATGTGGTGATATTTTTGTGAGAGTGGTATCAGGAATTTGTAAAGGAAGACCCCTTAAGGCGGTACCTGGAAATTCAACCAGGCCTACTACGGATAAAGTTAAGGAAGCATTATTTAATATGATTGGACCTTATTTTGACGGGGGGATTGGCTTAGATTTATTTGCCGGCAGCGGGGGATTAGGTCTGGAGGCATTAAGCCGCGGATTAGAGAAGGTTATTTTTGTTGATCGTGATACAAAGGCTATTCAAGTGATCCATGAAAATATCCAAGCTTGTAGATTTGAAAAACAAACAGAGGTCTATCGTAATGACGCAGACAGAGCTTTGAAGGCGCTAATTAAACGGGAAATGAGCTTTGATTACATATTTTTGGACCCTCCCTATAAATTACAGCAGCTGGTCAGTTTGATGGAGAAAATCGATAACCATGATTTAGTAAAACCTAACGGAATTATTGTTTGTGAGCATAGTTTTGACGTCGAATTACCTAAAATGGCCGGTCGGTTTACGCAAATGAAACACGAAAGGTATGGAGTTATTGCTGTGACGATTTATATGCGAAACAATGGAGAATAAGGGGGAGACATTTTGTCAAGCATTGCTGTTTGTCCAGGGAGTTTTGATCCAATAACCTATGGCCATGTAGATATTATTCGCAGAGGGGCCAAGGTTTTCGATAAGGTATATGTTGTTGTTCTGAATAATTCAGCAAAAAATCCGCTGTTTACGGTTGAGGAAAGAATTAGTTTAATTAAAGAGGTGACTAAGGATATTCCAAATGTAATAGTGGATGAATTTTCAGGCCTGCTAGTCGATTATGCAAAAAGTGTCAAGGCTAATGCCATTCTTCGCGGCTTACGGGCAGTTTCAGACTTTGAGTACGAAATGCAAATTACTTCGATGAACAGGGTACTTAATGAGGACCTTGAAACCTTTTTCATCATGACTAATAACCAGTATTCCTTTTTGAGCTCCAGTATTGTGAAAGAGGTTGCGAAGTACAATGGGAACATATCGACACTCGTCCCACCGATTGTTGAAAAGGAATTACAAAAAAAATTTGAGCAGAAATAAATATAAAAGAGCTAGCAATATCCAATTGCTTAGCTCTTTTTTAATCGATGAAACAAAATAAACACATAGACTAACAAGGAAAAGATGGTAATAAGGGGACCTAACTCTAACATTTTATGGTAGAAATGATTTACCCATGACCCTTCCTCAAAAAAACTAACTGGAATGGCATTGGAGGGCTGCTCATTGCTGCTAAAGCGCAAATATATTGGTTTCCAAAGGATAAGAGCAAACAAGCTGGCAAAAATACCATGCATGATTCTCGCGATAAAAAAGGGCTGAAACCTGATATCTGTTTGTGCAAGGATGCTGGCAACCTGGGCTTGGACACTAAAACCGCTGAAGGCTAAGATGAAACTTGTAATCATTGCCTGTTGCAGAAGCGTCGCAGCTTCTACACGACTTGTCAGGTCGCTCCCTAAGGTAATTTCAAATAATCCCGAAATAAATGGGATGCTTAACATTTCTGGAAACGATAAAAAGGAGAGACCCATTTCAACAGTTTTTCCGAGTGCGGCAGTTATATGTAAGTGATAAAGAAGTTTATTCACCACTGAGAAAAGAATAATGAATCCGCCGACCATTAATAAGGTTTGGATCGATGAATTGACAGCATCCCCTAGAAGTTTACCGATAGGCCGATTGTCTTTTAATCTAGTCTGATGCAGTGCGGAAATAGCGGCTCTAATTTTAGATTTTTTTCTTCTTTCCCTCGTTTCGTCAGGTGATTCATTCCCATAAAAACGCATGATGATGCCAACGCATATATTTCCTAAATAATGGGCTAATCCGAGGAGAAGACCTAATCGGGGATTATGGAAGAACCCAACTGAAACAGCTCCGAAGATAAATAACGGATTTGAAGAATTTGTGAAAGAAACGAGCCTTTCAGCCTCAATTTGTGTTAATTGTCCCTCCTCGCGTAATCTCGCTGTAAATTTGGCGCCGGCAGGGAACCCTGAGGCCATCCCCATTGCCCATACAAAACCGCCCACACCAGGTACTTTAAAAAGCGGTCTCATTAAGGGTTCCAGCAATACGCCAATGAACCTAACAACCCCAAAGCCAATTAACATTTCAGATACAATAAAAAAAGGTAGAAGCGAAGGGAATACGATTTCCCACCACATATCGAGACCGCGGATAGAGGCTTTTAATGACTCTTGCGGGAAAGAAATAAGTGAAACTGCCAAAATAGTGACGGATGTGGATAAAAGAATAGTTTTTAGTTTTGACCGAAACAATGAAGGGACCTCCTTCTAAGGGGGATAGACTAGTTCAAACTGTGCAAATCAAATAGCTGAATGGTAAAATAGGAAATATTCTTTTATGAACTTTGGAAAAACGCTGACTAGTTGCAGCATTTTGGCGCTTACGCTTTTTGTTCTTGTCCCATATAACACAAATATACTCATAGAAGATTATTTTAGACCATAAGATTGAATGAGATTGCAGAGAATCTATGGATGAATAAATTGGAGGTAGCGAATATGGAGCACCCTAGAATAGGTTTAGCACTTGGTTCGGGCGGTGCACGAGGGTTTGCTCATTTAGGAGTCATTATCGCCTTGAAAGATGCGGGAATTCCGATTCATCTAATTGCCGGCAGTAGCATGGGGGCACTTGTTGCCAGTTTTTACGGGGCAGGCATCGACTTGGACCGGCTATATAAAATTTCAACAGCCTTTAAAAGGAAATACTTTTTGGATTTTACCGTTCCAAAAATGGGCTTTATTTCAGGAAAGAAAGTGAAGGAATTTATTAAGGTTTTTACTCATGGAAAAAATATTGAGGACTTATCGATTCCAATTGGCATTGTCGCAACCGATTTATTAACAGGAGAAAAGGTTGTTTTCAAAGAGGGACCTGTCGCTGAAGCTGTAAGAGCAAGCATCTCTATCCCGGGGATATTTGTACCGGAAAAATATAATGGAAGGCTTTTGGTGGACGGCGGTGTTGCTGACCGTGTTCCTATCTCTGTTGCGAAAGAAATGGGTGCAGATATTGTGATTGCCGTAGATGTTTCAATGGTGAAACGTAATGCTGAAATTACCTCGATATATGATGTCATTATGCAGAGTATTGACATTATGCAAACGGAAATAGTCAACAGCAAGGAGACCACAGCCGACGTGATGGTCCGCCCTCCTGTCGATATGTATAGTTCGCGGTCCTTCACAAATATTGAGGAAATTATCAACCTTGGTCAGGAAGAAACTAAAAAATATCTTAAGCAAATAGAAACCGTCATTGAACAGTGGAAGGGGTAAACTAGCAATGCGCAAAAAAATATACTTAGGATCCTTCGTTTTACTTGTCATCATCTTAATAGGCGGGATGTATTATTCATTGCCCTATTATGTATCAAAACCAGGAATGGCGAAGGAGCTTGGGCCGATTATAACGGTGGAAAATGGCTATAAGGATGAAGGAAACTTTATGCTTACAACAGTAAGAATGGGAAGGGCTAATATTTACTCCTATTTAGAAGCAAAGATGGGGAAATATGAAGAACTTTATCCATTGGATATGGTGTTAAATAAAGAAGAAACGGAGGAAGAGTACAATGTAAGACAGCTTCATCTAATGGCCGCTTCGAAGCTGAATGCGATAGAAGTAGCCTACCGGAAAGCTGGAATGCCTATAAACTATAATTATAAAGGGATTTATGTCATGCAGGTGATTTCCGATATGCCTGCATCAGGGAAGCTTCAAGCAGGGGATCGGATTTTCAAAGTGGATGGGCATCAATTCCAGTCCTCAGAAGAATTCATTAACTATGTTGGCAAAAAACAAGCCGGAGATAAGATTGAATTAACTTTTTCTCGAAATAAGACAACAAAAAATGTTACCTTGAGTCTTCAGCAGTTTAAAGAGGACCCTAAAAGGGTTGGAATTGGAATTTCATTAGTAGATGATAAGGACATTGTTGTCGATCCAAAGGTTACGGTTAAGACAGATACAATAGGCGGACCGTCTGCGGGGCTGATGTTTTCATTGGAAATTTATAACCAATTAACGAAAGTTGATTTGACAAGGGGCTATCAAATTGCCGGAACAGGCACGATTGATGTTGACGGCACTGTAGGACCGATTGGCGGGATTGAACAAAAAATAGTCGCAGCTGACAAGGCAGGAGCAGAGTTCTTTTTAGCTCCGAATGAAAAAGGGGCAAAAAATTCTAACTACCGTGCTGCCGTGAAGACCGCCCGTGATATTAAGACAAAAATGAAGATTATTCCAATAGATACTTTCGATGAAGCAGTTCAATACTTAGAAAAGCTCCAAGAGAAGTAAAAAAAGATGGTGCCAGTCGCATCATCTTTTTTTCTCGATAAATATTGGCGGTTGCTTGTATTCCTGCCTGATCATATCACTTTTATACTGATTCGGGATCCCTAGAGAATAAACACGTGCTGCTTTTACATCGAATAAAATTTCTTTTTCCTTAAAGGACGATAGTTTTGAAACGAGGGGAAGGCAGAAATCCTTTTTTCTCATATTCAAGTATGCTTTTCCTATTGTTGTCATTCCTAATAGTCTTAAATAGGAGGCTTTTTCGATATTTCCAGCCATTTCTGCCTTTTTTGTATTTGTCAAAATATGAACGCATAATCTTTGAAGCCTTGTCCATGTGTAACGTTTCGTTTTTATTTTTTGCATAAATTCTTGAAAGTTATTGGATACTAGTGCTGCGGCTAGTAATCTGTGCTCAAGTCCTTCCTCCACTTCGTAAATTTCTCTCAGTTCATCAGGATTGCTATGAATGAGCCGGAATTGAAGGAAGCTCCAATAATTTTCCCATTGGTGAAACACATGATAGTCGTGTAAATATTGTTGTAACAATTGTTTGGTTGGCTCAGGTACATATTGGTCAATTTTCGATTTACCATCTTCATTTGAAAAAATGGCTTTGCGAATACTCGTAGCGCTTGCTATCGTTTCCGAAGAAAAATCTTCATCGTGATAGTCAGCGTTTTTGCGAGCGACCGTCAGTGGTCTGATTGGGCTTTTTTGCTGGTTGATTGCCTTTATGTATTGAAAGCCCAGGATATTATTTGGTTTCGCTAAATCCAAATATCGTTCCGATTCTGGTAATTGCCGAAATGAAAGTGATACGGCTTTAGGGTAACTGACACCTGTATCCATAAAACGTTTAATATGTTGATCAAACCGTGTGTGCTGTTCTTCTAAAAAATCGATTGTTTGATGAAAGGCGGAAAGATCTCCGCTTTCACTTCCAAAGCATAATGATTCGCAGCCAGCTGCATCTAGAATGGATACGGCCCCATTGGCAAAGGTTTCTGCCTTTTGTACAGCAAATCGGTAGGGAAGTTCAAAAACAATATCTACACCATTTAATAGCGCCATCCTCGTGCGATACCATTTGGAAACAAGTGCAGGTTCCCCGCGCTGCAAAAAATTCCCACTCATGACTGCAATCACAACATCGGCATTTGCTGCCTCCTTCGAAGCCTCCAAATGGTAGGCGTGTCCGTTATGAAAGGGATTATATTCGACAATTAAGCCAACAGCTCTCATTCTTTATCTCCTTATGTAAAAATTATTATCATTATAGCAAAATTTTAAAGAAACCAATCAATTTTTATGATAAGATGTTGTAGATGTTTGCAAAAAGTGGTTCTGGATAAACTAGTATAGGATAACGTTTGTTCAAATTGCCTTTTAAAAAATCACCTGACGAGGTGTAAAGAAAAAACATTGACAAAAATTTTAACGAAGGCTATAATTACTTTTGTTGCCTTGGGGTGATTCAATTGAAATGGACATTAAGTCAATTACAAAAATATCGAAACAAGGATTTTTTGATTGATGAAACGATTCGGGTAGATGAGATTATTGAAATCGATCCATCCATTCGGGAAGTCTCAGCGATTCACATTACGGGTCGTGGAGATATTGATTCAACGAAAGTGACATTCCATTTAAAAATCGAAGGTCATTTAATTCTTCCTTGTTCTCGTACTTTAGTGGATGTTAAACATCCAATTAATGTCGAAACAACTGAAACGTTCCTCTTACAAGGATCAGTTTATGAAACTGAAGAGGAAGCGCATCAAGTAAAAGGGGACGTGATTGATGTAATGCCAATCATCCGCGAAATTCTTTTACTTGAGGTTCCGATGCAAGTGTTTTGCGAAGACGTCGATTCTGAAGGGGCTGCACCGCAATCCGGGAAGGATTGGGAAGTTGTTCATGAAGAAGATCAAGTGAAAAAGGTTGATCCGAGACTAGCAGGCCTTGCTAAGTTTTTTGACGAAAACAATTCTTCTTCGTAAATCTAATCGGCAAAAACTAAGAAGCAAAGTGAAGAACCAGTAACCCTGGCCTTCATTCCTTTCTTAATACTCTTTAAGGAGGTGGGAAGAATGGCTGTACCTTTTAGAAGAACTTCTAAAACTGCAAAGAGAAAACGTCGTACTCATTTTAAATTAAACGTACCTGGTATGGTAAGCTGCCCAAACTGTGGTGAAATGAAACTTGCTCACCGCGTATGTAAAGCTTGCGGAACATACAAAGGAAAAGACGTTGTAAACGACTAATTTCTGTTAGGATAGAAAGCACAAGGAGCTCATAATAGCCCTTGTGCTTTTGTCGTTTCCGTACATATTATTGGCATCTAAACTTTGACATTATTTTCGTGTGAAAGGATGAATGAAATTGTCATATACCATTGAAAAACGGGAGAAGGGTTATCTGTTATTTACAATTACACGAAGTGAAAAAAGAAATGCTATTAATTATGAAGTGATGAACGGTTTAGAAGAGGCTATTAATGAGGCTTCTGAAGCTGATAGTAAGGCGCTGATTATTACTGGTGAAGGAGACCGGGCCTTCTGTTCGGGAGGAGATTTATCCGTATTTCATCTCCTTCACACAAAGGAGGAGGCCTACCCTATGCTTTCAAAAATGGCTGACATTCTTTATTCGCTCCTTACTTTACCAATACCGACAATATCGCTCATGAATGGGTCCACAGTTGGGGGCGGTTGTGAACTTGCTGCAGCCTGCGATTTTCGTCTTGCACGAAATGGAATTAAAGCGGGCTTTGTCCAAGGGAAGCAGGCGATAACCACTGGCTGGGGCGGCGGGACAATTCTTGCAGAAAAGCTACCGGCAGCAAACGCCATGAAAATGCTAATGGATGCCGAACTGCATACAGCAGAAGAATTAAAAGCATACGGATTTATCGATGCTCTCTTCGAAAAAGATGCGCTAATGGCATGTGAAGCATATCTTGAAAAAATCCTAGCCAAGGATTTAAGAGTACTGGAGTCTTATAAAAGAATATGGATTAGAAAGTGGGAAGAAACGAAACTGCGTGAAAGAATAGAGGAAGAGGTAAGAAATTGTGCATCGCTATGGGAAAGTGATGCCCATCATGATTATGTTAAAAGTTTTATAATGAAAAAACGGTGAATAAAGATTAAAAAGACAACTCTTGTTTGAGTCTATCTTTTCTAGTAGATGCATATGTATTATAAAAACACTAGGAGGGATGAACTGATGTCACCAACCCGACAAGATGCATGGTCCCAGGACGAAGATTTGCTGCTTGCTGAAGTGGTGCTCCGCTATATCCGCGAAGGCGGTACACAACTGCAAGCTTTTGAGGAAGTAGGCAAACGGCTATCAAGAACCTCGGCGGCCTGTGGATTCCGTTGGAACTCATATGTTAGAAAGCAATATAAATCTGGAATTGAGCTTGCAAAAAAGCAGCGTAAAGAGATGAAGAAGCAAGCAATCCCAGTGGAAGCGGAGCCTATTCACGAAGAGGATCAAGTGGAAACGATATCATCGCCGCCTGGATGTGAGCAGGGCAGTACCATTACTTTCCCCGCAGTTCTTTATTTTTTAGAAGAACTTCAAAAGCGAGCCGAAAACTCATCTAGTTTTGAAGAGGATAGGAAGAAATCTTCGGAAAAAATCAAAGAGTTGGAGAAGAAAGTTTTTTATTTGGCAGCGGAAAATGAAAGACTGGCGAAAAATTTAAAGGCAATCGAAGAGGATTACCGCTCTTTAATCGAAATTATGGAGCGAGCACGGAAGATGGTGGTCCTCCATGATGAGGACAGACAGCAAAAGGTAAAATTCCAAATGGACAAAAACGGTAATCTTGAAAGAGTAGAAAAATAGAAAAAAGCGGATACTTCCTTTGTCCGCTTTTTTCTTTTTTCCGATATTATGAATGCTGTGCTTCGACACCTTCTGGATACCAGACAAGTGGATTTTCTCCACGGTCACGCTCCATGTCATATTCTACATTAGTGAAATTCATCTTTTCCCAAAAATCGCTTGACTTCACTCTTGGATTAGTTTTAATTGGAAGGCCAAAGCTTTTCGCAAACTCAACAAGCTGTTTGCCATACCCCTTACCTTGATAATCTGGTAACACTTCAAGCTTCCATAATTCTAAATAGTTTTGCGGTGGATAGAAATAGCGGTCAAATTTAGCGTTAATTTGATATAAACTCATGCGTGCTACTAGTTTGTCCCCGAAATAAACTCCGTAAAACGGTGATTCACTATCATTATCCACCATATTTGCTTCAAGATCTTCAAGCATAGATAACTCTTGAATTCCATATTCTTTAAATTTTTTAAACTCTTCCAGTGTTTTGAAATTTACTTTTAGTCTTTCCACTTTTACTCCCATAGCCATCCTCCTAAAATAAAAGCTCATGTTTTGTCTATATGCAAATGATTTTGAATTACATGAAGTGCAAAGTTTTTGCATTATTCTAAACGAATTAAGATCATTATATAACAAAAACAAAAAAAATTCTTCCTATAAACTCTGACAGCGTTTTCAAAATTTGCAGGAAATTCGGGGAATGATGTAGAAACATATAAATGGTGGGTCAAAAGGGTATGAAAGGGGAAAAAATGTGCAAAAAATTTTAATTGCCAATCGAGGAGAAATTGCGCTGCGGATTATTAAAACTTGTCAGGAGATGGGAATTGAAACAATTGCAATTTATTCCGAAGCTGATAAGGAAATGCCGTTTGTGAAAGCGGCTTCTAAAGCGGTTTGTGTCGGGGAACCGCCTGTCGATAAATCCTATTTGCAGGCAGAAAAAATTTTAGAAATCGCAAGAAGCGAAAATGCGGATGCCGTCCATCCAGGATATGGATTTTTATCTGAAAATGCCGCATTCGCAAAACAAACGATTGCGGATGGAATTATATTTATCGGACCAAATCCTGAAACCATCGAATTAATGGGTGATAAAATCGTTTCGCGCCAGACAATGGAGCAGGCGGGAGTCCCAGTAGTGCCTGGAAGCGGCTCTGGGTTAAAGACGATTGAAGAAGCTTCGAGTCTTGCAGAATCAATCGGATATCCTGTCATGCTGAAGGCAAGCGGCGGCGGCGGCGGTATTGGAATGGTGCTTTGTGAAAATGAGCAAGCGCTCGTTAAGTCCTATGAATCGACAAAGGCGAGAGCAAAGACCTACTTCGGATCAGATGAAGTTTTTATTGAGAAATATATTGCAGATGCTAGACATGTTGAAGTTCAGGTATTTGGAGACAATCATGGAAATATCGTTCACCTATTTGAGAGGGATTGTTCGATTCAAAGAAGACATCAAAAAGTTGTCGAAGAATCACCATCGCCATTTCTTTCGGACACTGTAAGACAAAAAATGTTCGAAACGGCTGTAAGGGCAGCACGTGCCGTTAATTACACAAATGCAGGAACAATAGAATTCATTGTCGATGAGGAAGAAAATTTTTATTTTTTAGAAATGAATACACGACTGCAGGTGGAGCATCCCGTAACGGAAATGGTTACGAATCTTGATTTAGTCAAATGGCAAATTCTTGTGGCTAGAGGTGAAAAATTACCTTTACTGCAATCAGAGATTGTCTCGTCGGGAAATGCGATTGAGTTTCGTCTTTATGCCGAAGACCCTGTCCGCTTTTTACCATCACCAGGAAAAATCACTATGCTTAACTGGAATCAAAGAGGCGAAGTAAGGATTGATTCGGGATACGAGGAGGGGGGAACGGTAACCCCGTTCTATGACCCGATGATTGCCAAATGTATCGTTCATGCTCAAACACGAAAAGAAGCATTGGCAGCTGCAGAAAGTTTCTTTAAAGGGGTGCAAATTGAAGGAATAAAAACAAATGCACCACTTTTTTTAAAGATACTAGCCAATGAAGACTTCCAAAACGGATTGTATACCACAAGCTTTTTAACAAAAAAATTAGTGAAATAAGAGGAGAGAGAAACATGAAAGAAATCACAGCATCTATGGCAGGAACTGTTTTGAATATATTTACAGCAAACGGTAATCAAGTAAGTGTCGGTCAAGAAGTGTTAATGCTTGAATCAATGAAAATGGAAATTCCAATTGAGAGCACGACAGAAGGCATTGTTCTAGATGTAAAGGTTACGATCGGTGATTTCGTCAATGAAGGTGACGTTCTAATCGTCTTAGAATAGCATTTATTGAGGGGGAGTATTAATGGCAGCTACAAACACATTAAACGAGCAATTAAATGAAAACAGGAAAAAAATTGAGGCTGGCGGTCATCCAAAATATCACGTGAAAGCCAAGGAACAAAAAAAACTCTTTGTTCGTGACCGGCTTGCCTTATTGTTTGATGAAGGTAAATACGAAGAGGACGGTAAGTTTGCCAATTTTACTGCGGGTGACCTGCCGGCGGATGGCGTCGTAACCGCCATTGGTAAAATTAATGGCCAGACAGTCTGTGTCATGGCGAATGATTCGACAATCAAGGCAGGGTCTTGGGGAGCTCGGACAGTTGAAAAGATTATCCGTATTCAGGAAACAGCAGAAAAATTGCAGGTTCCCTTATTCTATTTAGTCGATTCAGCCGGAGCAAGAATCACTGACCAATTAGAGATGTTCCCAAACCGCCGCGGTGCAGGGAAAATATTTCATAACCAAGTAAAGCTTTCAGGGATGATTCCGCAGGTTTGTATTTTATTTGGCCCCTCCGCAGCTGGAGGCGCATACATTCCAGCGTTTTGCGATATCGTCATCATGGTTGACAAAAATGCCTCGATGTACCTTGGCTCACCGAGGATGGCTGAAAAGGTAATCGGTGAAAAGGTTACGTTAGAGGAAATGGGCGGGGCCAGGATGCATTGTTCTGTAAGCGGTTGCGGTGATGTGCTTGCCTTCAGCGAGGAAGAAGCGATTGAGTCAGCAAAACAGTATATTAGCTTTTTTCCCGCCAGCTTTAAAGAAAGAACAAAATTAACGGCTGGCGTGGCAGCGAAAGAAGGACGCGAACTAGAAGCAATCATTCCAGAAAACCAAAACGCTCCATTTGATATGTATGAATGTATCGATAGGCTGGTTGATAGTGCTAGTTTTTATGAAGTGAAAAAATTGTTTGCACCGGAATTAATTACCGGGCTGGCTAGAATCAATGGACGGGCTGTTGGGATTATTGCTAATCAGCCAAAAGTCAAAGGCGGCGTTTTATTCGTTGATTCTGCTGATAAGGCAGCAAAATTCATTCAGCTCTGCGACGCTTTTCACATTCCATTATTATTCCTTGCGGATGTACCTGGCTTTATGATTGGAACAAAGGTTGAGCGTGCCGGAATTATTCGTCATGGGGCAAAATTAATTGCGGCCATGAGCTCGGCAACCGTACCGAAAATATCAGTAGTTGTTAGAAAGGCTTATGGGGCGGGTCTATATGCGATGGCAGGTCCGGCGTTTGAACCTGATTGCTGTATTGCGCTGCCAACTGCACAAATTGCAGTAATGGGCCCTGAAGCGGCTGTTAATGCAGTCTATTCAAATAAGATTAATGAAATTGAAGATCCGAAAGAAAGAATCGCCTTTGTTCAAGCGAAGCAAAAAGAGTATAAAGAACATATCGATATTTATAAGCTAGCATCTGACCTTATTGTTGATGAAATTGTTGCACCAGCTGAATTGAGAGATGTGCTTATTCAGCGCTTTGCTTACTATGAAACGAAAGAATTAACCTTTAGTGTTCGGAAACACCCAGTTTATCCGGTATAGATCAAAAATCCCTTATCGTTTTATGACGATATGGGATTTTTTCATTAATCTCGTTTACAAGAAATCGCTATTATCTGATAAAATAGGAGGAAAGACGACTAAATGAGGGATTAAGGTGAAGGTTGGAATAATTGGCGCCGGGTCAATTGGATTATTATTTGCTGCCTATATTAGCAGAGTATTCGAGGTAACGATTTACACAAGAACAGCGGAGCAGGCCGCTGAGATAAATAGACGTGGAATCATACTGCAAAAAGGATCAGAACAAACGATATCGATCGTTAGCGCCTTACCAATTACAGAGTGGAAGGGAACAGAAGCTTTAACGATTATTGCGGTGAAACAATACCAGCTTCAATCAATAATTGAAAAAATAAATCATTTATCCATCATGCCTGAAAATCTATTATTTCTACAGAATGGGATGGGTCATTTAAAGCTTCTTACAAATATTCAGGCAAAGAATATCTTTGTCGGGTCAGTCGAACATGGAGCATTAAAAGATAATTCCTATCGAGTAAACCATAACGGTGTAGGGAAAACTAACGTTGCCGTTTTCAATGGAGATGGCTTATTGTTGCAGCAATTCTCTACACGTCTTTCAGAGGAATTTCCGATTGAATTCCAAGAAGACTACTACGAGATGCTTGAAAATAAATTAATTGTCAATGCAGTCATTAATCCCTTGACTGCTATCCTCCAGGTGGAAAATGGGGAATTAGTAAACAACCCCTTTTATTTCAACGTATTAAAAAATCTTTTTAGAGAAATCTCTTTCATTTTGAATCTGGAAAAACAGGAAGAGCATCTCCAGCAAATTATTTCTATTTGTAAAAATACAGCTGAAAATCGGTCTTCGATGTTAAAAGATATAGAAGCAAACAGACCGACGGAAATAGACGCTATTTTGGGATTTTTATTGGAAAAAGCTGCCAGGCAGGAAAAGAGAGCTCCTCAACTAGAAACCCTTTATTATTTGATTAAAGGAAAAGAAGCAGAGAGGGGGCGGCTTTCGTGACTGCCATTTTCTCCTCTATATTAACTGTGGTTTTTACTCTGCCGTTTATCGGTTCTATTTTGGTATATTTACTGATAAAGTTAATGACCAAAAACAAACGAAAATCTATCCATAAAGCGTTAGACTATACAACCATTTTATATATCATTGCTGTTCACTTTTTAATTATCACGATATCGGGAAAATCGTTATCATGGTTAATAATATTATTTATGATTTTAATTGCGACGGTGTTTGTTGTCGTTCATTGGAAGGTGAAGCAGGAAATAATTATAATAAAAGTTGCTAAGGGTTTTTGGCGTTTTAATTTTATTATTTTTTTTCTTGCCTACATAACCTTAACCCTTTATGGTTTAATCTATCGCGCCTTAACCTTTACCTTTGTATCTTAAGCATAAATTTTTTTTAAAATGGCGGGTAGTGGTATACTCGTAAAAGAATGAATTTGGATGATCAGAAAGGAAGTACATGAATGGAGATTTTTAATCTCTCTTTACCAGCAACTAATCGGTTTGCTTCGAGTTATTTGGAACAATCTGCTGATATCCAGCCTTTTTTTCATTATCGCTTTAATGATCGAAACGAAGATATGAAAAGAATAGCTGAATTAGCTGGCAGATCATTTCCTCGCATGGAGGTTGCAGCCCATATTGAGGCTTTTATGAAGCGTTTTCCATCTTCAGAAGCTGTTGAGAGGTCTATTGAAAAATTAAAACAAAGTAATAGCGTCGTTGTGATAGGAGGTCAGCAGGCTGGAATCCTAACTGGACCGCTTTACTCGATACATAAAATTATTTCGATAATTAAATTAGCAAAACAAAAAGAAAGTCAGCTTGGGATTCCTGTTATTCCTGTTTTTTGGATAGCAGGAGAAGATCATGATTTCCAAGAAGTGAATCATCTGTTTGTGCCAATTGATCAAAAGACAGACAAATGGACTTATCCGGAAAGAGTTATCCAAAAGAAAATGGTATCGGATATTCATTTAAATAAAGATATCTGTTATTCATGGGTGAAAAACTTAATTGAAAACTTTGGAGAGACGGAACACACAAACGATTTATTAGCATTTGCCGAAGCAGAGCTTGTAAAATCGTCAACCTTCGTCGATTTTTTTGCGAATATAATTATGGAATTGTTTAAGGATTATGGGCTTTTAATCGTTGATTCTGGAAACAGGGAATTCCGCCAGCTTCAAAAGGAATTCTTAATTGCACAAATTGCTCACCATGATTCCATCACATCCTCGTTATTAGAACAGCAAAAGCAAATAGGGGAAAAGGGATTTCCCATTACAATTGAAGCAAACGAGCAAGCTGCAAATCTGTTCTACTATGACGAAAAAAGAAACGAGCGGATTTTACTTGAATATGATCGCGAAATTGATTGTTTTGTGGGTAAAAGTGGTGCTATTTCCTTTTCGAAGGAAGAATTACTGGGGCTGGTCGCTGAAAATCCTGCAAATTTAAGCAATAATGTGGTGACGAGGCCGCTCATGCAAGAATGGCTATTTCCAACCATCGCCTTTATTGCCGGTCCTGGTGAGATTTCATATTGGGCGGAGCTGAAACTTGTTTTTGAACATTTTAAGATTAGTATGCCGCCAATAGTTCCGCGTTTAAATATTACCTTCTTAGACCGTTCTGTTGAAACAGATATCTCGGAGTTACATTTGAATTTAGCGGATGTATTAATCAGAGGGACGGAAAGTGAAAGAGCAAAATTTCTAGAAACAATTAAAGACAAAGAGTTAGAAGAATTATTTTCAAGGACAAAAGATCAGTTAATAAAGCAGTATCAGCTGATTGAAGCCAAAACAGTGGAACTGGATCAAGCGCTGTTGCCATTGTTAAAGAAGAATGAAAATTATCTGCTGAAGGAAATCAGTTTCATGGAAACTAAGCTTGAAGGCGCCGTTAAACTGAAACACGAAACACAATTAAAGAAATATGCTCGGGTCGATCTCGCATTAAGACCAGATGGTTCTCCGCAAGAAAGGGTTTGGAATATTTTTTACTATTTAAATCAATATGGCCTTAACTTTGTTAACGACATAATGGCACTTTCTTTTGAATTTGATGGAAGCCATAAGGTAATTGCCATTTAGAAAAACTTCACTATATAAGTGGAGTTTTTTTTTTTTTTTTTTTAAAAAAAAAGGCCNGGGCGAATAGTTTAAAAATAGGTGGTGGAAAGTGGGGGAATGTGGTACATTTTTAATAGAAAGTGGGGGTAATGGGTATGTTCATGGGTGAATACCATCACAGCATTGATAATAAAGGCAGACTTATCGTGCCCTCCAAATTCCGTGATGAACTTGGCGAGATGTTTATTATTACGCGTGGATTGGATCAATGTTTATTTGGTTACCCAGTTTCAGAGTGGGGGCTTATCGAAGAAAAGTTAAAAGGCCTTCCGCTGACGAAAAAAGATGCCCGAGCTTTTACCAGATTCTTCTTTTCAGGAGCAACAGAGAGTGAACTTGATAAGCAAGGAAGAATTAATATCCCAGCACCACTATTGCAATATGCAAAGTTGGATAAAGAATGTGTCATTTTGGGTGTGTCCAATCGAATTGAAATTTGGAGTAAACAGATTTGGGAAGACTATTTTACACAGTCTGAAGAATCTTTTGCGGAAATTGCAGAAAATATGATTGGCTTTGATATATAATGGGAAAGTTATATTAATATATTTTCTCATTATGATCGTTCGATTGGAAAAGGAAGGTACGTAAATGTTTGAACATACAACTGTGTTATTAAAGGAAGCTGTTGACGGATTAAATATTAAGTCAGATGGTATTTACGTTGATTGTACGTTGGGAGGAGCCGGACATAGTGCTCTCATCCTTTCAAAGCTTGGTACGGACGGAAAATTGTTTGCATTTGATCAGGACGAAACAGCTATAGCCCATGCTAAAGAGAGATTATCCGAATACGGAGATCGTTTAATTATTATTAAAAGTAATTTCTTATATTTGCAAAAAGAACTTGCGAATCGCGGGATTGAAAAAGTAGATGGTGTTCTTTATGACTTAGGCGTGTCCTCACCGCAATTGGATACACCGGAAAGAGGCTTTAGCTACCACCATGATGCCCCTCTCGATATGAGAATGGACAATGAAGCTGAGACTTCGGCTTATGATGTCATTAATCACTGGTCATATGAGGATTTAGTCCGAATCTTTTTTCGCTATGGCGAGGAGAAATTCTCGAAGCAAATTGCCCGAAAAATAGAATCAGCCCGAGAGAAAAAGCCTATTCAAACAACTGCTGAATTAGTTGAAATTATTAAAGATGCAATCCCTGCGCCTGCGAGGAGAAAGGGCGGACATCCCGCCAAACGAATTTTTCAAGCGGTCAGAATTGCAGTCAATGATGAATTAGCTGTGTTTGAACAATCATTAAATCAAGCGATAGAATTGCTAAACCCAGAAGGTCGCATAAGTGTAATCACATTTCACTCGTTAGAGGATCGAATTTGTAAGGCTGCCTTTAAGAAAGCGAGCGAAACCCCTAATTTACTAAAGGGTTTACCAATCATTCCGGATGAATATAAACCCGTTTTAAAGCTAATATCACGAAAACCAATCGTTCCATCGGAAGAAGAATTAGAGGAAAATAATCGTGCTCGGTCAGCTAAATTACGAGTTGCGGAAAAAAACAGATAAAATATCCGGAGGGGAAAGAATGAGTAATCTTGCCAGGAATTTAGAACGACAACAGCAAGTCGAACACAAAGTTGAAAAACAGAGTCAATTAAAGATTAAAAAATCCTGGCTCACTCCAGGAGAAAAAATTATCGGTATTGCATTTGCCGGCTTGGTTTGTTTTGGTTCTGTCCATCTCATTTCAAATCAAGCAAATATTTACAAAATTAACACCGAAATACAAACAATCGAAGCACAGGTAAATGAACAGCAGAAGGTAAACAGTGATTTGCAGGTTCAGGTGCGCGAAATGAGCACTTATGAACGGATCCGCGATAAGGCTAAAAAAATGGGACTAGAGCTAAATAATGATAATGTTAAGGTCGTGCACGAGAAATGAACAAGAAACAGCCATATATGAATGCAGGAGCAGCGATATTGTTTGTAATATTCGGCCTGCTCTTTTTTGTATTATTGTACAGATTCTACTCGATTCAAATCACTGGAGAAGTAGGCGGCCAACCGCTTACTGCTAAAGCACAGCAGAAATACAGCAAAGAAGGAATGATTCAAGCTGCCAGGGGGGACATCCTTGACAGAAATGGTGAGGTTGTCGCTGAGGATGCGGCTGCTTATACCCTTGTTGCCATTCTCGATAAGAAAATGACGACGAACTCCAAAAAACCAAAACATGTGAAAGATCCAAACAAGACAGCGAAACAACTCTCACAAATCATTGACATGGATGAATCGGAGATTTATAGAGTTTTATCAGAAGGGATTAAAAAAAAGAGATTTCAGGTTGAGTTTGGAAAAGCGGGGAAAGATATCAGTCATCAAACAAAGAAAAAAATTGAAGCCTTAGGGATTCCCGGGATTACGTTTATCCGTGATTCAAAACGTTTCTATCCAAATGGAATTTTTGCTTCCCATTTAGTGGGGTATAAAGAAAGTATAGTGCAGGAAGATGGTACCAATAAAATAGTAAGTATGGGAATCGAAAAACAGTTGGATGATGAACTGACAGGGAAAAATGGCAAAATCAATTATGAGAGTGATTTGTGGGGCTATTTACTTCCTGATGGAGAAGAAAAGATTACTCCTGCCCAAAATGGAAATGATATTTATTTAACCCTCGATAAGAAGATTCAAACCTTTTTGGAAGATGCCATGGATCAAGCGGTAAAGCAATATAAACCGAAAAAAATAATTGCGATTGTGGCGGATCCAAAAACAGGACAAATATTAGCAATGGGGCAGCGGCCGACGTTTCATCCGAAGACAAAAGAAGGTATTGATAAAAGCTGGCATAATGAAGCGATTGAAACCTCGTACGAACCAGGGTCGACGATGAAAATCTTTACCCTTGCCGCCGCCATCCAGGAAAATAAGTTTGATCCAAATGAAACATATCAATCCGGTGCCTATCGGGTGACACCAAAAGACCAACCGATTCATGACCATAATGTTTCAGGGTGGGGACCAATTACCTATCTCGAAGGAGTACAGCGTTCTTCCAATGTCGCATTTGCCAAAATTGCGAAAGAGAAGTTAGGGTTTGATAAATTTAGAGAGTATTTATCCAAATTCGGCTTTGATAAACCGACAGGAATTGAACTTCCAGGAGAGACATCAGGAAAAATTCAATACACGTATCCGATTGAAAAAATCACCACTGCCTATGGACAGGGAACCGCCATTACGGCGATTCAGCAAATCCAAGCTGCAACAGCTATTGCGAATGATGGAAAGATGTTAAAGCCGCATGTAGTCGAAAAAATTGTTAATCATGATACTGGCAAAACAATTAAGGAAATAACACCTGAAGTCGTTTCGACACCTATTTCTGCCGCAACAGCCAGCAAGGTGAGGGATATTCTTGAAACGGTTGTGACTTCACCTAAAGGTACAGGCGGCCGTTACAAAATTGATGGTTACAGTGTAGCAGGGAAAACGGGAACTGCTAATATTCCGGGACCAGGTGGAAGATACTTACAAGGTCCGAATAGTTATATGTTTTCCTTTTTAGGTATGGCCCCGAAGGATAACCCTAAGTTAATTGTTTATGTAGCGGTTCAAGAACCGCAGCTGAAAGGGGAGGAAACGGGTCAAGGTGCGATTCCCGTTTCAGCGATTTTTAATCCCGTTATGCAAAATAGCCTGCATTATTTAAATATCCAGCCATCCACGGTAACAAAGGCTACCGTTAAAAAATTACCAAATCTAATGGGACAGTCAGTGGAGGAAGCGGTCAAAAGTCTTAATGCAGACGGCTATGACACTGTGGTCCTTGGCAGTGGAACAAAAATAACCGGGCAGCTCCCAGAGGCAGGAACAGCAATTTTAGAGGGTGAAAAGGTCATCATTCAAACCGATGGTGATTTGACAGCACCAGATATGTCAGGATGGTCACTCCGAGATGTGATGAAAATAGCTAATCTCGCCGGACTTAAGCTCAATTCCAAGGGGAAAGGCTATGTTGTCCAGCAAAATCTAAAACCAAAAGCAGTATTGCGCGACGGGGATATCCTGATTGTGGATTTAAAAACTCCTGAAGAACAGTGGGAGGAAGCCAAAAAAGGAAATAAAGAGGAAAAAGGAAAGACAGAGGAAAACTCGGAAGATAAAGTCCAAGATTAACCATCCAAGGAGGGTGTCCCAAAAGTATGACTTTTAGGGGCACCCCCTTTTTTGTTCATCGTTCTTGAGTTATTAGGAATTTGTGTCTATTGATGAATTATTCTCAGAAGACCACCTCCTACGCCTTATTATAAATAGATTTTTCTTTTCTTTTGGCTGTTTGGATAAAAAATGTTGTTATAAACCACATTCCCCTCTAAAAAAGTCACTTATATGGTGTAAAATTACACGAATTAGCTAGTTTACTTGATTTATCAGCGATTTGTGGAAGTTTATTAGCGGATCTAACCACATTATCAGCGAATTTTCAATTTTATCAGCGAATTTCTACTTTTATCAGCGAATCAAAAAAACAACAATATTTTAGAAAAGAGCCTATCTATGAGAAAAAGTTCGTCCATTTTATTTTGAGGATAATGGCCGCCCATCTGGATTCTCCTCTTCTTTTTATACAACACACTTAGCAAGGTTAGAAAATGTGTGTTGAAATACTTTAGGTTGATTTGCCTCCCTGTTGATTGGAGCGCAGGGCACTCGACTCCTGCGGGAGTTAGAGGTCACTGGAGACCCGCAGGCGCCAAAGCGCCGAGGAGGCTCCAGGACCTCCCCGCGGAAAGCGAGTGCCAGGAGCGGAAATCAACAGGCCCCATTGCAGGGACAATCAATAAAATTGATATTTAGATCCTGACAAAATAAAAAATTGCCAAGAAAAATACCCTTTCTCGACATGCAAAGATCCCGCTTAATAAAGCGGGATCTTTGTGTGTTTTTGACCCAGAGGCTCCGTTCTAATTAAAAAAGTACAAGCATATAAATGAACGATAATGTTTTATGAATGCTGGAAAAAGGAGGATTATTCATTATATGCGTGTATCTAATGTTACTGTCCGTAAACGGCTAATGATTGCACTATTCATTGGTATTTTAACCTTCTTGGTTATTGATGTCCGGCTCGGCTATGTGCAATTTGTCCTTGGTGATATGTTGACGGACCGGGCCAAGGGTTCTTGGAGCCGGAATATCCCTTTTGAACCTGAGCGCGGCGAAATTGTTGACCGTAACGGTGTAGCATTGGCAACGAATGTTAGTGCTCCAACAGTTTATGTTATTCCAAGACAGATTAAAGACCCAGCAACAACTGCAGAGAAGCTTGCCGCTGTGTTAAATATGCCAAAAGACAAAGCCTACCGAGAAATAACGAAAAAAGCATCGTCAGTCCGGATAAAGGAAGGCAGAAAAATTTCTCATGAAAGAGCAAAAGAAATCAGAGCACTTGGTCTTGAAGGGGTCTATATTGGGGAAGATTCCAAGCGGCATTATCCAATGGGCAGTTATCTTTCCCATGTTCTTGGGTTTGCAGGTGTCGACAACCAAGGGTTAATGGGACTCGAAAAGTATTATGATAAAGAGTTAAGTGGTGAACGCGGGGCCGTTAAATTTTATGCTAATGCTAAAGGTGAGAGAATGAATGATATGGCTGATGACTATGAACATCCAATTAACGGTCTTAAGTTAAAACTGACGATTGATTCCAAAATTCAGACCGTTATTGAAAGAGAACTGGACATAGCGGCAGCAAAATATAATCCAGATGGAATTGTTGCAATCGCAATGAATCCAAACAACGGTGAAATATTGGGGATGTCAAGTAGACCGACATTTGATCCAGCAAATTTCCGAAATGTTCCCCAAGAGGTTTATAATCGAAACCTGCCTGTCTGGTCAACATATGAGCCTGGGTCAACTTTCAAAATCATTACCCTTGCGGCCGCACTTAATGAAGGGAAAGTGGACCTAGAAAAGGAGCATTTCCATGACTCTGGTTCCGTTCAGATAGCCGGAGCAAGGCTAAAATGCTGGAAAAGGGGCGGTCACGGCGATCAAACCTTTTTGGAGGTAGTCCAAAACTCTTGTAACCCGGGGTTTGTCGAATTAGGTGAGCGCTTAGGAAAAGACAAGCTATTTAAATATATCAAGGATTTTGGATTCGGACAAAAGACAGGAATTGATTTGCAAGGGGAAGGAACGGGGATTTTATTTAATTTGAACCGGGTTGGTCCTGTTGAACAGGCAACCACAGCGTTTGGACAAGGTGTATCAGTCACGCCGATTCAGCAAGTATCGGCAGTCGCTGCAGCCATTAATGGCGGAATATTATACAAACCGTTTATTGCCAAAGAATTAATCGACCCGCTGACAAAAGAGGTTGTCATGCGAAACTCCCCTGTTGAAAAAAGAAGAGTTATTTCAGAGGCAACGTCCAAAGAAATTAGACATGCCCTTGAAAGTGTTGTTGCCCAAGGGACAGGTGGAAGGGCGTTTGTTGACGGTTATCGTGTGGGTGGAAAAACAGGAACAGCACAAAAAGCGCAAGGCGGAAGATATTTAGAAAATAACTTCATTGTTTCTTTTATTGGTTTTGCCCCTGCTGATGATCCGCAAATTGTTGTCTATGTGGCCGTTGATAATCCAAAAGGAGTTACTGCCTTCGGGGGTACGATTAGCGCACCAATCGTTGGTAATATTATGAAAGATAGTCTAACTGCGATGGGTGTAGAACCGCGCAAAGAGCAAATTGAAAAAAAAATAAAATGGCCGGATACACCATTAATAAAGCTGCCTGATTTCGAGGGGTTATCCAGAGACGAGCTCCAAGAACAAATTATTAATCTAAGAATTGATGCCAGCGGCGAAGGGGATATAGTAGTGAGGCAATCGCCTGAAGCAGGTACCAAAGTAAAAGAAGGCTCTAAAATTTGGCTTTATTTCGGAAAAGGCGATTAACGTGAATTGGATGGAATATCATCGAAAGGGCGGCTGGAATCTTTTCCGCCGCCGATTTTTTTATTTATCCTTCATAACTAAATAGCAAAATAAAAAGATTTAATGTAAAATAAGATGGAACTTTTGCTAGGAGTTCTTTTAGGTAATGATTAGAAAGAATGTATGTAAGGTCATGAGAGGATTTGAGTTGAAATGAAGCTGCAAGAGCTGCTAAAGTCTTTGCATCCTATCGTCCCTTTTAAGGGGGAGAACCCGGTTATTACATCGATTGAAAATGATAATCGCAAGGTGCAAAAAGGGAGCTTATTTATTTGTATTAAAGGTTACACAGTGGATGGGCATGATTTTGCGGAATCGGCTGTTGAAAAAGGGGCTGCCGCGATCCTTGCAGAGCGCCCGTTATCATTAGAAGTACCTGTTGTCGTTGTTAAGGATACAACAAGAGCTATGGCAGTGCTCGCAGATACCTTTTACGAGCAGCCTACGAAAAAACTGCAGTTAATCGGCATCACCGGTACAAACGGAAAAACGACTACCAGTCATTTAATTGAAAAAATATTTGCTGATGCAGGAAAAAAAACTGGCCTGATTGGCACAATGTATACGAAAATTGCTGACAAGACATTAGAGACAAAAAACACAACACCAGAAAGTCTGACACTTCAAAAGACGTTTCGGCAAATGGTGGAGGCCGGAGTTGGTTTAGCAGTCATGGAGGTCTCCTCGCATGCTCTTGACCAAGGCAGAGTCCATAGATGTGATTATGATGTAGCTGTATTTACCAACCTTACGCAGGATCATCTTGATTACCATAAAACAATGGCAGAATATCAGCGGGCCAAGAGCCTATTATTTGCCCAGCTAGGCAATTCCTTTGAAAATGAAAAACCAAAATTTGCTGTCATAAATGCTGATGACCCTGCTTCAGAGATGTTATCTAGATCAACAGCAGCAAATGTAATTACATATGGGATTGATGAAGAGGCGGATATTCAAGCAAAAAATATTCACATGACTCCTAAGGGGACTCGTTTTGAACTTTGGATTGAAGATGACAGCTATCCAATCAACATACAGTTTCTTGGTAAATTCAGTGTTTATAATGTTTTAGCAAGTATTGCTGCCGCATTAGTATCCGGAATTGGGATCAATGAAATAATCCATTCAATTGAAAGTGTGGAAGGGGTAGCTGGAAGGTTTGAGCTTGTCAACGCTGGTCAAGAATATACGGTAATTGTTGATTATGCCCATACACCAGACAGCCTGGAAAATGTGTTAAACACCATTCAGCATTTTGCGAAGAAAAGGATTTTCGTTGTCGTAGGCTGCGGCGGTGACAGAGATAAAACAAAACGGCCTTTGATGGCTCAGATTGCTTGTCGGCTTGCAACAGATCCAATTTTCACTTCCGATAACCCAAGAAGTGAAGAACAAATAGCAATCTTAAAGGATATGGAGGCTGGGGTAGAAGGTGAAGTCTACCAAGTCATTCCGGACCGTAAAGAGGCAATCGAAATGGCTATTAGTCAGGCATCAGCGGGGGACGTTATTTTAATTGCCGGAAAAGGACATGAAACCTATCAAATAATCGGTAATGTTGTTCATGACTTTGATGATCGGCGGGTGGCAAGGGAAGCAATCGAGGTGAGATAGGGATGTATTTAGCTAGTAAAGACATGGCAGACTTGTTCAATGATCAACGAGGAATTAACGACGACTTTTCGTTTTATACCGTTACAGATAAAGCAAGTTTTTCGCAGCCTATGGGATTGTTTGTCCGATTAAACGAAGATTCAGGGGAACTTTTGGAAGCCATTGCTAATGGAGCTATCGCTGCCGTATGGGATGCTGAAGAAATGCTGCCGCAATATACACCAAACTATTTTCCGGTTTTTTTCACCAATGATTCAGCGGAAGCAATAAAAGAGATAATAAAATTATATAATGAAAAATTAGATGGAGAAACGAATAGTAAAATGGAGATAACTAACTTTAAATTTTCAAATAAAAAACTTCTTAATAAAAATAAACAATCATATGATATAGCTGTGATATTAGAAAAACTAACAAATAAAATGGCACTAAATAAGGATGGGAGGGGATAAAATGAAGGAGCAAGTTATTTTTTTCACAATTATTATGAGCTTTCTCATATCGGTCTTACTTTCTCCAATTTTTATTCCCTTCTTAAGAAGGTTGAAATTTGGACAAAGCATTCGGGAAGAAGGTCCTAAATCACATCAAAAAAAATCAGGAACCCCAACAATGGGCGGGGTAATGATTTTATTCTCAATCATTATTACGACACTTGTCATGATTGGGAAATACTCAGACCAAACAAAAGTTAACGTGTTTTTACTGCTATTTGTTACTTTTGGTTTCGGGTTACTTGGGTTCTTGGATGATTTTATCAAGGTGGTCTTAAAACGAAATTTAGGGCTAACATCAAAGCAAAAGTTTTTAGGTCAAATTATTATTTCCGTAATATTTTATCTAATCTTAAAACATACGGGACAATCAACCGAGATCAAAATTCCGTTCAGTGATTTCTCATTTGATCTTGGCTGGTCCTATGTACTTTTCATCATTTTCTGGCTAGTTGGATTCTCAAATGCAGTCAACTTAACGGATGGTCTTGACGGCTTGGTGTCAGGCACCGCAGCCATCGCATTCGGTGCATTTGCCGTTCTCGCTTGGAATAAAGGCGATCTTGAAATTGCCATTTTTTCAGTTGCTGTGGTGGGGGCAGTCTTAGGATTCTTAGTATTTAACGCACATCCTGCAAAGGTGTTCATGGGGGATACAGGGTCACTTGCACTTGGCGGTGCAATCGCAGGTATTGCGATATTAACAAAACTTGAACTGCTGCTCATCATAATTGGCGGGGTATTTGTTATTGAAACGTTATCGGTTATCCTCCAGGTCGCATCCTTTAAGACGACAGGGAAACGGATTTTCCGAATGAGCCCTTTGCATCATCATTACGAATTAGTCGGCTGGTCGGAATGGAGAGTTGTCGTAACCTTTTGGAGCGTAGGATTAATATTGGCAGTACTAGGAATCTATATTGAGGTGTGGTTGTAAGTGAAGCAGATTGATGTATATCGACATAAGAAAATCCTTGTTCTTGGGCTGGCAAAAAGCGGGGTAACCGCTGCAGCTCTTTTACATAAGCTAGGGGCATTTGTTACCGTTAATGATAAAAAACCTCTTTCGGAAAATCCCGAGGCACAGGGGTTATTAGAACAAGGGATTAAAGTGATTTGTGGAGATCATCCAATAGAGCTATTGGATGAGGGGTTTGAGCTGATTGTAAAAAATCCCGGCATCCCATATAATAATCCAATGATTGCCGGGGCGATTGAAAAGGGAATTCCTGTTATTACGGAAGTAGAGCTAGCTTATCAAATATCAGATGCACCTTTCATCGCAATTACAGGGACAAATGGAAAAACAACAACGACAACCCTCATTTTTGAAATGTTGAACCAAGGCAACAAACAGCCATTAATTGCCGGAAATATTGGTACAGTGGCTTCAGGTGTAGCACAAAAGGCAACGAAGGAAAATACGATTGTGATTGAATTATCGTCGTTTCAGCTGATGGGAATTGACACCTTTAAACCTAGAATAGCTATTATCACAAACCTTTATGATGCCCATTTGGATTACCATGGAACTAGAGAAGAATACATGAAAGCAAAGTCGAATATTACGAAAAAGCAAACCGAACTGGAATATCTAATCATTAATGCAGATCAGGAAGAAACACTTGAAATTGCCCGCAATTCCAGAGCTAAAATCATTCCTTTTTCTACAAAGAAACATCTATCTGAAGGTGCCTTCATTAGCAATGGCTGGATTTGTTTTAATGATGAGAAGGTAATGGAGATTGAAAAAATTGCTTTGCCGGGAGTTCATAATCTCGAAAATATTTTATCCGCTATGGTAGCTGCCAAGCTTTCCGGTGTGGAAAATAGTGCGATTCAGGAAGTGCTGCAAACCTTTACGGGTGTAAAACACCGTTTGCAATATGTTACAGAAGTGAATGGCAGAAAATTTTATAACGACTCAAAGGCCACGAATAGTTTAGCAGCCATCAATGCCCTTGCAGCTTTTGATGCACCAATTATTCTACTAGCTGGCGGCCTTGACCGCGGCAATGAATTTGATGAACTGCTTCCTTATTTAAAAAATGTTAAAGCGCTGGTTACATTTGGGCAGACGGCTCCAAAGATCGAGAGGGTTGGAAGCGAGGCTGGAATAAAAACAATCAAGCGTGTCGATAATGTTGACAAGGCAGTGCCCGAGGCTTATCGTCACTCTGAACCAGGGGACATCATATTATTATCGCCAGCTTGTGCAAGTTGGGATCAATATAAAACTTTTGAAGTCAGGGGAGACATTTTTATTGAAGCGGTGCATAAGCTTAAGTAAGGGCTTGTCCACACGAAAAGCGAAAGCGCCTTAAATAGGCTCTTACTTTGTCACCTATCGTGTTCAGCCCAAAACTCGCAGTTGAGGTGGATAGTGTGCCGACAAAGAGAACTACTCCTGATTTTATTTTAATGATTGTAACCTTCACGCTGCTGGCGATAGGGCTAATCATGGTTTACAGCGCAAGTGCGATTTGGGCTGAATATAAATTTCATGATTCCTTTTTCTTTGCAAAAAGGCAGATTCTCTTTGCCGGGGTCGGTATTGCTGCCATGTTTTTTATTATGAATATCAACTACTGGACATGGAGAACCTGGTCGAAAACAATCATTATTGTTTGTTTTGTGTTGTTAATCCTCGTCTTAATTCCTGGAATTGGAAATGAAAGAAACGGATCTAGAAGCTGGATCGGGGTTGGGGCTTTTTCAATTCAGCCTTCAGAATTTATGAAGCTAGCGATGATTGCCTTTTTGGCAAAATTCCTATCTGAACGGCAAAAGCTGATAACCTCGTTTAAAAAAGGGCTTGTCCCTTCTTTAGGGCTTGCATTTATTGCCTTTGCCATGATTATGCTCCAACCGGATTTAGGCACTGGAACGGTCATGATGGGTACATGTGTGGTAATGATTTTCATCGCAGGAGCACGGATCAGTCACTTTGCTTTCTTAGGGCTTTTGGGTGTTGCGGGATTTATAGGCTTAATTGCTTCCGCACCCTATCGAATAAAGCGGATTACCTCATTTTTAGATCCTTGGTCAGACCCACTCGTGAGTGGATTTCAAATCATTCAATCGCTTTACGCCATCGGCCCTGGTGGATTATTTGGACTGGGCCTTGGTCAAAGCAGACAAAAGTTTTTTTATCTGCCAGAACCACAAACAGATTTTATCTTCGCGATTCTTTCTGAAGAATTAGGATTTATTGGTGGTTCGTTCATTTTACTCTTATTTGCGCTATTATTATGGCGCGGTATCCGGATTGCTCTTGGTGCTCCAGATTTGTATGGAAGCTTTCTTGCGGTTGGGATTATCGCCATGGTGGCCATTCAGGTTATGATTAATATCGGTGTCGTAACAGGGCTTATGCCGGTAACCGGCATAACACTGCCATTTTTAAGCTATGGGGGCTCATCATTGACCTTAATGCTTATGGCTATCGGTGTTCTCCTTAACATTAGCCGGTATTCAAGATATTAAAAATGTTACCCTGTTAACCGGCAGGGTTCTTTTTCGTATTACGTTACATTTATATAACAATCTTTTTTCATTTGCTTTCTTTAATCTGTTTTTATAGTAAGATAAGTATGCACTCAGGTGTTAAATAGTTAATGAGGTGGAAGAATGAAAATAGTCGTGAGCGGCGGCGGGACTGGCGGGCATATTTATCCGGCACTCGCACTAATTAGGGAAATTCAAAAAGAGAATAAAGATGCAGAATTTCTATACATAGGTACAATTAATGGCTTAGAAGGTAAACTCGTTCCTAGGGAAAATATAGCTTTTAAATCGATTCATATTACTGGATTCAAGAGAAAGCTGTCCTTTGAAAATGTAAAAACGATTTTCCGATTTCTGAAAGGTGTAACAGATAGCAAAAAAATATTAAAAGAGTTTAAGCCTGACATTGTCATAGGAACCGGCGGATATGTGTGCGGACCTGTAGTATATGCGGCAGCGAAACTGCGAATTCCAACGATTATTCATGAACAAAATAGTGTACCCGGCCTGACGAATAAATTCTTAAGCCGTTATGTGAATAAAATTGCAATTTGCTTTGAAGAGGCCAAAAGTTATTTTCCGGGAGATAAGGTGGTTTTTACCGGAAATCCCCGAGCTTCTGAGGTAATTGGCAAGGATGGGATAAAAGGCCGGCTATCAGCAGGACTTAGTACCACAATGCCCGCTGTCCTAATCTTTGGAGGCAGCCGCGGCGCGAGACCAATCAATGAAGCGGTAGTAAAGGCGTTATCGGAATTGGCAGAAAAGCCTTATCAAGTTCTCTATATTACTGGCGATGTTCATTATGAAGCGGTCCAAAAGGAAACAGAGTTAATTGGAAGTCCGAAAAATGTTGTGATAAAACCGTTTATTCATAATATGCCGGAGGTTCTTGCAGGTATTGATTTAGTTGTTTCAAGAGCAGGTGCAACGACACTTGCCGAAATAACCTCACTTGGCATTCCAAGCATTCTTGTCCCTAGTCCGTATGTTACTAATAATCATCAAGAGAAGAACGCACGATCCTTAAGTGACCAGGGTGCAGCAGAATTGCTTTTAGAAAAAGATTTAACTAGTAAAAGTCTGGTGAACTCCATTGATCAAATTCTTTTAAATAATGAAACTTTAACGGATATGAAAGGTCATGCTAAAAAAATGGGCGTTCCAGATTCAGCAGAAAGGCTTTACTCCTTAATGAGACAGCTTGTTAAAGGAAAACTTAAGTAGCCCAAATCGATTTTCAGCATAAACTAATGTTAAGTGTATATAGGAAAGTTAGGTGTTAAATATGGACGGAATTGTAACGGAATTACAGGCTTTAAATATTGGGAAGGTGAAGAAAAATGAATCGCTTGCCCAACATACTACAATAAAAATTGGCGGTCCGGCCGACCTGCTTATTGAACCTTCGTCAGTAGAAAACTTAAATCAGGTAATGGGTGTGATTAGAAAACATCGCTTAAAGTGGCGGGCAATTGGGCGAGGGTCCAATCTTTTAGTCTCTGATAAAGGGATTGAAGGGGCAGTGATTAAGCTCGGTTCAGGTTTAGACCATCTTGAAATTAACGACACCGAAATTACAGTCGGCGGCGGTCATTCGCTAGTAAGCTTATCTACATTAATTAGCAAAAAAGGGCTGTCAGGGCTTGAGTTTGCCAGCGGTATCCCAGGGTCTGTCGGCGGGGCTGTTTATATGAATGCCGGTGCTCATGGCTCAGATATTAGCAATATTCTAACTAAGGCACGGATTCTTTTTGATGATGGGACGATGGAATGGCTTTCGTCTGAAGAAATGGAGTTTTCTTATCGAACCTCTGTCCTCCAGAAAAAACGTCCAGGAATTGTAGTCGAAGCTGTTTTTCAGCTTGCACAAGGTGATCGACCAGCAATTGTTTCACAAATGCTAAAGAACAAGGATTATCGAAAAGAAACACAGCCGTGGAATTTCCCTTGCGCCGGCAGTATTTTTCGAAATCCTCTTCCTAATTACGCCGGTAAATTAATCGAGGTCGCCGGATTAAAGGGCTTCAGTATTGGTGGCGCAAAGATTTCAGAAATGCATGGAAACTTTATTGTCAATGCCGGGAACGCTACTGCTGGAGATGTGCTTGCCTTAATTGAGCACGTAAAGGATACCATTTACAGTTTATATGAAATAAAAATGGAGACTGAGGTAGAAATAATCGGTAGGAAATAAGAAAAGCGCAAGCGCCTTGCTCAGCTCCGAAAAGCACAAGACGAGCCGGCCGAAAGGTTGTTTTTTAACCTTTTGGACGGATTGGCTTGTGACCTCGAGGGGCTAGGCGCTGGAGCTAGACAGCTATCAAATAAACTTACTTTTCTTGTAAGAAATACCTTACCAATGACAAAAATTGTGTTATAATAACTGATAATATAATAGGTGGAAAGCCTGAAGATAGTGAATGACGGCATGATTTCTCGTGCCGTTGTTTCTCTTTTCATGGTAACCGCATCGAAAATTTAGGACAAGCCGATGTTGTAATTTAGGGCAGCCGCTTTTTATGTGGAGGAATCATGGATGGAAAAAGGTAAAATTGTTGCTCTTGAGGATCGTATTCCTAAGCTTAAGGAACAAAGAAGGCGGAAAGCAAACAGACGTCTTGTGCTCTTGCTAATTATGTTTTTTACATTGATTGTCGTCATTGCCTATACTCAGTCCCCTTTTAGTCATGTTAAAACAATTGCCATACAAGGGAATGAAGTTTATTCCCAGGCAGAAATAATCAAGAAGAGCGGACTTTCGAAAAATACGAATATTTGGAAAGTTAGAAAAATCGCTGTTGCTTCCAAATTACAGCAATTATCTGAAATAAAAAAAGCAGATGTAAACATTCAATGGCCAAACACGGTTCAAATCCAAGTAAAAGAGTATAAAAGAATGGCCTATCTTAAACAAGATACAAACTACTATCCAGTCATGGAAAATGGAAAAATCTTAAAAGAAAGACAAATGGAAAAAATTCCTATTAATTCTCCGATTCTTTTAGATTTCAAAGAAGGGCCCGCCCTTAACGAAATGATGAAAGAGCTAAAAAATCTTCCAAGTGAAATTTTAAACTCCATTTCCGAAATTTATTATTCTCCGAAAAAAACCGATCAGTATCATATTTCCTTATTTATGAACGATGGCTTTGAGGTAAGTGCGACATTAAGAAGTTTTTCGGAAAAGATGATCCATTATCCCTCTATCATCAGCCAATTGGATCCTAACAAAAAGGGACTTATCGATATGGAAGTAGGTTCATATTTTAAGGCTTTTGAACCGGAAGTGGAGGAAAAAGAAGTTGAAAAAGATCAAGGTGAAGGGTAAACATTTTATCTTGTCCCTTGTCTGTCTTATACTAGGGTTTATGATAGCCTTCTCCTATCATCTGACCAAAATTGAGAGCCAAAATGAAAACCTTGATAGGTCAGGCAAACAATATGAAAAGACCCTTGTCTTAAGAAATCAATTGATTGCCCAAGAAGAGACGAATCGTAAACTCCAAAAAGAGTTGCATCAAAAGCAAGACAAGGTACTTAAAAATGAAAAAGACTTAGCAAAGGAAGCACAAGTTTTTCTTAACCAGGCAGAAGATACTGAAAAATATCGGATGTTTCTTGGCAAAGTAAAGGTGAAAGGGAAAGGAGTAAAAATTACTCTTTCCGATGGTGCCTATGATCCAAAAGAAGTGAATATTAATAATTATCTTGTACATGAACACCACGTTTTCAAAGTGGTAAACGAGCTTTATATTTCTGGTGCAGCAGCGGTTGCCATAAATGGCCAAAGGCTGACGAGCCATTCATATATAGTATGTAATGGGCCAGTCATTACAGTTGATGGTGTTCAATACCCTGCTCCGTTTGTCATTACTGCAATCGGAGATCCAGATGTTCTTGCCGCGTCTATAAACCTGACGGGAGGAATAAAGGATCAGTTAGTTAATGATAACCTTGTTTTTACACTAGAAAAAATAAATGAAATGACCTTGAATCCAATTTTAGGAAGTTGATTAAAGTCCACTTTAAGATTAATTTAAAGGTTAGGTAAAAAAATGGACAAGCCCAAAATGAATGTTAGTTTAACCTTGGTTGCTGCAGTTGTCGGTTTTATGATTGCGATTCAATTCCAAACAGTGAAGAAACCGAATGAGCGGGATACACGCGATATTTGGCAGCTACGCGCGGCTTTACTGAAAGAAAAGGAACTTGAGTCCAATTTATTGGGAGAGATTCGTTCTAATGAAGAGAAATTATCAGCCTATGAATCTAAAAGAAAACAAAGTAAGGAACAGGCATTACGGGATACTTTGCAGGAATTAAAATTGGAAGCAGGACAAACCGAAATTTCTGGACCTGGGATTACCCTGCAGATTGAACCTGTAATAGAGGATATTCAGCTGGGGTCTCCGGATACAAAAATCGTTTCACCCGAACTCCTAAAAAGGCTGCTGAACGAATTGAATATGTACGAAGCAAAGTATCTGGCGATTGATGGTCAAAGAATTATTAATACTACTGTAATTAGGGATATTAATAGAGAAACTAAAATAGACGGGCATACAATTAAGAATTTGCCGTTAGAAATTAAAGTTGGCGTTGATACGATGAATGCTGCTGAAAAGTTGTCTAATCGGATGAAGGTATCAAAGGCCAGGGATGAATTTTTTACTGAAAGCTTGAGACTTAACGTTTCTGATGCAGATCCAGCCGTGAGTATTCCTTCTTACAATAACCCAATTCGTATTAAATACATGGAGCCGATTAAAGAAGGGGGCGGTTCCTAATGTGGCTTCCGTTTGTTGGACTAATTATTGGAATCATACTCGGGTTATTAACAGAAATCCGAATTCCTGAAGAATATTCCAATTATTTATCAATTGCAGTCTTAGCAGCCCTTGATACGCTTTTCGGGGGAATCAGGGCATACCTGCAGAATATTTATGATGAAAAGGTTTTTGTTTCTGGATTCTTTTTTAATATAATACTAGCTGCAAGTTTAGCTTTTCTCGGTGTCCATCTTGGTGTAGACTTGTATTTAGCGGCAGTTTTTGCGTTTGGAGTCAGGTTGTTCCAAAATATTGCTGTCATTAGAAGAATATTATTGACAAAATGGTCACCAAACAAAGAAAAAGTAGAAAAAAATTGATATTTTTTAAAGGGAAATATGTAGTTGTGACGAATAATTTTATATGATATTACTATGAAAACATTTTATTGAACAGAATAAATTGTTGTTCAACCTATGGAAATTAAAAGGAGGTGCCAAAGAATGAACAGCAATGAAATTTATGTTAGCCTTGACATCGGTACATCCAGTGTAAAAGTAATCATTGGTGAAATGGTCAATGACTCGGGTAAAGACTCGTTGAATATAATTGGTGTTGGCAATGTGAAATCTGAAGGCTTACGAAAAGGGTCGATCGTCGACATGGACGATACCGTTCATTCTATTAAGCGGGCGATTGAGCAGGCGGAAAGAATGATTGGAATGGAGATTAGGGAAGTAGTGGTCGGAATTTCCGGGCACAACGTCATGCTCCAGCAATGTCATGGTATTGTAGCTGTTTCCAGTCAAAATCGGGAAATTACCAATGAAGATGTAATTCGGGTTATAGAAGCCGCCCATGTTGGCTCTATTCCACCAGAAAGAGAAAACATTGGTGTTATTCGAAAACAATTTATCTTAGATGGCAAGGATGAAATTAATGATCCAAGAGGTATGATTGGTGTTCGTTTGGAAATGGAAGGTGCACTTATTACCGGCTCTAAATCGATAATCATTAATACATTGCGTTGTGTTGAAAGAGCTGGACTTGAAATTTTAGATATTATCTTGCAGCCATTGGCAGCAGGTGATTATGCTTTATCCAAAGATGAAAAAAATCTCGGTGTGGCCTTGATTGACATCGGCGGCGGGTCTACTTCAATTGCTCTATTTGAGGAAGGATTTTTGAAATCGACAAGTGTGATTCCTGTAGGCGGCGATTTGCTTACAAATGACCTTTCAAAGGTTCTGCACACGTCTACCGAAGATGCTGAGAAAGTCAAAATAAAATATGGACATGCCTTCTTTGATAATGCTTCAGAAGATGAATTCTTCAGCGTTCCTATTATTGGAAGCGATCAGCATCAGCAATTTAATCAGCTCTATGTTTCTGAAATTATTGAAGCAAGAATGGAAGAAGTCTTTGAATTGATAGCGCATGAATTGAAACGTTTAGGCGTGACAGATTTACCAGGTGGATTTGTTTTAACAGGCGGTACAGCAAAGATGCAGGGAATATTGGAGCTTGCACAGGATATCTTTCAAACTCCAGTCCGCATTGCCTCGCCTGACTACATTGGTGTAAGAGAACCTCAATATACAACAGCGGTAGGCTTAATTAAATATGCTTACAAGAATACTAGATTACCTGGAGGAACCAATGGTGGTTCTTCAGCGGTGTCAGAGCCTGCCGAAAAAAGAATGCCAAAGCAACAGCAGCCTAAAGTAAAAGTAGAAAAACATCCGGAAGATAAGATGTCATCAAAAGTAAAAAAATTCCTTGGTTACTTTTTCGAATAATTTCAGCGAAAAGGAAATCGACGAATTAGGAGGATTTGTCATGTTAGAATTTGATACAAATTTAGATTCTCTTGCAACAATAAAAGTAATCGGTGTTGGCGGCGGCGGAAATAACGCAGTAAACCGAATGATTGAACATGGCGTTCAAGGTGTGGAATTTATCGCTGTTAATACGGATGCGCAAGCCTTGAATCTTTCAAAAGCAGAAGTAAAAATGCAGATTGGTTCGAAACTGACTCGCGGTCTTGGAGCTGGAGCTAATCCTGAGGTTGGAAAGAAAGCGGCAGAAGAAAGCAAAGAGCAAATTGAAGAAGCGCTTAGAGGCGCTGACATGGTGTTCGTTACGGCAGGTATGGGCGGCGGAACTGGTACGGGTGCAGCGCCAGTTATCGCTCAAATTGCCCGTAACCTCGGTGCTTTAACAGTGGGAGTTGTTACTCGCCCGTTCACATTTGAAGGCAAAAAACGGTCGAATCAAGCATCTGGCGGTATAGGAGCTATGAAAGAAGCCGTTGATACGCTAATTGTTATTCCGAATGACCGCCTCCTTGAAATTGTTGATAAAAGTACGCCAATGCTAGAGGCGTTCCGGGAAGCGGATAATGTCCTTCGCCAAGGGGTTTCAGGTATATCCGATTTAATTGCTGTTCCAGGACTTATTAACCTGGACTTTGCCGATGTGAAAACAATCATGTCTAACAAAGGCTCTGCCTTAATGGGAATTGGCGTTTCCTCCGGCGAAAATCGTGCTGCTGAGGCAGCGAAGAAAGCGATTAGCTCACCATTATTAGAAACCTCCATTGATGGAGCACAGGGTGTGTTAATGAATATCACAGGCGGTACAAATTTAAGCCTATATGAAGTTCAGGAAGCTGCTGATATTGTTGCAAGCGCATCTGATCAAGAAGTGAATATGATTTTCGGATCCGTTATCAATGAAAATCTTAAAGATGAAATCGTTGTAACCGTTATTGCAACAGGATTTAATGAAGAAGTTTCACAGCCGAAGGTAACCCGACCTTCTTTTGGTCAAGCAAAACCGGCTGCTGGAACTGTCAAGCGAGAGCAAAAACGCGAAGAAGCTCCGCAAGAACCAGTCCGAAACACAAATGTTTCACAAGAGGAGACGTTGGATATTCCAACCTTCCTGCGCAATCGAAATCGCAGAAGATAATTTCAATATTAATTAAGGCATGGCCCCAAGGGGCTATGCCTTTTTTCTTTACCATTATTTTGACAAAATCCGTTGTGAATAGTGAAAATTTCTGATTTTTTGTTTACAGAAAGTGACACACTTCAGCCGCATAAGTACGTTATACTTTTTCGTAAACAGAAGTAAGGAGGAAGCTGCTTGGTTGTTTATTTAGATATTATCTGGGCTCTTAATTTATTGTTTGACAGCCTACTCCTTTATTTAACAGCCATATTTCTAAAGAGAAACATTCGATTATGGAGAATACTCGCTGGGGGATTTGCCGGTTCATTGATTATTTTATTATCGTTTACACCATTAAATCTCTATACAAGCCATCCGATTTCAAAACTTTTTTGTTCAATTATGATGGTATTGATCGCCTTTGGATATAAGCGGCTGACCTTCTTTATGAAAGCATTAATGACGTTTTATGCTGCCACCTTTTTAATTGGCGGCGCCATCATGGGTGCTCATTACTTTATTCAATATGATTATGAGTGGACGTCAAAGGTTTTGAAAGGATTTGGCGATCCCATTAGCTGGCTTTTTGTCCTGATTGGTTTCCCGGTCGCCTGGCACTTCTCCAGAAAACATGGAGAGAGTCTTGAGATGACCAAAATTCAATTCGAACAAATTGTTAAGGTGAGGTTGAATATTGAGGGAGAAAGCTTAGTTTTTAAAGGCTTAGTAGATAGCGGCAATCAACTATATGATCCTTTGTCTAAGCTGCCGGTCATGTTTGTTTCTATCAAAAAGCAATTGGATACCATCCCTGAAACAATAAAAAGATTGGCTGCCGACCCAGAACCACTGATAACGGGAAGTGAGGAATTTCCTGACGAATGGCAAAATAGGCTCAGAGTCGTCCCATGCCGTGTGATAGGACAAGAGCATCAACTGATTATTGCCGTTAAACCCGATATTATTTTAATTGAACATAGCGGTTCACAGTATTTATGTGAAAAAGGTCTTGTATCCTTTACGATAAAGGAACTTTCTGCTGATGATGCGTTTCAATGTATTGTTCATCCGAAAATGTTAACAGGGATGAAGCAGCATGATGAGGCAGTGAAAGTAAGTTAATAATACTATACTCAGTAAAAACATAATTTAGAAGGAGGAACTTAGATGAATAAATGGAGATTTCGCATATCCTACTACTGGTACAAAATACTAATAAAATTGGGCTTAAAAACGGATGAAGTTTATTATATTGGCGGAAGCGAAGCCTTGCCGCCTCCTTTGAGTAAAGACGAGGAAGAGTTGTTATTAAAAAAACTTCCTGGCGGTGATAAGGCAGCGAGATCCATCTTAATAGAACGGAACCTAAGGCTGGTTGTTTATATTGCCAGAAAGTTTGAGAATACGGGGATTAATATTGAGGATTTAATCAGTATTGGCACGATTGGTTTAATCAAAGCGGTTAATACCTTTAACCCTGAGAAAAAAATAAAACTTGCTACATACGCATCAAGATGTATCGAAAATGAGATTCTTATGTACTTACGGCGAAACAATAAAATCAGGTCAGAAGTATCCTTTGATGAACCGCTCAATATTGACTGGGATGGCAATGAGCTGCTACTATCCGATGTCTTAGGAACGGATGATGATATTATTACAAAGGACCTGGAAGCAAATGTTGATAGGAAGCTTTTAACAAAGGCATTGCATCAGCTTACCGATCGTGAGAAGCAAATTATGGAGCTCCGGTTCGGCTTAACAAATGGGGAAGAAAAGACACAGAAGGATGTCGCAGACATGCTGGGGATATCGCAATCTTATATTTCACGATTAGAAAAAAGAATTATTAAACGATTACGAAAGGAATTTAATAAGATGGTGTAAAAAAGAAATTTTTTTCCATCAAAAAAACCTAGAATTCAAGTGCTAAAATTGCATTTTTCGACAAATATGCACCTGTCCGCTGACTTGGATAGGTGCATATTTTTCCTTCTCAAGGAAATACTGTTTTTTGAACAGCAGCTCCTGTGAGGAGGGAAAAGGATTGACTCGAAATAAAGTCGAAATTTGCGGTGTGGACACATCAAAACTTCCTGTTTTAAAAAACGAAGAAATGAGAATACTCTTCAAGCAAATGCAAGAGGGCGATATATCTGCCCGGGAAAAGCTCGTCAATGGCAACTTACGCCTCGTATTAAGTGTTATTCAGCGCTTTAACAACCGCGGGGAATTTGTTGATGATCTATTTCAGGTTGGCTGTATTGGACTGATGAAATCGATTGATAACTTTGATTTAGGTCAAAACGTAAAGTTTTCCACCTACGCTGTACCGATGATTATTGGAGAAATTCGCAGATACTTACGTGATAATAACCCTATTCGCGTTTCCCGTTCTTTGAGGGATATCGCTTATAAGGCCCTTCAGGTCAGGGAGCGATTAATGAGCGAAACCTCACGTGAACCGACTGCCGAAGAAATTGCCAAGGTCTTAGAAGTGCCGCATGAGGAAATTGTTTTCGCACTTGATGCCATCCAGGACCCGGTGTCTTTGTTTGAGCCAATATATAATGATGGCGGCGACCCAATTTATGTATTGGACCAGTTAAGTGATGAGAAAAATAAAGATATCCATTGGATTGAAGAAATAGCCCTAAAAGAAGGTATGCGGAGATTAAATGAGCGCGAAAAATTAATTCTGCGGAAACGGTTTTTCCAAGGAAAAACACAGATGGAAGTGGCTGATGAAATTGGCATTTCCCAGGCTCAGGTTTCACGATTAGAAAAAGCAGCGATTAGACAAATGAATAAAAATATTCAAAGTTAAAGCTGTCCAAACCGGACAGCTTTATTTTTCAATAAATCACATTTAAAATTTACATATTAATTTATAAAATCTTATTAGAATACAGTTTTTTCAAAAGGTCTGTTGATTTCCGCTCCAGGCGGCTTCGCTTTCCGCGGGCGTGCCGGGGAGCCTCCTCGGCGCTGAAGCGCCTGCGGGGTCTCCCCTGCCCCGTACTCCCGCAGGAGTCTTCGCCGCCTTCCGCTCCAATCAACAGTGCGGTATTAATAAAGACTTTCCATTCCAATAAATTATAAAAATAAGTGATGATATCAATGTTTAAGCTAAAAGAACCTATCCAAAGTTAATATGAATTTGTGTATATTGATAAAATAGTTCCAGACGACCACCTTCTCCGCCTTGTTGACAAAATCTAGATTATTTACTTTTAGAAAAAGTTAGTCCATTTTATAGTGAAGTTAATGGCCGCCCATCTGTTCCCTTTCTCCTTTTATGCAACACACTTAGCCAGGTTGGAAAAAGTGTGTGTTGCAAATCTTTAGTTTGATTTTACACCCCCTGTTGATTGGAGCGGAGGGCACTCGACTCCTGCGGGATAGAGAGGTCACTGGAGACCCCGCAGGCGCCGAGGAGGCTCCAGGACCTCCCCGCGGAAAGCGAGTGCCAGGAGCGGAAATCAACAGGGCCAATTGCAGGGACAATCAATAAAATAGGTATTTAGAAAATTGCCGATAAAAATACCATTTCTCGAAATAAAGCTGTCCAAACCGGACAGCTTTATTTTCTTTTACTAATTTGCCAAGTGCTGTCATATATTTTTTATAGTAATGTAATTGGGAGTGGTGGATATGGTGAAGATTTCCGAATTCCAGATAAAAGATGTGGTCAATGTATCGGATGGCAAACGGCTTGGTAATATTGGTGATATAGAAATTAATCTAACGACTGGTAAAATCGAGGCTGTTGTAATCTCCGGCAGTGGAAGAGTATTAGGTTTTTTTGGAAAGGATGAAGATATCGTTATTCCCTGGAAAAATATAATTAAAATTGGTCAGGATGTTATCTTGGTTAGGTACCGGGGAAGTGTCGAGAAAATTTCCGAAGAGGCTGAGGTTTGACAAAATACCTTTTACGGTGACCATTCTCTCTTTTCATGGTAAACTAAAGAAAAATATAAGAGGTATTGACATGGAGCCCTTTGTTTTAAAAAATCAATCCTATTTAACCATTGAAAGCTGGATCAAGCATTTCCCTGGATTGGCTGCCGGTATAACAACTAAATGCGGCGGGTGGAGTAAGGGGAGTTTTGAAACCCTAAATCTCGGCTTTCATGTCGGCGATGACAAAAGCAGGGTGTGCTCAAATCGAGAAAAAGTTGCTGAGCTACTGGAATTCCCGTTAAATTGCTGGGTGGGGGCCGAACAAACCCATGATATTGCCGTTCAAAAGATAACTAAAGCAGACCGCGGTAAAGGATCCAATTCCTATGAACATTCATTTAAAGGCACTGATGGTTTTTATACGAATGAAGAGGGCATCCTGCTAACGCTATGTTTTGCCGACTGTGTCCCTCTTTTTTTTATTGCGCCTGAAAAAAAGATGATTGGGGCGGCACATGCCGGCTGGAAAGGGACAGTTGGAAAGATTGCGAATGAAATGATCCAAGCGTGGGGCAGGGAAGGGATTAAGCCTGAAGAGATACTTGTCGCTATTGGACCGTCTATTTGTGAAAAATGTTACCTTGTTGATGAACGGATTATTAACTTAGTTGAAAATACACTAGAAGATAAAGAAAGATTACCATATAATTTAATTGAAGAAGGTCAATATTCATTAGATTTGCGAGAATTAAACAGACAAATACTCTTGGAAGCTAAGATACCGGAGCGAAATATCCTTTCAACTGGATTTTGTTCCAGCTGCAACCAGGAGGAATTTTTCTCGCATCGCCGTGATCAAGGCGGTACTGGGAGAATGTTGAGTTTTATCGGCTGGAAGGAGACTGCGGATCGTTTATGAGAGTAGCAGTAAAGCTTGAACAAATTAAACAACAAATAAATGAAGCGTGTCTTAAAGTGAATCGAAACCCGGACGATGTGAAATTGATTGCAGTCACTAAATATGTAAGCATTGAACGGGCTTCTGAAGCGTTCGAAGCAGGGATCACAAATCTTGGTGAAAACCGTGATGACGGTCTGCTTGCAAAGTGGACGGTATTAAGGGACAAGCCTGATTGGCATTTTATTGGCTCCCTCCAGACCCGTAAGGTGAAAAATATTATTGACAAGGTTGAATATATCCATTCGCTGGATAGGCTTGCACTTGCCGAAGAAATAAATAAACGTGCAGTCCATAAAATTAAATGTCTCGTGCAGGTTAATGTTTCGCAGGAAGAATCCAAGCATGGACTATCAGTTGAAGAGACAATTGGATTTATTGAATCGCTTCGAGCTTTTGATAATATACGTGTTGAAGGATTAATGACTATGGCTCCGCTCACGAAGGATGAACAAATTGTTCGTGACTGCTTTCGCAAATTAAGGGAACTTCGTGCTCAAGTACAAGACCGAAATTTAGATTTTGCTCCCTGTACGGAACTGTCGATGGGAATGTCGGGCGATTTTCAAATTGCAATTGAAGAAGGGGCAACAATGGTAAGAATAGGTACAGCACTTGTCGGTGAAGATGGTTAGGAGTGAAAAAAATGACGATTAAATCGAAACTAAAAACATTTTTCTTTTTAGATGATGAATATGATGATAATAATGATGACAATGTAGAAGCTAGTGAACCAGTCAAACAAAGACAGCAGCCTGTTAAAAACAAAAATGTTATTAGCCTGCAAAGTGTCCCAAAGTCATCAAATTCTACAAATTCTACAAATTTATCAATTGGTTCAAAGGTCATATTAGTGGAACCGCGTTCGTATTCAGAGTCAACGGATATTGCTGACCATTTAAAAAATCGCCGCGCTGTTGTCATAAACCTGCAGCGGATAGATAATGAACAGGGCCGGCAAATTATTGACTTTATCAGCGGTGTGGTTTATGCAATCGGCGGAGACATCCAAAAGATCGGCTTAAGTATTTTTTTATGTACGCCTGATAATGTAGAGGTATCAGGGAATATTTCGGACTTAATTTCTGACCATGAAACACAAAATACGAGGTGGTAAGATAAATGGAATGGGTGTTTAGTCTATTACAACAAGTAATAAGAATTTATTCGTATGCCTTGATTGTGTACATCTTAATGTCATGGTTCCCGAATGCAAGGGAATCCTCGATTGGCCAATTTTTAACGAGAATTTGCGAACCATATTTAGAACCATTTCGAAAAATCATTCCACCAATTGGGATGATGGATATTTCGCCAATTGTTGCAATCCTTGTTCTTAATCTTGCCATTGGTGGGTTATCCAGTGTGTATGGTTGGCTGCTTCAGGTAATTTGAATATAGGTTGTGTGTTAATCAATGAACATTTATCAGCATTTCCGGCCAGAAGAACGGGAATTTATTGACCAAGTAGTTCAGTGGAAGAGTTATGTCGAGATCCACTATACGCCAAAGCTTACTGATTTTCTTGACCCTAGGGAGCAGCAAATACTCAAAATGCTCATTGGCGAAAATGGAAATGTGAACTATCAGCTTTTTGGCGGCAGCCATAATTTAGAACGAAAAAGAGCCTTCCTCTACCCTGACTATTTGACTGCAAACTGTGATGATTTTCAAATTAGCCTTTTCGAAATTCACTATCCATCGAAGTTCGTTACGATTGAACATCGTCAGGTTTTGGGAACGCTGATGTCTTTAGGGCTCAAGCGGGGGAAATTTGGCGACATCCTTATGAAAGATGAGAGGATACAATTTTTCGTGGCAAAGGAAGTTAATGAGTATATTAAAAGCAATCTTGAATCAATTGGCAGGGCTGGTGTCAAGTTAGTTGAAATAAGCAGCGATGAGGCAATATCAGCAAAAGAATTATGGCAAGAAACTGATTTAACGGTATCTTCTTTACGGCTGGATACTGTTATTTCTGGAATCTATCATCTATCCCGGCAAAAATCACAAACCCTTTTTCAACAGGGGCTTGTGAAAGTAAACTGGACACTAACCGAAAACCCGTCGTTTTCGTGTGAGATCGGCGACATGATTTCGGTTCGCGGTCACGGTAGAGCAAAAATAATCGGGATTGAGGGAAAAACAAAAAAAGAAAAATGGCGAATTATCGTTGGAAAGCAAAAATAATTCAATTTTAGTGCAGGAATTTTGAAAAAAGTGTCGAATATTTTTTTATACATATAAAAGTATAGTTCGTATGGAGGTGGCATCATGCCGTTAACGCCGTTAGATATTCATAATAAAGAGTTTAATAAAGGTTTTCGCGGGTACGATGAAGATGAAGTGAATGAATTTCTTGACCAGGTCATAAAGGATTATGAATTAGTCCTCAGAGAGAAAAAAGAAACGGAAGAACGCTTGAATGAAATGAAAGAGCGTCTTGGCCATTTTGTGAATATTGAAGAAACGCTCAACAAATCAATTATTATTGCCCAAGAAGCTGGCGAAGATGTTAAGCGTAATGCCCAAAAGGAAGCAAAGCTGATTATTAAGGAAGCTGAGAAAAACGCGGACCGGATTGTCAACGAGTCCTTATCTAAAGCGAGGAAAATAGCTCTTGAAATTGAGGACCTAAAGAAGCAGTCAAAAGTATTCCGGACTCGGTTTAAAATGCTTATCGAAGCACAACTGGATATGCTGAGCACTGATGATTGGGATCATTTATTAGAGTATGAAGTGGATGCAACAGAGTTAAAAATTCATCAAGAAGAAGATTCCTTAGCTTGACGAATCAGCATTAATTCGCATATAATTTTTGAATAAGTTAAATACGACAGACATGACGTTGACAGGGACAGTACAATTTTTCTAAAACTTTCTTAAGCGAGCCGGGGATGGTGAAAGCCTGGTAAAGCAGAAAAATTGGAAGATCACCCTCGAGTTCCGGACCGAATTCCTTAACGGATAGTAGGCTCAGGCGTATTATTCACGTTACGAATGGTTAAGAGGATAGTACTGTTTTTCGTGCCGTACTATTTATCAGGGTGGTACCGCGGGAATTAAACCTTCTCGTCCCTATTTAGGGATGAGAGGGTTTTTTATTGTTCTAAATGGCTATTCTGTTAGATGATAGAATTACAGGAGGAAGAAAAAATGGAATACAAAGATACGTTATTAATGCCGAAAACTGAATTTCCAATGCGAGGCAATTTGCCGCAAAGAGAACCTGAGGTTCAGGCGAAATGGGAAGAAATGAATATTTATCAAAAGGTGCAAGAGCGGACGAAAGGACGTCCGATGTTTGTCCTTCATGATGGACCTCCATACGCAAACGGAGATATCCATATGGGCCATGCACTTAACAAAATTTTAAAAGATATGATTGTCCGCTATAAATCAATGAGCGGCTTCCATGCTCCATACGTTCCTGGCTGGGATACTCACGGGCTGCCAATTGAACAAGCTCTAACCAATAAAGGTGTTAAACGGAAAGAAATGACGGTGGCTGAATTCCGGGAGCTTTGTACGAAGTATGCCCTCGAGCAAATTGATAATCAGCGCTCACAATTTAAACGTCTCGGAGTTCGTGGTGATTGGGAGAATCCTTACATTACCTTGAAGCCTGAATACGAGGCACAACAAATTAAAGTGTTTGGTGAAATGGCGAAAAAGGGCTATATTTACAAAGGCAAAAAGCCGGTTTATTGGTCCCCTTCAAGTGAATCTGCACTTGCAGAGGCAGAAATTGAATACCAAGATAAGCGCTCAGCATCCATCTATGTTGGCTTTAAGGTGAAAGACGGGAAAGGTGTCCTTGATACTGATACCCAAATTGTAATTTGGACAACAACACCTTGGACAATTCCGGCAAACTTAGGGATTTCTGTTCATCCTGACTTAACCTATGTGGTCGTTACGGCAAATGGCAACAAATTCTTAGTGGCTGAAGCCCTTCTTGAAGCAGTAACGAACGAAATTGGCTGGGAAGATGTTACAGTTGTCCAAAAGGTCAAAGGTGCGGAATTAGAACAGATTGTCGCGGCACATCCGTTATATGATCGTGATTCTTTAGTTATGTTAGGTGAACACGTTACGACAGACGCTGGTACAGGCTGTGTTCATACTGCTCCGGGTCACGGGGAGGATGACTTCTATGTTGGTCAAAAATACGGCCTGGAAGTACTTTGCCCAGTCGACGACAAAGGAGTAATGACCAGCGAGGCACCAGGCTTCGAAGGATTATTCTACGATAAGGCAAACAAACCGATTGTGCAAGCCTTAGAAGAGGCAGATGCATTGTTAAAGCTTTCGTTTATTACGCACTCTTATCCGCACGATTGGAGAACGAAGAAACCGGTTATTTTCCGTGCGACAGCACAATGGTTCGCATCAATTAAGGATTTCCGAAATGAATTATTGGAAGCTGTAAAAGAAACGAAATGGGTACCGGCCTGGGGTGAAACACGGTTATTCAATATGGTTCGCGACCGTGGCGACTGGTGTATTTCTCGTCAACGGGTATGGGGTGTTCCAATCCCTGTTTTCTATGATGAAAATGGCAAAGAAATTATTACCGATGAAACAATCGAACATGTGTCAAATTTATTCCGTGAATTTGGATCAAACATTTGGTTTGAACGTGAAGCCAAGGATTTACTTCCTGAAGGATTTACCCATCCTGGAAGTCCTAACGGAACATTTACAAAAGAAACAGATATCATGGATGTTTGGTTTGATTCCGGTTCCTCCCATCAAGCTGTTCTGCTTGAAAGAGAAGATTTAGTTCGTCCTGCGGACCTTTATCTTGAAGGTTCTGACCAATATCGCGGCTGGTTTAATTCGTCTTTATCCACTGCTGTTGCCGTAACAGGTGAAGCGCCGTATAAAGGAGTATTAAGCCACGGCTTTGCCCTTGATGGTGAAGGCAGAAAAATGAGTAAATCGATTGGAAATGTCGTTGTACCGGCGAAGGTTATGAACCAATTAGGCGCTGATATTTTACGTCTTTGGGTAGCGTCCGTTGATTATCAAGCGGATGTTCGTGTTTCTGATGCCATCCTGAAACAGGTTGCCGAAGTATATCGTAAGATTCGTAATACCTTCCGTTTCTTACTTGGAAACTTAGCTGACTTTGATCCGGCAGTGAATAGGGTTGCTTATGAAGATTTACGTGAAGTTGATCAATTTATGCTCGTTAAATTAAATAAGTTGATTAAAAATGTTCGTAATGCTTATGAAAACTATGAGTTTGCAGGTATTTATCACGCGGTCAATAATTTCTGTACACTTGACCTAAGTGCTTTTTATCTTGATTTTGCCAAAGACGTTTTATACATTGAAGCGGTTAACCATCACGAGCGCCGTGCGATTCAAACCGTTTTATATGAATCATTACTAGCGTTAACAAAATTAGTTTCACCGATTCTTTCTCATACAGCTGATGAAGTATGGAAATTCATTCCTTCTGTTACTGAAGAAAGTGTCCAATTAACCGACCTTCCAGAATATCAGGAGTTAGCGGGTGCAAAAGCACTTGAAGAAAAATGGACTGCATTCATGAACCTTCGTGATGATGTCTTAAAAGCACTCGAAGAAGCTCGAAATGGAAAAGTAATTGGAAAATCGTTAACAGCAAAAGTTTCCCTATATGTTAATGAGAAAACGAAGGCACTTTTAGATTCAATTGAAGAAAACTTGAAACAACTGTTTATCGTCTCAGGCTTTGAAGTGGCTGGAACATACAATGAGGCTCCTGAAAACGCGCTAAAATTAGAGACTTCAGCTATTGTTGTGACCAAAGCAGAAGGTGAAACATGTGAACGCTGCTGGATTGTTTCAACAGAGATTGGGCAAGATTCAGAGCATTCAACACTTTGCCCTCGTTGTGCCGAAGTTGTAAAAGAAAATTATTCACACTTAGCATAAAGAAAACTCGCCGATTGGCGAGCCCGTTAGGGCGAAGACAGAGGCGTAGTTGCACTTATGCCTGATAGGAAAGTTATACTTTCCTATCGGCTAAGAAGAAGTCCCAAGCTATTTGCTTGGGGCTTTTTCATTAATTATCCTCTTTCGTTAATTGTTGTTGTTGATGTCAAATGTTTTCCCGTGTCAGTAATTCTTGACCGGATATAATAAGACAAATGATTAACGGAGGTAATAGCACTATGAATGCCATGCAGGAAGAGCTGTTTTTGGAACTCCGTATAACCCAATTAGAAATCGAAAATTCATTAAAAAACAAACAAAAGCCCGATTGGCTGACATCGATTTTGAAAGAAGAACTTGCCGACATTGATGCAGCTTTAAAAAAATTTGAACAAGGAAATTTTGGACAATGTGAAATTTCTGGAGAGTTTTTGCCAGATGATTTATTAAAAATAATCCCCACTTTAAAAACAATAAAGGATTCCGATGATTTAGAAATATATTACAAAAAGTCGCTCCACTAGTCTTTTTTATCATGTTTCATTGTCGTTTCGCGAAAAAGTATGCTAAAATGCTTAAGAAGTAAGAAAAGTGGAAGCGCCTTGTTCAGTGGCGACAAGCGTAAGACGTGCCGGCGAGAAGGCTGCTTTTTAGCCTTTTTGACGGATTGGCTTATGACCCGAGCCCCTAGGCGCTGGAACTAGACATAAGTATTGGCTGATGTGGAGGTATTTCTTAGTGTTTTATTACTACTTAATCGCTCTTTTTGTTATTTTATTAGATCAGGGTACGAAATGGTTAATTGTTCACAACATGCATCAAGGAGAAAGCATTACGATTATTGATAATGTTTTGTACATTACTTCTCATCGCAATCAAGGAGCTGCATGGGGAATCCTACAAGGTCAAATGTGGCTTTTTTATGTTATTACAATCGTTGTTATTGCCGCAATCATGTATTATATCTATAAAGCAGCGAAGGGCAAACGGCTCCTAGGGGTATCTCTTGCTTTTATGCTAGGCGGTGCAATCGGAAATTTCATAGACCGTGTGATTCACAAAGAAGTCGTCGACTTTATCCACACCTATATTTTTGGCTATAATTTTCCGGTCTTTAATATTGCGGATTCAGCTTTAGTGATTGGTGTAATTATGTTGATGATACAAATGCTGCGGGATGAAAGAGAATCAAAGGAGAAATTAAATGGAGACAATGGAACACATCATTCTTGAGGAGCAAAAGGGAGACCGTATTGATAAGGTACTCTCGGGGCTTGATGAAGAATGGTCACGAACACAGGTTCAGCAATGGATTAAAGATGGGCATATCCTTGTTAATGGACAAATGGTAAAAACCAATTATAAATGCAGTGTAAATGATCAAATTGAAATTACAATTCCGGAGCCAGAAGAGTTGGATGTGATTCCGGAAGAATTGAATTTGGAAATTTATTATGAAGACAAAGATGTCTTGGTTGTCAATAAACCAAGGGGGATGGTCGTTCATCCCGCTCCTGGACATATGACAGGGACACTTGTTAACGGTTTAATGGCCCATTGTAAGGATTTATCTGGTATCAATGGGGTATTAAGACCCGGGATTGTTCATCGCATTGACAAGGACACAACAGGTCTGTTAATGGTCGCTAAAAACGACATGGCTCATGAAAGCTTAGTCAATCAATTAGTTGAAAAAACCGTTACGCGAAAATATAAAGCAATCGTCCACGGTGTCATTCCACATGACTTTGGAACAATTGATGCCCCGCTTGGCAGAGATACAAAAGACCGTCAAAGTATGACGGTCGTTGATAACGGAAAACATGCGGTTACCCATTTTCAGGTGTTGGAACGCTTTAAGGACTTTACCTTCGTCGAGTGCCAATTGGAAACAGGAAGAACGCATCAAATCCGTGTTCATATGAAATACATCGGCTACCCGCTCGCTGGCGATCCAAAGTATGGGCCGAAAAAAACCTTGGATATTGACGGACAGGCATTGCATGCAGGTGTGCTTGGATTTATTCACCCAAGATCTGGTGAATATTTAGAATTCGAAGCACCGCTTCCTGATGATATCGAACGTTTGCTTGAGCAATTGCGAAAAAGTAATTGACGGAAGTCAAAAATTACAGTAAGATAACGATAGTTGAATATGCCTTTAATTCGGTCCCGTGAGGCTGAGAAGGAAACGGTTAAAGATTGTAGGCGGACTATGCCTATATCTTAAAATTAACATGTCCGCCTCTCGCCAAAACCGGTGAGAGGTTTTTTATTTTTGGCTGTGTTAAAACACATTGTTGATTTTGAGCACAATGTTGATTGGAGTGGAAGGCGCGAGACTCCTGCGGGAGCAGCGGGACAGGTGAGACCCCGCAGGCGCTATANGGCTCACCGCCCGCGGAAAGCGAAGCGCCTGGAATGGAAATCAACATTCACTTTTAACAGAGCCTTATTTTTAAAAAGAAGGTGTTGCGGATTGCAAAAAGCAATTGTCCTTGATGAGCAGGCTATCGGCAGGGCATTAACCCGAATTGCCCATCAAATTATCGAGAAAAATAAAGGGATAGAAGAGTGTGTTCTTGTTGGAATACGGACAAGAGGAATTTATCTGGCCGACCGCCTTGCAGCAAAAATTGCTGATATTGAGGGGAAATCGGTTCCTGTTGGTGAATTAGATATTACTCTTTATCGGGATGATTTAACGAAGAAAACTGAGAATCAGGAACCACTTGTTAAAGGTTCTGATATTCCGGTTGAAATCAGCAACAAAAAAGTCATTCTTGTTGACGATGTATTGTATACAGGCAGGACGGTGAGAGCCGGACTTGATGCCCTTATGGATCTTGGGCGCCCGGCAGGAATCCAGCTTGCAGTTTTAGTGGACCGCGGTCATCGTGAACTGCCAATTCGTGCTGATTATGTAGGGAAAAATATCCCAACATCAAGTGACGAAAAAATCGTGGTTGAGCTGGCAGAAGTTGATAAGGTGGATCAAGTAAGTATTTTTGAAAAATAAATAGCAGCCCTTTTAAATGCAGTCCCGTGAGGCTGACAAAGGGGAAAAAGCCGTTCATTTTATTTAGGTGCGGCAATTTCTAACCCTCTTTGTGCCTTCATGGTCAAAGAGGGTTTTTTTATTAAAAAAAATAATGAATTCGGGGGAAATTAGAATGACTAACAAACCAATTTTAGACGTAAACGAGATTCCAAAACCGGGTCAATGGCTGACATTAAGCATTCAGCACTTGTTCTCCATGTTTGGGGCAACCATCCTTGTTCCATACCTTGTCGGCCTAAGCCCCGCGATTGCATTAATCTCCAGCGGACTTGGCACCTTGGCATTTTTATTAATAACAAAAGGGAAAGTCCCGGCCTATCTAGGATCGTCATTTGCCTATATTATTCCAATTAAACTACTCAACGAAGCAGGGGGACCAAGTGCGGCAATGGTTGGAACCTTCCTTGCTGGTCTTGTATATGGGATTATTGCACTGATCATCTGTAAGGCGGGTTACCGCTGGATCATGAAATTATTGCCTCCGATTGTAGTTGGGCCGGTTATCATTGTTATTGGCTTGTCCGTAGCCCCAACAGCACTTAGTATGGCGATGAATAACCCTGCAGGAAAGTACAGCATTCTTCATTTCTCTGCAGCTCTTGTTACACTTGCGGCAACTATTATCTTCTCGATTTTTGCAAAAAAAATATTAAGCATTATCCCAATATTAGCAGGAATTATCGTTGGTTATCTTTACTCGTTAATGGTGGGAATCGTTGATTTTGGACCGGTAATGAAAGCTGGTTGGTTGGAAATGCCGGAATTTATCATCCCATTTGTCAGCTATAAGGTGAAATTTACATGGGATATTTTCTGGTTAATGGTACCTGTCGCAGTGGTAACCATTTCGGAACATATCGGCCACCAGTTAATCCTTAGTAAGGTAGTAGGACGTGATTATATTAAGGAACCAGGCTTGCATCGTTCCATCCTTGGAGACGGAACAGCAACGATTATTTCAGCATTTGTCGGCGGTCCACCAAAAACAACTTACGGTGAAAATATCGGCGTCTTGGCAATTACCCGTGTCTACAGTGTATACGTGCTGGCAGGTGCAGCAGTTTTAGCGGTTATCTTCGGTTTCATTGGAAAAATAACAGCGTTAATTGGGACGATTCCGACACCGGTTATGGGTGGTGTCTCCATCCTATTGTTTGGAATTATCGCTTCTTCAGGATTACGAATGTTAGTCGATAGTAAAATTGATTTTGATGATAAACGTAACCTCGTCATTTCATCAGTTATTCTTGTCATCGGACTTGGCGGAGCTATTCTCAAGCTGCCATTTAAAGATATCCAAATTCAAGGGATGGCCTTAGCAGCAATCTTAGGTGTCGTGTTAAATCTAATTCTTCCTGGCCGGCAGCCGGTGACTGAAAACATCTTGGAAGAGGAAACGAAAGAAAAACAGAAAACAGCATAATAAAGAAACCTTTTAACTAAGTCCAGAGAGGCTTACAAGGGTGTTAGACCTGAACCAGTCTGTTAAGAATGGTTTAGGTTTGGATCAATGCACCCTGATAGCAAGATATTAGGGTGCATTTTTTAATGCTAAGGAAGGAGTGGGAGAGGGATGTTACATCATTTACTTACTACGAACGAATTAAAGGTGGAGGAAATTTATCAACTACTTGAAGATGCGAGAAGGTTTTCGAAAGGAATGACCTGGAGGACGGAACAGCAAATGTTTACGGCAAACCTATTTTTTGAAAACAGCACAAGAACAAAATGCAGTTTCGAAGTAGCGGAAAGAAGATTAGGGTTAGGGGTTATTCCGTTTGAAGTGGAAACCTCAAGTGTCCAAAAAGGGGAAACGCTCTACGATACTGTCAAAACATTGGAAGCGATTGGTGTCAATGCAATCGTCATTCGCCATGGGCAGGATCGATATTTTGATGAACTAGTTGGAAAAGTTAATATCCCAATTCTTAATGGCGGGGATGGCTGTGGTCATCATCCAACACAGTCGCTCCTTGATCTATTAACAATCCAGCAGGAGTTCGGCCGGTTTGAGGGCTTGAAAATTGCGATTATTGGCGATATCAGCCACAGCAGGGTAGCACGGTCAAATGCTGATGCTTTAACAAGACTCGGAGCAGAGGTCATTTTTTCTGGGCCGGAAGAATGGTTTGATAACCACAGTTTGCAATCAGCAAAATATAGACCAATTGATGAAGCAATCAGGGAAGCCGATGTAGTTATGCTGCTAAGGGTTCAGCATGAACGTCATCAAAGGAAGGGAAGCTTTACCGCTTCCGAGTATCATAACCAATTTGGCCTCACATTAGAAAGGGAAGGGCAAATGAAGCCAAACAGCATTATTATGCATCCAGCTCCGGTAAACCGGAATGTGGAAATTGCTGATAGCTTGGTAGAATGCAAACGGTCAAGAATCTTTAAGCAAATGGAAAACGGTGTTTATGTCAGAATGGCTGCCTTAAAACGGTCAATTGAAAGCTTAATGGGAGGAAATCAATATGAAGCTGCTTATTCAGAACGCAAATTACATAGCATTTAATGGAGAAAAAGATCAGACAAATATTTTAATAGAAAACGGGATTATTACGGAAATAGAAAAGAAGATTGAGGCAGATGTGGAAAGAAAAGTGGATGCAACGGGAATGTTGGTTTCACCGGGATTTATCGACTTGCATGTCCACCTGCGCGAGCCTGGTGGAGAAAAGAAAGAGACAATTGCATCCGGAACTCTAGCTGCAGCAAGGGGAGGATTTACAACAGTTGCTGCCATGCCGAATACGAGACCGGTGCCTGACACCATAAACAATATGGAGGACTTGCAAAAGAGGATTCGGGAGACAGCTCATGTGAGGGTTTTACCGTATGCATCAATTACGACGAGACAGCTTGGCAAGGAATTGACAGACTTTGAGGCACTCAAAGAAGCGGGTGCTTTCGCTTTTACCGATGATGGAGTTGGGATTCAGTCGGCGGATAAGATGCTAGCAGCAATGCGTAAGGCAGCAAAGGCAAATATGGCAATTGTTGCCCATTGTGAAGAAAATTTGCTGATTAATAAAGGTTGTGTCCATGAGGGTTCTTTCTCAGAAAAGCATGGATTAAATGGAATCCCATCTGTATGTGAATCGGTCCAGATTGCCAGAGATGTGCTGCTTGCTGAGGCAGCAGGCTGTCATTACCATGTATGCCATGTCAGTACGAAGGAGTCTGTCCGGATAATAAGGGATGCCAAGCGTGCAGGAATTCATGTCACTGCGGAAGTCACCCCGCACCATTTATTACTAACGCAGGATGATATTCCAGGACTTGACGCCAACTTTAAGATGAATCCTCCGCTTAGGGATGCAACTGATCGTGCTGCCTTAATTGAAGGCCTGCTTGATGGCACAATTGATTTCATCGCCACCGATCATGCACCACACACACTTGAAGAAAAAAGTGAAGGAATGGAATTGGCACCGTTTGGCATTGTCGGTTTAGAGACAGCCTTCCCGCTCCTGTATACACATTTAGTGTTAAAAAATATTATTTCGCTTGAAGAGTTAATTGGCTTTTTAACGCTGAAGCCTGCCAAAAGTTTTGCCCTGCCGTATGGAAAATTGGAAGTGGGGGCTCGCGCTGATTTCGTTCTGTTGAATCTGAATAAAGAGCGAGAAATTGATCCATCCGGATTTCTATCTAAAGGGAAAAACACCCCATTTGCTGGCTGGAAATGTAAGGGCTGGCCGGAAATGACGATTGCTGACGGGCAGATAGTTTGGGAAAAGGGAGTGTAATAGCATGAAAGCACAGCTTATTTTAGAGGATGGAACGATTTTTATCGGTGACGGCTTTGGCGGTCATATGGATACAATGGGTGAAATCGTATTTAATACAGGGATGACAGGCTATCAGGAGATTCTTTCCGACCCTTCCTATTGCGGGCAAATTGTCATGCTCACCTATCCTTTAATCGGAAATTACGGAGTAAACCGCGATGATTTTGAATCGATTAATCCTGCTGTGAAAGGATTGATTGTCAAGGAAGTGACTGATTACCCTTCGAACTGGCGTAGTGAATTCACTATCGATGAATATTTTAAAATGAAAAAAATCCCCGGTATTTCTGGGATTGATACGAGAAAATTAACAAGGATTATCCGTGAACATGGAACTTTAAAAGGAGCCATTTGCAGCATTGAGCGGGATCCGCTAGAAGTAGTAAGCAGATTACGGCAAACAAGACTTCCGATTGATCAAGTGAGAACAGTATCCACAAAAAATTCATACCCAAGCCCTGGGCGCGGGAAAAGAATTGTCCTGGTTGACTTTGGCATGAAGCATGGAATTTTACGAGAATTAAATAAACGTGGATGCGATGTCGTTGTTGTTCCATATCATACAACGGCAGATGAAATCTTCCAATTGCTTCCTGACGGGATACTGCTCTCAAATGGACCGGGAGATCCCAAAGATGTCCCGGAAGGTATCCATATGATTAAACAAGTACTGGGGACCATTCCGATATTTGGAATATGCCTTGGTCATCAATTATTTGCCCTTGCCTGCGGTGCGAACACAGTGAAAATGAAATTCGGCCACCGAGGTTCGAACCATCCTGTCAAGGATCTGGCTACAGGTAAAATTGCAATTACTTCACAAAATCATGGATACACGGTGGAAACAGAGTCATTGCATCAAACACGATTAGCGATTACACATGTCGCACTAAATGATGGGACGATAGAAGGCTTACAACATTTAGATTTCCCTGCCTTTACAGTTCAATATCATCCCGAGGCTTCCCCGGGACCAGAAGATGCAAACAGCTTATTTGAACAGTTTCTTGCCATGATTGATGCTGAAAAACAGGAGGGAATAGTACGATGCCAAAACGTAAAGATATAAACTCCATTTTAGTTATCGGTTCAGGACCAATTGTTATCGGCCAGGCGGCGGAATTTGACTATGCCGGCACCCAGGCATGCATCGCCCTGAAAGAAGAAGGGTATCGGGTCATTCTGGTAAACTCGAATCCGGCGACGATTATGACCGATACGGAAATCGCCGATGCCGTTTATATTGAACCGCTCACAGTCGAATTTGTCAGCCGAATCATCCGCAAGGAACGTCCAGATGCACTTTTAGCAACATTGGGTGGTCAAACAGGCCTTAATCTTGCTGTGGAGCTGGCAAATTCAGGCGTACTACAAGAGTGTGAAGTCGAAATAGTAGGCACAAAGCTTTCCGCGATTAAACAAGCAGAAGACAGAGACTTATTCCGCAGCTTAATGAATGAGCTAGGGGAGCCAATTCCGGATAGCGAAATTATCCACGAGTTTAAAGAAGCTGCAGCTTTTGTTGAAAAGATTGGTTTCCCAGTCATTGTCCGTCCGGCCTTTACCCTTGGGGGAACTGGCGGAGGGATTTGTCACAATCTGGGAGAATTAGAAGGAATCGTTTCATCCGGATTAAAGAACAGCCCTGTTCATCAATGCCTGCTTGAAAAAAGTATCGCAGGCTATAAGGAAATCGAATACGAGGTCATGCGTGATGCCAATGATAATGCGATAGTGGTTTGCAACATGGAAAACATCGACCCGGTTGGCGTTCATACAGGTGACTCGATAGTTGTCGCACCAAGCCAAACCTTGAGTGACCGAGAATATCAGCTGTTAAGAAATGTTTCACTTAAAATCATTCGTGCACTTGGAATTGAAGGAGGCTGTAACGTCCAGCTCGCTTTAGATCCGGTCAGCTTTAACTATTATATAATCGAAGTAAACCCACGGGTAAGCCGTTCATCTGCCCTTGCATCGAAAGCAACAGGCTACCCAATTGCCAAGCTTGCTGCCAAAATTGCTGTTGGCTTAACACTTGATGAGATGATTAATCCGGTTACAGGAAAAACCTATGCCTGTTTCGAACCGGCACTCGACTATATTGTGACGAAAATTCCCCGCTGGCCATTTGATAAATTTGAATCGGGAAACCGTTATCTTGGAACGCAAATGAAGGCAACGGGAGAAGTTATGGCCATTGGCCGGACGTTTGAGGAATCGCTGTTAAAAGCCATTCGATCTCTTGATGCCGGTGTCTGTCATTTCGAATTGACTGGGGCAGAGGAAATTGATGATGAGCTCCTCGAAAAACGGATTCATAAAGCAGGGGATGAGCGGCTCTTTTATATTGCCGAAAGCTTGAAGCGAGGAATATCAATTGAAACTATTCATCAATGGAGCAAAATCGATCTATTTTTCTTGAAGAAAATGGCAGGGATCATTGAACATGAAGCCGAGCTAGCAGCCCGCCCATTTGACAGGGAACTTCTTTATGAAGTGAAGCAAAAGGGATTTTCTGATAAAAAAATTGCTGAGCTTTGGGAAAGGAGTGAGCAGGAAATATTCGCTTTTCGCAAGGATGTTGGCATTCTCCCGGTTTATAAAATGGTCGATACGTGTGCTGCTGAATTCGTGAGTGAAACACCGTATTACTATGGCACCTATGAGGAGGAGAACGAATCGCTTGTGACAGATAGAAAAAGTGTGATTGTTCTGGGCTCTGGTCCAATCCGCATCGGCCAAGGGATTGAGTTTGATTATGCGACCGTCCATTCGGTGAAGGCCATTAAAGAAGCCGGCTATGAGGCGATTATTATTAACAACAATCCGGAAACCGTCTCAACTGATTTCAGTATTTCCGATAAACTTTACTTTGAGCCGCTGACGCTTGAGGATGTAATGCCTATCGTCGAAATGGAACAACCAATTGGCGTGGTCGTTCAGTTTGGCGGGCAGACGGCAATCAATCTTGCTGCCGAGCTTGCAGAAAATGGGGTTAACATTTTGGGTACAAGTTTAGAGGCTTTGGACGGTGCGGAAGACAGGGATAAATTTGAACAAGCGCTCGAAAGGTTACATATTCCGCAGCCGCTGGGCAAAACGGCCTTGTCGGTGGAAGAAGCCATTGTAATTGCCGAAGAAATCGGTTATCCGGTATTAGTCCGTCCCTCATACGTCCTTGGCGGCCGGGCAATGGAGATTGTCTATCAAAAGCAAGAGTTACTTTATTATATGGAAAATGCAGTTAAAATCAATCCGGAACACCCTGTCTTGATTGACCGTTATTTAACAGGGAAAGAAGTCGAAGTAGATGCCGTTTGTGACGGTGAACATGTTTTAATTCCAGGAATTATGGAACATATAGAACGGGCCGGCGTACACTCCGGCGATTCAATCGCTGTCTATCCGCCGCAGACACTCTCAGAATCAGTTAAACAAACACTCGTTGAATATACAGAAAAATTAGCTTTAGGACTAAATATTGTCGGGCTGTTAAACATTCAGTATGTGGTATCAGAAAACCAAGTACTTGTCCTGGAAGTAAATCCGAGGTCAAGTCGAACTGTTCCGTTTTTAAGCAAAATTACGAATGTCCCGATGGCAAAAATTGCGACAAAAGCGATTTTAGGCGTTTCCTTGACAGACCAAGGTTATCCAGCAGGTCTAATTCCTGAAAAAAATGGTGTGTTTGTCAAGGTTCCGGTTTTTTCATTTGCTAAGTTAAAAAGCGTTGACATTACACTCGGACCGGAAATGAAATCAACCGGCGAGGTAATGGGTAAGGATTTGACACTTGAAAAAGCACTATATAAAGGTTTGATTGCTTCGGGGATGAATATTCAGAGGTTTGGCACTGTGTTATTTACAGTGGCTGACAAAGATAAAGAAGAAGCCTTAAAGCTTGCCTTGAGGTTTGCGGCAAATGGATACCGCCTAATGGCAACAAGCGGGACTGCTGGGGTGCTCGAGTCTGCTGGTTTGAAGGTAAAGGTTGTTGGGAAAATCGGCTCGGATGGTCAGACACTACTGGATGTGATTCAAAGTGGTGAAGCGCAATTCATTATTAACACCTTAACAAAAGGAAAACAGCCGGAGAGGGACGGATTTAGAATTCGCCGTGGCGCTGTTGAAAATGGAGTTCCATGTTTAACTTCATTAGACACTGCAGATGCAATCTTAAAAGTAATCGAGTCGATGAATTTTTCCGCAGAAGCAATGGGTGTTGAAAATAAGGAGGAAGTCCTCAAATGATCCAAAAAGAATTTTGCCCAATCATCAGTCAAACGGAAATCGCCGAGGACATTTTTGAACTGACAGTGAAAGCATGCTTGGTAAGTCAAATCAAACAGCCAGGGCAGTTTGTTCATATTAAGGCTGCCAATGCCCTGGATCCGCTTTTGCGAAGACCAATCAGCATTTCGTCATTTGATCAAGAGAACGAACAGTTTACGATGATTTACCGCAAGGAAGGCAGGGGGACGTCGCTGCTTGCGAAAATGGAACCGGGGATGGAGCTTGATATCCTGGGTCCGTTAGGAAACGGCTTTCCCATTGAGGAAGTAAGCAGTGAAGAGACAGCGTTGCTTGTTGGCGGCGGGATTGGTGTGCCGCCACTATTTGAACTATCAAAGCAGCTAGTGGCCAAAGGGGTAAATGTTATTCACGTTCTTGGATTTCAAACGGAATCAGCCGTTTTTTATGAACAGGAATTTTTGAAAAATGGTGAAACATACGTGACAACGGTTGATGGCACGTATGGAATACAAGGTTTTGTAACGGATGTAATGGGAAATTTACGATTCGAATGTATTTATGCTTGCGGACCAACTTCAATGTTAAAAGCGCTTGAACAGCATTATTCTGATAAAAAGCTATTTTTATCATTAGAGGAGCGAATGGGCTGCGGAATTGGGGCTTGCTTTGCTTGTGTTTGTAGATTGGCAGATGACCCATCGGGGGTTTCCTATAAAAAGGTTTGCAGTGATGGGCCAGTATTTCGTGCCGGGGAGGTATTGATATGAACCGTTTACATGTTGAATTACCTGGTTTAAAGCTGAAAAATCCTATTATGCCAGCCTCAGGTTGTTTCGGATTTGGCAGGGAATACAGCCAGTTTTATGATTTAAGTAAACTTGGTGCCATCATGATTAAAGCGACAACAGTTGAACCGAGATTTGGCAATCCAACTCCAAGAGTTGCCGAAACGGATGCAGGAATGCTCAACGCCATCGGTCTACAAAATCCCGGACTTAAAAAAGTAATCTCAGAGGAATTGCCATGGTTATCCCAGTATGATGTTCCAATCATTGCAAATGTTGCGGGTTCCCTTGAAGAGGACTATGTCTCGGTTGCAAGGGAAATATCGAAGGCAGGGAATGTTCATGCATTGGAATTAAATATTTCCTGTCCTAACGTAAAAACCGGGGGGATTGCGTTTGGAACAATCCCCGAGGTTGCCAAGCAATTGACACGGAAGGTAAAAGAGGTCTCTCGGGTCCCGGTTTATGTGAAGCTATCGCCGAATGTCACTAATATTGTCGAAATGGCAAAGGCAGTGGAAGATGGCGGTGCTGATGGTTTAACAATGATTAACACTCTAGTCGGGATGAGGCTTGATTTAAAAACTGGGAAACCGATTTTAGCCAACATAACTGGCGGACTATCCGGTCCGGCGATTAAACCGGTGGCGATTCGGATGATTTATGAGGTAAGTCAAGCTGTCTCGATTCCGATTATCGGAATGGGCGGTGTTCAGTCCGCCGAGGATGTCATCGAGTATTTTTATGCAGGGGCAAGTGCTGTCGCAGTAGGAACCGCAAATTTCGTTGATCCATTAGTTTGTCCAACCATCATTGAAGAACTGCCGGTGCTTTTAAAAAAATTAGGGTTCGAACACATCAGTGAATGCAGGGGAAGGAGCTGGAATCAGCATGGACAACTCGCTTATCATCGCGCTTGATTTTGCTAACAAAAGCGAAGCAGAACGGTTTTTGGCACCGTTTGAAGAAAGACGGCTTTTTCTAAAGGTTGGCATGGAGCTATTTTACAAGGAGGGTCCTGCGATTGTTCATCTATTAAAAGAAAAGGGGCATCAAATTTTTCTTGATTTAAAGCTTCATGATATTCCGAACACGGTGAGAAGTGCGATGAAGGGGCTGGCACGAATGGAATGTGATCTCGTCAATGTCCATGCCGCTGGAGGAAGAGAAATGATGCAATCGGCTTTAGAAGGACTAGAAGCAGGTACGGCAACCGGTCGAGAACGTCCAAATTGCATCGCTGTAACCCAATTAACCAGCACCTCACAGGAGCAGATGAATTGTGAGCAGCTGATTCCCGTTACATTGGATGAATCCGTGCTCCATTATGCTTCGCTGGCAAAGAATGCTGGATTAGATGGAGTAGTCTGCTCAGCACGGGAATCTGAATCGATTCATTCGCAAGCAGGAAGCTCATTCTTAACCGTTTGCCCGGGAATCAGAATGGAATCTGATCAAGTTGGTGACCAAAAACGCGTCGCTACTCCTGAATTTGCAAGGCGGTCGGGAGTAAGTGCAATTGTTGTGGGACGTTCGATTACACGGTCAGCTGATCCGGTGAGAAGCTATGAACAATGGATGAATGCCTGGAGGGGAGTACATAAATGAAACAGATAATTGCTGAAAAACTATTAGAAATCAATGCTGTAGCATTACGGCCGCAAGCTCCGTTTACCTGGACATCAGGACTAAATTCACCGATTTATTGTGATAACCGCTTAACTCTCTCGTATCCTGAGGTTAGAAGGGAGATTGCAAACGGATTAAGAGATCTCATTCTCGAAAACCTTCCGGATGCAGAAGTTATCGCAGGTACTGCCACAGCTGGAATTCCGCATGCGGCATGGGTCAGCGAGCTTTTGAACTTGCCGATGTGTTACGTTCGCTCCAAGGCGAAGGGGCATGGCAAGGGCAATCAAATTGAGGGCAGTGTGGCAGCTGGGCAAAAGGTCGTTGTTGTTGAAGATTTAATTTCAACTGGCGGCAGTGTGATTACAGCTGTGCAGGCATTAAGAGAAGCAGGCTGTGACGTGCTTGGAGTTGTCTCAATTTTTACTTATGGGCTTGAAAAGGGAAGGCAGTCACTTCTCGAGGAAGAAATTAAGAGTCTCTCACTAACAGATTTTCCAACATTAATAGAAGTAGCCATTTCAAAAGGCTATGTCAGCGCAGAGGATCAGGATAGCCTGCTGTTATGGAGGAAGGACCCAGCTAATTGGAGGCAAAAAGAAGACATAACAAATAAATAAAAAAGCGGCGAAATTGATTGGTAAGATAGAGGATGCCCTGGAACCTCGGGACATCCTCTAATATTATTCATTTCTTCAATTTCAACACTAATTCTTCATCCGGAGTCACATAGACCGTCTGCTGGTTGTCGTAAATCACAAAACCCGGCTTAGCACCGCTTGGCTTTTTGACATGGCGGACTTTTGTGAAATCAACAGGCACGGAGCTTGAATTCCGTGCTTTGCTGTAATAAGCGGCCAAAATGGCTGCCTCCCGAATGGTTTCATCGGAGGGTTCTTTGCTGCGAATCACAACATGCGATCCCGGTATGTCCTTCGTATGCAGCCAAATTTCATCCCGTGCCGCCAATTTATTGGTCAAATAATCATTTTGCTTATTATTTTTCCCGACGATGATATCCGTGCCATCAGAGGATATAAAAAGATCCAAGACAGGCTTAACGTTCTGCACTTTCTTCCCGTTTCGTTTCCGTCGTTCGCGGATATAGCCGCCTTCAACAAGCTCTTCACGTATTTCCTGAATATCCTTCGGTGAAGCAGCCTGAACCTGTTGCTGTAAATTATCAAAGTAAGCTACTTCAGCAAGCGCGAGTTCGATTTGCTCCTCGACAACAGAAACGGCATTTTTTGCTTTTTGGTATTTGGAGAAATACTTTTGCGCATTTTCAGATGGCGTCTTCCTCGGGTCGAGCGGGATCACAATGGTGCCACCCAATTCATCATAATAATCGAGAACTTCGATTTCCTTCATACCTTTTTTGGCCGCGTAAAGATTGGCGGTTAACAGTTCGCCAAAGCGCTGATATTGCTCAGCCCGTTCTGCTTCTTTTAACGTGTTCTCAAGCTTAGAGATCTTCTTTTCATTTTTTTCTTTTTCATTACTAATAAAGCGCTCTACATCATTCCCTTGCTGCTTTACGCGGTCGCGTTCTGCTTTGCCAAAATAATAGCGGTCAAGCATTTCACTTAAGGTTGGAAAACTTTTCGACTCTCCCTTTAAATGCTCAAGTGGAAAAAGATAGAACGATTCCTTTCCATTTGCCGATATAATCGATGGAGAAAGCTCACCTGCAGCAATTTTTCCAATTAAGCGGACAAACGTCTCAGGCACGGTCGTTCGATTAGCCAGACCACTTTGAAAAATCACTTCCTTAGCAAATAACGGGGACGTACCTGCAAAATGCTCAACCAGCTGGCGGTCAAGTTTGCCGCCTAGGAAATCCACTGACTTCAATACATCCTCAACACCCGCCTCAAACGGATTTAATTTGTTTTGTTCAGGAGGGTATTTGTAAGGCTGTCCTGGCAATATCGCCCGGTGGCTGTTCACGGCAAAAGAGACATGCTTAATGCTGTCAAGAATAACATTCCGCGTTTTATCGACCAAAACAATATTGCTGTGCCGTCCCATAATTTCGACAATTAATTGTTTATAGCTAATATCACCGATTTCATTTCGGCCCTTAATTTCAAAAATAATCATCCGGTCATTATTAACTTGATATAAATCCTCTAATATATATCCCTCAATATGCTTTCTAAGCAGCATACAGAACATTGGCGGTTCACTCGGATTATCATACGGTTCGTTAGTGAACTGAACCCGTGCATAGCTTGGGTGTGCAGATAAAAGCAGCTTTTGATTCACACCGTTTGCCCGAATGGTAAGAATCACTTCATTTTTATATGGCTGTTGAACCTTGTTAATCCGCCCGCCCTTTAGGGAACGAACAAGTTCATCGACCATTGCTTTTGTAAATAAACCATCAAATGACATCGAAAACATCCTTTTCTAAACATATGATTACATTATAACCTACTTAACTTAAATCTGTCTTAATTTACCCAGCAATGGCAACTTAATATAGCATTTTTTGGGACGACCCTGAATAAGCTTTCTTTAGAGCTAGTACTTATAGGTATTTAAAGGGGGAAGTGAGATGGTCGGATGAAATTCCATGAAATGAAGATAGAACAAGTAGAAAAGGCCTTAGAAACCGACTTTTCTTCTGGATTATCACAGGAAGAAGTGAAGAAGCGGATAAATGAGCACGGACTAAATGAATTGGACGAAGGAGAAAAGCAATCGGCTTTACTCTTATTTTTTAGTCAATTTAAGGATTTTATGGTGTTAGTCCTCCTAGCAGCAACCTTGATTTCCGGCTTGCTCGGCGAATATATTGATGCCATCGCCATTATTGCCATCGTCATTATTAATGGGTGCCTTGGTTTTTATCAAGAACGGAGAGCAGAGAAATCACTCCAGGCATTGAAGGAATTATCCGCACCGCATGTATCTGTATTGCGGGATGGGAAATGGCTGAAGATTCCATCAAAGGAAATCGTCATCGGGGATATTTTGAAGTTTACCAGCGGCGACAGGATTGGCGCTGATGTCCGTGTCGTTGAATCTAAAAGCTTAGAAATTGAAGAATCGGCGCTTACAGGCGAGTCTGTTCCCGTTTCAAAACATATCGATTGCTTAACAAATCCTAACCCGGGAATTGGCGATATGGAGAATATCGCCTTTATGGGAACGATGATTACAAGAGGAAGCGGTGTCGGGGTTGTCATCGCAACAGGAATGAAAACCGCAATGGGACAAATTGCTGATTTACTGCAAAATGCAGAGTCACAGGATACACCATTGCAGCGGCGCTTAGAACAGCTGGGGAAAATATTAATCACAGTCGCCTTGCTTTTAACCGTACTTGTTGTAGTGGTCGGTGTTTTACGTGGACACGAAATATATGAGATGTTTTTAGCAGGTGTTTCGCTTGCAGTTGCAGCGATACCTGAAGGGCTGCCGGCGATTGTGACCGTGGCATTATCTCTCGGTGTTCAAAAGATGATTAAGAAAAATGCCATCGTCAGGAAACTTCCGGCCGTCGAAACACTTGGCTGTGCATCAGTGATTTGTTCTGACAAAACTGGGACGATGACGCAAAATAAAATGACTGTTACCCACCTATGGAGCGGAGGACAAACATGGACAGTCGACGGAGTCGGCTACCAACCGCAAGGTAATTTTTATCGAAATAAAGAAAAGGTAAACCCAAAAGACGAAAAAACCTTGCAGCAAATGCTGTTATTCGGGATGCTTTGCAATCATTCGGATTTGATCATGAAGGATGAGGATTTCATTCTTGACGGGGACCCAACGGAGGGTGCACTGCTTGTAAGTGCGATGAAAGCTGGTTTTGATCGAAAAACATTATTGAATGAGTTTACAATCATTAATGAATTCCCATTTGACTCTGCCAGAAAAATGATGAGTATTCACGTGAAAGACAAACAGGGCCGGCATTTCATTGTTACAAAGGGAGCACCAGATGTCATTTTAGGGATTAGTGAATCGATTCTATGGGATGAACGCACGCATTTTTTAAATAAGCAAACAAAAATAAAGGTTCAGGATGCAATTGATGGTCTTGCAGCAAGGGCACTGCGAACGATTGCGGTTGCCTTTAAGCCAATCCCTGCTAATACGATCATCTTAAGTGAACATGAAGCAGAGAAAAAATTAACCCTAATTGGTGTCCAGGGAATGATTGATCCGCCGCGACCTGAAGTAAAAGATGCTGTCAAAGAATGTAAGGATGCAGGAATTAAAACCGTGATGATTACCGGTGACCATGTCATCACTGCCAAGGCGATTGCCGCCCAGCTCGGGATTTTAACTAGCAAAAGCAAGGTGCTTGATGGGAAGGCTTTGACTAATATGCAGGTTGAAGAGCTTGAAGATGTAGTTGAAGATGTGGCTGTGTTTGCAAGGGTTTCACCGGAGCATAAGCTAAAAATTGTTAAAGCATTACAAAATCGCGGACATATTGTTGCGATGACGGGTGATGGTGTCAATGATGCTCCAGCGATTAAGGCGGCAGATATCGGGGTGGCGATGGGAATTACCGGAACAGATGTTGCCAAAGAAGCATCGTCGCTCATCTTGTTGGATGATAATTTTGCAACGATTAAGGCGGCAATAACAGAAGGCAGAAATATCTATGAAAATATACGAAAATTTGTCCGCTACTTACTAGCATCAAATGTTGGTGAAATATTGGTGATGTTGTTTGCGATGTTATTAGCACTTCCGCTGCCCCTTGTCCCCATTCAAATCCTTTGGGTAAACCTGGTAACAGACGGACTGCCGGCCATGGCCCTCGGGCTTGATCGCCCAGAAGAAGACGTGATGAAACGGAGGCCAAGAAGCCCGAATGAAGGTGTATTTTCTCGTGGACTGGGATGGAAGGTTGTCTCCAGAGGATTCCTAATTGGTATCGTGACTTTATTAGCATTTATGATTGTTTATCATAACGATCCGAGCCAGCTGGCTTATGCACAAACCGTTGCCTTTGCCACCCTTGTTATGGCCCAGCTTATTCATGTGTTTGATTGCCGCAGTGAAAAGTCGGTGTTGTCAAGAAACCCTTTCGGTAATCAATATCTTGTTTGGGCAGTCCTGTCTTCCCTTGCATTGATGTTTGTCGTGATTTATTATTCACCGCTGCAGCCGGTTTTCCATACCTTGCCTATCGCTGCAAAAGACTGGTTGTTAATCGTTGGGCTCTCCTCTATTCCAACTTTTTTACTAGCAGGATCATTTTTGTTAAGAAAAACAAAATAAAGTATGTTATAATCCAAAAGGTAATAGAGATGAGCTCTATTGCCTTTTGTGATTTTAAAAAAAATAATCCCGATCAATTTTTCACAGATTGGATGTGCCCGTGATGGTTTTTAGTATGACAGGCTTTGGCAGAGGAAAGGCAGAATCGGATTCCTTCTCAGTGAATGTGGAAGTTAAAACAGTCAACCACCGATTTTGTGAGATGAATATCCGCTTGCCAAGACAGCTATTAAAAATAGAAGATAAAATAAAAAAGAGATTAAACCAGCATATTCGGCGCGGCAGGGTTGAGGTCTATGTTAGTGTTGAAGGGGAAGGCGTCGTTACCCGAACAGTCCATGTAGATTGGAAGTTGGTTGAAGAGTACTACCAATTCATCAAGCAGGCGCATGAAAAATTCGGCATTGAAGGAACAATCACACTCCAGGATTTACTTAATCGAACAGATCTTTTACATATAGAAGAAAGTGAAGCTGGCAATGAAGAACTTGAGAATTTAGTATTAACCGCAACAGAAGAAGCGGTTACCTTATTAAAGGAAATGCGCAGGGCCGAAGGGGAAGAATTGAAGAAGGATTTGCTGGCAATGCTTTCGCAATTAGAAGGAAATGTATTTGAACTTCAAAAGTTTGCGCCGTTCGTTGTGCAATCATTCAAAGACCGTCTTACAAAAAGAATGCAGGAATTTACCAATGGGCAAATTGATGAAACGCGGATTTTAACGGAAGTGGCAGTTTTTGCAGACAAGGCTGATATAAATGAAGAAATTACAAGGTTAAAAAGCCACATTCAACAATTTATGCAAACAATAAATGAACCGGAACCCATTGGCAGGAAGCTGGATTTTCTTGTCCAGGAAATGAATCGAGAAGCAAACACTATTGGTTCAAAAGCAAATGATTCCAACATTGCGAAAAGGGTAGTCGAAATAAAAAGCTTACTAGAGAAGTTGAAGGAACAAGTACAGAATATCGAATAGGCCTTGTTTAGAAACTGATTTAGACGGTCAAAATATATTATTGATGATTGGATTGAGACCATGTCGATTAAATTGATTAATATTGGATTTGGAAATATCGTTTCTGCCAATCGAATTATTTCCATTGTCAGCCCTGAATCTGCCCCAATAAAAAGAATTATTCAAGATGCCCGTGACCGGGGATCACTGATTGACGCTACATACGGAAGACGGACACGGGCAGTGATTGTCATGGATAGCGACCATGTTATCCTCTCCGCTGTCCAGCCTGAAACGGTTGCCCATCGTTTAACAGACCGTGATGATACTATTGATGAAGGGTAGGATTTTTTAACATGCAGGAAAAAGGATTGCTGATTGTACTTTCTGGGCCATCCGGTGTTGGGAAAGGAACGGTTCGAAAAGAGATTTTTTCCCATCCAGATACAGCGTTTGAATACTCCATTTCGATGACAACCCGCTCGCCGCGCGAAGGGGAAATCGATGGTGTTGATTATTTTTTTAAGTCAAGAGCAGAGTTTGAAGAATTAATCGAACAAGGCAAGCTGTTAGAATACGCCGAGTTTGTCGGAAACTATTATGGAACCCCAGTTGATTATGTGCGCGAAACCTTGGATTCCGGAAGAGATGTTTTTTTAGAAATCGAAGTAAAGGGTGCCCGCCAAGTTCGGGAAAAGTTTCCTGAAGGGTTATTTATCTTTCTGATGCCGCCAAGTCTTTCCGAATTGAAAAATCGGATTGTAACAAGAGGAACGGAAACAGATGATATTATTCACAATCGGATGCTATCTGCCCGTGAAGAAATTGAAATGATGGAATTATATGATTATGTTGTTGAAAATGATCAAGTTGATCTCGCCTGTGAACGTGTAAAAGCCATCGTAACGGCTGAACATTGCCGCAGGGTGCGAGTAGAACATCGTTATAAAAAATTGTTGGAGGTTGAATAAAATGTTGTATCCTTCTATTGATTCCTTGCTTGAAAAAATTGATTCTAAATATTCACTTGTCTCTGTTGCGGCGAAGCGTGCCCGTGTGATGTCGCAAATTAGAGATGAAAGACTGCCAAAATATGTTTCCTATAAGTATGTAGGGAAAGCATTAGAGGAAATATACAGCGGTGAACTGACATACCGGATTTCCAAAAAAGCAGAAACAACTGCTGAGTAAGCGAAACAGCGTGTTCTTATAATGGATGGAAGAAGGCCTGACGTAGAGTGTCAGCCTTTTTTATTTCTTTTAAAATTTTTGTCGAATTAGAGCAGGTAAAAGATGAAATATTGCCTGATTTAAACGATAATAAAAAGATAGACGTCGTGAATGGTAAAACTATGGGGGGATTTAATCATGATTAAGGATAAGAACATATTATTATGTGTGACAGGCGGAATAGCTGTATATAAAGCAGCTGCCCTGACAAGTAAGCTTGCTCAAGCTGGGGCACATGTTAGAGTTATATTGAGCGAATCTGCAGCGAAATTTGTATCCCCGTTAACCTTTCAAGCCTTATCCCGCAATGAAGTGTATACCGATACCTTTGATGAGAAAAATCCTCAGGTCATCGCCCATATTGACCTTGCTGATTGGGCGGATTTAATTCTCGTGGCACCGGCAACCGCCAATACAATTGCTAAATTAGCGGGTGGCATTGCTGATAATATGATTACGACTACGCTGCTTGCGGCTGTTGCACCTGTTTGGATTGCCCCTGCAATGAATGTTCATATGTACGACCATCCAGCGGTAAAAAAGAACCTCTCGTTATTAGCTGAATATGGCTATCAATTCATCGAGCCAAGTGAAGGCTGGCTTGCCTGCGGTTACGTTGGTAAAGGACGCTTAGAGGAACCGGAGAAAATAGTAGCGTTAATTCAAAATTACTTCGGAAATAATCAAGCAAATCAACTAAACGGGAAAAAGGTGTTAATAACCGCAGGTCCGACGCGGGAGAAAATTGACCCGGTCCGCTTCATTTCCAACCATTCCAGCGGAAAAATGGGATATGCTTTAGCAGCAGAGGCGAAAAGGCAGGGTGCCGATGTGGTCTTAGTTTCCGGCCCCGTTCAAATACCGGCTCCATCCGGTGTTGAGATTGTTAAGGTCGAGAGTGCAGAAGAAATGTATAATGCCGTATTAACCCGATTTGATAGTGCAGATTTCGTGATAAAAACAGCGGCTGTCGCAGATTATCGCCCAAAAATCACCCATGATTATAAGGTGAAAAAACAGGCAGGGGACACGACGATAGAGTTCGAACGAACGAAAGATATCTTGTTTGAGCTTGGGCAGCGAAAGACGAAACAAATACTTGTTGGCTTTGCGGCAGAAACAAATAACGTGGAAGAATATGCAAGGAAAAAGTTACTTGCGAAAAATGCCGATATGATTGTCGCTAACAATGTGAAGGCTTCCGGGGCAGGGTTTGGCACGGATACGAACATTGTGACACTGTTTAAGCGGAATGGGACGATGACGGAATTACCGCTAATGTCTAAAACAGCTGTAGCAGAAAAAATAATTGAAGAAATTACTGCTCTTCTGAAGGAAATGAATAAAGATGGAAATCGCTAGTGTGATTGTGGATGTACCGGCAAAACAAACGGATAGGGCCTTCGATTATTTAATTCCTGACAAATGGAGAGATACCATTCAACCTGGCATGAGGGTAGTTGTTCCATTTGGTCCAAGAAATATTCAAGGATTTGTCATTGAGCTGAAAAAAGAATCTGAGGTTAAGCAGTTAAGAGAAATCATTGAGCCGATGGATCTTGAACCGATTTTAAATCATGAATTACTGGCGCTTGGAAACTGGCTGACGGAAAATACACTCTGTTTTAAAATATTTGCCTATCAGGTAATGCTGCCGGCAGCCTTAAAAGCGAAATATGAAAAATTGGTTAAACTGGCTCCGGGAGTAGAAATAAGTGCACTCCCGTTATCATTGCATTCATATTTCGTAAAGAATGGAAAACTGGATTGGCAGGATGCTTTGAAGAATGGAATTGTTTCCTTATTACAAAAGGAAACTGCAAAAGGTCATCTTGAAGTCCAATATATCGTGAAGGAAAAAGTCAGGAAAAAACAACGGAAATATATCCGACCACTCGTTTCCCAAGCAGTCTTAACAGAAGAAATGGGGAAATTACCAGTAAATGCAGAAAAGCAGAAACAAGTAATAAGCTTTTTTATCGAACGTTTTGCTCCAATTGAAATGAGACTGCTAGTAGCTGAGCTGAATATCACAGCTTCGACTGTTAAAGCTTTAGTTGGTAAAAGGATTCTAGGTGAGGAAGAAGTAGAGGTATATCGCGACCCGTATGAGCATCGAAGTTTCGAAAGAACGAAACCAATGCCCTTAACTAAGGACCAGCAAACTGCAATTGAACCTATATTAAATGCAGTGGAGCAAAATCTGCATGAGGTATTTTTACTCTATGGGGTAACTGGGAGCGGCAAGACGGAAATCTACCTGCAATCGATTCAAGAAGTTATTGAAAAAGGACAGGAAGCAATTGTGCTTGTACCGGAAATTGCCCTCACCCCTCAGATGGTGAATCGTTTTAAAGGCAGATTCGGTGACTTAGTCGCTGTATTACACAGCGGGTTGTCGGCCGGGGAGAAATATGATGAGTGGCGCAAGATTCAACGGAAGGAAGTAAAGGTCGTCGTTGGAGCCAGGTCAGCTATTTTTGCTCCATTTGAAAACCTTGGCATCATTATTATCGATGAAGAGCACGAAACGAGTTATAAGCAGGAAGAAATGCCGCGGTACCATGCGCGGGATGTGGCGATTGAAAGGGCGAAAACCTATAGCTGCCCTGTTGTCCTTGGAAGTGCAACACCTTCACTTGAGTCTTTTGCCAGAGCACAAAAAAAGGTATATCATCTTTTAACACTGCCAACACGGATGAATAACCAGACTCTTCCGCCAGTCGAAATCATTGACATGCGCGAGGAACTTCGCGAAGGCAACCGATCAATGTTTTCTCGAAAGCTGTTTGACATGCTCAAGGATCGAATTGAGAAAAAGCAACAAACTGTCTTGTTTTTAAATAAGCGCGGCCACTCCTCATTTGTGATGTGCCGCGACTGTGGTTATGTCATGAATTGTCCGAATTGCGACATCTCGCTTACTTATCACCGCGTTAATGAGCAGATGAAATGTCATTATTGCGGCTATGAAAGTTTTGTCCCTAAGGCATGTCCAGAGTGTTCAAGTGAACATATCCGCTATTTTGGAACGGGTACACAAAAGGTAGAGGATGAACTGGGGAAAATCCTTCCTGAGGCAAGGGTCATCCGGATGGATGTTGATACAACGGGACGTAAAGGTTCACATGAACGATTATTAAAGGATTTCCAGGACGGAAAAGCAGATATTCTACTAGGAACGCAAATGATTGCCAAAGGGCTTGACTTCCCCAACATTACTCTTGTCGGGGTGCTTTCTGCCGATACGATGCTGCATTTACCGGATTTCCGTTCATCAGAAAAAACCTTTCAACTGTTAACGCAAGTCAGCGGGCGGGCAGGACGCCATCAATTGCCTGGTGAGGTCATTATTCAAACCTATACGCCTGAACACTACAGTGTCGAGCTTGCTGGAACACAAGATTATGATCTCTTTTATCAGCAGGAAATGTTGAACCGAAAAATGCATCATTATCCACCGTTTTATTTTCTATCACTTATTACCATCAGTCATGAACAGTTGTTGGCTGTTGTTTCAGCAACAGAGAAAATCGTCAACTATGTCCAGTCGCGGTTATCACCAGAAGCAGTCGTGTTAGGACCTGCAGCATCGCCTATACCTAGGATTAATAATAGATATCGCTATCAATGTCTGATAAAATACAAACGGGAACCGAACTTGACAACTACTTTAAGAACAATTCTCGATCAATACCAAAAGGATACTAAAAGCGGGCTGCAAGTTTCAATCGACGTAAACCCGTTTATCTTAATGTAAAATCGGTGAAAATAAAGATAACATAATAATAAAATACATCTTAAAAACCAGATAATATGGAGGAACAGCTTTGTCAATACGAAAAATTGTCATGCATCCTGCCGAGATTCTTGAGCAGATATGCAGACCTGTAGAAAAATTTGATAAAAAACTTGCAAAAATACTTGATGATATGTATGACACAATGATAGAAAATGATGGGGTCGGCCTTGCAGCACCGCAAATCGGACTAAACTTGCGTGCTGCAATTGTTGATATCGATGATGAATTTGGAACAATTGAAATGATTAACCCGCGAATTGTGAAAACAGCTGGCGAACAAACAGGACCAGAGGGTTGCTTAAGCTTTCCTGACCTTTTTGGCGAAGTAACAAGGCCTGACTTTGTAAAGATTGAAGCCTTTGATCGAAAAGGCAGGAGCTACTCACTTGAAGCAGAAGGTTTCCTTGCTAGGGCGATTCAACATGAAATTGATCATCTTGACGGAATATTATTCACGACCAAGGTAATTCGATACCTCAAGGAAGATGAGTTAAAAGGAGTAGAGACTGAATGACGAAAATTGTATTTATGGGGACCCCCGATTTTTCTGTGCCGGTCTTGCAGCAAATCATTAACGATGGATATGAGGTCATTGGCGTTGTCACTCAGCCAGACCGTCCAGTAGGCAGAAAAAAGCTGTTAACACCCCCACCGGTCAAGGTAGAGGCCTTAAAACAAGGGATCCCCGTCTACCAGCCAGAAAAAATCCGTCAAGAAGAGGAACTTGCGAAAATCCTGTCCTTAAACCCAGATTTAATTGTTACAGCAGCCTTTGGGCAAATTCTGCCGAAGAAGCTGTTAGAGGCGCCTAAACATGGCTGCATAAATGTCCATGCCTCACTGCTGCCGGAACTTCGAGGTGGAGCTCCGATCCATTACGCGATTATTCAAGGTAAAAAGAAAACTGGTGTTACCATCATGTACATGGTTGAGAAATTAGATGCCGGTGATATTATAACAAGTGTTGAGGTGCCAATTTCAGAAGAAGACAATGTTGGTACACTTCATGAGAAGTTAAGTGCGGCAGGGGCAAAATTGCTATCTGAAACTTTAAAGCCCCTAATTGAAGGGCAACTCACGCCAAAGCCGCAAAACAATGCGGAAGCAACATTTGCTGCCAACATTAAGCGGGAACAGGAAAAGATTGACTGGACAAAAACGGGTGAAGAAATCTATAACCATATTCGCGGGATGAATCCTTGGCCGGTTGCCTTTACATTGATGGATGGTCAAGTCTTAAAAATATGGCGAGCTGAAAAGGTAACAGGTTTAATGAAACAAGAGCCTGGAACGATCTTGAAAATTGAGTCAGATGGCTTGACGGTTAGTACGGGAAATGAAACCGCCATTAAAATTATTGAACTTCAGCCATCAGGGAAAACAAAAATGATGAGTGAACAATTTTTACGCGGTGCAGGTTCAAAAATATTAATAGGCAGCAAGCTAGGAGATTAACATGACTTCAACGAAAAAAAATGTCCGGGCAATTGCCATGGACCTGTTAGTGACGATCGAGAAAAACCAATCTTACAGTAATTTGCTTCTTAACAGCACAATTGAAAAAAACGAATTATCGCCTGTAGATATCGGATTACTGACAGAATTGACTTATGGGACATTGCAAAGACGAATGGCGCTGGACTTCTTTTTAAAGCCGTTTGTCAAAGACAATAAGAAATTAGCAAATTGGATTCATCATTTACTAAGACTAACGCTTTATCAAATGGTTTATCTCGACCGAATTCCCGACAGAGCAGCTATCTATGAAGCGGTTGAAATTGCAAAGGAACGCGGGCATAAAGGGATTGCCAGTCTGGTAAATGGGGTCCTCCGGAGTATACAAAGAGAAGGACTTCCATCTTTGGAGGCGGTAACGGATCCGAACGAAAGACTTGCACTTGAGACCAGTCATCCAGAATGGCTGGTTACTAGATGGGTTAACCAATTTGGCTATGATAAAACGAAAGAAATGTGTGAGATAAACTTAACGGCGCCAATGCAAACTGCAAGAGTAAATCTCACAAAGATTTCCCGTGATGAATGTATCGCCATTTTGGAAGAAGACGGTTTTCAAATTGAAAAGAGCCCGGTCATTCCTGAGGCAATCAGGTCGTTAAAGGGAAATTTAGCTTCAACCATTGCTTTTAACTATGGGATGTTCACGATTCAAGATGAAAGTTCAATGCTTGCTGCCTATGCATTGGGTGCAAGGCAGGATGAATTTATCCTCGATGCCTGTGCTGCCCCTGGCGGTAAAAGCACGCATATTGCTGAAAAAATGAACAATACCGGCGAAGTGATATCGGTTGATCTTCATCAGCACAAGGTAAGATTAATTAATGACAATGCCAAACGTTTAGGATTAGGAAACATAAAAACAAGTGTCTCTGATTCTAGACATTTACAGGAAAAGTTTAAGCTTGAATCCTTCGATCGCATTCTTCTCGATGCTCCTTGCTCGGGGCTTGGCGTAATGAGGAGAAAGCCTGATATGAAATATACGAAAACAGAAAAGGATTTAGAGCGCTTAAGCACTATTCAGCAAGATCTCATAGCATCAGTTACCCCATTATTGAAAAAAGGCGGCATTCTCGTCTATAGTACATGTACAGTAGATAAACAAGAAAATCAAGATACGGTTGCAACATTTTTGCAGAATAATCCGGAATTCGAAGCAGATCTATCCTTTAAAGATAGGATGCCAGAAGCGATTCAGCCATTTATTACTGGCTTTGACCTGCAAATATTCCCGCAGGATTTTGGCTCGGATGGCTTCTATATAGCAGTTTTAAGAAAGAGGGTGTAACAGTTGGAACAATTAAATACAACTGAGACGAAGACAACATTGGACATGAATAAGAAATCGATTTACTCTTTACAGCTTGACGAATTAAAGGCCTGGCTGTCAGAAAACGGTGAAAAACCATTTCGGGCTGAGCAAATTTTTGATTGGCTCTATAAAAAGCGAATTACCACCTTTGAAGATATGAGTAATGTCGCAAAAGGCTTGCGTGATAAACTGTCAGAAAATTTTCAGCTGACAACACTTAACACTGCAATTCAGCAAACATCTGCTGATGGAACGATAAAGTTTCTCTTTGAACTGCATGACGGGTATTCAATCGAAACTGTGCTTATGCGCCACGATTACGGGAACTCTGTTTGTGTAACGACTCAGGTTGGCTGCCGGATTGGCTGTACTTTTTGCGCCTCCACGCTTGGCGGTCTTAAAAGACATTTGGAAGCAGGCGAAATTGTCGCTCAAGTAGTCAAGGTACAACAAACACTTGATGAAACAAATGAACGGGTTGATTCGGTTGTTATCATGGGGATTGGTGAGCCCTTCGATAACTACGATAATATGCTTTCATTTTTAAAAATCATTAACCATGAAAAAGCGCTTAATATTGGGGCGCGCCATATTACGGTGTCGACAAGCGGAATCGTTCCAAAAATTTATAAGTTTGCCGATGAAAAAACGCAAATAAATTTTGCAATTTCACTGCATGCACCGAATACGGAATTACGTTCAAGATTAATGCCGATTAACAAAGCATATAAACTTGATGACTTAATGAAAGCAGTACGGTATTATATCGATAAGACAGGTCGCAGGATAAGCTTTGAATATGGTCTTTTTGGCGGTGTGAACGACTCGGTCGAGCATGCGGAAGAATTGGCTGGCCTATTAAAAGGACTCAAGTGCCATGTGAATCTAATTCCCGTAAACTATGTGCCTGAAAGAGATTATGTCCGGACCCCAAAAGAAAAGATTTTTGCCTTTGAAAAAACATTGAAAAATCTAGGAATTAATGTAACCATTCGCCGGGAGCAGGGGTCAGATATTGATGCAGCATGTGGTCAGCTTCGTGCAAAGGAGCGAAAAGAGGAGACGAGGTGACAAAAAGTGAAGGCTGTATATAGAACGGATCGAGGCAGGATCCGACAGAATAATGAGGACAGTGTTGGAACTTTTGTTAACCGGGACGGACATCGCCTAGCCATCGTAGCTGATGGTATGGGCGGTCACCGCGCCGGGGATGTTGCAAGCAATATGACTTTGACACATTTACAGGAAATGTGGGAGGAATCAGAAGGTATACAAACAGCGGATCAGGCAGAAGCATGGCTGAAAACGCATATTCTCCATGTAAATAAATTATTATTTGAACATGCTAATAATAACCCGGAATGTGAAGGGATGGGTACGACTATTGAAGCGGTGATTGCTACCCAGCTCTTTTCAACACTTGCTCATATTGGCGACAGCCGCTGTTATATCTTAAATGATACGGGATTTCAGCAATTAACCGAAGACCATACTCTCGTAAATGAATTAGTTCGTACTGGTCAAATTTCAAAAGAGGATGCAGAGCATCATCCTCGGAAAAATGTTATTTTGCGCGCATTAGGGACAGAACCGGATGTAAAAATCGATATTAAAACGATTATGTTTGAGGAAGGCGATTTTCTTCTTTTATGTTCCGATGGATTATCGAATAAGGTAAATGAATCGTTCATGGCTGCAATCCTGCAAAACGAAGATTCGCTTGAACAAAAAGCTTCAACACTAATTGACATGGCAAATGAAAATGGTGGAGAAGATAACATCACCCTAATCATATTAGAGTTTAACGATGAAATTGAAAGAGGGTGAAGCTAAATGCTAATTGGGAAAAGAATAAGCGGCCGCTATAAAATATTGGAAATGATTGGCGGAGGCGGTATGGCCAATGTATATTTGGCTCATGATATGATTCTTGACCGCGATGTTGCAGTAAAGATGCTTCGTCTCGATTTTGCTAATGATGAAGAATTTATCCGCAGGTTTCACAGAGAAGCACAATCGGCGACAAGCCTTGCCCATCCAAATATCGTTAATATTTTTGATGTTGGTGAGGAAAATGATCTTTATTATATTGTGATGGAATTTGTCGATGGAAAAACACTAAAACAATACATACAACAAAATTCTCCTATAAAAATGGAAGATGCAATTGAGATTATGAGTCAGCTTACTTCAGCGATTACTCATGCTCATCAAAACCATATTATCCATCGTGATATTAAGCCGCATAATATTTTGGTAGATCATAATGGCAACGTAAAAGTCACCGATTTCGGAATTGCTATGGCGCTAAGTGCAACGAGCATAACCCAAACGAATTCTGTACTTGGTTCTGTTCATTATTTATCACCGGAACAAGCTCGTGGCGGTATGGCAAACAGGAAGTCTGATATTTATTCGCTGGGGATTGTGATGTTTGAGTTATTAACAGGCAGGCTTCCGTTTTCCGGGGAATCAGCCGTATCAATAGCACTTAAGCATCTACAATCAGAGACACCTTCTGTTAGAAGATGGAATCCAAATATTCCGCAAAGTGTTGAAAACATTGTATTAAAGGCTACTGCAAAAGATCCATTCCATCGTTATAACAGTGTTGATGAGATGGAGGAAGATTTAAGAACAGCTCTCGATCCGGAAAGAATGAATGAATCAAAGTTTGTCACTCCGATTGATAATGAGGCGACAAAGGCCATCCCGGTAATTACTAATGACCAGCTTAAAAACCTTGATGAAACTTTAGTCCACAGCAGCGGGAAACCGGTGAAACCAAGCAAAGAATCAAAAAAAAATGAAAAAAAAGATAAGAAACGAAAAAAATGGCCGTTAATATTAATATCTACCTTCCTGGCACTTGTCATTCTAGGATTATTAGCTTTTACAATTTTACCAGGAATGTTGTCTCCAAAGGACATCAAAATTCCAGATGTCAGTGGTATGAATTTAGATGATGCTATTTCCAAGCTTAAACTTAAAGGACTAGAGGTTGGAGATAAGATTGAAATCACTGACAATGTAGTCAAAAAAGGGAACGTTATCAAGACAAATCCTGAAATTGGGTCGACGGTTAAGGAAAATTCGAAAATTACCCTCTACGTAAGTTCCGGAAAAGAAAAATATGAACTGTCAAATTATCTGGGGCGCAGCTATGAGGATGTCTTCAGCTTATTAAAAACTAAAAACTTTAAAGATATTAAAAAAATTGAGAAAAACGATGAAAGTGATCCAGGAACGATTATTAGTCAAAACTATCCTGAGGGTAAAAAAGTGGTTCCTGAAGAGACGATTTTAGAGTTTGAGGTTAGTAAAGGTCCAGTAAAAATTACCTTAAAGGACTTAACACAATACAATGTAAATGGTGCTCAGGATTACGCCTTATTAGTTGGGCTGACATTAGACGCCTCTCAAGAAAAATATGATGACAATATCCCGGCAGGCATGGTTATTTCGCAATCACCCGAGAAGGGAACAACAATGACAAAAGGTGACAAGGTTACCGTAATCATTTCAAAAGGGAAAGAAGAAAAACCGCCAAAAGAGTTAATTATAGAACTGTCAATACCTTTTGAACCAGCTGTGCCAGGGGAGCCAGGACAGAAACAATTAGTTACCATTTTCATTCAAGATGCGTATCACAGTATAACAGATACGGCAGAGTCCTTTTATATTACCGAAGATATAAAGAAACCAATAAAATTATATATTCCATTTAACGGGAAAGCAAAATATCAGGTCATTCGTGATGACAAGGTTTTATTCGATGAAAATAAAAGCTATTCAGATACGGAGTAATTTTTACTGTTGAAGGAAATTATTGAACGAAATATTACAGGGGAAATAAACATTTGGAAAGATAAAATGCAAGGAGTGTGGCTATGCCTGAAGGGAAAATTGTCAAAGCATTAAGCGGTTTTTATTATGTGCTTCATAACGAGGAACTGACCCAATGCCGCGGAAGAGGTGTGTTTCGCAAGAACAAAATTACCCCGCTTGTAGGTGATGAAGTGGTTTTTCAAGCTGAAAATGACCTTGAAGGTTACATTCTCGAAGTGAAAGAGCGGAAGAATGAATTGGTCCGTCCGCCGATTGCAAATGTGGATCAGGCAATTCTTGTTTTTTCTGCTGTAGAACCAGATTTCAGCACCGTTTTATTGGATCGGTTTCTTGTATTGGTTGAATTTAATCATATAGAACCATTAATCTGTATTACGAAAATGGACCTGGCAACGACAGCTCAAAAGCAAAAGATAGCCGAATTTGCTGATCAATATCAAAAAGCCGGTTATGAAGTAATCCTTACATCTTCAGAAACAGCAGCAGGGATAGAACAATTAAATCCCCATGTGGAAAATAAAATATCGGTATTTGCTGGACAGTCGGGTGTGGGGAAGTCCTCATTGCTGAATGTCCTTAGGCCGGGACTTGAATTAAAAACCAATGATATATCCGCACATCTTGGCCGTGGAAAGCACACGACCAGGCATGTTGAGCTGATTAAAATTGGAAATGGACTTATCGCAGACACACCAGGCTTTAGTTCGTTAGAATTTACTAACATTGAAGCGGAAGATTTGACCTCCTGCTTTCCTGAATTACAAAAGGCGAGTGAGTCTTGTAAATTTAGGGGCTGTTTACATGTGACTGAGCCAAAATGTGCCGTTAAGTCAGCAGTTGAGACAGGTGAAATTCCCGATTATCGTTATAAACATTATTTGGATTTCCTCCAGGAAATCAAAGATAGAAAGCCGAGGTATTAAACATGGTGAAAATAGCACCTTCGATTCTTTCAGCCGATTTTTCAAAATTGGGGGAAGAAATTGTAGCTGTTGAAAAAGGGGGAGCTGACTATATCCATATCGATGTTATGGATGGTCACTTTGTACCAAATATTACAATTGGACCGCTTATTGTAGAGGCAATTCGTCCGCTAACAAAGCTGCCGCTAGACGTCCACTTGATGATCGAGAACCCTGATCAATATATCGAAGCGTTTGTCAAGGCAGGTGCTGATTATATTACAGTACATGTGGAAGCATGCCGTCATTTGCACCGGACAATCCAAACTATTAGAGCTTTTGGTATTAAAGCAGGTGTGGTCCTTAACCCGGCTACTCCCGTAGAAACCATCCAACATATCATTGGTGACATTGATATGGTGTTGTTAATGTCAGTAAATCCAGGATTTGGCGGTCAAAAATTCATTCCTGAGGTCCTTCCGAAAATCAGGAAAGTCAAAGAACTGGCAGCTGAAAAAGGGGCGTCGATTGAAATTGAAATTGATGGCGGTGTAAACCCAGAAACAGCTAAACAATGTATGGAGGCCGGTGCAAATGTACTCGTTGCAGGCTCGGCAATTTATAATCAACCCGATTATGCGAAAGCAATTTCGTTAATTAGAGGGTAGAGCCGGCTGACAAAGCTGGCTTTTTCTGTATTGAAAAGGAGTATGTCATATGATAATAAATATACTTGCCGGAGGTCCTGAAGAACTTCTGCCAGAGTTGACCGACTATGCAGAGGAAAACACTGTTTGGGTTGGTGTTGACCGCGGTGTATTTCATCTTTTAAATAGAGAGATAATGCCTGAAATTGCGTTTGGTGATTTCGATTCGGTTTCACCGGAGGAATTAGAATTCATTGAAAAGCACGTATCAAATATGCAGCGATACAAGCCAGAAAAGAATGAAACCGATATGGAGCTTGCCCTCAATTGGGCATTGGCGCAGGAACCGACAATGATTCGCATGTTCGGGGCGACAGGGGGCAGGCTTGATCATTTATTTGCAAATATGCATCTGCTGCTAAATCCACTCAAAGAAAAAAATCCAGCAACTGTTTATTTAATTGATCGTCATAACATCGCTTTTTTGAAAGGACCAGGCAGTTATACAATTGAAAAAATGAAAACAAAAAAATATATATCCTTTGTTCCTTTAACACTTGATGTGAGTGGCATTACGCTTGAAGGCTTTAAATTTCCTTTGAAGAATCGTCATATTTCACTTGGCTCTACACTATGTATTAGTAATGAACTTATTAGTGATTATGGTACTTTTTCATTTTCCGAAGGCATATTAATAGTGATAAGAAGTCATGATTAATAGGTACTGATTTCGTTCGTTAGAATAAAATGTAGAGCGTACGAAAAAAGTTGAATTAAATAAGCTGGGGAAGATTTGTGAGGAGGGACAGTATGAAATTTTATACAATTAAACTGCCGAAGTTTTTAGGTGGAATTGTCCGAGCGATGATTGGAGCGTTTAAGAAAAACGAATAGAGCGATAAATCTTATGGCACCCATTCATTAGTGGGTGCTTTTTATTATACTTTATTTGGGGGACACTATAAGAAAGAGCATCCTATTGAAGGATGCTCACGTCTTCTTATTATCCGGCTCTTGCGCTTTTCTTATTATACGCGTTCTACTTTACCGGATTTTAACGCTCTTGCAGAAACCCAAACACGCTTAGGCTTTCCATCAACAAGAATACGTACTTTTTGTAGGTTAGCACCCCATGTACGCTTGTTAGCGTTCATAGCGTGAGAACGGTTGTTACCAGTTGTTGTTTTCTTTCCAGTGACTACACATTTACGTGGCATAATGATTTCCCTCCTTAACTACCAAAAGCTTTATACAGCAATCTTTAGTTGCTTCATCTGGATATAGAAAAATGGCCGTGCCAAATTTTCTAGTCTTGAGATACCTTAATAATTTATCATACAACTTATTTGAATGCAATAGTTGTATCAAAACCTTTCAAGAAAAATACCTTGACATTAGAAAAAGCGGACTCCCCCTTTTAGTGAAGTACACTAGTCACGGGGAGCTGGAGCTTGACAATTCACAAAGTTAACATATAGTATTCATGCAGGTATGACTTTCAATATTGGATTGACTATAGTAAAATGACTGTAGTCAAGGAGCAATTATCCAAAGGGGGAACGATTCATGTCCATTGAATTAAAAACAAAGTACGGACAAATTGATATTTCAAACGAAGTAATCGCTACCATTGCTGGCGGTGCGGCTATCGAATGCTACGGAATCGTCGGTATGGCCTCTAAAAATCAAATTAAAGATGGAATTACGGAAATACTGCGAAGAGAAAATTTCACTCGAGGCGTGATTGTACGCCAAGAAAATGAGGCATTACATATTGATATGTACATTATTGTCAGCTATGGAACGAAAATTTCCGAAATTGCCCACAACGTGCAATCAAAGGTTAAATACACCCTTGATAAAACTGTTGGACTTGCCGTTGACTCGGTAAATATTTACGTTCAGGGAGTTCGTGTGACGAACCCGTAGTGAGGAGGAAAGTTTGTGTCAATTACAGCATTAGATGGAAAACGTTTTGCCGAGATGATCATACAAGGTGCCAATCATTTGGCTGCAAATGCAAAAATGGTCGATGCATTAAACGTTTTTCCTGTGCCCGACGGTGATACTGGAACAAATATGAATTTATCTATGACCTCCGGCGCAAAGGAAGTAAAGAATAATGTTCAGGAACATATTGGAAAAGTAGGGGTGGCCCTTTCCAAAGGGTTACTGATGGGGGCGCGCGGCAATTCAGGTGTCATTCTTTCCCAATTATTTCGTGGATTTTCTAAGGCAGTTGAAACAAAAGCGAAAATTTCCGCGAAGGATTTTGCGCAAGCCTTAGAAGCAGGAGTTGAAACAGCATACAAAGCTGTCATGAAGCCTGTCGAAGGAACAATTTTAACAGTAGCGAAGGATTCAGCTAAAAAGGGTGTTCAAGCAGCCCAAAATTCTACTGATATTATTGACATTATGGAAGAAGTAGTAAGAGAAGCAAAGGCATCCCTGAAGCGCACACCAGACCTGCTGCCTGTTTTAAAAGAAGTCGGCGTTGTTGACAGCGGCGGTCAAGGGCTTGTGTTCGTTTATGAGGGATTTCTTGCTGTTCTAAAAGGTGAAGAACTGCCAGAATCATCCGATTTACTTCCATCCATGTCTGAATTGGTTAGTGCAGAACACCATAAAAGTGTCCAAGGTCATATTAATACAGAAGATATCGAGTTTGGCTATTGCACGGAATTTATGGTGAGGTTTGAACAGCAAAAGACAGCCAAACATCCATTTGATGAAGGTGTATTCCGCAATGATCTTAGCAGATTAGGTGATTCTTTATTGGTTATCGCGGACGAAGATGTTGTCAAAGTCCATATTCATTCCGAGCAGCCAGGTGAGGTATTAACTTACGGTCAGCGTTACGGTAACTTAATTAATATGAAAATCGAAAACATGCGCCAGCAGCACTCCAATATTGTTGGTGAGTCCCATCAGGCTTTAGTTTCTGAACGCCCTGAATCTTCTAAAGAAATTCAAGAATACGGAATTGTTACGGTTTCAATGGGTGCAGGAATTGCTGATTTATTTAAAAGTATTGGAGCGCAAGCAGTAATTGAAGGCGGGCAAACAATGAATCCGAGTACGGAGGATATTGTCAAAGCCATAAAACACGTAAATGCCAAAAAGGTGTTTATTTTACCAAATAACAAAAATATCATTATGGCAGCAGAACAGGCTGCCGATGTTGCCGAAGAAGAAATTTATGTAATACCGTCTAAAACGGTGCCACAAGGACTTTCTGCGCTGCTTGCGTTTAATCCTTCAGCAGACGTGGCAGCAAATGAAGCAGCAATGAAGGATGCCTTGAAGCACGTTAAGACCGGTCAAATCACTTTTGCTGTCCGTGACACACAAATCGATGGCTTAGAAATCGAAAAAGATGATTTCATGGGTATTGCCGAAGGGAAAATTATTGTAAAAAACAGAGATAAAGGAAAAGTGGCGGAAGATCTGTTAACAAAGATGCTCGATGAGGACTCGGAAATTTTAACCATCATCTATGGTGAAGGCGTGACCGAGGAAGAAGTAAATAATCTAGCACGATTTGTTGAAGAACACTATGAAGACGTGGAAATCGAAATCCATAACGGCCAGCAGCCATTGTATTCATTTATCTTTTCAATTGAATAAGGAACGGCTAAAATAGAAGGGAGACTAAAAGGGTCAGTCCCTTCTTTTTTGTTTATAAATATCTTAATATAACGTTTTATTGGTAATTTCGCTAAGGGAGAGAGAAATGTGTTCGATAATCTTAACCAATCAGTAACGGCTCTGAGGGGAATTGGGGAAGAAACAGCAGAAGCTCTTGCGGAAATGAAAATCTATACAATCCATGATTTATTAGAATATTTCCCTTACCGGTATGAGGATTATTCGCTTAAGGATTTAACGGAGGTACAGCATGATGAGAAAGTGACCGTCGAAGGGAAGGTTCACAGTGAGCCTTCTCTTGCTTTCTATGGAAAAAAGAAATCAAAGCTGACTATCCGAGTTTTCGTCGGGTCATACCTAATAAAAGTAGTTTTCTTCAACCAGCCCTATTTAAAAAATAAAATCATCATGAATGAAACGATAACGGTAACAGGAAAATGGGATGCACATCGGCAAACCATTACCGCAAATGAAATGCAGGCAGGTCCCAACGCTAAAGAAAAAGGCTTTGAACCTGTTTACTCGTTACGAGGTAAAATAACCACAAAAGGAATGCGGAAATTTATTAACATTGCCTTTAATCAATATGGACAGTTCATCGAAGAGACCCTTCCCGAAACATTTTTAACAAAATATCGGCTCTTGAACAGGCAGGAGGCTAGTAGGAAGATGCATTTTCCTGACACTCCAGAGGATGTGAAGCAGGCGCGGCGGCGTTTTGTCTATGAGGAATTTTTGTTGTTTCAATTAAAGATGCAGGCGTTAAGGAAATTTGAACGGGAGCACTCCCCAGGAATCACCCAAAACTATGATTTGACCAAAGTGAAGGAATTTATCAATAGTCTGCCCTTCCCATTAACAAATGCGCAAAAACGGGTCGTTAATGAAGTGTTAGCGGAACAAAAATCTCCATTCCGAATGAATCGCCTTTTACAAGGAGATGTTGGTTCCGGGAAAACTGTGGTAGCGGCGATTGGTTTATTTTCCAGTATAACTGCAGGCTTTCAAGGGGCTTTAATGGTACCAACAGAAATCCTGGCTGAGCAGCATGCAGAATCACTGAAAATCCTCCTTGAACCTTTTGGGGTCAAGTGCAAACTCTTAACAAGTTCCGTAAAAGGAAAACGGAGGCGCAAGATCCTTGAAGAATTAGCAGAAGGTAATGTTGATATATTGATTGGTACCCATGCCTTGATTCAGGATGAGGTAATTTTTAAAAGACTCGGTTTTGTCATTACTGATGAACAGCACAGGTTCGGTGTTGAACAGCGGAGAGTATTGCGAGAAAAGGGAGAAAATCCTGATGTACTGTTTATGACCGCGACACCAATCCCCCGGACGCTGGCGATTACGGTATTTGGCGAAATGGATGTATCGGTCATTGACGAGATGCCTGCCGGAAGAAAGTCTATCGAGACCTATTGGGCGAAGCCGGAAATGCTTGAGCGCGTCCTTGCCTTTGTCGAAAAAGAATTAGTAAAAGGTCATCAAGCCTATGTTATTTGCCCGCTCATTGAAGAATCGGACAAGCTAGATGTGCAAAATGCCATTGATGTCCACACAACTTTAACGCATTATTTCCAAAATCGTTATAAGATTGGTCTGATGCATGGTCGCTTAGGTGCGGATGAAAAGGATTCGGTCATGAAGCAGTTTAGCGCAAATGAAGTGCAGGTGCTCGTCTCAACAACCGTAGTGGAGGTTGGGGTGAATGTCCCGAATGCGACGATGATGGTCATTTATGATGCGGAGAGATTTGGTTTGTCACAGCTGCACCAGCTGCGCGGACGTGTCGGCCGCGGCAGTGACCAATCCTATTGCATCTTGCTTGCTAGTCCCAAGTCTGAAGTTGGTCAGGAACGTATGAGAATCATGACTGAAACGAATGATGGCTTTGTATTAAGTGAAAAGGATTTAGAGTTACGCGGACCGGGAGACTTTTTTGGAAAAAAACAAAGCGGTGTTCCAGAATTTAAGGTTGCAGACATGGTTCATGATTACCGCGCCTTAGAAACGGCAAGAAATGATGCAGCGATGCTCATCAAGTCGGAAACCTTCTGGACATCACCTGATTATAAGAACTTAAGAGCACAGTTAGAGGAATCTGGCGTTTTAGAAGGAGAGAAACTTGATTAAAGTACAAAAAGTAGAGAGTAGGATGGATTTTTCCCTTGCAATCTACTTTTTTAAATTTTATACTACTCTTAGTACCTAGTCATAATATCTCGGACGGTGTGGATCATGAAAAGAAGCAAAAAAGAACGGCAGCAATTATTAACTTCAACTATTAAAGAGAATCCTTTTATTACAGATGATGAATTAGCTGAAAAGTTTCAAGTGAGTGTGCAGACGATTCGGTTAGACAGATTAGAACTATCGATTCCGGAACTCCGTGAACGGATAAAAACGGTGGCTGAGAAACGATTCGAAGACGAAGTCCGCTCCTTGCCATTGGAAGAAATTATTGGGGAAATCATTGACATTGAATTAGATCAAAGTGCTATTTCCATATTTGATGTAAAAGAAGAGCATGTCTTTATGCGAAATAATATTGCCCGCGGCCATCATGTTTTTGCCCAGGCAAATTCCCTTGCCGTTGCGGTTATTAATGATGAATTGGCTTTAACAGCCAAAGCAAATATCCAATTTAAGCGGTTGGTGAAATTGAATGAGCGGGTAATTGCTAAAGCTCGGGTGACGAAAATTGATGAGAACGTAGATCGAACATTCGTCGAAGTGACAAGCTTTGTGAATAATGAGCTTGTTTTTACCGGAGACTTTGAAATGTACCGTTCGAAAAATCGTTAAAGGATGAGGCAAAATGAAACTAGCAATCGATGCAATGGGCGGCGACAATGCCCCTAAAGAAATCGTCTTAGGGGCAATGAAGGCTGTTCAAGCATTTTCTGATATACATATCACCCTTGTCGGGGATGAAAACAAAATTAAAGAAACATTATCGGCACACGATCGGATTTCTGTTTTACATACAACTGATGTCATTCTTGGAACAGATGAACCGGTAAAAGCAGTTCGCCGCAAGAAAAATGCCTCTATGGTGCTTGCTGCCCAGCAGGTAGCTGATGGATTGGCAGATGCCTGTATTTCTGCGGGCAATACAGGGGCATTAGTTGCCGCAGGGCTTTTCGTTGTTGGCAGAATTGATGGGATACACCGACCTGCTTTAGCGCCAACATTGCCGACTATTGGCGGCGAAGGCTTCCTGCTCCTCGATGTCGGCGCAAATGCTGATGCCAAGCCTGAGCATTTGCTGCAAAATGCGATAATGGGATCCATCTACAGTGAAAAAGTAAGAGGTATATCTAAACCACGTGTCGGTCTTTTGAATATTGGCACAGAAGAAAAAAAAGGAAACGAACTGACAAAACAAACATTTGAACTTTTGAAAAATGCAAATTTGAATTTCGTCGGCAATGTGGAGGCACGTGATTTGCTGGATGGTGTTGCGGATGTGGTCGTTACCGATGGATTTACAGGCAACATGGTGTTGAAGACGATTGAGGGAACTGCACTTTCAATGTTTAAGATGTTGAAAACAGCTTTAATGAGCAGTTTTAAGAGTAAAATGGCTGCCGCTGTGCTGAAACCAAATCTTAAGACCTTAAAAAATACCATGGATTATTCTGAATATGGCGGCGCAGCTCTTTTTGGCTTAAAGGCTCCAGTTATTAAGGCTCACGGCTCGTCAAACGGACAATCCATATATAGTGCCATCAGACAAACAAGGGAAATGGTTAGCAATGATGTCGGTGGATTAATTAAACAAACAATTGAAACTGATAATTCGGAAAAATAGTCGAAAAAGGAGTGTTGAAATGAGTAAAATAGCATTTGTGTTTCCAGGACAAGGGTCACAAGCAGTTGGAATGGGGCAAGAGTTGGCAGAAAAGCACTCTGAGGTTATGGAATATTTTCTTAAAGCCGATAAAAAGTTAGAAACAAAGCTGAGTACCCTTATCTTTGAAGGTCCAAAAGAGGAATTGACTTTGACAGTCAACACCCAGCCGGCACTTTTAACAACCAGTATCGCAATTTTGGATTTCTTCCGCAAATCCGGGGTTAGGGCTGATTATGTTGCTGGTCACAGTTTAGGGGAATATACGGCACTTGTTGCTGCGGGCGCCATTTCCTTTGAAGAGGGAGTATATGCCGTCAGAAAACGCGGAGAATTTATGGAAATTGCTGTCCCTAACGGTGAAGGCTCGATGGCAGCTGTTTTAGGACTTGACCGTGAAGCTTTATCTGCGGTAACAACTGAAGTAACTGAATCCGGTTTCCCTGTGGCATTAGCTAATTTAAATTGTCCAGGTCAGATTGTCATTTCAGGATCGAAGAAAGGCGTCGAACTTGCTGGAAGAAAGGCGAAAGAAGCGGGGGCAAAAAGGGTACTGCCATTAGAGGTAAGCGGCCCATTCCATTCGCCATTAATGAAACCAGCTGCTGAACAGCTTCGTGAAGTATTGGATGCTACAGAAATGCAGGATGCTCAAATTCCGGTTATTGCAAATGTGACTGCAGAGCCAATCTTTTCCGCCGCTGAAATAAAAGATAAATTAATTGAACAGCTTTATTCCCCAGTGTTATGGGAAGATTCTGTCCAGAAAATGATTGCCTTAGGTGTCGACACATTTATTGAAATTGGACCTGGAAAAGTTCTTTCCGGCTTAATCAAGAAAATTGATAAAACAGTTAAAACGTATTCCGTATCGGACGAGGAAAGTGCTCTAGCAGTTGTGGATGCGCTAAAGGAGGAAAAATTATGATTTTAGCTGGAAAAGCAGCCTTGGTTACTGGTGCTTCAAGAGGCATCGGCAGGGAAATTGCCTTGGAACTGGCCAGACAAGGAGCCAATGTGGCCGTTAACTTTGCCGGCAGCGAAGCAAAGGCTAATGAAGTAGTCGACGAAATCAAAGCCATTGGCAGAGAAGCATTTGCGATAAAATGTGATGTGTCAAATGTTGAAGAAGTGACCGAGATGGTTAAAAAAACGATTGATGGTTTCGGTAAACTAGACATTCTTGTTAATAACGCCGGGATTACAAAGGATAATTTATTAATGAGGATGAAAGAAGAAGAATGGGATGATGTGATTAACATTAATCTTAAAGGCGTCTTCTTAGTCACTAAAGCAGTTACAAGACAAATGATGAAGCAGCGGGTTGGCCGGATTATTAATATTGCTTCCATCGTCGGGGTAAGTGGAAATCCTGGTCAAGCGAACTATGTGGCCGCAAAAGCAGGTGTCATTGGTTTAACCAAAACGACAGCAAAAGAGCTTGCTACCCGGAAAATTACCGTTAATGCAATCGCACCAGGCTTCATCACCACTGATATGACCGATAAATTATCCGAAGAAGTAAAAGCAGAAATGTTAAAACAGATTCCTTTAGCAAGATTAGGAGAGCCTAAAGATATCGCTAAACTTACAACATTTATCGCATCAGATGATTCATCATATATTACAGGACAAACATTCCATGTAGATGGCGGAATGGTAATGTAATTTTAACAAAAACATAGTGTATTATTTGGGTGAAATACTCTATAATAGCTTGAGGGGAGGTGAGCAAGCATGGCAGATGTATTAGAACGTGTTACAAAAATCATCGTTGACCGTTTAGGTGTAGACGAGTCTCAAGTTAAGCTTGAAGCTTCGTTTAAAGATGATCTTGGCGCTGATTCCCTTGATGTAGTTGAACTAGTAATGGAATTAGAAGATGAGTTCGATATGGAGATTTCTGACGAGGATGCTGAAAAAATCGGCACAGTTGGTGATGCTGTTAATTACATAAATAGCACGAAATAATCGTTGGATTTATCCATAAAGCTCCGTTTTCAAACGGAGCTTTATTCTGTAAGATAGAACTTGGCGGAGTAACCTATCTGCCAAGTTTCTTTGCGTTTTAATGAAAACTTTTTTAAACTAAAGAGTAGTGGTATGTAAATAATATGCAAGGTGGAGACTTAAATGCGCAATAATGGCAAGGAAAAAGCTTTGAACAATAGCGCAAAAGAAAATCAATTTCAGGATTTTCAAAACAAAATCGGAATTAAAATGGGTAACGAGAAATTATTAAAGCAAGCTTTTACTCATTCATCCTATGTGAATGAGCATCGAAGAAAGCCTTTCGAAGATAATGAAAGACTTGAGTTTTTAGGAGATGCCGTACTGGAGCTTACTGTTTCGCAATTCCTCTTCAAAAAATATGCAACGATGACCGAAGGAGAATTGACCAAGCTTCGAGCTGCAATTGTATGTGAGCCGTCACTTGTTTCATTTGCTAATGAATTAAACTTTGGAAGCTTAATTTTGCTTGGCAAAGGAGAAGAGATGACTGGGGGAAGAGAGCGTCCGGCATTGCTTGCAGACGTATTTGAGGCATTTATCGGGGCGCTATATTTAGACCAAGGAATTGAAGCAGTCATTTCATTTCTTGAGATTACCGTCTTTCCTAAAATCAACGCTGGTGCTTTTTCTCATGTGATGGATTTTAAAAGTCAATTACAGGAACTGATTCAAAGAGATGCAGCGGGTTCGATTGAATATCGTGTTCTACAGGAAAAGGGACCTGCCCATAGTAAAGAGTTTGTTTCCAAGGTATCATTAAATGGTAAAGAATTAGGCGTTGGGACTGGAAAATCGAAAAAAGAAGCGGAACAGCATGCCGCACAAATGGCGCTTGATGTATTAAAAACAAAAACAACCTAGAATAAACGAAGTGTTTGCAGGAGAAATCCCTGAAAAGCATAGGGAGGATAAAAGATGTTTTTAAAACGGTTGGACATTATTGGTTTTAAATCTTTTGCTGACCGCATTAGTGTTGATTTTGTTCGTGGAGTAACAGCTGTAGTAGGTCCGAATGGCAGCGGCAAAAGCAATATCACCGACGCAATCCGCTGGGTTTTGGGGGAACAGTCGGCTAAATCGCTAAGAGGCAGTAAAATGGAAGATATCATTTTTTCGGGCAGTGATACAAGAAAGGCACTTAATATTGCTGAAGTGACGCTCACATTGGACAATCAAGACCAGGGATTAGCGATTGATTACAATGAGGTAAGTGTGACACGGAGGGTGTCGCGCTCCGGTGATAGTGAGTTTTCTATCAATAAACAGCCATGCAGGCTAAAGGATATTATTGATTTATTTATGGATTCCGGGCTTGGCAGGGAAGCATTTTCGATTATCAGCCAAGGGAAGGTAGAAGAAATATTAAATAGTAAAGCAGAGGACCGCAGAACGATTTTTGAAGAAGCGGCAGGGGTGCTAAAATATAAAAATCGCAAGAAAAAAGCGGAGCTAAAATTATTTGAAACGCAGGACAATTTAAACCGAGTCAATGATATTTTACATGAGCTTGAAAGCCAAGTTGAGCCTTTGAAAATTCAAGCGTCAATGGCCAAAGATTTTTTAGAGAAAAAAGAGGCGCTTGAAAAAATTGAGGTTGCTCTAACCGTATATGAAGTGGAAGACCTCCATAAGAAATGGGAAAATTTATCGAATCAACTAGAAGAGCATCAGGAAGAGGAACTGAAGCTGTCCACACTTCTTCAAGTGAAAGAAGCAAAAATAGTTGAAACACGAGACCAAATAGCGGCGATAGATGAGTCGATTACTGACTTGCAAAATGTTCTTCTTTTTGCAAGTGAAGAACTTGAAAAGCTAGAAGGCCGAAAAGAGGTTTTAAAGGAAAGAAAGAAAAATGCAGCCCAAAATAAAGAGCAGCTAAAAACGAATATTTCCGATCTAACCGAGCGAATCAGTAAGCTAAAGAAAACTCAGGAAATGCATGCCGAGTCAGTTAAAGATCTTGGTGGACAAGTTAAAGTATTACAAGCAAGCCTAAAAGAAAAACAAGAAAAATTACTATTATTTTCTGAAAATATCGATGAAAAAATCGAAAGCTTAAAAAGTGAATACATTGAACTGTTAAATGAACAAGCTGGCGCAAAAAATGAAGTTAAATACATTGAACAACAGCTTGAGCAGCAGGAGAGGAAAAATGCTCGACTTGATGCAGAAAATGAAAAATACCTTCAGGAACGACAACTTGCACAATCTAAAAAGGTCGAAATTCAATCGGGATTAGAAGCAAGTCAAGAAAAATTAGCGAACCAGGTTGTTACCTTTCGCGAACAGCAGCGGAAGCTTGAAACGGTAAAAGATAATTATCAAAAACAAGAAAAGACGTTATATCAAGCCTACCAGCTCCTACAGCAGGCTAAATCGCGAAAAGAAATGCTTGAAGAGTTGGAAGAAGATTATTCTGGTTTTTTCCAAGGTGTTAAAGAAGTTCTAAAAGCACGTGGAAATAAACTGAAGGGAATTGAAGGGGCAGTTGCAGAGCTTGTAACGGTTCCTAAAAAGTACGAAGCCGCTCTTGAAACGGCCTTTGGGGGCGCCCTGCAGCATATTGTCGTTGATAATGAACAAAATGCACGTTCAGCCATCCAATTCTTAAAGCAGAATTCATTTGGCCGGGCTACTTTTTTACCGCTTAATGTCATGAAAGGAAGACCATTATCGCCGGCACAGCTTTCTTCTATTCAAAATCATCCAGCGTTAATTGGACCGGCTGTAAGTCTTGTGAAATTTGAGCAGAAGTATGTCGAGGTTATCAATAACCTTCTAGGCAATGTCGTGATAACGAGTGATCTAAAGGGTGCCAATGAATTGGCGAAGATCCTTCAATACCGCGTTCGTTTGGTAACACTTGATGGTGATATCGTCAATCCCGGCGGTTCGATGACAGGCGGTGCTGTAAAACAAAAAACCTCTTCTTTATTATCACGAAAAGGAGAGCTTGAGGATTTAAAAGCTAAGCTTGTCATAATGGAGGAGAAAACAGCTGGCCTAGAGCAGATTGTTAAAAGCTTGAAAGAGGAAGTTCAAATTGCGGAAGCACGTCTTGAAGAAATACGCAAGAATGGTGAAGAGCTGAGGTTAAACGAACAAGCAATTAAAGGAGACCTTCGTGAAGCGGAACTTGGAGAAAAGAATATCAATGACCGATTAGCAATTTATGATTTAGAAAAAGGGCAATTGATTGATGAACAAGCAGCACTTTTGAAAAGAAAATTGGAATTAAGAGAAGCACTAGAGACCTATACGGGAACTATTGCACAACTTGATGGTCAGATCATAAAACTGACGGAACAAAAGACAAATGACCTGACATCAAAAGAAACATTGACATCTGAAATAAATGACCTTAAAGTCGAATTTGCTTCCAAAAATGAGCAATTTCTTCATACAAAAGAGCGCTTTACCCTCATTAAAAATGATTTAGATGAAAGTGAACAAAAACTGGCTGATTATAGCGAAGATCTTAACCTCTTAACATCGGAAATGACGAATAGCTCATCAGGCGAAGAACAGCTAGAAGCGGCAGCAATAACGAAACAGCAGGACAAAGAAGCGACCTTACAGTTAATTACAGCAAGAAGACAAGAACGATTACAGCTTCAGGGAGCACTTGAAGATACAGAATTGGAGGCAAAAGAATTAAAGAGACTCCATAAAGGAATGATTGTCGGTTTAAAGGACGAGGAAGTGAAAATCAACCGCTTGGATGTGGAGTTAGAAAATCGCCTTGCTCATTTACGGGAAGAATACCTGTTATCGTTTGAAGGGGCAAAAGAGCAATATCCATTAACCATTCCTCCTGAAGAGGCGAAGAGAAAAGTCAAGCTTATTAAGCTAGCCATTGATGAACTCGGGTCTGTCAATCTTGGTGCAATTGAAGAATATGATCGCGTCTCTGAACGCTATCAGTTCCTAAATGAACAAAAGACGGACCTTCAAGAAGCAAAAGACACCCTGCACCAAGTCATTGAAGAAATGGATACAGAAATGAAAAAACGCTTTGAACAGACCTTTACAGGGATTCGCGGGTATTTCGAACCGACATTCCGGGCCCTCTTCGGCGGTGGAAAAGCAGATCTTGTGCTTACCGTACCAGAAGACTTATTAAATACAGGTGTGGAAATTGTTGCTCAGCCGCCTGGGAAAAAGCTCCAGAATCTAGGCTTGTTATCGGGTGGAGAACGAGCCTTAACAGCTATTGCGCTATTATTTTCGATTTTAAAGGTCCGTCCTGTGCCCTTCTGTATTCTTGATGAGGTGGAAGCAGCCCTGGATGAAGCCAATGTTCAACGCTTCAGTCAATATTTAAAGCGCTATAGCGAGGAAACACAGTTTATCGTGATTACCCACCGTAAAGGGACGATGGAGGAAGCAGATGTACTTTATGGGGTAACCATGAAGGAGTCCGGTGTTTCAAAGCTTGTGTCTGTACGTCTTGAGGATACTAAGGAACTTGTAGAAACATAATTTAAGGAAGTGAAAAAATGAGCTTTTTCAAAAAGTTAAAGGAAAAAATTACGAAATCGACGGATTCCGTAACAGAAAAGTTTAAAGAAGGTTTGACGAAAACAAGGGATAGCTTCTCTGGAAAGGTCAATGACCTTGTGGCCAGATATCGGAAAGTCGATGAAGACTTCTTTGAAGAATTAGAGGAAATCTTAATTCAGGCTGATGTCGGCTTTGGCACGGTTATGCAGCTGATCGATGAGCTTAAGATAGAGGTCAAACGCCGCAAGATTCAAGACCCGAAGGAAGTTCAAAGTGTTATTTCCGAGAAGCTTGTTGATATTTATAATGCTGGGGAGGAACAATCCTCACAATTAAATATCCAGAAGGACGGGCTGACAGTAATATTATTTGTCGGGGTTAATGGTGTTGGAAAAACAACGACGATTGGCAAACTTAGTTATAAGTTTAAGAGTGAAGGGAAAAAAGTATTGCTGGCTGCGGGTGATACCTTCCGTGCCGGAGCGATTGAACAGCTTGAAGTATGGGGTGAAAGAGTTGGCGTCGAGGTGATTAAACAGGCTGAAGGCTCTGACCCGGCAGCAGTTATGTACGATGCTATCTCTGCGGCCAAATCCCGCCAAGCAGATATTTTACTCTGTGACACAGCCGGCCGCTTGCAGAATAAAGTGAATTTAATGAAAGAACTTGAAAAGATAAAGCGTGTAATTGAGAGAGAAATTCCTGGTGCACCACATGAAGTCATTCTTGTTCTAGATGCGACAACCGGGCAAAATGCGCTTATTCAAGCGAAAACCTTTAAGGAAGTAACCAATGTTACGGGGATTGTCCTTTCGAAATTGGACGGAACAGCGAAAGGCGGCATCGTGCTAGCGATTCGCAACGAATTAAAAATTCCCGTAAAATTCGTCGGTCTAGGTGAAAAAATGGATGATCTTCAAGAATTTGATGCAGAAAAATATGTTTACGGCTTATTTGCTGATCAGGTTGAAGAAACAGAATAAATTGAAAAGCATGGATGAAAACAGCAGCTAAAAACTGCTGTTTTTTTATTATATTCCAATTTTAATTGCATTTTTTGGATAAAGGTGTAAAAATACACTAAAAGACATTTTTGTGGATGAGATGGAAATAATTAAAAACTTTTATAAAATTGTAGTGTGGTAGAGAGAATTTTTCGTCAATTTAATAGACAGGCTTTTAGAGGGGGAATTTTTTTGCTAAAGAAAAAGCTATTATTTATTTTATTGTTATGTCTTTTTTTTGTGAATCAAGGAGTTGAGCCAACAAAGGCTGAAAGTAATTTTATCAGAATAGCAGTAAAGGAAGGCTTTGATGGAAAGATAAAAAGCGGGCGCGGCTTTCCTATTCAAGTGACAGTTGAAAACAGCGGTGCTGATTTTAGCGGCGATATCCTTTTCAACTTTGCCACTTCCTATAATTCAAGCGGAGCAAAGGCAATTTCAATCGATGTACCAAAGGGGAGTAAAAAAACCTATTCCCTTTCAATCCCAGCCTATTCAGAAGACTATTCCAATAATGGTCAGATAAAACAATCGATATTCTTATATAAAGGCAGCTGGAAGGATAATCACGAACAAGACTTTATTGGCGATAAAATGTTAAAACCTAAATATATTGACCAAGACAAAAGGACAATTGGCTTCCTTAGCGAGGATTCCGATCGTCTGAAAGAATTGAAGGTTATGGCCTTAGCTAATCAAATCGAACCAATCGTGCTCACTGAGGACATGGTTCCTGAAGATGAAATCGGTTTAGATTCACTGGATTACATATTGATAGATGAGTTTGCTATTTCAAAGTTTAAGAAACCGCAACAGCAAGCAATCCTGAACTGGATTCAAAACGGCGGAAAATTAATTGCTGGGGCGGCTCCAAATGCAGCCAGTTCCTATGGAAGCCTATACCAAGTTCTGCCGATGAAACCTGATAAAGAGGTGGCTGCCGAAACGAAGTTCTTCCAGTTAACCCCGGCATTACTTGCATTTCAACACATCCCAGTCTTTGTTGGACAAGTGGAGGTGGGAGCTGAAATTACTGTAAGAAGCGGTGATTTACCGATGGTCGTTCATAAAGGCTACGGCGCAGGGGAAATTTGGCAAACGGCATTTTCGCTCGGTGATGAACCGCTTTCTTCCTGGAAGGAATATGGACAATGGTTTGCAGCGAGCCCGATGCTTAGCAGTACGTCTAAGTCTCAATTACAAAATGGCGGTCAAAACCCATTTGACATGTTATTTAATGAATTCGCAGAGATAAATGAATATTTCTCTTCCACTCAGTTTTCTGTGGGACAGATTAGTTTGTTTCTGTTCATGTATCTCCTGCTGCTCGCTCCGTTTCTCTATTTCTTGTTAAAAAGGCTGGATAAACGCGAGCATGCCTGGTGGATTATTATCGGTGCAGCTGTCCTATCATCCGTTGGCATCTTTGCCATCGGGGCAAAGGACCGGATTGCAAAACCGCAAATGAATCAAACGGGAATTTATAAAGCAGAAAATGACCAGTTAACAGGTCTTGAGGCTGTTACCCTCCTATCTAACACTAGCGGTGATTATCAGGTAGGCTTCTCGAAAGGGAGCTTCTATGGTGTACCCGGCCCATCGAATATGGCTGTAAGTGATGGGAAACGTTATGCTGTTCTCGAGAATGGCCGGAAATCCAGCAGTGTTACATTTCCGAATGTGGAATTTTGGGCAACTAGAACTTATTTTGGGCACGCCTCTAAGCAAAATGCCGGTCAATTTGATATCAAGCTATCTTATGAAAATAAAAAGTTAACTGGAACAATCGTCAACCAATTTCCATACGATTTTGAAGAACTATACATTTGGTCTGGAAGTCAAAAAATTAACCTTGGGTCGCTGAAGCGGGGAGAAAGTTTAACGGTAAACGAAACATTTCAGCAGGATTATCTGGCTGGACCATACAGTCAGGGGAATTCCTTCCAGGTTCCAAACTCACAGCAGGAAGTGGATAAATTTAAAAAGAAAAGAATGGAATATGTTGCGATTGAAAATTTGTACAACAATTCCCAATCGGAAAATCAACCAATTCTATATGGCTACACAAAGGACTCAGTTATTGAAGCAGATATTAAAGGAAAAAACGAGTCTATAAAAGGATTAAGCTTAATTTATCAAACATTAGCATTAGACACGAAGTTTTCAGGTTCATTTACAATCAAGGATGACATGCTAAGGACCCATCTTAATATAATCCATGGCGGATTCTTTAATGATAGCTCGGAAAATCGCCGTGAAATGGATCTTGATGATGGTGAATATGATTATGTCTTAGAACTCCCGAACCAATTGTCAAAAATGAAACGTGAGTTCAAAGATTTAGAGATTACGTGGCAAGGTACAAATATCACCTGCTCACTGCTAAATCATTCAAACGGCACATTCTTGCCGTTAACTAATTCTCCTGCGGTCATCAAGGAACATCTTGATGAGTTTATATCAAAAGATGGAGTTATCACCATAAAATTAATAAAAACAGGACAAGGTGACCCTCATGTTAGGATGCCTGCGCTTTCAATAAAGGGGGAAATCAGCCAATGATTGAAATCATCGATTTAACCAAAAAATACGGAAAGTTTACCGCCCTTGATTCATTAAATCTAACAATTGAAAAGGGTACTGTTTTTGGCTTTGTTGGACAAAATGGTGCCGGCAAATCTACTACGTTTTCGATTTTAGCGACCTTGTTATCTCCTACTTCGGGAACGGCGTATATTAATGGCCATAATATTTCAAAGGAACCAAAAACGGTCCGCAGCCAGATAGGCTATATGCCCGATTTCTTTGGCGTCTATGACCAGTTAAAGGCTGTCGAATATTTGGATTTCTATGGAGCGAGCTATGGGATCAGCCAGAGTGAGCGAAGCAAATTGATTCCCCAGCTTCTTGAATTAGTAAATTTAACGCAAAAACAAGATTCATATGTCGATGTGCTGTCAAGGGGGATGAAGCAGCGGCTCTGCCTTGCACGGTCATTGATACATGATCCGGAAGTACTGATTCTCGATGAGCCTGCTTCCGGTCTTGACCCGAGAGCACGGGTGGAAATGAGAGAAATCTTAAAAGAACTAAAGAATATGGGGAAAACCATTTTGATCTCTTCGCATATTCTTCCTGAACTGGCAGAAATGTGTGATTCCATCGGGATTATTGATCAGGGTCGATTAGTAGCGGAAGGGTCAGTTAATGAAATCCAGCAGCGTCTTAGGGGGGAAAAGCTAATCATTGCCAAGCTGTACCGAGAATTAGACAGAGCGGTAAATTTTTTCGAGGACCAGCCGCTGGTGAGTCAATTGGCGAAACGGGATGATGGGGAATCGCTTCAGTTCATGTTTAAAGGAAGTGTGGAAGAACAGGTACAAATGTTAAAAAATGCTCTATTACATGATATCCCGATTGTCAGCTTTTCGGAAATCGAAACGAATCTGGAAGATGTCTTCATGGAAATAACGAAAGGAGTGGAACTTTCATGAGAAATCTTCTACTTAATCCCGTATTAAATAAGGAATTTAAGCTAAGGTTCCGCTCATTTAAAGGTTTTCTCGGACTAGCTTTTTATTTACTGGCACTTTCCATCTTGATTATTGGCTTTATTTATTTAGATACCCGGAACTCACCGATGGGGCTGTTCCGACCAGATCAAAGCAGAAGTATGTTTATGATGCTGTCGTTTATTCAAATGGGGTTAATTCTGTTTATTACCCCGGGGTTAACGGCAGGTGTTATTAGCGGTGAACGGGAAAAGCAAACATTAAATATTTTATTAACAACGAATCAGAGCTCAACGAGCATTATTTTAGGCAAACTGATTTCGTCTGTTTCATTTTTATTATTGATGATAGTGGCGAGTATGCCTATTTACAGCATTGTCTTTCTGTTTGGCGGAATTTCTCCCGGACAGGTAGTAACCATTCTAGGGTATTACATCTTTACCATCTTTGCATTCGGAAGTATTGGCATCTTCTTCTCGACACTTATCCGAAGAACCATCATTGCGATGATCAGTACCTACGGGGTAACCCTTTTTCTAACAGCGGGTACAGCTTTTCTATATGCCATATCAATGTCGGTCAATCAAATGGGGATGGCCACTAATAATCCCGTTCCCTATTTCTTTGCCATGCTCAACCCAATGATGAATCTCCTCGGTTTTCTTGAACCGGATGCATTTAGAGAATTATCCAGCCAATCTGGGGTGGGAATCGATTTCCCATTATGGGCAGCCTATTTGATTTCTTATACGATTATTTTTCTCGTTATGCTGATGATCAGTATCCGGAAGTTGCGTCCAAATATGAAAGTAAGGTCGAAAGAATAGGATGAGGAAAATGGAGGATAAAAGCCAGTTTTATCAGTTGCTGAAGCCTGTTCTCAGGCAGCTCCTAATCAAAAGGACGGCAGTGGAAATCCACTATTGGCTGCTAGCTGCCTCAGTCTTCTCAGTGCTGCTCCTATTGGCGGCGCGGGTTTTGGTCATTCCTTTCTACCATGAAGTGCTTTGGAGTGGCTGCTTCCTCCTTCTACCGGTATTTGTTTTTCGGATTTGGCGGAATCAGCCGGGGTGGAGGGAAGCGGCACAGCTATTTAACGCTTATATTCCTGAAGACCGCGTCATAACAGCCCTATCGTTTTTAGATGAAGAGGGGATGCTTCAGAAATTGCAACTTGCTGAAGCAATCACCTTGATGAAAAAGGAACAGCACCGTGTTTTGGCACGGAAAAAAGGCTATTTTTCACCAAAGTGGCTCTTGATAGCTGCGGTTTTCTTTTGTCTCACAGCACTCCTCAATTTTTTGCACAATCAAAATCTGCAATTAGCGGCAAAAAAAGAAACGGAAATGGCGATCATGAAGAAGGTCGAAAAAAAGCTGGAAGAAAAGGCGAAAAAGGAACAAAACAAGGAAGTGAAAAAAGCGCTGGAAAAAGCTCAGGAATTAATGATAAAAACCTCCAACCCTAAAGAAGCATTATCAGCGTTAGCTAAACAAAAAAAAGAGCTGGAACTAAAAGCCTTAAAGGAACAGGAAAAACAAGAAAACTTCCAAGCATGGCTGCAGGAATTGAAAAATAGTGATTTAAATAAATTGGCGGCTGCTCTGGAAACGAAGGATAGTAAAAACATCCAAAAAGAACTGGAACAGTTAAATAAAAAATATAGTTCATTAACCGAAAGTCAAAAGAGGGCACTCAGCAGGATGAGTGGTTCAGATAAAAAGCTTTCGGAAAAAGAAGTAGCAGAACTCACGAAGAAGATTTCCGAAGCACTAAACTCAGAAAATAAACTGACGGAACTTGCTGAAGCAAAAGCTGCACTTGGTGAGGCGGCTAATAGCCTGCAAAGCGAAATGCTAGCTAACGGAATTCAGTCCGAACAACTTGCCGTTAATCCATCCAGCCAGTCTGAGGGAGGAAAGTCGAACAGTCAAAACAGCAAAAATGGCAATCCTTCAAGCGCTTCAAATGGAAGCGGCCAAGGACAGCAGCCCTCAGGAAAAGAATCACAAGGCAATGGTTCACAAGGGAATGGAAATGGCTCTGGAAACGGAAATGGGACAGGTGCTGGCAAGGGCTCGGGAACAGGAGCGGGAGGAGCCGGTGCCGGGCTGGGGCCGGGTTCCCGTCAACTGCTTACTATTCCAGAGAAATTAGCTGGTAAAAACAATCTTGAAACAGATTCCGGAAAGATTGGAAAGGGCAGGCCGACAGAACAATATGAAGGCAATGGACCGATCTTAAAAGGACAGCTTCGTTCCTACCAAGAAGTATATGGGAATTATGCAGATGTCTATCGAAAAAGTACCGACCGGGTAAAACTCCCTGCTGATTTAGAAGAAATCGTCAAAAACTATTTTTTATTGCTTGATCCCAATAAGGAGTGACTCAATTGACACAATTAAAAGAGAAAGAAACTCAATTTATCACGGCAGCGGAACAGCTTAAGACGGTAAAGCAAGAGCTAATGAATTTTATCGTTGGCCAAGAGGAAGTGATTGACCAGGTACTATGGAGCATTTTCTCTGGAGGACATGTGTTATTGGAGGGGCTGCCGGGGCTTGGAAAAACAATGCTTGTCCGGTCGATTGCGTCATGCCTGGATTTATCGTTTAATCGAATCCAATTCACACCTGATTTAATGCCATCTGATATTACTGGAACGATGATTCTGCAGCCGGGAACCGACGGCCGGCAGGAGTTTGCCTTTCATGAAGGGCCATTGTTTGGCCATATTATTTTAGCTGATGAAATAAACCGGGCCACTCCCAAGACACAAAGCTCTCTATTAGAGGCAATGGCCGAGCAAACGGTAACTGTTATGGGCAGCACAAAACAGCTTTCCAAGCCCTTCTTTGTGCTGGCAACGCAGAACCCGATAGATATGGAAGGCACATACCCGCTCCCTGAGGCACAAATGGACCGGTTTATTTGTAAAATTCATGTCGGCTATCCGACCAAAGCAGAACTAAAAGAGATTGCCTTAAGAACGACAGGCCTAAAAGTTCCTCAATTAAATAAAATATTAGGATCATCAGAAGTCTTAGCCTTACAGCAGCTCTCGAAGGAAATTTTAGTCTCAGATGATTTATTAAATGCGGCCGTATCGATAATTGATGCTACCCATCCGGCTTCAGCGGAAGCACCGGAAAGAATCAAACAATATGTTCAATTTGGGAGCGGCCCCCGCGGATTACAAAGTCTTATCCACATGGCAAAAACGAGAGCACTATTTGCCGGCAGATACCATATTTCAATCGGCGATTTAAAGAGGACGGCCATCCCGGTCTTAAGGCACCGGCTTTTATTGAATTTTGAAGGAGAGGCAAACGGTGTGACCCCGGATGACCTGATTGCTGATGTATTGGAGCAGGCTGGAAAGGATGTTAGTCAGCGATGACAGCCCAAATGCATTCCATGCTTTCACGACTGCAAAAACGGAGATTAATGGCGAAAACCCGGAGGCGCGGCGCTCATAAAGGGGGGAGGACGGCGAATAAATTTGGTGCTTCCCTGGAATTTTCAGATTTTCGTCTTTATCAGCCCGGCGATGATGTCCGCCAGATAGACTGGAATATTTACGGCCGGACGCAGAGGCATTATATTAAACGGTTTTTAGATGAACAAGAATTAGCAGTTACCGTTTTTTTGGACGCTTCGAGTTCGATGCAGGCAATTGTTTCAAAATGGAAAAGAGCAAAGGAGCTCGCTGCCGCCTTTAGTTATATTACTCTTAGCGGTGAAGATCGCTTGTCGTTCATTCCTGTTTCGTCGGTGTCATACGCAAAGGTAAGTAGGAAAGGGTCTGTATATGGTAAAACTGTATTTTTTGAAATCCTCCAGTTACCAGAACAGCAAGCAGCAGGAACATTTACGGACAACCTTCAAAAAAACAGCTTGAAGAATAATCAGCTGGTGATTCTTATCACGGACGGTCTTGAGCCGCTTGCTTCATTTGAAGCGCTTTTTCGATTAATTGCTGCCGCTAAACAGGAGGTTAAACTAATCCAACTATTGAGCAGGGAGGAACTCGACCCAATTTATTCGGGCGATGTAAAATTAATTGATAGTGAGTCAAATGAAAGTGTGAATGTTACGATGAGTGATTCGATTCTCGTAAACTATCGAAAGCAAGTAACAGAGCATAATCGCAGTCTTGAAGCATTATGCCGCCGATTTGGGTTCAGTTATTTATTAACGGCAGATGATGCTGACCTTAATGATTTTTTGTTTCATGAGTGTTGCGCAAAAAGAATCCTTTATTAACCAGAGGTGATGAAGATGTACTTTGCTAACAGATTGTTTTTTATACTTGTCATTTTTATCGCCTTTGTTGTGTTATTATATTTTTTCCGCAAACAATACAACGCGGTCATCAACCCAGCTAATCTCCTTTGGCAGCAGGCTATGAATGAGTGGAATGCCTCGCCTTGGATTCAAAAATTACAGCAAAATCTCTTGTTTTGGCTGCAAATCGCTGCTCTTACATTATTAATGTTGGCATTGGCAAAACCGATATGGTTCTCAGAAGGGATTAAGGGGAATCAAATCATTTGGATTGTAGATACATCGGCAACAATGTCAGCGATGAAGGCGGACAAGCCGCTCATTGAACAATCTAAACAACAAATGAAGCAAATGGCCGAGCGCTTAACTGGTCAGGAAGTAACCATGATTATTGCCGGTGCAAAGCCGAAAATCCTATTGAGCCGGGAAACCGATGCAGCCGTGATTCAACGGGAGATTGCGGGGCTTACTGTTACATACGAACATGAAAATATCGAAAAGGCTGTAAAGCTTGCAGAATCACTAGTACACAATAAAGATACGGTGATTCATTTGTTTTCTGATTCTGTGAAAAAGGCAGACATGAAAGCAGATCTTACTAATATCCCCTATGAGATTCACAATGCTGCCGGCATACAAGATAACGTCGCCATCCTTTCCTTTGGGGTTGCGGCTAAAGAAAAACGAATTTCCGGACTGGCCGTTTTGGAAAACCAAGGGAAGAAGCAGGTAACATATCCCTTTGTCATTACCAGTGAGGATTCGGTTGTTTTTCAACATGAAGTAACAATTCCAGCCGGTCGACAAGTGGTGATAAATATTCCCGATTTGCCGGAGCACCGCTTTTATCAAGCGTCGATAAAAGCTGGGGATCATTATACGGCTGATAATGAATTAACAGCTGTTTACTCAGACTTGAATCCGACCATCCATGCACTTGGCGAAGTGAATCCCTTTTTTATTAAAGGGCTGGAAACCTTGGGCATCAAAGCAGTCCAGCTTGATGCAAAAAACTCTCTAGCATTAAAGGAAAGTGGAATCATTCTTGCTGAAGGCCTTCCTGTTAATGAATTGCCGAAAATGCCGGTTATTTACATTAACAAATCCAAAAATCAGGATGAACTCATAGAAGTAAAGGAACCAATCGAGAGCATGGGTTCGCCGCTTACAGAATATGTTGATCTCGGCAAAACCTACATAAAATACGCGTCAAACCCGATAAAGGGAAATTGGGAAAACATTGTAACTAGCGGCGAACACCCGCTGATTCAAACGGGAACAATCAATGGACAGCCGGCTATCCTGATGAATTTTTCGCTTGAGAATACCGATTGGCCGCTGCACCCGGGGTTTCCAATTTTCCTCTATAATAGCTATCAGTGGCTGTCAAAGCAAACAGGCTTTCTTGGTTATTTTCAGCCTGGCGAGGAAAAATGGCTTCAGCTTGATAGTAAAAAGTCCGTTTTGGAAATCTATAATTCTACTGGAAAGAGCTTATCAACGCTCCAGTTAAATACGGAGAATTTTAAAGCTCCCTATAAACCAGGAATCTATCAAGCCGTAGCTGATGAACATGTGTATTATTTCTCAGTTCTGCTTGATGATCGCGAAAAAAAACCGGAGACAGCCCCGTCGTTTAGATTAAATCAATCAACGGCAAATGATACTGAACTGGCCTTGAAGCCAAATGAATCATTATGGTTTTGGCTGACGCTCATCGTACTGGCACTGCTTATGGTGGAATGGGAGGTTTATCGAAAATGGCTATAGAGCTTAAATATCCCATCCTTCTGCTATTAATAATACCGGCTTCTTTTCTGGTTTATCGATATTTTAAACAAATAAGTGCTTCAATCAGTCCTGAAAAAGTGGTGATTGGCTGTCTAAGAGCGGTTCTATTTTTCTTGATTATTTTTGCGCTGACGATTCCGCAAATTTTGCTGCCAATTAAAGAGGAAATGATTATTTTTCTTACAGATCGCTCCGCAAGTTTTGAAGATGCGGAAACCGGGGTAATCGAGTGGATTGATGAAAGCACCCAATCAAAGAAAGCAAATCAATCATTTGCGATAGCGTCGTTTGCTGATGGTGTGATTGTCGAACAATCGCTGTCAAATAAAAAAACAGTGTTAGATCAATTTAACGGGAAAGTGAAAAATGGTGAAACAAATCTAGAAGAGGGAATTGGCTTCGCTGCTTCACTGCTGAAAACAGGGCAAAGCGGCAGGATTGTCCTTTTATCCGATGGAAATGAAACGGTCGGTACTAGTAAAGAGGCTGCGAAACTATTAAAAAATCAGAGGCTTGAGTTAGATTATGTCCGATTCAAGCAAAAGTTTCGTGAGGATATGGCCATCACAAGGCTGGATGTTCCACCCACTTTATATGAGGGAGAAAAAGCAAATATTGCGGTTTCGATTGCAAGTAATGTCGAAAAAACAGCTGATCTAAGAATCTCCTTAAACAACAAAGATATTCTCCATGAGAAGGTTACTGTAAAAGAGGGGCAAAATGAGTTTACCTTTTCAGATAATGCCGCTGAGCCGGGAATGTCGATTTATAAGGCTGAGATTGCCGCGGAAAAGGATACCTTTAGCGAAAATAATACCCTCTATGCGGTCACAAATGTCAAGGGAACACCAAGAGTACTCGTAGTTCAAGGAAATCAAGACGACCCATTAGCAGAAATTTTACAAGCCTCTGGGTTAATCACCGATAAGCTTATTCCCGAGAGGCTTCCAACAACCTTGGCAGGATTTTTGCAATACCAATCGATCATTTTTAATAATGTTCCTGGAACGAAGGTCAGCGAACAGCAAATGAATTTGATTGAAAAAGCAGTCAAAGAATTTGGCACCGGCTTTGTGATGCTCGGTGGAGAGGACAGCTTTGGTCTCGGCGGTTACTTTAAAACACCAATAGAGAAATTGTTACCTGTCGACATGGACATTAAAGGAAAAAAAGAGATGCCCTCACTTGGATTGGTAATTGTTATTGACCGGTCTGGAAGTATGAGCGGCAATAAACTGACATTAGCGAAGGAAGCGGCAGCACGATCGGTAGAGTTATTGCGGGAAAAAGATACGCTTGGCTTTATTGCCTTTGATGACCGCCCATGGGTGATTGTTGAAACCGCACCGCTTGAAAACAAGAAAAAGGTTATTGAAAAAATCCGCTCTGTTTCTGTTGGCGGCGGAACGAATATTTACCCCTCACTTGAAAAGGCTTATCAAGAGCTAAATGATTTAAAGCTGCAAAGAAAACACATTATTTTGTTAACGGACGGACAGTCAGCCGCTGGCGGTGATTATCAAACGCTTATTTCAGAGGGGAAAAAAAATAAAATAACGTTGTCAACGGTTGCCTTAGGCTCGGATGCCGATCGAAACCTGTTAGAAGACCTTGCCGGTCAGGGGAGTGGACGATTTTACGATGTTACCGATGCGTCTGTTATTCCGAGCATTCTTTCAAGGGAAACGGTTATGACCACAAGAACCTATATTGAAGACCATCCTTTTTATCCTGTTGTGCAGCCCTATCCAGAATGGACAGCCATTTTTGAACAGGGAATTCCAAAAATGAATGCCTATATTGCGGTAACCGCGAAAGATAGGGCGCAGGTGCCGCTTATTAGTGAAAAAAAGGATCCGGTTCTTGCAGAATGGCATTATGGTTTAGGAACCACCTTAGCGTTTACGTCTGATATGACGGGAAAATGGTCTGGTGACTGGGCTAAATGGGCTAACTGGCCGCAATTTTTGAATACTCTGGTAGTAAAGTCGCTGCCACAATATGACAGCGAGCCGTTCCGTTTTACAATTGAAAAGGAAAATGACAATACGGTGGTCCAATTAAAAGCAGCAGATGGGCAATTTAGTCCATTAGATGTATCTGTTGTTTCACAAAATGGTACGGTCATCGACACAAATTCTAAGCCGACAGCTCCAGGTGAATTTGAAGTGAGTTTTCCAAATAAGCCCGGTATGTATTTTTTGCGTGTGAAACAAACGAGCGAGGAAGGGCAGGATAAATTGTTTCAAACAGGCTTTTCGGTTCCCTATTCGGATGAATATTTGTTAAAAGCAACCAATACTGCTTTATTAAAAGAGCTCGCGGAGCTTACAGGCGGAAAAGAATTGCAGGCGGCAAAGGAAGCGTTTCGACCGTTACAACAAAAGCCAAAACGCAAAGAACCAATTAGTGAACAGCTTTTATTAGCTGCTTTCCTCCTGCTTGTGTTCGAGATTCTAATAAGGAGACTAGGCTTTCAGCCATTTCTATCCTTACTGCACCTGCGGAAGAAACCCTCGAAAAAAGGTGAACAGGAAGGTGCAGCAGTATTAAAGCAGCTTTCAAGGGCGAAGGCAAAGGTGAAGTCAAGGGTTGAAAGTAAACGAGAGGTAACAGAATCTAAGCAAGAAAAAACGAAGGAAAAGCGGCGGGAACCTTCGCTGCCAACAGTTGCGAAAAAGCGGAATCCCGTACCGGAAGTGTCCACTGAAGAAAAGGAAGAACGCATGAAACGTTTGCTTGAAGCAAAGAACAGAAAGAAGTAATATATATAGGGATAGTGCGGTAGTGTCTTTTCTATTAGTCCCTCTATGTAAAGATATTTTCTTGACAGAAATAGTATGACTGTGTAAACTACTCTTGTAAAGGCTTTTCACTTAACATTGGTATTGGAGGGAACCCATGCATGATGCTTGAAAAGACAACACGAATGAACTATCTTTATGATTTTTACTATTCGTTGTTAACACCAAAGCAGCAAAGCTATATGTCTCTCTATTATTTAGATGATTACTCCCTTGGGGAAATTGCTGAAGAATATGATGTAAGCCGTCAGGCCGTGTATGATAATATTAAACGGACGGAAGCAATGCTTGAGGAGTACGAGGAAAAGCTGCGATTATTCCAGAAATTTCAAGAGCGCGTAAAACTAATCAAGCACGTAAAAGAATTGCTTAATGAGGAGAACCCTTCAAAGCAGGCAATGTTAGAAACTGTTGCCGAGCTTGAGAAATTAGATTAGGAGGCGGCATGAATGGCATTTGAAGGATTAGCCGACCGACTGCAAAATACTATCCAAAAAATCCGTGGAAAAGGGAAGGTCTCGGAAGCGGATGTTAAAGAAATGATGCGCGAAGTCCGCCTTGCGCTGCTTGAAGCTGACGTAAATTTCAAAGTTGTCAAAGACTTTGTGAAAAAAGTCAGCGAACGTGCCGTAGGGGTGGAAGTACTAAAAAGCTTATCTCCAGGTCAGCAAATCATTAAAATTGTTAATGAGGAATTGACCGCGTTAATGGGGGGCGAGCAAAGCAAGATAGCAGCATCAAACCGTCCGCCAACGGTCATCATGATGGTCGGGCTGCAGGGTGCTGGTAAAACGACAACAACTGGTAAGCTTTCGCTCTTGCTTCGAAAGAAGTACAATCGCAAGCCATTGCTAGTTGCCGCGGATATTTACCGTCCGGCTGCAATTAAGCAGCTGCAGACTCTCGGCAAACAATTAGATATGCCGGTTTTTTCTCTCGGCGATCAAGTGAGCCCGGTTGAAATTGCCAAACAGGCAATTGAGAAGGCGAAAGAGGAGCATCATGATTATGTCTTGATTGATACGGCTGGCCGTCTGCATGTCGATGAAGCATTAATGGGCGAGCTGAAGGACATTAAAGAATTAACCAAGCCGGATGAAATCTTCCTTGTTGTTGATGCCATGACGGGGCAGGATGCTGTCAATGTAGCTCAAAGCTTTAATGAACAGCTTGGTTTAACCGGAGTTGTCTTGACAAAGCTAGACGGTGATACTCGAGGCGGAGCCGCACTCTCAATTCGCGCTGTAACCCAAACGCCGATTAAATTTGTCGGTCTTGGCGAGAAAATGGACGCATTGGAACCGTTCCATCCAGAACGAATGGCTTCAAGAATTCTCGGCATGGGCGATGTGCTGACCCTGATTGAAAAGGCACAGGCGAATGTCGATGAACAAAAGGCGAAAGAGTTAGAGCAGAAAATGCGGACAGCGTCATTTACGCTGGAGGATTTTTTGGAACAGCTCGGCCAGGTCCGCAATCTTGGTCCGCTTGATGAATTATTAAAAATGATGCCTGGTGCAAACAAAATCAAAGGTTTGAATAATATGCAAATCGATGAGAAGCAAATTGCCCATGTAGAAGCAATCATCAGGTCGATGACCAAGGCAGAGAAAAATAATCCGGAAATCCTGAACTCCAAACGGAAAAACAGGATTGCCAAAGGCAGCGGCCGTACTGTCACTGAAGTGAATCGTTTGCTCAAACAGTTTGAAGATATGAAAAAAATGATGAAGCAAATGACAGGCATGCAGCAAAAAGGCAAGAAAAAAGGCGGGTTTAAATTTCCATTTAAACCGTTTTAAATCGAAAAGCGGAAGCGCCTTGGTCAGGGGCGACAAGCATAAGACAGGCGCTGACAGAAGGCGTTCTTTTGCCTTCCGAAGCGATTGGCTTATGACTCGAGCCCCTAGGCGCTGGAGCTAGACAGTCATCTAATTTCAAAAAATTACTCGTTTTATTTTGCGGAATTATTGGAAATAATGACTGTAAAGAAAAAACACTTTACAAATGATTTAAGAATTGATATTATACTATCTTGTGTGAAACTATTCGGAGGTGCTTATTTAAAATGGCAGTTAAAATTCGTTTAAAACGTATGGGAGCTAAAAAAACTCCTTTCTATCGTATCGTAGTAGCAGATTCTCGTTCTCCTCGTGACGGACGTTACATTGAAATCGTTGGAACTTACAACCCTGTAACGCAACCGGCTAAAGTAGAAATCAACGAAGAATTAGTTCTTAAATGGTTAAAAGACGGTGCAAAACCATCTGATACTGTTCGGAACCTGTTCTCAAACCAAGGCATCATGGAAAAATTCCATAATGCAAAATTAAGCAAGTAATCGCAGGCGATTATGAAGGACCTAATCGAAACGATTGTTAAGCCTCTTGTTGATTTTCCGGAAGATGTGCATGTGCTTGTCACGGAAGACGATTCGCGAATTACCTATCTGCTTTCTGTTAACAAGACAGACATGGGAAAAGTGATTGGCAAGCAGGGGCGTGTTGCAAAGGCCATTAGAACTGTTGTATATGCAGCGGGATCATCACAACAAAAGAAAATTTTTCTAGAAATTGGTGAATAGCTTTTTGCATCTAGATAAAAGGGAGGAATAAAAATCCTCCCTTTTTTGCTATAAAAAATGCAAAAGGGGGCCTTATTATGCAAATAATCCAAGCAGTTATCGTTAAGCAACTATTAACAGAAAATAGTAAACAACAGCTTTTCAATGGTTATCATTCCAAGAAGCTGCAGCTCCAGAAAGAGTGCGATCAGCTTCAATTCGAATTAAAACGGTTAGAAAAGTCCAAAAGCCTTTCACCGGGAACATTAAAAAAACAATTTGAAAAAGAAATTCAAATGCGCAAAGAAAAAATAAAGCTTCTTGAGTTTCAAGCGGAACAATTACATATCCTACCCTTAGGCAGTGAAATAAAGGAAAAAGAAGTTCAGGCCCTTGTAGAATTAAACGTCGGTGACAATTGGGATGAACGGTTTGGCCAATCTGAAATTATCGTAAGCGACGGTGTAATAGTAGAAATTCGCTAGAGGTGTGAAAAATATGGAAAAATGGTTCAACGTTGGGAAAATCGTCAATACACAGGGGATAAAAGGTGAAGTACGAGTCATTTCAAAAACTGACTTCCCTGAGAAACGCTATAAAGCCGGGAATGTTTTATATTTGTTTATGCCAAATTCAAATACCCCATTTGAACTAACAGTCAAAAGCCACAGGACACATAAAAATTTTGAATTACTTACATTTGAAGGTTTTAATAATATCAATGAAGTTGAAAAATTCAGGGACGGAATTTTGAAAGTGCCGGAATCACAACTTAGCACATTAGCAAAAGATGAATTTTATTACCACGAAATTATCGGCTGCCTTGTTTCCACAACTGAAGGAGAGGAAATCGGAAAAATAGCTGAAATTCTCTCCCCTGGTGCCAATGATGTTTGGGTGGTTAAAGGAAAAGGCGGTAAGGAAGTCCTAATCCCGTATATCCATGATGTAGTTAAGAAAGTGGATGTACAAGAAAAAATCGTTATCATTGAGCCAATGGAAGGATTACTTTCATGATGCAGATTGATATTCTGACCTTATTTCCAGAAATGTTTTCCGGCGTGCTGGGACAATCAATTTTGCAGAAAGCGGCCGAGAAATCAGCGGTCAACTATAATGTCGTAAATTTCCGTGAATATGCCGATAACAAACATTCAACGGTTGATGACTATCCATATGGCGGCGGGGCAGGCATGGTATTAAAACCGCAGCCAATCTTTGATGCGGTTGCAGCTCTGAAGGAAAAGGCCAAAAGCAGCAAACCAAGGGTGATTTTGCTTTGCCCGCAAGGCGAACGCTATGAGCAGCGAAAAGCGGAGGAGCTGGCAAATGAAGAGCATTTACTATTTATTTGCGGCCATTATGAGGGTTATGATGAACGAATCCGTGAGCATGTGGTAACGGATGAAATCTCGATTGGTGATTATGTCCTGACTGGCGGCGAGCTTGGAGCAATGGTCGTGATCGACAGTGTGGTCCGTCTTTTACCGGAAGTATTAGGAAATCAGGAATCACATCAGAAGGATTCGTTTAGTACGGGGCTCTTAGAGCACCCACATTACACTAGACCCGCAGATTTTCGCGGCATGAAGGTGCCTGATACATTGTTGTCAGGAAATCATAAATTAATTGAAGAATGGCGGAATAAAGAGGCATTACGCCGTACACTTTTAAGACGCCCGGATTTATTGGATAAAATAGAACTCACAGCAAAACAAGAAAAATGGTTAGAAGAAGTAAAAAAAGATTGCGAGTAATATTGCGAGCCTGCAATAAATATGGTATGATACTACTTGTGACTTGGGCTGATATATTTCAGTGATAGTCTTATAACGATGTTCCGCTGCAGGGTATAAGGGAATTTATGTGCATGAGCATCTGTTGGAAGGAGTTGAAAACGATGCAAAAATTGATTGAAGAAATCACAAAAGAACAACTTCGCACTGATCTTCCAGCGTTCCGTCCTGGTGACACTGTACGTGTACACGTTAAAGTTGTCGAGGGAACTCGTGAGCGTATTCAGTTATTTGAAGGTGTTGTGATTAAGCGTCGTGGTGGTGGAATTAGCGAAACTTTTACAGTTCGTAAAATTTCTTACGGAGTAGGCGTTGAGCGTACTTTCCCTGTTCATACACCAAAAATTGCGAAGCTTGAAGTAATTCGCCGCGGTAAAGTTCGCCGTGCTAAGCTTTACTACTTGCGTAAACTTCGCGGTAAAAAAGCAAGAATTAAAGAGATCCGCTAATATGAAAAGGAAAGAGCTTGCTTTAGGAGCAGGCTCTTTTTTTTAATACATATCTTCTTCTTTGATAGAAAGAATAATCATATTGGACTCCCCGAATTGTTACTGTTTTTTAAACAAATTATTAAAGTTTGATTAAAAAGATAATCCCATCGTGTTAAATTTGTTTAAGTTATGTAAAATAGGCTGTATAAAACATTTTTTTTAATAGTGATTGGTGGGGATTGTATGACAAAAAAGAAAAATGAACTTTGGGAATGGACAAAGGCCCTGTTGATTGCTGTAGCCTTGGCAGCGGTTATCCGCTACTTTCTTTTTGCTCCAATTGTAGTTGATGGCCTATCGATGATGCCGACATTGAAAGACCAAGACCGAATGATTGTTAATAAGTTCAGTTATGAAATTGGAGAGCCGAAGCGGTTTGATATCATCGTTTTTCATGCCCCGGAGAAAAAGGATTATATAAAACGTGTAATTGGACTGCCAGGCGATACAATCGAGTATAAAGATGATACGTTATATGTTAACGGAAAAGCGTATAAAGAGCCGTATTTGGATGAATATAAAAAACAAGTAGAGGACGGTCCGTTAACCGATCCGTTTACTTTGCAAGAAAAAATCGGCCGGCAAACAGTTCCGAAAGGGCAATTGTTTGTCATGGGAGATAATCGCCGCTGGAGTAAAGATTCCAGACACATCGGAACGATTCCAATGAGTAAGGTAATCGGGAAAACTAATGTTGTCTATTGGCCGATTAAAGATGCACATTTTGTTACAGTGAAATAGAACTTACTATCCAGCTTCAGCGCCTAGCCCCTCTATGGTCTACAGCCAATCCGTCATGAAGGTTAAAAAGCAACCTTCCTGCCGGCTTGTCTTATGCTATGCCTAAGGCTGGTCAAGGCGCTTACGCTTTTAGAGGAGGTGGCAGCTTTGACGATCCAATGGTTTCCTGGCCATATGGCCAAGGCTCGCAGAGAGGTCACGGAAAAGTTAAAACTGGTTGACATTATTTTTGAATTGGTTGATGCAAGAATCCCGTATTCCTCGCGAAACCCGATGATTGATGAAATTATCCAGCATAAACCAAGATTAGTCTTGTTAAATAAAGCGGATATGGCAGATAAAGACGTGACAAGGGAATGGATTGCCCACTTTGCGGATAAAGGGATAAAAGCCCTGGCAATAAATTCTCAGGCTGGAGAAGGAATGAAAACGATTGTCCAAGCCTCACATGAAATTCTTAAAGAAAAATTTGATCGAATGAGAGCAAAAGGCGTTAACCCAAGGGCGATTCGTGCGATGATTGTTGGCATTCCTAATGCAGGGAAATCGACGCTTATCAATCGTCTCGCCAAAAAAAATATCGCCAAGACAGGCAATACCCCGGGGGTAACGAAATCACAGCAATGGATTAAAGTTGGCAAGGAAATGGAATTGCTCGATACTCCGGGGATTTTATGGCCAAAGTTTGAAGACCAAGAGGTTGGGATGAAATTGGCTATAACTGGAGCGATTAAAGATACATTATTAAACCTTCAGGACCTGACCGTATACTCGCTTAGATTTTTAGAACATGCCTATCCAGAGCGTTTAAAAGAACGTTACAATCTGGAAAGTCTGTCTGAAAACGTTGTTGAAATGTTTGATCATATCGGTGTACTTCGGGGCTGTTTGATGGCTGGCGGCATCGTCGATTATGATAAGGTATCGGAATTGGTGATCAGAGAGATTAGGTCGGAGAAATTTGGACGGCTTACGTTTGAACGGCCAGCCGATCTAATGAAGGAATAATGAAATTGCATGAAGCTCTCCTGAATGGGGGGCTTATTTTTTAGCCGATGGGAAAGAAAAACGTTATTTCTTTCATTTTTTTACTTTTACCAGCATTTATCTCTGGTTACATTGGAACTATTCTCGTAAAATAAAAATAACGACTATGATTGATGACAAGATAAAAGGAGCGTACTTAAATGAAATACCGATCAGCTTTTGATATTATCGGTCCGGTCATGATTGGACCGTCAAGCTCTCATACAGCAGGTGCAGCTCGCATTGGCAGGGTCGCTAGGACATTGTTTGGCAAACTTCCTAAAAAGGCAATTATCTCATTATACGGTTCATTTGCAAAAACCTATAAGGGACACGGAACAGACTTTGCGATTGTTGCGGGGCTTCTAGATCTGGATACTTTTGATGAAAGAATGCCTAAATCATTGGTAATAGCAAAGGACCTTGGTTTAGAGGTTGTGTTTCAGACTGAAGAAGCAGTAACCGATCATCCAAATACTGTTAAAATCAATCTATATGGCGGGGACGAAGAACTTGAGCTGGTCGGGATTTCAATTGGCGGCGGAACCATTGAAATTACCGAATTAAACTCCTTCCCGTTAAAGTTGTCCGGTGAACATCCCGCAATCTTGGTTGTGCACCAAGACCGATTTGGAATTATTTCAGCAGTAACTAGTGTATTATCAAAATATGAAATTAACATCGGCCATATGGAGGTTTCAAGGTTGGATAAAGGGGAAATGGCCTTAATGGTCATTGAAGTCGACCAAAAAATTGAAAATATGGTGATTGAGGAATTAAGTAATCTTGCAAATGTAACGAAAATTATTCGGATGGCGGAATAGATTAATCAACATCAGGGGGGATGATCATGTTTCGAAATGTAGCGGAGCTTGTTCAACTTGCAGAAACGAATCAAGTAAAAATAGCGGAAATCATGATCCGTCAAGAGATAGAAGTATCGGGTCTAACAAGAGAAGAAATAATCGCGAAAATGGATAAGAATTTAACGGTAATGGAACAGGCGGTGGAAAGAGGCCTTAGGGGCGTCCATTCCCATACAGGCCTTACCGGCGGTGACGCTGTGCTTATTCAGAACTATATTAAAAGCGGAAAGGCCCTTGGGGGTGAGGTTCTATTAGATGCGGTCAGTAAAGCGGTAGCGACCAATGAAGTGAATGCTGCTATGGGCGTAATCTGTGCCACACCAACTGCAGGTTCGGCAGGCGTAGTGCCGGGGACTTTATTTGCTGTAAAGGAAAAATTGCAGCCGACCCGTGAGGAAATGATTGAATTTTTGTTTACAGCAGCAGCCTTCGGTTTCGTGGTTGCAAATAACGCCTCTATTTCTGGTGCTGCAGGGGGCTGCCAAGCGGAAGTTGGCTCTGCAAGCGGTATGGCGGCTGCGGCAATTGTAGAATTGGCTGGCGGCACTGCACAACAGGCTGCAGAGGCGATGGCTATCACTTTAAAGAATATGCTTGGATTAGTTTGTGACCCAGTAGCAGGGTTAGTGGAAGTCCCTTGTGTAAAACGGAATGCTATGGGTGCATCCAATGCCATTACGGCAGCGGATATGGCACTTGCCGGTGTCACAAGCAGAATTCCTTGTGATGAAGTCATTCATGCGATGTTCTTGATTGGCCAATCGATGCCTTCTTCGTTAAGGGAAACTGCTGAGGGCGGACTGGCGGCGACACCGACAGGCAGAAGATTAGAACAAGAAATATTTGGAAACGGCAACACCGTTAAACTCAAAAATCTAATTATAACCTAAACTTAAAATAGTACACGAATTCATATTGATTTTCGTGTGCTTTTTTGTATATTGTAAAATCACTCATGACAATGTATCATTACAACGGGTGAAAAAAATGAAGGTACAAACAATTGCAGAAGTAGCACGACAATTAGCAAATATTAAGGATGAGCAAGATCCGTTTTTGATACAAATTCTTCAAGATGAGCGCAAGGGTGTTCAACAGATAATACAGAAATGGCGCAAGCAGATTGCGGAGGAACAGCGGTTAAAAGAAAAATTCCTTGAGATGAATACCTATGAAACTAAATGGCGTTCTAATGGCTTTGAATTGATTGCAGGTGTCGATGAAGTTGGCAGAGGTCCGCTTGCAGGTCCGGTTGCGGCAGCGGCTGTCATTTTGCCTGCTGACTTTTTCTTGGCTGGAATTGATGATTCTAAAAAACTATCTGAAAAGAAACGCCTGGAATACGATGCCATTATTCGCAGAGAAGCACTGGCATTTAGTGTTTCGATGATTGATGCAAACGAAATTGATGAGATTAATATTTATGAGGCCGCAAAAAAAGCAATGAAAGCAGCAATCGCATCGTTACAGCCAAAACCGGATTTTTTGCTGATTGATGCAATGAAGCTAGAAATTCCCTACGCATCAGAATCGATTATTAAAGGGGATGCCAAAAGTATTTCGATCGCAGCTGCTTCAATTATTGCAAAAGTGGCTAGAGACAAGCTGATGAAGGAAATCTCGCTGGAATACCCAAGATATCACTTTCAGCAAAATATGGGGTATGGGACAAAGGAACATTTAAACGCGATTCAGCAGTATGGGATAACTCCTTATCATCGAAAAAGCTTCGCACCAATCAAGGATATTATTAAAATATAATTTTTTTGCATATTGGTGGACAAGGTATCTGTCATTATATAAAATGAAAACGGAGTCAATTTTTAGAAGAGTAAGATTTAGGAGGATGGGAAATGAATATCCATGAGTATCAAGGGAAAGAAATCCTCAAGCAATTCGGGGTAGCGGTTCCAAACGGAAAAGTGGCATTCACGGTTGAAGAGGCAGTGGAAGCGGCGAAAGAATTAGGCACTAAAGTGTGTGTCGTAAAAGCGCAAATTCACGCAGGCGGACGGGGGAAAGCCGGTGGTGTTAAGGTTGCGAAAAACCTTGATGAGGTTCGTACATATGCAAATGAAATCCTTGGAAAAACCTTGGTAACACACCAAACGGGTCCTGAGGGTAAAGAAGTAAAGCGTCTCCTCATTGAAGAAGGCTGTGACATCAAAAAAGAGTATTATGTTGGTTTAGTATTAGACCGCGCCACTTCACGTGTTGTGTTAATGGCTTCTGAAGAAGGCGGTACTGAAATTGAAGAGGTTGCTGAAAAGACTCCGGAGAAAATCTTTAAAGAAGAAATCGACCCAGTGATTGGCTTACAGCCATTCCAGGCACGCCGAATCGCCTTTAATATCAATATTCCAAAAGAGTTAGTCAATCAAGCGGTAAAGTTCATGACAGCTTTATACAATGCCTACATTGAAAAGGACTGCTCGATTGCCGAAATTAATCCACTTGTCGTTACAGGTGATGGCAAAGTAATCGCATTAGATGCCAAATTAAACTTTGACTCCAATGCGTTATATCGTCAAAAAGATGTACTAGCTTATCGTGACCTTGAAGAAGAGGATGCCAAAGAAATCGAAGCATCTAAATATGATTTAAGCTATATTTCCTTAGATGGAAATATCGGCTGTATGGTTAATGGAGCCGGTCTTGCGATGGCAACAATGGACATCGTTAAGCATTACGGCGGCGACCCCGCTAACTTCCTTGATGTTGGGGGCGGTGCTACAGCTGAAAAGGTTACAGAAGCATTCAAAATTATCCTTTCTGATCCAAACGTAAAAGGTATTTTCGTTAATATCTTTGGCGGAATCATGAAGTGTGATGTTATCGCAGAAGGTGTAGTAGAAGCGGCGTCGCAGGTTGGTCTAAGTGTTCCACTTGTTGTTCGTTTAGAGGGAACAAATGTTGACTTAGGTAAGAAAATCCTTTCTGAGTCAAGCATAGACATTATTGCTGCTGAATCCATGGCAGACGGCGCACAAAAAATCGTTGCATTAGTGAAATAGGATCATAAGAAAGGGGAATTAACGTGAGCGTTTTTATTAATAAAGATACAAAAGTTATTGTTCAAGGGATAACTGGATCTACAGCCCTTTTTCATACAAAACAAATGCTTGAATACGGTACACAAATTGTTGGCGGTACTACTCCAGGTAAGGGCGGCATGGAAGTTGAAGGTGTGCCTGTATTCAATACAGTGAAAGAAGCAGTTGAAGCTACCGGCGCAACAGCATCCGTCATTTATGTTCCAGCTCCGTTTGCAGCAGATGCCATTATCGAAGCGGTTGATGCAGAATTGGATTTAGCAATTTGTATTACCGAACATATCCCAGTTTTAGATATGGTGAAAGTAAAGCGTTATATGGAAGGCAAGAAGACTCGTTTAGTTGGTCCAAACTGCCCAGGTGTCATCACTCCTGATGAATGTAAAATTGGTATCATGCCTGGATATATCCACACTAAAGGCCATGTCGGTGTTGTTTCCCGCTCTGGAACCTTAACATACGAAGCGGTTCATCAATTAACACAAGCTGGTCTTGGACAAACAACAGCTGTTGGTATTGGCGGCGATCCTGTTAACGGGACAAACTTTATCGACGTGCTAAAAGCTTTTAATGAAGACTCTGAAACATATGCCGTTATCATGATTGGTGAAATTGGCGGAACGGCTGAAGAAGAAGCGGCAGAATGGGTAAAAGCAAACATGACAAAACCTGTTGTCGGCTTTATTGGCGGACGAACTGCGCCTCCAGGAAAGCGCATGGGCCATGCCGGCGCGATTATTTCTGGCGGTAAAGGAACTGCAGACGAAAAGATCCGCGTCATGAACGCATGCGGCATTAAAGTAGCTGATACCCCATCAGTAATGGGTGAAACCTTAATCGAAGTATTAAAAGAACAAGGTTTATACGAAAAATGTAAAACACACTGAAAAGCGGAAGGCGCCTGCTTATCGGCGGTAAGCATAAGACGAGCCGGCGGGAAGGTTGCTCTTTAACCTTCTCGACGGATTGGCTTATGACTCGAGCCGATGGCGCCTGGAGCCAGACACACTAATATTTTACATCAAGTTAATACAGATAGTCCCTCATAATTGAGGGGCTATTTCTGCATGTATAATAAATATTGGCTGTGTTAAAGAACATTGTTGATTTTGAGCACAATGTTGATTGGAGTGGAAGGCGCGAGACTCCTNCCCCGCGCGAAGCGCCTGGAATGGAAATCAACATTCTCTTTTAACACAGCCTAACTATTAAGGAGGAATCGTTTAAGATGGATGACTTTAAAGAAAAACTGATTCATTTGCTTCATTACCCAAATATCTCCTGGAATACTGTTTTTCAAATGTTAAAAAATGACCCGACACTTCAGTCCTTGTACCGGCACCAAACCCAAACGCCGCAGCAGATTTCCTTGTTTTCACCGACTAACCGCGAAAGCTCCTTTGCCAAATCTTCCATTATATCTCTTCATCCTGAAATAATTCACGAACAAATTCGCCAATATGAGACCAATGATATTACGGTCATTACGATTATCGATAAGGAATACCCTCGATATTTAAAAGAAATCTATCAGCCGCCCTGGGCTTTGTTTGTGAAGGGAGATCTATCTTTACTTGAGAGAGAACCAAAACTTGCCGTGGTAGGTTCACGGCAGGCGACACCATATGGAAAAAATGCTATTAGGTTAATCTTCCCCGAATTAATTGACAATGGTGTGCTCATTGTCAGCGGTTTAGCAAAAGGGATTGATGCGCTAGCGCATGAATACGCAATAAAAAATGGCGGGAAAACAATCGCAGTTATTGCTGGGGGTTTATATCATATTTACCCAAAAGAAAATATGGGACTCGCATTAGAAATGATGAAAACACAACTTGTCGTCTCGGAATATCCACCAGACACCAAACCGCTCAGATGGCATTTCCCAGCACGGAATCGTATCATTAGCGGTCTATCCAATGGGACGTTTATTATAGAAGCAAAACGAAAAAGCGGATCACTGATAACGGCAAATTATGCGGTTAACGAGGGACGAGATGTGTTTTCGCTGCCTGGGAGCATATTTAATCCTTATTCCATTGGAGCTAACGAATTGATTCAACATGGGGCTAAACTAGTGACCAGTGCAAAAGATATTCTAGAAGAAATCAGGTAAACGGAAAATTAACTAGTAATCTTTAAAATAAATTAGCAAATTTAGCAGGTTTTTTCTGAATATGTGGAGAAATTAGCTTAAAAAGGTTGCAATAATTTCTAATATGTTATACATTTTCCAACAGATGTTCGAAAAATAGAATATATAAAAAATGATTAAATAAACTTGTAATTAACATATATTTTGAAATTTTGGGATAGGCAGTTTTGTAAAGTATTTTCTCCGCTCCAAGTTGTTATACTGGGATTTAGGAAAACTTATCAATTCGTAAGCATCTTAGAAACGGGATTCGCCGGATTCAAGGCGCTTTAACACTTTCCCTCTTAAGGAGGATTTAAATGGCAGATTTTCTTGTAATCGTCGAATCGCCAGCAAAAGCGAAAACGATTGAACGATATTTAGGAAATAAATATAAAGTTAAGGCATCAATGGGGCATGTTCGCGATTTGCCGCGGAGCCAAATGGGTGTCGATGTCGAAAATAACTTTGAACCAAAATATATAACCATTCGTGGTAAGGGTCCAGTACTAAAGGAATTAAAAACAGCAGCTAAGAAGGCCAAGAAAATATATCTTGCAGCTGACCCGGATCGTGAGGGGGAAGCAATTGCCTGGCATTTAGCACATAGTTTAGATGTTGATATTACATCTGACTGCCGGGTAGTTTTCAATGAAATTACTAAAGATGCGATAAAAGAATCCTTTAAGCATCCCCGCCCGATTAATATGGATCTAGTTGATGCCCAGCAGGCGCGCAGGATTCTCGACCGTCTAGTTGGCTATAATATCAGCCCCTTACTTTGGAAAAAGGTGAAAAAAGGGCTGAGTGCAGGAAGGGTTCAATCTGTAGCGGTGCGTCTGATTATCGACAGAGAAAAAGAAATAAAAGCTTTTACTCCAGAGGAGTATTGGACGATTGAAGGCGAATTTTTAAAAGGGAATGATCAATTTAATGCAGTTTTTCATTCTTTAGCCGGCCAAGAAAAAGCTGAGCTTAAATCCGAGCAGGATGTTCAGGCGATTCTTAAGGAACTGGATGACAACAAGTTCAAGGTCATCTCAGTGACAAAAAAAGAACGAAGAAGAAACCCCGCTCCGCCATTTATTACTTCTTCCTTGCAGCAGGAAGCAGCAAGAAAGCTTAACTTCCGTGCTAAGAAAACGATGATGCTTGCTCAGCAGCTTTACGAAGGAATTGAATTAGGAAAAGAAGGAACAGTCGGTCTCATTACCTATATGAGAACAGATTCGACCCGCATTTCTGAAATTGCGCAAGCAGAGGCAGCTGAATATATACAAGCAGAATATGGTGAAAATTATTTAAAAAATGATCAAAGGAAAGAAAAAAAACAAGTAAAAACTCAAGATGCCCATGAGGCGATTCGACCAACGAGCACGTTAAGAGACCCGAATAGTTTGAAGGCATTTCTTTCTAGAGATCAATTTCGTTTATACAAATTAATTTGGGAGCGTTTCTTGGCGAGTCAAATGGCCCAAGCAATCATGGATACGATGAGTGTGGACTTGCAGAATGGAAATGTACAATTCCGAGCTACCGGGTCTAAAATCAAGTTTCCTGGTTTTATGAAGCTTTATGTTGAGGGCACAGATGACCAAGTAGATGGCCCAGATAAAATGCTTCCGGATCTCAAAGAAGGAGATGAAGTGTTTCAAAAGGATATTGATCCTAAGCAGCACTTCACGCAGCCGCCACCGCGGTATACGGAAGCACGACTTGTAAAGGCGCTCGAAGAATTGGGGATTGGCCGCCCGTCGACATATGCGCCAACATTGGATACAATTCAGAAGCGGGGCTATGTTGCCCTAGATAATAAACGGTTTGTACCTACTGAACTAGGGGAAATCATTCATGAAGTGATGGTAGAATTTTTCCCGGAAATCATAAATGTGGAATTTACAGCGAGAATGGAAAAGGGATTAGACCACGTTGAAGATGGAAAAATGACCTGGATAAAAGTCATAGATGCATTTTACCAGGAGTTCGAGACAAATTTAAAAATAGCAGAAAAGGAAATGGAAAAAATAGAAATAAAAGATGAACCGGCCGGTGAGGATTGTGAAAACTGTGGCAGTCCAATGGTGTTTAAAATGGGCCGCTACGGAAAATTCATGGCTTGCAGCAATTTCCCTGATTGCCGCAATACAAAACCGATCGTCAAGGAAATTGGTGTTACCTGTCCTACATGTAAGGAAGGACAAATTATCGAACGTAAAAGTAAGAAAAAAAGGCTATTCTATGGCTGCACCAGATATCCGGAATGTGAGTTTATCTCATGGGATAAACCATTACCTCGCCCCTGTCCAAAATGTGAAGGGCTGCTAGTTGAAAAGAAATTAAAAAAAGGTGTTCAGGTCCAATGTTCGAATTGTGATTACAAGGAAGAGCAGCAAAGCTAAGAGTGGGAAAGTTCCACTCTTTTTTATTTTTGTAAGTATTTAAAACTTTTTTCTTTTTCATCCGTATAGTACAATGCTAGATGGACTTAAATGTGGGAAAGATATATAAATAGTACTATTCTATTCAAAATATTACTTAACCAATGTTTATGGAAGAATTTCAGGAGGTATAACATGAAAGAAATAAACGTAGTTGGTGCCGGATTGGCGGGAAGTGAGGCGGCATGGCAAATTGCCAAACGCGGCATTAAGGTACGCCTTTATGAGATGCGTCCAGTAAAGCAGACACCAGCGCACCATACAGATAAATTTGCAGAATTGGTTTGCAGTAATTCACTCAGGGCCAATACATTGACAAATGCCGTTGGCGTCTTAAAAGAAGAAATGAGAAAGCTTGATTCCGTGATTATAGCTGCGGCTGACGAGTGTTCCGTTCCTGCAGGCGGTGCATTGGCAGTTGACCGTCATGAATTCGCTGCAAAAGTTACCGAACTGGTCAAAAACCATGAGAACGTTACCGTCGTTAACGAGGAAGTAGTCGAAATTCCTGAAGGTCCTACTGTGATTGCAACAGGACCACTAACAAGTCCGCACCTCTCGGAACAGTTGAAAAGCTTAACGGGCGAGGAATACCTTTATTTTTATGATGCTGCAGCACCGATTCTGGAAAAAGAAAGTATCAACATGGATAAGGTTTATTTGAAATCCCGCTATGATAAGGGCGATGCAGCCTATTTAAACTGTCCAATGACGGAAGAGGAGTTTAATCGTTTTTATGAAGCCCTTACTCAAGCAGAGACAGTGCCATTAAAGGAATTTGAAAAGGAAATCTTTTTCGAAGGCTGTATGCCAATTGAGGTAATGGCAGCAAGAGGGCGAAAGACGATGTTATTTGGACCATTAAAACCGGTTGGTTTAGAGGATCCGAAAACCGGAAAAAGGCCATTTGCAGTTATACAGCTCCGTCAAGATGATGCAGCTGGAACTCTATTTAATATTGTCGGATTTCAGACACATTTAAAGTGGGGTGCACAAAAAGAAGTTATTCAGTTAATCCCCGGTCTTGAAAATGCAGAAATTATTCGCTATGGTGTTATGCACCGCAATACCTTTATTAATTCACCAAAGGTACTGGAAGCAACTTATCAATTCAAAAACCGTGAAGATTTATTCTTCGCTGGTCAAATGACCGGTGTTGAGGGATATGTCGAATCGGCGGCTAGCGGATTAATTGCGGGCATCAATGCCTCCCGATTGGTTCAAGGGATGGACCCTGTTATCTTTCCCGCTGAAACCGCTATTGGCAGCATGGCGCGTTATATCACCACGGCCAATCCTGGTAATTTCCAGCCGATGAACGCAAATTTCGGATTATTCCCAGAATTGCCAGAAAGAATTAAAGGGAAACAGGAAAGAAACTTAAAGCATGCAAACCGTGCCTTGGAAACAATTCAGAACTTTGTGAAATTTTTGTAAAGTTTGTTGCAAGGGCTATCGAAGTATGTTACGATTTAGTAGCCCTTGCAAAGAAAATATTATGATAAATGTGAATGTTTTTTTAACTTTATTTATAGTGTATTTACAAACGGAGAGTAATTACGCAGAATATAAAATTGAACATTCCCAACATGCTATCAGTATTTTCCTACTTTCCTTGGATGAACCACGAATATTAGGTGAAAAACGTATAGTGTAAATCATCTGAGGGTATAAATGAATACAGTTTCCATAACAAATGTCCTAGAATTATTCTTTTGTTACATATCAGATCAAGACGCAAAAGGAAAATACTCCAAAAGGAGGGCTAGCTAAATGGGCCAATTTCATGCAACAACTATATTTGCAATCCATCATAATGGGGAATGCTCCATGTCTGGTGATGGTCAAGTTACATTTGGCAATGCTGTAGTGATGAAGCACACAGCAAAAAAGGTTAGAAAGATATTTAATGGTAAGGTACTGGCAGGATTTGCCGGTTCTGTTGCTGATGCGTTCACCCTCTTTGAACTTTTTGAAGGAAAATTAGAGGAGTATAATGGCAATCTTCAAAGAGCAGCGGTTGAGCTTGCGAAGGAGTGGAGAAACGATAAAATCCTAAGAAAGTTGGAAGCAATGTTAATAGTCATGAATAAGGACTATTTGCTGCTTGTATCCGGCACTGGTGAAGTTATCGAACCTGACGATGGAATTCTCGCAATTGGCTCAGGGGGAAATTATGCATTAGCTGCAGGTCGCTCGCTGAAAAAATATTCAGGAGAACATTTATCTGCGAAAGAAATAGCGAAAGCTTCTTTAGAAATAGCTGCTGAAATTTGTGTATACACGAACCACAATATCATCGTGGAAGAGCTATAACGGGAAGGAGATTAATATCTATGGGAAGTACAACAAATTTAACCCCCCGCCAAATTGTAGAAAAGCTTGACCAGTATATTATTGGACAGAAGGATGCGAAGAAGGCGGTTGCGGTAGCATTAAGGAACCGATATCGGAGAGGCTTATTGAATGATAAGCTTAGGGAAGAAATAATTCCAAAGAATATTTTGATGATTGGACCAACCGGTGTTGGAAAAACAGAAATTGCTAGAAGGATTGCCAAGCTTGTCGGTGCCCCGTTTATTAAGGTAGAAGCCACTAAATTCACAGAAGTTGGTTATGTTGGCCGTGATGTTGAATCAATGGTTAGAGATCTTGCGGAAACATCTGTTCGTTTAGTAAAAGAGGATCGAATGCAGAGTGTAAAAGAACGTGCTGAGGCAAATGCCAACGGCAGGCTTGTAGATTTACTCGTTCCTACAGCAAAAAAAGCAGCCAACTATAAAAATCCGCTGGAGATGCTGTTTGGGGGAGGAAATTCCACTTCAGAGCAAGAGACACATCAGGAAGATTACTCGGTTCAGGAAAAACGGAAGATTGTCAAAGAGAAATTGGCTCTAGGTGAATTAGAGGATGAAATTGTAACGGTAGAAGTCGAGGAGCAAGCTCCATCAATGTTTGATATGCTCCAGGGCTCAGGAATTGAGCAAATGGGCATGAATATGCAGGATGCGCTTAGCAGTTTTATGCCAAAAAAACGCAAAAAGAGAAAATTAACTGTTCGTGAAGCAAGAAAGGTTTTAACTAGTGAAGAAGCTGCAAAGCTCATTGATATGGATGAAGTAACCTCGGAAGCCATTTATCGTGCTGAACAGACAGGAATCATTTTTATTGATGAAATTGATAAAATTGCCAGTAAAAATTCTGGCGGCTCCTCTGCCGATGTATCAAGAGAAGGTGTTCAAAGGGATATTCTTCCAGTTGTTGAAGGTTCAACAGTCGTTACAAAATATGGTTCAATTAAAACGGATCATATTCTATTTATCGCAGCAGGGGCATTTCATATGGCAAAACCGTCTGATTTAATTCCTGAACTTCAAGGGCGTTTTCCAATTCGCGTGGAATTAACGAAGCTGACTGTTGATGATTTCTTTAGAATCTTGATTGAACCGGATAATGCCTTAATTAAGCAATACCAAGCATTATTGGAAACAGAAGGTATACAAATTGAATTTTCTGACGATGCTATTCGTAGAATCGCTGAAGTAGCATTCGAAGTGAATCAAAATACAGATAATATTGGTGCAAGACGTCTTCATACGATATTAGAGAAGCTTTTAGAAGACTTGTCTTTTGAAGCTCCTGATATTTCATTGGCGAAAGTCGCAATTACACCACAGTATGTAGATGATAAGCTTGGTGCTATTTCTAAAAATAAAGATTTAAGCCAATTCATCCTTTAGGAACAGGACTCCATCACCTGATTATATGGTAGGAAGTTCGAAGCATATATAGCTATTACATCAAAAAACAATAAATTTAATAATGGTTTTAGTCAATTAGGAGGAAGAAACACGATGGATTTACTTTCAAAAACGAGAAAAATTAATGTATTATTGCAAAAAGCCGCTGGAAAACCTGTTAACTTTAAGGAAATGTCAGAGACCTTAAGTGAGACGATTGAAGCGAATGTTTACATTGTCAGCCGCCGCGGGAAACTTTTAGGCTTTTCTATTTATCAGCAAATTGAAAATGAGCGAATGAAAAAGATGTTCGAGGACCGTCAATTTCCTGAAGAGTATACAAACGGGTTATTTAGTATTCAAGAAACTTCATCAAATCTTGATGTTGAAAGTCAATATACTGCTTTTCCTGTGGAGAACAGAGAGCTTTTCCGTGAGGGTTGGACAACAATTGTTCCGATTATTGGCGGCGGAGAGCGTCTTGGCACGTTAATCCTTGCAAGGCTGCATGAAAAATTCCAAGACGATGATCTAATTCTTGGTGAATACGGTGCAACGGTTGTAGGTATGGAAATTTTACGAGAAAAAGCAGAGGAAATTGAAGAAGAAGCTAGAAGCAAAGCGGTAGTTCAAATGGCAATCAGTTCATTGTCTTACAGTGAACTTGAAGCGATTGAGCATATTTTTGAAGAACTTAATGGCAGTGAAGGCTTATTGGTTGCTTCAAAAATCGCAGACCGCGTAGGCATTACCCGTTCAGTCATTGTTAATGCGTTAAGAAAGCTTGAGAGCGCAGGGGTAATTGAATCTCGTTCTCTTGGTATGAAAGGAACATATATTAAAGTCTTAAACGATAAGTTTCTAGTAGAACTTGATAAATTACGCTCTAACTAACAAAATAAAAAAATCCTCAGGCATGCCTGGGGATTTTTTTATAAGATCAACTTGATTGTTTATAGTACATGTGCTATAGTATTTCATGGTGTTAATACACACGCTCTTTGATTTAAGCAGATGGTGCTGTTCATGACAGTTTCTGTTTAAAAATGAGAGGAGCGGAGGAAAACAAACCATTAGGAGGAAATAACATGTCAGTCATTTCAATGAAGCAATTGCTTGAAGCTGGTGTACACTTCGGACACCAAACACGCCGTTGGAACCCTAAGATGAAGAAATATATCTTCACAGAGCGTAACGGTATCTACATCATCGACCTTCAAAAAACAGTTAAAAAGGTTGAAGAAGCTTACAACTGGGTGAAGGAACTTGCTGGTAACGGCGGAACTGTTCTATTTGTTGGTACAAAGAAACAGGCTCAAGATTCTGTTAAAGAAGAAGCAGGCCGTTCTGGTATGTACTATGTTAACCAACGCTGGTTAGGTGGTACATTAACTAACTTTGAAACAATCCAAAAGCGTATTGCCCGCTTAAAAGATATCGAAAGAATGTCTGAAGACGGCACTTTCGAAGTATTACCGAAAAAAGAAGTTGTTCAATTAAAGAAACAACAAGAACGCCTTGAAAAATTCTTAGGCGGGATCAAAGATATGAAACAGCTTCCTGATGCACTTTTCATCATCGACCCACGTAAAGAGCGTATCGCGGTTGCAGAAGCAAAGAAATTAAACATTCCTATCGTAGGTATTGTTGATACAAACTGTGATCCAGATGAAATCGATGTAGTGATTCCAGCGAATGACGATGCGATTCGTGCGGTTAAGCTTTTAACAGGTAAAATGGCAGATGCCATCCTTGAAGCAAAACAAGGCGAAGAAGTTCAAGCATAAGCAAGTCAATTCCAAGTAGTGATTTCAGGGAAAGGTGATAAGAGGGAGACCCTTTATCACCTTTTTTTAAAGAAAACTTGCCGATTGGCGAGCCGTGAGGCGAAGACAGAGGCTTAGTTGCACTTATGCCGATATGAAGGTTCTATGCTCTTTCTGCAATTTATTTTCCTATCGGCGAAAGAATAGTTTATCTTAATGTTCATTGGCAAAGATATGAATACATAGAAATTAAAGGAGGAAAAAAATTATGGCAGTTACTGCGCAAATGGTAAAAGAACTTCGTGAAAAAACGGGTGCGGGTATGATGGATTGTAAAAAGGCACTTACAGAAACAAATGGTGACATGGAAAAAGCAATTGATTTCTTACGCGAAAAAGGAATCGCTAAAGCTGCTAATAAAGCAGACCGTATTGCGGCTGAAGGATTAACTTCCATTTTAACCGAAGGTAACGATGCAGTTATTCTTGAAGTAAACTCTGAAACGGACTTTGTTGCGAAAAACGAAGGTTTCCAAGCACTAGTGAAAGAACTAGCTCAACATCTTATTAAAAACAAACCAGCAACAGTTGAAGAAGCTACATCACAAACAATGGAAAACGGTACAGTTGTTGCCGACCATATTAACGCTGCAATTGCCAAAATTGGCGAAAAACTTTCACTTCGTCGTTTTGCAGTCCTGTCAAAAACTGATAATGATGCATTTGGCGCTTACCTTCATATGGGTGGACGCATCAGTGTGCTAACAGTTCTTGAAGGGACTACAGATGCAGATGCTGCTAAAGATATTTCAATGCACATCGCTGCGCTAAGACCAAAATATGTATCTCGTGATCAAGTATCACAAGAAGAAGTTGAGCGCGAGCGTCAAGTGTTAACTACTCAAGCTCTTAACGAAGGCAAGCCTGAAAATATCGTTGCTAAAATGGTAGAAGGCCGTCTTGGAAAATATTTTGAAGATGTATGTGTTCTAGACCAAACTTTCGTTAAAAACCCTGATCAAAAAGTGCGTCAATTTGTTGAATCTAAAGGTGCAACTTTACGCGAATTTGTACGTTACGAAGTAGGGGAAGGCATCGAGAAGCGCGAAGACAACTTTGCTGAAGAAGTTATGAACCAAGTAAACAAACAATAGTCAAATATTCTCTAGCTTTAAAAAGAAATAATAAGGGAATGTTACTGTAATAGGTTTTTGAATAGGGGACACGGTGTGTTCCCTATTTTTAAGATAAATTTTAGTATCGAGCTCCAGCGCCTGACCAAGGCGCTTGCGCTTTAAAAATATACATATGGAGGTTTATATGGGCGGTCCTAAGTACAAACGCGTGGTTTTAAAATTGAGCGGGGAAGCACTTGCAGGTGAATCGAGCTTTGGAATTAAACCTTCTGTCATCAAATCGATTGCGATTCAAGTAAAGGAACTAGCAGAGCTCGGAGTTGAAGTTGCAGTCGTTGTTGGCGGCGGCAACATTTGGCGCGGGAAAATCGGCAGTGAAATGGGTATGGATAGGGCAACTGCCGATTATATGGGCATGCTTGCAACGGTCATGAATTCTTTAGCACTTCAGGATAGCTTGGAGCATTTAGGAATTGAATCCCGGGTGCAAACATCGATTGAAATGCGCCAGGTTGCGGAGCCTTACATCAGACGTCGTGCCATTAGACATCTAGAAAAAAAGCGAGTTGTCATTTTTGCGGCCGGTACAGGTAATCCATATTTTTCTACAGATACAACGGCTGCTTTAAGAGCAGCAGAAATTGATGCGGAAGTCATTTTAATGGCGAAAAACAATGTGGATGGGGTCTATTCTGCCGACCCGCGGGTTGATGAAAATGCTACGAAATACGAAGATCTATCATTCCTGGATGTTCTTAAGGAAGGCTTAGCGGTCATGGATTCAACTGCTTCTTCCTTATGTATGGATAATGATATCCCGCTTATTGTTTTCTCAATTATGGAACACGGAAATATTAAAAAAGCCGTAATGGGTGAAAAAATTGGAACTATCGTTAGGGGGAAAAAATAATGCCAAAACAAGTCATCTCTACTACAAAGGATCGAATGACAAAAGCGATTCAGGCTTATTCACGCGTGCTTGCCAGCATCCGTGCCGGGAGAGCAAGTGCTTCATTGCTTGACAGAATTATGGTTGATTATTATGGTGCACCCACACCTGTTAACCAAATGGCGGGGATTTCAACACCGGAAGCTAGACTGCTTGTTATTCAGCCATATGATAAATCCATCCTTGGTGATATTGAAAAAGCAATTCTTAAGTCTGATTTAGGATTAAATCCTTCTAATGACGGGATGGTCATTCGCCTCGCGATTCCGCAATTGACAGAAGAGCGCCGCAAGGAACTAGTGAAATTAGTTAAAAAAGAATCTGAAGAAGCTAAAGTTGCTGTCCGCAACATTCGCCGTGATGCCAATGATGATTTAAAGAAGTTGGAGAAAAATGGCGACATTACTGAAGATGCTCTTCGCGGCTATTCTGATGATATTCAAAAGCTAACAGACGAAAATATTACGAAAATTGATCAAATCACCAAAGATAAAGAAAAAGAAATTTTAGAAGTGTAAATTGCTTCCGGATTTCCGGAATTCTAGTAAGAACCCTCTTCTTAGGGGGTTTTTTTCACTATTTTCACCCTTTTTCAATTTGTATATATTGTAATGGACTTCTCTGATTTACTATTCTTCATTTCTTTAAATTTACATAAGTTATTTAGTAGAGATATCTTCTAGCTTTTTTGGTATGATAAGAGCATGCTACCCTGACATTCCTTTACATTACATCAGACTGGGGTTGCTGGAAATGATTTATTATCGGAGGAATTGATTAACTAATTGAGGAGCAATGTTATGTTTAAAAAATTTTGGCTTAGGAAGAACCCAAAAGATTCTTCTACACTCCAAGATAAAATAGAAGAAATAAAAAAAATGCCTGTACCTAATCATGTGGCGATTATTATGGATGGCAATGGACGGTGGGCAAAGAAACGGGCGCTGCCGCGAATTGCCGGTCATCATGAAGGCATGAAGGTGGTCCGGAAAACAACGATGCTGGCAAATAAGCTTGGAATCAAAACGCTGACATTATATGCTTTTTCGACTGAAAACTGGAAGCGTCCAAAAAATGAAGTGGAATATATCATGAGGCTGCCAGAAGAATTTTTAGGTACATTTCTTCCTGAATTAGTTGAGAATAATGTTCAAGTTAAAATGATGGGTTATAAAAATCAGCTTCCCGTACATACCATGCATGCAATTGAAAAAGCTATAGAAGAAACAAAACATAATAATGGACTTGTCTTAAACTTTGCCTTGAATTATGGAAGCCGGTCGGAAATTCTCGATGCCGTTAAGCAAGTCTTAAATGATTGCAATAATGGTATACTGAAGGAAACAGAACTAGACGAAAAAGCCTTTTCATCTTACATGATGACGGCTAATTTTGCTGATCCAGACCTATTAATCCGGACTAGCGGTGAAATACGTTTGAGCAACTTTATGCTCTGGCAATTGGCTTACTCCGAACTTTGGTTTACAGATGTTTTGTGGCCTGATTTTAGTGAGGAACATTTGCTGGAAGCAATAGAAACCTTCCAAAATCGCCAGCGCAGGTTTGGCGGTTTATAGAACTAAAAAAGGTGTTGAACTATTAGATGAAGCAAAGAATCATAACAGGAGTCGTTGCCGCGGCATTATTTTTGCCGATTGTTTATTATAGTGGAATTCCTCTTGTACTTTTAACGTATTTTTTAGCGACTATTGGCTTGTATGAGTTATATAAAATGAAAAACCTAAACCTCTTTTCCGGTCACGGATTATTATCAGTCTTGTTTCTTTGGGCCCTCCTTTTCCCTGAGAAATATATGCACGTCCTAGATACTTTCTATTATTCAAAAACCGAGCTGTGCATAGTGTTTATACTCTTATTATTAGCTTATACCGTGATCACAAAGAATCGTTTTACATTTGAAGACGTTTCATTCACTATCCTTTCCGCACTTTATGTGGGCATTGGCTTTTACTTTTTCTTTGAAACAAGGGTAGATGGCGGGCTTGTCTATATTTTATATTCCTTATTTATGATTTGGGCGACAGATTCAGGGGCTTACTTTATCGGGAAAGCATTGGGAAAGAGAAAGCTTTGGCCGGAAATCAGTCCTAACAAAACGGTTGAAGGATCAATCGGCGGTGTCGTATGTGCTGTCGTTGTAGCCGTTTTATTTGTATTATTCACTGATATTAAAGGCTCGATAATCGGGATAACAGTGATACTTTCTGTGTTTGGACAAATTGGGGATTTAGTCGAATCAGCATTTAAACGTCACTTTAACGTAAAAGATTCAGGTAAAATATTGCCTGGCCATGGTGGAATCCTCGATCGCTTTGACAGTTTATTATTTGTCTGGCCATTATTGCACTTATTCCACCTTTGGTAAAACGTGAATGTGCTTTACTTTTTAGGAGATGAAATTTGTGAAAATTATTAGTTTAATGGGAGCAACAGGGTCGATTGGCACCCAGACATTAGATGTAATTCGGGAGCATCCAACAGAATTTAAATTAGCTGCCATTTCCGTAGGTAAAAATATTGACATGGCGCGAAAAATTATTGGAGAATTTCAGCCCGAGCTAATTTCTGTACAAGATTATCATGACTGTAATACATTAAAAGCAGAATTCCCACATATAAAGTTTACATATGGTAATGAAGGACTAATCGAAATTGCGGTTTATGAAAAAGCGGACATTCTTGTTAATGCCGTTCTTGGCAGTGTTGGCTTACATCCTACTTTACAGGCAATTGAATGTGGAAAAACAATTGCAATTGCAAATAAAGAAACACTTGTTACGGCAGGCCATTTAGTTATGGATGCCGCTAAAAGGAATAATGTTTCGCTGCTCCCTGTTGATAGTGAGCATTCCGCTATTTTCCAGGCATTACAAGGAGAAAAAGAGAAAAATATTGAAAGATTAATTCTAACTGCTTCAGGGGGCAGCTTTCGAGATCGCTCCCGAAAAGAAATAGAAAATGTAACAGTCCAAGAAGCTTTAAACCATCCCAATTGGTCAATGGGTGCGAAAATCACAATAGATTCCGCAACTATGATGAACAAAGGATTGGAAGTAATTGAGGCACACTGGCTGTTTCAAATACCTTATGAAAAAATTGATGTACTGCTTCATAAAGAGAGTATCATTCATTCAATGGTTGAATTCCATGACAGCAGTATTATTGCTCAATTAGGAACACCTGATATGAGAGTGCCAATTCAATATGCACTTACTTACCCGGATCGACTACCTCGTTTATCCGCTAATCGATTGGATTTGGCGCAGATTGGCAAACTGCATTTTCAAGAAATGGATATTGAGAGGTTCCGCTGCCTCCATTTTGCATATATCGCTGGTAATGAAGGTGGAACGCTGCCAACTGTTTTGAATGCTGCTAACGAAGCGGCAGTCGCAGCGTTTTTGGAAGGGAAGATACGTTTCTTACAGATTGAAGATTTGATTGAGAAGGCATTAAGCAATCATCAAACCATAGCGCATCCAAGTTTAGCTGTAATCCAAGAGGTAGATAAGGAAACGAGAAAATTTGTACATTCACTTCTATAAAAAAGGTGGTTTTATATTTGAGTACAGTTATAGCCTTTATTGTCATTTTTGGCGCACTCGTCTTCTTTCATGAACTAGGTCATTTCATTTTCGCAAAACGGGCAGGGATCCTCTGCCGCGAATTTGCAATTGGTATGGGTCCGAAAGTGTTCACACATAAAAAAGGAGAAACAACCTATACGATTCGATTATTGCCAATTGGCGGATTTGTCCGTATGGCAGGCGAAGATCCAGAAATGGTGGAAATTAAGCCGGGATACCGGATTGGTCTTTTGTTTGACAAGGAAGAAAAAGTAGACAAAATTATCCTTAATAATAAAGAAAAGTTTCCTAATTGCCGGATCGTTGAAGTGGAGCATGCGGATATTGAACGGGAATTAGTCATTAAGGGTTTTCCGGAAGATGAAAATGAAAGCTTACGAACATTTTCCATTCATCCACAGGCGGTTATTGTTGAAAATGGGATAGAATCACAAATTGCCCCAATTGACCGGCAATTTGGTTCAAAGACATTATGGCAAAGATTCTTAGCGATTTTTGCTGGTCCAATGATGAACTTTGTACTTGCCTTCGTCCTATTTATAATCATCGCTTTACTGCAGGGAGTGTCTTCAAATGAACCGAAATTGGGTGAGATCACCCCTGATGGTGCCGCGAAAACTGCCGGCCTTAAACAAGGGGATGTCGTCCAGAGTATTAATGGCTCAGAAATTTCAAGCTGGGAAGATGTCGTCCATTTGATCCGAAAAAATCCAAATAAAAAACTTGATTTCACAGTCATTCGTGATAGTAAAGAAATGGAGATTCCCGTCACACCGCTCGAAAAGACAGTTGAAGGCAAGAAAATGGGAATCATCGGTGTTTACGGCCCCGTTGAAAAATCTCCCGTGCAAGCAGTTAAATCCGGGTTCACTGAAACCTATAACTGGACAAAGCTAATTTTTGTCATGGTTGGAAAGTTAGTTACCGGTCAATTTTCTATTGATGCGCTATCAGGTCCTGTTGGTATATACAATTCAACTGCTGAGGTAGCCAAATCAGGAATTTATTATTTAATGAAGTGGGCAGGGATTTTAAGCATTAACCTTGGGATCATGAACCTCTTACCAATTCCCGCGCTCGACGGCGGCAGATTGATGTTCTTTGCTGTTGAAGCTGTAAGAGGGAAACCAATTGACCGTCAAAAGGAAGGGATGGTTCACTTTATTGGATTCGCCCTCCTTATGCTGCTGATGCTTGTTGTTACCTGGAATGATATTCAAAGATTTTTCTTGTAAAAAGGAAAGGGGCCGTGAAAACGGTCCCTTACTTTATTTACTCATGAAAGAAGAAATATGGATGAAGTTTTTTGTCGAATAAACCCGAATCATCATGTATCATATGATATAATAATGATTTGACATAGAGAAAATAAGTGATCTTTTAATAGATGGGAGAGAGACGCTTGAGCGATCTAACCTTAGGGAATAAAGAGCGATTTCAACTCTTGCTCCAACAGCTGCAATTGGTTGAGGATGCGATTGTAGTCCATTTCAACAACGCGCAAATAGAAAGACTTTTAGTTGAAAAGAAAGCAAGGAAATGGCATTTTCAATTTTTATTTGAAAAAATCCTTCCCTACAATGTATATCTTCGGTTTATGACTCAGTTAGAGAGAACATTTTCGAATATCGCAACAATTTCATATAGTATTCAAGTATCTGATCAAACAATGTCACCAGAACTAATTCATGAATATTGGAGTTATTGTATTCAGCAAATTGATGGTATTGCTCCACCGCTATTAAAGCTGCTAAATGAACAACACCCCGATGTGAATGGGAATAAGCTTACTGTCACTGTCCGAAATGATACCGAGGGTCAAGCAATAAAGCGGAAATATGGCGGGACCATCACTAATATTTACCAATCTTTCGGATTTCCTAATTTATCGATTGAGACGGAAATAAATAACGAAGAAAAAAATGAAGAATATCAGCAATTCTTACTTGCCAAGCAAAAGGAAGACCAAGAACGAGGCCTTCAAGCATTGGCTGAATTACAAAAGAAAGAGGCTGAAAAGGATCAGTCATCTGGAGATGTTCCTAAAGGCCCGCTTACGATTGGTCTCACTATTAAGGATAATAGTGAATTCCGCAGTCTCATAGATATTGTTGATGAAGAAAGAAGAATAGCGGTTGAAGGCTATATCTTTGATGCCGAGATTCGCGAGCTCCGGAGCGGGCGGTCACTGCTTACCTTCAAAATTACCGACTATACCAGCTCGATTATGGTGAAAATGTTTTCGAGAGATAAAGAGGATGCAGCCCTTTTTCAGCTTGTTAAAAAGGGGATGTGGGTTAAGGTTCGGGGGAGCATTCAGAACGATACCTTCGTTCGTGACCTTGTGATGATTGGAAATGACATAAATGAAATTAAACCTGCTCAGCGGAAGGATACTGCACCGGATGGTGAAAAACGTGTGGAACTCCATCTGCATACACCAATGAGTCAAATGGATGCTGTGACACCTGTAAGTACACTTATTGCCCAAGCAAAAAAATGGGGCCATAAAGCGATTGCCGTGACAGACCACGCCGGTGCCCAATCATTTCCAGAGGCATACAATGCCGGAAAGAAAAACGATATTAAAATTCTTTATGGGGTGGAAGTGAATTTGGTCGATGATGGCGTACCAATCGCTTATAATGACGCAAACCGTTTACTAGCAGAAGATACATTTGTAGTTTTTGACGTTGAAACAACAGGTCTTTCTGCTGTATATGATACGATTATCGAACTTGCAGCCGTTAAGGTGAAGGATGGGGACATCATTGATCGGTTTGAGTCATTTGCTAACCCGCACCACCGTTTATCGGCAACGACCATAAACCTTACCGGGATTACAGATGATATGGTGCAAACTGCCCCGGAAGTGGAAGAAGTCCTCAGGAGATTTTATGAATGGGCGGGGGATGCAATCCTTGTTGCTCATAACGCCTCTTTCGATATGGGCTTCTTAAATGTTGGCTATAAAAAAATTGGATTAGAAAAGGCCGCTAACCCGGTTATTGATACACTAGAGCTGGGCCGGTTTCTTTATCCTGAAATGAAAAACCATCGCTTAAACACACTGACTAAGAAGTTTGATATTGACCTAACCCAACATCACCGAGCAATTTATGATGCTGAGGCAACAGGGTACTTACTGTTAAAAATGCTTAAAGACGCACTTGAAAAAGGAATCCAATACCATGATGAGTTTAACAATAACATGGGAAAAGGGAATGCCTATCAACGTGCCCGACCATTTCATTGCACACTTATAGCGCAAACTGAGGCTGGATTAAAGAACTTATTTAAACTAGTTTCGATTTCTCATATACAGTATTTTTACAGAGTGCCGAGAATTCCGAGATCTGTTCTTCAAAAATACAGAGAAGGCATCCTTGTAGGCTCCGGCTGCAGCAAGGGCGAAGTTTTTGAAGGAATGATGCAAAAATCTCCAGAAGAAGTTGAAGCAGCAGCACGATTTTATGATTATATCGAGGTCATGCCGAAGGAAGTTAATGCTCCGTTGATTGAAATGGAATTGGTCCGCGATGAAAAGGCAATGGAAGATATTATTACTAAGATTGTAAACCTAGGCGATAAATTAGGCATTCCTGTCGCCGCATCGGGAAATGTCCATTATTTAAATGAAAATGATAAAATTTATCGGAAAATATTAATTAACTCGCAAGGCGGCGCCAACCCGCTGAACCGCCATAAGCTTCCTGATGTCCACTTTAGGACAACTAATGAGATGCTTGATGCCTTTTCGTTTTTGGGCAAGGAAAAGGCAAAGGAAATTGTCGTCATTAACACAAATAAAATCGCCGACATGATTGATGACATTAAACCAATTAAAGACGATTTATATACACCAAGAATTGAAGGTGCCGATGAAGAAATGCGTGAAATGAGTTACGCAATGGCACGAAAAATTTATGGTGAAACACTTCCGGAAATTGTCGAGGCACGCCTGGAAAAAGAACTGAAAAGTATCATTGGACATGGGTTTGCCGTTATTTATTTGATTTCACACAAACTTGTAAAAAAATCCTTGGATGATGGTTACCTTGTAGGTTCAAGGGGATCTGTCGGTTCCTCCCTTGTTGCCACCATGACAGAAATAACGGAAGTTAATCCATTGCCGCCGCATTATGTTTGCCCTGAATGTAAGCACTCAGAGTTCTTTAATGATGGGTCTGTTGGATCTGGATTTGATTTGCCAGATAAAAACTGCCCCGAATGCGGCTCCAAATACACGAAAGACGGGCATGATATTCCCTTTGAAACATTCCTTGGTTTTAAAGGGGATAAGGTCCCGGATATCGATTTAAATTTCTCGGGTGAGTATCAGCCGCGTGCCCATAACTATACAAAGGTCCTGTTTGGTGAGGATAATGTGTTCCGTGCCGGTACAATTGGAACGGTGGCCGATAAAACAGCTTATGGATATGTAAAGGCCTACCAACAGGATAATAATCTTCAAATACGCGGTGCAGAAGTGGACCGGCTTGCGTCCGGCTGTACAGGGGTGAAAAGAACGACGGGGCAGCATCCTGGCGGCATCATTGTTATTCCTGATTATATGGATGTTTATGATTTTTCACCGATTCAATTTCCGGCAGATGATCGAACATCTGAATGGAAGACAACACATTTTGATTTCCATTCCATCCATGATAACGTGTTAAAGCTTGATATTCTCGGTCACGACGACCCGACGGTTATTAGGATGCTTCAGGATTTAAGTGGAATGGATCCGAAAACAATTCCAACGGATGATCCTGAAGTGATGAAAATCTTCAGCGGTACTGAATCCTTAGGTGTGACAGAACAGCAAATCATGTGTAAAACTGGTACTCTTGGGATCCCTGAGTTTGGAACACGATTCGTAAGACAAATGCTTGAGGATACTAAACCAACAACATTTTCAGAACTCGTTCAAATCTCAGGACTTTCACATGGTACAGATGTATGGCTGGGAAATGCCCAAGAATTAATTCATAATCAAATATGTAACTTGAGCGAAGTAATCGGCTGTCGGGACGACATTATGGTGTACCTTATTTATCAAGGACTAGAGCCTTCGTTTGCCTTTAAAATTATGGAATCAGTCCGTAAAGGAAAAGGCTTAAGTGATGAAATGGAAGCGGAAATGAGGAAAAATGAAGTTCCGGAATGGTATATTGATTCTTGTAAAAAGATTAAGTATATGTTCCCTAAGGCGCATGCGGCTGCCTATGTGTTAATGGCAGTACGAATTGCCTATTTTAAAGTCCATCTGCCGCTACTTTATTACGCTGCATATTTTACAGTCCGCGCCGAGGATTTTGACATCGAAGCGATGTCACGCGGTTCAGAAGCGATTCGCGCAAAAATAGAAGAAATTAACGCAAAGGGATTAGAAACGTCAAATAAAGAGAAAAACTTACTAACAGTTTTAGAATTGGCACTTGAGATGACTGAAAGAGGGTTTACCTTCCAAAATTACGACTTATACAAATCAGCTGCATCAGAATTTATCATTGAAGGAAATTCGTTAATCCCACCCTTTAATTCTATTCCGGGGCTTGGAACCAATGCTGCCTTTAACATTGTAAAGGCAAGGGGAGATGGAGAATTTTTATCAAAAGAAGACCTGCAGCAGAGAGGGAAGGTATCCAAGACCATTCTTGAATATTTGGACAAACAAGGATGCCTTAAATCCCTGCCAGAACAAAACCAGCTTTCCCTTTTCTAAAACACTCTCCATCAACCGCCCTTGAACAAGGCGCTCTGCTTTGGTTATGGTTTGCATAAAAATGTTGGTTATGGTATAGTCTAATTGGAAATACTAAGAAATACTCTCGTGTCTAAGAGTGGGGAAACCCACTCTTTCGTCTTGTTTACTAATGTTTTTATAGTATTACTTGATAAAACTTTCCGTGAACTACATACAATATGGGGTGAATTATCGGATAAGGAGGTAGTCATGAGCAAAGTAACGGAAGTTGTAGAAGAGCTTGCTGCACCAATTTTTCAAGAGCTTGGTTTGGAATTAGTGGATGTTGAGTATGTAAAAGAAGGAAAAAGCTGGTTTCTTCGCGTATATATTGATAAAGAAAACGGTGTTGACATTGAGGATTGCGGAGTAGTCAGTGAGCGGCTCAGCGAAATACTTGATGAAATCGATCCAATTCCTCATAATTATTTTCTTGAAGTGTCCTCACCTGGAGCAGAGCGCCCATTAAAAAAAGATAAAGATTTTCAAATGGCAATTGGCAAAAATGTGTTTATCAAAACCTATGAGCCAATTGATGGTGAAAAAGGCTTCGAAGGGACATTGTTGGAATTTAATGGTCAAGTATTGAAAATTGAGGTCAAAATCAAGACCCGTAAGAAGTCTATAGAAATTCCATATGAAAAAGTGGCAAATGCTCGACTAGCAGTTATTTTTTCTTAAAGAAAAATTGAATAGGATTAGGGGGATACAAGCAAATGAGCAGCGAATTATTAGATGCTCTTACAATACTGGAAAGAGAAAAAGGTATTTCCAGAGCGATTTTAATTGAAGCGATTGAGGCAGCACTTGTATCGGCATATCGCCGTAATTTCAATCAAGCTCAGAATGTTCGAATCGATATTAATTTACAAACAGGATCGATGCGAGTTTTTGCGCGAAAAGAGGTTGTCGATCAGGTTTTTGATCCACGTCTGGAAATCTCTTTAGAGGATGCAAGACAAATTAATCCAAACTACCAGGTTGAAGATGTTGTTGAAATAGAGGTTACTCCAAAGGATTTCGGCAGAATCGCAGCCCAAACTGCTAAACAGGTAGTTACACAGCGAGTTAGAGAAGCTGAACGAGGAATCATTTATTCAGAATTTATCGATCGTGAAGAAGATATAATGACCGGTATTGTTCAACGGCTGGATTCTAAATTTATTTATGTCAGCCTTGGTAAAATCGAGGCATTACTTCCTGTAAATGAACAAATGCCAAATGAACGATATAAGCCCCACGACCGAATCAAGGTGTTTTTAACAAAAGTTGAAAAAACAACCAAAGGTCCGCAAATATTCGTTTCTCGGACACATCCAGGACTTCTGAAACGTTTATTTGAAATTGAGGTCCCAGAGATTTATGACGGAACAGTGGAAATTAAATCAGTTGCCCGTGAAGCCGGGGATCGCTCGAAGATTTCTGTACACTCGGACAATCAAGAAGTTGATCCGGTTGGTTCATGTGTGGGACCTAAGGGTACAAGGGTTCAAGCAGTTGTAAATGAATTAAAGGGTGAAAAAATCGATATCGTTAAGTGGTCTGATGATCCAGTTGTCTTTGTCGCTAATTCACTAAGTCCATCGAAGGTTTTAGATGTTATGGTGAGTGAAAACGAAAAAGCAACGACGGTTGTAGTGCCGGATTATCAGCTTTCCCTAGCAATTGGTAAACGGGGGCAAAATGCCCGGCTTGCCGCAAAATTAACAGGCTGGAAAATTGATATCAAATCAGAAACAGAAGCGCGTGAAATGGGAATTTACCCGCGTGAAGAACCAATCAGGCTTTTTGATGATCAGGTTGATACTGATTTCGATTTCGAAGAAGATATAGATTAAGGTTGAGGTGAGACGTGTGAACTCTAGAAAAAAAGTTCCAATGCGCAAATGTGTGGCTACCGGTGAAATGAAACCGAAAAAAGAACTCGTTCGCATCGTTCGCTCTAAAGAAGGAGACGTATCCATCGATTTGACTGGAAAAAAATCCGGTAGAGGTGCATACCTTTCAAAGGACAAAGAAGCTGTCTTACTAGCCAAGAAAAAAAACACCTTGTCTAATCATTTAGAGGTTTCAATTAATGATTCTATCTATGAAGAACTACTTGAGTTAATAGAGAAGGAGAACTGACCATCCACATGAATCAAAAACAATGGATGTCATTACTTGGCTTGGCCAATCGAGCGCGTAAAATCACAACGGGTGAGGAATTAACCGTCAAAGAAATCAGAAGCGGCAAAGCAAAGCTCGTATTATTATCCGCAGATGCATCTGCGAATACGACAAAAAAAATTACTGATAAATGTAATTCCTATGAAGTTCCATTTAAAATGGTTGAGGACCGTCATCTTCTTGGTCAAGCAATTGGCAAGGAAGCCCGCGTTGTTGTAGCTGTTATGGATGATGGATTTGCAAAAAAATTGATAACGTTGCTCGATTAAATCTAGCGGGGGTGAAAATATGAGTAAAATCCGTGTTTATGAATACGCAAAAAAACACAATATTTCAAGTAAAGATATCATTACAAAATTAAAAGAAATGAATATAGAGGTTTCCAATCATATGGCAACAATAGAAGATGCAGACATCAAGAAACTTGATGCCGCCTACAATAAAAAGGCAACCAATGCAACGCAGCAAAAGTCTGTAAATAATACACAGCAAAAGTCTGTAAATAATACACAGCAAAAGCCGGTAAATAATACGCAGCAAAAGCAGGAAAGCGGACAGCAAAAACGCTCAAGCAATCGTCCTGCCCAGCAGCAAAATCGTCAAAATCAAAGACCGGCCCAAACGGGACAAAAGTCGCAAGTGCAGTCAAAATCACCTAAAGCATTTGAGGAAGCTGCAGACAAAAATTCTGCTCCTAGCAAGGTGAAGGTGGCCTCTCCTCAAAAAACGGCAGAAGGTAAAAAGCAAAACCAAGAAAACCAATCAAAAGAAAATAAAGTCTTCAATTCAGGCAAAGCAAAGAGCAAACCTTATAATAACCATAACAACCAAAATCGTAATAATCATAATAATAAAAAGAAAAACCATACACCAGTTCAGCAAGCAGCTCCGCAAAAGAAAAAAGAGAGAGAACTTCCAGCTAAAATTACCTTTAGTGAATCGCTAACGGTGGCAGAGCTAGCGAAAAAAATCTACCGTGAACCATCAGAAATCATCAAAAAGCTCTTCTTGCTAGGTGTAATGGCTACAATTAACCAGGTGTTAGATAAAGATGCAATTGAGTTAATCGCCGGCGAATACGGGGTCGAGGTCGAGGAAGAAATTAAAATCGATACAACCGACCTAGAAGTGTATTTTACGGATGATAGTGCGGAAAACTTAGTAGAAAGACCTTCTGTTGTTACCATTATGGGGCATGTTGACCACGGTAAAACAACATTGCTTGATTCGATTCGTAACACAAAGGTAACTGAAGGAGAAGCTGGTGGAATAACCCAGCATATCGGTGCCTATCAAGTAGTTGAAAATGGTAAGAAAATCACCTTCCTTGATACACCAGGACACGCTGCTTTCACAACCATGCGTCAACGCGGTGCTAAAATTACCGATATTACCATTCTTGTTGTAGCTGCAGATGACGGTGTAATGCCGCAAACTGTAGAAGCCATTAACCATGCAAAAGCAGCTGAGGTTCCAATTATTGTTGCTGTAAATAAAATGGATAAAGAGGCCGCAAATGCTGATCGTGTTATGCAGGAACTTACAGAACATGGTTTAGTTTCTGAAGCATGGGGAGGAGATACAATCTTTGTCCCAATTTCTGCAAAAAACGGCGATGGAATTGATAATCTTTTAGAAATGATTCTTCTTGTCAGTGAAGTAGAAGAATATAAAGCAAATCCAAATAGAAAAGCTGTTGGAACAGTTATTGAAGCCCAGTTGGATAAGGGCCGCGGTTCAGTTGCTACTTTGCTCGTACAAAACGGTACACTAAAAATTGGTGATCCGATTGTTGTTGGTCATACACATGGCCGTGTTCGTGCGATGGTGAATGATAAAGGCCGCCGAGTTAAAGAAGCAGGCCCATCAACGCCAGTTGAAATTACTGGATTAAGTGATGTGCCGCAGGCTGGAGACCGCTTCGTTGTGTTTGATGACGAAAAGACAGCTCGACAAGTTGGGGAAGCGCGCTCCCAGCAGGCATTGGCTGCCCATCGCGGGGAAAAATCGATTGTAAGCTTAGAAACGCTGTTTGATCAATTGAAGCAAGGTGAAATGAAGGACTTAAACATCATCCTTAAAGCAGATGTTCAAGGTTCTGCAGAAGCCGTAGCTGCTTCATTACAAAAAATCGACGTTCAAGGTGTCAACATCAAAATTATCCACAGTGGTGCAGGTGCGATTAATGAGTCGGATATTAGTCTTGCGGCGGCTTCAAATGCCATCGTTATCGGATTTAATGTTCGCCCAGATGCCAACGCGAAACGTGCTGCAGATGCTGAGAAAGTGGATGTACGTCTGCACAGGATCATTTATAAAGTTATCGAAGAGATTGAAGCGGCGATGAAAGGAATGCTTGACCCTGAATTCCAAGAAAAAATCATCGGTCAAGCTGAGGTTCGCCAGACATTTAAAGTATCGAAGGTTGGTACGATTGCTGGCTCGTATGTGACGGATGGTAAAATTACCCGTGACAGCGGCATTCGTCTAATTCGTAACGGAGTTGTCATCTTTGAAGGACAAATCGATGCCTTAAAACGATTCAAAGACGATGCAAAAGAAGTCGCACAAGGCTATGAATGTGGTATCACCATTAAAAACTTTAATGATGTTAAAGAAGGAGACATCATTGAAGCATACGTAATGGAAGAAATTGAACGTAAATGATCATCGGCGCTGCCGTTTGTGAATGTATCATTTACGATGCCCATTCGTTAAAAGAGAAACGAGCCGTTTTGCAGCGAATCCTTACACGATTGAAGCAGAAGTTTAACGTATCCGTGTCTGAAGTTGACTATCAAGATGTATGGCAGCGGACAAAGATTGCCATCGCAGCAGTCACTTCCTCAAGAGTCTCGACAGAGCAGGAGCTGCAAAATGCGTTAAAATTTATCGACTCGTTTCCGGAAATAGAAAGAACGATCACCGAGATGGATTGGCTTTAAGTTAAGAGGTGAATATGATGAGCCACAGAGCAAATCGTGTTGGAGAACAAATGAAAAAAGAACTAGGTGACATCATCAGTCGCAAAATCAAAGATCCGCGGATTGGATTTGTGACGGTTACCGATGTTGAAGTAACTGGAGATTTACAACAAGCAAAGGTTTATATTTCTGTATTAGGTGATGAAGAGCAACGGGAAAATACTTTAAAAGGTCTGGCCAAGGCAAAAGGTTTTATCCGGACAGAAATTGGTCAGCGTATTCGCCTTCGTAAAACACCTGAAATCATCTTTGAATGGGATGAATCAATCGATTATGGTAATCGGATTGAGACGCTGCTCCATCAACTGCATACAGATGATGATAAACCAATGGGTACGAATGAAGAAGAGTAACATTTTAAAGGGAATGGATAGACAAAGGTCTATCCATTTTTTTCGATAATATTTAGATAGGAGAGTTAATCTTGGAAGGAATTTTACCATTATTTAAGCCTGCTGGGTTAACATCGCATGATTGTGTCTTTAAGTTAAGGAAGATATTAAAAACAAAAAAAGTAGGTCATACAGGTACACTTGATCCTGATGTAACCGGAGTTCTTCCTATTTGTATTGGGAAGGCAACAAAAGTGGCGGAATACATAACGGATGCGGGCAAAGCTTATGTAGGAGAAGTGACGGTTGGCTTTTCGACAACTACAGAAGATGCTTCAGGTGAAGAAGTTGAAAGAAAGGCTGTTGACCGGATTTTTTCCAGAAAAGAAATCCTAGAGGTGCTGCAATCGCTCACAGGAGATATTGAACAAACCCCACCAATGTTTTCGGCAGTGAAAGTTGGGGGAGTAAGACTCTATGAATATGCTCGAAAAGGAATCGAAGTGGAACGCCCTACAAGGAAAGTAACCATTTATTCAATCGAGTTGCTCGATGACAGGGAACAATTTCAAGGGGAGGTCCTAACATTTCGCTTCAGGGTAAATTGCAGTAAAGGAACTTATATTCGTACATTAGCGGTCATGATTGGTGAGCTTCTTGGTTTTCCCGCTCATATGTCATATTTGCAACGAGTTCAATCTGCTCACTTTTCTTTGGAGGACTGCTTGACATTTGAAGAAATAGAAAAACATATGGAATCTGGTACGATCTCTAGCGTGCTCCAACCATTAGAAGCAGCACTTTCTCATTTGCCGAAATTACTGATTAATGATAAAGTAGCAGAGAAAGTGAAAAATGGTGCACTATTGCCAATACCAGAACAGTTTAACACTAGTAACGGACCTATTATTGCAGAAACTAAAGATGGCCTGGCATTGGCGATATATGCAAAACATCCCAACAAGCTAGGTTTGCTTAAACCAGTTAAGGTATTAAGAAACGAGATAGAATAAAAGGTTACCGCAAAAGAAAAGGTGAGTTTCATTTGGAAATAATAAGACTAAGTTTTCCAACTAACATAAGTAACGAATTTCCGCCACTAGTAATGGCACTTGGCTATTTTGATGGAGTTCATCGCGGTCATAGGCAGGTAATCCTTGAAGCCAAACGGCTAGCGGAAAAAGCGGGATTTCACAGTGCTGTCATGACATTTGACCCTCATCCATCGGTTGTGTTAGGAAAAGGCCGGAAACATGTACAGTATATAACTCCATTAGAGGAAAAGATTAACATAATCAATAGCTTAGGTATTGATTATCTATTTATTGTCCATTTCACCGGAGAATTTGCCAATCTGCTTCCGCAGGAGTTTATTGATCAATTTATCATTGCCCTTAATGTTCACCATGTTGTCGCCGGATTTGATTTTACATATGGACGAATGGGTAAAGGAACAATGGAAACTTTGCCATTCCATTCAAGAAATCAATTTTCTCACACAGTAGTAGCAAAATTTGCGCACGATAACGAAAAGGTTAGTTCAACGAGAATTCGCAATCTCTTAAATGAAGGAAAAACAGCGGAGCTTCCACCGCTTCTTGGTAAGTTTTATACGACGGCAGGCACGGTCATTCATGGAGATAAACGGGGCCGGACAATTGGTTTTCCAACGGCAAACATTGGCTTAAATGAGGCATATATTGTTCCGCCTACCGGTGTTTATGCGGTAAGAATGAAAGTAGATAATGAATGGCATGTGGGTGTTTGTAATGTTGGATACAAACCAACATTTAATAAGGAAGCGGTAAAGCTATCAGTTGAAATACATCTGTTTGACTTTAATCGCGAGATTTATGGATATGAAGTTGTTATTGAATGGCATTTATTTTTACGGAAAGAACAAAAATTTTCAGGGATTGAAGAACTGGTAACTCAAATAGAAAAAGATAAACAAAATGCGTTAGATTACTTTGACCGAAATCGACAACCGTTCTAATTTTGCTAAGGTAATGAAGTATTTCTTACAAGATAATGAGGTTTTTACTTGCTTTTTGACGTAAAACAATGTATTCTTAACTACGTATTAAAAACAACCTTTGCTTGGCAAGTCGAGTCACCGACGCTTGCTCGGTAACTGGGGATAGAAAAACTAGGAGGTGAATCCGGATGGCAATCACTCAAGAACGTAAAAATGAACTTATCAATGAGTACAAAACTCATGAGAGCGACACTGGATCTGCAGAAGTTCAAATCGCTGTCCTTACTGAATCAATTAACAATTTGAACGAGCACTTACGTACACACAAGAAAGATCACCACTCACGCCGCGGCCTTTTGAAAATGGTTGGTAAACGTCGTAATCTGTTGACTTTCCTACGTAATAAAGACGTTCAACGTTACCGTGTGTTAATTAATAAGCTTGGTCTACGTCGTTAGTCTACAGAAGCGGGAGTTTTCCCGCTTTTTTATTAGGTTAAAAAGAATTGCGGAAGCGCCTTGTTCGGCCCCGACAAGCAAATGTTTTCTCCCATATGAAGTCCGTACCTTGACTTCATATGGGAGAGGTTATTTGCCCTCGAGGGGCTTGACACTTCCGCTAAACAGAAAATTTTTATACATATTTTAAGTCAGAGCAATTATGTGCATACTAGTAGTAATTTGAATTTATACAATAAGCTTTCATGCTTTTTTAATATAAGCTATCTTTAGTAAGATGAGTACAGCGGAATAGTCATATTTCGCATCATCCTCCTAAGTGATTTAGATGGAGAGGGGTAAAATTATGGAACAAATGAAACATGAATATTCGATGAATTGGGCGGGGCGCAAGTTAACCGTCGAAATCGGTCAATTGGCAAAGCAGGCAAACGGTGCAGTATTGGTTCGCTATGGTGATACGGCCGTATTAAGTACCGCAACAGCTTCTAAAGAACCTAAAAACTTGGATTTCTTCCCATTAACAGTTAACTATGAAGAACGGTTGTATGCTGTTGGTAAGATTCCTGGAGGGTTTATTAAACGAGAAGGTCGCCCAAGTGAAAAGGCTATTCTTGCCAGCCGCCTTATCGATCGTCCTATCCGCCCGCTTTTTGCAGATGGATTTCGTAATGATGTTCAAGTAATAAGCATTGTGATGAGTGTGGATCAGGATTGTTCGACTGAAATGGCTGCAATGTTCGGGTCATCATTGGCACTAAGTACTTCAGATATTCCGTTTGAGGGACCAATTGCTGGTGTTATTGTCGGACGTATTAATGGGGAATTTGTTGTTAACCCAACAGTTGAACAGGCAGAACAGAGTGACATTCACTTAACAGTTGCTGGTACAAAAGATGCAATTAATATGGTTGAAGCAGGGGCTTTAGAGGTTCCCGAGGAAATCATGCTTGAAGCAATTATGTTTGGTCACAATGAAATTAAACAACTAATTGAATTCCAAGAAAAAATTGTTGCCGAAGTTGGCAAAGAAAAAAGACAGATTACATTGTATGAATTAGATGCAGAGCTCGAAGCTGAAGTAAGAGGTATGTGTGAATCAGAAATGATCAGTGCTATTCAGGTTCAAGAAAAGCATGCTCGTGAGGATGCCATTAAAGAAGTTAAAAACCAAGTTTTGGCTAAGTATGAAGAACAAGAAGCAACAGCTGAAGATTTGAAACAAGTCAAACAAATTTTGGACAAGATGGTTAAAGGTGAAGTCCGCCGCTTAATTACGGTTGAAAAAATCCGTCCAGATGGACGTAAAATTGATGAAATCCGACCATTATCGTCGCAAGTAAGTATATTACCTCGTACCCACGGGTCAGGGTTATTTACGCGTGGACAAACACAGGCTTTAAGTATTTGTACACTTGGAGCAATGGGTGATGTACAGATTCTTGATGGTTTAGGAATTGAAGAAGAGAAACGCTTCATGCATCATTACAACTTCCCTCAATTCAGTGTAGGGGAAACAGGTCCAATCCGCGGACCGGGCCGCCGTGAAATTGGCCATGGTGCCTTGGGTGAACGTGCCCTTGAACCGATTATTCCATCTGAAAAGGATTTTCCATATACGATCCGCCTTGTTTCTGAGGTTCTAGAATCCAATGGTTCCACTTCTCAGGCAAGTATTTGTGCAAGTACATTGGCGATGATGGATGCAGGTGTGCCAATTAAAGCACCTGTCGCTGGTATTGCCATGGGTCTTGTGAAATCTGGCGAGCACTATACGGTATTATCTGATATTCAAGGGATGGAAGACCATCTAGGAGACATGGATTTTAAAGTTGCCGGAACTGCTAAAGGTGTTACAGCACTGCAAATGGATATTAAAATCGAAGGTCTTTCCCGCGATATTTTAGAAGAGGCCCTGCAGCAAGCTAAACTGGGAAGAATGCATATTTTGGATTCAATGCTTGCTACAATTACGGAACCAAGATCAGAGCTTTCTCAGTTCGCACCGAAAATCTTAACGATGACAATCAACCCTGATAAAATCCGTGATGTCATTGGACCGAGCGGAAAACAAATCAATAAGATTATCGAAGAAACCGGCGTTAAGATTGATATCGAGCAAGATGGTACTGTTTTTATTGCCTCGACTAACCAAGAGATGAATCAAAAAGCGAAGAAAATCATTGAAGATATTGTTCGTGAAGTTCAAGTCGGAGAAATGTATCTCGGCAAGGTAAAGCGTATTGAAAAATTTGGTGCCTTTGTTGAAATTTTTGCCGGAAAAGACGGACTCGTCCATATTTCGGAACTTGCGGAAGAGCGGGTAGGAAAAGTGGAAGATGTTGTTAAAATTGGCGATCAATTCTTAGTTAAAGTAACTGAAATTGATAAACAAGGCCGTGTAAACCTATCACGGAAAGCAGTTTTGAAGGAACAGCGCGAAAAGGCTGAAGAAAAGCAGTAAGTCAGGGCACACACCCTGACTTTTTTTCATATTAAAGCGTCCTCAAGCGCTGCGGTTTTCTGTTCTACCTTGTCCCTTCCATACATAAAGTGTATGGAAGGGGGAAAGGCAGATGAAAAAGGCTTGGATTCTTTTAGTAATAGGTTTGGCTGCATGGATATTAGTTAACAATCCAATTGTGAACAAGTATGTTGCTTCAATAAAGCAATCAGAAGTCCCGACAATAAAGCAGTCAGATTCTCTATATCAAAGTATCGTTAAACATGCTTCTACATACGAAATACCACCTTCTGATGCGAAAATCGATAGGGTTTGGAAGGCCATTCCCGGATATAACGGACTCAAAGTGGATCTTACAGCTTCTTATAAAAATATGAAGAGTAAAGGCATTTTTGACGAAAAGAAACTGGTATTTACCCAAACAAAACCACAGGTGCATCTGCAAGATTTGCCACCTTCCCCAATTTATAAAGGGCATCCTGAAAAACCTATGGTATCCTTCATTATTAATGTTGCTTGGGGAAATGAATATTTATCGGAAATGCTTGCAACCCTAAAGAGGCATCATGTAAGCGCTAGTTTTTTTCTAGAGGGGAATTGGGTTAAACAAAATCCAGAGCTAGCAAAAATGATTGTCAGTGCTGGACATGAGGTAGGAAATCATTCTTATTCACATCCGGATATGAAGCGGTTGACAGCACCATTGGCTCGGGAGCAAATAACGAAAACGAATGAAATCATTGAAGCAGCGACTGGTGTGAAATGTGTTTGGTTCGCTCCGCCAAGCGGCAGCTATCGGGATGAGACGATTAAAGTAGCTGATGAACTAAATATGTTAACTGTAATGTGGACAGTGGATACAGTGGACTGGAAAAAGCCATCTCCCGAAGTCCTGATTAATCGCGTGATGTCAAAAATTGATAACGGGTCAATGGTGCTGATGCATCCCACAGAATCAACAGCAAATTCACTCGATAAATTAATTACATTAATCGAGCAAAGGAATTTAAAGATTGGTACGGTCTCAGAATTAATGAACGAGGAAAGAATACAAAAATAAATTTAAGCAAGAAAACTCTTAAAATTGGAGAAAATAACTTCTAGAAAGTATAATAAATAATTGGAGTAGTAGCATCTGCTGTGTATAGACAGGAGGAAGTCGATGATTAATAAATATACTTGCCAAAATGGAGTAAGAATTGTATTAGAAAATATTCCTACCGTACGTTCCGTTGCCATTGGTGTATGGATTGGAACTGGTTCTAGAGATGAGAATCCACAAAACAATGGGATTTCCCATTTCCTAGAGCATATGTTTTTTAAAGGAACGACCACGCGTTCTGCAAAGGACATTGCTGAATCCTTTGATAGCATTGGCGGTCAAGTGAATGCCTTTACCTCAAAGGAATATACATGCTATTATGCCAAGGTTCTTGATACACATTCTCAATTTGCCTTAGATGTGTTAGCAGATATGTTTTTTAATTCCACTTTTGTTGAGGAGGAATTAAAAAAGGAGAAAAACGTTGTTTTAGAAGAAATAAAAATGTATGAAGATACACCGGATGATATCGTCCATGATTTACTAAGCAGAGCCGTATATGAAAATCATCCGCTTGGATATCCAATTCTTGGGACGGAAGAAACACTTAACACATTTACTGGTGGCACACTAAGAGAATATATCCATGAAAGATACACACCTGAAAATGTGGTTATTTCCATCGCAGGTAATGTATCTGATGCATTTATTCAGGAAGTTGAAAAATATTTTGGGAGCTATCAGGGCGGCTCAAAGGAAAACGTTGAAAATGTTCCCGTTTTTCATTCCAATCGAATTTCAAGAAAAAAGGAAACGGAGCAAGCTCATTTATGTATTGGCTTTGAGGGTCTAAAGGTTGGACATGAGGACATCTATAGTTTAATTACGCTTAATAATATTTTGGGCGGCAGTATGAGCTCGAGACTATTCCAAGAGGTACGTGAACAAAGGGGCTTAGCTTACTCCGTGTTCTCTTACCATTCTGCCTATCAGGATAGTGGGATTGTCACTGTCTATGGCGGAACTGGTGCGAAACAGCTAGATGTTTTATTCGATACAATTCAAGAAACACTTGAGAAATTAAAGCAAAATGGGATTACCGAAAAAGAATTAAATAATAGTAAAGAACAGCTTAAAGGCAGCTTGATGTTAAGTTTAGAAAGCACAAATAGCCGAATGAGCCGTAATGGCAAAAACGAACTTTTATTACGACGCCACCGTTCCCTCGATGAAATTATCGAGCAGATTGATGTCGTTACGAAGAAAAGTGTAGACGACATGGCAAGAGCCGTCTTTACAGACAAATATTCAGTGACTTTGATCAGTCCAGATGGTGAATTTCCAAATAAATTATCGTAAATAAGAAAACAGTTCGCATTCCGAACTGTTTTTTCTTTAGTCTAAATTTGGACTTCCTTCTATAAACTAGTAGAAAGGGATGTAGAGGGAGGCTTTTGGATGAGGCTCAGTGAATTAAGCGGTAAAGAAATAGTCGATGTAAAAAGAGCCGAGCGATTGGGGGTGCTAGGATCGACTGACTTAGAAATTAATGAAGGAACTGGTCAAATACAAGCGCTGCTAATTCCTTCATTAAAGTGGTTTGGCTTTCGAAAGCAAGGCGAGGAAATCAGAGTACCATGGCATCATATAAAGAAAATAGGTGCTGATATGATCATCATAGATGTACCAGAAGAAGATTAACTATATGAATTAAAAAAGGCGCAAGCAAAACATCATTTGCTTGGGCTTTTTTAATTTTACCCATGGTGGAAAACTCACCGATTGAAGCGTCCTTACATAAGATGGTGGAGTGATAAGAAGAAAAGCAGGAGCTAAACAATTAAAAGAATTCCTAGTTGGATTTTTAAAAAAGAAGGTGAATGTTTTCATGCTGACAGGGATGCAAATAGCCGTGATTGGCGGGGATGCCAGACAGCTGGAAATTATCCGCAAGTTAACCGAATTAGATGCGAGAATATCGCTGATTGGTTTTGAACAGCTTGACCACGCCTTCACCGGTGCAGTCAAGGAAAAGTTGGATGAAGTAAATTTTTTAAATATGGATGCTCTTATTTTACCTGTGCCAGGTACAGATTTGGAAGGCCAGGTAGAAACAATTTTTTCAAATGAAAAGGTAATTATTACAGGCGATATGCTGGAGAAAACGCCTGAACATTGTACGATTTATTCAGGGATTAGTAATTCATATTTAAATGGAATTACAAAAATGAGCAAACGGCCTTTAATCCAATTATTCGAGCGGGATGATGTTGCCATCTATAATTCTATTCCAACTGTAGAAGGAACGATTATGATGGCCATACAGCATACCGATTTCACGATCCACGGCTCAAATATTGCCGTACTAGGCTTAGGAAGAGTGGGGATGAGTGTGGCCCGAACCTTTGCAGCACTAGGGGCAAAGGTAAAGGTAGGGGCTAGGAAAAGTGAACATTTGGCAAGAATCACGGAAATGGGGCTCACTCCCTTCCATTTAAATGATTTAGTGAATGAAATAAAGGATACCGATATTTTAATTAATACGGCTCCGCATTTAATTGTTACGGCAACAGTCATTTCCAAACTGCCTGCCCACTCACTTATTATTGACCTGGCTTCCAAACCAGGCGGTACTGATTTTAGATATGCGGAAAAAAGGGGAATAAAGGCCTTGCTTGCCCCTGGTCTCCCTGGAATTGTGGCTCCAAAAACAGCCGGTCAAATCCTGGCAAATGTTTTATCCCAACTGCTTCAAGATGATTTAAGTAGGCGAAAGGGGAAAGTAAAATGAGTTTAAAGGGTAAAAGGATTGGCTTTGGCCTAACTGGCTCACACTGTACGTATGATGCTGTATTTCCGGAAATTGAAAAATTAGTTCAGGCCGGCGCAGAGGTAATGCCAGTTGTAACTTTTACAGTTAAAAATACAGAAACCCGTTTTGGTAAAGGGGAAGATTGGATTGAGAGGATTGAGGATTTAACAGGACATAAGGTGATTGATTCCATAGTCAAGGCAGAGCCTTTAGGACCGAAAATCCCGCTTGATTGTATGGTAATTGCTCCTTTAACAGGTGTTTCAATGAGTAAATTTGCTAATGCGATGAACGACAGTCCCGTCTTAATGGCTGCCAAAGCTACTCTTAGAAATTTAAAGCCAGTCGTGCTTGGAATTTCAACGAATGATGCACTTGGTTTAAATGGTGTAAATTTAATGAGGTTAATGGCAACGAAATATATCTATTTTATTCCTTATGGTCAGGATGATCCGGTGAAAAAACCAAATTCAATGGTTGCGAGGATGACGCTGTTATCTGAAACTGTGGAAGCAGCAATTGAAGGCCGACAGATTCAGCCCGTACTAGTCGAAAGGTATAAAGACAGTGACTAATTCTCCCTATTCTTTCAAAATGAATAAGGTGTTTCATGCTGTTCCGCCCATTTTCATTAAAAAAGGTTATTTCTGAAAAGGAATATGTTAAAATAAATTAACTATTCATCAGTGGGGGGATAACTCCCGCTGGTGACATATTCAATAATAAAAATGACCAGAAATTATACACGTGGAAGATTGAAGGGAGAACATGTCATGAGTAAGCAAGATGGTTATCATGTTGCGGTTGTTGGAGCAACAGGAGCAGTAGGACAACAAATGATACAAACACTAATTAATGAAAATTTCCCAATAAAAGAACTTACTCTTTTATCCTCAGCCCGGTCGGCAGGGAAAAGAGTGAATGTTAATGGTCAGGAATATACGATTCGAGAAGCGAAGCCTGAGAGCTTTGAAGGAGTCGAAATTGCGTTATTCAGTGCCGGTGGAAGTGTATCAAAGGAACTTGCTCATGAAGCGGTAAAACGTGGTGCCATCGTCGTGGACAACACTAGCGCATTTAGAATGGATGAGGATAAACCATTGGTTGTTCCGGAGGTAAACGAAGCGGACTTGCTTCACCATAATGGAATTATTGCTAACCCAAACTGCTCAACGATTCAAATGGTTGTAGCCTTAGAACCTGTTCGTCAGAAATATGGGTTAAAAAAGGTTATTGTATCAACTTATCAGGCGGTTTCAGGTGCCGGGGCTGCAGCAGTAGAAGAATTAATGGAACAGACAAAGTCTATTCTTAATAAAGAAACATTTGAACCAAAGCTTTTACCGGTGAAATCTGATAACAATCATTACCAAATTGCATTTAATGCAATTCCACAAATTGATAAGTTCGAAGAAAACGGTTATACATTTGAAGAAATGAAAATGATAAATGAAACAAAGAAAATTATGAACATGCCGGAATTACAGGTTTCGGCAACGTGTGTCCGTCTTCCAATTGCAGTTGGGCATTCAGAATCTGTTTATTTCGAAATTGAAGCAGAAGACGTAAGTGCGAATGATATCAAAGCATTATTACTGGATGCTCCAGGAATTATTTTACAGGATGATCCGGAAAATCAAGTATATCCAATGCCGGCAAATTGCGTTGGAAAAAACGATGTCTTTGTGGGACGGATTAGGAAAGACATCGATGAAGACCGCGGGTTCCATATGTGGGTAGTTTCCGACAACCTACTTAAAGGAGCAGCATGGAATTCAGTTCAAATTGCCGAAAGTTTGGTTAAATTAGGTTTGGTTAAATAAAGATACAACCAACAAAGGTAGGTTTTGGTGTCACCATGAAAATTATTGTCCAAAAATTTGGCGGTACATCTGTCAAAGATGAGAAGAGCAGGAAACATGCAGAAGGTCATATTAAAAAGGCATTATCAGACGGTTATAAAGTTGTTGTGGTTGTTTCCGCAATGGGGAGAAAGGGAGACCCTTATGCAACCGATACCTTATTATCATTAATCGGCGGGAATTCAAGTAAAATCTCAAAACGAGAACATGATTTGTTATTGTCTTGCGGCGAGGTTATTTCTAGTGTCGTTTTTTCGAATATGCTAGTGGAGAGCGGTATAAAGGCAGTGGCTTTAACGGGAGCTCAAGCAGGTTTTAGGACCAATAACGACCATACAAATGCAAAAATCAACGAAATGAAATGTGACAGGCTTCTAAGGGAATTAGAGAATAATGACGTAGTTATTGTTGCCGGTTTTCAAGGTGCGGCAAAAAATGGTGACATTACGACGATTGGCCGCGGCGGCAGTGATACCTCAGCCGCAGCCCTAGGTGCGGCCCTTAACGCCGAGTGGATTGATATTTATACCGATGTCGAAGGAATCATGACTGCAGATCCGCGCATTGCTGAAAATGCCCGTCCGCTTCCTGTTGTCACTTATACAGAAGTTTGCAATATGGCCTATCAGGGTGCAAAGGTCATTCACCCAAGGGCAGTAGAAATTGCGATGCAGGCAAAAGTGCCGATTCGCATTCGCTCCACTTATTCCGATGCCCTTGGCACATTAGTAACAACATTAAATAGGAATAATCGCGGCAGTGATATCAGGGAACGAGTTGTAACAGGGATTGCTCATGTTTCAAATGTCACCCAAATAAAGGTTTTTGCGAAAAAAGATCAATACTATTTGCAGTCTGAAGTGTTTAAGGCGATGGCTAATGAAAAAATCAGTGTAGATTTTATCAATATTTCACCAAACGGTGTTATTTATACAGTCACGGAAGAAATGACGGACAGTGCTATCCAAGTCTTAAATGAATTGGGGCATGACCCCGTTATTGAACGCCATTGTGCGAAGGTTTCTGTTGTAGGAGCAGGGATTGCAGGTGTGCCAGGAGTAACCTCGAAAATCGTTACCGCCCTTTCCGACAAAGGAATTCGTATTTTACAATCGGCGGACAGCCATACAACTATCTGGGTGCTGGTAAAGCAGGATGACCTAGTTAAATCCGTCAATGCCCTGCATGATGCGTTTCAATTAGAAGAGGAAGTATTTGAATACAATTTTACAGATCTCTAATGGTTATACAAAAAGTGACCATTCGCGAAAAGAAATAAAGAGATACATTGGCTGATGGGGCTGACCATCTGTATCGAAAGGAGTAGGAAAAAATGGTTCATTTCGGGCGAGTATCTACGGCAATGGTTACCCCTTTTGATAGAAAAGGGCATATTGACTTTGCAAAGACCACTCAATTAGTAAATTATTTAATTGAAAATGGAACAGATTCTTTAGTAGTTGCCGGGACTACCGGAGAATCCCCAACATTATCGAAGGAAGAAAAGCTGGCATTATTTGATCATATTGTAAAAGTTGTTAATAAGAGAATTCCAGTGATTGCTGGTACGGGAAGCAATAATACTTATGCCTCGATTGAATTGACTAAAAAAGCAGAGCAGCTTGGTGTGGATGCGATTATGGCAGTCGCTCCCTATTATAATAAGCCAAATCAAGAGGGGTTATTTCAGCATTTCAAAGCAGTCGCTGAAGCTACTACACTTCCGCTAATGGTTTATAATATTCCGGGAAGGGCGGCAGTAAATATCCTTCCAGAGACTGTAATTCGTCTTTCAAAGATAGCAAATATTGTTGCTGTAAAGGAAGCAAGCGGGGATTTAAATGCAATGACGCATATAATTGCTAATACGGATGACGATTTTGTTTTATATAGTGGTGATGATGGCTTAACAATTCCCGTTCTGTCAATTGGCGGAGTGGGAATAGTCTCAGTTGCTTCACATGTCATTGGAAATGAGATGCAGGAAATGATTAAAGCATTTTTTGATGGCGAGAACCGCAAGGCAGCTCAATTACATCAACATTTGCTTCCGATTATGCAGGGATTATTTGCTGCTCCAAGTCCTGCTCCTGTTAAGACTGCGCTGCAGGTAGCGGGAATGGATGTTGGCTCAGTAAGACTGCCGCTTGTGGGCTTAACCGAACAAGAGCGAGCAGCCTTAATTTCGATATTAAATAAGAAATAAAAAGTAAGAGCCAGCCAAAAAGGTTGGCTCTTACTTTTTTCCTGCTGGTTAATATAGCTAATTAAGTTGTAAAGGTTTTCTGAAATCAAGTATAATAATCATAACTGATTTCGGTCGGGTACAGAAAAGCGGAAGCGCCTTGTTCAGGGGCGACAAGCACAAGACGAGCCGGCCGAAAGGTTGTTTTTTAACCTTTTGGTCGGATTGGCTTGTGACCTCGAGCCCCTAGGCGCTGGAGCTAGACAATTTTCAAAGTTCAAAGTTCAATTCATATTGAACAACAGCATAGGAGGATATAGAAATTGATACAGAAAAAAAATAATTCCATTAAGGTCATTTCACTTGGTGGTATAGGAGAAATCGGAAAGAATATGTACCTTGTAGAAGTGGATAAGGACATATTTATCATTGATGCGGGCTTAATGTTCCCCGAGGAAGAAATGCTTGGCATCGATATGGTTATTCCTGATATTACTTATTTAAAAGACAATAAGGAACGGATAAAGGCTATTTTTTTATCACACGGACATGAAGACCATATTGGTGCGCTTTCCTTTGTTTTAAGCCATGTTGATGTGCCTGTCTATGGGACGAAATTAACACTTGCGCTAGCAAGTGCAAAGCTAAAGGAGCAGAACTTTAATAGGAAGGCAAATTTCATTGAAGTGGATTCCGATTCGATTGTAGAATTTGATTCTGTAAATGTAAGCTTTTTTCGAACAAATCATAGTATTCCTGATTCAGTGGGAATTTGCATCCACACTTCTGAAGGAATAATCGTTTATACTGGCGACTTTAAATTTGATCAGGCGGCAACCAAGCTTTATAAACCGGAAATTGGAAAAATGGCAGCCATCGGTGACCAAGGGGTTTTATGTTTATTGTCTGATAGTACCGAAGCTGAAAAACCGGGCTATACAGCATCTGAAGCGATTGTAGAACGAGAAATGTCGAATGCTTTTTATAATGCACCTGGCAGGATCATTGCAGCTTGTTTTGCATCAGATATCAACCGAGTCCAGCATATTTTTAATGCGGCTAGGGAGAATGGACGGAAAGTTGCCGTTGTTGGGAAGCGTCTTGAACGAATTTACCATATTGCCTTTGATTTGGGATACTTAGAAGTTCCGGAAGATTTAATAATCTCGATTAGTGAGCTAAAGGAATATCAGGAACGTGAAATTGTCATTTTAATGACTGGCAGCCAAGGTGAGCCAATTGAGGCGTTGCAGAAAATGGCTAAGCAAACACATAAACTTTTAAATATCCAAACGGGGGATACCGTTTTAATCGCTGCTTCGCCACTTAGGGGAAGCGAGGTATTTCTATTCAAAACAATTGATCTGCTGTTTAGGGCAGGAGCTAATGTGATTTCTGGTAAGCGAACGATTCATGTATCGAGCCATGGCAGCCAGGAAGAGTTAAAGTTTATGATTAATTTAATGAAACCGAAATTTTTCATTCCTGTACATGGAGAATATCGGATGTTAATGGCCCATAGAAAAGTGGCCATCGACTGTGGACTGACAGACGAACAGATTTTTATCCCTGACCGAGGTGATGTCTTGGAATGGAAGGAAGGAACAATGTCTATTACTGGAAAAGTTCCCTCCGGTAATGTCCTCATCGATGGGATTGGTGTAGGTGATGTTGGGAACATCGTATTACGGGACCGTAGACTTTTATCTCAAGACGGTATTCTCATCGTGGTTGTAACCTTAACAAAGCAAGATAAGAAAATTGCTGCAGGCCCTGAAATCATTTCAAGAGGATTTGTCTATGTTCGCGAATCGGAAAAATTGATGGAGGATTCGACAAAATTAGTCCGGGATATTGTCGAGAAAGTTACTGCAAAAGGTTCATTTGAATGGGCAAGCTTAAAGCAAGAAATAAGAGATGACTTATACCGATACTTATATGAAAAAACAAAAAGAAGACCAATGATCCTTCCGATTATTATGGAAGTGTAAAGATAAGGTACTGGGGCGCTGCTTCAGTACCTTTTAATCTTTCAAGCATGAAATCATATCATAGGTAAATACTAAAATATATCATGCTTGAAGGGAGTATTAGGATGAATAAAGATATTCAAAAAAATGATACTGATAACCAAGAAGGCGGAGAGCCGCAGAAAGAAGAAAAGGCTCCTTCTGCCTTAATGGAAAAAATTCAGCAGCTTGGGCAAACAAATGTGCCACAACTTTCACAGGATTCAAAAATTCATTGTTTAACGATTATTGGGCAAATTGAAGGACATTTAGCCCTGCCGCCGCAAAATAAAACAACAAAATATGAACATATAATTCCTCAGCTTGTAGCGATTGAACAAAACCCCAAGATTGAAGGAGTTTTGATTATTTTGAATACCGTTGGCGGCGATGTGGAAGCGGGTCTAGCGATTTCCGAAATGCTTGCGACACTTTCAAAACCGACTGTTTCAATTGTATTAGGCGGCGGGCATTCAATTGGTGTACCAATTGCTGTATCCTGTGACTATTCATATATTGCTGAAACGGCTACCATGACCATTCATCCGATTCGTTTAACAGGTCTTGTGATTGGCGTCCCGGCAACATTTGAATATTTGGATAAAATGCAGGAGCGGGTAGTCAATTTTGTTACGAAGCATTCAAAAATAACCGAAGAGACGTTTAAAGATTTAATGTTTGCAAAAGGGAATTTAACAAGGGATATCGGCACGAATGTTATTGGTGTGGATGCCGTGAAATATGGATTAATAGATGATGTCGGCGGTCTTGGACAGGCAATGAAGAAGTTAAATGAAATGATTGATTTGCAAAAAGGAAAGAATGAGGGGCTGATTCAGTGATTTTATATACGATGATGCCGAATGAGCTAATATTTCCATATGAAGCTGACATGATGAATAAACAACAGATGATTACCTTTCAGGGGATACCGCTATTGGTAGATGCTGCTGACCAGCAAAATGTTCAGGTTGTCCGCATTCTAAGCAGCGACCCCCAGCATTTTTTGGACGAACGGATTTGCCCTGGGGCAAAAATTTCCGTGAACCAGGAAGGATTGTCCGCATTGTAGTAATAGAGTATGGTATAATCGGGATATGTAAACAGGAGCAGCCAAATCGGCTGCTCTCCTTTTTCTTCAAATAAAAAATGGCGACCATAAATAATACATACAAGGTGATTAGATGGCTAAGAAAAAGAGAAGACAATCAAAAAAAAGAGATATCCATTTAAAACGGACCGTCCAATATGAACTATCCGCACTTGCAATATTAGCGTTAGCAATTATTTCAATCGCAAAGCTGGGGGCAGTTGGCAATGCGACGGTTCTCTTTTTTCGTTTCTGGATGGGTGAATGGTACATGCTGGGATTAATCGGGCTGGTGATATTAAGTGTGTATTTAATGTGGAAACGGGAAATTCCCTTTTTTTTTCATATTAAGCTAGTTGGCAGCTATTTCTTTGTTTCGGCCATTTTGCTGCTTAGTCATGTAACCCTCTTTCATAATTTGACGAACAATGGGAAGTTTATGAACCCTAGTGTAATCGCAAATACATGGGAATTATTTCGGATGGAAATAAAAGGAGAAGCAAGCACGCAAGATTTAGGCGGTGGAATTCTCGGAGCAATATTATATGCGCTATTTCATTACTTGTTTGCAGAAACAGGCACGAAAATTATTGCCTTTATCTTTATCATTATTGGTATTATTCTACTTACCGGAAAATCGTTTGGAGACTTTATAGGAAAAGTTATCCTTACCCTGATAGATTTTTCAAAAAATCAATGGCAAGCCTTTAAAACGGATATGTCTGATTGGAAACAAAAACAACAGGAACGTAAAACGGAGTTGAAAGTTCAGAAACAACAAGCAAAAGAAAAACGCCAAGATGCCAGCGTACCTGAGATAAAAGGAAGGCTGCAGCCTAAGCAGGAAGAAATCAAAATTCCTGAGCCGATTATTTCTAGTTTTGCTGATAGGGCCTACTTAGAAGAGGCACCAAAGGATAAAGGTCCAAAAGAGCTTGAGAATGAAAGGAATGGCGCCCCAGAAGAAAAAGCAGATGATGATGCACCACCAATCACGTTTACGGAAGTGGAAAATGTCGCTTACGAATTGCCGCCGCTTAGACTGTTAAAGTTACCGAAGAAAACAGACCAAAGTGGGGAATATGAGCTTATCCATGCCAATGCCGCAAAACTGGAACGGACATTTCAAAGCTTTGGGGTGAAGGCACGTGTTACCCAAGTGCATTTAGGTCCGGCTGTTACAAAATATGAGGTCCATCCAGATGTAGGTGTGAAGGTAAGCAAAATTGTCAGCCTAAGTGATGACCTGGCATTAGCCCTTGCTGCCAAAGATATTCGAATTGAAGCTCCTATCCCGGGAAAATCAGCCATTGGCATTGAAGTTCCAAATTCAGAGGTGGCGATGGTTTCCCTAAGGGAGGTTCTAGAAGCTACCCAAAATGACAAACCTGATGCAAAACTTCTAATCGGTCTTGGCAGGGATATAACCGGTGAAGCGGTTCTCGCTGAATTAAATAAGATGCCCCATTTACTCGTAGCGGGGGCAACAGGGAGCGGGAAAAGTGTCTGCATTAATGGGATCATTTCCAGTATATTAATGAGGGCAAAACCACATGAAGTGAAATTAATGATGATTGATCCGAAGATGGTTGAACTAAATGTTTACAACGGAATCCCCCATTTGTTAGCGCCAGTTGTTACCGATGCTAAGAAAGCGTCACAAGCATTAAAAAAGGTAGTCAACGAAATGGAAAGACGTTATGAATTGTTTTCCCATACCGGAACACGTAATATTGAAGGCTATAATGATCATGTAAGAAGGCATAATCTTGAAGAAAATGACAAGCAGCCGTTATTACCGTATATTGTCGTCATTGTTGATGAATTGGCCGACTTAATGATGGTCGCTTCATCAGATGTGGAAGACTCAATTACCCGTCTTGCACAAATGGCTCGTGCAGCAGGCATTCACTTAATCATTGCTACTCAAAGACCATCTGTTGATGTCATTACGGGAGTGATAAAAGCAAATATTCCATCAAGGATTGCTTTCGCGGTTTCGAGCGCTACCGATTCAAGAACAATATTGGATATGGGGGGAGCCGAAAAGCTGCTTGGCAGAGGAGATATGTTATTCTTGCCAGTAGGTGCATCAAAACCAGTACGTGTCCAAGGAGCTTTCCTTTCAGACGAGGAGGTTGAAAATACAGTCGAATTTGTTATTTCTCAACAAAAGGCACAATATCAAGAAGAGATGATACCTGATGATATACCCGAGGTAACAGGTGCTGTCGATGATGATCTATATGATGAGGCCGTTGAGCTAATCGTAGAAATGCAAACCGCATCCGTTTCCATGCTCCAGCGCCGCTTCCGAATCGGTTATACACGAGCCGCACGGCTAATAGATGAAATGGAAGCACGTGGTGTAGTTGGTCCATATGAAGGAAGCAAACCGCGCGCAGTGTTACAAACAAAACCAAAAGAAGAACAGTCGTCATAAATAAAAAAAGAGCCGTTTGGCTCTTTTTTTATACTAATTTTCAGAAAACTTGATACTATAGTATTAGGAGGTGAATGACCAAAAACAAGAAAAATACCTACTTTTATCCTAAAATATCATTTTCGTTCATTTTAAATATTATATTATAGCAGATTTTTATACAAAAATATCAGTAACTTTATGACATTTCGTTAATTCAGACTTTTTCCGACGAAATTTTTAATTTCTATTTATTTATCTCGAAAAAAATGTTACTATAAATCTCGATTAGTAGGAATGATATCAGATGTCTGATGTCTTAGGAAAAGGCCTGGAGGAAACAGCATGTCTATTAAGTCAGATAACCGGCATTTATACTTACAAGTGATCGATCGGTTAAAGCAAGATATTGAACACGGAGTATACAAAGAAAAAGAAAAATTACCTTCTGAATTCGATCTTGCTAAACAGCTTGGTGTAAGCAGGGCAACTCTTCGGGAAGCGTTACGTATTCTTGAAGAAGAAAACGTTATCATTAGACGCCATGGTGTCGGAACGTTTGTTAATGCGAAGCCGCTGTTTACTTCCGGTATTGAGCAGCTTAATAGTGTCACTGACATGATTAAACAAGTTGGTATGAAACCTGGCACTATTTTCTTAAGTTCATCAACGCTTAGTCCTACCGATGAGGATATTCGTCGTTTCACATGTTCTGCTGGTGAGGAAATTTTCGTGATGGAGAGGGTTAGAACCGCAAATGGGGAACCAGTCGTCTATTGTGTCGATAAGGTGCCTGAAAGAATTTTGCCTAAAACATTTTCCTATGAGGAAGAATCCATCTTCCATATTTTGGACGAGGGGGCAAACCGAAGAATTACATACGCGGTTGCCCAAATCGAGCCAATTGGCTATCATGAAAGAATTTCCCCGATCTTAGAATGTGATCCTGAAACAGCATTGTTAGTATTAAAACAAATGCATTTCAACGAATTAGATGAACCAATCCTGTATTCGGTAAACTATTTTAAAGCGGACAAATTTAGTTTTCATGTATTAAGGAAGCGAACATAAATTTTTTTCCTTTTTGAAAACGCAATCAGTCTTGCTCTATTAAATTCCTACAATATCAAACATAATTCATAGGGGGTACAATACCTTGAAAAAGCGTAAAATTGGAATGGCGCTATCACTTGTTCTTGCTGCTGGAACACTTTTAGGTGCTTGTGGAAAAAGTGATAACAAAGACACTGATACTTCTAAAGGTGGAGACAAAGAAAAAGCTTTTTCTGTAGCTATGGTTACTGACGTTGGTGGTGTTGATGACAAGTCATTTAACCAATCTGCTTGGGAAGGTCTACAAAAGTTTGGTGCAGACAACGGTTTGAAAAAAGGTCAAGGCGGATTTGATTACCTTCAATCTACTTCCGATGCTGATTACACAACAAACTTGAATTCTCTTGCTCGTAAAGGCTTTGATTTAGTATATGGTATCGGCTTCTTAATGCATGACGCGGTTGATGGAATCGCAAAACAACAACCAAAAACAAACTTTGCAATCATCGATGATGAAGTAAAACAACCAAACGTTGCCAGTGTTCTTTTCAAAGAGCAAGAAGCAGCTTTCCTTGCTGGTGTAGCTGCAGCTCTTACAACAAAAACGAACCATATCGGATTCATTGGCGGTATGGAAATCCCAGTTATTGAACGTTTTGAAGCTGGTTTCCTAGCAGGCGTTCAAGCTGCAAAACCAGAAGTAAAAGTTGATGTTAAATATTCAGGCGCATTTGACAAAGCTGAGCTTGGTCAAACAATCGCTTCTACAATGTACGCTTCAGGTGCTGATGTCGTCTTCCACGCTGCCGGTGCAACTGGAAACGGTTTATTCAAAGAAGCTGGTGACTTAAAGAAAAAAGATTCAGCACGTGAAATTTGGGCAATTGGTGTAGACCGTGACCAAAACGACATGGGTCCTGATGTAGTTCTAACATCTGCGATTAAACGTGTTGACGTTGCAGTTGTTGACATCGCTAATAAAGCAAAAGATGGGAAATTCCCAGGCGGCGAAACAGCAATCTATGGTTTACAAGAAGATGGTGTTGGTTTAGCTCCTATTAATGCTAAAGCAGCAAATAAAGATGCTATTGATAAAGCAGTAAAAGAATGGGTTGAAAAGATTAAATCAGGTAATGTTAAAGTTCCTGGAACTCGTGATGAATTAAAAACATTTAGCGCAAAATAATACAACTGTGGAATAAGCGGGATGTTACCTGCCTGCTTATTCCTACTTAATGAAATCTTAACTGAAGTGTAGAACCCTACATTCTGCATTTCATTTAAGATTTTAGTGGGGAGAAATTCCCTGTTTTTTTAAAATTCGGAAAGGTCTGACCTCTTACTACTATTGGTCGAAATTTCCTTTTATCTTATCGCAGGGAGTGAGAAAAGATGGAATTTGTAATTGAAATGCTCAACATTCGTAAGGAATTTGGCAATTTCGTCGCGAATGATAACATTACCCTTCAACTGAAAAAGGGAGAAATTCATGCTTTACTCGGAGAAAATGGTGCAGGAAAATCTACATTAATGAATGTTCTGTTCGGTTTATATCAGCCAGAACAAGGTGAGATTCGTGTAAAGGGAAATCCGGTGCACATTTCCAACCCGAATATTGCCAACGAGCTTGGAATCGGAATGGTTCACCAGCATTTTATGCTTGTTGATAAGTTCACAGTTACAGAGAACATTATTCTCGGTAAAGAAATTACCAGTGGCGGGCGAATCAACCTTAAACAGGCTGAGAAAGAAGTCCGCGACATTTCTGAACGTTATGGATTGGCTGTTGACCCCCAAGCGAAAATTTCCGATATTACTGTTGGAATGCAGCAACGGGTAGAAATATTAAAAACACTTTATCGTGGGGCTGAGATTTTAATATTCGACGAACCAACAGCTGTACTAACACCGCAAGAAATAAAAGAACTTATTCAAATAATGAAAACACTTATTAAAGAGGGTAAATCAATTATCCTTATTACTCATAAATTGAAAGAAATTATGGAAGTTGCCGACCGTTGTACAGTCATTCGAAAAGGAAAAGGAATTGGGACGGTTAATGTTAGTGAAACAAATCCTAATGAATTAGCCAGCCTAATGGTCGGTCGTGAAGTTGATTTTAAAACAGAAAAATCACCAGCAGATCCAAAACAAGATGTTTTGGATATTAAAGATTTAGTAGTAAAGGATTCTCGTGGAGTGACGGTTGTCAACGGGTTGAATTTATCCGTTCGTGCCGGTGAAATTGTTGGTATTGCCGGTATTGATGGTAATGGGCAATCTGAATTTATTGAAGCGATTACCGGTCTTAGAAAAGCCGAAAAAGGCAGCGTCATGTTGAATGGAAAAGAGCTGTTTGGACTTTCTTCAAGAAAAATCACAGAATCGGGAATTGGTCATATTCCTCAAGATCGCCATAAGCATGGATTGGTATTGAATTACCCAATCGGCGAGAACATGGTTTTACAAACTTATTATAAACGGCCATTTTCGAAAAACGGGATCTTGAACTTTAAGGAAATTTACAATAAAGCAAGAACTTTAATTAAAGAGTTTGACGTTCGGACACCAAGTGAATATGTTCTAGCACGGGCTCTTTCTGGCGGGAATCAACAAAAAGCAATCATTGGCCGCGAAGTGGATAGAAACCCGGATTTATTAATTGCTGCACAACCGACACGTGGTCTGGATGTGGGTGCGATTGAGTTTATTCATAAACGGTTAATTGAACAGCGTGACAATGGAAAAGCTGTTTTACTAGTGTCATTCGAGTTGGATGAAATTATAAATGTCAGCGATCGGATTGCTGTCATTTATGAAGGTCAAATTGTTGCCGTTGTCGATCCAAAAGAAACGACAGAGCAAGAGCTCGGATTGCTGATGGCAGGCTCGAATCGAAAAGAAGCGGGGGAAGGAACACATGTCTAAACGCTTAGTAAATATTTTAACACCTATTTTTGCCGTAATATTAGGGATCATATTTGGAACAATCATCATGCTTGTAAGTGGATACAATCCAATCGAGGCATTTATTGCATTAGGGCAAGGGGCTTTTGGAGATGTGTATCAAATTGGTGAGGTCGTTAGACAGGTAACACCATATATTTTAGCGGGTCTTGCCGTTGCCTTTGCCTTTCGGGTTGGTTTATTTAATATTGGGGTTGAAGGTCAATTTATCGTGGGCTGGCTTGCGGCTGTTTGGGTTGGAGTAACCTTCGACCTTCCTGCAATCATTCATTTACCACTTGCCATTTTAGCCGCAATGATAGCCGGTGGTCTTTGGGCCTTCGTTCCAGGTTTGTTAAAGGCTCGTTTCCGCGTCCATGAGGTTATTGTTACGATCATGATGAACTATATTGCCTTGCACACTGTTAACTACATTGTTAATACGAAAATGAACCAGGGTTCATCAAAAACCGCGAAGATTCATGAAACTGCGTCATTACGTTCTGAGTGGCTGTCAGACTTTACTACTGGGTCTTCCATCCACTGGGGTATTATCATTGCCATTATTTGTTGTTTTATCATGTGGTTCCTATTAGAGAAAACTACAAGGGGCTATGAATTACGTGCCGTTGGTTTCAATCAGGATGCTGCTCATTATGCAGGTATGAATGTAAATAAAAATATTATTCTTTCCATGGTTATTTCCGGATGTTTTGCTGGAATTGCTGGTGCGATGGAAGGGTTAGGAACTTTCGGTTATATGGCTGTTCAAGGCGGGTTTACTGGTGTCGGATTTAACGGAATCGCCGTAGCGTTATTAGGCGGCAATACGGCACTTGGGGTATTCTTCGCAGCTTTATTATTTGGTATTTTAAAAATTGGTGCCTTATCGATGCCGCTTGCAGGGGTGCCGAAAGAATTAGTTGATATCATTATTGCCTTGATTGTATTCTTCGTGGCATCAAGCTACATCATAAGGATTGTTCTTGAACGATTCAGCAAAAAGGAGGTGAAGTAAGATGAGTGGATTATTATTTTCTCTATCAAACACTGTTCTTGCCACCGCTTCTAATGGTCATAGCGGCTTAAGCTTAATGCAAATATTAATGATTGTTGTTCCGTCAACATTATTATGGGCAGCCCCATTAGTCTTCACTTCATTAGGAGGAGTTTTCTCCGAGCGTTCTGGGGTTGTAAATATCGGTCTAGAAGGTTTAATGGTTATTGGCGCATTCTCATCAATAGTCTTTAACTTAACATTTTCAGATACCTTTGGAAGTGCGACACCTTGGATTGCTTTATTGGTTGCGATGGCTGCCGGTGCGATTTTCTCGATTCTGCATGCGGTCGCAGCGATTACCTTCCGTGCTGACCATACGGTTTCCGGGGTAGCGATTAACTTGCTTGCAGTTGGTTTAACCATGTTCCTAGTCAAGTTAATTTATGATAAAGGTGAAACAGATATTATTAAGCATAGTTTTGGTAAAGTCGATATTCCAATTCTGAAAAAGATACCATACATTGGAGAAATATTTTTCCAAAACACGTATTGGACTTCATTTGTAGCGATTATTGTCGCTGTTATTGCCTGGTTCTTTATTTATAAAACTCCATTCGGCTTACGTCTTCGCTCTGTTGGTGAACATCCAATGGCGGCTGATACGATGGGGATTAATGTAACAAAAATGCGTTATTATGGCGTTATTATCTCTGGAGCACTTGGTGGTATTGGCGGTGGCGTCTATGCCCAATCTATTTCTCAAAACTTTAACCATGCCACCATCAGCGGTCAAGGTTTCATGGCGTTGGCCGCAATGATTTTCGGTAAATGGCATCCGCTTGGTGCGATGGGTGCTGCGTTATTCTTTGGTTTTGCCCAAAGTATTAGTATTATTGGATCAAGCTTACCTTTCTTAAGCAACATTCCAAACGTCTATTTGTTTATTGCACCATATGTATTGACGATATTAGCACTAACTGGCTTTATCGGCCGTGCAGAAGCACCAAAAGCAGATGGTGTGCATTACATCAAAGGAAGCAGATAATGTTAAACTTGGAACCCTCGATAAATCGAGGGTTCTTCTGCGCTATAAAAGGGTAAATACTTGTATTGAACAAGCTTGGCAAATTATAGTAGAAGTATATGTTTTATTTCTGAGGAAAAACTATAAAAATGTTTACATATTGTTAAGTATGACCTTTATTAGATAAGGAGGAACGTAAATGGACGCTGTAAAGGAAAAGATCACAGAGTTGCAGGGGTTTAAACTCCATGTAATTGAAACGGAAAAATACAAAACGAATACATTTTTTTGGAAAATGAAAGCACCTTTGACAAAAGAAGACGTAACGAAAAGGGCTCTCCTTCCACAAGTGCTCCAGAGCAGTTCAGCCAAATATACTTCAACACCGGCACTTCGGTCCTACCTCGATGAATTATATGGTGCGACACTTTTTGTTGATTTAGCTAAAAAAGGTGAATACCATATCATGAGTTTCACATTAGAAATTGCTAATGAGAAATTTTTAAGCGATTCAACTCCTTTATTAAAAAAGGGCTTTGAATTGCTGGCAGAAATTTTGACCAATCCAAACATTTCGGGAAATGGTTTTGATCAAGAAACAATCGAAAAAGAAAAGCGAACACTTAAAGCGAGAATTCACTCTGTTTTTGATGATAAAATGCGCTATTCCAATGTCCGTCTTTTAGAAGAAATGTGTAAGAATGAACCTTATGCCCTGCAGGTGAATGGAGAAGCAGCAGATGTCGATGAAATTACGCCGGAGAATTTATACGATTATTATAAAAGAGCGTTTCTAGAGGATGAAATGGATCTTTATGTAATTGGGGATGTAAACGAGGAAGAAGTAAAAAAACTAGCGGGAGAGCTGCTGCAGTTTGAAGACCGGACACCAAAAAAAGTGGAAACACATGGAATTAACAAACGGGCGGAAGTAAACGAGATTAAAGAAGAACAGGACGTAAAACAAGGTAAATTAAATATCGGGTATCGAACAAACATTGTTTATGGTGACCCTGATTATTTTGATCTTCAGGTTTTCAATGGCATTTTCGGCGGCTTTTCACATTCTAAGCTATTCATCAATGTCCGTGAAAAAGCCAGCCTTGCCTATTATGCTGCCAGTCGTTTAGAAAGCCATAAAGGGTTAATGATGGTGATGTCAGGGATTGATTTAAAGAACTATGACCAGGCAGTTCGCATCATTCATGAACAAATGGAAGCAATGCGAAACGGGGATTTCACTGACCAGGAAATTGCCCAGACAAAAGCTGTCATTCAAAATCAAATGCTCGAAACACTTGATACATCAAGAGGACTGCAGGAAATTCTTTATCATAATATCATAGCAAAAACCGATATCAATCTTAAAGCGTGGCTGACTGAGATGCAGAAAACAACGAAAGAAGCCATTATGGCTGTTGCCAAAAAGATTGATCTTGATACAATCTATTTCCTAACAGGAACGGAGGCGGGAGATTGATGGAGAAAATCACTTTTGACCAGGTTCAGGAAGAACTATATCATGAAAAAATGGCGAACGGGCTCAATGTTTATATTTTACCAAAGAAAGGCTTCAATAAAACGTATGCCACCTTTACCACCAAGTATGGCTCAGTTGATAATACTTTCGTTCCCTTAGGAAAAGAGGAGTATGTCAAGGTCCCTGATGGGATTGCTCATTTCCTTGAGCATAAGCTTTTTGAAAAGGAAGATGGCGATGTGTTTCAGCAGTTTAGCCGTCAAGGAGCATCCGCAAACGCATTTACATCGTTTACAAGGACTGCTTATTTGTTTTCAAGCACGTCCGATGTTGAAAAAAACTTAGAAACATTGATTGATTTTGTCCAAGAGCCTTATTTTTCCGAAAAAACAGTGGAAAAAGAAAAAGGAATTATCGGGCAGGAAATTACAATGTATGATGATAATCCTGATTGGCGCTTATACTTTGGCCTGATTCAAAATCTATATCAACATCATCCTGTAAAAATCGATATTGCCGGCACCATCGAATCTATATCGCATATTACAAAAGATTGGCTGTACGAGTGTTACAATACCTTCTACCATCCGAGCAATATGCTATTGTTTATTGTCGGGCCAGTTGACCCAGAACTTTACATGAATCAAGTGAGGGAAAACCAAGCAAAAAAAGAATATAAGGATATGCCTGAAATCAAGCGTCAATTTGCAGACGAGCCGCAAGGTGCGGCAGAAAAAAAACAAGTGCTGCAAATGAATGTGCAAACACCGAAATGTTTGGTTGGCATCAAAGCACTCCATGTAGACCAAACAGGCAATGAAATGTTAAAAAACGAGCTAACAATGAATGTATTTCTTGATTTATTATTTGGGAAAAGTTCAGAACACTATAACCAGCTCTATAACGAAGGTTTGATTGATGAAACATTTGCCTATGACTATACGCAGGAACAAGGCTTTGGTTTCGCCATGATAGGCGGAGACACGAGCGAACCTGATCAACTGGCAGAAAAACTAAAAAAAATGCTCATGGAGGCCACGAACAGCAATACTTTTTCTGCAGAGCAGTTAGAAAGAGCAAAGAGGAAAAAGATTGGCGCATTTTTGCGAGCCATTAATTCACCTGAATATATTGCGAATCAATTTACCCGTTATGCATTTAATGAGATGAACTTATTCGATGTTGTGCCAACACTTGAAAAGATTACCCTTGATGAAGTACAAACTTTAGCTACAGAAGTTATTTCCGAGGAGCGCTTTTCCGTATGTCAGGTAATTCCAAAAAAGTAACAAAGTGAGGAAGCGCCGTTTATTCGGCGCTTTTCCTCAGTTTTATTTATTTATTTTGTCTTTGTTAAAGCACAATGTTGATTGGAGTGGAAGGTGCGAGACTCCTGCGGGAGCAGCGGGACAGGTGAGACCCCGCAGGCGCCGCCGAGGAGGCTCACCGCCCGCCCCGCGGAAAGCGAAGCACCTGGAACGGAAATCAACATTCCTTTTGACACAGCTTTATTTTAGAGAGAGAGTGGTTTTTATGAAAAAATTCGCGCTAATCACGGGAGCAAGCGGCGGAATCGGTCAAGCGGTTGCTTGTAACTTGGCAGCAAAAGGTTATCATTTATATTTACATTATCATAAAAATGAACAAGCAATTAAAGACTTACTGGACAAGCTACAGCCCTATGGCGGAGAGTATATTCCCATCCATGCCGATTTAGGAGACGTAAATGGATATAAGACAGTATGTTCGCAAATTTTTTCCTTGGATGCGATTATTCACTGTGGAGGAAACAGCCATTATGGACTATTAATGGATCTAAGGCAAGAAGAAGCAGAAGCTTTACTGAATGTTCATGTATTAAGTCCGCTAATGATGACAAAGGAGCTGCTTCCGAAATTATTAAATAAGGGAACAGGAAATATTATTGTGATTACCTCTGTTTGGGGTCAAACAGGGGCTGCATGTGAGGTGGCCTATTCGGCAGCAAAAGGTGCACAGATTGCGTTTGTAAAGGCCTTGAGTAAAGAAGTAGCTTTAAACGGCATTCGGGTTAACGCAATCGCTCCTGGTGCAATTGATACAAAGATGATGGAGGGATTTACAACGGAAGAGCTCGAACGGATTTCTTTTGAGATCCCAATGGGCAGGCTTGGGCAGCCTGAAGAAATAGCGAGAAGTGTTTACTTCTTGCTATCAGACGAGGCTTCCTATATTACGGGGCAGGTCCTTGCGATTAATGGCGGCTGGTACACATGATAATCGTAAATATTTCATGAATAGTTTAAGCCGGTTATTCGCAAAATAACGATGTACTATTTTAAAAGGAGGTATGATGATGTCTGTCTTAGATAATTGGAAGCAGTGGCAAGAATTTCTTGGTGATCGTCTTGAACACGCACAAACTGAAGGTATGAGTGAAGGTGCAATTAATAATCTTGCTTTTCAAATTGGGGATTATTTAGCAAATCAAGTGGATCCGAAAAATGAGCAGGAAAGAATTCTTTCCGACATGTGGTCAGTTGCTGACAAGACGGAACAACAGGCAATTGCGAATATTATGGTTAAACTTGTTAGAGAATAATCGGAAAGAGAGGGGGGCATCTCCTCTCTTTTTTGTATGGAAAATGGACTTGCGTATGGCAGCCTGGAGCTCCATATAAGTTTTATATGTTTTTCCTTTCATCTTTATACAAAATCATTTATTATTAGGTTTAGATGAGGAATTGTGAAAAAATTGTCGAAACTTCTTTTTAGGAGGTTTTTAATTTTGAAAAAAGAATGGTATTTAGAATATGAAATCCAAAAGAACCGTCCAGGCCTATTGGGAGACATTTCTTCTTTGCTGGGTATGCTTTCAATTAATATTGTCACCATCAATGGTGTTGATGAAGGAAGAAGAGGTCTGCTTATTTTAGCAAAAGATGATGATCAAATTAAACGACTTGAGTCAATTTTACATACAATGGACACAATAAAATTAATCAAACTAAGAGAACCGAAGCTCCGTGACATACTAGCGGTCAGACACGGACGCTATATTCAAAGGGACGCCGATGATAAAAAAACTTTCCGTTTTGTAAGGGATGAACTTGGATTATTAGTAGACTTTATGGCAGAATTATTTAAGCAGGATGGACATAAGCTAATTGGTATTCGCGGAATGCCCCGAGTTGGCAAAACAGAATCACTTGTAGCTGCAAGTGTTTGTGCAAATAAACGCTGGTTGTTTGTATCATCCACGCTTTTGAAACAAACGATTCGCAATCAACTAATTGAAGATGAGTACAATGAAAATAACCTGTTCATTCTTGATGGGATTGTCTCGACAAGGCGTGCAAACGAGCGTCACTGGCAGCTTGTCCGTGAAATTATGCGATTGCCGGCTGTTAAGGTAGTGGAGCATCCTGATATTTTCGTACAAAACTCGGAATATACCTTGGAAGATTTTGATTACATTATCGAACTAAGGAATGACTCTGAAGAAGAGATTACATACGATATTGTTGACCAGCATAATATGTTCTCCGGATCTGATTTTGGAGATTTTGATTTTTAATAAATTGGAAGGTGTTAACAGGTGACTGAATTAGGGAATCGACTAAAAGAAGCCCGAATTGCGAAAGGCTTAAGTTTGGATGACTTACAATCCATGACAAAGATTCAAAAACGTTATTTAATTGGTATTGAAGAGGGGAATTATTCAAGCATGCCCGGGAATTTTTATGTGCGTGCCTTTATCAAGCAGTATTCCGAGGCACTGAGCCTCAATCCTGATGAAATTTTTGAAACGTATAAAAGTGAAATTCCGGCATCTTTAAATGATGAATTGCCGCAGCAATTATCAAGAGTGAAAACACAAAAAACGATGACAGATGGAAATTCAAAAATCTTTGATATTCTTCCGAAGATCTTAATCGGTGTGTTTGTTATTGGTATATTAACTACTGTCTATTATTTTTTTTCTCACTATTCCGGCACAGATTCAAAGAGCTCGACGAATAAAAAGAATGATCCCGTTACACTTACTACGAACGAAAAGCTAGAAAAAGGGAATGAAAAAGATAATAATAAGGAAAAACAAAGTGAAAAAGACAGCGGAAAAGACAAGGATACGACAAAACCGGAAGAAGAGAAGCCGCCTGTAGTAGAAGCACCTAAACAAGAAGTATCGGTCGTACAAAGCAGCGGCAAGAATTCAACCTATGATTTAAAAAATGCAGACAAATTTGTTGTCAAATTGGTGTCAAAAGGCCAAACTTGGGTTAGTATTAAAAATGGGAAAGGGAAATCCTTTTTTCAAGGAACACTAAAAACGCTTGAAACAGGCGGACCCGAGAGCCAAGCCGTAGATTTATCGGCAGAAAGCAGTGCCGTTATTAGAGTTGGAAACGCGGCTGATACTGAAATCTATGTAAATGACCAATTGCTTGAGTATGCAGTTGCACCGACTAAAGATGTTCAGAACATTACGATTCAATATGTTCCGAAGAGCGAATAGTCATCTATTGATGGCTATTTTTCGCTTTCAATAAACTTGTGGAGGAAAATTATGAATATTCCAAACAAAATAACTGTATCAAGAATTCTTTTAATCCCCTTATTCTTGATCATTATGCTAGCCCCTTTTGATTGGGGACAAATGAATTTTCTTGGCGCGAATCTTCCAGTAACCCATTTTGTGGGGGCATTGATTTTTATTATCGCTTCATCAACCGACTGGATTGATGGTCATTACGCGCGAAAGTATAATCTTGTGACCAATATGGGGAAATTTCTCGACCCGCTTGCGGACAAACTGCTAGTATCGGCAGCACTTATTGTCCTAGTGGAACTTAATGACGTTTATGCCCCTTCTTGGATCGTCATCATTATTATCAGCAGGGAATTTGCTGTAACCGGTCTGCGCTTGCTTCTTGCCGGTGAGGGTGAAGTGGTGGCCGCTAATATGCTGGGGAAAATTAAGACATGGACTCAGATAATCGCGATATCGTCCATTTTGTTACATAATTTTATTTTTGTGCTAATTCCTTTTCGCTTTGACATTGTGTCATTGTGGGTAGCATTATTTTTTACAGTATGGTCTGGCTGGGATTATTTTGCGAAAAATAGTCATATCCTAAAAAACTCGAAGTAGGCTTTGATGAGGAGAGATGAATGTGAACGCTGAGATTATCGCCGTTGGATCGGAATTGTTACTCGGCCAAATTGTTAATACGAATGCAAGGTTCTTGTCTCAGCACTTAGCGGGGCTAGGAATTGATGTTTATTATCATACAGTCGTAGGGGATAATCCTGATCGATTAAAAGCTGCGATTGCACATGCAGAAGCGCGCTCCGAAATCATTATTTTTACTGGCGGACTCGGACCTACAAAGGATGATTTGACAAAGGAAACGATTGCACGCCACCTTGGAAAAGAACTCGTCATGGACGAAACAGCATTAGCTTCGATTGAGCTTTATTTCAAGCGGACAAACCGTGTCATGACGGAAAATAACCGAAAGCAAGCTCTTGTTCTAGAAGGTTCTCAGATTCTTGCGAATGATCATGGGATGGCACCTGGTATGGTGTTAGAAACGGGGGGGCATATTTATATGCTCCTGCCTGGCCCGCCAAAAGAAATGGAACCAATGTTTCTTCAGTATGGAGGTCCTGCGCTTTCCTCTAAATCTGGTTCCAATGAGAAGATTGTCTCAAGAGTGCTGCGGTTTTTCGGTATTGGGGAAGCGGCACTGGAAACGGAAGTCATGGATATCATTGAAGCGCAAAGCAATCCTACAATTGCTCCGCTCGCAGGTGATGGCGAGGTAACCTTAAGGCTGACTGCAAAACATCCTGATGAAAATATTGCGCACACTATGCTTGATGATGTGGAAAAAAAGATCAATCAGCGTGTGGGAGAATTCCTTTATGGCTATGACAACATTTCGCTATTGCAAGAGCTGACGAAGGCGTTAAAGAAAAGAAATTTAACCGTTACAGCTGCCGAGAGTTTAACAGGCGGGCTGTTCCAGCAGGAGTTAACCGCGATTTCAGGCGCGAGTTCGGTGTTTAAGGGCGGAGTCGTTTGCTATTCAAATGAGGTTAAGCAGCATATTTTGCAGGTGAATCAAGAAACGCTAGAAAAGCATGGCGCCGTGAGTGAGCAATGCGCGAGAGAGCTTGCGGAAAATGCGGCAAGGATTTTGGCTGCGGATGTTGGAATTAGCTTTACTGGCGTAGCCGGTCCTGACGAACTAGAAGGTAAGCCAGTCGGCACTGTTTATATTGGAATTGCCGTTAAGAAAAGCCCGACAATTGTTGAAAAGATTACCCTTAGTGGGACAAGAGATGCGATCCGTAATCGAGCCGTAAAATTCGGCTGCTATTTTTTATTAAAGAACTTGAAAGAATCACAGAATGCGAAATAAGCATTCTGTGATTTTTTTACCTCTTTTAATTTTCAGACTAATCGAGAAAAGGAGCTTATCAGACATAAAGCCACAAGATAATGTATTTATGGAGGGTAAATTTGTCTAATATTCCAGTATTAATTGTTTGAAATGGTGTCGAATAAATGTTCGTGTTTTTACTCGACAAATAGCTTAAAAGGGGTTATATTATTAATAGGTTTTAATTTGCTAGATTGCAGTTATTAAAATAAAATTTTTATTATAAAGGGAGGAACTATTTGTGAGTGACCGTAAGGCCGCCTTAGAAATGGCGTTAAAACAAATAGAAAAACAATTTGGAAAAGGTTCCGTCATGAAGATGGGAGAGAAAACAGATACGAAGATTTCAACATCTCCCAGCGGCTCCTTAGCCCTTGATGCAGCACTAGGGGTTGGCGGGTACCCCCGTGGCAGAATAATCGAAATATATGGTCCAGAAAGCTCGGGTAAAACAACAGTTGCTTTGCATGCAATTGCTGAAGTACAAGCAAATGGTGGACAAGCAGCGTTTATCGACGCCGAGCATGCCCTCGATCCAACATATGCGCAAAAGTTGGGTGTTAACATTGATGAGTTATTGTTATCGCAGCCTGATACCGGTGAACAAGCTCTTGAAATCGCAGAGGCACTTGTCCGAAGCGGTGCAATTGATATTATTGTAGTCGACTCAGTAGCCGCATTGGTTCCAAAAGCGGAGATTGAAGGGGAAATGGGAGATTCACACGTTGGTTTACAAGCACGCTTGATGTCTCAAGCACTTCGTAAACTATCCGGATCCATTAACAAATCGAAGACAATTGCAGTCTTTATTAACCAAATTCGCGAAAAAATTGGAATTATGTTTGGGAACCCCGAGACCACTCCTGGCGGGCGCGCGCTCAAATTCTATTCGACAGTTCGTTTAGAGGTACGCCGTGCGGAATCACTGAAACAAGGAACAGATATAGTAGGGAACAAAACCAAAATTAAAGTAGTGAAAAACAAGGTTGCACCTCCATTCCGTACAGCTGAAGTAGATATTATGTATGGTGAAGGAATTTCTAAAGAAGGCGAGATCATTGATTTAGGCTCTGAATTAGATATCGTTCAAAAGAGTGGTTCTTGGTATTCCTATAATGATGAAAGACTTGGCCAGGGGCGTGAAAACGCAAAGTTATTCTTGAAAGAAAACCCTACTCTCCGTCAAGAAATTCATCAAAAAATCCGTGATCATTACGGTTTAGACAGTGAAAAGGTTGTTACTGAAACAGATGATGACGATCAATTTGAGCTAATTGATTAATCAACTTAAGCAAAGCCCGAAAATTGGGTTTTGCTTTTTTGATAAAGTGAATACTCATACATTTTAATTGGTAATTATTCGAAAAAATCTAATCGAACCAATGAATTAATAAGGTGATTCCTAAATATTTGAAAAAGCCAATGGGACTAAGCCTTGACAATGAATATTCCCACCTTTACAATTAACATGTATATTTTACATTTTTGGAAATATTACAATTCGAAAAAGCCTTGGTGCTTGCTGTATGTTGAGTCTAAACAATGTACATGCCGACACTTAAAAAATGTAACACAAGTTCATAGCAAGAGGAGGTGTAACGATGGACACAATTACCCTTATCATCTCCATTTTGCTTGGCCTATTCGTCGGTGCCGTTGTTGGCTATTTTATTCGTAAATCCATTGCTGAAGCAAAGATAGCAGGAGCAAAGAATGCTGCAGAGCAGATTCTAGAAGATGCGAAACGTGATGCTGATGCATTAAAAAAGGAAGCCCTGTTAGAGGCAAAGGATGAAATTCACAAGCTTCGATCAGAAGCTGAACGTGAGGTTCGAGAACGAAGAAATGAACTGCAAAAACAAGAAAACCGTTTACTGCAAAGAGAAGAGAATTTAGATCGAAAAGAAGAAACGCTTAATAAGCGTGAAAATCTTTTAGAAAAGAAGGATGATTCTCTAAACCAAAGACAACAGCATATTGAAGAGATGGAAAGCAAAGTGGACGAGTTGGTAAGAAGACAACAAACTGAACTCGAACGAATCTCGAGCCTAACGCGCGAGGAAGCGAAAACAATCATTATTGACAAGATGGAGCAGGAACTTACTCATGACACTGCGATAATGATTAAGGAAAGCGAAAATCGTGCGAAAGAGGAAGCCGACAAGAAAGCGAAGGAAATTCTTTCGCTGGCAATCCAGCGTTGCGCTGCTGACCATGTAGCGGAAACGACTGTTTCTGTCGTCAACCTTCCAAATGACGAAATGAAGGGCCGGATCATTGGCCGTGAAGGACGTAACATTCGTACACTTGAAACATTAACGGGAATTGATTTGATTATTGATGATACTCCTGAAGCTGTTATTCTATCAGGTTTTGACCCTATTCGTCGCGAAACGGCTCGCTTAGCACTTGAGAAATTAGTACAAGATGGACGTATTCACCCTGCGCGAATTGAGGAAATGGTAGAAAAATCTAGACGGGAAGTGGATGAGTATATCCGTGAAGTGGGTGAACAAACCACCTTTGAAGTGGGTGTACATGGACTTCATCCAGATCTGATTAAAATTCTTGGCCGCTTGAAATTCCGTACGAGCTACGGACAAAACGTCTTAAAGCATTCAATGGAAGTAGCACAGCTTTCGGGCTTGCTTGCCGCGGAACTTGGTCAAGACGAAACGTTAGCTCGTCGCGCAGGCTTACTTCATGATATTGGGAAAGCAATTGACCATGAAGTGGAAGGAAGCCATGTAGAAATTGGGGTTGAACTTGCAACGAAATACAAGGAACACCCTGTGGTAATCAATAGTATCGCCTCCCATCATGGAGACACAGAACCAACATCGATTATCGCCGTTCTTGTCGCTGCAGCAGATGCCTTATCAGCTGCAAGACCAGGTGCACGAAGCGAGACTCTTGAGAACTATATTCGCCGGCTTGAGAAGCTGGAAGAGATTTCTGAATCCTATGAAGGCGTTGAGAAATCCTTTGCAATTCAAGCTGGGCGTGAAGTGCGTATTATTGTAAGACCAGATACGGTAGATGATCTTGCCGCACATCGATTAGCACGCGATATCCGTAAGCGGATCGAAGAAGAGCTTGATTATCCTGGACATATTAAAGTAACAGTCATCCGCGAGACACGGGCTGTTGAATACGCGAAATAAAGCGGTGCGAAAGCACCGCTTTATTTATTGGTCTCTGATTCCGGTTAAAGAGCGGGGATTTGTGATACAATTTAAACAAATAAATATTTTTTTGACGAAAGGAAATCAAATGAATCTACTTTTTATCGGCGATGTCGTCGGCTCACCAGGCCGTGACATGGTGAAGGAATATCTGCCAAAATTAAAAGAGAAATACCGGCCGCATTTTACAATTATTAATGGGGAAAACGCAGCTGGAGGCAAAGGGATTACGGAGAAAATTTACCGTGAATTTTTAGGGTATGGAGCACAGGCTGTAACCCTTGGAAACCATGCCTGGGATAATCGCGAGATTTTTGAATTTATCAATTCGGCGAAAAATATGGTCAGACCGGCGAATTTTCCAGAAGGAACTCCTGGTAAAGGATTGGCATTTTTTAAAGTAAATGAGCTGGAAGTGGCGGTCATTAATCTGCAAGGGCGAACATTTATGGCACCATTGGATTGCCCGTTTAGAAAGGCCGATGAATTAGTTGAAATAGCTAAAGAAAGAACACCATTCATTTTTGTCGATTTTCATGCGGAAGTGACGAGCGAAAAGCAGGCGATGGGCTGGTATCTTGATGGCAGAGTATCTGCTGTTGTCGGGACACACACACATGTACAAACAGCCGATAGCCGGGTCTTGCCTGGGGGAACAGGTTATTTAACCGATGTAGGGATGACGGGGCCTTACGATGGCATTCTTGGCGTTGAAAGAGAGGCAGTAATGACCAAGTTTCTTACAAGCCTTCCTGTACGCTTTGAGGTCGCAAAATCAGGCCGTAATCAGCTAAGTGCAGTTTATATCGAACTTGATAGAAAAAGTGGACAGTGTAAGAAAATGGAGCGCATTTTAATCAACGACGATCATCCATTATATAGTTAAGCGAAACCTTCCAATGGAAGGTTTCTTTTGCTTTTTTTTGTCCAAGCCGGAATATGTCATTTGACAACTGAATATAGTAGCAGTGGAATGTTATAACCTGATTTGTGTTCATGAAACTGCTCATGCGGGATCGGGATTTTCTAAGGGGGAGCTAGGAATGGAAATATTAAAAGTTTCAGCAAAATCTAATCCTAATTCTGTAGCTGGTGCACTTGCCGGAGTTCTGCGTGAAAGAGGTGCAGCAGAAATACAGGCAATTGGTGCGGGTGCATTGAATCAAGCCGTAAAGGCAGTAGCAATTGCACGAGGATTTGTAGCACCTAGCGGAGTTGATTTAATCTGTATCCCTGCGTTTACCGATATTTTAATTGATGGGGAGGAACGCACAGCCATTAAGCTTATCGTTGAGCCGCGGTGAAAGAGATAGACTATTGATAAGTTATTTAAACTGATTCTAAATCTCCTGCTTGTAGTGTGTTTACAAGCGGGTTTTTTCTCGTTATTTAATTATAAATATACTATTCTGATATATAACGAAAAATTGCAAAAAAGGAAAATTCATTGCCGGCAAATAAGGTGAAATAGCATCAGACCGCATGTTCAAACCCCTAAGGAGCCTTACTTTTTCGAATTGAAAAATAGCAGATTTCAAATAATAAAAAAATATTCATATTTTAGACAATATTTCGCTCCAAAGGGTTGCAATTTTAAGTGCATAGGTCTAGAATTGTAAGCGTTTAGTACATATCTGAGGAGTTGCTTTTAGTCTTTAAAGCGTAAAAAATAGCGATGTACTCGGAAAAGTGCTACACTATAAGAAGATTCAAACTACTTATTTTTTACATATCCAAAGGGGTGTAAGTCATGATCAATCAACTTTCGTGGAAAGTTGGCGGACAACAAGGGGAAGGTATTGAAAGTACGGGGGAAATCTTTGCAATCGCACTGAATCGAATGGGATATTACTTGTATGGTTATCGGCACTTTTCGTCACGAATTAAAGGTGGTCATACAAACAATAAGATCAGAGTAAGTACAACAGAGATTCGTTCGATTTCTGATGATCTTGATATTCTAGTTGCGTTTGATCAAGAAACCATCGATGTAAATTACCAAGAGCTTCATAGCAAAGGAGTAATCCTAGCAGATTCCAAATTTAATCCAAAAAAACCAGAAGATACTTTGGCATCGTTGTATGCGGTTCCATTCACAGAAATTGCCACTCAACTAGGAACTTCTTTAATGAAGAACATGGTAGCAATCGGGGCAACTTCTGCAGTGTTAGACTTAGATATACAGGTATTTGAAGTAGTAGTCCGCGAGATTTTCGGCAAAAAGGGCGACAAAGTTGTTGCGAAAAATATGGAAGCCATCCAAGCTGGCTTTGATTACATGAAAGAGCAAATGGAGGCAAATGTGCCAACAATGGTTCTTGAAAAAGCCGATGGCAAACACCGTATGTATATGATTGGTAATGATGCAATCGCTTTAGGTGCGCTTGCAGCTGGCTGCCGTTTCATGGCTGCATATCCAATCACACCAGCTTCTGATATTATGGAGTATTTAATTAAGAAGTTACCTGCATTAGGCGGGACTGTTATCCAAACTGAAGATGAAATTGCAGCATGTACCATGACAATTGGCGCTAGCTATGGCGGTGTTCGTGCGATTACAGCTTCTTCAGGCCCTGGCTTATCATTAAAAATGGAAGCAATTGGCTTGGCTGGTATTACGGAAACACCGCTTGTTATCGTTGATACACAGCGTGGTGGTCCTTCAACAGGATTACCTACAAAACAAGAACAGTCAGATTTAATGGCGATGATTTATGGCACACATGGAGAAATTCCGAAGATTGTTATGGCTCCAAGTACTGTTCAAGAAGCATTCTATGATACGGCTGAAGCATTCAACCTAGCTGAAGAATATCAATGTCCAGTTATTGTATTGTCCGACCTTCAATTATCTCTAGGAAAACAAACAGTAGAGCCGCTTGATGTTTCTAAAGTGGAAATTAGACGCGGTAAGCTCGTAACAGATGAGCTTCCAGAGATTGAAAATAAAGGATATTTCAAACGTTATGAAGTAACAGAAGATGGTGTTTCACCACGGACGATCCCAGGGATGAAAAATGGTATTCACCATGTTACAGGTGTTGAGCACGCTGAAACGGGTAAACCATCTGAATCGGCAGCAAATCGGATTGCTCAAATGGATAAACGTTTCCGTAAAGTTGAGAGTATCCGTTTTAATACACCTGTTTATAAGAATGCACCACACGAAGAAGCTGATTTGTTAATCGTTGGTTTTAACTCGACTCGCGGGGCGATTGAAGAAGCAATGATTCGCTTAGAAAAAGACGGCTTGAAAGTAAATCATGCACAAATTCGCTTAATTCATCCATTCCCAACCGACGAGGTGCTTCCACTTGTTCGTTCTGCGAAAAAAGTAATTGTCGTGGAAAACAATGCAACCGGTCAGTTGGCAAATATTATGAAAATGAATGTTGGACATGCTGAAAAAATCACTAAATACCTTAAATATGATGGAAATCCATTTCTACCACACGAAGTTCATTCAAAATGTAAGGAGTTGTTCTAAATGGCCACTTTTAAAGACTTTCGTAACGATGTGAAACCGAACTGGTGCCCAGGCTGTGGCGACTTCTCCGTACAAGCGGCAATGCAGCGTGCGGCAGCAAATGTTGGTTTAGAACCACAAAATTTAGCAGTAGTTTCCGGAATTGGCTGTTCAGGCCGTATCTCTGGTTATATTAATTCATATGGCTTCCATGGCATTCATGGCCGCTCACTTCCAATCGCTCAAGGGGTTAAAATGGCCAACCGTGATTTGACAGTTATTGCTTCAGGCGGTGACGGTGACGGTTATGCAATTGGGATGGGGCATACGATTCATGCGATTCGTCGTAATATTGACATTACTTACGTTGTCATGGATAACCAAATTTACGGGTTAACAAAGGGTCAAACATCTCCTCGTTCCGCGGTAGGATTTAAAACAAAGTCTACGCCAATGGGATCAATCGAACAATCGATTTCCCCAATGGAAATGGCTTTAACAGTTGGAGCAACCTTTGTTGCACAAAGTTTCTCGACCGACTTAAAAGACCTAACAGCATTAATTGAAGCGGGTATCAACCACAAAGGTTTCGCTTTAATCAATGTGTTCAGTCCATGTGTAACCTATAATAAGGTCAACACTTATGATTGGTTTAAGGAAAATCTAACGAAGCTTAGTGATGTGGAAGGATATGACGCATCAAACCGTGAAATGGCGATGCAGACATTAATGAAGCATAACGGCTTAGTTACTGGACTTATTTACCAAAACAATGAGCGTCCTTCTTATCAAGAATTATTGACTGGATACTCCGAAGAACCGTTAGTAGATTCAAACTTAAACCTTGATCAAGCGCACTTTGATAAATTAGTTGCTGAATTTATGTAATCATTAAAAGCTAATCATCCCGGGGAATCGCTTCCCCGGGATTTTCTATTGTTTTCACCCGCTGAAACCTTTATACTATAATAATGTGTGGATAACGCACTTTTTTACTTTTTATAAAAAAGGTAAAAAATTACATTAGTTATTTTAATAGACGTCTACTTTATTTCGGTTGAAAGGAGTTTTATCTCAATGAATGAAAAACAACGTTTAGATAGTAACCTAGTTGATGCTGCCAATTCTTCGGACAAAAAATCCGCCAAGGATTACAGCAAATACTTTGAGCAGGTAATAACTGCACCTTCTTTAAAAGAAGCGAAAAAACGTGGTAAAGAAGAAGTAAAATATCATAATGATTTTGCGATTCCTGAAGAATTCCGTGGTATGGGTGAGGGTCGAAAGTTTTATATTCGCACCTATGGCTGCCAAATGAACGAACATGATACGGAAGTGATGGCGGGGATCTTTTTAGCTCTAGGCTATGAGCCGACAGACAGTACGGAGGATGCGAATGTTATTCTCTTAAATACTTGTGCGATTCGTGAAAATGCCGAAAACAAAGTTTTTGGTGAGCTTGGCCACTTAAAGTCATTAAAACTGGAAAAGCCTGATTTACTTATAGGTGTTTGCGGCTGTATGTCTCAAGAAGAATCTGTTGTCAACAAGATTTTAAAAACGTATCAGCAGGTAGATATGATTTTCGGTACCCACAATATACACCGCTTACCAAACATTTTGAATGAGGCATACATGTCAAAAGAAATGGTTGTTGAAGTATGGTCAAAGGAAGGCGATGTCATTGAAAACCTTCCAAAAGTCCGCCGTGGTAAGATTAAAGCCTGGGTTAATATCATGTACGGCTGTGATAAATTCTGTACGTACTGTATCGTCCCATTCACGCGTGGGAAGGAACGAAGCCGTCGTCCCGAAGAAATTATCCATGAAGTACGTCAATTAGCAGCACAAGGCTACCAGGAAGTCACGCTCCTTGGTCAAAATGTCAATGCGTATGGTAAAGACCTAGAAGGCGCTAACTACGGTCTTGGTGAGCTAATGGATGATTTACGTAAAATCGATATTCCGCGGATTCGATTCACAACAAGCCACCCACGCGACTTTGATGACCGTTTGATTGAGGTTCTTGCCAAAGGCGGAAACCTTATGGATCATATCCATTTACCAGTTCAATCAGGGTCAACTGATGTGCTAAAAATTATGGCTCGTAAATATACAAGAGAACAATATTTAGAGCTTGTGAGAAAAATTAAAGCAGCGATTCCGAATGTTGCCTTAACAACAGATATTATCGTTGGCTATCCAAACGAAACGGATGAACAGTTTGAAGAAACGATGTCACTCTATCGTGAGGTTGGTTATGAATTAGCGTATACCTTCATTTACTCGCCGCGGGAAGGTACTCCAGCTGCAAAAATGGAGGATAATGTCCCAATGGAAGTAAAGAAAGCACGCTTGCAGCGTTTAAACGCGCTTGTAAATGAACTTTCTTTAGAGGCTATGAAAAAGCATGAAGGTCAAATCGTTGACGTTCTTGTTGAAGGGGAAAGCAAGAACAACCCTGAAGTCCTTGCTGGGTATACAAGTAGAAACAAGCTGGTAAACTTTGCTGCTCCAAAGTCAGCAATTGGCAAAATTGTCAAAGTGAAAATTACCCAAGCAAAAACATGGTCATTAAACGGAGAAATGGTCGAAGAATTACAACCGGCAGAGGTGAAATAAAGTGGCGAAGTATACAAAAGACGATATCGTCGCTCGTGCTGCGGATTTAGCACGGATGATTGCAGAAACTGAGGAAGTAGACTTCTTCAAAAGGGCTGAAGCTCATATCCATGATAATCAAAAGGTCAAGACGTTAATTGCAGATATTAAAGGATTGCAAAAACAAGCAGTAAATCTGCAGCACTACGGAAAACCGGAAGCATTAAAAAAGGTAGAAGACAAAATCGCTACCATTGAGCAAGAGTTAGATGAAATCCCTGTTGTTCAGGATTTCAAGCAATCTCAATTAGAAGTAAATGAATTGCTGCAGCTGATTGCTTCAACCATATCTAATACGGTTACCGATGAAATTATTGTTTCAACGGGTGGAGACGTATTAATGGGTGAAACGGGTTCTAGCATGAAGAATGGCGGCGGTGCTTGCGAAGGCCACGACGATTGCGATCACGAACATTAAAACCTTGAGCCAGGCTTTTAACGAAGCCTGGTTTTTCTTTTTATACAATAATCCTTTCTAAGCAAACCCCTAAAGAATACTTCCAATCATGGTTCCCTCCGTTTTAAGTACAGGCATACAAGGCACACACCATTAAATCCCGCATAAAATGAACTATGACTAAACATTTAACCAGTATTCACAAAAATATATTTCACACTAGTCTACAAATTAGCATAGGATGAAATGAAACTGAATGAGGAGGGTTCGCGCGAAATGGGAGAATATAGAGAGATATTAGCAAAGGCGGTAGTAGCGAAGGGACAGAAATTCACCCAGTCCAATCATACGATAAGCCCGGCACATAGTCCAACAAGTATTCTTGGCTGTTGGATCATCAACCATAAATATAACGCGAAAAAAGTCGGCAAGACTGTAGAGATACATGGCTCGTATGACATCAACGTTTGGTACTCATTTAATGATAATACCAAAACAGAAGTGGTAACTGAACGTGTTCAATATACAGATGTCATTAAGTTAAAGTATCGTGATCCAGATTGTATCGATGACAATGAAATTGTTGCACGCGTTCTGCAGCAGCCAAATTGTTGCGAAGCAGTCATCTCCCCAAATGGCAATCGAATTATCGTCCATGTCGAAAGAGAATTTCTTGTTGAAGTAATCGGTGAGACAAAGATTTGCGTTCGCGTCAATCCTGAAGGACTCAAAGACGATGACGATGAGTGGGGAATGGATGTAGACGACGAAGAATTCGAAGAGCTAAATCCCGATTTCTTAGTCGGCTCAGAAGAGGAATAACATGAACTAGGAGGTTTTTACTTCCTAGTTTTTTTCTTATATTCAGCGAATTTTTTTACTGAAAACAAGCACCTTAACTTTAGGAGGTGTTTAACATTGGAACCAAGACAGCCTGGAAGTAGAAAGATGCCTGATTTTGATAAATTAAATGATCGAATGATTGCAGAAAGTTCGACTTCCCCCATGTTAGTCATTAAAACGAATCTTGATCCAAAGGATGCTGTAGAAAATAACCCGTACTATCATGAAGAGGAACGGAAAGATCCAAAAGAGTTTAAAGCGTTTTTTGAAGAGTAAAAAGCCAGGATATCATTCTTCCTGGCTTTGTTCCCATTCAGGCCGCAATAAAGACAGCACATGGGTATCATGAAATTGTTCATTTTGATGGATATAACCGCGTAGTAAACCTTCGTTAGTGAACCCGAGCTTCAAAAGCAAGTTGTTGGAAGCTTGATTTTCCGGGTAAACCACGGCCCCGATTCGATACAATTCCAATTGCTGAAAGCTAAAGCGGAGCACTTCTTTTATTGCCTCTGACGTATACCCCCTCCTCCAAAAAGAAGGATGGAGTTCATAGCCAATCTCGGCACGTTTATTTTTTAGCTGCAAGCCATTCAGACCAATCGTCCCGATGATTTTTTGGTTTTCTTTTAGCTTGATTCCCCAGCGTATTCCTCGCTTTTCAAGGAAGTTCTTGTGAAACATGTCAATTAATCTGGATGCTTCAACATGTAAAGTGAATCGATCGGTGCCATAAAACCGCGTCACCTCTTCTAAAGAGAAAATCTCGTAAAGGCTATTAGCATGTAGATCTGTTAATTCAATTAATTTTAGTCTTTTTGTTTCTAAAACAGGAAAATTCACGGTATCAGCTCACTTTTAATCATAATGTTAGTTAATACCTTAATTTTCCTCATAGAATGGGGTCTAAGTCAATAGTAAATATTTATTTCAATGGAAGGTAAAAAAAGTAACTAAATAAAAGTTTTCTTCTTAATATTCTGATAATATAGAAGCATAGCTCGATTTTAGAAAGGAGAGACAAAGGTGAATTTCCCTTTCTATATATTTGGAATCCATCCGCATCTGTTATTAGAAGCACTAGCTTACTTTATCGGCTTCCGAGTGTATTTATTTACGAGAAATAAGGAACGAATCCCGATGGATAAAGCACTTTGGGTGGTAGTTGGGGCCACATTAGGCGCTGCCTTAGGTTCGAAGTTTCTTTATTGGTTTGAAGACCCCGAAAAGACACTAGAAAATTGGAATAATCTTATTTATCTTATCGAGGGAAAAACGATTGTCGGCGGGTTATTAGGCGGCTTAATTGGTGTAGAAACAGCCAAAAAATTAATTGGCTGGAAACGTTCGACTGGTGATGATTTTGTTCTGCCCTTAGCAGTGGGGATGATGATTGGGAGAATCGGCTGCTTTTTAACAGGGTTGGATGATCATACATACGGCGTGGCAACCACTTGGTTCACAGGTGTTGACTTTGGCGATGGAATTAACCGGCATCCCACCCAGTTATATGAAATCTTCTTCTTGCTTGTTCTCATTTTTGTCCTCTATCAAATAAAAAGAAAACAAGTTGGATGGGAAGGGCTATTATTCCAGTTATTCATGCTAAGTTATTTATCGTTTCGTTTGCTGATTGATTTTATAAAGCCAACGCCGCACCCTTACTGGATACTTAATAATATTCAGCTTGCAAGCTTGCTAGGAATCACGTATTACCTCTGGCTGATTAATAAAAAACAAACAGAAAGAAGGAGAGAAGTCCATGCCTAACCGTCCTTATTTATTTTATGAATTAACGAACAGTATTTGTTCAACCTGCCTGCGTAAAGTCGAAGCAAAGGTCATTATCGAAAATGAAAAAGTCTATTTGGTGAAAAATTGTATGCAGCACGGGCGGGAAAAAGTGTTGATTTCAACTGATGTTGCCTACTATAAGTGGTGCCGTGAATTTATTAAGCCCTCGGAAATGCCATATCGCTGGAATACACCAATTAAATACGGCTGCCCGTATGATTGCGGACTATGCCCCGACCATGAACAGCATAGCTGCTTGACGCTTTTAGAAATAACCGAGAGATGCAATTTGAAATGCCCGATTTGCTATGCAGAATCCTCCCCGCAAAAAGGAAGCTTCCGCAGCCTGGAAAAAATTGAATTTATGCTCGATAATATTATAAAAAATGAACGGTATGCAGATATCGTTCAAATCAGCGGCGGGGAGCCAACGATTCATCCGCAGTTTTTTGACATTCTTGATCTGGCAAAATCGAGGCCAATCCGGCATATAATGGTGAATACGAATGGACTTCGAATCGCCAATGATAAGGAATTTGTAAAACGGCTTGCCTATTACTCTCCGGGCTTTGAAATTTATTTGCAATTCGATAGCTTTGAAAAGGAAGCCCTTGAAGAATTAAGAGGTGTAGATTTACGAGACATCCGCCAGAGAGCGATCGATAATTTAAATGAGTATAATATTTCCACTACCCTCGTGGTGACACTGAAAAAAGGATTAAACGATCATGAAGTTGGAAAGATCATTCAGTATGGTCTGCAGCAGAAATGTGTGCGAGGGGTAACCTTCCAGCCCATCCAAGCAGCCGGGAGATTGGAAGACTACGATCCATCGACGAATCGTTTAACGCTTAGTGAAGTCCGGCAGATGATTATCGACCAATCGAATGTATTTGGACCAAAGGATATCATCCCTGTTCCCTGCCACCCAGATTGCCTAGCGATGGGATACGCCTTAAAACAAGATGGTGAAGTCACAGCGTTAACTGGTTTAATTGATCCGAAAATACTTTTAGAAGGGGAACGGAATACGATTGTATTTGAGCAGGATGACAATATTAAAAATATGATCTTCAAACTGTTTTCGCTCAATCACTCACCAGATTCGTCGGCCTTATCATTGCAGGATTTATTATGCTGTCTGCCGAAAATTTCGATGCCTGGCCAAATTGGTTATGACAATGTATTCCGTGTAATTATCATGCAATTTTTAGACGCCTACAATTTCGACATCCGCTCTGTGAAGAAATCATGTGTTCATATTGCCCATCCAGATGGCCGCATCATTCCATTTGATACCTACAATTTATTTTATCGCGATGAGAAAGAGCAAGAGTTGAAGAAAATTCAGGCAGAGCTTGAGGGGCGAACTTTTGTTAGTGCGGATTAGGCGATTATTATGACCGTGAGCCCGAAAAAATAGGAAAGACGGTCACAATAAAAGTTTATTGTGCCCGCGAATCCGAAAAAAGAGGCGAGACGGTCACAAAAAAAGATAATTGTGCCCACGAACTCTAAAAAAGAGGCAAGGCGGTCACAAAAAAGTTCTATTCTACAGGAATAGGGGTGTTTTGGAGTGAGTCAAAATCCAGGGAATAAAAAAGATGGGTCATTAAAAGACTTTTGGCTTGGTCTTGGAATCTCTCTTGGAATTTACTTATTAGGTATATTAATATTATTTATGAATGCATCTATCTTTTTTGGCTATTTGTGTATTGCAATCATTGGTTTAATTCTGTTTCCAATCATAAGTTTCGCAACGAAAAGGAACCGGTTAGGGCAAGGGGCATTAATTGGTCTTGGTTTAAATGTTTTGTTATTTACCGCCTGCTTTGGAATCTTAATCACCAATTTTTTTGGTGGATGAAAAGGAGTGGAGTATGTTGGATGATCGTCAATTTCGAGAGGCGATGGGCAAATTTGCGACAGGGGTAACAGTAGTGGCAACAGAGGTTGACGGAAATATTCATGGGATGACCGCCAATGCCTTTATGTCCGTTTCACTCAACCCGAAACTTGTCGTGGTCTCGATTGCAGAAAAGGCACAAATGCTGGAAAAAATAAAACAGAGCGGGACATTCTCCGTTAATATCCTTGCTGCTGACCAGCAGGAGGTGTCAATGATTTTTGCCGGACAATTGAAAAATCATCAAGAAGTAGTGTTCGAACATCTAAACGGAGTTCCAGTGCTGTCGAATGCCTCGGCGCAAATTTCTTGTGAAGTTTCGGCTGCACATGTTGAAGGGGACCACACGTTGTTTATTGGCAAGGTTACGGACATTCGGATTGAAGATGCCGAACCACTTATTTATTATAGTGGAAAATATCGACGGTTGGCAGAGGATTAATGGAAGAATCAAGACAGTTAGATAGTTTTTTATGGTTTTCTATTGGTGATTTTACAAAAGCTATCCATTTTTTAAAACTAGCAGTAAAATTTTACTTGATTTTGAATTATAGAAGAATGCGCTGGAAGATACAGCGCATTTTTTTGCGTTTTCGTGAAATAATGAATTTTATTTTAAAAATAAAAAATATTTAGAATATATTGACAAGTAAAAAGCGGGTATGTAGAATTACAGTTAGTTAAGAAAGGCGCCTTTTTTTTCGAAAATGGATTCAAAATTGTAAAAATCTATAATATTAAAATTTTAGTAGGGTTTCAACTGGAATTTTAGTCTATTGTTTTTGATGGCCAACAAAAGCGATAGACGCGGTCAAAATTTTGATTTTTTATGAAAGCGGATTCATTTGTTATTTACAACTTTCACCGTTTTGATTCAATTATTAATAAAGGGAGGTTTATTCATTGGCAGTAAAAACAATCAGCAGAAATTTCCTTAAGTTTTTGGTTGTCATTCTTGCATTCCAGGATGTAGCTGCGGGGGTAGCCGGATCAATAATGGCTGATATTATTGAGGCATTTCCACAATATGACCCGACAATCGTTATGTTAGTTGCGACCTTTCCTGGATTAATTCAAATTTTTCCTGCACTCTTTTACGGCAAACTTACCAAAATTTTCAAGAAGAGGACACTTTTGTTTATCGGCTTAAGCCTATTTATTATCGGTGGAATACTCCCAACATTTATTGATAGTTTACCATTGATTATTGTAATGAGAGGTATTTTAGGGCTTGGTGTTGGGATCACTATGCCATTATCGGTAGATGTGATTACCGATTTCTTCGATGGCAGAGAAAGGGATTTCTTAATCGGCTTTGGAACTTCAACTATCGCATGTATTGGAGCGATATTCTTTCAATTAGTTGGTGGAATTTTAGCAGATTCTTTTGGCTGGCACTATGGTTTCTTAACCTATCTATTCCCAATCTGGATACTAGCCCTTACAATCCTTTATCTTCCAGAGCCTGAAAAGAAGCAGCAGACTAAAACAGAAGGATCGGCACCTAGTCAAAAGGTTAAATTACCGAAAGCTATCTATTGGGTTTGCTTAGGACAGGTATTATATTCCGGTTTGATTTTTGGCTATGTCACGAATATTTCCGTTGTCATTCAAGCCGATAAATTGGGTAATGCAACCGAGGCTGGTCTGGCCATCTCAGTTTTTACTTTTGGAACACTGCTTGCGGGGTTTTTATTTGGAAAAATAAAACACAAACTGCCAAACTATTACTTACCCGCAGCTGTTTTAGTAACGGGACTAGGTATGGCCGTCTGTTATTTTTCCCATAATTTAACGATGATTTTTGTTGGAAGTCTTGTAGGAGGCTTTGCAATGGGAATCGGTCTCCCAGGTGTTTTTACTAAAGTATCAGAGCTTTCCCCTGTTGGAGCATCGGCCGTGGGATTAGTCGTTGTAGGTCAAGGCCTCGGTGGAATCTTGGGTCCTTTTGGATTTCAGCTTATTCAAACCTTATTTAAACAGGACATTGGTAGATTCCCATTAGCTGTAAGTGCGCTTGGATTAATAGTGTTGGCATTGGTTTGGGCGATGTCAGTGCGGGTTCCAAAAAGGGATTTGGAAGTTACAGTAGGTCAATAAATTTGTAAAATAGAGCTAAAATGATGAAATGAATTTTTGTCATTTTAGCTTCTTTAATTTAAAAATATTTAGAATTCATTGACAAAGTAGAATATTCGGATGTAAAATTATAGTCAAGTAAAGAAAGCGCTTTATTTTGGTTGTTTACCACTATTTTCATATTATTAACACCTAACTAAAATTTTAGTTAGGGTGACCTAGGAGTTTTTATATTATTTTTGAAAAGTGGGGTTAGAAAAGAATGGCGGAAATTTTATCTAGAAAAGCCCAAACAGGAGACTATCAAACATTTTTCCATGAAGGCGGTGTGCCATCCGCGGAAACGATTATTTTTCTACATGGCAGCGGCCCTGGAGTAAGTGCAAAGTCAAATTGGCAGCACATATTACCACATTTCAAAGAGAATTTTCATGTAGTGGCTCCAGACATATTCGGATTTGCCAACACTGACCATCCTGAAACCTACCCGAAAAATGGGGCAGAGTGGATGAATGAAAGGACCAAACAGGTTCTAGCATTAATGGACAAATTAGGGGTTGAAAAAGCACATTTAGTCGGTAACTCCCTTGGAGGTGTCATTGCCCTACACCTTCTAATGTATGCTCCAGAGCGGTTTGACCGTGTTGTATTAATGGGGGCAGGCGGAGGCTTGACAGAACCAACTCCAGAACTTGCAAAATTAGCAAACTTCCATAAGGATCCAAATCCTATTGCATTTAAAAATCTATTAAGCTGGTTTTTATTTGATCAAAGTGTTCTGGAAGATGAGCTTGAGACAATTGTTTCAGAGCGATTGGAGTTATTTTTGAAGCCAGAGGTCCGCAGATCCTATGAAGAAAATTTTTCGAAATCACAGTTAACCGATATGCTTGTTCCACCATCCGCACTAAAACAAATGGATCATTCTATTTTACTAATTCATGGCCATGGAGATCGATTTGTACCGCTTCAAAGCAGTCTATATGTAATGGATTATTTGCCAAATGCCCAGCTTCATATTTTTAAGCGTTGTGGACATTGGGCACAAGTAGAGCAAAAAGAAAGATTTATCAAACTAACAACGGATTTTTTCAACGGTGAACTATAGAAAGACTATGAAAATGAAGCATTAACGTTCTTGCTAAATACACCGTTGATTCCCTAAAAAATATGGCAGAAGATTATCGATTTGGTTGGCTTTAACCAACGGACTGCCATAATATAGGAATAAAACAAGAATACTAGAGAATCGAAGGTGTATGAACATGAAAATAGATAAGGCTTATCGTTATATTAAAAGACAAATTATTGAGGGCAATTGGGAACCGGAAGCAGCTATCAATGTGAATGAACTATCTGAAATATTAAATATTAGCAGAACGCCAATCCACAAGGCATTATCGAAGCTTGAGCAAGAAGGGTTTCTTACCATTATTCCGCAAGTTGGGGTATATGTTAAAAGACCAGATCCAAATGAAGTTATCGAGCGCTTATTGGTTTGTGCGAATCTTGATGCATTGATGACGGAGCAAGCAGCCTTACATTTGACTGATGAAGACTTTCATAATATGGAAGCAACCTTAAAGAAAATGGATAATCCAAAGCTGTCAGTCGATGATTATTCCAGCCTCAATATTGATTTTCACCGGACTATTTATCGAGCTTCCAAGTTAACCTACACGTTTAATTTAGCAAATCAGCTTTGGGATTACTTGAATTTTGTTGGGAATCCAGATGACATATTCACCATTGAACGGAGAAAACAATCTCAAACAGAGCACTGGGTTATATATTATAGTCTGAAAGAAAAAGACAGTAAGATGGCAAAAAGACTAATGGAAAAGCATATGCGCCGGGTGTCTCAATTAGTAGGGGAAAAATATCAGAACATAGAAATAAAACAGCGAGTGTTTAACTAATCATGGCCATGCAGAAGAAGAAGGAAAAAATCCAATTTGCTGGAGGTAATTTTTATGGAACAGGGTGTGCTGGAAACGAAAAGAGAATTGGTGGATAAGGCCCGGTCTCTAATCCCGAAATTACGGGAATATAGTGAAGAAATAGAAAAAACGAATACATTACCTAAGACCATTATTGAGGATCTGCAAAAAGAAGGTACATTAAAAGTTTTACGCCCCTATCTTTTTGGCGGTTATCAGACAAATATGCGCACCTATACAGAGGTTGTAACCGAAATTGCCCGTGGCAATGGGTCTGCAGGCTGGTTTGTCGCACTTAGTAATATTAGAGATTATATGATTTCGTACACTTTTGGTGAGAAAGCATTAAATGAAATTTACAAACCGGGAGAAAATGTCGTTTTAGCTGGGAACTTTAAACCTATTAAGTGTGATATCAAGAAAGTTGACGGCGGATATTATATTGAGGATGCACAGTGGCCGTTTGTTTCAGGAAGCCCGCATGCTGATTGGTGTTACTTTGGTTTTCCAATTGAAGATGATAACGGCGGCATAGAAATGGCGATTATGGTAATTCCACGTGACGAATTAGAAGTTCTTGACGACTGGTATGTAATGGGGTTAAAGGGTTCAGGCAGTAATAGCTGCAAAATTAATAATGTCTTTGTCCCTGATCACCATGTATCTTTGGACCGCTTGGCAAGCAAAGGCCACTATTTAATTGAGCCGTTAAAAGATGTTGCATTGTATCGTTCTTCCTTTGTACCGTCGCTTACATTGTCAATTGTTGCACCTGCATTAGGACTCGCTCAGGCGGCAATGGATTTATATATGGAAAGACTCCCAAAGGCAGGTATCGGAAATACTTTCTATAGAAAACAAAGCGAAGCAGCTGTAACACACCACCAGGTAGCACAAGCACAACTTAAAATTGACTCCGCAGAGCTTCATCTATATCGAGCTGTCGACAAAATCGACGCATATGCTGAACGAGGTGAGGTAATGGATACGGCCGAAATTATTAAAGTGAAAGCTGATTTTGGTTATGTTAATCAATTATGTAAAGAAGCAATTGATCTCTTAGTAGCTGGCGTCGGCTCGATGTTCACCTATGATACAAACTCACTTCAAAGAGTCTATCGAGATTTCCTAACGATGCATTTACACGGTTTCATCACACCTTCAAGTTTGATAGAAACGTACGGAAGAGTCCTTTGTGGGCAGGAACCGAATACTTATTTTGTTTAATTGTTTAAAATTAACTAAGTTTGTCGATAGTTCTCAAATTATTCAAAAATAAAGGGAGGCAATTTGGATGAGTTTACCTGAAATCGCAAAGTTAGGGCATGTTGCTTTAGTTACGACAGATCTTGAAAGGTCACTTTGGTTTTTTAAAGAAGTGATTGGTTTAGAGGAAACAGAAGTAGTAGATGGCACTCATTATTTACGCGCTTGGGGAGATTTCGAACACCATACCCTTTCCGTAAAAGCTGGCGAAAAACCACATCTTGATCATATCGCCTGGCGGGCAAAACACCCTGAAGATGTTGAAGGTTTTGCTAAACTCCTTCAAGAAGCAGGTACTGATGTAACCTGGGTTGAAGCTGGAGAGGAAGCAGGGCAAGGAAGAGCGATTCGTTTTCAATTACCTAGTGAGCATCGCTTTGAAATTTATTATGATATGGACAAAACATTAGCTGATCCTTCTAGACGTTCTGTATTAAAAAATCAGACCTATAGATCCTGGGCACGCGGTGCTTCACCAAGAAGAATTGATCATGTCAACCTTCTAACATCATTGAAAGCAAATGTCATTTCAGATTATCTTCAAGAAAAATTAGGTTTTAAAATGCGTGAATATGTAAAAGCACCTGATGAATCTTTAGTCGGCGCCTGGTTAAGTGTTACACCTCTAGTACATGATATCGCCGTCAGCCATGACCCATTCGCGCCAACTACACATCAAATTCACCACATATCTTACTGGTTGGATAATGCCCAAGACCTTCTTAGAGCTGCAGATATTTTAAAAGAACATGGAATTTTCTTCAAAGGACCTGGTAAACACGGTATTTCTCAAGCAATGTATATTTATGCGATTGATCCAGGAAGCGGACTGCGCGTGGAATTATTCACAAATGGATATTTAATCTTTGAACCTGATTGGGAACCAATTGAGTGGACCGTAGATGAAATGGATATCGGTTTCACTTTCTGGGGCGATCAAATGGATACGCTTCCAGAGAACAATCCAACAATTGAGGCATAATAGATTTAAAAGAATAGTAGAATTTTGACATATTATAAAAACAGAAAGGGGAACAAAAAATGGATGATCGTCAATTTCGCACAGCGATGGGGAAATTTGCAACAGGTGTAACCGTTATTGTTACAGATGTGGAAGGTGATTTGCATGGAATGACAGCTAATGCCTTCATGTCTGTTTCACTTAGTCCAAAGCTAGTTGTCATTTCTATTGGTGAAAATGCTCGTATTCTTGAAAAAATTAAACAAAGTAACACATTTTCAGTAAATATACTTGCTTCAGATCAACAAGAACTATCGATGATTTTTGCGGGACAGATAAAAGAACCTCGTGAAGTGGCATTTGATCGTCTTGATGGAAAGCCAGTTTTGGCTGGTGCTGTCGCACAAATTGCCTGTGAGGTTTCAGCGGAACATGTAGAAGGCGACCATACACTTTTTATCGGCAAAGTTACCGATATTCACCTAGAAGATGCAGAACCACTGATTTTTTACAGTGGACGGTACCGAGCACTTGCGGAAGAAAAGGCAGTTACTATGTAAGTAATATCATTTGTAACTTAATAATAGCTAAAGACTCCTTTTCTTACGGTTAGGAGTCTTTAGTGTAAAAAAAATCTGGAGGTGCCAAAATGGGAATCAAAGTTGTTAGATTTGAAAAAGAAAACCAAGAACAATGGGGTGTTCTATCGGGAGAGGAATTACTTATTCTTGAAAATACATATGCGAGTTTAGCTGAATTTTTGGAAAAAGGAATAGATGAAGCAAAATCGATTCAAGCAAAGGTAAATGTTGAAACCATTCCGTTTAATGAAGTGACTATATTAAGTCCGGTAACAAAGCCGGCAAGAATTATTTGTCAGGGGGTTAACTATTCCACGCATCGGTCCGAGACAGGAATGGAAGCATCCAGACCTCCATATAACATGATATTTAGCAAAGCTGATAGTTCACTATCTGGGGCATACAGTGAAATCAAGAGACCTCCCCATGTAAAATTACTGGATTATGAATTAGAACTCGGACTTGTGATTGGAGCAAATATTTCGGAAGCTGTAGAAGTATCTAATGAAAATCTTCATCAATATATTGCCGGTTTAGTAATTGTGAATGATGTTTCTGCACGGGATGTTCAACTTCCTCAAGGTCAATGGTTAAAGGGAAAGAGCTACCGGACTTTTTGTCCAACAGGTCCTTATCTTTACCTGCTCGATAAGGAAGAACTGCCATTCATACATGACCTAGAGCTTAATCTATGGGTGAATGATGAACTAAGGCAATCTGCCAACTCTAGCCAGCTGCTTTATAAACCAGCCGAGACGTTATCGGAGCTTTCAGAAGTGATGGATTTATCTCCTGGGGATTTGATTGTAACGGGAACTGGCGGCGGAGTGGCATTAAACCTTACTCGCGAAGTAAATGAGCTAATGGCAAACCTATCCATACCCTATCAACAGAAACTAGATCTACTGGTAGAGAATCAATTAAGAAGTGGAAAATATTTAAAGGATGGCGATACCATTCGCTGCGAAATTAAAAGTGCAGATGGTGTAATAGATTTGGGAGAACAAATGAACAAAATAGTCATGAATAAAGAAAAAAGTCTGATTGATTCCAAATAGACCCTATATTTACACTGGAAATTTAAGGAATGGGTGAGATTATGAATAGTAATCTAGCAAATATATTGGAAACAGGCAGCCCAGATAATGGCAATAAAAAAATTCTAACGACTACTAGTGCTTTTGGAATTTTGCGAAAAGGAATCATCGAAAATTTAGGAACAAAGCGAGCAAAAGGATTTCTCCTCCGCTACGGTTGGAGCTTAGGTGTTACTGATGCGGATGAAGCGATGAAAACTATTTCCTCTATAGAAGATCTCCTAAATCAGGCATCCATCCTTCATTTAAGGTCAGGTCAAATTAAAGACATAAAGTCCGAAAGAATTATTGAAATGAGTGATTCAGAAACGATTAAATCGATTCTTGGAAAAGGAAAGTGGATTGACTCATTTGAAGCAACTGAGCACCTTAAACATCATGGTACATCTGACATTCCGGTTTGCCATACGTTGACAGGTTATGCAAGCGGTTATATGACAACAGTTTGCAAGAGGAGCGTCATTGTAAAGGAAATTAGCTGCATTGCTAAAGGGGACGCTGAATGTTGTTTCGAGGCAAGGCTTCAGGAGGATTGGGGAAGTTCAATTAACAGTGAGTTAGCATTTTATCAAGAAACCAACATCATTGAAGAATTAGAGTATACCTACGAGCAAATATTAGAGCAGCGAAATTATATCGAAAAGGTTTCAAAATTTCATAAGAAATTAACGGAAAGTGTATCGAATGGGAGCAATTTGCAGGATATTGCTGATACCACCTTTAAATTATTTAGAATTCCAATATCGATAGAGGACTTGAGTTTTCAAAAAATAGTTTTCTCAGGAATGGACGAAGAAGAGTATTTTCGGCTTAATCATGAATTGAAACAGAGCCTAATTCGAAAAAACAGGAGAAATAACAACATCCTGCCACTATTTAATGAGACCACTAAATTGAGAACAGAAAATCAAGAACGTCTTATTACACCAATCATTGTTCAAAGAAAGGTAATTGGCTATTGCACCTTCCTTTATAAAAAGAATACAGTGAAAAACATGGAGAATAATATTATGTTTATCGAGCGGTTTGCCAATGCCGCTTCCTTATACCTTTTGAATGAAAAAACCAGCTTTGAGGCATTAGAAAAAATGAAAGGGTATTTTTTAGAGCAAATTATTAAAGGACAATATTCTTCTAAAGAGGAAATCATCAACCGCGGTCGGTATATGGGATTTGAACTGGAAAAACCATTTTATATTGCTGCAATTAACTTTCAAGAGAGAGGAAAGGTAGCCAAAAATCAGATTGATCACTATGATCAGGTACTAGAAACCATCGCAAAATATCTTGATATCCAAGGAGATAAAGTGTTAATTGGCCTGTATGAGGGTCAAATTATTATGCTGATTCCTGAAATGAATAATCTCCTTCCGAAAATGGGAAAAATTTTAAAACATGTAGAAACTACTTATCCTTCCTACCGATATAAAATCGGCATCAGTGATAAATCGGAAGAAATTGAGTGTATAGTAGATTACCTAGAAGAATCTTTAATAGCATTGAGGATGGCGACTGAAAAGAAAATAATCAGTTTTAAGGATTTAGGAATTGTTGGGGTCCTAATTAATTCAAAAAATGTCAGCGGTATCAAAAAAATTGCCAAACAAGAATTAGGACCGCTCTATCAGCAGAAAGACGCAAAACAAAAAGAGTTAATCAAAACACTATATGTTTTTTTGGCGAATGGTGGAAAACTCCAGCAAACCATGGATGACCTTTCTTTGTCTATGAGTGGACTTATGTATCGGATTAATAAAATTGAAACGTTAATCAATAAAAATCTGCGGGATTCTTCACAAAGTTATCAGCTTTTACTCATACTTGATTCATTGCTGGCTTTGGGAGAGCTGGTGATATAGAAAAAAAGCAGTCCTAGCCTTAGGATTGTTTTTTCTTTGTTCTGGGGCAAAACCAATAAAAATTACCGAAAAAGTAGTGGGAATTGAATAGTTTTATCTCTAGAAACAAAATATTGAATTTTCTAAAATTAAAACAAGTTAAAGTTTTATTAGAAAGTAAATGGAATTGCTTTCGATTTTCGGGAATAAGGAGGAACAAATCTAGGATGGCAAATATTACGCAAAAATTAATGAAAACGAATAACTTTGAAACGTATTTAAATCGAACTGGTGAAGGAAATTCTGAAGTCATTTTATTTTTACATGGTTCTGGACCTGGTGTGTTCGCATGGGCCAATTGGCGTTATGCCTTGGCTGCCTGCAGTGAGGAATATGATTGTCTTGCACCTGATCTGCTCGGCTTTGGTAATAGCAGTCACCCTAATCCACTTCCAAAGAACAGACAGGGATGGATGGATCATTGGGTCAATCAGTTGATTGAACTGCTTGATGAACTGGGGATTCAAAAAGCCCATGTTGTTGGAAATTCGTTAGGCTGTTCCGTTGCACTTGAACTGCTCCTGGAACATCCAGAACGCTTTGGGAAAGTGGTTCTAATGGGACCTGGGGGAACACCAAATACGAAACTTAGTACGGAGCTTGCTCGAGCCAAAGGATTTTATGATAATCCATCCGAAAAGAAAATGCGTCAAATAATGAGCTGGTTTGTCTACGATGCCGAAAAGCTAGCGCCTGAAATAGACGCACTTGCAGAAACTCGTTATGAGACAGCCATGCGTCCGGAAATCAATCTTTCCAATGAATCTATTTTTGCAACCACTCCTGTACCAGTACCTGTAACCGCCCTAAAGCGAATCCAGCACCCAGTGTTACTCGTACATGGCCGTGATGATATGGTTTGCTCTGTTGAGTCCAGCTACTACCTCTTGTCCTACCTGCCAAATGTTCAGCTGCATGTTTATGGACAAACCGGTCATTGGACGCAAATTGAGCAGCAGGAAAGCTTTAATCATTTAATTCAAAGTTATTTTTCAAGTAAACTCTAGGAGGTAAAAAAATGTCGTTGCCAGAGATTGCAAAACTTGGACACGTAGCACTTGTCACACCAGATCTTGAAAAATCACTATGGTTCTTCAGGGATGTAATAGGATTGGAAGTAACAGAAGAAGTAAATGGAACCTATTATCTACGGGCATGGGGAGACTTTGAACATCACACCCTTTCGTTAACGGCAGGAGACCGCGGCTATGTTGATCATATTGCATGGAGAACCAAGCGTCCTGAAGATGTCGAAGGTTTTGCTAAACTGCTCAAAAAAGCAGGGACAGAAGTCAAATGGATTGAAGCAGGTGAAGAAACAGGGCATGGAAGGGCGATCCGTTTTAAATTGCCAAGCCTGCATTCTTTTGAAATCTATTACGATGTGGAAAAACCGAAAGCAGATGAAAAAAGACGGTCGGTTTTGAAAAATCAAACCTACAAAGCATGGGCACGCGGCTGCTCCCCAAGGAGATTTGACCATGTAAATATTGCCACTTCTATGGATGTTGGGGAAATACTTGATTACTTAGGAAAGCAATTAGGCTTTAAACTGCGTGAGTATGTGAAGTATCAAAATGAAAAAATTGTTGCCGGCTGGATGAGTGTGACTCCTCTAGTTCATGATATTGCAGTCATTACACGTCCACAGGCAAAAACACCAAACCAGCTCCACCATATTTCTTACTGGTTAGACAATGCTCAAGATATTCTAAGAGCTGCAGATATATTGAAAGAAAACGGAATCCATTTTATCGGACCGGGAAAGCATGGCGTTTCCCAAGCATTTTATCTTTATGTGATCGATCCGGGAAGCGGCTGCCGTGTTGAATTGTTCAGCGGATCCTACTTAATCTTAGAACCAGACTGGGAGCCTGTTGAATGGACCGAGGAAGATCACTCGATCGGCAACACCTATTGGGGCGATTCTGTGATGGATAAGGAAATGAATAAACCAACCATTGAAGCTTAAAATAATGTGCTGACTCAACACCACCAAATTGAGTCAGCTTATTTAAAAAGAAAGGAAGAGGTCTGTGACTGACATTAGAAAGTATGAAACAGACATTGTGGTCGTTGGAGCAGGAAATGCTGCGATGTGTGCTGCTATTTCCGCACGTGAAAATGGCGCATCAGTCATGGTATTAGAAAAGGCACCAGAAGCAGAAAAAGGTGGAAACAGCACTTACACACATGGTTCAATCCGGTTTGCCTATGACGGCAATAATGATTTAAAACAAATCATGCCTGACCTAACAGCGGAAGATTTTGCAATCACAGACTTCGGATCCTACACGGAAGAGGAATTCTTTCATGATATGTGCCGTATGACAGAATACCGTACCGATCCAGAGCTCGCGTCACTCCTAACCGGTAATAGTTTTGAAACGATGAAATGGCTTGTGTCCCATAAGGTGAGATTTGTGCCTATTTATGGGCGCCAAGCCTTTAAAGTGGATGGTAAATTCAAATTTTGGGGCGGAATGATTGCCGAATCGGTCGGTGGCGGTCCAGGTTTAGTCGACTCACTGCATGAGGAAGCAGCAAGACTAGGTGTGCACGTATTATTCGATGCCATGGCAACCGAACTGATTCATGATGACGATGGGGTTCATGGAGTTATTTTTAAACATAATAGAAAGACGACAGAAGTCCGTGCCAAAGCAGTGATCTTAGCTTCTGGGGGCTTTCATGCCAATCCAGAAATGCGGACCCGTTATTTAGGTCCGAAATGGGATTTAGCTCATGCTAGAGGCAGCCGTTATAACACGGGTGAGGGGATTCAAATGGCATTAAATATTGGTGCGATTGCCTGTGGAAACTGGTCAGGATGCCACTCGGTAGGCGGAGACCGTTACCTGCCGGAATTCACAGAAGGCTTTCAAAGGCTAAGCTATCCATTTGGCATTATCGTAAACTCAGAGGGCAAACGGTTTGTTGATGAAGGAGCAGACTTTCGAAACTATACGTATGCAAAATACGGCAAGCTGATTCTTGAACAGCCTGGCCAATTTGCCTGGCAGATATTCGATCAAAAGGTGTCCGGTCTATTACGGGAAGAATATCGAGGCAAACAGGTAACTAAAGTGAAGGCAAAAACATTGAAAGAATTGGCAGAGAAACTTGAAGGTGTTGATAATGAAGAATTTTTACGGACGGTAAAGGAATACAATGAGGCTGTCACTAAAAATATCCCCTTCAACCCGAATGAAAAAGATGGACGGTGTACAGAAGGATTAGCGGTCAAGAAATCTAACTGGGCCAATACCTTGGATGAAGGCCCATTCGAAGCATATGCCGTTACATGTGGGATTACTTTTACCTTTGGAGGCTTAAAAACGAATACAAAGGCTGAAGTACAAGACGTGCTGTATCAGCCCATTCCAGGATTGTACGCTGCAGGAGAACTCGTTGGCGGATTATTCTATTTTAACTATCCTGGAGGTGCCGGCTTAATGGCAGGCTCTGTTTTTGGAAAAATTGCTGGTGAAAATGCTTCACGATATAGCCATCAAGTAAAAGAAAAAAAGGAGATTCTATAAAAGGGGTGCTAAAAATGGTAAGCAATATATTGGATGAAAACAAAGCCGAGTTGAGCTTGTTATTAAAAGGGGCCGAAAAGGTTGGGAAAATTGCAGAATCGGAAGCGCTAGAAGCAGATCAAAACAAAACAGTTTCAAAAAATGTCATTGATGCGATGAAAGAGGCTCGATTATCCAAGTTGTTACTGCCGAAAAAATACGGAGAGCCTCAAGTAAATTTAAGAGAGTATTCCCAGATTATCCGCACCGTTGGAAAATATAATACCTCTGCTGCTTGGTTAACCTTTCTTTATTCCATTCATAATAGTTTGGTAGCTTTTATGACGAAAGAGGGAGCAGAAGAAGTGATGAATCAGGGCGGATTAATCGCAGATATTTTTGCTCCAATCGGAAAAGTAGAAAAAGATGGTGATGGTTTTCGAATCACTGGTAAGTATAGTTTTGTAAGCGGTATTTTATATAGTGACTGGGTGTCCCTTGCAGTGAAATTGAAGTTGGATAGTGAGGAGCCTGAACTATGCATGCTGACATTACCAATATCAGTTGTACAAATAGTCGAGAATTGGGATACCTTAGGACTTAGAGGTACGGGAAGCAATCAGGTAATTGTTGATAATGTTTATGTGCCCAAACATCACCTCATACGGCTTACGCATGCGGATCGTACTGGCAGACCACCACAGGGTTATGATAAAGACTATCCACTATATGATGTTCCATTTTTCTCTTCCTTTTGTGTTGGTTTCCCAATGGTAGCGCTGGGTGGTGCGGAGCGTTTACTTCAGGAATTTAAGAACCGAACAGAAAATCGGGTACGTATGGGAGGGAATTCCGCGAAAGATTCCCGGCATCAAGGCGTATTGGCTGAATTAACGATTAAATATTACGAATCAGAAGGTCTTTTAGATAAATATATTACTTTATTGGAAAACTATGAAATGGGAAAAGAAGATAAACGTGGTGAATTCGCTGCGATAAGATCAAAAATTACGAAGAACGTAACTGACATTGCTGTGAAAGTGTTATTGACACTTGGCGGATTCTCAATGTTTAAAGGAGATCCGATTGAAATGTTCGTACGCGATCTTTTAGCAGTGTGTACACATCGATCCAATCTTTACGAAGACTCGGTTGAAGCATTTGGAAAAACACAATTTGGCTTTGATGTATCGATTAATGGGTAATAGAATCCGGCAGGAAAATAATATTACGATTGAAGCATAAATGGATTAAAGGAGGCAGCTGTATGGAAACGATTTATTTGAATCCCGGAAATCTGCCATACTGGCAGCACAAGGCAAAACAGAGTGTCATGGCGCTTGGATTTTTCGATGGCATTCATAAAGGACACATTGAAGTAATTCAGACAGCTCTTCAGATAGCCAAAGAAAAAAATTTACCCTTAACTGTTATGAGTTTCTTTCCACATCCAAAAACAGTGTTATCGAATGGAAAAACAAAGGTAGATTATTTGATGCCGCTTTCAGATAAAGAGAAACTTTTTTGCGAATTTGGTGTCGATACCTTTTATATAGTTGAATTCGATCGGAAATTCTCGTCGTTGTCACCAGAAATGTTTGCCGCTAAATACCTAATCAATTTCGGTGTAGTCCATGCAGTTGCAGGTTTTGATTATACTTATGGCTTTCGCGGCGCGGGGAATATGGAAAGATTGAAAAGTGATTCAGGAGGAATCCTCGAAGTAACGAAAGTTAATAAAGTTGAATGCTGCGGGGAGAAAATTAGTTCAACCTGCATCCGTGAAAAATTGTCAAATGGGCATGTTGAAGATTTACCTGCCTTTTTAGGCCGACCCTATAGGATTAGCTGCACATGGGATGGCGGCGCTTTAAAGGTTAAGCCTTACAATACATTACCTGCTCCCGGGAGATATGCTGTTACGTTAGATGAAGGATATCAATCACAGGAAATGGAAGTGATTGTTACGGGAGAAAAAGAACTGATTCCGCTTCCAATTATTTCGGATAAAGTCACAAAAAGTGATGCAGATGTGTTTATTACTTGGAACCAACGGATCTTAGAAGATGTGAAAGATTCAATCAATGAAAATAAGTGGATCCACTCTTCAAAATTCAGTTTCGTTTAGAGCGGTTGAAAATAATAGAATGACAAATCAATTTTTTTATAAAAGGGGACTGTAAGTGGTGTATACGACAAATGAGTTCCAAAAGCTAATTAGAGAATCAGGTTCCTTTATCTTGCCTGGGGCTTATGATGCTATGACTGCTAGATTAATAGAAGAAATTGGCTTTAATGCGATTTACGCCACGGGCGCTGGAATATCTAATGCCCAATTAGGATGGGCCGATGTTGGCCTGACTTCCTTAAAAGAAGTGGTAGATATCGTTGCACGAATGGCAGATGTCACGACGATTCCGATTGTAGTGGATGGTGATACAGGATTTGGCAATGCCATAAATGTAATGCGCACCGTCCGCGAATTTGAACGGGCTGGAGTGGCAGCGATTCAAATGGAAGACCAAGTTTCACCAAAGAAATGTGGTCATTTTAATGGAAAAGATGTGGTTTCCAAAGGTGAAATGGTGGGAAAAATCAAAGCTGCAGTGGACACGAGACATGACGAAAATCTAGCCATCATCGCTCGCACAGATGCCTTAGCTGTTAATGGTATGGAAGATGCTTTAGACCGAGCACATGCCTATAAAGAGGCTGGAGCCGATATTATTTTTGTGGAAGCACCTACAACTATTGAACAATTGAAGCAAATTACTAGTTCTTTAAAAGGGATTCCCCAAGTTATTAACCTTGTAGAAGGCGGCAAAACCCCGCTCATTTCTTTAAACGAAGCTGAAGAAATCGGTTTTAAAATCATGCTTTGTGCGAATACCGTTCTTCGTTCAGCAATCAAAGGAATCACTGATTCATTAAAAATTTTAAAAGCAGAGGGTTCACAAGAAAATGTCTACAATTTGATCTGTACGTGGGAAGAAAGACAATCACTCTTTAAGCTCAATCAGATCACTGCATGGGAGGAAAAGTACTCAGAAAATAAAACACTGCCAAATAGGTAAATAACTTTAGAGGAGGATACTGATATGGGTAGAGAAGTAGATTATGACATTGTTGTAATTGGCTGCGGGGTAGCTGGAACCTCAGCTGCACTATCTGCGGCGGAATCAGCCAAAAAAGCAAATAAAAGCGTTAAAATCGCTATCTTAGAACGGGCTGATTATGACCATAGAGGCGGAAATTCAAGATGGACCGCCTCCTATATGCGGATGAAAAATCTCGATGAGGTTGCTGACAATTTTGTAGAAGACATGCTGGCTTTCTCAGACTACTATTCTGATCGAGAGTACATAGAAACTCTCGCCAAGGACGCTGGCAGCACCTTAAGGTGGGTAGAGGAAAAAGGAGTTGAATTCGACTACCTGCCAACGATGTTTTTAACGGCATCACGGCCGCGTTTACTGCCAGTAGGCGGGGGGCGTGCGATTGTTGATACTTTATCCCGCCGTGCAAGCGGACTTGGTGTAGAGATAATTTACGAAGCTACTGCATGGAAATTGTTGCTTGACGAAGAAGGGGCAGTTAATGGGCTTAATGTGCGTGTTAAAGGTGGAACATCACTTCAATTAAAGGTAGGAGCTGTTGTTCTAGCTGCCGGCGGCTTCCAAGGAAACCAGGAAATGATGGCACAATATATTGGCAGAGATGCCCATAAAATCCGGACCGTTGCGGAGGGCGGCTTATACAACAAGGGTGAAGCGATTCGGATGGCAATGGAGATTGGTGCCAAAACGGCTGGCCAGTTTGATTCCTTCCATGCCGAGCCGGTTGATCCAAGAAGTAAACGGGAAGAGGCTGCTGTTATGACATTCCCTTATTTTATTTTGGTCGATCAAAATGGCAGTCGCTTCGTGGATGAGGGGAAAACGACGATTGACGAGCAATATGAAGAGGTTGCCCGTAAGATTTTCTACGATCTTCCTGGTCATGTAGCCTATATGATCGGCGATCAAAAAATGTATGAAATACCAAATTATGAACGGGCAGTGGAGACAGATAAACCTGCTATTGTTGCAGATACGCTTGAAGAACTGGCAGAAAAGATTGGCGTTCCAGCAGAGCGGCTGACTGCGACTGTTAATAAGTACAATGCTGCTGTTCAGCCTGGAGAATTCAAGTGGGATAAAAAGGACGGTAAACAGGCTGTTGGTATTACGCCGCCGAAATCAAACTGGGCGATTCCAATTGACAAGGCTCCGTATATTGCCTATCCAATTGTCTGCTCTAATGTATTCACAAATGGCGGATTAGCTACTGATACAAACGGGCGGGTCCTGTCACAAGACGATGATGCTATCCCGGGATTATATGCAATAGGGGAAACAGCTGGTCTCTATTACGGAAAATATCCCGGCGGAACTTCTGTACTTAGAGGGTTGGTATTTGGTCGTCGTGCCGGCACACATGCCGTATCATATGTAACGGATTCAGCGAAGCTTGAGGTTTAAACGGCAATCATAGTTTTCAAGGAAAGGGGTGGTCTATTTGGAATTAAAAGATAAGGTAGCCTTTGTTACGGGGGGCGGTAGAGGAATTGGCAGGGAAACCTGTATTCTATTGGCAAAGCAAGGAGCTAAAGTCGCTGTTTTTTCTAATAAACAAACGGAAAGTGAAGAAACAGCCAGCTATATTTCCACAGAACTTGGCGGGGAAGCCATCTCCCTCGTGGGAGATGTTCGCAAAGAAGACGATGTAAATAAGGCTGTCCAAGAAACACAAGAAGAATTGGGTTCGATCGATATCTTAATTAATAATGCCGGTGTGATGCTTCTGAAACCGTTTCATGAAACAACAGTGGAAGAGTGGGATTTTGTTCAAGAGGTAAATATTCGCGGGGTGTATTTATGTGCCCGGGCAGTAGTCCCGCAAATGAAAGAAAAAAGAGATGGAGTGATTATCAATCTTTCATCCATCTGGGGAACAAAAGGCGGCCCTGACAGAAGTGCTTATATTGCTTCAAAATATGCAGTAATTGGATTTTCAAAAGCCTTAGGTGAAGAATTGAAGCCCGACAAAATTCGAGTAAATGCCGTTTGCCCAGGTCCAGTAGATACGAAAATGATGGAAGAGCTTGCACCGGATGTGGATAAAGAAAATTGGCTGCAACCAATTGATCTTGCGAATGTAATTGTTGATTTATGTCTGCCGAAGATGAAAGCCGTCACGGGCACAGCGATTGAAGCATTTGGAAATGGACGACCAGTGAATCTATAACAAAATGAAAAGAGGATATAAAAATGGAAAAGTTAAAAGCAGCAATTGAATCTAAAAATATTAGTCTTTCATTAGCGCAAAAAATGTTGGAAGCAGCCTTGGTAAAGGGAGAAGAACTAGGAATGCCATTCAGCATTGCCATTGTCGACCGGGTGGGCAATATTAAAGCATTTGCTGCAATGGATGGTGCACCCGTGCTAAGTTTAGAGATTGCTCAAAACAAAGCATTTTCAGCAGCTACGTATAATAGAGCGACACATGAATGGTACGACAGACTCAAAGATGATCCGCCATTATTACATGGTATTGTCCACACACCTAGATTAGTCATTTTTGGCGGTGGTTACCCAATTAAAATCGATAACGAACTCATTGGCGGTGTAGGAGTAAGTGGTGGACACTATACTCATGATATGCAGGTATGCGAAGCGGCCTTAGAAGTGCTAAAGACATTAGAGTAAGAGGTGGAATACTGATGGAAACCTATGATTTAGTAATTTTAGGCGGCGGATTAGCAGGGATGTGTGCGTCAGTTGAGGCTGGTGAGTTAGGTGCACATGTTCTCCTGCTTGAGAAACAGGATGAACTTGGCGGCAGCACGGTGCTTAGTTCAGGATATATGGCCTTTGCTGGAACGGATATGCAGGAAGCGGCTGGGATTATTGATTCCACTGAGTCCCTTTTGGATGACATGATTGAAGTCGGCGGAGGCGTGAATGATCTTTCATTGGTCAATACCTATGGATGTTATCAGCTTGGGACCTATTCATGGCTTGTGGAACATGGCATTGAATTCCGTGCACTGGAGGCAGTAAGCGGCCACAGTGTTCCAAGGGGGCACATCATTGATCCACACCAAGCCATTCAGTCACTATATCGAAGGGTGAAGAATTTTCCAAACGTATCTATTCGTTTTTGTGCACCGGCCAAACGTTTATTGAAGAACAATGAAGGAAGAATCAATCGGATTGTATATGATTTTAATGGTGTGGAGCAGACAGTTCTAGCCTCAAAAGGAGTAATTCTAGCTTCTGGCGGTTTTGCAAAAAATGAGGATCTGCTGCAGCAATTTGCCCCCCAGTTGAAAGGAGCACTTCGGATTGCCGGTGGTGGCAATCATGGGGACGGTTTAATGATGGCTTGGGAGCATGGTGCCTGGATGCAAGACCTGCCATACCTGAATGGTACATACGGTTTCCATCCAACGGCAACAGGCGCGGTTAAATCACAGGGGCTTGCTTTTTACAAGGGTGGAATTATCGTGAATCAACTTGGAAAACGTTTTGTCAACGAATCGATTTCCTATAAGTTTTTGGGTAAAGCGGCATTCGAGCAGCCGGAGCAAATCAGCTATCAAGTTTGGGATCAAACGGTAATGGACAAGAGTGTGTTTGACGACCCGCTTTATGATTTTGAATTACTGCGCCGCCGCCGCCTTCTATATGTGGTTGATACATTAGAAGAATTGGCAGATTGCATAGATGTTCCTCTGGAAGTTCTAGAAGATACCATTTCAAGATACAACCAAGGGATTCAAAACGGAGAGGAACAAGACTTTGGCCGGAGGACATTAACACATAATTATGGTAAGCCGACTCCGATTGAAAAAGCACCTTTTTATGCATTTGAATCGACAGTTGCCATGCTGGCAACCTACGCCGGTATCGCTGTAAGTGCTGCGGGGCAGGTTATCAATCCTTATGGCGAGACAATCCCTGGTTTGTATGCGGCTGGTGAAATAACCGGTGGATTCCATGGTGCCGGATATATGACTGGCAGCTCGCTGGGGAAAGCTGCTGTCTTTGGGCGGATTGCCGTTCAATCTGCTTTAGTCGAGGTAATTATTTAACTGACCTAGTAAATTACTAAAAGGAGGCACATGAGATGAAAATCTGGCATCAAAGTCTTACCACGATTGATCGAGTGCCGCAATATCGTGATGCCATTATGAACCATGTAAACAGGATTGCCCGTCCTGACGTTGAGGTAGTATTACACGGAATGTCAGAAGAGACATATCCAACACATTATCCCGGCATTTTTATTACTCATGCCTATTTGCAAAACCTGCACCGCGAACAGTTTGTCCGGGCTGCTCTTACGGCTGAAGCGGCAGGCTATGATGCGATGTTCATCGCAACAATTCCCGATGTAGGTCTCTTAGAGGCACGAACTCTGGTGGATATTCCTATAGTAGGGTATGGGCAGGCCTCTTTCCATATGGCTTCTATGCTGGGTGACTGTATTGGCGTTGTTAATTTCTTGGCACCACTTGCAGACGAACTCCGACAAAATGCGGCTCGTTATGGCCTTGGCGGCAAACTTGGACCTATTGTTCAAACGGAAGCCGGGTTTGATGCAGTATTAGCCGGATTTAATAATCCAGAGCCTGTCATTGCCTCATTCAATAAGGCTGCTGAAAAGGCAATCTCCGAAGGGGCTGATGTAATTGTACCTGGAGAAGGCCCGATGAACGTCTTCCTCGCTACACATGGAGTTTCAAGAATTGGGGATGTGCCGATTGTCGATTCCTTTGGGGCGGGAATTAAAATGTGCGAGTCGCTGGCAGATTTGCGGAGAGTGTCCGGGGTGTATATGACCAGACGCGGCTATTTCAATGCAAAACCACCAGCTGAGGCAGTTGCGAGACTAAGAGAAATGTATGGACTTGAGCCGAATCCAGATCCCAAAAATGATCGAGGGCTGTCTGCCAGAATTCTGGAAAAATAATTCTTAGATTCGAAACTTTTTAGATTAAGATAAACATAGGACCGAGGTGAACCAGAAATGCATATTGTTGTTTGTCTAAAACATGTTCTTGACCCGGAAATCACGCCACGTAATTTTGAGATAAATCCCGTGACATATCGACCTAATGTCAGCGATTCCGATATGGTGCTGGATTCCTTCGCTGAAAATGCGCTTGAACTCGCCATTCAACTGCGGGATAAAACACCGGGTGCTACGGTAACAGCTCTTTGTCTGGGAAATGAGGACTCAGAGGAAATACTGCGCCGGGCTCTTGCGTTTACAGCCAATGCTGCTGTTCGAGTGTGGGAAGAAGAATGGGAAGATCTCGATGGTCAGGCAGTTGGTCATATCCTGGCTCGAACTATCAAGAAACTTGGCGGAGCTGAGCTAGTTTTGACCGGATATCAAGCAAGTGATATCGAGGAGGGCTTAGTTGGTCCTATAATGGCAGAAGAGCTTGAGATCCCCTGTGTAACTCTTGTCTCTGAGCTTGAATTAGATGGGGATCGTGTAAAGGCTTCATGTGAGGCGGAAGGCGGGTATAGCGTGGTAAGCGTTCCTTCCCCGGCTGTCTGTACTATTATCAGCGCTGAGTCAAATGTCCCGCGACTACTGAAGGTCAAGGATATTAGACTTGCTAGAAGTAAGCCGATTACAGTTTTAGAAAGTGAAGATCTTGATTTAGATAGTGAACGAAGTCAACCAGGAGCCAGACTGGTTAAAGCCTATGTGCAGAATACAGAAGTGAACTGTGAGGTATTGCCTGGCAATGATGGTGATGAACTTGCAGGCAAGCTGGCTGATAAACTCGTTGCACTGAAGATTTTATAGGGGGTGCCGACATGGCCAATATTCTTGTTTTTGCACATCAACAGGGTGATTTCTTAACACCGGGCGGCAAGGAGGCACTTGCATTTGGCTCCCGCGTTGCTAGTTCCATAGGTGGAGAGGTCCGTGCTGTCTTATTAGGTACCACTTCTGAACAAAGTGCCAAAGAGGCCATTGCTTGTGGAGCGAGCATTGCATATAATGTGCAAAATCCGCTACTCGCTGAATACAATGTAGAATTATACGTAAATTGTCTTTACGATGTATTCCAACAAACGAATGCCGATATGATGGTTGTTTCGTTTGATAGGATGGGGAAGGATTTGGTTGGCCGCCTGGCCGCACGCCTACACGTATCGGCCATTACGGAGGTAGTCGATTTCAAAACTAATGACGAAAAACTGACATGGATTCGCCCGATTTATGGTGAGAAAGCCTTTGGTGAATACGAAACAACCCGTCTTAAAGCGGTAGTGGGCATTCGCCAAAAGAGTCAGGATATAACTGAATTTACTGAGAATCACATCGGGGAAATCATTCCTTTTGAATATACTGTTTCAAAAGAGGAAATCGTGACGAAGCTCGTTGTGAAAATCCAGGCCGCCCTGTCAGATATCCGGCTTGAGGATGCCCGGATTATTGTTTCCGGCGGCCGCGGCCTTGGCGGTCCTGAGGGATTTAGTGAACTGCAAACCCTTGCCAATTTGCTTGGAGGTACTGTGGGTGCATCCCGTGCTGCCTGTGACGCCGGATGGGTTCCCTCTAACCTGCAGGTAGGGCAAACTGGTGCCGTTGTCGCTCCTGACCTATATATTGCCGTTGGTATCTCCGGGGCAAGTCAGCATCTGGCAGGCATTACAAGTGCAAAGACTGTTGTGGCAATTAACACTGATGCAGAGGCTCCAATTTTTAAGCGTGCTAACATTGGCTTAGTTGCTGATTACATGACAGTGATCCCAGCTCTAACGGAAAAACTGAAAAAAGTGCTTGTTTAAAAATACTATCCAAAGTACATTGTCAAAATGCAAGATGAAGAAACCCTAGAGATAATGGGTTTCTTTGTTTATTGCAACTTTATCAAAATTACAATATGTTTAGTGGGATTACAAAAGAAGAGAGCCCCGATTAACACTCTTCCTTATCGATCCCCCTTATATTCAAGAAATCGACTATCCGCTCTACATACTGATCTTTTGGGTAACTTTTGTAGAATTGGCTTGACAGTCGGATTGGATCTCCAAAGAAGTATCTTTCATATTGGGTTTGTCTTGTGCCAAATGAACTCATCGTTAAATCCCATGCTAAGCGAAATAGTTTTACACGGTCTAGTGCGTTGGCGTTGGCTCCCTGAAGATACTGGTCCAAATCCGTTCTTAAATCCGAATCAAAGTCTTTTTCAGTCGGTAAGGATACCAAGCCGCTCGCCCCAATAATTTGAATAATTTCACTGAATCTCGGATAAATTTTCGGAAAAATATTACTAGCTGCCTGAAGCGGGATTAAATAAGGTCTTATGTTGCCAAACTCATCTAATTTTGCTTCTGCTTCGGATTTAGCTAAAAGGGCCTTCATCGTTTCAAGACCAATGATGATTTCCGAAAGCTTTTCCTGGACATGCTGAAATTCACTAATATTAATCGTCTCGACAAGAAGCTCAGCAACACCTAAAAGAAATTCTGTTTTTACAATTTGTCTGGTTATTACTTGGTGGAATGCGAAGGAATAAAAAGGACTTTGGAGTATGAACTGATTAGCCACTTCAATATTTTTGTAAAAAAACACACATTCCCATGGAACTAACACATTGTCAAAGACAAGGATCGTATCCATTTCTTCAAACCGTGAACTTAATGGATAATTAAAAAAAGATTCCCCGCCGACAAAAGATTCCCGGCAAATAAATTTTAATCCTGCCGTATCTGTCGGAATTGAAAAAGCGTAAGCCTCATCTTCACTAAAAACTCCCCCTGCTGAATACACGAGCACTTCATCGGTTAAACCTCCTTGTGTTGCCAGCAAACGGGCACCTTTAATAATGATGCCTTTTTCATTTTGACCAATCACTTTGGCGGCAATCGGTTCCTTCGATGATTCAAAATGGTATTGTGAACGGTTCACCTGCGGTGTGATAAAGGTATGAGTAAATGAAAGGTCCTTTTTTTTAGCCCTTTCATATAAGGATTGGATATTTTCTGGGAAACAATTTTCTTTCCCCGCAAGGAAGGCTGTGGAAGAGGCAAATGCCATGACAGTCGTATTCATATAATCGGGACTTCTTCCCATCATCCCATTTGTATGTTTTGCCCAAATTTCAAACATTGTCCTTCTTTTCTTCAAATCCCTTTTGGTTTTTGGCTGCAGGTAGGACATTCCGATTGTTTCTCCTGTATCTGGCGCTTGGTATGTCAACTTGGACTTTAAGTTTGGTTTGCTCTGCAAATCATAAAGCGATGCTTTGCTATGGATAAGTCCTTTGAAGGCAGGATGCTCAGATAGTTTATCCCCAATCTTTTCTCCGTCTAACCAAATATCAGTATTAAGCTGATTGATCCGGTCGATGAATTCTTTTCCGTTGATGGTTCCCATATGACCACTCCTTAAATGCCATGGGTCATTTCTTAGAATAATTAGCTAGTTTTATTTTATTGGAAAAGGTACCAATTTGTTCTTTATTTTGGCGTCTAAAAATAAATAGGGCGATAGTGAATTACGTTTATAAAACTAAACACTTTACACTATTTGTAAAGTGTTGTTTACGGTATTAATTTCAAAATAAACGTTAAATACAAATTAATCGCAAAATATATGATTGGCATAGTTCTTGCAAGTCTTATAGAAAGATTGGAATTTTTATCTGGAGGTGTGAATCTATATAAATCTTATTAATGGCTTTCGGTAGCTAAGTGGGGTGAAAAAATGAAATTTGATGAAATACCTGTTGGTAAGATATTTGAGACATCGTCTTATAAGGTAAGTAAAGAAGAGATTGTTACTTTTGCCACACAATTCGATCCGCAGTACATGCATATTGATGAGGAGAAAGCAAAACAAAGCAGGTTTAAGGGAATTATTGCTTCAGGGTTACATACCCTCTCTATTTCTTTTAAATTATGGGCCGAATCAGAGGTATTTGGGGATGATGTAATTGCCGGAACAGCTATGAATAACCTTAAATTTACTAAACCAGTGTATCCCGGCGATACCCTTCATGTTGTCGTTGAGATTATAAAAAAAGAGGAAAGAAAAAGAACTGGTGAAATTACCTGGTTACTTTCATCCTATAACCAAAATGGTACTCAAGTATTTAGTGCAGAAATGTCTGCTTTGATATCGAAATAAAAGATGAAGGGGTCTATTACTAGTGGGTTATAAACATATTGTTCATGAAAGAAACGGGCAAACTGCTTGGATTTATTTGAATCGGCCAGAAAATATGAATTCTTTATCAAAAGCTTTGATGGAAGAAATACTCCATGTACTGGAAGAAATTGAACAGGATGAATCAGTCCGTGTACTTGTGTTATGCGGGAAGGGTAAAGCGTTTTGTGCAGGTGCAGATTTAAAGGAACTACTGGGGGATTTGGAGAAAGACCCGGATGGGCAAGATGGATTGCTTGATTTGGCGGGAAAACTTTTTGAAAGGCTTAATCGCTTTTCTAAACCATTAATTGCAGCTTTAAATGGGATTACCTTGGCTGGAGGGCTAGAACTTGCGATGACAGCGGACATTATTATTGCCTCTGAAATAGCTAAAATAGGAGACGCTCATTCAAACTTTGGAGTTCTTCCGGGTGCAGGCGGGGCAGTAAGGCTTCCCCGCAAAGTCGGAATAAACCGTGCAAAGTATCTGTTATTCACAGGTGATTTTATTTCTGCAAAAGAAATGAAAGATTTTGGGCTAGTAAATGAAGTAGTAGCACCTGAAAACCTAGAGGGATTCGTCCAAGAAATAGCAGATAAAATCTCAACGAAGAGTCCACTCGTTTTAAAAGAAATGAAAAGGCTTGTTGAGGATGGGCTAGAACAGCCATTAGAAATTGCATTAAGACAGGAATTATTAGCACTTAAGAATCACACTCAGTCCCATGACTTTCGTGAAGGTATATCCGCATTCACGGAAAAGAGAACCCCGAATTTTAAAGGATATTAACTAAAAAGTATAGCGGAGTGAGGTTAACCTATTACAGGCTAGTCTCACTCTTTTTCAATTATGGAATATTCCAAGTTATATTTTTTCATTTTATTATATAGCCATGGCCTGCTTATCCCAAGTAATTGACTTGCCTTTGTTTTATTTCCCTTTGCCTCTTTTAAGGCGGAGATGATCATGTCCCTTTCGGTCGAAAGGATTTTATCTTTATATGTAGAAGTTGATTGATGAACGAAATCATTTTTCTCATTGTTTTGGTTGAAAGTGGGAATATCTTCAGCATCTATATAATCACCTGTTTTAAGGTTTGCTGCCCGCTCAAGAACATTTTGTAATTCTCTTACATTTCCCGGCCATGCGTGTTTCATTAGTTTGGTTAAAGCTGAATGTGTGACTCCTCTAATGTAAAATCCACTGTCGCTCAAACGTTGGATAACCGCCTGGATGATATCTGGCAGATCATCCATTCTCTCTCTTAAAGGGGGAATATCTAATCGTATGATATTTAATCGATAGTATAAATCCTCTCTGAACTTTCCTTCTGCAACTAGTTTTTCGAGATTTTGGTTCGTGGCAGCAATGATTTTTGTATTTAGATGAATAGTTCTCGGGCTGCCGATTGGCTGAAATTCTTTTTCCTGCAGCACTCGTAAGATTTTCGTCTGAAGAGTAATAGGCATATCCCCAATCTCATCTAAAAAGATCGTCCCGTTTTGTGCCAATTCAAATTTACCCTTCATTCCTCCTTTTTTTGCACCTGTAAAGGCACCGTCCTCATAGCCAAAAAGTTCAGATTCAAGTAGTTCAGGGGGAATTGCAGCACAATTAACCTGAACAAAAGTCCCTTTTTGACTTGAGGTCGCATGGATTCCTTGTGCAAATAACTCTTTTCCTGTACCGCTTTCACCAATAATCAAAACCGTAGACATACTTTTAGAGGCTAGAGTTGCTTCATGCTTAACTTTCCTGATCCTCTCTGATTCTCCAGCAATATCAAATAATGTGTATTTCGTACCCTTCATTTCGTTGATTTCATTTTGATAATAAGATAGTTTTTTCTCAAGTTTTTTCACTTTCGTTAAGGCTTCATGTAAATGGGTTAGCCCCCGATAGGTTACTTTACAAATCGCACTAATAACTTCGCCATTTTCCCTAATAGGCAAAATCGATAGGAGTGATTGTTGCCCATCAATAATATGCGGGGTATTGTGAATGCTGATGCCGGTTTTAATAACCATTTCAATATTAAGTTCAGGAAACAATTCAGTTGTAGATTTATTTAGAGCTTCTTTCCTTGTTAAGCCAAATAAATCTGTGAAGCCTTTATTCACCATCGTAATCTCTGCCTTCTGATTCACAAGAATAATAGCGTCATAAGCGAATTCAAGTACGGAAGATAATTGACTATAAACAGTGCTATAGGATGACAGTAATTGTTTTGTTGACATGACACCAACTGGAATCATATCCTCATTAACCACTGGTGCATGCCCAACATTATATTTTAGCAATAATTTTCTTGTTTCTTCTACATGGTCAGTTGGATTAAGAAAGATCGGATTAGCATTATAAATTTTGTCAATAGTCATATCTAATGACGGCTGGGTAGTTAAGATTTGAAAAATTTTATTCTTTGTAATGATTCCAATCAATTTATTGGAGTCATCCACCACGGGGAGAATGTTTGAGTAAGTTTTTGTAAACATTGGACGAACTTCTTTTAATGTTTGCTCTTTGGTGCAGCAAATAAAATTTGTTGTCATGAGATCGGAAATAAGCATATCCTATCACCCCCTATTCATGCCCATTATAACAAATGAATCTGAGGGTGTTAACAGAAGATTGTAAAAATAATTAACAATTTACAATATTACGTCAATATAAGTTTACACTTTTATACTATAAATAGCTTTAAATACGGATGGAAATCTTGGCATGAAAGTTGCAGATAAATAGATAGAAGGGAATAAAGGGAGGAAAAAAGGTGAAACAGTCAATAGCCATTGAAGAAGAGATTACATTGTTTAAAAAATCAATTGAAGGCTTCGCTAAAAAAGAGATTGAGCCCTATTACAGCAAATGGGAAGAAGAAGGAATATTCCCAAGAGAGTTATGGAGAAAGCTTGGGGATGCCGGTTTGCTTTGTGTGGATATTCCTGAACAATATGGTGGATTAGGGGCACCGTTACACTTTGCGGCCAGTATTATCGATGAATTTAGTAGACTTTGCTACGGTTCTGTTTTTACAAATTTAGCCGTTCATTCAAATATTGTTGCCCATTATATTTTAAACGCAGGGACGGAGGAACAGAAAGCCCATTATTTACCTAAAATGGCGTCTGGAGAATATGTTGGCGCAATTGCAATGACTGAACCAAGTACCGGGAGTGATTTACAGGGAATAAAAACATCGGCGATAAAAGATACAGTTACGGGTGATTACGTAATCAACGGGTCAAAAACCTTTATTTCGAATGGCCAGAACTTTGATTTTGTTATTGTTGTAGCTAAAACGACACAAGCAGTCCCTGCTTCAAAAGGGACGACTCTCTTTATTGTTGATGCGGATACAACCGGGTTAATCAAAGGGAAAAAGTTAAAGAAAATAGGGCTGCACTCTGCGGATACATCCGAATTATTTTTTGATGGTGTTACTGTCTCACCAAGGCAAATATTAGGTGAACTTGATTGTGGATTTATCGCATTGATGCAGGAGTTGCCACGAGAAAGAACCACACTTGCTGTTTCAGCTTGCGGGGCCATGGAAGGTGCCTTAGAGATTACAGTTCAATATCTTCATGAAAGAGAAGCCTTTGGAAAACCGCTCAGTCAATTACAGGTTATCCGTCATAAAATTGCCGAAATGACAACAGAGGCGAAAGTAAATCGAGCCTATGTAAACCAATGTTTAAACGCCCTTGAGAAAAAAAATCTATCCACTGCTGACGCAAGTATTGCAAAATTGTCCGCTACCGAAGCACAAGGCAGAGTAGTGGATGGCTGCCTACAATTATTTGGCGGTTATGGTTATATGAAAGAGTATCCAATATCAAGGGCCTATGCAGATGCAAGGGTGCAACGAATATATGGCGGAACCTCTGAAATTATGAAAGAAATTATCGGTAAAGATGTTTTGGGAAAATAGGTTTGGAGGTTAAGTATGGGCATATTATCAGGTTTGAAAGTTCTTGATTTCTCGACCCTATTGCCAGGTCCTTTTGCTACGATGATGCTAGCAGATATGGGTGCTGATGTGTTAAAAGTCGAATCACCTTATCGAGTGGATTTAACGAAGATGATCGAACCGATGGATGGTGACGTATCGGCGGCATTTGGACATCTTAACCGTTCAAAGCGTTCTTTAGCATTGGATTTAAAGCTGGAGGAAGCGAGAGAAGTCATATACAAATTGGTTCACGACTATGACATCGTCGTTGAGCAGTTTCGGCCGGGTGTTATGGATAAATTGGGTATTGGCTATGAAACTCTAAAAAAGATCAATCCTAAAGTGATTTTTTGTTCGATTACAGGTTATGGACAAACAGGACCGCTTCGGGATAAGGCCGGACATGATATTAATTATTTGTCTTTAGCGGGAGCTGCAAGTTATTCATCAAGAAAAAATCAAACCCCTGTTCCAGCTGGAATCCAGGTTGCGGATCTTGCAGGAGGATCAATGCCTGCAATCATTGGCATATTAGCGGCTGTTTATCACCGTGAACAAACCAGTGAAGGGCAACACATCGATATTAGTATAACCGATTCAGTTTTTGCCTTAAATGCGCTATATGGCTCCGGATATTTAGCAGGAGGGGTTGAGCCGGAGGCAGAATCCCTCCTGCTTAATGGCGGATCGTTTTATGACTATTATGAGACGAAGAATCATCGTTATTTTTCCGTCGGCAGTTTGGAGCCGCAATTTCAAGCAAGACTTTGTGAATTAATAGGGGACAGCAAGTTAAAAGATTTAAGCGGCAGTCACCGTAATGAGGATCAGCAAGCTTTTAAAAAGAAACTTACGGAGGCTTTTAAGCAAAAGACATTTGAAGAGTGGCTAACGATACTTGGGGACAGTTTTGATGGTTGTGTTGAACCCGTTCTAACATTCTCTGAATCAGTTCAGCATCCACAAATAAAGGCGAGGAATTTAGTTGTATCCGTACCAAAGTCAGAGGGCGGTACACAAAAGCAAATCGCCTTTCCCATTAAATTTTCAACACAGCCTGTGGAGTACCGTTTTTCGGGCACACAAACAGGAACCCATTCAGAAGATATTTTGAAAGAGGCAGGCTTTAATCAGGAAACGATTGATGGATTATCTAATAAAGGGATTTTTGGAAGGCAAGTAAAAAGCTAAGGAGATGTTGGAATATGAATATAAAAGATAAGGTCGCTGTTGTAACAGGTGGAGCATCAGGATTAGGATTAGCAACAGTAACTAGATTAGTAGAGAAAGGTGCTAAGGTTGTTATCTTTGATTTAAATGAAGTTAAAGCCAGGGAAGCAGTTGAACAACTGGGGGATCGGGTTCAATATACGATAGTGAATGTAACAGATGATGAGTCAGTCCAAAAAGGAATCAAACAAGCAATCGATGTATTTGGGGCGATTCATATTTGTGTAAACTGTGCTGGCGTTGGTACACCAGGGAAAACCATTGGCAAAAAGGGTCCATTACCACTTGAAGATTTTAATAAGGTTATAGGTATTAACTTAATTGGAACGTTTAATGTATTAAGATTAGCAGCAAATGAAATGAAAAATAACGAACCTGTTACTGACTCAGGTGAGAGAGGCGTCATCATTAACACTGCTTCTGTCGCTGCATTTGATGGACAAATGGGGCAGGCGGCATATGGAGCAAGTAAAGCAGGGGTAGCAGGGATGACATTACCTGTCTCCCGCGACCTTTCGGAATTTGGTATTCGTGTAAACACAATTGCACCAGGCTTATTCATTACACCCATGGCGGCCACTTTGTCTGAAAAGGTAATTCAGAAATTATCTGAAAGCGTGGAATTTCCGAAGCGATTAGGGCGTCCTTCCGAATTTGCCGAGCTGACAACCTTTATTATGGAGCATGAATATTTAAATGGAGAGGTCATTCGTTTAGATGGTGGAATTCGTATGTCCCCAAGATAATACTAATCTGTTTTAAATCGGATAAACCTAGTAACTTTAAGAATATCAAACTGGAGGGATTCTATATGACGAATCAAGTAAATGTTGCTGGGGTAAACATGGTGAAATTCGAAAAGCCAGGCAGGAATGAACCTTATGAAATTATGGCATCAAAAGCTATCAAAGGGGCACTAAATGATGCGGGTATTGATTTATCAGAGGTCCAGCAGGCGTATGCTAGCTATGTTTATGGAGATAGCACATGTGGTCAAACAGCTTTATATCAAGTGGGGATGACGGGTATTCCAATTATTAATGTAAATAATAATTGTTCTTCAGGCTCAACGGCTCTTTATTTGGCTCGACAAGCAGTAGAGTCTGGGGCAGCTGACTGTGTTCTTGCATTTGGATTTGAAGAAATGCAGCCAGGGGCTTTAGGTGAACATTGGACAGATAGGACATCACCATTTCAATGGGTTTATAATCGTTTTAGCCAATTAAATAGCGAATTACCTGAAGGTCCGGTTGCATTAAAAGTCTTTGGGGCAACTGCCTTGGAGTATCTTGAAAAATACAATGTAAGCCCTGAAATTTATGGCAAAGTAGCTGTAAAGACAAGAAAACATGCTGTAAACAATCCTTATTCTTTATTTACGGAAGAGATCCAATTGGAAGATGTTATGAATTCACACGTTATATATCCCGGTCTCACAAGATTAATGGCATGTCCCCCTACATGCGGTGCAGCAGCTGTGGTTGTCTGTAGTGATTCTTTTGCGAAGAATCATAATATCCATCAAGCAGTAAAAATAGTCGCCCAATCCATGACTACTGATTTACCTAATAGTATTAATGAGGATAACCTCCATTTGGTTGGCTATGGAATGACCGCTCGTGCTGCCAAAGAGGTTTATCAAAAGGCAGGCATTGGTCCAGAGGATGTAAATGTCATTGAGCTGCATGATTGCTTTACTCCAAATGAAGTGATCACCTATGAAGGATTAGGGCTTTGCGGGGAAGGGGAAGCAGAAAAACTCATAAAGGATGGAGATAATACTTATGGAGGAAAATGTGTTGTCAATCCATCCGGGGGGCTAATGTCTAAAGGTCATCCACTTGGGGCGACCGGTTTAGCGCAATGTACGGAACTAGTTTGGCATTTGCGAGGAGATGCTGGTAATCGGCAAGTAGAAGGAGCTAGGATTGCCCTGCAACATAATTTGGGACTTGGCGGTGCTTGTGTCGTTACTTTATATCAAAAAGGGTGAACGTAGTTTAAATTCTTATCTAATTTGCAATGTACTTTGTAAATTTATACCCTTCGTTAAATCTGTTTAAGACATAAAGCCGCGGTTATTAAAAGATAGGAACTTTTAATGGATTTGTGTATAGGGAGGAAGGATTATGTCAGCAGTTAATACGGTACTTAATGATGGCGTTTATGAAATAGAACTTAATCGTCCTAATCTGCTTAATGCACTAAATTTAGAGTTACTTTCGGGTTTAGTAGAAGCAGTTAGAGAGGCAAAGAGTAATTCAGCTATTCGCTCAGTTTTATTATATGGAAGCGGAAAAGGATTCTGTTCAGGTGGAGATTTGAAGGATTTTGGAATTGACAGTTCAAATCCAGTAGAAGTAAAAGAATTCTTGCAAAAGGGTCACGAAGCAATTACGGGCCTCTATAATATGGAAAAACCCGTGGTGGCGTCTGTGCATGGTCCAGCAGTTGGTGCAGGGTGTAATTTAAGTTTTGCCTGTGATTTAATCGTTGCAGATGAAACCGCTGTCTTTTCAGAAATATTTGCAAAGGTGGGAGCCATTCCGGATTTGGGGGGATTATATTTCCTTCCACAAAAAATTGGGATGCATAAAGCAGCCGAGCTCATTTTTACAGGAAAAAAGATTAATAGTATTACAGCCTTGGAAAATGGGCTAATCAATGAGGTTGTACCAGAGGGACAGGCTATAGAGAGGGGGAGGGATCTTGCACTTTTATTAGCTAATGGACCAACCAAGGCTATTGGAATTGCAAAGCGTATAATGCACCAATCCACACATTTGTCATTAGAAGATGTACTAGAACTGGAGGCATATGGGCAATCGGTTATTTTTCAAACAAAGGATTTTTCAGAGGGAAGAAAGGCATTTCAAGAAAAAAGGGAACCTAAATTTCTTGGGTATTAGGGCTAAAGTATAGTTGAAGTAATAGAAGGTTTGAAAATTATTGAATGGCCAATATTAGAGGGGGATTAATATGAAGGTGAATTTTGGTAGATTGATGCTTCAACAGGCTAAACATTGGCAAGATCGTATTGCCCTAGTCAATATTGAAAGAAATCGCAGTTTTACTTTTAAAGAGCTACATCTTCTCACTAATAGAATTTGCAATATGATGAAAAACCAATTTGGATTAACTGCAGGGGATGTCTTTGCCTGTTTATTAGAAAACGACAACAACAGTTTATTTACCCATTGGATGTGGAAAGGCGAAGCAAGTGCGGTCTGGTTGAATTATCGAGACTCATTCGAAGAACATATGTATCAAATAGACTACTTGAGTCCAAAGGTTATCTTTGTAGAAAGAGTGTTACTCAGCAAAAGCGAATACTATGAAGCCCTTAGAGCCCGGGGGATTGAGATTATCGTTATGGATCAACCGGCAAGCGAGCAGAACGGTGTACATTATTTCTGGGATTTAATAAGGGGCGAAAGTGACGCTGAGACCAATGTAGAGTATGAACTGGACGAACATATAGTTCTTTATCGTTTTACTGGTGGAACGACGGGTAGAGGAAAATGTGCTATGTATACACTGAAAAATATGATGGCTGCCGTTTCCCAATCGATCTCTCATCCCGAAAATCTCTTTGACAATCATATGAAACTCCTCCATGTAGCACCTTTAAGTCATGGAACAGCGTTATTCGTATTACCGGTCTACTTTAAGGGAGGAACCAATTACACTATTAATTTGCCAAATCCAGAGCATTTATGTGAAGCAATCCAGGATCATCAACTAACCTCTGCATTTGTAGTTCCAACATTATTATATAGACTTCTAGATCTTGGGCTAGAGAAAAAGTATAATCTCACCAGTTTGAATAAGGTATTCTATGGAGCAGCACCAATGAGTCCTGCAAAATTAGAAAGTCTGCAAAATAAATTGGGCAATATTTTTATTCAAGTATACGGCTCAACCGAGGCCTGGCCTCTAGTAATGGTTTTAGGTAAAAAAGACCATGTTATCGAAACAGAACAGGATCGTAAAAGAATTTCATCCACTGGAAGACCGTTATGTGGTGTAGAAATGGGGATCTTTGATGAAGAGGGAAATGAGGTTCCTGTTGGCGGGATTGGTGAGATTTGGATCAGAAGCGAGTCGGTAATAAAAGGTTACTATAAAGCGCCTGAAGAAACAGACGCTGGTTTTTCAAATGGATTTTGGAAATCTGGAGATATGGGCTTTGTAGATGCGGATGGGTATTTTTATATAGTTGACCGAAAGAAGGATATGATCATAACCGGTGGTTTTAATGTCTATGCCATTGAAGTTGAAAATGCCCTCAATGCTAACCCAGCAGTACAGCAAAGTGCCGTTGTTGGTATCCCTCACGAGGAATGGGGAGAAGCTGTTCATGCCGAAGTAGTAATTAACGAGGGTATGAAAATTACAAAAGAAGAGTTGATTGAATTTACTTTACAAAAGATAGGGAAATACAAGGCTCCAAAATCCGTCAGATTCGTTGATGAGCTTCCAACGACTGCCGTTGGAAAGATTTTACGTAGATCCGTAAGGGAGCGATATTGGCAGGGGCAAACAAGAAAGGTACATTAAGTTCCCCACCTGGAACTGAATAGGAATTGGAGATTGAAGTAGTTCCAGTTATATTATTCGATCATAATAATCCAATTAGTAAGGCAGTCTAAATCTGTATATCTTTATAATGGTATGAAATAAAAGGGGGTTCCTTCATGAAAGCAATTATATTGAAAGAAAAAGGAGGCCCTGAAAAACTTCGCTATGAAGAAGTTGAATCGCCGGCACCTAAAGCAGGCGAGGTTCTAGTGAAATTGAAATATGCTGCATTGAACCGCAGGGATGTGTTTATCACATACGGCAAATATCCCGGTGTGAAACTTCCTTCTATTTTAGGATCAGATGGAGCTGGAGTTATTGCTGCCATCGGAGAAAACGTCGATAACTTTAAGATCGGAAGCGAGGTTGTCATTAATCCTGGATTAAGCTGGGGTGAAGATGATCGAATTTCAAATTCTGATTTTAATGTTCTAGGCATGCCGACAGATGGAACGTATGCCGAATATGTTGTTGCACCCTCAGAAAACATCTTTCCGAAGCCGGAATATTTAACATGGGAAGAAGCTGCAGCACTACCACTTGCAGGATTAACAGCATATCGTGCACTTATTTCAAAAGGTGAAGTGCAAAAAGGTGAAACAGTCGTGATCCCAGGAATAGGAGGCGGAGTTGCCCTTTATTTGCTGCAAATGGCCGTTGCAAAAGGAGCAAACGTTTTTGTCACATCAAGCAGCGATGAGAAAATTGAAAGAGCAAAACAGCTTGGAGCATTAGGGGGATTCAACTATCGCTCCGAAAATTGGGTAAAACAAATGCGAAAAACGATTGGGGCTGCCGATTTGATTGTTGATGGTGTTGGCGGATCAGGGTTTAATGATCTTATTTACTTAGCTGCTCAAGGTGGACGTATCGTAACGTTCGGGGCAACAAACGGTCCTGTCTCTGAATTTATTCTTCCGAGAATTTTCTTTAAAGATATGGATATTAGGGGAACTGCATTGGGGAGCCCCCGAGAATTCACTCAAATGCTGAAGTTTGTTAACGAACATCGGCTTCATCCGGTCATTGATCGCTCATTCTCATTGGAACAAACAGTGGAAGCGCAGCTTTACATGAATAATGGAAACAATTTCGGAAAAATTACGTTAGAGATTGATTAAGTGGGGTTGGGTGCAAAGGGAGTGGACTAAATTTCGAAGACGTCCACTCCTTCACGCAAGAGCAAAGAAAGCTCTCTGTTAATCGGTTCGGATAGATTTGATTTTAATGGATATGACAATAGACTACCGACCTGATAGTAGGTAGCCTTTATCATTACTTTTTTCCGATTTCCAATACCATTTTACCTTTTGCATTGCTGCTTAAAATCTGGATATGTGCATTGGCTGCTTCTTCAAGCGGCAGGATTGTTCCTACGAATGGCTGAAGTCCACCGTTCTTCAGTGCTGCTTCAACTGCAATCAGACTTTCATTAAATTCATCTAAAGGTGCATTCCAAACGGCCATTCCAAGGACATCGGCTTCTTTGGCCATTGTCAAGCGGGGATTGAAATCCAATGATCCACGGTTGCCTATTACGACCACCCGGCCGAACTTGTTGATCAGCTTTAGGTCCTCTTCTAGATTGACATTGGCCAGCATTTCAATGACAACATCAACGCCAGCACCGTTTGTAATGGAAGGGATTGCTTCTAAATAACCAGACTGATTGTGGTTAAGGACGGCGTCAGCACCAGATTTTCTTACGATATCCATGCTTTCTTCTGTGCCGGCAGTTCCGATTACTTTCGCACCTGCATATTTAGCCAGTTGTACAGCTAAGGTACCTACACCGCCGGAAGCCCCATGGACCAATACTGTTTCTCCCGGTTTTAAATGTGCCCGGTGAAAAAGGGCACGATAGGCAGCAGTGACAGGAATGCCAAGTGCTGCTCCCTGCTCAAAGCTTACTGATTCGGGCAATTTATGTACGGCTTCCACATCACAAACCACTTTTTCCGCATATGTTCCTGTTTTTCTTTTTGCCATTGTGGATGCGACAAATACCCGATCGCCTGCCTCGAGCCTAGTGACACCCGGACCAACTTCATCCACTACACCAGCACCATCAAATCCAGAGATATAGGGCATGTCCGGTGAGAAAAAGGCATAACCTCCTGCGCGTATATAAGCTTCTGCTGGATTGACGCCGGCATGATAAAGCCTTACCCGCACTTCGTTTTCTGCCGGTGCCGGTTCGTTAACTTCTACTAGTTTTAACACTTCAGGTTCCCCAAAGGACGACATTTGAATAGCTTTCATTCGGCTTCCCCCTGTTTAAAGTAAAATCACAACTTCTTTATGATAGACTATCTCCTTGTGCAAAAAAACCTTTTTGGGAAAAATTAAGACCGATATATCTGTTTATAGAAATAAAGCCCCCGTTCCAAATAAAAAGTGGCAAATTTTTTAATTTCGACGTACTGGTCCTGCTAGTGGGACAGCAAAAGCTGATAGAGGATGTAATGTAGTTCCGATTGTAGTATATCCAGCAACATGAGTGATACGTTGAGCTATACCAGCTCCACTACCAATTTGTAAAACTCCAGCATTGGCGATTATGCCAATTTTCAAAAAACGTATATCAAATGTTTGTTTAATATGTTTATCCATTTCATTCACCTCATATTAATATATGATCAAAAGTTAGGTTCATTCCTGATAATATTAATAATGCCAAAAAGAAACTAGAAATTAACTTATATTGCGAGGTGAAAAGGGTTGGTTAGCTTATGGTAACAACTGGTACTATTTAGACTGAAATGGAGTAATGAAAACTGGTTGGATAAATCACGGAAACAAGTTTTATTACCTTAAAACACCGGTGATATGTAAATAGGTTGGGAACGCGTTTCTGGTCTGTGGTCAATGGTATGAAGCTGAAGAGTCATGGGATTGACCATGCCATGGTTCCCGTTATTCTTTTGAAGGTGATGTGATTGATGGTCTCGGTTTTCATGGATTAAATAAATTGATGCCAACACTAGGATTAATTTGAAAAACCGGAGAGAATCTATGATACAGGCATTAGGAAGCAGCACCAATAAAGGGCTAAAAAGAATAATATTTAGATATTTAAAAATAGGGCTTAGTTAAATTGATTAAGTACATGGCCTCCTGCATACACTATGATTAGTCTTAGCCGGACCGCTATATCCCTAAAGATACTTTATGTGGAAAAAATGCACAAAGACATGAAAAAGCCCTCTTAAAACCAGGAGGGCTTTTTCAAACAAAACAATCAGAGACCTAATTTAATAAAAAACTGTTGCTCCAATAATGATTAATAAGATGAACAATACAACGATTAAGGCGAAACCTCCGCCGTAACCATAGCCAGCACCGTAACCATAACCGTAACCTCCGAAGCCGCATCCACAGCCACCCCAGCCGAATCCCATAGATAATCCTCCATTCAAGATATTATTTTAGTTACTCATTAATACCAACCACCATAGCCGCCTCCCAAAAAGGAAGCTCCTATAATGATAAGTAGGATGAACAATACAACAACCAATGCAAATCCATTACCGTATCCTGCTCCATCACCCATGTGTAAACCCTCCTCCCATGTTACTCTTAACAAATTATGTGAAAAGAAAAAAGTTGGTAGGGCACCTGTCCCAAAAGAAATTGCCATGCGTATTTTTTTTGAAGACGTAATATAAAGGATAACATTACAAATATTTAATGATAAAAACAAAGAGGGGTAACAGAAATTGACGGACTCTATTTTCTTGGCTTGGGTATGGCAGCACCGTAGGGGATCGGCACTACTTTTTGGGATTGGGGAAGACGCGGTGTATCTTTATAAATGCATGACAAAGAAAGACTAAAAATCTCAATTCGCCATCTGCTGTTTTTTGCCTAGGCAATTTTGCGGGAAACTGAAAGATTATTGCGTGAGGTTACGTATTTTTTGCGGTTTTTAAAGACTACTTGAATTCTATGATAGGAACGTATCATTTAATATGTATTAGTGTGGGGAGGATTATTATGAAAAAACAATGGAATGTAGGTATATTGCTTTTTGAGGATGTAGATGTTCTAGATTATGCTGGACCGTTTGAAGTATTTTCTCTTACCGTATTTGAAGATGACAAAGTTTCTAAAATGTTAACAAAAGGCTTAACTATTGAGGAAAAACCATTTATTGTTAAAACGATTTCTCAAAATGGGGGAATCATATCATCTCATAATGGCCTTAAGGTCCAACCTGATTATGGCTTTCAGAGCAAAGATTTTAAAATAGATATTTTAATTGTTTCTGGCGGGCCGTTATATTCCATCCATAAATGTGTTGAAAATAAAGAGTTAATCAAGTGGATTTCGGATTTCTACGTGTCAGGCGGCATCGTTGCGTCTGTTTGCTCAGGTGCAGTCATTTTGGCCGAGGCAGGGGTTCTATCTGGAAAGAAAGCAACCACCCACTTTCTAGCTTTGGATTACTTGAAGTCGAAATATCCAGATATTACGGTTGTATCAAAGGTGCGTTATGTCGATCAGGGAAATATTCTTACCTCTGCAGGTGTATCTGCTGGTATCGACATGTCACTGTATCTTGTTGGAAAACTATTGGGGGAAACGGCGGCTGAAAGGACGGCGGCTACTGAAGAATACCCATATGACTGGAAATTAAAGGCGGATATTGAAATTTAACTGTACCAACAAGCTGGAGGGGGTGACGAATTGCATCTCCTCCTTTATATATACTTGTAGTGGTTTAGTTTAAAACTGACCAGCCATTCGAGGGAAAAGACTCTTTTTCATATCCGACCGTTGAAACGAAAATGTACGAAATTGAACGAACATTAATGTATTCAATTCTTAGTTCATCGTGTAAAATGGTAGATATAGGAAGGATTATCCAAAGGCGGTGAAAGTTTGGAAAATAAAACCTATATGAACTGGGAATTTGAAACGATTGCAAAGCATACACTTGATATCCTTTTGATTGTTGACCACAATCAAATCGTACAGTTCGCTACACCTTCTGTCGAAACAATTTTAGGCTATGGTCCAGAAGAATTTGTTGGGAGCAATGCATTTGACCCCCTTTCCCCGGAAGATCGGGACCGGTTGATGGCATCACATGAAGAAGCGATCATGACTGGGAAACCAAGGATGGACGAATACCGCGTGTTTCATAAAAACGGTGAATTAAAATATTTTGAATCGCGGGTCATGCCGGTTCAAAACCATCCCGACAATCTTGTCGTAGTGTCGATAAGGGATGTTACATTGAGAAAAAAAATGGAATCAGAGCTTGAGCGCAGAAAGAACCGATATCAAGAACTGCAAAATTCCTTGAAAAACTTCTCACAGGACTTATCTGGAGTTATGAAGGTGTCGGAGCTGAAAAGCAGACTGATACATGAGCTTAACACTGTAATCCCGGATTCTGCACCGCAATTGGTAAAACATAATCGGGAATCAGAAGTGCTGGAAGGGGAGTATCCTGTAAGTCTGGCAATTGTTTTGACAAATTTAACGGTGGGAAAACTAAGCTCTGAAAACGAGAAGTTTTATATTTTAATAGGTGACCGGAAGGAATTGGCTTATATTCTAACGATGAAATCCTCTTCCATCAAAGAATCAATGGATTTGATTTGGCTGGAGACCTTGGTTCATTACACCGTTATGGTTTTTGAAAGCTTAAATGTGATTGAGAGTCTGATGAGTCAATTGGAGACTGCCATGCAAAAAAGTGAGAAACCACAGTGGATGTTAAGACTGTTGTTTAACTTATCCGAAAAACAAAGAATGAAATTATCTGGTGATTTACACGATACCGTCCTGCAGGAACAATTGGCTCTATATCGAAACCTGGAATCGATTTTAAAGGAATACCAATTTGATAGTGAGGTAGACCGGCATCTTAAGGAAATTGTGCAAGGACTGTTGGACACGATTCATCAAATTAGAATGACCTGCAATGAGCTTCGGCCGCCGCTTTTAAGGGAAGCGGGCCTTATTAGTGCCTTAGAAAATTTATTTGATTATACTCAGGTATCATCAACCTTTAAAATTATTTTTTCAGTTGAGAATACGGAAAACCTTGTGATTAATGAAGAAGAAACTATTGGAATTTACCGTATTATTCAAGAGCTCCTTAATAATGCCGCTAAACACTCCCAAGCTAGTAATTTGCATTTTCATCTAATCAGAACGGATGAATGTATTCATCTTCACTATTTGGATGACGGCGTCGGCTTTGCTGCTGAAAAATTGACTCCGTCCTTTAAAAGTATGGGGCTCTCTGGTATGAGAGAACGGATCCAAAGCCTTAATGGAACTATAGATTTTGCCTCACAGCCTGGAAAGGGCCTAAGTGTGAAGATGCAGATACCGCTTAGTGTTTAATTAAAATGAAATTTAAGTATCTTCCTTGCCATAATTATAGGAAAAGCCGATGATCCAAGTTGGAAAAGGATAATCGGCTTTTTTTTCTTTTGGGTCCTTCATCTTTATGGAAGCTACCAAAAACTTTGCGGTCTGATTCGATTGATTTGCGGTTTGAAGTTAGCCTTTTGGCAGTATCCTAAAAATAGACCAAGTGGAAGAGGGAAAAAAACAAAAATCCAACCCACTGCACGTAAAGAGTGCCAAACACGCAAGAATTTTGCGGTTCGCATAAAGAAGTTTCAGTTAAACTATGAATACGAGGAGAAAATAGGTGGTGCTTTTATGGAAAACAACCAGCAATTTTTTCAAACCATTCTCAATCATACAAGTGACGTACTCATGATTGTGGATCGAAATCGTCACATTATATATATTACCTCAAATGTTTATGAGACTCTGGGGTATAGACCTGAAGAGCTGAACAATCGAGACGGGTTTGACCTTCTCCATCCTGAGGATAAGGAAAGTATGCTGCAACGGCATCATAATCTGCTGACCTCAAAACAAAGTAATACTTCGGAATATCGCATGATTAGGAAGAATGGGGAAGTGCGTTATGGCGAGTGTAAAACCACGCCGCTGCCAGATACAGAAAATTACCTTCAAGTGGTATCGATTAGAGATATTACGGAACGAAAGCGGATGGAACTGGAGCTCGAATACCATAAGAATCGACATGAAGTTTTACAAAATAGCCTGAAGAATTTTTCGAATGATCTTTCTTTCGTGATGAAACATGCTGACCTGGAGGAAAGACTAATCAAGGAACTCGTAACTATTTTACCAAACTCAAATCCTACAATAATGAAAAATTCCCCAAAAAATACACATTTAACAATAGGAAAAATGGAGACGTTCGCTGACAAGGCAATAATTAAAATAGGCGAACGGCAGCAGAGCCCATACATCCTGTCGATGAATGCAAGCGCCATTCGGGAAAAGATGGAATCGATTTGGCTGGAAACCTTGGCCTATTATTCGATGATGGTTTTTGAAAATTTAAATATGATAGAGAATCTTATCCAGCAGCTAGAAACAGCAACCCGTAGTAAGGAAACGCCGCAATGGGTGCTGCGGTTGATGTTTAATCTGCAAGAACAGCAGAGATTGACGTTATCGAGTGATTTGCATGATACAGTTTTGCAGGATCAGATTGATTTATATCGCAGACTGGAATCCCTTTTAACCCGTTATGAAATAGAGAAGAAAGTCAAAACCAAGCTTGTTGGGATTGAACAGGGTTTGTTGGATATCATTCATGATATTCGCGTGACCTGCAATAACTTACGCCCCCCGCTGCTAAGAGAGTTAGGACTGAAAAGATCGTTGGAAAATTTGTTCGAGCATATTCAGGTTTGCTCTACTTATAAAATTATTTTTACGGCAGTAGATCTCTCAATGCTGCCGCTAAGCGAAGAACAAACAATCGGGATCTACCGGATTGTGCAGGAACTCCTTAATTATGCAGAGGAACACTCTCGGGCGAATGAAATAAAATTTGATCTCTACTATGAGGATTTTCAATTGAAGATAGTGTACAGTGATGACGGAGTTGGGGATAGTTTTTCTTCAAATCATTTTAGATTAACAAATATAGAACAAAGAGCGCAAAGTCTTGGAGGGAAGATGGAGATCAGCTTGAGGCCGGGATGTGGGTTATTAGCTGCCTTGCAGCTTCCTATTAACTTAGAGAGGAGTTTAGTATAATGGTAAATATTTTAATTGTTGATGACCATTTATCGATTATCGAAGGTACCAAAATGCTGTTGGAACAAGAACCGGATTTCAATATTACAGTTGAAAACAGTTCATTGAATGCGATGAATTTAATCAAGCTGCACCATTATGATGTATTGTTGTTTGATTTGTATATGCCACATCTAAATGGGCTTGAGTTGGCAAAGCAGGCGCTAGCTTATAATCCGGATTTGACTGTTTTGATTTATACAGGCTTCGATATCAAGCCACATTTTAATTTGCTCGTTGAAGCCGGTGTTTCCGGATTTCTGTCAAAAACCTCATCGCGTGATGAATTAGTTGCAGGAATCAGGAGTGCCTTACGGAAACAGGTAGTTCTGCCGCTATCATTGGTAAGAGAATTAAGAAGACCAGGGATCATTTCCGACCAGTCCAATGCCAATGAAAAAGTGGTCTTAACCAGCAATGAGGAACAAATCTTGACAGAACTATCTAAGGGGAAAAGCACAAGGGAAATCGCCTCGAATTTAGCGATGAGCCAGAGGTCATTAGAGTATAACTTGACGGCCCTTTACCAAAAGTTTGGCGTCCGAACAAGAGTGGATACCATTGCCAAGGCCAAGAAGCTTGGGTTAATCCCAGAGGAAGAATTGAAATAATCCCATTCTCATTTGGTTTACCTGTATTGGAAAAAATAAATACAAAGCAGTGGTTTTCTTAACAAAAATCCCACTGCCTTTTGCGTGTAATAGGGGTTCCAGCGGGAGCCCCTTTGTGTGTGTTAAAATTAAAAATCTAAAACTGCGGTGCCACACGGAAAATATGCGGTGGTCTTCAAAAAGAGTGCGGTTAGGGAAGCGGCAGAATTGAGTATTATGTGAATATAGAAAACAACAAATCATCGGATTGACTAATCCCATTAAGGAGGAAAATGACAATGACATTGAATCTATTATTCTTTACCCTTAGCATTAAAAAGCGAATAATCGCTCCGGAAAAAGCCCTGACCCAAGAAAAGGTTGAAAAACTGTATGAAGAACATAAAGATCGTCTAATCTCTACTCACTATATGATGCATTAACCTACTGCCAGCTGTTAATCCTGGCAGTTTTTTTTCTATCCGAGAGTGACATACCGTTATCCGAGAGTAAAACCCGCCATCCGAGAGTAATGACCTGTTATCCGAGAGTAACAGCGTTTTTAGCCGAGAGAAACCAAACCTTATCCGAGCGTAACCGCTCTCTATCACCAATATAATTGCGGAACACCGCAAAATCCTGCGGCGGCACCTTAAAAAGACTGCGGTGACCTCCCAAAAGAGTGCGGTTTGGCAACAGCCATTCTTTACTACAATGAAAATATAAAAAACCATATGAAATTAAATGGAGGGTGGAAAAATATGATTTCAGTTTCAAATGTTTCAAAAGTATATGCGTTGGCGTCGGGTGATTTCATCGCACTAAAGGAAACCGCTATGCAAGTCCGTAAAGGGGAATTTGTGGCCATTATGGGACCTAGCGGATCTGGAAAAAGCACATTGCTTCAGTTACTTGGGGGACTCGATCAGCCTACTACAGGAAATATCGTCGTGGATGGAATTGACCTAACCAAATTGAATGAAAAAGAACGGACCTTATTCCGTCGGAAAAAGGTGGGCTTTGTTTTTCAAAATTATCAGCTCCTACCGATGATGACGGTCGGAGAAAATATTGCTCTTTCCCTTACTGCCAACAACACTCCAAAAAATGAGATAAACACGATTGTGCAAAAATTGCTGTCAGAAGTAAATCTGCAAGATAAAGAATCAGCTTTCCCTTCCCAGCTAAGCGGCGGCCAACAGCAAAGAGTAGCCATTGCACGGGCGTTAGCGATGAAGCCAAGTTTAATTTTGGCAGATGAACCTACCGGCAATCTTGACCAAAAAAATAGTGAAGATATCTTAAAGCTTTTATCAAGGCTTAACAAAGAGGAAAAGATTACGGTCGTTATGGTGACACATGATCAACAAGCAGCACAAGTGGCGGATCGAATCATTGTAGTAAGAGATGGAATGATTGTGGAAGAAGGTCATAAAGGAGGTTACCGCAATGAAAAAGTGGCAAATCGCATGGCGTAATTTAATGCGGCGGAAGATGCGGACTTTTTTATCAATGATGTCTATTGTGATAGGAGTAGCTTCTACATTTGGAGTGATTGCAGCTGTTAATACGGCAGAAAAAGCCTTTCCTATTTTCTTAAAGGAGGCAATTGCTAAAGCAGATTTTAATATTGCTGGGACGGAAGCCTATTTTTCAGAAGATAATTATAAGCAAATGTCTTCGAGAAAGGATTATGAATCTGTTGCGATGTTAAAGCAAAATACCAAGTTGGTTACCAAAGAAAAAGATATCTCTTCAATCCAGAAACGAGTTGTGATTACCGGCTATAGCCAGCTTGAAACCACCGTTACTGGGTTCAAAGTAATGGAAGGTGATTTAAAAGCCAAAGGGGCCGTCATTACGGATCGAACGGCAAAGGTTTGGGGATCGAAGATTGGGGATACGGTTTCCTTTAATACAGACAAAGGTGTCAAAACGATTAAGATAACGGCCATTGTTAGGTACACAAAAGATTTAATGGGCCCTTCCAGCTGGAATATGGCGAAATATCACCATTGGGCGGTAGCAGTTCCACTCCCAACAGTCCAAAATTGGTTTGATTTAAATGGAAAAATCCAAGCGATCCAGGTAAAAGCAATAAGTCACAATCAGCTTGATGCAGTAGAGAATGAGTTGGATCACTTTGTGAAAAGCAATAAAGGTGTTTATATGCAGCCTATGATTATTAACTTTGATACAGCGTTTAAAGATCTTAATACTTTCTTCTTAGCCCTATATATTGCTGGTTTTCTCGGAATCGCACTGAGTGCCTTCATCATTTTTAATTCGCTCTATGTAAGTATTAAAGAAAGAAAAAGTGAATTTGCCGTGTTAAAGACGATTGGCTATACACCTGGACAATTACAGGGAATGGTCCTGACCGAGGTATTATTAGTTGCCATAATCGGAACAATCTTGGGCCTTACAGTCGGATATGGTCTTGCCCATGGTTTGAAACTACTCATCTTCATGGTATATGGCGTACAAAGTAACAGTTCTATGGTATTAGCAACTGGTTTGATAGTATCAATCCTTGCCGGTCTGCTCGTACCGATTCTTTCCTCCTGGTACCCGATTCAAAAGGTTGGTAAGACTAGCGTTATTGAAGTATTAAAAGACAACAAAGCTATACAAAGCAGACATTCTAAGTGGTTAGGAATTGTCGGTGTCCTGTTTATTCTATCAAGCTTTTTTATCAAGCATTTGATTTTAGTCCTGCCGCTTTTGATTGGCATCACTTTAGTATTTCCTTATCTTTTTAAACTGTTTAGTTTTATTCTGAAAGCTTTCTATCGTCTTATATTCAACTTTTCCGGAGACGTCGCGATCCGTAATTTAAATCGAAATATTGGTAGAGCTTCCATGACTTCCGTGATTCTCTCCCTTGGGATTGCCATGATTGTGTTAATGAGTACCCTAAATTCTGCCCTCTTACAGTCGTATGAGAAAATGATAAACCAATCTTACGGCGGAAATCTCGACGTCATGTTTCACCATATTGAGAAAGAGGATCTCGACATTATTAAACATATAGACGGCGTAAAAGATGCAGCAACGTATTCGCTGCAGGGAATCGTATGGAATTTAGATGGCGAGAAACGAATGCTCCCCGTATATGGAGTTGGAGCGGAATGGATTGACCGGTTCCCGTTGTTTTCCGTATCAAATGGTTCACAAAGTGCATTAATAAAGAGCTTAAAAAACGATGAAATTATCCTTGATCAAACCTCTTTTGCAACATGGGGAGGAAAAATTGGCGAAAGCATTACGTTAGATACCATTCATGGTGAAAAAACCTTTAAAGTTGTCGCAATGGTGAACACAATGAAAAATAGTGGTTATGGGGCGTTTATGAGTGAGAAGAACTTCAAGGAAAACTTCGGTGTTAACTATGAAAGAAATACGTTGGTCATCAAGGAAGCACAAATGAGCCCACTGCAATTAAGGGAGAATATTTACTCCAAATTCGGTGGTAGAATTGAGGAAATGTGGGGTCCGGAGGATTGGGTTTCCATGATTGGCGGTACCATCACAGCATCCTTTAGTATGGTGAACGCACTTGTCATCCTTGGTATTATTGTCTCTGGTATCGGGATTGCGAATACCTTGCTGATCAATATTATGGAACGGGTCCGGGAAATTGCAATGATGCGGGCTGTTGGTGTTACGCATCGTCAGATTATCGGGATGATTTTATTGGAGGGTTTTGGAATAGGGCTTGCTGCAACCGTCATCGGGATCATGTTTGGTATTCTGTTAATCTATTTGACGTCTACGTTTATGCAAGTAAACTCCTTAACCTTTGAATTCGGCGTCTCCTGGATGATTATCGCAATAATAGCTTTGTTCGGGCTTGCTGTCAGCATCATTTCCAGCATTGCTCCAGCAACTAAAGCGGCAAAAATCAAGTTAAGTGATGCGCTTCGATATGAGTAGAATCCTGTTGGTGCTGTTCTTACCTATGTTAATGCTGACTGCATGTTGGGGGAGCGAATGAATCCTTTCGAAGTTGTTTGCTTCAGAAAAAAGAGGGATTCTAAAAATTTTTTAGTATCCCTCTAATTGTCATAATCACTTAAGAGTTATTAGTATCCTCCACCCATGAAGGATGCTCCAACAATGACTAACAGAATAAATAGAACAACGATCAGGGCAAAACTTGTACCCATACCACCGCTTTCGTAACCCATAAATAACACCTCCATTTTTAGATAGTCATTAAAAAGCTACCAGCGATGAAAAGGATGTCTGTGTTCAACTACAACTCTTTCCCTAATAGGTTTATAAATGACCCTTGGGACATCAAATACATCAAGTCGATTTACATGAACTACTGGTTGGATAATTGGTATTTCACGACGAATAGATTCATTATGAAATACGTATTTAGGAGGACGAGTGATTGGTCTAGAGCGGTTAAACATCATATAACACCTCCTTCCGAGTTTATATATTATTAAATGTTGCGAAGACTCATACTGAAACGGACAAGCATCATGTGTTTTTATAAAAAGACAACATTTTTTTGAAATATTATGCCGCAATACCAGTGAAAAATGAATGAGAAGGAGACTGATGATGAAAGTATCTCGTGTTGCTTATTTTGCAGCTGATTTATAACACGTATCTTTGGCTAATTCTGAAAAATGGAATAACATCCAACTAATGGTGTTCTTTCGTGTTATAACGAGGGCTGAAAAAAGTCTTCAACTCTTTAAAAGGTATTATTAGAATTTCAAAGAATTAATATATAGATTGTATATTTAAGGAGGTAGGTTGTTAGTGAATACACCAATAAAAACACCAATAAAAAACCGTATTGGTGGTGTGTTTATTCCAGTTCGTGACATTGAGAAAGCGAAAAAATGGTATAGTAAAATACTTGGTTTGGAAGGTGGAGAAATATATTTTGGTCATATATATACGGCTCCAATGGATGGTACAGCAGGCTTAATTTTAGATACGATGCCAAAGTGGCGAGATGAAAATGGTAACATTTCAACTTATCAAGTACCATCAATACAATTTGTAACGGATGATATCCATGCCTCTTATCAATTTATGAAAGAAAATAATGTTGAATTATTGACAGAGATTGAGGACGATTTTTATTTTGTTTTTAGAGACCTAGATGGTAACGTATTGATGATTTGTAAGGAAGTATCTTAACGAATATTTGCTAGCTAACCGGTAAATGTAGTGGTGATAAATGGGTATTAATGTGTATTGATATTTACTCGGAAAGAACCGACCAGTCATTAAACTTTCAGCTTTTGTTTTTGTTACAGAATTCATGATCGTAATAAGAATAGCTGTACCAATCGAACCGGACACTTGTTGAGCTGTATTGTTAATAGCTGTACCGTGCCGATTTAAGCGAGTTGGCAATTGATTAAGACCATTTGTCATAATTGGTATCATCACCATTGCCATACCAAGCATACGCAAAGTGTAAACAAGGATAATATATGTGTGACTAGAGTCGATTTGTAGGTTTGCCAACATGTAAGTTGAAACTGCTGTAATAGTAAGCCCTAATACTCCAAGAATTCTTGGTCCATATTTATCGAATAGTTTACCGGTAATTGGAGACATAATCCCTTTTACAATCGCACCCGGAAACATCATTAAACCTGAGGCAAGTGGTGAAATGCCTCTAACATTCTGCACATACGCTGAAGTTAAAATCATCCCTGAGAACATCGCAACAGCATTGACAATCGCAATAACAGAGGCAAGGGCAAACATAGGATGCTTATAGACACGTAAATCTAATAAAGGTTCCTCCATTTTTAATTGCCGAACAATGAATACAACCAAAGAAATAGCACCAACAATCAGAGTGGTTAAAACAACTTTGTCTGTCCAGCCGTCAGAACTTACAGAACTGAAACCATAAAGCAACCCACCAAAACCGATTGTAGATAATACAACTGATAGGTAATCAATGGTTGCATTTTTGTTTTGTTCCATGACATTCTCGGATTTCCAAATGGCCAATACTAAACTAATAATAGCTAACGGTAAAATCATTTCGAAAAGTAACCGCCAGTCATAATATTCAACAATATAACCTGATAATGTTGGCCCAATTGCTGGCGCTGTAATCATAACTAAACCGAAAATACCCATTACGGTACCACGTTTTTCACGAGGAAAACTTACTAACATAATGTTCATTAATAATGGTCCCATTACGGAAGAACCGGCTGCTTGGACCATCCGCCCAGTAAGTAATACACCAAAGTTTGGGGCAAAAGCTGCTAATGCAGTACCTAAAGTGAAGATCGCCATTGAAGTGATAAATAGGCTACGGTTCGAAAAGCGTGTCATTAAAAAGGCTGATGCCGGAATTAATACACCGCTGACAAGCATATAGCCTGTCGCTAGCCACTGAATCGTTGAATAATCTTTAATTCCTAAATCAACCACGGCAAAGCTACATTTAATAGAGAGTTATTCAAAAACGAAACAAATGCTCCGACAAAAAGAATAGCAAGCATAATATACGGTGGTTTTCTTTCTTGTGATGTTGAATTCATCTATTTGTTTTCTCCTTTGTAAAAAGTTTATTTGATCCTTTTGGCCGTTTGCATATTTGTGCTGAAAAGATTTGTCGTCAATATATCTAAATGTGACCGAAGCTTAGATAGGAAATAAACAGCGTCCATGATTATGTTGTACTTCTCTAAGTAGCAATTGGGAATACGCGCTAGTAGCTATTTTTTTCTTTATAAATAAACGCGTTTATGAATTGAAAAATTTTTCTTGGATAAGAATTTTTGTTAGGCTTATAAAAAGGAGATTAGTTATATATGAAAGCTTTAAAAATAAGCAAAGAAAAACAAGAGGACAATGTAAAATATGCACAACAGCATTTTGCAAATGAAAGAACGTATCTGGCGTGGATTCGGACGGCTATATCAATTATAGGTGTGGGATTTTTAACAACCTCTTTACATTACACTATTAAAATTAGTTCCAATCGAGCGATTAATACTCTAGCAATATTTCTAGGAATCTATGCATGTGTTGTTGGCTTTTTAATTGCTCTTATGTCAACAATTCATTATACAAGAAAAAGAAGGGAAATTCAGGATGGGATTTTTATCCCGTCAAACTACTCGATAATATTTGTTTCTATTTTATTTTCAATTCTAGTTTTTTTGATTTTTATGTATCTTTCTTTTTTATTATTTAAGTCATAAAGTGGGGAAAGGGTCTTATCTAAAAAAACATAATCAGCCGCTTCCATTTGCTATTGAATTTTTAGCAATGTAATTTGTTTGGCATCATACCCTTTAGGGTATAATATTAAAGCATGTCAATGTTATTCCTTTTTCAAGGGAGGTTAATTTATGGATTATAATGATCAAATAAAAAATAGAATTAAACGGATCGAGGGACAACTAAGAGGTATTTTAAGAATGATGGAAGAAAACAAGGACTGCAAAGAGGTCATTACTCAGCTATCTGCCTCGAGAACTGCCATTGATCGGACCATTGGCGTTATTGTTAGCACAAACTTGGTAGAATGCGTTCAAAATGCAGATAATCAGGCAGAAAAAAGCATGGAAGGTATCGTAAGGGAGGCAGTTGAACTTTTGGTAAAAAGCCGATAGAAGAGGTTACGCCTCTTTTATTTTTGAAGACATTAATACCCTAATGGAATGGGGTTGACATGGAAGAGGTTAAGAGATTAGTAAGAAAGAAGGGGGGAGCTGGTAATAGAGGTTATACAAATTGGTTCTTTCACCATTATGATGAAATGGATTGTTCTTAGTATTGCCATTGTGATCGGATTTATTTTTCTGAAACTATGGCTGCTCCGTTCACAAAAAAGAGAATCTGGGAAACAATTATTTGATTTAGCATTAAACAGTGTTTTTTTGGGCTTTCTGATATGGAAAGGCAGTTTGCTGTTACTGGAGCCGAAATTAATTATTGAAAGTCCAATGTCATTATTATATTTTACTGGTGGAAAGAACGGATTCATTTTAGGAATGTTCGGTGCATTCATTTATTTCTTTGTTAAAGCTAGAAAATTAAGGATAACAAACTTTATTATTCTGCAATCCGTGATTGTTTTTGGTATTGCTGTCATGGGTGGGTATTTTTTAGTCAATCACTTCTTGAGTCATGATAAGCCGAAGGTCAATACAGCCGGCACAAAGACAGTAGAAATTGGTCTCCAAGAAGGAAATAAAGCACCTGATTTTCAATTAAAGACGTTAAACGGTACTGATGTTAAACTGTCTGATTTGCAAGGAAAAAAGATCATTTTAAATTTCTGGGCAACCTGGTGTCCGCCCTGTAAAGCAGAAATACCGCACATGCAGGATTTTTATGAATCAATGGACAAAACCAAAGTGGAAATACTCGCCATCAATCTAACCACCCTAGAGAAAAATCCGGGAAAGGTAAAGGGATTTGTGAAAGATAAAAAAGTAACTTTTCCTGTTTTACTCGACCAAGATGGGGATATAGGCGACCAATATCAAGCTATTACAATTCCAACAAGTTATCTGATTGATTCCCAAGGGATTGTTCGCAAGAAAATAGTCGGGCCAATGGATAAAGGTATGATGAACCAATTAATAGAAAAAGTTGATTGAAAAATATTGTTCGGCAATTGGAAATATTTCCAAGGGTTAAGCGAAGGCTTTGACAGGATAAATCTTTTTCTTTATTCTATACCCGCAGGGGCATTTTGATCCTTCTAAAGATGCAGATTCTATAAAAAAGACAATGGAGGTACACTAAAATGGTCAAAGTAACACACGCTGCAATTGCAGCCATTACCAGCGAAATTCAAGATGTCATTGATGAGGGGAAACAACCGCTAATTCGCTTTTCAATGGGCATTGGCTGAGGGGGCCCGCAGCTTCGTCTGACTCTGGAAGAGTCGGCTTTAGAAAATGATGAAATCACTGAGCAGGATGGAATCGGCTTTATAGTTAATGAAAGAGATCAGGTTTATTTTCACAATGCAAAGATTGACTATATAAAGACACTATTTGGAGGCGGACAGTTTACCGTGCTTCGAGTTTAAGATTTATAACTACTAGTAGGGGTATAACTAAAATGAAATAATGAAGTTACTTCGAAAACATTGAAAGCTGCTTGGGAAAGTTTCCGGGCAGCTTTTTTTTAAAGCAGCGGATGCATGCAAGCAAGTGTCCAAAAAATAAAATTGCAAAGTAAGTGAGGTAAAAGCGAGTGAGGGGTTAAAGTAAGGATAGGTTAATTTGCAATTAAAAAATATTTTCGCACAAATTTTGCATCAACAAAAATAAAAAACCCCAAAAGCGCTTGTGTGACAATGCTTTTGGGGATTTTACTAGACGTCCCAAAGAGGATTCGAACCTCCGACCTACAGTTTAGGAAACTGTTGCTCTATCCTGCTGAGCTATTGGGACAAGTAAAGTCTTATGTATTCTGTTTTAGACACACAATAAGATAATCGCGTCCTTATTTCAATTAAACACTTAAATAGGAACGTTATTTATTATAATCAGTTTATCAAAAAAGGTCAATAAAAAGTTCCTGTTATTGAAACGGCAGGTCTCTTGATACCTCGTTTTTGAATGCCCCTTTTTCACGAAAAATAATCCAAACGATTAAACTTAATGAAATTAACAATCCCTCCATAGATAAGATATACCAAGGGTAAGGGCCCAGAACATCTAATAAACTGGCGCTGTCAGGTTTATGGCTTAAGAACATATAATTGCCGTCAACCAGCTTATTAATAACCATAATAATCGGCATCAAAACATTTAAAAAGATAAATAATTTTACTACTGACCAGATTGTCGGCCGGTAGCCCTTTGCCCAGGTAAAATAGAGCGGCACCCAAATGATCATTAAATGAGTATAAAAGAAGTGGAAGAATCGAAAATGCGGAAAGTCATAATTTAATAGTGGTGTGATTAATGCCTGAGATGCGCCAAGTAATGCTGTAAATAATAAGATCTCGTAAATGATTTTTTTTCTTGTTAACAATAAGAAGACTGTTAAAATCAAGCTGATGCTGCACAACTCTAATGGAATGGCGTAGCTGACATGCCAGCTGCCATTTAAAATCAGCCATAAGTGATAGGCAGTCTCAAATATAATTAACGAAATAGCGACACCGATTTCAATGCTTCTCCATTTCTCAGCACTCAACTTATCTCTAAATAAAAATATTGCTAACGAGCCTAGGATTAAGATGGTTATGATAACAAAGTGACTTGTTGAAAACATCTGAAAATCATAATTTTTATAACTTCCGCTAAACCACTCCATAATTTCACCACCCTTATAATTATTTTATCATGTTATGGTGAGAGGAGTTGGAATTTTTAGAAAGGTTCTTTTCTAAAAGTTTGTTGCTCTTTTTGATTCGCTATTATAACCCTTCAAATCGCTAATAAATGCCCTGAAATCGCTAATAAAACTACAGATTCGCTAATAAATCTATATAATCCGCTAATAAGGTGTAAAATTACACTTCACTTTAGCTTTTTAAGGGTAAAAAAAGTTAAAAACCACAATTTTTACTAAAATATCCTTACGAAAACAACCTTTAGGAAAAATACTAGAAGATTGGCCCAGTAAATTCTAGTTATTTTTATATAAATAACCAATCGAAAAGACAAAGCCGGTAAGGAAAGTACAAATTGTTAAATTTGTTAGGCCGGTAAAGTAATAAGATAACATGCTGCTGAAAAAGGTAAATAGTAACCATTTAATTGAGGATGGCAACCATTTAACCATTCTTGTTCACCTCTTTTGCTTCTTTGGAATTCCAATAATATTCGGCGAGTATCTCTGAAAATACATCAACCGTTCGATCCAGTTCCTCTAAATTATTATCAATGCCGCCAATCTCCAGTAACATGGCTTTAGTAGATATATCTTGGTTATAAACACCGTTCCCGTCCTTAAACGTTTTAAGAAAAATTCCGCGGCTTATCCCGGGATATTTCTTTTCTAACTCTGAGTTTAGAGTTTTTACCAATTCTAGATTTTCTAAGTAGTTTTTGTTTTCCTTGCCCACTACAAAATAGAGTCTGGCGAAGCTCTCTCCATTTATCGTTTTAGTTGTAAGTTCTCTCCGTGCGGAATCACGATGAATATCGATAAAATAGTTAAGATCATTATTCTTAACTGCTGCTGCTTCAACAATTTCACGAGATGCCGTGTAGGCTTTTGAGGTTTTCCAGCCTTTATCGTGCAATTTCTGCGCCATATTTGTTTTATCATGGTCAACACCTATGCCTTGCCTCATAAGATTATCAGCTAAACGTTGTCCAAGATCCACGACATTGACTCTGTCATCATTGCTAGTTGCATCATTTGGGTTCTTTGCATCTTTTAGCAACGGTAGAAAGGACTCGTAACTATGAGTATGATAAATAAATACAGCTTTATGTTCAGGGTTGGTTATCGGTTTATTATCTGAAGCATTATTTCTTTGAGCTAATTTTTCCTCGGCAACTTTTCTTTCTTCAAGTAAGACCTCGACTGGGGGAGATGATTCATATGGAAGGGTGGTAAGATTCGTTCCTTCGCCAGCTACGACAATCTCTGTGTCAAAAAGCCTTAAACCAGGTAACTCATTTCCTAAAAACGTTCTAGCATCTGTTGGTTTAATCGTAACCGCTAATTGTAAGGCTAGCGCTGACATTTTTGATGCGGAAAGAATAGGTTCATCGATTTCGGGAGAGAAGTAATGGTTTTCGGATTTAAGAATATGAACAAGGATTTTTTCGGTGTTTAAAATACTAATTGTACTATGAATATTTTTCGATTGAACCTTAATGTCCATTAATACGACGATTGAAATAACTAGAAAAACGATCAGAACCATTACTACCGGAAAGTAGATATATTTTGGTAAGAAATATTTTTTCGACACCATCGCTCAACCTCCATAACACATTTATATGAGTTAAAGGGTTAATTATTTCAAATTTTTTAGAGACGAATCAGCTAAATCGACGAGTGCCTGACACCTTCATTTTGTGATATAATAGTTTGTCGAAGATACTCGAAATGATTATAATTCTGGAGGTCATTATGGCTGCTTATACGCCGATGATACAGCAATATTTAACCGTGAAGGCAGATTATCAAGATGCCTTTTTATTTTTTCGCTTAGGCGATTTTTATGAAATGTTTTTTGATGATGCGATAAAAGCGTCGCAGGAATTAGAGATAACCTTAACAAGCCGCGGAGGCGGTACCGATGAACGAATTCCAATGTGTGGAGTTCCATACCATGCGGCTGCAAACTATATTGAACAGCTTATTTCAAAGGGCTATAAAGTAGCGGTTTGTGAACAGACGGAAGATCCGAAACAGACAAAAGGAATGGTCAAACGGGAGGTTGTTCAGTTAATCACTCCGGGAACGGTGATGGATGGCAAAGGTTTAGCCGACAAAGAGAACAACTATATTGCCTCGATTACAGCGTTTGATGACCAAACCTATGGATTTGCTTATAACGATATTTCAACAGGTGAGAGCAGCGTAACCTTGCTTTCAAGCAATTTTGATGAGGTGTTGAATGAACTTTCGGTTTTAAGTGCTAAAGAAGTAGTAGTTGCAAGCAATTTTGACGGAGAGCTACAAAAGAAGATGCGCGAACGCGATGTGCTCGCGATTTCGTTCGAAGATAATAGTTCGCTAGAGATGAATTATGCCCATCTGCTAGAGGAGTTAAATCAAGACAAATTGAAACAAACAACTGCAAGGCTGTTTAACTACTTATATCGCTCGCAAAAGAGAAGCCTTGACCATCTTCAGCCTGTTACAACCTATCAAATTCATCAATATATGAAAATAGATTATTTTTCAAAGCGTAATCTTGAATTAACCGAGACGATTCGCTCAAAAGGAAAAAAGGGCTCGTTATTATGGCTTCTTGATGAAACGATGACCGCGATGGGCGGAAGAATGTTAAAAACGTGGATTGACCGGCCGCTGATTAATCAAGCTGGTATTGAACAGCGTCAAGCGATCGTCGAAGTCCTCATGAATTTTTACTTTGAACGCCAGGAGCTTCGCGAAAAATTAAAAGAGGTATACGATTTAGAACGTTTAGCAGGACGTGTTGCCTTTGGAAACGTGAATGCGCGTGATTTAGTCCAGTTAAAACGCTCGTTAATGCAGGTGCCATTTTTAAAACAAATTTTGCAGGGGATGCAGAATGAACAGGTGGAAAAAATCGCTGGACTTCTTGATCCGTGTGAAGTGGTCACCGATTTATTGGAGCAGGCGATAGTTGAAAATCCGCCGCTTTCCTTAAAAGAAGGCAATATCATCCGTGACGGGTACAATGCCCAGCTCGATCAGTATCGAGATGCCAGCCGAAACGGGAAAACCTGGATAGCCAGCCTCGAACGGGAGGAGCGGGAGAAAACTGGGATTAAATCGTTGAAGGTAGGCTATAACCGCGTTTTTGGCTATTATATTGAAATCACCCGCGCTAACCTGCATCTTTTAAAAGAAGGGCAGTATGAACGGAAGCAAACTCTATCGAATGCCGAACGGTTTATTACCCCGGATTTAAAAGAAAAAGAAGCGTTAATTTTACAAGCAGAGGAAAAATGTGGCGAGCTTGAATATGAGTTGTTTGCCGAAATCCGCGAAATTGTGAAGGAGCAAATCCCGCGTCTACAGGCGCTGGCGAAAACGGTCAGCGAGCTCGATGTCCTGCAATGCTTTGCCCAGGTCAGTGAAGAACGGCACTATGTGAAGCCGCAATTTTCTTCTGAGCGTCGTGTAGCTGTTAAGGATGGCCGCCATCCAGTGGTCGAGAAGGTATTGAACGCCCAGGAATATGTACCAAACGATTGTCATATGGACAGCGACCGGGAAGTCCTGTTGATAACAGGCCCGAATATGTCGGGTAAAAGTACGTACATGCGCCAAATTGCCTTGACAGCTATTTTGGCGCAAATCGGCTGTTATGTTCCGGCGTCTGAAGCCGTGCTGCCGATTTTTGATCAGGTGTTTACACGTATTGGTGCGGCCGACGATTTGATCTCTGGACAAAGTACCTTTATGGTTGAAATGCTCGAAGCGAAAAATGCGATCACAAATGCGACCCAAAACAGTTTGATTTTGTTCGACGAAATCGGCCGCGGAACCTCAACTTACGATGGGATGGCTTTAGCGCAGGCCATCATTGAATATATTCATAAGCGGATTGGGGCGAAAACTTTATTTTCAACCCATTATCATGAGCTGACCGTTTTAGATGAAGATCTTTCGAAGCTAAAAAACATTCATGTCAGCGCGATTGAACATAACGGCAAGGTTGTCTTTCTTCATAAAATTAAGGAAGGGCCGGCCGATAAGAGCTACGGTATTCACGTTGCACAGCTTGCCGAGCTGCCGGCGGAATTAATCAGCCGGGCAAATGAAATTTTAACAGCCCTTGAACATTCCGACGATCAAGCTGCTGTTCCCGTGAAAGCGGCGGTAATCGAAGAAAAGCCTGCTCAATTATCATTTTTTGATGAGCCGAAGGAAACGAAGAAGCAAGAGCTGACTTCTAAGGAAAAACGAGTTTTAGAGAAAATTAAAGAAATAGAGTTGTTAGAGGTAACGCCACTACAGGCGATTAATATGTTGTACGAGCTTCAGAAAAAGTTAAAGTAGGGGTTGAAGGCGAATGAGAAGGATTATTCAATTAGATGACGCCCTATCGAACAAAATAGCGGCGGGAGAAGTAGTCGAACGCCCCGCCTCGGTTGTTAAAGAGCTGGTTGAAAATGCGATTGATGCCGGCAGTACCGTGATTGAAATTGAGGTGGAGGAAGCGGGACTCGCGAAAATTCGAATTACCGACAATGGGTACGGAATTGACGAAGAGGATGTACTAATCGCCTTTCAACGCCATGCCACATCCAAAATCAAAGACGAAAAGGACTTATTCCGGATTAGGACGCTCGGTTTTCGCGGAGAAGCCCTCCCAAGCGTTGCCTCCGTTTCCAGACTAGAGATGAAGACCTCTACGGGGGAAGGTGCCGGAAACCGGGTAGTCATCGAAGGCGGGAAAGTCGAAACCTTTGAAAAAGCTTCAAGCAGACGCGGAACCGACATCACGATTACCGATTTATTTTTCAATACTCCAGCCCGTTTAAAGTATATGAAGACAATCCACACTGAGCTTGGTAATATTACGGATGTGGTTAACCGGCTTGCTCTGTCCCATCCGGAGGTGGCATTCCGGCTCATTCATAATGAGCGGAAGCTGCTGCAAACGAATGGAAACGGCGATGTTCGTCAAGTGCTGGCATCGATTTACGGAATGGCCATCGCCAAGCAGCTTGTCCCGATAACCGGTACCTCGCTTGATTATAAAATTAGCGGATTTGCTTCGATGCCGGAGGTTACAAGGGCATCAAGAAATTATATCTCGACAATGATTAATGGTCGTTTTATCAAAAACTATCCATTAGCGAAGTCGATTCAGGAAGGGTACCATACATTGCTGCCGATCGGCAGGTTTCCGATTGTCCTCCTTAATATTGAAATGGACCCGATGCTAGTAGATGTCAATGTTCATCCATCAAAAATGGAAGTGCGCATAAGTAAAGAAGCGGAACTGAATGAACTGGTTACAACGATTATCAAAGAGGCGTTTAAATCGAGGGTGTTAATCCCGACAGCCTATACTCAGGTGAAAAAAGAAGCGCCAAAGACTGAACAAACTGCTTTACAGCTTGATGAGGGAACAAATGATGATCAAGAAATTCATAGAGAATGGTCTGGTGCGGAAACCGTTCAGGAATATGTGCAACCCGCGTCTGCGATGCAGCAAACCGTTCAGGAAACCGAATCGATGCCTGCAGTGCCACAAACCGTTCAGGAAACCGAATCGATGCCTGTAGTGCCACAAACCGTTCAGAAAACCCAAACGATCACTAAGAATCCGTTTGCTGACTTTCCTGGTCGAAGTGAAACAGCGGTTGTTGCAGAAACTGGGGAGTCTCCAGGTTCTATTTTCGATAAACCTAAATCTGCTCCTGAACACCAGGTCGATTTCAATGAGAATAAAATAATGGAGTCTCGTGATGATAATGACCAAATGGAGAGCCGGGTGCCCCGTCTCTATCCAATCGGGCAAATGCACGGAACCTATATTTTTGCGCAAAATGAGAATGGCTTATATATTATTGATCAGCATGCAGCACAGGAACGGTTAAAGTATGAGTACTTCCGCGAAAAGGTGGGGCAAGTTCAGTCTGAGCTACAGGATATGCTTGTGCCCTTAACCTTTGAGTATTCAACGGATGAGTATTTGAAAATAACGGAACACCAACATGAGCTCGAAAAGGTCGGCGTTTTTCTTGAGGAATTTGGTATGAATACTTTCATTGTTCGTTCTCATCCGCAATGGCTTCCAAAAGGAGAAGAAAAACAAATCATTGAGGACATGATTGAGCAGCTTTTAGCGATGAAAAAGGTCGATATTAAGAAATTGCGTGAGGAAGCAGCGATCATGATGAGCTGCAAAGCCTCGATTAAAGCGAACCGCCATTTGCGTAATGACGAAATCCAAGCATTGCTGGATGATTTACGTAAGGCATCTGATCCCTTTACCTGTCCACACGGGCGACCAATAATCGTTCATTACTCTGTTTATGAAATGGAGAAGATGTTTAAACGGGTGATGTAAGATTGAATAAAGAACGTTCCTAAGATGGTAAGAGGAACGTTCTTTTTTTGCCTAAATATAAGAATTGCAGTTTTAGGACGACAATATAATATTAATGTATAGACTTTAATAAGCTTTACATTTATGTATGGAGAGGGGTGGGCCTTTGGTTGTTTTTGGCCTGTTAACCACATTTTTACCAGTAGTTATTATCATATTTGTCATTGTTTATGCGGTGAAAAACAAAGAAATGGGGGATGAAGCGGTGATACGTCATCTTTATACGTATTTGGTTTTGTTTGCAACGCTTATGATGGTGATTGGAGGGGGAATTTCTATTTTTATGGCTGCTGCGGATCTCGTTAGTCCACCAAGCTATTATCAAAGCTACGAAGACTACAAGCAGATTCACCAAGAAGGTAAGGCGCCAGGTCAAAAAACATTATCAGAGCAAGAACTGCGGGCTAATTATGAACAGGCAGTAACAGACGAAAAGAACCGAAATAAGGAAGGTGCAAAAAATCAAATCATTAAAAGCCTAGGCTTTATTGTAATCCCACTGCCGATTTTCCTTTACTTCAATAAGATGAGAAAAAGAAAAAGTGATGAATAGAAGAATAGGCTGGAGGATTTATCCTTCAGCCTTTTTGGAGTATATTGAAGTCCCTTAGAAGGGTTGTCCTATTTCACGCCAGCCTGTAGTTTGCTAATATATTGAAGGGCCTTACCCGTGCCAACTGCCACAGATTCAAGTGGTTCGGGTGCAAGCTGAACAGGCACAAATATTTCCTCGCTTAGCCATTCTTCCATTCCATTCATTAACGATCCGCCCCCGGTTAGAATGACTCCTCGATCAACGATGTCGCCGCTGAGCTCAGCAGGGCAATCTTCAAGCGTGGCCCGGACCGCTTCCAATATATGCAGAAGTGGCTCTTTTAGCGCATTGCGAATTTCATAGGATGAAAGCTTAATTGTCTTCGGTAAACCGGTCACAAGGTCACGACCGCGGACATCCATGAAAAGCTCCTCGTGATCAACAAGCGCATAGCCAATCTCCATTTTGATATTTTCGGCAGTCCGTTCGCCGATTAATACGTTGTACTCCTTGCGCACATGCTGAATAATATCATCATCAAGACGATCGCCACCGATTTTGATGGAATGGCAAGCAACCACACCGCCGAAGGAAATAATGGCCACTTCAGTATTTCCACCGCCGATATCGACCACAACGTTCGCTACAGGTTCATCGACAGGAAGTCCTGCACCAATAGCGGCTGCAACCGGCTCTTCAATCAAGGAGATCTTTTTAGCTCCAGCATTTCTCACGGCATCTTGAATCGCCCGTTGCTCCACACTCGTAGAACCAGATGGGATGCAAACGACCACATTTGGCTTCCGAATTGAAAAGCCTGCTTTTTTAGAAGCCTTACGGAGCACAGTTTTTAGCATATCTGTTGTTACATCAAAATCCGCAATGACTCCATCTCGTAAGGGGCGGATAGCCACGATTTTTTCAGGTGTCTTGCCGATCATTTCTTTTGCTTCCGTTCCAACGGCGACCACATTTTTTGTAACTGTATCGATGACCACTACGGAGGGCTCATTAAGGACAATTCCTTTGTTTTTACTATAAACCAATATATTTGCAGTTCCTAAATCAATTCCAATATCAAAAGTAGAAAGCATTGATTTCACCTTATTCCTTTATTTTTTATACAAGATAGACTACGATTAAGCCTATCATGAATTTGGGGGTGGAAAGCGGATTGTAAATGAACCGTTATGCTTTTGTAAATTTACATGAAAAACTTTCCGCCTTTGGAAGTAAAGTGGATAAAAATAATCAACTTGAATCTAAGCATAGATAAGGATTATTTTGTATATACTGATATGATGTTCAACTGCTTTGCAAAATTATGATAACATGGAAGCATAGAAGCAATAAATGAGATAAGGCAGTGAGAAATAGTGGTAGAAAAACAAAAATTATTAGTAATTATTGGCCCGACAGCAGTGGGGAAAACAAAGCTTAGTATCGAAATGGCCAAACGGTATAACGGAGAAATTATCAGCGGAGATTCGATGCAAATATACCGGGGAATGGATATTGGGACGGCGAAAATAACCAAGGATGAAATGGAAGGAATTCCACACCATTTAATCGATATAAAAAATCCCTCGGAAAATTTTTCCGTTGCTGAATTTCAACTCCTTGTTCGGGCAAAAATAAGTGAGATTGCTCAAAAAGGGAAGCTTCCGATTATTGTCGGCGGGACAGGGCTGTATATTCAGTCAGTTATTTATGATTATCAATTCTCCGATGTTGCAGGGGATGAATCATTGCGCCAGCACCTTGAAGAAAAAGTAAAGGAAATCGGTAATGTTGCACTACACAAAGAATTAATGGAGGTTGATCCCGAAAGCGCATCACATATCCACCCCAACAATGTAAGAAGGGTCATACGCGCTCTGGAGATTTTTCAGCTCACTGGTAAAACAATGCAGGAATATCAAAGCAAACAGCAGCCAGAACTTCTTTACAATACGGCCCTGATCGGTTTAACGATGGAACGGGACAAGCTTTATGAACGGATTAATGACCGGGTTGATTTGATGGTTGCTGAAGGGCTTTTGGAAGAAGTGAAAAGCTTATATCAACAGGACTTGCGTGATTGTCAATCCATCCAAGCGATTGGCTACAAAGAAATTTATCACTATTTGGATGGATATGTTACATTAGAAGAAGCAATTGAAAATTTAAAACAAAATTCCCGGCGCTATGCCAAAAGGCAATTGACTTGGTTTCGCAATAAGATGGTGGTAAAATGGTTTGAAATGACGAATGTGAACAATTTCGCAAAAAAAATAATGGAAATTTCACATTATGTTGAAGGAAAGCTTCAAGTAAAATCGAATACATATTAGTAGAGATAAAAGAGGAGGATATACAAATGAAAACGACGATCAATATTCAAGACCAATTTTTAAATCAATGCCGTAAAGATAATATCCATGTTACAGTTTTCCTTCTGAACGGATTCCAATTAAGAGGACAAATTAAAGGCTTTGATAATTTTACCGTTCTGTTTGAATCGGAAGGGAAGCAGCAGCTAGTATACAAACACGCGATTTCAACCTTTGCACCACAAAGAAATGTTCAGCTTGAATTAGAGAACCAATAATCATTAGATAAATTGAGCCTGTCACCCGCGGGCTCTTTTTTATTTTTCAAAAAAATGAAGGGAAAATCTTTTTAATGAATTTTATAAGTTGTGAATACACATAGAATGAAGGAATATGCTTTTCTATGTGCGATAATTTCAATATTAATCGGATAAATTTTCTTAGCAGTGCTTAGAACCTACCTTGCGGAAACTGGTTGCAGATTGAGAGGTGAAAGCTTTGGATCAACCATTTCGAATGAAAAATAACGGCCAAATAAGGGTCGTGCTCAATTCCCAAAAAAGAAAAACAGTCACAAAGGAATTGCCTGATTTTCAAGTTGTTCCAAAGGAGATCCCCCCTGAACACACAGCTCTTAAGGAAATTGAAGAGGAGCTCGGGGCTTTGGTTGGCATGGAAGAAATGAAACGCATGATAAAGGAAATTTATGCATGGATCTATGTGAACAAGAAACGGGAGGACATGGGGCTAAAGGCGAGAAAACAAGCCTTGCATATGATGTTTAAAGGAAATCCCGGCACAGGAAAAACAACGGTAGCAAGATTAATAGGTAAACTTTTTCACAAAATGAACGTTCTGACGAAGGGCCACTTAATTGAGGCAGAGCGTGCAGATCTTGTTGGTGAATATATCGGCCATACAGCACAAAAGACGAGGGATTTGATTAAGAAAGCCCAGGGCGGGATTCTATTTATCGATGAAGCTTATTCGTTAGGCCGTGGCGGAGAAAAGGATTTTGGCAAGGAGGCAATCGATACACTTGTCAAGCATATGGAAGATAAGCAGCATGAATTTATCCTTATTCTAGCTGGATATTCCCAAGAAATGGATTACTTTCTTACCTTAAACCCCGGACTTCATTCGCGCTTTCCCTTAGTGGTTGATTTCCCAGATTATAACATTGATCAGTTGATGGATATTGCTGGAAGAATGTTGTTGGAGAGAGAGTATACCTTAAGTCATGAAGCTGAAAAAAAATTAAGGGATCATTTAATTTGGGTGAAGGCGGTGTTAAATCCAAATACTTTTTCAAACGGCAGATATGTCCGTAATGTCATTGAGAAATCCGTTCGCGCCCAAGCGATGCGGCTGCTAATGCTCAATAGCTATGACAGGCATGAATTGATGACGTTAAGAAGCAATGACCTTGTGTTTGATGAAGATTAGGTAATATGAAAATCGGCGGATCTAAATGCAATCCGCCGATTTTTTTAATGCGTTCCAAGTCCCCGTGTTGGCAGCTTCCAATCGAAGGTATAGGAAAGCACACGCAAACTGGTAACGAGTATAAAAAGTGTATATAACTCCCATGGATTCGTCGCTATTTTAAGCCCGATGATAACGCCGGCGAGAATCGCCCAAACCCCGTAAATTTCTGATCTTAGGACTATCGGTTTTCTTCCTGCTAATAAATCACGGATGATTCCGCCGCCGCTTCCCGTTAGCACGGCTGCAACAATGACAGCGCTAAGCGGATGGTTCATGTTCGCGGCATACATCGCGCCTTGGATAGCAAAGGCAGCTAAGCCGATTGCGTCGAACAAGTTCCCCCATTTTTGCCAGTGCTTTAACAGATTCTTTGGAAATAAAAACACGGCTGTAATCGATAATAATGCGATTTGAAAAAATAATCCCTGCTCCCAGATAGCCGAAACAGGCACACCAATTAGCAGGTTTCGGAAGGCTCCACCGCCAAAAGCGGTGACAATCCCTAAAATATAAACCCCAAAAATATCATATTCTTCTTCCATGGCCACGATTGCGCCACTGACAGCAAAGGCAATCGTGCCAATCATACTTAAAACTTCCCATGTCATCTTTTATCCGATTTCTCCTTGTTCCCCTTTTTTTATGAAAAACACTATGTTAATAGTAATATCCGTTTGATAACAAACATTAAAATTTTATCACGATGTAGAAAAATTACAACAATTATTTTTACAAGGTAATGATAAGGGAAAATTAGAGAATGCTTGCGTTTTTTGTTATGATGTTTGGTAGAGCTTTTTAGGGAAGGAAGGGTGCTTGTGGAACAAAAAGAAACGAAAGAGAAAGCCATCCTTGTTGGTTGTCAAACGAGCGGGGATGATGACTTACGTTTTCACTATTCGATGGAAGAGTTAGAGGCATTAACGGAAACGGCTCAAGGTGAGGTGTTGGTCTCTGTTGTTCAAAAACGGGAGCGCCGCCATCCGGCAACATATATCGGTAAAGGTAAAGTGGAAGAATTAAATACGCTGGTTGAGGAACTTGAAGCGGATATTGTCATCTTTAATGACGAACTTTCTCCAAGTCAAAAGAGAAATCTAGCTTCCGAGGTGAATGCCAGGATTATTGACCGAACACAACTCATTTTAGATATCTTTGCCCAAAGGGCCCGATCCAAAGAAGGTAAACTGCAAGTCGAGCTTGCACAGCTGCAATACATACTTCCGCGCCTGGCCGGCCAGGGGGTCGCCTTATCCCGTCTTGGTGCTGGGATTGGAACGAGAGGACCGGGGGAAACGAAATTAGAATCGGACCGCCGTCACATCCGCCGCAGAATCGATGATATTAAAACCCAGCTTTCGGTCATCGTTCAGCACCGGGATCGATACAGGGAAAGAAGAAAGAAAAATAAAGCCTTCCAGGTCGCGATTGTTGGCTACACGAATGCCGGAAAATCAACTCTGTTTAATCGACTATCCGAGGCGGATTCATATGAGGAAAATCAATTATTTGCAACGCTTGATCCAATGACGCGAAAATTGATTTTACCAAGCGGGTTTTTATCATTAATAACGGATACTGTTGGGTTTATTCAAGACCTGCCGACAACGTTAATTGCCGCTTTCCGCTCGACACTTGAGGAGGTCAAGGAGGCGGATCTGCTGCTTCATGTTGTCGATATGTCGAATCCGGATTATTTCCATCATGAAAAAACCGTTAACAAGCTTCTTGAAGACCTGGATATTAAAGAGATTCCACAGTTAACAGTGTATAATAAAAAGGATATCCAGCATCCGGATTTCGTCCCAACAGCAGGTACGCCTACAGCTTTTATCAGTGCATTTAATCAGGAGGACCGCCAAGCCTTAAAAGAGAAAATGGAGAAGCTTGTGATGGAAATGATGGACCCTTATGATGTACAGGTTCCGTCGACTGAAGGCAAGCTGCTTTCTCAATTAAAAAATGAAACGATTTTAAGAGAGCTGTCCTTTGATGAAGAGGCACAAGTATATCGCTGCAAAGGGTACACTCTTCAGGACCATCAAATAACTGGGCAATTACTGCAATTTAAAAAATAGATAGGAGCAACAAGATGTTTCAACAATTAAAAAATGGGGAAAAGCTTCGGCCGATTGTTAAAGAAGTCGAACAACAAATCGCTGAAGTACATAACGAAATAGATGAAAGAATCGAAACGAATCAATTCCGAGTTTTACAAAGTTTTCAGAACAAGCGGGTGAGTGATTCCCACTTTATCCCGTCAACAGGCTATGGATATGATGATATTGGCCGGGATACACTGGAATTAATCTATGCCGATGTCTTTGGCGGCGAAGCAGGCCTTGTCCGGCCGCAGATTATCTCCGGTACACATGCGATTTCAATTGCCTTATTTGGTGTTCTCCGTCCGGGTGATGAACTCCTATATATAACCGGAAAACCGTATGATACGTTGGAAGAAATCGTCGGTATCCGCGGAAATGGGGTTGGCTCATTAAAGGAATTCGGAATTTCCTATGATAGCGTGTCGCTGACTAGTGAAGGCGGTATTGATTGGGAGACCGTTGCTAAGAAAATCAAACCAAATACGAAAATGATTGGCATTCAGCGCTCTAAAGGCTATGCCACGAGGCCGTCATTCACCGTTGCGGAAATCGGCGAAATGATCAGGTTTGTGAAGGAAATCAAGCAGGATGTAGTCGTATTTGTTGATAACTGTTACGGCGAATTTGTTGAGGAATTGGAGCCTTGTCATGTCGGAGCGGATTTAATGGCAGGTTCCCTTATTAAAAACCCTGGCGGCGGAATTGTGAAGACAGGTGGATACATTGTTGGTAAGAAACAATGGGTCGAGGCTTGTTCCTACCGAATGACCTCACCGGGCATTGGGGCAGAGGCGGGCGCATCGCTTTATAGTCTGCAAGAAATGTATCAAGGGTTCTTTCTTGCGCCCCATGTTGTCGGACAAGCGTTAAAAGGCGCGGTATTTACAGCGGCGTTGTTGGAGAAATTAGGCATGAATTCATCGCCGAAATGGAATGCCGTGCGGACGGATTTAATTCAAGCCGTTCAGTTCGATGACCCTGAAAAAATGATTGCCTTTTGCCAGGCGATCCAATTTGCCTCGCCAATAAATTCCTACGTAACACCGCACGCAAGCTATATGCCGGGGTATGAGGATGATGTCATCATGGCGGCCGGCACCTTTATTCAAGGCGCAAGCATTGAACTCACAGCGGACGGTCCAATCCGACCGCCATATGTTGCCTATGTTCAAGGTGGTTTAACCTATGCACATGTAAAAATGGCAGTTTGTCTGGCGCTTGATCATTTGCTTGAAAAAGGTTTAGTTGAATTGAATTAGGGAAAAATACGTCAAGGACAGCTTCTGAGAAGTTGTCCTATTTCAATGATAAAAAAACCATGTTAGATTTCCTAACATGAGATTGACAACATACCTAACAGCAAATATAATAGCAATATGATTTATTAAGAAGGAGGAGAACGTTGGTGAGTGGAAAGGAAATTCGCCGTTCCATGCCCCTGTTTCCCATCGGAACTGTCATGCAGCTAACAGATTTAACAGCAAGACAAATCCGCTATTATGAAGAACACCAATTGATTTCTCCAGCAAGAACCGAGGGAAACCGGCGTCTATTTAGTTTAATTGATATTGATAGACTTTTAGAGATTAAAGATTTAATTGATCAAGGTGTCAACATGGCAGGCATTAAACAGCTGTTCTTGGTCAAGGAGCAATTATCAACCGTGACAGAGAAGCAAACAGAAAAAGCGAAGCCTGATTTAACAAATGAGCAGCTTAGAAAATTGCTGAAGAGCGAATTATTACATTCGGGTAGATTGAACCGTTCTTCATTACGGCAGGGCGATATATCACGCTTTTTTCACTAAAGAAAAGGCTGTAACTAACATTGGAGGTTTTATTGTGGCAAAGTATTCAAAAGAAGATATTAAGAGGTTAGCTTCAGAGGAAAATGTGAAATTTATTCGCCTGCAATTTACGGATATTCTTGGAACCATTAAAAACGTAGAAATTCCAATCAGCCAATTAGAAAAGGCGCTTGATAACAAAATGATGTTCGACGGATCTTCGATTGAGGGGTTTGTTCGAATTGAAGAGTCTGACATGTATTTATTTCCAGATTTAGACACATGGGTTGTGTTTCCATGGACAGCGGAAAAAGGAAAAGTCGCCCGCTTAATTTGCGATATTCACAATTCCGACCGCACTCCATTTGGCGGCGATCCACGGAATAACTTAAAACGTGTGTTAAAAGAAATGCAGGAGTTTGGCTTTACCGATTTTAATCTTGGACCTGAGCCAGAATTCTTCTTGTTCAAATTGGATGATAAAGGGCAGCCAACATTAGAATTAAACGATCATGGCGGATATTTCGATCTTGCACCGCATGATCTTGGTGAAAACTGCCGCCGTGATATTGTCCTTGAATTGGAGGAAATGGGCTTTGAAATCGAGGCTTCCCACCATGAGGTCGCACCAGGACAGCACGAAATTGACTTTAAATATGCAGATGCCTTAACAGCATGTGACCAAATCCAAACATTTAAGCTTGTTGTAAAAACAATCGCCCGTAAACATGGCCTACACGCGACGTTTATGCCAAAACCATTATTCGGTGTGAATGGATCCGGGATGCATATGAACCTCTCATTATTTAAAAATGGTGAGAATGCCTTTTTTGATCCGACTGGCGATCTTCAATTGAGTGATACAGCACGCCACTTCATTGCAGGTATTTTAAAACACGCTCCGAGCTTTACAGCGGTCACCAATCCTACTGTTAACTCGTATAAGCGTCTTGTACCTGGCTATGAGGCACCATGCTATGTCGCATGGTCCGCACAAAATCGTTCTCCATTAGTCCGTATTCCGGCATCACGCGGATTAAGTACACGTGTAGAAGTGCGAAGTGTCGACCCAGCAGCAAACCCATACCTTGCCATGGCGGTGCTTTTAAAAGCAGGATTAGAAGGAATTAAAAATAAACTAACTCCGCCAGCCCCTGTTGACCGTAATATTTATGTGATGAGCAAAGAGGAAAGAATCGAAGAGGGTATCAACGATCTTCCAGCAACATTGGCGCAGGCATTAGATATGTTAAAAGCCGATGAAGCCATTGTATCTGGTTTAGGCGAGCATATCTTCGAACACTTCGTAGAAGCAAAAGAAATTGAATGGGATATGTTCCGCACAGTAGTACACCAATGGGAACGCGATCAATATATGAGCATGTATTAAAAACAGGCTGTGTTAAAGAACATTATTGATTTTGAGTATAATGTTGATTGGAGTGGAAGGCGCGAGACTCCTGCGGGAGCAGCGGGACAGGTGAGACCCCGCAGGCGCTTNCCGCGGAAAGCGCCTGGAACGGAAATCAACATTCACTATTAACACAGCCTAAAAATAAACAAACCCTTAGCACAATGCTAAGGGTTAATTTTTTTCATGTCCTTATTTATCGCTGTCTTGTTTTAATAGTTTAAACCTATTTAGGACGGCATCACCACCTATTCCGGCAATGATTGAAAAAATGATTATCTCTACAAGTGAATTAGGAGCTGCATACAATACAAGGAGGAGAGCCGCAACTGCGCCTAGAAGCAATTCTTCTAGAAAACCGAGATAAATGAACCTTTTTGTTTTCCGTGGCATAATGATTTTGCCGTACTTTCGAACATGTCCAATAATCCCAACCGACCCACCAATCACAAACGAGAGAATAATGTCCGTTAACACCGTTCCTCACACTCCTTAAGCCGTTTATTTTTGGACCTAAGGTAAATCATGGTGTAGTTCAATTATATTAAAAATTAACAATATCAGCATGGGTAAATATACTGAATTTTCAATATACCGAACGGAGAAACAATATTTATAAAGTTTTTTCCCAATAAAAAAGAGCTGGCGCTTCGCCAGCTCTTTAGTATTAATGGATATGGCGATAAACCCCAATGACTTTTCCAAGGATGGAAACATTCCTTAAAATAATCGGGTCCATCGTAGAATTTTCTGGCTGCAGGCGGATATAATCCTTTTCTTTAAAAAATCTTTTACATGTAGCCTCATCTTCTTCGGTCATCGCAACAACTATATCACCGTTATTCGCTGTTTGCTGCTGTTTAACAATTACATAGTCACCGTCAAGGATTCCAGCCTCAATCATGCTCTCGCCCATGATTTCCAGCATAAAGACTTGTTCATCAGCAGGTGCCAAGCTTTCTGGCAGCGGGAAGTACTCTTCAACGTTTTCGATGGCTGTAATCGGCAAACCGGCGGTAACTTTCCCAACTACTGGAACGTTTACTACTTTGTTTCTTGGAATATGCGCTGCTTCATCCACTTCTAATATTTCGATTGCTCTTGGTTTCGTAGGATCCCGTCTAATGAGTCCTTTAGTCTCCAGCCTTGCTAAATGACCGTGAACAGTAGAGCTGGAAGCTAGTCCAACTGCTTCGCCAATTTCTCTTACGGAAGGAGGATAGCCTTTACTCTTCACTTCCGACTTGATGAAATCCAGAATATCCTGTTGACGCTTTGATATTTTTCCCATGATAAATTGCACCTCGCCTGGTTATTGTTGACTTTATTATAGCATGTTCGCCAATTTTATACAAACATAAGTTCGAATTAATTGTTGACAACAAACGAATGTTCGGATTATAATAAAATCAATGAAAAGGGAACATATATTCTTATAAGAGGTGTAATCATGAGAAAAATCTTGAACCAATATTCGTATGCCATTACTCTTATTATTTTAAGCTGTTCATTCGCTATCGTTCTATCGATTCAAAATCATACCAATGACAAGGAAAATTATCTCAAGGTTAAAATTTCTGAAGGGGATTCACTTTGGGAAATCTCGAAGCAATATTCCGAGCAGCACACTTTATCGAACGAAGAGTTCGTATCCTGGGTTATAAGTCATAATGAAAATATCGACGATCACATTTTTCCTGGGGAAGAAATCACCATTCCAGTAAATAAAATCACATCTTCATCTACAACAGAATTAGCCGGCGCTTTCGGAGACTAGAAAGGAATTATAAATGAAAGCAATTATATATTGTCGTGTAAGTACAAATAAAGAAACACAAGAATCATCCTTAAACCGTCAGGAAGAGGAACTAATCCAGCTTGCCAAACAATATCAATTTGAAGTTGAGGCAATCATTAAGGAAAAGGCAAGCGGCTATGACTTTGAAAGAGAAGGCATCCTTGAAGTATTAGATCGAATAAAGGATAAACAGGTCCAAGCCCTGTTAATTCAAGATGAAACAAGGCTTGGCAGGGGAAACGCTAAGATTGCGCTTTTGCATTGTATAATGAAAGAAGGAACAAAACTTTACTGTATTTCTCATAATGGCGAATTACAGCTTTCAGAGTCGGATTCGATGGTATTGAAAATTGTCAGCATGGTGGAGGAATATCAGCGGAAGCTGCATAATGTGAAAATTAAACGTGGAATGAAACGGGCTGTTCAGCAAGGATATAAGCCGGAAGAAAATTTAAAAAATCTCGGAAGCGCTTCTGGCAGAGAAAAAATCGAAGTTCCGATTGAAGAAATTATCCGCCTTAGAAAAAATGGCTTAACGTTTGCTGAAATTGCGGCAACCTTTAGAGGATTTGGTCATAACATTTCAAAAGCAACTGTACACAGGAGATACCAAGAATACCTTGCCTCTCAAGAAGAATAATGCTTATGCCTTGTCAGGAAGCCTCTTTTTTAGTAAAATCGTATGACATTACAGATTCTTTACCGAAAGGAAGGTTCTTGAATGCTATCGAAAGAAAAAATGGCTAGAATCAATGAACTGGCAAGAAAAGCAAAAGCGACTGGCTTGACGGAGACAGAAGCAAAAGAGCAATCTCAATTAAGAAGCGAGTATTTGGCAACATTCCGCTCAAGTATGCTTGATACATTAACAAATACAAAGTTCATCGATCCAGAAGGAAACGACGTAACACCAGAAAAAATAAAAATGAGGAAAAAAAATACACTTCATTAGCCTGCGAGGAATACACATTTGTATTCCTTTTCTACATATATCAGCAGCTTCTGTGTCAAAATATTAAACAAAATGACTTTTGCTCTGCATATTTCAGACCAATCAGTTGAATTATAGCCTGCATCAATATAATATTAATGATGTGTTTAGTAATCCTGTGATTAAGAAAGGATGTATTTCATGTTTAATACTATTGATGAATTATCAGTTACCTCCATTCGGACGCTTGCCATTGATGCAATTGAGAAAGCAAACTCAGGGCATCCTGGTATGCCGATGGGTGCTGCACCAATGACCTATACATTATGGACCCGCTTTATGAACCAAAACCCAAAGAATCCTCATTGGTTTAATCGTGATCGCTTTGTGTTATCAGCTGGTCATGGTTCTGCATTGTTATACAGCATGCTCCACTTATCCGGCTACAATCTTAGCATGGATGATTTAAAGCAATTCCGTCAATGGGGAAGTAAAACGCCTGGACATCCTGAGTACGGCCACACAGAAGGGGTAGAGGCAACAACAGGCCCGCTTGGCCAGGGGATTGCGATGGCAGTCGGTATGGCTATAGCAGAACGCCATGTAGCAAGCGTATATAATAAAGATAATTTTGAACTTGTGAACCATTTTACATATTCTATTTGTGGCGATGGCGACCTAATGGAAGGTGTATCTGCGGAAGCTGCATCACTTGCCGGACACTTGAAATTAGGACGGTTAGTTGTTCTCTATGATTCCAATGATATTTCCCTTGATGGTGACTTAGATAAATCCTTCTCTGAGAGTGTTAAAGGCCGCTTTGAGGCATATGGCTGGCAATATCTTCGCGTAGAAGACGGAAATAATCTTGAAGAAATCGCGAAAGCCATTGAAGAAGCTAGAAATGATCTCGACCGTCCGACAATGATTGAAGTAAGAACAGTAATCGGTTATGGTTCCCCGAACCGGGCTGGAACTTCAGGTGTACATGGAGCGCCACTTGGTGCAGATGAGTTAAAGCTGACAAAAGAAGCGTATAAATGGACATTCGAAGAAGATTTCCATGTACCACAGGAAGTTTACGACAATTTCCAAAAACTCATTGTTGAAAATGGCGAGAAGAAGGAAAGAGAATGGAATGACCTTTTCGCACAGTATAAAAAAGAGTTTCCTGAACTAGCTGCACAGCTGGAGCAAGCATTGAAAAATGAACTCCCTGAAGGCTGGGATAAAGATATTCCAGTTTACAGTGAAGGAAAAAGCCTTGCAAGCCGTGCCTCTTCTGGTGAAGTGTTAAATAGTATTGCGAAAAACCTGCCTACATTTATCGGTGGTTCTGCGGACCTTGCTGGTTCAAATAAAACAATGATTAAAGGTTCAAAAGACTTTATGCCTGGTTCTTATGAAGGCCGGAATTTCTGGTTTGGTGTCCGTGAATTTGCTATGGGTGCTGCGATGAATGGTATTGCCTTACATGGTGGAATGAAAGTATTCGGCGGAACGTTCTTTGTCTTCTCTGACTACGTTCGTCCTGCGATTCGTCTTGCTGCCTTAATGGGATTACCAGTAACGTACGTATTTACCCATGATAGTATTGCGGTTGGTGAAGATGGACCAACACACGAACCAATCGAACAGCTTGCTGCACTGCGCGCGATGCCTGGATTATCGATTATTCGTCCTGCAGATGGTAACGAAACTGCGGCTGCTTGGAAGCTTGCGGTAGAGTCAACGAACAAGCCAACAGCGCTCGTATTGACACGTCAAGATTTACCAACATTAAAAGGAACGGATGCAAATGCATATGAGGGAGTTTCAAAAGGTGCCTATGTCGTTTCTCCTTCAGAACGCAATACCCCTGATGCGTTGCTGTTGGCGACGGGTTCAGAGGTTAGCCTTGCCGTTGAAGCCCAAAAAGCACTGGCTGGTGAGGGTGTTCACGTTTCGGTAGTCAGCATGCCTTCATGGGACCGCTTCGAACAGCAATCTCAAGAATACAAAGATTCTGTGCTTCCGAAGAATGTGAAAAAACGTCTTGGAATTGAAGTCGGTGCATCATTCGGCTGGCACAAATACACCGGCGATGAAGGCGATGTCTTAGCAATTGACAAATTCGGCGCATCTGCACCGGGAGAAAAGATTATGGAAGAATACGGCTTTACCGTAAATAACGTCGTTGCACGTGTGAAGGCGTTATTGAATAAATAAGAATGTGTAATGCAAATGAGAACGGAAAAATTCCGTTCTCATTTTTTGTATTTTAAAAAAAATAAAGGAATCTTCAATAATTCTACCGAATTCATAGTACAACCGTTTAGATATGTTGTATTCGACAAAATTAGTGAAAGTTTTTGCCGCCGTAAGACAAATGTTTCGCTTGCTATTTTTTATAATAGAAAAAAGGGGAATCAACGAAGGGGAGAACTATGGTGAGAAAATATCAGCTTTATTTAATAGAAGATGAATTTGCTGCCCATTACTTCGGAAGAGAGCGATTGTTCTTTCAGCTTTTTATGGAACATCAAAATGCAGACGGTGAGCTAAAATTTATTACAAAAAAACAAATTTCTTATATAACTAAAAGGGTTGAGGCCTTGAAAATCCATCAGCTAATTCAAAAACAGCTAAGTAGAATAAAAGGATTTAGAGCTGAGCAAGGTGCATACTCGATAGAACTAAGCGGAAAACTAAGTACGGCCAAATTAGAAGTATTTCAAGAATTGATAACAGTCGAGGCTGGAGGCAGCTATGAAGCTGAAACGGCTTTTTTTGAAGTGCTGCGAAAATGCGAGTCTTCCTTCCTGGCTTTAGACCTCGATCACCAGCGCTATGGCTGGTTAAAGCCGATTAAAGAAAGAAAATTAATCTAATTGAAAGCAGATATTGTCTAATCCACAAATTTTTAGTACACTGTATGGTAGACAACATGAAGGAGGAAGTTTAATGGGTACAACAGGAATTGCGATTCTAGTTGGTGTACTAGCATTAGTTGCTGGTGTAGCGCTAGGATTTTTCATTGCTCGCAAATATATGATGAGCTACTTAAAGAAAAATCCGCCAATCAATGAACAAATGTTAAAAATGATGATGATGCAAATGGGTATGAAGCCTTCACAAAAGAAGATCAACCAAATGATGTCAGCAATGAACAAACAGCAATCTAAATAAACTAGACAAGCACTCACATATGAATGGGTGCTTTTTTGGTGCCTAAAAACCATGGTTTCGAAATCTTTATTATTTTAGAAATATTTGATAAAATAAAACCGCAACTGGTTGGATGAGGATGGAGGTAGTGATTTTAAAGAAAGAAATGAAACAGTTGGATTTTTAAGTGTTTTGGGGGAGGTTTCATGAAAGTTTTTTTAGAATTAGGCTGGTTTTTTAAGCAGGAGAAAAAAGCATACATATCAGGGGTTTTCCTTTTGCTGCTCGTGGCAATGCTTCAGTTAGTACCGCCAAAGGTGATTGGCATTATTGCTGACCATATTCATGAGGGGACGATTACAAAAGCGATGCTGGTAGAATGGGTTATCGTTCTTATTGGTGTCGCGATTGCCATGTATGTCCTAAGATATTATTGGAGAATTATGATCTTTGGTTCGTCGGTTAAACTGAGTAAAATATTAAGAAATCGCTTATATCAACATTTTACCAATATGTCACCAGCATTTTATCAGAAAAGCCGTGTGGGCGATCTGATGGCACATGCGACCAATGACCTGTCAGCCATCCAGCAAACTGCAGGGGCAGGGGTCTTGACACTCGTTGACTCCCTTTCAACGGGCGGGTTTGTTATCATTGCAATGGCCTTTACAATCAGCTGGAAATTGACGTTAATCTGCTTAATTCCGATGCCGTTTATGGCGATGCTGACGAGCTGGTTTGGATCGATGCTGCATAAAAGCTTTTACAAGGCCCAAGAAGCGTTCTCGTCATTAAATGATAAGACACAAGAAAGTATAACCGGGATAAAGGTCATCAAAACGTTTGGACAGGAACAGGAAGATATTGAAGATTTTCGGAAACAATCAGAAGACGTCGTTCAGAAAAATATTGTCGTCGCGAAAATCGACTCTCTCTATGACCCTACCATTTCCATCATCGTCGGGATTTCCTTTTTCTTATCGATCGCTTTTGGCGCCAAGTTTGTCCTTAATGGTGACTTATCGATTGGTGAATTAATCTCGTTTACAACCTATTTAGGATTATTAATATGGCCAATGCTAGCGTTTGGCTGGTTGTTTAACATCGTTGAACGAGGCCGCGCTTCCTACGACCGAGTTGCCGCTCTTCTTAGGGAAAAGGTCGAAATCACGGATCACGAAAAGGCGCTTGATACAGTGCCGTATGGAGATATTCAGTATCAAATCGCTGAATTTACTTACCCAGGCGATGCACAGCCGCTCTTGAAAGATATTTCCGTTTCCCTACATGCGGGAGAAACATTAGGAATTGTAGGTAAGACAGGTTCAGGCAAAACAACACTGTTAAAGCTGCTTATTCGTGAATTTGAAGGCTATCAAGGTGAAATCCGTTTTGGCGGGCAAAAACTTCAGGACTATAAGCTCGAAAAATTACGGGAAGCAATTGGCTATGTCCCACAAGACCATTTCTTATTTTCCGCTTCGGTTGCTGAAAACATTGCCTTTACAGATCCAACAGCAACAATCGAGGAGATCGAACGGGCAGCAAAACTAGCCAATATCCATGACGATATCCTCCAATTTACAGATGGGTATCAAACGATTGTCGGTGAGCGAGGAGTGTCGTTGTCAGGCGGGCAAAAGCAAAGAATTTCGATTGCACGTGCACTCCTAATGAATCCGGAAGTCCTCGTACTCGACGATTCCTTATCAGCAGTAGATGCGAAAACGGAGGAAGCCATCCTTTCATCCTTAAGGCAAAATCGCGAGGGGAAAACAACCATCATTACCTCGCACCGTTTAAGTGCAATCCAACATGCCAGTCTCATTATCGTCCTCGAGAATGGGCAGGTTATCGAAAGAGGCACACATGAGGACCTGATGGAATTGGACGGATGGTATAAGGAAATGTATTTACACCAGCAGCTAGAAGAACTTGTTGAGCATGGGGGGCATTAAGATGGAAGAGAAATTGCAGCTGTCAGAACGTGAACAAAGAAAGATATTGTTCCGTCTCCTTTCTTATACAAAAACACATAAGAAAATGATCAGCATTGCCTTCGTTCTGCTGCTCTTAACAACAATAGGAGATATCGTCCTGCCGTATTTAGTCAAAATCTTTATCGATAATTATTTGACACCAGGGAAGCTTGAATTTCAGCCATTATTGATTCTCGGCTCGATTTACATGGGGATTCAAATTGTAAAGGCTGTCTTGATGTTTTTTCAATTTGTGAAATTTCAGGAGATTGCTCTATACATTATCCAGCAGCTCCGGATCGATGTGTTTTCAAAAGTCCAGTCACTTGGTTTGAAATATTTTGATAAAACCCCTGCGGGAAGCATCGTTTCCCGGGTGACGAATGATACGGAAGCGATTAAAGATATGTTTGTCACCGTCATTGCCACCTTTATTCAAAGTGGCTTTCTGTTGACTGGTATTTTTATTGCAATGTTTATTTTGAATATAAAACTGGCACTGTTTTGCGTCATAATTATTCCAATCCTATTGTTTGTAATGAACTTATATCGAAAATTAAGCTCGCGGTTTTACCTTGATATGCGTGAGAGATTGAGCCAATTGAATGCTAAGCTAGCGGAGTCGCTTTCGGGAATGGCAATTATTCAAGTTTTTCGTCAGGAAAAACGCCTGCGTCATGAATTTGGCGACATTAACGAGCAGCACTACAAGGCAGGAATGAAAAATATTAAAATTGATGGTCTTTTGCTAAGACCGGCGATTGATTTGATTTATATTTTTGCCCTTATCATTGTCTTAAGCTATTTCGGGATTACATCCTTTCAACACAGTGTGGAAATTGGGGTCATCTACGCGTTTATCAATTATTTAGACCGTTTCTTTGAGCCGGTAAACCAGATGATGATGAGGCTTTCCTTATACCAGCAGGCAATCGTTGCCGGCTCCCGCGTGTTTCGATTGTTAGATGAAGAAGAGCTGGCTCCGGCTCAAAAGGACGAGAAGACGATTGCCATTCAACAAGGAAAGATTGAGTTCAAGGATTTAAGTTTTTCCTACGATGGCAAACGGGATGTTTTGAAAAATATATCCTTTACCGCTAATCCCGGTGAAACGGTAGCACTGGTCGGTCACACAGGCAGTGGAAAGAGCTCCATCATTAATCTAATGATGCGTTTTTACGAGTTTGAACGCGGGGAAATTTTGATTGACGGGGAATCGATTCGAAACTTTACTAAGCCTGAACTAAGAGAGAAGATGGGGCTAGTGCTGCAGGATCCATTTTTGTTCTACGGGACAGTAAAGGATAATATTCGCCTTCATAATGAAAGTTTGACAGATGAACAGGTGAAGGAAGCAGCAAAATTCGTTCAAGCACATACGTTTATCGACAGGCTTGAGGATGGCTTTGACCACAAGGTGGTCGAGCGGGGCGCAACTTTCTCAAGCGGACAGCGGCAGTTAATTGCCTTTGCCAGGACGATTGCCGCTAACCCGAAAATATTAGTGCTCGATGAGGCGACAGCCAATATTGATACGGAAACAGAAGAGGCCATCCAAACGGCGCTGGCAAAAATGCGCAAAGGGCGAACAACAATCGCAATTGCCCACCGTTTATCAACCATCCAAGACGCTGATTTAATCCTCGTATTGCATCAAGGGGAAATTGTTGAACGGGGAACGCATCAAGAGCTGCTCGCGCTTGGTGGGCTCTATCATAAAATGTTCCTACTGCAAAACGGAGCGGTCGAACGTTTCGAAGATGTAGTGAATGGATAAGAAAAGCGGAAGCGCCCGTTTAGCGGCGTATGGACTGGAGCGCTTCGACTGAGATAAAGGAAACACGGTGAACGTTAGTGAACCGATGTTGACTTATCGTAGGGAGAAGAGCGAAGTCCACTAGCCGCTGGGCGCTGGAGCTGGACAATTCTCAAATTTCAATGATATAAATTCTGATATAATTGAAAAGCCTGGCATTATGCCAGGCTTTTCATATCCTATTAATCTAGTTTGGAGCATAAACTTTCAATAAGTTTGCCGTTTAACAGGCGGAGGATGGAACTTTTTTGATATATTTTCGATTATATTCATTTAAAAGATGATCAAGTTCCTGGCTATAGCGAATTGCAACGGAGGAAGTCAAGCCGTTGGTTATAGCGACTTGAACTAATTCAGCTCGTTTTTGCTCGATTAATGCAACTAAATCCTGTTTGATCACGGCAGATGTCCTTTCCGGAGTAACTCCCGATTTTTGGTATATAAGAGAATAAAAGACTACCAAAATGGCGCTGTTTTACTAGTATAACCTATATTGTAAATTACTTCAAAGACATTTGTAGGAAAATATCCATTAAATATAATTGTCACTTTTAAATTGCATAAGGAATTTGAAATGTTCTCCTGGAGACACAAAATGTTCATGTTAATCATTATCTTTTGCTCAAAAGTTTTGTTAGAATGTAGAGGTATCGACTATAGTGGGAGTGTTAATATGTCTGATGTAAATATATTTCTAGCATTAGGGGCAGGATTTATGAGCTTTATCTCTCCATGCTGTCTACCCCTTTATCCAGCATTTCTATCGTACATAACCGGAATGTCTGTCGGCGAACTAAAAAGCGAAAATGCCATGCTACAAAAACGCAGTCTGTTCCATACACTGTTTTTTCTCTTAGGTTTTTCAGTCATCTTTATAGTGATTGGCTTCGGAACTTCCTTTTTTATCGGCCGTTTTTTCGTAGAATATAAAGATTTAATTCGTCAGCTTGGCGGAATTTTCATCGTATTCTTTGGACTCATCATTGTGGGAATTTTAAATCCGCAATTTATGATGAAAGAAAGGCGGTTTGAATTTAAGAACCGTCCATCAGGTTATCTTGGCTCTGTCCTTATTGGGATGGCCTTTGCAGCTGGCTGGACACCTTGTACGGGTCCAATCTTGACAATCGTAATCTCGCTTGCGGCTTCGAACCCGGGCTCAGGTGTATTATACATGACGGCCTATTCCTTAGGATTCGCGATTCCCTTTTTAATCTTATCGTTCTTTATCGGGCGCATGAAATGGATCCGGACATACAGCGGAGTTATTATGAAAGTGGGCGGCTACCTGATGATTATCATGGGGATTGTCCTGTTTTTTGACTGGATGACAAAAATCATTTCGATCTTCTCGGCAATATTTGGCGATTTTAATTCACCGCTTTAAATAAAGCGATAAAATCTTAACCATTTCGGATGCTCTAACACGGTCTTTCCTTTTTTTGTATTCGCTACCTCTGCTCATTCAATAGTGGGAACAGAAATACAATCAAAAATTTTTAACAACATCGATGATTTGAGCTATAATGAGTTAGAAAATAATTAGATAAGGGAAGAATGGACCAATGAACTACGTTGTTATTTCTTCAATCGGAGCAGTTTTGATGGGCACTTTTGCGATGTTTGTCCGCATGAAAGCTGCAAATAAACCCGCAAGTGTAAAAAAAATTATCTTGCCTCCTGTTTTTATGTCCAGTGGTGCACTTATGTATATCGTACCAGAATTTAGATTAAATTCGATGGAAATTATAGAGGCTGTAGTGGTGGGCATGCTTTTTTCAATCTTGCTTGTTAAAACCTCTAAATTTGAGATTCGTGACAAAGAAATTTATTTAAAACGGTCAAAAGCATTTATATTTATTTTAGTAGGTTTGTTAGTTGTCCGCCTTGTTGCAAAAACCATCTTAAGCAGTGAGATTGAATTTGGACAGCTTAGCGGCATGTTCTTCTTGCTTGCTTTCAGTATGATTGTTCCGTGGCGTGTGGCGATGTACCGGTCGTATATGAAGCTTTATAAAGAACTGCATGGGATTAAAATGATGTAACTTACGGACACTGATTCTTCTGAGTCAGTGTTTTTATTTTTGTGAAAAAAATTAAAAAACCGTCCGGATTTTGGACGGTTTAGAATAAATGCTCGTATGGCGCGACATCAATTCGATTTTCAAACAGCTTTTTACGCAGAAATTTATGATCCCTTTTAGGCGTTGCTTGGATATAGCCTCGAATCACAAGCTCTTCCGTAATTTGCGGAGCCTTTTCACTTAAGGCAAGCTCGCCAATTTTCCCCGCAATTTTATGCCGGGCAACATCACGGAACAATTCAGGAACAGGGCTGACCAAATCCTCAAGCAAAGCCTTCTCGGCGGCACCCCATAAGTGATGCGATTCCTTCACATAATGCTCTTCCCAATCCATCACCGACTTGCCGTCTTCTTTCGGCATTTTCTTCAAAAACTTTCGGAACATAAAAAATCCGCCAATGGCGAAAGAACCAACTAAAAAAACAACCCAAAATAAGATAAACCACAAAAACCAACCATGTAGCTGCATATTATTCACCTTCAAAATACTATTTTTCATCCTATTATAGTCTGATTTCAGGGAAAATGACAAGCAAACGTCACAATTTGAAACAAGAGCATCGATTAGCTAGAATCATATCCATTGATATTGGCTGGAATAATCAAGCAATAGGGGAGGGGAAAGGTTGTCGAAAAAGTGACAAAACCGCCAACTCTATTGATTAATACTATATTCCATTGTATTATGAGTACAAATGATAGGTAAGCGAGACTGGTTAGACCTTTGATGAAAAGGCTGTATAACAATAGTCTAACCACATTAATAATTTAACATTCCTGGGGCTGAATGGGGTACTGGTGTCCTCCACAGTCTTCAAAACTGCTTGAGACCTGCGTGCCAGGTCTGGTGGGTTCGATTCCCACGCAGTCCCGCCATGACAACACTTTCAACGTTTATGATAATATTTTTCCCCCACAGTCTAAACGGTGTAATTTGACTAGACTGTTGTAGACTGTTTAGTGAAACTGTGGAGGAGATTTACTCTTAGTCACCTATATAAATTCGTAGGGGGCTATTTTTATGCAAAAAACTGTTCGTAAGTATAAACGTGGAGAAAGTACCGGAAGAAATACTAAGAAGATTTTAGATGCTTTAACGCTAGATGAAATGTTTGATAAATTTATGACCTTTAAGAAAACGGAAGCATTAGCACCTAGAACTATTCGAGAGTATTATATACACTTTGATTATCTAAAAGAATTCCTTGGTAATGATCTGACCAATGAAATCGTAACATTAGAGGACTTTCGTGGTTATATTGGCTATATGCTTCATGATAAAGAATTATCACCGATGACAGTTAATATTAGAATTAGGACAATGAGGGCATTTATTCGATTCTGCTATACCGAGGGCTATATTGGAACACCTATCCATGAGAATTTCAAACCAGTTAAGGCTCCTGAAGATACATTGGAATCATTTACACCAATGGAAATAAAGAAGTTGCTTACTGTTATAGACGAGACAATGTACACAGGATTTCGTGATAAAGTGATTGTATTTGTATTACTTGATACAATGGTAAGAATTTCTGAATTAGTGGCAATGAAGCGTTGCAATGTTGATTTAAAAAATGGAGTTATTAAACTTGAAGCTATGGGTACGAAAACAAGAAAAGCAAGGGAAGTACCAATTTCAACTAAAACCTCCAAGTTACTAAAAGAGTATCTACAAGAGACTGAAGATTTTGGTGATGAACATTTATTTTTAACTTATGACGGACACCTAATGAATCATGCAACAGTTAGAATCAACCTAAGGGATTATGGTAGGAAAGCTGAAATCAATAACAAGCGTGTGTCACCTCACACATTCAGGCATACAGGTGCATTATTTTATATAATGAATGGTGGAGACCCATTTAGTTTACAAAAGATTTTAGGGCATAGTGATATGAGTATGACACGTAAATATATTCAAATGACTGATACTGATGTTAGAAGGCAGCATAATTCTTTTTCACCTATTAATAGCATATTTGGTAAATGAAAATAGAACAGACCGTTCCACTTAAGGGACGGTTTTCATTTGGACACAGAAACGTTAAAATTTTACATATATTTTAATGATATACTATCCTCGTATCTAGCATATGTTAGGGGGAAAAATATGTTTCAAACTATTAATGGTGTACAAATTAGGGAACACGATGAAACTAAAGCAATACCTAACCTTACAGAAAAACGCTTCGAGATTGAGTACCTGGACAATGTTTATTTAAACAAGGTAGTATGTATAGACATAATTAATATACCTGTTAAAGGACATCAGTGGAAATATGGTATTAAACGTTTAAAAGATTATGGTCGAATGTGGATGTATGTAATCAAACATAATGATTTTGCCGAAAATAGGAAAAAATATGGTGAAGTTTGCAATCTAATTCATGATAAAATAGGTGTGTATCTTCAAAAGGAATATGGATTAAATCCAGTAGGTAGCTTTATAATTGATAGTATGGATAAGGTTTATAAATAAAATAATAAGATCATATTTCCGTTCCGAGGGTTGGGACGGTTTTTTGTTTTGGTCAAATAAATTATCTGAATTGTTTATCTGATTGCATAGGGTACTGCATACCAAACCTTACATCACCCTTTGCACACGAAAAAGGAGAATTTAAAAAAGATTATCTTTAAAAAAGAATGAAAATAAATATAGAAAAATAAATTCTCAATTAGAATAAAAAAAAGGATGATTGAAGTTTATTAACCACCCTTTGGTAATTCACCTAATTCAATTAATTTTTCTGTCATAAAAGCAATCTGATTCGATACCGTCCTCTTGTTTTTTATTGCCTCAATCTTAATTATTTCTGCCAATTTATCCTCAATTGTAATAATTATTCTAGTTTTGCCTTCTTTTACAGCCATAATATTAAAACCTCCAGTGTACAGTTTGTGTTCCTTGTAATAAGTATACCAAAAATATTTAAAATTAATATAGAAAAAAGTGTACACTTTTGTATTTGTGTTATATAATTACTTGTGTAATTAAGAAACGAGGTGAACACCATGACTGTCCTTACATCCACTGAAATTATCTTCGAACACGGTAACAAGCATATGATGGAAAAACTTCGTGCCTTTGGGTATCAAGGGAAAGCTGTAATTAAGTACATCATCTCCAAGTTACGTAAATACCACGGTTCATTCTTCGAATCAAACTCTACCATTGCAGAGGCTGTCGGGTGTTCGGTTCGCACTGTCCAGAATACGGTCAAGAAGGCAGAGCAATTAAATATCTTTGTGGTATCACCTAGGAAAGAACTTGATGAGTTAACTGGGAAAATCCGTCAAACTACAAATCTTATTCAACTATTAGCTTATGCTCCTTTAAAAAAGGTCAAAACGGTTATAGTTGAGGCGGTAAGAGAGGTCAAAAATAAGGCTCAAATCGTTGAGGAGAAGGTTCAAAATACGATTACAAGAAAAGAAAAAAGGAGTTATAAACAAGCACAAAATGACAATCAAAAACCTGCTCAAAACAATTATCAAAATTGGGGTAAAAAAGCACCTATAAGACGAGAAATCCTACCTGATTGGTTTAAGGATTCAATAGAATATTGTGGAAATCAAACTGTACAAGATGAGCGAACTTTTGAAGAGAAAAAGCAAAACCTTGAGGCTATGTTTGCAAAGTTGGGGATCAAATGGAAATAGACATTATTTTAAACGGAGGCAAGAATGAAAAAATTAAAAATTTACAAAGACAAGGACGAATTTGTAATTGAAAGAGTGAACCAGTTCAACCATTCCACAAAACGCTTTTTTATTAGCGAGCAGGGGCTTATAGAGGGTTTGGAAGTTTATACTCTAAAAGATATAAGTCAATATGAAATACAAGCATCACATGAAGTATGGGCAATGGTTATTAATTCTTTGGTGAAGATGTGGAGTACATAAACGATTCACTAATTCATTTATATAGGTGGCTCGGTATTTCGTTTTCCTCTAAGCTATTTCCATTTTAGTAATCTTTTTTTGTCATTAATACCTCTGTAAAAATTTTATAGGAGATGTACAATATGGAAAATATACTTTTACCAAACTTAGCATTCAAACTTTATAAAAAGGAATTAGCACCAAAGAAGCCATCCGTTTATATGTTCCATAACGCTCAAACCGTTATCATATATGTGGGGATGGCAAACAACCTTAAACAAAGACTAAATGCTCATTTTAGTAAATCTCAAGGCTCTAACACGAAGGATTTTATGGATGAAGTTGCATTCATATCATACTATGACAACGAAGATGTAGAAATTATTAAATACCTTGAGAAGGTTTATATCCAGATCCATAACGACACAATTTATAACAAAATGTTAAACCCCAACAAAGATGGTATTAATCTTCAACCTATTCCTATTCAAAAGATGAGTCCCTTTGATAGGTTTCTAGATTCATTAACCTTGGAAGATGTTTTACACAAAAGACCACCAGTAATCTTTGAAAAATTTCTAGTGTTTATCAAAACTGACTATACCGTTTCATTTGACTACATGGTTGATGGTACTCAATTTAAAAGGCCTTTGAGAAAGGAGATAATGAATCGATTCAACTTATGTATAAAAGACAAATGGATTGATGGCAAAACTAAAAAGGTATATTGCAACGCTCTCAAAAGATGATCTGATTAAAATGAGGTCATCTTTTTTACCCCACGAAAAACTTTTTTATTAGTTAGCTAACAGGGTCTTACAAAGGGATTGGATTAATTCTCATATAGATTTGAGTCAATATGAAATACAAGCATATCTCCTGAATTATGGGCAATGGTTATTAACAGGATGTATATATGTAATAAAAAATAGTACATATTAAACATATTAGTTTTGTAATTGTCTATGTAATTTTAGCTATATTAGTAATATAATCATGGTATTATGATAAAATTTTACAAATAAAGCACATAGGAGTTATGCCATGAAACGAGAAGAAAAGCTAATATCATTTCCATACCATAAAAGGCAATTTATTTATATAGTCGATGGATACAAAGATTTAAAATCAAAAAAAGATGGGGATTTTCTTGAAAATTCTGCAGATGTTGTATTTGATTCGCTGAAAGAAACCTTTCATGATACATATAATCCTTGGAGAATAGTAGATAATGTTAAACGAAAAAAATGGGCGAAGTTACCACTTCCGGGTTATGTAAATCTTGTAACAAATGTAATTGAAAGTATCCAGGAAAAAACAAATAGGAAAGACTTCACAATAGATAAAGTTTGGGAAAATGAAGAGATTAAACCCATCATATTAGATGATAATACCAAATTAAGATTCCAAGTTGGTCATCCGTTGGGAAACATAGTTTATGTTGCACACCCAGTAGAGAAAGGAACTTATTTTCCACTTGCTAATTTTCATAGGCTTACATTTGAACATAAATGGGCGGAAGCTACGAACCTTTTACTTCACTTAGGAGCTACTGAAATTAAAGTTATACATAAAACGGGATGGAAAAAATACTTCGCTGCCAATATGAATGTTGATATCCCTTTAGATGGTGTACCTTTTAATTCTGGAGCTAATTACCAATCCAAAGAAAACTCAACTAGTGACATTATTGGTGAATTTCATCTTCCAGAAAATAATATTGTACCAGGGTTACCAGACGATTTAGTGTGGTTTCATCATGAAGAAACATGGAAGGAGATAGCTCGTGGTCGATTAAAGTTTAATTTAAAAAACTTTTCCATACAACTAGATTATAAAGAAGACTTTAATGTGAATGCTGATTTTAAAGCAAAAGCACTGGAATATGGTTTGGGGATAGGTGGGAATTTTGAAAAACATGAATCAACAAGTTGGGTATTACAAGGCAAGTTTAATTCTATCCCACCTAACAACACCTACTCAATTTGACCATTAAATAGGAACTTTTAAAAATCAGAATTTTTGCTGTCGTAAAAAAGGTACATCACTAGGATAAAGTGGTGTACCCTTTCTACTTTTATAAAGTCCCGGTATGAATTATACCTGGAATTAAATTAACTTAATTCATCAATCTTAACTGACGGAATCCTATCAAGTTTATGCTCTATAATCATACCAGCACTTCGTGAAGTAAGGTCTGAAAGTGTAGCATACATTTCATGATTAGCTTTATATTCAGCCAAGAAAGCATTTCGTGCTTGAACAAATACTTCTTGTGCCTTTATAGCTGCTTCATATAATTCCATTTCACGTTTAGCTAAAGGGTTATATACTGAAGCAAGAATGTCTAAGTCACTTTCTGGAATATCTAACTTCCACGCTTGCGAATTCCTTGACTTCATGAATAATGTTTTGATTTCTTTATCAAGAATTTCAATTTCAGCATCACATTCAATTTTTGCACGAAGGACTTTCCTGTCCATGCTTTTTTGATATTGTTCCTCCAATGTTGCCGACTGTTCCTGCAGATCAATTAACTCGTTTTTCTTTTCAACAATTTCATGTTGAATATTTTCAACACGGTCTATGTGATTGGCAAGTTTTTCAACTACTGCAGCCGCTGCTTTATTTTTCATTACTTTTGGAATCCTGGAAATATATAATTCCTTTAGGTTTGATTTTGGAATGTTCAATACTTCTTTATCTTCTTTAAATCCTGCGTGAATAATGCTCATTATGTTCTATCCCCTTGATAAGTAAATTTTTATTTAGGTAATCATCAAATGCTTTAAAGGGTGTGCCGAGAGCCTAACCTCGACAGGCTTAACACCCTCTAAAACACTTGAACTACTTTTTGTATCTCTTTTGCTGAAATTTTGCTTGTTTGATATATGCTTCCATCTCGTTCAATTGACTTTCAGCTCTGAAATCCTTTACAAGAACTTTTTTGACCAGTTCATGATTTTGATAATGATACAGAAATTTTTTCCCATCTTTAATAACTGTTCGAATCTCAATATTAGGTACACCTTCAAAAATCCTTGTTTCCTTTAACTTCATGTTGCTCACCCCTTTCGGTTAGATTTTTTATGACAAGCCTTTCACCTTGTCCTGCCTCTCTGTTTCCTAATTTAAAAAAATGAAAGTGGAATCCGCAGTGTTAAATGACCGTTATGATTTTCCCGGTTGCTACACATACCGGGAAATTGGAAATCTATGAAACTTAAAGGAGTTGTATTGGCTATCTCACGACGGTCACATAATAGAAAAACAAAATAAACCTTGGTGTGTTATTACCGAAACAGATCTCTGACAAAACAGAGCTGGGAATTTGATAAATAGCTTTAAACTAATTACAACGCATCCCAGCAAGCGTTTGATTGGATGCCGTACTAACTAGAGGACTCGCCCAAAATCCTTACATATATGTCCCGGAAAATTGCAAATTCTAACCGCCTCTTGTGGATAACTCAAAATTATTTTTCTTAAAAACTCTTCTATTTCGGAAGGGTTATTTTTTTGTGCAAAAAAGCAGCCATTAAAGATAGTTAAACAAGTACGGAACACCCTTTGAAAATATTTTTTTAAGATGAATTGTGAATTTTCAATTGCCCTAACGACACAACCCCCGAAAGCAGATGTTCAATTCGTTGTGAATTACAGTTTTTCATTACGATATTCCGGTTGAAGGAGGGATTTAATAAAAAGCAGATTGTTCCAGAAAATCCCTTTGTGAAAAAAAGAAGAGGTGAAAAGGGTGAGAAATGATTATCTGTACACAATCCAAGGGACAGGAACGAAAATCAACTATGGAATTGACAAAGCATTGGAGCAACAAACCGAGCAAATAGCTGGGAAACTTCAAACTACCAACTATAAACGAGAAAAACCTCTTAGTGTTTGGGCCGGAAAAGTGGATTTGGACTGGATTCTTAATAACAATGAGCAAGGGTCAATAGGCAGCCTAGCTAATAAGGAAACGGTACTTGAACAAATTCGTTTACAAGTGAAATGGTTTTTTAATAGCGGTGGCAATGCAAGTGGTAGCAATGAGGGGGTTACCGAGAATATGGCACTGGCTTACGAATTATGGATTAATCAAGGTTTAACCTTATCAGCAATTGGTAAACTGTTAAACACCTCGCAACAAACAGTTACTAAGTGGCTTGTTAAATTTTTTTCAATTGTCAATCTAAAACTGACGGTGGGATTACATTGTAAAAGTAAGCTACTTGATAGATTCATAGTTCCTGAGGTGCTTAGTTTACGTATGGCAGCACAACGCAAGCGAGCCTGGAAACGAGCCAATAAGGGCAACAAGGCAGTTCGGCAGTATGTCCAAATGGAGGGTTTGACGGTGGCTTTTAATGGTGGGAGATACGATACAGGGTTCATAGTAACTAAGGAATATATGAACCATGCTTTAAATTCATCGTTTACTTGGGAATGCCAGAGTGGGCAAGCCAACCTTCCATTGAATGCCACAAGGGAGAAACAACTGCCGATTCCAAGAGATTTTTAAGGAAATAGAAGATAAGGAAAATTACAGCTAGAGGAGGAAATTCTGATGGAATACGGAAAGGTTAGGGCATCTGTCGATTCTGTTCTACCAGGTGCAAAATTGATTCAATTGAAAGGATTTGCAAATGGGAATGAAAATTATAATGTTGCAAAGGAAACCATTACTAAGGGATATACAAAAGAGGATTTTCAAGGTTTATCAGATAAACAAGCAGACATTAGAGACATGGGGAAATATTGGATTGGTGCTGTTATTTCAATGGGATATATCGTGATAGATTCCGATAATGCGGCTGAAGGTGAGCGGATTTACAGACTGTTAAAAGGGGAGGATATTTCATTTCATGCTATTAGGACTCCTAAGGGGCATCAATTCATATTCAAATACACCGGAGAACCTTTTAATCAATCGGTTAAATGGTTTACCACACTAGGGGTCACAATCGATACTAGGAACGCACAAAAAGGGTATATCGTTTTTCCAACAGACAACACAGAAGGACGAGTTATTGAGCATGTTTCAAATAAGCCCTTGGACGAGCTGCCACATTATCTGATTCCTCGTAGGGTTGCAGATTCCATTCGGGATAACAACACCGGGTTTATTGATACATTTTCGTTAAACGATGGTTCAAGGGATGTCATGATGACTAAATGGCGAGGACGTTTTTGGGCTTGGAATATGAACGAAGAACAATATCGAGAGTCAATGTTGCTTATATGGAAATATTTTATCGATGATAAGGATTCCTTTCTAGAACAACAAATGGAAAAACACATCGAAAAAGGGATGGAATTTGTATACACCCCTGCGCTGAAAACATCCAACGAACTCCAAACAATTAATAGCGGTGATTGGTGGGTTATTTCTGATAAAGGGTCACAAAAATTCCTTCATTATGTAATGGCTGATTACATCGCGGAAAACTTTAATATCATACGTTACGGTGATGAGAGCGGTATTCTCTATTATTACGACAACAATGATGGATTCTATAAAATGGATCCTCATTGGAAGCTATTAAACTGGCAGATTCGGACATTAGATAAAACTTTAACTATCCAACAAGTGAAAGAGGTTGCTACCTCAATTTACGAATCAGCACCAGTAATTAAAGAATGGCATCGTACTCACATACCTTTGAAAAATGGTCTATGGGATATTGAGAAGCGTGAACTTGTTCCGTTTACTCATGATGTTTTCCTTGATTACAAGATTAATATTGATTGGAATGCTGATGCTTATTCTGGGTTTATAGATGAAACGCTTAATAAAATTTCGAACTTGGACGTTCCAACTCGTGCCAATCTTGAGGAATGTTTAGGCAGCATCATTTCACCCGATTTATTATCAAGATTTGTATGGTTCTTGTTTGGTCGGACTGCACACAATGGGAAATCATTCTTTTTATATCTAATTTCACAATTGCTGTCTGATAACTTTATTTCCACACTTTCACCGCACGATGTGGCAAAGAGCCAATTTAAGATATCAGAAATGTACGGTAAGAAAGTAAATCTTGTTGATGAGGTCGGAGATAGGGCAATTCCAGACTTCGACAAGATCAAGTTACTTATTACAGGTGGTTTGGCAACAATCGAGTTTAAGGGTAAAGGCGGTTTCACCGTTAAATTGGAAGTACCACAGGTTTGGGCATCCAACTTCTTTCCAAACATTAAGGAAGAAGGGGACCAGGTTAATAGACGTTTGGAAATCATTCCTTTTGATTTCAACTTCAAAAACGATCCGAACAAATTGGCTGATACCGTTGCCGAACGCAAAGCAAGTTCAGATCAATCAAAAGAATATTTACTGAAGTTAGCAATTGAAGGAATGTATCGTCTGATTGAAAACGATGGTAACCCTTCACCGAACGAAAAACGCAATCAGCAGAAGGAGGAGTTTAAGCAGAACAACGACAAATTAGGTGAATGGCTTGATACACGTAATATCATCGCTGCTGACGGTTGTTACAACGAGATTGATTACATGTCCGCAACGGAAATATACAAGCTTTACACTTCCTGGTGCTTTGAAAATGATGAGAGGTTTCCGTATGGCAAAACACGTTTCAAGAATGAGATGATGAAACGCTTCAACCTTACATGTATTAAAAAGCGATTGATTGATGTCAAAACAGGTAAAGAAGTTGGAAATCCTGTTGTCCGTTATGTAATTAAGGAATAATCTTGTTCCAAAATAGTTTATTTTGTTCCAGTTTTTAAACGGTTTGGAACAACTTTGGAACAGGAAAAAAGGCTTTATATCAAGGGTTTAAGCAATCTTGTTCCATTGTTCCAATAATTTTTAATATCTCTTTTAGTAGAAATAATTTTGTATATTACTACTCTACTATTATGGATATAAAATTCACTGGAACAATGGAACATTGGAACAAACGTTGCTATGACGGTGTTTATAGGCAGTACAGATTGGAACAAGGAAATAAATATTGGAACAAAGACAAAAAAAACTAAAGGCAGGTAAATTAACATGAAGAAACCAAATGAACATTTAAACCACATTGTTAGAAGTCTAAACCTATTCACTGATGGAATAGAAAAAGCATACCGTATCGAACACGATAATGCAGGATTTTACATTAAGCGAATATTTAATGATAAATATACCTTAACGATTCGTAGTGATTGGAGTTTTTACACCAGCATTAATATTATTTTATTCAGATATGGTACACATATCGATAGGGTACAGTTAAAAATTCGAGCAACTGATGCCTATAAAATTCACCATATAATCCAAGACCTCGAAAAACTGGTTGCAATGAACTGGGACGGCTCATATAGAGACCAAGTAAACGATTTAAAACATGGCGAACTTTGTTGGTACAACCAATAAGCAGCTATTTTCATTAAATTATATAACGTTGTTGTGTGAAGACTCTCAGATCAATTGGGAGTCTTCTTTTGCTGATAAAAGCCCCCCTAAAGTGGATTTTCATTTTAGTGACCCCAACCACGACCGCAGCCTGATAATAAGGCACAAAATGTTCCCTAAATGAAACTTTTTTCATCAGGTGTTAGTTAATCACTACTTCACTTCAATGGAGCGGACACGAATGTATAAAAACAAAGATTTGTAAAAGGACTAATGTGCGTTAATTCTTAAAACTCTCAAAATCCCTTTCCTTGTTTTTTTATGTTATTACAATTTTTAATATTAATTAGAAGCTGAATATGCAACGACTTTGTTTATAATAAATATATAAATTTTAAAGGGGAACATACAACATGAAAGAAATACAATCATTTTAAAAAAAATATCATTCAGAGATGGGGTGGGAAATAAATGACAAAAATTATGAAAGAAGTAAAGCTTCATTACTCAATAATTATATGTTGCTAACAACTGAAATAGCTGAAGTTGCAGAAGAACTAAGAAAAACTTTTAATATAACAAACCACTCTATCAAAAGTGGAATTGACGAGAACATTGCATTTAATTTGGCAAAAGAACAAGTTAAAACAGATATTGGCAAGGAGTTTGCAGATTGTTTAGCCTATATCTGTAAAATTGCTAACTTCTTTGAAATTAACTTAGAAGAAAGTTTTTACTTTAAGATGGAAGAGGTTAGAAATCGCAAAAATAAAGACGTGCGTCTAGAGCGAAAGTGAGAATGGGTATGAAAAATAAATTCTGTTTAGGGTTTTATGCTTTTTAAATATAATAAATCTCTTAAATGTATAATTTAAACGTGGATCATTTTTCTTTATACTTCTTTACGAGTAAATAATTTGATTGGTGACAAAACTAGATAGTATTGACACTTAATTTTATCTGCATTAAAATTATGGAGTTTAATAGGGTAAACATTGTCACATAAATAAGAGGGGAATGAGATGAAATTCGGATATGCTAGGGAATCAACCTTTGCTCAAGATTTGACAGTTCAAAATGAAGAATTAAAAAAAGAAGGTTGCGAAGTCATCTTTGAAGAGAAGGTTACAGGAACAAAAACCGGTAGATCCAATTTCGAGAAGTTACTCGAAAAATTACAAGAGGGTGACACATTAGTGGTTACAAAGCAAGACCGACTTGCACTTAACACAAAAAGGGTATTGAAATTATTGAGGGTCTTTTTAAAAAGGATGTAAAGGTTCATGTGCTAAATATAGGTTTATTGGAAAACACGACAATGGGAATGTTCTTCTTACAAACTCTTCTTGCAGTAGTTTAAATGGAAAAAAATCTAATAATCGAACGAACAAAAGAAGGAAAAGCACTTGCAATGCAAAGAGAAGATTTTAGAGAGGGTCGACCCAGGAAACATACAAAGGAACAAGTACAGCATGCCCTAAAGCTGCTTAAGACTCACACATACAAAGAAGTCGAAGAAATTACTGGTATTACGAAGAGAACACTTATACGAAGAAAGAATGAAAAAGTAAAATAAAGTTGGGTCTAAATATAATTATTAATTGGTGTTATAATAGTTTTTATAGAGGTGAAATTAATTGAACGCAATTAGTCTTTTTAGTTCAGCAGGAATTGGGGATTTAGGGTTACATACAAACGGGATTAACACTGTAGTTAACAGTGAAATTCTTCCTGATAGGATGGAACTGTTTTCGGCCAATTTCCCGCAGAGTAAGAATTTTTTGGGGGATATCTGGGAGACCAAGGAAGATATCATCAAGTATTATAAGGAGAATTACGATGAAGAGTTATTCCTTTTGTTAGCAACTCCCCCATGTCAAGGAATGTCACCTAACGGTGCAGGAAAACTATTAAGTGAATATAGAAAGGGATTAAGACCGAAATTGGATGAGAGAAATCGTCTAATTATTCCTACTTTGGATGTTATCACTGCTCTTAAACCTAAATGGGTTGTATTTGAAAATGTTCCTAAGATGAAAGATACTGTAATATTAGATGAAAATGATAGATTAGTTAATATAATTGAGTATATAAGAGAAAGACTAGGCACTGACTATGTAGGAGGTGCTGAAGTAGTAGATGTAGCAGATTATGGAGTTCCTCAAAATCGAAAAAGATTGATAACTATATTTACTCGTTCTGAAGTAGGAAAGGAATACTTTGATATAACGGGAAGCTTTATACCAGAGTCAACTCATTCTCAAAATGGAAAAAATGGAAAGAGGAAATGGTTAACGCTTAGAGAGGCAATATTTGGATTACCTGAATTAGAAGGAAGAAAAGGAAAAGAAAAGGACTCTTCTTTTCATGAATTGCATTTTGTAAATCTATTGGATGATAAAAAATACACTTGGGTTAAACATACTCCAGAAGGTGATACAGCATTTAACAATCAGTGCATAAACCCCCATTGTGGATTTGCAGGCAATAGAAAGCATGGTGCTACTATAGATAAGAAAGATGGTATTAACAAATATAATACTGATACTCCACTTTATTGTGAAAAATGTAACTCGCTTCTGCCACGTCCATATACAGAGGATAAGTCAGGAAATATAAGAATAATGAAGGGTTATACCAGTGCTTATAAAAGAATGTTTTGGGATGAACCCGCTAGTACATTAACCATGAACTTCCAATACGCATGTTCTGATAATAAGCTACATCCAGAGCAAAATAGGGTTTTGTCAATATACGAAGCGACTATAATACAGACTATTAATAATTATAATTACTCATTTAAAATTAATGGGAAACTTGTAAAGACGGGTTTAATTCGTGATTCTATTGGTGAAAGTGTTCCACCTAAGCTAATTGATATGGTTTGTTCCAATATTTTATCCATAGAACGAGTAGAACACAATCGTTTCAAAGATGCATATAAACAATTAGCATTACTATAGCAGGAGCTTTTCACTCCTGCTTTTTTACCTTTAAAAAGTTAATTTACTTACTTTATGTTATATCCAATCCATTTTCGATTAGACAATGTGGATATGTAGTCTTCATCTTCTATTACAGCAATCCAGTTTTCGCACATTTTTTTAACGCCGCCAGAATTCATAATAGAAACACTGGTCGTTCTTCCTCCGTTCTCTTTTGGTTGAACAATTTTACCCCAGTCATCTTCAGTTAAATCATTTCTATAAAAAACAGCACAGATCGTAGGAAGACCGTCTAAAAAATCCCAGTAAATTGAAATTAGGTTGTTTGTTTCTCGGTGATGGGCTTTCCAATCAAACCCAATCAGCTTATGAACTCTTTGTTCACCAATTAATGGTTTAGACATCACTTTTGCAGAAGGGGTAGAGCCGCAAGTCGCTTTTACTTCTAATCCCCCATACTTAAATGGACTAAACAAACTTTTTTCTTTTGGATATAACTTTCCATCTACAACATCTACAATTGAGTTAAAATAAGAAAGAGATTCTTCGGAATTAACAAGCAATAAGTCAGGATATCCGTCTTGATGAGGGTTTTTAAACAAGCCTTTATTCGAAACTAGTTCAAGGCTGCTGACGAAAAATTCTCCAATAAATCCACTTAAGTTTCGCATACCCAATGCTTCAAATACTTCAACACCAGACTCAGTAGTTATATCACTAAGCCTTTTAAGATTTGTATTTGTTGCTATGACAGCCTCTACAATCTGCTCCTTAGACAAAATAACCTCATCATGTAAGATTACATCAGCGTTGTTATTTACTACATAACTGTACATTTCACTTTTCCTCTTTTCATTTAGATGACTGTTTGATAGTTCCAATTCCTTAAATAAATCAGATAATTTTGTATCCAAAGTTTTTGCAACCCTAGACAACACGTTAAGAGTAGGACTTCGAAGTCCACGCTCTAAAAGGCTTATATACGTTCGGTCTAGCTCACAAAATTCTGCTAGTTTTTCTTGAGTTAAGCCTTTTGTAAGCCTATGCCTTTGTATTAAAGACCCTAATGCTTTTTCAGATGACAACTTACCCTCCTCCTTTAGTACTGTTATTATCTACCAATCGACCTCTATCCTCTACAGACTATTGTCTGCAAAAATGTATTTTTTATTAAAAATAACTTTGGTTTATTAGGGTTTATTAAAACCCATGTATAAGTTAAAGGGTAAATTCATGATTTAATGGTTAGAAAATATTGATTAAAAATGAGGGAAAGGTCACGAACTCTTGGGCGTATATTAGTCGTTTATATGTATAAAGGACTAGAAAACCTTTTATAATGAATGGGTATGTTGAATATATTTTTAAAAGCAATGTATTTAATAAAATGGATTAATGGATTGTTGATGAAATCTTTATATTTAAAGAAAAGCCTAACAAACTCTTAAAATACTAAGGTAACGTTTATTATCAATTAGATTTATAAACATCTATTGAGTTAACAAAGACGTTATACAATGGTAAAATGTGTATATATTCTTAAGGGGGTTGAATCGATTGAAAGAACTAGGTCAAGGCTTAAATGGGTGGTTAGACGCTAATGGTACTTTTCATGAATGTGAATATGGAAAACACAGTGAGTTTGCAGCTAAGATGAACGTTAAAGGGGCAGTACTTCAGGACAACAATTGGATAAACTTCAGTTCTAAGAAATTTGAACTAGGTGGTTCCGACCATTGTGTTGCCGGGATATATTCAGAACCAACTGAAGAACAAATTGAATGGTTAAAAAACAATATGGGTAAATTAGATAAACAACAGGTTGAAGATATTAAGGATGCGTTTAGCTTCTATAAGGTAATAGGGGATTAGTAGTATGAAAGAAATAAATTTAAAACAATATCAGAAGTCTTTTAAATTGAATGAAAACGATAGTACTAACAAGATAAATGGTACAAAGGTAAAAAACTCAAGTTCGAAAGAAGACAGAACTGGTAAATCAAATTCCAATGAACTTACAAAAGAAGCACTTAAACAGGCACTTGATATTAGAAAGTTTGAAATAGATATGTACTGGAAAAGGGCTACTTACTTTTGGACGATTATAGGTGTTATTTTTGCAGGTTATTTTCTTTTAATGAGTAAAGAAATATTAAATTCCCAACCAACTTTAATTTTTCTTTTAAATTGTATAGGATTTATTTTTTCATTGAGTTGGTACTTAGTTAATAGAGGTAGTAAGTTTTGGCAGAATAACTGGGAGAGACACGTTGACTTACTCGAGGATCAGGTAATGGGACCGCTGTATAAAACAGTAATACAAAACAGTAATTTAAAGATTCATCACTTTCATAAAGAGTATAATTATTCTGTATCTAAAATTAATCAAATATTAAGTTTGATAGTTACAATTATTTGGGCGCTAATGGGTATTTTTTACATTATTAATTATGGGTTTAACTTTTCAATAGCGAAGAAATTAACGTACATATTAAAACATAACTTTCACTACACCTTAAAACACGAAAATGGTTACCTTTTAATATTGATTGCTTTATGTACGATTATTGCTTCATATCTTTTGCACAGATATGGAAAATCAGATTCAGTTAACCAAGGAGTAGGAACATCTGAAAAATCGGATTCGGAAAACAAAGGTTTTAGGAAAACCAAGAAATCAAAATTCAAAATAAAAGCTTCAGGGGAATCTGAAATTAGACAAAGAGAAAATAAGGTGTGGAAATCTTAAGCATATTCTCATATAGTTCAAAAATGTTTTAAGCTGCTTTTTATGTATTTCAATATATTATAAGACTTGAAAATAGTGAATACTTCCTACATAATAGAGACTGTGATGATTAAGAGTAATACTGGCGAGAACTTTGCAAAAAGCCTTGCGAGGAATACGCTAGGAACGTTGATATAACAGCTTTCCAGAGGGGCTGAATGGGGTACTGGTGTCCTCCACAGTCTTCAAAACTGCTTGAGACCTGCGTGCCAGGTCTGGTGGGTTCGATTCCCACGCAGTCCCGCCAAAGTACCCTAAACAATTCAATTAATGTTTGCCAATCCCAATCATATCAAGGGTTTGGCGTTTTTTTATTTTTTGCTGTTTCCTAAAGAAAACGAGAGTTTTAGAATTTATTTTGCATTTTTTTTGCACCAAATAGATCTGCCATGGTTTCATCAACTATTCGAGTTTCTACCTGTTACAATTCGTCCATGATATGGGAATAAGTTTGTAACGTGGTGACAATATCATTATGACCAAGTCTACGGGATACATATTTTATATTAACCTTTTTAAAAAGAAAAGTTGATGCGTGGGTATGGTGGAGCCCATGACACGTTATTTCTGTAACTCCGACCACACGACAGAGCGCTTTTAAAGTTTTGTTAGCCGCATTATTTGAAACGAGTTTCATCTTATTGTTCACGAAAACTAAATTTTTCTTGTTTTTTAGACCAGTTTGTTTAATGACTTTATCTTGATCGTTGAGCAGATCTTTAAGAATATCACACATATCTTTATCAATTGTGATGGTTCGCATTGATGCGTAGTTTTTGGTATCACTAAAATCATTTTTATTTTTTAAATCCCAAGTTTTGTTGATTGTGATTGTTTGATTGGTAAAGTCGACGCAGTCCCAGGTCATTCCAAGGATTTCGGAAAAACGTGCTCCCGTGGAGATGCCGAATAATATGATATACCGGGAAATATACCGTGGCTTCAAATTCTTCTTTGTCTCAGCGACAAGCAGTTTCAATTCTCCATAATTCAAATGCTTTAAATCCTCTGCTTTTTCCTTCTTTTCTCCCTTTACTGTTACCTTATAAGTTGGACTTTTGGAAATTACTCCATCTTCTCGGGCAACTGATATGCAATGCTTTATATATAAATTCCGTTTTCGCAATGTTTCATTTGCGTATTTTGGAGCAAGTTCATTGATAAATTTTTGGTACATATCGCGCGTTAAGTCTTTCCAATCACTGATAATGACGGATAAAGATGGCGCTATTGTAGAGTAAATAATAAACTTAATAGTTTGGCCAAAAGAATAATATCCAGATATTTTAAATTTGGGCTTCGTTAAATTGATTATGTACATGGTTTCCTGCATACACTATGATTAACCTTAGCCTCACCGCTATATCCCTTGTCAGGAATAAAGCACAAAGACATGAAAAAGCCCTCTAAAAAATCAGTAGGGCTTTTTTATCGAATGAATCAGAGCCTAAATTTAATAAAAAATTGCTGCTCCGATGATGATTAATAAGATGAACAATACAACGATTAAGGCGAAACCTCCGCCGTAACCAAAACCTCCACCGTAACCTCCGCCGTAACCGTAACCACCGATTCCACAGCCGCCGAAACACATAGAAAATCCCCCCATTCAATATAATTTTAGTTACTCAATAATACCCACCGCCGTAGCCGCCATAGCCACCTCCCATAAAGGAAGCTCCTATAATGATAAGTAGGATGAACAATACAACAATCAATGCAAATCCACTGCCGTAAGCTCCATCACTCATGAAAAACCCCTCCTCCCCTGTTGCATATAACAAATTATGTTTAATGGAAAAAAGTTGGTAGGGCACCTGTCCTAAAAGAATGAGCCATGCTGTTATTTTTATAACGCCAAATTTTGCAACAAAAAAACCCATCTATTAGAGGAGCTAAAAAGGTAAATTATCATTTATTGCTTATTTATTTCTTCTTGCTCAAGATCCTTCACCAGCTGCGTAATGTCCTTGTCACCTTCCACGTGGTAAGACAAATCTTTCTTAATCTGCGTCCTAAACTCGTAAGCCCTCCCTACACTAAATAATCCCGAAAACGGCTATAGTTCTTTTCAAACGCCAGCTTAATCACCCCCACAGGACCGTTCCGATGCTTGGCAATATTCAGGTTAATCAGCTCGCACTTATCCGGGCTCACCTGATCAAACTCATCCCGGCTTATTAGCATGATTACATCGGCATCCTGCTCAATGCTTCCAGAATCCCGCAAATCTGACATTACCGGGCGTTTGTCCGTACGCTGCTCCACACCTCTGGACAATTGGGACAACAGGATAATCGGTACCTCATAATGTCTCGCAATCTGCTTTAACTCTCTTGTTATACAGCCAACCGCCAAATCCTGGCGTTCAAACCGCTTCGTTTGAGTAATGAGCTGTAAATAATCGATGACCACCAGGTGCCCGCCATTTGCGTGCTCCCGCTTCGTCTTCTGGATTGCTGAGCGAATGTCGGCAACTGTTTGCCGCGGCTCATTCTAATGTTGGCTCGTTTAGAAACTGGAACCCAGCCCTCTTGAGCATTCTTAGTTTATATTCGTTTAGTATAATGGTTTGATAGTGTTCATAGTTGTCTGCTTTGGGACAGCGGGTGATAATGTTATTCATATAACTAATACCGACATCTTCGCTGTTGCCTGTTAATTTTTCAGCCATTAAAATAATATCAATCGGCTTATTTTCATTTTGTAGTTCCTTCATCGCTTGAAACAGGAGCAGATTTCGTTGCTGCGAAAAATGGCATGGCTCTAAGGTGATTTCATGAATCAGTTCAGGAGCGAGAAAGACCGCACCTAATAGGATGCCTTCCGCTTCAAAAAGATTTTCTTGCTGCGTATTCGGCAAGCCAGTTTGGTATTGGTATTCGATTGGCATGGTTGCGTTCGCGTTCAATTCTCTCCCGTCCTTTCATCATCCATTCCTGCAGCTTTTCTGGAAAATCATTTTCTTCAAAAGGGAAGACTGCAATATCAGCAATCGCAGGTGGAAAAGGACTTTTTCGAATGTGGGTTTTCACCTTTGTCATTACCTGTTCATAATCCATTTCAGAACAGAATTGGAACCATTGCTGGACCGTCTCATCCATAAATATGCAGTTGGGATAAACCGATTCAATAAGTATTAAAAGTTTGACTACCTCTGCCTTGGTCATGGCGAATCCTCCTGTAAGCTAATTTTCCCTTCCTGAATCAGCCGCTCAACGCGATCAGTCATGGATTCTTTCTTTGTCTTTTTGGGCTGTTTACTGTTTTTCTCCGCTTCTAGTATTGTCAAAATGACCTTCTCGCAATACAATGCGCTGTTAATTTTTCCATTCGGATTCCTCCTGCGGTGCTCACGGAAAACTTCCTCTAATAAAGATTCTAGTTGCTCGATTTTCAATGGAAGCTCAGAGATTCTTTCAATCGCTAATTCATCTTTTCGATTCAAAAACACTCCATTATTTCGTAAGGTGATAAATCGGCTGGAAACCCGTTCGATTCGTATTTCCTTTTGCTTGGTATTGTTATCTGCGGGGATCCGGCATTTTTGATTATCGGTTTTTTCTTGGCGTTCATACGAGATGTTCTTCCAGTTTTCTGGATGAGGATGTTGATCATTATTTCTTACATTCTTAAATTCTTGATTTCTTTTATTTTGTTCCAGCTCTGTTTTGTTATCGTTCTCCGAGTGTTCCACATCCGTTTCGCGAAACGGAGGGCAAAAAAAATCACCAGTTCCGTCCAAACACTTAAAGTCATCGGAATTTACCACCGTAAAAAGGGTTCCCAAAGATGTTTCTTCAGCCAAAAGCAGCCCTTTTTTCACAAGTTTGTCGACTGCACGCTTTACTGTACTCTTAGCAATTGCTTTTTTTGCTCGTCCTTCTATGTACATCAAATCCTCGCCTAATTGGGAATAAGCTCTTACGTATTGACCTTTTTTTAACTTAATTCCATTCAAAACGATTCCATCAGCGTACGCTGCTTTCAATAAGATCCACACATAAAGCCGGAAAGCTGTTACGTTAAACCATAATTCATCATTCGTAAATTGCTTCGTCAATTTTACCCAGCCAGACATCTAACCATCTCCTAAAAATATTCTCACCTGTTATTTATAGAAAAATAGGAGAAAAGGACAAGTTCAAAAAATTTTTTTTGCAGGTTAGACAAATATTGAGTAGTTTCTAAGAATAAACTATACAAATATTTACAAAAAGCCCTTTTAGTTATGAACAATGCTTCACAATCGTGTTTTGAGTCGGCAAACAGAAGTGCCCTCAGTTGGATTAACGGTATTGTTCTACGAATATCACCTAACCCATTTACTTAAAATTTACATGAAATTCATTTTCTATTAATCTCCTATTATTAAAATAAAAGAGAATTTTTAAATAAATAATAGGGGACTGGAAATGAAAAGAATATTGAGTAAATACAAGTATATTTTGATTATTACAGGGATGGTAGCATGTATCATAATGGTCAGTGCTCTCAGTAATATTGGTTCCGCCGCATTTAAGAATATAGATAATAAGATTGGTTCTGACGCTTTGCCGAATGTAGATGACTACCTCCGGACAAAATTTGAAAAGCTGGGACTTGTTCCTGTTCCAGTAGAGAATCAGATGTCGGAGGAAAAGGTTGAGTTAGGAAAAATGCTTTTTTTTGATAAACGGCTGTCCGGAAATAATGAAGTAAGCTGTATTACATGTCATGCAGTAGACAAAGCCTTCACAGATGGGCGTGCGACTGCTGTTGGCGTAAAGGGGAGAGAAGGTCAACGGAATACCCCTACCGTTCTAAATTCTGCCTATTATGAAAAGCTTTTTTGGGATGGCAGAGCTACAAGTTTAGAGGAGCAGGCATTGGGTCCAATAACAAATCCAGTTGAAATGGACCAAGATTTAGATGAACTAGTGAAGGAATTGAAGGATGTACCGGAGTATAGGAGACTTTTTGCAAATGCTTTTCATGATGAAATTTCAACTAAACATATAGCAGATGCTTTAGCAAGCTTCGAGCGGACTCTTATTGTCAAAGATACGCCGTTTGACAACTATATACAAGGGGACAATAAAGCATTAACGACTCAAGAAAAATTAGGAATGGAAATCTTTGCTGGTAAAGGAAACTGCATGACATGTCATGCAGGAGCAAATTTTTCAGATAACGATTTTGATAATATAGGGATAAACAACAGAGATTTCGGACGTTTCTATGTAACCGATCAAGAAGAGGATAAGGGGGCATTTCGCTCCCCTCAACTTCGTGAACTTACCTATACTGCTCCGTACATGCATGATGGAAGCATGAAGACATTAGAAGAAGTAGTGAAACATTATAATGAAGGAAAGCACGTTGACCAATTTACTTCAGAGGATTTCAACCCTCTCAATCTTTCTGATAAGGAACAAGCAGCCCTAGTTGCTTTCCTTAAATCATTGAGTGGAAAACCAATAAAGATAGAAGAACCAAAGATCCCATAGAATTCACGATTTAACCTATAATAATCCCTTATGAAGAAGGTATGCGAAAACCATACGGTCTACATAAGGGATTTTTTTGGATTTGGTCATATTGTTTTGCATATTCTGGACATCTTTAACTCCAAAGTGCATAAATCCCTTGATATCCAAAATATATACCAAACACGATTAATGAAACTCCAGAAACAATAGAAATAGCGATTAAACTCTTAAGGCTTAGAAGTTTTCGAAACCCTGAAATGAGTGTTGCAACAAATATATCCCAAAAGATTAGACCAAGAAAGATCATACTACTGTACAACAAGAGCATTTCAGTACCGTTCGTTTGAATTGTTTTAGCTAAGATCGAGCCATAGATCCCTAACCAAAATAAAATCGATAAAGGGTTTGTAATCGATAGGATAAACCCTGTAAGAAAGCACGTAAATAAAGACTCCTTTTTTCTGCTGTAATTCAAGGTAATGTTATTTGAATTTTTAATACTCTCCATTCCTGAATAAATGAGAACAAATCCCCCAAATAGCCAGAGAAAGATTTGGATCATAGGAATATCTAGAAATTGAACCATGCCTAAATAAACCAAAGACATAAAAATTACATCTGCTATCAAGGCTCCAGTTCCAACACTCCACGAGTGCCAGAAGCCATTTTTAATCCCTTTATCCAAACGGGCAGAATTAACGGGTCCAATTGGAGCGGCTAATGTAAACCCTAAAATTAAGTAACTAAACAATATGCTTATGCTCAAAAAAGATCACTCCACGCCCATTGATTATCGAACTTGTACATTTTATGAGAAAAATTTAGACTCAAGTCCAAAAAATAAATTTTTCTTATAAAACTGGATGTATTCTCTAGCCCTTTTTAGATATAGAAATACGAAATTGCTCATTGAGCATTAGCGTTTTTCTGCTCTTTGGTTTTTTTTTCAAGGAATCCTAATACTATGAAAGTTAATAATAACTTAAGTGAATAATTATTTATCTGGGAAAACAAAGAACCCTTTTGCAGTATTGCAAAAATTTAAGATTTAATCCTTCCTTGGAACCCTAAAAGTGAAAGTATATAAGTAAATTGAAAAGTTTGTTTCTTAAAGGATTATTACATAAGGGGAGTTATTAAATGGAGTTTTTTATCCCAAGAGCTGGCGGTAAGAGTAAGGGGGAGGAGGGAGGAAATTTAAGTTGGTGGCAGTTGTCATTAATCGGGATTGGCTGTACGATTGGAACAGGTTTTTTTCTTGGGTTGACGATTGGTATAAAGGTAACCGGGTCCTCTATTGTCTTTTCATTTATTTTAGCTGCCTTAGGGACGTACGTTGTTTATAATTTATTAGCAAAGATGACTGCAGAGGATCCTCAAGATGGTTCGTTCTGCTACTATGCAAACAAAGCATACGGACGGTGGGCCGGATTTAGCTGCGGCTGGAATTATTGGTGCTCAAATATCTTGATTATGGGCAGCCAGCTGACCGCGCTTTCAATCCTATCAAGATTTTGGTTTCCGAATGTTCCACTTTGGCTCTTTGCGACGGGCTATGCGATTCTCTCCATTATTGTTGTAATAACAGGCAATAAAGGGTTTGATAAAGTGGAAAATGTATTAGCGATTATTAAAACAGCGGCTATAGTCATGTTTATTATTATCGCTGGTGCTGCTGTATTTGGCTGGATCCATGGTGATGTGGAACACCCTGGTTTTCCCCATTCAACAAAAGAACTATTTCCAGAAGGTTATAGAGGGTTTTGGGCTTCTTTAATCTATGCATTTTATGCATATGGAGGAATTGAAGTCATTGGCCTCATGGCGATGAGGCTAAAAAAGAAAGAGGATGCGCCTAAAGCTGGAATTATCATGTTGATTGTATTAGTCATTATTTATGTGATTTCAATCGGGCTTGCAGTCTATATGGCCGCTCATGGGGCGTTTACTGAAAAGGAAAGCCCTTTTGTCACAGCATTGGATAAATATCATTTTGCTTTTTTTCCGCATGTATTTAATGCGGCTATTATTTTGGCTGGATTTTCAACGATGACCGCTTCCTTGTTTGGGGTAACTACACTTCTTGTGACTTTAGCAGAAGGTGGTGATGCGCCATCCTTGTTTTCTAAAAAGCTTAAAAAGTTGAAAGAACTCCCAGTCCCATCTTTAGGACTGGCGACAATTGGATTAATTGCCTCCATTGTCACCGCATTACTGCTGCCGGGTAAGATATATGAATATATTACGACTGCAGCAGGGATTTTACTTCTCTTCAACTGGTCCTTTATTATCATTTCTGCGCTCCGTATTTTAGAAATTAAACTAGGGGGAAAAATGCTAGCTTTTTTAGGATTAGTTCTTATTCTTGCTGCGGTAAGCGGAACATTGATGGAAAAGAGTATTCGCACGGGTCTATTTGTAAGTTTATTAGTAGCCGCGATTATTGGATTAATTGCATTTATCATGCAAAAAACAGTCTGGAAGAAGGCAAGCCAAAAAGGATAGATGCAACGAAGGATACTAATGATGTATATTTAAGTTAAGCTATTAAAGTGACAGAAAGAATGCAGAAATTCAGATGTATATTCTTGACTGTCAGCTGATCGAAAAATTGGAGAGGTGTTTCTGGATGACAAATAGCAAAATGAATCCTAAGGTTGATGAATTTATAAGTAAGTCTAAAAAGTGGAAGGAAGCATATGAGCAGTTGAGAAATATCGTTCTTGAATGTGAGCTGATCGAAGAATTTAAGTGGATGCATCCTTGTTACATGTTTGAGAAAAAAAACGTCGTTTTAATTCACGGATTTAAAGAATATTGTGCACTTCTGTTTAACAAAGGTGCCTTATTAAAGGATACCCACGGGATTCTAATCCAACAAACGGAGAATGTACAGGCAGCACGCCAGATTCGGTTCACAAGTCTTCAAGAAATAGTTGAAATGGAAACCATCATAAAAGACTATATTTATGAAGCGATTGAAGTTGAAAAGGCCGGCCTGGAAGTGAATTTTAAGAAGACGACAGAATACATAATTCCTGAAGAATTACAAAATAAATTCTATGAAATTCCTGAATTGAAGACTGCTTTTGAAGCATTGACGCCGGGGCGGCAAAGAGCATACATTCTTTATTTTTCTTCGCCTAAACAATCCAAAACCCGAGAGTCAAGGATTGAAAAATATTTGGAGCAAATTCTCAATGGAAAGGGATTAAATGATTAGCATATTCGAATTACTGTGCACAAAAAGTGTGGCTTTTTTGCTATAAGAGGTCCACTTTTCTTGAGTAGGTGCACTAATAAAATATGGATTATTTTAGAGAGACGGAAATATACAAGCTTTTATACAGGTCTTGTATATTTCACGCTCTTTTTTTAAATATAGAAATTTTTATTTAAATTCGGACCGCCCCTCCCTACCTCTTTTTTCGTAAATTTTCCATACTATTGTCACTAAACTTTCAAATGAAGATACAAAAACTACTGTCAACTACCATTAAAATAAACATGAGATAAAATTTTTCAGCATTATTTGTGAAATTTTTCACAAATAAATATAAATAGGGAGGTTTATAAATGAATTACCCAAACATATTCAAACAAGGAAAAATAGGCAAGCTAACTTTGAAAAACAGAGTTGTCATGCCACCGATGGGAACGAATCTAGCTGGCCCTGAAGGAGAAGTCACTGATCAACTGATTGCGTATTATGAAGAAAGGGCAAAGGGCGGGACTGGGTTAATTATTGTTGAATTTACTTGTATCGATTATGAATACGGGAAAGGATTTATTAGGCAATTACGGCTTGACGATGATCGCTTCATCCCAGGAATACACGCGCTTGCTAATGCGGTACATAATTATGGGGCGAAGGTTTTTGTCCAAATTCATCATGCAGGCAGACAGTCAAACTCTTCGTTAATTAATGGTAAACAAATCGTTGCACCTAGTAACGTTGCCTGTGCTGCAGTAGGTGAAGAACCACGGGAATTAACAACAGCAGAAGTAAAAGAGCTAGTAAATAAATTTGTTCAGACCGCCATAAGATGTAAGCAGGCTGGCATTGATGGTGTTGAAGTTCACGGTGCCCATGGTTATTTAATTAACCAGTTCTTAAGCCCTGAGGCAAATTTACGTACTGATGAATACGGGGGAAACTTTGAAAATCGCATGAGATTTCTCGAGGAAATCATTATTGGTATTAAAGAAAATTGCGGTAAGGATTACCCTGTTACCGTTCGTCTCAGTGTGGATGAATTTATCGAAGGAGGAATAGATTTAGAGTTAGGTAAGGATATTTCTCGATACTTAGAAAAACTAGGAGTAGATGGACTGCATATTAGTTGTGGAACCTATGACTCTATGGACAAAGTAATTGAATCTCCGTTATTTGAACAAGGTTGGAGAGTCTACCTAGCAGAGGAGATAAAAAAAGAAGTAAATATTCCAGTAATCACGGTTGGATCAATTCGTGAACCGCAATTTGTAGAAAAGCTTTTATCTGAGGGAAGAGCAGATTTTGTGGCCATTGGAAGGGGATTAATCGCTGATCCTGAGTGGGTGAACAAAACAATGGAAGGACACGAGGCTGAAATTAGAAAATGTATTAACTGTCTCCATTGTATACATTCAGCGATGGGGAACTCCCACGTCCTGTGCTCCATCAATGCAAGAGCTGGCCGAGAACTAGAGTTTAAGGAACTGCAGCACCTTCCTTCTGGTGAAAACCGCCGTGTTGTGATTGTTGGAGGTGGTCCAGGTGGTATGGAAGCGGCACGAGTTCTATCATTAAAAGGATATGACGTAACTCTTTTTGAAAAGAATAATAAGCTTGGCGGTCAATTGCACCTTGTAACTGACCCAATCTATCGAAAGAAAATGACATGGCACATTGATTACCTCAGCAATGAAATGAAACGTTTAAATATTGATGTCCGTTTGAATACAGAGGCCACTGTTGAAGAGATCACAGCATTCAATCCTTATGCTGTTTTATTGGCAACAGGCGGAAGACCAATGCTTCCACAGGTGGAGGGCAATGATTTAGGTCATGTATATACTTATGAAGACGTAAAATTACAGGAAAAAGTATTTACTAATAGTAAAGTTACAGTTGTCGGCAGTGGTATGATCTGTCATGGAACGACTCGTCGCCTTGCAGAAGCCGGTAATGATGTCACATTTGTAGAGATTCCGACAAAAGCAAGCAAAAGAATTGGCGCTGAAACGAGGTTAAGACTTCTAGAGAAGCTTAAACAAGTAAATGTGGAGATTGTGACGGACCACAGATTGGAAAGAATCCTTCCGAACAGTATCATCGTGGAGGACCCACTTTCTGGGAAACACTCTGAAATTGAATCAGAGTCTATCATTGTTGCGATGGGTGTAGAGGCGTATAATCCATTAGAGGAAACATTAAGGGAACAGATGGAAAATGTGTTTGTATTGGGAGATGCAGTAGGGTATAGCTCCCTTGGTGAGGCTACCCGAGACGGCTTTGAAAAGGCATATTTCCTCGAATCCATTGTGACACACAACAGGGAAGAAGAGGGATCGCAAACAGTTTGATTAAGAAAAAAAGTAACAAACGATCATTTTAAACACTTATGTCTGACTTGGAAATAATCATCATATCCTGCTTGCCCCCTGCATTTCCTATTATAGGGGGTGTATTGGATGAAAGAACATTTAGAACACAATCAAACGTACAAAAATAGCCAAAGGATTGCGGTTGTTCATTATACGAATACAAGGAAATTAGTAATCGGCTCTGTTTTAGCGGCAATTGCAGCTGTTTTCCAGTCAGCAGGAGTTTTTGTTGGAATTGGCTATGCATTTAGTATCTTGGCTACCCTTCCGATTGTCCTCTCAGGGATGATTTCGTTAAGAATTGGCATGATGTCCTATGTCATTACGATTTTCCTATTAGCTATTTTACAGCCGAGTGAACTATTTGTTTTTCCGTTTACGACCGGATTATTGGGAATTACACTCGGAGCAGCATTTAAATTGTGGAACCATTGGATGATGATTTCGCTTGTTGGAGGGATTGGACTAACGGGGGGGATTATGATTTTGTTATACAGTCTTCAATTTCCCGTTCTGGGACCTACAGTCTCCCAAACCTTTGATTTCAAAATTGCAACCGGTATCCTTTTATTTTCATGCCTTTACAGTTCTATTTGGACGGGGTTGAGTAAAAAGGTTTATAAACTATTATTTCGATAAATGATTATACCAATTCTGGGCACGAGTTTCATGAAAAATTGTAGTTAAAATACTCATATAAAAACGAAAAAAACTCTGAGAATCAGAGTTTTTTTGACTTTATCAATAAACTTGGATGCCAATGGTTGCATCATGTTCCCCTAAAAGCCAGAAGGTATTTCTTGTTAGCCTATTGAAGGTAAAGTAATCGATTGGTTTACTTTTGTTTGAATGGACTGGAAGGTTTCCTTTCCAAAGAACGCATTCGCCTTTTTGGCTATTTCATTTAACATGGCGTCATTTTCCATTAACGCATCACGGATACGATTTATTAATTGTAGTCCGTTCGGTTCGGTGACGTGCTTGGCAACACGTTCAAGAAGGATTTTCGCATCAACGGAATATTTATGGGCGAAGCTGTGACACATGACAATATTTTTCCTGAGCGGCTCAGAATATTCACTGGTAAACGAGCGGCGGATACATCCCCTCATCCCTGCATATCCATATGAAATCTCGGAAGCCGCCCGGTAAAAAAGCACCATTCCATCTGCATGACTGGATTCCGGATGCACCCGCAGTTCAGTTATTAATGACATTAAACGTTGGACCACTATTTTTGCTTCCTCTGTTTTGTTCCACCATTCCATCAAACGATCTTGCTCATCTGCATTCATAATCATAGATTGTGAACTAGGCATATTGATTTCCTCCCTTAGTTAGCCCATCTAAAGCCGGGGGATTGCTTGGATATTCTGGATTCTTGTACGGATGATTTCCCATTCAGGTCCAAGAATCGCCTGACCAAGCCGGATTGCTTCGTTAATTATTTCAGCGATTTGCCCGTTTAACTCTTTGCTTAGTTCAATTAAATAAGAAGTATCAGGCTGTGCCCAGTTTTCAACTAATTCAAAATTAGGGCGGATTTGTTTTTCGCTAATCCGCAGTGTATCAAGGTCAAACACCAACATTTCCTTCGCAAGAGAAATAGATTCCCCCTGCCTGAGCCGCTTGATTGTTCCTCTCGCGGCATCGAAGCCGTAGCCAATGTCCGCTACGGTAGCGTGGTAGGGGTTAAGTCCTGGGGCTGTTCGGATAGAAGGAATAGATCGAAAACCCGTGGTAATCGAACAGACGACTTCTTTAGCAGCCATTCCTTTCTTTAAGACAGCATCAATGGCAGTAAAATAGGAATCTCGCTGTTCAGCGGTCCATTCGAAAAAAGTAGAATTCATTTATTTTTCCTCACCTCTGAACTATTTAATGTGATTTCCGGAAAGGTTGTTATTCCTCTGAATTACTATAATCATAAATATTCTAAGATATATTGTCCTCATGCCCAGTAATTGATCAATAGAAGGAACTGAACAAGTTTGGTGAATTTTCAAAATAATAATACAAATATATAGTCCTACTTCTTGGTTCAGAACAATATATATGTAAGGGGCTTGTTTAAAAGAAAAATAGGGAGGGGCAACATGAAATTTAAAAAATCTTTAGCATTATTGTTAACAGGAAGCTTGGCGGCAGGGATGATTTTGGCTGGCTGTGGGAGTTCCGGTGGCGATACAAAAGCTTCAAATGTTATTAAAATTGCTACTCAAACACCGCTTTCAGGTGGGAGTGCAACAATTGGGGAAGCGATCAAGTTAGGAGCGCAGCTTAAATTAGAAGAGGAAAAGGAAAAGTTTAAAGACCTAGGCTTTACCTTACAGCTTGTCCCTTATGATGATCAAGGCGATCCAAAAAAAGGCGTAGCCAATGCTCAATTAATTGGCGCAGATAAATCGATCATGGCTGTTGTCGGTCACTTTAACTCTGGCGTCGCAATTCCTTCTTCAGAAGTGTATGAAAAATACGCGATACCGATGGTTTCACCGGCAAACTCAGCGGTAGAAGTCACCACAAGGGGATTAAAGACCGTCAATCGGATTGTGGCCCGTGATGATTTTCAAGGTCCAGCAGGAGCGGAATTTGCCGTAAACACCTTAAAGGCAAAGAAGATTTTTATCGTTCAAGATAAAACAGCCTACGGTACCGGTCTTGCAGAAGCATTCAAGAAAGCTGCTGAAGAAAAAGGAGCCGAAATTCTTGGGTTTGAAGGAATTACCGTCGGAGAAAAAGATTTTAATGGCGTTCTTAACCAAGTGGTGTCGAAGAAACCTGATTTAGTCTTCTTCGGTGGAATCTATGCTGAAGGCGGATTATTAATAAAACAAGCACGTGAAAAAGGCGTTAATGTCCCGTTTTTAGGTGGTGATGGAATGGATGCATCTACACTAGTTGAAATTGCCGGAGATACGATTAAAAATACGTATATTACTTCTCTTGCAGGCGATTCAACAAAAATAGAAGAAGGCAAAAAATTTATCGAAACGTATAAGGCAAAATATAAGAAGGATACAGAGTCTTATTCGGTATATGGCTACGATACGATGGGTGTGGTCTTAAGGGGAATTGAAGATGCGATTAAAGCAAATAACAATAAAAAGCCAACCCGTGAACAGGTAAGAGATGCCGTCCGCGGAGTGAAAGATTACCAAGGAGTGTTGACAAAAGTCAGCTTTGACGATAACGGTGACAATGATTACGCTAAGGTATTTATTTATAGTTTTAAAGAAGCAAAATATCCAGCTGAATATGTGGACGAAGTTAGTAAATAAGAATGGCGAGAGTGGAAAGGGGTATGGCTCATTAAATGGGTGAGAGTACCCTTTTTTTCTATAGATTGTGGACAAGGAGGTAACTTATGCTGAACGAAATACTCCAAACGATTCCGCAGGTGGTGATAGACGGGCTTACTTTAGGTGCCGTGTATGCAGTTATTGCGTTAGGGTACACAATGGTTTATGGAATATTGGAATTAATTAACTTTGCTCATGGTGAAATCTTCATGTCAGGTGCTTTTATCGGCACCGCTATCTTGATTGTGTTAACGGGAATGGGATGGGTTTCAGCGGTGCCGGCTATTGTTATGCTGATTACAGTCCTCTTATTAACCGCTATCCTGACAGGCCTTTTAGGGATGGGGATTGAGAGAGTAGCTTACCGGCCCTTACGAAATGCCCCACGATTAATCCCACTCATCACCGCTATCGGTATTTCATTTTTATTACAAGATATTGTAAGATTCATTGCCGAATTACAAAAGGGGAACTATATCGTAACCGGGCCAAATCTATTTAAAGATCAACTTTCGATTAAAGCCTCATCAATAAGCTCCATTTTTAACGATGCATCTATTAAAACATCGTTTGTGATCGTGCTAGTGACGGCGGTCATTATGATGATTGGTCTAGATTTATTTATCAATCGAACAAAATGGGGCATGGCGATGCGGGCCGTTGCCCAAGATCGCGAGACTGCTTCCTTAATGACGGTAAATGTGAACAAGGTTATATCAATTACCTTTTTTATTGGCTCGGCGCTTGGCGGAGCGACAGGAGTCCTCTTTGCTGTTCAATATGGAACAATCGATCCTTATATTGGCTTTATCCTTGGATTGAAGGCGTTTACGGCGGCGGTTTTAGGCGGGATTGGAAATATTCGCGGGGCCATGCTTGGCGGTTTACTGCTGGGGTTATTGGAAATGTTTGCATCTGCAAATTTAACCCTTTTATCAGGCGGCGTTTTTGGCGCTGAATACAAAGATGTCTTTGCCTTTGCTATTTTGATTATTGTATTACTTTTTAAACCGGAGGGCTTATTAGGCAAACCGGTCACTGAGAAAGTGTAGGTGAGAAGAATGAAATCTCTATGGAAAAAATATAAACAAAATAAACTTGTGCAGGGTATCCTTCTCCTCATATACATTAGCATCACATCACTCAGTCTATTTATGGCACAAAAATCAGTTACGGCATTTCTTCTATTATTATCGTCACTTTTACTATTATATTTTACAAATTTTAAGAATCTCACAAAGTGGCTCATTGCGGGAATCGTGCTTGTGTTTTTACTTCCCTTCACCGCAAGCAATGGAGACGCGTATCAATCCTATATGGAAGTGGCGACACTTGTTGGAATCTACATTTCTATGGCTCTGGGGTTAAATATTGTAGTTGGGATGGCGGGTCTTTTGGATTTAGGATTTATCGCCTTCTTCGCAGTTGGTGCGTACACTTATGGGATTTTTGCTACAGTCCAAGCATCCAATTTTATGCCTTTTGGAACGTTTCCGCTTTCAGGTGAAAGCTTTTGGCTGTTTATTTTAATCGGCTGCTTTGTCGCTGCTTTATTTGGAATACTTCTTGGCATCCCTGTCCTCCGGGTGAAAGGCGATTATTTAGCGATCGTTACCTTAGGCTTTGGCGAGATCATAAGAATTATTTTTAATAATCTGGATCGTCCGGTTAATATTACCAATGGTGCCATGGGGATTCCCTCGGTTACTCCACCCCGATTGTTTGGTATTGATTTTCTTTATCCAAGCCAATTTTATTACATTGTCCTTGTAATCTTATTATTTACTATTTTTACGGTACGCCGTTTTGAGCATTCAAAAATCGGCCGTTCGTGGAAAGCAGTCAGGGAAAATGAAATAGCCGCCCAAGCGATGGGTGTACCATTAGTCCGGACAAAATTAATGGCATTTGCGATTGGTGCTTCCTTTTCAGGAATGATGGGTGTCGTTTTTGCTGCAAAACAAGCCTTTGTCGATCCGACCAGCTTTACGCTCTTAGAGTCGATTACGATTTTGGTAATGGTCATCTTGGGCGGCATGGGCAGTGTACCAGGTGTCATTCTCGGTGCTGCGGTGATGACCATTCTCAATCTTCAAGTGTTAACAGAAGTGACGAGTTGGTTGAATCAACTAAATTCGACAGGGGCCTTTTCCATCCCAGACGCGCTATCGCCTTCTAAAATGCAGCGGCTTATTTTCGGCCTGCTCCTAATCCTATTTGCTTTATATCGGCCGAAAGGACTCTTGCCCGCAAAAAACCATGTCTATAATGAAAAGGAATTACAAGAGGGAAGCGCGAAGGAAAATAAGGGGAAACAGGAAGTAATGCCTGATCATTCGCAAATCGAGAAAGCTCAGGAGGTTTAGTTGCATGTCTATTTTAGAAGTTCAAAATCTAACGAAGAAATTTGGCGGGATTACAGCAAACCAAGATGTATCGATGACAGTGGAAAAAAACTCAATAACAGCCGTTATTGGACCGAATGGGGCTGGGAAAACAACATATTTTAATATGATTACAGGGGTGTATCAGCCAACCTCAGGGACGATTTTGCTAAATAATGAAAAATTGAACGGTTTAAAACCCCATGAAGTTTCCAAAAAAGGAATCGCACGGACCTTCCAAAATATCCGCTTGTTTAGTGAAATGTCGGTACTTGAAAATGTGCTTGTTGGCATGCATACCCATATAAAAGCAGGTCTTATCGGTATTTTATTTAATCTTCCTGCCATTCGGAAGGAAGAGAAAGCTTCCGAAGTGAAGGCGTATCAATTATTAGAATATGTCGGACTAGCCCCGCTTTTAAATGAAAAAGCATGTAATTTAAGCTACGGGGCCCAGCGAAGGCTGGAAATTGCCAGAGCTCTTGCCGCAAAACCAACGGTCTTATTATTAGACGAGCCGGCGGCAGGTATGAATCCAAAAGAAACAAACGAGCTTACGCAGTTGATTAAGAAAATGAGGCAGGAGTACAATCTTACTATTATTTTAATTGAGCATGATATGAAGCTTGTGATGGAAATCTCTGAACATATTGTTGTATTGGATCACGGCGAAAAAATTGCGGAAGGAAAGCCCGAACACATTCGCAATAATCCAAAGGTGATTGAAGCATACCTAGGATCGGGTGCTGTTCAGGCAGGATAGGAGGGGTGGATTGATGCTGCAATTAAACAATGTTGCAACCTTTTATGGCGGAATCCAAGCGTTAAAGTCTATCGACGTGGCAGTGGATAAAGGGGAAATTGTTACGCTCATTGGCAGTAATGGAGCTGGGAAATCAACTACTTTAAAATCAATAAGCGGACTTGTGAAAGTAAAAACAGGGAATATTGTTTATAAGGGCCAAGAAATTTCCAACAAACCAGCACATGAGGTAACACTTTTGGGGATTTCACATGTTCCTGAAGGCAGAAGGATTTTTCCAAAGCTTACCGTCAAGGAAAACCTGCTCATTGGCGCATTTTCTGTGAAAAATAAACAGGTCATTCATGAGAGAATGGAAAAGGTGTTTCACTATTTTCCTAAACTAAAAAGCAGGCTTGAACAAAAGGGCGGTACGATGAGCGGCGGCGAGCAGCAAATGCTTGCGATTGGAAGGGCACTTATGATGAAGCCTGATTTATTAATGCTTGATGAGCCGTCGATGGGACTCGCGCCCATTATTGTTGAACAAATTTTTGAAATCATAAAGGAACTGAACCAAGAAGGAATAACCATCTTACTAGTGGAGCAGAATGCGTATCAAGCCTTGCAAATTGCCGATCGGGGCTATGTCATTCAAACGGGGGAAATTCGTCTGCATGGAAACGGCCATGATTTGATTAAAAATGAAGAAGTCCGCGATGCTTACTTAGCATAATGCCATTTTGCCATTTTTTCTACCCAAAAATATATCCGCACCCACACAAAGAAGATTTTTTTACATAAGATATTCAGAATCAACTAGGAGGTGGATTAAATGGATGGTGCAGTAGGAGGCTTTGGTGGAGGCTTTGCTTTAGTTGTAGTTTTATTCATTTTGCTTATAATCATCGGTGCAAGCTTTATCGGTGGTGCCGGTTTTTATTAAATGACCAAATCGTTTGTTTTAATTTAAGCCGAACAGGGATTGCATCTTGCAATCCCTGTTTTCTTTCAATTGATGGAAATGACTATTTTTCTGTATTCTCTTTGTATGGTATGCAAAAGTTGTCCAATGGTTAAAGGTAAATTGACTATAATCTCAAAATATCCATAAAGCGGTATGGCCATTCTTGTTTTATTCATCTGTTTGTATTATCCGGATCTTTCCAGCTGAATGATACTTAAAATAGTTGAAAACCTCCAGCTGATAACCGGTATCGCTAGGAATAGAAAAAGTGTGAACAAACTCACCTTCAGCATGGTCGCCATAGAAAATGATGCTGTCAAAGTATTGAATGGACGTTCCGAGGTTGTTCATTTTTATAATAGAATACTTGATCGGCCATGAGTGATTGTGTGTAATTTGCGACCCGGTAATGGTAATCGATTTATTTTCTATCGCAAACTTTGAACTGAAGAAAAAAGGAGTATCAATCCCAAGTCCCCAGTTTATATAACCCTGGTCTTTCCTCACCAGCTTTTTTACCCTCCAAAGCTGGAGCCTTTCGTTCGTTCTTCGGAAATATTGGCCCAAGGAACCAAAAAAACCTTTTATCCCATTAATCTCTCTCCCTCTTTAGATAATTGCCTTACTGTATTATTTGCATCAAGACAAGGAATGGCAACGGCATTACCCCAGCTTGTCAGCTTTTTATGGACAAATTCTCTTTACAAGTTCTTTTAAAAAAAGAATAAATTTTTCACTCCGGCGCAAGCTAATAAAAAAATAAAGGAGTGTGAGGATTTGAAGAAATTAATCATGTTACTAACTTTACTAATCCCAATCAGCTTTACTGCTCTTGGGCATGTCAACGCCAGTCAGTTATTAGAGGCAAAGGCGAATCGAATTACCGAAAAAGAAGCAGGAGAAATCGCTTTAAAAAAGGTAAAAGGTGAAATTATCGCAGTAAAATTAGAAGTAGACGATGGAAAAGAGCAATATGAAGTAAAGATTAAACAGGCAGGGGCTTTTTATGAAGTAGAAATTGACGCAAAGACTGGTCAGGTTTTAGAAGTTGAGAAAGAAGGTTCACATCGTGGTGATGATGACCGCCATGGGGACGATGACGGACATGATGATGATGACCGCCATGGCGAAGATGACGGCCATCATGGGGATGACGACCATTTAGATGATTAACAGTAATTCTCTTAAAGTTGCATGTCAAATTGATGTGCAACTTTCTAAATTGTGTTAAAGGAGAAATTGGATGGTAAAAAAATGTGGGTTTATCCTATTTTTTTTCATTAGCTATTTAACAGCCGTCGTACCTTCCTTTGCAGAGTTTGATAATAAAGAAAAGCAAGACTCAACAAAGAACCTGCAAGAATGGGAGGTAATAGATAAAGACGGGGTCTTGGATCCGTTTAAAATGCATCAAGAGAGTAGTGATTCTAGTGATTCGGATTTAGATTGCACAAAAAATATTCACTATACGGTAGCGCAAAAAAAACGTCTTGATCAAATTTATCATCGGATTTACATGGATTATATTGACCTGATCGAAACCTACGCCTGGGCCGGGGCAATGACTCAGGATCAAAAACTGATCCGCTATAAAATGTTAAGAAACTATATTCTTACTTTCCAGAAAAGAAATTACAAATGGTGCAGTGAATATGAAGAGGATGAGTGGGAAGAAGAGTGGTTTAATAGTGATAATGATTAAAAGTCATCGATAATGATAATTTTATACCATCTAAGCATTTCTTTGTTTTAAAAGAATATATTAGGTTAAAAAGAAGTGATGAAAATGGTATATGTTGCTGTTGGCATTGGAGGAGTGGTTGGTGCTATTGCAAGGTTTCTTCTAGATTCTTTGATTTCTCGTACGGTTCTTCCACCTTCCTCAGGAATCCTGATTGTTAATCTTTTGGGGTGTTTTATCATTGGTTTTTTCTTAGCATTAAAACACAGTCGTTTCTCTGCGATATTCAGGATTGGATTTGTAACAGGATTTATCGGTTCCTTCACTACCTTTTCCTCTTTTAGCTTGAAAGCGTTAGAGTTATTTATGAAATGGGGAATCCGGACAAGCCTTCTTTACATTACGCTTACAATTATTGGCGGATTTTGTTTTGTTCACCTCGGACAATCAGTTGCCTTGGTAGTAGAGGAAGGGTAACCAATATGGTTAAAACACTTCTGGTTATCGGGGCAGGAGGATTTCTTGGGGCCATCTTTCGCTATTATCTAAGTAATATTTTTTCCAAATGGACGATTTTTTCAATACCAACAGGTACATACATCATCAATGTTTCCGGATCGTTCGCGATTGGATTCATTTACGGTGCTAATTATTTTTCAGATAGTCAAATTAATTTCTTATCCATCGGTTTTCTCGGAGCGTTTACAACGTTCTCTACCTTTAATTATGAATTACTTCAATTAATTGAAGGGAAAAAGAATCGCCAATTTTTTGTATACGGTGCTATGATGTACGTCTCCAATTTACTGGCATGTTTTTGGGGATATTGGTGGGGGAAATAACAGAAAGAAAAGCAGGTTTCTTAGAAAGTCTAGGAAGCCTATTTAATTTATAGGCCCTGTTAAAAGGGAATGTTGATTTCCGTTCCAGGCGCTTCGCTTTCCGCGGGGCGGGCGGTGAGCCTCCTCGGCGAATCAAGCGCCNCACTCCAATCAGTGCTCAAAATCAACAATGTTCTTTAACACAGCCAATTTATAAAAAAAGTGACTATGTTTTAATTTTTCTTGCAGGAAACGCTTTCATATTTGTCGAAATATAGGACCATAGAATGGGGGGGTTGAAGATGAGTTTACAGATGGTTCATTCGATAACTATGATTGTTACGGATAAAAAACCTTGTCTCCTTTGCAGTAAAGACTTTGAATATGCTGCAATCGTTAGTGGTGAGGAAATAGAAGCACTGCGGTCAATACATGACGGAAAAGTGGTTACCGATCAAGTGGTTATTCTTAAAAAGAGTTTTGCCAATCATAATAAGCTACAAATTGTTGATGTAGAGATTACTGCTAAATGTCCTTATTGTCATTCTAACAATCGATTTAATCGGTTTGTAACTTTAGAAAATTCAAAGAACGAATCGTAAACTATGGTAGAAGTTCTAGAAAAAGATTGCAAATTGATGATTGCAATCTTTTTTTGATTGAAAAGAGGTGGAGGCCGCATAAACGAATTAGTAGCACAAATTACCGCGATCATGCTAGTGCAAATTTCCGTCTACATATTTCCCGTAATCTGGAATGGCAATCCACTCAAATTCATTTACCAGCTTTCTTAAGCCAGTTGTTAATGGTTCTCCTGATATCGGTAAGCCATGTCCCGTTACGGCAACGGCAGGATTAAGCGCTTCTAGTTTTTTTACTGATTCCCATGCTGTCTGCCAGTCTGTCGTAAGGTATCGCGGAGGACCGTTCATTTCTTGCTGCTGGGTCAAGACCTTATACAATGAGTCCTGTTTAACTGTTACAAAGGCATCGCCAACAATTAGTGCACTGTCTTCTTCTCTAAAAAAAGAAACGTGTCCAGGTGAGTGGCCTGGTGTATGAATCCATTTGTACCCGGGCATGTGAGGAATGCTTCCGTCGTGAGGAAGTTGATTTACATGATTTCCTAAATTGATTGGTTCATTAGGAAAGAGTGGCGACATTTTTGCGACCATTCCGCCTTCTACGGTTGAATCTGGTTCAGGGTAACTTTTTTCCCCTGTTAGAAACGGCAATTCCAATTCGTGAGCATAAACAGGGATTTGCCAATGTTCCACCAACTCGATAATTGCCCCAACATGATCAAAGTGGCCATGCGTCAGGATAATCGCTTTCGGGTGGCAATGAGTTCCAAAGCGTTCTTCCGTAACGGAGATAATTTCATCGGCTGATCCGGGCATACCAGCATCAACCAAAACAAATTCTTTCGTATCAGGGTTCCCGACTAAACAAATATTGACAATCTGAATCGTATGGCAGTATAGATCAGCGAGGACATTCATCCCTACACCACTCCCAATGGAAGTGGCGGGGATAAATCGATAATCACTTCCATAAGACATCTCCTTATCCATTGAAAAAACCCCCTTGTCATATTAATGTATGTATATGATTAGTTTTTTCATAATGTTTTCCATTTATTCATTAAGGATCCTACAGGGGGCTATGTGATGAGAAATAAGCGCAAGTGGTTACGAATGTGGAGAATATTGTCTTTTGCGTTTTCAGCTTTTATTCGAGTGTATTGGTATCGAATTTTAAAAAAATCACAATCGGAACGGGAAAAACTATGGGGTAAAATTGGTCAGGAATTTCGTCAAACTTTATTTGAGTTAGAGGGATTATTAATCAAAGTTGGGCAATTTTTAAGTATTCGGGCCGATTTGCTTCCAGCTAGTTTTATTAATCAAATTCAGGATTTAGTTGACCAAGTACCGGCCTCTCCTTGGGAAGAAATTAGCCTCGAATTGGAAAGGGAATGGGGAGGGCCAATTGAAGACATACTGGCTTCAATTGACGCAAAAGCAGTGGCTTCCGCTTCCATTGGAGAAGTTTACCGCGGCAAATTAAAGGACGGAACCACAGTAGCGGTAAAGGTGCAGCGTCCAGAAATCCGGTCAATTATCCAAACTGATTTTCGTTCATTGGCCATTATTATTTGGTTTGCGGATCACTTTGCACCTGTTCCTAAAGGGTTTATCAATTTTAAACTGTTGTACCAAGAGTTAAAAACGGTGATTGAACGAGAAGTAGATTTTATGAAAGAAATGGAAGCTGTTATCCATTTCCGGCAGCGGTTTCAGGCCTTTCCCAAGCTTCATATCCCCAAGGTGTATCCTGAACTTTGTACATCAAAGGTGATGGTATTGGAATGGGTTGATGCGGCTAGAATTACCGAGGTGGATTTTTTAGAGCGCTATTCGATTGACAGGGTAGAATTATCACAGCGGTTATTTCGATTATTCATTCCTCAATGGGTAGAAGCAGGGGTTTTTCATGCGGACCCACATGCAGGAAATGTCATGATAAAGTCGGATGGCACCCTTGTCCTGCTTGATTTTGGGATGGTGGGAGAAATTTCTAAGAAGGATGCTATGAATTTTCAAGATTTAATCCAATCAATATTTGCAAAAAATTATTCTATGGCCGTAAAAGTATTGATGGATTTGGGCTTTTTTCTTCCAGATGCAAACTCAAAAACGATAGAACCATTACTTAAAGAAGCCCTTTCAATTGATTTTAACCAGTTGAAAGAAATGGATCTTTTTCAAGTGAAAAGGGATGTTAACGAGATGATTAAATCGCTGCCAATCCAAGTGCCAACACGGTTTGTTTTCTTGGGACGTTCATTTGTTACCGTTGAGGGGATGCTCCATACCATTAACCCGAATCAAGAATTTTTGGAGATTGCAAAACCTGCGTTTATCGATTGGTTAAAACAAGGTAATCAAAATAAATGGAAGCTACTAGTGAAATGGGTCCAAGCTCAGCCTGTTTTTCAAATATTCCATTCTATTACTGATTTACTAAAAACTCCAAAAAGACTCCTTGAGCAAAAAGAAAGGCAGCATCAAAGTGAGTTTTATTTTTCAATTTTTGAAAATCAAAAAAAGCAGTCGTTTTTCTTGGGTGTCCTAGGAATGGCAGGCGGCTTTTTCGGACTCTATATGAATGATCCGCTAATATTACAAATCTCTGCAGGCATCGTTGGGATTTCAGTCATTTCCTATCTGATATGCAGTGCGAGGCAAAAAAAATGGCTTAAGAATTTTGAAAAGAAGCTTTAAGAAAATTACGATTCTATTGGTGACCGAAACGTCCCCAAAAAAGAAAAAGTGGTCACCAATATAAGTTCTATTGGTAATCGCCAAAATATTCACAGAAAAAAGGTGACTCTATCAGTCACCTTTTACAAAGTTCCTACCTAGGTTCAACCATAGCGGCGAATTGATTGATGGTTGTGGAGTTGGATATTCGCACTCGGCGCATGCGCATGAATTCATCGGTTTCGCCTTTTTCGATAAATTGCCCTGGCTTAGTTGTAGTTGCAAATTTGTAATACTTTTTCGTTTCCTCAACGACCTGATCATTGAAATGGCCAAATGGGTAGGCAATCGCAATTACAGGCTTACCAGTAATTTGCTCGATTTTTTCCTTTGCAGCATTCAATTCTTGTTCGTAATTCGTTATTTCTGGCAGATCTGCATGTGACATCGTGTGGGATTGGATTGAGAAAATCCCTGAATTCACCATTTCTTTTATATCCTCCGTTGACAGACGGGAGGGACTGCTGTCAATCGAGCCTGCGATAACATATTCAGTAGCTGTAGGCTGAAACTGATCATCTTTCAATTCTTGAAGAATTCGAAAGGCATTTAAGTTGTTTTTCATGCCGTCATCGAAAGTGACAAGTATCGGTTTATTTACTTTATTGACTTCATCCCAGCGTTCAAATGTAAGAAGAGTGTAATCCTTATCCTTTAAATAGCTCATTTGCGCTTCAAAATTAGCGGGGGTAACGAATAAATCCTTTAACCCCACCCCTTTATATTCATCAATCGCATGATACATTAGAATGGGTACACGCTGTTGAAACGTCAAAGTTGATTTTGCAAGCAGGATTTGAGATCCATCTTCAGTTACCTCGTATGCCTCAATCTGATACTCACCCCGAGATCCGGAAAATTCCTTTATATCAAATAAGAATGGAAAGTCATTTTCTTTTTGAGTAGCTGTGAACATCTTTATACCTTTTTTACCATCTGCAGTGCACCAAATATGGTAATTAATTTTGGAAACATCATTTTTTCTACCTACTGTTGAAAGGACAGCATGAGTAGAATCAAAAGCAATCGGACTAATCGCAATAGTTGCTTGGGGCTCAAATACGGGAATTTTTTTAATTTGTGGCGAAACCTTGCTCATTTTCATCGTTACTTTTGAATTTGCTGCAGGCATGTCTACTTTATGGGTGCTTGCATTTACTTCCTTCAAACTGCAGCCGGATAATAGTAATGTGAAAATAAGAGCAAAATATTGTAGTTTCTGCATTTTATCCATCCTTGAATTATAGTAATCTCGGACAATATCATACCATTTGCCGATGGGGAAGAAAAGATAATTTACGGTGCCTGACACCATATGTTTAATAATAATAGTTTGCATTTATTTCTTAACAGTAATGTGCTGTAATTTTTGCATCCTTTAGTAATAATTGCCAAAGGAAAAAGTGTCTTTTAGCTTAAGTTGATTGGTTTTTTGTATTATTATTGAAATAATAGTGCAAATGGGAGACAGGAATTGAATAAGCTGTTATGATTTCTGAGGGAAGTAAAATCGTTTCTATAATAGGAGTGTTGTCAGATGCTTATGGACGCAACAAGAATTGAACAAGATTTTTTAGGGGAAAAAGAGATACCAATTGATGCCTATTATGGTATACAGACCTTGAGGGCAGTTGAAAATTTTCCGATTACAGGTTATCGCATTAACGAAGAGTTAATCATGGCGCTGGCAATGGTTAAAAAAGCGGCTGCGATTGCAAATATGAATACGAAGCGGTTGTACAGCGGTCTTGGAAATGTTATGTGTCAAGCAGCCGAAGAAATTATCGAAGGAAAGTGGCATGATCAATTCATTGTTGACCCCATCCAAGGCGGAGCAGGGACATCGATGAATATGAATGCAAATGAAGTGATTGCGAACCGTGCCCTTGAATTGCTCGGACACGAAAAAGGCGCTTATATGCATTTAAGTCCAAATAGTCATGTTAATATGTCGCAATCGACAAATGATGTGTTTCCTACAGCCATACATATTGCCACATTAAAGCTCCTTGAAAAATTGCTTAAGACGATGAAAGATATGCATCAGGTTTTTAAAGCTAAGGCAAAGCAGTTTGAAAACGTTATCAAAATGGGGCGCACCCATCTTCAAGATGCGGTGCCAATTCGACTTGGCCAGGAATTTGAGGCTTACAGCCGCGTGCTGGAACGGGATATGAAACGGATTCAACACTCACAAGGTCATTTGTTCGAAGTCAATATGGGAGCCACAGCCGTTGGGACTGGATTAAATGCAGACCCCAAATATATTAAAGATGTCGTTGAACATCTTGCACAAATAAGTGGATTACCATTGGTCAATGCCGAGCATCTTGTTGATGCTACGCAAAACACGGATGCCTATACCGAAGTTTCTGCGGCATTGAAAGTTTGTATGATGAACATGTCGAAAATAGCTAATGACCTTAGGCTGATGGCTTCGGGTCCTCGTGCAGGGCTAGCTGAGATTACTCTGCCGGCTCGTCAGCCCGGTTCTTCGATTATGCCGGGTAAAGTGAACCCAGTCATGCCGGAACTTATTAATCAAATAGCCTTCCAGGTGATTGGAAACGATCATACCATTTGCCTCGCTTCTGAAGCAGGCCAGCTGGAATTAAACGTTATGGAGCCTGTATTAGTCTTTAACTTGCTTCAATCGATTAGTATTATGAATAACGGATTCCGCTCATTTACTGACCATTGTCTCTCCGGGATTGAAGCAAATGAAGCCCGGTTATTAGAATATGTAGAAAAAAGTGTTGGCATCATCACGGCCGTAAATCCGCATTTAGGTTACGAAGTGGCGGCACGGATTGCCAAAGAGGCAACTGTGACCGGAAAATCTGTTCGAGAACTTTGCTTGAAGTATGATGTATTATCTGCAGAAGAGCTAGACCTAATTTTAAATATCTATGAAATGACCAAACCGGGAATTGCCGGTGCCTCACTTTTGGAAAGAGATTAATCAAATAACGAAAAAAAAGAATTTATAGGGCATCCTAATCCAAGGTATGTCCTATAAATTCATTGCTTAAATGGATCGGTGAATTTGCGTATACATACTTCCTTCAGCAATATTTTCGAGAAAAAAATCTCCAATCAGTTTTAGGTATTCTTCATCGTCGAACATCCTTTTATTCTGTAATTCCATTTCTGCTAATCCTTCATAAGTAGAAAGCAGCGCATAGGTGTGGTCTTTACCGGAAACGGGTGCTAATATTTCGACCTTATGAGCATAATGTTCATTTCTGAATTTTTTAATCTCTTTTAAATTTTCTATTCCCTCTTTAAATTTCCCTTGCTTAATCACAAACGTCTGGTATACAAAAACAGACAATTTTCGACACCCCCAAAAAATGAAACAAACATACATATACTATGTACGAAATCAAACTTTTTATTCATTGTTAAGTATCGTTCATTTTCCAAAAAACTCTTTAGTAAACAAATTTAAAGTAATATAATAAATCTAAAATACTAGTTTGGAATTTTTTGCAGGAAAATGGAAATAAAAGTGGAATAGATTAGGTTATCAATGAAACTAAACTCCATGCGAAGACGTCTAAAAGAATAAAAGGAAAAATAAGGTTAACAGTAAAAGGGGACTAGTTTGGAGAAAATGGCAAAGTTTACTTGGGCAATTTCATTATTGTTGGTAGGTAGTTTAATAGGTTTAAGCGGCTGTTCTGATCAGACGACCAAAGAACAGCAAGTAAAAGCATCGGAATTGCACCCGAAGAAGGCAGAAAAGAAGGAGAGAGCGAAGAAAAAAGAGGAAGAGAAGCCGGTTATTGTTAATATTATCGATCCAAATACAAAGGATGTTATGAAAACTTTTACACCGAAGGACTTTGGGTATGGCATCGATGCTGAAAAGTATAAAGCCGAAATCGGCAAATGGGCAAAGGAACTTGCTAGGGGGACTAAAGAATCACCCGGATATGACAAGCGGATGATTCTTGATAAGCTCGATGCAAATGATCAGGTTGTAAAAGGGACTCCGCAAACGATACTTGACGAAGCCGAGTTAATCGAAAACGTATTTCAAGCCTCCGAAAAAGGCGGAAATGTAGAAATTCCACTTTATGTTACAGCAAGTGGATATAACCCTGAGGAGGCAGCCAGTTTGGGAGAGGTTATTGTTGCTTCCTTTACCACCTATTTTAATGGCAGTGTAGCCGGAAGAACTAAAAATATCGCCTTATCAGCAGAGGCCATTAATAATGTAATTCTCGGCAACCAGGACTCTTTCTCGTTTAATACAACAGTAGGACCCAGTGATGCAGAACACGGGTATCAACCCGCTCCGGAAGCCGTTGAGGGAAAATTAGTAGAGGGGATTGGAGGCGGAATTTGCCAGACCTCGTCTACCTTGTATAATGCGATTGATCAATTAGCAGTTGGTTATATTGAAAAACATAACCACTCGCTCCATGTAGGCTATGTTCCTACTGGAAGAGACGCAACGGTCTCCTATGGGGGCCCCGATTTTAGATTTAAAAACACAACTGGCGTACCGGTCCTCTTAAAGGCTATTGTCAAAAAAGGATCACTTACCGTCGAAGTAAGAACATCAAAAACATATCAGAGCGTAATTAAGAAGCGTGGATAAAATTAGGTAGATAAAAAAGGACATGTGTCATAATAAAATGATACAAGTCCTTTTTATTTTTATTGCATTTCCTCCCAATCCGTGTAATGGCCGCTGCCATGACAACTCGGACATTCGAACGAATTAAAGTAAGCAAATTCATTATAAGGGTACACGGTATAGCCCCGACCTTGACAATCAGGACATTTGCCTTGGTCTTTCATTGTCGAGATATGATTTTGATACCTTGTTTCTTTCCATTGATTAAATGAGTTGAGTAGTCCCATTTTCTTCACCTCATCGTTTTTTCTTAGTATGATAATAAAATGGAATTATTATACTTGTTTGGTTCTATTTCATTTCGGTCTATTAAGGGGATAAATAATTCTGCTTTTTCATTCAATTACTATTGGATAATAATATATTTTATGAAAAAATCGCTGATTTTGTGAGAATAATTAGAATTTTTTTAAGAGGATAATCTCTTAGAAACCCCCAAATACTAAGACAAAAAGAGGTGATATGGATGGGTAAATGGAATGCGCAATCTGCCCCAAATAATAATTTAGCACCGAAGACAATCAAGACTGGCGAATTAGTAGGGGAAGAGGCAAAACATGAGTTTTCTGAGGAATTATCTGACGGCGGCGAACGGGATCAATACATTGAGCGTCAGAAAGACAATTTAAAAATGAAATAGTATACCAACAGCAGTGGCGATTCCAAAATCGTCACTATTTTTTTCAAAAGACTTTACAAAATAATTATGACGGTGTAGAATTTCTATGTACCTAATATTTCTAGGTAGGTGAGAAGATGTTTAATCGTGAATTGGTAAAAGGAAGTACATCATTAATCCTGCTGCAATTATTAAATGAGCGGGATATGTATGGTTATGAATTAGTCAAAGAATTAGAGAAGCGCAGTGACAATGGCTTGAGCGTGAAAGAGGGTACATTGTATCCTGCACTCCATAAACTCGAAAAGCAAGAGTATATCGAATGTTACTGGCAGGAACAGGAGAAAGGTCCGGCGCGCAAATATTACCGGATTACCTTGGCAGGGAAAGAATTATTAGACGAAAAAACACGTGAATGGCGGGACTTTGTTCAAGTGATGAACAAGGTGATAGGGAGATCAAAGCATGGAACGGCCGAAGAATAGGTTTTTGGAAGAATTGGCAAACGGGCTTGGAAATCATCCCGATAAAGAATGTATCCTTCTTGAGTATGAGTCGCATATCGACGAAATTATCATTGAATCCTATGATTGTACGAACGAAGCGGAGGTTACAGACAGAATCTTCACAAGACTTGGAAGCCCGGAAGAAATTACCGCTATGTGGAAAGAAGAGCTGACTGCTACACCGAGCAACATGAAGTGGCTGTTTATTCTGCTTAATATCCTTCTTTTTGGAGGAGGCAGTTTATTAACACTCGCTCATAATCTTTATCAATGGGAGTGGCTGTCGGCCATTTGGAACAGGTTAACAGCGATTCCCACCCTAATTGCCTTTTTGTATTTATTCTTTTGGGCACTACTTGGGTACGAAATCGGCAAAGGGTTTGGGCACAGCGGGAGAAAGCTGCTAAGAAGGACATTTTTACTTGCGCTCATCCCGAATGTGGTGTTAATGATCCTAACCGTTTTTCAAATTATACCTCATTCGTGGTTCGCTCCGTTATTAACCAAAACGTTTATCATTGCTTGTATCATTTTTACGGGTATCCTATACCCAGTAACCTGGATTGGATACCGCTGGGGGCGGAAAGCTTCGATATAGGCAGTTTTTTTGCAAATATACCTAGTAATACTATATATATAGAAATTCTACAATAAAGAGGGATGTATATGGAAATGAAAATTGGGAAATCTGATTGGCTCTTTTTAGTTGGATGCCTGCTGCTGGGAATTTTAGCGGAGGAATCATTTTTTCGTGATAGAATTGGGATCTCGTATTTCGTATTTATTTTAGCATTCTACTCTGTATTTATGTGGCGATATCGGCGCTTTCCCTTTTCCCATCAGCGAATCGGGTACTTGGTTCTTTGCTGTATATGGCTGCTCTCGGCAAGCTATTTCTTAAATGAAAATCTGTTTTTTTACGCTCTTAATATTTTGGTGATTCCTGGCTTAGTTCTATTTCATCTTGTCTTAGTCACGAGTCCGAAAAACTTTAAATGGAACCAGTCATCATTTGTCAGCTATTTTTTTACCAGGCTTTTAGACGCTATTAAATATAATGCCGCATTTACTGGACTGTTTGGAAAAAGTTTAAAGCAAGGGGTGGCTGAGGATAAATTAATCATCTGGAAAAAGGTAATGATTGGTGTATTAATTTCCGTTCCCGTGTTGTTAATCGTCTTAAGATTGCTAATGTCAGCAGATACACAGTTTGAACGAATGATTGGCAATATCCCAGATTGGTTCCGTATTTTTGATGCGGAAGGGATTATCCGGTTTATCATAATCCTCTTCTGTACTGCAGTCTTCTTTGGCTTCATGCAGGTGCTGATTAAAAAGCAAATAAAGGTCATCAAGCAGCAAACAGATCAGCAAGTGATCCAGCTCGATGCTATTATCACAATAACCGTGTTAATTTTAATCAATGTTGTTTATGTATTATTTACACTTGTCCAGTTTAAGTATTTCTTCAGCGGAACCTTGCAAGGAGACTTTACTTATGCAGAATACGCGCGCAAAGGATTCTTTGAACTTTTATTTGTCACACTCATCAATTTGTCGATAACCGTTACTGTACTTACATTTGTAAATCGTACAACTGGCATCATGAAACGATTGACACAAGTCATGCTTACGGTTCTCGTTCTGGCAAGTTCGGTGATGTTAAGCTCTGCCTTTTTACGGTTAAGTTTGTATGAGGATGCGTATGGCTTTTCTTTCATCAGAGTGCTCGTCCATTCCTTTATGATTTTCCTAGCGGTCATCTTTACGTATACATTGGTGAAAATTTGGATTGAGAAGCTGTCATTACTGCATTTCTATTTCATTTCTTCATTACTATATTTTACAACGATCACAGTCATTGATTTGGATAAAATTGTGGTCAAAGAAAATATCAATCGTTATGAGGTCAGCGGGAAAATTGATGTTCACTACCTTAACCAATTGTCGTCAACTGGTGTACTTGGATTAATTGAATTGTATGAAAGGGATAGGAATATCCCAGAGTTACATACGATTTTGCTTGAGCGGCAGGAGGAAGCCCAATCAGAGAGCCATGCTTGGCAATCGTATAATCTAAAACGAGCGGAAGTAACGGATAAATTAAAGGATCTCCAACTAAATTAGGAAAGTAAAAGCATGCAGGTAATTTGCATGCTTTTTCCATTTTGTGAAACTAATTTCCTTGGTTTTCGTCTAATAAAATTGAGAATATTAGCAAAGGCAGATTACAAAGAGTGAGGGGGAAAAGTGATGGTGAAATTCCCTTTTTGATACAGATTACAATGAAAGTGGGGGAAGAGTGATAGTAAAATGACATTTTTTGTGGGGGTGTAAAATGAAACGGTTGTTAAGTGCACTTTTTAGATCAGCTTTGGTCCTATCCGGGTTTCTCTTTATTTTTAATCTTCCTTTAATATTGGGAATCGGAGTGGATTCGGTAGAAATTCATTTCGATCAGTTTTGGGAGGTTGTAAAGAACAACCTTCAATTTCTATTTCAAATAAAGGATGACATGTATTTAAGCTTATTTAAACAACTGGATATAACAGGAAGCTATCAGTATACAATGTCCATCCTGCTTATTAGCCTTACGGGCATCATTCTAATTGCGATGGTTACAATGGTTTTGATAATGATAGCGCCGGAAAAGATAAGAATTTACTTGAAAAATGGTGTCAATTTTTTCGAGGCTGTCCCTGATTTACTGATTATTTTTTTGTTTCAGTTCTTTGTTATTTCCCTTTATAAAGCTACGGGATTCAAGTTTTTACGGCTTTACGGAGTCTTTGGGGTGAAACCGTATTTTATTCCAATAATTACAGTTTCTTTCCTGCCGCTGTTCTTACTGTTACAATTTCTAATTCAAGTGATTACCGAGGAACAAAATCAGCTTTACGTTCTGTATGTGAAAGCCAAGGGAATAGGCCGATTAAGAACCTTACTCATACATATGATTCGAAATATTTTACCGTTAATCGTTTTACAATTAAGAACCGTTATTTGGGTATTGTTATCGAATATTTATTTGGTCGAACACATGTTTAATATTAACGGGTTTACGAAGCAGTTTGTGATTATTATTTATCAAGGCGGAGATTTTGCATCGCTTGTTGCCTGTCTATTGATGCTATCCCTCCCGCTGCTGGTAATTGAGGCGGCAGGATGGTTGGTTTCAAAACGGATTAAAGGGACGGAGGCGGTTAGTTTATGAGGCGTTATAAGAAGACAATCATCGGCTCTTCCTTGCTGCTCATTATATTATTGATGAGTTGTTTATACCCATTATACGGTCCGGCTGATTTTAATCAGAAAGTATTGATCCACGATGAAAATGGTCGAGTAATCGATAGGGCTCCGTTTCCTCCATCAGAAGAACATTGGCTTGGAACCACGCGTAATGGCGAGGATGTTCATTGGGTTTTGCTCTATGGTGTGAAATTTACGTTAATCGCCGCTTTTAGCGTTGCCGTTCTAAGAGTCATTTTTGGTGGGATTGTTGGGATAATTATTTCACTTTGGGCGCCATTTTTAAAAAGGTATTTTAAAGACTTTTTCCTAACGATGCGTTATATTCCGTCCATCTTAATTGCGATTATATTGATGATACCGATTAAGTTCCCTGATGATGTTGCCATATCCTCCATTGTTACCTATCAATTGATTATTTTAGTTTTTATTGGATTCCCATCAGTTACTGTTTTTGCAGCAGATATTACAGATGAATTATTGAAAACTTCATTTGTTCAAAGCTCCTATTTAATGGGGGCAGGGAATTTCCATATAATAAAACGGCAATTGCTGCCATATATGCGCTCCTACGGTATTTTATTTACCGTTCAGCAGATTTTAAGTACGCTGCAAATCATCATGCAGCTTAGTATTTTTGAACTTTTTCTTGGCGGGGCCAATCGGGCTGGGATTTTTGGATATGATGATCCCTATGGAAGGCCCAAGCTAGCATCCATGTCCTATGAATGGGCTGGGTTAATTGGGCAGAATTTTACCGAGTTTACCCAGATGCCTTGGATCGTTTTCGCTCCTTTATTGGGCTTTTTCGTGCTTATTTTAATTATCAATATGATAAAAAAAGAACTTGAGAATAATATTCTTGGGGTACAATTGATGAAAACGAAACGAAAAAGAAAGAAGGAAAAACCGCTTCCAGCTGCACAAACTCACACAGGGAAATTCGATTTTTTACATGATTGAAAATTTATCATAGCAATCAGGCATGCCGCTAAAATGGCAGGCCTTTTAGATTTTAAGAGAATAGGTTTGGGTTTTAAATTAGGAATATTGCAAAAATACTAATTAAATGGTAAAAAGAGAGAGGACTAATTTTTTTGTAAATCGTGGGGGATGAGATGAAACGTTTATTACGCTCGCTTATTAGAATAATTTTGATCCTTTTTGGTTTCCTATTTATTTTCACGTTACCATTGGTTTTTGGGAGCGCGGAGGATACAGTTCTAGTCGATTTTAGGAGCTTTTGGGACGGTCTTAAGTTTAATTTTCAATCGTTAATCCAAATGAATGATAGCAGCTACCTAGAGTTATTTAAGGAATTAGACATAACCAATAGTTATCAGTACACGATGACGATTCTTGGTGGGAGCCTTATCGTTATCATTTTCCTAGCCATAGTCATCTCTATTTTGATTATGCTAACACCGGAAAAAGTAAGCAATCGCTTAAAAAACGGCATTAATTTTTTTGAGGCCGTGCCAGATTTACTAGTGATTCTTTTGTTTATGTTATTTGTAATCACCCTATATAAAACAACGGGATTAAAGTTTTTACAGCTTTATGGGGTATTTGGTAATAAACCGTATTTTGTTCCAATCATGACAGTTTCGTTTCTCCCGCTGTTCTTATTGCTACAGTTCCTTGTAAAAGTCATAACTGAAGAACAAAATCAGCAATATGTACTTTACGCGAAAGCAAAAGGAATTGGTCGTTTAAGTATATTACTTGTACATATTATGAGAAACATTTTTCCACTTTTAATATTGCAGCTGCGAACAATTGTGTGGGTTTTATTATCGAATATTTATCTTGTTGAATACGTGTTTAACATTAATGGCTTTACACAGCAATTTCTAAAGCTCCTGTTTATGGGCGGAGATTTCGCGTCACTAGTAGCTTGTTTATTGATGTTAGCCATTCCGCTCCTGGTTATGGAAGCATTGGCATGGTTCATCTCTAAATTTATCAAAGGGAAAGAGGCAGTGAGTATATGAGAAAATATAGAAAGACAATCATTGGTTCATCCTTACTCCTTCTCCTGCTAGTAATGAGTATTTTATATCCTTATTACGGACCAAAGGATTTTAATCATCAGGTTTTAGTGAAAGATGATCAAGGCACAGTTATTGGCCGGGCACCGTTTCCTCCTTCGGAAAATCATTTACTGGGAACCAATCGAAATGGCGAGGATATACACTGGCTATTACTTTATGGAGCCCAATTTACGTTAATAACGGCTTTTGGAGTAGCTGTCTTAAGAGTGCTTCTAGGCGGGATTTTCGGAATCATTCTGTCCCTTTGGGCTCCCTTTTTAAAAAGTTATTTTAAGGACTTTTTTTTAACTTTTCGCTATATACCATCGATTCTTCTAGGGATTATTTTAATGCTCCCGATTGTCGGAAATTTTTCTGATGCGCCCGTATCTATGATTGTCACCTATCAAATTATGATTCTCGTTTTTATTGGCTTTCCATCGGTTACCCTATTCGCATCAGATGTAACGGATGAATTAATAAAAACGTCATTTGTGCAAAGCTCATTCTTAATGGGGGCAGGCAGACTTCATATTGTAAGGAAACATTTGCGTCCCTATATTGGCTCTTATGGTATTTTATTTACTGTTCAGCAGATTATTAGTACTCTCCATATTACGATGCAGCTTGGTCTATTTGGCATGTTTCTGGGGGGACGGAACAGGGCAGGGGTTTTTGGCTATGATTCTCCAGAAAAGCCGGCATCCTTATCCAATGAATGGGCAGGTTTAATTGGGCAGAATTTTAGCGAAATTATCCGGGCTCCATGGGCCATCTTGAGTCCAGTCATTGGGTACTTTGTTGTGATAGTGATCATCAATTTTATTAAGAAGGAATTGGAAGAGAACTTAGATGGTTTCCAGGTTGTCAAGAAGAAACAAAAGCAGAAAAAGGGTGCACGGGCTGAAGCCCGCTCCACTGCTAGACGCGGATTATTTGAATTTGTTCAGAAGCTTTAAGCCGAGCTCATTTTGATGCTCGGTTTTTTGTTTCAGATTGGCTTTTTATAACTGAATGTTGATTTCGCTTTGTTTGAAAATAAAAAAGACGTCTGTATAAACAGACGTCTTTGCGTATTGAGGCGAAAAACCACACTCCACATAGTGCGCTCCATTAAGGAATGTTTCTCGACTTACACAACTCAGCTCATCGCTTGGTTATTATAACACGATCTCAATATAAAATACAAGAGAATTATTATTGAAGAAAACACTTGCCTGTTATTCATTATTATCGTATATTCAAATAATCAGATATACAATAACAAAAAGATAAGAAGGGTGAATATGTTTACTGACAAAAGGTTCCATCACTATTCCTTAAATAGTTTGCCAAAGGATCTCCTTGCAGGGGTGATTGTTGGGGTCATCGCGATTCCTCTTGGAATGGCATTCGCGATTGCTTCAGGGGTGAAGCCAGAGTATGGAATCTATACGACCATTGTTGCCGGGATTCTCATCTCGTTATTTGGCGGCTCAAAGTATCAAATTGGCGGGCCAACCGGGGCATTCATTCCAATTTTGTTTGGGATTGTCATGACCTACGGCTATGAAAATTTACTTATTGCCGGTTTTATGGCGGGCATTATTCTAATGTTAATGGGGATTTTTAAACTAGGTTCCTTGATTAAATATATCCCTAGACCTGTCACAATCGGGTTTACCACCGGAATAGCTGTCACTATTTTTACCGGTCAGTTAGCTAGTTTCCTAGGGTTAGAGGGAATAAAGAAGCATGAGGAATTTATAAGGAATATTCAGGAGATTGTCATCCACCTGAACACAACCAGCATTTATAGTGTGTTAACAGCAGCCATTTGTTTAGTAACCGTGATCCTGACACCGAAAATTGCGCCAAAAGTTCCGGGGCCGCTTATTGGCCTCATTGTTTCAACCCTAGTTGCCACACTGTTTTTTCCAACTCAGGTAGCTACAATCGGAACAGCTTATGGTGCAATCCCAAGTACAATACCGCATATCCATATCCCGAACATTAATATGGAGATCATTATTAAACTAATTAAGCCTGCCTTCATAATTGCCATGCTCGGAGGTATTGAATCATTGCTTTCGGCAGTTGTGGCAGATGGGATGACGAATAGTAAGCATAACAGCAACAAGGAATTAGTCGGTCAGGGGATTGCCAACATGATTACACCCCTATTTGGCGGAATTCCTGCGACCGGTGCGATTGCCCGGACAGCAACTAACATTAAGAATGGAGCCGTCTCACCTTTTTCAGGAATCATCCATGGGGTCGTGGTGTTACTTGTCTTATTGTTTTTTGCCCCTTATGCTTCCTATATTCCATTAGCAAGCATGGCACCCATCCTCATGGTAGTTGCCTGGAACATGAGTGAGCGAAAAGTATTCGCTCATATTTTAAAAACAAAATCAACCGATTCACTTGTATTAGTCGTTACATTTCTCTTAACGGTTTTTGTCAACTTGACGATGGCCGTCGAAGTGGGTCTCATCATGTCTGCGATTCTGTTTGCCAAACGGATGAGTGATGTGATGGTTACAAAAAAGGCATTGCCCAACCCTGATACGAAACATGAAAAGGTGGAGACAGGCATGGTTACGGATACACATGACTGTCCACAAATCAGTATCTTTAATGTGGAAGGGCCGCTATTTTTTGGAGCGGCGCTAACATTTGAGGAAACCATTATGAAGACGATCAATTATCGGCCAAAAGTTCTATTGTTAAGAATGGGCCGAGTTCCGTTTATCGATACAACCGGAGAAGCGAATTTAGCGCGGATTATCCACCATTTTTCGAAAAATGGTATAGTATTGGTATCGGGTTTAAATCAACAACCGGAAAGAGTTTTACAAAAAACAGGCCTATACGAAGCGATTGGTAGTGAACATTTTTTTGAACACACCGGTGAGGCCATTCAATATGCACTATCGCAAATTAATAAAAATAAGTGCCTCGGCTGCAAACATTTTGCTTTCAGAGAATGCAAAAAATTCTCAGCTGTGGAGGCTGTAGAAGGAAGTAGGAAAAAGCTTACAGCTACTTTCTAGTTATTAGTATTGTCTAGCTCCAGCGCCTATCCCCCTCGAGGTCACAAGCCAATCCGGCCAAAAGATTAAAAAGCAACCTTTCGTCCGGCTCGTCTTGTGCTTGTCGGGGCTGACCAGGGCGCTTGTGCTTTTCTTAGAAAGGTGATGATGAATTGAATTTGGAAATGCAGCAATTTAAAGCAGATTTTTTTAAAGCATTAGCTCACCCATTAAGAATCCGAATTTTAGAGCTGTTGGCAGAAGGGGATAAGAATGTAAATGAAATTCAAACCCTTGTTGGCAGTGAGGGGTCGGCAGTTTCTCAGCAGCTTACGATTCTAAGAGCGAAGAATATTGTCACAGGAACGAAAGAAGGAAATAAAGTCATCTACACATTAAAGGACCCGATGATTATTGAATTGTTAGCCGTAGCAAGGCAAATTTTTAACAATCATCTCGTGGATACCATCACGATATTGGATAAGTTTAAAGACGATGATGAGTTGACGGCAGCCCCGAAGAATTAAATTCTTCGGTTTTTTCTATTTTTATCGTGAAAAAGTGTTTATTGTAATATTTTGGTAATTATCGTTAATTTGTAATATTTTGTCCGGCCATTCTCTAAAAATTAGATTACTATTAAGGTAATAGTACTAGATAGAAATATTAGGAAGGTGATTGAATATGTATGATTTGGTCTTGCTTCATCCGCCTACGGTATATGATTTCCGCAAAGAGATGCTGTTTACCGGCCCAATTAGCGATGTCGTTCCGTCTTCACCTGTATTTGAAATGTACCCAATTGGGTTAACAAGCATTGGAGACTATCTGGAACGCTTTGGGCTAAAAGTGAAGATCATCAATATCGCTAATCGTATGCTGTTAAATCCCAATTTTGACGTTGAAAAGAAAATCAGAAAAATCAAGACAAAGGCGTTTGGCATTGATCTTCACTGGCTTCCGCATGCCCATGGCAGCGTGGAATTAGCAAAAATCATCAAGAAGTATCACCCAAATACACCCGTTATGTTTGGCGGACTTTCCAGCACTTATTTTCATAAGGAATTAATTGAGTATCCTTGGATCAATTTTGTTGTCCGCGGCGATACAACTGAAAAGCTAATTCTAATGCTCTTGAATAAGCTTGAAAATAAATCTAATGACAGTTTTTTCGATATACCAAATTTAACTTGGAAACGCGGCGATTCCTGCCATTATAACGCGATGACCTATGTGCCTGACAGTCTGGATGAGTTTAATTTACCGGGCTACCGTTATATCATTCGCTCTGTCTTTAAGTATTTTAATCTATTAGACCCATTGCCTTACAAGGGGTGGCTCCAATACCCAAATACGGCCATCCTAACTTCAAAAGGCTGTACGTATAATTGTTTAATTTGCGGCGGCTCTAAAGATGCCTACGAGCTTAACTGTAATCGAAAAAAACTGGTGATGCGCTCGCCGAAGAAAATGCTGGAGGATATCGCGTTAATTCAACGCTTCACCCGGGCACCGATTTTCCTTTTAAATGATATTAGGCAGGGCGGCAAAGAGTATGTGGATGAATTCTTAACCGGTTTAGAAAAAATGGACTTGAAGAACGAAATTGTCTTTGAATTGTTTAATTATGCAGATGAAGAATTTTTTAAGCGCTTAAACAAGGCCATGCCTAAATATAGTATTGAGCTAACGCTTGAATCGGCCGATGAAGATATTCGTAAATATAATGGCAAGCTTCCATGTACAAATGTTAAAGTAATCGAAATGCTCCAATATGCCTTAAAACATGATTGTGCTAAGATTGATTTATTCTTTATGACGGGGATACCTAACCAAGATTATGATAGTGCAATGCGGAATGTTGATTTTTGTGAAATTATTCACAAAGAGTGTGGTGAAGATTTGCGTATTTCGTATTTTGTTGCGCCGCTTTCGCCATTTCTCGATCCCGGCAGTCCGGCATTTGAACACCCGGAAACATTTGGTTATAAAAAATTCTGCTTTAAGCTTGAAGATTTCCGGGCGGCAATGAAACAGCCATCATGGAAAAATATGCTCAGCTATGAAACGAAAAAAATGACCAGAGAGGACATTGTTAGAGCCACCTACGATTCCGCCCTAAAATTAAATGAATTTAAATACAAAAATAACATCGTAACGAAGGATGTTTATGATGAGGTGGCCGTTAAAATTGAAAAATCAGTCGAATTCCTTAAGCGGCTCGATGAACTGGCACTTCTGCCGCAAGATGAACAAAAGACGGAGATGGCAAAAATAAAAGATGAAATAGATCAAATCAACCGCCACAGTATTTGTGGGAAGAATGAACTGAAGTGGGAGGTTAAAAAGCTGTTTGCTGATTTTCCATCGTTAACCTATATCGGCTTAGAATTACTAGTGAAGGACATTATTAAGGGAATAAAGTGCCGGTTGGGAAAAATTGACCGGAATATCGTGGTAACTTCGATTTCCCAAAATGGAAAGGTGAAGGAATAAATATTAATTAACAGCGATTTATCGGTAAATTTTGAATTAATCGACAATTATTTTTCTGCAAAATTCGACATAGTATTTGAAAGGCTGCTCTCGCATCGTGATTAGGAGGTAATCCCCTCTCGAAATAGGGTGGAAATGTAGAATTCTGTAGGCTTTTGTCGTGTTTTCCTTCCTTGACAATTTGGCAAAAAATATGATAAATTTTAATCAGCCGTTGCACGAGATTAGATTTATATTTTACTAGCTTGTTCAAAGTTTTAACCGATTTTTGGATAAGGAAATGAAGGTAAAGCTATCACGTTGTAATTTGGTGAATTTACACATGGCTTACGTTTATAAGCCAATAGGAGGATTTTTTTACATGAAAAACGGTAAAGTAAAATGGTTTAACTCAGAAAAAGGTTTCGGATTCATCGAAGCTGAAGACGGAAACGATGTATTTGTACATTATTCTGCCATCCAAACAGAAGGTTTCAAAACTTTAGAAGAAGGTCAAGAAGTATCTTTCGAAGTAGTTGAAGGAGCTCGTGGACCACAAGCTGCTAACGTAACTAAAAAGTAATTATAAAAAAACTAATGACAACAGCCCGGACCTTTGTGCCGGGCTGTTTTTTGTTGTATAAAAACAAAATTCCATGGAATTTCCAAATCCTTTCATAATGGTATTTTGTTATAATAATAATAAGAAAAGCGCAAGCGCCCTGTTCAGCGGCGTATGGCCTCCTCGAAAAAGCTACCGCTTTTTCTTCGTGCGATGATTATGCTGTCGAAGCCTTCCTGGTGGAGCGCTCCAACTGAGAAAAAGGGAACACGAAGAGCGGAGCGAATTCGTGCTTGACTTATCGTAGGGCGGAGAGCGAAGGACACTAGCCGCTAGGGCGCTGGAGCTGGACAATTCTCAAAGTCGAAATTAATAATTTTATAAAAATAACTGGGGTGAAGTAGATGAAATTTATTCATACCGCTGATTGGCATTTAGGCAAATTAGTCCATGGTGTTTATATGACGGAGAATCAACGGGAAGCACTTGAGCAGTTTGTGGCAATCGTCGCTGAAGAGAAACCGGATGCAGTCGTCATTGCCGGTGATCTTTATGATCGTTCCGTACCGCCTACGGATGCCGTTGAGTTACTAGATGACATTCTTTTTAAAATCAATGTCGAGCTAAAAACACCAGTTGTCGCAATCGCCGGAAATCATGATAGTGCAGAAAGACTCTCGTTTGGCAGCTCGTGGTATAAACATAGTCAATTCTATTTATCTGGAAAAATAACCAACAGCTTTAAGCCGGTACAAATCAATGGCGTGAATTTCTATCTAGTGCCATATGCAGAGCCAGGCGTCGTCCGCCAGCTGCTTGAGGATGAATCGATTCACTCCCATCAGGATGCGATGAAGGCAATGATTGGCAAGATGGAAGAAACGATTAATCCGAATGAACCGAACGTTTTAGTTGGACATGCCTTTGTCTTAGGCGGTCAAACCTCCGATTCTGAACGAGTTTTATCCGTAGGAGGGTCGGGGTGTGTGGGTGCCGAATTGTTTGAACCGTTTTCCTATACCGCACTAGGCCACCTGCACAGTCCCGATGCTATTCATCATGATAGAGTGAAATATTCTGGTTCTCTCTTAAAATATTCTTTTTCCGAAGCCAAACAAAGAAAGTCGATTTCGATTATTGAAATGAATGAAAAAGGAGATTTTACCCATCGTTACCGATCGCTCACACCAAAGCATGATATGCGGGAGTTAGAAGGGCATTTGGCAGAATTACTTGATCCGCAATTTTATGAAAAAGAACGCCTAGAGGATTATTTAAAAATCACCTTGTTGGATGAAGGCGCATTAATTGATCCGATTAATAAATTGCGGCAAATATACCCGAATGTCCTCCATCTGGAACGAAAAATCGATCTTACCGATTTGAAAAAGAAACAATCCTTCAATGCCATTCGCAATGAAAAGAAGTCGGAAATTGAGTTGTTCGAACAATTTTACACAGAAATGACCACATCCGAATTTACGCTGGATAAAAAAGAAGCGATGGCTGCGGTGATTGAAAACGTGCTCAGAGAGGATGTGGTGAAATGAAACCGTTAAAACTGACGATGCAGGCATTTGGACCGTATGCAGGCAGTGAATCGATTGATTTCTCAGAGCTCGGCAACCGGACGATGTTTGTCATTTCCGGAAAAACCGGTGCCGGGAAAACAACGATATTTGATGCAATTAGTTATGCGATATATGGAAAAGCGAGTGGGGAGGATCGGGGCGGACCGGACCTCCGCAGCCAATTTGCCGCTGACGGCCTGTTAACAGAAGTATCCCTTGATTTTGCACTTCGTAACAAAGTGTATTCGATTACCAGGTCACCCCAGCAGCTGAAGAAGAAAGACAAGGGTGAAGGCTATACCCAGCTTGGAGCAAAGGCCGAATTATATAGCTGGGACGCGAATGGCGAGAAAAAACTGATCGCTTCTAAGATCAGTGATGTCGAAGAAAAAATTAAGGAAATCATGTTGATTGATGCCAACCAATTCCGGCAAATATTGATGATTCCACAGGGGGAATTCCGCAAGCTGTTGACCTCTGACAGCAAGGATAAAGAAGTCATCCTTCAGCGGCTGTTCCATACTCAGCTTTATAAAATGGTCGAAGAAAAGCTAAAGCTAGAAGCAACTGAACTGAAACGGTCTGTTGAGGACCAGGTGCAGGCACGAAATGAAGCGATTCGCCGTATTCAAGCAGTGACAAACAAAGAACTCCATGATTACCTTGAAGCGGGGAGCGTAAATGACACGATCATCATGCCGCTTTTAGTAGCAGAAATTTCAGGTATGGGCGAATTACTCGAACAACTGGACAGCCAATTAAAAGCCAAAGTTTATGAGCAGGACCGGTTAAAAGAGCAGCTAATTAAAGCAGAAGCGATTTTAAAACAACTGCAAACGAAAGAGGAATTGAAGGAGAAAAAAGTCCAGCTCGAATCTCAGAAAGATTTATTTGCAGAAAAAGAAAAGCAGGTTCAACGAGCGCAAAAAGCAGCTTTATTAGCGAAGCAGGAGGAGCTTTGCCATCGCTTAAAGCGCGAATCTGACCAGCTGGAGACAAATGTGAAGTCACTCCATGTAAAAATCGAAAGCTTGAACGGGCTTGCCAAACAGCATGAAGCGCAGCTGCGGGATGAGCTTGAACGGGAAGGCGAGCGGCAGGCAGCCCTAGCTGAGGCGAATCGGTTGGTCAATATGAAAGACGATGTCTATTCATATGCCGCATTGGTCAAAGAGACGGCATTAAAGGGCGCATTTTTAAAGACGGCTAAGGAAAAGCTGCAAGCCTTAGAAAGAAGTGTGGAACAAAATGATCAAATGGTTAAATCGCTTCTTCAGCAAAAGTCCGAGATTGAAAAGGGACAGCTAACCTATTTAGAAAATGAAAGGCAAGTTGAAAAACTTCAAGCGGAGCTAGACCGCTTGGAAAAATATGAAAAAGTCCACGGACGACTGCAAACGGCCGAGCAAAATCTTAAAGTAATATCAGGCCGCTATGAAAATACGGCTGCGAGATTTATGGATGCAAAGGCACTTGTTGAGGAGATTGAGCGAAAATGGCTCCATGGTCAGGCATCCTTGTTAGCTTCAAGACTTCATGACGGGGAGGCTTGCCCCGTATGCGGTTCCGAGCACCATCCAACGCCTGCTCTCCAGCATGATGGTAGCATGCCGAACGAAGAAGAGTTGAAGGCAGCAAAGGAGCAGCTTAACAAATGGGAAAAGGAAAAGGCTGCGGATGAGGCGAAGCTTTATCAAGGCCAATCAGCCGTACGAACGCAACAGGAAGCCGTTGCGGAAATGCTAATTGAAATTCGTACTTATCGCGCTGATTTTACGGAAACGGATTTAACCTATGTGAAATCAGAAGTTGTTACTGCGAAAAATTCTCTTATTCAATTGCAAACGAACCTGGCTAAACAGATTAGTCAGCTTGGCCAAGTAAAAATAGACTTAGAGAAACGAGAATCAGAAAAAGCTGCTTTACAAAGTGTGATTCAGCAATTAGCAGCAGAAGTGACAGATTTAACGGTGCAATACACCGAAAAGAAAACGAATTTGACGAGGATGATGAACGTCATTCCCGAGAATCTGCGGTCGGAAGCGGAATATGAAAAAGCACTAACCACTGCGAAAAAGCGCCATGAACAGCTTGTCAAACAGCTTGAAGCGGCACAGCAGCATTTACAAGCGGTCAAAGAAAAACTTTCAAATGAGACAGCAAGATTAGTAGACGCCGAAAAGCATCATGCCAGTAAACTTGAGGAGCTTGACACAGAACGTGAAATCTTTAAAAATAAGCTGGCCGAGCAGGGCTTTGAAACATATGGTCTCTATGCAGCTTCTAAACGGACAGAGGGCGAGATTCGCAGTCTTGAAGCTGATATCCGCAGCTATCGCGAAGAATTACGTTCGGTTTCAGACCGACTGGAGGAATTAACGGAACTGTTGGCGGATGTGAAAACCCCCGATGTCGAGGGATTAAAGCTCGAGCTAGGAAGTCTGTCTAGCAAAATCGAGGTTCTAACTCAGCAGCGCACGGATCTATTCGTTAAGAGACGGGACAATGAAGAAATTTATACCCGAGTGGAAAATTTGAATGAGCAGATGAAGGTTCTCGAAGAGCGGTACAAGTTAATTGGTCATCTGTACGAAATTGCAAAGGGGCAAAATAACTTCCGGATTACCTTTGAACGTTATGTCCTTGCTGCCTTCTTAGATGATATATTACGAGAAGCCAATGTCCGCTTACGAAAAATGACCTCAGGGCGTTTTCAATTGCTGCGAAAAACAGACCGTGCCAAAGGAAATGCCCAGAGCGGATTGGAATTGCTGGTGTTCGACCAATATACTGGTCAGGAACGCCATGTTAAAACGTTATCGGGTGGGGAGAGTTTCAAAGCTTCATTATCTCTTGCTTTGGGACTAGCAGATGTGGTGCAAAATTATGCCGGCGGCGTATCATTGGAAACGATGTTTATTGATGAGGGATTCGGCACGCTGGATCCTGAATCATTGGACCAGGCAATTGAAGCATTAATGGATATCCAAAGCAGCGGCCGTTTAGTAGGCATCATTTCGCACGTGCCGGAACTAAAAGAACGGATCGATGTGCGTCTCGAGGTCATTGCCGATCAGACCGGGAGCAGGACTGAATTTATGTTTTCGAATTAGGAATTTGGCAGAGTAAGAGTATGACCCCGAGATTATGTCTTTGGGACATACTCTTTAATTTTGGCTCTTTTCTGATGGATTGTTGCATTTTTATGATTCGCTGATAGTCGGGTTGGGTAGGTAAATATATCATAAAAATTAGTTACTTTAACTGCAAAAAAGGTTAAAATCCAAGAGATGCACACCTTTACAGCTATACAAACAAAGAAAAAGGACTGCTTTTTTCATTTTATTTGCGAAAAAGTGGCTATTATTTGCGAATCTACCGCTTTTATTTACGAATCGAAATTTTGCCACTATTTTGTAGGTGTATGAGCCTGAAAAATTTAGGGAAATTTGATGTAGCTTATTTTATCAGCGAATTTAGTGAACTTATTAGTTAATCTAGCAATATATCAGCGAATCCAGACCATTTATCAGCGAATAATGGATTTTTTCAGCGAATCGAAAAATACTACTTATTTGTTCTTAATAATAAAAAAATATTAATCATGTTCACATTAATCCTTTAATGTATTTCTAATTCTTCTTTTGATTTCTGCAAACTTTCTAATAAAGAAAATCCAATATTTTGATCGTCATTTATTCCTAATCTATAATTTGCTAAAACAATAACTGAGACTTTTTTTTCTTTATCAATTCCTAAAAATGAACTAAAGCAACCTGTTCCTCCGCCATGAAAAAAAACATTATTGTTTTTCTTTAATAGCCACCATCCAAGACCCATATCATACTTCTTTTTTCCATTTCCATGTTTTTTATGACAAAGAGACAAATATGGTTTATCTTCGCAAATATTTATTTTTGCATATTTAAGTAAATCATCAGCAGTTGAACTTATTGCACCAGCAGGGGATATAAGATTGTCTTTATTCCATTTCCAGTTTCCACAATCATTATTTTTTCTGTCATAACCATGTAAATTATTATTTAATGTTCCTAAATAGGTATCTCTTAATCCCAATTCATTTTGCAGAAAGTCATTCATTGTGTCCCAATATCCACTGCCCGATACAATTCCTAACCCATACCCAATAAGTGACAAACCAAAATTTGAATATTTCCATGAATAATCCATATCTTTTAATATATTTTTTTCCATAAGTATTTTCATATTGTTTAAATCCAAAATTAACGGATTATTCTTATTCAAATCACCACCGCCTTTTATCAAACCTAAAATTAGGTTGAAATATTCCCGCTTATTTAATGGCAGTCTTGCTGAATATCCAGAAGAGTGAGTAGCAAGGCGGAGCAATGGAGGATAATACTCGTCTTCCCTAAGTCCTTCAATATATTTTTGTATTGAATCGTTTAAAGACAATTTGTTTTCAAATACATATTTAGATAGCATAGATACGGTAAAAGTCTTTGTTATAGAGCCAATTTCATAATGATATTTTTCTGATGAATCAAGTTCGCCGTGTTCATTAAAAATTTTTATTACTGAATTATTGCCTGTTAAATAGCCAACAGTTAATTTTAAATGTTTTTTTCCTTTACAAGTCTTTTTAATTAATCTTAATGTTTTATCACTGATTTCAAACATAATTATTACTCTCCCTCTGATTCAATAGAGAACGTCTATTCAAAATTTAAGGACAGCCTATTCGCTTATTGACGTTGTTACCCTAATTCCTCCGCCAGCGCCCGCCCCGCCTGCCTACCAGTAAACATACAGCCTCCAACGAAAGTTCCTTCTAGTGAGCGATAGCCGTGAATCCCGCCCCCGCCAAACCCGGAAACTTCACCGGCAGCGTATAGACCGGGGACAGGATTTCCAGTAGAGTCTAAAACTCTGCCGGATAAATCGGTTTGCAGCCCGCCGAGCGTCTTACGACTAACGATATTCAACCGAACAGCAATTAATGGTCCCATCTTTGGGTCGAGAATCTTGTGTGGTGGCGCGACTCTTATTAGTTTGTCACCGAGATATTTTCGAGCACCGCGAATGGCAGTAATTTGCAGGTCCTTAGTGAATTTGTTGTCTATTTCTCGGTCCCGTGCAAGAATTTGGCGCTCAATCTCATCAAAATTGAGCAAGTTTTCATCAGTTAGCTCGTTCATTCCGGCAACAAGATCGGTCAATGTGTTTGCTATCACAAAATCCTCGCCTTTATCCATAAACGCCTTAACAGGTGCAGTCGGTCCCGGAAGGACACGAGAGAGTACTTGTTTAATACTTTTCCCTGTCAAATCAGGATTTTGCTCTGAACCGGATAAGGCAAACTCTTTCTCAATGATCTTCTGCGTCAAGATGAACCAAGAATAATCGTAGCCAGTCGCCTGAATGGCGGCAAGGGTCCCTAACGTGTCAAAACCGGGAAAGTTCGGTGCCGGGAAACGCTTTCCTTTTGCATCCAGCCAAATGGATGAAGGTCCAGGAAGAATCCGGATACCGTGCATCGGCCACACCGGTCCCCAGTTTTTAATGCCTTCTGTATAATGCCACATCCGATCGCGATTGACGATTCGGCCACCCGCCTCCTCGGTTATTGCCAACATTCGCCCGTCCACATGTTCTGGTACACCGGAAATCATATTTTTGGGAGCTGCCCCAAGCCGGGCAGGCCAGTTTTTTCTAATTAGTTCATGGTTGCCGCCGATGCCTCCGCTAGTTACCATCACGGCTTGGGAAACAAACTCAAAATCTCCAATCTTCTCGCGAGAACTTGCTTCTCCCCGTGCGACTGAACTTGGAACGAGAATATCACCACTGACCCCGATAACAGCGCCATTTTCGGTGATTAATTGATTGACACGGTGTCTCGGACGATAGTCAACAAGACCTTGTTCCATTGCCTTCCTGACTCGGTCCTCAAATGGTTTAACAATGCCGGGACCTGTTCCCCAGACGATGTGAAAGCGGGGTACGGAATTACCATGGCCATCAGCGAGATAGCCGCCACGCTCCGCCCAGCCAACCACAGGGAAAAAACGAACGCCCATATTATATAACCATTCGCGTTTTTCACCAGCAGCGAAATTAACATATGCTTGCGCCCACTTTTTACCCCAATAATCCTCATCATCTTCTCTGTCAAACCCCGCCGATCCTAACCAGTCCTGCCAGGCAAGCTCATGGGAATCCTTTATTCCCATTCTTCTTTGTTCGGGTGAATCGACTAGAAACAACCCTCCGAACGACCACCAGGCCTGTCCGCCAAGAGAGGCTTCAGGCTCCTGGTCTAAAAGGAGAACTTTTTTTCCCGCATCAGCGAGTTCAGCTGTCGCAACTAAGCCTGCAAGCCCAGCCCCAACCACAATCACATCAAATCTCAAATTCTATTCCTCCTTTTTGGTTGAGTAGGAATTTACAGAAAATCTAATATTCACAATTATAACACAATTTATTTTACTGTTATAACCATTGAGTAAATACTTGTCTGCAATATTTACTAACAAATATATTACAAATTTTAGTAAAGATTGCATTGAATAATATGTCGCGGTGTGATATAGTCACGATGAGACATATTTATCTGTGACATAATTTATTAAATGAGACTTGTGAGGTGAAATTTTTGGAGATTGAAAAGGTCTTGAAAAAGTATGTACCGATGACAGAAACGGCGTTTTACATACTCCTTTCCTTAACCGAGCCTCGCCATGGATACGGAATTGTTAAGCATGTTGAGGAAATCACTAACTCAAGAATTCAATTGGGGTCGGGTACGGTGTACGGTACATTAACAAAAATGCAGAAGGATGGGATTATCACTGTCTTCGCCGATGAGGAAAGAAAAACAGTTTATGAAGTAACTGAGATTGGAAAAAAATTAATCATCTCTGAAATTCATAGACTTAAAGAGCTGCATCATAATGCATTGAAATTCGAGGGGGATTTTCTATGATTAAAAAAGTATTGCGGCCTTTCTGGAGCTACGATGTTCAAAAAACGGAAAAATGGCTAATCGCTATGGCTGAACAAGGTTACTTTTTAGTTAAAATAAATCGTGTAACCCGTAGCTTTTTCTTTCAACAAGGCGAGCCAAAGAAGCTAACATACCGAATAGGGTTCGATAAAATGCAAGGGGAGTCACTTTCGAGAGGGTTATTAGCAGAGGGATGGACAAAAGTATTGCGGGCTGGGCACTGGTTTGTAACGTCTAATGAAAAGCCGATGGAGCAAATTAAGACTTCCTCCATTCGAGAAGGCATTATCAAACATAATCGAATTATCATGTATATTTTCGGCGGTATAGTCGGTTATTTTTCAATTGCGGCGATGCTTTTTCTGAGTATATTTGGAATGATTTTCTTTGCTTCAGATTCTCAGGTAGAAGTGGTAGAAAGCCCCTATTGGATTTTTACGTATTTGTATTTTGGTGCTGTAATTGCTATTTTGGTCCTTGCACTATATTCTGTGATAAAAATTCATACGACCAATAAAAATCTTATTAAAGAAAATTCTAGAGATGATCTTCACTTTGGGATGCAGCCTGAGGGAACCCTAAGCAAAGCGGAAGAAAAACAGTTAAAGTGTTCAGGAAAACTGATTGCGAAAAGAAAGCTTGGCTGGATGTATGCCCCAGATAAGCTTGAGCAGTGGCTCGAGGAAATGGAAGAACAAGGATATAATCTCTACCGTGTCAGCAAAACGGGAACGGTCTTTCATTTTTTTATTGGTCGTCCACGGAAAGTATGTTACTGTGCGGATTATCAAAACATTGCGGATGAAAGCTACTTCGATATACACAGAGAAGCTGGCTGGAAAAGTGTTTTCAAGTCCTTTGGGTCATTACAAAAATGGTCCATCTGGGTCCGTGAATATTCAGAGGGTAAAGAACGGCCGCAAATCTACAGCGACAAATCCAATCAATTAAAGCATGCAAGAAAGATTGCAATTGCCTATTCATGTCTCTTTCTTCCGTTAATTATTGCCCATCTATTAAATCTAGGCATAGGATTTGATTTGTTCATTCATAACACAGTGGATAAAATGCGGATTTTAACTTTGATTATCATGGTAATTGTTATCCTTTCATTTGGATCCTTCACGATCAGAACATGGCTTTATTACTTCCGCTTAAAAAAAACGATATGACTACGAATTGTGACACAAGGTAGGGCTTGCCCTGGTGTCCTGCAATATTTAAAATAAGATTAAAAACGGATATATATTTTCTTGGAAAATATGATTTTAGCAGTAATCCTATTTCGGGAAGGTCCCATTTTATGGATTGGATTTTAGGAGTCAGCTTTGCTAGGAGAAAAATGTATTGTGGCTTAAAGGGGTGTGAATTATATACAAGAGGTAATAGAAGTAATTATCATATCTGGTCTAATTGGGGTTGTGGTACGTTCTGTTATTTTTTGGCAATTAGAATTAACGGATAAGAATACAGTTCCTCTCGGCAAAAATAGTAATGCGGTTGTAAGTCTTCCGAGTATTTTGATATGGCTAGGGTTACCAATCACAATAATTTTCCTAATAGGACCATTTGGATATATTCTTTTCCCAAAGATTTTTGATAATGAACCAATAATTGAAAATTTATTATTATCTTCTCCAATGGTTCTATTAGGATTATTTTCAACAATGTCTGGAGTGTTCTGGAATATAAAGATAGATAAAGATTCTGACTATTTTATTTATAGAACGACTTTTGGTCGGACATACAAAATATACTATAATGAGATTTCGTACTTCAAAACATGGAAACATTTATTATTGTTTAAGTACAAGAGGAAATTCTTTTTTGTCAGTCCTGACGCAATAAATTATCATTTTTTTCTACAAATGCTTATTCGTAAAGATGTTAAAAAAATTTTTAGGCGTGTATAGTTTTGTACCTACCTTATTTGATGTATTGTATCTCAAGCAAAACCTAATGATTTGGGTTTTAGTTTTGGGGTAATGTTTCCAATATTTCAGACGAGTTGTTGAAAGAGGGGGAGGATAGTGAAATAGTAATAAAAAAGTAGGTTCAATAAATTGATTGAACCCACTTATTGATTTATTGTCTTAACAAGAACACATTACCGTCATCATCTTTAAACTGAACAAATGAACCCCATTGCATTTCTTTTGGTTCATCTAAAAATTCCACACCATTAGCTTTTAGCTTCTCATATGTAGTTTTAATATCGTCACACTGGAAAACGATGGATGCCTTCATAATTTCATAACCTTGCATCATTGCTTTAGGATAAATTACTAAACGAGATTCTGCCCCTTTTGGAGCTACTTCAAGCCAGTTTGCATTAGGTGTCATTTGATGTTCAGCAATAACTTCAAACCCTGCTTTTTCTGTCCAAAAAGTCTTAGCCTTTTGTTGGTCTTCAACGTACACAGCAACTGTTGCGATTTCCTTAATCATTCTAAAACCTCCAAGAGTTAGTCACTCCTATTATATCCAACAGTTGAGAGAAATTCAGGCGTTGAGTTTGGTGCACCCGTTCAAATTGGTGATAATGTTTGGATTGGCGGGAGAGCGATTATAAACCCTAGTATTAATATTGGTAATAATGTCGTCATTGCTTCATGGGCGGTTGTCACAAAGGATGTACCCGATAATGTGGTAGTTAGCGAAAATCGAGCATGAGTAATTAAACCTATTGAAGTATAGAAATAGGATTGAAACGTGTCTATTGTATATATCACCCCGTGATGCAGAATAATATGTTCATATATCGTTAGGGGTGATGTTTACTGTGAGAAAAGCAGCAAGCTTTATTGGAGGCTTATTCCTCGTCCTATGTTTTCATTCCTTGCAAGTCTTGGCTGATGATCCACCAAGGTTATCCTCAGACTGCAGAGAAAATATGAAAATTCGAGACGTTGAATATAATAAAGCACTGATGAATGATATCATTGCGGGTCTTGATTTGGATATTGATGATCAAAGCTACATTGAGGTAACGGATAAAGGGTTAGACGCTGCCAACATTATCTACGGCGGGAAAGAATTTGACGAATATTATCAATCATTACATCAACAATTTATAGTAGCCTCTCGCGGCAAGCCTACATTGTTTGTCAAACCAGCGGAAGCCTATTTACTGTATAAGCAGCCTGATAATACAAACGTTGCAGTCCATTTAAAGCTTGCTGATTTAAAATGGGAAGTCATTGAAAAGAAGAAGAAACAAGGCACCCCGATTAAATACCAGCTGCTGAAATGTGAAAAGGATTATATGAAGGAAAAGAAAGAGTATTACAATATGGACTAGTAATAATTCTTAAGTAGCCATGATTCGGTTAAGTATCCCAGTTTATTGAGAAATCAATAAGGTTAGACTATGAATAAGAGCCGGAGCTAATTCTGTGCTTAGGAAATGTTTCAGTGCAATCCTTTTTCAAAAACTCTGAGGCGGAAGTGAAGGCACTGCGAGGCGCAATCCATCAAGTGCAAGGGTACCCAACAGCGGTAGGCTACCATCCACTAGCTGTCAGGCGCCGGCCTAATCTGTGGTCAATATTTTTGGAGGATTGGAAGTTAGTTGCCGAACAGTATCATAATAAATTAACATAGAAAACATAGCCCAATGCGATACTTGCCAGATGAAAGTATCGTATTTTTTTTATTTGCTGATTGTTTTAAAAAAGAATTTCCTGGCAAATAGATTGTGTTTTTTCTATTATTTATTAGTTCAGCCAATTGTTCGATTTGTAGTTATTTAATAATTCGCTTGTTCATTTTTTATGTCTGTTTTTAATGGTTTATTTTTTTACTTGCCTTGTTTTTAAAAATTAAAAAAAATACCAGTGCCACAATTAATGGAACACCATATGTAACACATATTGTTATCAAATGTGCTGAAAAAGGGGCTGACCATTCAGGATGTTTAATAAAATTCTGATAATCGATATAAATTTTAATTAACATTATCGCTACCATTAAAACTAAAAGAGCAAAGAGTGAATTCGATGCAAATTTAAACTTATTCGCCACTTTGATTCCCCCATTATGATTTAAATATTGTAATTAATTTTTATTTTATCATATAATTTTACCATTAATTTAAAACCCTTCTAAATTTCTCCTCCCTCTCCTTTTTAGATTTTTAAAAGCGGTGTAAAAGGTGGTAAATGCACAATGATAAAGGCAGTACTATTTGATTTAGATGGAACTTTATTAAATCGGGATGCTTCCGTCGAAAGATTTATTGATAACCAATATGAGCGCTTTAAAAATTTGCTCGGACATATTCCTAAAGAATTATATACCTCAAAATTTATTGAATTAGATTCTCGTGGTTACGTCTGGAAAGATAAGGTGTATCAGCAATTAATCGCTGAATTAAACATTAAGGGAATTACATGGGAAAGTCTGCTTCAAGATTATTTGATAGAATTTAAGAATCATTGTGTATCCTTTCCAAATTTAATCAGAATGCTAGAAGCATTAAAGTCCAAATCAATCCTCTTAGGGATCATCACAAATGGAAGGGGACAGTTTCAATTTGACAATATTGTCGCCTTGGGCATTGAAAAATATTTTGAAGCCATACTTATTTCCGAATGGGAGGGTATGAAAAAGCCTAACCCCGAAATATTTGAAAAAGAAATAAAGCAACTCAATGTATTAGCAAATGAAAGTGTTTATGTTGGCGATCATCCGGAAAACGACATAAAAGCAGCCAGAAAAGTTGGAATGAAAACAATTTGGAAAAAAGAAATATTCTGGAATGAAGTTGAAGCTGATTTTAGTATTGAAGATTTAGATGAGATTCCTATCCTTATTGAAAAGATGGATAGGTAAAGGTAAATATTACCAAGAATTTTGCAGTTAGAAACTGTTTGGATGGCCATATTGAAAAGTTTAATGAAAGCTTAGATCGTTTATTTAATTCAAACTTCTCAGAAAAGAATAAATAAGGTAGGCTAAAGGAAGGGTAAAAACAGAAGGGGATTGTCGTATGATAAAAAAGTTGTATCTACATAATTTAAATCTAGTCAAGGAATTGTTTGAACTGCAAAGGGCCTCCTATCTAGTAGAGGCTAAGTTAATTAATTTTTTTGAAATTCCGCCTCTAAAAGAGTCTATGGAGGAACTGATGCAGAGTGGGGAAACCTTCTTTGGATATTTTGACGGGGATGAATTGGCTGGTGCTATTTCTTATACGATCGCTGGGTCAGAGCTGACGATCTGCCGGATGGTCGTCCATCCTAACCATTTTCGGAAAGGAATTGCCCAAAGTCTATTGACGGAAGTGGAGAAAAATAATCAAAATTTGTCGGAGTTAAAAGTTTCAACTGGTAAAGAGAATTCCCCTGCTAAAAATTTATATCTGAAAAATGGCTACAAATTAGTTCGTGATCTGGAGGTTGTACCGGGGTTATTTATTAGTAATTTTGTAAAAAGAAGGGTTGAAGAAAGATGATAGCTACATTTTCGCATAAGCAATCGGCTGCAAATTGTTTTAATTCTGTATGGGATCTACTGGAACTTAATGAAAGGACAAAAGAAGAGGAAGAGACAATGGTTCATCTTGCCCATTCATCTTTTTGGCATTGGACGCAAGTGGAGGACCACACTCCTAAAAATCTATCAATCGGTTATTGGCAGTTATCAAGAGTGTATGCAGCCGTGGGACTGGGTGAGAGGTCTCATTACTATGCTAAACGATGTCTTTCAGTTAGCTTAGATAACAAGATTGAGCCGTTTTATATAGGCTATGCATATGAGGCATTAAGCCGCGCTGATGCTTTATTAGGTCGAACTGATTTGTCGAAAGAGGAAGCTAAACTAGCACTAGAATATGCGCAAAAAGTAAAAGATGAAAGCTCAAAAGATTTGCTGATAAAAGATTTGCAGTCAATTTAAAATCAGGAGTAGGTGGATAAATCCCACTACTCCTGTTAATTAAACTAGCAAATTTGTATCGAACTCCTGTATCGACTTCCTATTTTCGTCATATCTTTCGCTGAACTTTCCACCTGTAAATTTAGAAATCGTACTTCTCCAAAAAGCCTGGGCAGGATAGTTCTTTTCAACTTGGGTGACAAACCACTTACCCGGAAATAAATTGAATAGTTCGCAGGCAGCCATTTTTCCATAGCCTTTACCGGCATATTTTCGGACAATAAAGAATTCAAGTATCGCGTTCGGTTCGATGTCTGTGGCACTTTCAACAATGGCAAAACCAATCAGCTCGTTTTCCTTTTTAATGAAAAAGGGGTGCAGGTTAGGGTTGCTCCAGCAGTCTGTTAAATCAAACGGCTTGTAAGACCCATCTGATTTCAAAGCAATGGCTGGTATGTACTGGCTAAATTCATAAATATAAAATTGGATAAGGTTATGGAGGATATTTTCTTCTTCTTTTAATACTTTCACAAGTTTTATCATCTTATTCTCCAATCTACTAAAATAGTATTTACTAAAATTCTGTCAGTTTCCTTTATTTTATCATTTTTGGAAGTAATTGAAAATATAGAAATTAAAACAATATTGAGAGGGATCCAAATTGGATGAGTCAAAATTTTATGCCTTGTGTTTACAGGGGAATGTAACGGCTGCGTATAAGTATCTTCACTCCCAATCGAATAAAAGTAAAAAACATCAACAGTTAGCATCTAAGTATTACCAACGCTTTTTTGGTGGAAAGCCGATCTACCGGTTTAAATCGAATGATCCATGGATTAGAAAGGTGATTTTGGCATATTATCAATACTTTACTTCTGTATTAACGGGAAAGAATGTCGACGAAGCGGAACCCCAGCTAGTTAAGTCGTTGGGAGTATTAAGTTCAGATGGGAATTTAACTGATAATCTTGATGAAATTGAAGGGAAACTTGAAGAAATTTTTGAGAAAAAGGGCTATCGCTTCTTGGGCGGCGTGACCTCTCCATTCAGAGGACCTTATATTTGGAAGACGATGGATAAAAAGGAATTTAAGGTGGAAATACCTCACCAAACACAGGATGTTACGGTTTATTTCTTGAGGGATTTCATCATGCAAAGTTGGATTCATTTTGCGACATTCGGCGAAAAATTTGCCGGAGGCTGGGCGAAAGAGGATGGATTTTATTATGTAGATGAACGGCCTAAGAAAAAAAGCGTAAATATCGAAAGCAGCGAGTTTCAAGTGAGTTATTTAAAACATGAAGCGCAGCATCTAAGTGATTATGCACGATTCCCTAATCTACCCGCAAAAGATTTGGAATACCGAGCAAAATTGGTGGAACTAATTTACGAGCCGAAATCGTTTAGATTACTAAAAAAATTTTTATATGAAGCAAAAAATGACCCGAAATTCCCGCATCCATACTCATCCTTTGTGCTAATGACTAGATTGTCTAAATTAGCTTTTGAAAAAGAAGTGATTCCAAGCCTCGATAAATGGAAGTCAGTGGATACTGTAAGGATTCGAGAATGGGCAAGGACTTTATATGACGAGCATACAGAGGCGCTTGAAACAAGTCACAAAATTATTGATGGAATCATTTAGGGGACATTTAAGATAAGCGATCTTCGCAGATTGTCTAAAAATGTTCTCTTGAACTAATGGGCTATTAGGGCTACAGTAGAATGGTAGAACGATTAAGAAGGTGACAATCTTGGAAAAACGATATTTTACGATTGGCATGGCGGGACATATTGACCATGGGAAAACCTCTTTAACAAAAGCACTCACAAATGTTGATACAGACCGTTTAAAAGAGGAAAAAGAGCGGCAAATCTCGATTGAACTCGGATTTGCGCCATTATATGAAGATGATGAAATCCAAATTTCCGTCATTGATGTTCCAGGACATGAACGCTTTATCAGGCAAATGATTGCCGGAGTGGCCGGAATTGACCTCGTTGTGCTTGTCGTCGCCGCAGATGAAGGTGTGATGCCGCAGACTAGGGAACATCTTGATATTTTAAAATTCTTAGGTGTGAAAAATGGTTTAGTGGCGATTTCGAAAATTGACAGGGTTGACGAGGAGTTTATTGAGCTTGTCAAAGATGATATTTTTGAAGAACTAACCGGAACCGTCTTTGAGGATGCTCCATTTGTGCTTGTCGATAGTCTATCAAATAAAGGAATCAATGAAATAAAAGAATTAATTATTCAAACTTTAAAAGACCAAGAAATGCGGGATGTTAAAGGGGCATTTCGGCTGCCAATCGACCAAGTGTTTACAGTGAAAGGCCAGGGAACGGTTGTCAGGGGAACTGTATATGAAGGTTCCGTTGAAGAAGGGCAGCCATTAAAAATCATGCCTAAAGGTCTTGAGGTAAGAGCGCGGCAGATTCAGGTTCATCATAAACCTGCGGAGAAAGCGTATGCCGGCCAGCGGACAGCGATCAACCTTTCTAATGTTTCTAAGGAAGACTTGGAACGCGGCGCTGTCCTCGTTTCATCTGAGCATTTTATTGTTACAAAAACGTTAGATGTAGCCATACGGATGGTTGAGGACCTTGAACATTTAGTGAAGCAAAGGATGCCGATCAAGCTCCATATCGGAACAGCAGAGGTGATGGGCAGGATTGTTTTCTTTGACCGCAACGAAATTAAGGAAGAAAACGGCGAGGTTCTTTGTCAGCTCCGGCTTGAGGAGGAAATTCTCACGAAACGCGGCGACCGCTTTATTTTACGGAGGCCAAGCCCGCAAGAGACGATTGGCGGCGGCTGGGTAATCGACCCACGAGGAAATAAATATCGCTTCGGAAACGATACAATAGAGGAACTTGAAAAGAAAAAAGCAGGCACACCGAAAGAACGAATCACGGCAGCTTTAATCGAAGCAAAGAGCCTGCCGCTCAATGAATTGATTAAGCGGACAGCATTGGATGAAGCAACCTTAATGGAACATTTAGCTGATGCTGAATTTGTTTTATACAATGGTAAAGAACGTACGCTTCAATTGCTAATCGAGTCTTTGGAAGAGGATATCTTTGATCGTTTACAGGACTACCATCTTGCTCATTCCATGAAACCGGGTGTCAATAAAGCTGAGCTATTGCAAACGATGCAAAAAAGATTTCCAAAATCTCTGCTTGATTATGTGGTTGAAAACGGAATCGCGAATGGTATATTTAAGCGAAAAGAACAATTTGTGTCCTTGGCAGGATTTGTTCCTAATGTACCGAAAAGCTGGGCCAAGCGGACCGAAAACATGCTTGAGGAATTGAAGAGTGACGGATTAATGGTTCGCTATTTAAAGGATTATTTTTCTGGAGCGGGCATTCCCGAGACTTTAGAGTTTGATCTAAAGAGATTCCTAGAAGACCAAGAGCTACTCGTCCAGTTAGATGATCAGTTTGCTTATCACGGGGAAGTGTTTAACGGAGCTGTCGATAAACTCCGGAGCCAAACAGGAACAGAGTTCGAAGTTGGAGATGCGAAGGATGTACTTGGATTATCGCGAAAATACATGATTCCCTTTTTAGAGAAATTGGATGCCAAAGGATTTACGAAACGAGTAGAGAACAAACGAGTTTGGAAATTGTAAAAAAAGCCTCGCTCCTATAATAACGGAGTGAAGGCTTTTTTCTTATGATAGAAACTCACCAGGGTTCAGTCCAAGTTCGTGGCAAATGTCTGCTACCATTTGCTTTTCATTGTTGTCAAAGTTTCCATCGGCATAGCCGATTGCAATGCAATAGCGGGCAACCAGCCGGGCAATCTCTGGCTTTGTTCTAATCTTTCCAAGGGCACGAAATGCTTCGGCACGTCCCATCATCCGGTCATTCTCAATCCTCGCGACGAACAGATTAAACTTTTGAATGACTTTATTGGTATCAAAAACGCGTAACTCCTCACTTTGATGTACAAATTCCATCATTTTTTGCCGTTCGGAAGCGTCTAAGTAACCATCCGCCATTGCCACTAGGGCACAGCCCGCAACGACTGCCTCGAGAACGTCCTGGCTTTTGTATCGATTGAACACATCTTGTGCCTTCCGTTTTTGATTGTTTGCCCATTCCGCATAATCGGTTTGCGAAGGTGACCACGTGCTTCCGCAGCTGTTACAGGTAAACTTAAGCTGGTTTTGCCCGATAAAACCGCCAAGCAGCCCGACAGGTCCGAGAATTAATCCGCCAATGGCCGCTTTGCCAAGGCCGAATCCTTTTTTCCCCGTTCTTACGTTCGAGGAATGACAGCGCGGGCAAATTATGTCGTCGCCGCTATAGGTGTTACGTGAGCCTGTAGTGGTTGGATATGCCGACTGCCCGGGATACCCATAAGCCGGCTGCTGATATGAATTTTGAACAGGCTGGTTTTGCTGGTAAGGGCTTTGGTTGTTTTGATTTTGCTGATAGGGATTATAGCTATTTTGATTTTGCTGATATGGGTTAAGATTGTTTTGCTGCTGCTGATAAGAATGATTAGGTTGCTGGTACGGGTTACTTGGTTGATAGGCATTAGTATTCCTTTGACTCTGCTGGTAATTTGGCTGCTGGAATGGCGGCGCTGCCGGTGTGTTCACTGGCGGGTCGTCTACTGTAACGCCAAAGTTGCGGCAAAGTGCGGCTAACCCGCCTTGAAAGCCACTGGCAATCGCATTAAATTTCCATTCTCCGTTATGACGGTAAACTTCCGCAGCAACAATTGCTGTTTCAACTGTAAAATCTCTTCCCAGGTTAAATCTTAATAATTCTTCATTGGTTACATCGTTAAAAATACGCACGTAGGAATCAGCGACTTGTCCGAAATTTTGCCGTTTCACCTGTGCATCGTGAATCGTAATGGTAAAGGCAATCCGATGGATGTGAGCTGGGACTTTGTCTAAATCAATTCTAATCTGTTCATCATCCCGGACGCCCGAACCAATCCGATTGTCGCCGCTATAAATAATCGAGCCATTTCCACCTGAAGGATTATTATAGAAGACAAAATCCTGGTCGCTTTGTACCATTCCAGTTTGGCCTAATAAAAAGGCCGAAGCGTCCAAATCAAAATTAGAACCTAAATGACTAACATTCCAGCCCAGCCCGACACCAACATTTTTCAGGCCAGGGTGAGATTTTGTTAAATCAACTTTTTGCCCCTTGCTAAGCGAAACACCCACAAATTTCCACTCCTTATCGAATATTGTTCATATGTACATTATAATTCTAATTTTTGAAAAAGAGAAAAACTTCTTACCGAATGACATTCGGAGAGTCCAATTTCATACTATAAATATACGGGAATGAAGGCGAGAAGTTTCAAAAAATTACCTAAAAATAAAACGTAGGACCATTATCCCGCTTAACATAGAATTTTAGAAATAGTTTGAATAAAACGAAATGTTATTTTATAATAGTAAGATAAATTGAAATAAATAGGAGAAAGGAAATTGTCTATGAAACTATATATTTCTGTTGACATGGAAGGAATAACGGGTCTGGTTGATCATACCCACGTTGATTCCAATAAACTTAATTATGAACGAAGCAGGATCATCATGACAGATGAGGCTAATCATGTAATCACTGCCGCTTTTGATGAAGGCTGTGAGGAAGTCGTTGTGAATGATAGCCACTCGAAAATGAACAACCTGTTAATTGAAAGGCTTCACGCGGATACACAGCTAATCACTGGTGATGTAAAACCATTTTCAATGGTTCAAGGGTTAGATGGATCTTATGCGGGTGCTATGTTTGTTGGTTACCATGCCCGTGCATCCTTACCGGGGGTTATGTCCCATTCGATGATTTATGGTGTCCGCAATATGTACATAAATGATGTTGCCGTTGGTGAGTTAGGATTTAATGCTTTTGTCGCGGGTTATTATGATGTCCCTGTGTTTATGGTCGCCGGGGATGATCGGGCGGCAAGCGAGGCGGAACAGCTCATTCCAAATATTACGACGGCGATTGTGAAAGAAACCATCTCGCGGTCTGCGGCAAAATCATTAACTCCAGTAAAAGCCGGACAGCTCCTCCGCGAAAAAACGGCCCTTGCGATAAAAAATAACGGAAAAGTGAAACCGCTTACTCCTCCAGACCGTCCATTATTAGGAATAGAGTTTGCCAATTACGGACAAGCGGAGTGGGCAAATTTAATGCCGGGAACAGAGATGATCCCTGGAACAACAACGGTCCGTTTTCAAGCAAAAAACATTTTGGAAGCGTACCAGGCCATGCTCGTAATGACTGAATTAGCGATGAGAACAACATTCTGTTAGGAAGTGGTCACGCATGAAAGCTTACTTTTTTAAACGAATAATTGCCATGATCATCACCTTATGGCTCATCATTACCGGGACATTTTTCTTAATGCATTCGGTACCGGGCTCACCTTTTAATGAGGAGAGGACGACAAATGAGGCGATCCAAAAAAATCTTGAATCCTATTATCAGCTCGATAAACCATTAATCGTTCAATACGGAAATTATTTAAAGGCATTGGTCAAGTTGGATCTCGGACCTTCGATTAAAAAATCATCCCAGACAGTTAATGACATGCTGGGAAGAGGATTTCCGGTTTCGTTTGAACTAGGGATGTATACGCTGATTGTTGCGCTTATTTCGGGGCTTATTCTAGGTGTGGTCGCCGCACTAAGACATAACGGAATCATTGATTATCTGGCGATGAGTATTGCCGTCCTCGGGATTTCGATTCCGAACTTTGTTATGGCAACCGTGTTAATTCAACAGTTGGCTGTTAATCTGCCGATCTTCCCAGTAGCAACCTGGTCCAGCCCCAAACATATGGTATTGCCGATCTTGGCATTGGCGACAGGACCAATGGCAATTATTGCCCGCTTAACGCGAACAAGTATGCTTGAGGTTTTAACCCAAGACTACATAAAGACGGCAAAAGCGAAAGGACTATCACCGGTCAAAATTGTCTTTAAGCATGCGCTTCGAAATGCTCTTTTACCGGTCGTAACGGTACTTGGTTCATTAGCTGCAAGTATCTTAACCGGGACATTTGTAATTGAAAAAATATTTGCTATCCCTGGGATGGGAAAATATTTTGTGGATAGCATTAATAATCGTGATTATCCAGTCATCATGGGAACAACCGTCTTTTATAGTGCGATTTTGATCTTTATGCTTTTATTAGTTGATATTGCATACGGAGTATTAGACCCTCGGATTAAGCTCCATAAAAAGGAGGCGAAATAATGGAACTGCGTAAACAGGAAGCACAAAATATTTCGCCAGATGTCCCAAATGAATGGTTCGTTCCAAAGGTTCGAAACAAAGAAGAAGCTGAAGCTGTCGTCAGGCCTAGTCTTTCGTACTGGCAGGATTCGTGGCACAGGCTTTTAAAAAACAAATTGGCAATGGCAGGTCTCATCTTCTTAATCCTTTTGGCGTTATTGGCTATTTTCGGTCCGATCTTTTCAACTCATTCGGTTGAGACACAAAAACTAGCAGAGCAAAATTTACCGCCATCAAGCAAGTATTGGTTTGGAACAGATGATCTCGGTCGCGATGTATTTATCCGCACCTGTTATGGAGCCCGTATCTCTTTATTTGTCGGCTTAATGGCTGCGCTGATTGATTTTATTATTGGTGTGGTATATGGCGGACTTTCCGGCTATAAAGGCGGCCGGACTGATAACCTAATGATGAGGATTATTGAGATATTATATGGACTGCCCTATTTACTTGTCGTCATTCTCGTTATGGTTGTCATTGGCCCAGGGCTAACGACTATTATTCTAGCACTCTCGATTACGGGATGGGTCGGGATGGCGCGGATTGTCCGCGGACAGGTCCTGCAAATTAAAAACTATGAATTTGTGCTCGCATCGAAAACATTTGGGACGAAAACAGCACGGATCATTCGGAAAAATCTGCTGCCAAACACGATGGGACCAATTATTGTCCAAATGACGCTGACGATTCCATCTGCTATTTTTGCTGAAGCGTTTTTGAGCTTCATTGGACTTGGTATTCAAGCTCCGCATGCCAGCTGGGGTGTAATGGCAAATGATGGCTTGTCTACGATTCTATCAGGATATTGGTGGCGATTGTTCTTCCCAACGATGTTTATATCATTAACAATGTTTGCATTTAATGTGTTGGGTGATGGGCTTCAGGACGCCTTAGATCCTAAGCTAAGGAGGTAACAGCATGGAAAAAGTTCTTCAAGTAAATGACCTTCACGTTTCCTTTTCAACTTACGGCGGTGAAGTGAAAGCTGTTCGTGGAGTCAGTTTTGACCTCCATAAAGGGGAAACATTAGCAATTGTCGGGGAATCCGGCTGTGGAAAAAGTGTCACCTCACAAAGCATTATGAGACTTATTCCAGAACCGCCGGGTAAAATTAGCGGCGGGGAAATTATTTTTAAAAATATCGATTTAATCAAATTGAAAGAACCGGAGCTGCAGAAAATTCGCGGCGCCAACATTTCGATGATCTTCCAGGACCCAATGACGGCACTCAATCCGACGATTACCATTGGCGAGCAAATTATGGAAGGAATTATCCAGCATGAGAAACTATCGAGGGCTCAGGCGAAAAGAGTAGCGGTTGAAATGCTGACGCTTGTTGGTATTCCGAACCCGGAATTACGGCTAAAGCAGTATCCCCATCAGTTTAGCGGCGGAATGCGCCAGCGGATTGTGATTGCGATGGCGCTAGTGTGCCGGCCAGATGTATTAATTGCCGATGAACCGACAACTGCTCTTGATGTCACGATTCAAGCGCAAATTTTAGAGCTGTTTCGTGATATTCAAAAGAAGACAGGGGTTTCGATTATCTTAATCACTCATGATTTGGGCGTGGTCGCGCAAGTGGCTGACAGGATTGCTGTCATGTATGCGGGCAGAATTGTTGAATTAGGAACAAGGCGGGAGATTTTTTATCAACCGCAACATCCATATACAAAGGGGCTGCTTCAGTCAGTTCCGCGCTTAGATGCGGAAAAGGCAGAGCTTGTTCCCATCCCAGGGACACCACCTGATTTATTTTCACCTCCTGTAGGATGTGCATTTGCGGCACGCTGTCCTTATGCAATGGAGGTTTGTGAGAGGGTTTATCCGATTGAAACGCATATAAGCCAGCAGCACCAGGTAGATTGTTGGCTGCAGGACGAACGGGCAAAGAAATTGGTTTCAAGCTTTAAATAACATAATAAATTGAACGAGGGGGAATACGATGAAAAAGTTTACTGTTCTGTTAGTCGCTTTAATGATGTTATTTGCTTTAGCCGCTTGTACAGCAAACAAAGATGCTGGAAGCGAAAAGAAGGACGATGGAAAAGGAAAGTCAGGCGAAAAGACAGAAAAGGTAGAAAAGGTTCTCAACTTAAATAATGGGCAAGAGCCAACATCGTTTGACCCGCCAATTGGCTTTGATGCTGTTTCGTGGAATTCGTTAAACAACCTTATGGAAGGTCTTACTCGTTTAGATGAAACACATCAGCCAAAAGAGGCAACAGCTGAAAAATGGGATGTCTCCGCTGATGGGAAAACCTATACATTCCATATTCGCGACAATGCAAAATGGTCCAATGGCGATGATGTAACGGCCGACGATTTTGTCTTTGCCTGGAAGCGTTTATTAGATCCGAATACAAGTTCACCGGCAGCCTTTTTAGCCTATTTTATTGAGGGCGGCGAGGCTTATAACAATGGTGAGGGAAGTGCCGATAATGTGAAAGTCAAAGCAGTTGATAAAAAGACCTTCGAAGTAACACTCATCAGCCCACAGGCTTATTTCTTAAGTGTTATTTCTAATCCTTGTTTCTTCCCAATTAATGAGAAAGTAGCCAAAGAAAATCCAAAATGGTTTGCCGAAGCTAACACATTCGTGGCAAATGGTCCATTTAAATTAGCGGAATGGAACCATGACAGTGATCTCACAATGGTTAAAAATGACAACTATTGGGATGTAAAAAATGTGAAATTGGATAAAGTTCATTGGGCAATGGTTGACGATAAAAATACGGAATATCAGATGTTTACTACAGGTGAGCTAGATACTTCCGATGTCCCGCCAGAGCTAGCTGAGAAGCTGTTTAAAGAAGGGGATGTAAAGGTAGAAGACCAAGCAGGTGAATATTTCTATCGTTTTAACGTTACGAAGGCACCGTTCCAAAATGAAAATATCCGTAAGGCATTTGCCTTGGCAGTTGACCAGAAGCAAATGGTTGAACTCGTTACGAAAAACCAAGAAAAGCCTGCCTACGGTTTTGTTTCCTATGGATTTAAAGATCCTGATGGCAATGACTTCCGTGAAAAGAGCGGCGACCTGATCAAAACCGATGTAGCAAAAGCGAAAGACCTGTTGAAAAAAGGGATGGAAGAGGAAAAGTACACCAAGCTTCCAGAAGTAACTTTAACCTATAGCACTAGTGATCAGCACAAGAAAATTGCTGAGGCTCTGCAGCAAATGTTTAAAGAAAATTTAGGTGTGGACGTGAAGCTTGCCAATATGGAAAGCAGTGTGTTTGCAACCGATCAAAAAGCGTTAAAATTCCAGTTCTCACGCAGCTCGTTCCTTGCAGACTATGCGGATCCAATCAACTTCATCGAAAACTTTATTACTGGCTCGCCGATGAACCGCACAGGCTGGAGCAATAAAGAATTTGATCAATTGATTAAAGATGCAAAGCTTGAAAAGGATGAAAAGAAACGATATGAGATGATGTATAAAGCGGAGAAAATTTTACTCGACGCGGCTCCAATTGTTCCAATTCACTTCTACAACCAAGTGTATTTACAAAATAAAAACGTAACAGGCATCGTCCGACATCCAGTTGGTTACTTAGAGTTAAAAGGCGCAGATAAAAAATAAAACTGGGAAAAGGGATGTTCGCTTGAACATCCCTTTTCTTAAAACCTGGAAGGGGGTTATTGTGATGAAGGTTGTAAAGCCAAATCGACTGCAAAAGGGTGATACTGTTGGAGTCATTGCACCAGCAAGCCCGCCAAACCTTGAAAATCTCGAAAGAGGCATTGAGTATTTGCAAGGGCTAGGGTTAAAGGTCAAAAAGGGAAGAAGTGTTAATGAAACTTACGGCTATTTAGCTGGTACAGATCAAGAAAGACTTGATGATCTTCATGAGATGTTTTTAGATAAAGAGGTAAAGGCAATCATTTGTGCCTGCGGGGGATATGGAACTGCAAGAATGGCCGATATGATTGACTACGAAATCGTTAGAAAAAATCCAAAAATCTTTTGGGGATATAGTGATATTACTTTTTTACATACTGCTTTTCGACAAGAAACAGGGCTCGTTACCTTCCATGGCCCGATGCTGGGATCTGATATCGGGAAGGAAGATACACATGCACTATCCCGGGATGGATTTTTGCAATTGTTTGATTCAGAAGCGTTGTCTTATACAGAGCAGCTCTCTCCATTAGAGGTAGTAGTTGCTGGTACAGCGAGCGGTCCGCTCATAGGCGGCAACCTGTCACTGTTAGTAAGTACACTCGGTACGAAATTTGAAATAGATACAAAAGGAAAACTATTGTTTATCGAAGATATCAATGAAGAGCCGCGTTCAGTAGACCGGATGCTTAATCAGCTTTATATGGCGGGTAAGCTTGATGAAGCAAGCGGGTTTTTGGTAGGAGACTTTTGTGATTGTACATCAAAAAGGGAGCTATCATTAACACTTGATGAGGTAATCAATCATTATCTCGAGCGTGCAAACAAGCCTGCTTTAAAGGGATTCCAAATCGGTCACTGTAATCCGCATATTTCTATACCACTAGGCGTGAATGCGACGATGAATACGATGGAAAAAACGCTGATTGTCGAAAGCGGCATTTTGTAAAGGAGTGATAAATATAATGAGGATTGAACGAATTGAAACGTTTAGGGTCGCGGTTCCACTTATTAAACCATTCAAAACAGCACTAAGAACCGTTACAACGGCAGAAGCTATTTTTGTAAAAATAACCTGTGATAATGGCATTGTCGGCTGGGGAGAAGCACCTCCTACCGTTGTGATTACCGGAGACAGTCTGTTAAGCATCGATTCGGCCATCAACCATGTCATCAAACCGTTTTTAGAAAAGAAAAGTCTGTTAAACTATGAATTGCTATTTCAGGGACTGAAGACAATTTTGGTCGGAAATTCGAGTGCAAAGGCAGCCGTCGATATGGCTCTTTATGACTGCTTAGCCCAATATTGCAAGCTGCCGCTTTATCAATTCCTTGGCGGGCATAAGCAGGAATTGGAGACTGATTTCACCGTTAGTGTCAATGGACCTGAAGAAATGGGCGACGACGCTGTTTCCTATATCCAACAAGGATTCAATGTGCTAAAAGTGAAGGTAGGCAAGGATGATATTGACACCGATTTCGACCGTATCCGCGAAGTGAGGAACCGGGTTGGGAACGAAATCAAAATCCGCCTCGATGCGAATCAAGGATGGACTGCAAAGGATGCCATCCGAGCCATCCGCAAAATGGAGGACAGCGGCTTGATGATTGAATTGGTCGAACAGCCTGTTAAAGCGGATGATATCGAAGGTCTAAAACAAGTAACGGACCATGTCGATACGCTGATCATGGCGGATGAAAGTGTGTTTACACCAAAACAGGCCTTTCAAGTATTGAAAACAAGAAGTGCCGATTTAATAAATATCAAGCTGATGAAAGCGGGAGGGATTTATCAGGCGCAGATTATTAATCAGCTTGCCGAAACATGCGGTGTCGAGTGCATGGTCGGCAGTATGATTGAAACCCGTCTTGGGATTTCTGCTGCCGCTCATTTTGCCGCAAGTAAGCAAAATATAACCCGCTATGATTTTGATGCCCCGCTGATGCTGGCGAAGGAAATTGTTGATGGGGGAATCCAATATAATGGCCGCTTGATCACAATGCCAAGCGAGCCAGGTCTAGGGATTAAAGGGGTTATTTTTGAAGGGGGAGTTTCTGTTGGATAAATGGCTTGTTAATGTTCCAGTTGCAACTATTTGGACATCTTTTGATTCGGCCCGGGAAATTGATTGGGATGCGGTCACAAATCCAATTGATATAAAATCATGGTTATCCGGCTTAACATACGAAACACGGTTAGGATTATGCGAAGACAACCTCGTTCAAACGCAGCTTTTATTCGGTCAAGAGGTTTTGCTCGTAGAGGAAAAAGAGGAGTGGGCACATATCCTTATTCCAGATCAGCCTTCTTCCAAAAATGAGAACGGCTATCCTGGCTGGGTACCGAAATGTCAATTAATGAAGCGTCATGAGGACTGGAATCTAGAAAATGGATCTGTGGCAGTGGTAACGAGACCGAAGGCCATCCTTTCGAAGGAGGGCGGTAATTTGGAATTATCGTTTCAAACTACGCTGCCGCTTTTGAAGGAAGAGGATTCGCAGGTAATAGTCAAAACTCCCGATGGTATTGGTGCATTAGGCTGGGAAAATATTGTTGTCTTCGAATCCTTAGCAGCACGTTACAAAGGGATGGGAAGCGATATTGTTTCCGCTGGAGAACAATTCCTTGGCCTGCCCTACCTTTGGGGAGGGATGAGCAGTTATGGCTATGATTGCTCTGGTTTCAGCTATTCCATGTGTAAGGCAAATGGCTATGTCATTCCCCGTGATGCTCATGATCAAGCAAGTGCAGGAAAACCAGTTGCCACAACAGATATTAAACCTGGGGATTTATTGTTCTTTGCCTATGAAGAAGGGAAAGGGAGTATCCATCACGTAGGTATTTATTACGGTGACGGGAAACTGCTCCACGCTCCGAACACCGGCAAAACGGTTGAAATTATTCCGCTTTCGGGAACCATTTACGAGCGGGAACTTTGTGCAGCAAGGCGTTACTGGAATGATACGGAGGCCTAATTATGGAAAAATTACTACAGGTAAATAACTTGAAAAAGTATTTCGATTTAGGGCATGGCGAAATCCTGAAAGCGGTTGACGGGGTAACATTTCATATTAATAAGGGTGAAACCTTTGGCATCGTTGGTGAATCGGGCTGTGGTAAATCTACGGCCGGCAGGACAATCATCGGCCTATATGACCGGACAGACGGGGAAGTGCTCTTTAACGGGAAAAACATTCACAACTTAAAATCGCGGGAACGGTTTGCCTTTCACCGGCAAATTCAAATGATTTTTCAAGACCCATATGCATCATTAAACCCGCGATCAACCGTAAGTGAAATTATTTCGGAGCCGATGGAAGTCCATGGCCTGTATCCTAATAAAAAGGACCGATTAAAGCGGGTCTATCAATTATTAGAGGATGTTGGCTTAAATAAAGACCATGCCAACCGCTATCCCCATGAGTTCAGCGGCGGTCAGCGCCAAAGGATTGGCATTGCCCGCGCACTGGCTCTGGACCCGGAATTTATTATTGCTGATGAACCGATTTCCGCTTTAGATGTGTCCATCCAAGCCCAAGTGGTAAACTTGTTGAAGCGGCTTCAAATGGAAAAGGGGCTAACCTACCTATTTATCGCTCATGACCTTTCCATGGTAAAACAAATCAGTGACCGGATCGGCGTCATGTATTTAGGGCAATTAGTTGAATTGACAACTAGCAACGAATTATATAAGAAACCTCTACATCCGTACACACAGGCCCTGCTGTCAGCAATTCCGATCCCTGATCCTGACATAGAGGACAGAAGAGAGCGGATTATTTTGAAAGGGGAACTGCCAAGTCCAATCAACCCGCCAAGCGGCTGCGTTTTTAGGACGCGCTGTCCAATGGCAATGGACATTTGCAGTGCCGAAAAACCGAAGTGGCAAGAAATGGATGCCAACCATTTTGTCGCTTGTCATTTATATGATAAAAACAGGACCGGCGGCCAGGATTATTCGCAAGTTGCCGCGACGAGATAAACGATGTTGACCTTAGAGGAGAAATTAAAGGGAGAAATTACCTGCTTTCAAGGGAGAATTGGGATTGCGGTTGAAATTGCGAATAAACGTATTTCTTTAAACAGTATGGAAGTCTTTCCATCCGCAAGTGTGATAAAGGTTCCGATATTAATTGAGGGACTCCGGCAGGCTGAAACGGGAAAAATAAACCTGAATGAGTTAACGACCATTGATAAAAGGGTTGGCGGATCAGGTGTCCTGCAGGCATTATCGGCAAAAGTATCAATGACGATAAAAGACCTAATGACCTTAATGATTACCGTTTCTGATAACACGACGACTAATTTATTAATAGATTTATTAGGAATGGACTCTATTAACAGCACTATTGAAAAATTATCGATGGAGCATACTAAACTCAGCCGAAAAATGATGGATTTTGAAGCCATTGAGCAAGGCTATAATAATTTTACAAGTCCATCGGATATGATCAAATGCTTGAAGGTAATTAATGAAGGGGATTTTTTATCAGAAGAAAGCCGCAAGCTTGCAGTAGAAATTATGCATTACCAACAGTTCCATGATAAGCTTACGGCAATGATGGACCTTGATCTGGTTTTTGCGGCAAGTAAAACAGGCGGGCTGCCGAATGTCGAGCATGATTGTGCGATCCTCAAGTACGGCGGGAAAACTGCGTATGCTGTAGTATTAACAGATCAATTGGATAACCACTTTGCAGCTAAGCATCTAATTAGTAAAATTGGTAAGCATTTATATGATCATTTAGTTGAAGAATAGTAGTATAAGAGCGTTTTATTCCTATTAAAAATAATGGACTGACTGTATCAATACAGTCAGTCTATTATAATTATTATGATCAACCAGTCTTTTCTTCTTCAATATAAGTATATTCTTTCTCCCAGAAATCTGCATCTTTTAGACCGATTTTAACCGGATCGAAAACTGGATCTTTTCCATCTTTCTTCTGTGCCTCATAATCTTTTAGAACTTTCAAGGCAGGTTTAGTTAAAAGCAGGATCGCAATGATATTTAGCCAAGCCATACTTCCAACACCAATATCTCCCATGGCCCAAGCAAGTTTTGCGGTTTTCACCGTTCCGTAGAACGTCATTCCTAAAAAGGCAATTTTTAAAACAAATTCTGTCCATACGCGTCTTGTTTTTTGATTAATATAGGCTAGATTTGTTTCTGCCATATAATAATAGGCCATGATCGTTGTAAAGGCAAAGAATAATAAGGCAATCGCAACGAATGGAGCACCGAAGCTTGGGAAGACAGATTCAACTGCTCTTTGCGTGAATATTGGCCCCGGTTCAACATCGCCAAGAGTATTGACAAGCACTGTATTTTCATCAGGTTTAACATTGTACATTCCGGTAATCAAAATCATAAATGCGGTTGCAGAGCAGACAAATAATGTATCGATATAGACTGAAAATGCTTGAACAATTCCTTGTTTTGCGGGATGTGATACTTCAGCAGCAGCGGCAGCATGAGGTGCCGTACCTTGGCCAGCTTCATTTGAATAGATTCCGCGTTTAACTCCCCAAGAAATCGCGGCCCCTAATATTCCTCCAAATGCTGCATCAGCTCCAAATGCACTCGAGAAGATTAATTTAATTACGCCTGGTAATGCTGAAATATTTATAAACGTAATGATAAGTGCCACAATGATGTATCCTAAAGCCATGAAAGGTACGACAAATTCAGCAACTCGAGCTATCCGTTTAACTCCACCAAAAATAATGATGGCTAAACAAACAATGATTACAAGCCCTGTTATCCAGGGTTTAATAGAGAAAGCGTTTTCAATTGCTGACGCAATACTATTGGCTTGAACACCTGGTAAAAGCACCCCTGTTGCAATGACGGTTACAATCGCAAACAACACTGCATACCACTTCAATTTTAATCCCTTTTCAATGTAATAGGCAGGGCCACCACGGAACTGACCGTTTTGTTTTACTTTATAAACCTGACCTAAGGCTGCTTCAACAAAGGCTGAACCTGCCCCTAAGAACGCAATTGCCCACATCCAGAAAACTGCACCAGGACCTCCAAAGGCAATTGCAGTAGCTACACCAGCAATATTACCGGTTCCAACCCGACCTGATAGTGCAAGGCTTAATGCTTGAAATGAGGAAATACCTGCTTCTGATTTTCCTCCTTTAAATATTAAAGGAATAATGTCTTTCATATGTCTCACTTGAAGAAATCTAGTTGCAATAGTGTAAAACAATCCTGTCCCTAAACATAAGTAAATAAGTGCGGGACTCCAAATGATATCATTGAGCCAGTTAACAAAATTCTCCATAAAATTCCCCCTTTGTCCTTAATCATTATTATTATATAACAGAATATTATGCGAATAAAAGGAATTTTTTCTATTTTTAAAATATTGCTTCATCGACTGTTGTCGCTCTATTATTAATAGGACATAATCGATGGGAACTTCCCCTATATAAAACGCACGCTGACCTTTATGACCAGCGTGCACGAATATTATTTCAAGTTATTTACATTATTATTGTTAAAAGGCCACCAGTTGGCTGCGCCAAAGGTTTTCACCATGACTGGTACAAACAATGGGAGCACAACGAGAGAATATAAGGCAAGACCGATTAAGAGAATCGTTGCAATTTCAAGCAATGATAAAACACCGGATGGCATCATCGCTGCAAAAGTACCGCCTAAAATGACTGCAGCTGAAATAATAACTGTACCCATCTTTTTCATTGCATGCAGGATGGCCTGTTCCACCGGCAAATCCCGGTATTCGTTGAACCGGTCCATTAAGAAAATACTGTAGTCAATTCCAAGCGCTACTAAAATAACAAAAGCAAAGAATGGGACTGCCCAGCTAATTCCTGAATAACCTAGCAAATGAACAAAAATCGCTTCCGATATCGCCATGGAAGTAAAGTAGGTTAGGATTAAGGAACCAATTAAGTATAGCGGCATAATGATAGAACGCAGTAAAATGATTAGGATGATACTAATCCCGATAAGCATTAATACCACTGTCCGGGAATAATCTGCCTTGGAAATGGTATCAAGGTCATAGTGCATACTTGATACACCGCCAACGGCCACTTTGGCATTTTCCAGCTTGGTATCCTTAACAGCCCGTTTGACCGCCTGCTTAATTTCTGGGATTCGATTAATCGCTGCATTGGAATAAGGATTTTTATTAAAGACAACATCAATCGTCATCACCTTGCGATCCGCTGACATATAAGCATTGAGTGCTTGCTCAAAGTCCTTACTATCGAGTACGTCCTGTGGAATGTAAAAACCATTCTGCTTCTGCTTGGCTACATCCGCCAAATAATCCTCAGCGGAGTTGAGCCCGTTTGAAACTTGATTCAAGCCATCCGCACTTTGGGTTAAACCATCTGATAGCTTAGTGATTTGACCGTTTATTTCCTGAAAACCAGTTAAGAATTGCTGCTGTCCTTTTTTCAGGCCATCCAAACCACTTGAAACAGGTGAGAGGCCTTGGTCAATAATTTTTCCTTGTCCGTCAGCCGCATCGGAAAGCCCTTTTTCAAGAGCACCGATTTTTGTAATAAACAGGTCCAATCCATCTACCAGCTGTTCTTGACCGGCAATTAATTTTTCAAATTGACCATTCGCCATATTGAGTCCGTTTTGGGCTCCTGTCAGTTGTTCATTTATTTGCTTCAAGCCGCCAGCTAATTGTTGAGTTGCCGCTTGTGCACCTGGAGCATACGGATTACCTGGAACACCTTTTATCACCTTTTTTATATTTTTATAGTTTTCACTTTGATCAATCGTAGGATATTCTTTTTCAAGACCAATGAAATATGAATCCATCTCTACTAGACTTTCGTTTAGTAAATCTATTTTCCCTAAAAGTTCATCATAATAACCTTTTAGTGTTCCGATGCCTATGCTGGCGGATTTATAGCCCTCAAGTAGTTGTTTGCTGCCATCACGGGCTTTTTCAGCCCCAGCCTTAATATCAACTAATCCGGCACGTGCCTGGGCAACATTAGTTGAACCATTTTTTAAACCATTTTGAATTTTAGACAGATTTTCTTCAATGGCACCGACCCCGGTTTTAAGGTCATTGGTCCCATTAATCAAAGTGTGAAGCCCATTTGTTGCCTCTTGCATTTTCGGCTGATTCGCTGCCATCTGGCTGCTTGCTTCGGCAAGACCGTCACTTATTTTCTTGATGCCGTCATTTCCTTGACCAAGTCCATCCCCAAGGCTTGCTACTTGTTTTGATAGATAAAAATCATCAATTGGTGAGCCTGTTGGCCGCGTTACGGAACGGACGGTTTTCACATCATTTACTTTATTCAGCTCCTGGCTGATTTTTTCCGTTATCGAGATATAATCCGATGTGCTCATCTTGTCATCGTTTTTAATGACAATTTGTGTTGGCATCGATTCACCAGGGCCGAATGAGTCAGCGATGATATTGAAACCTTTTATCGAAGGATAATCATCACTGATTTCCTCAAGTGAGTTAAATGATAATTGCCCCTTATAGGTGAATAAGAACGGCACCGAAATGATGGCGACAAGGATAAAGGCAATCAACGGACGCGCTAGGGCAAATTTGCCGGCAAAGCCCCAGAATGTGCTATCACCATGCTCAAGCTTGCCTTTAGAAGGCCAAAATAGTTTTTTTCCAAGCACGGCCATGAAAAAGGGCACGACAGTAAAAAGCGCGATTAAGAGAATGGCCACCCCAACAGCTACCGCAGCTGCCGATTTGTAAAGCTGAAAGGTTGAAAAACCGATCGATGCAAAGCCAATTAAAACCGCAATACCACTGAATAAAACAGTTTTTCCAGCTGTCCGATAAGTGGTAATAATCGCTTCATTCGCATGCTCACCCTTTGCCAGTTCTTCTTTAAAGCGGCTGAGGAGCAGGATGCAATAGTCAGTACCAATCCCAAACAAAACGGCGACTAAGAAAATCTGGGTAAAGGTTGACAATGGGAAGTTAAACTTATCCACTAATATTGAGACGATTGATTGCGCCGTAAGATAGCTGAAGCCTACGGTTACTAACGGAATAATCGGTGCAACTGCAGATCTAAACACAAGCAGGAGAACTATCAAAATGAAACCAACGGTGATTCCTTCTGTTTTTTTCAAGCCTTCTTGTGAGTTTGTAACAAGATCCTCGTTTATGACCCAGCTCCCTGTATAGAAATGAGTAAGCTTGGTCTGATCAAGCGCTTTATATAAATCTTTTGAAATATCTTTTGCTTCCCGGCCATTTGCGGTCACTTTTAGCGAAACAAGAATGGTTTTTCCATCTTTTGAGACAAGCTGATCCTTAAGCTGTTCTTGATTGAAATGTGTGAGGATTTCAGTAATTCCAAGTTCATTCTTATTGTTTTCGAGCTGTTTAACCGCTTTTTCTGCTGTCGAAAAATCATCCTTTGTTAATTTTTTATTACTATGGAAGACGAGAGCTGTTTGCAGATGACTGCCTTTGTTTTCACTCGACTGGACATCTTTGAGAATTTTTTCAGCAAGGGTCGATGAATAACCCGAAGGTACTTTAATTTGTCCTTTCTCGCGGACAAGCGCTTCCATATTTGGAGCGACCATAAAAAGAGCAGTGATAACAGCAATCCAGGCAACGAGAATGAACCATTTTCCGTTAATTATTGCTCTCACTTGTTTACTCCCCCAGTTCTTCTTTCTTCTTGTGGTCTAATATTTGGGCTAGTTTTTCATACGTGTTGATAAAATTCTTAATTTCTGACTCTTCAAATTGAGTAATAATGGATTCAACGAGAAATTGAATTTTTTCTTGGCAGTTCTGATAAAGAATATTGCCTTCATCCGTTAACGTTAAATATACTACTCTTCTGTCATTTTCATCACGAGTTCTTTGAATGAGGCCTTTATCGACCATTCGGTTGATAATCGCCGTGATGGCACTTTTATTCACTTCAAAAGCATCAGCCAATTCAGAGGAAGTGCATTCATCTGACTGAGAAATGTACCTTAATATGTAGTGCTGGTCATTGGTTAAATCATCGCCAATTTTCCCTTTGATTAATGACTCCGCCTTTTTATGAACTTGAAAAGAAACAGTCACGTATCGGTCGATTAATTCTTGAATAATCTTGTTAGTCACAATATTTTCCACCTCCTGAAACTAGTTCAACTATTTAACTATTCACCTGTTTAACTATAAAACAAACCAAAAGGAGTGTCAATTCAATTCATTATCTTTAAGGAAAAGTTAAGGAACGAAGATAATAATAGGCTTATTCCAATTAAAAAGTATTCTGGTATTTACCCAGGATTAGAAAAGGAGTATGAATCGATGAAAAAATGGATATTAATTGCAGTTGGCGTTCTGATTGTGGGATTTGTCGGCTACCAATGGGTCTCGGCAAAATCAAGTCCACAATCAGCAGTGGCACAAGAACGAACAGCAATAGTTCAAAAAGGAAAACTAGATGTTAAGATTAGTGGATCGGGAACTGTACAACCTGTTACGAGCGAGGATATTAAGTCGACAATTGATTCCAATGAAATAGATGAAGTGCTCGTTTCGACTGGGGAGGAAGTTGAAAAGGGAGCGATTTTAATGACCTATGTGGATGGCAGTGACCCGATTATCGCTCCTGCTGATGGGGTGATTACTACTATATCGATTCAAAACGGAGAACGAGTAAATAATGGACAAGTTGTAGCCCATTTAACGAACTATAAGGACCTACAAACAGTTGTTCAAATCGATGAGCTAGATATTCCGAAAATTAAAAACGATCAAACAGTTAACTTAAAAGTAAATGCGTATCCGGATCAGAGTTTCACTGGAAAAGTGTCTTCAGTTGCTGAGGAAGGAGATTCAGCAAACGGTGTTTCTACTTTTAATGTTACCATTCATATCGACAAACCTGATAATCTTAAAGTGGGCATGAGTACGGAGGCAAGCATTCTAACCGCATCAAAAGATAATGCTCTTTATGTTCCTCTTGATGCTGTTCATTCAGTCAATGGTGAAAAATTTGTTATTATAGCCTCAGCTGACTCAAATAATCAGAATTCAAGAACCGACCAAAAAACAGTCAAAACTGGGTTAGCAAATGAAGATTATGTAGAAATTACCGAAGGAGTCGCTGAAGGGGAAACCATCCAATTACCACAATTGGCTAAAGGAAATTCATCCAATAATTCTATTCGGATGATGCAAGGCGGTGGCTTTGGCGGCGGAATGGGGAACATGGGCGGCATGAATCGTAACTGGGGCGGACAAGGGAAAGTGGAAGTAAGGAGTGGGAACTAATGGGGAAACCAATTATTCAAATTAGTAACCTCATGAAAACCTACCGTCTTGGCGGCGAAACCGTCCACGCCTTAAATAATGTTTCTATTGAGATAGAAAAAGGAGAATTTATTGCGATTATTGGTCCCTCTGGTTCAGGGAAGTCAACGTTAATGAACATGATAGGCTGCCTAGATCAGCCACATTCAGGAACCTACCTTTTGGATGGTAAGGATATTGGGAAATTGAATGATAACCAGTTAGCGACAATTCGGAATCGAAAAATCGGGTTTATTTTTCAAAATTTCAACCTATTGACGAAATTAACGGCGCTCGAGAATGTGGAGCTGCCCTTGTTATATGCAGGTGTGTCAGCGAAAGAAAGGCGCGAACGGGCATTAGAAGGATTAAACAAAGTCGGGTTGAAGGAGCGGGCTGGTCATTTACCAACACAACTCTCTGGCGGCCAGCAGCAGCGGGTTGCGATTGCCAGAGCTTTAGCAGGCAATCCGGCAATTCTTCTTGCTGATGAACCAACAGGTGCCCTAGATAGTAAAACGAGTAAAGAAATCCTGCTGATTATGAAAGAACTAAATGAACTAGGGCATACGATAATCTTAATTACTCATGATTTAGCGATTGCCAAACAAGCAAATCGAATGGTCAGCATCCAGGACGGACAGCTGCAGGAGAACGGGGGGGAGCTCGTTGGGAATCTTCCAATCTATTAAAATGGCGCTAAAAAGTATAAAAAGTAATAAACTTAGATCAGCGTTAACGATGCTTGGTATGATTATCGGAGTTTCTTCGGTCATCATCCTTGTCTCGATTGCTCAAGGCTCAGCGGCAAATGTAACCAGCCAAATAAATCAACTGGGTACTAACCTATTAACAATTAATACGTTTGGAAGTGATTTAGCCTTAACAGAAGATAAAATTAAAGAGTTATCTAAATTGAATGGTGTTAAAGCCGTTTCACCCGTCGTGTCTGGACGTGTAAATGTAAAACAGGGCAGAACATCATCACAGGTAACATTAACAGGTACCAATGCTGAATATTCAACTGTCCGGGACACGAAGGTAAGTAATGGGAGATTTATTACTGACCTAGATCTCGAATACCGGCAGAAGATAGCGGTAATTGGCTCAGATACTGCTTCCACTTTCTTTGGAACTGAAAATCCGGTGGGGCAATACCTTCAAATCGACGGGACTTCCTTTAAAGTTGTTGGGGTATTAGTGTCGAAAGGGAGCTCAATGGGACAAAGCGGGGATAATGTTGTCATCGTCCCGCTCAGCACCGGACAGCGTTTAGTTAAGAGTACGACGATTAACCAAGTGTATTTACAAGGACAAAGTGAGGATCAAATGGATTTCGTAATGAACGAAGTGGAAATGGCACTTGCCTCGATGTATCCAAACAAAAGCGATTCTTATAGTGTAACGAACCAGCAGGATTTAATGGATACTATGAGTTCTGTCACGAATACGATGACAATGATGTTGGGCGGTATTGCCAGCATTTCCTTACTGGTTGGCGGCATCGGAATCATGAATATCATGCTCGTTTCTGTTTCAGAACGGACGAAGGAAATCGGGATTCGCAAAGCAATTGGAGCGAAACGGCGGGATGTACTTCTCCAATTCCTAATTGAAGCTGTTGTTCTAAGTGGTGTAGGGGGATTGATTGGGATATTAACCGGAGTAGGCTTAGGTAAGTTGGTATCGTCTATTTTAAGTTTGACCGTATCCTTTACTCCATCCGTGATGGTATTGTCCTTCTTATTCTCGTTGGCCGTCGGAGTTGTTTTTGGCGTTTTTCCTGCCAATAAAGCTTCGAAGTTAAATCCAATTCAGGCATTGCGCTACGAATAATGAATTTTCAAGCGGCTCGCTCCTGTTGCAGCCGCTATGTTTGCTATATAATAAAGCTAATTATGTTGGAGGAGCGGGAAAGATGCGTTTATTAGTTGTGGAAGATAACCTTCCTTTACTGGAGTCAATTGTTCAGTTGTTATCTGATGAGTTTGTGGTCGATCAGGCATCAAATGGGGAAGATGGGTTGTTTTTGGCGATGCAAAACATTCATGATGTGATTGTTTTAGACGTCATGCTTCCGGAAATCGATGGCTTTGAAGTATTACAAGCCATTAGGAAAGCGGGATTAAAGATACCCGTTCTTTTTCTTACAGCCAGAGATTCCTTAGAGGACCGTGTGAAGGGTTTAGACAGCGGCGGTGATGACTATTTGGTGAAGCCGTTTCAAGCGGCGGAGTTAAAGGCACGGATTCGCGCTTTATTGCGCCGAAGCGGCAGCTTAACGACTAGTAAAACGATCCAATATCGAGGGATTGAGCTGCAAGGGAAGGAAAGGGAGATTACCGTCAATAAGGAGCCGATTAAACTCACCTCCAAACAATATGAGCTTTTGGAGTTTTTGATTCAAAACAAGGGAGCAATCTTAACAAAAGAGCAAATTTATGATCGTGTCTGGGGCTTCGACTCTGATACAACCATCGCAATTGTGGAGGTATTCATGCACCATCTCCGCAAAAAATTAGAACCGTCTGGTTATCATGCCGATATAAAAACTATTCGTGGTGTCGGCTATATGCTGAATGAGGAGTAAGGGAGATTTGTATGTTTCGGCAAACACATATCCGGCTGACATTGTTGAATTCATTGGTGTTTATTATATTAATTAGCATTCTCGGAAGCATTATTTATATTTATACAGAAAAAAAACTCTATAAGGATGTTGACGAATCATTACTAGAATCAGTTGATATTTTTATTAACCAAACGCAGCAAAGGCAAGTGATAATTGGAGGAGTACCGGGACCAAGGATATTTCGGAGAGATCCAAGAATCATGACACTATTTTGGAATGAAGACAAGCAGCTTTTAGCAGAGCAGAACCGTGATTTCGAATTATTTAAGGATAATGAAAAGCAGATTCAACCGAAGATTTCTAACAAGGTGCAGGATGTTAAAGTCGGAGACTTTTCATTTAGATATATTGCTTTTCAAATTGAAGCTCCCAAAGTGGGAAAGCTAACCGTACAATATATTCGCAATGTCAATTCAGAGAAAGATTTATTAGACAGGCTATTGTTAATCATCCTAGTAGGTTGTGGAGTCGGGATGCTTTGTGCAGTTGCAACCGGTTACTTGTTAGCGGGGAGGGCTTTGGTTCCGATTACAAATGCTTGGCAGAAGCAACAGGAGTTCGTTTCCGATGCCTCACACGAGTTACGGACACCGTTAGCCGTCATTCAAGCAAAAACAGATTTACTATTTCGCTCACCAGGAGCGACAATACAAGAAAAAATTCTCGATGTTTCAACGATTTCCAATGAATCAAGGCGTTTGTCCAAACTGGTAACAAATTTGCTGACGCTTGCGAGATCGGATTCTGATCAAATCGAAATGAAAAAGTCAGACTTCCAACTTGATGAGCTTTTAAAGGAAATTATTCTACAATATGAAGAAATTGCTATTTATCAAGAAAAGTTCCTTAGGCTTGAAGTAGCTGAACCAGTTCATTTTTTTGCGGATAAAGAGAGAATTCACCAGCTAATCGTTATTTTATTGGACAACGCAATGAAATATACAAAAGAAGGCGGGGAAATCCTCCTTTCCTGCACGCAAAGCCACTCTTCGATTTTCTTTCAAGTGAAAGATAACGGTATTGGTATTCCTGAAACGGATATTCCGAAAATCTTTGACCGCTTTTTTCAGAGTGATAAGGCACGGACGGCTGCTGAAGGAACAGGGTTAGGATTATCGATCGCCAAATGGATTATTGAGAAGCATCATGGAAAAACGAAGGTTCAAAGTACCCAAGGAAAGGGTACAACAATTGAAGTTATTTTTCCAAAAGCCCAAAAAACATAAATTTTGGGCTTATTTTTTTAAGAAAAACTTAAGGATTTCCCTTCATAATATGTTTAGCAATGGTACAAGCACATTTTCGAGCGTATGTAGATTTGAAGGGAGATAAATTTTAATGAAAAAGACGAGAAGAGCACATTTATGGATCGGCTTAATTGCATCGGTATTCATTTTTATCGAGGCCCTTAGTGGGTTATTAATGAATGAGCCGTGGTTAATTGGTCAATCACAGCCCGTAATTGGGGGAGGGAATTTCCAGCCTGGGCAATTTAGACAAGGAATGCAAGATAATTTTGGTGCAAGTACTGGTCAAACAGATGGACAAGCTCCTAATCAAGGACAATCACAGTGGCAAGGAAGAGCAAATGGAAATGGGCAATTCCAAGGACGTCGTGGAATGGACGGAAATGGAAATTTTGTAACAGGATTTAGAAGGGAAGGCATGGGACAAGGTTCTGCCCTTAGCATCATCCGGGGTCTTCATGAAGGAAGAATTGGCAATACAAACATTAAGTGGCTAATAGACCTAGTTGCCCTTGCAATGATGTTCCTAACGGGAACAGGTATTTATTTATCGTTAAAAGTTCTTGGTGCCGAACGAAAGAGAAAAAAACAACATGATGAAAACATAACAGGTTCACTTTAGAGGTGCAAACAAGTAAAGCACAAGCGTAAACGCATTAGGATTCACCTACCATCAAAAGAAGAATGACATAATGCACAACTTGGAGTAACAGATAAGCAATTTACACTCAATGACATTATATATTTCAAATAAAATCACTCCTAAAAAAGGAGTGTTTTTTTAAGGATGTCTGAATTTTTATGATAATATGACTTTATGAAATAACATTAGAGATGAGTGATAAAATGACTTATGATATGCAGGGAAAGTTCCTATCGACCATTAAAAAGGTTGAAGACTATAAAAAATTACCCGAATCTGTACTTACCAAACCAATTAAAGAAAATAAATGGCCCATTCGTGAAATTATTGGACATTTGTTCTATTGGGATAAATATAACTTGGAAAATATGGTTCCGGAAATGACTAATCAAGCAATCTTGCCTTCATTTCCTAATCACGATTCGTATAATGCAGATGCAATCAATTATATAAATCGATTTGAATCCGCAGAAAAGGTTATAGAAGCCTTTGTTATTACAAGAAAAGAATTGACCTCTAAATTAAGGAATATAAATGCCAACATTACGTTTTCTATCCAGGGTGAACCAAAAATATTTAACATCAATAGTTTCGTAGAAATATTTCTAGAACACGATTTGCATCACCTTAATCAAATTGAAGTTTTTCTAGAACAAAATCAATTATGAACAAAGGCTTTGGGATAATAACCTTTCCAACAATTATTTTATTTGGTATCACGTTATGGAAGATGAAATTAATCACCGAGGGCAAATTAGGATGCTCAAAAAGATGTTTACAATAAAATGATAATACAAAAGAGCTTGGAGAAATTTTCTCAAGCTCTTTTTGATGTGATTTATATTGCGAATTTAATTGGTCATACAATGTGATTTCTGCTGTGATTTGATAAGTGTTTAATAATTTTGCACCTTAAAACTGAACCCATTAGATGAAAACATCGGTCTTTCTTAATCAAATTCCCATGAAAATTAAGCTAATCTTAAGCATTTAATGGTAAAGTTGGTCCATAATTCATTTTTTTACATGATAGTAAATAGGAGGACTGACAAATAATGAAAAGAAAGGTGCAAAAAAAAGGAATAAATCTATTACTAGCTTTATCTATGCTTGGTATGGTTTATGGATCATACATTTCAACGGCATACGCTGAAAGTAATCCCAATGTAAATCAAGAAAATCCAAGGACTAACACTCTTGCTAACTTGGAAATTACCGGGATTAAGCTGGAGCAGCCCTTTTCGTCAGATGTTAAGGAATACTCAGCGACTGTTGAAAATGAGGTTCAAACGTTTAAGTTACTTGTAGAAGGTAGTAATCCAGCATTGCCTATTTTAATTAATGGCCAAACAGTAACTAGTGGAAAAGAAGAAACATATTCGCTGCAAACGGGAATAAATACCTTTCTAATCACGGTGAGTGATGGCGGCCAAACAGCAATTACCTATACCTTAACGATTACAAGAAAACAAATTGGAAATAATCTATTGCAAAATATTAAACTATCTGCGGGAACACTCTCGCCGGCATTTTCTTCTGCCATAACTGATTATTCTGTTCAGGTAACAAATGATGTAAATGCTATCATGATTACACCTGCATCAATTGATAAGACAGCAACCATTGAAGTGAATGGAACTTTAGTCAAGGGGGAAGGTGTTTCCGTAAAACTCGCGGATGGAAAATCTGACATAGTAATTGCTGTTACAGCCGAAAATGGTGATAAGAGAACTTATACAATCCATGTTACCAAAGCTGCAGCCACCAGTTCGGGACCCAACAATTCATCACAGAATAATAATTCATCAAAGAATAATAATTTTTTACCGAATAACAATTCATCGCAGAATAACAGAAATAATTCATCCATGCCAACTGGGCTGCAGCAAACCTCAGCTGCGGAACAAAAAACAAGTAAGGCAACACTTTCTTCTCTTACTGTTTCCAATGGTACCTGGGGAAGTGATTTTAGCAAAAATAAATTTACCTACCATGTAGCCGTTTCAAATGATGTAAAAACGATTACCATTACCCCAACCGCTAGCTACAGTGCTTCTACTATCATGATTAATGGGGGTAGCAGCAAAACAATTCAGTTAGAAGATAATCAGAAAACGATTATTCCTATTGTAGTCACCTATGATGATGGTGACCGAAAAACCTATGTACTTGTGTTTGATAGAGAGGAATAAGATATGGCAAACGGCGAATTTGAATTGCTAGTAAGTGCTTTGTGAACGGGTAATACAAAAAAATGGCAAACCAATTGGTTTGCCGTTTTTTACTCAACAATTATCGTACCCTTAAACATCTTCATACCACAGCTAAAGGTATATTCTCCAGTTTTGTCAGGTGTAAATGTTAAATTCGTAGTGCCTTCAATTAGATTGACATTGTTTATATTAAAATCTGGAATCATAAAGGTGGATAAGCAGCTATTATTTTTGAGTGGATTTTCGATTTCTAGTTCAACCGCCACCCCTTTTTTCACCCGAATTACGTTAGGTGTGTAGCCTTTTTCCGTTACGAGCATTTTCACTTTTGGCGTGTCTTCGTTCGTCACATCGACTTCTGTTTTTCCGACCTCTAAATTGCTGGATGCTTGTAGAGATTGTGATTGAGTCGCTTCACTGTTACTAGGAATTTTCACAAAATCACTGCTATACATGAATAGGAATAAGAAAACAAACACGACTCCTGCCCCTAAAATGGCAAACGGGGAAAGCTCTTGGGTATCAATCGAAAACTTGTTGTTTGTGGCCACTTTAATATAAACAATTACAAAGCCAATGATAACAATATAAAAGCCTAATAAAATACCTAATAAAATGGTTGGGTTAATAAATTGGAGGAAGAGTCCGAGTATCGCGCCATTAATACTTCCGATCAAACCCGCAACAGATCCCATGAGAATAGCTAGAATTCCAACGGGGTGCCCGGCTAAAAAACCAACGAAAAAGCCAATGATCATGCTGACACCAACGACGAGAAACGCCTCACCTGAAAGAAAACCAATAATGCTGCCGGTAAGAACGCCTGTTATCACGGCAATTACCATGCTGATCATTACACCTGGCGTATTTGTCAGTTGGTTTTTATGAAGGTATATAAGTAAAATAGAATAACCGGTGCCAATTGCAACTACCGCAGCTGATATAATTGAAAAAATTGTCATTTTGGGTCTCCTCATATGTGGCTTTAAATAAACAACATAAGAGTATTATAAATGCAAATGATGGGCCTGAGGCGATAGGGGATATGAACGTTTTATGAAATTTTCTTATCCAAATGGAAAGTTGGGGAATTATTCTTTTTCATCTTCAGTTGCCTTTTTATAAATACGTTTAAGGACTTCATTCTGCATACGAATGTATTCAAGCAAAAATTCCTTTTCTTCTTCCTCCAGGTCAAGATCATCCTTGTCATCGTTCATGAAGTCACCCCATTTATTCTAATAGCTGCATTTTACCCCATTTAATTAGAAGTTTAAAGGTGAAAGTAAGAAAAATATTCCACGATAGAATTGACATTTGTGTGCGGGACAGATATAATTTTTAAAAAATACTATTGAAACATTGACGAGGATTAGTAATGTGAAGTGGTCTTACAAAGAGAGGAAACCATTGGTGTGAGGTTTCTTAAGACGGTCATTTGAACCTGCCTCCGAGTTCTGTATCGAATGAATTTGAAGATACAAGCGGATAAACTCCGTTATCATGGAAAGAGTATAAAGCAATTGCTTTATGAAGTTAGGGTGGTACCGCCAGGCCTTGGTCCCTTTTTAGGATCAAGGCCTTTTTGTATTTAAATTAATTAATGGGGTGTCAAAATTGGCAAAAGAATTTGTAAAAGATGTAACCAGTATGGATGACGATTTCGCCCAGTGGTATACAGATGTTGTCACGAAAGCAGATTTAATTGATTATTCAAGCGTGCGCGGTTCGATGATTATCCGCCCATACGGCTATGCGCTTTGGGATAATATCAAAAATGAATTAGATCGCCGCATCAAAGAGACTGGGCATGAAAATGTGTATATGCCATTATTTATTCCAGAAAGCCTGCTGCAGAAAGAGAAGGACCATGTTGAAGGATTTGCGCCTGAAGTAGCATGGGTTACACATGGCGGTTCTGAACCATTAGCAGAAAGATTAGTTGTCCGACCAACATCAGAGGTGCTTTTTTGCGAGCATTACAGTAAGATTATTCATTCTCATCGAGATTTACCAAAGCTATATAACCAATGGGCTAACGTTGTCCGCTGGGAAAAAACTACTCGTCCATTCCTCCGCACGTTAGAGTTTTTATGGCAGGAAGGCCATACAGCACATGCGACCGATGAGGACGCGATGGAAGAAACAATTAAGATGCTGAATGTGTATGCTGAGCTTTGTGAAACGGTTCTTGCGATTCCAGTTGTAAAAGGGCAAAAGACGGAGAAGGAAAAATTCGCCGGTGCTAAAGCCACTTTCACGATTGAAAGCTTAATGCATGACGGAAAAGCCTTGCAGTCAGGAACTTCGCACCATTTTGGCACAGGCTTTGCTGAAGCATTTAACATTCAATACACGGACAAAGAAGGAAAGCTGCAATATGTGCATCAAACATCATGGGGCTTTACGACAAGGATTATCGGCGCACTAATCATGGTACACGGCGATGACCGCGGACTTGTGATTCCACCAAAAGCTGCACCAACTCAGGTTATGATTGTACCGATTGCACAGCATAAAGAAGGTGTGCTTGATTTTGCCTACGATTTGAAAAAATCGCTTTCGGCTGTTGCTCGTGTTGATATCGATGCCAGCGATAAGAAGCCAGGCTGGAAATTCAATGAGTACGAAATGAAGGGGATTCCAGTTCGTCTTGAAGTGGGACCAAAAGACATTGAAAATAAGCAAGTTGTTTTAGTAAGACGCGATACGTTAGAAAAAGTAATTGTTCCTTTAGCGGAGTTAGAAACAAAGCTTGTTGAATTACTTGATGACATTCAATCCAATTTATATAACAAAGCATTGAACCACCGTGAAGATCGAACTTCGGTTGCTTTAACCCTTCCTGAATTACAGGAATCACTTGAAGCGAAACCAGGTTTTATCAAAGCAATGTGGTGTGGCGAATTAGACTGTGAGGAAAAAATCAAAGAAGAAGCAGGCGCAACCTCCCGCTGTATCCCATTTGAACAAGAACAGCTTTCAGATTCATGCGTTTGCTGCGGAAAAGAAGCGAAACAAATGGTCTATTGGGCAAAAGCGTACTAAAAATTGCTCTATGAGAGGCTCTTCCATTACGGGAGGGTCTTTTTTTCGAAAAAAAGGGTCTTTGCCTAGCGGTTTAGAGGCGAAAAATAATTCAATGGGCGAATTTGGAGGTTTTATGGGCGAATCTGTGTGTTCAATGGGCGAATTTCGGGTTTCTATGGGCGAATTTCGCCATTCAATGGGCGAATCTTTGCATTCAACGAGGAATCTCACCACTCAATGGGGCACCTCCCGATTCAATCAGCGAATTTCACGATTCAATCAGCGAATTTCATTTCGCCCTTATTTTCTTGCAAAAATACAGTAAATGAAAAAACTCGACTGCTAAAGTCGAGTTTTTTCAATTAATAATATACCTCTTTAAATAAAACTTGGTAATCGCCAAATATTCACGGCTATAGGATTTAAACAACGCCTTTAATGGAGTCTTCGCCGGAAGGCCCTGCACTTCCAAACCTTGGCCATGGGCAATAGAGATTGATCGGTATAGATGAAAGGTATTCGTCACCACAATTCCAAGCTTTGCATCTTTGGGAATGAGTTTTTTCGAAAAATCAATATTTTCATATGTATTAGTGGACCGATCTTCTAAAATAATCCGCGATTCACTAATGCCTTGCTTTACCAGCTCTCTTTTGATAGATTCAGCTTCGGAAATATCTTCTCCTGGACCCTTTCCACCTGAAGCGATGACAACTGTATCCTTATTTTCTTGTAAATATTTCGCTGCAGCATTAATTCGACTCGCAAAGGCCAATGAAGGGACCGTCCCTCTAACACTTGCCCCAAGGACGATTACATAATCTGCATTTTTTGGCGCCTCCATATTGCTGTACTGGCTAATCTTAAATTGCAAGAAGCCAATATAGAGTACTCCTAAAGCTGCTAAAACTCCCACTAGTAAAATCATTCTTTTCTTTTTTTTCATCATTTCCAATCCATTTCTACATGTTAATAGTACTATCAATAGTTTGATAGTACCATAAAATAACATTTTTTGATATTTTATATTACAAAAAAGACGTATGAAATAAATTTCATGCGCCTCTCTATAATCTGTCATTCATTCACAAACCCAAGAAAGCCCAATTGTCCCGACCCCAGTATGAACACCTGCAACCGTTATCAGCATTAATATTTCTGTTTCGATTGTTGGAAATGTTTCGTTTAGATAGATTTCGAGTGCAGTTGCCCTGTTCAAATCGTTAGCATGGACAATCGCTATTTTGCGAACCGATTTTGTTTCAAGGTCTTCCTTTAGTTTATTTACTAGCCAAGCGAGGGCTTTTTTATCAGTTCGAACCTTATCTTTAATCTTTGCGGCCCCTTCCTCTATCGATAAAATCGGCTTGATATTAAAAAGCGAAGCGATTAATTTTTGGCTGCCGGAAACCCTGCCGCTTTTGTGCAGCTGATCGAGATTGGATGGGACTAAATACAAACGAGTGTGGTCACGTAAGGCATTTAATTGTCGAACCACTTCACTGGCTTCAATCCCTTGTTCTGTTAGTTCTATGCCTTTTTTTATTAAATAAGAGAGAGGATAGGAACCCGTCTGCGAATCAATCGCAAACAATTTAAAGTCTTCCATTTCCGCTGCCATCACCGATGCTTGGTAAGTTCCAGTTAATAGACTCGAAGCGTGAATGGCAATCCCAAAATCATAGTTTTCCTTTAACTCCTTGTAAAGGTCCACAAAGTCGCAGATCGCTGTTTGCGAGGTTTGAAATTTCCCATCTTCATTTTTCATACGGTCATAAAATTCCTGTTCAGAAATATCAATCGTCTCTTTGTAGAATTGATCATTAATAACAACATGAAGGGGTATAACATGTATATGGTGCTGCTCAATAAACTCTTTACTAAGAGATGCCGTCGTATCAGTAATCCATGCAATTTTTGCTTGATTCATCATAATCCTCTTCCTTTAGTAGAATTCTTCCAAAAACACCCATTATTGTTGAATCAATGAATGGTAGCGTTTTATCTTCATAACTAGGGTTAACGATACAAGAATAAATACTATCCAACTAGTTATATTTGTCATGTTAAAAAGTGAACACTTTGTGAAGTTTTTATAAAAAAGTTATTCAACAATAACGAATTGTGATTTAAATCACTTAATAGATGTGAATATATTCATATAATCACTATGGATATAGGGAAAACAATTAAGGAGTGTTTGTAATGTTAAATCAAAAAACAATTGAAATCATTAAATCAACGGTACCAGTATTAGAACAACATGGAGAAACGATTACTACCCGATTTTACCAATTGATGTTTGCGAACCATCCTGAATTATTAAATATCTTTAATCATGCCAACCAAAAACAAGGGAGACAGCAGAAAGCACTTGCTGGAACGGTATATGCTGCTGCCATGTATATTGATAATCTTGAAGCGATTCTGCCGGTAGTGAAGCAAATTGCTCATAAACACAGAAGCCTTGGAATTAAACCGGACCATTATCCAATTGTCGGAAAATACCTGTTATTAGCGATTAAGGATGTGTTGGGGGATGCAGCAACGGATGAAATTATCGATGCCTGGGCTGAAGCGTACAATGTAATTGCCGATGCCTTTATCAGTATCGAAGCAGAAATGTACGATGAAGCAGCCAGTCAACAAGGCGGCTGGGATGGCTTCCGTAACTTCATTGTTGCCCGCAAAGTGGTTGAAAGTGATGTCATTACCTCTTTCTATTTAAAACCGGAAGATAACGGCGGGATTGCAGGCTATCTTCCAGGACAATATATTAGTATTAAACTAGAAATAGACGGCGAGAAATTTACACATATTCGTCAGTACAGCCTTTCTGATTCTCCGGGTAAAGACTATTACCGAATTAGTGTAAAACGCGAAGCAGGAACCGCTAATCCAGATGGTATGGTATCTAATTACCTGCATTCCGGTGTAAACGAAGGAGATATTCTCAATGTAAGTGCACCAGCGGGTGATTTTTTTCTTGAAACTGAAAAAAATACACCTGTTGTGTTACTTAGCGGTGGTGTTGGTCTAACACCAATGATGAGCATGTTAAAGACGGTTGTGGAATTACAGCCTGAACGGAAGGTCACATTCATTCATGCGGCTGCTAATGGAAAGGTCCATGCTCTTAGGGAAGAAGTAGAGGAATTGTCGAAGCTTGAACATGTAACCTCCTATGTCTTCTATGATTCACCGACTGAAGAGGACCGCAGGAACAATCGCTTTGATGTTGAAGGCTATGTAACACGTGATTGGTTGAAAGATAAAATCGCTGTCGAGGAAGCAGATTTTTACTTCTGTGGACCAGTTCCTTTTATGAAAGCAATTAATCGTTCATTAAAAGACTTAGGAGTTAAGGAAGAGAGAATTCACTTTGAATTCTTTGGACCAAAGGGAAGTTTAGAAGACTAATCAGAACGAAGCCGATTTCCTCGAAGGAAGTCGGCTTATTTTTTTGGCTAATAGGAAAGTATAAATTTTTTTCAAAATTTACACTTTCCTATGTCGCATAAGTGCAACTACGCCTCTGTCTTCGCCTAACGGCTCGCCAATCGTCGAGTTTTCTTTATAGTAAATAAATCTAAATCATTTACTATATTGGTGAAGTATGGATAAAATACTAATAGGACGATAAAGTAAAAAATGTCCATGTTTGGAAGAGGGGGAAAGCATCCTTGCAATTTTTAACAACATTTATGAATGAGTATGGCTACCTTGTCTTGTTTCTCTCCTTAACTCTGGGGATTATGGCGCTTCCACTGCCAATTGAAACGATGATGTGTTATGCAGGCTTCCTATCTTTTCAGGGTCAGCTTAACTGGATTGGATGTGTGTTTTCTGCTGCGGCAGGTTGTATATTGGGGATATTTCTATCCTATTGGATTGGTAAAAAACTTGGCATGCCCTTCTTTGAAAAATACGGCAGGCGGATCCACTTAGGACCCGACCGCCTTGATTCAACATCAGCATGGTTTGAAAAATACGGAAACAAACTGATAATCGCCTCATTATTTATCCCTGGTGTCAGGCACCTTACCGGCTATTTTGCCGGAATTACCCGCCTGAATTTCAGGATTTTTTCTATATACTCTTTTCTTGGGTCGATGATTTGGGTCGCTACCTTTATTCTTTTAGGTAAAATGCTTGGTCCAAGATGGGAGACTTTTCACGAGATTATTAAGAATTATTTGATCGCCTCGGGCATCGTATTGGCTTTCGTTATCATTCTTTATTATTTGCTGAAAAAATATCGAGTTGAAATTTTTCGAGCATCGATAAAGTCTTGGAAAACTAGAAAGGATGATAGATATGAATAAGAATGTCATACGCTCGATTACTGTCATAGCGGTATTCTTTTGCCTCGTCTGGCTAATTGGGCTTGGCTGGGCAGTAGGGGAATACTATGCCGGCAAACCGGAAAAGGTTCCCGAAGTAAATTCTGTTTCCAAGAAAGCCGAAAATAAAAAAGGGTTAACCATTGTGGCATTAGGTGACTCATTAACTAGAGGAACGGGTGATGAGACAGGAAAAGGCTACGTAGGCGTTTTAATCGATGAAATCAAGGAAAAAACAAAGCGTCCAGTCCAGCTCACCAACCTTGGCATCAATGGGCAAACATCCGCGCAGCTAAGGAAGCAGGTGCAGCAAACCGAAATTGGCAGGCAAATAGAAAAAGCAGACATGGTATTGGTAACGATTGGCGGCAACGATTTGTTTAGGGGCGGGCAAGGATTAGCAGACTTTGATACAGGTGAGATAGCCGCAATCGAAAAGAAATACCTGGAAAATCTAAAGTTTATTCTTGAAGAAATTCGCAAGAACAATCACAATGCAAATGTATTTTTCATTGGACTGTATAATCCATTTATTGATTTAGATCAAGGGAAGGAGATGTCGAAAGTAGTTCGTCACTGGAATTATGACAGTGCTGAAGTAAGTGCGGCATTCCCGAAAATTGTCTTTGTGCCAACCTTCGACCTGTTTGAGTTAAAGGTGAACGATTATCTGTATTCCGACAAGTTTCATCCAAATACAAAAGGGTACCGTTTAATTGCTGAACGTGTAGCCTCACTGCTCACGTGGTAAGGAGAGTTTGGTCATGGAGAAAAATATCACTTTGTCCGTTAAGGACTTAAAAAAAGAAATCGGGAAAAGAGAAATTATCAAGGGATTGACCTTCGATTTGCGCGAAGGAGAAGTATTTGGGTTCCTTGGACCAAATGGAGCCGGAAAAACAACGACTATCCGGATGCTTGTCGGTCTGATTAAACCGACATCAGGAAGTGTCCGGATTTGCGGGTACAATATTGAAGAAAATTTTCAGGAAGCGATGAATAAACTAGGCTGCATCGTTGAAAATCCTGAACTTTATCCGTATCTATCTGGCTATAATAATCTGCTTCATTTTGCGAGGATGATTGAGGGCATTGGGGAAAAGCGGATAAGAGAAGTAACGGAGCTTGTGGGCTTAACAGAAAGAATCCACGATAAGGTGAAGACCTATTCTCTTGGTATGAGACAGCGACTCGGAATTGCCCAAGCACTACTAGGTGAGCCAAAGGTATTGATTCTTGATGAACCGACGAATGGTCTGGATCCTGCCGGAATCCGTGAAATGAGGCAATTTATTCGCTATCTGGCAGAAAAAGAAGGCCTAAGTGTCCTTGTTTCAAGTCATTTATTGAGTGAGATCCAATTACTTTGTGACCGGGTAGCGATTATTTCAAAAGGGGCGATAATTCGGGTCGATACCGTCGAGCACCTGCTTGCAAATCGGGAACGTGTGGCTTGGCGTATTTCTCCCCTAGAAAAGGGAAAACAACTATTAAGTTCTTTAACGACGATTGAAGAAAAAGAAGACGGTACCATCTTAACCGAGTTTAATGAACAGAAGACACCAGAATGGAATAGACAGCTGGTTGAAGCGGGTGTTTCTGTCACTGAAATCAATCGAAAGATGCCGGTGCTTGAAGAGTTGTTCCTCGAACTAACGGGGGGTGACACGATTGAATAAATTGATTCAAAATGAAATGATGAAGCTGATTGCCAAGAAGCGGCTTATAGTGATTGCGATTATTATCGGCGTGCTCGTTATGTTATTTACATATGCCCAATATAAACAAGTTCAAACACAACGCGAAAAATTAGGCACAAGTGATTGGCGCACCATTTTACAACAGCAGATAATCGATACGACGAACCGCTTGAGCAGCAGTCGAATGCAGGACGAATGGAAGAAGCAGCTGCAAATATCCCTGAAGCAGCAGCAATATTATCTTGACCATGATATCAATCCGGCAGAGCCAGGTGCCCCAACGTTCATGAGAATCTTTTTGGAAAACTCAATCGATTTATTTCTTCCATTAATGGTCATGGTCATTGCCAGCGACTTGGTTTCCTCGGAGCATAGTTTAGGTTCAATTAAGCTATTGCTGACGAGGCCTGTCAAGAGGTGGAAGGTGCTATTGAGTAAATATATTACCCTTTGTTTAGCGATTTCACTGATCATTGCGATGGCTGGAATCCTTTCTTATTTAATATCCGGGTCGGTATTTGGCTATAAGGGCTGGGGGGCACCAATCTTAACCGGGTTTAATGTGACGGAAACGGGGTTAAATACCTCTGAAGTGAAACTACTTAGCCTGTGGAAGTTTTTATTGATGGATTTCGGACTTGTTTGGTTTGTCTCGATTGTCGTGGGGACATTATCGTTTATGCTGTCTGTTTTGATTCGCAGTACAGCGGCAGGAATGGGTGTAATGCTCGCGGCACTCATTTCAGGAGCCATCCTAACGAATATGGTATCTTCATGGGAAACGGCAAAATACCTTTTTATGGTCAATCTGCGGTTAACTGACTATATGAAAGGAACGGCGCCGCCGATTGAAGGAATGAATCTCTCCTTCTCCATTATGGTCCTATTCGTTTGGTGGGCTGCCGCAGTATTTGTTTCATTTTTTGTCTTTACTAAAAAAGATGTCTATTAATAAGAAAAGCGCAAGCGCCCTGTTCAGCGGCGTATGGCCTGGAGCGCTCCAACTGAGATAAAGGAAACACGGTGAGCTTCGCTGCCCGATGNTAGCCGCTAGTGGAGCTGGACAATTCTCAAAGTCGAAATTTATACATTCTTATTTCTATGAAAGCTATTTCCGTTTAGTCGGAATAGCTTTTTTAATTGGTCTGATTTGATGGAAAATTAGATTTTTTGTAAAATAATAAAGGAAGGTAAGAATGGAATAAATGGGGGAATCATGATGTCGTTTGTAATTAAAAAAATCGATCATGTCCAGCTTGCTGCACCGAAGGGCTGTGAAATGGCGGCGAGAGAATTTTTTGGAGAAATCCTCGGATTAACTGAAGTTGAAAAGCCAGAGGAATTAAAGAAACGCGGCGGGGTTTGGTTTGAATTTGGAGCATTTCAAATCCATATTGGAGTGGAAGAACCATTTACACCGGCTAAGAAAGCTCACCCAGCATTTGTTGTAGAAAACATTGAAGAGTTAAAAAAGCGCCTTCAGGAGAAGGCTGTTGCATTTACGGAAGACGATAATCTCCCGGGAGCGAGCAGAATTCATGTTCATGACCCATTTGGGAATCGTCTTGAGTTTTTAGAGTGGATTTAATAGTTCAGCCCCATTTCAGATAATTGAAATGGGGCTGTCAGCCTTAAATTGGGGGATTGAAGGCTGATGTCATTTATCTAATCAATTGGCAAGCAGGGGAGGGAACCCTGCTGCCAGGGAAAATAAGCATGTTAATTAGTTCTATTACTGTTTTGCCGTTACCTTTACAGGTTCACGACTGACGCCAAAGTGCTGCTTAATGATTAGGGCCGGGCCGCCAAGGTTAAATAAATAGCGGGCTTCAATCACCTGTTTCATAAATGCTCCAAATAAACCGGATAAGCGGAAGTTACCTACTTTACCAACGGCAGCCATCAGTCCAAGTGAAGCGACTGAGCCTTTATGGTGATATTCAAACGGTTTTAATGTTTCTCCCCGCAATGTGGCGACAATGTTTTTCGCACATACAGGTGCTTGTTGCAATGCTACTTGAGCGGTTGGCGGTAATGCATTTTTCTCATCCTTCATGAATAAGGAGCAGTCACCGATACTAAAGACGTTTTTCATGTTTTTTACGCGAAGGCAAGCGTCTACTGGTATTTTTCCTTTTTCAATCGGTAGTCCCCAATTTTGAACGATGGTATTTCCTTTTACACCGCAAGACCAAATTAACGTCCGAGTTGGGATATCGATGTTATTTTCAAGACGAATTTTTTCAGGCGTGCATTCCAGCATTTTCCGTCCTGTTATTAACTCAATATTGCGTTTTTCTAACACCAATGTTGTATATAGGATCGATTGCTTAGGGAAAAACGGTATAACAGATGGTGCAGCCTCAACAGCGACAATCCGGATCTTTTCAAATGGAATATCATGCTGCTTACACAGTTTAGGTAGACCGTCTGCTAATTCCCCAAGCATCTCAATTCCAGTAAAGCCGCCGCCAGCGACAACAAAGGTTAATCGAGAAGGGTCGTGATCTTCTTTATAAAGATTAAATTGTTTAATGATATGATGGTAAATCGCTTTTGAACTTCTAAAACTGCGAATTTCAAAGGCATTTTCTTTCACACCAGGAACCCCAAATGTATCCACTTCAAATCCCAGTGCGATTAATAAATAATCATATGGAACTGTATTCCCGTCTTCGAGGTGGACCTCTTGTTTCTTAATATCAACTGTAGACACAGCTGCTTTAAGAAAATGTGTTTTGCTAGAATTGATTAGCTCGGGAATTGAGAGAGCAATTTGCCGGTCTGCAGCTGTTCCTGCTCCAGTTTTAATAAGCTGTGTTGTCAGGTAATGATAATCATGTTTATTAATTAAGGTAACATCTGCTTCGCCTGATTTTAATAATTTTTCTAGGCTTTTACTTGTGATGAGTCCGCCATATCCTGCTCCTAGGATTACGATTTTTGGTCTTGTCATCATTCTCCACTCCTTACACCCATTAATAGATTTTTTTCTCTTTTTAATTGTGAAATATTTCACAATTAACTTTAAAAAAATAAGCAAATGTTCTTATATGTATTGTGAAATATTTCACATATCCTCTATATGCTTAGAATACAATATTTTTAATGATTTCTCAAGAGTATTATCACTAAATTTATGTCAAATTGGTAAATTTTTTTCAACAAATTGGGAATGCTAAATCCGTGCCGGAAAAAACTGGTTATATTTTTTAAATATGGAAGTACGAAAGGAGAAAATGATGAAACTGAAAATGTTATGTTTGACCTTAGGGTTAGTATTAACTATTCCGAGTTTCGCTGCGGCAAACGGTAAGGTGCCTGACACCAAGGGGGAACAACGGGAAGATTCACCATGTGATTGCCAAGAAGGGAAGGAGCATCATCACCATATGATGCACCGGGATTGGCATGCCCATATGGCGGAAAAAGAGCAGAAGCTGCTTACATGGGTGGACAAATATACACCGGATAAGAAGAGTGAATGGACAAAAGTTCTTGCGGAAAAGAAGACTCTTCGGAACGAATGGTTGAGCCCAGAAAATGCCGAAAAGCGGGAACGGTGGAAAAAAGAGAAGATGGCCAAAATGGAAGAGCTTAAAAAGCAATTCGATGAAGGCAAGTTAACGAAAGAGGAATTTATCAAAAAGGCACATGGAGAAAAACATTTGGGACATTGGAAAACGTTCCATGAATTAAGACTTGCAGTAGAGAAAAAGGATGATAAGAAAGCAGCAGTCCTTCTCAATCAACTACTTGATCAAGCCAAACAGCATAACCTTAAGATAAAGGAAATGTTGAAAAGGGAATAAATACAACTAAAAAAATCCCAGATTGTCGAGAAAGTATATATTTCTCGGCAATTTTTTATTAATTGATGATCCCTGCAAATCGGCCTGTTGATTTCCACTCCTGGCACTCGCTTTCCGCGGGGAGGTCCGGGAGCCTCCTCGGCGCTTTGGCGCCTGCGGGGTCTCCCGTGACCTCTCAATCCCGCAGGAGTCGAGTGCCCTCCGCTCCAATCAACAGGGATCCATATCAACTTAAAGTTTTGCAACACACTTATAACCTTGCTATGTGAGTTGCAATATGCACGGTGTTAGCAAGTTTAATTTGTAGTATTGTCTGGATTATTTTACAACTTTTTGCTGCCTTGGGGTATGTTGCTTTTTTCTCGGTATCTACTCTTGAAATGCAATAATATCTGTGGATAAATAATAACAACTAAAAAAAGAGCGCATTTTGTGCTCTTTTTTAGCTGTTATTATTGGTAATTATTTTGTGATTAATGTTTCAGAATTCGTGTGATTTTTAATGCAACTTTTGCACGTGAAGGAAACCCGTTAGGATCAGATTTTCGGCCGTTATCCTCACTATATTAAGGGTGATCTTTTTAAAGAAGAAATAAAAACTCAATATTTTTGTCAATTTAACAAAGAAGCTGAACAATTGGAACCAATTCATCAATAGACACAAATTCAAATTCATTTTGGGTAGACTCTCTTGGTTAAAGCATTTATTTCACCATTTTTTATTTATTGAATGTGTGTAGGATCTTTATTGTTTAACTCTGTTGATTGGAGCGGAAGGCGGCGAAGACTCCTGCGGGAGTACGGGGCAGGGGAGACCCCGCAGGCGCTTTAGCGCCGAGGAGGCTCCCCGGCACGCCCGCGGAAAGCGAAGCCGCCTGGAGCGGAGATCAACAGACAATTTGCATAGACCCAATAAAAGTATTATAACAAAATTAACGGGGTAAACTTTTAAAGTAATTGGATAAAATAAAAGGCTGACGAGGGTTTCTCGACAGCCTGATCCTCTGATACTATAACAGAGGATTTTTAATAATAGGTTACTTTTTTAAGTTGATATCTTCTTGTTTCGCTTCTTTGATATCTGCTTTTAATTCTTCCTTAATATCTTCCGCAATCCCATCGGTGGCTTTTTTAAATTCACGGATTGATTTGCCAAAGGCACGTCCAATCTCAGGTAATTTATTCGGTCCAAAGATCACTAAAGCAACAGTTAGAATCAGAATTAATCCTGGAACACCAATATTTGAAAACATTTCTTCATCTCCCGGCGCTGGGTATTTTGATCAAGAACATTATAACTCTAAATAGACGTGTTTTCTAGTAATATCCCATCTATTGATTCAGCTTTGTTGATATTTCCTTACCTTCGTAAAATTCTTTTATTGCTTTATCTGTATAAACCCAGCCTTTCCAGCCAATATGAATCGTATCCTTCATGAAATAAGGATCATATTCATGGTCGGAGAAATCGGCAATTTGAAAGCCTTCTGACTCAATTTGTTTCTTAATCCGTTCGTAATACGAGGTGCGGCCTTCCTTTGGAAAACCTGTATAGTCGTACCAATTTCCGTTTACCGGAACAGAAATAAACAAAGGCTGTGCCCCAGATTCCTTTAGAAGATCGAGTACGAGTTGAAAGTCATCATATTCAGGGGACTTCCCATAGGAAGCCTTACCTTTCTTATCTTTTAAAGAAGGGACCATTTTTTTTATTTTGTCATATTGGTAGTCACTTACATAGAATGGGTTGTTTGTTGATTTTCTTTTCCCAACCTGTTCGGCCTGAACTGCTAATTGTTCCCATGACATATTATTTACCTTCGAGCTAATTTCACGATTCCGGGAAGTTCCGCCTGCCAAGGTGTAATAGAGATCCTTTTTCACCATTAAATCACGGTAGGCACTGGCGAAGGGACGAACGATAGCTGCCCCTCGTTTGGTCCAAGGGTCATTCGTTATCTCCGCTTTAAACATAATTGATAACATCGGATCGTTTTTGATTGGTGAGAAAGTTAATAGACGTTGAATCGCCATTTTCTTTACAGTCGGATTGACTTTTTTATTAAAAGCAAGATCGTATCCTTGAAGGGAAGAATAATTGGGCGCAAAGTGTGATTCGTCTGTCCCATTTGGCTGAAACCACTGCGGTGACAAAACGAACACGATTTTCTTTCCTTTAAGCTGATCGGTATGCTCCGAAAAATTCAAAAAATGAATTAAGGATTCAGTCCCGCCGCGGCCAACGAGAAATGGTGTAAAATCTTCTCCTGTTTCTTTGAAATAATTGACCGGATGGAACCGGTCAAGCCGTGCAAGCTCAGAGGAACCATAGATTGGCAAAAAATGTTTATCCTCGAGCATTTTTTGTTGGACATACTTTCCTTGAAACATAAATGGATTTAATTCTGTTGATGCTTGATCAATTCTATTTTCGGGAATCATGCCTTCAATCCATTTATTCGGCAGCAAAACCAAGATTACCAGCACAAGAAATGCCAGCATCATTGGTGTGAATAAAGCTTTTTTCATTTCATATCAGCCAGCTGAATGGCGATGTTGTTTGGTGTATTCCAAACATCGCGATCGAACTCGGTAATTGGTACGAGAATGCCAAAGCGTTCTTCGACCTGTACAAGCAATTCAACTGTTCCAAAAGAATCTAATAAACCGGCATCAAATAAATCGATATCTGGATTTTCCTTTACAACATCGTCTTGACAAATTTCCGCTAATAATGAAATAACCTCATTTTTGAAATCCATAGTGATCAAACCCCTTTATGAAATAATTGTCCTGAGAAAATATAAAAACCAAAGCAAATAACATGGAAGGTAATAATAATCGCCACAATATGGGTGACTTTGTTTTGCGGCCACCATTTGTGCTTCTTATTAAACCGTTCGAACGAATTGTAAGCAACCATTAACAAGGCATGGTATGCTCCATAAATGATATATTGCAGTGCCAATCCATGCCATACCCCCATTAATAAAAACAATAAAATATAGCCAAGATTGGAAAGGAGGTTACGATTTTTAATCCATTTCTTCTTCGTCATCCAAAAGATAAACCGCATATATACATAGTCTCTGAACCAAAAGGAAAGACTCATGTGCCAGCGATTCCAGAAGTCTTTAATATTGCGGCTTAGGAATGGCTTATTAAAGTTTTCCGGGGATTTGACCCCCATAATATAACTAACACCAATTGCAAAAGCACTATATCCCGCAAAATCAAAAAAGAGATATAAGCTATATGAATACATATAGTATAGGTGATTCTGAAATTCGCTATGAGAGATAAACCTTAATTGGCTGATAAAAAAGTGATTAATTGAATAGCCGATAATATATTTATATAAAAAGCCCAAAAAGATTTTATTAAGCCCTTCATAGAGTAAAAGTTTATATTGCTCCGCGCTAATGTCGAGTGCTAATTCTTTCTCAAAGCGGCGGTAACGGTCAATCGGACCAGATGAAATGGTCGGGAAGAACAAAATAAAATAGAGGAGGCGGGGGAGTGGCAGATTAGACTTTATCAGGCCATCCCGTGTCTCCATTATTAATTGTGTCCCCTTAAAGGTCAGATAAGAAATTCCAAGAAAACCAATCAAGTTCATCGTGGAAAAATATGGCATTACCTTTGATAGAATCAAAGGCAGAATTGAGAGAATGACTGCTAAGTAAAAAATAGAATCACGATTGGCTTTTTTTCGATAGGCGAGATAGGACTTAATTAACACTACTTGCCAAATTGTAAATAAGCATAAGGCGATTGCTTGATTAAGTGACGATGAGAATATTACGGCTAAGGCAATAACCGTCACAAATAAATTATAGCTTTGAAATCTTTTTCCCTGTAAACCAAGTATAATGGTTGGTGCTAATAGAACAGCAAGGATGAAAAAGAAAGTAAAAGAACCATATGGTGTCATTGTAATACCATTTCCCTAAATTTTTTTCGATCCATCTTTCCGTTAGGTGTCATCGGAAGATCTTCATAGTAAGAGAACTTTCTTGGAATCATATAAGCAGGGATTACCTCAGCAAGTTCTTTTTTTATTGCACTCGTTAATTGATAGTCTTTTTCGAAATCATGGCTGGCAGGGATAATCGCTGCCAATAAATACTCGATTTTATCATTTTGATAGATTGGGACTACCGCTGCTGATTTCACATATTTTGAATTGGCAATATGATATTCAATCTCCTCTAATTCCATGCGGTAGCCGTGAAGTTTAATTTGAAAATCGATCCGGCCTTTATACATAATGAGCCCTTCCTGATTTTCATAGGCTGCATCGCCTGTGCGATAGGCCTGTTCCCCTTCAAATTTAAAAAAGGACTTTTCAGTCAGCTCCTGCTCACCTAAATAGCCTTTGCTTACACTAGGACCGACAATGATCATTTCGCCTTTTTCTCCCTGCTGGACTTGAGCGCCATTTTCGTCAAGAAATACGATCCGTGTATCTGCTTTTGGCTTACCGATCGGGAGATTCTGATATTGGTCCAGCATCTCAGCGGTAACCTCAATCGACGTGACGGCGACTGTCGCTTCCGTTGGACCATAGGTGTTAAATATTTTTGCATTAGGGAATCGCTCTAACAGCTGCCGGCAAATCTCACCAGGGAGAATTTCCCCGCAAAATAAAAATACTCTTAGTTCAGGAAGCAGTTCTTGTGTAAATGATGGATCCATTAAACACATCTGAACAAAAGAAGGAGTTGAAGTCCAGACCTGTGTTTCAGATGTTTTCAATGCTTGAAATAACAGTTTTGGTCTTGCAATCATTTCTTTTGTAATCGCAAAAATAGTTCCCCCGCTGGCAAGCGCCGGATAAATATCCATCACGGACAAATCAAAAGAATAGGGTGCTTGATTTAAAAAGCGAAGCTGGCCATTGATTGGAAAGTCTTCAACCATCCAATCGACAAAGCTTTGCAAATTATTAGCGGAAATTTGCACTCCCTTAGGATTACCCGTACTTCCAGATGTATAAATAATATAGAAATTTTCTTCGCCTGCGACCCACCCTTTGGGGTCAATTGGCACTATAGAAGCATCTTCTGAGATGATTTTATCGTAATCGACAACTGTGTTCGAAAAAGCGTCAAGCTCCATCACTTGCCCTGAAACATTGATGACCAATTCTGTTTGGGCACTATTAATGATATGGATAACCCGTTCCATTGGAATCGAAGTATCAACAGGTATATATGAATGCCCAGCTTTTACACTGCCTAGGAAGGCAGTGATCATCGATGGTTCCATATGACCGTAAACTAAAATAGGTGTATGTTTTTTAATATTTTGTTGTAACAAAAATGCAGCCACTTGTTCAGATTGCCGCCAAAGTTCGCTATAGGTGATTTCCGATTCTGGAGAAATATAGGCAATTGTTTCTGGCTGTTTCTGTGCATAATCTCTAATCGTGTTTAACATATTCATAGTTGGCTGCCCCTCCTTAAAAATCGTTGTAAATATAGGAACCTGCACTTGCATCATTAAATCCGTACATAAAGAATAATAAAAGCAGGATCAATAAATAGTAAACAAACCGGCCAAGCCACTTTAGCTTTTGGTTTGTCATAAAGTCTTTAAATCTTTCAAACATGGCGGATTTGCCCCCAAATGTAAATATTATTAACAGGAAAAATTCCTTTATTTGTGAAATGTCAGAGTAGTAGTTCGGAAGAATGGATGTCTTTTCCCATTTCTTTTCCTAATAACTGACTTTATTATCATAATGTGCTTTTTTGTTAGATGCAATAAAAATTTGATTAGAAATTAATTAAAATTACATTATTGTTACATTTTCATTTCAACAATTGAACAAAAAAAGACCGGATTTATTATATTTCCGGTCTTTTCGTATAAAAAATAATTTATGGAAAAAGAGGGATTTTGAACTACTAATTATTAGCAACTAAATTGGATTGTACATAATGATATAAGAGCTTTGCTGTATTTTCAATTGATGATTTGTGTGTCCGTTCAAAGGCATGGGATGAATCAATCCCCGGGCCAATTAAACCGTGGACAATGTCGTGGCCAGAACGAATGGCGGCTGACGCATCAGAACCGTAGAATGGGTAAAGATCCAGTTTATATTCGATCTTATTTTCTTCGGCAAGGCGAACTAAATGTTTACGTAATTCATAGTGGTACGGTCCGCTTGCATCCTTTGCACAAATGGAAACCGTGTATTCATCCGTTGACTGCCCGTCACCCATGGCCCCCATATCGACGGCTAAATATTCCACCGTTTCCGGGCTAATATTCGAGTTTCCTCCATAGCCAATTTCTTCATTGTTCGAAATTAAAATGTGTGTCGTATATGGCAATGTAATTTTTTCCGTTTTAAGCTGTTTGATTAGTTGCAGAAGGATGGCGACACTTGCTTTATCATCCAAGTGACGGGATTTAACGTAGCCGCTCGGAGTCACTTCCACCCTCGGGTCGAACGAAACAAAATCACCTACTTCAATTCCCAGTGCACGAACTTGTTCAGCAGTATGTACTTTTTCATCGATTCGAATTTCGATATTTTCCTGATTGCGTTCTGCTTTGCCTGCATCCTTATATACATGGACCGAGGTTTGGTGCATGAGGATTGTGCCTGTATAAATTTTTCCGCTGCTTGTTTCAATCTGACAGTATTCGCCTTCGATGGAATTGTATTTAAATCCGCCGATCAAATCGATTTTTAATCTGCCGCTTGGTTTAATTTCCTTCACCATTGCCCCAAGTGTATCAACATGTGCAGTCAGCATCCGTTGTCTGCTTGAATCACTACCTTCAATCGTGGCAATTAAACCGCCTTTTCGATTCCTTTTCGTTTCAATAGCAAGTTCGGCAAAGAACTTCTCAACAAAAGTAATGACCTCATTTGTGTTGCCGGACGGGCTTGGAATTGACACTAGATCTGTCAGTAATTTTATTGTTTCTTCTGTATTGATACTAGCCATTTCGTATTCCCCTTTCTAAATTTTCATACTTTCCTATTATACACTTTTCGCTATTTAAACCATCCTTTTTTTATAAACCATAGAGTCATCCCGGCTGCAATTAAAACCATCAGGCCAAGCGCGCCGAAATAGCCATACTTCCAATTTAATTCAGGCATGTTTGTAAAGTTCATTCCATAAACACCGACGATAAAGGTGAGCGGCATGAAGATGGTCGTGATGACCGTCAAGACCTTCATGACATGGTTTGTTTCATTCGAATTAATCGAAATATAGCTGTCGCGTATGTCGGTGGTAAGTTCCCGGCTGGCTTCAATCATTTCCGTTAATTTTAGCAAATGATCATAAATATCAGAGAAATAGGCTCTTTTTTCTATGACACTAGTTAGGCGCTGCGAATTAAGAATCCGGTACAAAAGATCTCTCATAGGGGAAATGGTATGTCTTAACGAGAGAAGATCATGTCTTGTTTCAAATAAATCCTTGAGCAGCGCCTCCATCGATCTTCCTTTTGAATTCTCATCAATTTCATTTAACGTATCATCAATTTGATTAACTAACGGAAAATAATTGTCAACCATTTTATCAAAAACATGATAGAGAACGTGGGAGGGGTCCCATTGCTCTATGTTTGTCGATTGACTAAAACGATTCCAAACATCGTCAATTTCTCCTGATGGTTCATGATGAAAGGTTACGATATAGTTTCGACTGAGAAAGAGGTTAACCTCTTCTCTCGTTATCGTTTTTTGGTTCAATGCTTGGGCCACAAAAAAGTCATAGTCATCATAATAATCAAGCTTTGGTCTTTGGAGATGGTGTATACAATCTTCAATCGCCAAAGGATGGAAGGAGAGTGGACTCCGTAAAAAATCAATTTCTTCTTTATCTGGCTGCTGAAAATCAATCCAGTACCATTTAAAATCCCCAGACACTAACTCAGTTATTTCCAAATCTTTAATTAATTCATTATTTTTTTTGACTGCAATCGTTCTAAACACAATCGTATTCCTTTCAATAAAAAAATATCGAAAACCGCCATTGCTGAGCTAATTAAATCATGCCCCGATAAAAAATTTTTCCTATAGCTATTAAAACATATTATCCTATTCGTGCGTAATTTTTAGCGGATAAATATATTTAGAATAAAATACCAATCATTGTGGAAAATTAGGTTGAAAGTAGTTTGTTAAAGAGGTAGATAAATGGCAATTAATCAAGTCCAATCCATCAAAGACAGTCTCAAAAATAAAATTCGCCCGGCAGAAGATGTTGTATTTAAGGAATTTCATACAAAAGAAAAGTATATTGAAGCTTTATATATAAAAACGATTAGCGACGAAACGATTATTCAAGATAAATTGCTTAAACCTTTTTTTGAAATATCTAGTCCAGATTTATTTTTAGATTATCTTCAATCGAGCCCGTTAGTAATATCATTTGAAAGCGAACAGAAATCCCTTGATGAGGTAATAAAAGGTACGGCGATTCTTTTTTATCAGAATTCCATATTTTTATTTGATAGTAAAGTGGACCGTAATAACTCCGTTTTAGATACAACTGTGGAGACGACGATTCAAGGCCCGCAATCGGGGTTTAGTGAAAGCTTGCCGACAAACCTAGGGCTCATTCGCAAGCGTTACCCGCAAACTTCATTAAATGTCGAGTCAACAACGGTTGGAACCGTTTCAAAGACAGATGTGATGATTATTCATGATGCAATGCGCGCTGACCCGGATACAGTAACTAGAATTAAACAATTTTTAGCTTCCATTGATGTACATATGTTTCAAACCGGCGAGCAGTTGTTAGATATTATTAAAAAAAGCAATAGGGCCCTCGTCCCCGTTATGCTTGTGACGGAAAGACCTGATAGGGTAGCGGTGAATTTAGCAGCCGGGAAAATTATTATCCTCGTCAGCGGCTCGCCGTTTGCGGTTGTTTTGCCAACTGTTATGAAAGATTTTATGTCTTCCATGGAAGATATCTATCAAACCTATTGGGTGACAAAATTCTTACAAATACTCAGGTATATCGGCTTTTTGACCAGCCTTGTTCTCCCAGGGTTATATGTTGCCGTCACCAGCTATAATCCAGAGTTATTCAGGGTTCAATTAGCCTTAAGCATTGCTGGCAGCCGGATGAGTGTTCCATATCCATCATTTATAGAAGTGTTACTAATGTTATTTATGATGGAAATGCTGACGGAAGCAAGTATACGCTTGCCAAAAGCCATCGGACCTACAGCAACGACCGTAGGCGGCTTGATTTTAGGACAGGCGGCAACGGAAGCCGGTCTGGTCAGTAATATTATGATTATCATTACCTCGTCAGTAGCCATTTCTAATTTTGTCATTCCTATTAACGCATTCAGCTTTACGCTAAGGATCATGAAATACTTTGTCTTAGCACTAGGGACGTTATTCGGACTAGTTGGTGTTGTCGTGGGGTTCTTCATGCTGATCGCCTATATGGTTAAACTTGACAGCTTCGGCGAGCCATTTCTTACGTTAATTCAAAGTAAACCAAGTAAAGAATAGGTAACTGTTTGGAGGGGAGGGTATTGAATCGTTATTATTTATATTTGGTTTTATTGAACATGCTCGCTAATGTGATTATTTTTGTGCCAAAAATTTTGATTGAATATCGCTATAAGGGTGCTGTAATGGGTATATTAATCGCCGTTCCGATAGGGATTGTCCTTAATTATTTTTACACCAAGACAATTACCAAGTTCCCGGAACAAGGTTTGCCTGAGATAACTGCCGATTCTAAGCATAGATGGTTGAAAATACTCCACCTTGGCGGCTTTCAAATTATCTGGTTCTCAGCCGGATTAATTACCCTGATTGGCTTTATCGATATTTTAAGCCGATTTGTAAATCCGGAAATGCCAAAGTTATCATTGCTTGCGATTTATTTGGCGGCGATTTTTCTCATCATTCAGCTTCCAACAGATCGGGTCATGTATATTCTAGAAATAGTCTTATTCCTCAATCTCCCATTAATTGGATTTATTATTTTTAAAGCTTTTACAAATGAATTTCTAAGCTGGGACTCAATACTAGAGGTTGGAACGCATATATTTGAAAGACCAAGCCTCAAGTCGATAGCTGCTGCCACCTATTGTTTTTCCGGTTATGCAAACCTAATTATTTTTAATCGCGTCATAAAGGGAAAATTAAAGAATTGGAATTTAATTGTCATCTTTTTTCTTGGCTTGGTAAATTTATTTACTACTTTCCTCATTCCGATTGGTTTTCATGGATCAGATGGAGCACAGCAATATCTTTATCCATGGATATCGACATCAGACTCACTTAGGTTGACATATAGTCCGATCGAACGGGTCATCTTCTTATTTCTAATGTTCTACATGAGCATTACGCTTATTAGTGTCTCGGTTCATTGGCATATTGCTTTCGAATTATTGAAGGGAACGTTTAAAGAAAAAGTGAGCAACAAAAAGAATTGGCTCGTCCTCGCCTCCTTTGCTGGGTGTTCGATTGTCGGAGTTATTTTTCTAAATGCGCTCCTCTTAGATAAACTCACGGTTTATTGGATGATCGTTCGTCTCGGGTTCGAAATCATTCTTGTCGGTTCATTCTTCTTTTGGGCTAGGAGGCGGACTACTTGAAATTATTCGGCAAATGGGGATGGATGGTCATCATTCTTCTCTCAATATTCTTATTAAACGGATGCGGCTTTAAAGACATCGATAAGCGATTTTTTGTTGTCAGTATTGGTGTGGATATTGCGAAGAATAGTCCCAAAAAATACCTTGTCAGTCTAAAGTTTGCTGTTCCAAGTCCATCAAAAGATAATCCGAATGAGTTCGCTATTGTCTCAGAAAGTGCAGACTCCATGTCAGAAGCGGTTAGAATCATCAAGACAAAAGTGGATAAAGAAGTTGATTTCAGTCATGCAAAAGTCATTGTGTTAAGTGAAGATGTCGTCAAAGAAAAGGGAAATGCAGGTATCTATTATTGGTTTTCAAGAAGAAGAGATATTCAGGGGATTGCCTGGACAGCCATTGCAAAACCAAGTGCCCTGGCTGTTTTAAAGGTGAATCCTAAAGGAGAAAGTATGCCGTCAAATGCCTTGCTTCTTTCATTAGGGAAAGAGGGGTCAGAAACACCTTATGTCATCTCGGAATTCATATTTGATATGAAATATAAATTAATCGAAAGGGGCATCGATCCAATCCTGCCAATTATTGAAGCGAAAAAGGATCATTTTGAAATTAATACGGTCGGACTTTTTAATAAAAGCCGTATGATGTTGACACTAAATCCCGAAGAAACCAAAATCCTTAATTTTTTAAGAGGGCGGGAGGAAAAGAGTGCAAGTAAAGTTACGAAAGGAAACACAACGATCGTCATCGACACACACAAAGTTAAAACGAAATATAAAATTCATACACCTAGAGGAAAAGCTCCGTTTATAAAGGTAAATGTTTCGGTAGAGGGCACATTGGAGGAAGCGACCCGACGTGTACCTAACGAAAATTTATCAACCTATGAGAAAGCCACCGAAAAGTCGTTAAATCGGGAAGTAGAAAAGGTACTTGTAAAAATTCAAAAAGCGAATCTCGACCCGATAGGCTTTGGCCTCCGCTACCGTTCCCGTCATTTCAATAATGACGATTGGGAACAATGGAAGCGGATTTATCCTGCTATCACCTTTAAGGTCAAAACAAAAGTTCAAATTGCTGATACGGGGTTAATTGAATAAGAAAAGCGCAAGCGCCCTGTTCGGCGGCGTATGGCCTGGAGCGCTCCAACTGAGATAAAGGAAACACGGTGAGCGGAGCGAACCGATGTTGACTTATCGTAGGGCGGAGAGCGAAGGACATTAGCCGCTAGGGCGCTGGAGCTGGACAATTCTCGAAGTCGAAATAATATAAATTCTTATAATATGAATAAGAGGCATTCCACTTGATGGAATGCCTCTTTTATTACACGGTTGGCGCCGTTTCTTTATTGCGCAGTGCCTGTGGAATATACACGCAGAAAGGTTCACTTTCCAAATAGTCACCTGTTACGGCGTAGGTTCTTGAGCGTGAACCGCCGCAAATTTTGTTATATTCGCAGACACCGCATTTGCCTTTGTAGTTGTCAGGCTGACGCAGTTCTTTAAACACTTTTGCCTCACGATAAATTTCTGCGAGCGGAGTATCGCGAATATTCCCGCCGACAATTGGAAGCAAGCCGCTTGGCATGACATCTCCGATATGCGAAACGAAGGCAAAGCCGTTTCCATCGTTTACCCCTTTAGGAGCACGCTTCAAGCCGTCATGCATTGAGGCAAAATCAGTTGTAATCGTATCTTCGTAATGAATTTCACCTTTATCAATTAAATGGTCACGGGTTTTCTGCTGCAGAACGACTCTGCGGTAATGCTGTGCCGCTGTTGTTTTAATATCGTATGGAGCGGTTTTGCTTAGTTCATATAACCAGCGGAATACCTTTTCATGTTCAGCTGGTGTAATGCAGGCATCTAATTGCCCGCGGCCAGTCGGTACAAGCAGGAAGATGTACCACATGACGGCCCCCAGCTCCCCAACCAATTTCGACATTTCTTCAAGGGAGTCATAATTATAACGGGAAATGACCGTATTAATTTGCAGCGGCATTTCCAATTCATTTAAATATTTTATTTTTTCACGGGTTAACTCGAATGAACCTGGTGTTCCGCGGAAATGGTCATGGATTTCCGGAGTAGGACCGTCGAGGCTGAAGCCCCACCGTGAAAGACCTACTTCTTTTGCTTGTTTCATTTTTTCCTTTGTTACGTTTGCGGTAGCACTCGGTGTCATCGAAACACGCATCCCTTTTTTGATTGCATAATCTGCTAGTTCAAAAAGGTCGTCCCGCATCATGCAATCCCCGCCTGTGAATACAAGCATCGGATTATCCATTTCATAGATTTGATCGATGAGATTGATTCCCTCTTCGTGTGACAGCTCCCGTGGATCTGGAGTCAGCTGTGCATCAGCGCGGCAGTGGACGCACTTTAGCTGACAAGCTCTCGTTACCTCCCAGATGACAATAAATGGGTTAACGTCATAATCAATGCCTCCCATTCCCTTTCCATGAGGGTGTCCCATCGCATGGGGATGGCCTTTTCCAATTCCTTGCATCTTCATCACCAAAATTCATTATTATTTTTAAAACCTTATAAAATGTTTCTATAGGTTTATTATAATTTTGTCAGATTCCAGTGCATGGGAGGTTTGTTACAATATTTCTACATTCTTAGCAAGAATTTTTGAACAAATGGCAGGAATAAATCGATAAAACTACTTTTTGAAAAATCAAAAAAGTGTTTATGAATGATTGTTTTCTCGATATACTTAAATGGGTAATAATAGAGTAGTGAAAATGCTCACGGTTTAATTATTTTAATAATATTTTAGGAGCGTATCGATGTTTAAGAAATTCATGAGTATATCAATTGTGCTTTTAATAATTGCGATTGGTTTTTTTCAAAAGGATGAATTGATTGCTCTAATTAAGCAAGGTGGAAGCTTATCCATTCTTCTTAGCATGCTATTAATGGCGATTTGTGTCTTTTTTCCGATTATCCCGTTCCCCATTTTAGCGGGAATCATCGGTGCTGTTTTTGGTCTGGCACAAGGAGCGGCTATTTCATTAGCGGGAGCTATGATAGGAACGATGGGGTTCTTCTTTTTAAGCCGCTATGGTTTTCGGGATTATGCCCAGGAAAAATTAAAGAAATATCCGAAGGTCCAGGAATACGAGGGGTATTTGAATCGCCATTCCTTTTTGGCGATTTTGACCTGCAGGTTGATTCCGGTTATTCCTGCTCCGGTTGTCAATCTTATTTGCGGTTTAAGTAATGCCAGATGGCTCACTTTTTTCACCGCGTCGACCATCGGGAAGATCCCTAATATTCTTATTTTGTCCTTTGCTGGAGCGTCATTTAGCAGCAACAAAATGTTTTCGTTTGGATTATATGGACTTTACTTGCTCATCATTTTCTTGATTAACTTAGTTATTGTGTATCGAAGGGCGCGAAAAAATTAGGTTGACTAAAATAAACACATTTTGTTTATGGGCACACTCTGCTCCTTTTTTTGCGCAAAAAAATTACCCGGCAGCTTGTACCGGGCATTCACACTAATCTATATTAAGGGGGGCGGAGGTTAAAGGTTCATCTGTGAACCTATTTCTATCTTAACGAAGAAATATGAACAAACTATGAAAGAAAGATTAATAGTTTAAGAAAGGTGACTAATATAAAAAACGAATTAGTCCTTTTTTATGGATATGATAAATGTCCATTGCTTCCAATTTATCACCGTGTTATTTTCATGAATATCATTTAAATTGATTTGGAAGTCTATCTTTTAGGTAGATTCTTGTAACATTTGAAAGGGGAATTATCAGTGGCTGCGACACACACATTTTCAAAGCATGAGGAAATGGCTAATTCGATTACCCATGGAATTGGGGCATTACTGAGCATTTCTGCCTTAGTTATCTTAATTGTTTATTCATCTCTATACGGGAACGTCTGGCATGTGGTTAGCTTCACGATTTTTGGGGGAACGATGTTTATTCTGTATATGTCGTCAACTTTGCTTCATAGCTTCCCAGAAGGCAGGGCGAAAGATGTTTTTGAAATTTTGGATCACTCGTCCATTTATTTTTTTATTGCAGGAACCTATACACCGTTTTTATTAATAGTGATTAAAGGGACAATGGGCTGGACATTATTTGGCATCGTTTGGGGCATTGCAATCGCCGGTACTGTTTTTAAATGCTTTTTTGTCAAAAAGTATCTTGTTACCTCAACGGCGCTCTATGTCGTCATGGGCTGGTTAATTGTTTTCGCCTGGAAACCGTTAGTAAAAAATCTTTCTTCTGATGGGATGATGTATTTAGTGATAGGCGGCGCCCTCTATACGCTCGGAGCCATTTTCTATGTTTGGCGGGGCTTTAAGTACCATCACGCAGTCTGGCACTTGTTTGTGATTGGCGGCAGTGCGGCACATTTCTTTTGTGTGTTATTTTATGTTTTGCCGATTAAATGAATAAAACAGCACTCAAACGTTGAAGAGTTTGGGAGTGAACACCTATTAAGGATAGTATTCGCATTTTTATCCTGAGTTTTGTCCTTCATAAAGCCGATGAAGGACTTTTCGGTGTGGAAAAGAGGAAGTTTAGTCCTTCATAAAGCTGGGATGGAAATGATTAACGAGTTTTAGCCTTCCTTTATTTAACAAATATTCCCTTTCGCGTGGGAATATTATCCTTTCTCCGACAGGTCCACTAAAGATAAATTAAGCATTCTAGGAATAGCTTACCTCTTAATATAAATAAGGTAGGAATGTATGTGTCTGAAGTGTGGGAGGGTTGAACATGGAGGTAATTGGGAAGAGTGTCATTCGCAAAGAAGCGGTTGATAAGGTAACCGGCCGTGCGAAATACACGCATGATTATCAAAAAATACCCCTGCTGTCAGGGAAAATGGTCATTAGTCCGTATGGTCATGCGAAAATAGTGAATATTGACACGTCTGAAGCTTGGAAAGTACCTGGAGTTAGGGCGATTCTTGCTGGAAAACAGTATCCGTTAACCGGGGAGGCAATTCGTGACCGACCGCCGATTGCGGTTGACAAGGTCCGGTATCATGGCGAACCTGTTGCTCTTGTTGTCGCCGATACCCCTGCACAGGCAAAAACAGCTGCTGACCTTATTAAGGTGCAATATGAATTGCTGCCGGTAGTAAATTCACCTACGCAAGCATTTCAAAAGGATGCACCGCTCGTCCACGAGCGTTTAGGTGAATATAAAAAAGAGGCAGATTCCCATCCGGTGCCTGACACCAATATTGCGACGCTGATTAAAATCCGCAAGGGGAATATTGAAAAAGGCTGGGCGGAAAGTGATACGGTTGTGGAGGCGAGTTTTTCCTTTGCTCCTTCCGACCATGTGGCATTGGAAACGCGTTGTGCGACGGCGGAGATATTGCCAGATGGAAACATCATCATCATGACCTCATCGCAGGCACCATTTATGGTCAAAAGATTAATCGCCGATTACTTCGGTGAGGATATGGGGAAAATTATCGTTCGTACCCCGCTAGTTGGCGGTGCCTATGGCGGCAAAGCTCCCGTTCAGCTTGAAGTGCTCGCCTATTTGGCATCGAAGGAAGTCGGCGGGAAACCAGTGAAAATATTAAACACAAGAGAAGAAGATATTTTAACCTCACCATGTCACATTGGCTTGGATGCAACGGTTAAATTTGGAGCAAATCGGAGCGGGAAAATCACGGTGGCTGAAATCCTATATTTGTGGGATGGCGGCGCTTACTCTGATAAAGCAATTGATTTAACGAGATCGGGTGCGACAGATTGCACCGGGCCTTATAATATTGAAAATCTCTGGTGCAATTCTTACTGCATGTATACGAATCATCCGTATGCCGCACCATTTAGGGGTTTTAGCCATTCCGAGCTTTCCTTTGCGATTGAACGGACGATGGACTTGCTTGCGCAAAAATTAAACATCGACCCGCTTGAACTCAGGTATATCAATGCCATTATGCCTGGAAATACAACACCAACAAGGGTTAGGCTGAATAAAAGTAATGTCGGAAACTTGCAAAAATGTATTGAAAAAGTCAGGGGATTAATCAAGTGGGATGAAGGGCCAGTAACTGTATTGAACGACCGCTTTATACGGGTAAAGGGGGTCAGCTGCAGCTGGAAGACATCGACGATTGATACGGATGCCCCATCTGGTGTGATTTTAACATTTAATCGTGATGGAAGTATTAATTTAATGTCTGGCGTTGTTGAAATTGGTACTGGAACGAAAACAATCTTAGCGCAAATTCTTGCCGAACGGCTGAAAATGGATGTGAATAAAATTCATGTCCGCATGGAAGTGGATACACAGACAACACCCGAGCATTGGAAAACGGTTGCAAGCCGGGGAACGTTTATGGGTGGCAGAGCTGTTTTAAAGGCCGCAGAGGATGTCATTCATCAATTGAAAGAACTGGCCGCCTGTGTATTAAGATCCCCGAAGGAAGATCTCGAAATTGCGAACAGCAGGGTGTTTTTAAGGGACGATCCTGCCATCGGGCTCCATTTTAAAGAGATTGGCTACGGCTATAAATATCCCAATGGGAATACAGTCGGAGGACAAATCATCGGCAGGGGGAGTTATATTTTACGCCATCTTACACCTTTGGACCCGGAGACTGGTGCAGGAAAACCTGGTCCGGAATGGACCGTGGCCGCTTATGGAGTTGAAATTGAATTTGATAAAAGGGATTTCACGTACCGGCTGGTGAAGGCAGCCACAGTTGTTGATATTGGCAGAGTGATGAATGAAAAAGCTGCTATAGGCCAGGTCATGGGTGCGATGAGCATGGGATTGGCATTTGCAGGGCGGGAAACGTTTTATTTTGATGAGCTGGGCAGGGTCTTGAATCCCCAGCTTCGGACGTACCGGCCCTTACGATATGGGGAAAACCCTGAATACCTGGTCGGGTTTGTAGAAACCCCACAGATTGACGGACCGTACGGGGCTCGTGGTGTCGGGGAGCACGGCTTAATGGGGATGCCTGGGGCGCTAGGGAATGCGTTGTCAACTGCAGCTGGTGTTTCGCTTCATAATCTGCCGCTGATTCCAGAATTGATTTGGAAAGCAAAGGAGGCAAACAAGTAAATGCTTCCGTTTGATTTTGATTATTATAAGCCGGAAACGCTGCAAGAGGCAGTCGAACTCTATCAATATTTAGATCAACAGGGCAAACAGCCAATGGTTTTTTCCGGTGGGACGGAATTAATTACCCTTGGCAGGATAGATTTAGCTTATACCGAGGCAGTTATTGATATAAAGTGGATTGCTGAATGCAAAGTGATGCAGGTAAGCGGGGATCACTTACTGTTAGGGAGCACGCTTACCCTCACTCAAATCGAAGAAGCAAATCTATTTCCGTTATTAACAAAAACAGCAAGCGAAGTAGCTGACCATTCTGCTCGTGGAAAAATTACCTTGGGCGGTAATATATGTGCCCGTATTTTTTACCGTGAAGCTGTTCTGCCGTTTTTACTCGCAGATAGCCAAGTGGTTATCGCCGGACCAGATGGGGGAAAAGTGGCAGCAATCCATGATGTTTTTCATGAGGAGCTGAAGCTTAAGAGAGGGGAATTTCTCGTTCAAACAGCGACAGAAAGCCGGTTTATCAGGGCGCCGTTTTTTAGCGTCAAACGGCGCCAGCAATGGGAGACCGGCTATCCGTTAATTACAGTTGCCGCGTTAAAAATAGATCAAGAATTGCGTGTGGCTATTAGTGGATTATGTCCGTTCCCATTTCGTTCCAAGGAAATCGAGGCCGCCATAAACAAAAGCGGTCAATCGGCCACGGTAAGGGTAGACGGGGCACTGGCGGTGCTGCCAAAGCCTATCCTCAATGATGTCGAAGGGTCGGCGGAATACCGGTTGTTCGTCTTAAGGAATTTGTTAATAGATGTATTGGCAGCCTTGGATGGTGCGAGGTTTAGGTAGTTTGGGAAAGGGAGGAATCAAACTTGCAATCCCACACAATTACGTTAAATATTAATGAGGAAAGCCATATTGTCACGGTCAGGGCGGCGGATACGCTTTTGTATACACTAAGAGGTAAGCTCGGTCTGACAGGTGCAAAGCCCGGCTGTTTGAATGGTGACTGCGGTGCGTGCACGGTGAATGTTGATGGCTGGCCGATGAAGTCATGTTTGATGCTTGCAGTAGAGGCTGTTGGGAAAAAAGTGACCACGATTGAGGGACTGAAGAAGGCTCCTATTCAACAAGCATTTATCGAAAACTTTGCCTTTCAATGCGGCTATTGCACACCCGGTTTTATTATGAACTGTCATTCGTTAATTGAGCAGCATCCGGATGCCGATGATCGAACGATTAAAGAGTGGCTTGAGTCGAATATTTGCCGCTGCACGAGCTATATTGAGATAGAACAGGCTGTGAAATCTGTGTTAAAAAAGAAATGACCAACGTCCGGTTGAAATACTGGGCGTTTTTTCTTCCTATTTAATTGAAGATAGGCACACCAACGCCCAACATGCGCCAATTCAATCATGTTATATTTTTTTATCCTTTTTGTCCTCATGAACCTTTCATGAGGACAGTTTTCTAGATTTTTATAATGGATAGAAATGCGTTATTTTATCAAAACTAAAGATAGTTTTATTCGTAGCGAAAGGAGGAGGACTCATGGATATGCAAAACCAACAACAAATGCAATCGCAAAGTTTTAAACAACAACAGATGCAGCAACAGGAAATAGCGCAGCAGCAAAATCAGCCAATGGCGGAGCAGACATTTCAGACCGGGAAGCAGCAAGCGCTCCAATCGCTGCAGCAGGCAGCAACTGCCATTCAACAAAGCAGCTCGATGGAAAATCCACAGGCGCTGCAACAAGCTGCGCAGCAGCTTGGACAGGCAGCAGGCATGCTAAACCAAATGCAGGGGCTTGCGGTTACCCAATCGCAAACGGCACAGCAGCAACAATTAGAACAGACTCAGCAGCAAATTGAACAGGCGGCGCAAACACTTAGCCTGGTTGAATCCTTAAATTAGGGAAATTACAGCTTCAAAAAAGGGTAAAAGGTATCTCCCCAGTCTTTCCAAGTCTGGGGCATTATATTTTGCTCAAATTTTGTTTGTCTTTTCTTGTAAAACCGTCTTTACCGCTTCTTTAATTTCCTGGTAGCCTGTGCAGCGGCAAAGATTGGACTGCATCCACTCTTCGATGACTTCATCGGTTGCGTTCGGTTCTGTTTCCGCTAGTGCATGGCAATTTAAGATAAAACCTGGGGTACAATAGCCGCATTGAATCGCCCATTTTTCGACAAAGGTTTTTTGAATCGGAGAATTCATTAGACCTTCAATGGTCGTGATTGGCTGGTTGATGGCTTCGATGGCCAGTGACAAACAAGAATGCATTGGTTCGCCATCTACTAGGACTGTACAGGCGCCGCAATCGCCATTTTCACAAGCCCGCTTAACACCGCTTAAACCAAGCTGATCTCTTAATGTATAAATAAGCGTGTCAGCGGAACGAATGGTTACCTCATGACTATCTCCATTTACATGTAATTTTACGACTGTTTTAGATGAACCATTTTTGATCATTTAATCGCCCCTTTCAAAGTGTCCATCGCATCCATTAGTGTATTAATTAACACAAATTCGCGGTAATCTCGAGAAGCCTGAATATCATCTATTATTGGTGCAGGAAGGGAGCGCACTGCTTGTTCAATCCGCCTTTCAATTGAACGGGAAGAATCGTTTAACACCGCTTCCATTTGAGTAGATCTAAATGAATACGCACAGACTCCGCTAAATGCCGCCCGGATCTGGTTGTCTTTTGCGATTGCTGCAAGGGAGACAACTGGATACCCCACTTTAGAAGCTTTAGTTTTCTTAAGGCTGACATACTGATAGGCGCTGTAGGCTTTTTCTACTAAAATTTGCACAAGGAACTGCCCTGATTCCATTTTCATTTCTTGCTGAAAAATATCTTTCAAATCAATAATTTGTTCGCCATCTTTGCCAGCAATTTTAACTTGTGCGTCCGCCAAAAGCAGCGGAAGAGCCGCTTCGCGATAGATTAACCGGCTATGGAGATTGCCGCCTATTGTAATCTTGTTTCTTGATGTATGGTCAGCTATTTGTTTGACTGCTTGACCAAGAAGCGGAAATAAATTGGACGCGGTAATTTTATTTAATGAAACGGCGGAACCGATAACCAGTTGGTTTTCTGAGGCTTCCAATACTTGGCACTCAGGAATCCCTTTCAGGTCAATAATGGCATCAGCATACAGTTTATTTATTCACGAAAAAGTAATAAATTCTGTCCCGCCGCTATAATAGATGACCTCTTTCCCCTGACTCTCAATTTCCTGAAACGTCTGAATTGCATCAGTAATGGTATTGGGTTTGTAATATTCAAAGTCAAACGGAATCATTTCAAGTGCTCCTTCTTTGTCTTCCAGATTAACTCAGGAATTAATGGCAAATGATTCAATTCTACTTGTGCAGCCGTGGAAAGACTGTTGGCAAGTGCCCCTGCCATGCCAATTACCCCATATTCGCCGATTCCGCGCGCCCCGTACGGCCCGTCAGCAGCAGGGGATTCAATAAACTCTACTAGGTATTCCATGGGCTGTTCGCCAAATCTGATAATTTGATATGTCCGTAATTGCGGGTTTTGAACAATTCCTTTTTCATCAAAAAGAAACTCTTCGCTGCTGGCAAAGCTAAGGCCCAAATACATTCCGCCTCTCATTTGCTGGGTTGCGGTTGCCGGGTTAATGATGGTGCCGCCGTCAAGCACTGTTACAGCTTTTAAAATTTTGTATGTATAATCCCTTGTATCCCATTCGACTTCAATTGCTTGTGTCCCGACAGACCACCATGGTCCAGGTTTACCAAATCCGGTTTCCTTATCCATTGGAGTTAGATGCCTTTGAATGTACTTTCCGTGACCAACTACCTGACCTTCCACCGCATGCCCATTTGGGAATTGATAACCTAAAGCAATATCCTTGATTTGGACACCATATTCGGGATTTGGTTTTAAATATACGCGGCCGCCGCCCACCTCTAAGTCCTCCTCAGAACATTGTAAGGCAATTGCGGCTGTTCTTTTTAGCTGCGAAATCGCATCATCGCAGGCGGCCAAAACGGCTCTTCCTCCTAAATAGGTCGTACTGCTGGCAACCGTTCGCCATTGATGCGGGTCATAGGAGGAATTGACTTCCATCGTGATATGAATCATATTCATTTCCATTTTTAATCTTTCAGCGATGATTTGCGCTAAAATGGTTTTTGTCCCTTGCCCTAATTCAATCGCCGCACAGCTCAAATTTACACTGCCGTCTGCTTAAAACTTTAGAATTGCCCCTGACTGTGCATTCGTCGCTGTTGTTGATGTTTTCCAAAATGTACTGATACCCTTTGCTCTTATTTTATTTTTGCTGATTTCGACTCGCTGACCCGCATCCCAATGGATGAGTTCCTTTGCCCTTTCTAGGCATTTCAAGGTATCACCAATATTATTTGCGGTAATGACAGACTGTGTTGGTGAAGTGTCTCCAGGTTGAATCACATTCATTTTTCGGAGCTCGATCGGATCAATCGTTAATTTTTTGGCAAGCTGGTCCATGGTCCGCTCTACGGCAAAGGTAAGTTCCGGATGGGCGTATCCCCTGAAAGAGGTAGCATAGGGGTGATTGGTATACATGCAGTACGAATCACACCAAACATTCGGGACATTATAGGGTCCCGTGCAATCCAAGGCCATTGCTCGCGTAATTCCAGCTGCTTGGTCCGTGTAGGCACCTGAATCAATCAAGAACGTGTATTGCCCTGCGATGATTTTTCCGTCTTGATTCGTTCCAAGCGCAATCGTCGCTTCTACGCCAATATGGCAGGGAGCCGTAATCAGATCTTCTTCGCGCTCATAATCCAATTTCACCATTTTTCCGCCAACTGCTTTTGACGCCAAATAGGCGAGTGGTTCCAGTTGGACCGTGCCTTTCCCGCCAAATGCACCGCCGACAATTGTCGTATGGACAATGATATTGCCCAGTTCAATATTAAAGAATTGATTCATGACTTTTTTTATCGTAAAAGGCGATTGCGTCGTGGTATGAATAATCACCTTGCCGGAAGATTTTATTTCTACCCTTGTACTTCTCGTCTCAAGGGCTGCATGATCGGAAAGGCTAAAAGAGTAGGTTTCTTTCACCTTTGTCGTGCAGGCTTCCCACGTCTTGATGAAATCACCCTTGCGAATCTTAATATGGCTGCCAATATTTGTTCCCTGAACGGGGTAGACGTTGTCAATGATCTTCATGTATTGACCAGAATTTTCATGGACTAAGGGAGCACCTGATTGAAAGGCATCCCGTACGGAATTGACCACCGGTAATGGTTCGTAGTCGACCTTAACGAGGGCGGCAGCTCTTTTTGCTTGGTATTCATGGTCAGCAACAACAATGGCAACCGGTACGCCGTAATAGCGAACCTTGTCAATTGCCAAAGGAGGCCGGTCTGCGAGGATCGGGCCAATATGAAACGGAAACATTTTTCCTGTGATAATCGCACGGACTCCTGGTACCTTCCATGCCTCCGTTAAGTCAATCGAGTTTATCTTGGCATGGGCATAGCTGCTCTTAACTAGTTTCGCGTAGGCCAAGCCGGGTAACGTATAGTCGTCTATGTAACGAACTGTTCCTGCTGCTTTTTCAACGGCATCAATTCTTTGTATCGGCTTTCCAACTGCCGTTCCTGTTATGTCCTGCATAAAATAACGGCCTCCTAAATACGTTATCGACTAAGCATAAGATTTTACTTCATTAGAGCTTAGTTTTTCCTTTTATATGTTAAATTTATACAGGTTTAAAATTTAACCTGATTCATTAACAAGTGGAATTTAATATCCAAAATGAATTTTTTGTCAATGAAAAAGTTATCTAATTTTCCCCCTTGTTTGAATTTTTGAATTATAATAAGAAAAGCGGAAGCGCCCTGGTCAGCGGCGTATGGCCTGGAGCGCTCCAACTGAGATAAAGGAAACACGCGATAGCGCATTCGTGCTTGACTTATCGTAGGGCGGAGAGCGAAGGACAATAGCCGCTAGGGCGCTGGAGCTGGACATTTCTCAAAGTCTAGTGTTTTTGCAACTGCCATTCATTAAGAAAAAGAATTATGTTTAGGGGGTCTACATATGGAACAGAAAGTGATGGATCAAGAGTTACAGACCGCATTGGAACAATTTAGGGTATTAGATGAAAAAATTACTCATTTTTCAAGTATTATTGGTCTGACTGACTGGGATTCAAAGGTTATGGCTCCAAAAAAAGGGCGAAATGTGTTTGCGAAAGCTATCGGAACATTACGGACGGAAGTGTTTAAACTTTCCGTTTCAGAGGAAATGGGCAATTTGTTAGAAAAATTATCAGCAGTAAATGATTTGGATGCTGTGACAAAAGCAAAGGTTCGAGAATATAGAGAGTACTATCAAAAATCGAAAAGGATCCCGGCAGACCTTTTTCAGGAATACAGCATCTTAACAGGCCAAGCCAATGATGCCTGGGAGGAGGCGAGAGCCAACAATGATTTCGCCCACTACCTTCCGTATTTAGAGAAAATAGTTCAATTTAGGCGGAAGTTTGCGGATATTTATGGCTATGAGGAGCATCCGTACGATGCGCTCCTAGATGAATTTGAACCGGGTTTAACGGTGAAAAGACTAGACCCGTTATTTGCTAAACTTAGAGAATCAAGCGTTAAATTACTAGAGCGGATTCAAAAACATGGAAAGCCAACAGCTGTCGAGGTTTTTGATCAATCATTTGATATTGAGACACAAAAAGCATTTAACCGCTATATTCTGCCGATTATTGGCTTTGATATGGATGCCGGCAGACTGGATGAAACTGTTCATCCCTTCGCGCAAACGGTTACGATTGGCGATGTCCGCTTAACCACACGCTACCTAGAAAAAAATGTCCGCTCAGCCCTATTCGGGACGATTCATGAAGCAGGGCATGGCATTTATGAGCAGCATGTAAATCCTGATTATGAGGAGTCTGTTCTTCAGAGCGGGGCATCGTTTGGAATTCATGAATCGCAATCAAGATTTTTAGAAAATATGGTCGGACGCAGCAGGGAATTCTGGTATTATTTTTACCCGCAGCTGCAAGCCCATTTTCCTGCACAGCTTGAAAATGTTAGTGTCGATGAATTCTATCGTGCCGTTAACACTGTCCAGCCGTCGTTTATTCGTGTGGAGGCAGATGAGTTAATGTATAATCTGCATATCATGCTGCGGTACGAAATTGAAAAAGACCTGATTGCAGGGGTAATTGAAGCGAAGGACCTGCCGGCCATTTGGAACCAGAAAATGCAGGATTACCTTGGGGTTACACCAAGTACGGACACGGAGGGTGTCCTTCAGGATGTTCATTGGTCCTTTGGCGGAATTGGCTATTTCCCGTCCTATTCATTAGGGAATCTTTATGCAGCGCAAATTCTTCGGACTATCCAAAAAGACTTGCCGGATTTCTATAACCTAATTGAAAATGGCCGCTTTGACCTGCTTCAAGAATGGTTAAAGGAAAACATTCACCAGTACGGTAAGCTTTACACACCGAATGAATTGATTGTAAAAGTAACCGGTGAGGAATTAAATGCCGACTACCTTGTCCAATATCTTGAGCAAAAATACTGTGAGGTATATGGTTTGTAATCGTTCCACAGCTTCACATTGACAATCACTTAAAAGTATACTATATTAATAGTAATAAAATATTTCCTTTTTAAAGGGGAGTAGCTGCTACAATAAAGTCGTCACTTCGAGAAATCCATCTCCGGCTTTATTGGCAACATGGACGTTGTTAGCAAGACCTTTACTTTACGGTAAAGGTCTTTTTCTGTTTTCTTTAGGCCTTTACTGTCATCAGTAAAGGCCTATTTTTATTGGCGAGAGGGAACAATTTTAGAAAGAAACTTACTTTAGAGGAGGCACGATTCATGGATTTTAGTTTGTTACTGGAGTACAGCTGGGTGTTAGTTATTTTGGTGGGATTGGAAGGGCTTTTGGCAGCAGATAATGCCTTAGTCCTGGCAATTATGGTAAAAGATCTTCCGGAAGAAAAGCGAAAAAAGGCCTTATTTTATGGCTTGGCGGGAGCGTTTGTGTTCCGTTTCGCTTCACTATTCGCGATTTCGTTTCTTGTGGATGTGTGGCAGGTTCAAGCGATTGGCGCGTTATATTTATTATTTATGGCGGGGAATCATATTTTCCGCAAAGTTGTGAAAGGGAAAGCGGACCAGCCTGATAAACAGGAGGTTTCCAAAAAAAGCAGCGGTTTCTGGGTTACGGTCTTAAAGGTTGAATTAGCGGATATTGCCTTTGCTGTTGACTCGATTCTTGCTGCTGTAGCGATGGCAGTTGTTCTCCCGGATACTCCGCTGCCAAATATCGGCGGCCTTGACGGAGGTAAATTCTTGGTTATTTTTGCAGGTGGAATAATTGGTTTAGTGATTATGCGCTTTGCCGCTAATCAATTTGTGAAGCTGTTAGAAAGAAGGCCAGGTTTGGAAATTGCTGCCTTTGCGATTGTTGGCTGGGTTGGTGTGAAGCTTGCTGTCTACACACTATCACATCCATCGTTAGCGATTCTTAGCGAGGAATTCGCCCATTCAACTGAATGGAAGGTAAGTTTTTACGCAGTGTTAGTTGGGATTGCCGCTGCAGGATGGTTTTTCTCCAAAGATAAAACCAATGAATCAGTAAAAAAGAAACCGAAAGTTTCATAACGTAAATGTAATGCTATAGCAATTCTTTCTATATGGAAGGATTGCTTTTTCAATGAAATTTTTTTACCACAAGACACCGATTTCAAACAAAATTAGTTATGTGATTCCTAGCTCAACAAATGAATAATTTAATTGTTCAAGTACAAAACTAATAAAACTCGCCAATCGGCGAGTTTTCTTTCAAGTGATGGTAGTGATATTTTAGTTATTTCATGGTACTATATGGTAAGCATTTAAGGAATGTGTAAATACAAATTGAAAGGATCTTTTTATGAATCTTAAAGGACATTTACTAATTGCTTTTATCATAAGTTTGGCATGCGTTCTCGGCTTCAGTTTAATCTCTTTGTTGATAAGTGACCATAAAATTAACGATTTTGATAGCGATATAATCGCAGCTGTTCAGGGGCTAGAATCACCAACCTTAACAAAAGTGATGAAATTTTTTACATTTGTTGGTTCAACTCCAGTAGTCATCATCCTTTGTATCTTTTTAATATTTTTCCTTTATAAAGTATTGCATCATCGGTTAGAATTAATATTATTTATATTTGCTATTCTCGGCTCAGCAGTATTAAATCAAATTCTGAAACAGTTTTTTCACCGGGTTCGTCCTAATTTCCATCGCTTAATTGAAATTTCAGGGTACAGTTTTCCAAGTGGCCATGCGATGAATGCCTTCACGGTTTATGTCATTCTGTCATTTTTACTCTGGCGCCATATCCCTAGTAGATGGGGAAGGAGTGTCCTGATTATTTTAAGTGTTTTCATGGTTATGGCGATTGGAATCAGTAGGATCTATTTAGGTGTCCATTATCCAAGTGATATTATCGGGGGATATCTTGCAAGTGGATTTTGGTTAACTGTTGCAATTTGGTTTTTCCAATTTTACCAAGAAAAGCGTTATAATAAGAAATATAAAAGCGAAGCATGATGTTTAGTGATTTTTTAAACTGAAATGCTTCGCTATCGAAAAGTGGAGTGATACATATTATAAGAAATAGTATTCCTAACTTATTTACACTGGCGAACTTATTTTTTGGCTTTTTATCCATTATGTATTCAGCGCAAGGGGATTATAAGAATGCGGCCATCCTAATATTAATTGGAATGATGCTTGACAGTATGGATGGAAGAATTGCCAGAATGCTGCGCGTGGAAAGTGAGCTTGGTAAAGAACTTGATTCACTGGCGGATATTGTTACCTTTGGTGTTGCACCTGCAATGATGGCCTACTATGCTTATTTTTCTGCATTTGGCGTTATCGGAATGGCAGTTGCCGGTCTTTTCCCATTATTCGGTGCGTATCGATTAGCTAGGTTCAACATTAACGCCGTAAAATCTTCCCTACAGTACTTTACAGGCGTGCCGATTACGGCTGCGGGCGGATTGTTAACACTTTTGACCTTATTCCATGGGAAAATGTCGGGTTACATCTTCGTAATCGCCTTTTTCCTTTTATGTTATTTGATGGTAAGCACAATTAAAATTCCTAGTCTAAAGGATGTACCGCTGCCAAAATACGGCATTATCATAACGCTATTCCTTGGCTATGCAATTTATATTGTCTTTAAAAAAGAACATCATCGATTCCCTTATTTTATTTATGTAGCAATCCCATTATATATTGCATTTATTAGTTACCAATTAATCAAGATAAAAAAGAATAGCCAAAAAAAGAATTAATAAGAAGATAGAGGAGAGCATAAGATGAAAGTCAAAATTAACCGCCATGCGGCAAAAGAGCTGCACAAAATGTTGGAACAGGAAGAAGCTCAAGGCAAAATGTTCCGGGTTTATGTTACAAGTATTCACGGAGATCATGCACACTATGATTTGATGCTCGATACGCCAACAGAAAATGACGTGGTGGTCAAAAGCGATAAAGAAATTGATTTTATTCTCGATAAAAATGACGAAAATTTGGAAAGTATTTGGATTCAATATTTCCACTTACCGAAAGAGGAATGGCTAATTACCAATCCAACAAAAGGCAGCCACCATCACCACCATTAAAGTATAAAGCGCTTGGCATATTTTTTGCCAAGCGCTTTTTGAATGTTGTATTTTCAAAAAACTTGAAATTGTCCGCCTCTTTCACATATAATCCTAGTATTGCTAACTTAGAGAAAAAGGGGATTAACTATGATTCGGCGTTTCTTTTCTTATTATCGACCGCATAAGCGGCTATTTATTTTGGATTTTATCAGCGCAGTCATTGTGGCCTTGTTGGAATTAGCGTTTCCGCTTGCGGTGCAATGGTTTATTGATGATCTGCTGCCTGGCAGCGATTGGCAAGCGATTGTCACAGTCAGTATCGGACTTTTACTTGTTTATTGTTTGAGCACCTTCTTACAATTTATTGTGAACTTTTGGGGCCATAAGCTCGGGATTAATATTGAATCTGATATGAGGCAAGAGCTGTTCGAGCATGTCCAAAAACAATCATTCCGTTTTTTTGACAATACGAAAACAGGGCATATTATGAGCAGAATCACCAATGATCTGTTTGATCTTGGTGAGCTTGCCCATCACGGACCCGAGGATGTATTCATCGCGCTGATGACTTTTATCGGTGCTTTCTGGATTATGCTGACGATAAACGTAAAGTTAGCACTAGTAGCAGTCGTGATTCTGCCTTTTTTAATCCTATTGGTTGTCGTTTGTAATTTAAAAATGAACAAGGCATGGGGCCAAATGTATTCCAGCATTGCAGATGTAAACGCCCGGGTGGAGGACAGTGTTTCCGGCAGCAGGGTCGTTCAATCGTTTACAAACGAAGAATTCGAGATTGCTAGATTTAAAAAGAATAATCAGAGATACCGCGGCGCTAAGCTTGGCGGTTATCGGGTGATGTCCTATAGTCTTTCCGGTATATATATGATGACAAGGCTAATCACTATTGTTGTTCTTGTTTATGGTGCTTGGTTAAGCTTTTCCGGTCAGTTGTCGCCCGGGGAACTTGTCGGTTTTGTCCTTTATATCAATGTTCTTTTTAAACCAATTGACAAAATAAGTGCGATTATGGAGTTGTATCCTAAAGGAATGGCTGGGTTTAAACGGTTTATTGACCTGATCGATTCGGAGCCTGAGGTGCAGGATACAGAGGGTGCAGTTGAAGTAGGGTTACTTAAAGGGAATATCGTCTTTGATGAAGTGTCTTTTCGCTATGATAACCATAAATCCGTTTTGGAAAATATTAATTTGAATATCCGTGCCGGTGAGACGGTTGCTTTTGTAGGGCCGTCGGGGGCAGGGAAGACGACAATTTGCTCGTTGATTCCAAGGTTTTACGATGTGAACGATGGCGGGATTTATATTGATGGTCTCGATATTCGTAACATGACGAAAAAATCGCTCCGTTCCCAAATCGGCATCGTTCAACAGGATGTGTTTCTATTCACAGGGACACTTCGTGAAAATATCGCCTATGGAAAGCGGGATGCCACGGATGAGGAAATTGCAGAGGCAGCAAACCGTGCACATCTTGAAAAGTTTATTGCTTCTTTGCCGGATGGTTACGAGACGCAGATTGGCGAAAGAGGTCTAAAGCTTTCCGGCGGTCAGAAGCAGCGGCTTGCGATTGCAAGGATGTTTCTAAAAAATCCACCTATTTTGATATTGGATGAAGCGACATCCGCTCTTGATACCGAAACCGAAATGGTGATTCAGGAAGCATTGACAGAGCTTGCCCAAAACAGAACCACACTTATTATTGCCCACAGACTGGCAACAATACGCAATGCCGACCGGATTATCGTCGTGACCGAGGACGGGATTGCTGAAGAAGGCCGACATGATGAGCTAATTGAACAAGGCGGTATTTTTGCCAATCTTCATCGTGTACAATTTCAGCGGTAATATTATTTTTAATTTTTCGAAGATGAAGACTGCGAATGAATTCGCAGTCTTTTTATTAACGGGCTCTTTTCTAAGATATGGATGCTTTTATTGATTCGCTGATAAAATTGAAAATTCGCTAATAAATTGGTCGAATTCGCTAATAAAATTGTAGATTCGCTAATAAACATCCAAAATCCGCTAATATATCTGTTCCACTTATTTATAAGGTGTAATTTTACACTGTTTTAAGGGTTTTTGTAAGCAGAATGAGGGTTAAAAATAAATTTTTTACGACAAACAGCCTATTAATATCAGAATAAAGACAATTTTGTGGGCTAGACTAGTGGTTTTGTCTTTAAGAAGGGGTATTAAAGACATTTTAGGGGTTAGACAAAGTTTTTTGTCCTTAAGAAGGGTTCTTAAAGAAATTTAGGTTAATATAAATATATTATGTAAACTGCTAAAGCGGACGTTTTGATAAATACCATTAAAAAGTGTTAACCTAGATAGGAAAAGTAAGAAAGGAGCAAGTTGCTGCAGATGGAAAAAGACAAAATGGAGAAACCAATCAAGCTCATTGCCCTGGATATGGATGGCACACTGTTAAATAGCAAGGGAGAGATAACGGAGGCGAACCGTCAAGCAATTAAGGCTGCACAGGATAGGGGAATATTTGTTGTGCTTAGCACAGGAAGGTCATTGCTTACCTGCCGGGAGCACGCTGATGCGCTTGAGCTTAGTTCCTATTTGGTAACTGTTAATGGCAGTGAAATCTGGGACGATAAACGGGAGCTTGTCGAGAGGAATTTAGTGAAATCCGAGCTTGTGGAATGGATGTGGAATCTCACCCGCGAGCATAAGACGAATTTTTGGGCGATAAGTACTGAGCAAAATTGGCGTGATGAAATGCCGGAGGATATACATACGCTCGAATGGTTGAAATTTGGGTTTAATATTGATGATGATGAAACGAGGGAACTAATTTTACGTGAGCTAGAGGTTAAAGGTGAATTTGAACTAAGTAATTCCACTTTGAAGAACATCGAGGTAAATCCTGCTGGAATTAACAAAGCAAATGGATTGAAAATTGTTTGCAACCGACTTGGAATCGCGATGGAAAATGTCATGGCCGTTGGTGACAGTCTAAATGATCTAGCGATGATCAAGGAAGCTGGACTTGGTGTAGCGATGGGAAATGCACAAGAGAAGGTGAAGAAGGCAGCAGACTGGGTTACTACAACAAACGAAGAAGATGGCGTTGCAAACGCAATCCACAGATGGGTTATTCAATTATAAAAAATTTCCTTTCTTTTTCCAATTTACCGTGTATAAGTGGTTAATGGATTGGTAAAAATAATTGAGCAAGAATAATTTGCAAAATCATGTAATTGTTACATGCTAGGAGGCTACAAAGAAATGGAACATGGTAAAGTAAAATGGTTTAACAGTGAAAAGGGTTTTGGATTCATTGAGCGTGAAGGCGGAGAGGATGTATTCGTCCACTTCTCGGCGATTCAAGGCGAAGGATATAAATCCTTGGATGAGGGTCAAGAGGTAACGTTTGAAATCGAAAACGGCCAACGCGGACCGCAAGCAGTAAACGTCCATAAATCATAATTTACCAAAACAGACTCCAAATGAAATTGGAGTCTGTTTTTTTGGCTAATAGAAAAGTATAAATTTTTTCAAAATTTACACTTTCCTATGTCGCATAAGTGCAACTACGCCTCTGTCTTCGCCTTAAGGCTCGCCAATCGGCGAGTTTTCTTTATTAATTATTAATTTCCTTTACTCTGCCAACCTGTCCGTCTGTCAGTCTTACTTTGATGCCGTGGGGGTGAAAGCTGGACTTGGTTAATATGTCCTTAACGACACCAGCTGTAAGTTTGCCACTTCTTTGATCGGCTTTTAGAACGATTTTGACAGAAGCACCTGGGAGAATATCATTTCTATTTTGCCCGTTAGACACCCATTTTTCTCCGAGAGTTACTCACTTTTTTCGTCTGCTGGCTTTGTAGCTTTTTGGTTGCCTGTGAGCCGTTTGCGGTTGCATTTCCGGCTGCTGCTTTGTTTTTCTTATTTTCAAGCTGCTGTTTCATCGCCTCTTGTAAGCTAATTTTCTTCTTTGGCTCTTCATTTTGCTGTGATTGATTAGATTCACTCATAAAAAATCCTCCTATAAACAGTATTATGACCAGTATAAACTATTTTTTTATTTATTTAAAATCCATCTTCCCAATTAGTACGAAAATTTTAGGATGTTATTCGGTAATTTTGGAATAACGTCCTTTATTTTTAATACTTATGTAGTAGTGGGTACATGTTTTTTTAGTTAATAGTTAATACTTTATAATATTAATTATAAATAAGTATTGATTATTATTTTATTTAAATTATAATGTGGTTAGTAATTAAAAAATAGTTTACGAGGTGAGGTAATGAGTAAAGAAAACAAGAAGTTAACAACAGGAACAGGGGCTCCAGTTGGTGACAACCAAAACTCAATGACCGCAGGGATGCGAGGACCAACATTAATTCAAGACGTTCATCTAATTGAGAAATTGGCACACTTTAACCGCGAACGCGTACCTGAGCGTGTTGTTCATGCTAAAGGTGCTGGTGCCCATGGTTACTTTGAAGTAACAAATGACATGTCAACCTACACTAAGGCCAAATTATTTAATGGGGTTGGAAAGCGGACACCGATGTTTATTCGCTTCTCAACTGTAGCGGGTGAACTGGGTTCGGCGGATACTGTCCGGGATCCACGCGGTTTTTCAGTGAAGTTTTATACAGAAGAAGGAAACTATGATCTTGTCGGAAATAATACCCCGATTTTCTTTATTCGTGATGCGATTAAATTTCCTGATTTCATTCATACGCAAAAAAGAGATCCAAAATCACACCTGAAAAATCCGAATGCCATTTGGGATTTCTGGTCCTTATCTCCTGAATCGTTACACCAGGTTACATACCTAATGGGTGACCGCGGAATTCCTGCTTCCCTTCGCCATATGAATGGCTACGGAAGCCATACCTTTAAATGGGTGAATGAGGACGGGGAAGCCGTGTGGGTGAAATATCACTTTAAAACGGAACAAGGCGTCAAAAACATGACGAATGAGGTTGCAGGTAAATTGGCCGGTGAAAACCCGGATTTTCATACTGAAGATTTGTTTAATGCGATTGAAAAGGGTGAATGCCCGGCTTGGAGGCTGCATGTGCAAATCATGCCATTTGCAGATGCCGAAACGTATCGTTTTGATCCATTTGATGTCACAAAAGTCTGGTCACATAAAGATTATCCGTTAATAGAGGTTGGCCGGATGGTGCTAAATCGCAACCCGGAGAACTACTTTGCAGAAGTGGAGCAGGCAACATTCTCCCCAGGAACCATGGTCCCTGGTGTTGAAGCTTCGCCGGATAAGATGCTGCAAGGCCGTATTTTCGCTTATTCTGATGCCCACCGTTATCGTGTCGGACCGAACCATAATTTGCTCCCGATTAACCGGCCAAAAGTGGAAGTAAATAACTATCAACGTGACGGGGCGATGCGTTCTGATAATAATGGTGCAGGTTCCGTTTACTATGAACCAAACAGCTATGGCGGACCTAAGGAAGCGCCTGAGTACAAACAGACGGCCTTCGAGGTTACAGGTGCGGCTGAACAGGTTCCATATGATGAACACGACCATTACACGCAAGCGGGCGACCTTTACCGTTTAATGTCAGAAGAAGAACGGGCCCGGTTGGTGGAAACAGTCGTGGGGGCGATGAAGCCGGTTGAGAGAGACGAAATCAAGCTTCGACAAATTCAGCATTTTTATAAAGCGGACCCAGAGTATGGCGAGCGGGTGGCAAAAGGCTTAAATTTAGCCCTTCCACAAAGTATTTTAAAATAATTCTTACTCAAGCAGCCTAATGATATAGGTTGCTTGTTTTTTCCATTTTACTATTTGAAAATTATAAATTTAATTTTTTCGTCGAATTTTCTTTGCAGGATTTTTCGGGATATTATTAGAATTATAAGAATAAGATACATATAAAAGGGGGGGATTTGCTTGGCTATCCAAGTAATTGAAAAAGAAGAGATGAACGTAGTAGGTATTTCCTGGAATGGTACTTTCTCGCAAATGGAAAAGATTCCAAGTCTTTTTACTAAATTAAGGGGACGACTTGAAGAGGTACCGTATCAAAAGCAAGAAGAAGTGTTGATTGCACCATTTCATATTAGGGAAACTGAGATCACCTATTATGTTACAACTCCTGTAGATGTCATTGATGAAATTCCGGATGGCATGGTTGGCTTTACGATTCCCCGGAAAAATTATGTCTTCGGCGTTCATAAAGGCAGGATAGAGGATGTTGAAAATACATACCATCGTATGTACAAATGGATGGAAGAATACGGCTATGACCAAGATCACCACGCATTATCACTTGAAATTTATAAAGAAGAACATAAATCCCAAAATCTGAGCGGTGACCTGTATTTCGAAATTTATTTACCAGTTAAGGTATATGAAAAATAGCATTTGCGGCCGTTGTTCGCCTTTTGATGTTTACAAAATTCTTAGTTTATAGAATAATAGGGATAACCTATAGAAAACTTGCCGCTAGGCGAAGACTAGGTGTTGTTGCACTTATGTCTGATAGGAAAGATACTTTCCTATCGCCAAAAAAAATACGATAAAAAAATAGGTGCTGAAGTCTTTTAAAAAGACTTCCAGCTTAATAGGGAAGTTGGTAGAAGCCAACGCGGTCCCGCCACTGTAAATGAGAGCAGCCTATAACATGTCACTGTCGATAAGATGGGAAGACATAGACTGCGATGATCATGAGCCAGGAAACCTGCCTGTTTTTGACACCAACAGCCTACGCGGATAGGAGAGTGTTAAGAATAGAAGCGTTTTTTTTCGTTTTCAAAACTTAACGTTCATGACACTCCTCCTCCTTTTAGGGGGATTTTTTTATGGTATTTTAATAATGAAGGGATGTCAGACGAAGATGAACAACAGAAAAAATCTAGCATTGGTTTTGCTGCTAGTGTTTGCGCTTTTTACAAGCGGATTCCAAACGCCTGTTTTAGCAGCGAATCAAGAGAAACAAGGCACGATTACTGTTATTGGGACAGATGCAGCCAATCCGCTGTTGCCGGAAACAACAGTCCAATTCGGTGAAAGTGAGACTGCAACCCAAGCCTTAGTTAATGCTGTAGGAGAAAGCAATATTGAGTTTACAGATACTACATATGGAAAGATGTTAACAGGGATTAAGGGGGAAAAGGCTGAAGGAACTCATTTTTGGGCTTTCTTTATTAACGGGGTCTCCGCCCAGGTTGGTGCCGATAACTATGTCGTCCATAATGGTGACCAATTAACCTTCCGTCTTACAGATTGGAATAAAACTCCAGAAAGTATGGTTTCGCTCAAGGTCGTTAATGGAGATAAAAAGATTGTCAATAATCTATCCGATATTGAAGTGATCGGCACTCCGACTGCCTTTCAACTCTTACAAGTGGCACTTGGTCCGGAAAAGGTTGGCTTTAGCGAATCACAATACGGGAAGATGATTACGTCAATTAATGGACTGGAAGCAGAAGGGACAAATTACTGGGCATTTTATATTGATGGCCAAATGGCCACTGTAGGTGCAGACAGCTACCCGCTTAAGCCTGGTAACCAAATAAGCTTTCAGTTTGAATCATGGGCGGATGTTCCCGAGGATGGCGGAAATGGAGGAGATGGACAACCAAATCCAACCCCTCCGGCTGGGACGGTTTCCGATGCCGCTCTTCAAACTGCGATTGACGCAGTGAGCCAATATGCTTTAAAATCTCCAATCGGTGAATGGGAAGCTATTTCCCTAAAACAGGCTGGGAAAACCATTCCTGCGAGCTATCTGGAAGCTGTTAAAGCGCTTGTCAAAGAAAGAGAAGGAAAATTCACGCGCATCACCGATACAGAACGGTATGTACTGGGAATTCTGGCCGCAGGCGGTGACCCAACAAATATCGAAGGCTATGACCTAGTTCAAGCAATTTACAATGGAAATGTCACAAAACAAGGATTAATTGGTGTCTCCTATGCATTAATTGCCTTGGACAGTGCGGGGTTCTCCGTTCCTGCTGATGCGTTGTGGACCAAAGATAAACTGGTAAACTATTTAGCTGAAAAACAAAACGCAGATGGCGGCTGGGCATGGGATGAAAGCTCAACAAGTGACATTGACACGACTGCAATGATTGTCACAGCACTTGCACCATATCGGGACCAAGCAGGGGTTAAAGAAAAAGTGGACGCTGCTATTGAATATTTAGCAGCCCAATATCAAGCGTCGAAGATTGATAACAGTTCAACAGCGGCACAAGTGATTATTGCTTTATCTGCATTAGGAATGGATGCGAATGCTTCTTTATTTGCCAAGGATAACAGCAGTCTTTTACAATATTTCCTCTCATTCCAAAATGCCGATGGCGGTTTTGATTGGCAGGGCGGCTATGTAAGTGATGTTTTTACTACTTCTCAAGCGTTTCAGGCACTAGTTGCTTATCAGCTTTTTTCACAAGGCAAAGGGTCGTTGTATCACTTACCGTTAATAGCAGAGCAGAAACCGGATGTGGAGAATCCTGAAGCGGAACTCCCAGAAGTAGAGAGTCCTGAACCGGAACGGCCGCAAGTGGAAGAAACTTCTTTAGAAAAAGAAAAACCCGAGGAAACCGTGAAGGGTCATACTCTTCCAAATACAGCATCTAATATGTATAACCTGCTGGCAATAGGGTTATTCCTCATGGTGGCCGGCAGCGCGTTTTATTTGAAGCAAAGGAAACGAAAGGCGTAAAAACCTTTGTGCCCCCTCTGATTGTCATTTGGAGGGGGCGTGGATAAGGAGGTAAACACACACCATGAAGAGAATCCTAAAAACAACGGCATTGTTATTCGTTTTGTTTGCTGCTTTCAGTTTGGCTGGTTGCGGCACCAACGTGGAGACCGCGAAGGAAACCAAGAAAGAAGCAGTAAAAACAGAAGAAGCTGCGAAACAGGCAGAACAAACACATCAAGAGGAAGAAAGTGCTAAGACAGATGCAGCCGGAGTGCAACAGGAAGAACCAGAGCAGTCTGCTGAAACGGCTAGTACCAAAGCGGCAGAAAAGGAAACAGAACAGCCGGATGCAAAACCGGAAACACCTGCACAAAATGCTCCAGCGAGCCAAGCTAAATCTGAAACAAATAAGGCAAATCCGGCAGCTTCGTCAAGTAATAGCAAATCGGGCGTGGCGCCAGGCAAAAGCAGTTCGACACCGGCTGCTCAGCCGAGTAAGCCAGCAGCACCAAGCACTCCGCCAGCTGCACCAAACACTCCGCCACCAACGAATCCGAAACCGGAAACGCCAAAACATGAATTGGCAGTGACCATTTCGATTGCCGGGCCAAAGGATAGGGGCACAATTCTAAGTGCAACAAAGGTGAATTTTAAAGACGGTGCAACGATTTTTGATATTATTTCACAAGCAGCCAAAAAACAAGGTATCATCATCGATTCTAGAGGCAGCGGAGCCACCGCCTATATCGAAGGAATTGACAATATTTATGAGTTTGATTATGGTGTCAAGAGCGGCTGGATATTTAAACAAAATGGTGTTAGTCTTACAAAAAGTATCGGAGTTGTAAAGGTAAAAGACGGTGATCGGATTGAATGCTTCTACACCGAATAACGAGAGGAGGGACAAGTAATGGAAAACCGGTTTGCACGCTTCCATCCGCTTGTTTCTTTCTTTTTCTATGCCGGTTCAGTATCCTTGTTAATCCTGATGCTACATCCCATTTTTTTAGGATTGGCGTTGGTGATTATTTTGCTGCTTAATTTTTTCCATGATCGCTTGTCAGGACTGTGGCGCTGGAAGTTTTTTCTCATTACGACTTTTATATTGATGATTATCTTGAATCCTTTATTTAATGAACGAGGTCGGCATTTGTTATTTGAGGTGGGGACTCATCGGGTCACATTAGAAGCAGTTGTTTTTGGCGGCATGAATGCGTTGTCCATCATCGGGGTAATTGCCCTGTTTGTTTCCTACAACGTCATCATGACGCCGAATAAGCTGTTGTTCTTATTTGCAAAAATCTTGCCTCAGTTTGCCGTCCTGCTGATGCTAACGCTGCGTTTCATTCCATTAATGAGAAGAAGATTGGAAGAAATTTCAGTCGTTCAAAGAAGTAAGGGGATTTCCGTTAGTCACGGTAAATGGAAACGAAGAGTAAGGACGGGGATGCTTTATGTTCAAACCCTGCTGACCTATTCGCTGGAAGAAGCGATTCAAACAGCGGACTCGATGAAAGCACGTGGCTATGGAATGAGCACCCGTTCATCCTATGAATATTTTAAATTTCGACGTGCAGATGTGCTGGCAATTATTTATCTTGTCATCCTACTCTCCTTGATTATTTATTGCCGGGCTTTTGGCTATGGTTTTTTAACGGTATATCCGGTCATGGAAGCATGGCAATTAACACATCTAGATATCGGGGCGCTTACGAGCTATCTGATGTTTTTAAGTTTCCCACTATTTGTTGAAGCAGGTGGATTGTTCCGATGGCGTTTATCGAATTAACAAATGTAACATTTACATATCCGGATTGTTCAGCACCAGCGATAAACAATCTTTCTTTAAAAATTAACAAAGGCGAATTTGTTGTCCTTTTTGGTGCATCTGGTTCAGGGAAAAGCACCCTCTTAAAACTTTTGAAAAAAGAAATTCAACCGCACGGACAGCTTATGGGCCAGATTGTAATCGATGGACAGCCGGTTCAAGAAACAGAGGGTCTTGCCAACGAGATCGGCTTTGTTTTTCAAGATCCTGAAAATCAGCTGGTTGCGGATGATGTCCTCCATGAAATGGTCTTTGGGCTTGAAAATATTGGGCTGCCGCCAACTGAAATGAGGAGCCGGGTCGCAGAAATGGTCCATTTCTTTGGTGCTGAATCGCTGCTGGCACGGAAATCACATCAGCTTTCTGGCGGAAAAAAGCAGCAAATTAATCTGGCATCGGTATTGTTAATGCAGCCGATTATTTTAATATTAGATGAGCCGACAGCCCAGCTTGATCCTGTAAGTACCAGAGAATTTTTAGATATGCTGAAGCGGCTGAACGATGAATTCGGGATGACGATTATTCTTGCTGAGCACCGACTTGAGGAAGTGTTTACCCTCGCTGATCAAATTATCATGATGGAAAACGGGCAGGTGCAAATTGAAGGCGAGCCAAAGGCGGTAATCCCAAAGATTTGGAATTCTGTAAACAGAGACTATGTCCCTAGTATTCCTGGATTATTTTTGAGCATGAATGGCGAGGGAAGTGTGCCTTTAACCGTGAAAGAAGGGCGGAGCTGGGTGCAAAAGGCATTGGCGGATGTTTATGATGAGGAAGAGCAAGTTTCGACACCTCTCCTTGATGATGTTCGGATAAGGGCAAAATCGATTTCCTTTCGCTATGAGAAAAAAGCTGATTTTATTTTGAAAGAGCTTGATTTGAGCCTGAAAAAAGGGGAGTTTTATGCGCTGTTAGGCGGGAACGGTTCTGGTAAATCGACGTTTTTAAAGCTGATGGCCGGACTATTGAAGCCGGACATTGGAAAAGTGTTATATGATAAAAAGCCTTTGAATGGCTATAAACATCATGAATTAACAAAGAGAATCGGCTATTTGCCCCAGAACCCTAAACTCTTTTTTCTTCAAGATACGGTTGAAAAAGAAATCCAGGAGACTATGGCCCAGTGGGAATTGGCTGATGCCTCTGAAGCGGACTCCCTGTTAGCTCAATTAGGGATTGCTCATGTGAAAACAAGTCATCCATATGATTTAAGCGGCGGTGAGCTCCAAAAGGCGGCGCTTGCTTGTTTGCTATTGCGCAAGCCGGAAGTGCTCCTGCTGGATGAGCCGACAAAAGGTTTGGATCCAATTTCCAAAAGAAGGTTAGCGGAGATTCTCCTCGAACTTCATGCAGCAGGGATGACGATTTTCATGTCCACACATGACATTGAGTTTGCGGCTCAATATGCAACAAAATGCGGGATGATGTTTCAAGGGAACATTACCTCGGAGGACATACCGAAGAAATTCTTTAAAGGCAATTTCTTTTATACGACGATGATTCAAAGAATCTTCCGCGATTTTGCGGAAAAGGCCCCGATGACGCTTGAGGAGGTTAAGCGGCAATGCGCTTCAACAAAACTGTAAAAACGGTATTGCTTCTCTTGCTTGCTTCAATCTTCTTGGTGCTGAATTTTTGGTTTGAAAATGCTTATCTGTGGTTAAGCTTCGGGTTTGTCCTGCTTTCGATTTTGCTGTTTTTGGTTCGTTTTGAAAGCAGAAAAGTAGAGCCGAGGGAATTGGTTCTTTTGGCTGTTTTAGCTTCGATTGCTGCTGTAGGGCGGATTCCGTTTGCAAGTATCCCCAGTGTGCAGCCGACCACTTTTGTCATAATGATGTCGGGATATGTTTTTGGTGCCGAAAGCGGGTTTGTGATTGGTGCCGTAGCGGCACTTGCCTCCAATATGATTATGGGGCAAGGTCCGTGGACACCATGGCAAATGACGGCATGGGGATTGGTAGGTCTTACGGCGGGATTGCTTCGGGGGACTTGGGTCATGAATAAGAAATGGGGCCGGATTCTCTTCGGAGCTGTTTGGGGATTTTTGTTCGGCTGGATTATGAACATTTGGGGATTCTTAGCTGTTGTCCAGTCCGGCAGCGGAGTAGGTTTCAAAGCATTTCTTCTCTATTTCGCTAGCAGCGCCGTGTTTGACACATTCCATTCCGTTTCAAACGTAATCTTGTTACTGGTATTTGGAGATGTTTGGCTAAAAATATTAACAAGATTTAAGCGGAAATATGGACTGCTCGAATAAAAATAGGCAAACGAGTTTGGTATATTATATTTTTTTAAATAAAAATAGCACGCCGAAGTCGGCGTGCTATTTTCCAATGCTTTTCGCTTTTTCGATTAATGAATCGATTCCTTCTCCAACCTTATATAACGCCTTATCCAAGCCCTTTTTCCAGCCTGGAGCTTTTTCTTTTATCGTCGAACCGATCTCTTGGGCGTTTTTATTTAATTCTTCGCCGATTTTCTTCGCCTGTTCATTGATGCTTTTCTTTGGAGGAGCCTCACCTGCGAGCTGAGCATTAATCGAACCTACCTCAAAGTTCTCTTTAGGCAAAAACCGATACGATTCCTTCATGATTTCTTTGAAAATCGGCACCACATTGGCCGAGCTAGAACTCGGCAGGTAATGCTCGCGGTCTGTTTTGTCATAACCAATCCAAATCGCGCCAACAAGGTTAGGGGTGTATCCGACCATCCATTGATCCTTTGTTCCATCTACATTGTTAAACGGAAGCTGGGTAGACCCTGTTTTTCCGGCAATTTGTACACCTGGAATATGAGTGCGTTTACCTGTGCCGGTTTCCACAACGTTAAGGAGCATCGAGGTCATTTCGCCGGCCACTTTTTCTGATGTTACCTTTGTTGTCTTTGCTTTCCGTTCGACGATGATATTCCCTGTCGGTCCGACAATTTTTGTAATTAGATGGCTTTCCTGCCGCGATCCGCCATTAGGAAAGGTGGAAAAGGCATTGGCCATTTGCAGCGGCGAAACTCCCTTACTCATGCCGCCTAGCGCAATCGCTAAATTCTTGTCTTCCTTTACCACAGGAATACCAAATCGATTTAAGGCATCAAGCCCTTTGTTTAAACCGACTTCATTAAGGAGCCAGACAGTGGGAATATTTAACGAATCTTCAAGTGCTTTATACATTGGCACTTTTCCTTGGTAGGTTTTTGAGAAATTTTCCGGTTTGTAATTTTTTCCGAAAGTAGTTGGCTCATCCACTAATTCAGATGAATAGGTGTAACCATTCTCAAGTGCCGGTGTATAGACAGCCAGCGGTTTTATCGTTGAACCAGGCTGGGCCTGTAATTGGGTGGCCCGGTTAAAGCCTCGGAAAACATGCTCACCACGCCCGCCGACAAGGGCGCGGACACCGGCGGAAGCGGGATCCATTAACACAGAGCCGCTTTGAACTAATGTATTTCCTTTTCCGCTTGGAAACAACGAATTACTTTGATACACTTTTTCAAGTCCTGCTTGAAGGTTTTGATCCATTTCGGTATAAATTCGGTATCCTCTTGTTAAAATTTCTTCCTGCGTTAATCCATAGCGGTTGATCGCCTCATTTAACACAGCGTCAACATAATAAGGATATCTTCGTTCCACATAACTGCCGCCGCCATCGTGAAGGCCGATTTTTTCTTGTTTTGCCTTGGTAGTTTCTTCGGCGGTAATCATTCCTAGTTCGTTCATTTTATCTAAAACCACATTGCGCCGTTTTATCGCCAGGTCATAATTTTTATACGGGTCGAGATAATTTGGTGCATGGAGGAGTCCGGCTAGCATCGCGGCTTCGCTGATGGTTACATCTTTAATGTCTTTATTAAAGTATTTTTTTGAAGCATTGCTGATTCCCCAGGCACCGCTCCCGAAATAGACTTGATTGAGATACATTTGCAGAATCTCATCTTTTTTATAAACCTTTTCGATTTTTACCGCTAAAAATAATTCCTCTGCCTTTCGTTTATAGGTGCGTTCGGGAGAAAGTAGCGCATTTTTCGTTAACTGCTGTGTCAACGTACTGCCGCCTCCAGTAATTCTTCCGTGAATCAAGTTGCCGAAAAAAGCACGGGCTATTCCCTTAATATCAAAGCCGCCATGTTCATAAAAGCGCTCATCTTCAATTGCGACGACGGCGTTGGGCACATACTTCGGCAGTTCCGCGATTTTAGCGCCTTTTGTTCGATTGGTGGCAACATTGCTGGCCACTTTGCCATTAATATCATAGATGACCGTTGGCTCATTAAGGCCTTCCTGAAGCGATTGCACATTCGCTCTCGTTGCGAGCCAAGCAAAATAAAGAATTGTTGACAGCACAACAACGAGGAGGATTAAGAGCAAAATTTGTGTGAGGTGTTTCCGTTTCCAGAAACGGACGATTATTTCCCATAATGAATGCAGCTTTTCCATACATTCTCCTTACTTTTAAAAAGGATTTTTCAATTTATTTATTATAAGTTTTTCTGGCAGAAAAGACTAGCAAAAGCATTTTTTTGCTACTACTTTTCCCTTTAAGAGTAAATTTATAAATTTTTTTTAGACTTTATGTAGGGGTTAAATAATCGTCCTTCGTCTAATAGTGTGAAGTGATAGGGAGGTAGGAAGAAATAATGATTACGGTAAAAAAGTTAAGCCATGATTTTGTGATTGGAAAAAAAGGTAGACAAACGATTATTCCGATACTAAGAGATATTTCTTTTTCGGTGGAAAAAGGGGAAATTGTTACGATTGTCGGCAGAAGCGGCTCGGGTAAATCGACGTTATTAAATTTGGTCAGCGGTTTTATACACCCTAAAGAGGGGGAAATCTGGATTAGCGGGGAAAAGGTTTCTAATCTGAATGAAGCAAAATTTGCTGATTTCCGGATTCATAATCTTGGATTTATTTTTCAAAGCTTTCAATTGATTCCTAGTATGACAGCCTTTCAGAATGTAGAACTGCCGCTGATCTTAAAAGGTATAAATGAGGGTGAACGAAGAAAGCAAACTGAGGAGATGCTGAAGAAAGTGGGGTTGCTTGACTACCAGGACCATTATCCTGGTGAACTGTCCGGCGGGCAGCAGCAGCGGGTCAGTATTGCCCGCGCCTTAATTGTTAATCCGCCGATTATCCTTGCTGATGAACCAACAGGGAGTCTTGATAGTGAAACAGAGGAAGATTTGCTGAAATTTATCAAGGAATTAAACCGGGATTTGGGTATCACGTTTTTGATTATTACCCACGATGATAAGGTCGCTGAAATTGGTCATCGCACAATTGAATTACGGGACGGCCGGATTTTTGAGGAGGTTAGATTAGTATGCAACTAAAGGATCAATTTCGCTTTGTGCGCCAAAATATGAAGAAAAATAAGACGCGCGTGTTTATGACGATCCTGGCAACAGCAATGGGCTGTGCTTTCCTGATCGTGCTAGCGTCGGTCGGTTTTGGTTTACAAAAATCGGTTGTCAAGGAAATGACCGAACAGCGGGTCATTACGCAAATTGATGTTCACGGGAAAGAGATTGCTGACCAAGGCGGGTTTCGTCCTGTTAGCGAGAAGGATATTCAAATTTTTGAAAAGCTTAAAGATGTTAAGGCTGTTACTAGACGGAAAATGCTTCAGCAGGAAGGCAATTTTTCGATTGGAAACTATCAAGAGCCAGCGCAAACGGTTGTCGCGAACTTCCCATCGGAAGTGAAAGCGGGTCTTGAGTTGTCAGCGGGCAGGCTCCCAAAGGGGGAGGATGAAGTAGTCGTGGGTTACAATTTCCCGCTCAATCTTGCAATCAAGGATGCTCCTGATGACCGCTATGACGATAAGGGGCAATTAAAGGCAGAATACCGCTACACCGGCAAATTAATCGGAGAGAAACTTGAAATAACGGTTAGACAGTTGAAGGATGGGAAACAAGAGGAAAAAACGATTCCTTTGACTGTGGTGGGAATATCGAAGAAGCCGACAAGAGAGTGGGCAGAAGATAGAAGTGTGTTTATTTCTGATACGATCTTAACAGAAATTGAGAATTTTACTGGAACACCTAAGGGATACTTACTTGATCCCAATAGTGAAGTTCCAAAAGACCAAGATATCCATGAAAATTCGTTTGATGAAGTGAAGATTTATGCGAGAAATATGGAGGCAGTCCAAGGGATTTCAGATCAATTAAAGGATATGAACTACGCGACCTATTCGGTTGTAAATGAATTGAAAGAAGTCAATATGATTTTTATGATAGCGAAGGCAGGGCTTATCTTTATTGGCACCATTGCCATTCTTATTGCATCGATTGGCATTTATAATACGATGACGATGGCGGTTACCGAGCGGGCTCCTGATATTGGCATTATGAAAGCAATTGGGGCGAATCCAAAAACAATCAAGCGGATTTTTCTGCTTGAAAGCAGCTATATTGGTTTGATCGGTGCGCTCATCGGAACGCTCGTTTCTTACGGGATTAGTTACGCTGTCAATTTTGCGATTCCATTAATCATTAAACAAGCATTCGGGAAAGAGACAGAGATTAATATCATTTTTAGTGATATTCCGTTTATTTTACCGGTTATTTGTATCGTGATTTGTTATGGGGTGACAATCATTTCAGGATACCGCCCGGCACAACGGGCTACGAGAGTAGATGTATTAAAAGCGATGCGCAGAGAAGTCTAATAAATCGCGAAAACCAATGATAATCGCAGACAACCATTTCTTAGTACAAGCATATGTTAATAGAAAGAATAATTAACATATTGGAAAGGGGATGGGATGATGATTAACTGGAAAGTCAGGTTTAGAAACCGAAACTGGGTGATTGCATTTATTTCACAGTTGATGATTGTCGCACAATTAGTATTGGCGGGGTTACATTCATTAGGCATAACCGATTTTCAATTAACAGATGCGATTCAGAGTTATATCATTACATTGGCGAATGCCATATTTGTTTTGCTATCTATGCTGGGGCTCGTTCAGGACCCCACCACAAAAGGTTATGGTGACAGTGAGCGGGCGTTAAAATACAAAGATCCAAATTAATCTATATAAGTCAGCTCCCTCGGGAGTTGACTTTTTTACATAAAATGTCTAATTAGCCAAAAGGGGGCGAAAAGTAGCCAAAACGGGTGGAAAAATAGCCAAAACCCTTCAGAAAATAGCCAAAACAGGTAAAAAAATAGCCAAAACCCCTCAGAAAATAGCCAAAACAAAAATCCTTCTTCTTTCAATCGAAAAAAGTGAGTCAAGTCTTCAAGGAAATCCAAGCTGGACAGTGCGCTTGCGGATTAATTAGAGTAATAAAATTCTTTACAACTTTCGCGCAAATTGGTTTACTTGATAGGTATCTAAAAAGAAGTGAGAGGCAAATACATATGATGAAAGTTAAAAACTATGTTGGACAGTTCCATCCGATTGTCTGGGTTTTGTTAATTGGCACGGTGTTATCCAGGGGCTCCGCGTTTATGACGCTGCCGTTTCTATCAATCTATTTATCAAGACATATGGACCTGTCACCAATCATTATTGGTATAACTGTCGGGATGAGTCCGTTAATGGGGACGGTGGGGGGATTCATTGGCGGCCACTTATCTGACAGGTTTGGCCGTAAACCAATCATGCTCGTCTCGTTGTTTATGGTAGCATTTGTTTACTATGGGTTCACAGTGGCAACAGGACAAGGCTGGTTTATCTTGTTAAATGCCTTAAACGGGCTTAGTAACTCCTTCTTTGAACCGACAGCACAAGCGTTGATGGCTGATTTAACTGAAAAGACGAAGCGAATGAAGGTGTATTCGTTACGATATACCGCGATGAATATCGGTGCATCCGTTGGTCCGCTTATCGGTGCTTATTTAGCTAACACCTCAGCAAAGCTGTCCTTTGCGATAACGGGGACAATCTATTTGCTTTACGCCCTTGTTTTGGTTTACTTTTTACAACGGCTTGTCGTGCCGCTATCGCAAGAAGGAAATAGCAAGAAGGTTGTATCCTTTGGTGCTGCTTTTCGGATTATAAAGACAGATAAGGCGTTACGATATTTAATCATCGGCATCATTTTGGTCAACATGGGCTATGTTCAAATTGATTCCAACTTGCCGCAAATATTAGAAGGAACCGTTGAAAATGGCATATTAATTTTTTCGATACTGATTACGATTAATGCGGTAATGGTTGTAGTTCTGCAGATGCCGATTAGCCATCTAGCTGAAAAATTTAGGTTGATGCAAGTCATGGTTGTTGGTGCTGTTTTTATGGCAGCCGGATTGGTTTGCTTTAGTTTTGTCAGCGGCTGGGCGACCGCTATAATTGCCATCGTCTTATTAACCTTGGGAGAAATATTGATCTTTCCTTCCAACAGCATGATGATTGATCAGCTTGCCCCGGAACATTTGCGCGGCACTTATTTCGGAGCAGCCCAATTTCGGAAGATTGGGAACTTTATCGGCCCTGTCTTCGGCGGGTATCTGCTTAGCCATTTCCAAGGACAAATCATGTTTTGGGTAATCGCACTCGTAACGCTCGGAAGTATTATTTTCTTCACTGCCGGTAATAAATTCAGAGTTACAAAAGCCGACGAGGTAGTTTAACTGAGGAATGTATCATTTTTAGTGGGAATTTACATGTTATGAGCGGGTATAGTGGTCTATGGGCGAATTTGCAGGTTCAATGGGCGAATTTTGCTGTTTAATGGCCGAATTTGCAGGTTCAATGGGCGAATTTAGCCATTCAATGGGCGAATTCAAAAAAACAACAATCTTTTAGAAATGGCCTTCAAAAAAAGGAAAAATTCCTCTGGATATAAAATCCAGAGGCATTACTATGTTATCTTAAAATATCCTCGATTGTTGCAAGGGTTTCCGCGCTTAGTTTCACACCGGAAGCTTTCACGTTTTCTTCGACTTGCTCTGGGCGGCTCGCACCCACCAAAGCACTTGCGACATTACTTTGTCTTAAAATCCATGCGAGGGCAAGGTTGGCAAGCGAAAGATCATTTTCTTGGGCCACTCCTTTTAAAAGCTCTACTTTATCGAGATTTTCGTCGGATAAAAATCCAGATAGGCTGCTGTATTTTTCCTGTGCACCACGAGAACCCGCTGGGGCTTTTTCACCCTTTTTATATTTTCCCGTTAAGACACCTTGTGCAAGCGGCGACCAAACGACTTGCCCGATTCCATGCTTTTCGGAAACTGGAAGGACTTCTTTTTCAATATAGCGCTGCAGCATGCTGTATTGCGGCTGATTGACGACAATCCGGTCGAGAAGCTTCTTATCAGCGAGATGAACCGCTTCGGAAATTTGTTCGGCCGTCCACTCACTCACACCCACATATAGAATTTTTCCTTGGCGAACAAGGTCATCAATTGCGCGCAATGTCTCGTCGAGCGGTGTTTCAGCGTCAAATCGATGGCAATAATAAATGTCAACATAGTCCGTGTTCAGACGTTTTAAGCTTGCATGGCATTGCTCGATGACATGTTTGCGCGATAAACCTCTGTCGTTTGGTCCATCGCCCATTGGCCAAAATACCTTCGTGGCTAGTACAAACGAATCACGTGCATATTTCTTAAGAGCCTTCCCGACGACAATCTCGGCTTCACCGCGCATGTAAACATTGGCTGTATCAAAAAAATTAATCCCTAAGTCGTACGCTTTGTCAATCGATGCGGCTGCATTTTGTTCTTCGACATAACCACCATATGTAAGCCAGCTGCCCAAACTAATTTCACTTACCTTTAACCCTGTTTTTCCTAAGCGGCGATATTCCATGATTATTCCCCCTTGAAAAATTTCGTAATTCAAAATAAAAGTACTACATGTACAGGCAAAATGTCTACTATTTAGCAACTTTTCTGATAAAATAAGAGCGAGGAAGTAATTGTAAAAGAATGGTAAGTGCAACATAGTTGGTACTTCTTTAGTTGAATCTCGAATATGATGAATCATCTATTTGAAAAGGGGTCCTTAATATGTCTTTTTGGATAACTATTTGTGGACTATTTTTTGGATTACTGCTTATCATCGAGGAATTAATCTATTTTAGTTGGAATCGATATGTGTACGGACCGAATCTGGAAAGGAAAATGAAACGAAAGAATAGAATCAAGTGGCTGCTAGCTCTTTTTAAAAGGAAAACAGTAGCAGAAATTCATGAAACAAATCAGAAAGAAAGCCCGCTGTAAAGCGGGCTTTCTTTACTATTAATTTGGCGTTGAACTGCTCTTCCGTTTTTTTAAGAAGGACATGATTGCTTTGATAAAAAAAAACAAAAAAAACAGCGTGACAATGATATATTCCGCTGGTTCCATCACTCTAAACGGAGTGATAGCCTTCCAAATTATTCCTCTTTTTGGAATTCCCATTAAAATGTCTAAGCCGATAATTAAGCACAACAAAGCAAGAGCTAAAGAAATAGTTACGATAAAAAGTTTCAACCGCGTCACCTTCAAAATGTAATATTTTTATTGTTTTGTTCCTAGCAAATTAATATGCAGGGATAATTGGAAATCCTTTGGGTAATCTATCCAATATTGAACAATAATTTTGGTATAGCTAAAGTGAGGCAAAAATTGTGTCGATTTTGTCTAAAATGTTGAAAAATAAACAAAAAAAACGGCAGAACGATAATTATAGACAGCAGCAAGATCCTCAAAAACCGGAAGAGCAAGTTATTCTCAGGAGTTATCTAGACAATGTTTCACGAATAAAGGGTGAATTAGGAAACAGTACGGATTTAGTGTTCCGTGAATTTACGATTTGCCAGCACAAGGGAACCGTTGTCTATATTGATGGCTTAGCAGATGAGAAACTGATTTGCGACTTTTTTATAGAATCGTTGTCGGATGAGGAATTCGATAGCCGGCAAGAACCTTTTCAGGTAATGGCTGATAAAGCAGTAGGCCTGGGCAGTTTACAGATTGCTACTGAATGGAATCAGGTATTTGATTCGATTCTCTCAGGAAATACCATATTCTTTTTAGATGGCTACAATAAAGCCATTAATGTAGAAACGAAGGGTTGGGAAATGCGCGCCATTACCGAGCCCTCAACGCAATTATCGATTCGTGGGCCGAAGGATGCGTTTACCGAAACACTCCGGGTGAGTACAGCCCAAATCCGAAGACGGATTAAAAGTCCGAATTTATGGTTGGAATCAATGAAAATTGGGATGGTGTCGCAAACGGATATCGCCATTATGTATTTAAAAGGAGTTGCCAATGAAAAAATAGTTAAGGAGGTAAAGGAAAGGTTGAAGCGGATCAATATGGACGCAATCCAGTCGTCGGGGCATATTGAACAATTGATTGAGGACCAAGCCTGGACAACCTTTCCGACCACGTATCATTCAGAAAGACCGGACGTAGTGACATCACATATCCTTGAAGGCAGGGTTGCCATCATTGTGGATGGAACCCCGTTTGTTATCACGGCCCCTGCTGTCTTTATTCAATTTTTCCAGGCGCCGGATGACTATTATTCCCGCTTTGATATTTCCACAGGAATTCGTATTTTACGAATATTGTCCTTCTATATTGCCATAATTGGACCCGCTATCTATATTGCAGGGACAACCTTTCATCAAGAGATGATTCCAACCACGATGGCGATTGCGATTGCAGCTCAGCGTGAAAATGTCCCTTTTCCCGCCTTTGTAGAGGCGTTAATTATGGAGGTCACCTTTGAAATATTAAGGGAGGCAGGGTTAAGGCTCCCACGGGCGGTCGGGCAGGCTGTATCCATTGTCGGTGCCTTGGTTATCGGACAAGCTGCCGTTCAAGCAGGTATTGTTTCTCCCGTCATGGTCATCGTGGTTTCAATTACGGCGATTGCCAATTTTTCAACACCGAGTTTTGCAATGGCGATTGCGGCACGGTTGATTCGCTTTTTCATGATGGGATTGGCGACTGTGTTAGGTTTTTATGGTGTGATGTTGGGGCTAATGTTTTTGTCGATTCATTTATGTTCATTACGTTCATTTGGAATTCCGTACATGATGCCAATTGCACCATTTAATCTTCGAAATCAACAGGATGTCTTTGTCCGTTTTCCCGTTTGGGCAATGAAAAATAGGCCCAAGTTTATTAGTAAGGGGAATATGGTTAGAACAGGAGAAAATCAAAAACCCGGTCCGAAAACAAAGCCAGATGATCAAGGTCCAAAAGGTGAATCATAATGAAAAGGTTTGTTGTGACAGCTTGGATTGCCGTTATGTGTTTACCAGTTCTTAGCGCTTGTTGGAATCAAAAGGAATTGACAGACCTTGCGTTTGTCATGGCGATAGGGGTTGACAAGGGCAAAGACAAAAAATTTAATGTTTCCTTTCAAATCGTTATCCCTGGTAATGTCTCCTTAATGCAAGGAGGAGGAGGTCAGGGCCTGCCGATAGCGATTTATTCAAGTTCAGGGGACACGTTAACCGCAGCAGCAAGAAGTGTGACCAAAAAAGTTTCACGACGGTTATATTATGCGCACACCAATTTAATCGTCTTCAGTGAAGAAATTGCGAAAAATGGAATTCTTAATATCATGGATGCGCTCGACCGCGACCCGGAATTTAGAACAACAACGCAAATGGTCATTATGAGAGGGACTCCTGCAGAAGTATTGGTTTCTTCGCTTGCTAATCTCGATAAACTGCCAGTCAATAAGATTACGAAAGAGATTAAAGCGACAGAAGCGATGTTGGGTGAGAATATGCAAATCAATATCGATGATTTCCTAGCAGGGCTCGTCAGTGATGGGATTGAACCAGTAGTCAATGGCTTTCGAGTGACTGGAGACATCGAAATGGCCGGGAAAGCGGAAGACCTGCAAAATACAAAGACAAAAGCGATTCTTGCCGCTGATGGTTTAGCAGTCTTTAAGAAGGGAAAATTAATTGGCTGGATTGAACACGAAAAGGCCCGTGGGGTGGTTTGGATTTTAAATAAGGTAAAAAGCACAGATGTGAATATAAATTGGAATGGAAAAAAGAAAGCAATAAGTATGGTGACCATCCGAACGAAAACAATGGTTTCGGCAAAGGTTAAAAAGGGGAAACCTGTCATTCAGATTGCAATTGAAGATGAGGGCTGGATTAGCGAAGCAAATACCGATGTCGACTTAACAAACCCAAAAGAGATCGAGAAAATTGATAAACTTGTTGAAGAAGAAATAAAGAAACAAATTTTAACCACTGTAAAAGAGGCACAGAAAATGAAAAGCGATATATTTGGCTTCGGGGAAAGGGTTCACAGAAAAGATCCGAAGCTTTGGAAGAAAATAAAATCAAATTGGGATGAGCACTTCGCCGAGCTTGAAGTGAATGTAAAGGTAGATTCCTATACAAGAAGAGAAGGGATTCGAACAAATCCATATTGGAAAGACCTCAAACAATAAACCCTTAGCGAGGGGATTTAGCAATGGAAAAGGCAAAAATTAAAGCATCGCAAATGTTTATCCTGATTGTCTTGTTTGAAATGGGCAGTGCCATTCTGGTTGGTCTCGGCACCGATGCGAAGCAAGATGCTTGGATCGCCATTTTGTTAGGACTGGCAGGAGGTTTATTGCTTTTTCTTGTTTACTACTTTCTTTTTTCCTACTATCAGGACGTGCCGCTAACAAGTTATCTTCAACTAATAACGGGAAAATGGATTGGACGATTTCTAGGTTTTTTATATATTGTCTATTTCATTTATTGCGCCGCAAGAATTTTACGAGATTTTGGCGAGCTATTAGCAACAACCATCTACACAAGTACTCCACTAATCGTGATTAATTCCTTGATGATCATTACGATTATTTATGCCATTCATAAGGGGATAGAGGTGATTGCAAGAGTCGGCGAACTTTTCTTTGCTATTATTTACTTAATGGCAATTGGCGGTATACTGCTTGTAACAGTTTCCGGGTTAATCCATCTCGAATACCTCCTTCCAATCTTAGAAAATGGCTGGAAGCCTGTGATAAAGACGTTTCTTGGTGAAACCCTGACTTTCCCTTTTGGAGAAATGGTTGTCTTTACGATGCTGCTCCCGTTTTTAAATGATGCGAAAAAGGTAAAAATCGTTTGTTTCGGGGGAATGATTTTGGCAGGCGTAAATATTGCGATTACGGTAGTAATCAATGTTGCATCTTTAGGACCAGAGCTGTTTACACGCTCGAATTTCCCCTTATTGACAACGATTGGAAAAATTCAATTGGCCAATTTCATCGAACGTCTTGATGTGCTATTTATGCTGTATTTAGTTGTCGGCGGTTTTTTTAAAATCTCATTATATTTTTATGCAGCAGTGGCAGGTACTGCCGATATATTCAAATTTAAAAACCAGTACAACCTTAGTTTTCCGATCGGGTTCGTTATTTTATTTGCATCGATGACAATCGCAACCACCTATGCGGAACATGTCAAGGAAGGGCTCCATGTAGTCCCGATTTATTTGCATTGGCCATTTCAAATTATCATCCCATTTATATTACTCGTTATCGCATTCTTTCGAAATCGGAAAAAGAAAAGATTAGCAAGAGGAACTTAAAAAACTGCCAGTGCACATTCAGCACAAGGCAGTTTTTCTACTAATTAGCGTTATTTTTGTGATTTTGACAAATCGGCAGAATCACTTCAACAGAGGTTCCTTGATTTTTTTCACTTTCAAAATGAATCGTCCCTTTGTGTGTTTGAACAATTTTGAAGCTGACCGTTAACCCTAAGCCCGTCCCTTTTTCTTTTGAAGAATAGAACGGCTCGCCAATTTTTTGTAACCGCTCCTTAGTAATACCGCAGCCATTGTCCTTTACGGTAATTACAACCTTATCGCCAACAACCTTTTCTAACCCTATTGAAACGGTGCCGCCATTTATTGTAGCTTCAATCGAATTCTTGATAATATTAATAAACAATTGTTTCAGCTGATTTGGCTCGCATTCAATCATTATGTTTTCTCTAGGAAAAATAGTCTCAATTTGCACATTATATAAACTTGCCTCGGTGCTTAATAACGAGACCACGTCCATCAGCAGCTTTTGAATATCTGCATTCGTGAATTTAAGAACCTGTGGTTTTGCCAGCAGCAAAAGCTCGCCGACAATATGATTGATTCGATTTAATTCATCCAACATGATTTGATAATAGAATTGATGCTTTTTATCTTCCGTTTGCAGAAGTTGGACGAACCCCTTAAGTGAAGTAAGTGGATTGCGGATTTCATGGGCGACACTTGCAGATAACTCCCCGACAACGGACAGCTTTTCCGTTCTTCTAAGCCGCTCCTCTGTTTTCCGCAATTTAGTCAAATCTCTTCCGTACCCGATGATTCCAGTGGTAACGCCATTAATAACCATCGGAACCGATGTGCATTGTAAAGTAATCGTTTCACCAGAAGCGTTTGGTAACTTAATTTCAAACATAAGCGGTTTAATTTCTTCAACTACTGAGGAGAAAAAATTCTTCATGTACCTTTTATATCTTTTCGGTAAAAAGGTATTTATATTGCTGCCTATTATGTCTTCCCGCTTGTAACCAGTAATCCCCTCAAATTGCGGGTTCAAGTTAGTAATAACCCCATCCAAATCCATCATATAAACGATATCGGGACTGTATTCAAATAATGATTTATATTGCTGCTGGCTTTCGGTTAATTGTTTTGCCATCTTTTTCTTTTCGGTAATGTCACGGCCAATAATCACTAAACCCTCTCTGCTGCCGTCATGGTTAAACAGGGGAACCTTGATGGTGTCAAATGTTTTCGATGTCCCATCGGGAACGGGAAGAACTTCTTCAATCCGGGTAATTTCTCGATTTTCCCATGTTTCCTCGTCAGATATTTCGCAGTATCGAAGGGCATCGGCATAAAAGTCGGTATATTCGGCTAGCTCCGAGTCCTTTTTTCCGCGATAATCGACATTTTCCAATTGAAATAAGTGCAAACCAAAATCATTTGCCTCAATCCATCTGCCTTCACCATCTTTAAAATTAACGAAATCGACCATCGAATTGATTAAAGTGGATAGTCGCTTTTGATCTTCCTTCGATTCATGTAATTCTTCTTTCTTATTGATGAAAAAGTAAATAAACCCGCCTGTTACAAGGATATATAGGATTTCTTTACCTCTTTCGACAAGTTCAATGAAGGAGGAATGTACATATTGTTGTAAAATATAGTTGGAACCATATATCCAAATAAAACTAGAAATAAAGTAAATGATGACTAGCTTCTTTTTATGCATGAAAATCTCCAATTCCTCCAAGAATGCTGTTTCCCAGAATGATAGAAAAACTATGATTATACACTATATAGTACTAAATAATCATGGATATTGGAATAATGCAAAGATGGAAAAAAATGAATCGTGTTTTGATCGGAAAAGTTTATTATTTAGAAATTCTTTTCCCAAGGATCAGTAAATCTCGCTCCACGCCCTCTAGTTCCGCTACATTAGGAAGATGTGCCCAGGTTTCAAAGCCAAAGTTCGAGAAAAGTTTAATGCTGGGTTCATTATGGGCAAAAATAAACCCAAGCAAGGTTTTGATTTCGAGCTTAGGACAGGCATCGAGAGCTTTTTGAATTAAGAACTTTCCAAGCTTTCTGCCCCGGAACTGGGGATGAATATAGATGCTGATTTCTGCAGTACCGTTGTAAGCGGGGCGGCCGTAGAATGATTGAAAGCTGACCCACGCACAAATATCCCCTTGGCATTCAACAACCCATAGTGGACGGAAATCTGGGGAATGGTCGTTAAGCCATTGCACACGCGATTCAACAGAAACTGGTTCCAGGTCGGCGGTAACCATGCGGCTTGGTATGGTTGAATTATATATATCGATAATTGCTGGCAGATCACTAAGAATGGCATCTCTAATTGTGAAGTCTTCAAACATAATTTCTTTACTCCTGTTCTTTTTTTATTTCATTATGTTATCGTTTCGTCCATATAATATCAATATAAAGTTTGGGCGAGATAAAAAACAGAAAGGTCTTTTCTCAGGGACTATTATCGAGAAAAGACCTTATCTGATCATGGCAGATTAAACTAGGGCTGCCACTTTTCGTTTCTTGCCAAACCTATTACCAGCGATGTGCTTTGGCATTGCTTCTTAGGATAATATTGGTTGGCGTCCTCATTGTTTGCCCGTTCATTTGCGACTTGGCATGTTTAGGTCTTGTCCAAGTGGAATGAAAAAGCTCTGAGTGTGGATCTAAATGATCTTTGTAGCTCATCAAATCACCTCATCAAAGGATTTAGAAACGATGATATCCTCTTAGGAATATCGCCTTTATTATTTGTATTAAGCCGGAAATTAGTCAGGAATGGCAAAATAGTTGAATTAAAATTTGTTTTATCTGAAGTTTCCAAATAAAATTAAACTAACATACCAATCGGTAGGTACGGCTAATTTAGAGGTCCAAAATATAAATTTTCTCGTGAGGTGAAGTGACTTGTTTAAAGACCAGATTGGCAAGCTCTCGTCCAAAGTAAAAAATGCAGTCGAAAGAGGTGCAGTAAAGAAATTTGCCGAAGCAATCGGTGACCTTCATCCGATATATGTCGATGAAGAAACAGGCAGACTTTCTAGATTTAAAAATAATATTGCTCCGCCGACATTTCCAAGAATATTTGATTATGGGGTGATTGAAGGATTTAACCTGCCTATAAAAGGCTTGATTCATGGTGAACAAACGTTTCATTACGATAGACCATTATTGGTAGGAGAAGAACTTTTCTGTTATACCAAGGTTAAGAATTATTTTGAGAAAAAAGGCAATTTTGGCAAAATGGGCTTCCTTGTTCTTGAAAACTATGGCGAGGATTTGGAAGGAAAGATGATTTTCAGTTCAAGCTCGACAATTGTAATCTCGGAAGCGGTAAGGAAGGTGTTAACTAGATGAGTACGGTTGCGGAATTACAAGTTGGCGAATCGCTAAAGGTAATTCAACTCAAGCCCGTTTCAAGGCTGGACTTAATTAAGTATGCCGGTGCTTCAGGGGACTTTAATCCGATTCATACGATTGACGAAGAGGCAGAAAAGGCGGGCTTGCCTGGCATTATCGCCCATGGGATGTGGACGATGGGCAATTTAGCCAAGCTTTTTACCGACTACTATGAAGAAGGTTTCATCCAGGATTATTCGATCCGCTTTAAAGGGATGGTATTTTTAAATGATGTTATCACCCTTAAAGCGACGTTAAAGGAAAAACAAGAAAATTTGCTCCGATTTGCCGTTCAAGCCATGAACCAACACGGGAATGTGGTTTTAAAGGGGGAGGTTGTCTATCGCCAATACTAACGGCTTTGGACGAACGCTAAGTGGCTGCATGAGAAACCGCCAGTAAATGGAGGACATTCGACAGTTGGAGAGCGATTAGCGACAGTTGAGGGTGGTTTTGCGACAGTTGGCGAGGGGTATGAGACAGTTGGGAGAGGATTTGCGACAGTTGGGGGAGGTTTCGCGCCAGTAAGTGAGGGTTGTGCGACAGTAAATGGGGGTTAGGCGCCAGTAAAAGAGGGTAACGCGCCAGTAACCGCGTGTTATCCGCCAGTAAATTGTTATTTGTTTATTTCACCATCGAAGGAGTGAAACTAAATGGCTATTATTTTTAAAAAATTATCCGAATGCAAGATTGAAGATGCGATTATTGCCTGGAATCGCGGGTTTGAGGGGTATTTTGTTCAGATTGAGATGACCGCAGAGACATTTTTTCAGCGTTTTATCAATGAGGGTCTGTCGATGAACATGTCGCTGGTTGCCTTTGACGGGGAGGAACCTGTGGCGATAATCTTAAATGGCGTCCGGACCATTGACGGGAAAAAAACAGTCTGGAATGGCGGAACGGGCGTCGCCACCTCCTACCGCGGGAAAGGCGTCTCCAAGCAGCTAATGGAGGAGACGCTCAAGCTGTATGCCGAAGAGGGAATTGAAGTGGCCACACTGGAAGCCATTAAGGAAAATGAACGAGCAATTCGTTTATATCAAAAATATGGCTATGAAATCATCGATTCGGTCGTATTTTTAAGTGGAGCTATTGAATCCCAGTCCGTCGTGGTTTCGACGATAAAAATAAAGTCAATCCGGCCGGAGCAGCTGCCAACAATTTCATTTTATAAAGAAAATGTCCCATGGCAATGTCAGTGGCAGAGTGTCAGGTCAGGGGAAGCGCTACTTTTTTATGCTGGCGGGGACGAACCGCTTGGTTATTGCTTGTATAGAAGAATTTGGAATCAAGAAGGGCTGCTGGAGAAGGTAGTCATCTACCAGCTTGAACTAGTTTGTGAGTTAACTAAGGAAATAATCAATACGATCATGGCGAGCATCTGTGGCGAGGCAGACAATAAGGTAAATATCATGACCGTCAATGCCTCCGTATCAAATCCGGTTACAAAATACTTAATCGAAAATGGATTATCGACAGCGACGGAGCAGGTGCAAATGGTCAAACAATTTAACTAATAAACAAAGAAGCCAAGCTCTACGTTCTAGGGAGTTTGGCTTCAATAAAAATTTGCTATTTCTTTAAATTAAGATACTACAGCCTTCTTATTTAGCACGAAGAATGACAATTGTCACACGTCGATTTTCTTGACGATGTTCGTTCGTATCATTAGGGTAAAGTGGGTGTGATTCTCCGTACCCTGTAAATTGGAGCCGGTTGCTTGCAATACTTTTCGATTCAAAATAGTAGAGAACACTTACGGCTCTGGCAGAGGATAATTCCCAATTTGAGGCAAAACCTGACTTTCCTACAGGTACATTATCTGTGTAGCCCTCAATACTAATTGGATTTGGTACCGTATTAATTAAACCAACTAAACCATCCAATGTTTGAAATGAATTGGGTTTAAGGTCTGCTTTTCCAGAGTCAAATAAAATGACATCTTGTAAAGTGACTTCAACCCCTCTTTTGGTGTCTGCTAGAGTAATTACCGCTTTTAAACCATTATCGGCAATGTATTGTTGTAATTTTTCCTTCAAATTATCAAGTTCAATCTCTTCTTTGCTTTTCTTGGGTTCGGCATTTTGAACGGGCTCCTGTTTTTGAGGAACTGCTGCTGTACTTTTTGATGCCGGTTTTGGTGAGAGACCTTTTTGATTACTCTCAATTTTGGTCCCTGTCAACTCTGATTTTAGTGCGTTCATTATTGCTTCATACTTAGATACATTTATATTACTTGCTGCAAATAAGACAATAAATAAGGCCAACAACAGCGTCATTATGTCAGCATAAGGGATTAGCCAAGATTCATCCATATGCTCATCTTGCTCTTCTTCGAAATGTTTACGCGGTTTTCTCATCAACATTTTCCTCGATTTTCTTTTCAAACTTTTTTTGTTCCTTTGGTGTGGTATACACAGTTAATTTCTTTTCTAATGCACTAGGGGAAACACCTTGACAGACTGCTAACAATCCTTCAATAGTAAGAATTTTAAACTCTTGTTCTTGTTTAGAGAGTCTTTTTAATTTATTGGCTATTGGGTGCCATAACACATAACCTGAAAAGATTCCCAGTAAGGTTGCGATAAATGCTGCGGAAATAGAATGTCCCAACTTATCGACATTATTTAAATTTCCAAGTGAGGCAATAAGTCCAATTACAGCCCCGAGTACACCCAATGTTGGGGCATATGTTCCTGCCTGTGAAAAAAGCAGTGCACCTGCTTTATGTCGCTTATCAATTGCTGCTACCTCGTCTAACAAGACCTCTTCAATGAACTCAATATCATGACCGTCAATCACCATTTCAAGTCCTTTTTTGAAAAAAGGATCTGTTACACTATTGGCTAGCTCTTCAAGTGCAAGAATTCCTTCTTTTTTTGCAATTTCTGCACATGTTACTAAATCAGAAATTCGTTCCATTTTTGATGGCAGTTTTGGTTCTAATAGGGCTATTTTTAATACGAAAGGAAACTTCTTGAGTTCACTAAACGGGAAAGCGATAATGACTGCAGAAATTGTTCCTCCAAAAATAATTAGGAAGGCCGCGGGATTGATTAATGCAGAAAGTGAGGCTCCTTTTAAAAACATCCCGTATCCTATTACTAACAGCGCTAACACAATTCCAAAAATACTAGACATTGAATTCTCCTTTATTGGTATCAAAATAATTTCTTAATGCCATTGTACGTCACTAGTCAAAATTCGACAACAACGTTTTTATTTGACGCGGGACTATTTATCCAGTAATTTTGATACTATCAAAGTAAAATTTGAAACATTTAGGAGTCTTTACAATATTAGCAGCACAGTGAAAGTTAAAGGTGATAAACGTGCAAGATAATGGACTAGTTACATTAAGCCAAATCATATATGACTTTTGTGGACTTCGGTTTGCTGACCGGCTTCCCACACTAAGAGAAAAAGTTTCAAAACGGCTAACGGAACTCGGCATCTCACACATGGAATATTGTCAATATTTGAAAAGGTCACCAAGGGAATGGGATGTTCTTATCGAGTTATTAACAATTAATGAAACATATTTCTATCGGGAAGAAAATCAATTAAACGAGTGTTGTTCCTATGTTTTATCCCTGGTAAAAAGAAAAACAAGAAACCGCCCGATACGAATTTGGAGTGCAGCCTGTTCGAGCGGTGAGGAACCCTATACTTTAGCCATGTTGATTCAGGAAACGGGAAAATTCTTACCTGGTTCGGTTGAGATTGTTGCAACGGATATTAACAAAAAGGTCCTTCGAAAAGCTGAAACGGGATGGTATCATCATGGATCGTTTGCTTTTAGAAGAACCCCTGAAAACCTTTTGAAGAAGTATTTTACAGATATAGACGGTGGATACCAAATCAATGCTTCTATTCGAAAAATGATCAAATTTCAGTATTTAAATCTGCTTGAACATGATAAAGTTTCTCAACTAGCAGAGGTAGATATCATTTTTTGTCGAAATGTTTTGATCTATTTTGATCAAGAAACGACAAAACGGGTAATCCGCAGCCTACATCAAAATTTAGCTGTGGGAGGATACTTGTTTCTTGGCCACGCTGAATCCATTACGGATATGACCTTGGGGTTTAAAAAAGTGGATTCAGATAAGACTTTTTATTATCGAAAGGAATCTGATCGGGATGAAACAGTACAGAGTATTAGTGGTTGATGACTCTGCATTTATGAGAAGAGCAATTAGCCATATACTGGAGGAGGACCCGCAATTTCATGTGATTGGCATTGCAAGGAACGGGGTTGAGGCTGTTGACAAGGTTCATCGGTTAAAGCCTGATCTAGTCACCATGGATGTAGAAATGCCGAAAATGAATGGGTTGCAGGCATTGGAGCAGATAATGCAAATTTCCCCGGTTTCAGTGGTGATGTTAAGCTCCCGAACTAGAGAAGGAGCGAAGGAAACTTTACATGCACTAGAACTCGGGGCCGTTGATTTCTTTTTAAAAGAAAGCTTAATCAGAGATCAGGATGGCGAAGTTCATAGCCAAGAATTTTTACAACGATTAAAAGGGATTGTAGAAGCCCAAAAACCGCGTGTTGCCGCTACGGTTCAACCGCTGCCAAGAAAAGCAAGAAAAATGAAGCAGCAAAGAACTGGGCTAATTTTCATTGGTTGTTCAACTGGAGGTCCTTCTGCCTTACAAACCATTCTCCCTCATTTTCCTGCGGATTTCTCAATTCCCATCGTTGTTGCTCAACATATGCCGCCTGGTTTTACAAAACCTTTGGCTGAGCGGTTTGATACCTTGTGTCAACTAGAAGTTAAGGAAGCAGATAATGGAGAAGTAGTGCAGGGGGGAACAATTTATATAGCACCCTCGGGTTATCAAACAAGATTTGAGAAAAAAACGGATGGAACAGTGATTTTTAAAGTGGATAACGATGTAGGCGGTGATGCCCTATATAAGCCTGCTATTGATATAACACTTGAATCAGCTGCACCAATCTTCACTAATCAGTTATTAGCTGTAATTTTAACTGGAATGGGAGTAGATGGGATGAAAGGGTGCGGCGTAGTGAAAAACTATCATGGACATGTATTTGTTGAGGCGAAGGATACCTGTATAGTTTATGGAATGCCAAAAGCCGTTTTGGAAGCAGGATTTGCGGATGGTCAATTTATCCGTTCTCAAATATATCAAGAAATAATATCTTTTATTAAGTGAGTGGGTATCCTCGGAAATCCAGCCCTTTTAATTAAAATGAATTTTTTATCAAAGAAAGTAAATTAACGATTCCGTTGAATCTAGCAAGGAAAAAAGAATCAAAAACTATCAAACACGAAATAGTAGAAGATGAAACAACAATCACTGTGCTAAGCATGTGATTAGCTAATATTTGAAATAAAAAATCCCGAGACACTAAAGGTAAAACAGGTACGGATTGCACCAACCTGCCTGTTTTTTTATTTTATTGATATAAGGGGCAATTATAATTAATCAAAAATCATTTGAAAAATGATTGAATAATAATTTGCTAGGAACAAAAAAACCTCATGACGTATACAAGTCTATGAGTTATAATATAAAGTAATTGAAATTAAATATTCAATCGAAAGGATGGAAGATGTTTGGAGGTTATGCAATTTCCTATCAAAATAAATCAAACAAACCTATCGGAAGGTGGAAGGCAAAAGTTAACTTCACAAACTAATTCTTTGGGGAATTCCTTCGATCAGATATTAGCTGGGTTTAACTTTTCAGGTCAAACCCTAGCATCAGACCGACAATCAATGGATCCTACTATCCAAAATGAATCTGGTACGGAAGAGAGCAGAATGATAGAACAAGCCTTTCCAAGTGAGGAAGATTGGTTGGAATTAGACTTGATTTTGTCTTCCTGGATTGCCGAAATCCATCAAGTTCAATATTCGCAAGATTTACCTGATGCCTCTTCTGCTAACCTTTACTCAGGAAACAAAGCAATCATATCAGCTATGTCTCCAATAGCGGGTTCAATAAAAGAGGCTACTGCCGATGAAAGTAATGGACCGGTCCCATCGTTACAAAAGGTGGAAAGTACGAATCAAACAGCAACTTTGAATCTCGATCAGTTCATGCAGCGGTTAGAAAAGGTAATGGGGGAATTACAGTCCCAAGAGGAAGATGATTCAATTGAAATCCCTGTTGATATAAGGGGCAAAATCCAATTAATATTAGATGAATCAAATTCAGTGAAGAAACCTATTGTCACCACACCAGTGGTTCGACAAACAGATAAAAATCCGTTCTTTTTTGATCACGAAATACAAGAAGTTAGTGTTACTTCTATGGAGGACGGGAAGAGACCGGCATCCCACCTGCAAAATGTTTCAGAAACAAAAGGAAACCTCCAACCTGATCTGAGGCAACTCAGTACAGAAGAGCAGCGGGAAAATAATACGACTAAAGTAACGGAAACGGAGCTAGGCCAACAACTACATACCAGACAACGAGATTTGCAAGAAAGTAGTTATTCTGGAAGCAACTTAAGGGAATTATCCGTGGCATTGGTAAATAATTATCAACAGGCAGCTTTAGACCACAGGATCGCATTGGGCCAATGGTTAGAAAAGGTCGAAGGTGTTTATCAAGGACTTACTTTTGACTCGAATAAATTGATACAGCACTCACCACTTGTTATTGGTGAATTACAGGTACTAGAGAACCAAAGTCCGATTAAGATTGACGGAAAAACCCAAATGATTTTGGATGATGTGCTTACGTCACCCAGTTCTTTGATTTCTAAATTTATTCCTAAGGAAACGAGTCAGGACGAATTCTCCTTTTTGCAAGATGAGGCTATTTCTTCTCAAGAGAAACAACCCTTAACTTCAGCTGAAGCAGTTAAGTTCCATGAGGAAGGTAAATTTGACCGAATATCTTTTCAACAGCAGTTGGAAGAATCAACGAAATCTACCGCACAAACAGTTTTAATAAATCAGCAGCAAAAATCAGAAGATTGGAATGTGTCGAAGGCAGCTCCATCTTCGCCAATTCTCTCCGTTTCTGAATTTGTTCCAGAAGTGAGCGGATGGATTGGCGGATATTTGAGGAGCACCAACGGCCAGTTAGGCAACATTGAGGCAAGATTTTCTTTATATCCAGAGCATTTAGGACATATAGAGATCAAAATTACTTCTCAATTAGGACAAATAACGGCACAAATAGTGGCGGAGACAGGGATGGCGAAAGAAGCACTAGAAGGTCAGCTTCACCAATTAAGACAGGCATTGCAACAGCATGGCTTACAGGTCAAAAATCTAGAAATCGTACAGCAAACACCGGTATCCATGGATGCGCACCAAGCAAACTTAGCTTTTTCTCAAGGGGATTCAAGTTCACCCCGTCAGCAACGGACCTTTACTGTTGATCAAAATGGATCAAAAAAACAGAATGGGACTGATGAAACTGAGATGGAGAAAGAGCAATTGTCTGTCCCCTACGGAGGAGCAGCTCCAAAGACTGCCTCACAAATAGATTTTACGGCATAGAAGGGAGCGATCGTAAAATGAGCACATGGGTGGATGTCAACACTGTTTCCAAAAACAATTCTATATACAATAATACTAATTCTTTCGAACAAAAAAGCATTCTTGGTAAGGACGACTTTCTTCGGATACTTGTTACACAGTTGTCAAACCAAGATCCTTCCAGTCCACTCCAGGATAAGGATTTTATTGCCCAATTGGCAACGTTTAGTTCCTTGGAACAAATGACCAATCTAAATAAATCATTCGAGAAGTTTGCCAGTAGCCAAATGAATCAGTACACTGCAGCGATTGGAAAAGAGATTAGCTGGACACCACCAGGGAACACATCCCCTGTATCTGGTGTAGTTACTGGGATATCTTCGCAAGACGGAAACTATTTTTATATAGTTGGGAATGAAAAAGTGCCTACAGAAATTGTTACCGAAATCAAGCAAGTGATAACTGAGTCAAAATAATCTATCAAAAAGACTAGAAAATAAGGAGGAACACACTATGTTAAATTCACTATACTCAGGAGTTTCCGGAATGAAGGGCTCTCAAACGAAACTCGATGTCATCGGCAATAATATTGCCAATGTCAATACGGTAGGATTCAAGAAGGGGCGAGTCGTTTTTCAAGATATTATTAATAGAAATATAGGTGGAGCGGTCGCACCTACCAATGTGAGTGGCGGGGTGAATCCAATGCAAGTTGGCCTTGGAACAAGGATAGCTTCCATTGATACGGTCCATACACCGGGGAGCCCAATGTCAACCTACGTGGGCACCGATTTAGCCATTGATGGAGAGGCGTTTTTTGTTGTTTCCCCTGAAAATGGTGGTCCGAACTACTTAACGAAGGCTGGTAATTTCACACGTGATGCAAATGGGTATATAGTCAATTCCAACGGATTTTTTGTCATGGGAGTAGTTCAGGATGAAGATGGAAATCCAGTAACAAAAGCCATCAAAATAGTAGAAGATGAAACGATTAATCAGGATGGCACTGGTGCTTCTGGCACAGATTCAGATGAAAAACATATGAAATTCACATCTTATTCTATCGATCCTAACGGATATATTATTGTTGTTCGTGAAGATGGAAAAAGTGGGAAATTAGCAATGAATGATGAAGGTAAATATTATATGAACGATTCAGACGATAAATTAAACGAGAACATTTCCATCGGTACAGCCGTTGTTGCCAATCCCGGGGGCCTTACTAAGGTTGGAAATACAATGTTTGCGGTAACTGGAAACTCTGGAGAAGCTGACCTAAATCGGATTGAAGATAACAAAGGTGGTACAGTTATCTCTGGTGTTCTAGAAATGTCCAACGTTGATTTAACCGAAGAATTTACCGAGATGATAATAGCACAGCGTGGGTTCCAAGCGAATGCTAGAACTATTACAACATCGGATTCAATTCTGGAAGAAATTGTTAATTTGAAACGATAATATAATTTAATGAGGGACACTCTTCCTCTGTAAAAAAATAGAAAAACAAAGAAATAATCAAATGAAGCAAATAAAATATTGTTCAAATTTACAAAAAATGATTTAATAACTCAGGGAAGAGTTAGGGGGATGCCCATTGGCAGATATATTATCGCAATATGAAATCGATGCACTTTTATCAGCCTTAAATAATGGCGAATTGCAAGCATCCGATGTAACAGAACAGAAGGAAAAAGTAAAAGTATATGATTTCAAACGGGCGATGCGATATTCTAAGGAGCAATTACGCAGTATTACTAGAATACACGAGAATTTTACCCGATTGCTGACATCCTATCTTTCAGCACAACTAAGAACGTTTGTTCAAATTGAAATAGACCTAGTAGATCAAGTGAACTATCAGGAATTTATCGCGTCCATCCCCTCGCGAACAATTTTGAACATTTTTGAGGTGAAACCGATGGATGAAAAAATGGTCATGGAAATAAATCCACAAGTGGCCTACTCCATCTTAGAACGGTTGCTGGGGGGACATGGGGATCCGTCTACTCGAAACGGAACATTAACAGAAATCGAGACGGTGCTCATGCAAAGGATTTTTAGCCGTGCGTTTGACATGTATCAAGAGGCATGGAAAAACATTGAAAATATTAAGGTGAAGTGGGAAGCGATAGAATCTAATCCGCAGTTTATTCAGATCGCATCCCCAAATGATACAGTGATTATCATCGCACTCCGTACTACTATAGGGGAAATTACAGGGCGGATGACACTTTGTTTACCGCATTTCATCGTGGAACCAGTACTGCCAAAATTATCTACACATCAATGGCTTTCATCCATGGCGAAAACGGCCGTTCCACAGCATGATATTTTAAAGGATAATCTAGACACAGTAAATGTCCCGGTGGTTGCTGAAATCGGTAAGGCAACCTTACAAGTTTCCGATCTCTTCAATCTGCAAATTGGAGACGTGATTGGAATTGAAACAGGGAAGCTTCAAGTCAAAGTAGGTCATTTGACAAGGTTTCTGGGGAACCCTGGCCTTCAAAAAGGGCACTACGCAGTTCAGATTGAACAAATAATCCACTCAGAAGGAGATGATCAATAAAATGGGTGATGGTTTACTATCTCAAGAAGAGATCAATGCGCTGTTTAATCAAACAGATGCAAAAAGTTCTTTATCTATCGATGATTTTTTGAGCTCCATGGAGAAAGACGCATTAGGGGAGATTGGAAATATTTCGTTAGGAAGTTCTACCACGGCTCTATCCACACTGTTGAACCAACGGGTAGAAATCACTACGCCTACACTCTCTGTTATTGAGCGGGATCGAATTGAAGAGGTCATACAGGAAAAGAATGTAGCCGTTCACGTCGATTATACTGAAGGCATCCGTGGTAAAAATATGTTGATGATCAAAGAAAATGATGCAAAAATTATTGCCGATTTGATGATGGGCGGTGAGGGAACAGGTGGGGATTTTGAACTTTCGGAACTGCATCTAAGTGCTGTTCAGGAAGCTATGAATCAGATGATGGGGTCAGCGGCTACCTCCATGTCAACTTTGTTTCGACAAAAAGTGGATATTTCGCCACCTTCCATAGATGTACTCGGTTTACCGCCAAAAAAATTAGACCAATTTAAGGAAGATATTATCATCGAAGTTTCCTTCCATTTAAGTGTAGGAACCCTCATTGATTCTAATATGATACAGTTAATACCTTTGTCTTTCGCAAAAGAGATGATTCAACAAATCCTTTATCCTGAAGCTCCAGCCGTCCATAGTTCGGTAAGAGAAGAAGCGGCAGTTACACCTATTCAGGAAGTGGCAGCCCAAACCACTGCAACTTCACAGTCTGAGGGAATAGCAAATTCACATATCCCGACAGAGCCTACAGCCAATTCTAACGTACAAAAAGTAGAATATGCTGCTTTCTCTGAGAAACCAGCAGGTAGCGGTGCAAGCAGTGGTACAGGTAATATCGATATGTTATTTGATATTCCGTTGGGGATTACCGTGGAGCTGGGACGAACGGAAATGCAGATCCGCAAAATCCTTGAATTGGGGCCGGGTGCCGTTATCCAACTAGATAAATTGGCAGGCGAGCCAGTGGATATTCTTGCAAACCATAAGCTAATAGCCAAAGGGGAAGTGGTCGTGATTGAAGAGAACTTTGGTGTACGTATCACAGACATTATTAGCCCAGTTGATCGACTAACGAAGATGACTATGTAAATATCATTACTGAATATTGGAGGAGCATAATATGGCAAGGGTTTTAATCGTAGATGATGCAGCTTTTATGCGCATGATGTTAAAAGATATTTTGATTAAGAATGGACTAGAAGTGGTTGGAGAAGCAGTGAATGGTGCAGATGCCATCGAAAAATACCGGGAACTGCAGCCTGATGTTGTGACGATGGACATTACAATGCCTGAAATGGATGGAATTACGTCTGTAAAGCAAATTCGAGCACTTTATCCACAAGCTAAGATTATCATGTGTTCGGCTATGGGCCAACAACCGATGGTATTAGAGGCGATTCAAGCGGGTGCGAAGGATTTCATTGTAAAGCCATTCCAAGCTGACCGGGTAATTGACTCGATTAATAAAGTGATAGCAAGCTAATTACTTTCGATTTCCTAGTTTTATCATTACAAGTTAAAGGAAAAATAAGGGGGGAGCCTTTTGGGTACACCGCAATTAACTAATTGTCCAAAGTGCGGGAAGCTCTTCCTGCGCATAAGAAATATTTGTGACGGATGTTATCAAAAACAAGAAGAGGATTTTCTGAAGGCAGCCGGATATTTGCGGGAGCACTCTGGAATTACGATTCAAGAATTAAGCGACCAAACTGGAGTCTCGGTTACTCAAATCCGTCAATTTATCTGGGCAGGTAGAATTTTGGTGGATCAATTTCCTAACCTATCTTATCCATGTGAAACGTGCGGAAATATGATACAAAAGGGAAGAAAATGCAAAGACTGCCTGGATACTATTAATAAGTTAGCCAGTCAAATTAGTAATAGAGAAGAAAAGGGAGAAGGGGACCGCAGTCATGAACGGAAAAGTTTGGCAGGTGGTTATATATCCCATTACTTAAAAGAAAAAAGCGAGACATGATCGGTTCCGATCACTCTCGCTTTTTTTGAGTTGGATAAAGGGAGAATTCGTATTTGATTGGCATGGGTTTTGACTCTTTTATCAAACAACCATTCATTTTCAAAAAAACAAAAGTCAAAAAGACTTCAAAATAGTTTGGTTAAAATGTAAAAAATTATGCTAATATGAGGTGGGTTATTAATCGGGGAATGTATTTGAGGGCAAAAAAGGAGAGGAAATTAATGTGGAAAAAAGTTTCAATGAATGTGAAACAGTGGGGCAGTTATATCATCGTGATTTTATTTTTTATAGTGGTAACAGATGTTTCTTATAATAATGTAAACCATCTAAGAGATCAAACCCAATTTATCGGAAAAACGGACGTACCAAAGATTGTATTAGTAGGAAGCTTTAAAGAAGACTTTTCCCGTATTAGTTTATATTCAACAAAACAGGCATTTGAGCGTGATGAAGCAGATAAATTAAAAATGGAGAAGACAGTTAATGAAGATATCACAAAGGTAAGAAAGAATATGAAGGAACTGGATAAACTAGACCTTTCTATTCAAGATAAAAAGCTATTCACTGAATTCCGAGAAAGCTTTGAAGAATATGTTGAAAGTCTTCCATCATTCTTTGAGATATCTAAAAGCAACAATTATGACTTAATACATACACAAATAGGGTTATTGGCGTCTCGTGAAGAAAATATCTTCACTTCTCTTGATAACCTCAAAATAGTTGCCCAAAAAGGTGCCAATGATACCCTTAAGGCTTCTGCCCAAGATTCAAATAAGTTTAATTATGAAATTTTAATCCTGTCTGTTGTAGCCTCTCTTTTTAGCGTTTTTGTTGCATTCCTAATGACTAGACTTATTCGTCAATCTGTTACAAGAGTAGTGAAAAATGTTGATATTACCACCAATTCTGTTAGTGAAATAAAAAAATCGATTAATCAAACCACCCTTAGTTCACAGCAGTTAGATGTTTCCATGAACAAAACAAATCATTCTATAAACGAACTTGTTGCATCTATTCAGCAGGTTGCGGGCTCCACCAATATTACAGCAACTGGAGTAGACGAAATATCTGCTGCGATTGAACAAATGAGTGCGACGATTAATTTAGTTGCAGAGAGTGCCGGACAATTAGATGCTTCAGCTGAAGCAACATCGACTGCTATCCAAGAAATGATGGTTTCTGTTGACAATGTGGCTGAAAATGCCGGTAATGCAGGTGTAAGTGTAGAACAAATCTCTTTAGCAATTGAATTAATGAGCAAATCTATTAAGGCGGTTAGTGAAAACGCTGTAAGTTTGCACCAGACTGCTGAACAATCATCTGATACAGTTGAAGAAATGGTCGTTTCAATTAAGAAAATTGCCGACAGTGCGCAAACAGTCAACCAACTAAGTAATTCTGTTAAGAACGATGCCATTGAAGGCACAGTCTCGTTGAATGAAACATTGAATGGGATGAAAGAGATTTTTCAGGTGATTAGTCAAGCGAGTGATGTGATGGAGAACTTGGGAAAAAGTTCGGAAGCAATCGGCAGCATTATCGAAGTTATTGATGAAATCGCGGAACAAACGAATCTATTAGCACTAAATGCTGCAATTGAGGCTGCACGTGCTGGAGAGCATGGCAAAGGTTTTGCAGTTGTTGCAGATGAAGTGCGTAAACTTGCTGAACGGTCTGCCAAAGCAACAAAAGAAATTTCAGGCCTGATCAAAGGGATTCAAACTGAAACAGCTGTTGCCATCGCTTCAATTAAAACAGGTGCAGATAAAGTAAGCATTGGAAATCAATTGGCAGAAAAAACGAATCAGGCTATTAAGAAAATAACTGAAGGTATTGCCCAAGTGACTGAGGAAATGAACCAAATTGCTAAAGCCACGGAAGAACAAACGAGTAATAGCGAATTCATCACAAAAGTGGTTGAAAATTTTACGGACCAAGCGACAGAAATGACGTATTCAACTAAAGAACAATCAATCACGGCTGAAGAAATAGTCACTGGGATAATAAATACAAAGAAACAAGTTCAGCAAATCAGTATCGAAACGGCTGAACAAGCGAAAGGTGGTAGTGCTATCGTAAACGCAATTGAAAATGTCACAACCCAAACTAGCTCAGTAACAAACGCTACTCGAGAACAGGCCCTAACTGCCGAAGAAATTGTTCGAAACATCAGTAGTATTAAAGAAATGGTTCAACATATGACGATATCGGCGGATAATCAGGCAAGATATGGTCAAGAAATAGCCTTAGAGGTTGAAAATGTTCAGAAACAAACGGAAGAGTTAAATGCCAGCATTGAAACGCAAACGAAAGAAGCTGAAGAGGTAGTACATGCAATCGCAGATGTAAATACCCAAATAGAAAAACTAAAATAATGGAGATATGAGCTTCAACACCATCGCAAAAAATTTGCACTGGCGTTTTATTAAAAATAAGGCTGTGTTAAAGTACATTGTTGATTTTGAGACAATGTTGATTGGAGTGGAAGGCGCGAGACTCCTGCGGGAGCAGCGGGACAGGTGAGACCCCGCAGGCGCCGCCGAGGAGGCTCATCGCCCGCCCCGCGGAAAGCGAAGCGCCTGGAACGGAAATCAACATTCACTTTTAACACAGCCAAAAATAAAAAAACTTGGTTGATGAAAAAGACTATTTTCACCCCGATTAAACTAGAATACAGATCACATTGTATTAATCAAAAACCCGTATTTTTCTAAAGAGTTATTTGAAAAGAAAGCTAAAATTAAAAACTATCAAAAAAATTGGGATAAAAGATCAAAATTTATGTTAATATGAGTTATATATTTAAAGAGTGTAAAAAGTCCTATTATTTTAGTCGGGGGAGAAGGTAAATAATGTTGAAAAAACCGTCAATTAACGTATCAAGCAAGGCATTAAGAAAAGCCGTAAGAAATGTGTTTAATAAATTGTCTATGAATATGAAATTATGGGGCAGTTTTATCATCGTCTTATTGTTTTTAGGTATTATTTCTTTTGTTTCCTACAATAATATTAACCGATTAAACTCTCAAATGGGTTATTTAGGAAATACGCAAGTTCCCAAAATTGAATTAGTTGGAAACTTGAAAGAAGAGGTAACTAATATTCGTTTATATGCAACTAAACACGCTTATGAGGCAAACGCTCAGGATAAGGAAAATATCGAGAAATTTATCGCCGAAGATGTTAAAAAGGTAAGAAAAAATATAAAAGAAATCGAAAAATTAGACGATTCTTCTAATCAAAAAAATAATAGTAAATTACTGGATAATTTCAACAAAGACTTTGAAAAATTTGTTGACCTTATACCATCATTCTTTGAAGAATCTAAAAGTAACGATTATGAGACTGTCCATGGAAAAATGGGGTTGTTAGCAGCCTTGGGATCAAAAGCCAACCTCTCACTTGATGAATTAGCAAAAGGTGTTAAAAAAAGCAATGATGAAATGATTAAAACATCCGAACATGATGCATCTGGTTCCATTAATCAAATTATTATCTCTTCTATTGCAGCCGTACTTTTTAGTGTTTTAATTGGTTTCTTAATGACCAGACTCATTCGTAAATCTGTTACAACCGTTGTAAAAAATGTAGAAGTCACAACTAATTCCGCTGCTGAAATTAAAAAGTCCATTGATAAAACCGCTAAAAGTGCACAAGAATTAGATTCTTCTATGAATAAAGCAAACGATGCTGTAAGTGAACTCGTTGCCTCTATTCAACAGGTTGCAGGAAGCACCAACGTAACTGCAACTGGCGTCGATGAAATCTCTGCTGCGGTAGAACAAATGAGCGCTTCGATTAATTTAGTGGCAGAAAGTGCTGACCAGTTGGATTCATCTGCAGAAGAAACATCTTCAGCTATTCAAGAAATGATGGTCTCTATCGAACAAGTAGCGATTAATGTAGGAAACGCCGGTACTGGTGTAGAACAAATTACTAAAGCAATTGAATTAATTAGTAAATCCATTAAAGAGGTTAGTGAAAATGCGGTAAATCTGACTGCAACCGCTGAACAATCTTCTGAAACAGTTGAGGAAATGGTTGTATCAATTAAGCAAGTTGCAGATAGTGCACAAACAGTTAATCAACTTAGCAATTCTGTTAAGAATGATGCGCTTGAAGGAACAATCTCTCTTAATGAAACGTTGAATGGGATGGAAGAAATTTCTCAAGTGATTAATCAGGCAAGTGATGTGATTGAAAACTTAGGGAAAAGTTCTAATGAAATCGGAAGTATTATCGAAGTTATTGATGATATCGCAGATCAAACAAATTTATTAGCACTTAATGCTGCGATTGAAGCTGCCCGTGCGGGTGAACATGGAAGGGGCTTTGCGGTTGTTGCCGATGAAGTACGTAAATTAGCTGAAAGATCAGCAAAAGCAACAAAAGAAATTTCTGTTTTAATCAAAGATATTCAAAATGAGACTGCTGTAGCCGTCACTTCTATCAAAGATGGTGAAGATAAAGTTAAGGCAGGAAATCAGTTGGCGGAAAAAACAAATCAAGCAATTAAGAAAATATCTGAAGGAATAGCCCTAGTAACAGAGGAAATGAATCAAATTGCCAAAGCCACTGAGGAACAAACAAAGAATAGCGAATTCATTACAAAAGTGGTAGAGAATGTAGCAAAACAAGCAGCAGAAATGACGCAATCAACAAAAGAACAATCGCTTACTGCTGAAGAAATCGTCAAAGGCATTATTGATACAAAAGAACAGGTTCAACAGATAAGTATGGCAACAGGCGAGCAAGCGCAAGGAACGGTAGCAATTGTAGCTGCAATTGAAAATGTTACAATTCAATCTAGTTCTGTGACCAGCGCTACAAAAGAACAGGCCCTTACTGCCGAAGAAATTGTACATAATATCAGCAATATTAAAGAAATGGTAAGTCAAATGTTGATTGCTACAAATGACCAAGCAAAGTACGGTCAAGAAATTGCCTTGGAGGTTGGAAAAGTTAATAAACAAACAGAAGAATTAACTATAGCCATTGAAACGGAAACGAGAGAAGTGGAAGAAGTGCTTCACGCGATCAATGATGTAAATCAGCAAGTAAAAAAACTAAAATAATGGATGTAGAGCTGAGACACTTTCGCAGAATAGGCGGAGGTGTTTTATCAATGGTTCCATTTACCCGATTTTTGATAGTTGGAGAGTTTTATCAAAAAAACACCTTGATCTAAAGTGATTTTCCAAGATAAATATTGCGAAATCTAAAAAACTATCAAAATAATTTGAGTTAAAAGTCAAAAAGTATGGTAAAATGGGACAAATATACTACTTTTACATAAAAAATTACTGCTATTTGCGATGTGCGGAAGGAGTCTGAAATGGATTTAAGTAATTATTTAGAAATGTTTATCGAAGAATCAAAAGATCATTTGCAAGCAATAAACGATGAATTGTTAAAGCTGGAAACAGATCCTAATAATACAGCTATTATCAACGAAATCTTTCGGTCAGCCCACACACTTAAAGGGATGGCTGGATCGATGGGGTTTGATGACCTGGCGTCATTGACTCATCAAATGGAAAACGTCTTAGATCTTCTCCGAAATTCCAAATTGGTTATCACAACAGAAATTATGGATGTCATTTTTAAATGTGTAGATTTCATCGAAAAAATGGTAGATAGTGTCGAGCAGGGTGGCGATGGAAAAGAAAATGTAGTGGATATCGTACAACAGCTAGAACAAATTCAAAATCCATCCAGCGCGCATCATGCAGACGTTCTTGACGCCTCTCTTGAGGTGGCTGTTGCTGCGGAGCTAGTGATTGATGAGTATCAATATTCCGTAATCAATGAAGCAAGGAAGACTGGCAACCAAGTTTTTCAAATCACGGTAACATTAGATGAACGATGTGTGATGAAGTCGATAAGGGCCTATATGGTATTTCAAATTGCTGAGGAACTTGGTGAAATCATTCAGACCCATCCAACGGTAGAACAAATAGAAGAAGACAATTTTGGCGATTCATTTTCCCTTTTGTTGTTGTCACAGCGCGAGATAAAAGAAATTCAAACACAATTAGCCAATGTCTCTGAAGTAAAGGAAGTCATCGTTTCTGAACAAATACACCAAGAAATGGTATTAGGAAAAGAAGTTGATACACAAACTCAGATAACCCAAGCGCAAGATAAAGAAGACTCGGCTGATAGCAAGAAAAAACAACGGTCAAAATCGATTCGTGTAGATATTGATAAACTGGACCACTTAATGAACTTATTCAGTGAACTGATTATTGATCGAGGAAGACTGGAACAAATAGCTCGTAAATCGGAGCTTTCCGAACTAACGGAGACAGTGGAGCATATGACCCGGATTTCAACAGACCTGCAAGATCTCGTTTTAAATATGCGCATGGTTCCTGTCGAGCAAGTGTTTAATAGATTTCCGCGATTGGTGAGAGATTTGGCGAAAGAACTGAATAAGAAAGTTCAATTGGTGATGGAAGGTGCTGAAACAGAATTAGATCGGACGGTCATTGATGAGATCGGAGACCCATTGGTCCATCTGCTCCGAAATGCTTTAGATCATGGACTTGAGTCTGCGGAGGAAAGAAAAGCTAGTAATAAGAACGAAGAAGGTACTATTCTTTTGAAGGCCTACCACGGTGGTAACCATGTGTTTATTGAAGTGATTGATGATGGGAAGGGCATTAATCGTGAAAAAGTGCTGAGCAAGGCAATTGAGCGCGGCGTCATATCGTCAGAAGAAGCAAAATCGCTTTCAGATCAACAAATTTATGCGTTAATTTTTTCATCTGGATTTAGTACTGCAGATAAAATATCAGATATTTCAGGTCGTGGTGTGGGCCTGGATGTTGTTAAAACTAAAATTGAATCTTTGGGTGGTGTAATCACTATTGATTCGACACCAGGACAAGGGTCTATATTCCACATCCAGCTGCCGCTAACTTTATCAATCATTAATTCAATGTTAGTAAGGGTGGAAGATGAAACCTACGCGATTCCATTTAGTTCGATTGTGGAAATTACAATGGTTTCACAAGATATTGTTTCAACCCTGCATGGACAAAGAGTTATTCAGTTCCGAGGACAAGTTGTTCCGTTAGTTTATTTAAATGAAGTTTTCCATGTACCTTCATCCGAAACAGAGTTCAACGAACAACAGCATTATGTCATTATTGTTCGAAAGGGAACGAAGACAGTAGGATTAGTGGTTGACTCTGTTCTTGGACAGCAAGAGGTAGTTTTAAAATCTTTAGGAGGTTTCTTAGACAACCTGTATGCTATTTCAGGCGCAACAATCCTTGGAAACGGTGAAGTTGCGCTAATAATAGATTCTAATCAGTTTATCAAATAGAAAGGAAGGTCGTTCTCAATGGAAATGTTGAAAATAGTCGCCTTTAAATTGGGAGATGAAGAGTACGGTTTGGACATTGATCAAGTGCAGTCGATCGAACGAATCGAACATATTACAAGAGTTCCCAATGCGCCATCGTATGTAAAAGGCGTGATCAATCTTCGGGGAAAGGTCAATCCAATTATTGACCTTCGAAGTAAATTAAACCTTGGAGTAGCACAATATACCGAAAATACACGAGTGATTATCGTAAAGTATGAGGATATTGAGTTGGGATTAATTGTTGATCAAACTAGTGATGTGATTGATATAGATCCCAAGGCAATCGAAATAATTTCTTCTGACAATTTTAATGCCGACTATTTTAGAGGTATTGCCAAAGTCGATGGGCGTTTGGTTATTTTAATTAAGCTTGCAGAACTAATGCAAACTCCTACTAACTGAAAATAGAAATTAATTGAATGAAGCAGGTCTATAATGTTAATGAAGAAAAGGGGGTTCATAATGATGGATCAAATCAATTTTCAGGATTTTAAGGCACTCATTTTTAAAGTAGGCCAAGAAGAGTATGGGGTACATATCAATCAAGTGGTTTCTATCGAGAGAATGCAGACCATTACGCCTTATCCAAATCGGCAGCCACATGTATTGGGAGTTACTTCAATTCGAGAAGTAGTGACACCTATTGTTGATGTACGTACAGCACTAACAGGGGAGACAATTAAACCAACCGATGATATGCGTATCATTATCGTTCAGGTTGGTGAAAAAGAAATCGGCCTTGTAGTCGATTCGGCAACGGATGTGTTGGATATTGCTTCCGACACGATTCAGCAGCCCAATCTATTGGAGGAAAAAAATGTTTCTTATCTGAAAGGAATAGCTAAACAAGGCAATCGGTTATTAATCCTCTTAGATATTGAAAAGTTACTCCAAGACACAACAAATTTAGATGAATTGAAAGAAATAAAAGATGAGTTAAGTTCGTAAAAAATTATTAGATTCAGAAGGAGAAAGTTAAATGTTTCGTAAAACATCAAGTAAGTCATCAAGTAAATCAATAAGTAAATCACCAAATAAGGTGAGAATGAAGATCCCAATGAGTGTACAACAGTGGGGGAGCTATATCGCCATTATCTTATTTTTAGCTTTTATATTTTTTGTTTCGTATAAAAATATTAATCTTTTGAGTGGATTAATAAATAAATTAGGGAATGAACAAATAACTAAAATAAAATTAACCGCCGATATAAAAGAAAAGCAAGCTCAAATTCGTTATGAGTTAGTCCAGCATGCGTACGTAACAGACGAAGCGGATAAAGCAAAAGCAGAGCGGGAAATAAAAGAAAACGCCAATCTAATTAGAAAAAATATAAAAGAACTGGATAGGTTTGTTGTTACAGCGGAAACGAAACAGGATATTGCAAAGTACAGTGATTACTTTGATAAATGGATGGATATAACTCCAGCATTCTTCCAATATTCTAGAAGTTTTAACATTGACAGTATCCAATCTCAATTACTTCTAGTGACAAGTTACGCTGATAAGGCCGACAAATCACTTGACATAATTGGAGCTGGGATCGACCAATTCAATGATATGATGGTCAAAGATTCTAAACAAAGTTCTGTAAGTTCCATTAATCAAATAATTGTTGTTTCTCTGATTGCGATCCTTTTTAGCATCCTAATTTCATTCAATATCACTAGAATTGTTCGTCGTTCTGTTTCTAGCGTGGTGAAAAATGCAGAGATTACGACTAATTCCGTTACCGAAATAAAAAATTCTATTGATAAAACGGCTATCAGTGCACATGAATTAGATGAATCTATGAATAAAGCAAACGATTCTATTAGCGAACTGGTTGCGTCTATTCAACAGGTAGCTGGTAATACCAATGTAACAGCAACCGGCGTGGATGAAATATCCGCTGCAGTGGAACAAATGAGTGCTTCTATTAATTTGGTTGCTGGAAGTACAGATCATTTAGATGCTTCTGCTGAAGAAACTTCTTCTGCTATTCAAGAAATGATGGCTTCCATCGAACAAGTGGCAGTAAGCGTTGGGAATGCGGGTGTAAGTGTGGAACAAATCTCTTCATCTATTGAAGAAATGAGCAAGTCCATTAAAGGGGTTAGCGAAAATGCTGTTAGTTTGACCGATACTGCTGAACAAACATCGGAAACCGTTGAGGAAATGGTTGTTTCCATTAAGCAAGTGGCCGATAGTGCGCAAACAGTTAACCAACTCAGCAACTCTGTTAAGAGCGATGCCCTCGAAGGAACGATTTCTCTAAATGAAACCTTGAATGGGATGAAAGAAATCTCTGAGGTGATTAACCAAACGAGTGATGTAATCGAGAACTTAGGGAAAAGTTCTGAAGAAATTGGCAGTATTATCGAAGTCATTGATGATATCGCAGAACAAACCAATCTACTGGCACTCAACGCCGCGATTGAAGCTGCACGTGCTGGAGAACATGGAAAAGGATTTGCCGTTGTTGCTGAAGAGGTCCGTAAATTAGCAGAGCGGTCTGCAAAAGCAACAAAAGAAATAGCCGTCCTAATCAAAGGCATCCAAAATGAAACTACTGTTGCTGTTACTTCTATCAAAGATGGGGAGCAGAAAGTAAAAGTTGGGAATCAATTGGCTGAAAAAACGAATCAAGCAATCAAGAAAATTTCTGAAGGGATTGCCCAAGTTACAGAAGAAATGAATCAAATTGCCAAAGCGACAGAAGAACAAACGCAAAATAGCGAATTTATTACAAAAGCGGTTGAGAATGTGACGAAACAAGCAACAGAAATGACGCATTCTACAAAAGAACAATCCATCACAGCCGAAGAAATTGTCAGAGGGATTATTGACACAAAAGAACAGGTTCACCAAATTAGTATTGCTACGGCAGAACAGGCAAAAGGCAGTCAAGCAATTGTAACAGCAATTGAAAATGTCACCACTCAATCTAGTTCGGTGACCAATGCAACGAGGGAACAGGCACTAAGTGCAGAAGAAATCGTTCGAAATATTAGCAATATTAAAGAAATGGTCCAACAAATGACGATCGCTACAAATGATCAAGCTAGATATGGCCAAGAAATCGCGTTAGAGGCTGGAAATGTTCAGAAGCAAGCAGAAGAGTTAAATGCTACCATTGAATTACAAACGAAAGAAGTCGAGGAGGTCGTCCACGCAATCACCGATGTCAATACAGAAATATTAAGACTAAAGTAATTTACTTTTAATAGAAGAAACGCTTTCGCAGAAAATTGCGAAGGCGTTTATCTGATTACCCTAAGCTGTTGGTAATATGCCGCGTGGATAGATTATGCAAATGTATAAGATAAAAACCTTTAATTGAAATACGAAAAGATGTTAAAAATTTATTTTTATCTGAATAAGGGGATGTTAATATATGCGGGGGAAATTATCAGGTAAACTACCAATTAATGAGTCAGGAATTAAGGCGAATAAATGGCATCGTAAAGTATTACATAAAGTTTTTCGTAAACCATCATTTAAAATGACCATGAATGTTAAACAATGGGGCAGTTATATCATTATCATATTTTTCCTAGCAGCAATCACTTTTGTATCTTATAAAAATATAAACGATTTGAGTGATCAAACGCATAATTTAGGAAATACTCAAATTAAAAAGATTAAATTAATCGGAAATTTAAAAGAGGAGTACACCCGTATTCGACTGTATTCCACCCAACATGCGTTTGAACAAAATCTCAATGATAAGGATAAAATGGAGAAGTTTGTTAATGAGGATTTAGAGAAGGTAAGAAAAAATATAGAAGAAATGAAAAAACTAAACAATTCTAGTAAAGATGCAAAATTATTACAAGAGTTCAAGAAAAACTTTGAAAGTTATGCTGCTATTATTCCATTTTTCTTTAAAGATTCTAAAAGCAACAATTATGAATTTGCCCATTTGCAGTTGGAGGTATTGGCTCCGCTGGGAGAGAAAACGGTTATTTCTCTTGATAAGCTTGCTAAAGATATAGAAAACGATGCTGATGCAGTCATCACGACTACTGAGCAAACTGCATCACAATCTACCAAACAAATTATTTTCGTTTCTCTTATTGCTGTTCTTTTTAGCATCTTAATTTCATTTTTCATGACGAAACTCATTGGTCGCTCCGTTAAAGGGGTAGTAAAAAATGTTGATACTACAACGAATTCAATCAATGAAATAAAAAATTCAATTGCTAAAACGGCTGTCAGTGCACATGAATTAGATGCTTCGATGTTCAAAGCAAACGAATCGGTAAAAGAACTTGTTGATTCTATTCAACGGGTTGCAGGGAACACAAATGAAACGGCAACTGGCGTCGATGAAATCTCCGCTGCAATCGAACAAATGAGTGCTACCATTAATTTAGTTGCAGAAAGTGCCGGTAATTTGGATACTTCGGCTGAAGAAACATCTGCTGCAATCCAGGAAATGATGGTTTCTATCGAACAAGTAGCTGGAAACGCTGGCAATGTAGGTGTAACTGTGGAACAAATCTCTTGTGCGATTGAATTAATGAGCAAATCCATTAATGGGGTTAGCAAAAATGCAGTTAGCTTGCATCAGACTGCTGAACAATCATCTGAAACGGTTAAGGATATGGTGGTTTCCATCAAACAAGTGGCTGACAGTGCGCAAAAAGTGAACCAACTTAGCAACGATGTTAAAAATGATGCCCTTGAAGGAACTGTATCATTGAATGAAACCTTGAATGGAATGAAAGAAATTTCTCAAGTGATTAACCAAGCAAGTAATGTGATGGAAAACTTAGGAAAAAGTTCTGAAGAAATCGGCAGTATTATCGAGGTGATTGATGAAATCGCCGATCAAACCAATCTACTAGCGCTCAATGCTGCGATTGAGGCTGCACGTGCTGGAGAACAAGGGAAAGGATTTGCGGTTGTAGCCGACGAAGTACGTAAATTGGCAGAACGATCAGCAAAAGCTACAAAGGATATTGCTATAAGAATCAAACGGATCCAAAATGAAACCGCTTTTGCTGTTACCTCTATCCAAGACGGAGCACATAAGGTGAAAGTTGGAAATCAATTGGCTGAAAAAACGAAACAGGCAATTACAAAGATTTCTGTTGGTATTGGCCAAGTGACAGAGGAAATGAACCAAATTGCCCGTGCTACAGAAGAGCAAAAGAAGAATAGCGAATCTATTATTAAAGCAGTTGAGAATTTTACCGAGCAAGCAACAGAAATGACCTATACTACAAAAGAACAATCAACGACGGCAGAAGAAATTGTCATCGGAATTACAAATACAAAAACACAGGTTCAACAAATCAGCATGGCAACGGCTGAACAAGCGAAAGGTGGTCGGGCCATCGTTGATGCAGTTGGAAATGTTACGACCCAATCTAGTTCAGTGACAAATGCGACCAAGGAACAGGCTCTCACTGCCGAGGAAATCGTCCGCAATATCAGCAGTATTAAAGAAATGGTCGAACAAATGACGATATCGACGAGTGACCAAGTAAGATATGGTCAGGAAATCGCGTTAGAGGTTGGAAATGTCCAGAAACAATCAGAGGGATTAAATGCTAGTATTGAAACGGAAACAAAAGAAGTGGACGAGGTAGTACTGGCTATCACTGAGGTAAATACACAAATTGCAAAACTAAAGTAATCGGTTTCGCAGGATATAATGCCTTCGCGTATTGCGAAGGCGTTTTAGTATAACTCCTAAATTATCTTGAAGGGACAGGGCTGCCATCTACGTGTTTGATTGATAATTTTAAATAAAATCACCTGATATAAATAAAGTTTTATATAAATCACAAAAACTATCAAAAAGTTTGAATTTAACCTGAAAAATTATGGTAATATGATAAATATATATTTGTCTTTTTGAGGTAAATTCACAAATAGAGAAATCTAAAGTAATTGGCTTATGGAATGGAACGCTTCCACGTCGTTTGAGGAGGGAGGGTATCAGATTCCCGCTTAAAAAGGAAGAGATCAAGTGTTAAATAAACTTATGGAATTAGCTTTATCAATTAAGGAATTTTGCGGAATTGATTTCACTTCAAATCTCGCAAATTTGGAATTGAAAGTATCTAGAAGGCTAAATGAATTAGAGTTAACAATGGACGAATACCTTGTCTATTTAGAGAAAGACCCGAACGAATGGGAGAAACTCGTGGAACAGATCACGATTAATGAAACCTATTTTTTCAGAGAATTCAGCCAACTAGAAGAATTTCAGAATCTCCTTAAGAAACAGACAGGTAAACAAATCAATGTGTGGTGCATCCCTTGTTCAACGGGTGATGAAGCCTATTCGCTTGCGATCTTAGCGCATGAGTTAGAATATTCGACAGGCAATCGTGTCAGAATCTTGGCTTCTGATATAAATAAAAAGGTATTGGATCACGCAAAAAAAGGATTTTATCCAAAGAATTCCTTGGCATTCAGGAGACTTCCGGAAAATAAGGAATATCTTAAAAAGTATTTTATCGAAACAGAGGCAGGCTATGAAGTGAAAAATGAAATCAAACAAATGGTTTCATTTGAACCGTTTAACTTGACCGATTACCCTACATATGCAAAATTCAAACAAATGGATTTTATATTCTGTAGAAATGTTTTGTTCTATTTTAACGAAGAGATTATTAAAAAAGTAATCGAGAGTTTTCATTCAGTCTTAAAAAATGATGGTTATTTATTTTTGGGTCATGCGGAGTCAATCTCAAGTTTCGAGAATAACTTTGTCTCAGTACATACGCAAGATACTTATTATTACAAGAAAAAAATCTTCAGTACTATTTAATGAAATTTGAAGTTAGTTACGAAATAATCACTTCATTATTTTGATTTATTTTGATAGGATAGATAAAGAAATATTTATTCGGAAAGCTGAGGTTGAATCCATTTGAAAATACAAGAACCGGTTAGGGCTAACATGGCTGACCCAAGACTCTCAACAACCGAGCGCTCTTCCAGCAACTCAGCATCATTTCAAAGAATCATGAGCTCCTATTCCAAAGAACTCACCCAGGAACACCTCCATCAACTGCTGCAAGATATTGACCAGCAAGGGGTAGTCCTAAGCGAAAAGCCAACGTTTCATGAACTGAGTAAATACAAGACCCTTGTCAAACAATTTATCGGTGAAGTCACAAAAAACGGGGTGGGTTTGTACCAAACAGAAAGCTGGGATCCGTATGGTGGAAATCAAACATTGAAAACGGTTCAAGTGCTCGACCGCAAATTGATGGAACTAACGGACCATGTATTAAATCAACAAAATGGCGGTCTTTCTATTTTGGAGAGAATTGGAGAAATTAAAGGCTTATTGATCAACCTTTATACGTGAGTATTTCCCTACTTAAAAGGCAAAAATGTCAAGATTCTTACTAAAGCTGCATAAGAAAAAATAGAAAGGGAGCGAATAAGTGCAAAAATATGTAATTGAAATCCTTTTAGGCCTCAATTTGATTGGCGTGATTTATTTGGCTATTCGGGTCTCCTTCAACAATAAATTTGATCCCCAGCAGAAATTACATCAAAAAATAAACGATAATCAAAAACAAATAACTCGTGAAATTACTGAGTTAAAAATAGCGCTAAACCACTTACATAAAACCTTTCAACAGGAGTCCGAGCAGTGGCGGAGCGAAAGGCAAGCATTGGAAGCATCAATAAAGGCTGCTAGGAAATCAAACATTGGCCAGAATTTATTACTAAATGATCGTTATAAAGAGATATTTGATTTACAGGCTCAAGGGTTTTCCGTGGATCAAATTGCTAAGAAGCTTGAGAAAGGCTCTGGTGAAGTAGCCTTCATTTTACAGCTGGCTGCTCAAGCTCGTACCTAAGGAGAGGGGTTTAATCATGATAAGAGGTTTGTACTCTGCAGCATCGGGAATGTTTGCATTAGAACGGAAGCAAGAAACATTAGCCGATAATCTAGCCAATGCGCAAACACCTGGATATAAAAAGGATGACGCGGTCCAACGAGCGTTTCCAAAATTATTTATGCAACGAATTCAGGACTTTAGTGAAAACGGAAACGTCCAAGCTGCTGGCGCCTTCCAACTCCCTGGACAGGCGGTTCGGATTGGAGAACTATATAACGGAGTGTATACACAGGAACGGATACCTAGTTTCAATCAAGGGTCACTCGTTCAAACGTCAAATCCGTTGGACCTTGCGATTGAAGATCAGGGGATTCCCGCACAAATGATTAATGGCCGCCAAGTGAAGCCGGCTGCCTTCTTTGCCGTACAGATGCCTGATGGAACCGTTGGCTACACACGGAATGGAAAGTTAGATTTAGACGCAAATGGTCATCTGGTTACATCGGAAGGGTATCTTGTGTTAGGGGCGGATCATACACCGGTCACAATCACAGAAAGTATTTCCAAAGAGGATTTGTCCATTAATGCGGATGGCCAGTTGATTGCTTATCCTAATAATCCTTCTAAAACTAGGGTGGCCGGTCAGATTGGCATCGCAGTCGTGCAAAATCCACTCGAACTTCGCCGGGTAGGAGGAAATGTATTCCAGTCTGCGAACCAGGTGCCATTTATTCAAGACGCTGGAGGTACTAATCCGGGAATTTCTCTTCACCAAGGTTTCATCGAACAATCGAATGTCGATACTGGCCAAACGATGACGAATATGATGATGGCAATAAGAGGGTATGAGGCAAATCAAAAGGTAATTAGCGTATATGATAATTCATTGCAGCAGCTATACTCGATTGGAAAGATGAACGGATAACGTAAAGTCTCTACTAGTTAGACCGTTACTATACGATTAATAACGTTAGAATAGGAGATAAGGAAATTGAATACTTCATTATTTATCTCATCCGGTGCATTGCAAGCATACCAGCAAAAAATTGATACGACCGCAAATAATGTGGCCAATGTAAACACGACCGGATTTAAACGCAAGGACCAAAGCTTTTCTGAGATTTTAGCTTCGCAAATAAATAATCAAGGCCGGACAAATCAGGAAATTGGACGGCTTACTCCAAATGGTTTGCGAGTCGGTTATGGCACGCGAACAGGGCTTACGCAACTGGACATGGAACAAGGACAAGCGATTCAAACAGGCAACCCATTTGATCTGATGATCTCCGGAAATGGTTTTTTCCAAGTAGCCTATCCATCTGCGACTGCCGGTGGCGCTAACGAAGTTCGGTATACTCGTGATGGGAATTTCCATGTAAGTCCTGCTGCAAATAAACCGGGGAGCTATCATTTGGTCAATGCAAATGGCGGTCTTTTACTAGATCAGAATGGTCGGCCGATTGAGCTGGATGGTCAATATGAAGTGAACATGGATTCTACAGGTCAAATCCAGCTGAAAGATAAAAATGGCCAAGGTGGAGCATTTCTATCAGCGCAGCAGGTGGGCATAGTTGATATTCAAAATCCGCATGTCTTACAGAATGATGGAAATAATGAATTCTCGATAGCCGCTAGTGCATTAACAAATGGAGCAACCGCAGCTAACTATGTGAGAATGATGACCATTGGTGAGGCGCAAATCTCAACTGGTTATTTAGAAGGCTCGAATGTGGATTTGTCAAAAGAGATGACAGATTTAATGACAGCGCAGCGGGGCTATCAATTGAACGCTAGAGCGGTTTCTTATGGTGATCAGATGATGGGGATTGCGAATAGTATATTGAAGTGATTTTTTAGTAACGGCCGCAACCTGGTGAATGACTGCTAGGTGATTGCGGCTTTTTTTACATATTAACTATGATGAAAAAAACCTAAAAGAAATTTATCTTTTAAACTTTTTTAAGATTCATCCGATAGATTATTATAAATGGGCATTTATTTATGAAACGACCATAAAAAGATAGACTCTGGACAAAATCGAATAAATTATCCCAAATTTAATTAAAAAATAAATTGTTTTAAAGGAGGAACACACAATGGTTAACTTAACAACACATATTTCTGGACTTGCCTCTGGATTAGATACGGAGAAATTGGTAAGTGACATGATGAAGGTCAACAAAATACCTCTAGATAAACTGCAACAAGCGAAAATACTAAACAGCTGGAAAACCGATGCTTACCGGGAAATCAATACGAAAATAGCAAGCTTTAGAGATGCAATGCAGGATTTAAGATTGGAAGGAACGTTTAATGCGCAAAAAGCAACATCAAGTAGTGCAAGTATCGATGTTTCAATGGCAGGAGTGTCAACACAACTGAATTTTACGATTTCTGAAGCAGTATTGGCAAAACCTGCTACAAGTAGTTCTGTAAGTTTTGATACAAAAATAGGAAAAGGTACGGACAGGATAGACCCTGATGGGAAAGAGGGTGAAATGTTAGAGTTTGAAATAAATGGTAAAAAAATCACAATACCAAAAACAAGTACATTTGATGAAGCGATTGCCGCAATTAATTCTAAAAGCGCAGATACAAACGTCAAAGCTGCAAATGTGGGTGGGTCACTTGTTTTTACTTCAACGAAAGTCGGAGAAAACAATCCCATTACGATTTCTAGTTTTAACGCTGAGGGGTCGCTATTAAAGATTGCTAACGGTTCTACTAGCGATAGCACTAGTTTTCCTAAAGGAACTTTTTTCTCCAAGGGTTCCGGTTTAGAACCAGGGTATGTTGTCATTAACGGAACACAAATCAATGTATCAGAAAACACCTTTACATATGATGGCGTCCAAATCACGTTAAAAGATGGAATTTCAGCAGGCAGCAATGTGGGTATAAGCGTTAGTGCGGATACGGATAAGATTTTTGACAAACTGAAAACGTTTGTTGATAAGTACAATGAGCTTATAAAAGATTTAAATGACAAACTTGGTGAGAGTAAAAATCGCAACTACCCACCGCTTACTGAAGCTCAAAAGAAGGATATGAAAGAAGCAGATATTAAGCTTTGGGAGGATAAAGCGAAGAGTGGCCTGTTAGCTAATGATCCAACGATACGTCAATTTCTTACCCAGTTACGGACAAGCATGAGTGAAACGATCCAATCGGCAGGGATTAATCCAGATTTTAACTCTCTGCAAAAAATTGGTATTACGACAAGTACTGATTACAGAGAGAATGGTAAATTAACTTTAGATGAGTCTAAGCTAAAATCGCTGTTAACGAGTAATTTGACTGATATCCAAAAAATGTTTTCCAACAAGATTGATACTGTCAATCCAAATGATACAACTGTAACAAGTGCTGTCAAACACCAAAACAGTGGATTTGGGGTCAGAGTTTATGACCGAATTGCCGATGCGTTATCGCAATTAAAAGTAAAAGCTGGAGCGCCGGGTACGATTGCTATTAACAGTGATTTGGGTAAAGAGGCTAAGTCGCTTGATGATCGAATCTCCAAACTTCAAGTCCGTGTGAATGCACAAGAGCAAGCATTATGGGTCAAATTCAATGCGATGGAAAAAGCCCTGCAAAAATTGAATACACAGAGTTCTTTCTGGGCTCAACAATTGGGTCAATAGTATTTTTATACAAGAACAAAAAAACGTAGTCAGAATTTCATTTTGACTGCGTTTTTTATTGGATGAACAAATTATTAATATAGCTAAACATTTCACACAAGACGCCGATAATTATCAATACCAAGGTGTTGTTTGCGAAAAAAATCGGTAAAAAAACTAGTTAAAAAGAACTAAACTAAATATTTGATTTACCGATAATAAATAATACCAAGGGATTCTTTGAGGGAAAATGCAAAAAAACAAATTGTTAAAAATAACTAAACAAACAGTTTGATTGACCGATAAGAATATATACCAAGGTAATCCTTCGGTACATAAACGAAAGTGATTTTGATAATGAAGTTCTAAAGATACTTAAAAAGATGATTATTACGTTCATGACTTTTGGAGGATGCTAGCATGCTTATTGTAGGCAGAGAAATCGGACAATCCGTGATCATAGCTGACGTCATTAAAGTGACTGTACTACAAATTGGTTCCAAACTGCGGTTAGCCATTGATGCACCACAGCATATGCGCATTTCTCAAGTCAAACAAACTGGAAGTAGTAAGGACAAGTTGAAAAGGGGTGCTAGAATCATCGGTGCCACTACGCTTATTGGAGATTTGATAAAAGTAACGATTCTCCATACTGAATCAGGATTACTCCGCTTTGCGATCGATGCACCAAAAGAAATTAGCATCTTTCGAGAGGAATTGTATAAAGAAAACTTCTTATCAATTAATCAAAATGTACTCAGTCTTTAGATTTTGATATTTTTATCAAAAATCATTTCTAGTTAACTACTTTTGATAATAGACCCATTGGGTTTTATTATAAATAATCTTCAAAAGGGAAATATCCCAATCGAAATCAAATTTTATTATTATAGGGAGGAAAAGTAATTATGCAAATTAACCACAATCTTACAGCAATGAACACACTTCGTCAGTTGAATACTGCTTCTAACGCCCAGGGTAAATCGATGGAGAAATTATCTTCAGGTCTTCGTATTAACCGTGCTGGAGATGACGCAGCAGGCTTAGCGATTTCTGAAAAAATGCGTGGACAAATTCGTGGGTTAGATATGGCTTCTAAGAATGCACAAGATGGTATTTCATTAATTTCAACTGCTGAAGGAGCTTTGAATGAAACGCATGATATTCTTCAACGTATGCGAGAACTTTCTGTTCAATCTGCAAATGATACAAATACATTAGATGATAGAAAAGAAATTCAAAAAGAAGTTGAACAATTAAAGTCTGAAATCAACCGCATTTCTGAAACTACAGAGTTCAATACTCAAAAGTTATTAAATGGTAGCTTGGGAGTTTCAGGGACTTCTAGTGATAAATCAAAAGTTGATATCACAACGGCTACTGGACTAGCACAAGGTAACTATACAGTTACTGTTGATACAGCAGCAACAAAAGCAAGTGCTGCTGCTGGTTCCGCAGACGTAAAGACTGCTCCAGTAGATGTTTCAGCAAAAGAATTGGTAATCAATGGAACAAAGATTGATTTTAGTGGTATGACTGCTGCAACTCAAACCGATATTTTAAATAAAATTAATGAGTATTCAAATGTTACTGGAGTGAAAGCTACTGCTGGTGGTAATAATGTAAAATTAGACCAAACTGAGTTCGGTTCCGAAAAGAAAATTGTTCTTGGTGGTGCTGACGCTGCTGAATTTGGTGGAGTAATTACAGCTGGAAAAGATGCAGTAGTTACAATTGCTGGTCCAGATAGCGCTACACAACAGGTGGCTGGTTTAGGTCAAACTGTAGGGTTTAAAGGGGCTGAATTAGTTGCAAAAGGTGCAGCTACTGAATCGGCAACTATCACTGTAACTGGTGGTGGAGCAACTCTTCACATTGGTGCTAATAAAGGTCAAAGTATGTCAGTTGATATTAATGAGATTAGTACAAATACGCTTGGTGATAAAGCAAATAATGATTTAGTAAAAGATATTAACTTAACTACACAAAAGGGTTCAAATGATGCACAAAAAGTTTTAGACGAAGCTATTAAACAGGTATCAGGAGAACGTTCTAAACTTGGCTCTTTCCAAAATCGTTTAGAGCATACAATTAATAACTTAAGCACTTCTTCTGAAAACTTAACTGCTGCGGAATCACGTGTACGTGACGTAGATTATGCTTTAGCTGCTTAAGCGGTGACAAGCACAGTCGTCCTAGCTGGTAACGGCTAGTGATTATTATCGGGTGAATTGCTGGAAACCCCTTAGAGCTTTTCTTACCACAACGTTGTTGGAAACGGCAAGCGTGATGGTTTGAAAAAAGAAAAGATTGGGCAATCAGCAGCCGAGCTCCTGTCTCGAAAGAGTGGAGAAGGTTCAACGACTAGGATAGACCATCTAAGGCGAAAGCTATGATGATGAAATCCATAGGTGAAACAATGGTCATCAGCATTGTGAATCCGAAGTGCCCGACCCCTACTAATCATAGAGGGTGAAGATATAGTCTAGTCATTTATGAAAGTAAATGTTCGCACGATGGCGAAAGAAATGATGAACTAAGAACTCGATTCTTGCACAAGCAGCACAAGCAATGTTGGCTCAAGCAAATCAGCAGCCACAGGGCGTACTTCAACTTCTTCGTTAATTTTAAAATATTTGAAAGGGACTCTAGTATTACTAGGGTCTCTTTTCACACATAGGGGGGTGAATTAAGTGAATATAGTTGAAGAATATGAAAAAGAAATAGCAGGTAGACTTGTGAGTATAGTAGTTAGGCACGAACAAGATAAACCATTGCCTTATTATGCTGTAAGTTCACTTAATGTTGATGGTTCTGGAAAAACTTTAGAAGAAGCAAAGATGAAATGTGAAAATGCAACTAAGATGGAAATAAGCATGAACAGGTAGATTCGATTGCCAGTCCACGGAAGCATATGGACGGTTAAAAGTAGGAATGGACAGCCAACAGCTATCACCATTTACGCAGTGAAAGTATAAATTATGCATTTTGGCATTCTAGGAACTGCTGGAAGGCGAAACAACTAGAATATCAAGCATATATCATAATATTAACATGATGTTCATCAAAACGGGGCTTTTCTCTTCGGAGGGAAGTCCTTTTTCTATTTTGGAGGAGGAATCGTAATCATGAAAAATCAATCTGCAAAACGTGTAAACATTGTAAACCTAAAGTTAGTAAAGGAATCAAGCATGCTTTACAAAAATCGTTGTGTACGAAGCTCTGAAGATGGCTATCAATTGTTGAAGCAATTCTTAGGAGACATGGATAGGGAGTATTTTGTTGTTATTTGTTTGGACACAAAAAATCAGCCAACAGCCATTAACATCTGTCACATTGGAAGCCTAAACGCAAGCATAGGACATCCAAGAGAATGCTTCAAGCCTGCCATTTTGAGTAACGCAGCATCAATCCTTGTTAGTCATAACCATCCTAGCGGGAAAAGTGGCGAAAGCAGGGAGGATGTGGAGGTCACTAAAAGATTAGTACAGGCAGGTAAAATCATAGGTATTGACGTGATTGACCATATAGTGCTGGGTGATGGGGAGTATGTTTCTCTCAAGGAAAAAGGTTACATTTGAATGGAGGAAATTGATGATGAATCTAAAATGGTTTACTGGAAGAATGAAGAAGATTTTTAATGTTGATGTCAAAATGGACGAAGTAGGATATGAAGCTTTGGATTTCTGTCATGAAGAACTGGATGATTTGCTCATTCCAGCGGAACACTTAGAAAAGCTGCCTGACCCTTTGCTCCTTGACACGCTCTCGTATGTGGATGATAAGGGATATGAGTGGATAGCAGGCTTTGTCTTGGAAGATGAAACGAAAAGAAGGTTGTACGAAGTTTGGATAAGGAACGGGGAACAAATTGCCTATGAAATGTATTTTGACTAAAATTCATTTGAACGTTTTTGCCAAGCAGATTTCGCGACATTTCTTTCTGTTTACTCATGACAAAACTATTTGGACAATTATTCACAATTGCAGAATGTATGAGCGGCAAAGAATCGGTATCATTTCTGTATGAAAAAACTGTCGACATTATTATATAACTGTCGTGAGCTGGTTAAGAAAGGAACAGGAAAATGAATACAAAGAAAACGTAAATAGCTATTGGTGTATGAATGCGTACATCAATAGCCTTTTTTCATTTTTGGAGGTGAATCAATCTTGGAAATTGATGAATTTGAACAATGGCTCTTTACAGATGGGAAAGCAGCCAAAACAATCGAGTCCTATGTGAACGATGTCAAAGGATTCCAATCATATTTACAAGAGAAGTTTAAGGGTGTTCCAGTCTTATCCCGCTTCTCATTTGTGAGGTACAAGGAACATTTGATGAAGGATGGCTATGCCATTTCTACCATCAACAAGAAGATTAATAGCCTAAAGGTCTACAACGATTTTCTAAGAACCGAAGGAGCCCTAAGTGAATCATTCATTCAGTTGAAGCGGGATAGAATCAAAATTGCCGCTGGAAGTGAGGTCAATGTAGATGCACTTTCAGAAGAACAGGTGGAGCAATTGCTTTTCTATGTTGAAAACAGAGGCAAAGTTAGCACTCGTAACAAGCTGGTTGTCTATTTGTTGCTCTATACGGGTGTAAGGGTCAGTGAATTAGTTTCAATCAAGATTACAGACATTGATTTCTTGACGAATCAATTGACGGTGATTGGCAAAGGCGAAAAGAGACGTGAAATCGGGCTTAGACAGGATGTACTTCAATTAGTAAGGGACTACATGAAGGAAGAGCGTTCGGGGTCTATTTTCAGCTATAGCGACTATTTGTTAGTAAGCCAGAGGGCAGAAAAAATGCACCGTGACGCAGTGAGGGATTGGTTAGCAAAAGTTTCAAAAGTACTAGGGTTCAAACTGCATCCACATTTGTTTCGGCATACGTTTTGTACAAGGTTGTTGAAAAAAGGTGTAGACCTTACGACTGTAAGCAAGCTGGCGGGGCATTCCACTGTGAATATGACAGCAAGGTTCTACATCCAAACAACCAAGCAAGAGAAGATGGATGCGGTGAATTTATTATAAAGGCGGTGGCGGAATTGTTTGAAAAGGACAAGCCAAGATACGTAACAAGACAAATCGCTTCAGATGTGAGTATGGAAATACAGACATTGCTTTGGAGGATGATTGGCAAGCGTAGGAGCAATCAAGAACTATTGGATTATTTACAAGTGTTTCATCTTCAAAGAAGCGGTGATATGCAAAGGATTACAAACAAGCAGGAACAGCCGCTAATGGAAATGGCTGTCCAATTGGAACTGAAAGAGAGTCAATCTTTTGATACAACCATTTGGATTGTGGATGATGGTTCCCATTGTACTATGATGTTTCCAAATGACTACTGATTGGAGGGAAAAGAATGGATACTAAGCAAATTCTAATCATCAAAAAAGTGGTATGTGCTATTTTGGTTATTGCTTTGGAAGAATTATCAAAGAAAAATAGAAGGTAAAAGGAATCGCAATTTTTGCATGATGAACAGGAATCCATAATTGATTCTTGTTTTTTTTGACATTCTTTTGACTGCCTAATGAAGGGTCAGAAGAGGCAATAGCAACAGTTTGATGCTACTGACGCTACTATAGGCAATGAGCAGTACGGTCACATCGGATAGAAATTTTTTTCAAGATATAAATGGAAAATAAGGGTGAATAATCTTTCAGCAGATTATCTTTTGAAAAAAGCTTCTAATTTGTGTCTAAATTGTGACGGTCAGCAAGACTTAGTCTACAAGTCCGAAAAAATCAGATTGAATATTAAAATGAGTTGGAATTATTTTATTTTAATCGCGAACAGATAGGAATTTTTTTCAATTATTTCAATCTGGAAGACTCGTAGACCTAGCATAAACGTCTGAAATAGTTTATTTGTGAATTTACCAAAACCGTTGATATATAAGGGTTTGTTGTTGAATTGCAATATGTTTTTAGGTGTAATATTATGTCTCTTGCAAGGAAGTTGCTAAAACTATTTCAAAAAAATGGAGCTTATCGGAGGGTCATAAAAATGCAAAAACTTCAATCGAAATTAGTTCGTCCTTCAAACAAGTATTTCTTTGATGATGGAGCCAAGAATGGAAAAATCTTTTCCGTGGATGTTAAAGAGTTTGATAGTTACTATCACGATTCAGGCAAGCGAGTTGCCCTTAACACCAAAGTAGAGTTTATAAAACCTAATGGTGAATTTTTCTACTTGTATTACGCTCCAACTATCACATGGTCTGAAAAAGGAAAGTTTTTGAAAATGCTTCACGACTTAGATGTTGTTCCAGCGGAAGGTGAAGAACTGGATATTAATGCACTAGTAGGTATGAATGTAACAGCTACGATTGAAAACGTGGAACGTGACAATGTTGTTTACAGCAATATTGTTAGAATCCAAAAAAGAGGTACTAGTACTCAAGCTAAAGCACAGAAAGAAGAAGATAGCGAAATGATGAAGCAACTTTTTGATGTAGATGATATCGACTTCGGTGACATGTAATATCCCTAATAAAGCAACAGTACAGGCTATAGCGGCAATGGTTGGTATAGTCGGTACTGACGCTACATGAGACAAAACAAAAAGGAGACGAACAAGAATGACACATATAGAAGCAAGTACAACTGAGGAAATGATAATGGAATCCCTTTCCATGTTGAAACGAAACGAGGATGTAACAGAATTACGCATCTTGAAAACAACTAAAGGCACAGTTAGTGGATACTTCGACGATTACCAAAAGTTAGCGGATGTCGTAGCGGAATATGACGGAAAAGTTCCAGCAATCTATTTTACTCTTAATCCCGCAAAACCTGATTTGCTTTCAAGGGCAGCAAACCGTGTTATACAACGAGCAAAGAATACGACTGCAGATGCTGACATTGAATGCAGACGTTGGCTTCCGATTGATTTTGACCCTGTTCGTCCATCTGGTATTTCATCAACAGATGAAGAACACAAAGCCGCTCACACAATGGCAAAAGAAGTGAAACAATTTTTGACGGGCAGGGGTTGGAGTGAACCGATTGTAGCTGATAGCGGCAATGGTGTGCATCTTATCAAACAAGCGTTGGAAGCATTGGACTTCCAATTCAGTAGTGAATCAGTCAATGTTGATAGAAGCGTATATAATGCCGCTCGAATTTGGAAGCTTTATGGCACAATGGCTTGCAAAGGCGACCATACAGATGAACGCCCACATCGGTTATCACAAATTTTGACCTATCCAGAAGAACTGAAAGAGGTATCGAAGGAACAACTACAGGCATTAGCCTCTTTATGTCCAAAAGTTTCGAAGCCAACTTCCAAAAAGGGCAATATGGAAGAAGGGTTTGATTTGGATTCATTCATTGAACAACATCAACTGGATGTTTCCTTTATCGCTCCATGGCAAAAAGGGGCAACCAAGTATGTATTATCAACTTGTCCATGGAATGAAAGTCATACGAATGGAAGTGCCTTTATTATCCACTTTACTAATGGTGGAATTGCTGCAGGTTGCCATCATAATAGCTGTTCAGAAGAAAACTGGCAAACATTACGGAAGAAGTTTGAGCCGAATTGGAATCCAACTTCCCAAAATGAGGAATCCAAAAAGGAATCACAAGCGGACATTTTGATTGGGGTAGGCGAAGAGGCTGAGTTCTTCCAAAATGATTTGGGAGATGCCTTTGCTGCGGTAACCATTAATGGTCATAAAGAAGTATTAAAAGTGAAAAGTAAGAAATTTAAAATGTGGCTAACAAAGCAATTCTATGACGCTACAAAAAAAGCACCAACTAGTGATGCAATGAATCAAGCACTAGGGGTCATGGAAATGAAAGCAGCCTTTGACGGGGATGAACATAGCTTGCAGTTGCGAGTGGCGGAAAAGGATGGCGCATTTTACTATGACTTAGCCAATGAGGATTGGAGTGTTGTAAAGGTTGAGCCGAATGCTTGCCATATATTGAATGAACCGCCAATCCTATTTACTCGCAATAAGAATACGAAAGCACAAGTATTGCCTGATTTTACAGGTGATTTAAAACGATTACTAAATCATGTGCGAATTAAAAATGAAGATGACCAAATTCTTTATCTCACTTATGTTGTTACTTGCCTTATTTCGACTATTCCGCATGCTGTACTGGTATTCAGCGGAGAAAAAGGAGCATCTAAATCCACTTCCATGCGATTAACTAGACAAATCGTTGACCCCGCCGTACAAGATTTGCTTACAATGCCTAATAGTTTGCAAGACTTGGCACTATCATTGGCAAACAACTACATGCCATCTTTTGATAATTTAGATGGTTTGTCAGCCGAAAAAAGCGACCTATTATGTATTGCTTCTACAGGTGGTGGGTTTAGCAAGCGCACATTGTTTACAGATGATGATGAAACATTACTTGAACTCCGACGATGTGTTGGATTGACAGGTATCAATGTAGTTGTCACAAGAGCGGATTTGATTGACCGTTCAATCATCATTGAATTAGACCGTATTCCAGAGGATGAACGAAAAGAAGAACGAGATGTATGGGAGTCATTTGAAAAGGATAGAGCATCCATTGTGGGAGGAGCCTTGCAAGCTTTGGCAAACGCAATGGCTATCTATCCAAACGTGAAATTAGACAAACTCCCAAGGATGGCTGATTTTACCCGATGGGGCTATGCGATTGCAGAAGTTTTAGGGTATGATGGTGAGCGCTTTTTACAGGCTTATCGTAAGAATCTTAATCAATCCAACGAAGAAGCCATTTCTTCACATCCAGTAGCCGCTACCGTTGTAGCTCTAATGAAAGACAAACAAAAATGGTCAGGCTCCGTTGCTAGTTTGCTAGGTGAACTAGAACGTGTAGCGGAACAAGAAAAGATTAATACCAAAGTCAAAACATTCCCGAAAGCGGCTCACATTTTGAGTAGAAGGCTAAAGGAAGTGAAGTCTAATTTGGAGGATGTTGGGATTACATTTGACATTAGACATGCAGGAGATTCCAAAAAGGTATCCATTCAAAAGTCTGGTAACAAGGTTGTTCCCATTCGTCCACAAAAAGGAACATTGAAACGGACAGGAACCGATTCAAATGAAGTCACAGATATTGAGCTGTCAGAAGGTTACGATGAATTTGCGGGATGGTAATCATCCTTTTTTTACACCAACAGTAGTGTCAGTAGCGAAAGAAGCGTTGCTACTGACGCTATTGGAGGCAGTTCCCACCCGAATCAAAACGAGAATCAAAAATTATATTATTACCTTGTATTTATTGGAAAGGGGATATTGACATGTTATTCATGGAATCAGTTGAACTCTTTGGAAGGTACCAAGCAAACATTGAACGAAGTCCAGTAACCATAAAAGCCTATAATGAGGATTTGTCACTTTTGAGCCGTTATCTTGAAGAAAAATACAACAGTCCAGTTTACCTAGAGGACATTACACAAGAGGATGTGCAGGAGTATCTTTATTATCTGAAGGAGGTTAAAGGGCAGCAGCCAATTAGCAGAAAACGTGTGTTAGGGAGCATGCGGTCATTCTTCGGCTATGCCTACAAAAGCGAATGGTGCGACAAAAACGTAACTGCAAGACTAGAGCCAATCAAATGTCAGCAAAAGGAGCGGCAATATCTATCAGAAAAAGAAGTTAATCAGTTTGTGGATGCGATTCAACACAAATTGGCTCGATTAGTGGCACAAACCCTTTATTTCACTGGAATGCGTATTTCCGAATGCCTAAACCTACAAGTGGATGATGTCGATTTAGAAGAAAATCTCATTCACATTAGACATGGGAAGGGGAACAAAGACCGTTTTGTTCCAATCAATTCAAAATTGAAGGGGTTACTTGTGGATTACACGGAAAACTGGAGGGTGAATTCTGACTACTTCTTTGCCACAAGGAACACGGGTATGTTTTCAAAAACTAGAGTATCCAAGATATTTAGGGATACAAATCTAGCATTGGGATGGAAAAAGAACGTGACCGCACACATTTTGCGTCATTCCTTTGCTTCAAAACTTGTCCAAAACGATGTTCACTTGGTCAAGATTTCAAAATTGCTGGGGCATAGCAGCCTAAAAACAACGAGCATTTATGTCCACAGCAATATGGATGATTTGAAAGATGCTGTTAATACGTTGTAAAGGAGAGAGAGCAAATGGCTAAAGCGGAAGTATTGCAACCGATTTATGATGACAAGGTCAAAAAGATATTGAAATTATTGGGTGATGGTTTTTCAAGGGAAGAAGTCGCTGCCCAGTTTCAGTATTCAACTTATCGTTCGATGGATGGCTATATGGGTCGTAAGAACTTTGTTTGGGACAAGCGAAAAAATACTTATGTACCAGCGGATTCTATAAAAGCTTCACTTGAAACAATGGTGAATTTCCCATCAGACCGAGTCCGAAGAATCGAAATGGAATTGAACAAGGAAGGGGCGGATTTGAAGGAGGTTGCATCGAAGGTAGGATTCGAAAATCATTTGGAAATGGCTTCTTATATGAAGTCAAAAGGCTTTGAATGGTCACAGGAAGCGGGGAATTATCTCTCTACTTCTCCGACCGTACCTAATGATGAGGGAGGAGTTGCTACTTCCAGTATTGACGCTTCATTAGAGGGCTCGCTCTGTGTTGGGAACGGCGGTATGGAGCAATTCCTACCTTTACTCGAATGGTTAGTTTCCAACAAGGAGGGCTTGCAAAGTCTTTTAGGAGCGTCAGTAGCGTCAGGACAAATTCCCCGCTTTACTCTTCCAGGTCAATTTATCACAAAATCAGTTCATATGACGAACACACTTGACCAAATGGTTCGAGACTTTAGTAAGGAAAAGAACATCAATCAGCGGGAAATTTTCGAGGTTGCATTGATTGAATTCTTTCAGAAGTACGGTTATGAGCGAGAAGTTGGGATATTACTGCAACAAAATGCCTAGCAAATGGCTTTCAAATGGAAGAAATGATGAACAGTTTATAATGGTTTCCTTTTGGACAACTGTTTTTCATTCTTCCATTTTTTCATGATTTCCTAATGTTTTGGAACAGGTTCTTTCCATTATGTTTGGTTTTCCTAATGATGCAACTTCACATTTTGCAAATTCCTTGGGTCACATGGGTTTCTGGATTGGGAAGAATTTTGATTTTGAGGTTGCTTTTCGTCAGTTGAATACTGCATCAACTGCACAAACAAAATCAATGGAGAAATTATCTTCAGGTCTTCGTATCAACCGTGCGGGAGATGACGCAGCAGGTCTTGCAATCTCCGAAAAAATGCGTGGACAAATTCGTGGTTTAGACCAAGCTTCTGCAAATGCTCAAGATGGTATCTCATTGATTCAAACAGCTGAAGGTGCATTAAATGAAACTCATAGCATTCTTCAACGTATGCGTGAATTTCTTTTCTATCGTCAAATGATACAAACACATTAGATGATAGAAAAGAAATTCAAAAAGAAATGGAACAGCTAAAATCTGAAGTTGACAGGATTTCAGGAACAACTGAGTTTAATACTCAAAAATTATTAAATGGAAGCCTTGGTGTTACAGGAACTTCCTCAGCTAAAGCTAAAGTCGATGTTACATCTGCTACAGGATTAACAAAAGGTAATTATGATATCACGATTGATACTGCTGCAAAAAAAGCAACTGCGGTAGCTGGTACTACTGATCTTAGTGGTGCTGTAGATGTTTCTGGAAAAGAATTAGTGATTAATGGTACCAAAATTGATTTTTCAGGAATGAAAGCTGCAAAGGTACAAGATGTAGTAAATAAAATCAATGAATACAAAGATGTTACTGGTGTACAAGCAACAATAGATGGTACTGGTAAACTTACTCAATTAGACCAAACATCATACGGCTCTAACGCAACAATCACATTAGGTGGAGCAGATGCTTTAGAATTTGGTGGTGCTGTAACAGCAGGCGTAGATGCAGTCATTACAGTTAAGAATCCAAATGGTTCAACTGAGCAAGTAAAAGGATTAGGACAAGAAGTAGGATATCATGGTGCAGAATTTGTTGCAAAAGGTGCAGCAGCTGATACAGCAACTATTACTGTTACTGGTGGTGGTGCGTCATTACAAATTGGTGCTAATAAAGACCAAAATATGATTGTAGACATTAATGAAATCAGTACTAATACTCTTGGTGATAAAGCCAATGGTGATTATGTGAAGGATATTAATGTAACTACACAATCAGGAGCAAACGATGCAATAAAAGTTTTAGATGAGGCTATTAAACATACTTCAGCAGAACGTTCTAAACTAGGTGCATTCCAAAATCGCTTAGAACACACAATTAATAACCTAGGAACATCTTCTGAAAACCTAACTGCTGCGGAATCTCGTATCCGTGACGTAGATTATGCTTTAGCTGCCTAAGAGCAGTAACAAGCACAGTCGTCCTAGCTGGTAACGGCTAGTGAGTATTATCGGGTGAATTGCTGGAAAACCCTAAGAGCTTTTCTTACCACAATGTAGTTGGAAACGACAAGCGTGATGGTGTGAAAAAAGAAAAGATTGGGCAATCAGCAGCCAAGCTCCTGTCTCGAAAGAGTGGAGAAGGTTCAACGACTAGGATAAACCATCTAAGGCTTCGGCTATGATGATGAAATCCATAGGTGAAACAATGGTCATCAGCATTGTGAATCCGAAGTGCCCGGCCCCTACTAGAATGCTAGAGGGTGAAGATATAGTCTAGTCATTTATGAAAGTAAATGTTCGCACGATGGCGAAAGAAATGATGAACCAAACTAAGAACTCAATCCTTTCTCAAGCTGCTCAAGCTATGCTAGCTCAAGCAAACCAGCAGCCTCAGGGAGTTCTACAACTTCTTCGTTAATTTAAAAAATTTATTAGAGACTCTGGTATTGCCAGGGTCTCTTTTCTTAATTATCAATTGAAATCCTATAATATGAAAAAATAATGATTTTTCCCAAGTTTTGAATAGCTTGGTCCGCGTGACATGTGGTTGAATTTATTGTGCGAATGGCCTACTTCATATTTATTTAATTTATTCAATCATTTAATAAAAAACAAATAGCAACAATTTGACTAACTGTTAGCCCTGTTCGATTCCTAATCGAATGTAAAAGGGTATTATATTTTTCATCTATAATAATTTGATAGCCTCTAGTCTCTTTCATTATACATCTATGTGCAATTCTTTTTTTATAAAAGTCAATATAACTTGTTCTATCCATAATAATTTCATGTAAAGTGTGCAAGTTTTGGAGTTTCTTATTGATTTCAGCTGTGGGTTTCATCACTTGAATATTGTCAGGTAAGTATATGGTTGTTCTTTTTCTAGCTTTATGAGTCTGATTTGGTGAAATTAATTTCCTCACCATAGAAGTATGCATGTAGGGCTCGACTAAGCGGAGAAAGTAAAAGATTTGTAGCTGATCATATAGTATAATGCGATTTTGAGAATCTAGCATAAAATAAAGGCGAAACTTTTTTGCTAAGAAATCTGTTAACTGTCGGTTTTCAATTGAGGTGAAGTTGTCTGTTGAAAGGATGACTTTTTTTGGAATGTTTTCCTTTTTGGATAAATGTCCGTCATCTTGGTACCACCAAGCTAAAGCAAGTTCAGTTAAGTTCTGGTCCAAAAAGTCAAACGGAATCCTTTTGATGCGGTTACAATACCAAATAGTCTCCAGCCATGTTATCAACGGATCGGTCCGAGATTGTACCTGGAAACATTTAGTAAAACCCTTTTGAATTCTGTTATCCTGAACTTTCTTATAATAAGGTGGCGCTAAAGGTAAGCCATTCAGTAATTCTTCATAACAATAAAAACACCACTCTTTATCGCTAGTTGTATGAGCAAATTGAAATCGTGGTTTTCTCCCTTTCTGCATTGTAATACACCCATCTCCTAACAATTTTCCTGTCATCATTTGAAATATTTTAGTTGAGGCTGTTAATGAGCAGGCCAAAAAGGACACCCCCCTAAAAAGAATTGAAACATTTGTTCTATTTTAACAGAAGGTCAGTCAAATGTCATTATTTAAGGCAACTTATCCACACTCATAAGGGTATTACAACTCTTTATACTTTTTTTTCATAAAAATGATTCTAGGATTTCTAAGGCCCTTTTATATGCAGAGCATTTTAACATGATATGTATTCATTATGGAAAAATTCAAATCCCTTTATCAAAACTTAATCTGAGTTTTTTTCTTTCGATTCCCAAGATCCATCCGTTACTAAAATTAAGTGATAATAAAGGACTGTTTAGGTTAACTTTCACATAAAATTCGCAAATAATTCTTGTTAAATAGACAAAATTCCTCATTTTTTGTAAGATGTGGTAGTGGGTATTAATAAACAACAGAATTGGATACCACGCAATCATTTTGTTTTCCTATACAATTATTAATAGTTTTTTATTGTTTTTGAATTAATGATTTTATAAGAGTTGAATTTTCTCTTTTTTGATTTATTTTGAGTATGTCATTTTGACTATAGGGAGGATACAGTATTGAAAAGACTTTTCAATAGACTAGCAAAGGAAACTAACTCTATTCAATTAATCGATAGTGAAGAGGAATTTCCTTCTATAATAAATGACTATCTTTTGCCTGTGATTCAATTGGATGTGTCTGGGAACGTCATTTCTTGCAATCGTTCTTTTACGAAACAATTTGGTTATACGGAACAAGATCTCAAAAAGCCATTTTTAAAAATCTATGTAAAAGAGTATAGAAATGAGTTAAAACAATATTTCAAAATTGCTCAATCCGGCCATGTACAAACGTTCAATACAATTGGAATTGGCAAGAATGGAAAAACCTTCGATATCCGTGTTACATATATACCGACCGAATCAGAAAATGGCACGATTATTTATGTAATAATAAGTAATATTACGGAATTAAAGGAGAAAGAAAGAGAGATTCTTTTGTTCGAAAATAGATTAAAATCAATTGAGGGAATAGGGGAAATAGGAAGTTTTCATTACGATATATTGAACGATTGTACCCATTGTTCTAAACAGGCGCAAGTCATTTTTGGGAAAAGCGTTGATGAAGATTTTTCCCCTACATATACACAACTTTTAGAGCTTATTCATCCTAACGATTACCCTATCCTCTCAGCTGCCTTCAAGAAAACCTTAAAGGATAATTCGAATAAAACCGTGGAATGCAGAATTGTAATGCAGGATCAATCCATCCGGCATGTATTTGTGCAATTAGAAGCTTTTCTAGGGGAAAATAGACAACCTGTTCGTGTGATGGGATTTATTCAAGATATTACCGAGCAAAAGATGTTAATTGAACAAGTTCAGCACCTTTCTTTTCATGACTATTTAACGAATTTGCCAAATCGAAGGATGTTCGATGGAAAACTTCAGCAGCTTACAGATGGCTATCGTGGCAATAACAAGAAATTTGCTGTGATGATCTTCGATATTGATCATTTTAAGTATATTAATGATACGCTAGGACATCCCATTGGTGATGACGTGTTAAATGGTCTTTCTGCTCGTCTCTTAGCTCTTTTATCACCTGACGATCTGCTAGCCCGAATTGGTGGAGATGAATTCGGTCTGTTAATCGCTAACATGGCTTCGATTGATTCTTTGAAAGAATTGGCTGATAGAATTATTAATTGTTTAAAAGAGCCCTTTTATATAAAAGGGTATGAGTTGTTCCTCACCGCAAGTATTGGAATTAGCATATATCCTGATGACGGCGTGACTAGCCACGAACTATTGCGAAATGCAGATATTGCCTTATTCAAAGCAGAAGAACTAGGGAGAAATAATTATAAGATTATTTCTCCTTCAAGCAGTATCGAGTCATACAAGTTATTCAGCTTAGGGCGAGATTTACTAAAAGCATTGGAAAATAATGAGATGGTCTTGTATTTTCAACCTCGGGTGGACGCGAGCTCTGGTAAAATTATCAGTGCTGAAGCACTTATACGTTGGGAACATCCAGAGTGGGGACTTGTTTCACCAGCTGAATTTCTTATGCTTGCCGAAGAAAACGGATTAATTATCCAAATTGAAGATTGGGTTTTAAATGAAGTATGTCAACAATTGAAGACATGGAAGGAAGCAATGCTATCGACAGTACCTATTTCCATCAATATTTCCGCCACCCATTTTATGAAACAAAATTGGCTTGAAACAGTTGAAGAAACGATTCGAAATGCAGGTATTCGTCCCACTGATTTAGAGTTTGAGATTACTGAAAATTCTTTTTTAAACAATGAAGAAATTGTAAATAGGACGATAATTTCATTGAAGGAAATGGGAATTAAAATTTCATTAGATGATTTTGGTAAAGGATATTCATCCTTATCTTACTTAGCGCAATTTCCTTTTGACTTTATTAAAATTGATAAATTATTCATCCAAAATATGATTGAAAGCCATCATGACCTATTCATCGTAAAATCGATTATTTATTTGGCGAAGGGATTGGATATAGACGTGGTCGCAGAAGGTGTCGAAACGATTGAACAATTAAAACTACTTAAGAAAGAAAAATGTCAACAAATTCAAGGTTATTTATTTAGTCGCCCAGTCCCAGTGAAAGAAATTGAACCGCTTTTGCAGAAGAAAATATTGCAGCCAATCGATCCAAAGTTGAAAGAGAAACAAAGCAAACGGAAATATTATCGTGTCAATTTCCCTTATCCGCTTGCGGCTAAAATGACGCTTTTGTCGATTGCCGGTAAACCGATGCGTTTGGGGAAATCAAGTGTTTTAATTGAGGATATCAGTATAGGAGGTTTGCGCTATCTTTCAACCCTTAAGTTGCCTGTAAGGGATGATGTTATTCTTCAGTTTGAATTTGAATTATTGAGTGAAGTCATTAAAGTAAAGGGTCATATTGTTTGGAAAGAAGATAATGATGAACTAACTGAATATGGTATTGAGTTTATTATCAAAGATAAAGACCAATCTGATTTGGGTAAATTGCTAAATAGATTAAATCTGTTATTGAAAAATAATGTAAGTTTGCCTTCGTATGGGACGGTAGTGGAAGACAAGGATCAATACTTTCAAGGAACGTAGGGGTGGTGTCCCGTTTTCTATAAGTCTTACTCCCTCTAAACTTTTATTTCACTCTTCCGATAACACAGATAAATATAATTTTTGTTATCGGGGGTCTTGACATGTTAGAGAAGTTGTCCAATTCTGGTAGTCAATCAACGGATTATCAGGTAAAACAAATAGAAAGCATTCCGAAAATTAAAGAGACACCAGCGGAAAAGCAGGAGAAGCCTCAACAACAAGTACTGACAAAGGAAAAGACCGAAAAAGTCATCAATAGTATGAATGACTTTTTAAAGGCATCCAATTCCCACTTGAAATTCCAGTTCCATGAGGGTTTAAAAGAATACTATGTATCGATTGTCGATGATACAACCGATGAAGTCATTAAGGAAATTCCCTCGAAGAAATTACTAGATATGTATGCCGAGATGACGGATTATCTTGGTTTATTAGTAGATCGTAAAGTTTAACACTACTAAAAAAAGAATGATCGCAGGTGGTGACACATTCATGCAAATCCCGCAAATTCGTTTGCAGCAAACCTACGCCCAGATTGGCTTGCGTATAACCCAGCCAGTCCAAGAAATAGAGCAACCTACAGCTGAGCAATCGATTAAACAAATACCGGCCATGATGAAGATTGAACGCCAGCCATCAGAGCTTGAGATTGATCAAGAGCAGGCATGGAATGAACTAGGGTTGAAGAAGATAAGTGTGTTAACTGCTGAAATGGCGGAATTTTCTAAGCAGGAAGGGTTAGAGGCAATTGCGCGAATTGCACAAGAGGGTGATCAAATGGCCGCGATAGGGAACAAGTCAGATCCATTCGCATCCATCGCCTTGGCAAAAGCAAGCCCAGGACCGGCAGATTTCAATATAGCATTTATCCCGAGTTACGGTTCAGTCAAACTGCATTATACTCCCGCAGAACTGCACATCGATTGGAAACAAGGGGGAGCCGAAATTGAAGTCACTCCTCACAAGCCGATTCACAATTATACCCCTGGGAAGACGGAAGTATATCTCCGCCAAATGCAGCAGCTGCAAATTGATTTTGTTGGAATTAATGTGAATAGCAAAACGTAAATAGTGTTGAAATTCCATTTATTGTAAACAGTGACGGAGAGCAACAGGGTGCAACCCTTTCCGTCGCTTTTTTTACGTTCACTTATAAAAAAGGTTTAACGAATCAAACACTATCAAAACCATACAAAATACTTAATGTAAAACCCGCTTTGCTTTGATACAATTAGACATATGATAAATGCAAACAGGTGAAAGATGCTGTAAATACATTTTTTTAAACTAAACTTTTTTCGGGAATGACCGATTATAGATAATATAGGATAAGTGGGGAGGACTAGTAATGAGAATCAATGATATGAAATCCGGTTTTTATACCTACCAAAATCAACTGAATCGTTCAAATATACAAGATACCCAAAAAAAGACCTCCGCTTCTACGGAAGTGAAAATCTCATCACGCGGCCGAGAAATTTCTCAAGCGATGATGTCAGAACAAGCACAGCGGCAAAATCGTCTGCAAGAATTGAAACAGCAAATAACCGATGGGACTTACAAGGTTGACAGCAGCAAAGTTGCTGACAAGATGATTGATTTTTGGAAAAGTAATTCCTAATAGGAGACATGAAAATGGAATCCCTGAATAAACTCATTCAAACATTGGAAGAAATGACGGACGCACATTCACGATTACTTGTTCTTGCTGAGGAGAAAAGAACAATCCTTGTTGAGGGAAATATCAAGGAACTTCAGAGTTTGATTAATCGTGAAAGTTCTTGTGTCGAAGAAATTGAAAGACTTGAACAGAAAAGAACGGAATTAGTTCAAGTATATATAGCCCAAAAGGGTCTTACGGGGCAATCCTTCACGCTTGAGGAATTAATCAATAGTCAGAACGATGCCACTACTAAGACTACATTGGATTACATTACCAAACAACTTCGTGGATTGGTTCAAAAAATCACCCAATTAAATGAAAGCAATCAACAATTAATTCATGCATCCCTTTCATATGTTCAATACTCGATGGGGATGCTCGTTCGCAAAGAACCGGCAATCGGATATGGACCATATGCCAAGAACCGCTATTCAAACATGTTAGATGCAAAAATATAGCGGTTTTTATATTTAGATAGAGAGTAGGAGATTAAATGACTTCAACCTTTCATGGAATCGAGATTGGGAAAAGAGGACTTGCTGCTCAACAAACAGCACTCTCCACGACAGGACAAAATATTTCCAATGCGAATACAATCGGGTATACACGCCAACGGGCTGAAATGCAAGCTACCCCTTCCATTTCCAGTAACGGATTGCAATTAGGAACAGGGGTAGATGTTAATAGCCTTGTCCGGCTAAGAGAAGAATATTTGGATGTCCAATTTCGGGGCGAAAATAAAAATTTGGGCTACTGGGAAGCCAAAAGTGACACCTTAGGCAGGATTGAAGAATTAATGAACGAACCGTCTGACGATGGATTAGCCTTTACCATGGATGAATTCTGGAAAAGTTGGCAGGAGTTAGCGAAAAATCCGGATAGCGAAGCCGCACGTGGTGTGGTCAGACAAAAAGCGGTAGCGGTGACGGAAACCTTTAAACATATCTCAGACTCCTTAGATCAAATGCAAGACGATCTTAAAAATGTTATTAACGCTAAAACGACCGAGATCAATTCTTTGGCAGCACAAATCGGTAATCTCAATGATCAAATTTCTCGTCTGGTTGCGAACAACTATCAACCAAATGATTTATACGACCAACGAGATGTGCTAATCGATCAACTATCAAAACTTGTCAATGTCAAGGTAACGCCTAATGCCAATGGTAATGGGATGGTCGATATCTCCGCAGGGAGTGGAGTTTTAGTCACTGGTAAAACAGCAAATACACTTTCGATTGATTTTGATCAAACTACGGGATTAGTGAATCCAGATGAAATTAAGATTAATGGAAGCAAAGTAACAGTAGAATCTGGCGAGTTGTTGGGACGGATTGAATCGTTTGGAATTCTGGGCGGCGGTTCGAAATCAACCATTCCTAGCATGAAGGATCAAATCAACAAATTAGCTGAAACATTCGTACAAGCTGTAAATGATGTTCACCATAATGGTCTGTATTTAATTAATAACAATGGCCAATTAGACACGGCTTCTGCCAAGGATATTGACTTCTTTACGGGGACTACAGCTAAAGACTTGATGGTAAATCCGGACATTATGAACAATTTAAACTTGATTGCTGCTGCAAAAGAAGAAATTCCCGGGTCAGGGAAGTCATCACCGGGAAATGGTAAAAACGCTCAGGAGATGACCAATATCAAATCCATTGTGGGTGATATGTATCGCAGCATAATCGGTCAACTAGGTATTGATTCGCAGGAAGCTGGGCGTATGCTTGACAACTCCGAAGTGATTGTTAATCAAGTAGAAAACCGTCGTCAATCTGTCTCTGGTGTTTCGTTGGATGAAGAAATGGCCAATATGATTAAATTCCAACAGGCATATAATGCTGCCGCACGGATGGTGACTGCAATGGATCAATGTTTGGATAAAGTGATTAACGGCATGGGCCGGGTAGGATTGTAGGAGGGTTCGTATGGGTATGCGTGTGACGCAAGGAATATTGAATCAAAATATGCTGTTTAGTTTACAGCAAAACAACAAGGCGATGGAAAAATATCAGAATCAAATTACCACGGGTAAAAAGGTAAACAAACCATCGGACGATCCTGTTACGGCGGTGCGCGGCATGGCCTATCGTTCTTCGCTAAATGATATTGAGCAATACAAAAGGAATGCCGATGATGGACTTTCATGGATGACCACCACGGATGACGCACTTAATGAGGTAACCGCTGTAATGCAGCGGGTGCGGGAGCTTACGGTACAAGGTCTGAACGGAACGAATGACCCAGATGCACGGTATGCTGTTGCGCAAGAAATCGATCAGTTAAAAGAACATTTAGGCGAAATTGCAAATTCTCAGATAGCTGGAAAATATATCTTTGCCGGAACGAATGCAACAACACCACCATATTCGGTTGCATCAAAAGAGTTTGAAAATACAAATCAAGAATCAATCGATTTACAGGTGGGCCAGACAAACATAGTACAAATAAATGTTAATGGAACCAATGTGTTTACTCATGGTGATGGCATCTTCCAAGTGCTGTCAAATATTGTCTCTGGGTTTAATTCCCCGGATGCAGGTGCGAATGATTATTTAGACCAATTAGATAGTCAGATGAATAACCTCTTAAAGGAACGGTCGGAATTGGGTGCCCGCATGAATCGTATGGAGCTAAGCATCTCACGCCTAGATGGGCTAGAGGTATCTACAACTAGTTTAGTATCAAAAGAAGAGGATGTGGATATTTCTCGAGCGATAATCGATTTGAAGTCTCAGGAGAACGTGCAGCGGGCTGCTTTATCGATAGGAGCGCGAATCATTCAAACTTCTTTAGTGGATTTTTTACGTTAATTTTATTTAGGGCAGCACAAGCATCAATTGTGATTGCTCTTTTTTTATCGAAAAAACGAATTTTTGCCCGCAAAAAACAAATGATACCAATTTGGGTAGTTTTACCCAAAAGTAGTTTCCCATTTTCAATTATTCTGATAAAATTAATTGGAGAAATTTATCAGAAAAATGATAGTAGGTGTAGTCGATGTATCCCAAGGTCAATCAGAATATTATAATTGATATTAAAAACCATGAACAATCGTGTCGTTCAATTATTGCGGAAGTTGAGGAGCATGAGATTCTAATTAGTTTTCCGATGGATAGAAATATAATTGGACTGTTTACGGAAGGAACACAATTAGATATCATCTTTATGGCGGATGATCATCAATATAAGTTCCAAACAGAAATTATCGGCAAGAAAAAAGACAGAATACCTTTATGCCGGATAACCAAACCACAAGAAAACGAGATTATCAGAATTCAACGCCGTGAGAATTTTCGAGTGAATTCTCATTTGCGTCTCATGATAAATGAAATCAAATTTAACACCATCAATATTAGCTCAGGTGGAATGTTATTTAGCTGTGGGGCGGATGTCAAACTACAGGAGGGAGAAGAGGTGTCGGGGACATTATTTGTTCCTAATGTCCAGAATAAGGAGGCCGCTCTAATTCCATTCCAAGGCCAAATCATACGAATACACTTACTAGAACAAGAAAGAAAAAATGTAGGGATGAAATTTACCAAGATGGATAAGAAGGATCAAATGAAAATCGTTCAACATTGTTTTGAAAAACAAAGACAAATCCGTTTGAAAACACGATAATCAAAAGGTTTCAAAGAAAGATAGAATACATATACTTGGCCCTCTTTAATATTGAGGGCTATAATTATAAACTGATAAAGCTAAATCCATCATGTTAGTATCCATTTTTTACAAAATTCAAACAAAACGTTTACAAATCCTTACAAATTCAGTATAATAATATTATTCCTATTCACTAGTGGAATCGCTATCAAAAATAGTCCAATTTTTTCGAATAATAAAATTTTTTAATCTTTTTGATGTACACCCAAAAAAAATTCATAAGATCGAATCATATATTACAGCATCATTTATGGAGAGAGTTTGAAAAAGTCAAAATTAGTTTTACCTTTTTTGTTAAAAGGCAAAAAGGTTTGTAAAACCAAATCTGTTCAATTCTCGTATGCATTTAGGAGGTAATCTAATGGGTTTAAAATCTGCACTATTTGAGATGAAAGAAGCTTTATTGAATCAAAAAGTAGGCCGTTCGGAACAAGATTTCATCCGTGAATTGGAAGATAAAAACCAATTGAACGCTGGAACCTTAATTTTTTATTTTAATAATCTGATGATGTTGAGTATGAATAGTTCAGAACTTGCAAACCAGTCCCTTGATGATTCAAAAAAAGTCAATCGCAAATGGACTAAAACTGAAGTTGAGTTCATGTTTCAATATATTAACGAACGTCAAGAGGAAGGTGCTTTAAATATAACAGAGATATTGGAGGAAGTAGCTCAACTATTAACTCGTGGCTACCAGTCTGTTAATTATAAATATTACTCACTTATGAAGGCGAAGAATAAAAAAGAAGTATCCAACCAAAATGCTTATCAATTCATTACCATTTCAGACAATGAGGTTCCGGTGGTATCCACTGAAGTCATCCGTGATTCCGCTTCAGAACAACAAGTTATTCAGGCGAAACCCTCTGAAGACAATGATTTGTTGGACATTTTATCTGGATTAATCACCAACGTACAACAGCTGCCTGGAATTAATTTAAACGAACTTCTAAGAAGTTTATACCAACTAACAAACATGGCGCTTCAGAATCAGGACGCAGTTCAACAGGTAGCAAGTATGAAAACAGAAATCAACCTTGAAAAAGAAGCAATTCGAGAACAGTTAATGAAAAAGGAACAGCAGTTTATACAAGAGAAAAAGCGCAATGATGAATTACAATTAGAGGTTGCTAAATTGGCAAAGGAAATAACAGCATTTAACAAGCTGGGAGACGCAGCCAAAATCCAACAGCTGAAATCATATAATCAAAGACTAAACTACATTATTGACAGTTTTGGAGTAGTTCTTCAAGTTAGCAGTTAAGTTTAATTCTAAATAGGATTAGCGAAAAAATATCAAAAGCTTGTTACCTTTTATCCTTAACTATTTTACCTTTTATCCGATAATCATTAACTAGAACGAAACGGAGATAGAGAGGGGTAATTATTCATGGCTTTTAGAAATCCATATCAAACCTATCAAAAACAAGCAGTCACTACTTCAAAGCCTGAGGACTTAACATATATGTTATATCAAGGAATGGTCAAATTTATCCGGCTTGCCAAAGTGGCTCTTCAAAATAATAATCTAGAGGAAAGTAACGGTTACAATCTTAGAGCTCAGGATATCTTAAGCGAGTTAATGGTAACGTTAAAACCAGGGTACACCATCTCAGATCCATTACTCTCGTTATATGATTACATGAAATCTCGTTTAATTGAAGCAAATATTAGTAAAAAAATTGAGATTTTAGAAGAAGTGGAAGGGCATGCTATGGAATTAACGGAAACATGGTCTTCGGCCATGAAGCTAAATAATACTAAGAACTAAGGTTTGGTAAAACAATGGACGAATTGATTACACGCATTTATGACATCACATTAGAGATGAATCGGGCGCTAGAAGATGATGATTATGAGAAATTTGATCAACTATTAAATACTCGAAACAGCATGATGATCAAGGTTGATACGTTGAGAGCTGAACACCCAGGATATCAATATACAGCTAAAGAAAGACAATTGTTGGAGGATATTCGTTGTTTTGATCAGCGTTTGACATCACTTCTAAAAGAAAACATAAGTGAAACCCAACACTCTTTAAATCAAATGAAACAACAGAAACAAGTTACAAAGAAGTACCGCCCATTTATAAAACAAACAAATGGAGTATTTTTAGACTCAAAAAAATAATTTTATGCGTGATCGCTCATTTCCTATTGAGTGATCACGCATTTTTTTTTGGGTAATAAAGACTAAAAATGAGAGAGAAAAATTCATGAATTTATGGTAGCACATTGCTTATTTACTGTAAAAAGCATCTTTTTTGGGGGGTAAAAATAAAAATATATCTTTTGACCTAGTATTTTCGACATAAAATGATAAAATAGTAGTATATTCGCTAATGGTAAAACATTCTATTATTTAAGAGGAATATAAAAAAATCGAATCATGATAAAGGCACACCTGATGAAAATCAGTGTCGCAAAGCTATAGGGACTAAGGTGCTATTGTACTATGTCAGCCAGTTACCAAAAGATTAAGGTATTATTCATAGGTACTAAATGTCTATTTAGGGATGGATTTTTTATGTCTAAAAAGATATTTTTTGTCTATTACCTCCCTTTTTGGTAAAGGCGAGGTTATTTTTTTGCCACATTGTCGGAGCACTTATGTCCTTTTTAACAACCCGTTACCTGAGAGGAAGATATCCATGCACCAGCAAAAAGTAATGGACAAACGAACGTATGGTCAGCTTTATAATTTTATGGAATTTAAAAAGATGAGACCATTCTTCGTAAAACCTATTAAAATAACGATGGGATACCCAATAAATGAAACGTATTATCTGGTGAAAAATGTAGTATACAATGGGAAGCAGATTCTTGCAATGAAGCAAAAAAAGGATTCAAAGACGATTATTTTGGTAGAAGCGAAAATAAAAGATGGAAAGCTAACACATATTTCTAAGATTTCAGAAGACGTTTTAGGGGATATTAGCGGGATGTTAGAAAGAACCATTTAATCTTTATAAAAATATACGAGGGAAGAAAGGGTGCTATCCATTGATTAATGGTGATGATTGGTTTACGAAAACAATGTTAGTTAATACATTATCCAGGACTCAACAATTACGGAAACCTACGGAGGGAACCACTTCTAAAGGTGAGAATCTATTTACAATGGTCTTAAACCAACTTTTAATGCAACAGGAATTACAATCGACAATACAACCACAAGTCAATTCCTTTGTTCCCAATATTATTAATGAAATAAACAATAATATGAGTGATCAAAACTTGCCTTTAAACACGAATGAACCGTTACGATTTCAGTCATTAAACGCTGAAAAATTAAATCAAGTATTGGGCGGGAAATTAAAAGGAATGGGCGAGGTTTTCGTTCGCGCTGGAAAAAGGTTTAATATCAATCCGGCTTTGTTAACAGCTATTGCTCAGCATGAAACAGGGAATGGGAAATCTCGTGCCGCCAATGAAAAAAATAATATTGCTGGAATGATGGGCATTAATGGCTTGAAATCGTACTCCTCCATTGAAGATAGCATTATGGATATGGCTCGGAATCTAAGTAAGAATTATTTAGGAGAAGGTTTATCCAGTATTTCCAGGATTGGTGCGAAGTATGCTCCTATTGGTGCGGATAATGATCCGTCCGGTCTAAACAACCAATGGGTATCTGGGGTGTCCAAGTTTTTTGAACGGCTTAGTGTGTAACAAGCTGTGAATGGAAATCAGCCATAAAAAAATGGTAGATTTGCAGGCCTTCTTTATAGTATATTGATTAAGTATGTTCGTCAATTTTGACATTTATCAAAAATAATCAAATAAATACACATTAGATAAAAGGAGAGTTATCGGCTTGAATAATATTGGCATCCTTCAATCAGCATTAGATGCTTCCAGTTTACGACAACAGGTAATTTCTAATAATATAGCCAATGCGGAAACTCCTGGCTATAAAACAAAAAAGGTAGTGTTTGAGGATATTTTAAAGCAGCAACTAAACAATCAATCCAATTTTGTAGGCAATCCTACTGACTCCCGCCATTTTGCGATTGGGAATACCACTAATATTCCATCTGCAAAAACGGTCGAGAATACGAATAGTATCATGCAAAGCAATGGGAACAACGTTGATATCGATGAAGAAATGTCTCGGATGGGGAAAAATTCATTATGGTATTATACGTTAACACAGCAACTTACTAGTGAATTCCATCAATTATCAATAGCAATTAAAGGAAGGAGTTAACAGCGATGTTTGATTCCTTAAATATAAGTGCATCTGCCTTATCTGCCCAAAAATTACGGATGGATGTAACCTCGTCTAATATTGCTAACGCCTCAACTACCCGCGGAAAATTGGTGAATGGAAATTGGGAACCATATCGCCGAAAAATGGTCGTGATGGAACCTAGGGAGAGAGCCTTTAATCAGGTTTTACAGGGTGAAATAAAAAAACAAACCGGGTCCGACACCAACCTGCAAGGGGTAAGGGTAACGGGTATTGTGGACGATAAAACACCATTCAAGACAATCTATGACCCTACTAACCCAGATGCAGATATTGAAGGATATGTAAAATTACCAAATGTTGACCTGTCAAAGGAAATGGTCGACTTACTTGCTGCATCAAGAGCCTATGAAGCGAATGTTACGGCGTTTAATACCGGAAAATCCATGATGTTAAAAGCTTTAGATCTGGGCCGTTAGGAGGGGCATATAAATGAATATTTCAAATGTAGGCAGTGAATTAATCAAAATTAATCAAAATCCATTCCAAAACGTAGAAGTAGATAAAACTAAATCTTCATTTGCTGGTGTCCTCCAAGGATATTTGGAGAATGTGGATAACACGGTTAAGCAGGCCGCTGACATAAGTACTAAAGTGGCTACAGGAGAGATTGATAATATTCATGATGTAATGATTGCTTCACAGAAAGCGCAGATAGCTTTGGAACTGACAGTCACCGTCAGGGATAAAGCTCTCGAAGCATATCAAGAAATGATGCGCATGCAAATTTAAAGAATGATGGAAAGCTAGGCAGGGTGAGAAATGAATCGATCATGGACAGATCAAATCAAACATACCGGAGAGCGCTTTAGTGAATACTGGAGAGCAAGAAGCCTGAAACAAAAAGGGCTCATCATAGGGACATTTTTATTTCTTATTGTTGCCTTATCAATGTTTATCTTTTTTGCGTCTCGTCCGCAATATGTCCCGCTTTATACGGGTCAATTGACACAGCGGGAAGTAGGGGACATAAAAGCAGAATTGGATAAACAAGGGCATACAAACTATCAGATTTCTAATAATGGAACAATGCTGCTTGTTCCGAAAAAGGATGCTTCCGATTTAGTAGTTAGTCTTGCATCAAAGGGATACCCAAAGGATAACAAAATTAATTACGATATTTTTGGCCAAAATCTCTCATTCGGAGCAACAGACCGCCAATATAACATACTTGAACGTGAAGCGATGCAAAACCAAGTCGCTAATGTACTTACACATGTTGAGGGAATCAAAAACGCTGAAGTCATTTTGACGTTACCTGAAGATTCTGTGTTCATCAGGCAAGGTCAAGATCAATCAGCTAGTGCTTCAGTAATGGTAGAAGTTGAGCCAGGGGTGCAATTAAACTCCCAGCAAAATAAGGCTCTTTACACGTTAGTCTCGCGCAGTGTGCCGAAACTCCCGGTGGAAAATATTACCATCATGAATCAATACAGTGAGACATTAGCGCTACAAGATGCAAATAACAGTGATCAAACAGTTGATAAATATGATGAACAGCGAAAAATCCAACAAGATTTGGAAAGAGATATCCAACAAAATCTTCAAGGCTTATTAGGTACAATTCTTGGATCAAAAAAGGTCTATGTACATACTTTTTTAAAAATGAATTTCGATAAAGTGAAAACAGAAGAAAAGTTGGTTAAGCCGGTAGATCAAAATAATAATGGGATTGTGATAAGCTCGGATAAAAACTCGAAAACAGCTACAGGGACAGGAGCAAGTGCTGGCGGCGTGGTGGGAACCGGGGAAACCGATGTTCCTGGATATCCTGGTGACAGTTCAAATGGTGATAGTAGTTACGAAGAGTCAAATAGCAAGGTGAACTATGAGGTTAATCGAATTAATAACGAGATTATTAAAAGTCCGTATCAAATAGAAGATATTACGATTAATGTTGGTGTTGAGGCAGATCCTGCCAATCCTGATAAGTTACCAAAGACGACACAAGATAATATTCAAAACATTGTTGCTAATACAGTTCGCACGGCTCTAGGACATCCCGATTTAACCCAACAAGAGATTGACCAACGGATTACCATTTTTCCGCATACATTCGCCACAAGCACGAGTACGGCGAATGGATCATCGTCAAATTGGCTATATATAGCAGGTGGCATAGCACTAGGTATGCTTTTGATTGGCGGTTTAATCTGGTGGCTAGTGAGTCGAAGAAAATCAAATCAATTTGAGTTAGAAGAAGAAATGGCCTATAAGGCTCCAGTCGAAGAACCGGACTATTTTGCAGAACAAGATATGGGTGTCGAAAGCCAATTGAAGAAATTGCTAGAGCAAAGACCGGAAGATTTCTCCAAAGTGATTAGAACATTGCTACATGAAGAGGAGGCGTAATTTCCATGGCGACAGGATTAAGGCTAACTGGAAAACAAAAAGCAGCGATTTTACTCATTTCGATGGGAAAGGATGCTTCCTCTAAAGTGTTCAACCATTTGCCGGAGGAGGAAATTGATCAACTTACTCTCGCAATTGCCAATATTCATAAAGTGGATGCCAAAGAAAAAGAAGAAGTATTGAAGGAATTTCATGAAATGTGCATTGCCCAAGATTATTTGGCAATGGGGGGAATCAGCTTTGCACAGGATGTGTTGGAGTCTGCCCTGGGTAAAGATAAAGCCAAGCAGATTATTCATCGATTAACGTCGCAGCTCCAGGTTAAACCATTCGAGTTTGCCCGCCGTGTTGACGCGATGCAAATCTATCAATTCTTACAAAATGAGCATCCTCAAACTATTGCGCTCGTTTTAGCTCATTTAGAGACACAACAAGCATCAATGATACTTTCATCACTACCTAGCGAACTTCAATTCGATGTCGCTAGACGTATTGCATTGTTAGAGCAAACTTCACCGGAAGTAATTAAGGAAGTAGAAAATATTTTGGAGCAAAAGTTATCATCTACCATCCGTGAAGACTTTAGTGTGGTAGGGGGAATCGAATCGATTGTCAATATCCTAAACGGTGTGGACCGTGGTACAGAAAAAGGTATCTTAGAGCATCTTGAGCTGAAAGATGAGGAATTGGTGGAAGAAATCAAAAAACGTATGTTTCTATTTGAAGATATTATTAATCTCGATCGTCGTGCCATCCAGCGTGTTATTCAGGAAGTGGAGAATCATGATTTACTCCTTGCACTGAAAGCAGCCAGCCCGGAAGTCAAAAAGGTTATCTTCGAGAACATGTCAGCAAGGATGGTCGAAACGTTCGAAGAAGAAATGCAGTTTCTCGGACCAGTCAGAGTCAAAGATGTCGAGGAAGCGCAAGGAAGAATCGTTTTCGTTATTCGCCGCTTAGAGGATGCTGGTGAAATTGTCATTGCTCGAGGTGGAACAGATGGCATCCTATTCTAAAGTATTTAAGGCTACTAATCTCTCTTTGATAGAAGAAGTGAAGGTCATTTCCCAGCCACTTCTCGCCATTAATGCACAAGGGGAAATATCTGATACAGAGACCCAGCAAGCAGGCGATGAGGGTATAGGGACACAAAAAGCTAACCAATTGATCCAAGCAGCTAAAGCTGAAGCCCAAGCAATCATTGAAATGGCTGAGCAAAACGCCCGTTCAATAGAAGCGGCCACTACAGATAAAATCAACCAATGGTGGGAAGACAACCAGCAGAAGCTAGAGGGATTGTCACTTGAAGCAAAACAGCAAGGGTTTGAAGAAGGATTAGCAACGGGAAAACAGGAAGCGATTCAGAAGATTCAACAAGAATATCAAGAGAAATTAGAGCAAGTTCAGCATTTGTTGAATGCTGCTTATGAACAAAAGGCATCGATAATCTCCGAAGCGGAACCATTTTTACTCGAGTTGAGCACAGTTATTGCTTCCCAAATTGTTAAACGGGAATTAGAAACTAATCCCGATCATTTTGTGGAGTTAATTCAACAACATATTCTTCGCTTTAAGGAAAAAGAGTCGATTACAGTCTGTGTGCATCCTGATGATTTTGATTTTATTCAATCCCAGCGCGTACACCTCGTTGCTGTTGTTAATGGAGAAACAGAAATCAAAATCATCCCGGACCATTCCGTTTCACTCAAAGGATGTATTATTCGTACTGCATACGGCAGCGTCGATGCCCGGATTGATACGCAAATTGAGGAAATTAAAAAGGTCATTCTAGAAGCAAGAAGGGAGCCGGAAAGTGGGACTATCAGCTGAAAATTATATTAATCTCATTCGCACGATAGACCCAGTCAGAGTCAACGGGAAAATCACCCAAATCATCGGGCTAACCATTGAATCTCAGGGCCCTGACGTAAGAATTGGTGAATTGTGTTCGATCTATCCCTCTCAGTCACAAACCCCCATTCAAGCCGAGGTTGTAGGGATTAAGGAGAACAAAGTGTTGCTTATGCCACTTGGTGAGGTCCGCTCAATCGGTCCTGGCTGTGATGTGGTTGCAAGTGGCAAACCAATGAGTGTTAAAGCTGGCAGCCAATTGCTAGGACGGATTCTCGATGGTCTTGGTCAACCCATTGATGGGAAGCCATTGCCATTAGGCTTGGAAGATGTACCAACGCATGCGATTCCGCCTAACCCACTCAGTCGACCAAGGATTCATTCTCCTTTAGGGGTTGGGGTACGTACGATTGATGGGTTATTAACTATGGGTAAAGGTCAAAGAATGGGTATCTTTGCCGGGAGTGGGGTCGGAAAAAGTACACTTCTTGGCATGATTTCGCGAAATACGACAGCTGAAGTGAACGTCATCGCACTTATTGGAGAGCGTGGACGTGAGGTACTAGATTTTATTGAACAAAACTTAGGGGAAGAAGGGTTGAAAAAATCTGTCGTTATTGTAGCGACATCTGATCAACCGGCCCTCATTCGGATAAAAGGTGCCATGACAGCTACGTCTATTGCTGAGTATTTCCGCGATCAAGGAAAGGACGTATTACTTGTCATGGATTCCGTAACCCGATTCGCGATGGCGCAACGAGAAGTGGGCTTAGCAATTGGCGAACCACCGACGACTAAGGGGTATACTCCTTCTGTGTTTGCGATGCTTCCGCAACTATTGGAACGTGCTGGAACTGGACCGAAGGGCTCTATTTCAGCAATTTATACGGTTCTGGTTGATGGTGATGACATGAACGAACCGATTGCCGATGCAGTCAGAGGAATTTTAGATGGCCATATTGTCCTTAATCGTTCGATTGCAGGGAAAGGGATTTTTCCTTCAATCGATGTTTTAAACAGCGCAAGCCGGGTCATGACCGAAATTACATCTGACGGACATTTAACCGCAGCACAGAACTTCAAGAAATTACTTGCCTCCTATAACGAGGCCGAAGACTTGATCAATATTGGTGCATATAAGAAGGGCTCGAATCGGGATATCGATTTAGCGATGCGGCTAAAGCCAACAATGGATAATTTTTTACGACAAGGAATTTATGAAGCTTCACAACTTGAGGAGGCAGAGTCCTTCCTACTTTCACAATTTGGAGCGATGATTCGATGAAATTTACCTTTTCTTTTCAAAAAGTACTGGACGTCAAAGAAAAAGAACAGGAAATTGCCAAGCAAGAGTATGGGATAACTAAACTCCGGCAATTGGAATTAGCAGAAGAGATGGAAGAGCTAGAAGTGGTCAAGGAGAATGTTTTCAACCAATACAATGATGTAGATTGCAAAACAGTCAAAGAGATTTTAGAGTTTCAACAAGAAATTGACCATGTTAGTCTTCGAATGAAACGGTTGGAGGATCGATCACAGCAAATTCATCAGGAAGTAGAACAAAAACACCAAGTACTCATCAATAAAAATCAGGAAACAAAAATGTGGAATCAATGGAAGGCGAAATCGATGGAAGCTTTCCAAAAGCAACTCGATCGAAGTGAGCAGGCAATGCTCGACGAAATGGCCGTCTTACGCTATAGCAGAAGGACATGAGGAGATTAACAAATGGCAGAAAAACGACGCGGAATTCTAGGAGGTTTTTTATTCTGGGGAATTTCGTTACTAATTACCGTCCTATTAATATTGTTCCTGTTAAATTTTGTTGGTTTTCCTGTTTGGAAGACATTTCAAGATTGGGGAAATAAAGTACCTGTTTTGAACCTAATCATTCCTAATTCTACAGAACCTGAAAAGACGGTTGATGTAAATGACTGGGAAGAGAAATATTTAACGACCGAATCTTTGTTGAATCAAAAAGAACAAGAACTGGACGAATTGAAAAAGCAGCTAAGTTCTAATCAAAATGACATAAAGGTTTTAAAGAAAAACAACGAAGATTTGCAAAAAGAGTTAGCAAATAAACAGACAAAAGAAGTTCAAGATCAAGTGAAACATGTAGCAGGAATTTATGCTAGTATACCTGCATCAAAAGCCGCTGCAATGCTTGTATCCATGCCGCTAGAAGAAGCTTCGTTAACGATAGCTCAGCTAGATCAGGAATTGCAAGGCAGTATCCTTGGCAGCATGAAGGATGTTAAGAAAGCCGCTCAAATTACTATGATGTTAAAAGAGATTGCTGGGCTTGATGAAACCAATCAGTCTGTGCTTTCAGAACAGGTACACGAACTCGCGCTAAAACATGAAAATCCAACGGAAACCTTAGCTGAAACCGTTGCAGGGATGCCTCCTGCTCAATCGGCTAGTATTATTCAAACAATGATGGCGACGAACTCACAAGTAGCTATGAATCTCATGAAAAATATTAAGACAACGAGTCGTTCGCAAATTTTAACAGAAATAGCGAAATCTGATAACAAATTGGCAGCTACGATCGCGGCAAATTTAAACAACTAGAAATAACTCCAAGGAAGGAGAAAATCATGAAACGCACCATGTTCTTATTTGTTTTGTTTTTTTATTTATTTTCTTTTCAACCCACCATTTTTGCCGCGGGTTCAACTACTAGTGGCGAGAAATCCGTCTTTGACTCTTTTCCAAAAAGTGAGGGGAAACCGTCAGCTCCAGCGACAAAAGTCGTGGAAAGTGAGTCACCTTCTGTTTTTCCCTTATTTATCAAATTTACTCTCTCCTTTATCTTGGTTATTGGTTTATTGATTGCATTATTGCGCTTTCTTTCAAAACGAAGCAAACAAATACAAACAAGTGGTCTTGTTCTCCCATTAGGTGGTCACGTCCTTGGAACGAATAAATCGTTACAGGTTCTTCTTATTGGTCAGACGATTTATATCGTTGGTGTAGGAGAGAACATTACGATACTGCGCTCTATTACCCAAGGGGAAGAATATCAGAATCTACTTGAAAGCTATGAAAACCAGGGAGAAGGTATTAGTCCCAACTGGTTAACGAAGGATTCGATAAAAGGGTGGAACAGTGTTTTTCGAAAGCATATGCAAAATATGAGGAAAGAAAACGGGGAGGAATAGGATCAATGATACGAAAATTAGCCATTCTTGTTCCTCTGCTTTCACTCGGGATCTTTTCCACTGCCTATGCCGCTGATCCCACCCAAACAATTCTTCCTGGAATTGACTTGGGCTCAAATGATCCGGATAAGGTCTCAAATACATTACGAATTATTCTATTAATTACGATACTTTCAATTGCACCTGCCATCCTTATTTTAATGACAAGTTTTACGCGAATTATTGTTGTACTTGGGTTTGTTCGTAATGCCCTTGGTACTCAGCAAATGCCACCCAATCAAGTATTGATTGGACTCTCGCTATTTATGACTTTTTTTATCATGGGCCCAACATTTTCGCAAATAAACAATGAGGCATTACAACCATTTATGGCTGGAAAGATGACGCAGCAAGAAGCATACGAAGCAGGAAGTACGCCATTGAAAGAGTTCATGGCAAAACATACACGTGAGAAAGACTTAGCACTGTTTATGAATTATGCCGGGATGGATCAACCCAAGACAGTGAAGGACATTCCATTAACTGCTTTAGTTCCGGCCTATGCGATTAGTGAATTAAAAACAGCCTTTCAGATGGGATTTATTATTTTTATCCCTTTTCTGGTAATTGATATGATCGTTTCGAGTATCTTGATGTCGATGGGGATGATGATGCTGCCTCCGGTGATGATTTCATTGCCATTTAAGATTCTGTTATTCATTTTGGTTGATGGTTGGCATTTAATTTTCCAATCACTGCTCACGAGTTTTTAAGAAGGAAGTGTAATCCATGACGACTGAAATGATCATCGGACTTGCCCAAGAGACTGTTTATACCATCCTGATTGTCATCGCTCCGGTTGTCGGTATCGCCTTATTAGTCGGGTTATTGGTAAGTATTTTTCAGGCTACAACACAGATCCAAGAACAAACGTTATCGTTTGTCCCAAAGATCGTTGCGGTTTTCCTCGCTCTTCTTTTCTTTGGGGCATGGATGTTGCGGCATGTCCTTGATTTCACTCAAAATTTATTAGGAAATCTCTCCAATTTTGTGGGGTAAGTGATGACTATTGACACTTCCAGCTTGTTGAATTTTTTACTTGTATTCGTAAGAATCACATCATTTATGGTTACCGTCCCGGTATTTTCCGGACGTCAAATACCGAACACTTATAAGATTGGGTTTAGTGTGGTGCTTAGTATACTATGTGTCGGTATTATTAATGAACCCATCCACTCTTTTGCACTGGGGACAATGGTCCTATTAATTCTTAAAGAGTTTATTATTGGTATCGTGTTAGGAATGGTTGCTAATATCCTGTTTTATGCTGTCCAGTTGGCAGGGGCATTATTAGATCTTCAAATTGGCTTTTCGATGGCCAGTCTTTTTGATCCTACTTTTGGGACGACTTCACAAATAACGGGACGTTTCAAAAATATCTTAGCCATCCTGGTGTTACTTGCAACAAATGGTCATCATCTCCTTATTCAAGGGATATTAGCTAGTTTTGATTGGGTATCGCTGCAATCTTTCGTTCCTGCCATGATGGACGGGCGACTGTCCACCTTTCTGTTGGCATGTGTCCAGCAGATGTTTATGATTGGCTTTTTGATGGCAGCCCCTTTGATAGGTACACTGTTTATTGTGGATGTGGCTTTAGGTATTGTCGCAAGGACCGTACCACAGATGAATGTGTTTGCTATTTTCCCGCCAGTCAAGATTTTGATCCATTTTGGGATGTATGTGATCATTTTACCTGGATTCTTTTACTTGCTAAAAATCCTTTTTGAAACCATGTTTGGATCCATGAATACTTTACTGAAAGTTATGGGGGCGTAACCATGCTGCTTCGTTTAGATCTTCAATTATTTTCTGGTGAAAAAACGGAAAAGGCAACGCCGCATAAAAGACGAGAGACTAGGAAAAAAGGACAGGTTGCCAAGAGTCCGGAAGTTTCATCTGCCCTGACATTGCTGCTTTGCTTTGCTTTTTTTATGGTTGGTGGCAAGAGCTTGATTGCAGGCTGTCTTAATATCTTTCGTCATAGTTATCAGGAGTACTTACTTTGGGATTTTTCTATTGCGAGTACCCAATTATTATTTAACCTTTTATTGTGGGATGTTGTTAAATTGGTTGCACCCATTTTTGGCGTTGTGTTAGTCGCCGGTGTAATTGCTAACTATTTGCAGGTTGGATTTATGTTCAATCCTGAATCTTTGAAAATGAATTTAGGAAAACTGAATCCGCTTCAAGGATTCAAAAGGATTTTTTCTCTTAAATCGATTGTGGAATTAATTAAGTCGATATTGAAAATTGTGCTTACCTCTAGTATTGCTGGAATGATGATTTGGGAACAGAAAGAAGAGCTGTTTTCAATCGGTCAAAAAAGCCTTTGGGATTCTTCTAGATTCATAGGTTCACTAACGATTAAAATCGGGATCGTAACAGCCTGCATCTTGATAATTCTGGCGGCAGCTGATTATTTTTATCAAAAGTTTGAATATGAAAAAAAAATCCGGATGTCGAAACAGGATATCAAAGATGAATATAAGAAGATGGAAGGCGATCCGTTCATTAAAGGGAAGCGAAGAGCCAAACAACGAGAGTTATCCATGAATCGAATGATGCAAGAGGTACCAAAGGCTGATGTTGTCATCACCAATCCAACGCACTTTGCCATTGCTATCCGCTACGATATGGAAACGATGGATGCGCCCGAAGTGATTGCGAAAGGTAAAGATCATATCGCTTTAAAAATCAAAGAAATAGCTAAAGAAAATAAAATTATGACAGTAGAAAATAAACCGCTCGCCCGTGCATTATTTGCTGCGGTAGAAATAGGCGGGCAGATCCCAGAAGAGATGTTTAATGCAGTAGGAGAGATATTGGCTTATGTTTACTATCAAGAAAATCGCTATAAGGGGATGATAACTTGAAAACAAAAGATGTATCCGTGTTGATTGTTGTCATAATGATTGTCGCAATGATGATCATTCCTCTGCCAACATTATTATTGGATTTTCTATTAATTATTAATATCAGTGTGTCATTGCTAATCTTGATGGTGGCTATGAATACAAAAGAACCTTTGGACTTTTCTATTTTTCCAACTGCTTTATTAATAGCGACGCTCTTCCGCTTAGCATTGAATGTGTCGACTACACGTTCGATTCTTTCAAATGCAGACGGAGGAAAAGTAATTGAAACGTTTGGCTCCTTCGTTGTTGGTGGCAGTCCTGTTGTCGGTTTTGTCGTTTTCTTGATTCTAATTGTTATCCAATTCATTGTCATAACGAAGGGTTCTGAACGAGTAGCGGAAGTAGCTGCACGATTTACCTTAGATGCGATGCCTGGAAAGCAAATGAGTATCGATGCCGATATGAACGCCGGATTAATCAGTGACCAGGAAGCCCGTATGCGCCGCAGAAAAGTCGAACAGGAGTCGGATTTTTACGGGGCCATGGACGGGGCCAGTAAATTTGTAAAAGGGGATGCCATTGCAGGAATCATCATCTTAATAATTAATGTTGTTGGCGGATTCATCATTGGGATGGCCATTCATGGCATGGGCTTTGCTGAATCTGCCAGTACATTTACGCTCTTATCTGTGGGGGATGGGTTGGTTAGCCAAGTCCCGGCCTTGCTTATTTCCACTGCGACCGGGATAACAGTTACCCGTGCAGCTTCTGACGGTACGTTGGGTGCCGACATTATGAAACAGCTGTTTAATTATCCGAAGCTGCTTTATATTGTTGCCGGGACAATAGTAGTTCTCGGTATTTTCACTCCGATAGGCCTTTTCTTGACGTTGCCTGTAGCGGGAATATTGATTTTCGGTGCCTTTTCTATGCAAAGGGCTGTACAAAAAGAGCAACAGCAAAATGATTTGGTTGAAATGGAAGGGCAAGAAGAAGACATCAGCAGTCCAGAAAAAGTGATTAACTTGCTTCAGCTCGATACGTTGGAATTAGAGATTGGGTATGGCTTGATTCCATTGGCAGATCAAAAACAAGGTGGAGATATTCTTGATCGGATTGTGATGATTCGGAGACAGTTTGCTATTGAATTAGGTTTGATCATTCCAACCATTCGCATTCGAGATAATTTACAATTAACTCCCAATCAATATGTATTAAAATTCCGCGGCAGCAAAATTGCGACTGGTGAGGTATACCTTGATCATTTTCTTGCCATGAATCAAGGCGGAGAAAACGAGGAAATCGAGGGCATCCATGTGACTGAGCCAGCATTTGGGCTGCCCGCCACTTGGGTAAGTATTGATGCAAAGCAAAAAGCCGAGCTGATGGGATATATTATCATTGATCCTTCTTCTGTGATTGCTACTCATTTAACAGAGGTATTAAAAAAGTATGCATACCAATTGTTACGAAGAGAGGAAACAAAGGAATTAATCGAAAACTTGAAAGAAACTCACCCAAATCTAGTCGAGGAGATTGTTCCGAATTTACAGTCAGTCGGAGATATCCAGAAGGTATTACAAAATCTTCTGCGTGAACAGATCTCGATTCGTGATTTAGCAACGATTTTTGAAACTTTAGCAGATTTCGCGGTTTTTACAAAGGAACCTCGGGTGTTAACAGAATATGTACGTCAGTCCTTAACACGGCAAATCACGGAGCAATATGCTGACGAAGGAGTCATTCATGTGTTAACGGCAGGAGCGACGTTAGAGAAAGGCATTTCCGATTATATTCAGCAAACGGAAGCAGGGGTTCATTACCTTTCGATGGATCCGCAAATGTCTCGAAAGATTACCGAAGAATTACAACAACAAATTGATCGAGTCATAAAAGCGGGTGGTCAGCCAATCTTCCTGACTTCACCTTCCATTCGCATGTATTTGAAACAGTTTGTAGATAAAATTATGCCGACCGTGCCCGTTCTTGCTTATACCGAGCTTGAGCCCGATATAGAGATCCAAAGTATAGGAGTGGTGAATATATGAAAACCAAAAAAATCGTAGCCGATTCTATGCCCCTTGCTTTAAAAATGGTGCGACAACAATTGGGTGATAATGCCATTATCGTGAACACCAAAGCGATAAAAACTGGTGGAGTATTTGGTTTCTTTGCTAAACAAAAATTTGAAGTTACGGCTTACTCAATAGAAAAAGAAGGAGTTAGTGCGGAACCCAAATTTTCAGTAGAACTTAAAGCGAAATCAGAGGTTAACAATCAAATGAGCGGAGAGACCAGTAACTCTGTCTTTCATAAGAAACCTCAGGAGCTCTATAATTATTATTCTCAACCGACTGCTGGAACGGAAAAACCAGTTTCACCAACGCCCCAACCTTTGGAAAAGGAAAACCCTTTTCTCGATGAACTGACATCGATGCGAAAAATGATGATGACCTTCATGATGAATGAACAACAAGGTAATACTTTGCCCCCAGGATTAGCTAAGTGCGTGAACAGGTTGAAAAAACAGGGCGTGGATGAGGAAGTTATCGAATATATCGTGAGCTGCATACTAAAAAGGCATGAGTCAATGGTCGATATGGCTGAAGAAGTGATTGAAATTGAAGTCATTACCATTGTTAAAGAAATCATTGAAAAACGTGTCCCTGTAACAAACCTTGTCAACGAGAGTACGCGAATGATTAATGTTATTGGCCCGACTGGGGTTGGAAAAACCACTACAATCGCCAAACTAGCCACTGAACAAGTGTTAAAACAAAAGCGCAGAGTAGCGATGATTACCACCGACGTTTACCGGATTGCCGCTGTAGAACAACTAAAAATATATGCTGGTATCTTGAACGTGCCACTTGAAGTGGTTCGCACGAAGGATGAATTAGAGAAGGCTCTTACCAAACTTGCGCATTACGATCTTATCTATATGGATACCACTGGACGCAATTACAAAGAAGTGAAATATCGAGAATCTATTAATGAATTTTTAAATCATCCTCTTGAGAGTGATAATTATTTGGTTTTAAGCTTGACCACCAAGTTTGAGGATATGCAAATATTGTTGAATGAATTTAGGGAAAGTCCCATCCAAAAATTGATTTTTACAAAATTTGACGAAACGACAAGTTACGGTTCGCTCCTTAATGTCGCGTATAAGTATCCTTTTCAATTAGCCTATCTCACAAACGGCCAAAGTGTCCCAGAAGATATTACAGCAATCGATGCGACACTGCTTGCGAGATATTTATTAGGAAAGGAAAAATAATATGGATCAAGCGCAAAGTCTTAGAGAATATATGCAGCGTTTTAATGTTCAGGAGGAAAAAACTCATGCCTCTCGTGTGATTACAATTACGAGTGGAAAGGGTGGGGTCGGCAAATCCAATTTCACGCTCAACTTTGCCTTAGGCTTACAAGCAGCTGGAAAAAAGGTTGTCATCTTGGATTTAGATTTATCAACCGCAAATATTAATATTCTAATGGGAATCACACCAAGGTACAGTCTGGTAGATGTCCTTTATCACAAGAAATACATTTGGGATGTGTTAGAAAAAGGAATCAAAGGAATCGAATATATAGCAGGTGGTTTTGAAATCCAAGATCTGATGAAATTGGATCAACAGACGTTAACCTTTTTTTGGAGTCAAATTCAAGAACTTCAAACCTATGCTGATTATATTTTACTAGACACTGGTGCTGGTATTTCAAGGGAGCTCGTTGATTTTATTTTAGCATCGGACGAAACCATTTTGGTAACAACACCAGAGCCTACTTCCATTGCTGATTCCTATGCCGTAATGAAAACTGTTCACCAGTTCACTAAAGAGTTTCCAAATTTCTTGTTAGTTGTTAATCGTGCCCATTCATATCGAGAGGCTGTAGAAACATCAAGAGCATTGAAAAATGCTTGCAGTAGTTTTCTTAAGATAAAATTAAAAACACTTGGCTTTCTAATGGAGGATACGCACGTGGGGAAAGCAGTACGCTCACAAACGCCATTTTTTATTTCCTTTCCAAATTGTGAAGCATCAAGAAGTATCAAACAAATTGTCTATGCTTATTTACCTAATAGGGATGAGAATACGATAGTTAAAACAAAAGGGATCCGAGGTTTTTTCGAAAAAATGTTGTCGTTTGGTAAATCGTCTTAAAGGGAGGACCTTATGGCAGGAAATTGGGGAGTTAATGCAATCCTGGGATTAATCGCGTTCATTTGCACCTATTTGTTTTCTTATTTAAACAACACATGGCAAACGTCCCTGTTTAGAGCGGGGATAGGCCTTCTAGTTTTCTATGTATTGGGCTATATTTTCCGCTTTGCTTTGCTGCAAATTGGTTCAAAGAAAAATGGGAATTACATTCATAAGCAAGCTCTAGATGAGGGAATCAAACCTCAAGTAGACCAGAAAAACGAAATTGATGAAGAGCCAATTGGCGAATCATCTTTCCAGTCTATTCCTCTTCAAGCCTTACATAAGGGGGAGGACACATAAGAACACCAGCTGTGTACACAGAAAAAGCTAAACCTGGAGGGATAACCGTTGAGACCAGCTATCAAAGAAATCATACCAAATGATTTTTTATGGAGGACCTATCGTGAGAAACACGATTTAAAATCACAAGAAAATCTGGTAAAACAATATATGTATTTGGTAGATAAAATGGCTAATCGTTTGAGCGTAAGCATCCCGTCTCGTATGATTCCCAAGGAGGATCTAATAGGTTTAGGCTATATCGGTTTAATTGAAGCAATTAAAAAATTTGACTATCAAAAAGGTTATCAATTCGAAACGTATGGTCTTTGGCGGATAAAGGGCGCAATGCTCGATGGGATTCGCCAGATGGACTGGGTGCCGCGTGGGTTAAGAGAGAAAGCCAAGAAACTCAACACTGCTTATCGCCAATTAGAGCAAAATTTATTGAGATCACCTTCCGAAGAGGAATTAAGTCAGTATTTAAATATGTCACAAGATGAAGTGGATCAGGCGATTGTGACGTTATCATTATCTACGCTCTTATCTCTTAATGAGCCGATAAATGCTCATGCAGACGAAGGGAAAGAGCAAAGCAGATTGGAACAAATTAGTGATAATAATTCCATATCACAAGAACAGCAGCTGCAAATGGGCGAATTTCGTAACCTAATTGCAGAAGGTATTGACAAAATGCCTGAGAAAGAAAGACTAGTTATCTCCTTATTATATTATGAAGGATTGACACAAGTAGAAATTGCTGAGGTGTTGAATCTAACGAAGGGAAGAATCTCGCAAATTCATTCGCAAGCGATCCTTCGACTGCGTCGAACCTTCGAAGCAAAAGGTTTTTCATTAGATTCGTTTATTTGATAATCACAAGAAAGACTATTTTGACACACTCTAACAAGTAAAGGGTGTGTTTTTGTTTGTATCAAGAAAACTCAACGATTGGAGAGCTGTTAGCGTGTTCAAATATCGATGCTGCTCTTATGCCAGGAGGGAATTAAACAATTTTTTACTATTTCCGATAATAAAAGGGGTTGATTATTAATTAATAGGAAGAAATGGTGTTGCATGTGGAAACAATATTTGAAGCGAATTCTCATTTCAAAATTTATAAGTCACTTTTTGATTATCATCAAAATGCCTGTTTTGTACTAGATTTAGAAGGTAAGTTTATATTGTTTAATGATGCCGCTGTTAAGTTAACAGGGTATTCAAAAGAAGATGCAATTCTAATGTCATTTATACCATTATTTATTGATGATTGTAAAAAAGATGTTTCTCGGTATTTTGACAAAGTTTTACAAGGGAATGAAACAGGTTTCAAAACTACAATACAAAATAAGCATGGAAATAAAGTGGAAGTATCATTATCCGTTTTTCCACTTTACCTAGAGAATCTAATTGTTGGTGTAGGATGTACGGCACAAGATATGAACGAAATAAATAACTTAAATCTGTTATTAACAGCTGCGAATGAGAGAATCGATTTTTTGAGCTTTCATGATGAACTAACAGGGTTAGCTAACAAAACATTATTTGGTGAAAAAGTGGATATCGCGATTAAACTCTATAAAAATACACACGGGAACATGCTAGGAATCATCTATTTTGATTTAGATCGTTTTAAACTTATTAATGATTACCTTGGACATACAATTGGCGATCAATTATTAAAAATAATTGCCCAAAGAATCCAGAGTTGTATCAGAAAGAATGACATAGCTGCTAGGCAGGGCAACGATGAATTTACAATTTTATTAGATAATGTGACTAAACATGAGGTAGACATTATAGCACAAAGATTAGCAGACCAGATTTCAGAACCTATTATTATTGGAGGACAAGAGGTTTTCCTTACTCCAAGTATTGGAATAAGTCTATATCCAGAGGATGGGCAAAACGCAAATGATCTTATAAGAAAAGCTGATATGGCTATGTATCATGCGAAAGAAGAAGGCAGAAATAATATTCAATTCTATCAAGCTAACTTAGAAAAAAATAACTCTGAGCGCATTAAGCTTGAACATGAACTAAGAAAAGCAATTGAAAAGAATGAATTTATTCTTCATTACCAACCAATTATCGATCTTTCAACAAATAAGATTAACGGTCTGGAGGCATTAATTCGGTGGGAACACCCTCATCAGGGACTAGTACCTCCTGATAAATTTATCCCAATTGCTGAAGAAACAGGCTTGATCATTCCTATTGGAGAAATGGTCTTAAGAAAAGCTTGTTATCAAATGAAAAAATGGCATGAGAGTAAAATATTTCTGCCGACGATTTCGGTTAATATTTCTATTCGCCAGTTTTTTCAACCCAACCTTGTGTCTATGATTTCGCAAATTATCAAGGAGACAAATATTGAACCAAACCGCCTCACTATTGAAATTACGGAAAGCATGACAATGGACGTGGAAAAGGCCTTAATTATATTAAATGATTTAAAAAATCTAGGTGTTAATATTTCCATTGATGACTTTGGAACTGGATATAGTTCGCTTAGCTATTTGAAAAAATTCCCGATTGATAATTTGAAAATAGATCGGTCTTTTATAGGTGATATTGCCGAAAGTGAAGAGGACGAAAATATTGCCACTACGATTCTCCTTTTGGCAGATAAACTAGGTCTTAGCGTGATAGCTGAAGGGGTAGAGACAAGTGAACAGTTGCGGGTTCTTCGCGAGCATAGTTGCAATGAAGCACAAGGCTTTTTATTCAGTAAGCCTCTAGCTGAAGATGAATTGAATCAATTTCTATCTCATTTTCCAGAAAATTTATTAGATGATAGAGGATAGTTTCCTTGCGATGGGATTGTTAATTCAATTGACAGAAATTAATCATTAGTCAAGCCCATATGTAAGAATGCAAAAGATATTTTGAATCTGTTTGAGAAATCGGATATAATTTTATAGTGGGGCAGGGTTTGTCCTACATAATTTCAGACGATTGGGAGTAGTAACATGGAAAAAGTACTTATATTCGGTCATAAAAATCCCGACACCGATACGATTTGTTCTGCAATTGCATATGCAGATTTAAAAAGACAGTTAGGAATGGACGTGGAACCAGTCCGCCTTGGAGAGATTAATGGCGAAACGGAGTATGCACTGAAACAATTCAATGCCGAGGTTCCGCGCTTGGTTGAAGCAGTGGCGGCTGAAGTTAATTCCGTTATTTTAGTAGACCATAATGAACGCCAGCAAAGTGCCAATGATATTACGGATGTGCGCGTCCTTGAAGTCATTGACCATCACCGGATTGCCAATTTTGAAACAAGTGACCCGTTATATTATCGCTGCGAGCCTGTTGGCTGCACGGCGACCATATTAAATAAAATGTATAAAGAAAACGGCAAAGAGATTAAACCGGAAATTGCTGGGCTAATGTTATCAGCGATAATTTCTGACTCATTATTGTTTAAATCACCTACATGTACGGCTGAGGATGTAGCAGCAGCGCGTGAATTAGCAGCGATTGCCGGAGTTGATGCTGACGCATATGGGCTTGAAATGTTAAAGGCCGGCGCTGATTTAAGTGATAAGACAGTGGAACAGCTCATCTCGCTTGATGCGAAAGAGTTTGAAATGGGCGGGAGCAAGGTGGAAATTGCTCAAGTCAATGCCGTTGACACCAATGATGTGCTGGCACGTCAAGCGGAATTAGAGGCAGTAATTGCGAAAGAAATCGCGAACAAGAACTTAGATTTATTCTTATTTGTTGTGACCGATATTTTAACAAACGATTCCGTTGGGTTAGCGTTAGGAAGCAAAACCCCTGCAGTTGAAAAAGCTTATAATGTAACACTAGCTAATAATACGGCTGTTTTAAAGGGCGTTGTTTCACGGAAAAAGCAAATTGTTCCGGTTCTAACTGATATTTTTAATAAAGGTGAATTGTAATCAAAGAGACCGTCCAATGCCTAATATCTGCATGGACGGTTTTTTTTAAGGGGAGGCAGGACAAGAATGAATAGATGCGGCTGGGTTAATCAGGACCCGCTATATATCGATTACCATGACAATGAATGGGGTGTACCCGTCTATGATGATCGCTTACTATTTGAATATTTAAACCTCGAAGGGGCTCAGGCAGGACTGAGCTGGTACACGATATTAAAGAAACGCAACAATTACCGCCAAGCCTTTGATCATTTTGAAGCTGAAAAAATTATTCATTATGATGATAAAAAAATTGAAGAACTTTTACAAAATGAAGGAATTGTTAGAAATAAATTGAAAGTTAATGCGGTGATTACAAATGCGAGGGCCTATTTGCAGGTGGTCGAGGAATTTGGCTCATTCCAAAAGTACATCTGGTCATTTGTCGGCGGGAAACCGATTCAGAATCACTTCAACGAGATGAAAGAGGTTCCGGCCACGACTGAAATAAGTGACAAACTAAGCAAGGATTTAAAAAAACGCGGGTTTAAATTTGTCGGCTCTACGATTTGTTACGCATTTATGCAGGCAACCGGCATGGTAAATGACCATATCGTTACTTGTGACTGTTATCAAAGGGCATCCGAGAAAACAAAATAATGAAAAAAGCGATTATCTCATCTGCGAGACATCGCTTTCTTTCGGTTGGGTAAAGAAAAAGATAAAGCAGATAGAAAAAAGCCCACCACGATTGTGATGGACTTTTGCGGATACGAAAAGGCTATGACTGTGTTGGTTTTTCCATTAGAAAATCAGAAGCAGGGATTGGAATGATTTTTCCGCCGATTTGCACATGAACGGTATCGTTGAAAATGGCTTTCACAATTCCTTTTAAGGAAACGGTGGAATTTACAGCAATTTTTTTAGAGTCAGATTGTTTCGCCAAAGTAATCAACACCTTTCTAATGTTGTAAATCATAGTTATCATGAAATGATTTAAAATAACGACACATTAATGTATTCGCAAAAATATCATGATCTCCTTCATTGCTGATCATTTTTTTGAAAAAAATGTTCATGTTACCTTCAGTTCATTATTCAAGGGGTGTGAACAATAGTGAAGTGAGAGTAACATGAACTTTGGTTCAAGTATCACACGAATTGTATTGGCTGTCAACTGAAATGTGAACTATGGTTCATTTTTTTAATTTATGATATGATAATGTCAGAGGTGATAAAATGGCAGACCGTGAAGAATTACTTGTTGGCGATTTTCCATTTGTCCCGAAACAGGAACGTGCCCAACAAAAAAGAAACGCATTGCTCGAGAGCGGGCATTCGTTATTTTTTTCGAAGGGGTACGAACAAACGACGGCGAAGGAAATTGCTGCCCATGCAGGCGTAGCTACGGGGACCTTTTATCGTTATTTTTCAGATAAACGGCAGCTTTTAATGGCGCTCTTAGAAGATAAATTAGACAAACTTTTGCCTCCTGAACCGACTTGGGTATCCTGTGATCCTGAAGCCTTGTTAGCTTCACTTTTGAAGGCCCATAATAATCGTCTTCAAGAGGTAGGGCTTCGCCGTGTCCTGCCTGAATTATTGCCTAAAGATCCGGAATTGGCAGAGGTTTTAAGTGCAGCTAGAAGAAAAATTCATGGCAGAATTCTGTCGGGATTAAAGCATGCCAGTGATAGCGGGTTAACCTGGAAGGATCTAGATTTAGATACAGTTACTTGGTCGATTATGGTATTAGCGGAGAATGGACCTGAAAAAGGTCAGCAAAGCGGAAAACAAGCAGATTTTCTTGAACTTGCAAAGGTGATGTGCCGCTTGGTATTTCCGCCGGATGTACTAGTGAAACTACGGTCCAAGGGATCTGGTCCTGCAGAATAACCGGCAAACACCATGGAGAGGACGTTGCTGATTGAATATTGAGGAAATGATTGATATGAGAGAATTGAAAGCATTAAAAGTGGAACTGACAAGGTTCATGATGGCCTATAAATTTGCTTTGGACGAAATGAGTACGAAAATAAATATTCTAAAAGATGAGTTTAATTATATTCATGACTATAACCCAATAGAACATGTAAAATCGCGGATTAAGTCGCCGGAAAGCATTTTTAAGAAGGTATATCGTAAGGGCTATGATTTTTCTTTAGCTTCGATAAAGGAGAATGTAAGGGATATAGCGGGGATTCGGATTACTTGTTCCTTTATCTCGGATATATATGAATTGAGTAAAATGATTGCCGGTCAGAAGGATGTTCGTGTTGTGGATTATAAGGATTACATTAAAAACCCGAAGCCTAATGGCTATCAAAGCCTTCATTTGATTTTGGAAATTCCGATCTTCATGTCTGACCGCGAGGAATTAGCCTATGTTGAGGTGCAAATCCGGACAATTGCCATGGATTTTTGGGCCAGTTTAGAACATAAAATATATTATAAGTACAATAAAGAAGTGCCGGACAGGATGGTAGCTGAATTAAAAGACGCTGCGGTAATCGCAGCGGAGTTAGATCGAAAAATGGAACGGCTTCATAAAGAAGTTTCTGAAATTAAACAAGCTGAACAAGAAAAAGAAGAACTCCTGTCATTAAATAATGGAGGTTTTAATCTGCCATTTTTTGAAAATCTATTGCAACGAATATAGATCCTTATTGGTTTTGAAGTGCAAAAAAGCCTCTCATTTTTAGTTCTCATGAGGGGCTTTTTTTTGAATTTGGAAATCAATTAGCGAGTTGACTTTTCAAGTAAATATTCTGATGTTGGAAGTGTGATGATTTTTCCGCCAATTTGTACATGAATAGTATCATTGAAAATGGCTTTCACGATTGCCTTTAAAGAAACCGTCGAATTAATGGAAATATTTGGTGATTCAGATTGGTTTGCCAATGGACCCAACACCTTTCAGATAGTTATGAAATTATTATAAATGATTTCAACCAATTAATGCGAGTGTAAAGAACCAGAGATTTGGAAAAATCTAAAGAGATGTTAACAAGAAGTTTTTTAGAATGAAGATAAAGCAGTATATCGATTTACCCTACCGGGGTATGATATAATAAGCGGAAAAGGGGGCGGTTGAATGTCGTTTGATCAAGAAAATATGGAAGAAATAGTGGATGAATCGTGCTGCGGCCATGACGGCAGCCAGCGAAAAAGTCATCATTCAGATAAAGTGAAAAATAATCTAGTTACAAGACTTAACCGGATTGAAGGCCAGATTCGCGGCATTAAAGGGTTAATTGAAAAAGATACGTATTGTGATGATGTAATCAATCAAATTTCCGCCACTCAATCGGCATTAAACAGCGTTGCAAGGATTTTGCTGGAAGGTCATATGAAGAGTTGCGTGGTGGAACGAATTCAAGAGGGCGATTTCGAAGTTTTAGATGAAGTCCTAGTCACCATCCAAAAATTAATGAAAAAGTAATAGACTGGAAGTTGGTGTCAGGCACCATTTTCCAAAATAAGGGAGACTTCACATTACAGTGAAGTCTCCCTTGGTTTTTGAGAGATTGAATATGTTTTGGTAAAAGAAATAGACGAGTAGAAACAGAAAAAAGGACGACGGTAAGCATATTTTTATAAACGGTTCACACGGCTGTTTTATTTCATTAATAGTTCTTCAATCACTCTGCCGTCGGTACTTCCGAGGCTGATACCAAGAAGCCTTGCAAATGTCGGTCCTTCGTCAATCAGCCGAATGCTGGGCAGTGTAACCGGGTTAATCCCGCTGCCAGCTGCCATCAAAATCGTCCCGTAATTTTCTTTCTCAGGTGAATATCCATGGCATGCCAAGGTGTATTTTTTATCGGCGGTGACATCCTCTGGCGAAATCGTTTTGAGATACTCGCCTTCAAAGTCTTCTAAAAAGTAATAACCTCTGCTGGCCTCGAGCATAAAGGCACAAGTACCGTCTGCTCCTTTTTCTGCCGCTTGTTCACCGGTAAGTGCCTTTTCAATTCCCGAATTAGGGTCCAGGAGCAAGGAATCTACTAGAAGTTTCACTTCGTTAAATGCCGCGGTGTCGTGTTTGTCTCTCAAGTAAATATAGGCAGAGCCATCGCAACTTTTACAATAAGCCTTCCAATGAATGAGTTTAGATCTAGAGTTGGTTGTGATGAGCTCGTGTTTATGTAAAAGGACATTCAGGTTAATCGCTTTATTTTCATCGAGGGCACTATGATCACCCAACACGACTATTGTTGAGTTTTCATCGAGGCCGCTCTCCTTTAAGGCTTCCATAATTCTCCCCAGCCGCTCGTTGTGGCGATGGATTGCGGCAATTGCTTCATCGGCAGAAAAGCCATGATAATGACGCTGGGTATCTAGATCAGTAAAGTGGACCAGCAATAAATTCGGTTTCTTTGTTTTGATTGTGTGGACGGTTGATTCTAGAACAAAGTCATCCAGCGCCGGCTGGTTCAATCCATCGCGGATATGACCGTAGCGGTTATTAAGCTCCAATTGATATCCGGGAGTGCCGTTCATAAGCGAGACAAGGATTTGATTTTGCCAAGGGCGGTTAGCAAAAATCTCCGGCATGTTGTAGTCAAGCCCCTTCGCCTTCGCTGTTACTGGCCATAATAAAGCGGCGGTTGTCAGATTGGCCTTTTTCGCTTCATCATAAAGAGTCGTGCCGTGAATGCAATCACGGTACCAATTCCAATCCGGGGAAAGCCTGCCAGGCTGCAGCATGGTGTTATTAATGACACCATGCCGGTTCGGATAATTTCCGGTGACAATCGTCGCATGACAAGGATAGGTAACAGATGGATATATCGTTTCAACCTTTTCGACATATGCCCCGGTTTTCAATAGGGTTTGAAAATGAGGTAAATCTTTTAAAATCGGGAAGTCTAAGGCAGATAGACAATCAAAGGAAATAATAATGAGATGATCGGTAAGTCGCTTCACGAAAAAACCTCCACGTCTACGTTTTCGGTTACCTTAATTGTACAATACGCAATGGACAAATTGTTACAGAATTTTTACAAAAATCTTGAAGTATCAGAAAATAACGCAGAATTTTCGACTGGAAGTTATCTGTAAAAAGGGTTTTTTCAGTATAATGAAAACAAAGGAATTGAAGCTTGAAAGGGAGATTGGGGTCATGCCGAGTTTCAAAAGTTATTTTTTAGAAAAAGTAATTAAACTTACGGCTAAGAGTGTGGGCGGAAAGAGTTTGGAAAAAAGGGGGATAGCGGAAAGGCGTCAAAAGCTGGATGCCGCTTCTAAACGGTTGAGGATGCCGGAAAACTGCCTGGTTGAGCCGCTTCGAATCGAGGGAATCTACGCCGAGTGGCTTTCCTATAATGACTCGCCGGATGACAAGGTGATTCTTTACCTCCATGGCGGCGGCTATGGTTATTGCTCTGTCCAAACACATCGAACGCTTGCCGCTGGGATTGGAAAAGCGGCGGGGGTTATGGTGATTATCCCGGATTACCGGCTTGCTCCTGAACATCCATTCCCGGCTGCGATTGAAGATGCTGTCCGGGCCTACCGCTGGCTGCTTGAGCAGGGTTTTCATTCCAGTCAGATTATTTTTGCCGGGGATTCTGCAGGCGGGGGATTGAGCATTGCCACTGCTTTGGTGTTAAGGGATCAGAATGAACCGCTTCCGGCCGCGCTAGTCTGTCTTTCACCATGGGTGGATTTAACAAGCAGCGGGCAAAGTTACCAAAAAAACGAGAGTGTCGACCCGTATCTGAACGTAGACGGCGTGAGGAAAACAGCCCGCATGTATGCCGGAGAGGCAGCGCTTGATCATCCGTTGATTTCACCGGTGTTTGCTGATTTAGCAGATCTTCCGCCGTTATTCATCCAGGTTGGCAGCCACGAAATCCTGCAAAGCGATGCCGAAATGCTGGCGGCCGCGGCCCGCCATGCCGGTGTAACAGTGAAGTTGAAAGTTTGGGATGGGATGTGGCATGTTTGGCAAATGAGCGGTGATTTTATACCAGAAGCGAGAAGGGCAATTAAGGAGATTGGTGATTTTGTAAAGTGGACATTCAGGGATTGATAATGGACAAATCATTCGGTGCCTGACACTTTAAATTTACTATGAATTTGAAAAATCTGAAAAGGTTTAAAGGCCTTTTTATGGAATGATAGGTTAACAAGAGCATGGAATATTTTTATAAAAAATCGTTTCTGCTTTTGCAGGAACGTTTTTTTAATTGAACAATATCTCTTTTAGGATTATAAAATGATTCTAGTTGGCGCATAATGGGAAAGGTCTGAACTACAACATGAAAGAGGAAAAAAATGAAGATTTGGTTTAACCGCTGGTTTACAACAGTTTCGCATTACATTGATATGATCCGGGCTAATGAAGATAGGCGGAAATTTATTATTTATGGAACACATCCGAATAAAGATGCGCTCTATTTACAAAATTGCGATTTTGCCTTCGTGGAACCCGATATATCTGGAGATGATTATCTAGCGTTTTGTCTTGATTTTTGCAAAACGTATGGAATTGACATTTTCATACCCCGGAAAGAGAATGTGCTAATTTCGAAACGGCTTGCGGAATTTGCAGCACTCGGTGTCAAGGTTTTAGTTTGCCCCGATGCTGAACTGATGGAGACGTTGGATAATAAAGCTGCCGCATACGAAGTGTTATCAAGTGGACCGCAAATCTTTTCCCTTCCTGACTATTATGTGGTTAATACGGTTAAGGATTTTAAAAAAGCTTACACGCTCCTTAAAGAAAAGGGCCATAATGTTTGTTTCAAGCCGGTGGTAGGTGAAGGGGCAAATGGATTCCGTGTGATTAAGGATGAAATTGAGTCAATTAATCAGCTTTTTAATAATGGGGTTGGTTATCGAATTCCCTACAGCTATGCTTGCGAGATACTATCTCAGCAAGAAACCTTTCCTTATCTAATGGTTCTGGAGTATCTAGAGGGCAGGGAATATAGTATTGATTGCCTTGCTTCGAGTGAGGAACTGCTGGCTGTCATTCCAAGGATGAAGGGAGACGGGAGGGTGCGGGAGCTTGTTGAAAGTCTGGAACTAATCCAATTAGCACACAGGTTTCATCAAGAATATCGATTGCCCTATATGTTCAATATCCAGGTAAAGTATAACAATGGGTTGCCGAAGCTGCTGGAAATTAATCCGCGCATGAGCGGAGGAATGCACGTTAGTTGTCTCTCCGGCATCAATATTCCTTATCTTGCTATTAAGATATTATTGGGTGAAAAAGTAGAACCATTGAAGCCGCAATTTGGAATTCGCGCTAGTCATATCGAAAAAGAAATGATTCTTAAAATCGCTGATATCAGTTGAAAAATGACAAGAGCAGGTTTTCGAAGGTTCGTACCTGCTCTTGTCTTTAAATTGAAGGGGAATTACTTATAGAAAACCTTGTCCACATTGTATTTTGCGTGAAGAGTATTAATGGCATAGGTTTCGTAAATTTCTCGTTCCATTGGATTATCGACGACAATGACGGCAATCTTGTAAACTTCATCTCGATACGATTTGATTGGGGAAACAGTATCTTCAAAATGCCGCTTTACACGGGGTCTTAATTTTCTAGCTTTGCCCACATACATTAATTCGTCATCTGCATTGAAAAACAAGATCATTCCACCCTTATCCCGTGGAATCTTATGATAATCTGTAAAGCCATATACACTACTTAGCGGTGCTTCAACCTTTTCACCAACTTGTTTCTTTTTCGTAATCACGATATCCGGATTAGGTATTTCAATTTTTATCATCTGAAAGAATCGCTCCCTGCTTAAAATAACGGTGAACCCGTTTTGCTAATAGTTCATTATAGCACAACTATTCTATCCGAGGTTTGACTTTCTTAATTTAACCCAATTTCTCTGCCGTTAATCTAATCGGGGATGAAATGACAGGAGGCGGCAAGAAAATAATGGTAGCAAAATATGGCTGGTTTTTGTACACTTAAGAAGGGTATTGTTATTTTTAGTTTTTATATTTTTCAAGTCCATAAGCAGTTGCATGGGTCCATTTTGTTATTAGCTTTCTATTTTTTTAGAAAGTTATATAAAAAATAAATTTCGAAAGGGTGTTTTTATGGCAATCTCATTGTCTAAAGGTCAAAAGGTAGATTTAACGAAAACGAATCCAGGTTTGTCGAAGGTCGTTGTTGGACTTGGCTGGGATACGAATCGCTATGATGGCGGCAGCGATTTCGATTTAGACGCTAGTGTATTTTTACTAGATGCAAATGGCAAATGTGCTTCAGACCGTGATTTTATTTTCTATAATCAGCTTGAAGGCGGAAATGGTTCCGTAATACATACAGGTGATAATCGCACGGGTGAAGGCGAAGGTGATGATGAGCAGGTAAAAGTTAGCTTAAGTGCTGTACCTGCTCAAGTGGAAAAAATTTCGTTCGTGATTACAATTCATGATGCTGAAGCACGGAGCCAAAATTTTGGACAAGTGTCGAATGCATTTTGCCGGATTGTAAACGAAGATACCAATCAAGAAATCATCCGTTACGATTTGGGAGAAGATTTCTCCGTTGAGACTGCCATCATCGTTGGTGAATTATACCGCCACAACGGCGAGTGGAAATTCTCTGCAATCGGTTCTGGCTACCAAGGCGGCCTTGGCCGCATCGCCACAGACTTCGGACTGAACGTAGGCTAAACCACACAAAAATATAGATTTAAAAAAAGGACACGCAGGTGATAAACAACCTGCATGTCCTTTTTCCTTTTAAACTGTTTTTCCGCTAAACAAATTTCCTTTTTTAGTGTCCTCTCCACGTGGACAATTGTCTTTTTGTGGTGCCTGACACCCTGTTTGTGGTAAAATTATTTCCTATTGGGAAGGGAGGTATGAAGTTGAGGTTTTTTGTGAAGTTACAAGGTTTTGCTATTTTGTTTGCGCTTTTTTGGGTTGTTTACATAAATATCTTGGCTTTTTTTGATCAGCCGGGGCGTGCTATGCAATATATTAACTGGTTTGTTTACGGGTTTGGCTTTTTGTTTGCCATTATTTATTTTCTACTCACCAAATATTTTATTGGCCGTAATTGGCGGGCAGTTCCACTTATCTTAATTCCATATTTCCTTGTTTACCAGCCTATTTTCCACCAGCTGCTGTTTAGCCTGGTACATGATGGTTATGGAATGATGATCCGGTTCCTTTCACTTTCAACGGGAACCATCCATTTTTTGATGGTGCTTTTCGGCGTTATTTTCGGGATCATTTTCTCTGGTCGACACCAGAAGGTCTAGAAAGAGGGAAGGGGTGAGGGCTTATGGAAGGAAAGTGGCTGATAGCTGATCGGGATTTGAATGAGCGTGAGGGGTTAAAATGGCTGTTGAAAACCTCTTCAATTCCGGTGACGAACATTTTTTTGGCGGCGGATTATCAGGAATTTATCGTTTTGTTTGAGAAGGAAGCTCCTGATGTGGTCCTAATGGAACTTGATATGATCAGTAAAGAAGAGTGGTCAAACTTTCGAGAGCTGGTGCAAATTTACGCTCCCGTTTTATTGTTAACGAGTGCGGAAGCAACCTTCGAAAAGGCCCGCTTGGCGATTGATATGCAGGCACTTGATCTGATGATCAAACCCTTTTCGACAACCAAAGTAAAATCAGCCTATCAAAAAGCATCAAGAAAACTAACTGCAAAAATTAGTACGGTTGGAAGTTTCCATTCTAGCTATAATCATAAAGATATATCTTATGAAGCCTTATTTCTCTCACAGACAGCTGTCGTAGTGAACGGCCATATTGCTGCTTTTCAAACTGAAAATAATGAAACAACTCACACCCTGCATTCTTTTTTAACAGAATATCCATTCGAAAATATTCAAGGTATTTTCCCTTTAAGCGATATGGTCATTTTCTTATTTAAGGAAAAATGTGCAAATATAATGGAACAGTGCCAAAAAGCGATGCGAAGGTGGGAGGAGGAGTTTTCTGACCCGCTCGCGATTGTGATTCACAAGGGGCAATCCCAAACGCTTACGTTAAATCAAAAATATTTGCAAACTAGAAAAATGCTCGAGCTCACCTATTATAAGGGGTATCAGCAGATAATGGGGTTTGAGGAGCCGCTGGATTGGGTTCACATCGATCCCTTTTTAACTCCGCCAGAGCAGCGGGCATGGGTCGACATGCTGGCAAACTTTGCAATGGAAAAAATAAAAAAGTGGCTTTATGACGAGTTCTTACATTTAAATCATCCTTTTCCTGAACCAGGCTTAGTAAGAATCAGGCTGACTAGCATTCTCGCTCAAGTAAGACGATTTATGAAAACGTATAATTTGAATAAAGACCAGGATTTTGAACGAGAATACCGCTATATTTTCAATTCAATTTTATATGACACCGTTCTGTATCGGACTGTTCAAAACCTGATTCTGTTTATTCAAAGCCTTTTTTTGGGTGCCAAAACAAGCGCGCAAAATCTGAAGCAGAATCCGATTGAACAGGCAATTGCGTTCTTGGAGGCTAACTTTTCCAAGAGCAGCCTTCGTCTTGAAGACGTTGCGAAATATGTTGACCGCAATCCTTCCTATTTCAGCCATCTCCTTGCATCGAGCACCAACTCGAGCTTTACAGATGTTTTGGCCGGCATCAGGATAAAGGAAGCGAAACGGTTATTAGTGGAGACAAACAAGCCTGTTAAAGAAATATCCGCGCTGGTCGGTTATCAAAATTCGAATTATTTTAGCAGAATCTTTAAAGAGCTGTGCGGGTCGTCACCGCGGGAGTTCCGAATGAAAAAAGTAGAAATATTGAACGGAGAGATAGGCTCAGAATAGAAACTGAGTCTTTTTTTTATAAAAATAATACAGATATCTAAAATTATTATCTTTTATTAGTGATGCCATGCCTATATTATCTATCTATAGCTAAAAATTCTACCGTTTATCTAAGTTTTCAACTGTTTTTTTCAGAAGATTTAATTTTTATAATATAGATAAATAAAGTAAAAAAGGGTGTGGAGATAATGGAAACAAATACGGCAAAACCACGGGTGATTAAAAATTATCAAGGAACTGAATTACACGCAAAGGGCTGGATTCAAGAGGCCGCCTTGCGCATGCTGATGAACAATCTCGACCAGGAGGTTGCCGAAAGACCAGAGGATTTAGTCGTTTACGGCGGGATTGGCAAGGCAGCCCGGAACTGGGAGTCGTATGATGCGATTGTGAAAACGCTGCTTGAATTGGAAAACGACGAAACCTTGTTAATTCAATCTGGTAAACCAGTAGCTGTGTGGAAATCCCACAAGGATGCACCGCGAGTATTACTGGCAAACTCCAACCTCGTACCGGCTTGGGCGAATTGGGAGCATTTCCATGAGCTTGATAAAAAGGGCTTAATGATGTACGGACAAATGACGGCAGGAAGCTGGATTTATATCGGCAGCCAGGGAATTGTCCAAGGAACGTATGAAACGTTTGCCGAGCTTGCCCGTCAAGAGTATGACGGAACCTTAAAACACACGATTACGTTAACGGCAGGCCTTGGCGGCATGGGCGGTGCGCAGCCTTTAGCGGTTACGATGAACGATGGGGTTTGCTTAGCGATTGATGTCGATGAGACACGAATTGACCGCCGGATTGAAACCGCTTACCTCGATGTGAAAACAACTGACCTTGATGAAGCTTTAAAAATGGCACAGGAAGCGAAGGCGGCCGGAAAACCGTTATCGATTGGTTTATTAGGAAATGCGGCAGAAATATTACCAATAATGATTGAAAAAGGCTTTACTCCAGATGTGTTAACGGATCAAACCTCGGCGCACGATCCATTAAATGGCTATCTGCCGATTGGCTTTACCTTAGAAAAAGCAGCAGCAATGCGTAAGTCTGACCCGGCTGGTTTTGTGAAGCTTGCGAAGCAAAGTATGGCTGTCCACGTGCAGGCGATGTTGAAAATGCAGGAAAAAGGCGCGGTTACTTTTGATTATGGTAACAATATCAGGCAAGTGGCGAAGGATGAAGGTGTGGAAAACGCGTTTGACTTCCCAGGCTTTGTTCCCGCCTATATCCGCCCGTTATTCTGTGAAGGAAAAGGGCCGTTCCGCTGGGCAGCACTTTCAGGTGATCCAGAAGATATTCGCAAGATTGACGAAGCATTGCTCCGTGAATTTAAAGAAGACGAACATTTATGTAAATGGGTGAAAATGGCCCAGGAAAAAATTAGCTTCCAAGGACTGCCGGCTCGGATTTGCTGGCTTGGCTACGGCGACAGGGCCCGTTTTGGAAAAGTAATCAATGACATGGTTGCTTCTGGGGAGGTGTCTGCTCCAATTGTCATTGGCCGTGACCACTTGGATGCAGGTTCGGTTGCCTCGCCAAACCGGGAAACTGAAGCAATGAGGGATGGCAGTGATGCGGTTTCTGACTGGCCGATTTTGAATGCGATGATTAATGCTGTTGGCGGCGCAAGCTGGGTGTCTCTGCACCATGGCGGAGGTGTCGGCATGGGGTATTCGCAGCACTCCGGAATGGTGATTGTTGCGGATGGAACGAAGGATGCGGAAGTTCGCCTTGAGCGGGTTTTAACGACTGACCCTGGTATGGGGGTTGTCCGCCATGCGGATGCAGGCTATGAGCTGGCGATTAAGACTGCCAAGGAAAAGGGCATCAAGATGCCGATGCTGCAACAAGACTAATAGACTGAGAGGATGTTGGAATTGAGTAAAGCCATTTTTATCAGAAACGCGAATCAGCTGATCACTTTACAGGGGGGTTCCTATGCTCCCCGTGTAAAGGGGGAAATGTCTGAACTTGGCATCATTGAGCAGGGCAGTGTCTGGATTGAGGACGGCGTCATTCAGGCGGTTGGTACGGATGCAGAACTGATTGCAAAATATGAAGCTCGTCTGGCTGAAGCGGAGGTTGTCGATGCGAGGGGAAAGCTGGTGACACCAGGACTTGTTGACCCGCATACTCATCTTGTTTTTGCTGGGAGCAGGGAAAATGAGTTTAACATGCGCCTGCAGGGTTCTACCTACATGGAGATTATGAACGCTGGCGGAGGAATCCATGCGACAACAAGAAGGACGCAGGCAGCTACTCATGAAGAACTTTTTCAAGAGAGCTACGAACGTTTGAATCAATTCTTGCGCCATGGTGTAACTACGGTTGAAGCAAAGAGTGGTTACGGAATGGAATGGGAAACCGAGCTAAAGCAGCTGGAAGTGGCAAAGCAGCTCAATGAAAAGCATGTGATTGATATCGTTCCAACCTTTATGGGGGCACATGCGGTCCCGAAAGAATATAAGGAACAGCCGGATGAATTTGTGCGGCTCCTGATTGAGGAAATGATTCCAAAGGTAGCGGAACTAGGGCTTGCGGAATTTAACGATGTCTTTTGTGAACATGGTGTGTTTACACCGGAGCAATCTCGAAGGATTCTGGAGGCAGGTAAGCGCCACGGGCTGCTGGCGAAAATCCATGCAGATGAAATTGAACCATATGAAGGGGCAGAACTTGCCGCCGAAGTTGGAGCTGTTTCGGCAGACCATTTATTAAAGGCATCGGAAAAAGGCATGAAAGCCATGGCTGAGATGGGTGTTGTCGGTGTACTGCTCCCGGGAACGGCTTACTTTTTAATGGCAGAGTCAGCGAATGGCCGTAAAATGGTTGATTTAGGGGTGCCCGTGGCATTGTCTACAGATTGTAACCCCGGCTCATCACCGACAGTATCTCTGCCTTTTATTATGAACCTTGGCTGTTTAAAAATGGGGATGACACCTGCAGAAGTCATCACGGCGACGACGATTAATGCGGCACATGCAATTAACCGGGGCGGCGAAATTGGTAGTTTAGAAGCCGGCAAAAAAGGCGACGTAACGATTTTTAACGTTGAGAATTATATGAAACTTCAATACTTGTATGGAGTGAATCATACGGATACCGTGGTGAAAAATGGTCACGTGGTTGTTAAAGGGGGTCAGCTAGTTGAAGAGCTTTCTCTATCCTAAACTAAATCCGCCAAGCTTTACATGGGTGAGGCCTGAACAAGGGGCGGTTGTTTCTAAGGTTCACGAATGGATTCAGCCCTTGACCGATGTTCCTGCTCCCGAGAAAAATAACGTCGATTTTGTCGTAGTCGGCGTCCCGCTTTCCCGTTCATCGATCAGTGCTTCGGGGGCTTCAGAATTCCCTGATGCCTTCCGCCGCGCTTGGAAGGGTTTTACTACGTATAACCTTGATGAAGACGTTGATTTGTCGGAGAGGATTGCGGTGGATGCAGGCGATGTTCCCATGCACGTCACAGATATCCGGCGCTGTCATGAGAATATCATTGAAGCATCGGCGGCTCTCCATCAGCATTTTGAAAGCGCCAAGGTGTGTGCGATTGGAGGCGATCATTCGATTACGGCGATGATGGTAAAGGGCTTGCATCAAGCGAAGCCTGCTGAAAAAATCGGCATCCTCCAGTTTGATACTCATTTTGATTTACGGGACATGACCGATAATGGCCCTTCGAACGGTACACCGATGCGTAATTTGATTGAAAGCGGTGTGGTTAAGGGCTCTAATATGTACAATATCGGTCTGCATGGTTTTTTTAACACGAAGGATTTAAAGCAGTACGCCGATGAACAAGGCGTTAATTATATTTCTCTTCGAAATGCAAGGAAAAAAGGCATCGAAGAAACAGTCCGTCAATGTTTAGCGGAGCTGGAGACAAAAGTGGATGCGATTTATTTAACAGTGGATATGGATGTCCTTGATATTGCATATGCCCCAGGGGTACCGGCCTCAACACCGGGGGGCATGACAACAGTTGAACTGCTCGAAGGAGTGCTAGCAGCCGCCAGACATCCAAAGGTTAACGCCATGGACATCGTCTGCCTTGACCCACTCAAAGACACACAAGTCCAGCCAACCGTCAAACTAGGCACCCACGTATTTTTAACCTTTTTAACAGGAGTAATGTTGCGCTAGAGGGTGGTGTCAGGCACCATATTTGATAGTCGCTAAAAATAACAGCCGTCGTTCGAGTTTCTCGAACGGCGGTTTTTTTGAAGTGGGGCGGAGTGCCATAAAGATACATCTTATAGTTTTTTCGTTTTTTAGCCGCTTGCCTATACATTTTCTTACTACCATGAATTAAATATAAAAGAGGACAAGACTTGATTATGGCAGGTTTTTATCGGATTTAAAAATAAATGGAAATTAGTTAATTGGCTTCCAATTAACGATTGTTTGCTAATTTTTATACGATTTAAAGGAGGTTCTTATGAATACTAAACTACTAAATAATTGGATTAATCGTATCCAAGTTTTGAATGTGGTGAATGCCGATGTCGAAGTAGTGAATAAATCACCCTTACGCATGCTTGGTAAAGGCAGGCAAGGAGCGGTTTTTCAATTTTCTGATGATATTTGCGTAAAAGTGTTTGGTAATACTGAAGATTGTGACCGAGAACACTATGCCTTATCGCTCGGGCAGAATACAGAGCTTTTCCCGAAAATACATGCAAAAGGGCCGAACTATATTGCAATGGATATTGTTAGAGGGGTCGATGTCCGTGAATACCTGCAATCCCAGCCACTAACGCCGGCACTCTCCTCCAAATTAATTGAGATGTTAATCATATTTAAAGAAATCGGTTTTGAACGGATTGATCATCATAAGCGGCAAATTTACGTCCAAGATGATGGCAGCCTAAAAGTGATTGATGTCGCCAGAACAGTTTGGCGCGACCGTGTATACCCGTATCCAAGGAAATTATTGAATTCATTAGGGGATGAAAATAAAGCATTATTTTTAACACATGTCAAAGAAATGGCCCCCAAGTTGTACGAGGAATGGCTCCACTACATTCGAATGGAAGAAATATCCCACCAAATATACCAAATACTGCTTCCTGAAAAACCTAACAAAGAGACTTTAAAAAATCTCAGTAAAAAGTTGTTAACAACCGAGGATGAGGGAAAATACGTACTTCAATTACAAGGCTTAGTCCAAAAGGTGTTCAAGGAAGAATGGGTCAAAACGATGCTTGCTCGTGGAAAGGACCCTGAAGCGGTAATGGAAAAAATCGATCAATATTGGGATTCACTTGAGCAGGGTCTAACTCGCGGCAGGGATCGAGATCGGGATCGGAACCGAGACCGTGATCGAGACAGGGATAAAGGCCGTAAACAAGAAAGACGGTATGAAGGGGAATTCCGGCGCACTCATGATAAACATCACCATAGGGGAAAACGGTATGAAGGGGAAAGATATCGTGATCGTATAAGTGGCAAGCACAAAAGCCGGTACTATAAATAAATAATCGGCAGCTCTTGGGGAATTCGATCCTTAATAAGGAGACAGGCGAACACAAAAGCCAAACAAACTGAGGAGGGGATCCAATCATACAAGGAGCTGACAAAATGAAAGTACTTGTAATCTGGCGGCTGCTCACTGTAGGCGGTGTCAATGCCGGATGGCGAAATCGTTCGATTTATTTTAAAAAGCAGGGAATTGAAACTGAATTTCTTTATACGACCGACCACGGCGGGCTCCATATTATGCAGGATGTTGCCAACGTATATTTAACAAAAGATGAACGCAAGATTATTAGGATTATCAAGGACAATGCATATGATGCAATCATTGTCGTCGACACAGGGTCCGCCTATAAATGGATCCGTAAGGCCAAATTTAAAGGTCCTGTTTTTATTGAAGCTCGCACACCTGAGCTGATCAAGCTCCAGCCCCATTTAAAAAACTTCAAAGGAATTCACCCTGAACTAATCATCGTTCCTTCGCAGTATCAAAGGCGTTTGGTTTCTATTCTTACAGAGGATATCCCTATTCACGTTATCCATAATGGTGTTGATACGTCTTTTTTCCGAGCGATATCAGATGAGGAAATTGATTTCAACAGCGCTCCCGTATTGCCGACCGGTAAAAAGATCATCGGCTGGATTGGCCGGCTGGACAGGCGCAAAAACTGGCCAATGTTGATTGAGGTCGCCAAAAGGATAAACAGCGAACGTGATGATATTGAAATTTGGGTGATTGGCGGAGCGCAAAGTGTACAGCGTGAAGAATTCGCTGCTGTATGGCAAGCGGAGAAACTCACTGAAATTATCAAGTGGTTTCCTGTTATTCCCTATCAGCAAATGCCACATGTTTATGCAAAAATCCGTCAATCTGGCGGCTGCACCCTCGCTACTACTAAAGCAGAATCATTCGGCAATACCTTTATCGAGTCAATGGTATGCGGCGTGCCCGTAGTTGCTTCCAATATTATGCCAATTAATGAACTCGTTGTAAATGGGGAAACAGGAATGCTTTATCGAGGCCAGAATGTGGAGGATGCTGTCAATCAAATTTATGGGATTATCGACGAATCGAAACTACATCAACAGATGTCACAAGCTGCAATACAAAGGGTGGAAGATTTGTTCGCGATTCAGGTGGTAGCGGAACAATATATTCATTTATTACAAAAATGGGTTCCATCTATAACGAATGGCAATGGTGAGGTGAATCCTCAATGATCGAACCCACTACTTACCTAAGGAAGCTAGAAGGGAAATCGAATGCTCATTTAATCACTTTTAGTGATGGAAAAGACTATGTCGTAAAATATTTTCAAGCGGGTTTTGAAAAATCATTAGCAAATGAATGGGTCGGATATTGCTTAGGTAGATATCTTGGACTGCCGATTCCCTTTGCAAAAATAATCGAAATTCCTCCAGAATTCTCAGCACGGGTACCCGAGCTCAGAGAGATGAGCCTTGCACAGCACCAATTTGCTTCGTTGTATATTCCCAATTGTTTAGATGGTCATCAAGTTTCCAATATTTCACAGATTATTAATCATCAGTCATTAGCAGGAATAATTCTATTAGATTATTGGCTTTGTAACCGGGACCGCACACGGAAGAATATTCTTTTACGTGAAGAAAGTACGAATTCCTACCAATTATGGATGATTGATCAGGCGGAAATTTTCGGATCATACAGCTGGCATCTGGATGAGCTCGATCATCTTCCTATTGAATTGCTCAAAAGTGCAACACATGAAATAATGGCATCCTTTATCGAGGATGAGGAACTATTTTTCGAACAATTGGAAGTCCTTCAAACCCTTCCTATTCTTTTAATAGAGGAAATCGTTGAAATTATCCCTGATGACTGGAATGTGTCAAAGGATGAAAAAAAGGCGATGGTCACGGCGCTTGTAACAAGACGCAAAAAAATATTGCCAGATCTAGTTCATAAATTTATCAAAAAAATATACACCCCTATACATGCAAACAGCCATAACGGTTAAAAGAAAGGGTGTCAGGCACCACAAAAAGACACTTTCGGCAAAATGTCCACCCCAGGTGGACATTTTGGTTTTTTGTGTAATTTTATTAAGTGAATTTCGGGTTTTTGATGTGGTTTATTTCTTTTGCACTGCTAATATAGTAATTTATCGTTTATTGTTTATAATGTAATTATTGTTTGGGAAAGCGCAAGAACTGACAATTATCGAGTTCAAGGTCGGCTTTTCCTATTTCCTATATAACCTACAAAAACCTAGAAAGAGTGGAAAATAAAAAATGAAAAAACAGGTCATCGTCTATACTACAAACGACTGCATTGAATGTGATATGGTCAAACAAGTACTGACACAAGAAGGGATTCCGTTTGAAGCCAGAAACGTGTCAGTCAATTCTCAATATCAAAAAGAAGTGGAGAACCTTGGTTTTATGGGTGTTCCTGTCACAGTGGTCGATCATCGTGCGGTAAAGGGGTTTACAAATGAACTAAAAGAGCTAATGGATTTAGCGAAAAGCTAAAATTGGAAATTGATATTCACCGAATTAGATTCTTTTCGAACAATTCTTTTATTTATTTGCAGGTATTTTCTGTAAAGTATAGAAATATTAACTGATATTTCTAAAACAAATTTTGAAGGAATTGATGGCGAATGGGAAGAGTAATTGGATTTGAACTAAATAGCCAAGAACCTGAGAAAGCAGCGGAATTTTATTCAAAAGTTTTTGGTTGGGAAATTGCCGAACCTAAATGGGATTATTGGGCTGTTACGACTGGAAAAAATGTAAAACCTGGAATTGACGGAGGAATTGGAAGAGGACCAAATGATTATCCATATGGAACTCGTATTCAAATTGAAGTTGATTCAATTGATGAGGCAATTTCTATTGCTAAAAACAATGGTGCGATGATTGTGCGTGAAAAAATGGAGTTTGATGATTTTTATCTTGCATACTTGGTAGACCCTGTTGGACTTGGTTTTGGTCTAATTCAAAATAAACTAAAAGTTAGTGAATCCTGATATTCGGAGTTTATGTTGTATATGAAAGATTAAAAAATGCTCAGAACTTTATAAAGTTCTGAGCATTTTTTGTGCTTATATAGTTTTATTCTGCAATTTATTTAAGCTTTTTCACAAAATCATCAAACATATAAATAATCTTCTTTACTTTCAAATTATTTAGCGCTATTATGAACCTAATTTAATATGTGATGTATCTACTAGGGGTGCCCTGAATTCAGGCTGAGAGAAAACGTTATGTTTTTAACCCTTTGGACCTGATCTGGGTAATACCAGCGTAGGAAAGTAGTTAAGTGAAGTTATTTTATTCGCATGCTTACTAACCAGGTCCTTTTTAAGGGATCTGGTTTTTTTATTGTTATAAAAAGGAGAGAGTAAAATGGAAAAAATTAAATTATCCGAGACTTTACAAAAAGTAAGGGAGGTAAATCCGCTTGTCCATAACATCACAAATGTCGTGGTCACGAATTTTACAGCAAATGGGCTACTTGCCCTTGGTGCATCACCGGTAATGGCTAATGCAGTTGAAGAGGCAGCAGACATGGCGCAGATTGCTAGTTCACTAGTATTGAATATCGGGACGTTAAATTCGCAGACGGTGGAGGCAATGATTCTGGCTGGAAAAGCCGCCAATGAACATGATATTCCCGTCATTTTTGACCCGGTTGGCGCCGGTGCCACCCGGTACCGAACGGAAACTGCTCAAAAAATCATGAAGGAAGTCAATGTTTCAGTGATAAGAGGGAATGGCGCTGAAATCGCCAATGTCGTTGGAGAAGATTGGGAAATTAAGGGCGTTGATGCAGGAGATGCTAAAGGGAACCTCCTTGACCTCGCTATCACCGCTGCCCAAAAATTGAATTGTGTCGTCGTCGTAACCGGAAAAGAAGATGTAGTGTCAGACGGAGAAACGACTTATACAATTGCCAATGGACACCCGATTTTGACAAAAGTAACAGGTACCGGCTGCCTATTAACTTCTGTAATTGGAGCATTTGCGGGAGTGGAAAAGGATCTGCTCACGTCATCTGTAGCCGCCTTAAGTTACTATGGCATCGCAGCTGAACAGGCAGCACGGAAAACCGCGGAACTGGGACCGGGCAGCTTCCAAATCGAATTTTTAAATCAATTGTCATTGGTTTCGACTGAAGAGATAAAATTATATGCTTCTTTTAAAAAAATCAACGGAGGAATGTGAGATGAAAAAGGCATTAACAATTGCAGGTTCTGATAGCGGCGGCGGTGCGGGGATTCAGGCTGATTTGAAGACATTCCAAGAATTAGAGGTTTACGGCATGTCGGCTTTAACTGCAATCACGGCTCAAAATACATTGGGAGTTCATGCAGTTTATCCGATGACAGTTGAGGCAGTTGCCAAACAGATTGAGGCCATCGGGCACGATATCGGTACGGATGCTGTGAAAACAGGAATGCTTTTTAGCGCAGAAATTATCGAGGCTGTTTCGGAACAACTTGAAAAATATCAATGGGAGAATGTGGTTGTCGACCCTGTGATGATCGCAAAAGGCGGCGCCTCCTTGCTCCAGCAGGAAGCCATTTTATCTATGAAAAAGAATTTATTGCCGCTAGCTAAAGTGGTGACTCCGAATATTCCTGAGGCGGAAGTGCTGACTGGCATGGTGATTCGGACATTCGAGGATAAGAAAGAAGCAGCCAAACGACTTTATGAAATAGGTGTGAAAAATATCGTCATCAAAGGCGGACATGATGAAAATAAATCTGAATCAACTGATTTATTATTTGATGGCGCCGAGTTCTACACCTTTACGAGCAAGCGCATTCAAACAAGGAATACACATGGAACAGGATGCACTTTCTCCGCCGTTATAACAGCTGAATTAGCTAAGGGCTCAAATGTTTATCAGGCTGTTTTATCAGCAAAGGATTTTATTCAAGCAGCAATTGAAGATGGAATAGCGATTGGTCAGGGTCACGGACCCACTAACCATTGGGCATATCGAAAACGAACCTTAAAAGAGGAGTTGGCGGGATCATGAAAGACTTGCGTGAGGCATTAAGCGTTTATTTTATCATGGGCAGTACGAACTGCAGGAAAAATCCTGTCGAAGTATTAAAGGAAGCCATCGCAGGTGGAATTACCCTTTTTCAGTTCCGAGAAAAGGGAGAAGGGGCTTTAACGGGAGTTGAAAAATGCGCGCTTGCCAAAGAACTCCAGGCAATCTGCAAACAGCACCAGATTCCTTTCATTGTCAATGACGATATCGAACTGGCATTAGAGATTGATGCAGATGGTGTTCATATCGGGCAGGAGGATGAGCAAGTGAAGCTAGTGAGGGAAAAGATCGGCGGTAAGCTCCTTGGTGTTTCTGTACATAGCAAGGAAGAGGCGATGATCGCCCTGAGGGATGGGGCTGATTATTTCGGGATTGGACCTGTTTTTCCGACAAAAACGAAGTTGGATGCAAAGCCGTCACGGGGGACAACTCTCATTCAAGCATTAAGGAAAGAGGGATACACTGTTCCAATCGTGGGTATCGGCGGAATCACAAGTAAAAATGCTGCTTCCGTTATTAAAGCGGGAGCAGATGGAGTTTCGGTGATTACTGCCATCAGCCAGGCAGATTCACCCATGGATGCAGCAAGAGCATTAAGAAATAATGTTGGGGAGGAAAAATGTTATGAACAAAACGTATAAACTTACGCTTACGGCGATGATGATTGCGATTGGCACAATTTCCAGTTCCATGGTATCTATTCCGATTGGTTTTACGAAGGTCTTTCCAGTGCAGCATTTCCTAAATGTTTTGTCAGCAGTGCTATTAGGTCCCTTTTACGCTGTCGCTCAAGCCTTTTGTGTCTCCCTGCTCAGAAATATGATGGGAACCGGTTCCATGTTTGCTTTCCCGGGAAGTATGGTCGGGGCATTGCTGGCATCGCTATTATTTTTAAAAACTAGAAAAATCTATTTTGCATTCATTGGGGAAGTAATTGGAACGGGGATTATTGGCGCGATTCTATGCTATCCAATTGCAACTCTATTACTCGGCAAAGAAGCAACCCTTTTTGGCTTTATCCCCTTATTTATTTTTAGCTCGTTCGCTGGGGCCCTGTTGGGGTTAGTGATCTTAATTATTTTCTTAAGAAAGAAAGTGTTGATCAAAGCAGGTCAATCTATTAAAAACTGAGCACACCTTAAAATATGGTTGGATGTGCAAATTCGCTGATAGAAAAGGCAAATTCGCTGATAGAAACAGTAAATTCGCCGATAGAACCCCAAAAATCGCCGATAGACGGGTTGGCTCGTTTGAACAAAGGCGATTTTTCAGGAATTCTGTCCGGCAAAAGGCAATACTTGAAGTTAAATGGAGAAAATGGGGGAGTAATCATGAAATTTTCACTGCGGCTACATGAAAAGGTAAAAGAAATATGGGAAAAAACGCATCAACATCCATTTGTGGAAGGATTGGGAACAGGTGACCTGCCGGTTGAATCCTTCATCCGTTATATGAAGCAGGATTATGTGTTCTTAATCGACTATTCCAAGCTGTTTGCATTGGGTTCGGTTAAAGCAAGGGACCTCGACACGATGGCAGTTTTTGCAAAGCTGCTCCATGAAACATTGCATGGAGAAATGGAATTGCATCGGGGGTATGCTGCTAGATTTGGTATAACCAAGCAACAGCTCGAAGAAACAAAGCCTACTCCCAACAACTTAGCCTACACACGATACATGCTGAATGTTGCTCACAGCGGATCGCTAGAAGAACTAATTTCGTCCCTCCTACCTTGTGCATGGAGCTATTGGGAAATTGGAAAAATGTTGGCAGCTAAATATCCGTTAGCTAGTGAGCATCCCTTTTACGGTGATTGGATAAAAATGTATTCATCTGACGATTTTGGTTCATTTGCCGTATGGCTGATTGAGTTGTTAGACCAATTGACAGATGGGAAGCCAGAATGGGAGTTAGCTATTATTGAAGAACATTTCCTGACAACCTCCCGCTTTGAGTATATGTTTTGGGATATGGTTTATAGAGGAGAGGATTGGCCTGTCTAATCCATCGTTGTTATCAGTCGCAAAACTTACATACGCAATCACGAAGAAACAAGAACTGGAGAGTTTGATTCACCATGAAAATTAACTGGAAAAAATGGCTGGGAGAGTATGGCCTGTTTATACTTGTTTCGATTCTATTAATTAGTGGCTGGGAGTGGGTTGTCAGAAATGGGTTGGTGCCGCCTTTCATATTACCGTCACCTTCCGCAATCTGGCGGTCACTTATAGAAAACCGGCAGCTCCTTTTGGAAGAACATCTGCCCGCAACCCTAATAGAGGTTTTGAGTGGTTTTGGAATATCACTTGGATGCGGCTTGCTGCTTGGCGCGGGGATGCATTTTTCTCGTGCCTTAGAGAAAATATTGTACCCGTTTCTCGTCATTTCACAAACTATCCCGTTGATTGCGATTTCGCCGATCTTTATCATGTGGTTCGGGTATTCGATCTGGAGCAAAATCGCCGTGACGATATTAATCTCGATTTTTCCAATCGTTGTAAGTACATATGATGGGCTGAAGTCAGGAGGGACGGAATACCGTGACTTACTGCTGACAATGGGTGCCAATCGCTGGACGATTTTTAAAAAAATTCAGGTACCGATGGCCTTGCCAGCGATCCTGTCTGGGTTAAAGATGGCTGCTGTTTATTGTGTTGTCGGAGCAACGATTGGTGAATGGCTTGGTGCAAGTGTTGGCTTAGGCTACTTCAGCCGGCGGATGTCAGGGAATTTACAAGCGGATGCCGTGTTTGCCGCGATATTCCTGCTGTCATTGCTAGGCATCATGCTGTTTTTAATGATTAGTTTCATAGAAAAACAGTTATTAAAAAATAAAATTCGCAACTTGAGAGGATGACTTCGACAGTGAAAAGAAGTTTTTTCATTATGATTTGTTTATTGATACTTATAGTAAGTGCATGCGGAAAAGGGGCATCAGATAAAGCCTCTGGTGGTGCTGGCAATTTACAAAAGGTGAGTTTAATGCTGGACTGGTATCCAAATGCGGTGCACTCTTTTCTATATGCAGCTAAAGAAAAGGGCTATTTCAAAGAACAAGGGCTAGATGTGCAAATCCAAATGCCGGCTGATACGAATGATCCCCTAAGACTTGTTGCGGCGGAAAAAATTGATATGTCGATTAGCTATCAGCCACAGGTACTGGTGGCACGGAGTGAGGATATTCCGGTGCAATCATTTGCTGCAATTGTTCGCCATCCATTAATTCAATTGATGGTACCCACAGATGGGCCAATCCATTCACCAAAGGATTTAATGGGTAAAACTATAGGTTACCCAGCAATTCCATTAGATGAAGCAATTATTCAAACAATGATGAAAACAGATGGCGGGGATGCGAAGAAGGTAAAGATGGTCGATGTCGGCTGGGACTTAATCCCCGCGATGGCGACGAAAAAAACCGATGCCCTAATGGGTGGATTTATCAATCATGAGAAATTATTGTTGGACAAAGAGGGCCATCCGATGCGTACCTTAAATCCTGCAGACTATGGGGTTCCGGATTATTATGAATTGGTTTTGGTTGGTAGTGAAAAAGGGTTAACTGCAAAACCAGAAGTATTTAAAAAATTTCTCGCTGCGATTACCAAGGGACAACAATTTGTTGTGGATCATCCAGAAGAAGGCTTGTCTATATTATTGGGGCATGAAGAGAAAACCTCACCACTGGAAAAGGATATCGAAACGAAAAGCTTACAAATCCTGCTCCCGCTGATGGACGCAAAAGACAAACCATTCGGCAGCCAAGACAAAGAAACCTGGGAACAGGTCGCGGAATGGTTAAAAAGTACCAAAATGATAAAACAAGAAGTAAAAGCGGATAAGGCATTTATAGATATTGGGTTATAAAAATGATTTTGATGAAGTAGATGAAACAGCATTTTCAGCCAAGGAACTTTGCTATAAATTGATTTTATAGAAATATCTGAAATATCAATAGGAGTAAATTGCAATTAATGATTAAGAGTAGTAGCGTATAACTATACCTATTTCTAGAAGGGGGTATGGATTTGCCAAAAGGGGGAAAGGTTTTACTGATATTTTGTCTGCTGTCTTTGGTAGGTGTTGGTGTATTTTATACTCAACATAAACGGGATAAGGAAGTACAAATTAGTCCAACGGAAGAACAGGAAGAACCGAAGGGGGAAGAGGTAATGACGCAGAATATTTATATTGACCCAAAGATTAATATGAATAGCCCGGCAGAGGTAACGATTATTATTCATTTTAAGACAAAGCCCGCAAAAACGGCTGTCGCCTTGGCAGAAGCAAGTGGAATTCCCTTAACATTGGAACAAGCGGAACAGGACGTCAAAGATAGTCATGAACGGTTTCAGAAGGACGCGGAAAAGTATTTAGGCGAAAAGCAAATTCCTTATCGAATTGTCCATAACTATACAGCTGCCCTTAATGGCGTGGCCATCAAACTGCCTGCAAATGAGATCCAAACGTTGTTACAATCCGCTGAAATAGAGGCTATTTATGCCAACCGGGAAATCAAGCTTGTACCACCGGTGCAGCCGTCATAAATAAAAAATAGAAGCTTGGCGCGGGGAAGTACCCCACCGCCAAGCTTTTTTAGTAAATAAGAGGGAGTATATATTTTTGACTTTGAGAATTGTCCAGCTCCAGCGCCCTAACGGCTAATGTCCTTCGCACTCCGCCCTACGATAAGTCAACATCGATTCGCTCCGCTCGCCGTGTTTCCTTTATCTCAGTTGGAGTGCTCCAGGCCATACTCCGCTGAACAGGGCGCTTGCGCTTTTCTTAGTAAAAAATCAATTGATAATTAGGTCTTGTAATCATACTCATGAGGTAAGCGGAAGTCTTCGGTTCGGGCTTTCTTTTTTTATTCAAAAAGTCAATAATGGTTTTTGCATTTTGGATTCCTACCCCGTGTCCGTAGTATTGATCGTCACCAAAATAAATCACATTTTCAGCCCGCCACCATGGCTGTTTCGGATCAAAGTCGGGATTATTGAAATGGAGGACATCCCCAGGCAGGTAATCATCGCCATTTTTTTGGAGAATCGGCAGGTCATCATCAAATTGCCAATCCATCAAGTAAAGCCTGGCAAACAGGATATTAAACCTCTCTTCTCCGAGCGAATATAATGCAGCGATATATAAAACAATAGCAATCCCAGTGGAGCATTCAAAGGCGTATAGTTTTCCATTTTTTATGATATCTAAAATACCGGCAGAAGGACGAACATCAGGCTTTAAAAGGAAGCCGCCGTTACCTAAGCGATCCCAATACTTCTTATTACAGAATGCATAGCTATACGTAGTAAACTTCGCACCGCTTTTGTTCAGCTCCCGGGCTGCCTTCATTGTATTGCTTCTAAATAGAAGTTCAAATTTTAATTGGTCAACAGAGCGATATTGATAAGTTTCGTTAAAGGCGGCCATTTGTTTAAGAATGGTTTTCTGTTCAGCATTTGTAATAGTGGAAAGGAGCTCCTCGGGCTTGACAGGTTGATGATTGATTAAGATCATGTTTCTCCCCCCGTTTTGCTAAAAATCAACTCACCTTCTAAAATATGAAACTTAGCATCGTTATATTTGTAATTTTTCTAAACCTTTTTTGCTTTTCATAAATTTCATATACATGAGCAGGAAAACAAGAGCGCTCATAAATCTAAATACGGAGATTAATCCCATTGATTTTTGCATTCCGGTTGATTCTAAAAGCCAGATTCCGATTTGTGGTGCCATAAAGGCGACAAACGATAACAGGACATTGTAGGTGGTAATGCAGTATGTCCTCTTTTCCTTTGGAGATTGTTCCAACAGGAGGTTGAACAACAACAGCATTGTTCCAGATACAAAGAAACCCGATGACATTTGCACGAAGGTTAGATAGATGAAATTAGTAGACAATACCGTTAAAAACGGTGCTGTAGCCATCCCGGCTGCTACCCAGACAAGCATTAATGTGTTTGATTTCTGTTCAGCCCATTTTTTCCATAATGGGAAAGAGAAGATTTGCACCAACTGACTGCCAACGGAAAAAATACTAATCCAGAGAATGGTCGCATGCGCATACCGCACATTGTAAATATTGAAAAGCCCCCAAGCCATCTGCCAAGAGAAGTTAAAGCATAATGCGGTAATCAGAAACCATTTATACCCCTGATCTTTAAAGATGGACCAGTCCATCGAGGCGTTCTTCTTCTCTTTATTCAGTTTCGGCAGCACTGTTTCCTTATGCTTCATTAGGAAAAATACTTCTAACAATCCAAAAATAAAGGCGAGAAAAAACAAGCCTTGGTAAGCAGCGGCATTATCGGTTTGTTTTTTCATTACCACACCGATAATTAAGGTAGTAATCATCCCTACTATGGTTAACAGTCGATTGCGGTCACTAAAAAAGGCTCCTCTGCGCTCATCACGAATCATCCCACTAATCAGTGTTTGCCAGCCGATGTTCGAAATTGTTCCCGGAACATTCATTAATGCAATTATCAATAAAAAAGCCCATGCTTGATAAGGAGTAGGGATAAAAATAACACCAACTAACAGGATAAATAGCGCCCGCGCTCCTAAAACTGAGATAGCGACCGTTTTCTTTTGTTCGTCTAAGCGATTTAATAGAATAGCAGCTGGTATTGTCATGATTAAGGCGACTAGCGGCGGCAGGGAACTGATTAAACCAACTTGATAATTAGTGGCTCCTAGGATGGATATGGCAAAAATCGGAAAGAAATTACTTGCTAGGTTTGCAGCAATGGTCGATACCATTCCATGATAGATACTTATTTTTTCATTATACGCGCGCATGTGTTCCTCACCATTTCACTTTAAAATTATACAATTTATTATACAATTCAATTGCGTTATTTCTACTAAATATTTTTAAAATAAATATATTTTACAATAATTTTATTTTCAATAAAACGATTGAATTATCAAAAAATAATACCGCTTTTTCATGACGAAGAATTTTTTTTAAAACATTCTGTACTCCCGTTGAATAATTTCGTTGACATTTTGACAACAAAAACATATATTTTAATTAATCTAATAAACACTTAAAGTATTCTGTTAGGTGAGGCTCCTAAATAGAGAAACGCTTCTGCCCAAAAATGTCGAGAGACGCCAATGGGTCAACAGGAAAGATCGGAAGAAGGTCTTTTTTAATGAAGCTGGTAAACGTACCTATGCTATTTAGTGCTAAAACTTGAACGAGGGGAAACTTAGGTAATAATCTATTAAGCTGTCAATTCTCTAAAAAATTGTCGTGCGAATATAGTTTTTTTATGTGCAAACATAGCCTTTATTTCCGCTAATTGAGAAATAAAGGCTATTTTTTCTGCCTGAAAAATTTATCTGGGTTGTGTCGAAGTTCTCGATAATCGTCAACAAGAGGTGATGAAATGGACCTGAAACGGTTAAAAAAAATCGATTATTTATTGGTCATAACGGCCATTTTCTTATGTTTGTTTGGACTTGTTATGGTATATAGTGCGAGCTTTCCGATCGCTTCGGTGGATTTCCACGATTCTCGCTACTTTTATACAAAACAACTTCACTCATTAGGAATCGGAATTGTTCTGATGGTCATCACAATTGTATTTCCTTATCGTGTTTACGGTAAACTGAGCCCTATTTTGGTAGTAATATCGATTATTTTATTGATTATGGTGTTAATTCCAGGGTTTGGTGTGGAAAGGAACCATTCGCAGCGCTGGCTCCATTTAGGGCCTATTCTGATCCAGCCTACTGAAGCGATCAAACTGGTGATGATCATTTATTTTGCCAATGTATACGCCAAAAAACAAGCCTATATTGCCCATTTTTGGAAGGGTGTCATGCCGCCGCTGTTCATATTGGCTTTCGTTTTTTTACTGATATTAAAACAACCGGATTTAGGAACCGCAACGGCCATTTTATTACCTTGCGGATTCATCCTTCTGTGTTCGGGAGCACGGATTATTCACCTGATCCTTTTAGGAGGTATAGCTGTAGGAGGAATTGGTTTTTTTGCCATTTCCGCACCCTATCGCATGAACCGAATATTATCGTTTCGCAATCCGTTTGCCGATCCATACGGCGACGGGTATCAGTTAATAAGTTCTTACCACGCGATCGCCTCTGGAGGGACGTGGGGGAAGGGGCTGGGACATAGTATTCAAAAATTTGGCTATCTTCCTGAAGCACATACCGATTTTATCATGGCTGTTATATTGGAAGAGCTCGGGATATTTGGACTTATGTTAGTTATTTTTTCTTATCTATTTATCATGTACCGCGGGGTCCGTATTGCCCTTAACGCAAAAGATCCGTTTGCTAAATTATTGGCAATAGGATTAACTTTTCAAATCATGGTACAGGTCATTTTCAATTTAGCGGCTGTTTCGGGTTTACTCCCGATAACCGGAGTACCTCTGCCGTTCGTAAGTTATGGTGGATCTTCATTAATATTTATGTTAATTTCATTGGGGATTTTAACCAATTTATCAAGAAGGACTAAACATAAAATACCTCAAGTCAAGGTAAAAAAAGGAGGTTTTGATCATGGAACAAAATATGATGCTTGAATTGAAAAGCATTTTACAAGCGCAAAATCAAGGCAATTTAAATGAATTAATTGGCGATTTACAGCCATTTGATATAGCTGCGATGGTGAGTGAAGTAGATACGGAAGAACAATTAACATTTTTCTTTTTAGTACCAACCTCGCTAGGGGCAGAAATTCTTGAATATTTAGAACCGGAGCTGCAATATAAAATTCTCCTTCGAATGAAGGAACAATATAAATCGGATCTTTTAAATGAAATGTCAAGTGATACGATCGTAAATCTGCTTTTATCGGTTCATCCGAATCAAGCAAAAAAACTAATGGACTATCTGCCAGACGATTATCGGTTGAAGATTAATACGCTGATGAACTATGAACCAAATACCGCCGGAAGATTGGCGACAATCGATTATGTAGGGGCACGAATTCACTGGACTGTCGAGCACACTTTAGCACACATTCGAAAAGTGGGTCATGAGGCGGAGATTGTTTCTTACATTTATGTGGTAGATAAAAACGGTGAACTAGTCGGGGTTGTTTCTTTAAAAGATATTATCTTGGCTAAGGAAGGAACAGTCTTGGAAGATATCATCCAAGGGGAACCGATTTCCGTTTCTGTCTACGTCCATCAGCAGGAAGCTGCGGCTGTGTTGTCAAAATACGACCTTGTTGCCATTCCGGTTGTCACCCACAATCAGCGAATGATTGGAATTCTTACCGTTGATGATTTAATTGACGTCATTCACGAGGAAGCAACCGAAGATTTTCAAAAGCTTGGCGGAAGTCAACCGTTAACGGACCCATACTTTAAAAATTCGATCTGGAGCATTTATCGAAAAAGAATTGGCTGGCTGTTAATTCTGTTTGTTGCCGAGGCTTATACGGGAACCGTGTTAAGGCATTATGAGGACACACTTTCCGAGCAAATCGCTTTAGCCTTTTTTGTACCGCTCTTAATCGGGACAGGGGGGAATACGGGCTCACAAACAGTAACAACATTAGTGCGGGCGATGGCCGTAGGGGAAGTTGAATTTAAAGATATTTTCAAGGTGTTTAGAAAAGAAGTATCGACAGGTTTTTTTCTCGGTCTAACAATGGGGACAGTGGCTTTAATCCGCGCCTTCTTCCTCGGTGTTGATTTCAACGTTGGGGCAGTTGTTGCGATTTCCGCATTATTTATCGTAATCTGGGCTTCCATGGTAGCAGCTGTTTTGCCAATGATTTTGAACAAGTTGAAGGTTGACCCGGCAATCGTTTCTGGCCCATTTATTACCACTTTAGTCGATGGAACAGGTTTAATTTTATACTTTACCGTTGCAAAGATTCTATTACATCTATAATTTTTTCTTTTTAAGAGACGGGTCCCGCTTTGAGAGGAATTTGGAACCATCATTTGCGGAATCATCATTTTAATTACTGCTGTTACAGCTTTCTTTTAAATTTTTCTAATCTTTAACCAATGTTGACAAAGTGTCAATTATCCGGTATATTCCACAATGACACTAACTTTATTAATCTAAAAAAATAGTAAAAAATTCAATTTCTCATGTTATAACAAGCTGAATTTTTCTGTTTGAAGGGGATAGAAGAGTATGGCGGATCAACATAAAACGAGTAAACTTGGTTTATTGTTAAAAGAATTACTGAAGGAAAAGTCATTATCAATGAGAAAGCTTAGTGAGCTAACAACAATTGATACGGCCACAATTTCAAGAATTATAAATGGAAAACGAAGGGCAAAGCCTGAACATTTACAAAAAATCGCTGACTGCCTTGGAGTTCCGATCACTGATTTATTTGTAGCTGCCGGATACCCAGTGGACCAAAGCCAGGAACAGCAGGGGTCAGATATACACTGGTCGATAGACAGCATTCAAAACATTCTCGATTCATCTGAATGGAACAATAAACCGTTTTCAGTTGAGTCGGTTGAACAGCAATTGGCGAAATATCAACATTATGCCGAGACCGATGAGGGAAAAGAGACGATTCTTACTGGTTTTAAGAAAAAACTGAGAAAAGTTGGCAGCATCGGACCGTTTATCAGCCAGTTAAAAGAGATGTTTGAGCGGTTTCGCTTAAAGAAAGGTTCTCCTATTGAGCTTGCGATCATTGGCAGTGTGCTCATATATTTTATTATTTCGGTGGATGTGATCCCGGATTACATTTTTCCAATTGGCTATTTAGACGATGCAGTCGCCGTGAAACTTGGTTTAGATTTATTATCCAAAAATGTTTGAAACAAAAATGAAATTGACAGGTGATAGGTAAAATGGAATACAGAACAAGAACAAAAAAGAAACGGAAATGGCTTAGAAACAGCCTTTTAACAGTACTAGTATTATTTATATCCGTCATAATTTATTGTGTTTATCAATATAAAAATGGCTTAGCAGAAGCGAGTAATGGCAAGCATATGGACGCACACACATCGTATGATGACTTCCAAGGCGCTGAACCCCAATTTGGCGAGATTAATATATTATTGCTTGGCAGTGATTCGCGCGGTGAGGAGCATGCACGTTCTGATACCTTAATGATTGCTCACTATAATCAAAAAACACATAATATGAAGGTCGCTTCGATTATGAGGGATTCGTATGTCGATATTCCCGAACATGGCAAGAATAAAATCAATGCGGCATTTGCCCTTGGCGGTCCAGAATTAGTCCGGAAAACGATTAAGGAAAATTTTGATGTCGATATTAATTACTACGCCATTGTCGATTTTGAAGGGTTTTCAAAAATCGTTGATCTCGTAGCCCCTAACGGTATTGAAGTGGATATACCATATGAAATGTCCTATGGAATTGGGATGACACTTCTTCCCGGTAAACAAATATTACATGGGGATAAATTAATAGGATATGTGCGCTTTCGTCATGATCGCTTAAGTGATTTCGGCCGGGTGGAAAGACAGCAAGAAGTAGTTTCAAAAATCAAAGACCAAGCAGTCGGTGTCCATAGTTTATTAAACCTGCCAAAAATCCTTGGGATGGCAACACCGTATATTGATACAAATGTCGATACGCCAACGATACTATCAATTGGGAAAGGGTTAATTGCTGGTGACTCCAAAAAAGTGGAAAGCATTCGAATCCCACTTGAAGATGCCTATGAGGATAAAACGGTAAACGTCGGAGCTGTACTTAAACTTGATTTTGAAAAAAATAAGCAGGCTTTACGTGATTTCTTGTCATCATCAGATGGGAGCAGCCAATGAGGCATGCCCGACTTTCACTGATGTGTAAGCGGGGCATCAGTAATAGTTGATCAATTTGGTTTGAAGGTGAAAAATAAATGAACTCAGAAACAACAATTTTTAAACGATTAGATGGTGCCATCATGCTTATTTTGATGGCCTTTTTTATGATAAGCATCGTATTTATTTATAGCAGTCAGCAGACAGGGCAGTATGGAGCACAAAATTTCGCCTTGAAACAGGGAATCAATTATTTGATCGGTTTTACGCTTTTAATCATGGTTGCTAAGCTTGATATTGACCAAATTGAAAGGTTAGCGTGGCCCGCTTATATTACGTTATTTGTAACCATCATTCTATTGCGATTTTCTCCGGAAAAGATTGCTCCGATGATATATGGGGCGAAAAGATGGTTTAGCATTCCCCTGATAGGTTCAATTCAGCCATCAGAATATTTCAAAATAGCATTAATTATTCTGGTTGCCAGACTCATTTCACGGCATAATGCAACGCATTTTCTAAGAACAGTGCAAACTGATTTATTACTTGTGGGGAAAATTCTGCTTGTAACGATTCCACCCTCCTTGTTTGTCTATCAGCAGCCAGATACAGGGATGGTCTTTCTCTATTTTATTGCAATTGCGAGCATGCTGTACTTAGCAGGTCTAAAAAGGAAGTTAGTGGCTGTTTTTGTTCTCGTGCCAACCCTTATTGCCGGGGTGCTCGTTTATTTATTTTTCTACCAGCCGGACATCATTTATAAAGATATAATTCCTTTGTTAAAGCCGCATCAGCAGGAGCGGATCATCGGATGGCTGGACCCTTCAGGGGATAGTAAAGGAGCCTATCAAAGCCAAAAATCCTTGCTAGCTGTAGGGAGCGGTGAAATTTCAGGAAAAGGATACATGCAGGGGAATGTTTACATTCCTGAGAAACATACAGACTTTATCTTTGCAACTGTAGCAGAAGAAGGCGGTTTTCTTATTGCTGCGTTCGTTGTGCTTTTATTTATGCTTTTGCTCTATCGAATTATTAGAATCGGGCATAAATCACAAACCTCTTTTGGTACGTATATTTGTGCGGGAATTACATTTAGTATGAGTGTGCAAATTTTCCAGAATATCGGAATGGTCGTAGGGATCATGCCGGTTAAAGGGATAGCCCTGCCCTTTTTAACGTATGGCGGGAGCTCCTTGTTTTCTAATATGATTTTATTGGGAATGATCTTATCGATACGAAAAACGTTTGGTTTATATATGTTTGGAAAAACAAAAGAGGAATCGAAACTATCTTAAAGGAATAAAAATCTCGTTCCTGTGTTTGGTTATTTATTAGGTTGCATTATCCAATAGCATCTGTTATAGTTAAGGAGAATTATTTTTGTCTGGTCGGAAAGAACGTTAAAGTGAAACTGCTTTCTGTCTTGAAGATTTGAGCAAGGATAGTAATACATTGTGCACAGCGCACAGCAGGAGGATATACAAATGGAACAAGGTAAAGTAAAATGGTTTAATGCAGAAAAAGGTTTTGGATTCATCGAACGCGAAGCTGGAGACGATGTATTCGTTCACTTCTCAGCAATCCAAGGAGAAGGTTTCAAATCTTTAGACGAAGGCCAAGCAGTAACTTTTGATGTTGAACAAGGTCAACGTGGCCCACAAGCATCTAACGTTCGCAAAGCATAATCTAAACCAATCTCAATGAAAAAGACTCTCTCGCAGAGTCTTTTTTTTTTGAAAAAAAAGACCGCGCACTATGTTTTCTGCCGGAGTTCATGAAGCTTATTGTTTTCTCCCTGAAATGGTATAATCAAACCAAATACATAGTTGAAGGAAGTGAAGTAGTAATTATGGCGCACGCACATATCGAACAAACAGAGTTAACCCGCTATATTCCGCCGAAAGGGGACTACGAGACTTTTCGTGATGAGGAACATTATAAAGACAAACTGAAGGAGTGGGGACTTTCCTCGGCCAAGGAAGCAAAAAAGGAGTTTTGGTATAAGAATCGAACCTATCAGCGTCAGGTAACCATTAAAGGCTATGAAACGTACGGGAATGGAGGGGGATTTGCTACACTTGTGATTGAGTTTCAAGACGGGAATGTAACCTGTATCCACCCTGCATATTTAAAAGAAATGCAGCAATCCAGTTTTGGAAAAGAAAGCATGTTTACAGTTGAGAACAAAGATCCTGCAACATCATTACCGGTTGGAGAGGTAACAAAAGAAACCGATCCTGCTAAGGACACAGAATCTCCCAAAAAAGAAGCAGCATTGAAACCCGCAAAAGTAAAAGAAGCGAAACCAAAGAAAGAAAAGGTTCCAAAGCTCGAACTTCCTGCCGATAAAGTTCACTTTACAGCCACAGTCAAACAATTTGCCCTAACCTACAATCCTTTTAATGAAGAAAATGATGAAGTAGTCATTTTAGAACAAGTACAAATTGTTCAGGAATCCCCGCTAGAGCTCGGGCTTGCCTGGTGCAGCCATAGCAAAACACTTAAGAAATTTGAACTTGCCCATGGAGATTTACTTGAATTCGATGGAAAAGTGGTCGCCAAGAAATTGGCAAAAGGGAAAGATGTGGAGGAAGAATTCGTGGTTGATACAGCAGTGCTGTACAAAATCAACAATCCATCAAAAATAACCAAGAAATAGGGCAAGGAAGGTCCATGCTTTAAAATCCTAAGGAGTATTTTTTTATGAATCAAACGTTTACCATCAAAGAAAAGACAAAACAAATTTTTGTTTTATTAATTCCGATATTAATCACCCAGCTTGGCATGTTTTCAATGGTATTTTTCAACACGATTATGTCAGGCAAATATGATTCCTCAAATCTTGCCGGTGTGGCGATCGGCTCCTCGATTTGGAGTCCGGTTTTCATGGGAATCAGCGGGATCCTGCTTGCTGTATCACCGATTGCGGCCCAGCGTTTCGGAGAGAAGAATAACGAAGAGGTTTCCTCAATTGTCAAGCATGGAATCTACCTATCCGTCATCATTGCTGCAGTCGTAATCATCGCAGGTTTTTTCCTGTTAGTTCCTCTCTTAGATAAAATGAAGTTGCCCGACCGTGTGCATGAAACGGCTTTTAATTATTTGGTTGGCCTAAGTTATGGACTTTTGCCTTTGTTTATTTTTAACGTGTTGCGCTCGTATATTTATGCACTCGGAAAGACCAGAGTCGTAATGGTCATCCTCCTGTTAGCATTACCACTCAATTTCTTCTTGAACTATTGTCTCATCTTTGGAAATTTAGGTTTTCCGGAACTCGGCGGAGCCGGGGCGGGGTATGCGACCTCAATTACCTATTGGGCGATAATGGCCATGACTACTTTCATCGTGAAAACACAAGTTCCATTTTCTTCGTTTCCTGTGTTTACTAATATGAAGGAATTTTCGTGGGATCAATGTAAAGAAATTTTAAAAATTGGTGTGCCGATGGGGCTGTCAACTTTTTTTGAAACGAGTATGTTTGCCGTCGTTACAATTCTTTTAAGCAAGTTTAGTGTCACGACAATCGCGGCCTATCAATCAGCGTTAAACATCGTCTCCTTTCTCTATATGATTCCAATCAGTATCTCGATGGCGCAAACGGTTCTTGTCGGATATGAGGTCGGTGCGCGCCGTTATAAGGATGCGAAACAATACAGTTGGCTCGGGATTTACTTAGCGATTTTAAGTGCGGTTATTAGCGGAGTATTTGTCGTTATATTTCGCTACCAGGTTGCCGGATTTTATTCCAATGAAGCAGCGGTCATCAATTTAACGGCGAACTTTTTAATTTTTGCCCTCTTTTTTCAAATTTGTGACGCGATTCAGGTAACAGCGCAGGCTGCGTTAAGAGGGTACAAGGACGTCAATCTTGCCTTCGTTATGACGTTAATCGCATACTGGTTAATTTGCCTTCCAGTCGGTTATCTCCTCGCCCATTTTACCACCCTGGGAGCTAGAGGCTACTGGATTGGATTAACCGTCGGATTACTGGCAGCAGGCATCGCTTTATCGTTCAGACTGAACTATATTCAAAAACGGAAGTTCGTAGAAGTGAAAATAAAAGAAGTAGTTTAGAAATGCTTATATTTACTGAAAATATAAAATGACGCCATTTCGGAAGAAATGGCGTCAATCTTTTAATATAGTTTTTTAGAACTGAACAATTTTGAAAATAGATTTTGCTGTTTATCGGTAATCATTAGTTCTTCCATTATTAATTTCTCTCGATTAGTGGTTATCCAATTCTGTAATTCTTGTTTATCTTTGCAAAGAGTATAATATGTTTCCCCACCTTTTCCAAGTGCGTTGACAACATACCTGCAAGTGTTCCCCATAATTTCCACCTTTAAATAGTAATGTTTAGTATCTATATGGATTATAGCAGGCTTAAAAAATATGTCCACCACTTTTTTTCAGCAAAATCATCCAAAATTTTATCAGGTAAAATAGACACTAATATTTCAGAAGTGTCTTCAGATTAAGGAAGCGATTTCACATGGAAATGCATTTTTTTATTAGGCTTTGTTAAAAGTGAATGTTGATTTCCGTTCCAGGCGCTTCGCTTTCCGCGGGGCGGGCGGTGAGCCTCCTTGGCGCTAAAGCGCCTGCGGGGTCTCACCTGTCCCGCTGCTCCCGCAGGAGTCTCGCGCCTTCCACTCCAATCAACATTGTGCTCATAATCAACAATGTGCTTTAACATAGCCTTTAATTAATAAATTTCCAATCGAATCCGGTATAATAAAATAGCAAACCATTAATAAAAGAATTGAGGGATGTATGTGGTGAACACCTATCAATCCAGAGCGGAAGTGCCTGAAAACGAAAAATGGAACATGGAGGACATTTATCCGTCGTTAGAAACATGGGAAGAGGACTATCGTCGTATCGAAGAAATGACAACCAAATTAAAACAATACGACGGCACGATTCAAGATGGAACATCCCTTTATGATTATTTAGCAGAAAAAGAAGAAGTATCGAGTAAATTCAACCTTGTGTATGTGTATGGAATGCTGCAGGCAGATGTGGACACGAGGGATATCGAAGCACAGTCACTAGTTGACAGGGCCAAGCAGCTTGCCGTCAAACTAAATGCGGCAACAGCATTCTTTATGCCCTATTTATTAAGCCTTGAAGAAAGTACCTTAAAAGAATTTATTCAACAAGAACCGCGGCTCGATTACTTCGAAAAGGATTTATTCGAAGCGTACCGTTACAAGAAACATGTCCTAAGTAAGGAAAAAGAAGAAATTCTATCCAATCTTGGAGAAGCACTCTCAGCTCCTAGCCAAACCTATAACATGCTTAATAACGCTGATATCAAATTCGGTGAGGTAACTACGGAGGATGGCGATAAAGTGGAATTAACACGCGGCATGTACTCCAAATTGATTGAAGATGACGACCGAAATAAGCGCCAGGAGGCCTATAAGGCCTATTACCAACCATACCTTCAACTGAAAAATTCGCTTGCCTCCACCTTGGCTGCCAATATTAAAACTAACGTAACCCTGGCACGCCTAAGGAACTATCCTTCAGCATTGGAGAAGGGGTTGTTCGGGGACATGGTTCCAAAGGAAGTCTATGAAAATCTGATTGCAGCAACGAAGGCTAATATCACTGCGCTCCACCGTTATACAGCGATTCGAAAAGAAAAACTGGCGGTAGAGGAATTGCGTCAATATGATTTAAATGCCCCGCTAGTGAACGGGGTGAAAATCGAAATTTCTTATGACGACGCCTATGGCACCATTCTGGATGCATTAGCGCCTCTTGGGGAAGAATACGTCAACACACTGAAAACATTTAAAGACGCCCGTTATATTGATGTACGGGAGACACCAGGAAAGCGTTCCGGTGCTTATAATTTAGGGGTATATGGTGTCCACCCGTTTGTCCTGTTAAATCAACATGACGACCTAGACAGTATGTTCACGATGATTCACGAATTCGGTCATGCAATGCATTCCTGGTACTCTAGTTCACACCAGCCTAGAATCTCAGCCGGTTACAGCATTTTTGTCGCCGAAGTGGCGTCAACCGTTAATGAAGTCTTACTGATCAATTACTTGCTTAATAAAGAAACAAATGAAGCGATTCGAAAGCATTTACTCAATCACTTTATCGATCAATTTAGAGGAACCTTCTTTACGCAGGTGATGTTTGCGGAGTTTGAAAAAATCACCCATGAACTCGCGGAATCAGGCAAGCCGCTAAACGTAGCTGTATTTAACCAAACCTATGAATCGTTATTCAGGCAATACAATGGCGAAGATGTTGTTTTTGATGATGAAGTCAAATACGGCTGGTCAAGAATCCCGCATTTCTACCGCCCGTTTTATGTATATAAATATGCAACCGGCTTTGCCTCCGCTATTCATATTGCCGAGAAACTGTTAGCCGGCGATCAAGCGACCTTAATAGCCTATTTAGATTTTCTAAAAAGTGGAAGTTCTGATTATCCACTTGAATTGTTAAAGAAAACAGGCGTCGATTTAACTTCGCCAGAACCGATTAACAACGCCTTAAAGCGTTTCGACCAGCTGGTAACGGAATTCTCATCCATTTAATAAAGACACCTAAGTGACGGGTAATGTCCTTCAAATGAGCAATGAAGGACATTACCCGCCAAGCTCAGTTAAAAGCCAACACGCGAATCCTTATCTTTTTCTCTCATCGCTGCTCTCGACGTGGTGTTCCTCTTCAAATTCCTCCGGAGCAAATCCAAACGGTCCTCTTGGCATTGGTTCGGCACGATAAATTAACACAATCGTTTCGATTCTTATCGCCAAATTCACCGGACGAAATCTGCCCCTTCTTTCCAAAACAATCACATCCGTCCCCACATTTATCAGCCGTCCACTAAAATCCCCTCGAAGCGTAATAACCTCAACGTCCTTATTTAGTAATTCATGGGCAATTTGATGAAAATTCGTTTCAGTCATGATCATCATCCTCCTTCACCTTACATTAAATGCAGCTACGTAAAAAGTGGTATCGTTTTTTTGAAAAATTTAGGTGAATGTTCTAAAACTGTCACGAAAAAACTACTTCTCTTCTTGGTTGAATAAATTTCGAGACATGCTTTAAAAAATGATTGAAAAAGGGCTAGAAGACACTAAAAACACTCCAAAGGAACCTTTTTTAATATATTCCGAATTGTTAAACTATTGCTAACAGCATGGGTTGGCTTCAATTAAATCTGTTAGGAGGGAATTAGATGGAGCGAAAAGTACGCTTGATTCCGTACCAGGTGATTGCAGAGTTTGAAGAAGTAACCGAGGTGCCAAAAGGGGTGGAATTGATTCAGGCCCCTGAATTGTGGGGGAAAACAAAAGGGAAGGGGATCACAATCGCTATTTTGGATACTGGCTGTGAAAGTTCTCATCCCGACTTGAAGGATCGAATTATTGGCGGTCGAAATTTCACCAAAGATGACCGCAGTGATCAAACAATCTACAAGGATTACAATGGTCATGGCACACATGTTGCCGGTACGATGGCTGCAACCGCTAATGATCTCGGAGTAATCGGTGTTGCACCGGAAGCAAATCTATTAATCGTTAAGGTTCTTGATAAACAGGGCTCCGGACAATATGAGTGGATTATCAATGGAATCTATTATGCGATTGAACAACAGGTGGATATTATCTCGATGAGCCTTGGCGGTCCTGCAGATGTTCCTGAATTGCACGAGGCGATTCAAAAGGCCGTCGCAAGTGGGATTCTCGTTGTATGTGCGGCTGGTAATGAAGGGGACGGGCGGGATTCAACAAACGAGTTGTCCTATCCTGCTGCCTATAATGAGGTAATCAGTGTAGGCGCCACCGGATTAGGTCGGCAAATCTCGGATTTTAGCAATTCAAATGAGGAAGTAGATTTAGTCGCACCAGGTGAAAATATACTATCCACCTTCCTAAATGGAAATTATGCAAAGCTAAGTGGAACGTCAATGGCAACACCGCATGTATCCGGCGCGCTTGCACTGATTAAAGCGATTACGAATCAAGCTTTTGAAAGAAAGCTAACTGAGCCAGAGCTGTATGCACAACTGATTAGAAGGACCGTGCCACTAGGAAATTCTCCCAAGCTTGAAGGGAATGGTATCCTCTATTTAACGACTATCGATTATTTAGCCAATTTATTAAGCGCAGAGGAAAAACGAGAAGTGCTGAATGTTTAGTTTTTAACCATTAACATTTACCAATATCTAATAATTTTTTTATTAATTTTTAATAATAAAAGTGTAAAATAGAGATACAGCTAAACATGCTGTGTCTTTATTCTTTTTTTATTTGAAAAAAATTTTTTGAAGGGTTAGAATTTAGCGCTTATATAGAATATAATATACTTATCTTTTTTTTCACCAGGAGGGGTACCTTATGAGCATTAAACAAAAAAAGTATAATGTTTTTCAACGGCTTGGACGTGCTTTTAAGTTAAACTTCTTAAAACTTCTTCGTTCTCCTGGAGGAGCCAAAAAGGTATCATTGGGATTTGCCCTTGGCTTTGGCTTGGAAATGCTCGTAATTTCAACTGCTTCTCTTATATATATATTATTTGTACCAATTGTCCGGTTGGCTAAAGGCTCATTACCGGCGTCCATCATCGGAAATGTCATAGGAAAACTAACGCTACTTCCCGTGATTCTTTTACCTTTTGCGAGAACACTTGGAAAAGCAATCTTACCAATGCAAGTCAGAATTGGACACCATACATCTTTCTCTTTTCATCAATTAATGCAAGGTGATTTCCATAGTTTAGTTGGCCTCCTTCATGGGGGAGTCCATGCATTAATCGGAATGACCATTTTTGGGATTATTCTTAGCTTTATTTCTTACTTCATTGTTCATTATTTCTACGAAAAAGAAAAAGCTAATAGACTAAAAAGAAGACGGCATAAACATGAGATTCGCATCAAAAAAATCAATGAGAATTTAATATAAAATATGTCTTTTGTAAGCTCTTACGTTAAAATTAAGGGCTTTTTTATATTTCAAATTCTAATCACACGGCCTTTAAACGCGTTTTTCCAATAACCTTTGGTCATGTCGGCAATGGCGACACCAGTAGAACTTTGGGATCCAATGAATTTTCCATCTCCAAGATAGATCCCAACATGTCCGTCTCGTTTATACGTGTCAAAGAAGACCAGATCACCTGGCTGCATTTCTTGAGGGGAAACTTGACGACCGTCTTTTTTTATCGAATCTGTATGGCTTCCAATTTCGATACCTGCCTGTGCAAACGCCCAATGAACAAATCCGGAGCAATCAAACCTGCCACGGGCAATATCGCGGACATTTCTCCCGCCGCCAAACACATAAACAGAGTTTCCAATATACTTGTTCCCGACGGTGGTGACCGTACTTATGTATTCATTCCCTATTATCGAGACGCTCTCATTGACTGTTTCAGGAATTGCCTTACTATTCTCTTGAATAGTTTCAGATACACGTTTCATTTCGTTATTTATATGGATAAGAAGATTGGGGATTTTTGGTTCCACTGTTAGTTTGCTTACTAATTTTTCTTTGAGGTTTGGAACCTCTAGTTCAGCTGTTAATTGCATTGTTTGAATGGGAGCCTGTTTTACTTGGGGTAAATGGTCTTGATTATGTAAGTCACTAAATGATTCTGCATAAACCATATGTATAGAAAATTCGTTCTCGACCGCGGTAAGCATGATGGCTAAGCTAAACAATATTAGGATTCTTTTGATCACTCAACATCACTACTTTCTTATAAGATATTATTTTATTACTAATTTTCTAAATGTTCATACTATTTAATGTATCAAAATTGTAACAGATAATTCTGTCAAATATGTTATAAGAGTATTACAATTTGATAACATTAGTTATGTTTTTCTCTTGAATGGAATTCGTTTACATGGTATGATAAAAAACATATTTGTGAACAAATTGTGAACTTTTGAAAAATTATGAATCACTTTTAATACGAAATAGCGTTCCTGTTGATCGGTTAAAGGTATTTATAAGTCTAGTAAACAATAACTGTTGGTACTTAACAGCGTCCCTGTTTAAGACAAACCGTTGTAAGAATTCATTAAGATTCCCTTTTTCTTAGGAACCAACAGTGAATTTTTTCAACGGTTTTTATTTGTTCACAAAGCTTTTACATAACATAAATTCCAAAGGGGAGAGGTAAGTAAATATGAAAAAGACTAAAAATCGGTGGCTGATTGCTTTATCGGCAGTTGGAATTCACATTTCAATTGGTTCCGTGTACGCATGGAGTAATTTTACAACCCCATTAAAAGACTTATTCGGTTGGACTGATTCTGAAGTGGCGCTGACATTCAGTATTGCTATATTATTTTTAGGTTTGTCGGCCGCATTTCTTGGTCACTTTGTTGAAAAATATGGCCCTAGAAAATCAGGATTACTAGCTGCAATCTTTTTTGGAGTGGGAATCGTCGGGTCTGGTCTGGCTGTCCATTTAGGTTCAAAATACCTATTATATGTTTTCTATGGAGCACTTGGCGGAATTGGATTAGGAGTGGGCTATATTGCGCCTGTTTCCACTCTAGTAAAATGGTTTCCAGATCGAAGAGGACTAGCAACCGGACTTGCGATTATGGGTTTTGGATTTGCAGCTGCTATTGCTAGTCCGATTATGAACATGCTTATTGAGTCAGTAGGTGTTGCCAATACGTTTTACATACTTGGAATTTCATACTTCATCATTATGATACTATCCTCGCTATATCTCGAAAAGCCTGAAGAAGGATGGCTCCCAGACGGATATAAAGAGAAAATTAATAGTGGAAAAGTGAAACCGAATATGGATTTATCTCAACTGATGGCCAATGAGGCTGTTAAAACAAAACGTTTCTGGTACTTATGGCTGATGTTATTTATCAATGTAACCTGTGGAATTGCGATTTTAGCGGTTGCAAAGCCACTTGCGATGGAAAGTATTGGCATTGATATGACGGCAGCAGCAGCTCTTGTCGGAGCGATTGGAATCTTTAATGGTTTAGGAAGAATTGGCTGGGCTAGTTTTTCAGATATCATCGGTCGACCTGCTACCTATACATCGTTCTTTGTCCTGCAAATGGTGATTTTCTTCTTCTTACCAGAGGTATCGATTAAATGGTTGTTCATGGGGATGTTAATTATCGTCTATACTTGCTATGGCGGTGGATTTTCCTCAATTCCGGCCTATATCGGTGATTTGTTTGGCACAAAGCAGCTCGGAGCAATCCATGGGTATATTCTAACTGCATGGGCAGCAGCAGGTCTTGCGGGTCCATTATTTGCCGCTTGGATTAAAGATACAACAGGCAGCTATTCAGGCAGCTTAACGTTCTTCTCAGGATTGTTTGTTATCGCGTTTGTCATCTCAATCCTTATACGTGTTGATATTAATAAGCTAAAACGAGGTCAGATTAATAAAAATATACCATTGAAAAATCAAGTAAGTTAAGAAAGTTGCAAATTTTCCACTAAACTTATACAATATTAACAACATTAACAGTGTGTAAACCTGAAGTAATAGCAAGTGAGATGAGTTTATTGAATAAATATGAAGCGGAATTTAGTAATATTGTTCGCGCGTATCGTAAACGGCATATGGGGAAAGGTCCTAGTCAAGTGCGAACTACCTTTTGTAAGAACTGGGCAATTTGTGAACTAGAGGGGAATTTATCTCCGATTGAAAAATTTATTGCCACTGCGGAAGATGGAAAACAAATGCTGCGGGCTGCTCGGACCGAAATGGTAAAGGAGATTTATAAGAAAAATCATCCTGCTGAGATGGAGGAACTTTTAGGAGTAGAATTCGTTAAGGTATTTGTTGATATCAATATCGAAGAGGACAAAGGAATGTCCATCTTCGTCTTTGATCGGGATATTGAAGAGAAATTTAAAAATTAATGACTACTAAAATAGTTGGTACTTGGCAGCGAACCTGTTGAAGACTAACCACCTTGGTGCATTCATCCTTTTCCTGAGATGAATGCTATCCTCGGTGGTTTTTTATTTGTTTTTAAAATTGGAGATCTTGAGGAGGAATGAAGGATGGGAAAAACATTACATCCAGGTCCACAGAAAAAATCAGTTGTGCCTGCACCCGAACACTGGGTGAGTCCAATTCCTTTTGGACTAGGAAAAATGAAACCAAAACATATTCGCGATACGATGAAAGTCGCATGGGAGAATAAAGATAATCTCGGCTATGCCGCCAATATTTTAACAAAAGGAGTTTGTGATGGCTGTGCGCTTGGTGTATCCGGTTTATATGACCAAACGTTAACAGGGCCACATGTGTGTACAACTCGCTTAAATGTCCTAAGACTCAATACCATGCCTGCGATTAAGCCTGAAATTCTTCATGCAGATATAGATGAATTAAGGAAATACGACAGTTCAGAGCTTCGGAAGCTGGGCCGTATTCCCTATCCATTAATCCGCCGTAAAGGGGAACGAAAATTTTCCCGGATTACTTGGGATCATGCGATGGATATGATTGCGTTGAAAATGAGAAAGCTGAATCCAAAACAATTTGCTTTTTATTTAACAGCACGCGGGATTACAAATGAAAGCTATTATGTGGCCGGTAAAGTAGCACGTTTTCTTGGGACCAACCATATTGATAATGCCTCACGGATTTGTCACGCACCAAGTAAAACAGCGTTAAAGCGTTCAATTGGCGTAGGAGCTTCAACGTGCAATTATTTAGATTGGATTGGTACAGATGTCCTATTGTTTTGGGGCAGTGTCGCAGCGAACTCTTCACCAGTTTCTTCAAAATACATGCTTGAAGCGAAGAAAAAGGGTACCAAAATCATTGTTGTCAATCCATACAGAGAACCAGCGATGGACCAGTATTGGATTCCTTCAAACCCGGAATCCGCCTTGTTTGGGACCAAAATTGCAGATGATTTCTATCAAGTCAACATTGGCGGCGATATCGCGTTCATGCATGGGATTATGAAGCATTGGTTTGATATGGATGAGAAGGTTTATGGTTCTGCGATCAACCACGAGTTTGTTGAGGCACATGTGAATGGGTATGAAGAGCTTAAGAAAAGGGTTCAAGTCCAAACGTGGGAATCAATCACTGAATCTTCCGGTGTTTCGAAAGGAAGGATTATTGAATTGGCTGAACTGTTAGCAAGCAGTAAAAATGCTGTTTATGCATGGGCTATGGGACTTACTATGCATTCATTTGCCACTGATAATATTTCTCAAGTGGCAAACTTGGCACTTCTTCGCGGGCACCTGGGACGAAAGCATGCAGGTCTTATGCCGTTTCGGGGACATTCAAGCGTTCAAGGAAGCGGTGAAATGGGTGCTGATCCATTCGTCTTACCGGGCGGCGGCTGGGATGGCAACACTGTCGAGAGAATCGAACAGCTTTGGGGATTTGAACTTCCAAAGTGGCAGGGGGATATCGTGGGAGTTACTCTGGAAAACATCGTCCTTCCAGAAGACCATGAACGCAAAGTTAAACTCTACTACTTATCTGGCGGTAACTTTTTAGAGACGATGCCTGACCCTGATTTTATAAAAGAGGCCTTATCTGAATTAGAAATTCGTGTACACCAAGATATTATTTTAAACACCTCGACATTAGTCGATGCAAAAGAAGCAGTCATCATATTGCCGGCGAAAACACGTTATGAGCAGGAAGATGGCGGTACGAGTACTTCAACAGAAAGGATGGTTTATTTTTCACCTGAGATACCGGGTAACAAAAATAGGGTGGAAGAAGCAAGGGCAGAATGGAAGATTTATATCGATCTTGCTAAGCGTGTGAAACCGGAAACGGCTCATTTGGTTGATTTTGCTGACGGTTATGCCGTTCGTCGGGAAATTGCGAAAGCAAACCCTGATTATGATGGCATCCAACACTTGAAAGAACAGGGGGACGTCTTCCAGTGGGGCGGCGCTTGGCTATGTGAAGACGGGATTTGTCCAACTCCTGACGGAAAAGGAAGTTTAATACCAGTTGAAATTCCCGATTTAAATAAGAAGCCTGAACAATTTATCGTCACCTCCCGCCGTGGGAAGCAGTTTAATTCAATGGTTTACAATGAGGTCGATCCGTTAAACGGAGCAGGCCGTTATGACGTGTTAATGAGTGCTGTCGATGGGCAAAAACTAAGCATTGCCGAAGGTGAAGGAATCGTCGTATATAACGGATTCGGCGTATTCCAAGGCACAGCAAAATTTGTTGAGATTGCACCAGGTAATATCGAAGTGCATTTTCCAGAGGGGAACTTTTTGCTGCCGCGGGGCCGATATGAGAAATTTGCTGGTATCCCTGATTACAATATCACTGTTCATGTTGAAAAAGCAGAACGATATAACGCTAGGAAAGATACCGCCTATCTTGAAAAGCCAATTCCTGAACTCGAAACAGAAGTAGGTTAATTTTCCATGGAAAGGGGCAAAGCATGTGCTAAATGAAATTACTACTTCACAAAACATTCTCAGGTTTAACGGACAAGATTTTTTCGAGGATGAGGATGATATTGCAGTTGAAACAGCTTTAACAATTGTGGTAGATGGAAACGAGTTTGCCACCATGGTATGTACCCCTTCTGACTTGCAGGAATTGGTGGTTGGATTTTTAGCATCGGAGGGTGTTATTCGCGCTTACCAGGATATCAAATCCCTTCAAATTGATGAAGATCGGGGATTCGCGTATGTGGACCTGATAAACAAACATTCCGTTTTTAAAGAGTTTCATTCGAAGCGATTTATAAGTTCCTGTTGTGGTAAAGGCCGGCAGTTTTACTTCCATAATGATGTAAAAACAGCAAAAACGGTAATGACAAAACTGACGATCACGCCGGAACAATGCCGTAAGTTAATGAAGCAGATGCAGGAAAGTTCTTCTCATTTTCAGCAAACAGGCGGCGTTCATAACGCTGCTCTATGTACAAGTGATGGAATTGTAGTATCCAGAACCGATATTGGTCGTCATAATGCCTTAGATAAACTGTTTGGCTACTGTATTATCCACCGAATTTCACTAAAGGATAAGATAATAGCTTTTAGCGGTCGAATCTCATCAGAGGTGTTGTTGAAAGCCGCCAAGATTGGGGTTGGAATTATCCTATCGAAATCAGCGCCAACCAATCTTGCCTTAAACTTAGCGGAGGAACTTGGAATTACCGCGGTAGGCTTTATTCGAGGAAATGGGTTTAATGTATACACCCATCAGCACCGGATCCAGGGAATCGAATCACTTCCTGCAATCATTGGTTTAGATGATTGATAGGGAGAGAGGTTCATAGTGCCCGTGAAGCTGAAATAAACCGAATTAAGCTGCCTGCCCCCAGGAGGTTAATACCTTACTTCATCGGGGGGGGGGCAATCATACCCCTTTTATCAAAAAAATTGATTATTAGTAAACAATCATTCTTTGTTACAAAAACGATATAATTAGAAAGAGGTTATTTACTTAAGGGGTGGATATTTTTGGAGATTGGTAATCCATTTAAAGATATTATTGAGTCAGAAGAAGAGCTGCGTTCCCTTGTTGGTTATCCAAGTGAATTAGTGAAAAATAAGGTGATTACCTATATTGATCACCATTGTTCAAGCTTTATTTCCAAATCGCCATTTCTGGTTCTTTCTACTGCTGATTCTTCCGGTTTTTGTGATGTATCGCCACGCGGGGATAGTCCTGGATTTGTCCATGTTCTAAATGAGAAATATTTAATCATCCCCGAAAGACCAGGGAATAAACGAATCGATTCGATGCAAAATATTCTATCCAATCCAAAAGTAGGGCTACTATTTCTTATACCAGGTTTAGGAGAAACGCTAAGAGTTAATGGCAGGGCAGCTTTAGTAAAAGATAACGAATTGCTTGAAAAGATGGCAGTAAGAGGACGAAAACCTCTTGTCGGGATTGGGGTAGAAGTAGAGGAATGTTTTATCCACTGCGCGAAAGCCTTTAAACGCTCAGGTTTATGGGAGCCGCATTTATGGGCTGATCAAGAAACACTACCTTCGGCTGCTCAAATATTATTTGAACACGCCAAGCTACCAAATAGCAGTGCAAAAAAAATCGAAGCAAACTTAAATGAAAGCTATACTAAACGGCTTTATTGAAATCAAACGACAGTTCGCTGTCGTTTTTTTAAAAATAATAATATTATGTAAACTGGATTTCTTTATTATTTGTATCAATTTTTAAAAATATATAATAGTATTATAAAAAAGTTCATGACCCCGTATCTTTTTACCCTTCTTGAAACGTTAATTGGGTAGAGAGTGCAGAAGGAGTGAAAACCATGCCACAAAAGCTTAGCCCTTTCAGTAATGAAAATTCACAGGTTGATGATAGGCTGTGGAGCGAATATTATCCAAAGCTTCAGCGATATTGCCGCTTTCTAACCCAAAACACATGGGATGGAGACGATATCGCCCAGGAGACCTATCTTAAGGCATTAAAATATAGCCAGCAACAAATGAGTTCAGCTTTGTTAAATAAAATTGCTTATCATCATTGGATTGATTTGCTTCGAAAAAGAAAAAAAGTAATGGTAGATGATGCTGATATTGATAATTCCATTCATGAAGTAACGACTCAACTCGATGAAATGTCACATGCAGTTAATCTGCTCTTGACGCATTTTACGCCAAAGCAAGCCGTTATCTTTATGTTAAAAGAGGCATTTCAATATCAGTTAAAGGAAATAGCGGAGCTGTTAAACACGACAGAAATGGCCGTGAAGGCAAGTCTTCATCGGGTGAAAAAACGTCTCGAAAAAGATGATCATTCTTATTCAGCCGACTTATTTTGGGATCAGGAAGAAAGGGAGCAGCTTTCAAACATTTTTTATGATGCCTTGAAAAATCAAGACCCAACCGTCCTGATTCAATCCATTCCATCGCTAACAAGTATTAGTGAAGTGCCAAAGCTTGTTTTACGGAATTTACAACCGCTTCAAACTTATTCCCCTTCAAGCACTCTCTGTATGGCGGCATAGCCAATAATTCGCTTTAAGGAGGAAAAGTAAATGAGTACCATTCCATATGTGATCGAACAATCAAATCGTGGAGAACGGTCTTATGATATTTATTCAAGACTGCTAAAGGACAGAATCATTATTATTGGCGATGAAATAAATGACCACACGGCCAATAGTGTCGTGGCCCAATTATTATTTTTAGCAGCGGACGCTCCAGATAAAGAAATTTCTCTCTATATAAATAGCCCAGGTGGCTCAACTTCAGCAGGATTTGCTATTTTCGATACAATGCAGTACATTCAGCCGGATGTTCGAACGATTTGCACTGGTATGGCCGCCTCATTCGGGGCCATGTTACTGCTTGCAGGTACAAAGGGAAAACGGTACGCCCTGCCAAATAGTGAAATCATGATCCATCAGCCCTTGGGTGGTGCCAGGGGCCAAGCGACAGAAATCGAAATATCAGCACGGCGTATCATAAAATTAAAAGAACATACCAATCAAATTATTGCAGATCGCACCGGGCAGCCAGTTGAAAAGGTGGCAAAGGATACTGACCGGGATTACTTTATGAGTGCTGAGGAAGCGAAAGAGTACGGGATTATCGATGAGATTCTTTATCCAAAATGAGGTATTCCAATTTGAACAATACAGGAAAAAACGAGGAAGGCGGTCTCAAGCTGCCTTCCTCGTTTTTCTGTTGCCCACTTTAAAAAATAACCTTAGGAGCGGTGGTACGGCAAAATAGATAAAAAACAACCGGAATAATTGATACCCGGTTACCATCGATAAATCCGCATGGACTTCGTGAGCAAGAATCCCCATTTGATCCATACCGCCTGGAGCCAAGCTTAATAAACTAGTGGATGGGGTAATATCGTAATAATGAACAAGCAGCAAACCTAATCCGACAGATCCGATAATCATCAGCAACCCACTAAGCAGCGCAAGGGTAATTATTTTTGCCTTATGCTCAAGTTTTTCAGGCTTTAATAATAAGCCGATGTACCCGCCAATCATAAATTGCGAAACGTCCAATATTGGCGGCGTAAGAGCAGGCCCATGGAAACCTGAAATGCCGGCGATGGCTGTTCCTAGTATGGGTCCCAATAAATAGGGAGTAGGAAACTTATATTTTTTTGCAAGAAAAGCACAGAGCACACATATCACGGCAAACAAAACAATGGTTGAAAATAGTGGTTCTGAAGTATGAATTGTCTTTACAACCAAATCCGATGTCGGTTCAATAGCTGTATTTTTAAAAAGCGGGCCAAAAATGAGAAAAGGGACGAAGAAAATAATCATCATCAATCTGGCCACTTGCAAGAATGTTACCGTGGTAATATCGATTCCTTTCATTTCTTCGGCAAAAATAATCATTTGCGAAAGTCCTCCTGGAATGCTGCCGGTAAGTACAGTTGGATAATCCACGCCAGTAAGCTTGGAAACAACCCATGCGATTCCAGCACAAAAACAAACGAGAATAACGGTCATGATCAGCATCGAAGGCAGTTTCGCGGTGATTTGCATGAGCGCTTCTTTCGTGAAAGATAAACCAATTGAATAACCGACTATTATTAATCCCGTATTCCGTATGGAAGTAGGCCAATAATATTGAATTTTTCCAAACCTTGTACCAATTAAAACTGCCGCCATTGGCCCCAGCAGCCATGGAATGGGTGTATGAAGAGCGGTGAACACCAGGGCGCCAATGAAAGCAGTTAACATGGTGATCGAAAAACGAAGCATTTTATTGTCCTGTTTTTTTGAAAAATTAACCAAGGGAGCCATTCCTTCTGTCTTTTAAAATTTTGATACGTCTTTGTATTTTAGTTGATTAGCCTTCGTTTTATGTCTATAAGAAGGGGTAAGACATTGTGGTTGTTTGTTCAGCGTAATTTCTCTTGCTATTCAGACTTCATAACCGTTTCCCCAAGTAAGAGCACCTTTAATTGCTCTTCAGGAAGCTGCCGCTTTTCCCATTCACAGTATAACCGCTCTAATGCTTCCGGTCCCGTGTCATCAGCCAAGCGATAGGCGCCATAATGCATCGGCACGAAGTATTTCGCTTTTAATTCGATGAATGCTTTCACACTGTCTTCCGGTGAAATATGTGAAGCAGCCATAAACCACTCCGGCTCATAGGCGCCAATCGGCATAAACACTGTGTCGATTGTAAAGCGGTCTGCAATCTGTTGAAAGCCGCTGAAATAGCCTGTGTCGCCAACAAAATAAAACGTTTCTTCGGTAGTTTGAAAAATCCAGCCGCCCCAATGAGATGTATTCATATCTCGCAACGTTCGTCTCGTCCAATGCTGCGCTGGGACGAAATGAACGGTTATCCCTCCGTATTCCGTGCTTTCCCACCAACTCATCTCAGTCACATTCTGATAGCCTTTTCGGGTAAAAAGGGACTTTAACCCAACCGGAACAAAGTAATGCGGATTGCCTTTTAATTTTTTCAGAGTGGGGAAATCCAAATGGTCGTAATGGCCATGGGAGATGACGACGAGATCAATTTCCGGCAGATCAGCTAAGGAAATGCCCGGCTCCGTTAATCTTTTCTGGAACCCCATCCGCTTGGCCCACACAGGATCAGTTAGGATATTCATGCCATTCAGCTGAAGTAAAAAAGTAGAGTGGCCAACCCACGTATAAGAAGTCCGACTTCTGTTTTCGAATAGTTCCTTCACTTTTTTTACGGGAGATTGTTCAATGTTTACCGATAAATCCTTCACTTTACTTCGACGTTCTTTCTGCCATTTCCTCATGTCTTTAAACGATTTGTTGTTTGACACATTATCTAAATTAGCGTATCTCATTGTCATCCACTCACCTTGATTTTCTCTAGAAATCTATCTTTAGGTAGAGTATAGCAAAATAACCAATCAATCATCAAAAATTTGTTAACAGGAAGAATGTTCATAAGGATAAATCAGCCACTTTTTTAAAAAGTATTGCTAATAGTTAAAGTAAAAAATACATGAATCTCTAAACAGCAGCCATCTTGGGTACTGCCCATATATTTCAATTTTAACAACTTCCCCGCGATTCGAATAAAAATATACGAATGCAAAAAACGGAAGGAGAAGGGGTAACGATCCTCGATTCCAATCAAAGCAGTTAATTGGGGGGAAACACTTGAAAATCGAGTACGGATGTACCTTGGGGTTACCAAGGGGCATTGTATGGAGAGATTTAAAGGATGGAAACATACTTCGGAACTCGCTGCCGGGTTGTAAGTCATTCGTTGAACAGGCAAACGGAATTTACCAAGCCGAACTCGAAATAAACATCGGTCCGATTGATGATGTTTTCATATTTGAAATCTGGCGGGAAAAAGAAAAATCACCGTCATATTATCGCTTGCTCGTGAAAGGGAAAGGGAATCTTGGCGAGATCGATACTACAGTTGATATCTTGATGGAAGAATCCCAGGGTGCGACCAAATTAACCTTTTGTGCTGATGCTCAGGTAACGGGTGTCCTATCTTTGGCAGGAGAGCGCATATTAGCGGCAGGAGCGAAAAAAAGTTTGGAAAGTTTTTTTCAAAAGATGGAGAAGGAAATGAAGAGGCGGCTTTATCAATTGAAAAGGGGCAGTAGATAAACGGTGCCTCTCCTCCGCAGTGGAGTGGGGGAGAGGCACCAGTTTTTTTGTTAAGGAAAATATTTATTAGTCCCGTCCTTTTGAAGAATGTATCACATTTACACCCATTTTTCTTCCAAATAATTTGAAATCCATCGACAAATATCTACACAAATTTGCTATACTATAAGCAATAAATGAAGGAGGTGAGAAAGGATGGAAAAAATACTCAAGTTGGTATTGGACAAGCTTGATAGTCTAGACCAAAAGATAAGTGCTATGGACGAAAGAATTACAGGCATGGATGAAAGAATTACTTCTGAACTTAAACGACATGAGGATTTATTAAATCAATTAATTAATACCGTAGCAGCCACGAATGTAAAGATTTCTGACACAAACGAAAGAATGGATGCCCTCGAAACGAAAGTGGACACTGTTATTGAGGATGTTAAAGAAATCAAAAGTTCTATGGCAACAAAACAGGACCTTGAATATTATGATCAAATGATTTCTGAACACTCCAGGGAAATTTACAAGTTAAAAAACAACTAAGTCTCTCCAAAAAAAATCTTCATATTTACCTATTTCCATATATTAAAAACCCCGAATCATCAGTGATAAAGATACGGGGTTTTTTGAATTCCCTAAACAGTGCATCCCGTTTATTTGAATTTCATAAACAGAGCCAGTCCCCAGCATATTAATTTACCTGGGGAAAGAGTCCGTTAAAAAGAATTTTTAAAATATTTAGTTTTCCTATTTACATTAAACCTATTGGCATGGTAGGATTAATTTCATTAATCATTCAATTCTTATCTAGAGTGGCTGAGGAACTGGTCCAATGAAGCCCGGCAACCTGCAAAGCAAGGTGCCAATTCCAGCAAAATGACCTTCATTTTGGGAGATAAGGTGTTAACTGTGGTAGTTCTAACGCCTTCCTTGATGGGGAAGACGTTTTTTTTTGAAAGGAGACGGATCAAACTGAAGGCAGATGAAAAGGAAGAACTGATCGCACATCTGGAGAAAATGATGGAGACCTTAAAATATGGCTCGATCACATTAGTTGTCCAGGATGGAAAAATTGTCCAGATAGAGAAAAATGAAAAGGTTCGTCTTAAACCAAATAAGCATCGCTGACTAGACAAACTAGAGGCGGTCTTCACTTTATCAAAGTGGAAGACTGCTTTTTTTGTGGAATTTCGATCGGAGCGAATGTTTTTGAAGCAGGATTAACTTTATCATTTTATCAACAGTTGGAACCCAAGTTATTTTTTTAGTGAAAAGGAGGCATTGAGCTATGAATGAAGCAATAACGTATCAAAATTGGCAGCAAATATCTGATACGTTCCCAATTGAGGATGAAACAAAGGGTGCCCATGCTGTGCTGGAGTGGGCTTACCGGACTTACCAATCCGAGGAAATTGTCTATGCGTCCAGTTTCGGGGCAGAAGCGATTGTTTTAATTGATCTCATCCAGCAAATTAAAGCGGATGCCAGGATTGTTTTTTTAGATACGGGACTGCATTTCCCAGAAACATATGAGGTCATAGACAAGATTGAAGCTCGATTTCCCTCGTTAAGGATTGAGAGAAAACAGCCGAAGTTAAGTCTCGATGAACAAGCGGAACAATATGGTTCGGCGTTATGGAAGAGTGACCCTAACCAGTGCTGCACGATTCGCAAGGTTATTCCGTTGAGGGAATCAATGACGGGAAAACAAGCGTGGATCTCTGGACTTCGCAGGGAACAGTCACCGTCAAGAGCGAGCACTGAATTTCTTAATAAAGATGAAAAATTCAGGAACATCAAGATCTGTCCCTTGATTCACTGGACATGGGATGAAGTTTGGAGCTACATCAGGGGGCATGAGCTCCCGTACAACACGCTGCACGACCATCAATATCCAAGTATTGGCTGTTTTCCTTGTACTCAACCGGCAGCAGCTGATGGGGACTCACGTGCCGGACGCTGGGTTGGAAGCGGCAAAACGGAGTGTGGCTTACACACCAAATAGGGAGGGCTATAGCTTTGCTTACAGTCATTGCGATAACAATTGGGTTATTTTTTGCAATAAATATTGGTGCCAGTGGTGCGGCGGCATCGATGGGAATCGCCTATGGAGCCGGTGTGGTGAAAAAACGGCTTGCCTTGCTGCTGTGCAGTATCGCCGTGTTCCTTGGTGCTTGGCTTGGCGGCGGTGAAGTAGTCAAAACGATTGGCAGCGGGATTGTCCCATCCAGTACATTTACCGTGCCTGTAGCCTTAATCGTATTAGCTTCAGCGGCATTATCATTGTTTTTGGCCAATATTTTTGGTATTCCACTTTCTACCAGTGAAGTGGCAGTTGGATCAGTCGTTGGTGCCGGAATTGTTTATCAATCTGTGTTTGCCAGTAAGCTTGTCTGGATCATGTTTTTTTGGCTGCTTACACCTTTTACCGCGTTTTTCATCGCCATTGGTGCTTCGTTTTTGTTGGAAAATAAAAGGCTTAAAGGCTGGATGAATGCTCGGAAAGCTGTTCCATTTCTGTCTGTGCTGGTTGTATTTATGGGTTTGTTCGAAGCCTTTTCAGCCGGAATGAACAATGTTGCCAATGCTGTCGGCCCACTTGTCGGTGCCAACATCCTCGCTGTTGGAAGTGGTATTTTCTGGGGTGGGTTGTTTGTCGCAGCAGGCGCACTGCTGCTGGGGCAGCGAGTCCTAGAAACGAATGGAAAAAAAATCACGACGCTGCGGCTTGAAGAGGGCTGTGTCATCTCGGGAACAGGTGCAACCATTGTAACCGTTGCCTCCGTGTTCGGGATTCCTGTCCCACTAACGCAAATCACAACCTCATCCATCATCGGGATGGGCTTCGCCAAGCATGGCAAAGCAGTATTGAAAAAAGACATTGTTGTACAGCTCCTGACTGTTTGGATTGTATCTCCCGTTCTATCAATGGTGCTGTCATACACGCTCATCCAATTGATCATCGAACATAATTTTTACCCAATCATTGCCATGGTTGGGGTCTTGATCTCAGTGTTCGGCGTGTTGTCGTTAATGAAGCGGCAGAAACCCGCTGTAGCGGTGCAGCAACAGGCTGCAAAAGAATAGCCGGCATTTGGTGGTGGACGGGGTAGCCGCCAGTAACGAGGGTTGGTCGCCAGTAAAGGGCGGGTAGCCGCCAGTAACGAGAGGTTGGTCGCCAGTAAACGACGGTTATTCGCCAGTAAGCGGCACAACCATGCCGGTACACAGTTAAATTAAGCAAAGAAAGGATTTGATTTAAATGTCATTTTTACCAAAACCACATGGAGGAACGCTTGTCCAAGCCTTTAATCAAAACTATGACGTAGCCCATATTGAAAAAGAGCTTGAGATTGACACAATTGCGTTAAGTGATTTGGAGTTAATCGGCGTGGGGCTGTTCAGTCCGCTGACCGGGTTTATTGGCAAAGCAGATTACCAATCGGTTGTCGACCACATGCGTTTAGCGGATCAAACGATTTGGTCGATTCCTGTGACGCTGCCAGTATCCGCTGAAACAGCAGCTTCCCTCACAGTCGGGGAAGAGATCAAGCTTATTTTTCAAAAAGAGGTTTATGGTGTGATTAAAGTAGCGGAATGGTATGAACCTGACCTAGACAAGGAAGCACTTGAGGTATATAAAACACTGGAACTTGCCCATCCGGGAGTCAAGCGGCTCTATGAAAGAGGTCCAGTCTACGTGGCTGGTGAAGTCACACTCGTAAAAAAACCGGAAAAAGGGGTTTTCGCCGATGTGTGGCTTGAGCCGAAGGAAACCCGGGCATTGTTTGAAGAAAAGGGCTGGAAGACAGTTGTTGGCTTCCAAACGAGAAATCCGATTCACCGTGCGCATGAATACATTCAAAAAGCAGCACTGGAAACGGTTGATGGGCTATTCGTCAACCCGCTTGTTGGGGAAACAAAGTCTGACGACATCCCGGCAGATGTCCGCTTGAAGAGCTATCGGGTCCTGCTGGATAATTACTACCCGGCAGAACGGGTACAACTCGGTGTTTATCCCGCTGCCATGCGTTACGCAGGACCAAGGGAAGCGATTTTTCATGCAATAGCCCGTAAGAATTTTGGCTGCACTCATTTCATCGTTGGCCGTGACCATGCCGGCGTCGGGAATTACTATGGAACGTATGATGCTCAGCTTATTTTTAGCGAATTTCCTGAAGGAGAACTTGGCATTAAGCCGCTTTTCTTTGAACACAGCTTTTATTGCAATAAATGCGAGGGGATGGCGTCTGATAAAACTTGCCCGCATAGCTATCATGATCGTGTCATCCTATCTGGAACAAAAGTTAGAGAGCTGCTGCGAGCAGGGGAGCTGCCGCCGTCCACCTTCAGCCGGAAAGAAGTCGTCGAAGTGTTGATTGAAGGATTGACAGAACAGCAGACGGTGTAAGGAGGGGATGTAACCATGTCAAAATCAACAAATATCACCTGGCATACCGCGGCAATAACGAAGTCAGACCGCCGAATTCAAAATCGCCATGGGAGCTGTGTCCTCTGGTTTACCGGCCTCTCGGGCTCCGGAAAATCAACAATAGCCAACGCCGTTTCAAGTGAATTACATCGCCGGGGAATTAATGAATATGTCCTTGATGGCGATAATATCCGTCATGGCCTTAACCGGGATCTTGGCTTTTCGGATTATGACCGGACAGAGAATATCAGGAGGATTGGCGAAGTGGCCAAACTATTTGTCGATAGCGGCACCGTCGTGACAACGGCATTCATTTCGCCTTTTCGTTCCGATCGTGACCAAGTCCGTGCCCTTTTTGAAAAAGAAGAATTTATCGAGATCTACGTCGAGTGTCCATTGGAAGAATGTGAACGGCGCGATCCAAAACAGCTATATGCAAAGGCACGTCGCGGTGAAATAAAGGATTTTACTGGGATAGATTCACCGTATGAGGCACCGGAACGCCCGGAAATCACCGTCCGCTCCGATCTTTTGACAGTAAAGGATGCAGTAGGACAAATTTTTCAATACCTTCAGGAAAAAAACATCATTTAGTTGGGAAAGGATGGGAAGCCATGGCTGGCAAGGTTTATTTAGTTGGTGCGGGACCAGGAGATCCAGATTTAATTACCGTTAAAGGACTGCGATGCCTCGAACAAGCCGATGTCATTCTCTATGATCGGCTCGTCAATCCCGAACTGCTGCAGCATGCAAAAAAAGAGGCACAGCTGGTGTATTGCGGCAAGCTCCCCCATTATCACACGATGAAGCAGGAGACCATCAATTCCTTTTTGGTGAAATATGCGAAAAAAGGGTATCAGGTTGTCCGCTTAAAAGGAGGAGACCCATTTGTTTTCGGCCGCGGCGGGGAAGAAGCGGAGGAATGTGCAAAACATGATGTGCCGTTCGAAATAATTCCGGGCATCACGGCAGGGATTGCGGCTTCTGCTTATGCGGGAATTCCGGTTACCCATCGTACCTTAAGCAAAAGCTTTGCGTTTATTACTGGACATCAGGCAGGCGATGTCGCTGCGGAGCACCAGTGGTACCATTTAGCAAACGGAGTCGATACCATTTGTGTCTATATGGGGGTTTCTCAGCTTTCAACGATAATTAAGCAATTAATCCGGCATGGCAAACAACCGCAAACGCCAATCGGCCTTGTCCAGTGGGGGACATTAAGCGACCAGCGAACTGTGACAGGGACACTCGAGACAATCGAAGAACGGGTGAAAGAAGAAGGAATTTCGAATCCAAGCATGATTGTCATTGGCGAGGTTGTCCGTCTACACAAAAAGTTAAATTGGTTTCATGAAGAAATTGTTCCTCATTTGCCGGTCGTTCATGGATAAAGTTAGTGGGGGCGGTTAGGATGAAAGCCATTTTATACATTGGTCACGGCACACGTTCTGAAAAAGGAGCGGGGGAAGCGAGGGCCTTTATCGAAAGAGTCATTGGCCGAATTGAGCTACCCATTCAAGAAATTAGTTTCCTTGAGCTGACTGAGCCGTTGATTGAGGAAGGCTTCAAGCGCTGTGTAGATAGAGGTGCGACTGAAATTATTGTTGTTCCTTTGTTTCTGCTGGCTGCGGGTCACATCAAAACAGATATCCCACAGGCCCTGTCTTTTTTGCAGCTCAGATATCCTCATATTGAGGTTCAGGTTAAGGATCCTTTTGGGGTCCAGGAGAAAATTCTTGATGCAATAGCTGACCTTGTCAGTGATGCTGCAGGTGCCATAGAGCCGCAGGACCGGTTATTGATTGTTGGAAGGGGAAGCAGCGATCCTGGAATTCACGGTAACTTTGCCGTTATTGCGGAGGGTATTAGGAAGCGGCTAGGAATTAATCACGTTTCGGTTTGTTATTTGGCCGCTGCCAAGCCACGGCTCCAGGAAGCATTACAGAAAATTTGTAATAAAAATGACGGCAAAATCATTGTCGCCCCCTACTTATTATTTTCAGGCCTGCTAATCGGAGAAATAAATCAAGAGATGCATAAGCGGCAAAAACAAGGGTACAAGATCCTCAATACCGGCCCATTGACCAGGCATCAGATATTTGAAGATATCGTGATTGAACGGGCAATAGGTGATAAAGCTTGTGTAGCTAAATGAAGATAATGTTCATAGTGCCCGCTATTTGGGAAAAAGCGTGGCCACGGCATTAAGAGAGGTTCATAGAGCCCGTCACTCGGAAAAAGGCATGCTCACGGGCACTATAAGAAGTTCATAGAGCCCGTCACCCGGAAAAAAGCATGGCCACGGGCACTATAAGAGATTCATAGTGTCCGTCGGACGGAAAAAAGCAAGCCAACGGTCAATAAGAGAGGTTCATATTGACCGTCGGGAGGAAAAAGGCATGCCAACGGTCAATAAGAGAGGTTCATATGCCCGTCGGAGGGAAAAAAGCAAGCCAACGGTCAATAAGAGAGGTTCATAGTGCCCGCCGGACGGAAAAAAGCAAGCCAACGGTCAATAAGAGAGGTTCATANCAAGCCACAATAAGAGAGGTTCATAGTGCCCGCCGGAGGGAAAAAAGCAAGCCAACGGTCAATAAGAGAGGTTCATATTGCCCGTCGGGAGGAAAAAGGCATGCCAACGGTCAATAAGAGAGGTTCATATTGCCCGTCGGAGGGAAAAAAGCAAGCCAACGGTCAATAAGAGAGGTTCATATTGCCCGTCGGGAGGAAAAAGGCATGCCAACGGTCAATAAGAGAGGTTCATATTGCCCGTCGGAGGGAAAAAAGCAAGCCAACGGTCAATAAGAGAGGTTCATATTGCCCGTCGGGAGGAAAAAGGCATGCCAACGGTCAATAAGAGAGGTTCATATTGCCCGTCGGAGGGAAAAAAGCAAGCCAACGGTCAATAAGAGAGGTTCATATTGCCCGTCGGGAGGAAAAAGGCATGCCAACGGTCAATAAGAGAGGTTCATATTGCCCGTCGGAGGGAAAAAAGCAAGCCAACGGTCAATAAGAGAGGTTCATATTGCCCGTCGGACGGAAAAAAGCGTGTCTAAGGGCATTAAGAGAGTTTCATAGTGCCCCGTCACCCAGAAAAAAACGTGACCACGGTCACTATGACCTTCAACTATCAAAAAAAATTTGCGGCACTCCGCCGATTATCCATACAAACCTTTTATTTCAGAACGAGGTGGTTATATTGCAACTTCAGGTATTGAACAGTCCGTTTAATCAGGAGCAGGCAGAGCTCCTAAACCGCATTCTGCCAACATTGACAGAATCACAAAAATTTTGGCTCAGCGGTTTTCTCGCTGCATCTCAAATGAATTCCGCAATGGAAACATCAGTTGCACAAACGACACAACAAAAGACGAACCAACAACATACAAAAGAACAAACACTCCCAAAAGAAATAACCATTCTTTACGGATCACAGACGGGCAATGCCCAGGGACTGGCGAAGAAGGCTGCGAAAAGGCTTGAGGAGAGCGGTTTTCAAGTAACGCTCACACCTATGAGCGATTTTAAACCAAATAAACTAAAAAAAGTCCAAAACCTTCTGATAATCGTCAGCACCCATGGTGAAGGTGACCCGCCGGATAGTGCGATCATATTTCATGAATTTCTTCATAGCAAACGGGCACCGAACCTTGAAGATCTTCATTTTTCCGTCTTAGCGCTTGGCGACAGTTCGTATGAGTTTTTCTGCCAAACGGGAAAAGAGTTCGACCAGCGCCTCGAAGAACTCTACGGTACCCGGCTTTACCCGCGCTTTGACTGCGATGTCGATTATGATGAACCGGCGGCAGAATGGCTGGAAGGAGTCCTTGGCAGCTTAAGGAATGCACAGGGCGAAAGTCCAACTCCGTCAAAATCCACAGCGCCTCGAGGAGTAGAATCGGCATACGACAGATCCAATCCATTTCAAGCAGAGGTACTTGAAAATATCAATTTGAACGGCCGCGGCTCGAATAAGGAAACGCGCCATCTTGAGATATCTCTTGAAGGTTCAGGCCTAACCTTCGAACCGGGAGACAGCCTTGGCATCTACCCGGAAAACGATCCAGTACTAGTCGACCTGCTTATTGAGGAAATGAAATGGAATCCAGAGGAGCTTGTGACGATTAAAGCGGGAGATGTACGGCCGCTTAGAACAGCCTTACTTTCCCACTATGAAATTACGATTCTCACAAAACCACTGCTAGTGAAGGCTGCGCAGCTTTCAGCGAGTAAGGAACTAAAAGAGTTGACCACACCGGGTAATGAACAACCGTTAAAGGCGTACCTTGAAGGCCGCGATCTATTAGATTTAGTTCGCGATTTTACCCCTTGGATTTGTTCAGCTCAAGAGTTTATAAGCATTCTTCGAAAAATACCGGCCCGGTTGTATTCGATTGCGAGCAGTTTAGCAGCCAATCCGGATGAAGTCCATTTAACAATTGGTGCCGTCCGCTATGATGCGCACGGACGTGAACGAAATGGCGTTTGTTCGATTTTGGCTGCTGAGCGACTTAAACCAGGGGACACATTGCCAATTTATATTCAACATAACGAAAACTTTAAGCTGCCGCAGAACCCGGATACACCAATCATCATGGTAGGCCCAGGCACAGGTGCAGCGCCGTTCCGCTCCTTTATGCAGGAGCGTGAAGAAACCGGGTCCCCCCAAGGGAAATCATGGCTGTTCTTCGGCAACCAGCACTTCGTCACCGATTTCCTTTACCAGACCGAATGGCAAAAATGGCTGAAGAACAGCACACTGACAAAAATGGATGTTGCCTTTTCGCGGGATACTGATCAAAAAGTATATGTGCAGCACCGTATGCTGGAAAACAGCAAGGAATTGTTCGAGTGGATTCAAGACGGAGCAGCGGTTTATATTTGCGGCGATGAGAAACACATGGCCCATGATGTCCATCAAACGCTCCTCACCATTATCGAAAAAGAAGGCGGTATGAGCCGCGAAAAAGCAGAAGAATATTTGGCCGAGATGCAACAAACCAGACGGTATCAGCGTGATGTTTATTGATTGTATGGAAAAGGGGCGGAGCGCCGCAAGAAACAAATTAATTTAACCAATTTTAGTGTTTTTTTCAATTTTTACTTCGAATAGGTGAAGTTCTGCTCTGCTCTCACCGCCTTTATTGAAAGGGATGGACCTTTGGATAATATTTCATAGTAAAAGGCGGTGTGAAACGCTATATTCGTTTTCGATGGAAGGGAGTTTTTCTAAATGGTGAAGCAAATGTTAACAGCGCCAGTGGGAGCACCAAGCGATGTTGAGCGTATAAAGGAAGAAAGCAACTACCTAAGAGGTACTTTGGTGGAAGTAATGCAAGACCCCATTAGTGCCGGAATACCAGAAGATGATAACCGCCTAATGAAACATCATGGCAGCTATTTGCAGGATGACCGGGATCTCCGCAATGAGCGTCAAAAGCAAAAACTTGAACCAGCGTATCAGTTTATGCTCCGTGTCCGTGCTCCAGGTGGTGTGGTTACACCGGAACAATGGCTTGTATTAGATGAGCTTGCAGAAAAGAATGCGAACGGTACGATAAAGCTGACGACACGGCAGTCGTTTCAAATGCACGGTATTTTAAAATGGAACATGAAAGAAACGATTCAGGAGATTCATCAGTCCATTTTGACCACACTTGCGGCGTGCGGCGATGTAAACCGGAACGTGATGTGTAACCCGAATCCTGATCAATCTGAAATTCATGCCGAAGTGTATGAATGGGCGAAATGTTTGAGTGATTACTTATTACCACGCTCGAGAGCGTATCATGAAATTTGGCTCGGTGAGGAAAAAGTGGCTGGGACTCCAGAAATAGAGGAGGAACCCATGTACGGCGCACGTTATTTGCCACGGAAGTTTAAAATCGGAATTGCTGTCCCGCCCTCAAATGATATCGATGTTTTTTCACAGGATCTTGGTCTCATTGCAATTGTAGAGGAGGGCAAGCTCTGCGGTTTTAACGTGGCCATCGGCGGCGGGATGGGGATGACACACGGCGATATGGCGACATATCCACAAGTAGCAAAAATCATTGGCTTCTGCCCGTCAGATAAAGTGGTGGAGCTGGCTGAACAAACAATTACGATTCAGCGAGATTACGGGAACCGTTCTGTCCGGAAAAATGCCCGCTTCAAGTACACAGTAGACCGCCTCGGACTCGAAGCAGTTAAGGCTGAATTGGAAAAACGACTTGGCTGGAGCTTGGAAGAGGCAAAACCCTATCAGTTCAATCACAATGGCGATCGCTACGGTTGGATAAAAGGAATGCAAGGAAAATGGCATTATACGCTGTTTATCGAAAATGGCCGCGTCGCAGATTTTGCGAATTACAAGCTCAAAACAGGTTTATATGAACTTGCAAAAATCCATTCTGGAGATTTCCGGTTGACAGCGAATCAAAATCTAATCATTGCGAATGTACCAAGTCAAGAAAAGAAAAAAATAAATGAATTAATGGAAAAATACGGCTTGTCCGACGGCAAACAGCACTCCGCACTAAGACGGAGCTCGATGGCATGCGTCGCTCTTCCAACATGCGGCTTGGCTATGGCAGAATCAGAACGCTATTTACCTGAACTTATCGATAAAATTGAGGGAATTGTCGATGAAAATGGCTTGCGTGACGAGGAAATTACGATTCGGATGACTGGATGTCCGAATGGCTGTGCCCGTCCTGGACTCGCGGAAATTGCTTTTATTGGCAAAGCGGTCGGCAAATATAACATGTATCTTGGCGCAGCCCGCAATGGGAGCCGCTTGAATAAAATGTACCGCGAAAACATTGGTGAACCTGAAATTCTAAGCGAACTGCAAGTACTCCTTTCCCGCTACGCCAAAGAGCGCCGGCAAGGTGAGCATTTCGGTGACTTTGTCATCCGCACGGAGATTGTCAAAGCAACAACGGACGGCACGAATTTTCATGAATAATGAGGATGAAAAAGAGACAGGGGTTCTGTCTCTTTTTGCGTATCAAAAAAACAGCCTCCAATTGCAGCCGAAGTGAACTTGCGAGCCAAGGCAATCACAAGTATTGAAGATGCTGATTTCCATGGAACATTTTCAAAATATATTCGGCATCCGGAACGTTCAGCTTGTTATATCCCAATAAAAATTCTTTATTATCATAAGGGACTTCTTTAAATGTTACACCGATTTCACCGTGATCGCCGATCGACAAAATCGCGTAAGCGGCAAGCGGCTTCGGATAACATCCCAGCGAGCAAGGGTTAAGATAGAGCCGTTTTTTCGTTTTAAAATGATGGATTACATGATGATGGCCAAAACAGACGATATCAGCAGATGAATCTCGATAAAGGAAGTCCAATTTTTCGATGGTGGGTCCATAATCAACTGCAAAAAAATCACCGAGTTCGTCTAAATGATAGTGGAGAAACAATAATTTTTTTCCATTATACTCAGCCTCAATGGTTGTTGGAATAGCATGTAAGCGTTGCAGGAATTTCCGGTCTAAATGGGCGGCAATCCACTCGTGGTGCGCCTTTTCCCGCTTCTTACTGTATGGTTCTCGGCCTGCAATGATATCTAGGATTGCTTCATCATGATTGCCCATTACAAAAGAAATATCGCCACGAGAAAAAAGCAAATCAAGCACTTCGTTTGTCTCATAGCCAATTCCGATTAAATCGCCTAAACAATAGATGTGGTCAATTTTACCTTCTGGACCAATATCGTCAATTACAGCTTTTAAGGCAGATTGATTGCCGTGTATATCTGAAATAATAGCGATTTTCTTCTCCATACCGAAATCTCCGTTTTTTACTAGTTTCCCTATTTTGGTAAAATAAATTCCAAAAAATTATTTCGCATCGATGGCTATTTTTTTTTCTTTTTTGAATTATCAACAACCACTTTATTTTTAACGGTTTCTAAGACGACTTGTACATGAATATTTTTTTCATCAATTTGAATAACATTTGAAACTTTTGCTTTACGACCTTTAATTTTTAAATCCTCCCCAACAACTGGTACCCGCTTAAGCAACTGAGTTAATAAAACATTTTTCTTTTCTAAAAAATGAACAGCAAACATTTGGTCTCACCTACTCCTTATAGTATCTGTTACAAAAAAATCATTTTGTAACCTTCCTATAAAATATTTAATAATAGGTAGATTTAGACCAATTTACTACTATACTTCGGCTTCAAAAGTGATTTTTGAAGGTAAATTTTCTATCATAATGTTTTTTTCTCCTCGGAAATTGAACTTTGAAACGATAACCAACGTTATCTGCGTTGGGTAAACATTAGCGCGGTCCTATCCAAGACAGTGCCGACAATAATCCCTGCAGAATATCGAATTAGATCCGCAGTAAGAAAACCTTTGCCCAGGATCAACGCACCAAGCACTGTACCCCTAATCTGATTAATCCAGTCGGCCTGATAGAGCTGGCTGAATTCAATGCCGAAGCTGAATATAAGGCTGAGCCAGATGGAAGTGTGCAGGCTCTTACCCATAAGTAAGAAACGGAATCCAAAATAAACCATCATCGCCCAGAGTGCATCCCCGGCGTTTTCCGCTACAAATTCCGGAAGGAGAGAGCTGTATTTTCTCGAGGCAAGGCCTAAAAAAATGGTGATCACAACGGCTAAAAAGTAACCAATCTTTATGATACGGTAACTCTTATCCGTGGATGCGTTTTTTGATAGTTTGGGAGGCTGCATATAAATCACTCTCTTTTTAATATGGTGTTAATATCCAATAATTTAGTAAGTGCAGGACTGGCTGATATTCTTCCCTTCATGTAATATAGATTTTATCATGAATAAAGAGTAAGCTATATATTTTAAAAATCCACTAAACTTCGCATGAAAGAGGCAAAAATATGAAAATTGATTCCCCTAAAATTTCAGCTGAATTACCGACAAGTGATTTCCAAGATATTTTATATGAAGAAGATCGGGAATTAGAAATGTGTCAGGTTATTGACTCCGTATTTGAAAATGAAGAAGTTGGCAGAGTTCGTTTATCGAATATGGTGATTAAGAATTGTCGGTTCAACAATACTGATTTTAAAAATATTGATATCACGGATGTGCGGTTTGAAAACTGCGATTTATCCAATGCCAATTTGAGCAAGTCTTCTATTCACAGAGTGGTATTTAAAAATAGTAAATTAGTAGGTGTGGATTTTACCGAATCCCGTTTTGGAAATATTCAGTTTGATAATTCCGTCTTAAACCTGACGACATTTGCAAATTCAAAGCTGGAAAAAGTAAAATTTCTGGAAACGTTATTAAAAAGTAGTGATTTTTTTGAATGTAAATTAAAAAATGTTGAATTTCTACATTGTAATCTTGATGGCGCAAACTTTGACCATACGTCATTAAAAGGAATTGATATTAGCACTTCTACATTTGATACACTAACTGTGGCAATAGAGGATCTAAATGGCTGTAAGGTCTCGTCTTATCAAGCAATTCAATTTGCGGCATTAATGGGATTGGTCATCAAAGATTAGGAAATTTCGGTGCCGAATTCTCGATTCATTTGTGAAGCGGGTGTCAGGCACCGATACGATTATGAATATATACATAGATATTCTATGTATAATCATGGTATAATGGTTGTGAATAAAATAGAAGAAGGCGGGTGCCGATTTTTTCGTGAGGTGTATTGAATAGTGAAAAATATCCTATTGGGGATTAGCAGTTTAATGGTGGCACTCTTAATCATCGCCTTGATTTTTTTCCAATCTTCAATTGAACCGAGAAAACATCAAGAAAATCAAAGAACGGAGACACAAGATAGTCGAAAGGAACAAGCCGAATATACTGACGGCAGCATTGATTATACATTTCAAAACGAACAACTCAAGATTTCCTTCGATAAAGGCAAAACCTGGAGGACCGTTCCAATTGCCAAAGATAAACTATTTGCAGGCGAGTACAGCGGCAATAAACAAGAGCTGATCGAAAATAGCTATATCCTTTCAACAAATCGGATTGCATTTTTATATTCAGATGGCCCTGACTGGTCCGCAAAAAAAATTATTTTTACATATTCGCTTGACCAAGGTGACCATTGGCAGGATGCTGTTATCACCAATCAATATCCATCGCTTCGGTTCCGAAAAATAGATTTTTTGAATGAAAATTTTGGTTATGTCATTCTTACCGGAGATCGGACGGTGTCACAGGAAATGTCCAATGTCTATGTCACCCATGATGGCGGCAAGTCTTGGCAGGAAACGAATCCAACGAACGTGACAAGGTTAATAAAAGACGGTGGCTTTGTGGATGAACAAACTGGTTTCTTATCTTCTGGATTCATTAATCCAGAAGAGCCTGATTTATCTGTGACCCAAGATGGAGGGAATTCTTGGGTGAAAGCATCGATTCCGATTCCCGATCAATTTAGTAAAATTTTCGTCACCGCCGAACTGCCCTTTAAAGAAGAAGACCACTTAGTCGTCCTTATTAATCAAGAGCCATCCGGTGATTATCAAGGCGGAAAGGTAAAAGGGAAGTTTCTTTCGAAAGATAACGGCCTGACATGGGAGTTTTTTGCAGAGGTAGAAGACAGCAACATTTGAACATTGTTTAAGGACTAACCAGTCGAGGTTAGTCCTTTTTCCATGCTTGCTTTGATAGTCCCACATCACCTAAGTCTTAAGTCGGATTGAAAAATCAAGCTCAAGCGCAATTATGAAACATGTAGAAAAAAGGTAAGATGAAATCAAGATAAATGATTTGTGAAACAAAGGAGGAAAATAAAATGAAAAAGTTTGCGTTACTTTTAGCAGGTGGCCTTGCAGCCATTATTTTACTTAATACGATTGGCCCGATGGTTGGATTACTGGTTAGTCTAGCGATTCTATACTTTATCTTTAAACAGTTCTTAAAGGCGGAATCAACAGGCTGGAAAATCGGGCTAATTATTATCGGCCTAATGGTGCTTTCATCAACCATTCACCATTTACCAGCTCTAATTGGAGTAGGTGCCGCATATGTGCTCTGGCTTGTTTATAAAAATTGGAACCAAAACAAAAATACGGCAGCAAAAAATGAACCAGATCCATTTGTTAGTTTTGAAAAGCAATGGAATGAATTAAAAAAACACTAGGATTAAAGGAGAGGATAAACATGGGAAACTTATTTACAAGAATAAAAGATGTTATCGTCGCTGATTTAAACGAAACTCTTCATCAAAAAGAAAAACAAAATCCGATTGCTAAACTCAATCAATATCTCCGCCGATGTGAGCAGGAGACAGCTAAGGTGGGCAAATTGGTTGAACGTCAATCTCAATTAAAGGATGAATTTAGGAGCGAGCATAGCCAGGCGATGGAAATAGCAGAAAAAAGGAAGTACCAAGCGGAAATTGCTTTAAAAGCAGGAGAAGAAGAGCTCTGCCAGTTTGCAACAGCAGAGTATCAGCAATATTCAGAGCGCGCAGAGCGCCTAAATGCTTCACTTGCACAAATATCCGAGCAGCTACAAGAATTAGAAAGAAAACATGAAGAAATGAAGCGGAAATTAAAGGATATGCAGCTACGCCGAATGGAATTAATGGGAAGAGAAAACGTAACTCGGGCCAACATCGGAATGAACCAGATGTTAGAATCTGATTCTTACACCAATCAATCAAACTTAAAGTTCAAGGACATAGACACCTACTTAGACCGCCTTGAGCAGAAGGTGACAAGTTACTTCAAAGGTCATACAATTGATGCTCAGGTAGCACAGTTAGAAAAAGAGATGGAAACTAAGGAAAACAATTCATTAAACTTAATAAAAGAGTAACTTGGAAAGGTCAAACCCCTGACGTGCTAACACTTTAGCGCGCTGGAGGTCTGACTCTTTTTTCGATTCATAAGAAATAGCTATGCAGAATAAACATCAAAATAGTGTGGTTATTTTTTACTGGGAGGAAAACACACATGAATGATGTCTTTGAAAGGACAGCAAGATTTGAACATCGTTTTTGGCTTCAAATATTAGGTGACCATTCTAGGTTTATTTATGAAGCTTTAGCCCCCGTTCAAATGGTGGAAATAGATCAAGCCGCAAATTTTATTCAGGTTTTTGATTCACTTCTAGAGGATGCAAATTCCACTGATTTGAAGCAATTAACAGCCCACGCTGAAACAGAGACCATTAAATTACGGGAATTTAAATTTGAATTAATTAGAAAACACCTTATCGGAAAAATCAAAATCCATCTTTCACCCACTTTTATTAATCATATGGTAAATGAATTAGAAGAATATTTAAGAATATTAAACCACTTAAAAGCTGGGCAAGTCCCACCTGTTTACCATGAACTTCATCATCATCTCTTATGGTTATTAGATGCTGCAGGTCATTCAGACGCGATTTCCACCAACTTAGACGGCGTTGAAAAGAAATTAAAGGATCAAAGTCATTCCTTTACGAAGAATTTTGAAGGTTTTTATCTAAAAGCTGTCGAGCTTGCGGGATATTTACGAACCAATTTGACCACGTTTCCTGCTCTGTCAAAAATGAATGTAGATGCCCATTTAGAAATTAAGTTATTTCAAAACTTTTTAAAAGAACTAGAAGAATTGGAACTGAGTAATCAAGCATTAGGCACATTTGCACCATTAATGGCGGATCATATGTTACGCGAAGAATGTTATTACCTTATGAAGTTAGCGGAATCAGCAAATCTTGATCCACCCAATTGTGATCCTGCAAAACCTCGGATAAAGGACTGAAAAAAGGTTAATCAAAGTATGAAAATGGTTGTTGCTATTTGTGGAAATATATTGTAATATAAAGCAAATCAAAATAAATTTTTAATTTTATCAAAAGCAATGATGAGGACATGGGCTACTTTTAATGGTTTCCAGAGAGGGAAGAGATCGCTGAAATCTTCCTAACCCAAGAAAGTATCTTACCACTTCCTGAGCTGTATTGGGGAAAATAAGTATCCAATAACCGTCGATGCTACGTTACAGCACCAAAGCCATAAGTTTTTTCTTATGGGAAATTGGGTGGAACCACGGGTAAACGCACTCGTCCCTTGTTATAGGGATGATTGCGTTTTTTTTGTTTTCAAAATAATAAAAGCTATGAAAAGGACATGAATTATTTTTTCGGTTTTCAGAGAGGGAAGGAGAGCTGCGATCTTCCTAACTTAGAAAAATAGTTTACCGCCTTGAAGCTGTATTGGGGAACTAAAGTATCCAATAACGTTTAATGCTGCGTTAAAGCACCAAAGCCATAAGGTATTTATTTCTTATGGGAAATTGGGTGGAACCACGGGTTTAAACACGCTCGTCCCTTGCTATAGGGATGAGCGTGTTTTTTTTTTATTATTTTAAGGGAGGAATTTAGTTATGAGCGAACAATGTATTAACATTCGATTTCCAGACGGAAAAGTAATCGAGTTTCCGAAAGGCATTACAGTGGAAGATGTGGCCGGGTCGATCAGCACAAATTTACGAAAAAATGCAGTGGTTGGAAAATTTGATGAACAACTGGTGGATTTAAGCTCCAAGCTAGAAAAGGATGGGGAACTCACTATTTATACTCAAGATTCGGCAGACGGCTTGCATGTTTTACGGCATACATCAGCGCATGTATTGGCACAAGCCGTGAAAAGGTGCTTTGGTAAAGTGGAATTGGGTATCGGACCCGTCATTGAAGATGGATTTTACTATGATTTGAAACTAGAACATAGTTTGACATCCGATGATTTACGATCGATTGAAAATGAAATGGAAAACATCATCAACGAAAATTTACACATAAAACGAATGGAAGTAACATATGAAGAGGCGAAAAAGTTATTTGAAGAAAAAGGTGAGCCATATAAGCTAGAACTACTAAGTGACATTTCGAAGGATGAAAAAATAACTTTGTATCAACAAGGAGAATTTATCGATCTTTGCCGCGGGCCACACCTTCCATCGACTGGTTTCATCAAAGCATTTAATTTAACTCGAGTATCAGGGGCATATTGGCGCGGAGATAGTCAAAACGAGGTGCTTCAACGAGTATATGGAGTGGCATTTCAAAAGAAAAAGGACCTCCACGAATATTTACATTTCTTAGAAGAAGCAGCCAAACGTGATCATCGAAAGTTGGGGAAACAATTGGAGTTATTCATGTTTTCTGAAGAAGCTCCAGGAATGCCATTTTATTTACCGAAAGGACAAATCATTCGAAATGAGTTGGAAAATTTTTCGCGTGGACTTCAAGGTGAGGCAAATTATGAAGAGGTTCGCACACCGTTAATGATGAACCAACGCTTATGGGAGGAGTCCGGTCATTGGGACCATTATCATGAAAATATGTATTTTTCCGATGTCGACGAGACAAAATTTGCGATGAAACCAATGAATTGCCCCGGCCATATGCTGATTTATAAAAACAGCCTATACTCCTATCGGGATTTACCAATTCGGATGGCAGAATTCGGTCAAGTTCATCGCCATGAATCCAGCGGTGCCTTAAATGGGATGTTACGGGTCCGGACGTTTTGTCAGGATGATGCACATATATTTGTTCGCGAGGATCAAATTGAAAGAGAAATTAAACAGGTGTTTTCGCTTATTGATCAAGTGTACCGCACTTTTGGTTTTGAGTATTCTGTGGAGCTTTCGACTCGTCCTGAGAAATCTTTAGGGGATGACAGCATTTGGGAACTTTCTGAAGGAGCATTAAAGAATGTCCTTGAAAAGTTAGAAATTAATTATCACTTAAACGAAGGGGACGGGGCATTTTACGGACCAAAAATTGATTTTCATATTAAAGATGCACTAAAACGGAGCCACCAATGTGCGACAATCCAACTTGATTTTCAGATGCCGGAAAAATTTGATTTGACTTATATCAATGAAAAGAATGAAAAGGTTCGTCCTGTTGTCATTCATCGGGCTATATATGGATCCATTGATCGGTTTTTTGGCATATTAATCGAGCATTTTGCCGGTGCCTTTCCTGTTTGGCTTGCACCGGTCCAAGTGCAAATCATCCCTGTCTCACCCGTTCACTTAGACTACTGTTTAAAGGTTCAGTCGGAGCTGAAACAATCAGGCGTAAGAGTGAAAATTAATCAAAGCAATGAAAAGCTGGGCTACAAAATAAGAGAAGCCCAAATGCAAAAGATTCCATATATGCTGGTTCTGGGGGATCGTGAAGTCAATGAAGAGGGAGTGAATGTAAGAAAGTATGGGGATCAACAATCAGAAAGTACTTCTATCAATAGCTTTATTAGGAGAATTACAAATCAAATCAAAGAACGTAGTTTGTAAGCAGATAATCAACAAATGACCGTAAAAAATCGATTTGAGCAATAATTTTGGTGCCTGACACCTAGTGTGCTAAAGCGATAGCGCAGTGAGTGACAGGCACTGAATTTAGATTCATAATCAAGCATTATTTTAGAAATAAGCTTTCTTTTTCGGTAATGGCTATTCTTTTTTTAATCTTCCAGCCTTTTTGGCAGCCTCTTTTAAGATGACTTCTATTTGGGCGTTCACGCTTCTAATTTCATCTTCCGCCCATTTTTCCAGCACTTCATATAATTTAGGGTCAATGCGTAGCGGAAAAGATTTTCTTTTCGTCATTTATGACACAACCTTAATAAATGCTTCCCGTATTGATAATGGGCTGCGTTCCTTTCTCTGAAACAATCGCGACCATTAGGTTATTAACCATCTGCGCCTTTTTCTCTTCATCGAGCTCAACAATATCTTGTTCCGCCAGCTGGTCAATCGCAGACTTTACAAGCCCAACAGCACCATCGACAATCACTTTGCGGGCTGATAAAACAGCTTGTGCTTGTTGTCTTTGCAGCATGGCAGAAGCGATTTCGGAAGAATAGGCAAGATGCATAATTCGTGCTTCGATAACATCCACCCCGGCCACGTCCAATCTCTTTTGTAAATCATACATAAGTACTTCTGCTACTTCATCGCTATTTTGACGAAGGGTTAATGTGTTTTCAGCATGATCGAACGAATCATAGGCGTATCTGCTGGCAATATGGCGAATACCTGTTTCACTTTGAATATGAATGAATTTTACATAGTTTTCTACATCATATAAGGCTTTTGCCGCATCTCTTACTTTATACACAACAACGGCCGCAATTTCAATTGGATTTCCTTGTAAATCATTTACTTTTAGCTTCTCGCTGTTAAAGTTTGTTACGCGTAAAGAAACACTCCGTTTGAAAGTGAAGGGAATTGTGGCCCATAATCCTTGGTTCCGGATGACACCGAGATAGGTTCCAAAGAACGTTAATACTTTCGCTTCGTTTGGCTGAACAATCGTTAAACTTGTGGCAATAATTATACCAATAACGAAGACAACAATCCCGGTTATTATTCCCGAGATTTCTCCAGTAACGATTAAATAAATACCAAAACCAATACACAAAAGCGCGATAATCAGTGCAGCAAAGCCATTCATTTTAAAAATAGATTTTTCTTTCATTATTTCTCCCCCTTTTTTTAAAAAAAGTGATATAAAAGTGATATCACATTTATATCATATTATAGTTGTTAGAAAAAGTAAACCTCCCAGATGTAATGGGGAAATAAGTATCCAATGGGGTTTCTTAATTCCAAAACTTCATTATAATAAATATGGAAATCTATGATTAAATTAAATTAAGCCTTTTTATTTTTTACTGGAAGGAGTAACAAACATGCCGCCAATTGTTTCGGAATCGCATAAAGAAAGGAAAAGGAAGGAGATTTTAGATAGTGCATTAGTATGTTTCGCCAAGAAAGGCCTTCAAGCTGCAACCATGGATGATATCGTTGAGCATTCGGGTATAAGTAAAGGGGCCATTTACAATTATTTTAAAAGTAAAGATGAAATATACCTAGAATTAATGAACACAGATACTCTAGAAACGTATGAAAATTTAGTGAAAGGTCTTTTAACGTGTAAAAGCACCTTGGAAAAAATAACTTACTTATTCGACGGTTATTTAAATATGGATTTATCGAAAAACGAGACCAAAGGGAGATTTATTGTACATAATGAATTTAAACTTCATGCATCCAGGTACAAGGAATTAACCGACCAATTAACTGACAGGAGAATTGAGTATCTTGTCAAACTGTTTGCTGGGATTATCACAGAGGGACAGGAATCAGGAGAATTAAAACAGGGTCTTAATCCGGAAATATTGGCAGATCTATTTTGGGCGATGATTAGTGGTGTTACTCTACAAACGATTTACAGGGATTATCCATATAATCAAGTGCTTACTGAAATGAAACAAATGTTTATCAATACAGTTAAATCATAAATTTTGAGAGGCAGGCATCCATGCGGGCCTCTTTTTACATGGTAAATATTGTTGAAAAAAGATGTGTTTTTTATTGACAATTATTAATGAAGGAAAATATAATAAAATAAACTGACTGGTCGTTTTATTAAATTACGTTTTCATCCGCCCATAGGGTCAAGGAGGGATAGCAAATGACCATCAATATTTTGTTCCTTTCAATTACAGTAAAAATAAGGAAGGTGAATCCAGAAGAAGCTGCCCATCAAAGTAAAGTTGAAGAGCTTTATCAAAAAAATAGAGATCAGCAAATTTCAATCCGGCGGTTAATGAGATAAAAAATCTTCAGTTGAGGAGAAAATGGAGATTTTCAGTATAGTGGATCGATTCATAGCGAATGTGAGCGGAAGGGTAAACCGTTTGTCACGATATAATTTGCAGTTATTCCTAAGGATTTGCTTGAAAGGGAAACTCGAATTTCTTCGACTTTTTAAGAAGGCGCATTGGCACCTTCTTTTTTATTATTGGTAATTTTGTAAAAGAAAATAATAAAGTATAGGAAGACAGTGGAAACATATAAGAAAAGCAAATTGTTAAGATGAAAGTTCTGCGTTATCCTAAAAACGTTTCATTGGTATTCATAAGGAAAAGAAGGTAATCTATAACAGTATTATTTTACTTTTTATAGCAGAGGAGTTGGATAAATGGAGAGATCAGGCAATAAACAGTCGATGATTGTGGGACTGTTGCTGGCGGGAACATTTATAGCCATTTTGAATCAAACACTGATGATTACAGCAATACCTCCAATTATGGATGAAATGAACATTACCGCAAATAGTGCGCAATGGCTAACGACCGTCTTTATGCTTGTGAATGGAATCATGATTCCTATCAGTGCCTTTTTATTAGAACGATTTACCACGAGGCAGCTGTTTATCTCTGCGATGAGTATTTTTGCAGTTGGAACTGTTGTGAGCGGGATTGCTCCTAATTTTGTATTTCTTCTTTTAGGCAGGGTCATTCAGTCGATTGGTGCAGGAGTGATGCTGCCATTAATGACTACTGTATTTTTACTAATATTTCCAATCAATAAGCGTGGTGCGGCAATGGGGCTTGTTGGGCTTGTGATTTCCTTCGCACCTGCCATTGGGCCCGCACTGAGCGGATGGGTTACATCGCATTTTTCATGGAGAGTGTTATTTTTTATTATTTTACCAATAGCTATTATCGATATCATTGTCGCATTCCTTTTCTTGAAAAATGTCACAGAGGTTTCCAAACCAAAAGTGGATGTCCTATCGATTCTGTTATCTTCATTCGGGTTTGGCGGGCTTCTATATGGATTTACTTGTGCTGGAAATTATGGTTGGACCCATACAGCGACACTTCTTTCACTCGCCATTGGCGGTGTATCCTTGCTCGTGTTTATTTTCCGCCAATTAAGGTTGAAACACCCCATGCTGGAATTCCGTGTATTTAGCTTTTCGATTTTCCCGTTCGCCATTATCATTGGAATGATTGGCTTTATGGGCTTAATTGGAGCTGAGACAATTATCCCGCTGTTTATGCAGCGAATGAGGGGATTTTCAGCCCTAGAGGCGGGGCTTGCTTTATTGCCGGGTGCTCTGATAAGCGGCTTCATGTCACCGATTGTTGGGAGAATCTTTGATAAAATCGGTGCGAGATGGCTCGTGATGATTGGCTTAACAATCATGACTGCTGCTTCGTTTGCGTTTACGAATCTAAGTCCATCGACAACGATGACCTATATTACCGTCCTTTATGGAATTCGAATGTTTGGTCTTTCGATGGTCATGATGCCTGTCGCAACAGCTGCCTTGAACCAGTTACCCAAACGATTAATTCCTCATGGGGCAGCAATGGATAATACGATGAAAATGATCGCCGCTTCGGTAGGAACCGCCATCCTTGTTACAGTGATGACAACAACTGCTGAAGCAGCAAAACAGCGGCCAGATATTGCCTATCCGGATATCCACGGAGCGAATATCGCCTTTATGGTCGTTTCCATACTTTCCTTAATTGGACTGATTCTCTCCTTGTTTATTAAAGATAGCGAGCAGGCCGATGCTGAAATGGATGGAAAAAAACAAAGAAAGATACGTGTAAAACCTCAGCAGTAATCTTGGTAGTCGAAGAAAGCAGTTAAAAAGGAAGAAACTAACCCTTTCAATTATGGGTTAGTTTTTTAGGAAAACAGTAATTTCTTGACTAGTAGGAAAGATTTAGTTTAATCTTAATATCCAAAGTTTTCAAAATTAGCTAAAGAGGTGACGACTGAATAGGATGAGTGCCAAAGATCAAGTGTCTGTCCGTGACCATAAAGATTATCAAACCGAAGTGGAACGCTTAGAGTTTACAAAGGAATATATCCGAACTGTTTTAGATATTTCTAAGGGGAATAAAGAATTTTTTGTTGAAAATATGAAGCAATCTTTTGCCGAATTAAATTCAAAGGATAGTAGTACGAGCTACACGGATCTCCTCGCGAATGCAAGTTTTCTTGAATTAGCGGAAAGTGAACTGAAAAGGCTAGAAAGCGTGATTGGCAAGCCCTATTTTTCAAGGATTGATTATACGAGCGATAGTACGAATAAGGAAGAAATCTTGTACATCGGCAAGGTATCCTTGTTTGACCGTGTGACACAGCAGCCGATTATCGTCGATTGGAGATCACCAATTGCCAATGTCTACTATGATGGCCGGCTTGGAGACGTGTCATATGAAGCATATGGGGAGACACAAACCGGTTACTTAGCCTTAAAGAGGCAGTATGAAATCATCGATGGATTATTAAAAGAAATCCGCGATATCGATTTGACGACACACGATGAACTTTTGCAGAAATCTTTGTCAGGTAAAGCAGACAATCGATTAACTGAAATCGTTGCGACCATCCAAAATGAGCAAAATGAAGTAATCCGGGCCTCACTGAAGCACCCAATTATCGTTCAAGGGGCCGCGGGAAGCGGGAAAACAACCATCGCACTCCATAGAATATCCTACTTTCTCTATTCCTTTGGGTTTCAATTTCCTCCAGAAAAATTAATGATCCTTGCACCCAACCGACTGTTTATTGATTATATCTCTGCCGTCTTACCTGAACTTGGAGTGAACAAAATTAACCAGACCACTTTTATTGATTTTATGAAAAGTTGTTTGGGGCAGAAAATAAAACTATTTTCTCCAAATTCTAAGCTGATGAAGCTCCTTGAAGGGAATGGAAAATCTAAGCAAATGCAGTGGGTTTCGAGCTATAAGGGGTCACTCGAATTTAAGGAATTAATCCATAGTTATGTAAAAGAATTGGAGTTAAAACTCGCACCTGCAGAGGATTTTATTGTAGAAAAATCGACGCTCATGAAGGGGAAAAATCTCAAAAAACTATTTTTAAACGAATATACATACTTACCAATCTACAAAAGGCTAAATAAAATAAAAGCCCTATTAACAAGTGATTTAAAAAAGAAGAAAGCCATCATGCTGTCAAACCTAAACGCGAAATATGAAACAGCCCTAGAGAAGGCTCTTTATAGCAGGAGACTGGAGCCAGAAAAAAGAAAGCAAAAAGTAGTTACCATGATGGAGAAGAAGGAACAAAGAGTAAAGAGGGTGGAGCAGGAGGCAAAGGTCGCAGTCAAAAAATATATGGATGCGTTCGTCATGAAGGATATGTTTACCTTGTATAAGGAACTAATGACTTCTCCTGAAATGATCAAAATGCATTCCACTACTCTTACAGATCAAGAATGTAAGCTGCTAAGTAGGTATTGTCAGCGGATTTTTGATCGAGGTGCATATGAACTTGAGGATTTGGCTCCGCTTTTTTATATGAAGTCGAAATTGGAAGGAATCGATGAAAAATATAAAATGCGCAGTATCTTTATCGATGAAGCGCAGGATTACAGCTATTTTCAATTTGCCGCATTAAAGGAGGGCTTTGATACAGACTTGTTTACCATTGTGGGAGATTTAGCACAAGGGATTCATTCCTATCGCGGCTTGAATAGTTGGGCACCGGTATTGACAGATATCTTCCCAAATGCGAATTATCAAGCCTTACAAAAAAGCTACCGGACAACCGTTGAGATTATGAATTTGGCCAACGATATCCTTCAAATGATCGACCAAGACTTGCCAAAGGTCAAACCCGTCATACGGCATGGTCAAAAGCCATTGTTCAAAACCATTGACCCTACGAATTTAGAACCAGTACGGCTGCAGCTGGAAAAGGAAATTACTTCACTTAAAGAGGAAGAGCTTCACACGATTGCGATCATTGGACGAACGGATAAAGAATCGCAAAGAATCCATCAGTTATTAGAAAAAAGTCATCTTCCGATTCAATTAGTCGAGGAAAAAGAAGATATGAAGAAGGGCCACATCGCGATTATACCTTCTTATTTATCAAAAGGGTTAGAATTTGATGCCGTTTTGATCGTTTGCTTGGAAGAACCTTATGCAAAAGTGGATCTGGATATCAAATTGCTTTACGTTTCGATGACAAGACCGATGCATCGATTGTATTTATACGGGAAGAGTCCGTCAGACTTTTTATTACAGCATGCGGACAACTTACATTTTGATAAGTAAAAACTTCAAGGGTCAGTCTCAATGTGGGTCTGACCCTTATTCCATGCTGATAAACCGCACTTTAAAAGTGTTGAATTTTACAAAAATTGTCTAAATAGCCAAAACAGGTGAAAAAATAGCCAAAACCCCTTGGAAAATAGCCAAAACCTCTTGAAAAATAGCCAAAACCCCTTGGAAAATAGCCAAAACCTCTTGAAAAATAGCCAAAACCTCTTGAAAAATAGCCAAAACATATAAAAAATTAGCCAAAACCACCAAAAAATAGCCAAAACCTTTTGGTCAAAATATGAGAGGTGCAATTACGTCGCTAGCAGCGCTTTTGATTGTTAGCGAGAGAAACGGCAATTTTAGAAAAAACTTCATAATGATGATACCGGGGATGGAAAGAACGGTATATTTTACCGTGTTACTGCGAGATATGCAATATATACCAATATAGCCCCAATGGCTATGATATAAGCAAGAAAAACGGGATTTAACGAAATCCAATTTTTTCTAATTGTACTATGAATTTCTTCGTCCAATTCGCTATTTCTCACATTGACTGCTTTACCAATTTTAAGTGTATAAAATAAACCGCCTACAATTACAATTCCTCCGAGAATAAGCGCAATGGTCATACAATAACACCACCTTTACTTTATTTTTTGAAAAAATCGGTTTGCTATTCATGAACTTTTTTCCAGTACAACCAGATATCTAAATGGAGAACATTGATAGTAAAATCTTTAAAGTGCACACTACTATTAAAAAGTGATGCGGTTTTTTTATTTGTCATTCAACACTGCTAGTAAGTATTTTTTTGAAAAAAAAATTAAAAAACAAAAGATAATAGATAAATTTTAAAATAACTATTGTAAATCTTCTGATTATTTGTATAATGTAATTAATAGATGCTGTCGACAGTATACAGAATGCTGTCGGCTGAATGGAGATGTCAACATGATTGTAAAAAAGTCTAATCCTTTATACGAACAAATTTACGATAATATAAAGGAATCCATTATTAATGGAGAATTTAAATCAGGAGAAAGAATCGTTGATGGATGGATTGCAGAAAACTTAGGAGTAAGCCGGAGTCCGGTAAGAGAAGCATTTCGAAAGCTTGAACAAGATGGCTTAATAGTAAATCAAGATGGAACAACATATGTGTATAAACCAAACGTAGATGACGTAATTGAACTTTTTGAAGTTCGAGCAGGGCTGGAGGGCATGGCTGTATTTTTGGCGACAAAATCAATAACAGATCAGCAAATTGATGAACTTAGTCAATCTATTCTTCTGGTCGAAAAGGCAATAAAAGAAAATAGAATGGCCGAAGTCATTAAATTAAATACTTTTTTTCATGAATTTATAGTAAAGAGCAGCGGTAACAAAAGACTTCTTGAGATGATGGGGAAAATTAATAATCTAATCCTCCTTTACCGGAATAATTTTTTTGCGAAGTTTTATGGAAATGATGTTTTCATAAATGATCATTATGAAGTGGTCGAAGCCATGAAAATTCGAAATCCAGAATTAGCCTCGGAAAAAATGAGGGAGCATATTCTAAATGATTTGGATCAATTAATAGAAAAGTTGAGTGCTCAACAAGATAGTTGACCTTAAATTGGGATGCACTTCTGCCTAAACTTTCAGTCAAAGAAAGGAGAAAGATCATGCGTATTTGGGACCAATATCTCGATAAAAGGGATTTAAAGAACTATTCTACCAGTGGTTTTGGAAAGAAATATGGGATTGGGAAAAATCCAGCATTGATTATTGTGGATGTTACATATGGTTTTACAGGTGAAGAAGCGGAGCCAATTGAGGAGTCAATTAAAAAGTATCCGGCAAGCTGTGGAGCAGCAAGTTGGGAAGCTATTAAACATATTCAAGCGTTATTAAAGACTGCTCGAGCTTCAAAAATTCCTGTGTATTATACCATTATTGAAGGGTATAGGGATTCTTCTAATGAACGGGTTGCCGTTAAGGGTAATCTATTTTCACACCCCTCTCTTCTTGAAGGAGAAAAAGGAACTTGGGTAGTGGATGAAATAATGCCATCTCCTGGGGAAGTAGTCTTATCTAAAAAGAAGCCAAGCGCTTTTTTTGGTACACCATTGATTTCGCATTTAATTGCCGATAAGGTCGATACCGTCATTGTAGTGGGGTGCACAACAAGCGGATGCGTGCGAAGCACTGTCGTCGATGCTTTCTCTTATAACTATCAAGTGATAGTTCCAGAAGAATGTGTATTTGACAGGAGTATAACCTCGCATGCTATTAATCTCTTTGATATGCAGCAGAAATATGCAGATGTGGTAAAAACCGATGAGGTAATAAAGGAATTAACTTTGCTTTCTCCGGTTAAATGAAGTTTTTCCGCTAAATAATCAATGAAAAGGGATGTGCAAAATTTGACTAAGAATTATCGTATTGGGCTTATTGTCCCAAGCTCTAACACAACCATGGAAACAGAAATACCGGCGATGCTAAATTCAAGAGGCAATGAGGAGGCAGCGTTTACATTCCACTCCAGCCGAATGAGGATGCTACATGTAACAAAGGAAGAATTAGCGAAAATGGATTTGGAGAGCGACCGCTGTGCTTTAGAACTATCTGATGCAAGATGTGATGCGATTGCTTACGCATGTTTGGTCGCAATTATGTCTCAAGGTTCTGGTTACCACTGTCTTTCCGAGTCACGACTTTCTGGCATAGCAAAAGAAAATGGTACCGATGTTTCTGTCATAAGCAGTGCTGGTGCCTTGGTTGAAGGGATCCAAACTTTAAATGCAAAAAAAGTATCCATTATTACGCCTTATATGAAACCGCTTACTAAAATGGTGGTTGATTATATCGAGGAAAGTGGGATCGAGGTAATGGATTCCATCAGTTTGGAAGTGGCTGATAACCTAGAAGTAGGCCGGTTAAATCCTCTAAATCTGCTAGAAATAGTAAAGGATTTAGATGTTAGTCAGGCTGATGCAGTGGTTTTATCGGCATGTGTTCAAATGCCATCACTGCCGGCCATTCAAAAGGTAGAAGATATGCTTGGATTACCTGTCCTTTCAGCAAGTACGGCAACAGTCTATCAAATTCTTAAGAGTTTAGATCTCAAAGCGAGTGTTCCAAATGCTGGGAAGTTATTATCAGGTGCTTTTTAAAAACCTGAAACAAATAGTTTTCGAGATGAAAGGTCAATTTTTTGTTTCACAATCCAAATTTGTGAAAACGGAGGTTATCTGAATGAATGAGCAATATGCTAAGTTACTATCACCTGGGAAAATTGGCAGCCTTGAAATAAAAAACAGAATCGTAAAAGCACCACAATCGACGGGCCTAAGTAATCGTGATGGTACAGTTTCTGAAAGATTAGTAAGACACTACAAAGAAATAGCTCGTGGCGGTACAGGACTGATTATTGTGGAATATACGTATATCGACAATGAGGCCAGTAAATCAGCGTATTGCCAATTAGGAATTAGTGATAATGAACATATTGCAGGTTTATCCTGGCTGGTCTCTTCGATTCACGATGAAGGGGCAAAAGCAGGCATTCAAATTGAACATTGTGGAAGGCAAAAGTTCTTAGGAACACCGCCTATTAAGGCACCATCTAGGATCCCTTGGCCAACGCTCTATGAACAAACCGGAAATGTACCTGAAGAGCTGACAATTGAAGAAATCAAGCAAATTGTAGAAGATTTTGGCGACGCTGCTAGGCGAGCAAAGATTGCAGGATTTGATTTAGTTGAAATACATGCCGCCCACGGATATTTAATAACAAATTTCCTTTCCCCTCACACGAATAAACGAACAGACCTATACGGTGGAACTTTAGAAAATAGAATGAGAATTTTATTGGAAGTCATTAGAAACGTGAAAGCAAAAGTAGGCGAGGACTTCCCGATAACAATGAGAATTAATGGGACAGATTATGAACCCGATGGAATTACAATTGAGGAATCAATAGAGGTTTGTAAACAGGCGGAACAACTGGGTATCTACGCATTCCATGTGTCAGGCGGAGATCATCACATGATGAATTATCAAGTAAGCCCGATGACAGTCCCAAAAGGCCCAAATGTGTGGGCAGCAGAGGCCATTAAACGATCTGTTTCTGTTCCCATCATTGCATCAGGTTCCATTACAACACCGCAATTTGCCGAAGAAATCCTCCAGGAAAAAAATGTCGATTTTGTTTCTTTAGGCAGACCTTTACTCGCAGATCCATACTTCCCATTAAAGGCAAAAGAAGGGCGGACGGAAGATATTATTCCATGTATCCGCTGTAATGATGGCTGTATGGAAAGAACATTCTTCAACTATCAATCTATTAGGTGCTCGGTCAATCCAAATATGGGTAGAGAAGGTGAACTTCCGATTAAACCTGCCAGTGCTTCTAAAAATATTGCTGTAGTTGGAGGAGGACCCGCGGGAATGGAGGCAGCTAGAGTTAGTGCACTTCGCGGTCATAAGGTTACATTATTCGAAAAAGGAAAATTAGGCGGAGTTTTGCCAGCATCATCGGTTACACCATTTAAAGCAGATATCCGAATGTTAGAAAACTACTTCTCTGCCCAAGTAGAGAAGTTAAATATAAAAATAGTTCATGAAGAAGCAACGCTGGATACGATCAAAGCTGGTGATTTTGACACCGCTGTAATCGCGGTTGGAAAGGTGCCAAAACCTGTTGATATTAGTGGTATTGACCCATCAAAAGTTATAAATGGAATAGATGTTTTGTCACAAAAGGCTGACACTGGACAAAGTGTAGTCATTGTTGGCGGCGGGATGACAGGAATTGAAACCGCTTTATTTCTAGCCGAGAAAGGGCGTAACGTCACAATTATTGAGCAGTCGAAGGACATTTTGAATAATGACTTAATTACTTTCAAAATTTCATATAGGGAGTTTTTAACTCAAAGAGGCATTACTATTTATACTTCATCGGAAATAAAGGAAGTAAATGAAAAAGTTGTAACTGTTATTAATAGGTCTGGGAAGGAGCACTTACTAACAGCCGATACGGTTGTTGTAGCAACAGGTTATTCAGCAAATAATGATTTGTCACAGCAATTAAAAGAACAAGCTGAACTAGAGGTATTTCCAATTGGCGATGGTAAGCGCCCGGGAAAAATATACGATGCAATTCATGATGGTTATTTAACAGGATTGCGAATCTAGTAATTACAATCAAAACAAATATACAAAAAAAGATTTATATAAATAAATGAGTAATGAGGTGCTCAAAATGTGTCAGGAATTTAAGTCACCGCTTTCTAAAAGGGCAAGAGCAATGTTAGAAGATTTTCAGGCAAGCCTTGAGCAAGGAATTTCAAAAATAGGTGTATTGAATGATGAGGAAATTCATCAAGCAGAGTTAGAAAGGGTTTTCGGGAGAAACTGGAACTTTCTTGCACATGAATCTGAAATCCCAAACAAAAATGATTACGTTCTTCGTTCTATTGGAGACGATACGTTTATTGTAAACAGGGGAAGTGACGGAGAAATCCGCGTTTTATTGGATGTTTGTCCTCACCGCGGGGCGAGCATTTGTCGGGCAGCAAAAGGTAGTTCTTCTCATTTTCAGTGTCCATATCATGGGTGGACGTTTAAAAATAATGGTGATTTAGTGGGAACTCCGTCGTTTAAGGATGCTTATAGCGGTCTTGATCGAAAGGAATGGGGACTTACCCAAGCACCACGGGTGGAAATATTTCATGGCTTCGTTTTTGCGACGTTAGATGAGAACTGTCCTGATCTTAAAGAATCATTAGCTGGGATGGGCTGGTACTTGGATATGATCTTTTCATTGCAAGATGAAGGTATGGAAGTTTTGGGAGAACCCCAACGTTTTATCATTAAGGCGAACTGGAAAATTGCTGCCGAAAACTTTTCCGGCGACGATTATCACTTAATGACCCTCCACAAATCAACCTATGATATTGGGGTCATGCAAATCCCTCTTAGAGAAAATATGAAGGGCTATCATATACAGGCAGGAAATGGTCACGGAATCAGCTTCTCTATTGATCTTGAAAGTAAGGACCCGCTTTTCTTCTATTATCCAGAGGAAATTGTCAAAACCTTTAATTTGGAAAACTTATCTGAAAAACAGCTTGAATTAGCACGTGGTTCACGCGTTTGTGTAGGAAATATATTTCCAAATATTTCGTTCTTAATGCTGCCGTTAAGCCCTGATCCGAAAAATGTTCCGCCTACGCCACTGTTTACATGGAGGGTTTGGCAGCCGAAAGGAAAGGATGAAATTGAAGTTTGGAACTGGTTCATGATGTACAAAAATACGTCAGAGGAATTTAAAAGGGCTTCTTATCGAGCAGCAATGGCGTCTTTCGGAATCGCCGGCACATTCGAACTAGATGATGCAATCCCTTGGGAAACTATTACAAGAAATGCCAAGGGGACATTTGCTAAGAAAAACATGAAATTAAATCTGCAGATGGGGATGGAAGGGATGGGAACGGCGAAACAAGTCATGGAATGGCCATTTCCTGGAATAGCCTATTATCCACGTTACGAGGAAGGAAATCAACGGCATTTATATCGACACTATTTAAAGGAAATGCTCTCAGAAGAATAAAAGGGGGGAATCAAAAATTGAAAGTGCCTTTTGATTTATACCAAGAGGGAATTGAATTTTTTCTGCAAGAAGCAGAATTGATTGATGACGGGAAATTTAGGGAGTGGCTGGAACTGATGACAGAAGATTTTACTTATAGAATTCCAGTAAGGGTTACACGCGAGAAAGCAGCCCCCACTGAATTCAGTGATTTGGCCAGTCATATGGACGAAACCAAAAACACGATGGAGATGCGTGTCATTCGTGCCTATTCAGAATACAACTGGGCGGAAGATCCTGTATCAAGAACAAGGCATTTTTTAACCAATTTCAGAGCTACGATGGATGAAAACGCTGAAAACGTAATCCAATATAAAACAAACTTCCTATTGTATAGAGGAAAATTTGATTTGCCGACTTTTCAGTTTTTAAGCGGTGAAAGGCATGATACAATCCGCCGAGTTGATGGCCAGTGGAAAATATCAAAAAGGCTTATTTTACTTGATCATGCCACCATCCCAATGAATAACCTGGCGATCTTTATTTAGACAAGAGAAAAATGACCCGAGGAGAATGAAAATGACGGAAAATGATGATCTTATACAAATTGCAAATGAATTCACTTGTATCCACGTACGAAAAATTCAAACTAAAAATGGTGAGTTACTGGAAATTGAGTCAAAAAAAAATGATGGAAAAATTACATTGGATGCCATGCAATTGGAAAGCTTGACGGTATTAAAACCGGAACATTTTTCTAAATTTTTCGAAATTCATTTCGGCTTGGATGATACCTTTTCAAAAAAGAGTAAATAAACCAACTAATCCAGTAGAAAGGGTGAAGGTTATGCATTCAAAAGCCCAAAGGTTTGAACACGTAGAATTGAAAGTGAACGATCTTTCTAAGGCAATAAATTTTTATAAAGAAGGTTTAGGTTTGGTTGAGATAGCTAGAGAAAGTGGTGTCATTTATTTAGGCTGTGGCTATGACAAAAATTATGATTTGGCCATCTCTGAAGGAGGAACTGGAGTTTCCCATTTCGCAGTCCGCGTTGATAACGAAGAAGAATTGGAGTATTTCTACAAAAAAATATCGAACCTTGGTGTAAGAGTGGACCGTCATAACGGGACAGAACCAGGGCAGGTAAAGGGAATTCGATTCAATTTGCCCAGTGGCATTCCGATGGAGTTCGTTCTGGTTGAAGATAATAGTTATGTTAACCCCGCAAGGCCAGCTTACCGTCGAAATGTGGCATCTGCACCGTTAAATATTGATCATATTAATTTGATGACAGTAGATGTGAAAAAAGAAACAGATTTTTTTCATGAAATACTAGATTTTAAAATCTCTGATATTGTCGATCCCGAAATGAATGGGAAATATATGATGTCCTTCATGCGCTTTCGCGGCTACCATCATGATGTGGCAACAACGATAACGAAAAATCCAAACGATACATTGCATCATCTTTCTTGGACAATGAGTAATTTTGAACATATTAAAGTTGCTTGTGATGTATTGACTCAGTTTGATATTGATGTGGAATTGGGGCCGGGACGCCATCCAATTGGTCCTAATTTATATGCTTATTACTTGGAACCGGGTGGGAATCGCTTTGAATATGTAGCAGAACAGGTATATTTAGATCCTGCTTCTCCGACTAAAATATGGAGAAGCATGGCGGATACCCTTGAATCATGGTCTAGACTTCGAAAACCCCCAGGAAGTTTTATTAAAGGAATGTAACCTTGAAGGAGAGTGGAAAAGATCGGACGCTTAAATGGTAAAGTTGCTTTGATTACGGGAGCGACTTCTGGGTTGGGCAGGGCGGTTGCAGAGCGCTTTGTCGCAGAAGGTGCACAAGTGTGTATTGCCGATAAATCGCAGGAACGTCTTAAGGAAATGCAAACTCATTTAGGGGAAGCTATCATTACTGTCCATGCAGATGTAAGCACATTAGAGGGCAATCTCAAAATGGTGGAAGCAACTATTGAGAAATTTGGAAGGGTAGACATTTTTATCGGCAATGCAGGTATCTATGATGGAAATATTGGAATCAATGACCTCTCTCTTAACCGTATCGAGGCTGCATTTGATGAAGTAATGAATGTCAATGTCAAAGGATACTTGCTAGGGGCCAAAGTAGTTCTTCAAGAGTTGCTTAAAACGGAAGGGTGCATGATTTTCACCGCTTCTCATGCTAGCTTTTATTCCGCTGGGGGAGGCCCTATTTATACTGCATCCAAGCATGCTATCGCAGGCTTAATCAAAGAATTGGCTTATGAGCTTGCGCCTAAGATTCGTGTTAATGGAGTGGCACCAGGTGTTATTGCGACTGCCATGGGAATGCCAAATTCCTTAGGTTCAGAGGCTCCTTCTATTATATCAGGAGTTGAACAGGCATTGCCGCTGCCATTTATTCCAGAATCTAAGGATTATGCTGATCTATATGTTTTGCTGGCCTCTGAAGGTTCAAAGGCAATGACTGGAACCATTATCCAAGCTGACAATGGAATAAGCATTAGAGGATTAGTAAGAACATCAGGCGGTCTCTAAATGAAGAAAGGGTAACCAATAATTCCTACTATACTGGGAGGTTAATAGATGGCAAATCGCGATGTGAAAGATTTAGAAAACCATTCAGAGAGTCTATTTTTTGATACGAGGGATATGGAGCGAAGGCTGCATTCTACAAGTGACAAGGATGATTATGGAACACGCAGGGTGCCAGGAGACTGGAGATTTGGAGCTTGGAGCAGTGCCTGGAGCTGGATGGGACTATCAACTGCAATTGCCTATCCGCTTACAGGAGCATTGTTAACTCTAGCATTCGGAGCCACTTCTGTCATTATCGGCTTTCTAATTTCGATGGTTTTAGTAGGTTTTGGAGTGTACTACACATCAATGAAGTCAGCAAATGAGGGTATAGGAAAAGATTTAATGAGTCGATCATCATATGGGTACCTCGGTTCAGTTCTTAACACATTGTTTGTTGGAATTTATTTAGCCATTCTGTTTTCGCTTGAAACCTCAGTTATTGCTGGATCATTAGCAGAATTTTTACCATCTATACCTTTTTGGCTGCTCGTTATACTCATTATTGCAGTATTTGTACCATTAGGAATCTACGGAATGGTTTGGATTGCAAAGCTTCAAACTGTTACCTTTTTCCTCTACGTAGTGGGAATCGGACTCGTTTTTATTGGTCTTTTTAGCGGCTGGTCTGAACTAACGAGCGCAGCTTTTGCTGGTGAATGGTGGAAGCTGAATCCAAATAATGTACCAACTTCTTGGTTGACGATTATCGGCGCAACTGGAGCTTGGATGGGTGCGTTTGGTTTTATGAATATTTTCGCTTCTACCGATATTACCAGGATGACCCGCAGAAGTGAACGAAAAAAGATTGCTGTTCTCCAAATCATTATCAACTCTTTCATTAATTCATTCTTGATTGGAGCAATGGGTATATTCTTCCTTGCATCATCAAAAGGTGTGAATCCTGATCCAGGAGTAACGTTTGTTTGGGTATTAGGGCCATTAGGTCTGTTATTAGTGTTTGTTACGCAATTACGAGGAAATGTCATGAATATGTATTTAGGAACATTAGCCTTTGAAAATGTTTTAGCCCAACTAACAAAGAAAAGCTTCATGCGCTCCTGGCTTTTGATTCCTTTTGTCATCATCGGCTTTATCATGGTAGTCAGTCCATTTTTACAGTACTTTTCGACGATAGCAACGATTGCCGGTGTGATCTTTGCTTCTTGGGTCGGTTCAACCTTTGGAGAGGCGATGTTGGTCCGTCCGTTTGGCAACATTCCAAAATGGTCAGAATTCCGCCGCGCCTATTTACCGAATATCAATTGGATTGGTTTTACTTCTCTAATTGTCTCTATCATTGTCGGTATGGTGGCAACTTTTGGTATATGGGGAGATATTTTAAAGGCATCATCAGTGTTTGTTAGTTTACTATTTGCATTTATTTTACCAGTCACGATTGCCGCCGCGCTTGGAAAAGAAAAAACGATTCAGCAGTACTTTAAACGGATCCCTGAAATTCCTGCAGTTGAGACTGATACCATGACATGTTTTGTAACAGGTGAAATAGAGCACAAAAGTGATTTTGTTTTATGCCCATTTCATAGTGATAATTGGATTTCGTCTACAGCATGTGCAACAGAGACAAGGTGCAATAAAATGTGCCAGTTTAATGCTGTGCCAAATCCAGTGGCAATCGATCAATCATTGTGACTTTAAGTAATGTATGTAAAAAAAATTTCCCAAGGGAGTGGATGTAATGCTTACGAATTTTACACAATTAACGAAACTGTTTAGAGATGAATTGGTTCTTTGCGGAGTAAAAGAAGGCGAATTTGTTGTCGTAGCCAGCCAGCCGGAATCTCGTGTTGGGTATGTTGATGCTTTCTTAGCGGCAATCGAATCCCTAGGTGCCCACGGAATGAATCTTCAATTCCCAGGTATACGTCATGCCCATTTGCCTTATGTCGGCCGGCAAACACAAGATATTGATATTTTTATAGATTCAACTCCTCAGGCGATGGAAACCTTAAGAAAAGCAGATATGGTTGTGGATGTAACAGCTGAAGGACTTGTTCATACAAAAGCAAGAGCCGTTACACTAAGTAATGGAGCAAGAATGCTAATGGTTTGGGAAAAAGCTGAAATCCTTGAAAGAATGTTCCCAAGGGAATCATTAAGGAAACGTGTAGAAACGAGTATGGACATGTTGAAACAAGCAGAATCCATGAGAGTAACTTCTGCAGCCGGTACTGATATCTCAGTTAGACTTGCAAGTGATACTCCAATTATTGGGCAATATGGTTATACTGATCAGCCTGGAAGATGGGATCATTTTGCCGGCGGGTTTGCGGCCTTTTATCCGATTGAAGAAAGTGTAAATGGGCGGATCGTTTTAGATGCAGGGGATATTTTATTGCCGCTGAATCGTTATATTTCCTCCCCAATTGATATCATTATTAAAAATGGCTTTATCACTGATATTAAGGGTGAAGGCTTGGATGTATTATTATTTAAACAGTATTTTGAGTCGTGGAATGATAAGGAAGTGTACGGGACGTCCCATTTCGGCTGGGGATTAGATGAAAATGCCCTTTGGGAAGCTCTTAGCTTTTATGGAAATGAAACATATGGGATGGATGCGCGGGCCTTTGCAGGGAATTTTATGTGGTCAACAGGCCCCAATGCCCATGTAAAGCGGTTTACAAAATGCCATTATGATATTCCGATGCGAGGCTGCACAATCGAACTAGATGGAAAAGAAATTATTACAGCAGGTACGATTGTCGATCCAAGATTAAAACCATAATAAGGGCGGATAACATGACGAATAAACTAAAGGTTTCAATGGTCCAAATGCAGGTGACCGATCAGGTAGAAATAAATGTTCAAAAGGCTATCGAGTTAACGAAGGAAGCAGCAAAGAGTAATCCCGATGTAATCGTCCTCCCAGAAAACTTTCATTTAATGGGGACCAAACAGGATTTTTTTGAAAAAGCAGAAACGATTGATGGTCCTACCATTACAAAATTGAGGGAGACGGCCCGGGAATTAAGTACCTATATTGTTGCAGGGACAATGAAGCTGCGGGTGAATGAAGATGGAAAATTAAAAAATACATGCTGTGTGATTAATCCAGAAGGCGAAATTCAAGATGTGTATGATAAAATCCATACTTTTAACGCCCAGGTAGGCGGCAGAACCCATGATGGCAGCCAAGTAGAAGATGCTGGCGATCGGATTGTCGTCACAAATATTAAGGGAGTTCCAGTTGGCTTAAGCGTTTGTTTTGATATTCGTTTTCCAGAAATGTTCCGGATCTTGGCATTAAAAGGAGCAAAGGTCATTTTAGTACCAGCGATTTTTATGCTGCATACAGGAAAGGATCATTGGGAAGTACTTTTAAGGGCCAGGGCCATTGAGAACCAAGTATTTATGGTCGCACCAGCTACACATGGAAAATTCCCGCCGCATGATGATTGGAGTTACGGCCGGAGTATGGTCATCGACCCGTGGGGGCTCATGATTGCTCAGTCATCAGACAAAGACGGAGTTGTGACAGTTGAACTTGATTTAGATTTGGTGGAGGATGTCAGGAAAAGGGTGCCGTCTTTATCCCAGCGCAGACCAGATGTCTATAACTGGTCAGAGTTTGATCATTGATAGGAGAGGTTTAGTATGGATTTAGGTATAAACGGTAAAGTGGTTCTCGTAACGGCAGCAAGTAAAGGACTTGGATATGCGGTAGCCGAAGCAATGCTCGCTGAAGGGGCAAGTGTAGCCATTAGTTCAAGGAGCAAGGAAAGCATAAAAAAGGCAGCTGAAGAATTATCTCAAGGCGGGAAATATGATGTTTTCTCCGTAGCCGCCGATTTATCAAACCAAGATGAGGTGGAGCGGTTAATGGATCAAGTTCTCCATCATTTTGGTCAAGTGGATATTTTAATTTGTAATACCGGTGGTCCGAAAACGTCTGATTTTGTCGACACCGCAGATGGTGACTGGAAAGATGGGATGGATATGATGCTTTTTCCAGTCCTTCAAATGACAAAGAGAGTCATACCAAAAATGAAAGAAAACAAATGGGGCAGAATTATCTTTATGACCTCAACCTGGGTGAAACAGCCACGGAAAAGCGGGGTTATTTCGACAATGGCTCGCAGTGCGATTTCGGGATTATCTAAACACCTGTCAAATGAATTAGCATCAGATAATATCCTTGTCAATCAAGTATTGCCTGGCCCAACATGGACGGATCGGTCTAAGGAAATTACCAGACGTTTATCGGAAGCACGCGGGGTACCTGTTGAAGTCATTAAAGAAGAAATCGCTGAGGAAATTCCACTAGGACGATATGGAACTGCAGACGAGATCGCTAATGCCGTAACTTTTCTAGCTTCAGAAAAAGCATCCTTTATAACAGGTGCAGCCTTGCAAGTCGACGGTGGACAAATAAAAGCAACAATATGAATAATTACCAGACCAAATCGCATTCTGATTTGGTTTTTTTAATCCATAGTATATCAAGAGATTAGTGGAACCAAATTCAAAATGTACCTATAAATTCTTTGTATATTTGATATAATTTTTTTGAAAGAAAAAGTAATATTTTGGCTAGTGGAAAGGAGATAAAGTTTGATGATTAAGAGGAAATTTTTAGTCCTTTTATTTTTAATAGCTAACTTTTTAGTTTTACTGTCACCATTTTTCAGCAAAAGTTCCGTAAGCAATTATGATGATCTTAAAAATGCTGCATTTGGTTTTCCGTACCCTTTTGTTAACCAAGACCTATCCAGCTATGACCCACCATTTCCTTATGTTATGTCTATTTCTTCTCCCTGGGAAAATCCTACGTCAATAAATCCGTTATCTTTAATTGCCACTTTGTTAGTAATAAATGTGTCAATCTATTTTATGTACTATATGTTCAGTTTACTCAGGAAGTAATATTTCATAATCTTCAGGATTCAGATCAAAAGAGTCATATTCGACTATACGGTGGCAATAGTTAAAGGTGGATCGCCACATCAATCTTTTTGCTTGTTCTACAAAATGGGAAGGTTAGTGCAAAACAAGATATTTATACCTTTTTTTTCAAAATTTGCATTAAAATTGGTAATAGGAAGGAGGAGGAATTTCTGGTGGCAAAAAGATTAATTTGGCTATTTCTGGCTATTTCAATTCTTTTAATAGTTGCTCCGAATGTTCTTGCAGGTTCATCATCTTTTATTAGTGAAGAACAAGCAGGGGGATATGAGTACACAATAACGAAAGAAGGAATTGAGTACACTTGGACAGTAGGTTACAAAGGGAATCAATCAGTATCTAAAGAGAATGAAGAAAATAGAGAAGAATTAAATCATTTTAAGCATGCTGTTAGAGATATAAAAAAACAATTCATAAGCGTATGGACATTTGCATCTGGCTTTTTGATTTTAACAATATTAACAATATTACTTCATACGAAAAATAAACTAAGGTTTAAAGATGGAGGGGCATTTATTTTTTTATTTGCTGTAATTGCATTTGGCCAAACAGTTGTTGCTTTAACGGAACTAGATAGTGCATTTAGTGATGCAAGATTCTATTACGATAGATTATTGAACTAATAGGTGCTGGGATCCAATGATTTATTGGTACCGATAAATAGGGGTGTTAAATTGAAGAAATTTGTATTTTTGATTAGTTTCTCGCTAATTTTTCTAGCAAGCTGTTCGCAAGTCATTGCTATGCATAATAAAGGATTAGAGAAATCTATAAGTTCCGCTTTGGAGAAAAATAGTGTGACGGAAATCGATTTAAATTCTCTTACGGGCTTTGATTGGGATAAAGCATATTTAATAACCCCTTATACTGATCAAGAAACCATAAATAAGCAATTGGGCGTTAAATTTAAAGATCCAACTAATATGGCTTATCGAGATGATATATATTTGCTTGTATTTCTTGTTAAGAATGAAGTAGTTCAGTATGTTAAAATACCGACTAAATTTGGTTCGCTGATGCACGGAAATAAAGATGGTATTACGCCATCAAATGCAATCATAAAGATACATAAGAAATAAAAACTTTATACCAAAGGGACAATATTCTGGTCCACATCTTTTTTCAGTTTATCCCACTTACTACAAAGTTAATGGTAAACCATTCTTTTTTACGGTTTGAAAGCAGAGTCAGTTTCAACAGAACCTCTAGAGTTATCCTTTTTGGATGCAAGAGCATCGAGTGCAAAATTGGCCGGTGAATTTGGTATATAAGTAGCCTAATAAGAAAGGCAACCATCCTTTGTGTAAAGGATGGTTGCTCATTTTCATGATTCTTAGTGCCCCAGTGTGTGTATGATTAATCCTATATGAGTAAAATAATTCATAATACCGAATGCAGTCCAAATAATGCCAGTAATAGTCCATGCCCATTGATTGAATTTAAACAAACTTGGGCTTGGATTTTCTTTTTGGTTTACTGCGAAAAGAATAGCCCCAACACCTGTAAGAGCAAGTAACAAAGACATAAAAGTTGCTTCAATCATTGGATAATCAGCGAATAATCCGGAAATAGGTTCTTGAGGCGGTGCGGCAAATAAATGAAACGTAACACCAGCACATCCCATTGCAATAAGAGCAAATCCCATTGCAGCTCCGAAATAAGATATAGGCTTTAGTAAATATGGCAATTCCTTCCTTAACTTTTCAGATACTACAGTTGAATTGCTAGTATCAATCCCTTGTTTTAAATATAAATTTGCTTTTCTCCATAATAGAACCGTTATGCCTAATAAAAGAACCCCAAAAGCTATGGATGATTCACCAAAGATAATATCATCAAATGGAAAGCCCATTTTTGAAAGCGGCCAAGTCAATGACATGTGAAATCCAGTTATCGTTAAAATGAGCCCTGGAATGGCAAAACCAATAGCCCAACCCTCTAAATGCCCAATTTTATTTGCATGTAAGTGAGAAAAAAATCTAACAATTAATAATAATCCAATACCTACTGATACGGCCATAATCGTATTATATACTGCTGTTGTTGACCATTCTATAACCATAAGTTATACCACCTTCTAGTTAAGTTAATAACTTTTCTAATATAATAACAAATTGTATAATACCCTTTTATTTAGAAAGATATGTAATCTTTTCCTAAAAAATTTTTTTGCTAGTTGTAAAATTATATGCAACTAGCTATCCTCAGGAAAAAAATTGTGAAAGAATATACTTAAACAAACGGGTGCATGAGTTTAACAACGGAGGTAGCTATGGTACCTCCTTTTCTTATTAGTTTAATGGATATGTATGATATATTTTGTTCAGGAGGTGTATCATGCAAAAGGCAATCGTAGTTTATTATGTTACCGATAAGAAGAATAACTTAAGTGATTTAAATCAACTTTTGCAAGAGGGATGGAAGGTTGTCTCTCAGAGTGCTATGTCAGGTGGTTCAGTTTCAACAGTTTATTCACTTGTTATATTAGAGAAAAATTAGGAAACACTGCTTCGGGATCCATTGCACTAACGGGTGCTAGAGTTGAAGATGATGATCGCTGCGGCGGTCTTTTTTCTTCTTGTACGAACGTTTAGTTGAAGAACAAAATTAAAACCCATTCTTAACAGAATGAGTTTTGTCTTTCTAACTAGTGGTCGCTGTATTAGTATCAGTAGAAGTACGGTAGCCCAGTTTTTTATAAAAACCCTCTGCCTGTGTTTGCCCGTGTAATTTTACCTGAGATACTCCCTTTTCTTCTGCGATTTTTTCCAATGCTTTTATAATTATTTTGCCTTGACCAAATTTACGGTATGGCTTTAAGATACAAATTCTTTCTAATTTTCCTAAGCCATCAACAAATCTAATTCTTCCCGTTCCGACTGGTTGTTCATTGTAATAGACTAATATGTGTTCACATTGTCCATCCAGTGTGTCAAATTCATCTAGTTCATCTTCTAGTGGAACGCCTTGTTCCTCCACGAACACTTCTATCCTTATATTAAAAGCTACCCTTAAATCATCTTCCGATGAGATTCTTTTTGACTCCATTTTTATTCATTCCTTTCTGGATTTATTTTTGTAATTAAATCAGTCATAATTAAAATAACTTCCAAATGAGTATAAACGAAAATTTTTTGTTGTAAATACAACAAAAAAACGAAAGGATGGTATTTAAAAGTGGAAATTCTTCGTGAAATTGGAATGATAGCAAGAGCATTAGACTCTATCAGTAATATTGAATTTAAAGAATATGACCTTACAAAAGGGCAGTATTTGTATTTGGTTCGAATATTTGAAAATCCAGGAATTATACAGGATAAGTTGGCAGAAATGATTAAAGTAGACAGAACAACAGCAGCTCGTGCAATTAAAAAACTTGAAATGCAGGGTTTTATAGAAAAAAGAGATGATGATATTAATAAAAAAATAAAAAAACTATTTCCAACTGAAAAAGGGAAGAACGTTTATCCTTTTTTAAAAAGAGAGGGGGAGTATTCCAATATGGTTGCACTAAATGGATTCTCCCCTGAAGAAACAAAAGCAATTTTTCAGCTTCTTCATCGGGTTAGAAAGAATATAGAGGTAGAGTGGGACTTTGTAAAAAAGGGAAATAAGAGAGATTACTAAATGGTTTAGAATCATATTGTGAAGAAATGTACTTATGCTAACCGGGTGCTAGAGTTGAACATTTGTCGATTATTTATAAAGCATCTAACGGGGGCAAGGCTTTGAGATCAGCGCTTTCATTTTGGCAGCTTTTCTTGTTCTAACGGGGCAGGTTAACGGAAGAAGGAGAGTCGAGTTGAAACGTAGAATGTATTATCAATATGTTCTAAGAGTGTGGTGATTTTAATGGCAGGAAAGAAACGTAAACGAATCAAAATTGGGGATGTATATGCTATACCTTTGCCTAATGGCAAATATGCTTACGGTAGAATATTTAAAGATGCTGGCATAGGAATTTATAAACATATCGCAGATAGTATTGAAGACATTCCGAAGGGTGAGGAGTACCAATTTATTGTTGGTGTATATGAATATGTTCTAAAATCAGGAGATTGGACAGTTGTTGAAAATCGCCCATTTAAAAGTGATGATGAAGCATATCCACCTCCATCTTGTATCATTGATAGTATTTCAAGTGAATATTCCATTTACCATAAAGGGGAAATTCGAAGTGCAACAAAATCGGAATGTGAAGGATTAGAAGTGGCGGCAGTTTGGGCGGATAATCATATCATTGATAGAATTATGGGCGATGATAAGTGGCACAAAGATGATAAAATTTAATTTTTCCTTGCTACCCTAATGGGTGAAATCCTTTAACAAGGGATGTATTTTTCTTATTGAAGTAAACGGACAGCATTCCTATAAGAAGGATTACAAAGTGTTGGGGAAGAAAATACCTATTAGGATTAGAAAAAGGATGGGTGAGTTATATAATGATTATTAATACAGATTTAGTAATAAGATTAATAAACGAACAGTATCCAGAATGGTCTGAGTTATATATTACGCCTGTAAAAAATGGAGGAAATGATAATAGAACTTTTCATCTAGGCGATTATATGAGTGTTAGGTTACCAAGTGCAGCAGACTATGCTCCACAAGTAGAAAAAGAACAAAAGTGGCTTCCGATTTTAGCTGAAAAACTTTCATTACCAATTCCTGTTCCAATAGCAAAAGGAAATCCGAATGAAGAATATCCCTGGTCCTGGTCCATCAATAAGTGGCTTGAGGGAGAACCCCTATCGCATAACAATATTGAAAACCTTAATCAGATTGCAAAAGACTTGGGGTTATTTTTAATAGAGTTACAAGCCATCGATACTGACGAAGGTCCATTAGCTGGTAAGCATAATTTTTATAGAGGTGGGTCTTTATCTATTTACAATGATGAAACCCGAAATGCTATTGAGAACAACAAAGAGGATTTTGATGGAGGTTTATTGAGTGAAATATGGCAGTTAGCTTTAGATTCTGAATGGGAATCAAAGCCTGTGTGGGTACACGGTGATATAGCACCAGGGAATTTGTTAGTTAAAGATGGAAAGCTCTGTGCTGTTATTGATTTTGGTATTTTGGGAGTAGGAGACCCTTCTTGCGATGCAGCAATAGCTTGGAATTTCTTTGATGATTCCAGTAGAAAAGTGTTCAAGAATGAAATAAATTTAGACGAGGCAACCTGGAATAGAGCACGAGGATGGGCTCTATGGAAGGCATTGATAACATATGATGCTCAAAAAAATTCTGATAAAGTAAAAGCAAAAGAAGCATATAATACTATTCAGATAATAGTTGAAGATTACAAAAAAAATTAGTTCAATAAGAAGTGCTTTTTTTATTGGAGTAGGAACAAGAGAGTTAAATAAAAAAGAATCTATTAATAATGAGGGGATGATTTTTTGATTAGTCTATTGGAAAATGTATTCCAATTATCAGCGGTAATACTACTCCTATGTTCATTCTATTATTATCGACATTTTAAAAAAATTAAAAGAGAAAGAAAATTAACCTTATTTGAATTTTTAATTTATGTAATAACTCAAGTTGCACTTTATCTTTGTGCAGGTAGTTATCTACTTTTGTTTTTGGATAGAAATTTTGGATAGAGATACTTAAACAAACGGTTGCTGCGGCGACTTTTTTTCTTTTTCCTCGAACCTAGCAGGTTGAAGAAGGACTTTTCCAATTTTTAACGAACTTCCTATTATAACCGTTATAAAGGATGGGTGGTATTTATAGGAGAGCAAATTAATTTTTATATTGATGACAAAATTAAAAAAAGTATAATCGAGAAACTCCGGGACGCCGGTTGTGTTTTCGCAGAAGAAGAGGCCAAACTTCTTATATCTGAGGCTCGGACATTGGATGGCCTCTTCACTATGGTTAATCTTCGGATAACTGGTATCCCCCTTGAACATGTCCTCGGTTGGGCGGAGTTCTGCGGCATCAGGATAGCAGTAGACCAAGGAGTCTTCGTCCCGCGCCGCCGTACTGAGTATCTCGTCCAAAACGCTGTTGCCATTTCAATTCCTGGAGCCAAAGTCGTTGATCTCTGCTGTGGTACTGGCGCGGTGGGTGTCGCGATAGCCAATGCTCTGGGGTGGATTGAGTTGTATGCAGTCGACATCGACCCAACTGCTGTGCGCTGTGCCCGCCGCAATGTTACTAGCCAAGGTGGGCTCGTCTATGAAGGTGACCTTTATGAACCACTACCAGCCAAATTGCGTGGGAAAGTCAATATTCTGGTAGCAAACGCACCTTACGTACCTACCACGGCAATCACGCTGCTTCCCCAGGACGCACGTCTCCATGAACCAAAGGCGGCGCTTGACGGAGGAGATGATGGACATGATATTCAGCGAAGAGTGGCAGAAGAAGCATCTCTCTGGCTGGCTCCGGGCGGGCATCTATTAGTAGAGACAAGCCAAATGCAGGCACATCAGACTTTTGAAATCTTTAGCCAATACGGACTAATACCTCAGTTAGCACACAATGATAAGCTGGACGCTACTATTGTAATTGGAACCAAGCCTACCCCTCTAGAATAAATGAGGGAAGCTATTATTTTCGCTGTATTAAAGGGGGAGAACCCCGACGTGCTACACTGAGGATCTGACTTTTTTAAAATTGATCGTATTGCTGCGGGCTTATTGAACTTCTCTTAAGCCCTTTCCTTCATGAATCTCTCGAATCCCTTCCTCGCAAACCCCATAAGAACGCCAAGAACAAGTTTCGCAAACTACCTGAATATCGGAGGGAACGACATGCTTGCGGATACGGGACTCAATGTCGTCCCAATTCAGAATTTGGCCGATTTTAAGGTTCATTTTGTCTAAGATAATGGCATCTCGTTCATAGATCTGGTCGTTTTGGCAATGATATTCGCCTGAGTTAGGGTACTTTTCGCATAACTCATCTGGTCCCTTTACGAGCTGAATCAACGTTTTTGGGTTGTTTCTCAAGATTTGATGCAATCGCGTCATATTTTCTACGTATTCTTGGGAATAACCCATTCCCCGATAGCCTAAAAGGCAAAAAAGATGATGTCCTCGCAGCTTATACATAATCTTCCCCCAGTGTGTTTACTCCCTTGGATTTAAAAGTAAACTTTAAAGTGTATATTTTTTATCTTAACATATGATACTTAATCAATTGATAATTTTAAAAACTGACTGTTGAAAAATATTTAATTTATATTAGCGATTTTTAGCTAATAACCTAATGGAAAATATGGTTTTATAGAAGGTTAAGATGAAATTTTGTTGAACTTGTAAAGAAGAAGAAAAATTTCAGTTTTATTCAAGTTAGAAAAAATTATTAAAAGGAGTGAATAATTTTGGGTAGTACAATTCCGGAAATTACACTAAATGATGGGATTAAAGTGCCGGTGATCGGTTTGGGTACATATAAACTAAAGGGAAATGAAGGTGTCAATTCAATCCTAAGTGCAATTGATATCGGCTATCGACTTATCGACTCAGCGTATAATTATGAAAATGAAGGAACGGTAGGGGAGGCCGTTAGACGCAGTTCTGTTCCAAGAGAAGAATTAAAAATAACATCCAAATTGCCAGGCCGCTATCAATCGTATGACCAAGCGTTTACGACCATTCAGGAATCATTATTTCGTGCAAATCTTGATTATTACGACTTTTACCTGATTCATTGGCCAAACCCTAAACATGATACATATGTAGAAGCGTGGCAAGCATTAATTGACGCTAAAAAAGAAGGCCTTATACGTTCCATTGGTGTCTGTAATTTCTTACCTGAGCATTTGGAGCGCTTAGAAAAGGAAACTGGCGTAAAACCCAGCATGAATCAAATTGAGTTACATCCATTTTTCAATCAAGCACCGCAAAGAAAATGGCATGAAGAGAATAATATACAGACTGAATCTTGGAGTCCATTAGCGCGAGCAAGTGAGGTTTTACAAAATGATACGATTCAACAGATTGCCGAACAGCATAACAAGTCAATTTCACAAATAATATTACGTTGGCATTATCAGCTTGGGGCCATTTCCATTCCGAAATCTGCAGCTCCTGCACGGCAGCTTGAAAATATATCTATTTTCGACTTTACCCTTGACGATAAGGACATGTGCATGATTTCAGGATTAACTCGGGCGGATGGCAGAATGAACAATCAAGATCCTGCTTCATATGAAGAATTTTAAACTCATCAGTTAAAAACCCATCACTAATATTAATTAGTGATGGGTTTTTTTAATAATATTCGATTATTCCTGCACTAAACGTACAAGCATATGAGACAGTTTGTGTTGTTCTTCCTCAGTCCCCACGTTCCAAAGCTCTTGTAATAAACGCTCTTCCGAATTTTTTGGTGACTGCTTATCGGCGAGATAATCGGCCACCTTTTGTGCGGAATTGGCTAATTGCTCCTCATCCATCCCTAGTTTTTTACCTAAATCCACCTTTCCTCTCAAATATTCTCTGAAATCATCAAAACTTGTTAGGGAATCTCCGTTTTTATAAATATGGTTTTCTATTTCTTGGTCATTTAACTGCTTATCCACGAATATCACTCCTTATTTATTGTCCAACACTGGTTTAATGTGCATAGACTATACATACCCTTTGTCCTACTAGATAAAACATTTTTTTAGATTACAATAAAGAGGACTCGTTATAATTTTAAGGAAGACTAACTGAAACCTAGATGAGGTGATATTTATGTTATTTGAAAAAGAAAATATAAATGTGCGCCAATTGCAGCAAGAGGACAAGTATTTACTTGTTAAATGGCTTTCGAATCCTTCCGTTCTTGAATTTTATGAAGGGCGGGACAATCCGTTTGATTTGGAAAAAGTAAATAAGAAGTTTTATAATCGGGAGAATGGTGTTTTTAGATATGTGGTCGAGTACGAAGGGATAAGTATCGGATACATACAGATCTATCATGTGAATGAGTCAACAAGTCCAATTGATGATCATGATGAAGAAGAAACAGTTTTTGGCATGGACCAGTTCATTGGCGAAACCGAATATTGGAACAGAGGAATTGGGACATTACTTGTAAAGTCGATGGTGGAGTATTTAATTGCGCAGAACCAAGCGACTCGGGTAATTATGGATCCTCAAATATCGAATTTACGCGCATTATCATGTTACGAAAAGTGTGGTTTTAAGAAGATTCGATTACTCTCGAAACACGAATTACACGAAGGAAAATATCGAGATTGTTGGTTAATTGAATATAAAAATTCTTCTTTATGAAACTACAATTATTTTCTGGGGGAGTGTTGGAGATGTTAAAAATACGAAATGTAAAAATGGAAGATTTAGCGGAACTTGTAGTCATCGAGCAGCTTTGCTTTACAAAAGAAGAGGCGGCGACAAAGGAAGCGTTTGAAAAGCGGATTCAAGTCATTCCTGATAGTTTCTTTGTGGCTGAGGCAACGGGCGAGATTGTCGGTTTGGTTAATGGTCCTGTCATTGACAAAGCATATATTACGGATGACCTGTTTAGTGATTTAAACGCAAATCCAGCATCTGGCGGTCATCAAAGTATTTTAGGATTAGCAGTGTCACCGCATTTTCAAAAACGTGGTGTGGCATCGGCGTTACTTTCATATTTTGAAAAAGAAGCGATGGCAAAGGGACGTGAAACGATTACCCTTACATGTAAGGCTGACTTAATTCAATTTTATGAAAAGCATGGCTACCTAAACAAAGGTGTATCAGCCTCTGTGCATGGTGGGGTCATTTGGTACAATATGATCAAGAACTTGCAATGAATTAATGTTCAAGGGTCAGACCCCCGATGCGCTAACGCTTTAGCACGCTGGGGGTCTGACCCTTTTTTGATGATTGTGTTTATACTTTATTCGCCTTACCTGTAATTAATTTGAAAACGAATACCACGAGAGCCACCACTAATAGAATGTGGATAAGTCCCCCTGCAATATGGAATACAAGCCCAAGGACCCAAAATAATAGTAATAAACCAATAATTGTCCAAATCATCATAACTCCCTCTTTCTTTGATAAATATTTTACTCTATGTGTTATACCCACTTTTAACAACAATATATTAATTTATAAAAAGTTTTAAATTAATAACTCCCATTTATTATTGAGCTGTATGATAATCGTTTGTATTTTCAACAGGGGTTTTTAACCCGAAAAAACGGTGACTGAAATTAGTCAGTCTCTGTTTTCTTATGATCTTGTTTATCATTTAAATAGCTGTCTTTCATTTTATATGGAATATCCCCAATTTTTGATTCAATTCCTTGTTTTTCTAGCAGTTCCTTGTCTTCTTTCAACTTCCTGGACATTACAACGTTTTTTTGCTCACCAGTGATGTCTGTGGCAGAATAAGTTTCATAATCCTCAGCGTATGATTCTTCATTTTTACCTTTGTTATACAGATCATTATAGTTTTTATAATCCCCAACGAGGTCGGCAGGAGTTTCCGAGGTTCCAAACCTGGCTACTTCCTCAAAACTATCTTGAGTATCGACAACACCTTGTTCCGGATCATGCCTGAAGGAATTAACTTTGGGTGGCTCTAGGATGTCTTCCTCAACTGGGCGATAATCACCGCCTGATGTTTCCGAAGTGTGTTTTACACAATATAAGGTTGAAGGAAGAACTTCCAACCGCTCGAAAGGAATTTCTTCCCCGCAAACCTGGCACTTTCCATAGGTACCTTTTTCAATGGCCTCCAAGGCAGTATTTATTTTTTCAAGCTCTTTAATCTGGTGGTCCTCTAATGCAATGTCACGTTCACGCTCAAATAATTCAGTACCCAGGTCAGCAGGATGGTTGTCATAGGCCGATAATTCTCCGACTGTTTCCTGCATGCTTGCATCCGTATTCCTGTATTGACTGATAGAATTTATTTGGTCTAGAATTGTCTGTTTCTCTTCCTTAAGCCTCTTTTCTAATGTATCAAGTTGGTTTGTAGACAACATGATTATTCACATCCCCTCATAATTGCTAGTAATCACTTAAAATAATACCCTTTCTGTCCATGATAAAAACCTGACACTATGATGCAACAAGTGGCAGATTCACTCGAACGTAACAAGGTTTATAGCTTCTGCAATAGGAGTTTTTATGTTCTAAATTATCAATACACACTAGGATAGCAGGTCTAACTCTTTTTTAATATTGACAAATATTCGGAAAAATGATAACGTAAGAAGTCCTGCTAATCAAAACTGTTGGCATTAAGGGGACTGTGAAAAGTTCATTCTTCTTTGAAAAGGATGGGTAATATGAACAAAGAGCAATTAGTGGAAAGTGCACGTAAGATGAAGGAAAGAGCCTATGTACCTTATTCCAAATTTCCAGTTGGAGTAGCGTTACTGCTAAAAGATGGTACTGTTATTAATGGAGTAAACGTGGAAAATGTTTCATTAGGTGCAACAAATTGTGCTGAGAGAACAGCTATTTTCACTGCAATAGCAAGCGGTTACAAAAAGGGCGATTTCCAGGCTATAGCAGTAGCAGGTGATACGGTAGATTTTCTTCCACCTTGCAGCATTTGCAGACAGGTTTTAGCAGAATTCTGTTTACCTGAAATGCCTGTTTATTTAACAAATGAGAAGAAAGATATATTAGAATTAACCTTAAGGGAATTATTACCTTATGCATTCACAGATTTAGATATGTAAATATGGTTCCAAGGGTCAGCCCCCCGACACGCTAAAACTATCGCGTGCAGGGGGGCTGGCCCTAATTTTTTTTCGAGATTTTTTTATTTTTTGAAAAAATGTCCATTATAAAGGGACATTAAACTTTTTTTATGGAGCAAAGCTATTTACAATTAATTTAACTGATTTAGCTATTCACTATAATGTAAACGATTTTAGATTTGAGCAAAAGGTAGGCGACCCGCAAAATATAGACACAAAAATGGGTCCGCTTGTCAGTGAACAACATTATCAAAAGGTAAAAAGCTATCTTGAAATTGCGAAAGACGAGAAAGCCATCTTAATCTGCGGCGGTAAACGGCCGGAACTTCCTGAATATTTACAAGATGGATATTATCTAGAATTTAGAGCACTTTAGTCAACTGTCGACTTTCAAAGTTATTGCATCAGTAATTGATTTAGAAATTTGGAATTGTTTGGGCAAATATAAATATAAAGCATAAATTAATAAAATGAGGATTGTTTGGTTTGGGAGTGAAATAATGAAGACACCGTGGATAAACCATACTAAAATGGAGGAAATATGTTCCAATCAAATGTTTGTTTATAAATCTTCACCTTCAAAAGTTCAAAATATATCCATAGCTCTGAATTTCATATGTATAAATCAAGAGCGTAAAGAAGCAGATAAGGATATTAGTGAATTAGATTCTGCGCCAAGCTGTGTTGATGTAACTACAACAAACAATCATCGAGAAAATAATGAAATAAACATGGTGCCCGAACAACACGAAAAAAATCATACTAACAGTACACATGATCTCGATAAATTATCTGATGACATTGATTCTAAACCTGTTCCTCCTACCGAATCTGACATTATGAATGAAATGAAGGATTTTCTTGATAAAGAAGAGGTGGTTGAAACCCATCCAGTTGATGAAACGAAGGATACAGCTCAAACAGATTCTGCAGTAGACCGTCAGCAACCATCTGGATCTGACTTTATCAATGAAATGAAGGATTCTCTTGATAAAGAAGAGGTGGTTGAAACCCATCCAGTTGATGAAACGAAGGATACAGCTCAAACCAATTCTGCAGATGACCGTCAGCAACCATCTGAATCTGACTTTATGAATGAAATGAAGGATTCTCTTGATAAAGAAGAGGTGGTTGAAACCCATCCAGTTGATGAAACAAAGGATACAGCTCAAACAGATTCTGTAGTTGACTATCAGCATCCTGCTGAATCTGACTTTATCAATGAAAATAAGGATTTCCTTGATAAAGAAGAGGTGGTTGAACCCGACCCAGATGATGAACCAAAGGATACAGCTCAAACAGATGCTGCAGTTGACCGTCAGCATCCCTCAGCATCAGACTCCATGAATGATTTGAAGGGTTTTTTTGATAATAATGAGACCGGTGAAACCAATCCACCTGGTGATACTAGTGAACTTATGTATCGCCAAGGAAGAGTATGTTTTATGACTAAAAAAAGTCCATTCTCCATCCATGTAGAAATTGAAGATTTTCTTCATGCTCCTATCTGTGGTGATATCGTTCAAAATACATTTGAATTTCTTGACCTAAACAATAAACAAACCCCTGATGTAAATACAAAACTAAATAATACCACTACTTATTATCCAGAACAGCCTGATTGCCGTTTGGTTTGCTCTAAAATTCATGAAATTGTAAGCTTAACTGATAGTCAAAATGAGGGTAACAATAACAAGAATAATCATTATAGAGCAGTAGCAGTTCCTTTGCACGACTCACTATTTACGAAAGAAGAATCAAATCATAATTCTTATGTGCACATAAGGGTTCCAGTTGTAATAGGGGAGTACAAAATTGAGATAGGTTTGAAAGAAAATATTACATTTAAGGAAGAAGTTATCGGGATTAAAGAAATTTCTAAAGAGGTTGTTCTTAGCAATTTCAGATTAGTACCTACTGTACTTTCACAATCGTTAAATAATGGGACACGTACAGTATTAAAAGGGAATTTGTTTATCGAAGGATATATTCTCCAGAAAATTGAGTATACTGCATTATCCAATAAAAATACGGAATCCTTTACTCCTTCAACCCAATTAAATCAGAAAATGGTTGTGGAATTAATCATTCATATCCTGCAAGTTCAACAAGTCCGAGTCAAAAGATAGCTTTTTTATGAATTTACTATCAAAATGCCCTATTTCTTTTAAAATAGGTAAAACTGTCCAATTCTTTAAAGTGAATACGGAATACATTAATCCTGTAAGATCTTAAGATCTTAAAAAAAATTATGAAATGAGGTAATTTTTTGGGATTAAATGATAAGCTTCAACCAAATCAAGTAAATCAACCTATGGACCCTCCAGGTCCTTGCGCAATAACACCTACTCCACTGAGTTCATTCACGTCTGCACCTACCGATTTTGTTGTAAATGGAGGTGTTACGATCGTTAAAGTGCCTGTTGTAGTGGCGGAGTTAACAATTCAAATTCCTATCGAAGCAACAATTGATCTTGGAGCTGCAGCAACTGAAATTAAGCAAGTGAAAAAAAGTGTATTTCTAGATCAAGTGAAACTTGTTCCGGTTGCACCATTTACACGTATTGGAACCACTGACTTTTTTGAGGTGACAAGAGCTAAATTATTTATAGCAGGGCATATTCGAAAAGATATTCAATTTACTACGGCAGGCGCTGTAGCTGGTGCATGCCTGACATCTCTTATGGATAGAGTTGTCGATATTCCATTCACTGGTTTTACAGAAGTTACATTTGCTGCCGTCAACCGGCCAATAATTGGTATTTCTGAAACTGCCGAGGCTAATTTCCTTAATGAGACAAACCCCTTAGTTCCTCGCTTGGATAAATTTTTCTTCAACAATCTTGTTAAATTCAATGAACAGCCATATGGTGAGTTAGTAGCCGCCAACTTCTTTGAACTTGATTTTTCGCCAACGATCACAACTCCTGAGGGCGCTTTTACCTCAATTACTGAGAAGCTCGTTCTGGACCTTACGCTAAAAGTATTACAACTGCAGCAAGTTACACTTACTGGTTCTGTTGCATTAGTTCCTTTGCTTACCGGACTAACTCCTCCACCAACTCCTTAATCGATGTGTGTCAGCATATTTTAGAATAAAGGTTCTGTTACTTGTAAACAGAGCCTTTTTTTATTTATGTCCCAATTTCCCCAAATATAGGTGAATACCCATTCTTTAAGACAAATGCGGAATACTCTAACAATGTAAGAAAGAGTGAATCTCTTAATATATAAAGAAATGGGGTTATATTAATGGATAGTCACCAATCTGAACTTCAATCGGAGCATCATAATCATTCAGAGCCTCATCATGAGCCAGAAGGCCTCCCTGTCCCCGGAGGTCCATGTTCAGTAGAACCGACAGCACTAACGCCATTTACGAATTCACCTACCTTGGCAGTTGGTAATGGATCGACAGTTAGTTTAATTAAAGTGCCTGTTGTAACAGCAGAACCAACAATCCAAATCGTGGTAGAGGCAGATATTAATCTTCATCCTGCAGCAACAGAAATTAAAAGAGTGAAAAAAAATGTATTTCTAGATCAAGTGAAACTTGTTCCAGTCGCATTTACACGGATTGACAACACTGACTTTTTAAATGTGACAAGAGGTAAATTATTTGTAGAAGGGCATATTCGAAAAAATATTGAATATGCTTCGCATGAATGTAAGGGAGAACTCCTAGATCGAATTGTAGATGTTCCATTTTCTGGTTTTACAGACCTTACATTTGGTACCGTTGGCAATTTCGCAGGTAATTTCCCAATCATAGGGATTGCTGAAAATGCTGAGGCTGTTTTCCTTAATGCGACTACCAACTTGGGTGCTCGCTTGGATAAATTTTTCTTTAATAATCTTGTCAAATACAATGAACAACCATTTGGTGAATTAGTAGCCGCCAACTTCTTTGAACTTGATTTTTCACCAAAGATGGTATCCCCTGAGGGAACTTTTAACACGTTGCGTGAAAAAATCGTCCTGGATCTTACGCTAAAAGTATTACAACTGCAGCAAGTTACGATTAATGGTATGGCGGTAGTTCCTGTGCTTTCTGGGCTTACTCCACCTGGAAGTCCGTAAGCAACCCTCAGTAGGGAACCGTCTATTGCTGGACCGGTCATGTGGCTGCATGTCGGTCTTTTTTACCAAATACTTAGTTTTTATATAGAATGTATGTTCTTGTTTCAGGGATGATGATATAATAAACATGTAATAGTATCGGGTTTCTCAAGGGTGGTCGGCACACTCCCCGCTGAAAGGGGGTGGTGCTGATTGACAGTTTTTGAATCATTAATGTTTGCGATTGGTTTCGCAAGTTTAATCGTTGCTATTCTGTCATTTAATAACCATAAAAAATAATCCACCCTTGAGTTGAATGGCCTTGGGTGGATTATTATTCACACAATGTCGATCCCCCTTGAAGGGAACCTGCTATTGCATTAGACCGTGTGGTGTAGCAGCACCAGCGGTCTTTTTTAATATATGCAGTTTATTAGTTATAGTATAACCGAAATTTTTAGCAAAGAGAATAGATTAGCAGTTGTACATTAAGATATCTTCAAATTTATGCTTTAAAAACGATAGCACCATAAATTTGTGCCGCCTCTACTCTAAAAATTTATGGTCAGCTCCCAATCACGACCGTTTCGATATTTTGTTGCTGTTTGTTTTCATCATAGACATTCATTGCCGCCTGCACACTTTCACCCTTATTTACGTTAAAACCTTTTCTGATAAGCGTTGCCTCCAAGGCGGCAAGAACATGGAGAATATTTTTCTTTCGACTACTATATCCCATTGTCCCAATCCTCCAGATCTTTCCATGAAGCGGTCCGAAAGAACTGGCAATTTCTATTTCAAAATCTTCTAGCAGCATCGAGCGTACTTCATCACTATCAATCCCATTAGGAACCTCAATGCAGGTTACGACTGGAAGCTTATGCTTTTCATCACCAAATAGATGTAACCCCATTGCTTTAATACCGGCCACTAATGCTCTTTCATTTAACTTATGACGCGCAAATCTATTTTCAAGACCTTCCTCTAGAACAATACGAAGCCCTTCTCTTAATGCGTATTGCATACTAGTCGCTTCTGTATGATGATTGAGGCGTACCGGGCTCCAATAATCTTGGAGTTGCGCTAAGTCGAAATAATTGCTGATAATCCGATCGTTGGAAGGCTCACTTTGGAAGGACCTTAAGCCTAGTTCAATACTTTTCCTTTTCAGTAGGATTTCTTCAATTCGATGGTTATAAGTAATCGGAGCCAATCCAGACGGAATCGAAAGACATTTTTGCGTCCCACCAATAACAGCATCGAGCTTAAGTTCATCAACTTTAAGATCGACCCCTCCTATAGATGCTACAGCATCAACGATTAAGAGAACATCTGCATTCCGACAAGCTTCGCCAATCTCCTTTAGTGGCTGCATACAGCCAGTGGAAGTTTCAGCATGGACAATGGCGACAATTTTAGGAGAAACTTCATGAATTTTATTAATTATTACTTCCGGATCAAAAACCTCTCCCCATGGAGCTTCTAGTGTAGTAACTTCTGCGCCATAGCGTTGGCAGATTTCAGTTAACAGGTATCCGAACCTGCCGAAAATTGGGACTAAAACGCGGTCCCCGGGTGTAATGATACTGCAAAGGACAGCTTCGATACCAGATCGGGAAGTCCCGTCAATCGGATATGCCCATTTGTTTTCCGTTTGAAAAAGAGAACGGAGCATCTCCATCGTTTCATTCATTATATTTGTAAATGCTGGATCAAATTGACCTAATATGGGAGTCGCCATTGCTCTTAAAACACGGGGATCTACTTCTACTGGTCCAGGTGTCATAATTGTTCTATGAGGAACATTTAAATCTTTGTACTTGGTCATAAAATAAAGCCTCCTAATGTGAAAATAGAAATGAAAATTATTTAAAAAAATGAAAGCGTTCCCTATTCATCAACACTTTTTCAAAATAATAATAGAATTTTAACAAGATAAAGCGCTAAAATCAACAAGATTCCAAATATTTAAAATGGAAATCATTTTGCAAAGCCGACCGAGGTAGAAGGCGCTTTAAAATTATTGAAGCCTAACTCACATCTTTTGGTGAATTTTTTTTTGGAATTTTGGTATTATGGAAGATGACATAAAGCTACTCTGAAAGGACGCTGCACATGACATTTTTAGAAAAGGTTAAACCCCACTTAATTAGCGATGATATTTTAATTCAAGAAACTGTTCTTCATACACTACATGATTATCCTAGCGTTCCTGAAGAATGGACAGTAGCGTTATTGAGAGAGGCTTTTAAGCATAAAGAGAAGCAATCTTCCATTTTAATTTATGTGGAAAAACAAACCATCAATGAAGAAGCAGTACAGATTTTACTTGAAAATATCCCTAAGATGGATCAGTCTGAGAACCATTTAGCGTTAGGATTATTAGATTATTTGGAACCAGAGCTTGCTCGAAAATATAAGGAGCCATTGAAAAGATATATTAACGATGATACCTGGGCGTTATACGAGTTAATCGAAAATGGGACTGAGGAAGACGTTTACGAGGAATATGCCAAAACGATCAATAGCCTTGACCGAGCAGATTCTTATCAGCACGACAAATTTGTAAAAGCAAAAAAACTAGCGAAATGTTTGGTGCAAAATAATTGGATTACAGCAGAGGAAATTGCTTTTGATATCGAGAATGAATTAAAGAAGAAATGGTTTTCCTATAGCGGAATCCTGTCAGTTTATATGATTGGATTATTAAAATTGCCGCAGTTTATCCCCGTGCTAGCACGCTTGTTAGTAAGGGATGACGATATCTTATTAGAAGAGGCTGCTTTTGCGTTAATTTGTTTTCAAAATGATGATGTTGTAAAAGAAGTTGCACCTTATTTAAAGAAATCGGATTCGATTATTTTTGCCGCTTCAGTTGTCGAAAATATCAAAACGGACCTTGCTGTAGAGGTTTTAAGAGAGGCTTACAGGGCTGCAAAAGAATTAGAGGATCAAGATTTATTAATCGAGGCACTCTGTCATCAGCTATCAAAGGTCGCATTGCCGGAAATCTCTGCCCATATGGAAAACGAGTATTTATCAGGGCTTGTTGATATCGAACAGGTCGTCTATAGTTATTATTCCATTCTTGGCGAGCAGCACCCTGAATTAGAGGAATGGAAACATGCAGCAATGGAAAGTGAAATGGATTACCGGAACGCACAAAAGCAATCGAATACGCTGCAAAGTGTACCTGTTCGAAATGAAAATCAAGTTGGTAGAAATGACCCATGTCCATGTGGAAGCGGGAAAAAATATAAAAAATGCTGTGGGAAATGATAAATAAGATCAAAAACAAAACGGCTAATCGCTGTAAACTTCATGAATGAAAAAAGGGTCAGTCCTTTGGTGAAATAATTTCTTTAACTCACCGATTTTCTGACCCTTTTTTCTTAAATGTAAAGAATAAGATAGAAAAAAGGACCTATAGAACTATCCCTATGGCTATCTGTATAATTGTAACTATCTCAATATAACATCAAGGGAGAAGAATTTATGAATTACATCAATAACCTGCTTTTAAAATTTGATATAGATCCCACCTTAGCTGGGTATCTTTCTATTATTCTTATGATTCTTTTTATAGCAGTCATCTGTATTGCAGCGAATTTTATTACGAAAAAAGTAGTAATCAGGGTTATTACTCATATTGTGAAAAATAATAAATTCACGTGGGATACAATGCTATTGGAAAGAAGGGTATTTCATAAGCTATCTCATTTTGTTCCTGCAATCATTATTTATTATTTTGCACCAACCTTTCCAAGCTATCAGGAATTGATAGAAAAGAGTGCCGTTGCCTATTTAATCATAATGGGATTAATGGTGATGAACAGCTTATTAAATGCAATTAATGATATTTATCAAACCTATGATATATCTAAGGTTAAGCCAATAAAAGGGTATATCCAGGTAGTTAATATTATTGTCATTACACTTGGAGTAGTATTGGTTATTGCGAACCTGGTTGGAAAGAGCCCACTTGTTTTTCTAAGCGGGATTGGTGCACTCTCTGCCATCCTTATGTTGGTTTTCAAAGATTCATTGTTAGGACTTGTTGCTGGGATTCAATTGGCTTCTAATGATATGGTTCGGGTTGGTGACTGGATTGAAATGCCGAAATACGGGGCAAATGGAGATATCATTGATATTTCTTTAAATACAGTAAAGGTACAAAATTTTGACAAAACGATTACTATGATTCCAAGCTATGCGATGATATCCGATTCCTTTATAAATTGGAGAGGGATGCAAACCTCTGGAGGGCGACGGATCAAGCGATCATTATTTATTGATATAAATAGTATTGCCTTTTGTACCGAGGAGATGATTAGGAAATTTAATACTATCGAATATCTCTCGGACCATATTATCGAGAGGGAACGTGAAATTGCAGAGTACAATACGAAGAACGATATTAACAGGAGCAATCCAGTGAATGGAAGGGCACTTACTAATATTGGTGTATTTAGGGCGTATATCAGCAATTACATTCAACATCATCCTGGAATCAATCAAGAAATGAGCTTAATGGTTAGACAATTAGAACCAACAGAACACGGGCTTCCTCTAGAAATATATGCATTTTCAAATGATATAAGATGGGCGGTATACGAATCGGTACAAGCGGATATCTTTGACCATCTTTTCGCCGTAGCACAGGAGTTTGGACTTCGCATATTCCAGAATCCATCTGGGCATGATTTGAAAACGATTGTGGATGAATCAAAGAGGGAAGTAATGAAATATAGGAACTGACCCTCAGTGGTCTTAAAGTCATACTCCCGAAGCGCTAAGGCTTTAGTGCGCAGTGGGTTTGACCCACTGGCCAGGGCGATGTCAGCGCCGTTCAAGCAGCGGTTGATGCAATAATAGATTCTTAATGTTAGGCACCTTCTAGGATTTTGGAAGGTGCCTTTTTATTTAGTTAAGGTATTGTGAATATATTGTAAATATTTAAAATATTTATTTATAAGTAAGTAGTTACGGTATAACATAAAGTTAATATTTGATTGGTATCGTTTTTAATGTGTTTTACTGATATTTAGTTTACCAAACAAACATTTGAAAATGTGGGGGGAAAACTTTTTATGAAAAAAGGCTCATTAGTGAAAATGGCCGCAGTTGGAATTTTATCAGTTTCATTGTTTGCAGGTTGTTCAAACACTTCTAAAACCGATTCAAAAAAGTTAGATTCTATTAAGCTAACCCTTGAAGAAATCACCAAGAAAGCAAAGGAAGAAGGAAAACTAAATTCAGTCGGTATGCCTGATCAATGGGCAAACTGGAAACAAACGTGGGATGATTTAAAATCAAAATACAACATTGAACATATTGACACGGACATGTCAAGTGCTGAGGAATTGGCAAAATTTGAATCCGAAAAGGAAAATGCATCTGCTGATATCGGGGATGTCGGAATTAATTTTGGACCCCTAGCAAAAGAAAAAGGATTAACCCTCGCATATAAAACCTCCTATTGGGATGATGTGCCTGAGTGGGCAAAAGATGATAAGGGGCATTGGATGGTAGGTTATACAGGTACAATTGCCTTTATTACAGATAAAACAAAAGTAAAGAATCCGCCTAAGTCATGGAAGGATTTAGAGAATGGTGATTTTAAAGTAACCGTTGGAGATGTCTTAAAGGCAAGCCAGGCCCAATTTGCCGTATTAGCAGCCGCTTTTGCTAAAGGAGGAGACGAGGCAAATATACAGCCGGGGATTGATTTCTTTGAAAAGTTAGCGAAGGAAGGCCGTCTTGTTACAACTGACCCTAAAGTAACAACATTAGAAAAAGGGGAAGAAGATGTTGCCCTTGTTTGGGATTTCAATGGTTTAGGATATCGTGACAATATTGATGCAAATCGTTTTGATGTCACAATCCCTGAAGAAGCATCTGTCGTTTCTGGTTATGCATCGGTAATTAACAAATATGCTAAACATCCTTATTCAGCAATACTGGCAAGAGAATATATTTTCTCAGATGAAGGACAGGCAAACTTAGCCCGTGGCTATGCAAGACCTATTCGCGATAATGTAAAGCTGCCTGAAGATGCTAAAGCGAAGCTTCTGCCAAATGAACTATACAAAAATGTTAGACCGGTTAAAGATATGAAGGCTTGGGAAAAAACAATTCCAACATTGCTGGAATTATGGGAAAGCAAGGTATTAATAAATGTCAAATAAGTTGATTTTTTTAAATGGGGGCGCCTTCTATTTAAGAAGGCGTTTTTCAATAGTCGCTTTTATTTTCGAAAAACACAAGCGTTTGCTTTATGCAACGAAAGGGGTTTTTGATATTGAAACGTATGAATGGAATGTTTCTCATTAGTATCATTCCGTTTTTCATTTTGGTTCTTTTGTTTTTATTTGTCCCGCTTTTTTTTATGCTTTATAGCAGTTTTCAAGGCGATGGAGGATCAGGATTTACCTTCAAACAATATTTAGAAATATTTCAAAACACTTATTACCACCAGGCATTTAAAAATAGTATCATCATTAGCTTTTTCTCAAGTTTAATCGCTATAGGCCTTGCTGTGTTCGCAACTTACTCAATCACCCTATTTTCAAAAAAAATACAAGACCGAATCCTGGTATTTGCCAACCTAACTGCGAATTTTGCAGGAATTCCGTTAGCGTTTGCCTTTATCGTAATTTTAGGAAACAGCGGTTTGTTTACCTTATTATTTAAACATTTTGGCTGGGATTTACTGAATTCCTTTAATCTCTACTCCTGGTCGGGATTGGTCCTCATTTATATTTATTTCCAGCTTCCGCTTGCTGTCATGCTGATTTATCCAGTATATCAAGGGATTCAAGCACAATGGAAAGAGTCGGCAGCCCTTCTTGGAGCGTCACCTTTACAATTTTGGCTAAGAATTGGTGGACCAATTATTTTGCCTAGTATCGCAGGGACCTTCAGTATTCTTTTTGCTAATGCAATGGGAGCTTATGCCTCAGCATTTGCTTTGACAGGAAGTACCTATAACTTGGTTACGATTCGGATTGGCGCGCTTACAACGGGAGATATTTTTGCAAGACCTGAGCTCGGAAGTGCAATAGCAACCCTATTAGGCGTAACCTTAGTTGTTGCATTACTCATAAATGAATGGTTGACCCGCAGGATTCGGAGGGATTTATCATGAAAAAACCATTCTATCATTATATTACGATTGGCATTGTTCTATTGTACTTACTGATTCCCTTACTAGGTACATTTCAATATTCTTTTGCTACCTCTTGGCATAAAACTATTTTACCGGAGGGCTTTACAATAAAATGGTATGTTGAATTATTTGGTGATCTTCGGTTCCTAAAATCTTTAGGCCGATCTCTGGTTATGTCCCTTGGTGCAACGATTTTAACATTAGTTATCATGGTCCCTGCTATTTTCTCCATTGTCTTATACGCACCGAAGTTAGAAAAAATGATTCAATCTCTTATCGTAATGACGTATGCAATGCCGGGAATCATTCTTGCCGTAGGATTAATCCGCGCCTATTCGACCAGTGGAATTTCGATGGTGCTTATTACCATCGGTGCTTACTTTGTCGGAATCCTGCCTTATATGTATCAGGGGACGCGTAACTCTTTGAGGAATATAAATGCAGAGTCCTTGATGGAGGCGGCAGAAATATTGGGAGCAAGCCGATATACGGCCTTCCAAAAAGTGATTGTGCCAAATATTATCTCGGGAATTCTTGTTTCGTCATTACTCTCTTTCTCCATCTTATTCGGGGAATTCGTCCTTATTAATTTATTAGTCGGCGGCCATTTTGAAACAGTTCAAATCTATTTATTTCAAAAATTAAGCCAGAGCGGTCATATTGCCAGTGCTATTGTCGTTTGCTACTTTCTCCTAATTAGTATTCTTTCAGCAATAATGATAAAAATGACACGCAAAAAAAAGGAGCCCGTATAAATGAGTTTTTTAACGATAGAGAATATTAAAAAGTCCTTTGACAACGAAACAGTTTTGCACTCTTTAAATCTTTCGATAAAAGAAGGAGAATTTATTACATTGTTAGGTCCAAGCGGCTGTGGGAAAAGTACTCTGTTACGGACAATTGCAGGATTAATCCATCAGGATGAAGGTAAAATCCATATTGATGGAAAAGATGTGACTGAGGTAAAGCCTAAAGACCGCCAAGTGGGTATGGTGTTTCAATCGTATGCGCTATTTCCGAATATGACCGTTCAGGAAAATATCGAATTTGGTTTGAAGATGAAGAAGTTGGATAAGGAAACGGTTAAACAAAATGCCGCGAAGATTGTCGAACTGGTTGAATTAACAGGGAAAGAAAAATCGTATCCCCGTGAGCTGTCAGGCGGTCAGCAACAGCGAGTTGCATTAGCCCGTTCCTTGGTAACACGGCCGAAAGTGTTATTACTCGATGAGCCGCTTAGTGCCTTGGATGCCCAAATTCGTAAAAACCTGCAAAAACAACTTCGCAGTATCCAACAGGAACTGAATATGACAACGATTCTGGTGACACATGATCAAGAAGAAGCCATGGCGGTAAGTGACTATGTTTATATTATGAATAAAGGCCAAATTGCTCAAAGCGGGACACCGCATGAAATTTATACCCGCCCTGTTAACGAATTTGTTGCGCGGTTTATTGGCAACTATAATGTTTTAACCCGGGAAGAAGTATCGAATTTATTTAAAGGAGAGAAAAACTTTAAGAATAAGATGTATGCCATTAGACCAGAAGCCTTTAGTGAGGATCGTATTCTAGACGGCTATGAAATATCAGGGAAAATACAAAAAACGTCCATGCTCGGCAATATCACTCGTTTTGAATTAGAGGCCAATCATGTTTCCTTTATCGCAGATCGGTTACACAAAATAGATGAAGATGCTCAAAAACAGGAGACAAAAACATTATATCTTAACCGTAAAGACGTGATTCCACTATCATGAATGTACTGTTAAACGAGCGGCAGCATTACATTTTAGTGCAATTAGAAAACTGGTGTCAGGCACCATCCAGAATGGATGGTGCTTTTTTATCGTTTTATCAGGGATTCTGAATGTTCGGATGACTTATCATTTTTAAAAATCCCCTTAATCTTTTTACCTTCTACAAATGATGGTGTTTCTAACTCTAGTAAATCGTAAATAGTAGGAGCAATATCTAAATTTGACATAGCATTAATGTGTTTACCTTTGCGAAAGTCAGGCCCAACTGCCATAAAGACAGGTCTAAGCATGCTTCTGGATGGATCCCCTCCATGTGTTCCCAAATCAATTGGCGGTGTTACATTTTTTGAAGTCCCGCTGCCTATCACATAGCCGGGGGCTCCTATCAACACCACATCTCCTGAATTTGGATGCATTAAAAGTGATTTATTATCATCCGTGTTTTTCAATACTTGTTCATAAGGATGAACTTTTCTTTCAAAAAGATATTTCCAGTTATCTTTGAGATTCTCTTGAACATCATGAAATGAGAGGGTATCGCTCTTAAAAGCTGCCATCATTTCTTTCACATTATGTTGAACGACCGACCCCTTTCTTTTTTTAACTTCTAACCCTTTAAAAAGTTGAATAATCTGGTTACGAACCTTGTCATACTCCTCTGGAGGGACAATTCCATCTTTTTCCCGCTTCTTCAAGTTAATGTATACATTTGCTGTGGACCCGCTTGGAATGGCATATGCTATTGATTCTTTATAATTGACTTTATTAGTCTTATCAACTGTTAGTAACCCGGCATCTTTTAATACTTTGTTAGGTGATAGAGTGGAATGAGCTGGTTCCATTCCATGATCTGAGACGACAAACAATGCATCCTTCTTATCTAGGGATTTCAAGGTTTTACCGACAACCTTATCCGCTAACTTATAGGACCATTCAATATAAGACATATATTTTTTTGACTTCTCAGGTGAGTATCCTGGCTGCCTAGGATCTATTAATAAATACTTATGCTGTTCATGATCAATTTGCGGGGCATAAAACATCAGTAAATCAGGATTATATTTCTGTTTAATATAGAGGGAAACATTTGTGACCCACATGACAAATCGGGAGCTGATATCCTGATATTCCTTTCTAGAAATCCATCCTTTTTCAAGGGCGATATCATCATCCTGAACCGGAAAAAAACCAAATTGTTTCTGAATATCATCTGAAAATCCTTTAGGACCACTAATTAAGCCGGAAGTAACTGCTGTCCGGTACATCTGAATAGGACTATTTAGATCATGGTTATCTGTATTCATTTTGAACCAAAAACCAGCTAGTTGATTTTTTGTATGTAAAGAAAGAGATCCCCATTGCTTTCCTTTTATGATGGAGTCATCTTGAACTGCCTTTTTGTCTTCAGATAACAAAAAAGTGTCATAATTTTGCTTTTGATCATCGGTAGAGTCGATAGCCAAGATGTGAATGAGATGATTTTCCTCGTTTTTCAGGTTGATGGTGAATTCTGCTTCTTTTAAAGGACTGAAGCTTTTAGGAGGATTAATCCACTCATCAGTATTTTTGAAGGTTAATGACTCCAAAGCGCTTGGAGACCATGTTTTCCCATAATAAATAGAATAATCACCTTGTTTACCATTCTTAGGATTAGCTCCTGGAAAAGCAATGGTAGCTGTTGTTTTCCCCTGTTTTCTAGCCTCTACCCACAATGGAGGCACCTGAATTTCCGCTTGGAAACCATCATCTTTATTTTCTAAGGATTTATTCAGTTCATGCCATTGATTACTTACAATCCCTGTCAGGTGAGGTGTCGCTCCTGTAGCAATTGCTGCGTGTGAAGGGGCTGTTAGAGAAGGAGTAATGGTAGTGGGATGTTTTGCCCATACCCCTTTGTCAAGCAGCTGCTTGATATGAGGCAATTTATTTTCATTAACATATTTATTTGTGTAGTCATTTTTCATTCCGTCAAAAGAGAGGAGTATGACCTTTCTGTCAGCTTCTTGATTTTGTTTGGCTTCTACTGTATGAATCTGTGGAAGAAAACACAAGTTTAGAACGAGTAGGCCAGCTATTAATGGTTTTCTCATTTTCTTATCCTTTCTGATTTTTATGGCTATTCAAACGGTGTATGCATGTATTTCTTTCCTGCATGTTATGGGAAATCTCTTAAAATAGCCTACATTATTTATACCCGTTTCATTTCATATAAATCAGTATTTTCTAAGATTCAGTACTATCCGGTACTTGTGGTACAAAGGTTGATGTTTGTTGTCTCCGTCAATTTTGTATAAAATAAGAATTGAAAATAAAAGAGAAAAGGTGATATTATGGGAAAATTATCAGATGTCATATCAAATAATCATCATGAGAATGTCGAGGAATTAAAAGAATTGCTCCGGATTCCAAGCATCAGTTCCTTATCTGAGCATAAAGAGGACATTCAAAAAGCAGCTTCCTGGATTGCCGGTAAATTAAAAAACATTGGAATGGAACATGTTAAAATTGTCCAAACAAATGGCCATCCCATTATTTATGCGGACTGGCTACATCAGGAAAATGCCCCAACAGTCCTAGTCTACGGCCATTATGACGTGCAGCCCGTTGACCCTGTTCATTTATGGGAAACTCCTCCTTTTGAACCGACAATCCGTGATGAAAAGATTTTTGCCAGAGGGGCGACAGACGACAAGGGGCAGACGTTCTTACATATCAAAGCGGTGGAAACCTTATTGAAAGTAGAAGGCAAATTACCGGTAAACGTAAAATTTTGCATCGAAGGAGAAGAAGAAATCGGAAGTCCTCATCTTCCGCAATTTTTATCCGAAAATAAAGAGAAATTATCATGTGATGTGGTCGTTATTTCCGATTCTGATATGTGGGACAGAGGCATCCCTGCCATCACCTATTCTTTAAGAGGCCTTTGTGCACTAGAGTTTTCCCTAAAAACCGCAAAGTCTGATTTGCACTCCGGCATGTTTGGAGGGGGAGTCCAGAATGCTAACCATTTATTGGTACAGCTGCTTTCGACTCTCCATGATGCAAACGGAAAAGTGAATGTGGACCATTTTTATGATGATGTCGTGGACCTGACTGAATTTGAAAAGGAACAAATTAAAGCATTGGGTTTCAATGAAGAAAAGCTAAAACAATCGTTGGGATTAACGGAATTAACGGGAGGGGAAAACAATTTTCCATATCCTGAGAAAATCAGCTCCCGGCCAACATTAGAAATAAACGGTTTATGGGGCGGATTTCAGGGAGAAGGGACAAAAACGGTCATCCCGAACGAGGCACATGCCAAAATCACTTGCCGTCTAGTTCACAATCAAAACCCTGAAAAGATACAGCAATCAATCAAAAAGCATCTGGAGGAACATGCACCAAAAGGATGCACACTAAAAGTGACTCTTGGCGATACAGGGAATCCATTTTTAACCCCAATCGACAGTCCGATGATCCAAAAAGCGGCCGAAGCGTATCAAAACATATATGGGAAAGCCCCAGTTTACAAACGAGAAGGCGGCTCGATTCCGATTGTATCGGATTTCAACCAATCCCTAAATGCACCTGTCGTCTTAATGGGATTCGGTTTACCGGATGAAAATCTCCATGCACCAAATGAACATTTTAACTTGGAAAATTTTGATAAAGGCATTTTGACGATTTGCTCGTTTTTAGAACTGGTACAAAAATAAAATAGTGCCCTAAGAAAGTAGAAGAAAGGAGAATTTAAATTGGATTTTAAAAAAGAGAGTAATCGTTTTTATAAACAAGATGAGACCGGTAAGTTACTGGCTGAGGTCATATATGAACCTAATGGAGAACAACAAGTACTTTTAACGCATACATTTGTAGATTCCAGCCTAAGGGGACAGGGTGTAGCGGAACAATTGGTGGATTGTGTAGTAGCTGAGATGAAAGCAGAAGGCAAAAAAATCGTCCCTGTTTGTTCGTTTGCAGTTGCTCTATTTAAAAGAAAACCCGACAAATATAAGGATGTCATTGCAAACTAAAAAGGGCGCTTGAGAAGGCAATTTGAACAAAATTAATGGGTGCCTGACACTATTCAGCGGTGTTGGGCACCCATTTTCTATGGAATTACTTTACCGCAAATGAGAGTTTATTCCAGCTGAATTAAAACAAGACTCAATTCTAATAGATTGTTGCTTTCTAAGCTTCGCAGATAAATTATGTGAAATAGTTTAAATGTGTAACTTTACATCGAAAGTACTTCTTTCTTTAGCAAGAAACAACAATATTTACGAAAACAACCAAAAAAAAAGACCATTTGTGAGGCCAGTTTCAGCTTTTATTAAGTATTGTTTCTGGCATTTAATTAATGTATGTTTCGGCGGTATGTTTATTAATCGTAATAAATTATTTCTTAAAGGAAGACTGTATAAACACTAATATTTATACAGTCTTTTAATGCTGTTCTTATTTAACAAACGGAGCAGGATACTTGAAGAAGGTAATTGAAGTACCGTGTTGAAGTGAATAGGAGTGAGGAGGAGTTTTGGGGTGTTTAAAGTGGAGATAAGAAGGCCAAGAATTGAGGACAAAAAAGAGTTACATTCATTTTTTAGAATTGTGATTACTGATACGTTTATTAAAGAAGGTTTAGGCGAGAAGTTGAGTGATATTAATGATGAAGTCGAAGTTAAGGAAAAATACTTAGAAAGTGATTTTGATAGCAATGGTGAGAAACGATATTTCTTGATTGCTTTAGATGGTGATAAAATTATTGGTTCAATTGAATATGGCCTAGCAAGTGATCTCATATGTAATAGTACAAATAACACTTTCAAAGAGCTAAATGAGGTAGGTACAGTATTTGTTCAGCCGGACTACCAGAGAATGGGTGTAGGGAATTTGCTATTGAATACAATGTATTTTACTTTACAGAGTAAAGGCATAGAAGAATTTTGTTTAGATAGTGGATATATTAGTGCACAAAAAATCTGGAAAAAGAAATTTGGAGACCCTAATTATTTGTTAAAGGATTATTGGGACAAAGGATACGATCATATGATTTGGAGGATCAAGATCAGCGATCTGATATTAGGTTGAGAAGTAAGAAAATTAAGTGTTTTTTCAAAGAAGTACATTACTTCAACAACAATGTAATGCCATTTTCTTATTCGACCGATTTGTGAGTTTGTGAAGGATTGTACTTAAAGTAAAGGGTGCGATACTTCAATAACGAAGGTCGCTTTTTTCTTCTTCAAGTTACGGGGCAGAATTGTTGAATATATCATTTTATTTCTTAAGAAACTAAAATGAGGTGATTCTAACGAAAAAATTAGCAGTTATGCTTATGATTGGAATGTTTTCAGTGGTTACTAACACAAGTGTAAATGCGAAAACAATAAATGAAGCTGATACAGAATTGTGTGAAACGCTAAAAATGGCACTTATTAGTAGTAATAGAAAACCAATAGATAAAGCAATTACTGAAATTTATAAAGACGACAAAAAAGCACAGGCACTTGGTCTGTCTTGGGCTGGATTTGAAACTGAACTCCTTAAGATAAAGCAGGTATATGGGATTGGTGGATTATATGAGATAACGTTGAAAGTGTATCCTTACTACCGTGCACATATCGGTTATGGGGAAGATGAAGTTGTGATAAATACAAGTGTTGAACTAATCAGTTATAAACACTTGAAAACATATCCTTGAACTTCAACTAACGGGTGCTTTAGTTGAAGGTGGAGTTGCGACAGGCAGCTCCTTTTTCTTGTTGAACTCTATGGCAGGATAGTTTAGGAAAATAAATTACAATCTTATATATTCTCAAACAAATCGGGCATATGGTAAAATAAGTGAAAAATGGGGGTGACATAATGAAATGGTTTAGTAAGTTGTCTGTCTTATTTGCAATTATTGGTGTACTATTATTTTGCTCCTCGTACCTTTTTACAGAATTGTTTGAGCCTCTAATGACATCAGGATTTGGGTTATTAATTGTTGGTTCTTTATTGTGTTTCGGAGCAATATTTAGAAGTGAAAAAGGAAAAGTAAAGTTTTTATCATTGGCAGCATTATTTTTGTTAAGTTTCATTATAGTTTGGAGTGAACCGTTTCAATTTGTACGGTTACTTACCTGGATGAAGAATTAGTTAAAAGATTGAATTTCGATTGTGAAAGGTTTTACTTAAACTAATGGGTGCGAGAATTTAACAAGCAACGCTAAGAGGCGTTGCTTTGTAACGTTAAAAATATTTTCTATAAAATTCTTGTCTAAGGCTTCCGCTTAATTGAGCATATATTTTCGTTGTTTCAATTTTTTCGTGACCGAGTAAACTTTGATTAACATCTAAAGGTGCTCCATTATTTAATAAATGAGTGGCATAGCTATGTTTTAGTTGATGTGGATGGATTACTTTGTTGATTCCGGCTCGATTTGAGATTCGCTTTATAATGTATCTCATCTGGGCTATGCTCATTCGATGCGGGTGCCGTTCAGTTACAAAAATGGCGGATTCATTATCTTTACGATTATCTAAGTAGCGTTTTAGCCAAATTTCACAGCGAATATTAAAGTAAACTTCCCGTTCCTTATCTCCTTTTCCACAGACAATAGCTGACTGATTTGACCAATTAATGCTGTTTTTCTCTAAGGAAACAATTTCTCCAATACGACATCCAGTTGAAAACATAAATTCGAATAAGGCTCTTTCCATTGGAGTGAAGCAAGGTTCGCGTAAGTGTTCAATTTCTCTTTCTGTAAGAAACTTAGGTATACGTTTGCCAACTTTAAGTTCCTTAATCTTTGCTGCCGGATTTTTTCGAATATGACCCTCTTCGTGTGACCATCGAAAAAATGATTTCATAAAACGTATACGATGAGCCAGACTTGAAGGTTTTAAGTTTTCACTAGACTTTGCTAAATATTCCTTTAAGTGAGTTGTGGTGATCGATCCAATTTTTCCATCGTCAAAATATCGAATGAGTAGTATTGATTGAAGTCGATAAGCTTTCAAAGTCTGTGGTGAGAAACCCTCGATCCGTTTACCAGATTCATATGATTTCCAAGCTTTTGATAATAGCAAAATACATCTCTCCCTAAAATTATTATTTTAGAGGAATTATTGACGCATTAATCGAAATTGAAACGGTAAGGTTATTCAACTATAGGGGCAGGTTAGTGACAGAAGGAATCTTATAAGAGAGCACAGAATACCTATAATAATTATGGGAATGGATTATTAAAAGGGGGGGAATATGGGTGCTTGAAAAAACTGTCTTAGAAAAACTTAATCGTGAAAGAGATAACTTAAACCCTTTAGTTGTAATGATGTGTGGAATAGCAGGTTCTGGAAAAACTACCTTCTCACAAAAGTTAGAAAAGGCTGGGTTTGTACGTCTTTCTATAGATGAAGAAGTCTGGTCAATGAAATTTTCTTGTTATTCATTAGTTTGTGAATCGTCTTCGTTGCGATGTCTAGAGTGATACGATCAGAAACATGGTAAGCTAGGAGCTCGTTAGTTGATGCATCTTTTATGGTCGACAAATAAGCCATAGAATTACCGTTATATGGCAAATATGTGATGTCCGTTAATAATACTTTTCCTGGAACACCTTGTTTAAATTCTCTGTTTAATTTGTTTGGAACGACCCGATGCTCTTTTGTTGATTTAGCGATCTTTTTATATGGATTTGGCCTTCTGTGAGGACAGACTATGCCGTATTTCTTCATGATTCTTTGAATCTTTTTACGGCTAAAGATCAGGTTATATTCGTTCTCCAAAATCATTTTTATGGACCGTGATCCTTTCTTATATCCGCGACGATTAAATGCCTTTAAAATAACTTCTTTGGCTTCTAAGTCTAATTGCTCCCTTGCTTCACGACTTGTGGACGCCTTTAGGTAGCTGTAATACCCCGAACGAGACACCCCTAATAGATCACAGAAATACTTGGTCATCCGCTTAAATTGATTCTGTTCAACGGTCTCAAAAATTAACTGATACACCTTACTCGGAACTAAATTTTCCCTTTCGTTTAGCAGCCTCCTTTCTGTCACTTCTAGCTTTTTTAGCAGTTCGACTTGCCCCTCCAAAAGCTTAATTCTTGCTTTCTGTCTTTCAATTACTTCGGCTGGTGTAAGTTCCCGTTTTATTGGTCTACCAGAACTTGTTTTCCTCGAATCAGTTAAACCAATTAACCCATTCTTTTCGTATGCCTTCTTCCATCTGTGAGCTGACTGTTCAATTCGCTTTAACCCAATAACGTTGATATCAAAGCCGTTCTCTGTGAAAATTTGACGTGGGAGTTTGCCCGCTAGATATTCATCCATAAATCTATTTTTAAAAGAATCCGAATATGTAATGGATCGTTCACTAACACGTTGCACATTTGGATTTTTTTGAAGTTCTTTTATCTCTCTAGATGTAAATGTTATCTTACTCATGATGTCCCCTTATTCCCCATATCTTGAAATTCTAGTATATAAAAAAATACCTGTAGGTAAAACACTCTTTTTCAAGTGTCCTAACTACAGGTACCATATTAACAAGAGCTACCATAAACAACTCTTTTTTATAAATAATAAAGTTTGTGAAAAAATGTACTTAAACAAACGGGTGCGATTCTTCAATAACGAAGGATCGCCTTTTTCCTTATTGAAGTAACAAAGCAAGTTAATAAGACGTTAAAGGAAAACTAATCAGTTTTGAAGAATTACCTACATAGATAAATGATTAGGGGTGGGAAATAGTGAGAAAAAATGTATTTTTATTGAGTTCCATTTTACTTATAGCGTTATTTATTTCAATATTTATCAATTGAATCGCCCAAAGGTTGGACCAATTGGAAATGGTGAAATATCTACTATATCTTAGATTTTAACCTTTTTCCCAATAATATTGGCATTTATATTTCTATTGTTGTTTATCACTTTGAGCGTCCATAATAGAAAAAAATAAAGTAGATAATGTGTGTAGAAGAAAATCACCACCTTCTAAAACATATCAAATACATTTACTATCAGATTTAAAGTAACTTTGTGAAATATTGTAGTTAAACAAACGGGTGCTTTAACACAATAATGAATTAAATTAAAGAGCCTAAAATATGCAAGTTTTTATGCACTACTTGCGTATTTTGGCTTTTTTTACATTCATAAAATATACTGCCATTTATAGCATTCTTTAATTGCCAAATACAAGTATCCAGTACTTTATCATATGCAGATAATTACAAAACGGAAATTCTAAAGAACCATTATAGATTGTTTTCAATTACGATGAAAAGTATCGCAGAAAAATCCTTCCGATTACAATCTTCAGCCATGATTCGAAAAGAAAAGAACCAGATTCGTTTTCAATGGATTTTCCATTTCTACAGGTAGTGGATTTCCGTTATTTGACCATTCAATTAAAAAAGGAAAATTGGCGAAACTATCTTCGCCAAGATTACCCGGTCGCAGCGGCACTTTTAAGTAAAATGGGATATACTGACAGAGAGAGAACAGAGTTAAAAGTACAGTTTTTATTTATGCTCCTTCGCTTGAAATTGGACCCAGCAAGGCAGACGTTAATTATGGGTTTCTTCGATACCTACCTACAGTTAACAGATGATGAAGAACAAAAAGTAAAAGAAGAGGTGAAGAAGATGAGTGGAACAGAGGCCGATAAAGTAATGGAAATAATGAATTCTTATGAAAGACGAGGGAGGGAACTTGGGAAACTAGAAGGCTTTGAGGAAGGAAGGCAAGAGGGACGAGAAGAAGGAAGAAAAGAAGGAAAGCTTGGAGCAATTAGGATGGTCGCAAAAAGAATGAGAGAAAATGGTAAGTCAAAGATAGAAATTGCTGAAATTACTGTACTTAAAATGGATGAGATTGAGCGACTGTAAGTAGATGTTAATTTATAATGTTGGGGTTGTGGTTTTCAAAGATTCGTTATTAGGACTTGTAGCTCCAAAATCCATCTGGGCATGATTTGAAAGCGATTGTGGATGAGTCGAGGAGGGAAATAATGAACTCTAGGGCCTGAATTCCTGGGACATACCCCCAGTGTGCTAACGTGTTAGCGCAGTGGGGGTATGTCCCTTTTTTCATTTTTTATGATTGTTTTTTATGATAGCGGAGCGTTTTTTAAACTTGTTTATAGATTTCTCCCATATCCGTTTTAGTCAAGTTTTAAGTACTTATTTAGGAACTTAAGTACCCGGCGTGTATACTCATTTTTATGCAAACGATACGAATGAATGTGCTCACAATCCTTCGTCAGCCACAATTCTTTATGGTTTTTGGATGGGATCGATTGAAATAATTTTTCGCTCTCGGCATAAGGAATAGCTTTATCTGTCTTACTATGGATGATGAAGAAGGATTTTCCTTTCGTATTTTTCACATGATTGATGGGTGAAACTTCTGAGGGGTCAATTTTGAGGAGCTTTCGCATGGTATGATAAACAATCGGTGTAAATGGCCGTTTTGGCAGCTTGGTCCAATGTGAAAGATTTTCTTTTAGAAAAGGTCCTAAATCACAAAAGGGACTGTCGGCAATGATGACGGAAACAGCAGGGTGCTCGCATCCAGCTATAAGCGCACTAGCAGCACCCATACTCCAGCCAAGGAGAGCAACTTTTTCCTGATGTTTTTCCTGAATCGCATAATCAATCGCTGAATACAAATCATGTCTTTCAAAATATCCGATTCCCGTGGTTTTTCCCTTCGATTTCCCTGCATTGCGAAAATCAAACATCAATACATTATAGCCTTGCTCTGATAGAATTTTAACGAGTCGCAGTCCTTCAATCCTTTCCATGGCACGTTCATTCATGTAACCGTGTGCTGTGATGACCGTTTTCTTGCTTCTCTTTGAAACTGCTGGAATCCACCAGCCTGACAGTTTTACTTGATCTTTTCGGCTGAAAAATTCAATCTCTTCGAACGCAAGACCATATTCCTCAGGATTTTTTGTCGTCTTTGCCGGGAATGGATGAGTTAGATACAAACCGATCCCTAATGGGGCAAGAAAAAATAAAGCGGGTGCTGCCAAAAGCGGTTTCCACAGGGACTTACCTGATTTACTTGATTCCCCATTCTTTTCCTCACTCAACATGAACTCCTCCATTCCATTTGAAGTCATCGGTACATTATCATATGTAAGTCAACACAAAAACGGAAATTCTGAAGTCCTATTTTATGCCCTTTTTTGAATAGGAAAGGCTAGATAAATTGCTTTTTATCATTTTATTTTGATAGATTTCTTGATTAGAGTCACGGGGGTCAAACCCCTTGGCGAGGAAAACGTTACTTCACAAGGGGTTTGACTTAAAGATGGATAAAAAATGCTCTAACATGAAGGTTATTATCTAATTTCCAAGAATATATATTATGATGGCAATGCCTAGTTTTCTTTGGGCAAAAAGGGGGAAAATGATGCGTTTGAGAGAAAAGACGTTGGAAGAATTAGAGGATTGGGAAGAAGAACTGAATGATCGGGAACAGGAAAGTGGTCACCCTAATTATGCTACAAAAATAGAACTTTTTAGGGAGATGGTTAGAAGGTTTCAACAACTTGTCCGCCAAAATAAAGATGATTATTCCCATGAATTGGAATACGTGAAGTGGAAGCTGATTTACAGCCTAATTCATTACGGAACTTATTTGAAGACCGTATATCAAAAGGATGACCATTTAGCTGCAAAGTGCTTAGAAGAGGCATTGAAATATGACCGGACAAATCCGATTGCTGCCTACCGTCTGGGATTTTTATCATATAAGAAACGAAATTACTCCGAAGCAATCCAATATTTTGAGCTTACTTTAACCAATCATAAATACTATGAAAAGCACCAGTACCAATTAGACGACCAGCAGGTAATCCATGCACATATTTATCTAACCAACAGCGCCCTAAAGATTGCGAAGGAAGCTTATGAAAAAATGAACCAATTGCCACAGTCAGCCAATCAAAACATTCCGATTCATGAGTTTTCTTCACTCTTTTTAAATCTGCAAGAAAACGAACAGTATTTACAAAGAAACGCTTTTTATCAGTTGACAGGAGATGAGAAAACAACCTGTTCAAAAGAGGAGTGTGAGAGACTCATTGACTCAGAGCCATCCAACACCATCATTCTTTATTTTAGTGACAGGAATATAACTGCATTTTTTGAAGGGGAGGACGTTTCCCTTTCCGCAGATCAAGGAATCATGCTGCAATATTTTCTCTTAAAAAGCTCAGAAGATCATCCGGCAACCCGAAACGCATTTTCTGATGTTGAAACGATTAAACAAAATACATTTGTTCAAAAGGTTAATCGATTAAAAAACAAATTGAGGGAGAAAGGATTGCCACCTATGATCCAAACGAAAAGATATCAAGGAGAGACAGCATACTATTTTGATGGATCATGTGAATTTTATATTATGTACCGGGTGGATGATGTGGAAAGTGAATAAGTAAAAACAGCGATGACAGGTCTGTCATCGCTGTTTTTATATACTGAGACCATCAAGAAAAAAGGAGATGGTCACATGAAGAACTGGAATCAATTATTCGTACGTCATGGTTTTCTAGCAGAGGAGGTACGTCCAAATGTCTTTGATTGTAAATGTGAAACAGAAGAAAATCTCGCATTCTTACTAGAAAACTTAGAACAGCTTACAGTTTCATTTCAGTATGACGGGGCGTTCTTAACGATTTCTAGCCCTGTCGTCGAGGAAGAAGAATGGATAGTAGCTGTGGATTTTGAATATCGAGGACGCGGGGGAGATTTATGGTTTCGTCCTATCCTTGATCAACCGAAAGTAAAGGAGCTTGATACTTATATTGCTGGCATAGTAAGGCAGCTGAATCGGCTTGGCTTTTACACGGAAAGCTGCTGTGATGGACACGACAGAAGAAATCCGTTTATTGGTTTTATTAAGGAGGTTAACGTAGAAAATGTCATCGAAGTGTTAACGGCAGCAGGGATTTCCCAAATCTACAGGAGAAATCGCCACTTGAAATTGAGAATTCAAAGGGAATGCCTGCTTGATATCACTGAAAAGCTTTCCTGCATGCAGAAAGATTGTCTTGATAAAGGAATAGAATATTTCCGCAAACAGCAATTTTTTAATCGCTTGGAAGAACTTCTATCCATTGAAGGAGAAAGTGGAAATGAAGCAAAGATTCGACAATTTGTCTTGGATCAACTACGTCATCATATTGATTATATAACGGTTGACCAAACTGGAAATATTCTGGCACAAAAGACAGTTGGTACTGGTCATGGTCCTACACTATTGCTCAATGCTCACTTGGATACGGTAGAGCGGATTGAACCCGGAAGAACAATCGTTAAAAATGGTTCCATCTGGTCGAGTGACAAAGGAATTTTGGGAGCAGATGACAGGGCAGGAGTGGCGGTTATTTTAGCGGCAGCATCCCGGTTACCGTCACTTGGATTTAACGGAAAGGTTAAATTTATTTTCACCGTGGAGGAGGAAGTCGGCTTAATCGGGGCACGCAGTGTTGACGAAACCTTCTTGTGGGACGTTGACGCGGCAATTGTCGTGGATCGTCGCGGTACAGGCGACATTGTGACATCATGCGGCGGCTATTATCCTTTTTGCCATGAAAGATATGGCCATTTCTTTGAAGAAACGGCACAACAAATGGGATTGATTGGCTGGAAAACAACACCTGGTGGCAGCAGTGATACAAGGATTTGGGCATCACATAGGATTCAGAGTGTCAATCTTTCTGCCGGCTATATGAATGAGCATACTTCTTCAGAAACGTTAAATGTGGAAGCATGTTACAACACAGTAGAATTACTAACAGCAGTTCTTAACGATTACAGAAATTTGCAAAGGACATTAAGACAAATCAATAGTGAAATAAATGTGAGAAGTGAGGTTTATTGAAAAAATATTTGGTATTCATGTATGGAACATGAAGAAAATATGGAAACAATCTAGCATTTGTCTATTCTATCTAGAAAAACTAGAAAATTATTTAAAAAACTATAATTTAACTGTTGAAGAAGGAGGAATGAAAATGGCGACAATGACAGCGCAAATACTTGTAGGTTCAGCACATCCGTATGATGGTGGGATCAACCCGGATTATTATATGTTTCTATCTGAAAATGGAATGGCCCGATGGACGATTGTGTCAGAAAATATGAGTGCAAAACATATTCAAAGTGGAGACCAACGGATGGCCCAGTGGATCCCAACAATAGAGTTCATGTTAGAGGATGCATTGTTGATGATTGGAATTTACATTTTAAAAGACAATGCACTTGTCAATATGACAAAACAATTTTTCAATGAGGAAATCCCTCGGACAGCGGACCTTAATCGGGATTTCCCAGCAAAAGCATTAGAAATGATGCGGAAAAGAACCTGTGAGTTGGAATTCCAATATAAAATGACTCTTTCCGTCTTCAAAGGTTCGTCCATACTGAAGCAATTAAAAATCCTTGAAGAATACCCAATGGATGTAGAAGTATGTGTACCTGTTTTTCTGCGGGAGTACAATATTTGGAATCAGAAACAGGAAGTGATAGGTTGTTTGGAATCGCCACAATGATCAGAGGCAAAAGACCAGAGGGATGGTGCCTCTGGTCTTTTGCCTTGGGCATAAACCTGGAGAATCCTAACTTGGTATATCTAGTTTGTAACGAGAGACAGGGTAATTTAAATTATTGTAAAACTTTCTAATAAATCTTGTTCTAGAGTCAGACTCCTTATGTGCCAGGAGTCAGACCCTTTTTTCCGTGCCTCATTAAGCTGCTTTCGCTTCTTGGTGTGCTGTCTGCTTCGGCAAACATGCACTGACAATCGCAGCAAGCATCAATAGGATTGCAGCTGTGACTAATGAACTCGTATAGCTTCCGGCGCGGTCAAAGAAGACTCCTGGAAGAAACGAGCCGATTGCTGACCCAAGCTGATGGCTCATGTAAAGGAAGCCAGTCACAACACCTAAGGAAGAACCGCGAAAATAGTCTGCAAGTAATTTTACGGTAGGAGCCACAACGGCAAAATCTACGATACCGAAGGAAATGGAAAAGACAAATAACAGCCAAGGATTTTCTATGAAAAAGCCTAACCATTTTGCACTTGTTAAAAAGATTACTAGAAAGACAATCGTCATTCCTCGAAAAAAATAAATCCAAGCGATCATTTTGCGATTATCAAATCGGTCTGCTAAGATTCCGGCAACAACCGTTCCACCAGTATTAAACGCAGCCAGAAGGCTTACTGCCGTGCCCGTTACAGCAACAGAAAAGCCACAAGCCTGGGCGAAAGGTATTAAATGTGTATCCATAAGCCCGGTAGTAGTAAATCCACAAATAAAAAACGGAATAATCAGAAACCAGAAACCGCGATGGAAGAGGAATCCCTTTTTTAAAATAGGCTGTGTTTCTTTCGTTTCCATTGAATCCTGTTGCTGTTTTTCAGCTGTCCCTACCGCTCCTAATGCTTTGATGCCCATTTCAGCAGGCTCCGATTTTAAAAAGATTGCTAGGAGCGGAAAAACAATCAGCAGGAGAAAGCCACCTAAAAGTAAAACGGTAGATTTCCAGCCGAATGCATTAATTAAAAACAGCGAGCTCGAAACCATCACCATTTGTCCGGCACCAAAGCCTGCTTCTACTAAACCAAGGGCTAAGCCTTGTTTTTTGTGAAACCATTTTGTTACGGCAATGGTGGCGGTCACCCCCGATGCCCCGCCAAACCCGAGCGAAGAAATCACGCCGTATAAAATCAGAAGCTGCCAAATGTTTTGGGCGAAATAGATGAGAATGGTTGTAACGCCTATCAAAATAATGCTGTAAACAAAAATCCGCTTCACGCCGTGTTTGTCAATGAGCTTTCCAATTACAGGCTGTGAAAGCGCGAAGACAATGAAGCTGACAAATGAAATGGCGGAAACCATGCTCCTTGAAGCGGTGAATTCTTGCTCCCACGGCTCCATAAAAGCACCGAAACAATAACGCAGGCCTTGAGCGGCTAAAACTCCAATAAAACAGACCGCTAAAATAACCCAGCCATAATGTATTTTTTTTAACAACCCGAGCCCTTCTTTCCAAACTATTCTTCTATTATAAGGAAAAGAGCGCTCTCACGGCAATTAAAATACTTTATTGCAGAAAAGGGGTAAAGGGGTTTGAAAATAGTGGTACCACCCGATAATTGCTGAATTTAATTCGGCAAATTCCGAATGAGGATAAATTCTCAGGACAGACCCTCAGTGCGATAAATTGTTAGCACATCGGGGGTCTTACCCTTTTTTTCAATCCGTTGCAGAAGACAATTCAATTAGGGATAATATCAGCGGAATTAAGTAAAAAAGAAAGCAGGACTTCTTCATCGACATTTTGGCAAATTTTTTTTAATTGCTTATTTTGTCTGAATTTACATAGTAAATTACAGGGGATGAAATAATGATTGGAGGGTGTGAGAATTATTTATTATTCAAGAAGAAGTCTTAATTGAATAACAGTGATATTTTAAATAAGCGGAGGTTTTATGGTTAGACTGTAGAATAGAGCTCGAATCGGGGTAAAGCGGAGATTTTCCGGTTAAGCAAAGAAAAATCGCCCATTTTCACGTTTTTTGAGTCAATAGCCGGAATTTCTCCGTCTGTTTAAGCTATTTTCAGTGACATTTCCTAATTAAGGGTAATTTCGAGACTGTCTATTAACTCATTTATTCTTTTAGATAACGAAGATTCCAACCAATTTTTTGCTTAAAAGGATATAAAACACCGTAAAATGTAGCTAAAAAGGCAAATATTTGGCGGCAATTTCATTAAATTTGGTTCCGCTGATTTTCACTTACATATTAATCGACAGTCTCATTTCTTCATTTATTTATCAAACTCGTTTTAGCTTCAAATGGTAAAATAAATTGGAATGGTTACTAATTTATTTACATAGGATTTTTTTTTCACATCTTGCCGTATAAAAATGAAGGAGGAAATAATATGTCAAAAACAAATCAAAAAATTGTTCCGCATTTATGGTATGACAAGGAGTCAAAAGAAGCAGCCGAGTTTTATATTTCCATATTTCCGGACTCAAATATTACGGCTGTAACAACAATCCACGACACACCATCAGGCGACTCCGATATCGTCTCATTTGAGCTTTGGGGGCAGAAGTTCATGGCTATCAGTGCAGGGCCGTATTTCAAGATGAATCCGTCGGTGTCTTTCATCGTTAACTTTGACCCATCGCGAGAAAAAGACGCGAGAGAAAAAATAAATGAGGTTTGGAACAAATTGTCCGAAGGTGGCACGGTGTTAATGCCACTTGATAACTATCCGTTCAGTGAGAGGTATGGCTGGATTCAGGATAAGTATGGTTTGTCCTGGCAGTTAATCCTTACCAATCCAACAGGTGAAGAGCGGCCTGCATTAGTGCCGTCACTTTTATTTGTCGGCGATCAATGCGGCAACGCGGAAGAGGCGATTCATTTTTATTTATCTGTATTTAAGAACACGAAGCAGGGACTTATCGCCCGCTACCCTAAAGGCATGGAACCTGACAAAGAAGGAACCATCATGTTCTCTGATTTCATGCTTGAAAATCGCTGGTTTGCCGCAATGGATAGTGCACATGAGCACAAATTCAGTTTTAACGAGGCATTCTCATTCGTGGTTTACTGTGATACACAAGAAGAGATTGATTACTACTGGGAAAGACTTTCTGCAGTTCCTGAAGCTGAACAATGCGGCTGGCTGAAAGATAAACATGGCTTATCCTGGCAGATTGTACCAACCGAGATGGACGAGTTGATGGGCAAAGGCACACCAGCGCAACTTGAGCGCCTTACAAAAGCATTTCTTAAAATGAAGAAATTTGATCTTATGGAATTACGAAACGCATACCAGGGATATTGAAAAAATCCATAGCAATGGTTACCAAGGCTCAAAGAAGGTTATTTTAGTATAGTCCACAAGAACTGTCCCCACGGCCAACATCTGGAGGGATATTTAATAGCACTTCTCATTCTTCAAAAAAATTAAAAACAAATGAAAGAATCGGTCTCATGGTCCTATTCATTCATTTGTTTTTAATTCATACTTTACGGGTAGGAATAATGCGGTTATAATAAATTTAAATAGAAAAAAGCGTATTAAATGGGAAATTCTTAGGTTAATAAATGTAACGGTTAATCCTTTCTTAACGAAAAAGGATATGGAGCATAAATATTTGGGGTGTATTTCTTATGAAAACTAACGTGGAAAAGAAGAGACAAAAACTTATCAATAAGCTAATTTTTTTTAACGTATATAAGAAAGAGGACAAAACTCTGTACGAATTACCGCTTTCCAGTTTAGAGAATGAATATAAAAGATACAAATTGCAAAACCATCCACATGGGGAGTTCGGTTCTATTCAGTGGATATAGTTTTTCTGTTGGGGAAATTGTCATGGTTATACAAAAAAATTAGTGTCAGTCACAAGCCAGAAATCTGGAAGGTGCCTGGCACTTTTTTATGCATTCTTATTTGGAATTATCTCAACTGAATTTTTTGGAGAAGTCGAATTAATTGTAATAGCAATAAACGATGAACTATCAGGGGGGATACAGCAAAAATAAGAGGAATACCTGGATGATATTGGGGGTAATGGAATGAGTGAGAGATCGGAAAACAGGAACCTACATAAAACATATACACTTATGGGGGCCGACAAGAAATTTTATAAGAGTGAAACTCCATGAACCTATGGCGGTAATAAAAAAACAAAAGTATATGGTCGGATGGATTGTCCTGCTGCATTACGTGGCATCGCTAAGTGGGGGTATGTTAAAGATAGGGTATTTTTTGCGGATGAACAAACTGCAATAGAAGCTGGATTCAGACCTTGCGCCGCATGCCAGCGTGAGAAATATAAAATATGGAAAACGTTGCAGACTAACCATTAAATTGTACCTTTGTGAGGTGGGGGTCTACCCTTTTTTGGGCAGAACATGCTAGATGAATTAAAAAATAAATACGCGGTAACCTATCGGTGACAGGCAATATGTGGAAACTCAACACTACGTAGATGGAAGAAAGGAGAATTTAAAATGGATTTTAAAAAAGAGAGTAATCGTTTTTATAAATATGATTAGACTGGTAAGTTACTGGCTGAGGTCATATATGAACCTGATGGAGAACATCAAGTGCTTTTAACGCATACATTTGTAGATTCCAGCCTAAGGGGACAGGGAGTAGCGGAACAATTGGTGGACTGTGTAGTAGCTGAGATGAAAGCAGAAGGCAAAAAATCGTCCCTATTTGTTCGTTTGCAGTTGCTCTATTTAAAAGAAAACCCGACAAATATAAGGATGTCATTACAAACTAAAAAGGGTGCTTGAGAAGACAAATTGAACAAAATTAATGGGTGCCCGACACTATTTAGCGGGTGTCAAATCCACCAACCAGATAGTTTTACTTGATCTTTTCGGCTGAAAAATTCAATTTCTTCGAAAGTAAGACCATATTCCCCTGGATTTTTTGTCGTCTTTGCCGGGAACGGATGAGTTAGATACAAACCGATCCCTAATGGGGCGAGAAAAAATAAAGCAGGTGCTGCCAAAAAGCGGTTCCACAGGGACTTACCTGATTTACTTGGTTCACCTGATTCCCCATTCTTTTCCTCACTCAATATGAACTCCTCCTTTCCATGGTAAAATGCACCTCTCCTTAAGAAGGAAGGTGCGTTTTACTTTTGTAATAGTATTTATCGGTAAGGCTTAATGCTCTATAGAGCTCTATTTTGAGTTTCAAAGAGACTATCGGCTGTATTTAATTTTTTTCTCATAGGGAAGTAATATAATCCAGCAGGGACAACTAATCCAATAACCCATGCAATATCGGCTCCATTAAATGCTTTTGCCACTGGTCCTACGTAGAATGATGTGTTAATAAAAGGGATTTCTACCAGGATGGAGACAAGAAAAGCGATACAAGTGATCCAATTAATTTTTCCATACTGGCCATTTAGATCAAAAATATCCTTAACATTATAACGACCATGGCGCAGTAAATAATAGTCAACAAGATTAATTGATGTCCATGGAATTAGAAAATAACTGATGAAAAAGATAAAGTTTAAGAAAAATGAAAGGAAATTACTTTGACCTAACAAGCATAAAATCGTCCCGATTACCGTTACACCAAAAATCATTCCAATGCGGACTTTTGCGGTCACTTTCAACTTCATGAATGGTTCAATTGTCGTAATCGTCGACATAAACGCTCCATACAAATTAAAAACATTAATAGCAAGCTGTCCAAAAATAATAATCAAATACATGATAATCGCAAATCCACCGAACAGATGAGCTAAATTACCTCCGGAGTGTTCAAGAAAATTTGGAATGGCAATTGTTAAGGCTGCACCTAATGCCATCATCCAGATTGTACCGATAGCAGTACCAAAGTAACTATACCAAAATGTTTGCGCGGTTGGTGTCGTAACTGGAAGGTAGCGAGAATAATCAGCAACATAGGGAGCATATGCTAATTGCCATGTCGCAACCATACTAACTGCTAATAAAAACACAGGCAGCTGAACTGACCCCATTTCTAAACTTCCTGCAGGAAATGGTAATTGCACAATAATCACGGTTGCCACTAAATAGACAAGTAAAGAGGTCCAAGACAATAACTTCTGCATTTTATGAATTAAGTTATATCCAAAAATTGTAACAATAAAGCACATAATATTGAGGATTAAGATGCTCCATGTTTGATCCATCGATGTTAAACTGCTTAACGTTTGGGCCGCAAGTAATCCACTGCTTGCAAAAAAGCCTAAATAAACAAACATAACGAGAAACAAGGGAAAAATGGCACCAATGATTCCGAATTGCGCCCGGCTCTGAATCATTTGGGGGATTCCAAGTTGAGGACCTTGAGCAGAGTGAGAAGCCATAAAAATTGCCCCAAGGAGTGTCCCCACGATAATTGCGATGAGGCTCCAGAATAAATTAAGGCCTAATGCAATGGGTAATGCCCCTGTTACAAGTGTTGTGATATGCATATTGGCACCAAACCAAATTGGAAATAAATCGCGAGCTTTCCCATGCCTCTCTTCTGCCGGAATGTACTCAATACTGCGAGATTCAACTTTCATTAATACGCCCCCTTTTGAATTATATCTTGCATTCACCATGTACCATGCAAGTTACTTTACAAGAAAACTATAATTGTAAGCGGAATCATATGTCAATATATTCTGATAAATTTTTAAATAAAAAATTTCGAGTAATTTATTGCGCTGTACCACATTCGTATTTACTATTTATAATTTTCTAAACTTTCTGTTGACTCATAAAATTTAATCAACTATAATTCGATTTATAAACCTTGTATGGTACATGGTACGAACGAAAGGGGGAAGATGATCATATCTAGCATCTTGACTTTAGGCATTACGGCTCAAGTTACAAACGCCATTCGCGAAGCAATCGTGACGGCAAAATATGAGCCAGGTCAAAAATTATCGGAAACGGTTTTGTCAGAGTATTTCAAAGTAAGCAGGACACCTATTCGAGAGGCACTAAAACAATTAGAAAGAGAAGGATTAGTCGAAATCATACCAAGGGTAGGGACTTGTGTTTCAAAACCAACGGAAACTGAACTAAATGAGTTATTTACTTTAAAGGAAGTTTTGGAAGGGCTTGCAGCCGGATTGTTTGCGGAAAATGGAAAGGCTGAAGAAATCAAAAAAGTTCAGCAGGCAGTAACTGACATGGAGAGGGCTTTACAAACATCCGATAATAAATTGTATGTAGAAGCAAATAGTGTTTTTCATGAAACGATTCTGGAAGGAGCCGCCAATTCTAAACTAAGCTTTACGTTGAATATGCTCCTTAACCAAATTCCTTATAACCGATATGTTTTTATAACGATTGAAGATCCTATTCGCCGCGAAAAATCACTACATGAACATCAGACAATCTTGTCAGCAATTATAAAGGGTGACAGTGAAGAAGCGGAGAAAGCCATGCGTGACCATGTAAGAGCAAGTGGAAAGCAGCTAAAAATGGATATAGAGAAAAAACTGAGACAATTTAAGGAGGAATAAGTGATATGAAATTCGGAATTTTCGCAAACCTAGCTGGCCCAGGGAGACACGAGGAATACGATCAAGTACTTGATGAAGCACGCGAGCAGGCCGTCTATTGTGATGAAAATGGCTATGATTCTATTTGGTACACAGAGCACCATTTTGGCCATGAAGGGAATGAATTAATCTCTAACCCAATCTTAATGGGCGCAGATATTGCGGCGCGGACAAAAAATATCCGCATCGGGCAGGCAGCCAATGTTATCACGTTCTGGCATCCGCTCAGGCTCGCTGAAGATATCGCCATGCTTGATCAACTAAGCAAAGGCCGGGTAGAAGTCGGGTTAGCCCGCGGGTTATACGGCAGGGAAGCGGCCAACTTAAATACCTTGGCCGATCCGACGAACCAGGAACAAAACCGGGCGGTATTCGAAGAAACGGTAGAAATTTTACGAAAAGGGTGGTCAAACCGCTTCTTTTCCCACGAAGGCGACATTTATCAGTTCCCGCCGAAGGGATTGAAATGGAGCCATCCGATGAGCCCAGCCTCTCCTGACTTCATGGATATGGAAAAAGGCGAGATTAATAAGATCTCGATTATGCCGGGTACTTATCAAAAACCATACCCTCCGCTATGGCAAGTAATTGATTCCCCACGTTCCATCGAGTGGGCAGCGGAAAATGATATTAAAGGTATGTTCTGGATGCCGACCGTGAAAGAATTGAAGGGGCGTTTTGAGCTGTACCGTGAAAAAGCATCGAAGGCGCGCGGCTATGAACTTGAGCTGGGAGACGGCATTGCATTAGTAAGAGATGTATATGTTGCTGAAACAATGGAACAAGCCCGTCAAGATGCGGCAGAGGCTGTATTGAATAACTACCGCTGGATCTGTCATTGGCGAGGCCTTGGCAACCTAATGGATCCGGGCGAACAAGTAAAACCTGGGCAAGAGTTGAACTATGAATTCTTACATCCTCGAAATCTATTATTTGGTACTCCGGACTATGTGGCGGAGAAAATCCAAGAACTAAAAGATGAGCTTAATTTACAAGAATTATTGCTTTGGGTGAACCACAATTCTCTGCCTCATGACAAAATGATGAAGAGTTTGAAACTATTTACGGAAGAAGTTATGCCAAGGTTTACAAATGTGAAAGTGGGGGCAATGTAAATGTTAGAAATTCGTAAAGTATATACAGCGGTAGAAGAGACTCGGATTGAAGGCGGGAAAGAATTAGAGACACCTATTCGCATGATTACAACTATGCTTGTTATGAAAAACCCGTGGGCAGGCAGAGGATATGTGGAGGATTTAATGCCGGAAATCAATGAATATGCACCGCAAATTGGTGAGGTATTAGTCAATGAATTATTTAAACATATCGGATCACCTGATGATGTGGAAGCATTCGGAAAGGCTGCTGTTGTCGGCGTCGATGGCGAGGTTGAACATGCTTCTGCGTTTATCCATACATTAAAGTTCGGTAATAAATTCAGGGATGCGGTTCAAGGAAAAAGCATCTTAAGCTTTACGAATAAGCGCGGCGGTGCCGGAACAGCGGTCGTGATTCCCATGGTTCATAAGAACGACGAATCACAGCGCTCCCACTTTCTTACATTCGAAGCATCGATTCCAGATGCACCGAGGGCAGATGAAATTGTAGTAGCGATCGGTGCAGCGACAGGCGGTCGTCCGCATCCACGAACAGGAAATCGTCATCAAGATATGGTAGAGATGGGGCTTGTTTAATGTCACTCGCAACGTATGATCAAGGAACCAATTATTATGAAGAAACAGGAAATGGGGAGCCATTAATTCTGATTCATGGTGTGGGCTTGGATCATCACATGTGGGAAAAACAAGTGAAAGGACTATCAAAACAGTATCGGGTTATTTGCTACGATATGCTCGGGCACGGGGGGTCTGACCATCCCCCTGGTCCTTATTCGCTTTCCAACTATGTCGCGCAATTAGCTGGGCTGCTGCAGCATTTACAAATCGACACATGCCATCTCGTCGGATTTTCGATGGGCGGAATGGTGGCGCAGGCCTTTGCACTTGAATTTCCTAAAAAGATCAAAACCCTTACCATTCTGAATGCGGTTGCCAATCGAACAGCAGAGCAGAGAAATGCGATTCTGTTGCGAGTGGAAGAGGTCAAACAATCAGGGGCTGTGTCTACAATTGAACCAGCCATCCAGCGTTGGTTTAATCCTGACTTCCTTGCAACCAATGAATCATTCGTCAATGGAATACGTCAACGGCTTCAAACGAACAACCCTCACTCCTATTTGGCTGCCTATACGCTTTTTGCTACAGCCGACCAGGAGTTGTGGCCAAAACTCTCAACTATTAAACTACCAACATTGATTATCACAGGGGAACAAGATGTTGGCTCAACTCCGGAAATGTCACAATGCATGCATCAGCAAATCGAACAATCAGAACTACTAATTTTTCCAAACATGAGACACATGTTACCGGCTGAGGACGCTAATTCTTTAAACCAAGCAATTGATCGGTTTATTAAAAAGAATGCAGTGCCGGCGGTGAGGTAAAGGGGAGTACGAGCATGTCAGAAATGAAAAAATACAAGATGTATATAAATGGGGAATGGATTGAATCAACAGACGGCGAATATTTTCCGAGCTATAACCCAGCGACAGGCGAGCCTTGGTGCTATGTCGCAAAAGGAACGGCGGAAGATGTGGACCGTGCCGTTCAAGCAGCTCATCACGCCTTTTTGCATTCCAGCTGGGCAAACATGACGTTCACCGAAAGAGGGCGCCTTGTCAGACGATTAGGCGAGTTAATTTCAGCGCGCGTTGATGAACTGGCGAATTTCGAAACACTTGATAACGGAAAATTGATCCGTGAAATGAGAGGCCAGCTCTCTTATCTGCCGGAATTCTTCTATTATTATGCGGGCCTAGCGGATAAAATTCACGGGAAGACATTGCCGATTGATAAAATGGATATGTTTGTCTTTACATCGAGAGAGCCACTTGGGGTGGTGGCAGCCATCACACCATGGAATTCTCCGTTATATTTAACGACATTGAAGCTGGCGCCGGCGCTTGTGGCAGGTAACACAATCGTTATCAAACCATCCGAAGTTACCTCGGCGTCGTTGCTTGAATTGATGAAGCTTGTAGATGAAGCAGGATTTCCGCCGGGCGTCATCAATGTTGTAACTGGCTTTGGGATGCCAGTCGGTGACAGTTTAACGAAGCATCCACTTGTTAGACGTATTGCCTTTACTGGCGGACCGGATTCAGCCCGTCATGTGGTGCGGAATTCTGGGGAAAATTTTGCCCAGGTGTCATTGGAACTTGGCGGAAAATCACCGAACATCGTCTTTGAAGATGCGAATCCCGATAATGCGGCAATGGGCATCATCGCCGGTATCTTTGGTGCATCAGGTCAAAGCTGTGTCGCAGGTTCGCGGGCATTTTTACACGTGGATATCTATGACAAGGTCATGCAAAAACTGGTCGACCGTGTCTCGCAAATTAAAATTGGCGATCCGTTGAAAAATGATACGGAGATGGGCCCACTCGCTACCCAGGCGCAATTAGAACGGGTAAAACAATACGTCGCTCTCGGGCATGAAGAGGGCGGAAAGGCTGTTTTCGGCGGTAAAGTTCCAGAACATTTAGAAAAGGGCTGGTACTTTGAACCGACTATTTTTGAACATACCGACCATTCAGCGCGAATCACGAAGGAAGAAATCTTTGGACCGGTGTTAAGTGTCATTCCATTTAAAGACGAAAAAGAAGTCATTCAACTTGCCAATAGTACCAACTATGGATTGGCAGCGGGCATTTGGGTAAGTGATGTCGCGAAAGCGCACCGCGTCGCAAAGGCCGTCAATGCCGGCATCGTTTGGGTCAACACCTATCGCAGCATCTCACCAATCGCGCCAATCGGCGGTTCGGGCTTGAGCGGCTACGGCCGAGAAGGCGGATACGAAGCAATCCATGAATATACACAAAGTAAAGTTGTATGGGTGAATACATCATCGGAGCCAATTCCGGATCCGTTTATTATGAGATAAACAGGGGAGGCGCTATCCGCTGATTACCAAACAGGAGGGGATAAAAAATGAAATTATTAGCGATTTCCGGTACAATTACCGGTTCGAAAACAAAAGTAGTGGTCCAAAAAGTGGCCGACGAGGTCAAGAAGAACCATCCAGAAATCGAAGTCGAAGTACTAGATTTAAAGGAATATGATCTTCAATTCTGCGATGGACGCGATCCTTCCACCTATACAGGGGACACGAAAAAAGTCATCGACATCGTTTCATCGGCTGATTTTTACATTATCGGCACGCCTATTTTTCAAGGGTCGATTACAGGCGCTTTGAAAAACTTATTTGATTTAATCCCTCCTAAGGAATTTAGAAATAAAGTGATGGGCTTTGTTGCAACAGGAGGCACCTATCAACATTACTTGGTCATTGAAAACCAGCTGAAACCAATCGCAAGCTATTTCCGTGCCTTTGTAGCACCAGCATCTGTGTATGCGACGAATGACCATTTCAATGCAAAAAATGAGATTGCCGATGCTGATGTGTTAAGCCGCATCTCCCAGTTGAGCCATGAGGTTGTTCATATGCAAAAAGGTCTGAAACAAGAACTCCAAGTTCATCTTTAAATATAACTTTTTTTAGATTCGCCCATAGAATGGCGAAAAACGCCCATTGAGTGGTGAGATTCGCCCATTGAATGGCGAAAATCGCTCATTGACGGGTTATGCCGATAAATAAATCAGAAAATGTAAGAATTGAAGTGAACATTTACATCAAAAGTGAGTTTGCCTTTGATTTATAACAACATTAGGTACAAAAATAGCAATAAATTAAGAAGTATTAGGTGGTGCTCGATATGCACAATTTTTCAATAGTAGAAAAAAGTGATTCCATACCGAAAACAAGGATCAGCGGAAAAGTCATCCATGGAAATCAAATTGGACGCACCATTGGTTTCCCCACGGCGAACCTGCTCTTGCATGAGGAAGTTTTTTTACCAAAGGGGGTTTACGGCGTCCATGTGACCTATCAAAACCAGCTCTATTACGGCTTAATGAATGTAGGCGTCAGACCGACTGTCAATAAAGAAGAAATAATCATTCATTATGAAGTTCATATCTTTGACTTTGATCAGATGATTTACGATGAGGAATTGGACGTAGAGGTATGTCATTTTGTCAGAGAAGAACAGCTGTTTAGTTCCATGAAGCATCTTGTTTTACAAATCAGGAAGGATGTAGAGACCGTCCAGCGCGTGTTTCACCTCGAGCAGCCTGCCATTTTAAAAAGAGAGTTTAAGCCAAGTTCCGAAGAGTATATCCATTTAACGGACCTGGCATTTATTCAGCTGTGTGAAGGCAAGCACGGCATTAATCGCGGCGTCTATAACACGATTGATAATTGGATTTATAACCAGGGAATTAAAAACATATTAGAACGCAGAAGACTGTTATTAGCCTTTCTAGAGTCAATAAGGGATCACGAGAATTCCCGGAAAAAATTCGGGCCAGGCGGCCTAAGACCAAAGCTGGAGGAATTTTTTTTCGGAAAAGTTGAGGAAAAGACGGCCTCTAACCTTTAGTTAAAGACGGAAGGATTTGTATACGGATGTCATATGTCGAAAAAATTACAAAAAAGAATTTGCTCATTAATGGCGAGTGGATAGAAGCAAAGGCGTATAAGCCATTATACTCTCCTTATTCTGGTGAAGTCCTTGCCGAAATTCCTGATGCAACGGAACAAGAGACGGCCTTGGCCATTGAAGCGGCTGATCGTGCCAAAGGGGTAATGGCCAAATTACCTGCCTATAAACGGGCAGAAATTCTCGAGAATTTGGTGCAATTATTGAAGGAACGGGCAGACGAAGCAGCAGAAATTATTGCTTTAGAGGCGTCTAAACCGATTACAGCGGCAAAGGGCGAAGTGGCGAGAACAATTGAAACGTATAAATTTGCCGCAGAAGAGGCGAAACGAATCCACGGAGAAACCTTGCCTTTAGATGCCGCAAGCGGTGGAGTCAATCGACTGGCCTATACCGTACGCGAACCGCTTGGCGTGATTGGGGCGATTACCCCATTCAATTTTCCGATGAATCTAGTGGCACATAAAGTCGGCCCGGCGATTGCCAGTGGAAATACGATTGTTTTAAAACCAGCATCGCAAACCCCATTATCCGCCTTCTTTATTGCTGAACTCCTTCAAGAAGCGGGATTGCCGACCGGTGCGCTCAATGTCGTTACAGGCAGTGGCCGTGTGGTGGGAGAAAAGATCGTGAATGACGACAGAGTCAGCATGATTACATTTACCGGAAGTCCGGCGGTAGGGATTGCCATCCGCAACAAAGCGGGACTAAAGCGGGCAACATTGGAATTGGGATCAAACGCGGCGGTTATTATTGATCAGGGTGTGGACCTTGATAAGATTATCCTGCGCTGTGTAGAAGGTGCATTCTCCTTCCAAGGTCAGGTGTGCATTTCCTTACAACGGGTTTACATTCACGAGTCCTTATATGAAGAATTTATTGAAAAATTTGTTCCAGCAGTGCAGAAGTTAAAAAGTGGCGATCCGCTTGATCCTGAAACGAATGTATCTGCCTTAATTACGCCTGGTGATGTCGAACGGTCGTTAAAGTGGATTCATGAAGCTGCCAGCTCCGGGGCTACGATTGCAACAGGCGGCAAAGCCGAAGGGAATATTCTTCTGCCAACCGTCCTTGTTGATGCGGCTGCGGATATGAAAGTATCGTGCCAAGAGGTGTTTGCTCCAATTGTGATAGTCGATAAAGTAACTTCTGTTGAAGAAGCTATCCAAAAGGTAAATGATTCACGTTACGGTCTGCAAGCAGGAATCTATACAAATGATATTCATACCGCATTGAACGCCATCGATGCCCTGCATGTTGGAGGTGTCATGGTCAATGATATTCCGACGTTCCGCGTGGACAATATGCCGTATGGCGGTGTAAAAGAAAGCGGCAATGGCCGCGAAGGCATCAAATACGCTGTTGAAGAAATGACCGAATTAAAACTCGTCGTTTGGAATCGGAATTAGGTGATAGCTGATGGCCTATTTCGCAGCAATTCTACACATGATTGATACTGAAAAAAATAAAGAAGTACTTCCCCGTCATATTCAGTATTTAGATGAACTGGATGCGCAAGGGAAAATTTTTGCTAGAGGTCCTTTTTTAGACGAATCTGGCGGGCTTGTGGTATATGTGGCTGATTCATTTGAAGAGGCTCACGCCTTAGCTGTTAAAGACCCTCATGTAGTCGAAGGATCCCGGAATTTAGAACTAAGGGAATGGAAGATTCTTGTAAAAAGTTAGCGGGTTCTAAACCACTATCTTAACTTGCATGGTACATGGTAGTGGTTCGGATTTTTCAAAAGGAGTGAAGAGAATGGATTTGAAACAAACAGCCCTCTTGTTGATTGATCTCCAAAAGGAAAGTGGTACATCGGATGTTGTGGGGATGCGTGAAGTGGTTCAAAACGCCGAGCTTCTCATCCGCACCTGCCGTGAAAAGGGAATCCCGATTATTTATACGCGCCATATTGGCAGGGCAGATGGAATCGGACTAGCAAATAAAGAACCGGTAAATGAACTGGGTGCACCGATCTATTATCAAGCCGAAACGGAAAACGTTGAAATTATCGCCGAACTAAGACCGGGGAAAACCGACATCGTGGTGGATAAATATCGCTACAGCGGTTTTTACGAATCCAGCCTTGATTTAATGCTGAAAAGTTTAAATGTGAAACATTTAATTGTTGGCGGCGTTCTGACTGATTGCTGTGTATTAGCCACCGTTTTAGATGCATATTATCGCGATTATCAAGTGAATCTTGTCAAAGATATGTGTGGAACCACAACAGAAGGTGCTCACATGGCTTCTATATTAATGATGGCTAACTGGATATATGATCTGAAAGTTTATGACGCCAAGCAAATGACAAAGAGAATAAACGGTGAAGACTATCACGTTTGGGAATCTTCTGGGCCGGACGAACTGCAATTCTCACCAGAAGATGTGCGTGGGATTTTCGCCAAGCTATCACATAAAGTAGGAATCTAGATTTTTTGCTAAAAAAATCAAATGGGGGAATGTATGTGAAGGTTGAAACGCGGAGTATAGAATATGTTCCAGAGAATGAAAGACACGGGAAGGCGAGAGATTTATTTCCAATCTGGTTTGGGGCGAATATGAATATTACAACCCTTGTGTCTGGGGCATTGCCAATTATGTTGGGACTTAACCTCTTCTGGAGTATCGTTGCGATTATTATCGGCGCCCTTATTGGTGCTATTTTCATGGCATCCCATTCTGTGCAGGGACCAAGGCTAGGAATCCCGCAAATGATTCAGAGCAGGGCGCAATTTGGGGTCATTGGGGCGATTATTCCTTTATTTCTCGTCATGTTTATCTACCTTGGCTTTTTTGCAAGCAATACTTTGCTGGCTGCCCAAACGATTGGCGATATTCTTCCGATTGGCCAAACGTGGAACATTATCTTTATTGGGGCGATCTGTTTTGTTGTCGCTTTATATGGATACGACTTAATCCATAAAGTACAAAAGTGGTTCTCAGCGGCTTCATTGGTGCTATTTTTAATCATGACGGTTATCGTATTTCTATTACCGGTACCTGCCGAGCAATGGGTGTCTTCTGAATTTAACTTATCGGCCTTTCTGCTCTCCGTCAGTATCGCTGTAACGTGGCAATTATCGTATGCCCCCTATGTGGCCGACTATTCCCGCTATCTACCTACCAATACACCACCAAAACAAACCTTTTGGTATAGCTATTCGGGCACAGTGATTGGCGCGGTTTGGATGATGGCTTTAGGAGCTGTCTTAACTATTGCAATCCCCAATTTCGCTGACAATACCGGCGGAAATTTAGCCGGTCTATTTGGAAGCTTTGCTATTATCATGTTTGTCTTGATTATCTTTGGCCAGTTGGCAATCAACGTGTTTAACCTGTACGGCGCATTTATGTCTTCCATTACAACTATTGAACCGTTTTTTAAATTCAGAGTTACGCCAAAGGTTCGCTTTGCCTTTCTGCTTGTGATCACAATAGTTGCCACAGGGTTATGTATACTTGGGCAAGGGAATTTCTTAGACTTTTTCTTAAACTTTATATTCTTTATGAGCTATTTCTTAATCCCATGGACATCTATTAACCTAGTGGATTATTATGTCTTGCGTTCAGGCGAATACAGTGTCAAAGACATCTTTGACCTTAACGGCAAATATGGTAAGGTCAACTGGATCGCATCGTTTGCATTTGTTGCATCCATCGTTGTTGAAATCCCATTTGTAAACGCTTCATTTTATGTGGGCCCAATTGCCAATCTGCTTGATGGGGCAGACTTAGCCTGGGCTGTAGGGCTTTTCTTACCGGCTGCTCTTTATTACTTCCCCATGAAGCGTAAGTTGAGTCGTTCCGATGCACCTTTGGAAGCAAATGTATTAGGGGGAATGAACGAAGTGGAAGAAGTTTAAAAAGAAAAAGTGCCAGGCACCAACCAGTAATGATGTGATCCCCCAAAAGTTAGAGTTTTATATATTAAGCAGCTAATTGGCTGGTATGGATACGGTATTGAACCGGACTCATGCCTGCCAATTTTTTCTTTATACGGTTGTTATCATAATAATCGATATATTCTTCAATTCTCTTTTTTAATTCCTCAAACGAGCGCAATGCTTCCCCATAGTACATTTCCTGTTTCATTAACCCGAAAAAGTTCTCCATGGGGGAATTATCTAAACAGTTTCCTTTTCGCGACATACTCTGGAACACTTTGTTTTCCTTGAGTGTTTTTACCCATTTATTATGTTGATAATGCCACCCTTGATCAGAATGTATAGTAGTTCTGAACTTCGATTCTTTTACAATATCTAGGGCTTCCCCAAGAGGTTTGAGCGCTAATTCTAAAGTTGGACGCATACTTATCCCATACGAAAGAATTTCGCCATTGAACATATCCATAATTGGATTTAGATACAGTTTTACACTGTCTAAACACTTGAATTCTGTAATATCTGTGCTTAATTTCTGATGACACACAGTTGTGTGAAAACGACGATTAATACGGTTTTTGGTAACCGTTCCGATAGTACCTTTGTAAGAACTGTACTTGCGTGATTTTCTTTTGAACTTATCACCCTTGAGTCCAAGTTTATTCATGATCCGTTGAACCTTCTTATGATTGACTT
>NZ_LDNB01000020.1 GCF_001026695.1 Neobacillus vireti
ATACCGTATCCATACCAGCCAATTAGCTGCTTAATATATAAAACTCTAACTTTTGGGGGTCACATCAATCCCGCGAATAGGCTTAAAATGACCGTAGAATTCCAGTCATATTTCTGCCCACCAAGTTCAAGAGCAAACATTAAACATACAACGGCACCCACTAAGCTAAGCGCCCCCCACCAATCAATTGATTGCTTTTGGTGAATCGGGGATTCTTTGTAGGAGAAAACAATAAAAATCAGCGATAAAATCCCGAGCGGCAAATTAATATAGAAAATCCAATGCCAGCTGATATAATCAGTAATATACGCTCCGAGCAATGGTCCAAATATACTCGAAAGCCCAAACACAGCCCCAAACATGCCCCCCATTTTCCCGCGCTTTTCCGGCGGAAATAGGTCAAACATTATCGTAAACGCGATTGGAACAAGCGCGCCGCCGCCGACTCCTTGTATCGCCCGGTAGATACTTAATTGCGTAATCGTTTCGGCTGTACCACATAATACGGAACCTGCCATAAACAAAATTAATCCAAAAATAAAGAATCGCTTCCTACCGTACATATCCGATAGTTTACCGAAAATCGGCATCCCTGCCATTTCCGCCACCATATAAGCGGAAACCACCCAAACAAAGCTCTCAAGTCCGCCGAGATCTCCGACAATTGTCCCCATTGCGGTAACCACTATCGTGTTATCCATCGATGCCATTAAAATTCCTAATAATAAACCTACAACAACCAACCCTAGCTTACTTTCCTTCGCTACCATCCCATTCTCCTTTAAAGTTGTGTCTTTGTTTTTATTGTTGCTGAAGGGTCATGCGTTAACTCATTGGTATACTCGACCAACCCTATTTGACAGCCGGGGCCAATTTTGACCATTTTGCCGCGAACGATATCTGCCTTTGTATTTTCAAGGTAGATGTCATCCCCTTCAATTACTTTAGCAGTAAGGAATCCAATCTCTTTTCCAAACGGAAGCAGTGAATTCTTCTTCCTTTTCACCGTGATTTTCCCGCCGCCAATTTCCTCAGCACTGCTCTCTCCAAATCTTAATGAAACTTTGATCGTTTCGGCGGTTAAGAGTCCCTTGATTTCAAACCCACCGCTCGAATCGAACGTCTCATATTCAACATCGCCATTAACCGCGATACTCCCTTTAATGGTCGCTTCATCTCCACTAAGCCTTTCGCCGGCTTCCAAAATCCCGAGAATCTTCACCTTTTTCAATAAGGCTTTACCATCGACCTTCATCGTTCCCATGACAAGCGTTTGGTCAGCCTCCACATTCTCTTTAAATTCTGCCTCACCAATAATTTTCAGGGAGCCAACAGTAGCATTTTCGACCGCTTCACTTGTTCCGTAAACATTGAAAACGGAACAATCAACAGCATTTACAATTGTCCCTTCTCCTCTAATGCTGACTTTATCGTAATTGCCCCCAGGATAGCTTCCCGATCCATTAATAATTAGATTTTCATTTTTTCCCATTACCTTCTCCTCCTCTTAAACCTTTTTTGACTCACCAACTACAGCATTTTTATCCTGTGAAAATTCTTCTGTGTATTCAACTACGCCAATATGACAATTTGGCCCAATCTTGACCTGATTGCCGCGAACCACTTTTGCGATCGTATTTTCAAGTTCAATGATGTCCCCTTCAATGAAGTCCGTTTCCAGTTGCGTTTTAAAGAAAGGCTTGAATAACGTGCCGATGAACGACCCTTTATGTTGTTTTACGGTGATCGTCTGCCCGCCAATTTCTTTTGCCTTACATTCTCCGTAAAGCTCAACATCTACTTGATCGGCGTTTAGCAGGCCGCCAATCGTAAAGCGATATTTTCCTTTAAAAATTTCAGCCTCACAATCTTCGCCCACCGCTAAAATCCCATGAAGGTTTATTTCCTCACTTTTCACTTTGCCGCCAACTGAAGCTTTACCTGAAACATAGAGATGTTTCGCATACAGGTTTTTCTCAATTTTTGCTGTTCCTTCCACCGTAACCTGTTGGCTATCGATCGTTCCTTTAAAACTCGCATTGCCACTTATCTTAGCTGTATTTGCTTTCACATCGCCTTTAACCGTACCTGAACCATTGCATTCAAAGTCACTGCACTCTATATCACTGTTAACCGTTCCATGTCCATTCAATGTAACAAGCTGGAATTTCCCGCCATTAGATGCCCCAACCCCATTAATGATCAAATCCCCCATATTTTTTAATTCCATTGCCATTCTCCTTTATAATAATTTCGACTTAATTTCTTCCATACAAGTCATCAGTGACAGTGATACCACCAGTTTCGTTCCTGATTCAAAATGGACAGCTTCTGTATTAATGAGTAATAGACACGAAGATACCCCAAGCTTTCGGAAAATCACCAATTCACAGCTTTTTTGTTTGATAAGCGGCGCATTATCCTTTAATACTTGTAAGACCATTTTCCCCTCATCCAAATTAATTTCACCCGACTGAAGCAGCTTTTCTAACACATATACCTCAAGGATTCTTGGAAAATGAAATGTAAGACCGCTCTTATCATTCTCTAGGTAAAAATTCATCACTGCAGCAGAAACAATGTTACGTTTGATTAAATCATCCTTTTCCATTTGCAAATCACTAATATTCGGCGAAAACATATCGGCTAGTGCATCTAACGAAAGATTTTCCTTCATCGTTTGGATTTTATCGATTCTTTCTAAAATCTTTTCTTTTGGAAAAAAAGTTTCCTGACCGGTAAACGTCGATTTTCGAATAAACCATTCTTCAGGAATCAAATCCTTCCGCTTCCATCGATACAGCTGTCCGTACGAAATTCCTGCTAGATCTAATAAATCCTTCTTAGAAATTAACTCCTCGCTCATGTTGAAAACCCCTTTCTGTTTTCTAATGTAACATAACACTGTTACGCATGTAAAGCAGGAAAATAAAAAAGGGCCTTCCACCAGTTTATGCTCGTGAAAAACCCTTAATCATATTATTCTTCTATCTCAACAGTCGGATAGTGCTTTAAAAAGTAAATTAATGATTGCAGCTCTACTGCTAAATCAATATGATGGACCCGAGTGGACGGAGGGACAGTTAACCGTGCAGGTGTAAAATTTAATATCCCTTTGACCTCAGCCTTCACAAGTCGATCGGTAATCTGCTGAGCGACAGGCGCAGGAACGGTAAGAATTGCTACCGATATATTTTCATTGGCTAGGACGTTCTCCAATTCGTCAAGATGGTAGACCGGTACCTCACGAATCATCGTTCCCATTTTATTCGGATCGACATCAAAGGCAAATTCTATTTTTGTGTTATTGTTTTTTAAAAAATTATAATTTAAAAAGGCAGTACCTAGATTACCGACCCCAATTAAGGCCACTTTTGTTAATTCATCTTGGTCTAAGGTTTTGCGGAAGAAGGTTAATAAGTAATTAACGTTATAACCGTAGCCCTTTTTGCCTAAGGCACCAAAATAGGAAAAATCCCTTCGAATCGTTGCCGAGTCTACTTTCACTGCTTCGCTCAGTTCTGCTGAAGAAACCCTTTGCTTACCGGAAGAATGAAGGTTTTTTAAAAATCGATAGTAGAGGGGCAGCCGTTTTGCTGTCGCCTGTGGTATTTTCATTGTTTCATTACCCATAATCTCCCACACCCCTTGAATGATTTAGTTAAATCTCATCGGTTCGTTTATAATCTCCGTTTTTACCGCCCGTTTTCTCGACTAAATAGGTCGGTCCGATGACCATCCCTTTGTCCACTGCTTTACACATATCATAAACGGTCAAGGCACAAGCTGCGGCGGCTGTTAACGCTTCCATTTCCACACCTGTGTTCCCTTTCGTTTTTACTGCTGCAGCAATATGCAGGTGATAGTTCTCTCGCTTGTCCGCTTCCCACGAGAAAGAAATGTTGACTCCTGTTAGCGGAATCGGGTGACACATTGGAATCAGATCCCATGTTTTTTTTGCCGCCATAACCGCTGCTACCTGGGCCACAGCTAACACATCGCCCTTTTTCATTTCATTATTGGTTATCTTTTCGTAAATCTCTTTACTAACAGTTATGCTGGAATGGGCCAGAGCAGTCCGTGCAGTTTCAGGTTTATCACTGACGTCGACCATTTTCGCTCTGCCTTCTTCATTAAAATGTGTAAAATCTGTCATATATAAATCCTCCTCTCAAATCATACACTATTTTTCCGGTAATGTGTGTGAAACTTTGAACTAGTTGAGACATTTTTTTTCATTAAAGGTTACCGCTCTTAAAGCCCTTTATTGCCGACACTCTAGTTATACGGTACACTATTCGTATGTAAGAGGTGAATGAAAATGATTTTACTGCAGGTCAATCAACTACAAAAATATTATGGTGCTGACCTTATTTTATCGAATATTAAGCTAGAATTACAAACGCGAGACCGGGTGGCGCTTGTTGGCCGCAATGGTGCAGGAAAATCGACGCTTTTAAAGATCATTGCCGGACACTTGTCACATGATGGCGGAGATATTATCAAACCAAAAGAAGTAACCATTGGATACTTAGCGCAGAATACCGGATTAGAATCGAATTTGTCCATTTGGGAAGAAATGTTGACTGTCTTCGAACCGCTTCAATTAATGGAAAAGTCGCTCCGCAGGCTTGAGGAACAGATGGCTGACCCCGGTGTGTTTGAAGACAAAGAAAGATATGAACGAGTTCTTAAGGAATATGATCAGCTGCAGGTGAAATTTAAGGAGACTGGCGGCTATCAATACGAAGCAGACATTCGCTCCGTGCTCCATGGGCTAAATTTCCACGAAAGCGTGCTTGCGATTTCAAGTTTAAGCGGCGGACAGAAAACCCGCCTTGCTTTAGGAAAATTACTATTAACGAAACCTGATATCTTAATTTTGGACGAGCCGACAAATCATCTCGACATCGATACTCTTTCATGGCTTGAGCAATATTTACAGAGTTACGATGGCGCCATTTTAATTGTCTCACATGACCGATATTTTTTAGATAAAGTAGTCACTCAAGTTTACGAAGTATCCCGCAAACAAATTCAAAGGTTTACGGGCAACTATAGTTCTTACCTTGACCAAAAAGCTGCCAATTATGAGCGCGATATGAAGCTTTACGAAAAACAGCAGCAGGAGGTTGCTGATCTTCAGGACTTTATCCAGCGGAACTTAGCACGTGCCTCGACGACTAAACGAGCACAAAGCCGCCGGAAAAAGCTCGAAAGGATGGAAATGATCGACCGTCCATTAGGTGGTGAAAAGTCCGCTACCTTCTCGTTTGAAATCGAGAGACAAAGTGGAAATGATGTTTTGGCTGTGGATTCACTTGCCGTCGGTTACGGCAATGAAAAGATTTCTGAGGACATCAACTTCCGTGCCTATAAAGGAGAAAGCATTGCCCTTGTCGGACCAAACGGAATCGGCAAATCAACACTGTTAAAAACGATTATCAATCGATTGCCCGCGCTTGCGGGAACGATTCAATATGGAACAAACCTTGCGATTGGGTATTACGACCAGGAACAGGCCGAGTTAACCTCCAATAAGCGCGTCTTGAATGAGCTCTGGGATGATTATCCGCTTAAAAATGAAAAAGAAATCCGGACGGTTCTCGGTAATTTCTTATTTTCCGGTGATGATGTGCTGAAAATAGTTTCTACCTTAAGCGGCGGTGAAAAAGCCCGACTTGCCCTTGCTAAACTGATGCTTGAGAAGGCAAATGTGTTAATTTTGGACGAGCCAACTAACCATTTAGACCTTGATAGCAAAGAAGTGCTGGAGAATGCCTTAATCGATTATCCAGGCACCATTTTGTTTGTCTCACATGATCGCTATTTCATTAACCGGATCGCTACAAAGGTACTGGAACTGAGCGGGAATGGAAGCAGCGAGTATCTTGGGGATTATGATTATTATCTAGAAAAAAAACTGGAGCAAAAAGAACTTGAAGCACTGGCGCTTGAAGATTTAGCTAAAAAGGCAGCCGATTCCGCACCGCACGAGAAAAATAGTTATCAACAGGATAAGGAAAGTAAAAAGCTTGAACGGCAGCGAAAAAGAAAATTAGATGAAATCGAGCTGCGCATAGAAGTGCTTGAGGAACAAATTAGCGATTATGAGCAGCAATTATGTGCACCAGAGATTTTTCAAGACCACGAAAAAGTTTTGGACATCAACCTAAAAAGTGAAAAAGCAAAGACAGAGCTTGAGCAATTGATGGAGGAATGGGCGGAGTTAGCGGAATAAAGGTTGAAACCGGGTGGGTTACCCGGTTTCAACCTTTATTTTTTTGGATATATATATGATATCTGCAAATTCTGTTGTGTTATTGACAAATTTTAATTTGAAATTGAAAAATGAAAGAAACTATTTCAACAATTTTTAAGAAATCCTCCACTTTTCCACAACTTTATTCACACTATAAACAGAATAATTTCGGGAGTTTTATATGCTTTTCCACATTATCCACAATAAGTTGCGTTTTTATCCACATTATCAACAGTATCCACAGGCTTATCCACATTTATTGACTTTTCAATGTTTTTTTACAAAATCTTATCCACAAAAACGTTAATGACATTACACGCCTGACATGTTTATTAGCGAATCGGATTTTATTAAAAAAAAACTCTTCTTTTTCAGAAGAGTTGGTTAACCATTATAGATTTCAATATCTAGTCCCGGATTTGCATTTAGGGAAAGCCCTGCTCTGATTCCCTTTTCAAACATTACACTTCCGGCAGTGGCAATCATCGCAGCATTATCGGTACACAAGGATAATGGCGGTATCACCAATTCTACCTTGTCATTATCTGCAAATGCCTTTTCTAATGCCGCCCTGAGGCCTTTATTTGCCGCAACACCACCAGCGACTAATACTTGGTTCACACCATACTCAGCTACGGCTCTTTCCGTCTTCTTAACTAATACCTCAATCACACTTGCTTGAAAGCTGGCGGCAAGATCCTCAGGGGCTATCACTTCGCCGCGCTGTTCGGCATTGTGGACGGTATTAATGACAGCTGACTTTAAGCCGCTGAAACTAAAATCATAAGAGCCTTCCTCTAACCAAGCTCGAGGTAAATCAATTGTCGGGCTTCCCTCCTGTGCCAAACGATCAATATGCGGACCGCCTGGATACGGCATATTTAAAGTCCTTGCCACCTTGTCGTACGCCTCTCCTGCTGCATCATCCCTCGTCTCGCCAATCACTTCAAAATGTCCGTGCTCTTTCATATAAACAAGCTCGGTATGCCCCCCTGAGACCACTAGAGCTATGAGAGGAAACTGCAACTCCGTTATCAGCCTGTTCGCATAAATATGCCCGGCAATATGATGAACCGGAACTAGCGGTTTGTTATGGGCAAAGGCTAACGCTTTGGCAGCATTTACCCCTATTAAAAGGGCACCAACCAATCCCGGTCCTTCTGTAACAGCTATAGCATCAAGCTCAGCAAAGGTTAACTTCGCTTGACTCAATGCTTCTTCAATGACGATTGTAATTTGTTCCACATGGTGGCGTGATGCAATTTCAGGGACTACCCCGCCAAAACGTTTATGACTCTCAATCTGTGATGCCACTACATTAGCCGCAATTTCACGGCCATTTTTAATTATTGCGACTGCTGTTTCATCGCAGCTAGTTTCAATTCCTAATATAAACTGATCATTTTTCATAAATTCACCCACATGACTAACCCATCTTCCTGATTATCCGCATAATAATTTTTCCTAATCCCGCCATTTTGGAAGCCTAGTTTACGATAAAGGGATTGCGCTGTATAATTGGTTACCCTAACTTCGAGGGTCATGGTTCTTGCCCCCTTCGCTTTGGCAACAGTCATAAGCTTCATCATTAAGGCTTCCCCAAATTTTCTTCCTCTATATTCGGGCAAAACGGCCACATTCGTTACATGTGCCTCATCAATGACAATCCACGTACCGCAATAACCGATAATTTTTTTATTTTCCTCTAAAACGATATAGACAGCAAACTTGTTATTGTGCAATTCATTATAAAATGCCTCCCGGCTCCAAGGCATTGTAAACGAGGCGTGCTCAACTTCTACTATCTGATCTATATCCTCTTCCCTCATATAACGAAACTCGTAAGAATCTGTCATTTCTCTCTTATCCTATCCATTTGAAATTTTCCCTTTTGCCTCTAGCCACTTTGCTTCCGCTTCAGCTAAACGGATATAATTCGGTACAAAGGAATGTATATCTTCTCCTTGTTTATCACTGCCTAACAATGCAAGTTCCGCCGGTCGCGGATTATGTTCCGTGATACTAGCAAAAGTTGCTTTCACCCCTAGCAATTCCTCAATCTTTGTCCGGTGGATCTGTAAGTCATTCCCGACAAATAAAATTGGCTTGGCCGATTCAGCTAATTTTGCTGCCCAGTCCACTAAAAGTAGCAACTGATCCGGCTCTACCATTTCAAGCTTTCCATTTTCAAATTGATATAGACCTGTATAAACTTGACCCCTTCTTGCATCAAATAAAGGAGATATATAGCCATCAAAGTATCTTCCCGTTCCTGCAGCTAAAATTTCCAGACTCGATATCCCTACAAGCGGAAGTTGTAATGTCCAAGCCAATGTTTTGGCAATCGTGACACCAATTCTAACTCCTGTATAGGAGCCGGGACCTTTTGCCACAACAATTTTCGTTAAATCGGCTGGCACCCTCTCACAATCCTTCATAAGAGTCTCGATTGCCGGCATAATTCGTACGGAGTGATTCTTTTTTAAATTCGTTATATACTCGCCTAGAACTTGGTTATCTTCTAAAAGCGCTACTCCTAAGCAATAGTTAGAAGTATCAATCGCTAATATGGTCATCGAAAAATCTCCTTACATAGGTGCTCATATCTTTCGCCCGTTGGCGTTAACACCATTTTCCTTTTATCTCCTTCTTCGCGATACAAGAAAATAGTCAGCCTCTCAGAAGGCAGTTGCTCTTCAATTAAATGGGCCCATTCCACTACTGTAACTCCATCACCTTCAAAGTATTCATCAAACCCAAGGTCTTCAAATGCATCAGCTACGCGGTATACATCCATATGATACAAGGGCAGCTTCCCTTTATACTCTTTAATGATGGTAAATGTCGGGCTATTAACTGTTTTCTTAATTTCCAATCCTTTCGCCAACCCTTTGGTAAAGGTTGTTTTCCCTGCACCTAAGTCCCCCTCAAGCGCAATAACATCACCTGGTTTTAAATATCCAGCTAATTTCGCTGCGAATTGCGAGGTTTCTTCTGAATTCGTTGTATCTAGTTCAAATTGATTCATCCAATCACCTTTACACTTTAACATATCTCTATTTTACCCTTATTTAACTGCAAAAAAAACCTTAGGATGTCTCCTAAGGATGCTTATTTCATATGTAGTTTACAAAAGACATAAAAAAAGACGAAATCTAGTTTCGTACAAATTTTAAATGGCGGTCCGGACGGGACTCGAACCCGCGACCTCCTGCGTGACAGGCAGGCATTCTAACCAACTGAACTACCGGACCATATTGCGGGGGCAGGATTTGAACCTACGACCTTCGGGTTATGAGCCCGACGAGCTACCAGACTGCTCCACCCCGCGACAATAGAAAATATAATTTTTATAATACAGCCTGGCAACGTCCTACTCTCACAGGGGCGCATGCCCCAACTACCATCGGCGCTGAGAAGCTTAACTTC
>NZ_LDNB01000021.1:0-219787 GCF_001026695.1 Neobacillus vireti
TAGTTTTATAAAAAAACTAAAAAATATTGTTTGTTGACGTTTTTGTTTGTTTAGTTTTCAAAGAACAATCTTTCAATCGCTCTTAAGCGACTTTATTAATATAACATAAAACTCATCAAGATGTCAATAACTTTTTTCAAACCGTCACTCACGAAAACTTTATAAGAATGTTTCGCAGCGACGGTTATTAATATACCAAGCAAACAATAAAAGGTCAATACCTTTTTTATTTTTTTACGATAATTTTTTGCTGACACAATATCCGCGATGAAAAACCCCATGACCTTTTGTTTCAATGTTTATTACATCTATTAGATGTTTTTCAATTAAATACTCAAGCAGGACAGCAAGATCAACGGAGTAAGGGATTAATTCCTTTTCATTCATCATTTCATTAAAGAACCAGTATTCCTTGCCGCTGAGTACTTCCAATAAGTGAGAGGTCCCAATATTTGTTCTAGAATGAATCATAAATTCACTTGCAAGGAATAATAGTTCCAGTCTTTTCTCAAGTGTCTCTTCACTATTAACCAGTTCCTCATATAATTTATATATTTCCGGTTCGATTTGTTTAACTTGCTGCCAAACTGTTAGCTCTGGGTGGAGACCATTTTCAATCACCGCTAATCTTGCAAGATGGTGCAAGGAATGGACAACATGATTATAAGCATCTAAAACCTGTTTGCTTTCGAATAGGGCTTTTCCATCGACATAACGACGAATTAATTTAGCAAATTCTACGCCCATTTTGATTTTTCGTCCGTTAAAAGGAAATTCGCGCAGTTCCGTTTTTAAATTTGCAACGTACTCATTTCTGTCAAAAAGGATTTTGGCATCATGAATCCACTCAAATATCTTTCTATTTGTGCCAAGTAAAAGCCATTCTTGGAGCTGGGTTTCGGCAAGGACATGCATGGCAGCTTTTTTGTTGTTGTACGTATAGTGTTTTATGAATAATGGCTGATCCGCCTCTTTAATAATTACCAAGAGAATAACATCAAATGAATCAGTGATATGGCTTAATTTTTGTTTTTTTTCAATTAACAACACTCCTAGAGTATTGGATTGGCTCGCCCTTTCTTGATAAATAGGCCGAAGGATGTCTTCCATTCATCATTCCTCCATTTTTTTCGGGTATGGTATATGTTCGACAATGAAACTAAATATCCTCCTTAAAACAAAGACAAATTTCGACATTCTTGTCGCATAATTTTTTCTCTTTTCATAAATATGGTATAGTTTCTCTAGGAGGGAGTTTCATGGCAAAATATTCGAGTAAAATAAATAAAATTCGCAGCTTTGCATTATCATTAATTTTCATCGGCTTTATTGTTATGTATGGCGGTATCTTTTTTCGTACTTCACCACTTATTATGACCATCTTCATGCTTTTTGGTCTTCTTTTTATTATCGCGAGTACAGTTGTTTATTTTTGGATTGGAATGTTATCAACAAAATCCATCCATGTAAAGTGTCCAAGCTGTGGAAAGCAAACAAAAATGCTTGGAAAAGTGGATATGTGTATGTATTGTCGTGAACCATTAACACTTGATCCCAAACTCGAAGGAAAAGAATTTGACGAAACTTATAATAAGAAAAACCGGAAAAATAAATAAGGGATGGCTTACCTTCATGGCTTTTAGCCGTGATTGGTAAGTCATCCTTTTTTCACAAAAATTTTAAAATCAACCTTCATAGTATAACGTTAATGTACCTCTTTACTTGCACATTCAGGACAGGAACCGTAGATTTCCATGCGGTGATTTTCCACCTTAAAGCCGGTCACATGTGAAGCAAGATGCTCCACCTCATCTAAGCCCGGATAATGAAAGTCGACAATTTTTCCGCACTTTTCACAAATGACATGATAATGATGCGAAGTTACAAAATCGAAACGTGCTGATGCATCACCGTAAGTTAATTCCTTTACAAGACCAACTTCACGAAATACTCGTAAATTATTGTAAACCGTCGCCACACTCATATTCGGAAATTTTCCTTCAAGTGCCTTATAGATTTCATCTGCAGTAGGATGTGACATCGAGTTTATTAAATATTCAAGTATCGCATGACGTTGCGGAGTAATTCGTACCCCCGTATCCTTCAGGGTATCCAACGCTTCTTTTAATTGATTCATCGCCATGCACCTTCTTTCCAAAAAATATTCTTATATTATAATTGTTATAATTAATTGTACTAGGTAATTTGTACTTTTGTCAATATTGTAATCTCACTAACCGACATGTTTCTTATATATTAACTGTGCAAAGTCTTTTCTGTAGCCCCTAGTTGATGATTTACATATCGAGCGGTCACAAACAATAAATCCGAAAGCCGGTTTAAATAGGCCAATACGAGTGGATTCACGTCCTCACCCAAAGTAACCGCACACCTTTCTGCCCGTCTTGCAATTGTTCTGGCCACATGAAATGCAGCACCTGCAGGGTGTCCTCCAGGCAGAATGAAATTCGTTAACCCTGGAAGTGCCGTATCCCAATCATCGATTTGTTTTTCCAATTCCTCCACATCTGAAGATTTGAGTGACCACTTTACTTCCTTACCATTTGGGGTCGCTAATTCAGCTCCGACATGAAATAGGTTTGTTTGTATTTTATGATATGCATTTTCAATTATTTCTTTCCCTTTGAAATTTTCATTATTTAAATGACTCAGCGCAAGCCCAATCATAGAATTCGTTTCATCGCAAGTCCCATATGCCTCCACTCGCATGTCGTTCTTCGCTACCCTTTGACCGTAAATTAGTGAAGTTGTTCCCTTATCACCGGTTTTTGTATAAATCTTCATTTTTCCATCCCCCTAAATGAACTATTTGGCTCTTCCCCTTTGGCAGACAGGAAGTGATTATTTCCTTTATCATAACACCTATATGTATATTTCGAATACTCGGAATAAAGATATCCCTTTTTAAGCATAAAAAAAGGGCCGCTATGGACCCAAAAATTTATCTGAGGAGGTATGCCCTAATAAAATGATATTCAAATCAAGGATTGTTGCATTGGACAAATGCCTTTCCTTTTAAAAATAGGCTTAGAAAAATTATTGGTTAGCGCGTATGTAAGTTAATGCTTCCTCTACATGCCCCTTGACTTGAACCTTTCTCCATTCCTTAACGAGGGTGCCCTCTTGATTAATAATAAATGTTGACCTTTCGATCCCCATATATTCTTTCCCGAAGTTTTTCTTTAATTTCCATACTCCATAGGCTTCGGCGGCTTCGTGGTCCGTATCTGCAAGCAGCAAGAATGGCAGACCGTATTTTTCGATGAATTTTTGATGGCGGTTGGCCGGATCTGGGCTTACACCTAGGATCACCGCATTCAAATCATGAAATTGCTGAAATTGATCCCGGAAATCACATGCTTCAGTCGTACATCCAGGAGTCATGTCCTTTGGATAAAAATAAAGAACAACATTTTTTCCGCGAAATTTTGCTAATGTTACTGTCTCGCCATTATTCGCTTCTAACTGAAAATCAGGGGCTTGTTTTCCTATCTCAACCGTCACTTGATATCACTCCAATTGTAAAATATTCTTCATTACAGCGTACCTAATCTTTCTAGATAACACAACTTTCTCGCAGTCAATAGGATTATTTTTCCCGATTCAGCATGACTCGCGCGACAAATGCAGCGGGCAATGTATAACCTATTAATGCCTCAATAACAGCAATAATTCTGCCCATCCCCTGCGGCAGGACATCACCATTACCGACTGAGAACAACGTCATTGCGCTAAAATAAAAACTTGTTTCAAAAATATTACCCTTTGGATGCGGGTTCACTTCCTTAAGTATCGGCAATCCAATTAAATGAAAGAGAAGATAAATTAATCCAAATCCAAGGATAACGGTCAAGTAGACTGTCCCCAAATAAAGAAAATTATCTACTGAGACAAATTTCCCTCTAATTGTGTTAGGGATAAATAAAGTTCTTAAACTCATAAATATACAAAAGATAACAATTGGCAGCAAGAAATAGAACACCTAGGATCACCTCTAAATTCAGCATAGGTTACTCTATTTCTATGCTTGCTTGGACAATAAAATATCCAAGTTGTAATTAATTCCCCGCTCCGCGATATTTCTTGACACCCTGATTCCATAAGAGCACTGAGAAAACAAAAAAGAGAATTCCAATAACTGGAGTGATAAATGAATACCAATACCATTCATTTTTTCCAAGGAAAAAGGCCGCGGGATAGACGCCAACAAACGCAAACGGCAGAATCCAAGTTAGTACAAACCGGATGATTTTATTATAAATATTAACCGGATACCTGCCATAGTTACTAATATTGTACATCATCGGCATGAGCGATGTTCTGGCGTCTGCCCAGAAGCTAATGCAGGCAAGCATGATGAACACACCGCCGTACACTAGCGCTCCACCGATTACAAACACAATAAACAGGAACGGATCATACCAGTGCAGCTCAATACCCAGCCTGCTGCCGGCATAAAACATCACTGCAAGCCCGGTAATTGCCCCGAATAAAGATTCCAGTTCCAGCCGTTCAAGAATAATTTGAAACAGACTGTGGATCGGTCTTGTTAAGATCCGGTCAAGTTCCCCCTTTACGATATAGCGTTCATTAAAGTCCCAAATATTAAAAAACGCAGAAAAAACAGCGTATGGAACTAAGAAAAAGCCATAAATAAAAATAATTTCATCCCGGTTCCAGCCATGAAGCAAATTAGTGTGGCCAAAAACGACTAAGATAAAGACCAGATTAATCGCCTGCGAAAGTAAATCCGAGAAAAACTCAACAAACAAATCTGCCCGATATTGTAGTCTTGTTTTTAAATATTGCGATAGATATTGAAAAAACATCGATACGTAAAACAACGCTTAGCCCCCTTGAATCACCAGCTGTTTCTTGGCCGCATGCCAAAGCAATTGGATTGGGATCACTAAAATGATTACCCATAATAATTGCTGTCCAAGTGCTTCGATGGCCTGCTGGTGCGAAAAGCCTTTCGTAAAAATCATACTCGGTATATAGCTGATCCCTTGAAACGGGAGGTATTTCATAATCTCTTGCGCCCAGCCGGGAAAAAAACTAATCGGCAAGAGCAGACCGGAAAACAAATCAATGACCACACGTTTGGCCCGAATCAGCCCTGTATTATTATATAAGAAGAAAGTCGTTAGCCCTGTTAATAAATTTAGCTGCGTATTAATGAAAAAGCTCAGCAGGATAGAGACGGCAAATAAACCCCATACGCTTAAATCCCAGGTGAATCGGATTGGGAAGATGAAATAAACAATGACAAGACCTGGCGCCGAAAAGAAAAACAAGCGAAAAATCCCTTCGCCTAAACCCTGCATCGTCTTCATCCCAAGATAATTGTAAGGTCTAATCAGCTCAACGGCGACTTTCCCCTCCATGATTTCCATCGCCATTTCCCGGTCCAGATTATTGAAGTAAAACGCTCTGGCCATCCAAGAAATTGCGACATAGGTAGTCATTTGGATGACAGACAGCCCCTGAATTTGCTCCTTCCCGCCATAAATAGCCGTCCATAAAAAATAATAGGCGCCGATATTTATGCCATAAATAAAAATCCCCGTATAATAATTCGTCCGATAGGCGAGCATCATTAAAAACCGGACTCTAATCATTTCTAAATATTTATCCAACGTCGACCGCACCCTTTTCATAAATATTACGGATGATTTCTTCTGTAGAGGTTTCGTTAATTTTCATGTCTTTAATTTTAAAAACAGCAGCAACCGCGGTAATAACCCGGGAAATGAGTTCATCGCTGTCCTCGATATTTGCCGTAAAAATTAGATCCCTTTCATCTAACTCCCATTTAACAGGCATACCGTCTGTTACATGTTTAACAGCTGCGAGATCCACCTTTTCAAGAAACTGAAATTGGAGCTCTTTTCCTTCGCCCAATGTTTCCTTTAAATTCTTAAGTGCCCCGTCATATATCACATTCCCTTCATCAAGCATGATTACCCGCTCGCACAACGCTTCAATATCAGTAAGGTCGTGGGTTGTCAGGAGAATCGTCGTGTTATATTTCTCATTAATTTCTTTTAAGAATTCACGAATTTTCAACTTTACCAGTACATCTAAACCAATTGTCGGTTCATCTAAGAACAGTAACGGCGGATTATGAATCAACGCTGCTGCCAATTCACAGCGCATCCGTTGACCAAGCGATAATTTACGGACAGGCTTATCGAGAAGCGGCTCGATATCCAATGTTCGAATGACATGGTTCATGTGGTCGTCATATTGTTGATCCGACACTTTATATACTTTTTTCAACAGTCGGAATGACTCCTGTACGGCGATATCCCACCATAATTGCGAGCGCTGCCCGAAAACAACGCCGATAGTTTGGACAAATTTTTCCCGCTCCTTGTGTGGATTCATGCCGTTAACGCTGATTTGTCCGGAAGTGGGAGTCAGGATACCTGTCAGCATTTTAATCGTTGTCGATTTCCCAGCCCCATTTTCACCGATGTAACCGACCATTTCACCTTTTTTGACAGTAAAACTAATATCATTTACAGCGGTAGCAATTTGATAATTTCTTGTGAATAAATCTCGAAAAGCCCCTGTTAGGCCAGATCGACTGGAGTAGGCTTTAAATTCTTTCCTTAATTTTTGTACCTCAATGGCATTATTCATCCTTGTACCTCCTGAAACTTACCCTAATGAATTAGTTTAGCTAAATTAGAGTGTTAAAACAACAGTCCTGCACTTCATTAAAAATTGAAAAAATTAAATTGGAACTAAAAAAGTGCTAAAATAGAAAAGCGGAAGCGCCCGTTTTACGGCGCTTGAATTGGAATAATTAAGTTGAAATATTTTTAGGAGGAAAAAAATGCAATTATCAAACTCTGAACGGTTACATAATGAGGCTTTAAAACATATTGTCGGTGGGGTAAACAGCCCTTCACGTTCCTATAAAGCAGTTGGCGGCGGTGCTCCAGTTGTCATGGAACGCGCTCAAGGTGCTTACTTCTGGGATGTCGACGGCAATCAATATATTGACTACCTGGCAGCTTACGGTCCAATTATCACCGGTCATGCCCATCCGCATATAACAGAAGCAATTAAAAAAGCGGCAGAGTCAGGAGTTCTTTACGGTACCCCAACACCACACGAGGTGAAATTTGCCAAAATGCTGAAGGAAGCGATTCCTTCAATGGATAAAGTGCGTTTTGTCAATTCCGGAACTGAAGCCGTCATGACAACGATCCGCGTGGCTCGCGCCTATACCGGACGCGATAAAATTATCAAATTTGCCGGCTGTTATCATGGTCACTCCGACCTTGTCCTTGTTGCAGCGGGCTCTGGACCTTCCACGCTTGGGACACCTGATTCGGCTGGGGTGCCAAAAAGCATTGCTCAAGAAGTGATAACCGTACCTTTCAACGATATCGAACCATTTAAAGAAGCATTAGAAAAGTGGGGACCGCAAATTGCTGCGGTATTAGTAGAGCCGATTGTCGGGAACTTTGGGATCGTTGAGCCAAAACCAGGATTTTTGCAGCAAGTCAATGATCTTACTCATGCAGCAGGTGCACTTGTCATTTATGATGAAGTCATTACAGCATTCCGGTTTATGTACGGCGGCGCACAGGATTTATTAGGCATCCAGCCTGACTTAACCGTACTGGGAAAAATTATTGGCGGCGGTCTGCCAATCGGTGCTTATGGCGGCCGGAAAGAAATCATGGAAACAGTGGCACCGCTTGGACCTGCATACCAAGCTGGAACAATGGCCGGAAATCCAGCGTCCATTTTATCAGGCATCGCCTGTCTCGAGGTATTAAAGCAAGATGGTGTTTATGATTATTTAGATCGATTAGGGGCAATGCTTGAAGCAGGAATTTTAGAGGCAGCTAAGAGGCATGACATTCAAATTACCATCAATCGCTTGAAAGGTGCACTTACTGTTTATTTTACATCTGAAAAAATTGAAAATTATCAACAGGCGGAAAACACTGATGGAGAAATTTTCGCAAAGTTTTTCAAACTGATGCTCAAGCAAGGAATTAATCTTGCTCCATCCAAATACGAAGCATGGTTCATGACGATTGCCCATACGGAAGAGGATATTGAAGCAACTCTTCACGCAGTAAATCATGCTTTTTCATTGCTAAATGAATAGGGTGTTTCACACCCCCATCTGCCACACAAACGAATTAACGTCCTCTGTTTTGAGGGCGTTAATTTTTTTGCCGGAATTTCCTGCAACATTTACAAGTTAAATTCATATAATTTCTCTTGATTATTTGTTTTTATCCATGTATAGTACTTAATTGTTTGTTAGTGAGCAAATTAAAAACAAAAACGTATTTTGAAAGGAATTTATTTAGAATGAAGTTAGGTGCCCGCATCTTAAAAACGGGAATAGCCATTGTTTTAGCCTTATACTTAAGTCAGTTGTTCCATTCGCCTTCACCAGTATTCGCTGCAATCGCAGCAATATTTGCGATTCAACCGACCATTTATCGCTCTTATTTAACTATTGTTGAACAAATCCAAGGAAATATCATTGGTGCTTTGCTTGCTGTCATCCTGGTTCTTCTGTTGGGAAACCATTTTATCGTTATCGGCTTAGCCGCAATCATTGTGATTATTATTAATCTTAAACTCAAACTAGAGAACACAATCGGACTCTCACTTGTAACATTAATCTCTATTATGGAAACACAAAGCGGAAGCTTTATTCAATTCGCCGGGATTCGCTTCTCCACTATTATGATCGGGGTATTTTCAGCATTTATCGTCAATCTCGTCTTTATCCCGCCAAAATATGAAAATAAGCTTTATTTTAAAATCGTTGGCACTACTGAGGAAATTATTAAGTGGATCCGCTTAAGTACACGCCATGATTACGATCACCAGCTTCTCAAAACTGATATAAAGAAGTTAAAAGAAGAAATCCAGACGATGGACCAGTTTTATAAGATGTACAAGGAAGAACGAGGTTATTTTTCTAAAAAGAATCTTGAAAAATCGAGAAAGCTTGTAATTTACCGACAATTGAACTTAACGGCAAAAAAAGCACTTGATACATTAAAAAGACTGCATCGGTTTGAAAATGAACTGCTTCACCTTCCGGAAGATTTCAAGCAATCTATCCAGGAACAGGTTGATAGCCTTATTTATCATCATGAACAGGTTCTGCTCAGATTCATTGGGAAAATTCCAACGCCGCCTCCCTATCATGAGGAGAATGTTTACTTAAACAAAAAGGAGTTATTCGACTACTTTTTCACACATCAAAGTGAATCTGCCGACCATAATAATCCGCATCTTTTTCATACAATGCAGATTATCGCCTCGGTTATTGATTATGCTGAACAAGTCGAACATCTCGATACATTGATTACCAGCTTTCATTCCTATCACAAAAATGAAGTATCGATTGAAGAAGAAAGCCAAGAATAAGAAAACCGAAGCAGCGATTACTCTGCCTCGGTTTTTGTTTGTTCAAGCTGCTGGACTTGAAATAATTTATAATAATTTCCTTTTTTGGTCATTAGTTCGTCATGTGTTCCCACTTCTACAATTTGTCCATGCTCGATTAGGACAATTCGGTTGGCATGTGTTATGGTCGATAAGCGGTGGGCCACAATAAAAGTGGTCCGGTCTTTCGCCAACTCCTCAAGTGATTCCTGAATCGAATGTTCACTTTCTAAATCGAGTGCCGATGTCGCCTCGTCAAGTATTAAGATCGGTGGATTTTTCAAGAATACGCGGGCAATCGCGACGCGTTGTTTTTGTCCCCCAGAAAGCTTGACTCCTCTTTCGCCAACCTTAGTGTTGTACCCGTCTGACAGATTTAAGATAAACTCATGGGCATTCGCCGCTTTAGCCGCCCGATAAACTTCCTCATCAGGTGCCCCTGGCTTGCCTAATAAAATATTGTCCCTAACCGATTCACTAAATAAAATATTATCCTGAAAAACAACACCAATTTTGTCGCGTAGTGTTTGAACCTTAAATTGTCGGATATCTACACCGTCTAATGTAATTCTTCCCTTTGTCACGTCGTAAAAACGGGGAATTAGACTGACTAGCGTTGATTTTCCGCCGCCACTCATTCCTACAAGTGCAATTGTTTCTCCCTTTTTCACATCTAACTGAATGTCCTTTAACACCATTTCCTCATTTTTGTCGTAGGAAAAAGAAACATTTTCAAAAGAGATATCTCCCTTAACATTACTGCAAACTCTTGCCTTCGGGTCATCAACGATATCATACTTCTCATCCAAAAATTCAAACACCCGGTCCATTGATGCAAAGGATTGAGTAATGGTTGTTGATGAATTGATCAACCTTCTGAGTGGATTATAAAGCTTGTCAATATAGGCAAAAAACGCAACCATTGTCCCCAGTGACAGCTGATGCTGGATGACCAAATAGCCGGAATAGCCAATAACGAGTAATGGAGCAATATCCGTTATCGTATTAACCACTGAAAAGGACTTCGCATTCCAGCTTGTATGCTGCAATGCCTTTTCTAAAAAGTTTCTATTTTGCTTATCAAATTGACCCTGTTCATATTCTTCAATGGCAAAGGACTTTATTACCGGCATCCCCTGCACGCGCTCATGTAAATAGCTTTGAACTTCTGCCAGGGCCTGCGAACGCGATCGAGTCAGCTTGCGTAAATTCCCAAAAAAGTAACGCACTGAAAAGGCGTAAAGTGGGAACAGCAGAATCGATACTAACGTTAATTTAGCATTCATTGAAAACATTAGGATAATGGCAAGGATGATGGTCGCAATATCAAGCCAGAGATTCATTAATCCGGAAATAACAAATGTTTTTGTTTGCTCTACATCATTAATCACACGTGAGATTATCTCACCTGCGCGGGTATTTGAATAATATTTGAAGCTCAACTTTTGAATATGCGAAAAACACGTATCACGAATATCATAGAGGATTTTACTAGATGTCCATTGGGCGAAATACTGGCGGTAATATTCTATAGGCGGTCTTAGGAAGACAAACACAACTAGCATCACACCCATAATAAGCATTAGTTTATTAATTTTCTCGTCATGAGATAAAGCATGGTTTCCGACAATGTTATCAACCACGTATTTAATCAACAATGGAATGATGAGCGGAATGGAAAATTTAATTACTCCAATGATGACCGTTCCAATAATCTGCAGACGATACGGTTTAACAAATTGAAGGTATCTGCGAATGCTGCTCACCGTTAAAGCCCCCCTCTCTTCATAACAAAACCTGTTGATATCCTAATCAACAGGTGTTTAGCTTCTAACGTCTATATGTTAGATAACGTTCATACCAAATATCAATAAAATCTGGTGCAAACGGGCCTTTCCGCTGCCGAATCCATTGAATCAGTTTTTCAACATTCCGCTTTAGAATTTGATCAATTGCTTCTGGATAGTTCATTTCACGGCGATGCCGTTCATACTCATCTTCGTCTAGTAAATTAAAAGTCATATCAGGGTACACCTTAATATCAAGGTCATAATCAATATACTTTAGTGCTTCACCATCAAAAATGAATGGTGAACTGATATTACAGTAATAATAAATGCCGTCCTCTCGGATCATCCCAATGACATTGAACCAGTATTGTGAGTGGAAGTAACAAATGGCTGGTTCCCTTGTAATCCACGTTCTCCCATCTGATTCAGTTACCAAGGTGCGATCGTTCCCGCCAATCACTAAATGCTGCGACCCTTTTAAAACGGTTGTTTCTTCCCAGACGCGATGGATGTGCCCATTGTGCTTATAGCTATGTATTTGCATTGGTTCACCTTCTATGGGTACGCCCATGTTCTCCCCTACCTTCATTCCTGAACGCTTTGTAACCTATTCTAAAAATTTTTTAAGTAAATATCGACAAAAGGCAACAAAGAAAATTCCTATTTTCTATTATTATAACGGTTGAGAACAGAATTTAAAACAAAAGAGCCATAAATCCATGGCTCTTTGTAAAAATTTGCGAATTTTTTTCTGTGGGAAAGGGGGCGAAGCGCCGTAAAAGCAATTCAGCCAATGTTAGTTTTTACAAGGAATGTGTTAAGTTTGTCTCGCGATATGAATTAATTACATCTTCTGTCTGCTTTTCAAAAATTAGCTGAATTTCTTTCAATTCCTTTTTCATCTGCTGAATGTCCTTCTGAACACTTTCAAGATTTGTGGCGTTCTGAAGAATCTGAAGCTCATCTTCAATTTGTTGACAGCGCTCAAGCTCAGCCTGAAGGTAAAGCAGTTTTTCCATCGTCACCATTTGTTCGGAAACTAATCGATTAAAATGATTCATTTCCCTCACCGCCTTATATTTTCGTACTCATTATGTATTCTTTAACAAACAGTATTCTCCTTTGACTACTTCTGTAGACATAGAGGAAGTTTTGTCGAAAAAGAAGGCACTCTTTTCGGAAAAGAGCGCCTTCTTTTTAAGTATTTTTTTATTGTTGGCCAAATTGACCTGCATTTTGGTTTTTCTTAGCTTCTGCAGCTTGGTTTTGCTGTCTTACTTCTTGCGCATTTGTTTCGCTTCCAAACTCAGTTCCAAATTGGCCTTGTGCACCGGCTGCGCCAGCACCGCCAGCAGATTGGGCGTTTTGTTGTCTTACTTCCTGGATGTTTGTTCCAGCTGAAGTTTTGTTTGGCTGTTGATTGAATTTTGCCATTGTAATCACCTCCACGTGATTAATTTATCCATGGGAGGTGAAGATTATCCAAAATAATTTATATAAAAAAATAACTATACGAGTAATGAAATTCCCCCGTCAATTATAATCGTTTGCCCCCTGATCATACTTGATTCCTCGGACAGAAGGAACATAACGCAATTGACCATATCGTCAATTTCAACCATTCTGCCAGCAGGTGTTTTTTCTTTTGCTTCCTGAAGGAGTTCTTCTCGGTTAGGAAAATGCTTCAATGCCTCCGTATCGACAGCTCCACCAGAAACCGCATTAACCACAATATTTTTCGGTGCTAATTCGACCGCCAAATATCTCGTTAAAGCCTCAAGTGCCGCTTTGGATACACCTACTACAGTGTAGTTTTCCAAATAGCGGATGGAGCCAAGTGAACAGATGCTGACAATTTTTCCGCCGCCATTTTTCTCCATTAGTTTGGCTGCTTCCTGTGCGCAGAACAATAGAGCTTTACTATTGATATTTAAGGTCCAATCCCAGTGTGATTCCTCAAGTTCCATGACAGGACGCTGCACCCCGGAGGCTGCATTATTGACAAATACGTCTAAACGGCCAAATTCTTGATCGATTTGAGCAAACATATCTTTAATTTTGTCTACATCACCAACATTGGCTTTGATGATGAATGCTTTTCTACCCAATGCTTCAACTTGTTCAGCTGTTTCAAGAGCACCTTTTTTACTTCTTGCATAATTAATTACAATATCATATCCTGCTTGGGCTAACCGAAGTGCAGTTGCTTTCCCGATTCCCCGGCTGCTGCCAGTTATAAGTGCTACCTTTTGAGTCATTTTTCATATTCCCTTCTACTATCAATTATTTATCCATTTTAGCCTTTTCATGAATAGAAGACAATTATTAAACAAAAAACTAAGGCAAAATAACCAATTGAAAGGAAGTAGTAACATGTATGCGGGACGAGATATGACTGAGCTTTCGATGATGGCAAAATCAGACTGGGAACCAAGTGAGCTTGCTTTTTTTCATCATTCCTTACAGCAAATAGCACCATATTTAAATAGTGAAGGACAGACAATCCATCGGGAAATCATTAAAGAAATTGAAAATCGCGGAGGTCTTCAAGCGACATAAAAGAAATGAACGCCGTTTAAACGGCGTTCATTTCTTTATATGCTCTAGGTAAAGTTTAAGCATTTTTTGAGCGGATACGGGAAAAGCAAATTTCTCCATTTCCTCAAAAGAGACAAGCTTCCACTCCTCGTTCTCTTGAAACCCAGAATGTATTTTGCCAGTATATACGTTTAGATTCCAAACGAGGTGGGAAAATACATGTTCAATCTGACCAATAATTTTCTTTAGGTCAATTTCTAAAGTAAGGTTTTGTTTAAACAAATCGACGACCTGTTCCCGTTCATTTTGCAATGAATGATGGAGCTCAACATTTGGAAACTCCCATAAGTTTGCAAGCAATCCGCTTGCAGGACGTTTATGAATTAACATTTTTCCGTTGTCATCTAACAGGATTGCTGCGGCAAGCTGGACATCCCGCGTTTTTGTTTTTTTCGTTTTAATCGGCAGTTCATTTTGTACTCCTTCGAAAAAAGCATGACAATGGTCGCGGACTGGACATAATAAACAGGAAGGAGAAGTTGGTGTACAGATTAATGCCCCTAATTCCATTAATGCCTGGTTAAATGAAGATGGATCTTCGTGCGAAATTAACGTCCGGACTGCTTTTTCGAATACTTTTCGGGATGATGGTTTGGCAATATCATCCCAAATGGAAAGGACCCGTGATATAACCCGCATCACATTCCCATCGACAGCTGGCTCTGGAATACCGTAAGCAATACTTAATATCGCACCAGCTGTGTAGGGACCGACACCTTTAAGGGAAGAAATTTCTTCAGGAGTGTTTGGTACTTCTCCATTATATTTCTCTTGCACCTCTTTAACCGCTGATTGCAAGTTTCTTACCCTTGAATAATAACCAAGACCTTCCCAAGCTTTAAGTACTTTATCTTCTTCGGCTTCTGCCAGGTCTTCAATGGTTGGAAACCATTCAATAAAGCGATTAAAATAGGGGATAACCGTATCTACCCTTGTTTGCTGAAGCATAATTTCTGACACCCAAACCTTGTACGGGTCCTGGTCTTTCCGCCAGGGCAGGTCGCGCTGCTCATTTTTAAACCAGGTAATTAAATCATTTTGAAAAGCAATTATATTGATTTTTTCAAGATTTTTCTGTTCAATTAACATAACTTTTGTGCCTCCAAGTTGTTAAACACTACGGTAAAAGGGAATATAATAAGAAAAGTAAGCGCCGGTTTACCGGGCATGGACTGCTTTTTTCAAGTAAAAAGACATTTTGTTCTACGATAAGCCAAATTCTATCTTTTGACAAGACCATATTAAAGGAGGCTTTTCCTTTTGGATACTGGAACTCATGTTGTTATGGGCATTGCTCTTGGCGGTCTGGCTACGCTTGACCCGTCCGTCGCCAGCAGCCATGCTACTACAGCCAGTGTATTAATTGCAACCATCGCCGGCTCGCAAATACCAGATATTGACACAGTTTTAAAACTGAGAAATAATGCTATCTACATTCGTAATCATCGTGGTGTAACACACTCAATTCCTGCAGTTCTTTTATGGCCGATTGCCCTTTTGGCGGTCATTTACCCGTTTTTCCCAGATGCCAATTTACTACATTTATGGGCTTGGACATTTGCTGCCGTGTTTATCCATGTATTTGTTGATATTTTTAATGCATACGGTACGCAAGCCCTAAGACCTTTTTCAAACAAATGGGTTGCACTAGGCATCATTAATACATTTGATCCGTTTATTTTTGGATTTCATGTTGTTGGAATTTTCATTTGGGTTTTAGGGGCAGATCCAGGGGTTACCTTTTTGCTGATGTATGCCGTTATCGTCGGCTATTATTTCCTACGATACCTGGCGAAGAAAAGAGTATTAGATGAAGTAAGGACAATTATACCTGATGCAACGGATATTATTATTGCCCCGACAATGAAGTTTCATAAATGGCGAATTGCTGCCATGAATCGCGAGCAATTTTTTGTTGGAATGGCACTTAAGAATAAAGTTGAGATATTAGACCGATTTCAACGTATACCAGTACCCAAAACACCTGTAATTGAAGCGGCAAAAAAGGATAAAAACCTGTCCGCTTTTCTATCGTTTTCTCCTGTTTATCGCTGGGAAGTTGATGAATACACTGATTTTTATGAAGTCCGTTTTATTGACCTGCGCTACCGGAGCAATGGTCACTATCCCTTCGTGGCCGTCGTCCAGCTAGACCGCGAATTAAAGCCAATCAGCTCCTACACAGGCTGGGTGTTTAGTGAAAAGAAATTGCGGAAGAAACTTAGTATTATTCCTAGCTAAAAAGCAGTGACACTTTAGTCACTCGCCTTTTTCCAGTATCTAATAACATAATTGAGCGTAAAAGCACAGATACTATTGTTACGTGGTAAGCATTGAGAATGCTTTGCTTTTCACGTGTTTCTCATTTCCGATAATGGAGGTACAGCATGAGAAATAAAGCAAAGAATTTCCCAAATCAAAATAATAACAAGTTTGAGGGAGAGCCAAGAGCGAAAGCAGAGTATGCCTCCACAAGGGCAGATGGCACTATCAATACACATCCGCAAGAACGGATGCGTGCCTCAGGCGAGCGCGATGATGAATCGCCGCAAGTTTATAAATAGGTGCAACATTAAGACAAACCAGAGAGCTATATCTCTGGTTTGTCATTTAAGCGATTTTAATAAAGAAATTGGTAATGCCTCTTCTTTCCCATCACCTTTAAGCCGATAGCCCCAGGCAAAAACACCGTTCATATAATCAATTTTAAAATAGTGGCCGGGGTCTCCTTCGATTTCATAAACTTCTCCCGGTTTAAATTGATCAGGGTTTATCATGTACGCTCGTGCCATCTGTACTTTTCTTTCAACAACCGCAAACTCATTGACCATTCCCATTTGCTCCGCTTTTCTTGCCTTTTCTTGAAGCATGGCAATTTCCTGTCTTAGTTCATATTCTGTCATTGCACTATAGCGTTTCTCCTGCTCCATCTCATCCACTCCCATTTATCTTCTTTTTTTAGTATAGTTATTTTAATAGATTTAATAAAGAGTGAAAACTCAATTGAAGGAGAATAAACAATGAAAACAATATTGATTACCGGAGCAGGATCGGGTTTAGGAAAGGAATTAGCTCTGCTTTTTTCGAAAAATGGCTTTCACCTATTGCTGGCAGGGAGATCCATTGAAAAATTAGCCCATGCAAAACAAGAAATTGAAACGGCTGGAGGAATAGCAGACATCCTTCCGTTAGATATCAGAAACGTTGAAGGAGTAACTCAAATATTGAATGAAATTAGCAGTACATATGAAATTTTCGGATTGGTAAATAACGCGGGAATTGGTCATTTTGGTCGATTTGAGGAAATAGAGAACGCGCAAATTAGCGAGATGCTAGATACGAATGTGTTAGGAACCATCTTAATGACAAAGGCCATCCTTCCTCATTTACAAAAAACTGGCCAGGGACGAATTATGAATATTATTTCTACTGCTGGTTTACGTGGTAAAGTGAATGAAGCCGTATATGTTGCCAGCAAATTTGCCGTCAGGGGCTTTACCGAAAGTCTGCAAAAAGAATATGAAGGCAGTGGAATTAAATTTAATGCTGTTTATATGGGCGGCATGGACACCCCATTTTGGGACAACAGTGACCACATTAAAGATAAATCACGCCTCCGCTCAGCCAAAGAAATCGCAGAAATCATCATGGAAAAATTGGATCAAGATTCGATTATTATCGAAAACTCATGACGCTTCTTGTCATGAGTTTTCTTTTTCGGCAAGGAACCTTTCAATTAGCTCCATTGAAAAACCTTTTCGGTATAATGTCTGTTTCATCTTTTGTTGATATTCAAAACCACTGTAACGAGAAAATTTTCGATCAGCCTTTTCACCTTGGAAGCGAATCGCTTCCATTTCTTCATCAGCCGCTTTATCCACTTGTGTTTCATCTAGAGCAATCTGAATGACTTCAAAAGAATAACCTTTTCTTAGCATCAGTTGCTCAAGCTTTTGCTTTTGAATTTTCAAAGATTCTTTTGTTCCCTTTTGAAGAAACTTTCCGCACATTTTGACTGCTTTCTCAATTTGCTGCTCTAATGGATATTCTCCAAGGGCTTGTAACCGAATCCCCTCAGCAATTCCTTTTTCTTTTAACTCCAGTTTGATTAAATCTGGGCCTTTATCGGTTGTATTTGCCTGTGTCCTCACATATGCTAAAGCAAATTCCTCGTCATTGATGTATCTCTGGGCGGTTAATTTATGGATGACTTCATCAATAACTGGCTCATCAGTCTCTTTTTGACTTAGGTAATCCCTAATCTCTTTTTCCGCTCTCATTCTCCTTGCCAAATAATTAACCGCTAGGTTATACGCCTTGCGAATATCGTCTTGATACTGAATCTCCAAAAAGGAAAAGTCGTCAAGCTCCATTCCTTTTTTTAATTGGAATTTGATTAACACATCGCTGTCGACACTAAAGGCAAATTCCTCGCCTTTACCGTAATCCATAAAGACATTAAACCGATCCGTATTTTTCTTCTGCGTGGTGATTTTTGTTATGATAGCCATTTCCTTCACCTCAAAGATTACTTTACCACAATCCTGATGTTTAACCATTCATCATTTTATTTATATTTATTGTTGTCTACATTATGGGCTTTTTCCTCTTTCATCCTCTTTCTAGCGAACATAAGATGAAATAAAACGGTTGCGGCAATCCTTTTTGGATTGGTGAAAGTTCATTATTCGCCTAATTCCTTATCTTCAAAAGAAAAGATGACCTATTCTATAAGCTATATATTGGACAAGTTACAGTTTTTTGAATTTTTTTCGATAGAAATAAAGAAAGTGAGGAGCTCATTAATGGTAAGAAAGGCAATTATTCCTGCTGCAGGCTATGGAACAAGAAGTCTTCCAATTACAAAGGCAATCCCAAAAGAAATGTTTCCACTTGGCTTTAAGCCAGCCATACACTATATAGTCGAAGAGGCTGCTAATTCTGGGATTGAACAATTACTAATAATAACATCAAAATCAAAGGATATGATCATTGACTACTTTGACTTTTCCTTAGAGTTAGATACCTTTTTAAAAAGTCAAAATAAAGAACATCTAGTAAAAAAGTTAGCACTTCCAAAGGTAGAAATTTTTTATATTAGACAACCTTACGCAAGTGGACTTGGAGATGCCATTCGACTCGGGAAAGAATTTGTAGGCAATGAACCGTTTGGAGTTCTATTGCCAGATGATATTATCATTCCAAAACACCAACCTGCCCTTAAGGAATTAATTGATGTTCACATGGATACTGAGGGAAGTGTTATCGCCTTAAAACAGGTAGATCAAGATTGTTTAAAGGATTATGGGGTTATTCAAGGGAATGACAGCCCTAATTTTATAAATATTCAAGATATCGTGGAAAAACCTTTAAACAATCCACCTTCAAATCTTGCCGTGGTAGGCAGATATATTTTCACTCCAGCTATCTTTCAAAGTTTAGACACCGTTGAGATAGGTGTTGGAGGCGAAATACAATTGACTGATGCCATTAAAGGTTTGTTAGCATCTGAATCAGTCTTTGGAAAAGTTATCTCCGGCAGTCGATATGATATTGGAAAATTAGAAGAATATGTTCAATTAATGAACATATTAAGCAAGGATGATTATTGAAGAAAGGAGGAGTTGTATGTTTGAGAATGTTTCAATTATCATTCCTTTTCAAACGGATAATGGTCCAAGAGCAGAGGCATTTGAGTGGTTGAAAAGATTCTATGCTGCTAAAATGCCTGAAGCTGAATTATGTTTAGGACTCTACAATGGTGATGAGATTAACAAAGCTAAAGCTGTTAACCTAGCTGCCAAAAAGGCAACAAGAGATATATTTGTAATAGCAGATGCGGATATTGTTTATGATCCGCAAATTATTCAGGATTCTATTCACTTGTTAAACGACGCTGCATGGGTCGTTCCTTTTACAGAAATATATGATATTCCAAAATACGAGACCAGAAGACTGTTTAAAAAAACGCCAAAGTGGCCACTGGATGTGGAATTAGCAAACTGTATTAAAGCAAACTGGATATATAACGGGTTTGCTGGAAAACTAAATGTCATTCCAAGAAAGAATTTTGAAGCAGCAGGAGGTTTTGATGAACGCTTTGTTGGCTGGGGAGGGGAAGATGATGCCTTTTCACATGCGGTCAATACCATATGCGGTCACTTCGTTAATTATAGAGCCAGAATATTTCATTTGTGGCACCCTTCATCTCACTATGCAACGAATCCAAATGGTGAAGCCAATAAAAAGCTCTTGAATCGGTATATTGCAGCAAGTGGAAACAAAGATGAAATGGTTAAATTAATTAAGGAACGTGCAGGGTATCAAGAAAGGATAAATCATAACATGGAGGGCTATCATCAATATTCGCTATCCTCTAAAAGTAAAATCTGCTTTGCAATCCTTGTTCATGATAACCGGCCTCTTGTTAAAGAATTAATTGATAACGTAAGATATTTTTGTCCAAATAGCTCCATGGTCTTATATAATGGCGGCGATGATCCAACCCTGTGTGATAATTTAGGGGTTCCTGTTTGTCCATCTAGCCACAAGATGGAACGCGGATTCACCACAATTTATTTTCTCGAGACGATGGAATGGCTCGAAGAAATGAAAATGGATTATGATTACCTGGTAAATATTGATTCGGACGCATTATTTATCAGGGAAGGCTATGAAGATTTCGTCCAAACTCAAATGATGAATACAGATTACATGGCAGTAAAATTACGGATACCGGAAAAAGATTGGTACATTGGATACGAACTAATGAAGGAAAAAAACCGGTGGAGTCAATTATTTAATATTAATCCCTTCTATGGTATTTTCAATGTCGGTCAGGTTTTCAATAGGTCACTTATAGGATCCTTACTTAGAAGGAAGTCGATGTTAAAAAAAGCACTGCTAGAAACATCATCCTTTGGAACAGATGAGTTTATTTTTGTAAACATGGCTAAAGAACTCAAGTATAGAATCAAAAAATATCCTAATAATACTGACCAATTAATGATTCGCTACCGCCCCCACTTTACATTAGATGAAATGATTCACAGCTTTAATAACATTAGAAACAGTTGGTTGTGCCATCCCGTATATCGTGATAAACATGATTTAGCGAGGAAACTAATCAAACACCTTGCGACTGAACAATATAGTAAAAAATACCGAAGTAAGAAATATCCATGGTACCAAGATAATTCACACATGTATGACCTTTCTTTACCCATTACAAGTGGATTTGGGAGTGAAGAACTAATTGTCAGATCGAATTCTTTCTTAACCCATTATTGGCAGGATAAAAATAAGAATAAATGGTACAAAAGTGAAACGTTTGCCGATGGTGCTGTCGGTGTTCCAGTTTTTTTTGAAACCCACTCAGGTTTTTTTGCAGTAGCTTGTAAGTTAGCCGCAGGCGGTGTGGGATTATGGACGAGGGACAATCAAAAAGCTGGACATCCTTGGGTGGGGCCTTATCGGATCACGAGTGAGGATGTCGATCCTATTATGATTGCACAACTACAGGATTTAAAACCTATTTTAATTTGTAGAGCCAATAATAAATTAGTTTATTGGCTCAGGGATACCGATGATAGATGGAAAAAGGGACTTCCTTTTAATAATAGTTAACCTTTACAAAACCACAAAGAATATTTTCCTGAAATTTGTATCATTCCTTTCTTTAAAGGTAAAAATGGAAATAAGTACAATTTTGAAAGGAATGAGTATGATGGCAGAAAAGAAGAAAAAAGATAAGGATAGAGGAAAATATCCACTAACAAGCATGCAGGAAGTATCTTACCAAAGAGAATTTAAAATGGCGGACCGTGCCGGCGGCTACCATGACAGAAAAACAAAGCTTTAATAACTTGACGGCCGAACGTGCGAGCTGGCTAGTGTTAAATTAATTTAAATTTTTTACCATTAATGGACCCGTTTCTAATTGTAAAAGCTAGTAAAAGGAGCATTGTTGCTCCTAACATGCCTTTACAATTGAAAGGGGTTTTTACAATGGGACGTTCACGCGGAGGCAGGACTCGTGATAAGAATAAAGGATCACTTCCACAGGTACCGAAGAACATGAAGTCAGATGGCATAGATGTAGAGTTTTCACAAGAACTTGCTGACCATGCAGATCTGGAGGCACAAGCACGCTCAAACGCAGCAAACCAGCGTGTCAAAAATCGGAAAAATAAATAAGGTATATTCCTGACAGAGAAAAAAGAGAAGCAGGTCTGCCCTGCTTCTCAACTATAAAAGGGGGGGAAATATTATTTCATCGAGCTCTAAAGAGAGGTTTTCATTTTTTAAGCGATTAGAACTCGTTACTGCTATTGATTGCTTTTGACTGCTTTCAAATGGTCTTTCTTAAAATAGCCTTTGATAAATGGTACTGCATAGCGGTCAAGTCCGAAGAGGTATGCTCCAGCTCCCACGAAAAGGAGAATCATAGCTGCTGTATAAAGAATCGGGTTTGTGCTAGTTGTACCTGCAAGCATAAAGTTTAAGTTCATAAAGGCTCCGGCGATTAGAGCTGGGATCGTCGCTAAACCGACGATTAATCCAAGACCAACAAGTAATTCTCCCCAAGGGATTAACACGTTGAAGATATGAACGTTTGGAATCGCGAATTGTTGTAAGAAGTCAGCGTACCAACCTTGCACTGCTGGATGATCCCCTTTTGCATTAGCAAGTGCAAATTTGAGGAATCCACCTGCATCAAATCCACCTGTTAGCTTATGGTAGCCTGCCTCAATCCATTGTAATCCAAGCCATACTCTCAATACTGTCCAAACAACTGCTGCGACAGGGGTTTTATACCATCTCATCACAATCATCTCCTATTAATACTTGTGAAATGCTTCACAATCTAATGTAAAATAAAATTTATATTCCCCTTTTCGATGAAGGGGTTGTTCAGCTAGCTGTATCTTGTAGTGAAGTTTGTGAAATGTTTCACTATCTTCTCTACACTCTTAATATACTCCCCTTGAAGTAATTTGACAACGACTTTCACAGTTTTTTAACATATAAATATTAGAAATTTGAATAGAATGTGAACTTACCAAGTTGCTTATGTTGGTAATGTAAAAAAGAGGCGGCATATGGCTTTTCTTGCCCTGCTCCCCTCTTTAAATATTGATTAGAATCATGCTTTACGTTCAACCAGCACTACTCTTTTGCCACGATGGATTGAAAGTCATCCGTATAAGTGATTAATTTTCCCCATTTCATTAAATCCTTATCTGAAATCTTCCAAGTGTGTTTTTCTGAATCTTGCCGGATGACAGCAAAATCGTGATGATCCGTCGAATAGATAACAAACCCTTCTTTTTTTGCATCTTTAATAAAAAGATAATCCTCAGCACAATCTACTTTTTTAAAACGGACATGGTAAAACACATCTTTTCTAAACAATAATGTTGCGCCTGCAACAGTGTCGGTGATGGAATTCTCTGTACCTTTTACATGAATCAAGGCCTTCCTATTTTTAAAATAAATATAATAAGAGCTTTTTCCGACTATCGAAACTTTGCTGTCTTTAAAGGCATTCATTGAACTAGAAATGTATTCTGGACCATAATAATCATCATCATCAAATTTTGCGATAAAATCATAGTTTGATTTCATCACGCCAAAATTTAGGCAATCGCCTAGCGTTGTATTTTCATGAAGTTGATAGACCTGAACATTGGGAAAGTCTTTTGAATTTTTGATCCACTTATCAATGTTCATCGAATCCTTATTTAAGATAATAATTAGCTCTTTATCCTTCCAGGTTTGCTGCTGGAAATTATGAAATACATTTTCGATATTCTCTTCTCTTATTGTGCATGTAATGATGGAAACCACTTTTTCACTCCTTCTCAACAGTTAGGATTTTAAGATTTTTTCCAGAAAATCAGTTAAATTTGGATACTCGTTTAATGTTTTGATGAAATAAATATCTCCTTGCAGCTGTTTTCTAGCAATTGAATCAAAGCCAGCTGCTCCTAAGATATTGATATTACGGATATCAACTTCGAGGAAAAGGATAATTGTTTCAAGAATAGTAATAAATTTTTCTTGGAGATTTTGGAACCTCTCTGGGTTAGACTGAACAAGTAATGTGTATTCCCTTACTATATTATTCATCATCAATAAATCGGTAAGACCGGAAAGCTCTAATCCCAGAATCAACACTTCGACATCATGATGTTTTATCGTAAAAAGACCGAAGTTCCCGATTGTCTCTCTCCATTTTCGTTCCCCTATAGGATGCTCTTGGTGGTATGCGGCCACTTGTTCACTTACAATATATTGGGCACCCAGTTTACTTAATCGGTAGCCAAGTTCCCAATCTTCATAACCATAGTGGTAAAAATCCCCATCAAACACCCCTGCCTGTACGATCAAATCTTTACATACAGAGACATTACCAGTAATAAACGCCATCCACGGAAACGCAAAACCAGATAAATTTTCACCAAAATTTCTGGTTATTTGTTGAAACCATCGATATCCTTTAGATGCTATATCCTTGAAGGTCTTTCTAGCGATATCTTTTTTTTCTAATAATGGACAAGGTTTTTCAAGTGGAAATTTGCACGCTTGGAATCGCGCATATATTTCTTGATTATTTTTCGCTAAGTCTGCGATTGTATTGATTTTTCGCTTGGAGAAATCAGGGAAAATACATGAAAATAGCGCTTTGGTATACATGGCACCCGACACAATTACGTTATCTTTGGATTGATGATAGTTATAATGATTTTCGACGAAATCTGGTTCTGTTATCATTTCCGCATCAAGAAAGATAAGAATTCTTCCCCTTGCGGAACGAATACCTAAATTTCTAGCCTTCGCTCTGCCAAGCTTTTCATTACTGACAATATATTTAAAATGATAGGGTGGTGAATAGTTTAATAGTTTTTCTTTCGTTTCGTCGGTTGAAGCATCATCAATGAAAATCACTTCCATATTATCGGGATTAAAGGTTTGATGTTCGAGTGAGTAGAGGGTGAATAAATTTAGAGGATATCTATTTTGGGATGGAATGATGATACTGACTTCAATATCTTGGTTGGTGTTGTTATCTGGAATTAGGCTTTTTTGGGGAGTTTGCAAATCTTTTTCGATGCTATCCTTAAGGATACTACTTGACCAATTATACCTATTACCTGACATGACTTACTCCTTCATTTTCTTTTTTGAAATAATCAGTCCACTTTGTTGTGCTTTTACACAATATATGAATGCCTTTTTAATTTGACTAAACTCCTCCCTATAAAAAAAGAGCAATTGATGCTCTTTTTTAAGGAAAAGATGTATAACGCGGCAAAGGTGATTTAGAATGACCAATTTGGATTAAAGTGCTGTTACTACTTCATCTTTCATTTCCACGTCATATTCTCCAACTATAGGATAATAGCCTTGTGCATTTTGTTGACGAACCAGCTGTTCAACATCTTTCTTAGTCGCCTGAATGATAAACGTCCCTTCAGAAACCTGTTCAATCCACAAAATCGACGTGTTAAGTTGTTTCTTGGCAAGTCCATATACAAGCCAAGTTTCTTTTCCCTGTGGATTTTCCGGTTCCGAAATGGCTGTGGGTGAAGGAGTTACACTACTTTTGGCAGGCTTACTTTGACAGACATACACCAAATCTTCAATTACCGCACTTGCAGTGGGATACATTCCGGCACCTGGCCCCTGGAGGGTGATTCTTCCGACTATATCGGAGAAAACATTTACAGCGTTCTCTACTCCCTCGACATGGTAGAATGGGTGTTCACTTCCAACAAGAACAGGTTTAACCGAAGCCTTTATTTGTCCTCCTGCTCTACTAAGGCTTGCAATATGTTTGAATCTAAGACCTATTTTTTCAGCAGCTTCAATTAATTTAATAGTTATTGAAGTAATCCCCTCCCGCTCGACATCCTGCCAATTCGGTTCTTCCCCAAAAGCGATACGGCTCAGGATCATTGTTTTATAAAAAGCATCATAGCCTTCAACGTCATTAGTCGGGTCCGCCTCCGCATAGCCATTCACTTGTGCCGAGAGTAAGCTTTCAGCAAATGACTGCTTTTTCACGCGCATTTCCGTCAAAATGAAATTTGATGTCCCGTTAAGAATGCCTTGGACTTGCTGGACACGATTTATTTTTAATAACTGCCTTAGTGTTTGAATAACTGGAATTCCCCCTGCCACCGTTGCTTCAAAACCCACGGAAACATGATTCTCCTCCGCAAGCTCGAACAACTCTTTCCCGTGGTGGGCAAACATCTCTTTATTAGCAGTGATAATATGACAGCCGCGCTCGATTGCCTTTTTCAAAAATGTGAACGTTGGTTCTTTGTCGACAATGGCTTCGACCACAATGTCAAGCTGAGGCAGCTCTAGAATTTCTGAAAAATCCGTTGTAACAAGCACATCTTCATTTATTGCTCTTTCCTTTTGCTTGTTTTTAATGAGGACAGCAGCTACCTCCACCTTTTTTCCTAAAACAGCTGTTAACTCTTCCGAATGGGATTGTATGGTCCGATAAACCCCTTCACCAACCGTTCCAAAACCAAGAATCGCCACTTTTATTGCACTCATGGTTAATCCACCCCTTTAGATTTAATGATAAGCAAAAAACCCTCTTCCATAAGAAGAGGGTTCATTTCCTCCTCTTATCTGTCAGGTTCAAAATAACCTGCAGGAATTAGCACCTTTTCAAGGAATACCTTGAAGGTTGCCGGGCTTCATCGGGCCTAGTCCCTCCGCCGCTCTGGATAAGAGTATATATTTATGCGTCACCATTTTATTATTAAAATTCATTTTAATTTAAACAATTTGAAGTGTCAATAAATTCGGAATCCACATCTATATAATTCTTGAAATTAAGACACAGATTTTTAATTGCTTCATCGTCATTATATGTTTTATAAAAAGTGGTTGATAAGGGTGATTACCTATATTTTCATACAAAAAAATTGGCTATTAGTCATAGTCCAGACCAAGGGTAGCCAGGTGCTTTGTTGTCTCTTAGCCAAAAGCCAACTCCACCAGTTTTTAATTTACTGACTACTACAAATTGCCCTGAATTATTTTCAAAAAAAAGAGGATTTCCCGTTACACCTTTAGCAAACGTCTTACTTTTACGCCCTTTTCCATTAGGGTCTTGCCAATAATGGGTCAAAGAAGAACCTGACCGAACAATAATCTCTAAGTTACCAAACTTACTCTTGATTGGAATGGAAATGGCATAATTATTTGGATTATCCTCATACCACGGATATTTTTTATTTTTATACTTTTTTGTATTATGTTTATTTTCAAAATACAAAGATCCAATTAATTCATTTTTATAGCCGCCTAAATTATCATAACTGTTCAAATGATCACTATTTTTAGTTTCAAAGTTTTCTAAAGTATTTTTCCGTTCATAAATGAGTTTGGTCATTTTTTTCTTGTTTCCACTTGCCTGCATATAGCGGCCGAGAAGCTCAGCATTCGCTTTACCATGTGGATTTGTTTGATAGTTCGAACTAGGGTGCCATAAGTGAAATAGTTTCCCTTTAATATTTACGATTTCTCCGCAAAGCGTACGGACAGCATGTGAAAATGCATCATCTTCGCCTCCCCAACCAATAAACCGTTCATCAAAACCACCAACTGCTTCAAAGTTTACTCGAGGAATGACAAAGAGTTTTCCTGCAAATCCTTCATAAACCCAATTTGATTTGTTACATTCTTCATACTTTACATCAATTGGCCACTTTGGTTTAGTTTTAAGTAATCTTTCAGTACCTTGCCATTCAATATTATAAACTTCAGTAAAAGGGACTACCCATGCTGCTTTATCAAGTAGTTTTATCGCTTCTACAATAATATTGGAGTTATAAACGACATCCGCATCAGCTATTACAAAAATATCTTTTGTTGCTTTTTTAGCTGCAAAGTTTACAGCCTTAGATTTATTAATGTCCTCGCCATTGATTAGTCCCAAACATAATTCAGCTTCGGGCATCGCACGAGCATAATATCTTTTAATCCATTCAAACGCCTTCGCTCTTGGACCATTGTCTGTTTGGAAAGGTACAATTATTGAAACGTTTTCTAACACTGCAACTCTCTCCTTTTTTATAAAAATTTTTATAATTTCTATTATTTCTTACTGTATGTGAATGGATCTGTGATGGAAACGGCATGTATAATGCTTCTGCTGAATGATTAGTTATGGCAGGGCAATTTGACGAATTAGAGTAATTCAACATGGGGTATTCAGAAATTAATGTCTCGCTGACCGCTGGCATCTGCTTCATGAGGGATTTATTTATATCATTTGGTAATTGCAACATAGTTTATTGTACCTTTCAAATCAATGCGCAATTGCATTTTATAAGGTAGAAGGACATGCTAATTATGTGAAATTTATTTGTCGCTGCCATTTAGAGAGTGGATGCGAATCTGATTTGGGAGAGATGAAAAGTGAAATTGGGCATTATGTGTGGGATGCCATTAAGCGGAAAATCAACATACAGTAAAACTCTTCAGAAGCAAGGTTGGGTACGTGTATCTCTAGATGATATTAGGCAAGCTTTGCATGGCCAAATATACAAAGCAGAAGCAGAACCGCTAGTGTGGGAAAGCGCTGAACTTATGGTACGTTCTTTGCTAAAAAGTGGACATTACGTCCTTGTTGATACCACAAACAGAACCAGAGATCGTCGCAAAAGATGGATTCGTGTTGCGAAGGAATTTGGACTTACTTTGGAAATATTCCATGTAGATACTGATTATGAAACTTGTAAACAACGTAACAGAAAGCTGAAGCGACTATCTGAAAATGTTTTAAAACAAATATATAAAGAATTCCAGAAGCCGACTTCAGATGAAGGAACTATTATAAAGGTCATATAGCAAAAATACCTTCAAGCTTACAACAATTCGCAGATTAGGAGGAAGGAAATTGAAAAAGTATATTTGCTTTGATATAGGCGGGACAAAAGTAAAGCACGGTATATTACTAGAGAATGGAACTATTCTTTCAAAAGATAGTTTCGATACTCATTGTACAAATCTAGAATTATTTTTAAAAGAAATGGTAGATATCATTCACATCTATACTAAAAATTATAATATAAGCGGTGTAGCTATTAGCTTACCGGGCTTTATTAACCCTCATACAGGTTACTCAGAACGTGGAGGCGCGGTAAAAGCACTAGATAACCAGAATCTAAAAAAATTATTAAAAAAAAGAACTTCGCTGCCGATTGAAATTGAAAATGACGGAAATTGTGCTGCTTTAGCAGAAAAAATAAGTGGTAACGCAAAAAAATGTACTGATTTTATTTGTGTCACAATTGGGACTGGAATAGGAGGGGGTATATTTATTAACGGGAAACTTTTGCATGGTCACAGTTTTAGAGGCGGTGAATTTGGTTTTATGATTACTCAAGCCAGAAACAATGGTAGGGATATACTGCACTCCAATGCTTCTACTAATGCCTTAATTAAGTCCTATAAAAAACTAAAGAGTATTAGTGAATATGAAAACATTAAAGGAGAAACAGTTTTTTTAGAATCCAGCCATAATAGTTCGGTAAAAGAACTACTTGATGACTGGATTCGAAACATTAGTTATGGAATTTATAACTTGGCAGCAACGTTAAACCCTCAAAAAATTTTAATTGGCGGGGGAGTAATTGCCCAACAAGGTTTGTTAGGTAATATTAACAATAAACTTGACCAGATTCCCGGGTGGAAAGATATTAAGATCCCTGTCGAAAGTTGTAAGTATCAAAATGACGCAGGAATGATTGGAGCAATGTACCATTTCATCCAAAAGCAAGGTGTATAAAATTAAATTACCTAGAAACGTTAATCTCAAACTTTTGGTACCCGATGGAAAATAGGTAATGCCCGCCAAATAGCGGGCATTTCACAACACTTATTCTTGTAGTTTCCCTTCAGCCAGTGCAATTTGCTTCGATACCTGTTCCGGTGCTGTTCCGCCAAAGCTGTTTCTTACGGCAACTACATGCTCAGGAGCCAATACTCTATAAATATCTTTTTCAAATAGTGGACTGAACTCTTGATATTCTTCGAAATTTAAATCCAGTAAAAATTGGTTAGATTGAATGGCATGCAAGACAATTTTTCCAATCACTTCATGGGCTTCGCGGAACGGTAACCCTTTTCTAACCAAGTAATCGGCAATATCAGTGGCATTGGAAAAGTCATTGTTGATCGCCTTACGCATTATATCCTTTTTAACGGTCATCGTTTCGATCATTGGTGCCAACAGCTTTAATGACCCTTCTAGTGTCTCCACTGTATCAAACATTCCTTCTTTATCTTCCTGCAAATCCTTGTTGTAAGCGAGCGGCAAACCTTTCAGCACCGTTAGCAACCCAATCAAATTGCCATACGTGCGGCCCGTTTTTCCTCTGAGCAGTTCTGGCACGTCCGGGTTTTTCTTTTGCGGCATAATACTTGAGCCTGTACAGAAGGAGTCATCCAGCTCCACAAATTGAAACTCCTGGCTAGACCAGATGACCAATTCTTCAGAAAGTCTGGAAATATGCGTCATAATAATGGAACCGATTGATAAAAATTCAAGAATAAAATCGCGGTCACTAACGGCATCCATACTGTTTGGATATACCGTTTCGAACCCTAGCAGCTCGGCAACAAGTTCACGGTTGATTGGAAATGTTGTCCCTGCCAAGGCACCAGAACCGAGAGGAAGCCAGTTAATCCGTTTTAGAGAATCTAGTAATCTCTCTTTATCACGTTCAAACATCCAAAAATAGGCCATCACATGGTGGGCAAAGGAAACCGGCTGGGCCCGCTGCAAGTGTGTATACCCTGGAATCAACGTTTGCACATTCTCTTTTGCCTGCCCGATTAATGCCTGCTGGACATCTTCCAGTAATTTAATCAGCTCGGTTGTTTTTGATCGTAAATAAATATGCATATCTGTTGCTACTTGATCGTTACGGCTGCGGCCCGTATGTAGCTTACCGCCCACAGGGCCAATTTTTTCAATTAATAGTTTTTCAATATTCATATGAATATCTTCATCTTCCACTAAGAACTCAACCTCGTTATTTTCTACCATCTGTTTTATCGAAAGAAGGCCATCCTTAATTTTTTCAGCATCCTCCATCGGGATTATGCCGCATTCCCCCAGCATTTGGACATGTGCAAGGCTGCCTGCAATATCCTCTTTGGCTAGTTTTTGATCAAAATTGATCGAAGCTGTAAATTCTTCCACTAATTTGTTCGTTTCCTTTGTAAAACGTCCGCCCCATAGCTTAGACATGTAGTTTTCTCCCTTCAAACAAGGTGTTTTTGCCTCCAAAAATAGTTTATCAGCGATTTTTTGGTGTTTATCGGCGGATTTTGCATTTTATCAGCGAATCTGACCATTATATCGGCGAATTTCCATTTTTATCAGCGAATCGCAAAATTGCCTTTGGCATAGTAGACTTCTTAAGAAGTTTGCCCCCGAAATTTATCTCCGGGGGCACTCTAAAAACTATTTTAGAACCGATTCTTTTTTATTCACTTCAGAATAAACCTTAGTCGGTAAACCCCAAAGTTTAATAAAACCAACTGCCGCATTATGATCAAAGGCATCTCCTTTTGAGTAGGTTGCTAATTCCTCATTGTAAAGACTATGCGGTGATTTTCGGCCGACAACCGTGTGATTCCCTTTTAGAAGCTTAACTCGGATGGTGCCTGACACCACCTTTTGTGTTTCATCAATAAAGGCATCAAGTGCCGCTTTTAACGGAGAATACCAGAGACCTTCATAAATAATTTTTGCCATCTGTTGTTCAACCTGCGTTTTAAATTGCGTGACCTCACGAGTCAAGGTTAGAAACTCTAATTCTTTATGAGCATTGATTAAAATGAGCGCTGCTGGATTTTCATACACTTCACGCGATTTAATGCCTACTAATCTATTTTCAATATGATCGATACGGCCCACACCGTGCTTGCCGCCAAGCTCATTTAACGTTTCAATTAACTGTACTAATGGCAGCTTTTCGCCATTTAGAGCAACAGGGACACCTTGGTCAAATTCAATTTCCACATATTCCGCTGCATTTGGTGTTAATTCAATTGGATTCGTCCAATCAAACGCCGCTTCCGGTGCCTCTGCCCATGGATTTTCAAGCACTCCAGCTTCACAGGCACGGCCCCAAATGTTAGCATCAATCGAAAACGGATTGTCTAAATCAACAGGGATTGGAATTCCATTTTCCTCGGCATAGGCAATCTCCTCATCACGGGTCATGCCCCATTCACGAACAGGAGCCACCACTTTTAAACTTGGATTTAACGCTTGAATCGAAACTTCAAAACGAACTTGATCATTTCCTTTTCCAGTACAACCGTGGGCAACAGCGGTTGCACCCTCTTTTTCAGCAACCTCAACTAGTAATTTAGAAATCAACGGTCGGGAAAGGGCTGAGGATAATGGATACTTACCTTCGTATAAGCAATTTGCCTTTAAAGCCGGTAAAATATATTCCTTCGCTAACAATTCCTTTGCATCGACGATATACGCTTTACTCGCTCCCACATTCAAAGCCTTATTTTTAATCGCCTCTAAATCTTTCCCTTCACCAACATCAAGCCCTAGTGCAATCACATCATAGCCGTATTTTTCCTGAATCCATTTAACCGATACCGATGTATCTAAACCGCCTGAATAGGCCAAAACAATTTTTTCCTTAGTCATTTGTATTCTCCCTTTCGTTAGATTGCATTAATATTCATTAGATAGAATTATTATACAGCAAATCTCAAAAAAATAAATACTATTTTGCTAGTAATAATTTTAAAATTGCTTTTTGTGCATGAAGGCGGTTCTCAGCCTCATCGAATACAACCGAGTGGGGTCCATCGATAATATCGGCGGTAACCTCTTCACCGCGATGTGCCGGCAGACAATGTAAAAAGATAAAGTCGTTCTTAGCAAGCTTGCATAGATCCTCATTTACTTGATAAGATTCGAATACCTTCAATCGCTTTTCGGTTTCTTCTTCCTGCCCCATACTGGTCCACACATCTGTAACGATGACATCTGCGTCTTTAACAGCTTCCTGTGGATTGTTTGTAACCTCAACCGTACTTCCTGTAAGTTTGCCCGCTTCGATTGCCTTCCCTGTTACTTTTCCATTTGGCAGATAACCTTCCGGGCTAGCAATACTAAAATTCATTCCTGTTTTAACTGCACCCTCCATCAGCGAGTGCGCCATATTATTATTACCGTCTCCCAAATAGCACATCTTTAAGCCGACCAGTTTTCCTTTATGTTCTAGGATGGTCAAGAGATCCGCTAATACCTGACATGGGTGTTGTAAATCTGTTAATCCATTAATAACAGGGATTGAAGCATGCTCCGCCAACTCTTCAACCGAATCGTGTGAAAATGTGCGAATCATAATTCCATCGACATAACGGGATAATACTTTCGCTGTATCAGAAATACTTTCGCCTCTGCCTAGCTGGATGTCCTTCGAACTAAGGAAAATGGCATGACCGCCAAGCTGAAGCATGCCAACTTCAAACGATACTCGTGTACGAGTTGATGATTTTTCAAAAATCATCCCTAATACTTTTCCGCTTAAATACGGATGAGGTTTTCCCTGTTTCTGCTGTGCCTTTAACTCCTGGGCCACGTCTAACAAATAATGAATATCGTCAGTGCTGTAGTCTGAAAGCTGTAAAAAATCTTTTCCCTTCAAATGATTTTTTTCCATTTTACTTAATTTATATGCTTCTAACATGGTCAACACCTCTTTTTTTCAAATTATCAAACTCACGGATTGTTCGTACTTCCCCATCTGACATGAATGGATTTTGTAAACTGCAAAATGCTTCAAGCGTATCTAGATGTGTAAATACTGGCAGCTGGTAACGAACGGCATGTTCTCGAATTTTAAAACCAAATTTGAGTTTATTTCGCCCTTGGCTTGGGATATTAATTACAGCCTTGATTGGCTGTTTTCGAAAAAGCTCATTTACCTCTTTATCATTTTTGACCACTTGTTCAACCTTAAGACCATTGCTTTGGAAAAACAACGCAGTTCCCGCTGTCGCAACAATCTTGTAACCGAGCTTGCTAAGTTCCTTCATAATTGAAAGACTTTCAGGTTTTTCTCGGTCAGAAATAGAACAAAACAGATACTCGGCTTCCGTGTTTCCCTTAAGTGCAGAAATCGCTTTTTCAAGTGCCGCCTGATACGTTTCTCCCATTCCAAGTACTTCCCCGGTTGATTTCATTTCCGGTCCAAGCACATGATCCACACCCTTAAGCTTGCTTGATGAAAACACCGGCGTTTTGACAGCAAAAAAGTCAGGTTCAGAAAGCAAACCTTTATCTGAGGATAGGTCGTTTAGAGATTCTCCTAATTGGACACTTACAGCCCATTCAATCATTGGAATCCCCGTTATTTTACTGATGATTGGCACGGTTCTTGATGAACGCGGGTTTACCTCAAGCACAAAGACTTCATCATTATAAATGACATATTGAATGTTCATCATGCCGATTGCTGATACTGATGTTGCAATTTTTTCTGCATAATGAATGATTGTTTCTTTGGTTTTTGCTGATAACGAGAGCGGTGGAAACACCGAGATGCTGTCACCTGAATGAACACCGGCTTTTTCAATATGTTCAAAAATTCCCGGAACAACTATGTTGCAGCCATCGCTGATCACATCAACCTCACATTCTAGCCCTGGCAAAAATTTATCGACTAATAACGGCCACATCTCCGCATGAGAATTTTTCTCCAGCTGAATGATATACTGTTTTAGTTCCTCTTCTGAAAAAATTGTAAACATCGCTTGACCGCCAATGACATACGATGGACGGACAAGCACTGGGTAACCCAACTGGGCCGCTGCTTCTATTAGTTCTTCAGAATATGCTGCTGTTTTCCCTTCGATATGCGGGATATTTAAGTTTTCTAAAAGCTGATAAAATTCCTTTCGATCTTCAAGAAGATTTATATTTTCAACTCTAGTCCCTAAAATATTGACGCCCTCTTCTTCTAACGCCTGCGCCAGATTGATAGCCGTTTGCCCGCCGAACTGAATCAATACACCGTCAACTTTTTCTTTTTCAATGACATGAAGGACATCTTCAGCAGCAAGTGGTTCAAAATACAGCCGGTCGGCAACTGAATAGTCCGTACTAACGGTTTCAGGATTGTTATTAATTACTACCGCTTCATAGCCTTTTTTCTTGATCGCTTTTGCGGCATGGACTGAACAATAATCAAATTCAATTCCCTGGCCGATACGGATTGGGCCAGATCCAATGACAAGGATTTTCCGTTTGTTCGTCACTTCTACTTCATCAAATCCGTGCCATGTAGAATAGTAGTACGGTGTAATGGCATCAAACTCTGCCGAACAAGTATCCACCATCTTATAGCCTGGTTTCCAGTTGAGTTCTCTCCACTTATTTCTGACCTTTTTTTCTGGGATATTAAATATTTGCGCTAATAGCTTGTCGGCAACATTGTTACGTTTTACCTTTTTCAGCAATGCTGTCGGAACATTGCCCCAGTCAAAGGAAGCTAGTTCCGTTTCTAACGCAACGATTGAGCTAATTTTGTGTAAAAACCATGGGTCAATCCCGGTTAACTGTTGAATTTTTTCAAAAGAATTTCCTCTTCTGAATGCTTCGGCTATTACGAAAAGCCTTTGGTCATTTGCATTTTCAAGCAGTTCAAACAAGGAATTCTCGTTTAAAGACCTATTTCCCTCAAGGCAGAGACCGTAAACATTCATTTCCATTGACCGGATTGCTTTATTTAATGCCCCTTCAAAAGTACGGTCAATTGCCATGACTTCTCCGGTTGCTTTCATTTGTGTTCCGAGTGTTCTGTCAGCTTCAGGGAACTTGTCAAACGGAAAGCGAGGCAGTTTTACTACAATATAATCAATCGCCGGCTCAAATGAAGCAAAGGTATTACCTGTTATTGGATTCACAATCTCATCCAGGTGATAACCAATGGCACATTTTGCCGCCATTCGGGCAATTGGATACCCGGTTGCTTTTGAGGCAAGTGCTGACGAGCGGCTGACCCTTGGGTTCACTTCAATGATGTAATATTGATTCGATTCCGGGTGAAGCGCGAACTGGATATTGCATCCGCCAATTATTTCTAGTTCCCTAATCACTCTTATCGAAACGTCACGGAGCATTTGATATTGAACATCTGTTAATGTCTGTGATGGTGCAACAACAATCGAATCTCCTGTATGAATACCAACAGGGTCCATGTTTTCCATGTTACAAACAATGATGCATGTATCATTGCCGTCTCTCATGACCTCATATTCAATTTCCTTCCAGCCTTTAATGCTTTTTTCGACTAATACTTGATGAATCGGACTTGACGCTAAGCCTTTCTTTAGAGCGATTTCGAGTTCCACTTCGTTATATGCAAAGCCGCCTCCTTCTCCTCCAAGGGTATAGGCTGGGCGAATGATGACTGGAAAGCCAATTTTCTTTACAAAAGCTGCCCCTTCTTCAAAGCTGTGAATGATCGCTGATTCCGGTATCGGTTCAGCGATTTCAAGCATCAGGTTACGAAATTTTTCCCGGTCTTCACCATTTTTGATGGACTCCACGGAGGTTCCAAGCAGTTCAACATTATATTTTTCTAATATGTTTTGTTCATAAAGCTGAACAGTTAAATTCAATCCTGTTTGCCCGCCAAGTGTGCCGATCACACCATCTGGCTTTTCTTTTTGAATAATCTTTTCAATGGTTGCTACGTTTAACGGTTCGATATATACCTTGTCGGCGTATGTCTCATCTGTCATAATCGTTGCCGGGTTGTTATTGATTAAAACGACCTCAATTCCCTCTTCTTTAAGGGCAATACATGCCTGTGTCCCGGCATAATCAAATTCTGCAGCCTGGCCAATGACAATTGGGCCAGATCCGATAACGAGGACTTTTTTTAAGTTTTTATTTAGCGGCATAAACGGTCTCTCCCAATGATGCAATCTGACCTACGAAATCTTTTAATATATATTCTGTATCGCTTGGTCCCGGATGGGCTTCGGGATGAAATTGGACGGTTTGAATTGGATAGCATTGATGCTTCAGACCTTCAATTGATCGATCATTTACATTTCGAAAGGTTACAGCAAAAACGTTCTTATCAATACTTTCGTCAACAACAACGTAGCCGTGATTTTGGGCTGTTATTTTGACCTTACCAGTGGTTAGTTCCTTAACCGGGTGGTTGCCGCCGCGATGTCCGAAGGCAAGTTTTTTCGTATGGGCTCCATATGCTAAGGCAATTAATTGGTGTCCAAGACATATTCCGAGTGCAGGGTAAGCTTGGGTAATCTTTTTAATCTCCGGGAACCACTTTTGAAGTTCCATTGGGTCGCCTGGTCCGTTGCTTAACAAGACACCATCCGGATTTATCGCTTTTATTTTTTCAAAAGGAGTGTTATATGGCACAATTGTAACCGCACAGTTTTCATCTAAAAGAGCATGTAGAATAGATTTTTTATAACCATAGTCAAATAAAACTACATGTGGCCCTTTATTTTTGAAATATTGCGTTACCTTAGTCGATACTTTTTCAACCCAAAATGCCTGTTTTTCTGTTATTGGCAATTTTGCCTTCTTCGTATGGCATAAGTATCCTTTGACTGTCCCGCGGTTGCGGATTGTTTTGACGAGAAGTCTAGTATCTACTCCCGCTATACCGGGAACTCCTGCCTGTTTTAGTTTTTCAGAAAACTTATGAATCGACTGATAATGACTTGGTATCTCGCATAAATCACCGATTATTACCCCTGATAATGCAGGTGTAATGCTTTCATCATCCAGTGCATTGATTCCATAGTTTCCTATAATCGGATAGCAGAAGGTGATGATTTGACCAGCGTATGAAGGGTCGGTGATGATTTCTTGGTATCCGGTCATGCTCGTGTTAAAAACTACTTCTCCAAGAGAATCCTTTTCAGCACCGATTAAGGAGCCTTCAAATACTTCTCCCGTTTCCAAAGTAAGGTATCCCTGCTCCAAGTTCGCTCACTCGCCTTCCTCTAAACTTAGAAAAACACATTCCAATTTATTCGCAAATTCGTTGATTTCTTCTTTTGTTACAGTTAACGGTGGTAAAATCCGAACGACATTCTGGCCGGCTGTTAAAATAAGAAGGTTTTTCGTTATTGCTTTTTGGACGATTTCTATAGCATTGGCTTCAATAACCAAACCTTTAAGCAGGCCTTTTCCTCGGATTTCTTTTATAAAAGAGTATTTTTCCTTCAAGTCTTGGAGTTGTTGATCCAAGTAATCCGTGATTTGGATAACGTGTTTGAGTAAATTACTTTCAAGTATATGGGTAACTGTGGCCAGCCCTGCTGCGGTCGCTAATGGATTCCCGCCAAAGGTACTGCCGTGACTGCCTGGCTCAAAACCTTTTGCCGCCTCTTCTTTTGCAATGATGGCTCCGATTGGAAAGCCTGAGCCGAGGCCTTTGGCAATGCTGATGATATCTGGTTCAATTTCGTATTGTTCATAGGCAAAAAGGGTACCTGTTCGGCCGATTCCAGTTTGAATTTCGTCGACCATTAGCAGGATATCGTTTGCTTTACAAATCTGGGAGAGTTTTTTTACCCAATCCTTATTTGCGGGAATGACTCCGCCTTCTCCTTGAATAAGCTCAAGCAGTACTGCAGCCGGTTTGATTATATGAAGTTTTTCCAGTGCTTCGCTGCCATTGTATGGCAGGTAGCTGAACCCAGGCATTAGCGGTGAAAATCCCTGTTGGATTTTTTCCTGTCCAGTAGCTGTTAAGGTGGCTAAAGTTCTGCCATGAAATGATTGCTGGAATGTGACGACGTCGGATGAGCCGCTGCCTTTAACCTTATTTGCGTATCTTCTAGCTAGTTTTATTGCGGCTTCATTTGCTTCTGCACCACTATTGCAAAAAAAGACTTGGTCACCGCAGCTGTTTGTTGTAAGAAGGGATGCAAGTTGCTCTTGGTTCGGTATATTGTAGAGGTTTGAGCAATGCCAGATATTTTGTAATTGTTCTTCTAGTTTCCCTTTAACCACGTCTGGAACATGGCCTAAATTACAGGTGGCAATACCGGATGTGAAATCTAAGAATTTATGCCCTTGATCGTCCCATACGTAACTTCCTTTTCCCTTCACGATTGTGATTGGAAAGCGGGAGTAAGTTGCCATGACAGGCGACGCTACGGAGATAGAATTATTAGTTGTCATTACGCAATCTCCTCTAAAATAATTTTTGTTCCGATATTCTTTCCGTTTACAAAATCTATTAGGCTATCTTTATCAAGTCCGTTGATAATACCAACTTCAGGTATGTTATGAACAAGGCCGTCAATTGCCGCGGTTACCTTTGGAATCATTCCGCCATATATAGTTTGATTGCCGATCATTTCTTCGATGATTGATTTTGAAACTTTATCAAGTTTCATTTTTTTTCCATTCTGTTCAATTAAAATCCCCGGAATATCACTGATAAAGCAAAGATTTGCTCCTAAAGCATTTGCGATTGCGGATGCCGCGATGTCGCCGTTTATGTTATAGCGTTGCCCACTGAAATCAATTCCAACAGGTGAGATAACTGGAATGTAACCTTGATTGATGATCCCTTCGATTATGCTTTGATTGACTTCCACTACTTCGCCAACGAAGCCTAATGTCTTGGCATCTCGTGCTGGTATAGCTTTTAATAAACCTCCGTCTACTCCACTTACGCCAATCGCATTTCCGTCAACCTCAACAATATTTCTTACCACCTGTTTATTAACAGAACCGCTTAGAACCATTTCTACTACATCTAAAACTTGATGATCCGTTACCCTGAGTCCATTTACGAATTTGGTTTCAACGTTTAAGCTCTTTAATAATGAAGTGATGAGTGGGCCGCCGCCATGGACAATAATTGGTGTCCATTCTCCGAGCTGATGCATCTTAACCACATCTTCAAAAAATGATCTTGGTAGACTATCTAACACACTGCCGCCACACTTAATGACTAAATATTTCATTTTTCGGCCTCCTTAAGTACGGTATGATGCGTTGATTTTCACATAATCGTATGTTAAGTCGCATCCCCAGGCAGTTGCGCAAGAATCACCTTGATTTAATTCAACAATTAACTTTACATTTTCTGACTCTAAGTATTCCTTCACTTCTTCTTCAATAAATTGACTTGGCAGACCGTTTTCGAATACAGTGAATGGACCAATTGAAACTTTAATTGCAGTTGGTTCTACTGGTACACCGCTATAGCCTATGGCCGTAACTATTCTTCCCCAGTTTGGATCAGTTCCATAGATAGCTGTTTTAACAAGATTAGAAGAAATGATTGATTTTCCAACTGCTCTTGCTGCATTAGTGCTGAAGGCGCCATTAACTTTTACTTCGACTAGCTTTGTAGCTCCTTCGCCATCACGGGCAATTTTTTTAGCAAGTGATTCACAAACAATCTGTAACCCCTGTTTAAAAACGTCCCATTCTGAATGATCTTTAGTAAGCTCGTTATTCTCTGCCAGCCCATTCGCCATTACCAATACCATGTCGTTTGTGCTTGTATCTCCATCTACAGTGATCATATTGAATGTTGTATTCGTTACTTCTCTTAAGGCAGAAAGAAGATCTTCATGGGCAATGTTTGCATCCGTTGTGACGAAGCCGAGCATCGTAGCCATATTGGGATGGATCATTCCAGAACCTTTAGCTGCACCGCCGATGCTTACTGTTTTTCCGTCAATAGTAAACTGAACGGCAATCTCTTTTGTACTTGTATCTGTAGTTAGGATTGCTTTCTTAAAGTTTTCTTCATTTTCATATTCTTTCTGGAGAATTTGTTTAATGCCATTTGTGATATTACCCATAGGAAGCAATTCACCAATAACCCCAGTAGATGTTACTGCAACCAAGTGGTCTTGAATTCCCATTTCGTATGCGAATTCTTTTTGCATGGTCAGTGCATCTGCTAATCCTTGTTCGCCAGTACAAGCATTGGCATTACCGGAATTCACAAGAATTGCTTGGATTTTATTTTCTTTCGCTATACTTTCTTGTGTAACTAATAATGGGGCTGCTTGAAATAAATTTGTTGTATATACACCCGCAACAGCGGCAGGAACATCTGACACAATATACCCCAGATCGAGTCGTTTTCTTTTTATTCCACAATGCATTCCGCCAGCTTTATAGCCTTTAGGCAGGGTAACACTTTCCTTTTCAGAAACAATTATTTCATTAGTGGTTATTGCCTGTATCACTTAATTTTCCTCCTTTAATTTCCCTAGGTTACTCTGTTGGACTATAAAACTAGTAAATATTTATGGGTACATTGGGATAAATTCAAGTCCTGTCTGTTCATCCCAGCCATTCATGATATTTACATTTTGAATGGCCTGGCCTGCTGCTCCTTTAACTAAATTGTCGATGACGGAAATAACGGTTAATCGATTTGTTCTTGCATCAAAATGAAGCCCAATATCGCAATAGTTCGAACCAAGTACTTCTTTAGTAGCCGGAAAAGCACCTTGAGATCTGACTCTCACAAACGGTTTATATTTATAAAATTCACTGTATATTTGTTGAATCTCATCAGTGGTAACGTTCTCGTTTAACGATAAATACATCGTGCACATGATCCCTCTTGTCATAGGCACCAAGTGGGTCGTAAAAGTAATCGTGATTGGATGACCAGTTTCATCCTGAAAAGTCTGCTCAATTTCCGGTATATGCTGATGCGCTCCTAATTTATAAGCTTTTAAGTTTTCATTAATTTCTGCGTAGTGGGAAGTTAATGAAAGTCCTCTCCCAGCACCAGAAACCCCTGATTTTGCATCAATTATTATTGTATTTAAATCCGCTAAATTAGATTTAAGTATTGGAATAAGGCCCAGTGCAGCAGCTGTCGGATAGCAGCCAGGATTGGCTATTAGATTTGCAGTTTTAATCTTTTCTGCATAAATTTCACTTAAACCGTATATTGCATGGTTTAAATAATCCTCTGAGACTGGTGTATGTTTATACCATGATTCATATTCCTCGCTTGACCTTAGCCGGAAATCTCCAGATAAATCAATACATTTTATCCCTCTATCCAATAGTGGTGGAACAAGTTTACTACTCACTCCTGAGGGTGTCGCAAAAAATACAAGGTCGTTTTCCTGGCATATTCTATCTGGATTGAATGCTTCAAGAATAGGATCAACGATATTAGACAGCTGCGGATAATTTTCACTAAACTTGGCCCCTGCATGCGAGTTGGAAACAACTGTACCTATTTCTATGTGAGGGTGCTTTTTCATTAACCTTACTAATTCAATTGACCCGTATCCTGTTCCACCAATAATTGCAGCCTTCATTTCCTCAACTCCTGCATTGCTTTAATAATGAATTATTATACACACGATTATATAATTATTCAATATAAATATTGCTTAATTTTCTGTTTTAATTGGAAATCACTGCTTTTTAATTTGAAATCGCTTACATTTTACGTTTTAAGGATATACAATTATTATGTATATAAATGTTTAAAAAAATAGAAGGCAAACAATTATGCTGCCTTCCATGTGATAACAAATGCATTCATTGCAGCGGCGGACGATTGGTATGGCTTAGCCCATAATGGTGTACTTACCCTAACTGGCGTGTAAATGCTTTACTGGCGAAGAAGTAGGCGATGACCATAATGCCGACGCACCAAGCAAGCGCGATCCAGATTTCGTTGCCAACAGACCCTTCATACAAGAGAGCGCGAATCGCATTCACGATTGAAGTCACGGGTTGGTTCTCAGCGAACGCACGGACAATTTTAGGCATGGTTTCGGTGGGGACAAAGGCCGAACTGATAAACGGCAGGAAAATCAGCGGGTACGAGTAGGCTGTCGCCCCTTCCATAGACCCCGCTGTCAATCCAGGAATGACCGCCAGCCATGTCAGCGCCAGCGTAAACAGCCCGAGTATCCCAGCTACCGCAAGCCAATGCAGGATATCAGCGTTGGAACGAAAGCCCATCAAGAGCGCTATGATGATCACCACCACGATAGTAAGCGCATTGGAAACAAGCGAGGTCAACACGTGAGCCCACAATACCGACGAGCGCTTGATGGGCATGGTAATGAAACGCGCCATCAGCCCGCTCTTTACATCCGTAAACAGCCGCAGGGAAGTGTAAGCGACCCCGGATGCAATCGCCATCAGCAAGATTCCCGGCAATAAATAATTAACGTAGTTGTTCGTGCCTGTTTCTATAGCACCGCCAAAAACGTAGACAAACAGCAGCATCATCATAATCGGCGTAATCGCCACCGTGATAATCGTATCCGGGCTGCGCATGATGTTGCGCATTAAACGTCCTAGTAATACCCCTGTTTTGCCTTTCATTTACTTCTCCTCCTTTTTGCCGATGATCGCAAGGAAAATTTCCTCTAATGTCGGCTGTTTCTCGATATACTCCACTTTCACTGGCGGGAACATCTCTTTGAGTTCGGTAAGGGTACCGGTCGTGATGATTTTTCCACCATGCAGGATGGCGATACGGTCCGCGAGTTGTTCGGCTTCCTCCAAGTACTGGGTCGTCAGCAAGATGGTCGTGCCGCCGCCAGCAAGCTCCTTGACGGTCTCCCAGACTTCAATCCGCGCTTCGGGGTCAAGCCCTGTCGTCGGTTCGTCAAGAAAAATGACTGCTGGCGTCCCGATCAGGCTCATGGCGATGTCAAGCCGGCGCTTCATTCCGCCGGAATATTTGTCCGCCCGGCGATTGGCCGCGTCACGCAGGGTGAATCTTGCAAGCAGATTGTCGGCGACTTGAGCGGGATTGGATACTCCCCGCAACTTGGCGATCATCATCAGATTTTCCCGCCCAGTGTGCATGCCGTCTAAAGCTGCGAACTGTCCTGTCAGGCTGATGTTCTGACGAACCTGATCCGGTTGACGCTGGACGTCAAAACCGCAAATACCTACTTCACCGCCATCGGGCTTCATTAGCGTCGAGAGGATGCTGACCGTCGTCGTCTTGCCCGCTCCATTTGAGCCCAGCAGTGCGAAAATTTCGCCACGCCGGACCTCAAAATCTACCCCTTTTAAGACTTCCTTGTCTTTAAAGGATTTTTTTAACCCTTTTACAGAAATCGCTGCACTGTTCATACTTTTTTCCTCCTTATAAAATGCGCCTTTTGGTGCTAGATTGCCTACACTCTACTATTTAGTCTGACTGATAATCTGTATGACTTAGTACCTAGTTGAAAAAATAACTGAATAACGAAGGTGGCAATTCACATTTGTAACCAGCTATTCAGTCGGTATTATCTATTGTATTTATTTTTTTCCCAATCGCTTCATGATACTCTGATTCAAATCCTCACGATACTTGGCGACATAGGTTTTAGCGTTTGCCACTAGTTCGTCGGCAAAGGACGCCACGTCATCGCCAGTGATTTCAAGCACTTGTCTGCCTTCCGCCGCACCGGCTTCGAACAACTCGATTAATTCATACTGCATGTGCAGCATATCCATTCCATTGCCCGATGCGAACTTCCACATATAGTTTTGAATTTGCTTAAATACAAAGTGGTAGTCCTCTGGCAGGGCTTCAACCCGTGCCATCATCATCTTGTATTCTTTTTTATCACCAATCATTTTTTTGAACATTTCCATCATGTTATTTTTCCTCCTTTTTTATAAAGCTGAACAAGACACTCCAAAAATATCTGATGGAATATCTTATGAAGCTAGATTGACTTCAAGACGTTGATTTTTGAGGATACAAAGTCCCATTTTTTCCAAAACAATTCAAGTTCCTGGCGGCCAGCCTCATTAAGTGAGTAAAACTTGCGGGGCGGTCCCATATCTGACGGTTTCTTTTCTATGCTCACGAGTTTTTTCTTTTCTAACCGCACGAGGATGGTGTAGACCGTCCCTTCCACGACTTCGGTAAATCCAAGCTCGTTTAGGCGGCGTGTAATTTCGTAGCCATAGGTTTCATGGCGGCTGATAATTTCCAGCACACAGCCTTCCAGCGAACCCTTCAGCATTTCAGTTAAATTTTCCATGTTCAGAGCCACCTCTATTCTGTCTGACTTATATTCAGTATAACATAGTACCGAGGTAAAAATTTTCACCTAATAGCTAATGGGAAATCACACTATTTAGTGTTACTTATTACAACTACATCGTAACACCGAGTAGCGAGGGGTGTCAACTATTTTTTTAAAAAATATTTCGATACAATATCAATGAATTTGAATGTTCGTTTGACACGTTAATTTACAACTATTTTTTAGCGTACAACAATCATTGTCCTATAAAATATTTATGTAATTTAGGCTGTCAATTCTCTATAAAAAGGAAAAAAGAAAAATGGCATAGTCAATTCTTATGCCATTTCTTGTGTCAATTTAACGTTTTGCCCCCAAAACGGAACCCTTTAGTAATTTGCTGCAACTTTAATCTAAACCACTATTTAATGCTGCGCCTATATTTATATTGCTTCCATTGAAAATGAATAAAACAGCCAATACAAAAGCCTAGAATGGCAACAAATGCTGCAACTGCAACAATTATCGTAAATATATTACCCACTACATCCCAATTAAGCAAAAAGCTGACAAACCCTATTCCAAGACACGATACAGCAATGGTTTGATTAAATCGCTGCTGCTCCCAATCCTCAGGAATGTAAGCATTTGGCTCCTTCCTCAAAAATAAACTTGCCACCTGCATTATCGGATTTAATCCGAATATTAGTCCGCATACTCCTGAAAGGAACGGAACTAATAAAAACCATTCAATACCTGACACCCATGTTAGCAGTACACTTATGACAATAACCCATTGATTTGTTTTTACAAGAGGACTTGGGATGGAACGAATATTTTCAGTCACAAAAACCCACCTTTCTTATTGGAATTATATGCTTACGACTATTTTTACTTGAATTATATCTTATGTATATGAAATCCTCTAAAACAAGGAAGTAATTGAAATAACAAAAGCACTCAGTTGTGAGTGCTTGCTTAATGTTTAAAGGCTTGTATGAAAGAGTTTTAATATACTTCGAATTTCATTAACGGACCATTCATCAAAAGTTTTTCAAATAATATATCGCAAGCTGCGTCCGATCCCGTAACTTTAATTTTTCAAGTAACCCTGTGGTATAGTTCCTTATCGTTCCCTCGCTTAAATAAATCCGTTGTGCAATTTCTTTATTGGACAAACCTTCTGCAATTAACCCAAGTATCTCTAATTCCCTGTCTGAAAGGTCTAATTTCAACGGTGCCTTCTTCTCATCTTTAAGCATTGTCGAAAGAGCACTTGCAACTTCTCTTTCTAAAACAATATTCCCCTTCCCCACCGCTCGAAGACTTTCGATGATGCTGTCAGATGGTTGATTTTTCAAGATATACCCTTCTGCACCGCTTTTTATCGCCTCTTTGATATAGTCATCATCCTTAAAGGTCGTTAAGATAACTACTTTAATAGTATTAAAATGTTGCTTAATTAATTTCGTACCCAGTACACCGTCCATAATGGGCATGCGGATGTCCATCAACACTAAATCAGGCCGTTGCTTTTGACACATTTCAAATGCTTCCTGTCCATTCGCTGCCGTGCCTGTTACCTCAAAGTCATTTTCGAGATCAATCAGAATCTTCAATCCATCACGAATTAATGCATCATCATCAACGATTAGAATCTTCAAATATCCCACCTCCTTCCCTCGGAATTAGACAAACAATTAAAAATCCATCATTTGCGGAGATTGAAAGACTGCCGCCAATATTTCTTACTCTTTCACGCATCCCACTTAGCCCGAGTCCTTCTTTCATCGTTTTACAACCTACCCCGTTGTCTTTTATATACATCCTCGAATATTGCTCAGTTACTTCAATCTTTACCTCGATTTTTGTTGCTTTGGAATAACGTGAAGCGTTCGTTAATGCCTCTTTTAAATTTGTACTTAATAATTCTAGATGGCTGGCAGGTATGGTATTCAAATCACCACTAATTAGAAGTTCTACCGGGCAAAAGCTGAAATTGTCGATGATGTTTTTTAAATATTCTATTCCTAAATGTTGTTTTGGCTTAATATTATGTACGGTATTACGGAGTAACTCGACCGATTTTGCCAACCCTTCAATAGAACTCTGAATCATGTTTAATGATTTCTCATTGTCCCTTGAATGCAGCTTGTATGCCGCTTGCAGCTGGAATAAAACTCCTGCAATGCTATGTCCGATATTATCGTGTATTTCTTGGGCAATTCGATTCCGTTCTCTGACTTCAGTTATATTAGCGATTTCTTTTGACGAATGAAGCAGCTTCGCCTTTGTATCTTCAAGTTCATACCGTAAACGGCGCTCGTTATCTACTATTTGTTTAAAACTGTCTCTCTCTTCCTTCCCTTTACGAATAACATAAGCTAGTAAACTGGTAAAAAGAACAATCAACAGGTTGGTTAAGAGCAAATCACTTGATCTCAGTAAATAAATCATGCACGCAGTTGTTACGCCGAGTCCAACAAACATTCTTTTTAAAATAAAGTCATAGCTACATAGCGCGAACAGGATAGAAAAACGGAAATCCACCGTAACGGCTGCATATGTTAATAGCAGCGTTACGATGGCTAAATAAACAGAATCGAAATATCTTTCTTTAAAAATATTTACGGCGATAATCACCAAGAGGATTAAGAGCTGTTGGTATGGTATATGATAATCGATAATTAGGTTTAAACTAAGGTATAGGATAATCGCTGCCTTAACAATATAGTTCATGTCATCCCCTGCCATTAATCTTTTCCTTCATTATACTTTATTTAGCAATATCTGCCTTTCTAAATGTTCCTAATAAGAAGAAAATAATTGAAAACATTAATAGGATTGATACTTCTTTTACGAGAGAAGTTAGGGAATCGCCATGCAAAAGCTTCTCAATTCCATGTATAACCCATGATACCGGTGTGAAGTTACTTAACGTCTTGATGATATCCGGCGCAAAGTCGAGTGGGAAGTAGGCACCACCGAGCATTGCAAGCGGCGCTACTAAACAGATACCAATTAAGCAGGCCTGAACGATGTTTTTTGAAAGTGAACTGATCGCCACGCCAAATGATACCGAGACTAGTGAAAATAAAAGCAACAAGACAAAGATGGAAAGCCCGGCACTACCAAGGTACAGTTTGTAAACATATTTTAAAATCAGCAGGACAAAGGAAATTTGTATAAACGAAACAAATAGAAAGCTGCTAACAATTTGAAGCATGTAGGTTCTTATTTTTACAGGTGCGGTAAGTGTACGATAGAGCGTATGGTTGTTTTTATTAAAAATGATGAACAAACCAACAATTAAGGAAGTATATAACATCGAAATGATAAGATATCCCAACACCGATCTCGTTCTTTCCGCTCCTTCGTTAACGGCTAATTTGTGATTGAGTTGAATTGCACCATGCTGGTCATAGTTGGAAAATTCCTTGTAGAAAGAATCTGGATTATGTTCGACGGCCTCAGCAACCATAATGGCATGGTTAAGCCATTGCTCTAATAATGCCCCCACCGGCTTAGAGAAATTCGACTCCTTAACAGAGTAACTCGTAATCCCTCCATTTTTTCCTTGAATGAGGTTATCTGTAAATCCCTTATCAATCACAACCACATAATCCACCTTTAATGTTTTAAGATTGTTGTTTATTTCTTCCTCTTTAACATGGCGGATTTCAGCTTTTGTTTTTAAATTACCGGCTAAATCAGCTGTAAATTCTGTATGATCCTTATCAATTACAGCGACTTTTACTGAAGGTTCCTGCCCAATAAACCCTAACGTCGTAAAGGCAAGAGGAAACAACAAGATAAAGAAAATCTGAACTTTATTACGAAAAATTCTTTTTATAGAATTCACGAAAATGGTCATGCAATTCTCCTCCTTCCAGTAATAAATGTAAGGGTAACAACAATAATCATATATAATACTAATCCGAGAATATTCGATTGCGCAAAGGTACCATCATAAATATTGGTAAATAGCGCCTTTTGCGCATAGGTGTTGGGTGAAAGGTAGCTCAGCATTTCAATTACTTTTCCGTCCATTCGTGAAAATCCACCAGCAACTAATGTAAGGATGGTACCAATAATAAAGATACTTAATGCTGATGCCATCGTGCTTTTTGACAAATACGCTAGAATCATACCAAATGCGACTGAAATGGTTGAAAATAGGAACAGTACAAGTAAAATAAGCCATAAGCTGCCATTCCAATTTGCTTGAAAGGCAAATTTCGAGATAAGAAAAATCAATAACGATATTCCGTACAGGGTCATTGAACTTCCCAATAATTTTCCAAAGATGATTTTACTAGTCTGGATTGGCGCAGCATTCATTCGTAGATTTGTATGGTTTCCCATATCCTTCGTAATCGCAAAAATTCCAAAAATAGCTCCGAATAACAGTGATTGAAATAATGCTGTCAGCGAATAATAATCAACTCCCCGCGGTATTTTCCCTTCTGTCACTATTTTTACTTCTTTAATAATCGAAGTGTTAGAGTTGGGCTGCACTTGCTGCCCATTAATCTTGATAAGTGTGTTTCCAATATTAAAGGTGCGAACAAAGCTTTCTAATACTGGCTGAACGTAAGAGTTTTTCTCTTTACTGTAAAAGTTAATCTTTACTTGCTTTCCATTTTGGAAATTGTTTGAAATCCCATCTTCAAGATAAATTAACCCTTTTAACTTTCCGGACTTAACTTGATTCATGCCGCTTTCAAGCGTTTTAAATTTTTTCACTTCTAATATTGAACTGGTTTCTTTTGCTTGAAAAAATTCATTCAAGGAATTGTTTAACAGCCCGTCATCTTTACTGAAATAGCCAACTACTACTGGATCGATTTTCTTTGGGGTATAAGCACTATCCAGGGCCTTTCCAAGAATCAGAATCATTAAAATTGGCAGTAAAATAAACACAATCATCGCTTTTATATCCCTTACATTGCGAATGAATGTATACCAAGCAATCATCGATATTTTCATTTGATTCACCTCTCCTCTTATTAATCTCTCAATGACCTTCCAGTAAGCGTCAAGAACACAGCCTCTAAACTTGGCTTCTCTACATTCAACGATAGAATTTCAATTCCTGCTTCCGACAATAAATTAATCACACGACTGACGTTATGTTCACCTTTTTTCCCAATCACTTCTAAGCTAGTTCCTTTGATACTGCATTCGCGAATGCTAGAGATCGATTTTATCTGTTCAACGACTGTGTAAGTGACTGAAGATAATTCAATTACTAATTTTTCCTCTGTGGAAACGAAGGCGGTAAGTTCTTCCTTTGTTCCCTGGGCAATGACCCTGCCATGGTCGACGATAGCCACTCGCGTACATATCTCTTCTACCTCTTCCATGTAATGGGATGTATAAATAATCGTCGAACCCATTTTGTTTAATTCTTTAATTGATTGTAAAATATGATTCCTTGATTGCGGGTCGATTCCTACTGTTGGTTCATCCATAATGATGAGCTTTGGATGATGCAAGATGGCGCAGGCGATATTTAATCTTCGTTTCATCCCGCCGGAGAATCCCTTTGGCCGGTCCTTCTGTCGATCGGTAAGCCCTGTAAACGAGAGTGCCTCAGCAATTCTTTCCTTTAAGAGGCTTCCTCTAAGTCCGTAAAGCCGCCCGAAGTAATCCAGATTTTCATAAGCCGTTAAATCTTCAAATAAGGCGATTTCTTGCGGAACGATTCCAAGCTCCTGCTTAACTTCCATTTCATGCCGCTTGATCTCTTTTCCAAGAAATTTTACTTCACCGCCATCATACTGAGTAAGGCTCGAGATAATACTGATAGTCGTTGTTTTTCCAGCTCCATTTGGTCCCAGTAAGCCGAAGATTTCTCCTTCTTTTACAGCAAATGTTATATGATCTAATGCAAGGAAATCACCGTATCGTTTAATTAAATTGTTCACTTCTAGTAACATGTTTCCAACTCCCTTTTCGTTTTCTAATGTAATCATATTCCAAATTGAGTAGCTCTTATAGTGACTGGAAGAATAAGTTCATGTGACAATTGTCATGTTTATTAATGCAAAAAAGCACTCTGCAATGAGTGCTTTTTTGAATGATTATAAATTTGAATGTAAAAGGTTAATTGTCCTGCGTAATTCGGCCACATCGATTTGTCCTGGGGCCGATGCCTCCTTTGCCGCTCCAAAAGTGAGAGCTGAACCAAATATTTCACCAGCTAGACGGCTGATAAGCCCTTTGCCCGCCATCGACATCGTTATGATTGGTCTGTCTGCGTATTGGTCGTTCATTGTGTTCGTTGCGTCTAAAAGGGTTAAGACATCTCCCGAACTTCTGGGCATCACCGCAATCTTAGGAAGATCTCCACCTAATTCCTGTGCTTTCCTTAGGCGTGACACGATTTCTTGTTTCGAGGGTGTTCTGTCAAAATCATGATTAGAAATAATGACGAACACTCCATATCCATGGGCAAATTCGATTATAGCTTTAATATCATAATCCGCATTAAACAACTCAACATCAATAATATCTACCTGACCAGATCCCGCCATAATCTTATTTAATTCAAGGTAATATTCAGTGCTGATTTCCCTTTCTCCGCCTTCTTTGGCACTGCGGAAGGTAAAAATTAAAGGAATAGTAGGGAGAATTGTGCGAATCTCGCTGAGCGCCTCTTTCACCTTTTTAATTTCTTCCACGTGTTCAAAAAAATCAGCCCGCCACTCAACAACATCTACATCTAAAGTTTCTAGAAATTCAGTTTCTTCCTTTAATTGCGACAGTGTTTCTCCAACCAACGGGACACAGATTTTCGGCTTCCCTTCGCCAATCGTAATTCCTCTAACTGTTACAGTCCTTTTCATGATTACACCTTCTCTACTACATTAATAAAGCAAATTCGTTAATGATACGCTGGGCAATCACTTCAGGATCCTTTTCATCAGTGACAACCTTTAAATGGTGCTCTGCATACGTTTCCTGCCGCTTGGTAAAAAGCTCTTTCATTTCCTCTAGCGACTTACCTTGTAATACAGGACGGCTATCTATAATTTGACTAATCCGCTCCTTCCATTTTTCAAAAGATAAATCTAGAAAAATGACATAACTAGTCGTCAAACAAACGCTTCTAATTTTTTCTTGCAAAAAAGCTCCTCCACCTAGGGATAAAACTTTATTCTTTTGTTCACAAAAACTGGTGATAACACTTTTTTCCTTTTCTCTAAAAGTCTTTTCACCTAGTTTATTGAAAATCTCTGAAACGGGTATTCCAAATTCTTTTTCAATTTCTTCATCAATATCAATAAATTCACGCTGAAGTTTTTTGGCAACAAGCATTCCAGCAGTCGTTTTTCCAACACCCATAAAACCTATTAAAATTATATTTTTTTCATTTAATGAAACTTCGATGTTATTCATAATGAGTAAATCCCCCTAAAGGATAAAAAATTCCAAGAAGCATATTGAAATAATTATATTATTTATTAATGTTGAAAAACAATAATTAATACTTCTAAGACAGATAGCGACCATTTATTTTATAAAAAATTGGCTCTGTTAAAAGTGAATGTTGATTTCCGTTCCAGGCGCTTCGCTTTCCGCGGGGCGGGCGGTGAGCCTCCTCGGCGCTAAAGCGCCTGCGGGGTCTCACCTGTCCCGCTGCTCCCGCAGGAGTCTCGCGCCTTCCACTCCAATCAACATTGTGCTCATAATCAACAATGTTCTTTAACACAGCTATAAAATTAAAAAACTAGGCAGTGACAATGCACCGCCTAGTTTTTCATTTTCGGATCAAGCGCATCTCTCAAACCATCTCCCATTAAGTTAAATCCTAGCACGGTCAGCATGATTGCCATCCCTGGGAAAAACAGTGTCCACGGTGCTTGAGTGATGTAATTTCTAGAATCGGCAAGCATAGTCCCCCATTCCGGCTCGGGTGGTCTGGCACCCAATCCAAGGAATCCTAATGCCGCAGCTTCAATAATCGCTGTTGCAATGGCTAATGTTGCTTGGACAATGACTGGAGAAACGCTATTAGGCAAAATATGTCTAAGGAGGATTCTTGTATCCTTCATGCCCACAGCCCTTGCTGACATGATATATTCTTCTTGCTTCACACTTAAAACCCTCGATCTGACAAGCCGGCCAAAATTCGGAATATTAATCACGGCTATTGCAATTAAGGCATTTTTTAATGATGGTCCTAAAACGGAGACAATTGCAATCGCCAATAGAATACTTGGAAACGCAAGCATGATATCAAAGATACGGGAGATGATGGTATCTACCCAGCGGCCATAGTATCCAGCCACAATTCCCAGTAAGGTCCCGATGACAACTGAGCCTAATACCGAGAAAAATCCCACCGTTAAGGAAATTCTTGCTCCATGTAAAACACGGGAAAAAATATCCCGGCCAAAGTCGTCTGTCCCGAACCAATGCTTACTCGAAGGCGCCTGCATCCGATCGGCCAACACCTGGTCTTTAAAGCTATAGGGTGCAATCCAGGGAGCGATGATGGCGATAATGATAAAAAAGATAACGATTCCTAAGCCAATGACAGCTAATTTATTCTTATAAAATGATTGCCAGTTCTCCTTCCACGGAGGTATCTGCTTTTCTTCGGCAGGTATCATCGAGATGTCTGCCGGATTTTTTGCAAGTTCAGCCACTCTAGATTCCCCCTCTATTTTGTATATTTAATTCTCGGATCGACGAAGACATATAATAAATCTACAACTAAATTAATAAGAACAAAGATAGCGGCTATGACCAAAATGCCGGACTGAATCACCGGATAATCACGATAGCCAATCGCATCATATAAATATCTGCCAATTCCTGGCCAGCCAAAAATGGTTTCCGTCAGAATCGCTCCTCCCAATAACAGCCCTGTCTGCAACCCGATAACGGTAAGAACGGGGATAATCGCATTTTTTAAGGAGTGCTTGTACACCACCCAGAACATTCTAAGTCCCTTTGCCCTGGCTGTGCGAATATAATCGGATTTCATAACTTCAAGCATTGTTGCCCTAGTCATCCTGGCGATAATCGCCATCGGAATGGTAGCAAGCGCAAAACTTGGAAGGATTAAATGCTTAAGGACGGTTCCAAATTGATCAAATCTACCTTGTAACAAGGTATCTAGTAAATAAATATTGGTAATGGCGGTAACCGGATCACGGACATCCTCTCTTCCAGTCGTCGGCAGCCAGCCTAATTCAATCGAAAACGCCCATTGCCCCATTAGGCCGAGCCAGAAGATAGGCATCGATACGCCAATAAGTGCAAGGACCATTGCGACATAATCAAACCATGATTTCGAGAACCAGGCACTGATAATTCCGGCATTTACTCCAACCATGATTGCAATGAACATGGCTACGATTGTCAATTCTGCAGTTGCTGCCAAGTAAGGCCAAATTTCTTCGTTAATTGGCCCTCTAGTTTGCAGTGAAGTCCCTAAATTCCCGTGAAGTAAGGATTTAATATATTCAAAGTATTGTATGTACCACGGCCTGTCCAAGCCTAATTGTCTTGTTAAGTTTGCAATCGCTTCAGCTGTGGCCCTTTGTCCTAGGATGACTTGTGCGGGATTTCCTGGGATTGCATGGATAATCGCAAAAACAACTAGCGTCATACCAATTAAAACGGGTATTAAAGAGAGCAGACGGCGAACTGTATAAGTTAACATGATATTCACCTCTTTTTTTAAGGAGATTCTTTTATTAATCAAAAGGGGAGGCAAACCACCCTCCCCCGTTTTCCAATTATTATTTAAATTCTACATTGAGTAAACACTCGGAACCGGTTGGATGCGGTAAATAATTTAATACATCTTTCCCTGCCGCTAACAACGGAGTCGAGTGAACAAGCGGCACCCACGGAGCATCCTCATGGATAATTTCCTGGGCTTTTTTGTAAAGCTCGTTACGCTTAGATTGCTCCGTTTCTGTCTGTGCCTCAATCAGGATTTTATGAAGCTCCTCATTGCTGTAGTAAGCATAGTTGTTGCTTCCAATGCTGTCCTTGTCTAAAAGGGTATAAATAAAGTTATCGGGGTCTCCATTGTCACCTGTCCAACCAAGCATGAAGGCATCAAACTCACCTTTTCGTGCTTTTTCTAAATACGTTGGCCAGTCAACAGATTGGATTTTTGCCTTGATACCAATCTTCCCTAAGCTGTCCTGAATAACCTCTGCCACTTTTTTTGCTTCCGGCATGTAAGGACGTGCTACAGGCATTGCCCAAAGGTCCATTTCAAATCCTTTCTCAAATCCAGCTTCTTTTAATAAAGCTTTCGCTTTCTCTAGATCAAACGGATATTCCTGAATCGCATCGTTATAGCCCTCAATGGAAGGAGGCATTGGATTTTTCGCTGCAAGTGCTTTACCGCCATAGAAAGCATCAATAATTGATTTTTTATCGATTGCGTGGTTAATTGCTTGGCGGACAAGCTTGTTATCAAGCGGCGGACGATTAGTAGTTAAGCCAATATAGCCAACGTTCATGGACGGACGTTCAATAATCTGCAATTTATCATTTGCCAACACAGTTGCTTCATCCGAGTTATTTAATCCATCCATCACATCAATCTCACCATTTGCAAGGGCATTGAGACGAGCAGTATTTTCAGGAATGACGCGGAAGATAATTTTGTTCAACTTTGGCAGCCCTTTTTGCCAGTAGTCAGGGTTCTTCTCAATGGTAATTCGATCTTTTTGTTTCCACTCAACAAATTTGAAAGGACCTGTTCCGACTGGATGGCTTCTAAAATCATCGCCCCATTTTTCAACAGCAGCGGGGCTGGCGATTCCAAATGGAGACATCGCGATGTTTTTCAGGAACGGAGCTTGAGGACGTTTCAATATGAACTGAACTGTGTTCGGGTCAACTGCCTTAACCTCTTTAATTACGTGTCCTTCATCGGCTTTATAACCGCCAAACATTGTGTAATAAGGGAATTTATCCTCATTCCCGTTCATCCAACGGTCAAAGTTGAAGACAACTGCATCTGCGTTAAAATCAGTACCATCGTGGAATTTAACACCTTGGCGAAGTTTAAACGTATACGTTAATCCATCATCGGAGGTGTTCCACTCTTCTGCAAGTCCAGGATGTATTGTCGTATCTTGTTCACCATACACTAACAACGTTTCAAAAATATTTTGTGTTACTTTGAACGCTTCACCTTCAGTTGTGGTAATGGGATCAAGGGAAGTGGAATCCCCGCCACGGCCATAGACAAGAGTATCCTTTTTGGAACCATTACTTGTTCCGGGATTTTTCTTACCGTCTGCGTCAGTATTTGTCTTAGTGTTACAGCCAGCTAAAAACATACTTATTGCTAATAAAGAAATCAACAGCACGAGTATAGACCTTTTTTTCATTTGACTTTCTTACCCCCTAATTTGTTTTTTTATCATGAATGCTTCCCGTTCACCCGTTAAATAAGTGACAGGCAACAAAATGACCGTTTAGATTGTGTTCCGCGGGTCTGGCCGTTTTACAAATATCCATAACTTGAGAGCATCTCGTATGGAAGGCGCATCCTGAAGGAGGATTGGCCGGACTTGGAAGCTCCCCTTCGATTAAAATCGTTTTCTTCTTAATATCTGGGTCTGGAATAGGTACGGCTGATAGCAGGGCCTTTGTGTATGGATGTTTCGGATTTTCGTAAAGCTCTTCGCTTTCCACTAATTCTATTAATCTGCCTAAATACATGACACCGACACGATCACTTATATGTCGGACAACCCCTAAATCATGGGCGATAAATATGTATGTAAGCTGGAACTCCTTTTGGATATCCTTCATTAGATTGAGGACTTGAGCTTGGATGGAAACGTCGAGTGCTGATACCGGTTCATCAGCAATAATCAGTTTAGGTTTCGTCATCAAAGCCTTTGCAATCCCTATCCGCTGGCGCTGGCCGCCGCTAAATTGGTGCGGATATCGCTTTGCGTGATAACTGCTTAAGCCCACCACCTCCAGCATTTCCCTTACCTGCTTTCGGCGTTCCTCTTTCGTACCAATTCCATGGACAATCAAAGGCTCTTCTAAAATCTGCTCAACAGAGTGCCGCGGGTTTAATGACGCATAGGGGTCCTGAAACACCATTTGAATATCCCGGCGGGTTTTTCTTAATTCAGATTTTGACATGCTGGTAATCTCTTTATCTTCAAAAATAATCTTGCCGTCACTCGCCTCAATTAAGCGCATCAGAAGCCTGCCAGTCGTGGATTTCCCGCAACCGCTTTCACCGACGATGCCTAATGTCTCTCCTTTTTTGACATAAAAAGAAACATCATCAACTGCCTTAACTTCTCCTTGTGTCCTTCCAAAAAGACCACCGGTAATCGGGAAATATTTTTTAAGACCATTTACCTCAAGAAGTAACTCCGACATGTTTGTCACTCTCCTCTTTCAATGTATGTAGGAAACAGCGCACTTCATGTCCGTCCTTCTCGGTTTTATATAATTCTGGAGATTCCAAGTGACACTTTCCGAAAACCTCTGAGCACCGTGCGGCAAACCGGCATCCGTTCAGAATTGTTCCGGGTGCCGGGACAGTTCCGGGAATACTATAAAGCCGGTCCTTTTTTCCTCTTAAGTCAGGTACAGATTTAAGGAGACCCTTTGTATATGGATGCTGCGGATCTTTGAGAATTTTCCGGACATCGCCCTGTTCAACGATTTGCCCTGAATACATAACGATCACACGTTCACAAATTTCCGCTACAACACCTAAATCATGGGTAATGAGAATGATTGAGGTATTGGTTTTTTGATTCAAATCCTTCATTAAAGCAAGGATTTGCGCCTGAATGGTTACATCGAGAGCGGTTGTGGGCTCATCCGCAATTAACACCTTAGGATTGCAGGCCATAGCCATTGCGATCATGACCCGCTGCCGCATTCCGCCCGATAGCTGGTGGGGATGATCTTTAAGAATGCCTTCTGCCCTAGGAATGCCGACCAGCTTCAGTAATTCAATACTCCTTACTTTTGCTTGTGCTTTAGACAGACCAGTATGTAGTCGAATGGCTTCCGTTAATTGATTCCCTATTGTGAACAAGGGGTTCAGTGATGTCATCGGCTCCTGGAAGATCATCGAAATCTGATTCCCGCGGATCTTTCGCCATTCTTTCTCGGAGATATTCTTGAGGTCTTTTCCTTCAAAAATAATTTCTCCGTTCTCGATTTTTCCCGGTGGAGTAGGAATCAACCCCATCGTCGCCAAGGAAGTGACGCTCTTTCCGCTCCCTGATTCACCAACAATTCCAAGGATTTCCCCATCCTTTAACTCAAAACTGATGCCATCCACGGCGGGGAAGAATCTTTTACCCGCTTGAAACGAAACCTTTAAATCCTTTATGCGTAGAATAGACTCTTTGTCCATATTTCCACCTGCCTGAAGATTTATTTTTCTGAAATATTATAATACATTAAATTTTAAAACTATTATGGCATATTAATTCTGATGATGCTATCGAAATTTGTCAATTATCTAAAAATAATTTAAAAAGGTGCCTGACACCCTTCGCGATCGCAGGGTGTCAGGCACCAATATTTTTGCAGCTCCGTTTTACAAGAACTTATCTTTTCATCCCGGTATAGATGTGAATAGCATCCTTTAAAAACGCCGCTGTTCCTGGCTGTTCTTTATCATAATAGGCTGTGAATCTCTCATCATCGACATACACTTGTGCAAGACCGGCATGGGCCTCCTTGCTGTATTCATTCCAATAGTAGCAAAGCCATTGCTTGTGCAGCTCGGCTGCTTTTTGAGCCAATTCATCCGCAGGATCTCCCGTTTTAAATGCTTCAGCTAATGTTACCGTTATTTGTTCCGCAAGTGCGGTTACCTCGTCATGTTGCGCTTGAGTCATATTCTGTAATTTGGCGTTCGACTTATCAACCGTATCGTCGCCATACTTTTGACGTATTTCTTTTCCATATTTCTCCTCATTCTCATCAATCATTTTTTTCTTAAATCCCTCAAATTTTTCTTTATCTGACATTTCCATTCTCCCTTCGGTTAATGCAATTGTTTTATCCACATTAGCTATTAATAACTCCAACTGCTCTTTTTTCTCAAGGAGTTTTTCACGATGTTCTCTAAGTGCAGCGGCACCATCAAAAGAAGGAGAGGTAACGATTTCCTTTATGCGGTCTAAACTCACACCTAATTCCCGGTAAAAAAGAATTTGCTGCAGCCTGTCAACTTCCTTCTGCCCGTAAATGCGGTATCCTGATGAATTGATTCTTGCCGGCTTAAGAATGCCAATCTCGTCATAATACCGAAGCGTTCGGGTGCTAACCCCTGCCAAACTGCCCAGCTTTTGCACTGTATATTCCATCCGATCACCTCCCTAAACTAAACGATACACCTTTACGCAGCGTCAATGTCAACAACCATTATGCCTTTTTTTCTGAAAAAAATTCTGCAATTAAAAACCGCTGCCTCAAAAATATGGCAGCGGCTTTTCTAGACTATCATCCTGTAACAATAAATAAATTAATTCCTCATCACTATTAGGCAAGAAACCTTTTCTTTTTACCATTTCCCTTGCCTCGGCTATTGTTCCCGAAAACTGAAGAACACCACTCTTTAAAACCCCAATCCGATTGCACAAGTAAAGTATTTCACTCATATCGTGAGTCGAATAAACAATCGTTTTCCCGTTGCGGGCTAAATCTCTAATATACTGGTTAATCTCAAGCTTTGACTGAATATCGATTCCAACGGTTGGCTCATCCATAAGCAGGATATCTGGATTATGAATTAAGGCAGCAGCAATATTTAATTTCCGTTTCATGCCTCCTGATAAACTTGAAACCTTCTCATTCCATTTCCCCTGTAAACGGACGGTCCGACAAAGCTCAAAAAGTTCCTCTTTTGACACCCTTCGTTTGGAGAATTTACTCCAAAAAATCAAGTTGTCCTTTACCGTTAGATGCTCCCATAATGCGATATCCTGCGGGACATAGCCAATTTGCTCCCTGACTAGCTTTGCTTGCTTTTTCAGGTCTAAGCCATTGATTTCGACCCTGCCGGAAGCAGGCATGGAAATCGCGGACAAAATTGATAATAATGTCGATTTTCCTGCACCATTTGGTCCAAGGACACCGAATACCTCCCCTTTTTCTATCTTTAATGTCACCCCCTGAAGCGAGGGTTTTTTGCCATAAAATTTACTCACATTTTCAATTTGTATCATCGCTTTATCCACAACCTCCGAATCGCAAGTATCCATAAAACTATCGCTCCAGAAATGAAAAGCGGCGTTTGGATATTCATCTGATTACTGCTTAACAGTAAATTCTGTGGAAAAATCACAGACAACTTTAATAGTGTAGACGAAAATTCTTGGACAGGAAAAAAGCTCCCGCCTAAAATCCCAATAATTATTACGAATAAAAAACTTACGATATAATAGCTGCCAATCTGATTTATAAAGCTCGCCGACCAAATGCTGAATGACAAACAGACGAACAAATAAACAAACATCAGCAACAAAAGTTCAGGCCGCATCTGGATGATATTTGTTTTTACAAATATATAAAAAGTCAGTAAAGTCTGGAAGAGATGAAAAAGAAAAAGAGCAACTGTATTTTGAATCAAATAGGACACAAGTCCATGATAGGTGCTCTGAATTCTAAAAAACAGGACACCCTTCTCCCTCACAATCCAATCGGATGTTAAAAAGCAGCCAAGCATTGTAAAAAAAGTCCACAGCCTCAGGTACGGAGAATCCCCAAATCCCGACTTACCCGCTCCGGATTCTTCTAAATAAAGTTGGTCATACTGAATGGTCATCAACGGCTCAGGTTCCCACTGACTGTCAGTATAGTCGTAGGCGGCATTCCAAGTTTTCGATGAATCCATTTGAATATCTAAACTCTTATATACCTTCACAACCCAATCAGCTGCCTTCACATCACTTGTTAATCGAGCCGTCTCACTTGCAATCACTTCTCTTACAATTCCTTCCGCCATGGAAAATGGTGAAATCCAAACCTCAATACTCTGTTCACGCTCGCCGGTTAACAGCCTCTTTTGGAAACCTTTTTTGATGACAAATACACTATCAACATCATTTCGCAGCAGCATTCGCTCCGCTTTCTCACCTGAGACCTGATAAAGATGGATTTTGGCTTGGCCCGATATTCTCTCAACTAGTAATCTTGAAAAATCCGAATGATCTTCATCAATTATGGCAATCGGGATTTCAAGTTGTTTTTGACCCTTTTCAACCAAGTGCCCCACAATAAGCGTTAATCCCAGCGGAATGAAAAAGATCAAGACAAGGGAGAGTGGATGAAGAAGGATTTCCCTGATTTTAAAATAGGCAATACTTAAATTCACCTTTTACACCTTCTATAGCCTGTTTTTAAATAAACAGCGGTAATAACCAAACAGGAAATTGTTATTAGCCCAAGCATTTTGATCGACTGCATGTCTGCTGGGTCAAAAACGGACCTTAATGCCCAGCTGTTTATTGTGAACATCCCGATTCGTTCCAACCAATCAGGAAAGTAGACGACAGGGATAACATGCCCTCCTGCCACTGCTCCAATCATGATTAAGCCAATTCCGAATAATAAAAACAATTGATCATTCGAGACAAAGACCGCAAGCATCATGAAAAAGGCGGAAAAAGTTAACACAATACGAACTATGGACAATAAGTTACCGTAATTGATCGCTGAACTGCCAAACAGCCAGGTAATCGGCAGGGATAGTAAATAACTAATCAGTGAGACAGAAACAACAGCAGCGGCAAAACCTGCGAATTTTTCTTTCCATTCCGTTATTCCTCTAGAATTGAGCCGATTTCGAAGAGGCCCATTTATTCTTTCACGCAGTAAAACAAGGAAGCCAAAGCTCCAGATCATGATTAAAAGAAGGTAAAATGAGAGCACATAATATTGAAGAATGTCCTGTTGAAACAGGTTTTTCTTCTCTTTCATCTCGAATATTGTCCCCCTGCCAAGGATATGAAGCGAGAATGATAGGAGGCTTTTTTTAAACTCGGCATGGCGAACATCATCTGGAACATTCTCTTCTGCTAAAAAATGATCAATCGTATTAATTCCGCTTTGTGCAGCTGTAGTCAGTTTTGCTGCACTCTCCATTAAATGGCGGACTAATTGTGCTTGCAAGGGGCGATCACCATTTCCTATGACTTCTACAGGGGTGTTTAGTCCTTTTTTCACATCCCGGCTAAATCCTTCTGGAATCACAATCGTCGCCACCACCTTGTTCTTCTCCATTAGTGTCCTCGCCTTGGCATGATCAACGATTGTAACCTTCGTTACCTTTGAAAGATGGCTGTTGTCTAATAATTGCCCAATGACATACTTAGTTTCTAGTGTCTGGTCGTCATCGACAATCGCAATTTCAAAAAGCTGCACATGAGCTTCCTCGCTAAAAAGCTTGATGCAAACTAACCCTATGCCTGCAAAAAACAGCATAGGGGTGAGTAGCAATACGACGGTTATTTTCCAAGAATGTACCAAGGTTTTTAGTTGAAAAAATAGTAAAGTGAGAAAATCCTTCATATCTAGTAATCAGCTAGCCCGAAATCCTCCAGTATCCCTTCCATACTGTTTTCCACTTCAAAGAGGATCTCATCAATGTCATCATCTGTTAATTCAGCTACATTTTTTCCCTCTGCCGCATTTAAACTTGGAAGTTTAATAGTATCTTTTATATTCGTTTTTGAATCCACTGTGAGAGAAATGGTTCCAGGTGAGAACTTGTCTTGAACATTTAGCTTAATATCGAAATTTTGTTTGGAATATTTATCTTTCAAACTAATATCTTTTGTTTGATAAATACTTCCCTTGAAAGCCGGCACATCCTGAAATTCATTTCCTCCCAGTCGAAGATTAAAATCTCTTTCAACTGTTTGTTTATTTGCGCTCTTTCCTTTAAATAATGAGTTCATAGTGAAATCCGCTTTTGATTTAACGTCTCCACGATTTTCGAACGTGAATAACACTTTTAAGTTTTCTTTTCTTAGATCTTTATCCTTTGTAATCGTATTGGTATAGCGAAGTTCCATTTTTCCTTCCGCTGCATCCTCTGGAGCTATCGCGATACTTACTTCTTCAAATGTCTTATTATTGCTCAGAGGGACATGTTTTGTCTCGATGGCAAACTTAGCAAACTCTTTATTTTCGCCAACAGCAAAGTTGATTTTTCGGTCAATGATTTGTTTGTTTTTATCAATTAATAAGACATATTTTAAACCGTCTGGATAGTTAAGCCGGTTCATTGCTTTTTTCATTTCTTTTAAGCTGGAAATAAGCTCTTTTTTCACATTTGCTTTATCTGTTAAATCCTTGTCGACCTGGTCTTCTAACGAAGCGGCTTTAGCAACTTTCACAACCCGGTCTGTCATTATTTTTTGTAACTCATCATCTTTTATTAATTGATCTAAAAAGCTGTTCATGAAAGCGTTCGTTTCTTCTGGAGAAAGTTGAAAGGTAATTTCCCGTAAGGAAAGGGATTCGCCTTCATGGTCAAACTTAACTCCTTTTTTTAGCGTAAAGTTTTCCTCTTTCATTGCCGTTAACAGGAATTTCGAATATCGCTTTGTCAAGCTTTCTTTTTCTTTCTCGCTCAGCTTTAGTTCTTTCCATTGTAAATTATTTAACTCAAGTGTCTCTGGCCCTTGATAATATGGATTAACCATCCTCATGAACTCGCCATATTGATTAAAGTTCAAGTAAAAAAATTGGTCGTATATCTTCGGTATTTTAAGACCGGCCTGTTTTTTGGTTTGTACATACTCAACATCCAATGCTTTCGTTCCATCGATATTTAGAGCAACTGTAGAATGACTTGCTTGTTTAATTGGATTTTGATTTGTTTTAATCGTAATTGCTGACTGCTTTAATAATTCTAGTAACATTTCTTCTTGGTAACTCATATTTCCTTCATTAATATCTAGATTTCCAGAAAGCTTAATCTCTGAACTAGATGGACTTTCAAGCAGTTTTTCTTGGAATGCCAAATCATCCCCATACAATGCATTCCAATCGTCAGCCATTTGCTGATATGAGTTGTACTCGGAAAGTAAGAAAAGCTCTTTTGGGCTATTATTTAAGAAAAACATTCCCACTGCTGTTCCCCCGCCGATTAATACCAAGGCAGCAATTGTGATTAATACCCATTTTTTAGAGAAGTTGAATTTTGGCTTGGTTCTAGTCTCAACATATTCTAATGAAGAAGCTGTTTCCTCCATTTGTTCAACCGGCGCGCCGCAAGAATTACAGAACCTCCCTGCACCTGAAAGTTCCTTTCCACAATTTCCGCAAAACTTCATTTCATTTCCCCCTTATTTCTCTCTATTTATTACTTATGTAGCATTATTTCCTTTCATTCCCTTTTACATCATAAGAGAAGATGGACTATTTCACCATAGATTCGACAAAAATAGACAATCCTTACGATATAAAACTCCTAATTTTGGCGAATGACCGTCCTTTTTAAAAATTCCTAAGGTGTGAAATAGGTTTGCTACATTTCATAGATTTAAGTACTTGTTTGTCCTATTAGTGCATACAGTTTTTACAAAGGAGGGCCCTATGAACACTTCTTTCGCTTCGGATAAACTTATCCGATATGCTGTCGCATATGTTTTTATTACTTCAGGATTGATGAAATTAGTAAGTGCTGAATTAGCTAATGGTTTTATGAGTTTAGGACTTCCATATCCACAAATCATGCTTAAGCTTGTAATATTACTGGAAGTAGGGTGTGGAATTCTAATACTGGTTAATAAAGCGGTTAAAAACGCAGTAATCCCTTTGATCGCCATTATGATTGCAGCCCTTCTATTAACAAAAATTCCAACGCTGCACACTGGCTTTGTTCAATTCGCTTTTAACGCTCGGTTAGATATTGTTATGTTAGCTTTACTAATAATTCTATATAAACGACATCCAAAATAAGAAGAATGAAAAAAAGGGACCATTCTATAAACTGCACTGTTAACAAGGCAGTTTTTCTAGGATGGTCTTTTGACGTTTTGCTGCAGATTCCATTCTTTGTGGTAAAATGAAAAAGATTTAAGCTATAGGAAGGGAAGTATTCCTATGAATATAAAAGAAAAGGTAAAAAACCTGCCTGCATCACCTGGTGTTTACCTGATGAAAGATTCTTCTGCTAGAATCATTTACGTGGGGAAAGCAATAAATCTAAAAAACAGAGTACAGACCTACTTTCAAAACTCTAAAGCCCACTCGCAAAAGATAAAAAAGCTGCAAGCAAACATAAACGATTTTGAAATTATCCTCACAGATACAGAATTTGAAGCATTTTTATTGGAATGTGAATTAATTCAGGAAATGAAACCATTATTTAATAAAAAAATGAAAAATCCACAATCATATGCCTATATCCTGATTGATTTGAACGAAGACATGCGAAAACTAATAGTAAGCAATAGTCCCGAAAAAAAGGGCTATCTATCATTTGGACCGTTTCCCAGCAAACATTCAGTAGAAAAAGCCGTTCAAGGAATTAAGGAATTCTATCAAATAAGCTGCAGCAGTTCTGCAAATAAGAACAGTCCATGTTTGAATTTTTCCTTAGGATTGTGTATTGGGATGTGCACTGGTGCTCCTCAAGCAATTGCCCAATACAATAACATATTAAATAAAATCATCGCTTTGCTGAAAGGTACCGATACAAGTATTCTTGAAGAAATCAAACAAAGAATGTTACTGGCATCAGAGCGATTTGATTTTGAAACTGCTGCGAAATATCGAAATTACCTCGAAGTGATAAACTTTCTAGTCAAAAAAGAACAGATTATTGATTTCACTGAAGCAAATAAAAATATCGCCATCATAGAACCGTTAACAGATGAAACTATTAAACTGTTTCTTATTAAAGGAAACAAAGTTCTATTTAGCCAGAAATATTTGTTACCGAACACAAATTTGGAACTGCTGGTTGATCAGATAAAGATCGCTATTTTGACCAATTTTAACCCTAAGGTACACGATTTACCGCAAAAAGTTAGCAGGAATGATATCGACAAAGCCCAGATTATCCATAGCCATTTAAAAAGCAGTAATTGCAGTTATCAAATGTTTCCGCAAAAATGGATTAAAACAAGGGATTCTGCCAGAATAGCTGAAGGCATAACCAAAACCTTGGTTAAACTGAAAACAAGGCTAGAAAAAAACACTCTTCTCTCATAATAATAAAGCCCTCGTTTACAAATCTGACGAAGGGCTTTTCCTGTTCCCAAAAATATTCTAATATTTTACATATTACTAAATCTATTTATCTATTTAGACTGAATAATTAGCTATTTTGGAATTAATTTACTATTTCAAAAAAACTTTCTTTTTTTTTAATAAATTCCCCAAAACCCTAGTAAAATCAACGTTTGTAAGCGCTTAATATTTAATTACCAAAAAATTAGTTTTGACAATTCAAAACCCCAATAAGTATTATAAAATAATAAGAGGAGGTTGGATTATGTCAAATTTAAATAGGCAGAAAATTGTGGATAGTGTTCCGCAAACAGGATTTTTTGGACATCCTAAAGGATTATTCACACTTTTCTTTACGGAGTTCTGGGAGCGTTTTTCCTATTATGGAATGCGGGCCATTCTTGTATTCTATATGTACTACGAAGTCTCCAAAGGTGGATTAGGGATTGACGAAACCCTTGCACTTTCTATCATGTCCATTTATGGATCACTTGTTTATATGTCCGGAATTATTGGCGGCTGGTTAGCTGACCGAGTTTTCGGTACATCGAGGGCAGTGTTTTACGGCGGAGTATTGATTATGTTTGGACACATTGTCCTCGCCATTCCTGGAAGTGTCAGCATGTTCTTCGTATCCATGGTATTGATTGTCCTTGGTACAGGATTGCTTAAGCCAAACGTTTCTAGCGTTGTCGGTGAACTTTACAGTGAACAAGATAATCGTCGTGATGCAGGTTTTACCATTTTCGTTATGGGGATTAACATGGGGGCATTTATCTCTCCACTAATTGTTGGAGCAGTAATGGACTATAGCTTCCACATTGGTTTCGGTATTGCCGCAGTTGGTATGTTTTTGGGACTAGTCATTTTTATTCTAACAAAGAAGAAAAACCTTGGACTTGCTGGTACAATCATTGCAAATCCAATGTCACCAGCTGAAAAGAAAAAAACCTTTACTATTTTTGGCATTTGTGTCGTAATTCTTGCGATTGTTTGTGCTATTTTAATCCCTAACGGACTACTGACATTTAAGGGATTTGTCAATTTAGTTACCATTCTTGGTTTCTTGATTCCAATTATATATTTTGTTGTCATGTACAAAAGCTCGAAAACAACTGCTGTCGAACGTTCGCGTATTCTTGCTTATATACCATTATTTATTGCATCGGTTATGTTTTGGTCGATTCAAGAGCAAGGCTCCACTATTCTTGCCAATTATGCAGATAAACGTACGCAATTAGACTTTGCAGGAATCCATATTTCTCCTGCCTGGTTTCAATCATTAAACCCATTATTTATCATTATTTTTGCACCTATATTTGCCTGGTTATGGGTAAAGTTGGGGAAACGCCAGCCAACGATTCCACAAAAGTTTTCGTACGCACTGCTTTTCTCAGGGGTGTCATTCTTAGTGATTTTACTGCCAGCTTATTTTGGCGGTTCAAATTCTTTAGTAAATCCTTTGTGGCTTGTTCTTAGTTATTTAGTTTGTGTTTTCGGGGAATTATTATTATCACCTGTAGGTTTGTCAGCAACTACAAAATTAGCACCTGCTGCCTTCTCAGCACAAACGATGAGCTTATGGTTCTTATCAAATGCTGCTGCACAAGGGCTCAATGCACAACTCGTTAGATTTTATAAACCCGAAACTGAAATGACTTATTTTGGTGTTATCGGCGGAGCCTCCATCGCGCTTGGAATTTTGTTATTTATGCTATCACCAAAGATTCAAACCTTCATGAAGGGTGTTCGGTAAGAAAAGAAAAAAGGTGCCTGCCTCCGTCGAAAGGATGGAGACTGGCACCTTTTTAATTGGCATTATACAGTCCGTCCGCAATCCACTCCTTACTTTTACTTATTCAACTAAGACAAAATTAGTTATTCTCAGTCAATTTTGCTATGATTTTTTCGCAGATTTCATGGGTCTTTAATGCGTCCGCAGCTGTGATCATCGGCAAGCTATTTGTTTGAACAGCTTGAATGAAATTCGCAACCATTTGCTCAAAGCCACGTTTCCTTAAGGTTGATTCCCAGTCACTGCCCCGGACCTGGATATTTTCCATGTCTTTTGAAATCATCAGCTGGGAGACATTAGAAACGGTTCTTTTCTCCATTGGACCCATGACCTGGGCAATTTCTTCGTTCGTCCCATTATCACGATTCATAATCCCGACTGCTGTTGCCCCTTTAGAGATAAACTGGATGACCACATGATAAAGTGTGTCGCCTTCCATACGGCCATTCACGAGAAGCTCCTCAATTGGATGTGGAAATAAATATCTTAGCGTATCTACGACATGAATGAAATCATCAAAAATAAAGGTCCTTGGCTCACCCGGAAGACCTTTGCGGTTTTTCTGGACAAGCACCATATTTGGATTGGCAACTTCCTTCAATTTCCCGTAGGAAGGTGCATATCGACGATTAAATCCAGTCATCAGAATAAGACCTTTCTCTTCTGCTAGTTCGACAAGTCTTTTCGCGCCCTCAAAATGGTCAGTAATCGGTTTATCGACAAAAACATGAATACCACGGTTAAGGAGCCGTTGAGCAATATCTTCATGGGAAGATGTCGCCGAATGGACGAAAGCACCAACAATGCCGCTTTCGACTAATGACTCAAAATCAGAATGAAGATGATCAAAACGGTATTGCCCGCCAATACACCTTAGCTTCTCTTGATTTCTTGTATAAAAATGAAATTCAACATCCTTCATACTGCCGTAGACAGGCAGATAGGCCTTTTGCGCAATATCCCCAAGTCCGATAACCCCAAATTTAATCATTGAAAAACCCCATTTCTTTTCGCAATTACTCCATCTTTACCATACACCTTTGGAACTTGAACTACCAATAATAAAAGCTGTGGGATCACCTGCATCCACACAGCTTTCATTTATTGCGCTTTGCTTGCATTTTGCTCATCTAATACTGGGCAAATTCATTCAATTTAAAATTTTTATATTGCCGATAATTGGCAGCGGTTTTTGTTCGCCTTTATAGGCATTTACCATTCCAATAATCATCAAAGCGAATAATGCCAGACCCCATAAAGAAGAAACTAAAGACATAATGATCCATAATTGCCACAGCATAGCTGAGATAATCGAGAAAACAATCTGTCCGCCAACTGCAGTAATTAACAGGACTAGACTTTGATTCGCATGAAAACGTCCCACCTTAGAATTAGGGCAAGCAACAAGCGGCAAGAAAAATAAGATCCCTAGATACGAGAGCACGAAAATCACCTTATTATCCTGATCCTCTTTTTTCGCAGCCGCAGCTTGCTGCTCCGTCTGCGGATCGTTGTTTAATGCTGCACCACATCCGTCGCAGAACTTTGCATTCTCCGCAAGCTGCTTACCACATTTGTTACAAACCATAAAAAACACCTCCAGTTATTTTAATAGTCCACTCTAGTTTATTAATATTTATGTATCTTTGTGCCAAGTTTTTCCTTGTCCCATTGATAAAAAAAACAGGCACCTATTAGGCGCCTTAATTTAAACTACATCTATGTGTCTCTTCCTTAGATATACTCAGAACCTGTATTAAAGTTCTGAGGTTAAATTCTTTCTAAACTTGCCGACAAGTGTATAGAAGACCGGGACAAAGATAAGGGTTAGCAATGTTGATGTTGTTAAACCTCCGATTACCGTAACGGCTAGCCCCTTTGAAATTAACCCTGATGATTCTGATGTTGACATTGCCAGCGGGACAAGAGCAAAAATGGTCGCGAATGCCGTCATTAGAATCGGCCGTAGACGCGTCTTCGCTGCCTCCACGACTGCCTCTTGAAGTTCAATTCCATTTTTTCGATTTGCTTCCACTCGGTCGAGGAGCACAACGGCATTTGTAACCACTACACCTATAAGCATCAGCATTCCAATTAACGCACTCATTGAAAGCGGCTGTCCGCTGATTAATAACCCGCCGAGAGCCCCAATTGGCACGAAAATCAACGAGGATAGGATGACAATCGGTGTCAATATGCCGCCAAATGTCACACTCAGGACTAAGAACACAAGGCCGATGGCTGCTCCCATGGCAATTCCCATATTAGAAAAACCATCCTGGATCATTTTTAACCCGCCGCCATATTGAATATCGACTCCACTCGGTAATGACAAGGCATTGACATCTTTTTTAACTTCCTTTGTTACACTAGCAGTGTCGTTTCCATTAATCACGGCAGACACTTTGACAAGTGGTTTACCATCATCATGATACAAAGTAGTTGGAACCTTCATTTCTTTGATTAAAGCTACATCACTTACTTTTTTCAAACCTGCCGGCGTTTTAATTTCAATCGCTTCAATATCCTCTTTAGAAGTCATTTTTTTATCATAGCTTAAAGTGACTTCCTCCGTATTTCCGTTTAATTCGTATTCACCAACCGTGACGGGCGACAAATACTCGCGAATGGCTTGCATAAGCTGAAGATACTGAACACCGGCTTTTTCTCCATTATCACTTATCACAAGCTGCCATTTCGTTTGATCATCACCGAGGTTACTAGTAATATTTTTCAACTGATTGTTTTTCGCTAATAATAACGTCACTTTATCTGACGCATCCGTTAGCTTCGCTAAATCTGAACTATATAGTTGAATATCAATCGTATTTCCTGACGGCGGTCCGCCTTTTTGCGTTTCGCTCACTGTCACAGTAGAATCTTGATATTCCTTCTGCACGATTTCTTCAATATTTTTTTGATACGTAGTTAAGAAATCATTTACTTTTTCGCCTTTTTTCAATTGAATGAACAGTTTAATTTTATTATTGCTGCCACCCATTAGCATGGCACGCCCATTTGACATACCAATTGATACTTGACTGTAATCAATCGCTTGTTGTTTATTCAAAAAAGACTCCACATTCTTTGCTACAGTATCCATTTGTTCAAGACTCAGTGTACTTGGAACTGTGACATCTGCTTGCATAGCATTTGATTCGCTTGCAGGCAGGAAGGAAATCCCTAGTTTAGGAATTAGCGCGAATGAACCGATTAACAGAAGAATCGATAAAGCAATGACAATTCCTTTTTTTCGAAATGCTGCTCTTAACAGCTTCTCGTAAAGCTCCGCTAACCAGCTTTTCTTCTCGACATGTTTCACTTTCTTAAAGAACATGCTTCCTAAGACCGGAATTAAGATGATGGCAACAATTAAGGAAACAGAGATTGAAAACACCACCGCGAGTGCGAATGGCCGAAACATCTCTCCAATAATCCCGCCAACAAAAGAAATTGGCAAAAAGACGACAAGTGTTGCAAGAGTTGATGATGTAACCGCTCCAAACACTTCTTTCGTCGCATGTAGTGCTACTTGCTTCATGCTTAGTCTATCTCCCTGTTCTTGACGCCAGCGGAAAATATTTTCAATGACGACAATACTGTCATCAATTATTCGGCCGACGGCAACCGCCATTCCTCCTAGGGTCATAATATTTAAGGTGTAGTCAAATTGATGCAAAAGTGAAATCGTAGTCAAAATCGATAACGGTAACGAAACGACCGCAATTAAGGTTGCACGGATATTACGTAAGAACAGCAGAATAATCAACACAGCAAACAGTACACCGTAACCACCTTCCTTAACAAGTGAAGAAATCGATGATTCCACTTCTTTTCCTTGATCCTGCACGGTATATAGCGTTAAATGGTTATCCTTTTTAAAAGTATTGATTTTATCTTTTACATTCTGGACGACTTCCGCTGTATTGGCATCCTGTGTCTTTGTCACAGAGATTAGATAGCTATCCTTTCCATTGAAGCGAGAAATTTCTTCCTGATTCGCTGTTATTTTAACTTCAGCGATATCTGAAAGCTTTACTTTCGTTTGCTGCGGAACGACTTGCTGCGACGGATTTAAGCCGCTTTGCTGTTGTAAGGAACCTCCATTTTTCATCTCATTTTGTGAAAGGTTAGCTTGTCCAACTGTGATTTCAATGCCTTTTATCTCATCAAGGGTTTTAATTTCCCCTACCATCTCTAGCGGGATATTTATTCCACTGTTTTTTACTTGGCCAAGGGAAACTTTATAATTTTTCAATTGAATGGCGTCTTTCACATTTTGTAAGGTAATGCCATATTCTTTAGCTTGCTCTTTATTAAGCTCGATGGAAACCTTCTGCTGTTTCGCCCCTTGAAGCGTTACAGTTCCGACTCCGTGTACTTTTTCAAGTGTTGGAACAAGGTCACTTTCTATTAATGATTGGATATTCTGTGTTGTTTTATCAGCCGTAATCGCAGCCTGATAGACGGCTTGACCGCCGATATCAATTTGTTTAACCTCAACCTTTGACCCTTCCGGCACCTTTAGCTTACTTATGACTTCTTCAAGCTTTGTCTTTTGTTTATCAATATCTGTTCCGTAAGGATAGTTAACGGTTACTGTCGCCGCATTGTTTCTGGAAGTACTGGTTAACGTGTCATATCCTTTTTGCTGCTTTATACTGTCTTCAATTGGATTTGTCAGCAGCTCTTCCAGTTCTTGCGTTGAATGGCCCATATAAGATGCCTGAACAAATAGGGCTGGAAATGTAACATTCGGAAACGTTTCTACTTTTATTTTATTAGTAGAATAGACGCCGCTGGCAATCACGAGAATCACAAGCAAGAGGATCGCCACTGAATTTTTCAAGCTTAACTTAATTAAGTTGCTCAAAACAAACACTCCTTCTTCGATGATAATAATCAAAGAATATACTAGTTTTGTGTCCTGAATGTGGCCTAATCAAGAAAAGCGTAAGCGCCCTGTTCAGCGGCGTATGGCCTGGAGCGCTCCAACTGAGATAAAGGAAACACGAAGAGCGTAGCGATTCGATGTTGACTTATCGTAGGGCGGAGCGCGAAGGACACTAGCCGCTAGGGCGCTGAAGCTAGACAATTCTCAAAGTCAAAAGCTTATACTTTCTTATTTTTCAAAAAAAATAACAGACCGAATTCGGCCTGCTCTTATTATCATCTATCATAAATTTCCCTGTTTTGCTAACCGAACCATGAAAACTGTTTCCTGTCTCTCAACACTAGTTACCGAGATTCCACCGTTATGAAGCTCAATAATCCGTTTCACCACGGCCAAGCCCAGTCCATAGCTCTCTGTTGTTCTCGTACGTGCCTTCTCGACGCGATAAAACCGCTCAAAAATATGCGGTAAATCATTTTGAGGAATCCCGGCTCCGGAATTACTTATCACGATCTCGACATCGTCATCAACCTCAAATCCCCTTACTGTAATCGTTCCATTCATCCGATTATACTTGATAGCATTTGCGAATAAATTACTCCACACCTGACTCATTAAACTTTCATCGGCAAAAACCTTAAGCTCGGGGATGTCGAAATCAACTTCAAGCTTTTTTTCGATCCATAATGATTGCATCGCCACAATCTGATTCCGCAGCTGTCGATCCAAACGATATTGTTTCGGGTGAAACGGTGATTGGTTTGCTTCAAGCGAGGATAAGTTCAACAGTTGTTTCGTTAAACTTGATAGTCGTTCACTTTCTTGTTCAATCAAAGCAAAATAATGCTTTTCTTCCTCACGCTCGACCGCACCATCTTTTAAAGCAATGGCCATCCCCCTAATTGCTGTAAGCGGAGACTGCAGTTCATGTGACACATTCGCAACAAAATCCTTACGCATTTGTTCCGTTTTATCAAGTTCCTCAACCATGAAATTAAAGCTTTTCGAAAGTTCACCAATTTCATCTTTACTTTTTATCGGTAAACGGATTTGAAAATTTCCTTTTGCTAATTCCTTTGTCGCATTGGTCACACGAACGATCGGTTTTACCAAAAAGCGCGTCGTAACCAAAATAAGCGAAATACCCAAGAAGAGGACGAGTAATAGCGCCGTATATAATATTTTCCGAATCTGACTAAATTGTTCCTTCAGACTAGGCTTTATGAACAAGGCCAACCGTTCATTCTTATCATCAAACGGCAGTCCAATCAATTTATGATGTGAACCAGAATCTGATAGATTCCGATACACACCGCCATCAAGGACATAATCAATGTTTTTTTGATCAAATCCACTTGTTTGGGAAGCTTGTGGTGATTTGGTTACTAATCCATTCAGATTATAAACATATATTTCATAAGGTATGGTAGTGAGGCTCCCCACATATTCGTTAAACCCCGCTTCACCCAATCGTTGATATAAAGTAATAATTCCCTTCCCCTGCTGGATTGTTTCGGCTTCGCGCATTTGAATGACTTGCTTTTGATAAATGAAAAATGTGATTACGAATGAAAGAATTAATGAGACGATAATCACAAAAAAATAGTTCAGTATATTTTTTAGATAAATAGACCTGATCATGATAGGATCTCTACTTTATATCCAAGTCCCCTGACCGTTACAATTTGGAGCTGGTCTTCATATTCCTTGAATTGCCTGCGCAGCTTTTTAATATGGGAGTCAACCGTTCTTTCATCACCTTCATATTCGAGTCCCCAAATTCTTTCAATCAACTGATCCCTAGTAAAAATTTTTCCTGGATAGCTTGCTAACAAATACAATAATTCAAATTGTTTAGCTGGCAGCGGTACCACTTCATCCATAATTTTCACTTTATAACTGCTGCCGTCAATGGAGATGTTAGTAAATTGTAAGTTTCCCGCGCCTATCACACGATACCTTTTTAAAAGCGACTTTACCCGCATAACTAGCTCAACGGGATGAAATGGCTTTGTAAGATAATCATCGGTACCAAGCTGAAATCCTTTGATGATATCTTCCGTTTCTGCTCTTGCAGTCAACATCAAAACAGGAATCTCAAAATACGTTTTTATTTTTTCACACAGCTGCCAGCCATCTATATTGGGCATCATTAGGTCAATAACGGCACAATCAATCTTCTCTGTTTCTAACATGTTGATAGCTTCCGCACCGTCACAAGCGATAGCGGTATGAAACCCTTCTTTCTCCAAATAAAGCTGCGTCACCATGCGAATATTCGAATCATCATCGGCAATTAAAATCGTCGGCTTCATTATCCAGATGCTCCCCTCAAATAAATCATATATCCATCTTTCAATATTCTGTAGCTTTCTCGAGAAAATATCAATACTACGCGCATGAAGGGAAAACATTATCCGTGTATTTTAGTAATTGATTGTTTTTTTCCTTAGCTGAATGTGTTCTCTGCCCTATTCAATAATGAGCACACTTGAACAAAGACATAGATGAGAGCAGCCATCACCGCGATAATCAATAAAAGTGCACTAAGACCTTCAATAGAAATAGTAGGAGATGAATGCTTAAAGAAAATAATCGATGTTAAGTTGACAGCTGCAATACTCAATGAATAAATAAATACCAGTCTAAAAACTCTTCTTGCTTTTTCAGCTAGCGACTTATTATCTAGTCCTTCCGCCGCCAGTTCAATTCCCTTCGCGAGATAGAAAAACATATAAACCATTATAGAAAGATAAGTAATTGTAAAAAGAACTAAAAACACCCTGCCCTGGAGCTCAACTGGATTATTGATCACTCCATTTAATACAGATGAATGTTTGATAACCATATCCAATGCGTTCAGGTAGATTAATAGAAGGCTAGTTTTCTTGAAAATAGCAAAGTATTTATTTCCCATTTTGCTGATTACCTTTACAGCTGCAAAATATATAAAAATGTAGCCAATTAAATCAGGAAGAATATTTATATTACCAAAGTTAAAATCAAAAAAAATAAAGAAAAAGCCGACTATCATCGTGCTAAAGCCCATACCATTGCCCCCTAGAATTGTCTCGAATTTTCTCACTATTACTGGTATTATTATACTATCAAATTATGGAAAGCAGGGGGGAATTTGGAGACCAAAGAAAATTTTCTTCAGGTGGCGACAGTACTAACGGTGTTACTTTTTCTATATACGGCTTTAATTTATTTTGACCAGACATTTCAAGGATTAGTTATTACCAATCCTGAGAAGCTCGAATCAAGCCACTCAAACCTTTCTGAAAAAAATAAAGAAGAGGTTCAGCATTTAAAGCAGCTGGGTTTTTCCGACATTGATATTTCCCATATGACTCGAGCGGAAATTGACCACTATCAAAGCATTAACGGGAATGTTGTCGATGAGCAAACCATATATAGAAAAGTAACAGGGGAAAATGAGAACCGCTTGTCAAAGAAAGAATACAATTAATTATTACAAAGCTATTCAGAATCGAAATGGGCGCAAACAGCAAGCCTTGAAAGAGTTCAACTTAAGCTTGTCAATGAAGGGAATCGTAAATTTCTAATCATCTCGGAACACCATTATGATTATAGCCCACATAGATTAAAACCTTTAGGGACTGAGGTTCAGTTAAGGTCGGAATATACTTTACTGAATCAAACAGCCAAACAAATTTGGTGGAAAACCTCAAGCTTTAAACCTGAAAAAATAAAATCCGGTGTAGAATATATCAATCCCTCCAACCAGATCCAGGAAAACAAGGAGTTAGGTTTAATAGATATAGTATCCGGTGACTCATTACTTTATTCTGTTCCCTGGAAGAAGCCTGGCTTGTTTGAGGATGTAGTGGGCTTACACTTTTATACCGCTACTGAATTTGAGGTTCCAAAGGAATATACAATTATTGACGCCTTTATTCAGGGGCAAAATCCTTATCTTTCGGCGCATCTTCAGTATCGAATGTACTAGTAAAATTGATATTTTCATTAAAAAGAAGAGCTGTTAAATAAAACAGCTCTTCTTTATTGTTAATCGTTATTTACTTCAAATATCTCTATTATTATGGCAATACTCTAGCAGCACTAGTAAATTTAGCCGGATTATAAGGAGCAATTTTCACTACATCACCCGTTTGTGGGGCATGGATATATTGACCGTTACCAATATAAATACCGACATGATAGGCAGGGGAACCCCTGAATACTAAATCTCCTGGCTGTACTTGACTCGGGGAAATTCTAGTTCCAACATTTTGCTGATCACGTGACACTCTCGGAAGATTAATGCCAACTGAACGGTATACATACGATGTGAATCCCGAACAATCAAATCCGCTTGGCGTTGTCCCGCCCCAAACATAAGGAACTCCCAAATATTTTTTAGCTTCCGCAATGACCGCACTAGCAGTAGCATTAGAGTTAGTTGGAATTGCTATTCCAGCCGATGGTGTAGAATTTGAAGCTTTGTTAACCTTAGATTCCGGCTTGGACTGTTGTTGGGTTGATTGAGCTAATCGGGCTTGCTGCTCGGCAAGCTGTCGAGCCTTTTGCTCCGCAAGCTGCCTGGCGATTTCAGCCTGTCGGGCGATTTCAGCCTGCCGCTCTTCCTCCTGTTGTTGCGCTAGTTGATCCTGTTGGTTTTGTAAGATGTTTTTTGTATCTGCTAATTCTTTTGCAATTTCATTTTTGTCTGCTTCGATCTGTTTTTGTTCAACCGCTAATTCATCTTTGCTCTTTTTTAATTTGTCGACTTCATTTTGTAATTTTTCCTCTGCAGCCTTTAACACTTGTTCCTTTTCATTTAAACCATTTAGTAAGTCTGTGTCACTTTCCATGATTTGAGAAATCGCAGTGAAACGAGTTAAAAACTCAGAAATATTCTTAGAAGAAAGCAAAAGTTCAGCGTATGTAGCGATTGACTGTTTTCCCTCTAACTGAATACTTTTTAATCGTTCAGAATAAACCTTTTTGTGAGTGTCTAATGACTTTTTAGCTGTTTCAATTTCAGCCTCTGTTTCTTCAATTTTCTCTTGTTGCGTTTTAATTTGATTATTCAGTTTTTCACTTTTCTCCATTGATATAGAGATTCGGTCATCTAATTGTTGAATCTTTGTTTCAAAGTTATTGATTTTTCCTTGTGTCTCATCAATTTGTCCTTGTGTTACTGGTGAATCTACTGGACTTGCAAAAGTAGGTGTTGAATGAACCATAGTGGCAAGAACGGCAGCAGATACCGTAAATTTAATTAGTTTTTTTATCATAACAAAATCTCCTCTTATTCCCTATCATTAATTCAGCATTCTAAGATATTACTAGTTTATAGTCTAAATTGACTAAAAACAATGAATCTGTCAGTAATGTAATATAAATGTAATTTTATGTAGAAATATCTGACAAATAATCGACACTTTTATGAAATTATTGGAGAAGGAGAGAAAATTCCAATTAACACAAAATTACATAAACGATTTGTCCTAGATTAATTGAATACATATCATTGTTGTTTTTGTTGGAGCAAAAATAAAAAAAGCCATCTTTTTTTTAGATGACTTTGAATCTTGGTACTAACGGGCTACTAAACTATCATTTTCCAGTTTGATAACGCCAGCCAGTTTTCCTTATCCTTATAATCAGGCATTATTTTTCCAACAAGGCGCCAGAATGAACGGTCGTGATTTAGATGGACCATATGGCACATTTCATGGACAACTACATAATCAATTACCTCCTGTGGTGCCATGGCCAACCTCCAATTAAATGTTAACTGTAGTTTAGAATCACAGGTTCCCCAAGTAGTTTTACTATCCGAGATATGAATAGAACGTGGTTTAGTTTTAAAATTGCTTTGATAGAATGAGATACTCTTTTCCACAAATGCTTTACATTGCTGGTAATAAAATCGTTTTAAAGCTTGTTTTATTTTTTCATCATCGAGCTGCTTCACGAATATATGCAGCTGTTCCCCCTCAAACACTACATAGTCCTTCGTAATCTTTATGTCTTGGGAGATCTTTATAGGATAGCTGATTCCTAAATAAAGGAAGCTTTCACCATGCTCATAGACCTTTTCCTGTGATCCTTGCAGCCTATCCTTCATTTCATTTACTTTTTGCCGAATAAGATCCCATTTTCTCTCTAATAGCTGAAGCACTTTTTCATCAGGTGTCCCTTTCGGAGCCTGGACTTCGATAATTCCATAGCTATCTATCGAAATTCCTATGGTGGTTCGGTTCTTGTATTTTATCTCAAAACGTATTGTCGTACCTGAGTAGGTATGTATCATGTCATCACCTGTACTATCCTTTTTTTGCCGTTTTCCCCTGGATTTGTTTACACTCATTGAAAGGAGATTATTAACGTTTGCGTTTTTCTAAAACATGGCTCTAGCATAATAGGCTGTCCGAAAAAATTGTAACACAATGACAGCTTAATTGAGAAACCACGAAGTGAAAGAAAATTTTTTATTTTTCATAAAGGTGATTGAATATTTTTGTTGAAATCCATATGGTAAAACAAAAGCATTAAGAAAGAGGAGCATCTAAATATGAACGATTTCCATTGCTGTGCGACATGCAGGCATATTAAAGTAGAGAAAAAATCAGAAAGAATAAAATACTATTGCAGCCGGTTAGGTTATGAAACAAAAACAACCTATAAATTTAATTGCTGGAGTCCCAAAGATCATGTAATTAGGTTAATGAATAAGAAAAACACCCCCAAAAATGACAAATAAACATTTGAAGAAATCGCCGCCACTATTAAAGAAAATACAGAAAAAATATAAATCCTTATATAGGCTTATCACTCAAAGCAACCCTTCAAACTAAACAGTTTGAAGGGTTACCAATTGTATTATTAAATTGTCCCCACCTGGTTTATTTTTTCTGCTCTTTTGAAACCTGCTGGCTTAACTCTTCTTTAACACTTTTATAATAATCGTAATTTCCGGGATAGCTTTTGAAGGAACCCTCCTCTATAGCAATGACTCTTTCACCGATTTGATTGATAAAATATCGATCGTGAGAGATAAAGAATATGGTTCCTTTAAAGTCTTCCAGTGCTTCCTCAAGAGTTTCGATGGAATCAATATCAAGATGATTTGTAGGTTCATCCAATATTAATAAATTGATATCTTGATAAAGCAGCATTGCCAGCTTCAGCCTGATTCTCTCTCCTCCTGACAAATGCTTTACTTTTTTGAAGACGCTGCTCTTATAAAACATAAATTTTGACAGGTACTCCCGTGCTTTCCCTTCCAGTATTGAAATATCCTCCCTAAAAGCTTCTAGTACCGTGAGCTTCTCATTATTAAAACTAATTTTTTGTGGTAAATAGGCTGCCTTCACATTAGCGCCTAATTCCACAACGCCATTGTCCGACTGCTCCTCACCAATCAGCACTCTTAAGAAGGTCGTTTTCCCGCTGCCATTAGGTCCGATTAGTCCTACTCTTTCACCAAAACGAATCATTACATCCGCATTTTTTAAAATAACTTTATCACCATAGCTTTTAGAGAGCCCAATCGCTTTGATGGTCTCATTTCCAGACCGCTCAGCCGCTTTGAAATCGAGTTTCATATTCCGTCTCTCAAAAACTGGTTTATCAATTCGCTCCAATTTATCAAGCCTTTTCTGTATGCTGGCAGCTCTTCTGAAGAACTTGTTATTATCAGCCCTCATCGCCCAGTCTCTCAAACTCTTGACCGTGTTTTCTAGTGTATTGATTTTTTTTTGCTGTTCTCTGAAATGCTCATACTGAATCCTGATGTTCTCTTCTTTTTGACTAATAAATGAGGAGTAGTTGCCCTTATAGGAGATTGATTCCATATCCTCTATTTCGACAATCTTTGTGACTACATTGTCCAAAAAATACCGGTCATGGGATACGATAATGACAATTCCTTTATAGGTCTTTAGGTAGCCTTCAAGCCATTCTACGGAATCCATATCCAGATGATTGGTCGGCTCATCGAGCAGCAATATGTCCGGATTATGAATCAAAAGCTTTCCAAGCACAACGGTCGTTTTTTCACCGCCGCTTAATAAATCAAAATCCTTGTTTAAAAAACTCTCCTCAAATTGGAGACCTGTACAAACCTTGCTTAATTTTTCTTCTCGATCATACCCACCCTTCACTTCAAATAATTGAACCAAGTCACTGTACTTTTTTAATGCTTTTTCCAGTACCGTATCTTGCAAGATCTTCATTTGCTCTTCTAAATCACGCATTTGAATTTCAATGTCATCAATTTCTTCAAAGGCTAAGTTTAAAACATCGATAACTTTTAAGCCCTCAGGATATACAGGTGATTGTTCGAGGTAAGCCTTAGTGGCTCCTCTCGGCAAGTTAATAAGACCTTCATCATATCCCGGGCTTGATGTCTGTGGATAACCTGGATAGTAATTCATCGGTTCTATTCCTGCAATTAATTTTAGAATCGTGCTCTTACCGCTTCCGTTTGCACCCACGATTCCTAGCTTCTCTCCTTCATAGGCTTCAAAGGTTATATTTTTAACCACAAGCGTGGCTTCCATAAATTTTTTTACACCATACAATTTTATTTCTAACATATTATTTCCTTCTTTCATCCATAATCTAAGTTACGCATTTTATGGACAGGGTAAAGAAGACTTTAGTTACTATTTATTTATTAAATGGCTGTGTTAAAAGTGAATGTTGATTTCCGTTCCAGGCGCGAGCGGTTCGCGGGGCGGGCGGTGACTCGACGCTAATGCGCCTGCGGAGTCTCACCTGTCCCGCTGCTCCCGCAGGAGTCTCGCTCCTTCCACTCGTATCAACATTGTGCTCAAAATCAACAATGTTCTTTAACACAGCCAAAAAATAAAAAAGACCATAAGAAGATGGTTTCTTCTTACAGTCTCAAATAGTCGGTGAAAATAATTTATTTAAGGAGAACTAAGCAAAAATGAACGCGTCAAAAAAGCGCATTATTATGCCTATAAACCTCGCCACCAGTTGGCCAATAAATAATGATCCCGATTTCAGTAAAGTAAGTTACCTTCTAAATTGCCTAATTCCATAAGAGCATAACAAATAAACCTAACTTTTTAGGTAATTGAACACTCATTACAAAATCGATATTAATTTTAAAATTAATTAATATTAGCAATTAGTTGGTTCCATAAACTTACTTCCCTCCTTCGGAATTTTCTTTATTATCTCACTTTTTCTTTTTTTTGTAAATACTTTATCTGGTCGCAATAGTCAATTAAGATGGCACGGAGTTGTCTCCTGATCGTCATATTTCCCTGCAGGCACTAGCAAGATATCTTGCCTTTTCCTTCTATGATGCGATGTATTCGTCTTCCTTTATATTCTCAGCTTTACACATACAGTAATATTTTCCTTTTGTTAGAACAGCGAAAGCTACAGTAAGGATAGAGGCTAGAATTGCTGCAAAAAAGGCGGCTGTACTTTGTAAGAACGTACCCATATATCCTAATGCAGCGATTGTTCCTAAAACACTTGCTACAATTAAAGGCACTACGCCAACAGGATTCCATTTATACAATTTCTCTTGCCTTGCCTCATAATAACCAGGACCAATCTTTAATATCTTTTTCACTACTAAGGCATCAGTAACCAAAATAGCAGCCCAAGTCAAAAGGAACACCCCTTGGAACGTCATCGCAGTATCTAAATGATCCAGTATCCCGCCAAGCATCAAGGCCATGGATATTACCCCTGCCACAACAATCCAAAATCGTCTGCCAGGTTTAAATTTAAACACATTCTCGAAAAAATTAGAAAGCGATAATGAGGCACTATATATATTGGTAATATTAATTCTTATTTGAGTTAACAAGGTAAACAGAACGCCACCGAGGCCAAGGAGTGAGACAATGTAAACACCCGGGTTGGATTCTCCTAAACGAACACCAAACCATATACCAAGACCACCCATTACCCCAAAGCAGAAAATCTGCGGGACAAATCCAATCATGAATGATCCTAATTTGATATCCTTAGGTTTAAGGAAACGTGCATAATCTGAAGCTAGAAGGGCTGTTAAGCCCATTATTCCGTGCTGCATCCCTATACAGAGCAGCAAGGCCGTCCCGCCAGCTTGGACTCCCTCAGGCATATATGACCAAAAGCTTCCTTCGTAAATGGAAGTTTTATTGAATGCGACTATAATTGTGGTGATCAAAAAAACACCGAATATTGGCAATGACCATTTTTGCAATTTATCTAATTGTTTTATACCAAACCAATTTAAAGGTATAACAATTGAACCAAAGACGATGATTAAAAGCCATACTGGTATGACGGGGAAAAATGCATGTATTGCAGCAACTAATATCATGCCCTCAAATGCACAATACATGATAAAGTTTGATGCATAAATGAACGAGGTTAATGAAGCGCCTATATATCCAAATCCTCCTCTAGATAATAAATTTACATTCATACCAGATTTAGCCGACAAATAGGCAATGATTGTTCCAAGAATCCCAGCAACAATGATTGCATAAATAGCTGAAATGATTGCGTTAACAGCTCCGAATTGTAGTGCCATTACACTTCCCATTTGAAAGTAAAAAATAGCCGTTGCAATTCCAAACGTAATATTTGTAATACTAAACCAGCCCATATTCCTTTTTTCTGTTGGTACCCTATCGTATGAATAATCATCCTGCATCTCTTCTTTTGCTTTGAGATCTGCTTCTTGACCAGTTCTCATTTTATCATTCCTTTCATTTGTGAATAATTTCACATATAGTTTTATTATTTATAGAAATACAATATTGATCAAATAATTCAACAAAATTGAAAAGTATCAATATGTAGTAATTAGGATTTTTTTGATTCTTCATCACTGCTATAGAATCATTCGATCGTTTCAATCAGATCTAGGTTATACTTTTCGGAGAGAATAAACCGCAAATTTCAGGTAGCCAAGGGTAAGCTGGAGGATAATTTAAACTAAAAAACCGAATAACGAATCATTAATCTTTAAGTAGTATACCACAATCAGTTTACATAATCAAATAACCCTAATTCGCAAGCCGTGATATCTGGATAATTTCATTGCTGGAGCCCTAAGGGGTATATTATAAAAAAGACATCTACAATTTTAAATAGATGCCCATTTTTACGTATTATAAATTTTTTAATGCATTTTTTCAAAAAGTATACTTCTCATTTAACAGCATGTAAAACAGGTCTGCGAATCACTAAAACATCACAGTTGGCTGACCGTACAATTGCTTCAGAAACGGAACCAGTCAAGAAACGTTCAACCGCATTTAGCCCCGTTGCACCACACATAATTAAATCCGCCTTGGCTAAGTTAGCCATCTCTCCAGTAATCATTGTTTTCGGAGAACCATATTCGATTATTACCTTTACAGTTTTAACTCCCTCATACTCAGCTTGTGACTTATAGCCATTTAACAGTTCCTCCGCTGACTTCTGTGCTCGCTCAACAACTGAGCGGTCATATGCTTCGAATGAACGAGTATTTATTATATTTATGATAGTTAATACTGAATTTTTGTTACGTTTTGCAACATCAATTGATTTGCGAAATGCGTATTCCGCTTCTTTTGAACCGTCCACAGCTACTAGAATACTTTTATAATGGTCCACCTGCTTGCATCCTCCTTCTAACATGAATTGAATGTGGTTATAAATACTACCCCTATTAAAAGATAAGGCATAGTATTTAAGCTTCTGCTTATATATTATTTAGCATTAGGTTTTTTCATGAATAAAGACAGTACGACATTAACCACAGCTAATCCTAAACTAATAGTAAAGACAAGTGATGATCCGGCTGCTGTTGCCTGTGGCAGGTCATTGGCAGTAGCTGCTAGGTAACTAGTTTGTTTAGCTGATAAAAGCGAAACAATTACGGCAATACCAATCGCACCAGCTACTTGTTGAACCGTTTGAGTAATAGCGATTCCATCTGGATAGTACTGTTTTGGAAGAGAATTTAATGTGTTTGTTTGTACAGAAGCAAGCACCGCCCCTATCCCTAACATCATGACAATATGTGTGACCACAATCATCCATAAAGCTGTGTCTGTACCAAATTGTGAATAAAATACATAACCAAGCGCTACTAAAATAGTTCCTGGTGTAATAACCGCTTTCGGTCCATATTTATCAAATAAACGACCAATGGTTGGAGCTAATATACAGTTAAGCAAGCTTCCTGGCAGCAGGACGAGACCTGTTGAAAATGCAGCTATTAATAAAGCCATTTGCATATACATTGGTAAAATAACAAGCATGGACAACATATTGAAGAACGTGATAAAACTTGAGAAAACTCCAATTACGAAAAGCGGGGTCTTAAATGCTCTTAGATTCAGCATAGGCGTTTCCATTTTCGTTTGACGAATGGCAAAAAGAATGAGTGCTGCAAATCCAATGATGATTGATCCAAGAACAGGTGCGCTCGTCCAACCGGCATCCCCAGATACACTGAATCCGTAAACGACCCCGCCGAATCCAATCGTCGAAAGAATCACCGATACTGCATCAATCGAAACCTTACGAACCTCATTCACATTCGGTAAATACTTAATCCCGAAAAATAGAGAAAACAGTAAGAAAGGTACGGTAACCCAGAAAATCCAATGCCAGGATAATGTATCTAAAATAAGACCTGCAATGGTTGGACCCAATGCTGGACCAGCCAACATAACTAAGCCCATAACTCCCATCGCGGCGCCTCGTTTATTTGGCGGGAAGATGGTGAAAATAACATTCTGCGTTAAAGGTAAAGCAATGGCTAATCCCGCTGCCTGAATAACACGTGCCACTAATAAAAGACTAAATAAAGGTGCAACTGCAGCCATTATGGTCCCGATTAGGGATAGTGATATAGAGGTGAGAAACATTTGTCTTGTTGTAAACTTCTGCATCAATATGCCTGTTACCGGCACTAAAATACCTAGCGTTAAGAAGTAGCCTGTTGCTAACCATCCGATTGTCGTAGCATTAACGCTAAATATTTGACTTAAATCTCCTAAGGCAATATTTAAGGCCGTTTCACTAAAAAGTCCGACAAATCCTGCTACAAATAGAGCAGCCATGATCGGGCCTGTTTTGATTTGTTGATTCAGGACTGCTTTCCTTTGTTGATTCTGACCTGTGTTGATTTGCTTCTGCGCTGTATTCATTTGTTGATTCACTTATTAAAACTCCTTCAATTAAAATTCGTTTACCCCTTTGTTGCTTTCCGGCTGAAGTAGCTATTTCGTGATTTTACTATCAGCAATAATCCAACTCCGCAGTACACCCCCGGATACTAAGCGATTTGTTAACTATATCAAAAATTTTTTCACAACGTCAACCTAGTTGACAATAACTTTTTATTAAGTTATTATTAACTTAATTGCTGCGATATATGGGGAGTGAGCAAATGTTTAATATTGGAGATTTGGTCATCTATTCCGCACATGGTATTTGCAAAATTGATGATATCTGCGACAAAACCGTTTCTGGTATGACAAGAACCTATTATGTATTACACCCTTTGGATAATAATCATCAATTAACCATAAGTATTCCTGTTAATAATGATAAAGTGGTCATGCTTGAACTTATCCATCAAGAAGGTGCTAATAATATCCTTGAATCTTTTAAATATCCAGGGATAAAATGGGTTGATAATCCTAATATACGTTTCAAGTTATATTCTGATATCATAAATACAGGTGATCGAAAAGAAATTGCTACAGTAGTAAATACACTTATACAGAAACAAATCGAAGCTGAACGTCATGAGAAAAAACTTTACGAAAAAGACCGTAGACTTTTGAATCATACACAAAATATCTTATTTAAGGAATTAGCTATATCATTGAACACTACTTTTGAAGAGATAAATGAAAAGGTAATAAGGTTGATAAAGGCTTCGTAAACAAAATCACTAAATGTTCAACCAGGTTGACCATCTGAATAGAAAGAAAAACCCACGCTTCGCCATCTAGATGAACAAAGCGTGGGTTTTTAGTTGCTTTCCGCAAACGTAAATTTTATATTTTCCAATCTAACTTTAATAAATCTTTAAGAATCTGTACTTGTTCAGTACCTATTTTTTCTGCAATTCTATTCTCAAGTTGGGCTTTAAGGGCCTCGTTTTTTATGTAGCATTCTTCTCCCAAATCTGTTAATTGAATACACTTCTCTTTCTTGTTGTTTTCTACATTTTTAATTTCAACTAATCCTTTTTCGGAGAGATTTTTGATAAACTTATGTATCGCCTGACGAGAAATTTCTACATTTTTTGTCACATGGGAAATGCTGGGCTGTTTTTTATAAATCCTAGCCATGATATACCATTCAGAATTTGAAATATAAATCTCACTTTGATCATTCCATGCTTTTTCTGAGATTTTTCGAACCAAACTATGCCGCTCGCTTAATAGGTCGATAAGGTCCAAATTTTGTAATTCAGAGTTTGAAATCAAACGATTCACTCCAATCATCATTTTCGCAACTTACTATACAACAATTTGCGGTGTCTGTCACGACCTGAAGTTTGTTAGATTTTGTCGAAAAAAATACATTTTAAAAAATAGCCCATTTCTATTTTGGAAATAGGCCCTTTGAAATATCACGGTATGATTTACTCACCATAACATCAAGGATTAGGGCTTTATAGATAAAGTCAGTAAGGACCCTGGCAAATCCTATTAATTCATCCGTCTCAACATCGCTAAAACCTATTATTATATCTGAATTCTTAACCATTATCCCTACATCATCTAATTCTCGCCCCTGAGTCCACCATTCAGCTTGAAACAATCGGTATAAATCATTTATTTGATTGCTAGTTAGTTTTTAAACTTGTTTATAGTTCACAAAGACCACTCCCTATCTTAACTTCCACAAGAATGTTGTGCGGTACACGACAAATACAACGAGGTTCATGCTTGCTGCTATTAGAAAAATCGGAGCAGCCCCCCACGCATCGATTACCCAACCCGATAGAAAGACTGTGATCGGCATTCCTATCCGGAAGAACGTTCCAGTTATTCCACTGATTCGGCCGATCAGTTCGGGAGATGTTTGTTCGAGCCTGAACGTATAGGCACAGACAGAGTAAAATGATGTTGCCATTCCGCCGATAAACAGTGCTATAATCAGTTTATAATAATTATCTGAAAAATACATGATCAGGTAGGCAATTGCATGGAAAAAAGCAGATGCACCGAACAAAACACCCAACCCCCAAGACTTTCTTAGTTTGCTCGCTAGCAGACTACCCGCCATTCCGCCGATTCCAACTGCCGAGATCACAACTGCCACTCCTGAAGAAGCAAGGCCAAGGTCTTCTTTTGCAAAAAGAAGAACGGTTATCTGGACGACTGTGGCCGTTGAATTCAATAACATGATAAAAATGGTCATCATCCAAAGCGCTTTATTATCCCGAAAGGCTTGCCACCCTTCACGAAAATCTGCAAGAAAACTTGTGCTTTTCTGACGGTGTACTTCTGACTGGTGTGATAGACGGGACAGGATAAGCAGGCAAAGAAAATAGGCAATAGCGGTAATCAACACTCCATCATAGAAAACCGGCATCAGGAGAATAATCCCAGAAATGACGGGTCCCATCACACTTATAAATGTTTCAATAAACGAGAATTTGGCATTCGCCTCATTTAAATATTCAGTTGGGATATTCATTTTTACAAGCCCCACCTGAGCATTAAAGTACCCGTAATTGCAGGTCATCAAGAAAAAGCCAATGATATAATAGGGAACAAGCCAGCTGTTATTGATTTTTAGCATGTATGCAAGAACTAGAAGCAACCCGGTTTGCAGACCGATCGACCATAAAGCCAGTTTCTTTTTATTAACACGATCGACGATCACGCCGATGAATATCCCAAATACCAAATTGGGCAATAACTCAGCTGTTCGCATGTTTGTAACAGCAACCGAAGAATACGTCAATTCATATAAAATCAACGGGAGCAACAGCTCATAAATCCGGTTTGCAATGCTCAACAGAAACGTTGAACTTAGTAGAATGAGGAAGGATTGATTCCTCCAGATACTCACTGTTTTTTTGTTTACCTTTACAGATGATAGCGACAATATTATATCCCCTTTCGATCTTTGCCTTTATTGTAAGAGGATTTTTCTCTCGTAAAAATGGAAGAAATGTTTGCCATAAATTTCGGGTTTTTGGAGTGAAAAAAATGAAGCGTTTAATCGAGGACTACAAAGCCATTCGTGATTTTTATCAGTTGCACCCTGAGCAAGCACCGTTTGCGGTCACGATGGAGGAGCTCGCGAACATTCTGTTTTGTTCACAGCGTAACACAAAGTTTATCCTGACGAAGCTGGTGGAATCAGGCTGGGTATCATTTTCACCTGGCCGCGGACGCGGACACAAATCTCAGCTTACTTTTTTAAAATCGGTTGACGACGTTGTTTTTGCCGAAGCGATTACCCTATTCAAACTGGGACAGATTACGGAGGGATTGGAGCTCGCCACACTTTTCGGCACTCCCGCTTTAAACATGCGGCTTTTGCAATGGCTGAATCATTTTTTCGGTTATGAAAAACAGAAAACTGAACAAAAAGTGAAGGATATCATCCGTCTCCCGATGTTTCGCACCTTCAATTCGATGATTCCTTCAAAAGCGTTCTTCGACTTTGATGCCCATCTCATCAGGCAGGTATATGACACGATTGTTTTATATGATTATACTTCTGAAAAGGCGGAAGGGAAACTTGCCCATCATTGGGAATGGAACGAGAATCAAACAGAGTGGACGTTCTATTTAAAAAAAGGAATCCTGTTTCACAACGGTAGGGAGCTAACGTCATCAGATATACATTACACGTTTTCAATGCTTTCCCGCCCGGATTTTGAACAACATTGGCTTGTCGATAATATTCGTTTCATCGAATGCCTGGACTCATATACAGTCCGTTTCCATTTACACAGAACAAACGCACTGTTTTTACCATTCCTTAGCTTTCCAACACTCTCGATCATTCCTTCCGGAAGTACAGGCTACATCGGAACCGGACCTTTCTTGGTTCATACCTACAATAAAAATTACTGCGTTCTCGAAGCCAATCCCCATTATTATGAGGGAAGGCCCTTTGTCGATCGGTTTGAAATCTTGAATGTACCAAAAGAATATGAGAAAGAATTGGTGGAGGATAAAAGCAGCATTTTTGTCAACACGGGTGAAAGCAATTACTATGGCGACCCATCCCGCGAACTGATTGAAGGAGCATATGAAGGAAGCACCATGTTTACATTCAATCTGTGGAAAAAGACAGGTCCGCAGCAAAACATTTATTTTAGAAAAGCGCTCAACAAACTTATTGACCGAAAGAAAATGATTGCCGATCTTGGCCCACCAAGGATGATTCCATCTTTTAGTTTTGAAATAAACCACTCGCTGCGTAAGACTTCCGAAAACGCGGAGGATAAGGAAATCCAGTCTCTTTTGCAAACATCGGGCTATCTCGGGGAAACTGTCGAACTTTTCACCTATGACCGCCATCAACCTGATGCGGAATGGATCAAGGCTGAAGCAGTCCGATATGGCATCCCTATTCATGTAACAATTCTTGGCTGGAGTGAAATACTGAAAGAGGAAAACATTCATCAAGCAGACTGTATCTTATTTGAGGCAGTATGGGGAGAAAAGGAATTGTCGAAACTCGAACTCTACCAATCTGACTATAGCTTTTTAAGGAAGCATCTCAATCAGAAAACAGCTGATTTTGTTGATAGAAAAATAGGAGCTATTATCTCAACATCAGAGGTAACGGCTCGTTCAATTCTTTTTTCAGAAATAGAAGCACGCCTCATTACCGAACAGGCAGTTGTGTTCCTTGTCCATAAAAATATAGAATCAACTTTCCATCCATCGATTAGAGGAGTACAGTTAAATTCCCACGGACAAGTCGATTTCAAAAACATCTGGATCAAACCGGAGCATACGAAAAAGATGAAATAATGTCGAACCATTATTTCATCTTTTTTTGAATTGGATGATTGTTATAGTCATCACCAGTTTTAAGGCTTATCCTCGATATTTAATCGCCAGCCCTTTTAAGAAATTCCTCGCGTATTTATCGCCGCACTCTTTATAATTCTTATGCCCTTCTTTTCTTAATAAAGCGCCGAGTTCTCCTTTTGTAACCGTGATTCCCGCCTTTTCAAATATATCCAACATATCCTCAGTAGTTAATGATAAGGCGATTTTTACTTTCTTTAACAACAGATTATTAACGTTTGCACTATTCTTTTTAAACGGTTCAGACGGATCAGGCTGTCCAGGTTTTGGCTCTTGTTTACCTCTTTTATTAATAATAAACCCATTTAAAAAGGATTCTAACATACTGTTATTACATTTGATTTGTTCGTTACTTTCATCATCTGATTTTGTAAGAAGCTTAATCACTTCTGGTACGGTTACTTCCTCGCCGCCAAGTCTAAATATCTCTGCCATTTCTTTATTTTTTATTTCCAGCGCATATCTCAATCGAATTAATATATCGTTATTCTCCACAATTGGCCTCCAAAACAAAATTAGTGCCTGTCTAATAATCCAGCACCATTTGATTTATCTAATATTACATGATTATAAACTGGATTTCAAAAAACAAACGATTCTTTTGACAACAGGCATGTTAAATTAATGGTAAACCTTCTAGATAAGGAATGTTTCTCATAATAATTAACTAATTGTTGAAAAAGGAGGGTCCTTGATTGAAAAAATTCCGACCCTATTTTAGCCCTTTCAATCCTTACACACCAATAAAACTTGAAGCATACTCCTCTCCATATAATTTATATAAGGGATATCAGCAGACAAACCTTACACATTCACCCTCTGAAGAGATACTAAGGGCAGGAACCTTATGGAAACCATTCTATAATCCTTTTTACAATCTTCATGTGGCAGCAGCAAGGAGAAACAACGCAAAATGTCCCCCGCGCCGCTCACGAAAAATATTGCCACCCGAATTTTCTATAAATCCTCTATTCATTCGTAATGGGGAAGGGTCTGTTCCGCCTTTTCGAATGCCCGACCAAGGCATGGTACCTGAAACAGCGTACAAAAAAATCCACGATGAAATTGCTCTTGATGGCAATGCCAATCTCAATCTTGCAACATTCGTTACCACATGGATGGAACCTACCGCAGATCGCTTATACGCCGAATCATTCAACAAGAATTTGATTGATAAATGCGATTACCCGCAGACGGCCGCGATAGAGGATCGTTGTATACGAATTTTAGCTGATCTCTGGCATTCACCCCGCCCGCAAAATACAATGGGTGTTTCGACAACTGGATCATCAGAAGCATGCATGCTCGGGGGGCTTGCATTAAAGCGTCGCTGGCAAAATGCGCGTAAGAGACAAGGGAAGCCGATTGATCGGCCAAATATCGTATTTAGTTCCGCTGTCCAAATCGTTTGGAAAAAATTCGCGAACTATTGGGATGTTGAACCGCGTTATGTGAACATTACCCCAGATCATCCCTATATGAATCCCGAGGGTGTACTTGGTGCCGTTGATGAAAACACAATTGGTGTGGTGCCGACTCTTGGTTTAACTTATACAGGCCTCTATGAACCGGTTGAGAAAATCGCGGATGCCTTGGACGACCTTCAATCCAGAACAGGCCTTGATATTCCGATACATGTAGACGCTGCTTCAGGAGGGCTTATAGCCCCTTTCCTCCAGCCAGGCTTAGTTTGGGATTTTCAGTTGACTAGGGTGAAATCCATCAATGTTTCCGGACATAAATACGGATTAGTATACCCGGGAATTGGATGGATCATTTGGCGAGAGGCTGAAGATCTCCCAGTGGATCTCATCTTTCATGTGGCCTATTTAGGCGGAAACATGCCAACGTTGGGCTTAAGTTTCTCCCGTCCCAGTTCACAAATCCTTCTGCAATATTACAACTTTCTCCGGTTAGGCAAAGCCGGATACTACCAGGTACAAAGAACTTCTAAAACAGTGGCGCGTTTTCTTGGCAAGGCAATTCAAGACATGAAACCTTTTGAACTATTTACAGACGGCTCGGATATTCCGGTAATTACGTTTCGGCTAAAAGAAGGATATACAGCAAACTGGAATCTCTACAATTTATCCCAACAATTGCGCACATTTGGCTGGCAAGTTCCGGCATATTCCCTACCACCAGATATGGAAAATGTAACGCTTATGCGTGTTGTAGTTCGAAATGGATTTTCCATGAACTTGGCACACTTGTTCTTGAACAACCTTATCCAGTCTGTCTCATTTCTTGATTCCTTTGAAAAACCAATACCACATGACTCGAACTGTGATATCAGTTTTCACCATTGATTTACGATTTCGGTGCCTAGTACCTAAAATCTAGTATTGATAGACTTTTTGTATTTCATATTTAAATCCAAGGTACTGATAATTTTGTTTTTGGTACATTTCCCTAGGGGTATCTTGACCGTCAGCAACTAAAATGACCATCCTCTCAGGATATGATTCCATTACAAACTTTTGTAACCTGCTGCCGATTCCTTTACGCTGAAACTGCTCATCAACAGACAGATCATCAATCTCTGCCGTTTCCTTGGAAACAATCACATCTACATATCCTGCCGGAGACCCTTCATAAAATGCCAGGATCTGAATAATATTTGGATCTTCAAATTGACGTTTGATCAACTCCGCTTTCTGCTTTGCAAATTCACTTCCAAACTCCAAATCATGCTGGTGCTTTAGGGCAAGAAATTTTTCCAGGCTTTTATCTGTCACCACTTGAATATCTATATCTTGATGGTTTGGAACGAAAGGAAATTGCTTCGGCTGAATAGCATATAATTCTAGAAAACCTGTTTCATACCCAGTATCAGTCAAATAGGCAATTAGTTCTTTTGTTGGTTCCCTATCAGCAGGAAAATAGAATTTCACATGTTGTTGACCATTCTTCCTATGAAAATCTCTTAAATACTTTTCAACTTCTTTAAATTCTGTTAAAGAGGGTAGATTTTTAAACTCTATAAAATTACTATCATATCTGATTAGCATCTCGGGATAATGAAAATGTCTGTATTGGTTATTTTCAGCAACTACATTTCCAAGTGTATAAATATCTTCAAAAGTTATTTGTTTCATGAAACATTCTCCTCAAATATTAAATTAATGGTTGGGTGAATTTCTATTTTTAGATACCAAATTGACTTTTATATTCGAAAATCTCATTAACCGCTCGTTTAAATCCACCCGATTTTTGAAAGGAGTCCCGAATATTCGCAACCGCTTTATGAAAAGACGGCTGGCCTAACACATGCTCTGCTGCTTCACTCAGCTGATTTGCCGTCAAATTCTCCATTTGTAATTGAATACCGGCCCCGATATTGGCAACTTGTCCGGCAATGACCGGCTGGTCCGCGCTTTGCGGGATAACAATTAGCGGAACTCCATAATAGAGACCTTCATGGACACTGTTCATCCCGCCATGTGTAATAAATAATTTTGTGTATTTCAGTACCTCTGTTTGCGGGACATAATTTTTTACAATGAAGTTTTTAGGTATCTCCCCCAAATCAGAAAGTTGAAGTTTTTCCCCAATAGACATGACCACGGTATGTTCTGTGTTTCCAAATGCCTCGAAACAAAGCTTATAAAAATTAAGTGCTTGGTTAAAAACCGTACCGAGTGAAATATAAATTGGGCTTTTCCCTTGTATTACCGTAAGATCAACGTTTTCTTGCGTTAATCGAGAAGAGATGGATGGACCCACAAATTTGTATGTTTGGTCGAAATCTTCTCCAAAAGGTTGAAACTCCCTCGTTGTATAAACGATTGTAAGCGGTTCAGGATTACAAAAAACTTCATAAGGGGAATGGATCGGGGCGTCGTATTTTGCCTTTATCTTTGCTGTCAGCCTTTGGTATTCAGCAAATGTTTCTTCAGGAATCTCTCTAGAAAGTTGTTCGAACATGATATCGAACGAGCTTTTAGACTGGGCAAAAGAAGTACACGAACTGATGGCTGGAAGCTTAAGGATTTGGGCAAGTAAAAGGCCGCAGCCAAACATAGAATCGTGGATGATGTAATCAAAATACTCTCCTTCAATTTGCTCTAGAACTCTAGGTATCATAATATCTGCCGTATGCAAAAGACCGTTGATTCTTTCGAGTAAATTATTTCTCCCGCCTGAGATAAAGGCTTTTAAAAATTCTTGGACATCAAAGGTTCTTACCGTTGCACCAGTCTTCTCAATGCGCTCTCGAAAATCTTCGATTGTAAAGTACACTACCTCTTCACCACGCGAAATTAGCTCTTGGACAACACCAATAGTCGGATTGACATGTCCTTCTGATCCGGCATTAATAAATAAAACACGTGCCATTTCAACCACTCCTTAGGTAAATAATTCTCAAATTGTGTATGAGTAGGCGTCACCATTCCCTACCATTGCCAAACTCAAATAATGAATTAAATTTATCATAGTACTGTACTAAATAAAAGTGCATGCCACTACTCGAATTGTGTCGAGGTGCATTCGACAATTTGCGGGTAGTGTACTTATACGATGTCCTTCATGTATGTGGCACCTAAAGAAGTGCCAGGTACGCCCCGATACTACCCGAATTTTGTCGACTAATAAACTTAAAAAGCCCTATTCTGTGGAAAGGGCTTTATATCTAATTATTTGCTGAGCTATCTTTGATAATGTGAAGAATGATGTGTGTGCAAAATTTTTTTAATACCCATATTTTTTATTTGGACTTCTCCCTCTACTTCTATTTTTTTGTGCTTGTTGACTCTGAAGTTTGTTCTGTTTTTGTCTTGCTGGAGTAAATATATTATTTTCTTCGTTTTCAGATGAAGCTAATAAGTCCCTTTTTAAACTCTTATCTTCTTGTTTTTGCATAATCAGAACTCCTTTATCTAGCTACACAAGCCTCTCCAATATTTTTGTTATTAACTGATCTTCATTTTTCTCCATAACAATTTCTTGATTCACGATGGCAACATTCAACTTTTCACAAAACATGCAAAGTTTCATACAATAAGTTGGAGTGATGGAAAACTCAATATCTTTTCCTTCAAGTGTTTTTCTAATCTGTTCTTCCGCTTGTTTTGTTCTATTTCGGAAACAATACAAAATTGTTTGAGTCATATTTGTCCTCTTTGTTAAGTATTTACATAATAATTTCACGATAATATAGATAAAACCATCGCAATATGCGATGGCCTTTATCATTAAACGGCAGCACCCTCAACTTCACGACTTACCTCTAGTGAACAAACGACATAATCTCCATCTTTGAGGATAATATTTAATTTGTCGTGATCTTGCAGGATAGCAATATTATCTAATGGATTACCATCTACTACAAGAATATCTGCAAGCTTCCCAACTTCAATGGTGCCTATCTGATCTTCCAACTGCATAATTTGGCCTCCATATTTGGTAGCAGATACAATTACATCCATTGGTGTCATTCCAACCAACTTAACAAAATGCTCAAGATCACGGGCATATCCACCGTGTGGGCACCATTTGAAGCCATAATCCCCGCCTGGCAGTACACGTACCCCTGCTTTATACAGTCTGTTCATATTTTTTAGGGCAATTTGTAACCCTTCCTTATAACCTGTTGCATCAACGGCTTCTTGTCCAAAATAATCAGCCCCATGCTCTAATGTCGATACAAGCCAATTTAAGGCAGGGACAACAAATAAGCGGTCTTTATTGTGGACGAGCATTTCAAATGCTTCATCGTCAATAAAATCAGCATGACCAATAATGTCTACCCCTGCTTTAACGCATATTTTTACAGATTCTGATGTTCTAGCGTGTACATATATTCTTTTCCCGCGGGCATGAGCTTCTTCTACAGCAGCTCTAACCTCTTTGTAGGTATAAAGTGTCATTTCACCGGTTGCATGCGCCGTTAAGCTTTCCCCACTCACATTTACCTTGACAAGGTCTGCCCCTTCCTTAAACAAACTTCTCACTACTTTTCTTACCTCATCTTCACCGTCTGCTAAAAAAGATAGTCCATGCACTCGAACATGATTAGGATGTAAATCTACAAAACTACCTGTTGCTGATACCTCTGCACCATTAGCAAGCATACGGGGTCCCGCTATTTGTCCCCGATTAATGGCATCACGCAAAGCAATATCTACTCGACCTCTAGCGGCAGCGCTTACACAAGATGTAAATCCACTTTTAAGCATCGTTTCTGCATTTTTGATAGCCCCAATCATGGTTTCTTCAATCGGCTTAAAATCGATATCTTGAATATAGATTGAATCCTGCCAAGTAAAATGAGTATGCGCTTCAACCATTCCAGGCATAATGGTTTTTCCGTTTAATTCAATAATGTCTACTCCGTTTGTGCTGTAGCTATCTGGAATAGAAAGGTTCGACCCAATAGCAGTGATTTTGTTACCTTCAACCAGCACATCGATTTCGTGTTTTGCCTCAGCTCCTGTTCCGTCAATCAGTAAACCATTTTTTAATAATTTCACTTTCATTTTGAAACCCCTTTCATTATTTTGTATAAAAAAATGTATGTTCAACGCTTGATCCCGAAATTTGCTTCAGGGCAAGGTTTGAAACCCTTTAACACTAATCGTAGACATAAAATTCCACAGACTATAAATGTAAGAATCGCATTTGAATCAAATTCTTGGGATTGCTAATTAAAACAGGAGCAAAAAAGGTAAAAGGTAAAACAAAAGCAGTTCTATCCAAGCCAACTGAAAGTGGATATTACGAATTGAAAAACCCTTCCAGCCCATTATCCTCTCGGACTGCTGGAACCTCTTCATCCCACTCACATTCAACGAGGTTATCACATTTAACATGATGAAAGCTTATTTTAAGTTTTTCATCATAATAGGTTCCCAGAATACGATAAGGAGAGTATTTAGGTATGCAATTCGGGCAAAATCCCTTAGAAATGGCATCTAATTGTTGATCCGTATAATAAACAGTATTTTTAGCTAAAAGTACCTTATCTAACATCACTCAATCATCCCTTCCAAAATCTTCAAAAAGGAGAGGGGAGAATCCCCTCTATTCCTCTATAAAATAAGAAAACAAACTTCTTAAGAAATAATGTTCCTTAATACCCCAATTTTTTCAATTTCCACTTCCACCACATCGCCTTCATTCAAGAACTTAGGCGGTTCAAAACCAAGTCCAACACCTTTTGGCGTTCCGGTCGCAATGATATCCCCCGGTTTTAGCGTTACACCACCTGAAACCGTTTCGATAATTGTTGGGATATCAAAAATGAGTAGTTCCGTATTAGAATTTTGCCTTAGCTCTCCATTAACCCGGCATTGAACATCAAGCTTTACCGGTCTTCCTATTTCATCTTCCGTAACAAGAAATGGCCCCATTGGTCCAAAAGTATCCAAACTCTTCCCTAAAAACCATTGGCTATGTTGTTTTTGGAGATCACGTGCCGATACATCATTGATAATGGTGTATCCAAAAATGTAATCATAGGCTTCTTCCTTTGAGATATTGGTTCCTTCTCTCCCTATTACAATGGCTAACTCTGCTTCATAGTCAATCTTGCTTGTCACATGACGGTGACTTTTAATCTTTTGATCAGGTCCAATGACCGTTGTGGTCGCTTTCGTAAATACAATAGGATATTTCGGAAGATTTTGTTCCTCCTCCATTGCTGTTGTATATTCGATGGCGTGCTCTCGATAATTAAGTCCTAAACAAATGATATCCCGTTTAGGCTGTGGAATTGGAGCTTCTAGTACTACTTCAGAGAAAGGAAGAATCGCATTTCCGTTTACTTCCGGCTCCCTCTGGCTTATTTCCTTAAGGCGTTCCAAAGCCTCCGAATTTCCAATAACTCCCTGCAATGCATTCGGCAAGATGGCTTGGGAAAACAGTTGTTTTTCCGCCTCGACAGCATCGATAATCGCACTTTCGTCCGATGTTCTAACTCCAAATTTTAAATTTCCTTCATGAAAAAAAGATACAAGATACATTTTTATTCTCCTAGATAGTTTAATAGTTTGTTAAGCTTTTTTAACAGTTGCTCTTCTGTCAGGCAAGCGACTTAACCTTACTAAATCCTATTGATAAATTTTAAAACGGCTGCATTTACCTCATTTGTCATTTCAATTGTTGCCCAATGTCCACAATTGGGGAGAACTTCCAAATCAGCGTTAGGAAAGCTATTGTATAGAGCCTTTGACATTGATAGCGGGGTGGTTTTATCTTCGTCCCCGACAATCAACAATACCGGAACTTTCACATTTTGATGACTAATCGCTTTAGCTTCCGCAAGTGCCCGACAAGAAGCTGCATATCCTTCAGCATCATTTTTCAAGAGTAAAGACCTCACTAGACCCATCATTACTTGATTTGATTTGGAGAAAGAGGAGAATCCGCCTTCCAGAATCGCATCTGCAATTGACTCCATTCCATTCTCCCTAACCAAAGTAGAACGATCTGCTAATGCTTTTCTTGCTCCTTCTGGTGGTTCGGTAAATCCGCCGATAAGCGTCAGGCTTTTCACAGCTTCAGGGTAGACTACCGCAAAATGTTCAGCAATCATTGTACCCATTGAATGCGCAACAATGTGTGCGCCTTCAATCATTTCACTATCTAATAGTGCCTTTAAATCTTCAACAAATACTTCAATAGAATAATCTGGATGTGAAACATCGGTTAGTCCTGATCCACGCAGGTCATATGTAACCGTTTTTAAATGGGGGGAACATGCACTTACTTGACTATGCCAAATATTCAAGTCCCCTCCAAGCCCATGGACAAAAACTACTGCATCTCCTGTTCCTTTTACCTCTACTTTAACTTTAATATCTCTAATCAGCTTTCTCATAATATCCTCCAAACTTTGATATATTATCAAACTGCAATTTAAATAAAGACTTTTTATCGCCCTCCCTAAATTGTTAGAATACTCCAATAAATATTATTATATTATTTATTTTTATATTGTCAATATTCAAATAAATAATATAATAATATTTTTTCTCTATCCAATTAAATAAAAAAATCCTAAATTCACTGGAATTTAGGATTCTGAATAGGAACTCCACTCATATATTTGTCATTCAAATTGGAAAACCCCTTTTCAGGGGTTGGAATTTGCCAGAATGGACGCAAGCTCTTCTTGTAGATCATACATCTTTTGCTGGGCGGATTTTTCATCATGGTTACTAATAGCAATAAGTAACTCTTTATGAAACTGTAAGTATCTTTCTGTTGCATATTGTTGTTCCTTGATACTTGTTATTGTAGCGAAACGATAATCTAATTGAACTTTAGACAACATTTGCAACATATTCACAAGAAGTTCATTATTGGAAGCGTCGTAAATACTTTTATGGAACTCATAATCGGTCTGGGCCCAGGCATCCTTGTCGCCTAATGACTTTTCCAGTTGATCATAACAATCTGTTATTTTTACAATATCAGCTTGTGTTGCGTTCTTAGCGGCTAATTTTGCTGCAATAGGTTCAATAGCAAATCCGAGTTCATTCAATTTTAATATAAAATTTCGATTATTCCCCGAATCCGATGCCCAAGATAATACATCGGTATCCCACCATTGCCACTCGGAACGTGGGGAAACAATCGTCCCTAACCTTGGTACGGATTTCACTAAACGACGAGTAGCCAGCGCCTTAAATGCCTCACGTACCACGGTTCGACTAACACCATGTATCTCACTTAACGTTTCTATTTTAGGAAGTGTTTCTCCTGGAATAATATCACCTGTAATAATTTGTTTTCCGAGATCATGAATCAATTGATCTGTTAAATTATAAATTGCCACTAACCTCTCCCCTTTTAAAGTAGAATTGCATATATCTATTTAAAAATAATAAATTTTTTGACAAATAATATTATATTAAGATTTTAACATCCCACTGTCAAATATACAAAGAAAGCTGTCTATGACACTAATCAACTCCATTATATTAATAAAAGTCGTACACTACTATTTATGCGGCAATTTATAATACCTAATACTTTGTTATAAACAAACACCTCGGATATTATACTGGGAAACTTTGTTAATTATTATAAATCAAAAAAATAACCCTTCATACCAATTGGAGTGAAGGGTTACTTATGAGGCATCTTAGAGGTTTAAAGAGGAGAAGTGCGACCCAACTTGCGGATAACACTATTCGATTAAATAAAGGGTTTGATACAGAAAATGAGAACCATTTCAACCCATCTTCTGGGCACGCATTAACTTGTTCCTGAGGTAAAATCACAAAGGTCTGCAAAGTTATTACTGATGGCTTCTATAATTTTTTCCACAGTTAAATCTACTAAAAAAAACCCAAATAATATCTCTCGCTTAATAAAAAATATTAATTAATTTAATCCCTATTAAGGATTCTATCTATTCAGCAATTCCACAATAAAAGTTGTTCCTTCATTTTGTTTACTTCTTACATTGATATGGCCGCTGTGCAAGTCGACAATTGTCTTGACGATTGATAAACCTAGGCCGGTGCCCTCGATTGTGCGTGTACGTGCTTTATCGGCCCGGTAAAAGCGTTCAAATATTCTTTCTAATTCTGGATCATTCATCCCAATTCCAGTATCCTCAAAGGTTACGATAACTGTGTCTTCTTTTTTATCAATAGATATCTCAATGCTGCCATTCTGTTTGTTGTATTTAATAGCATTGGATAGGAGGTTGTCCCAAACCGTATTGAGCAATGATGGATCACCGAAAATCTCGATATCCGGCAATGAGTAACTCAGCATAATCTCCTTGTCACTTACTGCCCATTGATAGTTTTGCACCAATTTCTTCAATTGCAGGCCGAGGTTAAAGGTTTGTTTCTTCATAACATCCTCATTTCTGTCTAATGAGGCCAGAAGCAGCAATTGTTTTGTTAAGGTTGAAAGCCTTTTAATTTCACTGTTAATGATGGATACATATTGGGATCTTTCTTCTTTGCTTATAGAATCAGTTTCTAATAAGTTGGTATATCCTTTTATATTAGACAGTGGTGACTGTATATCATGAGAAATATTCGAAATAAATTCCTTTCTCATATCATCCATTTGTTCCAACTTTCTTGCCATCCGCAAAAAGCTATGGGAAAGTTCCCCTATCTCATCATGGCGTGTCACATCCAGTTCTACATTAAAATCACCATTTGCCAGTGATTTTGTCGCTTTTGTCAGGTTAGAAATCGGTTTTACTAAATATTTTGTATTAATAACAACCATAATGATGGTTAACGTAATGGCTATCCCAAGAATCCATGCAAATAAAATGTGCATCTCGTTGAAGAGGAATTTGATGTCTGGCCTAATAAAAAGAGCAAAGGTTTTTTCATTAAATTTTAATGGCACGCCAATGGTATTATTTAGTTCATTGGCAAAAAAGCCTGTAACAAATTTTCCTCGTGGAAATTGAAGTATACCGTGAAAAATATGGCCGTTTATGACATCTTGTTGTGTTGAAATAGAAAGACTTTTGTTCCTGAAAGGTTCGCCAAAAAAAGTTTTGTTTCCGTTTGTTTCTACTAGGCATATTTGATATCCAACATTAGAAATGCTGTCCAAATACTCTGTCAATCTTATTGTTGGATGACTTTCAGCAAAAGCAGCAATATCTAATGCGACTTTTGTATTTTTATTGTCATTATATGGTTTTAACTTCTGTTGATAATAGGTATTTGAAATGACAAAAGCTAAGAGAAAGCTAATAAACATCATTCCAATAGTTATGACAATAAATTTCACATAAAGTGTTTTCATTTACGGTGGACCTCCAATAAATATCCAACCCCTCGTACTGTTTTTATTTGAAAATCATCCGTTAAGTTAGAAAAACGTTCCCTTAATCTTTTTATATGAACATCTACCGTTCTCGCATCTCCTTCATAATCCAAGCCCCATATTTGTTCAATCAAGTGTTCCCTAGAAAACACAAGTTTGGGATTAGAAATTAAATAAGATAAAAGCTCAAATTCTTTTAGCGGTAAGATTAAGGTACGCTTCTCTACCTGAACTTCATAGCTTTTTTTGTTTATCGTGGTATTGCCAATTTGTAGTATGGCTTCATCCGGCTGGTGGTCATAACGCCGCAGCAATGCTTTCATCCGAAAAGTTAATTCTTTTGGTTCAAATGGTTTGACCAAATAATCATCTGTTCCGGCTTGAAATCCTTGCTCCTTGTCTTCAATTTCACTTTTAGCTGTTAAAAGGATTACTGGAATATCATACTGTTTTCGAATCTCTTTCGTAAGGGTATAGCCATCCATAAATGGCATCATCACATCCACTATCGCTAAATCGCAGGCTGCCTTTTTAAGTATTTCTAATGCTTCCATCCCGTCTTTTGCCTGAAATACATTATATCCATGTTCAGATAAGTGAATATCAACAAGTTTTACTATATTGATATCGTCATCCACAATTAAAATATTTGTCATATCATTTTTTTCTCCTACACTTTTCGCAAAATCTGCCCATCACTCATTTTAATGATATGGTCAGCAAATGAAAGCATTTCTTCGTCATGCGTTACTATTAATGTGGCAATATTGAGTGTCTTTGTTAAATTACTGATTAATGTCATCACATCTTTTGACCTTTTCGAATCCAAACTTGCAGTTGGTTCATCTGCAAAGAGAACTTTCGGTTTGTGGATAATGGCACGGGCAATTGCAACCCGCTGCTTTTCACCGCCGGACAATGAAGAGGGGTAGGCATGTTTTCGATGGTCCATTTCAACCAATTTTAGGATTTTGTCAACTTCTTTTTTCTGTTCCCGTTTTTTTAATTTAGATTCAGATACATCCAACATGAGTAACAGCTGCTCTTCTACTGTAAGAAAAGGCACCAGGTGGGCAAATTGAAAGACGAAGCCAAATTGATGAGCCCTGATTTTCCGAACTTGTTCCGCATTCAGAGAAGTCAAGTTTTTTCCTTCGAAGGTTATCTGTCCATCTGATGCTGGCTGGAGTCCTGCAGCTATGGTAAGAAGTGTGCTTTTACCTGAACCTGATGCCCCTACTAAAGAGGTTAACTCCCCTTCTCGAAGAATAAGATTCACTCCTTTTAGGATTTCTTCCGTCACTTCTCCATTTTTATAAGATTTTTTAACATTATCTATTTTAAAGATCATCTTAAACCTCTCCTTGCTGAATAGCTTGTAATGGTTGAACTGATTTAATTTGTAAGCCGGAAAGGGTTGCGCCAATAAATCCTATTATGAGGAAGACGATCGACAATTGAACTGTTGTTTCAGTTGTTAAACTAAAAGGCATTCCTTTAGGTGCTACCCTAGTAAAAATTTGACTGAGGAAAATGGCTATACTAAGTGCAATGACGGTGATAAACACCATTTGCGTCCACATTATTTTAAACAACGAACTTGTTTTTACACCAATCGCTTTAAGAATACCGTATAAACCAATCTTTTGAACATTCATCATGTAAAAGAAGATTGCAAACAACATTCCGCTAATGACAACTAAAAACCATATAATCATGTTAAGGGACATCTGTTCTGATTTATAACTTGAAATGGTATTAAGGAATTGATGGTTCGAAAAGGATTCCATACTAGAGGATGTTGGTTCTGGGCTCCCTTCCGGTACAAAAATCAACTGCATTTCGGCGGTCCCATAAATTTCTTTAAAATCCTCCATACTGATATAAGCGACAGAGGCATGGCTGTATTTACTGTGTTTAACAAAGCCTTTGACAACAAACTTGCCTTTGAATTGATTATTGGTTAAAGCATCACCAATTTTGATCCCATTATCCTCCATTGACTTGTCGAGTACAATTTCTCCTTTTTCTACATTTATAAACTGCTTCGATTTGGTCGCTGTCACAAAAGCGACACTTTGCTGCTTACCATCACGATCATTCAAAAACCCCATTTGAATGGAAAATGCTGTGGCATCCTTTTGTTTGCTTAAAATTTGATGTTGGATACTGTGGTCAATCCTAGACATGCTGTAGGTCTGATTGGCTTCCTTCGTCATGTAAAATTGTCCAGCCGGCAAATCTTTTATTAGACCTGCACTTTCTTGTGATAATCCATTTGCCAAACCAGATATCATAAACGTTAATAAACTAACGAGAAAAACAATGGAACCTAAAATCATAAATTTTGCTTTACTTTTCTTCATTTCTTTCCAAGCAATATTCATCTTCATTCCTCCAATCTTAATTACACACTTAGTTTAAGTTCGGTCTGTGAACGGAAGATGAACAGAAAATTACAATTGCTAAATTTTTGTTTTCCTGCTCTTTACAGTATAAAAATTTTTGTATGCACAAAAACCGACAATGTTCGAATATGACATTTTGTAGAATGGTAATATAATCCACATTTTTGAAAAAAGTCTGTAATCAATGACACAATTCAATCGTCTAATGCTATAAGAAATAACAGCGGAAGGTCGGTATGGGGGGATACTTTATGGAAAGCACGGTAAACAATCAAGAAATTGAGAAACAACAGGTAAATTCAACTAAGTGGTATGCAAACTGGAGGTTTATTACAGCAAGTATCATTATTATTATCGCGCTTTTCATTTCTGCAGGCAGCTACTATCAGGCAAACCATTTTAATTCACAAATCAAGATTAATGGCATCAATGTCGGTGGAATGACTGCGGATCAAACACTAAAAAAATTTAAAGCAACCGTTTTAAAAAATGTTGTCTATATCGGAGATCAACAAATTTTAGATGGAAAAGATACAAAGATGGTTTTTTCGGATAAGGATCTGCCTGCTATTAAAAAGTTATTAAAGAGCCAGTGGACTTTTTTTCCTTCTTCAAGAGCGAAAGAGTATTTATTAAAACCCCGTAATGAGGATCAGTATCGAAACCAGACGTTGAAAAAACAGGTGGAAGAAAAGCTATTAGCCATGAATCAAGGTTTAAAAGCGCCACAAAATGCGGCGGTACGTTTGGAACAAGGCAAAATTGTCGTCACTAGCAGCATTAGCGGCGAGCAGTATGATGTCGCTAGTCTTTTGAAGGGCTTCGAAAATCACAACTATATTAGTGAAATCCGGCTCAATCCAGAATATATACAGCCAATTAAAGAAGACAGCGAGTTTATACAAAATCAACAGAAAAAGTTTGAAGAATTCCTTGCTCAGACCGTTGATTACAAGGTGCAGGATAAAGTTTTTACGTTAAAGGCAAGCGAATTAATTAAAAATGCATCTATTTCAAAAGATTTACAGATTAAGATGGATGATGCCGGTGTTATTAAGGAAAGAATCACTGAAATTAACATTTCCCAATCAACATTAAATAAGGATTTCAAATTCAAGACCCATTCAGGTTCGGTGATATCAGTTAAAGGGAAAGGCTATGGCTGGGCCCTTGATGTTGAAAAAGAAATACCTAAAATTATCGAAGCTTTTGAAAATGGGGGGAAGACGGTTTCCGCCTCTAATATTTACGGAAATGGCTGGAAGGGTGAAGGCTACGGATATGACACAAGCGCAAACAATGGCATTGGCGATACGTATGCTGAAGTCTCCATTACAGAGCAGCGAATATGGATTTACAAAAATGGGAAATTAGTCGTCACAACGAATGTTGTTACCGGTACGCATGATAACCGTCATGATACATCACCAGGTGTATGGTATATCCTCTATAAGCAATCACCTTCCGTATTAACGGGCAGAGAAAACGGAAAAATCACTTATCAGGTTCCTGTTAATTATTGGGCCCCTTTTACGAATGACGGACAGGGTTTCCACGATGCCAGCTGGCGAGGTAATTGGGCAAGTAATGCCTATCTTGGGGCAGGATCGCATGGCTGTGTCAACACACCGCCAAGCATTATGAAAACCGTGTATGACAATCTCAGCACTTATGAGCCAGTTGTTATTTATTGAGGCACGGAAAGCTGTCCCAAAAGTATGACTTTTTAGGAACAGCTGCCTCTTTCTTTTCAAACAATAATTGATTTATAAAATTAATATGTAAAAAAATAAGAAACGTAAGAAGGCAACGCCCAGTTCACAGACAGGGTTAGTTGCCTTTTTTTAAAATAGTTTGCGTGACGCACCCCACATGTCCAGTATGCATGTGGCAATACATAGGATGCTGGTGAGTTTTTAAACACAATTACTCTTAACCTATAGAACCAAGAATTTTTGGTCCGTAGGGAAACGATAAATGTTATTCCAACGAAATCTTTACAACATCATCCAAATATTTCGTTGTATAATATCCATAAATCTTCAGCATTTTAGGAATCACTTTATCTCCAGTCGTGTTATCTTGTAACGCCATACTTTGAACTGTAGTGAAATAACGGGGCTGCTCGATTTCATCATATACTACAGGGTTTTCATTCATATCGTATTCAATTCCGTTTTTATCAACAAGCACTCCTTCAGAATTCATCTCGATTGAACTAGTTTCATGTTCATCCTCACCCACAATTTCTAAGCGAAGCGACTCATATGCTCGATTCTTAATTTCATGATTGCTTATGACAACATTGGATTGCTGCCCAACTTCCACCTTGTCGATGGAGATTGTACTGCTTGCATATTCAAAGGTTTGAGGATATTCTCGAATACCGTCCAATTCGATAATATATGTGTCTTCAACCGTTAAGTAGACAGATTTGAATTGAATGTTGACCTCTTTTGGTTTTTCCCCCAAAAAAGGGTCAAACTGTGTTTGAAGAGCAGTCCAATTTATATCTTGCTGTAAATCTAAAAAAGAGCTGCCATACATATCAGCTTTCACTTTTTTATTGTTCACTTCCAGATTGTCAAAATTAACAAAGTTTATCCGCTTCTCTGGGTGTTCATTATTAATTGCATATTGCAGAATCGTCGCAGTTGGAGCAATGGTTAGTTTATTAAATCGAACCGGAATCCCCTCTACTTCTTTATCTTCATTCAGTGCATATTCGATAGAGGGCTTTTTTGTAACAGGGATCTCGAAGCTCCACTTCCCAAATCCATATTCCTTTTCCATATCAGTCCTCAAAGCATTCCGATCAGAGGAATCACGAATCAATTTCTGAAGCATTGTGATCTTGAGTTTGATTGTCCCCTTTTCAGTTGTAAGTGGCGGCAGACTTATCGTCCCTCGATACAAGTTCTTTTTTTCGTTATTTACATCCGATTTAAAGTCATAGGGATAGTACCTTGGATATGTTTCAGGACCCATGATTTCATGTTCGTTCTCCACAGAAACCCCATTTTGATAATTCATCATATATTGATTGTCTTTTTCTATATCTTCTATTTCATAAAAAACAAGCGTCTGAACATCATCAGCAATCACGCTCTTGATCTTAATTTTCACCCCATTGTTTTCCGCTTCGAGGTTCAGCCTTTCACCCAGGCCCTGTTGCAAAAAGGCACGCAATTGCGGATCTTCTTCTGTCCATGTATAGTAGAGGTTGGTAAAAGCCCCTGTAAACAAACCTATACCTATTAATAATGCGAAAGCACTTGCAAAAACAAGTACCATTCTTTTTCGTTTCTTGTTCTTCAGTTGTCTGTGCTTCTCCTCTTCTGCCAGCCTAGCTTTGATGTTTCCCATGAAACCAGGTGGCACATGGAAATCCTCAAGCCTTTCAGTAAGATTTAACAGAGTTAACATGACATCCTGGAATGTTGCCAAATCCTCCTGACAGTCTTGACAATGATAAATATGTACCTCAAAATCAATTTTTTCCGACCGATCTAGTGTTTTTTCTAAGTAATCGATGTAATCCTTATGAAACTCTTTACAGCCATTAACGTTTAATCCGTACCCCGTCTCTTTTCTAAGTGACTGAATTCCAGAAAACAAAAGCGCTTTTATCTTTTCCACTGAGACTTGGAGAAAATGTGCCGCTTCTTCATGGGAGAATCCTTTTATATATGTAAGGACCACCGCTTCTTTCTCATACTCTTTCAATTGATTTAGCGCTTTAAAGAAATCCTTTTGTTGTTCACTTTCCTCTGAAGCTTGTAAACTTCCATCATGATAAAGCTCCCGGCAGGTATGGATGAACATGGATGTAGCCCACTTTTCGAATGATGTTTCACTTTTAAATCGCGGCAATTCCTTGTGGACTTTTATAATCGACCGGTAAAAAAGCTCTTCCATTTGCTGCTGATTACTAAGATAGGACAAACCAAGTATGTAGAACGATTGTTTATGCTGATCGAACCAATCGACGATCGATTCCACGCCTTTTTCTCTTTTTGTTATGATTGACATGGAATCTATTATTTCTGGGATCATAAATGTGTTTTCCCCTCTTCACTTTAGCAATTGACTATAATTTACCATTAATTATATCGGATTACGCACTAAATATATAGTTATTATCCGGCATTTTAAACAAACAAGAACACCTGCATTTTTCTGCAGATGCTATATGATGGATATTATTTATTTTGCCAATAAACATTTTCCCGTTATACATAATCGTCGTGCCTTTCACCATTAACAAATCACCGAGCTAAACGTTTTTCTCATAGTTTTTAATAACACGTAAACGAAATAATTCTCCTTGTATCAACGCCAAAAATCATCCAGGATATACCATTCCATCTGAAACCAGCAACAGATCTTGGACCTACGAAAATGGGATAAAACCAAAATCCTTCACCATTGCTGAGCCAAATAAAAGTATTACGAAACAGGCACAACCTAATTGCTCCTGGATCTACAGCAAATGGTGAAGCAACTGCTTGTTGAGGAATAAATGGTGGAGGAGGAGCAGTTGGAGCTTGTGGAATTTGTGATCCTGGTAGACCTGGAAAACCTGATGGTCCCGTAAACTCAGGTCCTGGAAAGCCCGGTAAACCTGATGGTCCTGGCAACGAAGGCACTGGTAAACTTGGAAATTGACGCTCCAATTGCTGATCATTATTTAAAAAGGAGTATACTGTCTGATTATACATTTAAAAGATCACCACCTTATCTTAAAAAAATCTCTAAAGTATTTAATAGATACAGTCATATCTTTTAACCACAGAAACAAACTGCACCAACAATGATTAATAAAATAAACAGCACTACTATGATTATAAAATCACCGCACCCACGTGCAGGAAAACAATCTGCATAAACAGGAGCTGCATAGGAGTAAGACAATGGAGGTTGGGGAATAAAATTTACACCAGAAGTAATTGGTAATGCATTTGGAATCGGTATTGCATTTGGAATCGGAAAGGCATTATCCATTTTTACACTTCCTTTCAAATGTATGGAGAGCTAATACGCCATTACACTATATATTACACTCAAAATGGAAATTGGAGCCCGTCTTTATTTAATTAAAGAAAGAAAAGGTAGTTTCATTGCCTGATTGGAGTTTAATAACTAGCAAAAAAATAAACCCTTCATACCAACTGGTTGAAGGGTTTATTACTTGAGAAGGCAACGCCCAGAGGGTTAGTTGCCTTTCTTTAAAATGAGTTGCGAGATACACTCCACATGTGCCGTCTGCGGAAACATATCTACCGGCTGGATATACTTAACCTCATATTTAGAACTTAAGGTTTGGATGTCTTTTGCCAACGTCGACGGGTTGCATGAGACATAAATGAGTTTTTCTGGCTTTACTTGCAGGATGGTTTGAAGTAGTTGACCGTCGAGGCCCGTTCTTGGCGGATCGACTACGACGACATCTGGTTTCCAGCCTTTTTTGACCCATTTTGGCAGGACTTCCTCTGCCTTTCCAGGTACATATTTAGTATTGGTAAATCCATGGCGCTTCGCATTTTTCTTGGCATCCTCAATCGATTCAGGGATTACGTCCATACCTCGGATTTCTACAGCTTGATTGGCGAGCCATAACCCAATGGTTCCGACTCCACAATAGGCATCCACCACTTTTTCCTTGCCAGTTAGCGCCGCCGCTTTTTTCACTTCGTTATAAAGCTTGATGGTTTGAACAGGATTTAACTGAAAAAAGGTTCTAGCGGATAGCTCGAATTGCAAGTCGCCCAATGTTTCTTGAATAAATTCTTCGCCTGCGAGCGGTACTGTTTCCTCGCCAAAAATAAGCGATGTTTTCTGGCCATTAATATTTTGGACGACGGATTTCACATTTGGCAGCCGTTTTTGGATTTCTTCAATGATAATCTCGATTTTTGGAATTTCTTTTTGTGAAGTAATTAGCACAATTTGAAGTTCCCCTGTTTGCACCCCTACGCGAGTGACAATCGTTCGGATGATTCCCTTTCGTGACTTTTCATTATAAATAGGGATTCTTAATTCTTCTAAAATTTGCTTCACTTTTGCAGTCGCTTCATTTGTTAGCGAATGCTGTACTGCACACTGCTCAATGTCAATGAGTTGGTGCGAATTAAGTCCATATAGTCCGGCAAGGACCTTGTTATCTAGTTGAGCAACTTGAAAACTGCTTTTATTCCGGTAGCCCCATGGATTCTCCATGCCAATCGTCTCACGAATATCAAGCTTGTCGATTGCCAGCTTCGTATGGCGTTCTAGAGATTGAATGACAATGTCACGTTTTTCTTTGAGCTGCTGGTCATAATGCAGATGCTGAAGCTGGCAGCCGCCGCATTGATCATAAACCGGGCACAGCGGCTGCACTCGGTACGGGGATTTAATCCGAATCTTTTTGATTTTCGCTTCAGCAAATTTAGGGTTTATTTTTGTTGCCTCTACGACCACCTCTTCACCTGGGAGAGCACCCGGAACAAAGACAACTTGTTTTTTAAAATAGCCTACACCTTCGCCGTTAATGCCAAGTCTTTTTATCGTTAGTGGGAATGTTTGATTTAATTGGATTTTGATTCCTGGTTCTGTTTTCATTTTTTCACTCCAAATTTTTGGATAAAGCTTGAGTTCCATTTTTATTTTCCCCGTATTATAGCATGATTCACAGAGAAAAACCGAATTGCTGACGAATTCGGCTTTTTTGTGTATTATTTTTTCTTTGTTAAATCGTTTAGGCTTTTGAATTTATAGCCTTTCTTTTTCAAATCTTGGATTGCTTTTTCAAGTGCATCTGCGTTGTCTTTCGAGACGGAGTGAAGCAACAGCACGCAGCCCGGATGGATTTGTCGCATAATATTGTCGTATGAGTATTGCCACCCTCTTTGCTGGTTAACATTCCAGTCAACGAAAGCGAGTGACCAGAATACGTGCGTAAAGCCCTCTTCTTTTGCAATTAGCATCGTTCTTTCGCTAAAAACCCCACGCGGCGGACGTAAATACTTCATTTTTTTTTGACCCGTTAATTCTTTTGTTCTTAGTTTTACACGATTGAGCTCGTCGCGGATTCTTTCATTACTCACCGCTGTGAAATCAGGATGATGCCAGGAATGGTTACCAATAATATGCCCTTCATTAACCATTTGTTTTACAAGTTCCGGTTGTGAATTTAAAAAATGCCCCGTCACAAAAAAAGTGGCAGGTACCTTTTCCTTTTTTAAGACCTTCAGAATTTTCGGAGTATAACCATTTTCATAGCCGCTATCGAAGGTAAGGTACAAGGTCTTTGAGTTAGGATCGCCTTTGTAGAACGCTCCATATTTTTCAAGAAGCTGATCATACTCCGCTCCTGCATCTGCCGGCTGTTCATTTACCGCTTTTTTGAATCCCCAGTGAATTGGTTTATTGGGTACTGCTGCGTATGTAACATTCGGTATTAGTAAAAGCAGCATACTAAGGATGCCTAAAAATTTTTTCATCTATGTTCCCCCTTTTTTTTAGTGTTTGTTTTATGGGGGAAAAACATTATTAGCATATTAAGGAAATGGCTGTGACTGATGGTAGATTCGCCCTCTTTTTGTACCTGTATTGGGAAGGTGTAAGGAAGGCAATCTTGATGTTGTTGTTCTAGAAGAAGGCATTTGAAGAAATTTCCGTATTTCAGGATTGCTAAATGAGGGTTTTACCAGCAGAAAATAATCATTTATCCCGTTTAAAAAGGCATCTTTTGAATACAAAAGGCATTTAGGGCATATCCATTTTCCTCTTCTATATTCCATAGGTATGTGCAAGCATCTTGGACATTGAACCCCTGTGATTATTTCATCTAGTATTATTTGAAAAAATTTTAGTATATCAATCCTTTGAGGAGTATGTAGTGATAATAAAAGATTTGTCACTTGGCAAATTGTCTTTTGATTAATCTTTTTTTCACTATATCTTTCCTCTAGCTCATTGATTCTATTTAATAAATCATAGGCTTTTATGACTTTTCGCTCTGCTTCTTTGTAGTTAGGTCCGATTATGACTTCAGTAGACGGTTTACATACTGCGACAAGATTTTCTATAGGAATAAAAGGTATTTTATTTTTATCAAATAAAATTCTTAATGAAATTTTGTGCCGATTCACTTGCGCTACTGGATTTTCATATATCTCTCTATTTTCCCCATATTCATGGATTAATTGATTCTTCTCGAATTTTAATATTCCTGAATGATTTTTAGCATCAATAATGAGAATGAGCTTTTGTGAGAAAAGTAGCGCGTCGATTTGGAAGAAGGTAGTTCCTAATGGGAGGCGGAGACCGTAAAAAATGTGGTATTTATGTTCCGGGATTTGATCTAGATAATATTTTAATGTTTTTTCTCCATTATATCCCGATTTTAAAATTCTTATTTTGGACTTGATATCCGGGATTTTCTCATGGGTTTCTGTTACCCTTCTTTCCAAGGCCTCCGCTTGAAGTAAGAAGGTGGGGGGAACTAAATCCTTTTCATTCAAAATTCTTTCCTCCTTAATTGTTTTAGGAATATCTTCAATAGAAATTCTGGAAACTCCTACCCGTTTTAAGCAGTTATTTTGACATATTTGTGTCTATTTCTTTTTATGAAAAATTTCCGCTGCTTGTTAGACCAATTTTATTAAAAATAATTTGAATTCATGCAGCTTATTACACATTTTTAGTTACTTACGACGTATTTTTAGCTGCTTACGACATATTTCCGGTCACTTATTACCTATTTTTCTAAACTTACGACATTTACTGGATATTAATTGGTAATTACCTCGAACCTCGAGAACTCACGACGTACTTTTCCCCACTAACGACATATTTCCGGTCACTTATTACCCATTTTTCTAAACTTACGACATTTACTGGATATTAATTGGTAATCATCTCGAACCTCGAGAACTCACGACTTACTTTTCCCCACTTACGACATATTTCTGGTCTCTTACTACCCATTTTTCTAAACTTACGACATTTACTGGATATTAATTAGTAATCACCTTGAACCTTGAAAACTTACGACATATTTTTAGCCGCTTACGACGTATTTCCGAGCACTTACTACCTAATATCTCTAAACTTACGACATTTACTGGATATTTCTAGAACCCACTTCTCTCAAATTTCCAATTATTTAATCCAATTAAAGGACAAAAAAAGGATAGGCGCCCAACGCAGCACGCCTATCCTTCTCATCATCCTATTTAAAAACCGCTTCCTTAAACTGCGCTAATTTTTCTAATGATGATTTATCTACGTCTGCGTGCAGGCTGTTGCCGTGAGAGTCCATTGTCACTACGGCTGTAAAGCCCTCGACGCGAAGGTGCCACATTGCTTCAGGGATACCGAATTGCATCAAATCAACGCCTTCGACCCCTTTAATGCAGTCCGCGTAATATTGAGCCGCTCCACCGATCGCATTGAGATAAACGCCGCCATGCTCCTCTAATGCTGCCAATGTCTTAGGTCCCATGCCGCCTTTACCAATCACAGCGCGGATACCGAATTTCTTCATGATGTCACCTTGGTAAGGCTCCTCGCGAATACTAGTCGTTGGACCGGCAGCCTTAACGTGCCACTCGCCAGCCTTGTCCTTTAACATTACCGGGCCGCAGTGATAGATTACCTGCCCATTTAAATCAACAGGTGCTTTATGATCGCTTAAGTATTTATGAATCGCGTCGCGCCCGGTATACATTAAGCCGTTAATTTGAACAACATCTCCGACCTTTAACGAACGAATTTTCTCTTCTGTGATTGGTGCCTCTAATGTAATCACGTCTTCAGTCCTAGAAGCAGCCGTTTCTTTTTCAGCCTCACTAGCAGCAAAGTCAATGAACTCACCATCTTGGTACATCCATTCATTGATTTCCCCGCTAGCAGCGTCAACGCTCACCCCTAAACGGCGGAATGCCCAGCAGTTGTAAGCAACAGAAACATAGAAGCTGGCCGGAATCCGGTTCATGACTCCGACTTTACAGCCAAGCAATGTTGCCTCGCCGCCAAAGCCCATGGTGCCGATTCCTAATTTATTCGCATTTTCCATCACATACTCTTCCAACCGGCGAAGGTCCTCATTTGGATTCACATCTTCAACCGAACGGAATAACTGTTCTTTTGCTAAATCATAACCTGATGAACGGTCACCGCCGATACCGACACCGATAAATCCTGCGCTGCAGCCTTGTCCTTGTGCTTGGTATACCGAATGCATGACACATTTGCGGATGCCATCAAGGTCGCGGCCGGCACGGCCTAGCCCTTCTAACTCGCATGGCAGACTATATTGAATATTTTTATTCTCACAACCGCCGCCTTTTAAAATCAAGCGGACATCAATGTAGTCTTTTTCCCATTGATCAAATTTAATAACCGGGACCCCCGCACCAAGGTTATCACCGCTGTTTTCACCTGTTAGGGAATCAACTGAGTTTGGACGCAATTTCCCCTCTTTCGTGGCAAGCACGATTGCATTGCGAATGGCTTCTTTTAAATCTAATTGATTGACACCGACCGGCGTTTTTATTTTAAAAGTCGGTAACCCTGTATCCTGGCAGATTGGCGACACTTGGTCATCCGCCATTTTGATATTGTTTGTGATCGTATCAAGGCTCATTGCGGCACTAGTGCCGGCATTTTCCTTTTCCTTTGCCGATAAAACTGCCCGGCGGACATCCCTTGGAAGTTTGGTAGAAGTTTCAACAACAAGCTTGTACATGCTTTCTTGAAATTTCGCGATATTCAATTCGAGTACCCCTTTCCCTTTGTTCCTCTAAGTAATCTATTTTAATTTTACAACATTTTGCACGGTTACATTATACTCCTATAGCCATTAGAATTAAAGGATTTGCTTGAAAACGAATACATGTTAGAATACGGGGATTTTTAAGCAACAAAAAAGAGCCTGTTATTATACAGACTCACTCACTTCACGATTATTAAATTCCTTGCATTTTGATTCCATATCATCAAGCATGGAAATTAAGCGGTCAATATCCTCAAGATCCGTATCTTCAGGATCAATGGCATCGAGCACATCTATGAACATATTTAAGCGTTGTTTTAAAAAGTCTACTTGTGAATTTTTATCTTTTATCGGGATACCCAACTAATTTCTCTCCTTTCATTTTCTCTTCCATCCTACCGAAAGAATGAAACTTTGACAAATTTTTTTCTATATGAATAAAAGACCCCTGCATGAGGAGTCCTAACTTACTAATGAACAATTCTCGAATCTTACCTCGGCCGCTCTGAGGCGAGAAAGCCAAAGGAAACAAAATCCTGAACTGGAATCCAGGCACCAATTCCCTGTGAGGTAACATTTTTTATTACGATAGATTTTTTATTGCCTTTAAGCATTAAATAAACTTCACCGTAAGTCACTTTCCCTTTTTCGTTTACACCAGGTGCATAGGCATACAAGTAGCCTAAGCGATTTGCCGGGATGTTATAAATATGGTCATTCTTCGTGCCTGAACCGATAATCGTTTCAAATGATAGCGGAAGCCGGGTCTTTTCCATCGATTTTAGCAGCATCATCTTTTTGACATCTTCCGCATTTGGGATTTTCGCTGTGAGACCGCCTCTGATAATTTTTTGCGATTCCTGAACATACTTAATTTGATAAGGTACTTTACCGCCTCGATTATCAAAGTAATTCGTATTAATTTTTTGGAACTCCCAGTTTGGTGATGTCTCAGCGGACTCGTAATTCAATGGCCATTGGCCTAAGTAAACAATGGCCCGGTAGCCAAGGGCAAACGGAGTGCTGTTTATACTCGACTCATTCAGCATCCGAATTAAATCCGGATTTTCAATTTTGACCCTCGAAGAATTGATTAACTTTTTGGTTAAATCGCTTGGCTGCAATAATGGTACGTCCTGTGTCGAATTCGGATAGGTATTCTCCTTCGAAATGTTCCGAACAGAGGGTGGCACCTGATATTTTACTGAGCTTTTTTTCTCTGGCGCTTTTTCAGCGAAAGCGGAGGGAATAAAAGTGAGCATTAAAAGCAGTGGCATGAGGACAGAAACCATTTTTTTCACTATGTTTAACTCCTTTCACTAATAACAATACTAAGTCTGTTATTAGTTTTTTCGGAGTTGATAAATATTATCCATTCCTCTTCAATATTTCGCCTCAGATATTGATAAAAAGAAATGAAAATATAATAATCTGAACATTTACAAAATTCGATTTACCATTTATAATATAAGTAACCTTTCAAAAAGGAGGGCTGTAATCAATCGGCTAACCATTTATTTAAATTCCTTAAGGAGGTTGGGATTCTCGTATAATATGACATTCAACACTCGTGTTTTCCTTGTTACGAACTAAACATGAAGGTTGGTGATGGATGATCCTATAGAGAAGCGATTGATTTTTCCCCATAATAAAATGTGCTGTTTCATTATAGCACACCAATTAGAATTAAACTGTACATTGTAAAAATTGAAAAAAGTAAAAAGAGACTCTAAGCCAGCTTGGCTCAGAGTCTTTATTTTTTTGAAGAAATGGTGCCTAAAGTAAGAAAAACCCAATTCCCATTATTACATAGGCCGCTATCAGTGTTAGGCCTTCGAACCAATTGGATTCGCCGTCGTTGGAGATGATGACCATCAGGAGTACTGATGATACCATGGCGATTAGTTCCTGCCAGCTAAAAAGTAGCGGCATCGATTGATCAAAGAAAAGGGATATGAGGACAAGCACGGGTAGTACGAACATCGCCACCTGCAGGGTAGAGCCGATGGCGATTTCCACCGCCACATCCATTTTATTCTTGTAGGCCATTAATACTGCGGATGCGTGTTCCGCTGCATTTCCCACAATGGCGACAATAATCACGCCGATAAACAGCTCCGTCCAGCCAAAGGATTCCGCCACAAACTCAAACGTATGAACCAAATGCTCCGATATGTAGGCGACAGCAATTGTTGCAATAAAGAGAACTGTGATAGCCTTCCCTTTACTCCATTCCGGTACTTCCTCTTCATGGTCCTCCGTTTCCCCGCTAGGCTGATAGACACCGCGATGGGTAACAAGTTTAAAGAACAAGGCCGCCAGATAAAGAACAATAAGAATGACCGAAATCCCGATACTCAATGAAATGGTTTTCGTTTCGTTCATATTCATTGAAAAAACTTCTGGAATGACGAAGGCAATCATCACCGCAAAAATGAGCAGTCCCGAATTATGACGGGCATCAAAGACATTAAATTCTTGGCGCTTATATTTAAGTCCGCCGATAAAAAACGAAAGCCCTGCTACAAGAAGTAAATTTCCTAAGACCGAACCAGTTAACGAGGCAAGAACAATCCCTACAAGTCCTGCTTTAAGGGAAAAGATAGAAATAATCAATTCCACTGCATTTCCGAAGGTTGCATTTAGCAGCCCGCCGATTCGCGGACCGGCCACAATCGCAAGACTTTCGGTTGCCCGACCCATAAAGCTTGATAACGCAATAATGGTGATACAGTAAAGAATAAATAGAATAATACTCGGCCAGTGCATTAGTGTCCCAATGACCGAAAGTGGAACTCCAATGAAAGTCAGGAGCATGAATATTTTGTTCGTCATCGCGTTCCCTCCACAGATTATTTTTGAACCGCTTATTTTTTCTCCTATCTTTGTTGTTTCCCTTTATTCTGATATTTGCCTAGAAAAACTTATGATAACTAGGCAATTTTTTTCTTGCAAATGCAGAATATTCTCGTTACCATCATTTAGGACATATATTTTTTGATGGAAAGTAGAATTGAGGAAGTTATATGAATAAACAATATTTTCGTTTCTGGATACTTGTCAGTATTGTCGCCATTTCTGGCTTTTCCCAGGGGATGCTCCTGCCGCTTATCGCGGTAATATTTGAAAAAGGCGGTGTTTCCCCTTCCTTAAACGGGCTAAACGCGATCGCTCTCTATATCGGCATTCTTCTTGTTTCCCCATTTATGGAAATGCCGCTAAGAAAATACGGGTATAAACCGATCATTATATTCGGCGGTGCACTTGTATTCGTCTCACTTGCCTTATTTCCATTATGGAAAACATTTTGGTTTTGGTTTGCCTTACGATTGCTAATCGGCATTGGGGACCATTCCTTGCATTTCGCCACCCAGACGTGGATCACATCCTTTTCATCCGCTAAGAAGAGAGGTCGGAATATCTCCTTATATGGCTTGTTTTTTGGAATTGGTTTTGCAACGGGACCGTTAATGACGCCATTGGTTAATGTGAATGAAGCCCTGCCCTTTATTATCTCATCAATTGTTTGCTTGGCAGGCTGGCTGTTTGTCTTTTCCTTAAAAAATGAACTTCCAGAACAAGTGGTAAAGATTAATTCATTCTTGGCAACGATAAAGCAGTTTAGAAGAGCTTTGAAATATGGCTGGGTCGCCTTCCTGCCGCCATTTTCCTACGGTTTTTTAGAATCATCGTTAAATGGTAGTTTCCCCATTTATGCCTTAAGAATGAATATTGATGTTTCTAGTGTCTCGCTCGTTTTGTCCGCTTTTGCGATTGGCAGTATTATTACCCAGCTGCCGTTAGGGATATTAAGTGATCAATACGGTCGGCGAAATATCTTGATGACCGTCCTTTTCCTTGGATTTTTCAGCTTTACAGCCGCTAGTTTTCTTGAACATTCTTTTATCGGCCTGTTTATCGCATTCCTGATCTCCGGGATGGTCGTTGGCTCTACTTTCTCGCTTGGCATCAGTTATATGACCGATTTAGTACCGAAGGACCTATTACCGACTGGAAATTTATTATGCGGCATCTTTTTTAGCCTCGGGTCCTTAAGCGGGCCAATCATCGGCGGCCTATTTATTAAATTCTTGCAAAGTGTCAGCTTCTTCTACATTATTAGTACGATGCTCTTAGCCTTATCATTCATTATCTTTACCTTTGGCAAGAAGAACCAAGTGGTACTCGAACAACAAAACTAATAGAGAAGCAAATTGATATCTAACGAATAATATGTATGGTAAAATAAAAAAAATATTGAAGTTTAGAGAATTCTGCTGTCATCACTATGGTGACAGCTTTCGTGTTTTTTAGGGGTATTGAGGTTGATTATTCTTCTCAATTCCCAATAAGTTTTTTTCTTCTTTCAATTTTTTCTATATATCAAATGATAATAATTATTAATTATAATTAACCAAACTTAATGAAAAACCATATATTATTTGAATTACCACTGATTTTCATTCTCAATTAAAAACACATTTTATCAATTAGAATTGACAGACACTTTTTCTCGCAGTACAATCAAATTATTAGGGGGGAGATCAAGATGAGTTCAGGTGCAAAAGTACTCACAAAAAAGGAACAGAATAGTAGCCTTTTAGAAAAAATCAAACCACATTTGGAACTAATTGCTGCATCGCTAAGTGGTGTTTTCATTGCCCTTGGCTGGATTTTCGATAAATATGGATTTGGAACGGACTCCATTATTTTTTACTTGCTGGCATTTGTCATCGGCGGGTTTGCAAAAGCAAAGGAAGGCATTGAAGCCACGTATGAAAACAAGGAATTAAATGTAGAAATGCTGATGATTTTTGCCGCTGTTGGTTCGGCGATTATTGGTTACTGGACAGAAGGGGCCATTTTAATCTTTATTTTTGCCGTCAGCGGTGCCTTAGAAACCTACACCATGAATAAAAGCCATAAGGAAATTTCCTCTTTAATGGAGCTTCAGCCGGAAGAAGCCTTGCTAATCAGCAATGGCTATGAAAAGCGAGTTCCAGTCTCGGAGCTTCGAGTTGGCGACCATATTCTGATTAAACCAGGTGAACGGGTGCCATCTGATGGAATGATTATTAAAGGACAGACAAATATTGATGAAGCAGCGATTACCGGTGAATCGATGCCCGTCTCTAAAGGAGAGCAGGCAGATGTGTTTGCCGGAACCGTAAATATGACAGGTTCTATTACCGTACAGGTGACAAAGGAAAGCAGTGACACCCTTTTTCGAAAAATTATTCAGCTTGTACAATCCGCTCAAAGTGAAAAGTCACCGTCGCAGTTGTTTATTGAACGCTTTGAAGGAACCTATGTCAAGGTTGTTCTGCTCGTCGTGGTTGTTATGTTTTTCCTGCCTCATTTTTTACTAGGATGGAGCTGGCATGAATCGTTTTACCGCGCAATGATTTTATTAGTGGTCGCCTCCCCTTGTGCTTTGGTGGCTTCGATCATGCCGGCGTCGTTATCGGCGATTTCGAATGGGGCCAGACATGGGATATTAGTAAAAGGCGGTGTCCATCTTGAAAATTTAGGTCATCTTGAAGCAATAGCATTAGATAAAACCGGCACCCTTACAAAGGGGAAACCGGAAGTAACCGAGGTGCTTGTGAAAGAAGGACTTAAAAAGGAACAGCTCATTTGGCAGGCGGCATCGATAGAGAGCCATTCGAACCATCCACTTGCGATAGCGATTGTGAATTATGCTAAGCGGAATGTAACAAAAGAACTTTTTCATCCTGACAGTCTCGAAGATATACCCGGCTGGGGGGTTAAGGCAGAAATTAATGGAGAACAATGGAAAATTGGCAAGGCCGCTTTCGTTGGGAAGGAAGATGTCGACCAGTTTGCTGATGGAAAAGCGAAAGAACTCGCAATTCGTGGTAATACCCTTGTCTTCATTGAAATCAATGGGGAGCTTTGTGCGATGATTGCCTTAAAGGATGTCGTTCGCGAGGAAACGAAGTTGGCAATTAATCATTTAAAGAAACAGGGCATCCATACCGTTATGCTTACGGGTGATAGTGAGAAAACCGCTCGTGCAATAGCCGCTGAGAGCCATGTTGATGAATTTTTTGCTGAATGCCTGCCGGAATCAAAGGTAGAACACCTTAAACAGCTTAAAGCCAAATATAAAACTGTTGCCATGGTAGGAGACGGGATCAATGATGCTCCTGCACTGGCGATTGCCAACATCGGGATTGCGATGGGGGGAGGAACAGATGTTGCACTGGAAACAGCCGATATCGTGCTGATGAAGAATGACCTGCCGCGAATAGCTGACGCCATTAACCTTTCACAACGAATGAATAAAATTATCAAACAGAATGTCATTTTCTCAATTTCGGTTATCATGCTCTTGATTGCATCAAATTTCTTTCAGATGCTTGATTTGCCATTTGGAGTTATCGGCCATGAAGGCAGCACCATCCTTGTTATTCTAAATAGTCTTCGGCTGTTAAAGTCGTGAAAAAAAGGACCCAATGGGTCCTTTTTTTATGACTAATTGTTAATGATATCCATTCGAGCCATTTGCTGACCCTGAAGTTTTTTGTTTTGGGTTACTCTTATTTCCTTTTTGCTTTGTACCGCCATCTTTTTTCGTATGTTTTGTCAACAGTAAAACCTCCCTTTATGTTAGGGCGAAGGCCCATATGGATAGTTTGGACAGATAAGATTTTTTCATAAAGGAAAGTATTAGCAGTTCGTACGATTTCTTTCACTGTAAAAGGCATTGATTTCTCCGCCAATAATAATAATAAATGCCGATATATATAACCAAATCATTAACACAATGATGGCCCCGATACTTCCATAAGTAAGTGAATAGTTACTAAAGTTCCCGACATAGAAGGATAATCCTATTGAGGAGATAATCCATCCTATTGTCGCGAAAATGGCGCCGGGAAAACTACTGCGGCATCGCAATTTCACATTGGGTGCAATCCAGTACAATCCGGTAAACATCAGGAACAAAATAATGGCGCTTACCAGCCAGCTTAACGCATTCCACAGCTTAATAAATTCGCTGGTGTAACCAAATTTTGAAAACAAGAATAGTCCAATTTCCTTGCCGAAAACCGGTAAAACAATGGCAAGGATAAAGACAAAGATCATCCCAAATGTTAATAGTATTGCCACTCCTCTTGAAACAATAAATGAACGGCTTTCCTTCACATTGTAGGCCTTATTAAGCGCCCTTACGATAGCATTTATTCCGTTAGAGGCAGACCAAATCGTCCCGATAATCCCGAATGAAAGCAAACCGCCATTCCGATGGTTCATAATCTCTTTTACATTTTTTTCAATGAGATCCATCGCTTCAACTGGGGCAAAATCCCTTATTATTCCCAGCATGTCCGGTTGTTGAATCGGTAAATAGGGCAGCAGTGTGAATAATACAATCAGGAGTGGAAACAAGGAAAGAAGAAAAAAATAGGCTAACTGCGCACTCAATCCTGGAATGTCATCTTCTCCAATCCGGTGCCAAAGCAATTTTAATAAAGAGGAGCGTACATTCCCTGTCTTTTCCATGTCCAGCCCTCCTTTTAATTAATTTTTTCCTCTTCACCCATTACGTCTTCTATGAGTTGTGATTCCTCATTCTTTGAAAAGGCATCTTTTGTGTCTTTTAAGATATCAGTCACTTGCGGTGTCAGCTCGCGTATTTCATCAACCTTAGTTGTTATGTAGGAAATATCTTCCTTTACCTGCTGTGCGGTTGTTTTGATATTGGCCGCAGTTTCTTTTGCCTTATCGATAATTTCTCTAGGATTACATAGAACTTCGGAAACCTTGCTGGATGTTTTTTGAACGTTCTCCTTCATTGCCAGTCTGGTCTGTTTATCTAAAAGGCTGATTGCTCCGCCTGCAATCGCACCGATTAGCATTCCTCTCCAGAATTGATTTTTCTTCGTCATCTTAAACTCTCCTTCCACAATCATAATTATCATTAATCTTTCTCCAATGAAAATTATACCAAAATAAGCTCAACTTTATTTTGCTTATATCAATTCCCTTTTGCAAGCCCGTCCAAACTTTTATATACTTTCTACCGGAAATATAAGGCCTCTTATTCAAAACCAATATGGCGTTCCACACCACCATTTACTATGGAGACATATTCAGAGAATCATTCCTGCCAATAAAGGCGGTGTGAGCAGAGCTAAGGTTCACTTCATTCATTGTCCAAAAATGTACATCAAACACTAAACTAGACTATACTAATTTGCTATTGCGGCGCTCCGCCCCTTTTCCATAAGTAGGTTTGTATTGACAGATGCTTTTTAACATGAAAAGATGAGAATATTAATTCGGAAAGGGTGGCCGAAATGAATTTATCTCAAAAATCTGTTGAAAATGTCGAATATATGATTGAACAAATAAAAGAAAAGTTAAAGGTCCTCAACCTCGGAGCAATCAAACCGTCACACTTTGATGAAGAAATGTACGAGGAATTAAAGGAAATTTATGAGATGGTCCTAAGGAAAAATTCTTTTAGCCCAAATGAAATGCAGGCATTGGTGGAAGAACTAGGAAGTCTAAGAAAGAAATAATCAGAAAAGCGCAAGCGCCCTGGTCAGCGGCGTATGGCCTGGAGTGCTCCAACTGAGATAAAGGAAACACGGTGAGCGAAGCGAACCGATGTTGACTTATCGTAGGGCGGAGCGCGAAGGACATTAGCCGCTAGGGCGCTGGAGCTAGCCATTCGAAAACCCGTTATTGCGTCTGAATAACGGGTTTTTTGTCTATTTTTGATCTGTTAGGATAATCGGGCCGTCTTTCGTAATCGCGATCGTATGCTCATATTGCGCTGAATATTTACCGTCAAGCGTACGTGCTGTCCAGCCGTTCTCATCCATTTTTGTTTGGTACCAGCCGACATTTACCATCGGTTCAATTGTAAAAACCATTCCTTCTTTAATTCTTGCCCCTTTACCAGGCAGCCCATAATGCGGAACATCCGGTTTCTCGTGAATCACCGCGCCAATCCCGTGGCCGATAAAGTCTCTAACAACTGATAGTCCTTCACTTTCAACATATTTTTGAATCGCGTGGCCAATATCACCTATGCGATTACCCACTACCGCCTGTTCAATTCCCTTGTAAAGAGCTTCCTTAGTCACTTTTAATAAATGATCTGTTTCCTCGGAGACCTGGCCAACGGCATAGGACCAAGCAGAATCAGCTAAAGCACCATTGTATTTGACAACCATATCAATCGTGACAATGTCGCCCTCTTTTAACGGCTCTTTCCTCGGAAAGCCATGACAAATTTCATCATTAATACTCGCGCACGTTGCATATTGATAGCCTTTATATCCTTTTTGTTCTGGAGATGCCCCCTTTTGTCTTAGAAATTCATCAACAAATTCTTCAATCTCCCACGTTGTAACACCTGGTTTAATTAATTTTGAAATTTCTTTATGACAGGCTGCCAGTATTTCTCCTGCCTTTTTCATGGCTTCAATTTCTCGTTGTGATTTAAGGACGATCATGTTATTCCCTGCCTTTTTGAATTATTTTTATGTATAATGAACCATATTGTTCATCTTAGATATTTTTCCATGTGAAAATTATACTTAGGACACCTATGGCAACACTTTTAATAGTAACGCTAACCTAGCATTTTTTCAAAATTTCTATCTTGCTTGAAAAGCTTTAAACAATATTTTTCAATGTTCATTATTTTGTAATATTACGCCGTTCTTTATATGGTACTTTCTTATTCTTTTTGGTAGAATTAATATATCAACAATAACAATAATAATAATTAGGTGTGTGAGAATCAATGATTGGTGACCGCGTAAAAAAATTCCGCTCAGAAAAGAAAATGTCACTGTCCGAACTTGCTGAACAGGCGGGAGTTGCAAAATCTTATTTAAGTTCTCTTGAAAGAAACCTGCAAAAGAATCCTTCGATTCAATTTCTTGAAAAAATTGCTGCAGTATTAAATATTCCCATTGAACATTTAATCCATGAACAAATTGATAAGGATCAATTAGACAGCGATTGGATGAACCTAGTCCAAGAGGCAATGAATTCTGGTGTTTCAAAAGAACAATTTCGTGATTACCTTGAATTTAATAAATGGCGGAACAAACAAAATAGTGATTAAGCAGTAAACAAGAAAAAAAGCATTCTACAAATATTTTTGCAGGATGCTTTTCTTTCGTTATGTAATTGCTCAGTTGTTATTCGTGATTAGCTCTAATCCTCCATGTTGATTAAAGAAGTCACGAACCTCTTCGATGGTTAGTCCAAGTTCCTTCGCTTCTAATATGAGGGTCATCCATTCCTGATCGATAACATCAACCTCTTTTTCTGTTATAACCAATATCCTCACCCCTAAAATACAATTCGTATTTCAGGCATCCCGGCCATCATAGCAAGCGTTTCACCTGCCTTAGACCCTAGGCTTTGCGTCCCTGCCTTTCAACAGGTTTGCCTTTTTCTGATTCAAATTTCTCAAGACCATCACCGATTTCTTATCTCGTTAAGCAACAACTAGTTCTTTATTCATAATTACAAATGATATCCTCATTATATCTAGTTCTTTTTTAACAGGGTGTTATATTTTGTCATTTCATTTGAATTTTCACACTTCTTTTTACTGCAAATTTTGGCAAGTTTCGACAAAAGTACCCATTTATTTTATAATTTCTGTAAAAAAAAAGGGAGGTTGATTTTAGTACAAATTCCCTCCGCTTTTCTTATCACCGATGGCTTAGCCCCTTGCTGAAGTATTTCTGAAATGTTTCAAGTAATTTTTGCTGGTTCAAATCGGGGTGGACGGTTTCGCTCGTTTGGACTGTAATCATTGAACATGAAATCCCAATTTTGCAGGAATCTTCTGTGTTAAGACCTTTTAAATAGCCAAATAGGATTCCGGATATAAGGGCATCGCCTGCTCCTGTTACATCCACAATCGGAACACTTGGAGGTACAATGGCACCTGCTTCCCCATTGTTGGTAAAATAAATTAATCCTTTTTCATTCCTAGTAATAACTACTTTCTCGACACCGCTTTTTAAGATTATTTCTGCTGCACGATAGAAATCGCCTTCAGAGCTAATTTCTAATTTTGACAGGGCCTCGGCTTCCTTTTTATTGGCAATCAGCCAGGTTACACCGTCTAAGGAGACTGGCAATTTAGCCGTTTTAGCTGCTGACACAGTCGCAATACAAAGCGGAATTCCTTCGTCTTTACTGCAATTTATCACTTCATTGATTATTTCAGCGGGAAAATTCGTATCTAATAGAATCATTTTTGCATTTTGAATATGGGGCCAATTTTTTTCAATAAAGGATTCTTCAACCTCATCGTATATTTCCATGTCTGCAAAAGCGACAGACATTTCACCCTCTTCATCAAGCACTGCTGTATAGGTTCCCGTGGATTTCCCATCGATTATTTCTGTTAGATTTATATCTGCGAAATGATTAGTGTTTTGCAGCAGCCATTCCCCTTCAGTATCGGATCCAATATAGGCTAATAACGAAGCATTAAGCCCTAGGCGCCCAGAGTTTTCCGCGACATTACGTGCTACGCCGCCTCTGGATTTCGTGCTAATCGCAGGATTCGAAGTACCAAGCTCTAATTGTTTCAGTGCTTGAATTTTCAAATCCACGTTGGCACCGCCAATACAAAGAAGTTTTTTTTCTTCTGAAATTATTGCATTCTGTTTCATCATTGTCAGTCCTCACTCCTCTATAACCTTATTGAGTTATGTCAGAAAGGCAATAATAATCTCTACTTATAACTATTAGATATTAATCCTTGAAATCCTCTTGGTTATTAATGGGAATTAAGAGGATTAAAGCCGATAAAACCGCTAGGTATGCAGTATTAATACTTATTTTCATTGTTTACTACAAAAAAATTTGTCTAAATTGCGACATTTAGAATATAATATAAACAACTTTAAAATTTACTTAATATTCAGAATAATGGTGGTGGATCATGCTATGACCTTTATCCATGTGTTAAACTTTTCAATCCCGATTGCGTTTATTGTATTTGCTGGTTTTCTACTTGATCGAATGTGCAAACCTGATAAACCAATTAAAAAAGCTGGTGAGGAGTAAATCTATTAATTAGATCGTCTCTTTCACACAGCTTTTTCTTTTGGATTCAAAGAAAAGTAATTATTTCACTACACATAGGGAATGCTATAAGGGTAGATGAAAGGAGTGCTTAAGTATGTCACGTGGAGAACATTTTGAACACAAAAAGAAAAACCATCCTGGTAATTTCCCTAAGGACAGTCTAACGGAAAAACATGTAAAGGAAGCAATTGGGGATGAAGAATTCCTTGTAACCCGCGAAGCCTTTAAAAATAGAGTCGAAGAAGAGGATATGCGCGGAGATACTGCCCGTTTGCTGCCGGAACAAATGGAGTAAAAGGCGTGGACTTCTCACGCCTTTTATTTGGAACTTAGTATGTTGTATTTTCTGTATTTAAACTTCTAATGAATTGCGAAAACTCAACCGTTTTCAACCACTCAGCCGCATTTTCGATATCTTTCGAGAAAACTCGGTCCTGTTTAATCGAAGGAACCTGCTCGCGTCCTTTTTCGTAGAACAGCTTCGTATGGCTGGCCATTTTATCGACCCCGCGGATTTCCACTGCCTGCATCGCACAAATCAACTCAATTGCCAGCACTCTTCTGGCGTTCTGGATAATTTGATACGCATGTCTTGAGGCAATCGTTCCCATACTGACATGATCCTCTTGATTGGCCGAGGAAGGAATTGAGTCTACGCTTGCTGGATGTGCCAGTGTTTTATTTTCTGATACAAGCGCAGCTGCGGCATATTGCATAATCATAGCCCCGGATTGCAAGCCTGGTTCAGGACTTAAGAATGGGGGCAGATCATTTAACTGCGGATTCACTAGTCGCTCAACCCGTCTTTCTGAAATATTCGCTAGCTCTGCGACAGCCATTTTCATAAAGTCCATCGCAAAGGCGATCGGCTGACCATGGAAGTTCCCCCCGGAAATGACTTTGTCACCATCATCAAAAATTAATGGATTGTCAGTAGCAGCGTTTATTTCTATTTCTAGTTTTTCTTTTACATAATCAAGCACCTGCCAAGAAGCACCATGAACTTGCGGGATACAGCGAAGTGAATAGGCATCCTGAACCCTAAGCTCCCCTTGCTGTGTCGTTAACAAACTGTCGCTTAAATACTGACGGATTCTAGCCGCAGTATCAATTTGCTGTTTATAGCCCCTTGCAATATGCACTTCTTCTGCAAAAGCGTCAATAATCCCGTTTAAACCCTCCATCGTCATCGACGCGATGAGTTCACTTTCATGTGCTAACTGCTCGGCTTCAAGATAGCCGACAACCCCCATTGCCGTCATCGCCTGGGTACCATTAATGAGGGCCAGGCCTTCCTTTGCCTCCAATGTGACAGGTAGTATCCCCTCTTGCTGTAAGGCAATTAGTGCCTCCATCCGCTGTCCTTTGTAAAATACTTCACCTTCACCGATTAAAACTAAAGCTAAGTGGGATAGCGGCGCCAAATCCCCGCTCGCCCCGAGTGACCCTTGCTGAGGAATAACGGGAATTATGTTGTGGTTTACTAAGTCTAATAGTTTTTCAATAACAAGCGGTCTTATCCCGGAATAACCTTTTAACAAGGCGTTGGCCCGAAGGAGAACCATTGCTTTTGCCACAGCCTCAGGAAACGGGTCGCCCACTCCACAGGCATGAGAACGAATTAAGTTAAGCTGCAGGTCCTGCACATGATCTTTATCAATGAGAACATCACTAAATTTTCCAAAGCCCGTGGTAATTCCGTAAACTACTTTTGCTTCTGAAACTATTCTTTCAACTGCTTCGCGACTCTTTGCGACACCTTCCATGCTTTTTTCGGATGCGCTGACCTTTTGACTGTGATATAAAACAGCATTTATTTGCTCTAATGTTAAACTTCCACCTGTAAGTGTAATCATTTCTATCCCGCTCCTCTACCACTTTATCACAATAAAGAAAGAGGCTGGATTCCATATCAGATTAGATTTGGAGTCCAGCCTCTTTTATAAAAATTACCGCATATTGATCTGTCTTTTGGAAATGCCTCATCGGTTATCATTCCATTCGATTAACTTTCTTTCTAATAATTATTGTATGAGAAGAAAAGCTTTCCTGTCAATTAAATTTTCTGAATTTTAGCACGATAATACTTTAGCAGGATAGTATGTAAAAGGGAATTTGGAGTGTTTGTAATTCCTCAAATTAAGGTGGCGGGCACTGACGACATATATTTGTGCGGTTACTACATATTTTTAGCCGCTTACGACGTATTTTTTGACGCTTACGACGTATTTCCGGTCATTTATTACCTATTTTTCATAACTTACGACATTTCCTGGGTATTAATTGGTAATTTACTCGTATCTAGAGAACTTACGACATTTTTTTAGCCTCTTACGAAGTATTTCCGGTCACTTATTACCTATTTTTCAAAACTTACGACATCTATTTAAGAAAGCTTTCTTTGTGAATACCGGGCTCTTAAGTTGAGGATACGAAAAAAAGGACTGTACCAAGTCCTTTTCTTTGAGAGAACATCAATTTTTTAGATTAACTAACCCTTTTTTTATGAAGATTTACTTCAATTTTAGGTTTTTTAAAGCATCTGCCAAAGCCGTATTAATTGGCTCTTCTTCCTTGTTTTGGTTTTTTAAATATTTTTGTACAGTCCGTTTATCCACTTTACCAGCAGATTCTTTTTTACGGCGCGCTTCGAAAGTAGATAGTTTCTCACGATACCCGCATTTACAAACAAAAATTTGTCCTTCCCCTTCGCCGCGAAGCTCCAGTTTTTTATGGCATTGTGGGCAGCGTGCATTTGTGACGCGGGAAACATTTTTACGATGTCCACATTCCCGATCTTGGCACACAAGCATTTTACCCTTTTTTCCGTTTACTTCAAGCATAGGTTTTCCACAGTCTGGACAATTCTTTGTAGAGATGTTGTCGTGCTTATACTTTTTATTGCTTGCTTTAATTTCAGCAACAATTTCTTTCGTGTAGTTTTTCATTTCGCTAATAAAGACTTCTTTTTTCAACTTACCATGTGCAATTTGATCAAGCTTTTGTTCCCACTCGGCTGTCAAAGTCGGTGATTTAAGCTCCTCAGGAACTAAGTCTAGCAATTGACGACCCTTCGAAGTAATATGAATGTCTTTGCCACGACGCTCGATTAAGAATGAATTGAATAGCTTATCAATGATATCCGCCCGTGTAGCAACAGTACCAAGCCCACCCGTGGATTTTAAGGTATCTGCTAATTGTTTATTTTTCGTATCCATATATTTCGTTGGATTTTCCATTGCCGACAGTAATGTCGCCTCATTAAAGCGGGCAGGCGGCTTCGTTTGACCTGATGTTTGAGCGATTAGTTTTACGTTTAGGGTGTCGCCTTTTTCAATCCGTGGTAAAATCTGTTCTTTCAGATCATCACCTTCATCGTCTTCGTCAAGTCGATTATTGTAAACTTCTTTCCAACCAAGCGATAAAATAGTTTTGCCCTTAGCAACGAAGTTTTCCTCACCAATTTTTGCACGAAGCGTTAATTGCTCGTACTCAAATGCCGGGAATAATACTGCTAGGAAGCGTTTTACAACCAAGTCATAAATTTTCCGTTCTTTATCTGTAAAAGTTGAAAAGTTCACATATCCTTCTGTAGGAATAATCGCATGGTGATCGGATACCTTGCTGTCATCAACAAAAGCTTTTGATGCCTTAATTGGCTTTTTTAAGATTTTGCTTGTTAGTAAGCGATATTCACCAATTCCACATGCCTTCAGACGCTCTGGTAAAGTTGGAACAATGTCGGATGAAATAAACCGTGAGTCTGTCCGTGGATACGTTAAAACTTTATGCTGCTCGTACAACTTTTGCATAATATTCAATGTTTCCTTTGCAGAGTACCCAAAGATTTTATTTGCATCGCGCTGTAGTTCTGTTAAGTCATATAGACCTGGAGAAAAAGTCTTCTTCGGCTTTTTTTCAATTTCCGTTACCTTGGCATTTTGCTTGCCAAGTTTTTTTACAATCGCATCGAGTTTATCTTTATCAAAACTGCGGCTGTTGCCTTTTACATCCTGCCATGTCAACTTTAATTGGTCTATTGTTTGCGCTTCGATGCCGTAATAAGTTTGTGCTTTGAAGTTTCTAATTTCGTCCTCACGGGCTGCAATGATTGCAACAGTAGGTGTTTGTACACGACCACAGTTTAGTTGTGCATTGAACCTGGTTGTTAATGCACGTGTTGCATTAAGACCGATATACCAGTCAGCTTCTGAACGTGCAACAGCTGATGCATATAAATTTTCATACGATGCGCCTGGCTTCAAGTTTGCAAAGCCGTCTTTAATCGCTTTATCCGTTACAGATGAGATCCATAGACGTTTAATTGGTTTATTGACTTTTGCTTTATCAATAATCCAACGTGCGACTAATTCTCCCTCTCTCCCTGCGTCTGTAGCCACAATTATTTCATTGACATCATTTCTAATCAGTTGACTTTTCACAGCATTAAACTGCTTTCCAGTCTGTTTAATGACTGTCAACTTTAACCGCTCAGGCAGCATAGGCAGATCTTCTAAATTCCAAGTTTTATATTTCACATCATAACTTTCTGGGTCAGCAAGTGTAACTAGGTGTCCTAGTGCCCACGTAACGATATATTTATTTCCTTCAAGATACCCGTTTCCTTTTTTATTACAATTCAGCACACGTGCTATATCACGTGCGACAGAAGGTTTTTCAGCAATGACAATACTTTTTACCATAGTTAAACATCCTTTCGAATTTCCATAAGTTAAATATAGCATACGTGCTTGCTTTTTATCTTGTACTTACTTCCGGCTGGATAGTATGATAAAAAGGCATGAAAATAGAGAAACGGGGATTTTTCACATGAGGATAAGGGATTGGGATTCTAATTTAAAGGTTCGCTTGTTTGGGGAAGCGATGATGAATATTACCTTTTGGATGTTTTTTCCGTTCTTAACGATTTATTTTGCGGAAGAGTTCGGTAAAAATAAAGCAGGGCTGTTATTAGTTTTTTCACAGATTTTTTCCGTGATTGCTAATCTGATGGGCGGATATTGTGCCGATCGTTTTGGGCGAAAACGGATGATGGTTCTTTCTTCCATCGGGCAAGGACTTTCCTTCTTAGCCTTTGCCATCGCCAGTTCACCATGGCTTCAATCCCCTTGGATGGGCTTTGTCTCGTTTGCATTTGCTGGTGTGTTCGGTTCTTTTTACTGGCCTGCGAGCCAAGCGATGGTAGCCGATGTTGTGCCCGAAAAGGACCGGAGCAATGTGTTTGCCATTTTTTATACGTCTATCAATATAGCGGTGGTAGTCGGTCCAATATTAGGGGCGATTTTTTATGTCCACTATCGCTTTCAGCTGTTGCTGGTAGCAGGTGCAGTGTGCATATTACTGGGTCTAATCCTGGCGAAATGGACGCGGGAAACCGCACCCATTCAAAAAACAGCTGCGCTTTCCAGCGGTGGAAAGTGGTATTACTTTTTAGTAAATCAGCTGAGAGATTATGGGCTTATTATTAAGGATAAAACCTTTCTGTTATTTATCATGGCGGGGGTTTTAGCAGGACAGACATTTATGCAATTGGACTTATTAATTCCAGTTTATATAAAGGATTTTGTAAAAAATCAAACCCTCTTTTCCATTGGCAATTGGTCGTTCACTCTAAAGGGTGAGCAGGCATTTGGAATTGTCCTTGCCGAAAATGGCTTCCTTGTTGCCCTATTTACAGTTTTCGTGACGAAGTGGATGGGAAAATATTATGAAAGAAACGTGTTTGTTCTTTCCTCGGTAGTCTACGCGATTTCAATTGTTATTTTCAGTCAAACGCATTGGATTTGGGGATTAATAATCGCGATGGCGGTATTCACGTTTGCTGAATTAATGGGTGCCGGACTGCAGCAAAGCTTCGTTTCCAGACTTGCTCCTGAGCATATGCGGGGACAATATTTTGCCGCCGCAAGCTTGCGCTACACACTTGGTCGGACAATTGCACCACTTTCCATCCCGATGACGGTTTGGATTGGCTATGGCTGGACGTTTTTCGTTCTAACTATTCTCGCTTTGGTCAGTGCGGGCTTGTATTGGGTGATGTTTTATTCATTTGAAAAACAAAAAATTTCAGCTTAAATAAGAAATCACATAAGGTAAATAGCAATTCGCAAATAAAAGGTTGAGAATCGCAAATAAACAGCATAAATTCGCAAATAAAAGGACTAGATTCGCAAATAAACAGCACAAATTCGCAAATAAAATAGATTTGCGGTGGACCAATGCCCTCTGTGATTTATTTATCAGCGGAAATTTATGTTTTATCAGCGGTTTTAGTTCAGATCGGCGAATTTTTGATTTTATCAGCGAATATTTACTATTTTTCATCGAATCATCTAAAACAAGAACCTTTCCGATATCCATTTTTCACCTTAAGGCAGCGTGGCTATAGAATATCTAAATTGTCTTCAGCACACTAAGATTTCATAAATATTTTTTAACAAATTGTCAATAAATTGTACTAATTTGTTCACATTTACCCCTTTTAATATTATAATTACCTTGTAAAGGTTTCTATTATAAGGACGGTGGAATTAATGGAATTATCACAGTTCATGGCTCCAACTTCATTGTCAGGCATTATTACATTTTTAGTTCTATTTTCAGCAGGTGTTTATTTTAATATAAAAGTATATGGTAGCAAGCTACGGTAAAGATGAAAATCTTTACTTTTTTTTTGCGTTTTTAGACTAGAAGTTCCGGTTTCTTTTTCCAATTAAAAACGCTACAATATAGGAAGATTCTGAAAAAGGAGATTATACATATGAGTGAATTTCAAAAAAACCTTGAAAAATATGCTGAGCTGGCCGTCAAGGTAGGCGTTAATGTTCAGCCAGGTCAAACGTTAGCCATCAATGCCTCCATCGATGCTGCAGAATTTGTCCGTTTAATTGTAAAAAAAGCCTATGAAACAGGGGCGCAGAATGTCGTTGTCAACTGGAACGACGATACGGTTACAAGAACAAAATATGATTTAGCACCAGATGTGGCCTTCCAAGAGTATCCAGTTTGGCGTGCCAAAGAAATGGAAGAGCTTGCTGACAAAGGGGCCGCCTTTATGTCAGTCGTATCTTCGAGCCCTGATTTATTAAAAGGCGTCGATCCTGAACGTATTTCAAACTTCAATAAAGCGGCTGGCACGGCGTTAAAAAACTACCGAAAAGCAATGATGTCAGATAAAGTCAGCTGGACCGTTATTGCCGCAGCCTCACCGGCATGGGCCGCGAAAGTATTCCCGGATGAACCTGCTGAAACCCAAGTAAGCAAGCTTTGGGATGCAATTATCAAAGCTACTCGTGTCGACGTAGAGAATCCAGTAGAGGCATGGAAAAAACACGACGAAACTCTTCATGCTAAGGTTGACTATTTAAATGAAAAACGATATCAGAAGCTTCATTATACAGCACCAGGCACTGATTTAACGATTGAACTTCCGGAAAAACATCTTTGGGTTGGAGCCGGCAGCGTGAATGAAAAGGGATTTGAATTTATGGCCAACATGCCGACAGAAGAAGTTTTCACTGTCCCATTGAAAACAGGTGTTAACGGTACTGTGGCAAGTACAAAGCCGTTAAGTTATGGCGGCAATATCATTGACCGCTTTTCAATTACCTTTGAAAACGGAAAAATTGTCGGCGTAAAAGCTGAGGAAGGCGAAGAGATTTTGAAGCGTCTTGTGGACACTGACGAAGGCTCACATTATCTTGGTGAAGTCGCACTTGTTCCTTACGACTCACCTATTTCACAGTCCAATGTTCTTTTCTTCAATACCTTGTTTGATGAAAACGCCTCTAATCATTTAGCAATCGGAAGTGCCTATGCCTTCTGTATCGAAGGCGGCAAGACAATGTCTGCTGAAGAATTGGAGAAGAATGGTCTTAATGAAAGTCTTACCCATGTCGATTTTATGATTGGCTCAGCGGAAATGGACATCGACGGAATTACTGCTGATGGAAAGATTGAACCGCTATTTAGAGCAGGTAATTGGGCATTTTAGTTTGCAGGCTCATTAAGAGCTGTGTAACTGGTGGTTTAAGTTTACAGCATTATTAAAGAGCAGGAATTCTGCTCTTTTTTCTATTGTTGGAAGAACATAGCACTTGAATTTTCACCTTGGTTAAAGCTAAAATATACTTTTAAGAAAATAAGAACTGTTTGTGGGGGAATCCTTCTTGTGGAATGACTTTAAACAATTTGCAATGAAAGGCAATGTCATCGATTTAGCGGTCGGGGTTGTTATCGGCGGTGCATTTGGCAAAATCGTTTCTTCCCTTGTCGCCGATGTTATTATGCCGTTGGTTGGAATGATCATCGGGGTCGTAGATTTTAGTGATTTAGCCTATGGGAAATTAAAATACGGCCAATTTATCCAAACGGTTGTTGATTTCTTAATTATTTCTTTTTCCATTTTCCTTTTTGTGAAGTTTCTATATCGGTTTAGGAAGAAAGAGGAATTAGATGAGGTCCCTGAGAAAGTAGACCGAAGTGAGGAACTTTTAGCCGAGATTCGCGATTTATTAAAAGAAGATAGAGATATTTCAAGAAAAAATGAAACATCTTGACTACTTTTTCGTATAACTTAAATAAGAAAAGCGAAAGCGCCTTGGTCAGACCCGACAAGCGCTGGAGGGCCTGACGGTGAAGTCGCTCTTTGACTTCATTGGCAGGTCCGAAGCGACTCGAGGGGCTAGGCGCTGTAGCTGGACAATAAGAATATTTTTTTAGAGGTGAATAAATTGTATACACAAACATCATCGACTCAATTTTTACCTTCTGTTTTACGGACGTTTGCGCTATCCCTTGCGATTGCCTTCTTGGGCACAATGATAGGGGTATTTGTTCCACCAGCTTTATTCCTGCCGTTAGCTATTCTGGAATTTGTCATGCTCTTAACTGCTTTTTTCTTTAGACGTAAAAAATCAATGTCCTATTCATTCCTTTACATTTTCACGTTTATCTCAGGTATTACCTTATATCCAATTGTAGCTTTTTACTCAGCTACTGCCGGTGCCAATATTGTTGCCATGGCCTTTGCCAGTACAACAGTTGTCTTTACAGGCGTTGCCATTTACGCAACAAAATCAAAGCATAATTTCTCGTTTTTAAGTGGATTCCTGCTTGCAGCCCTACTTGCTATGGTGGCAATTGGGATTTTCAACATGTTCTCTCCACTAGGATCTACAGCAATGCTTGCATACTCTTTTATCGGTGTATTAGTTTTTAGCGGCTATGTTCTTTTCGATTTTAGCCGAATGAAACACTATGGAGTTCGAGCTGAAGATGTGCCGTTAATGGCTTTAAATTTATATTTAGATTTTATTAATCTATTCATCAGCATCCTGCGTATATTTGGGATTCTTAATAGCAGAGATTAGTTAAAAGGAGCTTGGATATCCAAGCTCCTTTAATTTTTAATTATAATAAAATAAGGTTAATCCGCGCTGAATCATTTGTTGGACGGAAGGGTCCCAGTCGGTGTTTTGCAGCTTTTCGACAAGCTGAGTAACAGTAGGATGACTTGGGTTATGCTTTTGATAAATTTCTAGCAGTTCCAGCCGCAATAGCCATTCGCGTTGATATTTGTCCTCCAGGACGGCTAAAATTCTATCAACCTGGGATAAACTTTGTTCATTCCAATTCGATCCCTCACGTATGTTACGTACTTCTTCATACAGCGTCTCTAATTCATTCCAACTTCGCTGAACTGCACTTTCTTCAATTTCTTCAGCAGGCTTGAACTGATAATAGGCGTCAGGATCTGCCGCGCCTGCGAATACAGATGGAATGCCGGCACCAACAGCCATATCAAACGTCCCCCAATCTGGTTCAAAAAGGACTTGATCCTCATAAGTCACAGTACAATCCTTAAATGAAATTAAGATTGGCTTCGCTCCTGAGGACAGAATGCCAGTGACTGTGCCCTTAACAATGACACCGCTTTCAAAATGAAGCAATGCTGCCTTTCCTTCGCTAATTCCTAGATCGCGTACTTGATCCTCCGAGCATTCTTCAAGTGCAATACCAGCATCTAAAAGGCCAATCGGCGTTCCAAAGCCTTTACGATGGGTTTCGATGCCATGCCCCGTTAATTGCTTATTCTCGAAGGATAATGCGGTCGGTCCTTTTGTCCACAAATAAACAGCTTCCCCGTCATCATCCTTCAAAATTGTCGCTACCGTGCCAGTTACCTGCAAACCAGAAGAAAAACAAATCGTAGCGACACTATCGGACTGCAGTGCTTTCTCCAGACCTTCCGTGCCGCCTTTGCGAAATGCCATCGTGGCGGCAAATTGATCGATAGCTGAAACTAATTCACCAAAGTTTTTACAAACAAATAATTGCGGCTGAGGTTTGGTGACATCATATGGGGTCCTCACGCACTCTTCTACGGTAAATGGAATCTTTTGGACATCATCCGCTAAACAGCTCTGGCTCTCGCCTACCGATGAAAGCAAACCTGCTCCGTAAATTTTTGGATCACTGAGCTCGCCAATTAGGCCATATTCCACTGTCCACCAAAACAGCCGGGACACTTGATCGGCTTCAGATATACCTTTTACCTTTGTGCGTGCTTCAGCTACCTGACGTTCCGCCTCTTTCACTTGCTCTTCGGTCGAATGAGGATCTTCAGCGACAATTGTTAAATGACGAACCGCTTTAAACACTTCCAGCTTTTCCTTACTAGAAATAGCTTTGGAACCCATTTCGCCGATCTTTTTCACAAATCCACGGTATGATTCATCTAATAAAATCGGAGCGTGACCAGCTGCTTCATGAATCATATCCGGTGCCGGTGTATAGGCAATGTTTTCTATCTTTCGTATTTCTGTCGCAATCGGTAAGATGCCATTTGCTAAAAAGCCATAAAAAGCGGAGCCGGGAATTAACCCATCGATTGTCACAGCCCCCCAGCCCACCTTTGCGAGGCTTGTATTCATGTCATCTACCTTTGGAATTGATTCCGTTTTGATACCCGAATCCTTTAACCCATTTACATAGTAGGGGTGGGCGATTCCCTTTAAAAAATAATGATTTTGCTTCATGACAAACCGCCAGACTGCATGATCGATCGGAGAATAGCTATCATAATACTGTTTAGAAATAAATTGCTTTAATTGGACAGGAATCTTTTTTACAACATTTCCAATCATCGTGAACCTTCCCCTTTTCAAAGAATATTTTGGAAGCCATCAAGCAAGTGACAGCATTTTCGGCCGCAGCCTGTCTTTCGCCCTTTTCATTCTTGTTTTTACAGTCGACATCGGCAGATTGCTTTTCCTAGCTATCTCTACTAAAGAAAGATCTTGATAGTAATAAAGATAGATAGGATTGCGATAAATTTCGGGCAATAGGTTGATCTTTTCAGCCATTTGTTCTGCTGAAAATTTATGTAAGACTTCCTCTTCCGGAATAAACGCAGGTTCGAATGTAACGGAATAGGAATATACTTCTTCCCTCCAGAAATGTTTTGACTTATTTTCTTTGCGCCAATAATCACGGCACTTATTAATCGCGATGGTAAAAAGCCAGCTTTTGTATTTACTTTTTTCCTTAATCGAGGGATAAGCCAAATAGGCAGAGAGTAAAACCTCCTGATAAAGATCCTCCGCAAGTTCTTTATGTTTTACTAACGAAAAAATATATTTAAAAATGGCTTTTCCATGTTCCTTTACTAATTCTTCAAAAGATTGTGTAAATCCTTCAAGCATTTTCATCCTACCTTTCCTTCTGTAAAATGTTGTTCATTCTATTAGACGGAAAGGACCTTGCTTACCCCTACAGATGAATGGATAATATTTTTATCGATTCGCTGCCTTTTGAACCAATCCCTTCATAAATATCGAAACACCAATCTTCTTACAAATCGTTAAATAATGCATCAGCGCTAATAAAACAGACCCTGTATTCATCCCAATAATAACCCCATTCATTCTCCAATCCATTGATGAACCAAGCCAGAGAATAAGGGCAAAGGAAATGACAGTCGACCAAACGATATGAATAAACGCCTCTTTTATCATGTCGAGGCCAATCATGAAGGCCTGCAGCGGCATGATAAAGAAATGAAATAAGAAAAACGGCCATAGCAATTGCAGAAAAACAGCAGATGTTGCTGATTTAAAAAACAAGGAAGTTAATTCTGGAGCAAAAAAATAGAAAAGGGTCACGGCTGCAACTCCGTATACCACCGTGAGTTTCATCACCTGCTGAAGCATTTTTTGCAAGGTTGGATAATCCTTTTGAGAATGAGTCTTCGACACGGCCGGTATGAGAACAATCAGTAATGAGTGGGCGATAAATGCCGGGAAGAACCCAATGGACATGGCCACCCCCATCAGCATCCCAAATTGCTCTGTAGCCAATATATCGGTCATACCCGAGCGTACCAATGCCGCCTTAATGATAAAAGGCTGAATCGCTCCAGTGAAGGCTGAAAACAAACGCAAGCCAGTTGTTGGAATCGAAACCGCCATTAAATTTTTCCGAACCACTTTCCTGTTTAAATTGGAAAAAGGCTGCCGTTTTAGCTGCTGAAATTGCGCAATAAACAGGTAGATTAAATAAAGAAACACAATAATTTCACTGCCAATCAGAGTGCCAATGGCAACCAGCAATGCTGCTTCTGGATCGAAGGCAAAGAAGCGAAACAGAACAAACAGACCACCGAGTTGAATGATTTTCCTGAGAAAGTTGGAGACGGCGATTTTTCCCATCTGCTGCATACCCATGAAATAGCCTCTGGCAACAGAAGTGAACGAAATGACGGGGATGAGGATCATCACAAGCCATCTGACATAGGGGTGATAGGTATTAAATACCGGAATAAACGGCAGTATCGCCGCAGCCACTAAAAAGAGAATACTGGTAAAGATGATGGTAATCGTTAGCGCGTGATAAAGAATATTTCGATGGAAACGTTCCTCCCGTTCGGCAACGAATTTGGAAATCGACACCTGCAGTTCAAAGCTCGAAAGCAGGACAATTAAAAATATCGTAGGAAGAATCGACATATACATCCCTAACCCGTGTGAACCCAACTCCCGTGCCAGAATCATATTAACCAGGACTTCAATGCCTTCTCCTAAGAAAGCAGACGCCGCTAAAAAAAATATCCCTCTGTAATAAATAGCCACTTTCAAATTCCCTCTTTCCTATCTCACTTTTATAAACTTATGAGACAAGTACTTTGAATAGTAGGGAATTTTTTTTACAACGTAAAAAAGGGCAATTAATTAGCCCTTTTTACACATTTGGAGTAACGATTTGTTTACCGTCATTTTTTTTAACCAAGAAGGTCATGAACACAATCACGGCCAATAAAAGCAGTTGTGTTCCAGTAGTTTCCCAAGTCGGGTAAAGTCCCAGCCAATCAATAAATGGCAGTTTTTCAACCGTTGTCGTCGAAACCACCTTGGAAACCTGCAAGGCATGAATACTGATGCCAAGAATTTTAAAGGCTAAAAAGTAAATGAGAATGGTTGCCGCTTTAAAAAATAAGCGAATCGGAATTTTTACACTGTATTTAATAATCGCGAAGCCGCTGACTGCTAAAATGACAACCGCGAGAATGATTCCAGTGACAAGCTGTGCTATACCTATATATGGAGTAATGCCGGCATAGAAAATAATCGTTTCTGCCCCTTCACGGAAGACCGAAAGAAAACTAATAAATGTAAATGAAATCAGGCTTCCTTTGGCAATGGCTTGCTGTATCTGTTGATTAATATACTTATTCCACTGACCGATACTCGACTTATTATGTAGCCAAGCCCCGATCGTCAGCATCATCACAACTGCGATAACACCTGTTAGCCCTTCAATATATTCCCGGCTTGAAGCAGCAATAATTTGTGAAAAAACAATGTTAATAATAATCGCCAGAATCGCACTAGCGAAAATACCAGCGGCAACACCGGACCAAATCCACTTTTGTTTTGAGGATTGACCCATCTTTTTCAAAAAAGCCAATAATGTTGCCACAATTAATAAGGCCTCTAAACCTTCACGTAATAAAATCAGAGCCGCATCCCAAATCGAATAATTCGTTTTGCTCAGTAATGGAGCTATCCGTGTGTTTAATTCCCTAATGATGTCGGAAGCCTTTTCGGCATTCACCACTTTTGAATTTAACAGACTTATCCCGGCAGGAATTTTGGTTTCTATATCACTGTATAATTTAGCATCCCTTGTCTGAACATCACCCTCCACCATCGGCCAAATGGTCAGGGTTTCATTTAAATCGGCGCTTGCACCTTTGTAATCATTTTGTGCAATCTGTTTTTCCGCTTTCGTTAATAACGAGGAAAGGTCTGAAAGCGTATAATTTCCCTCAAGCTGTTTCGAGACATTTCCAGCTAAGTAGTTTTCCACTTCGCTTGTCAATTGTTCAATGTTCGTTTGTGCCTTTTTCCAATCGGAAGGTTCCTGTGTGATGGCAATTCGAATAAGGGCCATGTATTTTTCAATGTTCCCGTAGGAAGCAATACTCTCATCATGGACAGCTATTTCTGATGCCGTCCATTGGTTTAGCAGCGCTTGATACTTTGCTGTTATCCCCGTTAGATTCTCATCCATGATGGCCCCTTTAAGATTGTTTATCAGTGGCAGCAACTTTTTGACTTGCTCTTTTCCTTTCACTTTATCTTTAGGATTCTGTTCTTGATCATATTGAACCACAGCGCTCGATAAGGATGAGAGGCTCTCTGAAAGGGCCTTTGTGTCTTCCATACTAGCAGCTAGTAATCTTTGAACCTTTTTCAGCTCTTGATCTACCTTTTTTGCCTGTTTGCTATCAGCACGCTTCATTGCTGCCCATTCATTTGCAAACAGTTCCATATTTTTCGTAACAGCTGTATAATCCCCAGCCTTTACTTTCATTAAGCTATCGCCAATAAGTACAAATAGCTCGTCATGATTTTCGGCCGCTGCGACCGGATGGATTGTTTGAAAAGAAACCAAAAGGATCATTAATAATAGTACAGATTTGCATATCGTTGAACATCGTTGCATCAATCTCTCTCCTCACAAAGGAACACATCAGTTGAAAAGTGTCTCCCCTATATATCCGCCCTGGTTGACTCCTGGTAAACAGGCAAAAATGGCACTGCCACGGTGGGAAATATATTCATTCAATTTATCCATTTTTGCTAAACGCTCTTGGATTGGAATGAATTGCTTACTTGGTGTCCGTTGGAAACATAAGAATAGCAGACCCGCATCAAAGCTCCCTGTCTTAGCATCCATACCATCGGAGTAGGAGTACGCCCGGCGAAGAATTCGCTGTGACCCATCCCCATGTGATAGCCTAGTGTGTGAATCAACCGGTATGTAAAATTCTCCCTGATCATTCTTCTGCTTCAAGTCTAGTGATTCAAATTCATCTTTTTGTCCAAGCGGTGCTCCGTTGTCACGATAGCGTCCAAACGTTTTCTCCTGCTCTTTTAATGTGGTCCGGTCCCACACTTCAATAAACATTTGAATTCGGCGGACAACGAGATAACTGCCGTTTACAAGCCAATTCGGACCATCACCAGGTTGGACCCATACATGTTCATTCAACTGCTTTTCGTTTTTTACATCTGGATTGATTGTCCCGTCCTTGAAGCCAAATAAATTCCTCGGCGTTCCTTGACCCGGGTCGGCTTGTTTCGTACGTTGAAAGCCGGTTTGCGCCCAGCGTAATATCGCTTTCCCCCGTGCAATCCGAATCAAGTTCCTTACAGCGTGGAAGGCCACCTGCAAATCATCAGCACAAGCTTGGATACAAAGGTCGCCGCCAGTCCATGCCTCTTCCAACGCATCTAGCGGGAATTTAGGGAGATCGACTAATTCGTTGGGCTGCTTTTGTTTTAAACCGAATCGGTCTTGGTTATCTTTCACAAACAGACTGGGACCAACCCCGAATGTGATCGTTAAATTTGAAGCTGATAACCCTTCTGCTTCCCCAGTATCCTTTGGTGGAAGAAATTCATTACTTGAAAGATCCCCGACTGGCTTTCCCTCAGATAATAATGCTGCCGCGATGGTCCAATCCTTGAAAAGCTTTACTACCTCTTCTTTTTTCGACGTCGTTACATCTAAGGAAACAAAATATACATGGTTCTGCGTTTTCGTGGTTATCCCACCTTGGTGATTACCGTAAAAAGGAATGATATCCTTTTTACCGGTGCTGTTTGCTTTCCCTTCTTTTATCGTAAGCAAGCCACCCAGTCCTGTTGCACCGAGGAGGACGCCAACACCCCCAACCCCCGCTGTTTTAAGCATATTTCTTCGCGAAATCTTTGCTTGATGGAGTACAGCTTCCTCTTGGCTATTAATATTCTTTGTCAATTAAGACGCCTCCGTAACAATTCCTATTTGTGAAAGCGGTTCGGCAAGAGCATCCACGGCCTGGCTTAGTTCTTTCACTTGTCCTTCTGTTAATTCTGTATAAAGCTTATAGCCATCGCCACTTTTTTGCTGGTTCAATAACTGATAGACCTCATTAAAACGTGTTTGAATTTCTTTTGAAAGTTCTTCATCTTTTTTCTTTAATACCGGATTGAGGAGCTGATAAATCTTTTCTGCTCCTTGTACATTCGCCGCAAAATCATATAAATCGGTATGGGAGTAACGGTCCTCTTCCCCTGTTACCTTCGAGGTTGATACTTCATTTAAGAGATCGACCGCACCTGTAATTAATATGTCTGGTGTGACTTCGACGGTTTCTACCTTAGCACGGAGCAGGTTCACATCTTTCATTAGCTGGTCGGCATATTGTTCATATCCCTTTGTCGTGTTCTCCACCCATAAACCTTTTTCAATTCGGTGGTAGCCGGTCCATTCCGCCTCCGGGACATCGCCTTCACGTGCATCGATTTTTGGGTCAAGGTCGCCAAACACTTCAGCAATTGGTTCAGCACGTTCATAATACATCCGGGCAGGCCCATAAAGATCCTTTGCGTTAGCTAATTCCCCGTTTTTAACAGCGGTTGTAAACGCTTCTGTCGCTTTAACAAATTCTTCAATTTCGCCAATGGCATATTTACGGTATTCATCTGTTACTCCTTTCAGAGCTTCTGATGCTGCATTCTTTGTTTCTTTCACCTTATCAGTGGATGTAGCTTTGTCCGTAGTTGCACATCCAAATAGAAGACTGCTAGATAGCAATAATATTCCTGATACTTTTAATAATTTCATATGTAATTAGTTCCCCCAATTTCGTTAATAATGATAATCATTTTCAATAATTATAATAACAGCAATTGAGAAGTATTTTCAATTGTTTTTTTATTTTTGAATATGTAAAAGTGGAGGGCTGGATACCGAAATAGGGAGATTGTGACCGTTGCGGCTCTTTTTTTCCTTCAATGGGCACAATTAATTTTTTTGTAACTGTTACGACTAATTTTTCAGCTCCCATGGGCACTCTAACCTCTCCACAGTGCCCATCTCCTTCTTTTTTCAGCTCCCACGGGCACTCTGAATCCTCCACAGTTCCCGTCTCCTTCTTTTTTCAGCTCCCACGGACACTCTGAACCCTCCACAGTGCCCGTCTCCTTCTTTTTTCAGCTCCCACGGGCACTCTAAACCCTCCACAGTGCCCGTCTCCTTCTTTTTTCAGCTCCCATGGGCATTCTGAACCCTCCACAGTGCCCGTCCCCTTCTTTTTTTAGCTTCCACGGGCACTCTGATCACGCCCAATGGTGCACATCCCTTCGAAAAATATCAAATATTGTAATATGGCTCCACAAAATCTCCACAAAAAAAAGGCTATTACGAGATAGCCTTGGTTTCGGGTTTATTTTATTAATGAATGTTTAAACGCATAGATGACAGCCTGTGTGCGGTCTTGGACGCTTAATTTGCTTAAAATATTGCTAACATGGGTTTTGACGGTCTTGAGGGCGATAAATAATTCATCGGCAATGTCCTGATTAGCTTTGCCTTCCGCCATTAACAGTAATATTTCTAATTCTCGGCTGGTGAGGTCTTCATGTGGCAGGTGTGTGTTCTTTTGGCGCATTTTTACCATCATTTTTCCGGTTACCTCTGGTTCAAGAACCGATTGCCCATGGTAGGTGGCACGAACGGCATTGGCGATTTCGCTAGCCTTCGATGTCTTCAACATATAACTAGTTGCCCCTGCTTCAAGTGCTGGGTAGACTTTTTCATCGTCTAGGAAACTTGTAACGATAATCACCTTAGCTTCAGGCCACTGTTCAATAATTTGTCTTGTGGCCTCAATCCCGTCCATTTCTTTCATCACCAAATCCATTAAAATGATATCCGGGCGGAGTTCAAGCGCCAGTTCTATCCCTTTTTTCCCATCGGCCGCTTCCCCCACGACCTCAATGTCCGGCTGTGCCGATAAATAAGAGGAAACACCAATTCGCACCATTTCATGGTCATCAACAAAAACAACTCTAATCATTCACACCACCTCCATTAATCATCACTGGAACCTTCACTTCTAGCCTTGTTCCTTTATTTTTCACACTTATCACCTTTAACGTACCGCCGACTTCAACTGCTCGCTCATGCATATTTTGCATTCCGTAGGATCCTGCTTTCATTTCGTTTACTTCAAAACCAATTCCGTCATCAACAATCCTTAAAATAACAAGGTCATCCCGTTTAATCATCAGAACCTCGAGCTTGTTCGCTTTCGAATGCCTAAGGGTGTTTGAGACAGATTCTTGAAGGATGCGGAAAAGATGATCCTCTACACCTTTGTCTAACGGAAAAGCTTCAACCTTCCAGTTAATATCCATTGTTACCTTTTGAGATAATTCGATTAACAGCTCTTCAATTCCTTCTTTGAGCGTTTTATTCTTTAAGGCCACAGGACGCAGGTGTAAAAGCAGTGCACGCATCTCGAGTTGTGATTGGTGAATCATTTCTTCAACAAGTTTCAATTGCTTCGCTTCCCGGTCAGTTTCTGAAAGTGGTTTTGTCTCATTAATCGCCGACATCATCATCGATGCGGCAAACAACTGCTGGCTGACGGAGTCATGTAATTCACGAGCTAGACGGTTCCGTTCCTGTTCAATGATCTCCTGAATCCTTGCTTCCTGGTCTTCCACTTTTTCGGTTGCTAATCGCTGCGAAAGCTTAGCCTGCTCTGTCATTTGTTTGCCGATTTTTTCAATCCGCTCAGCAATGGATTGCATTTCCGTGATCGCAGGCTTCCCTTTCTCCTCCATCTGTCTTCCTTCCTCCAATTGGTGCAAGGAGTGTTCAATCGCAAGAAACTGCTTTCGCCAAAAAAGACCTGAAGCTCCGCCTAGCAGAATCCCAACGGCAATACTAAAGGCAGGAACAAAAATAACAATTGGAATATCCATAAAATGGCGATCCCATAATTCGGACCATCCTATCGGAAAGACAAAAAAGAAAACAACTCCGACAATGATGGCAATAAGGAAGGAGAAGCCGACATTCCAGACAATTTGGCGCTGGGTTGTACTCATATCCGGCTCACCTCGATATTCCCGACAACGAGCGTGGTAACTATTTTTACCTTGTGCTCCGACTTTTCATAGCCCGGTGTTTTAAGCTGAAAAACTTGATTGAAAATTTTCGAGTGATGATTTCCGAATACCGTTGCCGACCCTGCCACACATGAATGGTGGATACTAACATCAATTTCATAGGGTACAAGGATTTGAATATTTCCAATGATATTACGAATAAATATGACCGTTTCTCCTTTTGGCAGCATTGTGTAACTAAGATCGATTGTCGTATCGCCAATGCCGGTCTGGATGTTTACATCATTCCACTCATAAACACCAAAAGGAGTCTTTTGCTGCCCAAAAAAGATATTTTCAAACAGCGGCTTTGATAGAATCATTGTTTCCTCTTGGTGAGCAGGTTCATTTTTTATGATATCCGGGGTGATTTTCTTAGGATTCTTTTTAGAATTTAAAAATTGAATAAAAAAATGCAGTAAAATCGCTAACAACAAAAACTTAAATGTCATCATATTTAAAATACTGATAATAAAAAAGATAATTCCACCGAAGAATAGAATTTTCCCGAGCTTCTTACCTGCCTTTTTCCGGCCTAGATAGATCATCCCGCCAGAAATGAAAAGGGAGAATATAAGTCCTCTGTTGAAAAATAAAATCTCCAATAGCAGGATAACAATGCCGATTAAGAACAGCCATCCAATATAATCATTTTTTGCATTTTTAAACATTGGCTCAACCTCCCTTTTTTCTTATTTGCGGAAATGACGTTTTTTTTTGCACGACCGGTTGTTTTATTTGCGAATTTTTGACGTTTTATTTGCGAATCCGTTTTTTAATATAGGTAAAAGGCGCAGAGACTCTACGCCTTTTTAGAATACCATATTTACAACTAAATGGACTTGCTTTCGTCTAATTTCGCTTCTTTTTCTAGTTGGGCAATTCTTGCATCGATGGTATTCCGGTAAAAGGAACTGTTCACTTGATGCTCTAGGCGGTCCAAATAGTTTTCAATGTCTTTAAACTTCGAGTAAGATTTATCCGAGTACGTATTGGAATCAAGCACCTGGTTGATGCGAACGTTGGCGCGGGTTACATTTTCGCGGCCCATTAATTCCATTCGGCGAAGATTCATATCCTTTAGCTTGTGCTTCATTTCTTCATATTTTCTTTCTAAATCACTGAGCTGTCCTTTGACTTGTTCAAGTGAAGCACTGAGACGCTGGGCGCGGTCTGCATATTGCTGATGTTCAGCAGCAGCAAATTGATACAGCTCTGTTTCCCCTGCCTTCGAAGCAATTTCCGCTTGGTATTTTCTTTTTTCCGCTAATTCAGCTGCCTGATGATATTCTCTCGTAAACTCATCCTTCAACGTATATTGACGTTCTAACAGCTTTCTAACCTTTTCTGTTTCCTGCTCACACTGGCGAAGGTATTGATTGAGCAAAGCAATTGGATTTTGTTTTTCTTTTTGATCAAGAACCTCGTGTAAATCGGCAGTAATGGTGTTTTTAATTCTCGTAAATAACTTTGTCATAATTATTCTCTCCTTTAAGCTTAATAATTTTTGATTTCATTCCATTGCTTTTCAAAGTTGGCAAATGGGTCAGAGTCTTCTTTGATCTTCGTGTGCTTGTTCTCGTTCCATTTTTTATAAACAAGGTAAAGCACGTATGCTGCTGCGACACCAATGATGGCTGGTGCATTGTGGATAGAAGCCATCAGGACGATGAAGCCGATGAATCCAAGACCAATCTTTGCCCCAGTTGATTCAGTCTTTAAAAATTGCTTAATGATGAAATATAGGAGCACCACACTTACGGCTAACCCCACCATCGGGCCAATTGTTGAAAGCAAGATGAGAGCGGCAATCCCGCCAGCTACCAGTAAACCAAATTTTTTCATTTTGTCATTCACTCCTTTCTTTTCTTGATTTCATCTTACCTTTTTCTAAAGCTTTTCATAATTGCGCTAGAGCTTGATTTTTATATCAGTCCTGAGACGTAGAAAGGGTCAGCCTCCTAATGGAAACTGACCCTTTGCCACTTCATTTTGATATAAACATCTGTACCCAGTAGTACCTTTGGGAGCCACCTTTTGCATAGCCGACGCCGATGCGGGTAGACTGTGGACTTAAAATATTGGCGCGATGACCGGAACTATTCATCCACGCTTGAACAACAGATGCTGCTGTCGTTTGCCCGGCTGCAATATTTTCAGCTGCTGAACGATAGGTAATCCCAAAGTTCTTCATCATATCAAAGGGACTGCCATAGGTTGGGCTCGTATGACTAAAATAATTTTTGTCGCGCATATCCATTGCCTTATAGCGGGCTACCCTTGAGAGTTCCCAATCTGCTGTTAATGGCTTTAGACCATTCTTCGCCCGTTCTTGGTTGGTTAACTGGATGACCTGACTTTCAATTGATTTTACAGCGCCTAAATCAGGGATGTTTACCTTTTGACCCGGATAAATCAAATTAGGATTTTTAAATTGCGGGTTTGCTTGAATAATCTCCGTAATTCCAACCTGATACCTGACGGCAATTTTCCAAAGGGAGTCCCCCGGCTGAACGGTGTATACTTGCTGGGCAAACGAGACACTTGGAATACATAAAAGAGATAGTAAAAACAGAAAACAAAGCCAAAAAGATTTTTTCATTTTTTCGCCTCCTCCGAATATATAATTTTGATTTCAGGCTCAAAATATACAAGGAACTGAAAAATTATATTTAGCTGGCCATTAGCGGGCTTTCGGAGGAGCAAAATGTGAGCGATATTTCATGGATGACCTATATTATGTTAATTTTAGCAAGCTACCGTTTAACCCATTTAATTGTTTTTGATAAAATTACCGAATTTATCCGCAAGCCATTTGTGAAAAAAGTAAAAGTAGAAACGGATACTGGCACTGAAACAAAGGAAGTCCCGACATCGATGTTTGGTTATCTCTTGAAATGTTATTGGTGTGCCGGTGTTTGGAGTGCCGTTTTACTTGGAGGTGCCTATTTACTTTTTCCAAGAGTAACCTTCGTGGTTATTCTCATTTTCTCAATTGCCGGCGGCCAGTCGATCCTTGAAACCTTTGTCGGCGTCAATATTAAAAAGGTGGATTATTATTCGGAACTAAAGAAAAAAGATTGACAAAGCCCGATAATAAGCAAGATACGTCCCCTCTCTGCATATATCTTTAGAAGAGCTTAAGCAGGAATAAGGGGGAACTTGAATGACTGCTATATGGTTAACTACAACCATTGGTTTTGTTCTTTGCCTTGGTTTAGTGGGCGGAATGATCTTTCATTTTTTAGGCAGAGCTCTTGATTCAGAAGATGCTGTTCGAATTGACAAATTAAACAGTGAAGAGGAAGAATTATTTTTTCCAACAGAGGATGAACCCTGACTAATCAGGTTTCATCCTTTTTTCTTTTTACCTTTTTCACATGATTTTCTCACTTTAGGAAAAATTAAACACGAGTTCATTATAAAGCTGGAGGAGTATGTATGAGTTCATCTGAAAAAATCCCACAATTTCCAAAGACATATTGGCGTGAAATCGAATTACCTGCTTTTCGGAAATTAACTGAAGATTTATCTGTCGATGTAGCAATTGTTGGCGCCGGAATAACTGGTATTACAGCCGCATATTTACTTTCAAAGGAAGGAAAGAAAGTTGCCTTACTTGATGCTGGCAGCGTTTTAAATGGGACTACCGGACATACAACGGCAAAAGTAACCGCGCAGCATGGATTAGTATATGATGAATTTATCAATCATTTTGGTGAAGAAAGGGCCCGCCTCTATTTCGAATCCCATATGAATGCCATTCAGTTCGTCGAAAGTAGTGTGAAGGAAAAGGCAATAGATTGTGATTTCAGCAATGAAGACGCCTATATGTATGCAACGACCGAGGAATATGCAGAAAAGCTAAAAACGGAATGGGAAGCCTATAAAACGCTTGGAATCGATGGTGCCTTAAAGGATACTATCCCCTTTCCTATCCCAGTTAAAGCGGCCTTACTTATGCGGAAACAGGGTCAGTTTCACCCACTTAAATTCTTGAAGTTTCTTTTGGATGAGGCTGTTAAGAGTGGCTGTTCTGTATTCGAAAATACTGTTGCTTCCGACATTGAGGACGATAAGACCCAGCCAAAGGTGGTTACCAAGTCCGGACAAAAAGTCAGTTGTAATCAGGTAATTATCGCCTCACACTTTCCATTTTACGATTTACCTGGCCTTTATTTTGCAAGGATGCATGCGGATAGATCTTACGCTATCGGAATAAAAACGGATAAAGACTACCCTGGAGGCATGTATATCAGCGCTGACAGCCCATCCCGTTCCATCCGCTATACACCGATTGATGGAGAAAAGTTAATTATTATTGGCGGAGAAAATCATAAAACGGGACAAGGCATTGATACAATTAAGCATTACGATGCACTTGAAGACTTTGCGGAAGAGGTTTTTGGCATTAAGGAATACGATTACCGCTGGTCGGCGCAGGATTTAGTCACCCTTGATAAGCTTCCATATATTGGTCCAATCACGGCAGAGCGTGAGCAAATATTGGTGGCAACGGGTTATAAAAAGTGGGGCATGACCACAGGTATCCTTGCCGGACACTTATTGACCGATTATGTCCTCGGCCGGGATACCCCCTACAAAGAGCTCTACTCACCATCGCGATTCCAGGCTGATCCAGATTTAAAAAGCGTTGTAACAACCAATGCCGATGTCGCTAAGCACCTCATTAAAGGCAAGCTTGAGTATACGGACAAGGCTCCTGATGACTTGCAGGTTGGTGAAGGTTCGGTTGTCATGTTTAACGGAAAAAGAGCCGGTGCCTACAAGGATGAAAATGGTAAGCTATATGTTGTCGACACCACTTGTCAGCATCTTGGCTGTGAATGTGAATGGAATCGGGCTGAAAAAACGTGGGATTGCCCGTGCCACGGATCACGGTATGCCTATTCCGGCGACGTCATCGAAGGTCCCACCAAAAAACCGCTGCCATTGCTTTCAGAAGAGTAGGATTTATGGTGCAACCCAAAAAAGCCTCCCAACTCACGGGAGGCGTTTCATTGTTATTTACTGTTTGGCCGGTTTCGTTTTAAATCTTCCCCAGTTGTAAATTCGACCAGCTCTGAGCTTGTTTTCATTGGCTTTTTCGTGTTGTTGTTCCGCTGGGCATTGGCATTCCCTAGTTTCGTTCTTCCCACAGCTACCATCTCCTTTCCTAAGAAATTCATTGATAGTATGCTTGAATTCAGGCAAACCTATTCGAGGACGGGTGCCTTACGAAAGGCTGTCATTTGCTCAAACGCATAGGCCGTTTGAATTAACAGCGGTTCACTAAAAGCCGATCCAGCAAAAGTAATTCCAACTGGCTCTCCTGCCGCTGTGTAACCTGCAGGGACTGCTACAGTCGGATAGCCAGCTTTAGCACTGATATGTGAACCTTCCTCACTTGGAAAAACAATCACATCCAGATTATATTTTTCTAGAGCAAAATCAATTCCTTGCTCGGTTGCATGGTAGAGGTCAAATTCCAATGCTTCCACATAGGCAGCTTCAGTTAATGTACCGCTCGTCTTTTCTGATCTTTGGAGCACGGCCTGCCCGTATTTTAGCATTTTTTCTTCATCCTTATCATTAAACTCAATCAGATCAGCTAAAGTTCTTACAGGTATGGACGGGTGCAATTGACTCAAATATGCATTTAAGTCTGGTTTAAATTCATACGTTAAAACATTATTTTTCCAAGCTGCTTTAGCAGAAGGAATAACAATATTTTCGATAACTTCGGCACCTGAGGTTTTTAATACTTCAAATGCTGTTGCCACCACTGTTTGTTTTTCCTTACTTAAAAGCTCGATAAATCCTTCCGCAGCGATACCGATTCGTTTTCCTTTAAGACCATCTTTCAAAAGAAATTCAGTAAAGTCGAATCCATTGAATGGATTTGTATTGGTGATAGGGTCGCGCCCGTCTTTTCCACATAGTGCATTCAATAGGAGAGCGGCATCCTCAACGGTTCTAGCCATCGGCCCTGCGGTATCCTGAGTATGGGCGATAGGAATGATACCCCGTCTACTAATAAGGCCCACTGTTGGCTTGATTCCAACTAACGAATTCTGGCAGGATGGATTTAAAATCGATCCGGATGTTTCCGTTCCAACTGCGGCGGCAGCAAAGGTTGCGGCAATCGCAGCGCCCGATCCAGAGCTTGAGCCGCCGACATCAAACGCACCAGGTCCATACGGATTTAATACCTGACCGCCGCGTGAGCTATAGCCACTTTTCATTCCGAGGGCCATGAAATTTGCCCACTCGGTCATATTTGTTTTTCCGAGAATAACAGCGCCAGCATTGCGTAATTGCTCGGCTACAAAAGAATCCTGAAGCGCAATTGAATCCTTTAAGGCAAGAGATCCGGCACTTGTATGCATTTTGTCATGCGTATCAATATTATCTTTTATTAAAATTGGAATCCCGTGTAGCCGGCTTCGCGGTCCTGATTCTTTCCGTTCAGCATCAAGTGCTTCAGCAATATGCAAGGCGTCAGGATTCACTTCCAGAACGGAATGAAGACCGCTGTCGTAAACGGAAATTCTATGTAAATACATTAGGACCAGTTCTTTCGCTGTAAGCTCACCACACTCCATTTTTTCTTGAAGCTGGCTGATCGTTGCTTCCTCTAGCCAGTCATCATGCCATTTTTTTAATTTTGGATTTTCCATCGTTTCCCCTCCGTTTCTCTTTTTTACTATTCAAGATGAGCGGCGGAATTCCTCTTTTTTATACAAAACTAATAGGGCGTTTCACAATCTAGATTTATTGATTCCTTATAGCTCCGCGCCGCCCCTTCACCAAACAAAAAACAGTGGGATTTCTCCCACTGCCTTTATCTTCTAAGCTTTTGATTTTTTTGTCCTTCTTCAGCAATTTTACCTTGATAAAAAACTCTTTTATAGAGCGGGACCTTTAACTCGCGGCAATAACGCTTCAGTTCTCTTTCTTCCCTTTCGGTCACAAGCGAGATGACGATTCCATCTGCCCCCATCCGCCCAGTTCTACCGGCTCGGTGGACATATTGCGAAATATCCTTCGGAAGATCGATCTGAACCACATGGGTGATCCCTTGAATATCAAGACCTCTGGCCGCGACATCTGTAGCAATAAGCATGTTCATTTTTCCATCCCGGAAAGCCTTTAACGCAGCTTGGCGCTCGAGCTTTTTCATGTCGCTATGGAGGATTCCGGTTGAAAGCTCTTTAAAGCGAAACTTTTCTTTAAACACTTCTATTTCACCAATGTCATTAATAAACGCAAGCGATTTACTATCATCTAGGCGGGTAATTTTTTCTAAAAGCTTGATTTTATCCCTTGGTTCGCACAAGAAATAGATATGTTCTACGTCTCCTGAAGAGGCTGCCTCATCCTTTTCAATGCGAATGATCTCTGGAGACTTTGTGATCGCGATTGCCTGCTGTTCAATCCCCGGTTTCATCGTTGCCGAGAATAACAAGACTTGACGGTCACTCATCGTGGATTTAACAATGCTTTGAACCGTGTTAAGGTGTTCAGAGATCAGGAGCTGGTCTCCCTCATCCAAAACAATCATTTTGACTTCATGCATTTTTACCTTTTTCTGCTTGATCAACTCAAGCAACCTGCCCGGTGTCGCGAAAATAACTTGGGGACGTTTTTTTAATTTTTCCAACTGCCGTTTGACGTTGGCGCCGCCAATAATCGAAGTGCCTCTAATGCCGCTTCCCTCTGACCATTTTTGGAATTCTTGATACACCTGCATGATTAGCTCTTGCGAGGAGGCGAGGACCACTGCTTGTAAGGATGGCAGATTGGCATCGATTGAATTTAACAATGGAAGTAAATAAGCAAGCGTCTTACCAGTTCCTGTCGGTGACTCGGCAATCAAATCTTTTCCGTCAAGAATCATCGGGACTGCAGCAACTTGAATCGAAGTAGGCTGCTCGAATCCTGACTTTTGCCATGCTTCCTGTAAAAAAGGCTTTAAATTATCTAACATAATATACTCCTTTATGTATAGTCATTTTCCATATTATTTGTTTATCCATATCTTATTGATACTAACTTAATAACCCTGAGGTGTCTAGTGATCAACGAACGTGTGAATCATGATTTAGTATTTAAATAGAGGACAATCCAGACCATATGATATACCAAGACGGAGAAATAAAGGACACAGGTAGAAATCAAAAGCTTCTTAATCCACCCTTTTAATGGTCGAAGGTAAAATAAACCTAGCAGGGCTAACGGTAAGAAGATTTTAATCAGATAAAAATAAGACCAGCTTTTGGCAATGAAAAACTGCATTACCGGATTCCCTTCCTCTACAAAACCTGAAACAATCCCAAGATGGGTCATGACCGCATCCACCACACCGGCAATAAGCAGGAATAAACAAAGTCTCATCGTTCAACCTCCATTAAAATGATCAGTATCCATTATTTCTATCCTTTCGCACAATTATTCGTGCTTTATTGAGAACACCTTGAGTGTATGAAGGCTGACTTTGAGAGTAGTCCATTGTTTTATTATATAATATTTTTCTTTTAAAATGCACAATTTTGTTCTTAATTAAGGTGCATCTTTACAAAAAAAAACTGCACATTATGAGCAGCTCTAGTTAATCAAAGGTTCGTAATGCTAATTTATATTGGTTGCGATTCATTTCTTCTGATTGAATGATTTTATCATGAGAGTTCAGTTAGTTTTACTGCCATGAGCCGGAAATGCATCGGTTCCAGTTCGTTAACAACGACATTCATTCCGAGTGCTTGTAAATTTGCGATCAGCGGCTCCCCGCGATGCGGTAAATGAATTTCAAAAATGGTACCCACAGGTGCTGCTTTAATAAAGTTTAATATTTCCCGGCGCGGATGTTCACCCTTTGCTACACGCTCGCGGATATCCATGATGGCTTTTTTATCAACAATCTCAAACATAATTTCAGAACCCCCTTGGCTATTTTACGCTCATTGTAGCACCTTTTTCTTCGAAAGGAATTGATTTATATCAAGTCAAAGGCTTAGATTAAAACTTCGTAAAAGCAGCGCAACCCGTTGAAATTCCTGGCTTTATACAAAAATACGGTAATTATTTTGAAAAATGAAATTTCGAAAGATTTGTGAACATTAATGTCAAATTGATATTAGCTTGTGGGATTGGTGATAAAATGAACAACAATAAGATAACAATATAACGGGGTTGAAAATATGATTAAGAAGATTTCTCTTATCGCTTCGCTGTTGTTTTTTCTACTAGGGAGCAATGTTTTTGCAACTGAACAGTTAGATAAGTGGACAAACCACGCATCCTCGATAACAAAAAAGACTGGCGCTGAAGAGCCTTCATTTAAAGATTATGTTGTACCAGGTACAGTTGGTTTATTGATCGTCGTTGGCTTCGGAAGCTATTGGCTAATTTACAGAAGAAAACAAGCCTAACCGTCAAAATAAAATGGTATTTATCCCACTTTTTAGCCCGCCGCCTATCACGGCGGGCTATTTTGCATTAAAAATTACAAAGGGTGTCAGGCACCATTTTACTTTATTTGTAAAATGGTGCCTGACACCCATTTTTTCTCCTTCTTTACCACTGACGGAGGATGGCGCGGACGGGGCTGCCGTCTCCTTCGACTAGCGGGAGGGGTAGGGCGATTAGTTCGTAGTCGCCTGGGACAATTTTATCTAGGATTAGTGATTCTAAAATGTGAATTCCGTTTTCATTCAAACTGTGGTGGGCAGGAAGCTCTTTGCTGTCAATCGGGTCAACGGAAGGTACATCTAATCCGATTAATCGGATGCCCTTCTTAGCTAAATATGGAGCTAGTTCTGGTTCGATATGAGGAATTTTCTCTGGAAAGACGGTACCGTTTTTCCAAGCACATGTTCGAAACAAAACTCTTGTGACTCCGTCCAAGTCAACTTCTTTTAATTCCTCAATGCTGATGCTCTCAATTTCCGGCGGTAAATCAATGACTCTTGCAGGACCGATGTAAAGATTAAGATCCAGTTCAGAGATTCTTTTTCCGTCGTTATCAAAATGAAATGGTGCGTCGACATGTGTGCCCGTGTGGGTACTTAATTCCAGTCTACCAACATTAACCGAGCCGCTTTCCTCCATTGGCCATGAGACCTCGTATTGAAAAGCGGTATCTCCCGGCCAAACAGGCATCCCATTGACCAGCTTTCTTGAGATATCGAAAATCCTCATCCATCTTCACTCCTCTTCCAATCCTACTTGCACTTCTACACTCATTATTTCATATTGTCCTAATCCTTTTCCATTATTTATTATAAATTATACATAATGACAGGCGACAAAATGACCGGCGCCCGCTTCACGGTAATCCGGGGCTTTTTCGGCACAAAGGTCTGTAGCCATCGGGCATCTGGTACGGAACTTACAGCCTGAAGGCGGATTGATTGGACTTGGAATATCGCCTGTTAATATTATTCGTTCTCTTTTAGCCGTTGGATCTGGAATCGGAATTGCTGAAAGAAGCGCTTTTGTATATGGGTGCAAGGGATGATCAAATAACTCTTCCTTTGGAGCTAATTCCACGATATTCCCCAAATACATAATCGCAATTTTCGTGCATAGGTGCTCCACTACACTTAGATCATGTGAAATAAACAAATAAGATAATCCGTTTTCCCGCTGCAGGTCACTAAATAGATTAATAATTTGTGCCTGTATCGATACATCTAGAGCGGCTACAGGTTCATCCATTACGATAAACTCAGGATTAAGAGCCATTGCACGGGCAATGACGATCCGCTGGCGCTGGCCTCCGGAAAATTCATGAGGATAGCGGTCAATATGAAAGGGGGACAGACCGCACTTATCCATTACCTCCAGCACCCGCTCGCGGACTTCCCTTTTAGAAACAAGACCGTGTTCTACCATCGCTTCGCCGATTGCATCACCGACCCTCAGTCGTGGATTTAACGAACTGAATGGATCTTGAAAAACAAGCTGCGTTTGGACTCGAAGCTGACGAAGCTCCTTTCTGGATAATGAAAAGACATCCTTTCCCTTAAACATCACATCACCGTCTGTCTTCTCATGGAGGCGTAAGATTGTTTTGCCAATCGTCGATTTGCCACTGCCTGATTCACCGACAAGCCCAAATACTTCGCCTTTTTCAATTGTAAAACTAACCCCGTCAACTGCTTTAACGGAGTCGCCAAATTTCTTAAACATTCCTTTAGAGGCAGAATAATATTTTTTTAAATTCTGTACTTCTAATAGTGCTTCGCTCATCGATTTTCACCGTCCTCGTATAACCAGCATGCTGCTTTTTGTCCTTTAGCTATTTCCGTTAAAACAGGCTGCTTCATCCGGCAAATATCCATTGCATGCTCACAGCGGTCTGCGAAGTAACAAGCCTCATGCAAATCTACTAAATTAGGAACCTGTCCAGCAATCGTATAGAGCCGGTCCTTCCTCTCACCAATAACAGGTTTGGCCTTTAACAATCCTTTTGTATACGGATGCTGCGGATTCTTAAACAGCTCAAGTACCGGACCTTCTTCGACCACTTTTCCGGCATACATGACGACAACATAATCAGCCATTTCCGCTACGACACCGAGATCATGAGTGATCAGCAGCATCGATGTGTTAAATTCCTTTTTGATATCACGTAACAGATCTAGAATTTGCGCCTGAATGGTCACATCCAGCGCAGTCGTTGGTTCATCGGCAATAATGAGCTTCGGATTACAGCTAAGGGCAATCGCAATCATAATCCGCTGCAGCATCCCGCCGCTTAATTCATGGGGATAAAGATTGACAATTTTTTCAGCATTAGGAATTCCCAGCATTGTAATCAGTTCCATTGCCTTTTTATAAGCATCCTTTTTGCTCAGTAATAAATGCTCTTGTATCGGTTCAATCATTTGTTCACCAATGGTAAACACTGGATTCAAAGAAGTCATTGGCTCTTGAAAGATCATGCCAATCTCATTACCTCTTAAACGGCGGATATCCTTTTTAGATAAATCCAGCAGATTTTTCCCAGAAAAATTAATTTCGCCGCCTTCGACCTTTCCGTTTTCCGGAATTAACTGCATTAAAGATAAAGCAGTAATACTTTTTCCACAGCCAGACTCACCAACAATGCAAACCGTTTCCCCTTCACGGATTGCAAAGCTGACGTCATTTACTGCCTTAACGACGCCGTTTTCCGTGTAAAAGTTTGTCTGCAGGTGCTTTACTTGAAGCAGCGTCTCATTCATTCGTAATCCCTACCTTCTCATTTTCGGATCAAGCGCGTCCCTCAGTCCGTCTCCTAGTAAATTAATCGAAACAACCGTTAGAAAAATAGCAGTTCCCGGCGGGATCCATAACCATGGACGTTTTCTAAAATCCATGAAGTTATTGGCCGCATCCATCATATTCCCCCAAGATGGCGTTGGCGGAACCACGCCAAGCCCTAGAAAACTAAGGGCCGACTCACTTAATATTGAACCCGCCACGTTCAAGGTTGCCACAACCAAGAGCAGTGGAACCGTGTTCGGGATTAGATGATGCAAAATTTTTCGCCGGTCGCTTAATCCAAGAACTTCTGTTGCCTGCATAAAAGGCTGTTCTTTCAATGATAAAATCTGGCCTCGCACTAGTCGTGCAAGTCCCGGCCAGCCAACAAAGCTAAGCATAATCATAATAATATAAAGACGGTATTCAGCCGGAACTTTCCATTCTGATAAAATGGCTGCTAATATCAAGAGCAGCGGCAAACCAGGAATGGACATAAGAATATCAGCTACCCGCATAATGACCATATCAACAACACCGCGGTAAAAACCTGAAATTGCCCCTAATAAGGAACCAATCATAACCGACAATACCATTGCGGCAATCCCGATGGTTAACGAGATTTGCCCCGCCATCATGAGTCGAGTTAGTACATCCCGCCCGTAATTATCTGTGCCAAGCCAATGCGCTGCACTTGGAGGCTGATTCATATTCGCTACATTCGTCCTGTCGAGAATGTACGGGGAAAAGTACGGCCCGATGAAGCTAAGCAAAAACATAAATAGTAAAAAGAACAAGCTGATCATCGCTAATTTATTCTTTTTTAAGCGACGAAAGGTTTGCTTCCAGATCGAAGGTGATTTCACAACTGTCTTCACCTGTTTATTTACAATCGGATTTGGAGTGTCCATTCTGCTTCCCTCCTTACTTCAATCTAATTCTTGGATCTACAGCAGCGTAGGTTACATCCGCTAAAAAGTTCCCGATGATCGTGAGACACGACAAAAACATCGTAAAGGCCATCAAGACAGGATAGTCCCGGAAACTAACTGACTCCAGCTGAATTCGTCCGACACCAGGCCAATTAAAGATTTGCTCCATAATAATCGCTCCGGAAAACAGACCTGGCAATTCAAAGGCAAGCAGGGTGATTGCTGGTAGAATCGCATTCTTTAACGCATGTTTAAAAATAACCACACGTTCCTTCAAGCCTTTCGCGCGAGCTGTTCGGATATAGTCCTGGCGAATAACCTCGAGCATCCCTGTTCGAAAATAACGCGTTAATGAGCCAATGCTAAGCAGGGTTAAAATAGTCACTGGCAGAATCATATGCTTGCCTACTTCAAGAAGATGAGCCAGCCCCGTACTATCACTTCCCGTATCGATCATCCCGCCGATTGGCAGGATCTGCAGGTCGACACCGAACCATTTGATAAAAAGTAAACTAATAAAAAACGACGGGAATGACATAGCTGCAAACACAAAAAATGTCACGAAACCATCAAACCAAGAGTACTGCTTGATGGCAGAGATAACACCCGATACTAGAGCAATGGACCACGTTAAAACTAGCGCGAAAATCGCAACAAAAAAGGAATTCCACACATACTTATTTAATAGCGATAAAACCTTTTCCTGGTGCTTTAATGAGTAGCCAAAATCACCGTGCAAGGCATTTCCAAGCCATGTAAAGTACCTTTGTAACACAGGCTGATCTAACCCATAAAGGGCCTTTAATTCTTGCGCTCTTTGCGGGGTTAACGATATGTTTGAATCAATGTAATCCCCTGGCAGCATCGCAAACAAGAAGAAAATAATAAATGAGGTCCCGAATAAAATGACAATCATTTGTAAAAATCGTTGTAATACATACTGTTTCATATACTCTCCACCTTTACAGAACAAAGTGCCTAGCTTAATCCGCTAGGCACTTTATTGGTTACTTTTTAATCGAAATGTTTGGCAAGCTAGCGCTGATGCCTGTAAAGTTGTCAGGATGTAAGCCTTCGATTTGGCCGCTGATTGCTTTTGCACTTTGACGATAGTGAATTAGAATAACAGGTGGATCATCATTTAATTCTTTGTAGAGATCATGGTAAATAACTTTACGTTTTTCAATATCTAACGTATTTAATCCCTTTTTAATTAACTCATCTACCTTTGGATTCGAATAGCCTGCCGCGTTATTTGCGTTACCTGTTGCAAACTCCTCAACCGGATCACTTGGATCTAAAATTTGTGACGTAGACACGGCAGCAAAGTCATAATCCTTCGTGCCTAATTTGGCAACAATCGCATTAAAGTCCATAATTTCCGGTTCAAATTTTATTCCGATATCCTGATAGTTTTCTTTTGCAATCGGGATGATTGGATCATCTGCTGTTCTCGTTAAGTAACGAATAACGAATTTTTTGCCATCCTTTTCACGAATGCCGTCGGAACCAACCTTCCAGCCTGCCTGATCAAGTAATTCTTTCGCTTTTTTAGCATTAAATTCATACTTGTTAATACCTTCATCATTATAAGCCCATGAAACTTTAGAAACTGGGACATTCGCAACAGTTCCATAGCCTTTAAATTTAACATCAACAATTTTTTGGCGGTCCAAACCATAAACCAAAGCTTGCCTTACTGCTTTATCCTTGAACTGTGGACGTGAATTGTTAACATAAATAAAACCATAATCATTAACCGGACCAACTTCAAGGTTCGCAAATCCTAAACTTTTCAATTGTTCTACTGTATCATCATCTGCAGAGAAACCGGCATAATCAAGTTCACCCGTTTCAAACAATTGAAGAGAAGTTGAGGTATCAATTACTTTAAAGATTAAATTCTTCATTTTTGGTGTACCAGCATAGTAATGTTCATTGGCAACATAACGAATTTCTTGGCCTGGCACATACTTAACAAATTTGTAAGGTCCAGCACCAAGCGGCTTCGGATAAAGTTCTTTTAGATAATCCAGTTTGCCAAATTGATAGTCTTTTCCGTAATAAGCTTTCGATAATACCTGTCCGCCTAAAATCAGAAGAGATTTTGCATTCACTTCTTCAGTTGTAATTTCAATTGTCTCTTTATCTACTACTTTAATTCCTTCAATTGATTTCACTTTACCTTCTTTATATTCCTTACCGCCTTTAATAGCAGTAAGCGAAATATCTTGTTCCCCAGCATAAGCCGGGTCATGTAATAACGTTAAGGTAAAGGCAACATCATCTGCTGTTAATGGCGAACCATCACTGAATTTCAAGCCTTTTCTCAAATGGAATGTATATGTAAGCAAATCACTAGAGACATCCCATTTTTCTGCTAAAATCCCCACAGGTTTCCCAGTAGGATCTAAGTTTACCAACGGCGCAAACATTGGGTCGGTTGCGTTTCCATCCCAGCCATTTTCATAGAAATACGGCAAAAATACTCCACCTGGTGCTGATATGCCCGCGATGAATGTATCTTTCCTTGCCTTTGTTTTATTTGGAAGTGCCTCTAAGTTTGTTGCTTTGTATTCTTTTACTTCAGTGCTCTTTGCACTAGAGCTTTCCGTGTTCCCTTTCTTGTCCGATGCCGATGAATCTTTTGTGCTTGAACTATCTAAAGCACAAGCAGATAGAATCATAGAAAGGATGATTACACTAAATAAACCTTTCAAACCCTTTTTCACTTTATTCCCCCCTGTTTACTTGGTTTTTAATTAAAATGTAAAACCAATCACTTGACCATCAGCAAATTTTTAAAAGCCGATAAATCCGATTGGTTTTGTTAACACAATTTAAAGATTACTTTTTTAAAACAAAATTGTCAATTATTATTTTACTATTTCATTTTAAATTGCTATTAATAGTTCATTATCTCTAGAAATTTAAAAATTAAAAATAGCACACTCGGATGAATGTACTATTTTTCTGAATTTTAGAATGGTTCTTTTATGTTATATTTCCGAAGAATTGTTTCGATTTTCATTCCCTTGCCAATATCTCCTTTGGCTTTTACCTTCCCTGTCAATAAAGCCATCGTGCCGCTTTGCTTACCTAATAGGAATTTTTTGAAGTTATCATACGATAATGCCATCGTTACGTTTGGAGTTGCTTCCACTCCTTCTTTAATCGTGAGCTTTCCATTATGGAAAAAATGCTGATAGGTTGCTTCTGCCTCACCGTGAATGTCATATTGAACAATTGCTTCGAATCCTTGAATGGGTCCCGGGTTTTCATTAAAAATTTCTTCAATTCTTACCATCAACTCTGTTAAAGAATAGTCATCAACTTTTTTTGCCACCTGCCAATTCCCCCTCGAAGGTAAAAATACCAAAATATTCCCTATATAACCATCATACTAAGACATACCCATGGCGACAATGGACATTTTTTGAACATTCACAGATAAGCGCAAGCGCCTTGCTCAGCCTCAGGCATAGCACAAGACGAGCCGGACGAAAGGTTGCTTTTTAACCTTTTGGCCGGATTGGCTTGTGACCTCGAGGGGCGCTGGAGCTGGACAATTCTCGAAGTCCAATGATATAAATTTTGATTATGAATTCTAATGACCGATATAACGTGCATCTGGAATCAATTCTTTCCATTCTTTATAAGATATGATTGTATCCCAGTGGCCGGTTATTTTTGCAATCCCGATAACCACGAAGAACAGAACGAAGAAGGCAACTGGAACGAACCATTTATTTACCTTTTTATGGGCCACCGTCATATTAAGTGTATCCTTCACTGGGCAGGCTTCCACACAGGACATACAGGCGGAACAATTAAGTGAATTTACTTTTTCAATCTTATGAACTTGTAATCTTTGCGGACAAACCTTTGTGCACATTTCGCAGTTTGTACAAGTGTCTTCATTCCGTTGTATTTTTGTAATTCGAAAGATGGAGCCAAGGCCAATCAATGCACCGTACGGGCAAAGGAACCGGCACCAAAAGTTTCTGAAGAATAACGAGAGAATAAAGACGACAATGACAAATTTCAACGTAAAGCCGCCAATATTAAGGAATAACAATAACATTTTTACGTCGGAAACCTTATTATACGGATCCACAAGAAAACTTTTCGCGCTGAAGGTATCCATTTGTATAACCATTGCCACAAAGAATAATAGCAGAACATATTTTATTGGCGTTAAAAACCACACTAGCCATTGCGGCATATCAAAATTCCTTCTAAAAATTTTCCTGCCGAGCCAGCCGATCAGTTCATTCGCCGTTCCAACAGGGCAAATCCAGCTGCAGAATGATTTCCGAAAAATGATACCAGCTCCGACAAAGAATGCCAGCAAGGTTAGCCCTGCCGGGTGAATCACATCAAAATCGCCACTTGTCAGCCAAACCTTCAGGGCAACCAATGCGCTGATGGGCAAAAAACCTTCCACTGCAGACGGCCTTTCAACAAAAGGGGTTTTTCCGAGTGTTTCAAAATGCTGATAAAATTGATAAAACTGCAGGCCTACATATAGTAAAAACAAAAGAAACAAGGCCTGAACAGTATACCTAGTGATTTGAACCGGCTTCCTTTTCAATTGTTTCCTGTACCACGCTTTTGACTTCATCACGATTCCTCCATTCTTCCTTACTTTTACTATAAAGAAGCAAAAAAACAGGGGATGTGATATAAATCATTGCAAAGATTCAATTCAACAAAATGTCATATTAGCGACTTAAATCTGTCATAAAATTTTTTATTATTGTCATAGCAGCGATGGAAACGATTACTGCATAATTTATCGAAAATTTGATGTTGCAAAACTATTTAAATATAATATAATTACTTAAATAGAATTTTTAAAAAAATCAAAATTAATGACGAGAAGAGTAGTTTGTTCATTTTGACTTTAGAGAGCCGGCGGTTGGTGAAAGGCGGTGTCAGGACACAAGTGAAAATCATCTCTGAGATGCAAGGCCGAAAATAGAAAAGCGGAAGCGACTTTTTTGTAACGTACCTTCGTTGCTGGGAGCATCCACTAGACATCTTAGTAAGCCTTTGCCGGACCGCCCGCCGTTAAGTTAGGGACACGTATGATTGTACGTTGAACGAGAGCCGCAATTGTTTTTTTGTTGCGGAAGTAGGGTGGTAACGCGAGCTAGCTCGTCCCTATCCATAGGGGCGGGCTTTTTGTATTGAAAGAAATTAGAAAAGGGAGCGAGAAGAATGAAAAAGAAGGATACGCTGTTTGTTGGTTTGATGTTATTTTCGATGTTTTTTGGAGCAGGGAACTTAATTTTTCCGCCGTTTTTAGGAATGGGTTCAGGGACTTCCTTTTGGCCGGCCATCACTGGATTTATCATTACCGCTGTCGGACTGCCATTACTTGTTCTAATGGCGACTGCACTGGTGAAGGACGGAGTTAACACACTTGGCAGCCGGGTTCATCCCTGGTTTGCCACTATTTTCACCATTGTTGTCTACTTATCAATCGGACCATTTCTCGCCATTCCCAGGAATGCGAATGTTGCTTTTGAAATGGGGATCAAACCTTTTCTAGGAACCATATCAGTTAGCGGCCAAGTGCCTTTAAGCAGTTTTTCAGTAGTGTTTTTCTTACTCGTCTATCTATTAAGCTTAAACCCATCTAAAGTGGTCGATTACATGGGGCGTTTTATTACCCCCGTTCTTTTATTATCAATCGTAATCTTGTGTGTAACAGGATTCCTTAATTTGAACCAACCGTTAAAAGCACCTACAGAAACCTATCAAACCGCTTCCTTGTTTAAAGGTTTTATCGATGGCTACTCGACAATGGATGCTCTTGCGGCACTTGCATTCGGGATTGTTATTATCACTGCCCTGAAACAAAAAGGAATTTCAGACAAAAAACAAGTAACTCTTTATACACTAAAGACAGGTGTTATCGCCGGGGGAGCTCTTGCATTGGTTTATATCGGGATTGGATTATTAGGGGCAAAGATGGCTGGTTACGGAACCTATGAAAACGGGACAGACGTGTTATCATCCGCTGCAACGATTCTCCTTGGATTCGGCGGGAAAATCCTGTTGGGCGTTATTTTTACCCTTGCCTGCTTTACTACTTGTGTCGGCTTGACGATTGCTTGCGGACAGTACTTTTCAAAAATTGCTTCGATATTAAGTTATCGGATGGTTGTCACACTTGTAACCGTTGTTAGCTTTTCGATTGCAACCCTTGGCTTGAACCAAATTCTTAAAGTATCAGTTCCATTCCTGGTAATGGCCTACCCGCTTACAATTGTACTTGTATCGCTCGCATTTTTACACCGTTTCTTCAGCGGTTCGCAAAAGGTTTATGCATGTGCAATGGCTCTAACAGGCATTGTCAGCTTGTATGATGGGTTGAAATTGTTTGGCTTAAAGTGGGGCTTGTTAGAATCATGGATGGACACTCTTCCGCTTGCTTCAGTCGGCTTAGGCTGGGTCGTGCCGGCGGTGGCTGGCGGCTTAGTGGGAATCTTCTGGGAGAAATTAAGCCGATTAACATCAAGCAGCAAAGCAGTAGAATTGAAAAAAGCTTCTTAATAAACAGCCAGTGGATCGACATCGCCACTGGCTGTTCCATTATTTCTCCGACGCAAAAATAATGTCATTCTGCTTTCTTGCCTCTTCTGTAATGCGCAGGACAATTTTGCTCCATTTTTTTAAGCGCTCGTATTCCTGAACATTTTTCGTTTCAATGATTTTTGCGATATTGATACACTCATAGACCATGTCTTGTTCTTCTTGCTCGACACTCAATATTTGACTTTCTTTTGTATGGCTATCTAAGAATTTTATACTCGAAATAGGTGCGGCATCCTCAAGAACGAAGGTTCCAGCCTCTCCATGAATTTCACATGGAAGTTCGGAATGAGATATCTTTGAACAAAGAATTGTACAGACAAATTCTTCATATTCCAGCACGAGTGTGCCGCTGCCATCCACACCGCTCGTTAAGACCACAGGATGGTAGGTAACCTTTTTTGGCTCTCCAAACAGGCAAACTGCTAAGTACAGAGGATAAACGCCTAAATCAACGAGTGCTCCTCCAGAGTAGTTGGCAGAGAAGATATTTGGCTCCTCTCCTTGTAAAAATAAATCATACCGGGAGGAATATTGGATATACGGGAGCAGTGCGCTTCGCAATTTGCCTGCTAAATGAAGCTTCTCCTTTAATATAGTGCAATTAGGCGTATGGATATTGCGAATCGCTTCAAATAAATAGACGCCATTCTCCTCCGCTGTCTGGTATGCCTCTGCTAATTCTGCAGTATTTGAAAAAATCGGCTTTTCGCAGATGACATGTTTTTTATTTTTCAAAAAGGTTAGTGCTTGTTCGAAATGAACAGAGTTGGGCGAAGCAATATAGACTGCCTCGAACTCCGTGCTTTTCGCCATTTTCTCTAAGTCCGTCCAAAAATATGGAGCGTTATATGTATTTGCAACTCGCTTTGCCTTCTCCTCTGTGCGGGAATAACCCCCGATTAGCTGCAGCTGTTTGCTTGCGATTGCTGCCTTAATAAAGCTTTCTGTAATCCAACTGGTTCCAACTGTGGCAAATTTAAGCATGGAACTTCCCCTTCCTATGATTTACTTATACTAATTTTAACGTTAATAAGCGGAATATGCTAACTTTAGGAGACCTTTAGAGATTGCCGCAATTCCGGTCGTATATTCCAATTAATATCCAGCGAATGTGGGTAAGTACCGGATTTTATGTCGTAAGAGGCCAGAATTATGTAGTAAGTGCCCGAAAATATGTCATAAGTCTCGGAGCAGCGGACAAATTCCCAATTAATATCCAGGTAATGTCGTAAATTCCGGATTTTATGTCATAAGAGGCCAGAATTATGTAGTAAGTGCCCGAAAATATGTCATAAGTTTCGGAGCGGCGGACAAATTCCCAATTAATATCCAGGTAATGTCGTAAATTCCGGATTTTATGTCGTAAGAGGTCGGAATTATGTAGTAATTACCCGAATTTATGTCGTAAGCCCAATAAAATAGGTAGTAAGTGGCAAATTAAAATCATAAGTCCCAAAAATAGGTTCTTCGCCCATTCTCCCTTGTATCCAACCACAAATTTTTCAAAAAAAATTCTCTCTTAAAGTTGTTTTTCCGTTGATTTGTTGGGTACAATGGAAAAATATCAATATTTATGGTATTTATAAGTAGTAGACATAACGAAAACGTAAGGGGCCGGCTTATGACTCGAGCCGATGACGCCCGGAGCTAGATAAATGAAAGAGGTTGAAAAGGGTGGACAATTACACATCAAATTTTATTAAAGATATTATGATAAAAGATTTGGAATCGGGAAAGCACGAAAAAATCGTGACGCGCTTTCCGCCAGAGCCAAATGGTTATTTACATATTGGCCACGCTAAATCAATTATCATCAACTTTGGTCTGGCAGATGAATTTAAGGGACAAACCAATTTACGCTTTGACGACACGAATCCATTAAAGGAAGACATCGAATATGTTAATTCAATTAAGGAAGATGTCAAATGGCTTGGATTCGAATGGGATAACTTATTATTTGCCTCCGATTATTTTGAAGAAATGTACAAAAGAGCTGTACTGTTAATTAATAAAGGACTTGCCTATGTTGATGATCTCTCGGCTGAAGAAATCCGAGAATACCGTGGCACGCTGACAGAGCCTGGCAAGAACAGCCCTTACCGCGAGCGTTCCATTGAGGAGAACCTTGATTTATTTACACGGATGCGGAGTGGTGAGTTCGAGAACGGTCAAAAGGTGCTCCGGGCAAAAATTGACATGTCCTCACCAAATATTAATTTGCGTGACCCTGTAATTTACCGAATTTCGCATGCGACACATCATAACACAGGTGATAAGTGGTGCATTTATCCGATGTATGCCTTTGCCCATCCGCTTGAAGATGCGATTGAAGGTGTCACACATTCCATCTGTACCATTGAATTCGAGGATCAGCGTCCCCTTTATAATTGGGTTGTGGAACAATGTGAGATGGAGAACACGCCGCAGCAAATTGAGTTTGGCCGCTTGAATGTGACGAATACAGTTATGAGTAAACGGAAGCTTAAGCAGCTCGTCGATGAAGGGTTCGTGGATGGCTGGGATGACCCGCGGATGCCGACGATTTCTGGGATGAGAAGAAAAGGATTTACCCCTGAATCGATTCGCACCTTTGTTAGCGAAACGGCTATTTCAAAGAATAACAGTATGGTTGATTCTCAAATGCTTGAACACTTTGTCCGTGAAGATTTGAAATTGAAAGCGCCGCGGACCATGGGTGTGATTAATCCCTTAAAAGTAGTCATTACGAATTATCCGGAAGGCCAAATTGAATTGCTGGATGCGGAAATCAATCCGGAAAACCCTGAAATGGGTTCACGTAAAATTCCGTTCTCGCGCGAAATCTATATCGAACAGGACGATTTCATGGAAGAACCGCCGAAGAAATATTTCCGTCTGTTCCCTGGAAATGAAGTCCGCCTAAAGAACGCCTATTTCATTAAATGCGAAGAGATTGTTAAGGATGCGAGCGGAAAAGTTGTCGAGTTACGCTGCACTTACGATCCAGAAACCAAGAGTGGCACTGGCTTCACAGGAAGAAAGGTAAAAGGAACGATTCATTGGGTAGAAGCAGCCCATGCCGTTCCAGCCGAATTCCGCTTATACGAACCGCTTATTTTGGACGAAGAAGAAGAAGCTAGTGACGAGGGGAAAACATTCCTTGATAACGTAAATCCCCATTCACTTGAAGTCTTACAGGGATTTGTCGAGCCAAACATGAAAGAAAGCCGTCCACAGGAAAAATTCCAATTCTTTAGACACGGTTATTTCAACGTCGATCCGAAAGATACTACAGTGGATAAGCTGGTCTTTAACAGAATCGTTTCCTTGAAGAGTTCATTTAAAATATAAAGAAAACTCGCCGATTGGCGAGCCATTAGGTGGTTCATGAGGCGTAGTTGCACTTATGCCCGATGGAGAGTTATACTTTCCCATCGGGTAAATGGAAGAGGGTGTCAGGCACTGTTAATTAGTGCCTGACACCCTCTCTTTTTTTAATCGTCTTCAGCTGTGGAAATCGGTATTTCTAAAATGATTTTCGTTCCCATTCCCGGGGATGAGTAGATAGAAAATCCTCCATTGACGGCACGGGCTCGTTCATCCATGCTGAACAAGCCGACTCCTGGAGTTTGTTTTCTGATGTCAAAGCCCCTTCCCTTATCTTCAATCATTACTCGTACGACATCATCCATTTCTCTTATTGTCACCATGGCCTCTGTAACAGCCGCATATTTGCGAGTATTCGTTAACGCCTCCTGAATAATCCGGTAAATGGTCAGTTCGATACTGATATCAAGGCGCTGGTTTAAAACGCAATCAAAGAATACATCGATATTGTAATGCTCTGAATAACGTGCTAAAAAGGAACGAATGGCTGGAACTAAACCAAGGTCATCCAAGACCGATGGCCGTAATTCCCATGAGATTTCACGAATCTCCTCGATTAATTGGGTTGCTTCTGTCTGCATCTGCTGCAGTAGCGGATGATCCATCTCTGAAAGCAAACGATTGATCGTTATTAAATGGCTATAAAGATTTTGACCAATACCATCATGGAGGTTACGTGACAAGCGCTTTCGTTCCTCTTCCTGCACACCGATGATGGAAGACATCATTTTTTGTAATTCCTGTTCGACACGCTTTCTCTCGGTTATTTCATAGCGGATGGCGAGATACTGATAAGGCTTCCCCTTTTCATTCAAAAACGGAACAATTGTTGTATCCATCCAATAGAACGATCCGTCCTTTGCCCTGTTGCGAATTTCACCCTTCCAAACCTGACCAGACCCAATTGTCCGCCACATTTCTTGAAAAAAATCCCTGGAATGATATCCAGAATTGACAATTCGATGATCGTGGCCCAACAGTTCTTCCTTTGAGTATTTGGAGATACGGCAAAATTGATCATTTACATATGTAATGATTCCTCGGGAATCTGTGATGGCGACAATCGAAGATTCATCAAGCGCAAACTTGATATCGACCAATTCTTGCATCGACTTTTTTAATTCTAGTTCAAGGTCTGCCAGCTCATTCAAAGGCTCGCGGATTTCCTTGTCCATTTCCATCCCCCCTGCCCCGAATAGTTATAAATGCTCTTTTAGTAACTGCTCCAACGCTTCGGCTGCATCTTTAACCTGATACTGAACATGCTCTGGAAAAGTAAAGCTTTCTCTTTTGCCAATAAGCAATACTCCTTTTGGAACAGCATTAAAAAATAAAGGAACCGCATAGGAGGAGACAAGTTTTTCAGCAAGCATAATCGGATAGTCAGTCACTTTTCCAAAAATATCATTTGGAAAATCGGCCAACATCATCGCACTTCCACTTGAAATAATTTTTCCAGCGATTCCTTTTCCGAAACGGACGGTAATTCTCTCATATTTATCATTTAAATTTCCGGCGGCATAATGCCACCTAACATCAGGGCCAACAGTATTTTGGATCGCAAGCCCAACAAAATCACAGCCTGCCTCCGCCATTAACCTGTCGCACACTTCAAGAACCGGTCGCAATTCCCTTATCTCTGACATCTCAGCTGATTCCCCTTAAATATCATAACCTAATAACCCCTTTTTAACGGCATATTCCACGAGCTCGGGCCGGGTTTTCATTTGTAATTTTTCCATCAAGTTGCCTTTATGGGTTTCGACTGTTTTCACACTGATGACAAGCTGCTCCGCAATTTCTTTGTTAGCGTAACCTTTTGCGATAAGGGTTAAAACTTCCTTTTCCCGTTCAGATAGTAGATTATACGTATCATTGCCATCCTGCTTCACACCCGCCATATATTCCTCCATTAAACGCTTCTGTGCAGAGGGATGAAGGTAGGCATCTCCAGCAGCAACCGATTCAATCGCAGACATTAATTCATCGTGCGGCGCGCTCTTTAATATACAGCCGGATGCCCCTCCTTGAATCGCCCGGAAGAGGTATTCCTCATCATCGTGCATGGTTAGAATCAAAATATTAATCTCAGGCATCAGTTTTTTCAATTCTGTTGTCGCCGACAAGCCATCTTTACCATGGGGCATACTTAAATCCATCACCACGACATTTGGTTTTAGTTTTAACGCCTTCTTGATGCCCTCATTTCCTTCCGAAGCTTCCCCGATTACTTCTATTTCAGGGTTTGTGTTTAACAACATTTTCAATCCACTTCTCACAACAGCATGATCATCAACCAAGAGGATTTTTATCATTCTTAACTCTCCTTTAATCCTTTAACGGCAGGGATAGTTCAATAGATGTTCCTTCCCCTATTTTAGAGGATATCGTGCACTGTCCGCCAGTTAGAAGCATTCTTTCCTGCATTGCGGCAAGACCTGATGATTGAATGCTGTCTTCCTGTTCATCCGGTTGAAATCCTTTACCATAATCATTAATGGTGATTTTCAGTTCGTCCTCTGTCCAAATAAAGTTTATTTTCACATTCGATGTGTCAGCATATTTCACTATATTCGTCAGTGCCTCTTGACAAACCCGAAACACCGCAATCCTGCTATTTTCCGGGAGCCACTTTTCCGTGCCGGCAGATTCTAAATCAACAAGAATTCCAAATGTCGAAGTATACAGCTTAATATAGCTTTTCATGGCCGGCAGTAAACCAAGAGTTGTTAGGACAGGAGGATACAATTCTACAGAGAGCAGCCTAATTTCTTGAATGGTTTTTTCGATTAACTGCGACATTTCACGGAGATGATTTTTCAGTTGCGGCTCTTGTGAACCGGATTCAATAAATTGTAAACCAGTTAAAATACTATAAAGGTTTTGACCGACACCCTCATGAAGTTCGATGGAAATCCGCTTAATTTCTTCTTCCTGTGACTGGATAATGTAAGAGCTAATCTGCTGGTTTGATTTTGCCTCCATTTACGACTCTCCTTTAAAGTAAAATCGCCGACTGGCAAGCCCGTTTGGGCGGTTCATGAGTCGGAGTTGCACATATGCCTGGTTGGAAAGTTTTACTTTCCTATCGGCTAAAAAAAAGCCAGGTTCTTAATTAAAAGACCTGAACTTTTTTTACTGTATAAGTTAAGCCGCTTTCAGGGTCGAAAGCTGACCATTGTTCATCTGATTCACTTACGCGACTGGAAAGCGGTACGGCAAGGAAATAAAAATCGTCAAAATAGAAACGTATATGGGTGCTGTCAGGACATAGCTGCACCTTTTTCACTGTTTTCCTCACGGCGGGTGCCTGGTCCCCGCCCTCGGCATCATGTATCACAATTTCCACGGTTCCGCCAACAAAACGTTTCACATCTTCTACCTTAATGAGTTCCACAACTATTGCATCCTTTCACGACAGGATAGATAAACATTTTGTAGCCTTGTAGATACTCCCAAAACTTCTCATCTGCATGGTCTTCAAGAAACTGAATTGTTTCTTCTTCAGAACTCCAATCGCTCATTCCCTTAACTTCTGCAACAACCATTTCAGCCCCATCAAGTGATTTCTCTTCAAGAAACCAGTTCAAGCTTTTTTTGGCAAAAGTGCTTTTTAACAATTCATCGATTTCCGCTGTGAAACCGCCTGATGCAGGACGGACAAAACATAAATCAATATAGGTCTCACTAGTCATGGACATTCACGCCTTTTTTATAAATAAGGAGGGCGACTGGAAATAATATCACGTTGATGACCGCTGCAATGATGGTATTTGTATAGTTTTCATAAAAATATTGATGGACCATATATTGCGTGAAAATAATGTTTAACATTAACACAGCTAGAAGGAGGGCGACCGGCAGGTAACTACGCTTCATAACGTTTCACCCCCACGGCATAAACCGCACCGTTTTCTACTTTTACATGAATCTCCGGAAGCGGACGTCTTGGCGGCCCCGCAGTCGGTTCGCCGGAATTGACATCAAATTTCCCATGATGACAAGGGCAAATCATTTCCCCTTCATCCTTTTTCCAAAAAACCGGGCAGCGCAGATGTGTACAGGCATTTTGATAGGCCACGTATTTATTTTCTGAAAGCCGGATTAATATTGCGCTATCGTGCTCGCCTGGAAAAGAAAAATCTACAGCATCACCGATTGGTAAAGCACTAACATCAGTGATTTTCTGTTTCGGATATTTCTTGTCTCCAAGTCCGGTTAATTCTTTTGCTGCAAGCACTCCCCATGGCAGGGAGGAAACAGCGAACACACCTGCTGCCCCCACTAATGTTTTCATAAACCCGCGGCGGTCCAGTTTTCGTTCATTATTGCGGTTGATATTATGCGTATAGTTATCTTCATTGAACGGGATTTTATTATTTTTATCGCTCATGTTAATCCCCCCTAAAACAGTTTAGTGACACCCTGAAGGATCCCAGGGAGATTCACTTTTACATTCGTTTCGCCTTCTAAATAAGGCATGCTTGTGACCCATTTACCATTATCTAAATTAAATTGCTTTTGCTTCGCTTCAATTTCTTCATCTGTTAACCATTGTAACGTGTTTGTAGGACATACACTAGCACACATCGGCGGAATGCCATCCTTTGACCGGTCGATACATAAATCACACTTATACATGAGATTTTGTTCTGTATCAAACTTTGGTATACCATACGGGCAGGCAATCGTACAGTTTTGGCAGCCAATACATTTTTCTACAAGAGCGGAAAGGACTGCTCCTGTTTCGTGAATTTGAATTGCCTGAGCCGGACAGCTTCTCGCACATGCCGGATTCACGCAGTGAAGGCACATAAGAGGCATCGTTTGACGATTAACAAGCGGGTTCACGTCGTACACATAGTTACGGTTACGCTCTTCATGCCCTCCGCACTGTGTACAAGCCGCTAAACAAGAGCGGCACCCTATACAGTTTTCAAGTTCTAAATATAGCCTCTTCTTCATTTACTGCACCTTCTTTATTTTCAGTTTTTCAATCTGCGCGGCACATGCCTTGAATTCCGGCATTCTTGAGATTGGATCAAGCTCACCTATTGTCAATAGATTAATAGATTTTTCATGGCCCCAGTGATACGGAACAAACAAGGTATCCTTCCGAATGGCCTCTGTGATTTTCACTTTATAGGTTGTTTCTCCTCTACGTGTATAGAGACGGACAAGTTCTTCGTGATCAATATTGTATTTTGCTGCTGTTTCTGGATGTACTTCAACAAATGGATCCGGACACATATCACGAAGGAATTGAATTCTTCTCGTCTGATTCCCTGATAAATAATGGTAGACAACACGTCCTGTTGTTAATCGCAATGGGTATTCTTCATCCGGTTCTTCTGCGGAAGGTCTGTAAGGCAAGGCAAAAATTTTAGCTCTTCCATCTGGATGATTGAACTTTTTATCTAAAAATAAACGTGGTGTTCCAGGATCATCTTCATCTTTACATGGCCAGAACACGCCATCTTGCTTGTCGATTTTTTCCCATGTAACGCCATAGTAATCAGCTGTGCCGCCCTTAGAAGCAACCCGAAGTTCATTAAATATGTCTTCAGGGGTTTTTAAGTGAGAAAAATATTTACCACGGCCCATTAGCTCGGTAAGTTCTACTTGAATCTTCCAGTCTGGCTTTGATTCGCCTACCGGCATTTGTGCCTGATTAATCTTAATGATCCGACCTTCAACATTTGTTGTTGTCCCTTCATCCTCTGCCCAAGTTGTTGTAGGTAACACGACATCAGCAAATTCAGCAGATTCTGATAGGTAAAAGTCAACGCATACCATGAAGTCCAAGTTTTTCATCTGTTCCCGAACATAATTTTGATCTGGTGCAGAAACGGCAGGATTTGAACATAATAGGTATAAAGCACGAATAGTTTTTTGTTTCATCAACCCAAACATTTCAAAAGCGGAAACACCCTCTTTAGGCATTTCTTCCGGTTCAATGCCCCACACCTTTGAAACATATTTTACGTGATCAGGATTGGCAATTTTTCGATAGCCAGGCAATGCATCTGCTTTTTGCCCATGTTCACGTCCACCTTGGCCATTTCCTTGTCCTGTAATGGTTGCAACACCTGATTTGGCACGACCAATTTTCCCGGTTACAAGTGCCATATTCGTATAGCCAGAAACATTATCTACCCCTTTAATTTGTTGCTCAATCCCTCTGGCAAACATGACAATTGCGTTTGGAGCTTTACCGTAAATTTCAGCCGCGCGAATAATTTTCTCAGGTGCCACACCTGTTATTGCGCTTGTATATTCCGGTGTGAATTGTTTAACAAGTTCTTTTGTGTCTTCAAAGCCATTTGTATGATTTTTGATAAACTCTGCGTCAATATGGCCATTTTCGATTAATAAATTGACGATTCCATTGGCTAGTGCAAGGTCTGTACCTGGTCTTAAATCAAGATGAAGATCTGCTCTTCTAGCAACCGGTGTTTCCCGTGGATCTGCAACAATCACATAGCCGCCCCGTTCTTGAATTGCCCAAACCCGGAACATCATCGTCGGATGACATTCAGCGGTATTACTGCCGGCCAGAAATATACAATCGGTATCCTGCACATCCGTCCAAGGAATTGTTGAACCTCTATCAATACCCAATGAACGATTTAAACCACCTGCAGCACTAGCCATACAGAAACGGCCATTATAATCAATATAGCGTGTTTGAAGTCCGACACGAGCAAATTTTCCGGTTAAATAACACTTTTCATTTGTCATAGAAACACCGCTATACACCGAGAGTGAATCTTTTCCATAGTTCTCTTGCAGTTCGGTGAATTTTTTCACTATAAGATCGTATGCTTCATCCCAGCTTGCTTCACGGAAGCCATTTTTCGTTCCTTTTAATGATTGATCGTCCCGAATTAATGGTTTTAATAAACGATCTTTATTGTTTACTTGCTGGTAAGCCGTAACTCCTTTCGGGCACATCTTTCCTAAAGTTACTGGCCAATCATATCGAGGCTCAACCCCAACGATCTTGTTTGTTTTTGTATTTACCCTTAAGTTCATCCCACACTGCATCGCGCAATAGCTGCAATGCGTCTTGACTAATGTTTCATTTGGATGGTTTAAGTTGTCGACTTCTTTAAAATATTGATCTCGTTCATTTCTAAAATTATCCATTTGCATTCTGGTTTGCCTCCTTGACCTTCACTTGATGCGTTGCGAAACCTGAGAATTTCGCAATTCGATATTTCCTGCGGCATGGCAGGCATAGTTCAGCAAGATTAAAACCGTCATTCATATTGAAATCAATTTCATTTACGCCTAACACTTGAATGACATCATTTGATTGTTCAACCGATACAAACTGATCGCCACACACTTTACACTCTTTCATATGTTGTTCCCCATAATGTTCACGGTAGTTTCTTGCAAAAACGCTCACTGGACGGAAAGGAATGTGGGCCAGCTTTCCGAATGGCAGATAGATTAACGTTACAATAACGGAAAATTGGTGGATCAGCGACATTTGTGGCTGCATCCAGCCATGTAGAAAAACGTTTTGGACAGTTAACAGTAGTCCAGTTATCGAAATAAATAATAATAGGTAAAGCGGCAAGAAATCATAGATAAACTTTTGCTCTGCTCTTGCCTGCATATTTTTCAAGCGGCGGTATAACGCCATGCATACACCAGCGGTAACCATGATGGCTGCAATGTTTAGGGCATTGTAGGATAACCAAGCAATGATTCCATCAGCTTTTACGTTCATGATGTTCATTCCGAATAACACAATCGTATAATAGCCATTGTCTTCCATCGTAAAATACATCCAGCTAAACACGAGAGGAAAGGTAACTAGGCAGGCAAGGACGCAGCCCCAGCCGATTAAGATATGCTGAACCCAGCGGTAAACGCCGCGATTGCGGATGAAATCGAAAATTGCTAAATGATTTACTGCCGTTTTCGGTGTGCTTTTTCTAAACAGCAACTTTAAGCCTTTTTTTATAAAAAGTTTGGTCGGCGGCCTTTCACCCCAAGCAATAAAGCGGTAGAAGAATCCTCCGATAAATACGATGGTTCCGACCATATATCCGTATAAATTCAAGTCGACGTGGGTGAACATTCTTGTGCCGATAAAAGTTAAGATCAGTAGTCCGACGATCGATAGAAACATTGATTTCGCAAAATGTGAAGCAAAGGCATCATTGACTGAGCTTTCCGTTTTTTTAGTTGTTGAAGTATTCGCCTGCATTTCATGCTCCCCCTTAGAAAAAATAACACTTCCGTTTTCTTACCCTTATTGTAAGAAAAACAGAAGTGCTATCTATATCGGGGAACTCCCCTATCATCGGGGGAAAAAACCCTGAGATATTCATTTTTAGACAAAGTTCTGACACAAACCCAATCAACGGGCATTTTTTTTCCGCAATGCGTAGAGAAGAAGCCCTATTCCAATTAATATTTGCAAGGTGAAAAGCATAGCGTCCCAGAACGGAAGTGAAGCCGGACCGGCCGCAAAACCGGGCAAGACCTTTTTCCAGGCAAACAATAGTTGTGGGATATAATAAATCACAAATAAACCAAGGGTCACAAATACACCAATGAAATAGAAAATAGAATAGACTGTTACAACTCTTCTTTCTTCAGCAAAAACAACTTCACCATTTGAAGCTGATTGTTGAAACGGGAGCCATTTCCTTAACTGTTGCTGTGCATTTTCCATCAAGTTATAACATCCGGACACATTTTCAAAAACATAATATAAATCAGTCTTCATATAGACGCAGCATTGGTACACCATGCGAATAAATGTGTCTAAAACCACGACATGCATGATACTCAGGAAAATCGCTGGCCCGTTTGCGAAGATTAGCTGACTAATTAACGCAATCGTCAGGATTACTGTATCAAAACAAAGCCCGGCAAGAAATAAAACATTGCGATTTCCTGAAGGCAGTTTCCATACTGTGGACATATCAGTTTCAAGGACAACTAGGAATAAACGATGACTGACCTCTAACTTAGTCGGCAAATTTTGCGCCCTCATAGCTAAAATATGGCCGAATTCATGGATTAAGACAAGAATAAAAGTCAAAAGCATCCATGCTGGGATATTGAGAACCATTAAATCAAAGATAAATAAATCCTGGTAATGGGGAAATAAGACCGGTTGGGCGATGAAAAGACAAACATTAGTTATGAACAGGATCGCATAAAGAAAAAGTGAAATCTTATTAAAAAAGATTTTCCCTATTTGTGGTGAAAGCCATAAAAAACCGAGTCTATCTATTTTTAGTATCTTTTTATCAATTATTACGCCATCTACTTCAGCAATGAGTTGCAGTTCAAGAAGCTGTCCGGCAAAATCAATCAGATTAACTTCTTCATTAGGATATTTCTCTTTAAGCAGTTGTTCAATATCCCCTAACGTTTTGCCATTGTTAATAAAATTGATGGCATCGATACACACCTCGGGCATCTCGAAGAACTCTCCAGAAGTCTTGTCTTCAACGATGTAATGTTTTTTTTCCTTACGAATATCAACTGGTTTTAAAGAAAGACATGAATCGAAGGTAATGCTCATTATTTACACCCTACCTATCAATTGTATTAAAGAAGGATGCTAGCCTTTGCTAGCATCCCTTTTTCTCATGGTTTGTATCCAGGTATGAAAGGACACCACCAACACGTCGTTTTTATTTTCTTAAGTTTGCGGATTTTCATAACTCCACCTCCTTTGGTAATTCCCATTGCTTCGTCCACTGATATTTTTTATGAAATTCAATCCAAATAGGGAAAACCTTTTTGAATTCCTCCACTAACATTGGATCGAATTGGGAACCCTTACCTTCAATAATTCGCTGATAAGCCTCTTCAACCGGCATTGCTGCACGGTAAGACCGTGAAGAAGTCATCGCATCAAAAGCATCTGCAATAGAGGTCACTCTTGCAAGTAAAGGAATTTCTTCCCCATTTAATTGATCAGGATACCCTTTACCATCCCACCGCTCATGATGAGAACGAATAACACAGATACAATCCTTTATCCCCTCAACATTCTTAACGGCTTCAGCACCGACACCAGGATGCAATTTAATAATCTCAAATTCTTCCTTCGTTAGCTTCCCGGGTTTCATTAATATTGAATCAGGAATATGAACTTTGCCTATATCATGTAGTAAGCAGGCATAATAAAAGGATTTTAGGTCCTCTTTCGAAAAACCACCAATTTTTTGAGCAAATAACAAAGCATAGCTGGCTACGCGTTCACTATGTCCTCTTGTATATGGATCTTTTAGTTCTAGTGTCGCAATTACCCCTTTTACAATACCCTGCAATTGATTATCATACGAAGTACTAATTGCATGAACATAACCTTGAAAACGAACTAATAAAAAGAATGACATAATAGATAGAACTGTAATTAAAATAATAGCAATTATCACATAGGAAGAATCTAAAATAATGCCTAATAATAGATATTTTGCAGTGATACCTACACTCACAATCCAAAAATATCTTTTATTAATGAAAAGAGGTAGGGATAAAATCAAAAATACTTCTACTATATTTCCACTATATGTGTAGTCATCTTTTCTAGAAAAAGTTAAGAGTTCAACAGCAAAAGTGGTTATTATGTAGGTAATAGAAAATACATATTTTATCCAAAATTGCTTTTTAACTTTATTTAAATAATAGACGATTGGAATTAATAACAATACAATAATATAGGTTAAATACAAAAACCTTGGCGGGACAATATCCTTATGTGCTATGAAATTCGGAAAAAGGTAATAACTAAAAAAATCATATCCAAACAAAATAATATATGAAAATAATAGAAACCATTTAACCGTTCGCTTTTCTTCGTGTGGTATCATATAATCCTCCAAGTCCTTCATTACAATTGCCTTATGTCTTGTTTGGTCGGAATATAAGGTTTAAGTAATTTTATCACAATTTCGAATTTTTCGTAATAAGCATATCAATTATTGCTTACAAAATCTATTATAATTCCATATTCTTCTCCATTATATATCATTCGTTGTACCCATGATAGATATTATCTTGAAGAATTTTGTATAAATATAGAACTATTTTTTTGAATAATTTCCCTGCTTTATAGGTAAAGTTACATTAACCTTCGTTCCTTTACCAATCTCGCTTTCTATTTTCAACTTTCCATGGTGATCTTGAATAATTTGATTCGTCACCATTAGACCTAATCCAGTACCATCTTTTTTCGTTGTATAAAAAGGTGCTCCTAGGTTAAGAATGTCTTCATCCTCAATTCCGGAACCTTCATCTTGGATAACGATGAGCATTTTTTTCTGCTCATGAACCTTTACATGGACCCTTATCTCTCCCCCATTAGGCATAGATTCAATCGCATTCTTGATTAAGTTAATAAACACTTGCTTTAGTTGTTTCTCATCACAGTCGATAGGCGGCAGCGGTCCGGCCATTATCGTTTCCACTGTTACCCCTTGTCGTTCAGCTTGTTGCTGCGTAATCGATAACGTATAGGCAATAATTTCTTCAATACTAGCCTTTTCAAATTTGATTTCCTTCGGTTTCCCAAGGTACATCAGATCGTTAACAATGGAATTAATCCGGTCAATTTCCTGAATCATAATTGGATAATACTCGTTACTATTTGGATCCCGTTCTTGCTGCAGCTGAGTAAATCCCTTTAATGATGACAAGGGGTTACGAATTTCATGGCCAATCGCTGTAGCCATTTGACCGATAACAGCTAGCTTTTCTTTTTGGCGGAGATCTTCATGGGCCGAAGTTAAGGAATTTATATACGAATAAAATCGGATAAGAATAATGGATGCAATCGCAGATATTATTATTGTTATAACTATAGGTGGTAAAACACCTCCATTTTTGAGTGCGACGCCTAAAAGAATATACTTCCCAATAATTCCACATGCAACAGTCCAGAAATACTTTTTATTTACAAATATAGGAGAAAAAAACACAAATAAAAGTTCAACTGCATTTCCTGAAGCAAAAACATCCTTAGTTCCAAAATACTTTATAAAAGTATCTATTACATCGAGGATAACATAGCCTAAAAGATAAAAATATTTAACTACGTACGGATTACCCTTTTTAATAAAATTAATAGATACAGGCAGAAAGCCTAAAATCAATACATAAAGCCATAATCCCAGTCCACCGTCTGGAAATTTCGAACCCCCATACCCTGTATATCTTGGTAAAATAGCATACCAAAATATATCGTAGGTAATAAAAAAGATATAAAACAACCACAAGAATAGTTTTATTGCCTTTTTCTCTTCATATATCAATTTAGGACTATTATTGCTTTCTTTCATGTTAGTAGCTCCCTTGGCCGAGTTTCCCCGACAAGTTTTCTGAAAATATTAAATAGTATTTTCTCCTACTATCTTATCATCTTTCCTCATAAATAATGACAAAAAAAACGAAAAAAATGTGATTTTCGACATATTTCGATAAAAAACCCAAAAAAAGCTAACCACTTATCAAAATGGTTAGCTTAACCTATCAATAATTCTTCTTTTTTACTTACCGGTAGGACCATGGTAACTTCTGTACCTAATCCAGGTTCACTCTGGTAAGACACCTTCCCCTTCATGGTTTCGATAATTCTTAAGGAAACTGATGTACCAAGCCCTGTTCCTTTATCTTTAGTCGTATAAAATAAGGTGCCAATCCGCGCTATTTGTTCCTTCGTCATCCCCTTGCCTGTATCAGAGATTTGAATAGCCGCCTGATTATTGTCAATCTTTGAATGAATAGTTACTATCCCACCATCTGGAGTGGCTTCAATCCCATTTTTTATTAAGTTAACTAAGGCTTGTTTTAACTGATTCCGATCGGTAACTAGCGAGAATTCAGATGCGTCCAATTCACTTTTCAGCTCTACCCCTTGCTTTACTGCAAGCGGCTCCAATAGCATAACTACTTCTAAGAGCACTTCTTTTAATTTAAATGTTTCTATTTTTTCAAATTTAGGTTTGGCAAAATTCAAATAGTCACTAATAATCGATTCCGCGCGACCTAATTCACTTAAAACAAGGGAAAGATATTCGTAATTCTTTCCTTCCTCCTGTTGCTGCATCATCTGAAGAAACCCTTTTACGACCGTCAATGGATTGCGGACTTCATGGGCAATCGAAGCGGCGAGCTCTCCAAGTGTATTCAGCTTTTCTGCCCGCTGAATCTCTTCTTTCATCCTTTTCCTATCGATTATCCCCTCATTCAGCTTAGCTCCTAAGACAATAGCCAGCGTTTCAATCAGACCGACAAGGAGGACGTCAGGAATATTAAAATCTAATTTAAAGAAACCTCCGTTAAAATAGCGGTAAAAGATAAAGGATAAATAGCAAAGGATTATCGACCAGCCGCCAATACCCGTTGCGATAAGAACTCTTTTTTTTGCGGTAAAATCCAAAAATTTCCTCCTCAAGAGAAAGGATACAAGCGCGATTAAAAAGATATTCACTAATCCAAAAACTACTGTGTCACCGCCAATGATAACACGCGCTCCAAAAATCATGCAAAAAACGATTCCGCCCACTGCCGGACCTGCATAAAGGATCGAGATAATAAGAGGAACATAACGCAGGTCCCAATGGAAACCGTAATTTGAATAGGAAAAAAGCATACACGAAACCGCGGCAGCACCTTGTGCCAGCCCAAACATCAAGCGAGAATTAACTTTTTGCTTATCATCCATAAGAATGCTATAAAGCAGAACGGGTGCTAATGTAATTAATACATTCAAAAGAAGTTTTTCTGCCAACATTGCAATTCCCCCAGGAATAACCAAATAGATAGATAAACAATACGACAAAAGTCCCCTATTTTCCTTCAACTCAAAAAAACTTTCATAAAATTTACTTTATTTTCACATAAAAAATAGAAAGTCATCGTACTGACCTGCGTTTTGTAAAAATAGCTATTTTCTTTTGGAATAATAGGCCGCACAAATTAAGCCAAAGTAGGTTGGCGCTTCGTAGGATAGAAATTCGACATGGCGTTCTTCAGCAGGGATTGCCCCGGCAAGAATTAACGTCTGCCAAATTCCATCCGGCTTTGCTGCCTCAATAAATCCTTCTTCAAATTGCGCCATTTTTTCTAATTGATTAGTTTTAATTAAATCTACTACTTGTTCATCGAAAGCCTTGGCCGCCGGGTCGAAGCCGTATGGTCCATCCTCGTCATGGGCATGGGCCCAATCACAGCTGGCAATGAGACCAACGCGCTTTTGTGATTGTTTGACAGCTTTTCCAAGTGCCTTTCCAAATTCCAAATGCTGATCAAAAGAAAGTTCTCTTGCCGGGTTAATGACGACAATTGGCACATCTGGCATAAACCTTAGCGGAACAATTACGCCCCAATCGAGTGGCAGGCAAGAAATTGGACCAGCAACAGTTCCAAAATTAATCGTGGCAGAGGGAATTCCCTCTTCTAGTGCACATTTGTTAATCATCCTAGCTAGTTCTCTGTCTACCAGTCTTTCCATTGCATAAGACGCCTGATTTTCTTCAACGGTCCCAGCCATTCTTTCTGAATCCGTTATCGCAAATTGACCATGGATTCTTGTTCCATGCGGTGTAAGAATGATGAGACAATCCGGATTCTCCTTAGACATGAAAGTCGTTAACATTTTCATACTTTCACGTGTCACAGACATTCTTTCAGGGTATACACCTTGTAGTTCCGGAATAATTTCCCCTCCATGCGGCGCCATACAAGCAAATACAAATGGGTTCATATAAAGTTCCACCTTTTTTCTTTTATATAAGGTAATTAGAGAAATGGATGAGAAATCCTTCTTTTTACAAATAGAATTAAAAAATGTTGACAAAACTACAATTATCCTGTAATATTAGTATTTGTGCTTTACAAATAAAGTAACTTGTAATTAATGAGATAACGCAATGTAAGAATTTTTTCTGGCATTCTGCTTATGTTTAAAATAAAAACTTATTCACACTGGATCGGCTTCGGAGCCGTTAGGATGTAAGAGAGGTAGGGCTTACGTCGTTTAGGTATAAAACCATCAGGTGGAAGAATAACCGCGGCAAACTTGTTTTTATAACAATTACAATATATAAGTTTTTACCTTGCGATGGCGATTAAGAAAAGCGCAAGCAACTTAGTTAGGCGCTGGACATTAACATTACAACCAATCACAAGTTACGATAAGGATTCAAAAAAATTGAATCAAAAGCTAAGAAGGCAGAGGGATCATTATTCCTCTGCCTTCGCCCATTTCAGGGCATTTTTATTTTTTAATCACAATTGCTTGTTTGCCCATTTGCTCCCAAGCTTTGATAAAACTGTCTTTGTTTATTTTCTTATTTTTCTCTCCATAAGGATCGTTTATGTAAATATAATTTTCATCGTAGCCGGTAATTGCGACACTATGTTCACTAAATGTAATATCAATTTTCCCCTGCGGTGTATCCCACGTTTGAAAGACAGAGACAGGTGAGAAGCTGGATGTTGTAATGATCCACACAGGAAGCCCTTGACCCACTTCATTTAATAAATCGTCGAACGGTTTATTCGTTAAATTGACTGCTTTATCCCCAACATATTTCTTTGCCAGTTCTAATACCGGACCATTGTATACACCTAGACCTGGTCCATGTGCCATATCCCCGACAAAGCCAGCATTTGGATTCCCCTTCTTGCCATTACTGTAAGTTAACGGGACTGTTTTGATTTTATCAGCTAATTCATTCTTTGTCACTTTTATACCATGATAGTTAAGAATCATGGCCAAACTGGTAACTTCACACCCGTTGTAGAGCTTGGGTTTATCCATTTGATTTAATAACGGAACATCGAGAAGGATACTATCTGGTAAACTGGGAACTTCCTTCTGCAGAATATTTACTTCACGCATTTTTAATTGAGCAGCCTCTTTCAGAGAGGCGATTGCCGATTGGGTGGATTTGGACTTGGATTTCACAGCAATTATCGTTTTCGTACTAATAAATGATATGACAATAATAATAATAATGATGATTAGCAATTTTTTCATAGAATTTTATACCATTCCTCATAAGATAATTTTATCTATAAATTACGACTATCGAAATATGCTACTATATAACCATATCAAATAATACTAAAAGGATAAAGGAAATATATTTCCAAATACATTCTATTCATCTTTTCTAAAGATTTTCTTTAAGCAAGACCTGTTTAAAAGTGAATGTTGATTTCCGTTCCAGGCGCTTCGCTTTCCGCGGGGCGGGCGGTGAGCCTCCTCGGCGCTAAAGCGCCTGCGGGGTCTCACCTGTCCCGCTGCTCCCGCAGGAGTCTCGCGCCCTCCACTCCAATCAACATTGTGCTCAAAATCAACATTGTTCTTTAGCACAGCCTAAAGAAAAAACCCCTTTAGCTTTTTCGCTAAAAGGGAATTTCTCAGCTTTTTTTTGGAGTAAGCTTTCGAATCACTTGATTGATTACTTCGGAAAAGACTAGCCCGAAGGCAATTGATCCGGCAATCATAAGTACTTTTGCCGCTAAGCCAAGCGCCGTATTATAATCGTTCTCAACAAAATTCCTCATGGCATCATAAGCAAGGCCGCCCGGCACTAACGGAATAATGCCGGCTACACTAAAAATAATTACAGGTGTTTTATAAAACTTTGCTAGCTCCTGACTGAGGACTGCGATAAATACAGTGGCTGCCAATGTGGCGAGCACAGCATTATTTGTATAGCCTTCAAGAAGATAATAAACTAGCCAGCCGCCCATGCCAATCAGCCCGCATTTCACCAAGGTTTCCTTCGGCGCATTAAAAACAATCCCAAAGGACCCTGTAGCAATAAAACTCGTGATTAACTGTGCAAGAATCGCCACTATTTCTAACCTCACCCTCATAAAAATGAAACGACAACGGCAATTCCCGCCCCAATGGCAAAGGCCGTCAGGAAAGCCTCTGCTCCTTTTGACAACCCTGAAACTAAATGTCCAGCCATTAAATCCCTGATGGCGTTCGTCACTAAAAGACCAGGTACCAACGTCATCACCGAACCAATGATAATTTTATCTAATTGATGGCCTACACCCATTTTCACAAAAATAAACGACAGCAATCCAATGACGAAGGAAGCCAAAAATTCCGAGAAAAACTTGATTGGGATAAAGCGGTGGAAGCAGACAAAGCTAAGATACCCTAATCCACCGGAAATCATCGCGGGAATAAAGTCATTCCAGCCGCCTTTAAACATTATCATGAAACAGCCGCTGGCTAAAGTTGCGGCGGCCACTTGAGTTCCCAGGGGAAAGGAAAGGTCCATGGAATCAATCTCATTCAATTGCTCTAATGCCTGTTTTCGATTAATTGTACCGCTACTGATATTTCGCGAAATACTATTAACCAAAGCCACCTTTTTCAGATCCGTAGAGCGCTCCGAAATTCTAATCAGCTTAGTCTTTGTCGGCTCATCCCCCTCCGCTGAAAAAATAATCCCGGTTGGGGTTACATAACTATGTGTTTTTACAATCCCAAAGGAGGAGGCAATCCGCATCATCGTATCCTCCACCCGATAGGTCTCCGCGCCGCTCTGGAGCATAATTTTCCCAGCAAGCAGACAGACCTCCATGATATCGTATGTTTGTTCAACTTGGTTTCCCATTATATCTCACCCATTATTCCTACATTTGCTTCTTAGTTTAAATCAAAACAATGGTTTGAAGCAATGCACAAGATATAGCCATGAGCAAAGATCCTAATGCACCTGGTGATAACAAAACAGCTTTCATCCTCTGAGTATAAACAGTTTTTTGGTTTACTGATGCCAAATTTTCATTAATACAAGATTAATTATTACAATGAACCCGTAAATATAGGCAAGCGATTGTTTTTCGATAAAAACCAAGGCTGCAACGGGTAAACCAAATATAACAATTTCAAATAAAAGAAAAGGGAGTCCACTTAGCACGTACGTTGCCTTTGGAGCACCGAACATTCCCCAAATGACAGCTACTAGCAGAGGGGACCCGATTCCTACTATTATTTTCATGATGGTTCCCTGTGAAACCCGAAAACCCCAATACCCTAAAATGACCAAAACTAAGATTTCTAAAAGAAAACGCACTCCCAGGTTAATTACTTTTAATCCTTCCATTCGTCCACGCCCTTCTAATATAACAATGTCTATCTTCTTTATTCAGCAGCAGGAGTAGTTACAAAAGCAGTAGTTGACTTCTTTTTTCTTTCGATAAAAACGAATCCAGCTAAGCAGCAAAGTAATACAAATGGAATGCTCGTTTTATAAAGGTCAGCAAAACTAGAAGCAATTGTTTCTTTCGCAAAAGTTGATACCTGATTCGAATAGTTTTTTACAAGCTTTCCTTTTTCGGCGATATCCTTATCCACCTGCATTGCTACCTTGGGGTAAATCAATTCCTTGGCTGAGATTCTTTGTTCTTCCGGAATAGTGGCAAGTGCTTTTTGGACGTTAATGTCGATGATTTGTTGACGTTCCACTGCTGTCATTAAGGTTGGATTGATTTTGCGTGCAGTCTCATCGCCATTAATTGATCTTTTTGTTTCGCTCAAGATTTTCTCTTTTGCCGCTTGTGGTACGTCGAGCTTTTCAAGCTGTTGGGCTGCGAAATGAACAACATCCTTCTTTTTAGTGTCAATATTATTCGTTAGCCCTGCCACAAAAATAGCGACGGCTAACACTACTCCTAATTGCCTCAGCATCGAAAAAACACCCTGGGAGGCAGTGAGCATTTCTCCTTCGAAAGAGGATGTACTGGCAATCGTGGCCGAGGAAATAACAAAGCTAAATCCCAAGCCAAGCAAACTGCACAATAGGACAATTTCTTTTGAAGTGCTGTGAATAGTTAAATTGTGCAACAAATAATACGCGCATCCCATAATTCCAAAACCAAGAATGACTGGGATGGTATATCCGATTTTTTTCGTTAGTAAACCGGCGATGTTGGAAAAAACAAAGATGGCGGCAGACACGGGTGTGACGAGTAATGCGGCTTGAAGCTCCGTCTTATGCTGGAAGTTAGTTAAGAACTGAGGTAGTAGGACCATTACACCGATGAGGAAGATAAACCCTGTTGTCACTGTTACAACTGAACCTGTGAACAAGCGGTCTTTAAAGAGATTTAGATTTACCATTGGAGCCTTTGATTTTTTCTCTGCAAAAATAAATAGCAGAATGGACGCGGCAGTAACAAGATAACAGAAAATCGCTTGAGTACTATTCCAGCCCCATGTATTTCCCTTTATTAACACAAGATTTAACGAGAAAATGGCTGAAACAGAGAAGAGTAATCCAAACCAATCTATTTTTGATTTTACACGATTTTCTTCCTTTAATGTTAGTAAAAAGAAGGCAATGACAATGGCCATTAAACAGATTGGAACATTCACATAAAATACCCAATGCCAACTTAACTTTTCCGTTATGATTCCCCCCACCGTTGGCCCCATTGCAGTGGCTAAACCTTGTGTTGCCCCTAGTAAGGTGAGTGGCAGTATTCTTTTTTCAATCGGCATTGCAGCAATACCAATCACCATACTGCAAGGAATTAAGATAGCGGCACCTAAGCTTTGAATGAACCGTGCAACAATTAAGAAGTCCCCACTCGTTGCAAGTCCGCAAAGCGCAGACCCCAATCCAAAAATAAACAGCCCAACAATGTAAAATTTATTTCTGCCAAACATTTCGGCAAACCTTGCCAGCGGAATGGCTAATACAGCAATCGTCATCGTATATACATTCAACATCCATGAGCTCGTTTCTAATGTTGTGTGCAAGCTGTTCTGAATCGCCGGCAGCGTAATGTTCATAATTGTAGAGTCAAGCATACAAACAAATATCCCCAAACACATGAGCAAAACAACCTTCATTCCACCCGTTCCCTTCATTCTATATCTCCCCTTGTTGTTGTTTTAATTTTTTTAGTTCTTCATCAACCATTCCTAAAATCATCTCAGCTTGGCGGATCCCAAATTCTAATGTAAATCTTTTGTGCTGTTCCATCTCTGGGTACATATCGGCAATTTTGTTTAAGTTATCAAACATTGCCTGGCTTTTTTCCCGTTCTTCCTCTAACCACTGCTGAATTTTTTCATTGGTGGTAAACCGCCCGAAAAAGATGCGGATAAGGATGTCTGATCGAGTAATTGTCGGATTGACTGGGCTGTTAAGGTAATGTTGAAATTGCTCTTTTCCACTTTCGGTTATCACGAATAAATTCTTGTTCGGCTTTCCGTCTTGCTGAATCACCTGTTTTTCAACCAGGCCTTCCTTTTCCATTTTCCTTAATGCCGGATAAATCGCCCCAAATGACGCGTCGAAAAAGTAGGACACGGAGTTTTCCATCATTTGCTTGATATCGTAGCCGCTCATCGGCTCCTCGTAGATAAAGCCAAGGATAACATCTTGTATGTTCATCTTTGATCACCTCATATTATTTATGTTTATATTATCATTGTTAATATAAATATTGTCAATATAAAAATTGGATATTTTTTCAACTTTTTTAATGAAAGTAATCGCCAGCTACTCTCTTTTTTGATTCGCTGATAAAATCACGATTTCCGCTGATAAATGAGGAAATTCGCTGATAAAAGGGCTGGATTCGCTGATAAACAGTTCAAATCCGCTGATAAAACACAGCAAGCAGACTTTAGGATCCAATTCTGACGATATTTTTAATAATTCCTTAATAAAACTCCAACTTTATGAAGTTTATTTGCGAATAATACCAGTTTATTTGCTAATCCTACTGGTTTATTTGCGAAAATATAGGATTTATTTGCGATTCGTGACAGTTTATTTACGCATTGACCATTGACCCAGGAACAGTTAAGGCACAAAAAAACCTATCCACAATGTGAATAGGTTTATTTCTGCTTATAATAGGTAATCGCCAGTGCAAAGGCCAATACTGCACCCTTAACAATATCCATCGCATAATACGGTACCGACATCATTACGAGCCCGTTTTGCAATATCCCAATTAAGACTGCCCCAACAAATGTGCCAATTGCATTGGCCTTCCCGGCCCCAAGTACTGAAAAGCCGATAAAGGCGGCGGCTACTGAATCCATTAAGTATGGCGCCCCTGAATTAATTTCTGACGTCATGACACGAGATGCAAGCACAATCCCGCCAATCGCCGCAAACAGTGCCGATAGTAAGTAGGCGGCTACCTTATATTTATTCACAGGGATCCCTGAGAGTCTTGCCGCTTCTTTATTTCCACCGATTACATACATATAGCGGCCATGCTTTGTATAGGTTAAAAAGATGTGTACAAGTATGACGGTCACAGCCATGATAATAATAATCCATGGCACCTCACCGATTTTTGCAAAAAATGGACTAATCAAACCTGTTGCCATTGAGCCATCCGGCATCACCATATTTTGCGAAACCGTTGCTCCCTTTGTGTAGGTTAGTGCTGTCCCTTGGATAATAAACATCGTCGCCAACGTCATTAGCATATCAGGGATTCTTAACTTCACAATCATGAACGAGTTTAATGCCCCAACAACCAATGACGCTGCAATCGCAGAAATAATCGCCACCAGTGTATTTTGTGAAAACCATACAAACATCGAAATGACAACCGCGTTAGAAAGTGATGCCACCGAACCGACCGACAGATCGAAACCATTTACAGACAACGAAATCGTAATACCAATCGCAATAATCGTCACTATCGATATCGAACGTAAAATATTGATAATATTGCTGCCCTGAATAAATGCAGGATTGGCGGCTGAAAAAATAATGATAAGTGCAAGAATCGTAATGATGGTCCCGTATTTATATAAAAACTGAAATAGCTCAAAGGCCTTTTTCACTGGGGCCTCCTGATTCTTCGCTGAAATGTTTGCTTCCATTTTACCTGCCCCCTGTTGAATACATTAAAAGTTCCTCTTCGCTGGTTGCTTTTGTTTCCAGTTCCTTTACCGCCTTGCCATCATATAAAACATAGACCCGGTCTGTAATCCCGATAATCTCAGAAAGCTCGGATGAAGCATAGATAATCGCTTTGCCCCGGCTGGCCAATTCGGCAATTAATTCAAAGATATCTTTCTTCGCCCCGACATCAACGCCTTTGGTTGGTTCATCAAAAATATAGACATCCGCATCGGCAACGAGCCATTTTCCGATTGCTACCTTTTGCTGATTACCACCAGACAGATTTTGGACCTTCGTTTCCTCAGATGGTGTTTTAATTCCGAGACGGCTGATCAATTGCCTAGCTGTCTCTTTTTCTCTTTTTCTATCTAAGAAGCTAAAAGCCTTTGAAAAGCTCCCTAGGCTAGCCGCTGTCAAATTAGCTTCCACGGATTCAAGAACAAGAATTCCTTCCTTCCTCCGCTCTTCGGGAACTAAAGCAAACCCCTTCTTTACCGCATTATACGGACTCTTTATTTTTACTTCGGCCCCGTGAAGTAGGATTTCTCCGCTAGTTGGTTTCTCGGAACCGAATAACGCTTTACACATTTCAGTTTTCCCAGCGCCAACAAGCCCTGCAATTCCAACGATTTCTCCTGATTTAACGTGAAAATTCAAGTTTTTAATTTTTCCTCTATCAGAAAGTCCTTTCACTTCTAGGACGCTGTTTCCAAAAGTCGTATTCCTTTCGGGAAACTGCTCCTCCAGCTTTTGACCAAGCATATGCTCAACCACTTTATTGGAAGTTGTCGCGGCAACCTGCTCTTTTACAACAAATTCGCCATTTCGCATGACCGTCACTTCATCGCAGATTTCAAATATTTCCGGCAGGCGGTGTGAGATAAAAATAATCCCTACATCTTGTTTAACTAGTTCCCGGGTAATCCGAAAAAGTTCGCTCGTTTCGGCATGACTCAAGGGTGCAGTCGGCTCATCTAAAATAAGAAACTTACACTTATTTGAAACGGCTCTAGCGATTAAAATCATTTGTTTTTCAGCAAGTGACAACTCACTCACCAGCGTCTTCGTTGAAAGTCTAATATTCATACCGGCCAAGATTCGCGCCGCTTTTTGATGAATTTTATTCCATCTCATCCATTGTCGTTTTCCCATGTTATGAACAGTGTCAAGCAGCATAATATTTTCAGCGACGGTTAAATAGGGAATAAGGGCCGTATCAACCTCCTGATAAACAATTTGAATACCAGCATCCTGGGCATTTTTCGGTGAACGAATCTTCAGGTTTCGCCCATCCATAGATATCTCGCCGGTATAGTGGTCATAGGCTCCGGAGAGAACCTTCATTAACGTTGATTTCCCCGCACCATTCGCCCCGATCAATGCCTGAACTTTACCCGTTTCCATCGAAAAATTGACATGATTCAACGCCTTCACGCCTGGAAATTCAATTGAGATGTTTTTCATTGCCAATGTTGAACTCATCAAAATGCCACCCCTATCAAAACGGCACTCTCTTAATCGATTGAATAAGAGAGTGCCAGCCGGATTTATTTTTTATAATGCTTCTTTAACGTTTTCATCCATTCTTCTTCAAATGCCGCAGACTCACCCCAGCCTGGGATGATTTTTGAAAGATTAACCATGTTGACTGGATCCTTGGAGTCCTGCAGATTCTTTTGAGAAACAAGTGATGCTTCTAAGTCATAGGTCTTTGGTGTTTCTTCGCCAGCCAGTTTTTTCGCAAGTAATCTCAAATCGACAGCGCCGATTAATTTAGGGTCGACTGCCGCTGTATACTTCCACGCACTGCCTTTTCTTTGGATATCCTGAAGGTCCGCATTGGAAACATCAATTCCATAGATTTTCACATCTTCACGGCCTGCTTCTTTAAGTGCACGCGCTGCACCAATCGCAAAAGCATCCCACGTAGCAAAGATAGCGTCAAGTTTGCCCTTAGGGTATTTGTTCAACATCGCGGCAACGGCATTTTGCGTTTGTACACTTGTGTCCGCTGCTGCTACGCCAAAGCGTTCAACTTCTTTAAGCCCAGGGTTCTTCGCAAGCACATCCTGATAAACTTTATTCCGACGGACCATTGGTGGGAAGCCGTCTACCCAAAGATAAGCAATATTGGCTTTACCCTTCGTATCCTTTACGAGCTGGTCAAGTGCTAAGGCCGCTAATGCTTCATCATCCTGAGAAGTAAGCGTCACGCCTTCAACATCCGCTAGGTTTGGATTCGAGTCAAATGCAACAACAGGTTTTCCTTTTTCTACGATTTTCTTTACATCGTTTACTGTGGCATCGTCGTCACCATGGGAAATGATAAATCCATCATAATTCTGATCTAATGCCTGATTGATGGCATCGTGAAATTTCGCTGTGTCCCCATTTGCGGTAAACACGTCTACTTTTATCCCTAATGCTTCTCCTTCTTCTTTTGCCCCAGCTAAGAATTGGGCTGTATGGTCGTCACCGCCAATTTTACGAATGACCTTGATTTTCAACTGATCCCCTTTAGAGAATGCCTCCGGTACCCCTTCAAGAGAAACCTTTTTATTGCCGCTTGCCTGTTTTGTTTCCCCGCCAGAAGTACAGCCAGTGAGTAATAGCGTTGCTGCCAATGCTGATACGAGTGTAGTTTTTAATAAATTCCTTTTCATCTTTGAAACTCCCCCTTTTTACCTCTTACCAATTAACGCATTATTCCTATTGGAAAGGTTAGCTTTTATGTAAAATAAAAAACCTCTCCAGAAAAGAGAGGTTTCATCACAAATAGACGGATTACTCCTCTCTTATCTTTCAAAACAATTACTTGTTTTGCAGGATTTAGCACCAATTCCTTTTCGGAACGGTTGCTGGGCGTCATCGGGCCAGTCCCTCTGCCACTCTTGATAAGAGAACGTATTATTCATTTAAAGTATTAAACTAAATTTAAACTCCTATTAATAAGTTGTCAATAGTGTTTTGAATATTTTTAATAAAGTGATATCCAAAACCCCTACATTTAGGGAAAAATTACACAAGTTTAAATGTAAGTGCTATCTCTTTATAATCATTTGAAATTTCGGTATGATAATATTTAGTAAACCGAAATAAATTTCAGAAAGAAGTGTTAATTACTTGAACCAGCAGGAAAGTGCAAAACGTAATTTACTGATCATGTGGTTTGCCAACTTCTTTGTAGCCGGAAGTATGACGATGGTTATGCCGTTTATTTCGTTGTACATTGAGTCATTTGGTGATTTTTCCGAAACATATGTCCAGCATTGGTCAGGGTTAACATTTGCAATTACATTTGTTTCGGCCTTCCTTTTCTCACCCATTTGGGGAAGAATTGGCGACCGCTATGGGAGAAAAAAAATTCTAATCTTTTCCGGATTAGGAATGGCGTTATCGATTTTTCTTATAGGCTATGTCCATTCCGTTTGGCAGCTATTTATGCTGCGATTTTTCATGGGATTCTTTTCGGGGTTTATCCCGATGTCACAAGCTTTTATCTCAACACAAACACCGAAACAGATTGCCGGACGTGTTCTTGGGACTTTGCAAACCGGCAGTATCACAGGTTCGTTGTTAGGGCCGATGTTAGGCGGAATATTGGCAGATTCCCTTGGATATTCGACCACCTTTAAGTGGACCTCCATTTCTATATTCATCTCGGCCCTCCTTGTCATTGCCACAAAAGAATTTCTGCTTGAAGCCAAAAAGGGCACAAAATCCCATTATTCAAGCAAGGAAGTATTGAAGCATATTACGCGCAATCCCGTATTATTAACCGTGCTGCTAATCTCTGCACTTGTCCAGATTGCCCACTTTAGCATCCAACCGATTTTGTCCTTATTTGTTAGTGATCTGCACGGACCAGCAAATATTGCCTTTTATTCAGGGATTGCCTTTTCCGCCGCAGGTCTTGGAAATTTAATGATGTCGAGGAATTGGGGGAAAATTGCTGATAAGTATGGCTATATCAAAATACTTATCATTCTTCTTTTCTTGGCGGGAATTGTCTATCTGCCGGGAGCAGCCGTTACAAGTCTTTGGCAGCTTGTCATCATCCGCTTTGCCCTCGGTGTCACGATTGGCGGCATTATTCCGGTACGAATTGCTTATATCCGCCAGGAGGCACCGATTGCGATGCAAGGTGAGGTGCTTGGTTACAATACAAGTCTGAGGTTTCTTGGAAATATTATTGGTCCATTGTTGGGAGGATTCATCTCTGGCTCTTTCGGATTTTCCGCGGTATTTATTAGTACAAGTGCCTTATTGATTATCAGCGGATTTATTTTACTTGTCACCATGCAGCGCAATCCAAAGCTAGTGAGGCATACTGCATAACAGCATGGCGGCTCCATGTTCATGGCGATAATGTACCTTTACGCTAATAAACCGTTTTTGGATGAATATATAAAAGAACAGGGCAGCTTAATTCTACTGTGGCCCTGTTCTTTTTTTATCGACAATTACCGGGGAAATAACAACAATATGAGTGTGATTTCGACAATAATTATGAAGAACGTATAATTATCTATTGAAAATTCCAAATCGTCTTATATGCCTGTTTCCACGCAAAAATGGTGATTACCAGGAGCAATATGTAATACATCACCACTCCATATGGAATAAATGTAACGGCAAAATGGATACCGATAAAAACAGCAATCAGAAGTAACGCAAGGAGAATTTTTGCTCCCCCGCTCTGCTGGGCATCCTCAAACGATTCCGAAAAAGGCAGCGTCCCTTTAAGATAGTTTGAGCAAATAATCGTGTATAATACGGCGGTCACGAAAACAACCAAAAGGTCTGGGATGACTTTTATCCCGAAGATACCGATAAAAATGACGGATAGGATCAAATAAACCGGAAGAAAAAGATTGACAATAAACACCTTCAATGCCGCACTGTATAAGGGTGCTAAGCTCTGTATCGGTGCGGTTTTGTAAATCCAGGCTCCCTTATATTTCCCCGAGTATTTCAGCATCGTCACCGCATTGGGGATCATCAAACAAGACCCATAAAGTCCTAAATACCATTTGCTCGATACGAGGTGTGCATAGGAATTCATTTGAATTTCGTTAAACATAAAAATAAATGGGAAAACGAGCGATAGCCCTAAAGAGGGATAAACCTTTAAGCGAAATTCCCGTTCGTTCCGCATCATATTATCGGAGAATCGAAACAATACCTTTTCCTCGTTACTTCGGCAAATAACACCCGTCAGCCACTGTTTCCACCTGCGTTCCTTCCGTTTGCCTCCCCCGCTATTATTTGTTAACTTTTGCAGATTTCTTTCAAATGAAGGCATCATTCGGTTATAAACAACAATCGCGAGGACTGGCACAACCAAAGCCAATAGTGAAAAGATCACTAGATATCCGTTCGAATGGCTCCCTAAGAACAACTCGAAAGGTGCCCCAAACCAAATGGGTGGAATAAAGAATTGCCACCAGCTTGGCGAAAAGGTAATTTTCATATCGATAAAACTAAAGGCCCTCCCCAAAATCTGATAACCGACAGCAATCGAAACCGATAAACCAATTTGGACATAGTTGATGATATCTTTTAATTTTTCACCGTCAAAGTAACGGAGGATGAAATAGTAAATAATCGCCGTTAATACGACAATAAATAAATTGACCAAGATCAGTCCAATCAGTGAGAGGAGTAAAAACAGGATTCCATACTTAAATGTCCCGGCCACAATCGGGGCTCCCGCGATAGCCGCCGTCAGAAAGAATAGATAAATACTAATATGAACCGTTTTTGCAGCACTTATCGTTTTTCGCCCAACCGGTTTTGTCTGCAGAATTCCTTTGTCCTTGATATCGAGAAGAACATTGGAAAAGTCAGAGATCATCGAGGTCATTACCAGAAACATGACGATTCCGAAAAGAATACTCATTTGATAGAGATAATTCTGTCCAAAAACTACAATAGGAATTAGAAAGAGGCTTAATAATACATACATCCCTAACGATTTGATAAAGCCGTTTTCTTCCGGCTTTTTCTTTTTCTTAGCCTGTTGGTTAAAGATGGTCGGTGTCCTTCGCCCATCCATCGTTAATTTGACTGCTAAAATTTTTCGCATCACGGGATAGTCAATCCCAAAGCTCTCAAAAATCCGCCGGAACAAATCTAAGAATTTGAGCGTTTGAAAGTTTTTCATCGAATTATACCTCTTGGACGATGGCCACGAATTCCTCCGCCAGCGCCTTATATTCATTAAAACCAGTTAGCTGATTAAAGATTTGTTCCAAGGTCCCTTCCATATTTTGCGCCTTCAACTCGTTGAAGCTGCCATCGGCAACAATTTTTCCATCATTAATTAAGATAATCCGATTACTGATTTTCTCAACGACGTCCATGATATGTGACGAGTAGAAAATCGTTTTTCCCTGCGCAGCCAGCACAGCGAGGATTTCTTTAAAGACCATGACACTGTTGGCATCAAGGCCGCTTAACGGCTCATCCAAAAATAACAGGTCCGGGTTATGTAGTAAACTTGAGATAATCAGTACCTTTTGCCGCATTCCTTTGGAATAGGAGGCAATTCTTGAATCGTACACCTCTTCCATGCCGAAGACTTTCATCAACCGCTGTGCTTTTTCATCCGCCGTTTGAAAATCCATTCCGTATAGTTCTCCGACAAAGGTCAAATATTCCCTGGCGGTGAGATTATCATAGAGTTCGGCGATTTCCGGCACATAGCCAATCTTCCTTTTATAGCCGATATTCTTCTCGGTTACTTCCTCGCCAAAAATCTCCACCTTCCCGGAAAAGTCACCCTCGAGCCCTAGCAATATCTTGATTGTCGTGCTTTTCCCGGCGCCATTTGGTCCAATATAACCGATGATTTGCCCGCGGTGGACCGTTAAATCAATCCCCTTTAATACCTCTTTTGTCCCGTAATTTTTCTTTAAATCTCGTAAACATAATACTATTTCTTCGATGACCATCACCTTCTATCACATTTGATACTTTTATTTTACCATGTTCTGCCTTTATTTCCGGTAAAAATATGGCTGGCGAAGGGGTTTTTCCTCTGCGCCAGCCAATCTATTATTTATTTTTACTCAAATAATACACATATGCCTTTATCATAAAATAACTAACTTCCTCAGGGAGTAGTTCCTTAATTGGCTTTAGCCGATTTCGACCAGCCTCTTCGACTGCCTTTTCTAACAGTGGAATGTATTCACTTGGAATCAGCCTGATGAAGTCTACAGTTACTCCTTGCTGGGCACATTGAAGCAGATGACTTTCGACGGTGCTTATCGCAAGCTCGCGCTTTTCCGCAATCTCGTTAATGGACAGACCATTTTGGTGCAGCTCGAGTGTTTCTAGATGCGAATCTCCTACAGCTTTGGCTGGCTTTTTCGGCACAGTTGATTCCGCTTGGATTTCGCTCTGATAATCCGGATGGGCTTCTAAATAGGTCCGAATCGCTTGAATAAATTCAAGTCCATATTTTTGCAGCTTATGTTCCCCGACACCGCTGACCTGTAAAAACTCTTCGTTCGTTTTCGGCTGTTTGGCACACATGTCCTTAAGCGCGGCATCAGAAAAAATGACAAATGGCGGTACTTTTTCTGTTTCGGCAATGCTTTTTCGGACCTCTCTAAGCTCTTCAAACAATGGGTCATTTTTCGAAACTTCTTTCACTTTAACGGCTTCTCGGCGATAAACCGGCTGCTTTCCTAATAGAATGTCTTTTCCTTTCGGAGAAACATAGATGGTCGGAAATTGCCCCTGTTCAATCGCAATCAACTCCTGTGAAATCAAGAATTCAATAAAATCACTGACCTCTTTCGCCCCTTGATCCTTCATGATTCCGTAGGTGGTGAGCCGATTAAAGCCCATTTCGGTAACTTTTTTATTTTTCGATCCTGTTAAAACTTGTGCGGTTAGATTTTTGCCAAAGCGCTGCCCCATCCGAATCACACAGGACATCACCATTTGCGCTTCCTTGGTGACATCGATGCTTGTCCGCGAATCTAAGCAATTGCCGCATCTGCCGCAGGTGTCCGTTTCTGTTTCGCCAAAATACTTTAAAATAAATTCCTGGAGGCAGCTCTCCGTGTGACAATAATCAACCATTTGCTGAAGCTTTTCTAATTCTTGTGTGATCCGGCCCCGGTCACTTGATTGATCAATTAAAAAGCGCTGCACCTGCACATCCTGAGGGGAATAAAGCAGGATACATTCACTCTCCAGCCCGTCACGACCAGCACGGCCTGCTTCCTGGTAATAGCTCTCCATGTTTTTCGGCATCTGAAAATGAAGCACATAGCGAATATTTGATTTATCTATCCCCATTCCGAAGGCAGAGGTCGCAACCATGACCGATGCATTATCTTCTAAAAATCGTTCTTGCTCTCGGGCACGATCCGCATCGCCCATGCCGGCATGGTAGCGGGCAACATTAATGTTTTCCTTGCGGAGCCGTTCATAAAGCTGGTCCACATTTTTCCTTGTTGCCGCATAAATAATCCCTGCTTCTTTGTCGTTCTTTTTAAGATAGGCTTGGAGAAACTTGCCCCTGTCCTGTCCTTTTATAACTGAAAAAGAAAGATTTTCCCGTTCAAACCCGGTAATGACAGTATTGTTTTCATCAATATTTAGCAGCTGGCAAATATCTGCGCGGACTCTTGGGGTTGCGGTTGCTGTTAGGGCGAGCACATTCGGGCGCTTCGGCAGATTTTGAATCATTTGCTGGATATGGCGATAGCTTGGGCGGAAATCATGGCCCCACTGTGAAATACAATGGGCTTCATCCACGGCAACTAAGGGGATATCCATCCCATTAAGATCTTCCAGAAACTCGTACGATTCCAAACGCTCGGGTGCAATGTAGAGTAATTTATATTTGCCCTGCTTTGCCGCTCGAATCCGTTCGGCAGCCTCATTAAAAGTAAGGGAACTATTAATAAATGTCGCCGGAATCCCGACTTGAATGAGGGCATCTACCTGGTCCTTCATTAAGGAGATCAGCGGGGAGATGACTATCGTGGTGCCTGGCAGAATGAGGGCAGGAATTTGGTAGCAAATCGATTTTCCGCCGCCGGTCGGCATGACACAAATCGTGTTTTCTCCGGTTAATACTGAGCGGATTGCCTGCTCTTGGCCATTCCGGAAGGCGTTATAGCCAAAATGGGATTCTAGTAAGGGGAGTGCTTTTTCAAACAAGATGGTTTCTCCTTTCAATTTGGGGATAATCTATGTAATAGTGCAAGGGTGCTTATCCTATTATAACTCTAATTTTGCCGCTTTGTTAAAGATTAATGTGGTATATTTACCAATGAATATAGATATTTGGGTTACGTGGAGGGAGCCAGTAGTGTTGAATCAATCATTTATTAGGAAGGTCCCGATTTTCTTGTGTTTACTGCTAACAAGCTGCGATGCTGCTGCTGCAAGTCAAACAAGAAATGAAGCTGAGATTGATGTAAAGTGGCCGATTTATAGAATTGAAAAAAATAATCACTACATGTATCTGTTCGGTACCATACATATAGGTAAAAAAGAGATGTATCCCTTTCCTAATAAAATTTCACAGGCCCTCAAGGAATCAAAATTTCTCGTTACGGAAACAAATGCCATCGACCTGATGAATAGTGATTTTCAAGACATGTGTTTTTTTAAAAAGGATGAAAGCTTAAGTGATTATTTATCAACGGATGCCAAAGAGCATTTGGAAAAGCGGGCTAAAGAATATGGGCTCGATTATCCATCTCTTCAGCAATATCGATTATGGTATGTGATGAGTTTATTTTTAGACGCTGGCACGGATGATTTGACAGCGGATTATGGCGTTGATCAAAAGATAATGGAATTGGCGGATTTCTATCGTCTTATAAACAAATTTCTTGAAACACCACAATACCAAATCGAAGCGATGCAAAAAGTATATTCTGAAAATGAAGCTGAAAAAGTAATCAAGCAAATTCCCTCATTTAAAGAATCTAAAAAGCAGCTGGCACAATTATATACTGATTATATTCAAGGAAAATTAGTAGACATTGAAGAGCAGCTTGCAGATGAATTTGATAAAAAACAAAATAAAATACTTGTTGAGGACAGAAATAAAGTCTGGGTGGAAAAATTTGCGTCTTTTATCGAAAGTGGCGATATTTATTTTGCGGCTGTCGGCAGCGGACACCTAGAAGGGGAAAATGGGATTCTTTCCTATTTTAGGGAAAATGGATACGAAGTTCAGAAACTTATTAATTAGTAATGGGGAAACGCTTGAGGGTCAAACATAACCTCAAGCGTTTTTACTTGTAGATTTCATTATCAGTTGATATTTAAGAAAACCTGAAGATGTTAAAACACCCAAAATAACCATTGTTGTTCCAAGCACTTGAACAATTGATACTTGCGTTCCCGTTATGATTGAAAGGATCATGGTAACCACAGGAACGAGGTTAAAGAAGATCGAGGTTTTAGCCGCCCCAATCATCTCCATTGCTCTATTCCAGCATAGATAACCTAACACACTCGTAAAGAGGGCCATGAATAATATTGCTTCCCAGGCAGATATCGTAACGTCTGCTAGCGGTTGAGTACTTGGTGAAAATAGCGATAAAAGAACGAGACAAGCGGCACCGACAATCATTGTATAGGTGGTGGTCTCCATAGAGGAACTGGTTTTTAAATACTTTCGCCCCAATACCCCATATAACGCCCAGCACACATTACCTAATAAAATCAACATGTCACCCTTTGATATGGAAAGGGTACGAATAACCTCCCATGAGCCATGAGTTAAAACCAATATCACTCCAATGAGTGCAAAAATAATTCCTGCTGTTTGTCGTTTGGTTATCGGGGTTTTTAGCATAAAATAAGACAAAATGGTCGTAACTAAAGGGTTCGTTGCCATAATTAATGCTCCATTTAATGGAGAAGTAAGTTTCATTCCGAAAAAGAATAAGGCATTAAAACCGAAAATTCCGATAACACCTAACAAAGCGTATATGGCAGCGTATTTTCTAATAACGCCCCATTTTAGTTTCCTTTGTAGCAACAGAATAAAAAGCATCACAATGGCTGCAATCCCAAATCTCCAGCCTGCCGCACTAGCTGCTGAGAAATAATCAACAGCGTATTTGGCAAGATTAAATGTGGCACCTGTAACAATGGCAAAGCCTAGTAACATCACAAACACTTTACCGTTCATCTTTATGTCCCCCTTCTAACATTTCCTGATAGGTTTCCAGCTTTTCTTCTGTTAGCCGGATGACCATCTCGATTTCTTTCCGTTGCTGCTCCAAAGTGAGTAAATGCTTTTGAAGAATGTTCATTCGTTTTTGTACCTTCGGTGTTCTTTCATGTTCTGAATCCTCACTTTCCAAAAGGCATCCATCCAACAAAAACTCTTGGATATCCTCTAAAGACATTCCCGTATTTTTTAACACTTTCATAAACTGCAGCAAGCGAATATCGCCTGCCGTATATTGCCGTTTTCCGCCAAGTTTCTTTGGTGCCGACAATAAGCCAATTTTTTCGTAATATCGTAAAGTATGAGCAGAAAATCCTGTTTCCTTGGCAACCTCTGAAATACTAAACATTAACAACACCACCTCCTAATCACATGCTACAACTTAGAGTTAGCTCTAAGTCAAGAAGAAAATTAACGACTGTGGAAAAAGATTCACCCTTATCTTTCCAAGGCTCCCACACAATAAATTCCAGTCATTTAATCCATTAATTTGTGTCGATCACCTGGGATTCATATAATATAACTATCATAAGAGATTAAAGGTGTAATAGAATGGGGGAGAATGTGATAATTAAAGCAGTGATTTTTGACTTTGATGGGACGATAATTGATACGGAATCGATTTGGTTTGAAGTTTATCAGGAAATCCTGAAAGAGACTTATCAAATGGAATTGCCGCTAGAGGAATTTGCAAAAAGTATCGGTACGACTGATGAGCAGTTTTTTCAATACATAGAAAACCAAACCGGAAAGAAGATTGATCAACAGGACTTAGAAAAGTTAGCAACTGAACGCTTTTTAGCAAAAAAGGGAATCTTAGCGGTTCGCGAGGGAGTAAAGGAAAAACTATCTGAAGCCAAGGTGCTTGGATATAAGATAGGGCTTGCTTCCAGCTCATCCAGAGAGTGGGTAGAAGGATTCCTTAGACAGTTTGACCTTTGGGATTATTTCTCTGTGATAAAGACAAAAGAAGATGTAGTTAACGTTAAACCTGATCCTGCTTTGTATATTAAGACCTTGGAGGCATTACAGGTTGAACCAGAAGAGGCCTTGGCAATTGAAGACTCGCTTAATGGAGCCTTGGCTGCAATAGAAGCCGGGATTACCTGCATCGTTATTCCAAATCAGGTTACAGCCTTTTTAAACTTTCATGAAAAAGCCATTCGCTCTGAAACATTTTTCGATTTTAGCTTTGAGCAGATAAAATAATAGTTTACACAGAAAAAGAGGCGCATAAGCCTCTTCGTTTTGTTTCTTACTTATCTTTTTGAATTTTCTAGAATAGAATTCGAAATAAATCGAAGAAACTCCTCTCCATTTTGTGAAATGGTTGATCCTGCCCTCCCCTGTCGAACAATTAATAAATCTAGTTCCTGAAGGACTTCCATTCTCATCCGCAATTGCTGTTCGGTGAGATTTATCCCCTTTTTCTCTAGATGCTTTTTAAGCGTCAACCGCCCATATGAGATCCGTTCCCGCTTTCCACCTTCAAATATCCTGAGGATTTCAACACTTTCCTCCAAAAAGCCATGAGCTTCAATTTTTCTTATTGTCTCATTTGGATTTATTTCTATCTTTGGTAATGATCGGAAGGTACTCTCCTCTATTCGAATCCGTAAAGGCAATAATTCCACCTCTATCGTTTGTTCTCCTAAGAAAGATAGATAAGTTATGGTATTATACAGTTCTGTCACATTCCCTGGCCATTCATAATTCAGTAATTGATTCATTACGTCCTGATTCAAAATAATATCTGTTTTTTTCAGTCTTGTTTTTATATCCTCGATTAACGCAACAAAATCTTCTCTACGATCCTTTAACGATGGGACCTTTAATGTCAACGACGTAAGCGCTTCATAAAAAGAACGGTTAAACTCTCCACCCTCAGTTTGCCATATCAATCCTTGTTTACTGCATGAAATCAACCTTACCTGAAAAGGAATGGTCTTGATACCACACACACGATGAAAATTTTTTTCCTTTATTGCCTGAAAAATTCTGTTTTGAAGTGGAATGAGCAATTCATCCACATCTTCCAAATATACGGTTCCATTTTCAGCAACTTCAAATGCACCAATAGAAATCATCTGGTTTTCTTCTGATCCAAATAATTCTCTCTCCAACATGTCGGTGGATTTAGATTTACAATTAATCGCAATAAAAGGATTACCAGATTGGTTGGAATGATGATGAATAGCCTGGGCGAGCATGCTTTTCCCAGTCCCATCTTCGCCGTATAGATGGACTGAAAGTGGTGTTTTGGCAAATTCCTTTCCAAGCTGAACGACTTTCTGCATCGGCTCACTCACTGCTATAACATCTTGAAATGAATAGCTGGCAACATTGCGAATATCCTTTATTGGATTCGTTTTTGTACTTCTTTTTCCCTCATCATATTCCGTTGAAAGCGATACTAGTGTTTTAAAATATCTTTTTACTATTTGTGTCTGATCATTTTTGAATCCAAGAGCGTTTGCTATTTCGTAAAATGTCTCAATATCTAAAAGTCTTGAGCCGATATTAATCACGTCTATTAAACCCGTAGGCAAGAAGTCCATTTCTCCTGGTGTTAGAATGTAATCTATCGAATCTGGGATTGATTCATCTGGGTTGTATGGATAGTACTCATGCTCAAAAATGGTTTCTCTCAGCGAAGCAACAGTCTCTTCGATATTAGTCTTCGTATCATTAACAACAAGAATCTTTTGACCAGGAGGGAGATTAATTACTTCCCTTGCATTGGCAAAATTAACATCCCGCTTAGCAATAATACACGGGCAATCAGCAGGAATTAGCTGGCTGACTAATCCCTTTATCATATGATGGGAAAGAACAACGATATCATCGTCCTGAACCATATTGGCCCGTAATTCTTTTAGCGCAGTCGGTCTAATCATGATCTCATGGCCGAGCACGTCTTTCATTTGTTTCGTTATTTCTTCTAAGTAGTTCTCTTGTATTGCGATAATGTGAATAGCTCGATTAGATTTCACCAGTACAACCCCCGAATTACCTCCAAAGTATTTCTATTATACTAGTATAAATGGCATGATACAAAATGCCTATTAGAAATTTCTTTGAGCTGCGGGACCACTTTTTTACACTCTTCCATTGCAAATGGACATCTCGTATGAAAAGTGCAGCCACTCGGTGGATTGGACGGACTTGGAATATCCCCTGTTAAAATAATCCGCTCCCTTTTCAAGCGGGGATTTGGTACCGGAACCGCAGAAAGCAATGCTTTAGTATAGGGGTGTAAAGGCTCTTTATATAAGTTATCCTTATCGGCCAATTCGACAATCTTTCCAAGGTACATGACACCAACACGGTCACTTATATGCTCAACCACGCTTAAATCGTGTGCAATAAATAAATAGGTTAAATTAAATTCCTCTTGAAGATCCTTTAAAAGGTTTAAAATTTGCGATTGAATGGATACATCTAACGCTGAAACAGGTTCATCTGCAACAATTAACTTTGGATTAACGGCAAGAGCGCGGGCAATCCCAATTCTCTGCCTTTGGCCGCCACTAAATTCATGGGGAAATCGGTCCGCATGATAGGCGTTTAATCCAACTACCTCTAATAAATGTTGGACACGTTCTTCTCTCTTTTCTTTTGGATAACCATGAACGATTAGAGGTTCGGCAATAATGTCGCTTACCTTCATCCTTGGATTTAAGGACGCATATGGGTCCTGAAACACCATTTGAAATTCTTTTCTCATATCCCGGATTTGATTATCGTTTAAACTACTGATTTCATTTCCTTCAAATAAAATTTGGCCTTCTGTCGGATCAAGCAATCTCATCAGCATTCTTCCGGTAGTCGACTTTCCACAGCCGCTTTCACCAACAAGGCCAAGCGTTTCCCCTTTTTTAATCGTAAAGGAGATATCATCTACTGCCTTGACAAATGACTTCTTTCCGCCAAATAACCCTTTGTTCTTTGGAAAGTATTTTTTCAAGTTTTTCACTTCAACTAATGGAGCTTCCATAGGCTTATACCTCCAATGCTTCGCTATTCTGATAGAGCCAGCATCTGCATGTATGTTCTTTATCTATTAGCAGTAATTCTGGATCCTGCTGTCTGCATATATCCATGACCTTTGGGCAGCGGGGTGCAAATTTGCATCCTTCAGGCATATTGCTCGGTGTAGGAACATTCCCTGGAATCGAATCTAATCTGTCGACCTTCTGACCAAGCTTTGGAACTGAATATAGCAACCCTTCTGTATATGGATGTTTTGGATTTTCAAAGATGGTAAACACATCCGCTTCTTCTACCACCTTGCCTGCATACATAACGACAACCCGATCACACATTTCAGCAACTACCCCTAAATCATGAGTAATCAGCATAATTGCTGTATCGCCTTCTTTAGTTAATTTCCTCATTAAATCTAAAATTTGCGCTTGAATGGTCACATCTAACGCAGTAGTCGGCTCGTCTGCGATCAGAAGCTTAGGTTTACAAGCCATTGCCATTGCAATCATGACCCGCTGCCGCATTCCTCCGGATAACTGGTAGGGAAATTCATCAACGATTTCCTCTGCTCTTGGAATTCCGACCAGCTTTAGCATATTGATAGCGTGTTGTCTTGCTTGTTTTTTGTCATATTTCAAATGAAGCTGGACCGCTTCTTCTATTTGCCTGCCTATTTTATAGACAGGGTTTAACGACGTCATTGGTTCTTGGAAAATCATCGCAATTTCATTTCCTCTGATCATACGCATTTCTTTTTCAGAAATGGCTTCCAGGTTCTTTCCTTCAAATTCAATCGTTCCGCCTACTATCTTTCCGGGAGTATCCTTTAATAGGCGCATTACTGATAATGAGGTAACACTTTTACCACACCCTGATTCGCCAACGACTCCAACCGTTTCCCCTTTATTAACCGTAATCGTTACACCATCAACGGCTTTCACCACTCCGCTGTCGCTCGTAAAATGTGTTTGCAGATTCTTTATTTCAAGTATTTTTTCAGCCATCACCGTACTCCTTTCTGAAGGTTAATCTTTAATTTTTGGATCTAATGCATCTCTTAGCCCGTCACCAAACAGGTTAAACGCCAGCACGGTTAGAAAGATTGCAAGCCCCGGAAAAAATGTCACATGCGGAGCATTATTCAAATAATCCCTTCCGCCGCTCAGCATTGCTCCCCACTCAGGTGATGGCGGCTGTGCTCCAAGTCCAAGAAAACTTAACGACGCGGCTGTTAAGATTGCCGTACCAAGACGCATTGTAAAATTTACGATAATACTTGAGAGAGTTCCAGGGAAAATATGCTTCCAAATGATTCTTCGCGGTTTCGCACCAATTGATCTCGTCGCTTCCACATAAACAGTTGCCTTCACCTGTAATGTACTGCTCCTTACAATCCTTGCAAAAATAGGAACACTGAAAATGGAGATTGCAATCACGACGTTTCCTAAACCAGGTCCAAGAATGGCAATGATTCCGATCGCCAATAAAATTCCAGGAAAAGCAAAGAGAATATCGCAGAATCGCATAATTAAATTATCAATCCATTTTCCATAGTACCCGCTGATAAGTCCTAGGACAGTTCCGCCAACCGCCCCTAAAAATACAGATAATAAACTAACAAAAAGTGATAGTCTTGTTCCGATGAGAATGCGGCTAAAGATATCCCGCCCATACGCATCTGTACCAGCCCAGTGTGCTGCTGACGGCCCCTCAAGAATGTGGTCATAATCAAATTCAGCCGCACCAAAAGGCGCGATAAAGGGACCAATAATTCCTAATAAAAATAGGATTACAACAAAAAAACCGGCGGCTAACGCCATTTTTTGCTTTTTAAACTTCCGCCAAAACTCTTGTTTTGGTGTACACTTTTTAACGTTACCTGCTTGAGGAAGCGGTTGTTGAATCACTTCTCCTACTTTCATTTCCGCCATTCATCTTTCCTCCTTGTTCTCAGCCTTTATTCGTAACGGATTTGTGGATTTAAAACTCCGTATAATAGATCGACAAATAAATTTATTAATATGAATTCTAAAGCAAACAAAAGCATTTCTGCCTGGATAACTGGGTAATCGCGGAAGGAAACAGAATCAATCAGCAATCTCCCTAAACCAGGCCAGCTAAACACCGTTTCAATGACGATTGATCCGCCAAGTAGAAATCCAAACTGTAACCCTGTCATGGTAACAACGGGAATCATCGCATTCTTTAACGCATGCCCCCAAACCACTTTATTTTCTTTTAATCCTTTTGCACGTCCTGTACGAATATAGTCTTCTTTCATAACTTCCATTAATGAAGACCTGGAAAACCGTGCGATAACTGCTGCAACCCCAGCCCCAAGTGTGATGGAAGGTAAGATGTAACTCTTCCATGAATCCATCCCGCCAGTTGGCAGCCAGCCTAAATTCACGGCAAATAATTGAATTAACATAAGGCCGAGCCAAAAGGATGGAAGGGAAATTCCTGATACTGCCCCGAACATTCCGAGATAATCCTGCCATTTATTCCTTTTCGTTGCAGAAAATACTCCTACCACAAGGCCAAATAACACAGCCCAAATCATACTCCAAAAGGTTAACCAAAAAGTAGGCATAAAGCGTGCGGCAATTTCATCAAAAACAGGACGTTTTGTCTTTAACGATAAACCAAAGTCCCCTTGAACAATATTTTTTACAAAATCTGCATATTGAGTATACAATGGCTTATCTAAGCCGAGCTCTCTCTGAACGGCTTGGACATCTGCTAAACTGGCATCTTGTCCTGCTACTAATCTAGCTGGATCTCCTGGAATCATATGGACAAACAGAAAAATAAAAATGGAAACAAAGAATAAAATAGGTATGATTCCAATTAATCTTTTTAAAAAAAATTTTAACAATTGGATTCCTCCTTTACAGATAATAGATGAGCGCTATATGACTATAGCGCTCAACCTTACTTATTGTTTGATTTCGATATTTTCTACACTTAAAGCACCATCTGGCAGCAAGTTAATGCCTTCCAGGTAGTTTTTCTTTCCTGCCATCGTGTCATCAACGGATAAGAACGCCCACGGAGCATCCTTCCAGATTGCCGTTTGAGCCTTTTCATATGCTGCTTTTCGCTTTTCAGGATCTGCAGTTGCAAGAGCATCTTTAATCGCTTGGTTTACTTCATCATTGTTATAATAAGCCGTGTTATAGGATTTCGGCGGGAATGCATCTTTTCCGCCTACAAGCGGACGAATCCCCCAGTCCGCATCACCTGTGGATGGTGACCAGCCGCCATAATACAATTCAATCTCCGCTGCATTAGGATCTTGAACAGACCAAATTTTGTCCGCCATTGTTCCAGATTCCATTGGGACGATTTCAACCTTTACGCCAATTTGAGCAAGCTGCTGCTGAATAAATTCCATTCCTTTAATCGTTTGCGAGCTGTTGCTGCCCCATAATTTTGCAGTAAAGCCTTTTTCAAGTCCGGCTTCCTTCAGCAATTCTTTAGCCTTTTCAAGATTGAATTTGTACTGATCTTGCTTTGAATAAAACTGCACGTTTGGAGCAATGACTGAGTCTAAAGGTGTCGCAAAACCGTTCATAACAACTTTTACAAACGCATCCTTATTGATTGCATAGTTAATGGCCTGACGAACACGGACATCACTGTATGGTTTCTTTATTGTATTCATCGATAAATAACGGACAACAATTGATTGGTTGTTTTCAACCATAATTCCGTTTTTACCGTTAAGGCTTTCTGCTTGCTCAGTTGGCACTGGATAGATAAAATCAGCCTCTCCTGTTTGAAGCATCGCTACCCGCGCCCCATTTTCAGGTGTTGGTTTGAATGTAATCGAATCAACCTTCGGATAGTCTTTTTTCCAGTATTGATCATTCTTCACAACTTTTAAGTGATCGCTTTGATCCCAGTCTGCAAATTTAAATGGCCCTGTTCCGACTGGGTGCTGTGAGACATCCTTGCCATAGGTTTCTAACGCTTTCGGACTAATCATCATTGCCGCAGGATGGGCAAATGTATTAATCATCGCACCAAATGGTTCGCTTAAAACTACTTTAACAGTGTTCTCATCGACAACCTGTGTCTCTTTCACAAGAGCAAATAAGCTATGACGCTTTAGGTTAAGGTCCGGATTTGCTAAGCGGTCAATATTTCCTTTTACTGCTTCGGCATTAAATGGTGTTCCATCATGGAAAGTAATACCTTGACGAAGTTTAAAAGTAAATTCCGTCGCAGCATCATTAGCCGAATAGCTTTCCGCAAGAACTGGGACAACCTTCATATCCTTGTCAAAACCAACCAATCCTTCAAGCATGGTTTTTTGAGCTGAATAAGAAAGTGTATCATTTGTGTCATGTGGATCCATGCTAATAAAATTATCCGCAACAGCAATTGTAACGTCTTTTCCTTCTTTTTTAGCCAACTCCTGTGTTTCCGCCGGTTTAATATTTTTCTTGCCATCTTTCGAATCACTTGAAGCCTTGTTTGAATTGCTGCACCCAATTAAGAACAAGCTGCACATTACAAATACGGCAAGTAACATATGCAAATAACGATTTTTCAATGGACTTCCTCCTTTTATTATTGGCTTTGTTAAATGACATTGTTGATTGGAGTGGAAGGCACGAGACTCCTGCGGGAGCAGCGGGACAGGAGAGACCCCGCAGGCGCTTTAGCGCCGAGGAGGCTCACCGCCCGCCCCGCGGAAAGCGAAGTGCCTGGAACGGAAATCAACGTTCACTTTTAACACAGCCTTATAGTAAAAATTATTCTTGAAGTGCTCCTGCACTTTGAAGCTTGAAATCAGCTACCAATTCCCCAATCACTTCATTACGAGCATTCCGTAATTTTGGACGAAAGTGACCCATAAGTTCTTCAATTTGTTGATCCGTTAATAAATTTAGCTGTTTTAACACTTCCACTGCCGCAGGGTAAACACCTCGACCATTTCCGTCTTCAATTTTGATTGCAATACCTATTCCAGTTTCAAGATCTCCAATACAGTAAACGCCTTCCGCACCTGCTTTACCAATAAATCTCCCTTTGCCCACTCTCATAAAATCTGTACAAAAGCGATCGGTGCCGCCAACCATTTCCGGCGCATTTACCATTGCTTTAGTAATTCGCTTGATGGCATTACGGCGTTTCTCGGAAAGTTCGTCAGGCTTAGCCATTTTTGCATAGCCATGAGCCAGTCGTTCAAGTGGCACCCCATGAACTGGCACGCCGCATCCATCAATCCCAATTTCAATCTCCTCTTTTGGATAATCTGTCATTTCACTAACTGCTGCCAGTATCCGTTGTTGTACGGGATGGTCCAAATCATAATAATTTTCAATCGCTTCATTCATGTGTTTCGCAGTTGCCAGCATCCCTGTATGTTTCCCGGAACAGTTGTTATATAAAGGAGTAACGTCCTTCCCTGCCAAAATTAGCTGCTTATATGTATCTTGCCAACGAGGAATATGGGTGCCGCATTTTAAACAGGTATCCTCCATTCCCGTCCTTCCTAGTATGGATAGAACACGATCGGTGTGCATATTCTCGCCATTATGCGAAGCACAGCATAGGGAAAGATCAGCATCACTGAATTCATAATGGTCGGCAGCTCCTGTTTCCACTACTGGAATCGCTTGAATTGGTTTCATGGAGGAACGGGCAAAAACTTTAGCGCTAGGATTTCCTGCAAAGTATAGTAATTGACCCTTTGAGTCCACGACGGCTACGTGCCCCTTATGAGAACTTTCTACTAGATTCCCCCTAGTTACATTTACTAATTTTGTAGAATCCATTCTATCACCCCTCATTTCTATTATTTTGGCTGTGTTAAAGAATATTGTTGATTTTGAACACAATGTTGATTGGAGTGGAAGGCGCGAGACTCCTGCGGGAGCAGCGGGACAGGTGAGACCCCGCAGGCGCNCCTGGAACGGAACATTACTTTTCACAGCTATTAATCTAAAAATTTTAATAATTTTAAATTATTATAAAACACTTTTTAACCTAAAACAACCTATAAAGTTTTAATTTTTAGATTATTTTGATATAATTTGTCAATAAGTCAGTTTAAAAAGGATTAGGTTGCTATTTTCTATTGCGACATCCACCTAATTCACCCAATTAAAAATCAGTTCCAAGGAGGAAATCATGCAAACAGAGCTCGCTGAATTGAAATCAGAACTTTACCGTATTTTTAACCATTTACATACCAATCCCGAGATTAGCTGGAAGGAATATAACACGACAGATTATTTGAAGGGATTGATAGAGAACCTTGGTCTTTCTATTACTTCTTTTGATGATTGTACCGGGCTAGTAACTGAAATTGGCTCGGGTGAAGCCTGTGTTGGGCTGCGAACAGATATCGACGCACTTTGGCAGGAGGTAGACGGCACGTTTCAAGCCAATCACTCCTGTGGTCATGATGCGCATATGACGATCGTTTTCGGGACATTACTTTTACTTAAAAAGATGAATTATCAACCACCTGGCAGGTTAAAATTCATTTTTCAACCCGCAGAGGAAAAAGGAACAGGGGCATTAAAGTTAATTGAAAAAGGAGTGGTCGATGATATTAACTATTTATATGGTGTTCATCTTCGCCCGATGGAAGAAGTACCCTTTGGAAAGGCTTCATCGGGAATTATTAACGGTGCAGCCCAGTTTATTACTGGTGAAATAAATGGAACCGATGCCCACGGTGCCAGACCGCATCAAGGGCAAAATGCGATTGAGGTTGGGGCATCAATCGTTAATGAACTCAGCAAAATCCATCTTAACCCGATGGTCCCTTACTCAGTTAAAATGACTTCATTCCATGCAGGCGGAGAAAGCAGCAATATTATCCCTGGGCGTGCAACATTCGCATTGGATCTTCGTGCCCAAAGTAACGATGTCATGAATCAACTATCCGAGCGCGTTGAAAAAATCATGGAATCTGTTTCTTTACTTTACGGGGTAGAGATTGCACTTCAAGTGAATGCTGGAGTCGCCGCTGCCCAAATTAGTGTGGAGGCCCAAGCAATTATGCAGGATGTCATTACGGAAACACTTGGACAGGCAAACCATGTCATGCCCTACATGTCCAGCGGCGGCGAGGACTTTCATTTTTACACACTAAAGAGGCCAACTATTAAAGCAACGATGCTTGGGCTTGGTTGTGACTTAGTACCAGGTCTCCATCATCCAAAAATGACCTTTAATCATGATGCACTACTGACAGGAATCGAAATTTTGGCTAAGACGATTATTAAAACATTTAATACGATTGAAAAAGGGGATTCGTCTGAGAACAATTAGGGGATTACTCACTCACCAGCTAGCGTTAGTAAAAGGTGGGGTTGCACAAATAAAACAAGGGACAGCTTTAGAGGCTGTCCCTTGTTTTATTCAATAGTAGCTTTCAATCACAACATCGATATGGGCAATTAATTTAAACGCCGTTTCGACACCGGATTCTTCCTTTAGTGAAATCGATGACCTTAACACCTTTTAACATTGTGATGATCCTCTCTTACGAATTCGTTGGACCTGGAGTAAAAAGCTCCTCCAGCTGTTTTCTTAGGACAAATTTCATGATTTTCCCGCTGGCATTTCGCGGCAATGCCTCACAGAAAACATATTTGCGCGGGCGCTTATAGTTTGCGAGACTATCACTATTTTTGCAGAATTCATCCAATTCCTCTTCGTTCAGATTCGGATCTTTTTTCACAACAAAAGCCGTCACGGTTTCGCCCCAGCGGTCATCAGGCTGGCCGACAATCGCAACATCTAGGACGCCCGGATGTGCATGAAGAACATCCTCCACTTCCCTTGGGTAGATATTCTCCCCGCCGCTGATAATCATATCGTCGACACGATCATTTACAAACAGGAAACCATCTTTATCGAGATAACCAATATCACCCGAATGGTACCAGCCTTTATACAACGCTTTTTCCGTTGCTTCTTCGCGGTTGAAATAGCCAATCATCATACACGGCCCTTGAACAATAATCTCACCAGTTTCTCCGGTTGCGACAACATCGTCAGGCTCTGATGGTCCATCTTCCCTTGTGTGGACAACCCGGATATCGTGGCTTAGCGCTGCCTGTCCCGCGGAACCCGCTTTTCGGAGCTGGTCACTCTCCGATAAAAAGGTAATCGCCGGCCCCATTTCTGTCATCCCATAGGCTTGAATTAAGGTGATCCCTAAGCGGTCATGGAGAGCATGCACAAGCGTCGGAGCCATGGGAGCTGCACCATATAAACCAAGCTTCAGACTTGATAGGTCATATTGGCTCAAATCTTCTTGAAGAAGCATGTTCCACATGGTTGGTGCGGCAAATAATTTCGTAATTTTTTCTTGTTCGATTAATCGAAGGATCGCTTTGGGATTGAATTGATGCAAGATGACATTTTTTGCACCAATATGCACCCTTGGCAGGAAAGCGCAATGCAGTTCGGCACAATGAAACATCGGTGCCGTCACGAGGCCTACATCTTCCGACTCAAGCTTCTGAGCAGCATTACATAATACGCTTTGATCCACCATATTTCGGTGGCTGTGCATGACTCCTTTTGGCCTTCCGGTTGTGCCGCTTGTATAGATAAATGCGTAGATATCGTTCTCATTGACTTCAGCTTGAACATCTTTAGTGGAGGCGGAGGCGACTTTTTCTTGATAGCTGGCGGCGTATTCCGGTTTTTCCTCATCAATGAACCAGAAAGAGATTTTGTCGAAGCGGTTTTCTATCGCCCCGATGACTGGCTCCAATGCTTTTTCAAAAAGAACAACCTTTGGAGTGGCATCCGATAAAATATACGCCACTTCCTCAGGTGTGAGGCGGAAATTAATCGGATTAAAAATTGCTCCGATTTTCGCGCAGGCAAAGAAGGCAGTTCCCAATTCTTCGGTGTTAAACATGAAGGTGGAGACACGGTCTCCTTTTTTGACTCCTTCGTTTAGCAGGGCATTTGCAAGCCGGTTGACTTGTTCGCTCCACTCTTGATAGGTGTAGCGGACATTTTTCCGAAAATCGTAGAGGGCTTCCTTGTGCGGAAACTTTTTCACTGTTAAATCAAAGATTTTTCCGATTGTCGTGGTCATTTTGAACGCCTCCATTGATAGATTTGCAGGCAATCGTCGGGTGCGCCGATTGCCTTAATTATTTCCGAAGAGTGTTACCTAGAAAAAATCTTCATTTTCGCTTTTTATTAACCCAATATGTTTTTTCTGTACAATCTACCCCGGTAGAATTACAGATTTGCTCCCATTTCTTATCGTTATCAAACAATATTCCGTTCTATCAGCGAATTTCCGGGTTCTATCGGCGAATCTGGCCATTCTATCGGCGAAATTTTGGACTTCAATCGGCGAATTTCCCCATTCAATCAGCGAATCCAATTTAAATGGACAGCAATTAACCTCTGATTGTTAAACTAATCGCTCAATTATCGTAGCATTTGCCATGCCGTGGCCTTCGCACATCGTTTGCAATCCGTAGCGGCCGCCGCTTCGCTCGAGTTCGTGCATCATCGTCACCATTAAGCGAGCGCCGCTGCCGCCTAGTGGATGACCAAGGGCAATCGCACCCCCATTTGGATTCAGCTTTGTCGGATCTGCACCCGTTTCCTTCAGCCAGGCAAGCGGTACTGGCGCGAATGCCTCATTTACTTCGAATACATCGATATCATCGATGGAGAGCCCGGATTTTTCTAGTGCCTTATGTGTGGCAGGAATCGGCCCTGTCAGCATCAAGGTTGGGTCAGAACCAACGACCACGCGGGTGTGAACACGGAATCGCGGTTTAAGCCCGAGTTCCTCCGCTTTCTCACGTGACATGAGTAATAACGCGGCCGCCCCGTCGCTAATTTGGCTGGCATTTCCAGCATGAATGACGCCATCTTCTTTAAAAGAAGTTCTTAGTCCTGCCAATGCTTCCAACGATGTACCTTTTCTTGGACCAGAATCCTCCTTAATAACGGTTGTTGTTCCGTCCGGAAGCGTTACTTCTAACGGAAAGATCTCTCTTGAAAAATAATCCTCTTCTTGAGCCTTTAATGCTTTTTGATGGCTTTCGAGAGAGAATTGATCAAGTTCCTCACGGGTAAATCCGTAGTTTTCGGCAATCCGCTCAGCTGACAGCCCTTGATGAATCATTTCGTACTTTGACCTTAAATTCGGACTAAATGGTTCTTCTACCCCTTTATAATTTAAACCCATTGGTACACGAGACATGCTTTCAACACCACCAGCAATAACTACATCCATATCCCCCGCAAGGATGGCTTGCGCGGCAAAATGCACCGCCTGCTGACTTGAGCCGCATTGGCGGTCAATCGTGGTGCCTGGCACCTCAATTGGAAATCCAGCGATTAACGCTGCTACCCGCGCGATATCCCCTGCTTGTTCCCCCGCTTGAGTGACACACCCTAAAATAACATCATCCACAATCGCCGGATCAATCCCCGCCCGGTTGACAAGTTCCTTTAAGGTCAGCCCTGCCAGGTCATCGGGACGGATGTCCTTTAGCACACCATTTCTTCTTCCAACAGGGGTACGGACCCCCTCAACAATTACTACCTCACGCATGTTCTTCATCCTCACTTTCTATAATCCTAGGTTTTTCGCAATAATTGTTTTCATAATTTCATTCGTGCCGGCGTAGATGCTCGAAACCGGAATGTCGCGAAATCTTCTGGCAATCTCGTATTCTTCCATATATCCATAACCGCCGTGGAGCTGCATACATTCTGCCGCTATTTTCTTGGCAATATCCGTCAGCTTCCATTTTGCCATTGACACCTTTGTGACCACGTTTTTTCCTTCAATATGCTCGGCAATTAACTGATCTAAAAACACCCTGCCCATTTCAATGTCGGTAGTCATTTCGACAATTTTAAACTGCGTATTTTGAAACTGGCCGACAGGTTTTCCGAACGCTTCCCGGCTTTTCACGTAATCCAGAGTCATTTTCAGCATCACTTCCGACGCCGTTTGCGCCCCAATCGCGACAAGAAGCCGTTCCTGTTGGAGTTTTTCCATTAAGTAAAGGAAGCCATTGCCCTCATCGCCGAGCAGATTTTCTTGCGGAACACGGCAATCTTCGAAAATCAGTTCCGCAGTATCCTGTGAGTGGAGTCCCACTTTGTTCAGTTTTCTACCTCTGGAGAAACCGGGAGCATCTCGTTCGATGACAAGCAGGCTGACACCTTTGTGCTTCGGTAGAGCTTGCAAGTCGGTCTTAACTGCCACAACTATCAAGTCGGATTGAATCCCATTTGTGATGAACGTCTTTTGACCGTTGACGATATAATGGTCTCCATCCAGCTTGGCGGTTGTTTTGATGTTGGCGAGGTCGGAACCAGTACCGGGCTCTGTCATCGCAATCGCGGTAATGATTTCGCCGGTAACACACTTTGGCAGCCAGCGCTGCTTCTGTTCCTCCGTCCCATAGGAGGTGATATACGGAACCACAATATCATTGTGAAGTCCAATGCCTACTAATCCGGAGCCTACTCGCTCCAGTTCCTCGTTAATAACAACGGCAAATCCCCAATCAACCTCACTGCCGCCATATTTTTCAGCGATATCAGGGCATAGAAACCCCTGCTCGCCCATCTTTGTCCAAAAGGAACGGGGAATCATCCGATCTTCTTCCCACTGCTCATAAAAGGGATATGCTTCCTTTTCTAAAAACTTTCTTAATGACTGACGAAAAATTTCATGATCTTCGTTTAAGTATGGATGTTTCATGTTAAATTACCTCTCTTACAACGTATTTCTGCGCATTTGCTACGTATTTTAGATTAATTACTACATATTTCCGGTCACTTATTACCTATTTTTCGAAACTTACGACATTTACTGGATATTAATTGGAAATCAATTCGAACCTCGTGAACTTACTACAAATATCCGGTTAATTACGACATATTTCCGGTCACTTATTACCTATTTTTCAATACTTACGACATTTGCTGGATATTAATTGGAAAGCGACTCGAATCTCGAGAATTTACTACAAATATCCGGTCACTTACGACATATTTTCGGGCACTTACCACCTATTTTTCGAAACTTACGACATTTACTGGATATTAATTGGAAAGCAACTC
>NZ_LDNB01000021.1:219811-234954 GCF_001026695.1 Neobacillus vireti
GATATTAATTGCAACTCGAACCTCGTGAACTTACTACAAATATCCGGTTAATTACGACATATTTCCGGTCACTTATTACCTATTTTTCAATACTTACGACATTTGCTGGATATTAATTGGAAAGCACCTTAAACCTTAGGCACTTATGACATATTTTAGGACACTTACGACGGATTTCCGATCACTTATTACCTATTTTTAGTCAATTACAACATATCGCATGACTATTACGACATACCTTAGAAACTAATCACCGAAAATCAGGTCAATTTACCAAATCCCTCATTTTCTGCCGCAGCTGATATTTCAGTATTTTCCCCGATGCATTCCTTGGCAGCTGTTGCTCGATAAAAATGTGCCTTGGCACTTTAAATCCAGCCAACTTCTCCCGGCAGAAGCTGCGCAGTTCGGCCTCATCAATCACGGCACCTTCTTTTGGCACAATGATTGCACAGACTGCCTCGCCCCAGACTTCATCCGGCAGCCCGATAATCGCTGCTTCGAGGACAGCCGGATGCTCATACAGAACTCCTTCGACCTCAACGGAGTAAACATTTTCTCCACCTGAGATAATCATGTCCTTTTTCCGGTCAACTAAGGTAATATAGCCTTCGTCGTCAATCGTCGCCAAATCTCCTGTATAGAGCCAACCGCCTTTCAGCGTGCTCTTTGTTTCCTCCGGCTTTTTATAATATTCTTTCATCACCATTGGGCTGCGGAGAATAAATTCACCAATCACACCGGGCAATACATCCTTACCTTCTTCATTAACAACCCTAGTTTCCGTCATGAAAATTGGCTTCCCGCCCTTACCGAGAAGGAGCTTATGCCCTTCTGGATCAAGAAGAATCCCGCCCGGTCCCGCTTCAGTCAAGCCGCATAGGTTATAAAATTGGTCCGTTTTAAAGATTTCCATACTTTTTTTGACCAGTTCCGGTGCCATTGGGGCCGCACCGTATCCGACTCTCTTAATAGAAGATAAGTCGTACTCGGCGGCATTTGGAACCTGCAGCAGAAAGGTATACATCGCCGGAACCGCGAAGAGATGGGTAATCTTATGCTCTTGAATCGCTTGCAATGTTTTAACTGGATGAAAATCGCGATGAATAATATGGGTCGCACCAAGGGCAACGCCGGAAATAAGGAATAGGTTCAATTGGGCTGAGTGGAATAGCGGTGCTAAATGAAGAATGCGCTCATGCTGCCCGATCCCCATATTGATGACAACGGAAATTCCGACTTTAAAAATTTGACTATGATCAAAGAGGGCTCCTTTTGGACGGCCTGTCGTGCCAGAAGTGTACAAAATCTCGACATCATCCTTCTCAGAAACCTCAATATCCGGTTCACTAGTCCTCTCAGATAAAATTTTTTCATAAGAATAAAAACCCGCAGTTTCCGGGTCACCAACCGTGATCACCTTACTCACAATCGTACCTTGCTTCGCCGCAGCAATGATTTGTTCGAATTCCTTGTCGCAGACCACAATTGCCGCATCCGATTGCTCTAAAATGTACTGAATCTCTGTAGCAGTTAATCGAAAGTTAACAGGGACGGCGATAGCACCAATTTTAACAGCGGCAAAAAAGGAAAACACAAAGTGATCCGAATTCTTCATCATCAACGCTAACTTGTCACCTTTTTTCACACCCTGCTCCAATAGGCCGTGAGCAAGCCGGTTCACTTCCTCATTAAATTCGCGATACGTATAAGCCCTTCCTTCACATTCAATTGCGAGTATATGCGGGAACTTACGGGCAGATTGCGACAAAAGACTTCCGATATTCATCCAGGGTTCCTCCCTTATATTAAAAATTCTCTCTTGCTTTTAATATGCAAATTTTATGCCAATATTCAGAAAAATAAAACCGCGGCTTTTACGCCAATAAGTAAAAGAGAGTGTTTTTCAAACACACAGTCTAAACAAATAATTGTCCAATAAATGGACACTATTATCTTAGTAATATTTCTGTTTTCCTAGTTTGTACTTTTTTATTTTTTCATATAAACCCGAACGGCTGATTCCTAGTAATCTTGCCGCTTGGACTTTATTTCCGTGTACCTGGACAAGCGCTTTTTTAATCGCTTCCAGCTCGGCATTTTCGACCATGGATACATTTAGGGCCAGTTCTTTATTCGGAACCTGATTTAATAGATAATCTGGCAGATCCTCGTATTTGATTTTTCCAGTTTCGGAAAATGTCATCGCCCGTTCCATCACATTCCGTAATTCGCGGACATTGCCCGGCCAGTCGTAATCGAGGAGTGCTTCCCTAGCACGAGCCTCCATTCCGGAAATGCTTGTGCCTAAAATTTGATTGAATTCAATCATAAACTGCCCGAATAAATGATCAATATCAAACGGGCGCTGACGGAGAGGTGGGACATTTAATGAAATGACATTTAGGCGATAGTATAAATCTTCACGGAATAGGCCGTCCCTGACCATTTCTTCCAGATTTCGATTGGTTGCGGCAATAATTCTGACGTCAACCTTTATTTTAACTGTTCCACCAACCCGGTAGAATTCCCGCTCTTGAAGTACGCGAAGCAGCTTTGCCTGCAAACCTAGTGACATATCGCCAATTTCATCCAAGAAAAGCGTGCCTCCATTGGCCAAATCGAACTTTCCCAGTTTCCCTTTTGGTCGCGCTCCGGTAAATGCCCCGTCTTCATAACCAAAAAACTCAGATTCTAGCAAATCCTCAGGAATTGCCGCGCAATTTACGATTATAAATTTACCAGTACTTCTGGCACTGCTATTATGAATCGCATGGGCAAACAGCTCTTTACCAGTGCCGCTTTCACCGCGGATAAGCACCTTTGACCTGCCTTTCGCAGCTTTCGCCCCGCTTTTTTTCAATTTTTCCATCAATGGGTCCACACTTAAGATATGATCCCAAGTAAACTTAGCTGTTTCCGCCTGCTGGTATTGCTGATGATAAAAATTCGCTTTATTTTCAGCCTTCTGCAGCTTTTTAAATAATTCGCTTACTTCATTTAATTGTCGGAACACAACCTTGCCAATTGCCCCGATGACTTTGCTTTCCTCTACGATTGGGATACGGTGAACGATATATTTTATCCCGTTAATTTCTAAAAAACCGCTAACCTCTGCAGCTTTCGTTTCATAGACGTTGTCTAACTGAAGATGCGGCAATGCTTTCGCGGCAGGCTGGTACAATACCTCCTCTTCTGAAAGATTGAACAACTCCAGAAGCTGCGGACTGACCATCGTGATGACCTTCCTTTCATCCGCCATGACAATTCCATCAAAAGCATGGTCAATCGCTGTTTCTAACGTCCGTTTTAATTTTGTAATCGTTTGCAACTCTTGTGACATTTGCAGGAGCGATATCACCATATCTGTTTTCGTTAGGATACCGACGACACGGTTTTTGTCATCAACAACCACACCGGTTCCAACCTTACTATTTTTGACGAGTTCTTCAATTCTTTCATACGGGGTATCAACACAGATCTTTTCAACCTGTTTCTTTATGTAATTTTTGATAGGAGTCGTTAGTGGGATTTCTTCTATCACCATTTGATACAAACTGCTGCGGGTAAAAACCCCGACCGGATGCTTGCTTGAGTCTGTAACAGGCAACAAATTCCACTTCTTTCGGTACATAAGGGTAATCGATTCTTTTAACGTGGTTTCTTCCGTAACGATAAAATCAACAGGGGTTATAATATCCTTAAGTTGGAGCACATCATCACTCCTAACTGGGACAAGAGGACAGGCTCATCATCCCGATTATTTATAAATGATAGTTGTCAGTATAGATTGCAATCTTCCATAGGGGGACAATGTCCTTTCCCGTGTTATTCGAAGATCATAGTTTTCTGATTCTTTCACCCGATTTAATGATAATACTAACAGATGACGCATTGCCGCTTTCAATATGATTTTTCATCTTTGACACATCTATATCTGTCTCAATTTTCACTCGTTCACTTTGATTCCCTCTTAGCCTAACCTCATATGGGGCATTTTTGTTCATAAGTGTAACCATTGGTAAATCCTCTTTAAAATCATATTTATCATAAAATTCAATAGTAAATTGAATTTTATTCTTGCTGTAATTTTCTAATGGAAGTTCACAAACCCCGTGTAATGTTGTCTCACCCATCATTTCAAAACGACAATTACTTTCTTCCTTCTGATAGGAAATTGCATAAATGCCTGTTGCTAATGTCTTTTGGAATAAATCGACAATGAACGGTGGTAAAAATATTGCAACAACAATTGAAAGCAAGATAAACCTGCCATGATATTTCTTTAGTGATTTCGAAAGAAAAAATAGACTTAGAATTAATAAAAGGAACGAAGTGATACCTACATAAAGTAATCCATTAGAAGACTTAACAGGGATATTTAACAAAGTAGCAACTGTCTCCCCAAGAGGATTTTCATCGGGGAAAGGAAAATTTAATATCATAGAAATAAAAAAAAGAATGATTGCAACAAAGAAAAATTTTTTATCTTTTATCAATATGAGCACACCTCCCTTTATTCAAATTATCTAGATTACTCCTCGTCCCGATTATTGATAAATGATAGTTGTAAGAATTGGTTGCAATCTTCCATAAGAGGACGAGTAGCCAGTCCTACGGTCTTTTCATTTGTTTAGCCCTATTCCAAGAACGGTAGGTTATTGTCACAAATAAAACGAACATCCAAATGAAGAAGATAATTGTAAAAAGTACATTTACTTTATGGTCGAGATGATTTGATTTAATAGTTAAAAATGAAGCAAAAATTTCTTTCCAGCTTTCAGGTAAGAGTATAATCCAAAATAAATATAACGATATAATTGCTAGCAAGGTTTTCTTCCACATTCGACTCAAGCTCCTCGTTACCTCGTTAAGATCTTTTTACATCAATATCTATATTCGGCATTTTTTTTATAATTCCTTTTTTCCGGGACGAGGGGACAGGCACTTTGTCCCCATCCTAAAGTGGGACAAGGTGCCTGTCACCTAGGTCTTTGTACGTAATTTGTAGAATGGTATTTATTGAGTATTCCGAATAGGTAGAATTATAATAGAATTTGGCAGGAAAATTTAATAGATTGTGAGGAGATTTCTTTGAAGTTTAGACGTTTTTCTCTCTTATTTGCAATAGTGTTGGCTTTTAGTACATCTTTCTCATCGTTTGCCTTTGCAGAAAATAATGTAAAACCAAATCTTGTTGCCTTAGGAGATTCTATTACATTTGGCTGGAATCTTGAAAACAATGGAAACAGTGAACCATCCCCAAAGGCCTTTCCTTATTTAATTGGAAATGGTAATTATGATGTCACAAAAAACATTAGCGGCGGCGGCTGGACCACAAGTACTTTGTTAACAGAAATAAACAAACCTGAAAATCAAGAAGCTATTAAAAATGCTGATGTTATAACATTAGATATTGGGAGTAATGATTTTTTACAAGATGACGCGATAAAGGCTCTTCGTGCTAATCCAACTACACCTATTGACCCTCTAGCATTTGGAAAGATCATTCAGGAAATTTCTGGTAATCTTTTTAAAAACTTAGGTGCGATAATTGGAACTATTAAAGCGCAAAATGCTGATGCACAAATTATCATTTACAACATTTACAATCCCTTTTCGGATACCCTAGCTGCTCTTTATCCACTTGGGGAACAATTCCTACCGGGAGTGAACGCAGGATTCCAGGGTGTTGCATTTCAATCTAACTTACTTTTAGCTGACGCATATTCCGCCTATAAAGGTAAACAAGCAGAGTTAATCCTTCCGAATGGCGACGTACATCCGAACGTGGAAGGACAGAAAGTCTTAGCTAGTTTAGCAACAAATTTATTAGCAGCACAAAATCCTGGGGAAATTACTGTTGATCTAACGCCCTCAACAACCGAGACAACAAAGGAGCCTGTGACAATCACAGTAGCTACGAACGCAAAAAAAGTGCTCGCTATGCAATGGCTCGCAGGTGAAAAAACAATTGAAGATTTTGCAACATCCGGAACCGATATCACCGATAATAAGTTCGAAGTAACTGAAAATGGTCCGTATACTGTTTATGTTAGAGACAGTAAGGGTGCAAAAGCCGTCGAAATTATTACGATTGAAAACATTCAAAACGATGAGCAGCCAGGTGACAATCCAGGAGGCGATGGTGATAACCCAAATCCAGATCCAGGAGATGGTGGCACTGATAATCCTGTACCAAATCCAGGAGACGGCAGCACGGATAACCCTGCACCAAATCCAGGAGACGGCAGCACGGATAACCCTGCACCAAATCCAGGTGATACTGGCACTGATAATCCGACAACGAATCCCGGAGATACCGGCAGCGATGACCCATCAAGTGGCGGCGGCGGGGACATTGACAAAGGGTCATCCCCAGTAGAAACAGGAAATCATCTACCAAGCACCGCCACCTCAATGTATAACAATTTAGCAATTGGATTAGCTTTCACATTAGCCGGTTTATTGGCAATGCGGATTCAGCAAAAGAGAAGAAAAGAAAACATCTAACGGTTTGGGACGAGGGGACAGGCTGCTCCTCGTCCCATTAACTTTTTTATGCCATAATGGGAAACTTTTCAACTCATTATTCGTAGATAATTAAAGAGAATTTTAGAGGAGTGAAATTATGAGTGAAAAGGGCTGTATTAAATGCGGAAGCAGGGATACTGGCACGAAAGATGTAGCGATGACTGGTACCGGGCTGTCAAAAATGTTAGATATTCAGCACAACAGCTTTACTGTGGTTTTTTGTAAGAAATGTGGGTATTCCGAGTTTTATAATAAAAAAACATCGACGGCATCAAATATCATCGACCTGTTCCTTGGGGGTTGATAAGTGCCACTCCTTAATACAGTAAAGAAATGTAATAAACGCTTGGATTTTTTCATTCCAAGCGTTTTTTTTAATTTATTCATACGCCTTAATTTTCATTATTTAGAAAACCAAGTGTTGCCTTCACATTATAATCTACAATATCTCTTATGAAATCGGCATCCGGGAAACCACCTTCAATAATCTTAATTGGGCCAGATGAATATGAGATATGTAAGTGGAATTTATAAAATAACATCCGATTTGGGTCAAGTTCATCGTTTCGGATATACCGATAATGCTCCCCAAAACGAAATTCCAAAAAAGCATGCTCATATTCTATATCAAAGAATTTGCATCCTTCAATATCAATTAAAATAGGGTTCCCCTCTGGATCCACCCTTACATGGTCCGGGCCTAATTCCCCATGGATTAACCCGTACTTTCTTCGCGGGGATAAATCACCATACAATTTGTATAACACCTTCGTTAATCGATCCTTATTTTCGGCAATGCTTGGCACATTTCCTACTAGATGGTCCAAATCCTTTAATGTCTCATTCAAAACAATTTGTTCACATGTCAAAGATTGTTTTTCAATTCTGTCTACTAGGTTGAGTTGTCCGTATTTTTCAGAACTATGTTTATGAATCCTCTTAAGCATATTTTCTAGCTTTTTAAGAACAAATGGCTTTAACTCTGGATTGGCTTGGATGTATGCTGATAGATCAATATTCCCAACATCTTCAACAATCGCGAAATCAAAAGAATAACTTGATTGTGTTCTATCAATATAGTAAACGTTAGGCACACGAATCCCTAGTTGTTGTAAATATTTGAAGTTATACTCGAACAATTCAGCACCATATGATTGACCGATAGGTTTTGCTTTCTCATTTTTAGCACGACCTAAAACATAATTTTTTGACCAATCCCAAACGTACAAAATACAAGTAAATCCGTCCAGACACGCCACCTTATAGACAACTTTTTGAGCACCGCCATGTAGTTGCTTGACCGTTAACACTTTTTGCTCTTTATTAAAAATTCGTTTTAAAAGCTTTTCGAGTTCTAATGATTTAATATGCAAATTCCTTCCCTCTTTTCCCTTTTATATTGCCATCATACAGAGGAAATTCTTGAAAATATAGACTTATGTTACATATTTTGTTATGATGTTGAATAAGGTCTATGCAAAATCATTAACATCATATTCAAAAAAGGCATTGGTTAAACCAAAGCCTTTTTTCTGTTTTACTAATTTTTATCACTTTTTCCCCAATGAGAATCCGCGAAATAGCCTTCCACCAAAGGGCTCCAAGACTTGATCAACTAAATCAACCACAGGTTTCTTTTCACCTGTCCTATAAAAACGATCAAAGGCCTCTACAAAATGATTTGCGAAATCTTCGTCATACTGTCTTAATGCACGAACTATCCATTTCGATGCACCAATCCATTTACGGTTTGTTCTTAAAACAAATTCGCTTACCAATTCGGCTAAAGTGTTTGCAATAAAAATTTCTTCTCCCCTATTAGAACAACCGATAAAATCATCAAGAGCATCTGAAATAAAATATCGTTTTGTTTTTATTGTTTCAGCTGACCATTCTGCCGGTCCATTAGATAATAATTCATCAGCCTCTTTTTTTATTGAATCCATTATTCCGACATCTTTTAAAATAATTCCTTCTGAAACCATTCTCGGCAATGAGGGTCTCGCTCTTTCAACATCATTTTTGAAAAAATGCTTATATGAACTTAAATTATGCACAAAGACCTCAATAGCCCAGTCAAAGTCAATTAATGACTCTCTATAGGATGAACTAATGGTCTGATCGAAAATAACAATATCAAGGTCAGATGTTTCTGTTGCTTCACCGCGAACAACACTCCCAGCTAATAGGGCACCTTGGCAATAAGAAAAATACTTGTGGATAAACTGATGTGCTGCATCAATTGGACTTTGCTTATTAATTTCTCCCATGATTATCACCTCTATCATTTCAAAAACCTAAGCTTATTACATACTTCTGGGCACTTATGACATATTTTCGTCTACTTACTACATCTTTTACAAAACTTACGACATTTCTTGGATATTATTTGGAAATCACAGTGAGAATCTACTCCTCACTACAAATATTAGGAAAAATACTACAAAGCTTGTAAGATTTCAGCTGCTATTTCATAAAATTCTTCTAAATTCAACTCTTTAAAAGTCATCATGTTTGTTAAAGAAGATGGCTCACCTTTACCTTATTCCAAATTGCCTTCCAATTCTTTCTCGTAAGCCGCCCTTCGTAAACCGCTGCCCGTTCTTTCGTTTCAGCAAAAAATGGAGTTGGCTTCACTTCAAAATGGAGGACATCCTGTACTCCCCAGGGAGCAGCTAATACCACATTGTTATTTTCATCTAGCTTTAGACCAAGGGCAGTGGCTGTTTCCGGGAATTTAGACATCGCGTCCACCGAGGAAGTATAGGGCGGAATATCATTTCTAACATGCATTCTTGCTTCGTTTTTTACCGACCACGGAACATTCGGCTGGATACCTCTTAAATTATCTTCTAGTCTCTTTTCTTCAGTCTCCTCGACATTTCGCTCGTCATAATAGATTACATCAATATCTGGAATAGGTGTCCTTTCCGTAAATCCGTGGAGAGTGTCCCATATTTTAGAACGAACAAAGCCAGCACAAACCCACCAGTCCGGAAGATTAAGAGATTGTGCTGAATATAATATATCCATCATCCACTTATCTTCTTTTACAAGCTGGATGATATCATTTTCTGTTTTTAACATCCTTTATTCTCCATTCTAAAAATAACTTTAATCCTTATGTTCCCCTTGTAATTTATCTAATTTTAATTATATACCATTTTGAAAGTGATGGAATTATCACTTAATTTCTAAAAGAATTCACGGTGAAAAATAGCTATTTAGCTAATCTGGTATCATTTGGAATAACTTATTTTCAGTCGTTCATAAATGCTCGCTTTAATAGACAAATATTTCGAATTCATGGTATTTTTGATTTGAATCAAAAGATGTATCCATTACGATTAAACACATAGGAGAGATGATAGTGAAAAAAGCCAATCTCTGTTTTATTGGTGCAGGATTCCATGCCTCAACAAACATTTATCCTTCTGCTATTGAAGCAGGGGCAAATATACAAGCGATTTCTACACGAAATATAGATCGTTCCAAAGCTGCTCTTCAACGTTTTGGTAGTAAGGGAACACCTTACGATGACTATAAAAAGATGTTGCAAAATGAAGATTGTGACGGAGTTGTTGTGGTTGCTCAACCTGAAGATCAACCTTCATTCGTGCTAGATTGCATTAAAGCTGGTAAAAATGTATTTGTAGATAAGCCTCTTGGAATGAGTGCTGAGCAAGCTGCAGAAATTGCTGATGCTGCTGAACAAGCGGGTGTAACATTAATGGTTGGATTTATGAAACGTTATGCTCCTTGCTATACAAAGTTAAAAGAATTAATTACGAGCAGTAAACTAGGTACTGTGCATTCCTTTCAAGCAAGATTTGCGGTGGACAGCACACCATTTTGCAATAATGAAGAACAATTTATGAAGTTGGCTGCAATACATATTGTTGATCTTATACGCTATTTATTTGGAGAAGTTATACAAGTTACAGGTTTTAAAAATAGTGACAATGAGTTTGTTTCTCATAGTATTTCGTTAAAGTTTGAAAATGGCGTCGTTGGCAGCCTTTATTTGGCAGGAATGACGGCTTGGTCGCGGGAAAGTGAAAATATGCTTGTGACGTTTGATCATGGATTTGCTTTTGCTGATGAAATTAATTCGCTTACAGTTCATGAGTCACAAACATTTGATAATCTACCGTGGAAATCGCTTAAAGAGACAGATACTGTATTTACACCATCTGCTACCCCTATGTCTGGTGCCTACAGAGACCTTTATTTACGAGGTTTTGTTGGGGAAATGACTCATTTTATTGACTGTTGTAAAAGTGGTGAAACGCCAACATCAAATGGACGTGATAATGTAAATACAATGGCACTCTGCGATCGTATTCTGTCTACGGTGCTGTAGGAATTCTTTGGAGGAACATCCTTTCATATTTTTTCTTTATTTGATAGCGGTGTATCCTCTTCAATAGAATTCTATTTTATTATTTTGCAAGTTTTATACCAGTTATAACTTTTCAAATGGACATGGCGCTTCAAGCAGGTGCTTCTTTTTTATGTATGTGGTTTGGACAGTTAGTAAGCAAAGATGACCAGAAATTGTACAATAAGGAAAGCACACGCGCCCTAGTCAGCGGCGTATGGATCGGAGCGCTTCGAGTGAGTATTGGAGGAAACACGGTGAGCGTAAGCGGTCAGATGTTGACTTATCGTAAGGCGGAGCGCCGCTAAGGACGCTTGCGCTGGACAATTCTCGAAGTCGAAATTTCTTATCATTTAAAAATATCGGCAAATTGCTTTAAATACAGTAGCTTTTGGAAAAAACAGCCCTTTGAGGGGTAGTTTATCCATTTTGGACGTCGAATTCTCGAAAAAATGTAATGAGAAGAGACTTGTAAACATGTTTTTCTCACAAGAAAAGCAGTCAATTTTACTCGCCCAATTATTTATTAGCGAATTTTGAGAGTTTATTAGCGAATTCGAAGGGTTTATTAGCGAATCAGGTTCACTTATTAGCGAATATTTCATTTTATTAGCGAATCGGATTACAATCAGTAAAGCGCAAGCGCCCTGCTCAGCCTCAGGCATAGAACAAGACGAGCCGGACGAAAGGTTTGCTTTACTTTTTGGCTGGCGTGTGACCTTGAGGGGCTAGCGACGCTTGCGCTAGACAATTCTCAAAGGCGAAAATTTTATACTTTCTTATCTTATGAGAAAAAAGAAAAAGGCCAAGCCCCCAAATCTAAAATGAGGTCCTGACCTTTTTCTTCGTTATCACGCTTTCCTGTGAAGCTACAAGTTTCTTTCTTTCCATAATAACAACTAAGACAATGGCGACAATGAGAAAAAGACTCGCAATCCTGAAAATAGTGGCGATATCAACAAATTGCGCTAGTCCACCAAAGATAATACCGCTAAGCCCAATGCCTAAATCAATAGACGAAAAGATCATTCCATTAGCCACACCGCGCCGATGTGTCGGTGTCATTAATAATGCCCATGATTGCAATGTTGGGATCAAGCAGCCGAAACCAGCTCCGAATAAAACACCGGCAATGGCAATAAACAGACTCGAATGCGCTAAGGAGAGTACCCACATTCCTACAAATGTCAAAGCTGTACAGAATAATACGAGACCGAATGGCCCTTTTTCATCAAACCATTTTCCGGCGATTGGCCGCGCCAAAGTGGCCATGATTGCATTAAAAATATAGAATAAAAAGATTTGCTCAATTCCTCGTTCCTGGCCAAAGATGACGATAAACGTAACAATCGCTCCATACCCAAGATTGATGATAATTGTAACAAAAGCCGGGAACCAGCTTGATTTTTCAACCAAAGAGCCCATATAGGAAAATTTAAGATCTTCTTTTCGTGTATTTTTTACAGCTTCAGGAGTTTGATTGCGTACGGCTGTAAGTAAAATGACTGCGATAAACCCTAGAAATGCGGAGATATAAATAAGGTTGTTGAACGAAGTAATTTTATATAAAAAGATTCCTAGACTTGGAGCAATAATCATACCAATGGTAATCGAAAGGCCAAAATAGCCCATTCCTTCACCAAGACGCGAATTTGGAATTACATCGACGGCTGCTGTGCCATTAACAGTGGTTGACCAGCCCCAAACAAGACCATGTACGAAGCGGAATAATAGAAAAATCACAACAACCTGTGAAATCGGATATAGAATCGTAATGATTAAAAGCATGATAGCTCCCGTTATGACAAGCGACTTCCTCGGCTTGTATTCAAGCATAAAACCGATAAACGGCCGGCTAAGTACAGCTCCTATGGAAAACAATGCCGTTACTAAACCAATTTCCAAACCTGATGCGCCTATAGATTTTATATATGGCGGCAAAGTTGGAATAAGCATTTGAAACGACATAAACACAAATAAGTTGCCCACCATGAGCATGATAAACGACTTTGTCCACAAACGTTCTTTCAAATAAAAACCTCTCCTTTTAGTCCAATAAAAAAGAATCTTCGCCAAGAAGATCCGCATTCATTTCATTTATTTCGTATCGCTAAATACTAACACAAAAGCCGGTAAAAGGAAAATCAGAAGTTTTTACCAGAAAGGTTTTTTTTTGTTATCATAAATGTATGTATACATCATTTTGAACGGAGGAAATCGGATGCAGAAAAGAAAAATAGTCATTACTCAAGAATTAGTACATGATCACATCGACCAATTAAAGAAAGTGATTCCTGATTGGGAATTGATTGTTAGTAAAGATAAAGATGTTTGGCAGGAGCACGCAATGGATGCTGAAATTATTGCTGGTTGGAAAAAAGGGCTTGAAGAATATTGCCTTGCCTCGCAGTCAAAGCTACAGTGGCTGCAAACATGGAGTGCTGGTGTCGATAACTTACCGCTAGATGAATTGGAAACAAGGGGCATTACCCTTACAAGTGCCAACGGTGTGCATGCCTATCCCATTTCCGAAACGATTTTTGCCTTAATGCTTGGCTTAACGAGAAAAATCCATACATATGTTAGAAATCAACAAGTGAAAACATGGCATCATGCCCATATGGGACTAGAAATGCATGAAAAAACGGTTGGGATTATCGGTGTTGGCGCAATTGGGAAAGAAACAGCGAAGCTTGCCAAAGCATTTGGGATGACAGTCTTGGGTGTAAGAAACTCGGGCAATCCGGTTGAATATGTGGATGAAATGTACACTTTAGACCAATTAGATCTTCTGCTGCCAAAGTGTGATTATGTGGTTGTTACGTTACCACATACGAAGGAAACACACCGTTTATTCGGTGCAGAGCAATTTATGAAAATGAAGTCTACTGCCTTTTTTATTAATATTGGCCGCGGTGAAATCGTGGTTGAGGAAGATCTCGTCACGGCGTTACTGGAAGGAATTATTGCCGGAGCGGGGCTGGATGTATTTGAAAAAGAACCGTTAAGTGCAGAAAGTCCGTTATGGGAGCTGGAAAACGTCATTATTACCCCGCACACTTCAGGCTCAACCGAAAATTATAATAAACGTCTGATGGAAAGTATCTTAATCCCTAACCTTAGAGAGTACACTTCTGATAAAACCCCTTCGATTAATCTAGTTGATTTTTCAAAGGGATATTAAGAAGGGGGTAATATCATGGAGTCAGTTACAATTGGAAAACCATTAAAAAAAAAGAAACGAAGATTACTATTTTTTAAATATGTTCTTCCTGCCATTCTTGTATTCCTATTGTTGGTTAACTTTGTTCCGGTTAAGCAAATCAAAGAAAAGAGTTTTTTCAAAAATGACCGGCCAATGGTGATTGCTCATCAGGGCGGCGAGCTTCTCGCCCCATCGAATACAATCCCAGCGTTTACAAACGCTGCAAACATGGGCGTTGACGTACTCGATACAGACCTCCATATTACAAAAGACGGCTATTTGGTTGCAATCCACGACCCAACAGTCGATCGGACAACCAATGGACAAGGAAAAATTGCCGACATGACGCTTACAGAAATTCAAGAGCTGGATGCAGGCTACCATTTTAAAGATTTACAAGGGAAATATAGTTATCGCGGAAAAGGTGCCTATATCCCAACCGCGGAAGAACTTTTTCAACAGTTCGGGGAATTTAGATGGTCAATGGAAATTAAAGATGATAACCCTTCTTCCCGATATGATGAAATGGCTAAAAAATTGTGGGCTCTCATTCAAAAATATCAAATGGAGGATAAGATTTTCATTTCTGCCTTTGATCAAAATATTCTATCCACATTTGATAACTATGCAAAAGGTCGTGTTGCTATTTCTGCAGGCAAGCAGGAGGTAACAAAGTTTGTCATTTTCCATAAATTCTTTTTAAGAGACCTTTATCAGCCTCAAGTTGATGCATTTCAAATCCCAACTAACAGCAGTGGGTTTGATCTGACCGATAAAAAGTTAATTGACGGGGCCCACAGAAGGGGAATGAAGATGGATTACTGGACCATTGATGATCCTAAAATAATGCAGAAGCTCATTGATGCCGGCGCTGACGGAATTCAAACCAATCGCCCAGACTTACTGCTTAAACTGCTTGAAAAAAACTAACAAAAAGGGCTGCCTCAATTTAAAATTGATGTGACCCCCAAAAGTTAGAGTTTTATATATTAAGCAGCTAATTGGCTGGTATGGATACGGTAT
>NZ_LDNB01000022.1 GCF_001026695.1 Neobacillus vireti
AACTCCCTCAGTTTGATACGAATATCTCTCGAATGCTCACTTATTCGCAGGATTTCATAACCCTTGTAATTGGATTTACGGGTAATTGAAATGAGTTCAGATCAATTTGGCTTTGTGAAGGCATAGTTAAATAAAGGAGTTAGCTACCACTCCATATTTTACCATATAATGTACATCTCCACGCCGCCCCTGGAGGCTTTCCCTCCCATGTCTCAACGGGTCAATTGCCCTCTCATTCCTTCGTCATGCCTATCCAAGGGGTGGAGGCCAGTTATGCTAACCTGATGGGTCACAATGCCCTTTTGTTCAAGAAACCTGGTACTCCGTACATATTTGAAATCCTACGAATAAGACAACATTCAAAATTAAAGTTCACAATTTAAGATGGTGCATCTATTAAACTAATGTTTTATTTCTATGCTGCTAAAGGGATTAATTCTTGCATTTTATTTGGACAGTAAGACTCGTTTCGTCGTGCTATTCCTACAAAAATCCTTGCTAATTTACCGATCAGTTTCATGATTGATTTCATTTTCTTTATCTTTTTAACCTTCACATTATGGGAATGCATGGCTTTAAATTCAGGATTATTCATCACAAGGCTCATGGTTGCTAAGTAGAGGAAACGTCGTAGTCTTGACCTTCCACGCTTCGAAATAACAATCTGACCTTTCCACTTGCCAGAACTTGCTTCAGCTAAATGTAATCCTGCATGACGTAATAGAGAATTTCCATGAGAAAATCCACTTAGATCTCCAGCCTCACCTAATATACCAGCTAATGAGATTTCACTTATTCCCTTTATCATAAGAAGCTTCTTTGCGAAAGGTATTTGATTGAGAACTTCTTTTACTTGTTGTTCAACTCTTTCGAGTTGTTTTACAGCGAGGTCATATTCCTCTAATAATTGTTCTAAATGGAATTTATAAGCATCCAGAGCTTGTCCGGTCCCAATAGACGATTTTGCTAGATTGATGAGTAATTGAGCCTTCTTGGGTCCTGGTTGTCGTTTCATTAAAGACTTCCACCCCCTCATCACATCTAGTATGTCTAGTGAAGAGATTTCATCCGGTGTAGGAAATAAACGAAGGGTTGCGATGGCCCCTTTGCACGATACATCTTTAAACACTTGTCTGAGTTCTGGAAAAACCACATCCACCCATCGATTTACTTGATTAATAGACATCACTAGACGTTTAACAATTACATCACGGTTAGAAATTAGAACTCTAAGTTTCTCAAATGATTCTGATGTTGGACGAACAAAGGAATAATAGCCGTTTTTCACCATATCTGCGATAACGAGGGCATCTTTTTTATCACTCTTCGATTGAGTATTGTCACGATTCTCTTTATTCCTTTTTACTAAGTGGGGATTCACAGTAACTACCTCAATGTTTTGTTTATCCAGCCATTTTGATAGGTTAAACCAGTAGTGTCCTGTAGGTTCCATACCCACTATTGTTGTATCTAAGTTTTTTAGTTTTTGTAGGTTTTGAATCCAACTTAATAGTTTTACGAACCCCTCTTCATTATTTTCAAATGTAAGAGGCTCTCCAACTACAATTCCACGGAAGTTAACAGCTCGAGCAACGTGTAATTGTTGGGCTATATCGACACCTACAATTAGATGTGTATCGGAAATTCTTTCTATCAGTTGATTTTGTTTGTCTTGCATTTTAAAATTCATAGTAGGGCTTCCTCCTTAAGATTTTGAGTTAGATTGGACTCTATACTCGTATCTTACTGAGGGGCTCTGTTTTTTTCAAACCTGATATTTAACGATCTACAGGAATGCTA
>NZ_LDNB01000023.1 GCF_001026695.1 Neobacillus vireti
TGACAATTATGGTCATAGATTTCCGGAATTATTCGTGTCAACTATTATGGGCGCAATTCACTGTCACCAACCGGAATATGTCGAAACTTGTAGAAACAGAGAATTAAGACCGTAGAAATAGTGGAAAAAGAATTGAAATCAATTTGAGATATTCCTTTGACTATTCCACCTAATTCCTTATGCAGGAGTGGTGAATATAACTATTTGCCAGGTCTCGACATACTTTTTAGCTGTTTGGAGGGATAAATTGAGGATTGGTGCGTGCTTAAGCCGTTTTCAATCAAACATTTAATTAACTGACATAATAATTGCCCGCTAATTGGCAACAATTCTTATTTACCGAGGGGTTACAGCACATTTAAATAATTTCTCCTTTTTTTAACGTATATAAATTGAATTTATCTAGATGACCCTCATCAAATACAGTTAGGAGATTATGCATAATAAGCATGCCACTTAACAAGTGATTATCGTTAATTTTTTTCATTGTTCATCACCCTGACAATCATCTTTTCTGTAATTAATAGTAAATGTATTAAACTATAAAGGAAAGGACATTTGTCCCTTCCTGATTTTCGTATGTAGGTTTACTTTATTTATAATTTCTGTAATTAGTGATGTATGTTTATGTCTTTTATGTAATAATTATATTTTATAAAAATATAAATTTACAATTCATACGTAGTGAAAGTGGGAATCATAATGGCAACAGGAACACATACAGTAGAAATTCCAGTAGATGTACAAGCAGTTTGGGATTATGTCAGTAATCTTGAAAAATGGGCAACGACAGTACCAGCCTATAAAGAACATGAAATCATAAATGACAAGCAATCTATTTGGACATTTGAAGGTAGTATGAAAGGTATTAAAAAAACAATCCAAGCGCAGGTAGATATTACCGAATGGAATGAACCTTCAAATATTAAATTTGAACTAAAAGGTTTATCAGATAACTTCACAGGAAGCGGTCACTTTACTGCAGAAGATGTTAATGGTAAAACCACAATGACTTGTACGGTGGAAGTCCATGCAGGCGGATTTTCGGGTGCGGTGTTAACACCAATTATTAAATGGGCTGTTCCAAAAGTAGCATCTCGTTTAACAGAATCTATCGCACGTAAAATTGCAGTATTCTCATAGTTTTGATATTTATTGGCATTGAACTCTATAGAATGTAGCTTAATAACTAAGGATATTGGAGTGTGCTTTTGTGGGAAAAGGAATGATTATTGTTCTAAATGGTGTATCAAGTTCAGGAAAATCAACTTTAGCTAAGGAGATAACAAAGTTACTTCCTGACTTTTTTACTTTTAGCATAGATGATTATGATTTAGTCATAGAAAAAATGGAAGATAGAGATAACCAGCGGCTAATACCTATTGAAACAGAATATTTTTATTATAGAAATGTGGCAATGTTCTCAGATCGAGGTATTAATGTAATACTTGATCAAATTCTCCATGACCCCATAACATTACAAAATTTTTATGAAACCCTGAACTCTTATCCAATACTTCTTGTGGGAGTTCATTGTCCTGTCGAGGAGCTAGAGCGCAGGGAACAGTCCAGAGGAGACCGCCAAATCGGGCAAGCAATTTCTCAGCTCAGTTTTGTACATCAGCAAGAAATTTACGATGTTGAATTTAATACAGCCACCCAATCAATAACGGAATGTGCAAGAGAGATTGTGGACCGATTGGAAAGTGATACACCATTATTAGGATTTAAAAAATCGCTTGAGGAATTCGCATCTTCAAAAGTATTATCAAAAAATAATAATTAAATATTTTGTATAGAACTTACGGTTTTCTTTGCGGTTGTGAAAAAACGTTCTTTAACTTTAAAGAGGGATTATTTGCCCCTTCATTATCGCAGTGGACAGAAACTTCCCCTTTCGCCTATATTTTTCCATTATTTACAGGAGAACTTATTTCAATTTATACTATATTTTATTGACGTTTTTATTTAAACTTGTTATCATTCTCCTATTGTTTTTAAAAAGAATAGATATACCTTGTATAAATTCAAGAATACGGCTTGAAAGTTTCTACCAGCTACCATAAATAGCTTGTCTACAAGGAATGGGAAATAAATAATATTTTATATTCCGTTTTGTAGAAAAAAACTTTGGCTATACTGTGGCCAAAGTTTTTTTTTATTTCAAGGGAATAATAAAATGAATTGGCTGGAAAACTAACCCCGGAATCATTCCCGTTCATTCTTTAATCTAGCAGAATAGGAGCTTACAACATGAGAAACTTTTTTAAATTTACAGAACGGAATACTTCCTTTAAGCAGGAAACACTAGCAGGACTGACAACCTTCCTATCCATAGCATATATATTAGTCGTAAATCCACTTATCCTAAGCCAAGCTGGGATGGATAGTGGGGCTGTATTTACTGCAACAGCTCTTACTGCTATCATCGGTACACTACTTATTGGTTTGCTTGCTAACTACCCAATCGCAATTGCACCAAGTATGGGATTGAATTCATTTTTCACTTTTTCTGTGTGTATTGGGATGGGAATAAAATGGCCAGTCGCTTTGGCCGGTGTCTTTATTGCAGGAGTCATTTTTATGTTATTAAGTTTAATGAAAATCCGAGAGAAAATTATTAATATCATTCCACTGGATTTAAAACATGCAATAGCTTCTGGAATTGGATTCTTCATCACATTTATTGGGTTAAAAAATGGAGGGATTATTATTTCCAATCCAGATACATTTGTTTCCATTGGAAACTTAACCTCACCTACGACCTTACTAGCTATTATTGGCCTTGTTATTACGATTGTTATGTTAGTACGTGGGATAAATGGAGGGATTTTCTATGCGATGCTAATTACAACAATTATTGGAATGATTGTCGGAGTAATTAATGTTCCTTCAACCATTGTTGGAAGTATACCGAGCATTAAACCAACATTTGCTGTCGTGTTTTCCCATTTGGATGAGATTTTCACCCCTGAAATACTAGCAGTGATCTTCACTTTTTTAATTGTTGCCTTTTTTGATACTGCTGGTGCATTAATTGCACTTACCAGTCAAGCGGGCATGATGAAAGGTAATACTATTCCAAATATAGGGAAAGCATTACTTGCTGATTCTTCCGCTGGTGCAGTTGGAGCTATATTGGGAACATCCACACCTGCTACGAGTGTTGAATCTTCCGCTGGTATTGCTGTCGGAGGAAGAACAGGGTTTACCTCTGTCATTATTGCTGCTTGTTTTACGATTGCTTTGTTCTTTTCACCAATTCTTTCCGTTATTACATTGGAAGTTACAGCACCTGCATTAATTATTGTGGGGACATTCATGGTAATGCAAATAAGTAAAATCAACTGGAATAGGTTGGAGATTGCAATTCCATCCTTTTTAACGATTATCATGATGCCCCTCACTTCTAGTGTGGCAATAGGTCTTGCATTTGGTTTTGTTCTTTATCCACTTTGTTTAGTAGTACAAAAGCGTTTTAAAGAAGTTCATCCAATTATGTATGTGCTTTGTTTGTTATTCATTCTATACTTTGCTTTTATCGTGTAGCTTTAGGAAAGAGAAATTATCTCCCTGCCATAGTTGGCTCCCAGCAAATTTTTGACATTATTTGAACTGATTTTTTGGGCAAAATCCATATCTATAAGCACTCAATCCAATTCCAAACAAACGATTGATTAGTTTTTTAAAATCTAATCAATCGTTTGTTTTAAAATGAAACATTCATTGACGTAATGGTCATTTCGTCAAGAAGCTACTAAGAAATTTGTAGAAAATTGGTGTAGGAAAATCAACAGTAATTACACATAAAGGGAGTGTTAATCACCTTGTCAATTTCACTTGATTCCTGAATGAAACGCCACTACTTAATCCAAAGCTTCTTAAAGTCTACATAACCGAACGATTCAAATTGAATATCCTTAATCATTGGATGGAAGGTTCGATTTTTAGTAGGAGTGATATATACTTCTAATATGGAAGCTTAAAATAAACTATTTGGTCAAAGACATTAATTTTTTTGGATGAAAAACGCTTATTATTAAGAAGTAAAAACAAAACTTTTAAGGAGTGAAAATATGAATATATCTGAAAAATGGAATGATGTAGATGTTTATTTTAGCACTAAACTTCACACGACTGACCCTGTTATGGATTTGATCTTGAAGACAAATTCAGAGGCGGGACTGCCAGCTATTGATGTCGCTCCTAATCAAGGTAAATTCCTTTATTTACTTGCAAAGCTTAAAGGAGCTAAAAACATTTTAGAAATTGGTACTCTTGGCGGCTACAGTACTGTCTGGCTTGGACGTGCCTTGCCAGATGATGGGCGCCTTATCACACTTGAATATAATAGCAAGCATGCAAAAGTGGCTGAAGAAAACATTAGAAAGGCAGGATTAGCAAATAAAATTGAAGTGATTGTAGGGCCAGCACTCGACACATTGCCAACCCTTAAAGAAAAAGGAATTTCTACATTTGATTTCATCTTTATTGATGCTGATAAACCAAACAACCCTCAATATTTGAAATGGGCATTAGAACTTTCCGGACCAGGAACAGTGATCATTGGGGATAATGTGGTTCGTAAGGGACATGTCATTGATGCTGATAGTGAAGATGAAAGTGTGCAAGGTGTTCGTCAATTTATCGATTTATTATCTGACGAATCACGCATTGATTCGACAGCTATTCAAACGGTAGGAAGCAAGGGATATGATGGGTTTGTTCTAGGGATTGTAAAAAACATATAAGAATTTCTTGCTAATGCATGTATTTTTAGGGAGTTTGAGCCCCCATTCAACGGGGGCTTCTCTTCAAACGGTTAGTGAAAATTAAATGGTATTGACAAATAAAATAATAAGTATTATCATTATCTCATATTCAAGATACTTTAATTCGAGATTATCAAGGGGTGAAATAAATGGGGAAGAGATGCAACAATTTGCCCTTTCTGGAATTAATGCAAACATCTAAAGCAATTCATGAACGAATAAAGCAAGAAATGACAAAAAACAAGTTGAGTATTACGGAATTTTCTGTTTTAGAAGTTCTTCACCAAAAAGGGAAACAAACGATTCAACAAGTTGGAAATTGTATATTAATCTCAAGTGGTTCGATGACCTATGTTATAGATAAGTTAGAACAAAGAGGTTTATTAAACCGAAATGCCTGCCCAGATGATCGCAGAGTGATACATGTCACATTAACTGCAGCTGGAAATGAATTGATGAACGAAATCATGCCGAAATATCATGAGTTAGTAGATAGTATGTTTGATTCATTAAATTCTGATGAGGCAGAGACATTGGTACATCTTTTGAAAAAAGTAAGGAATAGGGTTTAAACTTGCATTTTTTATAAATAATATCTCGGATTCAAAATAAATATTATGAGACTTTAATTTTATTAGTAGAACAAAATAAGGTATAGAGTTTCATTTTGATTTTACATGAAAAAGGAGTGTAAAAAATGAGCAAAAAAACTATGGGCATTCACCATATCACGGCTATCGTAGGACATCCACAAGAAAATGTAGATTTTTATGCTGGTGTATTAGGATTACGACTGGTTAAACAAACAGTTAATTTTGATGATCCAGGCACATATCATCTTTACTTTGGTAATGATGGTGGAAAGCCAGGAACTATTATTACATTCTTTCCATGGGCCGGAGCTCGACAAGGAATTATTGGAGACGGTCAAGTGGGAGTAACTTCTTATGTTGTTCCAAAGGGTGCTTTTGCGTTCTGGGAAAAAAGACTAGGAAAATTCAATATTCCTTTTACCAAAATGGAACGCTTTGGAGAGCAATATTTGGGGTTTGATGATCCACACGGTCTTCACCTGGAAATTGTTGAAAGGGAAGAAGGAGAAATCAACAATTGGACTTTCGGGGATGTGACACCTGAAGTTGCAATTAAAGGCTTTGGCGGGGCAACCCTATTATCAACCCAGCCTAACAAAACGGCTGATTTATTAGAAAAAGTAATGGGACTTGAATTAGTCGGAAAAGAAGGAGATTTAGCACGTTTCCGTTCCACTGCGGAAATCGGTAATATTATCGATCTTAAATTAACTCCTATGGGACGTGGACAAATGGGTGTTGGCACCGTTCACCACATTGCATGGAGGGCGATTGATGATGAAGATCAATTGGATTGGCAAAAATATGTGGCATCCAAAGGATATGGAGTCACTCCTGTAAAAGATAGGAACTACTTTAATGCCATTTACTTTAGAGAGCATGGGGAAATCCTATTTGAAATAGCAACTGATCCTCCAGGATTTGCCCATGATGAATCACAAGAGACAATGGGTGAAAAATTGATGCTACCCGAACAGTATGAACAACATAGAGGACAGTTAGAACGAGCTTTGCTTCCGTTTGAAGTAAGAAAACTAGACTGATTTCACGAAAAGGAATGATTTCTTTGCTCTCAATCGATCCAGCTTCATTATCTGAAAGAGAAAATTATAAATTTCTAATAGGCAGCATCGTACCTAGACCAATTGCTTTTGTCACAACCATTTCGAAAGACGGTGTTATTAACGGTGCCCCATTTAGTTATTTTAATATCGTATCATCCAATCCCCCGATGATATCATTATCTATTCAACGGTCGGCGGGGAGACAAAAGGATACAGCGAGAAACATTATCGAGTCCAAACAATTTGTGGTTCATATCGTTGACGAACATAATGTTGAAAAAATAAATATGACAGCAGCAAATCTCCCACCTGATCAAAGTGAGATTGAGTTAGCTAACTTAACTCCAGTAGAAAGTGTGAAAATAGCAGTTCCTGGAGTTAAGGAAGCGAAAATCAGAATGGAATGTTCATTAGAGCATTCCCTTGAATTGGGAGGCTCGGGTACGCCTGGATGTGATCTGATTATTGGAAAAGTTGTTCAATTTCATATCGAAAGCGATATTTATGAAAATGGAAGAATCGACCCTATGGGGTTAGCTGCTGTAAGTCGATTGGCTGGAAATAATTACGCCAAAATTGGTGCAATTTTTGAAATAGAAAGACCTAAATAATTTGCAATAAACCCATTACTGGAGGGAGATAAATGATGAAACACATATTCAATAAAGGACAAGATCCTACAAAACCAACATTATTATTGCTTCATGGTACTGGCGGCAATGAATTAGACCTGCTGCCACTTGCAGGAATGATCGATGATAAAGCAAATGTATTAAGCGTCCGTGGGAATGTATTAGAAAATGGGATGCCTCGATTTTTTCGCAGATTAGCAGAAGGTGTTTTTGATGAAGAAGATCTTATTTTTCGAACAAAAGAATTAAATGAGTTTTTAGATGATGCAGCAGAAAAGTATGGTTTCGACCGGGATAATATTATCGCTATTGGATACTCAAATGGAGCGAATATAGCAGCGAGTTTATTATTTCATTATCAAAATGCATTAAAGGGTGCAATTCTTCATCATCCAATGGTACCAAGAAAGGGAATTGATCTCCCTGATCTATCTGGCAAGTCAGTATTTATTGCCGCTGGAACTAATGATCCGATCTGTTCGCCAATGGAGTCATCTGAATTACAATCGTTATTACAAAAGGCACATGCAAATGTAGAGCTTCATTGGGAGAATAGAGGTCATCAATTAACAATGCAAGAAGTAGAAGCAGCAGCGACTTGGTATCAAAACTCACAAAGATTAGGATGAGTTAAAAAGAGCCGCTTAAACTTGAATTAGATTTATATAAAGATTTTCTGTTCGGAATGCATTTTTTTGACAATAAAATTTATCTCAGTTACAATTATCTTGAATTAAAAATATTAACAGGAAGAAAGGAAGATATTAAATGCCGAAAATTGGAATCTTACTTGGTAGCTTGCGGAAAGAATCTTTTTCAAAAAAAATTGCAGCTAATGTTGCTGCTTTATTTCCGGAAGGTTATGAAACAGAATTTGTAGAAATCGGAAATCTCGCTTTATATAATCAAGATTATGATGATGAAAACAATGCTCCTGCAGAATATACTGCCTTTAGAAATACGATGAAAGAAATCGATGCTGTTTTATTTGTAACTCCTGAATATAATCGTTCTGTTCCAGCTGTATTAAAAAACGCGCTAGATGTAGGATCACGCCCATATGGAGCAAGTGTATGGAATGCCAAACCGGCAGCCATTATCAGCCAATCTCCTGGTAATTTGAGTGCATTTGGTGCAAACCATCATTTACGTCAATCACTTGTGTTTTTAAATATGCCAATCGTTCAACAACCGGAAGCCTATATTGGCAATGTTGCTGCATTATTAGATGAAAATGGCAAAATTAAAGATGAAAAAACGGTTCAATTCTTACAATCTTTCGCAGATGCGTTTGTTGATTTGATTAAGAAATATCAAGCATAAGGGTTTCTGTTCCCCTGCAATAGGATTTAAAATGGTCTATTGCAGAAGTAAGAAAGAGGTTGGAGCATATAGCGGAAGAAATCCGGTTATATATTCCAACTTTTTTGTTTTTAAGAAAGAATTTATAACGGTGGAAAACCTTTTAATAAATTTAAGCTAAGGAGTGGAAAAAGTTGATTGAACTTTATCCTGCAGGTAAACGCTACACTGTAAAAAATGATTGGCTGGAGAGTAATCTTGGTTTTTCCTTTAGTGAATATTATGATTCTTCTAATATCCAATTTGGTCCGTTACGTGTCTTTAACGACGACACCGTTCAGCCGGGAAAAGGTTTTGGGATTCATCCACATCGTGAAGCAGAAATTGTTTCTATTGTATTGAAGGGGCAGCTTAAACATGAAGATAACTTAGGGAATTCCGGAATTATTGGCCATGGAAACATTCAGCGTATCAGTGCTGGTACTGGTGTACTTCATTCCGAATTTAATGCGTCCAATCAGGAAGAAGTACAATTCTTACAGTTATGGTTTTTACCTAATGAAAAGAAGCTAATACCGTCTTATGAGGACATTTCATATGATATTGAACAATTACATAACCACTTATTACCGGTAATATCCCGTATCAGCTCAGATCGGGTGGCAAAAATCCATCAAGATTTAACCCTTTATTTATCAAAGCTAGAAGAAAAGAAGACCGTTAACTTTCGGCAGGAAGAAGGCAGGAAGATTTATGTCTTTAATATAGAGGGGGAAATAACAATAAATAACGATTCCATTTTAAAGTCCCGAGACGCTGCTCGAATCACTGATACCCATGAAATTACCATTCAGGGAAATCAAGATAGTTTCTTTTTATTAATTGATTTACCTGGAGGCGAATTTTAATGTTAATGATTCGTCATTCTATAGGCAGTCGATTGCTATGTCAAACTAATAGATACACTATTGAAAAAAAAGACCGCCACTGGCAGATTTCGCTGCCTGTTGATGTGGAAACTGCTTCGAGAATTTTGGATTTTCAGGATGAGTTAAATATATTTGAAGTAAAGGAAAACGAAAAGATTTGGTATTACTCCTCTGATGCACAAATAAATTTTCAATCTAAGGAAAAACAATTGGTAATCCTTGCAGATCATAAAACTGTCTATCCGACTCAATGAAAGCAGTTCTGACTAAAATCAATCCCTTTTTGCATTGAAGCAATGGCGGATTGATTTTTTTATTTATTTTGAATCTCTATAAGAGACACAATTCTATGAAAAAAAAGTCGAGCGGGTTTTGGCATTATTTTTTCAAATACCCGTGAAAAAACCAAACCCATGAAGGAGTCAGTCATGATTCAATTAAACGTTTGGTTAACATAGAAAAAGGGTATACTTGTCGAAACGTGTATTATGAGAGGCAGAAATCTATTTTTCGCCACGGTTTGCGGTTATAAGGTTATCGAAAACGAATAGTTTCGACATTGTCTTAACTGATTTTAAGAGTGAAAACTTTATTTATAAGCACTTCATCTGATTTTAATCAAACGATTGATTAGTTTTTATTAAACTAATCAATCGTTTGATTAAAAATGTCGTAATCCTTGAAATAATTGACTTCTCATATAAAACTCCTAAGAAATTTGTTGAAATATAGAGGTGGAGAAAAACACCAACAAATTGAGCGGGTTATCTTAACCCGCCTTTCCTTTTTCAGTAGGCATAGCCGCTAATTCTTTGAGCAACACTAACTTTGTCACCTTAGTTGTGACAAAGTTAGCTTTCCTCTTTATTGAATGCAGGGGATTCGTACCTTACCATTAAAAAGGTACTATTACAATGAAGGGATGAGACTTATGGCTCAATCAAATATAAAAGTAGCTGTCCAGAAGTTCGGTAACTTCCTAAGTTCGATGGTAATGCCGAATATTTCAGCTTTCATCGCGTGGGGGTTAATTACTGCACTATTTATTCCTACTGGTATTTTTCCAAATGAAAGCCTTGCCAAATTGGTTGATCCTATGGTAACTTACTTACTTCCACTTTTAATCGGATATACAGGGGGTAAGCTTGTACACGATCAACGCGGTGGTGTTGTCGGGGCGATTGTGACAATGGGTGTCATTGTCGGGGCAGATATTCCGATGTTTCTCGGTGCAATGATCATGGGACCGCTTGGCGGATATGTGATTAAAAAGTTTGATCAGCTGATTGAAGGTAAAGTTAAAGCAGGCTTTGAAATGCTTGTTAACAATTTCTCGGCAGGGATCCTTGGTGGATTTTTTGCGATTTTAGCCTTTTTAGCCATTGGTCCTGCCGTTACCACATTTACAGGCTGGCTTGTTACGGGTGTTGATTGGTTATTGGCGACGGGATTGCTGCCATTGACAAGTATCATTATCGAGCCTGCAAAAGTATTGTTCTTAAATAATGCGATTAACCATGGGGTGTTGTCGCCAATTGGGTTAGAGCAAGCGAAAACAACAGGGAAATCCATTCTATTTCTACTTGAAGCAAATCCAGGACCTGGTATCGGTGTCCTGCTAGCTTTCAGTATTTTTGGTAAAGGGACTGCCAAAAGGTCAGCACCAGGCGCAGCGATTATTCAGTTCTTTGGCGGGATTCATGAAATTTACTTCCCATATATTTTAATGCGTCCGATGCTGTTCTTTGCCGTCATTCTAGGCGGAATGAGCGGTATCTTTACATTGATGCTTTTAGGTGGGGGATTAGCTTCTCCCGCGTCGCCGGGTAGTATTATTGCCATTATGGCCGTTACTCCGCCGCAAGGGAGTGCTTATCTAGCCAACATTGCCGGCGTTCTAGTAGCTGGAATCGTATCCTTTGTGCTGTCATCTTTCATTCTAAAAACGGGTAAGCAAAAGGATGAAGACATTGAAGAGGCAGCAAGAAAAATGCAAGAAATGAAAGGCAAGAAGAGCTCTGTTTCTAATGTCTTTGCTGCTAACACAGGCACAATGCCGGAAAAAGTCAGCAAAATTATTTTTGCCTGTGATGCGGGAATGGGTTCAAGTGCAATGGGAGCGTCACTTCTTCGGAAAAAGGTAAAAGAAGCAGGAATGAACATTGCGGTTACCAATACAGCAATTAGTAACCTGCCTTCTGATGCCCAAATTGTTATTACTCAGGAAGAGTTGACACCAAGAGCCCAGAAGCAAGTGCCGAATGCCTATCATATTTCGGTTGATAACTTCCTATCAAGTCCTGAATACGATCAGTTAATTAATCGGTTAAAAAATCCTGAAACGGCAGAACTTCAGGAAATCGTGGAAGACGCAGAAGCAGTGGTTCCAAGCGGTGACCCGCACACTGATGATGCTTTACTGCGGGAAGAAAATATCTTCCTTAACCAAGAATTTGCTACGAAAGAAGAGGCGATTCGTTTCGCTGGCAATGTACTGGTTAAAGCAGGGTATGTAAAGGAAAGCTATATTGACGCGATGATCGCACGTGACGAAATGACATCCACCTATATGGGCAATGATGTCGCAATTCCACATGGTACTGAAGAAGCGAAAAAGGATGTCCTGAATTCTGGTTTTACGGTCTTACAAGTACCGAATGGTGTAGACTTTGACGGCCAGAAGGTACGTTTGATTTTCGGTATTGCCGGGAAAGATGGGACACATCTTGAAATCTTATCTGGAATAGCCGTTACTTGTTCTGATATGGCCAATATCGAAAAACTAGTTGAAGCAAAATCAGCAAGAGAAATCATGGACATTTTAAATGATAAATAATTTATTTGTAGAATAGAAAAGCCGCGTTTGCCGCTTTTCTATTCACTTTACCTGCTGTACTTTTTATCGGAATCGAGTTGGTTGCATGTATATAACTTCAAGGGAAAAAGCAATCATTGAATTAATCGTTAAAACATCAGGTAAACATACCGCTGCGTCGATTGCTGGATACTTAAATGTGAGTGGACGAACGATTCAACGGGATTTAAAAGCGGTAGAAAAAATTCTTGACTCATTTGCGCTCCATTTAGTCCGCAATATTGATAAAGGACTGATGATTGAGGGGAAGAATGAGCAAATATTCCGCCTGATCCAGTATTTAATGAACATCGACCCTATTGATCAAACAGCCCAGGAAAAAAAACTGCTGCTCCTCATATCTCTGGTGCAAGAGGAGTCCTATAAAATTCAGACGTTAGCCAATGACCTTGGTGTTAGTATCACAACCCTAACCAGCTATTTGGATGAAATGACAGAGTGGCTTCGTCATTTTAATGTTCAAATTACTAGAAAAAGGGGAGTCGGAGTCGATTTAAACGGTTCGGAATCAAACAAACGGAGAGCCCTGGCAAGTTATTTATTGCTTCATTTTAATGAAGAACTAATGGAAAGTTTGTTTTTGTTGGAAAAAGAAAAGAGCTTTCAAGAAGTCATTTTGTTTTATTTTCGTCCAGACTACCTTCTAGCGATAAATCGAGAAGTAAATACTACTTTTAATCATTTGCAGCAAAGTCTTGCATATAGCGATTATATCGGTCTAATCGTACATATTTGTATTACCATGCAAAGGACGGAAGGCTCTTTTTTATTAGAGGAAGATGCAGATTTTCTCAATGAGCAGACGAATGAATATAACCTTATTAGGGAAATTTGTCAGCGAATTGAATCATCATTTTCGGTCGAGTTTACGAAAGAGGATGTACTCTTTTTGGCGGCAATCCTTAGAGGTTCTAAACTTCAAGCCGTCGATATTGTTCCATATGATAGTGTTGTCCTTAGCAAAAGGATAAAAAACGTAATCGAACATGTATCTTCACAACTTCATGTGAATCTGACTAAGGATTTTTCTTTGTATCAGGGACTGCTTGCCCATATGGAGCCGTCGCTATATCGAATTAAACAAGAAATGGGATTGTTTAACCCGTTAAAAGAGGAAATTAGTCGAAAATACCCGTTTCTGTTTTTAGCTGTTAAGAATAGTGTTGAAAAGTATTTTATCGATATTCCAGACTTTCCAGATGATGAAATAGCCTTCATCGTTCTCCATTTCGGCTCGGCTTTAGTGATGCAGGAAGAAGATTTGTCGATAAAGGCACTAGTTGTATGCCCCACAGGCATTGGCACGTCTAAGATGCTGGCCAGCCGAATTAAGAAGAAAATCGTGGGAATTGGGTCTATCGAAATCAAATCGATGAAAGAAATGCAGCAGCAAAATAATTTAAGCAGCTATGATTTGATTATCTCTACCGTTAAACTCCCATTTACAAATCTAGACTATATCCTTGTTTCTCCACTCTTAAGTGAAGAAAATATCGTCACCATCAGGAATTTCATAAGGGATAACATCGAGACTATAACAGAAAATAAGCATTATCTAAAAACAACTCCCAAAAAGGCTCACGCAGCCAGTTTTACAAGTGTCACTTTAGGGGAATTATTACAGGAGATAAAGGATGTATATCAAAGTATTCAGTCTGTTTTAACTAACTTTTGCGTTTATCGGATGCCGCATCTAACAGGCCATAATCGGATTTTAGAAGAAATGGTAAAACTGGCTGAAAAGAATGGGCTGTTAATCGATTCAAGTGATGTGCTGGAAGCGATAGAAGCTCGGGAACGAAAAGGCGGGCTCGGTATTCCAAATACCGGGTTGGCATTATTTCACTGCAGAAATAAGAACGTTCATGAACTCATCTTCCAGGTTTCTCATTTGGAGCAGCCTATACTTGTAAAAGGTATGGATGGAAAGAATATGTACATGAAGAATGTACTGCTCATGCTGGCACCGGAGGAATTAAGTATCAGAGAGCAGGAAATTGTAAGCTTGATTAGCACAAGTTTAATTGAAAATCATGCCGCCGTTCTGATTTTTTCATCAGCCAATGAAGAGATGATTCGGACAAAATTGGAATCCATCTTTTTGGATTATCTTCACACAAATATACTAAAGGAATGATAAAAATGAAACTAGCCGTCCATTTTGGAGCAGGGAATATTGGAAGAGGATTTATCGGCGCACTTTTTTCACAATCGGGTTATCATGTGACCTTTGTTGATATTGCCGATCAAATTATTAGCCAGTTAAATGAGAAAAAGCACTATCAAGTAAAATTGGCTACAGATAAACAAGAAACAGTCACGGTAGATAACGTGTCAGGATTAAACAATTTGACACAAGAAAATGAAGTGGTCGCAGCAATAAAGGATGCCGTCTACCTTACGACGGCGATTGGCCCGAATATCCTCCCGCGGATTGCTCCGCTAATTGCGAAGGGGTTAACCGAACGGGTTAAGACAAACTCAGAAAAGTTATATGTAATTGCCTGTGAAAACCAAATTTCGGCGACCGATTTGTTAAAAGGTTATATTTTCGAACATTTAGATGATGGGACGAAGGAAAATTTAGCGGGCAAAGTGTATTTCTTTAATTCTGCCGTTGACCGGATCGTCCCGATTCAAAACAATCATGGCTCCCTCGATGTGCTGGTTGAACCATATTATGAATGGGTGGTAGAGACAAGCGAAAGCATTCCTCCGATTGAAGGGATGAAGATTGTTTCAGACCTCGCTCCATTTATCGAGCGAAAGCTGTTTACAGTAAACACCGGTCATGCCGTCATTGCCTACCTTGGTTATCTGGAGAACAAGTCTACGATCGATCAAGCATTAGCAGATGAGAAGATTGTCAAACAAGTTAAAGCGACACTTGGCGAAACGGGTGCCTATTTGATTCATCAATATGGTTTAAATCCAGAAGAACACAGCCAATATATCGAAAAAATTATTAGCCGTTTTAAAAATGCCTATTTGAATGATGATGTGACAAGAGTAGGCCGTTCACCGCTCCGTAAGCTTGGTCCAAATGATCGTCTCGTACGCCCTGCTACTGAAGCAGCGAAAGCGGGACTCTCATACACGAATCTTGCAAAGGCCATTGCCTCGGCACTGCTTTTTGATTACCAAGAAGATGACGAAGCAGTTAAGCTGCAAGCGATGATTAAGGAAAAAGGGCTTCAAGCAGTGCTAAAAGAAGTAAGCGGGTTGGATGAAAACAGCGAAATCACAAACGAGGTAGTAAGTCATTACAATATACTCAAGAAATGAGAAAAAGGAGGTCAGTCCTTCGCTGCTTTAAAGTGGCGGGACAGACCCCTTTTTGTTTAATTTTCTCTGATTTTATTTTGTTTTTTTATCTTATATATTTTTATAAGTTCAGATGTAATATTTGCGGTTATCAAAAGAGGAAAGAGGATATTAAACCAAAGCTCTGGCTTAGAATACATAGTGTTGTATGTAAAAATCAAAATGAAAACATGTAAGCTAATACTCACGATACAATTAGCAATTTCTGACTTAAACATCAGTTCACCCTCTAATCATTTTTTTAGAAATAATTTACTATAAAATCCTCTATAGTAAGAATTTTAACACAAAATTCCGCCATTTTTTCCCCTTGAGTCTAATTTTTTTGTCTTCATGATAAATTCAGTAGATTAATGTTGGCAACAATCAATAAGACAAAATGAAGTTTTGTATTAATTGATTGAATTCTGAAAACGCTTTAATCTAAATATAGAAAGTTCTACAAATAAGTTAAGGGGGAAAAGAGATGATTGAACCAGCAACGGCAACAGCAACAGCAAAAGAAAAAGCAGACGTAAAAGTGAAGATACAGAGATTCGGTAGTTATTTAAGCGGTATGGTCATGCCGAATATTGGAGCGTTTATTGCTTGGGGACTAATCACAGCATTATTTATCCCGACGGGCTGGGCGCCGAATAAGGATCTAGCAACACTTGTAGGTCCAATGATCACATTTTTATTGCCATTATTAATTGGTTTTACCGGTGGTCGAATGGTTTATGATATTCGTGGTGGGGTAGTTGGTGCCACAGCAACAATGGGGGTCATTGTCGGAACAGACATTCCAATGTTTTTAGGGGCCATGATTATGGGACCTCTTGGCGGCGTGGTCATCAAATACTTTGATAAGCTGATTGAAGGAAAAGTGAAAGCCGGCTTTGAAATGCTTGTAAATAACTTTTCTGCAGGAATACTCGGAGGCACGTTAACCATAGGAGCCTATTGGGGTGTTGGACCAGTTGTTAGCGGATTAAGTAAAGCGTTAGCTTCCGGTGTTCAATTTATCGTCGATCACCATATGTTACCACTAGCAAACATTCTTATTGAACCAGCAAAAGTACTATTTCTAAATAATGCCATAAACCATGGTATTCTAAGTCCATTAGGGATTGAACAAGCAACAAAAGCTGGGAAGTCGATTCTTTTCTTGCTAGAAACAAATCCTGGGCCGGGATTAGGTATCCTGCTTGCTTTCTGGTTGTTTGGTAAAGGCTCAGCGAAAATGACAGCACCTGGTGCAGTTGTGATCCACTTCTTAGGTGGTATTCATGAAATTTACTTCCCATACATCTTAATGAAGCCAATGCTTATCTTTGCGGCTATGGCTGGCGGTATCAGTGGAGTATTTACATTTAACCTTTTCAATGCAGGTTTAGTTGCTGCTCCATCACCTGGAAGTATCTTCGCCTTGCTTGCAATGACTCCAAAAGGAAATTATGTTGGAGTAGTAGCTGGTGTATTAGTAGCCACAGCCGTTTCTTTCGCAGTTGCCTCATTAATCTTGAAAACAAGTAAAGCTACTGATGAAGATTTATCAACAGCGGCAGCAAAAATGGAAGAAATGAAAGGTAAGAAAAGCTCTGTTTCTTCAGTGCTAACAAGTACACAAAATGTGATTAATCCTGAAAATGTAAACAAAATCGTATTTGCTTGCGATGCCGGTATGGGTTCAAGTGCCATGGGTGCATCGATTTTAAGAAATAAGGTAAAAAAGGCTGGTTTAGATGTTACAGTGATAAACACAGCGATTAACAACTTGCCAAATGATGCTGACGTTGTTGTTACGCACAAAGATCTAACAGACCGTGCAAAGGCAAAGCTTCCGAATGCGACACATATATCGGTAGAAAACTTCTTAAATAGTCCAAGATATGATGAATTAATAAATGATTTGCAAAAGTAATTGAACGGAAGGCCTAGACATCATATGCTAGGCCTTTCCTCTTTTAATAATGTCAACAATGCAGTTGACTAAAATATAAATAGCTTCCGTTGTATAAAGGGATTTACGGGATTAAAATGATAGTGTCAGTATAAAGAATTAATTTTGGCAACATTATATGATTGGTGATTGACGGTCAACCTTTAGGGAGTGAGAAATATGTATATTTCCGCAAGAGAAAGACAAATCCTTGAAATCTTATTTAAGAATACGGATGAAATGACCGTGAAAGACCTTGCCAAGCAAATTGGTGTTAGTGGAAGGACGATCCATCGGGATTTAAAAAATGTAGAAGATATTTTGGGCGAATATAACCTGTCACTACAAAAAAAATCAGGGGTTGGCGTCCAAATCACAGGTGACCAAACCAAGATTCGCGAACTAGAACTATATTTGTTTAATCTCTCACATACAGAATACACACCTGAAGAACGACAAACGATTATTTTCTGTGAGCTGCTAGAAACAAATGCACCTGTTAAACTGCTTGGCCTTGCCAACGATTTAAATGTCACCATTGCTACAGTCAGTGCTGATCTAACCAAACTAGAAGAGAGATTACAAAACTTTGGATTGGCACTCATTCGAAGAAGAGGCTATGGTGTTGAAATCGAAGGAGATGAAGGTGCTAAACGAAGGGCCATGAGCAGTCTTATCTCTGTGCATCTCGATGAATCCGAAATTCTTTCGTTAACACGAGAAAATATTCAAAAGCGGTCGACCCAGCAAATTCATACCATATCTGAACGACTTATGGGATTTGTTGAAAAGAAAAAGCTTGTGATTGTCGAAAAAATTGTGAATTCAATTGTTCAGGAATTACCCTTTTCGATGGCAGACAGCGCCTATATTGGGTTAGTGGTTCATTTAGCCCTAGCGGTGGAGCGGATTCAAAAAGGCGAAGGGATTACCATCAATTCATCATATTTAGAAAATCAAAAGGCAACAAAGGAATATAGGTTTGCAGAAAAAATAGTTGCCGGGTTGGAGCAGGTTTTTACGATTAATATACCTGAGGCAGAGGTTGCCTACATCACGATGCATTTAAAAGGCGCGAAGTTAAGGCATGACCACGAATATATAAATGAAGATACCAGCTTACAGGTTGCAATCAAAACAAAAAAATTGATTCAGCTGGTTGGGAATTTAGTCGGATTAGACTTAGCGGTAAATCGATCCTTATTTGAAGGGCTCGTCATGCATTTAAAGCCTGCTATTTATCGAATGAAACAAAAGATGGGGATTAGTAACCCGTTGTTAGATAAAATTAAACGAGATTTTGCTGAATTGTTTGCGATTGTCAAACACGCAGGAGAGCAGGTTTTTGATGATTTTTATCTTCCAGATGAGGAAACGGGATATCTCGTTATGCATTTTGGCGCCGCCATATTGGGCGGCAGGGAGCTGATAAATTTTAGAACGCTAGTGGTTTGTTCAAGTGGAATTGGCACCTCAAAAATGCTGGCAACGAGATTACAAAAAGAGTTCCCAGAGCTGAAACACATTCAGAATGTGTCAGTAATGGAATTTAAAAAGATGAAAAAGGATAATTATCAATTAGTAATATCCACAATCCCTATTCCAGAATACGAATCGGATTATATAGTGGTCAATCCCTTTTTAAATAAAGATGAGATCGAGAAGATTCGTTCCTTTATCAATGAATATAAGATTGTGAATAGTTCCGAAAAACACCTGCCGGTCACGTTGAATGCCAATGTGAGCAAAAAGAGTGCCGCCGGGCTAATAGAGGAAATGCGTGGTATCCAAGAATATACAAGGGCGATTGCTACCATTCTTGAAGACTTCGAAATAAACGAAGTAAGCGAAAAGAAGACAACAGAAGAAATCTTAACACAGCTTTGTCGAAGTCTATATGAAAAACAAAAGATTGACGATGTGGAAGCCGTCGTTAAGAAAGTCCTCGATAGAGAAAAACTTGGAGGAATAGGGATTCCGGAAACGGGGATGGCATTATTTCATTCGCGAACGCCACATGTGCAGCAGCCGTGCTTTGTCATTACTGTTCTGCAAACGCCCATTAAGGTTGTCGGCATGGATGAAAATGAAATGAACATGATCTATTTCATTTTGCTGCTATCGCCTGAGAACAGCTCAGATAATGCATTAGAAGTGTTAAGCTATATAAGCTCATTGCTAATTGAAAGTGATGAAAATATAGCCATTTTTCAATCAGGTGACTACGGTAGGATAATGGGATTACTAACAGCCAGATTTGATCAATTTTTTACCGAGAAATTAAAAGAATTAAGGAGTGTTTCGTTATGACAAGATCCATTTTGGCTAAAGAAAATATTTTATTAAATACAGCAGTAGGGACAAAGGAAGAAGCTATTCGCTTAACAGGACGGATTCTTGTGGAAAAAGGTTATGTAGATGCAAGCTATATTGAAAAGATGCTGGAAAGAGAAGCGTTAACTTCTACTTATATGGGTAATTTTGTCGCTATTCCACATGGGACCGAGGATTCGAAGTTATTAGTTAAGGAATCCGGAATTTCATTCGTTCAAGTTCCACAAGGAGTAGACTTTGGTTCCGGAAACATTGTAAAGCTGCTCATTGGGATTGCTGGTAAAGACAACGAACATTTAGATATTCTATCCAATATTGCGATTGTCTGTTCGGAGGAAGAAAATATTGAAAAGCTTGTTGCCGCAAAAACAGCCGATGAAATATTGGCGATTTTTGAAGAGGTGAACTAAAATGTTGGCTGTTCACTTTGGAGCCGGAAATATCGGCCGTGGGTTTATCGGGAATTTATTATATCATTCCGGATATGAAACTTGCTTTGTCGATGTAAATAGTGAAATTGTAAATCTACTAAATGAAAAGAATGAATATCGTGTCGTACTTGCTGAGCCAAATCAAGAAGAAGGTACGATAAAAAATGTAAGAGCCATTAATAGTGCATCAAACCCAGAGCAAGTGATAGCGGCCATTGCTAAAGCAGATCTAGTTACTACGGCGATCGGACCGAACATTCTTCCATTGATTGCCGGTTTGATTGCTGATGGCTTGCGCAAACGTGTCGAACAAACAGATAAGCCGCTCAATATTATTGCTTGTGAAAATATGATTGGCGGCAGCTCGCTTTTAAAAGCGAAGATCTTTGAAATATTAACAACTGATGAACAATCACAATTTGAAGGGCGTTTCGGTTTTCCTGATTCCGCTGTCGACCGGATTGTACCGAATCAAGTCAATGTAGATAAGCTGATGGTAAAAGTGGAGCCATTCTATGAATGGGTGGTAGAAGAACCGAAGATTATTGGCGAGAAACCTCCGGTTAAGGGAATCACCTATGTTCAGGAATTAGTACCTTATATTGAACGTAAGCTATTCACAGTCAATACAGGTCACGCCCTAGCGGCCTATTTTGGTTATTATTTTGGAATGGATACGATTAATCGTGCGATGGAGAACAAACAAATTCTTGAGTTAGTGGAAGGTGCCCTTAGAGAAAGTGGTGCGTTTCTAGTTGAAAAATACGGCTTTAACGAAGAGGAGCATAACAAATATATTCAAAAGATTATCGGACGCTTCTCGAATTCTTATATTGTTGACGAAGTGACAAGAGTAGCGCGCTCGCCAATCCGCAAGCTTGGACCAAACGATCGCCTCGTTAGTCCCGCAAGACAATATCAGGAGATCGTCGGAAAGAACCCTGAATATTTATTAAAAGGAATCGCCGCAGCTCTTAAGTACGATTATCAAGGGGATGAAGAAGCAGTCCAAGTTCAAGCGGCCATCAATGAACAAGGGTTAGCAGCCGCAATTGAGAAATTTACACAACTCGATGGTGCATCCTCTTTAGTTAAAGGAATTATTGAACAATATTATCAATTGTAGGGACAAGGGACAGCGCCTTGTCCCTATTTTATTTAGGAGAAAACTGAAAAGATTAGTATAATGAATTTGTTTACTATAGGATAAATCTAGAGTGATTTTTTACTTAACGAAACAGTCTTTCCGTTTTGGGAGAAGAAGCCTGCCCTATAAAAAATCTTTTAATGAGGTGAAGTATGAAAAAGCAATGGAACTTAATAGTTGTCCTACTTTTGGTCCTAATTATTGCGGTTTTCTCCGTTATTAATGTTGAACCTGTAACGGTTAATTACTTATTTGGAAAAGCGGAATGGCCATTGATCCTCGTCATCGTTGGGTCAGTCCTATTGGGAGCATTATTAGCTGGTTTAATAGGTATGATGAAAATTTATCAACTTCAAAGGACTTTGAAAAAGGCAGCAGTAAAAACAGATGACGAATAGATCTTTACTTAGAATGAGTCGCTCATTGTATTAAAGCAATGGGCGACTCATTTTTGTATTTGTTTATAATCTCTAAAAGAGGAAATATTCCATGAAAAAAGTCGAGCGGGTTTCGACATTATCTTTATCAATTTCCCGGGAAAAAACCAAATGGCAGAAGGAGGTAGCCATGATTCAATCAAACGTTTAGTTAATACGAAAATATAGGAATACCTGTCGAAACGTGTAATATGAGTAGCAAAAACTTATTTTTCGCCAGGTTGGCGCATAAAAGAAACACGAAGAATCCTATTTTCGACGATATATTTACTGATTTTATGTTGAAAACCCTTTATATATAAGCACTTAGTCCGATTTCAATCAAACGATTGATTAGTTTTAATTAACCTAATCAAACGTTTGATTGAAAATGTAATATTCCTTGAAATAATAGGCTTCATATCATAAAACTACTAAAAGATTTGCTGAAAGCTGCCTTCTTGTCATATTTATTATTTTCCTTTTTTTTCCATTGGTTTCTGTTCTGCTATTTTTCCATGTATCTCTGATTCGATTGCTTCTATATGTTCTTCCTCCAGCTTTTGCTTAGGCTGTGGGTGAAACCATTGAATTTCGCCATCATGGACAAAGCCTTTAAATTCCTCATCATCAACTACAAATGTAAATTGCTGTCGTTCGTGCATTCGTTCTTCGAATGCAGGTGATAATTCAAATTCTTTGATCGGGCTGGTGATTCCATGTTGGCTTAGGAACTTATGTATGGTTGCTTCAATTGCCGCCACCTTACTTTCACCAACCAGTTGTTTCGGGTGCGGGTGAAACCAATGTATCTCATCCCCGTGAAAATGTCCCTTATACTCATTCCCATCCACTTTAAACGTAAATTCGTGCCGCCCATGATAAACATGCTCCTCAAATACTTTGCCGACTTCAAAATTCTTAACTTCAGGTTTTGCACTCTTATCTTCAGACATCCCAATGCCTCCTCAAACATATATCTACATAAAGTATTCTCCTTACACTATACATAATATTCTTTGGTTGAAATAAAGTGGGTGTCAGGCACCGCTCGTGGACATTTGTACGCACACAGTGGACAGTTAGTTCGCTTTTTTATTTCAGTGGTTACAGCAATTATAATCGTATTATAAATTTTTCTATTTACAAGATTATGCATTTAGTGTGAATTTTAATTCTAATAGTGCTATAATGTTTGATAATATGAATAGTCCTTCGGGGTCGGGTGAAAGTCCCAATCGACGGTGATGAAGAAATTCTAAGCCCGTGAGCCTTTTATAAAGGCAGGATTTGGTGTGAATCCAAAGCCGACAGTATAGTCTGGATGGGAGAAGGACGAAGAGCCGCGCTTATTTCCTTATGAAGAAAAACACACTTCAGAAGGTTTATTTAGTGACGCTTACAACACGAAAACTCCTAACCACCCCGTAGAGATGATCTATGGGGTTTTATTTTTTTTATAAAACCTTAACAAAATTTCATATGCAATGTCCTTCGGGGTCGGGTGAAAGTCCCAATCGACGGTGATGAAGAAATTCTAAGCCCGTGAGCCTTTTTATAAAGGCAGGATTTGGTGTGAAACCAAAGCCGACAGTATAGTCTGGATGGGAGAAGGATGTGTGAGCAATGGTATCAAGCTTTTGAAGAAAAAACAAACTTCAGTAGGCTTATTTAGTGTTGCCATTTATCTCATACTCTCCTCCCAAACCCCTTAGTCGGCTGATACTAAGGGGTTCTTTTTTTAAGAAAAAGTATCCGAACCGTGATTGGAGGGGATCAAGATGACGGATGAGTTTTATATGGATTTTGCCTTGAAATTGGCGCAAGTTGCTGAGGGACAAACTGCACCCAATCCTGTTGTGGGTGCTGTGATTGTGAAAGATGGCGAAATTATTGGATTCGGTGCTCATTTGAAGGCGGGAAGCCCGCATGCTGAGGTCCATGCCTTGCAAATGGCAGGAAATCGAGCTAAAGGAAGCACTGTATATGTGACGCTCGAACCATGCAGCCATTATGGAAAAACACCGCCATGTGCAATGGCTTTAATAGAATCTGGTGTGCGTCGGGTGGTCATTGCCTCGGAGGATCCCAATCCATTAGTCGCAGGCAATGGCATTGCCCTTATGAGGGACGCTGGGATTGAAGTGAACACAGGTGTTTTGAAAGAACGGGCTGACGCGTTAAATGAGGCTTTCTTTCATTTTATTCTACAGAATAAACCTTTTGTGACATTGAAACAGGCCATTACGCTGGATGGAAAGATAGCGGCACAAACTGGTTTTGGTGAACCAATTACCAGCAGCGAGGTGCAACAAGATGTGCATGAAGATCGCGAGAAATACGATGCGATTTTAGTCGGGATTGGGACCGTTTTAGCGGATAATCCAAGTCTAACAAATCGGCTTGGCAAGACGGAAAAACAACCAATTCGCATCATTTTAGATACACATTTAACGATGCCACACGATAAAAAAGTCATTATTGATGGGCATTCGCCAACGTGGATTTTCACTGGCTCGGAGGCAGCGGCTGAAAAGATTGCTAGTTTTCAACAGCCGCATGTAAAAATTATAAAACTTTCGCAGCCAACCATCGACATTACCGAGTTACTAACGGAGCTTGGAAAACGTCAGGTGATGAAGCTTTATGTAGAAGGCGGTAAAACCGTCAATGCAAGCTTTTTGAAATCAGGGTATGTAAACCAAATGATAACCTATATTGCACCGAAAATTGTCGGCGGGAATAGAGCAGTACCCATGTTTGCTGATTTAGATGTCCGGCAAATGACAGCCGCTTTCAAATTAAAATTTAAACATGTAGAAATGGTTGGAGAAGACCTGAAAATAACGTCGGTACTGAAATGAGGTGTAAATCATGTTTACAGGAATTGTAGAAGATTTAGGTAAGGTCAAGGCGATGAAAAGTGGGTCCCATAGTATGCAGTTAACGTTAGAATCCAAAAAAATTGTAGAAGACATCCATTTGGGTGACAGTATCGCGGTAAATGGCGTCTGCTTAACTGTTACTGCCTTTTCAACGAACACATTTACAGTTGATGTCATGCCGGAAACGGTGAAGGCAACCAATATTCAAAAGCTGCAAATAGGGCATGTGGTCAACCTGGAAAGGGCGATGCCGGCAAATGGCCGATTTGGCGGTCACTTCGTTTCGGGGCATGTGGATGGAACAGGCGTTATTTTACGAAAACGGAAGCTTGAAAATGCGGTATATGTTGATATTGGCATCAACGAAGAACTGAGTAAATATTGCGTATTAAAAGGTTCGATAGCGATTGATGGAATTAGTTTAACGATTTTCGATGTTCGACCAACACAGCTGACTGTTTCACTTATTCCCCACACATTTAGTGAAACGATATTAGGAATCAAAAGTGAGCATGATGTCGTGAATATTGAAAATGACATGCTTGGAAAATACGTTATTCATCATTTGGATCGCAAGCAAGAAAGTTCTCCAATTACGATAGATTTTTTAAGACAAAATGGATTTTAGAAAAAGGCGGTGTTTTGACTGTGTTTCATACCATTGAAGAAGCAATTGAAGATTTGAAAAAGGGAAAAATCATTATCGTGGTCGACGATGAGAACCGTGAAAATGAAGGAGATTTCTTGGTGCTGGCAGATTATGCAACACCAGAGAATATTAACTTTATGGCTACACATGGGCGCGGTTTAATCTGTACACCTATATCGAAGGAATTAGCGGAGCGTCTCGATTTACATCCGATGGTCCAGCACAATACAGATAATCATCAAACAGCCTTTACGGTTAGTATTGATTACAAGGATACAACGACGGGTATTAGTGCGTTTGAGCGCTCTGAAACGATTTTACAACTATTAGATCCAAAAGTAATCAGCTCAGATTTTCGCCGGCCTGGTCATGTATTCCCGCTTGTGGCCAAGGAAAATGGTGTACTCGAGAGGAATGGCCATACTGAAGCAGCGGTTGATTTTGCAAAACTTTGCGGTGCGCAGCCTGCCGGGGTCATTTGTGAAATTATGAGTGATAACGGTGAAATGGCAAGGGTGCCGGAACTAATGACATTTGCTGAAACGTATGAGTTGAAGCTGGTGACGATTGCCGATTTAATCCGCTATCGTTATCAACATGAGCAGTTGGTGAAACGTGAGGCATCAGTGAAGCTTCCCACATCATTTGGCGAATTTCAGCTGATTGGATATTCCAATCAGCTAGATGAGAAAGAGCATGTAGCAATCATGAAGGGGGATCTGCTTAAAGAAGAGGAGGCACCGCTTGTACGCATCCATTCTGAGTGTTTGACAGGTGATGTTTTTCATTCAAAACGCTGTGATTGCGGGCCGCAATTGCATCTGTCATTAGAAATGATTGAAGAGGCGGGCCGCGGTGTTGTCCTCTACATGGAACAGGAAGGTAGAGATATCGGTTTGCTAAATAAATTAAAGGCCTATGAGCTGCAAGAGCAGGGTTATGATACGGTCGAAGCCAATTTGAAATTAGGATTCCCAGCGGAAATGCGTGATTATGGTTTATCCGCACAAATGCTGCGCGATTTAGGGATTACGAAGGTGCGTTTAATGACAAATAATCCTGAAAAAATGGTTGGCTTAATGAAATACGGCATTGAAGTGGTCGAGCGGGTGCCGCTAGAAATTGATGCTGTCGCGGAAAACAAACATTATTTAATGACAAAAAAAATAAAAATGAATCATATTTTAGCATAGGAGAGATGACAAATGGGACAAGTATTTGAAGCACAATTAGTCGGAACAGATTTAAAAATTGGTATAGTGGTAGGAAGATTTAATGAGTTTTTAACAAGCAAATTATTGGGTGGTGCCATGGATGGCTTGAAACGTCATGGTGTGTCTGAGGAAGATATTGATGTCGCATGGGTGCCAGGTGCATTCGAGGTGCCATTCATCGCGAAGAAAATGGCGGAAACAAAAAAGTATGATGCGATTATCGGATTAGGAACCGTCATTCGCGGATCAACTACTCATTACGATTACGTATGTAATGAAGCAGCTAAAGGGATTGCCAATGTGGGCTTAACCACTGGCGTGCCGGTCATGTTCGGAATTGTAACAACAGAAACGATTGAGCAAGCAATTGAGCGCTCCGGGACAAAGTCAGGTAATAAAGGCTATGATGCGGCGGTATCTGCCATTGAAATGGCAAATTTGAATCGTTTATTTTAAAAGCAATGATGATTTCCGTGAGTTGTAATCAGCTATTTAAGAAACGCAAATCTAAACGAGGGGCCGCTTCAACCCAGTTATTTAGATTTTCTAGTATTTAATAAAAGAATCCATTTTGAACGATCTTTTTTCAAAATGGATTCTTTTTTTGTTTTGCTAGGAGGCGGTCCAATGCATTGGGCGAACAAGTGGGTGCGGTAATTTTGTCCGTGCATCCCCCTTCGCCGAATTAATTTGAACTTGAGTGAGAAAGATACTATCAGTGAAATCTGCTCCACTAAGGTCGGCGTCTCGCAAATCAGCGCCGATAAGGTCAGCCTCTCTTAAGTCAGCCTCTCGAAGGTCAGCAGCAATAAGGTAGGATCCTCTTAAGTTGGCCCCTCTTAGATTCACACCTTTAAGATTTGCCCCCATCAGATCTGCTCCACGGCGATTAATTCTCTTATTCTGGTTGGCATTCTTTTGCTGCCGGCTTGACTCCGTCCAGACTAGTTCGCTTGTCCTTAATAGAAGAGCGTTCACCTCTGCTCGGTGGGACGGAACGTTTAAATCGATGAGCGAATCGGGACTAAGGTGAGAAAGCCGTTCCGTCTCGTCAAGTGCGATGCGAAGCTCTTTGTGAATTGGACGCGTTGCTTTCAACGCTAGAGCTTCGGTCAAATACGAGAGCATCTCATGGAGTTGTTGCATAATCGGGAATACTTTGTACATTTTCTCCGCCGTTTCGGGGCTTTCCTGCCAACTGACTCCTTCGAAGGTGATTTGGGAAACCTTTTGACCTGCACCGAAGCAGTCAAAAACGGTACACCCTTTAAATCCTTGCTGTCTGAGGTTTTTATGAATGCTGCAACGAAAGTCCGATTGCAGATTTGGGCAAGGTTTTCCAGCATCTTTATTGATTGCAAAATCTGTAGAAGCTGCTAAGGTTGGGGCAACACAGCACAAGCCGAAGCAGTTCTCGCAGTCAGCCCGGAGATTTTCTCGACTAAGATTCCCTTTTAAATTTGGATTATCACGGTTCTCAGACAATGAGTGCATCTCCTTTATTTTTCATCCTTGCATGATCTACTATATTAGTAGGTTTATCGGATAGATATTTTCAAGTTGCCCAATTCCTATGGTTTATTTTTATTAGAAAACATATTTTAAAAAAAAGCAATATTGGAATATTGCGAAACCGTTCACTGTGGGGCAAACTGTTATTAATTAGCTTGATAGATTTTCTTAGTAGGAGGTTAGAATTTCATGTTTATTGAGCAAAGAATAAATGAAAAGTTTAACTCAGTAGGATCTCATGTTAAGAATACATATGATTTGGTTGATGGTTCTGGTGCAGGTGTGATGGTTATACATAATGACAAAATAGTTTTGGAAGAATATTGGGGGAAACATTCCAAAGAGCCTGATGCAAGAACGATCCAGGAAGACTCACAGTTCCATATAGCTTCTGTTCGGAAGAGTTATATTGGCTTTGCGGTGGCATACGCTGTACATCATGGTTACATAGAATCGATAGATGATGAAGTAACAAAATACCTGCCTGGTACTGATACTGAGCTTTTCAATAAAATAACGATTAGACACCTTCTTACACATACCCATGGATTAAACACACAAGAGGGCAGGATTATTCGAGAATTTGCTCCGGGGAAAGGATGGGCATATCATGATATCAACATTAAAATGTTGACGGAAATAGTCAAATCCACGACAGGTAGGACAGTAGCCGAAATCCTGAAAGAACAGGTTTTTAATCCATTAGCGTTTAAGGAAACGGGTTGGCATGATGAAGCGAATGAAAAATTAGTGCAAGTTATCAAAGAACAAAACGATAAATTTTGGTCAACGAGTAAGGGGACAGATGGGGGCCAGAAGAACATGTATGTTTCCACAAGAGAGCTTGCTTATTGGGGATATGTCCACTTGAAGCAAGGCTTTATCGATGGGGAACAATTGGTATCTAACGATATCATTAAATTAGCAACATCCCTTAAGAGTCCATTTGTAAATAAAGACCTTCCCCAAAATGGCTTTTTATGGTTTGTGAAGGATTTGCCTGCAAAGAAAACGGAAATTGGCGAACTTGTGCCTCAAGGTTCCTATCAAATCTTGGGATATACAAGTGTGGCAGTATTGGTTATTCCTAAGAAAAATATCGTGGCAGTTCGCATGTTTAATAGTTTTGGTTCCACACCTGGATACGATTATTTATCAGACATTAGATCTTTTGGGGATACGGTTATGGGGTGTTTATAAAGGGTCCATTTGCACCAAGTCCCATTTTTAGGTAGTGGGAAATTCTCAATAGATATCATATAAATTGTCTGGGAAAGTAAACCTGTCCCTCTAGTCGAAAGGAAAGAAGGCGTTGATGTGTTTAGAAAAAGGGGATTTTTCCTCTTAATAGTTATCCTCATATTAAGTGCTTGTGCGCCAAGTCAGCCTAAGAATCAGGCTCCTGCGGAAAAGACTATTCCGGTAGCGAAAAAGCTTCCGAAAATTGATCATATCGTTATTGTTGTCGAGGAAAATCGCTCACAAAAGGCTATTGAAGGGAATCCGTCTGCCCCCTATATCAATTCACTAATGATGCAGGGCGCAACCATGACGAACTTTCATGCTAAGGAGCACCCGAGCCAGCCTAATTATTTGGACTTGTTCTCCGGATCAAATCAAGGAGTGACAGATGATAAAGTCCCAAAAGAGAAATTTTCTACAGATAACTTGGCGAGTGAATTAATTGCTAAGAGTTATACATTTACAGGCTATTCCGAAGACCTGCCTTCCATTGGCTTTAATGGGGCATCGACTGGTCCCGGAGGTTATGCCCGTAAGCATAATCCGTGGGTAAACTTCACCAATGTACCGAAAGAAGTAAATCAGCCATTGACAAACTTTCCGAAGGATTTTACCAAATTGCCGACAGTTTCATTTGTCATACCGAATCTTCGGAATGACATGCATGATGGAACGATAAAGGAAGCGGACGATTGGCTGAAGGGAAAGATAGATCCTTATGTTCAATGGGCGCAACATCATAACAGTTTATTGATTGTGACCTGGGATGAGGATGATTATTCACAAGACAACAAAATCACGACCTTTTTTGTCGGACCAATGGTAAATACAGGCCGATTTGATGAAAATTTAAATCACTATCATCTTTTAAGGACCATCGAGGACCTTTACGGATTACCACATGCGGGGGAAAGTAAGACAGTCGAACCTATTATGAGCATATGGAAATAAGAGGGACAAGGGGACACCTTTTCCCTCTTTAAATTGGACAATATGTTTTGTGAATCATTGGGCAGTCCCTTCTGTGTGATTGTGGCAGCACATAAATCTCGAATTCGAGATATTTTTCTTGCTTTCTCTTCAATTGAGTGGTAAAGTGATAGTGAGCTCAGATGAGGAGGGAAACGAGATGCGTAATAATACGCTGGGATCGTTAATTTGGTTACGCTTAGTGCGTTTTACAAACCTCAGTAACCAGTTGTCCAACGACTTTTTAAAACAATTTAATATAACAACTGCACAATTTGATGTGCTTATGCAAATTCATGTATACCAGCCGCTCACGCAAACAGAGTTAGCTGAAAAAGTAACTGTCACGCAAGGTGGTATTTCTCGTATGGTATCCCGGCTTGAGAAAGAAGGATATATTGTTCGGAAACAAGATTGGAAAACGAAGACGATTAGCCTAACTGAGAAGGGTGAGGCGGTTTTAGACGAGGCAATGCCAGCGCAGCTTGCGTTCCAAACATCATTTTTTGAAGATGTTTTAAATGAGGAAGAAACGAAAACATTATACAGGTTGATGACACGTGTTCATAAACATAGCCAGAAAAAAGAGTTACCACTTGAATAATTTTTTTAGATTATCACTTGACTAATCAAGTTAAATATAGGGAGGAATCACTATGTATAAAATTCCTGGACATCATCATATTTCAATGATTACAAAAAACGCGCTAATGAATAATCGATTTTATCAAAACGTGTTAGGTTTACGTCGTGTGAAAATGACCGTAAACCAAGATGATCCTTCGATGTATCACTTATTTTATGGAGATTTAACAGGAAGTGCGGGCACAGAGCTAACCTTCTTTGAAATGCCGATCGTGGGAAGGACTGTTCGCGGAACCAATGCCATTACGCAAATCGGCTTACTCGTACCATCATTCGAAAGCCTGGAATATTGGAAAAGGCGTTTTGAGCTATTAGATGTTAAGCACGGAGAAATTACTTCATTTGCTGGCCGCGATGCTTTACATTTTGAAGATACAGAGGGTTTACGAATGATTCTGTTAAATAATAATGGCTTAGTGATACCAGAATACTGGACCGCTTGGGAAGATTCCAATGTTGAACAAAAGTATCGTATTTTAGGGATGGGAACGGTGGAAATAACCGTCCGTTATTTGGAACGAACAGCTAGAACATTAACAGATATGCTGGGCTACGTAGAAGTGGACTGTTCAGAAAATGAAGCCATTTATCAATCTGTGCCCGGGCAGGCGTTCGGTGAAATTGTTCTAAAGCAGCAGGAGGGGCCGAGTGAAAAGCCAGGCCGCGGCAGTATCCATCATCTGGCGATTCGTGTAAAAAACGTGGATGAGCTGCGCCATTGGGAGGAACAGGTGAAAGAGCGTGGCTTCCACTCATCAGGCGTCGTCGATCGTTACTACTTCCAAAGCTTATATTTCCGTGATAGGAATGGGATTTTATTTGAACTGGCGACAGACGGTCCGGGATTTACAGCCGATTCAACCGTTGAAGCGTTAGGAAAAAACTTAGATTTACCGCCATTTTTAGAAGAAAAACGGGCAGAAATTGAAGCGAAGTTAAAGCCACTTGATTAAGGGGAGAGAGAGACATGAAACAATATCGCATTGATCCAAGTAAAGGATTGGAATTCGGTTTATATTCGATTGGTGATCATACACCAAACCCTTTTACAGGAAGTCGGATTAGCGCAGAACAACGGATTCATGAATTAATAGAGGCAAGTAAGCTCGCAGATGAGGAAGGACTTGATGTATTTGCCGTCGGAGAAAGCCACCAAGCGTATTTTACAACCCAAGCACATACAGTCATTTTGGGCGCGATTGCCCAAGCGACAAAAAAGATTAAAATTGCCAGCTCGGCAACAGTGCTAAGCACATCAGACCCCGTTCGAGTGTATGAAGATTTTGCAACTCTCGATTTAATCTCAAACGGCCGGGCTGAAATTGTGGCAGGACGTGGCTCCCGTGTTGGAGCATATAGCTTGCTCGGGTATGATGTCCGTGATTATGAAGAATTATTTGAGGAAAAATTGGAGCTTCTGCTGAAGTTAAATGCTGAAGAAAAGGTGACATGGGAAGGTCAATTCCGGGCACCGTTGGAAAATGCGTCTATTCTTCCACAGCCACGAGATGGCCATTTGCCGATTTGGCGTGCTGTAGGCGGACCGCCGGGAAGTGCCATTAAAGCAGGCTATGCAGGCGTACCGATGATGCTGACGACACTTGGCGGACCAGCAATCAATTTTAAAGGATCAGTGGATGCTTATCGTGAGGCATTAGAGCAAAACGGTTTTGACCCAGCGGAACTGCCTATTGCAACAACAAGTCTTTTTTACACAGCAGAAAATTCACAGGATGCCCTTCGAGAATACTATCCACATCTGAATTTAGGGATGCAGGCGTTAAGAGGCGGCGGCTATCCAAAGCAACAATTCGCGCAGGCAACAGACTATCGTGATGCGTTAATGATTGGCAGCCCGCAGCAAATAATTGAAAAAATGCACTATCAATATGAACTATACGGTCAACAGAGATTCATGGCCCAAATTGATTTTGGCGGGGTTCCATTCGATAAAATTGCGAAAAATATTGAGTTGATTGCAACAGATATATTACCTGCGGTAAGAAAATTTACAGCAAGGAACTAGGAGGGACATAAAATGAAACTAGTCGGATTATCAGGTTCAAAGGTGGGCTCTAAAACAAGAACAGCGATGGACTACACATTAAAGTCAGTAAGTGAAAAATATCCAGAGGCAGAAATTACCCTTCTTGATCTTGCAGAATTCGATGTTCAGTTTAGTGACGGCCGGAATTATTGGGAATACGATGGTGACACAAAGTATGTAACAGAAACCATCATGGGAGCAGATGCTATCATTATCGGCACACCCGTGTTCCAAGCATCGATCCCAGGTACGTTGAAGAATATATTTGATTTATTGCCAGTAAACGCATTTCGCAATAAAGTTGTCAGTATGCTTGTAACAGCTGGGACGCCAAAGCATTACTTAATGGCAGAACAACAATTAAAACCAATTTTAGCTTATATGAAAGCACAAATCGTTCAGACGTATGTTTTTATCGAAGAAAAGGATTTCCATCGAAAAGAAATTACCAATGACGATGTCTTATTCCGAATCGAGCGTTTGGTCGAAGATACAGTAGTACTAACAGACACATATAAGCGTATTCGTGAGGCAAAAGAAGCTGAATATGATTTTTAAAGAGAGACAAGGGACAGGGCCTTGTCCCACAACAAATGGTCCAAAATGTATTGTGAGCCATTGGGTCAGTCCGAGGACTGGCCCTTTTCTTCTATTAAGCTTGCCCTGAAATGAGAAAGACCAGTGGCAAGATCGCAAATGCTATATTAACGAAGAAATGACATACGATAAGAGGAAACAATCTTTTTTGTTTGTGGAAGATGATCCCGCTCCCAATTCCCCATACGAAAAAAGCCGCACCATAGACAAATGCACCTTGTAAACTTACAGTCAGAATTATGTGTTGCAAAGCAAAGCCGACAGAGGGGATGAATATACCAACCCACACTTTTTTAAAATGGCTGATAAATACCGGCTGGGCATAGCCGCGATACATTAGTTCTTCAATCGGTGCATTTAAAAACGGAAAAACGCATGAAATGCCGGCCGTTAACCACAGTAGCCATCCGGGGCGTGGAAATGAAAAGATATCTTCATTTCCGGCAAAAACAGTCGGAAAGTGTTCGAATAAATTAGGTCCATACATGACAAACATGATTCCTAAAATTGTAACCACGAATGGGACATACAAGACCACAAGCCATAGCATACCGAACAAAATATCCTTTATAACTCGGTCCATACGAAAATTAATTATATCTTTAATGGAACGACCTTCTTTTTTTAACAGGCGATGTAACAGATAAAAGCACAAAACATTTACGATGGTAAAATAAACATTTGAAAATTCCGGCAGAAAGGGAAATCGAAAAGATAAACCAAATATTTTTAGCAATAAAAAAAGTAATAACAACGCCAGGATTAACATTGGAAATCGAATAAACGAAACAAGCCAAGCATTTTTCAAAAAGCGGCACCTCCCTTTAAAAAATACTCGAATATCTTTAGGTTTATGTGTGAAACCTTTTTACGGGAAAAGGAGTCTGTCTGCCTGTTCTTAATCATCTGACTGTTGACAATTATACGAAAAGAATGATAATCTTCAAGGATACTAAACATTTTTTTACAAAGGAGGAATGGACAATGAGAGATCTTCATGTGTATTTCATAACTGCTAATTTCATATATTGTCCATACCTGTAATCTGTAAAATGGTGAATTCCTAACGCGATGAAAGGTACGGGCACGCCTTCGATACCTTTTCCAGAGATGCACGCTCTTTTTAGGGTATGCCTCTCTTTTTTGTGTTGCGGAAGATTTTGGTAAAGTATTTAAAAAGGAGTAGATGAAGATGTGGAACAAACAAAGAAGATTGATTTTTACTAAGGAGCTGCTGGATTGCGGGTAGCTATTGTTCACAGATGTTCGGGAAAGTAGGGATGCTACATGTTTGATGTATTAGGTAAATTAGGCTGGTTTTTTAAACAGTCTTGGCGGCAGTATACAATTGCTATTTCTTTTTTAATCCTTGCCAGTGTGTTGGAAGTGATTCCTCCGTATATACTAGGCTCGATTATCGATGTATTAACGGCTGGCGAAATGTCCAAAGCATTATTAGTTAAATACGTATTAATATTCATTTCAATCATTATATTTGGCTATTGTTTAAATTTCGTTTGGCAATATCGTTTGTTTGAAGGGGCCATTAATCTTGAGAGAATAATGCGCCGGAAATTAATGCTGCAATTTTTAAAAATGACGCCTACATTTTATGAAAAGAACCGTACGGGTGACTTAATGGCACGGGCAACCAATGATTTAAATTCCGTTTCGATTACAGCGGGATTTGGGATTATGACGCTGATTGATTCCACGTTATATATGGGTGCCATCATTTGTGCGATGGGGTTTATGATTTCTTGGAAATTAACGTTTTTTGCCATGCTGCCGGTGCCAATAATGGCTGTGTTAATTCAGTATCTAGGCAAGCTTGTGCATGAGCGATATATGAAGGCACAGGACGCATTTGGAGAATTGAATGATAGTGTTCTAGAATCTGTTGCTGGCGTGCGGGTGATCCGTGCCTACGTGCAGGAGAAAAAGGATGAAAAGAAATTTGCTGACATGAGTGAAGAAGTATACGCGAAAAATATGTATACAGCAAAAATTAATGCCCTATTCGGGCCGATAACAAAAGTCGGAACCGGCATCAGCTATGTTGTCGCCCTTGGTTACGGTGCAATTCTTGTCTCTAATGGTGAAATGTCAGTCGGTCAGCTTGTTACCTTTAATGTCTATTTAGGGCTAGCGGTGTGGCCTATTTTCGCTATTGGCGAGTTAATAAATGTCATGCAGCAAGGAAATGCCTCACTTGATCGAGTCCAAGAAACCCTTAACAGTGAAGCAGACGTTCAAAACGCAAAAGATACGGTTGCAATCACGACGCCAAGTGCTATTGGTTTTGATGACTTGATGTTCCAATATCCAACAAGTCAGGTGAAAAATTTACAGCAAATCTCCTTGTCATTAAAAAGGGGGGAGACACTAGGGAGTGTTGGGAAAACAGGTGCAGGAAAAACAACTTTCCTAAGACAATTATTGCGTGAATATCCACTTGATGAAGGACAATTAACGATTGCCGGAGTTGATATTGCCGCGCAAACTAAAGAACAGATTCTCGATTGGATCGGATATGTACCACAGGATCATGTACTATTTTCACGTACGATTCGCGAAAATATTTTATTTGGGAAAGAGGATGCAACAGAAGCGGATTTGCAGGAAGCGATTCACCTTGCCTACTTTAAAAAGGATTTAGAGAACTTACCGATGGGGCTAGAAACACTTGTCGGGGAAAAAGGGGTTTCTTTATCAGGCGGACAAAAGCAGCGGGTATCGATTGCACGGGCGCTTATTAAAAATCCAGAAATATTAATCCTTGACGACTCATTATCAGCAGTCGATGCAAAAACGGAGTCTAGAATAATCCGAAACATTCAAAAAGAGCGAAGTGGTAAGACAACAATTATTACAACCCATCGTTTATCTGGTGTGCAGCATGCAGATCAAATTATCGTGCTCGATGAGGGGCAAATTACCGAACAAGGAACACATGAAGAACTGATTGGACAAAATGGCTGGTATAAAGAACAATTTGACCGTCAACAGCTGGAAGGGGGCGAGTCATGAGTACGGGGAAACGTTTAACGAAATATGCGATGTATTTTAAGCGGCCAATTTTTCTGGGGCTATTATTCTTAGCGGCTGCTGTATTTGCGGAACTTGCAGGTCCATTTATTGCAAAAAATATTATTGATGAACATATGACCATTGGAAAAATTGATATCAAGCCGATTGCTTGGCTGCTTTGTTTATATTTTATCTTAGCGGTGGCAACCGCCATTTTACGTTACTTTATGTATATTTATTTGCAAATGGGAGCAAATCGTGTTATCCAAAGATTACGTCAAGACGTATTTGGACATATTCAAAGATTGCCAATTCAGTATTTTGATCAATTGCCGGCAGGGAAAATTGTCGCACGGGTTACAAATGATACCGAAGCATTAAGAAATTTATATGTGCAAGTACTTTCTAACTTTGCCACAAGTTTTATTTCGATAGCGGGTGTCTATATCGCGCTGTTTATTCTAAATTGGAAAATGGCGCTGATTGCTTTAATCATGATGCCAATCGTCTATCTTTGGATGATTTTATATCGAAAGTATGCGGCGCAATACAATGATGTAATTCGCACAAAAATTGCGGATATTAATGCAATGATTAATGAATCCATTCAAGGCATGACCATTATTCAAGCCTTTCGTCGTGAAAAGCAAATGACGAAGGAATTTGATGAGATGAATGAAGAGCACTATGCCTATCAGCGCAAGCTATTGTTTTTAGATTCGGCAACCTCATTTAACTTAGTGAATATGTTACGTCTTACCTTGTTTACGATTTTCATCATCTATTTCGGGACACAATCGTTAACGACAGCACAGATTGTTTCTTCGGGTACTCTCTATGCGTTTGTCGATTACTTAACGAGATTATTCAATCCAATTACGAATGTGGTCAATCAGTTTTCACAGCTGGAACGCTCACTCGTTGCTGGGAAACGCGTGTTTGAAGTGTTAGATACCACGGGTGAAAACGTATCACAAGAAATGATGCCGCGATACGATGGGCATGTACTATTCGAAGATGTGTCTTTTGCTTACAAAAACAATGATTATGTGTTGAGGAATTTATCGTTTGAAGCGAATCGCGGCGAAACAGTGGCACTCGTTGGTCATACCGGTTCTGGAAAGAGTTCGATTATGAACTTGCTCTTCCGTTTCTATGATCCATCAAAAGGGAAAATTTATATTGATGGGATTGACGTTACTTCTGTGCCAAGGCAGACGATGCGCAAACATATGGGCATTGTCTTACAAGATCCTTATTTATTTACCGGAACGATTGCTTCAAATGTAAGTTTGAATGACCCAAGCATCTCACGGGATAAAGTAGAAGCAGCCTTGAAAGCAGTTGGTGCCGAAAGTGTCTTCAGGAATCTTGAAAAAGGGATCGATGAACCAGTAATTGAAAAAGGCAGCACACTTTCTTCGGGCCAGCGGCAGCTTATTTCATTCGCAAGGGCGCTCGCTTTTGACCCTGCAATTTTAATTTTGGATGAAGCAACCTCCAATATTGATACAGAGACGGAAGAAATGATTCAGCATGCGATGGATGTTCTTAAGAAGGGACGCACGACCTTTATTATTGCTCACCGTCTTTCGACGATTAAAAATGCTGATCGTATTCTTGTATTAGAACGAGGCGTGATTAAAGAACAGGGAACTCACGATGAATTACTTGCCCAAGGCGGCATCTATGAGCAAATGTATCAAATGCAGGCAAAATCACTTCAGGTGTAAAGAAGGCATGAGCTTCCATTGCTCGAGTGTAGGGAATGCAGCATTCAAAGAAGGAACCACTAATGTATTTACTGGGTTTACTTTTGGGGTGCAAACAATAAAATAATAATGCAATGCACACGCTATTTCGCAAATGAAAAGGCGTGTGCATTTTTATTATAATATCAAGGTTTAAGATGTTTCTTCACATATTTATACCTACTTGGCTTATAAGCTACCAAACTCGGATGAATTTTACACTTTTGATAGCTTAAAGCTCTTATAGGCGACCGAACTTGTTCGGCTATCCCATTTTCGGTAGCTTAAAGCACTTATAGGCGACCGAACTTGTCCGGCTATCCCATTTTCGGTAGCTTATAGCTCTTATAGGCGACTGAACTTGTCCAGCTATCCCATTTTCGGTAGCTTAAAGCTCTTATAGGCGACCGAACTTGTCCGGCTATCCCATTTTCGGTAGCTTAAAGCNTTAAAGCGCTTATAGGCGACTGAACTTGGACGACTATTAAATTTTCGGTAGCTTATAGCTCTTATAAACTACCGAGCTTGGCTATCTTTCACAAATTCGGTAGCTTATCTCCCAAATAAGTGACCGAATCCGGACGAACTTCACATTTTTGGTCGCCAACTGCCATGATTAGCTACACTGATTTAACTTTTGCTGAGATAGCATGTGGGAAAAGTAATTGGGATGGTGGGACAGGCTCCCCGTCCCTGCCTCATTTTGTCTCTATAGTTAGTTTCTTCATCCGGTACTGCAGGCTTTGGCGGCTTAATCCGAGTGATTTAGCTGCTCTTGAAATATTGAAATCGTGTTTCGATAAAACGTGTTCGATATAGGTTTTTTCAAATAACTCCATTTGGTCCTTTAGTGGCACCGTATTCTCTGAATTGCCTTTCAAGAAGGTTTCAACCGTGGAAAGAGGCATCATTCTCTCCTTCAATTGCATTTTGTTCCGATATTGATAGGGTAAGTGCGAGTACGTAATGTACTCCTCATCCATCATGATGTTCATCGCTGCTTCAATAATATGCTCAAGTTCACGGACATTTCCATGCCAATCATACTCCAGAAAAGACGATTTGACCTCTTCTGACAACCCTTTTACATTCATTTGAAAACGCTCATTGTATTTTTCAATAAAATTCTCAACCAATAATGGAATATCTTCTTTGCGGTCCTTAAGCGGCGGAACAAAAATCGTTACCACTCCAAGCCGATAATATAAATCTTTTCGCAGCCGCTGATGGGCAATGGCATCGATAGGATCCTCATTCATATTGGCAATGACCCTTACATCAACTGGCGTATCTTTCGTATCACCTATGCGCCTAATTGTTTTTTCTTGAAGGACGCGGAGCAATTTTGCCTGAAGATTCAGAGTCAATGAGTTAATTTCATCAAGCAGCAAGGTGCCGCCGTTTGCCTGTTCAAATAATCCTGGGGTATCAACGGCGCCCGTAAAGGCACCACGCTTCGTGCCAAATAGAAGACTCTCGATTAAATTATCAGGTAAAGCCGCGCAATTTTGCGAAATAAATGGACCAGATAATCGCGCGCTCCCGTTGTGGATGCTTTGGGAAAAAAGCTCTTTCCCGGTCCCTGTATCACCTACGATCAACACATAGGAAGAGGTTCGTGTTGCTCGTTTAGCCGCTTCAATCACTTCCTTAATAGCAGGGCTCTTCCCAATTATTTTATCAAAGGTATATTTCGTGGATCCCTTGTTCATATTGCCTTTTATGAGCCGTTCAAGTTTTGTAACATCATTGGCAATTTCAACAGCACCCTCGAGTTTTTCAGCTGTATATATAGGGATGGTATTGTTGATTGTTGTAATTTCATGCCCCTTATTATTAAAATAGGTTTGCTTTACGTTCCTCGTTATTTTCCCTTCATGCAATGCTTTTACAAGGGTGCTAGATTGGTCGTCTTTAAACATAAACACGTCTAGAAGATTTTTATCAATAACATCATGGAGATCCATCGATTCCATTTGCATCATTTTTTTATTATAAATAATCGTTTTTCCCGTTTCGTCCACCGCGTGGATTCCAACGTCCACTTCGTCCAAAATCCGTTCATACATCCGTGTTAAATAATACAAATCATTTTGTGATTTCATCATAACGGTTCATTCCCTTTGTTTTTCCCTTATGCACTTATTTAATCAAAAAAAGCGTAATAATGCAAAAAAATTTGGCACTATTCGTTGGGAATAGGATTTTTCCGCAAAATTTCGTGGCGCTAAATTTCGGGAAATCCTAGTAAAACCACAAAAAAATTATTGGCATGAAACTTGCAATATATAATTGTATTCCTGCTATCGAATAAAATGAAGGTGGGCAATGGGATGCTCCATAAAAATAAAGGAGGAATTTTTCATGACTGAAGTAACCACGAAAACAACAAAAATCATTGAACAAACAACTAAATTTGGTGCCAATAACTATCATCCGCTGCCAATCGTGATCGCCAAAGCGGAAGGTGTATGGGTGGAAAGTCCAGAAGGAGATCGGTACATGGATATGCTAAGTGCTTATTCGGCTGTGAACCAAGGGCACCGTCATCCAAAAATCATTCAAGCATTAAAGGACCAAGCAGACAAAGTAACCTTAACTTCACGGGCATTTCATAATGATCAGCTCGGTCCTTGGTACGAAAAGATCTGTCGGGTAACAAATAAAAATATGGCTCTGCCGATGAACACTGGTGCTGAAGCAGTGGAAACCGCTCTAAAAGCTGCCCGCCGCTGGGGTTACGATGTCAAAGGAATTGCTGAAGATCAAGCAGAAATCATTGCCTGTACAGGAAACTTCCATGGACGGACAATGGGAGCAGTATCGTTATCCTCTGATCCGGAATACAAACGCGGTTTTGGTCCGATGCTGCCTGGTATTAAGTTAATCCCTTATGGAGATTTGGAAGCATTAAAGGCAGCAATCACACCTAATACGGCAGCATTCTTAATAGAACCAATTCAGGGTGAAGCGGGGATTATTTTACCTCCTGAAGGATTCTTAAAGAAAGCGTCTGAGCTTTGTAAGGAACAAAATGTCTTATTTATTGCAGATGAAATTCAAGTCGGTCTGGCGCGGACTGGAAAAATGTTTGCCTGTGATTGGGAAGAAGTAGAACCTGATATGTTAATTTTAGGTAAAGCTCTTGGCGGCGGAGTATTCCCAATCTCCTGTGTTGTCGCTAATTCTGATGTCCTTGGCGTCTTTAATCCAGGTTCACATGGTTCCACGTTTGGAGGAAATCCGCTAGCATGTGCAGTTTCTCTTGCTGCTTTAGATGTGATCGAGGAAGAAAAGTTAGCGGAACGGTCCCTTGAATTAGGAAAGTATTTCCTTGAACAGTTAAAAACTATTAATAACCCAATCATTAAAGAAATCCGGGGCAGGGGCTTGTTTATCGGGGTTGAATTAACCGAAGCCGCAAGACCTTTTTGTGAACAATTAAAAGAAACAGGCTTATTATGCAAAGAAACACATGATACGGTCATTCGCTTTGCACCGCCGCTAATTATTACAAAAGAAGAAATCGATTGGGCGATTGAGAAAATCCAAAACGTCTTATCAAAATAGTCGAACCAGTTTGAAGCTAAGCGAAAGGACGGTTCTTATGCTTCCAAAATGGAAGCATAAGAGCCGTCCCTTTGTTTTATTATTGAGAATTTAATTCCAAACTAGTAGGATGTTGGTATATAAAATATCGAGAGGAAGGAAATCATGATAGCAAAAATTGAAAAAAAGGAGATCGGTTGCATTGCTCGTTTCGAACGCCACTTAGAGCATTCCGTGGAAGAGGTTTGGTCATGGTTGACTGAAAACGAAAAACTAGCCCAATGGTTTAACGAACTTCAAGTCGGAGAGCTTCGTGAAGGCGGGTTCATGAGGTTTGATATGCCGGATGGCACAGTTGAAGAATTAGAAATAACGGAATTAAAAAAGCATGCAGTATTTGAATTCTCTTGGTGGGTAGACAGTGTCCGTTTTGAGTTGGCCATAGAATCAAACGGCTGCAAATTAGTCCTAATTGAACGGATCGAGAAAATTACAGATCATACGCCAAAGGACCTTGCAGGCTGGCATGTATGTCTCGATGTGATTGTGGCCCTGATGGACGGCAGAACCATCGCCAGGATGGAAGAATGGAAAAAATGGTTTGAAGAATATAAACAAGTTATTGGAGAAGTAACTCAAAGTTAATCAAACGATTGATTGAAAAGCTAGAAGCGTTGGTATGTCTGGTGTTTCAGAGTTAATCAAACGATTGTTTAACTTCTAGAGCCAATGTAGCATTGATTTAAAAAACTAATCAAACGATTGATTGAAAAGCTAGAAGCGTTGGTGTATCTGGCGTGCTAGAGTTAATCAAATGATTGATTAACTTTCTAGTGCCAAGGAAGATGTACCTAATCATGTACTCAGTTTTACCCGATTTGATTAAAAAAACAGAATGTATAAAATTTGGACTTTGCGAATTGTCATCTCTAGCCCCTTGTATTTCCCAATGATCTTCTATTTCAAAAAAAATTAATCGTGCCCGTGATAGCGAAAAAAGAGTCCCCACGGTCACAAAAAAAATTAATTATGCCCGTGTAATCGAAAAAAGGATCCCCGTCAATGCGCACGAAAGACAAAAAACCGAATAAGGGCACTCTAAGAGGTCCACGGTGCCCGTGAACATTGTAAAAAGTCAAGAATGGGCACTCTGAGAGGTCCACAGTGCCCGTGACCATGGGAAAAAGCCAAGAATGGGCACTATAAGAGGTCCACAGTGCCCATGGATATGGGAAAAAGCCAAGAACGGGCACTCTGAGACTTCCACTATGCCGTTTAACAAAGAAAAGACGGCAAACACGCCGTCTTTCTTATACGATAATCTAATACCTCAATGAGACCTTTACTAACTCATCGCCAAATTTCACTTCAATAGCCTGTTTGCATTCATTTACCATATCAAAGCTAATCTGGTGGACAAGTACATTCTCCTTTATCAGCCCCTCAAAGCCTTGAATGGTTTTTTTACCATTCTCCGTTGCTGAAATATCGAGCGATATATACTTCTCAACAGGTAGATCTAATTTTTTTCGTTTATCTTGAATGGCTCTGATTAGTTCTCTCACTTGGCCTTCGTCCACTAATTGAGGTGTGAGTTTTACATTTAACAATACCTTTAACTGCTGATCGCCTGCCATCTCAAATCCAGATGAAACCATATATTCGACAGTAATATGTTCAGTCAGTAATGTTACCGTTTGTTCGTTAACATCAATTTCAAGTTGGCCATTGTCTAATAATGATTGTTTCTCACAATCTGGCATTTGTTCGACGTAACCCTTGACCGAGTTTACCAGCTTACCGAATGCCGCACCTGCTGTTTTAAAATTTAATTTAAAAACAAGCGATTCATATTGAGATAAATCTTCTGTAAAAACAGCCTCTTTAACATTCAACTCATCTTTAATGACATTTTCGTAAGTATGAAAATTACGGCTGCCTTCTTGCTGCCAAACAATCATTTGCTGTAAAGGCTGCTTCACCTTCATGTTTGTCGCATTGCGAATACTGCGGCCAAGCTCCACGATTTTCAGGATTGTTTGCATGTCTTCCTCTAAATCAGGATGAATCATGGAATCATTAGCTTTCGGATAGTCTTGTAAATGAACACTATCTTGATGCAGCTTTAAATGGATATCTTCTGCCACATATGGTACAAATGGAGCCAATAAACGACTGATTGTCGTGAGTGTTTCAAATAGTGTTGAATATGCAGCTCGTTTATCTTCTGAAAGTCCGGAAGCCCAAAAGCGGTTTCTGGATCGCCGAACATACCAATTGCTTAATTCTTCAACTAATGCTGCAATCTCACGTGTTGCTTGCGTAAATTGATAACGATCCATCTGGCTCACAACCAGCTTAACTGTACTATGAAGGCGTGAAAGGATCCATTCATCCAGGATAGTTTTCGTGCCTGTCTGTTTGGGATCGTAGAGAAAACCATCTATTTTTGCGTACATCGCATAAAACTTAAACGTATTATCCAGTGTATCAACCAATTTTGATTTTGCGTCTTGGACAGTCTTTTTCGAAAAACGTTTCGGATTCCATGGCGAGCTATCGACTAAGAAGGCCCAGCGCAATGCATCCGCACCGTATTCCCTGATGAGCTCAACGGGGTCTAAGGCATTACCTTTGCTTTTAGACATTTTCTGGCCATGCTCATCAAGCACGTGACCAAGTGACAGAACGTTTTTATACGGCGCTTTTCCCGTGAATAGGGTGGAAACAGCGAGCAGACTGTAGAAAAATCCTCTCGTCTGGTCAATTCCTTCGATAACGACATCGGCCGGGAATTGTGATGCGAATAATTCTTTATCACCAAATGGATAGTGGTGTTGTGCAAATGGCATTGAGCCACTATCAAACCACACATCAATGACTTCAGATGTTCGTTGCATGGTGCCTTTACATTTCGGACAGGTACACTTTACATCATCAATATAAGGTTTATGCAGTTCGATATCATTTGGTACTGGAGTGGTAGCTAGTTTTTGAAGTTCCTCGATACTGCCAGGTGACACTTCATGCTGACAATCAGAACATACCCAGACATTTAAAGGTGTACCCCAGTATCGATTTCTGCTTATATTCCAATCAACGAGATTTTCAAGGAAGTTCCCGAAGCGGCCATCTTTTATATGGTCCGGATACCAGGTTACTGTCGCATTGTTTGCAAGCATCTTCTCCTTTAAGGCCGACATCCTGATAAACCAGCTATCTGTTGCGTAGTAAAGTAACGGCGAGTCACATCTCCAGCAATGAGGGTAGCTGTGCTCATATTTTTCTTTATGAAAGAGTGTGCCTTTTTCGGATAGCATTTTAATAATATCCACGTCACAGTCCTTGACAAATCTCCCGGCAAGTTCGGTCACATCGTCTGTGTAACGACCTTGGAGATCGACAACATTGATAAATGATAAACCATTTTGTTGAACGGTTTTATAATCATCTTCTCCGTAAGCGGGAGCAATGTGGACAATCCCTGTTCCACTCGCTTCCGTGACGTAATCAGCTAAAACAACATGATGTCCTTTCTCGACAGCCACGTAATTGAATGGTGCTACATACTGTACGCCTGCAAATTCCCTGCCGCTATGTTCACTTAACACCGTGACTTGCTCCCCAAGGACTTTTTCTGCTAATGATTTAGCAACGATATAAACGACATTTCCTTTTAAGGCACGAACATAGGTTAAGGTTGGATTCATGGCGAGGGCAACGTTTGCCGGCAATGTCCAAGGTGTTGTTGTCCAACCTAAGAAATATTCATCTTCCGCATCAAGCCGTTTAAATTTAACAGTAGCCGATAAATCCTTTACATCTTTATAGCCTTGTGCTACCTCGTGCGAACTTAAAGAAGTTTGGCAGCTCGGACAGTATGGTGATACACGATGGCCCTTATATAACAAACCATCTTGATGAACTTTGCTTAATATGTTCCATACGCTTTCGATATAATCATTGCTTAATGTCATATAAGGACTGTCCATATCTACCCAATAACCTAACTCTTCTGTAAAGGAGCGCCATTTCTTCTCATAGGTGAATACACTTTCCTTGCATTTATTGATAAAAGGCTCAATACCATAGCGTTCAATTTCTTGTTTCCCTGAGATCCCTAGCTGTTTTTCTACACCTAATTCAACCGGAAGGCCATGTGTATCCCAGCCGGCCTTTCGTTCCACTTGAAAACCTTGCATCGTTTTGTACCGTGCGACCACATCTTTAATCGTTCGCCCAAATGCATGACCTACATGGGGCAGACCATTTGCCGTTGGCGGCCCTTCGTAAAAAACAAAAGGTGTTTTACCTTCTCTTAATTGAACAGATTGTTTAAATGTATTTTCTCCTGTCCAATAATGACGGATATTCTCCTCACGCTGGACAACAGATTCCTTCCTTTCATTTGCATTCATTGATATCGCTCCTTTTCAAAAATGTTTAAAAAACATACAAAAAACCCCGTCCCATGTAAAGGGACGGGGTTAACCGCGATACCACCCTAATTCTATTGAACCGATCCAATAGCACTTAGCAACGTACAATCATACGTGTTCCTTGTAACGGTAGACACCCGGTTAGACTTACTTTAAGATTCAGCCTAACTTCTCAGAGAGGATTTTCACGAAACACTCGAACACCGACTTGCACCAATATGTCGGCTCTCTGTGGATCAAGACGAAACGCTACTTTTTCTCATCAACGAATTTGTATGCTTTTATTGGGATTTATTGTAACAAACATATAAATAATTGTCAAAGTATTATTAAAGGGTGAGTGCCATTGGTCCCGGTTGCATAAAAATAAAATAAGACCACTACTTCTTTACCATTCCATCAAAAATAATATTTTGTTTTTTCATTATCCAAAGAATATCATTGTTTACAGCACCATACCACGAGACCTTAAAATTACATATAGAGTGGACCTTTTGGAATCATTCCAAACGTGTAAAAATGTTGGAAAGGGGATTAAAAGTAGTGTTTAACGATTTTAAGCTTATAGATGGCCGTCCTGTCTATATTCAACTGAAAGAATATTTGAAAAGAATGATTACGAACGGGCACTTGCTTGAGAACCAGAAGCTTCCATCCACCCGTGAACTTAGCACTTACCTATCAGTAAGCCGAAATACCGTTTTAACCGCTTATGCAGATTTGGAACAGGAAGGTCTTATTTATGCGGTAAAAGGAAAAGGAAACTTTGTTAGTCAAGTGGAGACCTTCAACGCCCCATCGATCCAATTGAATTGGAAAGATAAAATCAATGGGCAGACGCATTTGGCAGATGAATTGGACCTAATGAAGCATGGTGTACGCTGGAATCACGATATGATTTCCTTTAATAGTATCGCCCCTGATGAAAAGCTTTTTGATGTAGAAAATTTTAAAAGAGCCTTCTTAAATCGGATGGCCATTGAAGGAAACATCGTTCTCAACTATGGTTATGCCAGAGGCTATAAACCACTGATCGAATACTTGCTTCATTATATGGAAGTTAAAGGTGTTGACATTAGAAATAAAGATATTTTGATTACCAATGGATTCACGGAAGGTTTAGATCTCCTATTATCCTCTATTCATAAAAAGAATGGACGTATTCTTTGTGAGAATCCAACCCATCATACTGCGCTAAAGCTGTTTCGATTACATGGCTTTGAAATCGAAGGAATTGATATGGAAGATGATGGTATCGATGTTTCTAAGCTTGAATCGTCTTTATCAAAAAAGGAATATGATTTTGCCTACTTAATCCCGTCCTATCATAATCCAACCGGAATCGTTACGTCCTCAGAGAAGCGAAAGGAGATTATGAACCTTTTTTCTGCTTATCAACTACCTATCGTTGAAGATGGATTTAATGAAGAATTACGGTATTCAGGATCACATCTGGCGCCGTTGGCTGCCTTTGCAGGAGCTGGTAACAATGTCATTTATCTTAGCAGCTTCTCTAAAATTCTATTTCCCGGCTTACGCGTGGGCTGGATTTTAGCAGACAAGGATTTGATATATTACTTGGAAAGTATGAAAAGAGCTCGTACCATTCATACATCTACCTTAGATCAAGCGGTGTTATTCCAATATTTAAATGACGGCTGCTTTGAGAAATATCTAAAAAAAGCTAAATCAGTTTATAAGAAAAAATATGAATTAGCTGTTCATTCCTGCCTACAAGCGATTCCTTATAAACGAATAACAGGTGATGGCGGACTTCATCTTTTTTTGCAACTTGAGAATAACATCGATTCACGAAGTCTTTTAGAAAAATGCTCTCAAAAGGGTGTTGTTTTTTTGCCGGGTGATGTTTTTTACACGGACGATAGTGGAAAGGACACGTTACGGTTAGGATTTTCTAGGCTGAAAGAAAGAGAGATTACTCAGGGTATTAAAATCATAGGTGACACATTAAGAAATGATTTTGGAGGTTAAGAAAATGAAGGTTGGCGTAATTATGGGAGGCGTTTCCTCCGAGAAACAAGTTTCACTCATGACAGGTGAAGAAATGATTGCGAATTTAAATAAAAATAAATATGAAATTGCCCCAATTCAAATAGATAACAAGGAAGATTTGACAGATAAGGTCAAAAACCTCGATGTTGCATTACTTGCACTTCATGGGAAATACGGCGAAGACGGTACCGTTCAAGGCACCCTTGAAACCCTTGGTATTCCTTATACAGGGAGTGGGGTACTGTCCAGCAGCTTATGCATGGATAAGAATATCTCAAAGAAAATCATCCGGTATGAAGGTGTGCAGACACCGGATTGGATTCACCTTACCAACATTGAAGAACTTAATTTGGATGAACTAGACAAGATGGGGTACCCAGTAGTGGTGAAACCTAATTCGGGTGGTTCGAGTGTAGGCGTAAAAATAGTTAATAATCCAGATACGATAAAGTCTTCAATTGCTGAAGTATTTAAATGGGATGCTGAAGTGATTATTGAAAAGTATGTAAAAGGGGAAGAAATCACGTGTTCTATGCTAGATGGAGAGCTCTTGCCTATTGTTTCTATTCGTCATAAAGCGGAGTTTTTTGATTATACTTCCAAATATGATGATGCCGCGACAATTGAAGAGGTGGTCGAACTTTCGTCTGAAACATATGAAAAAGTTGCTTATGCTGCATTGACCTCCTATAAAGCATTGAAATGCAGCGTTTATGCCCGCATCGATATGATGATTCAAAACGGTAACCCTTATGTCATAGAGGTTAATTCATTACCTGGGATGACGAAGAATAGCCTGCTGCCAAAAAGTGCTGCATCAGCTGGGATCCCTTATAGTGAATTACTTGACTTGATTATAGAAAACTCCCTAAAAGTGAGAGCGATTGAAGGGATGAACAATAGATTATAAAGAATGCGAGACTAATGAAAAGGCGCATTTAGACTCCAGCTTGGGGCTGGAGTCTATTGTTTAGGTTCAAGTATTTTGTCCTTCTTTTATTAATTGAAAAGATGACTTTCTATTCCTCATAAATCATCTTCCTCGTCATTCCACCATCTACGACAAGGTTAATCCCGGTAACAAAATCATTCTCTTTAGCTGTTAAATAAAGACAAGCCCGTGCGATATCATCAGGTTTTCCAACACGCTTTGATAGATGCTGCTCATGATCCAGGGCGCTTAATTTTGTATAATCACCAGTTTCAATCCAACCTGGAGAAATGGCGTTAACTGTAATTCGATCTTTGCTAAACGAGGCGGCAAGCGCATGTGTAATCGCCACGATTCCGCCTTTTGTAGCTGCATAAGATTCTGAATTAGGCTCAGACATGATGGCTCTTGTGGAGGCAATATTTACAATCGAACCGCCTTCCTTGTTAAGGCGCATATATTTTGCTGCTTCACGTGACCCGAGGAACACACTTCTTAAGTTTGTGTTAATGATGTCATCCCATTCATCAATTGATACTTCATAGGGAGACTTGAATAAACCTTTGCCTGCATTATTAATTAAAATATCTATCTGACCGTATGTTTGATTGGTTATTTCCATTAATCGCTCAATATCTGTTTCCAGTTTTACATCTGTTTGGATAAAAAGTGCTTCGCCACCCTGTTCTTTAATCATCCCTACTGTTTGAGTACCTGCTTTTTCATCTATATCTGCTAAAACGACATTAGCCCCTTTTTCTGCATAAAGAAAAGCAATTCCTCTTCCAATTCCATTTCCTGCCCCTGTTATGACCACTGTTTTATTAGAAAAATCCATTGTATTTCCACATCCTTTATAAAATACATTACATCTTCCTATTTATAAAAATAACACAAAAGAGGAACAAGGAGGAGAAGGGATAGGAATATTTCTGGAAATAAATAGTTGCATTTTCAAACGTACCAGTGTACCATTAAGGTAATACACTAGAAGTAAAGGAGGAGGATAATTTGATCAAAGGACAATTGTATCTGGAATGGCTGAAACAGCGTGAAAGGGTAATCACAACCTTTGTCATCATTGTTTTGCTTGGAATCGGGCTATCGGTGATTAGTTATGTGAGCCAGGTTAGCTTCGTTAGTGATTTTCTGAGATATTACATTTATTTTTGGTTCAATTTATTGCCATTTCTAGTTGTCGTTCCACTGTTTATCATGCTAGAGAAGGACTTGAAAGATCGGCATATTTGGCTTTACACACAAGCTTCGCTTCGGCAGCTCTTACATTTAAAAGTACTATTTTTATTTCTTGTCTGTACGATATTCATTGTTTTCCTGTGTATCGTTGGATTAATTTGTGAATTCATCGTTCAAAACGCAAGCCTTCATTCGATGATAATGCCTTATGTCATGCTCAGCCTCATCGCACTTTTTAAAGTGGTCGTTATACAGCTATTATTTTTACTCATTTGGAGTCTTTCTCAAGCGGTTACAGTCTATTCGCAAACCTTAGGACTGTTTGTTATCCCAGTCATGTATGTACTCTCGATCATCGGATATTCGAATTATTATGATTTACTTCAAGTCGGAGCAGTGCCACTTCATATTAGCGGCATCATCATCCAAAGTGATTCGCTGTCATTATATTTGTTGGAAGACGCTTACATGGGTGAAGTGTTTGCAGGGGTGTTCATCATGGCCCTAAGTTTATTCCTGTCCGCCAGACTTTTAAAAAAGAAGGTCGGTGATTAAATGGGCATCGATTTTGAAAAAGACCGGCCAATTTATCTGCAATTAGTGGAAAGAATTTGTGGCGAGCTTGTGAGCGGCTCCCGGAAGCCGGGGGATAAACTGCCATCCGTCCGTGAATTCGCGCTGGAAGTTGGCGTTAATACGAATACGGTGCAAAATGTCTACAAGCAGCTTGAACAAATGGAGTTAACGGAAACGAAGCGAGGTCAGGGCACTTTTATTACACCCGATTCTTCAAAAATAAGCTCCATGCGGGAAGAGTTAAAGGAGCAGCTGATTGACCGTTTTTTGAACAATGTGGAAATGATGGGATTTACCCAGGGTGAAGTACTGCAGACGTTAAAAGAAAGGAGTGAAAGATGAGTGCTAGAGGTGAAAAATCTCCAATTCCACTATCATAAGCAACCAGTGCTTCAAAACGTCAATGTTCAAATTGAACTAGGGAAAATCATTGCCCTTGTCGGCGAAAACGGAAGTGGTAAATCAACATTCCTAAAGCTGCTGGCAAACTTGTTACAGCCATCAAGCGGTCAAGTCTTATTGAACGGTTCAGAAACGACAAGAGCATCACTGGCAGCAATTGCATTTATGTCTGATGATCAACACTATTATTCATATCTTACCGGGGATCAGTTGTTTACCTTTTTTGACACACAATTTCATGATTTTCAGAAGGCAAAAGCGCAGGATATTGCTAATTGCTTGCGGATTGATTTAACAAAAAAAATTTCGACGATGAGCAAGGGGAACATAAGCCGCTTAAAACTCGCTGCCGCCTTTGGAAGAGATGTGAGCTATTATCTGCTTGATGAGCCGTTTTCAGGACTCGATCCGCTCGTTCGCGAAGATGTAGTAAAAAGCTTGATTCAATTTGTTGATTTAGAAAAGGGGACAATACTGATGAGTACGCATGAAATTGACGATGTATCAAGAATCATAGACGAAATCATGGTTTTGAAGGACGGAAAGATCATCGCTCATGAAAATGTAGATGATGTTCACAGTGTTCATGGAATGGAAGCAAAGGAATGGTTTACATCATTTTATAAAAATAAGGGGAGAACTGAGGATGAATAAATGGACAATTTCATTGGCTGTCTATGTAATTGTGTGCGTAATTGCAGTATTAAGCAAGTCGAGTGAAGGATATGATGTCTGGAGCTGGAAGCTGTTTATCGGGCAAGTATTTGCCATCCCAATTACGTTAATCGTATTTGCAACGCTCCACTTTAGAAGCAGATAAACAGGGACTGTTCCTTGTCCCAGTTACCCTCTCCAAATAAATAATCCGGGAATTTTCAATTAAAAGGTCATTCCTGTATAATAGAATCAAATTGTTTGGAAGGGGACCCTTAAAATGCGTTATTTGTTTATCTTAATCATTGCGATTCCTGCAGCAGATATAGGGTTACTCCTGTTTTCCGGAAAGGCAATTGGCGTTTGGCCAACATTCCTCCTCATTATTTTGACCGGCGTAATTGGTGCGTATTTAGCGAAGAGAGAAGGATTACAAACGATTCGGAAGGCCCAAGCCCAGCTGCAAAACGGCCAAATTCCAGGTGAAGCGGTATTAGATGGAATTTGTATATTAGCAGGCGGAATACTTTTGCTATTACCGGGTTTCATAACAGACATTAGCGGCTTTTTGATGCTATTCCCGCCAACAAGGCGCGTCTTTAAATTCTTAATGATTAATTCCCTAAGGAAAAAGATTCAAAGAGGGAATATAAAAATAATCAGATAAAAAACGTCAATTTTCTTAATCGAGAGTTGACGTTTTTTTACTTTCTCCGTTTGTATATTTATTTTGAATGATTCTAATTTTATTTGAAGGGCATTCCATTTGCTTTTCTTGTAAAAAATAATATAATTGTTTATATATTTTGGAAACTAAAGGCTTTGAGAAGGAAAAGTAAATAGGGCAGTATTTAATAGAGAGCTTCCGATGGTGGAAAGGAAGTAAATGAACCCTTTTGAAAATGACCTTTGAGCTTCGCACCGAACGCTTATGAGCTAGTAGGCTGCGACGGGGATGGCACTCGTTATTACAGCAGCAGTATCTCTTTTAAAAGACGTACTGATAGAGGCAAATAGTGTGAGCTATTTGTAAATGTAGGTGGTACCACGAGTAAACTCGTCCTAATCGTAATGATTAGGGCGTTTTTTTTATTTATTTTTGGGAGGAATTAGAAATGACAATCGTAATCGGAGGAGCATGGCCTTATGCCAATGGATCGTTGCATCTGGGCCATATTGCGGCATTATTGCCAGGTGATATTTTAGCAAGGTATTACAGACAAAAAGGAGAAAAAGTCATTTACGTTTCAGGAAGTGATTGTAATGGCACACCAATCTCGATTCGGGCTAATCAGGAACATACAACAACAGAGGTCATCGCCAACCGATACCATAAGGAGTTTAATGAGTGTTTTAGGAAATTAGGTTTTACCTATGACCTTTACACAAGAACAGATGCTAAACATCATCATGAATCCGTTCAAAAGATATTTTTACAACTATTGGAAAATGGCTATTTATATCCGAAAAAGATTGAACAAGCGTATTGTGAGCATGATAAGCAATTTTTACCGGATCGTTTTGTCGAGGGAATTTGTCCAAATTGCGGTGCAAAGGCGAGAGGCGACCAGTGTGATAACTGTTCGAAAATTCTCGACCCGCTGGATTTACTAGAAAAACGATGTAAAATTTGCGGAAATGAGCCAGTAATTAAGGAAACGGAGCATTTTTATTTTGCTTTTAGTCAATTTCAACAGGAGTTAGAGGACTTCGTCGGCAAAGCAGATGAGGAACATCGCTGGCGGGAAAATGCAGTGGCGTTAACGAAAAGATATCTGCAAGAAGGCGTTCCAGATAGAGCCGTTACGCGGGACTTACCGAATGGTGTAGATGTTCCTGTTGCCGGTTTTGAGGGGAAGAAAATATATGTCTGGATTGAAGCTGTTGCAGGATATTTAACCACCAGTATAGAATGGGCTAAACAAAATGGTAAAAGTATTGAACAGTTATGGAACGAAGACACAATTTCTTATTACATCCACGGGAAGGATAATATTCCATTCCATACGGTTATTTGGCCCGCTGTTTTGATGGGTATTAGGAGCAAAGCATTGCCGACACATATTATTTCGAATGAATATTTAACATTGGAGAAAAGAAAGTTATCAACGAGCCAAAATTGGGCAGTATGGGTTCCGTATATTTTAAGCAAATATGATCCCGATTCCATTCGCTACTTTTTAACCACTAATGCTCCGGAAAATCGCGATACCGATTTCTCATGGCGTGAATTTATCTATAGCCACAACGGAGAGCTGCTCGGTGCCTATGGAAATTTTGTTAATCGCACGTTAAAGTTTATTGAAAAATCGTTTGGGGGCAACATACCGCAAGTTGAAGTTGAAACGGAGATTAAGAATAATACGATTGAACTTTTCAACACTACTGGTACGTTAATTGAAAAAGGTCATTTTAAACAAGCTCTAGAGGGGATTTTTCAATATATTCGTGGTGCGAACCGTTATTTTGATGAACAACAGCCATGGATTCAAGTAAAGGATAATCCTATTAAAGGTGATGTTACGTTAGCAACCTGTACGTATATCATTGCGAATTTAGCCCAATTACTTCAGCCATTTTTGCCCTATTCTTCAGAGAAGATTCGAAAAATGTTAGGTGTATCGGCAGTAGAATGGCATGAACAAACACAACTGCCAAGTAACGTAGAATCCGTATTACCATTGTTTGAACGCTTAGATATACAGTTGATTGAAGAAGAATATAATTATTTGGTTCATTCATCTAAGTGATAAAAGCTAAACGATTCCTATTGACCGTTTAAACCAACTTTCGGGGCAAACGGTCTTTTTCACCAATTCATAAAGCCCGAGCCGATCAATTTTTGAGTCAGATGGTCATTATAACCGGCTCATAAGGCCCGAACCATCCAATTTTCAAGTCAGATGGTCGTTATAAACAGTTCATAAAGCCCGAGCCAATCGATTTTTGAGTCAGATGGTCGTTATAACCGGTTCATAAAGCCTAGTCCATCCAATTTTCAAGTGATATGGTCGTTATAGAAATGATGAGGTATTTAATAATAGATTAACAAGGTAACGATGTGGCGATGCGCAATTCCTTAAAAAGGATATGGAAGATTGTGTTAAAGTGGATATGGATACTTTTTGAGGGCGGACTAACGAAATCATTATGATTGAGAGGAATGAACGATATGAATAGCTGGTTGTACGGTGTGTATGCGGTAATATTGGGTATTGTTTCAGTTTTTACAGGTGAGATTGTTACCTTTGTTATGTTGGGTTTTATTCTATTAAGCTTACATAATATCAATTCAACTTTAAAGAAGTTGGTTGAAGTTAATAAATCTAAGGAATAAGGGAAGCGAGGGGGAATGGATGAATACAAGAATCAATCTGCTTAATGAATACATGAATGCACTGGCTGCCCACAACTATTTTAACGGGGTGGTACTAGTAGGCTACAAAGGTGAAGTACTGTTAAAGAAAGGATACGGATTTTCATCGTTTCAGTATGATATTCCGAATACCCCAACGACTAAATTTCGCATTGGTTCTTTAACAAAGGCATTCACTGCCTTGGCAATTTTGAAACTTCATGCGAAGGGAGCGTTGGATCTTGATGATTCTATCAATAGGATTCTTCCTGACTATCCGAATGGCTCCCTGATAACAGTCCGCCATTTGTTGAACCATTCATCAGGAATAGCCAATTTTACATCTACTCCGGATTATTGGACAAACATGATGAGACTGCCGGCAAATTCGCGGGAGGTTATTGATGCGTTTAAGATAATGCCGCTGGAGTTTGATCCAGGAACAGAAATGAACTACAGCAACTCCGGGTATTTATTATTAACCGCAATTATTGAAAAAGTATCAGGTATGGCTTTTGCTGATTTTCTTCAAAAAGAAATATTCGATGAACTGGGTTTAGCAAACACTGGTGTTGATAACGGTCGAACAATCATTAAATCACTGGCACAAGGTCACACAGTTTGGGAAAAGGTTATCCATACAGAGTATATCGACATGTCGTTTCCATTGGGCGCTTACGGGATGTTTTCGACTGCTCTGGATCTATACCGTTGGTGTCAGGCACTAATAGGCAAATCTTTAATAGATAAAGAGTTACAAAATCAAATGTTTACGGGTATAAATGGGTATGGGTATGGCTGGTTTATCGAGGACGGCGATCAAAAGGAGCTCAGTCATTTTGGTGATATCAATGGCTTCGTCAATCATCTCGTAATGTATCCGGATGAGGAACTTATCGTGATTGTACTAAGTAATATCAATATTACACCGGTAACGCAGATTAGCAGCGACCTTATACGCATTGTTTTTGATAAAGAGGTTGATGGATTTCCGCCGTTTAAACCGTTAGAGATAGTGGGCGAAAACCTTATTGGAAACTATTTAAATGGGGAAGAAACCTTATCAATTCATTTTGACAAAGAACTTTATGCTGTCGTTCCCAAAATGTACGGGGTTCCCTATAAGTTCAGGCTGCTCCCAATTGAGGTGAGCCCGGAAACAATTATCTGTAAAAGCGACTTTATTCACGATACCTATATTTTCCATTTGAATGAGAGAGGAGCCCCGCAATCGATTGAATTAGTAGATTCGTATGGGGCTAGAACAGAGTATATTAGAGGAAAGTAAAAATAGGGAAGTGGGAAGGCAGAATTGTCCTAGGCAGGACTGTCGTCAAAAACTAATCAAACGTTTGATTAAATGGCTGGATCCGTTGGTATGACTGGTATGGGGAAATTAATCAAATGATTGATTAAATGTCAGGCAAGTGGCCATTTAATTGAATAAATCTTACCGTTTCTAGAGGAAACGGTAAGATTTACGAGAGAAAGTATATTCACTCATATTTCTTTAAAACAATAGCTGCATTATGACCTCCAAAACCAAATGAGTTAGATAGACCCGTATTTATTTTCACTTGGCGAGCAACAGATGGTACATAATCGAGATCACATAATGGATCAGGATTTTCTAAGTTAATTGTTGGAGGAATTAGCCCTTCCTTTAAACTTATTGCTAAAGCAATTGCTTCAACTCCACCAGCTGCTCCTAACATATGACCAAGCATAGATTTATTAGCTGTTACTGGAATCTGATAAGCTTGCTTTCCAAATAACTGCTTAATAGCCATCGTTTCAGAGATGTCTCCCACTTTTGTACTTGTTGCATGGGCACTAATAACATCAATTTCTTCTGGAGATAAATTGGCATTTTTTAAAGCTGATCTCATTGCAAGATAGGCCCCTTTACCTTCTGGATGTGTAGCTACCATATGGTGTGCATCTGAACTTGCACCATATCCAATGACTTCTGCATAAATCTTTGCCTCTCTACGTAAAGCATGCGATAAGGATTCTAAGATTAGGATTCCAGCTCCTTCTGACATGACAAATCCATCTCGATTTTCATCAAATGGACGACTAGCTTTAGTTGGATCATCGTTTCTTGTTGATAATGCTGTAGCATTACCAAAGCTTGCTATTGATAAGTCTGTTATGGCCGCCTCAGTCCCACCCGCAAACATAACGTCAACTTCTCCAGAACGGATTAGTCTAAAGGCTTCTCCAATAGCTGTATTTCCAATTGCGCAAGCGGAAACAGGAGACATAGAAGGTCCCATGGCGTTCCATTTGATACTAATTTGTGCAGCAGCAGCATTCGAAATCATGGCAGGTACTAGGGTCGGGCTGACTCTTCTTGGTCCCTTCTGTCTAAGCGCATCAATATTTTCAATTAAGGTTTCAATTCCCCCTATACCTGAACCTACGTAAACGCCTAACTTTTCTATATCTATACGACCTGAGTCTAACTTAGAATCTGCCCAAGCTTGTTCAGCCGCAGCCAAAGCAAATTGAGAAAAACGATCTAAACGTCTTGCTTCGTTCTTTCCTAAAACTTCATCTGCTTCAAAATCTTGAACGATACCTGCAATTTTTGCCTTATGATTCGTAACATCAAATGTATCAATAGTGGATATACCAGATTTCCCGTTAATCAGATTGTTCCAAAATGTTTTGATGTTGTTTCCTATAGGAGACACTACCCCCATACCGGTAATCACAACTCTTTCCACATTTATCCCTCCAAATCAATAATTTAATTGTATTTTACATCTTTTTTATCCTATTACAAGGTATAGTTTATCCTGGTATAATTGCTACTAGGTTAAATTGATAAGATGAGGAGTTTTAAAAATGAATGATAAAACTAGGCTTGAAGCTTTGTCGACATTCTTGAAAACTAAGCGTTCCCAAATTAAGCCAGAGTCTATTGGTTTGCCTGCTGGAACACGTAGAAGGACACCGGGGTTACGGAGGGAAGAAGTTGCACAATTAGCAGGGGTAAGTACCACTTGGTATACATGGCTAGAGCAAGGAAGAGATATAAAGGTTTCTTCAATCGTACTTGATTGTATTTCTAGAGCTTTACAATTAAATAATGATGAAACAGACTACTTATATAACTTGGCATTAGAAGCAAAATCGGAAATTACAAATCAAAAAAAGAATCAATCGGAGCTTAGCCCTTCTTTAAAGCGAATACTAGCTGAATTAACACATTGTCCGACTATTATTACAGATCGACATTGCCATATTGTGGGCTGGAATCCTGCAGCTGCTCATGTTTTTTTAGATTTTGAACAAATACCGAATGATCAAAGAAATTTGATTCGTTTAGTGTTCACTAGAAAAGAATTAAAAGCATTGGCCGTCAATTGGGAACATTTTGTGAAAGGTTTTCTTGCTATTTTCCGTACCTATTATGGACACTATTTAGGCGATGAATGGTACAACCAATTTATTAAAGAAATGAGTCATTCACATCCGGAATTCCAGGATTTGTGGCAAGAAAGTCAAGTAAGTAAGGCTCCAGAAATGATAATTGAATTCAGACATGCTAAAGCAGGCAAAATGTTGTTTAATTTAACTTCTCTTCAAGTTCAAGGTGATATGGATTTACGATGCAGTATCTATACACCAGTAGAGGGAACAGATACAGAAAATAAATTAAATCGATTAATGAAGAAGGTTTCCGTTGAAAATTTACACTTGAAATGATCGTTATTCCTTTTGACTCTACCACTCCATTTACTCCTACATCGGAAGGTTGAAGTAAATAGAGAATATCTCCCTAACAAATCATTGAATTATAGTAAAAAAGCGAACAGCCATCTAAAGGTGTTCGCTTAAACAATCTTAACCCCAAATCTCTTTAGAGACATCTACAATATATTTCAATTTTGCCCATTGCTCTTCTTCGTTTAAAATATTTCCATGATAAGTAGAGGCAAATCCAATACGCCATTAGCGTGTTTATGGCAAAATAGCAAAAGAACGTACTGGAAATCCAGTTGCCTTTTCGGGCTTTGGACTAATATTGAAGATGACAGCACCTTTTGCTGGTACTTTATCTAGGTTCGTTAATAATTCCACTTGAAATGTATCTTGCTCAAGCACATAGTATTCGCCAATTAATGATCCATTTTTGCGGACATCAATAGCTGCATCTGTATCAAACGTTTCATGCCCAACAGCCTTAATATTTCTTTCTTCAAATAAAAATTTTAAGGCGTCAATTCCCCAACCTGGGCTGTGACTATTCCCCTCTTCATCCTTATTTTCGAATGCCTCCTTGTTAGGCCAGCGATTACTCCAGTCAGTACGCAAGGCCACAAAGGTACCTGTTTCGATTCTTCCATGTTCTGCTTCAAAGTTTAAGATGTCATCTACGGATAGGATAAAGTCATTATTTTCTTCTGCTTCCTTCGATTTATCAATCACAACAAGGGGCAAAACCAGTTCCTTTAACTCTATCTCCTCTAAGTAACGCTTGTTGCGAACGAAATGGATGGGTGCATCAATATGTGTTCCGTATTGTCCAGGAAAATTAAAACGTTGTGCAAAAAAACCATCATCATGTGTAAAAAGCGTTTTAAACTCCGCATCTTCAAAAGCTGAAAAATGTGGAGAATCCGGGCCAAACGTATGTGTGAGATCCACCCATGCTCTACTTTTCAGAACTTCAATAGCCTTCAATAGTTCATTTTCTGTTTTTACTGTTGACAAAAAAATCACCTCGTAAATGAATTTAAAAAACCCCTCTTCTAGAAATAAGAAGAGGGGTTAGATAGACAAATTGAATGACCTGCTCCTCTTATCTTCTAGCATCATGCTACTGGAATTGGCACAGTACTATAAAAAGTCTGCTGCCGAGGCTTCAAAGGGCCAGTCCCTCCACCTCTCTTGATAAGAAAAAATTCAAAATATTAAGTTTTGTTAACCACTATACACCCTTTAAAAAAATTGTCAACATGGAAATGAAGCTGCTAGCTCCAATTTTTGCATCAAATAACCCCGAATGAATCGGCTGTTTTGCGATTCCGTCCAAATCGGATCCTTAATCGTCATTAGAGGATAAATTGTTCATATATCTTTCCTTGTGCGAGACTATTTCATCTCTTAGCATTTGCAGTTGTAGGATTTGTTCATTCATCTCCTGAATCTTCCGGTCTGCATGCTGGATAATTCTTTTTTTCTCATCCGATCCTTCAGGGTTCGCTTCGTATAGCTCAATCATTTCCTTTATTTCTTGCAAGCAGAAACCCAGCTTTTTACCACGAAGAATCAGTTTTAACCTTATCCGTTCCTGGTTTGTGTAGCTTCGCTGCTTTGTTAAGCTGTCGCGCGTTTCTGACGTTAGCATTCCGACTTCTTCATAGTAACGAATCGTTCTCGAGCTGACATCAAACATGGATGCAAGTTCGCTTATTGAAAAAAGACGTTCCTTTGACATTCATTTATCCCCCTAGTTGACGTTAACGTTAACTCAATATTATAATAATTCTGAATAATACAATTTGTCAATTGAAAATAAGGAGTGATTAGTTGATGAGCATAACCTCCCAAGACACAGATACAAAAGGGAAAAATTCCTACAGCTTTGATGAATTTGTTACAAATCGTGAAAACCTTGATTGGTATCGTGATGAACCATTTTTGCAAAAGGCAGTGGAAAAATTCACTGGTTCTGACTTTGAACAAATTCACGAAAAAATTCTGTCCTTTTCTCCAACGGTTTCTTCTAAATGGAATCATTTAGCCGTACAAAGCGCGAGGCCGGAAGTCCGTCCACATATACTTCACTATGATGCATTTAACCACAGGATCGACAGAGTGGTGCGGCCGATGGAAACACAGCTTTTAGAAAAAGGAGTATTTGGTGAAGGGCTATTTTCTAGGCAAATGACAGCTTGGGAGAGTTTTGTTAAACGAATGTTAATTCATCAACTAGGAGAAGCGGGGGTTACCTGTCCGTTAACATGTACGCACGGATTAATTGCCTTATTAGAAGAATTTCCGGATGAGACCCTTCCAGAACTCCATGAGATTTTAATGGATACGAAAGAAGGGGTTAACGGCGAATTTGCGATTGGTGCCCAATTTATGTCAGAAATCCAGGGCGGCTCTGATTTGCCTGCCAATCTATTAGAAGCAGTTCCAGATGGAAAAAACTATCGGTTGTATGGCAATAAATTCTTCTGCTCCGTCGCCCATGCCGATTATTCTGTAGTCACCGCCAAAATTTCCGGTTCAAACAAAGTATCCACCTTTATTGTTCCATCATGGCTGCCAGGAGATAAAGAGAAGGAAAAGAGAAATGGCTATCAGATTAACCGGATTAAATGGAAAATGGGTACCTCAGAGGTCCCAACCGGCGAATTCCAATATAATGGGGCTCTTGCTTATCCAATCGGTCCAAAAGATAAAGGCATTGCCGTAGCAGTCGGAATTGTGCTGACATTATCCCGTCTTGAAATCGGCATTGCCTGCGCCGGATTTATGCTCCGCGCATCAAGAGAAGCCAATCTTTATAGTGAATTCCGCTCCGTCTTTGGTAAAAAGATAAAAGACTATCCGCTTGCAGCAAGCAAATTAAAGTTAATCGAGAATGCAGCACAACGGACAACGGCAGCTGCCTTTAAAATTTATGATCTTTTCCTCCGGCTAGAAAAACCGCTCAATCCTGGGCTAAAATCAGACCACCCACTTGAAATCAGAAAGCAACTGTTTAACCTTCGCGAATTAATTTTATTGCAGAAAATTGGCGCTACCAAAGAGGGAGTGGAAGTATTACGTGAGGCAATCTCGGTGTTTGCCGGTCATGGTGTGATGGAGGAGTTTTCCTCACTCCCGCGGATATTCCGAGATGTCGTCGTAAATGAACAATGGGAAGGACCACGAAATCTGTTATTAACCCAAATTTATCGTGATATTAGTAGAGTGGCAGATTGGTATCCCCCATTTGATTTTGTTCGTTATGTTCTTGAGGGAGCACCACAGGAAACCATTCATACATTTTCAGAGCAGCTGGAAGACCTACTGCAGCGGCCGGTCCTCGGAGAAGTAAGCGAAGAATCGATGGAAGCAGCGATGGAATGGGATGCGTTTTGCAGTTCCTTCTTTAAAGCCTATCAGGAAGTGGCATTAGCAGAAATAAAGTAATTCGAAATGACAATCAGCGATGATTGTCATTTTTAATATTAATACGTTATTAATAGGATTAATTGTAAAAAATTAACAAATATTTCACAATTACTCACTATGTTAAACCGTATAATGAAGATGACTAGTATGTCTTTGCGCTCGATATATGTCAAAAATGACATAAATTTAATGGGAATTGATAGAAAGATATTTTTTTGATTTATATATGCCTAAAAAGATATATTTGAAAACTTAGACCATTAAAGATTGCTTATTTCTTACATATATCAAAAAAGGCATATTAACGAAAGAACTGCTATTTTTTCATCATTAATTTCCAACAAGGAGTGATAAGATTTACAGTCAGCTAGGATCTGCCGGAAAATTTCGGCAAGTAATTTGAAAGAATCTAAAGAGATAAGGCGGGTGGAATAGTATGCCAAAACTATCAAGGCGCAGTTTTATGAAGTTTACGGCAGCGTCAGTTGCTGCTTCAGCTTTGGCTCAAAAACGTGCCTATGCTAAAACAGATGATAACAACAAAGCATTTCCATTAATGACAGCAGGGGCCGCAACGTCCTATGGTATTTGCCACTTCTGTTCTGTAGGCTGTGGAATTGAAGTAAAAGTAAAAGGAAACGAATTGATCTCAACAGAAGGGTTCATCGACCATCCGATCAATCAGGGGGCACTGTGTCCAAAAGGACGTTCCCTTAAAGAAATGCACAATTCGGAATTGCGCTTGACTCATCCGTTGGTTCGAAAGCCGGGAGGTAACAAGTGGGAGCCAATTTCTTGGGATGAGGCCATCGATAAAATTGCCAAGAAAGTGAAAGACGTTCGTGATAAGTCGTTTACCAAAACAGTTGATGTAAATGGAAACACGGTTACGGTAAATCGCACGGAAGGTATCTTTAGCTTGGGAAGCGCGGAGATTGATAACGAGGAAGTATATTTATACACGAAGTTTAACCGTGCTTTAGGGGTCCATCACTATACACACCAGGCAGAGGTTTGACACGCGCCTACGGTGGCTAGTTTAGCCCCTTCATTTGGCAGTGGTGCCATGACAAACAGCTTTACAGATATGAAAAATGCGAATGTAATATTAATTGGCGGAAACAATACTGCAGAATGTCACCCTTTAGCCATGCGTTGGGTATTGGAAGCCCAAAAGCGCGGGGCGAAATTGATTGTAGTAGACCCAAGGTTCAATCGGACCGCGAAGGTCGCTGATATTTATGCACCGGTCCGTCCAGGGACAGATATTGGATACTTAGGTGCAATTGTAAAATACATTTTTGATAACAAGTTCTACGATGAAGAATATATTAAAGCTCATACGAACGCTTTATATAAGGTAAATCCAACGTTCGCGTTTAATGATGGGCTGTTCTCCGGATATAACCCCCAAGGAGGTCCGTACAAGAAAGACAGCTGGACCTATCAACTTGGCCTAGATGGATTGCCTCTAAAGGCAGATGCACTGACCGACCCGGATTGTGTGTTAATGAAATTAAAAGAGCAATTTAAGGATTATACATTTGAAAAGGCTTACGAAATTACAGGAATGCCTGTCGACAAAGTGAAATTAGTTGCTGAAACCTTTGTTAAAAATCGCCCGGGAACTATATTGTACGCACTTGGCATGACACAAAAATCAGTCGGCGTACAAGGAATTAGGATGTATGCGATTATCCAATTGTTACTCGGTAACATGGGTATGGCAGGGGGCGGAATTAACGCCAACCGCGGCGAACCGAATGTTCAAGGTTCAACAGACATGGCAGCCCTAGCACATATTTTACCAGGTTACATGCCGATGCCTTCCGACGCGCTGCCAACCTTAAATGATTATGTAAAAGCGGTTGGAACAGCCAAGGCCAAGAAAACGATTGCCTTGTTGAAAGCTTGGTACGGAGATAAAGCGACACCGGAGAATGAATTTGGTTATCATCATATCCCGAAACGCAGCGCAAAAGAATCGGCTGCTAAATACGTCCCTATTTTTGAAAAACTAAATCAAAAGGCGTTTGAGATGGGATTCATCTTTGCACAAAATCCAGCAGTCAGTACGCCAAACCTCGATATGGTCTGGAGAGGCTTAAGTAATTTGGACCTGTTGGTTGTTGCTGAAATTTTCGAAACAGAAACAGCATCTTTCTGGCAACACCCGGATGTTAACCCGAAAGACATTCAAACCGAAGTGATATTATTGCCTGCAGCGATGGCTTTTGAAAAAGCGGGAACAATGACCAACTCAGCCCGCTGGGTTCAAGGGAAGCCCGCAGCTGTACCAGCTCCGGGCGAAGCGATTCCGGATGGCGATATGATCTATGAAATTATGAATAGGGTAAAAGAATTGTATGCAAACAGCAGCGATCCAAAGGATAAAGCTATTCTTGATCTAACGTGGCATTATGAAGCTCCAGGTCACGAAGGAATCGACATGGAAATGGTTCTCAAAGAAATGAATGGCTATGATTTGGCAACCGGCAAATTATTAGATACGGGATCACAGATTGCGAAGGCCGAACCAGGAACAGTTTCCTCTGGTTTGGGAGGCCTGTATACAGGAGTAATTACCGAAGAAGGAAACCACTCTTTACGTCATGACAATTCTGATCCTAGCAGCCTTGGAATTCATCCGAAATGGACATTTGCATGGCCGAATAATACTCGTGTTCTCTGGAATCGCGGCTCTGTAGATAAGAATGGACAACCGCGAGATAAAGACCGCGCGCTTGTTTGGTGGAATGGTACGAGTTGGGTAGGAAATGACATTTTGGATGTTGCAGCGAAAGATAAAGGACCGGATACACCGGAAGGCAGTAAAGTATTTTCAACTGGCGAAGGAAAAGGCGCATTATTCCGAGCAGTTTATAAACAGCCGCAAAAAGATGCACCTGAATTAACACTTAACCCTGGGTATGATCCAAATATTTTTAAAGTGGCGCCAGTCATTACTGAACCGGGAATTGCGGATGGTCCTATGCCTGCACACTACGAGCCGATCGAATCACCGGTTCAGAATCCAATGTTTAAACAGCAATCAAATCCAATGATGCGCCCTTTAGAATTACAAGAAATACAAAAATCCGGCGATGCGAAGGATTTTCCATATGTATTGACCACTTATATGGTAACCGAACAATTCTTGTCAGGCGGAGTGACACGAAATACTCCGCAATTAAATGAATTAATGCCATCAAATTTTGCCGAAATCAGTACAACACTTGCTAAGAAATTGGGTGTAAAATCTGGTGACCCAGTCACGATTTCAACGGCACGTGGCAAGGTTACGATTGATGCAATGGTCACAGAACGCATCCAAACTTTGAAAGTAGATGGCAAAGACATCGAAGTCATCGGAGTGCCATGGGGTTGGGGATATAAGGGATTAGTGCACGGTGAGTCTATCAATAAAGTGACGAATTCGGCGGCTGATCCAAATACAGGAACCCCGGAATATAAGGCTTGTAGCTGTAACCTAACAAAGGGAGGTAACTAATCATGGCCGGCAAAAAAGATAAAGCGATCCTGGTTGATACCTCTCTTTGTACGGGTTGCAAGGCGTGCCAATTAGCCTGCAAGGAATGGCATAATCTACCGGCGACTGAATTTGAAAAGGTTCCCGGAACCTATCAAAATCCTGCGGACCGTTCAGCTAACACCTTAATGTTAATGAAGTTCATTGAAAAGTATGATAGGTCCACGAATACAATGGAGTGGCTGATTTGGAAAAATCAGTGCATGCATTGTACTGATGCCCCTTGTGTGGCAGTTTGTCCGTCCGACGCTTTGTTTACACACGCTGATGGATTTGTTGGTTTCCAAGGCGATAAGTGTATTGGCTGCTCGTATTGCGGTAAAGCTTGTCCATTTGATGTCCCTCGTTATCAGGGGGATGCATTGACAGGCAAGAAAAAAATGAACAAATGTGATTTTTGCCAAGACCGTGTGACAAATGGTCAAAAACCCGCCTGTGTCCAAACTTGCCCGACAAATGCTTTGGAGCTGGAATCCTGGGATGTAGCTGTGAAACAAGCACATAATCGAGTCGCCAAAATTAAAGACAGGTACCCGAATGCCAATGTTTATGGAGACAAAATTATGGGAGGCACGCACTATATATACGTCCTGACAGAAAAACCCGAGGTATATGGATTGCCAAAGGAGCCGGAAACAAACGAATTGATTGCTTTCCGGAGAGATGTCATTAAACCGGCCACCCAATTATTAATGGGTGCAACGGCAGTCGGATTCTTGGCAAACTTTATCACGGCATCGGCCACGTTTAATGATAGAAAGATCACGCTTGATGAACCGGAAAAGGGAGGCGAGGGGCATGAGTAAGCAGCAAACTAAACTAATTCGCCGCTATCAATTGGCGGATATGTTGATGCACTGGGCAGTTGCAATCGGATTTGTCCTGGCATTAATCACCGGATACCTAATCTTTTTTAAAGGAACGGCGACCTTGTTGGATAATTCAACCGGTCTTACCCTCCGACTGGTACATCGGATTGGCGCGGTGTTCTTTGTGGCAGCACCGATTGTTTATTTCATTTTTTCAAAAAAACGGTTTGGTTTTTTAGCGGTGTTTAAATGGGATAAATCTGATTTGGGGTGGTTGAAGGCAGCCCCGAAGCATTACTTTATTGGCGGCGATGGAATGCCGCCACAAGCAAAATATAATACTGGCCAAAAGCTGTATTACCTATTTGCTTTGGTATTTGGTCTTTTGTTGGCAGCGACAGGTTTTGCCCTCTGGTTTAATTGGTTTACCGGAGCGGTCGGTTTATTTATGGTAGTTGTGCACGATGTCTCTGCCTTGGTGATCACCCTTTTCTTTGGCGTCCATGTCTATTTATCTGCAGTGCATCCGCGCGAACGGATTGCCTTTAATGCAATGGTAACCGGATATATGGAAAGAGAGTACGCCGAGCACCATCATGAACTTTGGTACAACAAAATAAAAGAAACAGAAGAAAACACCAGTAAGAAGTCTCATAAGAAGCATAAACCAACTGGCTGATCGTGTTGTTTTAAATATGGAGCGGATCGTCGGAATCGTACGATTCGCTTTTTTTGAAATGTAATTTTATCTTAATCTGAAAAAATTAGTGATTATGAATAAACTATTTACCTTATATTCAAGGGGAATTTAATAAAAAAACTTTAATAGTTGGGATTCGATGTGGAATGAACGAACTGGACAGGCATTTTCATTTTTTTAGAAAAAATATTATTGGACATAATCAACTGTTTCCCACTCATTACGGAAAAAAGAGAATCTGTTATGCTGATTGGGCCGCTAGCGGCAGGCTGTATGGGCCGATTGGAGAAAAGATTCTTTATCAATTTGGTCCGTTTGTTGCAAATACGCATACGGAAACGAATGTAACGGGAAAAAGTATGACATGGGCCTACCAACAAGCGAAAGGCATCATAAAAAAGCATGTTCACGCATCTGAAAATGATGTTCTATTCTTTGAGGGAACAGGGATGACAGGCGCTTTGCATAAACTACAAAGAATAGTGGGATTAGCTCTTCATGAAAAATATAAAAATATGAAAGAAATAAGAGAGTTGAGCAAACCTGTAGTCTTTCTCACCCATATGGAACATCATTCCAATCAAATATCCTGGGAAGAGACAATTGCCGATGTACTCGTTATTCCACCCGATTCCAACGGAGATGTTTCCCCAGTCATGTTGGAAAAGGTTATCAAACAATATAAGGATCGGCCACTGAAAATTGGATCTTTTACGGCTTGCTCCAATGTGACAGGTGTCCAAACACCCTATCATCAACTGGCGGAAGTTATGCACCGACATGGAGGCATTTGTTTTGTTGACTTTTCCGCATCTGCACCCTATATAACGATGAACATGCATCCTGAGAATCCATTGGAACGATTAGATGGAATATTCTTTTCTCCCCATAAGTTTTTAGGAGGTCCCGGTTCGATGGGTGTTGCTGTTATATCTAAAGAATTATACGGCAATCAAATACCGGATCGACCTGGAGGAGGAACAGTTCATTGGACGAATCCGTGGGGAGGAAAATCTTATATTGCTGATATTGAAGACAGGGAAGATGGTGGAACCCCAGGTTTTTTACAAGCAATAAGAACGGCTTTGGCAATTCGTTTGAAGGAGGAAATGGGCAGTGAATACATGATGGCGCAAGACAAAAGGCTCCTACATCTACTTTTCGAACGATTAACCGCAAATAAAAAAATAATCCTGTTGGAAGAAAATAAACAAGAACGTCTCCCGATTATTTCTTTTTATGTAGAAGGGATTCACCATCAACTAATTGTAAAACTATTAAATGATGTTCATGGAATCCAAGTCAGGGGCGGATGTTCATGTGCCGGAACATACGGACATTATTTATTGAATATTGGAAAAGGACACTCCCGATTAATCACAGACGAAATAGATAAAGGAAATTTTTCTATAAAGCCGGGGTGGGTGCGAGTTTCCCTTCACCCAACGATGACGGAAAAAGACGTCGTTAATATTAGTGAGGCGATCTGTGATGTGGTTAATCATATAGAACAATATAAAGTTGATTACAGGTATATCCCTGAAACCAATGATTTTCAGCATAAAAATGAACTACCTGTTGATTATGATGGGTGGTTTACCTTACCGGCAGAGAGGGTAATGCGACATGTTTCCGGCTTAAATTAATAATTTCTATTTTTTGGTATTACTATATGGATGATCGATGGCAAGGAGGGGTTCATTTGGAAAATCAGGTCTTAACTCCTAATGATATTGCAAGGATTTTTAACATCTCTAAACATACTGTGTATGAGCTGATCAAAAGGGGAGAACTGCGGGCGTTTAAAGTGGGTAACCGGTTTAGAATCGAGCAGTCAGAGGTGGAAAGAATGAAAAAGATGGCATGGAGCAAAAAGCATGTTGAACCAAATTGACAGCCCACTACAGGAGCAGGAGATTCTATATCCATTTTTATGCATTGCATTAGGGGGGAATTCATATTTGCACCCAACCATTGACGATTTCTATCGAAAGAATGAGTGGGAGTATTATGAAGCTTATCAGAGAAGCGAATGGAATGGAAATCCGCTATTCTCCATGTACTCAACAAAGAGTGAAGAGAAGATCAGGCAAGTGGCGGGGATTTTAGAATGGTGTTGTCAAAACCAGCAGTTTCATCAGCTTGATCAGCTCATTAAAAAGGGATATAAGTATGTTTACCAATATTTGCAGCATCACACAGAAATAGATTTGGAACATTTTATACGGAGCTTTGCCAAAAGACAAAAGAACAAGATGGTTAAGGAAATCGATTTAATTTATCAAAATATTGTTCTTTGGTATTTGAGCGATCGACAAAACAAGCCTATCAATAAAAGAAATATTGCTTGGAAATCTTTTCACAAAGTATTGTTCTCTTCCTTCAACGAAAATAACATGCAGAAAGCACTTTTTTCGAAAAGTACAATTGAGCAAAACAGGGAAGAGATCAATCAGCTTTACGAGAAGTACGATATACCTAAAAACCACCGCTTTGATTCGTTAGGATATTTTATCGAGTACCTGATCAGTGCCAATATAAAAAGAATGTATGAAGCAAATCCAAATTGTTCAACAGATACAGCTGAACATCAAGTGTTTCAAAACTCGCCTTGTAAATATATTGGCGCTTTGGGCGGCTGGCTTAAAACACTTAAAATCCATGAACTGGATGCTACTGAACAAATACCTTTAAGTAAAACCGATTTGGATATGGTGTTATTGGGGGTTTTGTATGCAAAAAAATATAATTACATAAATAAAGAAGAACAGGATTTGTTCTTTATCACATGTCTATATTTAAAATGCCTTGGTTCTCATTTCCTTGAAACAAAACAATTATTTTTGGATCAATCGAAACAGGATTATTATCTGGAAATGAAAACGAAGGAATCCCAATTAAAAGATCAAGAAGAAGACTTAATAAGAAGGCAGCAATCATGGCAATTCACTAATAGAAGACAGCAAAAAGAAATCGAAGGATTAACAGAAGAGCTTCGTGAGGCACAATCCAGAATTCGTTTGCTAGAAGAGAAAATTGAACGTATGGAAGACTATTCGGATGAAGTGCATGCACTGCGAAATTATGTTTATTCGGAGGAACATGAGGAACCTATCGCTGACAAGCAGCCATCTTTTATAAACATGAAAGAGTTCATAGAATCCAAGCGAATTGTTATTTTTGGAGGATTCCCAAACTGGCGGCAAAAATTAAAAGATTTGCTGGAAACGATAGAATTTGTTGATGCGGATGAGATGAACCGAGATATTTCAAAGGTTCAACGCGCTGATGCAGTCTTTATAAATACAACAGTGTTTGGACATGCCTTTTATCGAAAAATTATGAAGGAATTAAACAAAAGTGAAACACCCCTATTTTATCTAAAGGGAAAAAGCAATATTGAGAGCACTACTTTAGAAATCTATAAATGCCTGACTCAATAAAAATACTCACCATAATAGGGGAGTTCCGATTATTCTTCTTCAAGGGCAGAGCGTTGATTAAGATGATTAAGAAGTTCCCCTAAATGGTTCTCAAATAGTTGATCCACCATTTCCTGAGCTTCTTTCTGAAAATGAATATAGCGAAGCAGCAATTCTCTGCCTGCAGGAGTTAATCTCGTACCGTTTCTACGATTGCCCTGCTTCCGTTCTACCAGTTGGAGGTTCAATCTCTCTTCAGTGGCTGTCACTTTTCCCCAAGCAGCCCGGTACGACATTCCTAAAAGAGCCGCAGCTTGACTCATTGAGCCTGTTTTTTCAATTGCTTCAAAAAGTTTAATCCTCCCAAGCCCAAAAACAACTTCATCCTGAAACTCTATCCAAATCTTTGATTTCACCTTAAGAGCCTGCTTCTTATCCATACCGCAATATTCTCCTAATATAGTATAAAAATAGTATACAATGTTTTTGAACATCTTCCAACATGAGATGTTCATCCTAGGAGGACATAATTTCTAAATTGTCTTTTCCTCTTTTTAAAGATACTATCTATTTCTGTAAAAAATAATATAAAATGGGACTAACAGAGGTTTGTTACATGTATGTATCGAATTACGATTGTTGTGATGAAAAACGGATTCGCTGTGATGAGTGGGTATATTCAATAGGAAAAACCTTTTAAGGGAGGAGAAATGATCATGGCGAATTATTTGGGCAGACCAAAATTAAAAATACCCAAGACAAAGAGTGAATGGTTTTGGGATGTAATCGGATATTTATGTATTCTAGGATCGATTATTGTTTTACTATATGTTTGGAAAACACTCCCGGATAAAGTTCCTGCGCATTACAATGCTGCAGGTAAGGTGGACCGTTGGGGATCAAAATGGGAGCTTCTTATTTTACCATTTGTGGGGTTATTCATTGCACTTCTATTGAGTATAATAGAAAAATTCCCTGAAATACATAATTATCCGCAACGATTAAATGAATCAAATGCAGAACAGTTTTATTTACAAAGCCGAAAACTTGTTAATCAATTAAAAAACATCAGTCTGATTCTTTTTTCGCTCATCTTAGTTGAATCTATTTCGATTCCTCTAGGGTGGGGTGGCGGTTTTGGCATATGGTTTTTACCGCTAGCGCTTATTGGATTTGGTCTTCCAATCTTATTTGGAATTATGAGGTTAATGCGGATTAAATAAAAGGGAAGGTTCTTATGCTTCATTTCAGTGAAGCACAAGAACCTTCGCGCCTTGCTTGATTGCGTTAAAACGCCCAGTCTCCATTACGGAAGATTGGAACAATGGTGCCGTCTTGTTTAATGCCATCGATATCCATCTTGTCAGAGCCAATCATAAAGTCAACGTGAACAGTGGAAGTATTCATGCCATTTTTTAATAATTCTTCCTGGCTCATTTTCGTTCCACCTTCAATCGTAGTCGGGTAAGCGGCCCCGATTGCTAAGTGGTTAGAGGCATTTTCATCAAAAAGAGTATTGAAGAAAGTGATCCCTGATTGCGAAATTGGCGATGGATTTGGTACTAAGGCAACCTCACCTAAGCCAGTGCCACCTTCGTTATCAAACACCAATTTCTTAATCGCTTCATCGCCTTTTTCAGCAGAAATGTCAACGATTTTCCCGTCTTTAAAGTGCACTTCAATTCCTTCGATTAATGTCCCGGCATAGCTTAACGGCTTTGTGCTGCGGACCACACCGTCCATGCGATGAGTGTCAGGAGCAGTGAAAACTTCTTCTGTCGGCATGTTAGCGATAAATTCTTCTCCTTTTGGATTGTAGCTTTCAGCACATGCCCAGATGTGGTTCTTCGGTAAGCCTAACGTTAAATCCGTACCAGTTGCTGTGTAGTGCAAGGCATCGAATTGGATTTCATTTAATTTTGTTGCCTTTTCATTCAATGTCTCTTTATGTTCATCCCAGGCAGCAATTGGATCGTCTGCATAAACACGGGAGGTTTTGAAGATTTGATCCCATAAGGCATCTACTTGTTCTTCCGAAGTTGTGAGGTCAGGGAACACCTTTGCGGCCCAACCAGCTCCTGCTGCAGCTGCAACGGTCCATTTCAAATCATCATTTTGTGTCGCCTTGCGCTGGGCGCTGAACGCTTTTCCAGCTACATTTTGATATGCAGCCACTTTCGCAGGATCGACTTCATTTAGTAAGCCTGGGTCGCTTGATACAATCGAAAGACGGCTTACGCGATGATTTAATACATGGTCTTCTGATTCTTGAATTTCGTATTCAGGAATGTCAGTCAGCACTTCTACAGGCTGATGTATGTAATGAAGTTTACTGATTTTATCATCGGACCACTTGATGATTACTTTTTCTGCGCCTAAAGCATAAGCTTCTTCCGTGATTAATCGAGCTAAAGGAGCTTGGTCAACGGTAATGGTCATTTTTACCCAATCACCAGGTTGAACATTAATTCCTTTCGCCACTAAAAGTTTCGCATATTTTTGCAAATTTGCTTCAAAATTTGGTAGTACCATGTTTTTGCCCCCAATAGTTTTTTTAATACAATATCATACTAGCACAATTAGACCCAAATTTCTGAAAGTAAATATTTCTTAAACTTTCATTAACTCCATTATTAATTGAAAATAATGCCTAAAGCTTATCCAGAACCACTTCATTTTCCCTTATTCTTAGGGGGAGGATGATTCGAACGGTTGTGCCTCTTTGAGGCGCACTTTTTACATTAATGGAGCCTCCGTGTAAATGAACTAATTGTTTGGTAATGGCCATTCCGAGACCAGTTCCGCTGCCGGAGTCGCTTGTATTGGTGCCCCGATAGTAGCGATGGAAGAGTTTATTGAGCGTTTCATTGTCCATTCCGATTCCATCATCTTCAATAGTAATCATTATAAGATGCTGTTCAATAGATGAAATCGATACCGTAATTTTTGTGCCAGAAGGGTTATACTTGATAGCATTCGCTAGCAGGTTATCAATAATCCGTTGAAACCATTTGGGGTCAATTGATGCAAAAATGGTTTCATTATGTGGATGGAAGAGAAATTCCTTATCATTGTATGTTGGATTATTCATGAAATAAATTATGGTTCGACGGATAAATTCATTCATATCTACCTGTTCTTTTGCCATTGGTAAAGCCTGATTTTTTAAACGATACGTTAAGGTTAAGTCCTCAAGTAAGTCCATCATATATGTAGACTTTTCCGTTATGATTCCGGCGAATTCCCTTGTCTCTGTCTCTGTCCAGGAATAATTTTTTGATTCAAGCATTTGCGCATAACCGGAAATGGAGGAGAGCGGTGTTTTTAAGTCATGGGAAAGACCGCTAATCCATTCTTCCCTCGTCTGTGTCATTTTCCCTCTTTGTGCTTCGTTTTGTTCTAGTGTTTCCGTTAATTGTGAGAGGGTTGCAATGAGATCTTTGTATAAACGATACTTTCTTTTTAATTTTCCTTTTTTATTTAACATTATCGGGCGTTGATGGAGATCCTGTGGCTGTTCAAATAAACCACTGCCAAGATTTTGAATCCATTTCATCATCATAATCAATGGAACCCCGAATTTACGTGCATACCAGAAGGTACCCATCAACAATAGCAGAAATAATAATACAGGAATGATGACGAACCCCTTACTCATCGTATTAATCAAACTTACTTCAAGTTTCGAGGGCGAATTTGAATTATGTATGCCTACGATGATTGTTTGTTCTGACTTTTCATCAAAGTAAACGGCAATGGAATCATGTTTTTTCCTTGATAAGCTGTGAAGATCCTGAATGGAGTAGGAAAGGGGTTCCTTAGGTGACCCGTATTGATCTATTACATTTCCAGTTGAATCAATCAATTGAGTCCAGCCCTTTTCTTCATTCAATTGTTGAAGAATGGCAGCAGAAAGATGAAGCTGATGATTGTTCCAATCAACATCTGCCTTCATATCGTTTAATAATCTAGTCCCCATGTTCTTTCTTCCAAATAAAAGTAAGTACGGCTCCGCTCCCTTTTCTTTTAACAGCCAATGCATAAATCCTGCAGTGACAGAGCTATCTTGCAGCAATATAGCGGCCAGTTCACTTTGTGTAAAATGGGCCGGGACTTGTTTCGGCGCTTGATAGGATCCAATGACATCGCCTTTCTGTGTAAGGACAAGGAGCCAGCCGTTCTGATTTGCCGCCAACGATTTTAACTCATCATTAAATGTTGCTTTATTTCCAGATATCGTAATCCGATTAGAAACAAAAGAGTCATCTGCCTTTGATAAATCCAGGGCAACCTCATTTTTCGTATTTGAAAAGCCTATGATTACCGAAATGGAGATTAATATAAGGAAAAATAGGATAAAAATAAGGATTAACTGAATAAAGAACTGTACAATAAAACGTTTATGGATGTTCATGGCTGCCACCATCTGGTACAAATTTATAGCCAAGCCCTCTTACAGTAAGAATGTGACACGGCTTACTTGGATTGTCCTCGATCTTTTCCCGAAGCTTTCTAATATGGACCATCACAGTATTATCCTCACCTAGAAATTCTTCTCCCCACACATTTTCGTAAAGCTGGCTTTTACTAAATAGCTGATTTGGATGTTTACAGAAGAATAGCAGGAGCTGATAGACCTGTGCTGGTATTTCCACAGTCTTTCCTCCTACGGTCACTTCCCCAGAAAGGGTATTTACATGGATGAATCCATATTGGTAAATCGCTTTAGATGTGTTTGTAAGCTTTCCTGAGTGACGCCGTAAATGTGCTTTGATTCTTGCGACGACTTCCAGGGGATTGAAGGGTTTTGTGATATAATCGTCTGCGCCTAATGCAAAGCCCGAAAGTTTATCCAAATCTGTTGATCGTGCTGTCAGGAAGAATATCGGGGCATCGGTCGTTTCCCTAATGAGCGGGCAAATTTCAAAACCGCTGCGGTTTGGAAGCATTACATCCAAAAGGATCAAGTCATATCGTTTGGTTTGACACAAGGCAAGAGCATCCTCAGCTGAACTTGCCGTATCGATTAGGTTAAAGGCTTCCTTTTTTAGAATCGTTGTTAACATATGTAAAATAGCTTTCTCATCATCGACAATTAATAATTGTGCTTCGTGCATTATAGGAACCTCTATTCTATTTCAATCTATAAATATCATATCATTCAGTTGCAACAAATCTAGGAATTAAGGAACAATTAAGGTGGCATTTCAGTTGGGTTAAGATAGAAATACTATAATTATGGTAAAGGTTCACATAATAAAGAGCAGAAAGGAGAAAAAAGTATGTATGTAATCGGTAAAAGGGAATTTATGAGTTTATTTAAAGGGGTAAAATCACTTATCGTTATTGCAATTTTATTAGTAACTTCCTATTATTCAGCCAAGTTTGCGGATTTTTTACTGTCGGGGATCGAGCTTTCAGCAAAGGAAGCTGAAAATATTCACACGGTTGGTCTTTTAGGCTTGCTGTTACTCCTCGGTCAATTGTTTATAGCAGGTCTTTCCCATGATACAATCAACCGAGAGACACACGAACGCACAATGCGATTTTTAGTAACAAGAACGTCAAGAACATCGATAGTACTCGGAAAGTTTTTGGGTATTTGGCTGTTTTGGTTTATTTGCCTGATAATCTCCTTCCTGATTATCAGTATGTTTGCACAGAAGATTGATATCTTTATTTTTTCTCAGACCATGAGTTTAGTAACCTATCAAATTTCCTTAACTGTCTTGCTTTCAGTCCTGATCCCTAAGCCTGGATTTACGATGTTTTTAAGTATTGTGGTTGGACTTTCCTTTCCGATTTTGGGATTATGGGTTGTGTTTACGTCGAATGTTTGGGTGAGTTGGACGAAGTATATTACCCCTTTTTATTATTTGGAGCGCGAAGATTTTTCTTTTTTAGTGATTTTTATAGTAGCGGGTATCATGCTCTTTTTCGCCAATTTTATATTTAAAAGGAGAGAATGCTGATGATTGCCATTGAAACAAAGCAGCTGAAGAAATCATATGGAGCGTCGCCAATCGTAAAAGGAATAGATTTTATCGTGAAACAAGAGGAAATCTTTGGTTTCTTAGGTCGGAATGGAGCTGGAAAATCCACCCTTATCAACATGTTAACTGGGATTATTCAACCAAGCTCTGGCACATACTCCCTGTTAGGTGTAAAAGGCCCCAATGATCAAGTAAAGAAACGAATTGGGGTGATGCCTGATTACTCCATTTTATATAGCTCTCTAACCGCTATGGAGCATTTAAAATATCTTTCGGCTTTGTCAGGAAAGTCAGCCGGAAAGGAATGGTGTATGGAAGTCCTAACGTTCGTGGGACTAGAAGCTCATGCTCGAAAAAAAGTGGCTAAATTCTCATTTGGAATGAAAAAGAAATTAGGTATTGCACTAGCTATTATCCATGATCCTGAGCTCGTTTTCCTTGATGAACCCACTTCCGGTTTAGATGCAGAATCTGCGATTCAGATCCAAAAGCTGATCCGCAGGCTGCGCAAAAGAGGGAAGACTATATTCATGACGTCCCATAATCTGGCTGAAGTAGAGAAACTGTGTACACGAATTGCGATTATGAAAGAAGGAAAGATTGTCAAAAGTGGTACAATGGATGAACTAAGAGCCTTCTATCGGTCGACCATCAAGGTTAGAATCAAGCATTCTCCGGTGCCGGCATCGGAACAAATGAAATTACATCAGTGGCTGGAGTCAGCTGGGACGGATCTGGAAGTGAACGATCCCTATGTAACCATTACGGTAAAAGATGAGAACCGAATTGCTGAAATCATCCGAGCGTTTCAGCAGTGTCGGGCAGATGTCCTTCGTGTTGAAGTAGAAGAACCATCGCTTGAAGATATATTTTTGGATGAATAACTTCGATGTCTTCCTAAACAAAGAGTCATCGAAATAAAGAAGGTGATTATTATGTATTCTCAAATGAATGGACCCCAAAAACGATTATCAAAGGATGCAGTGAAAGTATGGATCATAAGTGAAACGATTGCGAGTGTAATTGGATTCATTATCCTTGGGATTTTACTTTATCTGGACTATCGTTTTTCTTGGAAAGAGTGGATTGGCTGGATTCTGAAAGGGCTGCTTCTGCTTTCTGTGTTAGGCGCAGTCTGGTCATGGATTAAGTCGTTTTTACTTTATAAAAGCTGGCGTTATGATGTCAATGAAGAGTTTTTACAATTGAAATCAGGTGTATTAAATGAAAAATATCAACTAGTCCCGATGACCAAAATACAATCGGTAGCAACCAATCAAGGACCGGTCCTGAGAAAATATGGGCTTTGTTCCGTTTCCGTTGAAACTATGGCGTCTTCTCACACCATTCCGGTCCTGCCTAAAGAGGCAGCCATAGAATTAAGGAACCAGATTGCTCATTATGCAAAAATTAAGGAAGTGGAGTCATGATACCAGCAAAACGATACCACCCACTTCTTATGCTTTTTGACTTATGGTCGCTACTAAAGAACAATTTTTTCATTTTTATTATTTTGTTTGTGATCAAAGCTAGGCCGCAATCACCCTTCATTCTATATGGCAGAATCCTATTTTTCATAGTTTTTGGAGTGGCGTTTATTTACTTTATTTTAAAATGGTTCACCCATAAATATGAACTCGATGGCCGGTCGTTTCATCTGTACAAAGGAATTCTCATCAAATCAGAACGAACCATTCCTTTTTCAAAAATTCAAAACGTCAACCGTCATACCTCTCTTTTTCATCGGTTGTTTAAAGTGACGTCCATCAGCTTTGAAACAGGAATGACAGGTGAAGAAGCTGCTGTGAAATTCGAAGTTATTTCGCAACTAGAATCATTGCGAATGGAACAGCATATAACAAGTGAAGTAAATGATAATGCTATGAATCTGTCTCCTTCAGAAATGGCTGTAGAAAAAGTAGATACCACCCGAATTATTCATTTTAAACCAATGAAAAAGGATATCTTAAAAGCAAGTTTTACATCATTAAGCTTTCTCGTATTTATTCCTTTACTTTTATCGTTTTATTCTAAAATTGATGATATCCTTCATGTGGAAAAAGAAACGGAGGGAATCTTTTTCTATATCATCAGTTCTTGGTGGATTGTTACAACCATCGTCGTTTTCCTCATCGTGGCTTCTGTTGCTTTTGGAATCGCAAGGACTTTTATAAAATATGGGAAGTATGAAATTTCCTCCGACCGGAATCGTATTTATATTACAAAAGGTGTCATCGATGAAACGGCCTTTTCGATTGCAAAAGAAAAGGTGCAAGCAATTGAAATTAAGCAGTCCATTCTGAAACGATTGCTGGGCCTTGCCGAAGTGAAGTTGACTAGTGCTGGAAGTCTTAGTTTCGGAGAGGAAACGCTTGAAATTAATTCACTTTACCCGTTCCTCCCCGTTCAACGAGCTTATGAAATGGTATCGGAAATTTTACCGACTTATGAAGTAACACCAAAGATGAAGCGTCTGCCGAAAAAATCTTTATGGGTGCGCTTATTTAGCCCGAGTTGGATCTGGGTGATTGCCACTGCAGTTCTATTTTATTTTAGACCAGCTGTCTTCGGAGTGGGACAAGGATGGTGGATATTATCAGCTGCTTTGTTATTAATAATTATTGCAATAAGATGGCTAGATTTCATACATACAAAATATATTTTGAACGATCGCTTCATTCAACACAAAACGGGCAGTCTAACTACTTCTTTATTCGTTTCCAAACGAGATAAAGTGATTGAAGTAAAAGTAACCCGGTCTATTTTTCAAAAATGGTTAGGGCTTGCCTCGATAGAAACAATCAATCGAGCGAAACCAATACAGCATAATGGGATTGAGGATGTGCCAGTAGAATTTGCTGACTCGTTTTACAAGTGGTATATGGGACGCAGAAACGAAATTGAAATAGAAATTGAATAAACGTGGCTTACCATTCTGACCAAGAAATTTCCCTTTTTTAAGAAACTCAACCGTTGTAGGTGATGTGGAATGAAAGAAAAACTGGTTTACATCAGAGCTAAATCGGATAAAGTGCCTCCTTTACAACAGAGATTACTAAGGGTGTTGTTTGTATTTTTGCTAGGAGCCTTATTGGGTTTTTTGGCAAAATTCTCAGATGGCTCAGTTAAAGGGTTAATTGGAACGTACCTCAGTTTTTGGATTGTAATTACAACAATCATTGCTTTTCGAAGTCGGTCGCCTAAAGCTGCGGCATTACATACATTTATTTTTCTAATGGCAATGCTTCTTGTTTATTATTTCTACTCCATGGTGTTGTTTGGATTTTTCTCCATGGATTATTTTATCACTTGGGGCGGCATTGCCTTACTTTCACCGATAGGTGGTTATGCGGTATGGTACGCCAAAGGAAATGGCTGGATTGCTGCGCTTTGCGCTGCTTTACCAATTAGTTTACTTTTGGTGGAAGGTTATAGTTTTTTCTATTCGTTCGGGATCCCCAAAGGATTTGATATCATTTCAGCTGTTTTGCTATTTTTTCTATTGCCTGCCAATCATTTTCAACGCTTACGCATGCTGCCAATAGTCACTATGCTATTTTTCTTGATCGAGCGGCTAGAGGTACTCTATTATTTGCCGTGATAAATATTTTTCTGTTGGAAGGAGCATTAAAGATGATCCATATTCTGTTTGATCAATCTTCTGCGGGCAGTTTAAGAATAGCCTTTAGGGAGAAAGGAATAGATAAAAAGGAACAAATCATTTCCTTTTGGGATATGTTCTCGATTGGTCCTTTTCGGGGGTTACATGAAGAGGCAGGGCAGGAGTCACGTTTTGATTGGATGAAGGACGTAAAGAATGATGAATTTGGGGAATTTCTGGAATATATACAAAGCTTTCAAAAGACAATTGATCGAATTTTGTCCATTCCAGAAGAGTTGCTAATTTTTATTTGGACTGCTGACAACGCACATGAACAGACAGGACTGCGATTTGTTTTGCAACTATTGAAGGGAAAAAATAACGATGTCACCGTTATTAACACGACAAAGTCATATAGTGAACTTTTTAAAACAGGGAGAAGAAGACAATATACAGTATTGCATTCAGGCGAAATTAATCCGGACAAACTCCAAATAATATATGATCAAGGAGAAGGAAGAGTCCTAACTGACCATGACAGAGAAGATTATGAGAATGAATGGATTTCTTTATCAGAAAATCAGGAAACTTTAAGAATCTGGAGAAATGGAAGGATTGTGAGTGTTCCTGAAGACTATTACGACCCATTTATCATCCAAAGAGCTAAAAAGTTACATAGAAAGCAGGAAACAAAAGACTTTATGAAATCTGCCAGATTAATTGGCGAGGTGCTAGGACATTTAGACCAATATGTTGGTGATGAATTTTTGGAATATCGCCTAAGAAAGCTGATTGAAAAAGGGGTTTTTGATGTAGAAGGCAGTTTGATCGCTATGAGGTACTACAGTGTGAAATTGCGTTAGGAGAGGAAAAGCTAAGTCCTGTTATCGCAATCTTTTAGCTCATTGCGTTTTTCATCGGCCTTATGAAGGACAATTTACCCGAATTCCCACTAATTTACCAAAACCAACCAAACGTTTGATTAAATTGCTGAATTCGTTGATATGACTGGGGCGTAATAACCAATCAAACGTTTGATTAGATCGCTGGGACCCCTGGTATGGCTGGCGTGCAAAAACCAACCAAACGTTTGATTAAATCGCTAAATTCGTTGATATGACTGGGGTGCAATAACCAATTAAATTGATGATAGCTGGATTGGTAATATTTTGAATCGATAAATATCCCATTTCGTGATTATTGAAGGTCACTGTTAATAAAGGTTAGATATTACTGTAAGCGTGAAAAAGCTGAATCCTTTTGGACTCAGCTTTTTATTCATTTTAGAACAGTGTAGGCAATGTTCGTGCTAGCTCTACTCAGCTTACAAGTTTAAATTGCTACGAAAATAAGGTGCCTGCACTTATATAATAGAAGTTGAAATATTACAGTTATTAAATAGGTTGCAACGTTTCGACTTCCTCATTCGACTTAATAATGAAAAGGAGGGAATAGAAAAAATGGATATTGCTAATTTAGTACAAAAGGCGAAGAAGGGTAATGATGAAGCATTTGAACAGCTGATTAGTTCTGTTCGCCCGAAATTGTATCGGACTGCCTATTCATATGTAAGAAATGAACAAGATGCTTTAGATATTTATCAAGAAACCATTTACAAAGCATACATTTCTCTTAAAATGTTAAAAAAACCCGAAAGTTTTCAGAGCTGGATTACAAAGATTCTCGTTTTCAAAGCGATTGATTTTATTCGAAAAGAATCGCGGCACTTTAGTACAGATGATGAGAAAATATTTGCTGAATTAATATCTAATGAAAATGTCGATTACATAGCCCATTCAATGGATTTATCCGAGGCCTTTAAATTTTTAGATCCCAAATACAAGACAATTATTTTACTGAGGTACTATCACGATCTTTCTATTAAGGAAATTGCAGCCATTATGAATTACCCGGAAGGAACGGTAAAATCCCAATTACATCGAGTCCAAAAAGAACTGAGGCCAATTTTAAAGGAGGGTTATATTTATGAATAAAGAAAACTTTAATCAATCAATTGATAACATAGATTTACCTCTTGAGAAGTTACTAGCGAGGGAAAAGGCAGCTATGTCCCAAGCAAAGAAAATGCGGAAGTTTGGCAGGACAACGAAACATTCAATGCTAATTGCCTGCGGTTTATGTATAACCTTATTCGGCTCTGGATTTGTATCATCGGGTATGGCGGCTGTGTTATCGAATATTCCACTCATTGGCCCTATTTATACGGAATTTAGGGATATTGCAACTGATAAAATAGAGAAAGATCAACTTGCGACAGTGATTGAAAAACAGGATAGCCATGATGGCTTAACGATGACTGTTAAAGAAGCGGCTTACGATGGTGGCAGGCTAATCGTAACAGTGGCCTATTCAGGGGAAAAGGCACTCTCACTCAAGGAAGAGAACGTCGGATATAATTATGTAACAATTAATGGTGAAGAATTCAAGGTAGCGATTGGTTCCGGTACGCAACGTCCGATCAACTCTAAAACAACTATTGAGCAACATCAATTCACTCTAGCTAAATACAATGAATACGGCGATAAAATTGAGGTAGCTGTCCATGGGAAAGATTTGTTTGGCTACAAAGGTAAATGGGGGGTGTCCTTCCCGCTTGAAAAGATAAAGGGTGAGATACACGAGTTCTACCCAAATGTGAAAACTAAGAACGTTAACGAAGTTTATACGTTAACAGCTGACAAAGTAACATTTTCGCCACTATCAACAAGAATAGATGTAACAGTCGATTACCCCGCTGAACTAGATGAAAATGATAGATGGAAATGGTTTGATTTCTCAGTAGTCGATAATAATGGGAATGTCTATGATCGACTAAAACTGCAAGCGGGAATGGCTGGAAACTACGGACACCATATGGTTCTAGCATTGCCGCCAATGGATACGATACCAAAGTCACTGACACTTAAGCCAGCTGATATAAATAGTGAACGGTATAGAGAAGATATCAAGGAATTAGAGCTGGTCGTTCCTTTGCAGAAAACTAAATAAAGATGTCAACAATCATTCATTTCCAATCCACTCTTTTTAAGTATATTTGTCTGAATCGAAAATTGAGTCTCCGAAAGATGGGGAATAAACTCTTAGGATAAAAAAGAGGGAATGAAAGGGAAAAGCTTGAATATATAAATAAAGGTGGAATAGCCATATTTTTACGAGGGGGAATGAAATCATGTCAAAAAAAGTTCTATTGATCGCCGGGGACGCCGTTGAGGCACTAGAGATTTATTATCCATATTTTCGCTGTCTAGAAGAAGGCTATGATGTGCAAATTGCAGCGCCATCGAAGAAAAAGCTGCAAACCGTTGTGCATGACTTTATCGGCTGGGATACTTATACGGAAAGCAAAGGATACTTAATTGAAGCCCAAATAGCCTTTGAAGATGTGAACCCTGAAGAATATGATGGATTAATTATTCCCGGAGGCAGGGCTCCTGAATACATTCGTCTAAATGAAAATGTTCCAAGAATTGTCGCGCATTTCTTTGAAGCGAATAAACCAGTTGGCGCCATTTGCCATGCAAGTTTAGTTTTGACAACGGTTCGCCAATACATGGAAGGCCGGGAGCTGACCGCCTATATCGCCTGCAAACCTGATGTAGAAGCAGCGGGTGCCACCTATATCGAGAATCCACTGCATGTGCAGGGAAATCTTGTTTCCGGTCATGCCTGGCCGGATTTGCCGGGCTTCATGAGGGAATTTATTAAACAATTAGACCAATAAGGCACTTATCCACAGCGGTGCCTGACACCAGTAAAAAAGATATTGACAATAAATTTTATTTGTGCTATAATTTATCATTTATTGACAGATGTTTGCTTCCGTCGTATTATGAACTCCTGGCTATATTTTAGCTGGGAGTTTTTTGCTTTTTAAACGAAGGGAGAGTTTAATTTGGATAAAACGAAAGAGAGTTTAACTGCGCTAGTCAGCTGCTTTGCCAGGGGATATCATGCATCGAAGAGCAGCCATCCTGTTTTTAATGACCATGTTGCCAATTCACTTTTGCGTAATGAGGAAAAACAGTTAATCGCAGCTAACTGGGCCAATGCCATAGCTTTCTTTGACCCGGAGAAGGGCGCTACTTTAAAGACGTTTGACGAAAAGTTGGAATGGGTGATGAATAACCAGACGATTCCCCAATTAGTCAGCCGGGCAAGGTATGCAGAAGACGGTCTCTTGTCGGCTATCACAAGAGGTGTAAGACAATATGTCATTTTAGGTGCCGGTCTTGATACCTTTGCTTTAAGACAAAGACATCTCCCAGACGACTTTATCATCTATGAGGTAGACCATCCCGCAACCCAAGCATTTAAAATAAACCGCCTTCACGAAATGGGTATTGCCACTCCTGCTAATGTGAAATTTGTTCCCTTAGATTTTAAACATGATTCCTTACACGATGAGCTGAAGCGAAGCGGCTATGATGAACAGAAATATGCCTATTTTAGTTTGTTAGGTGTCGTGATGTACTTAGAGAAAGGAGATTTTTATAAACTTCTTTCGTCTATTTCCGCTATGTCCATGAACGGAAGCTCGTTCGTATTTGATTACCTTGACGATACCGCCTTTAATGAAACAAAAGCCTCAAAAAAATTAACTCAAATGAGGCAAATTACCGCCCAAACAGGTGAACCAATAGTTACCGGCTTTGATCCGTTTGAACTGGATCGCGAACTGCAAGAATGCAATATGTTAATATATGAAAATCTCTCACCTGCGAATATTGATGAATTATACTTCGCGGGCCGGGAAGATGGATTGCACGCCTTCGACCATTTTCATTTTGCGCATTTAGTCGTTCGTAAACAACAATAGTATAGTTTCCCTAACAAAGTGGTAAAGAATCTGCATCAGGTGGGTATACTTTGTAATAAAGTATACCCACCTGAGGTGATGGAGTTTGGGGATAATAGCTAATCTATCGAATTTATGTTGGGAAGGTCTTACTCTAAAACACGTATCTCACAAAAAAATTGTTATTTCTTATTTATTGTTTGTTTTTACTGCATTTTTGTTTGAATTGTTTTTATTCATATTATATGCGGTTTCATGTTTTATTTTTTTTGATTATGGCCATAGCCCAGATTTTGTTTTTTATGTATGTGGTGCCATTTTGATTTTAATTAAAATAATAACAGTTACAATGTTAAAAACAACCATATCAAGACACAAAAATGTTTTCTTAAAGGATCCAAAAAGAATGGTTCCTGACTGTTGAAATAAGAGGCTCCTAGCAAAAAAACGAACAATGCTGGTCTTGCTAACCTGAGTCCAATAGCCAGCTTTCACTTTCAGCTTTTCATCCACCTTCGGAATAGGGATTTTTGCGGCAGTTAGCATTAATTTACAGTAGCCACATAAAATATGAAACATTCATGGTTATTTTTCGTACATACAGCTAGGGAAGGAAGGTGTGCTGAATGAGCAGATATTCAATTGAAGAATTTATTAAACAAACGGAGCAAGTGGATAAGGGTGAGGGCTTCTTTGAATTAGAGACTCCGCGTATGCTCGAAGTAAACCTCGACGGTCAAGTTTGGGCAAAGGCAGGCTCGATGGTTGCCTACCATGGAGAAATGAGATTTGTCCGAGAAGGAATCCTCGAGCACGGTCTTGGGACAGCCTTCAAAAAGGCATTAACCGGAGAAGGCGCCTCGTTAATGAAAGCAAATGGCAGGGGGAAATTATATCTTGCCGATAGCGGGAAAAAGATTGTTATCCTGAAATTGCAAAACGATTCGATATTCATTAACGGCAATGATCTGCTTGCATTTGAACCAAGTATTAAGTGGAAGATTAAATTAATGAAACGGATTGCCGGGATGATGGCCGGCGGACTATTTAATGTCTATTGTGAAGGAACGGGGATGATTGCATTTACTACCCATTATGAGCCACTAACATTGAGGGTTACACCGGGTCAGCCCGTTATTACCGACCCAAATGCAACCGTCGCCTGGTCTGGAAACCTTCAGCCGGTCATTCAAACCGATATTAGTTTCAAAACCTTCCTAGGCAGAGGCAGTGGCGAGTCGATTCAAATGCGGTTTGAAGGAGATGGATTTGTGGTCGTTCAACCATATGAAGAGGTATATATGAATTCTAAACAGGGGTAATAGGTAAAAGAAACCCCGCTTAGTTGAAACGGGTTCTGTATTGAGGTGCAAAAGAACAAAAGTCATATTAGGGTGCAAAGAGAGATAGAAAAGAGGATGCCGTATGCTTGTAACGGGTTCCGTTTCCTATCACAAAACTCGAAAATACAAGCAAAAATGTAGCTCAATTTGTACTGCCTTTTGTAGACGTTTTTGCAATATAAAATAAATGGCTTAGTTCACACTGAGCCTATTTTTAATATTCATTTTTAAGGATGATTGTTAAACTAAAGCCCCCATTTAGTTCAATAAGGTGCATTTTAAGTGAATTATTTAATACTCTTTATTCTTTCTTTATTTTAAGAATTGCCTCTAAATTGTATTGTTTTCCCTAGTTGTAAAAAGGATAATCATAAAAATAATCTGAAGGATGGGAAGGAATAAAAAAATATTAAGTATCTTTTCTAAGTCCATAAAAACCAGAAATAATGTATCTGGTAAAAAGACAACAACACTTAACAACATCAGTTTCCACGATTTTGTGGACATACTCCAAAAGAAAAGGAAAATAGCAATTAAAAGTGTTAACCAAGGGAAAATTACGTACAAAAAATATTGCATAAATAGCATATCCGATGCACCTGCTTATTTTTTTGACTTCTTATTACTATATTCTCCATTGATTTTTCAATACCTTCTTCAACTCCCTCAGTTTGATACGAATATCTCTCGAATGCTCACTTATTCGCAGGATTTCATAACCCTTGTAA
>NZ_LDNB01000024.1 GCF_001026695.1 Neobacillus vireti
ACACCCGTTCCCATACCGAACACGGAAGTTAAGCTTCTCAGCGCCGATGGTAGTTGGGGCATGCGCCCCCTGTGAGAGTAGGACGTTGCCAGGCTAATCTAGGACAACCCGGGAGGGTTGTCCTTTTGTGTTTTTCTCGCTATGTCATCAAATACTGATAAACCAAGAACGGCCCTTTTTTCATCGTACTGTTGAGAAATGAGGAGATAAATGGATAATCATGATTGGGCATCATTTTTGTCGATTCACTCCACCACTCCGTTTCGTAACGGGCAATCATACTTAAGTTATACAGCAGCAGATAGTGTATAAGCAGTTCGGGAAAGTTAAGTAAGCTGCCTTTATTCAATGGAATTGCCCAATGTCTGTTTTCTAAATTGAATTTCAATGGTGTGCTTTCTAAGTGAACCTCTTCGTTCATTGAAAAAGCAAGTCCTCCACTCTCAAATTCAACTTCTTTTTTACACTTCGAAGCAAAAAACTCCTTAAAGCGGCTTTCAGTCATATGAAAGTAATTTAAAACCGTTTCAGGTACAACAAACTGTTCTCTTTGTTGCTGTAACGTGGCAAATGTCCTTTTTCCTTCAAGTAAAAAGAATAAATCATCAAGTTCCGGTATAAGCTGTAGTAATTCCTCCATTAAGACTTTCTCCCCTTCTAATGGTTTCATGTGGAACATCTTTTCCGACATGAAGGGGAAAAGTCCATTTTTTTGAAATTTCACTTCATCCTGAAAGAAAAGGTAATTTTGCTTTTTTCTCTTCCTTGTTGAAACGCCATGCGCTAAAACAGCGGTTGTCTCAGGATAAGAAGGTTCGATGGATAAAATGCATGCTTTAATTAAATGGACAAGACCATAGAAGAGTAGAATTGGCTTTAAAATAAGCGGAGCTTTTTCTGCTTGTTCATAATATATTTGCCCATGTTCCAGATAATAAAGAAAGGGATAGCAATTTTCATAGCCCTTTTGCTCAGGATTATCCAGCTTATGCTTCTGATAGCTAGTTTTTAAATAACGCTGGCAGTATTCTGCCGAAAAGAAACAGGAGAAGCTTTTCCAGTCCTTATATTGAATACCCAAGATTCAATCACCTTTTTCAGAAGAATCAATTTAATTGTTATTCCTTGACAGTATTTTGCCCAATTGATAACCTACAAATAATATTTTTTTGTAGGTTAGGCTGGCTCTTTTTATTTATTGCTATGGTAAACAGTGGCGTGTAATGGTTTATAAGTTTTGAAACGGAGGACAGTTAAAATGTGGGAAAGTAAGTTTCTTAAAGAAGGTTTAACGTTTGATGATGTATTGTTAATTCCAGGTAAGTCAGAGGTATTGCCAAGAGATGTAAGCCTAAAGGTAGAATTATCACCATCTGTTAAGCTTAATATTCCAATCATTAGTGCTGGAATGGATACTGTGACAGAATCGGAAATGGCAATTTCCATGGCGCGCCAAGGCGGTTTAGGAGTTATTCATAAAAATATGACCATTGAACAACAGGCTGAGCAGGTGGAAAAGGTAAAACGGTCCGAAAGCGGCGTTATCACTGATCCGTTCTTCCTGACACCGGAGCATCAAGTATTTGATGCGGAGCATTTAATGGCGAAATACCGGATTTCCGGGGTGCCAATTGTCAATAATCTGGAGGAACAAATGCTGGTTGGAATTATTACAAATCGTGACCTTCGATTTATCCAGGATTACTCCTTTAAAATTTCAGACGTGATGACGAAAGAAAACCTGGTCACAGCTCCAGTCGGAACAACATTAAAAGAGGCTGAAAGAATCCTGCAAAAGTATAAAATTGAAAAGCTGCCCCTAGTAGATGACCAAGGTGTCTTAAAGGGCTTAATTACAATTAAGGATATTGAAAAGGTAATTGAATTTCCTAACTCAGCAAAGGACATCAAAGGACGATTATTAGCCGGTGCAGCGGTAGGCGTAACTAGCGACACGATGCTAAGGCTCGACAAGCTTGTTAAAGCGAATGTTGACGTGGTGGTCGTTGATACAGCCCACGGGCATTCTAAGGGTGTTTTAGACACGGTCAGAGAAATAAGAAGCGCTTATCCAGACTTAACGATTATTGCAGGAAATGTGGCAACTGCTGAAGCGACAAAGGCTCTTATCGAGGCAGGCGCAGATGTCGTGAAGGTAGGAATTGGCCCGGGGTCGATTTGTACAACGAGGGTGGTAGCAGGTGTCGGCGTACCGCAAATTACCGCTGTTTATGATTGTGCTACAGAAGCAATGAAGCATGGAAAGACGATAATTGCCGACGGCGGGATTAAATACTCCGGAGATATCGTCAAGGCGCTTGCAGCCGGCGGGCATGCGGTTATGCTTGGCAGTCTCTTAGCAGGCGTTTCTGAGAGCCCAGGTGAAACGGAAATTTTCCAAGGACGCCGCTTTAAAGTATACCGCGGTATGGGGTCTGTTGCCTCGATGGAAAAGGGTTCAAAAGACCGTTATTTCCAAGAAGATAATAAGAAATTTGTTCCAGAAGGGATTGAAGGCCGCATCCCTTATAAAGGACCATTAGCTGAAACGATTTATCAGCTGATTGGTGGACTTCGCTCTGGTATGGGCTATTGTGGTACAAAGGACATTAATGACCTAAGAACAAAGGCACAATTTATTAAGATGACAGGTGCCGGCCTAAGGGAAAGTCATCCGCATGATGTGCAGATTACAAAAGAGGCACCAAACTATTCATTATAAATAGTTCGGAAAACAGAGAAGTTCGATCTTCTCTGTTTTTTTACGCAAAAAAATAGGTCTATAGAAGTAACCAAAATGGAAACAGAATCGTCCAATCCTCTGTCTATGATTTACTAGGCAGTTATGTTAAAATAACGAAAGTGATTAATTCTTGGAGGGTTTTAGTGTGAAAAAACATTTTTATCAGAAATGTATTGCCAGTGCGCTGGCACTTATCATGTTTTTTGGTCTTTTTGCCGGGGTAGATCAAGCGAAGGCAGAAGCTGAAATAAATGTGAATGCAGACGGTGCGATAATAGTTGATGGAGAAACAGGAAAAATTTTATACGAGAAGAATGGTGAGAGTTCACTTGGCGTTGCCAGCATGACGAAAATGATGACTGAATATCTTTTGCTTGATGCGGTGAAACAAGGAAAGGTGAAATGGGATCAAGACTATCCCGTCAGTGAACTTGTTTATAAAATTTCACAGCCAAGAGATTTATCTAATGTGCCCTTGCGCCAGGATGGAACATATAAAGTCCGAGAATTATATGAAGCAATGGCGATTTATTCTGCAAATGGCGCAACGATCGCCCTAGCTGAAGTCATTGCCGGTTCGGAAACGAAGTTTGTTAAATTGATGAATGAAAAGGCGAAAAAGTTAGGATTAAAAAATAGTAAATTTGTAAACTCAACTGGTTTAAATAATAAAGATTATCATGGGCAACATCCAGAAGGAACTGGGGCTGACGAAGAAAATGTGATGTCACCTCGTGACGTTGCGACGTTAGCATTCCACCTCATAAATGATTATCCGGATGTTTTAAAAACAGCCAGCACTCCAAGAAAGACATTTCGCGATGGTACTCCAGATAAAATTAACATGATTAACTGGAACTGGATGCTGCCAGAATTAGATTATGGCTATAAAGGAATGGATGGCCTCAAAACGGGAACCACTGATTTTGCTGGTTATTGCTTTACAGGTACAGCAGCCCGCGATGGAAAACGATTTATTACGGTTGTGCAAAATGCGAAGGATACAAGCGGCAAAAACGATGGTTATCGTGCCCGCTTTGGCGAGACAAAAAAAATGTTGGACTATGCGTTTACCAATTTCTCAAAAGAAGAGCTTGTTCCTAAACATTATCAAGTTAAAGGACATACAACGATTCCGGTCATCAAAGGTAAAGAGGATCAGGTAAAAATTTATACGAAGTCAGCGATTGACATGGTTATACAAAATGGTGATAAGAAAAATTACCAAACTGAACTGGTGCTGGATAAAAAGAAAATCAATAAAGATGGCGAGTTAACGGCACCAATTAAAAAAGGTGAAAAAGTCGGTTATTTAACGGTTAGCCCGAAAAATGGTGAAAAGGTCAGCTTCTTAACTGAGGAAGGTCAGAAGAAAGCTCAGGTAGATGTCATTGCCGCTCAAGATGTCGAAAAAGCAAATTGGTTTGTACTCATGATGCGCGGTATCGGCAATTTCTTCGGAGATGTCTGGGATGGAATTTCTTCCACGGTAAAAGGCTGGTTTAAATAATCCATTATGGAAATAAAGCAGAAAGGATTCTTGTCTTGACAGGAATCCTTTTTTGTTGCTTTAATGATTTTATGGGGAAAAATAATTCCGATTAACTAAGTGGGAAATTTCCCAAATGATGCAAATATTTTTCTAAATATTAAAACAAAAGGGGGATTTTAACAAATGATAACAGGTACAGATCTTGTAAAACGCGGTATGGCTGAAATGCAAAAGGGCGGCGTCATCATGGATGTAGTCAACGCGGAGCAGGCGAAAATTGCTGAGGAAGCGGGCGCAGTGGCAGTAATGGCTTTAGAGCGTGTTCCTTCAGATATCCGCGCTGCTGGCGGCGTGGCAAGAATGGCAGACCCGAGGATCATTGAAGCGGTTATGGGTGCTGTTTCAATCCCTGTGATGGCAAAAGGTAGAATCGGTCATATTGTCGAGGCGCGTATTCTTGAAGCAATGGGTGTCGACTATATCGATGAGAGTGAAGTTTTGACTCCTGCTGACGAGGAATACCATTTAAATAAAAGAGACTATACGGTACCGTTTGTATGCGGCTGCCGCGATCTTGGCGAAGCTGCCCGCAGAATTGGTGAAGGAGCGTCAATGCTTCGGACGAAGGGTGAACCAGGAACAGGAAATATTGTTGAGGCTGTCCGCCATATTCGCAAGGTGAATGCCCAGGTTCGTAAAGTTGTCGGCATGAATGAGGACGAGTTAATGACAGAAGCAAAGCTGTTAGGAGCGCCATACGAATTGCTTCTAGAGATTAAGCGTCTTGGACGTCTTCCTGTAGTTAACTTTGCTGCCGGCGGTGTGGCAACTCCTGCTGATGCAGCGCTGATGATGGAGTTAGGAGCGGATGGCGTATTTGTCGGCTCTGGTATTTTCAAATCAGAAAATCCAGCTAAATTTGCACGAGCGATTGTGGAAGCGACGACGCATTTCCAAGATTATAAATTGATTGCTGAGCTTTCAAAAGACCTTGGCACACCGATGAAAGGTATCGAAATTTCTTCATTGGCACCTGAAGCGCGCATGCAGGATAGAGGCTGGTAAGATGATTAGAATCGGGGTTCTAGCACTACAAGGGGCAGTCCGTGAACATATGCGTTCGTTAGAAGCCTGCGGTGTTGAAGCGGTTGCTATTAAAAGAAAAGAAGAACTAAACGAAGTGGACGGGCTTATTCTTCCTGGCGGAGAAAGCACGGCAATGCGGCGTTTAATTGATAAATATGACTTTATGGAGACCCTTAAAGATTTTGCCCGCGTTGGAAAACCTATGTTTGGGACATGTGCAGGACTTATCCTGTTAGCAAAAGAACTTGAAGGACACAGTGAGCCGCACATCGGTGTGATGGACATTAAGGTTGAACGCAACTCATTTGGACGTCAGGTGGACAGCTTTGAGGCAGACCTTGCGATTAAAGATGTCGCTGACAGCTTCCCAGCCGTGTTTATCCGTGCGCCGCACATTGTTGAGGCAGGAGAGAATGTTGAAATCCTTTCTAAGCATAATGACCGTATCGTCGCTGCACGCGAAGGGCAATTTCTAGGCTGTTCCTTCCATCCGGAATTAACCGATAATCATCGCCTTACTGCCTACTTTGTTGACATGGTTAAGGAAGCAAAGGCAAAACATCTTGTATAAGGTGGTTGCATTCGGTTAATAATTGTAGTAAATTATAAAGCAAATCAATAATGAAAAAAGCAATGAGAGGAACTAGTAACAAGTAACTCATTCCTAAAGAGAGCCGGTGGCTGGTGTGAACCGGTGGATGGTCTTGTGAATCCCTCCTCGAGCAAGGTGCGGAACACCTCAAGTGAGGTCAGTAAGTACTTTCGGTGAAAAACCGTTAACGTTTTTTCGAGGTGGACTGATTTTTAGTCAACCAGGGTGGTATCGCGAGCAACTCTCGTCCCTGTATTAGGGGCGGGAGTTTTTTTATTTTTTGGCTGTTTTATAATTTGATCACAATGTTGATTGGAGTGGAAGGCGCGAGACTCCTGCGGGAGCAGCGGGACAGGTGAGACCCCGCAGGCGCGCAATTCGCCGAGGAGGCTCACCGCCCGCCCCGCGGAAAGCGAAGCGCCTGAAACGGAAATCAACATTCACTTTTAACACAGCCAATTTAAAAAAAGGAGTGCGGACAATGTTAGATATTAAAGTATTAAGAGCTAATTTTTCAGAAGTAAAAGAAAAGCTGCAGCATCGCGGCGAAGATTTAACCGATTTCGGTCAGTTTGAAGAACTGGATCAGAGAAGACGTGAATTAATTGTTGAGGCTGAAAAACTTAAATCGAAGCGGAATGAGGTTTCGCAGCAGGTTGCAGCCCTAAAGCGTGACAAACAGGATGCCGATCATTTAATTAAAGAAATGCGTGAAGTCGGCGATCAAATTAAAACGCTTGATGACGAGCTGCGCGGGGTAGAAGAGACCTTAGAGCAATTGCTTTTAAGTATCCCGAATATCCCGCATGAAAGCACTCCGATTGGTGAAACTGAAGATGATAATGTGGAAATCAAAAAGTGGGGCCAAGTTCGTGAGTTTGAATTTGAAGCGAAACCGCATTGGGATGTTGCCGACCATTTAGGAATTCTTGACTTTGAACGTGCGGGCAAGGTTACAGGAAGCAGATTTGTCTTTTATAAGGGGTTAGGCGCCCGTTTAGAACGTGCATTGATGAGCTTCATGCTCGATCTTCATGTCGATGAACACGGTTATACGGAAATATTACCGCCTTATTTAGTGAATCGCGCCAGCATGACGGGGACCGGCCAGCTGCCAAAATTTGAAGAAGATGCCTTCTTGATTGAAAATGAAGATTACTTCCTAATTCCAACGGCAGAGGTGCCTGTCACCAACCTTTATCGTGATGAAATATTAAGCGGCGATCAGCTGCCAATCCGCTATGCTGCCTATAGCGCATGCTTCCGCTCTGAAGCGGGATCAGCCGGCCGCGATACACGGGGCTTGATTCGCCAGCACCAGTTCAATAAGGTTGAGCTTGTCAAGTTTGTGAAGCCAGAGGATTCTTACGAAGAGCTTGAAAAGCTAACGAATGACGCTGAACGAGTGCTGCAATTGCTGGAGCTTCCGTACCGTGTCTTGAGCATGTGTACCGGTGATCTCGGCTTTACGGCCGCGAAAAAGTATGATATTGAAGTTTGGATTCCAAGTTATGGGACGTACCGCGAGATTTCTTCTTGCAGTAACTTTGAAGCGTTCCAGGCGCGCCGGGCGAACATCCGCTTCCGCCGTGATCCGAAGGCAAAGCCGGAGCATGTTCATACGTTAAATGGTTCTGGTCTTGCGATTGGCCGTACGGTTGCTGCTTTATTAGAAAATTACCAGCAGGCAGACGGTAGTGTCGTGATTCCAACGGTATTACGTCCGTATATGGGCGGACGTGCGGTCATAAAGCCAGAGTAACAAACAGTAAATTTCCGGATGGTAGTCCCCATCCGGAAACTTTAATATTTTTGTTTGACACTGTCTAAAATATATGTTAAAGTATCACTTGTCGATACGGAGGAATACCCAAGTCTGGCTGAAGGGATCGGTCTTGAAAACCGACAGGCGGGTCAAACCGCGCGGGGGTTCGAATCCCTCTTCCTCCTCCATAAGATGATACAATCGCGCATAAAAACTGGAGATAAAGGTCCGTTACATTAACTTGTAACGGATTTTTTTTTACACAAACAAAAACACCTGGCTTAAAAAGCAGGTGTTTTTGTGATGTTGAGGATTTCAGTTAACTTTTCTTCTACTTCACGGCAAATGCGTAACGCATCGTCATTGCTGTTGACAACGTCAGTCGTATCCATATCTATGATTAATACTTCGCTGGCATCGTACTGATTCATGACCCACTCATCATAACCCTTCCACACTTCGAAGTAATACTCCTTCAGTTCCGGGTTGATTTCGAAGCTTCTGCCGCGGGCCATAATCCGGTCAATCACCGTATCAAACGAACCTTTTAAATAAACCATTAAATCTGGTGCTTTCTTTGGAAGTTCATTCAGTTCTTCCAACATATTTTCAACAAGCTCTTCATAAATTTTAAATTCGAGCTCAGAGATTCTGCCTAAATTTTTGTTCACATAAGCAAAATACCAATCCTCATAAATGGAACGATCTTGAATCGTATAAACTGGCTCTTGCCAGCTGACACATTCTTTAACCGTTTTAAAGCGTTTGTTTAGAAAAAATAACTGCAAGAGAAAAGGAATTCTCTTCGCATCTAATTCTTCAGGTGTCAGTTCATAATAAAGCGGAAGAATCGGATTATCATCGACCGCTTCGTAAAACACCTTACTTTCAATTCCTTTATTTTTAAAGTGGGCATTCAAGGTGTCTGCCACACTTGTTTTGCCAAGACCAATCATGCCACCAATAACGATACTCACTAACATCCCCCTGTTCTATAATGTTTTTGACCAGCTGCAAGTTTTTAATGTTGAAGATAGCTTTTGAAAAATATAGTTTAAATCCTGTTCGCTTTTGACAAAATCCAACTCATCGCCGCTAAAGCGGAGAACTGGGATTTCCGGATGTTCCTTTTCAAAAATCGCCATCGTATTTTCATAATCAATTGACAGCTGCTCTAAATACAAGGGGCTGATATTCTTCTCTACCTCGCGCCCTCTGATTTTAATTCTTTTCAACAGTGTATCTAAGCTGGCATTCAAATAAATGATGACATTTGGTTTCGGCATATCTGAAGTCAAGATCTGATAAATCTTGTAGTATTTTTCGTACTCTTCAGGATTTAAGCTTCGCTGCGCAAAAATCAGGTTTTTAAAAATATGGTAGTCTGCGACAACAGACTTGTTTTGACTTAAGTAATGGGTATTGATATCCCCTAATTGCTTAAAGCGATTGCAGAGGAAAAACATCTCTGTTTGGAAACTCCATTCCTCGATATTTTCATAAAATTTCCCCAAGAATGGATTTTCATCAACAATCTCTTTTAATAAAGCAAAATTAAATTGTTCTGAAATGGCCTTGGCGAGCGATGTTTTTCCTACACCAATCGGCCCTTCGACGGTAATAAAGGGTGTATCCCCCATTGAAAGTCCTCCTTCTCCTACTGCCTGCACTCTATGTTTCACCAGATAACCTGGATTTAATTTTTGACTTTGAGAATTGTCCAGCTCCAGCGCCCTAGCGGCTAATGTCCTTCGCTCTCCGCCCTACGATAAGTCAACATCGATTCGCCTCCGGCTCATCGTGTTTCCTTTATCTCAGTTGGAGCGCTCCAGGCCATACGCCGCTGACCAGGGCGCTTCCGCTTTTCTTTTAAGACACAAAGTTTATTTTATCATAATCTCTAACAGGAAGGGATATGGAATATTTAGAAGAAGCTCATTTTATGTCAAAAACATGAAAAAACTGCCGAAAGACGGCAGTTTGTGTCTTAAAAAAATTTTTATGTCTAACGCTTCTGCTTTTCTATGTCCCTCGTTTGGTTACATTGAAATTGTCGACGATTAACAGCCAATTTTGCGGGAAGGCTAAACCCAGTTTCCAATAGCTCATTCCCCTAATATTTAACTCATTAATGAGATTAAATTTTGCCTGGATGGAGCGGGCATCTTCAAACCAAACCTCATGCTGCTTCCCATCCGCAGCTGTATATTTAAAATATGGTGCTTGTGATTTTGTGTCATATTGGATCGGAACGTTGTGAGTTGCGGCCAATTGGATTGCCTGCTGCGGGCTGACAGCTTTTGCTACCGTACCTTGAACAAAGGGAAGTGTCCAATCATAGCCATATAGATTTTGTCCCATCAGAATTTTAGTTGAAGGCATTTCGGTAATGGCGTATTCCAATACTTTCCGCACGGGGTCAATCGGTGAAACAGCCATTGCCGGGCCGCCGCTATAGCCCCATTCGTACGTCATAATCACGACAAAGTCGGAGATTTCACCGTGGGCCTTATAATCATGGCCTTCATACCATTTTCCCTTTTGCGTGGCACTCGTTTTTGGGGCAAGGGCTGTCGACATCAGCCAGCCTTCGCTTTTAAAGCGCTGCTTCGCCTTTCGTAAAAAGCGGTTGTAGGCCTCGCGGTCGGCAGGACGTATAAATTCAAAGTCAAAATGAATATCACGAAATCCATATTTTTTAGCGGTCGCGACGATATTGTTGATAAATTTATCTTGAATCGCGATATCGTTTAAGAGGATGCGGCCAAGTTCATCGCTAAATTGGTCATTCTCCTGATTATTAATCACCATCATTAGCACGTTGCGGTTGGCCTTGGCAATAGCCGGAAAGTTATTAAGCAGCGGTTCTTTCAATGTGCCGTCACGGAGGGCCTGAAAGCTGAAAGGGGCTAGATAAGTTAGGTATGGGGCTGCCTCACGGGCACTGTTTTCTAAAACAGGTGCAACAGTGTTGCCGCGCGGTTCAACGTACGCATTAAATTCGGCATTGCGTTTTTTCGTCGCGGGTATATAAAGCCTTGTGCCAACATTAAGCGGTTGGTTAGCCTGAATTTGATTGACTTTTGCAAGCTCCTGATAGGAGATGCCAACTCTTCTGGCAATCGAATATAAAGAATCCCCTTGTTGTACGAAATAAAAATGGCCAATGATTGGAATGACAATCGACTGTCCGATGACAAGATTGTTTGGATTTGGCAATTCATTTGCCTCGGTAATATCCTTAACGGTTGTATGGTAGGTTCTAGCAATCGTCGTTAATGATTCGTTGCTTTTTATCACATGGATTTGCATCCTTATTCCCTCCTAAAACGAAAATAACATTACACGCCGCAATGCTTCATTACGGCGCTCCGCCCCTTTTCCAAACATGCGCTACAACTATTTTATGAGGGGCAATTTGAATAAATGATATAATATTGGTAAATTTCATGATGACCGGATTAAATGAACAAAATTAATTTTTAAAAGTGAATGTTGATTTCCGTTCCAGGCGCTTCGCTTTCCGCGGGGCGGGCGGTGAGCCTCCTCGGCGAATTGCGCGCCTGCGGGGTCTCACCTGTCCCGCTGCTCCCGNCAATCAACATTCAAAATCAATTAGGTGCTTTAACACAGCCAATTTTAAAAAAGGGGAGAGGTATACCTGATGATATTCGAAGAAACAAGGGACGAATATTTTATGAAGGAAGCAATAAAGGAAGCGAAAAAGGCAGAAGAGCTGGAGGAAGTGCCAATCGGAGCAGTCCTGGTTATCGACGGAAGAATCATTTCCCGAGCGCATAACTTACGTGAAAGTATACAAAACGCTGTCGCGCATGCTGAACTGCTTGCGATTGATCAAGCCTGCCGTGAGTTAGGTTCTTGGCGTCTAGAGGAGGCAGTCTTATATGTCACCTTGGAGCCATGTCCAATGTGCTCAGGGTCGATTATTTTATCAAGAGTCAAACGGGTCGTTTATGGTGCCGCTGACCCAAAGGGCGGCTGTGCCGGAACACTGATGAATCTTTTGCAGGACGAGCGTTTTAATCATCAAAGCGAAGTCACTAAAGGAGTAATGGAAACGGAGTGCGGTCAGCTGCTGTCAGATTTTTTTCGAAAAATAAGAGACCGGAAAAAACGGGAGAAACAAGCAAGAAAAGAAAGAGATTTATAGAAACTTACATAAATTTACAGTCGATAATGATTGCTTTTTTCTGAAAAAGTTTATATACTAATAGAGCGTCAGATAAAGACGCACTAAACTTTGGTTTCAATTTTGCCGTGCTAGGTGGGGAGGTAGCGGTGCCCTGTACCCGCAATCCGCTCTAGCGGGACTGAATCCCTTCTCTGAGGCTGTTCGTCTGTAGGGTCTGCCTTAAGTAAGTGGTGTTGACGCTCGGGTCCTGCGCAATGGGAATCCATGAACCATGTCAGGTCCGGAAGGAAGCAGCATTAAGTGGACGCTCCCATGTGCCGCAGGGGTGCCTGGGCCGAGCTAACTGCTTAAGTAACGCTTATGGGCGACAGTCGAAGGAAGGTGCACGGCAGTTACTTACATATTCCTTCAAAATTAAACTCATCTCTTTCTAGAGATGAGTTTTTTTGTGAATCCAGCTCTTCTCGCCTAGCCCCTCGCAGGTCTACAGCCAATCCGTCCAAAAGGTTAAAAAACAACCTTTCGGCCGGCTCGTCTTATGCTTGGCTACAGAAAGCTATCGCTTTCTGTACGCATTAAGGGAGACTAAGTCGATTTCCAATCGACTTGTCTCCCTATATCGGGGCTGACCAAGGCGCTTGCGCTTTTTTTTGTGAATCTTTGTTTATACTTTGAAAAAAGTAAAATGGATACGTTATAATGAATAGGATAAAAAAATTTCTGAAGGGGGCGGTGTCATTTGGCTTATCAAGCTTTATATCGTGTTTGGCGGCCTCAGGACTTTATTGATGTCGTAGGGCAGGAACACGTGACAAAGACATTGCAAAACGCCCTGCTTCAACAAAAAATTTCACATGCTTATCTTTTTTCAGGACCAAGGGGAACAGGTAAAACAAGCGCCGCTAAAATACTAGCAAAGGCGATTAACTGTGAACGGGCCCCTGTTTCGGAGCCCTGTAATGAATGTGCGGCCTGCCTTGGCATCACAAATGGAACAATTCCGGATGTATTAGAATTTGACGCAGCTTCAAACTCGCGTGTTGAAGAAATGAGAGATGTTCTCGACAAAGTCAAATTTGCCCCTACTGCCGTAAACTATAAGGTCTACATCATTGATGAAGTGCATATGCTATCGATTAGCGCCTTTAATGCCTTGCTAAAAACATTAGAAGAACCGCCGAAGCATGTCATCTTTATTTTAGCGACAACAGAACCCCATAAGATTCCATTAACGATTATCTCAAGATGTCAGCGTTTTGATTTTAGACGGATTACTGCCGGGGCAATCGTCAATCGAATGAAGTTAATTGTGGAAGAAACTCACGTTGCTTGTGATGAGCGGGCATTGCAAATGATTGCCCGAGCTGCGGACGGGGGAATGCGTGATGCGTTAAGTTTATTAGATCAAGCGATTTCTTACAGCGAAGACCGGGTAACGGTTGATGACGCGCTCACGGTAACAGGCTCAGTTTCACAGGGGTTTTTGAATAGATTGGCTAAAGCCTTCCAAGTGAGTGATGTGGCAAGTGGTTTAGAAGCGCTCGATGAGTTATTGTATCACGGGAAAGACCCGGCACGCTTTATCGAGGATTTCATATTATTTTACCGTGACATGCTTCTATATAAGACCGCACCGAATCTTGAAGAATCACTCGATAGGGTCATGCTAGATGATGAGTTTCGGATGATGGCAGAGGCCACCCCGATGGAACAAATTTATCAGCTAATCGATCATTTAAATAAAACCCAGCAGGAAATGCGCTGGACGAACCATCCAAGGATTTTTCTTGAGGTGGCGATTGTGAAACTGTGTCAAATGGAAGCGAAACAGACGGCACAAACACAATCGGGAGATATTGGGCAATTAATCGCAAGAATCGATCAGCTTGAAAGTGAACTGCAGCATTTAAAGGCAAATGGAGTGGCGGCAGGTCAGCATGATGCGCCGCCGCAACCGCAAAAGCCTTCACAAAGACCATCAAGAAAAGGGTTCCAGCCAGCTGTTGGAAAAATAAATGAAGTATTAAAGCAGGCGACAAAATCTGATTTGAATCTAATTAAATCAAAATGGGGCGAAATGCGGGCTAACTTAATGAAGTCGCATGCCGCCTTGTTAAATGAAGCTGAGCCGGCAGCGGCATCAGCCACAGCATTTATATTAAAGTTTAAACACGAAATGCTCTGCCAAATGGCTATGGATAAAAGCGATTTTCTTGAAGCAGTTAGCGCTGCATTATATAACCTAACCGGTAAAAGGTTTTTACTGCTAGGTGTTCCAGAAGAGCAGTGGGCTGCCATTCGAGAAAATTTCCTAAACAGCCATCAAGGTGAAGAAGGTATGGACAGCGGTACGAAAAAGGAAGAAGAGCCTCATATTTCAGAGGCAAAGAAATTATTTGGTGCTGAATTTGTAGAAATTATTGAATAATTAATTGGAGGTAGTAATGATGCGTGGTGGAATGGGAAATATGCAAAATATGATGAAACAAATGCAGAAAATGCAAAAGAAAATGGCTGAGGCCCAGGAACAATTAGGCGAAGAGAAAATTGAAGGAACTGCCGGCGGCGGAATGGTAACAGTCGTTGTAACAGGCCATAAAGAAGTGGTCGATGTCATTATTAAACCAGAAGCAGTTGATCCCGATGATGTCGAAATGCTCCAAGATTTAGTGCTGGCAGCCACAAATGACGCCCTTAAAAAGGCAGAAGAGCTGACAAATAACACAATGGGGCAATTTACAAAAGGAATGAATCTACCGTTTTAATAATATATTTAGCAGGGGGGCTTAGATGCTTCGAGGTGTTTCATCTCTTGGTGTCAGGCACCCTTGCTTTTATTAGAGAGGAATCATAAACATGCATTATCCAGAACCGATTTCGAAGCTGATAGACAGCTTTATGAAGCTGCCAGGTATCGGTCCAAAAACGGCTGCACGCCTGGCCTTTTATGTATTAAGTATGAAAGAAGATACTGTGCTTGATTTTGCCAAAGCACTTGTGAATGCCAAGCGCAATCTGCATTATTGTTCTGTATGCGGCCATATTACGGATCAGGACCCTTGTTATATTTGTGAAGATCAGCGCCGGGATAAGAGCATACTATGTGTAGTACAGGATCCAAAAGATGTCATCGCGATGGAGAAAATGAAAGAATATAACGGTTTATACCATGTCTTGCACGGTGCGATTTCACCTATGGACGGAATTGGACCAGAGGATATTAATATCCCTGATTTGCTAAAGCGCCTGCAGGATGAAACCGTCCAAGAAGTAATTCTAGCGACAAATCCTAATATCGAGGGTGAAGCTACAGCTATGTATATTTCCCGCTTATTACGGCCATCTGGGATTAAAACAACAAGGATTGCTCATGGTCTGCCGGTTGGTGGAGACCTCGAATATGCGGACGAGGTTACCCTATCTAAGGCTCTTGAGGGACGGCGTGAAATATAAGAAAGAAAACCGGAGGATTGGATGATGTTTTTTCGGCGAACAGGGCGGCTCAGAAAAGAGTATGATGAAAAGCTGTTAGCCCAGTTAAATCAATTTAAACAGCATTGGCAGCAAGAAAAATCGCTTTTGGAAATAAGCTTCGATCCTTCTGAAGAGGTAATTTGCCAAACAAAGGTCGCAGAAGCAAAATATATCTTTCTCTTAAGAGAAGCGAAACAGCGGAAAGTAACCTCTTATAAAGCCTAATGAGCTATTTCTTTTTCTTGGGTCTATTTTTTACAACTTGTACATAAGTTGTAAATAAAGCCACTTAAGAAAGGGGATAGCTTTTTTGCAACCAATTTTCGTTATTTCTATTTTAGGAGGGCTTATTCTCATCTTGTTATTCACTGGAGCCCAATTTAAGCCGGCCCGGTTTGTCGGCCAAGCAGCAATAAAATTAGTCATCGGAGCATTGCTGCTATTTTTTTTAAATGTTGCCGGTAATCGATATGGAATCCATGTACCGATCAATTTTGCCACTTCCGCTGTTTCCGGTTTCTTGGGTATCCCCGGCTTATTTGCATTAGCAGCTATTCAACAATGGATAATTTAACTTGAATTGCCGCAAAAAAAGCAGCGGCAATTTTTTTATAATCTTTTTTTAAAAAAAGTATTGACCTAACCATTTATATGCTGTAATATATGAAAAGTCGTCACTGAGACGGCGAACAACACTAAAAAAAAGTTATTGACTTTTAGTTGATATCTTGGTAAGATAATAAAGTCGCTTTTGGGCGAATGAGAAAATTGTTCTTTGAAAACTAAACAAACAAAAACGTCAACAAACAATATTTTTTAGTTTTTTATAAAAC
>NZ_LDNB01000025.1 GCF_001026695.1 Neobacillus vireti
TGTTAAACATTGTAGCCAAGTAGGATAAAAATGACTCTTTTCTTTTTACACAATTATACGGACTTAATCATTTTTTGTGCAGATTTCCTCCATAGCTCCCTTTTTGTGCTACCTTTTTTAGGAAATTGCCCCTTACCCATCGCTTTGATCGATTTACCCGTCTGTTTTTCCCTTTTACCCGTCTATCTTGCTGATTTACCCGTCACTTTTCTCCTCTTACCCGTCTACCCTTTTCAGACCGCCCTCTTGGCAGACTAAAAGCCAGGCGATTAGCCTGGCTCAGGTATCTTTATCGAGCTCATCCGACTCCACTAAACGTTTCAGCGCACCAAGTTTATTTTCCCAATATAATTCAAAATATTGGAGCCAATCTTTTAATTCATGTAGTGGTTCTGGCGCAAGCTTGTACCTTGTTTCCCTGCCGACTTTCTGCTTCTTAACTAGACCTGCATCCGCTAATACACCCAGATGCTTGGACACGGCCGTTCTACTCATCGAGAAGTGCCCACTGATAGCTGTGACAGGCATTTCTTCGTTGCTTAGAAGTTTCAACAGCTTTCGCCTTGTTGGATCAGCAATGGCTTGAAAGACATCATGCTTTGCTGGTATTGCAGCCATTTATGCCTCAACATATCCTTGCAATTTTTTTACAAGACCCGCCCAGCCTTGATTCATGTTTTCGCGAATTGGAGTATGTGGAGCACCAAATTCTGTGACTTTGGCAGCATCCCAACCGCTATGAATTACCGTAAATTCAGTTTTTCCATCGAGCTCTTTTAATTCAAATGTTAGTGTCCAATCTTTTCCCCAATTGAACGAAAGGCTATTTGGCGGGTCGACTTTCGTTACCTTACATGGAGACATTCCAAATTGGCCGGCGTTTAGGTGAAATTCATGACCTTCAACTGGTTCCATATCATTTGGCATAAACCAGGCGGCTAATCCTTCTGAAGTTGCTACAGCGTTCCATACTTTCGTAATTGGTGCATTATACACTAGTGTGTGTCTAATATCAGGTAATGTTTGGGTTTGATTTTCCATTATGATTGCTCCTCTTTAAATAAAATGCGAAACCATTTAGTTTCACATAATAATATAGCACCTTTTGGTTTCATGTCAACCGTTAAAAAGGTGACTCCATATTTAGTAGAGTCACCGTAAACATAGCATTTCATTCAAGAGGAAATTTATTGGCCGCTAGATAGCAACGCTTGAGCAATTCCGACAAAGTATTCGGATTCGCGAATAATATGATTTAAAACCACTTTAGCAGTATGATTACCGCTTACTGCTTGACTATGTGTTTTAATCTGCTCACATAATTGAATAAAAGACTCGCTTTCCTGCAAGCAATAAGTCACAAGCTGAAGCACCTGCTGAAGCAATTGGTCCGATACTTGAGAACCTGAGCGAATCACAGATTCAATAAATCTTACAACCTGCTGATGCGTTTCCCCAAGAGCTTGTTCCCACTTTTTCAGGGCAGCAACAAATTCCGGCTCCAGTCCCGAGACCAGCTCCCTAATTACTACTGTATGCTCCTCTTCTTGATGCTTCCAAAATTCCGCTTCATCTAAAATTCGCAGTGGCATTTGCGGTCCATAGTAAAATTGCATAGACATCCCCCCATCTTCTTTTCATATCAATGTATGGGATGGGCTATGAAAATATTCATGAATAAGACAATACCACAACTACTCCCTATAGCGCTATTTGATGGTGTACATGTTACTATTATATAAAATCAGTAAAAATTTAGGAGTCGTATTTATGTTAAATACTCAATATGTCAGAACGATTAAATTAAAAAGAGAGGATATCCCCTCTTTTAAAAAATATCCCTTTAACCTTCCTAGTTTAAAGACATTAGACGAGCTTTCTTTTCATCCCAATGTTACCTTTCTCATCGGGGAAAACGGAATGGGCAAATCAACCTTATTAGAAGCGATAGCAACCGCATTAGGGTTCAATCCAGAAGGAGGATCCTTCAATTTTAATTTTTCAACTTATGATTCACATTCACCGCTTGGAGACTATCTTAAAGTAATCAAAGGGATTGAAAAACCGCGGGATGGGTTTTTCTTGCGGGCGGAAAGTTTTTATAATGTTGCTTCAAACATTGAGGAATTGGATCGTGAAGGCAGGGGGCGACGGATAATTGATTCCTTTGGGGGAGTTTCCCTTCATGAGCAGTCACATGGCGAGGCATTTTTTGCCACATTTCTTCACCGTTTTGGCGGCAATGGAATCTATATTTTGGATGAACCGGAAGCCGCTCTGTCGCCGCTTCGGCAAATGTCGATGTTGACGAGGATCCATGATCTAGTTCAGGAGAATTCGCAATTTATCATTGCGACCCATTCGCCAATCATCATGGCATATCCAGAGGCGAGGATTTTTGAGTTCTCCGAGGAAGGAATCAACGAGCGCCGTCTTGAGGAAACCAATCATTATCAAATCATGAAACAATTTTTCGATGATAAAAATAGAATCCTGCATCATTTGTTAAATGGATGAACCAAAAGAGCGCATTGACACCCGCGCTCTTTTATTAAACAATATTTTTTCCATAAAAAATTTCATCCATCTCTAACTTTAATCTCTCTGTTATCTCAATATGTTCATCTGGAGTCAGTTTATCTTTCGTATAGCCAAACAAATAGTTATTTAAATCGAATTTACGCAGCTTACATTTTGTGTGGAAAATATGCTCCTGATAGACATTAACATCAATCATATCAAATAATTCACCGACATCTTCAGGGATATAATTTTGAATTGAGTTAATTTCGTGGTCGATAAAAAGCTTGTGACCTGTTTTATCCCTCGTAAAACCGCGAACACGGTAATCAATCGTCATTACGTCGGTTTCAAATGTACGGATTAAATAATGGAGTGCCTTAAGCGGCGAAATTTCGCCGCATGTGGAAACATCAATATCTGCCCGAAATGTACTAATTCCTTCATCGGGGTGGAATTCCGGGTATGTATGAACAGTGATATGGCTCTTATCGAGCTGCATCACCACTGATTCTGGAAGCGGACCAGGTGATTCCTCGAATGATTCTGATGGAGCATTTGCCACTGGTCCTTCCGATACCAGCAATGTCACACTTGCACCCGCAGGCTCAAAATCCTGGCTGGCAACATTTAAGACATGAGCGCCAATGATATCTGAGACATGCCGTAAGATTTTTTCCAATCTCTCCCCGCTATATTCTTCATCAATATAGTTTAAATAAGCTTCCCGTTCTTCCCTCGTCCTTGTGAAACAAATATCATACATATTAAAGCTTAACGACTTCGTTAAGTTATTAAAGCCGTGTAACTCAATCGCCTGCTCGTGTGTAAGCTTCATGTTTCATTCCCCCTTTATAACCTAAAACCTAATTAAGATATATAGTACCCATTGTTATACCCGGTTACTTATTTTTTCAAAAAGAACTCTTTATTGGACTGATTAACCAAAAATTGGTGTAATACTAATAGTATCTCCTTGAAAGTAGGTGTACATGTGAGCTTACCTCAAGATCATCTAATAAAACTTGAAGAATTTTATAAAATGAGAGAAAAAACTGACAAACTAATGGAGTTCATTGATGGAACCGTGTTTATGACTCCTTCACCTTCTACAAAACATCAGCGCGTTTCGGGCAGGATTTTTGCAAAATTATTTAATTTTTTAGAGGGCAAGACCTGTGAGGTCTTTCATGCACCATTTGATATTGAGCTTCATCGCGAAAATATGGAAGGAAACAAAATCATTATCCCTGACTTATCTGTAATAGGTGATAAAAGCGGGTTGACGGAAAATCGGTATGTTGGAGTTCCATCAATCATCATGGAAATTTTAAGTCCATCTAATCAGTCTCATGATTTAGTCTTTAAGTTGAACCTTTATATGCAATACGGTGTTAAAGAATATTGGATTATCAACCCGATGCTAAATACCTTCCAAGTTTATGTTTTAGACTCAGAAGGCCAATATCAGCAACTGGATGTCTTAAAGCAAACAGGAATATTGAAGTCAGCGGTTTTAGAAGGATTTGAAATATCATTGGAAGAGATTTTCTAAGCAAAGTATCCAATTCAGATACTTTGCTTTTTTTCATGATATTTCACCTTATATTGAGGAAATAATAATGAGGTGAAGTGATGAAAAAGCAGTTTTTTTGTTTTTCATATTTCTTTTATTGATGACAAGCAGCGGGGCAAATGCGGAACCCGTTAATGAAAGTAATGTTAAAGTGGCGTTTGTCAGAGATCGTTTCCTCTGGACGAAAATAAACGGCAAAGAAGAAAAAATTACGAAAAAGAATCAAAAAGGAGACAATGCCAAGGTTTGGATTAAAAATGTCGGAGGTATGAATTTTTTGAAGCTAAACAATAATACTTACTTATTTATAATAATTATAATTTAATATTGATTTTTAAATAGTATATGTTATAATAATTATAGATAGAAATTAGGAGGAATGCTAAATGACACTCGAACAAGTACTTAATCAACAAATCGCCAACTGGACCGTTTTATACACGAAATTACATCAGTTTCACTGGTATGTGAAAGGACCTCATTTCTTTACCTTACATGCAAAATTTGAAGAACTTTATGATCAAGCAGCGGCCACAATCGATGAATTTGCGGAACAATTACTAGCTAATGGCGGCAGCCCTATTTCCACTTTAAAAGAGTCTCTTCAATTGGCAACGATTGAAGAAAGGAATGAAAAATTAACGGCAGAAGAAATGGTTCAGTCCGTCGTTAATGACTTTTCATTAATCATTGATGAATTAAAAACGGGGATGGAAGTCGCGGAACAAAATAACGACGAAGTGACCAGCGATATGTTCCTCGGCCTAATTGGCAAACTTACTAAACATAACTGGATGCTGAAATCCTTCCTGAATGCATAATAAAATAGCTATTTAATGGACAAGGCTTGATGCCTTGTCCTTTTTTATTTTATTTAAAAATATTTAGCTGTTTATGATGTTTTTGATATGATAAAGGCAAGAAATTTAAGGAGGAAGTGAATTGTGGGGAAATTGCCGATACCGGTCAGGCGATAAAATCTGTTACCGGAAAAGAACCGGCCATCATTCGGACTCCCTATGGCGATACGAATGCAGATGTAGCGGCGATTTCCAAACAAGAAGGGTATTCCATATTCCTTAGCATATCAATAATCAGATTGTAGAAAAGGCAGAGACTACTGCCTCTTCTTTTGGCAAAAATTCGCTCGTTGAACTCCAAAATTCGCTCGTTGAAGCTGGAAATCCGCTCATTGAACTCCAAAATTCGCTCGTTGAAGCTGGAAATACGCTCATTGAACTCCAAAATTCACCAATTGAACATCAAGGTATAAAAAAATGAAAAAGCAGCCTACATTTTAGCTGCTTTTTCATAAATATTCTCTATTTTACTTGATAATTTCTCAATAATTCTACTTCTTCATCGGTTAATTCCCGGTATTCACCTAGCTCAAGTGTTTCGTCCAACGGCAGAGGTCCCATTGAAATCCGCTGTAGGTAGACAACACTTTTTCCAACCGCTTCGAACATTCTTTTCACCTGATGAAATTTACCTTCGGTGATGGTTAGCTCAATATCAGAACGCACACCGGATTTCAAGATTTTCAGATCGCCGGGCTTAGTTTCATAACCGTCATCCAAGGTTACTCCTCGACTGAATGCAGCGACATCTGCTTCTGTAACTTCCCTATCAATCACTGCAAAGTAAGTCTTCGGTACATGCTTTTTCGGTGAAAGCAAACGATGCGCTAATTGACCATCATTCGTAATCAGCAGCAAGCCTTCTGTGTCCTTGTCCAACCGCCCGACTGGAAACGGCTCATACACCTGATCTTCCATCTCCAATAAGTCAATGACCGTTTCACAGGAGTTATCTTCTGTCGCGGATAATACCCCTTGCGGCTTGTTCATCATCAGGTAGATGAATTCTTTGTATTCAACAACTTCTCCATTTAAGGTGACAGTTTGTTTTGCCGTATCGACGTGCTGCTTGGCATCCTTAACCACAACATCATCTACTTTAACGGCCCCGCTTTTCAGCAGCTGCTTCACTTCCTTGCGGCTGCCGTAGCCGATATTGGCGAGCATTTTATCAATTCTCAATGATAATCCCCCTTATTTTCTAGAAGATTTTCAGGTACGAAGTCTTAATTTTTGCTTTAAGCGAACAACCCGATCTCCAAATAATCGATCGACGAGCCCTGATTTCAATCCTAGGTAAAAATAGATACCAGCACCTACACCAGCACTTACTAGGATAATTAAGACAGATTGACCCTTTGATGCTGGTGAAAGAAATAGTAAAAGGAATTTATAGACAATTTCCGTCCCCACCCACATCAAAGCTGCAAAAATCACGATTAATAGGCTCCTTCGCCAAACAAGACGGAATTGGTAACGTGAGAAGGTTTTAATAACAATCAAATTAATAATAATCGCTACAGAGTAGCCCAGTGCTGTTGCTAAAACAGCCCCTCTTGTTTCAAACATTTTTATTAGTGGAATATTTAAAGCTAGTTTTACTAATAAACCAACAAGTAAGCTTAAGATGGTAAAACGCTGTTCATTGATTCCCTGCAGAATAGCAGCTGTGACCGCATAAAGAGAAAACAAAATCGCAACCGGAGCATAGGCGCCTAATACCTGCGTTCCGAGGACATCGTGCTCATAAAATGCAGTGTAAACTGGTTCGGCCAATAAAGACAATCCAATCGCTGCCGGTAATGTTAGATACAATAAGACTTGAAATGTCTGGTTTAACTGTCGATTCATACTTTGGCGATCATTCTCAACAAATGCTTTTGTAATGCTTGGCACCAATGTTAAGGAGAAGGCCGTAGCGAGTGACACAGGAATAATGACAATTTTATGTGATTCGAAATTCAAGATACCAAAAGCAACATCTGCTAACTTCTTATTCAAACCCATATCCGTCAAAGCTCTCGTAAGGGTAATTTGGTCAATGAATTGAAAGAGTGGATTGGCAATCCCGACAAACACAAAGGGTGCTGCATAAATAAATATTTCTTTATAGATTTCTTTTAACGAGATATCGATGGTTCCTTTATCATGTGTCAAAAGCTCATCAAGATATGGTTTTCTTTTATACCAATACCAAAATAAAACGAGCAAGCCGCCGATTGCACCAATAAAGGCAGCAAAAGTTGCAACACTAACCGCTGAAACAATCGTTCCATTTAAAAATTTCAGGACAACATAGGCACCGGCAAGCGTGAAAATAATCCGGACGATTTGTTCCACAACCTGTGAAACAGCAGAAGGTCCCATTGATTGATGTCCTTGGAAATATCCCCTGATTAAACTCATAAATGGCACAACAATCAGTGCAAAACTAACAGCTCTGATGACGGTAATAACACTAGCCATATCTTTTTTACCAGGATGACTCATCTCTGCCAACATCGGTGCCGCTGAATACATGACAAGAAAGGCTGCAATCCCCGTAAATAGCATGACAACTATTCCCGATTTAAATAGTTTTCGGCCAACGGCATATTCTTCAAGGGCATTATATTTAGAAATAAACTTTGACACTGCGAGCGGTACACCAGCCGTGGCCACACTAATGAAGATTGTATATGGGACATACGAGTAGGAGTAAAGCTGTGTCCCATGTTTTCCGACAATTTGATAAAATGGAATAACGTAAATTAGGCCGATAACCTTTGATAGGATTGTTCCAAAGGTTAAGATAAATGTTCCTCTTAAAAGCTTAGACTGCATAAAATCCCTTCCTAATTCATAAAGCGCAAGCGCCTCATCAAGTAAATTCGACTATTTTTGCACACTATTGTAGTTTACAACTCTTTTCCCTATGACGCCACTAACAACCCCAAAAATTTATTAAAAATTGGTGACTAATTGTTTTGTTTTCAGTAAGGGCTGAAATGGTTATAATGGAGTAATTGGTATAAATACCATTAGGTTACCGATAAAAATGAATGAAGATAAAGTTGGTGCAAAGATGGAATACGATGTAATCGTCATTGGCGGCGGCCCCTCTGGGTTAATGGCTGCCATCGCCGCTGGTGAAAAAGGGGCAAAGGTGCTGTTGATCGATAAAGGAGAAAAGCTTGGCAGAAAACTGGCGATATCCGGAGGCGGACGCTGTAACGTCACAAACCGTCTGCCTGTAGAAGAAATCATTAAACATTTGCCTGGAAACGGGAAATTTTTATACAGTGCTTTTTCCATTTTTAGTAATGAGGACATTATTGCCTTTTTTGAAAAATTAGGAATATCCTTAAAGGAAGAGGATCACGGGCGGATGTTCCCTGTTTCTAATAAAGCTCAATCCGTTGTCGATGCTCTTTTGGAGCAATTAGAGAAGCTTCATGTTCGTGTGTTCAAAAATTCCCCGGTAGCGGAAGTCATCTATGAAAATGGACAAACGGCTGCTGTTTTATTAAAGGATGGCCAAAAAATTGCCGCAAAATCCATTGTCATTGCCGTTGGTGGAAAATCGGTCCCCCATACGGGATCAACCGGGGACGGCTACGCGTGGGCGGAGAAGGCAGGACATACCATTACTGAGCTGTTCCCAACGGAAGTCCCTGTCACGTCTAGTGAACCTTTTATCAGAAATAAGACGCTGCAAGGGTTAGCATTGCGCGATATTGACGTAAGTGTGTTGAATCCAAAAGGCAAGCCAATTATCTCACATCGGATGGACATGCTGTTTACTCATTTTGGCATTAGCGGTCCTGCAGTACTGCGCTGCAGCCAGTTTGTTGTGAAGGCGATGAAGAAGTGGAAATTGAAAGAGGTTACCATGAGCCTCGACGCACTTCCGGATAAAAAAGAAGAGGAAATTTTTCAGGAAATTATTGACCTTGTAAAAAGTGAGCCTAAGAAAAGTATTAAAAATACGTTAAAGGGTTTGCTGCCTGAACGTTATTTACTATTTCTTTTAGAACAAAATGGTATCGACCCTTCCGAGCAAGGCGGCACGATTTCTAATGATAAAATTCGTAGTTTTGCAAAAAGCTGCAAGCAATTCTTGATTAATGTTAACGGCACACTTCCACTGGAAAAGGCATTTGTCACGGGCGGCGGCGTGTCTGTTAAAGAAATCGAACCGCAAACGATGGGCTCGAAATTAATGGCTGGTTTATTTTTTTGCGGTGAAATTCTTGATGTTCATGGGTATACAGGGGGGTATAATATTACCTCCGCACTTGTGACCGGCAGGCTTGCGGGAACCAATGCCGCATATGCGGCAAAAAATCGGGCCTGACTTTTGTCAGGCCTTGTAAATAATCATCGCTGTAAAGCAATAAATCTGTTCTTCTTCTTCCTCTTCTGGCATCGCTGCAACGTTATACTTAATATCTAGCAGACTCTTTTCATCTATCCCTCTCAGAAAACGATTCATTTCCTTTTCCAAATCCTTCTCATGCTCGCGGTCAAACAATTTCACCTGTATCAATGTACTCTCCCTCTCTTTTTTTATAATCATTATTGACAACTTTTCTGAATTTTAAAAAAGAGAGGCTGGAAATGTTGTGTTTTTCCAAATATTATCCAGGTAATGTCGTAGGTTTCTGTAAATGTGTCGTAAGTGATTGTAAATATGTCGTAAGGATATGAAATCCACTTAATTTTCCTATTATTATCCAGTAAATGTGGTAAGTGACTGTAAATGTGCCGTAAGTGCTCAAAATTATGTCGTAAGTACTTAATAATACGTCATAAACGCCCAAAATGATGTCATAAACGAGTTTCACAAAATAGAAAAACCGATTCCAAAAATGGAATCGGTTATTTCGTTTCTCCAGTCCAATTCATCATGCCGCCAATCATGTTACGGACTTTGTAGCCCTGATCCTGCAGGTAATAGCAAACATTACCGCTGCGTGCGCTTGAGCGGCAGATAAAAATATATTCTTTATCCTTATCAAAATAGTCCAAGTTCGCAGGAATGTCCCCCAAGCGAATATGCTTTGCCCCTGGAATCATCCCCATTACTACTTCTTCATCTTCTCTAACATCCACAAGCTCAAGCTTTTCTCCTGCCGCGAGCTTCTTTTGTAACTCCTCTGGTGTAATCGTTTGAATTGCTTCCATTCCATTCATCCCTTCAGAAAAACATCCCCCATTTTTGAAGGAGGATGTTCTATTTTATTAATTGGCTACGATATTGACTAGTTTACCAGGAACCGTGATGACTTTGCGAATCGTTTTCCCTTCGATTTGTTCCTTCACTCGGTCATCGTCCATTGCGATGCCTTCCAATGCCTCCTTGCTCGCATCCGTTGGCACCATCAGCTTCGTCTTAACCTTACCATTTACTTGAATAACAATTTCAACTTCGTCATCAACTAGCTTTGCTTCATCGTATGCAGGCCAAGCCTCATAAGAGATTGTTTCTCTATGTCCTAGTTTATTCCAAAGTTCTTCTGCAATATGCGGACTAACAGGTGCTAGCATTTTGACGAACCCTTCTACATAATCCTTAGGTAGTACTGTTGCTTTATATGCTTCGTTAATGAAGACCATCATTTGTGAAATTGCGGTATTAAATCTTAAGCCTTCGTAATCCTCGGTAACCTTTTTCACAGTTTGATGGTAAACTTTTTCCAAATTGGATGCTTCTTCATTTGGCTGGATTTTCGGATTTAATTCACCGTCTTCTTCCACAAATAAGCGCCAGATCCTGTCAAGGAAGCGGCGGGAACCGTCCAAACCGTTTGTCGACCAAGCAATTGAGGCGTCAAGCGGTCCCATAAACATTTCATACAAGCGCAGCGTATCGGCACCGTGACTCTCGAGGATATCATCAGGATTAACCACATTTCCTTTTGATTTACTCATTTTTTCATTGCCTTCGCCTAAAATCATCCCTTGGTTGAATAGCTTTTGGAATGGTTCTTTTGTAGGAACCACACCAATATCATATAAAAATTTATGCCAGAAACGGGCATATAACAAGTGAAGAACGGCATGTTCAGCACCGCCAATGTAAATATCAACAGGCAGCCAGTGATTTAATTTTTCGGCAGAAGCCAGTGCTTCGCTGTTTTTTGGATCAATATAACGTAAATAATACCAGCAGCTTCCAGCCCATTGCGGCATCGTATTCGTTTCGCGTCGTCCCTTTTTGCCTGTCTCCGGATCAACAACATTTACCCAATCACCAATATTAGCAAGTGGTGATTCACCTGTTCCAGACGGTTTAATATCCTTCGTTTTTGGCAGCATCAATGGAAGCTGATCCTCTGGCACAGCTGTCATCGTGCCGTCTTCCCAATGAATAATTGGAATTGGCTCACCCCAGTAACGCTGACGGCTGAATAACCAATCGCGTAAGCGGAAAGTTACCTTTTTCGTACCGATGCCTTTTTCCTCTAGCCAAGAAATCATATTGGTGATTGCATCTTCTTTATTTAATCCATTTAAAAAATCGGAATTGATGTGTTCTCCGTCACCTGTATAGGCTTCTTTCTCGACATCACCGCCGGCAACAACTGGCTTGATTGGCAGCGCGAATTCTTTAGCAAATTCATAATCGCGTTCATCGTGTGCAGGAACTGCCATGATGGCGCCAGTTCCGTAGCTTACTAATACATAATCGGCAATCCAGATTGGCATTTTTTCGCCATTGGTAGGATTGATGGCATAAGCCCCTGTGAAAACACCCGTTTTTTCTTTCGCAAGGTCCGTACGCTCAAGGTCGCTCTTCGTTTTAACCTTATCTAAATAAGCATCAACAGCAGCACGCTGTTCAGCTGATGTAATTTTATCAACAAATGCGTGTTCTGGAGCCAGTACCGCATACGTCGCACCAAATAATGTATCCGGACGAGTTGTAAAAACTGTGAAGGATTCATCATGACCTTCAATGGCGAAAGTTACTTCCGCGCCTTCAGAACGGCCAATCCAGTTGCGCTGCATGTCTTTCAAGCTTTCCGGCCAATCAAGCTCCTCTAAATCTTCAAGTAAGCGGTCACCATAAGCTGTGATTTTTAACATCCATTGCTTCATCGGACGGCGTTCAACCGGATGTCCGCCGCGTTCACTCTTGCCATCAATAACTTCTTCGTTGGCCAAAACGGTTCCAAGTGCAGGACACCAGTTCACTGCGACCTCATCGATATAGGCAAGGCCTTTTTCAAAAAGTTTTAAGAAAATCCACTGTGTCCATTTATAATATTCTGGGTCAGTCGTATTGACTTCACGGTCCCAATCATATGAGAAACCTAACGCTTTAATTTGTCTGCGGAAAGTATCAATATTTTTCGCTGTGAATTCTGCTGGATCATTTCCTGTATCTAATGCGTATTGTTCTGCCGGTAATCCAAATGCGTCCCAGCCCATTGGGTGAAGAACATTATATCCCTGCATCCGCTTTAAGCGGGAAAGAATGTCCGTTGCCGTATAGCCTTCCGGGTGTCCAACGTGGAGCCCAGCCCCTGATGGATATGGAAACATATCTAACGCGTAGAATTTGCGTTTATCATATTCTTCACTCGTTTTGAATGTCTTTTCTGCTTCCCATTTCTTTTGCCACTTTTTTTCAATTTGCTGATGGTCGAAACTCATTGTCTGTTCCTCCTATAAAAAAATAAAAAACCCCTCATCCCAAAAAGGGACGAGAGGATTGTATGTATCTTCCCGCGGTACCACCCACATTAGTGCATGCATGCACTCGCTTCATTCATCCTTAACGCGGAATACGGCAAACATTACTGTTCCTTCATGCTTGCAACTCAAAGGCGAGTTCATGATGTACCCGGTTGACTTCCACCAGCCGTCAACTCTCTTAAGGTTCGGGTGTTGACCATTACTACTCCTGATCACTGTTTTTCTAATATAAAAGTATTACGGTTATTGTATTAAATTTTTCGATCGGTTGCAAGTAAACTTGTGTCTAAATTCAGGATGGACAGGAAATCTTCTTTATAAACAACCAAAAGAAAAGACAATGGAGATTCATTCCCCACTGTCCTTCCCAGGTGGACAAATGCTACATTTGTCCACGAAGGGTGCCTGACACCATTTTCCTGGCCAAAAAAATCTAAACTACTTTTACAACGACTTTGTTTTCAGCTTTCAAGCGACGGTCATAGACTAATGTCGTGACGATGGCGACAAGAAATAAACCAATTAATAAGGTAAATAACATAGACATACTATATAAATCTACAAGTATACCACCAAGTAATGGACCGACCATTCTGCCGCCAGTTGCGGTGCTGTTGACGATTCCTTGATAAAAGCCTTCTCTACCCTTAGGAGCTAAATCGAAAGCAATGGTAGGGACGGCAGGCCAGATGAACATTTCACCGATGGTTAAGATAATCATAGCAACGAGAAAGCCTGAAAAAGCACTCGCTTTTCCAGCAACTAAAAATGAAACGATAAAAATTCCAATTCCAATAAGGATTTGCACCTTGAGTGATGAGGAAAGCTTCTTAAGCACGCCGTTTAATAGCGGCTGTCCAAGAACGATGATGGCACCGTTAATCGTCCATAGGAAGCTATATTGTTTCAATGAAATATTGATTTCCTGTGTGTAAGTAGAAATGGTTGTTGTCCACTGACTATAAGCAACCCAACAGAGTAAATAACCCGCGCAAACAATCAGTAAAGCCTGAAGATTTGCTTTGCTTGTTACAATGTTCACTGCTTTTTCATGATGGCTGTGTCTCGAAGGCTCTACCACAATTCCCTTATATCCAAAAATGGCAATTAGTAAAAAGATTACATACATGATGGTATTCGCTAAAAAGATTAATTGGAAGGAGTAAGCTGCTACGAATCCGCCAAGTGACGCACCTATTGCAACCCCAAGGTTTTGAGCAACATAAAGGGCATTAAACGATTTACGCCCGCCTTCTTTCCAAACTGAACCTGCCATTGCATACATCGATGGAAAAATAATTCCTGTTCCAAAGCCGATGATGGTAAGAAAAACTACGTATTGTGGCCAGTCATGCCAGATCGATAGGCCGACTAGGGCTAGGAGGGAAATACCAATTCCCAATATAATAGATTTATAGCCGCCAATTTTATCAAATAAAAAGCCGCCATAAAGATTTCCAATTACGTTTGCTCCCGAGTTGAGCATGAGGACAATCCCTGCAACTGAGAGGGACTTTCCTAAATGATTGTGAATATAGATTGCATTTAAAGGCCATAAAAAAGAAGAGCCTATTACATTCACTGCCATCCCGATGATTAAAAGCCATAAGGCACGCGGCATGAAAAACGCTCCTTTATCATTAACTATTTCAAATCCCTAGGCTATTTTAGTCTTTTTTTAGTTTGGATGCAATCATTTTTCATTACCAGTAAGTGCGGTTATTAATCTCGCAATTTTCAGGTTTATTTCCTTGCTGAATTTGAATCGGATTTCGCCGATTTTCTGCTTTATCTCGCCAAACTTGGGATTTATCTCGCCAAATTCAGCGCTCATTTGCCAAATCGAGAGAGTATTTCGCCAACTTCACACTTTATTTCGCCAAACCCTACATTTGCCCCCCACGAATTGACTCCTCGGTAATATTTTGTCACAATAAAAAACAAGAAAACACTGTTCCCCAAAGAGAAACAGTGTTTTCCAGAAATTATTGTAAGGCTCTTTCCTAAATTCTTATTCCTTCTTGGTCGGACGAATAAGAACCGCTATTGGAAAGAGTCTATTTTTTTGGAACTGCTGGCACTACTGGCGCTTGGGCTGGGAAATAGCTGTTAACTGCGTGATCTTTTTTCTTCTCATTTACTTGCTCATCGGCAACAGCTTGTTTAACCTTTTCAATTTCCTTATCAAGCTCATCCATGTTGACGCCTTTTTTCACGAGCTCTTCTGTTGCTAGGCGAATGGCCTTGTTGGATTCCTCAATTGAAATTCGCAGTGAATCCATTGATCCTTGCGGGTTATGGAAGCCGGCGGAGTTTTCAGCGGCAATGATATCCCAGAACCATTGTCCTTTACGCACAAATTCTTGGGCTTGTTTAATTTTTTCCTGGCTCACGCCTGATGTAATCATTTTGTTTACATAGTAATGGGCTGAAGTGGAAATATCTTGGGCATCATGTAATCCCTTCACATTTGCATCTTGAATTTCAATTACTCGATCCTTTAGTTTGTCTAAATCACGGTCACCGTGACATTGTCCACAAGATGTTTGCATCGTTTTAAGCGGTGAAGTCCACCAGTGTGAGGTGATTTTTCTTTTTCCATCCACACGTTCGTATGGCATATGGCAGTCGGCACAGGATACATTTGCTTTTCCGTGTGTGCCTGATAAGTGTGTTTCAAATTCAGGATGCTGTGCTTTTAACATCGGTGTGCCGGAAATATTACTGATCCAGTCTTTCTCAAAACCGTTTTCTTTTGCGATTGTGCTATAGTATTCATACATATCTTCAGGCTTAAAGCCTTTTGTCCACGGATAGGTAACCTCACTATTATTGGCAGCAAAGTAATATTCATCATGGCACTGGCCGCACACATAGCTGCGCATTTCGTTTTTGGTTGGATTCGACACATCGACACCTTTTGCTTTCAAGGCTTTAAAAAGACTAGGACGTGTAACACGTAAATCCATTGTTTTCGGGTCATGGCAGTCAGAACAGCCGATTGGCGAGTGACCCATCGCTTCGCCTTTAGGCCAAATATCTTTGTTAAAATTAGCGCCCCAATAGCTGTCGCCCATTTCTTCAATCATTTTCGGAACAGCTGTTGATTTACAGGTATAGCAAGAGCCAACAGACTTGTCAGTAATCCTCTTTACGCTGCGGATATCCTCTAAGGCGTATGTGTGACCGCGATCTTCATTGTATTCAGTTGCAAAACCATAGCCATTAAAAAGAATTGGTAACAATGGCTCCTTGTCCGGGTCAAATTTACTCCTTTTTACTGAGCCGCCGTATTTTGTATCTTCCATCTTTTCATTTTTCTTGTAGCTGTTATATTGAAGCGGAAATAAGTCCTTGAACGCTTCATTGCTAATTTCTTCTGCTGAAAGGCCTGTCGTCTTCTTATCTGCTGCCGCAGCTGTTTTTTCACCGGAATCATTGCTGCAGCCGGTGATCATCAACACAAATGCCAGCAGAAGAAGATATGCCCCATATCGGATCCTTCCCATTTTTTAAAATCCTCCCTTATTTTCTAATAATTCTCCTGATTTAGGTGGCTTATTATAATGGTCATCTTTAAAGCCTTTCCCATGTGGAACTGTTTTGTGACAGGAAATACACATATCCTTTGCGTCATGTGAGACATTGCTGAGCGTACTCTTGTGGCACGAGATACAGTTATCATTCATGATATCCTTTGTGCGGTCCGTCGCCTGGATTACATCCGGAATATCGTCTGTTCCGAGTGTGTTGAAATAAATATGTGTCATCCCGGCGCGGCCTTTAAAAAATAACTTTCCGATCTCGCTCTTGTGCGGTAAATGACAATCATTACACTGCAAATCGGAATGAGTTGAATCCACGAATGACGAATAAACGGATTTCATCGTATGACAGTTTTGACAAAATCCAGGTGAATCCAAGTAAGCCATTGTTTTGACTGTCGAAAATGATAAAAACACGCCGATAAGTAGCGCTAAGACAATTAAAAACTTTTTGTCCATCTTTAGAAGCTTTTTAAACATTATTTCACCTCCCATGAATAATCTGGATACTATCTATTTATTTATTAAAGTACCTTGAAGGCACCTTAATCCCAATGGAATCACGCCATATGACGCTTTGTTTTTTTACTGTCTTTCCCTTCGATTTCTTATCAGAAGGGTCAAGGCAGCCACAGATAGAACACTAATTCCGCTAAATGCGCTAACGGCAATAATTGTGGATTTCTTATTCTCGTTTACTTTTACTTCAGTTGAATCATTTAAAAGTTCTGTGGTCGGCTTCGTTTCGGTGCGTTCATATGTTAAAGTGAAGTTTTTTTCTGCGCCCGCTTTTACCTCCTGGAAAAGGTAGGAGGAAATATTAGCTGCTTCACCATGATTCTGGTTTTCATTAGGAGTCGGTGTGAGCTTGAATTTTTTTGCCTTAGACGGCTTTGTAAAGGTGACATTGACGATGCCAATGTCAGCAAAGCTTTTAAACTGATACGCTAAGGTCTTTTTAACCTTATTCACCTTTAGGCTGTCTGTATAAAATTCAATAACAAATTTATAGCGTTCATTCGGACCGATCTCTTCACTTGTTGTCCAGGAAATCGTTTCTTTTTCACGGTCGATGGCATATTCGATTTCATAGGTCGTTCGTAAATCGCTTGAGTAATCTGCCACATAGCCAATTCGGAAGTTTTTCTCCCCCATTGGCAGCGGTATTTCAATTAGCCCTTTTTGCGGCCGATCGGACGTATTTACCATTGACCCCTGATAACCAATTAACAGCGGTGGATAATCTTTTTGTTGATCATTTGAATGATAAGCATACTCCGGCATGAGTTGAATCGTCAGCTCTTCCATGCTTAAAATTTTACTCTCAGCGAAGCTAACCGAAGGAAACATAAAGGCCAGAATGATGCTACCGATAAAAAGGTATTTTTTCATTTCAATACTCCCTTTTCTAAGCAAAATTTGTGGATAAAATGTGAACGCATTCACATAACGTTCTAGAAAAAGTGCCAAGTGTGTTCACTTAGCAAAAAGTGGTATTCATGGAATGGGATTTTTAAATCCATATCTCATTTAAACCATGTTAAACTACTCCCCATCTGTGACCTACTTCACACAATAAATTGTAGTTGTTGCTAAAATGTGAACATGGGTTTTCTTCTATTTTCATGTTGTTTTTATTTAGAAATTGATGTTCCAAGTGATTTAAGAAAATCTTTTTAAAAATACTCACAAAAAAATCTCCCAACAAATTGTTGAGAGATTTAATAGGTTTATTCTTGATGCATTTTGGATTTTACTGGCTGACCGCCTGATTGTTCATATTTCTTTTTTGCTTTTTTGACAAGGTCAAAATCCTGGCCGAGTTCGAGATCTTGATTATTGATTCCATTTCGAGTTTTTTGTTCTGGATTTTGTTGTTTGGACCTTTTTTTCAAGAAGTTTCTCCTCCTCTTAATGGTCTTTTAATATCATTGAGTTTTGCAGTTGCTGCAGCTGAAGTCTCTTCCTATGGAGCTGCTCCCGCTGCTGCGAATTTGCAAAATGGGCCATTTTGGCGATATCACCGTAAGTGTCTTCGAGCACCTGTAAGGCTTGTGTATAATTATCATCGTTATATTGTTCTTGGAGGCTGCTTTGTTTGTATTGTTCCTCAGCAAATCGAATAGCATCCTCACACTGCTGCATCAGGTTATCCATTGAATCTCGAGTAGCCATTTAAGAACCCCCTTCAATCCCTGCTATGAAGCATACTGCTTCATTTCTTATTGTGTTCTCCATTCTTTTTCCTATTACAGAAACCGAAGGATAATTTTTTACCAACTTTCTTTGAAACAATTACAATTGGATAAGGCTTGGCTTCATGTTAAAATTGTTTTTATGTAAAATTAAAAGGAGGTTTTCTGACATGCTTCAGACAAAACCTTTTCGATATGCAGCCGATGATAAACGGTACCATACCTGGAATTACCATCTGCGCGGGCATTTCGGTCATAAGGTGTTTAAAATAGCACTTGATGGCGGCTTTGATTGTCCGAATCGTGATGGTACAGTTGCTCATGGGGGCTGTACCTTCTGCAGTGCAGCCGGTTCAGGTGATTTTGCTGGTAATCGTGTCGAGACACTGGAAACACAATTTAATGAGATTAAAGAAAAAATGCACACAAAATGGAAAGATGGCAAGTACATGGCCTACTTCCAGGCTTTCACGAATACTCATGCACCCGTTGAAGTTCTTCGTGAAAAATACGAAACCGTTCTTAAGCAGGAAGGCGTCGTCGGTTTGTCGATTGCCACTCGTCCAGATTGCTTGCCCGATGATGTCGTCGAATATTTAGCGGAATTAAACAAACGGACGTATTTATGGGTTGAGCTCGGGCTTCAGACTGTGCATGAACGCACCGCGCTTCTTATCAATCGCGCCCATGATTTCCAGAGTTATATTGACGGTGTTAATAAACTAAGAAAGCATGGAATTCGGATTTGCACTCATATAATTAATGGACTGCCGCTTGAGTCGGATGAAATGATGATGGAAACGGCTCGTGAAGTTGCTAAATTAGACGTGCAGGGAATTAAGATTCATTTGCTCCATCTTTTAAAAGGCACACCGATGGTCAAGCAATATGAAAAAGGCATGCTTGAATTTCTAACACTACAGGACTATGTCAACTTAGTATGTGACCAATTGGAGATTTTACCACCGGAAATGATTGTTCACCGAATTACAGGGGACGGACCGATTGACTTGATGATCGGACCAATGTGGAGTGTGAATAAGTGGGAAGTATTAAATTCCATTGATGCAGAACTAAAGCGTAGAAACAGCTGGCAGGGTAAATTTTATCAAGGGGAATTGAACCAATGAAAATGGAGCGTATTCTTCCGTTTGCGAAAAATTTACTCGAAAAAGCTGTTCAACCCGGTGATGTTGTCGTCGATGCGACAGTTGGAAATGGCCATGATACCGTGTTTTTGGCGGGGCTTGTTGGAGACAACGGGAAAGTTTACGGATTTGACGTGCAAAAAGAGGCAATCCTAGCAACAAAGGAGCGCTTGGCGACTCATGGCTTGTCAGAGCGGGTGACCATTTTTCACGAAGGACACGAACAGCTTTCGGCAAAAATCCCAACTGCTGATCAGCAAAACATTACCGGAGCGATTTTTAATCTAGGTTATTTGCCTGGCAGCGATAAATCCATTGTTACTCAACCAGATACAACAATTGCCGCAATCGAGCAGTTATTGGAAATGATGGCACCAGAGGGAATTATTGTCCTTGTTATTTACCACGGGCACGAACAAGGTGCTGTGGAGCGGGACATCCTTCTTCAATTCTGCCAACATTTAGACCAAAAAAAAGCACATGTGCTGCAATACCAATTTATCAATCAGCAAAATAACCCGCCGTTTATTGTGGCGCTTGAAAAACGTTAAAACCAGGCTTCATTCGCCTGGTTTTTTATTTCATCATAAGTCTTGTCACAAACGCTGGAACAAATTTTTGCACTGAGCGGTAGGCGCGTCCGTTGAAATAAAAGAAATAACTGACCCATCCGCCTGATTTTATGATTCCCTTTGCCAGTTTGCGGACATTTTTCTGTTTTCGAACCTTGGAATCCGACAAATAAATTCCTAACAACCCTCGATTAATTAGCTGATGGAATTTCTGATGCGGAAGGTACTCTGTATGCCTGTCCGCTTCCACAACAAAATGCTTTAGCCGTTGAAAAAGTGTTTCCTGATTGTCATAATACGAACAAAAATTTAAGTCTCCTCCGGCCATATCCTCCTCTTGATCAATAAAATAATCCAAGAGAATATGGAGACCTTGAATATAAGGGAAATAGCCGTTACGAATATTTTCGGCATCACTTGCCTGAAAATCTTCCCTTATTGCATACGATATTAAACAAAAAATCCCTAGTGTTGAGCCCGAGCAAGCCGAGAACTCATACCATTCCATTTCAGGGAGGCGATTTTGGTGTTGATGAAACCAATTTTCCAGACGTGGTACCCGCTCTTCTTGTACGACATGCTTATGGATCTGTAAATCACAATAGTACTGGCAGAGCTCCTGAAGATAATCTTTGATTAAATCATAATGCTCTATCTCTTTAAGAACAGAACGACATGTCTCCGATAAATCATGCAGATAATTCCCATCATCTTGATCCTCACGAAGCCGGTAATAGTTTTTCCTATCAGCCCTAAGTATAAGTGCATCTGCCATCGACTCATGAAGGGCGGCAAAGTCCTCAGGATCAAGCGATGTGCTTCGGTCACAAAGATTATCTAAATAATCACTAATCGTTTGATAAGCGACGATAAACTTGACTGCTTTCTTATAATCCGCGCCAGCAGTAAGCGCTAAGATTGCTCCACCTTCACAGTGAAATGTTTTTTGCTCAATACTGGCAAGCGCCTGAGTTCGTAACTCAGAATTCGGAATTTTTTCAGCCCGGCTTTTCCAATAAGCCAATTCTTGATGGACTGCTGGAAGAATTTTGCGGTATACCCTGGACATAAGGGTGATTGGCATCATGGAAAACAACAACCTTTCCTTTTATTAAAAATTTCCATATTGAACTTTGAAAACTGTCCAGCTTCAGCGACCAGCGGCTAGTGGACTTCGCTCTTCTCCCTACGATAAGTCAACATCGGTTCGCTCCGCTCACCTTGTTTCCTTTATCTCAGTCGAAGCGCTCCAGTCCATACGCCGCTAAACAGTCGCTTACGCTTTTCCTAAACGATATATCCAATTGCTTTTAATTGACTCAAAACAAAATCTTTTGCGTATTCAAAGACCTCTTCGCGCTCCGGTTCATTAAAAATTTCATGGTAGCATTTCGGCCATTCCTTAAATCTCTTTTCAGATAATGGCACATGATTAAACCATTCCCTAACGGTCGTTTTATTGACGATTTTGTCATCTCCGCCCTGCATGACCAGCATGGGGATATCTTGTGTTTTTCCGAGTTCAAGGAACGCTTGCTTCATCGCTGCAGCAAGTTCACGATACCATCTAACAGATATCTTTGTCACGTAAAGCGTATCATTCGAATCCGCTTCTCTTACGTCTTCATTTCTAGTCGCCATTTGGACAGTCAATCCTGAATTCATTCGAAGTGAAGGAAAAACCAAATTCAACACATGGGATAGCGCATCTAAGAATTTAGAAGGGGAATGGACCAGTCCTAAACACGGGGAAGATAGAATCACCCCTGCGACATTTAACCTCTCTTCCTGAAGTAAGCGAATCGAGATTAATCCGCCCATACTGTGTCCAAGTAAAAAGACAGGCAAGTCATAACGGTAGGCAGCTTGGACCCAATCCTTTACCTCATAGATATATTCATCGAAGGAATCGATATGGCCGCGGTTGGCTCTGGTTGTCATCCCTTGCCCTGGAAGGTCAGCCATAATGACATGAAAGCCTGATAAACGCCACATTTCAATCAGCCAGCCATATCGGCCATGGTGTTCCATTGCGCCATGAACAATGACGATTACTCCCTTCGCTTCCCCTTCAGCTTCCCACTTCCACATTTTTATTTCCCCCTAGAAAAGTTATATTTCATTTTACCATAGATGAACGATGGACCTGCAAAATCAGACACACCGATCATAATGGACAAATTGGCTTCATTTAAAAAGTTAAACCTTTTGAAAAGTACCTATCGTTTTCGCTACAATAGAACTATCACTCATAAAGGAGCGAAACGAATGATTTATCCGTTTAAAGATAAATATCCTTTAATTGCCGAGACTGCTTTTATTGCCGATTATGTAACGATTACCGGTGATGTTGAAATCGGTGAAGAATCCAGTGTTTGGTTTAACACCTCAATTAGAGGTGACGTCGCACCTACTAAGATAGGTAACAAAGTCAATATTCAAGACAACTCTATCTTACACCAAAGTCCCAATAACCCGCTAATTTTAGAGGATGAGGTTACCATTGGCCATCAGGTCATTCTCCATAGCTGTATCATTCGAAAAGGAGCATTAATCGGAATGGGGTCAATTATCCTTGACCAAGCAGAAATTGGCGAAGGTGCGTTTATTGGTGCCGGCAGTCTGGTTCCCCAAGGGAAAAAAATCCCTCCTAATTGCTTAGCATTCGGCAGACCAGCAAAAGTTATTAGAGAATTAACAGCGGAAGACAAAAAAGACATGAAACGCATCTATACAGAATATGCCGAGAAGGCACAATATTATAAGTCATTGCAATCATAAAATAAGAAAAGCGCAAGCGCCCTGTTCAGCGGCGTATGGCCTGGAGCACTCCAACTGAGATAAAGGAAACACGGTGAACTTCGTTTACCGATATTGACTTATCGTAGGGCGGAGTGCGAAGGACACTAGCCGCTAGGGCGTTGGAGCTAGACAATTCTCAAAGTCAAAAATTTATACATTCTTATCTTTAAATAAATGGGGACAGGTTCCGCGTCCCCATCTCAAAACAAAAGCACCCATCTCATCATATGGGTGCTTTCATATTAGTGTTTCATTGTTTGTAATTCTTTTTGCAACGCAAAATCACGTTGAAAAGAATAAACATTTTCCACATATACTTGATGCCAAACCATAAACATTAATACCGTCCAAATTTTCCGGCTGTTATCAGCTTTGCCTTGGCAATGGTCTTCAAGCAGTCTTAAAACGTAGGATTTATTAATTAAATGATCCGTGTTACTTTCACGGATTATTTTTTTCGCCCATTCGTTCATTTCCGCCTTTAGCCAGTGGCGAATCGGCACGGGGAAGCCAAGCTTTTTACGGTCAAGCACATGTGCCGGCACAATCCCTTCAGCCGCTTTTCGTAAAATATATTTGGTCGTGCCATTTGCTGTTTTCAAGCTGGTCGGTATTTTCGATGCCACCTCAAACATGGCTTTATCAAGGAATGGAACTCGAAGCTCCAATGAATGTGCCATTGTAACTCTATCTGCCTTAAGTAAAATGTCGCCGCGCATCCATGTATGAATATCAATATATTGCATACGATCAACAGGATCATACCCTTTTGATTCCTGGTAAAGCGGCTTAGTAATATCTAAATAGTTTAAACCTTCACGGTAGACGCTCAAAAGATCACGTTTTTCTTCTTCCGTAAACATCTTCGCATTTCCGATATATCGCTCTTCCATCGGTGTTACACCGCGTTCTATGAAACTTTTGCCCTTTGTTCCTTCTGGCATCATGTTCGCAATCCCTTTTAATAGAACTTTTCCTACCCTTGGGATTTTATTGAACACTTCTAAATCTTGGGGCTCACGGTAAATATTGTAGCCGCCGAATAATTCATCGGCACCTTCACCAGACAGCACCACGGTTACATGTTTACGCGCTTCACGTGCAACAAAGTAAAGCGGCACACACGCCGGGTCGGCAAGCGGGTCATCCATATGCCACATGATTTTTGGAATTTCATTCATATATTCTTGCGGTGTAATCACATAGCTGATGTTTTCCACACCCAGCTTTTCTGCCGTCTCTTTGGCCACATCAATTTCACTGAAGCCATTATGTTCAAAGCCGACCGAGAACGTTTTGATTGCCGGATGAAACTCTTTCGCAATCGACGCGATGATCGAAGAGTCAATTCCGCCTGAAAGAAAGGAACCAACTGGAACATCACTGCGCATGTGCATTTTAACCGAGTCGAATAGAACATCTTTAATTTCTTTGATAAAATCAGATTCTGATTTTTGAATCGGCTTAAATTGCGCTTTCCAATATCGTTTAATTTCCATAGGTCCGCCAATTTTTTTTGTAAAATAGTGACCTGGCTCTAATTTTTTTATTCCCTCAGACAAAGTGTTTGGTTCAGGAACAAATTGATAGGTTAAATAGTGCTGCAGCGAATCATAGTCCAAAACGTCATTTTCAAGGGCGAGCAAGATACTTTTCTTCTCTGATGCAAACAACGTTCTTTCCCCGTCCTGCATATAGAAAAATGGTTTGATTCCAAACGGATCACGCGCACCGTAAAGGGTTTGCTCCTCTTTATCCCAAATAACAAAGGCAAACATCCCGCGCAGCTTTTCAACTGCTTTTTCCTTCAAGTGGCTATATAAGGCGATAATAACCTCCGTATCTGAGCTAGTCGCAAACGATAAACCTTCTTTAAGTAATTCCTCGCGAAGCTCCACGTAGTTATACACTTCACCATTGAAAATAATCCAATAACGCTCATTTTCGTACGTAAGCGGCTGATGTCCGCTCTCAATGTCGATAATACTTAACCGGCGGAATCCAAATTGAATATGGTCATCATAAAAGAAGCCATCATCATCCGGTCCGCGATGTGTAATAATATCGTTCATATGTTTAAACTGTTGTCTTTGTTGATCACTATAATTCTGTGTTTTGTCGTGTACACAACCGATAAAACCACACATTATGTACCTCACCTACTCCATTTCAAAATAAAACATTACCTAAAAAAACATCTATCTAATACTACCATTATTTTTTAGAAAAATGCACTGAAAACATTAGGAAATTTACTGTACCTTCATTTTTTACTTCTATAGTCCTACTTAAACATTTTATTCATTTTTAAAGACAACTACACTATTTGTTAGACGAAAAATAGGAAAGGGAGTTACATCTAAACGTATAACTTATTTTCATTAATAATTCACCGCGTTATTTTGTTTAATATTTTCAGTATACGATCTTCAACAGGCCCAATTGCAGGGACAATCAATAAAATTAGTATTTGAATTCTAACAAAATAAAAAATTGTCGAGAAAAATACCCTTTCTCGACAATCTGAGGAGTTACATATGAAATGTAACTCCCTAATTTATTATAGATTCGCTTCTTGACGTAACGTATCCGCTTTATCAGTAAGCTCCCATGGAAGCTCAACATCGGTACGGCCAAAATGACCGTATGCTGCTGTTTGTTGATAAATTGGACGGCGAAGGTCGAGCATTTTAATGATTCCTGCTGGGCGAAGGTCAAAGTTTTTGCTTACTAAATCAACTAAAACCTCTTCGCTTACTTTTCCAGTACCAAACGTATCAATTGAAATCGAAACTGGTCGTGCGACACCAATGGCATATGCAAGTTGAACTTCTACTTTGTCAGCAAGGCCTGCAGCAACGATGTTTTTCGCTACGTAACGAGCTGCATAAGCTGCAGAACGGTCAACCTTTGTTGGATCTTTACCAGAGAAGGCACCGCCGCCATGGCGAGCATAGCCGCCATACGTATCAACAATGATTTTACGGCCAGTTAAGCCAGCATCCCCTTGTGGTCCGCCGATAACAAAACGGCCTGTCGGGTTAATGAAATATTTTGTATTTTCATCGATTAGTTCTTTTGGAACAACCGGGTTGATAACGTATTCTTTCAGGTTGCGCTGAATTTGCTCTAATGTGACTTCCGGATTATGTTGAGTTGAGATAACAATCGTGTCAATGCGCACCGGTTGGTCATTTTCATCATACTCAACGGTTACTTGTGTTTTTCCATCCGGACGAAGGTATTCAAGAACTTTATCTTTACGCACCTCTGTTAATTTACGAGCAAGCTTGTGTGCTAGCGAAATCGGAAGTGGCATAAGCTCTTTCGTTTCATTACAAGCAAAACCAAACATTAACCCTTGGTCACCTGCTCCGATTGCTTCGATTTCTTCATCTGACATTAGGCCTTCACGTGCTTCAAGGGCCTGGTCAACACCCATGGCAATGTCAGGACTCTGTTCACCGATTGAGGTTAATACAGCACAAGTCTCAGAGTCAAAGCCATATTTCGCACGATCGTAACCAATACCTTTAATGGTTTCGCGAACAATCTTTGGAATATCTACATAAGTAGACGTAGTGATTTCACCAGCAACAAGAACCAATCCAGTTGTCACTGAAGTTTCAGCTGCAACACGAGCATTAGCATCCTTTGCTAAAATAGCATCCAAAATGGAATCAGAAATTTGGTCACAGATCTTATCTGGATGACCTTCAGTTACTGATTCAGAAGTGAACAAACGACGTTTTGTTGACATCTGAATTCCTCCTATATTATAAGATCATCGAGGTTTTATGAAGGTTACAGGAATACTTCTTGGACCTCGTGAATTGATACGGTACTCCCAGCCTTAGTATTAAATAAACAAAGGGTTTTTATTAGGGACTCTTTTCATAAAAGGACTTATACAAAACAAAAAACCTTACCACTACCTGAGGAAAGGTTGTTCCGGGCCTTTCACTCTTATCGTTCAAGGCAGCAGCCTTGCGTCAGATTAGCACCTTTGCACTTGAAAACGACCTGTCAGCGGCCAACTTTTCATATTGCAGGTTGCTGGGTTTCATTGGGCCTGTCCCTCCACCAGCTCGGGATAAGAGAGTATCCGTTCAAATTAGAATAATACGCTAAAATATCGAGCAATGTCAATGAATTTTTAAAGAAACTTCCGGCAAAAACTTTAGTAAAGACACCGTTATTTTTTCAATCATATGCAATAATTAACAGATTGTTATAACTAATTTAAAATAAATCGAATAATGTATAAAATACAATTGATTTCGTTTAATAGTATAGACTATTAACGCGAATATGTTATACTATTAAATACAAAAACCCTGAATAAAGGTAGGTTCCATTAAATGAATTCTGTAAAAATTCCTAATGAGTTAACGCAGCTGCTAAAGGAAAATCATGTCCAGGTACAATTATCCGTTCCCCAATTAGTCGAGAAAATTTTATGCCGTAATGAAGGGACATTAACCGCCACAGGTGCAGTTCGTGTTTCTACCGGCAAATATACAGGCCGTTCGCCTCACGATAAATTTATTGTGATGGATGAGTCTTCGAAGGATAAAATTGACTGGGGTCCTTCCAACCAGCCGATTACCGAAGACGCTTTCACTGGTCTTTATCAAAAGGTTCTTGATTACTTAAAACAACAACCTGAACTTTTTGTTTTTAAAGGCTTTGCAGGCGCCGATAAAAAATCCCGCCTGCCCATTCAAGTCGTAAATGAATATGCTTGGCATAATTTATTCGTTCATCAATTGTTCATACGCCCATCCGAGGATGAATTGCTGACCCACGATGCCGGATTTACTGTTATTTCGGCTCCAAATTTCAAAGCAGATCCCGCTGTAGATGGCACAAACTCAGAAACGTTTATTATCATCTCGTTTGAGCGCAGGATTGTGTTAATCGGTGGGACTGAATATGCCGGTGAAATGAAGAAATCGATTTTTTCCGTGATGAATTATTTGCTGCCAGAGAACAATGTTTTTTCCATGCACTGTTCGGCGAATGTCGGGCTTGAAGGAGATGTAGCTCTATTCTTTGGTTTATCCGGAACAGGAAAAACCACCCTATCAGCTGACCCTAACCGCCGTTTGATTGGAGATGATGAACATGGCTGGTCATCAAATGGCGTGTTCAACATTGAGGGCGGCTGTTATGCAAAATGCATCAATCTTACCCGTGAAAAAGAACCGCAGATTTTCGATGCGATTCGCTTTGGTACCGTCCTTGAAAATGTAGTCATGAATCAAGAATCGCGAATCCCTGATTATGACGATGGAACATTAACCGAGAACACAAGGGCAGCCTATCCAATTGATGCGATTGATAATATTATTCTGCCGAGTATTGCTGGCCATCCAAATACAATCGTCTTTTTAACTGCCGATGCCTTTGGCGTGTTGCCGCCAATCGCCAAGTTAACAAAAGAACAGGCTATGTATCATTTCCTTAGCGGCTATACATCCAAGCTAGCAGGGACTGAACGTGGTGTGACATCACCTGAAGCCACCTTCTCAACTTGCTTCGGAGCACCGTTCCTACCGCTTCCTGCGACTCGTTATGCAGAAATGCTTGGTGAAAAAATCCTTGAGCATAATGCGAATGTGTTTTTGGTGAATACAGGCTGGACGGGCGGCCAATATGGCGTCGGCAACCGGATGAAGCTTTCCTACACAAGAGCGATGGTTCAAGCAGCCCTTGAAGGCGAACTAAACCATGTTGAAACAGTTAAAGATGAATTCTTCGGCTTAAATATTCCGCTTCATATTGCCGGTGTTCCTGATGAGGTCCTCCAGCCAAATAAAACATGGACAGACCCAAGAGCCTATGAAAAGAAGGCGAAAGAATTAGCTGCGAAATTCCGTGAAAACTTTAAGAAATTTACCGCTGTGTCTGCTGAAATTGAAGTAAAAGGCGGACCGATTGCTTAATGCCGAAAAAGCCCATATCAATTGGATATGGGCTTTCTTAATTCAAAAGATTTCGATTGAATTAACAAGCCAAACCGATATTTGTCACACTTCTTAAAGTGAAAATCCCCTTTATTTTCAAAAAAAGCAGGTTCAAAGCCCCTGCTTAATTCGTTGAATTTAATGAAATTAGTTGATAGGTTAGTGTCGTGCTGCTATTCTGCCACTCGACTTTTTTAATTAGTGCCGTACCACTAGAATCACTATCCATCGTTTTTCTAACCTCAATCGGAATTTCAATTGGATAAAGCCTGTATCCTGCTTTTTCCAAGACAAAGAGGTTTTCCTCTACTCTTTTCTCTCTTCCCTTAGTGACAATCATCGTATTGAGTTCAAGAGGCATACCCATAAAAAATCCGCTCCTCTGCTTATATTAACTCTATATTATCATCTTTTGTGTTGACTTTTCATCCACTTTGCTAAATCTTCAACGACTTTTCGATTTACAGCAGGTGGAAAATAATGCGTAAACTCTGCAAAATACCAACATTCGACCGATTTGTCCAATGCCCTTAGTCTTCTTTCCAGCCGATAGGCATGCTCGACGGATACATTTCCGTCGTGAGCGCCATGAATAATTAATACTGGAGCTGCTAGTTTTTCCAGCTCATATAGTGGAGTTCTGTCGTGATATCTCTCCGGATACTTGTCAGGCGTTCCACCGATTACCCTTTTCATCATTCTTCGTAAATCTTTCCGTTCCCTATAGGTTAGACTCATGTCGCTAACACCGCCCCAGGTGACAATCGATGCTGCTTCGGGAAATTGAATCCCTGTTAAGAGTGCCATCACACCACCGCGTGAAAATCCAAAGACATGAATATCGCGAACTTTTGGTAATGACTTTAATAGTATAAAGGCAGCAAACGCATCTTCTCTGTCCTCTCCGGCAAAATCCTCATTCCCTTCGCCGCCTTGATTGCCGCGATAATACGGAGCAAATACAATAAACCCTTCTGAGGCAAACTGAGCAATCCGTGCCGGCCGTACTTTTCCGACATTTTTAATCCCTCCTCTTAAATAAAGAAAGCCGTCGGATACTTCTTCATCTTTAGGTTCTGCGAGCAGTCCCTTCACTTTCAATCCATTAGAAATATAGGTGATTTCCATCAATTCCACCTTGGGATTAGGGGAAGGAAACCGGTTAATAGCCACAATTTTTCCATCGTTCATCTTGTATCGATCCTTTGTTAAAAATTTTGTGGAACTGGGCATTCACACATTTATTTTTGCTTCATACGATAATCTTAGTTAATCAGCCCAGATTTAAGGAGGTTCATATTTTTATGAAAAAATCAGTAAAGTTCAGTTTTTCCTTCCTTCTAATTGCTATTCTGATGTTTTCTTTAGCTGCTTGCAACAGTAATGACGATGCAAAAACAAAGAAATTGGAAAAAGTTCGGATTGCTGAAGTCACCCGCTCGATTTTTTATGCCCCGCAATATGTTGCTCTTTCAAAAGGATTTTTTAAAGAGGAAGGTTTAGACGTTACACTGACAACAACTCCCGGCGGCGACAAAACAATGACCGCATTGATTTCAGGAGGGGCAGATGTTGCCCTCGTTGGTTCAGAAACTTCAATTTATGTATACGCTCAGGGCGCGAACGATCCTGTTATCAATTTTGCTCAACTGACGCAAACAGACGGCACTTTTCTCGTTGCCCGGGATAAAATCGACAATTTTTCCTGGGATTTATTAAAGGGCAAAACCTTCCTTGGCCAGCGCAAAGGCGGGATGCCGCAAATGGTAGGTGAATTCGTATTAAAGAAGCATGGTATTGACCCGCATCAAGATTTAACTCTAATCCAAAATATTGACTTTGCCAACATCGCCAATGCTTTTGCCTCGGGCACAGGTGAGTTCGTACAATTATTCGAACCAACTGCAAGCATTTTTGAAAAAGAAGGAAAAGGACACATTGTCGCTTCCTTTGGTAAAGAGTCCGGCCATGTTCCTTATACTTGCTTTATGGCAAAAGAAAGCTTTATAAAGAAAAACAATGCAACGATTGAAAAATTCACTAGAGCTGTTTACAAGGCGCAACAGTGGGTCGAATCTCACAGCGCAGAAGAAATTGCCAAAGCAGTTGAATCCTATTTCCCGGATACAGACCCTCAAATTATGAAAACCGTTGTTGAGCGCTATAAGAGTCAAGGCTCGTTTGCAACGGACCCCATTTTAGATGAAGAAGAATGGACCAACTTGAAAAATATTATGAATGAAGCGGGCGAGCTGCCGAAGGATGTCGATTATAAAACGCTCGTCAATACCGAGTTTGCCGAAAAAGTCATGAAAAAATAAACCGAAAGGGAGGCCGTTTAGCATGAGCTTCTTAACAGTTCAAGATATTCACCATACTTACTTTACGAAAGACACCGCCGCCACGGCCCTCTCCAATATATCACTTAAGGTTGAGGAAGGGGAATTTGTCTCCATCCTCGGCCCAAGTGGCTGTGGAAAGACGACCCTGCTTTCCATCATCTCAAGTCTGCTAAAACCGACCACTGGAACTGTTCTATTGGAAAACAAACCGATTTCCACTGCCAAAAATGACATAGGCTATATGCTGCAGCAGGATTATTTGTTCCCTTGGAAAACGATTGAGGAAAACATTTTATTAGGTCTGAAGCTGTCAAAGCAATTAAATGAAAAAACAAAATCAGCGGCACTCGGGCTATTAAAGCAAATTGGCTTGACCGGTGTGGAGAGACAGCTGCCAAAGCAGTTATCAGGCGGGATGAGGCAACGTGTCGCGTTGGTACGGACACTAGCTACAGAGCCAAAATTGCTGATGCTCGATGAGCCCTTTTCCGCGCTCGATTATCAAACAAAGCTAAAGCTAGAGGATCTAGTGTCAAATATATTAACTGAATTCGGCAAAACCGCAATTCTCGTTACCCATGATATCGGGGAAGCCATTGCCATGAGCGATCGTGTCTTTTTGCTTTCACCTAGTCCGGGGAGAATTTATAAAACCTTTACCATCCCGGAAGAATTGAGGAAGATTTCTCCGTTTAAAGCAAGGAATCACGAAGCATACCCAAGCATCTTTCAAACAATATGGAAGGAGTTGGAGTCCCTTGAATCAGCAGAAGAATAGAGTAGAACTCCTCCATAAAAATTACATCCATTCGTTAAAAATTGAGCGATGGCGGGTGCGATTTTATCAAGCCGTCATTTTTATCGTCTTTTTCTCCAGTTGGGAACTATCAAGTCAAAAGCAATGGATTGACCCGCTAATTTTCAGTTCGCCGTCTAAAATCTGGCATTTATTTTTGAATAAAATACAAGACGGGTCGTTACTGACACATACCGGTGTAACAATGACCGAAACAATTGTTGGTTTTATTCTTGGTACCTTACTTGGCACCATTTTAGCAGCTGTTCTCTGGTGGTCGCCCCTGCTTCAAAAAATCCTTGACCCTTACCTGGTTATCCTTAATGCCATGCCCAAGGTAGCGCTTGGTCCGATATTAATTGTCGCGCTTTCTCCCGGGTACCCTTCAATCATAGCCATGGGGGCAATTATCTCGATTATCATTACCACCATCGTTGTTTATACCTCATTTAAAGAGGTTGATCCCAATTATGTAAAAGTGCTCCGAACGTTTGGGGCCTCGCGCTTTCAATGCTTTAAGGAAGCGATTTTACCAGCAAGTTTTCCAACAATTATCTCAACCTTAAAGGTGAATGTCGGTTTGTCATGGGTAGGTGTCATCGTTGGAGAATTCCTTGTATCATCCCGCGGTCTTGGGTACATGATTATTTATGGCTTTCAAGTTTTTAACTTTACCCTCGTGTTCTTATCACTTTTAGTAATTGCTGTTATCGCTACGATTATGTACCAGCTCGTGGAACTTCTTGAAAAAAAACTAATCAAAGAATAGCGGTATAGCGCGAGCTTCCTGCTATTCTTTTTCCTTTTGCAGCATTTGAATGCGGGCAATACATTCCTCAACGACCTGATCCTTCATGATAAAGCTGTATTCTTCCCCGAACCGCAATTGTAAAATATCGCCGTTGATGGTAACTGGGCCATTTGTTTCGTAGTAATTGCTTGTTTCTTCTACCCTTTGTACCTTTCCCCAAAAAACAGACTTTACAAAGGGGCACTTTTCGTCTTGAACTCTGTACTGCGCCAAAAAGTTCAAATCAGCAAGAATAGCTCCGGTCTCTTCATAGGCCTCTCGTCTTGCGGCCTCCTCAAGGGTCTCGCCAGCTTCCCTTTTGCCGCCGGGAAATTCAAGTCCCCTTTGTTTATGATTGGTTAAAAGCCATCCTTCTCCAAATTGGCAAATAACCAAAACATGTTTTGCTTCCTCTTGGAATGTGACTTGCGCAAATGACAGTTCCACCTTGTTTCCGTTATCATCAAAAAACTGTAACATTTCAAAACCTGCCTCATATTTTTAATGCTCTAATTATAAACGAAAAAAAGGAAAACCCATAAATAATTTAGATTTTCCTTCTAGTCGTTAATCTCCATAAGGCAATATATTCATACTTTCAATATGGCTTTTTGCTTCATCATCACCAAGCTTATGGAGCATGCCATACACCTGCTGAATCGTACTGTCGTATGCATCGTTTGAACGGTCATGGTGATATTCAAGATAAGGTATGTGTGCTCTGAAAAAGTTTTTCCACTCAGTCGAATAGTTTTGATTAAACAAATTACGAAGCTCGATAATTTCTTCATCAGTTGCTTGTATTTTATAGCTCCAAGTCGAACCTGTGGCACTTTGGAATATTCCCCCCGTTCCAACATCTATATAATAGGTTTTCTTCTGCTCTGTCATTATGTCATCCCCTTTTCTTTTTATTAATCCACAAACAGATAAAATTTATTCTTTTTCAAAATTCGACTCATTTTTTAGAAATGAATACGCTATAATAAACATACGATCAAGAAAACAGATTTTTCAGTCAATTATAATTATAAAATGGAGGGATTAATTTATCTTTTTATGGGAATGGAATAAGTATGAGTGAAAATTGAGGAGGTGCTGAAATTGAAATTAGTCGATGAATTATATGAAATGTACCGGAACAAGCTTACCGGCGATGAAGAGGATATTGATATGCTTGCCTTTGCCTTCTTAGAAGAGATGTCGCAAGCAGACCTGATTGCCTTAATTCAAGAAATGGATAAACAGGAACTTTATGACTTAATGGGTTTATACCTAATTGAAAGCTTAAAGGGGAAATTCGCCAAAGAAGAGTACGGACAACAACGCACGAATACTTACTATCCTAGAAACATTCATTGATTTTACATACCAAAATAAGAGGAGGCTGAAAACAGCTTCCTTTTTTATGCCTTTTGTACTTAATATATGAGTTTTTCATGTTACAATGTAGTGTAAAGGGGGCACTAGAAAATGTTCTATACGATATTAGTAGTTAGTATTATTATTGTCATTGTCGTTTTGCTTCTCGCGGTTATTACCACTTCAAAAGCCTATACGTATAAACATACTGTTGATCCATTAGAAAATAACCCATATGTCGACCTAGAGTTGACAGAACAAGAACAAGAACAAAAGAAGGCGTAAAAAAATTCCTATTCTTAGCGAATAGGAATTTTTTATATTATTAGGCGAATACTTGTTTTAAATCGTCTTTGCTTTGCTCAAGCCAGAAACGCATTAATCGTTTCGCACCTTCTAAATCATGGAGCTTTGCTTGGCCGCATTGGCGCTCATTTGCCGCTGGAATTTCGGTAATTTCAACTGCATCCTTCATTGTATCCTCAAGAAGATCAATAATTTCCTCCACAGTCGGCTCACCGCTGACTACTAGGTAATACCCAGTCTGGCAGCCCATCGGCGAGATATCAATAATGTCGAAGTGGTCATACTTCTCGGAATGGTTGCGCAGATTAAAGGCAAGCAGGTGCTCTAAAGTATGAATCACATCAGGCTTCATTGCCTGTTTATTTGGCTGGCAAAAACGGATATCATATTTATTAACAACGCCGTCACTTCCTACCTTATGGACACCGCAATGTCTTACATAAGGGGCTTTCACAGCATTATGATCTAAATCAAAGCTTTCAACTGAAGGCATGAATATCACTCCTTTTATCATCTATTCCCTATCATACTATAAATTCCGAGTTTTTTCATCCACATAATCAAATTTAAAAATTTAGCCGAAAAATTTTTTTTGTGTTATCGTGTAAGTAATCAGTATGAAGGAGATCATTCAATGTTGAAAAAAGTCTTTCTTTCCATTATTCGTTTTTATCAGGTCGTCATTTCACCCTTAAAACCACCAACATGCCGATTTTATCCAACTTGTTCGCATTATGGTTTAGAAGCAGTTCAGCGCTTTGGTGCTTTAAAGGGCGGCTGGCTTACCATTAAAAGGATAGCAAAATGCCATCCTTTTCATCCAGGCGGCTTAGACCCGGTTCCAGAGAAAAAACCTACGCCTGATAACCATCAACAATGAGATCAAGCTTTCCTGTTTTAGGGTCAATGACCAATCCATGTACTGGAACACCATTCGGCATTAACGGATGATGTTTAATAATATTAACGCTATGCTCTACACTCTCTGTCACATTATCAAATCCATGAAGCCACTGTTTAATGTCGATACCTGAATAATCTAGTGTATCAATCGTTTCTTCGGAAATTCCTCGTTCTTTCATACTCTCAATCACGGGTTCTGCTTTTAAGCCGCTCATTCCACAATCATAATGAGCAATAACTAAAACTTCCTCTGCCTTCAATTGATAAATTGCAATCAAAATACTCCGCATGATACTTCCAAAAGGGTGTGAGACAAGCGCTCCAGCATTTTTAATCAGCTTGGCATCACCATTTCCCAGGTTTAAGGCCTTCGGCAATAATTCCAATAATCGTGTATCCATACAAGTAAGGATAACCATCCGCTTATTAGGAAATTTCGTTGTTTCATACTTCTCATATTCACGATTTTCTACGAAATTTTTATTATGCTCGAGAATTTCATTCAAAATAGTTGAGTTGTTCATTTAAATTCCACCTTTCTTTTTCAGCATACATAAAAGACCATGTTTATTTCAAATTTTATACTTGCATTTTGGCGATATTTTTTGTAAGATACATAAGGAAATCGGAATCGTTCCGTATTATATTTTATATTTTTTTAAAATTTTTCGGCATTAAATCGTAATAATATCGATTTAACAACATGAAGGAGCCTTTATGAAAAAAATTATTCTTATTCTTTCTATTTTTTTACCATTGAGTCTGATATTATCCGCCTGTTCAAATAAAAAAGACCAGACACAAACAAAGAAGGACCAGTTAACGATCTATACCACAGTCTTCCCTCTTCAGTACTTTACAGAACGGATTGGCGGTAAATATGTCGACGTAAAAACAATCTACCCTCCAGGTGCCGATGAACATACCTTTGAACCATCCCAAAAAGATATGATGAACTTGGCAGATTCAGACTTATTTTTCTACATTGGGCTTGGACTTGAAGGCTTTGTGGAAAAAGCAAAAGGAACGTTGAAAAACGAAAATGTTACCTTAGTACCTGCTGCCGATAAGCTTCAGTTACCAAAAGATGTTCATGCCGATGAAGAAGATGAAGATGGGCATGATGACCACCACCACGGGGATGTAAACCCGCATGTATGGCTTGATCCACTTTATTCAAAGGAAATGGCTGCAGTTATTCGTGATCAATTAGTTAAAAAAATGCCGCAAAACAAAGAAATTTTCACTGAAAATTATCAAAAGCTTGCCTTAGAATTAGATGATTTAAACAAGCAGTATGAGCAAACCATAACGAATGCAAAGCATAAAAAAATTATTGTCACCCATGCAGCGTTTGGCTATTGGGAACATCGTTATGGAATTGAACAAATCAGTATTTCAGGACTTTCGACGACAAATGAACCGACACAAAAGGAACTAGAAAAAATTATTTCTGTCGCCGATCATGAGGGCTTACATTATATTCTTTTCGAACAAAATGTGCAATCTAAACTTGGCAAGGTTGTTCAAAAAGAAATTGGTGCAAAAGCATTGCCGATTCATAATCTCGCTGTTTTATCCAGAGATGACATTAAAAATAAAGAAACGTATTTTTCCTTAATGAGTAAAAATCTTGAGACCTTAAATACAGCATTAAATAATTAAACTAGAAAGATTTTGGTCTCTTTGCCAATTCTCACATCTACTTCCTTACGTTTTCTAGCATGCTGTTATCGACATCAGCAAATGCTATCACTGTATTGCAGAAAATTTAAGGAGTGATACGAATGGCACAAGATGTTTTATGTGAAGTGAATAACTGTACGTTTTGGGCAAAAGGCAATAAATGCAGTGCCGATAAAATCTACGTTGTCAGCCATACCGGTGAAACGGCTGATTCGACTAAAGAAACTGACTGTAAAACGTTTGAAGCAAGTGATCTATAATGATTGAAGAACCAGGCATCTTTTTCGCCTGGTTCTTTTTTAGGCTGTGTTAAAAGTGAATGTTGATATCCGTTCCAGGCGCTTCGCTTTCCGCGGGGCGGGCGGTGAGCCTCCTCGGCGCTAAAGCGCCTGCGGGGTCTCACCTGTCCCGCTGCTCCCGCAGGAGTCTCGCGCCTTCCACTCCAATCAACATTGTGCTCAAAATCAACAATATGCTTTAACACAGCTTTTTTTAAAAAACAAATGTTTTCTTGGATAATAGGATTTCTTGAAGTTTTTTTTCATTTATTTCAAACCCGATACCAGGAGCCTTTGGTACGGTAATATAGCCATTTTCAATGGTTACTTCTGGGGAGATGATGTCTTCTTCCCAAAACCGGCTGGATGCGGATATATCACCTGGAATGGTGAATCCAGGTAGTGTAGCGAGAGCAATATTATGTGCACGGGAAATGCCAAATTCAATCATCCCGCCGCACCAGACCGGAATTCCCCTTTCAAAGCAATAATCATGTATTCGTTTGGCTTCATACAGCCCGCCTACCCGACCTACTTTAATATTAATCATCTTACAGCTCCCGAATTCAATTGCTTTTCTAGCATCATCAAAGCTGACGATGCTTTCATCCAAGCAAATTGGAGTGCGGATTTCCTTTTGCAGCACAGCGTGTTCGATAATATCGTCATGTGCCAGCGGCTGCTCAATCATCATCAAGTTAAATTCATCAAGAGCCTTTAATCGGTCAATATCTTTTAATGTATAGGCTGAATTGGCATCTGCCATAAGCGGCAAGTCCGGATAATGGCGTCGAATTTCTGCAAGAAAAGAGTAATCCTGATTTGGATTCATTTTCACTTTGATCCGCTGATACCCCTCATCGAGATATTGTTCAATTTGCCCTAGTGCCTTTGCTGTTGAATCGGTTGCAACAACTACGCCGGAAGCAATGATTTCGCGTGTGCCGCCAATCATTTTAGAAAGAGGCTCTGAGTGGCTCTTCGCATCCAAATCCCAAAGGGCCGTTTCTAATGCAGCCTTTGCCATATTGTTTCTCCTAATCGAACTGAAAAGATTGGAAGCCTCCTCTGGACGATTTATTGGATGTTTTTGCAACAAGGGAATCAAAATATCCTTTAACATATGTAAACTAGTTTCCACCGTTTCTTCGGTATACCATGGCGTAGAAAAGGCCACACCTTCGCCAAATCCTGAAATGCCATCATTGTTGGTTACCTTTACAATAATGCCCACACGGTCTTTCACAGCGCCTAAATGCGTTAGAAATGGGGACTTTAAGGGCATTTGAATGACAGAAATTTCAACTGAGGCTATCTTCATTTATCAGCCACCCACTCCCGGAGTTGTCTTCGCAGCAGTTTTTTTGCCGCATTTCTAGGAAGCATTTCAATAAAGTAAAATGCTTTCGGCACCTTGTACTTTGCAAGCTTTTCTAGACAAAATTGTTGAAGCTCATCCTCGGAAACCGTATTGTTTTTTACGATAAAGGCAATCGGCACTTGCCCCCACTTCGCATCAGCAATACCCGTCACCCCTGCATCGGCAACTGCAGGATGGGCTAACAGCGTTGCTTCGATTTCTGCTGGGTAGATGTTTTCTCCACCGGAAATGATTAAATCAGAACGGCGGTCGAGGACATACAAGAACCCTTCCTCATCTACATAGCCAATATCTCCAGTAGAAAACCAGCCAGCATGGAACTTTTCTTCCGTTGCTTCCTGACGATTTAAATAACCTGGTGTAACATTTGGTCCTTTTACGATGATTTCACCAGCTTCACTGGCTTTTGCCGGTAAGCCGTTTTCATCGACAATTTTAAGCTGTGCCGGGAACAAAGGTTTTCCAGCTGACCCCAGCTTTGTTAGGCTGTATTCGGGAGATAGTGTTACGATTTGTGAGGAGGATTCCGTCATTCCATACGATTGAAAGACAGGAATATCTTTCTTCACACATGCTTGTAATAATGGTAATGGTGCGGGGCCACCTCCTAATAGCATACAGCGGAAATGCTCTGGAAGCCGCCTGTCTTCAAGCTTTTCAACTATCCGTGAAAGCATTGTTCCAACCACTGACATGATTGTAACCTTTTTCCTGGAAATATCCGCAATCGTCCGTTCCACATCAAAGCGTTCATGGAGGACAAATGGCATGCCATAGATAACACTGCGCATGAGAATCGAGAACCCGCTAATGTGGAAAAGCGGAACGGAACAAAGCCAGCAATCGCTTTTGGTATAGCCTAAATTTAGCGCTGAGCCGACCGAGCTCCACCAGTGGTTGCCATATGTTTGCATGACACCTTTTGGATTTCCGGTCGTGCCTGATGTATACATGATGGTACAGATTTGCGAAAGGCAAATCTCGTCTTTAATAGCAGGCATTGCTGCTTCCATTTGAAAGAGTCGCTCTTTCGTTATGGTTTTCAAGCTGGCGGTTTGTTGGTTAATTTCTTGTTCGATTTCAGCAAAAGAATCTTCAAGGATCAGGGATGCTACTTTCGAATCATTCAATTGCCAAACTAATTCTGCTGGGGATAAACGATTGTTCAAGATGACCGCTTTGACCCCTAATAGCTGGAGGGCAAACAAAATTACCACGGTATCAAGATGGTTTTTCAATAATACGCCAACAAACTGGTCTTGTTGTACACCAAAGGCCTGGATCTGGCCTGCTGTTTCATGAGTGCGATCATAAAGTTCCTTAAATGTTAATGTTTGTTCCTTAAAGTAAACAGCTGTTCTTTCAGGGGTAAGAAAAGCTCTATTCTTTAAAAAATTCGGCATTGTTTCGTTTTGCATTTTGGCACCTTCCCTTTTATAGAAAAACAGCCTGATGGATACCATCAAGCTGTTGTAAAAGCTTAAAATCAAGGAAAACGCGGGAATTGACCGAAATCTGGCTTGCGCTTTTCCTTAAAGGAATCACGGCCTTCTTTGGCTTCATCCGTTGTATAATAAAGTAATGTCGCGTCACCTGCAAATTGTTGCAGCCCTGCTAAGCCGTCTGTATCAGCATTCATCGCTGCTTTCAAGAAACGAAGCGCTGTTGGACTTTTCTCAAGGATTTCTTCACACCATTGGATTGTTTCCTCTTCTACTTTCTCTAAAGGAACAACTGTATTAACTAAGCCCATATCAAGTGCTTCCTGCGCATTGTATTGGCGGCATAAGAACCAAATTTCACGTGCCTTTTTATGGCCGACAATTCTTGCCAGGTAACCTGAGCCGTAACCAGCATCGAAGCTGCCCACTTTCGGTCCAGTTTGTCCAAAAACAGCATTATCTGCAGCAATCGTTAAGTCACAAACGATATGAAGAACATGGCCGCCGCCAATCGCATACCCCTTAACCATGGCAATAACCGGCTTTGGAATAACACGAATTAAGCGCTGGAGATCAAGAACATTAAGACGCGGAATCTGATCCTCGCCAACATAACCGCCATGTCCTCTTACCTTTTGGTCGCCGCCAGAGCAAAATGCCTTTTCTCCAGCACCAGTTAACACAATAACTCCAACATTGGAATCATCGCGTGCATAAGCAAAAGCATCAATCAATTCCATAACCGTTTTCGGTGTAAAAGCATTATGTACATGTGGGCGGTTAATTGTGATTTTTGCGATTCCATTATACGTTTCATATAAAATTTCATCATACTTGCGTCCTGCAACCCATTCAACTGTCAAAATAAAAACCTCCTTTATTTATGTAAAAATCCACTTACTATTGTACCAAACTTTTCCCGTTCTTCCACATGAATTGCATGACCGCTGTTTTCAACAGCAATCCAAGTGCCGTTCTTTAGATCCTTCAGCATTCCTTCAGCAATCCTGCAGAACTTTTCATCTTCTGCGCCTGTCACCAATAATACCTCACATTCCAGGCGCTTTAAAGGTGGTCCCCACCAAGAAGGCTGCGAGCCAGTTCCCATACCAAGTAGACTATTGGCAAGTCCCTCAGGAGAGTTATTTAACCGCTGGGCTCTTATTGATTCATTAATGTCCTTTGAAAGCCGCTTCATTGTTGAAAAGAGGGGAATCTCTTCCCAATAATCTACAAACGGCTTAATGCCCTTTTCTCTAATACATTTTGCTAATTCGGCATCATTCATACGGCGAGATACTCTCTCGTCCTCTATCAAGAGGCCGGGAGAAGCACTTTCTAACACTAATTTCCGCACCCTGTCGGGAAACAGAATGGCAAAGGTTAGGGCAAGCCTGCCTCCCATCGAGTAACCTAGCAAATCCACTTGATTCACACCCAACACATCGAGGATCTTATTTAAGTCATTTGCAGCGGATTCGATTTGATAACGGTCAAGCTCTTCGGGCGACTCCGTTTTTCCATGTCCGATAATATCAGGGACAATTAATTTCGAGTGCTGACCCCAGTCATGGCAAAACGATGTCCATGTGGATGCGTCACCGGTAAATCCATGCAGCAGTAAAAGCGGAAAACCTCCTCCGCAAACTTCGACATGATAGCAGATCTCATCAATAACCACATCCACTACTGCGCACCATTGACAAAATTTGATATTTCCTGGGAAACGGTGCGCCAAAATTCGCGGTGCTCGTCTCGATTACTATCTCTATTTGTCACAACCTCGAAAACATGGATTCCACTATTTTCAATTGTGTTTTTCATTTCCATGTCTAAGTGGTTCCAGTCTTTAATTTTTGTAAACTTTCCGTTAAACATCCGAACAGCGTGTTCAAATTCAAGATTTAGCGGTGTACCAAACAAAAGCTCAAAGTTTTTAGGGTGTTCAGATTGTGGCAGAAAAGAGAATATTCCGCCGCCATTATTGTTAACAAGAATGATATGAATATCGATATTGTACAGCTTAGCTGCAATGAGACCATTTAAATCATGGAAGAAGGTTAGGTCACCGAGAACCAGATATAAGGATTTCGAATATAAAGCAGCTCCCAAGGCGGTTGAAACCGTCCCATCTATCCCATTAGCCCCCCTGTTTGCCATGACCTTAATTGATTTATCATTATTGAGGAAAAAACTATCCAAATCGCGGATTGGCATACTATTTCCCACAAACAGGGTTGCTCCCTCTGGCAGCATATCCACCAACTGATAGAACAATTTACCTTCACTTAATTCAGTTAAGTCTTTAACAAGAGACATATTTTCTTTTGTAAGAACGTTGAGGCTTTGCCAATCCTGCAAAAATCCAGACGAAGAATTGGTATCGAGAAAGCATAACAGCTGTTCGCAAAAGATTGCTTCATTGCAAAAAATCATTTCTGTGGATAATGCTGCCGGGTCACGCCAGCCGCCGCCGCCATCAATAACAAATTGCTCTGCCCCGTGATTTTCTTTTAAGAAATTCGATAATGCTTTAGAAATAGGCATCGCCCCGAAACGTAAAACAACCTCCGGCTTTAGAAAGGTTTTCGCGTCTTCATTTCTTAAAAAAGTATCATAGGTTTCAATTATATTATCCTGATTGTGGCTGCCGCTTCGAAGTTGTGATAACGGATCCGCTAAAATCGGAAAGTTTAACGCCTCGGAAAGCCGTGTTACGGCCATAGCAAAACGATTATCGCTCGTGTTGCCACAAACGATAATGCCTCTTTCTTTCCCTTTTAGCTTTTCAGCAATGTCTTGAAAATGGTTATTCTCTAACGTTAACTCCCCGCTTTGAACCTTTACATATCCTTTTGGCCGTTCCTCCAGCTGGAATAGCTCCTCATCCAGTTTCGGAATGAGCGGTTCGCGGAATGGAAAATTCAAATGGACAGGTCCGGCGGGAGCCTGGGCTGCAATGGCTGCTGCCCGCGCACAAACGGTCCGGGCATAGCGGATTATCTCCCTATTTTCCTCAGGTAAAGCCATTTCGGCAAACCATTTCACATGCTGCCCATATAAATGGATTTGATTAATCGCCTGGGGTGCGCCAACTTCTCTTAGTTCATGGGGCCGGTCTGCCGTCAAAACCACAAGCGGTACCCGGGAGGAATGTGCCTCGACAATCGCCGGAAAATAGTTCGCTGCAGCTGTACCTGATGTACAAAGAATGGCAGCTGGCCTGTTTGTTGCCTTGGCAATTCCTAAGGCAAAAAAAGCAGCCGAACGTTCGTCCACATGAATATGGACTTTTAATTCAGGATGTTCGGCCATTACCATTGCCATCGGAGTAGACCTCGAACCAGGGCTGACGACAACATCGGTTATTCCTGAAGAATAAAGCTCTGCCACAAAGGCAGCAATATAAGCTGTTAATGATTCTTGATGACCCATATTATTTTCCTCCAAGAGCTCGAAGCATTGGTGTAAACTTCAAACTTGTCTCTAAATATTCGCTTTCTGCTTCCGAATCGGCAACGACACCACAGCCGGCAAACAATGATGCCTCCTCACCCTGCAAGAGCCCGGAACGGATAGATACAGCAAATTCACCATTGCGACGATAATCTGCCCATCCTAATGGTGCTGCATAAAAACCACGATCAAGCACTTCAACCTGGCGGATTTTTTCCACGGCTGCATCTTTTGGAAGCCCACCGAGAGCTGGTGTCGGATGAAGTCTTTCCACCAATAACATTAGTGAAGTATCTTTATGGCACTTACCGATGACTGGTGTATAAAGATGCTGAATATCCCTAATTTTCATAAGCTGCGGTTTATCAGGCAGGATCATTTCATGGCACGATTCTTCTAATGCTTCCTTAATCATTTCTACCACGTACTGATGTTCAATAAGGTTCTTCTGGTCTGTTAATAATTTCTCCCCTAATAGCCTATCCTCCTGTTCCGTTTCCCCACGGGAAATAGAACCGGCAAGACAAGTAGAAAAAATTTCATTCCCCTGCTTTTTAACAAGTCTCTCTGGAGAAGCCCCAATAAAACAATCGCCATTTGATTCAAAGGCAAAGATAAAGCTTTCTTGCTGCTGCGAGAATAAACGATCTAGTACATTCTCCGCCTCAATTTGGCCGTCAAAAATGAGCCGGAGCTCCCTGGCAAGGACTACCTTCTTTAAGGGGCCATTTGTTAATTCTTTCACAACCCCATCAACAGACTCTTTCCATTTTTTCGGCATAATTTCATTTGTCCTTAAAAGAGACGTCGGCTTTGCTCGATAATTTGTGGTTAAAGAATGCAGAATCAGATTTCTCTCTTCGATTATCTTACTAAATAAGGATAGATCATCATGAGGGGTACAAATGGTATTGGTTGTTATATAAGCCTGCCCTTTAATGATACTCAATAAATATTTTGGTATATGGAACAACGAATCAGCAAATTTGGACCAGAGCTCTGTTTTTTCTTTTAATGGATCAAAGGAAAATCCACCGAACATCAGAGGACCAACGGCGATTTCAGTATATGTATTATAAATGAGGCTATCCTTTAAAAATTTATCCCACTCTTTTTCAACATGAAAAAAGCGGTCAGTAACCTGATCCGACTGAATTTGTTTAGAAATTCCAAGTCCAACAAGGACAATTTCATCTGTTGGGTCTTTCCAAAAAAAACGTTCCCCGCAAAAGCGTTCTTTTCCTGCCTTAAAAAAGGCCAAAGGATTAACCGTGTCAATTTTATGAACTTCACTTACCAAAATAGGCTTGCTTAATTCTTTCGCACGCTTAACAGCCAAAAGACCTCTTTCCTTTATTTCTGTTTCTTGAATGGTAACCAAACAAATCCCTCCAAAACAGCCGAAATGACTGTTATCCATTCATTTTATTACTTATTTTAAGTTACTACCTTCATTGTAATGAAGTCAATAATAGTTGTCACTATCTATCCTTATTATATATCAAATCTTCACATTGTGGCGGGAAATGAATTTAACAGTATTTTCACTATTATTATTTCTCACGAACCATTCAATTATAAACAGAAAGGGATTATCTTCTAATTTTGATAGCAAAAATCAATTGACACTATTACGGGAATTCCATACACTAAGGGTTGGGCAATGACCTTTAACCTATTAAAATGAAATATTATATAGAAATTTTATAAAAGGGAGAGAACAATATGCAGCCAAATTTACAGCAAAATCCGAAACCTGCTGTTGAGTCAAATCGTGGTGTTCAAGTTTGGTGGCAAATGACGCGGCCCCACACGTTAACCGCTGCCTTCGTACCAGTATTACTTGGTACCGCATTAGCCCTTCGGAACGGCAACATTCATATCGGGCTTTTTCTTGCGATGCTGATCGCCAGTTTATTAATTCAAGCAGCAACCAATATGTTTAATGAATATTTCGATTTCAAACGCGGCCTTGACACTGAACACTCAGTCGGGATTGGCGGGACCATTGTCCGTGATGGAATCAAGCCAAAGACAGTCATCAAACTTGCTTTTGGTTTTTACGGTATCGCCTTATTATTAGGGGTTTATATTTGTGCAAACAGCAGCTGGTGGCTAGCCATTGTTGGTCTTGTTTGTATGGCAGTTGGCTATTTTTATACCGGCGGACCGTTTCCGATAGCTTATACACCATTTGGGGAAATTTTTTCCGGCTTCTTTATGGGAATGCTGATTATCTTAATTTCATTTTTCATACAAACAGGGACAGTGGAGCGCACAAGTATTCTTGTATCGGTTCCGAGTATGATTTTGGTTGGCATGATTATGTTGTCCAATAATATCCGTGACCTCGATGGTGACAAAGAAAATGGCCGGAAAACAGTAGCCATTTTATTAGGAAAAAAGAAAGCAATTAACTTACTAGCCGTGATGTTCATTATCTCTTATTTATGGGTTCTTGCCCTTATTATCAGCGGTGTGATACCCGTTTGGACAGCCATCGTGATCCTAAGTGCACCCAAAGCAATTAAAGCGACAAAAGGTTTTATTGAAAACAGCTTACCGATTCAAATGGCACCAGCGATGAAAGCAACAGCACAAACCAATACGATTTTTGGATTTTTACTCGCAATTGGAATTTTCATCGGACACTTTGTATCATAAAGAAAAGGCTTCTGCCACGTGGCAGGAGCCTTTTCAGATTGTCGAGAAAGGGTATTTTTCTCGACAATTTTTTATTTTTGTCAGAATCTAAATATCAATTTTATTGATTGTCCCTGCAATTGGGCCTGTTGATTTCCGCTCCAGGCACTCGCTTTCCGCGGGGAGGTCCTGAAGCCTCCTCGGCGCCTTTGGCGCCTGCTGGGTCTCCAGTGACCTCTTTATCCCGCAGGAGTCGAGTGCCCTCCGCTCCAATCAACAGGGGTGTAAAATCAAACTAAAGAATGGCAACACACTTTTTCTAATCTGGGTAAGTGAATTGTATACAAAGGAAAAGGAGATCAGATGGGTGGCCATTATCCTCACTATCAAATGCATGAACTTTATCTAAAAAAATGAAAAATCTATATATTTGTTAACAAGACGAAGAAGGTGGTCGACTGGAACTAATTTATCAATAGTCACAAACTTCTATTCACTTTGGATAGATTCTTTTAGCTTAAGCATTGATTTCATCACTTATTTTTATAATTTATTGGAATCGAAAGTCTTTATTAATACCACACTGTTGATTGGAGCGGAAGGCGGCGAAGACTCCTGCGGGAGTACGGGGCAGGTGAGACCCCGCAGGAGTCTTCGCCGAGGAGGCTCACCGGCACGCCCGCGGAAAGCGAAGCCGCCTGGAGTGGAAATCAACAGACCTGTTGAAAAGAATGTATACTTATAATATTATAACGAATTAACGCGGTAAGTTATTAAAGGAGATGATTGAAATAAAAGGCTTCTGCCACGCGGCAGGAGCCTTTTATTATAATGGTTTTATTCTCCATATATCATCAGCATATTCCTGAATTGTGCGGTCACTTGAGAAATAACCGGCGTTAGCAATATTCACTAACGACTTTTGCTGCCATATGCGCTGATTCTTATATGTTTCCCCAATTTTCCCCTGAATCTCGGCATAGGAGGCAAAATCCTTCAGGACAAAATATTGATCATTCTCCTCCAAAAGCGAATCAAAAATTGGTTCAAATTCATTATTCACCCCTGGGAAAAATTCGTTCACTAGCTGGTCAACAGCCTGGAGGATCCGATAATCATGATGATAGTATTCAACGGATTGGTACCCTCCATGTTGATAATAGTGAAGAACCTCCTCTGCGGTTAACCCAAAGGTAAAAATATTATCATCCCCAACCAATTCACGAATCTCAATATTTGCGCCATCTAATGTTCCTGCCGTAAGGGCACCGTTGATCATAAATTTCATGTTTCCTGTTCCCGATGCTTCCTTACTTGCCGTGGAAATCTGCTCGCTCACATCGGCTGCCGGAAAGATTTTTTCAGCAAGTGAGACACGATAATTCTCAAGGAAAATTACTTTTAGTTTGTCGGCCACTACTGGATCATTATTTATTTTTTCAGCTACGGTATTGATTAATTTGATTATTTTTTTGGCGTAATAATATCCTGGTGAAGCTTTAGCTCCAAAAATAAACACCCTTGGGACGAGCGAAAAACTTGAATCTTCCTTTATCCGGTTATATAGGTGCATAATGTGCAAAACATTTAGCAGCTGGCGTTTATAAGCATGGAGCCGTTTCACCTGTACATCAAAAATCGCACCATTGTCCACGGCTGTACCAGTCTTATCAAATATGATCTTAGCCAGGGTTTGCTTATTTTCCTTTTTTACTTTTAACAGCTTTTCCAAAAACACGGCGTCATTTTGATAATTCAGGAGCTGTTTCAAGTCAGTTGCTGAATAAGTCCAGTCAGGTCCAATCGTTTCCGTAATAAGGGATGATAAGATTGGATTTGCTTTTAACAGCCAGCGCCGGTAAGCAATCCCATTTGTTTTATTATTAAATTTCTCGGGATAGAGCTGATAAAAAGGTTTCATCTCCCGTTTCTTTAAAATATCTGTATGCAGCTTTGCAACTCCATTGACACTAAAGCTGCCAACAATAGCCAAATGAGCCATTTTGACATAATCATCAGCAAGAATTGCTAGTCTTGCAATCCGCTCCCAATCGCCTGGAGTCTGTTCCCATAGCTGTTGACAGAAGCGCTCATTAATTTCTTCTACAATCATATATATTCGCGGCAATAACGGCCGGAAAATGCGAATCGGCCATTTTTCTAATGCCTCTGATAAGGTTGTATGATTCGTATACGAAATCGTATGTGTGGTAATCTGCCAGGCCTGTTCCCAATCAAATCCCTCCTCATCGATAAGGAGCCTCATCAGCTCTGGAATCGCAAGGACAGGGTGGGTATCATTGATGTGAATACAAACATGTTCATGGAGTGAGTTCAGGCTGCTGTGCTTTTTACGGTAGTTTTTTAAGATGGATTGAATACTTGACGACACTAAAAAATATTGCTGCTTTAGCCTTAAAATCTTTCCTTCATCATGGGTATCATCCGGATATAAAAACTCAGAAATCGCTTCTGTTTCCCGCTTATATTTTAAGATATCTTCATGAAATGGAAACTGGGATGGCTCCGCATTCCAAAGTCTTAACGTATTAACGGTTTTTGCTTGAAATCCAAGTACTGGCATGTCGTGTGGGACAGCGGTAACCGTCTCTGCGTTCAGATGATAAAAGACGAGCCGGCCCTTTTCCTGCTTTGCTTCCACCTTGCCCCAAAACGGAATTTTCACCGCACAATCCGCCTTGCGGATCTCCCAAACATTGCCGCTCCGCAGCCATTGTTCAGGCAGTTCGACTTGATAGCCATCGACAATTTTCTGCTCAAATAAGCCATGCTTATATCGAATGCCATGTCCATGTCCCGGTAAATTCAGTGAAGCAAGTGAATCTAAGAAACAGGCGGCCAGTCTTCCTAAGCCGCCGTTTCCTAAGCCTGCATCTGCTTCTAATTCCTCAAGCTCCCCCAAATCAATCCCGAGTTCCTGAAGACCGGCCTGCACAATTTCTTCGACACCAAGGTTGATTAAATTTTGTCTTAATAGTTTCCCTAATAAATATTCAATTGAAAGGTAGTAAACCTGCTTTCCCTTTGCCGCTAGATATTTTTCATTGGTTGTAATCCAATCATGGCTGACAAATTCACGAATCATCTGGCCAAGAGTTTGATAGTAGTCTCTAGGCGTACTTTCCGAAAAACTCCTCCCAGATACCATCTCAAGTCTTTTTAGAAAATTCCCCTTAAATTCGGCGGTACTAGAAAACATGGGTTTCACTCCTTGAGATGAGCTCAGCATATAGCTGGTTATAACGAAACGCGGACTGTACCCAGCTATAATCCATGTCCATTGCTTGTTTTACAATTGATTCCCAGGTATCGGTATCATGATAAAAACCTATTGCTCTTTGAATGGTCGCGAGCATTTCATGGGCATTGAAGTTTCGGAAGGAAAAGCCGTTTCCTTCGCCAGTAAATTCGTTCCAGGCCTTTACCGTATCATTTAAGCCTCCTGTCTCACGAACAATTGGGATCGCCCCGTATTTCATCGCAATCAACTGGCTGAGACCGCATGGCTCAAATAAGGATGGCATTAAGAACATATCTGCCGCTGCATATAGCTTATGAGCAAGTTCCTCATTAAAACCAGTATGAACCTTTAACTTCTCCGGGTAAATGCGGGCAGCCTGCCTTAAATGCTCTTCATATTCAAAATCGCCGGTACCTAGAATGATCACCTGTAAATCCTCTTGCAATATTTCCCGAAGGACGCATTTCACTAAATCAAGCCCTTTTTGCTTTGTGAGCCTGGAAATCATCACTAATAAAGGAGTTCTAGAGCTTTGCCGCAACCCAAACTGCTTTTGGATTTCTCGTTTATTAATTTGCTTATTTCGCTGATTATCGGCTGTAAAGGGTTGATAAATCAATGGGTCTTCTGCCGGATTATAGAAGTCATCGTCTATTCCATTTAATATTCCTACAATATCATCATTTCTTTCTCGTAATAAACCCTCTAGTTTTTCCCCGTAAACTTCCGTTTGAATTTCATCTTTATAGGTTGGGCTCACCGTCGTAATTTTATCAGCGGCGACAAGCGCTCCCTTCATAAAATTGATATTCCCGAAAAACTCTAAATGGCCTGGGTGAAAGGAGTGATGATCCATCCCTAACAAATCTCCAAGAACCTCTTTTGGAAAAACCCCTTGGAATTGTAGGTTATGAATCGTAAATACCGTCCGCATTAAACCATAGCCTTTTCTCTTGTAATACTCCGTCCTTAATAGATAGGGAATCATAGCAGTATGCCAGTCGTGGCAGTGGAGCACATCCGGGAAAAAGTCCAGCTCTGCCAGTGTTTCTAAAACCGCCCGATTAAAATAGGCAAATCTTTCTCCATCATCAAAAAAACCGTATAGCTGTTCACGTTTAAAGTAGTATTCATTATCGACAAAATAATAGGTAACTCCCTGATGCGTAAGCTCCTCGATACCGCAATATTGATTTCTCCAACCGACAGGAACGGAGAATTCCTTGAGCTTCTTCATTTCATTCTTATAATCATCAGAAATGGTTCCGTATTTAGGGAGAATGACCCTGACATCTGTTCCAAGACTTCTCAATTCTTTGGGAAGCGAACCGGCAACATCAGCAAGTCCCCCCGATTTTGCAAATGGTCCGCATTCTGAAACGGAAAATAATACTTTCATGTGTTCATCAACGCTCCTTGCTTTGTCCCCTTACGAATCACATAAGGTGAAGCAGTTGTTCCGGATATATGGGTTCCAGCGTCCACTTTCACATCTTTATCTAAAATTACCGAATCTAAATAACAATTTTCTTCAATTTGGCACTTCTGCATAATTATGCAGTTCTTTATAACTGCTCCCTTGCCAATCTTCACCCCACGGGAAACGATGCTATTTTCCACCGTCCCGCCAATCAGGCATCCATTGGCAATCATTGCATTTTTTACAAATGAACCTTTAATATATTTGGTCGGCGGCTCATCCTTTACCTTTGTAAAGATTGGCTGTTCTTTGATAAATAATTGCTTCCAGTAATCAGTTTTAAGCAAATTCATGCTGGTATTATAATAGTTTTCGATTGAATCTATCATCACTGCATAACCGTCGTATTCATAGTGGCAAATGTTATAAAGAGGGTGGCGATTGTTCACGACATCCTTCATACATGAATAGCCTGTTTCATGTCTTGTTTCGATCAATTTAATCAACAGGGAGGTTTTAATTAAGTACATTTCCATTGAACCGCTATCTTGATGGCGGATTTCGGTAATATCACAACCAGAATCACTATGCCAGTCAAGTATTGGTCGGAAGTCCATATTAAAAATGGTATAACAATTAGAAATTATGGAATACTCCTGAGTACTTCGGTAGAAAAAGTCTAAATTGGCTGCAAAATGTTCAAATGAACCAATTCTATTCCCATCGGTATCAACTATAGGTGATGGAAAAAAGAATAAACCATCACGCTTTCGATTTAAATCCCAATTTTTCCCTGAACCAAGATGATCCATTAACGAACGATACTGCATCTTTGGAAAAATTGCCACACTGCGGATCCCTGAATTCACCATATTCGATAGCACAAAATCAATAATCCGGTACCGTCCTGCAAAAGGCAGGGCCGCTAATGAACGGTGTGTGAGCAGATCCTCTAAATCTTCATGGTAAGTAGTTGCATCAATTACACCCAAAAGCCTTCTTTTCAATCCAAGTCCCCCCAAATATATAATTAAAAAGCAGAGTACAACCCGCTTAACATTTCTTCAGTCACAAGAATAATTTCATCTTCAAATGAACGAATCACGGTCCCGTCTGGTATTTTAACATCAAATGGAACAATGGCCCTTTCAATCAAACAATTGCTGCCAATAACAGCATCAGGCATAATGACGGATTCTTTAATCGTCGAGCCGCTTCCAACCGATACACCTTGAAATAAAACAGATTTTTCAATTTCCCCGTTAATCGTACAGCCCTCGTTAATCAGCGACTCTCTAACAATCGCATCAGAAGAAATATATTGCGGCGGCTGATTCGGATTGACAGAATAAATTCTCCAGTCGTGATCAAACAAATCTAGCTCACATTCTTCATTCAATAAATCCATATTCGCTTCCCACAGGCTTTGAACCGTTCCGACATCCTTCCAATATCCTTTAAAAGGATATGCGAACAATTTCTTATTTTCCTCGAGCAGCATCGGAATCACATCTTTCCCAAAATCATGACTCGACTCAGGATTACGATCATCCATTTCTAAATATTCCTTCAGAATATTCCAGCTAAAAATATAAATACCCATAGATGCTAGATTATTCTTCGGGCTGCTAGGCTTTTCCTCAAACTCTACTATTCTCAAATCCTCATTTGTATTCATGATCCCAAATCGGCTCGCTTCCGCCCAGGGAACCTCAATTAATGAAATCGTGACATCGGCCCTTTTTTCAATATGATATTCCAGCATGCTCTCGTAATTCATTTTGTAAATATGGTCGCCTGACAGGATTAATACATAGTCAGGCTGGTATTGCTTTAAATAATTCATGTTCTGATAGATTGCACTTGCCGTCCCGGTATACCACTTTACTTCCGAAGACTCGCTATACGGCGGTAAAACAGTCACACCGCCATCTTTGCGATCAAGATCCCAGGCGCTCCCAATTCCAATATAAGAGTTTAACAGCAGCGGCTGGTATTGAGTAAGAACCCCTACCGTATCGATACCTGAATTGGTACAATTACTCAACGTAAAATCGATAATTCTATATTTTCCGCCAAAGGGTACAGCCGGCTTCGCCAATTCCTTAGTCAGCGAATTAAGCCTGCTTCCTTTCCCCCCTGCTAACAGCATGGCTACGCACTTTTTCTTTGCCATTTCCTTTTCTCTCCTTTCGTTTGTTTACTGGTCTTATTATTTGAAAACCAAACGGGGGAATTGTTAAATTAATTGAATATGGCTGCCCATGAAATGGCTCTTCCATTGCCAAAATTGTTTTTTTATTTATCAATCCAGTCCCACCGTATTCTTCTTGATCACTAGTAAATATTTCTCGATATTCACCCAATTTAGGGACCCCAATCCGATAAACCGGATAGCTAATTGCTGTAAAGTTGCAAATAATGATGAGGCTATCTGCTTCTTTCTTCCCTTTACGAATAAATGAGAAAATTGATTGATTGCTGTTGTTGGCGTCAATCCACTCAAATCCATCCTGTAAATGATCCAATTCATATAGTGCTTTTGAACGCTTATACAGTTTAATCAATACTTTTACATATGCATTTAGATTCTCGTGCATGCCATATTCCATTAAGTTCCAATCAAGTTGTTCTTTATCCTTCCATTCGGAAAACTGGCCAAATTCAAAGCCCATAAATAATAGTTTCTTTCCTGGGTGCGCAAACATGTAACCTAGTAACAGTCTTAGCTGGGCAAATTTCTCCCGATAATCCCCCGGCATTTTATCTAGGAGCGACTTTTTCCCATGAACCACTTCATCGTGCGAAAATGGCAGCATAAAGTTTTCTAAATAGGTATATAAAAGTGAAAAAGTGACTTTTGTATGAACTTCTGAACGTGAAAATGGCGGTGTTTCTGCATATTCCAGCATGTCATTCATCCAGCCCATATTCCATTTGTAATCAAACCCAAGCCCGCCGTACTGAACGGGACCTGTTACTTGAGGGAAATCGGTGGAATCCTCTCCTATCATTAAAAAATGCGGATCATATTCATGGACTTCCTTATTTAACTTTTTCAAAAAGTTAATTCCAAATGAATTTTCGCGTTTATTTCCAAAGGAATTAGACCAATAAATGATATTAGCAACCGCATCCGTCCGAAACCCATCAATATGAAAATAATCTATCCAAAAAAGTGCGTTTGAGATGAGGAAGCTTTGTACCTCTCCCTTTCCAAGGTCAAAGTTCGCTGTACCCCATACTACATTTTCTCTATCTTCAGCATGGCTGTAAGAATAAATATGTGTTCCATCAAAGCGGTATAAGCCATGCGCATCCTTGCAAAAGTGCCCGGGAACCCAATCAAGAATGATACCAATCCCATGCTGATGACATTGATCAATAAAGTATCTAAAGTCATCAGGTGTACCATATCTGGATGTTGCAGAAAAGTAACCTGTTCCTTGGTATCCCCACGAATCGTCGAGCGGATGCTCGACAAGTGGCAATAATTCTATATGGGTAAAGCCATGCTCCACTACATATGGAATAATTTCTGCGGCCAATTCTTTATAGGACAGAAAGCTTCCGTCTGGTTTTTTTCGCCAGGACCCTAGATGGATTTCATAAATGACTACAGGCTCTGATAAAAGGTTCTGTTTTTCTCTTCGCTTCATCCAATGGTCGTCTTCCCACTCATAACTGCTTAACGAATACACAACTGAAGCAGTATTTGGCCTTAATTCCGAATAAAATGCAAACGGATCTGCTTTTAAAAATCTTTCCCCTGTTTGTGAGATTATTTCATACTTATAAAGCCTGCCTTCTAGTTCCTGGTTTAAAATTAGAATCCATACGCCTTCATCATTAACTTTTCTTAGTTCATATCCATCACCATTCCAGTTATTAAAATCGCCCGTAAGCCGTACCTGGCTGGCATTAGGTGCCCATACGCAAAAACGTGTATAAACCTTGTCGGAATCCTTAAAGATATGAGCGCCAAAAAGCTGATGACTTTGAAAAAAATTCCCCTCGTGAAATAAGTGCAGCTGATAATCAGTCGGAAATATCGTGTTCACTGTCATGGCTCTCCTCATCCTCAATGAAAATATGTATTTCAAAGACCAATTATAAGTGCAAATGAAGCATATGCCTCGAAAAACTTTTTTATCTTTTCTGACAACAACCGATACAGGCTGTTATAATGAGGGGTTATTCATCAAATTTCAGCACAGATCGACATATTATTTTGCAGTAAACGACAAAATTCTATAAAGTTTTTTATAAATTTTTTTAAAAATGAAGCAAAAAAATTATTTGATTTTTAATAAAAGAATAGTCTGAAATTAGTTCATCGAAGGAGAATGTAAGCGGTACCAATATATCCGAGAATATAGTTTAAAGAAAAATGCTATCTAGATATAATGTTTTTTGTGAAAACAAACCAAAGATAAGGGAAAATTGGTGAGGATTGATCTGGACAATCTAAAAAAGAACACAAAAAAACTGATGATAATTATCATCAGTTTTTTTGTATGACCCCTACGGGATTCGAACCCGTGTTACCGCCGTGAAAGGGCGGTGTCTTAACCGCTTGACCAAGGGGCCAAAAATTTTATGGCGGAGAAGGAGGGATTTGAACCCTCGCGCCGGTTACCCGACCTACACCCTTAGCAGGGGCGCCTCTTCAGCCTCTTGAGTACTTCCCCATAAATGGCTCCGCAGGTAGGACTCGAACCTACGACCGATCGGTTAACAGCCGATAGCTCTACCACTGAGCTACTGCGGAATAATATAAATATGATTATATGATAATGGGCCTAAATGGACTCGAACCATCGACCTCACGCTTATCAGGCGTGCGCTCTAACCAGCTGAGCTATAGGCCCATATTTTGGAGCGGGTGATGGGAATCGAACCCACTACATCAGCTTGGAAGGCTGAGGTTTTACCAGTAAACTACACCCGCAAAAAAATAATATGGGGCGACTGATGGGAATCGAACCCACGAATGCCTGAACCACAATCAGGTGCGTTAACCACTTCGCCACAATCGCCATAACAACAATCTATTCAAATAAAAATGGTGGCTCAGGACGGAATCGAACCGCCGACACAAGGATTTTCAGTCCTTTGCTCTACCGACTGAGCTACTGAGCCAACATATGGCGGTCTGGACGGGACTCGAACCCGCGACCTCCTGCGTGACAGGCAGGCATTCTAACCAACTGAACTACCAGACCGAATTGCGGGGACAGGATTTGAACCTGCGACCTTCGGGTTATGAGCCCGACGAGCTACCAGACTGCTCCACCCCGCGACAATAATAATAATAAAGATAATATGGAGGAGGAAGAGGGATTCGAACCCCCGCGCGGTATGACCCGCCTGTCGGTTTTCAAGACCGATCCCTTCAGCCAAACTTGGGTATTCCTCCGTAATAAGATGAAGCTAATGGTGGACCTTGTAGGACTCGAACCTACGACCGGACGGTTATGAGCCGTCTGCTCTAACCAGCTGAGCTAAAGGTCCAAGTAGAATACAACTTTAAGATATTTGGTAGCGGCGGAGGGGATCGAACCCCCGACCTTACGGGTATGAACCGTACGCTCTAGCCAGCTGAGCTACACCGCCAAATATATATAATTAAATCAAGGTGGAGCCTAGCGGGATCGAACCGCTGACCTCCTGCGTGCAAAGCAGGCGCTCTCCCAGCTGAGCTAAGGCCCCATAAAGAAGTAAGAAGAATGGTCGGGAAGACAGGATTCGAACCTGCGACCCCTTGGTCCCAAACCAAGTGCTCTACCAAGCTGA
>NZ_LDNB01000026.1 GCF_001026695.1 Neobacillus vireti
GGTGACAGTGAATTGCGCCCATAATAGTTGACACGAATAATTCCGGAAATCTATGACCATAATTGTCATAAAGGGAGTGATTTAAGTGTCAACTAAAAGAATAAATAAATCTTATTCATTCGAACTAAAACTAGATGCAGTTAAAAGAATACAAGCCGGCGAAAGTGTAAAAATTGTAGCCAAACAATTGGAAGTTTCTGATCCAGATTACATTTATGAGTGGATTGATAAATATAAAACATATGGTGAGGTTGGATTAAAACGAAAAAAAAGAAAGAGCCTACTTAACGATAAAGATAAAATTAAGGAATTAGAAATGGAGAACGAAATACTAAAAAAGTATCTTCAAATTCTAAAGGAGGAGGAAAAAAAGCAAAGTTTAAGGTAGTAGAGGAATTGGAGTCTAAATACCCCATCTCTAAAATATGTGAAAAACTTGAGGTGTCACGAGCTGGATACTATAAATATATAAGAAATAAAGGGAAAGATAAAAAAGAAAACAAAACCGAGACAGAATTAAAAGAGAATATTACTATAATTTTCCACGAACACCATAAGAACTATGGGTATCGAAAAATACGTGCGGAATTGCAAGATAAGTATAACCTTATTGTTGGGGAGAAAGTAGTGAGAAGGTTAATGCATGAGTTAGGTTTTAAATGCCAAGCACGTAAAAAAAACAAGAAATCAGTCTCTGAAAATAGAGTAAATAATGGGG
>NZ_LDNB01000027.1 GCF_001026695.1 Neobacillus vireti
ATAGGTCAGAGGTGGAAGCATGGCGACATGTGGAGCTGACTGATACTAATCGTTCGAGGACTTAACCAAATTTTTAAAGCGAACTCGTTTTTATAGCACTTCTTCTGCATTATCTAGTTTTGAGGGAATGAAACCTCAAATTTCATATAGTCTGGTAGTAATGGCGAGAAGGTCACACCCGTTCCCATACCGAACACGGAAGTTAAGCTTCTCAGCGCCGATGGTAGTTGGGGCATGCGCCCCTGTGAGAGTAGGACGCTGCCNGCCCCATTTGGGGCTATTATTTTGTCGAGAATTACAATGGCCCCTTGGTCAAGCGGTTAAGACACCGCCCTTTCACGGCGGTAACACGGGTTCGAATCCCGTAGGGGTCACCATATATTTTGGAGGATTAGCTCAGCTGGGAGAGCATCTGCCTTACAAGCAGAGGGTCGGCGGTTCGATCCCGTCATCCTCCACCATAATTTTATTTAACAACTTATTTCAAACTACATGCCGGGGTAGCTCAATTGGTAGAGCAACTGACTTGTAATCAGTAGGTTGGGGGTTCAAGTCCTCTCGCCGGCACCAGTTTTACTTAGTAAATTATCTAAGTACGAGCCATTAGCTCAGTTGGTAGAGCAGATTGCGGACTTCATTGAATAAGCTTCTGCGAACAATCTGCGAGAAAGAACGTAAGTTCTTTTGAGCATCTGACTTACCACAATTAAAGATTAGTGAATCATCTTAGTATGAGCCATTAGCTCAGTTGGTAGAGCATCTGACTTTTAA
>NZ_LDNB01000003.1 GCF_001026695.1 Neobacillus vireti
AGTTTTATAAAAAAACTAAAAAATATTGTTTGTTGACGTTTTTGTTTGTTTAGTTTTCAAAGAACAAATGTTATCATCGCTCAAAAGCGACTTTATTAATATAGCATCCGTTGACCGTAATGTCAATAACTTTTTTCGAAGTTATTTAATATGTCATCAGCGACGTTTATTAATATAACAAGATAATAAATAGATGTCAACGCATTTTCTAAAAAAATATTCTGTTGTAGAAATTCTTCTATTCAACCTTAACCCTTTTTCCTATCCTTCTTCCCTCTCCTCATATATTTTAAACATTCATGTGGAGAAGCAACCCGTCTAAATAATGTAAATAAGATTTTATATCTTTCTTCCATTGTTCTTTTTACGATATGATCAATGCGCTCATCCCGTAAATCAAATAATATTTCATCCATTTCTCTTTTAATAAGGTATTCCATTTCTTTTATTTCTTTTTCGTTTATTAGAAGTCCAAACATTGAATAACCTCCAGCGAAAGAATTTAGTTATAGTAGTCTTTTCCAAGAATTGAAATTTTTATTATAAAAATCTTAAATCATAATTCTAATCATACAGGCATAGTTATTAGACAAGGATGGTATTGGACGAGGTGGGAGCCAGATGAAATTCTTTTTAATTGTAAACGGAAAATCTTTGAAAAACGTTGCACTTATTTTGATAGCTGCTTTTTTTACCGCTGGGTTTCTTTACATGGAAAACCATGCACAAATACCGGTCTTTTCAACCAAGGATGGGCCGAAAGCGGTTTATCGCGGAGAAAAGGACCTTGCGCTTACCTTTAATATCGGTTGGGGCGATGAGAAGGCAGAACCAATTTTAGACATACTAAAAAAAGAGAATGTTAAATCGGCCACATTCTTCTTGGCCGGGTCTTGGGCTGAACAGCACCCTGACATCGTCACACGAATTGTAAAAGATGGGTTTGAAATTGGCATTCTTGGATACGAATACGTAGACTACATGGATATCGAGGATGTTAAAATTGGCCAGGACATTTCAAAAGCTCAGGTAGCCTTTAAAAAGTTAAATGTGAAGGATATAAAACTTTTGCGTGCACCGACTGGACATTTCGATAAGCGCACCTTAAAAATCGCAGAAAAATATGGGTATACGATGGTCCATTGGCGAATTGATTCAAAGGATTGGCAAAATCCCGGGGTTGCAAAGATTGTGGAAAATGTAAAAAAGGCTGATAAGGGCGATATTATTCTCCTCCATGCCTCAGATTCAGCCAAACAAACAGCGAAAGCACTACCGCTGATATTGGAGGATATCCGTCAAAAGGGTCTAAAGCTCGTATCGGTTTCCGAAATGATCGCCAACGGAGAAATTCATTCACAGGAAATTAAATAAGAGGAATATCAAAAAACCGACCACTGATTTAAATGGACGGTTTTTTGTTCATTTTCTTATTATTTTTTGCTCTGTTATCTGATTGGCTTTGACGTTGTTGTCTTTCCTGTTCTGATTTCTTATTTAGTTTATGAAGGATTAATACTTGGTAGGCATTACAGGCTATTAGAGCAAACACCATTGTATAAAACCAGTTTACAGCATTTTCATTTAGAACAGGAACCCATTCCACTAACGTTGCGACGACCATAAAGAAAAGCGCAGGAATAAATGCTTCGCGATTGGTTTCCTTGCTTTTCATCCAGGCGACAACTAATCCAACAATTAAAAGAAACAGAGCTGGGACTAAATAAGGAAGAATAGAATCTCCCGGCTTGGCAAAGTTTACATAACGTAAATAAACTAAATCAAATAATCCAAATAAGATGAGGACCATCTGAATTCCATTCCAAAGGGCAGCAGATTTAAAGATTCCTAAACCAAACCGATGAATGGTTAAATAGGCGAAAAAACCCATTTGACTGATGACACTGAAAAGAAACCCCATGACAATTAACCAGATGAGGGCGGAAATAATATCTCCAATTTTAAAATGAACAAAATATGGCTGCAATTCATGCCAGCGCACAAACAATCCCACAATAGCCGTCGTGACCCCGCCAACTAATAATGTGTTCCAAAACAGTTTTACCAAATTACGGCTTGTCACACAATAAACCCCCATGTTTTTAAAATAATTTCCCTCTGATTGTACCAATCCGAATTTGAAAAATCCATAATTTGCGTTACCAACGAATAATCTTTGCCGATTTTCTTCATTATAAAATTAAGGATTCTTATGTGAAAGGAGCTTGAAAATGAAAGGAAAAAATATAGTGCTCCTCCTGCCCATCATGGTGTTCTTGACGAGCTGTTCGTCGGGTGATACAAGCAGTGTAGGGCAAATAGATTACGATCAGACCAAGAAAATGGTTGTCGATATCCTAAAAACAGACGATGGAAAGAAAGCAATTCAGGATGTCATGTCTGACGATAAGATGAAAGAAAAGCTGGTTATGGACCAAAAGGTGGTCTCCGACACCATACAACAAACACTAACATCAGATAAAGCGACTGAGTTTTGGAAAAAAACCTTTAATGATCCAAAATTTGCTCAAGGCGTAGCAAAAAACATGAGATCCGAAAATGAAAAATTATTAAAGGAATTAATGAATGATCCCGAATACAGAGGAATGATGATTGAGGTTTTTAAAGAACCTGAAATTCAGAAAGAGCTGGCTGATGCTCTAAAAAGCAAAGACTATCGCGAACATCTTCAGAAAGTCATTACGGAGACAGTCGATAGTCCACTATTTAAGGCTAAAATGCAAGAGATCCTGCTAAAAGCAGCCGAGGACATGAAAAGCAAGGAAGGCAGTAAAGGAGACCAAAGCGACAGTAAAGCCAGCGGTGGGCAAGACGGCGGCGGCTCTTAAATAAGAAAAGAGCATTTCTAAAAAATAAAACCTCTTCCGCTGTCCGGAAGAGGTTTTATTTTTTACTTATTCAACAGACTTACCGTCTTTTCGGCAATTTCCAAATAAATTTTTCCAATCTGGTGATCTTCCTGATACACAGAAGGTGCAAAGTCTTCATCGTTCCAATCCGGCTGGTTCAACGGCAGGCGTCCAAGCACCTCTGTATTCAATTCTTCCGCCAATTTATCACCGCCGCCTTGACCAAATACATATTCTTTTTCACCGGTTAACTTGCTTTCAAAGTAAGCCATATTTTCAATGACACCAAGCACCTCATGCTCGGTACGAAGCGCCATTGCACCGGCACGTGCCGCCACAAAGGCTGCTGTTGGATGCGGGGTAGTGACGATAATTTCCTTACATGCAGGCAGCATGGTGTGAACATCCAAGGCCACATCCCCAGTACCCGGCGGTAAGTCTAATAGTAAATAATCGATTTCTCCCCACTCAACTTCATTGAAGAAGCTGTTTAACATTTTACCAAGCATCGGGCCGCGCCAAATAATCGGAGCATTATCCTCAACAAAGAAGCCCATTGAAATAACTTGGACGCCAAAACGTTCCACAGGAATAATCTTTTCGCCGCGAACAACCGGCCGTTGCGTAATCCCCATCATATCAGGAACGCTGAAACCATAAATATCGGCATCAATGAGTCCAACTTTTTTACCAAGGCGTGCAAGCGCAACAGCAAGGTTAACAGATACCGTTGATTTTCCAACCCCGCCTTTTCCGCTCGCGATTGCAATAAACGTTGTATTCTCAGAATTAAGCAGGTTTTTTTCTTTCGTTTCTGGTTCAGCATGACGGTGTGCAGCTAATACCTCTTCAGGCAGCTCACTGAAACGAATCCCCACCGTTGCCGCTCCTGCTTCTTTTAATACGTTAACGATCTGGGTTTGCAGCTGTAACTGTTCGCTCGTCCCCGTTCTTGCAATTCCTATCTTAACGCTGACATGGTTCTTTTCTTCTTTAATCTTAACTTCCTCAATTGCATTTAATTCAGCTAATGTCTTATGTAAAAATGGTTCTTTGAGGCTGCCAATAACCTCACGGACGCTCACTTCTGTTAACATAAAAAAACACCTCACCTTTTGAATTCGTTTCCATACTTAAGTATATCATAATCAAGCATAGAAGCAGTTAAATGAATCACACTGTTTTACCTTCAAAATTAAACAAAAAACGGAAGACGGTGACCGCCTTCCTTAATCTGTTTCTTTCAATTCCTTTTCATTTGTAAAATACCGCATAATACCATTATTGATCGATGCGGCTACCTTACTCTGATAGGGCTCTGTTTTTAACAATTCCTTTTCCGTTGGATTAGAAAGAAAGCCAACCTCTACCAATATTCCTGGTTTTTTAGCATGCTTTAAGATATAAACATTATTGATTGGCTTCGCTTTTCGAGTTGTATTCTCCAAGTTCTTACGCAGCTCTTCCTGAATAAATTTAGCAGCCCTGGCATTTCCCTTATGCTGGGGTGCATAGAAGGTTTGGGCACCGCTCCATCTAGCGGACGGAATCGCATTTAGATGGATGCTGACAAAAAAGTCATTATCGGAGCTATTGATCATTTTTAATCGCTGTTTCAAATCCTCAACTTTTCTTCTACTGTAGCCCTTTACATCAGGGTCAGCCAGATCTTTATCCGTTTCCCGCGTCATAATCACAAGAGCGCCCTGCTCCTGAAGATAATCCCTGACTTTAAGGGTAATTTTTAAGGCAATATCCTTTTCAAGCGTTTTGCCGGTTCCAGCTCCGCCATCCGGTCCGCCGTGCCCTGCATCAAGCAAGATGATCTTTCCCGATAGTGGCAGATTCCATGAATTCCATGAATTATTTTCGGAAAAATCATGCTGTAATATGAGAAATAACACAAGTAATCCTGCAATAAAGCTGATAATTTTCAATCTGCGCTTTAACAACCCTAATCATTCCCTCCCGCTCGTCCCTGATTCAATAAAATATATGGGACAAGGAGCGGTTTTAGAACAGTGTATTAGTGAAGTCGAAGCTTGTGGCGTCTTTGGCCTTTTTCGTAACCTTCCCGCCACCAGACGTGAATATATTGCTCACAAAGGTAATAGAGGGATTCACTCATGGTGCCTTCCTCTCCACTTCCCCAATAGAGTAAAAAGTTGTACAGCGTATCAATAAGGTGTTTTTCTTCACGAAAGCAGCGTAAGCGCACTGCTTCTATATCCTCTCCATAATAGCCAAACTTGCTGAATTTTGCTCCTAATAAGAAGGCTTCCAGTGCCACATCATAACAAGCTTCCTCTATTCCTGTATTCATCACAAAGCTTGAGGCGATTTTTGTCGACCCAAAGTATTGTCGTACCCTTTCTTTCAATGTATTGATTGATAACTCCTTCAGTACGGAGCGCTCGTATTTTATTTGTTTTTCTCGTCTTTTTTCTTTAAAGGATGTAATCACAGTCACTTCATTTTCACCTCTTAGAACTAGTCTTTATCCCTCGTTCATAAGAAATGCAAAAAGGCTTTTTCCAATTTTTATTCCCGTGAGTATGATCCCAATCAACCGATTTGTCCTTTGGACCCGGATCTTGTCTCTTTTCTCATCCAAAAGTTGTAGATAAAGTTCAAGCTTTTTTCTGAGGGAGGATTTGGAAGAAACCAGTATGCTTAAGTCATCAAGTAATGAAGGGATGATAATTATGAAAAATAAAGTCGTAATGATTACTGGTGCCTCTAAAGGTTTGGGCAGGGCATTAACATTGGCATTTGCAAAAGAAGGAGCGAAGTTGGCGATATGTGCAAGAACTAAGGAAAGCCTACAAAGAGTGAAGAAAGAAGCCGAGGATTTCGGTGCTGAGGTATTGGCGGTTACTGCTGATATCGCAAATTCAAGGGATGTAGAGCGATTCATTGCGATGGCTGAGGAGGAATACGACCATATTGATGTCCTGATCAATAATGCCTCTATGTTGGGACCAAGTCCAATGCCATTGCTTCTCGACTACCCTGAAGAGGATTTTGCCGAGGTGCTCCGAGTGAATGCAGTTTCGCCATTTCTTGTAACAAGAAGAGTAATTCCAGGGATGCTTGAGCGGAATTTAGGTTCGATTATCAATGTAACATCCGAAGCCGGTCATACCGGCTTTGCAGGCTGGGGAGCATACGGGATTTCAAAATTTGCCGTTGAGGGCCTCACGCAAACGTGGGCAGATGAATTAAGTGAGACCAATGTCCGCGTCAACATGGTCGATCCAGGGGAAATGGACACAGACATGCACCAATTAGCTGTTCCCGACTGCGATTATCCATTGGCTAAGCCTGAGGATGTTGTTGAGATATTTTTATACCTAGCATCAGATAGAGCTGCAAAAATTAATGGCCAGCGGTTTGCGGCCCAGTCAGAGGAGGTGTAAGGAATGACAGCGATTAAAGCGTTGGATTTTTACCTTCCTGATGAACTTAATGCTTCCCATCCTCCGGAAAAAAGAGGCTTACGAAGAGATCATGTCCGAATGATGGTGCTGGACCGGACAACAGGAGAAATCAAGCATGACCATTTCTTTCACTTGGCAGATTATCTCAAGCCCGGTGATCTGGTGATTTTAAATAATAGTCGTACCATTCCTGCAGTTTTGCAGGCCAAATGGTTAAGAAACACCGTTCCAATCGCACCAAAGGTTGAAATCCGGCTGGCAAGGCGCCGCGGCGAAGATATGTGGGAAGCGCTTATTGTAGCAAACCCTGTAAAAACGGGCGATATTTTGCAATTTTCGCCTGAATTATCAGCAATGGTGATCGGTGAAAAAGAGAATTCTCCACTTAAACAGATTAGGTTTACTAAAAAAGGGACGGATTTATACAACATCATTTACGCCCTCGGTGAGCCGGTCCGTTATGAATATATTGAACAACCTTGGGAACTGGATTACTACCAAACAGTATTTGCCAGCCATCCCGGTTCCGTTGAGATGCCGTCTGCCGGCAGGGCATTTAGCTGGGAGCTGCTCTTTAAATTGAAGCGCAAAGGCATACAACTTGAGTTTATTCAACTTCATACAGGGTTGAGTTATTTGCTCGATGATAGTTTGGTTCAAACACCTGAAGATAATGATGAAGAATATCAAATCTCTGAGCGTACAATGGAAAAGATTATCCAGACAAAAGCATCCGGTAAAAAGGTAATCGCGGTTGGGACGACTGTCGTCAGGGCTCTTGAGACTGCAGCTAGGAACGAGGTGCTATCAGGGATAACGAATCTTTATATCAATCAACATTATCCGTTAAAAATAACAGACGGAATCATTACCGGCCTTCATGAACCGAAGGCCAGCCACCTCGATATGCTTTCCGCCTTTATATCCGAACGTCACTTACTCAAGGCCTATGATGAAGCCATCGAAGCCGGATATTTATGGCATGAATTTGGCGATATGAATCTAATTATTTGAACGGAGGCTTTTACATGCGTTTTCATCATTATGCCTTAGAAGTGAATAATTTAGAGAAATCTATTGCTTTTTATCAAAAGTATCTGGGGTTTCTGGAAGAAAGCCGAATGTTTTTCATGGGGGAAGAGATTGTGTTTCTGATCTTAGGGGACTTCAGACTTGAGTTAATCTCTGGGCACCAATTGTCTGATAAAACAGCTCATATTTGTTTTGAAGTAAGCGATCTTGCCAAAGTAATCAGCAGGTTTGATGCCAGTCTAAAAATAGAAGGTCCATACAAACTGGAGAATGGCTGGGAGACTGTTTTTTATGAAGGACCTAATCAGGAAATCCTAGAGTTTTTACAGGTAAGGGCTGTTTAGTTGCTGTTATAATAACAGTGAAGGCATCAAGCTAGAGGGGTGAATAGAGTGTCTGTTGAGACAGGATACGAGGAAATCGGCATATTAAAAGAAATCGCAGAGCTTTTAAATGAGGGAACCGATACAAATGCCGTGTTGTCTGGCGTTTTAAAGAGACTTCTTCAAGTGACAGGACTTCAAACTGGTTGGATTTTTTTAATTGATGAAAATGGTGCGCATCAGCTTGCAGCCGATGAAGCCCTGCCCCCCGCTTTGGCAAATGACGAAAAACAAAGGATGTGCCAAGGCAAGTGTTGGTGCGTCAATAAATACAACAATCGTCAACTCAATAAAGCAACGAATATTATGGAGTGTAAACGGATTGAAGAGGCGATTGAAGAGAAGGCTGGAGAAACTTGCGGCCTAACTCATCATGCGACCGTCCCGCTTGGAGCCGGACAGGAACGGTTTGGTATTTTAAATGTAGGTTCGCCAAACAAAATGCATTTTCAGAAAAACGAACTTGCATTGCTTGAAGCAGTTGCCTATCAAATCGGAACTTCATTGAAACGAATCAAACTGACTCAACGGGAACAAGAGACAGCACTTATTGCCGAACGAAATCGGCTGGCGAGGGATCTTCACGATTCCGTGAATCAGCTTTTGTTTTCGCTCAGCCTTACCGCAAGGGCTGGTGTCGAAATGACCCAAAATAATGAGGTAAAACAAACCTTCAGCTATATGCAGGATTTGGCCCAGGAAGCTCTTGGAGAAATGAGAGCGTTAATCTGGCAGCTTCGACCGCGTGGACTTGAAAATGGACTTGTAAGTGCCCTAAGAAGTTATGCGGATATGCTTGGCCTATCGATTGAAACAATGGTGAATGGAGCGTTCATTATTCCGGGGAAGGTCGAGGAAATTTTGTGGCGAATCGGGCAAGAGGCATTAGCCAATTGCAAAAAGCATTCCCAAACCACAGAAGCAGTATTAATTTTTCATACTTCCAAAGATGGGGTTATGATGACAATCAAGGATGCAGGCTGCGGCTTCCATTATGATGAAAATCTTGATATCCCCTCATTAGGATTAAAAAATATGAAATCACGGACAGAGTCGTTAAATGGGAGTTTTCGATTAACGAGCAAGCCGGGAAGCGGGACAGAAATACAGATGTACATTCCGTTCTAGGGGGAAATATAGTGAATATACGTGTACTAATTGCCGACGACCACCACATTGTCAGAAGAGGTCTGGTCTTTTTTCTTCGCACCCAAAAGGGTCTTGATATTATCGGGGAAGCCGCAAATGGGAAGGAAGCCGTAGAACTGGCAAAATCACTAAAGCCAGATTTGATTCTCATGGATTTGGTGATGCCTGAAATGGACGGAATCCAGGCAACAAGAATCATAAAAAAAGAACAGCCCGAAATCAAAATAATGATGTTGACCAGCTTTTCAGACCAAGACCATGTCATCCCCGCCCTTGAAGCAGGTGCTTCCGGATTCCAGCTTAAGGACATCCAGCCTGATGAACTTGTCGCCTCAATCAAAAAAATAATCAGCGGAGAAAACCAGCTTCATCCGACAGCGACTTCACACCTGTTGGCTAATTTATCTAATAACAGCAAACCTGCAAAACTAGAGGAATTAACCAAAAGAGAATTGGATGTTTTGAAAGAAATCGCTAAAGGAAAAAGCAATAAAGAAATCGCTGCCGCGCTCTTCATCACTGAAAAGACAGTAAAGACACATGTTTCAAACCTTTTGGCCAAGCTCGAGCTGGCGGACCGGACCCAGGCGGCACTTTATGCGGTAAAAAACCAATTAGTAGACTAGACGGATGTTGAGCATGAATCACATCCGTTTTTTGTAGTATCCACTTCCAAATATGAAATAGTGTTTTGTTATGGCTAAATATAGCAATTTTGAATTTTATCAAAGCCCATTTATCCCGTATATTATTATGTGAAAGAACCTATTGAAAAGGAGTTTGAATCCATGAATCAACTCGTTGAACTGTTTCGTTCTATTCCTGCCACTTGTATTTCTGATGCTCTAGATGGATTGAATAATCTACATCCTAGTATTAAGCCGCTGCAGGAGGAATATGTATTAAGCGGAAGAGCATTTACTGTAAAAATGCCGGTAGGTGATAATTTAGTTGTACTTAAAGCGATTCGAACTGCAAAACCTGGAGATATTCTCGTAATCGATGCGAAGGGAGATGAATACAGAGCGATTGCAGGCGACTTTGTAGTGGGCATGGCAAAAACATTGGGACTGGGTGGAATTGTCGTAGATGGTGTAATACGTGATTTGAAAGGCATAAAAGCACTGGGGTTTCCTGTATTTTGTAAAGGGACAACAGTTGCTGCAAGTGGTAAAGCAGGTGTTGGTGAACTAAATGTTCCCATTTCTTGCGGGGGAGTTTCAGTCAACCCTGGTGACATCATTGTCGGAGACGAAGATGGAGTTGTTGTCATCCCGAAAGAAAGAGAAGATGAAATACTAAAGAAATCTCAGGAAAAGCTGCTCAAAGATAAACAAAGAGAATCTTCAATTTCTGGTAACAAAGAAGCAACGATCCAATACTTAGATTCAATAACCTCCAAATAAGCTGACGTAAAAACTAAGGGCTGCCATTTGCAGCCCTATTATTTGCTATTCAATTGTCTTAGGTATTAGAACGGAACCTTCCATTAATCTTCGAGCACTTCGACTCATGACCACTTTCTTCACGACCCAACCTTTATCCTCATTTTCAGCCACCGCGCCTACCCTTAAGCTACCAGAAGGATGGCCAAAGCGAAGCTCAGACATCGTATTTCCTAAAATTCTACTGACAATTGTTCCTGGTATCGCAGCTGCGGCGGCGATCGCTACAGCACCTGTACCTGTCATGGCGTGATGTAGTTTTCCCATGGAAAGTATACGTACCAAAATATTGATATCTTCGCTGCTTATTTTCTTACCGTCCGACGTAGTATAATTCGCAGCTTCCGAAAAAAAAGCGATTTTCGGTGTGTGCTGCCGCTTGGTCATTGCGTATTCCACACTCTCCGCAGCACCCATAGCTACAGCACCATGAGCCCGAATTACTTCAAATCGTTTTAATAATTCACTATTACTATTTATATCTCCTTGTAGTTCCGTTCCAGTTAAACCCATTGACGATGCCGAGACAAATATAGCGGGGTTCCCAGCATTGATTAAGGTAACTTCCAGCTCTCCAACATCTGGGACACGAAGTATATCAATGGGATTACCAGTTGGTAACATAGCCCCTCCATCAGTATCCCCGTCATCGGCGCCTGGATCAATAAATTCCAGCTTAATTTCCGCTGCAGGGAAAGCCACTCCGTCCAGTACGAAATCGCCAAGCTCTACTACCTCTCCATCCTTCATTGGGACATGAGCTATAATCTTCTTACCGATATTCTTCTGCCAGATATTCACCGTAGCCACTCCATTTTGCGGAACATCAATGAGTCCCCGATATATCGCATAGGAACCAACCGCTGAGGTAAGATTGCCACAGTTTCCACTCCAATCAACCAAGGGTTGTCCTATTGCTACTTGCCCGAATAGATAGTTTACGTCACAACCAGGTTGATCACTCTTGCTGATTACGACTACCTTGCTGGTACTTGATGTTGCAGCACCCATTCCATCAATCTGCTGGCCATACGGGTCTGGACTCCCAATTACACGCAATAATACCTTATCACGTTCGATTGGGTCGGTTGGCAAATCTTCTTCAAGGAAAAAGACACCCTTGCTTGTTCCGCCTCGCATATATATTGCTGGAATTTTCATTTGTTTTTCGCATTTACTCATTTTGGTTAATTGCCTCCTGGTTCCCTCTTACTTAATTCATAACTTTATCCGATGCCAGTTTAGTGCGAAGAACCATTTGTAATACACCACCATGACGGTAATAATCAATTTCCACCTCGCTATCGAAACGGACTGTCACTTCAAAATCTTTATTTTCCCTGTTTTCATTCACTGCAGTAACTTTAATCATTTGCTTTGGCTGAACATTCTCATCAATATGAATTTCATATCGTTCTTTTCCTGTCAAACCAAGGGTATCTGCATTTTCCCCTTCTTTAAATTGAAGAGGGAGCACTCCCATAAGTGCAAGATTACTGCGATGAATGCGCTCAAAGCTTTGTGCCAAAACTGCTTTTACTCCGAGAAGAGCGGTTGCTTTAGCCGCCCAATCCCTGGAACTTCCCATACCGTAATCAACTCCTGCAATCACCAATAATCCTGTTCCATCCTTTTGATATTTCATAGCTGCATCATAGATCGACAAAACATCCCCAGTTGGGAAATAGGTGGTCACCCCACCTTCTGTTCCTGGTGCAACCTGATTTCTTAACCGAATATTGGAGAATCCTCCACGGATCATGACTTCATGACTGCCCCGGCGGGAACCATAGGAGCTAAAATCTTCTGGTTTTACTCCTTTATCCAACAAGTATTGACCCGCCACACTGTTTACTGGAATCGTACCACCTGCAGGTGAAATATGATCCGTAGTGATAGAATCGCCTAGTTTAGCAAGCACCTGTAACCCTATGAGTGGACTGATTTGCCCAGCGTCTTTAGACATGTTCTGGAAAAATGGTGGATTCTGGAGAAAAGTAGAATCTTCTTCCCACTTGTAGAGCAGGTCCTCACTTGTCTCCAAACGATTCCAAGCTTCGTTCCCAGTGAAAATTTCCCCATTTTGATAGTTGAACAAATCTGGTGTAATGGTTTTAGCGATCACATTCTCGATTTCTGAATCACTTGGCCATATGTCCTTTAGGTAAACGTCATTTCCATCTTTGTCTTTTCCCAGTGGCTCTTTTTGAAGATTAATGTCCACGGTTCCTGTAATCGCATATGCAACTACTAATGGTGGAGAAGCCAAGAAGTTCGCTTTAATTAAAGGATGAATACGTCCTTCAAAATTACGGTTTCCAGATAAAACTCCGGCAACGATTAAATCATTTTCTATGATAGCTTCGGAAACTTCTTCAGGAAGAGGGCCCGAGTTTCCTACACAGGTTGTACAACCGTAACCGACAAGATAGAAACCGAGTATTTCCAAATAAGAGAGCAAACCTGCCTTCATCAAGTAATCGGTAACCACTTTCGAACCAGGAGAAAGACTTGTCTTTACGAATGGCGGAACGGATAATCCCTTTTCCACAGCCTTTTTAGCCAGTAGACCTGCCCCTATCATGACATGTGGATTCGAAGTGTTTGTACAGCTGGTAATTGCAGCAAGGACAACAGACCCCGTTTTCACTTGGGACGTTTTACCGTCACGGTTGGTAACTAAACTTTTTTTGTCTATCTCATCCTCGGCTAGACCATAGCCATGATTTCCTAATTCTTGGGTTAATGCCTTTCTAAATGTATCTTTCACTTCAGACAGGCGAATCATATCCTGTGGCCGCTTCGGACCAGCAACACTTGTTTCTATAATTGAAAGGTCCAGTTCGATTACTTCTGTATAAACGGGTTCCTCCGCATCTGCTGTAAAGAACAGCCCATTTGCTTTGCAATAGGCCTCCACAAGCTGTACTTGTTCATCTGTTCGTCCAGATAGACGCAAATAATTTAAAGTCTCATTATCTACAGGAAAGATGGTTATGGTTGCTCCATTTTCCGGTGACATATTGGAGACTGTTGCCCTATCAGCCACAGACAGGTTAGATACCCCTTCTCCAAAAAACTCTACAAATTTTCCAACTACCTTTTTTTTGCGAAGCAGATGTGTAATATAAAGGGCAAGATTCGTCCCCGTTGAACCTGCAGGTAATTTGCCTTTCAAACGAATTCCAATTACCTCCGGAGCCGGAAAACAGGACGGCTGACCAAGCATTCCGGCTTCCGCCTCAATACCGCCGACGCCCCATCCAACGACTCCTACACCATTAATCATTGGGGTATGAGAATCTGTTCCAAAACAAGTATCAGGAAAGGCTAAATATTCTCCATTTTCATCTTCTACTCCATGAACTACCTTGGCTAGATATTCTAAGTTCGCTTGGTGGATGATAGCAGTAGAAGGTGGGACCGCCCGAAACTTATCGATAGAGTGTGTTGCCCATTTAAAAAACTTATAACGTTCATAATTAAGCTCAAATCCCCGGTCGACGTTATATTTCAATGCATTAGGCGTACCGAACTTATCCACCTGTTCAGCATGATCAATCACAAGATCTACTGCTATCTCGGGATTAATCAGCTTGGGATTTCCACCCATTTCCGCCATAGCATGGCGTAAAGACGCAAGATCAACAACTACTGGAATACCTGTAAAATCCTGCAAGACGATTCGAGCAGGCTTAAACGGAACATCGATATTTCCTTTCCATTCATCACTGCCCCATTTTGCAAGATTTTCAATATGTTCCTTTTTAATTGCCATCCCATCATAGTGGCGTAGTAAGGACTCTAACAAGATTTTAATAGAATAAGGGAGCTTGGAGACATTTACCGAAACCAATTCCTCAAGGGCTAACAAGCGGTAAAAGTTATACGTTTTATCATTTACCATAAAAGTTGAACGTGCTTGAAAGAAACCTTTTTCTGTTTTCATGCTTTTAGTCTTCATCTCCCTTTAATTGTGTATTTATTTCGAAAACTGTTTAAACTTATTATAAATCTGAATTATATATAATAAAAATATCGATTTTTGATTGTTAACCATCAAAAAATGGAATACCTGTTTTGTAGAATTCCTTACTTTTCATTAAAATTAGTTCCTCTTTGCACACAAAAAAAACGACGGTTTTAGACATCTACTAAAGCCTAAAAACAACGCCGTTAGGTAATCACTGTGTCGTTGATAAATCCAAACTTTCTACCAAATCGACAAATAGTTTAACCATTTTCATTTCTAATGCATCCTCATGATAATACATCCATGTTTTTCGAAGTAGGGGATTTCCCTTCTTATCTTTAATATCGATTAAATATAAGTCTTGCACATCATTTAGTATAAAGCGGGGTACGATGGCATAACCTAAACCGTTTATGATCATTTCTTTACAAGTATCAACCTTGTCCACCATCATCCCAACGAATGGGGGTTGTTCAAAGTTTGCAGTCCACCAATTATCAATCATTCCCTTGAATAAAGATTCTGTTCGATAATCGATTCTTGGTAAACGAGGTAGATCCTTTAGCTCAAATTCATCTTTGTACGCGATACAAAGTGTTTCTTCAAACAGAAGATGCTTCTTACCTGTCCATTGATAGTCACCACGAAGGAACCCAATATGCACATCTTGATTGTGCACCAAATTTAAAACGTCTTTACTCCAGCCTGTTTTAACTTGAAATTCAACATTTTGATACTGATTCTTAAATAATTTTAAGATCCTGGGAAGTTGATACTTTGTAAAATAATCGGAAACCCCCAATCGCAATGTCCCTGCAATCACATTGGTACCCATGTTCTGAACATGTTCCTTTATCATTCGTAAATTACGCAATATTTCATCTGCACTCTTTGCTAAAAACTCCCCTTCAGGCGTAAACTGAACACCCCTTCTTCCCCTTTGCACAATTGTTGCTCCGAATTCTTTTTCTATATCCTGCAATCTCTTAGTGAGCGAAGGTTGAGAAATAAATAACTCTTGTGCAGCTCTAGTGATATTTTTATGTTTATATAAAGCCTGTAAAAGCACCCAATCCCTGTCTTCCATTTGCTTGCATCCCCTAATGAAGCTTTAAACTAAATCACAAACCGATCAACAAAGTGATGGACAGGCATTTGCTCCAGTTCCTGTTGGTTTAAGCAGAGCTCTTTAATGGCTTGCATTTGCTTATGCGGAAAACGAGTAGCCAGGTTTGCTTCAAATTTCTGTTCCAGCAGCGGAATGCCCTCCGCACGTCTTTTACTGTGGCCGATCGGAAACTCCACTTCCACTTTCTCCGTGCAACTCCCATCATTGAAGAAAATCTGCACCGCATTAGCTATTGAACGCAAGTTAGGCTCGTGATATTCATGGGTATAACGGAGATCTTCCTGTGTAACCATTTTATCCCGAAGCGCATCAATCCTAGGATCGCTTGCTATTGTATCTTCGTAATGATCCGCAGTTAATTCGCCAAAAATCAATCCAATCGCAACCATATACTGTAAACAGTGATCACGGTCTGCCGGATTGTGCAGCGGCCCTTTTTTATCGATGATGCGAATGGCCGATTCGTGCGTTGTTAACACAATGCGATCGATATCTTCCAATCTGCCTTCAAGCTCAGGATGCAGTCGTATCGCACACTCCACTGCTGTTTGTGCATGAAATTCAGCGGGATAAGAAATCTTGAACAGCACGTTCTCCATCACATAGGAGCCGTAAGGACGCTGAAACTTGAATTCGTTTCCTTTGAATAATACGTCGTAAAAGCCCCAGGTTTTTGCGGTAAGTGCAGAAGGATAACCCATCTCGCCTTTTAATGCCATCAAGGAGAGACGAACAGCGCGGCTAGTGGCATCTCCGGCAGCCCACGATTTACGGGATCCTGTATTCGGTGCATGACGATATGTACGAAGCGCTTGCCCATCCACCCACGCATTAGACACCGCGTTAATCATCTCTTCCTTCGATCCGCCCAACAGCTTTGTGACCACGGCGGCAGTAGCCACCTTTACGAGCAGCACATGATCCAGCCCTACGCGATTAAAGCTGTTTTCAAGCGCAAGGACGCCTTGTATTTCATGGGCTTTGATCATCGCGGTCAGCACATCTTTCATCACCAAAGGCTCCAAACCATCTGCAGCATTCCTTCGGCTGATGTAGTCGGCTGCGGCAAGAATGCCCCCAAGATTATCGGAAGGATGCCCCCATTCGGCGGCAAGCCATGTATCATTGTAATCTAACCAACGGATCATGCAGCCGATATTAAACGCCGCTGTCACCGGATCCAGTTGGTATTGGGTTCCGGGTACCTTTGCACCGTGTGGAACTAGGGTTCCCGGAACGATAGGGCCAAGATGTTTCGTACACTCCGGATAACGTAATGCCAAAAAGCCGCAGCCTAGCGCATCAATCATACTAAAGCGCGCCGTTTGATAGGCTTCCGGGCTCTGAATCTCAACATCGTAGACATAATCGGCCAAATCCAGCAATACCTGATCTGGTTTAGGTCTAACATTGCTTGTATGGAATGACATAGAAATTCCTCCGTTTTATCAGATTTGCTCTCCTATAATGACCTCTCTTCATTTTCTTGCTTAAATAATCGGTCAAGTTTTTGTTCATACTCATGGTAATTAAGAAAATCGTAAAGCTCCATTCGCGTTTGCATTAGATCTACCACATTCTTTTGTGTACCCTCACTGCGAATCCCCTGATAGACTTTCAAGGCGGCTGCATTCATAGCGCGAAAGGCGGATAATGGGTACAATACTAGACTGACACCCGCTTGTTCCAGTTCATTGACAGTAAAGAGCGGTGTTTGTCCAAATTCAGTAATGTTGGCAAGTACGGGTACTCCCACTGCCTTAACGAATATGTCGTATTGCTCCAGGGTAAGTACGGCCTCTGGAAAAATCATATCTGCGCCGGCTTCAACGCATGCACAGGCTCTCTCAATGGCGGCATCCAGTCCTTCGACAGCAAGCGCATCCGTACGCGCCATCACCAAAAAATCCGGATCAGTCTTAGCATCTACGGCCGCCTTGATTCTGTCTACCATCTCCGAGAGGCTGACGATCGCTTTGTTAGGCCGATGACCGCAGCGCTTTGCCGATACTTGGTCTTCGATATGAATTCCAGCTGCACCGGCCTGAATCATCAAGCGGACCGTACGTCCGATATTAAAGGCGCCGCCGAAGCCAGTGTCCGCGTCGACCAATAACGGCAATGAGCTTGCGTTTGTAATCCGCCGAACATCCTCGACAACGTCATTTAACGTAGTGATGCCTAGGTCCGGCAGCCCAAAAGAGGCATTGGCCGCGCCGCCGCCGGATAAATAAATAGCGCGATAGCCTACTCGCTCTGCCATCATGGCTGTATATGCATTTATGGTGCCAACCACCTGAAGCGGTTTTTCCATTTTTATAGCTTCCCTTAGCCGGGAGCCCGGCGATACCATGCTGTTCAAATTGTCACACCCTTTAATTAGAGTTTTAACCAAGCCAAAAGAGGTGTCTTTTACACCTCTTCCGGATAAATAAATGTGTAATTACCGTATTTTAGGATTCTTCTATTTTTTCACTTTATCGACAAACTCGTTGGTAAACGTTTTGTTAAGGTCGATTTTAGTGTCTTTCAGCTCAGGTTTAAATACCTGTAAAATTTCCAACACTTTCTCCGGTCCGCCGTCAGGCATTTTTCCATCAGCCGTGAACATGGATAAGCTGGATTCAAGCGATTTTATATACAATTCTTTATCGCCCGCATAGAATTCCTTCGGCAATTTGTCAGCAATTTCTTCCGCCTTATGCGTGCTCATGTATCTCAATGTTTTAACAAAAGCATTGGCTAAACGCTGTACCACTTCCGGGTTTTTCTTCACGTAATCCGAATTCATATATAAGCTTGGGGCCGCATATGTGCCGCCAAGTGTTTGTTGCGACCCTTCCTTGGTCTCCAGGTCCACAAACGAAGTAGCAATTCCTTTTTGTTCAAGCAATGCTATGGTAGGCTGAGTCGCCCATGCTATGTCCACCTTCCCTTGTTCCATGGCGGCAATCAATGTTGGACCTGCCCCCACGGCCAAAGGAACATAGTCTTTCGTTGAGTTTCCGCCTTTAGAAACTAAGTAGTTGACCAAAAAGTGTGATGAAGCCCCTGGGCTTGTAATGCCGATATTTTTCCCCTTCAAATCAGCTAAAGTTTTGAATTGATCCTTCGCTTTGTTCGTAACCATTAGCCTGGCTCCAGGGTTCGTAGCAAACAGCGCTACCGCTTGAAGCTCTTTACCTTTAGCTTGCATATCAATGGTATGATCATAAAAACCGACAACCCCCTGAACCTCGCCGGCAATGAGCGCCTGCTCGGCATTGACGCCGGAAGCCTGGCTCGTAAGCTCCACTTCAAGTCCTTCTTCTTTGAAATAACCCAGGTTTTCTGTCAATTTAGCCGGAAGATAGATAATTTTTTCCAATCCACCAACCATGATATTGACTTTTGGAAGCTTAACCGTTTCAGTAGCAGCCGGTTTATCGTCCCCTTTTGAATCCGATTGGGAAGCAGTCTTATCCGCATTTCCGCAGCCGGCCAAAATCAAACCTAGTGACATGATGATACCTGCGCCAAACTTTGTGCTTTTACCAAATTTCATCTTTCATTCCCCTTTATATTATGAATTAAATTCGTAAAACCGGAGCTATTGACGAACATGCCTCCACGCGATAAAGCGCGTTTCCAATTTAGAAACGGCCCAGTTAGCGGCCAAAGCCGTAACCGATAAGAGAACCATCCCTGCAAATACCCCGGTGGTATTGAAAGCTCCTTGGGCTTGCGCAATGAGAAAACCAAGACCTTTTGTAGAGCCAATAAATTCACCTACAACCGCGCCAACCAATGCAAATCCGAAGCTGGAATGCAAGCTGGATAAAATCCAGGTTAACGCCGATGGAATGATGACATGCTGGGCCAGCTGCCTCTTATTGGCTCCAAGTAAACGGGCGTTGTTGAGCAAGTTTTTGTCCACTTCTCGAACGCCCTGGAAGGCATTGAAAAATACGATAAAAAAAGTAAGCGTAACTCCTAGTGCGACCTTCGAAGGCATGCCAAGCCCAAACCAGATAATAAAAATCGGTGCCAGCACAACCCTCGGGAGTGCATTCAACATTTGGATATAAGGTCCGAATATGACTGCGAGAAGATCATTCATGCCCAGGGCATATCCGGCGATGACTCCTAGAATGACACCGATAACAAAGGCGATGACTGTTTCCTCAAATGAAACAACAAAATGAACATATAGAGGACCCTGACTTGTACCTTCAATAACCCATTCCACAATTTGTTTAACGATGGAAGACGGACTGGAGAAAAAGAACGGATCGATGATGTTCTTATCCGAAAAGAACTCCCAGGAGCCGAATATCGCTATGAAAACGATAATTTGCAGTGATAAATTGCGAATTTTTATTTTTGAGGCTCTGATCCTCATTTCCTTTTTCCGTGTCTCAATCTCTTCTTGTGTGTTAAGCGTTGTTTGCACTTGCATAGCTAACCATCACCTCATCTCGTAAATCATTCCAAATTTGCTCATGAAGTTCCGCGAATTGCTTATCAAAGCGAATTTCCGCCACATTTCTCGGTCTCTCCAGATTAATCCTATAATCGCCCTTAATTGTTGCGGCCGGACCCGCTGTCAGTACAATAACCCGATCGCTCAGTGCTATCGCTTCCTCCAAATCGTGCGTGATAAAAAACACGGATGCGGACGTTTCCTCCCAAATTTTCAGAAGCTCATTTTCCATTAAATGCCTAGTGTGTACGTCAAGCGCAGAAAATGATTCATCCATAAGTAAAATTTCTGGTTGAGTGATCAAGCACTGCGCCAAGGCAACACGCTTTCTCATTCCGCCGGAAAGTTGATGCGGGTAGTGACCCTCAAAGCCCTTCAATCCCACCTTCTCGATCCAGCGCCTAGCCTCTTGAAAGGCGTCATTTTTACTCGTCCCATTTAGTCGTAAACCAAGAGAAACATTGTCAATGACGGTCTTCCAGGGAAATGCATTCTCCGTTTGAAAGACACATGAAGCCCGGGAATTGATCCCTTCCAACTTCTCTCCCTTGATTTGAACTTTTCCCAGCGAAGGTGCCTCGAAGCCTGCGATTAGACTTAATGTTGTCGATTTCCCACAACCAGTTGGTCCGACAATAGAACAAAATTCACCTTTTGCTACGCGAAGATTAATATTGCGCAAAACGGTATGGACCTCGCCTGAAGGCTTTAAAAATTCTTTAGTGACGCCTTGCAGATCAATCATTGGAGAATCTGGTAAGCGCGGGCTCTGTTGATTCATATTGCTGCCTCCTTTATCGTTGTTTACTTGGTACCGCTTACATAAATATTATAGGAATTTTCTGAAATTAAAATATTTTGGCAAAAAATTCAATAAGAACGATTTTTACAGTTTTGACGATATTGGCAGCGAAAAAGACTTTTTGCTGTGACGTTTTATTGGTAAGATATTTGTATATTCTTTCTTTTCTAATAATTATGTAAGGTGACTGATATGCAGCTTTTAAAGAAAATGACCTTGAGAAATAAAATTAATTGGCTTGTTTCCTTCAATATTCTTTTCGTCCTAATCTTGGTGATTTCAGCCTTTTCCTTTATGTTTGTGTCCAATAAATTTTCTGAAAGAGGCGAACAAGCTCTTACAGTAGCGCGAACAGTCGCCAGTATGCCGCAAATTATTAAGGCATTTGATAATCAAAACCCTTCTGAAGTGATTCAACCGATTGCGGAAACACTTCGAATGAAAACTGGGGCAGAATTTATTATTGTAAGCAACATGGATACTCTTCGTTACAGTCATCCAAATCCAGCAAGAATTGGTGAATATATGGTGGGTGAGGATAACGACATTGTCCTTAAAGGCAAAGATAGTATCACAAAAGCTAAAGGTACCCTCGGTCCTTCGATTCGAGGAAAAACTCCCATATTTAATCAGAAACACCAACAAATCGGGATTGTCTCCGTTGGTTATCTTGATAAAAATATTTGGCATCAATTGTTACCGTTTTTGGTGAAATTCATCGGAATTGGCCTAGTTGCTCTCCTTTTTGGTTTGACAGGTGCCTATTTTTTATCGGGCCATGTCAAAAAACAAATTTTTAATTTGGAGCCATTTGAAATTGCCTTTGAAATGGAGAAGCAATCTGCCATATTTGAAGCCATTCGTGAAGGTGTCATCGCAGTCAATGGTGAGGGAAAAATCGTTACCTGCAATCGTGAGGCAAAAAAAATCATGGAGATGGAGGATAGTGAATTAATCGGAAAAGAACTTGGGGCAATCCTGCCGGTGAGCAGTTTGCCTGATGTCCTCCAAAAAGGCATCCCTCAAAATGATCAGCCGATGATTGTCGGCAATACGCTGGTGATTTCCAATTGGGTGCCCGTGATTCTGGCGGATAAAGTGATTGGCGCTGTTAGCACATTTCGGGACAAGCTCCAACTTGATAAAATCGATCAACACTTGGATGATATTGGGAAGTATGTGGATACATTACGGAGCCAACGACATGAATACATGAATAAATTACACTTAATTTCAGGACTCATCCAAACGAATGAATATGAATTGGCTGAAGCGGTTATTAAACAAGAAAATGAAGACTATCAACATACAATCCAGTATTATTTGACAAAAATCCGTGACCCGGCGATTGCTGGAATTCTGGTTGGCAAAGCACATAGGGCGCAAGAGCTTGGGATTAAACTAACGATAGAAAACGCCTCCTTGGTTACTGAGAATTGTCCCTATCGGGAAATTGTCATTACCATATTAGGAAACCTTGTTGAAAACGCTTTCGAGGCAATACAGACATCTGTTATTCAACGTGAACACTTTATTGTATCCATCTATATAAAAGAAGAAGAAAATGAACTGGTTATACAGGTAGAGGATAACGGACCTGGTATCGATCCCACAATTAAAGATGCTATTTTCAAGGATGGTATCACGACAAAAGGAAAGGGACGGGGATTTGGTTTAGCATTTATTGCTCGGTTAATTTCGAACCATAATGGGTTAATAGTATGCAATAGTAATTTAAAAGGTACGAGAATGGTTGTCACTTTGCCTATAAAGGGGGAATTGAGATGAGTGCTTCGCAGCAACGTGTATTAGTCATTGACGATGATTTTATGATTGCTAATCTTCATGGCAAGTATATTGAACAACAAGAGGGATATCAGCTTGTTGGTATTGCCAAAAATTTTGATGAAACCGTTTCCCTATCTAGTAAGCTCAAGCCTGATTTACTCCTGCTTGATGTTTATTTACCTGATCGCTCTGGCCTTGAAGTTTTACGGGATATTCGTTCAAGAAACCTTCGCTGCGATGTGATTTTAATTACTGCAGCTACAGAAATTCATATTATTGAAGAGGCATTTCGATTAGGGATTTTTAATTATTTAATTAAACCGTTTAAACTGGATCTTTTGAAAGAGACGCTGAAGAAATATAGCCAATATAAATCCCACTTACTTTCGAGCAATCAGCTGGACCAAAATTTTGTAGAAGGTCTTAAAAAATATCGAGCTCCAAAATCTCATCTTGAGGAAAAATTGCCAAAAGGCCTTGACTTACGTACTCTGGAAAGGATAAAGAAATCAATAAAACAAGAACAACAGCTCAGCAGTGCAGCACAGATTGCTCAATTAGCAGGAGTCAGCCGCTCAACCGCCCGAGCGTATTTGGATTACCTCATCGAGAAGGACTTTATTGAGGAATTCCTGCAATACGGAACAGTTGGCCGTCCGCAACGTTTGTTCCAGTTGAAGGAATAAACCTGTCCTATCCATTTTTCTCGATTTCCACTTTCCACCGATAAATCACGATAACCAATAATTCAAAAAAACCTTTCATTTTATTACATTCACTTTCGGGTTTTTACCAGATTTCAGATAAAAAAAAACGCCCATTTGGTGATAGAATCCAAATGGGCGTAACCCTTGATACGACTGGGTTTTTAACGTTTTGAGAACTGAGGTGCACGACGAGCGCCTTTAAGTCCGTATTTTTTACGTTCTTTCATACGTGGATCACGAGTTAATAATCCAGCGCGTTTTAATGTTGGACGGTATTCTGGATCAGCTTGCAATAATGCACGAGCAACACCATGACGGATTGCGCCAGCTTGACCAGTATAACCGCCACCTTTTACGTTTACGAAAACATCATAGCTGCCAAGAGTTTCAGTAGCTACTAATGGTTGTCTTACAACAACACGTAAAGCTTCAAATGGGATATAATCTTCAATTTCACGTCCGTTAACAACAACTTTGCCTGTACCTGGAACTAAGCGCACACGTGCGACAGAGCTCTTACGACGACCAGTACCAATATATTGAACTTGTGCCAAGTGATTTCCCTCCTTTTAATTAACCGCGAAGTTCGTAAACTTCTGGTTTTTGTGCTTGGTGCGGATGTTCTGCGCCAGCATATACGTGTAATTTTTTAAACATTTGACGACCAAGAGAATTCTTTGGAAGCATGCCTTTAACAGCAAGTTCGATCATTTTCTCAGCATAGTTTGTACGCATTTCCAAAGCAGTTCTTTGTTTTAAACCACCTGGATGCATAGTGTGACGGTAGTAAATTTTATCATTTAATTTATTACCAGTTAATTCTATCTTTGAAGCGTTTAGAATGATTACATTATCACCAGTGTCAACATGTGGTGTAAAAGTAGGTTTGTTTTTACCACGTAAGATTGATGCTACTTCAGAAGCAAGACGACCAAGAGTTTTGCCCTCAGCATCAATCACGTACCATTTACGCTCGATATTGTTAGCATTTGCCATAAACGTTGTACGCATGAGTTTCCCTCCTAATTAAATCCATTAAAGATTATTATGTTCGCACTATCATCAAGCAATCGACCAATAATTCTGTTCCGGGAATCAAGGTTAAAGCCAGCTGTGCGCTTAAGTTTCAATTCATATATTTTCAATCACGATGAAGACTTTCCGGGGCTTTATCGTGGGATTAAAAACACACACATATAATATAATAAATACTAATAGTCAAATTGTCAAGAAAATGTTACACCAGGTCGGGTTGTGTTAGTAAAAAACTTTCCAAAGATATAAACCCTGAGGAGGTGCTGTTTTTCCGGCAAAGCGTCGATCCTTTTTTTCTATAATAACCGGTATATCCTCAGGCGAAAAATCTCCAGAGCCAACTGCTAGTAAAGTTCCCACCAGTATCCGAACCATATTATATAAAAAGCCATTCCCGACAAAACGAATGGTCAGTAAGTCTCCAACGTTAATAAAATCGATCGTCTCAATTGTCCGGATTTTATCCTCGACTTCTGTTTTCGCTGAGCAAAAGCTAGTAAAGTCGTGGGTTCCGAGGAAAAATTTACTTGCCTCCCTAATTGCATCCAAATGTAATGGGTATGGGTACCGAGAGGCATAATTCCGCTGGAACGGATCCCGTATAGGAGATAAATGAAGCACATAGCGATATTCTTTCCCAACAGCATCAAAACGTGCATGAAATGACGGGTCTACCTTTTTAACCGATAGAACAGAAATATCTTCTGGAAGCATCGAGTTCAAGGCGACTTCCCATTTCTGTTCCGGAATCGGAAGTGGGGAATCGAAATGAATGACCTGCCCCTTGGCATGAACGCCCGCATCAGTACGGCCTGAACCAATGACCTTTATGCTGGCCCCTTTATGCATTTTTGCCAACATCGCTTCTAACTCTGATTGGACCGTCCGTTTATTGGGCTGGACCTGATAACCGGAAAACCCCGAGCCATCATAGGAAATAACACATTTATACCTTTGCATCGTTTCGCCCCATTATGAACGTAATAAGAATAAAAGAATGGTTAACATACCTAATAGTACTAGTTGCAGGGAATCTGCCAGATGCCAGCTTAATTGCCGGTATTTCGTCCTGCCTTCTCCGCCGCGATAGCCTCTAGCCTCCATCGCAATCGCCAGTTCTTCCGCCCTTTTAAAGGAACTGACAAACAAGGGAATGAGCAGCGGGATTACCGCCTTAATTCGTTCCTTGAATGGACCGCTGGCAAATTCAACTCCACGGGCAATTTGCGCCTTCATAATTTTATCAGTTTCCTGCATTAATGTCGGAATAAAGCGCAAAGAGATTGACATCATCAACGCCATTTCATGTACTGGAAACTTCACCTTTTTTAAAGGATTCAATAAGGTTTCAAGTCCGTCGGTAATCTCAATAGGAGTAGTCGTTAATGTCAGCAATGAGGTCATTAAAATTAAAAAGAAGAAACGCAACGAAATAAAAATCCCCATTTTTAAGCCTTCTTCATAAATTTTCACAGGCCCCCATGAAACCAAAAGTGCGCCTTCCTTTGTAAAGAAAAGTTGTAGGACTAAGGTAAACAGAACAAGCCAGAGAACAGGCTTAAGCCCGCCATATAGAAAACGAATCGGAATCCGCGACATTCCTAGCATGAAAAAAGTATAAATTCCAATAAGTGCATACGTTACTGCATTATTCGCTAGAAAAATAACACAAACAAATAGAAAGATAATAATGAGCTTTGAACGGGAGTCCATCTTATGAATCACGGAATCTGCCGGTACATATCGGCCGAAAATCATTTTTTCCATCATGAGCGAACACCTCTGCTTAAAGCCTCTGTTACCGCAGAAGACAGCTCTTCGATAGACAGATAAATTTTACCTAACTTCATTCCTGTTTTCTCCTCCAGCTTAAGCTGAAAACGAACCACTTCCGGAACATCGAGCCCCATTTTAACCAATTCAACGGGCGAAGAGAATATCTCCTCTGGTGTCCCCTGGTTGACAACCTTCCCTTGCTGCATAATGACTATTTGGTCAGCGTATCTGGCCGCATCCTCCATACTATGAGTGACTAATATGGTCGAAAGGTTTCGATCTTTATGGAGGGCATAAAACATATCCATAATTTCTTTACGGCCGCGCGGATCTAAACCGGCGGTGGGCTCATCCAAGACAATCACATCAGGCTCCATCGCCAATACTCCAGCAATCGCAACCCGCCGCATCTGTCCGCCTGAAAGATCAAACGGCGACTTTTCCAAAATCTCTTCTGCGAGCCCGACTTGCTTCAATGCCTTTCTGGCTCGTTCCTTGGCTACTGGCTCTGAAACACCAAAATTTAGCGGGCCAAAGATGATATCCTTTTCTACCGTTTCTTCAAACAATTGATGTTCAGGAAATTGAAAAACAATCCCTACCTTTTGACGCACTTGCTTTAAGTTCTTATTTTTCTGCTGGGCTTTAATTTCACGGTCACCAATTTTAACAGTTCCTTTTGAAGGCTGCAGGAGGGCGTTTAAATGCTGCAATACTGTCGATTTACCAGAGCCAGTATGCCCAATGATTGCCATGTATGTTCCAGATGGTATATCTATAGAAACATCCTCAATCGCCAGCCGTTCAAAAGGCGTGTTTGCTTGGTACCGATAATCTATATGCTGAAGCGAGATGTCCATAGCTCTGTCACCAACTCTTCTTCCGATAAATAATGCTTGGATACGTCAATTCCTTTTTGCCGGAAAGCTTTGCTCATTTTCACTGAGAAAGGAATATCCAACCCTAATTGAATCAATTGTTCGTCCATTGAGAAGATTTCTTCCGGTGTCCCTTCGCGAAAAACCTCTCCTTTATTCATAACAATAATGCGATCAGCTTTAGCAGCCTCTTCCAAGTCGTGGGTAATCGAGATAACGGTTAAAGCTTTTTCCGCTTTTAATAGTCTAACTGTCTCTAATACCTCTTCTCGTCCTCTAGGGTCAAGCATCGACGTCGCTTCATCAAGAATAATAATCGAAGGTCTTAAGGCCAGTACACCAGCAATGGCTACCCGCTGCTTCTGTCCACCTGAAAGATGGTGGGGCTCTTGATATAGAAACTTGTCCATTTTCACTTTTCTTAATGAATCTTCGACTCTTTGGACCATTTCATCTCTGGGTATCCCATTATTTTCTAGACCAAAAGCCACATCATCCTGCACCGTTGTCCCGACAAATTGGTTATCAGGGTTTTGAAAAACCATTCCAATCTTTTTACGGATATCCCAAATCGACTCTTCGTTAAGCTGCATACCGCAAACAGTAATCTCGCCTTGCTGCGGAAACTGCAAGCCATTAAGGAGCTTTGCCATCGTCGACTTACCAGAACCGTTATGACCAACGATTGCCAGCCACTCCCCTTCATAAATGTCGAAGCTGACATGATTTAACGCATAGCGTTCCTGTTCATCGTATTGAAAGGATACTTCCTTAAGCGAAACAATTGACTTGTTCATTGATATTCCTCCTCTCAGCTCATCTCATCTACCTTTTCCTAATAACAAAAAAAGCCCGCACCTCGTCCCCGGCAGCAACGTGTTCAACTGCGATAAATAGGGATTTCTATAAAAGAAATGGGAGGAGGTGCATGAGCTAGACGGGGCGTATTTCAATCCACGCATCCACATGGGATACGACAATGATAAAAGATCCCTAATATCGAGTAAAACTAAAAAATGTCTACATGATATCAAGTCAATCTTTTAAGATTTCTCCAATCAATTGGAGTCACGCTCATCATAACACTCGTTTTGGCTTGGGTCTAACATAATATAAAATTTCCTTTACAGAAAAAGGGCAAAGAACAAGTTTGTTTGTAAACTGTCCAGCGCCCTTGTTGTCTGTTAAAGCATTTATTAAACTAACTCGATAATAACCATTGGTGCACCGTCACCGCGGCGTGGTCCAAGTTTCATAATACGAGTGTATCCACCTTGACGCTCTTGATAACGTGGTGCGATATCAGCGAAAAGTTTTTGTAATGCACTTGTATTATTTTCAGCATCAGCTACTTCATTACGAACATATGATGCAGCTTGACGGCGAGCATGTAAATCACCGCGTTTGCCTAGAGTGATCATTTTTTCAACAGTCACACGAATTTCTTTCGCACGAGTTTCTGTTGTTTCGATGCGCTCGTTGATAATTAAATCTGTAGTTAAATCACGTAGCATAGCTTTACGCTGTGCACTTGTGCGTCCTAACTTTCTGTATGCCATGAAGGGTTCCCTCCTTTGTTGAAGTCATAAAGCGGAATTTAAGCAGCGTTACTAACGAGCACAAAATCAGTCGTCTTTACGCAGGCCCAATCCAAGCTCTTCTAGTTTCGCCTTCACTTCTTCGAGTGATTTGCGGCCTAAATTACGAACCTTCATCATATCTTCTTCAGTCTTATTAGCTAATTCCTGAACAGTGTTGATACCAGCACGCTTTAAGCAGTTATAAGAACGAACAGAAAGATCGAGTTCTTCAATTGTCATCTCCAGAACTTTTTCCTTTTGGTCTTCTTCTTTTTCAATCATAATTTCAGCATTTTGCGCTTCATCAGTTAAACCGACAAAAATATTCAAATGCTCAGTCAAAATTTTCGAACCAAGAGCAATCGCTTCTTTAGGCCCAGTGCTTCCATCTGTCCAAACATCAAGCGTAAGCTTATCAAAATTAGACATTTGACCTACACGAGTATTTTCTACCTGGAAGGACACACGTGATACTGGCGTATAAATGGAATCAATCGGAATCACACCGATTGGCTGATCTTCTCTTTTGTTCTGTTCAGCCGGTGTATAACCACGTCCACGTCTTGCCGTTAAACGCATGCGAAGATGTCCATTTGTCGCTAATGTCGCAATATGAAGGTTTGGATTTAAAATCTCAACATCACTATCATGTGTAATATTGCCTGCCTTAACAGGTCCTTCACCCTGCACATCAATTTCAAGTGTTTTTTCTTCGTCAGAATAGATTTTTAAAGCGACTTTTTTAATGTTTAAAATGATGGATGTTACATCCTCTACGACGCCTTCAATTGTTGAGAACTCATGAAGTACCCCATCGACCTGAATCGATGTAACAGCGGCACCTGGGAGTGAAGATAATAGGATACGACGTAAGGAGTTACCCAAAGTGGTACCATATCCACGCTCAAGTGGCTCTACGACGAACTTACCGTACTTGGCATCATCGTTGATCTCAACCGTTTCGATTTTTGGTTTTTCTATTTCGATCATCAAATAACCCTCCTTCAAAACGTCGAAACCTCAATTATTTATAAGTAATAATTGAAATTCCCCCATGTATACGTTCCCGTTTTGTGCACAACAACTGGAATAATTTTTCTGGAAAAAATAAGTATCATATCCATTATAGACGCATGATACGAGTTCTATACAGAAAAATTAAACACGACGGCGTTTTGGTGGACGGCATCCATTATGAGGAACAGGTGTAACGTCTTTGATTGCTGTTACTTCAAGACCAGCAGCTTGAAGAGCACGGATAGCAGCTTCACGTCCTGCGCCAGGTCCTTTAACAGTAACTTCTAAAGTTTTCATGCCGTGTTCAATTGATGTCTTAGCTGCAGTTTCAGCTGCCATTTGAGCTGCGAATGGAGTAGATTTACGAGAACCTCTAAATCCAAGTGCACCAGCACTTGACCATGAAATTGCATTACCATGAACATCAGTGATAGTTACGATTGTATTGTTAAATGTTGAACGGATATGCGCGATACCAGATTCAATATTCTTTTTAACACGACGTTTACGTGTATTCGTTTTACGTGCCATTTAAATAACCTCCTTTGCCGATTACTTCTTCTTGTTCGCAACAGTCTTACGAGGACCTTTGCGTGTACGAGCGTTGTTTTTCGTATTTTGTCCACGAACCGGTAAACCACGACGATGACGTAATCCGCGGTAGCAGCCAATTTCCATTAAACGCTTAATGTTAAGAGAAACTTCACGGCGAAGATCACCTTCAACTTTTAATTTGTCGATGATGTCACGGATTTTGTTTAATTCTTCTTCAGTTAAATCACGCACACGAGTATCTTCAGAAACACCAGCTTCTGCTAGAACTTTTTGTGCGGTATTTTTACCAATACCATAAATGTAAGTTAATGAGATTACTACACGTTTTTCACGTGGAATATCTACACCAGCAATACGTGCCATATTGAAGCGCACCTCCTTCAAAATTAACCTTGTTTTTGTTTATGTTTAGGGTTTTCACAGATAACCATAACTTTTCCGCGTCTACGGATAACTTTGCACTTTTCGCAGATCGGTTTAACAGATGGTCTTACTTTCATTATCCTAACCTCCTTAATGGTACGGAGTGCAAGCTGATTATTTGAAGCGGTAAGTAATTCTTCCGCGTGTTAAGTCATATGGAGAAAGCTCAACAGTCACCTTGTCACCCGGAAGGATTCGAATGAAGTGCATTCGAATTTTACCAGAAACATGAGCTAGCACAGTATGACCATTTTCTAATTCTACCTTAAACATTGCATTTGGCAAAGTTTCAATAACCTTACCTTCAATTTCAATAACATCATCTTTGGCCATCATCTCGTCTCCCTTCTGATCATCATATATAAAGCAATTCTTCTCAGTTGTACTACAATAGCAACCTTTTAATATTAACATATTGTTCGTCTTCTGTCCGCAAGTAATTTCTACATTATCAGGAATAACGAATTCCACATGTAAGTCTTGCCCAACTCTCGGTCCTACATACTCAGTACAATAGAAAAGCTTTTGCTTCCACATACTTTTGATTTCTTTTGAAGAGATGTTCGAGAGTCGCTCGCACTGTTTCACTAATGAGCATTAATGCAAATCCTCAAGCAATTGCTCGATATCAGCGAATACTTTTTGAATATCCTGCTGACCATCAATCGTGCGTAGGTAGCCTTTTGTTTCATAAAAAGTAAGTAATGGTTCTTGTTGTTTGATATTGACGTCTAAGCGATTTTGAACGGTTTCTGCATTATCATCAGCTCTTTGATAAAGCTCGCCGCCACAGCGGTCGCACACACCCTCTTTTGCAGGAGGATTAAATACTAAATGATAAGTCGATCCACATTCTTTACAAATCCGGCGTCCCGTCAAACGGTCCATTAGAATACTCTTGTCTACATTTATATTTATCACATAATTGATTTTTTTATATAAATCAACTAATAGATTTTCCAATGCTTCTGCTTGAGGTACTGTTCTAGGAAAACCATCTAGTAGGAAGCCTTTTTGACAGTCTTCTTTACTTAATCGTTCCCGTACAATCCCAATCGTAACTTCATCAGGAACAAGTTCACCTTTATCCATAAAGGATTTTGCTTTTATTCCCAATTCAGTTCCTTCTTTCATCGCTGCACGGAACATATCTCCTGTAGAGATATGAGGGATGCCGTATTGTTCGACGATTCTTTCAGCCTGAGTGCCTTTGCCGGCACCTGGAAGGCCCATTAATACTAAATTCACACGTGTTCCCCCTCGTGCTATAAATGGGTCTTAGGGAACCAACGGCCCCCAAAACCTTTACTTTATAAAACCTTTATAATGACGTTTAACTAATTGTGCTTCAAGCTGCTTATACGTATCAAGTGCAACCCCGACAACGATCAGCAAGCTTGTTCCCCCGATTTGCGCCGATTGCGGCAAATTCGCTATTTTGATAAAAATAGTCGGAAGGACAGCAATCACTGTTAAGAAAATTGCTCCCACAAAGGTTAGACGGTATAAAACGCGAGTTAAGTATTCCTGCGTGCTTTTTCCTGGACGAATGCCCGGAATATAGCCGCTTTGCTTCTGTAAGTTTTCCGCTGCTTGTTCAGGGTTAACTTGAATAAAAGCATAGAAATAAGTAAACGCGATAATTAGTGCTGCATATAACGTCATCCCAACAGGATGAGAATAGTCAAGATATCTGTTAATCCAAAGCGTTACATCATTTTGTGAGAAAAATGATGCAATTGTCCTTGGTGTTACAATAAACGAAACAGCAAAGATTACAGGAATTACGCCGGCTGCGTTAACCTTTAACGGCATGTGCGTGGATTGACCACCTACCGGATTCCGTCCTGCTACTACGCGTTTTGCATATTGAATTGGAATTTTACGGTTTGCTTGTTGAATGAAAATAACTCCAACGATAATGGCAATAACCGCAAGTGCTATTAGAACAACAGTTACAATACGTAAGAAAAGAGCTTCTCCTGCGTTTTCAAATTGCTGTACAAAGATTTGATTAATGGTGCTAGGCATACCAGCAACGATCCCGGCAAAGATGATTATGGAAATTCCATTTCCAACACCTTTTTCAGTAATTTGCTCGCCTAACCACATCAAGAAAGCTGTACCAGCAGTTAATGTAACTGCAATCAATAAATAAGTACCAATTCCATTGTTTTGAATCAATTGTCCACCGGCTAAGTTATTAAAGCCATAAGACATCCCCAATGCTTGGATAAATCCAAGAATGATAGTGAAATAACGGGTGATTTGAGCAATCTTACGACGCCCTGATTCACCTTGTTTGGACCATTCCGTAAACTTCGGAACGACATCCATTTGCAGAAGCTGAATGATAATCGATGCAGTGATATACGGCATGATACCCATCGCGAAGATGGAGAATTGCTTCAATGCTCCACCGCCAAAGGTATTTAAAATACCGAATACACTAAGCTTATCTTGATTAGCAAGCACATCTGCATTTACATTCGGTACTGGTATAAATGTACCAAGTCGAAATACGACTAACATTAAAAGGGTGAAAATAATCTTTTTTCTTATATCACCCACGCGCATAAAATTGGAGATTGTCTGGAACATTAGTTCACCTCAGTAGTTCCACCAGCAGCTTCGATTGCTTCCTTAGCAGCAGAGGAGAATTTGTGAGCTTTTACAGTCAACTTTTTCTCTAGCGTTCCATTAGCAAGAATCTTAATTCCTGCTTTTTCGTTACTTACTACGCCTGTTTCGATAAGAAGTTCTGGAGTAACTTCTGTACCGTCTTCAAAGCGATTTAAAGTATCAAGATTGACAATGGCAAATTCTTTCCGGCTGACATTGGTAAAACCACGTTTTGGTAAACGACGGAATAAAGGAGTTTGACCACCTTCGAAACCAAGTCTTACGCCACCGCCGGAACGAGCATTTTGTCCCTTATGACCTTTACCAGCAGTTTTCCCTTGACCAGAACCGATACCGCGTCCTAATCTTTTACGTTCTTTACGGGAACCTTCGGCAGGTTTTAATTCATGAAGTTTCATATTGGCACCTCCTTATGAAAGAAAACAATCAATTATTGTTCTTTAACTGTTACAAGGTGAGCAACTTTGTTAATCATACCGCGAATCGCAGCGTTATCTTGATGCTCAACTGTTTGATTTAATTTACGTAATCCTAATGCAGTAACTGTTGCACGTTGGTCCTCAGGGCGACCAATTACACTGCGGTTAAGGGTAATTAAAAGTTTCGCCATTTGAATTCCCCCCTTATCCTAACAGTTCTTCTACTGATTTACCACGTAATTTCGCTACGTCTTCAGCACGTTTTAATTGTTTTAACCCTTCAATTGTAGCGCGCACCATGTTGATTGGTGTGTTCGTTCCTAATGATTTAGAAAGGATATCTGCTACCCCTGCTAACTCAAGTACGGCACGAACTGGACCGCCGGCAATAACTCCAGTACCTTCATAAGCAGGTTTTAGAAGAATTTCACCAGCACCAAAGCGACCAATTACTTGGTGAGGAACAGTCGTTCCAACCATTGGCACTTCGACTAAGTTTTTCTTTGCATCTTCGATGGCTTTGCGAATCGCATCTGGCACTTCTTGTGCTTTACCAGTACCGAATCCGACATGACCGTTTTTATCCCCGACTACTACTAGAGCAGAGAAACGGAAACGACGTCCACCTTTAACAACTTTCGCAACACGGTTAACTGTAACTACGCGTTCTTCAAGTTCAAGTTTGTTTGGATCAATACGACGCATCTTTTTGTGTCCCTCCTTTGTCTATTAAAATTGTAAGCCGTTTTCGCGGGCAGCGTCAGCTAATACTTGAACACGTCCATGGTATAGGTATCCTCCGCGATCAAAGACAACAGAAGTGATACCTTTTTCTACCGCACGTTTAGCGACTAATTCACCGACCGCTTTTGCTGCTTCAACATTACTAGATGAATCAAGAGTAAATTCTTTATCTAAAGTAGAAGCACTTGCTAAAGTTACTCCGCTCATATCATCAATCACTTGAGCATAAATATGTTTGTTAGAACGAAACACATTTAGACGCGGACGAGCTGAGGTACCGCTAAGTTTCGCACGAACACGAGCATGTCTTTTCTTGCGAGTAGCGTTTTTATCAAGCTTCGTAATCATTTACGTCACTCCTTTCATTTACCTTATGCGGCATTACTTACCAGTTTTACCTTCTTTACGACGAACGAATTCACCTTCGTAACGAATTCCTTTGCCTTTATACGGCTCTGGAGGACGTACTCCGCGAATATTGGCAGCTAATTCACCAACACGTTCTTTATCAGTACCTTTAATGGTAATCTTTGTATTAGAAGGTACCTCAATTTCAAGGCCAGCTTCAGGTTCAAATTCAACTGGGTGTGAGTAACCAACGTTTAAAACAAGTTTGTTTCCTTGTTTTTGCACACGGTATCCAACCCCGATTAACTCTAAGTTTCTTGTAAAACCAGTGGAAACACCCTCAACCATGTTCGCGATTACCGCACGAGTTGTTCCGTGCAATGCGCGGTGTTCCTTCACATCAGAAGGACGAGTGATTGTGATAATGTTTTCTTCAATGTTAATTGCAATATCAGGATTAAAAGAACGAGTAAGTTCGCCTTTAGGTCCTTTAACAGTAACAGTATTGTTGTTTAAAGTAACCGTAACTCCTGCTGGAATTTCAATTGGTTTTTTTCCTATGCGAGACATTTAGTGCACCTCCATTCATTCAGAAACTCTCTTACCAAACGTAAGCTAATACTTCTCCGCCGACTTGTTTTGCACGAGCTTCTTTATCAGTAATAACACCAGTAGATGTTGAGACTAATGCGATACCAAGACCATTTAAAACTCGTGGTACCTCAGTAGATTTAGCGTAAACTCGAAGTCCAGGCTTGCTTATGCGCTTAAGACCAGTAATAACACGTTCGTTATTTGCTCCGTACTTTAAGAAGATACGGATGATACCTTGTTTATTGTCTTCGATAAATTCGACATCACGTACGAAACCTTCGCGCTTTAAAATTTCAGCAATTTCTTTTTTCAAATTAGAAGCAGGCACTTCTAACTTTTCGTGACGCACCATGTTCGCATTACGAATGCGAGTAAGCATATCTGCAATTGGATCTGTCATGACCATTATTTTTACCTCCTTCCCAAACTTCTAGTTTTACCAGCTAGCTTTTTTAACACCAGGAATTTGTCCTTTGTATGCTAATTCACGGAAACAAATACGGCAAAGCTTAAATTTACGGTATACAGAGTGTGGACGTCCGCAACGTTCGCAGCGTGTGTACTCTTGTACTTTGAATTTAGGCGTGCGCTGTTGTTTCGCAATCATTGACTTTTTAGCCACGTTTTCGCCTCCCTTATTTAACGATTACTTTTGGAATGGCATTCCAAATTGAGTTAAAAGTTCACGAGATTCTTCATCAGTGTTAGCAGTCGTTACGATAACGATATCCATGCCACGAACTTTGCTTACTTTATCGTAATCAATTTCAGGGAAGATTAATTGTTCTTTAATACCTAATGTATAGTTACCGCGACCATCGAATGCTTTTTTAGAAACACCACGGAAGTCACGAACACGAGGTAAAGAAACGGAAACTAATTTATCCAAGAATTCGTACATGCGCTCACCGCGAAGAGTAACTTTTGCACCGATTGGCATACCTTCACGAAGACGGAAGCCAGCGATTGATTTTTTCGCACGTGTTACGACAGGTTTTTGACCTGAAAGGGTTGCAAGCTCTTCCACTGCATTGTCAAGTGATTTTGCATTTGCAACTGCGTCACCAACACCCATATTAATAACGATCTTATCAAGTTTTGGAACTTGCATAACTGATTTATAGTTGAACTTGCTCATTAGAGCAGGTGTCACTTCTTTAACAAACTTTTCTTTTAGGCGGTTCACTTATGGTACCTCCCTTCTTAATTTTTAACTATTTATCTAAAACTACACCGGATTTTGCTACGCGTACTTTCTTGCCATCAACCGTTTTGGAACCTACACGGGTAGGGTTACCTGATTTAGGATCGATAGGCATAACATTTGATACATGGATTGGAGCCTCAAAGCTGATAATTCCGCCTTGTGGATTCACTTGAGAAGGTTTCGAGTGTTTCTTAACGATGTTTACACCTTCGACAAGAACACGGGATTCTTTAGGATAAGCAGCGAGGATTACACCTGTTTTGCCTTTATCCTTACCAGAGATCACTCTGACCTTATCACCTTTTTTAACATGCATCCGTAAGCACCTCCTTAAAGGCAATTTGGATTTAAATTATAATACTTCTGGAGCTAAAGATACGATTTTCATAAAGTTGTTGTCGCGAAGTTCGCGGGCAACTGGTCCAAAGATACGAGTTCCACGTGGGCCTTTATCATCTTTGATAATGACACATGCGTTTTCATCGAAACGAATGTATGAACCATCAGGGCGGCGGGCACCGCTCTTTGTACGAACAATAACAGCCTTAACAACGTCACCTTTTTTAACAACGCCACCAGGTGTTGCTTGTTTCACGGTACAAACGATCACATCACCGATATTAGCGGTTTTGCGACCAGAACCACCAAGAACTTTAATCGTAAGTACTTCACGAGCACCAGAGTTGTCAGCAACTTTTAAACGTGATTCTTGTTGAATCATGTGTGTAACCTCCCTTCGGAATGTTGCGTAATCCGAACAATTAAATAATAACTGCTTTTTCTACTACTTCAACTAAACGGAAGCGTTTAGTAGCTGAAAGCGGACGAGTTTCCATGATGCGTACTACATCACCAATTTTTGCCTCGTTTTGCTCATCATGAGCTTTAAACTTTTTAGAGTACTTAACGCGTTTACCGTATAATGGATGCTTTTTGTGTGTTTCGACTAATACAGTAACGGTTTTATCCATCTTGTCAGAAACAACGCGTCCAGTGTAAACTTTGCGCTGGTTACGTTCACTCATATTCGTGAACCTCCTCTCAATGATTACTTGTTGAAGCTGATTTCTCTTTCACGAACAACTGTTTTCATGCGAGCAATCGATTTACGTACTTCACGAATACGAGCTGTGTTTTCAAGTTGTCCTGTCGCCAATTGAAAGCGAAGGTTGAAAAGTTCTTCTTTTAAAGATTTTACTTTTTGTTCAATTTCAGCAGTGGTAAGGTCACGCAGTTCATTAGCTTTCACTTGATTCACCACCAATTTCTTCTCGTTTTACAAACTTACATTTAACAGGAAGTTTGTGCATTGCTAGTCGAAGTGCTTCACGAGCGATTTCTTCAGAAACGCCAGCGATTTCGAACATGATTTTTCCAGGCTTAACAACAGCTACCCATCCTTCAGGTGCCCCTTTACCGGAACCCATCCGCACTTCTAACGGTTTAGCAGTGTAAGGCTTATGTGGGAAGATTTTAATCCATACTTTACCGCCACGTTTCATGTAACGTGTCATCGCAATACGTGCAGCTTCGATTTGACGGTTTGTAATCCATGAAGCTTCAGTAGCTTGGAGACCGAATTCACCGAAAGTTACTTCAGTGCCGCCTTTTGCGTTACCACGCATTTTACCACGATGTTGACGGCGATATTTTACGCGTTTTGGCAATAACATAATTATTTGCCTCCTTCCGCATTTTTCTTCTTAGTAGGAAGGACTTCGCCCTTATAGATCCATACTTTTACGCCTAACTTACCATAAGTAGTATCAGCTTCAGCTGTAGCATAGTCGATATCTGCGCGAAGTGTATGAAGTGGAACTGTTCCTTCGCTGTAGTGTTCAGCACGTGCAATATCAGCACCGCCAAGACGACCAGATACTTGTGTTTTAATACCTTTCGCACCCGCACGCATAGCACGTTGAATTACTTGCTTTTGTGCACGACGGAAAGATACACGATTTTCTAATTGACGAGCAATATTTTCAGCAACTAATTTCGCATCAACGTCAGCTCTCTTGATTTCAAGAATGTTGATATGAACTCGTTTGCCAGTTAATGAGTTTAATGCTTTACGAAGTGCTTCCACTTCCGTACCGCCTTTACCGATAACCATACCAGGCTTAGCTGTATGGACTGTTACGTTCACACGGTTTGCAGCACGTTCGATTTCTACTTTAGAAACAGAAGCATCTTTTAAACGCTTCGTGATGTATTCACGAATTTTAAGGTCTTCGTGTAAAAGAGTAGCGAAGTCTTTGCCTGCGTACCACTTAGATTCCCAATCACGAATGATTCCAATACGCAAACCGACAGGATTTACTTTTTGACCCACAGCTTATCCCTCCTTCTTTTCTGATAATACGATTGTGATGTGGCTTGTGCGTTTGTTAATTTGGCTTGCACGGCCCATAGCTCGAGGACGGAAACGTTTTAAGGTTGGTCCTTCGTCAACAAATGCTTGCTCAACAACTAGATTGTTTACGTCCATTTCATAGTTGTGCTCGGCATTTGCCATAGCTGATTTTAATACTTTTTCCACGATTGGAGAAGCAGCCTTAGGAGTGAGATTTAAAATCGCCACCGCTTCACCAACTTGCTTACCTCGGATTAAATCAACGACTAAACGTGCTTTACGAGGAGCAATACGAACTGTTCTTGCAACAGCTTTAGCTTGCATTTGGATGCCCTCCTCTCTTAACGTCTTGTTTTCTTGTCATCATTACCATGGCCTTTGTAAGCACGTGTTGGAGCGAATTCTCCAAGCTTGTGTCCTACCATGTCTTCAGTTACATATACAGGCACATGTTTACGACCATCATAAACTGCGATTGTGTGGCCGATAAATTGTGGGAAAATCGTTGAACGGCGTGACCAAGTTTTTATCACTTGTTTGCCATCCGTTTCATTTAACTTTTCGACTTTAACCATTAAATGATCATCAACAAATGGTCCTTTTTTTAAGCTGCGACCCATGAAGGAACCTCCCTTCGTGACTGTTCTACGGCTCTATCCTTGAACCGTAGTTGAGTCCCGTTATTTTTTACGACGACGAACAATAAATTTATCAGATTTATTCTTCTTCTTACGAGTTTTGTATCCAAGAGTTGGTTTGCCCCATGGAGACATTGGTGACTTACGTCCGATTGGTGAACGTCCTTCACCACCACCGTGTGGGTGATCGTTAGGGTTCATAACAGATCCACGAACAGTCGGGCGCTTGCCTAACCAACGTGAACGTCCTGCTTTACCAATTTTAATAAGTTCATGTTGTTCGTTTCCAACTTGACCGATAGATGCACGGCATTCAGCGAGAATCATACGAACTTCACCAGAAGTTAAACGTACTAATACGTATTTACCTTCTTTACCAAGTACTTGTGCGCTTGTTCCAGCAGAACGAACTAACTGGCCGCCTTTTCCTGGCTTTAATTCGATGTTGTGTACTACTGTACCAACTGGGATATTTACTAATGGAAGGGAGTTACCCACTTTAATATCAGCCTCAGGGCCTGACATTACTTCCATACCAACTACTAGGTTCTTCGGAGCTAAGATATAACGCTTTTCTCCATCCACGTAATTGATTAATGCAATATTTGCAGATCTGTTTGGATCGTACTCGATAGTGGCAACGCGTCCTGGAATGCCATCTTTGTTACGTTTAAAATCGATTAAACGATATTGACGCTTGTGACCGCCACCTTGATGACGAACAGTTAACTTACCTTGGTTATTACGGCCGCCTTTTCTTGTTAGCGGTGCTAAAAGAGATTTCTCTGGAGTACTAGTTGTGATTTCAGCAAAATCAGAAGTAGTCATTCCGCGACGACCATTGGAGGTAGGTTTGTACTTTTTAATCGCCATTTTATTTCCCTCCTCTTCTTGTTAGGTTCTTATGCTTCAAAGAATTCAATTTCTTTGCTATCAGCAGTTAATTTTACAATTGCTTTACGGCGTTTGTTTGTGTATCCGCCGAATTTACCCATACGCTTGAATTTCCCTTTATAGTTCATGATGTTAACCTTCTCAACATCAACACCAAAGATTACTTCAACAGCATCTTTAACTTGTGTTTTGTTAGCTCTAACATCTACTTCAAACGTATATTTCTTTTCAGCCATTAGGTCAGTAGAACGCTCAGTAATAACGGGGCGCTTAATGATATCGCGTGCATCCATTATGCAAGCACCTCCTCTACTTTTTCAACCGCTGCTTTAGTCATGATTAATTTATCATGATTGACAACGTCTAATACGTTGATTCCGTCAGCTGTTACAACTGTTACACCAGGAATGTTACGAGCAGATAATGCTACGTTTTCGTCTAGGTCAGCAGTAACGATAAGTGCCTTTTTCTCAACAGAAAGGCCACCTAATACTGTTTTGAATTCTTTTGTTTTTGGTGCATCGAATGCTAGGCTTTCAAGTACCAAAATGTTTTCTTCTAATACTTTAGAAGATAATGCAGATTTAATCGCTAAGCGACGAACCTTTTTCGGTAATTTATAGCTGTAGCTGCGTGGTGTTGGACCGAATACAGTACCACCTCCGCGCCATTGTGGAGAACGAATTGACCCTTGACGTGCACGGCCAGTTCCTTTTTGACGCCATGGTTTACGACCACCGCCGCGTACTTCAGAACGAATTTTAGTTTTATGAGTTCCTTGACGTAATGAAGCACGTTGCATAACAATTGCATCGAATAATACGTGTTGGTTAGGCTCAATCCCAAAAACAGATTCATTAAGCTCGATATCACCAACTTGTGATCCGCTTTGGTTTAATAATGCTACTTTCGGCATTCCTTTGTTCCTCCTTTCTTAAAAGGTAATTATGCTTTTACCGCACCTTTAATTTTAAGTAATGCTTTTTTAGCTCCTGGAACGTTACCTTTGATTAAAAGTAAGTTACGCTCAGCATCAACCTTTACAATTTCAAGGTTTTGAACAGTAACTTGGTCTCCACCCATACGTCCTGGTAAAAGTTTACCTTTGAATACGCGGTTTGGAGCAACAGGTCCCATTGAACCAGGGCGACGATGATAACGTGAACCGTGAGCCATTGGGCCGCGGGATTGTCCGTGGCGTTTAATAACACCTTGGAATCCTTTACCCTTTGAGATTCCTGTTACATCTACGATATCGCCTGCAGCGAAAATATCAACTTTGACTTCTTGACCAACTTCATATGCTGCTAAGTCGTCTCCGCGGAATTCGCGAATGAAGCGCTTAGGAGCAGTATTTGCTTTCGCAACATGGCCCTTTTCTGGTTTGTTAGATAACTTTTCACGTTTGTCTTCAAAACCAACTTGAACAGCAGTGTATCCATCGCTATCAACTGATTTCTTTTGAAGGACTACGTTTGGAGCTACCTCAACTACAGTTACAGGAATTAAGTTGCCGTTTTCTGCAAACACTTGAGTCATACCAATCTTTCTTCCTAAGATTCCTTTGGTCATTTAAGTCACACCTCCTGAATAATTTGTCTTTTATTGTGATTAAAGCTTAATTTCGATATCAACACCAGATGGTAAATCTAAACGCATTAACGCATCAACTGTTTGTGGAGTTGGGTTAACGATGTCGATTAGACGCTTATGTGTCCGCATTTCGAATTGTTCACGAGAATCTTTGTACTTATGAACCGCACGAAGGATCGTGTACACAGACTTTTCAGTTGGAAGCGGAATTGGACCTGATACTGCCGCACCTGAACGTTTTGCTGTTTCTACGATTTTTTCTGCAGATTGATCAAGGATTCTGTGATCATATGCTTTTAAGCGGATACGAATTTTTTGTTTTGCCATTATTTTCCCTCCTTTATTCGCCTATTTTAAAAATAGACATTCTCAGTGAAAATTTCCCACACACTCGCCATGGCAAAGCGGCCGGGTGTGTCAGCAACCTTTCACATCATCGCAGTCAAAGACCAACATTGTCTATTATACATAAAACATAAAGCAAACGCAACAATTATCACGATTTTTTTTAGGCTTCTTTGCTGAACACTTTTCCTATTATATAGACTCGCTTTATTTTTTTCAATAGCTTTTGGATATCTCCAATAATCTCCTAATTATGTATTAGTAGTTATGATGGAACATTATATATAGAAGGAACTCAGTTTTTGTTTTTAAAAAACAAAAAAGCAGATGGATCGTCACCCATCTGCTTTTTCTATATTGTGATTACTCTTGGATAGTTGTGATTGAACCTGAACCTACTGTACGTCCGCCTTCACGAATAGAGAACTTAGTTCCTTCTTCGATAGCAACTGGAGCGATAAGTTCAACAGTCATTTCAATGTGATCGCCAGGCATAACCATTTCTACGCCTTCTGGAAGATTACAAATACCAGTAATATCAGAAGTACGGAAATAGAATTGTGGACGATAGTTTGAGAAGAATGGAGTATGACGTCCACCTTCTTCTTTAGATAAAACGTAAACTTGTGCTTTGAACTTTGTGTGTGGAGTGATTGATTTCGGCTTAGCCAATACTTGGCCACGCTCGATTTCTTCACGTGCTACACCACGAAGAAGGGCACCGATGTTGTCACCAGCTTCTGCAAAATCAAGAAGCTTACGGAACATTTCTACACCTGTTACAGTAGTAGATTTTGGCTCTTCAGTGAAACCAACGATTTCAACTACGTCACCAACTTTAACTACACCACGCTCAACACGTCCTGTAGCAACTGTTCCACGACCAGTGATTGAGAATACATCCTCAACTGGCATCATGAATGGTTTGTCAGTGTCACGAGTTGGTGTTGGAATGAATTCGTCAACAGCAGCCATAAGTTCGATAACTTTTTCTTCCCATGCAGCTTCGCCTTCTAATGCTTTAAGAGCAGAACCTTTGATAACTGGAGTGTCATCGCCAGGGAAGTCGTATTCTGATAATAGATCACGAATTTCCATTTCTACTAATTCAAGAAGTTCTTCGTCGTCAACCATGTCACACTTGTTCATGAATACAACAAGGTATGGAACACCTACTTGACGAGAAAGAAGGATGTGTTCACGAGTTTGTGGCATTGGGCCGTCAGTAGCAGACACTACTAGGATACCGCCGTCCATTTGTGCAGCACCAGTGATCATATTTTTAACATAGTCAGCGTGTCCTGGGCAGTCTACGTGTGCGTAGTGACGGTTATCAGTTTCGTACTCAACGTGTGAAGTGGAAATTGTGATTCCACGCTCTTTTTCTTCTGGAGCACCGTCGATTTGATCATATCCGCGTGCTTCTGCTTTACCAGATTTAGCAAGTACAGAAGTGATTGCAGCTGTTAAAGTTGTTTTACCATGGTCAACGTGTCCAATTGTACCAATGTTAACGTGTGGCTTAGAACGGTCGAATTTAGCTTTTCCCATTAGAAAATCCTCCTCTTAATATAAAAGTTAAGTATATTTTTTATGGAAGCTGCAGATGGTTGTCCCAACTTATCAGCTCCCATGCTTACAATAGTAGTTATACTTTAAAGAAAGGTGAAAATCAATTACTCACCTTTATTTTTTTTGATGATTTCTTCAGAAATTGATTTTGGTACTTCTTCATAGTGATCAAAGTGCATAGAGAATACTCCACGACCTTGTGTACTTGAACGAAGTGCAGTTGCATAACCAAACATTTCTGAAAGTGGAACCATTGCACGAACAACTTGTGCGTTACCACGAGCGTCCATACCTTCAACACGGCCACGGCGAGCAGTGATTTGTCCCATGATATCCCCTAAATATTCTTCAGGAATTGTAACCTCAACCCTCATCATCGGTTCAAGAATTACAGGATTACACTTAGAAGCAGCATTCTTAAGTGCCATTGAAGCGGCAATCTTAAATGCCATTTCTGAGGAGTCAACATCATGGTATGATCCATCGAACAATCTTGCTTTAATATCAACTAATGGATATCCAGCAAGAACACCACGATCAAGAGCATCTTCAAGTCCAGCTTGAACAGCAGGGATGTATTCACGAGGAACGACACCACCAACAATACCGTTAACAAACTCGAAGCCTTTACCTTCATCATTCGGTCCGAATTCAATCCAAACGTGTCCGTATTGTCCACGACCACCAGATTGACGTGCGAATTTACCTTCAACTTGTGCAGAACCGCGGAAAGTTTCACGATAGGCAACTTGTGGTGCACCTACGTTAGCCTCAACCTTAAATTCACGACGCATACGGTCAACTAAAATATCAAGGTGAAGCTCTCCCATACCGGCAATGATAACCTGTCCAGTTTCCTGGTCAGTGTGTGCACGGAATGTTGGGTCTTCTTCTTGAAGTTTTTGCAGCGCTGTAGTCATCTTGTCTTGGTCTGCTTTAGATTTTGGTTCTACTGAAAGTTGAATTACTGGCTCAGGGAATTGCATAGACTCAAGGATTACAAGGTTTTTGTCATCACATAGAGTATCACCAGTAGTTGTATCTTTCAGACCTACAGCTGCAGCAATGTCACCGGCATAAACCTTTGAGATTTCTTGACGGCTGTTTGCGTGCATTTGCAGGATACGTCCAACGCGCTCGCGCTTTCCTTTAGTAGAGTTCTGAACATATGAGCCAGACTCTAACATTCCGGAATAAACACGGAAGAACGTTAATTTCCCAACATAAGGGTCAGTCATAACTTTAAATGCAAGAGCTGAGAATGGCTCTTCATCGCTAGAATGACGTTCTATGACTACTTCTTCTTCATCAGGTGCATGACCTTTGATTGCAGGTACGTCTAATGGAGATGGAAGGTAATCGATAACAGCATCCAACATTAGCTGAACACCTTTGTTTTTGAATGCTGAACCACAGATTACAGGATAGAATTCAACATTAACGGTACCTTTACGAATGCCAGCTTTTAGCTCTTCTTTAGTGATTTCTTCACCACCAAGGTATTTCTCCATTAACTCTTCATCAAGTTCTGCTACAGCTTCGACTAATTTCTCACGATATTCTTCAGCGAGTTCGCGGTGTTCTTCCGGAATCTCACCAACTTCAATATCAGTACCTAAGTCGTTACCATAAAATACAGCATTCATTTCCACAAGGTCAATGATTCCTGAGAATTGGTCTTCAGCACCAATTGGTAACTGAATCGGATGTGCATTCGCTTGAAGACGGTCATGGATTGTTCCTACAGAATATAAGAAGTCTGCTCCGATTTTGTCCATCTTATTAACGAATACTACACGTGGTACACCGTAAGTTGTCGCTTGGCGCCAAACTGTTTCAGTTTGTGGCTCAACACCTGATTGTGCATCAAGGACAGCAACCGCACCATCAAGCACACGCAATGAACGCTCTACTTCAACTGTGAAGTCTACGTGTCCTGGTGTGTCGATGATATTTACACGGTGACCTTTCCATTGTGCAGTTGTTGCTGCGGAAGTGATTGTGATTCCACGTTCTTGTTCCTGCTCCATCCAGTCCATCTGAGAAGCGCCTTCGTGTGTTTCACCGATTTTATGAATCTTACCAGTGTAATAAAGAACACGCTCAGTGGTCGTCGTTTTACCAGCATCAATGTGAGCCATGATACCGATATTACGAGTGTTTGCTAAGGAGAACTCTCTTGCCATTGGGTCTTTCTCCTTCCTAGTTTAAAAGTTATAAGGTTAAATTACCAACGATAGTGTGCAAACGCTTTGTTTGCTTCTGCCATTTTGTGTGTATCTTCACGCTTTTTAACGGCTGCACCAGTGTTGTTAGCTGCATCCATGATTTCATTAGCTAAACGCTCTTCCATCGTCTTTTCTCCACGATTACGTGAATAGTTCACTAACCAGCGAAGACCAAGAGTAGTACGGCGGTCAGGGCGCACCTCAACTGGAACTTGATAGTTTGCACCACCTACACGGCGAGCTCTTACTTCAAGAACAGGCATGATGTTTTTCATTGCTGCTTCAAATATTTCCATTGGCTCTTTACCAGAACGTTCACGGATTGTATTGAATGCAGAGTAAAGAATTTCTTGAGATTTACCTCTTTTACCGTCGATCATCATTTTATTGATTAGACGAGTAACTAATTTTGAATTATATAGCGGATCTGGTAAAACGTCTCTTTTTGCTACAGGACCTTTACGTGGCATGTATTTTCCTCCTTTCAAAGAAGCTTCTATTTAAAGTGATTATTTTTTCGCTGCTTTTGGTCTCTTAGTACCATATTTTGAGCGGCCTTGCATACGGTTGTTTACACCAGCTGTATCAAGAGCGCCACGGACGATATGATAACGTACCCCTGGTAAGTCTTTTACACGTCCTCCACGGATAAGAACAACACTGTGCTCTTGAAGGTTGTGGCCGATACCAGGAATGTATGCAGTCACCTCGATACCGTTTGTCAAACGTACACGAGCATATTTACGTAACGCTGAGTTCGGTTTCTTTGGAGTCATAGTACCAACACGAGTACATACTCCGCGTTTTTGTGGTGAAGATACATTTGTTTGTGATTTCTTAAAGCTGTTATAACCTTTATTAAGCGCAGGAGATTTTGACTTCTCCGCCACTGATTGACGAGGCTTGCGCACTAGTTGGTTAATAGTAGGCATGATTTGTTTCCTCCCTTCATTATTTGTAAGCCCACACATCCAGGTGGTTCATTTTTTGGCAAAAACAAAGTTTTTGCAGACTTCTCTATCTACAAAAACAGTTTTTAACGGATAATTGCAACTGCTGCAGCACCCACTTCAATCCCACATGCTTTCCCAAGTTTTTTCTTGGAGTCTACATAGAGGACGGGAACATCCGATCCAAGAGCTTCACCGATAATCTTCGCTGTCACGCTAGTGTCAGCGTCATTAGCAACTACCATCTCTTTTACAAGTCCCTCTTTAAGTGCCTTCACTGTTTGTTTTGTTCCTATAACGATTCTTTGTGCCTGTAATACTTTTTCATAAGACATAAAGCATATCCTCCAAAGTATCAGGTGAATAGGAGCACCTTTGATATAGTAACATCTTCGCAAATGGATGTCAACACGTGTTTTACTTTTTTATACAAAGAAATCATCAATACCAATAGACTTCCTTAAAATACGGTACCTGCTTTTAATCGCAGGTACCGTGAGCTTTAATTAGTCAATTGTCACTGTTTCTTCGGAAGTTGTATCTCTTAGTACCGGCTCAGCTTTACGGTAACGCTGCATGCCAGTTCCAGCTGGAACAAGTTTCCCGATGATAACATTCTCTTTTAAGCCGAGTAGTTCATCGCGCTTGCCTTTAATAGCTGCATCAGTAAGAACTCTTGTTGTTTCTTGGAACGATGCGGCAGACAAGAATGAATCTGTTTCAAGGGAAGCTTTCGTGATTCCAAGTAAGACTGGACGTCCTGTCGCTGGTAATTTCCCGCTTAAGAGTGCTTTTTCATTCGCATCCCTAAACTGATGAATATCAAGAAGGGTGCCTGGAAGAACATCCGTTTCTCCCGCATCACTCACACGAACTTTACGGAGCATTTGACGAACCATAACTTCCACGTGCTTATCGCCAATTTCAACCCCTTGCATGCGGTAAACCTTTTGTACTTCACGCAATAGGTATTCTTGAACCGACCTAACGTCTTTCACTTTGATCAGTTCTTTCGGATCTATTGAACCTTCCGTTAACTCTTGGCCGCGTTCAATCGGATCATTGACTGCTACCTTTAAGCGCGCTGTATATGGCGCATGATAAGTGCGTGATTCGACCTCACCTTGAACAACGATTTCATGCTGACGATCACGCCCCTCATTTATGCCAACGACTATCCCATCAATTTCTGAAATAACCGCTTGACCTTTCGGGTTACGTGCTTCAAAAATTTCTTGGATACGCGGTAAACCTTGGGTAATATCGTCTCCTGCTACACCACCAGTATGGAAAGTACGCATTGTTAACTGTGTACCTGGCTCACCGATGGATTGAGCAGCAATAATACCAACTGCTTCACCAACCTCCACCTCTTGACCAGTTGCCAAGTTACGGCCATAACACTTTTTACATACACCATGACGGGTATTACATGTAAATGCAGATCGGATTTTAACCTCTTCTACACCCGCACCAACAATGATTTCAGCTAAATCTTCAGTAATCAAGCCGTTTTCCGGAACAAGGACTTCTTTTGTCTCAGGATGCTTGATAGCATTTCTTGCATATCGGCCAATTAGACGTTCGTCCAATCCTTCGATTATTTCAGTACCGTCTTTTAAGGCACTAATTAAGAAGCCACGATCAGTTCCGCAATCATCTTCACGCACAATGACATCTTGAGCAACATCTACAAGACGGCGTGTTAAGTATCCAGAGTCAGCCGTTTTAAGGGCTGTATCAGCAAGACCTTTACGCGCACCGTGTGTAGAGATAAAGTACTCTAATACCGTTAATCCTTCACGGAAACTTGATTTAATCGGTAACTCAATGATTCGTCCAGCCGGGTTGGCCATCAGACCACGCATACCAGCAAGCTGTGTAAAGTTGGAAGCATTACCACGGGCGCCGGAATCACTCATCATAAAGATCGGATTCGTTTTATTCAAGGACTTCATCAGCTTGCCTTGAATAACATCTTTTGCTTGGCTCCAGATAGCGATAACACGATCATACCGTTCGTCTTCAGTAATTAGACCACGTCTGAATTGCTTAGTCACATTATCAACTTTTGCTTGGGCATCATGGAGAATTTGTTCCTTTTCACCAAGAACGACAATATCTGCTACCCCTACGGTAATACCAGCTTTTGTCGAATGTTTGAATCCTAAATCCTTCATGCGGTCAAGCATTTTTGACGTTTCAGTAATTTTGAAACGCTTGAATACTTCTGCAATGATATTTCCAAGGATTTTCTTTTTGAATGGATCAACCAAAGGCATTTGAATAATTTTCGCCCTAATGTCTTCCCCTTTTTCAACAAAATACTTCTGAGGTGTTTCAACCTCTAGATTATTTCTTGTTGGTTCATTGATATACGGGAATGACTTCGGCAGAATTTCATTAAAAATAAGCTTACCAACCGTAGTAATTAACAGCTTATTGTTTTGTTCTTCTGTAAATGTTTCATTTCCCAATGAGCCAGCATGAACAGCTACTCGAGTATGGAAGTGAACATAACCATTTTGATATGCAAGGATTGCCTCGCTTGTATCTTTAAAAATCATACCCTCACCAATTGCGCCTTCACGCTCTAAGGTTAAGTAATAGTTACCTAATACCATGTCCTGTGAAGGAGTAACAACAGGTTTACCATCTTTAGGGTTCAAGATGTTTTGCGCAGCCAGCATTAACAGGCGTGCTTCCGCTTGCGCTTCAGATGATAGCGGTACGTGAACAGCCATTTGGTCACCATCGAAGTCCGCATTATATGCAGTACATACAAGTGGATGAAGACGGATTGCCCGTCCTTCAACAAGGGTTGGCTCAAATGCCTGGATTCCTAATCTATGCAATGTTGGGGCACGGTTTAATAGAACCGGATGCTCTCTGATGACATCTTCGAGTACATCCCAAACATCTGGTGAAACTCGTTCAATTTTACGTTTTGCTGATTTGATGTTGTGCGCTAAGCCTTTCTCAACAAGCTCCTTCATCACAAATGGCTTAAACAGTTCAAGCGCCATTTCTTTTGGAAGACCACATTGATACATTTTCAAGTTAGGTCCAACAACAATAACGGAACGACCTGAATAGTCAACCCGTTTTCCAAGCAAGTTTTGACGGAAACGTCCTTGCTTTCCTTTTAGCATATGGGAAAGTGACTTTAATGGACGGTTACCAGGACCTGTGACAGGGCGGCCGCGGCGGCCATTATCAATCAATGCATCAACAGCCTCTTGAAGCATCCGCTTTTCGTTTTGAACGATAATGCTCGGTGCACCAAGATCTAATAAACGCTTTAAACGGTTGTTACGGTTAATAACACGGCGATAAAGGTCGTTTAAGTCAGAAGTCGCGAATCTTCCGCCATCCAATTGAACCATTGGACGAAGTTCTGGCGGAATGACTGGAAGTACATCAAGAACCATCCAATCTGGCTCATTTCCTGATCCACGGAACGCTTCTAGAACTTCAAGACGTTTAATTGCACGTGTACGACGCTGACCTTGAGCGGTTTTTAATTCTTCTTTTAAAAAGTCAACTTCTTTGTTTAAATCGATATCAGCAAGAAGCTTTTTAATCGCTTCAGCGCCCATGGCTGCTTGGAACTTGTTTCCGTACTTGTCACGATACGCGCGATATTCTTTTTCAGATAGAAGTTGCTTCTTATCAAGGGCGGTATCACCGGATTCTGTCACTACATAAGAAGCGAAGTAAATGATTTCCTCCAATGCCCGTGGTGACATGTCTAATACTAGTCCCATTCGGCTTGGAATTCCTTTGAAATACCAAATATGTGAAACAGGTGCAGCAAGCTCAATATGACCCATTCGTTCACGACGAACCTTTGCACGGGTTACTTCCACTCCACAGCGGTCACAAACGACGCCTTTATAGCGGACACGCTTGTATTTGCCACAATGACATTCCCAGTCCTTTGTTGGGCCGAATATTCTTTCGCAGAATAGACCGTCCTTTTCAGGCTTTAAAGTACGATAGTTAATGGTTTCTGGCTTTTTAACCTCTCCGAATGACCACGAGCGGATCTTATCCGGTGAAGCAAGACCAATTTTCATATACTCAAAATTATTAACGTCCAGCAAGGGGCCTACCTCCCTTTCGATCTCCAGGTTTTTCCCTTATTGCGAAGTAAAGCTGAAGCGCACGGATGTGCGCTGCAGCTAGAATAAATAATTACTCTTTTGAACCGACTTTTTCTGATTCTAAGTTTTGCACTTCAGGTGCAATGTTTAACGTGTCGACTTGCTGTAAGTCATCATCATCTTCCGTATCACGCATTTCAATTTCTTGTTCGTCACCGGAAAGAATTTTCACATCCATACCAAGACTTTGAAGTTCTTTAATTAATACCTTGAATGATTCTGGAACGCCTGGTTCCGGAACATTCTCACCTTTGACAATTGCTTCATATGTTTTCACACGGCCAACAACGTCATCTGATTTAACGGTAAGAATTTCTTGAAGTGTGTATGCTGCACCGTATGCTTCAAGTGCCCAAACCTCCATCTCGCCGAATCGCTGTCCACCAAATTGCGCTTTACCGCCAAGTGGCTGCTGCGTTACAAGTGAGTATGGTCCAGTTGAACGGGCATGGAGCTTATCATCAACCATGTGTGCCAGTTTAATCATATACATGACACCAACAGAGACACGGTTATCAAATGGTTCACCGGAACGGCCATCATATAGAACCGTTTTTGCATCACGGGACATCCCCGCTTCTTCAATCGTTCCCCACACATCGTCCTCAGTAGCACCGTCAAATACCGGTGATGCCACGTGAATTCCAAGGTAACGGGCTGCCATCCCAAGATGAAGCTCTAACACCTGACCAATATTCATCCGTGATGGTACCCCTAAAGGATTTAGCATGATATCAACAGGCGTGCCATCTGGTAAATACGGCATATCTTCTTCAGGTAAAATCCGAGAGATAACCCCTTTATTACCGTGTCGGCCGGCCATTTTATCGCCTTCATGTATCTTACGTTTCTGAACAATATATACGCGGACAAGTTGATTTACTCCTGGTGGGAGTTCATCACCATCTTCGCGATTAAATACTTTAACGTCGTGGACAATTCCGCCGCCGCCATGTGGAACTCGGAGTGAAGTATCGCGAACTTCACGAGCTTTTTCTCCAAAAATGGCATGGAGCAGACGTTCTTCTGCCGTTAATTCAGTAACTCCTTTTGGTGTCACTTTACCTACAAGCAGGTCACCGTCTTTTACTTCGGCACCAGTGCGAATTATTCCGCGCTCATCCAGATTACGGAGCGCATCTTCACCCACGTTTGGAATATCACGGGTAATTTCTTCTGGTCCAAGCTTTGTATCACGAGATTCAGATTCGTATTCTTCAATATGAATCGATGTATACACATCATCTTTTACTAGGCGTTCACTCATGATAATCGCATCTTCATAGTTATAGCCATCCCATGTCATAAACGCAACAAGTACGTTACGCCCAAGTGCTAGTTCACCTAACTCCATTGAAGGACCATCGGCAAGGATTTCACCTTTTTTCACACGGTTACCGACAGCAACGATTGGACGTTGGTTATAGCAAGTACCTTGGTTGGAGCGGATAAATTTCAAGAGTCGATATTTTTTAAGATCACCTTTTACTTCTTGACCATCTACTTCTTTAATTTCACGCACCCAAACTTCACGTGCTTCAACATGTTCAACAATACCCTCATGTTTACAAATCACTGCTGCACCTGAGTCTTTTCCTGATACATATTCCATCCCAGTACCTACTCTTGGTGCTTCCGGCTGCATTAGCGGTACAGCCTGCCGCTGCATGTTTGCACCCATTAAAGCACGGTTTGAGTCATCGTTTTCAAGGAATGGGATACACGCAGTTGCCGCAGAAACAACCTGTTTAGGCGATACATCCATATAATCAATGCGATCGCGATTTACAACCGTGTTTTCACCACGGAAACGAGCAACAACATCGTTATCTAGGAATGAACCATCGTCATCAAGACGTGAATTTGCCTGTGCTACTACATAATTATCCTCTTCATCCGCAGTTAAGTAATCGATTCGGCTCGTTACCTTTCCAGTGTCAGGATCAACACGACGGTAAGGTGTTTCAATAAATCCAAAGCGATTTACTTTCGCATACGAAGATAATGAGTTGATTAATCCAATGTTCGGGCCCTCTGGTGTTTCAATCGGACACATCCGCCCATAGTGGGAGTAGTGTACGTCACGGACCTCAAATCCGGCGCGTTCACGGGTTAAACCACCAGGCCCAAGGGCTGATAGTCGACGCTTGTGCGTTAATTCAGCAAGCGGGTTTGTTTGATCCATGAACTGTGATAACTGCGAGCTTCCAAAAAACTCTTTTATCGAAGCAATAACTGGACGAATATTAATTAATTGCTGTGGTGTGATTGTTGCAGTATCTTGGATGGACATTCTTTCACGAACCACACGCTCCATCCGAGACAAACCAATACGGAACTGATTTTGCAGTAATTCCCCAACAGAACGAAGACGTCTGTTTCCTAAATGATCGATATCATCCGTGTCGCCTACTCCATGTAATAAATTGAAGAAATAGCTAATTGATGAGATGATATCTGCAGGGGTAATATTTTTAATTGGTTCAGCCACATAGGCATTACCCAGTACATTAATGACCTTTTCATTCTCATCACCAGGCGCATAAATTTTGATGCCCTGAAGAATGATTTCATCTTCCACAACGCCGCCAACAGGACTGAAGCCTCTGAAATTAATATTCTTTTCAAGTGCCGGAATAATTCTATCAAGATTTCTTCTGTCAAGAACAGTTCCTTTTTCAGCAATAATTTCCCCTGTTTCCGGATCGGCGAGTGATTCTGCTAAACGTTGATTGAAAAGGCGATTTTTAATATGAAGCTTTTTATTGATTTTATAACGCCCTACATTAGCAAGATCATAGCGCTTTGGATCAAAGAAGCGAGATACCAATAAACTCTTTGCATTATCAACGGTTGGCGGTTCACCTGGACGCAGACGCTCATAGATTTCTAAAAGCGCTTTGTCGACACCTTCCGTGTTGTCTTTCTCTAACGTATTGCGAATATATTCGTTATCTCCAATCAATTCGATAATTTCTTGATCGGAGCCGAAGCCTAGTGCACGCAAAAGAACCGTAACGGGCAGTTTCCGAGTACGATCTATTCTCACATATACGACATCTTTGGCATCTGTTTCATACTCCAGCCAAGCGCCGCGGTTCGGAATTACAGTAGCTGTAAATCCTTTCTTTCCATTCTTATCAAATTTTCCATTATAATACACACTCGGTGAACGGACTAATTGTGAAACAATAACGCGTTCTGCCCCATTAATGACAAACGTGCCAGTTTCCGTCATAAGTGGAAAATCACCCATGAAGACATCTTGGTCTTTTACTTCACCAGTTTCTTTGTTTACAAGACGTACTTTCACACGCAATGGAGCAGAATATGTAACGTCCCGTTCTTTTGATTCTTCAACTGAATACTTTGGATCGCCAAGGCTGTAATCAATAAATTCCAGTGATAGGTTACCAGTAAAGTCTTCAATTGGTGAAATATCCTGAAACATTTCACGCAATCCCTCATCCAGAAACCATTGATATGAAGAGGTTTGGATTTCAATGAGATTTGGTAATTCTAATACTTCACTGATTCGTGCGTAACTTCTTCGTTGGCGGTGTCGTCCATACTGAACTAGTTGACCTGTCAACTGATTCACCCCTCAAATCAAGCGTTATTTATTAAATCTATTTACGTCTGCCAGGAGGAAATTTACATCTTCCCAGCAGACAAAAAGAAAAAGGGTTTTTTAACCAAAAAACCACATTTTCACATTTTGGCTATTATTTTGTCATCTTTTCCTTCTTACTCCGTTTTTATACTAAAAAATAAGTATTTTTAGGAATAAATCGGAAATTATTATGATGGCATTTTATAATGCTACCACAACGGATATTTAGAGTCAACTACTTTGTTGCCTTTATGATAAAATAACCTTTGGATTTGTCAATTGTCTCTACAACGGAAAACATCGTCTCTAATTTTTCAAATGTAGATGGCGCCCCTTGTTTCTTTTGAATGACTACCCAAAGCGCGCCTCCAGAAACAAGATGCTCAAAGCTTTGTTCATATATATCATGAACCGTCTTTTTTCCTGCTCTTATTGGCGGGTTTGTTAGGATGGCAGCAAACGTAGTTTCTTTTACATTTAGCAGCCGATCACTCTCATAGATTTCAACATTGTTGATTTCATTCAGGGCTGCATTATCCTTGGCCAGTTCTATTGCTCGTTCATTAACATCCACCATGTGAACCTTACGTCCATGGTTTTCTTTCGCAATCGATAATCCAATCGGTCCATAGCCGCAGCCTACATCAAGAACAAGCCCTTCCACCTCCGGCATAATAAAAGACTCGATTAGCAAACGGGAGCCAAAGTCTACTTCCTTTTTCGAAAAAACACCGTTATCGGTTTTAAAACGAAAAAGATGATTCTTTAGGGTGAAATCCCAATATTTCGGATCACTTTCAACCTTTTGAGTTCGAGAATAGTAGTGTTCAGACATCAGACTCACCTCCCGGGGAGTATTAAAAATAGAGGTAATCGGGGATATTTATCAAGTGAAAAAAAGCCCGCTTATACAGCGAGCTTTTTTATAGATAAATTACTTAACTTCAACGTTAGCTCCAACTTCAGCAAGCTTAGCTTTAACTTCTTCAGCTTCTTCTTTAGAAACGCCTTCTTTAAGAGCTTTTGGTGCGTTGTCAACAAGGTCTTTTGCTTCTTTAAGTCCAAGACCAGTGATTTCACGAACAACTTTGATAACTTTGATTTTTTGATCGCCAGCGCTAGCTAGGATTACATCAAATTCAGTTTGCTCTTCAACAGCAGCAGCACCAGCTCCGCCAACCATTGCTACTGGAGCAGCAGCAGTTACGCCGAATTCTTCTTCGATTGCTTTTACTAGATCGTTAAGTTCTAAAACAGTCATAGATTTAACTGCTTCAATGATTTGTTCTTTAGTCATGATTAAGTTTCCTCCTTAGTTTTCGTTCAAGTTTATTGGTTAAAGCTTAAGTTTAACTTACGCGCCTTGTTCTTCTTTTTGATCTGCCACAGCTTTTGCAGCAAGAGCAAGATTGCGAATTGGAGCTTGTAGTACGCTGAGTAGCATAGATAGCAAGCCTTCGCGTGATGGTAGGTCAGCAAGAGCTTTGATTTCTTCAGCCGTTGCAACGTTCCCTTCAATTACACCTGCTTTAAGTTCAAGTGCTTCATGCTTCTTCGCGAAATCATTCAAAATTTTAGCTGGTGCTACAACATCTTCGGTACTGAACGCGATTGCGTTTGGACCTGTTAATGCTTCGTTTAAACCTGAAAGCTCAGCAGCATCAGCCGCACGGCGTGCCATTGAGTTTTTGTACACCTTAAACTCGACGCCAGCTTCGCGAAGTTGTTTACGAAGTTCAGTAACTTCAGAAACTGTAAGACCACGATAATCAACAACAACAGTTGATACACTCGCTTTTAATTTGTTTGAAATTTCTTCAACAATGTGTTTCTTTGCTTCGATTGCACTGCTCATCTTTACACCTCCTGTAGAATATCTACATTTATACCAGGAAAGCAAAAGCCTCCATATCGATTTTCAGACATGGAGGCAGCATACATCAGCTGAAACGGTTCAGCTAAATCTATTCTCTAACCTCGGCAGGAAATTAAGCCCGTAAGCACCTGCTGTCTACAGTACAAATGTTTATTATTTTAACAACAAAACACATTATATAAAATGTAGTTATGTTTGTCAATTGGTAAAAATTACTTAACTGCAACGGATGAAGGATCTACCTTCACGCCAGGTCCCATTGTTGAAGCAACTGTTACGTTCTTCATGTATGTGCCTTTTGCAGCAGCAGGCTTAACTTTTAACAGAGTTTCAAACACTGTGTTAAAGTTTTCAACCAACTTTTCGTTTTCGAAAGATGCTTTACCGATTGGTACGTGGATGTTACCAGACTTATCAACGCGGTATTCAACTTTACCTGCTTTAATTTCATTGATTGCTCTTGTTACATCAAATGTAACAGTACCTGTTTTAGGGTTTGGCATTAAGCCTTTAGGTCCTAATACACGTCCTAGTTTACCAACTTCACCCATCATGTCAGGAGTTGCAACGATAACATCAAATTCAAACCAACCTTGTTGGATTTTGTTGATGTATTCTGCATCGCCTACATAATCAGCGCCAGCTGCTTCTGCTTCCTTCACTTTTTCACCCTTCGCGAATACTAATACGCGTTGAGTTTTACCAGTTCCGTTTGGAAGTACAACTGCGCCACGGATTTGTTGGTCCGCTTTCTTAGGATCAACGCCTAAACGGAAAGCAACCTCAAGAGTCGCATCAAATTTTGTGTAGTTTGTTTTCTTTGCAAGATCAATTGCTTCTGCAATTGGGTATGCCTTTAGGCGATCTACAAGCTTAGAAGCTTCTAAATACTTTTTACCTTTTTTAGCCATTTTTATTTCCTCCTAGAATGTGGTTTTAGCGAATAATTCTCCCACGAATAAAGGTTGCGTAACCACGCAACCCCCACTCATTACAAACAGTTCACATGGATTAGTCTTCGATAACAATTCCCATGCTGCGTGCAGTACCTTCAACCATGCGCATTGCTGCTTCAACACTTGCTGCATTTAGGTCAGGCATTTTTTGTTCCGCTATCCCGCGTACTGTATCACGCTTTACTGTTGCTACTTTATTACGGTTAGGCTGGCCTGAACCAGACTGAATTCCAGCTGCTACTTTCAATAGAACGGCAGCAGGAGGAGTTTTCGTAATAAATGTAAATGAACGGTCTTCAAAAACCGTGATTTCAACAGGAATGATCAATCCAGCTTGATCTGCTGTACGAGCGTTAAATTCTTTACAGAATCCCATGATGTTAACACCGGCTTGACCTAGTGCAGGACCAACTGGCGGCGCTGGGTTTGCTTTACCAGCAGGAATTTGTAATTTAACAACTTTAATTACTTTTTTAGCCACGAGACACACCTCCTTAAAGTCCGTGATGTGGTAATTGGGAACCTTTGGAACCCTCCCACTCAGGTATCTGTCTTTATATATTAATCATAAAGAACTTGATTAAAGTCTTGTCTCACTAAGAGACATACTGACCTATGAAATATTACCACTTTTTAAAAATGATTTCAAGTTTTTTTACAATATCAGTTTATTTTTCTTTAAAAGCTAATTAAATTAGAGTTTTTCAATTTGTGTAAAATCTAGTTCTACTGGAGTATCCCGTCCAAACATATTTACAAGAACTTTCAGCTTTGATCTGTCCTTGTCCAGTTCTTCAATAGACCCCGTGAAGTTAGCGAATGGTCCTTCCTTCACCCGTACTGTTTCCCCAAGTTCATAATTAACATCGACGCGTTTTTCTTCTACGCCCATCCGTTTAAGAATCATGACCACTTCTTCCGGAAGTAGCGGTGTCGGTTTGGAACCAGATCCCGCAGAGCCGACAAATCCCGTTACGCCAGGCGTATTGCGGACAACATACCAAGAATCGTCCGTCATCACAATTTCAACCAAGACATAGCCTGGGAACACTTTCCGTTTAACTACTTTTTTCTTGCCATTTTTGAAATCAGTTTCTTCTTCTTCAGGAACAACGACACGGAATATTTTATCCGACATCCCCATTGATTCCACACGCTTTTCTAAGTTAGCTTTTACTTTATTTTCATACCCCGAGTACGTATGAACTACATACCAATTCTTTTCCATTTAAGAGGACTAGAGCGTCCGTCCCTCCCTATTCTATCAGTTAAAAATTTATTTTTTAAGCAAATGAAAAAACCCGCATAGACGGGCTTTTAGATAAAATTTCCTTATTAATCACCATTATACCATGAAAGGTAACTTATTATTCAAGAATTAAACGAATCAATTTTGAAATTCCTAAATCCAGAACGGCGAAGAACGCTGCGAAAAAAACAACGGTCGATAATACAGTAACGGTAGAACGAGTTAATTCACTGCGCTTTGGCCAACTGACCTTTCTCATTTCACGGATAACATCACTGAAGAACTTCGTTATGCGCTGCATCTTTAGTAACCCCCAAAATCTAAAAATAACTGCTAGAAAATCTATCTACTTTTACTTTGTTTCCCGGTGTATCGTTTGGGTTGTGCAAGTTTTGCAGAATTTTCTCAATTCTAACCTCTTTGTTTGTGTCTCTTTGCTGACGGTCGAATAATTCCGCGAGCCGCAGTCAACACAAGCAAGAATTACCTTTTTGCTCATATTTCGACACCTTCACCCATTTTTCTTTATATCCTTAAAAATGTAACACGACACCTAATTAATGTCAATATCTAATAAGAACGGATTCAACATAATAGCAATGATTTAATTTACAAGGAAAATTCCCGAATTTCTAAGTATCGTTCAAGCTTTCTTTTCACTCGCTGCAAGGCATTATCAATCGATTTAACATGGCGGTTAAGCTCCTCAGAAATCTCTTGATATGATTGACCATCTAAGTAAAGGGCTAGAACTTTTCGCTCTAAGTCGCTTAATAATTCAGACATTTTTACCTCTATATGGTCATATTCCTCTTGATTAATAAATAATTCTTCCGGGTCAAGTACTTTAGCACCTGACAGAACATCCATTAATGTCCGGTCTGATTCTTCATCATAAATAGGCTTGTCCAAAGAGACATAGGAATTCAACGGGATATGCTTCTGCCGTGTTGCCGTTTTAATCGCAGTAATAATTTGTCTGGTTATACATAGCTCAGCAAATGCCTTGAAGGAGGTAAGCTTGTCCTCGCGGAAGTCACGAATCGCCTTATAAAGTCCAATCATTCCTTCTTGGACGATATCTTCCTTATCCGCGCCAATTAAAAAATAGGATCTTGCTTTTGCACGTACAAAATTACGATACTTATGGATTAAATAATCCAATGCTTCACTATCACCTTGATGCACTAAGTCGACAATTTCCTCATCTTCCATTACGAAGAAGTGGTCATTGCTTTTTGTCCTGAAGTCCGTACTCAACGTAGATCCCCTCCACCGAACAAGCATAGATATTAATAGTATACATTAGAAGTATTTTGAAGTCGAGAGCTCATTTCTGTCCTCTTCGCCATTTTTCAAAAATTTCTGCCATCTCATCGCTAATCGGTATTTTGGAAACTGGTTTTTTTTCTTGAATGTTCTTCACTTTTTTTTCAATGCCTTTTTCAATCGCGGACATTTCTATTAGGAGCTCGCGTGCTGACATCCTTAGAGCCCCTTGTCCAAAAATCGCCCATTGTTCGGTGAAATCTGAAGTGGCAACATGCACCTGCGTTCTCCGATTATTTAAACTAATGGCTAACTTCTCAATCCGCTCATCCGCTGTTTCATTTTCTTTTGTAAAAATGACTTCTACTTTATGATTTTTATATTTTTTTTCTGTCCCTTGCACATAATAGGCATCGAATACAACGATTACACGATACCCAGAAAAGGCCTGGTATTCTGCCATTCTTTCCACTAAGCGGTCCCTAGCCGCGGGCAGGTCTCGATCCTTTAACACCTTTAGTTCTGGCCAGGCACCAATAATGTTATATCCATCAACGAGCAGGATATCCATAAGCTACCTCTCGAGCGGATGCCGTTTTCGATAAACCTCATACATGAGCAATGCCGCAGCCACAGAGGCATTCAAGGATGTTACTTTCCCGGTCATCGGCAAATGAATGAGAAAATCACATTTTTCTCCGATGAGCCGGCCCATCCCCTTTCCTTCACTGCCAATAACTAAGCCCAGTGGCAGCGAGCCATCTATTTGACGGTAATCTTGCTTGCCCTTGGCGTCTGTTCCAGCAATCCATACGCCTCGCTCTTTTAATTCATCAATCGTCCGCGCCATATTGGTCACGCGGACTACCGGTATATATTCAATTGCGCCTGTCGAAGCTTTTGCGACTGTCGCCGTTAATCCAACAGCCCTTCGCTTCGGAATAATAATCCCATGGGCACCGACGGCATCCGCCGTCCTCATAATCGAACCAAGGTTATGCGGGTCCTCAATTTCATCCAACAACAAGAAGAATGGAGGTTCATTTTTCTTTTCGGCCGCCGCAAACAAATCATCGATTTCCGCATATTGATAGGCAGCAACATAAGCCAAGACCCCTTGATGATTTTCTCCCGAGATTTGGTCGATTTTTTTCTTTGGGACAAATTGAACGAGCACATTTGCTTCTTTTGCTAACTGAGTAATCTGCTGCATCTGCCCGCGCTGCGATCCTTCTGCAATTAAGATTTTATTAATATCCCTTTCTGATTTTAGTGCTTCGATAACTGGATTTTTTCCCACGATGTATTCTTGGTCCATCTAGCGCTCCTCCCTTCTTTCCTCCACATATAAAAATGCTTTCTGAATAAGCTCCTCTAAACGATTCTGCTTACCAGTCAAATATAAATATCCCATCAACGCTTCAAACGCTGTACTGTAGTGATAAGTCTGGACATCTGTATTTTTCGGAACAGTCCCTGATTTTGCATTTCTGCCGCGGCTAACCACAGCTAATTCTTCCTCATCCAACAGGTTATCTTCCTTCATTTGAAAAAGGATATGGCATTGCGCCTTCGCTGAAACGTACTTCGTTGCCGTACGATGCAGCTGATTCGGCCTAACCTTACCGCCGTACAAAAGGTGCCGCCTTACATAGGTTTCAAAGATTGCGTCACCCATGTAGGCAAGCGCGAGGCTGTTTAATTGTTTTACATCAATTGTCTGTTCATAATCAAGCATAAACTCAGCCTCTTTTCCACCTAGTACCTTGCGGTGTGTCTTCTAAAATAATATTCATGTCCTTTAATTGATCTCTAATTTGATCAGACAATTGGAAGTTCCGGTCTTTCCGTGCCTGAATTCGTTTTTCAATCAGTGCATCAATTTCTTCATCCATTAACTCTTCAATTTCAAGCGTCAGCCCTAGAACACGAAATAATTCGTCGAATTGGTTTGTAAATGCATCAATAACTTCCACTGCAGTATTCTTTTCTAAAAGGTAATAATTAGCCAGCTTTGAAAGATCAAATAAAACAGAAATGGCCTTTGCCGTGTTAAAGTCATCATCCATTGCCTCAATAAATTGTTCACGGGTAGCAGCAATTTTATTAAGCCACTCATGATTATTATCGGTTAAATCCGTACTCGCCTCTTTGCGATGCTTTAAATTTTGATAAGAGGTTGTCAAGCGCTCCAAAGCAGCCTTAGTACTTTCCAATAATTCCTCGCTGTAATTAATCGGATTGCGGTAATGAACGGATAACATAAAGAACCGTAACACTTGCGGATTATGTTTTTGAATAATTTCATGAACTAACACAAAATTGCCAAGTGATTTAGACATTTTTTCATTATCGATATTAATATAGCCATTGTGCATCCAGTAGTTGGCGAAGGGTTTACCGGTAAGGGCCTCTGTTTGAGCAATTTCATTCTCATGATGCGGGAACGTTAGATCCTGACCGCCGGCATGGATATCAATCGTTTCGCCTAAATACTTTTTCGCCATTGCTGAGCATTCAATATGCCAGCCTGGCCGGCCAAGGCCCCATGGGCTTTCCCAGTAGATTTCCCCTTCTTTTACCGCCTTCCATAAGGCAAAGTCTAGGTCATCTTGCTTTTTATCACCCACTTCAATTCTTGCTCCAACCTGCAAATCATCGATTGATTGATGGGAAAGCTTGCCGTAACCATCAAATTTTCTTGTCCGAAAATAAACATCGCCTTCTGATTCATACGCATAGCCCTTTTCAATCAATTGGCTGATGAAATCAATGATGATTCCCATGTTTTCCATGACCCGTGGATGGACATCTGCTTTTTGGCAGCCTAATGCGGAAACATCCTCATGGTAGGCGCTGATAAAACGGTCGGCAATGGCTGGAACATCTTCCCCTAACTGATTGGCAGCCCGGATTAACTTGTCATCTACATCGGTAAAGTTCGATACGTACTTGACATCATAGCCGCGGTATTCAAAATAGCGCCGGACCGTATCAAAGACAATTGCCGGGCGGGCATTTCCAATATGAATATAATTATAGACTGTCGGACCGCAAACATACATTTTGACCTTTCCTTCTTCGAGCGGTACGAAAGTTTCTTTCTTACGCGTAAGTGTATTATAAATTTGAATGTTCATTGAATTTTATCCTTTCACCTTTGATTTCTTCCAGTTCTTTCTTTAGCTCATCTAGTTCATTTTGCATTTCTCTTAAGCGGTCCGCAACCGGATCTGGCAGGTCACAGTGATTTAGGTCTTTATTAATCCGTTTCCCATCTTGAATGACAACCCTGCCCGGAATACCTACCACGGTTGAATTTGGGGGCACTTCTTTTAAGACAACCGAGCCGCCGCCAATTTTGGAATTCTCTCCAATTGTAATCGATCCGAGTACTTTCGCTCCGGTAGCAATGAGGACATTATCCTTAATCGTTGGATGCCGTTTCCCTTTTTCTTTCCCCGTTCCACCCAGCGTTACTCCTTGATAGATAGTTACATTATCCCCAATTTCACAGGTTTCCCCAATCACCACGCCCATACCGTGGTCAATAAAGAATTTCCTTCCTATTTTTGCCCCTGGGTGAATTTCAATTCCGGTAAAAAACCGGCTTATCTGCGAAATCGACCTGGCAAGGAAAAGTAATTTGCGATTAAATAATGCGTGTGCCACCCGATGCGCCCAAATAGCGTGTAATCCTGAATAGGTCAGGATTACCTCAATGGAGCTTCTTGCTGCAGGATCCTGTTCAAAAACGACCTCAACGTCCTCCCTCAACTTTTTGAACATTGCCATTCCCCCCCGTTTTTTGAATAAGAAAAGCGCAAGCGCCTTGCTTAGCCCCGACAAGCACAAGACGAGCCGGCCGAAAGGTTGTTTTTTAACCTTTTGGACGGATTGGCTTGTGACCTCGAGGGGCTAGGCGCTGGAGCTGGCCAATTCTCAAAGTTCAATGATATAAATTCTGATATTATAAAAAAGCGCCCCTGTCGTATTCGACAGAGACGCTTGTGCGTGGTTCCACTCTGATTAGACCGGTTTAGCTCATCAGAAATTGAAGCTAGATACTGGTCTCACTCTGCCTGTTAACGGATAGGTTCCGCCCATATCTACTAGAGTGGACTCTTTCGAAACGGGACTCAGAGGTGCATTTCAAAAAATGAGAAGCTTAAACCACTTTCAGCCGGTGATGGTTCTCTCTTTCAGCATCATTTTTTTACTTTTCCTCTTCAACACTTTAGAATATATGAATTTCTTTCTTTTACTATATTACATTTCCCCAATAATGTTAACCAATAATTTTTTGAATTCTCATTTGGACTTTATTTTTACCTAATAGTTCAATTGCTTGCGGCAGGTCTGGTCCGTGTGTCTGCCCTGTTACTGCTGCACGAATCGGCATAAATAGATTCTTTCCTTTTTGGCCGGTGGACTTTTGCACAGCTTTCATCGCTGCCTTAATTCCATCGGCTTGGAAGCTTTCAAGCTGGTCAAGTTCGTTTGAAAATGCCTTTAATACTTCCGGCACCTGTTCCCCAGAGAGAACTTCCTTTGCCTCTTCTTCATATTCAGCATCATCTTTAAAGAACATATCTGATAACTCAACGATTTCTGCACCAAAGCTCATTTTTTCCTGTAACAGAGCTACTAATCCGCGAGCCCAATGATGCTCTTCATCAGTCAGATTGGCATTTAAACGTCCCGCGTTAATTAAATGTGGAAGCGCAAGTTCAAGAACCCGGTCAACCTCAATCTTTTTCATGTATTGATTGTTCATCCATGTCAGCTTTTGCTTATCAAATAAAGCAGGTGATTTGGAGAGGCGATTCGCATCAAACAGCTCAATAAACTCATCCTTAGAGTGAATTTCCTCTTCACCACCCGGCGACCAGCCAAGCAAGGTAATAAAGTTAAATAAAGCTTCCGGAAGATAGCCCAAATCCTCATATTGTTCAATAAATTGAATAATCGACTCATCACGCTTGCTTAGTTTCTTGCGACTTTCGTTGACAATCAATGTCATATGGCCAAAAATTGGCGGCTCCCATCCTAATGCTTCATAAACCATTAGCTGTTTAGGTGTGTTAGAAATATGGTCATCGCCGCGAAGGACATGGGAAATCTTCATTAAATGATCATCAATAGCTACAGCAAAATTATAGGTTGGCGTGCCATCCTTTTTAGCAATGACCCAGTCACCCATACCCTCTGATTCGAAGGAAACGGTTCCTTTTACCATATCATCAAACGTATAAGTCTTACCTTCTGGTACTGCAATACGAAGGCTTGGCTCGCGGCCTTCGCTTTCTAATCTATGGCGGTCTTCCGGAGTTAAATGACGGCATTTACCGGAATAATGGGGATTTTCGCCCCTTTCAGATTGGGCCTCGCGCTCGGCTTCAATCTCAGCTTCAGTACAATAACATTTGTACGCATGTCCTGTCTCTAGCAATTGTTTGTAGTAGGTTTCATAAATATCATTTCTTTCCGATTGACGGTACGGGCCAAACTCCCCGCCTACATCGACACTTTCATCCCAATCGATGCCAAGCCACTTTAAATACTTTAACTGGCTTTCTTCGCCACCGGCAATATTCCGTTTTTTATCTGTATCCTCAATGCGGATAATAAATTTCCCGCCTTGATTCCGAGCAAACAAATAATTGAATAGTGCTGTACGGGCATTTCCAATATGTAAATGTCCTGTTGGACTTGGAGCATACCTTACACGAACTTCGTTTGACATAATAATAATGCCTCCATGAATAAATTATTATTTCAACTGATTATTTTATCATATTAATAAAAACTATTTAATCTTTTTCAATAAAACTACTACTTGGGAGGCAATTCCCTCTCCTCTGCCGGCAAAGCCGAGCTTCTCCGTCGTTGTCGCCTTTACATTGATTTGTTCCGGTGCTGCTTCTAGTAATTCGGCAATCCGTGCACGCATTTGCTCAATGTATGGGGCCATTTTTGGCTTTTGTGCGATAATGGTACAATCGGCATTGACAAGCTCGTAACCCTTATCCTTAACGAGCTGCCATACATGCTCCATCAGCTTCGCGGAGTCAGCATCCTTAAAGTTTGGATCGGTGTCTGGAAAATGTTTTCCTATATCACCTTCCCCAATTGCCCCAAGACAAGCATCGGAAACCGTATGTAATAATACATCGGCATCGGAATGGCCCAAAAGGCCTTTTTCATAAGGAATCGTGATACCGCCAATAATCAGCGGACGTCCTTCTGTTAATTGGTGAACATCAAAGCCTTGTCCAATTCGAAACATCATTAAAAACCCCTTTTTTTCTCTTTCATTTAGTATCGACCTTTTAACTTAGATTACTGTCCAGCTTCCGCTTTTCTAGTATAGCTTCTGCAAAAAATAAATCTTCTGGTGTGGTCAGCTTAATATTATCGTAGTTTCCTTCCACAATTGCTACGGGATGGTTTAGACGCTCCACTAAACTGGAATCATCTGTTCCAAGAAAGCAGTCTTTTTCAGCCTGTTCATATGCTTGTCTAAGCAAGGAAATGCGAAAAGCTTGTGGGGTTTGAACAGCCCACAAGCTTGAACGCTCGACAGTTTCTACTACCACACCACTTTGTATCTTTTTCATCGTGTCCTTTGCCGGTACGCCGATAATGGCAGCACTGGTGTCTTCCGCAGTTGCGATTAAACGGTGGATTTGTTCTTTTTGGATAAATGGTCTTGCTGCATCATGAACAAGAATAATTCCATCAGACTTCACAGTTTTCAGGGCATTATAAATGCTATGCTGACGTTCTTCCCCGCCTGGTACTAGATTACTTACTTTCGTCACATTATACCTTGTCAACAAAGCTTTAAATTCCGCCTCATCCTGCGGGTGAATGGCCAGAATAATGCCCGTGCAGGCTTCATCCTCTTCGAAAACCCTTAATGTATGCATCAGCACAGGCATTCCCTTAAGTTCTAATAAAAGTTTGTTTTTTCCTGCTCCCATTCTTTTTCCCATGCCTGCAGCAGGGAGAATGACTTGGTAAGTCATATGATTACCTCTCTCTATCTGTCTAGCTCCAGCTATAAAGCTTTTTCGAGTAATTTTGGTTTAGCAAAGATCATCCTGCCGGCAGAGGTCTGAAGAACACTTGTCACAAGAACCTCGATTCTTTTTCCGATGTATTCTCTTCCTTCTTCGACAACAATCATCGTTCCGTCATCTAAATAGGCCACGCCTTGATGATATTCTTTTCCATCCTTAATCACTTGGACCGTTAATTCTTCACCCGGAAGAACAACTGGTTTCACCGCGTTCGCTAAATCATTTATGTTTAAAACGGTGACATTCTGCAGTTCACATACCTTGTTTAAGTTAAAATCATTGGTGACTAGGATGCCATTTGTTATTTTCGCAAGCTTCACCAGCTTCGCATCCACTTCGCTAATTTCTTCAAAATCACCCTCGTAAATTTCAACCTTAATCGAGAGTTCCTTTTGGATTCGGTTTAAGATGTCCAAGCCTCTGCGGCCGCGATTTCGCTTCAGCACATCAGAAGAATCAGCGATATGCTGTAATTCCGCAAGTACGAATTGGGGAATAATAATTGTTCCTTCCAAGAACCCCGTCTGACAAATATCAGCAACACGGCCATCAATAATAACGCTTGTATCTAATATCTTCCAATCCGAACCGATAGCCTTTTCGTTCTCCTCGTCGGCTGTCTTTTTCTTATTGCTTCGATTGCCAAAAAGCCCTAGCAATTCGTCCCTTTTTTTGAAGCCTACCTGAAAGCCAAGGTACCCAAACAATAGCGTCAGCAAAATGGGCGCGACCGCATTTAAAAATTGTACCTGTACAGCATTTAGCGCAAAACCAATCAAAAAAGCAACAATCAACCCAAAAATCAATCCTACACTGCCGAAAAGCACATCTGTTACAGGAATTTTTACTAACGAATCTTCAGCCCATTTAATAAAATTAAAGACATAATCTACTGCCCAAAAGGTTATAAGATAAAAAATAATAGCACCTAAAATAGCAGTGACATACGAATTGTTAATCACTGGAATGTCATTAATATGAAATACTTTGAACAATTCCGGTAATAACAAGATTCCAAGCGTACCTCCGATAATGAGGAAGCAAGCTTGCACGATACGTTTTAACATTCCTTCACCTCCTCTAATTCATTATAAACATATTCCCAGAATTGAAACCTTGATTTGTTGATTATTTTTCCAAATTGTAAACGGTTTGAAATATAGTTGTTATCTTCAAGTCTTACTATTCATAGGGTAGCACTGGAAAAAAACCGTGTCAAACAAATGGCGGCGTGGAAATCTTTATTGCTTTTACAGCTGCCGCTCGGTGTTTATACGCTCCTTTATCAATCTAAAGCCTTCCTGGATTTTTTTCGCCCGTACCTCGCCGATCCCCTCTACATCATCCAACTCTTCGACCGTTGCGGAGGTAATCTTTGAAAGCTCACCAAAACTACTAATTAGATTTTCACTAATGATCGTCGGCAGTCTTGGTATCTTTTGAAGAATTCGATAGCCACGCGGATTTTTGTTTTCTTCCAAATGAACATAGCCAAGATATCCCATAAGCTTTAATAAAACGATATCATCAATAGAGCCGTTATTCGCTAAAACCTGCATTCGATTGAGGACATCCTGGGCTTTAAAGTCACGTTCGAAGGCATAATCCTTAATAATCAGCATGACCTCCTTTTCCAAATCGGTTAAAATCTCATTCAACTGCAGGCGTATGAGCCGTCCCTCTGTCCCAAGTTCATGCAGATAGGTTATCAATTCATTTTTAATCTTTAAGACCATTTCAAAACGGTGGAGAACTAGTAAAAAATCGTTATATGTAACCGATTCCTCAAACTCTAAAATGCTTAAATTCGTGATACTATGCTCCATTACTACCTTGTACTTTTCCAGCGTCTGAATTGCTTGATTGGCTTTTGCTAGGATGACGGCAATATCCTTTAATGCGTAGCGGAAATTTCCTTGATATAGGGTAATGACATTTCGCCGTTGTGAAATCGCAATACATAACGCTTTTGTCTGTTTAGCTGTTCTTTCGGCCGTGCGGTGGCGCATCCCTGTTTCTGTCGAAGATATTTCAGAGTTTGGAACAAGTTGAGCATTAGCAAAAAGGATTTTGCTGCCTGATTCATTTAAGATGATGGCACCATCCATTTTTGCCAGTTCATATAAAAAGCTTGGCGAAAAAGGGCAGTTGATTTCAAAACCGCCGTCAACAATCCCCTTTACCTTTTCGTTATAACCTACAACGATAAGACCCCCTGTGTTCGCCCGGAGGACATTGTCAATTCCCTCGCGAATCGGTGTACCGGGTGCTAGAAACTGTAAAACATTACTGACAGATTGCTCACCAAGCTTCTTATTTTCCATTTGTGTTACCCTCCCAGAGCTGCTTTAAGTGCTTCACTGACAGATGAAACACCAATGAGTTGAACACCGGCTGGCCCCTTCCAGCCACTCAAATTATTTGCAGGTAATATCACGCGTTCAAAGCCCAGCTTTGCGGCTTCTTGGACGCGCTGCTCAATTCTCGAAACTCTCCTAACTTCACCAGTTAACCCCACTTCACCAATAATACAATCCGTAGGCCTTGTTGGTTTATCTCTAAAACTGGAGGCAATACTAACAGCAACAGCGAGGTCAATCGCCGGTTCATCCAATTTGACCCCTCCGGCTACTTTTAAATAGGCATCCTGATTTTGCAGGAGCATTCCTACCCGCTTTTCCAAAACCGCCATTAAAAGTGGGACTCGGTTATGATCGATTCCTGTTGCCATTCTTCTCGGGTTCCCGAAGCTCGTCGGCGAGATTAGTGCCTGTATTTCAACCAGGACCGGCCGCGTCCCTTCCATCGAAGCAACGACAGTCGAACCTGCCGCACCACGTGAACGTTCTTCTAGAAAAATTTCCGATGGATTCTCCACTTCATCCAAACCAAATTCCTTCATTTCAAAAATACCCATTTCGTTGGTTGAGCCAAAGCGATTTTTCACAGCCCTAAGGATTCGGTAGGTGTGGTGTCTCTCCCCTTCAAAATATAGAACCGTATCCACCATATGCTCCAGCAGTCTTGGGCCAGCGATCGAACCTTCTTTCGTCACATGCCCGACAATAAAAATGGCAATTCCTTTGGTTTTGCCGATTCTCATTAATTCAGACGTACATTCACGGACTTGTGATACACTGCCCGGTGCCGACGTTACATCCGGATGAAAGATGGTCTGAATCGAATCAATGATCACGAAACTTGGGTTTGTACCTTCAATGGTCCGATTAATTTCTTCCAAGTTTGTTTCGGCATAAACGAACAAATTTGCCGATGATATCCCTAAACGTTCTGCCCGGAGTTTGGTTTGCCGTAACGACTCCTCACCGGAAATATATAAAACCTGATTGCCTTTATTTGCAAGCTGTGAAGATACTTGCAAAAGCAAGGTTGATTTGCCAATCCCGGGGTCTCCACCTATTAACACTAACGAGCCCTTAACCACGCCCCCGCCTAGAACCCGGTTCAGTTCATTTAAGTCGGTTAAAATTCTCGGTTCATTTTCCATTTCAATTGTATTGATCGGCATTGGTTTAGAAAGAACGGTTGAACCGCTTTGAGAATGAGCAAAGGCTCCCCGTCTACCTGCACCCGTTACTTCTACTTCTTCAATCATCTTATTCCACTGTCCACATCCAGGACATTTCCCCATCCACTTAGGGGATTCATACCCGCACTCTTGACAGATAAACTTTGTTTTACGTTTTGCCATAACCACACTACCCCACTAGATATATAAAAATAAAAAGAGGTACACGATTTTACCTTATTCACGTGTACCTCTGCTTGTTGTAAAGCATCTAAATTCATTATTGATGATTCTATTTTCCTAAACTTACCTTCTCAGTCATTTTTACGATAAATTCACCATTATCCACATCAATAACAGCATGCTGACCCATTAATAAGGTTCCTTTTAATAGCTCTTCAGACAACCGGTCTTCAATATGCTTTTGAATCGCACGGCGTAAAGGTCTTGCACCATACTCTGGGTCGTATCCCTCTTGTGAAATTTTCTCCTTCGCTGCCTCCGTTAACTCTATCGAAATATCCTGCTCGCTTAAGCGTTTGATTAACTGTTCAGACAACAAAGTGACAATTTCATTAAGATGCTTTCTCTCTAACGCATGGAATACAATGATCTCATCAATCCGATTCAAGAATTCAGGACGGAAGGCTTTCTTGAGTTCCTCCATCACCTTACCCTTCATGTCTTTGTAATCCTGCTCGCCGTCCTGAATATTAAAGCCGACATACTTGTTGCGTTTAAGCGATTCAGCACCAACATTTGATGTCATAATTAGGACAGTATTACGGAAATCAACCGTTCTTCCTTTTGAATCTGTCAGCCTGCCATCCTCAAGGACTTGCAGAAGGATATTAAATACATCCGGATGCGCCTTTTCAATTTCATCCAGTAAGATAACAGAGTACGGCTTCCTGCGGACCTTTTCCGTTAATTGTCCGCCTTCTTCATAACCGACATAACCCGGAGGCGACCCAACAAGCCTCGATGTAGAATGCTTCTCCATGTATTCGGACATATCAATTCGAATCATCGCATCCTCATCACCAAACATCGCCTCAGCCAGTGCACGTGCTAATTCGGTTTTTCCGACACCGGTTGGCCCAAGGAAAACAAAAGAACCTATCGGGCGCTTTGGATCTTTTAATCCGGCCCTTGCCCGGCGAACGGCCTTTGATACAGCTTTAACGGCTTCTTCTTGACCAATAATTCGGGAATGAAGAATTTCCTCTAAATTAAGTAACTTTGCTGTTTCCGTTTCGGCAAGCTTGGAGACTGGTACGCCGGTCCAGCTTGAAACCACACTGGCGATATCTTCCACTGTTACTTCATTGTTTTCTTTTCCCTGTTTTTCCTTCCAAGTCTTCTTCGTTTCTTCCAACTGTTCGCGAAGACGCTGTTCTGTATCTCTTAATGAGGCAGCTTTTTCAAATTCCTGACTTTGAACAGCGGAATCTTTCTCTTTTCGTACTTCCTCAAGCTTTACCTCTAATTCTTTTAAATTAGGAGGAGTTGTATAAGAACGAAGCCGTACTTTTGAACCAGCTTCATCAATTAGATCAATCGCTTTATCCGGCAGGAACCGATCTGAAATATAACGGTCTGAGAGCTTTACAGCTGCCTGGATAGCTTCATCGGTAATAGAAACACGATGGTGGGCCTCATAACGGTCACGCAGTCCTTCTAAAATTTGAATCGACTCTTCGGCCGTTGGTTCATCAACACGAATCGGCTGAAACCGTCTTTCCAGCGCTGCGTCTTTTTCAATATATTTACGGTATTCATCAAGGGTTGTTGCTCCAATACACTGAAGTTCTCCGCGGGCAAGCGATGGTTTTAAAATATTCGAAGCATCAATCGCCCCTTCAGCACCGCCAGCGCCAATTAAGGTGTGAAGCTCATCAATGAATAAAATAATATTTCCAGCCTGACGAATTTCATCCATGACTTTTTTCAGACGGTCCTCAAACTCACCACGGTATTTCGTCCCTGCTACAACGGTACCCATATCAAGAGTCATCACTCGTTTATCACGAAGGATTTCCGGTATTTCATTATTGACAATTTGCTGTGCAAGTCCTTCTGCAATCGCCGTTTTACCTACACCCGGCTCACCTATTAATACGGGGTTATTCTTCGTCCGGCGGCTTAGTACCTCAATAACACGTTGAATTTCCTTGCTCCGGCCAATCACAGGGTCTAGGCTGCCTTCGCGGGCAATCGCTGTTAAATCTCTAGCGAGGCTGTCAAGTGTTGGCGTGTTTGCGCTGACAGAGGCGCCGCCCTGATGACTGCCGGATTCATTACTGCCTAATAATTGGAGCACCTGCTGGCGCGCTTTATTTAAGCTTACACCAAGGTTATTAAGTACACGGGCGGCAACCCCTTCTCCCTCACGGATTAAGCCGAGGAGAATGTGCTCTGTTCCCACATAGGAATGTCCTAACTTACGAGCCTCATCCATTGATAATTCAATGACCTTTTTAGCTCTAGGAGTATAATGTATCGTTTGAGCTGTTTCTTGACCCTTACCAATTAAATTCTCCACTTCTTTTTGAATCTTATCAGAGCCTAAACCAAGACCATAAAGTGCTTTCGCAGCAATTCCTTCCCCTTCGCGAACTAATCCCAATAAAATATGCTCTGTTCCTATATTGTTATGCAAAAGACGAATTGCTTCTTCTTGAGCTAAAGCAAGAACTTTTTGTGCTCTTTCAGTAAAACGTCCAAACATCATATTCTCTTCCTCCTAACCTATTTTTCCTGCTCCATTTTTAGTCGTTCCCTAATTAATGCTGCACGTCTAATATCTCGTTCATGCGGCCGTAACGGACCGCCGGCATATTGCTGTAAAAACCCTGGCTGGGTTAAAATCATTAATTCATTTAAAATAGTTTTAGGTAATTCTTCGATAAACCCCATATCTATTCCAAGCCGAACATCTGATAAACACCTGGCTGCCTCTTTTGATTCAATAATTCGGCTATTAGCCAGCACACCTAATGAACGGAATATCCTATCTTCTAATTGTATGTTCGAAGTCTTTCGTAATGCTTCACGGGCTGACCTTTCTTGTGAAATAAGCTGGCTTACCACCCCTTTAAGATCATTGCCAATATCCTCTTCTGATTTACCAAGTGTTATTTGATTAGAAATTTGAAAAATATTCCCTAGCGCCTCACTGCCCTCACCATAAATTCCTCTGACAACTAGACCTAATTGGTTGATAGCTGGAATAATTCGATTGATTTGCTGGGTTAAGATTAATCCTGGCAAATGCATCATAACGGAAGCACGGAGGCCTGTGCCAACATTGGTCGGACAGCTTGTTAAATAGCCATGCTTTTCATCAAAGGCATATTGAATGTTACTTTCAAGCCAATCATCAATTTCATTAGCCGCATCCAATGCCTCCGATAATTGCAGACCCGGGAACAGACATTGGATCCGAATATGATCCTCTTCATTAATCATAATACTAACTTCTTCATTTTCGGTTAATAAAACGGCGCCATATGGTGAATCTTCGGCAAGATGTGGACTAATCAAATGCTTTTCGACTAATACCCTTTTCTGAAGCGGCTGCAATTCATCGATTTTCAACAATTCTATTTGCCCAAATTTTTGAAAATCAGATTTCCTTATTGTATCTTCCATATTTACAATAATCATTTTTGCATCTTCATGTGAAAACAGTGTAGGAAATTTATAGTCCTCGAAGTTCCGAGCTAAACGGATTCGAGAACTTAGGACAATATCTGAGTCAGGTCCTTCCTCGCTCATCCAGGAGCTGACAGCAGTCTTTAGAAAACGTTCAAGCGACACGCTATTCCCCTCCCTTATTGCTTCCGGCTAGTTTTTTCTCTAATGTACGGATTTCATCGCGGATCTCGGCCGCCTTCTCAAATTCTTCTTGGCTGATCGAATTTCTCAAGTCATTCTTCAATTCTTCTATTTGTTTGCGAAGATGAAGACCGCCGCCAATTCTTTTTGGAATTTTGCCGTTATGTGTCCAGTTGCCGCTATGGAGGCGCTTTAGAACAGGATTTAACTGTTCTTTAAAGGTTTCATAGCATTGAGCACAACCAAAGCGTCCTATTTTTAAAAACTGCGGAAACGTCATCGAACAGTGCTCACATTGTAGGATTTCCTCCTGGTGAAACGGACTTTGACTTGGCTTTTGAAAAGCAGGATCGATATTTAATAAACCTGCCAACAGATTATTAAAGGCAAAACCTGTTTCGCTATTAAAAATAAACATTTCACCCTTTTCCTGAGCACACTTCTCACAAAGTTGTACTTCGGTCTTTTCACCATTAATAATTTTGGTGAAATGAAGTGCTGCAGGCCTTTGATTACATTCCTGGCAAATCATTGCTTTCACCTCTCCGGCTGCGTTAATTATTTATATTTTAAGGTTGTTAACATTGCTTTTAACATTCTTGCTCTTAATTCATCCCGATATGGAAGATCTATATATAAAACAGAACGATCAATTACACTCAGCATGATTTTCGCTTCGCGCTTTGTAATAATCTCCTCTTGGACAAGGCGGATAATGACATCCTCTGCACTTGTTTGACTAATTCGGCTTTGGACAAGCGTAAGCAATTGGTCTATTAAATGGGCCAAATCATGTGATTGAACTTTTATTATCCGAATGTAACCGCCGCCGCCCCGTTTACTTTCTACTATATACCCTCTTTCAATGGTAAAGCGGGTATTGATTACATAGTTAATTTGTGAAGGAACGCATTGAAACTTATCAGCAATTTCACTTCTTTTAATTTCAACAAGATCCTTCTCACTCATTTCCAAAACTTGTTTTAAGTATTTCTCGATAATATCGGAGATGTTTCGCATTTTCCCACCCCCAGTCTTTTGACTTTGACTATATTTGACTTAAATTATACTTAAATTTTTCTTAGGATGCAACGATTCACTACTATTGATTTTCCCCAAATCTTGCAGTTGTAAAACCTGTCATTTATTTTAATAATATTCTATTGAGCGGTTTAAATAGAAGGCTGTGTTAAAAGTGAATGTTGATTTCCGTTCCAGGCGCTTCGGGTTCCGCGGGGCGGGCGGTGAGCCTCCTCGGCGCTAAAGCGCCTGCGGGGTCTCACCTGTCCCGCTGCTCCNTCTAGTCGCCTGTGAGCGACTTTTCTATATTAACAGTATAAAAACAATGTGTCAATATATTAAATAAATATTTTTGGTGGAGCCTAGCGGGATCGAACCGCTGACCTCCTGCGTGCAAAGCAGGCGCTCTCCCAGCTGAGCTAAGGCCCCGTATGAAATAAGTAAATGGTCGGGAAGACAGGATTCGAACCTGCGACCCCTTGGTCCCAAACCAAGTGCTCTACCAAGCTGAGCTACTTCCCGTTTATATGGCGCGCCCGGAAGAAGTCGAATCCACAACCNATTGAGCTACCATTATAAAATTAAATGGTGCCGAGGACCGGAATCGAACCGGTACGGTAGTCACCTACCGCAGGATTTTAAGTCCTGTGCGTCTGCCAGTTCCGCCACCCCGGCTTAAAAGAGAGCGGAAGACGGGATTCGAACCCGCGACCCCCACCTTGGCAAGGTGGTGTTCTACCACTGAACTACTTCCGCATATATGAATTAGATGGTGCGGGTGAAGGGAGTCGAACCCCCACGCCTTGCGGCGCCAGATCCTAAGTCTGGTGCGTCTGCCAATTCCGCCACACCCGCAAATATAAATGGTGAGCCATGAAGGACTCGAACCTTCGACCCTCTGATTAAAAGTCAGATGCTCTACCAACTGAGCTAATGGCTCATACTAAGATGATTCACTAATCTTTAATTGTAGTAAGTCAGATGCTCAAAAGAACTTACGTTCTTTCTCGCAGATTGCCCGCAGAAGCTTATTCAATGAAGTCCGCAATCTGCTCTACCAACTGAGCTAATGGCTCGTATAAAGGTGCCGGCGAGAGGACTTGAACCCCCAACCTACTGATTACAAGTCAGTTGCTCTACCAATTGAGCTACCCCGGCAATAAGTTTGGAAAAATAGTATGGTGGAGGATGACGGGATCGAACCGCCGACCCTCTGCTTGTAAGGCAGATGCTCTCCCAGCTGAGCTNTTCCACTCCAATCAACATTGTGCTTAAAGTCAACAATGTTCTTTAACACAGCCAAAAAGAAAGGGAAAATCGAAAACGCAAAAAGGACAACCTTTTCAGGTTGTCCTTCGCTTTATTAGCCTGGCAGCGTCCTACTCTCACAGGGGCGCATGCCCCAACTACCATCGGCGCTGAGAAGCTTAACTNTTATATGTACAGCCTGGCAGTGTCCTACTCTCACAGGGGCGCATGCCCCAACTACCATCGGCGCTGAGAAGCTTAACTTCCGTGTTCGGTATGGGAACGGGTGTGACCTTCTCGCCATTACTACCAGACTATATTTACTTTGAGGTTTCATTCCCTCAAAACTAGATAATGCAGAAGAAGTGCCGTAAAAACGAGTTCGCTTTAAAAATTTGGTTAAGTCCTCGAACGATTAGTATCAGTCAGCTCCACACGT
>NZ_LDNB01000004.1 GCF_001026695.1 Neobacillus vireti
AGTCAAGTCCTTGATTTTGTGTAAATTTGCTAAACAATGTTTTCAACCAAATTTTGTTATGTCAAATATATATGATCAGCCCACTTCCCCCTTAACATTTTTCGAGCGTTACTTCCATGGGTTTCAATCTCCATATCCAGTCAAGGGTGTCAAAGGCGGTTTTTCCTTTGATAGCCTTGACTGGATATGGAATAATCCATAATTGGAAGTACGTTGAAAATTAAACATCTACCTTTTAATAGATTTCTGCTTTGAATAATTGGTTTCTTGATATTGCATTAAAACAGCTCCTACTAAACGAAAGGCAGATTGTGTATTAGGGTAAATACGAATTACTTTTTCTCTTCTTCGGACTTCCTGATTTAATCGCTCAAGAGAATTTGTACTACGGATATGACAACGGATATCTTCCGGGTATTCCATGTATTGTATGGTATCTTCGAAACCATCATCTAATATTTTCAGAGCTTGTTCGTATTTAGGATTGTCCCCAAACTGACTCATAAGTTCACCTTTAAAATTCCGCATATCCTCAATTGTGACTGCATCAAAAATACGCTTAATCATCATACGTATTTCCGCTGAGTCCTTTTTTGGAAGCCTTTCTATGATATTACGTTTAAAATGGACGTTACACCTTTGCCAGCTAGTCCCAATAAATTCACGTTGAATCGCCTTTTGAAGCCCTTGGTGAGCATCTGAAATGACTAGCTTTGGGGATTGAAGACCACGTGATTTTAGTTGTTGGAGAAAGCGACTCCAACTTTCATAACTCTCAGCATGATCCACACTTAACCCAAGAATTTCACGTGTTTTGCTTTCAGTGATAGCAGTGGCTATATAAACAGCCTTAGAGACGACACGATGATGTTCACGAACTTTTATATACATTGCATCTACAAAAACAAAAGGATAATACCTTAAATTTAAGGGCCGTTTGGCCCAGTCATTAATAATAGGATCAAGCTTTTGAGTAAGTGAAGAAACAAACGATTTTGACTTACTTTCACCACAAAGTTGTTCCACAATATGTGTAACTTTACGTGTAGAAACGCCATTGATAACCATCTCTAGCATAGAGAGTACTAATGCCTGGTCACAACGTGCATATTTCTCAAAAACCGTAGGTGAAAACTCACCATTTCGAGTCCTAGGAACCTTAAGTTTTATCTTACCGATACTCATCGTTAATTCACGTTCGTAGTAGCCATTTCGGTAATCAAGACGCTCTTCAGAGCGTTCATATGAAGCGGCGTGTAAATAATCATTTCTTTCTTTCTCCATGTACTCATTCAAAACCAGAACAACAGCTGATTTAACAACGTTATCAATATTTGAATTCATTACTGAGTCTTTTAAAAGTTCCATATCTAGGCTAAACTGTAATTGGGTCATTTTTATTCCTCTTTTCTATGTTTATCGTGGTTGTTAAACATTGTAGCCAAGTAGGATAAAAATGACTCTTTTCTTTTTACACAATTATACGGACTTAATC
>NZ_LDNB01000005.1 GCF_001026695.1 Neobacillus vireti
TATACTCGTATCTTACTGAGGGGCTCTGTTTTTTTCAAACCTGATATTTAACGATCTACAGGAATGCTAGCCTGCTTTGTTAGCTGAAGAAGCAAAGGGATCGCCGCAGCAATACCCATCTTAAACTTTAGCCCCCGTTAGAGCTTAATAAGAATTTGTACTTACCGAGTAAAATGTTCTTTTAAAATCTGTTTAAAATAAGGCTTAAAATCAATTTCAATCATTTGTTGAGTGTCCTCATTAACAACTGTTAATAGCACACTTGAATGGTCTTTCTTATCTGCTGTAATTTCAAATTTATCAACCCGTTTTAGGTCCAAAAGTGATAACAATCTTTTTGAAGCACGCTGAGTTACTTGTATTTTGACTTCACCATATGAGGGAGAAAGAGTAACAATAAAGTCTTCCTCTTCATTAGAAAATCGGTACGTTGCTTTATTATTATAAAAAGGCAAGTCTTTCGAAGTGTTATCTAATAACGTTGGTTCACATTCGAATAACGAAAGATAGTCGTTTTCTTCTGGAAATATAGCCATTTTCCCATCCCTTTTTTATCACTATTTTAACAGTTTCTTGTTCAACTATCCTGCCACGTTAGTGCAATAAAAAAGGATTGCCGCAGCCATCCCAATCTTAAGACAGCTGTTCTTTTACATTTAACACAACATATGATAAAGTGTTATTAGAATTTTCCGAATAATGGAACGTTCATAGTTCCATTGAAGGGTAGTTTAATAGCTATATACAACACGCCACAAATGAATTTTGACCAAGAGATTATCTATTAAAGGGATTAAATTGGAGGGAATAGAAAATGGATGTAAGGGCACTTTTGTTACAGCAATGGGCAAGTTGCTTAGATCAAGAAGACTGGTTTCCACCACTTGAAAAAGTGCTAGAGGATATCACTTTTGAACAGGCAATTTGGAAACCAGTTGAGGGGGCACATTCCATTTGGGAATTAGTTTGTCATTTGCTTTTCTTTGAAAAAAGAATTCTGTTACGATTTCTTGGTGAAACAACAAATGAACCAAAGGCAGAAAATAATGACGCTACATATCGATTACCAACTGAGACGTCTCAAAATTGGCAGAAAACAAAACAAGAATACTTTTATGTTCATCGTGAACTAGAAAAAATACTAGCAACATCAGAACTAGAAGATTTGTATAGAGAAATCCCTGAAGACAATCCATTAATGATTGAACTGAAGAGCTTAGCAATGCACGACGCCTATCATATTGGCCAAATTGTATTCCTTAGTAAAATGCAAGGAGCTTGGGCAGCAAAACGCAGTTTTTAAAAAGATTTATTAGCTTAACAGTTATTCCATTATAGGGGGCTTTAAAGGAATAAGAACGGGAACGTCCGATTTGGACGTTCACATATTTTATACCTAAAAAACAACAATCATATTTAACAAAACCTATTAAAGTAATCAGGCAAACCTTCTTCTCTCCTATTTAACTTCTTCCTAAACTATCCTGCTCGTTAGCACAAAAAGAAAGCCGCCAAAATAAGGCGGCTGGATCTTCAACTCTTGCACCGTTACTTTAAGTACATTTCTTCACAAACTTTGCTCTTATTACAGGAATGCTACCCGTTAATACAATAAGGAAAGTAAGCCTTTGTTATTGAAACATCGCACCCATTAATCTAATAATTTTTGCATTCTAAATCTCGGAATTGTATCCTCCTCTTCTATTTTTAACACCTCAAATCCGTGTTTTTTATAAAAACTTATTGCACTGATGTTGGTTTTAGATACTCTTAATTGATATTCATCCACATTATATTTGCGAAAGAAATTCTCCGCATATTCTATTAGTTTAGCCCCGTAACCTTTTCCCCGATATTCAGAGATTAAATAAAATAAATTAACATATCCAACTTCTTTATTCTCAAACAACTTAACCTGCAACTCAATTTGACCTACTGGTTTACGGTCTACTTCAACTAAAACAAGTCCATTTGGATATTTTATAAGCCTTTCTGATATCTTATTTAAATAACTGTCATCATCCCCAAATAAACTCTCATCACCGAAACTAATAATGTAAGAATCTCTTCTAAATGTAGTAATAGTTTTACTATCTTTTGGTATGTCGATGGTACGAAATGAAAACAAAATTTGATTCCCCCAATTTTTATCCCATTTATTTAAAATTATTATACACCAACTATACAATCTTTCTTGAACTAACCTGCACATTTAGCTCAATAAAACAGGATTGCCGCAGCAACCCCCGCTGTTCAACTAAAGCACCCGTTAGAGAAACAACCTGATTTTCATTTAACGCTAAAATATGGTCCACACCATCCAGTTTCGTGAGTTTGTATGTAAGTCCAGTTAAATCCTTTATCTACAATATAAATATCTTGTTCATTTATAAGGTCATCAGTATTAAACATAGAGGCATTTTCTAGAAAAAAAGCATAATCCGAATGTTGATAAAACACATAACAATTATTCATTGGTTGATTATTGAATGCGGCTTCAGCTTTTTCCCCCTCTAAACAATTCTTCTTCTCATAACTAAACAAGTGCCATAAATAGCCACAATAACCACCCGTATCAAATAGGTAAATTAATTTTTTATCTTTATCACTTAAATGATTAGCAAAATTATTTTCCCATTTCTTTCGTAAATAAGGTCCCCATTTTGGAATTTCTGTTATCTTTATTTTTTTGGTTTTAAGTCTACCATATAGGTCATTCATTTTTGCCCCTCCCTAAATACAGTGAAATTCGCCATAATATATGAAAACCCTTCTTCAAGTAAACTGCCACGTTAGTCGAAGAAAGAAAATACGTTGCCTTCTTAAAACATCGCACCCATTAGTTGAACAAGAAAAAATGACTGCCGATTAGACAAGTATATCTTGAACCAACATAGTGAGTAAAAATACTTCAGCTGGGTAGTATATGTTTGGGATGGTGTGCTTTCATCATCAGCATATTCTCCATTAATATACAAGGAAGTGAATAGATGAATCAGAGTAACGAACGCAATAACTTTGGTGAAAATGTAGAAGAAAGTGGCAACAATCAAGCTGGTAGTAATTCTAATCAGGATGCGAGTGACTTTGGTGAAAAAACAGGAGCTTTAAATGGAGCCGTTGCGGGTGCTATGATAGGTGCTCCATTTGGACTAATTGGTGCTGTAATAGGCGGTGTTTCAGGCGGTGCTATTGGTAACCAGATCGTAGAGGGGGCTGAAGTCGATGACAAAACAGCTTCCACAAATCGTGAAGAGAGCAATAATAACTCTATAAATAAGTAGCAGGCACTTTACAAAAATGTATTTGTGTTAATCTCACCAAAAAAGGACCGTCAAAAAGACTAACGGGTTCCGTTCCCTATCGCAAAACTTGAAATTGCATTCCAAAATGTAACTATAAATGAACACAAAAATGCACTACAATTTGCAGTGCATTTTGTCATTTTGAAAAAAGTTAAGCCATAATAAAAAGAGTTGCCTCTAGCAACTCCTTTTTGGGGTTTACCCTTGTAATTTCATATCAATAAACGGCATTACTTTCCTTTACTAGAAAGGCTTTGGTCTAACTTTTCTTCAATTCTTCTTAAACTATTATGTCTTTTTTGGGTTTTAATAATGAAAAATATTATTGCGGTTGGTACTGCTATTACAATAGCGAGGATTATTATAATTAAAATTAATCCTGGTACTCCTATATTGCTGAACATAAATTAAAACACCTCCTATTCATATTTAAACATATTTGGCTTAATTTCACATCAATCAACTCCCACTAAATGGTACATTTCTGTATGCTAATTTGTAAGTAAAAATGTATGTAATTTGTAGGGGTACACTCCCTATTGTACCCCTACATTTTCATATACAAATTGTATTACAAATTTACCCAAAATAATAACTGAAATCCCTTTATATCAGCAAAAACAGACCTACAAATTAGCATACAATTTGTAGGTCATTTTGCATTACATTTTTAATGTTTGCCATAGGAAACGGAACCCGTTAAAAAAAGACAGTCTTTTTTTTTCACTAAAGCACCCGTTACTTTATTAAGGTTTTACTTTTTACTCATCATCAAAGTCATCATATTCTTAAGAAAACCACCCATTTGTTCGACTCAAGCATACCCCATTAGTGAAACAAGGAAAATCAGCCATATTTCACCTATTTCCTTTTGTTTTTGAGAAATACCTGCCAATGTACTGTATAAAAATAAAGGTTAATACCCATAGGACAACACCAAATATGCTAATGCTAAATTCATCTGTTCGGATAATAAAAATCTTTAATACATCAACATTCATAAGGTAGCCAACAGTTGTATATATCAACAAAACTGCTATTACTTTTAAAAAATCTGTTTTTTTAAAGTGCATTGCCATCATAGACACCCTCCTCCAATATTTTACCATTTCTTGTTCAACTAACTTGCCGCGTTAGTGGAATAAGAAAATTGTTGCATAAGCAACCCCTACTGTGCAACTAAAGCACCCATTACTTTAAGTGAATTGATTCACAATTTTACTGAAAATTTACCTAAAAAAGCAGAATTAACTTAATAAAAAAGGACTCCCTTTTTGGGAATCCAATTCATTCAGTGCCTCTTTGGTTAAAGTCTAATCTTCTCGGTTCGCAACACTCTCATTAGCCTCATTGGCGCCTTCGCCGACTTTGTTACCCATCGCTCCTCCTGCAACAGCTCCTGCAACGGTACCAAGTGGACCAAGAACAGAACCCAAAGCAGCTCCAGCGGCAGCACCGACACCAGTTCCTACCGCTTCGCCAGCATCATTATCGGCACGGCTACGTTCGTTTTTATCAGCCACTCATCTCACTCCTTATTTAGAATAGGCAAGTGCTTGCCAGCACAATACCGTTACATATTTTTCCCTATAAGGACATATTTACTCGAATTTAAAATCTGTCCTTAAAACTTTGCAATTTTCACTATCCTTCACGTTGTACAATAAAAAAAGCTGCCATAATAACAGATAAATCCTTAAACTATTGCACCCATTAAGTAAACCATTTCACAAATCGAGGTTCGATAACCTTTTTATAATCTGAGTATGTGCATTTAATATGATGGAAACAATAAGAAGACCTGCTGAGGCAAACGCACAGCACCCGTTGTGGCATAAGAGCAGACAAACCTTAATCTTAACCAGATGATAGTTGTAGAAAAACTGAAAACATATCGAAGTAGCTCAGGCACTTATGCTAATAATGAAAAGAACGTCCCATTTCCCTACAGTCCGGAAACCCCTTATGCACTAACGAATAAGGGGTTTCCAACAAAATCAATTAGAAAGCCCAATTCCCTTTACGAAAGATTGGCTCACGTGTACCACCAGGTAATTCACCATCAATATCCATATCCGCACAACCAATCATGAAATCAACGTGAGTTATGCTCGAATTAAGTTCTACTTCCTCACGCTGTTCCTTCGTCATTTTCTCTCCAGCTTCAATACAGTTAGGGAAACCGAATCCTAATGCTAAATGGTTTGCAGCATTTTCATCAAATAATGTATTTATGAAAAGTACGTTTGTGTTAGAAATAGGTGAATCATGTGGAACCAGAGCTATTTCACCAAGATAATGGGAGCCTTCATCTGTTTCTACTAGGTTCTTTAATACCTCTTCTCCCTTCTTAGCTGTAATTTCAACAATTCGACCATTTTCAAAAGTTAATTTAAACTCATCAATTAAATTACCTGCATAGCTAAGTGGTTTTTTACTCGAAACGAAACCATTAACACCTGAACGTAATGGCGATGTGAATACTTCCTCAGTTGGCATATTCGCAACAAATTGAACACCATGTCGATTTTTGGTTCCACCACTTCTCCATAGATGTAGGGGATGAAGTTCAATCGTTAGATCTGTGCCTTCAGCTTTGTAATGTAACTTCTTATATTTCTTTTCATTCAAATAAGTAACCTTTTGGAGCAAGTTTCCAATATGATCTTTCCATGCCTTTACAGGTTCAACTTCCCCTATACGTACTGAATTGAAGATTGCATCCCAAAGTTTGTCCAAGCTATTCGTTTCGCCTGTAAAAACCTTTTCTGCCCATGCTTGACTTGGAGCTGCGCAGATGACCCAACTAACATCATCATGCTGCTCTCGCCATTTTACCATGGCTTCTCCGCTTACTTTTTGGTAATTCGCAATACGATTTGGATCAGCTTTGGACAATAAATCCGGATCGTCGGAAACGATAAATAAAAATGCCGTATCCTTATCAATCAACATTTCACGTTGAATTCGCTCCCATTCAGGAAACTCTGTAAAAACATCATCTGATGCTCTCAAATAGCGTGAGAGTGTGATTTCAGGATCACTATAGTCCACATACACATTTTTTGCACCTGCATTGTAAGCCTCGTGAGCGACAGCTCTAGCAAATGGAATCGTATCCACACTAGCTCTTACATAAAGGATTTGGTTCGGTTGAACGTTTAATCCCACTTTTACAACCAATTCTGCATAGCTTTTTAATTTTTCCTCAAACGTTTTCAAAAATATCCCTCCATTCATTGTTATTTTATCATGAGTTCTTTGAAAAATTGTATTTTAGTAATGAATCGTGGCAGCGTCCCCATCTTTTGCTCAAGCACCCGTTACTTTAAGTGAATTACTTCACAATTTAATAATTTTATTCCCATCTTTCTTTTGATTCTTGAAAATGCGAATAATCTTATGCATTTTTAGTTTCATCGTATGTTGGAATATCAAGCAATTCAACATTTGGAATATTTTCGTGTAAGAATTCTTTAACTAATATTTTTACACACTTCTTAATTTCATTTATGTCTAACTCATCTGAAAGTTTATTCCACATATCAATATAAATGGGTTTATGATTATTTCTGTTTAAAGGTGCAAAATGGTCAACTTGATACAATAAATCTTCATCATCTCTCGGATATATATAATTATAAATTATCGGAGAATCATCATTCAGGAATTCTTCAATTTTCTTCTTGTAATCATAATCTTCTTGTCCGTTTAATTCGTTATTATATAAATAAGCTAAACCAATATGGGTGGTAATTTCAAAATAACCCAATCGAAATTTTCCATTAAATTTCCTTCTTTTCGTTAAACTATCCTGCTCAGTTAGCACAAGAAGAAAGCCGTCAAAAATGGCAGCTTTCTTAAACTCAAGCTACCCGTTAACTCAAGTATATTTCTTCACAAATTTAAAACCTTAATCGATTGTAATTTCAACGCCATTAGGGTCTACAATAGGTGATGAAACGAGGTTTTTTATTACTGCTTGTTTGATTGTAACTACATCTCCAACTTCTGAGCTAATATTATATGAAGAATTACCGAACAAAGCAAAAAGGTCGCTTTCTAATCCTGCCTTTTTTGTTGCCAATTTTAATTCTTGGATTTTTACCTGGTGATTCAAGGAGTCTATTGCGTCTTCATTGGTTTGAAGCTCAATTCTAAAATTATATGGTGTTGCAAAAAAGGTTCTTCGTTCTCCTTTATCAACTTTCCAATTGAGTTTATTCGCATTTTCACATATCTTCATTTGTTCTTTTTTAGAAACAAAGAAACCAATATGGTCAAACATTATCTTTTTTCCGTATCCAAAAGTAATATTTATAGTTCCTTTCCTTGCCTCAATAATACGAAATAGGATATTTTTCTCCCGAAAGTCATCCCATTTTAAGGGAGGATTAAACTTTTGGAATTCACCCTCGTATCTTCCTATACGCTGGGATATGACAAAACCATTTTCTACATAGAATTTCTCCGTTTCTTCTACAAATGGCGTCCAAAAATGATAATGAAAAAGCATAGATTGCACCTCTTTTTTCTATATCGCTTTTTTCAAACTAAACACCTTTGAAATAAATAGTGTCTATTAACAGTCTGAATGTTTAGAAAACTCCCTTCAACTAAACTGCCCCGTTAGCTTAATAACTTCAACAAAAAAAGCGTTAATCCTTCTTTGATTATCGCACCAGTTAGCTTAAGAACGATACTTCAAAACTAAGTATGATATACATAATGATTTAATTTTTGTCTAATCCTTTCTTTCCTTTATAATGTATTAACGCCGTTCCCATCATCAGACAAATAATTCCACCTAACCCAGTCGTTATGATAGATAGTTCTTCTTTAAAAAAGTACACACATATACACCAAGGTATAAAAATTACCCAGCCTAAGACATTGATTATTTTAAGTTTTATTCCTGCACCCCCATTAGACTTAGACAGATATAAGCTAATTCCTCCTATAAGGCATCCAAATAAAGCAATTATTGTGCCGATAATAAACCAATGAGGTGATAAAAAAGTTTGAATATATACTCCTATTGCCATTAAGAGTAAACCAACCCCCATTACTATTTTCCCTTTTATCATGTTTCTTCTCCCCTTAAGAAAGCCTTTTTCTGTGTTTTAGTACACGACTATCCAATATAAACGGAAATGTCTTTCTACTTTTCATTTAAAAACGTCTCGACCCAAATATGGATATACTTTCTATATATCCCTGTTTTTATTATATTTGAAATATTATATTTTTGGAATTTTTTTCTGCTAATCTGTTTCGACACTTCAATAAAAAAAGACAATCCTTCGTTACTGAATCCACTAAGTTGAATAGCAATTTCGTTGCCTTTTCGTACCATTTATACAAGTCGTTTGACAGCATCATTATTGGATTCAACTTTTAAAGCTTTAACCGTAAAACACAAAAAAGAGTAGAGTCGTATAAATAATACATACATCTCTACTCATGAAGGGGGTAAATTCTCCACTAGTTACCATTCATTTATTAATACGACTTTTCCAATTGCCTTGTTAGATTCTAATAAAGTATGCGCATCACTTACTTGATCAAAAGTGTACGTTTTTTCATCGACTAAGATATGAAGCTTCCCTTCCTCTACAAGATTTGTTACTTCTCGTAATATTTTCCCGTGATCCCTCCTTTGGTCCTTATCCAATACTTTTAATAGCATGAAGGTAATATGTAAGGATAGTCCCTTAGCATGAAGAGGAGACAAATCATGTGTTGAGCGCGCTGCGATTGCTAATACTGTTCCGTTAATGGCCGCCGCTTGGAAAGACCGATCGAGGTTCTCGCCGCCGACAGTATCAAATACAATATCGAATCCTTTTCCATCTGTATGTTCCTTTACATACTCTGTTACGGACTGTTCCCGATAATTAATAGCCACATCTGCACCCAATTGATTTCCAATGATTAACTTTTCCGTAGAAGAAGCCGTTGTAAACACTTTCGCACCTGCTAGCTTTGCTAACTGAATGGCCACATGACCTACCCCGCCTGTGGCTCCATGAACAAGTACCGTTTGTCCGTTTTGTACATTTGCACGATTATAAAGTGATTCCCATGCAGTAATGGTGACTAAAGGGATCGCCGCCGCTTGTGCCATCGTTACGTTTTTTGGTTTAGGAGCTAGAAGCCGTACATCCGCAAGCATATATTCGGCAAGAGCACCACCTGTTCCTTTAAAACCACCTGCGCAGCCATAAACTTCATCACCGGCCTTAAACACTGTTACCCCTTCTCCAACCTCTGTAACAACTCCTGCTACATCGCCGTGTAACACCGCCGGAAATTCTGGTGCAACTGCTGCTACCAAACCACTGCGTACCTTGGTATCAACTGGATTAACACTTGTTGCTTTTACTTGAATAACCACATGCCCAGGAATTACTTCAGGCTTAGGAACTTCAGCAATCTCAAAAACAGATGGATCTCCAAATTTTTTAATTACCTGTGCTTTCATTTGTTAATCACACTCCTCTTCAATAATTTTACACTATATACATATGATTTAGAAATATTATGAATTTTATAATCATTGGTCCAGGTCAGAGTTCCAGCCCCCTTATCCCAACCATTATTTTTGACAAGTCGTTTTAATTTAAGTAATGTAACCTAGTAGAATGCGAAAAATTGATAGATTTTTTTCACATTTACCATAAAAGGATTTATAACCTACCTATATATGAATTCCCTAGAATGTTCATAATTGGGGGAAACAAACTATCCTTACATCACTAGGAGGCATGATTATGTCAAACTTACAAACTCTTGAAAAACAGGAACAGCAAACGTTCATTGATGTGATTCAGGGACGCCGTTCTGTTCGTTCATATGATCCAACAGTGCAGATTTCACGCGAAGAAATGACCGAAATACTAGAATTAGCAACATTGGCTCCTTCGTCTTCGAACCTGCAGCCATGGCGTTTTTTAGTCATCGATAAGCCAGAGCTTAAGAACAAGCTTTTGCCGATCGCGTTTAACCAACAACAAGTAGTCGAGGCTTCTGCTGTTATTGCTGTTCTTGGTGACCTGGAAAGCTACAAGAACGCTGAAAAAATTTATGGACAAGCAGTTGAAGCTGGGTTTATGCCGGTTGATACGGCTAAATCATTCATTGAGCGCACGGTCGGCACATACTCAAGCTTCCCACCAGAAGTAGCGCGCCAAGTCGTATATACGGATGGTGGATTGATCTCCATGCAGCTCATGCTTGTCGCCCGTTCCAAAGGGTACGACACAGTTCCGATGGGAGGATACGACAAAGCAAAGTTTGTTGAAGCTTTCGGAATTGACGAAAAATATGTGCCAGTGATGCTTATTGCGATTGGAAAAGCAACAAAACCAGGGCATCCGACTACCCGCCTTCCAATTGAGGACGTAGCGTTCTTTAACGAAATGCCTACGGAATGAGCAAGAACTATTTACAAATAAAATGACTTAACATTAGAAACCAGCTTGGAATTAAACCAAGTTGGTTTCTTTTTTTTCTTGGAGGATAAAATTCGAAAGTTTTGTTACATTTTTTCAATTTAACTGCTATATGTATGCACTTATAATTTGCATCACACTTTTGTCTGTCAATTGAATGTACAATCGTAAAGAACTCATTCCATTTAAGGGGCGGTGGTGACCGAGTTTGATAAAATTTATTGATTTTGCTGCAATACACGAATAGTTGTTTGAATAAAAAATGATACCGGAGGATGTGTTGTTTTTATGTACCAGTTGTTTATTTTTGTGTTAATCACGATTACTTTGGTCTTGTTAAGTATGTTTATTACCGGGCTCATGGAGCAATATAAAACGGAGAAAGAAGAGCAAAAAATGATTATCCGAGATGGCGTGCTGGGATATTTGGATCAAACGTTTGGATTTGGAAAGGTCAAAATATTCAAATCAATCCTTGACGCTGAGGGCAATGAGGGATACGTAGTCTATTTGCCGGGGTACGAGTGGTTCAAATCGCCGACATATCAATGGTATGAAGTCTATGCTGTCGGCAGCGACTATCGTCATGCTGAAATTAAAAGATAAAGATTTCCTTATCAAGCGTTCCCGGGCACGGTAAAGTGTTAGCTCATAGTGGAACCGACCTTAATGGTTATCAGCCATTTTGTGAAACAGGAGTTTTTCATGTAAAAGCTCTTGTTTCTTTTTTAAAGATTTTTTATTCAGATCATTCATTGTTGTTATCATGATAATGATGTTTATGTAAATAAGAAGAAACGATTCCTGCAGGAATGTGTTCCATCGCGTCTTCTCATTTGACGCTTATTTTTGCGGATCTAGCGCTTTTATTGTTTTTAGAACATCTTGCCAAGCATTTTTATCTTCTAATTTTGTTATAGACATAAATAAACCCCCTTCTACTTCATACACATTAAGTCTTTCCTGATTTTCGGGGTCTATGTAAAGGTAATATATGTAAAGAACAGCTACCCCTAATAAAGGCAGCCGTCCAATCTCAAATATCAGTGTGTTTCTCTATATATGTCAGCAAATCCTCTGTTTATTTGATTTTCTCCGCCAACTCTAAAATAATTCCCTCTGGACCACGAACGTAGCATAACTTATAACTTTCTTCATATTGCTGTATCTCACTAAAGACTTCCGTGCCCTTCTTTTTCAACTTTGCAACAATAGCTTCAATATCTTCAACAGCAAAGCAAATATGTCGGATACCCAAAGTATTTGCAAAAGGTTGCTGAATATCTATTTCATCTGACGGCGAATAAAATTTGACTAGTTCTATCCATGCCTGACCATTTGGCATCCCCAATCCTACACATGCCGTTTTAACATCTTTAAGCCCGACTATTCTGTCCAACTGTTCTCCATCCAATTCCCATTCAGCTTTCACTTCCAGTCCTAAATTAAGAAAAAACGCTTTAGCCTCTGAAAGATCATTTACGTTTATACTCACATGATCTATTCTATTGATCTTCATATCTTATACCTCCTTGAGATTAAGTGCTCTTCACAGAATTCATAGTAGGATAAATCCGTCTAATATTGGTTGAACAGAAGGGTATATTATGCTTCCTTCCAGACGAAAGTATCCATTCATCGACATTGTTATCCCGACAAGAAAAATAATCGCAATCGTTATTGGCTGCCGAATTTTGATTGCTGTCCGAATTTCCACTCCCTCCCCTTCACCCGATTTTCGATTCTCGACTCATTTTACATCGATGGCTAAGCCTCGCTCCTCGACCTTTCCTTATGAAAAATCCTTTTTATATTGGACGGCCAGATAAATTCCACCAGTTAAAAATGCCAGCCCATATTTGAACATGAAGAAGATGTTCCACATATAGTCTTTAGGAAAAATCATGTCACAAAGAATAATTACCCACAACACACAGTAACTGCTTTTCAAAAAGATTTTATTTGTCCGTTCATCGTCTGGCCCAATCATCTTATGCATTACATAGGCAAAAATCGCACTACCCATAACCAGAAAAAAACCAACTCCAATGAGAATATTCCAATTTCCCGAAGATTGTTCAACCCAGGACTTTAAAGTGGAAAAAATTGTGTTATGGATATCTGAGAAAAACTTATTTATCATTTTGATCATTTCCTTTCATATAAGTAAAAATATCGTTTACATCAACACTAAAAAATTCTGCAATTCGAAATGCTAACAGCAGCGTCGGAACATAATTTCCTTTTTCCATTACGAAGATGGTTTGTTTGGAAACCCCGACTTTCTCTGCTAATTCTTGCTGAGACATTCTGGAAAGTACACGATATTCATACACCTTATTTGATATCGAATCACCAAAATCTTTCTTCATGACCATCACCTCTTGAATCAAATAATAAACTTACTTTTCACAAAAGTAAAGTAAACTTATATAAAATTACAAATTAATTTTATTTTTACTTAGATTACTTTGATTTAACAAGCGCCAGAATGCAGAAAGAACCTGAAATCCATGATTCCGTTAGGTTCACTTTCTCTCAAAGGCTTATTAATCAACTAACAGGAAAAATTGGTCAATAATTGACAAATTAGAAAAATCCCTAAAAAAATGCCAGGCACCACCCGGAAATTGGATAATGCCTGGCACGAATTTTTAAATTAGAAGATTTCTTTTACGAAAATAAAATTCTTTAGGAGTTCGCTTTCGTTGAGCGAGAGCCTATTCGTTAAATCTTCCGTTCTCAAAACAAACTCTTTAACCCCGATAAATTCTGATTCGCTAATCAAATAAAACTGTGATCCTTTTTTATATCCATTAAACTTCCTTTTTAGTCTATATACCTTCATTGAATAACCTCTATTGAATAACTTCTTCCCCCTGATAGATCCGAAATGCCGGAACAATGGTGTCTGAAACGATTTCTTTCCCTTTTTCCCGAATAAAGTCCAATTTATAGTAGGCATCGAATCGTTGGCTTATTTCCGTTTTCACCAGTTCAGGTGGTGTGACGACGATGAATTGAAATTTCAGTTTCTCGGCGACAGCGAAGATCGGGTCAAGAACATGCGCAGATGCGGCTTGTCCAAATGGATTATCACAGACTAAAGGCACCCAGCTTTGATCGGTTTCGCTTTTCACTGACAATAACATCATCATCATGACCATCCGAGCGGAAAGCTTTTGTCCGCCGCTTCCGTCCGATTTCGTCTTCGATCCTTGATTAATCGTCTGCCAGGTCGAATAATGCTCCCTTTTTGGCTTACCATACATAAAGGCGTTATCCGTTCGCATGTTATAAACAAGCAGTTCAGGATATCGATTTCGAAGCGATACAAATAAAATTTGTTCATCACTAATAAGCTGTTTGATTTCTTGATCTAATGAGAGATTGTTGTGATCAATCATATCAAACTGTTTGGTAATTTTGTTAATGGCCGTTACAAAATGCTGCTTCAGTAATGGCTCGATCTCTTCTGCCCTTTTCGGCAGGATGTCCTCTTTGAGCTGGACCAGTGGAAACGTTCCTCGTTCATTTTTCAGCTTCATTTTCGCAATCATCGAACGAATCGACTCTGAAATACTCATCACCTTCATGCTGGCACGGCTGGCCCAGAAGTTTTGTGCCTTTTCAGCTCGTTCTTTGTCCCGTTCTAATTGCTCCAATCCGCTTTGTGAAAAACGCTTCATATTTTTAACAATGGTTTGAATATGGGAATAATGCCTTGTATCCATATGGTCAAGTGTTGTTAACACTTCTTTTTTAAACCGAATCTCCCAATCTTTCCCTTCAATCGCAAGCTTTAAATTGCGCAACGATTGTTCGATCTTCGCATGCTTCTCTTTGCCTTCTTCCTGAATCGCTTGATGCTCTCCACACCAGGACAAGATGCACGCTTTACCTTGATTCTTAATTTTTTCGACATCCTGATCCGTGAATACGGCTGCTTCCTCCTTAAGAATAACGGATAAGGTTAACAAATCTCCTTCAAAGCCTGTAATACTGGCTTCTGTTTCCTTTAGCTGTTTTTCTGTTTTCTTTAATTCATCCTTCGCGATTTTCGTTTGGTCATTAATTTCTACGGCCTTAACTTCTAAGTCAAGATCTTCCCATTCTTCAGGCTGCAATTCATGTTTTGCGACCTTTTTTGCTAACTTTTCACGCTGCTCGATCACATGCTGTATGGAGGTTTCTGCTACCGTTACAGCCGTACCTTGATCACGTTCTTCTTTTTCCGCTGTCTTTGCTTCCTTCTGTGCGGTTTGCAGCATATTTTCCAATATACTAATCGGTTCATCTGGTTCAGGAACTTCTTTCCAATCCTGAGGATGAGCCATCAGTTTTTTCTCTAATTTCTTTTGCTGCTTTTGTTCTGATTCTTTTGTCGCTTGAATCACCAATAATTCACTAGCTTGCTCTTCTTTTGATTTTTGCAGCTGCTTTAACTCTTCAATACTGCCATTCATCTCTTCTAAAAGATGTGGTGAAAGACGCGGAACCTCTTCACTTAGGTCCGCTTTTTCCTCTGCAGGAAATGCCGCTACCTCGATAAATGCGGCAATTTCTTTGATCGTTTGTTCGATGGTTAGCTTCCATTCAAAATAGGTTTGCTTCCACTTGCTTTGCAATTCAACAAACGTTTGGTACTCTTTACCTATTTCCTCCTGCTTGATGGTCAAAGCTTCCTTTTGGTTCTCTCTCTCTAGCTTCACCTGTTTATTTTCTTGATGACGCGTTTTTTCTTCAGCAAATTTAGCTAATGTTTCCACATCAGTAGAAAGTTCTTTACGTTTTCGTTTCGTTTTTTCCAGCTGTTTTTTTAACTGAAGCTGTAATTCCTTCTCTCTTTCCACTTGGGTGATAATTTCTTGCAGTTTTGTTTTCTCAGAAAGGAGAGCATTCTGTTCCTGACTGAGCGTTCGTTCGAGATCAATGGAAAGCTCGCTTGATAGGAATCGATCGATTTCTTTTAAGATACGACGGAAGGACGCTTCTGTTTTTTCCATTTCTACAAGCGTTTCTTGCTTTTCCTCTATTTGTTTCGCAATACTAATTTTCCAGCTAGTGAATTGATTTTTATCCGTTAATAGCGCATTTTCGGTTCCGTTAATAATGACAAAGGAAGCTTGGTCCTTTTCTTTGTTCATTTCCTCACGCAGGAAGATCGGAACTGGACTATTAAACAATCTTCCGGAAAGAACCTGCTGATTAATTTTTTGCCATTGATGCTGGCTGACGACCAAACCATATGGGAGGAGCGGATAAGTCAATAGGTATTTCGCTAGATCCTCAGGACTTAAAGATTGAAGAAATTGGGTTCCATAAAACACATCAATCCCCGTTTTTTCATCAATCCATTCCTTTAACTCTTTCACATCCTTATTGGCAATCCAGAAAGGCTCATCATTTAAGGAATGGTCGAGCTGTGTTTCCCATAGCTCTTTTTTTATTTGTTCCCCTTGGTGCTTATTCTTGCCCAGCAGTTCCTCTATCTGAAGGGCATACTTCGATAATTGAGCGTGACTTAACGGCACCGTGACATCCATGAGTAAACCACGAAGCTTCTCAACTAGTTTTGCTTCTTTTTGCGTTTGCACTTCATTTGCTCGCTTTAACTCTTCACATTTTTCTTCTAAAAACGTAATCGATTGTGCAAGTGTACCGTGTGATGCAGCTAACTGCTTTTGCTTTTCCGTAGATTCTTGATCTTTGGTATCCAGCTCATCTAACTGAACCTTTTTGTTTTCAATTTGTTTGGATAGGCTTTCGATAGTACCCTGTAAATCATAGGTGATGCGGTCGCCAAACTCGGTTATAAGCGTTTCTTCCTTAGATTCGAACGCATGCATATGCGTATAGAGACGATCAATTTCAGCGCTGAGCTGAGCAAACTCCTTCGTCATGTGTTTATCCTGGCGGGACAGTTCGGTTTCTTTTTTCTTTAAGAACTTTTGGTAGCCATCATACTGCTTCATGGCCTCTTGTATCGATTGGTAAGAAGTTTCCCATTGCAGTAACGCTTCCTTTTTAATTTCATCCATTCTTTGATTAACCTGCACTAAGCCGCTGTTTTGCTCCAGTTTCGCAATTTGCTGGGAAAGTGAGCGAATCGTTTGTTCGTATTCATACCACTCTTTTAAAATTGTCTGAAAGGCAAGCTCTTCTCTTCGTTCCTGTTTTTCCTTCACATCTTCTTGTAAGGAGGTGTGTTTCTTCTGTTCTTCTTTTAATTTCTTCTCCCAATCTAGTACTTCTCTATGCGCTTTGGCAAACTCCAAATTGTCTTTTTGGAAGCGTAAATTTGCTTGTTTTAAGGTTAATTTTTCAATGTCTTTTTCTAAGGTAAGGAGCGTCTCTTCCTCTGTTTTTTTCAAATGCTCTAAAGCACCCAGCAGCTGCCGGCCAACTTTAATGCTATTTTCTATGAATTCTTTATGTTCAATCCCCTTTGCTAGGTGCTCGTCAAAAGGGACAATATCCTCTAAGAACTCCTTATGGGCTTGCTCTCTTTTTAAAAGTACAGGCAGGTCCTTTGCAATACTTGCCTGGCTTTTGAAGATTTCTACTAAATCGTTTTTTTGATGGTCTGTTCGATGTAAGATTTGACTAACCGTTGGAATGATTCGTTTTTGGAACAAGGAATGATCATCCTCTGCTCCCTCAAAGTATTTTCCAACACCGCCTTCATCCTTGTTAATGTCCTTCAAGATATCCCAGTCTTTCCGGTTAATTCCGTATGTATCCAGAATCCGATAATGCTTTTTCGTATCTTTGTAAACATCATATCCGTTCCATTTTAAATAGTCCTTCAAGCTTTCCGTGTCCGCAACTTCCTCATTTTCAACAAGCGGAATATGCTCGAGGGCCGCCTCTTCTTTCCGTTCAAACTCTCTTGTATAAAACGTAAAAACAGGGAGGATTTTTGCTTCCTGTTCCAGTGTCCTGCTTTCATTTCCACTTTCTTCATTTATCGCGAGCCGCTGTTCTGCTGAGAACATTCCCCCCGTGACGAGATGACGGCGGTCCGCCCCATCTAATTCCCACTGAATCACCACGTGAAAGGTATAAGGAATAAATTGCTCCTTGTTATTAAAGAAGAATTGCTGATAATAGCGATTGTTTTGTTTCCCCCACGCCGTTCCTGGTTTGAGAATTTGGAAGATGGTCTGAAGGAATACCCCTTTCCCACCGCCGTTCATCATCGAAATGAGACCATTTGTCGATGTTTCCTCATTATGGAAGTTAAACGTGGTATCTTTATATTGCTTTTGCATGCCATCGTACTTAAGGCCAACAATTCTAATTCGATGAATCTTCGGCATGCCCATCCTCCTCTAATGTCATTAATTGTTTCAATAATTCGTAGCGGTCATAATCATGATACAGGTATTCAATCCGTTCAAAAAGCTCTTGCTTTGGGATCACCTTTGGAATATCGTCCCGATCCAGTATCACTACTAACCGTTCCGTCTCCAGTAACCTTATTGCACCGGCAATTAACCCGATTCTCGTTCGGCGATTGGCTTTTTTGGCGCCATAATCGTCCGTTTCCACTTCCATGTATTTCCACATGGTGACAACTTCCTTCATATCAATGCGCTCTTCTTCACCAAAGTTAGGTTTTGTTTTCAGAATGCCGTCCCAATTCATGATTAGATCATTTACTTGCCGCTCTAATGTATAATAGCTAATCCCTTCCCGCTGCGTCCGGATTTTGGCTGCTTGGTTGCGGTCGATGCTGGCTAAAAAGGACATAATCACAATGCTTATCAGATGAAAATGTCTTTTCGTCTCGATATGCTTATGCTTTTCCTTCATATGCGTAAAATTGGTCGCAAAGACGGAGCCGGTTGGCTGGACAACCAACTGAATGCGTTTAGGCGATTCTATGATATAGGTACCAGATTCGTCTGCTAATAACAGAACGGTTTGTCGTACCTCCGGCTCAAAATACGTCTGGAAGTGTTCACTATATTCATCGATCACTTTATCTTTTAATAGAGTAAAATAGACAGCCGCTGCTCTCTTGGTCGTTTCAGCACTCATTTATCGTGCCTCCTGAATACATAGTTTAAAAGGGGTTATTTTCGTTCGCTGCCACAGTAAAGGCTCCGCTCGATGATCAAACGTCGTATAGAGCTTCATGCCTTCAAACACTTGAAATTGCGGGTATTCGTTCATTAGTTTATAAAGAAGAATTTCCCTTTCATCGCTTAAGGTTTCTTCCTTTCGATGCAGCACTTGAACCTTAAGCGGCTTCTTGTCAAACATCATCCATAGATCGATTGTTTCCGATTCTTCCAGCCATAGATCCTGCACTTCTAATGGAAAGGTGGATAGTTCAGCTAATGAAAACTCCCCCGCTGCTTGTAATTGTTGAAAAACATAACTCCAAGCCTTACTAACAGAATTCCAATCCGTCACACGTACCTGAGGAATTTCTTCCTCGGCCTCCTCTTCGATGACCACATTGGTCACTTGTTTATCATCGAATTCTTGTTCACCCCAAATCCAATCAAGTGGCAGGATGAATTCATTTTTCGGTGAAAACAAAGGAGACAGTACGGTTTCGATTTCCCTAAAAGAACGAACGCCTTCCTTCATGAACAGATTTTCATAAAAATGCTCGCGGAATGACACCAAGCTATTTTCCCAAAATAACGATGGATTTTCCGCCTTTAATTTCATCTCATAGGAAATGTTTTGAATAACGAGTTTCGCAAAACGATCATGCAGTTGTCTCGTATGGCCCACTTTTTCTTGGAGAAGATGCAATTCTTTTTGGACATCATCATCTTCTTCATTTCTTCGTTTCGTTTTTTCAATCATACTCGTAATGGTCCGGAAATGTGTTTTTTCCTCTTCAAATTGGTTTTCGATTTCAGCACGATTGTCTGCCCGTTGCATTTCTTCTTCCATCAATAAGATTTTCGGATTGTTGATCATTTCCTTTTGAAAGGAGAATTCTTTTGCCATTAAGCGGTTGACGCGTGAAATGAGGTGATCGAGGTTTCGAGTCGCTTTACGAAAATTTCCGTTTTTAATCAGCTGCATACTGTAGAGTTGTTCGATGGTTATCGAGAATTCCTCCGCCATTTCCCTGCTCATAAAAATCATTTCCTGTGAAATCTCGGTTAGTTTATAAACAATGGATCCGCCCATCTCTAAATTCGTGTATAACTCATCCATTGTGACATAGCGAAATACCTGAGTCTCCCAGACCTGCCTGATTTCATCGTAATATAACGCTTCAAACGGCTGGCTGTACTCTTCTTTTCCGGAATATAAAAGCCCGCTAGTGATCCGCTCAATTTGCTTATCGTCTGCAAGCAGCTTCATTTGTTTAATCGCATCTTCCACCATATACTTAATATCAGACTTTTTTCGTTGCTCATCATCATTTAATTCCCGGTAAAAGATGGCGAGGAGCACTTGCATGAGAATCGTTTGAACATAGGGTTTCAGCTCTCCTACATCCATCCCCCTCCCAAGCTCAAACAATGGATTTAATCGCTGCATTCTTCCTGCGAAGCCTTCCCATGATTCGTTCACATCCATCGCCTCCATGATTCGATTGTCAGGACTTCCTGTGGAATTCGCTTATTTTCCTGCCATAACCCCATGAGTAAGGCTTGCTCCTCCTCTGTAAACCACTGAAAGAAGGCATCACGAGTTTTTGGATTTTGTGTTTGACCTCGCTTTTGATCATTTTTTTGTTCAAGACATTCAAGCATTTTGCGATATATTTTTAAGGCAGGCTGAATACAACTGTCTGGATATTTTTCAATCAGCCGGATAAGGATTCCGCACCCTGCCGCATCAAGATCACCTGCATAATAAAAAAGATAATTTTTCGGCGGAAACATGCGAAAGAAAAACGAAAAGCTTCGTTCAATTTTCGTGCCTTCCCCATAAATAAGTAAATCAGGCTCATAATCCAACTGGCCTGCTTCCAATAATTGAATCGAAGTATGGAAGAATGATAGATTTTCAACGATAAGGATCCGCTGAATCTCATCGATTGCTTTTCCTTGCTTCAGCCAAAACACAAATGGCTCGCCGTAGCTCACCATTTTAAGCTGAGCATCTGTGATACCTATTCTCGTTAAAAAGCCTCTGCCCTCCGAAAACTGTTCACCATCGAGCAGGAATTTTTCATGGCCAAAAAGCTCCAAGCTTCTTTCTTCGACTGACACCCATTCCCGCTGATGACTCGATTGTAAGAATGAATAGACGTTCTGGATTCGATTCCATTCCTCTTTCGTTTGCCATTCGGGATGCCGTTCATAATAGGAAAAATCAAACTGATCACTTAATTTCATCATCTCAAGACGATTCCATTTGGCTGCTTGAGCTTTGATATTCACCCAGTAATACAATGCAAGCGCGGGTGTTTTCCCGTTGTATTGTTTATTTTGAATCGGGATCAGCTCCCCTTCCGCTTGTAACGTTTGAATGGTCTTAAAAAATAGCGAATACCCATCCATTTCAAAATAATCATCCATCAGCTTGCGTAATTGCAGTTCTAAATCATTCATATTGATTCTCTTTTTTTGACTAGGGTGTTGGATATCTGCAATAAAACCTCTCACCCGTGTTTCAATGATGTCGATTGTGCCCACCTACTTACATCTTCTAAAATCATAGGAATTAAACCCTATTTTTGTTCGGTCATCATTCTATTATAAACTAGTTCCGCGATTGCTTGTAAGAGATTTTATTTTGAAGAAAAGGACCCTGAAAAACTAGCAAATATTTTTCTCCTGACATTTTTCAATCGAATCTTTAATTGCTTTTGTGCGTTCAAAGACACGGATGCCTATGAAAAAAAAGCTGAGCTTGGTTTCTAAAAAACCCTAGTTCTTTTAAGGAAAACTCTTACATAAAATGATAATAATAAAAAGGTAAGGGAGGAGATTCAATGCCGCCTGTGAAGCAGATTCGAAATCTAGTGTTTAACAAAGAAGAGATTGGTATGGGATTTAATAGCGAGACAGGACTGGCCGTTGGTACGGCACTTGAGGGTTTTACCATTCCCGACCCAGTCTTTAACGGGCAACAGGTCTTTTCATCCATTTCAATCATCAACTCACATGAAGAACTGATGGAAAGTCTCGGAATGTCGTTCGAAGCTTCAGGAAGATATGGGCTGGCTTCTGGTTCACTGAAAGCTAAATTTTCCGAATCCTCCAATTACAATTCAACATCAACATTTCTTGTAGCCGGTGTTACCGTCCAAAACCCAATTTCCCGTGGGAAGAATTTTAAAGTATCGGACACGGCAAAAGCACTTCTAAATGCAAACCGATTTGATGAATTTAAGAGGGCTTTTGGAGACAGTTTTGTAAGAGGTCTTCAAACCGGTGGAGAATTTTACGCTGTCATAAGAATCACTTCAGTCAATTCAAGCCAACAGAGCAAATTATCATTGGGATTAGAGGCAGAATTTAACGGATTAGCTGCAGCAGGAAGTTTTAAGACCAGCTTTATAAATGCAAACAGTAAAGAAGAAACGAAATCGGAGTATCATGCAACGATGTATCAATGTGCAGGGAGCGGACCTGAAATCTCTCCCACCGTTGAAATAAGTGAAGTTCTCGCTCGATTTAAGGCATTTCCCGCAATTGCAAAAGCAAGCGCTTTTCCATACGAGACGGAAGTTGCAACCTATGATACGTTGCCGCTGCCTACGCCACCCCTGGAAGAACAAGAAAATTTCCTATTTGCCATTCGTGACGCGCGAAATCAGAAGATGCATTTTATCCAGGCGAAAAATGATCTTCAATTTGCAGACCGAAATCCAGAATTTTTTGAGAATCTGCCTGCAAAAGAGGATATTAATAAAGCAATTCAAGATTACACCAAACTCATCAATGCAGTGATGGATCATGCCAGTGCACTTTCAACGGGGCAAATCAAACCGCCAAAGATCTTTGATCCCGACGAACATAATCCGCCACTTCATGAACCCGATGGGATAACATTGCAAAGAAAAGTTGGCGCTCCCCCTACTCCTCCTCCGCCAACAGGGAAACAAATTGATCCAAAGGACTTTATCGTTAAGGATATAAAATTTAAACCAATATTTCTTGGAAAAGTTCTACGTAAAAAGGACCAGTAAAACGGGGCATTTCCTTAATAATCCATCAAAAAATCTCTTAAGGGACAGGTACGTTGTTACGCGATCGCAAGGCTCTTTTTAACATCTAACATACTTGCGTTTAAAACCAAGCCTTCCCTTATCGACTTCTTTTTGAATACTTTCATAAGCATTTAGGATAATACCAATACAAATCTTTCATTCGTTAAAAGATTTCTTTTATGTATTTAAAATTATTACTAAAATCGCTTTCATTGATTATTATCCTATTTGTTAATTCTTCCGTTAAAATACAAACTCTTTAACCCCGATAAATTCTGATTCGCTTACCAGGTAAAACTGTGCTCCTTTTTTCTATCCATGAAACTGCCTTTTTAGTCTATATACCTTCATTGAATACCTCTATTGATTATTAATTTCTCTCCTAAACTTTTAGTATACCTAAACTCTTTCATCCAATCCCCCTAGTTATTTTTTAGCAACTGTATTATTTATGTTCCTGTTCTTTATTTATTGAGTAAAATATTTTCTAATGTCTTTGCATTATTTTTATCTAAAGTTCCATACCCTTCTTTTTCATTATTACTAATAATTGTTGCGGTACCATTGCTTTGATTGAACCAAATCTCGTATTCAAATAACCTTTCAGACATATTTTCATCAAACTTAAAAAATAAAATTGCCTTTACATCTTCTCTTCTAGCCATTTTAGGTTTTGTATTTGGTTCCCACTTAATTTGTTTAAATGTTTTTCTTAACACATCTATAGTTTCTTCATCAGTAATCATTACAGCTTTTTCATAACTTTCGTCTGCCTTAACCACTTCAACATCTACTCTAATAAGTTGATTTAATTTAAATTCATTCGGAGATTTGTTTGTACAGCCTATTAGAAACATTGCGAAAATAATACTGATGATAAGGTAAATATTCGTGTGTTTCAACAAAAAATCACTCCTATTATCTAAGCCTCGATTAAATTATACAATATTTTCCAAACAAAACCTTTAACTATCTCAATTTACTTATGAGGTGCAAAAAGGTTTACAATGTTCACCTGTTTTATTTTTTCATCCTGCCATTTGATTTTTTGCATCTGCTGGACAGAAGACTAAAATATGGTCGATAGTAGTTTTTGAACCTACGAATTTTAATTGGAATTTCTCATTCACGTTATACACCCAAATTTTGTCCGCGCCATTATTGTGAACTTCATTTGGTTTGCCGAGTACGTCCTTTATCTCGTCAAATGTGATTTGTTGAATCTCTTTGGAATAAGAGCGTACATCAAAGATTTGTTCTCCTTTATTCACACCGAATACAATTCCATGACTGGTATACGTGAAATATCGATTTCCTGCAACAAAATCTTGTTGATCCGCAGTACCCCACTTTGAAATTACCTGATCAATAACCGTTGTATGTGCAGGAAAACTACAATTTTTGACCGTTCCAACTTTCGCAAGTGAGACAATTTCGTGTATCAATGCCGCATTTTTATTAACAACCGCGTTTTCTTGTGGATTTGATTGATTGTTGGCAGGATTTTTTGGTTCATTATTTTGTTGGTTTTGATTGGGAGGACTTGGACTTGGACTAGGCGTGGATTGCTTAGGAGGAGACGTAGTAGCTTGGCTTTCTTGATTACCAGTACAGCCTACTAGAAGTATTAATAAACATGAAATAAAACTAGCTTTTACCACTCTTTTCAATTTTTTTACATCCTTTCGATCAATTTATAAAAATAATTGAAGAAGTTTGTTTACATAGTAAAATGGATTATTCCTTCCACTCTCAATCCCTCATTAAGTGAAGAAGTTCGTCACGTAAGTTCAGGGATTTTCAAGTAATCCATTGAGGAAGCTTTCGGAATATTGTCTTATATATACCCCCCTTTCATTTATTTAAAACGAAATGAAGACCTAAATCGTTACATAAATTACAAAATTCTTTTCGAGAATATCCACAATTCTCACCAATCAAAGCTAAACAGCAAATTGAAGTAAGAATTTCAATAGTCAATCTCCCCAATGGAAACATGAAAACAATTGTATCATTAAATGTTATTCCCTACGAAAATCTATTGAAATCATAGGAGCTACTTATGTTACACTTTTTTATTGAAGGTACAAATTGTTGAGTGGCTTAAAACAAATGGACTTTGAGCTATTTGAAGGTATCGTTGAGGTAATAGAAGTTTTTCTATTATCATCATTTGTATTTGAAATGACCGATACTTATGATAGTTTAAGCTTATCGGATTTCAAACACTAAATAAAGGAAAGGTAAATTATATATGCCTATAATCAAACACGATATTTTTATCAATGCACCTATCAATGTTTGTTTTGACCTTGCGAGAAACGTCGATGTACACACAGAAACAACAAGTAAAACAAAGGAAAGAGTGATCGATGGAGTTACAGTGGGACTGATGGAAAATGGTGATAAAGTTACTTGGGAAGCCACCCATCTTGGAGTAAAACAAAAATTAACAGCTAAGATAATAGAGATGGAAAAACCATATAAATTTACAGATGTTATGGTAAAGGGAACATTCCACTCATTTACACATACACACGAATTTATAGAAAGTGGCACAGGGACTATGATGAAAGATACTTTTAATTATAAATCTCCTTTTGGCATTCTTGGAGTAATTGCAGATAGATTGTTTTTAGAAAAATATATGAGGAATTTTATTGTAAATCGTGCAAAAGAGTTAAAAAGGATCGCTGAAAAAAAGTAATGGAACCGATTCATTATTTTTTTGAGAAAAATCAACATTAAAATTTAACAAAGCCTTTTATTAAAAAATAGATTTATTAAATGATTTCTTGCAGGGCATTCTCATAACATCAGCGATTATTCTACTTGTATTTGATATAAGAAACTACTTAACGGCAATTTCTTTATTCGTCCTTGCTGTCATCCTTTTCTTGGTTACGTTCTTGTTCGATAATTTTTTGGGTTTCATTAGGTGGTATGAAAGTCACTTCACCGGCTTTCCATGTAAACCTATCTTCTCTAATTTCTCTGGATTTTTCATCCTTTTCTTTAGACACTTTTGATCAACTCCTTTTCTCTATGATAACACAAATTCCATAAAATATAAGTTTAGTATTTTCCTGGTTGATCCATTCAATAGCAATACAATTCTCTAGGCTGCCACGTTTACGATCTACGGACCCTCTTTATGTATCATTCTTTCATCCAACATGCAGATTCCGGTTATGCTGCTGGACTGCCAAAGGCGTTAACTGTCCTGGGCATCCACGAAATGATAAAAAACGAGGTGAAGCTGGCGTGCCTACAAAAAATCTCTGTAAAGCATTTAAGAAACAGTTGCATCATAGCTCATTAATCAAATGGTCTATTTGAAGTTGTTATAGTTTCATATTTTCGCCTTTTTAGACCCGTTTTCTGTTCGTCGATATTAATACAGCGAGACAACCAATTTAAAAACAGCGAAACGTTTGAATACGGATCGCTGTTTTTATTTGGGATGTGATTTATGTCTGGCTTGGGACTTTAATGGTTTTGGTCATTTGACGGATTGCTCCAAGATGGTAGGCTGAGTGTGCTAATGCCCCTAAGATACCGTTTAAGGTCTGTTCGTCAAAGGAGGTGAATGAATTGATGTTTTCAAGAAGTGTAGTGTACACGTTTTGAAGTTCGACTTTAAACCTTGACCAGGTACTTTCATCCACGGTTGAGATTTTCCATGATTCCGACCAATCAAGCTCTGGTTTATCACCTTTCATAAAGGCGTTCGCCACCCACAGATAATATCGGGTATGATCTATGTGTGCTGCAATAGTGGTACCTTGGACCAGTATTGATGCTTCTTCTGCAGATACTTTTTCGAGCGTGCCGAAAATGCCGCTTCCTGGCTTTGATTCAGTGTACCAGCTTCCATTCCCACCAGGTCCATCAAATGTTTCCTTCAACAACACTTTGAAAGATTCCCTTAACATCTCGTTACCTCCTAAATTTTGATAAAAACTAGAGATTCTCCAACTAACCATCTAAAATCATTTAGATGGTTATATTTTAATCAAGTTGAATATAACTGTCAATATAGTTTATGATGGTTATATGAAATAAAGGAGTTTTCACAATGTCAGAAACAAACAAATATATGATGGTCGGCGAGCGTTTATGTCTCGATTTTGTAAATACGATCAGCTGGCGCGATAGTGATGATAAAAGGCGGGATTGGTTTACGAGTTACGATAAACTAATAGACTGGAGCCTCCATGCCGGAATTCTAGAGGAGAAGCAGGCTCAGCTCCTCCTGAAAAAATCTTTACACGATCCACAAGAAGCTGAACAGACCCTTGCCCAAGCTATTCAACTGCGGGAAGCGATTTACCGGATATTTCGTTCTTTCACAAAAGAGGAACTAATCAATCCAGAGGACCTGACAAACCTTAATAAAGTGATACATCATTATTATCAACGGATGCATCTTGTACAGCTGGGAAACGTTTTTTCAATGCAAATTGACATTCCAGAAGGGGCATTTGATACAATGCTTCCTCCGATTGTCCAGTCTGCAGTTGAGATTTTGACTTCAGAAAAGGACCTGAAACGCGTAAACCAATGTGAAGGCGATTCTTGTGGTTGGCTTTTCTTCGATACGAGCCGTAATCGGAGCCGTCGTTGGTGTTCGATGGCCGACTGCGGGAACCGTGCTAAATCCCGACGGTTTTATCAGAACAAGAAATAGTCTGAGAAGCTGCAATTCTTGAGGTATAAGAAGAAACGGGCCTAGATGTAAAAATTGATGGAAAATAAAAAGAGATTCTAATCCCTCTTTACCCCACTTCTTTAAAAAATCTGGGGGGCTATTTTCACATTTTGTTCAATTTTCTTTTAGTTGTCGGCATCTAATCGGCCAATGGAACCAAAAAACTCTAGTGAAAATGTTGTACTGATACGTACTTATTTTTGAAAATCGCTGCATGAACCCCTTCGCACTCGAATAAATGGAAACGCTCAGGTTCAAATATTACTAGGCTATAGCGATTATTTTTTGAACCTGGGTTTTGCACGACTTGTAAGAAACACTAGGTATAAAGACCAAAGGAAAATAGTAGGATTTACTTTCATCATCCATCTCATACAATACATAGAGGGAGGTTGAGAAGTATGTTCAAAAGAGTGATCATCCTTGGGGTGCTCTCCTTAGTGTTAATAGCATTAGTTTTATTTAGAAACCATACAATTGCTCCTGTTAACAATCCAGGTACGAATAGCAATGATTCCTCTGAATACATTACAGTAGAATATAAAATTAACAAAATCGAAGGCAAACAGTACTATGGAAAAAGTGAGGACGGGACAGGGATCATTTTTTCAACTCAAAGTATCGAATCAGATGGTGATATTCAAGTCGATGATGTGGTCATATGCTATTTTGAAAAAGGTAATTTTGGAAAAGGATTAGTAAAAGTCAAAAAGAAAAAATAAGTTAAGCAGGGGTAAATAAAAAAGGATAGATGAGCAGCATAAAATATGCCTTATCTATCCTTTTTCACCCTACAAATGACCCTATCCAAAACAATAGAACAGGGTTAACATAAAGTTGTTTTATTTTTTACTGCCGCGAGACCAGATTACGACTGGTATCAGTAATAAGGATAAAATTCCTCCAACCAATGATAATGTTGCATAACTTGAACCAGCCACTATCATTCCAGATAAGGCTCCCCCAGTTGCTCCTGATAATGCAATTAAAACATCGACGGTACCTTGGGTTTTAGCTCGTGTTGAAGTTACAGTTGAATCAATAATTAGTGCAGTCCCACTTATCAAGCCAAAATTCCAGCCTAGTCCAAGGAATGAAAGAGCAATTACTAGAAGAATCATAGAATCACCTGGTGCAATCGCTGATATTAAACCTGCAAGTAGCAAAATAATACCAGAAGCAATGGCCATTGTAATTCGCCCCAACTTATCAACAAGGATACCTGTTACCAGTGAAGGAAGATACATTGCACATACATGAAAGCCAATTACAAGACCTACAGCACCCAAGCCATGTCCATGATGCTTCATATGGACTGGTGTCATTGTCATGATTGCGACCATAACGATTTGCGTAAGAACCATTATTGTCGCACCAACGATAATACCTCTTTTATTCTCCACTTGATCAATAGATGCCAAATGGACTTTAGCTTTATGTTCTTGGTTGGAGGCCTCTATCGTTCTTGCAATCACTAATGGGTCTGGACGGAGCATTAAGAAAAGTACAAGACCTGCCAAGATATATGCTGCTGCTGATAAAATGAAAGGTCCAGCAAGTGATGGAACACCGATAGAAAGAGCAACATTCCCCATTGTATTTACTAAATTTGGACCAGCAACTGCACCAAATGTTGTAAACACCATTGTGAGACTAATAGCAGTCGCTCTCTGTTTACTATTTGCTAAGTCCGTACCAGCATAACGGGCTTGTAAATTTGTTGCTGTCCCTGCTCCATAAACAAGCAGCGAAGGAAATAACAGAAAAACATTATTTAATATGGCTGCAATTATGACTCCTATTGCTCCAAGTCCACCAATCATAAAACCAACTGTCAGACCTGTACGTCGTCCAAACGTTGCGAAAGTCTCCCGACAAATAAAGCAGCTCCCGCTGACCCTAAAGTAAATAAAGCGGAAGGAAGACCAGAATATGCGTCCGTACCCAGCATTTGCTGTGCAAGCAGTGCCCCCACAGTAATTCCGGCTGCTAACCCTGCACCACCAAAAATTTGTGAAATACTTACAATCATTAATGTACGTTTGTATAACGTTTTTTGTATTTCTTGGGAATCTATATAACTCTGGTTCAATGCATTAGATTTACTAGACATTGGTTAGGCCCTCAATTCATTATTCTGTTATTTCTCCCAAACATGGACACCTTCCGCTAAACGAAAAGCATCCGTTCTTTAAGTTCTGAAAGCGCAACCCCATCCAACTATTCAAGGGTTTTATTGAATAGTTGGATTATAATCGTAATTATCATATTTTTCAATCTATTTTTCTTTCAATAACCAGCTAACAAACCCGATAACAAACGGATGGTTGTTCCTGAATTTCCACCCCACCGCACTGTCATGAGTCAAAATGGTGGTAGGAACAATTCATTATGATATGGTAATTTTTTCAAACAAAAAACAAGGAATTAGTATGATAAAATTCAACTATTAAAAACAATTTAGGGAGAAAAATTGTGATTTTTGAAATTTTATTTTTTGTAATTTTTATGATTGCATCATTTCATTTTTATAGAAAGTACATATTAATTGGACATGGATGGAACTCTCTTATTGGAGCAAATTCATTTATTGCAGGTTTTGGAATTATAAAAGACAATATTCCCGATGAAAAGAAATGGTTTTTTCATATCGTAACAGTAATAATAGGTCTATCGATTTTAGCTTTAGTTGAAATTTTAAGGAGAAAACATAAGAATAAAGTCATTCGTTAAGTTTTTTCCACCATTTCTGAAACAACAATCTTACTAAAAGTGCATAATCAATATGCCAATGGTGATGGACGTGAAGCAGAAGTATATAAGGAACGTGATATAAACTGAAGGTAGCTTATCTGATTTCAAACACTATATAAATGAAAGGTAAATTATATGCCTATAATCAAACACGATATTTTTATCAATACACCTATCAATGTTTGTTTTGACCTTGCGAGAAACGTAGATGTACACACAGAAACAATAAGTAAAACAAAGGAAAGAGCGATTGATGGAGTTACAGTTGGACTGATGGAAAATGGCGATAAGTTACATGGGAAGCCATCCATCTTGGAGTAAAATAAAAATTAACTGCTAAGATAATAGAAATGGAAAAACCATATAAATTTACAGATGTTATGGTAAAGGGAGCATTCCACTCATTTACACATACACACGAATTTATAGAAAGTGACACAGGGACTATTATGAAAGATACTTTTTATTATAAATCTCCTTTTGGTATTTTTGGAGTAATTGCAGATAGATTATTTTTAGAAAAATATATGAGAAATTTCATCGTAAATCGTGCAAAAGAGTTAAAAAGGATAGATGAAAAAAAGTAATGGAACCACTTCATTATATATTTGAGAAAAACCAACATTTAAATTTTTCAGAGCCAAAAAATAGCTGAAAATTAGCTATTTTCCAATTAAGTTATAACGCCAATTATTGCACCGCATAAAGCTTCCTGGTGGATATTCAAATTCGCATTCAGAGATAAACTGAAAGTCAAGCTTACGACAAATTGCATTAGAAGCAGGATTATCTATCGATGGGAATGCGTGAATATATTTATATTTGTTCTCACTAGATGCTTCTTCTATTGCTAACATTACTGCTTTTGTAGCTATTCCTTTCCCTTGATGAGTGGAAAGAACGCTCCATCCAGTTTCATATACACTTTCATTATTCCAAGTAGTTTGCCAATAACCCACAGAACCTACTGGATCTAATTCTGGCAACATGATAATGCTGAACATCCGTGCCCTATTACCAAGCTCAAGATATCGTTTATGCCGTTTCAAAATCTGCTCTTTACTCTCTGGACCTCCAAGATGCTGCATCATTTCTGGAGCATTTATACGAAAAAGTAAATCAAGGTCATTATCCTCCCAAGGTTTTATCTGAATGATATGGTTACTTGCTTCCAAATTTTCTTCATCCCCTCACTACTTATTATTTACTCTTTCTTTATGAAAGCCAAAAAATCCTCTATTAATTAACCTAAGCTAGGATAATTAACGATGTTAATTTACTATAAGGAAATACCGACCTTGTAAAATAATAAAGGGCTCCGTTTTGAGGTGCATATCATATACTTGGCAATAAAATTGGCTTGTAAACTGACATCAGTTTTGACAAGCCATTTTCGCGTTATTTATGGACCAATTAACATTCAAATTGTCTTCAACTAAAGGGAAGTTAGTTTAATAAGAATACCATTTTATAAATTTGACTCTTCCTTGTGGTTTTCAATAAATTCGTCTTTCGTTAATCCGAATAAAATAAAATCCATATACTTCCCATTTATATAAACAGCCTGTCGACGCACACCTTCTTGGATACACCCAAGTTTTTTCAACATCTTAGCTGAAGCATCATTTCCTTCAAGAACATAGGCATCGAATTTATTAAGCCTTCGTTCAAGGAATGCATACTTTAATAGAATCTTCATCGCTCTGGTACCATAACCCATACCACGGTTTTCCTTATCAATTGCAATTCCAATACTAAACGTTCCATTTCTCTCATCGATCCTGCTTAAATTAATTTCACCTATGCTTTTACCTGCAAAATCTTCAATAATAAACATTATTCTTCCTTTTGATGAAGAAAAATCAGCATTTTCCTCTGCAAATTTTTTAGAACCTGTAATAGTAGGTGGTAGCTCAGTAGAACATAATAAAAGACGGCGTACAGAAGTATCAAACTGTCCAATATATTCTCTTTCCCAATCTTCTGGATGCATCGCACGTATTCTAACTTTATCGTCTTGCCAAAAATAGTTGCTATAATCAATTTTTAATATTTTATCTTCCAACCATGTCTCCCCCTAATTATTGGATAATAAATTAATTTTAACAAAATACAGAACAATAGATAGGTTAAAAATTAAAAATTAGAATAAGAAAGAGGGACGATTACACCTTAACCTCGAAACAAATCGAATATGCCCTTTCTTTAATCGACAGAATTAAAAATGAATTCGAATTGGCAATTAATCCGTCGACCTTATCCATTAAAGATTTAAATAGATTGATTGCTTTTAATCGGTATAAAAATAAAGGAACACTTGTAAACCTAGTTAAAAAAAGGTGTATGAAGGAAAAGGTGACTACACCCATTGGAATTTCAAAAATTAAAAGCCTAATTTCTCAGTGTTAACAGTGAGAAATTAGGCTTTAGGTACTTCGATAATATTGCAGGGAAGAGCTTACTTAAGACTTTCACGAAGGAAGATTTAGTTGCCACGATACTCCAAACCGATCATTAACCCAACCAAACCTCTGACTAAAACCATAATCACCAATTGGCATTAATGCTTGTCCACCCTCGATAAGTTTCTGATATAGGCTGTTAATTTCTTCTTCTGAATCACAAGTAATAAAAATTGAGAATGAAGGAGTAAAGGAAAACTGATGCTTCACATTACTGTCAATGCACATAAATTCTTGCCCTTTTAAGGAAAAAGTAGCCTGCATGACAGTTCCTTCGTCTCCAGATTCATTCGCTCCATAGCGAACAATACTGGTAATTTCTGAATCGTCAATGATTGAAGCGTAATGATTCATCGCTTCTTCTGCTTTACCATCTTGAAACATTAAGAATGGTGTAATTTTTTTCATTAAAAATCAACTCCTTTAGTTTCTTCATTGTAGCATTCAATATAAGGTTATACGAATTGCTGTTTCCTTTCACACGGTACACAGAAATCGGTTCCTGCTCCCCTGATCGTTAATGCAGCAACACGCCGGGGGGCAGGTATCAGAATTGAGGTTGTTGGGTTGGGAAATACAAATTCGTTGGTTATTTGTTAAAATAACAAAAATTAAGGGAGGAATTATACCAAGTTAGTTGAAATTGTAATAACGGAGTAAGTTTTGTTTTTTTATAGAATATGGAGGGATTTGATTGCAAACATTTTTTCAATACAACTGGATGGTCAGGGAAGATTGGTATCGATGGTGCGAAGAATTAAGTGAAGAAGAACTACTACGCAATCGAACTGGCGGAGTAGGCAGCATATTGCATACATTATTCCATATTATTGATGTGGAGTGGAGCTGGATACGCCTTTTAGAAGGTAAACCAGACTTTCAGGAGAGTTTTGATGAATACAATAGCTTGAATAAGGTACGAAAATTGGACGCTGAATTTCGTAAGGAAGTGGAGGAATTTGTAAACAACTGGGATGTAAGCATGGAAAATAATTTATTTTATGATACTATGCCAGATGGAAGCAAGGTAACAGATACATGGGGAGAGGTTATCCGTCATGTCATTGCCCACGAAATTCACCATATAGGACAATTATCCATTTGGTCAAGGGAAATAGGGAAAAAGCCTGTTTCTGCGAACCTTATTGGTCGTGGTCTTGCCTCGCATCTTAATAATTAATCACTACAATAGAAAAAAATTTAAGTCGTGTTTCTTGTTGTACTAATAGGAGAAGTTCACTGGAAGAACGATTGAAAATAAATACGATAGTAATTAGCCGAATTCAATCGTTATGAATTCGGCTATATTTTTTTTATACAAAAACACAACAATTGTGGTGCTATAAGTTCCCAGGTGTTACTTCGGACGGATACTAAGACAGCATGAAGCATTCAGCATATTGTTATTCATTTGCTGAATTGCGCTAGCCAAAGAAATAATATAGCAAGGATTTCATTATTCAAAGTTTTCTTTTCTATACTCCGCCTCCTCTTCTTCCCTTAGTAATCTTGTTGCCTTCCCTACTGTTCCTCCTTGAAGATTCCAAATTTTATTATGGTCTGAAACAGCCTTACTAAAGTCACCTACTTTCCATCTTTCTAAAATGCTTATGTATAGGTCACGATGATTCAAATCCAGATGATTACGATCAAGAACATCTAGTAATCTATCAATTCTTTCTTGAGTTGGTTCTAAATGAGTCCATTTCTGCTCGGCGTATACTTTAGAATGACTCATAGAATGAATCGCCTTTTGAATCTCAGCTTCAGTCATTCCTAAAGGGAATTCTTTCTCCACTTGGGATTCAATTTTTTCGTCATCCTCCATAACATCAGCAACAGTAGTCACGGATTCCTTACCATCCTTTTTTTCATTTTTTTCGATGGGCTCTTTCACTTCCATTTCTTTAGCTCCCATGAAACTAGTTGAAACATAATATCCAATCCCCAAGATAAGAATGGCAAATACAATCCCGAGTGCAAGCTTATTTTTCCCCATAATAACCTTCGATGTAAGTTTGACCTGAAAGCCAAACCAAGTCTTGCCTTAATTTAGGAGTATCCACCATGACGTAAACTTGATATTTGGGATTGTTTTTGTTTCGCATGCTGTGGTGAAAATCATGGCCAAGTTTCACTAAATCAATAAATAATTGCTTTTTGTAAATGTTTTTCAGCTTCTTTTCCATGTTACTTAACACTCCTTTTCGTCTATCTCAGCAAGTGATCAATGACCAATGCAATCTTATGATCAAAGGGTTCAATCTCGTCCGCAAGGTGTGCTACACGTTTTTCATAATAGGCATCTCTTTCCCTCAGATCATTCCCTCTTTTTAACTCCTCCCCAATGATTTTTAATTGCTTAATTAATTCAGCCATTTGATCTTCATTCGGTCTTAATTGGTTGATTGGTTCTTGAAATTGCCCCCTACTTGCAGCATCTTTCAACTGGTCTTTAAAGATGTTTTTATTCGTTTCATAAATCTCTTTCCGATGACCATTCGCTCCAGATGGATGTGGAAAATGATAAAGGATCGTTTTATTCATGATTTTCCCCTCGTCCACTAAATACTTCAATACATCTGAGACTACTTTACCTGTAGGGATGATCACAGCATCTTTTAGATCATTTAGTTCAGGAACTAATAATTCATCGATCATTTTTAAGAAAAGTTTTTGACTAAAAAGCTTTGGACTGCTGCCACTATAATTTTCACCATCAATAAACACTGGATATCTTAGAACCGATGAGGTATGTAGTAAAGAATGCTTCTCATTAAAAAGCTGTTCACAGCTTTCAATATTTAAAAACTTGTGTAATTCTATCCCATCCAGCATATCAATGAGGTTTTTTCTCATCGTGGTACCGCCAAAACTAGCATTTTTTTTGGCGTTACAAATCATTTGTTCATATTCTTCTTCTTGAATATGGTGACGGACGTAATTAAAGGCAAGCTCCATCTGTGTCCATCCAGGAGTAATCCCTAGAATAATGACTTTCGCATCTTTGTTTATAAATTCAAAAGGAGCCCAGTAAACTTCTACTTTTCCATCCTTTGCATACAGAAACTCTTCTGTTAGTAAATCCTCCTTTTCGTATCCCCCTTTTAATGGTAGCTCCCTTAGGCTGGTCTCATAATTTTTAAAATACATTTCCATTCCTCCTCTATAATGTTTAGCGGTAACAAATGATGTCAACTTTACTTAAATCAACAAAAAAATAACAGCTGTTAACATAAAGATAACTCATGTTAATATTGTTGTCAATAATTTTTGCTGTATGTTATTATGGACTTAACAAATGTTAAGAAAGGGTTTTCTGAGATGCCCAATTCGATTAATGAACGAATTAAAAATAGAAGAAAAGAATTGCATATGTCCCAGGCTGACCTGGCAAATCAAGTAGGACTGAAACCGCCAGCAATTAGCCAATATGAATCTGGAGCACGGAGACCTTCCTATGAAGCTTTAAGGAAATTATCCTTTGCATTGAAGGTATCCACTGAATATTTAGTTTCTGGTATTAACACAGAACAAACGCAATCTCCCCTTGAACATGATGACCGGGTGATGCTTCGGATTGTGAATTCACTTTCGCAACAGAATAAGGAAAAATTAGTGGAGTATGCTACTTTTTTAGCGACTGGTAGAAAAGTAAAAATCGATGCTCTATTTGAAACTCCCTCAGAATATGCGAAATACTATCTTGAAGAAAAAATAGAGCATAGTTTACCAATCGATATCTATCGTCTTGCAAAAGATTTAGGAATAAGGATATTTGAAGATGATTTAGATGAGGGTGAGGGAATTCTCATTCAAATAGACCACCCCATCATCCTATTGGATCGTAAAATTCCATATGAAACGAGAAGAAAATTTACGTTAGCATTGTTAATTGGACATTACATTCTTCCATGGCACTTAAAATCAAGCTATATTTCAAGAAAATACGATAAAAATACCAAACACAATGAAGAGATCAAACAAGGAAAACATGAAGAAACATTATTCGGTCACTCTACCCTTTTAACCGAAGAAGTAGAAGAAATGGAAGCGAACCAATTTGCTTTTAACCTTCTTATGCCTGCAAAAGATTTAAAATCCGATATTATTGATAAAAATGATACGATGGAAAAATTAAAAGAACTTGCTGATAAAAAATATAATGTATCTTTGTTCGTGCTTTTGAACAGATTAGTCGATTTTGCAGATGAAATATACTCGGTGGTTCAAAGTCAAGATTCTAAAATTATTAAAAGTTTTCCAGGAAAGCGTAGCCTAATTTCATTTGGTGAGATTGATAGTAGAAGTAAAGCTGCGAGCTTTTTTAATAACCCAAGTGTGAAGGAAGAGATTAGAAAAGGTGAGGTGCCAGCTTCTTGCTGGTTCAACGATGCCGTTGAAAATGAAATGGTTTTTGAACAGTCCATCTTTAATCCGAAGATGGGAAGGGTTTTGACACTATTAACTTTTAAAAAGTAAACGTAGAGTGCGATGGTAAGGCTTACCACTCATTCCCGAACAAAAAGATAGCCAAAAAAGTAATGCACATCGCATTTTTTGCGAGGTGCATTACTTCTATTTATTGTTATTTAACAACAATTTCACCAAGATTATTTAATTGGAATAGCGAAGCTAAAAACTTTTCGCAGATTGGCAAATGTGTACAATTCGGAAAGCCACTTGAGCATGGGCAGGCTTTCAGTATTCCTAATCCCTTTTTAAAGATATGGATAAGTCTTTCCTCGACTGCTTCCATAATCCCGGCCCCTCCACCGCCTGTTTCGTAGCTCACGATGGTTGGAGTATCACATGACCGAGCTTTTATTGAGCGGGTGGCTGATGAAGTGTATGTGCTTGAGGACCAAAAATTAAAGCTTAGAATCTGAAATTCAGGAAGCAGGATTATCCTGCTTCTAAGGTTTCTATTTTAAATTATTTGTTCAAGTATAGAGCGCGTTTGTGATCGATCAAAAGCCTAATTCCTCGCTAAAAATACGATTAGGCTTTTTATGTTTTTGCCATACCCAAATGACCGTAAGTTGACGATGTTGCCTGTCCAGAACTAGACGGTAATATAGTCCATATGAAAGAGCGTGTTTTGAAAAAATAGATTGATCAAAACAAGCTCTTTTTATTTATAATTGAACCAGATTATTTTTAATTGATGTTCACTATCTCTGCCTTTTTGCGGTGCCTATTATTGATGATTTGATCCAAATACTGCGTAAATTCTGATTCACCAGAGTACGACAAACAAAGATATTCTTTTGCCCTGGTCATCCCGATATAAAATAAGGAAACTTCTCTCTCCTTATCGTTTTCAAGCGCAAATGGCATAGAGTCAATATTTACGATAAATACTGCCTGAAAATCTAGGCCTTTACTGCTATCTATCGTACTAATTTTAATTTTGCCATCATCCTTTTTAAAGGATCGCTTCGATACATCATTTTCAGTAATCCAATAAAACGGTAAGCCCGACTCCTTTAACATCCGTTGAATAATATCCACAAACGGATATTTATGATTCTTTTTCACCCGATACAAAATGACCATTTCATCAAAAGGAATCTTCCGCTCTTCATGCAGTTTTTTCATTTGCCTGGCAACTAATCTCATTTCATCAAAGAAATTGGCAGCCTTTATGATCCCTGGCTCCGGCCCTTTTCGTTTTGTACTTTGCGGAGCAATGATTTCTCCTTCATTTGGTAAGGATATCTTAGCCATAAGAACAGCCCCCATGGACAGGGATGGTCTCACATCTCTAAATCATGGTAAATTTCTTTCATAACAAGAAATATAATTTTAGAATATGGCTATGCGACAGTCGAACTAATAATTTCGTATAGAAGAAGGATGGATTGTTAAAAAAATAAGTTGGTGAAGCAGATATGAGAATAAATTTATCAGAGGTACAAATGACGGAAGTCAAACGAATCGTTGAAAAGGAATTTTTGATAAAAGCGATCGTACCAACAGATGACTATCTATTTATCAACTGTTTTGCAAAAAAGCAGAAAGAAATTGTCTATTATCATTTGTTTTTAGAAATTGATACGCTGATTATCCGCTGCTATGCACGTGTGTTTGACAGTTTAGGCCTAACCATAATGATCAAAAACACAGCAAAGAAGCTATTTGACTATTTGGTCAACCAGACAGGTTTAAAATACACAAAGTATATTGAAAACGGGGTCGTTTGGAATTTTTAAAAGCTGGGCAATATGGGGAGTTCAAGGATTAAAAATGAGGAGGAGCTTTTTTAGTTTATTCAAACTTATAGGAGGATTCGTAGCTTAAGGAACAGGTTTGGGATTAAGTGTTGCAGCATATGGATTAGGCTGATATGGAAACAGACATATGGGGCGCCCAATACAAAATTTATTAAATAATCTTGGTAAGGGAAAAACAAGCCTGACGCCGAATATTGCTGGATTAACTGAGTTTTCTAAAGAATTTTTCCCCAACAAAAATCCAAATAGGAAAAATGCCCTTGCTTTAGAGGGCATTTTTTATAAGTCGATATATCCATTTCTCGGTTTATGGTTTCCGGGTTAATACAATCCCTTCAATTTAAATAAAGCTAATTGGTCTATGACAAGTTGTGTTAGTTAAGCCATATTTTGATAAAGTAGACTTCCCTGTTGATTTTCAGTCTCTGCGCAAATCCATCTAAGCTTGGCTGGGCACTTTAAAACCGGCAATCGTTCTCAACTTGGGTCTACTTCGTCAAAAGATAGTATAGTCACTTCCGTATATTCGCCTTTATCAATTTCATCCTCTGTGGCAGCTTGCTCTAGCTCTTCGCTGTCATCCATTCCCGGAGCGATTGAAGGCTCAGTATTTCTATTCCTGTTCTTGTTTTTCATATATAGCCAACTCCTTTTAAAAGCAATTTTAGTACTGAAACGATCAATTCCGACTGTTATGGCAAATTCTAGATTAACTTTGTATTAATATACCCGCTTATAACCGTTAAAGCCGTTTTCATCAACTATTCTTTTCAAAAGTTAATTCCTTTATAGTGGAAGTTAAAGGAAACCGACTAATAGATCTTTTACACTGCCTACTGACAGATTTGTTCTATCATAGGCTCGATTAAGATATCATTATCCTTTAAAAATCCCCCATCAACTTCCGATAAATCTCCTTCAAAGAATCTTCTAAATTCAAGTTCAGCAATACCATCGTCATTCATTCATCCCAGGTAAAGGATTCATCCACTTCTACCTTATTGGTGCGAAATTTGCGTTTTTTTTAAAATTGTAATGAAAATTTTACTATCCAAATCAAAAGAATCGTTTTCTGACTATGCAAACAAGCTATTATGAAACAAAAGAACCATCCCCCTGCTTCAGGGAATGGTTCCCATGGTTACTTTTTACCTTTTAGATTGATGCCGATTGCGGCTCCGTTGCGGCTGGAGTCTGCTACTCCTTTGAAGCTGTTGTTTTGATGATCTATTAAGATGCTTTGGACGTTTCCGATTGTTGTAGGTTCAGCTCCAAATTTATGGCCCATACTTGTTAGCAGGTTGAATACCTCTGTTGGAATTCCATCCTCGTAACGATAGGAGTTTAGGTTGTTCGTATATATTCTTGGTTCCTCTACAGCTTGCTTCAGTTCCATATCATACTCAATAGTATACAGAATAGTTTGCAGCACAGATGTAATAATGGTGGTTCCGCCAGGGGATCCCACGGTTAAAACGGGTTTACCGTCCTTGAATACAATGGTTGGCGTCATACTGCATAATGGACGTTTATTGGGCTGCACTTCATTTGCGCCTCTTGGAATGGCATCAAAATCGGTTAATTCATTATTTAACATAAAACCATAACCGGGAACCATGAAGCCTGTCCCGAATACTTGTTCAATGGTGGTCGTATATGAAACGACATTTCCCCATCTGTCCGTAACCGTAAAATGGGTCGTTTCTCCAGGTTTTTGGTCATTCGGCTGTTTCTTAGGCTGGTAGTTTGCTTGAGTTGATTCATACTTTCACGGATCGCCTGATTGGGGATTAGGGTTAACGCGATCTAGACTAATGAGTTTTTGCCGTTCCTTAATATAGTCCGGATGCAGAAGTCCCGTCAGCGGTACTTCCACGAATTCAGGGTCACCAGCATAGGCTGCGCGATCTGCGTATGCAAGATGCATGGTCTCTGCCAATAGATGGTATTTCCCCCAAGCTTTCACATCATATTGTGAAAGATGAAAACCGTCCAAGATTTTCAGCATTTGTAATAGGAATACGCCGCCTGAGCTTGGTGGTGGCATACTGGCAATCCGATAGCCGCGGTAATCACCCCAGATCGGCTTATCAACGGTCACATCATATTTCTTCAAATCTTCAATTGTCATAGCACCGCCAAATTTTTGCACCGTACTGGCCAGTGCTTCAGCAATCGGTCCCTTATAAAAGGCATCTGGACCTTTAGCACGAATCAATTTGAAAGTTTTGGCTAAATCCTTTTGCACAAGAATTTCTCCCTCTTGAATCGGTTTTCCATTTGGCAGAAAGACGTTCTTCGCTGCTGTTTTGGACAGGGTTTCCTTGTTATCTTCAATTGCACCAGCAAGTACTGAATCGATTGGGAAGCCTTTATCGGCAATATGCTGCAGGATTAGCCAATTTCATAACATTTGTGATTCTATTAGGGTACTTACACAAAAGAAACCATATACTCAAATTAGACTCGGATATTTTGAGACATCTTCACTTACGGGGGTCGGTGTTGAAATCCTTACTGAAATTAGCCATTCCTACTAGTATTAGTATGGTTTCGATCGCGTTGTCTGAAATTGCAGTCATCACTTTTGTCAATAATTATGGTTCTAATGCAACAGCAGCGTACGGAATCGTGAATCAAATTGCAAGCTACGTTCAAATCCCAGCGATGAGTATTTCAATCGCCATTTCAGTATTTGTTGCACAAGCCGTAGGTTCTGGGAACATTTCGAAAATCAAAGAGATAAAAAAAATAGCGATTTCCTTGAACTATCTCTTTGGTGGTATTCTCATTCTCATTCTTTACCTTATACCAAATCCTATATTAGTAATCTTTTTAGACAACACCGAAACAATTAATATAGCAAAAAGTCTTATACTGATCTCATTTTGGAGTTACATTATTTTAGGCCACACTCAGGCAATCTCAGCAACAATGAGAGCAACAGGTACTGTGTTATGGCCAACAATATTTACAATCATTAGTATTCTGCTGATCCAAGTTCCGGCAGCCTACTTCTTATCACATTTCACAACTCTGGGCTTAAATGGTGTATGGCTAGCTTATCCAATTGCGTTCATCGTCAATTTCTTAGCTCAATCTTCTTACCATCAATTCTTCTGGAAAAAGAAATCTTTAAAAGCACTTTTGAGTTAAACTTACTAAATAATGAAGCTATTTATTTCCTTTTACAAATAGCTTCATTTATTTCTATTTCCGCACTAAACTGCTTTGCTCGTAAAAAGCGATTGATCACTGCAGACTAAGAGCGAACTTTTATTTTTACTTTATGTTTGAAATAATTTATTCAAGTCACTTTTTAACTGGTTTGCTTACTAATGCATAGCATAGAATAGTAGCAACAGCAAAGTAATAAAAGGAACGTATATTATGATCTGAACCCAAAAAGTTAGACACGAATTTTAGGCAACTTCCTAGGCATGAGTACGGTATTGAACCGGACTCATGCCTTTTAATAATACCCATTTTTTTAACATCGTCATATTTACATTGTGTTTATGAGCTATATCTTTAAAGGATTCTATACCGTCAAGGTAAGCATTAACAGCTGCTAATTTTGTTTCTAAAGAATATTTGGTCATAAAAAACTGCACCTCCAATTGTTAAGTGGTGTCTAACAATTGGGGTGCAGTTCAATATTTATTGTGTCCTTTTAATCTTAATTATGTTACTGATTAATAGTGCAGTAATAAAACCATGCTACACTTTTACATCAGGGTAAATAGATTTCAAATTTTGGTCTACTTAGCTAAAAAATTTAGTTCGTTATAATCTTATCTTTTAAAACCCCTCATCACCCTCTGATAAATCTCCTTCCACGAATAATCCAAATCCATTGCTTCCGACAGTTGTAAATTTTTAAAACTCAACAACAACCGATTGATTGTTAATCTAAAAATCACTCGACCTCAGGTTTCCAATTGGGAAGGGTGTGAAGACAATTTTCCTTATAAAGGGAATATCTGTTCAATTTCTTGAATCTCTGCATCAGTTAATTGAATCTGTAACGTTTTTAGATTATGAAGTACTTGGTCAGCTCGCTTTGCACCTGGAATAATTACGTCGATGCATGGACGGGACAGATACCAAGCAAGAATCACTTGATAAACTTCCGCACCCTTTGTCGCTGCAATTTGACGAACCCGCTCTATCTTTTCCAAGTTTTTTTCGAAAACACCTACCTGAAATTGCGGTCTTTTTCGATTCTTTTCACTAATTTCAGTTTCTAGATTATATTTACCTGTTAACAACCCGGAAGCTAAGGGATAAAATGGGACAAAAGAAATTTGATGCTCAGTTACGTATGGGAATAACTCCTTCTCTGCTTCGCGGCTGATCAAGTTGTACTCCCCTTGATAGACATCCACATAGCCATCTTTATTGGCATCTTTTAATTGCTGAAGGGAAAAATTAGACACTCCGATGGCTCTAATCTTTCCTTCATCCTTTAATTGCTTTAATGCTCCAACCGCTTCATCTTTAGGTGTATCATGATCGGGAAAATGAATATAGAACAAATCTATATAATCTGTTTGAAGCCGTTTTAAACTCTCTTCGACGGCTTGTTTTAGAAATGCAGGTGAGTTATCTAAAACCATATCATTACCGTCTAATCGATGTGCTGCCTTGGAAGCGATCACTATTTCTGAACGATTTCCCCGTTCTTTCACAACTTCACCAATTATTTCTTCTGATCGCCCCAAACCGTAGACATAGGCTGTGTCTAGGAAATTAATCCCTTGTTCCAGACCAGTTCGGACCAATTCTCTTCCTGCTTTATCATCAAGGTTTGGAAAAAGGTTAAGTCCCCCAACGGCATTGGTTCCAAGACCAATCGGGTTTACAGATAAATCTGTCTTACCAATTTTAATATGTTTGGTCATCAGCTTCCATCTCCCTTATTTTACTAATTTGATGATAACAAACTTTTAGAAGAGAAAACAAAGTTAATGCTTCCTATTTATTATCTGCTAATCAATTTACTAAGTTACGAAATGAGGTAGAAAAGGAACAAATATCGGTCGGAATGATCAGAAAAAAAAAGACCGAACATGCTGCTACATGTCCAGTTCAGCAAAAGACGGTTCCCTTAATGGAGGTGGACTAGGATCGTAAATACAGCCCAACCAGTATTGGTAAATAAAGTTTATGAAGACCCTTATCTTGAAATAAGGGCCTTCTTTATATATTTAATTTCGAGTCAATAGGCGGAACTCGCCGTCTAATTAAGCTTTTTTCACTAAAAAAAATTAACGAAATTATTCCGTCTATTTTTTTAGTTTGGATCTGAATCGGTTTTGGCGACCCTTGTTTCCTCCGTCACTTTTAGATATTCTAAGACCCGCTGGGCGATAAGTTTATAGCCCTTGGTGTTTGGATGGAATTGATCTCCTGCTAATAAATTCATCGTGGAATTAGTAAATAGATCTTCTGTGGGAACAAAGCTCACATTCTCATATTCTTCTGTCAATAATTTTCCTGCCTCATTCCAATTATCAATGATCATGTCTAATTCTTTAATGTTTGCGAATTGACTTTCAAAAGGATTATAAAACCCGATTAAATAAATTTGGGCATCTGGGTTCAATTCTTGCAATCTATTCAATATGGCCGTTAATCGTTCAATATATTCCACTCTTTCTATTTGGAAAGGTTCTAGCGTAAGGTTTGTAAAATTACTTCTTAAGACTTTCATAATATCATTGGCGCCAATGGTGATTAAAACAATATCAGCCTTTGAGATCGCAGTGGCAATTTCTTTATTTTCCAGCCGCTTTAGTAATTGATCCGACCGGTTTCCCTTTTTACCGAAATTTTCTATTTTGATCGCAAGGTTGTGATCCTCAAACGTGTGATTAAGGATCCCGACATATCCACCGCTCTTTGTTTCATCTCCTACACCTTCCGTGAGTGAGTCTCCGATTGCGACCATCTTTTGATCTTTTTCGAAGAAATCAATGACACCATCCACTACTTCCCTTACCTTTTTCTTGATTTCAGCGGTGAATGGTTTAGGACTTTCCTGCTTAATGGAATGGTCTTCTACTGGTTTCTCTTCTCCTTTAGAAGCAACTTCCTTAGTATTTTCCACTTGTTCAGATTCAACTGACGCGACGGTTGTAACTGTTTTAAGGCCTGCTTGATTTCGATCTATAAGAAAAATAGAAGGAAGAATACACATAGTGAATAGACCCATAATCATGATGATTACTTTTTTTCTTTTCAAACTTCATCACACCTATTAGTATCGGAAGATCTTAATCTAAGATACCATTCTTTTTTTAATATAGTTTATTCATTTTATCATGCAGGGCAACATTATTTAAGACCACAAATTTTGTCACTTGCCTATTTGTAATCAAAACAGGAAAAAGAAAATTAGAGTAGATCAATTCATTTTTGTTAGCTTTTGAAATGAGGATAAAAAGTTTGCAGTCAATTTTGTGAGAAAAAAGGAGCCATAAAAAAAACGACTTTGCCATTTGTACAAAGCCGTTTTTCGCCTATTATCGTATGTATTAACCTTGAAATCCTTCCGTGTAAATTGGAAAGATTGGGGTCAGTCCCCCGGTTCGTTAAAGCTTTAGATTACCGGGGGACTGCTAGGCGTCTATGAAAATAGTTTATACATTCAAGTAGTGCAAAAATATCTCTTAAAATAAGCAATATGAAATCTCGGCAATCGAAACAATTTTGGAAACCATATTCCTTTCTAGTTTAAAAATGTTTTTTTGAACTACTCTGGTCGTTCATCCAGGTTGTAATACCAAACAAGCGGACCAAGGTGACCGAACTTACCGACCGCCTCCTCCATTAACTGGTGTGCCTCTTCATATGCGCAGGCAGGTAAAATATCCAATTCATGATACCCCATATTTCCATAGTTATAGACAAGCAGAAACCCATCTGTCTCCCAAAGCTCAAGTCGAAACACATGCCAATGGTTCGTCACTTTCAATTGAATCCCTTTGACGAATGTTTTCTCCCCCAGCCGTTGATATGCAAATTCCGCTGTCCCTCCTTTATAAGACCTCCCCTCCTCAAATACAAGTGGGTAACCTTTCGTATAAAGGTGTTCCATCCCTTCCAAGGTTTCGAGATTTGTCTCCCTTTTTGTGGCCACAATCACAGGAGACAGCCTATCTACTCCTATTTCATGGTATTCGATAGTACCACTGTCATCCCATTGAATATGGAGACCCGCATCCTGAAGCACATTCGCCCACCTTCCGAGATCTGCGGAATTTTTCAATTGTTCACAAGAGAGATACAATCCATCCTCCGTTAACAAACGATGGACTATTTCTAAATAACGACTGTCACCATAGGTTGGATTCTCCTTCAAGTACGCTAGAAGTGACCAATAGTTTGAAATCATGATAGGCCCCATGATCTCATGAAAGGTCCGTGCAGAAATGATTAAATCAAAAGAATTCAGGGAAAAGTGCTCAGATACCTCCATAAAATCCATTTGGTAAAAACTCACGTTGTTCAGTCCTTGCTTTATTGCCAACTCCCGAGCGCATCGAATCCCATATCCACACAGGTCGATCCCTACAATCTCGGCATCTGGGAACATGGTGGCGTACCTGCAAGACAGCAACCCATTATCACAGCCAATTTCCAAAATCCGTTTCGGCTTTAAATAAGTTTGCTGACTGACCCAGTTGAGCAAGGCCTGATGGAAATTCATCGTCCATGATTCTACTGCCAAACTGAAGGGCAGTGTTCGGTTTTTCACCTCATAAATATTCCCTTTTAATTTGCGGTCCATAATGGGTTGGAGTTCCTTAGCCAAGAAGGGATCGACCTCGGTTACATGCTTCCAGAAGTCCTCTTTGGTTTGGCATTCCTTGATACCCAGTGACTTAAAATAGGTTGAGAAACTTTGTGATTTTAATTTGGCATTTGCAAACATAGTATTATCTCCAGTTTAGGCGTATTTATTTTGCTTAACAGGACCAAAACCTACTAGTAAGTGCTATTATCTGGTACTAATTATAGCATAAAAAAAAGCTTTACTCCTTAGTGAAGTAAAGAAAAAAGTGTTTAGCGATTAAATGAAATTTTCTAAGGCCTTTGGAGGATAAACAAATATTGTTAATCCGAAAGGCTAAACGCTAGCAGAAGCCTTGGGAAGAATTCACTCACGAATGAGAGAAGAATAATGGTAATAATTCAGCACTAACTTACTTCATCACCTTGTTACTAGAAAGTGCATGTTTAAACTGTTCGATTAGGACAGGAACGATTTCAAATGCATCGCCAACAATTCCATAATGACAGTTTTGAAAAATAGGAGCTTCTTTGTCCTTATTAATGGCAATGATTAAACCAGAATTTTTCATTCCCACAATATGTTGAATCGCGCCAGAAATCCCGATCGCAAAATAAATCTTTGGCGTTACCGTCACACCGGTTTGCCCTACTTGATGGGGGTGGTCAATCCAACCCGCTTCCACCACATCCCTGCTCGCACCAACAGCTCCTCCAAGCGTTTCAGCCAAATGGTGTATTAACTGAAATCCCTCGTAGCTGCCTAAGCCTTTTCCGCCTGCCACAACGATGTCCGCTTCGTCGATTCTGACCTTCTTAACCGTTTCCTTTACAATTTCCAAAACTTTTGTCCGGATATCTTCTTCCTTTAATGAGACGGTTTCTTCGACGACCTTGCCTATTCTCCCCACCTCTGGGGGCAGCGCCTTCATGACATTGGCGCGTACGGTCGCCATTTGCGGCCTGTATTTTTTACATAAAATGGTCGCCATAATATTTCCGCCAAACGCCGGCCTACTCGCAAGGAGTAACCCCGTTTCCTCTTCTACATCCAGCTCCGTCGTATCCGCCGTCAACCCTGTCGGCAAATCGGTGGCCACTGCGCTTGCCAGGTCTTTTCCTGTTGAGGTGGCCCCGTAGAGAATAATTTCCGGTTTATATTTATCACTGCACTCTAACAGGGCCTTCATGTAGGTTTCAGTCCGGTAATGCTTAAAGAGAGGTTGTTCATAGACATACACGGTATCTGCTCCATATTCAAACACGGTCTTTGTTAAAGGTTTAACATGTTCCCCGATAAGAATACCAGCTAGTTCCACACCTCGTTTATCAGCTAATTTCCTACCAGCACCTAATAATTCAAGGGATACAGAGGCAACCTCTCCATCCTTTTGTTCAATAAAGACCCAAACACCTTTGTAATCGTTAAAATCCAATTACATTCCCTCCTTACTTTCAAACAGCTCCTTCTTTTCAAGCAGGATCTGAAGCAATTGCTCTACTTGTGCTGCTGGGTTGCCTTCAAGGAATGTTCCCCCTGCCGGTTTTTGCGGAGCCCATACTTTGGAAACAATTGTTGGTGATCCCTTTAAACCAAGCTGCTTGATATCTACATCTTCAAGGTCATCAACAGACCAGATATGTGGTTTGTATCTCGCAGCTTTGAGCATGTTCGGCAGCGGGGAATATGGCACGTCATTAATAGTTTTTTCAACGGAAAATAAACACGGCAAGGTGGATTGGACGACTTCATATCCATCCTCCAGCTTGCGATGTACAACGGCATATCCTTCTTCTTGATTGATATCCACGACTTTGTTCACAGAAGTGAGTGGTGGTATATCGAGCCTTCTAGCTATTCCGGGTCCGACTTGCCCGGTATCTCCATCGATGGACATTTTTCCGCAAATGATCAAATCGACGGGTCTGGTTTTTGCAATTTTTTCAATCGCCTTTGTCACGGCATAGCTCGTTGCCAATGTATCGGCACCCGCAAACCGGCGATCCGTAATTAAATACCCCTCATCCGCGCCTATTTCAATACATTTCTTTATAGCGGACACCGCTGGAGGTGGACCCATCGTGACAACCGATACCGTCCCACCATATCGTTGTTTTAAACGAACGGCCTCTTCAACTGCATGAGCATCATACGGATTCAAAATCGCAGGCGCTGTCCTCCGATCCATCGTGTTAGTTTTTGGATTCATCTTAATAATTTTAGTGTCAGGCACTTGCTTGATACAGGCTACAATATGAAACATTAAACCCCTCCCATCTAACTTAAAAAGCCCATGGTTTCTTTATTACCGCCATACGAAACTTTCCAGATGTTTTACAACTAAAAGACTTGTTACACCCGTCTATATCTACTTTATTATGGGAGATGTCCTTACATGCGAGTTTTCTGACAAAAAACCCACGAATTAATCGGTGCCTGACTCCCACCGCGCTAGTCGAAAAATGACAAAATACTGAAAATTAAACGAAAAAAAGCCCAGGCACCACCCAACATTCGTAATTAGCGGTGTTCAGAAGGCTCAAGCTGTATAAAATCCAACTGTTTCATTCGGTTTATGACCGATAATACTTCATTGATTCTTGGTAATTCAAGCCATCTTTCGAAACCAGGAAAAAAGGAAGAAAATACACGATCCACTCCTTCTCTTTCCATATCTTCGAGAGCTTTTTTAATCTTTTCATGAAGAAAGATGTGGTGATCCTGATTACTTATCGCGATTTTTCGAATTAAAAAGGCAATAGCTGCAAGCTGGGCATGTGATGTAATATTGTAAAGCCCTCTGATATCAATTTGTTCATCACCTATCACCATGTATCCCATGGGTGAAACGATCAGCTTTTCTGTACCACTGCCCTGTGGATAGCTCGAAAAGTGGTCTGTGGTTATGTTTCTATCTATCTCCCATTTTGTATGGGCGATAGGTTCACGTGGTTTGTCGTGTTTACATAAATCTTTTGCTTCCTGGGTTACGTTTTTCGGCACAAAATTGTCCATCAGGATGATTTGATCAGCAACGGATAAAAATTCACCGCTACCGCCAATCACAAGAACGGAAGATACCCCAACAGCCTCATAAAGCTCCCTGACCCGTTCCGTAAAAGGTGTAATAGGTTCATGCTTGATTAATGAACGCATTTTGCTGTCTTGAATCATAAAATTCGTCGCACTTCTGTCTTCATCAATTAAAAGTAGCTTACAGCCGAAGTTGATTGCCTCCATAATATTGGCAGCTTGAGAAGTGGAACCTGAGGCGAAGTCAGTCGAAAACTGTTCAGCCGAACTATTGGGTACCCATTTTATGAAAGGCGTAATATTTATATTTTTTATGGAACGGCCTTCCTCTGCAGCTATTTCCATTGCACTTTGATCTGTGATCACAAATTCCCTTCCGTCACCCATGATGTGATTGTAAATCCCCGAATCGAGTGCATCCAGCATTGTACTTTTACCCGAATAACCACCGCCGGTAATGACCGTAACACCCTGTTTTATTCCCATTCCTCGCAAACCACCAATTTCAACTTCAACATCTTCCGGAGATGTAAAAGGCAAGGCACCCTCAAGTGGCCCGCTGTTGTCTTTATTTTTTGGCAAAATGCTGCCATTCCCTATAAAGGCACAATAACCACTGGATTTCAGCCATTCGCGAATCATAGTTTGGTTTTTTACCAATTCATAGGCTGCTTTTAATTTGTTGAGATCAAACTTGGCTATAAACTTCTCCACTTCTTTTGGAAGCATTTTGCAGAGCATGCGCATCGCTTTATTATTATTCTTAAATGGAAGTTGAACGGTAATCATTAAGCATATATACCATTTTTCCGAGATGACTTCGACATAGGATGCATTACGTTGCAACACCGCATTGGTTGGATGAAAACAATAAAAAGCACCATTTTCTTTATCAGTACGTGAGCGGTTATAAATCGATTTATTTAATACCTCCATATGATCAACCCATTCTCTTAATGCAAAATCCGGGAGAACAACTTGACCCATCTGTTCATCTAAGCAGAGACGATCAAAAGGTATTTTTATGGTGATACATGGCTTATCCAGTGTGAGTTTATGTGTCGGTTCAATGTAATAGGCAACATCATTATTCCAATAGATTGGATCTTCATAAATCATACCGTAAGAGGACTGTCCGGATTGTAACGAGCGAAAATATTGAGCGAGTCTTTTAATAAAGCATCATCCTTTCATATTTGCAAAGCTGTGAATAACGGGAAACGATATCTCAAGAAGGGGGCCCTTTATCCTTTGGAACAAGGTAACGACGAAACGGGTCGACCCCTACTCTCCAGGAATAAGCCTGCTCAAACATAAACCGGCATTGTTTGAAATTTTCCGCGAAAAATGAATATATTCTCACGTAATCCAAGTTCAATTCATATTCCCCCTAATAAAGTTCAGATCAATTTTTCTGACAAAGGATTAAATCCTACCCAATATCAAAAATCCACTATTGTTGCCTTGACCAACCTTTTGTCCAAAAAAAATGACAGCCACTCCATAAGTGGCTGTCATAGATCGGCAAGAAGGCATAAACGTTCCGTTCCCTTCTCCTTCTGCCTAAATATAAAAAGCCCTGAGAGTAAATCCTACCCTCAGAGCCTAATGTATTTATATAAAAAATAACTAAAAAGCAATATGAGGATTAGACGTATAATTTTTTGCTATCATGATCCTCACCTCATTACGATTTATTTTTACTGCAACAAAATCTTATCATTCATTTAACCATTTGACAAGAGGTGCATCGTGTCCTTTTTTTGACTGATTACAGCCGCGAGAATGTACCCTCTCTGCCATGTTTTTACCAGCAGTTGCCACGAAATTTACCACTTGCTGTCAAAGTACTTTACAATGGAAAAACGGCAACAATTTTAAAGTTAAAAAGCCTAAATCCTGCTTATTTTTACTGAAGATTTAGGCTTTTGGTCTTCCGCAATCACTCTGATTGTGGAATATTATATTCTATTGAATAGTAAATTTGTACTATGCATCAAATGACTTTGTTTTGTTAGTTGTTCTTCTTAAAGTTCATTCTATCGTAATAATATATTTGTCCATAATTTCTTTTGAAAAACCTATTAAAAAATATGCCGTTTTATTACTTTCAAAAAACACGAGTTTATCGTTATCAAACTCGTTGTATATTTCTATATCCTGACTGTTGGTAAATTGACCATTTTATTTCTGAACTCAGCAATCCTTTTAGCATATCCATAATAAGATTAATATTACCGTTTTTCAAACTATGGTGTCAGGCACCAAGTTGTGCTAACACCTCTTTTTTTCGCATTTTAAAGAACTTCTTCTTTTAAATAAGCCTTAAAATCAGAATAGATTTTTACAAGAGCATTTTTCTGATATTGGTACACTTGTCCCTCTTCATCAAGAACAATTAACAACCCTTCTGTAGCTAAATTTTCAATAACGATATAATTATCTAATTGATTATTAGCTAATACTCTCTCTTTTTTGGTTAATTCTACTACATTTAAGTAGCCATCAACCCCTAGTGCTGCAATTTCATGGCCACCTGATGCGAGTGCTCCATATTGCAGTAATAGCTCCTTATAATCGGAAGGTATTTTAAATGCTAACTTCATTTCAGCCTGTTCAACTGCCTGAATATCCACTCCTCCTGTAAAAAGAACTTTCTTGTTTTCAAATATTGTTTTTAAATTCATCATGTACCTCCAGCTACTTAATTTGTTCAGCACGCGCCTTCCAATGCGCTTCTTTTTCTAAGTTAAACAGGGGACGATTGATTTCACTTTCCTTTGTAACATCGTGTAACACTGAGTAATTACCTTCTCCACGATGTTCAGTCCATTTTAATTCCGCTAAAGGACAATCCATTCCCTGTCCTATATGATGTAATTCAATAGGTTGACCGTCTACTAATGGAGCATAGCCTTCTTCTATGCGTTCTAAATTGGTTCTCCCAAATTGATCTGTCACTTCATAATTAATGTCTGTTCGGATTAATGCTTCACGTCTATTGACAGTTGCAACTTTTAATTTAGCTTCCTTATAAATATTGATTTCTTCTGGGCTAGCATCTTTTAAAGCCTCATCTAAAGGTTTAAATCTTTTCCCTTCGTTAAGAATTACTTCCTTTGACTCAAGTGTAACAGCTTCCTTTTTTTCAGCTACTTCTTCAGTGCCTTCTTTAACCGCTTTTTTAGCTATCGCTTCGACACCTTCTTGAACTGTTTTTTCTGCAACAGTTTCATTTCCTTCCTTAATTACCTTTTTAGCAACAGCTTCTGTTTCTACTCTCATAACTGTTTTCACCGCAGTTTTTCCAACTTCTGTTCCTGCCTTCACGCCAACAGCTGCGCCAGTTGCTAAGCCAGCAGTCGCAACAGTTACACCTATCAATGCAACATCAATACCAGCCACTATGGCAAAAGCTTTCCAATCTCCTTCGCGGACTGCATTGTATTCCGAAACACCAGGAACCATTTCTGCCACAAACTTCGTTGCATCTCCGAACTTTCCATCCTTAGGAGTAATTTTAGAGACATAATTCTTATGGAAATTTTCCATAGATTTATGTGCTACTTCTCCAACATTTTTAACGCCATCGCCAACAACGTCAAGAGTTTTGCCAAAATCAATTCCCATCTTTCGCTCCCTCCATCGTTAACACACTACAAATTTCATCAATTTGTTCTTTCATAATACCTTTAGTTTTCTTTTGAACGAATGCTCTCAATGTATCTGGATTGCCTGAATCAACAAAGCCATCAAATGTCGTTTTGGACAATGAAAGAATGTCGATTAACAGATTTTGTAGCGTAGGGATTGAGCTTTCATCCCATATAATATGACCTTGATGGTTCGTATATGTTGCAATCATAATACTCAAAAGTTTTCTATTTACACGAGAAACTTCTAAACTATTCAAAGCACTAATAAGTTCTTCATGTTTGATTTGGTCATCATGTTGCAACCACGGTTCCATGATTGCTTTAATTATTTCCGTTCGAGACTCACGAATCGGTCTGATTACAGTTGGATTCTCATTGATATATGGACTCACTTTGACATTAGCTTTATCAACCATCGTCAGAACCGGACTGATCCAGTCATTTTGATAGACGACAGCCACACCACTGGGCAATTTAGCAATTTCATTAACTTGATCAGGCGTTAATCCCATAGAGCGTCCTACTGCTTCTCGGTCGTTTGCTTCAGGTGTACGCAAAACAATCTTGGTATTCGTATTCTTAATTGCAGCGATATCTACTGATGAAGGTGATTGGTCAACAATGATGAAACCTTCACCATAAGTACGAATCTCTGCAATAGTGTTAGTCAACATTTCAACTGACTTACCAATTAAATCAGATTCTCCACCAGCTGATGTGTTCTTCAAAAGATTATGCGCTTCTTCAAGTACAGTGACGTGTTTAAGCCCAACATTATTTTCTGACTTCTGATCAACCCTATATTCATTTAAAATATAAACCATAAGCCCCATGATGAGCGCCTTAGTTTCACTAGATTTAACACGGCTAATATCTAGGATACAATTTTCATCAAAAAGTTTTTCGTATGAGGTTTGTTCATTTGTAAAGATGAATTTGTTCAATCCAACTGTAAGAGACTTGACTCGAGTAGTTAAGGCGCCGGTGTAGTTTCCTTTGACCTCCGCAGAATAATCAGTTTCATCTATTAATTTTTCAAGTTGTTCCGCAAGAATTTCAAAGTCAGGGTATTCGACTTCATCGCCTTCAAAAGTTGAAGAGCCCAAATCCCAACCAACTTCTTCATATGATTTCAAAATTGCTTCTTTGAAAAACGCTGGCATTGCATCATACATTGGCCAACATACACTGAATATTTCTACTAAACCATCTACGTGTTCTAGTACGTGAATTGATTCTGGAAACTTGAATGGGTTTAAGTTAATCAAAGGTGCGATATTTGGATTTGTTGAGTAAACATTTACATCATCCCAATTTCCAAATACATCCTTATATTCCCCTTTGGCAGGTTCAACAACTAGGAATGGAATCTCGTCATGGTGTAATTCATTAAGCAATTGATAAACAGTGTTACTCTTACCCGATCCAGTTGAACCAGTAATTAAGGTATGCATATTCAAACTCTTATTATCAAGTTCAACTGTTTTGTAAGTGATTTGGCCTAAATCAAACACTTTACCTAACGTGATGCGTTCTTTTGGATTATCACTAGACTTCTTCGGGAACAATTGATACGAGTTAACCTCTTTACCAAATTCAGCATGTTCAATTACAGGCATACCGGGCACTGTATTTCGAGGCATGCCCAATTGAAGTCCAAGTTCTTTACCACTAACAGCTGTTGACGCATTGGTGAGCACATTCCCACCATATACAAACTGTGGATGAACAAATCGTGACAAGTATTGAGTCAAGTCCCCAAAGTTATTGAAGTTACTGCGCCAAGAGTTGATAGCAGACACTTCACGACCAGAGTTTTCACCGTTCATTAACGAGCGATAGTTGCTTGCAGCAATCTCGGCAGCAGACATATCATCGGAAATAAAGTATCCCGCAATATTCCACATCCCATAACTATCAAACTCATTTGTTCTTTTAAGCTGACTATCGATAAGCTGTAGCATATCCGTGATTGCTTTATTCTCTGCCGTTTTTGTAACCGAACTTGAAGATGATTCAGTAACTTGAGCATTTGGTGCAAGTGATTGTAAAAGTCCACCTAATGTTCCACCAATTTGACCACCTACCATAGCTCCTACTGGGCCAGCAAAGGCACTACCAACTACTGCACCAATGACTCCCGAAGTCGTTCCAGCAATCATTGCTGCCTTTTGTTTTCCATTCATCTCAGAGAATGATTTGCTCTTTGACTCGGAATTTGAAATACTGTCATTTAACTGTACTTTTTGTAATTGAGATAATTCTGTATAAAGTCTTTGATAGCTTTTTCTCACCCTTTGAATTTCATCAGAAGAAGAATTCTGAGCAACAATTATTCCTGTAAATTGACGACCATGCATCGCTAGAGCAAGTTTCTCTAACCCTTGAACAAACTGTTCATTTCCTTGTTCCTTATCATTTTTTTTGTTACCGACAACACTTACTGAAGCTACATTATGTTGCTTAGCTATTCTAGATGATAATGCTGCAATTTTTGAACGATCCTCATTTTCGATTTTCACACCAGGAAAATGCCCCACAAGTGTATTTTTCAAGGTATCTCCTAATGTTACTGTTGAACGATTATCGCCATTAGACCGAACTCCCAAATAAAAATTCGTTTGCTTACCGTTAGAGTCAATCACCACGAACACGGATGATTTATAGGTTTGAAGCGTATTAAAAACTGTCGTAAATTTATCGGTTACTGGCTCACCTTTTTTATAAACCATCTCCGTGATTTTATATAAACGAACATTATTAATGAAATCTTCTTCAAGCGCCGGCAATCCCAAATTCTCAAATGGGACAATCTCCATCTCTGTCAAACGAGAAAGTTCTCTCCGACGAATCGTTTCATCAATGATATCTAACTTGACATCTAGCTGTTCTGCTGGTGATAAATCTTGGTAAACAAGTTCTCCACCTTGTGCTTGCATTAATTCATTATTTATCATCAACTTATCCTCTCTCAATTAATTTCAACTGATCGTCAAATTTCGCCAACCAATCATTATCTTCTTGTAATTTACGTTCTTCATCGGAGAGTCGATTCGTTATCTCTTCTTTTTGTGATGTCTTTTCAGTAATCAATTTTTCAAGGTGTTCATGATAATCTTTAGCAACATCATCATAGAATATTTTCAAGGCATCTGAAACTGCGTCTATCATCTCTTCTGCTTTAGGAATAGTAATTTCACTAGCTTTTTCACGCCACTTACTAATCGAATAAGTAATTTCAGACACTAATGGTCTTGGTTCCACTTGTTTATCAAACAATTTCTTTGCCAAACCAAACAAATCTTCTGGTTGTTCTACCATTCGTTCTTCCCTAAAAGATAAGAATTCATTTGTTAAATCATTAATATAATATCTAGTGAAATCAAAAACATTTTTTACCGACGATTTAAAACCATCATATGCATCTGCACAATAATATAACGCAGAAAACGATCTGAAAATTTCATCCGTTTCAGATTTGAATATAGCATTCACTTCAGTGATAAAGATTTCAAAATAGATAGATAAATCCGCTGAGAATTCTCTTGCTGCATTTGTAGCTTCTACGTCTTTATTATATTTATTTTTCTTTTTTCGCCAGTTTTGAATCTTATCGTAAAGTGTAATTTTTGCCGCAGTTAACGTTGATGGAATTTCCAAATTATCTCTTTGGATGAAGCGTTCATTGACATCCTTTAATTTTTGAATTGATTCTTCCAATGAATCAATTTGTTTGTGAACATCGGCGTTTTGAATTCTTGACTCTTCATTTTCCACTTCAAGAATTTTTGAAAGTGAATCAAACTCTCTCCTAAAGACCTTTATTGACTTCACTACATAATCTGCAATTGGATAAACACCTAAGAAATCGCTTACCATTTTATCATTCACAGCAGAAACAATTTGAGGTCGCGCTATTCCTTTATCTTGAATTATTCGTTCGATTTGCGTCTTATTCAAATCGGGATGGATAAAGAAAAATATTTGTTTTTCATTAACATCTTGTCTTGATTGAATAATCTCTAAGAAATTTAGAAATTCTTCTCTGGTGTTTTCATCAATATAAAAAAGAATAGGTGTGTTGGTTAAATCCTTAGGTAACTCTTTAACAGTATTTGCATTTTCTAAGGTAAGATCTAACCCATCAAATATAGAAGTATCTATATTTGGAGCTTGAATAAACAAATATGAAAATGGTTCATCGAATAACTCAGAATTCTTAAATCTAAAACTAGCATTATCAAATTTTCTGTTTGGCGTTGCGTTCAGCCATGTTAATAAATCATCAATCTCTTTACTTTTTGTACGTGAATCTTCTAATTCATTCTTTAAAAAAATTCTCACATCAGCAGGGGCTGTTTCGCCACTAACTTTTGTTTCGGGCTTGGTGCTAACCCCTGAATCTAAAAATGCTTGTTCCAATCCCTCAAAATCTGCTTTTGTGCCAGAAAAATCTAGATCAAAATCGTAACCATTCATCTCATTATAGAAAACAGCAGGAATTTCTGTAATCCAAGCATGCAATTTCCCTTCTTGGTATTTCTCAACAAGACAATTTACTTTTGGTTCTTGCCCATTAAATTTCACTTTAGTTTCAAGCAAATATGGGTTATAGCTCAATTCTGCTTTGACCATTACTTTCTCTCCTGACAAAGTTTATTCACGTAATGCCGAATTATCTTAATCATAACATCTTCGCTATACATTTTTTGCCCGAAAATGAGCATTTCAAGGCTCCAAAACCAGAAACTCAAAAAGCTCATAAATCCATTAACACCAATACTTCCATGATATTCAATGATTTTTTTACCTTTGAGAAAATATTGTCCCTTTTTGTTAAAGAAGTTTACGAGAATAATATTGAAGTATTCGATAGTAAGCAGCTAATTGAATGTAATAGGAAAAATGTACTCACCAACCCCCCCATGTGTTGCCACATACACTCTGCACATGTGGAAAGTGCTGACGATAAAAAATTACTTTGTAATAATAAATTGGTTACTAAACTAATCTGCTCGTTCATTACAATTATTTCAAATTTAGAAAATGTTAACAATCCTTTATTTAACAAATTGGACCGAATGTTAACTTTAATTAATAAAAAATTTGCTGCGCAGTATAGGTCTACTACGTAAAACAAGAGTTAATCTGGACCGTTTGCAGAAGACTTTTCTTATTGAACATTTTGATTCTCAAAACTATGGTTTTATATCTTTTATCACCAGATGGATTTCAGCGGTAAACAGTCTGTCATTCTCTGGTACATTCTTTGTCATTCGGTGGTAAAAACTATGTCAGAGGTGGTACATTTCAATGGCCGTAATCATCTTTGTAATAATAAATAGACCTTGTTGTATTTATCTTTATTATTGAACATTATTTTCAATTTAATAAAAAACAACAATGTTTACGAAAAAAGCAAAAAAAAATCCTCAAAATCTTTAATAGATTTGAGGATTTTTATTCATTCCATTCAGTATCAGTGTCAACAACATCTTTAGATTTTGATCCTCGTCCCCTGGAAGCATCTGAATAGCGCCCATCCGGAATCTTTCATGGAAATCATTTCGAAAATACCTCATCCCTTCCGCATGCTCTTCATGAGTAGGTGTTAGGATGTAAGCCTCTTGGACTGCATTATTCCCTGTTTCCCGATGAAGGATGCCATCCCGATATTTGTGCATTTCCCCAAGAGCCGTCCCGAGATTATTGGGTACTCTGTATTTCGGGTCGAAGACAATAATTCCTCCGTTTCCCTCCAGTACGATATCGGGAATCATTTTCTGCGTATAAGTATGGAAAGTCTTTGAGTTATATTGATAGGATCTTTGATAATAGAGTGATATGGCTCCCTTCAACTTAATTCGACTTTCATTATTTTCAGCTAAATTCAGAAAAATTCCTTCTCTAGTTGTTCGAAACAATCCGCTCATATCTAACACAAAATCGGTCTCTCTAAGAATTTTGACAATCTTCATGAAACACCACATTTCATATAATTGAAAGGTGTCCTTTAATGATATCGGATAGTCAAAGCCTATACCCTCGCGATTATGCTTATTGAGTCGGTCAAACCATTGATACCAAAGACGGTAGACAGGATGTTTCCGAAACTTTTGTGTAATCGTATAAGGACCGGTATTTGCGATAATTTCTTTGATAAACGGATTGTTCAACCATCGTTGGACAACCGCCTTATACTTCCTAGCTTTACGAGCCATCGCCTCATATTCTACAGCCTCATATTTCCGGAGAAGTCGATACAAATCTTGCAGTTGTTGCTTTAACACTTGATTTTCATAAAGATTTCTCGTTTCAAGTGTCTTAACATTTTGTACATTACTTGGAATATCAGTACCATAGCCTTTAAAATCTAGCCAGCGTAAGGTTACGTGTTCGGTGTGCTGCACTTTCTCTCTTTTCATGGTCATTGAAAATTTTTCTAAACGCTGAATGGGCTGCTTTTCAATCCATGAAAAAATTTGTTTTAATAGATAGAAGGATTGGTCAATATAGCTCCATTGTGTCCAGCTGATATCCCAATTTCTTCCGAATGCCGAAACACTTGTCTCTAAGCCGCTTAACTGAAAGCAGCTATTTGCCTCCTCCAAGATTTCTTCCAGCATCCAATTGAACTGTTCTTCAGTCAGCTTGCGTTCATCAGGGTAAATAAAGGTTTCATAGTTTTGACCATTGATGAAAATCTTTACTAAGCCGGACTGGAACGGAGTAATTAACGTAGCAAACCAACAACTTTGTTCCTGATAAAAAGGCAAGGGAATATTATGAAACCGAACATCCACCTGAGTTCCTTTATAACGTAACCTATATTCCGTTGCTTCCGTCAGATAGGCATCTAAAAAAGGGATCCATCCTTGCTGGACATCCCATAATTCCAGACTATTATCTCCAGAATTGTGTTGCCCCATAGTATTCCAGCTCCTCTTTCATCCGTCTTACATGCTGAAGAGAAATCGAAGAAGACTGTAAATTTCCTGTCAGCCATTGTTCTATCTGTTCCAGCATTTCCGTAATCCGTTCATCTCCACGAACTTTTGTTAGCACCTTTTCAGAGATCACCCGATCTAGCGCATCGATTGGATCCATCTGATGCTCTTCAGGAAGCTGATGATTGGCATATAATTTTTGCAGCATTTCGCCCATCGAGCGATAGCCAAAATGAAGGTTATAGTTGGATAGGTTTCGATGCAATGCCTTTAGCAGCAGAAATTCTTTTGTAAGCGCTGCTCTTACCTCTTGATTTACTTGTTCCCAATAGGAATCAAAATCAACATCGGATAGGGTCATAACAAATGCACGATCAAGGACTTTATCAGAAATGGAATGAGTGGTTTCATCCACATTAATGGTTCCCAAAACATAGACATTCGGCGGAATTAATAGTTTCTTAGGAATATCCGTAATCTGATCATCTTGATGTAAAGGAATTTCTTTACGCGATTCAACAGCACTTAAATAATCACTTAAATAATACTCCACCCGGGCCAAGTTCATTTCATCCAATAAAATAAAATGCGGTTTTTCTCGCTCTTTTAACGCATTCAATAGGACATTCAGGAATTCTGTTTTTACATAGCGCTTTTCAAATGAACTATAGTACCCGAAGAGTGCAGCAGCATCGGTCCAGTCCGGGCGTACAGGAATAATCGTGAAATATGGATTTTCACTCTCATATTCTAGTCCATAAACTGCATTTGCATATAACCGGCACAGTTGTGTTTTGCCAGTTCCCGAAATTCCACTTAACAGGACAAAATGTTTATCATCCAATGCGGTAAGATTTAGATGTAAATCACGAATAATTTCATTAGAAAAAGTAAATTGACTATTGGAAATGGTGTTGATGATCTCATGATAGGTGAAATTTGGCTCCAAGCCTACGGCAGATTCTGTCCCTTCTTCATCCACTGTTGGTGATAAAGAATCATCAGATGGCAGCTCCAATTTTTTACTTGCATGGGCAAATAACAAAGCTGAATCTATAAAGTGTTTCTTAACACTCTCAGCACCTTCAACAAATGATTGAGTTTCATTATTGTAGGTTCCGACACAATACCTTGTTCCGTTCACATGAAAATGATGTTCTTTTAACAATCGCATGGCACCATTCATTACTGACTGGTTGTCCTGACTGTGGGTGGCAAATACTTTGGTAATCCACCATTCTATATTGCCATTTCCAATAATTTCTCTAGCACTGGTAAAAATATGGTTGTGACCTTCAAGTTGAACGATAATGGTTTGAAATGGTGAATTCTTATCATGATATTCAAGGTAGCTAATATATCCTTTCGTGAGCATTTGTTCCCCATCATGAATAGTAAAGGCCTGGCGTTTCCCAGTTGTTTTGTAATCTTCTAAGGCAGAAATATCAACTGTATACTCACGACCTAATAAGCGGGTTTCATTTATGTTTCGCGACGCTCCTAAGAGCAATAAGGCATCGTACGCCTTTTTTGAAAGATCGATATCTTCATTATAAAAATCGCGGAATGAAGCTAATTTGTCCCAGACCTTAACAAGTTCTTTTAATATGTCTTCTTCATCTACCTGTCCCTCTAATGGCAGACTCGTTCCAATTTGGAACCAAGGTCGTTTTCTAGGCTTAACACACCCTTTTATGAACTGAATCATTTCATCTTTTGCTAAAGTAGTTTTTTCCTTCCATCCTGTAAAAATTGAATAAGTTGGCGGTATAGCTTCTAAAACATTATGAATTTGATTATTTCTTACCCATGCCCAAAATGGTATGAAATTTAGCTCTATGTGAAAAAGTATCATTTGGCTAATCCCATCAAGCTCTAGCGTCAATAAATTGTATTCTTTTTCCTCCACTTTACGGTTAAGTTTAACAAAATATTTACGGCCAATGTCAGATTCCTTTTTCTTTTCGGCATAAGTGGGATTTCTGGCATCACTGTAAGTGGTTGAAAGAGTCGTATCATAACTTTTGATAGTAAACTCATTTCCAAGGCGAATCCCGATTTTGTCAATCAATCGTTGAAATAACGGTTTTATGGCCGGGGATACTTCATCAAGCACATTACGACACCGAATCTCAGTGTTGTCTTCGTTAAAAAGTGTTTGATAATATGTAAGATTTAACATGACGTCACCTGCTTTATAATGTACTGTATTCACCCTTAAATCGATAAATTAATCTTCCTTGATTTATTCTTGGATAGATCCTTTGCTAGTATTGGATTCCGTAATTCTTTGCTCTCCGTTCAAAGTGATAATGAAGACGGTATTCGCATATTTCCCTAGTCCAATAGAAAAGAATTTCCTCATCTTCTTCAGCAACATCAAAGTTTAACACAAACATATCATTTTCAAATGAAATTAATCCCTTTGAGCTGCCACTCCATTTTGTCATTGGCATTGTAGCAATCAATTTGCTAACACCCTTTTCATCATAGTCCCATAGTTTTCTAGCACCCTTGTCGGAAAAATCAATCCTTTTCCGGTGCTCTTTTTCCATTAGGTATTGATGAAAGAATGGTGCAGCTTCTTTTGATGTAATTGGTTTATTCCAGTTGGATTTCTCTCGACTAAACATGGCCAATAAAACGACCATCTTATAACTCTTTGCCATACCAGTTCTTTCAACTTCAACAAGCCAATTTTCGTATCGATTATATACCGATAGCTCCTGCTCACTTAATTCTTCAGCCCACTTTAGAAATCCGAAAAAAGAATGAAATTCCTGTTTGTATTGCGGGGAGTCTGAAAATCCCTTTAAATGCAATTCTAAATATGCAGGTCTCCTGCCAAGCTCCCGTTTTAAATCCATATAATCATTAAATAGCTTTTCTCTTCTTGGCTGTCTTTTCCGGGACATTTCTTGGAGGAGATTAATAGCATTTACATCTAAATTCATCTCACAGAATTCCGGCAGAGCTGGTTGAATATTTCTGACTTTCCCTTCAGTAGGTTGGGTATCAAATAAACTGAGCTTAATGTCAGCATTTCGGTAATTTCCTATTAAATCCACAATCACACATGTTTCTTTACCCGGGTGTAAACGTAGACCACGACCAATTTGCTGAGTAAAAACGGTTAATGACTCAGTCGGGCGGACAAACAATAATGTGTCGACTGCTGGAATATCAACTCCCTCGTTAAAGAGATCAACTGTAAAAATGATGTCCAGGTCACCCTTTGCTAATTCAGATATCGCCTGTTCTCTACTAATACCGGTCTGCTGTGAATGTAAACTAATTGTTTGATATCCATGCTTATTGAAAAAATGTGATAAAAAGTTGGCTTGTTTGATTGAAGAACAAAATCCTAATGTCCTTGTTTGTTTATTATTTTCCCATGCAGCTAGAACCTTAGAAGCTACATCTTCTCTTAATTGAGCTTGGAGTAATTCCTCTTCATCATAGCGATTTCCTAACCAGGTTATCTGGCTGTAATCCGTATCATCATAAACGCCAAAATATTTAAATGGCGCTAACCATTTCCGGTTAATAGCTTCTAAGAAATCAAGTCTAAAAGCAACGTTACCATCACAAATGGCATAAACATCCTTGTTATCATTACGATCTGGTGTTGCCGTAATTCCTAGAAGGAAGCGCGGTTTGAAATAATCAAGTACCCGTTGATATGAATCAGCTGCAGCATGATGAAATTCATCAATGATGACTAAATCAAATTCATCCGGTTGAAACTGCTCAAGATGCTTCTTCATACTTAGTGTATAAATCGAAGCAAAGATTGCATCAGCATGGCTTTCTTTCGTTTTTCCATTGTATATTCCATATTGCTTTTCAGGCATGATTCTTTTAAAAGAGTCTCTAGCCTGGATGAGAATTTCTTCACGATGGGCAATAAAGAGAATCCTTTTAAAGTTTTGGGCAAAGAACCCTGCCAAATAAGTCTTACCCAAACCAGTAGCCATTACAACAAGCGCCTTGTTATACTCTTCTTCAAGTGTTTTATTTAACTCTTCAAGCGCTTCAATCTGTGCAAATCTCGGCTTTATTTCCCCATATGATTCAGACGTTTCAAATATAACCTCTGGTCTAAATGGAATCGCTTTCTTCTTCGGTAGCATTAAATCCAGTTCTTCAAGCTCGGTCCATTTCTGTGTTAGATTTGGATATTTCCGTTGATATTTATAAAAATTATCTCTATATTCTTCTAAAGTTTCTTTGTTTAATGGTACTGATTGACTGTCGTAAAATAAGTTCAGAAATTCTGATTGTGCTTCCTCAAAAACCTCTATTTCATCACTGACTGCCAGATTCCATTCAATCCCTTGATTTAGTGCTGACTTTGATAAATTAGACGATCCAACAAACAAGTAGTCATGCTCACTTGATTGAAACAAATAGGCCTTTGGATGAAAGGAAACCCCACTACTTTTCCAAATCCTTGTTTTTATTCGTTCGTCAATGACAAGTAGTTCATCAAGTGCTTCGGGCTGGGTAATATATAAATAATCTCCGGTACAAATCTTAATATCTGCCCCATTTACCGCAGCCCTTTTTAAGCCCTCTTTTAAAAATTGGACTCCAGATTTCATAATAAATGAGGTTAGAATACAAATGGTCGAAGCCTCTTCTAGCTTTTCAATTAAATGATTTCCTAGATCCCCAGTTATCAGTTGAACCTTACTCATCCTCAACTTCGATTAAAAAGATTTTTTCCTTAAAGCCGCCACGCTTTTCTGCCTTCAGTTGGCGGACCACTTCAACGGTCTCAATTGTTGCACCGTGACATTCAGCTAGCGCGTGAATAATTTCTAACAAGTCTGCTAACTCTTCAATTGCATCTTTATCATTTTCAGCTTGTACATACTCTTCTAATTCTTCGAAACTTTTATTTTTAAGTTCCGTTATGTATTCTTGGTTGGCTAAAATTCTTGTGCTAAACTTTTTACCAGTGCTCTCTATTACTTCGGGAATACGGTCGCGGACGAGTTTGTTGTAAACAGGCATTTTGAGATAACCCCCATATAGTTATATTCCTATTATAACCATTAGAAATATAGATTTGTAAATATAATGGTTTCGTACGGAATATGGTAAGTTTCTGATCATTCAATGAATGATTTTGTTGTTTCGTTTATTTCCGTATATTGGAATATCACTTGTTTCTACTTTGTTTATTCCTCATCACTTGTTAAAATAAGACCCAAGTCTCCATTGATTCCACAAATTCTTTTTTTCGGCTCTTCCAGGAGCAACACAATAATCATTTATTTCAGTCTTATCACCCCTATATGTAAAAGGAAGAGAATCTTTATTAAGGTATACATATTCGGCAATATACCTTCTAGCAGCAGTAATACCTATTAAATCATTCCTTAATAATTCTGTTTTTTCATTAAAAACCATCTCTACTTTATAGGGTTTATACGCTCTACTTCCTGTTATAATAAAATGAAGCTCATTTTTTCGATTTATGTGGCTGATAATTTCTTTTGGCATACCAGAGGAACGCCTTTTTGACTTGAATTTATTTTTAATTTCAAAAAAATTTTTTAATAGATATTGAAGAACGGAATCATTCGTTTTTATTTTTTCCAGGCTTTCCATAACATGATCCCAAGTAAGGCGTATAACCTGAACATCTTCATTAATAAATAATCTTTTATGCGCTGAAATTTGTCCTTCATCTAAAGTGCCTCTTATTTTAAATTCAAAAAGTAAATTAAAATTGTTTCCACAAATCCATACATCTGGTATCGAACCAGAATTGTCTTCTAGATCTGAATGAATTACCCCACTTTTATACGGCGCAATGCCAATAATATATTCGTAAGGTTTTGACTGTTGGGGACAATATTTTGTTCGAATATTAATTGATTGATTAGAAAATTGGAAATCATTAGCATGGTAAGCCATTAATCCCTTAATAAATTGAGGAAGAATTAATTGGTCTTTATAATCCAAAATACACATCAAGATATTTGTATAGTGGTCTTCCTCTTGTCCCTGATACTGAAAAATGTTCATTGCATTCACCTCTTTATCATTTATTTAATATTCGGTGAACCAGAATGTAACCCCTTTATTTTCCATATAAAAAGAGTTTTAAGTGTCTTCTTCCTTCCAAATGGAACGGCTATCTCAGTATTAAATAAAGTGGTCATAAGTTAAAAAATTGGTGACTGCCCCCGGAGTTTTAATGCTTTACCCAGCGGGGGCAATCACTGAGTAACAATTTGTCCAATATTACATTTATTTGGACTTCTTTAAAATCCCTATTGGTAAGCTTAAATTTCTTACTATTACTTCCCGCATAATATTATTTCTCCACTAAAAAAGGGGAAATTCAGCCATCTCCCCTTTTTATTATTTCATTTTTACAAAGTAATAATTGGCTTTACAATATTAGCTCCCGATTATCAAATTCCACCCTGCTATCATTAAACTTTAACAACTCCGTTAGATATTCATGAGCAATACCTCTCTGTAATATTTCATGATAAAACTGATTCTCAAAGCCTCTCAAGCAGCCATAGCAACTTGTATCTTCGCCGCAGCCACATGATCCGGCGACCTTCATTTTAGCATTTTCCAAGACCCCTTTAAGATGCTGGGATATTTTCTTGGCATGGCCTGCACCACCTGGTACATCATCGTATAAGATAATGGACGTATTCGTTACATCCACACCATCAGCTCGGTATAAACAACCGCCGATTTCGCTTCTGGCTATTCCCAATTCAATGCTTGCTCCTTCCATTACTGCATAAAGCAGAGATGGCCAAAAGCTTTTCTGAATATATTTGCTTGAAATTAAGGGCAAGTTGATTTCTACAACATCCGTGATAAAATCATGACCTAAGTGAATATTATGCAAGTAGGTATTGTCGCAATTTTTTCCAAGTTTAGTTTTGTGCTCTATTTTTTTCTCATCAGACTTTTTAGTCCTCGTCGATTTTGTTTGGGTAATATATCCACAGCGTTTACACAGTGAATATCCCATCCCTCCACCATTATTAACAATAACCATTTTACCTCTGGAAGAATATTTAACATCGATTTCATGGGTTCCAATCTTCACTACATTCTGCATCGTCTCAGTCAGTTCTAATTCTTCATCCACATAGGTATCAAACTTTACCCTTGAAGGCAATGGTTTGGCTTTACGTCTTTCCCCCGGATTCCCAGGTAAATCGTCCGCCTTTGTTGAAAATCCGAAAACTGGCTGGAGATAATAATGATAGTTTAATGGCACATTACAACAATCCATTTCTCGATCGTCATAATGTGTCCCCAAATCAACATGATAACCATACAATCTGCCGCAGTTCTTACAAATAGCATACTCTTGAACTGGCCAGCTTTTCATTCTATTCATATTTAATGCATACGGTTTCCAAACTTTTTTATTCGCCACAATCTCAGAACCTGGAGCAAATTCGGAAATGGCTAGTTTTAAATCTCTTGAAATATTAACTACTTTGGCATTTTCTCCATTATGAAGAATATTTAAATTCACTACATCCACAGGAAATCCATATTTCGGCAGAACATTACTTGATGATAAGAAACTTAATACGTCCTTTCTTAAATAGGTATTTTGAATTCTTAATATATTGTCACTAGGTTTTCTTTCCAAATCCAGTCTTTTTTTCAATTCCTCAAGTTCATCTATAATCTCTTTTACATTCGACTCGGCAATAACCAGTGCTCCCTCATCTTCTTTTACGAGATAATCAATCCATTTCCAATTCTCAATATCTACAAATGTTTGTAACGACTTTGAGTTCGGTACAATATATTTTAATGAATTCTTAAGATCCTCTGGTTGTTCATTTAACACCTCTTTTAATACTTCAACAGCACTTTCTCCACCCTCGCCAGAAATATTAAGGAAATTATCTACCTTACCATAATACGTTTGATACTTTCTAAAAAACCAGGCAAACACGACGGAGAACATGTGCCGCAAAACTATTTTTTCATTGTTCATTTCAATATACGGTGCCTTAATCATACCTCCAATGATATTTTCAGGAAATTGGTAGTATGTTAGGTCATGTGATCTTCGTTTGGCATAAGTTAAAGAAAATGCCGTTGATTCAGTCCTTCTACCTGCGCGTCCTGCTCTCTGAATATAATTTGCCGTTTCAGGTGGTACATTACGCATAAATACGGCTTCGAGCTGTCCAACATCCACACCCATCTCAAAAGTTGTAGAGCAGCTCAATACATTAACCTCCCCGTTTTCGAATCGATTCTGCAATCTAGAGGCATATTCACTTGTTAATTGTGCAGTATGTTCATTGGCGATTAAAGGTAATGGTTTCATCTTTGTATACAAATCTTTATAATAGGAGAATCTGCTCATACCATCTTGGTAATCAACCAATTTTCCTTCACATCTAAAGGTAGGGCAGATTCCTCTTACATTATTCGAAACTATGCTCCCACACTTATCGCAAATATATAAATTCTCCGGTTTCACTACTTGCCATTTTTTATAGTTCAGTTTTAAAACTGTTCCTTCTCTTGCAAGTGGTGTTTCAGAAATGTATCCATCTCTCACCCAGAATTGTTTATATAACTTACCGGCAAGCAGTTCTTTTAAAAGACTCCTTGCCTTATTAGAGGCGTCCTCCTTGGAATACCCTTTTGACTTATACATCTTTTGGATATAATCAAGCCTTTTGTTATTCGATTTTTCCTTTGGTGACCAGCCTAGAATCAAATTACCTCGTGCACTTTCTTCTGCTTCTATCTTAAAATATACTTCCTTATTTCGTGGTGCAAAGGTTTGATCAGTTATGGAAACTAAATCTGGAAACGTAATCGCATTGGTATCTCTCAAGGAATTAAATAACACTTTATACATTTCCCATAATTCATCATTTGAAAGATCTAAATCTGCATTAATCCCAAGTTTGTTCATATTTAATTTCGACCACTTATCCGGTTTTTCCGGGACAAATGTTATGAGTCCCAAACCTTCTAGACCAATCTGTCGTTCGGTGTTCATGAATTCTTTTAAAAGTACAGTCTGTATTTGCTTTTGTTTCTCTATATCGTCAAGACCAGTTTCAAAGAGGCCATGTTGTTTTCCATACTTTACTAAAGCATGGCTCAGACTATCTATGCGAATGTCATCGTATTCTTGGAGATTGCCAAGTTCGTGGATAATCGCATTTCTCCATAGAATATTGCTATACTTCGTCTGTAAAAAGGAAGCAAAAAATGCTGCCTCTTGACGGCTATCTGAGAAAACTAAAAGCTTCCTACCTAGTAAATCTTCGTCAATATCTTCACTTTCTCCAAACAAATCGTCATCATTAACCTTTTGCTTATTTGGTGGAATACATTGATATAAAGATCTAGTCAATACCTCCGTTGCCGGATCATCTGCTGTTCTAAATTGTTTGACAATGTTCCTTGAATGATTTCCACACTTCAAGCACGTATTGACTGTGTAGTCTGGCATTTTAATTTTATGAACTTTGATAAGCTTTTCACTTGGGAATTCGCAGCAACGTGTCCGCTTCACTTTACCGTCAGGTTCTATATGACCACATGCTGTGCATAAAATATACTCATCGCTCTCTAATGAAATCCCGCCGCCTTCTACGATGGATTCATCACCATCGATGGACGAGATATCGATCTCCTCTTCTACTCCACTGAGCATATAATATTCTTGTTTTCTTTTAACCACCCCTTCAATATCCACATCTGCATCAGCATGAATCAATGTTTCATTTTCTGTACGCCCTGTGATATATTCTTGTCCACATCTTTGACAGTTTGCTAGTTCAAATGTAGCAACAGTATTCCCGTCATTTAAACGATACGTTTTTCTTCTGTCTAAAAATAATCTTCTTTTTTTAAAGAGTGATACATAAGCTCCTTCCAAGGCTTTAGCAAACACATGATATCTAGCGGGTAATAACGGCATCGAGTCATCATCTTCTTTGGCCATTGAACAAAGATTCACGATTTCTACTATAGCCTCCAACTTTTCAGAGTTTGATAGATTTTCGTCTTGGAAAAAGCCCTTGGTTATTTCATTCAGTAACTGTGGCTTCTTTTGAAGACTATCCTGTAATTGCATTACATTTAGATCATCTTTAAGCAACTCAAATAACTCAGAGTTCGTCTTGTTTTTTCCTAAGTCAAAGTATTCTTGGCTTCTTCTTTTTAAACCATGTATTTTCCGATCTGTTAGATTTACTCGTTTGGATTCAATAATATCTTCTGGATAAAAAGGTTCGTGAAATAAATCAGAGGCAAATTTCGCTACTTCCTTATAGGCATCTTTTCCACCACCTAAAGTGGCACTGGTAGCAATACATGTTAATTCTTGCTTCTGATTTTTGGATATCCTTTCTTTTAATTTTTGTAAAAGCATAGATATTTCTGTCCCTTTCGCACCATTGTAGGTATGGGCTTCATCTAATACAATAAACTTCCAGTTTTCTGCATTTCTCTCATCAAAAAACACATTATCATTTGGACGTAAAAGTAAGTATTCTAACATGGCATAGTTTGTCAGCAATATATGTGGCGGTGTTTCTCTCATCTTTTCCCTTGAAATCAATTCATTGGGAATTAGTTCTATATCCGGATTGGTTTTAGCGAATAATTCTTCTGCTTTCTTTTGTGTTTCCTCGGTTTCTCCTGTATATCTCCCAAATGTGATATCCGGATAATCTTTTAAAATGCCTCTTAACCTTGCAATCTGATCATTAGCGAGAGCATTCATTGGATAGAGTAATAAAGCTCTTATACCCTTATTTAAAGTTCCTGCCTCTTTTTCTCGCATTAACTCATTTATAATGGGAAGTAAAAAACACTCAGTTTTCCCACTGCCAGTTCCTGTAGCAACAATTACATTTTTCCCTTTTACTACCTTATGGATAGCAGTCTCTTGATGAATATATAATGTTCTATCAAGAGGGAAGTGTGCTTTCAAAGCATTAAACTCATTAGAAACTACTTCTTCATCCATTAACTCCTTGATACTTTTTCCTGTAATAAACGGTTGGGTTATTTCAATAAAGGGACCTTTGACAAACTTACCTTCCTCACTAAGCTGCTGCCTTGCCTGATTCATTAAATCTTTGTCTTGAAAGAAAAACATCGAACTTAAGTATTCTACATATTCATTTTTTATTTTCTTAGTTGTGGTAATAGGATTTAAACCCATGAATATCCCCTTTCTAAATGCATGTATAATTCAATAATAATGGCATCTCTATAATATAATTTCTCACATGATCTAATCGTATAATGCAATAAATGGCTGAACCCTTTTCTTTCCGTCATCCTGCCGTTTCGAATAAAAGAAGCATATAACGCAATTAATCCAATATAATAACCCAATTCATCATCCGCTCGTCGCTTGGATATAGCTTTGAATACATCCTTAAATTGGTCTTTTAGATCTCTATCACAGGGAAAATCTAATACTTGTGCTAGTCTTTCTTGGATTAGTGAAGCTGACTTATTATGATTCTTCCATTCCGCAAGTAAGTGAAGCCTTGTTTTTCCAAATATCAACGTCTCCTGAACGGCATGATCTCTTTGAAATTCTCTTAAAAAATCAGCGGTGTTTTTCGTCATATTTTTAGGACGCAGCAAACTGGTAGAAACATACTGAAAATAGTTTGTAATATACGAACTTTTCCCTAGATTTTCATCGGAAAGAAACGTAGCATTTGAATCACCTTCTCCAAATATATCTTCTTCCCTCAAGACTTCAATACCTGAAATCCCTGCCCAATTCAGTCCCTTAGCATTATGTTCAGATTGGATTAAATTGATAAATCCAGCCATATCCTCATCAATTTCCGCAAGCAGGTTATATTGAAATTCATTCATCCTTGTTGGGGAAGTCAAATTATTACAGTAAAACTTATGAAGTAATTCTTTCCTATATTTAGTGGAGAAATCGCTTTCTAAAACATATTTCATCGTTTCATTTCCGCAACTTGAAAACAAATCAAACAGCATCCCAAATAGTTTCATAACTATGGATGCATCTTCTTTTCCTAAGAAGAATCTATCATGCAGAATATATGCATTTGCCAGTAGGGTAATATCTTCTGGCACTCTTATACGAATACTACTAATTTCCGATTCAATCTTCGTCAACTTTTTAAGCGCTGACTCCCTTTTCAAATATCTAGTCCTCAAAATCTGATATAAAATTCTCTCCATATCTGTGGAATAATGCTGTTTTCCCTTTACTTCAATGATCCCCTTTTGAAAATCTCGTAGGGAACAAATCTCCGACTCGGATTCATCAATAAATAAGTCATCTGTTTCTTTTTGTATTAGATATTTATAAACACCTTCTTCAAGCACCTGTGTAGGAATATTTACTTCACTGGTTTTATCCTCGATTCTGAAATGATACGGATTTAACCACGGTTTTAGGAAATTGAACAGGACAATTTCTCTTCCGCAGCGTGTCCCCGTTTCTTCCCATCCAAAGAAAATATCATTCTCATTTTGTTTAAATGTAGCATTTTTAACCACCACTTCATCCTGAAATCGAGCTACCAAGAAACTTGATACTATATTTTCGTTTGAATCGATTAATGTTACCCTTAGATGATAATCAATCTCAGTTGTGGTATTTTGAACTTCAAATAAGTAAGAATTCAATGGGATTCTCAACCCATCCTTGTTTTTAATCGAGATGTTATTACTTTGGACAATTTTTTTATCCGCGCCAACCAAATCAATTCTTAAATCTTGAATATCATAAGTGGCATCTAAGTTAAACGCAAACAATAGGTAAGGATTAGTTGCCTGACTAAAATCCTCAATTGTCAAAGTGTATAACTTGTTGGAAAATTCGATGATTTCATTTTCAAGCCCAATCATCCCCCATGAAATCGGATACATACCTTTTTTAATCGAAGTTGAAAAAACCTTTTCATTGTATGTATATTTATATTCACCGATTAAGAAACGATCCTTTTCATTCACTTTATACCGGTGAAGAATATAATCATCCTGATGGATTTCCGATACCTTTTCTGCATTATACATCTCTAATTCTACGTTTTTACTGGTCCGTAATAGCTGAATCTGATTTACATATCCCTGGTAGCTGCTGGGCCAATAATCATTTCTATCCACTTGAAGTGTCCCAAATGGCACATATTCTATAGCCAGCTTTCCATTCATTCCGGTTCGATTCCATATTTTAATTTCATACTCTCCATATGTTCCCTTATTTATATAGGAGCTAAGCGGAATGACTTCACGATCTGATGGAACCACCACATTTGATTTAGTAATCACTTCGCTCCCTGACCGATGCTTAATCTCGATATGCCACTCACCTTCATTTATAACAGGGACTTTTATGTAAGGTAATGTTATGTATGCTCTGGAGTTTTCCTGATGAAATAAGGTTTCCCCCCCGATAATCAACGGTTTAGTTTCTGCATTTACCCGTATCGTAAATCCAATACATTCAAGCATCTTCAAATTCGACAAGTCCACTTTAAAGACATTAAATGCAGTCCACGAAGGTATTGGAGGTAATTCGATAATGGATAATTGCTCTTTTCCTTTAATATCTATGTCTTTGTTTAATAAAAGAATAACTGAGTTATTAGGTAGACCTTCTGACTTGATGATATTCCCATTTTGGGCAAAGGCAATATAGTTATTTTTTACTCCTTCAAATTCCCATTTGGATATTTGATTATCGTCCACTTTCAAAGTAATGGTATAAGAAGATGCAGGTCGTAAGGTAAAGATCTTCTCCTCAGAAACTAAAACACCACTTCTTCTAAAAAAGTCAGATTTAACAAGATTGGTTGTTTCATCACTTGTGATTTCCCAGATAAGATAAGAATCATAACAGTCCTTAACGACTATTCTTGGGAATTCACAATAAATACCCACACCATCTAGGTCAACCTTTATTTTCGGGGCAGTAATTTGAACATTACTTCGTGCCTGCAGAGTTTTCTTGTTTTTGGGCTTTTCCTTCCACGATGAAATCTGATCAAACATACGAGTATAATTTCCGCTATCTATCTCTACATCACTTTCAACAGAATCGTTTAAAATTAAATTTCTGCTATTCTGAATAAAACTATATGAATCTCTTTTATTAGATAATTTAATATAGCGTTTAACTGGCATTTCCGTCTTATTCTTCAAATAAATGAGGAAATCATCGACGTCAAAATCATCATAAAAATAATCATTAACGGTATTACTAATAGCAGCAAAATAACTATCCAAAGCATTAATGGGAATACCCGCATGACACAATATTGGCGTAACATAGGTAAACCCGTCTTCACTTTCATTTTCAAATTTATTTAATTGGTATTTATCTACGACCTCGGAGAAAATAGAATACAAATCCATTCTTCGGTTATACGTTAAATTACCAATATATTTTTCCATTTGTTTCCAGAAAGCTCCATTGTCATATTCATATACAGCACAAAAAACAAGGAAAACTGCCAAACATTCTTTATACCTGTAAAGTATCCTTGAGCCTACATCACTTTCATAAACCGCAGTGACGATTGAAGCTAGATGGATAAAGTCTTCCTTTGATAATGGCAAGTCCCCAATCAAATTGTAACTAGATATCCGGGCAGCTAACACTTCATTCATTGATTTCAGTGAGCTATCTTCAGTAAATAATTTCATATATTTTCACCTCGAATATAAAAAATGTTTATCACTATACTATTGGGACATATTTATTATATTCGATAAATTAGGACAATTATCCTGTTTTTTAAAATAGAAATGGTAAAAACCCACCTACAAAATTTCCTTAGATGATTGTTAGCAGGACCATGCTGATCATGTTATCATTTAACTTATTTCCTATATTAAAAAAGTGTCAGGTGTGTATAGTAATCCTACACATACCTGACACTTTTTCATTTTGATTTAGAATTCTATGTCATTACAATTGCATTCAATTGCGCAAATAAGAACTTAAGAGCCTGTTTTTTGGGTTTCATCAGATTTTATCTTTAATATTTCATTTATTTTTGTCGAACTCTTTCTTTCTCTCCACTCACAGTCGTTTTCATTCTTATGATTGCACTTTTTGAAAAGCATCGTCTTTGCAATTTTTACATTCTAAAGCGTGGTCAATGTGTTGAATTTTCTCCATTCTTTAAATGGAACAGTATATTGCAGACCGTCCATTTGAAATACGTTATGGCTTATGATTTTGGCAATTTTTTGTTTGGTTTCCATGTCTGGTTTTTCGCCGAACTTGTCTTCATAGTAATCAATGAAGGTGTAAAGCAAGTTCTCACGAGCAAGCAATAGCGAGTCTCCTTGGAATTCGTATCCGAAACTTGTTTGAAAGGATTTAGTGGTTAATGCTATCCATTCTTCCTTGTCACTTACTTCATGATTTATTCGTTGTAACTTGCGGTCTACAAAGCCCACCCGTTCATTTATAGCTATTTCATCACCTGTCACGGTGTCGTATCGAGTTACCATGTATGGTGCTTCACCACAAGTAATTTCCAGCCAAAACTTATTTATATATTCTTCAAGAGCAAGTCCCTCGAAATCTTTTTCGATGATATCGTTTTGTTTTTTCACAATCAAAGTTGGCGTGAATACTTCCGCTCGTTCTCTCGTTCGTGCCTTTTGCTCATGCTTAGCTTTCTCAACTCGAGGACGAATAATAGTTGAATTCTTCCCGGTAATCAATTCAGGTTTAATCGGATCTTCCGCAGAAAATCCTGTCCCCATTCGTTCATAACTATCGGTTGCCCACATAATATTCTTTTTAGTTGTTCTATCCTTGAGCAAAATATTCAAGAGCTCAGGTGACTCACGAAGAATATTGTTCTCGCTGACATCAATACTTTCGTCAAAATCTGTTTCATCAAATAATGAGTCAATCACGACAATATCCCCTCTTTCTTTTAAATAGTCTAATGCTTAAATTATAACAAATCAGAGGAATATCGAATTAAAAAAAGATGAATAAGTACATTGATCTAGAAAAATAAAAACTAAGTTTTGTCATGAACAGTTACCTTGAAAGGAAATTTTTCACTCGCACTTTTGAATATTATTTTCATGTTGCAATTTCTTAATGTACATTTCTTTTTCTCAAGCTCTTATCTAAATTGAACTTATCTTCGCTAAATTTCTGATTTTCAAAATAAATTTATTCTACACCTTTTGTAGTATCATTTCTTCTTCCAAAATCCCCTTAATAATTAGTTCAATCCTCTCAATTTCCACACTTCGATTCTTCCACCAATTACAGCTCAAAATCCTTGTGTTATTCCAGCTCTTGTTTTCTAAAAATTGTTGACGGTTCAAATCCCTTTCTTTAACCGAAGGCGAACTGTGATACATAGCCCAGTCGCACTCAACTCCAAAAAAGTAACGATGTGGGTCATTTGGATGAACTACTGCCAAGTCTATTCTATATCCAGACATACCGACTGTTGTATCAACTGAATAATTCAAATTAATCAGGTGCTGCTAAACCTGTTCTTCAAATGGTGATTCAAAAGTTAACGCTTTATCAGATTGCTTCTTCATATTTAACTCTTCATTAAACTGCACAAGTACAGTCTCTACTTCTTCTTTGTTTACCATCGAAACAGCTTTTGCATATTCCAAATATCCTTGAGTAATTTTGGACCATCATTTTTGGAATTAGTAACATAAAGTTCACTAGGCTCAATACTAGACACAACATGAATTTGCTCCTTTGCCCTTGTAATAGCAACATTCGAGCGATTTTCCCCACCTTGTTGCTCCGTATCTTACTGTTAATTATGAAATTTATTTTTTTATTTCAATTAACTCCCTATATGCTACGAACTTATCCATACTATCTTTAAGTTTAAAAATTTCAGGCGTAGGGTTATCTGTAACCTCCATATCTAAAACATCATATTTTAATATCAGCTCTTTGAACTTATGATTTTCGCTATATAACGAATTAACAAGAATTAATTCAAATTCAACATTCGACCATTGAGCACGCAACATACCAAAGTAAAATCTCCTATCTCCAATTATTGTTTCCCGCCCTGTTTCTTCTTTAATTTTCTTTTGTTCATTTTCATCATTAGCTATGTTAGCTACTATAAATTTTACGATTCGATAGTTAAACCTCATATAATGACCAATTTCATTGCCAAAATTATCATGGAATTGATTATATTAATTATCTAGTTCCACTTGGCTAATATAGTTATTACTAATAGGATTAAAAGAAAGTACAGTATCGTAAGCCTTCTTAAATCTCTTAATTACTTCCCTTCCAATATATTCAATCTTTTTTTCATAATCTTGAGGATCAGGGTATTCATATCCCCTCATATTATTAACTATTTCTTGGAGTAAGTTAAGCATATTAAAAAAAGTTGTTTCAAATTGCTGTTTTTTCATTGTATCATTAGTGATTTGAGTTTCTTTTCTCGCTTCTTCCGCTTGCTTAACCGAAGCTTCAGTTTGTTTAACTAACTCTTCAATACTTTGTTGACTAATTTTTATTTCTTTACGCTGCATGATAATGGTTGCTAATAATAAGACGACACTTGCTGCGGTTAAAAAAGCAACGGTGGTCCCTCCTATGAAATCCCCTATTGGTCCCAAATCTGCTATTGTTTCATATTTTTCTATTCTGGACATAAAATAGTTTCTTACCCTGAAAGGCATTACAATTGCGATAATAATCAAAAGTATTCCAAAAATGGTTAATCCCTTAATCCCTATATCCGATAGCCTATTTTCATCATCTTTAATTGGTGAGTATACATCGGATATAATCATAAAATAGATTATCAAAAGCACCAATATACACCCTATAAATAAAACTTCCCCCAAAAAACTCCCCCACCTTTAAAAACTATACAAAACACTCTATCTTTTTTGAATATTATACCAATAGATATGTAAATAATACTATTAATTATGGATTAAAAGAAGGATTTTATTTTTTTCAAACTTAGCCTAGCTATAATCTGCATCTATAAAAGATCATGAAGTGGACAATAAAAAATCGGCAAAGTGCCAATCAAATTCTAGCTGGGTTTGCTACACCGGTTGTTCCTGACTAAAATTGTTACTATAATTAGGGAGCTATATGAAATGCTTTAGCACGATGTTTTTCTCCCGCCATCAAGATTGAAAAACCAGCTGCAATCCTTATCAAAACCTAGTTTTATCATACCAATCGGTCCGTTCCGATGCTTGGCTTGCAACACTTCCACTGTACCTGCCTCTTAAATTGCTAATCATAATATTCATCGCGATAGAGAAAAGCAATGAGATCGGCATTCTGCTCGGTTTTGCCGCCCTGTCTCAGGTCTGACAAAAAAAGAGTCAGACCCCAGGTGCGCTAAAGCGTTAGGGCATCAAGGATCTAACCTTGGTATTTTCACCCAATTTATCATTTCACCATGAAGGTAAAGTTTATTTCCAATAATTACTTCATTACCTTCTCTTTTTCTAGATCTACATTTTTCCCGACCTTTTTCCACCGTAATAATAAACCCTTTCTTAGGTTCGTCCATAAACCTCATGGAGTTTTTTGTGTTATAAGTGATCTTTTCTTTTAATTCTTCTGCGGTCAGTCGTTTATCACGAAATGCAACTTCCCCCATGACAATTTCAAATGTATGTCCATAACTAAAGAAAACTTTTGTGAATTTGATACCTAGCGGTCGTATCCCCTTTACATGATTGAGTGCAAACCAGATGCAATTTTCATTTTTGTATGATTTTGTTGGAAAGAGCCAGATGTCTAATGAAGCATGTATTTTAATCGGATACTTCCGACGATTTTCACCAAGCGGCTGGGTGAAGCTATAGAGTGCTCCCATAATTCTGTCACCTTTAAATTACCGAAAGTTGATGGTATTACCTGTCTAACAAAACAGTGCCAGTCACCATCCAAATTCCTGGATAGTACCTGGCACTTCCAATAGTTGAAAGCTTAACTTTATACAGCTGAGTTTGAGACCATTGAGACCTTTCTTATCGTTGAAATATTACACTCCCCATAAAATCCCAAAAATCTTTCCTGTTTACTCAGAAATTATTTACTAGCTATGTTAGATAAACTTTCTTGGCAATTCATTACAATCTCAACCAACCTCTCATGAATCGACCGCCAGTCTTGATTTAGGTCGACAGTATAAACCTGCATCTGGTACCCTTTAACGACATATGAAAGATTTAATTCCTGACCTGTTTTCGGATACAGAAGTATACCAATAGTTTCTTTCTCACTAGCCTTTTTGTGATTACTTAAATAAGCAAAAAGCTGATACAGGTTTCCACTAATAAGTTTTTGTGATCCTTTGTATTGCGTCAAGGAATGTTGATAGTATTTTGTATCCATAATGATTTTTCTAGTTTGACTCTCTAGTGAAATATCAGTCTGCATTAGCGGTAAGTAGGATAAATCTTCACCTTCTGCTTCCCAATAAATATTTTCACGAAAAACACGGTATTCAGGTGTTTCTTTTTTGTAGAAGTTCCGTACAAAATCCTCGAACAATCTGGCCATTGCTTTTGGTTCTCTTTCAAAATCAGCAAACTTTTCATCCGTATTCCCTTCATTGATTAAAAGGGACTCATAGAGAAATCGGCAAATATCCAATACAAAACGATAGTGCTGATTACTTCTATGCAGCTTCACTTTATTAAATATACTAGGATGGAGCTGTAATCGGCTAATTCCTCCAAAGTGCTCGTATACCTGAATCACTTCATCTTTAAGCTCTTTCTCTAGTTTTACACTCTGTATTAAATAATATAATATCGATTTAATGATTTGGTTATGAAGAATATCATGGCTCATTTCCTCAAATTCACAATGCATTTTGGCTCGTTTAAAGGAAAAAGTGTTGATGGATTCCTGAAACAGTATTTTACCTCTTAAGGTAGACGTTTCTTCCCGAAAGCCTATATATTCCTTAAAATAACCACGCTTAATGAGGGATCGCAATTTAACCAGCAGGATTCTAGTTAATAAGTGTTTGATATCCTTTTCATCTTCGCGTGCTATCTTGGCAAATTCTTTTTCAGCCAAATGCCCCCATGCATAACAAAGCATGTAATAGAGATTTTTTATCGGGATCTTATTTGAGTCTGTCAAGGAGTCCATTCACTTTTTCCTCCTGATCAAACCAATATTCTCGCAGTAATGGAGCAATTTCCAACCGAATAATGCGGTCATACCATTTTTGCTCATCATCTACTTGTTCAATTGTTGGACAGAAATAACTGTGACCGATTTCATATCCTTTTCCAAGATTGATCATGTCATTAATAATTTCATTATTCACTTCACTTATTGCGGTCACTATTTTATCAATGAATCCTTGACTGATCCCTTTATTGATTAAAAATTCCTTGAATTGCTCGGTATGGAATGCAGGCTCTATATTAATGAAGGAGAACCTTCTTCTTAGTGCATAATCCACCATAGCTAAAGAACGATCGGCTGTGTTCATAGTTCCAATTATATAAAGGTTTTTCGGAATATAAAAGGTTTCCTCACCCTCACTATAAGCAAGCTTGACGGCAAATTTCTTGCCACGCTTATCCGCTTCAATTAGCATCATAAGTTCACCGAAGATTTTTGATAAATTTCCACGATTGATTTCATCAATAATCATGTAATAACTGTTTTCCTGATCATTGATTGCCTTTTTACAAAAAGAATAAAAAATCCCGTCTTTCAAAGAGAAATTTCCCTGATTATTTGGTTTATATCCGCGTATAAAATCCTCATACGAATACGATTGATGGAACTGTATCATTTCAATTTTGCTATCATCTTTATACCCTAAGTGAAGATATGCAAGGCGCTTCGCCACAAATGTTTTACCAACCCCTGGCGGTCCTTGTAGAATAAGATTCTTCTTATAATCCAGTGTTTCAAGGATTTCTTCTATGTCATCCGCATTTATAAATAGCTCTGCAAGCAGTTCTTCAAGCTGATAAGGGGCTCTATTTTCCAATATGATTTCAACTGGTGTGTCTGTTTCTGGATAGTCCACTGTTTTTGGTTCTTTCCCGATTATTTCTAACAATCTTTCTACATAGTCTTCAAATGGTGTAATATCAGTCAAAGTTTTGGTATTTAGACGATCCTGCTCATGGACGATATCCCACTCTCCGGTCGTAATCCATTCTACTTTTCGTATGGAATGGTATAGCTCACGAGTTGGATCGTATTTATAATCAGAGATAATCTTTCCATAAGCGATAATTTTTTTAGTCCCTTTTTTGATAAATACATAATCCCTTATTTTCATTTCATTCGCAAATTGATAGTTAGCAAGTGCATCGTTTGTCGGGTTATGATCAAGTTGGAAAGCTTCCTTTAATGCAGCTGTTACTTCTCTTTGGCTAGTATATTGCCTTACATCCCCTATCTCTTCCCACCCAATTCCAATCATTTCATTTTGATAAAAGTCTTCCCACATAAAACTCCCCTTACCGGCACCCAAAAGCCAATATTGGGGGCTGTCCGTATCTTCAGGAAGATTTTCCTTTTTTCCAAAGGTTTCAAAAAGAAAACTAAAAAATTGATCGACTTCATAGTAAATTGGAAGGCTTGTTTGCTTGCCGACTATCTCTACATATTTTTGAACCAATTCATTTTCCTTTAAACAGTTCTGGAATTTTAACAATCTTTCGCCGTAGGTGTCACCACGAGCGTATTTTGGGACCAGTCCAAGGATATTCTCAACCGCTACTTTATCTCTTTGATTATAAAAGCAATAATCTTCAGGGAATAGGTTGCCAATTAATTCACTTACCACGCTTGTCCCAAATCCAAAAAGCTTGTACTTCTCATCTGAGATAAAATGGTCAATTCGCTCAACAATTGGAGCGGTACCGTAAATTAAGTAATCAAAGCTATTTCGATAATGTTCAATAGAAGCATTCATATTGCCTAATGCTCTTTTTTTAGCAAGTGGCATTCGAAAGGCATTGATATGTTCTCCCAGTTCTTGTATTTCCTCCCACTCTACCTTCTCAAGGTTCTCCTTCTCTTTGAACTGTTCAAAAAAATGATAACTTTTATGTATGTAATCATCATTTTCTTTGAACCAATTGGCTGCATCTTCTTTAAATAAATGAAGATACTTTTCAACGTTCGAAAGTTTCAGTCTTTCTTTCACTTCCATTGGTGCATTCCATAAGTTTATTATTCGATTGTATTCTTCATCCGACAATCTGTAATTTGTCAGTTGACTGATTTTAAAAATTTGCAGATTCATTGTATCTGGAATTTCCTTTAGCTCATGGCGAAGTAACATACCTTTTTCAACAGTTAACCGACGTTCCAATATTTTCAATTTAACCTTATAATCCTCTTCTTCCTTGATGGGATCTGAGACAGCTTCACATAATGCGATAATTCCACCAGTGTTTTTGTTTCCTCCATCTGATCGCCAAATAAAAATATTATCGTCTTTACTTATTTCATCAACAAATTGCTTTTGACGTATAGACCATTCTACTACTTCATTTTCTTGTACGTATGTATTTACATCAAATTGTTTAGGATTACCCTGGAATATCCACTTACCCATTTTCGGAAAAGCCCCCTAATTTACCCAATTATAGATATATTTTAACATATCTGTATTATTTAATTGTAAAACAAATCTATCGATAATTGCTATTAGCAAATAAAAAACAATCCCTTTGCTATGGTTTGTCGGATCTATTTTTTTTCAGTCTATTATTCTTATTTATTATTTTTTCACTTGTGTTGCATTGATTTCGATAAACTTGGGCAAACCCTAGAGGCTTGCGAAAGTATTCAATTTGACCATTGACCCAAAAATAAAAAATTTAGTAAATTAAAGCTTTTATCACACTATATAATCAGTGTAAAATAATGGATGTAACATACTCTTTTTGGGATGGTGATCTTTATGGGTGTACCTCTTTCAAATTACACAGTTCTTAAATTATTGGCCGATGGAGCCGAAAGAGAACAAGAAAATCGACGTAGTTTTGAACTGGAATATGCTTTAGATGCAATGGAAAATTATAGTGTCTTTGCTTTCATTCTCCACGATCCTGCAGTACATAAAGACTTTCATGATTTTTTTGAAAAACAGTTTGCGAACTTGCACTATAGTTCCGGCAAGCATCTGGTCTTTTTTGGCTTAGTGGATTCTCCCAAAAAATTTGTCCTTACCGGTAATCAACCCTTTTATACCGACGTAAGAGATGCATTAGAACTATTCGAAGATAATCAATTAAATGAGTATGATTATAGTTACTCTGCATTCGCACTAGCAAATAAATTAAACATCAAACCGGAAATGCTGCCTGCAATTGTTGTTACACATGATACTCGATTAAGAAATTATCGATGGTATAAGACCTGTCCTAATCAAATCGAAATACAAATGAATCGACTTACTGGAATAGCTAATCGAATGTATCTTTACAAGGAAGTTGAAAAGGATTTAGACAAAAAACAAGAAATATTATATAGCTTATTAGACGACACGGACCTTGATTTATGTAAGGGGATGGGAACGACTGAATTAAATGAAAGCATGGCAAGGGCGTTATCTGATGTTCTCAGTTTCATTATTCAAGAAGAACGGGAAACTGACTATTATAATCAAGAGGGCGAAATTATTCGAATTTCAAATAAACAAAGTAAGATTACGCTTGAAAAGGCAATTAAAAGTTTTGGGCGTTTACAACAAAATCTAAAATTAGTTGATCTAGATGAAATTGGCAATCATAATTTATATCCACTTATTGAAGATTTAAATATACAAATTGGAATTTATTTGGCCTTATTGAATAAAAAGAATAAATTTGAACCATCCTATATTTCACCAATTAAAAAGGACTTTTTAGATGAAAATTCCTTTCACCTTTTACAAACAGGGTTGGATGTAGAAGCCTATCTACAAAGCAGGAATATTAATATAGATTATTCTCCTAGTGCTATTTGTCTTGCCAAGATGTTTGAAAGTGAAATTAATTATTCTATAGTCCATTGGTTTAGAAAAAAATACTCCATTGAATTACCTAAGTATTACAATAAAGTTCAACCAGGTAAAGAAGTTAAGTTAAGAGCAAAGTTTCCATCAGGGCCTGCTGGAAAACCAATTGATTTTAATCTCGAAAAATTCGGTAACTGGCAGCCTCCTGAGTTAGGAAATTCAAAAATAATTGCACAATTTAACCTAAACAAAAACGAATGGGAATTAATGGGCATTAGTAATTCAACAGCTTTTCTATCTGAATGGAAAAAGATTCATCATGTACGAAATAAAGCTGCACATACAAGTAAAGTTTCTTTACAGGATCTTTATGAAATGAAAAAATCACTTTCTAAGCTAGCAAATAACAATATTTTTGAAAACCTAGCAAACATGAAAAACGAGTTTCGAAATATTCATGAAAGTCACTAAATGAATTATCGTTTTCAAGAAGCTCTAAACTTCTAATTCCATGAAGTTTAGAGCCTATCATATAGTTTCCGAGAAACGTTTCAAACATACCATCCCGCAGTCAAATAAGAGAATAACGTCTCAGACCATTCAGCCTAGTTCCTGAAATCCATTTATTTCCCTCTCCTTATCCAGGTATACTTCATATTTTTTCTTCATCCACCCTGATAGTTCATCGAAATCCATTTCCTTCACCATTTTTCGCTTCGTTTTATAATTTCCCTTAAAGATCTCTTTTTTGATCCGGCTAAGTTTTTGGGACTCATGCAAAAAGTACCGTGCCATCAGCATTGTATCTTCTAATACATAATTTAAATCCCATTTTCCATTGCTGCTTCTTGCAGTTAAATGAATACTTCTACTTTCAGGATTTTTAAGGAACCACTCATAATGAAATGCAATTTGTTTAAAATGCTTTTGATAAAGAAGATGGAACCAAGCAGCATTATATTTACCGCAAAATGAAATCATAGGCGCTCTTCGTCCATGTCCATCGCAGCTACAATCTGTAACCATCCCGGCTGCACTAATCGCTTTAACCAACAAGGCAACTCCAGTTTCCAAAACAAACGTATTAATTTTCGGTCCATGATTTCTTTTAATAAAATATCGCCAACTATACCAGCCGTTGCCGCCATTTGTTTCATGATTTCTAGTATGATACCAAATTATTTTATTTAGTGTGTCCTGGTCAACACAATCATCGTTGATGAAAATTTTGTTCCCTTCTATTTTTATATTTAATTTAAGCGAATCTAACAATTCTTCTAATTTCGCTAATTCCTCTTTTGAATTCCCAAGTGAAAAGTAGATATAGTTATCAATTGGCTTTACAAGAAATCCCCGCATTTCTAAAGCATTCGCTACCTTATTTAGCATAAATTCATCTCCTATAAAAATCTAAAAACCAAAATATTCATGCACTATATAAAATCCACTTTATATAAAATTCTACAAATATAGTTGTAACCCTTTTAACAAAATGCTTAGTCAAATTCCATAATCTATAAAACAGCATTCATTAGTTTTCAGATTTATCCTCCGAAACCTTCTTCCTTCTCAACATTACTTCTAAAAATTTATTAAAATAACAGCTATAAAGCTGGTCGAATAAAGAGTAGTTTTAATTTTCAATGATTTCAAAATTATAGATAGCAGTCTACAAAAATTCCATTTACCTCTTCCCAATCCTGTTAGTAAATCTTAACTAAAGTTAAGGGTTTCGAAAAAGTAAACTTTAAAAGCCTTTTGTCTTTACATAGGCTACCACTTGTCCCGCTAATACATCAGGCCGAGGCTTTCATCTGGCTTGAAGGATAAGAAATATCTATGTATCAAGCTTTCCTCTTATACTGTCATTTTTTTCAGTTATGTTCTTTGTCTACAGGGTACATAATTTATGAAGCTTTACACACTCGAACGAGTTGACCTATTCTACTTTTTTAGGGAGATAGCATGTTTGGATTGGCTGACATTATTAAATTTCTAATCTCTTTTTTCGTGATCCTGCCTATTGTTACTCTTATCCATTTAAGCGGACATATTTTTTTCGTTACACTTTTCGGAGGATCAGAGAAAAAAATTACAATCGGAAGCGGGAAAAGACTATTTTCCTTTTGGAATATTGAAGTAAGAAGATACTACTTTTGGAATGGAGCTTGTGAGTATAAATCGTTAAGGCATGATACCCGTGTTACGAACACCAAAATTTTCCTTGGCGGGTCTTTATTCAATCTGGCAGGTATATTTCTGGTAAATACCCTCATTTCTCAAGGAATTCTAGATAATTCAGTTTTTTAGTATCAGTTTGTCTATATTTCATTTTATATGATATTTTTCTCGCTATTTCCTATGGATTTTTCGGATGGATCGCCCAGTGACGGGAAGGCGGCAGCACTCACATTGAAGAATCAGCATGAGAAGATAATAAGTGATGATATTCAATTCATAAAAGTGGAAGAGCAAAATAAACTCAAGGAAAATAATAAGTAACTGCTCTTTCGTTTGTTAAAACGTCTGCACTACAAATAATGAAAATGACAACCATTAAATAGGAGCGGCACCGTGTCAAAGGTAAAAAGAAGTAGTTATCGTGAATTATATGTAAATTTTGAATATGAACTATTAAAGGAACATTTCGATAACTTTAAGTTGTGTTAAGAAATGGATAATTGACTTCTTTTATCCTTGTAAGCCTGTATGATGAGACTGTAATACAAAATGCAACATTCAAGGAGGAATAAAAATGAAATCTTTCAAAAAATGGTTATTTACTTTGATGTCCGCATTCATGTTACTCGGAGCTGCAACTGCGTGTTCAAATGCTTCAAAAACAGATGATCCCAACACAGAAGAAACAGACGACAGCACCCAAAATGATGGGTCACAAACTGAAGAAGATAGCAATTCTGGTCAATAAGCTAAATGAATCATAAAAAAAACTGACTCAAAAGATCGTTGAATGACGACTCTATTGGGTCAGTTTTTTTCTAAATTTTTGATCTATTTTGGGATATTTGGTCTCCTTTAATGTCTCCTTCATGAGCCGCCGCATCTATGCCTGCGGAGTGTCATCTCTCCCACTTAAAATACCCAGCTATTGCTGGAAAAATAGTGAATTCCTTCCTCAGATCCCGAAACGAAATCACATCATTTCCTCTAGAGAGCTGGTAATCTAGCGTATATTCGTGACAGTTCAGTGGGGTTTGCTGAAAGGTTTTGCTATAGAATTGGATTGCCTCTTGTTCGCTTGCTGCAAAGATAAAAACAAAATTATTCTGGTCCATCTTCAATGAGAAGACGCAAATTTTATGAAATCCTAGCACATTTGTTTGAATCATTTCCCTCACTTTCTGGTGATTGGCTTGATTTAAGTCTATTTTGGATATATCGTCATCTAATGAAATGATCTTTTCTTTTAATAGATAGTAGATGTAATGAGCCAATGCAGATTCTTCATAAATTAAACTATCCCGATAAACGTCACTCACAAGCATGTGTAAACACCTCGATATTAGATTTTTTATTAGCTGCGGCTTCGTCCTTAAAGTGCCAATTGAAAGTTATTCTTATGCAAGATTCTGTTCCTTTTGATCCTCTAGTCTCCCAGTATGCTCGTTATAATTCACTGCGATGCTTCCTACTGGACCATTTCGGTTTTTCGAGACAATGATTTCAAGGGAATGGTTATCAGATTCCTTGTCATAATAGGCTTCACGATACAATAACAAAATGACGTCGGCATCCTGTTCAACGCTGCCCGATTCCCGAATATCAGACATCATTGGCCGTTTATCGGCTCGGGATTCCACCGATCGATTGAGCTGCGCCAAACAAATGACGGGGCAATCAAAATCCTTTGCCATCGTTTTGAGTGATCTCGATATTTCCGTTACTTGTAAATGGGAATTACCTCCGAAAAATTCGCCTGTTCGAATCAGTGTTAAGTAATCGATAAAAATAATCGGCTTCTTGTATGGAAATTGACTCATCAGCTTTCTCGTTTTCGCTCTTATTTCGGCAATTGTTTGTCCAGCCCCATCAAAAATTTGCATATGGGTTTCACTGAGGTCACCAATCACATCTGACCATCTATTCTTTTGATTTTCATTTAGCATTCGTTTCGGATCCCGCATTTTGGTGCGGTTAAATCCCCCTGTGGAAGCCATTAATCGGGAGGTAATCAGCTTTTCAGGCATTTCTAAGGAAAATACAAGTGGCAGAAATCCTGCCCAACCTGACATTTTGGCAAAATGAAGCATCACGTCGGTTTTTCCCATCGATGGTCTTGCCGCTAGAATCGTCACTTCTCCGCCCTGAAAGCCCCCCGTCATTTTATCGAGCTCTTTGATGCCCGTTGTTGCGCTTTTCTGAAGTATTAGATCTTCCCATGGTGCCTCATAAATATCTACCAACGCCTGTTGTAAGGGCGTGTGATCATCCATCTTCATTTGGTTTATTTTATCCAATTCAGCAATGACTTTGGCAATCTCCCAATCATTCAATGCCGCTTTCGTTAAGATATTTCTCTTTTCCCGTTCCTTCCACAAATCAAGAATGAGCTTCTCCATCCCGTCAAACTTCTCGGGATCCGCAAACGATAACAATTCAGCAAGGTAAGACATTCCCCCAAATGATTCGAGGTCAGGTAGGGTTGACAATGTGATCAAATCGATATTCTTGCCAGCTCGTGTTAACTCCACCATTCTTCTCATGACTTCTTTATGCCGAGTGCTTTCCAGTTGCTCAGGTTGAACCACTGTGTCCTTGAGTAAGTACTCCGCCTTCATCAAGCTTCCTAAAAACGCTTTTTCCGCGATACTCAATCCTCTTCACCTGCCGTAGGGTCGTATTCAAAGCCACTTGGAATATCTCTTCCCGCTTTAAACGATTCGGTTGCTTGCCTATGCTTTGGAACGGACTTTTGGTTCTCATGATAGGAATCAATCTCTCCTACGGTTAGTAACGATTCATTTTCCCAGTTTTTAAGAATCCCAACCACATAGCTAAGCCTTCGCTTGTTATTGGCACAGGCAATATTCATCGCTTTTAAAATCACATCTTTCGGCTGTAAAAAACGAGAATCATCCAACCAAGCTAACAGCTGCTGTTTCGCATTCACGTTCGAAAAACCAAATCCATTGTTGTCCCATAACTCCATGATTTCTTTCACATCATTTTGATTACTCTTTAATGGATTCTCGAATTCTGGATTGTACTCACAATTTGGATGGAAAGCTTTTTGTTCTTGTTGTTGTTTTTCTTTTTCTATTTCTTTTTCATTTTCTTCTTCTTTTTGCCCCCCTCTCGTATCACGATGCGTCAACGTATCGTCATGCTCTCCACTTTCAGATTCTAGATATGTATTTTTTTCTTCTTGTCCACTCACTTCGTTGTCAAATATCAGTTCTTCTTGTTTACAAAACGATTCAAAGAGGTTGCGAATTTCCTGTTTTTGAATGGCTTCCGAAACATATTGAATAAGTGAGAGATCCTCGACATCCCTTAATTCGGAAAAAATACAATCCATCATTGGTTTCCCGCCTCTATCAAGGTTGTGCTTCCCCCAATTTTTCATCGCCAGCTCTCTCGTTTCCGGATTGTAACGGATCAACTTGTGATGCGAGATAAATCGTTCCATTAACGAATGAACACTCTCAATCGAATAACCCAAATCAAAAGCCATTTGCTTTTTGGTAATTTTGTAGATTCCAATTTGCGTAGTTTGCGGATTTGTAAGCAAATATAGGTAAAAATACTTATCCTCCGGGGTCATCTCTTCTGAAACAATTGGATTCTTCCAAAAATCAGTACGTACCATTCTAAACTTTGCCATCTTTAACCACTGCCTTTCTTTTAATTAAATTTCTTCATTACTTATTTATAGTTAAATGAAGAAAATGGTCATATATTTTTCAATTGAATCTGAATATTTTATGACACTATTCCTCCCCTTCTCCTTTGCGAGCGCAATATGTAAAAAGCCCGCGTCTCTGTACTTCTACGATAGCGAGAAAGGCCGGGTAAAGCGAATCTCCATTTTTCATTTTAGGAGGGCATTTTTAGAGGAAAACGTCAAAAAACGCCTTCAAAAATCATTTTTGAAGGCGTTTTTTGCAATTTGGGTGATTTAATAGGCTTTTTTGAATGAAGTAAGACGTTTTCAAAAATGTATTTTTTAATCGCTCTGACATGCAGTTTGTTAACTTCTCGTAATTTCACTTACTTACCAATATTGGATAAGTGTTGTCAGCTCTCGTTTACTTAGCAAATTAAGTATAATAAAAAGCCGGTTACGAATTCGTAACCGGCCAAATCGCGCATCTGGTGTCCTAAAAGTTCCATATAAAAATGACTGATGGTAGCACTCACTCTTTTGCGCGGTTCTATTACAGAAGCATCCGGAAGAACCACAATCACCATCGATTCTGTACCTTTCCGAATTCTACCTCCATTTGCACACGATAGCCAGTATTATGCCATTAAAAAGAGACAGGAAATCCACAATTTTGGGACACTAGTGAAAATATTAAGGGCCACTTATGTAATTCGTTTGAGCCATTAATACAAGTGATCGATCTAATCACAGTTATTTACTGATTCCTGTATCTACTTTTGTAATAGAGATCCCAGTTTCTACTTTATTAATAGTTATAGCTGAACCAAACAGTTTCATGCAAATATAATAAACCACACCAGATGCTACTAATGAATTTAATGATGAAACTCCAATATCTGTAACAAAGTAACCTACAGCAAAACCGGCTATCCAAGCAACAATTGATATAGGATTCCAACTCTCACATTGCTTTGGTAGTTCATTATTTCTTCTACTCTCATCCAGCACAGCCCTACTACGCTTTAAAATAAAATAATCAACAATAACTATACCTACAACTGGTGGAATAACTACCCCAAGTAAAACAAGAAAACCTATAAATTTGTCAAGAATCCCTACAACTGACATGAAAGTACCGAATAAACCAACTACAATCGTCATAGTAACACGATTAAAATTTTTCTTGAAAAATATATTCATAGAATTTGTTAAACCGAGACTAGATGAGTAAAGGTTAAGATCATTCGTTTTAATAGTAGAAAACAGTACAATTGAAGCTCCAATCCAGCCTGACAAAGAAAGCATAATTGTGACAACATCTGGGGATTTAACAACATGCGCCATTAATACCGCAATTAAGCATATACTTAACTCTCCTACAAAAGTACTTATTGCGGTCATCCAAAATACATCTTTCCATGTCCGTACATAACGGCTAATATCTGGCGTAGTTACAACTCCAACAACAAACCCACCAGTAACCATTGTGATCGCAACCCCCATTGGAAGTGCCGTACCAGGTGCCGGAGAAGCCAGCAGACTGCCAATATCAGCAGTTGCAAGCAATTTGTATGCAGCAATGCCAACTGCAGCTAAAAATAAAGGCAATGCAATATTTGCCGTATAACTTAAAACCTTAAATCCAAAGACAACTAGCAATGTAAGACCCAACCCAGTAATTACTGACCATATCTGTACATTAAACATATTTGTCGCTTCGTAAATTCCTAACGCAAATACACCATTCTGAACACCAAACCATCCTGTTAATGATATGGCTATAACTAGTCCGATTAGTAATGAACCTATATTCCCAAACCCTGACCATCTTGTTAATAATGCGGTTGACAGACCTTCCTTAGCAGCTGCGAAGCCAATTCCAAAGCCTATAATTTGCAAGATTACACTTCCAAACATTACCGCCCAAAATGCATCCCAAAAAGGCATTCCATACCCTAATGTTGCACCCAGCATCAATTGGGATACACAGGCAAAAAAACCAAGTCTCACCACTAATACCTGCCACATTGACCTTTTGTCGGAATCAGGAACACGACGTAAGGAATGATCATCATGGGACTCAAAATTTTCTTGCATTTTTGCCATACAAACACCCCTTTTTGATTCGTATTTTTGATTAAGAGACTTATTGTAAATTCATAAATTAGATTAAGAGTTTTGAAGTATTTAAAACTCCCGCGTTTCCCTTGTCAAATTGTTTCTTAGATACCTATTAAATTCGTCTCTAATAGAAGGGTTATTGAATACAACGTAAAGTGGTCTTGAGAAGTCAAGATGTCTTAATATCTTAACTCCTTTAAAATTTCTCTTTAGTGCCTGATATTCAAAGACTCCAAGATCAACTACTGCAAAATCAGCTTTATTTTGCATTACAAACTCAACCTGTTCCTGTTGATCATTACAGTAAACTTTTATTCTTTCTGGCAGCAGATCTATCACTTCTCCATATTTATAGCCTTTAATTACAGCCAACTTCTTATCAAACAGATCAATTTCTTCAACAAACTTCATATCTTCATCTGTACGGGAGATGATCGTGGTTACGGCATTCCTAAAGACATTTGAAAAGTAGTAGAGTTTTTCTCTTTCTTGAGTCTTTTGAACCTGAAATGCCATATCAATTTCTTTATCAATAAGCTTTTTTTCAATTCTACTCCAATCATCCAAGATAAACTCTGCAGTAGCTCCCATTTTATTTATTATTTCTTCTACATGGCTGTAATCAGATCCTTCTAAAACTCCCATCGCATTATAAAATTGATATGGTGGAAAAGGATCAGCCCCTACTAAATATTTCTTCATCACACCCCCTACTTTCCTAACTTTTTCGCTAGTTTAGCAAGATCCGGATGTATGAATATCCCATTATCCAGTATTAACTGTCCGTCCAACCACACAGAGCAAGCCAATGATATTCCATCAACATGGCTTTTTGCAACTCTGGGTGCTCCTCCTGAATAATTAGGTCCTTGATGACCAAACCCCCATTCAGTACTTCCCCAAATTCGCTCATCCTCTGTGGTACATCCCTCTAATTTAGCATTAGGGCTGCATCCATAACAAACATGTGCTGCAATATACATATTCGGGTCATTTAAGGATGCGAAATAATCTTTAACTCGTTTTGCAAGCGCTCCACCTTCAAACTCAACTATTCGTCCTTTTTCTACAACGTAAGTGATCGTCTCTCTTAGAACACCTAATTCGAGATCTCCACCTCCACTAAGCGCCCCATCAAAAGCTATTCTGCCATTTATACTGCCTTCAATGGGTGCCCAACCTATCTGGCCAATAAGAAAATGTGCTCCCGGTGTACTATAATCGATCTCATTGTTTATTGGTCTGTTTGGATCATTTTGAAAGGTTACGTCGGTACCTGCTTTATTTGTTATTCTTACTTCTGATGCTTCTTTGGTTAGTTGAGTAAGTCTTGTCTGAAACTCATTTTGTGCTTTCATATCGACCAGACCTATATTCCTTACAATTCTTTCTATTCCTAATCCGCCAAGCATAACTTGCCTGGTTCTTCCATTAGTAACAGCTTTATCCCATATTGGAGAGTATAAAAGCCATTGGTCATTTAGTTCTATCCATACATCCGTTTTGTCCACACATTCTTTAAGTGGCTCTGGTAAGTATTCCATGGTAAGTGCCCCATAACCTTTTGGAGTTGAATGCCAGGCAAGCATTGCCTTCGCACCTAGTGCATCAGCCATTTTTACTATTTCCTCAGCTACTCGGAAATCTCCAATTGAATCCAGAGTTACTAGCACGCTTTCACCAGGTTTTACCTTCACCATATCGTGCATTAGTTTGTAAGCGCTTTTTGTAAGTTCCATATCTAAAAATTGTGCCATGATTTCCCTCCGTTATTTTTTATTCATCTAGCCTAATTTTACAACAATTGAGTGAACTATTTGAATGTTCTAAAAAACAAAAAAAGGTTAGCTATTTGTGCTGTAACACAAACAGCTAACCACAAGATCTAAAATACTTACTTATTTTCAAGTGCAATTACTATCAATGTATTTAGTAAATAAGGCATTTTCCAAGGTTCAAAACCTAATAAATCAATAATTTTATTTTTTCTATAATGGACAGTATTTTTGTGAATATACATAGAGTTAGCCACTTTGTCCACGTCCATATCATTAATAATAAGTTGGCTCAAAGTATTATACAAATCTTGTTTGTTCTTCTCATCATATTCTTTAAGTTTTTGAAAAATATTATCCAAAGAAGCAGTCAATTTTTGATTCTCTCTGAACTCTCTAATCAATCCAAAGCAACCTAAGTCCTTGTATAGGGTATATTCATTTTCACCAAAATATCTTCTTCCAAATTTAAATGCATCTATGGCTTCTATATATGCTTTGGGAATATCCCTGAAATCATTAAATTCATTGCTTACACCAATAGAAATGTCACCCGCTAAATCATTATCCCAATATTCAAGCAGCTGGTTACATATTCTATTTATCCGGTCTTTTATTTCTATTGTTTGTTTCGCAATTAGTACAATAATTAAATCACTTCTTAACCCAACTAAATTATCCCTATTCTCTCTTTTAATCATGTCGTTTGTTTTTTGGTACTGAACATTTTCTATATATCTTTCTAATTCTCTCAGATTCCCCCTAGGATCTTCCTGGAATTTGTTAATGTTAAGGACAATAATCTGACTGATTTTTTGTATATCCCAATTTATATCCATCCCCATCTTTATTGCAACTTCATCAGATCTAAAATTCCATGTTATGAGATCCCCAATATACTCTTGTTGCCTTTGCATTTCAAATTCTGATACTCTGCTATTTTTGGTAGATATTAATGTATAGATTCTGGATATTATATCAAGTATTGAATATGAGTCCTGTAAATTATTATCCTCAAATTCTGCAAGGATTGTACCAAAAAACATACCTCGTGATCTGACAAATTTTAATATGTATTTTTTATCATTAATCGTTAAAATCTTATTTTCATCATCTATAGTTTGTATCTCATTACTTCTTTCGAATAAATAATTTGATAATTCACTAAACTCGGTATTGTATTTAGGATAAATAAGCTTATTGTTAATATCTAAAAACCATATTTCCCCACCGTAAAAATCTGTCATTGTTTTATAAATCACATTAACATCCTTTTTAGAGACTACATATTCAATTAACTTATTCTGCATGTGATTTGCATCTAAATATCCATCAGATTTATTTTCCATAAGCTTCAAAATAATTGGATTCAAAATCTCAATATATGTTGTCTCACTTTTAGCAATAATCAAAGGAAATTTCATCTTGTTACATAGTTCTTCGATTCTTGGGTCAATATCCTTAAGCCAAAATTCTAAGTGGCAAATAATTACCCCTGCAGATTTAGCTTCTATAAGTGATTCAAAAATTTCTAGTTGCTTCTCCTTGTTATTCATTATTGCATAAAGAGAAGTTACATAAAGTTGTCCTTCTATTAACCAACTTTGCTCTTTTGTCTCAGCAACTTCTAAAACGGTTACTGAGGATATTTTATTGTCCAGACCATCAATACCCGCTTTTATGGACGCATACTTGAGACCACTTAATGAAAATATATCCCTTACTTTCATATAATCACCCCAGATGGTAAATTATTAGTTTCATTCTTATTGATCCATATAAAATCGCTAGTTTTTAATCTAAAATTGATATGGCCAATATAATACATTTAAGTGTTCTTCTCATATCTATTATAATGTTTTTGGTTAGCTTTTTTTCGAAATTTAGGTCTTTATTGATTTAATACTCACACCTTTTTTCTATTTCCTCTTATCATGAGGTTTTCAGGAAATTTTATCCTTTATGTCATAGCTGCATTAAACCAATTGCCCCCACTCCTATTCAAAAACAGGAATAAAATAGGACTTTAGAGTTTTCCATTTTTATGTCGACTTACATATGATAATGTACCGATGACTTCAAATGGAAAGGAGGAGTTCATGTTAAGTGAGGAAAAGGGGGAATCAAGTAAATCAGGTAAGTCCCTGTGGAAACCGCTTTTGGCAGCACCAGCTTTATTTTTTCTTGCCCCATTAGGGATCCGGTTTGTATCTAACTCATCCATTCCCGACAAAGACGACAAATCAGTTTCCAAAAAAAGCAAGAAAACGGTCATCACAGCACACGGTTATATGAATGAACGTGCCATGGAAAGGTTTGAAGGACTGCGGAAAAAAGGGTCAGACCCCCGATGTGCTAACGCTTTAGCGCACTGAGGGTTTGATCTGAGAATTTGTCGATTTAAATTCATCAATTATCGGGTGTTGCCAGGCACTATTTTTAAACCCCTTTACCCCTTTTCTGCATTAAAGTATTTTAATTGCCGTGAGAGCGCTCTTTTCCTTATAATAGAAGAATAACTTGGTTTGGAAAGAAGGGCTCGGGTTGTTAAAAAAAATACATTATGGCTGGGTTATTNGGTTATTTTACTGTTTTATCGGAGTTTTAGCCGCTCAAGGCCTGCGTTATTGTTTCGGTGCTTTTATGGAGCCGTGGGAGCAAGAATTTACCGCTTCAAGGAGCATGGTTTCCGCCATTTCATTTGTCAGCTTCATTGTCTTCGCGCTTTCACAGCCTGTGATTGGAAAGCTCATTGACAAACACGGCGTGAAGCGGATTTTTGTTTACAGCATTGTTTTGTTAGGCGTGACAACCATTCTCACCTATTTCTCCCAAAACATTTGGCAGCTTCTGATTTTATACGGAGTGATTTCTTCGCTCGGGTTTGGCGGGGCATCCGGGGTGACCGCCACCATCGCTGTAACAAAATGGTTTCATAAAAAACAAGGCTTTGCCCTTGGTTTAGTAGAAGCAGGCTTTGGTGCTGGACAAATGGTGATGGTTTCGAGCTCGCTGTTTTTAATTAATGCGTTCGGCTGGAAATCTACCGTTTTACTTTTAGGTGGCTTTCTCCTTCTGATTGTTTTTCCGCTTCTAGCAATCTTTTTAAAATCGGATCCTGCTGAAATGGGCATCAAAGCATTAGGAGCTGCAGGGACCGCTGAAAAACAGCAACAGGATTCAATGGAAACGAAAGAAACACAGCCTATTTTAAAAAAGGGATACCTCTTCCATCGCGGTTTCTGGTTTCTGATTATTCCGTTTTTTATTTGTGGATTTACTACTACCGGGCTTATGGATACACATTTAATACCTTTCGCCCAGGCTTGTGGCTTTTCTGTTGCTGTAACGGGCACGGCAGTAAGCCTTCTGGCTGCATTTAACACTGGTGGAACGATTGTTGCCGGAATCTTAGCAGACAGATTTGATAATCGCAAAATGATCGCTTGGATTTATTTTTTTCGAGGAATGACGATTGTCTTTCTAGTAATCTTTTTAACAAGTGCAAAATGGTTAGGCTTTTTCATAGAAAATCCTTGGCTGTTATTTGTCTTTTCCATTTCCTTCGGTATCGTAGATTTTGCCGTTGTGGCGCCTACCGTAAAATTACTTGCAGGCTATTTTCGCGGTTCTTCCTTAGGTGTTGTGACTGGCTTCCTTTACATGAGCCATCAGCTTGGGTCAGCAATCGGCTCGTTTCTTCCAGGAGTTTTCTTTGACCGTGCCGGAAGCTATACGAGTTCATTAGTCACAGCTGCAATCCTATTGATGCTTGCAGCGATTGTCAGTGCATGTTTGCCGAAGCAAACACCACAGCGAGAAGCGAAAGCAGCTTAATGAAGCACGGAAAAAAGGGTCAGACACTCGGCGAGTTAAGGAAATTATTTCACCAAAGGACTGATCCTTTTTTTACATTTTTATGATTGTTTTAATTCGAATGGTACCCTTTGTTGAAGAGCGATTAATCTATTTTCTAAAGATTTAATTTTGTTTCTTTTTCGATTTTCTAAAATTTTTTGGGCGTTTTTTATTCTATGATCAGCCTTGCTGAGCCATTCTTTTTCAATTTCTTTACTCAACTTTTCCCCCTCCAAATATGCTAATAACTATTTTACTAGAATTAAAATTTGATTTTCTCCTGTACGTTTCAATACAAAATAGCCTTTATCTGAAGTAGTGGCGATACCCTCATCATTTGCCCAACAATAACCATGGGTTTTACAAGTACCATCATCATGTACAAGAATTTGTCCAATTAGACCCACCTCCACCCATTCTGGTCACACCCTCCCCTTCCGCTTGTGTGCCTCTTCCTTCTACGTGGGAGGCAATTCCTGAGGCGAAGGTATCTAATCCTTCGGCATGGGGGGCATCAGCGCCAGCTATAGAAGATGGGAGCTGTTTTTTTCAAATCGATGCTTTTCACTCCTTTCGAAAAATCTAAACCACTACCATATACCAAGCAAATCAAAGCTGCAGTGGTTTAGATTCCCCATTATTCCTTCAGCAGAATCTTCCATTCCTTCAATTCCAGCCCCAGTGATCCTTCGACCAAGAAAAAGTGCCAGGCACCTTCCAGATTATGTACTGCACCCCAAAAGTTAGAGTGAAATCTAACCTTTGGGGTGTATTTTTATGGCAAAATATAGTGAAAAGTTTAAGTTAATGCTTGTAAAAGAAT
>NZ_LDNB01000006.1 GCF_001026695.1 Neobacillus vireti
AAGTTAAGCTTCTCAGCGCCGATGGTAGTTGGGGCATGCGCCCCTGTGAGAGTAGGACGTTGCCAGGCAAACAAAAAGACAACCTTAATTGGTTGTCTTTTTTTATCAACATTCCAATCCGATGTATAAACTAAATACCTCCTCCCAATTCCACTTTGCATAATACGCACTTGCTACTGTAAGATTTGTTATCCACGCTATTTCCTTCATATTATCTGTTCGAGTAACGAATATATTGGCAGTCTGTGTATCCGTTCTTACCCAAAGAAGCTGACTATGAAAAAATTGCGGTGCAAAATCACCTTCATGTTTTGCAGGATTGGTTATTTGCTTATTCCTAAACGTCGAGATATCAATTTCATAAAGGCTTGGTAATGGTCTTTTATCCAGGTCGGCTTGCTTCATTTCTTTAGAACGGGAAACGTAGATTGTACTGTCGTTTTTCCAATATAAATCACGGTCGACATACCCTTTTGGTGTGAAAATTTCATTTTGAAAGGAAGGAACACTAACCAGTTTTAGTTGTTTATTTATATTAGCTTCCCTTCCAAATCCCCCGATATATCCAAGATAGCTTTTAGTCGGCGCCCATTGAAGCCATTCCGGATAATCTAACACTTCATCCACACGTTGAAAATACTTTCCATCATCTGAGACCAAACAAAGTATATTGCTATCAGCAGAAATAGATGCGGATGGGTTTAATATAAAGCTAATCCACTTATGATCGTGGGACCATATAAACTGGCTGCTGCCTACAACGATTTCATTTTCTCCGACTGGAACTGTGTAAAAATGCTTGAAAACTGGTTTTTGCCGATCCGATCGAAGCAAAATTTTTGATAATATAATATCAGAATTTAGTTGTCTATTTTCCTTTGCAGATGTTAAAAAGCCGCTGATATCAGGGAGCCAGGAAAAATTCGTGATCTCTTTTGTTAATTGAGTTACAAGGAAATGCTTAGGTGGCTCAGTATTTAAAACGAATAATTCCTGATTAACAAGGAAACCCATTTTATTTTGCCCAGGCGCCCATTGAAAATTGTTAGTTACCCCTTCCTTCACCATGAAGTGTTTCTCCATTTTCAAATTATATAGCCAGAGTTCCCCATTGCGAAAACTACTCTTTCTACTTTTAAGATAGGCAATCCAATTACCATCATGAGACCACTTAGGGTACCTTATATACTCTCCATTTGTAATTCTTTGTTCCCTATTGCCAGTTTTGATCCACAAATCATCGTTTCTAATAAAAGCGGCTTTCATTTTTGGTAATGGATCTGCTTGAGCTATTAATTGAACGGGTATAAATAATATGAATAGGGAAATCGAAAGGAATATTTTTTTAAACAAATAAAAGCACCTCACTTTTTTTCGTCCTAATATTATTTTGCACAAATAAAAATAAATCTTGTGGTTTTAAATTAATAATGTGCTAAAGTGAAGGGAGCTAAATCAAGTAGGGAGGGGCTCGTTATGTTAGAAAATAGTTTTATCATGGTTGCGATTATCCTAATCATAAATATCGTCTATGTTTCTTTCTTTACGATAAGAATGATTTTGACTTTAAAGGGTCAGCGCTATCTGGCAGCTTCCCTTAGTATGATTGAAGTGGTTATTTATGTTCTTGGCCTCGGGCTTGTCTTAAATAACCTTAATCAAATTCAAAATTTAGTGGCCTATGCGGTTGGCTATGGCATCGGGGTCATTGTCGGAATGAAAATTGAGGAAAAGCTGGCATTAGGGTATATTACGGTCAATGTAATTACATCAGAAAACGATAAGGATATGCCAAAATTATTGAGGGAGAAAGGCTATGGTGTTACCGACTGGTCTGCACATGGGCTAGAAGGAAATCGAATGGCGATGCAAATCCTTACACCGCGAAAATTTGAGTTAAAACTATACGAGACAATTAAAACGTTTGATCCGAAGGCATTTATTATTTCGTATGAACCAAAATCGATTCACGGTGGCTTCTGGGTGAAATCAGTGAAAAGAGGGAAGCTATTTTCATGAGTAAAAAGAAGAAGCAATTTGAAGTGGCGGAGAATGAAAGTATTGAGGATTGCCTGAATAGAATGAAGCAAGAAGGTTATCTCCCAGTCCGCCGAACAGAAAGGCCAATTTTTCAAGAAATTAAAAAGGGCGGCGAAACCATTTACGAGCCAGTTGGCCGCCAAATTGTCTTTGAAGCAAAGTTAATTGAGTAAAACACGAACATTTTTATTGTTTTTAAAAGTAACGTTCGATTTTATGGTTGACAGCATAATGAATTGATTGGTATGATAAGTTTAGTTGATAAAACAAATTACCTTTACCCTCGTATATCCATGGGAATATGGCCCATAAGTTTCTACCCAATAACCGTAAATTATTGGACTATGAGGGAAAGTCAATAGGTTCGGCAGTTATTAGGGCCCTGCGCTCTTTGTGTTACCTTATTTATGCCCGGACAAATGGCTTTCTCTTTCTGAGATGCTGTTTGCGCCGGGCTTTTTATTGTTGACCTAGCGGAAGTAAGAAAAGCGGAAAGTCATTCGAGAGTAAAGCAAGTCTATTCGAGAGATATGGACAGCTATTCGAGAGTAAAGCAGGTCTATCCGAGAGTAAAACTAGTCTATTCGAGAGAAACGAGCTTATATCCGAGAGTAATTCAACCTGAAACAGGGGGAGAAGGTATGGCGAACTTAGTTGGAGTGATCATGGGAAGTAAGTCAGATTGGGATACGATGAAGCATGCTTGTGAGATTCTTGAACAATTCGAGATTCCTTTTGAAAAAAAGGTGGTTTCTGCCCATCGGACACCTGATTTGATGTTTACATATGCAAAAGAAGCAAGAGAACAAGGCTTGAAGGTGATTATTGCTGGAGCGGGCGGCGCAGCTCATCTTCCTGGGATGGTAGCAGCACAAACGACTCTGCCGGTCATTGGAGTTCCCGTTCAATCACAGGCTTTAAATGGACTCGATTCCTTGTTGTCGATTGTGCAAATGCCCGGCGGTGTTCCGGTGGCGACAGTTGCGATTGGAAAAGCAGGAGCGACAAACGCAGGCCTCTTGGCGGCGCAAATTTTAGCAACAGAAGATGCTGAGTTAGCGAGAAAGCTAGAAGCAAGAAGAGAAACAACAAGAAATGAAGTGCTAGAAAGTAGTGATGAGCTTGGCTAACAAGACGATTTTCCTAGGAGCAACGATCGGCATTATCGGCGGCGGCCAGCTCGGGCGAATGATGGCGTTAGCAGCCAAGGCACAGGGGTTTCGGATTGCGGTGTTAGAACCAGCTACTGACTCCCCATGCGGTCAGGTAGCTGACGTTGAAGTGATCGGTGCCTATCATGATCGCGTGGCGATTAGCCGCTTAGCTGAAATATGTGATGTCATCACCTACGAATTTGAAAATATTGATGCCGAGACATTAGGGTGGCTGTGCGAACAGGCCTATGTGCCTCAAGGGAAAGAGCTATTGACGATCACACAGGATCGGATTAAAGAAAAGACAGCGATTCAGCAGGCAGGCATTGAGGTCGCGCCATTTGAAGTCATCACAAGTGTGGAAGAGTTATTTTTTAAAATTGACGTAATTGGTTTTCCTGCCGTGTTAAAGACATCTAAAGGCGGCTATGATGGCAAGGGGCAGCTTGTGATTAAAAATGCCGATGATTTAGGCAAAGCAGGGGAACTGCTCAACCATGGAAATTGTGTGTTGGAAAAGTGGATTCCGTTTGAAAAAGAAATATCTGTTATCGTGACGCGAGGGCTGAATGGAGAAACAGCCATTTTTCCAGTAGCCGAAAACATTCATGAAGAAAACATTTTACATATAACGATTGTTCCGGCTCGAATTTCAGAAGAGTTACAGACAAAGGCCATCCAAAAAGCGAAGCAGCTCGCTGTTTCACTGGGAGTAGTCGGGACGCTGGCGGTAGAGATGTTTGTGACCGGCGATGGGGCGATTTATATCAATGAAGTAGCGCCAAGACCGCATAATTCCGGGCATTTTTCAATAGAGGCCTGTGCAACGTCACAGTTTGAACAGCATATCCGCGCTGTTTGCAACTGGCCATTAGGAAGTACGGAGCTATTAAAACCGGCTGTTATGGTCAACCTATTGGGAGAGCATCTGGAAAATGTAAATGTGGAAATACCGAAGATGAATGACTGGAAGATTCATTTGTATGGAAAAAAAGAACCGAAAACGAAGCGGAAAATGGGGCATGTCACCATTTTGCGTGATAATGTAGAAGAGGCCCTTGCTGAGATTGAAGGGTCCAGCATTTGGAAGACAGTGAAGGAAAAGATCGGAGGATAAATCATGATTGATCGTTATACTAGACCTGAAATGGGAGCCATTTGGACGGAGGAGAACCGCTTTAATGCCTGGCTTGAGGTGGAAATCCTTGCTTGTGAAGCATGGGCAGAGTTAGGTGAGATCCCTAAAGAGGATGTCCGCAAGCTTCGTGAAAATGCTTCTTTTAACATCGAGCGGATCAAAGAAATAGAGGAAGAAACAAGGCATGATGTCGTGGCTTTTACCCGTGCGGTTTCGGAAACGCTTGGCGAGGAGCGGAAATGGGTTCATTACGGCTTAACTTCTACAGATGTGGTGGATACAGCACTTTCATATGTTTTGAAGCAGGCTAACGCGATTTTATTGAAAGACTTGGAAAATTTTATTGAGATTTTAAAAAATAAAGCGATTGAACACAAATTTACGGTGATGATGGGGCGGACACACGGTGTCCATGCGGAACCGACGACTTTTGGCTTGAAGCTTGCTCTTTGGTATGAGGAAATGAAACGTAATCTTGAGCGTTTTAAGCAAGCGGCAGTAGGTGTCGAGTTTGGGAAAATTTCCGGTGCGGTTGGAACGTACGCAAACATTGACCCGTTTGTGGAGCAGTATGTATGTGAAAAATTAGGACTTGGCCGAGCGCCAATTTCCACTCAGACATTGCAGCGCGACCGCCATGCACATTATTTGTCCGTGCTTGCGTTGATTGCGACTTCGATTGAAAAATTTGCTGTCGAGGTTCGCGGGCTGCAAAAGAGCGAAACGCGTGAGGTCGAGGAGTTTTTTGCAAAAGGGCAAAAGGGTTCGTCGGCGATGCCGCATAAACGCAATCCGATTGGCTCGGAAAATATGACAGGGCTTGCCCGCGTGATCCGCGGCTATATGATGACCGCTTATGAAAATGTACCGCTTTGGCATGAACGGGATATTTCCCATTCTTCAGCGGAACGAATTATTTTGCCGGATGCGACGATTGCTTTGAATTATATGCTCAACCGGTTCGGTGGAATTGTGAAAAATTTAACTGTCTATCCGGAGAATATGAAGCGCAATATGGACCGCACATTGGGGTTAATCTACTCGCAGCGTGTGCTGCTGGCTTTAATTGATAAGGGACTATCCCGTGAAGAGGCCTATGACACGGTCCAGCCGAAAGCGATGGAGGCGTGGGAGCAGCAAGTTCCATTCCGCGGGTTGATCGAGGCAGAAGGAAAAATTACCTCATTGCTCTCTGGCGAAGAGATTGACGATTGTTTTGATTACAACTATCACCTGCAGCATGTTAATACCATTTTTGATCGACTAGGGTTGAACGGGTAGGGGCATAAGTGCCCGATACTTGTATCAAGTTGTTTTTATGGTCACAGAGAGAGGTTCTTTGTGACCGGAAAGAGGAAAAAGGAGCCTCCACGGTAAATAAAAAAAGCCGAACAAAGGAATCGGAGCAGCAAGGGGTGGATTTTGCCCACCTCTCTAGTTTGAAAATTCCCAATATTGCGAAATAAGGAGTGTCCCACGATGAAGGAACTGCTATACGAAGGAAAAGCAAAGCGGATTTACAAGACAGACGATGAGCGCACTGTGTTAGTCGAATACAAGGATTCAGCGACCGCCTTCAATGGTCAAAAAAAGGAAACGATCATTGGGAAAGGCCGTCTAAATAACGAGATTACTAGTTTGTTATTTTTAAAGTTAAAAGAACACGGAATCCCTTCACACTTTATCAAAAAAATTTCCGCCACCGAGCAGCTGGTAAAGAAAGTTACCATTATTCCGCTTGAAGTAGTCGTTCGCAATGTCGCGGCGGGAAGCCTCTCCACACGATTGGGAATCGAAGAGGGTAAACGGCTAGCAGCCCCTCTCGTTGAATTTTATTTAAAAAATGACGACCTTGGAGATCCGCTCGTAACAGTTCATCACATCCTTGAGCTCAACGTAGCAACCGTCCAAGAAACAGCAATTTTACGAGAAAAAGCACTCGAAATCAATACAGTTTTATCAAGCTTTTTCAATGAACTTGGCATTCGTCTCATCGACTTTAAGCTTGAGTTCGGCAAAGATGAAGACGGGCATATTTTATTAGCGGACGAAATTTCTCCGGACACTTGCCGTCTATGGGATCAACAGACAAATGAAAAGCTTGATAAGGATGTATTCCGCCGTGATTTAGGAAGCTTAACCGAAGCCTACGAAACGATTTTAACAAGACTTGGAGGTCAACAGCATGTATAAGGTAAAGGTATTTGTCACATTAAGAGAAAGTGTATTAGACCCGCAAGGTAAGGCCGTAACTCATTCACTAAATGCTTTAAACTACAAAGAAGTCACCGATGTCCGCATCGGCAAATATATGGAATTAACCGTGGAAAAATCAGAGCGCAACATCGATGAGGTCATCAATGAAATTTGCACGAGCCTCCTGGCAAATCCGGTGATTGAAGACTACCGTTACGAAGTAGAGGAGTGTGTCGCGCAGTGAAGTTTGCGGTAATTGTCTTTCCAGGCTCAAACTGTGACGTCGATATGTTTCATGCGATTGGCGATGAACTTGGTGAAGAAGTCGAATATGTTTGGCACGATTCAGAAAGCTTAGCTGAATATGACGGAATCCTTCTGCCCGGCGGGTTTTCCTATGGAGATTACCTTCGTACAGGCGCCATTGCCCGCTTTAGCAAAGTGATGAAAGAAGTAGTCAAAGCGGCTGAAGCAGGCAAGCCAGTTCTTGGCGTGTGCAACGGATTTCAAATCCTCTTGGAAGCAGGGCTGCTGCCGGGCGCAATGAGGCGGAATGAAAGCCTTTCATTTATTTGCAAACCTGTCGAACTAGAGGTAGAAAACAACAGAACGATTTTTACCGCGGAATATGAACAAGGACAAACGATTACCATCCCTGTCGCCCATGGCGAAGGAAATTACTATTGTGACGAAGAAACTCTCGCCCAGTTAAAGGACAATAACCAAATCGTATTCACTTATCAGGAAAACCCGAACGGCAGCCTAGCCAATATTGCCGGCATCACGAATGAAAAAGGCAATGTTCTTGGGATGATGCCCCATCCGGAAAGAGCTGTCGATGAGCTGCTCGGCAGCGCCGATGGACTTAAATTATTCCAATCGATTGTGAAAACTTGGAGGGAAGCACATGTTGTTAACGCTTGAACCAAATCCGACTCAAATTAAAGCAGAAAAATTATATCAGCAAATGGGTTTGTCCGATGAAGAATTTACAATGATTGAAACCATCCTTGGACGCACGCCGAATTATACCGAAACAGGCCTTTTTTCGGTGATGTGGTCGGAGCACTGCAGTTATAAAAATTCAAAGCCAGTCCTTAAAAAATTCCCGACAACCGGTGAAAGAGTCCTGCAAGGCCCTGGTGAGGGCGCGGGGATTGTCGATATCGGCGATGGCCAGGCGGTTGTTTTTAAAATAGAAAGCCACAACCATCCATCAGCGATTGAACCATACCAAGGAGCGGCAACCGGTGTCGGCGGCATTATCCGCGATGTTTTTTCAATGGGAGCCCGTCCTATCGCTCTATTAAACTCGCTTCGCTTTGGCGAGCTTGATTCCGCGAGGGTGCGCTATTTATTTAAAGAAGTCGTTGCCGGAATCGCAGGGTACGGCAATTGTATTGGCATCCCAACTGTCGGCGGTGAAATTCAATTCGACCCTTGCTACGAGGGAAATCCGCTTGTGAATGCGATGTGCGTCGGTCTTATCGATCATAACGATATTCAAAAAGGCCAAGCGCACGGCTTAGGCAATACCGTTATGTATGTAGGGGCGAAGACAGGCCGCGATGGGATTCATGGCGCTACCTTTGCCTCAGAAGAATTAACCGAGCAATCCGATGAGAAACGCCCGGCTGTTCAAGTTGGTGACCCATTTATGGAAAAATTACTCCTTGAGGCCTGCTTGGAGCTGATTCAATCCAATGCGCTTGTCGGAATCCAGGATATGGGCGCTGCCGGCCTTACAAGTTCCTCCGCGGAAATGGCAAGCAAGGCGGGAATGGGCATTGAGATGAACCTAGATCTTGTACCGCAGCGGGAAACTGGAATGACCGCCTATGAGATGATGCTGTCAGAATCACAGGAGCGGATGCTGATTGTGGTTAAGAAAGGCCGCGAACCTGAAATCGCCCGGCTTTTTGAAAAATACGATTTAGAAGCAGTGGCCATTGGAACGGTAACCGATGATAAAAACCTGCGTTTAATTCATAACGGCGAAACGGTAGCCGATGTACCGGTGGATGCCTTAGCAGAGGATGCACCTGTGTACCAAAAGCCGTCACAAGAGCCATCTTATTTTCAAGAATTCCAAGCAATGGAACAGGAAATCCCGCAAGTCGATGATTTGAAAGAAACGCTCGTAAAACTTTTGAGCCAGCCAACAGTTGCAAGCAAGGAATGGGTATATGAGCAGTACGACCACATGGTCCGCACCAATACCGTTGTCTCTCCAGGTTCAGATGCGGCGGTTCTCCGGATTCGCGGCACCCGGAAGGCACTCGCGATGACCACCGATTGTAACTCTCGATATGTATATTTGGATCCGGAAACCGGCGGAAAAATTGCCGTCGCTGAGGCAGCCCGCAACATTATCTGTTCCGGTGCCGAGCCGTTAGCGATTACCGATAACCTGAACTTCGGAAATCCCGAAAAGCCAGAGGTATTCTGGCAAATTGAAAAAGCAGCCGACGGGATTAGTGAAGCATGCCGAGTACTTGAGACACCTGTCATCGGCGGTAACGTGTCATTGTATAACGAAACAAGCGGCACTGCGATCTATCCAACACCTGTCATTGGCATGGTTGGCCTTGTAACTGACATCGACCATATTACAACACAATATTTTAAAAACAGCGGCGACCTGATTTATCTAGTTGGCGAAACAAAACCGGAATTTGGCGGCAGCGAGCTGCAAAAGCTGCTGAACGGCAGTATTTCCGGAAAAGCACCGGAATTAACGATTGAATTGGAAAAAGAAAGACAAGAACAGGTTCTAGCTGCGATTCGTTCAGGTTTAGTTCAATCTGCCCATGACCTGTCTGAAGGCGGCTTAGCAGTTGCATTGGCAGAATGTTTGTTCAGCAGCGATACATTGGGTGCAGAAGTGTCCCTCAATGGAAATCCAGTAGCGGCATTATTCAGTGAAAGCCAATCTCGTTTTCTTTTATCCGTAAAGAAAGAACATCAAGCGGAGTTTGAAAGCTTAGTAGAAGCAGCCTTTATCGGTGAAGTGAATGATTCGGCAACACTACGAGTTCTAACAAACAGTGAATCAATACTTGAGGGTTCAATAAATGAATTAAAAGCTGCCTGGAAAGGGGCGATCCCATGCTTGCTGAACTCAAGGGATTAAACGAAGAGTGCGGCATTTTTGGTGTCTTTGGACATCCGGATGCCGCACAATTAACCTATTATGGGCTCCATAGCCTGCAGCACCGCGGCCAGGAAGGAACCGGTATCGTCGTTTCCGATGGGAAAACACTTAAAGGGGTTAAAGGCGAAGGGCTTGTGTCTGAGATTTTTACCGCTGAGGCAATGACAGAATTAACCGGCTCTGCCGCCATTGGCCATGTTCGTTATGCAACGGCAGGGGGCGGCGGCTATGAGAACGTCCAGCCACTGTTGTTCCATTCGCAAAGCGGAAGCCTGGCACTTGCTCATAATGGCAACCTTGTCAATGCGAATTCCTTAAAGCATCAGCTTGAAACACAGGGGAGTATTTTTCAAACAAGCTCTGATACAGAGGTTTTGGCCCATTTAATTAGAAGAAGCGGCTTTCCTCAGATGAACGACCGCGTGAAAAATGCCCTTTCAATGTTAAAAGGGGCCTATGCCTATTTAATCATGACCGAAACGGAGTTAATGGTGGCACTCGATCCCCATGGACTAAGGCCGCTTTCACTTGGCTGTATTGGCGATGCATATGTGGTTGCTTCGGAAACCTGTGCCTTTGATTTAGTCGGTGCTGAATATATCCGCGATATTATGCCAGGAGAACTGTTAATTATAAACGAGGATGGGCTTACATCAGAGCAATTTGCGATGAGTACGACAAAAGCAATCTGTATGATGGAGTATGTTTATTTTTCAAGACCTGATAGTAATATCCAAGGCATCAATGTTCATACCGCCCGGAAAAATTTGGGGAAAAGATTGGCGGTCGAAGCGCCGATTGATGCCGATGTGGTGACGGGGGTGCCGGATTCAAGTATTTCCGCAGCGATTGGCTATGCTGAAGCAGCGGGGATTCCGTATGAAATGGGGCTAATCAAAAACCGTTATGTCGGCAGAACCTTTATTCAGCCTTCCCAGTCTTTACGTGAGCAAGGGGTAAAAATGAAGCTGTCACCTGTTCGCGGTGTTGTCGAAGGAAAACGCGTCATCATGGTCGATGACTCAATTGTCCGCGGCACGACAAGCAGAAGAATTGTTAAAATGCTGAAAGATGCAGGAGCGACAGAGGTGCATGTCGTCATTAGTTCACCTCCGATTAAAAATCCGTGTTTTTACGGGATTGATACATCTTCGAAGGAAGAATTGATTGCTTCCGATAAGTCAGTAGAGGAGATCCGCGACCTCATTGGTGCCGATTCATTAACGTTTTTAAGCGTAGGCGGCATGGTGGAAGCGCTGGGGCAGGACAGCGGCTATTGCCTTGGCTGCTTTACAGGAAATTACCCAACAGAAATTTATCCCGATACACTTCAATACTATTATCAAAGGGGTTGATGACCGTGGCGAATGCGTATAAACAAGCAGGTGTAAACATTGAGGCGGGCTATGAAGCGGTTGAGCGAATGAAAAAGCATGTGCAGCGAACAGCGAGGACCGGCGTCTTAGGTAGCCTCGGAGGTTTCGGCGGCATGTTTGACCTATCCGCACTCGGATTAAAGGAGCCGGTTTTGGTGTCAGGCACCGATGGTGTGGGCACGAAATTGATGATTGCCTTCATGATGGATCGTCACGACACCATCGGCATTGATGCGGTCGCTATGTGTGTCAATGATATCGTCGTTCAAGGGGCGGAGCCGCTTTACTTTTTAGATTATATTGCGTGCGGCAAGGCGGTTCCTGAAAAAATCGAGGCGATAGTCAAGGGGATTGCCGATGGCTGCGAGCAGGCTGGCTGCGCCTTAATTGGCGGAGAAACAGCTGAAATGCCGGGTCTATATCGGGAGGATGAGTACGATCTTGCTGGATTTTCAGTGGGAGCGTGTGAAAAATCCGCATTAATTACCGGCGAAACAATCGCACAAGGTGATGTGCTGATTGGCCTCGCCTCAAGCGGCATTCACAGCAACGGCTACTCGCTTGTCAGAAAAGTGTTTAACAATTGGTCGTTAATCGAGTTTGTGGATGTACTCGGCTGTACATTAGGCGAAGAATTACTCAAGCCGACGAAAATCTATGTGAAGCCGATTTTATCGGCATTGAAAAAATTCAAAATTAAAGGGATGGCCCATATTACCGGCGGTGGTTTTATTGAAAATATTCCGCGGATGCTGCCTGCTGGCCTTGGGGCAGATCTGAATGAGAAAAACTGGCATATTCCCTCCGTGTTTAAATTAATTTCTGAGGTTGGACAAATCGATTATCGGGAAATGTATAATATTTTTAACATGGGAGTCGGCATGGTCATTGCCGTTGACAAGAAAGATGCGCCCGAGCTGTTGGAGCATTTTCACGCTGAGGGTGAAACGGCGTATGAACTTGGCATCGTGACAAATCAAGCGGGGTTGAATATCAAAGGCTTTGGTGGGCGGCGATGAAAAATATTGCTGTGTTTGCATCGGGAAGCGGAAGTAATTTTCAAGCCATCCTCGACGCGGTTCAACGGGGAGAGCTTGAGGCGAATATTTCGTTGCTTGTTTGCGACAAACCAGGCGCATACGTTACTGAAAGAGCCAATGAGGCAGGCATTCCCGCTTTTGTTTATTGCGTAAAGGACTATCCAAGTAAAGCAGACTACGAAGTGGAAATAACTTCACTGCTAAAAAGTAATAAGGTTGATTTAATTGTGCTGGCCGGGTATATGCGTTTGATTGGTCCGACACTACTAAAAGAATACGAGGGGCGGATCGTCAATATTCATCCTTCGTTACTTCCTGCTTTTCCAGGCAAAGATGCCATTGGCCAGGCATTAGCGGCAAAGGCCAATTGGAGCGGTGTGACGATTCATTTTGTTGATGAAGGAATGGACACGGGACCAATTATTGTCCAGGAGCGGGTACGGATTGCCACAGAGGATACGAAAGAAAGCCTGCAACGAAAAATACAGGTCAGTGAACACAAGTTGTATCCCGAGATACTACAAATGCTTTTGACAAGAGGAGAGGTTGAGCAAGATGAAAAAACGCGTGCTTATTAGTGTTTATGATAAAAGTGGAGTGAGCGAGTTTGCGAAAGAGCTAGTCAGCCTTGGCTTTGAAATCATCTCTACCGGCGGCACGAAAAAAATGCTGCAGGAGCAGGGAATCCCTGTTTTGGGCGTTAGTGATGTTACCGGCTTCCCGGAAATTCTCGAGGGACGAGTTAAAACGTTAAACCCGTATATTCATGGCGGTTTATTAGCAAAACAGAACGATGCGGAACATCAAAAGCAGCTTGCGGAACATGGAATCGAGCCGATTCAGCTTGTTTGTGTCAATCTGTATCCATTTCAGCAAACCATTGAAAACCCGGATGTAACAGTTGCTGATGCGATTGAGAATATTGATATTGGCGGTCCAACGATGCTCCGTGCTTCTGCGAAAAATCACCAATATGTCACCGTCGTGGTCGATCCGTCCGATTATGAAACGGTAATTGCGGAGTTAAAAGCTGAAGGTGAAACGAAACTTGAAACAAGGGTAAAGCTTGCAGCTAAAGTGTTCCGCCATACCGCTGCTTATGATGCGCTCATTGCCGATTACATGACAAACCTTGCCGCGGAAGCAACTCCGGAAAAATTAACGGTTACATATGAGTTAAAGCAGACACTCCGTTACGGGGAAAATCCGCATCAGCAGGCAGTTTTTTATCAAAAGCCGTTGGGCTCATCGTTCTCGATTGCCTATGCTGAGCAGCTTCACGGTAAAGAACTTTCTTACAATAATATTAATGATGCCGATGCCGCCCTGCAGATCGTCAAGGAGTTTACAGAACCTGCTGCAGTTGCAGTGAAACATATGAACCCATGCGGTGTCGGTATCGGTAAAACAGGCTATGAAGCGTTCACCAAAGCGTTTGCGGCCGATCCTATTTCCATTTTTGGCGGTATCATTGCCTTTAACCGTGAAGTGGATGCAGAAACGGCAAGCAAGCTTCATGAAATATTCCTTGAGATTATTATTGCACCGTCGTACTCCGATGAAGCGTTAGAGATTTTAGCAGCGAAAAAGAATCTGCGCCTGTTAACTATTCCGTTTTCCGATGCGAAAAAATCTGAGCGGAAATTGACCTCGATTGAGGGCGGATTGCTTGTTCAGGAGCAAGATCTGTTCACATTGGATGATGCTGAAATCAAAGTTGCGACAAAACGCCAGCCGACTGCCGCTGAGTGGGAAGCATTAAAGCTGGGCTGGAAGGTTGTCAAACATGTGAAGTCGAATGCCATCGTTGTGGCTAATGAAGACATGACAATTGGTATTGGCGCCGGGCAAATGAACCGCGTTGGCTCAGCAGAAATTGCCTTGAAGCAGGCTGGTAAAAAAGCTGAAGGAGCTGCACTTGCCTCTGATGCGTTTTTTCCAATGGACGATACCGTCGAAGCGGCGGCTAAAGCGGGAATTACTGCAATTATTCAACCGGGCGGCTCAATTCGTGACGAAGATTCAATTAAAAAGGCAGATGAATATGGAATCGCGATGGTGTTTACGGGAGTTAGACATTTTAAACATTAGGCTGTTTTAGGAAAGCCGGCTCCAACTGTCGTGAAGTTGTTTTCAACAGTCGTAAAACGGGTTTCAACTGTCATAAACCAGTGCTTAGCGGTCGTAAAGCTGTCTTCAACTGTCGTAAACCGTGGTCTAACTGTCGAAAAAGGTAGTTTTCACCTTAACTTACCCCTTAAAAAGTCAATATGGTGTAAAATTACACCTTTTCATTGGATTTTTTGATGCATTTAGCGAGATCAAATCATATATCGGCGATTTTTATAGGTTTATCAGCGATTCTGACCTATTTATCAGCGAATTTTTAGGTATATCAGCGAATCTGGGCTATTTATCAGCGAATCAAAAAAGTATCAATCTTTTAGAAAAGAGCGAAACATTATAAAGAGGTGAATTCGGTGAACATACTAATCATTGGCCGCGGAGGGAGAGAGCATGCCATCTGCCAAAAAGTTAGTGAGAGTACGCTTGTAGAAAAAGTATTTGTCGCTCCAGGAAACGATGGCATGGCTGGTGTCGCGGAGCTGGTTCCAATTGAAGAGTCGCAGCACGAAACCCTCATTCAATTTGCCAAAGACCAAGCAGTGGGCTTAACGATCATCGGTCCGGAAGTCCCTCTCCTGGAAGGACTTGTCGACAAATTCGAAGCGGCTGGTTTGAAGGTATTCGGACCGCGAAAAGCAGCGGCAGAGATTGAAGGAAGCAAGTCGTTTGCCAAAGAATTGATGAAAAAATACCAAATTCCAACCGGCGATTATGCCGTTTTTACTTCTTATGAGGAAGCACGTAAATATGTCGAAGAAAAAGGAGCGCCGATTGTCATTAAAGCAGACGGATTGGCGGCGGGCAAAGGTGTTACAGTTGCCTTAACAAAAGAGGAAGCGCTCGAAAGCCTTGAAGAAATGCTAATCGACGCGAAGTTCGGCGGGGCCTCTTCACGCGTAGTGATTGAAGAATTTTTAGCTGGTGAAGAATTTTCGCTCATGGCGTTTGTAAATGGTGAAGTAGTCGTGCCGCTGGAAATTGCGCAGGATCATAAACGGGCCTATGATGGTGACCATGGTCCGAATACAGGCGGGATGGGGGCCTATTCACCAGTTCCTCAAATTAGTGCGGATACGGTGCAGACCGCCATCGACACCGCTCTGATTCCTGCTGCAAAAGCGATGGTTTCGGAAAAACGCAGCTTCTGTGGAATATTATATGCAGGGTTGATCAATACTGCAGATGGCCCGAAAGTCATCGAGTTTAACGCCCGCTTTGGCGATCCGGAAACACAGGTAATTTTGCCAAGATTAAAATCGGATTTAGTTGAAGTGATTTTGGAACTATTAGATGGTGGTAAGCCGAACCTTGAATGGGATGAACAAGCCATGATTGGGGTTGTAGTGGCAGCAAAAGGGTATCCGGGGGGTTATCAAAAGGGTGCCGTGCTAACTGGATTAGCTGATTTAAATCAAGAAGTGTTTACCTTTCATGCAGGCACTCGGAGACAGGAATCAGGCGGATTTGTTACTGCGGGAGGAAGGGTGCTGCTTGTTGGGGCAAAAGCGGAAACTTTGACTGAAGCACAGGAAAAGGTATACTGTGAGCTTGGAAAATTAACTTGTGATGGGATTTTTTATCGCAAAGATATTGGCGCAAGAGTATATAATAACTATAATAAAAAAGAGAAGTACTGCGAACACTGATCATCAAAACCTCTACCTTCAGGGTGGTGGTTGTCAAAGTAATTTATTTATGAGAACCACCCTTTTGCTTGTGACGGCGTAGGGTGGTTTCCTTGTGTTCTAGAACGTTTTTCCGAAAAAAATAGGCACTAACTTCGCACAAAATCCCCTTCAGAATTTCTCGTAGGATCTCGAAAAATTATCCAATGTTATCACATTCTTTACGGAGATATATTTCTCCTGAATTATTTTTTTCAAAAGGAACCTAATTGAATTACGAATCGTCAAAATACTAAAAACAAATAATGGGGGAGAAGAATGATAGAAGAGATAAATAGCTCCAAGGTAGAACCGCCAAATTATTTAGATCGTGAAGATAAACTAAAATGGCTTATGAGCACATATGGTAATGACGTAATCAGGGTGGCTTACACTTATCTAAAACAAAGGCAATTAGCAGAAGATGTGGCACAAGATGTATTTATTAAATGTTATGAAAAAATGGATGACTTTCGAAACGAATCCTCGTATAAGACCTGGATCTTAAAAATTACGGTTAATAAATGTAAAGATGTTTTAAAGAGTTGGGCATTTAAAAATTTATTATTTACAGACTATTTCGGGAATAAACAGGAAGATCGAACAATTGAATCTAAACTGTTGAAAAAAGAAGAAAGCCAATTAATATCTCAGCAAGTAATGGAACTACCATTAAAATTAAGAGAGGTCATTATTTTATTTTATTATCAAGAGTTTTCCATTGAAGAAATTTCTGTGCTATTAAAGGTCAATTCGAACACGATTAAAACTAGATTACATAGAGGTCGCCTTAAATTAAAACAATCATTTGAGGGAGAGTGAACATTCAGTGGAAAATAAATTAATCAATTTAAAAGATAAAATGAATGAAACTGTATTACGAGATATTAATTTTAATGCCGAGTTAGAGCAAAAAGTTTTAAGTTCCATTAAAAATAAAAAGAGTCGACCTTTTCCATTTAGGAATAAATTTAATTCTTTTTTGAGTTTGGCAGTAACTACTGTATTCTTCTTAGGAATGGTTTATTTCGTAGGAACGAAACTTCATTTATTTGAAGATCCACAAGGTAACAATGCAAGCATCCCAAAAGAAAAAATAATAGAGCCAACAAAAAATGGAACAGCAAATACCTCATTTGAAGAACCCAATTATATAAACAAAAATGACATTTCAAAGGAAACCGTTTTTTCAGAGTTGAAAAAGTACTTACCCAAAGATGTTCTTGCTAATATGCCGAATTTCAAACAAGAAGATATGGATGAATCAACGCTATACCTTTGGAGTAAAAACGAACCTAACAGTGATAACTTTATTCATAAAATTGAAGTAATTTTCAACGAGAATGGATTTAAACAGTATCATTACAAGAACTACTCTTTCGATTTAAAAGAGAATAAGATTTCAAAAGATGTGGCTAACAAAATGGTTGGAAATTTTGCAAACTCTTTTATTAGTGATGGAAACCAATTATCTTTTGTAAATAAACCTGCTTGGGATAGTCTTTATGAGAAAGATGTTATTGAAAGCTGGGTAGCTGAAAAAGACAACAAGGAGTACATTGTAATGGTGAACTTGACCTATGGTTATGTTGAGTTTTTTACAATACAAGATAAATTAAATTGAATGCTAAAAATAAGTAAAAGATTTAGACCTAATCCGAATTTTTGGATTAGGTCTGCCGTTCTGTGTTAATGATCATCCAGAAGTAAACTGGGAGAGCCGGTCAAAAGGTAAAAATAACCTTTCACCCTACTCTCCTTGCGTTGTTATTCAAGTCGGATTATAAGGAACACCCTGATCCCCATCCAAATTCGTCAATCCCTCCATACCATCCATCGAATCGACAACCGCCGATTTTTCCGGCATCATTTCCTGGCATCTTTCATATAATGCCGTTATTGGGCAATAGCGGACGATACCCTCGGCTACCTTCATCGCGCCGCATAGGGCAACAAACAAATACGAATCCCGCCAAGGGTGTTTGACAAGCTTGGAAGTGCTCCAAGCAAGAATTGTTAATCCTAAGGTAATCCGGATTAAGGCGTTCAACAGGCCAATATTTGGTTTGATATTCAATTTGCTCACTCCTTCACAAAATCTTTACAATTTTTATCAATTCTTTACTGCTTTAAACGATAAAATATGATAGTATAATAACAACAGAGGTTTTGTAAGGGCTTTCTTTGTTATTAAATCAAGATTTTATTATATAGATAGTATAAATAAAGGGAGGGGATATCATATGCTGGAACAACGTTACCGTTGGAAAAACAAACACTTGCGTATGCACGTATCCGTATTGGATGGGAAAACGTCTCCCACCATATTATTGAAAAACGCCTTATATTTAAATCAGACTTTTCGCCGCTGGATGAGGGCAAATATTTGGATTTATGAAGATCGGATTGTTTATGTTGGCGAGAATCTGCCATCACATATCGAAAACTGTGAAGTCATTGACTGTACAAATGAAATCCTTGTTCCAGGATACATCGAACCGCATGCACATCCCTTCCAATTATATAATCCCCAAACGCTTGCAGCCTATGCATCCCAGTTTGGAACGACAACATTAATAAATGACAATATGGCATTAATGTTAAATTTGAAAAAAAGCGAAGCCTTTTCATTATTAAATGACCTTCGTTCGATTCCGATAACGATGTATTGGTGGAGCCGCTTTGACTCACAAACGGAAATTCTGCATGAAGAAGAAATATTTTCGCACAGTAATATTAAGTCATGGCTTGAGCATGATGCAGTCCTTCAGGGCGGGGAGCTGACAGGCTGGCCAAGGCTGCTAAATGGCGATGATTTAATGCTTCACTGGATTCAAGAGGCAAAACGGATGCGTAAGAAAATTGAGGGTCATTTTCCCGGAGCATCTGAAAAAACCTTGGCAAAAATGATGCTCCTCGGGACGGACTGTGACCACGAGGCGATGACAGGTGAAGAGGTTTATAACCGTTTAATGCAGGGGTATATGGTGTCGTTAAGATATTCTTCCATCCGGCCCGATTTGCCGCAAATTTTGGATGATATGAAGCGACTTGGAATTGATGCGTATGATCGATTAATCTTTAATACCGACGGCTCATCCTCCGCCTTTTATGAACAGGGGATGAACGACCAGATGATCCGAATCGCCATTGAAAAAGGGGTTCCGATTATTGATGCCTATAATATGGCCACCGTCAATATTGCCAGATACTACAATATCGACCATTTACATGGACAAATTGCTACTGGTCGTATAGCAAATATTAACTTCCTATCCAGCATTGAAAACCCTACACCTGTTTCGGTCCTGGCGAAAGGAAAGTGGGTAAAACGGGACGGAGTGAAAACGGAAGATACGAATCCGCCAATGAACTGGAAGGACTATGGCCTAAAGGAGATGAATCTTGATTGGGAATTAACGATGGATGATTTACAATTTTCCATGCCTTTTGGGATCAAAATGGAAAACTCCGTCATCACCAAGCCCTACTCCATTGCGATTGATGTATCAGGGGATGAATTGTCGCACGATCATGATGAATGTTATTTTACCTTAATTGACCGTAATGGGAAATGGCGGATTAATACGCTGTTAAAAGGCTTCGCAACAAAGCTTTCGGCGTTAGCCAGCTCGTTTTCCAATACCGGTGATATTATTTTAATCGGGAAAAATAAACAAGATTTAATCCTAGCTTTTAATAGAATGAAAGAATTAGGCGGCGGGATTGTCATGGTCGAGGATGATCAGGTGGTTTGTGAACTGCCGCTTCATTTAAGCGGAATTATGTCAGACCTTCCTATGGAAGACTTAATGGTTCAAGAAAAAAGGTTGTCTGAAGGGCTGCAAGCTAGGGGCTATTCTTTCTCAGACGCGATTTATAGTCTGCTGTTCTTTTCATCAACCCATTTACCTTATATTCGTATAACCCAACAGGGGATGTATGATGTGATGAATAAAACAGTACTCTTTCCGTCAATAATGCGTTAAACTGTAAATAACTAATGAGTTAAAGCGTGAAAGTGATTTTTGAGCCTTGGAGGAAATAGGGGTGTTCGTTGAATGAAAAAATGGGCTGCCGCCTTTGCAGCAATCTTGTTATTACTTTCTGGATGTAGTCATAAGGAGAAAGTAAAAGTACCAGTAAAGAAGGAAAAAACAGTCAATAAGGCTGAGGAGAAAGCGGAAGAGAAACAGGGTGCCCCGTACATTTATCCGTTAACAGGCATAGGCTCAGAAACGCAAACCGAGGGCAGGGCTGTTGCCGTTATGATTAATAATCATCCAAAGGCAAGGCCGCAATCGGGCTTGAACAAGGCAGATATTGTTTATGAGGTATTGGCAGAGGCGGATATTACGCGCTTTCTTGCTGTGTTTCAAAGTGAAAAACCGGCGAATATCGGTCCCGTCCGTAGTGCACGCGATTATTATATCGACCTGGCTAAAGGACTAAATGCGCTTTATATTGCTCATGGCTGGAGTGAGGAAGCTAGGAAAATGCTCGAGGGCAATTATATCGACAATCTTAATGGCATGGTTTATGATGGGACACTTTTTAAACGGTCCAGCACCCGAAAGGCACCACACAATTCCTATATTACGTATGAAAATATTTTAAAGGGTGTCGAACAAAAGAAGTATTCACTGGAACAAAGCCCGCCGGCCTTCAAGTTTTTATCAGAGGAAGAAAGTAAAAACGTGATCGGTGACGATGCAGAGTCAGTGAAAATCACCTATTCATCTGGTGGAATCTCTGATTCCAGCTTCGAATTTGATGTCGCCCTTGGTAAATATAAACGGTTTTCTGGCGGCGAGCAATCGGTCGATTTAGATACAAATGAACCTGTTTTACTTAATAATATTTTTATTATTGAAACAAACCATCGAGTAATCGATTCGGTTGGCCGACGCGATATTGATTTCAAGTCCGGCGGCAAAGCTTATTTGCTCCAAATGGGCAAGGTTAACGAAGTGGAATGGGCTAACAAGGATGGCCAGATTATCGCTGTTAAGGATGGTAAAGAAGTACCGTTTGTTCCAGGAAAAACATGGGTGAATGTGGTGCCGACTAATCCTGGACTGCAAAAAAGCGTTTCTTTTAACGCAAAATAAACATTTTTTCAATTAAGGGGTAAAAAAAATGCAAATTAATAAATTACGCGGCAAAGAATTAGATCAATTATTTCAAGCAGTTCTCTCACTAAAGGATCTAGAAGAATGTTATCGCTTTTTTGACGATTTGTGTACGATTAATGAAATCCAATCATTATCACAGCGGCTTGATGTAGCAAGAATGCTCCGGGACGGAAATACGTACCATAAAATTGAAACAGAAACAGGGGCCAGTACAGCAACGATTTCCCGTGTAAAACGCTGTTTAAACTTTGGCAATGATACGTATGAAATGGTTCTTGAACGAATTAAAGATGAAAACAGCAAGCCTGAAGAAGAATAACACAAAAGCGCCAAGGTGCTGCAGATAGACTATAACCAAGCCGGAGAGAGGGTTCTTCGGTTTTTTTTCTTTGGTTAACATTTCTATAAATAGAATCAGTCTTTTATTTTTTTATCGTTTCCCCAAATGCTATAATGGTGTAATGGAATGATGAATGGGGGATCTTTGGATGTATGACTTTCGCGAGTGGCGGCATGTGTTTAAACTCGACCCAAATAAAGAAATATCCGATGATAAATTAGAAAAAATCTGCGAATCAGGTACAAATGCAGTAATCGTTGGCGGAACAGACGGGGTGACACTTGAAAATGTCCTTGACTTAATGGCGCGAGTTCGCCGCTATACGGTTCCTTGTGTTCTTGAAGTTTCAAGTATTGAGACCGTTACACCGGGCTTTGACTTGTACTTTATTCCGACCATTTTAAATAGCAGGGATCCGAAATGGATTACCGGGCTGCATCATCAAGCGGTTAAGGAATTTGGAGAAATCATCAATTGGGAAGAGTTCGCCATGGAAGGCTACTGTATTTTGAATGAGGATTGCAAGGCGGCGAAACTGACAAACGCAAATTCCAACATCACCATTGATGATGTGAAGGCCTATGCGATGATGGCTGAAAAGATGTTTCAGCTCCCAATCTTCTACTTGGAATATAGCGGAAAATACGGGGACTCCACAGTGGTAGCCGAAGTGAAAAAGGTGCTTGAAAACACAACTCTCTTTTATGGCGGCGGGATTTCTACCCTTGAACAAGCCGCAGAAATGGCCAAGCATGCTGATGTCATTGTTGTCGGAAACGCTATCTATGATGATTTTGATCAAGCATTAGAAACGGTAAAAAGTGTCAACTAGAATTTGCTTTCAAGTGGTAATCACGTTAAAATAAAAATAAGAACAAATGTTTGTAATGGTGGTGGAAGAAGTGCAATATTTAACAGATAAGCTTTTAAACGGACTGAATCCAGAGCAGCAAAGTGCCGTTAAAGCGACTGACGGCCCACTTCTCTTGATGGCGGGTGCCGGAAGTGGAAAAACAAGAGTCTTAACACACCGAATTGGTTATTTAATTGTAGAAAAACGAGTGAATCCCTATAATATTTTAGCGATTACGTTTACAAATAAAGCGGCCCGGGAGATGCGGGAACGGATTGGAAAAATGATGGGCGGGGTTGCTGAAGAAATTTGGATTTCTACCTTTCACTCGATGTGTGTCCGGATTTTGCGCCGCGATATCGACCGAATGGGCTTTAACCGCAATTTTACGATTCTGGACACAACCGACCAGCAATCCGTCGTTAAAGGAATCCTCAAAGACAAAAATCTCGATCCGAAGAAGTTTGACCCGCGCGCTATCCTAGGTTCCATCAGCTCAGCTAAAAACGAACTGATTGACCCGGAAGAGTATGCAAAAACCGCCGGCGGTTATTTTGAACAAACTGTAAGTGATGTTTACACGGAATACCAGAAGCGATTACGGAAAAATCAGGCACTCGACTTCGATGACCTGATAATGATGACGATTCAATTATTTCAGCGCGTACCGGATGTACTTGAGTATTATCAGCGTAAATTTCAATACATTCATGTCGATGAGTATCAGGATACGAACAGAGCGCAGTATATGTTAGTCAAAATGCTGGCGAATCGCTTCCAAAACCTTTGTGTTGTCGGGGATTCCGATCAGTCGATCTACCGCTGGCGCGGCGCCGACATCGCTAATATTCTATCGTTCGAGAAAGACTATCCGAACGCAACAGTTATTCTGCTTGAGCAAAACTATCGCTCGACAAAGCGGATATTGCTTGCGGCAAATAAGGTTATCGAAAACAACTTGAACCGGAAGGCAAAAAATCTATGGACGGAAAATCCTGAAGGAAATAAGCTTGTTTACTACCGTGCCGATAGTGAGCAGGGTGAAGCCCAATTCGTTGCGGGAAAAATTAAAGAATTAACCCGAAACGGGAAAAAACTTTCCGACATTGCGATTCTTTATCGAACCAATGCACAGTCACGGGTCATGGAGGAAGTTTTACTTAAATCGAATATCGAATATGCCATCGTCGGTGGCATTAAGTTCTATGACAGGAAAGAAATCAAAGATACGCTTGCTTACTTGCGTTTGATTTCTAATCCGGACGATGATATCAGCTTGCAGCGGGTGATTAATGTTCCAAAGCGCGGAATTGGTTCGACCTCAGTTGATAAAATCGCTAATTTTGCGGCAATGCATGATATTTCCTTATATCAGGCATTGGACTCGATTGAATTAATCGGCCTAAGCCCGAAAATTACAAAAGCTGCACGTGAATTGCGTGATTTAATCCGTAATTATACAAATATGCAAGAGTTCCTGTCGGTAACTGAACTAGTAGAGGAAGTTTTGGAAAAAACGGGTTACCGGGAAATGCTCAAAGCGGAAAAATCAATTGAAGCCCAAAGTCGCTTAGAAAACCTTGAGGAATTATTATCGGTAACAAAAAACTTTGAAGACTCCAGTGAAGATAGAAGCCTTGTTGCGTTTTTAACAGATCTAGCACTTGTTGCTGATATTGATTCATTAGATGATGATGGGGAAAAGGTTGATTCGATCACGCTGATGACGTTACACTCAGCAAAAGGCTTGGAATTCCCGGTTGTTTTCTTGATTGGCCTGGAAGAAGGCGTCTTCCCGCATAGCCGTTCGCTTATGGAAGAAGTCGAGATGGAAGAAGAGCGCCGCCTTGCATATGTCGGCATTACCAGGGCAGAGCAAAGTTTATTTATCACCAATGCCCAAATGAGAACCTTGTTTGGTAGAACCAATATGAACCCGGCATCAAGATTTATCAGTGAGATACCGGAAGATTTGATTGAAGGTGTTGAACCGGAGAAACGGATGAATACGCCATTTGGGTCAAGTGGAAGAACGTTTGGCTCGTCAGGAAGTTCTTATGGCTCATCTGGAAATTCCTCATTTGGCGCATCTAGATCATTCGCTACACCGGCGGCGAAAAGAAAACCGGTGACAAGGCCTGTTTCCGCTGCAACCAGTGGCGATGAAGTCGGCTGGAAGGTTGGCGATAAGGCGGAGCATGGTAAATGGGGAACCGGAACAGTTGTCAGTGTAAAAGGTCAAGGCGAAGGAACCGAGCTTGACATTGCCTTCCCGAGCCCAGTTGGGATTAAACGCCTTTTAGCCAAGTTTGCACCAATTAAAAAAGCGTAACAAGCACTTATGTCCCCGAAAGGGTATAACCGAATGAAAGGGCTGGATATATGGACCTTCAAATCGCTGAACAGAAAATCAAAGAAATCAGAAGCCTATTAAATCAATATGGCTTTGAATATTATGTGTTAGACAAACCATCTGTACCAGATGCGGAGTATGATAAACTCATGCAGGAACTGCTGGAGTTGGAAGAAAAGTTCCCGGAGTTAAAAACGCCAGATTCTCCTTCAGTCCGTATCGGCGGTGCCGTTCTTGCACTTTTTGAAAAGGTTGAACACCGCACCCCGATGTTAAGCCTTGGGAATGCCTTTAATGAACAGGATTTAAGGGACTTTGACCGCCGCATCCGCCAGGCGGTCGGCGATGACTTTTCTTATGTATGTGAGCTGAAAATTGACGGGCTTGCCGTTTCATTAAGATACGAAGACGGTTTATTTGTCCAAGGTGCTACCCGCGGGGATGGAACAATTGGTGAAGATATCACTGCAAATCTAAAAACCATCAAATCGATTCCGTTGCGTTTACGGGAACCTGTTTCGTTAGAGGTCCGTGGTGAAGCCTTTATGCCGAAGCGCTCGTTTGAAGCATTGAATGAGGCAAGAGCGGGACGCGGTGAAGAGCTGTTTGCCAACCCAAGGAACGCCGCTGCAGGTTCACTCAGACAGCTTGACCCGAAGATTGCCGCATCGAGAAAGCTGGATGTCTTTCTATATGGAATTGGCAATCCAGAAGCAATTGGAGCAGTATCCCACAGCGCAGGGCTGGATTATTTAGACCATCTTGGTTTTAAAACAAATAAAGAACGGCAAACATGCGCGACAGTTGAAGAGGTAATCCAGTTTGTAACAAGCTGGACCGAAAAACGCCCGCATCTTCCTTATGAAATTGACGGAATCGTTATCAAAGTCGATTCTTTAGAGCAGCAGGATGAGCTTGGTACTACAGCAAAAAGTCCGCGCTGGGCAATTGCTTTTAAATTCCCTGCTGAGGAAGTGGTGACAACGCTTTTAAATATCGAGCTAAGTGTCGGCAGAACAGGTGTCATCACGCCGACAGCGATTCTAACGCCTGTCAAAGTAGCGGGAACAACGGTGCAGCGTGCTTCCTTGCATAACGAGGATTTAATCCGCGAGAAGGATATTAAAATTGGCGATAAAGTCGTCGTTAAAAAAGCGGGCGATATCATTCCGGAAGTGGTCAATGTGCTGGCAGATCAGCGGACAGGCAATGAAGTAGAATTTAAGATGCCAACCCATTGTCCCGAGTGTGAGAGTGAACTTGTACGCCTTGAGGGTGAGGTAGCACTGCGCTGCATCAATCCTAAATGCCCAGCGCAAATTCGCGAAGGCTTGATTCACTTTGTCTCAAGGAACGCGATGAATATCGACGGCCTTGGCGAAAGGGTTATCAGTCAGCTGTTTGCCGAAAAATTAATCGGCGATGTTGCTGACATTTATAAGCTTACAAGTGAACAGCTTTTAGCCCTTGAAAGAATGGGCGAAAAGTCAGTTTCTAATCTAATAGAAGCTATTGAAGCCTCCAAAAGCAATTCGCTTGAAAAACTGTTATTTGGTCTTGGGATCCGTCATGTCGGCGCGAAAGCTGCAAAAACGCTGGCTATCAATTTTGATAGTATGGATAAACTTGCGATTGCTTCTAAGGATGCATTAATCGCGATAAACGAAATCGGCGAAAAAATGGCTGATTCCATTGTTGCCTTCTTTGAACAAGACGAAGCAAAGGAACTAATCAATGAATTAGCTGCTGCCGGGGTAAATATGGCGTATAAAGGAGTCAAACCGGTTTCGGCCACAGAATCAGATTCGATTTTTGCCGGAAAAACAGTCGTCCTTACAGGAAAGCTTGAGCTATTATCGCGAAACGAAGCCAAGGAAAAGATTGAAGCACTTGGCGGCAATGTCGCCGGCAGTGTGAGCAAAAAAACACATCTCGTCATTGCCGGTGCTGACGCTGGTTCGAAGCTAAAGAAAGCAGAAGAGCTGGGCATTGAAGTGTGGGATGAGGAGAAGCTTTTAGAAGAATTAAATAAATAAGAGGTGTTTCGAAATGAGAAAGGTCTCATTGCTCGCCCTCTCCCTTGTCTTTTTGCTGAGTGCCTGTGCACCCAACTTTCAGAAGCAAAATGAAGTTGTCCAAACAAAGGAGAAGGAAAAAGGGAAGGCGATTATTCCGAAATATAATATTTCAGATAAGTATTATCGGACGATTTTACCGTTTGAGCCTGGGGAAGCACGCGGGCTGGTCGTCAGTAATATCAACACAAGATATGATTTGAATGAATTTGAAATGGGCCTAATGAGAATCGCCCAAAATAGCTTTGATACGGACAAATATTATTTCCGTGAAGGGAAAGAAATTGACGGGAAGACCATAAGGAAATGGTTGAACCGTCAATACACGGATGCGCAGCTGAAAGAAAATAAAATGAAGGCAGAAGAGAATATCGGCTTAAATCCGGTTAATTCCGGAACGGTCGAAGAGCCTAGCAGTCCAATTTATTTAGCCCATATTTTAGAGCACGATTATTTAACAAAAGACGATAAAGGAACTGTAGCGCTCGGTGGTGTGACAATTGGACTGGCGTTAAATTCGTACTACTATTATAAAGTGCCGCAGGGCACTGGGACGATTGAAAAAGAAATGAAAGTGCCCGCTGCAGAAATGGAAAGGGAAGGCAAGAAAATCGCCGAAGAAGTAGTCAAACGACTGCGTGCGATGAAGGATGTCTCCGATGTGCCAATTACAATCGCACTATTTGAACAACAAACTAAATCTTCGGTTATACCTGGAAGGTTCATTAGTTATGCAACGGTGGATAAGGGCAAATCGAGTTTAAATAGCTGGGAAAATGTAGATGAAAAACACTATTTATTCCCTTCAGCTGCTGCTCAAAACGATCATCGTGATGATCAAATTGCCTTTCTAAACTTTAAGCAGGATGTAGAAGAGTATTTTCCAAACTTTAATGGTGTCATCGGCAGAGGCTTTTATGTTGGCGACCAGATGCAGGAATTGAATATCACCATTCCAATCCAATTTTATGGAAAAACAGAAGGGATCGGATTTGCCCAATACGTGACAGGCTTAGTAATGGAGCATTTTCCAAAGTATCTTTCTGTTTCGGTAAGTGTTACCTCGGTAGACGGCCCTGAAGCTCTTATCGTCAAAAAAGCAGATGCGACTGAACCATTCGTTTATATTTACCAATAAGACCCGGCCCTAGTGCCAGGTCTTTTTTCAATTCTCAAATTATTGCCGCTCAGAAAAGAATCATGATAGAATGGACAGTGGATGTAAACGTTTTATTACATAGGAGGTTTTAAGAATGGTACAACCTTACAAGCACGAACCATTTACAGATTTTTCGAAGGAAGAAAACCGCCAAGCCTATCTCAAGGCGTTAGAAACCGTTGAAGGTTATCTAGGACAGGACTACGACCTTGTCATCGGCGGTGAAAAGATTACAACAGAAGATAAAATTGTTTCCTACAATCCAGCTAATACAGCACAGGTTATCGGCCGTGTTTCTAAAGCGAGCAAAGACCTCGCTGAAAAAGCAATGCAGGCAGCCGTTGAAGCATTTAAAACATGGAAAAAGACAAAGCCTGAAGTTCGCGCGGATGTGCTTTTTAAAGCAGCAACAATGATTCGTCGCCGTAAAGCTGAGTTTTCTGCCCTTTTAACAAAAGAAGCAGGTAAATCATGGAGAGAAGCAGATGTTGAGGTGGCAGAAGGAATCGACTTCCTTGAATATTATGGACGCCAAATGTTGTCTTTGAAAAATGGCGTTCCCGTTAATAGCCGCCCAGACGAATATAACCGTTATGACTATATTCCACTGGGAGTGGGGATTATCATTTCACCATGGAACTTCCCGTTCGCTATCATGGCAGGTACAACGGTAGCAGCCATTGTTTCTGGTAATACTGTTCTACTCAAGCCAGCTTCAACCACACCGATTGTTGCTGCTAAATTTGTTGAAGTAATGGAAGCGGCAGGTCTTCCAAAAGGCGTATTAAACTTCGTTCCAGGAAACGGCTCTGAAGTGGGCGACTATTTAGTTGACCACAAAGATACCCGTTTTGTTAGCTTCACAGGTTCACGAGAAGTCGGACTTCGCATTTTCGAACGTTCTTCTAAATTGAACGAAGGTCAAATTTGGATGAAGCGTTTAATTGCGGAAATGGGCGGTAAAGATACCATCGTTGTTGATAGTGAAGCCGATCTTGAGCTGGCAGCACAATCCATCATGGCATCAGCTTTCGGATTCTCCGGACAAAAATGTTCTGCATGTTCTCGTGCAGTAATTGTTGAAGATGTTTATGATCAAGTATTGAACCGTGTTGTTGAATTAACAAACCAATTAACAATTGGTGATCCTGTAGACAATTCAAATTACACGGGGCCAGTTATTGATAACAACGCCTACAAGAAAATCATGGAATACATTGAAATTGGCAAGCAAGAAGGTAAGCTATTGGCTGGTGGTGAAGGCGATAACTCTAAAGGTTATTTCATAAAACCAACAATCATTGCCGATCTTGCTCCAAAAGCGCGCATCATGCAGGAAGAAATTTTTGGACCAGTGGTTGGGTTTACAAAGGCGAAAAATTTCGATGAAGCGATCGAAATTGCCAACAATACTGAGTATGGTTTGACTGGCGCAGTTATCACAACAAATCGTGCTCACATGGAACAAGCTCGTGAAGACTTCCATGTTGGTAACCTTTACTTCAACCGTGGCTGTACTGGAGCAATCGTTGGCTATCAGCCATTCGGCGGCTTCAACATGTCCGGAACTGACTCCAAAGCGGGCGGTCCAGACTACTTACTGCTTCACATGCAGGCGAAAACAACTTCCGAAATGTATTAATTCAAACAAATACTATTCTTAGTATTAATATGAATAACTGTAAAAAGCCTTCATTCTTTAAATAGGGATGAAGGCTTTTTTTCCATTGTGTAAGCCTTTATCTTTCTTCATCAGTTCCCTGAAATTGTTGAAAGGATAGTATTTTGTTGTAAAAATATATATTAAGTATTAATATACTTAATATAAGTTGTATTATTTAAGGGTAAGGGTGAGCTAAGATTAAGAATGAACCTCTGTATCAACAAATAAAAAATAAAATTAAAGAGCAAATACAATCTGGTAAGTTACGAGTAGGTGACCGTGTTCCCTCAGAAAAGGAGTTAACTGAAAAATTCCATGTAAGTCAAATTACCACTAAAAATGCACTTGCAGGTCTTGCGGAAGAAGGAATAGTAGAAAGAATTAAAGGGAAAGGAACGTTTGTCTGTGAGAGCAGTCTAACGACTTCAATCAGACAACCGAATAAACCGAAAGGATTAATTGGCCTTATTCTCCCTAGTATGAAAACAAGGATTGAACAAGAGTTTGTCAATAATATTGAAAAATATGTTTCCCAGACAGGTCATAATCTAATTATAAAGATAACAAGAGAGTCCCAATTTGAAGAAGCAGATGCGATCGAGATGTTTAGAGAAATGGACGTTAAGGGAATGATTATTTTTCCTACAGAAAAAGAAACCTATAATGATGCTGTGCTAAGGCTAACGCTGGATAAATTCCCCTTTGTATTAATAGACAGGTATATGGAGAATATTTTAACTTATAGTGTGACCTCTGAAAATGAAGCGGGAACTTACGAGGCTATCTCCTACTTAATAAACAAAGGACATAAAAATATTGGCCTTATATCCCCAATTATCACTAATACAGTGACTCACGAGAGAGCTAGAGGATTCGAAAATGCCTTTTTAAAAAGGAAAACTACCATTAATAAAAATCTATGGCTGACTTTGAGCTTCAATGAAATAGCTCAGAGTAAAACCCCAAAGTTAATTAGAGACTTTTTATTGAATAAACCGGAAATGACAGCTGTGTTTACAATGAATGCTGAGTTAGCGTTGTATACCCATTTAGCAATAAGTTCACTAAAGAAAGAAATAGGTCGGAAAATTGAATTGCTAACTTTTGATCCACTAGGTATATCTGGAATTTCGTTTATAAAGCAGGATATTGCTGAATGTAGTAAAAAAACAGTTGAACTACTTTTAGAACAAATTGAAGGTACTTATAAACCCAAAAGAATTTATGTACCTGTTGAACTTAAAATAAGTGAAAGTGTAGAAATATTGGAAACGATAATAACATGACATATGGGTACTCTATATGAAAATTAACCTTTCAATATAGATATCATGTTTAAAAGAAGGTACAACCCAAACGTAGGCATTATCCTTTGTCGGCGTTTGGGTTTTTTGTTGTGATTTATTTTATGAATAAGATTTAGTAAACTAGCCTTTTACCAAAAGTATATTATATACTAAATTTAGTATATTAATGAGGATATCTCTTAATATAAAATTACAGTGTAAGCACTTTCAATAACCAGATAACTCAGATTTTTGATAAGAAATTATTTAAAGGAGCTATATAAAATGACAGAAATGAATATTCCGAGAAAAGAATATCCACGACCCCAATTTGAAAGGGCAGACTGGATGAATTTAAATGGCGAATGGAATTTTAAGTTTGATAGAGAGAACCAAGGTGAAAAGGAAAAGTGGTTCAAAGAATCAAATTTTGATAAAAAAATTATTGTTCCTTTTACATATGAAACAAAAGCCAGCGGCATTGGTGAGGAAGTATTTTGTCCTAATGTCTGGTATCAAAAAAGCGTAACCATTCCTAGTGAATATGAAAAAAAGAAGTTAATACTTCATTTCCAAGCGGCTGATTATATAACAAAGCTATGGGTGAACGGTACTTTTGTTGGTGAAAGAAAAGGTGGACAGATCGCTTTCTCTTTTAAAATAACTGATTATTTAGATGAGAAAAATGAATTAAATATTGTGGTGAAAATTGAAGATAGTCAAAGTTGTTTCCAGCCAAGAGGAAAACAGCGTTGGTTAGATGATAGTTATGAATGCTGGTATGTTCAAACAACGGGAATTTGGCAAACAGTCTGGCTTGAGTTTTTGAATGAAGCCCATGTTCAAGCAGTTAAGATTACTCCTGATATAGATACAGAATCAGTGGAGTTTGCCTATGAAGTTTCAGGAAACATTGATCCATCTTTAGTCTTGAAAACAACAATTACATTTAAAGGTGAATTAATTAAAGCATTTGAGCTAACGGTTAATCGCTCAAATCAAACAATCAAGACGAATATTGCAAGTGAGTTTCACCATTGGAGAGTGGTCCATTGGAGTCCACAAGCTCCCAATTTATATGATGTAGAATTTACTTTATACCAAAACGATGAAGTTATAGATTCTGTAAAGTCATATTTTGGAATGCGAAAGGTTTCAATCGAGAATGGGAATGTTTTATTGAATAATATTCCACTTTATCAAAAACTTATTTTAGATCAGGGGTATTGGGAAGAGTCCCATTTAACACCGCCTTCAGAAGCAGCAATCATTGAGGATATTGATCGGACAATGGAGATGGGCTTTAACGGAGTAAGGAAGCATATGAAAGTGGAAGACCAGCGCTTCCTTTATTGGGCAGATAAAAAAGGTCTACTTGTTTGGTCCGAAATGGCTGCAACCTATGAGTTTTCAGATGAGGCTGTTCAGAATTTTACAGAGGAATGGATAGAAGTTGTGAAACAACATTATAATCATCCAAGCATTATTACCTGGACTCCGTTTAATGAATCTTGGGGTGTGAAAAATATTTATACAAACTTAAAGCAGCAGAAGTTTACTGAAGGAATCTATCATCTTACAAAAGCTATTGATAGTATGAGACCTGTTATTGTAAATGACGGCTGGGAGCACACCGTTTCAGACATTATCTCGCTGCATGATTATGTAGAGCTTGGTGATGAATTTTTAGAGCGATATACAGACAAAGAAAAAGTAGTTCATAACGATTTAGCATTTAATAATTTTAAACATGCGATGGCACAAGGTTACAAATATAACGGTCAGCCAATCATTATAAGTGAATATGGCGGCATTGCATTCAATTCCGAAAAAGGCTGGGGCTACGGTAATCAAGTAAAGAGTGAAGAAGAGTTCTTACATCGTTATGAATCTATTACTCAAGCAATTAAAAGTACTCCATATATTAGTGGATTTTGTTATACACAAATTACTGATGTGCAGCAAGAGGTTAACGGCTTATTAAAGGAAAATCGAGTAGCCAAAGTAGACTTAAACAAAATCAGGGCAATTAACGATAAATAATTCCTAGATTCATAATTAAGTATAATCTCCTCTGTCTGAAAATTATAAAGGTTCAGGCGAAGGTAATTATATATAGTAAAATATTTATTTATAAGTGGACTTGCTATTAATTATTCTGTATTTAATTGGGAGGAGGACAATTTACAAGCTGTTAGGGTATCATTTTTATTATAAAAAAATCAGGGGGAAAACCAATGAGGAAAATATCAGTATTAATGTTCTCCATACTTTTTGTGGTTATGATGGCTTTGTCAGGCTGTAGTTCAACTAGTTCAGGCTCCGGGGGTTCTTCTTCAGCTAATGAAATTGTCTATTGGAACCCGTTTACAGGGCCTGATGGTAAGAATATGGAACAAATCGTTAATGAATATAACAAGACAAATCCAAAATTCAAGGTAAAAAATGTATCCATTAAAGCTGATGATATGTATAAAAAGATCCCAACGGTCGTTAACTCTGGAAAAGGGATTCCTGATCTTACAATTGTCCATGCTGAGAGAATTAAACAATTTGTTGATAATGACTTATTAACCAAGTATGACGACAAATTGGCTGACCATCCTGAAATTAAAGCTGAAAACTATGTACCGGCAGGATGGAATATTGGTGATCTTAATGGAAGCAGATATAGTGTTCCATTAGATGTACACAGTTTTGTCATGTATTACAATAAAGATTTACTAGAAAAATATGCACCACATGCACTCGATGATAACGTGATAACCTTTGATGAAATAAAAGCCGCTGGAGAATTGGCTAAAAAAGATAAAATCATTGGTATTGGGATAACTTGGACCCGACCGATCTTTTTATCGATTTACAATCAACTTGGTGGAGATATAACTAGTGACGGTGAAACACCAACTCTTAATACTCCAGAAGCTAAGAAAGCATTAGAACTATTAAAAGGATTAGTTGATGACAAAATTACTAACAAGGATGGAGAAGACCCAGGTCAGTTATTCAAATCCGGTAAGGCAATCTTTTTTCCAGAAGGAATCTGGATGCAAAATAGTGTAAATGAAGCGAAAAATTTGAAGTGGGGTTTAACAAGCTTCCCTCAGATTTCGCCTGATAAAATTGTCAACTGGACGTCCTCACATCAATTCGTAATGTTTAAGGACAAAAATCGATCTGAAGAGAAGACGAAGGGTATAATGGATTTCCTTGATTATGTCAGAGAAAATTCACTTCCATGGGCTAAAGCTGGCCAAAATCCTGCAGCATTAGCGACATTAGAAAATCCTGAATATCAAAACTTACCACAATCATTTTTAGTGAAAAATCCTGAAATGCAAAATACGCTTAAAATCTTTGATTATAAATACAATGGATTTGTAGCAGAAGAAGTTGATAAATTAGTCGGTGATGCGATCTATGGAAAATTAAATATTGATAAAGGATTAAAATCAGCTCAAAAGGCAGTCGAGGATAAAATTGCAACAAACAATAAAAAATAAAATTGCTAGAAATTAGTTTATTAATATTGGGTGGTTAGCAGAATTATAGAGAAATCCTTATAAGAGCATAAGGATTTCTCTCTCTATTCGATAACTTAAGAATAGGAGTTTAAATTTATGATAAATGCTGGAGTGAACAAGGAATTAAAAATGTCTTCAGGTATAGAAAAACATTCGGGTAAAAACCGTATTAATTTTTCTCCGTATCTTTACATCGGACCACATCTAATATTATTTGCAATTTTTTTTCTTTTCCCCACTTTATATGGTATTTATATTTCTTTTACCAACTGGGATCTAATAGGAGATCCCGAATTTGTAGGATTCGCTAATTATAAAGAAATATTGTTTAATCAAGACTCAACATTTTACGATCAATTACGTACTGGTTTGGGGAATACTTTTAAGTTTGTTCTTTTTACGGTTCCTGCTTGTATTATTGTTCCTTTACTATTAGCTGCAGGTCTTAACACTAAACCAAAGGGGATGAAGTTTTTTCAGGCATTATTCTACATGCCCACTTTGTTCTCCGTTTCTGCCGTAATGATTATTTTTTCCATGCTTTATAGTGTTTCTTTTGGACCACTTAATCATTATCTTAATGTAGAAACGAACTGGCTCGCTACCCAGCCATACGCTTGGATTACATTAGTGACTGTAACTGTTTGGTGGACGATCGGTGCGAATATGATTATTTATCAGGCCGCTCTTAACGGTATTTCAAAGGATTTATATGAAGCTGCCTCTATGGATGGGGCAAATAGTATCCAAAGATTCTTTAGAATCACTTTACCTAGCATAAGAGCTCAAATATTATATACTGTTGTCATTACAACAATCGCACAATTTAATGTATATGGACAACCCCTTATGTTAACAAAAGGAGGACCAACAAGCTCAACTACAGTTTTGTTAATGTACATTCAAGAGAACGCATTTGGTTCTGGAATTTCCATTGCTGGTATTGGGGCTGCACTGGCTGTAATCCTGGGTTTATGTATTATGGTTGTTTCTGCGATCCAATTCTTCTTTTTAAGACAACGTGATTAGGAGGTGCTTACCTTGGAGAAAAAAAGAATTTCAAAAATTGTTGCTGTAATCTTTTTACTATTAATGGTGTTTATTTGGATTGTCCCTGTCTTGTATACAATGATCAGTTCCTTCAAAAGTGAGGCCGATATTCAAACAAATGCTTTTACGATTTTACCTATTAATTGGGTTATTGGTAATTACCAGGATGTCCTTTTTGGTAATACAAGTGCTCCAGTTGCCAAATGGTTTATGAACTCGCTTATTATATCGGTATCACAAACAGTATTAGTATTAGTAATCGTTTCATTAGCTGGTTATGGATATTCAAGAATGAAATTTAAGGGAAGAGATGCTATCTTTGTCTTTTTAATGGCGACGATGATGTTCCCAGCAGTCGTAAATCTTATTCCACTCTATAAAATTATTGATACATTGGGCTGGGTAAATAATTATTTAGCGGCGATTGTTCCAGGGGCAGCTGGAGTATTTAATATTTTTCTCATCAGACAGTTTATGCAGGGGATTCCTAAGGAATTTGATGAATCTGCGAGAGTGGATGGTGCCTCTGATTTCCAAATATTCTTTAAGTTGATCTTGCCATTGATAAGACCTGTATTGACAGTTGTAGCATTGTTTACATTTACAGCCTCTTGGAATGACTTCTTATGGCCATCTATTGTGTTTAATGATGTTGAAAAAATGCCAATTACACCAGGATTACAATTACTCCAGGGGATGTATGCACTAGATGTAGCTCATGCTTTAACTGGAGCACTGGTAGCAATTGTTCCAACATTTATCCTATATTTATTTACACAAAAGTACTTTATGGAATCACTCTCCTTGTCATCCGGTGTTAAAGGATAATAAAAACAAATTCTGCCTGTTAAGGAGGCTTAATGGTGAATAGAAAGCTCGAGAGAAGATTACTTATGGTCGGTTCTACATGGCAAATACTATCAGGACTCCTTACCATTTTTGTTTATGCATCATATATAAAAAATAAAGGATTGAACTCCTCATATAACACTCTAGCAAAACTTGAGGCTGCCCAATCGATTTTTGGCAGTTTGTATATGTTTTCTGTTAGCTTTGGAATGCTATTTGTTATACTGGGAATCTTAAACTTTGTTTTAGCGAAAACATTGAAGGACGATAAAGCAGAAGTAAAGAAACCTATCTGGTTTATTCTATTAGGGGTTGCTTCCTATTTAGTGATGGACCTTTTAGGGGCTTTAATGTTTCTATCGGCAGGAATTTTAGCATTAGCAAAAAATAAATCAATATCAAAGTTAGTAAACTGTCATTTACAAAATTAATAGTCTATAACCAAAGGAAAGTTAAACTTCCCTCATTTCTTTTGGTTATAGGTTGGATTTGGAGGAACTAATAATGGAAACACAAACCCACAACATTATTTCAAGTCAAAAAAATAAAATGTTTATGAATCCCCTGCTTGAAAGTGGTCCAGATCCATATATTTATAAACATACAGACGGTTACTATTATTTAACCATTACTTTATCTGATCATATTGCAATTTGGAAGAGTCCGACCATAACAGGAATTTCGACAGCAGAGAAAAAAATAATATGGTCTCCCCCAGCAGAAGGTCCATATAGCCACAATATTTGGGCACCTGAAATACATTATATTAACGGAAAATGGTTCATTTATTTTACTGCCAATGATGGGGGTGGAGATGACACGCGGCAAATCTTTGTACTTGAAAATTCTTCTTCAGATCCATTGCTTGGCAAGTGGCATTTCAGGGGTGCGGTGAATACCGACCATCCTGGTTTAGATGGAACCGTTCTTCAGCATAATGATGAATTATATTTTATTTACTCAGGTTATGGATATTTTCCTGATTATGGATCAGCACTATACATAGCAAAAATGGAAAACCCATGGACACTAATAGGTGAAAACATATTAATATCGGCTCCCGCTGAAGCATGGGAGAAACAAGGTGGAATGGCAATAAATGAAGGTCCTATATTTCTAAAACGGAATGGTAAAGTTTTTCTGGTTTTTTCTGCAAGTGCAACATGGTCTGATGACTATTGCTTAGGGATGCTTACAGCATGTGAAACGGCAAATCTTCTTGATCCTGATTCTTGGGCAAAGTATCCAGGACCAGTTTTCTCGAAAAGTGTAAAAAAACGAGTATTTTCCCCTGGGCATAATAGCTTTACTCAATCCCCAGACGGATCTGAGGACTGGATCGTCTACCACGCGTTTTCGTTTTCGGAGGATGAAGGAGACCATGGTCTGGGAAGGCTTCGGAATCCAAGGGTTCAAAAAATCAATTGGAAACCAGATGGTACCCCTAATTTTGGTACTCCACTACCAGCCTATACCCCGATGGTCATACCTTCTGGAGAAGTGTAGACTTTATGTTTAAAAGCAGGAGGGAGTTCTCCTCCTAACCGTCTACCTCACACGGGAGGGGTGTTAGGCACCAATTTCCAATAAATGTATTGAATATGCATTCAAAAACCCCTATTCGACTGTAGTAGGGGTTTTTGTAGTATCAGAATTTATATCATTGAACTTTGAGAATTGTCCAGCTCCAGCGCCCTAGCGGCTAATGTCCTTCGCTCTCCGCCCTACGATAAGTCAACATCGAATCGCCTCCGGCTCTTCGTGTTTCCTTTATCTCAGTTGGAGCGCTCCAGGCCATACGCCGCTGACCAGGGCGCTTGCGCTTTTCTTGGTTTATTTTTTTGGCACATCTATAACAAATGGTACTGTGAAGACTTTACCATTGTGTTTAAATTGTCCCCAAACTTTATAAACGCCAGCTTCCGGGAAAATCGTCATAAAGATTACACTTGGTCCATTTCCTGAAGTGGTCATTGGATGAATGTGCAAGTATTTTTCGGCATCCGCACTGATGGCCACCGTATGACCCATCGCCCCTAAATAGGGCTGCAGATTTTTTATCGGTTTGTTGGTTTTTGCATCCGTGATGGTAAACGTCATATGCAGCGTCTTTCCGGCCGCAAGTTGGCTAAATGTGAGTGACACTTTTTTGCCATCAACCACTTTGGTAAACGCCTCATCCGGAATTAGCGGTTCTTCCTTTGCAGGCTCTCCTTCGATATGAACCCAGTGAGTTTCCAGACTGCTATCGCCACCGCCTTTTGGGGTTGACTCAGAAATAATTTTGTAGTCTCCTCCAGCAGGGAAGCTAGTTGTAATATTAAATTTTCCATTCCCTTCATATTTAGGATGGATATGGGAAAAATAAGCTAAATCTTTACTAACGATAAATAAATGCATCTTTTTCTCGTGAACCGTCTCAAATGTTTTTATCGGTTTACCATTCTTATCCATTATTAAAATGGAAATTGGAATTTCCACATTAGCTTGCGGTTGGTCTGTCAATGTCCATTCGGATTTAGTTGGAACCACATCGGTAGGGGTGGCACTCATTTTATGATCCATTGTCGACTTAGGGACTTTTATTGAATTGCATGCAGTTAGAAATACAACAGATAATAGTAAAATGCTAATAACAATTTGCTTCATGGAACATTCTCCTCTCCAATCATCGTCCATTACTCTAATGTACATTACCGGATTCAGCCAGTGCAAGAATTTACTGTAAATAAATAGCCAATTGCGCTAAAATTAATGATAGAATAAGGAATGAAGTTAGAAAAATGAAACATTTTATCTAGGAAATTCGTCTTCTAAAAGAAAGGCTGGCAGCTAAAGATTTCGTTTATTAAAATGCTGGTTTTGGAGGTAAGCAATTGATACCGTTATATTTATTGCATGTTACAGCCGTCCCGCATAGTGAAAGTATGCTTTGGACATTTTTGGCCTGTAACGTCTTTGTCGTCACAGCAGGAATTGTATTTATGTATAAATTATTCACCCAAAAAAAAGTCCGAAATGTTGGAATCGTGTTCGGTATCGCCATAGCGATTAATTATATCCTAATCGCCATTTTGGGGGATCCATTTGACTTATTGGGATAAGGTCAGGAGAGGGGATAATGAACTTGAAATATTATCGATTATGGGTAATCGCCTTTTTATTAAAATTTATTGGTTCTGCCTGGGATGCATCGTATCACTTTAAGTATTTGTTTGAGGAATATTCCATTCCCCATATTGTTAATACACTTGGATTTGCCCTCGGAGCGTATTTGTTATTTCAAGAGTGGCGGCGCTCCCATTTTATGGACCGATTTTCACGAAATCTGATTACGATTGGCTATGTATTATTCCTAATTGGTATTCCGTTAGACTTTACCTATCATATTGCCTATGGTATTGATTTAACAACGTGGAGCCCGACCCACTTTATTTATTACATTGCCACAGATATTATGATTTTTGGGGTTTGGCGCGGTTACTACATGTTCACTAGAGATGTAAAGCCAACTTGGAAATCAATGCATACTTGGTTCGCGATGTTTTTACTTGAATGTTTGATGTTCCCGAATATGCAGCAGGAAAATGGAGCGATTTCCTATGATCAATACATGCAGGGAAAATCGATCGCCTCCGAAGAAATTCTTGCACTCATCTCCGACCCGGCTTCACAAATTTTTGGCGGTATTCCGGAGTGGGTTTACCCAATTTATTCAGTGCTAATGGTTGCACTGCTGACGGTCATTATGATTCGAATTTTTCGCGACTATAACATACCTGTCATGGCCGCGGGGCTATATATTTTATTAAGATTTGTCGGTAAAGGGATTTTTGCTGCCGTTAATTACCCTACCTCCTATGTACCGATTACACTACTATTGATTCCCCTGTGCTATTTATTGTTTAGAAAAATAAACTGGCTGGCCGGGCTTATCGGCAGTCTAGGCTATTTCCTGGTTTTGTATGGTATCCATCAATCAGGCTGGCTGATTACACCGCCGCTTGTATTGTGGGAGCTTGTTCCGGTTGTGCTAGCGGGTGTCTTTGTTCCGGTTATCAGTGCGCTTGTAAAACCGATGCCGCTAGTGAAAAAGAATCGGCAGCCGGCATAATAACAAGAAGGTGTCTCCAATGGAGGCACCTTCTTTTCATTTTCGTAAAGCCTTTATGACAATAATGTGAAATCATTCACATACAGTGGTTAAATGTGACGTACCTCACAATTTTTTCAAGCTGCAGGGTTTACAATTTAACTATAAAGAAAACATTAATTAACTTAAATATATAGGGAGCGATCCAACATGAGAAAATTAGTGATGATCGGAAACGGAATGGCCGGTGTTAGAACGATTGAAGAAATCCTTAAACAGTCACCAGAACAATTTGAGATAACTATTTTTGGACAAGAGCCATACCCAAACTATAATCGTATTAAGCTATCGAATATTCTTCAAGGCGATACAAATTTTGATGAAATCATTATCAATCCACTAGATTGGTATAAGGAAAATAATATTCAATTATTTACAGGAGAAACAGTTGCAAACATTGATGTAGAGGCAAAGCGGGTCATCAGCAATCAAGGACGAGAAGTCGACTATGATGAATTGATTATTGCGACTGGATCCAATTCATTCATCCTGCCAATTCCAGGTGCAGATAAAAAAGGCGTAACAGGATTTCGCGATATCCAAGATTGTGAAATGATAATCAAGTCGGCTGAGCAGTATAAAAAGGCTGTGGTTATCGGCGGCGGGCTGCTCGGTCTTGAAGCTGCTAGAGGGCTACTAAATCTCGGAATGAAAGTTGATGTTGTCCATTTAATGCCGCACCTAATGGAACGCCAGCTCGATCCGATTGCATCGTCGCTGCTAAGAGCAGAGCTTGAATCCCAAGGCATGAACTTCTTAATGGAAAAAGAAACTGTCGAAATCCTTGGAGACGAACGCGTAACAGGTTTGCGTTTTAAAGACGGCTCTGAAGTAGAAGCGGATCTTGTGGTGATGGCGATTGGGATTAAATCCAATACAGCAGTCGCGAAAAACAGCGGCATTTACGTCAATCGCGGCATTGTCGTCAATGACTTCATGGAAACCAGCGTACCGAATGTTTACGCAGTTGGGGAATGTGCAGAGCACAGAGAAATTGTTTATGGCTTGGTTGCGCCATTATATGAACAGGGAAAAGTACTGGCAGAACGGATTTGCGGGGGTGAAGCGAAGCCGTATGCAGGATCTGTTACCGGAACGCAATTAAAGGTGGCAGGTGTTGACCTTTTCTCTGCAGGAGAAATTTTTGAAGATGGATCAACGAAATCAATCATGATTTACAACGAATATGAAGGTATCTATAAACGAGTATTAACTAGAAATAATTTGATCGTCGGAATCGTCCTTTATGGCGATACAAAGGATAGTACAAAGTTGTTCCGGATGTTGACGAAAAAAGAAGATATTAGCGGGGTTTCCATCTTTCAAACAGAATGTTCGGGAAGCGGAGCAAGCGATGATATTGCTTCCATGCCAAATGATGAACTCGTTTGCGGCTGTAATGGAGTGACAAAAGGGGCAATTGTTGAAGCGATTCAAACACAAGGCCTCACGACACTTGACCAGGTTAGTCATTGCACAAACGCTGGACGTTCTTGCGGACGCTGCAAACCAATGGTCAGCAGCATTCTTGCCCATACGCTTGGTGATCAATTCGATTCCGCTGCGGCACAGAAAACAAGCATTTGCAGCTGTACAACAATAAGCCGTGAGGAATTGGTGGCAGAAATCAAGGCAAAGGGCTTAACAAGTGTAAAGGAAGTCATGAACGTACTAGAGTGGAACAATGAGGAAGGCTGCACGAAATGCCGTCCGGCCATCAACTATTATCTTGGTATGATTCACATGGATGAATACAAGGATGATCGTGATTCCCGCCTCGTCAATGAAAAAATGCACGCCAATATTCAGAAGGACGGAACCTACTCCGTTGTCCCACGAATGTACGGCGGGGTTACAACAGCAGCTGATTTGAAAAAAATCGCTGAGGTCGCGGAAAAGTACAACGTACCATTAGTAAAATTAACCGGCGGGCAGCGGATTGGCTTGTTCGGTGTGAAAAAAGAAGACCTACCGGCGATGTGGGAAGAGCTTGATATGCCATCCGGCTATGCTTACGGAAAAACGCTTCGCACCGTAAAAACCTGCGTCGGCGCTCAATTCTGCCGCTACGGTACCCAGGATTCAATGGCACTGGGAATTGAGCTTGAGAAAAAGTTTGAACGTCTGGATACCCCGCATAAAGTAAAAATGGGCGTATCAGCGTGCCCACGTAACTGTTCTGAAGCAGGAATTAAAGACATCGGCTTCGTTGGTATTGATGGAGGCTGGGAGATTTACGTCGCAGGTAACGGCGGTGTTGACCTTCGCCCTGGCGACTTGCTATGCACAGTGAAAACGCAGGCAGAGGTTATGAAAATGACTGGCGCCTACCTCCAATATTACCGGGAAACAGCGAATTATTTAGAGCGTACTTCAAAGTGGGTGGAACGCGTAGGCTTAGACCATGTGAAGGAAGTCTTGGCAGATGAGGAAACACGTAAAGCGTTAAACGAGCGGATGAATCAAACACTGAAAAAGTACATCGAGCCTTGGAACGAAGCCATTCAAAATGAAGAAATACAAGATAAATATTATGCACAGCATACTATCAAGGTTGGGGAGTGAGTCCAAATGATTACAACATTAACAAGAATTCCGGTGGCAAACTATTCTAATCTAAAAGCTAGGGCAGGTTATTCTCTTAAAATTAATCAGACAGAAATTGCGCTATTTAAGGTCACAAACGGCAAGGTTTACGCATTAGAAAATCACAGTCCCCATCCGAAGGGCGGTGTCCTTTCGGAAGGTCTTGTCAGCGGTGAATATGTTTACTGCCCCGTCTATGATTGGAAGATTTCATTAGTAGATGGCAGGGTCCAGGGACCGGACGAGGGTCAAGTAAGGACATTTAAGGTAGAAAGAGAAGAAGATATTGTTTTTATCGTATTATAAGGGCTGTTTTTCGTAAAATTTGAAAAAAACAATACCGAAAACAGTGTTTAACACCCGAAGAAAATTTTTATCAGCGATTTTACAAGGTTTATCGGCGAATTTAAGTAATATATCAGCGAATATTTCGTTTTATCAGCGAATCTAGCATGTTTATCAGCGAATCTCAAAAAAGCACTTAGCATGGCAACACGGAAGGAAGGCTGCAGGATGAAAACAGGAAAAGTATTTTTAGTAGGCGCGGGGCCAGGGGACGTAGGACTTATCACTGTTAAAGGGATGGAAGCAATCAAGCGGGCTGAAGTCATTTTATATGACCGACTTGCCAATCCAAAACTATTAGAATTTGCCACCAGCAATTGTGAGCTCATTTACTGCGGCAAATTGCCTGACCGCCATATTTTACGCCAGGAGAACATTAATGATCTTTTGGTGGAAAAGGCGTTAGCAGGAAAATTGGTCGTCCGTTTAAAAGGCGGCGACCCCGGCGTTTTCGGCCGCGTGGGCGAAGAAGCAGCCGCCCTTGCCCAATACGAAATTCCTTTTGAAATCGTGCCTGGCATTTCATCGGGGATTGCAGCCCCCCTTTATGCCGGAATTCCTGTCACCCATCGTGAGCATGCCGAATCCTTTGCCGTCGTCACCGCCCATGACAAATCTAAGGACGGCAAGCCACTGCTTGACTGGGAAGGCCTTGCCCGCGGTGTCGATACGATTGCTTTTTACATGGGTGTCGGGAATTTACCGTTTATCTGTGAGAATCTTGTTACACACGGCAAACCTGCTACCACACCAGTCATTTTGATCCAATGGGGTACATTTGGCCGCCAGAAAACATTGCAAGGGACGCTTGCCAATATTTCAGCGAAGGTCCTAGAAGCAAAGTTCACCAATCCCGCCATCATTCTTGTCGGTGAAGTCATCTCACTTCGGGAAAAAATTAGCTGGTTTGAGCGTAAGCCATTGTATGGACGGCAAATAATGCTTGCGCGAACCGGTGAGGGTGTCAGTGGATTGGCGAAGGAATTAATGGAGTCTGGCGCAGATGTGATTGAATTCCCAAAATGGAAAAGGATATCCTTACCAATTCATTCGGATATACTAGCTAACATTTCGAGCTATAAAGGAATTTTGTTCACATCTCCTGAAAGTGTCGGCGACTTTTTCAAAACATTGATGGACAATCGAGTGGATATTAGAAAAGTAACGGCGGATGTTTTTGGTGTTTCTATTAAAACAATAAATGCCTTACGGGAACGCGGTTTGACTCCCCATTTAATCGATGAGATGTCAGAGGCAGGTAAACTACTTATTGTCGGTGATAATAGAATTTTAAAACATAATCACCCTAATGCCGACAACTGGATAACAAGTAGAAAGGAGCTCGACCTCCAATTCCTGCCTATTTTTAAAAGAATGCTAGAGGAAGCAGATGTGAACACCATGGTTTTCCCTTGCCGGGCATCTGTAGAGCCTTTTATTGAAGGGTTAAAGGAATGTGGAATAGATGTACTAGAGTTTATGAAGGATTTGCAGGTAGTCAGTATGGGCAATCAAACGATGGGATCTGTGGAAATGGCTGGACTTCGATCACATGGGATGCCAAGAAGAGCAACTAAAGAAGCCTTGGTGGAATACTTGGCAGGACAACCGCTTAAGGGGGTATAAGATCATGGAGGCTGTCATTTATCTTGCCCATGGCAGCAGGCGGGCAGCGGCAAACGAGAAGTTTATTTCTTTTATTAAAAAAGTGATGCACCAGTCTGCGGCAGCCATTCAGTCCTATGGATTTCTTGAGCATAAGGAACCATCGATTACTCAGGCGATTGACATCTGCATCGAACAAGGGGCAAGCGAAATCACGGTTGTCCCTGTTTTCCTATTGCCTGGGGTTCATGCGGCGGTGGATATTCCAGCAGAACTGGACCGCTATCCGGACATTGTTTTCCACTATGGAAGGCCGCTAGGTGTTGATGACAGTATAGTGGAAATTCTTGCGGACAGGCTGGCTGCTGCTGGTTTTGAAGGCAAAATGGATGAAGCGGTGCTGATGGTGAGCCACGGGAGCCGAGCCCCTGAAGCGGCGATTGAATTTGAAAAACTAGCATTGGGTTTGGCAGAGAAAATTGGTAGTAAAGTTCACACGGCCTTCGTCACTACGCCAGTTTTCTATCATGATGTGGCGGCAAAACTAGCAGATAAGAAGATTTATATACTTCCTCACTTCTTGTTTTCTGGAGGCTATACCGTCAAAATGAAGAGAGAGCTGGATCAGTCGGGCGGAGATATTATTTTTTGTGAGCCAGTTGGATTTGCTGAAAAATTAATTCCGCTGATTGAAAAAAGAGTTGCGGAGGTTACGCATGAGTTCAAATTATCCGATTATGTTACGGCTTGAAGGAAAAAGAGTAGTGGTCGTTGGCGGCGGTAAGGTGGCCGAGCGGAAGGTAAGCGGCTTACTTGGCACTGGGGCTCGTGTTACGGTGGTCAGCCCGGAAGCAACGGAAGATATACAAAGGCTCTTTCATGCTGGAAAAATTGAATGGGTGCAGCGGCATTTTTCTGGAGGGGATTTGCAGGGGGCGTTTATGGTCTTTGCAGCAACAAACGATAAGATTCTTAACTTGTCGATAAAAGATTCAGCAGAGCCTCACCAGCTCGTTATGGTAGTCGATGATCTAGAGAAATCTGATTTTCATCTTCCATCGACATTTCACCGCGGTCGTTTGTCGATTTCTGTTTCAACCGGTGGTGCGAGCCCAACTTTTGCCAGGAAAATTCGTGAGCAGCTGGAGCAGGAGTTTGATGAAAGGTACGAAGAATATCTCAATTTTCTTTTTGAGAAGAGAAAGTGGATTATTAAAGAAGTGGCAGAAACCACTTTAAAAAGCAAACTGTTAACAGCAATTGCAAGCGATGAGTTTTTAAACAGCAACGACCGTGAGGGAGACTTCCGGCGGTTATATCAAGAATTAACTTTTTGAAATTAGTGATAGGACTTAAAAACATTTGGGGTGCAGTCAAATGGTTAAAGGAACTAGGCTCCTTTAACCATCGTCAAAAATTCAATATCCCTATGACAGAACTCTTTTTCCTTCACAAACCCAAGTTTTTCATAAAGACGGATCGCCCGGGTATTAAACGTTGCCACGGTAAGTCGAACTGGAACAACACCGTGCACCTCGTAAATTTGCTGAAGAATAAATGTAAAAAATGAAAACCCCTTTCCCCGACCAGTAAACTCTGGGTTCATCCCAATGCCAACATCAATATAACCTTGAGGATATGCCCCAAAATCAGCACCAATCGGAACTTGAGCCGAATCACCAATGCAGAAAAATCCAAATACCTCATCATGATCATCCAAGATTGCTGAATAAGAGTGATTCAACATTTCCTGCACAGCTTCCACACTATACTCATTATCATAAAAATCATAAGGTGTCTCGTAGCTCCAACTTAATATCTTCTCTGCAAAAATTTCATCCATTTCCTTCAGATAAAGCAACACTCAAGTCCCTCCCAACAACAAATAGGTAATCATATCCAATCGATACAAGACCAGATATATCAAGTATTTTATTAGTTTAATAAAATAGCAACAGGGTATTTTTACCTATTTCTTTAAATTTTCAGAAAAGTAGTTCCATTTTTAAATATTGTGTTATATAATACAAAACGTAGGTTGTTACTGTATTATAACAAAGAGGTGATTAAGTTCATGGCGACACAAACGACTGGTATTGAAGTGGTAGGGGCAATAAAAGCCCAGTATGATGAGATTTTAACTCCGGAGGCTTTGAATTTTATTGAGGAGCTAGAGCAAAAGTTCGGTGCAAGAAGATTGGAACTGTTACAGTACAGACAAAAACGCCAACAGGAAATTGATAACGGCAAACTGCCGGATTTCCTTCCTGAAACAAAACATATTCGCAATGGGGAATGGACGATTGCACCGCTGCCAAAAGACCTTCAAGACCGCCGTGTAGAAATTACCGGACCGACAGACCGTAAAATGGTCATTAATGCCTTGAATTCTGGGGCGAAATTGTTTATGGCTGATTTTGAGGATGCCACTTCACCAACATGGGAAAATGCTGTCGAAGGCCAAATCAACTTACGAGATGCAGTGAAACGGACGATTCGTTTTGAAAACCCGAATGGGAAGAAATATGCGTTAAAGGAAGAAACAGCGGTGCTAATTCCAAGACCACGCGGGCTACATCTGGAAGAAAAACATGTGCTTTTAGACGGCAAATCTATCTCAGGAAGCTTTTTCGACTTCGGCATGTATTTTTTTCACAATGTAAAGGCGCTGCTTGCTAAAGGTTCAGGCCCATATTTCTACCTGCCAAAGCTTGAAAGCCATTTAGAAGCACGGCTTTGGAATGATGTATTTGTTTTTGCACAGGAAAAGCTTGGGGTTGCTCAAGGAACCATCAAAGCAACGGTATTAATCGAAACCATCATGGCTGCATTTGAAATGGATGAAATTCTTTATGAATTAAAGGAGCATTCCGCCGGCTTAAACTGCGGCAGATGGGATTATATTTTCAGCTTTATAAAAAAACTGCGTAACCAAAAGGATGTCATTTTGCCGGATCGCGCTCAAGTCACGATGACTTCACCGTTTATGCGCTCCTATTCGCTGCTGACGATTCAAACATGCCATCGCCGCAAGGCACCTGCAATGGGCGGAATGGCGGCACAAATTCCGGTGAAAAATAACCCGCAGGCTAATGAAGAGGCCTTCGCAAAAGTCCTTGCCGATAAAGAGCGGGAAGCACGCGACGGACATGACGGTACATGGGTAGCGCACCCAGGACTTGTCCCAGTAGCAATGGAAGCATTCAATCGTGAAATGCCAACGCCAAACCAAATCCATACGGCCAAACAGCAGAAAATAACGATTACAGCTCAAGATTTACTTGAGATACCTGGTGGAACGATCACGGAAGCAGGTGTCCGTACGAATATCAATGTTGGCATTCAATATGTCGCTTCCTGGCTTTCCGGCAGAGGAGCAGCGCCTATCTATAACTTAATGGAGGATGCGGCAACGGCTGAAATTTCACGGGCGCAGCTTTGGCAGTGGATTCGCCATCCAAGAGGGGTTCTAGATGACGGCAGGAAAATAACGATCGAAATGTATGAACAATTTAAAGGCGAGGAACTGGAGAGAATCAAGCAGGAAATCGGAATCCAATACTTTGAGAATGGCCGGTTTGATGAAGCTATTCGCCTATTTGACCGCTTAATTTTAAATGATGAGTTTGTTGATTTCTTAACATTGCCTGGATATGAGCAGTTATAAAAGGCGTTAATTTTTTGAAAAATAATCTAATAGATTGATAGGAGGAGTTTTTAAAATGACTGATTCAAGAGTAGCTGTGTTGCAGGAAAGCTGGGAATTAGATTCGCGTTGGCAAGGGATTACAAGACCGTACACGGCCGAGGATGTTATTAAGCTGCGCGGTTCGATTGATATCGAACATACTTTGGCTCTTAAAGGTGCTGAAAAGTTATGGAAGCTGCTAAATGAAGAAGACTATATTAATGCCCTTGGTGCCTTAACAGGAAATCAGGCAGTGCAGCAGGTTAAAGCTGGGCTAAAAGCCATATACTTAAGCGGCTGGCAGGTAGCAGCCGATGCCAACCTTTCCGGACATATGTATCCAGACCAAAGCTTGTACCCGGCAAACAGTGTGCCAAGCGTGGTCAAACGAATTAACCAGGCACTTCAGCGCGCGGACCAAATCACCCATTCCGAAGGTGACGATTCGATTGATTGGTTCGCTCCAATTGTTGCCGATGCCGAGGCAGGCTTTGGCGGACAGTTAAACTGTTTCGAATTGATGAAGGGCATGATCGAAGCAGGAGCGTCAGGCGTCCACTTTGAAGACCAGCTTTCTTCCGAGAAAAAATGCGGCCATTTAGGCGGTAAAGTATTGTTGCCAACACAAACGGCGGTTCGCAACTTGATTGCTGCCCGCTTGGCCGCGGATGTAATGGACGTTCCAACCGTATTAGTTGCCCGTACCGACGCCAATGCTGCTGATTTAATTACAAGTGACATCGATATGAATGATGCTCCGTTCATTACCGGCGAGCGGACTGGCGAAGGATTTTTCCGTGTTAGGGCAGGGATTGAACAGGCGATTGCCCGCGGTTTGGCTTACGCCCCATATGCGGATCTCATTTGGTGTGAAACTTCAGAGCCGAATATTGACGAAGCAAGACAATTTGCTGAAGCCATTCATGAGCAGTTCCCTGGCAAATTGTTGGCTTACAACTGTTCGCCATCATTTAACTGGAAAAAGAAACTCGATGAAGAAACAATTGCGAAATTCCAAGAGGAACTTGGAAAAATGGGCTACAAGTTCCAATTCGTGACCCTTGCCGGCTTCCACGCCTTAAACCACAGCATGTTCGAGCTTGCCCGCGGCTACAAGGAACGCGGCATGGCAGCCTACTCCGAATTGCAGCAAGCAGAGTTTGACAGCGAGCAATACGGCTACACCGCTACACGCCACCAGCGCGAGGTTGGAACAGGTTACTTTGATCAAGTATCAATGGTAATTACCGGTGGAACCTCATCAACAACCGCGTTGAAGGGGTCAACTGAAGAGGCGCAATTCACCGGTTCTACTCAAAAATAATGATGTGTGGTCCTTCTCTCCAATTGGAGGGGAGGATTTCTTGGGTTTGGGCGATATTAATTATGGATCATGGTGGGGGATTGATTGATAAATTGAGTTTACTGGCGGAAGGGGTGAGTTTACTGGCGGAAGGGGTGAGCTTACTGGCGGAAGGGGTGAGCTTACTGGCGGAAGGGGTGAGTTTACTGGCGGAAGAGGTGAGCTTACTGGCGGAAGAGGTGAGTTTACTGGCGGAAAAGGTATGTTAACTGTTGCAAAGTTTGGTTCAACTGTCGGGAAAGGTGTGTCAACTGTCGCAAAGCCGTATTTTTTCTCGTATACGTAATTTTTTCTTAGCAATTAAGCATTTCCCCGTGCTAAAATGCTTCCTTAATAGCTTAACTTTGGAAAGGAACACATTTTGAGGTATTATCATACATAATAATAGTCATTATATGGAGTTGATTTGTTTGAAAAAGCCAACCGTTGACGAGGTCTTGCAGCAAGGGATATACGGCCCTTTGGAAACAAAACCGGATGAGCGGCGTAAATATTTAGGAACGATAAGAGAACGGATCATTGTTGCCCTCTACAAAAGACAGGTGGCAGAGACCGAAGTTTATCCGCAAATTAAGCAGTCAATGAATAAGTACCCTGGGGCACAGCTTCTTCTCAATGGAAACATGAACTATGAAGCGTTATCGAAATATATTAAATTGGCTACTAAAAATAAGGTTGTGCATAAGATTGTCACAAACAAAGAGCACGACACGGAAATTGGGTTAGTTTTAGCTATGAGTCATGCGATTGATAAAGAAGAAATCTTTATCTCAAAAACCCAACCACTCCCTGAAAAATCTCAATACAAAAAAGGATTTTTTTCAAAAATTTTCAAACGGTAACTCGGTAAAAAGGGTGTAATTCATTTAGAATTATACCCTTTTTACTTTTTCAAGAAAAATTAAATACAAATATTGTTTGATTTATCATAATATTAAGAGAGCTATAGAAAAGAGAGCGGGGATTGACATGATGCCAATCAAGCAGCCGATCAAACGTAATCAACTGAGGATTTATTTGGGAACAAAATATTATCGTCTGAAACGATATTGGGAATGGTACACGGACGGAAAAAGGTATGCAAAACAAAAAGAAACTGCAAAATTAAAACACGTCATTTTTACCCACAAAACCGTGTTGCTTCGACAATTAAAGGATGTCGATATGTGGCTGCAGCATAATAAAGTCAAGAACTTAACAATTGCTGCTAAATCGTTAAATGGAATCCTCCTCAAACCGGGTGAAACTTTTTCCTATTGGAAGCTACTTGGAAATACGAGTAAAAGCAAAGGTTATGTGGACGGGATGATCCTCCACTATGGCAAGGTAACCACGGGAACTGGCGGGGGCCTATGCCAACTTTCGAATCTGATATATTGGATGACGTTACATACCCCGCTGCTGGTAACAGAAAGGTACCGCCACAGCTTTGATGTTTTCCCAGATTCAAAACGGAGCCAGCCGTTCGGAAGCGGGGCAACCTGTGCCTACAATTACCTTGATTTGCAAATTAAAAATGACACAAATGCTACCTATCAACTAGTTATCTATTTAACTGACACCCATCTCGTCGGGGAATGGCGTGCCGATGTGCCACCGACAAGAACCTACGAGGTTTATGAAAAAGAACATTCGATGACGCAGGAGTATTGGGGCGGTTATGCAAGGCATAACAAGATTCATCGGAAGGTATATAACTTAAATCAGGAATTGATCGATGATGAATATATTACTGAAAACAATGCCATTATGATGTACGAGCCATTTTTGCCTGACGGAAATTCTTGAAAAAAATTTTCAATTGGAGGATGAAATTGTTGAATCATAAACTTTGGGTCCCATCGTTAATTATCTCTTTAGGAATTATTATCGGCTGTTATCTTATCGCCTCAAAGCCTCTATCCGCCTCTTTAGCCGAGCCAAAAAGTAAAAACGCAGCAGAAAGCGGTGTTATAGTAGATATAGACGATGCTTCTAAATTCCTTGGGTTAACAACAGAAGAAATCAACATGATTATTTCTAGTGAAAAAAAGGCTTTGGAAACTTCCGGTATTTACGAGGGTATGATGCTGCCATATATTACAGTGGATAAAAATATATATTTTGAAAAAACAAAGCTGTTACTTTGGGCTCAACAGAATGCCGAGCAGCATACAGAATACAGTAGGTGATGAAGGGAAAGGTGATCGTAAGTTGATAAAAGGAATAAACCATTTGCTATTTTCGGTTTCCAATCTGGATAAATCTATAGAATTTTATCAACAAGTTTTTGAGGCGAAACTGCTGGTGAAGGGCAAGAGTACGGCCTATTTTGATTTAAATGGACTGTGGCTTGCACTTAATTTGGAAAAGGACATCCCCCGTAATGAAATAAACCAGTCCTATACCCATATTGCTTTTTCAATCGAAGAAGCAGATTTCTCAACAGTGTATGAGAAACTTAAGCGATTAAACGTCAATATTCTACCTGGCCGGTCCAGGGACGAACGGGATAAAAGGTCGATTTATTTCACCGACCCGGATGGTCATAAATTTGAGTTTCATACAGGTACATTAAAGGATAGATTGGATTATTACAAGCAGGAAAAAAGCCATATGGATTTTTACATCTAAAAATAGAGCTTGATTTGGGTTATATCAATCAAAGCATGCGTTCATGAGGACAAAAAGTAAACCAAATTGTCCTCATGAAGCTCCTTATGACCCTATGCTTTCATCCAGTTGCCACTTGTACCTTCGCCTCTAGCTCAATCTCCACATTCCCTTGAACAGCACGGCTGATCATACAGGATGTTTCCGCTTTTTTAGCAAGCCGCACAGCTAATTCAACGTCTTTTTCAGATGCTCCTGGCTTTAAGACTATACGAAGGCGGTGGATAATCCTTTTATAAGTAATTACTCCCTTAGTGACATCAACAATGCCTTCCGATTCCATTGTTAAGTCCACTTTCTCCAGCCTGCTGCGTTCCATCATCGCTGCAAGAGTGATGATGTAGCAGGTTGCGGCCGCCCCAAGCAGCATCTCATCGGGATTGGTGCCAACACCCGGACCATCCATTTCCAGCGGGATGGAGACCTTTGTTTTCAAATTCCCAGCCTCAATCTCTCCGACGTCATTCCGTAATCCCGGCCAGTTAGCTCTTAAGTGAAAAACATGTTCTGCCATTTTAGATTACCTCCTGTATAAATTGAAAAATATGGTTATTTCTAAAAAGATCCACCGGGTGTTTTTTCGCTGATATTCACTGGAAAACTATCTACTAATAATTGAAGGTTGTTCGCTACTTTTGTGCTGTAGGTAAAATCACCATAACAATAGGGATAGCGGAAATTATTTTTATCGCCGCCACATGTGTAAATGGTTGGCTTTTCTTTTACGCGGAGAAGCGAAAATTCCTTCGCCAACTCCTCACTATGTTTTCCGCCGTGCTGCGCGATATAGTCAATATAGCCCCTGCCCATGTTATATGCCTGTATAATGGTGGGGAAATCGACCTTTTTTTGATTTCCATAAGTAAGTACGCTCTGAAAATGTTTGACCCCAGCTTGAATACTTTGTTTCGGATCGTTAATCGTGTTTGGTGCTAAACCAGCCGATTCAGAAGCCTGCATCGGATCTCCTCCTTTGCCGTGGCTTTCCTGCTGCATAAGGGCAATAAGGGTATCTGTGTGACTTTCAAGCTGATATTTCGCTAATTCATCATGTATTAAAATTGTATATTTTTTTACGTCAGTAAATGGATCGTTTTCTATTATATGAGGGGAATCTTGTTTTTGGAAATGATTTTGAAACATCGCCAAAGCGCAAAAAATGATAAACAGCACGAAAAAGGTTTTGACTTTACTCCGTCTGCGTTTTTTCATTCATTTTCTCTCCTAAATCAATTCTTCTTTGACTATTATAAGGGAAGTTATCGTGAATGTCTGCGATGAGCTTATTGGAAATATTTTAAAAAATGTATGAAAACAATTTCGTGATCTTTTGCTATTCATGATATGATCATGGTATTAAAAATTAATTATGGTGGTGATGGGAATGAGTACTGTTCGTTCTCCCGAGGAACTTATGAGATTCATTTCAGAAATGGACAATGAAAATTCAGTTTGCCAGTTCGTTATTCCTGGTAAAGGGAAATTCACGCTTGTTCTTCAAGAAGATCATCAACAATCAATCAATGCTGATATTGAGGCTAGTCCTGAACTTAAAAGGATGATTAATGAAAGTCAAGAACAGTATAAACAAGGTCTTGGAATGTCAACTTCAGAGCTTATGAAATCGCTCTCTTCAAAGGACTTTGAGTAATAGTAGTATAAAAAAAGGGAGCAGCGTGCTCCTTTTTTTCATGCTATTAATCTAAAAATACATTCTAATGTTAATACTGAAGAAGGAATCATTGCGGTAAAGCGGAAAAGTTTGATATTATCAGTATTAAAATAACGTTGGGATCGGAGGTCAAATAATGTCACGAATTTCAAATGACCAAGTGAAACATGTTGCCAACTTAGCACGCTTGGCGATTACAGAAGAAGAAGCGGAAAAGTTCACAAAGCAGCTCGATTCGATTATAACCTTTGCAGAGCAGTTAAATGAACTGGATACAGAAAATGTGGAACCTACATACCATGTGCTTGATATGAAAAATGTATTACGTGAGGACATTCCGCAAAAAGGATTGCCTCAGGAAGAGGTACTGAAAAATGCACCGGAGCATCAAGACGGACAAATTAAAGTACCGAATATAATGGGGAAGGAGGATTAAAAAAGTGAGTTTATTTGATTATAAAGTTTCAGATCTTCATGAGCTTTTACATAAGAAAGAACTAAAAGTGACTGACCTAGTGGAGGAATCGTATAAACGGATTGGCCAAGTCGAGGATAAGGTCCAGGCGTTTTTAACGTTGGATGAAGAACAGGCACGGCAATCAGCAAAATTACTTGATGAAAAACTCGCAACTGACTCTCAAAAAGGATTGCTATTTGGTATGCCGATTGGTGTGAAGGATAACATCGTGACAAAGGGCTTACGAACAACTTGTGCGAGTAAAATCCTCGAAAACTTCGATCCAATTTACGACGCAACCGTTGTCCAAAAACTGCAACAGGCAGAAACTGTGACCATTGGAAAGCTAAACATGGACGAGTTTGCCATGGGTTCATCGAACGAAAACTCGGCTTTCCAAAAGACACGGAATCCGTGGGCGCTTGACAGGGTACCAGGAGGATCATCTGGTGGTTCGGCAGCATCGGTAGCCGCTGGAGAAGTTCTATTTTCATTAGGCTCTGATACGGGTGGTTCCATCCGCCAGCCTGCATCTTTCTGTGGTGTCGTCGGTATGAAGCCAACCTATGGTCGTGTGTCCCGCTTCGGTCTAGTGGCGTTTGCCTCATCCCTTGACCAAATTGGACCGATTACAAGAACGGTTGAAGATAATGCCTATCTTCTACAAGCAATCTCTGGACTTGACCCGATGGACTCAACTTCTGCAAATGTGGATGTTCCAAACTTTGCGGCTGCCTTAACAGGTGACGTGAAAGGTCTGAAAATTGCTGTACCTAAGGAGTATCTTGGCGAAGGAGTTGGCGAAGCAGCGCGTAAATCCGTGTTAGCTGCTTTAAAAGTCCTTGAAGGTCTAGGAGCAGTTTGGGAAGAGGTTTCACTGCCACACTCCAAATACGCTCTAGCAGCCTACTACTTACTTTCTTCATCTGAAGCATCAGCGAACCTTGCCCGTTTTGACGGGGTACGCTATGGGTACCGGACACCAGATGCTGAAAGCTTAATTGATTTATATAAAAAGACACGTGCAGAAGGCTTTGGCGATGAAGTGAAACGCCGAATCATGCTCGGTACCTTTGCGTTAAGTTCGGGCTACTATGATGCTTATTATAAAAAAGCACAACAGGTTCGTACATTGATTAAGAAGGATTTTGAAGATGTGCTTGCCAAATTTGATGTGATTGTCGGACCAACAGCACCAACACCAGCTTTTAAAATTGGCGAAAATATTGAAGATCCACTAACAATGTACGCGAATGATATTTTAACGATACCTTTGAACCTAGCGGGCTTACCGGGAATTTCGGTTCCTTGCGGCTTTGATGATGGTTTGCCGTTAGGTCTGCAAATCATCGGCAAGTATTTTGATGAAGCTACCATTTATCGAGCAGCACATGCTTTCGAACAAGCAACAGACTTTCATAAACAAAAGCCGGAATTGTAGGGGGTGACAAGAATGGAATTTGAAACAGTGATCGGACTTGAAGTCCATGTCGAGTTAAAAACAGACTCTAAAATTTTCTCAGCGAGCCCAAACCAGTTTGGGGATGAGCCGAACACGAATACGAGTGTAATCGACCTAGGATATCCAGGGGTTTTACCTGTCCTTAATAAAAAGGCAGTTGAGTTCGGAATGAAGGCGGCGATGGCGTTAAACTGTGAAGTTGCGTCACATACGAAATTTGACCGCAAGAACTATTTTTACCCGGACAATCCAAAGGCATATCAAATTTCGCAATTTGACAAGCCGATTGGCGAGCACGGCTGGATTGAAATTGAGGTTAACGGTTATACGAAACGGATTGGAATCACAAGAATTCATCTGGAAGAGGATGCCGGGAAACTGAACCATGGAAAAGGGTACTCATTATGCGACTACAATCGTCAGGGCACCCCGCTCGTTGAGATTGTTTCTGAGCCAGATATCCGTACTCCAGACGAGGCCTATGCATATCTTGAAAAATTAAAGTCAATTATTCAATACACTGGCGTTTCCGATTGTAAAATGGAAGAAGGTTCGCTTCGTTGTGACGCCAATATTTCCATTCGTCCGGTGGGACAAGAGGAATTCGGTACGAAAACGGAATTGAAGAACTTGAACTCGTTCAACTTTGTCCGTAAGGGTCTTGAATATGAAGAAAAGCGACAACGTGAAGTGGTTTCGGCAGGCGGGGTCATTGAACAGGAAACTCGTCGATTTGATGAGGCGACTGGTGCCACTTTGCTGATGAGGGTCAAAGAAGGTTCCGATGATTATCGCTACTTCCCGGAACCAGACTTGTTGGATATATTCATTGATGAGGATTGGAAAGCGCGGATTCGCGCGGAAATCCCTGAGCTTCCAGACGAGCGGCAAAAGCGTTATGTTGAAGAACTCGGATTACCTGTTTATGATGCCAAGGTACTTACAATGACAAAAGAAATGGCCGATTTCTTTGAGGCAACTGTGGGTGGCGGTGCCGATGCGAAACTGGCTTCGAACTGGATCATGGGCGATGTTTCCGCCTATTTAAACGCCGAGTCGAAGGAGCTTGGTCAGGTGGCGTTGACACCAGAAGGCCTCGCCAGCATGATTAAGTTGCTTGAAAACGGAACGATCTCATCGAAAATCGCAAAAACCGTTTTTAAAGAATTAATCGAAAACGGCGGCGATGCCGAGCAAATCGTGAAAGAAAAAGGTCTCGTGCAAATTTCGGATGAAGGAACACTTTTGAAGATCATTGCGGAAGTCCTTGATGCTAATCCGAAATCAATTGAAGATTTTAAAGCTGGGAAAAATAAAGCGGTTGGTTTCCTTGTTGGTCAGCTCATGAAAGCTACCAAGGGGCAAGCAAATCCGCAAATGGTTAATCAATTATTGCAGCAAGAACTACAAAAACGATAAATCAGAAGCTGGCAGATTTTTTCTGTCGGCTTTTTGTGTGGGGGAAAAGTCGAGCGTGATTCGACATATTTAGCAAAATATTTGTAAAGCACTTGGATTTTACACTGACAAATATGTTAATATTCAAAATAAACTAGTTACCAAGAGGGGGAGAATTATGTTTATCCATAAGATTGACGAAGAGGTTTCTCTGAAGTTAATAGAATTAAATGATGCTGAAAGAATATTTGAACTGACGGACCATAATAGAGAACATTTGCGGGTGTGGCTCCCGTGGCTTGATATGACGACTAAAATTGAGGATACAAAAGGTTTTATTCAAATGTGTTTAAAGGGGTATGCCGAGAATAATAGTATGAATACAGTAATTTTATTCAAAGGGGAAATCGTCGGAGCTGCGAGCTTTAACACGATTGATTGGTCGAATAAAAAAGCTTCCATTGGTTATTGGCTTGCTGCGGAATACCAAGGAAATGGGATCATGACTAAAACAGCTAGAGCACTGACCGATTATGCCATAAGCGAATTAAAGTTAAACCGAGTTGAAATTAGGGCAGCAGTGGAGAATAAGAAAAGCCGAGGTATTCCTGAAAGATTAGGTTTTGTAAACGAAGGCTGCATCAGACAAGCCGAATGGTTGTATGACCATTACGTTGACCATATAGTATACGGGATGTTGGCTGAGGATTGGAATAAAGAATAATAGATTTCTAGCTAACAGTGTAGGGATCTTTAGTTGAACATTTATCGATTCGCTGATAAAATCTCATATTCGCTGATAAAGTGCGTTAATTCGCTGATAAACAGACGGAAATCGCTGATAAATTCCAGAAAACCGCTGATAAAAAATATCTGGCATTAGTTTTTTTATTAATTAGGAAACTAATGGCTGCTTTGAAGCTCTGAAATTCAATTCGCAAATAAAACCGGGAGATTCGCAAATAAAACGTGCAATTTCGCAAATAAAACGTAGATTTTCGCAAATAAGAATCCAATACCTCTGATTAATAAGCGAAAAGAAGGTAACAATGTATATTTTTAAAGCTTATTTTGAGAAATCACCGTCTTTTTAGAAGTTGAATATCAATAAAACTGCAAATTTACTTAAAAAATAAAAAAAGGTATCTAAAATACTTCATAGATACCTTTTTAACATTAAAACGAGATCATCGCCCCGCGTTCATCAAAGACGGAGCTTGGATTCCAAGCCAATTCCCAGAGATTGTTTTCAGGGTCGGCAAAATAGGCGGTGCGGCCGCCCCAAAAGGCATCACTTGGTTCTCGTAATATTTTCCCGCCGGCTTCACGGATTTCTTCAATGGTTGAGTCAACCTGTTCACGATTCTCAACATTAATCGCAAAAGTCACTGCGTGAAAAGTTTCGGTTGATTGTGAAATTTCGATGCCGGCATCTTTGGCAAGCTCCGCTATCGGAAATAAGGATAGCAATGTGCCTGCTGTTTTAAAGACGGCGTATTGGTCCGAGCTAAATTCCGTTTCTTCCCAGCCTAGCGATTGATAAAAAGCACGGAGTGAAGGTAAATTTCTTGCACCTAATGTTAATAAACTTACTCTTTGTGGGACCATTCTCAATTCCTCCATTACACAGTATTGTTTCTTTACATTTCTTTAAATAATGAAAATTCTCCTCCTTGATAGATGAAAAATCTCAATTTGGGTAAAAACTGACTAACAGCAATGGCAAAAGATATGCCGCATTTAAAAAACGCTCAGTAATGAACCGAGCGCTTCAAAACACTATTCCTGTTTCAATAAACGGACACTCTCATCAAATTCCTTCTCAATCGCTTCATTTTTCTTATAAGTGATTAAGCTAACAATGACAGCAACAAGCAGGTTGAGAACAAAGCCTGGCACGATTTCAAAGAGTGATTCGCCGAAAAAGACTTTGCCGAGGTCGCCATTTTTCCAGACGATGACGGTAACGGCACCGACAACCATCCCGGACAAGGCACCCCAATTCGTAATCTTTTTCCAAAATAAACTTAATAAAATACTCGGACCAAAGGAGGCGCCAAAGCCTGCCCACGCATAGGCAACGAGGTCTAAAATGGTGTTATCTTGTTTGAACGCTAGAGCAGCAGCTGCGACAGCGACAATTAGGACAGACATTCTGCCTAAAAAGACAAGCTGTTGATCCTTCGCATTTTTGTTCACGACTATTTTGTATAAGTCTTCGACAAGTGCGCTGGAAGTCACGATTAGCTGCGAAGAGATGGTGCTCATAATCGCCGCTAGGATTGCCGCCAAGACAAAGCCGGCGAAGATTGGATGAAATAAAATTTGCCCCAATTGAATGAATACTGCTTCAGGATCATCCAACGTAAATTGCGGGTTTTGTTTAAAAAAAGCAATACCGACAAGGGCAGTGAAAACAGTTCCTATAAGCGAGAAAATCATCCAGACCATGCCAATCCGGCGGGCGCTCTTTGTCTCTTTGATCGTTTTGATGGCCATAAAGCGGACGATGATATGCGGCTGCCCAAAATAGCCTAGCCCCCATGCCATCGCCGACACAATTCCGATAAAGGATGTTCCCTTTAAAAGATCAAGTTTAGTAGCATCGATGGCGCGAATCGTATCAATTGTTTCGGCAGGTCCGCCTGTGTAAAAAATTCCAAGTGCTGGAACCAGCAGCAGGGCAATCAGCATCATTAACCCTTGAATAAAATCTGTATAGCTAACCGCGAGGAACCCGCCAAATAAAGTGTAGGTAACGACAACACCGCCAACAATATAAAGGCCTGTTTGGTAGCTTGTTCCGAATGAACTTTTAAAGAATACTGCTCCCGAAACCATCCCTGAAGAAACATAGAAGGTAAAGAAAAGAAGAATAACAATACCTGAAACAATCCGGAGCAGTTTTGTATTGTCTTTAAAGCGGTTTTCAAGATAGCTGGGAATCGTGATTGAATCATTGGCAACCTGAGTATATGAGCGCAGGCGCGGTGCGACTAAGAGCCAGTTTAAATATGCTCCGATTGTCAGACCGATGGCAATCCACGCGTCTGCTAAACCGGTTACATAGATTCCCCCGGGCAAGCCCATTAACAGCCAGCCGCTCATGTCAGCTGCGCCGGCACTTAAGGCGGTGACGGCAGGCCCTAACGACCTTCCCCCAAGCATGTAATCCGTAAGATTGCTTGTTTTTCGATAGGAATACCAGCCGATGTACAACATCATCGCAAGATAGACTCCAATTGAGACCAATTGGAGTGCAACATTGGACATACACTCTCCCCCTTTATTATAGATAAAAAATAATTTAGGAATACTATGGTTATACGGAATATTCTATCAATTGGAAATGCTTAATTCTAGTGTAAAATTATTACTTTTGCGAAATAGTAAAAAATACATATGACATAATGATTAGAAAAAAATAAAAGCGGTTCTTTTGTATGATTTGGTTGAAACGATTATGATAAAAGAAGATGAAAGGGGTGCAAGGAAGATGGATTTAAATGCGTGGTTTCAAAAAGGAATGACTATGGACGAGTACATAAACGCGATGACGCGTAATCGAGATGAAATGATTAGCATTTATGAGCATTTTGCATTGACAGCCGAGGATAAAAGTCAGCTGGAGACTTTAAGAACACAAAATCTGCGTGCCATTGTGCTATCTGAGGATTGGTGCGGCGATGCGCTGCTGAATAACCCGATTTTGATGCGGATAGCCGAGGCAGCGGGTATGGAACTTCGTGTTGTCCTCCGCGACCAAAATCTCGAGTTAATGGACCAATACTTAACGAACGGCACGTCACGAGCGATTCCCATTTATATTTTTCTAAATGAAGAAGGCAGTGAAGTGGGAGTTTGGGGGCCAAGGGCGCCTGAAGTGCAGGCGCTTGTGATGGAGCGGCGGGCAGCTTTGCCGGATAAGGATGCGGAGGATTTCCAGGAGAAGCAAATGGCGCTCTATAAAGACCTGGCAGCTTCTTACCAAACGGATGCAGCTATTTGGCAGACTGTTGCTAATAGTATTAAGCAGACATTATTATAATTAAATTGCCCCCTGGTGGATGTCATCAGGGGTCTTTTAATGTGCTAGGGGAATCGATGACGCAAAGTGAGTTATCTTAAGAATAATTTCCCGCAGCTATCGCTAAATAGTATGAAAAATAGTACAATTTGTGTAAGCGATGATTTTTTTTTGATGAAAAAGAGTGAAAATTCCAACTGTTAATTCAGAAAAAGGAGCTGGAACATGAATGTGAAAAAGCCAATAAATGCTTTAAATATTACTCAGTTTTTATCGGCTTTTGCCGACAGTGCCATCATCATTATTATTGCTTTTATGATGAAGGAATCGCTTGGAACCAATGATGATCATAATCCATACATTTTTTTAGTAGAAACGTTCTTCCTGTTTGCCTATGTATTATTCGCCCCATTTGTTGGCACGTTTGCGGATCGAAATGCGAAGTCGAGGGTGCTTTTTACAGGGAATACGGTCAAGGTAATTGGAATTTTATTATTAATTATCGGTTTTAGTCCAGCGTTAAGCTATGGGGTCATCGGTCTCGGGGCAGCGATTTATGGTCCGGCCAAATATGGTATTTTAAAAGAATTGACAACAGGCAATAAAGAACTGCTTGATGCGAATGGAAAGTTAGAAGGGTTCACCATTTTAGCGATTATCTTAGGTACGGTTGTTGGGGGGATTTTAGCTTCTCATTCTTTCTTTGGAAAAATCCTTTGTTTAGGCATTTATTGTTTGTCCGTTTTGTTGGCAATAAGAATACCTGTAAATGAAGGAAACAAGAACTTACATTATAAAAAGGAAGCATTACAATTTTTCCAGGATGTAAAGTTTTCGTTTCAAAACCCGCGACTCAATTTCACTCTTGTTGGCAGCGGTGCGTTTTGGATGATCTCAGTTGTTATTAAAAATGCATTATTTCTCTGGATTCCCCTGCACTTGGGGATTAAAAGCGGTTTTCCGTTATCATTAATTATTGGAATGACGGCTATTGGGATTGTCATTGGCTCGTTATTAGCAAAAAAATATACATCGGTTGAAAAGTTTTACCGAGCCAATCTTTATGGTTTAATTGTTGCGGGACTTGCGATTATTTTCCCGCTGCTTTACGGACATAATCTGTTTGCGCAAATAGTTGTCTGTCTAGTGTTGCTAGCTCTTGGAGTATTCGCCGGTTTATTCATTATTCCTTTAAATGCAACGCTGCAAGAGGAAGGGAGTGGAACGCTCGGAGTCGGTAAAACCATTGCCGTCCAAAATTTTGTTGATAATTTGACGATGTTATTTGGAACTTACTCTGTGTATCTTTTAAATTCGCGATACGGGTTTTCCGTCACCACTTCGCTTGTTCTTTTTGCATGTATCTATTTACTGTTTATTTTGTATTTAAGTTATAAATCAAAAAAGTGGAGTCAGTCCTCACTCGGTGTAAATTCAGGAGTATCAAAGTAAAAAATAGAGCCCCAGTTCATTTACCGGGGCACTATATTAAATTCCGCTGTTTTTCGGCGGGATGCGGTCGTTAATCAAGGTTTTATCATTAATTTTCGGCTCGATGCCAAGGATGAAATTACGTATGTTTGAGCGGTGCAGATAAATTAATAATAACGAGAAAAATAAAAAGATAAGTTCTAATTCTAGTTTTGGTGAGATAAAAGCAAAGGCGAGCATGCTCAGGCCAACTGAGATGGAACCCAAAAATACATACTTTGTTAAAAAAATGACCCAAAAGAAGGTGAGATAAGAAACTATGAATAACGGAAGGTTAGCAACCAACAGTGCCCCTGCTGTGGTCGCAATCGCTTTTCCGCCACGAAAGCCTGCAAAGATTGGAAAGCAATGACCGACAACTGCGATTAGTCCGAAGTAGAGCGGCTCAATAGTTAAGTTAAAGTAGATGGGCAGGTATGCTGCTAAGGCGCCTTTTGCAAGATCGATGAGGAGCACGAAGATGGCAGATTTTTTCCCGAGAACCCTCAAGGTGTTGGTTGCACCGGGATTTTTGCTGCCATGCTCGCGGATGTCCACACCAAAGAGCAGCTTGCCCATAATCAAGGCAGTGGGAACACTTCCAATTAAATAGGAAGCAATTAGCAACAGCCACAACATAAGCATCATTCCCTCATTAAATAAATTTCTTATTCTAATAGCATTCTATCACAATTAAATGGTATTATTTTGTTGAATTATCACTATTCGGTAATAAAGGGAGCGCCCAACATGAAACAGATTGATTTTGGCCAGGTTGCTAATAGCTATGCCCGTTCAAGAGAAGATATTCCGGTCACGTTAATGGACAGCCTGCAGCTGCGCAATATTTTTTTTGATGGAAAAAAGGTTGCTGATATCGGCTCCGGAACCGGTGCGTTAACGCGGAAAATCGCGATGAGAAAAGCGGATATTGTTGGCATTGAGCCATCAGTAGAATTGCTGAATCAGGCGAAGGCTTTGAATCAGAAGAAAAACTTTACGATTCTGTATTGGCAAGGAACGGCAGAGGCTACCGGTTTAGAAGATTCCAAGTATGATATTGTCACTGTTATGCGGGCTTGGCATTGGTTCGACTGTTCTAAGGCCATTCAAGAAATGAAACGGATTTTAAAAGATAAAGGGACGTTAATTGTTATTGATTCTGGTTTTCTAGCAGATTCGGCTGCTGTAGAAAAAACCTTAGAGGTATTGACAGAATACGTAGATGGGGGATTAAAGCCAGCTGGTTCGAAGGCAACGTCCAAGCAGCGTATTAATGGCTTCCCGGTTGAATGGTTCGAAGAATGGCAAAGTGGCGGCTTTGAGCTAAGAGACTTTTATAAGTTAAATTACTCGGTAAGTTTTTCGAAAAAGGAATGGGTTGAACGGATAGAATCCATCTCGTTGCTGGCGGGATTGGATGAGCCGGTCAGGAAACAAGCACTTCAGAAATTAGTTGAGGTATTACCAGACCAAGAGCCATACGCCATTCCACATGAGTGCAATGTTTGTATTTTACGATTAGTTTAATATCATTTTTTTCGTGCGAGGCGGGTTCTTGCACGTTTTTTTTGTTTGGTTATTCCCATTAAATGTCTAATTAGACAAAAGGCTTCGAAAAATAGCCAAAACTATTAAAAAAATAAACAAAACCCTTTGAAAAATAGCCAATACCATATAAAAAATGGACAAAACTTTATCAAAAATAGCCAAACCCCCATGAAGCAATGTTATTTTCTGTTATTAACATTGTTTAAACTCATTAAAGTTCAAAAGAAGGTGTAAAATTACACTTTATTTTAAACCGAACGATATATATCAGCGGATTTCGAAAGCTTATCAGCGAATTACCAATTTTATCAGCGAATTCAAGTACTTTATCAGCGAATTTCCGATTTTATCAGCGAATCATAAAAAGCTACCATCTTTTGATGCGCGCCTCAAAAAATCTCCGGTTATCAAGCGTGGTTACCATCAAAAAAGCATTGAAAAATTAATAACCTCCACTAATCCCTGTCCTATTTTTTTTAAGAAGCATGGTATGATAAAAATAAATTTTTAAAAAAAGTGTAGGGGTTTATAAAAAACGATTCGTCTATTCAAGTGATAGACAAAAAAGAAAGGGGGAGAGTACGATTAGTGACACAGCTTTAATCGAAAAAGTGCTTGGCGGCAATGATCATGCCTTTCGCCTTTTGGTTGAGAAATACCGCAATGATGTGTTCCGGACCGCCTTTGCTGTTCTTCGTGATCAGAAGGAAGCGGAAGATGCTGCCCAAGAAGTGTTTATGAAAATATATACTGCTCTCCCCCAATATGAAAATCAAGGTTTTAAAACGTGGATGACGCGGATTGCCGTGAATCATGCGATAGATGTAAAGCGGAAACAGGCAAGAAGAAGAGAGGAAGTTGTCGACGCACTCGAGCAACATGCCTTAGGAACACCCAAGGATAGTGTTGAAAATGAGGTTATCGAGCAGGACCGGCGCAGGCTGGTTAGGAAAAAGCTGAATGAAGTACCAGAGAATTACCGTGAAGTAATCTACGGCTTTTACATAGCGGAAAAAAGCTATCAGCAAATGGCCGAGGAACAAAATGTCCAGGTAAAGACGATTGAAACCAAGCTGTACCGGGCTCGTCATTGGATGAAAAAGAATTGGAAGGAGGACGATTTTTCATGAAGCATTACTGTTATGAGGAATGGGTGCAATACGTAAAAAACGATATGAATGACCAAAAACGTGAGCAGCTTGAAACTCACTTGTATACGTGCGATCAATGTCTGGAGCAATATTTACAAGCAATGGCGGCAAATGAAACATCACTTCCGATTTTATCAAATGAGAGTAACTTTACAGATCTGGTGATGGCTGAGGTCTCGAAGAAAAAAGAGGCGTTGCCTGACACCGTTGGTAATCTTGACACTATGCCAATAGTTCATTTGGTGCCTGACACCGTTAACAATATTAACCCTATGACAAAGGTTCCTTCGGTGCCTAACACCAAGCAAGTGGGACGAAAACCTACCAATAGGAAGAAACCTTTTTATCAGCAGGCGGCATTCCACTATCTGCTGGCGGCGGCTGCAACGCTGTTATTGACATTCTCTGGCGCGTTTCAATCGCTTGCAACTTATGCGAAATCAGTCGAAAGCCCGATACAAGTTCAGGAAAAAAAGCCTTCTGTGACGGAAGGTGTTATTAATAAAACATTTGCATGGATGGATTCACTAGAAAAAAAGGAGGCAAATAAGAAATGAAAAGTTCGACGAAGGCATTAACATTATCGCTATTTCCTGGCCTCGGTCATATTTATTTCGGCAATATGTTTCGCGGGATGCTGTATTTACTATCGGTAATAGGATTGGCGTTTGTAACGGTAATTAATTTATTCTCCTATAATCATAATGGGGAATTTGCGGTCCTAACCTTCATGACCGGTATCCTCATCTATTTGATTAGTTTCATTGATATGGGCGTTCAGATTTCGAAACAAAAGAAGGCACTTACGGAGGCGAATCCGGACTTCCCGAACTCAAAGACCGCGCAAGATTCAGAACGTTTTTATACGATTGTTCTGTCATTTGTTCCCGGCCTAGGTCATTTTCAACTTGGATTAATGAATCGCGGCTTAACGTTACTGGCCACTTTTTTGGGGCTAGGTGTAATGGTTATTTTTATTACCGCCTTATCCAGCCGCAGTGAGTTTCTCGTCTTTTTGGCGGGCTTGCCGATTATCTGGGTATACGGATTTTTTGATGCTGTGCAGCAGGTAAATAAAAAGCAGCGCGGTGAGGAGCTAGTTGACCGAACCATATATGAGGATTTTGAATTACGGCGCGAGGACGGAAAGAAAAGCAAGGCAATTGCCACCTTCCTCTCGATTTTTCCTGGAGCAGGGCATCTGTATCTAGGCTTGCAGCGCCGTGGAATCCAACTGATGGCCGCGTTCTTGTTTTCAGTTTATATCTTAGATGTGTTACGACTTGGGATCTTCTTGTTCTTAATCCCGATTATCTGGTTTTATAGCTTTTTTGATGCGATGCAAAAGGTGTCAAGGTATGGGGAAGAAAAAGTTGAAGATATCCCAATCATCGCCTATTTTCTTAATCATCAAAAATGGGTCGGAATTGGGCTAATTTTACTGGGGGCCTACTATTTAGTAATGAACGTCCTGCTCCCGGCATTTTCACCAATAATAGGAAGATTAATTAATATCGACGTTATGTATTGGGTTCAAGGTTACTTCCAAACCGGACTTGTTTGTCTCCTGTTGATTGGCGGCGGGATCAAGCTTTTATCTGGAAGCAAGCAAAAGAAGGAGGCAGGGAATCATGAATAAGTGGGGAAAAGCAATAACAGGATTGGTCCTAATCGGAGCCGGAATTGGGTTTATGCTCCGAAAAAGGAAGGGGGCTGAAAAAATATGAGAACATGGCGAGTTGGTACGTTTTCGATGGGGGCCTCGCTCTTATTCCTTGGCCTCTTCCTTTTTTTATCAAAGTTTCTCGGATTAGATCTTGTTCAGGTAATGGCGGCCTGGTGGCCACTTTTATTGGTAGTTCTTGGGATTGAGATTTTGATTTATTTGTTTTTGTCTCGGCAGGAGAAGCCGATGTTAAAATATGATTTTCTCAGTATCTTCTTTGTAGGAGTGCTTGGGACTGCTGGAATTGTGTTTGCAATAGTAAGTACAACAGGGATTATGGGCAAAGTGGAAGATGTTATGGCCAGGGAAGAGCGCTCGTTCGAACTGCCTGCTTTCGCTTATAAAACCGATGATAGCATTAAACGGGTCGTTATCCGGACGGTCGGTTATGATATGACGATTGAGGCGACGGAGGAAAAAGAGGTTTCGATGTTCGGGACGTACCGGGTGCAAACGGCGAAAAAAACGAAGCTGCTTAAAAGCGCTGATGATATTATTGCCGCCAAACAAAAGGGTGATACGCTTTATCTGAATGTAAAGGCACTGCCGAACGAGATAGGGCCATTTTATTCACAGGGTATTGTGGCGGCAACGATTCTTGTTCCAAAAGGTGTCAAACTTGAAGTCATTGGTAATGATAACTCGCTAACCTTAAAACCACGGATGCTTGAAAATGATTGGAGCATTGAAAGTACCTCCTCGATTGCCGTAGATGTCGCATCGGGCAGTAATTTAAAGGTGGCTGCGGTTGGTGTCCAAGAGGTTAGAGGGAAGGATGGCGACTGGAAGGTAACGGAGAAGGCAAGTTCCGAGGATCAAGATCAATCGAGGGCAAAAAATGCGCTATACCAATCCGGTGAAGGTAAATATCGGATTAATATTGCTGATGCTTATTCAGTGAGCCTGAATACAATCGAATAAACAGACCTTAGCACATAAGAGTAAGCTTCGGAGGCGGAACGCGCGCTTCCGCTTTTTATTTTTTGCAAAAATAACAAAAAGAGTTATTATAGGTAGTGGACTTTGGCTTGATGATGGCGTGGAACCGCTATCTAAGATTTGTAAGCAAGGATGATAATTGGTAGAATATAGAACTAACAGAGCCAATTGTTATTTCAAAAAATAGGATGATGAAATGATGAAAAGAGCAAGACTGATTTACAACCCTACCTCAGGGCGTGAAATGATTAAGCGTCATCTTCCGGAAATTCTTCAAAAGTTAGAAGCAGCCGGATATGAAGCATCCTGTCACGCTACGACTGGTGCTGGCGATGCAACGAAGGCAGCTCAGATTGCTGTCAAACGTAAATATGATATCGTTATTGCAGCGGGCGGTGATGGAACGATTCACGAAGTGGTGAATGGCCTCGCGGATCAGGAGTATCGCCCGAAACTAGGTATTATTCCGACTGGTACTACAAATGACTTTGCCCGTGCCTTACACATTCCAAGGGACGTTAGTACGGCAGTCAATATTATTACTAAAGGGGAAATGATCCCCGTCGATATTGGACGTATTAATGATAAATATTTTATTAATATTGCGGGCGGCGGCAGAATTACCGAACTTACCTACGAAGTGCCAAGCAAATTAAAAACGATGCTCGGCCAGCTTGCCTACTATCTAAAAGGCATGGAAATGCTGCCATCCATCAAGGCATCACACCTAAGGATCGAGTATGATGGGAAGTTATTTGAAGGCGAAGCGATGATGTTTCTTGTCGGTCTGACCAATTCGATTGGCGGTTTTGAAAGGCTGGCGCCTGATGCCTCGATAAATGATGGCTTATTTTCGCTGTTAATCTTGAAAAAGGTAAATCTTGCTGAGTTTATCCGAATTGCGACGTTAGCCGTTCGTGGTGAGCACGTCAATGATCAGAATGTGATCTACACGCAGGCGAATCGCATTAAAGTTTATTCCAGTGAAAAGGTGCAGTTGAATCTAGATGGTGAATTTGGTGGTTTATTGCCAGCAGAGTTTGAAAACCTATACCGTCATTTAGAGGTATTCGTTCCACTTGCCGACATACGTCCAAATGACCGGCCAACAAATTGGCAATCAGGAAAGAAATATAGTTAAGAAGAAGTTCGTTCCTAAGGGACGGGCTTTTTTTAAAGGCTGGCTTAAAGAATATTGTTGATTTTGATCACAATGTTGATTGGAGTGGAAGGCGCGAGACTCCTGCGGGAGCAGCGGGACAGGTGAGACCCCGAAGCGCTTTAGCGCCGAGGAGGCTCACCGCCCGCCCCGCGGAAAGCGAAGCGCCTGGAACGGAAATCAACATTCACTTTTAACACAGCTTTTTTTTAAAAGAGATTTCGCTTTCAGCGTTCAAGAATAGAATGTATAATGGATTAAAGACATCAGTCAAGACAGAAGAAGGAGTGATGGGGTAATGGTAAACAAGGCATTAATCAATATCGATTATACGTATGACTTTGTGGCGGATGCCGGGGCGTTGACATGCGGTAAGCCAGGGCAGGCGATTGAAGGTAAGATCTCCCAATTGACAAAAGAATTTATTAAGAATGGCGATTATGTTGTTTTTGCCATCGATGTTCATGATCAAGGCGATGAATATCATCCGGAAACGAAGCTGTTCCCGCCGCATAATCTTCGCGGCACCGCTGGCAGGGATCTGTTTGGCGCACTACAACAGGTTTATGATGAAAACAAGAACCGTGACAATGTAGCTTATATGGATAAAACAAGATACTCCGCGTTTGCAGGAACAGACCTGGAAATCAAATTACGTGAGCGGGGCATTACCGAGGTTCACTTGGTTGGTGTCTGCACCGATATTTGCGTTCTTCATACAGCCGTTGATGCCTATAATAAAGGCTTTAAGATTGTTGTCTATAAGGATGCTGTTGCATCATTTAATCCGGCAGGGCATGAATGGGCCCTCGGACATTTTGAACAATCGCTCGGAGCTATGGTTATATAGTCTTTTTAATGGTATGATTATTTGTAATAGTGAAAAGCTGTAATAGTATTCCGGAGGGCGATTATGAAACACATTTATCATGATGATAGTTTAACTTTGCATACGGACCTATATCAGATCAATATGGCAGAGACATATTGGAGAGATGGGATACATAATAAACGCGCGGTCTTTGAATTATTTTTCCGCAAGCTTCCTTTTGGCAATGGCTATGCTGTTTTTGCCGGCCTAGAAAAGATCATTCAGTTTATTCAAGGCTTCCGTTTTAGCGAAGAAGACCTTGAGTATTTGAAAAATGAAGTGGGCTACAAGGAAGATTTTTTAGCATACCTTAAAGAAATGCGTTTCACTGGCTCGATTCGTTCGATGAAAGAGGGCGAGCTCGTTTTTGGCAATGAGCCGATTATACGGGTTGACGCACCTTTGGCAGAAGCGCAGTTAATTGAAACAGCCTTGCTCAACATTGTGAATTACCAAACATTAATTGCGACAAAGGCGTCGCGTATCAAGCAGGTGGTTGGCAATGAAGTGGCGATGGAATTTGGGACAAGACGGGCTCAGGAAATGGATGCTGCTATTTGGGGCACGAGAGCCGCTTATCTCGCTGGCTTTGAAGCAACCAGCAATGTTAGGGCAGGTAAAATGTTTGGTATTCCTGTTGCGGGAACCCATGCGCATTCGATGGTCCAAGCTTATAAAGATGAATACACTGCTTTTCATAAATATGCGGAATCACATAAAGACTGTGTCTTTTTAGTCGATACGTATGATACTCTCCGCCTCGGCGTACCAAATGCAATTAAAGTGGCGAAGGAACTGGGAGATAAGATTAATTTTATCGGAATTCGCCTTGACAGCGGTGACCTTGCTTATCTTTCAAAGGAAGCGCGAAAATTGCTGGATGATGCCGGTTTTACTGATGCAAAAATTTATGCATCAAGCGATTTGGACGAGCACACGATTATCAACTTAAAAGCGCAGGGAGCAAAGATCGATAGCTGGGGTATCGGCACGAAGCTGATTACTGCTTTCGACCAGGCTGCCCTTGGTGCTGTTTATAAAATTGTCACGATTGAAGAAGAGGACGGCTACATGGAGGATACGATTAAGATTTCCTCTAATCCGGAGAAAGTAACGACTCCGGGGATGAAAAAGGTGTACCGGATTATCAATAATACCAACCACCACGCGGAAGGTGATTACATTGCGCTGGAGGATGAAAAGCTCCCGGAAAAGAAATTAAGAATGTTCCACCCAACCCATACTTACATTAATAAGGTGGTTACAAACTTTACGGCAAAAGAGCTTCATGAAGATATTTTTACGGGCGGAGAGCTCGTTTATGAAATTCCTTGCTTAGAAGAGTCCCGCGAGTATCTGAAGCAAAATCTCGATGCATTATGGGATGAGTACAAGCGGATCATGAATCCGGAAGATTACCCTCTTGACCTGAGCCAAAAATGCTGGGATAACAAGATGAAAAACATTGAAGAAGTGAAAGAGAAAGTTGCGGCAATGAAGGAATAAGCCAAAAAAGAAGCAGACGCTAAATGGTTGTTAAACAACCTTTTGGCGTCTGCTTTTTACTTGTTATTTTTGCTTAAAGAAATCGACAAAGGCATGGAATATTTCGATGCCCTGGTACGTTAGCATGCCTGCTGCTGATAACGAAAAGAAACCAATGATCACAAAGCGGATCCACATATTAACTTCCTCCCTTATATTTAGTTATCTAAATATTCGAGAGGGAGGATCACGTAATTTGATTGATGAAAAATGGGGATAAGAAAAATCTGCTTTCTGTCAAATTTTGAAGACAAATTAATCAGTGGAATCACTGCTGTTAGTAGGACCAAAGTAAGCCCGAACAGGATCTGCAGGTCCATTAGCTGCTTTTTCTCATCGTCCGATTGCGACTTGGCTACCGAATCATCAAGGTTGATGATTGCTTTAATTCTAGGATGTGAGCGTTGAACAGTGTTAGAAAAATGCAAGAAGTTAAAAGCAAGGAAGGCAAGGAGTAATGGAATGGAAAGTGTTTTTAATTTCATAATTGGTATCCACTCCTTCCAATGAGATAGTTATAATCATATACACTTTTATTATATTTGAAAACATAAAAAATCTGACAATTTTTTCATCTTTTGTTGAAAAAAGGGCTGGTGGGACACAGTTTACAGGATCCGTGTCCCATTTTCTTTCTTAAATAAGTAACTGGGACTCCCTGTTCCGAAAAAAGGTTTTTCATTTGGAAAAGTAGAATTAAAGAAGGATAAGGGATGGAGGCGAATCACATGTTTAATAATTGGAAAAAAGTGATTGAGGAAGAATTGTCAGGCAGACAAGCCTTTCGATATGCAGATCGAATTGCGCAATACCATCGAATTCAAGCATCACCGGGATATCGACAAGCAGCCTATGAGGTCATTCAGCTATTGAAACGAGATGGAGTGGATGCGGAAATTGTATCGTATCCCGCGCAATTCGGAGAGCGAATCTTATCACATTTCTCTTTTCAGGAATGGAAATGTGAAGAAGCAGAACTTTGGATTGAAGCCCCGTTCCGAAAAAGAATTGCCCGCTTTAATGAGGAAGAAATCTCTGTCGTTCAAAGAAGTATTTCAACACCGAAAGACGGAATTGAGGCTGAATTGGTTGTCATCGAAAATGCGGAAGAAGAAAGCAGTTATGAGGGGCTAAATCTTGAGGGGAAAATGGCCCTAGTCAGAGGAAATGTTTCGATCATTCATGCGTTAGCAGTCGAGAAATATAAATGTGCCGGTCTTATTTTTGATAATCTTACAGAATACAAACCAATCCGCACCCGGATGGATTTACCGGATACAAGACAATATACATCATTTTGGTGGAACCTTGAAGAGGAAGTGAAATCCTTTGGTTTTGTAGTTTCTCCAAGGATCGGGGAAGAGCTTAGAAGTCTTGCGAAAAAACAACCTGTCCAATTAAATGCCTTTGTAAAAGCTGAATTGGAAGATGGGCAATTTGAAAATATTGAATATCTTATTCCAGGTAAAAGTGAGAAGGAAATCCTACTTGTCAGTCATCTATGTCACCCCTATCCTGGTGGGCAGGACAACGCATCCGGTCCGGGTACATTAATGGAAGTGATGCGAACGTTAACACGATTAATAAAGGAAGGGACCCTACCGAAACCAGAGCTTGGTATCAGATTTTTAATGATGCCTGAAATGACGGGAACGTGTGCTTATTTTCACCAGCATCCTGAGCGAATTCCACTTACAGTGGCAGCTTTGAATTTAGATATGGTAGGGGCTGACCAAACGAAAGGCGGTGGTCCTTTATGTATTGAACAACCGCCAATGGCGCTGCCGACATTTGTTGACAGTTTTGCGTATAAATTAGTTGAAGAGATTGCTAACAATACATCGAATTTTACTGGCACAACTGAATATAGCACGGTGCACTATGTGAAGACGCGGTTTTCCGGGGGAAGCGATCATTATATTATTTCTGATCCTGCGATTGGGATTCCATGTCCAATGGTCATTCAATGGCCAGATAAACATTACCATACAACAGATGACTCTACTAAAAATCTCGATGAGAACATGATGAAGCTTGTGGGAACAATAACTGCTTTATATGGTTATGGTTTGGCAAATGGAGAAGAGTCTGATTGGCTTTCCTATACAATGCACCATTTGGGAAAAGTCGGTACTCATCTTTGTGATGCAAAAGAATGGCTATTAAAAAGAAATCTACCTGAGGAGCAATTTAGAGAAGCCTATTCCCTCTATATAAAATATGAAGAGGAGTCCTTATCACAATTAGATTCATACGCTAACCTTCGAAATTTTAAGAGTTTAGAAGAGGCGATCGGACAAATGAAGGGGCTGATTCTTAAGCAGGCTGAGATCGTCTCGGAAATCGCCAATAAAGAGTTTCAGCCATTACTTGCAAATCAGGATGTATCACAAGATTGGGTGAATGCCATTTACAGGAGAAATTATAAAGCCCCGATTCGTTTGGCGGATGAAATTAAACAGTTATCTTTGCAAGAGAGGTATCATTGGTTAAAAGAAATGGAGCCGACCGTACCACTTGGATATGCTGACTTCCTTTTTTATTGGATGGATGGGCTGCGGACAGTGAAAGAACTACTTTACCTGACGAAATATGAAACAGGTGATTTTTTTCCAGAGTATGCAAAAGAACTACTACAACTTTGTTTGACTTTAAATATAATTGCAGGGAGATAGAGACAAGCATCACTCTTAAGGAGGGAACGGGGACACGGTACATGCCTGTCCCTGTGTCCCGTCAATCCTGTGCCAGCGGTTGCTCCACGTAGATTCTAAATAACTGGATGTATAACACGATACTGATGAATGCAAAAAGGAGGATGATACTGAATATTCCCATAGGTGGCACCCAATTGGACAGGAAAACCATCATTGGTGCTAAAAATTTTCCAATTGTGTACTGCAAACTATCGGCTCCCATGTACTGCCCTCTTGCATGCGCCGGAGCATAGCGGCTTATGAAGCTTTGTGTCACTGGCGAGCGGACCATTTCGCCAAATGTGAAAATGATTGTAACGAAAAATAAGTACCATATATTCGTGTTTAGCCCGACAAAGAATGTCCCAAATCCGGCTAGCAGTGATGAGAGAATGAAGACATTCCGCTCTTTCCATTTACCAAACCATTTCGTTACGGGCAAAATAAACAGGACAAACAAAAGACCATTAAACCCCACGAGCCATCCAAATATCTCCTTACTGGATAGCATAAGGGAAGCACTATTCCATGTGAACAGAGCCTGGGCAGGAACATGATTGATGACGAAAACTGGCAAATAGAGGTCCAGTTGCATAATCGGAATTAGGGAACAGATTCCCGCTAAAATATACACTAGGAACACTTTATCACGAAAAATAATGCCATATCCTTTCCACTGTTCCTTGACTACACGGGTAATCACTACGGAACCTTTCTTGTTTTTCGCCGAATGCGGTACTGTTTCATGAACCATAAAATAAATGGCGATAAAATAGACTAGCAAGACCAATGCGCAGGTCCATAACAACTCTTGCCGATAATGGAAGAAGAAAATAGCTCCTAGTGCAGGCCCAAGCACGGCACCAATATTATTGGCTGTTGTAAATGTGGCGAATACCTGGCGAAGGTTTTCTGACGGAACAAGATCCGCCACCATCGCGGAGCTTGCAGGTCTATAGACGGCTCCCCCCAGCCCAATGCCAATAAAGGCGATGTAATCCATCCACGGGGACGGCGACACCGCAAACAAAACAAACATCAACGTCTGTAGTAAAGCACCCAGCAGCATTACGGGACGCCGCCCTAACTGATCCGTTAACGCTCCTCCAATTAAACTTCCAATCATGCTGAAGATCGGTGGAACCATCATCAATATGCCGGCAATCCCATTGCCTAATTCCTGACTAAAATAAACCGTAATAAAAGGAAAGTACATCCAAAAAAGCATGTTAAACAGGCCTTCTCCGATTAAACGCACCTTCAAATTGTTATCCCATAAACGTATGTGCACAAGATTCCCCCTCATTTCACAGCCTCTATCCACCCCGGCCGGGTATAAAAACTATAAAACAATTTTTTGTGAAATTATAGACTTATAATTAGGAATAATTTATACTAATAATATGAAAATCGAATATAGCCCTATTTAATTCAATTGTTCCAAAAAACGAACATTTGTTCTAAATTATTAAAGACGCTTTCATCGGAAGTGTCTTTTTTTGTGCTTATAAAGGCTCGTGATTGCCAATAAGCCCCATTAAAAGACATATTTATTTAGTTAAAAAATAACAAAAATCTTGCGGAAAGAAGGAATAACCAGGCAGTAAGAAGAATAAGAATAGGTGGATTTGATAGGAGTGATAAGAATGTTAACAAGGGAACAATTAAATGAAATCAAGGAACTGCAGGAGGTTTGTGAGAACGAGGGCGGATTTGAGCTGAAGCTGAATTTTGAGATGCTTGCAAACCGGGTGGAAAATAAAACAGAAGATTTCTTCCATTATGAAGATGGCCAGCTTGTTGGTTTTCTCGGAAGCTATGGATTTGGCAATAAGGTCGAGCTTTGTGGAATGGTCCACCCGGAATACCGAAGAAGAGGAATATTTTCTAGACTGCTGGAAATGGGACTCGAGGAGGCGCAGAATCAAAACATCGAAACGATTTTGTTAAACGCCCCAACTGACTCAAAAACGGCAAAGGAATTTTTAAACACGATTCCGTGTACCTTTACAGTTGCAGAATATCAAATGAAATGGCAGAAAACAGAATTGACTGAGGATGCGGCAGTTACGCTTAGACCGTCAGTATCAACTGATGATCGGGAAGCGGAAATTCAACTGGAAGTCTCAGGCTTCGGGTTTAGTGAAGAAGAGGCGCGTATGCATCATCAGACGATCAGGGACAACAGTGGTGATCAACGGCTCATTATTGAAGCAAATGGAAAAACAGCCGGGAAAATGCGCGTTTCTGAAAAGAATGGTGAAGCATGGATTTATGGTTTTGCTATTTTCCCCGAACTCCGCGGGAAAGGGATCGGGAGAAAGGCTTTAACAAAAGTGGTAATAAACGCGGATCAAAAAGGATTGCCTATTTTTCTCGAGGTAGAGGCCAAAAATGCCCATGCACTGGGACTCTATGAATCATGCGGATTTAGAAGCTATCATTCCCAAGATTATTACCAATATCTTAAATAAACCAAGTGAGGAACCGTTCATGTCATATGGTATGAACGGTTCCTTTTTTTCTCTGGCTATTTTTATACCCTCAAAAGCTAAAATGCAGTGTAATATTACACCTTATTAGCGAATTTTATAGATTTATTAGCGAATCTATAGTTTTATTAGCGATTTCAGGGCATTTATTAGCGGATTGAAGGGTTTTATTAGCGAATCAAAAATATCGACAAACTTTTAGAAAAGAGCCTCTCCTCTCCAACAAACTTCGGGGCATACCTGGCACCATCTTTTTAATCTGGAATTCTTTAACTCGATAATCCTCTTTCGCAAAATCCTGTCATTTCTTATAATGAGTACAGGGCACGAATGTTTTGACTAGATACTAATGGAAACATTTGAATTTGGTCAGTAAAGGAGGAGAAAAATGCTCAATTTAGCTCCATTGATGCTCGAGAAGGTTGGAATTATTGTCATTGTTGCTTTTTTGCTAGCGCAGATGCGCTCGTTTCGCCAGGTTATTCAAAATAAGCACAGTACAAATGAAAAAGTTATGCTTATTTTACTTTTTGGTACCTTTGGAATCATTAGTAATTATACGGGAATTGAAGTCCATCATCATACCATCGGCAGGGCTGAGTGGCTTTCTGAAATGAACCAGGAGAGTGCACTTGCTAATACTAGAGTAATGGGGATTGTGATTGGCGGGCTGCTAGGGGGACCTGCCGTTGGCATTGGTGCTGGGCTCATTGCCGGCATCCATCGCTATACACTTGGCGGCTTCACTGCCCTTTCTTGTGCCCTTTCTACCATTCTAGCTGGTATTGTGGCTGGATACTTTGGAAAAAAGCGAAAACAAAAGGGAAAACAAATTACCCCGGCGTTTGCAGTCATAATGGGAATGGTCTTAGAAGCGGTTCAAATGCTAATTATTCTAATTACCGCAAAACCCTTTAGCCATGCCTGGGAACTCGTTCAGCTCATTGGTTTTCCGATGATTTTCGGCAATGGTTTAGGGACATTGCTGTTTATGCTTATTATTCAAATCATGAAACGGGACGAAGAACGTGCGCGCGCAAATCAAACAAACCAAGCCTTTCTGATTGCGGATCAAACCTTGCCATACTTCCGTCAAGGCCTAACCATCCACTCATGTAAGGAAATCTCCGAGATTATCCTAGAACTTACGAATGCCGACGCAGTATCGATAACCGATGATCAACAAGTTTTAGCACATGTTGGCGCTGCCTCCGATCACCATGTCCCTAAGACCAAGCCTGAGACGGGCTTGACGAGAAGGGTACTCGATAGCGGGAAGATTTCACTTGCAAGAACGAAGCAGGAAATCTCCTGTATTCATAGTCAATGCCCGTTAGAAGCTGCTATTGTCCTGCCATTAAAAGTTAAAAATAATATTTATGGTACATTCAAAATGTACTATACAGAACCTGAAAAACTGGACAAGGTGCAGCAGGAATTGGCAGAAGGTCTAGCAAATCTTTTTTCAACGCAGCTTGAGCTTGCGGAGGCAGAAAGACAGACAAAGTTATTAAAGGATGCAGAGATTAAAGCCTTACAGGCACAGATTCATCCACACTTTTTATTTAATAGTCTTAATACCATTTCAGCACTCTGCCGGACAGATGCAGATAAAGCACGTAAATTACTATTGGAATTAAGCTCTTTTTTTCGTGGAAACCTTCAAGGTGCCAGGCAGATGCTGATTCCTTTGGAAAAAGAATTAGCAAATGTTAAGGCCTATTTATCATTAGAACAAACGCGTTTTCCTAACAAATATACTATTGATTTTCAAATAGAACCGGAGCTCGAAAAGGTGCTGATTCCTCCTTTTATCTTGCAGCCTTTAGTTGAAAATGCCATCCATTATGGTTTTCCACAAAGTAAATCGCAAGGGCAAATTACCGTAACGATTTTTTCAAAAAAGAATCTGTTGCAAATTATTGTAGCTGATAATGGAAAGGGAATACCTGAAGGTCAAATAGAAGTTCTCGGTAACCAGGTTGTCGATTCTAAAAAAGGAAATGGCACAGCGATTTTTAATATAAGTGAACGGCTAAAAGGAATATACAATGGTCAAGCCAGTTTAATGTTAAAAAGCAAAGTCAATCGTGGAGCTGCCATTACCATTTCTATTCCGCTCGACAGTAAAGGAGTGTTTGATCAAGATGTTGAAGGCCTATATATTGGATGATGAACCATTAGCTAGAGATGAATTAAAATACCTGCTGATTCGAAGTGAACAAGTGGAAATTTTAGGAGAAGCTGATTGTGTCGAGGATGCAGTCGCTGGTATCACAGAGCTAAAACCAGATCTTGTTTTTCTGGATATTGAATTAGCTGAAGAGAATGGGTTGAGTTTAGCGAGGCAATTAGAACTACTTGAGCAAACTCCAGCGATTGTTTTTGCAACAGCTTATGATGAGTATGCTTTAGAGGCATTTGAATTAGATGCAGTCGATTATATTTTAAAGCCATTTGATGAAGAACGGATTCAAAAAACCTTGGAGAAAATTAAGAAGATGCAAAATCTCGGGGATAAGAATAACCTGATCCAATCGTCCGTGAAACAGAACAATAATGGAAAAATAGCGGTCCTTGTTGATGAACGGATTGTTTTACTAACCGTAGCAGATATTCTTTATTTAGAATCTAGTGAAGGTAAGTGTAACATTGTCACAAGCGAGCAAGCCTATAAAGTGGCTGAAGCACTCGTTGTCTTGGAAAAAAAGGTGAATAACGCTAAATTTTTACGTGTTCATCGAAGTTTTATCGTGAACTTGGATCATATTGTCGAAATCGAACCATGGTTTAATTCTACTTATAATTTACATATGAGGGATGGCTCGCAGGTTCCCGTAAGTCGAACATATGTAAAGTTATTAAAGCAGCAATTAGGTTTTTAGAAAATTTGCATTTCATTGATTAATTTTTGTAACTCACCCTTCTATTTCTGCATTTTATCTTGAAAATAAATTAAATGCGCTTTCATTTTGTAAAATGGAAGATGTAGAAACAAAAGTAAGGGGGTTTGGAGAAGAATGAATGCGATTACAATTGTTATTGCTTCAATATGTATCCTTTTAATTGTGTACCGTTTATATGGTACTTTCATGGCAGCAAAGGTTTTAAGGCTTAATGATTCAAAACCAACACCTGCTCAGAAGTTGGAAGATGGACGCGACTATGTCCCAACAAACAAATGGGTCGTTTTTGGCCACCATTTTGCGGCGATTGCTGCAGCTGGTCCGTTAGTTGGTCCTATTTTGGCAGCCCAATTTGGTTATTTGCCAGGCTTGATTTGGCTCCTAGTCGGTGCTGTAATTGGTGGCGCTGTTCACGATATGGTCGTGCTATTTGCCTCTATGCGTAGAGATGGAAAATCTTTATCAGAAGTAGCGAAAGAAGAACTTGGACCTGTCGCAGGGTTCTGTACAGGACTAGCCATGTTATTTATTATTACGATTACGATGGCTGGATTATCAATGGTTGTTCTCGGTGCGCTTGAAAGAAACCCATGGGGAACATTTGCGGTAGGGATCACGATTCCGATAGCAATGGGGGTTGGTTTATATCATAAAAAGACCGGAAACTTAAAAATTGCTACGATAGTCGGCTTTGCATTAATCATGGTCGCGATTATTTTAGGACCAAACATTCAAGGAACATGGTTGGGCGATCTATTAACCCTTGAGAAAAGTACATTAGCACTTATTCTTCCAATCTATGCTTTTTTTGCAGCAGCATTACCGGTTTGGTTATTGCTGGCACCACGCGATTATTTAAGTACCTTTATGAAAATTGGCGTATTTGCAGCATTAATAATTGGGGTATTCATTGTCAATCCAGATGTACAATTCCCAGCATTTACAGAATTTCTGAATGGCGGGGGTCCTGTTATCGCGGGTCCGGTTTGGCCATTTATCTCCATCACGATTGCATGTGGAGCGATTTCAGGTTTCCACGCATTCGTTGGCTCTGGTACAACACCGAAAATGGTTAATCGATGGAGCGATATAAAAGGTGTTGCCTTTGGTGCGATGCTTGTCGAATGTTTAGTAGCGATTATGGCATTAATTGCCGCTGTATCACTGCAACCCGGCGATTACTTTGCGATTAACTCCTCACCAGAGAAATTTGCCACACTAGGAATGGAAACGGTTCATTTAGATGAACTTGGTAAAGAAGTTGGCATGGACCTTGAAGGCAGAACAGGTGGTGCCGTTACACTTGCGGTCGGGATGACCTACATCTTCGCTGCTGTTCCGATTTTTGCAAAATTAGCTTCCTATTTCTATCAATTTGTTATTCTATTTGAAGCTGTCTTTATCTTAACCGCAATTGACTCAGGAACACGGGTTGCTCGTTACCTTATTCAAGATTTCTTAGGAGACTTCATTAAACCGTTAAAACGGACAGATTCAATCGGAGCAAATATCGTTGCCAGTGCATTAGCCTGTTTCGTCTGGGGATACCTTCTTTTCTCAGGTGACATTAGTTCCGTCTGGGCACTGTTCGGGGTATCCAACCAATTGATGGCATCAATCGGCCTCATTGTTGGAGCAACAGTTGTACTCAAGATTGCAGAAAAGCGCTGGTACATGCTGACATGTCTAATCCCGCTAGCTTACCTGTTTGTTACAGTCATGGTAGCCGGATATTGGATGGTGAAGAATGTCTACTTGAATTCAGCAAACCCTGGATATAATGTACTAAATGGTATCCTATCGATTGTCATGCTGATTCTAGGCATCGTCATCATGGTTACTTCGATTGCTAAATGGATTAAGCTATGGAAAATACCACAAGATGTCTTAGTAAAAAATTCTGAACAGGAAGTCGCATAAAATGACAGCACCCATTCATGGAAGATTGAATGGGTGCTGTTTTTTCATTTGGCTCTTATCTAAAAGATTGTTTTTTTATTGATTCGCTAATAAAATTGAAAATTCGCTAATAAATTGGTCGAATTCGCTAATAAAATTGTAGATTCGCTAATATACATCCAAAATCCGCTAATATATCTGTTCCACTTATTAATTAGGTGTAATTTTACACTGCTTTAAGGGTTTTCGGAAGCATAATGAGGGGTAATAAAACATTCTTTACAAACAGCCTTTCGTTTTTATTGAGTTTTGCGGAAATGGATTTTAAAATGCTAAACCCGGATAATTTTAATATGAGTTTTTCCTTACTTCTAATATTTTTTTGTACATAGATGGAGAGATTATCGATTAAAATCTCATGATAATTGTTTAAAGTCTTTGGTTTTCCAGGCACAGCCACCAGTTCCTGCACCCCAGGAGCACAGCAGGCTTTTACTTCCAACGTTTTTACCGTTAACTGATTCCCTTTAGATTCTATCCATTCTTTTGATCCAGCATCTATTTCGATATTCAACCATCACCACTCCTCTATTTTCCAATATTCCATCTTAACTTGATTTTACTATACTCCTCATTTGAATGGGGTCAAAAAGCTTAAAACATAAAAAAGGCATGTTTCGTAATCTCTACTAGAATGTGGTACAATTTTTCTAGTTAATTCGGAGCAAAGGAAGAAATCGATGAATAGACCAATACCAGTAACTAAAAATGATTATATAGATGTAGTTTTTGAAGATTTAACCCATGACGGGGCCGGCGTGGCGAAGGTCGAGGGATATCCATTATTTGTCCCAAACGGGCTGCCAGGTGAAAAGGCAAAAATCAAAGTAATTAAGACGGGAAAAGGCTATGGTTTTGGGCGGTTGATTGAGCTTTATGAAAAAAGCCCGTACCGTGTGGATATTGCTAGCAGCGAGCGGCACAAATATGGCGGTTGTCAGTTAGAGCATATTAGCTATGAGGGGCAATTGCAATACAAGGAAAATCAAGTTCGTCAGGTGCTCACGCGCATTGGCAAGCTTGAGGATGTTGTCGTTCATCCGATTTTAGGGATGAAGAATCCATGGCATTATCGGAACAAGGCTCAGGTGCCTGTAGGGGAAAAGGACGGCAAACTGATTGCTGGTTTTTTCAAGCCTAGAAGTCATGAAATTGTTGATACGAATGAGAGCTTGATTCAGCTGCCGGAAATAAATGATGCCGTCCAAATAGTCAAAGAAATAGCCAGCGAGCTTGGCATTTCAGCCTATCATGAGGAGTCCCATAAAGGGGTGCTCCGACATATTATGGCCAGGTATGGGCAGCAAACGGGCGAGCTAATGGTGGTCATCATCACTCGAACAGCAGATCTTCCTCAAAAAGATAAGTTGGTGGAGGAAATAGTGGCGCGCCTCCCTATGGTGAAATCGATTGTTCATAACGTCAATTCGAAGCGGACGAATGTTATCCTTGGTGAAAAAACGAAGGTCTTATGGGGAAATGAGGTCATTTACGATTACATTGGCGATGTGAAATTTGCCATTTCGGCTCTGTCCTTTTATCAAGTCAATCCTGTCCAAACCAAGGTGCTATATGAGAAGGCGCTAGAATATGCCGACCTTAGCGGCGAAGAAAAGGTGATTGATGCCTATTGTGGAATTGGGACAATTTCTTTATTTTTAGCCCAAAAAGCACAAAAGGTTTTCGGTGTTGAAGTGGTTCCAGAGGCCATTGAAGATGCGAAACGGAATGCAGCTTTGAACGGAATCGAGAATGCAGAATTTGCTGCCGGGGAAGCAGAAGTTGTGATTCCAAAATGGTACAAAGAAGGCAATGCTGCCGATGTGTTGGTCGTCGACCCACCGAGAAAGGGCTGTGATGAAGCATTGCTGCAAACCATCATTGAAATGAAGCCTAAAAAAGTGGTTTATGTATCCTGTAACCCGGCAACATTAGCACGGGATTTAAGGATTTTGGAAGACGGGGGATACAAGACTGTTGAAGTGCAACCGGTGGATATGTTTCCGCAGACGACGCATTGTGAGGCTGTTGTTAAAATTAAATTAGTGTAATGTTTTAAAAGCTCAATCTTTAAGGAGATTGTGCTTTTTCTTTTTTGGGGAAACATTTTATGAAACAGGATTTCTCTGGGAGGCACTGTGCAGCTAAATTAGAAACCAAACTAAGGTATTCCAAAATCACTCTTTAATGAAAGCAAAAGATAAAAAAGTATTACATTCAATAATGGTGAATATCTGTGCTTGTCATTTCTTAATACGTAGTAGACACATACTGCGCAACAAAAAATTGAGTTTATGTAATAAAGTAGTTTATTAAAAAGGTTTTATTTATCGGGGAGTGTTCAACAATCGGGCCATTTAATGGAGGAAGAATATCAAGAAAAATTGAATACTTATGTAATGACATTATGGTGCTTGTGAAAGATTGTAATCAAACTACCATGAAAATTAAACTTCTCTAACTCGAAAAAAGACAATACTAAAGAAGACTCATCTCAATCGTTAAAAAAAATTGAGAAAACCACAATTCAGTAATCTATGGACTGGATTAGAATGACTGAATTACTAATCATTATGGACAGATCAATACATTTTCATTCTTTGTGGTGAAGTGAGGTTTTTGCGCTTCATGGATGGCTAACGGGGCAGACTAGTTGAACAAGAATTGGGGTTAATTGTCGAATTATCTTTTAGAAATAAGAGAGGTAAATATTAGAAAATATAGAATTCTAAAGTGTATTAAATGATTTGTTAAAGGAGGATGTTTTTGTGACTACACCTTACTACAGAACACCAATTAAAAACCGAATCGGTGGTGTGTTTGTTCCGGTTCGTAACCTAGAGAAAGCAAAAGAATGGTACAGAAAAATACTTGGTTTGGAAGGAGGAGAAGAATATTTTGGGCATATATTCGTGGCACCCATGGAAGGTACAACTGGATTACTTTTAGATGCCATGCCGAAGTGGAGAAAAGAAGATGGTGATATTTCCACTTACCAAGTTCCATCAATTCAGTTTTTAACGGATGATATTCAAGCTGCATATCAATTTATGAAAGAAAATAATGTTGAACTTGTTACAGAGATTCAGGACAATTTTTATTTTGTGTTCAAAGATCTAGATGGAAATTTTTTAATGATTTGTAAAGAAGCATCTTAAAGATTGTGAACGATTGTACTTAAGTTAACGAAAGTGCTTTACTTTAATAACGATCCTCCACAATCGGGCGCAATCAATTCTGTAGTAAGAATTGTGCTCTTTCCTTATGTTAAGGGACATTTTATGGAGGAAGAAATCTCAAGAATAATATTTATTATGATAGTTTGGTGTTTGTGAAAGATTGTTCTTAAACTATCGGAGCAGGGTAGCGTAATAAGGATGGCTAGAATGTTATAAAGAAAGGACAACAAAAACACTTTCAGTATAGAAAGTGTCTTTTATCATAGTCTGTAAAACATTAGTATGAAACAGGGAACTTTACATCTGAATTTCTAGTCCAAAAAAGTCTTTAAAGCCGGATTTTCCCCGGGTAGTAATAACGATTTCTCGAGAATTTGCTTTAGTTTCTATCCAACCCAATTCAATATACCTTTCAAATAAACCATTTCCTAAAGCACCTCCCAAATGATGTGTACGTTCACTCCAGTCAAGACATGAATGAGAAAAGGAACGGCGCTTTTTAGATAAACCAACTAAATCTACTCCCAAGTCTCTAAAAAAGAGTTCTCCCTTTGCTGATACTATAAACTTTTTATTGCATCTCTCTAAATATCCTTCCTCTTGCATTATATTTGTTAAATTAACACTTACACGTCCAGCTAAATGGTCGTAACAAGTTCTTGCGTTTTCTAATCTTTTTAATTGACTAGATTGTTTTAAAGATCGAACTTCAGGTGGAGGAGATATGGACATAAATATCTCAAGGGTATTTGCTACCTCATCATTTGCTATTCGAAAATATCGAAATCGTCCATTTTTCTCACTGATTACAAGGTTATTTTCTTCTAGCTTTGCAAGGTGAAAACTGGCTGTCTGGGGTTTAATGGTGGCCATATATGCTAGTTCACTTGCTGTATGGAATTTCCCATCCATTAAAGCTGCCAGTATGGTTGCTCTTGACTTTTCTGCAAGCAGAGCAGTTAGTGCCGTAATATTCGGATGTATACTCATTTTTGAACACCTCTGTAATCCATACTTCGATAAATATCGTATTATATAGGTTTTATAATAATACTAAAGAGACCTATTCACAAGGTAGGTGGAGATTTTTAATTTTAGAGGAAAATAAAAAATTTGTCTGGGAGGGGACGGTATACATGAAAAACTACAACTTTTTTACATTAATTATCTTGACTACTGTTTTAATGGGTTCATCTTTTGCCATAGGAAAAATAGGATTAGGCTACTCTTCTCCTTTGTTATTGGCTGGGTTACGTTTTTTCCTGGCTGGATTTATCATGACTGTTATCGTGATGATACAAAAAAGACCACACCCTAGTGGTATGAAAAATTGGGGAAGAGTGATAATTATAGGATCTCTACAAACAGCGGGGGTAATGGGATGTATATTTATAAGTCTAAGAACTATTACAGCCAGTGAATCTTCTATTTTAACTTTTATGAATCCGTTATTAGTCATTATTTTTGGCACTGTTTTAATGGGTAACCGTTATAAATGGTATCAATGGAGTGGAGTTGTCTTAGGCTTCGTAGGTGTAGGGATTACATTAGGCGGCATTAATGATTTTAGAATAGGTTTAGTGTTTGGAGCTTCTTCCTCTGTTTTGTGGGCTATTTCCACTTTATTAGTTAATAGGTGGGGTCGGAATTTCGATACATGGGTACTATCTGCCTATCAAATGCTATTTGGCGGAGGCATTCTTATATTTTTAAGTATATTACTGGAAGAACCTTTCTTTCATATTAATAAGCATTCTATATTTATTCTCCTATGGTTAAGCATAATGTCTTCTATTGTTCAATTTGCGGTTTGGTATTTCCTTTTACAAAAGGGAGATCCAGGTAAAACAAGTTCTTATTTATTTCTAGCTCCCTTTTTTGGTGTTTTGACTGGGAGTGTATTGCTAAATGAACCTATTTCCTATTCGCTTATAGCTGGGGGAACATTTATTTTAATCGGCATCTATCTTGTAAATAACAATTTTAAAAAAGAAGAGGTAAACAATACTGGTTACCTTCTAAATAAAACAAAGTAATAAAAAATTATATTGAGGAGCAACTAAAGGTGAAAAATAAAACCTGGAAGGATTACTTTCATGAAATAATTAAGGCATTGTTGCTTTATAAATAAGTATTTTTATTGGAGCTTCTTAGTTTTATCCAATAAGTTAAACTAGCCAATCAATCTTAATTAAGAATAAATGGAGGATACATTGAATGTCTGTTAATACAAAAGAATTTAAAGAATCTTACTTTGTAGTAATATTTTCTTCACAAAGATCAGAAGGTGAAAATGGATATGGGAAGATGGCTCAAGTAATGGAAGATCTAGCTTCAAGACAACAAGGATTCTTAGGAATTGAAAGTGTAAGAGATAATGAGTTAGGAATTACTATTTCATACTGGGAGTCTCTAGAAGATATAAAGAGATGGAAAGTGAATACAGCTCATAAGGCGGCTCAAATAAAAGGGAAAAAAGAATGGTATAAGAACTATAAAGTACGAATTTGTAAGATGGAAAGAGAGTATTCTTTTGAAAGGTAATTTTATAAGAATTAAGTGATATTATGCGTGAGGTAAGATTTTAGTTATTCCATTAAAGGGCGCAATTCTTGAAGAGGAATTGTGCCTTTTTCAGTAATAGGGCCATTTTCTTGAAAAAGGGATTGGGAAAATCCCCAAATTTAAAATAGTTGTTAAGATAAAGGGCATGATTCTAGAATATTCTCGGCCATACTCCACGACTAAAGTTGTATAAAACTTCATACCTATTTAGGACGGAATAATGATCTGTTACTGATATATTAATGGTAAGAAAATAAAGAAAAGAGGATAAAAAAATGATTAAAGGATTATATGAAGCCCATTTACCAGTAAAAAGTTTAGAAATTTCAATTGAATTTTACCGAAAACTAGGTTTGAAGTTCGCTTGGCGTGATGAAGACACCGCATTCTTTTGGATTTCTTAATATTTATCATTCGTAAAGGAGGAGAAACTTTTGAATATTACTGAATTAATCTTACTAACAAACAAAATAAATGAAATGAGGGATTTCTATAAAAATATCCTTGAACTTCAAATTCTAAGAGATGATTCTAATATCTTTACGGTGCAATTAGGTTCTACTGCTGTTACTTTCCGGGAAACGCAGTCAGATTCAAATCCATTTTATCATTTTGCTATAAATATACCAGAAAACAAAATGGAAGATGCCAAGTCCTGGATTAAATCAAAAGTCGCTTTGAATACAGAGGAAGATTCAGATGAAGTGTTTTTCAAAAGTTGGAACGCCCATGCTATCTATTTTGAAGATCCATCTGAAAATATAATAGAATTTATTGCTCGTCACAATTTAAGAAATGGAGTCGAGCATAATTTCTCATCCGATGATTTGGTCAATATTAGTGAGGTTGGATTAGTAGTTGATGAAGTGATTCCATTTGTAAGGAAGTTAAATGAAATTGGTATTCCTAATTGGAGAGATGATAGTGAAGGGTTAACCCCAGTTGGAGATGAAAATGGTCTTTTTATAACAGTAAAGAATGGGCGCCGTTGGTTTTTCTCTAATAAAGACGCAAAGTTCTACCCTTTTGAAGTATCCATTGAGGGGATTGGGAAGGTTTCGTTCCATAACAAAAAAGGTGAAGTATTAATAAAAAAATAACTGTCTTCTTCAACAATCGGGCGCTATCCTTGAAGATGTATAAGCGCTCATTTTTCATTTAAGGGACAGATTGTTTAGGAACGATTATAGGTCCCGAATAGAGCTTTATATATGGTAATTAGAAAATGCAATTAGCTTGACTTAAAATAATTAAGTAGATATAGTGGATTCGTAATATCTCTTATTGGGGTGAACTATAAAGATGAAATATTCAAAAGCGACGAATTATGCACTTCATACGATGTTATTTCTAGCAGTTGCTACTCCTGAGAGACATGTAGGTGTGCATCAACTTGCTGAACGTCAAGAGGTTTCTACTACGTATTTGTCCAAAATATTGACTAAGCTTGTTAAGGCTGGAATGGTAGAATCAATTTCTGGTGCTAATGGTGGGTATAAGTTAAGACCTAATTGGGAGAGTATATCTTTTTTAGATATTATTCAGGCAATTGAAGGTCCAACATCATTATTTGACTATTGTTTAGGTCATAATCCTGAGTGTTTGATACAACAGGTCATGATCTCTGCAGAAGAAAAGATGTTGAATGAATTAAAACACCAAAAAATAGTTGATTTAGCAAAACAAATGGCAGTGGCTCCATAAGTCACGCTTTTTACTCCAATTATAGATATTAAAGAGTTATAAAGTCGTTAATTAGCCGATAATAATTAAAAAGTAAAGGGTGAAGAGATATGAATATTTATGATTGTATTATTGTTGGAGCAGGACCAGCTGGATTAAGCTCAAGTTTAACTTTAGGAAGAGCTAGAAGGAAAATTGCTGTATTTGACAATGGAACAAATAGGAATAGAGTTACACATGAGTCACATGGATTTATTACTCGAGATGGTATTAAACCACAAGAGTTTAAAGAAATCGGATTAAATGAGATGAAAAAATATCCATCTGTATCCTACTTTAATACAACGGTTACTGAAATAATCAAAGATTTTGCTAATGAACTATTTATCGCCAAAACCACGGATGGTCGGGAATTTGTTACAGAAAGGATTATATTAGCCACGGGTATTCAAGAGGTTTTTTCTATCGAAGATGTAAGAAATTTTTACGGAAAAAGCCTTTTTAGCTGCCCTTATTGTGATGGTTGGGAGCTAAGGGATAAGCCATTAATTGTTATGGCAGAAAAAGAAGAGCATGTACTGCATATGACAAAATTAATTTATAACTGGTCGAAGGATATAGTTGTCATAACAAATGGAGTTGAACTATCTAAAGAAGGAGTTCAAGAGTTACACAAACGTAATATCAAAATAAAATCGGAGCCGATAAAAAACTTAATAGGTGATGACGGTTATCTACAAAAAATTGAATTTATATCAGGAGAAACGATCATAAGATCAGGTGGGTTTGTTGTTCCATCTTTTTATCGCCCCAATCAATTTGCTGAAAAGCTTGGGTGTGAAGTACAAGAAAATGGAACAGTTGTAACAGATGGTGTTGGTAGAACAACACAAAAAAATATATATATTGCTGGAGAAACTGAAAAATCCGGACCTTCCTCATTAATTATCTCTGCTGCCGATGGTAATAAAGCTGCAGTTTCCGTAAATACTGATTTAACTATGGAACGTTTTTGATTATTGTAATAATATTGCCTGTTCTTATTCGGACAACGAGTTTGAGAGTTAAAAAAAGTACGAGCTAGCTTCTACAGCCTTTGATCTTCAACAATCGGGCGCATTTCCTGAGTAAAGAAAAGCGTCCTTTTCTTTGTGTTTCAAGGTTTCTCATAGTTTGGTAATTAGTTATTGTATGCGATTGTTGAATAACTTGCGTATGAAAGTTCCTCTCTTTGAACATAATTGAATCTAGATTAATGGATTTAAATAGTAGGAGAGTGAAAGGGTCATGTTATTATCAGAAGCGTGGAAAAAGTATCAACAAGATAAAAAAATTGAGGGATATTCACCACTTACATTAAAAACATATTGTTTTCAATATAATCTCTTGTTACGATTTTTTGGTGATATTGACATGAGTGAAATTACTACTGAGAAACTAAAAGAATATCTAATTAAGGTAGGAGATCACTTAAAGCCATCTAGTTTAGGGCATAGGGTTCGTTGCATTAAATCACTATTCAAATGGACACATGAAGAAGGCTATATCCCTAAAAATCCTGCTGCTAAATTGAAAGAGCCGAAATTAGGTAAAAGAATTCCAAAGTTCCTTTCAGAACTAGAGATAGAACATCTAAGAGAGGCTTGTCACACAACGATGGAGAATGCGCTGTTTGAGTTTATGTATTCGACCGGATGCCGTATTGGGGAAGTTGTAAAATTAAATCGTGATGATATTAATTTCTCTACGAATTCAGTCATTGTACAAGGGAAAGGTGATAAAGAAAGGGAAGTGTACTTTAATACTCGTTGCTCCATTTGGATTAAAAGGTATCTAGATGAGCGAGTTGATGAGGAACCCTGTTTTTTTGTTACGGAAAGAAGGCCAAACAGGCGTATGAGTATTGATAATCTGAGATATATTATCAAACGCATATCCAATCGTGCTGGGATAAAAAAGAGTATCCATCCTCATCAATTACGACACAGCTATGCTACACATATGATTAATAACGGTGCGCCACTTGAAGTAATCCAGAGCTTGCTTGGTCATGAGAAGAGTGAGACCACAAAAATATATGCCCAGCTAAGTGGAAAGTTGAGGCACGACTTTTATAGTAAATATTTTTAAATCTTTAACCGAAATCGAGGCATGCATATGAAAAGGCATGCTTTTTTGTTCGGGCCATTTAATGGAGGAAGAGGTTGCATTAACCCCACTTTTTTATCAGCATCAAGCACAATTGAGAGAGCGTAATAGTTGATTTAGTAAAACATCGCAAAAAAGGACTTGTACACCTGAAAAGTGAATTATATAAATAAATATATATATATATATTTTGAAGGGAATGAAGCATACATGAATTACAATATCATTTCAACACTAGATGAACAACAAATCAAAGAACTCTACGAATTATACCAACAAGAATGGTGGACGGATAACCGAAAGTTTGAAGACGTGTTGTTAATGCTTGAAAACACAGACATCCTCATCGGAATATGTGAAAATAAAACTAATAGACTTATTGGTTTTTTACGTGTTCTTTCAGATTTTGTCTATAAAGCTTTAATATTCGATGTTATTATCCATGAAGAGTATCAAGGAAAAGGTTTGGGACGGATATTGTTAGATCAAGTAACGACACACCCTAAACTTCAATCTGTGCAACACTTTGAATTGTATTGTAAATCTGACAAAATATCTTTTTATGAAAAATGGGGATTCACTAAAGAAATTGGTGATATTAACTTCATGAGGAAAACCGTCAAATAGCAAATTTTCACTTTCGATAAGGGAGATTATGTGAAATAGACATACAAATTATTGCGCTTTTCTTATTCCTCAATATCGCTAATAGAAGATTTGTTGATTATTCCAGAAAAGGGCGCTTTTCTGAAATAAGGAAAGCGTCTTTCTTCATGAAAAGGGCCATTTAATGGAATAAGACTTCTAATTACAAAATGGATATTTAGGTTTATATATAGATTCCTTTAGTTGAACAGCGGGGTTGCTGCTGCGATCCTGTTTTTTATTGAGCTATCATGAAAATAAGTATCCCTTTAGACATTAAAATAGGCAATACTTAAGAAGACCCTGCTCAATCGTCCAAAAAAAGAGGTAGGCGTGACTGGATTAAGGTCAGTATCAGTATTGATAGTTCTTAGCCCATTTTCATTCTTTGTGGTGCAGCTCTGCTGAATGGGTGGGTAACGGGCAGGTTTGTCGAATAAGATGGTTAGCGAATCCCTATTATGGTAAAGAAAAGAAGCCCTTCTGAGGTACCTCTGAAGGGCTTCTTTCTATATATGAATCGACTTAAACTTGAATATTCGTAGGGGGGCATTCTTAGATTAAGTTTAGTTAGGGGCTTTTGTTTGCAGTAGTTTAATCCCCATGCCGATAAAAATTATTCCTGTAATTTTGTTTAAAATCATTCCTATTTTTTGGTTTCCTCTAAGTTTTTTTGTAACATAAGAAGAAAAATAAGCCACAAATAAACACCATAACAACCCAGTGGTTGTAAAGGTCAGTCCCAAGATGAGAAATGGAATGGGTCCTGAAGCCTTTGTTTCTATGAATTGTGGAAGAAACGCAATAAAAAACAAAGATACTTTTGGATTTGTAAGACTCGTCAAAAGTCCTTGCACATATAGTTTCTGTATATTTAGTTTGTCGGATGCAGCTGCCTGAAACGCTAAATTGGACTTATCAAGTAACATGCGAATCCCTAAATACACTAAATACATAACACCTATAATCTTAATGGTATTAAATAAGAAAACAGATTTAACAAGTATCATTGATAAACCAAACGCAACGAACAACGTGTGAGTCAAAGAACCAGTAATAATACCCAAAACAGAATATACACCAGCTTTTCTGCCTTGTGACATACTTCTCCCAACGATATACATCGTATCTGCACCTGGAATTAAATTCAACAAAATTCCTGTTAGTAAAAATACTTCATAATGAATTATTCCGTACAAATTAATTAAGCACCTCTTTCTTTTTTTAGGGTGCCCTTATTGATAATACAGCATCATCTATGAAAATAAAAGTTTTTTTATGTAGCTATCCCAAAATTGTGAAAAAATGCACTTAAACTATCGGGCGCAATTTTGCAGCAAGAATTACGCTCTTTCTTTATGTTAAGGGCGCAATTCTTGAAGAAGAATTGTGCCTTTTTCAGGAATAGGGCCAGATTGTTGAGCAACACAAATAGAAAATGATCAAACTTTTTTTATGAAATGAACTTGTTTTGATTAAATTTTAATTTAAAACAACCTAAAACACACCAGTATGTGTAATCACTGGTGTGTTTTGGGTATTTTATTTACTGTATTACATAACAGTCACTAACTCTATAGGTCCATGATCATCACAATGGTCTCCATGAGCATGGTGAAGACGGCCGTTTACTAGGTAGTCCATATGGTCACCATGAGGAACCAATTCATGACCACAGTCGCCATTATGATGACATCCACAATTCATAGGAGCGCATATATCTGGATTTGTCTCTGATACAGGAATTTTACATTCATCCCAATGTCCATTATGTTCATGATGGAGATGGCCATTATGAACAAAATCAATGTGATCATCATGCTTAATTTTCGTATGACCACAAGCAACACTATGCCTATGTGGGTGTTGTACATGCATTTCGTGCTCTTTTCCCATTATTCTCCTCCTATTTAAAGGTACTTGTCCTAACATTAGTATGCTAACCCTAATACACCTTCATTAAACGTTTTATTTGGCTGTAATAATGGTGAAAATTATTTATTTTCGAAGTTGAATTGGACATAACAAACAGATGGCTTTATCGAAGTTCCCTTCTTCGGAACTTTAAGTGATTATTGACTTATAACGATCTTAAACAATAGGGTACAATTCCAAGAATTGTGCTCTTTCTTTATGGTGAGGGTAATTTAATGGTATATTTGGACTTCAATGCCTAAATCGCGCTTTGTTAAAGGATTAACGCAATGGGGGGCGGGCACCTTTTTTATGGTTAAGAAGAAACTTGCAAATCGTAATAATTACGTTTTATAATGGAGTGAGAAAACCTGTTGTTATGTTTCTGCAGTAAGATTGATTTAAGAAGAAAGTTTAATCTGTAAATCGTAATAATTACGTTTTAATAACAATATAAATGAAGGAGAATTAATAATGGCAAAAAAATCAAAAGTTGCAAAAGAGAAAAAAAGGCAGGCTATGGTTGAGAAATATGCTGCTGTTCGGATGGAGCTAAAAGAAAAAGGGGACTATGAAGCGCTTAGGAAACTGCCAATAGACTCATCACCTACGCGATTAAAGAATAGATGTAATGTAACAGGAAGACCAAGAGGTTACTTAAGAAAGTTCAAAATGTCGCGAATTGCCTTTAGAGAGTATGCTCATAAAGGGCAAATTCCAGGAGTCAAGAAGTCAAGTTGGTAGAAATGATTAATATTAGGTGCCAAGGTTCAATTCTATGAAGGGAGCTATGGACGTGAGTAGCATTAATTCAATTAATCCGATTTTAATGGAGTTTTTACATCGTAGTGCGGTTGCGAAGCTGCCTAATCAAATTCGGGAAGTTTATCAGTTTATCGAAAGTAAGGAAAATCAATTGGAGGAGATATCTTTTAATGAGACTCAATTTATTCACCTCATGAATGAAAGATCCCCGTATAAAGCGGCAGCAGACCATTTTTCAATCAATATTTCATCCATTAAGGATATTATGGATGATGCACAAGCTAAAATAGATAGGGTTATAAAGGACCGGTGTGATCGCATAAAGTGGATTGATTACACGGATACGATAAGAAGCAAGCAAGGAAATAAAAATAACCAATGGTGTTTCATATTTGTTTCGTAACTCTCTCTCTAATAGCTAGGAAAATATCCAGTGATTGAAGAACGATTATTGTAGGTGGTGTTTTGAATGTATAAGTGGGCAATTATTGGCGGAGGGATTCAAGGAGTCGCACTGGCTGCTTTTTTGCTGAAAGCTGGAAAAACAAGGGTTGAGGATCTTGCAATCATTGACCGTTATGATGAACCTTTAGCAAATTGGAAGCGGAATACGAAAGTGATTTCTATGCCATATTTACGTTCTCCATTTGTTCATCATTTGGATGTTGACCCATTTAGTCTCCGATCATTTGTCAATGAGGGCATCAATTCTCAAAGCACAGCCTTTTTTGGTCAATATAAGCGTCCATCCCTAGATATTTTTAATGATCATTGTGAGCATCTTGTCAATGAGGTATCAATAAAAGAGGCTTGGATTCAAGGAGATGTGAAAGGGGTAGTAAAAACAGATACAGGGTGGAAAATACATTTAAAAAACGGCTGTGAAATGGATTGTCATAAACTTGCTTTAGCGATCGGGATTGGGGAGCAACTAAATTGGCCAGAATGGGCAGTCGAACTTTCGAGCAGATATCCTAGATGTGTTTATCATATTTTTGATGAATCGCTGCCTGAATTTGTTGAGATGAAACGTCCTATTACAATCATAGGTGGGGGAATTACGTCTATTCATTTGGCACTAAAATTGAGCGATCTGTATTCAAATCAAGTTACTTTATTGAAGCGACACCCATTTAGAATTTCCAATTTTGATAGTGATCCAGGTTGGTTAGGCCCGAAATATCAAAAAGCATTTCGGAGTTTGGAGAGCTATGAGAAAAGAAGAAAGGAAATTATCAAGGCCAGAAATAAGGGCTCTGTTCCACATGATTTATACATAAAGCTGTTAAATCGAGTGAAAAATGGAGTCTTAGCTATTGAAGATGGTGAGGTTGTCCGAGGTGATGTGATAGAAGGTAGTATTCATCTTTTTGATAAGGATAATAAGCCCATAGCCCAAACAGGTACTTTGTTATTGGCAACTGGATATTTGCCAAGTCTTCCCGGCAGCCAATGGATTAAATCAATGATTGAAACTTTAGAATTACCATGCGCAGAATGCGGATACCCCATTGTATCCAAAACCTTACAATGGGGTCCAAACTTATATGTAACAGGTGCTTTAGCGGAGCTTGAAGTAGGACCGATAGCACGCAATATATCTGGAGCTAGGCAAGCTGCTGATCTGATTGTAAAGCATATATAATGGAACCTGCTTAATAAGGAAGGATGATTTAAATGAAAAACATTCCAGTAACTGTTTTGAGTGGTTATTTAGGAGCTGGTAAAACAACCTTGCTAAATTACATATTAAATAATCGAGAAGGTCTTAAGGTTGCTGTTATTGTCAATGACATGAGTGAAGTCAATATAGATAGTGAATTAGTTCAAAAACAAGGTGGTTTTTCCCGAACAGAGGAGAGACTGGTTGAAATGTCGAACGGCTGCATTTGCTGCACTTTAAGAGAGGATCTACTAATAGAAGTAGAAAGATTAGCAAAGCAGGGAGATATAGATTACATCTTAATCGAGTCCTCCGGCATTAGTGAGCCTGTGCCTGTTGCTCAAACATTCTCTTATATAGATGAAGAACTGGGGATTGACTTAACAAGATTTTGCAAATTGGACACAATGGTAACGGTTGTGGATGCAAACCGTTTTTGGCATGATTTTGAATCAGGAGATTCATTACTTGATCGTAAGGAAGCAGTCGGTGAAAATGACACCCGCAATATTGCAGATTTATTAATCGACCAAATTGAATTTTGTAATGTATTAATTTTAAACAAATGTGATTTAATAGCAGAGGCTAATTTAGAGAAACTGGAAAATGTCATTCGGACACTTCAGCCTGTCGCAAAGATCATACGAGCTGTTAACGGCGTAGTAAATCCGAAAGAAATATTAAATACAAACTTATTTGATTTTGATAAAGCAAATGAATCAGCTGGTTGGATTAAAGAGTTGAACATTGGACCGGCTAATCACACCCCAGAAACAGAGGAATATGGAATCTCCTCATTTGTCTATTCTAGAAAACTGCCATTTCATTCAGAGCGTTTTAATAATTGGTGTGATGCGATGCCTAAACAAATTGTTCGGGCAAAAGGAATTGCTTGGTGTGCAACGAGAAATAGTCTAGCTTTGCTTTTATCTCAGGCTGGTCCATCCGTAACGATCGAACCCATTTCCTATTGGGTAGCGTCACTTCCGGAAAAAAGGCAAAAAGAAATATTAAGACAGAATCCCATGCTTTTAGATGAATGGGATGTTGAATTTGGTGACCGCCATACTAAACTAGTATTTATCGGCATTGATTTAGATGTTGACCTCATTACGAAGGAATTGGATGCATGCTTGCTAACTACGGATGAATTTAATGATGAATGGAGTAAATTGATAGATCCTTTCCACTGGCAGTTGTCTTCATAACAAAGTGCTGTCACCACCCAGGTTTTGTCGGGCAATATTTTAGTTATTCCATTAAAGGGCGCCCTTTTCTTTAATTAGAAGGCGTCTTTTTGCATGGACAACACATTTAAGGGATTGAGTTTATTGAGGTGTAAAAAAGATTGTGTAGAATCGTACTTAAAGTAAAGGGTGCTAGAGTAAAAGACGGGATGGCAGCGGCGATCCCTTTTCTTATTGAAGTAATGGGTCAGTTTAGTTAAAAAAAAGCATAAAATATTTCGGAAAAAAAGACCCTTCGATTTAGGAAAATCAAGGGTTTTACCAAAATACATAATAATAATCTAATTATGAGCCTTTTCAAGAAATAGTCTTATTCCAAAACCAATCAGTATTGTCCCCGTGATTCCTTCAATCATATTTTGTGTTTTAGGTTTTTTCATAAAAGCACTAATATGATTAATTAAATAGACATAAAGAAAAGACCATAGGGCAGTCATTACAGTATAAGTTGTACCCATTATAACAAACGGTAAAAAAGTATTGCTTCCAGGGTCAACGAATTGAGGGAAAAAGGTTAAGAATAAAATAGCAACTTTGGGATTCAGGAGATTTGTAAGGAACCCTTGTTTAAAACAAGATGTGCTTACCATCTTGCTTTTCGTATTCATCTCAACGCTTGCTGCTACTTCCTTTTTCTTTAAAAACCATAATGTCTTAACACCCAGATAAATTAAGTAGACAGCCCCCACATATTTAAAGACAGAAAATAATAACGCTGATTTCACAATGATGGCTGAAAGACCTAATACAGCAGCAGAAGTATGGATAAGAAGGGCACAACAAATACCTGAAACTGTTTTAAAACCCCCGATTTTCCCAGCGGTAACAGTATTTTTTGTAACTATTGCAGTATTGGGACCAGGTAAAATGATAAAAAATATACACATAAGGACAAACATATAAAAGTTTTCCATTTTAGTATCTCCTTTCTGCTTTGATAAGGTTTGAATATGTGATTCTTACAAAATTTTTTATATAAAGCGTGTTATTTAATGAACATAAATCTTTTTTTCATTGTTTTCCTTGTTAAACGAACAAGTAGTAATTCCAAATCGTTAATTAACTGTGGAGTAAAGATTGTGAGTTTTTCATTTAAACGGTCAAGGTAGTTTAAGAAGGATATGGTTTATCATTGTAGAATTAAATAGGTATTGGTTATGATAGCTTATTAGTTACTTAAATATATGTAAATTCCAGGATGCTAATGGGGGATGAGATATTCTTGAAACGGACAAGGATTATTGTAGCTATAATTTCTTTTTTTACTTGGCTAATAGGTTCATTTTTAATTTTTAGCTTTTTTAGTCGAAGTGAAAGACCAATGCTCATTCTTCTTCTTGGAGCCGTTATAATTGTTTTTCAAAGATTAGTAAGATATTAGAAGATTAAAGGGAAATCTTATTAATCGAACTGATGCGTTGATTCAAATAGGATGAACGCTTATTTTTGTGGAGTTCTTGAACTAACGAAGCAGGATAATCTAAGAAGGAACAACGAAAAAATATTATGAATTAGGTAGAGAGAAAATATGTGGAGGTTGATTGGAATCGCTATGTCAATAGATCTAAATAACTTTCGAATCGTCGAAGTATCTAAGGATAAAGTTGGAAGATACATTAAATTGGACGTTCGGTTTCCAGATGGAGATTGCATAATTCGATGGGATTTAGATGAGTTTACTTACAAACAAATAAAGGAAATTGTATCTAAAAAGCATTTTGATTCACTTGCAATAGACTATCTATATGAGATTGCCCCCTATGTTTCTACGTACCAAGAAAAACCAAAGAGCCAGCCCTTTTACAGAGGAGTAATTAGATGTATTCAAGGAAAACGTGTAGCAAGGATTGAATTCCCTTGTTCCGATAGATTTGCTGGAAATATGGAGTGGTTCAGAAAAGAAGTTAATAAAGTAGAAGATATAAAGCATTTAGTTTGGGAGAATTTTCTTAAATGAAAACTATATATTTGGCGAAACTATTACGATCGGGTGCATTAGAAAAAAATTAGGTGACCATTTTTGCAGCTCTATCTCATTCCCACTTTTCCACAATCGGGCGCTATTATTGAAGAAGTAGTTAGAAAAAACAATAGATATTTTTATTTCACAGTACAAGGATACTTGTAATTAAATAATCATGTGAGGCGATCACTCTTTTTAGGGTGGTCTTTTTTCGTATTAAACTTTATACTGTGCAGCAAGTAATTAACCAACTACGCATAGTTTAGATACGTGTAGTTTCATTATTAATAGAGACGTTTATGAACGATGAAAATGATTGCTGGCTTTATATAATAGAAAAGCATGGGAATGGTTTCTACAAAGTGTTGCCTATTCATAACCCAGCCCTTCTTGCTCAGAGCTACAAATTTACAACAACCCTGTGGAGTTTTGCTGTTAATGGGGCTAAAGAGGTTTCCTTGGAGGATGAAATTGAAATTAGTGATGATGATGTGGTTGAGGTTGAGTAAACGAGGTATACACCAAAGAAAGTTCAGGCCAATTTCTTTTTTGCATAAAATAAGAATAGGTGAATAGGTACCATCCAGATAATTGGATGGTACCTTCATGTTGTTGAAAAACAAACTAGTCAACTGAAATTTCTGTGAATAATCATTAGATTCCACTTGGCTGCCAATTCCTACATACACTACCGGTTCCTATCCAAGGAACTATAATATCAGAAAAAATTCACGGCCAAAATGAGAAAAAGGAATAATTTGTTTTGGCCGTGGAATAATGTACGTAGAAAGGAGGTCAAAATGGCCAATTATTTAAGCTTTGAACCATTGATTCAGATGGGGATTAAGCAAATAAAAAGTAAATCGCTGTCAGAGGCTGAAATCATTGAAGAATCAAGCAAAATTGTGGATCGGATAGCGGCATGCGATTGAAGAAACAAGAGGAATTTTGCCGACTGCCCGCAACATGAAGAAACTAGCCATCGGTTTATGCTTTTAACGGAAGACTCGAGTTATACCCTGTAACATGTCGTTCTCCCCGCCCCTGAGTCTGATTTCGTAAAGTATTGGTGGCACCCGCTAGTATCACAATAAAATCTGCTTGAAAATAGAAAAAGAAAGTTTAAATGCAGAAGAAGTATTATCTATATTAAAGAATGAAAGATATGAAAAAACACTAGAATTGGAACTTATTAAACGGAATATTAAAAGTTTAGAAGAAGACCATGAATTTGCATTGCAACAAGATGAAAATATAAAATGCCATTTTTGTGGTAGCTTTCACAATAATCGAATTGAAGAAAGAATCGAAATAGTAAAAGATATCCAAGCCGGAAATGAAATGGTTAAAGTGCTAAGGAAAGACATAGAAAATTTGGATAATGAATTACATGAAAAAACTAAACAAAAGAAAGAACTTTCTTTACAATATAAATCTTATAGGAATAAGGTAGATAGAATAAAAGAAAATATATCGATAATTAGTACATATAAGAATGAGGGGAAATATGAAATTATCCAAGGAAGTCTACAGGAAAAGCAAAAAGTAAAACTAGAAAGAGACAAAGAAATCATTAGAATGGCCGAAAAGAATGAAGATTTAAAAGAGTTAAATTCAACTAAACGTAGGAACGAAATATCTAAAGAATTAAAAGGGTTTTGTAGTAATGTATATGAAAAATTAAACATCCCACCAAACTATATAAAGCTAAGTGATTTTGTACAAGTATTAAGTAAAACAGGCAGCGAGAATCCTAGAATGATATACGGTTATCATATTGCACTATATTTATTTAATCTTAAAAGAGGTTCGAATCCATTTAATATTCTAATATATAACTCTACTTGCTAATATGCTTATCGAAATATAAATACAATAAATAAAAAGTTCTTATGGTTTTATAGAAAAATAAAAAGGTAAACACTACTACATCAATATGTCTGCGATCACCACTCAAGCCATGTGGAAGCTGTTGCAAAATTAATATTGAAATAGTCGGAAGCTCTTTCTAACTTTAGTTTGGATGAGCTTTTTTAAGAAATCTAAAAGTATATTTAGATTAAAAATTATGGATGGCTAATAAAAAGGGGTACTCAAGTGAATATTTATTCATTGGGTACCCCTTAATCCTTATTTAAAACACTTTCGTAGTCCAATCCTCACAATTCCAAATATCGGTCGCAATTTCACGATAGAAATCAGGTTCGTGGGATACCATCAAAATACTTCCGCGATATGCCTTTAAAGCACGCTTCAATTCTTCTTTTGCGTCCACATCCAAGTGATTGGTAGGTTCGTCTAGAATTAATAAATTCGTCTCTGTGTTTAATATTTTACACAATCGAACTTTGGCTTTCTCGCCACCAGAAAGGACTTCGACTTTACTTTCAATATGTTTCGTTGTTAATCCACATTTTGCAAGAGCAGCACGGACTTCAGCCTGATTCATACTTGGGAACTCGCTCCAAATCTCTTCAATACATGTGTTGTAGTTGGCCTGTTTAACTTCCTGCTCGAAGTAACCGATGTATTGATATTCACCACGTTCCACTTTACCCGATATCGGATCAATCAACCCAAGAATACTTTTTAAAAGAGTAGATTTACCAATACCGTTTGCCCCAACGAATGCAATTTTTTGTCCGCGTTCCATTTTCAGATTCAGAGGGCGAGAAAGTGGTTCATTGTAACCAATAACAAGATCCTCAGCCGTGAAAATATAGCGACTAGCAGCACGGGCCTCTTTGAAGTTAAACTCTGGTTTCGGCTTCTCTCTCCCCAATTCAATAACTTCCATTTTGTCGAGCTTCTTCTGACGAGACATCGCCATATTCCGAGTCGCAACACTTGCCTTGTTACGAGCAACGAAATCTTTCAAATCAGCAATTTCTTGTTGTTGACGCTTGTAAGCTGACTCTAGCTGTTGCTTCCTCATTTCATATATGTTTAAGAAGTTATCATAGTCACCAACATAGCGGTTCAACTCTTGGTTTTCCATGTGATAGATCAAGTTAACAACATTGTTCAAGAATGGAATATCATGTGAAATCAAGATAAATGCATTCTCATATTCCTGTAAATAGCGCTTCAACCATTCAATATGCTGTTCATCCAAATAGTTCGTCGGCTCGTCTAGTAAGAGGATTTCAGGTTTTTCTAACAAAAGCTTAGCTAGCAAAACTTTCGTACGTTGCCCACCGCTAAGATCATCTACATCTCGATCGAGTCCAACATCGTCTAATCCTAGACCACGAGCAACTTCCTCAACTTTTGAATTAATTTGATAGAAATCATTACTATCTAAAGTTTCTTGTAGCTCTCCAACTTCTGCAAGTAATGCATCGATATCAGCACCTTCATCACCCATTTTTGCATAAAGTTCATTGATCTCTGCTTCAGCATCAAAAAGATATTGAAAAGCAGTACTCAAAGCGTCACGCATCGTAGTACCTTTTTGAAGTACAGCATGCTGATCTAAATAACCTACACGAACTTTTCGTGACCACTCAATCTTCCCCTCGTCGGGTTGCAACTTCCCAGTAACAATATTCATGAAAGTAGACTTACCCTCACCATTTGCCCCAACTAGTCCAACGTGTTCACCTTTTAACAGTCGAAAAGACACATCATTAAAAATCGCACGATCACCGAAACCGTGACTTAAATTTTTTACATTTAATACGCTCATTTTTTTAACCCCTTATATTGATGTCACATGTGGATATCTTACTAGATTTTAGCTGCTTTTTCTACTTGAAGTTATTTCTTGTGAAAAATGTAATTCGACTTTAGGGCTAAATTAAAGTCTGCCCATCTTAATAAAGTGAGATTATTCGGGTCGTGACTGTCACCGCAAATCACACCGGAGTATGTCCCTTTGTTTTTAAAATGTGCCTCATAATTCATTTTTCCTTCTTTTATTAACCGAACGTCCAAATCATCTAAGTTGGGTAAAAAGACTGTTGACAACACCATCCTACAAGTGTAGTCTATAAATTGGATTACACTTGTAGGACGGTGGGAAAAGATGAAGAAAGCAGATTGCAAAATATCTGATGCAGAGTGGATCGTAATGAAAGTGCTATGGGAAGAAGCTCCATTAACTTCTGCGAAGATTGTAGAGGCAGTAGGTTCTAATAAGAATTGGAGTCCGAAAACAATTCATTCATTAATCAGCAGACTGGTAAAGAAAGGTGCCTTAGGTGTGAATAAGGAGACGCCTCTTTATGAGTATTATCCTTTGGTAGATAAAAGAGACTGTATATTGGATGAAACAAGGTCGTTTATTCATAAGGTTTACGATGGTTCTATCCACCTTATGCTCGCCAATTTTATAAAGGAAGAGAAGATTTCTGAGAAGGAAATAGAAGAACTGGAAAGATTGCTTAATAAAAAAAATAACAAGTAAAAGGCAGGTAATGGTGCATGGTTTTATCTGCAATATTTAAAGAAGTCTTATTACTTTCGCTTATGGGCAGTATTTTAGCATTAGGGATACTTGTCATTAAGGCTATTTTTAGACAAAGACTTAGTGCAAAGTTTCATTACTATATTTGGATTTTGCTTGTACTTAGGTTAATACTGCCAATAGACATTCAAAGTCATATAAGCTTTCTGAATTTTATTCCAATAGAACAGAAGGAACTTGATCCTCATTTTATAGCAGAACAATATGTTCCTAACATAATACCAAACAGTACTATCACAACCGGAAATGAACCGTCGATAGAAGATAATAACGCATTAGCTGATACAGGTATTATAAGTGCTATTTTTACTTATGATATTGCAGCAATGCTGTGGATAATAGGTGTTTCCTCAATTTTACTGTATATTCTATGTGTAAATATCATGATGATGGTTAAATTGAAAAAGTGTTCAGTCTGTGAAAAAGAAGACTTAATTGGAATTTTAGAAGTTGGAAAATCAAAGTTAAAAATTAATTCAAAGATAAAAATTATTTATAGTAATTCCTCGAAATCACCTGCAGTTTACGGGATGATTCGTCCAAAAATTTTAATTCCGGAGGAGCTTATAGACAAATTAACCCCGGAAGAGTTTAGGTTTGTGTTAAGCCATGAATTAAATCATATTAAGAACAAGGATTTAGTGGTAAACACCTTGCTTATGATTGTTAAAGCAATCTATTGGTTCAATCCCTTAATATGGTATTCACTTAATCAGGTAAAACAAGACTGTGAAGTGGCTTGTGATGCGTCTGTCATCAACACTTTAAAGACAGAAGAAGTCAAAAAATACGGTCAGACAATAATCAATATGCTTAGATTATTCTCAGAAAAAAAGAGTACTACTGGGACATTAGGATATGCAAGTAAAGACAATAAACGGAGAATTATTATGATTACACAATTTAAAAAAAGTTCGGCAATATGTGCAGTTTTAGCTCTATCTCTTACTATTATGGTAGGCTGTTCAAGCACCATTAAACCTGGCAGTTCAGATGTTAGTCCAAATGGAAACAGCGATACAACTAGTTCAACTCCGTCAGTGGAAGAAACATCTCAAGATGAAGCAACACAAAGCAATACAACGCAAGGAAATATAAGCCAAGAATCACAAAGCAATACAACACAAGGAAATATAAGCCAAGAATCACAAAGCAATACAACACAAGACAAAACAAACAAAGCGTCAGTATCGAAGAACAATACAGCTGCTATATCCTCTAATGGCGATACTCAGAGAAAGCTGCTTTCAAGTGTCATGCAATTGGCAAAGCAGGGTAAAATCATAAATTCAGACTTTCCCGTTAAAACTACTATTATAGATGATGTAGAGAAAAAGCTAGGAACTCCGGATAAAGTTGATTGGGTACCTAATGCTAAAGGGAATTATGCTGTATTTTCAAAAGACAATGTGGTATTTGGATTCAACAAAGGCTCACAGATTTTTGAGGCAAGATCCTTTGATAAGAAATTAAATGAATTATCACTTTCTATGGTAAAGGAAGTATTTGGAACTCCGGCATATGATGTAAAAAGTAACGGCGAGGAGATTATAGGGTATGTTGCAAATTCGGAATTCAACATTTTGTTAGTATTTCCTGAGCCTTCAAAAAGCAATCCGGACCCGGTAATGGACCACTACTCCGTGCTTTATCCTAAGGGTACCGTTAATAATATGTCAAACGACCCTGGAAGACAATGGTGATAAAATATCAAAAAAAACTAACGAAAAAAGCGTCAGAAAGCTAAAAAACGAAAAGTTAGAAAGGGAAATTGGAGTATGAAAAGACAAAGAAAATCTCGAAATAAACTACTTATTTATACGATTCCACTTTTAATTTTAGCCCTAATCATTGGTGTTTATTATTATGCAATCAAAGAAAAAGGGAGCGAACAGACGACGCAAGGTAAAGAAAATCCAATAATAACTCAACCTTCCGGTAAAAATACAAAGGATTCGAAGAATAATCAGAATTCAAATCTTGAAAAATTAGTAGAGAAAACATTTTCTTTATCTAAGGTAGGTAAGGTTCCGAACATTTCCTTTGTTTCCGGCAAAACAGAATGGAAGGAAGTAAATCAAGAGTGGGGGAAATCAGACCATATTTCGGAAACTACTAAAGGCAGATATGAGGAATACGAAAGTCATCATGCTACAATCGGCTATGCCGACCAAACTGTAAATGATATACGATCTTATGATTCCGAACTCCAAAACATTTCTTTAAATGAAATTAAGAAAACTGGTGGAGAACCCGATGCCATTCGATACTATAAAGATTCAACGCTTGACCAAATGATACTTGTCTATCATGCAACGGCTTCTACTGATTTGTTATGGGTTTTACCAGTAAAAACAGAACAAGAACCAAATCCTAAAGTTGACCATATCTCACTCTTTACACAGATTGAAAAGACACCAAATCAACAAGCACAAGGTGAAAAACCGAGTCAACAAGCAAATCAAACCATTTCAAAAATGATTTTTAACATGAGCTTAGATGATAAAATTGGCCAAATGATTCTTGCTGGGGTTTCCGGGACTTCAATGGATGCAAACGCCAATAAGTTAATAAGCCAATTCCATGTCGGAGGAGTTATTTTTTACAAATATAATTTTGAAACCCCTGGGCAAGCGGTTCAACTTGTGAATCAACTGAAAGCTGGAAATAGTTCGAGTCTACCGCTTATACTAGGCGTTGACCAAGAAGGGGGACGTGTGACAAGATTGCCGGGTGGACTTGTTAACTTTCCTCCAAATAAACAAATTGGACAGGTAAATAATCCCGATTTTTCTTATAAAGTCGGAACACGTTTAGGGCAAGAATTAAAGGAATTTGGTTTAAATCTCGATTTTGCCCCTGTTCTCGATATTAACAGCAATCCAAATAACCCAGTAATCGGGGATCGATCATTTGGAAACAACGCAGAAATAGTAAGTAAACTGGGGATTCAAACGATGAGAGGGATTCAGTCCCAAAACGTCATCACGACAATTAAGCATTTTCCCGGTCACGGAGATACATCGGTTGATTCCCATCTGGATCTTCCAATAGTAAATAAAAGCCTTAAGGAACTTAAAGAATTAGAGTTAATTCCTTTTGAACGTGCGATTGAACAAGGAGCAGATGTTGTGATGGTCGCCCATATCTTATTGCCTCAATTAGATAAAACAAATCCAGGGACCATGTCAAAAGCTGTCATGACGGATCTACTTAGAAAACAACTTGGTTTCACGGGAGTAATCATAACGGACGATATGACAATGGGTGCCATTACAGAACATTTTGATATTGGCAAAGCAGCGGTAGAATCAGTTAAGGCAGGAAGCGATATTATTTTAGTAGGGCATGACTATAATAATGTTGTAAAGATTATCGACTCTATAAAAACTGCAGTTCAAAATGGGGAAATATCAAAACAAAGATTAGATGAAAGTGTAGAAAGAATTATTCAACTAAAAAGGAACTATAGCATTAACGATACGAAAGTAGGCACTCCTAACATCAATGAAATAAATAACTCCATCAAAAGTCTTCTGAATAATTATTTACAGTAATTATTAAATAGATTTGTGAGTTAAAGGATTACTTATTCCGTATTGGGGTGCACTTCTGGAGAAAGAGATGTTGAAAGAATACTTTAGGAGCCTTGAGACAAAAAAAGATAAATGTGCTTTAGTTGAATAAGCAACATTTCGAAGATATAGTAAGCCCGTAATCAAATAACGCATATAAACGACCAGGCACCTCCGGTGATAGACATATCAATCAAAGGAGGTGCCATTCTTATGCCAAATACAAAATTAACAATTGTCCCCGTTATATTAGATCCTATTCAAAAGAACTTGCCATCAGTAGGACCCTCAGCAAAAAAATCCAGTTTAATGTCCACTAATTAGGGTATATACAAGAAATTAATACTTTTATAGCGTTTAATATCTTGCTATATCAAAAAGAATAATCTAAAAAATGAGGTGCTTTGAAAAATGAAGAAATTTAGTTTGCTTAGTGTGCTTTTAATTCTTACTCTCTTCATCGCAGCATGCGGAGCCAAGGAAACAACAGGAGATAATGCGAGTAGTAAAAAGGTATATAAAGTTGGCGTGGATACCACTTACCCTCCATTTGAATATAAAGATGGAAATGAGTATAAGGGTATCGATATTGATTTGATCAATGCCATTGCTGAAAATCAGGACTTTAAAATTGAACTTAATGCAATGGATTTTGGTGGAATAATTCCAGCTATGCAAGCCAATCAGCTTGATGTAGCTATTGCTGGAATGAGCATTACAGATGATAGAAAAAAGGTAGTAGATTTCTCAACTCCGTATTTTGAAGCAGGTTTAACAGTTGTTGTAAAAAAAGATAATTCAAATATTAAATCAGTTGATGACCTTAAAGGAAAAAATGTTGCCGTTAAAAAAGGAACAACAGGTGCTAAATTTGCACAAGAAACTGCCTCGAAACTAGGAATTAATGTGGTTCAATTTAACGATAGTCCAGCAATGTTCCAGGAAGTTTCTAATGGAAATGCAGATGCACTTATTGAAGATTATCCTGTTATATCCTATGCGATTGCCCAAAAGGACCCTGGTTTGAAAATTGTGGGTGATCGATTAAATGGCGACCAATATGGAATTGCTGTTTTGAAAGGACAAAACAAGGATTTATTAGGAAAAATTAATAAAGGTCTTGCTGAACTCAAAAAAGATGGAACATATGATAAAATCGTAAACTCTTATCTTGGTGAATAGATAATGATTATAGAGCGCGCATAAAGCGTGCTTTCTATTCGAAAGGGGATGAAAAAAGTGGATACTATTATTGCAGCCTTACCAATATTATTAAAAGGACTTCAAGTCACACTTTACATATTTGTTATTGCCATTATTCTAGGTTTTGTAATTGGTTTACTGGTGGCCATGTTACGGCTTGCGCCTATTAAAATCTTGAATTGGATAGCGAAAATGTATGTTGATGCAATTCGCGGAACTCCATTTATAGTACAGTTGTTTTTTATTTATTTTGGGATAAACTCACTTCATATAGTTTCCTTGAACAATACAACAGCGGGTATTATCACTGTTGCCATCAATGCAGGAGCCTATTTTGCCGAAATTATCAGAGCAGGCATTCAATCAATTGATAAGGGACAAACAGAAGCAGCTAGGTCGATTGGTTTTACAGGAGCTCAAACCATGCGGTATGTGGTCCTGCCTCAGGCTTTTAGAAGAATGCTCCCTACGATTACGAACCAATCCATTATTAGTTTAAAAGACACTTCTCTTTTATCCGTTATTGGAATTGCGGATTTAACACAGCAGGGCCAAATTCAGGCTTCAGCAACCTTTGAAGCATTTAAGGTTTGGCTGGCTGTAGGTATTATTTACTTTATCATCATTTATTTATTAACCCTACTTGCTAATTTCGTAGAAAAGAGGATTGAGCTGCGATGAGCATTATATCTGTTAAAAATTTAAGAAAATCATTTGGAAACATAGAGGTATTAAAGGAAATTAATGCGGAGGTGCAAGAAAAAGAGGTTATATGTGTAATAGGCCCCTCTGGGTCAGGAAAGAGTACATTCCTTCGGTGCTTAAACCGACTGGAAGAAATCTCTGGCGGTGAGGTAGTGATTAACGGACATAATATAACAGACCCCAAAATCAATATAAATAAAGTTAGACAAGAGGTAGGAATGGTATTTCAACAATTCAATCTGTTCCCACATAAAACTGTCTTAGAAAATATCACTTTAGGTCCTATTAAAATTTTTACTATTGATAAAGCGGAGGCTGAAAAAACTGCCCTTGAGTTACTTGTTAAGGTTGGACTTAAAGAAAAAGCAAACAGCTACCCGGGAGAACTATCTGGGGGACAAAAACAGCGAGTTGCGATAGCAAGGGCACTGGCAATGAATCCAAAAATCATGCTCTTTGACGAACCGACCTCCGCACTTGATCCGGAAATGGTCGGAGATGTTTTAGAGGTTATGAAACAGCTTGCTAAAGAAGGGATGACTATGGTTGTTGTTACACATGAAATGGGATTCGCCCGGGAAGTTGGAGATCGTGTTATTTTCTTGGATGGAGGATATATTGTAGAAGAAAATGAACCGAATCAGTTATTCGGTAACCCACAGAATGAGAGAACTAAGGCTTTCTTAAGTAAGGTGCTATAAAAAAAGACTCTGTTACTATTCATGGTTGATTTTCGTGTAGGTATGAGCATTCATAAGCGGAGAATTTCCGGCTAATGTCTATAGAGGAAGCTTAAGAGGCAGATATAAGCGGAGAACTTCCGATTAACTGCTCTAAATTAGGCGAAATCCCGCGATTTGGATCAGATAAACGGAAAAACTCCCTTTATTATTAAGGAAATATGGGCATTTCCCAATTTAAACGGAATTTTTCCGTTTATTTTTCAAACAAAGTGAAATCAACATTCAGTTATAAAAAATATAATAGGGTAATATTAACGGAGAACCTCAAATAGAAAATTTTTTGAGGTTCTCTCTTTTTTTAAAAATAAAGTTTATGAAAACAGGCGGTTAAGATTTCCACCCGCTGAAGTAAATTCATCTCACCAGCACCCAAGTGTTTCCACATACACTCTGGACATGTGTCATGATTGTCTGACCCTTTTTTACGTTGTCAATTATAATCCATACATGTTAAGACTATAGTAATGGTGAAGCGAAAATGGGTAAACTATGAAATGAAGGTTTTTATTATCAAGTAATGGGTTTAGTTCTGACGGTATCGTTGAACGATTCAGTGAAATGTATTAATGCATAGAAAGGATAGTAAAATGTCGGGAATAAAAGATGAAATCATTTTAAGAGGGCTTAAAGAAAATAATTTAAAAAATGTAGATTTAAACATACCAAAAGAAAAAATCATCGTATTTACTGGCCTTTCAGGCTCAGGAAAGAGCTCAGTGGTTTTTGATACATTAGCAACAGAGAGTAGAAGACAAATGACGTTGAACTATCCTCTCTATGTCAGAAATCAAATGCCAAGGTACGAACGACCCCACGCTGATCTTATGCAAAACTTAAGCCCGGTTGTGGTAGTAGAACAAAGACCTATAGGAGGCAATTCCCGTTCAACAGTGGGCACCTATATGGATATTGATCCATTAATTAGACTTTTGTTCTCGAGAGTAGGAAATCCACCGATCGGTTCTGCCACTGATTTTTCAAGTCAAAGTTCTTTTGGCAGATGTCCTGAATGCGGCGGATATGGGGAAGTCATTGCACCAGACCTTGATAAGCTGATCGATTACGATAAGTCACTTCGAGAATATGCAGTGAAATTTAAACCATTATCGCCTTCAGGCTGGCAAGGTCAATGGATGATGACCTGCGGATTATTCGATCCAGATAAACCGCTAAAAGACTACTCAGAAGAAAAACTCCACCTATTTTTATATGGTCCCCGAGAAGGTGAAAGAGCTTATGCGCCGTTTCACACAAAAAATGGACCGCATAATGCAGAGTGGGATGGGTTATTACCTAGATTTACGCGTGTTTATATAAATAGAGACATCTCAAAACTAAAACAAATATCCCAAGATGACGTCTTAGCAGTGTCAACACATTCATTATGCCCAACATGTCTAGGTTCAGGCTTAAACCCCAAGGTATTAGAGTGCAAAATAAATAGCCTAAATATCGCAGAATACGACCAATTAGAGCTCCCAGAAATGCTAGAAGAACTAAAGAATATAAAAGATCCTATGGGGAAATCGATAGCACAACAAGCAATCCCGTATGTAAAACAACTAGTCGACATGGGACTGGGATATTTGAGTCTGTCAAGAAAAATGGGCACCCTGTCCGGGGGTGAAGCTCAAAGGGTAAAAATCGCTCGTCATTTAGGAAGCAGTCTAAACAATATCACCTATATTTTCGACGAACCAAGTGCGGGACTCCATCCAGAAGAAGTGGATATGTTAATAAAGATGCTAAAAAGAATAAAAGACCAACATAATACCGTAATCGTAATCGAACACGATCTATCAGTAATAAAAGCTGCGGATGAAATAATTGAGATGGGACCAGGAGCAGGTGTAAATGGAGGGAAAGTTGTCTATCAAGGTAAATTAGAAGGACTAAAAAACTCTCCCACCGCAACAGCCTTAAAGCACCAGCTAAAAATAAATAAAAACCAAAGGGGAATACAAAGTTATTTTACAATAAAAAGAGCAAGTAACAATAACTTAAAAAATATAAGCGTCAATATTCCTAAAAATGTCTTAGTCTCTGTATGTGGAGTATCTGGTTCAGGTAAAAGCTCCTTAATATTGGAAGCCTTCACGAAAAAGTATCCAGATTCCATAACGGTAGGACATGGCGGTATAGGAATCTCCAACCGTTCAACGATGGCTACATATATGGGAATAATGGATGATATTCGCGCAATATTTTCAAAAGCAACAGGGCAACCGGCAGGATTGTTTAGCTTTAACTCCTTAGGAGCATGTCCTGTCTGCAAAGGAAAAGGAGTCCTAACGCCAGAAGTAGCATTTGCAGATCCAGTGACGATCCCTTGTGAGGCATGTGGCGGTACGAGATACTCAGACGAAGCGCTTAGCTATCGCTATCAAGATAAAAATATAGTAGAGATTTTAGATTTAACAATAGACGAGGCCATAAATTATTTTAAAGCGCCAAAAATCATAAAAAGAGTCCATACGCTAAAAGATGTGGGATTAGGTTATTTGACCTTAGGGCAGACGACAAGTTCCCTAAGCGGAGGAGAAATTCAACGTCTAAAACTGGCAAGCCACTTACAAAAAGACGGCCAAATCTATCTGTTAGACGAGCCATCCTCAGGACTGCACACAGAAGATAATGAAAAACTCTTAGATGTATTTCAAAATCTTGTAAACAGAGGTAATTCCGTTATCATAATTGAACACAAACTAGACTTTATAGCGGCGAGCGACTGGGTAATAGAATTGGGTCCAGAAGGAGGAAAACAAGGCGGACAAATTATATTCGAAGGAACACCGGAAGAGATGGTAAATGCAGAAACATTGACAGCGCGATGGTTAAAGGATGGAGTTAGAAGACATTCAGGACGGACCGTATAGTTGGCCAATATCTAAATCTTCAGAGGGTTATTCGAATAACAGTAAGGTATCGTTAAAGTGTGGCTTTAACACATTAAGAATTAAAAATAAGGAGCCAAAAATATGCAAGTTATTTTGCACTACTTGCGTTTTTTTGGCTTTCTTATATTAATAAAAAATACTGCCGCCAAGAAATGAATTTATTAGTTATCACATTCCTAATCAAATAGTTCTTTTGTTATTTCAATAAATAATTGGACAGCACGAGATGCTCCCTTTAATGAAGGTAAGCCCAAGGCGATATGTCTGTAATGGTTTGTTTCTAATGGCCTGATGTTCGCCTTGGGAAAAGAAAGATTTTTCAATGAGAGCTCAGGCAGAATAAGTACCCCTAATCCTTCTTTAATCATACCTAATGATGTATTTAGGTTAGCTGTATTATATTTCTCTATTATAGAAATTTTTTGTTTTCTCATTAGATTAATAATAGGTGCTTCATATCCGCCATTAGATATGATAAAGGGCTCGTTTTCCAAATCTATCAGACGCACCTGTTTATTCTGCAGCAAAGGATGGCCATCAGGCAGCATCACAATATATCGATCCTTTACAAGAGGGATCGTTTCTAATTCGCGGCACGGAAGAACGACAAATCCAATATCAATTTCCCGTGAGATTAACCATTCTTTGATTTCCTCTTGAGAACCCTCCTTAAACGTTAGCGAAACATTTCGTCGTTTTTGTTGAAAAGTGCTAATAATCTTTGGTAAAAAGTGAGCCGTGACACTAGGAAAAGTAGCAATACGGATCGTTCCAGTGATTAATCCCTTTTCTAACGAAACTTCTTGGTCAATTTTTTCAAGGCTATTAAGAATATTTCTTATTTGGAATAGAACCCGTTTCCCTATATCCGTAACAATTAAATCTTTCCCACGCTCTCGCACTAATAAAGTAACGCCTAACTCTGATTCTAAAGCAGAAATCGCATGGCTGACCGCTGGCTGCGACATATGTAGTGTTTGAGCAGCTTTTGTAAAGCTTCCTTCATCAATAACCCTTACGAAGATTTCAAATTGAGTAATGGTCGGCATAACTAATTACTTATCTCCTTTATAAATAACATGCATTTTATTTATTAGTGAAGGTATTGTACCATAAATATTGTGTGAACCGTAAAAAATTGATTGCCATCATTTAATAGGATTTGCGGCCGTCCTCATGAGGATGGAGCAAAAATAAAAAAGGAGTGGGTGGAAAAGTGACTCAACCAAAGTTATGGACAAAAGACTTTATTATGGTTTGTTTAACGAACTTATTTCTGAGTATGAACTTTTATTTACTCATGGTTATTTTTTCTGAATATGCTGTAAAAAAGTTTGATGCTCCTCAAAGTCTGGCAGGACTTGCCTCAAGTATCTTTATTCTCGGAACTCTCTGTTCCCGACCGTTAGCTGGGAAATATCTTGATGTCATCGGCAGAAAAAAATTGTTATACTCATCGATTATTGTGTTTATTGTAACGACTATTCTTTACTTGGTCATCAATAATTTAGCACTACTATTAATTGACCGTTTTATTCATGGTGCAGCATTAGGTATTGCCGCTACAGTCATAGCAACCGTTATGACAAGTTCAATTCCCCGCGAAAGAAGCGGAGAAGGAATTGGTTATTTTTCAATGAGTGTAACCATTGCGACAGCTGTTGGTCCATTCATCGCTTTGCTCATTGTTCAACAAGCTGGATATAACATGGCCTTTTTAATGTGTGTTATTTTTGCAGTTATTGGAATGGTGCTTGCCTTAGCTCTGAGAGTAGAAAATGTAAAAATTTCGAAAGAGCAAGCGGAGAGCTTAAAAGGATTTAAACTTAATGATTTCTTTGAATTTAGCGGGCTTTCCATGGCCGTACTAATGGTCATCCTTGGATTTGCCTATTCAAGTGTAATGACATTCATTTCTTCCTATGCCAATGAAGTGAATTTGACACAAGCCGCAAGTTTCTTTTTCCTTGTGTATGCTGTTTGTCTATTGGCATCTAGACCTATTACCGGAAAAAGATTTGATCTAAAAGGTGAAAATTCAGTTGTTTATCCATGTATGATCTTATTTTTAGCTGGATTGGTTATCCTAAGTCAAGCTTCACACGGCTTCATTCTTTTAATAGCCGGCGCTTTAATTGGGATTGGATATGGAACAACGATGTCTTGCGTTCAAACGATTATGGTTAAGAAAGCACCGCCTCACCGTGTTGGATTAGCGAATTCAACTTTCTTCGTTTCCTTTGATTTAGGTATGGGTATTGGACCATTCGTATTAGGATCTATCCTCCCATCCTTGGGGTTTAGAGGAATGTATGTAAGCATGGCTGTTGTGGTTTTACTTTGTATCGTTTACTATTTTTTCGCACACGGAAAAAAAGTCACGTTTATGCAAAAGAGTGGACAAACTGAACAGCAAGCTATCAAATAATAGGAAAATGTTAAAAGGATAATGATACAAGAAAGGAGGAAGGTCTACATGCAAGTACGCGATTTTATGATTCGAAAAGTAATTACTGCTAAGCATTCAACAACTGTCAAAGAATTAATTTCTATTTTAGAAACGAATCGAATTGGCGGTGTCCCAGTGGTTGACGATAAAGGAAATTTAGTGGGCATCGTTTCAGACGGGGATATCGTACGCTTTCTTTCCCCGCATAAAGAGAAATTATATTTATCTTACTATGTTACCTTTTTAGAAGAAGCTCAAAAAATAGAAGATGTATTAAGAGAAAAAATGAATACCCCAATTGAGGAAATCATGGTAAAGAAAAATATTAAGACATTAGCACCCGATGATGACTTTGAAAGTGCCATTCGCTTAATATCCAAGCACCATTTTAAAAAGATTCCTGTAGTGAATGAAGCAGGTCGTGTTATAGGGATTATAAGCCGTGGAGATATTATCCATAATTTATCAAAATCAATACTTAATGAAGAACCAATCCAGGAACAATAGACTAAATACCCACCAGCACCCCATGTGTGCCACATGCATTCCACGCATGTTGAGTGCGTAAGAAAAGTTGGCCAGCTGGGTCTGAACCCCGCTGGCTAAAGCTTTAGTGTTTGCATTATTCTACACTCTAAATATCCTGCCGATCTCCGCACTAAGCCCTTCAAATAGATAGGATTGAGCTGCCTCGTTATTTTTGTATGTGGCATTTTTGCTGAAATTCTGATTCTCAAAGAAATAGACAGTCACTTCCTTGTTGTCTGGATTCACAATCCAGTATTCGCCCACCCCGCAAGACATGTAAAGATCTAGTTTCTTAATCAGGTCTTTTCTTCGCGTGCTTTTCGAAAGAATCTCCACCACTAGTGAAGGGACACCTTTATAATAGTCATCCTCATTTAATTTCTCTTCGAGGTCACAAATAATCATAATATCAGGTTGGACCATATTAATGTTTTCAGGTGTTCTCTTTAGTTCGATATCATATGGTGCGACCATCGGTGTACAGTGTTTTCCTTGAAAAAAGTTATAGAAAATGCCAAACAATTCGGTTAATGCATATTGATGGGCCGTTTTTGGAGAGGCTAGCCAATAGATTTCTCCATCAATATATTCATATCTTTCTTCGGATTCACGCTGTAGTTGAAGAAACTCTTCAAAAGTTGCTCTTCTCCCGTCATAGCTATATTCTGAAGATTTTTCATATACCATATCTGTTAAGTTTATCTTCTCTGCCAATGGTTCTATAATGGCTGTTAGTTTGGCAATTTCTGTACCGTTTCGTGTAATAATAATATCCTCATGAGCGGCAAGCATTAAGTACTTTCCAAAATTATTCTGTAGTTCTGTTGAGTTAATGATCATATTAATCCCTCCAGAATATTAGTTAATATAGCTAATATAGCTATTTTTATTTTAAGTTTTTACCATTATTTTTTCAAGAGGAGGATAGATGTCGAGGGAAAGTCGGGTAAAAATACCATTCAGGACCGATTTTCGTTAAAATAAACATTGCCGATTTTCACAAATTATAAATAGCCAAAAGCACTTGTGTTTGATAATAAGTTATTAAGCATGATATAAGTGTAAAAGAAGTGGAACATATGACTTAATATTTTTTGATTGAGAGTTTGAAGTTTTATCCATAGAGAGGATTTGAGTTTGAAATGATAGATAATTTTTGGCGTGATTTACCACGACCATTTTTTGTACTTGCACCGATGGAAGATGTGACAGATCTTGTTTTTCGTCACGTAGTAAGTGCAGCCGGCCGACCGGATGTATTTTTCACAGAGTTTACAAACTCGGATAGCTATTGTCATCCAGAGGGCATGAAAAGTGTGCGTGGCCGGTTGACTTTTACAGAAGATGAACAGCCAATGGTGGCACATATTTGGGGAGATAATCCCGAATATTTCCGTCAGATGAGTATTGGCATGGCAGAGTTAGGATTTAAAGGCATCGATATAAATATGGGCTGCCCAGTACCGAATGTGGCATCGAGAGGGAAGGGTAGTGGCCTTATTTTGCGTCCAGACGTTGCGGCAGAACTTATTCAAGCAGCAAAAGCGGGCGGACTGCCTGTCAGTGTGAAAACACGACTTGGCTATGAGGAGGTTCAGGAGTGGGAGGAGTGGCTGACGCATATTTTAAAACAGGATATTGCGAACCTTTCTATTCATTTACGTACAAGAAAGGAAATGAGCCAAGTAGATGCGCATTGGGAGCTAATTCCGGAAATCAAAAAATTACGTGATCGTATCGCACCCAATACGCTGTTAACAATCAATGGAGACATTCCTGATCGACAAACCGGGCTGCAGCTTGCTGAACAATATGGTATTGATGGCGTTATGATCGGGCGAGGTATTTTTAAAAATCCTTTTGCTTTTGAAAGAGAGCCAAAAGAGCATAGCAGTAAAGAACACCTTGATCTTTTAAGACTACAGCTTGATCTTCAAGATCAATATGCGGAAGTATTGCCACGTTCAATCACAGGGCTTCATCGCTTTTTCAAAATTTATGTAAAAGGATTCCCTGGAGCTGCTGAATTAAGAAATCAATTGATGAACACGAAATCAACAGATGAAGTGCGTGCATTGCTTGATAACTTTGGAAAAGATTGTTGATGGGACGGAACAATGAAATGATGTAACTCTTAAAAAGTTAGAGAAAGTAGATTGGAATTAAAAACTTTCCTTTTACCACTCATTTTTAGCAGCCTGCCAAGTAATAGATTGGCGGGCTGCTGATTTGCCATTTTTACGATTTATCAGAAGTTATTCTCAATTCTTCTTCAACCATTTGATCCAATCGGACAATCATTTTTATAGCCTTTTCTTTGTCTATTTTTCGATAATGATGCATTCCGCCTTGTTCCTCGTCTGACTCATCTGCTAATTTTACAATTTCCTGTAATGGTGTCCTTTTGATAAAACCTTCTGGCATATAAGAATCCGTATGAAATAAAATTGCTAACGCAATTTCTTTAGCGATAATTGGATTTTCACCTAATCTGATCAATAATTTATGGGCTCGTTCCGCCCCTTTTATCGCATGAATATCATTCTTCTTATATAAATCATAATCCCATTTTCCATTACTATACCAAGTATAATGACCCATATCGTGCAGCAGGGCTGCTTTGGTTGCCAAGTCAACAGATACGTTGTATTCTTTTGCTAATTTAAACGCGTGGTAGGCACAAGCGATTGCATGAGCAATTCCAGAACGACTAAGATATTTTTTCGCTATATGATGATTGAAAATTTGAATCAAGGTTACGTGTCTCATGTTAATCACCCCTATTAAAATTATTAGTTTGTATTATAAAACATTTGGTGTTGTTTTTGTAATAAGTTAAACGATTTAAATGTATTTCATGGCTGTAATCATCAGCAATCTGTAATTAGTGTATCAATGAATTTCAAATATGATCATAGTTAAAAAACACCATTTTAAAGCGGTAAATAAGCTAATAAGAGAAATAGAAAAATTATCTATTGATTTTCGAATGTATGCATTAAAATATAAAGGTGTACTTACAGATGCCTCTTTATTAAAACAAACAAAACAATCATGAACTTGCACTCCCAACCCAGGAATGAAAAAATATTTTTTTTAGAAGAAATAAGTAAATTAAATCCAGTGGGAATTATCGTTTTCACTATGTAATATGTTTTTCAGATTAAAACGGAGATAAAAATGATCACAGTAAGATACATAAACTAAACGAAATTTAATTTTGGCAGAGTTGGTGCGACATGAGATTATTAGCTTTAGAAAGATGTAAAGCGGGTTTAGAACTAGCAAAAACAATATATGATTCAAAAGGACACGTTTTATTAGCAAAAGGATATAAATTAACAGATACTGTAATAGAAAGATTGAAACAGTATGGTGTCTATACCGTATTTGTAAAGGATCAATACACAGAAGGATTAATTGACGATAACGATATTCCTTTCCAATTGAAACAAAAAGCGTTAAACGAAATCAAAACATCAATGGATTCCTTCACAGATAAAGGAATATTATCCGGAAGATTAAATCCCGACACGATAAAATCGTTTCAAAGTATTTGCAATAATATATTAGATGAATTGCAGAGTAATAAAAAAGCGTTGAACTTATTGACATCTGTCCAAATATTTGACAATCATTTATACAGTCATTCTTTTAATGTAATGGTCTACTCTTTACAGCTGGGACTTTATATGGGCTTAGATAGAAAGACCTTAGAAGTTTTAGGTTTAGGAGCTTTACTCCATGATATCGGTAAATTAGCCTTACCTGTTGAAGTATTAAACAAACCAGGAAAATTGACACTAGAAGAGTTTGAGTTAATTAAAACCCACACCACAGAGGGGTATGAGTTTTTACGCAAACAGTTTGGTATTCCTTTAGTTGTAGCCCACTGTGCGTTCCAACACCATGAGAAGATAGATGGTTCGGGTTATCCCAGGGGGATAACAGGAAAAGATATTCATCCTCTTGCAAAAATCATGGCGGTAGCGGATGTTTTTGATGCGGTAACGTCAAATCGTTCTTACCGCAAAGCCATGTTACCGCATAAGGGGTTAGAAATATTGTATGTCGGGGCAGGGAATCATTTTGAATTTAAGCTAGTTGAAAATTTCAGAAGGGCTGTCATCATGTATCCGATCGGGGTAACTGTGAAATTAAATAATGGGTATGTAGGGATTGTTGTAAAGAACAATGCGGGGTTACCGGAAAGACCTATTATCCGAGTGGTAGAAATAGAAGGACAAAGATTAGAAGACGAAAAAGTCTATGATGTGGATTTAAAAACAGCTTTAGCAGTAGAAATTATTGATTGTGACGCAATCATGTAGTTCGGTTAAGGCGCTCTTGCCAAATGGATCATGGAAAATGACTTTAAGCCAGTCGGAGGACATAAATGTCAATTCCGAAATCCGCAGTGGAATTTAATTGTCGATTGTGAAGTATTAATAGTGGACGAGCCTTATAAGCTATCTTACACATAGGTGGGTGGTCCGATTAACACTACAGTCACATGGACATTGAAGCACGAGGATGGGACAACCTACTTACATCTTGATCAAACAGGATTCGAGAAAGAAGATCAAGCGTTCAATGGTGCGAAATATGGTTGGGTGAAAATGGCCAGCGATCTTGAAAAAAGTGCTAGAGGAAAGGTAAGACCAAACCGCTGAAGCGAGTTTTTTTAGGATTAAGCTAACGTATTGAAAAATGCAAATGACTCAGTAGAGGACTGAGCCGTTTGCTTTTTTATCATATCAGAATTTATATCATTGAACTTTGAGAATTGTCCAGCTCCAGAGCCCTAGTAGCTAATGTCCTTCGCTCTCCGCCCTACGATAAGTCAACATCGGTTCGCTTGCGCTCACCGTGTTTCCTTTATCTCAGTTGGAGCGCTCCAGGCTATACGCTGGCCGCTGAACAGGGCGCTTGCGCTTTTCGTAGTACAAATATTGATACAAAACTACAATTAAATGAGTTGTCGATTCGAAAAAAAGCACAACAAATTCATTTGAAGTTATGCTAACCTGGCAATACTAGATTTAGAGAATGGAGAGGATATCAAGTATGAAAATAAATCAATTAATTGCAAATAATATAAACCGTTTAGATGCCGTCTTGCCGGAAGATCAATCATTAGGCATTGCTGGTTTATCTGGATCTGGAAAAACAACTTTTTGTCAAACCATTGGAGAAGAATCGAAAAAGCGTCTCGTTTCTTTATTGCCAAAGGCTGATTATCAGTATTTATTTCCTGAAATTATGGAAACAAATTTCAGTGCCATTAATATGGAAGAAATGCCTTTAGTACTGTTTCTTGGAAGATCATCGATTTCTTCTAATCCACGTTCAACAATTGGCACGCATACTGGCGTGTTTACAGAGATTCGTGTAAGACTCGCTAAAGAATATAATCTTTCTCCAGAAGTGTTTTCATTTAATAATGAATTAGGCTGGTGTCCTAAGTGTAAAGGCCGCGGCACTAACAGCAATGTTGAATGTTCTAAGTGTCATGGAAAGCGTTATAACGAGGAAACTCTGCAATATACAATCGATTTATTTGGTAAACCGCATAGTATAGCAGATATGAACAACTTAAATATGGAAACGATTCTTTCGCTTTCCGAAGACTTACATATTAGTGAAGAAAAACAACATATACTTAAAAACATTATCAGTATGAATATGGGTTACTTAACATTAAACAGAATTATGGGTACATTGTCTGGCGGAGAATTAACACGACTTTACCTCGCAGAATTCATGGCTGTAAGTGAAAATACCGTCATTATCATTGATGAAATATCAGTCGGTATTGATCACGAAACATTATTAAAAATTTTAGAACAAATTAAACAATTAGGCTATAAGAATCAAATTTGGCTTATTGACCATTCTGACACAGTGCTCGATACAACCGAGACCTGCGTATTCTTTGGACCTGGCAGTGGTAAATATGGCGGGAAAATCGTCGATGAATCACCGCGCCCAAAACCAGTAAACTCAGAACAAAATGAGGAAGAGCCAACCGATTACTATCAATTTCATGATTTATATTGCCGCAATATTCAAATGGCGGAAATTAAAATACCAAAAAATAGACTTGTAACCATAACCGGAGAGTCTGGATGTGGTAAATCAACGCTTGTCAACGAATGTATTGCCGAGGATTTTCAGAAGCGGTACAAAAAAGATAAACTCGTTATGGTTGGACAAGATCGAAACCAATCGATTACAAGTCGGTCAACCGTTGCGACCTTTCTTGATATTAAAAAGAAAATCACAAAATATAGTGAAGATATTGAGGATATTTTCGACCGCTCCATTGAAGATATCATTGCTGAACTTCCCAATGAAGATATCGCGCATAAACGTTTGAGCTTATTGATCAAACTTGGACTTGGTTATTTGACTTTAAATAGAAAAACGCAAACCTTATCGACTGGTGAATTTCAATGTGTGCATTTAGTCTCGGAACTGTTTGCCAATTCGAGAAATCCTCATACACTTTTCATTTTTGATGAACCTTCCAAAGGTTTATCACAAAATATTTTAAATCAATTTATTGATAGTATCCGAGGTATTCTACATGATGAATCCGTTTCAATCATGATGATTGAACATAATGCCTATATGATGGAAAACTCTGATTTCGTCGTTGATTTTGGTAGAAGAAAGAATGAACCTGTAACGCATCTTGATGTTGTTAGCCATCATGAATATTTTGAGACTAAAAATAGGGAAGATGTCGCTGCTCAAACATCTATTTCGTCTACTCTTAAATCACAACATGGCATTACGTATTTAAAAGAGAATCATATCGACTATTTTAAACATGCAGAAAATATCTATAAGGGCGGTATTTTAAAAAGCTTATCATCAATGGCCCGTTTGATTTATGGTGAATACAATTCTGATTCCATAGCCCCTGTCATTGCCATTGATCTTGAAAGACATTTGTATAGTCAATATAGTTTCCTTTATGAAATGGGTGGCGTGATTAACCATATTATAGCGTCGCATCCGACCAACAAAGACACGAGAAGCTTTGATTTTTATTCTGCGGACAATCATTGTCCATCATGCTCAGGACGTCTTAAGATTGGAATATTCGATAAAGAGCTTGTGATTCAAGACAAAAATCTACCATTCTGGGATGGCCTATTCCATCCAGAAGTAATGGAAGTATTAAAATTTTATCAATACCCAAAATTGGAATTTATATTTGAAGAACTAAAGAATGAGCTTGGGCATGACCTGACGAAAAGCTATAGTGAGATGTTAGAAGAAGAAAAGCATACATTTTGGTACGGCTATTTTGAAAAGTCATTTTATGATAAGAAAGGCAAAGCGCGCAGAACATGGGTAGGTTTTAATACCATCCTTGGTATGTATATGGTTGTGTCAAAATCAATTATTAAAGAGCAAATGAAAGCTTCTAAAGAAAAGATTACCTGTCCAATTTGTGAGGGTACTGTTTTAAATCACCATAAACCGCTTAAATTTGGAGACACAGATATTCGTGAAATAAACAATCAGCCGATTGACCAAGTATTGAAAATAGTAGGTGATATACCTGCACTCGTCAAACTGAAATCGATTGTAGGCGGCGATATGATTTTGACAGAAGATGTCTCTTTACTGCCTAGAAAAACACAAGTCGCTTTGAAAATGTTTGAATTAGAACAAGCAAGCTTTACAGGATATGAAATGGTATTACAAAATGTCTTACCATTCTGGGACATAATTAAAGACAATATCGAATCCATTAGCAGCAATAATCAAGTGACCATCTGTGATTTTCCAGCTATCAATGAAACAAGAGAAACGATCATCGATAAGTATTTCACAAATGGAAAATACAAAAAACTAACCTATGTTTATGAAGCATTTGGTTACAAAAAATTAGTTACCGAAATTAATAAAATTAAAAAAAGCCATCCATGTCCATTCTGTAAAGGAAAGAAAGTGATATCAGAAGATAATCTGCATGATGGCGTATTTAAATTAACCATTCCATGTGTAAGTTGTCTTGTGAGCGGCATCAATAATGAGGGCCTTAAGGAACTTGTTGAAGGCATTCCAGTAAAAACATGGGTAACTGGAACAGTAAATGATGTTGTTGATGAAAGCTTATATACAGAAGCTGTCGCAGATATTCCCATTTTCAATCGTATTCGTGAGTTAAATAAACGAGATATGATGGCGGTTTATCAATGCCTTGAGCAAAATAACTAAATTAGCATGATAAAAATAAGTTATGTTTTAACTTATTTTTGGAGAGACAACTAATCACCCCAGGGGGGACCTTGACTTGGAGGTCCCCATGTACTAAAACGGTACTGTCTGGGGAGGATTAACAATCTAGTGCCAATTCTAAAGTTTGTAATGTAACATAATTGTATGTTATGGTTTAGTTATGTAACATCGTTAATGTTGTAAACGAGCACAATATTCCAGATACTCTTTTTCACATTAATCTAGGAGAATCTGAAGTAGTGTGCTATTTTTTCAACTTAATTCAGATTGTGTAAAAGCTTAATCAAATGTAAGCAACAAAAAATCCCCACCTTTTTGATGATGGGGATCTGAAGATATATTATAAGTAATCTTCATCAGAAGATAAGTTCGTATCCATCTCAACGTTTGTTAAGTCTTTAACAATGTCATCATATACTTTGACTTGTAATGTTTCTTTATCTTTCATAAATTTGAAAATACCGTTATTAAAGTCAGTTCCAAATTCCTTAAAGAAAATCCCTTCGAATTCTATATCCTTTGTATACTTAAAGATTATACGGTAGTTATTGTTCTCTTTAACAAGATAAGCACGGACACCTTTTTCGAAATGTCTATCAGGATTTCTTAGATAACGGGAAACGGAAATGATGTGAAGATCAACAAATGGAATTTCACGTAATAACGAGTTAATAATCGACCCTTTAGCTATTTGTTCCCAACGACTTTGAGCAGTTTGGCCGAGTATGATCTGTGTAATGTTTTTTTCTCTGGCAACCTCTGCAATCACTTTTGAAATCGGTCTTTGTTCATTATCCTTAATAATAAATGCGTCAGCATTATGTTGGGCAGCTAATTGTTTCCATCTTGCAATATAGTTTGATTTTTCTGGGTCCAAATCATCAAATGGTTTAGGGTCTACCGTGAGGATGTATAGCGGACAATCCAGCATATTTGCAATTTTACAGCCTCGCTGAATGAGACGTTCACCGTTAGGTCCATAATATATACAGACGAGGATACTTTCGTCCATGCGCTCTTTGATTTTTTTCATCATTTGTTCACCTCGGAATGGCTGAGAACCCAATTTAATTCTCTCTTTAATAAACTATGTATGACTATAACCCATGGTATACAAACAGTCAATCTAATTAACAATAATGTACTTTTTTGTAATGTATAACAAAGGAGGGGTATGATGTCTTCTTGGTTTCACATAATGATTTTGATTCCATTTCTATTTGCAATAGCAGTACCATACATATATAAGCAATTGACACCGCGTATTCATACAGGATGGTTTGTCCTTTTTATTCCCGTGCTGATATTTGTCTATTTATTTGCCTTTATTCCCCAAATTTCTAAAGAGAATACTATCACAGCTACTGTACCGTGGATTCCGGCCTACAATATTAACTTCACGACGCATATTGATGGGCTAAGCTTGATATTCGGACTTTTGATTTCGGGAATTGGTGCACTAGTGATCCTTTATTCCATTTTCTATATGTCTAAACATCGTGAAGCCCTGCATAATTTCTATGTGTATTTGCTGTTGTTTATGGGAGCTATGCTTGGTCTAGTATTTTCTGATAATATTGTTGTTCTATATGTTTTTTGGGAAACAACAAGTGTATCTTCTTTCTTATTAATTGCCTACTGGTATGAACGTGAAAAATCACGATATGGCGCACAAAAATCGATGTTGATTACGATTTTTGGCGGGCTGGCGATGTTGGCAGGCTTCATCATGCTTTCTATGATTACGGATACGTATAGTATTCGAGAAATGGTAAGCAATGCAGCTGATATTCCATCGCATTCATTGTTTGTTCCCGCAATGATATTAATATTAATTGGAGCATTTACAAAGTCAGCTCAATTTCCATTTAGTATCTGGCTGCCAGATGCTATGGAGGCACCTACGCCAATAAGTGCTTATTTGCATTCGGCAACAATGGTAAAAGCAGGTATTTATTTAGTTGCCCGTCTGACTCCGATTTTCGGAGGGGCTGCTGAATGGTTTTGGCTTGTGTCAGGAGTAGGAATTATCACCTTATTATATGGGTCTGTCAATGCTGTAAGACAAACAGATCTTAAGGCTTTATTAGCATACTCAACCATTAGTCAATTAGGCTTAATCATGAGCCTTCTTGGTTTAGGTTCTGCATCCTTGTACTACGGCGTTGGTAATGATTCCTCTGTATATGCTGTGGCAATATTTGCAGCGATCTTCCATTTAGTTAATCATTCCACATTTAAAGGCTGTTTGTTTATGGTCGTTGGTATTATTGACCATGAGACGGGAACACGAGATATTCGGAGGTTAGGCGGTTTGATGCACCTTATGCCAATTTCCTTTACCCTGACAGTGATTGGAAGCTTTGCAATGGCTGGCCTTCCGCCATTTAATGGATTTTTAAGTAAAGAGATGTTTTTTACTGCCGTATTAAATGTATCAAATATGTCTGTGTTTAATGCAGACGCTATTGGCCTGGCTATACCGGTCATCGCATGGATTGCCAGTGTGTTTACTTTTGTTTATAGCATGATTCTTGTTTTTAAAACCTTTAGAGGGAAGAATAAACCTGAAAAATTAGGTAGGGACGTGCATGAGGCTCCGATAGGGATGTTAATTTCTCCACTTGTCCTTGGATCTCTTGTCATGGTTATTTTCTTCTTTCCAAATGTTCTTTCCGATTATTTATTAAATCCCGCTCTGCATGCAGTGTTGCCAACGCTCGCTGATGCAGGTGAATTAAATGTAAAAATAAGTGCTTGGCATGGGTGGAATACGGAGTTATTTATGACGTTGGGAGTCATCGGGCTGGGCGCATTGTTGTACATATATTTGAAAAAGTGGTATCGAATTTATCATTTATACCCAGACAATTTCACGTTAAATAATATGTATAATCTTGGATTGGAGAAAATGGAAAGTTCATCTAAGTTCATAACGGAACGGTATATGACGGGGTTCCTCCGCGATTATTTAGTCTACATATTTTCGTTTATCATCCTTGTTGTTGGCGGGGCGATGTGGTTGTTTGATGGCTTTTCCTTTGACCCCTCTAGTGATGCACCTGCCAATTTTTTTGAATTGGGGTTAATGTTTGCGATGATTATTACCGCAATAACCGTCCTGTTTTCAAAAACGAGGCTGACAGCCATTGTTGCAGTTGGAGCACTTGGATTTCTCGTTTCTTTTTTCTTTGTTCTATTTCGTGCTCCCGATTTGGCATTAACGCAACTGGTAGTTGAGACGGTTACAACGGCCCTGTTCCTATTATGCTTTTATCATTTGCCGCAAATGAAGAAGGAGATAAGTCGTGTACGATTTAAAGCGGTAAATGCTTTTATCTCTATCGGTGTTGGTGTGTTGGTTACAATCGTAGCATTAGCTGCAAACGGAAATCGCCTATTTGAATCGATTTCAAGTTTTTATGAAAACTCGTATGAACTGGCGGGTGCAAAAAATATTGTCAATGCAATCCTTGTTGATTTTAGAGGGTTTGATACAATGCTGGAGATTCTTGTGCTGACCGTTGCCGGTCTAGGGGTTTATACATTAATTAAGCTTAGACCAAGGAGGGATAGAAATGAAGGAGCCGAATGATGTCATCATACGAAGCGTTACAAAAGTTGCAGTCGTTATCATCTTTACGTTTGCCATTAACCTCTTTTTTTCTGGCCATCATTATCCCGGTGGTGGATTTATCGGCGGTCTGGCATTTGCATCAGCGATAATCCTCTTGTTTCTAACATTTGATATCGAAACGGTTCGTAAAAATATACCAGTAGATTTTAAAGTGTTGGCTGCTGTAGGTGTGTTGATTGCTGTTCTAACGGGAGTCGGTGCGATTCTTTTTGATGCCCCATTTTTAACACAGACGTTCGGTTATTTTAATCTTCCTATTTTCAGAAAAACGGAACTTGCAACGGCGGTGATTTTTGATATCGGGGTAGGGTTGGCCGTTATTGGAACCTCGATTACGATCATTATGAGTATAGGTGATGATCGATAATGGAAACGTTAATGTCTATCCTAGTTGGTATATTATTTGCAATTGGAACTTATTTGATTTTGACAAAAACCCTGCTAAGAATCATTTTGGGAACATCCATCCTTGGTCATGGCGTCAATTTACTGATTATCACGATGGGAGGATTAAAAAAAGGTGGCCCGCCGCTTCTTGGAATAAAGAATCTAACTTATGCTGATTCATTACCACAAGCCCTTTTATTAACAGCAATTGTGATAAATTTTGCAACAACAGCTCTTTTTTTAGTGCTGAGTTATCGTGCTTATAAAGTGTTGGGCACGGATGATACAGAGCAACTGAGAGGTACTGAGAATGAATAATTTGGTCATTTTGCCCATCATTATCCCAATTATCGCGGGAATGATAATGGTGATCTTTAGGGAAAATTTAATATTACAGAGATTTCTAAGTGTCTTTTCTACAATAGCTATTAGCGTTGCGACACTATTATTGATCATTCAAATTTCTTCAAAAGGAATTCAAACCCTTTATTTAGGCGGCTGGGAAGCTCCCTTTGGGGTTAGTATGGTGGCTGATATGTTTTCAGCTATATTGATTCTGGTAACAAGCATCGTTTCACTCTGCTGTTTATTATTTGCTTTTAACTCTATTGGAAGAGAGAGAGAATCGTACTACTTTTACCCGTTATTTTTGTTTCTGATCACAGGTGTTAATGGCTCCTTTCTCACGGGAGATATTTTTAATTTATTTGTATTCTTCGAGGTGATGTTAGTTGCCTCCTATGTATTGATTTCATTAGGCAGCACAAGAACTCAGCTCAGGGAATCAATTAAATATATATTGATTAACATCATCTCTTCCTTTCTTTTTCTTGTTGCTATCGCATTCCTTTATGCAATGACTGGCACCTTGAATTTTGCGCACCTTTCGCTTCGAGTAGCTGAGGTTGGACAAGAAGGCCTTATGACTACGGTTGCCCTTCTGTTTTTAATTGTTTTTAGTTTAAAGGCGGGCCTTTTTCTATTCTTTTGGCTGCCTGGATCCTACAGTGCCCCGCCAACAGCGATTTCGGCAATTTTTGCTGCTCTGTTAACAAAGGTGGGAATCTATGCGATTATGAGAGTTTTCACACTCGTCTTTTATCATCGGCCAGAGGTTACCCATTTATTTATAGGGATTTTGGCTGCGGTAACAATGCTATTAGGAGCAATTGGGGCCGTCGCATTTTGGGATATAAAAAGAATTTTGACTTATAACGTTATTGTAGGTGTTGGATTTATTTTAGCGGGAGTTGCCTCCTTTACAACTGAAGGGATGACGGGATCTCTTTACTATTTGATTCACGATATGATTATAAAAGCACTGATTTTCCTTTTAGGCGGAACAATCGTACACCTTACTGGAACGAGTAAGCTAAAAGAAATCAGCGGACTTATCCGATTACACCCGGGACTAGGCTGGATGTTTTTTATAGCAGCATTATCCTTGTCTGGCATTCCGCCGTTAAGCGGCTTTCTAGGGAAAATTTTCATATCAGAGGGCACTTTTAAAACAGGCTACTTTTGGTTGGGTGGAATTGGACTGATTACCAGCCTTATGGTCCTATATTCGATAATGAAAATATTTATTAATGGATTTTGGGGGCATACCGACTTAACAGAGGAGAAAGAAAAAGGGACAACGAAGGGATTATTGTTACCGATAGGAATCCTTACCATATTAACGATTGCGCTTGGATTAGGTACGGAAGGAATTCATGGTTACGTTGATATTGCAGTAGAGGGCTTAATGAATCCAAGCCAGTATATTGAAGCAGTCTTGGGCAGCAATCCTGCACAATAGATCAAAATTGTTATCTTGATACATGGAAAGGGGTGATACCAATGCCCATGCAAGTATTAGTGAATTTATTAATTGGTGTAATCTGGATGTTTCTTCAGGATGATTGGAGTGTATTAACATTCTTTAGTGGTTATCTATTTGGTTTATTGGTGCTATATATATTGCGTAGATATCTCCCTACTCAATTCTATTTGGTCACATTACTTGCTATCGTTCAACTTTTTTTCGTGTTTATTTATGAATTGTTTACATCAAGTATATTAGTGATTCGTCAGATTATTCGTCCAAAAATTAATATTACCCCAGGGATTTTCACTTTGGAAACTGAGTTAGAGGGAGATATGGAGGTTACATTACTCGCATTACTGCTAACCTTAACCCCTGGATCTGTAGTAGTAGAAGTATCTTCAAACAGCAAGAAGTTTTATATACATGCGTTGGATATCCCGGAATCCAGTAATGCAGTACTCCAATCAAAGGCTAAGTTTGAAAAAGCTATTAAGAAGGTGACTCGCTGATGATACAGGAAATTTTAATTTGTTCATTAATTTTTCTTAGTTTTGCTATTTTTGCTTCCATCTATCGTTTAGTAAAGGGGCCAACTGCTCCAGATAGAATTCAAGCGCTGGATGCCTTAGGGATTAATTTAATTTCGGGTGTTGCAATTTTCTCTGTTTTTTTAAGAAGTACTAGTTTTTTTGAAGTGATTTTATTAATTGGAATTCTTTCCTTTATTGGAACAATTGCCTTTGCGAGATATATTGAAAGAGGTGTGGTCATTGAGCGTAATAAATCAGAGTGAACACGTTGCTGTTTTGTTTATATTGATTGGAACAATCTTTAGCTTTTTGAGCGCAATTGGATTAATTCGTTTTCCTGATATTTATACCCGTTCTCATGCACTTTCAAAAGGGTCAACGATAGGCGTTCTGTTCACGCTTGTAGGAACCTTTCTTTTTTTCGCGTTAGAAGGATTTTTTAGTATTCGATTATTTTTGGGGATATTCTTTGTATTTCTCACTGCCCCTGTGGCCGCACATGTCATTGTTCGAGCTGCCTATCGCTCAAATGTCGCTCTCGCAAAGGAAAGTGTACAGGATGATTTGCAGGAAGCTATTAGGAATAATGGAAGGGATAAAAGTTAGAAAGGCATGCTGCCCTTCTAACTTTGATGAAATATTACCAGATTGATTGAATCCTGTCACTGTTTGTATTTTATCGAATTCCTCTGAACAATACTTGCGTGGTGCCTCCATTTGTATCATTTCCATCTGAAATTTTTGCAGCCGTCGTTTCTAACAGTCTTTGTTAAATCAGAAAGAAATAATCATTCCATCTTTACCGGCATATGTTCCCATCGTAGCTCCCATATAACTAATAATTACTGCTTTTGGGTGAAACTGCTCAATAAGTTCTTGTTTGATGGCCTCGGCGTCTTCTACATTTCCTGTGTGCGTGATTCCGAATGTTAGGTTAGAGAAATCAGTTCCTCTCTCCTGTATGATTTCTAGAACTCTCTTTTGGAACTTCTTTTTCCCTCGTATTTTCTCAAGAATTTCTACTTTCCCTCCGGAGACTCTTTCTAAAATCACCTTGATATTGAGAATTTTGGCAAGTGACCCTTGAAATTTACTTAATCGTCCGCCTTTGACGATATTTTCTAACGTGTCTAGAAGGACAAGGATATTCATTTTATCCCGATACACGATTAACTCTGCGACGATTTCTTCTATTGTATGTCCCTGACCGGCAAGTTCAGCCGCGCGGATAATCTGGAGACCATGCCCTAATGAGCCTGCTAAAGTATCAAATACTGTAACATTTGCATTGGATAATTCTTTTCCAATGCATGCTGATTGATAGGTACCACTAAGCCCAGAGGAGATGGTTAGGCAAAGAATATCAGTGTCTGGATTATCATATTTGGTAAACGCGTCTGCAAATGAGGCAGGGGAGGGCTGGGATGTCTTCGGGAGGACATCCGAAGAAAACATCTTTGTAAAAAATTCTTTTGGTGTAAGATCGACTTTTTCTAAATAATCGTGTTCCCCAATCGTAACTGTTAAGGGGACCAACGTGATGTCATATTGCTCTATTAATTCCTTAGGCAGATCAGCCGAACTGTCTGTAATGATCTTTATCATTGCCATTTCCACCTCTAGTTTTTATTTCAGTATAATTAAGTATAACATTTCTGGATTTTCATCGCATAAATGTAGAAGCCGTCTACGTAGGTGATTTCATGGAGTTAGAGTTAGAGACAAAGAATTGAAGTAGAACCGCTCTCCGTCAAAATCCCCCGTCGATTGTGCTCATCCACCCGAATTTCCCGAAGGAGCGGTCAAAATCCCCCGTCGATTGTGCCCGTCCACTCGAATTTCGCGAAGGAGCGGTCAAAATCCCCCGTCGATTGTGCCCATCCACCCGGATTTCCCGAAGGAGCGGTCAAAATCCCCCTCAGATTGTGCCCGTCCACCCGATTTTCTCGAAGGAGCGGTCAAAATCCCCCGTCGATTATACCCGTCCACCCGAATATTCCGAAGGAGCGGTCAAAATNGATTAGTCCACCCGAATATTCCGAAGGAGCGGTCAAAATCCCCCGTTGATTCTGCCCGTCCAAACGATTTTTCCGAAGGTTCGGTCACAATAACCAACCGATAGTGACCATTCACTCAATTTTTAAGAAGTTAAGGACGCAATTTCCTCCAACTATGTAATAAAGCAAGGGGGATTATCAGAGTCATTTATGAATAACAACAGAGGTGCCAATTGAAACTCTAGATGATAAATCTAGAACATCATGGTTATACATTCTAATACATCCATGTGAGACATTCTTACCGATGGATGCTGGGTTATTGGTTCCGTGGATTCCGTAATGCGGTTTAGACAAGCCCATCCATAGCACTCCAAAAGGCCCGCCTGGGTTACGCTGTTTATTGATGATCGTGTAAGTCCCGGAAGGTGAGGGGGTCAATATTTTTCCAACTGCAATAGGATAAGTTTTTATAAGCTTATTTCCATCAAACAGTTTTAATTGATGCGTCGACGTCGATATGTTAATCCATTTTGCCATGAAAAACAACTCCCACTTTTTTGAATAGTGTATGAAATAAAGTAGGTATTTGTGATACACAGGTAATGGAAAAGGGAGTAAAAAGGCTTAAGGAAAAAGTTTTTCGCCTAAGCCTTTAATTACCTTTCATAACGGTTAAAAGTATTTAGTTGTATGAAATCCAAACGGGCCCTATTCGTTAGTTGACTGCTTGCTAATTTTTTGATTCGCAAATAAATAGAGGGCAATGCCGCCAAATGTGATAATGGTGGATAGAATTAATTGCGATTCTGGACCAACATCGATGTATCGGAAAAGAAAATCTGGGAATACGAGTAAAGCCAAAATAATCAGCATCACCCATGACTTTGTCCATAGTGACATGCCAATTAAAAAAACAAGTGTCAATAGCACAGCTAAGAGCGTTCCAATACTGCCAAAGTGGAATATTGGCGTTTCAATAAGACGATTGGAATAAAATAATCCGACAAATAACGCTATCGGTAAAAGCCCTATCACATAAAAAAGCGCAAATTCTTTCCTTTTTGATAGGCTATTTGCAGCAACGTATTTAAAAAGACTTCTTATCGCAATGATAAAAATCAAGCTAATCATAATTGAACCGAGAATTTCAAGCAGGGAGTAGGAAAGCTGTCCTTTAACAGCATTCGTTAAAACGGAATAGGAGAGAGCACCAAATAGGATCATGATTATATATTTAACCCATGTTTTTGTGTCTGTCGTCATTTCATTTGATAACTGCATCATATATTGTTTAGGTGATTCACCGACAATATGATCGACTGTTTTTCCTCTCGCTTCAGCCTCCATTAAATGGTCTTCTAATTCTTCAACAATTGCATTAATTTCCTTTTCATCTTTACCATTAGAAAATAGATATAGGCGTAAGTTTTCCAAAAATGTTTGGCTTTTTTTAGATAAACCTTGATTCATTCTTATTCCATCCCCTTCATTTGATTAGGTTCATTGTTTCCGTAAACAAAGGTTTACGTTACTTTGGAGCTTCTCCCATCTAGCAATAAATTGCTGTAATTCCTCTTCGCCTTTTGGCGTGAGTGTATAATACTTCCGTTTTGGACCTGCTGTTGATTTTTTTAAGGTAGATGAAACCGACTCTTCCTTTTGCATCCGTATCAGAAGGGGATAAATCGTCCCTTCACTAAAGGAATCAAAGCCATATTGCTCAAGCTTTTCCGCAAGTTCATAACCATAAACTTCTTTTTCATAGATGATGGCTAATAAGCATCCATCAATGATCCCCTTTAACATTTGTGTGGTAGACAAACAGTGTTCACCTCTTTATTACTCTTGCATTGCAAGGTACTGATAACATCATATCATTCGGTATCTTGTAATGCAAGATATGTTGAAAAATTGAGCAGATCGGTAAATTCAAAAGAGTGGCATGTAAAATCACAATAAATGTAATGTATATATTGAATAATGTAATATATATGTTACAATATTTTTAAGGAGGGATACCACCAATTGGAAAATAAAGTTCGTATTGCTCGCATTCAAGTGAATTTAACACAGCAACAACTGGCAGAAAAGATAGGTGTCACACGCCAAACCATTAGTTTAATTGAAAAAGGAAAATATAATCCAACCTTAAAGTTGTGTCTTGATATTTGTTATACCGTTAATAAAACATTAGATGAAATATTTTGGGTAGAAAAGGAGAATGATGAAAAATGAAAAAGATTAGAGATGAACGTCTAATTTTGAAAAATTTGCAAAACATTCGAATCGCATACATTATTCAAACAGTTGGTATTCTTGGAATATTAGGATATGACTTAGTTACAAAAGGGTTAGATGGCATGAGAGAAAATCCATTATGGCTTGTATTTATGATAACAACTGTTATTTCTGCATATTTATCAATGAGTATTAGTGCAGATCATGAAAATAATAAAAAATCCCCGAAAAAGAGTCTTAGTATTTCGCTTTTTGTATTAGTAATTATTTCTACTATTGTCGGGATTTTTGTATCATTTACTGCGGGATTTACTATAATTGATGGGGTAATTATGGGAGGAATATTATTTATTTGTGGTCTTGTGCCAGTAATTTATATTTATTATTTACGAACAAAACGACAAGATGAAAAATTTCGATGAATAAGAGGAAGATTTTGCACTAACGGTGCATTAGTAAAATAACTGAAATGCCATTATTGAAGGAGGAAAATATGGAAGTTTTTGCAGAATATTTAGCGGGGATCGATAACCCCGACCACCGCGACCGAACAGAGGAAATCTTGGCGTGGGTTGCTAATAAATTCCCAAATTTGGAACCGCAAATCAAGTGGAATACGCCAATGTTTTCCGGTCACGGCACATTTATCATTGGCTTTTCCACAGCGAAGCATCATTTGAGCGTTTCACCCGAAGAAGTAGGCATTGCGCACTTTGCGGATGAAATTGCACAAGCTGGCTACAGCGCTACCAAAGGCTTGTTTCGAATTCCGTGGAATGATCCGGTAAATTACGAATTGCTTGAGAAAATGATTGAATTTAATATTCAGGATAAAGCAGAATATACGAATTTTTGGCGGAAATAATACATCACGCCTTATCAAAAAACGCATGATACAAAAAAAGGTCATGCGTTTTTGCAACTCAATTAAGGTGCCAACAGCTAAGGTAGCAGCCGTAATTGAACCACCTGTCAAAAAACTTCCTCAGCACCGGTCAATATTGGAAACGGTGTGTTCACATAATTGTAGAAAACTGATAGAAGAGACGAAATTATATTTTAATTCAGTGTGATATAATTTTTCAGGAATGGAGGTGGAAAAATGTCGAAAGAACAATAAATATTATTTATAAAAATTTGGATTCCCTTCTATTAAATCTGCAATCTTCCCCTTTAATTTTTCATCATTTTAAACCCACTATCATGCCGTCTTATAATAACTTCTTGTTAAAATGCTGATGCGAATAAATTCATAAAACTAATAGAATAAATGGGAGCATTGCTGGTCAATCGAGGTTATAAAAAAGGAGCGATAGTATGAATGCAGTGCTGACAAAGATGGTTAAAGGCATCACAGTTTGTTATTCAGAGGTTTTCCCCGATCCCGATCAAAACAACGATTATTTCCAGTTAAATTTTCTTGGAAAGTTATTTTTAATTGCTGACTCATATTGTATGAACCCGGATTGTACATGCAAGGAGGCGGTTCTAAATTTTGTTCAGGCGTACCCGGAAGAAGGCAGGAAAGCTGACAGTTTTATGATAAGGTTAAAACTTAATGGCAGAGGATATAAAATACATGATCGCGGCAGATTCAGTAAACGTGAAATACAAGCTATCGTTATGTATTTTACCGCTGACGGCACGTTCCTCGAGCTTTTAAATGAACGATACAATGAAATGAAGGAAAAAGCAAAAGAAATTCTAAGTTAAGTGCCAGACTCAATTAATGAGGCTGATTTTGGGGGAACAGGTTTATCTTGCGTTTCGGATTAATCACGGAGAACGGTATCATAAGATGGGGTAATCCTGTACTTCAAAATAATTGAGAGAGGATTTTCATTAAAAAAGTCGAATAGTTTTCATGTACTATAATTATTACGCGAGGTTAATAATGATTTAAGTAAGTAGTTATTTTTTGAAAAAATAGGAGGTAATCATGGGAAGATTAGTTCATTTCGAAATTCATGTGAGTGACATGGAGCGGGCGAAGAAATTTTATGGAGAGGTATTTGGATGGTCATTTCAAGATTGGAGTGAGTATGCAGGAATGCCTTACTTTGGAGCAGTGACTGGAGATGAAAATGAACTTGGAATCAATGGTGCTTTGATGCAGCGGCAAAGTGCTCCGCCGGAACCGAACCAAGCTTTAAATGGATTTGCATGTACAATGGGAGTGGAAGATTACGATTTAACGGAAGCGAAAATCATTGAGCATGGCGGCAAGGTCGCAATGACCAAATATGCTTTACCTGGAATGGCATGGCAAGGATATTATATCGATACCGAAGGGAATATTTTCGGAATTCACCAACCCGATGTGAATGCAAAATAGACTCCATGATAGGTGCATAAAAACATGAAATCACAAGAAACGGAATGCATGCTTGAAAACTTACGCAATATCTGTCTCGCAATGCCAGAAGCTGTTGAACATATCGATGGTTTCGGTCACAATACTTTTAAAATCAATGGAAAATCATTCGTGATATCAGGTGATAGCGACAAAGGATTCAGATTATCGTTCAAGTCAGATCGGGAAACCCAAGAATTGCTGCTGCAGAAGCAGTATTTCTTCAAAACACCTTACATAGGACAGCACGGCTGGGTTTCGATTCAAAATCCGCACGGGGAAGACTGGGATGAATTGATCGATTTAATTCAAGAAGCCTATTTACGTGCGGCACCAAAGCGTTTGGTTAAGCAATGGAATGAGTTGCATAAAAAGTGAAGAAAACATGTTGAAATGGTCGCTAAAATTTTATTCAAAAGCAATTAAATCATCGTGGAAGTAGGCACAATCACCCCTTAAACCAATACCTTTATTAAGAAAAACAGAAACCGTTGCATTGTTCAAAGGACAGGCGCGGTTTTTTATGTGTTTTCCATTTTTTTAAAACTTGATTAAGGGGAATTTGTCACAAATAATATTGGTGAAATATTGTGTCATGATGGTGCAAGAATGTTTTTTTACGTGAATATCTATTTGAGTAGTAGGTCTTTTGCGCTATTTTTATTTGTGATGGTTAAATTGAACAAACCGAAGGAAATGAGGAGGGGGAGTTTTGAAAGCTGTAGTTTCTAACAAATATGGTTCACCTGATGTTCTTGAATTGAAAGAGGTCGAAAAACCTATTCTTGAGGACAATCAAGTACTGGTAAAAGTTCACGCAGCATCCGTAAATTTTGGCAACTTAGTTCTTTTAAGAGGAAAACCGTTCTTAGCCCGCTTTGCATTTGGGCTTTTAAAACCAAAATACTCCATACCAGGAGGGGACATAGCAGGAAGGGTTGTGGCGGTCGGCAAAAACGTTAAACAGTTCCAACTAGACGATGAGGTGTTCGGAGATCTATCCAGGTCTGGTTGGGGAGGGTTTGCCGAATATGTAGCTGTTCCTGAAAATGCATTAGCACATAAACCAGCCAATATGTCATTTGAGGAAGCTGCAGCGGTACCGATGGCGGCGGTAACAGCGCTACAGGGTCTTCGGGATAAAGGCAAGATTCAGTCGGGGCAAAAGGTTTTGATAAATGGCGCTTCTGGAGGTGTGGGGACTTTCGCGGTACAAATTGCCAAATCATTCGGGGCAGAGGTAACAGGTGTGTGCAGCACGAGAAATTTAGAAATTGTGCGATCAATTGGTGCTGACCATGCCATTGATTATACAAAAGAGGATTTTACTAAAAAAACGCAGCGTTATGATCTGATTCTAGGTGCAAATGGATCTCACCCGATTTCAGCCTATAAGGGTGCATTAAGTCCCAATGGGGTTTTTGTTCACGTCGGGGGTTCTGGCGCTCAATTATTCCAAACCATGACCCTTGGACCTTGGATTTCAATGACTGGGAGTAAGAAAATGGGCAGCCTTTTACAAAGAGCAAACCAAAAAGATCTGTTATATGTGAAAGAACTCCTTGAAACTGGAAAAGTAAAACCTGTTATTGATAGACGTTATAAGTTGAGTGAGGTTCCCGAAGCTTTTAGGTATTTTGAAGAAGGGCACGCACAAGGAAAAGTTGTCATCACCATGTGAAGGGTGACTAAATAGAGCGAAATTCTAAATCCCTTTGTAAAACGAGAAGTCGAATAGGAATGTTTATCCATGCAAGTCGCCCCTTCACGGACGGGGCTGGGACAAGGGGATTTGCCTGAATATATGCCCGTCGCGGGTGTTTTTCTTGTCTGGCGGTCACAATTATCATTTATTGTGCCCGTGTCGGGTGTTTTTCTTGTCTGGCGGTCACAATTATCATTTATTGTGCTCGTCGCGGTTCTTTTTCTTGTTTTACGATCACAATTATCTTTAGCTGGCCGTTAGTTCTCGTTTTTATTGATTTCGTCCATTTCTTCATAGGTTATCCCGAAAGGAGCACCGCCTTCTGTATACCCTGCAATGAAGGCAAATGTATCATCGAAATCATTAAATGCATCGATTTCCAGAGCCTTTCTTTTCCTCTTTTCCTTCTTACGTTCTTTTTGCAGGTTTCTTTCTTTTATTAACCTTTTGATTTGTTCCCTCTCTTCACTGTTAATATGGACTCCGATAAGTCCTAATTCCTTCATTGCATTTTTTAGATTTAGGCCATACATTTTGGCATACGTTTTTACGATATTCTCACCATCATAGGTTTCAATCCAAGCCTTAGCATTCTCAATGCGAATCTCTTTAGGCAATCCCCAAAATTGCTTCTTTTTACTCTTTGTTTTCTTTTTCTTTCCCAAAATAAATCCCTCATTATCGAATTGTAATAATATCATGAGCCCACAATTCTCCAACTAATTTTAGCCATTTATAAAGGAAAAAGTCTAATTTTATAAATCATGAGTATTATTTTAGAAAGAGAAGGAGGCGATTTGATGAAATCTATTGGGATTTTAGGCGTAGGCCAAGCAGGCGGGAATATTGCTGAGATTGCATCAACCATGGGTTTTCAAACAGCGCTTATCAACACGAATCAGCGCGATGGCTTAGTGAACACAAAGGTGGAAAGAAAGCATTTTGTCCCAGGGTATAATGGTGCTGGGCAAGATCGATCAATTGGGTTAAGGGCGGTAAATGAAAATTATCGCGAGATCATTGACTTTGTCCATCGTTCCTTTAAGAATATAAAACTTTTGCTAGTGGCCTTTTCTACCGACGGAGGTACCGGATCAGGTATGAGTCCGTTATTAATTGACCTGTTTTTAGACCAACTGCCTGGAGTCAACATTGGTGCGATTGCAATTGTGCCTGACCGCAACGTGTTAGCAGGTAACCGAATCAATGCTGCTGAGTGCATCGAGGAGCTTTCGAAAATAGACTCGCTCTCATCGGTGTTCCTTGTCGACAATGATCAGATGCGAAAGTTGAACCCGCAATCCAGTAAACATCAAATCTACCTTTCTTCTAATCATCAAGTTATGGAAGCAATTAATGATGTGCTCCAAGTAACAAAAAAGAGCTCTGTTTACGGAAACTTCGATGAAACAGACCTGATGAATATCCTCTGTACAAGAGGAGTAACGATTATATCATCAGCCACATTAACAGACGCCAAGACGACGTCAGAGGTTGCTAGTAAAATACAACAATCCTGGGCGAACTCGATCTTTTGTCCGGTGGAATCAACAGGTGTCATTCGCGCAGGTTTAATCTATCAAGGGTCAGAGAAAATGGCTAAGCTCATTAATGTCCCTGCGGTTTTTGAAAAGGTGGGAGAACCGCTGGAATTGTTCGAAGGAACCTATATCTCGGAATCTGATCCTTCGATAACCACGATCTTGGCGGGGCTTCCGTTTCCTGCCCGGCGAATGCTGGCACTTGAGGAATCGCTCGAAAAGAACAAGGACCGGTTACAGAACTTAGTAAATAAAGAATATACCCAAAAATATGAATCGCGAATATCGTGGGCGCCCAGCCTGAAGGCTAGACCGCAGGAAAGAAAGACAGGAAGTATTTCATCGAAGTTATCGAAGTATCAGAGGTAAACATTTAAAGGGTCAGACCCGTCACACTACTAAGTATTTAAGACTGTAAGAAGAGACTATCTTCTATAATGGGTGCTGTTTCCTATCGTAAAACCCGAAAATGTAGCTTCTGCTATTGGTAAAAAATATAAGAAATGGCTCAGTCCATAGTGAGCCATTTCTTATATTTATTTTATAGAACTAACTGTTAGTTTGAATAGAAGGTTTCACAAATTTTTATAGTTGAGAACTTCAATCAAAGTATTGTTGTCAGTGAAATCGACTGTACCCATCGTATTATACAGTCAACTCGATAAGATTTCCTTCTGGGTCCTCAATAACACTCTCATAATAACCATCTCCAGTAACACGAGGACCGCTTATAAGGCGATAACCATCATTTTTTAATCTGGCTGTCATTTGATTAACAGACTCCCTGCTTCCTAAAGAAATTGCAATATGTGCCCAGCCTATCATATCACCCTGTTTTTCCTTATCAATTCCTGATTTACGCATAATCTCTAATCGTGTTCCAGAATCAAAAGTGAGAAAATATGATTCAAAGTTCTTTTCTGGATTATGATACTTATTGTTCGACTTACCATTAAAATACGTTTCGTAAAACTCTCTCATGACTTCCAAATCATTGACCCAAAGGGCTACATGTTCAATATTCATGCCTTATTCACTCCAGTAGGAACTAAAATTTTCGCTCCTTTATAATTCAATTTGTTTAATAATTCTTGCTGGGTTTCCACCAACCACTACATTATCTGGTACGTCTTTAGTAACTACTGCACCTGATGCGATAACAGCATTGTTTCCTACCGTTACTCCTGGATTTATTATTGCACTTCCTCCAATCCAGACATTGTTTCCAATAGTAATCGGTTTTGCATATTCTTTACCTGAATTACGTTCTGTTGGATTAAGTGGATGTGTTGCCGTATAGATTTGTACTCCGGGTGCAAGCATACAATTATCCCCAAATCGCACTTCACAAACATCTAAAATAGTACAGTCAAAGTTTGCAAAAAAGTTTTCTCCTACGTGTGTGTTATAGCCATAATCAAAACGTATATTTGGCTCCATATAAAAGTTTTCTCCAGTTGAACCGAGTAATTCCTTTAATAATTTTGCCCGCTTTTCTCCTTCAGTTTCTAAAGTTTGATTATATATCCTAACTTTACGTCTTGCTTCCTCACGTTCCTTTAATAGTAGGGGGTCAGCAGGATTATACATTTCTCCAGCCAGCATTTTTTCTTTTTCAGTTTTCATGTTATGACCTACTTTCGAGTGTTTTTGAGAACGGATACATATTATTAATATACCTGTATATACAAGTTCATTCAAGCTCAATTACATTCATTTTATATATAGGGTGTGACCCTTTACTTATTTCCTTCTCTCTGAACAATAGTTAAAAATATCTGATAAAATAATGATAAGTAAAAGCCAAAATTTCCCTCTATTATTAGTAAAGAAAGGGTGATCGTATGAAATCGACGGAAAAATTTACGGACAAGGCAGAAGTGTATGCAAAGCATCGTCCTGGCTATACACACGAATATATCGAATATTTACTCACCGCAACTAGCTTGAATGCAGGAAATGTCGTGGCAGATATCGGATCAGGTACTGGTATATTAAGTCGGCAATTACTTGAAAGCGGCTTAACTGTCATCGGTGTGGAACCCAATGGCGATATGAGAACTATAGCGGAAAAAGCGTTGAAACGGAATAGTCGCTTTATTTCGGTGAATGCGGCTGCAGAACACACCACTTTAGATGATAATAGTGTGGATTTAGTAACCGCAGCACAGGCATTTCACTGGTTTGATAAAGAAAAGTTTAAACAGGAATGTCAACGGATATTAAAGCCAAATGCAAAAGTTGCCCTCGTATGGAATAGTCGGGATGGATCAAGTGCTTTAAATATGGAAAGTGCGGAGATATGTCAAAGATATTGCCCTAATTTTAAAGGTTTTAGCGGCGGAATTGGAGAAAGCGAGGACGTATTTAAACAGTTTTATAAAAAAGGAAACTATGACTTTCGACGTTTTCACAATGAGCTAGAATTTGACTTTGCAGGGTTTTTGGGCAGGTACTTATCTGCTTCTTATGCTCCGAAAAAGACCGAAAAGGAGTATGAGCCCTTCATTTCTGCCTTTACTGTTTTATTCGAAAAATACAGCCATAACGGAAAAATTATCATTCCAAATGTCATACGCAGTTATTTGGGAGAAGTGTAACACATTTAAATGGCTCAGCCCCCGGCACACTATGGAGTATTTAAGACTGTAAGAAGACACTCTCTTCTTATGGTCTTTTTTTTATCACTTTGAAGTGCATGAAGGGGAGAAGGGTGGTTATGTTTATCCCATCTCTGAAAAGGGTATTGTTGAAAATAACCATTTAAGGGAGGTGGAATTTCATGAAATTGGAAGTGAAGTGCAATGTAGAAAATTGCGAATACTGGGCTAAAGGTGACCAATGTGTTGCTGATTCTATTTACGTGATTGCCTCTAAAAGCAGAGAAGCTGATAATGTTGAGGAAACTGCTTGTAAAACCTTTAAAAAACGCGAATAAAGCCAGGATATTATGTTTAATGACTTGAGGGCCCATTTTTCATTTTTAGTTGGTTTTGAATTTATATGAAAATAGAAGACTTACAGAACACCTGTAACTCTTTATTCATTAACTAGCCCTAAAAGGGCTTTTTTTCACTATACAAGAATACATAAATTCGATATAGAGAATTGTCTAGCTTCAAAAGGAACCATTAAAATACTGGGTTTACGGCTTTTTCCCCCATGTGATTAAAACTCATAAGTTATGGGTATATAACTGTATCGCATTAAAAAGAGAGGAGAAAAGAGCAAGCATGAGAAGATCATACATATTTTTACTATTAAGCTTGTTTACGATTATTATGCTGACTGCCTGTGTCCAAAAAAACCAGCTTTCAGATGGAACCAAGCTGATAGACAAGGAGAAATTTATTTTTGCAGCTTCTGGTGAATTTAAACCCTTTAGCTATCTGAATGATGACCTATCGATGACAGGTTTCGATGTTGAGGTAGGAAACGCTGTCGGAAAGGAACTGGGGCTTGAACCAATCCAGAAGAGAATGAAATTCAAAGGGCTGATAGAGGGTATCAAAACAGGCAGGGCAGATGCAGCCGTTGCCAGCCACACCATCAACACCGCTCGTGCCAAACAAGTGTCTTTTTCCACCCCGTACTACTACTCAGGACCACAAATCTTTACAAGACCTGACAGCAACATTAAAACAGTAGAAGACTTAAAAGGGAAAGAAGTGGCCGTAGCGAAAGGGTCCACCTATGCAGATACTGCCAAAAAATATACGAGCAATCTTAAAATGTACGACAGTGATATTACGGCATTAAAAGCGCTTAGCATTGGGCGGCATGATGCTGTTATTACCGATTTTGTTACTGGGAAAAGTGCAAAGAAGGAAGGTTTTAAAATTGAAGGGCAAGAGCTAATTGAGCGAAGTGAGCAGGCGATCGTTGTTCCAAAGGACAATCCTGAGCTTCTTAAGCGAATAAATGATGCACTTCAAAGACTTCGTGACAATGGCACACTTACCCGAATCAGCAAAAAGTATTTCGATGAGGATATAACGAAAAAACCAGAATAATAGATTGATTAACAGACAGAAAGGAAGTCGTGAGTGTGCCTAGTTTTTCGCATTTTTTTCATACATTGAACAGTAGTAAGGGACTTTTCATTGATGCAATGTTTCTAACATTAAAGCTTACATTAGTTTCTATTTTGATTGGGATTATATTTGGATTGTTCTTTGCACTATTAAAAATTTCGAGGGTAAAAATACTTGAATATATTTCAAATGCTTATGTATTCCTTGTGCGTGGAACGCCGCTTATTGTCCAGATTTTCATTCTGTATTTTGGCTTTAGCGGGCTATTTCTAATCCCCGACTTTTGGGCAGCAGCACTTGCGCTTGCCTTTCATAACGGTGCCTATATTGCAGAAATTTTCCGCGGTACAATTCAATCGGTTGATAAAGGGCAAATGGAGGCGGGCCGTTCCCTTGGAATGACTAGAGGCACCACGATACGTCGCATTATTCTCCCGCAGGCCTTCAGGAGGGCACTGCCTCCCCTTGGTAACCAATTTATTATTGGTCTAAAGGATTCATCGCTTGCAGCCTTTATTTCTATGAATGAATTGTTCAATGTTTCTACGACGCTAGGATCGAATAATTTTGATGAAATGACATACTTGCTGATTGTTGCCATTTATTATCTTGTATTAGTTGCATTGTTAACGATGGCAGTGAGCATGTTTGAAAAGAAATTAGCAATCAGTGATCGATAGGAGGATTAAGAAGTGAATGGACAAGAAATGATTCGAACAGAAAATTTAAATAAATCTTTTGGGAAATTGCACGTGTTAAAGGATATTGATATGTCTGTCTATGAAAGTGAGGTTGTGTGCCTTGTCGGTGCCTCTGGTTCTGGTAAAAGTACATTATTAAGATGTCTTAACTTTCTGGAGAAAAAGGACAATGGGGGGATTTTTATCCGTGGGGAAAAGGTATCACCAGATACCCATAACCTTAACCATGTCCGTCAATCGGTGGGTATGGTCTTTCAACATTTTAACCTCTTTCCACACAAAACAGTTCTTGAAAATATCATTGAAGCACCGACCGTAGTAAAGAAACTTTCTAAGTCTCAGGCGACTGAAGAAGCTATGGAGCTCCTTCGAAAGGTGGGCCTCGAGGATAAGGCGGATGTGTATCCGAGCAAATTGTCCGGTGGGCAAAAACAGCGTGTAGCGATTGCAAGATCACTTGCTATGAAGCCGGATATTCTGCTTTTTGATGAGCCGACATCAGCCCTTGATCCTGAGCTAGTAGGAGAGGTGTTAGCGACCATGAAGGAGCTTGCTGATGAAGGAATGACTATGGTGGTTGTGACTCATGAAATGGGCTTCGCCCGTGAGGTTGCCGATTGGATTGTTTACATGGATGATGGCAAAATAGTTGAAAAAGATAGACCATCAGAATTCTTTGATCATCCGAAGGAAGAACGTACAATAGAATTCCTTAAAGCGACTATGCTTAAATAGACATTAAAGGGATCAGATGCCCGGCGCACTAAAGCATTACCGTGCCGGACATCTGATCCCTTTATTTTTTTCTATATTGTTGGCTGTGTTAAAAGTAAATGTTGATTTCCGTTCCAGGCGCTTCGCTTTCCGCGGGGCGGGCGGTGAGCCTCCTCGGCGCTAAAGCGCCTGCGGGGTCTCACCTGTCCCGCTGCTCCCGCAGGAGTCTCGCACCTTCCACTCCAATCAACATTGTACTCAAAATCAACAATGTACTTTAACACAGCTTTATTGTTTAATTGCAGACAATGCTAATTTTTTTATCGTCATATCATCCATAGGTGGATTGTGAAGCCCCGCCCTTACGTCGCGGTAGTACCGCTGTAGGGGATTTGTGCGTTGAAGACTTTTTGCCCCGACAATCCTCATCGCTTTATCAACTATCGTTATCGCCGAATTCGTAACCGTGTGCTTGACAACCCCGAGCTCATTTTCAAGGTAATCTCGGCGCCCTTCGTCATCATAAGCTGCTGCAACGCTATAGATAAGATGTCTCGCTCGAATTAATTCTAGATCAATTTCCCCTAACAGCTGTTGGACATTAGGTAATTGGCTAATTGGCCCATTTAGACTATTTGGGGCATGGTGATTGGCAAATTGGACAGCATAATCGCGTGCCGCCTGGGCAATACCAAGATAACATGCTGGAATATGAAGGATCCAGCCATTTAGCTGACCACCGCGCGGCAGTTCTGGAAGTTCAACAAGCTGTGTCTCATCAACCGTGACATTTTGCAGGACAAGATCATGGCTTCCTGTACCTCGCATGGAAATCACATCCCATGTCTCATCAATCGTTAGTCCTTCTAAATCCTTATGGAGGAGAAAGAAGCCCACCTTTTGCTTTTCTTCAATCCAAGCCGAGGTAAGAAAATACGTTAAGACCGGCGACATGGTTGTAAAAGTTTTCCGCCCTGTTATGACCCATGCTCCATCTTTCTTGACAGCCGTTGTCCCAGGACGTCCGCCTCTAGTTGGACTTCCTGTTTGTGCTTCACTTACGGCGCGGTTTACTAGTGCCCCATTAAGAATCTCTTTTGCAAAGAAATTCAATTTCTCAGGTTCCCAAAGTTTTCTTTCAAAAACCTCCCCAACGACCCCAAGATTCCAGCCAATCGAAAGGGCGGTAGTTCCATCAAAGCTTGCTAGTGTTTCTTGAAGGAGGACCATATCATAGACTTTTAAACCGTCTCCGCCGTACGCAGCTGGTAGGGTAATACTTGTATAGCCCATCTCCACTAAATCCTGAATATTTTCTTTTGGAAAAGATGCCAATTCATCAATTTCCGCCGATTTACTTTTAAATATGTCTTCTTTCTGACGCAATTTTTGCAACCATGTCTGTTGAATTTCTGTTTTGACGAATAAATTAAGCACGATTTCCCTCCTTGTTACCTGTTAGTTTATCATATTTTATAATCCCGATAGGTTTTATAGGAAGAAATAATAACGAAGCGCAATCAAACTGTCAAGAAATTAAAAGATTTTTATGAAAATTCCAATTACCTATAAATGTAGTATTAATGTTTTATCACGAAGATTCTTATAGTCGCTAAAATTTTTTACATAATTACTACCCGAGCTTAACAATACCTCAATGAATCATATGTATCGTATTAATTAAAGATAAATAATTTAATGGATTCAAAATATGAATTGTTTTATAATAAAAATGTTCAAAAAATGAAATAAAATTCATCGTTATGCTCTATTAGTTAAAACTGCTGAAGGGACTTGATATCTTTCAGCATAGAATAGAAAGGAGCAAGATTAATGAAAGATAAAATTATTGGCGAAGAAGTAAAACCGAACCATCCTAAGGAAATGAATCGCCGCGCTTTTTTGCAAAAGACAACGATGGTTGTCGGCGCTGCTGTGGGTGCAACACTAGTAAACTCATTAACGGGTTTGCCTGTCAGTGCCATATCTAGCTCGTCGGTGTTGAATTCCAATGGAAACAACCCGGATTTAGTTTTTCCGGTTATTAGTGATGTACATATTAAGTCAAGCGACAATCAAACGTTGGACAAGTTTGTCACGACATTAGAGCAATTAAATCTGGCTGCTCCTAAACAAGATGCTTTTGTCGTAGTCGGCGATTTAACGGATAACGGCTATACGGTAGAGTATGATAAATTTTTCAATGTCTATAATTCTAAAAAACAAACACAAGCTGTTTCGATGTTTGCTATCGGGAATCATGATTACTGGAATGGCTTATCGGTTGCCAATGCTCAAAACCTATTCCTCGAGAAATCGGGGATGGAATCGATCTACTACCATAAAGTGATTAAAGGCTATCATTTTATTATCCTTGGGACGGAGGATGGAGTAACAGAGGGTACGTTTTCAGAGCGGCAAATTGGCTGGCTGGCCGAACATCTCAGAGAGGCGGCAGCTGAAGACTCGCATAAACCTATTTTTGTTTTCCATCATCAGCCTATCATCGGAACAATTTATGGAAGTGAATGGGGCTTTAAAAAAAATAGAGATCTGTTCTATGATACTTTGAAACCCTATCCACAGGTCATTTCTTTTTCCGGTCATACCCATTATCCGTTAGATGATCCAAGAATCATCCATCAAAAGGATTTCACCTCGATTGGAACCTCAACGGGTGCTTATTTATGGCTGGAAACGGGAAGGATTCAGGGGGAAGTACCGGAGGGAGCAGATATCTTGAATCAGGCGCTGATTGTCGAGGTACACCATAACAAGGTATTGATTAAGCGCCGTGATATTCATAACAATGATTGGACGGGAGAGCCGTTTGAAATCAGCTTCCCTGCTAAGCAAAATAAATTTAAATACACGGACGATCGCGATAAAAAAGCCCCTTACTTTACAGCTGATGCGATGATTTCCATCGCTCATGACAAAACGGCAGCTGCAGGTCTCGCAATCATGCTTACCCAGGCAAAGGATAATTTGCTTGTCCATGATTATAAGCTAAAGGCTAAGAACATGGAAACAGGAGAAGTTGAGAAGGAATTTCTCGCCTTTTCTGAGTTTTATAAGGATCCTATCCCTAACCCATTAACACTAACGATTAATGGTTTAAAATCGAATACTCTTTATGAAATTGAAGTATTTGCTCTCGATGCCTTTGCAAATGAAAGTCACAACTCACTGAAAGTGCTTGGCAAAACATCTCAAGGTCCAGCAATAACGCTTTCGAAACATATATTAACTGGAACTGATGATAAAGTAGATGTGATTGTCGAAAATGTAAGAGTTCCGAATGGGGACTGGGTTGGTCTTTATGAAGTCAGTGAAAATCCAGGAAGTGTAGCCTCGATTTGGTGGATGTACACAAAAGTGACTGATGGTACATTCAAAGTCACGTATGATCCAAAAAATAATTCTTATCCTGCACGATACAAAGAAGGCGGAACGTATAAACTCGTATATTTCTATGGCAGCGGCTATGATGTTGTCGCGGAAACGACATTTACCGTGGAGAGCAAAATATAACCGAAATAAACACGAAAAAGTTCATTCTTAGAGATGGGCTTTTTTCGGCTAATAAAAAGGGATAAACTTTAACACCGCAAGTTTACCCTTTCTTATTTTGAATTAATGGTGTCAATTAATGGTGTCAGGCACCACTCGTGGACATTTGTCCGCGTGGGGTGGACACTAAGGTCTATAGTTCATCTGCAAAACCGAGCAAGGCGATTCCTAAGATGACTATTACAATCACGGTATAGTGCTGTTTGCTCAGTTTTTCTTTTAGGAAAATTCTCGATAAGATAATCGAAAAGATGCTATAAGACGCGATTAGCGGTGCAGCGATGATCGCGTTCTTTGCCATAGCAAACACATAGAAGAACTGGCCTGTTGTTTCCAAAATAGCGGCATATCCTTTGTCGCGTTCTTTGAAAATCTGAAACTTCTCTTTTTTGATGACTTTAAGGAAAATGAATGACAGCACGGCACAAATAAAAAAGGTAAATTCGTATGCAACTAGGGCAGCATCCTCGCTGATGAGTTGCAACTCATCCAGGTATATTCCATCCGCAAAGGTTCCAAGTCCATCAAGAATACAGTAGATAATCGGAAAGGTAATCGCCAGGAAGCCAATTTGATATTTTTTATCAATCTGGACGTTTGTGAGTTTGAGAGCTGCTGATTCAGCTTTCTTTTCTAAAATGGCCAGGCCAAGCACACCTGTTGTAATTATGGCTACACCAGCTATATGAACAATGCCAAGCTCATGCGGGAAAAAGATAAATAATAGGATAGCCGTTATGGCTCCAGAAGAGTTTTGCACGGGTGAGGCAATCGAAAGCTCAATATAACGTAACCCAATATAACCGACCGTCATCGATAAAATGTAAAAGGCCGATACAGGCAAGTATTTTAGTAGATCGATAGGGTTAAATGCCAGCCCTTTAATGAACAAATATGCCGTTGCGTGCAGACCCATAACCAAGCCGACCATGATGACAATTTTAAGATGGCTGAATTTATCATTGCTATCGGTTCCTTTTTTATAAAATAGGTCAGCCCCGCCCCAAGCAAGGGTTGTTAAAAGTGAAAAAACAAACCACATCGTAATATCTCCTTGTTTATAGTTTATGTAATGGTAATGAGGCCAATAGAAATGCTAGATTCCAAAACTTTATCATTATAACCCAATGCCTGAGGCAAATCTATCTAATATTCAGGATAGATAACGATCTAAAGGGGAAGATCGAATAAAAGCAGGTAAATTTTCGTTTCCTAATAATGGAACCTTAGACAACCACTAAAAATTGATTCTTCTACTTTTTTACAATAGAAAAAAATATGGGGAATCTGGATAAAAACACAATCGTTATTGACATTTTTGTGAGATAATCCGATTATAGTACTATAATGTTATTTTGAATGTTTTGACAATTCAACAGTTGAATTACTTTTGAAGATTAAGAAAAAGATCCCTACTCAAATACAACAAGAAAAGCGGAAGAATAACCAAAAAAGGGTGACTTCTGCTTATTTTTATGTTTAAAAAAGCTAAGGAAATTGATATCCCAAGTTCGGGGAAAGATTTTTTTGATGAAAATGAAGATAGTCTTAGATTTTATCAACAATATAGTATTTGTAAGAACTAGGTAGAACTTATTAGTATGCAAGAATCTATCCATATAGATAGCCTTTTATTTTTTGGTGCGAGTGTGTAGTGTACATATTTTTTCTGGGAGTTTCGCACCTGAATTTCAATGTTTTATTAATGGAATTTGTTATAATTTGTATATAGTTCTTTTTTAATAAAGAAAATAGTGTGTTTTTGATCAAAAATTACCTACTTTTAAGTAATTTTGGTTAAAAATCGCTGTCGCACTCCTCGTGAGTGCGTGGATTGAAATTTCTGCTGTTGGTAATGTGTGGGATTCTATTAAGTCGCACTCCTCGTGAGTGCGTGGATTGAAATTTAGAAGGTAATCGTGGAGGCGGTAGGCGGAAAGTCGCACTCCTCGTGAGTGCGTGGATTGAAATCCCGAAAGAAGCGCAATTGGCTGCCTCTGAGGAAGTCGCACTCCTCGTGAGTGCGTGGATTGAAATCTGCGCCATCTGCGATTCCACTGCCAGTCCGTCCAGTCGCACTCCTCGTGAGTGCGTGGATTGAAATAAGCAGCTGTATTGGCCCGTGTGCTAGGAATTACGTCGCACTCCTCGTGAGTGCGTGGATTGAAATCTAAGCTAGCCCAAGTATCCATACGATAAAGGACGTCGCACTCCTCGTGAGTGCGTGGATTGAAATAACAATGTTTATGGCATCTCAGGCTGCAGAAGGTCGTCGCACTCCTCGTGAGTGCGTGGATTGAAATAATAGAAGGTGGAACTGTAAGAAATGTTTCGTCAGGTCGCACTCCTCGTGAGTGCGTGGATTGAAATATGGAACTTACTTCAAAATAGCAGTTAGCGAATTAGTCGCACTCCTCGTGAGTGCGTGGATTGAAATGCAATGATGCGTGAATCGGCTCATCGTGCTAAACGGTCGCACTCCTCGTGAGTGCGTGGATTGAAATCTCACCACGATATTCAATACCCATCTAAAACCGCCGTCGCACTCCTCGTGAGTGCGTGGATTGAAATTTCCATTCACCGTTGATGATGTGGATGAAAAACTGTCGCACTCCTCGTGAGTGCGTGGATTGAAATTTTCGCTGTGCCGATAAATAAAAACTCATCGCCGTCGCACTCCTCGTGAGTGCGTGGATTGAAATAGGTGGCGCTCTTAGGTCACACCTTAAACAGCGACGGTCGCACTCCTCGTGAGTGCGTGGATTGAAATACGATCGTTAAATACTTGATTTTGATAGTAGGAGTCGCACTCCTCGTGAGTGCGTGGATTGAAATTATTACACCAACTTTATTACCGGTATAATCGATGTCGCACTCCTCGTGAGTGCGTGGATTGAAATCCTCCGGCATCGCAATATCTACACCGCTATGTGGCGTCGCACTCCTCGTGAGTGCGTGGATTGAAATAAAAGTAAAGTAAACTTGTCCGTTCTCATTAATGTCGCACTCCTCGTGAGTGCGTGGATTGAAATACGTGAGGTAAAGACTGCGAAAAGTGGATTAGTGTCGCACTCCTCGTGAGTGCGTGGATTGAAATCATTCGTTTTAACCCCAGGACCGCACGGCTACGTCGCACTCCTCGTGAGTGCGTGGATTGAAATATTAAGACTAATACCAACGGCAGCCGCAAGGTCTTGTCGCACTCCTCGTGAGTGCGTGGATTGAAATCGGTACTTGGCTTTATCGCTGCTGGACAGCCCATCGTCGCACTCCTCGTGAGTGCGTGGATTGAAATACGGAACATGGTGTCCATTCGAGTAGCTGAATTCGTCGCACTCCTCGTGAGTGCGTGGATTGAAATATTAAGACTAATACCAACGGCAGCCGCAAGGTCTGTCGCACTCCTCGTGAGTGCGTGGATTGAAATGCAAGATCTTTTCGAAGCAGCCAACCGTGCTCAGTCGCACTCCTCGTGAGTGCGTGGATTGAAATTATTATTGGCTTTCAAAGGATCTCGGTCACATCAGTCGCACTCCTCGTGAGTGCGTGGATTGAAATCATTATTGGCTCGAAGCCGCTTGCCGTGCCGCCGGTCGCACTCCTCGTGAGTGCGTGGATTTAGATTTTTGGGATAGGGATATCTTCATCCATGAAAACGTGTCGCACTCTTCGTGAGTGCATGGATTGAAATCGAATGCGATTTATGAGATGAAGGTCCAAGTTATAAAGAAAGTGAAAACTTTTTGAAGGTAATGGGGAAAACATCACAAGGGCCGGCAATAACCCTATCAAAAAATATGTTAAATGGAATCAATGATAAAGTAGATGTAGTTGTTGAAATGTTAGAGTTCCTAAATGGCGACTGAATAGGGCTTTATGAAGTGGGTGAGAATCCAGGGAATACGGCTTCTATTTGATGGATGTATACGAATGTCACCGACGGAACATGTTAATTTACCTTTGATCCAAAAAATAACCTCAATCCGGCAAGATACAAAGAAGGCGGAGCGTATAAATTAGTTTATTTCTATGGCAGCGGGTATGACGCTGTTGCTGAAACGATGTTTATGGTCGGGAGTATTTAGGATCAATGGCTTTATTAGCAGTAAGTTTTCTAGTTGTTGGGGGAACTTACAGGTGATTTATTTTTAGCGTATACTATATTACTTTTTAAAACGTAAATAGTATAAGTGTGTTGAGAATATGTAAAAATGTGATAGTGGTTGACATTTTTAGATATAAAATACAAAATAGTACTATAGTCTTGTTTATTGTGTAATTGTATATAGTCGATTGGATTTTTAGGGATTACATCACAATTGAAAAACAACGAGTAGAGCAGAAGGTAACACCTTTAGGGGTAGCTTCTGCTCTTTTTGCGTAAATTGAAATTTCCCCGTATCTAATCTAGCTGTTGTTCTATCTATTTTTTTACGAGGAGGGATTAAATGAGTTATATTGCTCACATCCGTGAAAGTGATAATCAGATCCAAACTGTTGAAGAGCATTTATTAGATGTAAAAGAATTAGCGGAATCCTATGGAGAAAAGCTTGGTGTAAAACATTTAGCAGGTCTTGCCGGGATGCTGCATGATCTAGGTAAGTATTCCAATGAGTTTAGGGATTACATAATAGAAGCCGTAAATAATCCCGATGCACCACCCAAAAGGGGAAGCGTCGACCATTCAACTGCAGGTGGGAAACTATTGTATGAAATTTTTCATACAACGAAAATTACTCGTAACACAGGGTTGGTAGCCGAAGTAGTAGGAAATGCTATTATTTCCCACCATTCGTATCTTCAAGACTTTTTGAATCCAGACTTAGAATCAAACTATTTAAGTAGAGTTCGTGATAAGGAATTGGCTGAATTCTCTAGGTCAAAGCAAGCCTTTTTTGAACATGTCATGAGCGAAAAGGATTTTTATGATTATGTTGGTAAGGCTGCTGAAGAACTGGAGACCTTTTTAGCTAATGAATCCTCGGTGAATAATGAAAAGCAATTGATGTTCTTAACAAAGTTTATCTTTAGTACATTAATTGATGCCGACCGAACAAATACAAGATTATTTGAAGAAAATAGGAGCAATGAATCTGTAGAAGATTTTGAAGCCTTGTTTAATACCTATTATGAAAGACTAACGGCGAAAATTAATTCATTTAATCAACATCCGAATGCCCATACTCCTATTAATCTTCTAAGAACAAAGATGTCAGATCAATGTGATCTTTTTGCGGAGAAGCCATCAGGAATATACACATTATCCATTCCTACTGGCGGTGGGAAAACTTTAGCAAGTTTACGATATGCACTAAAACACGCCAAACTATTTAACAAAAAACGGATTATTTATGTGGTCCCCTATACAACGATTATTGAGCAAAATGCGGAAGAAGTTAGAAAAATATTAATGGATGAAGCAAATATTTTAGAGCATCATTCCAACGTTATAGAAGATGTGAACGATAATGATGAAAGTCAATCTGGTAAGATGAGTCTCCAGCAGAAGCTAAAACTAGCTAAGGATAATTGGGATTCTCCGATTATATTTACAACGATGGTGCAATTTTTGAATGTGTTTTATGCGAAAGGAAGCAGAAATATTAGAAGGCTGCATAACTTAAGTGAGTCGGTGATTATTTTTGATGAAGTCCAAAAGGTCCCTATTTCATGTGTATCCTTATTTAATCAGGCATTAAACTTTTTAAAAATATATGCTCATTCCAGTATTGTTCTTTGCACTGCCACCCAGCCTGCACTGGATTTTGTCGAACATAAACTAGAAATAAATACGGATGCAGAAATGATTGAAGATCTGGATCATGTTATTGAAGCTTTTAAACGGGTGGAAATTATTGATCAAGCAACTAATGAAGTGTTTAATAATGAAAAGCTTGCTGAATTTGTTGAAGCAAAAATGGAGGAAGTTCAAAGTGTTTTAGTCATTTTAAATACGAAATCTGTGGTTAAAAAACTATATGAACAATTACTAGAGAAAGAGAATGGCTTTCCAATATACCATCTAAGCACATCGATGTGTGCTGCACATCGGAATAAGATTCTAGATGAGGTAAGGGCTCAGCTTAATGAGGGCAATAAGATCATTTGTATTAGCACGCAACTGATTGAAGCAGGAGTAGATGTAAGTTTTGATTGTGTGATTCGTTCCCTAGCAGGGTTGGACTCTATTGCTCAAGCTGCAGGCAGATGTAATCGACACGGTGAAAAGAGTATTCAAAATGTCTATGTGATTGATCATGGAGAAGAAAACCTAAATCACTTAAAAGAGATTAAAGTAGGAAAACAGATATCAAGAAGAATTCTTGTTGATATAAGAAAAGACAATACCAATCACGGGGGGCATATTTTATCAACCCAAGCAATGGACAGGTTTTTTAAAGAGTTCTATACCGAATTTGAATCGAATTTGAATTATTTTATACCAAAGTTAAAAAAGGAAATGACCGAATTATTGACAGCAACAAAGACAAAATATAGTTATCATGATTCCTATTATATTAATAATGAGAAAAAGAGTCTTCCATTATTCTTAGCCAATAGTTATAGAACAGCAGCGGAACATTTTCATGTGATTGATAATTTAACCACATCAGTGATTGTTCCGTATGAGGCTGGGAGGGAAATTATTGCTGATTTGAATGGTAATGGATCGATTGAAGACCTTTCAAAATTATTAAAGAAAGCCCAGCAGTATACGATTAATCTTTTTAAATTTGAAAAAGAGCGCTTAGCTGAAAATGAGGGACTGGTAAGCCTTATGGATGGGAAAATATTAGCTCTTAAAGAGGGGGCATATAATAAGAGGTTTGGACTTAATCTTGAAAATGATAGTCCATTTGATTCTCTTATGATTTAAAAACCAATTAAGCAATGAGAGGAGGTGATATTTGTGAGGAATGCTATTGAATTTGAAGTCTATGGAAATTATGCCTTATTCACCGATCCCTTAACAAAGATGGGCGGGGAAAAGTTATCCTACCAGATTCCAACTTACCAAGCCTTGAAGGGGATAGTTGAAAGTATCTACTGGAAGCCAACACTGTTAATGGTAGTGGATGAAGTCCGTGTTATGAACGCAATACGGATGGAGTCAAAGGGGATTCGCCCAATTGAATACGGTGGTGGGAATACGCTTGCCAACTATACTTATCTAAAAGATGTTCGCTATCAGGTGCGAGCTCATTTTATGTTTAACCCCTATCGGCCGGAAATGGCCTTTGATCGAAACGAGAATAAGCACCATAACATCCTGAAACGTTCTCTTAACGCAGGTGGACGAAGGGACATTTTTCTTGGCACTAGAGAATGTCAAGCCTATGTCGAACCATGTGTTTTTGGTGGAGGGAAAGGATTTTATGACAATTATGGCGATATTCATATGGGAACGATAATTCACGGAATTAATTATCCGGACGAAACAGGAAGAAACGAAATGGAAGTACGGATATGGAATCCTGTGATGAAGGATGGCGTTATTAAATTTATTAGACCTGATCAGTGTACGCAAATTCGCAAGATTACCGACATGGAAATGAAGCAGTTTAATAATACAAATGTGGAATCCGCAGATAATTTGCTTAAGCAATTGGAATAGGAGGTGAATAAATGAGCTGGTTATTAAATTTATATGAGACCTATGAATCTAATTTAGACCGTGTAGGTGAAATTGAAAAAAAACATAACGATCAGGAATTTACCCTGCTGCCTATTTCTCATACTACACAAAATGCTCATATCGAAGTGGAAATAACCGAAGATGGTGAATTCCATTCTGCGAGAGTCATTGATAAGCTGGATTTTAGTACATTAATCCCATGTACAGAGGGATCGGCTAGTAGAGCTGGAGCAAAAATAGCACCATATCCCCTTCATGATAAATTAAGTTATGTAGCAGGGGATTTTGTTGCATTTGGCGGAAAAATAAAAGGAGAGGCACCCTTTACATATTATCTTGAACAGTTAGAAAAATGGGCGAAATCTCCATTTGCCACCAACAAAGTAATAAGTATTTATAAATATGTGAATAAGAAACAATTAATTAAAGATTTAGTAGAAGCGGGAATTTTGTATGTAGATGCAGATAATCACTTAATCGATACATGGGACAAAAAATATGAGGGACTCTATGGTGATAAGCCAGCTATATTTGGTGCCGTGGCTGGTGGCCAAGAAAGCGCATTCATTCGATTTAATGTTTATTCGCCAAATAAAATCCTGAAAAAGGTATGGAAGGATAAAGAAATATATGATTCTTTCATTCGTTATTACCAAGGTTTGCTAGGAGATGAGGATCTTTGCTTTGTAACAGGTGAGAAAAAGCCAAGTACTGACAAGCATGCAAATAAGATACGGAATGCTGCTGATAAGGCAAAATTAATCTCGGCAAATGACACCAGTGGTTTTACCTTTAGAGGGCGTTTTAATAAAAGTAACGAAGTCGCAAGTATTAGCTATGAGGTGTCACAAAAAGCACATAATGCACTCAAATGGCTGATTAATCGTCAAGGTAAAACCATTGATCAGCGCGTGTTCCTGGTATGGGGAAATGATTACCTTTCCATCCCTGATCCAATAGAAGATACATTTGCAATTAATCCAATACCAATTGATATAAGGGAAAGAAAAACTTATACCAATCAGGAATTTGCCAATGAAGTGGCGAAGGCATTAGAAGGTTATAAGAATAATTTATCATCTAAATCAAATGTCAATATTATGATACTTGATTCAGCAACCACAGGCCGTATGGCAGTGCTTTATTATCGAAATATGGACAAGGAACTTTATCTGGACAGGCTAGCAAAATGGCATTCAACCTGTGTATGGGTTCATCGCTATCGTAAAAATGATCAAGGTGAACATGTCCAATTTTTTGGAGTACCAGCAACGAAGGATATCGCCTTTGCAGCATATGGAACAAAAGCGAATGACAAAGTAGTTAAAGGGCTAATGGAGCGGATGCTTCCTTGTATTGTTGATGATAAAAAAATACCATTAGATATTGTTAAAAGTGCCTTTCATCGTGCCTCAAATCCAGTGTCAATGGAGAAGTGGGAATGGGAAAAAACACTCAGCGTTACCTGTGCCTTAATCAATAAACGGGAGGGATACAATGTGGCATTAGATATAGAAAATAATGACCGAGATTATTTATTCGGCCGTTTATTAGCAGTTGCCGATGTATTGGAAAGACGTGCCTTAGGTTCCGAGGAAACGCGTTCCAGTAATGCGATACGATATATGAATTCTTTTTCTAAAAGTCCTGCAAGAACATGGAAAACGATTCAGGAGAGCTTGCAGCCTTATCAAGCACGACTCGGCACAAAAGCACGATATTTATCGAGCTTAATTGATGAAGTGGCTTCTAGAATTGATGTTGATGATTTTAATAATAAACCTTTATCAGGAAAATATTTGTTAGGGTTTTATAGTCAACGGCATGATTTATATCAGAAAAAGGAAAAAAATAATGCAACTGAGGAAGCATCAAATTAAAAGGGGGAAATGAACATGACAATTTTGGATCACAAAATCGATTTTGCTGTTATTTTATCCGTAACGAAAGCCAATCCAAACGGCGACCCATTGAATGGAAATCGCCCAAGACAAAACTACGATGGACATGGCGAAATTTCAGATGTAGCTATAAAGAGAAAAATTAGAAATCGTCTGCAAGATATGGGTGACTCTATTTTTGTGCAATCAAATGATAGAAATATAGATGATTTAAAGAGTTTAAGAGAACGAGCTGAGAGTAATTTAGCACTTCAGAAAATATTAAAATCTAAAAATAGCTCCAGCGATGAATTTGCAGGAATTGCCTGTGAGCAATGGATTGATGTACGCAGTTTTGGCCAGGTATTTGCCTTCAAAGGTTCAGGTAATGGGGCAGGTGTATCCGTTGGGGTAAGAGGTCCTGTATCTATTCATACAGCAACAAGCGTGCATCCCATTGATATTACTAGTATGCAAATTACGAAGAGTGTCAATTCTGAACCTGGAAAGGAAAAAGGTTCAGATACAATGGGGATGAAACACCGTGTGGATTTTGGTGTTTATGTTTTTTATGGCAGCATTAACACACAGCTTGCAGAAAAGACTAGATTCACCAATGAGGATGCAGAAAAGATTAAACAAGCACTTGTTACCTTATTTGAAAACGATACTTCAGCTGCCAGACCTGATGGAAGCTTGGAAGTGCATAAGGTTTACTGGTGGGAACATAATTCCAAGTTAGGTCAATATTCTTCTGCTAAAGTTCACCGGTTAGTTAATATTAAACATAATGTTGATGAACCAAAAACATTTGACGATTATTCTATCACCTTAAACGAATTAGAAGGTTTAAATGTTGATGTCATTGATGGACTATAACGAAGATGACAGTTATTTGATGTTGTCGGGCATCCAGCATTTTCAATTTTGTAAACGCCAATGGGCACTCATTCATATTGAGCAGCAATGGCAAGAAGATGTTCGGACGGTTGAAGGACAACATCTCCATCAAAAAGCGGACCAGCCCTTTATTAGAGAAAAAAGAGGAGATAAACTCATTGTTCGTGCGATGCCCGTAAAGTCAAACGAGCTTAGGATTACAGGGATATGTGATGTAGTAGAGTTTGTTCAAGATAATAGTGGTGTGGAAATAAATGGTTCTCAAGGGAAATACGCAGCCTATCCTATTGAATATAAACGGGGAAAACCCAAGAAGGACGATTCGGATATTTTACAATTAACAGCACAAGCGATGTGTTTAGAAGAAATGCTGCTGTGTGAAATCAACAAGGGTTATATGTTTTATAACGAAATTAAACACAGGGTCGAGGTACAACTAACTAAAGATATAAAAATGAGAGTTAGGTCAATCGTCGAAGAAATGAATGATTATTACAACCGTAGGTATACACCTAAAGTAAAAACTGGCTCCTATTGCAAAAGCTGTTCTCTTCAGCATATTTGTTTACCGGAATTGATGACTAAACGGACTGTGAAAAGTTATATTGATGGGAAGATTGCTGAATGAAGAAACTTTTGAATACGTTATTTATTAATCAAACGGATGTTTATTTATCCTTAGATGGCGATAATATTGTTCTTCTTAAGGATCAGGAAACGCTGGGCAGGCTACCACTTCATAACTTAGAATCAGTGGTTTCTTTTGGATATACTGGTGCAAGCCCTGCGCTGATGGGTTATTGCGCGGAAAAGAACATTTCATTAGTATTTTTTACAATGAATGGACGATTTCTTGCAAGAGTGATTGGCCAAAGTAGGGGGAACGTAGTACTAAGAAAGAAACAATATCGCGTATCAGATGATGAATTCATGTCAGCTAAAGTTGCTCGTAATTTCATTGTGGGGAAAATTTACAATAACAAATGGATTATTGAAAGAATGACAAGAGATTATCCCCTCCGTGTAGATGTGGCTCAATTTAAAGAAGTATCGCAACACCTATCTTCTATTATTCTTGAGGTAAGGAAATGTGAGGATTTAGAGAGATTAAGAGGGTTAGAAGGACAAGCTGCCATCAGTTACAATAAATTATTTAATCAAATGATACTACAGCAAAAAGAGGATTTCTATTTTAAGGTGCGTTCAAGGAGACCCCCGTTAGATAACGTTAATGCTATGCTTTCATTTGCTTATACGTTATTAGCAAATGATATGGCATCTGCGTTAGAGGGTGTTGGTTTGGATGCCTATGTTGGTTTTTTACATCGAGATCGACCGGGAAGAGTTTCTTTGGCTTTAGATGTAATGGAGGAGTTGCGGGGTACTTATGCAGATAGATTTGTCTTGTCCTTAATCAATAAAAAAGTAGTAAATAAAGATGACTTTCTTAAAAAGGAAAATGGAGCCGTAATCATGACAGATGACGCAAGAAAGAAATTTTTAGCGTCATGGCAAACAAAAAAGCAAGAAAAGATAACGCATCCCTATCTAGGCGAAAAAATCCCATGGGGGTTAGTACCGCATGCACAGGCTTTACTATTGGCACGGTTTTTACGTAATGATCTAGATGAGTATCCGCCATTTTTGTGGAAGTAGGTGTAATATTTGTTAGTGTTAGTTACGTATGACGTAAGTACAGTTAGTAGTGGTGGAAAAACAAGACTTCGGAAGGTTTCAAAGACCTGTCAAAATTATGGCATTCGTGTCCAAAATTCAGTATTTGAATGTAATGTAGATGCCACTCAATTTACAGCTTTAAAATTGAAGCTTGCTGATATTATTGATGAAAATGAAGATAGTCTTAGGTTTTATCAGCTAGGTAATAATTATAAAACCAAGGTAGATCATATTGGGGTTAAAGAATCAATCGATTTAGATAGCCCTCTAATTTTTTAGTGCGAGTGTATAGTGCACATGTTTTTCCTGGGAGATTCGCACCTGATTTTCTGTGATTAATCACTAATATTTAGCATAATTATATTGTGCTCTTTATTTATTTAAAGAAAATAGTGTGTTTTAGGGCAAAAGTTACCTATTTTTAGGTTGTTTTGGTCAAAATCCGCTGTCGCACCCTACATGGGTGCGTGGATTGAAATCCCAATGTTGAATGACAAAAACACGACATTTTCTGTCGCACCCTACATGGGTGCGTGGATTGAAATTTGTGTGAAAAAGGAAGAACAGCCAGGAGGCGGGTCGCACCCTACATGGGTGCGTGGATTGAAATTGGAAAGTTGCCCTTGCCCTTCGGGGTGAGGGTTTGTCGCACCCTACATGGGTGCGTGGATTGAAATTATTAGGTTTAATTTTAATGGTCCTCGTTATTGGTCGCACCCTACATGGGTGCGTGGATTGAAATTTAAAATATAATCAAGAAATCATTGATAAGGCTCGTCGCACCCTACATGGGTGCGTGGATTGAAATTCTATAATGGGCAACTAAACAATAATATCTTTATGTCGCACCCTACATGGGTGCGTGGATTGAAATAGCCAGCGCAGGCATATTGTTTTTGCTTGATAGAGTCGCACCCTACATGGGTGCGTGGATTGAAATAATCACAAAAATCACCATCTTTCATTATCCACTCGTCGCACCCTACATGGGTGCGTGGATTGAAATATAATGACTCGGCTTTGATTGTCGAGAAATTGGACGTCGCACCCTACATGGGTGCGTGGATTGAAATAAGGTGTTGGCGAAGCGGCGGTCAAATAGATGTAGTCGCACCCTACATGGGTGCGTGGATTGAAATCGTGTCCACAGTGAATACCTTCCGACCAGGTACGGTCGCACCCTACATGGGTGCGTGGATTGAAATAGCGCTTCGTCCCAGTGATACATGATCGGCTGCGGTCGCACCCTACATGGGTGCGTGGATTGAAATGTTGATTGTCATTTTCGGATGTCCCCCTAATTGGTGTCGCACCCTACATGGGTGCGTGGATTGAAATCGAAGAAACATTAACAGAAATTCCGGATGGCGCAGTCGCACCCTACATGGGTGCGTGGATTGAAATTAAAATCCTAACCGTCGCATCAATGCCCAGTGCCGTCGCACCCTACATGGGTGCGTGGATTGAAATGCCAATGTATACCACTAGTTATTACCCTAATAGGTCGCACCCTACATGGGTGCGTGGATTGAAATAAACACAGTTAAGACAATATCGGATATTATCCCGGTCGCACCCTACATGGGTGCGTGGATTGAAATACTATTCTGCACCCTACCCTACTAATAGAATGGTCGTCGCACCCTACATGGGTGCGTGGATTGAAATTCTGCGGCGAGTGATCCAGTCTCGAAAGGGCCTTGTCGCACCCTACATGGGTGCGTGGATTGAAATATCGTAAGGCTAATTCTGTTTTTCCGTTCAGCTTGTCGCACCCTACATGGGTGCGTGGATTGAAATCGTTATTTTTTCAATTTCGATAGCGAAAATATCGTCGCACCCTACAATGGGTGCGTGGATTGAAATCAGCACAACAATACGAACCCAAAACCAATGCCCGTCGCACCCTACATGGGTGCGTGGATTGAAATGCCAAAAGAGCCAGCATTAAAAGTTCGGAATTTTGTCGCACCCTAAATGGGTGCATGGATTGAAATATTTCGAGATTTATTCGAAAAATTGAATTTAAACGTCGCACCCTACATGGGTGGGTGGATCGAAATTAATGTGAATCTAATTACTAAAACCAAGTGTATTGTCTTGAAATATGGTATGTGTTTAATCGTTTGTACCTCAAAGCAAAGCCGACTTAGGCTGAAAACCGGGCGGCTCCGTTCGTGATGCCAGGCACCAGTTTCCTATTTTGCATTGATTTTTTTCTGCGCTTCCTTAGCAAAATCTTTGTACGGCGTAGGAGGAAGCGGATTAAAACTTTCCACCGCGATTGAAGCGATTTGAAGGGCCGTGTCCACGTTTCCCAACTCGAAGTGGCTAAGTGCGATATACGAGTCCTTAACATAAAGTAAGGATAAATCAATGGGATGATGAATATAAGGTGGGATTGAAACATTTTCTAAACAATCAATCGCTTCTTGAAAACGACTAAGACAATACAAAGCTTTTCCCTTTTCAAGACGGAATAAATGGCAGTATATCTCAAGTGTTGTTGGGCTAGCTAAGTACTTGTCACTGATTTCTATTGCATTAACGTATTCCCGCTTCTCTGAAATGAGCGACAGAACATGAAAGAGATCATGCGCAAGGATGGACTGCAGATCATCTGCAAATTCTCCATATTGTTTTAATTTTAATAAATAATGGCTTTTCTCATGTTTGTTGTGAGTCATTTCCGCGTGTACAGCAGCGAGCCTATACAAATCATCAATGCGATAAAAAATTCGGTGCTCTTTGGAAAAATGAATTCCCTCCTCCATCACACGTGCAGCTGCCTCCGAATCACCAACTGCAAAATGCAAAATCGCCTCATGATAGTCAAAGTCCACTCGTGTCATCGGATCGATGTAAGCGTGGTTCGATTCGATCTTTTGCCGTTCACTTACCAGTATCTGAAGTGACTGTGAGTAGTCATGCTCGATAAATTTCACCATTGCCCAAAAGATGCCAATACTTGCCCGCTTTGCTGTCAAATTCATTTGATCGTACATTTTTGCGGCTTTGTTAGAAAGTACCTCCCAGCCTGTAATTTTTTCACGAAAAAGACTGCGGCTATAAATATCCAATAGTCGTGCCGATTCATACCCTTGAGTAAGATTTGGGACGAAGGGTTCAATCAAAAGAATAAGCTGCTTATATTTATCAGTCATTTTTTCAACATCAACATTAAAAAGCTCCTCAGCTTTATCGAGAGTCTCCCGCAATTCATGCATACTAATCTCTTCCAAAAGATCGGTTACCTCGACATCAAGTCGCTTAGCGATGTATGTTAGGCTTTCCATTGAAGGATTGGCCTTATTATTTTCAATCAGGCTGAGCATTCCTTTTGTCAGTTCTTCACCCGCGAGCTCTTCAAGTGTCATCTTTTTCTTTTTCCTTATTTCACGTATTCGTTCACCTAACATTTAATAAGCACATCCCTAAATCAATTAATTAGTTTAATTATATTAAACTTTTCCTTGAAATGGAAGAGGTTCAATGGTATGATTTGTTTAATAAAATTAAACATTTAGGGTGGGGATATTTTTGGATGATCAACAAAAGCTTCGCAAAGCCACGTATCATCTTTGGACATTCACGATTAGTAAACTGATTTCTTCCTTTGGGGCACAAGTCTATGCTTTTGCCATTAGTTTTTATATTTTACAGGCAACCGGGTCAGCGGCCAGTTTTGCCGTGAACTTAATTTGCAATATTTTGCCGCGAACACTCGCGGCACCATTCGCCGGGTACATGGCGGATAAGTATTCAAGAAAAATGATTGTCGTTATAGCACAAATTGCTACAACGATGGCTATAGGGGTATTACTGGTCGTAAGTTTCACATCAGGATTGTCACTCGCGGCGATTTATACCACTTCCTGTATATTGTCCCTTACGTCGATGTTTTCCGGGGTTACGTTTACATCCTCGATTACAGGGCTAGTGGATAAAGAAAGAGTCCAGCGAGCAATGTCATTAAACCAAATGTCTATTTCCTTTGCAGCGATAGCCAGCCCGGCAGTAGGGGGTCTATTGTACGGTGCTGTCTCAATGCCTGTATTCCTCATCATGTATATGTCAGCTTCCATTACTGCTGTCATTCTTGAATCAACGATGAATTTTAAACTGTTTGCAAACAGAAAAAAACACGCCACAGGTGAACCAAAAGAATCTATGTGGCAAAGCATAAAGGCGGGAATTAGTTATTTGAAATTGCAACCGCTGCTAATGGCGATTATCTGGATTTCCCTGTTAATAAATTTCCTCTTTGGTGCGTTTGAGGTCGGTTATTCCTTCATTCTTATTGAAAAATTAAAAATGGTTTCCCAGCATTTTGGTTTTACCCAAGGGGCATTTGCAGTGGGAATGCTACTCTTATCCATCTTTTTCTCCGTAAGAAAAGAAGTGAAATTTCCGTTTCTTGTTTCCAAGCGGGGCATTATTGGGATGGGGTTCATTATGGGGTCAATTGCGGTTCCGCTAATGGTCAAAATGACGTATGGTTGGATTTTTAGTTTTTACGTAATCATGATGTTTACTCTTGGTGCGTTGGTGATTATTGTGAATACGCCAATCCAAGTAATGATGCAGAAACAAATCGACGATGATTACAAAGGCCGTGTTTTTTCGATTCTTGAAACGATGGCAACGGCACTGATGCCGCTTGGTATGGTACTTTACGGTTTTTTGTACGATGTTTTTGCGCCGCAATGGGTTCTACTAATAACAGCTGGGGTATTTTTAGTCGTTATTCTTGTCCTGGCACGGCCTTCCGTTATTAGGGCAGCACATCCGGAGTTAGAGAGAACCCGGTCATTCAACTATTCTTATAAAAAAGGCAGCGCCTAATCGGTGTTGCTTTCTTTGTTTTTTATGTTCAATAATTCGTCACAATTGCCTTCCGAAAGACCCCCCTTTTTCATTCCTATCCTTATCCCAATATAATACATAAACCACTTAACAACAGTGCAATTGTTGTTTTATTCCTGCGTTCTACCTCCTTTTTATTTGCGTCAAATAATGAGTTCTTTTCATAAAAACTCAATTACTAGTGATACAGTTCACTACACTGATAACGATTCCCAATTATCATATGAGTAACAATAACTTTAGGAGGGGTTTCGATGGGAGGTTCAAAGGTTAGCAGAAAAAAGGCCGATAAAGAATCTTATAAAGGGACAATTTTTTCCGTAACAGTGGTTGGGGCAGTTATTCTTGTAACGTATTTCGTGCTATACGGTCTTTATATGGCAAGAGTTTAAGGGGGAAAAGAAGATGCATCGTGAAGAAAAAATATGGCTGACGTTAAGCTTTGGTATGATTATGATCTTTATGTTTATCACTGGTTATCAAGCATTTGCCCAAGGTATGGCACCGCCGAGTAATAAGGAAATCATTGATCCGCAAAAAGTGGATCAACAAGCATCATTTGACAAACCTGGTATCACAAAAATTGGTGACAAAGAATATGAAGTGGTCATGACCTTACAAGTGTTTAGTTTTAATCCAGGTAATATTGAAGTTCCAGCCGGATCAACGGTCCATTTTACACTGACTTCTAAAGATGTTGTCCACGGATTTGAAGTTGCCGGAACAAACCTAAATGCGATGGTACCACCAGGGCATATTCAAAAAATTACCCAGAAATTCGATAAAGCTGGAACGTATTTAGTTCTATGTAATGAATATTGCGGTGCCGGCCACCAAATGATGAGTACAACAATTACGGTTAAATAAAGGTGGGATACAAAATGGCAATACCAAAAACGTTAAAAGAAAAAGCAAATAAAGAGATGGGCATCAGCACGGAGGATGCCAGAATTACGAAAACCTATTTATTTGTCGCCTTTATGGCCTTACTCATTGGTGGGTTGTTAGGCTTACTGCAAGGATTAAACCGGGCAGGCCTGCTGGAATTACCATCATGGCTTAATTATTATCAAGTTCTGACCGCACATGGTTTATTACTGGTTGTTGTGTTAACGGCTTTCTTTACGATTGGTTATTTTTATGCAGGGCTCTCCCATACCTTAGGAGGGCTGCTTCCAAAAGTAAGAAAGATGGCCTGGATTGGTTTTGGGCTGAAAATTGTCGGATTTGTCTTTGCAGTAATCCCTATCTTAATGGGTAACGCATCAGTTATGTATACCTTTTATCCGCCAATGGCCGCTTCACCATGGTTCTATATTGGTTTAGCCTTAATTGTTGTGGGTGTTTGGATGTGTGCATTCGGAGCCTTTATTCAAGTTGCAAATTGGCGAAAAAATAATAAAGGAAAACATGTTCCAATCCTATCATTCTTTGCAACTGGAGTATTTATCCTATTATTCTTCGGTTCTCTGCCTGTGGCAATCGAAGTAATTGTAATGATTATTCCTTGGTCATTCGGTTGGGTAAAGACGATAAACGTAATGGTTGCCCGGACACTATTTTGGGCCTTTGGCCATACATTAGTTAACATTTGGTATTTAACAGCCGTTTCAGCATGGTATGTTATTGTTCCGAAGATTATCGGCGGAAAACGCTGGAGCGATCTATTAACTCGGATTGTTATTATTGCCTTAGTAATTATGAACATTACCGGTGGATTCCACCATCAAATCATTGACCCAGGTATTTCAGAATCCGTTAAATTTATGCACGTGTTTATGAGTTTAGCGATTGGTTTCCCATCATTAATGACAGCATGGGCAATGTTTGCAGTATTTGAACGGACGGCAAGGAAGAATGGCGGAAAAGGAATAGTCGGCTGGTACAAAAAAATGCCTTGGGGCGATGTTCGTTTCCTAGCACCATTTATTGCAATGCTTGCCTTTATCCCTGCAGGAGCAGGCGGTATTGTACAATCCACGAACCAATTAAACCAAGTCGTTCATAACACGATGTGGATTGCTGGACATTTCCACTTAACATTAGGTATGTCAGTGGTCATGACATTCTTTGGAATAAGTTATTGGTTAGTTCCGTATGTATCCAAACGCGTCTTAACACCAGCAATCAATAAATTGGGTGTTATCCAAACGATTATTTGGACAGTTGGTATGGTCATTATGTCAGGAGCCATGCATACGGTCGGATTACTTGGTTCTCCGAGAAGAACCTCTTATACAACCTATGGTGATAACGCGACAGCGTTAGGCTGGAACCCATATTTACTCCTGTTAGCTGTTGGCGGTACCTTGTTAATTATTGGTGTCCTTCTTCAAGTGTACGCTGTTATCAATATGATGTTCTTTGCACCAAAAGGAGAGACAGAATTCCCGATTGCTGAAGAGGAAGAGGGCGCTTCGAAAACTCCATATTGGACAGAGCGCTGGGGCCTATGGATTGTAATAATGCTGATTTTTGTCGGAATGGCTTATGTTATCCCGCTTACAGAATTTATCGTTAACGCACCACCAGGATCACCGCCGTTTAAAACTTGGTGATTTTTTGAAAAATAGATAGCTCGTTGCTTAGAGCTATCTATTTCTACTTAAAGTAAAAATAGATTTGGGAAGTGATCTCCGTGATCAAAAACCGGCATACGGCATTCGCTAGTTTTCTTGTTATCATCTTTGGATGTATATTGTTCTATCTTGGGACAGATGGATTCACTGCTTTTACAGCGGAAACTGCGAGGGTCAATCAACTAATCGACATTAAGCCTAAATTCTCCGATGTCACTTTTGAGGATAGCAAAGGACGAACATACTCAATTTCAGAGTTTAAGGATAAATACGTATTCATTACCTTTCTTTATACATCCTGTACAACGGTTTGCCCTAAATTAGAAATGAACATGTCCAAAGTGTATGATTTGCTGCCAAACAAGTATATCGGCAAAGATATTGTTTTTTTAAGCATAAGCTTTGATGCAAAAAGAGACGACCCGGCTACATTGGAAAAATATCGCGGCTATTTCAATAGTGATGGCGAAACCTGGCGGATGGCAAGGATTTCGAACCAAGCTGAGTTGGATTCATTGTTAAATGCATTTGGAGTGATTGTTATTCCTGATGAAAATGGGAACTTTGCACATAACTCAGCCTTTTACTTAGTGGACAAACAAGGCACGCTCATCGATGTCATGGACTATAAAAAGATTGATGAAGCAGGTCAGAAACTTGTCAGCATTCTTAAAAAGGATGGGGGGAGTAAACAATGAACCAATTCTTTTCCGGCTTCCTGCTGGTTATTTTCTTAGCACTCCCTCCCGTTGCCCATTTATTGGAATCGATTATGATTGTCCACATGCATATGCAAATGCCGCTGCTGGTTATTGCGGGGTTCTTAATGGCTCGTCTTTTTCAACTGCGCTTTCCACGTTTTTTTGAAAAATGGAATGGTAATGGTATCCCGGGAATTCTATTATTTCTCATCATCATCGTTTTTTGGACGATTCCACGATCAATGGATGAAGCCTTAAACTTCCAAAGTATGGAGATATTTAAATTTTTCAGTTTGTCGATTTTAGCAGGAATACCGCTTCGTGACAGCTGGAAAAAACTTAGTTCGTTTGGGAAAAACGCTGTTATCATTATTTTTACAATTAAGTATTTTGGGATGGGATTGTTATATATTAAAGCACCTGTGCAATTATGCAACAATTACCTCATTATGGATCAATTAACGCTCGGCTGGGGATTTTTAACGACAGCAATCTGCCTGGTTATCTATTTGTTGTACGTCACCTTTACGGATCCAACTAAATATCAATAAACTAAAAGAACTCCCAATCAATCGACTGGGCTTACCTACTTTATGGTTACCTTTACAGATGAATATGGTCAGTTTTTATAAAAATATAACTCCATAATTGATGAGTGCGGGTGAGCCGGCGCTCTTTTTTTCGTCCGTTGGTGTATAGTTGAAAAAATGTCACCGCTTACATATTGTTTTATTTGGAATTAGTGGTATGATTAAGTTGTGCAGTTTAATATTGATCACATGTTACTGATACGATCAGGCATGGTGGTAAAATGAATGGATGCTAAATCCGTTTATTTGTACCTCCATGCCTTTTTTGTTGTATTTTAGCATCTTTGGGAAACATAATCAAAAAACAAAGGAGTAATTGTTATGCGCTTTAATTTTTTCAAAAAAGAACCAGTGGATTTTTACACACCAGTCAGCGGCAAAATCATTACGCTCGAGGAGGTTCCCGATCCTGTTTTCAGTCAAAAGATGATGGGAGATGGGCTGGCTGTAGTTCCATCAGCCGGAGATATTGTTTCTCCAGTAAAGGGGACCGTTATTCTTGTGGCGGCTACTAAGCATGCAGTTGGTCTCCGTGCCGACGACGGTACAGAAATTCTGATTCATGTTGGCTTGGAAACCGTTGCTTTGGATGGTAAGGGCTTCAATGTTGCTGTAAAAGACGGGGACAAAGTTTCAGCCGGACAGCTACTAATAGAGGTTGACTGGGAATATATTAGTACAAACGCCAAAAGCACGGTCACGCCGGTTGTGATTACCAACAGTGAAGAAGGCAAAAAGCACTATGCTTTCACCGAGGAAAAGGAAGGTACTGCCGGCAAGACGGTTTTATTCACTGCTTCGGCAAAATAATCTGCTAAAAAGTGAAGGGCTGCTTTCGACTGGCAGCACTTCACTTTTAAAAAAATTTGCCTTAAGGAGGTGATTGAAAAAAATAGTAAGATTGACACAAGGCTGCTATACGTCATATTTTTGCTGAAATCATTTATTTTCATTGGTCGTATTTTTAGATGTTTAGTAGTTTAATTAAAATTAATTGGAGGTAATAAGATGAAGAAGTATTTTCAAAGACTTGGGCGCTCGTTGATGCTGCCCGTAGCCGTATTACCGGCTGCCGCCATTTTGATGGGTATTGGTTATTGGATTGACCCTTCAGGCTGGGGAGCTGATAGTCCAGTAGCATCATTCTTAATTAAAGCCGGCGGTTCCATCATTGACAATATTCCGATTCTCTTTGCTGTCGGTGTTGCACTTGGAATGGCAAAAGAACGGGACGGCTCCGCCGCACTTAGTGGATTGGTTGCCTTCTTAGTTGTAACCACTTTGCTTTCAAAGGATTCAGTTGCGATGCTGCAAGGAATTGATGTAGCAAAGGTTGACCCTGCTTTTGGCAAAATTGGAAATGCCTTTGTTGGTATTCTCTCAGGTATTGTTGCATCAATGATGTACAACCGCTTTAGTCAGGTAAAGTTACCAGATTTCTTGGCCTTCTTTAGCGGCAAACGCTTAGTGCCAATAATGACAGCGGTTTCGATGATTGTTGCTTCTGTCGTATTGTTCTTTGTATGGCCTGCCATTTTTACCGGTTTAGTTTCTTTCGGTACAGGAATGAGTAAGTTAGGGGCTTTCGGTGCCGGCCTTTATGGCTTCTTCAACCGACTATTAATCCCGACCGGACTGCATCACGCCTTGAACTCTGTGTTCTGGTTTGATGTTGCCGGAATTGATGATATTAAGAACTTCTGGGCAAGTAAAGGGGAAAAAGGTGTTACCGGAATGTATCAAGCTGGCTTCTTCCCTGTTATGATGTTTGGCTTGCCAGCGGCTGCATTAGCAATGATTCATACGGCAAAAACGAGGAAGAAAAAACAAGTGGCTTCGTTAATGCTAGCTGCTGGATTCGCTTCCTTCTTTACTGGGGTAACAGAACCAATTGAATTTGCATTTATGTTTGTTGCTCCAATGCTTTATCTTGTTCATGCTGTGTTAACAGGTCTTTCTTTAGCAATTGCTGCCATGTTCCACTGGACAGCAGGTTTTGGTTTTAGTGCTGGATTTATCGACTGGTTTTTAAGTTTGAAAATTCCAATTGCAAACCAGCCATATATGTTAATTGTTCAAGGTTTGGTCTTTGCCGTAATTTACTACTTCTTATTCCGCTTCATCATTACAAAATTCAACCTAATGACTCCGGGTCGTGAGGAAGATGATGAAGATGATGAAGTGTCTCTTGCTAAAGGCGATAGTAAATTTGCTGTAATGGCAGCGCAAATTTACGAAGGCTTAGGCGGCGATGCGAACGTGACTGCAGTTGACAATTGTGTCACACGTCTAAGAATGGAAGTAAAAGACATGAAAGCCGTCGACCAAAAGAAAATTAAGGCGACAGGTGTACCTGGGATTAATATCGTTGGACCGGAAAGCATTCAAGTTATTGTCGGAACAAACGTACAATTTGTTGCTGATGAAATTATGAAAATCCGGAAGAAAAGATAAAAGGTGATTGATAAAAAACGCTTGGACTCGAATTGGGTCCAAGCGTTTTTTAACGCTTTCGCAATCTTTCGATATGAAGGGTTAAATATCCAAGTTCATGGTCTGGCAGAAGCATGCCGTGATTTTTCAATAGAACGTTAGCGACTTTCCTTGCACAATTGTAGGCCGCAGGGAATTTATTGGTGATCATTTTCAGCATCTCGTCATCGATTGTGTTCGGCTCAGGACTGCTGATGCGAGAAATGGCAAAACGAAGATGAGTTATTAAGCGCTGGTAGGAAAGGTCATCATCGTCAATTTCAAGGTTTAAGGAATCCTTAATTGTCTCAACCATGCTCCCAATGATGGCAGTTTGCCTTAGTGTGTGCTTCATATCTCCGCCTTGCAGGTTAGCGGTGTGCAGATGAAGTGCGATAAAGGCCGCTTCATCAGCCGGCATTTTAATGTTGGTCTTTTTTTCGATATGCTGGATTGCCCACATGCCGATATCAAATTCTCTTTTATAGAGGATTTTTATTTCGTGTAAAAGCTTATTTTTCAACTTAATTCCATCCCGTACACGTTCAATGGCGAATGACAAGTGATCGGTAAGGGCGATGTGAATATGGTCGTTTAATTTGGCTCCAAGGGATTCTTCAGCGTGAGTGATAATTTCTTCTGAGAGGGCAAAATGTTCTTCGGGTATTTGGAGAAGCAGCTTCTGAAATTTCTCATTTTCTTTCATAACAAATAGTTTCTCAACCTTACTCGGGTTAATAATATCATTTTTCCTCTTTTGATAGGCAATTCCTGCGCCAATGGCAATCTTTTCTTGATTATTATCGGAAACCACCACGGCATTGTTATTGAGAATTTTTTTTATTTTCACATGAAAACATCTCCTTCTTTTCTGGAGCGATTAAGAAATTGATTGGGAATGATTCTACCTTTACACAGTCATTCCTCTATATTTATAGACTTTCGACATTATACCACTTTTTCCTTCTTTCTTGCCCGATAGTCAGGAAAAATCGTCTGCAGTCTCTATAAAAATGTCTTTTTTTCAAAAAATGGTTTAATCTTAATGAAGCTGTGTTAGAAATTTACTTAAATAGGTGTAAGCGATGAAAGAACATTCTTATGATAAATTATTGAACATTAAAACGAGGGGGGACCTGCATGGGGGTCCTTCCAGCCAGTCGTTGCATTATCATCCTTATGAACCGACACCATATAGTGCGCTTGAGGAATTATTTCGTCATTATCAAGTGAAATGCAGTGATCGGGTGGTTGATTTTGGGTGCGGGAAAGGGCGGTTAAATTTTTATATCCATTATTTCTTTCATGCTTCGGTGACCGGGGTGGAAATGAATGAGACCCTTTATAAGGCTGCCGTCGAAAATCTCGGGAGTTATGTGAGGAGAACGAAAAGCAGCCGAGATTCCATTCAGTTTTATTGCTGCTTGGCGGAAGAATTTGAGATTGGGGCAGACGATAATCGCTTCTATTTCTTTAATCCGTTTTCGATTCAAGTGTTTAGGAAGATTGTAAATAATATTTTGTTGTCAGTGGAGAATGATGAGCGGGATGTTGAACTGGTGTTATATTATCCATCAGCGGATTATATTTATTTTCTGGAAAACCAGACGTCGTTTGAATTAAAACAGGAAATCATCTTGCCTCATTTAATTGAACATAATCCTAATGAAAGATTTTTAGTGTATCGGCTTATATAGGTGTCAGGCACCACTCGTGGACATTTGTCCTCCTGGGGTGGACACTTTGAGTTTGGGGTGTCAGAAACGACATTAACTGCACTGCTATAAGGAGGGGGCTATGGATTTCGATAAACGGATTGATACGCTGGATTATTTGCGGGGATTTGCGTTGATGGGTATTATTTTAGTGAATATTATCCCGATGCTGTCTATGCCGCTGCCTGTGCCCCACACGATAAATGCGTCTTACTGGAGGTTTCTATATTTATTTGTGGAAGGGCGCTTTTATACGATTTTTACCTTTTTGTTTGGGGTTGGGTTTTATTTGTTTATCACCCGGGCGGAGGCGAAAGGACGGAATGGATACGTTTTATTCCTAAGACGGATGATCGCCTTATTTATCATCGGATATGTCCATGTCCAATACCTTCCGGGTGAAGCGCTAACCATTTATGCTGTTTGCGGCATCTTAATTATGCCATTTTACAAAGCTAATAAAATGGTCAATCTAATCTTTGGCATTGCGATGTTAATTGTTTTGGGTATCTTTTCTTTCAAACTCTTTATGGTTCTTCCGCTTATGCTATTAGGAATTGCCGCAGGGCAATTTCATGTGTTCGAGCAACTGGCTAAAAGCCGTAATCAAATTGCGATTTTTACGAGTATCATGTTGGTGTTAAGCATCATCGGCGTAATCTATCAGTATCAATATGCTCCGGTTGTTTTCGGCGATGGAGCTGATGCGAACTTCCAGAAGACCAAGCGCTTTTTAAACATCGGAATTACCATCGGTCCGCTGGTCTCGGCTTTTTATGCGGGGCTTCTGATTTGGCTCTTACAATTAACACTTATCCAGAAATTATTATCACCGTTAAAAAGCTATGGACGAATGGCATTAACAAACTATGTTTCACAAACTGCATTCGTTTTACTCGCGGGGAAGGTCCTGCATTTATTCAACACTATTACCTACATCCAATCGCTATTTTTATGTTTAGCCATTTTGGGGGTTCAGCTAATTTTTAGCCAAGTATGGCTGCAATTCTTTCGCTTCGGGCCACTAGAATGGATTTGGAGAATAGTAACCTATTTTGAAATACCGCCACTAAGGAAGTAAACAAATTAATAAGCCATTTACTGATATTACAGCAACCAGTTTATAAGAAGGAAAAAAAATAATCCACCCTTGTTTGGCTGATAAAGGATGGATTGTTTTTTGCTTTGACCATGTTCAGTTTTTTTTCATTAAACTAAGCGGATTGGAAGTCTATTTTTTTATTTTTACATCATGTTCCTTTGCCAGTTTATACAGCTTGTTTTTGTAATCAAGAAGAAGTTTTTCGGCGTCAGCCAACATATCGTTGGCCTCTTCAATTAGAGCAGAGTCCTGATCTTCTATCGCCTGCTTAACTTTTTCAAGGGCTTTCAACTGGATGTCAGCCCCCTTAATAAAAATCTCATGGATTGCCTTTACCTCATCCGTTTTGATGGAAACCGAGTTAAGCTCACTAATTAATTTTGTATAATTCGGAATGACCTCTTTCGTTAAACCATCGTACATCGTTTGATCATCCTTAAAGTTTGCCCCCGATATCCCCTCATAGGCAGAGACAGCAGCCGCTTCCAATTTCACAGCCTGTTTCATTTCTTTGTTCACATAGTTAAGTAAGTCGTCCTTCACTGGGTCGCCGCCAAAGCATCCTGCCAATAAAAAAATCATCGAAAAAACAAAAACTGCTAACGCTTTTTTCACTCCCCTCACCTCCTATTGCCCAATTTATGAGGCGCTGGAAGTCCAATATGTGCTGGAAAAATAATAATTTCGTTAAAGCATGGAAAAGGGACTCGTCCCCTAAATGAGATCAGTCCCTTGCTTAATAAATTCAATCAGCTAGTAAACTTTTTGTTATATTCCGAATCAGTCTTGGCAGGATTCCGAAGCTATAGGGCATGTAGACGCGCTCGGTCCAATTGTGCCCGTTTTTTCCATAAACACCGATATTAATAGAAGGAATGCTCAATTCCTTCATCGCCTCGAGCGGTAAAGGAAATAACTGATCCATAGCAGGAAAGTTATTTTTTAAAGAAATCATTTCCGCTTCAGCCCCATTAAAGGTCATAAAACTTCCATCAGATAAAAAAGGGAAGTATTTCTTTAATTGAAATCGTTCGTTTACGAGTAATGCTTCCTTTTCCAATTCCGCCTTAACCTTCGAATATATCCGGTTGTCCTCCTCCATATAGTTTGAAGGCAGGAAAGGCGGTGCAAAAAATACAATCACGCGCGGCTTTTTCTCCGGATCAAGGTTTTGCAAGGCTTCAACGATATAGAATGCCAGCATCCGATCATCCTGGTCTTTTCGGTTATACATTTTGTAGGTTTCCTGAATTGTCTCCTCTGGATGTAAATTCAATTTGTTCAGATAATGAATATAATCCTCTAAACTAGTAACCTCGATCGTCCAATCAAGCTGTTTAGCTGGGAGAGCGTTTACATGGCAGAATTGCAGATAAGTACTTTTCTGTCTTTCAGCCTGTTCCGTACAGATTTGCTTCGTTATTCCGAGCAGCTCGTTGATTATCTGCTTTGGAGATTTTTCGTAAACAAAGTAATTAAAATATAGCTTACAGCTTATGGCTGTCTGCACATCATAGCTTTTTTTATCATCCCTTAGAAATAAACAACTCGGAGGCAGGATCAGTTCTCCTTCAATTTTTTCGACAAGCTGAAGGTTTTGGGCAATTTTCAGATTAAGGGCAGAGGCTATAATAGTTGGATCGATGGTGGAAACACTCTCACCGACATGTGCCTCTCTGCCGAAAATATAAAAACACGGGAGCAGCTTTCCGGCCACACCTGTATAAATATATTTATTTTCGTCCCCTTCATATAAATTCGTAATGAAATCGTCATTGATCGCAGCCGTTAATTCCAAGGAGTGTTCATCTCTTAATCTTTTTAACTCGGTTAGTGCACTGCGCATCCCCGCGTGCTGGCTTTCTTCGTCGGGATTAAACATCACCAGCAAATTCCCGTTTAATTCTTCGGGATGTCTTGAAAAATAAAGGAGGTTGACGAGATGAACAGCAATGCCGCTTTGCATATCAAGCGATCCTCTGCCAAACAGCCACTCACCTGACAAGGCATCCTGTTGGACCTCCTGATCAGCGCTATAGCCTGCAAAATAGGCTTGGAGTGCATCTGGATCATGGGAGATAGCCTGCAAAGAGCCAAAATCTTCTGTTCCCACTGTATCGATATGAGCATGAAAAATAATCGTTTTTTTCGACTCGTTTGCCGCTTTGACAAAGGCAAAGACATTTTTGCGCTGGTGCTCGTCGTGTTCAATCGATTTTGTCCAAGCATGCTCGCGATTTTGTTGGAAATATGGAAACGAGTGAATCACATCCAATAAATACTGCGCCTTCAGATTTTCCCCATTCGTCCCGTTATAGCTTTTAAGCTTGATCAGTTCCTTCGTCAAATACTCTGCCTGCTGTGCCGCTTCTAAAAATTGAAGGTTTGAAAACATACGGTTTCTCCTTATAACCAAATTTATCCACTTAAGTATAAGGGGAAAGTTGGAAGGTAGGCAACCACTATTCTGATTGTGGAACAAGAAAAGGTTACGCATCATTTTTAGCCTTTAAAAGGTGTAACATTTTATTGATGGTGCCGCTTTTTATTTGAATTTCTCTCCCTCTTACAATTGATAGAAATTCTCAATTACCTGTTGACGTAAAATTTCTCAATGGTATAATCAAGTTAATAAGCAAATGATAATGATTTTCAATTTCATCTATAATGCTGGGAAAATAGAAATATTGGAGACAGTCATGAAGAAACGATATTTACTAGTTGTGTTACTTATATTATCAGGGATTTCCTTGTTTGTAGGGGTTAGCAATCTATCACCATTGGACCTATTAGACCTTCAATCAGAGGAAACGCAAATATTCTTAATCAGCCGCATACCGCGTCTTGTTGCGATATTACTGGCCGGGGCGGGAATGAGTATTGCTGGTTTGATTATGCAGCAGCTCAGCCGGAACAAATTCGTCTCTCCAACAACGGCAGGAACCTTGGATGCTACTCGGCTTGGAATCCTTGTGGCAATGTTGTTGTTTGCAAACGCATCGATGCTTGAGAAAATGGTGGTTGCATTCCTGTTTGCACTTGGCGGTACATTTTTATTTATGCAGATTCTTAACCGGATTAAGTTTAAAGATGCGATTTTTATTCCGCTGGTCGGGCTGATGTTTGGAAATATTTTGTCCTCTGTGACAACCTTTTTCGCTTATCGTGCTGATGTCATTCAAAATATGTCGGCATGGCTGCAGGGTGATTTTTCAATGATTATGAAAGGTCGCTATGAACTGCTATACATAAGTATCCCAATCTTAATAATGGCCTATTTATATGCCAACCGCTTTACCGTGGCAGGAATGGGCGAGGATTTTTCGAAAAACTTGGGTCTTGGCTATCGCCGGGTTGTGAATATAGGACTGATATTGGTCGCCTTGATTACGGCAACAGTTGTATTAACTGTGGGAATTATCCCATTTCTTGGCTTAATCATTCCGAATATCATCTCGATCTTCAAAGGGGACCATTTACAAAAAACATTACCTCATACTGCCTTGGCAGGAGCCATCTTTTTGCTGGTTTGTGATATTTTGGGGCGTGTTATCATTTACCCTTATGAGATTTCGATCAGTCTCATGGTGGGAGTTATAGGCAGTGGGATTTTCTTAATCCTTCTTTTTAGGAGGAAAGCATATGCGTAATTCGATGAAAATGGCCAGTCTCGCCTTGATCGCGGCGGGTTGCTGTGCCCTGTACTTATTTCATGATTTAAATGGCAGTTTTGATTATGCGCTGCCGAGAAGAGCAATAAAAGTGATGGCAATGGTGATAACAGGTTTTACCATCGCGTATGCCACCGTTGTTTTTCAGACGATTACCCATAACCGAATTTTAACCCCGAGCATTATGGGGCTGGATTCTCTTTACCTGTTATTACAAACATTGATTATATTCTTCCTCGGTTCCGGTCACATGATCATTGTCAATAAGCAAGTGAATTTTCTTCTTTCTTCGGCCGTGATGGTTGTATTTGCTCTATTGTTATATCGGTTTTTATTTAAAAAAGGCGGGCAGTCGATTTATTTCTTATTGCTGGTTGGGATTATCGTTGGAACCTTTTTCTCAAGTATTTCGACGTTTTTCCAAGTGCTGATTGATCCAAATGAGTTTCAGATTGTCCAAGACCGGATGTTTGCTAGTTTTAATAATATTAATGGTGATTTAGTGTGGCTGGCCCTTGTCATCATTGGGCTTGTGACGATTTATGCTTGGCGTTATTTAAAATATCTTGATGTGTTATCGCTTGGCAGGGAGATGGCGATTAATCTAGGGGTTCCCTATGATGCGATTGTGAAAAAAATGCTGGTAATTGTGGCGATTTTCATTTCGATTTCGACGGCATTAGTTGGCCCGATTACTTTTTTTGGTTTAATTGTTGCCAACCTGTCGTACCAATTTTTTAAAACACACAAACACAGGGTACTCATTAGCGGTTCCGTTGTCATGAGTATAATCGCTCTTGTCGGTGGGCAATGGGTGGTCGAACGGGTCTTTACGTTTTCGACGACCTTGAGCGTCATCATTAACTTTATCGGTGGTGTCTATTTCATCTACTTATTATTGAAGGAGAGGAAGACTGGATGATTCAAGTGAGAGCATTATCGAAGTTTTACGGGAAAAAGCCGGTTGTCGAAGAGGTTTCGGTGGATATTCAACCTGGTAAAATTACTTCCTTTATTGGCCCGAATGGTGCAGGGAAATCAACACTGTTGTCGATGGTCAGCCGGCTGCTTGATGCTGATACGGGCGAAGTGCTTGTCGATAACGCGGATGTCCGCAAGATGAAGTCACAGGAATTTGCTAAAAGGGTTTCAATTCTAAAGCAGTCGAATTACATGAATGTCCGCCTGACGATTCGCGAGCTTGTTTCCTTTGGGCGCTTTCCCTACTCAAAGGGGCGGTTAACGGCGGAAGATGAACGGATTGTCGAGCAATCGCTCGAATATATGCACCTAACCGAAATGCAGGACAGCTTTTTGGATGAGTTATCTGGCGGTCAGCGCCAGCGGGCCTTTATCGCGATGGTGATTGCCCAAGATACCGACTACATTTTGCTGGATGAACCGCTGAATAATTTGGATATGAAGCACTCTGTTCAAATTATGAAAATATTACGCCGGTTAGTGGATGAGTTGGGGAAAACCGTCGTCATCGTCTTGCATGATATTAACTTTGCTTCTGTTTATTCGGACCGAATTGTCGCGATGAAGGATGGCAAGGTCGTGAAGGACGGACCGACAGAGGAGATTATTCAGTCGGAGGCGTTAAGCGAGATTTACGATATGGAAATACCGATTCAAGAAATGAATAACTGCAGAATCTGTGTTTATTTTAATTCATAAAAAGAAAGTGGGATTGATGATGAGAAAGTGGAGTTTACTAGGATTGATTTTTAGCGTGATTTTCGTATTAGCTGCCTGTGGGGGTGCTTCAAAAGAGGCAGACCAGTCGAAAACGACTTCAGCGGATACAAAGGAAACAGCAGAGAAAATGACTATTAAGCATAAATATGGTGAGGCAGTAGTTGGGAAAAAACCTCAGAAAGTGGTTGTGTTTGATTTTGGTATCTTGGATACCCTAGATGAGTTAGGTATCGATGTCACTGGTGTCCCACAAGCAACGGTTCCAGCCTATTTGAAAAAATATGCCGATAAAAAATATACGAATGTCGGCAGCTTAAAAGAGCCGGATTTTGAAGCAGTTCATGCATTGAAACCAGATGTTATTTTTATCTCGACACGTCAAGCGGAATTATATGATCAATTTGCAGAGATTGCACCAACGGTATATGTGGACATTGATTATACAAACTATATGGACTCTTTTGAGAAAAATATGAAGCTAGTGGGAGAAATTTTTGGAAAAGAAGACAAGGTGGCCGGTGAATTAGAAGACATTAAAGCGTCCGTTGAAAAGGTAAATAAAAAGGCCACTGGACTAGACCAAAAAGGACTTATTTTGTTGGCGAACGAAGGAAAAGTGAGTGCCTATGGACCAAGCTCCCGCTTTGGAATCATTCATGATGTATTTGGATTTGGCGCTGCCGATAAGAAAATTGAAGTCTCTACTCATGGTCAAAGCGTAACGTTTGAATACATTATGGAGAAAAATCCAGACGTATTATTTGTCATTGACCGCGCAACAGCTGTAGGAGGAGAAGTCGGCGCAAAAGAAATCATTGAAAATGAACTAGTAAAGAAAACGGCAGCTTATAAAAATGATAAGATCGTCTACCTAGACGCAGACGCTTGGTACCTAAGCGGCGGCGGCTTAAAATCCATGAAAATAATGGCCAAAGAAATAGAATCCGCTATATAAATGAAGGAAAGGGTGTCAGGCACTATGTGAAAATTTCACATGGTGCCTGACACCCTTATTTTGTGTAACGGTTTGCATAGCTTGAGGCGACGAAGGCGTTTGGTTTGATTTTTGGTTCGACTCCCATGGATTCAATCCTTGTTACCATTTCTTTGACAAATTCTCTTGTTTTGTTGCGTTTCCCTGCACCGATATCGATATGGCCCTCCATTGTGAAGGTTGCACCTTGATAAAGATGGGGAAGAACAATATTGATCAGTTCACTTTTTCTTTCCTCTGTGAACAAAGAAACGACCTCTTCTGTTAATGACAGTTCAAGGGAGATGCGATCATGTAAATGTGTCATTTTTCTTGGGATAATCACTTTTCGAATGCAAGCCCACACACCTTTCCCTTCATTTTGGATCACGATTCCAGTGATAAAGGTAGTCTGGGATTTATGAACCTGTGAATCCGTTCCGACCATTAAGCGGAAGTTTCCTCGAGGATCTATGTTCATGAACTCGACAATCCGTGTAAAAACCTGATCAAACGACATTCTATTCTCTTGAAGATTCTGAAATGAATGATGATAAGCCTGGGATTTTTTCATTTTTAAGCACCATATCTTTCCCTTCTTGTTGAAGAATTTCCTATTGGCTCTTACCACATTTTATGGAAAGGGGATATTTAGCGTGCAGCCATAGTAAAATGAGTTCCTTGGTTTATACATTTTTGTTGTTTTTATCCGTAAAAACAATTAAATGCCTATCATTCTTTCTGCTAGTCCAACATTTAATAAAGAAAGGAATTTATTATTGATTAGGATGGATGAAAATGGCAAAGAGAAATCGGGGAAAGACCATCAGTCACCTGCCGGAAAATGGACGGGGGACATGTCCAATATGTGAAAGAACAAGAATAAAACTGCTCTATCCATACAAAACAGAAACAAACCAAACCATCAAAGTCTGCAAAAACTGCCGTCCGAAAGAAAAATAGGGTGTTATTCAATGGGGTGTCAGGCACCGTCCGTGGACATTTGTCCGTGTGGGGTGGACACTTCCGTTTAACGAAAAAAAGGATTGAGCTATAAGTAGTGCTCAATCCTTTCTTTTTGTTTTTACCGGTGTTTATGATTTTTTTGAAACTCTGATAACGTTGAAAACGCTGGCTGCTAAACCGCCCCATATAATAACAATTCCTACGACCATCATGGTAATTGCGCTTCCTGACATGCTAGGCGACCCCCTCTTTCTCTTCTACATTGGCATTGGCTTTCCATCCCTTAAGGGAAAGGAGGAGAGCAACTAGGATAACACCTGCGGCAACAACTACTCCAGCGAACAATATCAGGCTCGTTGGGTAACCCTCGTAATTTTTCGCAAGGTTCTGACGGATGTTATCAAACATCATGTATCCAAGAACAAGTGGTGTAAGGATTGCGAGGCAGAATTTCCACCAAGCACCAGTGCGCAAGTCTGAAATTTCGTTAGCATGCTTTTGTAAACCAGTTAATCCTTTAAAGAACCATGCCATCAAGATGATTTCCACTAATCCCGCAAGAGCAACACCGAAGTTATTGATGAAATAATCGACAATATCAAGCAAACGCAATCCGCCGTTTGTGGCAAACAGCAATGAAATGACAGCGGCAGTTAAACCGCTAGCTAAAACTGCTTTTGTCCGCGAGACATTAAACTTATCCTGAACACCGGCGACAAAGGTTTCTACAATCGAAATCAGCGATGTCATTCCAGCAAAAACAAGTGAAAGGAAGAATAGTATTCCGAATAGTCCATTCCATCCAGGAAATTCATTAATAATGCTTGGGAAGACAACGAACGCAAGGCCGATTCCGCTGCTAACCACTTGATCAATTGGTACCCCCTGCTGTTTAGCCATAAACCCTAAAGCGGCAAATACTCCGATACCAGCAAGTAATTCAAATCCAGAGTTGGCAAAACCGGTAATGAAGGCATTATTATTGATATCCGATTTTTTTGGTAGATAGCTAGAATAAGTAAGCATAATGGCAAATCCAATGGATAATGAGAAGAAGATTTGTCCGTATGCGGCAACCCATACTTTTCCGTCAAGCATTTTATCCCAGTTGGGCTTAAAGAAGGCGTTTAGTCCTTCAGCAGCACCGTCAAGTGTAACCGCACGTATAACGATGATTAAGAACATGATGACAAGAGTTGGGATAAAAATCTTATTTAGTCTTTCGATTCCTTTTGATACACCCCTGTATAGAACGAAAAGCGTAACAGCCCAAACAAAAAGTAATGGAATAACTACGCCTGGAACTAAACTGCCGATATCTCCAGGAGTTTCAGATAATTTTAAAACTTTTCCATATAAAAATTGATCAGGTTTTGCCCCCCACTGGGTACCAACCGAATAGATTGTGTATTTAACGGCCCATGCAATAATCACTGCGTAATAGGTACAAATAACAAACGAGATTAATACTTGCCACCAGCCAAGCCATTCCGCTTTTTTGCTAATCCGGAAGAAGGAAAGTGGTGCTGAACCTCGGTATTTGTGACCAATCGTGAATTCCAAAATTAAAATCGGGATCCCCGCGGTTAAAAGTGCAAATAAATAGGGAAAGTAAAAGGCACCTCCGCCATTCTCATAAGCAACGGCGGGGAATCGCCATATATTCCCTAATCCAACTGCGGACCCCACTGCTGCCATGATAAAACCGTATCTAGAGCCCCACTGCTGACGATTCTCCATAAATGTCCCTCCTAAACAGGATATCTTTTTATAAGATTCAGATAATTTTATTATTATCCTAATATATAGTTATTGGTGATAGATGTCAAACTCTTTAGAATAATTTGTTTAATTGTAATTTTTGCCAAAGGATAAATCCTGTAGGTTAGCATTAAAGCGGTGGGAAAATGGTTGGTTATCACGTTAGGGTATCTCATTTTTTTTAATTAAAGGCTTTGTTAAAAGTGAATGTTGATTTCCGTTCCAGGCGCTTCGCTTTCCGCGGGGCGGGCGGTGAGCCTCCTCGGCGCTAAAGCGCCTGCGAGGTCTCACCTGTCCCGCTGCTCCCGCAGGAGTCTCGCGCCTTCCACTCCAATCAACATTGTGTTCATAATCAACAATGTTCTTTAACACAGCCTAATTAAAAAAATTAATTGTTAACCAAAATTAATTATAGGTTGACAATACTACCTCTAACCATTTATTTTAAATTTATGACATTTTATTTTGGGATAGGAGATTGAAAAGAATGAAGTTAAGGGCACTTGATATAACACTAGTTGGTATGTTCGTGGCACTTATGGCGATTGGGGCTAACATCACGACAATCGCTCCGTTTTTGCGTGTTGGCGGAGTACCGATCACCCTGCAAACATTTTTCGCTATTTTAGCAGGGTTAATTTTGGGGAGTCGTTTGGGAGCCATTGCGATGCTTGTTTATATGTTAGTAGGCATGGTGGGGGCGCCGGTCTTTGCAGATTTTTATGGTGGTCTCTCTATCATTATTAGACCTACCTTCGGCTTTATCGTTTCATATATTTTTGTTGCATTTATCATTGGAAGAGTGGTGGAAAGGAAAAAAACTGTGGCGGCTTTTATCATTGCAGCTGTAATCGGCATGGCCGTCAATTACCTCTTAGGAACAAACTGGATGTACTTTGCCTATAAAATCTGGGCTGCGGCACCATCTGGCTTTACATACAAAATGGCATGGCTCTGGATGGTTCCCCCGTTGCCAAAGGATTTAATCCTAGCCATATTTGCAGGAATGATGGCCCACCGGCTAGAAAAAACCGTCCTATCAAAAGGCCAATTCAAACAATTAAAACGCGTTTCCTAGATAGTTTCCTAAATAGTGTCAGGCACGTGGAAAAGAAAGTGTCCACTGGAGACGGACAAATGTCTTTTTATGGTGCCTGACACCAAAATCAGACTGTGTCCACTGGAGGCGGACAAATGTCTTTTTGTGGTGCCTGACACCCAATAGTGACACCCAATAATGACACCCGATCAACGCAAACAAAAAAAGCGGCATAACCATAAATTTCTGGTTATACCACTTTCTTGTTTAGGAGGCCGTTGAGGGCGGATACTTGGTTTTTTCCGAGCTGTTTGGATTGGAGCAATAGTTCGTCGGCTTGGATATAGGCTTTTTCCATTGAGGTGTGATCATTCACTTTGTAGAAATAGAGCCCGAACGATGCTGTGTAGGAAATAGTCCTTATTTCCCCGTTATACTCTACTTGTACGGAATTATTTGCAATCCCGCCAAGCATCCTGTTGATCAAATCTACGGCCTGGGTATAGTTTCTGTTTCTAAGACAAAGCGTAAATTCTTCACCGCCGCTTCTGAAAAGATAATCCTCTTGACTTAGATAGCTTTTTAACGTGGAGGCAAAATGCTGGATTACTTTATCTCCCACGGCATGATTGTAGTTATCGTTAATTCCTTTAAATTTATCGATGTCGGCGACGACAATACCGATATCCTCCCCGGTTTGATTTAACTCGGCCATCTTTTTATCCATGAAGGTGCGATTGAAGACGCCTGTCAAAAAGTCCGTATAGGCCATTTGTTCAAATTGGTCCCGCTCCAGCTTATTTTGTATACTTTGAGATTTAGAGTAGAACGAGAGGTTAACAATATAATTTAAGATAAATAGGCTGATAATCATTTCCCATTTTCCGTCTTTAAGAAAAAGAAATAATAGACCGTTCGTGATTGCCACTTTCCCATAGTCTAGTAAACTTATGTCTCTAAAAATAAAATCGATGCCCTCTTTAAATGATTTTTGTTCTCCTAAAGTAACAAATAAAATCAACATGATCGCACCTGACAAATAGGAAGAAAGACAAACTAATCCAAATAACAGAATCCAATAGCCAAAGGGAAAGGATTGAAAACTTGAATAAAAGTGCTGGAATAAAAAATAAGCAATCGAGTGTGTAATAACAAAGGAGCCAATGTTGTAAAAAGTATCGAAAAACTCATTTGGATCAGCCATCTTTGCCCATTTTCGATAAAAATAAACGGTAAATCGATAAAGGGTTTCAAAGATAAACAAGCCAAATGGACCGGCAAATAAAATAAGGGATAAATCATAGCTTATTCCATATTCAATATTGGTATTGCCGTTTTTAAAGAAAACCCGTAGGCGAAAGTATAGACTGGAGAAAAACCAGAAGACAATTAAAGCCATAATAAAGCTGGTGTTGTCTGCCAAAATATTAGATGAGAAAAAAACTATGGCCACGGAAGTAAAAAATAACGATAATTCGTAAATCCTAGTTTTCAACATAACATTCCATTCACTTCCTAGTATCATAAATTCTATCTTAATCAATATCGAATTTAAAAAGATTGTCATAATGGGCCTGTCTATATTCCTATTGTACAAAATTTCCTGAAGATAACGAACTACTTTTTACAAAATTATTGGTTTCTTGAAAAATTATTAGTAAAATTCAGAAAACTAAAGACATTTAGTCCCGTATAGCAGATATAATGTTTTATAATTATCACATAGCGATAAAGTGAAGTTTGGTTGTTTTGATAAAAATAAGATTCTACTTCCTAGTTCACTGGTGTATGCACCTGATTTTCCAATCTGATAGATGAAGGGATGATTGTTAATAATGGAGGGGTCTTTACTCGATGCTTCAGAAGCCTATGCAAAATTACTAGATGAAAAAGCGAAATTAACAAAGTTTCGCGAAGAATTTTACCTTCAAAAGGATCATTATTATATGGATGGAAATTCATTAGGCCTATTATCCAAACGTGCAGAGGAAACGCTGTTAACTTCCCTTGAAGACTGGAAGAGGTATGGAATTGATGGCTGGATGGTCGGGAAGCAGCCTTGGTTTTCCCTATCTGAAAAAGTGGCAGGGATGCTTGCACCTTTAGTTGGTGCCAAGGAAGAAGAAGTGATTGCGACGGGCTCTATTACCGTCAATATCCACCAGTTAATAGCAACCTTTTATAAGCCTGAAGGAAAAAGAAAGAAAATTTTAGCAGACGAGTTAACTTTTCCGTCGGATATTTACGCCCTTCAAAGTCAGTTAAGGATAAAGAACCTTGACCCTGTTGAAGATCTCATTTGCGTGAAAAGCAGGGATGGGCGAACCCTCAACGAGGAAGACATTATAGCCGCAATGACGGATGAAGTGGCTGTCATTTTGCTTCCATCAGTGCTCTATCGCAGCGGCCAGCTCCTTGATATGGAGATCTTGACGCATGAAGCCCATAAGCGCGGAATCATCATTGGTTTTGATCTTGCCCATTCCATTGGGGCGATGCCTCATGAACTGCATGATTGGGGAGTGGACTTTGCGGTGTGGTGCAATTATAAATATTTGAATGGCGGCCCAGGCAGTGTCGGGGGACTTTTCGTTCATGAAAAGCAGCTTGAGGCATTTCACGGACCGGGTCTGGGGGGCTGGTTTGGTTCGAAAAAGGAGAAACAATTTGATATGGAGCATGTCCACACGCCTGCCGAAACAGCAGGTGCCTTCCAAATTGGTACACCACATATATTAAGCTTAGCACCGATTTTGGGATCGTTAGAAATTTTTCAGGAAGCAGGAATCGAAAATATTCGCAGTAAATCTTTAAGTTTGACCCGGTATATGATGGAGCTGATTGACTGTGAGCTGCGGGGTATGGGGTTTTCCATCACCAATCCAGGGGATGACCGCTATAGAGGCGGGCATGTCAGCCTTGAACATCATGATGCAGCGCGCATCTGCAAGGCGTTAAAAGAAAACAAGGTAACACCGGATTTTCGTGCGCCCAACGTCATCCGTTTAGCCCCGATTGCCCTTTATACCAGCTATCATGACATTTGGAAAACGGTGCAAATTCTAAAAACCATCATGATCGAAGAACAATACAAAAAATTCAGCAACGAACGGGAAGTTGTCGCATAAAGAAGTTGTGTCATCCAAGGTTTATAGATGATTTCTAATTCGCCCTTCCTAAATTTAGGAATACCCTTATATGGAGGAAAAATGTCTTAAAGGACAGGGGGAAGAAGATGAGTCAAGAAATGTTTATGAAGGCAGCGGTAGATCTTGCGCTTGATAATGTTGTAACTAACGGCGGCGGGCCGTTTGGTGCGATTATCGTTAAAAACGGGCAGATCATTGCGGTCGGCCGTAACCAAGTAGTGGCAAATAAGGATCCTTCGGCACATGCTGAGATGCAGGCGATTCGGGCTGCATGCCGGTATTTGAATAGTCATGAATTAAGAGATTGTGAAATATATTCAAGCTGTGAACCATGCCCAATGTGTTTAGGAGCGATCTATTGGGCCAGACTAAAATCAGTTTACTATGCTTGTACAAATAAAGATGCAGCACAAATTGGATTTGACGACCTCTTTATATACAAACAACTTGCCCTGCCAGTAGAAAAACGAAGTATTCCCATGAAACGAATCGTCCCAAGCAATACCTATATGCCATTAAATGCCTGGATACACAAAACGAACAAGATTAATTATTAAAGGTTGCAAAAGGCTCTGACCTTGGTGCGGGATTGCCCCAAGGTAAGGGGCTTTTTTGTTTTTTGCTGTGTTAAAAGGGAATGTTGATTTCCTTTCCAGGCGCTTCGCTTTCCGCGGGGCGGGCGGTGAGCCTCCTCGGCGCTAAAGCGCCTGCGGGGTCTCACCTGTCCCGCTGCTCCCGCAGGAGTCTTGCGCCCTCCACTCCAATCAACATTGTGCTCAAAATCAACAACGTGCTTTAACATTGCCTTTGTTTTTTTAAAAAAATTTCTCAAGGGTAATTGTTTATCATTACCAATTATGATATACTACATTACATCACTAATGCACTATATCAGGGGAGGGGTGAAAAGATTGATTCTTAATCTGGACGGGACGAAGCCGATTTATGTCCAAATTTCAGAGTGGCTGGAGAATGAGATTTTAAATGGAAATGTTGAAAGTGAACAAAAAATTTACTCCCAGTATCAGCTTGCAGAGATTTTTAATATTAACCCGGCAACGGCGGCAAAGGGGCTGAACATTTTGGCGGATGAACAAATTTTAATGAAAAAGCGCGGGCTTGGGATGTTTGTCACGAGCAATGCTAAAGAAATGATTCTGACCAAGCGAAAAAACCAAACGTTGAAGCGGCTTGTACAGGAAATTGTTTTGGAAGCGGGACGGCTTCAGGTAAGCAAAGAGGAATTAATCGACATGATCAAAACGGCTGACATAGGGGAGGAAGAGCAATGACTGTAATCGAGTGTCGTGGACTGACGAAAGTATATGGCGGGGCAAAAGCATTAAACAATCTTAGCTGCAAAATTGAAGAAAATAAAATTACTGGACTCATCGGGCGGAATGGTGCTGGGAAAACAACCTTGCTAAAAATCATTGCCGGTTATTTGAAGGAAACTTCTGGGGAACTGAACGTTTTTTCCGAAAATCCGTTTAACAACCTGCTGGTTTCGGCGAATGTGATTTTTATTCATGACCAAATGAATCTGCCGACTTCCTTAAATCTTAAGGAAATATTGGATACAGCAGCGAGTTTTTATGAAAAATGGGACCATGATTTGGCGAACCGACTCTTAGAGTATTTCTCCCTCAACCCATTGCAGCATCATAACGGATTATCTAAGGGAATGAAAAGCACGTTTAACGCCATTTTAGGATTGGCTGCCCGAGTCCCGCTAACTCTTTTTGATGAACCGACATCCGGGATGGATGCAGCGGTCCGAAAGGATTTTTACCGTGCTTTACTTAAGGACTATCTTGCCCACCCAAGAACCATCATTATTTCGAGTCATCACTTGAATGAAATTGAGGATTTGCTAGAAGACATTCTGCTTATGAAAGATGGGAAAGAACTGCTGCATTTGCCGGTAGCCGACTTGAAAGAATGGGCGATTGGATTGCAGGGAAAGACTTCTGTGATTAACGAATGGACCAGGAACAAAGAGGTTATCTATACAAAAAGCATCGGCCTAGACCAGTCGTATGTTGCCGTAAGGAATGATTTTTCCGAAGTAGAATGGCAAAAAGCCCGTGTCGCCGGACTCGAACTTACGCCGGTTACTTCGAGTGACCTTTGTGTCTATTTAACTAGCAAAACGAAAGGGGGAATTGATGATGTCTTTAACTAGTGTTCGACTGACAGACGTTGTAAAAAAGCAGTATCTTTATAAGATGAAGGCTTACAGCCAGGTTTTCATGTCGCTGATTTTCATTCAATTGTTAGCTGTCCTTTTTTCCATGAATGGTGTCGGGGGGATGGGTTCAAGTGATGGAAATATGCAAATAGAAATCAAATATTTCTCCGCTGTATTGGTGGTGGTCTTTACAATGCTGTGGGGGTTTATTACCGCCATCATCATCACAACGAAGGCGTATCGCAATGATGACTTCGTCTTTGTTACCAATCGAACCAGCAGTAATTTGTCTAATATAGTATTTTTATTAACCGCAAGTATCATTGGCGGAATTACATCGATGTTATCTACGTATTTAATCAAAGTGATTGTTTATTATTTTTTTAGTGACGTATCTCTAAAAAGCACGTCAGTCCTGGCGGCTCCAAACGAGTTTTTCTTAGGCTCGTTCTCTACTTCTCTCTACATCTTCCTATTTTGTGCGCTCGGTTATTTATTTGGAACATTAGTCCAGATTAATAAAGCATTTGCAGTTTTGATACCAGCAGCTTTTTTCGGGGGATTAATTATTGATGGACTTAGAGGAAATGAAGGAGTCATCGCAAAGGGATTTAATTTTTTCTTTATGGAACCATCATTAACAGTGTTTATTATAAAAGTCATTGTTACGGCGGGCCTGCTTATTTCTGGAACCTTTGCGTTATCGAATAGAATGGAGGTCCGGTCATAATGGGGATGCTAACAACTCTTATTGCTTTAATGATAATTATCGGTATTGTGGCTTTTTCGGCAAAAGCGATGAAAAGAACAATCAATCGGAAAGGAAAAATCTCATACAGTCATCGTGTTCTGTGGATCTTCAGCGGATATGTAGCGGTCCTTTTGATTTGTGTTGTGTTGGCAGCTGTTCATCCCGCTAAAATAGTGGAAGGGCTGGAAAAGGTGGATAGCGAGGAATTGGAACGTGAAGGCTTAAACTTATATGAGGCAGTAAAGGAGGGGAAAATCAATCAGGTTGACAATAAATGGATCCGTAAACAATGGCAATTTACTGTAACAGGGGAACAGCTTGCAATCGCTTTTGATAATGATGAATACCAAAATATTTCCATCGTAGTCGAGCGGAAACAGACCAATGATGGCACGCTTGAAGCTGTATTTTATAAAACAAGTTCAAGTGTGGATGGGATGGAAATATCTGATTTAGCAAATCCCCCTGGCTTGACACTAACGGGGGACAGTTTAACAATCAAGAATCCAAAGGCAAGTAACCTGGCCTTCACAGAATTTTCAAGCCCATTTTCGGTCAGTCAGTTTACAGGAGAGGCATCCTTATTCGACCATAATACCGACATTATGCATGGACAAAGTATTCTCTACCTGCGCATCCCGAAAGACCTTGAACTGCATGACCAATCGAATCAAGACATTCAATTTGTTGAGCAGTAAAGAGGAAACAGGTACTCCTGTTTCCTCTTTACATACCTATTAAACCACTAAAAACAGACGGTTTTTAAGCAATAAAGTACGCAGCGATTGATAGAATGACTGATGTAATCAACATCGCAATTAACGGTCTAGCAGCTTTGGTCCGGAGATCGCGCAAGCTTACATTCAAACCAAGGCCGACCATAGCGGTGGTTAAAATAAAGGTTGTTGCGTTTGCAATCCCATCCATGGCCGCCTTTGAAACCGGAATCGATTTGCCAAGAACATAACTTCCAAACAAGCTCATCAATATAAAACCAATCAGAAACCATGGGAATTCAATTTTCGTATCCCCGGCCTTTCCGGCACTTTTTCTTTTTACCCAATACATTAAAATAAAGCATAATGGCACAAGCAGCAGCACCCGGCCTAATTTGGCCAGTAAGGCAATTGCTAACCCATCCGGACCAGCTGGAGCACCGGCTAAAGCAACATGGGCAATTTCGTGAAGACTGATCCCGCTCCAAATTCCATAATCAATCGCTGATAACGGAAGAAACGGGCGCAGGATGGTATACGTAATCGAAAAAACTGTCCCAACTAACGCAATAATTCCTACACCAATAGCAGTATCTTCATCCTTTGCTTTGATGATTGGCGAAACGGCTGCAATCGCCGCTGCCCCGCATACACCTGTACCGACTCCCAGAAGCATAACGAGGGAAGATTCGGCTTTCAGCAATTTTCCCAGCCAAACGGTAAATAATATTGCAAAAGCGATGACACCAACATCCCGTGCAAGCAGTCCCAGTCCTTGATGGAGCACAATATCGATATTAAGTTTTAAACCGTATAAAATAATTGCAAAACGTAAAAAACGTTTCGAGGAAAATTGGATCCCGGCGCGGATTTTTTCCGGATAACCGAGAAATTGCCGATACATAACCGCAATCACAATAGCACAAGCGAGCGGGCCAACACGATCAAAGCCAGGGACTTTTGATAAAACATATCCGATTGCCGCGATCACAACGGTAAACGCGATTCCTGATAACCATAATCCTGCGGAAGGCTTTGGTTCGGGCCTTTTTTGCGGCTGTTCAGCCTGTTCATTCAAAGATAAAGTTCTAGCACTTTGGCTCCCCATTCAAATCACCTCAGTTATTTTTCTATCCTCAGCATACTCCTGTTTTATACATAAGGAAAATAAAGATATATAATAGGGATGATAAGTAAATTTATATAAATGAGAAAAACGCAAGCGCCAATTTAGCGAACTACTAGTCAATGGGCTGCTTGCGCTAGACAATTCTCATAGTCGAATTAATATAAATTCCGATGCTACAAAAAACGTTAAGGAGCAAAACGATGGATCAGCATTTAGCGGTATTTGTAAAGGTTGTTGAAAAGGAGAATTTTTCGAAAGCGGCGGAGGAACTGCATATGACGCAGCCTGCGGTCAGCCAGTATATTAGAACCTTAGAAGAATCCATCGGCACGAGGCTGCTAGAGAGGAGCAATAAATATGTGCGCCTCAATCAGGCCGGGGAGATTGTTTACCATCACGCAAAAGAAATTCTAGCACTTTATACAAAAATGCAGTCACTGGTCGATGACCTGACCAATAAGGCGAGCGGACCGCTTGCGATTGGCGCGAGCTATACATTTGGTGAATATATCCTGCCGCATATTATTGCTAGAATGCAACGGGAATACCCTCAGATCAGTCCGTCCATCAAAATCCAAAATACAAAGGAAATCATTGAGCTGGTGAAAATGCATCAACTAGATATTGGAATCATTGAAGGATTTTTTAAAGAGGATACGTTAAATTCAGAAGTCGTATCTGAAGATAATATGCTTATTGTTGCGCCGCTTGGACATCATTTATTGACTGAGAAATGGGAAAAAAGGATGTCTGATTTAGCGGAAGAAACATGGATTCTACGAGAAGAGGGCTCCGGCACAAGGGAGGCTGCTGAAAATCTGTTTCGGATGTCTGAGTTTACTCCGAAAAAAATCTTGGAATTCGGAAGCACACAGCTGATTAAGGAATCGGTTGAAGCGGGGCTTGGAATCAGCTTATTGTCTCAGTGGGCAATCGAGAAGGAAATAACCAATGGCTATATGGGAAAGATTGATGTCCAGGGACTGCCATTTAAACGGAATTTTTCAATCCTAACGCATACCTCCTATCAGACAAAAGCATTGAAGACATTTATCGGATCATTAAGAGGATACCTAGCTTGATGGGAAATTAAAGCACTGCATATTAGAATATCTACACATTCAATACCAATTGGCTCATTCGCTGTATCCTCATTGTGCAAAGCTGTGAATCATACAATTTATAAAACAATCTCCCTGAAGGATTTGATGTTTTGTCTAGTGACAGCAAGGGGAAGTGTTATATAATTAAGATGACTGAATATTTTTAAAAATGTTATCATAAGATGATTGCGGGAACGGGACGGCTTACGAAAGAAGAGTCGTAACCGTTCCTGACAAACTGAATTTCTGCTTTTCAACTCCATGAGATTTATTAACACACATAGAAACGTTCTTAATCTCATTTTTAAAAGGGAGTGTTTAATCATGCAAAAACAAAAGCTATTGATTAACGGAGAAAGACTGAAGCAGACACTGGAGCAATTTGCCGATTTTGGCCGAACAGAAAACAATGGGGTCACCCGGTTATCATTATCAGAACAGGATTACAAGGTAAGGGATTACTTCCGTTCCTGTTGCGAGGAATTAGGAATGGCGGTCACGGTCGATGATATGGGCTGCATGTATGCCACCCTTGAGGGCAGTGAAAATAAACCTCCAATCCTGATTGGATCCCACCTGGATACGGTAAAAAAAGGCGGCCGCTTTGATGGGGTGCTAGGTGTCGTGACTGGCCTGGAAGTGGTTAGAACGCTAGTGGAAAATAATATCAAGCCGCGGATTCCAATTACGATTGTGAATTTTACTAATGAAGAAGGCGCAAGATTCGAACCTTCGATGATGGCATCAGGTGTTCTCTCAGGGAAATTTGATAAGTCTGTTATGTTGAAAAAGAAAGATGCTGAAGGAATTACCTTTGAGGAAGCCCTTCAAGCAAGCGGGTACGCAGGGGATATTGAAAACCGTCTGAAAGAAGCGACCGCCTTCTTGGAATTACATATTGAACAAGGGCCCATTTTAGAAAATGTTGCGCTTTCTATAGGTGTCGTCGAATGTGTCGTCGGGATGGCGTGCTTTGAGATTGAAGTAACCGGGGAATCGGACCATGCCGGTACAACCCCAATGAACATGCGAAAAGATGCTCTGTTTGCAACTAATAACTTAATCAATGAAATCCGCCAACGCTTAAGTGCGTTAGATGAAGAATTGGTCTTCACTATCGGCCGAGTGAATGTGTATCCGAGTATCCATACTGTCATTCCTAATAAGGTAATCTTTTCGCTAGAGGCGCGGCATAAGGATCCGGAAATCGTCAGCACTTATAAGGATTTTGTTCAAGGTCTGCCACATTTAGGAGTCAATGAGGGCTGTGAGGTTAAAGTGACCAAATTATGGGAGCGGGATACCGTTTGGTTCGAACCGGACATCTGCAATCTGCTTGAAGAATCGGCACAATCGCTGGGCTATTCCAATCGACGGATGGTCAGCGGTGCCGGCCATGATGCGCAATTCATTGCAAGCTTCGTTCCAACGGCAATGCTGTTTGTGCCAAGTATCAATGGAAAAAGCCATTGTGAAGAAGAGCTAACGACGTGGGAAGATTGTGAAAAGGGTGTAAATGTTGTTTTAGATACAGTGCTGACATTGTTGGCAAAATAGGTAAACATGCAAAAAAAGACTCTTTCGCTTAAGGAAGAGTCTTTTTTTTATGACTTTTTTCTACTTTTTTTCGAGATAAGTTTCTCCAAGAATTTCATTCAGTTCGTAATCGTCAGATGAAATCCCTGCCTCAATAAATGAGCTGACCTGATTTTGTTCAAGATCATACAGGACTTCGATTTCTTTTGAGAATAATAGACCTTCTTTTTCAAGGAGGTTTTTAAGTGAAGAAGGTGTCTGTGCTTGTAAAGAGTCAGTTGTTCCTAATATTTGTTCAAGGCCCTTCACGTAGTATTCTAGTGGACGTGAACCTACGATTTTGACGCCTTTGTTTTCTTCGTTTACCATTATGATGGTTGGGAAGCCGCGTACACCAAGGCTCCTGGCTAGGGCAAAGTCTTGATTTAATAGTTCGTGTCCTTTAGGGAGTTCTGCTTCTTTCACAATTGTTTCTCCATCTAACCCCAATTGGTTTACGATGTTAATCAATACCTGTTCATCAGCAATATTTTCATTGAAGGCAAAAACAGCTTCTCTTGCACGCCGTAAAAAAGTTCTCGCCAGCTGCTCATCCTGTTGCTGAACGATTTTATACACACGGGATGGGATGAACGAAGAATGAACGGGATTGTCATGCCATAAGGAACCGTCAATTGGCATTCGCGAGTACTCGCCAACTTCTCTCCAGTGACCTGCAACATCTGCCGGACTGCCAATACCATTGGCTACGTCAGCAAAGCCGTCCCAGCTTTCTAATAATCCCCCCATCACTGTATGCAAATCAAAATATTGTCCATACTGCTCTTCAAACTTGCGCAATACTGGCTCCAGTGCCCAGCAGTGAGAGCAGATTGGGTCCGTTACATAATAAAGTGTGATCTTCTTTTGGGGTTGGTTCAAATCGATTGTCTCAAATGTCTCATCGCCTGCTTCACCGCAAACGCCTGTTTCTAAGTCGCAAACCATTTTGTTGTTCGTCATGTAAGTCTCCTCTTTCCTTTTCTAATTTTTGTATTGCAATGCCCATTTCTGAATCGATTCCAGTGCCGCTGTTAAGGATTGGCCCTTTTCAGTTAATTCATACGAAATAATAACTGGGGATCCAGTGACCACCTTTTTTTCAATTAATCCGTACTCGCCAAGCTCTGTTAGCTTTAATGAAAGGGCTCTTGGCGTAATATCCGGAAGGTCACGTTTCATTTCGGAAAAATGGGCTTTTCCATTGGGACAAAGTGAGAGGTAATGGATGATGAGGCCATTCCACTTTTTGCCTAATATTTCAAATGAGTATTGTAGATAGGGGCAAATTTCCAATATAACAACCTCCCTTATAAACTTAAGTATATATGATATAAAAAATATATCAAGTATAAAAATTATACTTAATTTTCATGGAGTTTTTTCAATTATTTATTGGCACGAATCTTGCATTATAAATAAGTGTGAGGACGATTAACTACACTTATTTTTTCAGGAGGTGCTTTTAAGTGGATAAAATGATTTCAATGGAGGAAGTTTCAACGCTTTTTACAGATGGTATGACGATTATGGCAGGGGGCTTTATGGGGGTTGGTACGCCACAGGAACTGGTATCTGCGATGCTGGAAGCCAATGTGAGGGATATTACCCTGATCGCAAATGACACCGCTTTCATAGAAACTGGTGTCGGGCCGTTAATTGTAAACAGACGAGTTAAAAAAGTAATTGCCTCCCACATCGGGACAAACCCGGAAACAGGCAGACAAATGATTGCTGGTGAATTGGAAGTGGAATTGGTTCCCCAAGGTACATTGGCTGAACGTGTCCGGGCTGGCGGGTCTGGACTTGGCGGAGTATTGACGCCAACGGGTGTTGGAACTGTTGTCGAAGAAGGCAAAGAAAAGATCACTGTCGACGGGCGCGAATACCTGCTTGAAAAACCGCTTCGTGCTGAAGTTGCCCTTCTAAAAGCATATAAAGCAGACAAAGCCGGAAATTTAATCTATCACCGCTCCGCTCGGAACTTTAACCCATTAATGGCTTTGGCAGCAGACACGGTCATTGTTCAAGTAGAGCAAATCGTCGAAATCGGGGATATTGACCCGGATGAGGTCATGACTCCGGGCATCCTCGTCGATAAAATTTTTGTGCAGGGAGGTTATCAATCATGATTAGTACATTAATAAATCCAAAACAAATCATCGCCGCTCGTGTTGCGAAGGAATTAAGGGACGGGGATGTAGTGAACTTAGGGATCGGTTTGCCAACAATGGTGCCGAACTTCCTTCCGGAGGATGTCAATGTTATCCTTCAATCGGAAAACGGCTACATCGGCCTTGGGCCTTTAGAAGGGGAGATTGATCCCGATTTGGTCAATGCGGGTGGACAGCCTTCAAGTATTCTTCCGGGCGGTGCCTTTTTTGATAGTCTATTTTCGTTCGAATTAATCCGCGGCGGGCATGTGGATGTCACTGTTCTGGGCGGATTAGAAGTAGACGCAAACGGCAACCTCGCCAACTGGATGGTTCCTGGAAAAATGGTGCCGGGTATGGGCGGTGCAATGGATTTGGTTACCGGAGCCAAGAAAGTTATTGTCGCGATGGAACATATGGCGAAAAACGGGTCGTCCAAAATCCTTCAACAATGTCGTCTGCCCCTTACAGGAAAAGGCGTTGTCGATATGATCGTAACAGAATTAGCCGTTTTTCGTGTGACAGAAGCAGGATTGGTACTGGAAGAACTCCAAGAAGGTGTCGACCTAGAGACTGTGAAAGAAAAAACAGAGGCATCGTTTACTGTTAATCCAGCATTAGCATAGCTTCACGATAAATGTTCAAGGATCTGAGTAATATTTTTACCCGAAATAAATGGATTCGCTGATAAAACCTCCAGATTCGCTGATAAAAGTATAAAATTCGCTGATAAAAGGCTGGATTCGCTGATAAACTATCAAAATTCGCTGATTAATGTTCAAACTTCGTAAATAAAGGGAATATTTTAAGAAAAAAAGTACCATTTTCATAGATTAGGCCACGAATAAAAGCATAGGAGGCTAAATTTCATGCGTGATGTTGTTATAGTTAGTGCTGTTCGGACAGCGATTGGCAGTTTCATGGGAGCTTTAAGTAATACTCCTGCCGTAGAGTTAGGTGCCCTTGTAATCAAGGAAGCTTTAAACCGTGCGGGAGTAAATGGTGAACAAGTGGATGAAGTGATTATGGGGAACGTGCTTCAGGCTGGTCTTGGTCAAGGACCTGCCCGCCAGGCTGCAATTAGAGCGGGCTTACCCATTGAAGTATCTTCCATGGCAATTAATAAACTTTGCGGCTCGGGACTGAAGGCCATTCATCTTGCTGCTCAGGCGATCCAAACTGGTGAAGCTGAAATTGTTGTAGCCGGAGGTATGGAAAATATGAGTCTAGCACCATACCTTTTGATGAATGGCCGGACAGGGTACCGCATGGGTGATGGAAATATCATCGACAGTATGATCCATGATGGTCTGCAATGTGCGTTGAACTCGTACCATATGGGTGTTACAGCGGAAAACATTGCGGAGCAATATGGCATAAGCCGAGAAGAGCAGGACGAATTTTCTGCGTGGAGCCAGCAAAAGGCTGAACTGGCAATTGAAGAAGGAAAATTCAAGGATGAGGTTGTTCCTGTGGTGATTCCACAGCGGAAGGGTGAACCGATAGTTTTTGATACCGATGAATTTCCACGTGCAGGCGTAACCGTGGAAAAGCTTGCAAAACTAAAGCCTGCTTTTAAAAAAGAAGGGACCGTTACCGCCGGAAATGCTTCTGGTATCAATGATGGTGCTGCCGCCTTAGTCCTTATGAGCAGAGAAAAAGCAATTGAACTAGGCATCAAACCAATGGCCGTCATCCGTGGCAATGGAACAGCAGGAGTGGATCCGAAAATTATGGGCATTGGTCCTGTTCCGGCTACGAAAAAAGCATTGGAGAAAACAGGGCTTTCCATGGATGAGATCGACTTAGTTGAGGCAAACGAAGCCTTTGCTGCGCAGTCAATGGCAGTCGGCCGTGAACTGCAGATTCCAAACGAAAAACTGAATGTAAATGGCGGTGCTATCGCATTAGGCCACCCGATTGGGGCCAGCGGTGCACGCGTGCTTGTCACCTTGCTGCATGAAATGAAACGGAGGGATGACCGATATGGACTTGCTGCCCTTTGTATTGGCGGCGGGCAAGGGATTGCAACGATTGTTGAAATGGAAAAGTAATTGTATGTCGATGCTTGCTTAAATTGTCGAACTGGAAAAATAATTGTAGACAATGCCTGCTTAGATTGTCGAAAAGGGAAAAGTAATTGGATTTCATTCCTAATGTAGCTGGTCAAAACGATTCCGTAAAAGCGGAAAAATTCCGTTTTTGCGGAATCGGATAGAGAGTAATTTCCGGATTTCCGGAATTATCAACTCCACTAGTACGAAATTATTTACCTTTAAAAACTTAGAATGCTTGTTTAATAAAGGGAATATTAATAGTTTTCAAAATATAACCTTTCTGGCATGATACTTGCAAATGTATAAATGTAAGTTCCTTTTGAAAACGCTTACCTTACGAGAGGACTTACATAAAAATTTTATAAGGGGGATTTACATGCAATTAGTTGTTATTCTACTGGCACTTGGGCTGTTAATGTTTGTCGCCTACCGTGGTTTTTCTGTTATCTTATTTGCTCCAATCTGTGCACTTTTAGCTGTCTTACTTATTGAACCAACCCATGTCTTGCCGTTCTTTTCCGGTGTATTCATGGAAAAAATGGTTGGCTTTATTAAATCCTATTTCCCAGTCTTCTTATTAGGAGCTATTTTTGGGAAAGTGGTTGAAATGTCAGGCATCGCCGAATCTATTGCCAAGACGATTGTTCGTCTGCTTGGCGCGAAACGGGCGATGTTGACCATCGTCTTATTGGGCGCGATTTTAACGTATAGCGGCGTAAGTTTATTTGTAGCTGTTTTCGCTATTTATCCATTTGCCGCGCAAATGTTTAGGGAAGCGAATATCCCGAAACGGCTTATTCCCGGTACCATCGCACTTGGGGCCTTTACATTTACGATGGATGCACTTCCTGGTACGCCGCAAATTCAAAACGTTATACCGATTGCTTTCTTTAAAACAGATATTTATGCAGCACCAGTACTGGGGATTATCGGCGCGATATTTGTCCTAGGTCTTGGTTTATTTTACCTAGAGGCGAGAAGGAAAAAGGCCGAAAAAGCCGGGGAAGGGTATTTTGGATTTGGTTCAGAAAATGCCGCTGCATTGGAAAAGACCGTATCGTATGAAAAGAGTGAGCCTGTTCCGGATTTAACTTCAAGTCAAACTGTATTAAAACAGATATTGGCTTTTGTGCCTTTGATTCTCGTAGGGGTTACAAATAAGCTGTTCATTACCTACATACCAAAATGGTATCCGAACGGCTTTGATTTTTCCGCCATTGGTTTAAAAGCATATACAGTGGATGTGCCAGCTGTTGCAGCCATCTGGGCAATTGAAATGGCGCTTGCGGTCGGAATTATCACGTCCCTGGCCTATGATTGGAAACGGGTAACCCATAACTTTAAAGAAGGATTAAATTTAAGTATTGCCGGAGCACTGCTTGCCACTATGAATACAGGGGCAGAATATGGTTTTGGCGGCGTTATTTCGTCTCTTCCGGGATTTGCAAAAATCAGTGATGGCATCTCTAGCACCTTTACAAATCCACTTGTCAACGGTGCCGTTACTACGAGTTCACTAGCCGGTATTACAGGATCTGCTTCTGGAGGAATGGGGATTGCCTTAGGTGCGATGGCTGATAAATACAATCAGGCGATTGCTGCGGCGAATATTCCACCTGAAGTAATGCACCGTGTCGTCGCGATGGCATCAGGCGGGATGGATACGCTGCCGCACAATGGAGCTGTTATTACCTTGCTAGCCGTTACAGGATTAACACACAAACAATCGTACCGTGATATTTTCGCTGTAACGATCATTAAAACATTAGCCGTTTTCTTCATTATTGCTCTGTACACCATGTTTGGGATTATTTAATAACCGCAAGATTAAATGTTAGTCGCTAAAGGAGAATATCACATGAACAAGTCATTAGAAGGAAAAGTAGCATTTATTACCGGGTCTGCAAGTGGGATTGGCTTAGAAATTGCAAAAACCTTTGCACAGGAAGGCGCGAAAGTGGTTATTTCAGATTTAAATGCTGAAAAAAGCGAACAAGTGGCAGCGGAATTAACCGCGCAAGGGTTTGAAGCACTGTCGGCTCCCTGTGATGTGACGAATGAGGAAGCCTACAAGGATAGTCTTGAGTTAGCTTATAAAACATTCGGAAGACTAGATATTTTAGTCAACAATGCAGGACTGCAGTATGTTTCGCCAATTGAGGAATTTCCTACCGAAAAATTTGAATTACTAGTAAAAATCATGTTAACAGCACCTTTTATCGGGATTAAAAATGTTTTTCCAATTATGAAGGAACAAGGCTTCGGAAGAGTAATTAATATGGCTTCGATTAATGGAGTGATCGGGTTTGCTGGAAAGGCTGCCTACAATAGTGCCAAACACGGAGTCATCGGTTTGACAAAGGTTGCTGCATTAGAAGGTGCGGCCCACGGAATCACGGTAAATGCCTTATGTCCAGGTTACGTGGATACCCCACTTGTACAAAACCAGCTGAAAGACTTGGCAAGAACAAGAAATGTCAGCCTAGATCGTGTGGTTGAAGAGGTGCTATTCCCGCTCGTACCGCAAAGAAGGCTTTTATCGGTAACAGAAATCGCTGACTATGCCGTCTTTTTAGCAAGTGATAAAGCAAGAGGAGTCACAGGTCAAGCCGTTATTTTAGATGGCGGCTACACAGTTCAATAATTGCATTCTGAGAATCCAGATTAATATAGCTGCACCTTTTTGAAAATTAAGAGAATCCTATTCGATTGCTGGAATAGGATTCTTTTATTCTGTAAAATGCAGGCAGCAGCCAATCCTTTTTTTGGTATAATTAACTTACTAGACGTGAAAAGGGTGAGAAAAGATGAACCTAGGAATGGAAGCAATCCCTTATAATTGGCACGAGCAAATCATTAATCTTTTAGCTGAACGAATCGTTGTAGTCGATCGTGACGGTATTATTCTCTATATAAATGAAGCTTATTGTGAGTTTTTGGGGACGACTGTTGAGAAGGCCATCAACCGCCCCGTCCAAGATGTGATTGAAAATACACGTATGCATATCGTCGTCAAAACTGGCCAAAAAGAGCTGGCAGCCGTTCATCCGATAAACGGGAGTGAAATGGTTGCGAACCGCTTTCCGCTTATCGTAGATGGTGAAATAGTGGGAGCCTTAGGAACGGTCATGTTTCGCAATCCTGAGGAATGGCGAATGTATAAAACAAAGATTCAGAATCTAGCAGAAGAACTAAACTATTATAAAACAAAAGTGGAAAAAGATTTGAAAAGTAAGTACCATTTTAATAATTTAATTGGAAACAGCACGACATTTCTTGCCACCAAAAAGCTGGCTGAACGAATTTCTGCCAATAATTCCTCTGTTTTATTGATAGGTGAATCAGGCACTGGCAAGGAATTGTTTGCCCATGCCATCCACAACAACAGCATGCGCGCATCATTGCCATTTGTTGCGATCAACTGTGCATCAATTCCTGAGGATTTACTAGAATCAGAACTGTTTGGATATGAGGATGGGGCTTTTACAGGCGCAAAAAAAGGCGGAAAGAAAGGACAGTTCCAAGTTGCCAATAATGGAACTATTTTTCTTGATGAAATCGGCGACATGCCGCTTGCCATGCAAAGTAAACTATTAAGGGTGTTGCAGGAAAAAGAAATACAACGTATTGGCGGACAAAAATCGATTGATGTTGACGTAAGAATCATTGCCGCAACCCATCGCGATTTAGAAAAGATGGTGGAGGAAGGGAAGTTCCGCCAGGATTTATACTACCGATTAAATGTTATCAAAATCGAAATTCCGCCCCTGAGGAAACGAATAGAGGATATTCCGTTAATTTCCCTGAGTTTGTTGAAAAAACTAGAAGGTAAGTTTTACCGTAAAGGAATAGAGCTTTCTTCGGATGTTATAAAAAGACTCATGCAGCATACATGGCCTGGGAATATTCGCGAACTTGAGAATGTGTTGGAGCGGGCCATCAATGTATTAGATGGAAGAATTATTGACTTGGCCCACCTGCCATTATATTTACGAGATCAAGAATTGGAGAATAACTACGTAAATGAAACGAATACATATACTAAACCTTCTACGATTAAGCCTCAATTGCCGGTTCCTACATTGAAGGAAGCGCTGGCCAAAGTTGAAAAGGAAGCCTTTTTAAAGGCACTGGATGTCACGAATGGAAATAAGCAGGAAGCGGCTAAACTGCTAGAAATAGGTAAAACTAGTTTCTATGAGAAATGCAAACTGTATGGGATTAACTAGTAAAGACTGCAGCTAAACGCAACGGTTAATATAGCACAAATGATGGTAAACGCCGGAGTGCGTTTTGCTATCCTGCCTTGAACCTATATTACTAATTAAAAGTTTATGACCTATGGAAATTATACTATTTTTTGTATATGATGAGAGGGAATATTATGAAAATAACTATGCCATGGGTGGGATTCCATTGATTCTTTTAGACTATATTATGAATCTCTCTATTTTTTCGCTAATGGTTAGTACGCCACTAGTTATTCGCTCGTTTATTAAACTTAAACCGTTCAAGCGGGTCCAGCTTTGGGGCGGTATATATGGGGGAATTGTCTCCTGTTTCCTCGTTATGTTATCTTTCCAGCAGCAAGGCTATACCTATGACATCCGATATGCCATTGTCATTCTGATATTTGCTTATTTTGGCCCAATGGCAGGCCTCATTACCGGAGGCATTGCATTATCCGCACGATTGTTTGCCAGCGGTCATTGGATGCCAGCTATTATTGGCTGGTCCATCATCATGATTGGTTTTTCAATCATTCATTTGTTCACAAAACGTCTCACCCCAGTAAAAAAATGTTTCTATTTATATGGAGCTTACATCGTTATCTACCTAATCACAGTACCACTTGCTTTCAATGTTTTTCGAGACAAGCCACTCTTTCATCTTCAATACGTGCTGTTTGTAATGTTTGGGGTAATGCTAGGGGGATTACTAATTGAATCCTACTTAAAGCTGCATCGAATCATTACTGAAAAAGACCGCATGGAGGTATCCTTGGCCGAAAGTGAGGCAAAATACCGGCTGATTGCTGAGAACACCTCCGACTTGATAAAGATAATGGGTAAAGATCAGTTGATTAGTTACTTTTCACCATCCCATGAGCAGGTTTTGGGCTACCAAAACAATGAGCTAGAAAAGGTGGAATTATGTAAATACATTCATCCGGACGATATCTTTATATTTCAAAATACGATTAAGGCTCTTTTTGAAAAAAAAGAATCGCTATCGATGGAATTCCGTTTCAAGCATAAGGATGGACGGTGGATTGAATTTGAATCCCGCTGTATGCCAGTCCGGGGAGAGCAGAATTCCGTCGAGTATATTGTAATGATTAGCCGGGATATCTCTGAACGGAAAAAGGCAGAGGGATTTCTGTTGCAATCTGAAAAGCTGTCGATTGTCGGGGAGTTAGCGGCAGGGGTTGCCCATGAAATTCGGAATCCGCTGACGACGATCAAAGGTTTCGTTCAGCTTTATAAAGCGGAAAACAGTTCGATCGTTTATAACGACTTGCTCCTAAGTGAACTAGAACGGATTGAAACGATCACAAGCGAGTTGCTTTCGTTGGGAAAGCCTCAGGCGGTCCAGCTTAACCGGGCGAATTTACGGGAATTAATCGAGAAAACGCTCGAATTACTTTCTCCAGAGGCCTTGATGAAGGATATTCAATTTATCCAAAAGTTCGAGGAAGCTGCTTTTTTTATTACTTGTGAGAAGAATCAATTAAAACAAGTATTCCTTAATGTCCTAAAAAATGCGATGGAAGCCATGCCCGATGGGGGAGAAATTACGATTGAGCTGCGAAAAGGTGCGGAGGGCAACTGTGTAATCTCTTTTCAAGACCAAGGCTGCGGCATCCCGGAAGAACTGCTGCCACGCTTGGGAGAGCCTTTTTACACCTTGAAGGAAAAGGGAACAGGCCTTGGTTTAATGATCTGCAAAAAAATAATAAAACAGCACCATGGCAGCATCACCTACCAAAGCAAAGAAAAAGAAGGAACACTAGTCGAAATAAAACTTCCGATGGTGAAATAGGTAGAATGCAACAAAAAAAGCGATCATCCACGGGTCGTTCTTTTTTATGAATTTTAGTAAAAAATTTAGTAAAATAATTGAATGATTTTACTAAAGAGAGTAAAATAAAGTGTAAGATTGGTATTTATTAGAAGGATTGTTCACTAATAGAAAGTTGGAGGAAAGATTATGAATATCACAACTCTTAATAAAACATTTTTGGACTTGTATCAGGCATTGCCGAGACAGGCATTTTTTGCCCCTGGGAGGATAAATCTAATTGGTGAGCATACTGATTATAACGGCGGTCATGTTTTTCCCTGTGCGATAACCTACGGGACCTATGCTGTTGCGAGGAAGCGTGAGGATAAACTTATCCGCTTGTACTCCGTTAATTTTCCTGACCAAGGAATCATTGAATTTAACATTAGTCAGCTGGATTATAATAAAGAAGACAATTGGGCTAATTATCCAAAGGGAATGATCCGCTATATCCTAGAGGCGGGATACGAGATTCCGTCTGGATTTGAGTGTGCAATCTACGGGAATATTCCTAATGGTGCCGGGCTTTCCTCATCCGCATCAATTGAATTAGTAACGGGAGTCCTCGTTGCTGGCTTGTTTGGGATAGAGATTCCACGAGTTGAGTTGATCAAGCTTGGAAAGAAGGTCGAGAATGAATTTATCGGCGTCAACAGCGGCATTATGGATCAATTTGCAGTTGGGATGGGAATGAAGGATGCCGGAATTTTACTGGATTGCCAGACACTTAAATATGAGTATGCGCCGATCCAGCTTGAAAATCACAAAATCATCATTATGAATACGAACAAACGCCGCGAGCTGGCTGATTCTAAATACAATGAGCGCAGAAGTGAGTGTGAGGCGGCCCTTGCACAGCTTCAGCGAAAGCTTCCTATTGAAGCACTGGGACAGCTTTCGGAAGAAGAATTTGCTCAATTTCAATCGTTGATTACAAATGAAACCGTACGCAAACGGGCGAAGCATGCGGTTTATGAAAATGCGAGGACGCTCCAGGCATTAGAGAAGCTGAAAGCGGGAAATTTAGCAGCGTTTGGACAGTTGATGAACCAATCGCATATTTCTTTACGTGACGATTATGAAGTGACCGGTTTAGAACTTGATAGTTTGGTAGAAGCTGCTTGGAACCAGCCGGGTGTCATTGGAGCGCGGATGACAGGTGCCGGATTTGGCGGCTGTGCCATCGCGATTGTTGAAAATGATGCGGTCGATAGCTTCATTGCTAATGTGGGTGCGGCCTATCTTGCTAAAATTGGCTACGAGGCAGCTTTTTACGTTGCCAGCATTGGCGACGGTGCAAAGGAAATTGAAATCGAGGAGACGGTATAAATGAGTGAACTCGTTGTAAACGGTGCAGGTGAAGCGAAAAATGATTAATCAATTAGTCCAGCAATTAGTTCATCAAGCGCTTGCTGCAGGATTAATCGAACGGGAAGATGAAATCTATGCTCGCAATCAGCTTTTATCACTGCTTCATTTAGCTGATTTTAACGAAATGGAAATGAGTGAGAAAATTGATATTCCTGATTTACTCGAGCAGATGGTTGAGTATGCCTGCTCGCAAGGGATAATTGAAAATCTTTTTGATGAAAAAGAAGTCTTTTCTAGCAAACTAATCAACTGCTTTATCGCGCGCCCGTCCACTGTTAATCAGCTTTTTTTTGAAAAATATCAACAGGATCCGCAAGCGGCGACGAATTATTTTTATCAATTAAGTAAAAATAGCAATTACATTCAGATGAAGCAGATTAAAAAGAATATCGAGTATAAGGCTGAGACAGAGTACGGTGCAATCGACATCACGATTAATTTATCGAAGCCGGAAAAGGATCCGGTCAGTATTGCGCGCGAACGGGCGGCAGAAAAAACCAATTATCCGAAATGCCTGCTGTGTATTGAGAATGAAGGGTATGCCGGGAGAATCGGGCACCCGGCCCGATCAAATCACCGGATGATTCGGTTAAATCTCTTGGAAGAGAAATGGTATCTGCAATTTTCACCTTATGTGTATTACAACGAGCATTGTATTGTTTTGTCTGAAAGGCATACCGATATGAAAATCAGCCCGGTGACTTTTGCGCGACTTTTAACGTTTGTCGAGCAATTTCCTCATTATTTCCTTGGTTCCAATGCCGATATTCCGATTGTCGGCGGTTCGATTCTTTCGCATGAACATTATCAAGGCGGCAACTATGAATTTGCGATGGCGAAGGCAAATTCGGACTGGGAGTTTGCGATGGGGGGGTTCCCGAATATCGAGTGCTCTATTGTCAAATGGCCAATGTCGGTTATTCGTCTGCGTTCAGAACGAAAAGACTCGTTAGTGGAAGCAGGGGCTCATATTTTAGCAAAATGGAAAAATTACAGTGATGAAGCGGTCGGAGTTTTGGCGTGGACTAAAGGGACTCCGCACAATACGATAACCCCGATTGCCCGCAAAAAAGGAGATTATTTCGAATTAGACTTAGTATTGCGCAACAACCGGACCAGTGAGGAGCATCCACTGGGAATTTTCCATCCACATGCCGATGTGCATCATATAAAGAAGGAAAACATTGGTTTAATTGAAGTTATGGGATTGGCTGTACTGCCAGCACGTTTAAAGGAAGAACTAGAGGAAGTCGGGAATTTCATCCTCGGTAAAACTACTGAAGTGGCTGATTATCATGTAAGCTGGGCGGAAGAGTTAAAAACCCGCTACCATGCGGTTGCCAGTGAATCGAATATAGAGGGTCTGGTACGGGAGGAAGTTGGGAAGAAGTTCTTGAGGGTATTAGAGGATGCCGGAGTGTTTAAACGGGATCGAGCGGGAGCGGCCGGATTCCGGCGGTTTATCGAATCATTATAGTGGAGGATTTTTTGGCAGGGGCTTGATGTTTGTAGATTCTCGTTTGGAATTTGTTGAATTGCACCTCCTGTAGAAAGAAAATTTATGACCCAAAGAAATAAAGGAGTGAATATTGATGAAAATACTAGAAAGATTATTCGGCACGTATGAGGCTGAGTCCGTTATTGAGTATACTCTTGCCAACGATTCAGGTATGACAGTTTCATGTCTGAATTACGGCTGTGTGATTTCCAAAATCGTCGCCCCTGACCGTGACGGGAACTTTGAAAATGTTGTGCTCGGTTTCGAAGACTTTAATGATTACCTCCAATGGTCCCCGTACTTTGGAGCTGTTGTCGGTCGTGTGGCGGGGAGAATAAACGGTGCTAAATTTACGTTGGATGGAAAAGAATACAGGCTGGCGGCTAATGAGGCTCCTAATCACTTACATGGCGGGAACAAGGGCTTTAGTTCAGTGATTTGGAGAACGGAAAAATTAGTGACAAACGATGCTGTGGGTGTGAAGTTTTTTTACGTTAGCCCTGATGGTGAAGAAGGCTATCCGGGTAATTTGACAACAAGTGTCACCTATCTGCTAACTAATGAAAATGAACTATGCGTGACCTTTGAAGGCAGAACCGATCAAAAAACATTGCTGAACATGACGAATCACTCGTATTTTAATTTAAGCGGTGATTTGAAACGAGATTGTTTGGAGCACAAGCTTCAACTGGAAAGCGATCGCTTTTTGGAGCTGGGGCCTGATTTGATTCCAACAGGTAAAATGATGGACGCATCAGGCACCCCATTTGATTTTTATCAGGAGCGAAGCTTAAGGGACGGGAAGAATTCAACGCATCCACAAAATGTGCTGGCCGGAAATGGCTATGATCACCCGCTTGTTTTTGCAAAAAAAGGGGAAAACACGATCGTTTTACGTGATAAGGAAAGCGGTAGGGGGCTGGCGGTTACCACGAATCAGCCATGTGTGGTCCTATATACCTCGAATCAATTAATGGGCCCCTTCTCTATTTCAGGTGTTCCGGCAAGAAATTATTTAGGTGTTTGCTTGGAAACACAAGGCCTGCCTGACGCGATTCATCATCCGGAATTTCCAACTGTCATTTTAAACCCAGAGGAATTATACTATTCAACAACAACGTACCAGTTTTTCATTGAAAAATTAGGAGAATAGAAATGGCAACAATTAAAGATATTGCAAAAATGGCAGGCGTTTCGATTGCGACGGTATCCCGCGTGCTGAATTATGACACCACCCTTTCAGTCAGCGATGATACTAAAAAGAGGATTTTTGAAGCTGCAGAGGAATTATCGTATAAAAAGAAACCGGCACGAAAGCAGGAGTCGGGGAAAATTGCCGTTTTGCAATGGTATTCCGAAAAGGAAGAGCTCGAAGATTTGTATTACATGTCGATCCGGCTAGGGGTTGAAAACCGCTGCCTTCAGCAGGGGCTTGACACGGCCAAGTTTTTTCAAGACAACTATGAGGCTTTAAAGGAGAATGAGATTCGGGGGCTGATTGCCATCGGGAAATTTAGCAGTCAGCAGGTGGGTGAGCTGGTTAAGATTAGCGAAAATATTGTCTTTGTCGACACTTCTCCGGATGAAGACCGGTTTGATTCAATTGTAATTGATTTTGAAAAGGCGACGAGTAAAGTACTCGATTATTTTATTGAAAAAGGGCATAAGCACATCGGTTATCTCGGTGGCAGAGAGGGGTTTAAAGACAATACCTCTATTATCGAAGATCCAAGAGAACGGACATTCAAACGCTATTTTGCTGACAAAGGAATGCTGAACGAAACCTTTATGTACCATGGTACTTTTTCTGTTGATGACGGGTATTCTCTGATGAAACGGGCAATTGAGGAGCATAGCGATAACCTGCCGACTGCTTTTTTTGCTGGGAATGATTCTATTGCTGTAGGAGCGCTCAGGGCATTGCTAGAGGAAGGGATTTCTGTTCCTGACCGCGTGAATATTATCGGTGTCAATGATATCAGTGTCTCCAAATATGTCTTTCCCGCGTTAAGCACGGTAAAGGTGTATACCGAGCTCATGGGCGAAACCGCCGTAGACACACTGATAGAGCGAATCGAAGGCAGAAAGACAGCCAAGAAAATATTTATCGCCACCGAACTCGTCATAAGAAATAGCAGCTTTTAACCCAAACTAACCATTTCATAACTAGTGGAAAAGGAATTTTGAAGGTTCTGTCTGTAATTCGGATGTTTCTTTTAAAACCCATTGATTTCCAAAAAATATGATGTTATCATTATCGTAATTATAGAGAAATGGAGGTTTTCCCTGTGTATTTTTGCAGATTGCGATTCCAAACTTTGAACCGTTAATTGAATAACGTTCAAATCTCTGCCTGCTGTGCAGAGTAAATGGGATTGGTCTGCCTATTTTTAGGGAAACCTTTATCTTACGGTAAGTGAAAAAGCGGGGACCCCGCATTAAAATGTCCCCTCTTTTTTGCTGTCTTTAAAATAAATAATATGAGGAATGCATCCTTTACTTGTTCTTTGCTATCGTAATAAAGAACTTGTATAGGTTATTTTTCAAACAAAACCCACTAACAAGCCAGAAAAGGTCAATACCTTATCGGCGTTTTCAAGATGGTTTTTTCCATTTACTTTAGCACAGGCAGAGGTCTGTGCTTTTTTTGGCTAATTTTTCAAAATGAATGGAGGAATTTAACCATGAAAGGAAATCGAAAAGCGCTTTTAGTAGGTGTCAATATCAAGCAGCAAGCGGACTTTTCCTATTCAATGAAGGAATTGGCGAACCTTGCCGCCGCTTGCCACATCGATTCAGTCGCTGAGGTTACGCAAAATTTAAACAGGATAAATAAAACTCATTATATCGGCACTGGAAAAATTGAAGAAACGCTCCGATTCCTTGAAGAGCTGGATGCAGAATTAGTCATTTTTAATGACGAGTTATCCGCCACGCAGATTCGCAATCTTGAGCAAGAGCTGGGCAAAACAGTAATCGACCGGACGATGTTGATTTTGGATATATTTGCGTCAAGAGCCAAAACGAGAGAGGCACAGCTCCAGGTGGAAGTGGCACACTTAAAGTACATGCTCCCAAGGATTACTGGCCAGCGCGAATCGTTAGGGCGGCAAGGCGGCGGTGTCGGACTAAAAAATAGAGGTGCCGGTGAAACCAAATTAGAGCTCGACCGCCGGAAAATCGAAGCAAAAATCGTGGTCTTGAATAAGGAATTAGAGGCGCTCGTCGCGCAGCGGGAAACACAACGCAATCAACGCAAGAAGAGCGGTGTGCCGCTAGTTTCCTTAGTCGGCTATACGAATGCAGGGAAATCAACGATTTTGAATGCACTGCTAAGAAGATCCCATCAATCCTTCAATAAACAAGTGTTTGAGAAAGATATGTTGTTCGCCACCCTTGATACATCGGTTAGAAAAATAAAACTGGCCAATCATCAGCCCTTTTTGCTGTCTGATACGGTCGGATTTGTTGATAAGCTGCCGCACCATCTCGTCAAAGCCTTCCGGTCGACTTTGGAAGAGGCTGCAACAGCGGATTTATTGATTGTTGTCGTTGATTTTTCCAGTCCTAATTATCAAAAACTAGTTGACGTAACCAATAAAACGCTAAAAGATATCGGGATTGAAAATGTTCCTATGATTTACGCTTATAATAAAGCGGATTTAGTTGATATTGAAATTCCGCAGTTGAAGGGCGAAAGTCTGTATCTTTCGGCGAAACAAGAAGTCGGAATCGAGGAATTAGCCGAGCTGATCGGCGAACGCGTTTTTAAAAATAAAATCCATTGCGACATGCTGATCCCTTTTGACGGAGGGCGATTAGTTTCCTACCTTAACGAGAATGCGAATGTGCTTGCAACGAGCTATGACGATAACGGCACAAAGCTAACCGTGGAATGTAATCAAAATGATTTTGAAAAATATCAGCAGTATGTGATCTAGGGATGAGGGGACAGTACCTCGTCCCTTTTCAATAGAAAGAGGGACAATGTGCCCATGTCCGAAATACGGCAGCAAAAAAGTGAAACTATTTTTAAAATCAAACAGTATATATGTAGAGATGCTTTTTTATATTTGTTTCAGAATTGGGGGGGAATCAGGATGAGTATTATTTCAAGATTTAATGATATTATGGAAAGCAATATCGACGCAATATTGGATAAGGCTGATGACCCAGATAAAATGATTAAGCAGTATTTAAAAAAACTTAACAGCGATTTAGGGAAGATAAAAGCGAAAACGGCATCAGTGGCGGCTGAAGAGCAGAGGGCAAAAAGGGCATTAAATGAGTGCCACGATGATATGGAAAAAATGGAGCGCTATCGTCTCAAGGCATTAGAAGCCGGTAATGAAGGGGATACGAGGCGATTTCTCGAAAAGAAAGCAGCTTTGGCGGCAGAATTATCGCAATTGCAAGCAGCGTATCAACTGGCTTCATCAAATGCTCAGAAAATGAAACAAATGCACAACAAACTGATTGCGGATATCGGTCAACTACTCGGGGACGAGAGGGTAAGAAACTTGTCCCAATTCGATAAATAGAAAGAAAGAGAGACAAGGTCCCCTGACCCCATGTCCCAAAAAGAGGTGATAAAAAATGATTCTTCATTATAAGTGTCCTAGCTGCGGGAGTGATATGAGCTTTGATCCCGATTCAGGGGAATTATCTTGCCTGAGCTGCGGCAGACACGAAAATATTGAAAATTATCCGGAAGAATTGAGGTCGGTAAGATTCTCGGAGGATGAGGCGAACGAATACCATTGCGAGAATTGTGGGGCTGTTCTTATTACAGAGGCTGAAACAGCCGCAACAAACTGCAGTTTCTGCGGAGCGGGTGTTGTCATTGCCGACAGATTATCGGGTACTCTTGCACCGGCAAAGGTCATTCCATTTATGATCAGTAAGGAAGAGGCAACGAAGGCGTTTCAAAAATGGTGCAGAAAAGGGCTGCTGACTCCAAAAGGCTTCATGAATGCAGACCGTATTAAGAGCCTGACGGGCATGTATGTTCCATTTTGGTTATTTGATTTAAATAGTAAGGTGCAAGTAAATGCCACATGTACAAAAGTCAGAACCTACACACAGGGAGATTATATTTATACAGAAACGAAGTATTTTGATGCTTTCCGTGATATCAACCTTGATTATGTCAAAATCCCTGTTGATGCATCGGAAAAGATGAATGATAAATTAATGGATAGGTTAGAACCATACCCATATGATCAATTAAAAGATTTTAAAACCCCATATTTAGCGGGATATATTGCGGAAAAATACAATTATACAGACGAAGAGCTGCTTCCAAGAGCGAAAGATAAAATCAGCGGCTATATTGATTCTTATATTCGTTCAACTTTAACAGGCTATCATTCAGTAAATTATACGAATAAACAAATTGATACGATAAACAAGAACAGCGATTATGTATTACTGCCGGTTTGGATGGTCAGCTATGATTATAACAATTCTGATTATACGTTTGCGATGAATGGCGAGACGGGAAAAATAGTCGGCAAACCGCCAATCAGCACATCTAAAGTGGCGATGTGGTTTAGCGGCATCGCGGCTGGAACCTTCCTTGCCTTAAAATGTGTCTCTTATATGATGGGAGGCGGGTTTTGGTGAGCAGGATTTATCTGCAAAAACGAGGAATCTTTTTCTTAATGATAGCGGTTCTTCTTCTGCTGCTGCCATGGGCAATGCCGGCTAAAGCTGAAAACTTTGATCGGAACAAGTATATTTATGATTTTGCCCATTTACTGACGGATAATGAGGCGGCAGAACTTCAAAATATCGCAAGTGAACTGGGCAAAGAGAGGGAGACCGCTTTTATCATTCTCACGGTAAGTGGAACGGATGGAAAGGATATCGTTCAATATGTGGAGGATTTCTATGATGATAATGCTCCCGGGTATGACCAGCCGCATGGAAATACAGCGATACTAGCCATCGACATGCAAGAACGGGATATTTATTTGGCAGGTTTTAAAAAAGCGGAGCAATATTTGAGTGATGGACGGTTGGATCAGATTCGTGATAACATTACCCCTGATCTATCAGATGGTCACTACTTTCAAGCCTTTTCGGCATTTATAACTGCCTCCCATGAATATATGGGCAATGAGCCGAATGACGGCAGCGGGTCGGATGGATATTCGGACTATGGGCCGGGTGGAAGTTCGGTTGGGTACAACGGCTATGATTCGGGGGCCGACCAGGAGAATATATTTTTTCAATGGTGGTTTCAATTAATTGCCTCCTTCATCGTTGCCGGTGTAGTTGTAGCGATTATGGCATATCGCTCTGGCGGCAGGGTCACGGTAAATGCCGGAACCTATATGAATAGTGATCAATCAAGAGTACTAAACAAATATGATAATTTTGTCAGACAAACAGTGACACGGCAAAGGAAACCATCTAATAATACCCATAGCGGCGGTGGAGGCGGAATCACTGGGGGCGGTCACTCGCATAGCGGCAGCAGAGGCAAATTTTAAGTAAGAAAAGCGCAAGCGCCCTGGTCAGCGGCGTATGGCCTGGAGCGCTCCAACTGAGATAAAGGAAACACGAAGAGCGTTAGCGATGCGATGTTGACTTATCGTAGGGCGGAGAGCGAAGGACATTAGCCGCTAGGGCGCTGGAGCTAGACAATTCTCAAATTCGAAAACATATAAATTCTGATATTAGTAGAAGGGAGCAGCTGATCGATGTCTTTTTTTAAAAATCAATTTGCAAATGTTGTGGAATGGCAAGAGTTTAGAGATGATATGATTTTTTATAAATGGAGCAATCGTGAAATTAAAAAGGGGAGCAAACTGATTATTCGACCTGGTCAAGATGCAATCTTTTTTAACAATGGAAAAATCGAAGGGGTGTTTCGGGATGACGGCGAGTACGATATCGAGTCACAAATTATTCCCTTCTTATCGACCTTAAAGGGATTCAAGTTTGGCTTCAATAGTGGTATGAGGGTAGAAGTGCTGTTTGTGAATACGAAAGAGTTTGTGGTGAAATGGGGAACGCAAAATGCGATTAATATCCCGACATTGGGACTCCCAGGCGGCATGCCGATTCGCGCGAACGGAACATTTAATTTTAAAGTACATGATTATATTGCCTTAATCGATCAAATTGCCGGTGTAAAGGATCAATATGTAGTGGAGGATGTCAAAATTCGCATCACATCCATCCTTGATCAGCTCCTGATGAAATGGATTACACGGGAAGGGAAGGATATGTTCAATCTGCAGGCAAATTCCTTCGACATTTCAAAAGGAATTCAAGAGGATTTAGATATGCAAATGATCAAGAGCGGCATCACCATTACCGGGTTTAATGTCATGAGCTTCAGCTATCCAAAAGAGATTCAAGACATGATTACTAAAAATGCTTCGCACGGCATGGTAAGTGATGTTGGCAGGTACCAGCAAATCTCCTTAACAGACGGCATGGCCTCTGGAAAAATGAGCGGGGGCGGGACGGCATCAGATATGGCTGGAATGATGATGGGGATGAATGTTGCGGGCCAAATGATGAATCAAATGAATCAGAATCAGCATACGCAAAATCAGCCTGCACCAGTTCAAAATACACCACCTCCTTCACAACCGAATGCAGGAGACCAACCAAGACCAAACTTTTGCCCGAATTGCGGGACAAAAACAGGAGCGGCCAATTTCTGCTCAAACTGTGGGCAAAAGCTCATATAAATTTAGAATGCGCAAGCGCCCGTTACTTAGAATTAAGAAAGCGTGGGGATGATTCTATAAGAATTGTCTCTGGGCTTTTTTTTATTCGATTAATAGCTTTTAGTAACGGGTATACAAATATAAGCATATAATTGAGCGATGAAATTCATCCTAATATTAGAAACGGAACTTATTTTTAAAGTGATATATCCTATAGGTGAGAAAGGAGCGTGGATATTTTGAAAAAAGGTTTTATGGCAATCGGAATTGTTATTGCTGTCATTGTTGTTTTTGGGCTTATGTTCATGTCCAGCTATAACAACTTTGTCAATTCCGAAGAAAACGTGAATCAGTCTTATGCACAAATTGAAAATCAGCTGCAAAGAAGGCTAGACTTGATCCCCAACTTAGTAAATACGGTAAAAGGTTATGCCGCACATGAAAAAGAAGTGATAACCTCCATTTCCGATGCCCGTGCACGACTTGCCGGGGCGAAAACACCGGGAGAGGAAGCGACTGCAAACGCCGAATTATCAGGAGCGTTAAGCCGTTTGCTCGTCGTTGTAGAAAACTATCCAGACCTGAAGGCCAACCAGCAGTTTGCCCAATTAATGGATGAACTGGCCGGAACGGAAAATCGAATCTCTGTTGCCCGGAAGGATTATAATGACCAGGTAGCTGTGTTTAACAAAAAAGTAAAGCAATTCCCGGGAGCAATCATCGCCAGAATTGCCGGGTTTAATGAAAAGGAATATTTTAAAGCGGATCCTAAAGCACAGGAAGTACCTCAGGTTGACTTTGGGGGCAATGGGTGATGAATGCGAAACGGGTCTTCAGCCTTCTATTGGTGTTTTTCACCTTGCTACTATGTGCAGCAAATGCACTTGCTGAGGATGTTCAAATTCCCGCCCCTACGGGAGATATTTATGTTCAGGATTTTGCCCATGTTTTAAACGAAACGGAAAAGGCTGAGTTAATCAATTTAGGAAGAAGCCTTGAAAATCGAACGACAGCACAGGTTGCCGTTTTGACGGTCCCGACAATCGGGGATCGAACAATAGAGGAATTTGCCGTTGAGGCATTTCGAAAGTACGGAATTGGAAGCAAAAAGGAAAACAACGGTGTCTTACTCGTTTTAGCAATGAAGGAACGGAAAGCAAGGATTGAAGTAGGATACGGGCTCGAGGGCAGAATTCCTGATGGTAAGGCAGGACGGATTCTTGATCAATATGCTATTCCAAGTTTGAAAAATCAGCAGCCGAATAATGCTGTTGTTGAAACGTATAAGGTCCTGGTGAAAGAGGTACTTGCAGAATATGGCGTCAAGGGAGGAGAGCAGACAGCACCTAAGAATGAAGGGATAGGGATTCCGCCATGGCTCCTCATTATTATTGTAGTTGTCGTCGTGTTCCTTGACTTTAAATTCTTTGGCGGTACCCTCACCTACCTTCTACTTTCCATCTTGTTCAGGGGTGGAGGAAGAGGCGGCGGAGGATCCCGCGGTGGCGGGGGCGGTTCCTCAGGAGGCGGCGGCGCCAGCCGGGGCTGGTAGTTTTTGTTAAAAGGGTGTCAGGCACCATGTGAATTTTTCACATGGTGCCTGACACCCTTTTTTTAATTTTGACAAGCAGTGGACAATTGTCCATTTCACTGAGGCTATTATTGCATACCTTTATAAAAAGTAACCAATAAAAGTTGAAAAGGATGATGCACGGAATGTTTAGTTTAAGCGGGGCGGAAATTAGTCATTTTCTTATGGCTATGGGATGTTTATTAGCAATGGCACACTTATTAGGGTATTTAGCGGAGCGAATATTCATTCCACGAGTTATAGGGGAGGTTGCCGCAGGCTTAGTCCTCGGCCCAACGCTATTAGGGCATTTCTTCCCGGATGCATTTAAATGGTTGTTTCTGGGTTTTGCCGGAGAGGATAAATTGTTTGGCCTTCTTTATCAGTTTGGTTTACTGCTTTTGATGTTCTGCTCAGGGCTTAAATTCCAGACGAAATTTAGTAAGGAAGACGCAAAAATCACCTCGGCATTAGTAATTGGTGCGACCATTCCAGCTTTTATCGTGGGCTGGCTTGCGGCGGGTTGGTTTAACATTACTCCGTATTTGGGTACAGCTAACAACACCTTAGCTTTCAAAATTGTTATTGCAATATCCATTGCAATAACATCGATTCCGGTTATATCCAAAATATTTAATGACCTGGGAATTATGCATACCCGTTTTGCAAAAATTGTTATTGCCTGCGCAGGAATTCATGACGTACTGCTTTGGGTTGCATTAGGGTTCGCCACTGCCATCGCTAGCGAAGGAGGCGTTTTTACTCTAGGTACTGCGGTGAAAAGTATCTCGATATCGACTGCGTTTATTCTTGGCACCTTGTTTCTTGGCTACCTGCTATTTAAACGAATGACGATCATTAAACAGAACCTCTTGTTCAGGTCATCCAATTTAGGATACTTCTTATTTATCATGTTTATGCTTGCATCACTTGCCGGTAATCTTCATGTTGAGGCGATCTTTGGTGCCCTGCTTGCAGGGATTGTTGCAAAAGTAGCCTTGCCAAAAGTGGTGTCTGAACGGCTAGAACAAGGGGTGTCGAATATCTCATTTTCATGGTTTATCCCGATCTACTTTGCGACGGTCGGATTACAATTAGATCTTGTCAGACACTTTAACCCATTGTTCTTCCTTGGCTATCTATTATTTGCAACATTAACACAAACGTTAGCTGTTTACATTACTTCCCGTACCCTCAAGCAAGACCCCTTTACAAGTTTAAACTTAGGATTGGCAATCAATGACCGGGGCGGCCCTGGCATCGTCCTTTCATCGGTAGCCTATTCAACGGGTATCATTAATCAGGAGTTTTTCGCTATCCTTGTTATGTTAGCGTTGGTGACTTCCTGGATTCCTGGAACGTGGCTGCGAATTGTTGTAAGCAAAGGCTGGAGACTAATGCCAGGCGATGAGAAAGTGGTCCCTCGGCGAAGAAGTGACGATGACACATTTAAAGAAATAAATTATCCAGTAAAGTAGAAACCGGGGAATACCCGGTTTTTTTCGTATTTAGAAATAAGGTAAGGGTGTCAGTAAGGGTGTCAGGCACCATGTGAATTTTTCACATGGTGCCTGACACCCAAAATTGTTATAATTTTTAATAAAAGGGCTGTGATTGGAATGTGTTTAATTTTGTTTGCCTATCAAGTACATCCGGTATATAAACTCATCGTGGCGGCGAACCGTGATGAATTTTATCAGAGGCCGACTGCCCCAGTACATTACTGGGAAGAGAGTCCTAAAATCCTCGCCGGCCGGGATCTAGAAAAAATGGGAACTTGGATGGGAATCACCACCAAAGGGCGTTTTGCTGCCCTAACCAACTATCGCAATCCCCAAGAGTTAATTGAAGGCAAACGGTCGCGCGGTGAACTGGTGGCGGAAGCCTTGAAACACAAAGGGAATGTAAAGGATTATCTGCAAGGCCTTGCTGATTACAATAATGAATATCCAGGCTATAACCTACTTGCAGGCGATGCAAATGAGTTGTTTTATTATTCGAATATTGAGCAGATGCTGCGAAAGATTGAGCCTGGCATTTATGGTGTCAGTAATCATTTATTGAATACCGAATGGCCAAAAGTAAAAATAGGCAGGGAAGGTCTGTCAAGAATCATAACAGGGAAACAGGAAGATTTGGCAGACAAGCTTTTCGAGCTGCTCCAACATTCTGACCCTGCACCGGACAGTATCCTTCCTAGTACTGGCATTTCATTAGAGTGGGAAAGAATGCTCTCACCGCTGTTTATCAAAAGTGAGCATTACGGGACAAGAAGTTCAACGGTTTTATTAATGTCGGAAAAAGAAATTCAATACGCGGAACGGGTCTTTTCAAAGGCTGGAGAAAATAATAAAAAATATACGATCGTACTATAAGATCTTTGTTTAGCTTATGAAAGTTAGTCTTCCTATCGGCTAAAAAAGAAAAACTCCCTGAAATCAAGGAGTTCTATTATAAGGATGTTATTTATCGACCAACCCCAGCAGCCTTTTTTTTCGCCAATAGGTATAAAATATGAGGCAGCCGAGCAGGAATGCAAAAATTAAATAAATACTATACTTAGAAAGATATGTTCCAACGAGAATCCATTTCTCACCGAGCGTCCTTCCGAGAGTTATGAAAGAAAAACACCAGGTTACCGCGCCAGAATAGGCAAACAGAGCAAACCTTCGATAGGAATAGCCATTAATACCTGCAAGATAGGCAGTGATATGCCGGACTCCGGGGATAAAAAAACCGACGATTAAGAGAAAAGGTCCAAATTTCAAAAAAAGTTTTCTTGTCCTACTCACTTTTTCTTCCGTAATATGAAATTTAGGTCCAAACTTTATTAAAAAGGGCAGGCCTAGTTTTACACCTAAGAAATAACTAAGCGAAATACCGCCACATGCCCCAGCAAAGGCAGATAGAAGTGAAGGTAAGTAAGACATTTTGCCACTAAAAATGTTATATCCTACATAAGTCAGCAGAACCTCATCAGGAATCGGGAGCCCGATAATACCTCCGACCAACGCAATAATAATGCCAAAATACCCATAGTGTTCTATTAAATGATTCAAATGCTGCATAACATTTACACATCCTAGTTTCAATATAGATAATTACCGTCATTATTTTCTGCTAAAAGGCGGAAAAAATGTAAGACCTTTGTTGTATATTACCCCGTTTTGACTTGGTCGCATTGTTTAGTTTTGGAATGAATATAGTTGGATTGATAAGGAGGGGAATTTGCATGCCGATTGAGTGGAATGAAAAAGAGAAAGTGTTTCATTTATCTAATGGCAGGGTTAGTTACATCATTCAGCTTGTCTTAGGGAAGTATCCGGCCCATTTGTATTGGGGCAGGCAGGTTAAGACGCGCCAATCTTCCTCTATCCTAGCCTTTAAGGGCAGGGCGTTTTCGCCGACGACAGAACCGAAAGACCCAAAGTTTTCGCTTGATACTCTGCCTCAGGAGTATCCGGCTTATGGAAATGGCGATTTTCGTTCGCCAGCCTATCAGCTGCGTTCAGCGGATGGGTCAACGATAACGGAATTTGTCTATAATTCTCATGAGATTTTTCAAGGGAAACGTCCGCTAAAAGGATTGCCGGCTGCCTATATCGAGGATGATTCTGAGGCGGATACATTAATCATCACCCTGGTTGATTCACTGCTTGGGGTTGGAATGAACCTCCATTATACAATCTACCGTGACCTTGATGTCATCACAAGGTCTGTTTCCTTCGAGCACCTTGGGAGCAGGGAAGTGGAATTACATAAATGTATGAGTATGTCCGTCGATTTCCATCAAGCGGACTGGGACTGGCTCCATCTGCACGGGACTTGGAGCCGGGAACGTCACATCGAACGCTCCTCCCTACACCACGGGATACAGACCATTTCTTCCGCCAGGGGGGCAAGCAGCCATCAGCATAATCCATTTATTGCCCTGCTCTCGAGAAATACGGATGAAGAGTACGGCGATGTTTATGGCGTTAGTTTAGTGTACAGCGGGAATTTCCAAGCTGCCATTGAAGTAGACTCTTTTCAAACAACAAGGCTCAGCATCGGGATTAATCCATTCGATTTTACCTGGCTGTTAAAACCGGGGGAAACGTTTCAAACTCCTGAGGCGATTATGGTCTATTCTTCAGACGGTCTCGGCGGAATGTCTAGAACGTATCATAAATTGCTGCGAACAAGGGTTTGCCGCGGTGTTTATCGCGACAAAACGCGCCCGATTTTGATTAATAATTGGGAGGCTACTTATTTTGATTTTAATGAAAAAAAGTTAAAGAAGATTGCCGATGCCGGAAACGAGCTGGGGATTGAGCTGTTTGTCTTGGATGATGGCTGGTTTGGGCGTCGTGACAACGATAAAAGTTCGTTAGGCGATTGGGTGGTAAATCGGAAGAAATTGCCGAATGGATTGGCAGGATTGGCTGATTATATTGGTAAGAAGCGGATGCAATTTGGATTGTGGGTCGAGCCGGAAATGGTATCGCCAGATAGCGAGTTGTATCGCAGGCATCCCGATTGGTGCCTGCATGTACCGGGACGCAGGCGGACGCCGTCAAGAAATCAATTGGTCCTTGATCTAAGCAGGAAAGAGGTATGTGATTACTTAATCGATACACTCTCGAAGGTATTCAAGAGTGCCCCGATTTCCTATGTCAAATGGGATATGAACCGTAATATGACTGAAATTGGTTCGGCAGCGCTTCCACCTGAAAGGCAAAGAGAAACAGTACACCGCTATATGCTTGGTCTGTATTGGATTTTAGAAAAACTAACCGAACGATTTCCCACGATTTTATATGAAAGCTGCTCGGGAGGCGGCGGCCGTTTTGACCCTGGCATGCTGTATTACATGCCGCAAACTTGGACGAGTGATGATACCGATGCGGTCGAACGGTTAAAAATTCAATATGGAACAAGTCTTATATACCCCGCGATCACGATGGGGGCACATGTCTCAGATGTGCCGAATCACCAAGTCGGGAGAACGACCCCGCTGTTAATGAGATGCCATGTGGCGATGGCGGCAAATTTAGGATTCGAATTAAACATCGATAAACTGAGCGAGGACGACAAAACGTTAGTCGCCGCGCAAATCCAACAATATCATCAAATCAAAGACCTAGTCTGTTTTGGTGACCAATTCAGGCTGTTAAGTCCGTTTGCTGGAATGGATACGGCATGGATGTATGTTTCGCCTAAACAGGAACGCGCGGTTGTTTTTTATTATAAAACCCTAGCAACGCCGAATCCCCCTTTTTTTCGGCTGAAATTGCGCGGACTTAAGCGGGAGGCAATGTACAAAGTAAATAATGACGATAAGGTTTTTTTCGGGGATGAGCTTATGCAAATTGGCTTAACGCTTCCACTGATTAAAAAAGATTACAGTTCACATCTTTATCAAATTGAAAAGGTAAATTAGAAATGAAAACCTCCTTACTGGGAGGTTTTCATTTTTCTTAAATAGTAATTGAAATTCCGACTTGACTCATAGGAATATGTGTAATAGAATTTTCAATAAATTAACTAAGGAGGAATTTGATGAATACCGTTCTGATCATTGTGAACGTAGCAATTTTACTATTACTTATTCTTGGTTTGTTCATCATGCAAAAAAAGCATGTTTCTTTTTCAAAACGTGTTTTCACTGCATTGGGTTTAGGTATTATCTTTGGTTTTATCATTCATTTAATTTACGGTACTACACACGAAGTCACAACTGGCTCCATCGATTGGTTTAGCATTGTTGGCAACGGATATGTAAAACTATTACAAATGGTAGTAATGCCGCTTGTATTCATTTCCATTGTCGGTGCCTTTACGAAATTAAAATTAACAAAGAATATTGGGAAAATTAGTTTCCTAGTGATCGGCATTCTGCTTGCAACGACGGCCATTTCGGCAGCTATTGGCATTGGTTCGGCCTTAGGATTTGGTCTTGATGGCATCCATCTAAACGAAGGTGATGCGGAAAAGGCGAGAAATGCTCTTTTACAAGAAAAGGCTGTCAGTGTTGAAAATATGACGATCCCGCAGCAAATTCTTGAACTTGTTCCAAGTAATCCGTTTCAAGATTTAACAGGAGCACGTCCAACCTCCACGATAGCAGTCGTTATTTTTGCAGCCTTTATCGGGATTGCCTATCTTGGGGTCAAACGTAAGAATCCGGAGCAGGGTGAATTTTTCGCGAAAATCATTGATACGTTGTACGCCGTTATTATGAGGGTTGTTACACTTATCCTTCGTCTAACACCTTATGGCATCCTAGCGATTATCACCAAGGTGACAGCTACAAGTGATTTTGAAGCGATTGCGAAACTAGGTAAGTTTGTCATTGCTTCCTATGTTGCGCTCATCCTTATGTTCATTGTGCATTTACTATTAATATCCTTTGCTAAACTAAGTCCTGTGAATTATGTGAAAAAGGCATTGCCAACGTTAACCTTTGCCTTTACGTCAAGATCAAGTGCGGGAACATTACCATTGACAATTAAAACACAAACAAAAGATCTTGGTGTATCAGAAGGGATTGCCAACTTTGCCGGTTCTTTCGGACTTTCTATCGGCCAAAATGGCTGTGCAGGGATTTACCCGGCGATGTTAGCCGTAATGGTTGCACCAGCGGCTGGAATTAATCCGACAAGTCCATCTTTTATTCTGACGCTTATTCTAGTCGTGATGATTAGTTCCTTTGGTGTCGCAGGTGTTGGCGGCGGGGCAACCTTCGCAGCGCTAATCGTTTTATCTGTCATGAACCTGCCAATTGCGATAGCCGGACTGCTTATCTCAGTCGAACCGCTTATTGACATGGGACGCACCGCCCTAAACGTCAGCGGCTCCATGACAGCAGGCGTATTAACAAGCAAAGCAACAGGAGAACTCGAAACCGAAATATACCAACAACCAAACGTTGTTGAAGCTTAAATAAATAAATAAATAAATAATGGGTGTCAGACACCATCGTTGTGTCCGCGTGGGGTGGACAAATGTGTTTTTGCGGTGCCTGACACCCAAACTTATTCCGCTGCTGGATAGCTAAAAATGGCTATCCAGTTTTTTGTGTTCTGGAACTGGTTGAATGACTTGGATTAGTAAGGTTGGAAAACTGTTCCAACGTTTGTTTAAATACAAGTAAAGGACTTTTGTTCGAGTTCGTTCATCCAACCCCCAAGAAAGTTTAAAATATTTATTCAAATTCCTCCAACACTTTGCGCTCTTCAATCGTTACCTATATGAGAACGCAGAGAAAACAAATTTTCTTCGCTTAAATGAAAGCGAATCACAGTCTTCAAAGTAAAAATTCTTCATTTATACTTTCTTAACATCTTTTGGCCGTGTTAAAGAACATTGTTATTACTGAGCACAATGTTGATTGGAGTGGAAGGCGCGAGACTCCTGCGGGAGCAGCGGGACAGGTGAGACCCCGCAGGCGCTTTAGCGCCGAGGAGGCTCACCGCCCGCCCCGCGGAAAGCGAAGCGCCTGGAACGGAAATCAACATTCATTTTTAACCCAGCCTATCTTTTAAAAAAACAAAAGTGAGTGATCAAAGTGGGAGTGAGTGATTTATATGAAAGGTTAAAAGACGATCTGCACCGCTTTGCCCGGTCGATAGCTCGGCATGAACAAGAAGCGAATGACCTTGTCCAGGATGCGGTGCTTAAGGCACTTAGGGAAGAGCAGCTTCACACTTTACCAGACTATAAGCAGCGGGCATGGTTCTTCCGTGTCATGAAGAACAAAATGATTGATGAACGAAGAAAAGAAAAACGGTTAACTGAGTGGGAGGACGATTTAGACTTTTCCATTCAGGGGGCGGCCCATAGCCACCTAGAAATAACCGAACTCTTATCCCACTTGCCGCAGGAAACAAGTGATTTGATTTTTAAACGCTATTGGCTCGGGCTTACCAGCCAGGAAATCGGCAGTCAATTGGGGCTTCCAGCCGCAACGGTGCGTTACAAACTTCATTTAGCCATCAAAAAATTAAGAACGGTATTAGAGGAGGAAAAATGATGAATCAACGAATTGGAAATGTTGGATTATTAAATTTACTGGATGCGACAGAAGAAAGCATTAAGGGAATCGAACGAATTGAAAATGTTGGAATGGTACTTTATCGAGAAGGAAATGCCGGTCTTTTATCAGCGTTGAATATTGGAAATATTGGTTCGACCTCTGAGGTGCCAGAGGGCTATAGCCTTTTTAATGGAATACTGAAACTCGATGATGCATACCTGAAATCAATTTCGGAACCGGTACATCTACTCGTGAACGGCGAAGTCATTGTCGACAAAAACGTTCATCCTGATGATTTGAAAAAAGGACTGCTTCATTTAATGGTAAATGGAAAGGTTTATAGTCCAGCTCATCTCTCCGGCCTACTAAGCCCTATTATCTCCAAAGGGGCATTTGAGCTTGAAAGCTATCAAGGGACACCGCCGCGGATGGAAAGCGGGAAATTTACCTTAACAAATTCCTTCCTCCAAGCGATTGATGAGCAAGCGTTTTTAGTTATCAGTGGAGTGCTTTCCTTTTCAAAAGATTTAAACATGGAAAAATTCGACGAAAAAATAAGCAAGTTGGAGGTTCACGGAAAAATCTTTCTTTACGAAGAGCAGGAAGCCTTTTTATATAAAAAAACAGCTTCTTTAGCGGGTTGTAAGATAGAGGTGATTCCAGCAGGATATGAGGTGTTAAATAGAACTCTGCGGTTAAACAACCGTTCGATACGCCGCTTTAAACAAAAGAAATTATATACAAAAAAGCCGATTTTGTTTGATGTAGATGTAACAAGAGAATTAATCACCGAGACCATCGCCAAGGTTCATTCTACATCTGTTATCGTTTGCCATGAGCAGGTAGAAGATCTTATGTATGAACTCACAAGCCTGTTAGATACAGAAATATTATCCTATGAACATAGCTTTATCATGATTGAGGGGGAAGAAGTCTGGTCAAACGAACAATTCCTCGCTTTAGATGATCCGACCAATTTTATCGTTAACGGAAAGCTTATTCTTAATAAAGATGTAAGCGAAGATGTGCTGCGAAATAAGGTTGTAGCAATAGATAACCTTGGGGAGGTAACCGTTCACGATAAGAAATTAATAGGTGTCCTTCAGAACATCATCCGAGTAAACACAGGCAGTGTTGAAGAAGAAAAGTCAAAGGAAAATGGAGCGGCTCTTCATAATGTTGGTAAACTATCTCTATAAGAGGGGGAGGAAGAGAAATGTTTCATGTGAATGAATATACTCTCAAGCAACGAATGAAAGATGTCCAAGAGGGATATAAACAATGCCAGTCGGAGCGGTTTAGTTGGTTTGCGAAAAAGAGAAAAGTACAATCATTTTGGAAAAAGCTCTTGAGTCGTGTAGTAGGCCGTGGTGAAAAGGTTGTGGTGAGCAAGGGAAGTAAACCGGCATCTTTTATGAGAGAGTAGCTGCGGGGTGAAAATAATAAGGGAACAAAATACGATGCTCTTGAAATAAAGAGCATCGTATTTTGTTCTATTGAAGTTGTCGGTCTTATTGTGCTTTATCTGGTTTTTTCGTGCCTTTACTGACATATGGTTTGGCACTTTTTGCTTTGTTGGCACCGGCCTGCCAGCGATTCCAGCCCTTCTTGCCAGTTCCTTGGCCTGTTCCGCTTTTTCCCTTAGCTTTACTCATATAACCACTCCATTTTTTTGTTCGTTCCGCTAAACGTCGTTTGGTTAGTTTAACACAAACCACTGTAATTAGCCCGGAAAAATGTTAGAACAATCATTCCAGAAAGATCCTAATAGAAATCTAAAACCTTTCGCATTTTCCATAAAAGGGTTTTCCGAAGCAAATGCCGAATAATAGGTAAGTATTATTTTTCCAAAGGGGGGTACTTGAAATGGATATGCAAACATTATTTTTGATTGATCAAAAAGACGGCTTGGGTCTAGAGTTTAGCAAATTGGTTTCCATGATGAATTACACGAGAGCAACGACAATGGAAGCTGTAAAAGATTTAACGGTTGAGGAGCTGGACTTCCTTTATGATGACGAGGCGAATTCAATCGGAATGCTGTTAGCCCATATGGCTGCCGTGGAGAAAGCGTACCAAATTGAAACCTTTGAAATCCGGGATCTAACGGAAGAAGAAATTAGTCAACTAAATCCTGGATTAGATTTAGGGAGCAGCGCGAGGGAGCAAATCAAGGGGAACACAATTGATTATTACTTGAAGCAATTAACCGATGTCAGAAACACGACAATTGAAACGTTTAAAACCCTGCCTGATGAATGGTTATTTGAGCAAACCCCGTTTTGGTGGGACAAACCGGCAAACAATTTCTTTAAGTGGTTTCATGTGTTTGAAGACGAGCTGAACCATCGCGGACAAATTCGCATTATCAAAAAAATGATACGCAAACTTAAAGAGTCTTAAAAGGAGTTAAAGAGGTAGGGTCACTTATAATATCCCTGTTACCAAAGTGGACCGGCCCTGAACAAAGCAGCCTAACCCCCACCGCTGCTTTGTTTACAATATCATTGCTTCTTATTTTAAAAAAACTTTAGAAAAGGTATTGACCAATCTATTAATCTCCTGTAATATATGAAAAGTCGTCAGCAAGACGAAAGAAAACAAAAAAAGTTGTTGACATTAACAACTTAAAATGTTATTCTAATATAGCTGCTTGAAAGCGAAGCACTAGAAATTGTTCTTTGAAAACTAAACAAACAAAAACGTCAACAAACAATATTTTTTAGTTTTTTTATAAAACTAAGCCAACGTAACTTTTATGAGCTAATCAACTTTCTTGGAGAGTTTGATCCTNACATGCAAGTGAATCTTTGGGAGCTTGCTCCCGATGATTAGCGGCGGACGGGTGAGTAACACGTGGGCAACCTGCCTGTAAGACTGGGATAACTTCGGGAAACCGG
>NZ_LDNB01000007.1:0-87019 GCF_001026695.1 Neobacillus vireti
TCACTATATTTTGCCATAAAAATACACCCCAAAGGTTAGAGTTCACTCTAACTTTTGGGGTGCAGTACAGATTTGCGGTTCTTTTTCTCATCTTCTTATTGGTTGAGACAAAAGCAAAGGACCCGATTATTTCGTTTTCGATGTTTAAGAATCAACTCTTTGCCGGAAGTACAATTGTTGGTTTGTTTTACGGGGCAGCGTTTATGGGCGCAGCGGTTTATATTCCGATATTTGTTCAGGGGGTATATGGCGGCAGTGCCACCAATTCGGGGCTGATTTTATTACCAATGATGCTCGGCTCGGTTGTTACGGCACAAGTCGGCGGATTTTTGACGACAAAAATGAGTTACCGGAACATCATGTTTATATCTGGTGTGATTTTGATTATTGGATTCTTGTTATTAAGCACTATCACCCCGGATACAAGCAGGCTGCTCTTAACACTTTACATGATTGTTATTGGCCTGGGAGTTGGATTTTCTTTTTCAGTCTTAAGTATGGCTGCCATTCATCCATTTGGAATGGAGCAAAGGGGTTCGGCGACTTCAACGAGTAACTTTATTCGTTCGCTTGGAATGACAGTGGGGATTACCGTCTTTGGGACGATTCAAAGAAGTAATTTTACCGCGAAATTGGAAGAGGCATTCTCAGGGATGGGGCCAATGCCGAAGGGGCAATCTTTCGGAGATCCTCGCGCTTTATTGTCGGAAGAAGCAAGAAGCCATATCCCTGCGCAAATCTTAACGAAAATAACCGACGCCTTATCAAGTTCAATCGTCCACACCTTTACCTGGGCCCTCATCCCCGCAGGCTTGGCCCTCCTGTTCATCTTTATCCTGGGGAAAGAACGAATGGTGATCCATCGGGGAGAAGGTTCGGAATAATATTGAAAAGGTGTCAGGCACCATGTGAAATTTTCACATGGTGCCTGACACCTTAGATTATTTTTTAAGTTTATCCTTGTATCTAAAGTGAAATGTGATCATTTTTAGGCCTGAGCCAAAGTCGAATGTGGCTAAGAGGATCAGCAGGTAGCTAAAGAAGCCCCAGCCGTTTTTTTGCACATCATCGATGGCAAAGTAAGTAAATAATCCGCCTAGCAGGAAGTAAATCAATCCGGAAAACAAGGGTGAACGTCTCATAGGAAGCCTCCGATAAAGTTTTGAACCGCCTCAGCCTCACGTCGTAGCCGGTCAATATCGTCTTTATAAACGGTTTGAACCAAGACAACAAGTGTGTTCATCGTGACATGGGCGAAAATCGGCACGATGATGCGATTCGTTCTGACATATAGAAAAGCAAATGCAAAGCCCATTGCTGAATAAATTAAAATATGCGCAGGGTCTTGATGCGCCAAGGCAAAGATTACTGAACTGATCAAAGCTGAAATAAAGAAGTTAAACCGTTTATGAAGGGCGCCAAATATAATTTTTCTAAAGACGATTTCTTCTAAAATCGGACCAATAATGCTCGTTACAATGATGGCCAACGGGAAAAACTCGATGATCCGAAGTATATTCTCAGTGTTTTCAGAGCCCGTTTTGACGCCTAAGCGATTCTCAATCATGATGGCAATAGCTTGGGCAAAATAGGCTAAAAAGATGCCCAAAAACGCCCACATGACTGAGATTCCGAAAGAACTTCCTCTTTCGTTAAAGCTATGTCCCTTTATTTCCTTTCGCAATAAAAAAAGAATAATGATCAAGGCAAGCATAAAACTGGCAATAAGCCAAATAGGAACAGCAAGAGTTTGGTTGATTCCCAAAAAATTAAAACTAAACATCAATACAGGTAGTCCGATTAAGCTCGAAAGCTGCATACCGATGTAAACAATGATGATAATCCAATATTCCCTCTTCAAATTATATATCTCCTTTAATTCCATCCGTCATGTCCATATTATCTTTTTATTGTACTCATAAATACAGGAAAGTTTCAATTTTGAGCACCATTATAGCTAAAAAGAGGTATAGAAATTTTTGTATTTCACATACTTTTAAAGTTGCAAAAAACGAAAAAAATTTATGCTTCAGACTTGCAAAAGATTTTCAGATTCTTTATTATAATAATTGTGTTAGCACTCAAGGATAGAGAGTGCTAATAAGTCAAAATTACATATATTTTTGAGGAGGTTGTTTGATTTGTTAAGACCATTAGGTGATCGCATTGTCATTGAGCTTGTTGAATCAGAAGAAAAAACTGCAAGCGGTATCGTATTACCGGATTCAGCGAAGGAAAAGCCTCAGGAAGGAAAAGTAGTTGCCGTTGGTACTGGCCGCGTCCTTGAAAGCGGAGAACGCGTAGCACTTGAAGTTGCTGTAGGCGACCGCATTATCTTCTCAAAATACGCTGGTACAGAAGTGAAATACCAGGGTACAGAATATTTACTACTACGTGAAAACGATATCCTTGCTGTAATTGGCGAGTAAGCGATTTTTTAAAAAATAAACGTTTAAAAAATATGAGGAGGTTTTTGTACGATGGCTAAAGATATTAAGTTTAGTGAAGATGCACGCCGCGCAATGTTACGTGGTGTTGATACTCTAGCAGATACAGTAAAAGTTACTCTTGGACCTAAAGGACGCAACGTGGTTCTTGAGAAAAAATTTGGTTCACCGCTTATCACAAATGATGGTGTAACAATCGCGAAAGAAATTGAATTAGAAGATGCATTCGAAAACATGGGTGCTAAGCTTGTTGCTGAAGTAGCAAGCAAAACAAACGATGTTGCCGGTGACGGTACAACAACTGCAACGGTTCTTGCTCAAGCGATGATCCGCGAAGGCTTAAAGAACGTTACAGCTGGTGCAAACCCAATGGGTATCCGTAAAGGGATTGAAAAAGCAGTTGCAGCTGCTGTTGAAGAATTAAAAACAATTTCAAAACAAATTGAAGGCAAAGAGTCAATTGCACAGGTTGCTGCTATTTCTTCTGACGATCAAGAAGTTGGCCAATTAATCGCTGAAGCAATGGAGCGCGTTGGCAACGACGGTGTAATCACAATTGAAGAATCTAAAGGCTTCACAACTGAATTAGATGTAGTTGAAGGTATGCAATTTGACCGCGGCTACACTTCTGCTTACATGGTAACTAACACAGACAAAATGGAAGCTGTATTAGAAAATCCATATATCTTAATCACTGACAAGAAGATTTCTAGCATTCAAGAAATCCTTCCTGTTCTTGAGCAAGTCGTACAACAAAGCAAGCCATTATTGTTGATTGCTGAAGATGTTGAAGGTGAAGCACTTTCTACATTAGTAGTGAACAAACTTCGCGGAACATTCAATGCTGTAGCAGTTAAAGCTCCAGGATTCGGTGACCGTCGTAAAGCAATGCTTGAAGATATCGCTGCTCTAACTGGCGGTGAAGTGATCACTGAAGAGCTTGGCCGTGAACTAAAAACAGCTACCATTGAATCTTTAGGCCGCGCTTCTAAAGTTGTTGTGACAAAAGAAAACACAACAATCGTTGAAGGTGCTGGTGAGACTGCTGAAATTCAAGCACGTGTTAACCAAATCCGCGTTCAATTAGAAGAAACTACTTCTGAATTTGATCGCGAAAAATTACAAGAGCGCCTAGCGAAATTAGCTGGCGGTGTGGCAGTAATCAAAGTTGGTGCTGCAACTGAAACTGAATTAAAAGAACGCAAACTTCGCATCGAAGACGCATTAAACGCAACTCGTGCAGCAGTTGAAGAAGGTATTGTATCCGGTGGTGGTGTAGCCCTTCTTAACGTATACAGCAAAGTAGCTGAAGTTCAAGCTGAAGGCGATGTAGCAACAGGTATCAACATCGTATTACGTGCGATGGAAGAGCCAGTTCGCACAATCGCTCAAAACGCTGGTCTTGAAGGATCTGTCATCGTTGACCGCTTAAAACGCGAAGCAGTAGGCACAGGCTTCAACGCAGCTACTGGAGAATGGGTAAACATGATCGATGCTGGTATCGTTGACCCAACTAAGGTTACACGTTCAGCACTTCAAAATGCAGCATCTGTTGCAGCAATGTTCTTAACAACTGAAGCTGTAGTTGCTGACAAACCAGAACCAGCTGGTCAAGGCATGGGTATGCCTGACATGGGCGGTATGGGTGGAATGGGCGGCATGATGTAATAACGCCCTAATAATAAAAGAAGCTTCCATTAGTCATTCGACTTTTGAGAGGCTTCTTTTTTTGTCCTTATTAATAGGTCTTTTGTGGTATTTGATGGTGATACAAGAAAAATCGGGGGCACCTTTCTATGCTCAGGCTGAACGGTACGTTCATCAGCACAAAATGACCAAGATGATGCAATCATCCTGACGTTCGGATAGGTTCAGAGTGACATGTAGAGATACTCTTGTTGACACAAGCAATACCATAGATTACTTCATTAGAGTACTTCAAAGATTACTTCAAATAAAATGTCCTCCTCCATTTCGATTTTATCAAGAATAAATATTTTTTATTAGAACCTGTCCTTTTTCCGATTTTATTTCTAAATAGAATGTGAAGGAACATAAACCAATCGGTGGGCTGCTCGTGTCTTATGGTCGAGCCGAGGTTCCTTTTTAAAATAACGATTAAAGGAGAGGTTCAGTTGAGTAGGTTATTAATCAATGAAAGTCCGGTCATGATTATTCCTAGTTTGGCAGCGAAAATTGGTTTAAATGAGGCAGTTGTATTGCAGCAAATTCATTATTGGCTTGGGATCAGCAAGCATAAAATTGAGGGGAGAACTTGGGTTTATAATACATATGAAGAGTGGCAGAAGCAGCTGCCATTTTGGTCAGTAAGTACAATTAAGCGAGCGATTCGATCGTTAGAGATGCTAGGATTACTTCTCTCTGAAAATTGGAATCAGATGAAAATGGATAAGACAAAATGGTACAGCATTGCCTATGAAAAATTACAGGAGTTTGAAGATAGCCTGCCCGAAAGCCAATCTGCTCCTATAAAGGAACTAGCACCTGACGAAAATTCGGATAAAACGAAGGAATTCGCATGCGATTCATCCAGCAAAAAGGTGATTCCATATGATGAGATTATTGGCTATTTGAATGAGAAGACGGGAAAAAACTTTAAACTAAGTTCTATCAAAACGAGGGAACTGATTCATGCCAGATATAGAGAAGGATTTACGCTTGAGGATTTTACTAGAGTCATCGATTTAAAGTCATCTGATTGGCAGTTTGATCCTGTTTGGAATAAGTTCTTGCGACCAGAGACATTGTTTGGGACAAAATTTGAATCTTACCTCAATCAGCAAGAAGGTAAGAAGAGACTGGCGGAGGGGGATTTTAACCTTGATGACTAAGAAAGAGATTTATAAGTTAATGGACCTTATACAAGTCTATTATGAAAGGTTTCAGTTTGATCAACATAAGCTGGATGCTTGGCATTTGGTCTTGCAAAAATATTCATATGATAAAGTACATAAGAATCTATTGAAATTTGTTGTAGATTCGCCGCATCCACCAAAGATTAGTGATGTAGTCCAGAATTCATCAGGTGGACGCTTTATCCCAGGTGAGTTTGTACTCGATTTAGCCAAAGGGGAAGGGAATTGATAGAGAGTATGCGAATCCCTGTCACTCCCTGAATATTTTGTATCATAGATTTTGTTTCGCAATCGTACCACTTATCTAGAAATATTTGATTTGTACTTCGACAATAAATTTTTCTGCAAAATAGGTAAAGGTGCTTTATAAAAGGGTTTACTGCCCTTTTAATCAAACGATTAGTTAGTAAAAAAACTTGTTTGATGTTGTGGGAATATACATTTTGTTAGTTTCTTTTGTCACATTTGCAGATAATTCCTGACATCCACAACTAATTAACGACAATTATTTCTCATGAAAACAACCCAAAGTTCAGTTTTTTAAAGGGCTAAGGTGGTATTTAATCAAACGATTAATTGGGTAAATCACTTTTAATTAATCGTTTGATTAGAAAAGCTTTAATTGCTGTCAAGCCTGTGTTTACCCCTCTGTAGAATCAAGAATATTGTCGTAAAGAGGTTCTAGTAAAAATAGTAAAATCACGCCCTAAAATAAAAGAAACTTCCATTAGTCATTCGACTTTTGAGAGGCTTTTTATATCAAATAGAAAAAGCTCAGTTTGTTATTGATTTCCCCCAATTGTTATCCGTTTTGGAAAATATCCAAATTAATCGCAGAAGTAAAAAGCACAGCTAGCTTGTAATTTTCCAAACCAAATTGGGGGAAAATGTGTTTTTTTAATAGACTGATTAGTCATTTATTGATATTATATAATAAACCGACTAGTCGTTTTGTTTTTTTGGAGGTAAAAAGGATGAAGAGAAACCAATCATGTCCTTCGAGTAGAAAAATTACCGTCAGCCTGCACTTGGAAGGGTGGTTATGGAATGTGGTCGATCAGGTAGCGGATAATCGTTCGAAATTCTTTCGTGAGTTGTTACTGGATGAAATGAAAGAAGAACTGGTTGCCCAAAAAGTAATGGCAGAGAACGGTGAGATAACGGAGCTTTTAGGGGAAGTTTATCTTAGCATGAACATATATAAAAGCAAATTAAAAGCTGCCCTTGCCGAGAGGAAGCTGGTGCGGAGTAAAATAAGAGTGGCTGCACAAGACGAGTTAAGAAGCAAAATAATGGGGATTCATTTGGAAAAGTGGTTATGTGATATTGCTGGAAAAATCGCACACAACCGTTCTGTTTTATTCAAAAACCTGTTAATTAAAACAATAAAAGCGGAACTATTACAGGCCGGGTTAGTGGAGAATGATACCTTCATCACCGAAGAAAATGCGGAATCTTATATTCTTTTGAAGCGGCAACTAACTATGCATGTAAGTTAAATGTCAAAGGAGAACGAAACGATTGAATCGATCAACTATTGAAGGAGATGTACAAATTTTAAAAAAAGGCGGGCTTTCATCTGGTTAAAGTTTGTGAACATCCCAATAAAAAAAGGTTTTGGATGAAGGGGAAGAAATGAAAACAATGGTGCATGTTTTAATCCGATTTAGTTGTTTGATTACCGGCTTTACCCTCTTTTTGTCTATCCCAAGACTTTTTAATATTAATACTGGGACAATCGATGCCAGTTTTGAGAATTTCAAAGAAAAACTGTGGGATACGTTAGTACAGTTTTTCAAAAATTACCCAATTGAAATGTGGCTGGATAAGAATATAACGGAGAGGTATGCATACACCATGGGGGTTTTGATTCTGTCATTAGCATTGATAACGGTGCAAGGAATGATATTGGCAGCAATCACGCTCATCGGGCCATATAAGTTCAGACAATTTTTTAAACGGGTATTGGATATGGTCGAGGCAATCCCTGATCTTCTTGTCGTTTTTCTGTTTCAGATTATCGTCATATCAATCTATAAGAGCACAGGCCTGAAGCTGCTCCAATTGTATGGATTTAACGCTTATCCGTATTTTATTCCCATCGTCGTCACCTCGTTTTTACCTACACTATTTTTGGCGCAATTTTTAGCAAAGGTATTGGAGGAAGAAGCGCAAAAGGAGTATGTGATCTATGCAAAAGCGAAAGGAATGGGTCTCTTTCGAATTTATGTGTTCCATATGCTTAGGAATACATTACCGATGTATATTATCCAGCTGCGGACAATTGTTTGGTTTGTCCTGTCTAACATTGTATTAATTGAATATATGTTTAAAATCAAGGGATTTACGATTGATCTGGGAAGGATATTGTTTCAACCAGCCCCACAAGTGATGTTCAACTTTTTCCTTTTTGCCGTACCGATTATTCTCATCGATTTATTAATAAGATACGTCGCCTATAAAGCAAGGGGACATGAAGAGGTTCGTTTATGAGAAAAAATAAAATTACGATTGCAGGTTCTATGATTATTCTGGGAATCTTTATCGCCAGCTGCCTCTATCCCTTGTATGGGCCGTCAGATTATGATAAAGAGGTGTTAAAATATGACGGGCAGGGTGGACTGATCGGCAGGGCCCCGTTTCCGCCTTCTTTAAACCAAATTTTTGGCACCAACCCAAATGGAGAGGATATGTTCCTCATTGTTTTGGATGGCGCTAAATACACGATCATAACGGCTTTTATCGTCACTATTCTTCGGTTGCTGCTCGGAGTGGTGATAGGGACCATTCTGTCCTTTTCCCACCCAAAGATAAAAACCTACTTTAAAGATTTTTTTATTGGCTTTAGGTATATACCGAGTATCATTATTGCGCTGCTGCTAATGACGCCGGTAACGGTGCGGTATACCGGCATTGGAATCTGGACTATTATCACTTACCAAATATTTATTTTAGTGATTGTTGCCTTCCCTGCTGTCGTATTAACCACAACGGATATGGTAGATGAGTTGAAAAAACAAACATTTATCAAGAGTTCCTATCTAATGGGGGCAACTCACCGGCATATCGTTAGAAAGCACTTGTTTCCATATGTAAGGTCATACGGTCTGCTAATGGGGGTCCAACAGTACATGAATACGCTGGTCCTCATGATGCACTTGGGGATATTTTCGGTTTTTATTGGCGGCCCGCAAATTGGCGGCATCAACGACGGATCGGATAATCCGCCATTGGCCTCATTATCGAATGAATGGTCAGGACTCATTGGGCAAAATTTTCGGTTCTTACTGCATTACCCATGGGTCGAATTATGTCCGGTATTTGGATTTTCTTTCTGATTATTATCATGAATGTCATGAAGCGGGAATTAACTGCTAGTTTTCAAGATTTTCAGATTGCTCCTTTTTCAAAAAGGAAGCACTCAAAAAAACTAACATGAGTTTCAACTCTCAACCCATGCATTGAAATGTATTTTATATGAGTAATACACCAGTATAATAAAGGCGGTGTGAGCAGAGCTCGGCTGAACTTATTCAAAGTACGAATTGTATATTTTTACATCCGACTGGTTATACCGATCGTTTATGCAGCGCTCCGCCCCTTTTTCACAGAAAAGGAGATTTTCAAAAACGGCTGGGTTAGCATCCCGATTTATAGTGTTAGTTGTGATTATTACTAATTAGGGGGTAATCAAATGAAAGTGAAGCAATTTCTAAAACTCAGGGGACTGAACATTTTTGTCAAAAAAATCGGGGCAGGGGATCCCGTGATTTGCCTTCATGGAGGACCAGGGGGTGAACACCGATTCTTTCTGCCGCACTTGGAACCGCTGGCGCAGGATTTTCAGTTGGTTCTTTATGACCAGAGAGGCTGCGGCCTGTCTGAGCCTGCATCTTCTGCAGACTATACGATGGCGGAAGAGGTGGAAACTCTGGAAGAACTCCGGAAACAATTAGGAATTGATAAACTTAAACTGATTGGGGAGTCATGGGGTTCGATGCTAGCCCTTTTATATGCCGTTAAGTACCCGGATCATGTAGAAAAACTTCTATTGACTGCGGCTGTGGGGGCCACAGCTGAGGGGTTCGAGGAATTTAAAAATGAGCTGCTTGCAAGACTCTCGGGTGAAGACAGAGATATGCTGGATCTGGTTATGGAAAAAATGGAAACGGAAGAGGCTGGTACTAAGGAACTTTTCCGGATTCTTGACCCCTACTATGTCCATTCGGTAGATGCTTTAGCGCGTAAAACCAAAACCAAGAGTAATGCTGAAATAAACACGATTATGGGTAAAGACATCACGGAACATTACAATTTGAAGTCGAAACTTCACAGACTTGCGGACATTCCGGTTCTCGTTGTTCAGGGAGAAAGCGACATGCTTACTCCTGAAAAAATAAACGAATTGCTGATGCAATATTTACCGAATGCAAAATTAACCGTAATCAAGGAGTGCGGCCACTGGACGGTGGTCGAAAAGCCGGGGGAATTTATCGAGATTGTACGTGGTTTTTTTAGGTAGTCGGTGTGACCGATACTTTCATACTATTAAAAAAGGGCACTATTTCAGGGGATTGGACGGTCGGTTCTGGTTTTGGTTTTGGTTTTGGTTCTGGTGGTATCCCACAAAACCGATTGCCGGGAGGGCCACCAGAAGAACCATTCTCTTGGCTAAGTGTTGATTCGTATCGCAGGGCGATATACCTTGCAATTAAAACCCCAGAACCGTCAACTTTTAGAAAAGGATTTTGATATGTGATATATATATATGATGAACGAGCATTCTCTTGTTCATTCCGGCATCGGACCGTGTATAGCGTCACCCGATACGGACAAGCCCCTAGGCGATACAGCTAAAGACCTTGTGTATCAACAAAAAGAAAGATTGGAAGCAACCAATGAAACGGAAATTGCGGTACCTTATACCTTTGAGATTTTACCATTCGACCCCAAACAGTTAAAAGAAATCACTATTTTTCAAATTTCAACAAATTCCCGGGAAATATCTACAAATTATGAATAGAAATCGACAAAAATTGTTTGGTTATGTTAATCAGAGAACCTAAGATTAAGAGTGCAACCTTCATATCCAAGAAATTTATTCAATTATGATAATCTAATTTTGCAGCTTTCCGCTTAAACTAAAAAAGCAGGTAAATTAAAGACCATAATGGTCAAAGTACAAAGATAATTTCATTTAAACCTATAGATATGTTATTATATAAATAATAAAATATTGATTGTACTTGGAGGAGTCTGTCACCAAGGGATAACTATGCCCTTGGTGATAGGCTCTTTTTGTTTTTTTTCATTTAAACAAATGATAAAAATCGAGGAGGTATAAATACATTGGTTTAATCCTGGATACATAATTAATCTTTTTTAAAATTTCTTTCAACTTTGACATATTCTCTAGGCTGAAATGCCCTTATTTTCTGGTTATCTCTGCTTCTAGCTCATTATTAATCTGAAGTATTTCTAATGTTTCTTGATCAAGTACTGGTTGATAAAATTCTCGTTTTTCTTTTTGATTTAATAGCCAACCACAGGAAAATAGTAAGATGAAAATTGAAATGGTTACATAAATCTTCACTTTCATTAACACAACACCATCCTATAAATAATTTGTGTAATCAACAAATTTTTATACAAGATGGTTTAACAAAAAGGGGCTTTTATTTGATCTTTTCAATGTTTCTACATTATTTAATAAGGTCAGGGAAACTTTAATTAAGAAATATCTAATTACTTTACGATCTGTATTAAATTACACTGATAACATTTATTAAAGGGGGGCTTGTTTTGTCTTTGCTTCATCTAGCAATAATTTCACCATTCTTACTGGGCATCTTGGTACCAATTATGTATAAGCTTCTCAGGCGAATACATGCGGGTTGGTTTGTTCTTCCTTTGCCAATCTTTTTATTCATTTATTTTCTATCCTATATTCCTATTACCTCTAATCAACAGACTGTGATTAAATCCATCGCTTGGATTCCTACCCTTGGTATTGATTTTACTGTTAAAGTCGATGGGCTAGGGCTGTTATTTGCTCTTTTAATTACAGGTATCGGTTCATTAGTAGTGCTCTATTCCATCTATTATTTATCAAAGGATAAAGAACAATTAAACACCTTTTATGTATACTTGCTCCTTTTTATGGGGGCCATGCTTGGTGTTGTTCTTTCTGATAATTTGATTGTCCTGTATACATTTTGGGAACTAACTAGTTTTTCCTCTTTCCTGCTAATTGGATATTGGTATGACAGAGAAAAGTCCCGATACGGGGCACAAAAATCGATGCTTATTACGGTTTTTGGCGGGCTTTCGATGCTTGGAGGAATCATTCTCCTCTATTTAATGACTGGTACCTTCAGTATATCTGAGATCATTCAACAATCGAATGGAATTCTGACAAATCCATTGTTTATACCAGCTATGCTGTGCATCTTACTCGGAGCATTTACAAAATCGGCTCAATTTCCATTTCATATTTGGTTACCTGATGCGATGGAAGCGCCGACTCCAGTAAGTGCTTACCTTCACTCAGCGACGATGGTTAAAGCTGGGCTCTATTTAGTAGCTAGAATGAGTCCGATATTTGCTGAAAATGGCCTATGGGTATGGCTAGTTGCCGGTTTTGGTATTGTGACGTTATTTTGGGGATCATTCTCAGCCGTTAAACAAACAGACTTGAAAGGTATTCTTGCCTTTTCTACTGTCAGTCAGCTCGGAATGATTATGTCTCTACTCGGTATTGGTGGAGCGGCCTTACATTTTGATTCAATTAATGATAGTTACTTCAGTGTTGCTACAGTAGCCGCAGTATTCCATCTAATCAATCACGCAACTTTTAAAGGCAGCCTTTTCATGGTAGCTGGGATTGTCGATCATGAAACGGGGACTCGGGATATTCGCAAGCTCGGCGGGTTAATGCACTTTATGCCTATTACCTTTACCATTGCAATTATCGGAACCTTTTCAATGGCTGGTCTTCCCCCTTTTAACGGCTTTTTAAGTAAAGAAATGTTCTTTACCGCCATGGTGCGTGTACTGGAAATCGGTTTTTTTAATCTGGAAACATGGGGAGTTCTGTTCCCTGTTATTGCTTGGGTAGCAAGTATATTTACGTTTGTCTATAGCATGATCCTCGTCTTTAAAACATTCACAGGAAAGTTTCAGCCAGAGAAATTAGCGAAAAAACCACATGAGGCTCCAATAGGAATGTTAATTTCCCCTATTATTTTGGCTTGTCTCGTCATTATTATCGGTTTTTTCCCTAACCTTCTATCAAATACGATTATTGCACCAGCTGTGGCTGCTATCATGCCTAATTTTAAAGTTGATGTACATATATCATTCTGGCATGGTTTTACAACTGAATTATTTATGACATTGGGAGTCATTGTACTAGGTGTTTTACTTTATAAAACTTTTCCAAAATGGAGAAAGGTGTACAAGCTTTTCCCAGAGAAGTTCTCGTTAAACCGTCTGTATAATAGTATTCTAGATGTTTCGCAACGAGCTTCTCGTACGATTACCAACAGATACTTGACAGGCTTTTCAAGGACCTATCTCCTTTATTTATTTGCATTTTTTATCATCATTTTATCAACTACTTTATTTGTCAAAGATGCCTTTATCATTAAAACAAATAATGTATCAAGCATTCATATATCTGAGGCCATCCTTGCTCTTGTTATATCGATTGGTGCTATTAGTATTATTTTTGCAAAATCAAGATTAACCTCGATCATCTTATTGGGTGCTGTAGGATACACTGTTTCAATATTCTTTGTTTTATTCAGGGCGCCCGATCTAGCATTAACACAGCTGGCTATTGAAACGATCTCTGTTGCCTTATTCCTGCTTTGCTTCTATCACTTGCCAAAATTAAAAAAGAGAGAAGAACGGATGAGATTTAGAATCACAAATGCGGTTATTTCCGTTGGAGTGGGAGCTATTGTAACAATGATTGCTTTGTCAGCACATAGTAATAAGCTATTTGATTCTATCGCCCAATACTATGTTGATAACACCTATGAAAAAGCCGCTGGAAAAAACATGGTGAATGTCATCCTTGTTGATTTCCGTGGTTTTGATACGATGTTTGAAATTACTGTTCTTGCAATCGCAGCACTTGGAATTTTCGGAATGATCAAGTTACGTCTGGAAGGAGGAAAGAAAAATGAAAACCAATGACCTTATTTTACAAACAACGACGAAAGTTGTGGTGTTTATCATTCTTCTTTTCGCTGTTTATATATTCTTTGCGGGTCATTATACACCAGGCGGAGGATTTGTAGGCGGATTAATGACATCTGGAGCGATTGTTTTACTGTTATTAGCATTTGACCTAAAAACATTGCAAAATTTTTTACCATTCAATTATATCTATATGATTGCTATCGGACTGCTTTTTTCAATTGGAACAGGAGCAGGATCGCTACTTTTTAATGTTCCTTTTCTTACACATGCTTTTACTCATATCGATTTACCGATTTTTGGCGACCTATCGCTCCACACAGCTACATTATTTGATCTTGGAGTTTTCTTAGTCGTTGTTGGTGTAACGATGACCATTATTCAAACGATTGGGGGAGATGAATAATGGAAATATTAATGGCCTTTGTAATAGGAATTTTATTTATGTGTGCAACATATTTAATGCTTTCAAAGAGCTTACTCCGCATTATTGTTGGAACCGGATTATTAAGTCATGGTGCACATTTACTCATTCTAACAATGGGCAGTTTAAAAAGGGGAGCCGTTCCGCTGCTCGGAGAAAATGCCAGCTCTTATACGGATCCAATTCCCCAAGCATTAATTTTAACTGCCATTGTTATTAGTTTTGGTGTTACAGCCTTTTTCCTTGTTTTAGCCTATCGTGCTTATCAGGAACTTGGTACAGATAATATGGATAAAATGAGAGGAAATAAAGGAAATGATTAACTTTTTACTATTACCGATACTGATTCCATTAATGACCGGAGTTCTTCTCATCTTCTTTCCAAAACATATCAAATGGCAAAGATGGATTGCTGGGATCCTGTCGTTTATAACGATTATAGTTTCTATGATGTTGGTGCAAAAGGTTAAAACGGATGGTATTCAAACACTTAATGTTTCTAGCTGGGATGCTCCTTTTGGAATCACACTTGTATCTGATATGCTATCTGCCTTGCTAGTATTAACAACAAGCATTGTTGCATTTACCTGTCTCCTTTTTTCATTTCGAGGCATTGGAGAAGAACGAGAAAAATTTTACTATTACCCTTGCTGTAGCTTCTTAATAGTTGGAGTAAATGGTGCGTTTACAACAGGTGATATTTTCAACCTCTTTGTCTTTTTTGAAGTGATGTTAATGGCTTCCTACGCACTAATTGTGCTTGGAGGAACAAAAATACAACTGCGTGAAACGATCAAATATCTCCTTGTGAATGTGATTTCATCCGCTTTATTTGTGATAACAGTCGCTTACCTTTACTCAGTGGTTGGAACACTTAATATGGCGCATATATCTGAGCGAATTAGTAAAGTGGGACAGCCAGGAATAATTACAGTCATCGCGATTCTATTTTTAATTGTCTTTGGATTAAAAGGTGCAATTTTCCCTTTATTCTTCTGGCTGCCAGGTTCTTATTATGCACCGCCTGTTCCTGTAATGGCTCTTTTCGGTGCATTGCTGACAAAGGTGGGGGTCTACTCCATCATGAGAACGTACACTTTATTCTTTTATCATGATACTGGCTATACCCACCAGATTCTCGCCATTTTAGCTATTTTGAGCATTATATTTGGTGTAATTGGTGCAATTGCCTATTGGGATATCAAAAAAATCGTTATTTACAACATCATTATTGCGGTGGGAGCCATTCTTTTCGGTGTTTCTGCGATGACACCCGATGCTCTTACAGGATCGGTGTTTTATTTAATCCACGATATGCTAATTAAGGCAGCGTTATTTCTTTTGGCAGGCGTAATGATAGCCATTACTGGCACAAGTAACTTAAAGGATATTAGCGGTCTGATTAAACGCTATCCAGGATTAGCTTGGACCTTTTTCGTAAGTGCACTGGCGCTTGCGGGGATTCCCCCTCTAAGTGGATTTGTCGGCAAGCTTTTAATTATTAAGGGTGGATTTGAAGCAGAGCAATATTGGGGAGCAGCCATTGTATTAATGTCTAGTCTTCTGATTCTATTTTCGATTATGAAAATCTTTATAAATGGATTTTGGGGCACACCTCGTGCATATGAAGGAGAAGAGAAGGTGCCAGTAAGAACATTAATGATTGCTCCAGTGGTTCTTGTTATGATTTCTGTCTTTTACGGAGTAGGCTCTGAAGTGATTTTTCCTTATGTCTCACAAGCTACTGAAACATTGCTAAACCCAGAAATATACATTGAAGCAGTCTTAAAGGAGAGATAAGAATGGCATTTCAATTATTATTAAACGTGTTCCTAGGTTTTATGTGGATGTTACTAACGGTAACATTTGAACCTGTTGCCTTTCTGAAAGGATACCTTTTCGGCCTTCTCATTATCTTTGCTTTCAGGAGATTTTTCCATTCACGTTTTTATCTTTTAAATGTGATTGCCGTGTTTAAGCTTATTTATATTTTTGTAAGAGAACTGATACTATCAAATATTGCCGTAGTAAAAACTGTATTAAAACCTAAGCTTGATATAAATCCAGGTATATTTGCATATCCTACTGTTCTGGAAAAAGATTGGGAAATTACAATTCTTGCCAATCTAATCACCCTAACACCTGGAACATTAGTCATTGACTTATCACCTGATAACAAAATCCTGTATGTTCATGCGATGGATATTAATACTAAAAAGGAATCAATTGATTCGATAAAAAATACTTTTGAAAAAGCAATCATGGAGGTGGGACGATAATGTTTCATACAGCGATCTTGATTGCGATATTATTTATCGCACTTGCGATGTTAGGGTTTATTTATAGAGCGATCAAGGGTCCAACAATTCCTGATCGAGTGATTGCACTTGATGCACTCGGGATTAATTTAGTGGCCCTGACGGCACTAATATCCATTGTACTTGATACAAATGCATTTCTTGAGGTTATTTTACTGATTGGCATTATCGCCTTCATTGGAACTGTCGCCTTTTCTAAATTCTTAGAGAAGGGAGAAGTGATCGAAAATGATCGAGATCGTTAAACTAATTGTACTTTTTTTAATTATGGTTGGAGCATTTCTAAACCTTGTTGCTGCTTTGGGAGTCATCAGGCTTCCAGATGTTTATACCAGGAACCATGCAGCATCTAAAGCATCAGCGCTTGGTATCATGTCCATTTTGCTTGGAACGTTTCTATATTTTTATTTTATCAATCACCATTTTAATTCAAGAATATTACTAGGAATTGCTTTCTTTTTCTTGACTACGCCTGTTGCAGGTCATCTTATTGGCAGGGCATCATACAATTCAGGAGTCAAACTATGGGACAAAAGCGTGCAGGATGACTTAAAAAGGAGTAAGAACAACACTGAAATTCGCGAATAGCTAGTTCATTTATTGAATTATACGAAAGCCTTAAATAAATGCTGTCAGCCTGGTACAGATGAAACCAAAGGTTAAAATAAAGGATAACGTATCGTGTTGGAAAAATTGGGAGAATGAATTTAACCCAGATTTATGTAGATGCTTCATAAATGATGAAGAGAAAAATACTCTTTTCTGTGAAAAGGAGTATTTTAATATGTTTTTACGCAAATTACTACATATACTTCAAAAAAATTTAATTTACCTGTAATTTTTGACAGAAATCTATATTTAGATATAGGATGAGAAAATTTGATAGGCTTAAAAGGTTGGTTTTCCTTTTTACTTATTAGCAAAAAACTCATATGTGAAAACTTTTATAAGAAAGGAAGTTTTGATGAAAAAAATTTCAAACGTTTTTTGGATTTCGATTGCGATTGTTTTTGCAGCAATCATATTTGGTGTTGCTGCACCAGATAGTTTTGAAGAAGCAACAGGAAATCTACAAGCATTTCTTACATCGACCTTTGGATGGTATTATTTAATTTTGGTTACAATCATTGTGGTCTTTTGTATTTTCCTCATTTTCAGCCCTGTTGGGGCAATAAAATTAGGAAAAGCTGATGAGAAACCTGAGTTTTCGAAAGCATCTTGGTTTGCGATGTTATTTAGCGCAGGCATGGGAATTGGCCTTGTATTTTGGGGAGCAGCAGAACCACTTTCACACTTCATGAATCCTCCATTAGCTGAAGCAGGTACAGCCGCTGCCAATAAAGAGGCAATTAGATACACATTTTTTCATTGGGGCATTCATGCATGGGGAATATACGCCATCGTAGCATTAGCACTAGCATACTTCAATTTTCGCAAGGGAGAACCCGGTCTCATATCCGCTACATTAAAACCAGTCTTGGGGAAAAAAGCAATGGAAGGGAATCTTGGAATAGTTGTTGATGTATTAGCTGTTGTTGCCACAGTTGCTGGAGTTGCGACAACTCTAGGGTTTGGTGCAACACAAATTAATGGGGGACTTTCTTATTTATTTGGAATACCAAATAATTACACCGTTCAATTGTTCATTGTTATTGTTGTTACCGTTCTATTTATCGTCTCAGCATCAACTGGATTGGAACTACATCAAACTCCTTTTCATCCACCGGCAGCATAACCACACCAAGATCTAATATTCCGTCTCTAACTTCTTGTTTAACCTTTTTGGAGTCATCTTTAGAAAGTTTTATTTTGATATCAGGGTAAAGATCATGGAATCCTTTAATGATTTTTGGGAAAAATAAAAAACCAATTATTGGCGGTATGCCGATTTTTATTTTTCCTGTTTTTAAGTTCATTAAATCATATAGGTGAATAGATAAATCATTTAGCGATTCCATTATCATTTCTCCTTCCGCTAAAACGATTTCGCCTGCTTCCGTTAATTGAATGTTCTTCGCGGAACGATCAATCAGTTCTACATTTAATTCTTCTTCCAAACTTTTGACTACTTTACTTATTGTAGACTGTGACAAATGGAGGGAATGCGAAGCTTTAGTAAAACTTTTGTATTTGGCTACTTCAATAAAGTAGGTGAGGTGACGTATGTCCATGAATGCAATCTCCAATCTATGAAAAAAATATATATCATATTCCTTACATTCATTTTACCTATACTATTAGGGGATGTTAACTTAATGGGACCAAAATTTAAATTACAAGAGAAAAACTAGGTTAAGGTAAACACTATTACATCTATAATTCTCTGCGACCACCACACAAGCCACGATGAGTGCATACCGCAGATAACAAAAAAGACAATGAAAAAATTCCTCTATTCAAATATCAGAGCTCTGATCATCGGTATGATCAAGCCTGTCCATAATCTGCTCAAGTAAGACATCTGCCTCGGCAAGCAGTGACTATGTGTATGCCTAAGTGAATGTGGTGTTAATTCCTTATGTTATTGAAGAAAAAATGTAGATACTTTTCAAAGTACCCTTTATAAAGGATATACGGTTAAAGGAAGTACGCCTTGTGGTAATGAAGAAAGCCTGCTATAATTGCAACCTTACCACTCGAGTGGTTACTAACTCAAGTTTCGCAGCAGAAATTAGGCATTAAAGTCTTGATATACATAGGCTGCGGGCTAAACCTAAACATCACTTGCTTAAAAACGGATTAAACCGGTTTTTTCGGTGCATACTTGAGTTATAAATATTAAACATCTAAAAGGAGAATACATCATGAGCGGCTATAACGCAGTATCAGCAAAAAATACGGAAAATGCTCCAAACGGTAACGGTTTATATTCACAAACTGTAGCTTTCTCTCATTACAATAATCTTTCAGCGCAATTACCTATCGAACCCACAACTGGTAAATTGGTAGCTGGTGGTATAAAAGAGCAGACTGAACAGTGCTTTAAAAATATCAAGGCAATTGTAGACAGCATCGATCATGTTATGAGCGATATTGTTAGAATCACGGTATTCGTTAAGAATATTAAAGATGTTGACGCTGTAGACGAAGTTTATAAAACATTCTTCCCAACTTATGTTCCTGCACGGACAACAGTTGCAGTTGCAGCTTTGCCTATGGATGCTATGGTACAAGTTGAAGCACTTCTTTCACACGGTGAAGGTACAATTCCAAATGCTCCACAAGCAGGCGACCTCATTAAGCTTACAAATAACACGGCAAATGCACCAACATGTTCTCTTTCTACACAAACTGTAGCGTTCTCTCATTACAATTATCTTTCAGCTCAATTGCCGATCGATCCAAAAACTGGCAGATTCGTAACTGGCGGTGTACAAGAGCAGGCTGCACAATGCTTGAAAAATATTAAGGCAATTTTAGAAAGTATCGACGTTCCTTTTGACGATATCGTTAAAATGACGATCTTCCTTAAAGACCTTTCGGATATTGAAGCGGTAAACGAAGTTTATTCAACATTTTTCCCAGACTCCGCTATCGCTAGGGCCGTAGCATATGTTCCTGCACGGACAGTAGTTGCAGCTTCAGCTCTACCTATGGATGCTTTGGTACAAATGGAAGCAGTGGTGTCACACGGAGATGGTACACCTCCACAAGCTGTTGAAGACAGACATGGAATCGTTATCTGGGCACGCAACACTGAAAATGCACCAAAGAGTTCTCTGTCTACACAAACTGTAGCGTTCTCTCATTACAATCACCTTTCAGCTCAATTACCTTTGGATCCAAAAACTGGCCAATTGGTAGATGGCGGCGTAAAAGAGCAAGCTGAACAGTGCTTGAAAAATGTTAAGGCAATTGTTGAAAGTATCGACCACGTTATGGACGATGTCGTTAAAGTAAATATCTTCGTTAAAAATATCGCGGATATGGATGCTGTAGACGAAGTTTACAAAACATTCTTCCCAGGTGGAGTTCCTGCACGAAGAACAGTTGGCGTATCAGCATTACCTGAAGATGCGTTAATCCAAATCGATGTAGTTGTAGGAAATGCTGAAGGAACACCTCCAAAAGCATAACAGGCATTTGTTTGTAAATACAGGAACGATCAACGTTATTTGTTAATGCCGAGGTTGAATGCGAAATCGCATATTCAAGTCATTAAAAGAAGCTGTCTCAAATGAAAATTGAGACAGCTTCCTTCTTTTAACAGCATAGATGAAAAAGCATCGAGATTTTAGCCGATTATGGCAGAAAGCTTGATGCTTTTTTAGTTTCCGGGCATAACAAAAAAACTGGGTTAGCTTGCGAATCTATGCGATTGAGTTTTTAAAGACGGTGATACCTAAACTTTGGAATTATCTTTATTAAAAGTCAGCAAAAAAACAGCGGAAAGGTCCCGCTGTTCTCTTAACACCAACCGCTTTCATCACAATCGGTGTATCTAGCTTGTGGATGTTCGGTAGTTGTCACATGCTGAAATATTTTTTGTTCGTCTGTTTCGAAATGATGGTCCATTTGGATTGAATACCCATTAGGCAATTGAATGTTTCCGATTTTCTCATTTTCTAAATAAAGTTCAATCTCGCCATTTTTTAATTTTCCTACTACACGGTCCGTAACGTCTATTTTCTGTTGTTTTAAAACCACATGATTCATCCTTTCAAAGAGTCTCTGGAGATAGTATTCCCTGATTAGCCAGATTATTATTAGGGCTTTTACGGAAAAAGAAAAGGAAGCCTCTAGTCCGAGATCGAATGTACAGGATGCCTCAACCTAGTCAAATCGAGAGAGCGTTCTTCCATATATTTATCCTCTGGATCAAGAATCTCGTCAATATTCACATATGTACAAACATATTTAATATTGCTCTATATACTATTTAACCTTTTGCCGTAAATATCGTTTATCATTCATAAATAAACTCCAAAAATAAATAAAGCCAGGAAAGAGAATTGCGAACCCTATAATGTAGGTAATAAATACAGCTCTAAATGAATTAGGATCTGTAAAAGCCGACTGAATTGTCACATTAGGATAGATGATATAAGGCAAATGTGCTTTCCCATATACATAACTTGCAATTAGGTATTGGAGCGTCACTGCAATAACAGAGAGTCTTGGCATCCCCTTGACCCCTCTCTGAAAAGAAAATGGGGCATACAATCCGATCCCTATAATCAAAAAGAAGCCAACAGAAATAAGTAAAAGTGGAAGGTCGTCCATCATTCTATTGTATAGCCACTCAGCATCATTTGGTAAGGTAAGCATAATGAGAAAGGCCATGAGTAAGGAAATGGGTCCTAAAATTTTCCCATCGCGAAGGTATACTCGATATGCCTCCATTTCATTAGATGCTTTCGAGTAATCCGCTAACAATAAAGACGAGAGAAAAAGAGTACTACTGATTGCAAAGCCAATAAATGCATAAACATTGGGGCTTGTAAAAAGCCTAAATAAATTTAAATTCGCTGTACCATTCATGTAATCAACAAATTCCCCATGCGTTATTGGCAATACACTAATTAAAAGACCAGGAATTAGTATTCCTGCAATACCTGATATGTACGTCAATGGCTTTTTATACTCGATTGCGATATTTGAAAATACTAAAAATGCGCTTCGCAAAGCAAGTAAAAGCAGGATTATACTTCCGGGAATGATCAGTATAGTGCCTAGAGTATAGGCTGCATTTGGAAAAAGACTATAGACAGCTACAACTAATGCAACAATAAATGTATTAGTCACTTCCCAAGTGGGTGATAGATATCTATTGGCAATATCGGTTGCTTTCGTTTTTTTTCGATTAATGTAAATCATTGACCAAAAGCCAGCACCGAAGTCCATTGTTGCCATGACAGCATAAATAAAGACAAACCCCCATAGCACGGTAATCGCAATCAGAGCATTAGCCATTTGCATATCCTCCTATGAATTTGAACTGAACAAAGGGACCGTTTTCTTTTCTGCACGCTCTATATCATCCAATTCTGTGTTTTTTCTAAAGAAGTATAACAATACAAACACAACCGCAAGCGCCAAAATCATGTAAACAAAAATAAACAATATGAATAATGTACTTAAGTTCGTCGCAGTTGTGGCTGACTCAGCTGTTGATAAGATCCTGTATATCACCCATGGCTGGCGGCCCGTACACGCAAAAACCCATCCAAATTCAATCGCAAGTACGGCCAATGGACCTGTAGTAACTAGTGTCCAAAGCATGATTTTCGGGTAATGCTTCTTTTTTAATAGTTTCCTCCAGGCATACATGAAGATAGGGATTAGTATAAGCAATGAACCAATTCCAACCATTGCGTTAAAAAGAGTATGTATAAATAATGGCGGCCAAAGCTCCTCTGGAAAATCATTCAAACCAACAACGACCGTATCAAAGCTATTTCCAGCAAGAAAGCTTAGCGCCCAAGGAATTTCAATTGCCCATTTTATTTCTTGTGTTTCTCGATCGGTAAAACCACCGATGGCAAGTGGGGCATGTGATTGTGTTTCAAATAATCCCTCTGCAGCAGCTAGCTTTTCTGGTTGGTATTCATGTAAATATTGAGCAGCAGAATGTCCATTTATCGCAGTTAAGAAAGCAAAAATACCCCCTACTACTAAACTCAGCCTAAGTGCCTTTTGGTGAAACAAGTAAACTCTTGATCCAGATTCATGTTTCATCATTTTAAAAGCGGCAACAGAACAGACAACAAAAGCTCCCACAACGTAGGCAGACAACGCAACGTGCCCAGCAGTTACAAAGAAGCTGGGGTTAAAAAAAGCAGCCCAAGGATTAATGTCTAAAAATTCACCATTTTCATATCGGAATCCTGCAGGAGTACCCTGAAAGGCATGGACATTTGTAATCAATACAGCTGAAGCTAGTGCACCCATAGCGACTAGTATTAAGCTTACTATTCTCATCCAAGGAGCAATTCTTTCTGCAGCATATACATAGATAGACATAAAAAGAGCCTCTATAAAAAAAGCATATATTTCAATTTGAAAAGGAAGCGGCATTACCCGGCCTATCACTTCCATAAAACCAGGCCAAAGTAACGAGAGTTGGACTCCGGCTATAGTTCCAGTCGGTATACCAACTCCAAGTAAGACGGCAAATGCCTTTGTCCAACGCTTAGCCATTACAACATAATCTTGATCTTTCGTTTTTTGGTAAAGCAGCTCAGCAGTCAAAATCATAAATGGCAACCCTACTCCTATAGTTGCAAATATAATATGAAATGCCATTGTCGTACCAAATAAAGAACGGGCTACTAATAGATCGTCCATAATCAATTCGTCCTCCCAGGGTTAATCGTCTTAAATAATCATTCCCAATTTATTGGATAATATGTAATGTTGTACCGAAAGACGATTTTACTTGAAGCTATAATAGCTACCTTTTGTTGAACTCGTCGGCTTTAGTGAAACAACTTCTGGCGTATGGGGTCAGTCCCCCGGCGCATTAAAGCTTTAGTTCAGTTGGGGACTTACCCCAATGTCGCTAACATAATGTAAATTAAAAAGAGGCTTTTCATTAGTTGTCCAAACTTCGAGATGCCTCTTTTATATTTTGGTTTACATGCAGGTGTTTTTATTGCTAACAGAAGTCATCATTTTAGTTGAACTTATCATTAGCTCCATAACCAATATCTCAGCCTAATGCTAGACAACATTGGAAATAGCAATCTATAGAAGATATAATAAGCAAGATAACGAAAGAAAATGGATTAAAAACACTAGAACAATTAATAAAAGTATTGCGTAAGTATATGTCCACGTTGAAAATAAAGCGGTATAAAAGGTTAAAAATAATAATGCCGTAAAATCAGTCCGGCAATGGGCCTTTTTGGTAAAAGTAAAAATAAAAGCCATATTAAGAGAGCTGATGTAAAGGGAGGATAAAATGGAAGTAAATAAAAACAAGAATCAAAAGAATAAAGTCACTGGAATAGCTTCATTAAAGGAAGGGCTATCCGTATTAAAGTTGACAGATCTTCAGGACATTCGGAAAAAGCTGCAAATCAAAAATATAAGTTCCTTGAAAAAGGCGGAATTAATTCAATATTTGGCAGAGGCAATCCCTTTTCTTCTAAGAAATATTATCAGCCAGTTCGATGAGCGACAATTATTTTTAATAAAAAATATTATTTCTAGTAATGGAGTCATTAGCGCAAAAAATGTAGAAATAGAAGAGATGGAGTATTTTCCTAAAACTGGTTTTATGTTTACTGGTGTTCAGAATGGCGATCCAATCATCATGATCCCTTTGGAATTATTGCCTTCTCTAGGAGAGATCGTTCAAGACGAAGCGATACTTGCAGAAGTCAAGCGGAATACGGAATGGATTAAGATAACCCGCGGTTTACTCTACTATTATGGAACAGTGCCGCATGACAAGCTATTGAATTTAGTTGAGAAATATACGCCTATTCGCCCAGATTACCTTGCCTTCAATTATGTTATTTATGATGCGATAGAATACTACCAGGAAATTCACATTGACAGATACGGCTATTCTTACTGGGAAGTGCTAGACCCTTTAGATGTTTTAGAGGAGCAAGCATCTAGAAAGAATATAGACTACTATCCATTCTCGAAGAAACAGCTGCTTGAAGCTGGTGAAACGGACTATGTGGAGCGTCCAAAGGGTTATTCTCAACTTTTAACGCTATTTACGAAGGAGTATCGGATGCCAAAACAAGAGGCGATAGAGTTCGTAGAGGACTGTATTATCCATGTGAAATTAGGCCATCCACCAAGTCAGCTTCTTCAATATATACAGACGAAACTGACATTCGAAAGCTTAGAAGCTATACAAAGATTGATGGATGACCTTGTTCTTCTTATGAATAATACGAGGAAATGGTATTTAAAGGGATATACATCAGTAGAGCTATCTGCGCATGAGAAGAAGGCATTACTACCTTCGCCTAATAAAAAAGGAGAGGTCATTAGTCTCCAAACCCGTCAAAAGATTGGCAGAAACGATCCATGTCCATGTGGGAGCGGGAAGAAATTTAAGAAATGTTGTGGAAATTGAAAATCTAGACGGCGATAAAAAAGACCAATCATGTCAAATGTTAACTGGGCGGCATTTCCAGAAATATACAAATTTTTGCAGTAGCTAAAGTATCTGGTGCAACTAGATAAGAGACAATTAAGACAATTTTATGGCTTTGTATTAGGGAGAAGGAAAATGAGATTACAAGAAATCATGGGGATAGTTAGGGAATATTTTTTTCTAGCATTAATAGCAGTAATTGTTTTAGGGCTTATTTTTTTTATAGGGTATTTCATTGTATATAGAAAACTTTTTGGAGGGAAGAAAGAACTTACCAAGAAGAAAATACTGTTTGGGGGAATGTTTACTGGATATATCATCATGGTAATTGGAGTGACCTTTTTGAACAGAGGTTCAAACTATCAGGGCGAGATGAATTTATCTTTTCTTAGTTCATATAGAGAAGCTTGGTATAGTTTTAGTGTAAGGCATTGGCAGTTTGTGTGTTTAAATATACTCATGTTTGTACCGTTTGGTATCCTTTTGCCATTATTACGTCCACGTTTTCAAAGAGCTATTTGGACAATCGGAGCGGCATTGTTATTTACTCTTTCCATTGAAAGTTTCCAATTAATGACGGGAACTGGGATTTTTGAAGTGGATGATCTTTTTAATAATCTATTGGGTGCAATCATTGGATACGGTATCATTATGTGCTTCTTCCCAATAAAAGCAAAGGGGAAAAGGCAATCATTTTTCTATCTTTCACCTTTATTTCTAGTAGTCCTCTCATTCGGAAGCATTTTTACGTATTACCATTTTAAGGAGTTTGGGAATCTCTCGATTGTGCCAATTCATAGAGCTGATATGACACAAGCAACAACCACCATTGATGTACAGTTCAACGATAATAGAATAACAGTTCCAGTTTATAGAGCACCGAGCTATACAAAGGCTGCTGCTGATAATTTTGTTACAAATTTTTCCGAAAGAATCCATCTGGACTCCACGAATATGGAGGTCATTTCCTATCCGGATGAAGGTGTTTATTGGATTGGAAGTGATAGATCTCATAATATCTGGTTTCAATTCTTAGATGGAAGTTATCGTTATACGGATTTTTCCAGCTTTGACGAGGATAAAGAGCCAAAAGATGTAGAAGAGGAAACCTTAGAAGAAAACTTAACAAAATTCGGCATAGATATTCCACAAGACTCGCATTTTCGAAAAGTCGAGACTGGTACTTATGAGTGGAAGGTAGATAAAAAGGTAATAGAAAATCAGCTAATAGATGGTTCTTTAACGGTAAGTTATTATAACGACGATACAGTGAAGGATATTGCAAATCAATTAATAACCTATGACAAGGTAAGGGATATTCAAATAAAGAGCGAAAAAGAAGCATATAAAGAAATTTTAGATGGTAAATTTCAATATTACTCTAAAAATAAAATGATAGAAACCATACATATCGATAAAGTGGAAATAAGCTACTATTTAGATTCCAAAGGCTATTATCAACCTGTTTATGCTTTCCATAGTACAGTAGATGGAAACGATATGACTATCTTAATTCCGGGAATTTAAAAGACTTTATTGCTGACGGGACGAGGGGATTGGCCCCTCGTCCTTGTTTTTCCATTATTTAGGATAGTTCCCCTGTCCTCCTGTCCCGAGTTTAAGATATTTCCTGCCATTTTGTGGATAGATCTCTTGAATAGGCCTTTTCCATGAAATAAAAGAATTGATAAGCTATACTTGAATTGTAAGGTAATTCTTAGACATACCTATAAAAATGAAAGTCTAAGATTCAAATAAAAAGAAAGGTGGAAGTAAAGTGAATACGTTAGTAGCTCAAGAAAGAAAAGACTTTAAAAAAGGTTCTTTGAGGAAATTGAAAAATAGTGGAGAGATTCCTGCAGTTGTTTATGGTAGGGAGATTAATACAAAATCTATTTCTATTAAAAACGCAGATTTACTAAAAGTGATAAAAGCTGTTGGTAGAAATGGCATAATGACTCTTAATCTTGATGGAAAATCAACAAATGTTATTTTAAGAGACTACCAAAATGACCCAGTCAAAAAGGAGATTCTTCATATAGACTTCCTTCAAGTTAATCAGCACACTGAAATCGACACTAAAGTGAGTGTAATTCTAAAGGGAACATCGAATGGCGAGAAAGCCGGGGGAATAGTGAAACAACTTCTTCACGAATTGAATATAACTGCTAAAGCTAATGATATCCCTGATAATATTGAAATTGATATCACTGATTTTGAAATCGGCCGGACTGTACGAGTAGCAGATCTTAAAAAGGATTATAATAACTTTACGATCAATAATGAGAATGAAGAAACTATAATAATGATTGACTATGTGAAAAACACAGAGGAAGAAGAGGATATAAGTGCAGTTGAGGTTTAAAGAGTTCGTCTTAATACTTTCTGCAACAAATATCCCTCTATGCTAATGCTCTGCCAAGCTTAGCATATTTAAAATTACCGTTTAGAATTATAAATAAACCGGAAAACTATGTCAATACTTTTTTTAAGCATTTAAAATGAATTGTTTTTCCAATAAAAAAATCAAAGCAGCAATACTTTAGGCTTCTCATGAGTTCAGCGAACTTTTGAGAGGCTTTTTTTTTTGATTTCTTTGGTTACGTGGAGATACACATTTTTCGTAATTTGATCGTCAGTATGACCTAAAACCATAGTTTCTTCAAAGAAACTACCCCACATTAAAGTGCCTACTTAACATTCTGATACTTAGGTTAGATAATAGATTCTGTAGAGAACAGCACATTGTATCGACTTTAAACAAGTTCAAAGGAGGAATCAATGATGAGTAGCCACGTTTACAATAGAACAATTAGTCATAAATACACTCCTGAATTCCAACGTAATAGTAATATTCATACAATGGCTTGGGTAATTGAACCAGGACACTGGGAAAAACATGATCCCTTTTTGTTAATGGCACATGACCACATGCGAAGCGGTGTCTTTGGAGTCCACCCTCACCGTGGAATTGAAACGGTAACCTATATGATTGACGGCAACCTAAATCATTTTGATAGCAAACATGGGCGAGGCGTTCTTCACCCTGGGGATGCACAATGGATGACAGCTGGCAGAGGCGTTGAGCACGTTGAAGATGCTGCTGGTGGAGAGCTGGTTAACCTGCTTCAACTTTGGGTCAACATTCCAGCCAAACAAAAAATGACGGCAGCACGTTATCAGGATCTTCGAACAGACGGCATGCAACATAAAGTGGAAAATGGTGTCTCTACTAAGGTATTCTCAGGTTCAGTAAATGGTTTAACTGCACCAACATTGAATATAACTCCAGTAACGATGGTTGAATTCAAAATGGAATCAGGAAGTGAAATTACCCCAGAAATCCCAGGCTCCTATAATGGATTCTTATATGTTCTAAAAGGTTCAGGCACTTTTGGCTCCGAGCATACATCCGGTAAAGCTGGTGAGGTATTGTGGCTTGGTTCAGGGAATCATGCTGAAAAAAGTGATATTAAAATAAAAGCTGAAGAAGACATGCATGTGATGCTGTATGCTGGAGAGCCGATTGGAGAACCTGTTGTTGCAAAGGGTCCATTTGTGATGAATACGGAAGAAGAAATTCTTCAAGCCTACATTGATTATAGAAACGGGACTTTCTTGGACTAGATTAGTGAGTAAAGACAAAATTTAATCTAAAAGTAATCATCTCAAGCATTGATAATCATGCTTTTTAATGGAGGCAAAACAATGGACAATAAACCCGATCATTGCAGAGTAGCAACTACGATGGACATGATAATTGGGAAATGGAAAATTGCCATCATGCTAAATTTGATTCATTATGGGACGATGCGGTTTAGCGAACTGAAACATGTTATGCCTGGTGTTACCCAGAAAGTGTTGACTTCTCATCTTAGAGATCTTGAACAGGAAGGCATTGTTGAAAGGGTAGTGTATCCTCAAGTTCCGCCAAAAGTGGAATATTCCATGACAGAATACGGAAAGTCCCTTCAAACCATTTTAGAAATGATGCATGAATGGGGAGAAGCCCATCTTCAAAGGAAAACACAAACGCTGTTCAGTCAAGGTACTGACAATCAAAATGACAAAGATGATTAACAATATTATCGGAGGTATTCAATCATGAAGATTTTCACAATCGTAGGAAGTTTAAGAAAAGAATCTTATAACATGCACCTAGCAAAAACAATGCAAGACCGTTACAAGGATAAAATAGAGATTGAAATAGCAGACATTCGTTCCCTGCCTCATTTTGACCAAGATGAGGAAAACAACCCACCGCAGGCAGTAAAAAAATTCAAAGAGTCAGTCGCAAGTGCAGATGGGGTTATCATCATTACCCCAGAATACAATTGGTCCATTCCTGGCGTTATAAAGAACGCTCTAGATTGGGCTTCTAGAGTGGATAAGGTATTTATTGGTAAAGCAGTCATGGCTCTTGGTGCGACTCCTGGAATGCTCGGAACCGTTCGTGCTCAAATGCATTTGCGTGAAATTCTAGCAGCTCCTGGTATTCAGGCAAAGATCCTTCCTCCAGGAGGAAATGAGGTACTGATTGGTTTTGCTCATCAGAAGTTTGATGAACAAGCAGGGCAATTGGTGGATGAAGGGACACTTAGTTTCTTAGATAGTAAAGTAGAGGCTTTTATTGATTTCGTAAAGTCTGAAGCACATTAAGACTTAAATGTTCGATTTCGAATTGGAAAGAACACGATTTGATCGTGTTCTTTTCATAAAACTCAGGTTGCGCTCTTTGTTTTATAAGAAGGCATTTTACTGCTTATAGAAATGACGACAGTAATGAATGATAAGATGATGAATATTCCACCTGCAAATGGATTTACTTCGACTGAAAGTGTATCTACAATTCCAGCACCAATCACTGAACCAACAGCAACACCTAAATGAAGAGCTGAATTATTCAAGCTTTGCTGAATTTCCGATGATTCAGGCGCTGTTTCAATCAAATATGATTGCATTGCCGGTGAAATTGCCCAACTAAGAATCCCCCATACGATAATGATGATGAAAAATCCTGGATAGAAATCTGTTGTATATGGAAATACAAAGAATAAAGTACTAAATACTACTAGAGCAATAACCATTGTTTTTCTTGAGCCCAGAAAATCTGCCATTACACCGCCAATCCCTCCACCGCATACAGCAGCAAAACCAAAAATTAAATAGATGACACTAACCCAATTAGCATTAAAATCAGTGGTTGCTTCTAAATAAGGCTTAAAATAGGCATACATAATCGTATGGCCGGTCATGTAGAGGAATGTCGTTGTCAGTCCTAATGTAATTTTGTGATTTTTAAATGCCACAAGCTGCTGCCTCAACGGAATTTGAGGTTTTGGTTCTATACGTCCCATTAATACATGAACGCCAATAATTGACAATGCCGTCAATACAGTTATAAGGATGAATGGTGCTCTCCAGCCAAAATTACTTCCAATAATAATCCCAATAGGCACTCCTAAAACTAACGAAGCACTTACTCCCATAGAGACAATCCCAATGGCTCTACCTTTATATTGTTCTCCTACTAAGCTAGGAGCCATAACTAAACACAATATGATTAATAGCGCTCCACTTAACGCTAAAATAATTCTTCCAATAAACAAAATAGAAAAAGTAGGTGCAAATACTGTAACGATACAACCAATTAAAAAGATGTACAAGCAAACTAATGATAGCCGTTTTCTTTCTATTTTAGCTGTCATGACAAGTAAAATTGGCGATGCAACTGCAAAAATGACAGCAAAAACAGTAATCAGTAAACCAGCTTGGCCGATGCTTACATGTAAATCCTCTGCAATCAAATCTAAAATCCCGCTAATGATCAGTTCAACCAGACCTATTATAAAGGATATGATCATTAAAAAATAAATACGCTTATCCATGTTGTCTTCCTTCCTAATTATATCTCAAACTATATACTATCTTTTGATGAAAGATTACTCAAGAATTAGATAATAATGTCACAATAACAGATGCTATTTTATTAAATCTGATTGAATCGCAAAATAGGAATTCCTTCAAATTGGGCCTGTCACCACTCGAATTTTTAAAAAAAGTGTGAACATTTTGCTCACATAGAGAATTTTGCTCGAACTTGTCCCAAGTATTTTTTGCTTAAAGTGAAAAATTGTTTATACTTATTAGTAAAAGAAAGAAATGGAGTCAATCAAATGGTCCAATCAATCAATGCAAAAGTCGATTTAGTTATTGATGCAACCTCCCAAATGGGAATTGCGGAATATGGTAAAATTATGGTCGGAGACAAAGGATTTGAATTCTTCAATAATCGTGATGTTCGCAAGTTTATTCAAATTCCTTGGGAAGAAGTAGATCGTGTGATCGCTTCAGTCATGTTCAAAGGGAAATGGATTCCACGTTATACGATTCAAACTAAGCGAAATGGGATGTATACATTTTCTTCTAAAGACCCAAAAAAGGTTTTGCGAACAATTCGTGAATACGTTGATCCGAATCAAATGGTCCAATCGTTAAGTTTCCTTGATGTTATCAAACGCGGCTTGAAGAGTAAAAATAAAAAGTAATAGCTTTACAAGACAGGTTGGAACTTGTCTTTTTTTGTTGGGACAAATCCATAATTGTTAACCAATTGACCGTTTACAAATTAAAGTAAATTTTTTTACCTTTGCAAAAAAGGTCTAAATGAAGAAAAAGACCGGAAAATCCCTTTGGGGGGGAGATTGACCTAAGGCGGAAGAACCAGAAAAAACAATTTACCTCTTGAAAGAAATATTCGGTGTGCTATAATCTTAGATGGGAGCTCATTGAAGTGATGCAGCAATCCCTTCAATTACAGTGTTTGCAAAATAAAATTAAATAGCTAACGTTATTATTTTTACGTGTTACTGATTCGATCAGGCATGAGTGAAAAGTATTGATTCAAATGAAGTATAAGGGGGTATTCTATACCCATATCTTCATTTAATCGACTTTTTCGCTCATGCCTTTTTTGTTGTTTTTGTGAAACTGTAATCGCTTTAGATGAGCTAAAAAAACTTATAGGAGGGAAAAGGATGGTAGGAATTATCATTGCTACTCATGGTGAATTTGCCAATGGCATCTTGCAATCTGGAGAGATGATCTTTGGAGTACAAGAAAATGTAAAAGCTGTTACATTAATGCCGAGCGAAGGACCTGAAGATGTAAAGGCAAAAATGAAAGAAGCAATCGCCTCTTTCGACAACCAAGACGAAGTATTATTCTTAGTCGATCTTTGGGGTGGAACTCCTTTCAACCAAGCTAACAGCATGCTTGAAGACCACAAAGACAAATGGGCAATCGTTGCTGGTATGAACTTGCCAATGTTGATTGAAGCTTTTGCATCACGCTTCTCAATGAACACCGCGCATGAAATTGCCGCGCATATTTTAGGCACAGCTAAAGAAGGGGTAAAAGTAAAACCTGAGGAATTAGAACCAGCACCAACAGCAACTACTAAAGCTGCTGCTAAACCATCTAATGCAGGAGCCCCTGGTAAATTTGAATACGTGTTAGCACGTATCGACTCTCGTTTACTTCATGGACAGGTAGCGACTTCTTGGACAAAAACAACACAGCCTACACGTATCATCGTTGTATCTGATGCAGTAGCTAAGGATGACCTTCGTAAGAAATTGATCCAACAGGCTGCTCCTCCGGGTGTAAAGGCACACGTTGTTCCTGTCAAAAAAATGATCGAACTTGCAAAAGATGAACAACACTTCGGCGGTCAGCGCGCGTTACTTCTTTTCGAAAACCCGCAAGATGCGCTTAGAGCGGTTGAAGGTGGCGTTCCATTGAAGACAATCAACGTTGGTTCTATGGCACACTCACCTGGCAAGGTTCAACCGAATAAGGTGTTGGCCTTTAACCAAGATGACATTAATGCTTTCGCTAAATTAAAAGAACTTGGGTTGAACTTCGATGTACGGAAAGTTCCGAACGATTCAAAAGGCGATATGGGCGAAATTATCAAGAAGGCTCAAGAAGAGTTAAACAAACAAAAATAAATCCAGAGAAAACGGAGGATTAATAAACATGGATTTGAATATGATTCAAATAATATTAGTCTTTATCGTAGCATTTTTAGCTGGTATGGAAGGAATTTTGGATGAATTCCAATTCCACCAACCACTCGTTGCTTGTACGTTAATTGGCTTAGTTACAGGAAACTTAGTACCATGTCTTATCTTAGGTGGTACTCTTCAATTGATCGCTTTAGGTTGGGCAAACATCGGAGCTGCCGTAGCACCTGATGCTGCGTTAGCCTCAGTTGCATCCGCAATTATTTTAGTTTTAGGTGGACAAGGTAAAGCTGGTGTAGCTTCTGCAATTGCAATTGCTGTTCCGCTTGCAGTTGCTGGCCTTTTATTAACAATTATCGTGCGTACACTTGCAACAGCAATCGTACACTTTATGGATGCTGCAGCTCAAGAAGGAAACATAAGAAAAGTTGAATTTTGGCAAATCGTTGCTATCTGCATGCAGGGGTTACGTATTGCCATTCCGGCTGCATTAATTATAGCTATTGGTGCAGGTCCGGTTAGAGAATTACTCACATCTATGCCAATATGGTTGACAGACGGTTTAGCAATCGGTGGGGGAATGGTCGTAGCCGTTGGTTATGCAATGGTTATTAACATGATGGCTACAAAAGAAGTATGGCCATTCTTCGCAATTGGTTTCGTATTAGCGACTGTTTCACAAATCACACTTATCGGTTTAGGTGCTATCGGTGTGGCTCTTGCACTTATCTATATAGCGCTTTCTAAACAAGGCGGTTCAGGTAAGGGCGGAAATGGAAACACTGGTGATCCGCTAGGCGATATTATTGATAATTACTAAGAAGGAGGAGGACAGAAAAATGGCAAATGAATTGAGATTATCAAAAAAAGATCGTATTTCTGTTTGGTGGCGTTCTACATTCATTCAAGGTTCTTGGAACTATGAACGTATGCAAAACGGTGGTTGGGCATATACGATGATTCCCGCAATCAAACGATTATATAAAACGAAAGAAGATCGTTCTGCTGCACTAAAACGTCATTTAGAATTCTTTAATACTCACCCATATGTAGCTTCACCTATTATTGGTGTAACTTTAGCGCTTGAAGAAGAACGTGCAAATGGTGCGCCGGTTGACGACACAGCCATTCAAGGGGTTAAAGTCGGTATGATGGGACCTTTAGCAGGTATCGGTGATCCGGTTTTCTGGTTCACGGTTAGACCAATCCTTGGTGCGTTAGGCGCTTCTCTTGCTTTGACCGGTAACATCCTTGGGCCGATTATTTTCTTCGTTTTATGGAATCTCATTCGTATGGGATTCACGTGGTATACGCAAGAATTTGGTTACAAAGCTGGTTCTAAAATTACTGACGACTTATCTGGCGGAATACTTCAAGATATTACGAAGGGTGCATCCATTCTGGGTATGTTCATCCTCGGTTCATTAGTTAACCGTTGGGTATCTGTACAATTTGCGCCAGTGGTATCCGAAGTTAAACTATCCAAAGGCGCTTATATTGACTGGGATAAATTACCTGCTGGAGCAGAAGGGATTAAAACTGCTTTACAACAACAAGCTAGTGGTCTTTCATTAGAACCTGTTAAAGTAACTACGTTACAAGCCAACTTGGACAGCTTAATTCCTGGTTTAGCTGGATTGTTGATCACATTCCTTTGTATGTGGCTCCTTAAGAAGAAAGTTTCTCCAATCGTTATGATTCTTGGATTGTTCGTAGTAGGTATTGTCTTCCACTTAGTACACTTAATGTAATAATATTGACTCTTGCCTAGGCTTTTTTTAAAGATCAGGCCTGTATTATCAACTCATACAAATTGAGCAGCACCTCCTAGTTTTGATAAACCTATCAATTTATGGAGGTGCTTTTCTATAAATAAATCTTAGGGGGCTATTATGCTTACTATTGGTTATATTGGAAATGGAAAAAGCACGAACAGATATCATCTGCCGTTCGTACTGCAAAGAGAGAATATAAAGGTAAAAACTATTTATCAAAGAAATCCTAAGCATGAAAGTTGGGAAAGGATTGCAGGGGTTAATTATACTTCTGATTTAGATGAACTATTAAATGACAAAGACATTCAACTCATAGTAGTTTGCACAAGAACTGACAGTCATTACGAATACGCAAAATTAGTATTAAAGCATAATAAGCACTGTTTGATTGAAAAGCCTTTTATGGAAACCTCAGAACAGGCAAAAGAAATATTTGCAATGGCAAGTGAGAAAGGATTAATTGTCCAGGCTTATCAAAATAGGCGTTTTGATAGTGACTTTTTAACCGTTCAAAAAGTCATCGAAGAAGGGAAATTAGGGGACTTGCTGGAAGTGGAAATGCATTATGACTATTATCGTCCCGAAGTACCTGAGTCTGCTCATTCCTTTAATCCCGCAGAGTCATTTTTATACGGACATGGCTGTCATACACTAGATCAGGTTATCAGCTACTTTGGCCAGCCAGATCATATCCATTATGATGTAAGACAATTATTGGGCCAAGGAAGAATGAATGATTATTTTGATTTGGATTTATATTACGGTAAGTTAAAAGTATCTGTAAAATCCAGTTATTTTCGACTGAAAGAAAGGCCTAGCTTCGTCGTTCATGGCAAAAAGGGATGCTTTGTGAAAGAAACCAAAGATCGTCAGGAAGAACATTTAAAGTTATTTTATATGCCTGATAACAAAGACTTTGGGATAGATACAATAAAACATTATGGTGTACTCACATATATTGATGAAGAAGGAACAATCCACGAAGAAACAGTGAAATCCGTAAATGGTGATTATGGAAGAGTATATGATGATATATATGAATCCATCATAAATGGTAATGATAAAACTATTACAGATGAACAGACACTACGGCAAATGGAAATATTAGAAACTGGAGTAAAAAATTTAAAGTAAAATGAAAGAAAGGTCTTTCATCCCGAATGGATGAAGACCTTTTATTTTGCCTTATTCAGAGGCTAATGCCTTATTTTTCGTTAGTAAATATGGTCTATAATAACCAACAGTGTTTGATAGAGGAAGTACTTCTTCCGATAGATTGATGTTTAGCTGTTCTTGAATGTAATTTCTTCGGTTTTGAATTCTCTTCCATAAATGTGGGTATTCGTCTTTAAGCTTATTTCTTAATTCTTCATTTGCAAGAGCAATGGTATCTTCTGCACTAACACCAGCATAGCCTTCAATGGAAGGGATAATGTCAATTTGAAAAATCATGCCGCTTTTCAGTTCTTCAATTGAATCTGGGTATATCGGTGAAGACATCCATTCTTCGTCGGAAACAAGATGACCGGGGTTTAACTGCCAATTGTACTTTTCTTTCGGATAGACTCCTTCAATTAACTCGTAAAAGGTTCCACCAGACATCCCTATTTTAATGTTCTCTAACCAATAGACAACAGTCTGATAATAAGGAATTGCGACTTTATCTAAATAATCCTTTTGAGTAGAAGGGAGTTGTTCATTATTTTCAACAATAAACCCAGTTCTGCTAGTCAGACCGCCCTTATAGCCAGTTGTTAATGATAGAGGATCTCCTAATTTGGTCCTTTTATTAGTAGGATAAACGTTTGCATATTCAAAACGCTTGCCAGTAGCCGCAATCGTAACCACATTATTTGTTTGCCCATCTGCATTCAGAATGTTCCCTAGAAAGGTTTCTTTAACATCTATATCAATCGCATTCAAAGCTTTTAGCATACAAGATGAAGCAAGGTTTGCCCCATATTCATAATGAGCAATTTCATTAGAATTATTTGTTGTCCTAATCCCAATATCTCCTCCTATAAATATGTAAGATGCATTGGCAATCTTTGCAGAATCATGCTTTGCATTTCGTACTGCCTCAACAATAAAATGAGGAATTTCAAATAAAGTATCGTTATCTTGTGCTTTTGTAGTAAACATTTTCCATCCAACAAGACCAATCTTTTTACTCGTTGAGAAATTAATTTGATCCAATATCATTTCTAATGGATGATCATCGTTCATTGGTTGATTAGGCAAAGAAAAAAGTGAAAAAGGATAAACAGTACCCATTGTACGAGCATGTTTTGCCATTTTTAGATTTTCATTCCCCAAAATATATGAACATTCTCCATTGTTTTTCATTACAAAAACAGCTTCTTCAAATCTTGGAATAAAACCCGTCAAGTATTCAAAATTACTTCCATGTTCTTTATCAGCGTAAATCACCAGCACATCAAACTCTTCTTTTTTCATTAATTGAAGAAGTTTTTCTTTTCTTTCGTTGATCGTCTCGTCCGTTAAGTAAACTGGAGAAACATTTTCATAAATTTCAGGCTGTTCTATTTCCTTCAATAGTACTTGTTTCTTAATGTTCATAAACGTATTCTCCTATTCTTTTCATTCTTCGGTAACTACAAGATCTACATTATTTTGAGCTAAAGACTCCACAAACTTAAGCTCCGGCATCTTATCAGTAACCAATATATCAATTTCATCGAGGGAACATATTTTGAAATACCCCGTTGTATCAATTTTTGTATGATCTGCTAAAGCAATTACCTTGTTCCCTCTTTGAACCATTGCCCGTTTAACCAGCCCTTCCTCCTCGGTATGAATAAACAAGCCCTTTTCGGAAATTGCAAAAACCCCTAATAATGTATAGTCAGCACTGTATTGTCTAATTTTATCCACCGTATCTGCCCCATATAAAAACAACTGTTCATTATTAAGTTTGCCAGGAAGAACTGAAACACTTGTCCTTTCATTTTTAGCAAGAAGAATAGCATGAGTAAGAGAATTGGTAATCCCTTTCAAACTTTGCCCGTTTAATTTAGGAATAACAGCCTCCACGGTTGTAGACGAATCAAAAATAACCGATGAATAATCTTTGACTAATTTAGCAGTCTTTTCTGCAATTTTTTCCTTAATAGTGTTTTCCTGATTTGCTCTTTCTGAGTAATTAAAAATAAGAGCCTCTTTACTAGCTAACGCTGCGCCCCCATGTATTCTTCTGATAACATTCTTTTTTTCTAATTTAATTAAGTCTCTTCGTATCGTATCTTTTGAAACTCGTAGTGCTTCAGCAAGGCTTTCTATTGTCACGCTCTTATTTTCTTCAATGATCTTCATTTCTTTTTCAAGTCTTTCTTCGATTAGCATAAAACACCACCTCGTATATAGCTTAAGCTGAGTTGCAATAAAATGCAATCTTTTGCAACTTTTATTTGTGATTAAAAGAAATATTGCAAATGATTGCAGGGTGATTTATATTTAGCGTAGATTTTGTTTTCAAATTCTTTCTTTATTCATCATCTGCTCACGAATAAGTCGTAATCACAAAAATAACGAATATTAATTATTCTTTTTTAAAAAATATTCGTGTTTTGTTGACAGTTGGAATTTCTGATGTTACGATGAATTTGTAAAAATTAAATATTATTCTCGTATAATATTGGGGATATGGCCCGAAAGTTTCTACCAAGCTACCATAAATAGCTTGACTACGAGGTTGTGTATATACCCATGGAGATAAACGTATTCCTTATTTCCATTATACCTTCCTGAAGTCAAGCACCGGTGTAATTCGGTGCTTTTTTATTTTTACAAAACAATTCAACATGATACACAGGGAGGATTCTTTCAATGAAAAAAAGTACTAAAAAAATTGCAATGATCGTATTCATGGCTTTAATGACGGTTGTTATGGCAGCATGCGGAAATGACTCAGCTAATGACAAGAAAGCTAAGGCTGAAGCAGGTAAAGACGGATTAAAAATTGCCATTGTAACAAGCCCTTCAGGCGTAGATGATGGCAGCTTTAATGAAGATAACTATAACGGTATATTAAAATTTATTGAAAATCATCCAACAGCAACAGTAAAAGCTGTTAAAGAAGAAACTGGTGATCCTGCTGCGGCTGTGCAAGCTGTTGCTGATATTGTGGCAGATTACGATGTGATTGTAACACCTGGATTTCAATTTGCTGGAGTTTCTAGTATTGCTGTAGAAAATCCTGATAAAATATTTATTTTAAATGACTCTGAGCCCGCACCTGTAGGTGACCAGAAAAAATTCGAAAATATCTATGCGATGAATTTCGCTGAACAAGAAAGCGGCTTTTTTGCAGGAATGGCTGCAGCATTGGAAACAAAATCAAATAAAGTAGCGGTTGTAAATGGTATCGCGTATCCTTCAAATGTAAATTATCAATTTGGCTTTGAGTCTGGTGTACATTATGCTAATAAGGTTTTTGGAAAAAATGTTAAACTTGTTGAATTATCCGGTTATGCAGGTAATGATGTAAATGGTACAGATGTAGGTGGTAATTATGCAGGATCCTTTGCAGATGAAGCAACTGGAAAAGTGATCGGAAATGCCTTAATTAAACAGGATGTAGATATCATCTTTGTTGCAGCAGGCGGTACTGGCAATGGTGTATTCACAGCAGTTAAAGAAGCTAAAGGCGACGTAAAAGTAATTGGTGTGGATGTTGACCAATATGATGACGGTGTAAATGGTTCTAAAAATATCGTATTAACATCTGGAGTAAAATTCATGAGTATGAATATTGAAAAGGCATTAAACGCTGTTGTTGATGGAACCTTTAAAGGTGGAAATGTCGTTCTTTATGCAGATACAGATTCAACTGGTTTTATAAAAGAAGAAGGACGTCAGCAATTATCAGAGGATACACTTAGTAAATTGAATGAAGCTTACGAGTTAGTTAAAGATGGTACAATCGTACCTGCATCTAATTTTAATGGTCATACTCCAGAAAAGTTTCCAGGATTATAATATTTTGATAGAAGCATTAGAAAACTCGCCGATTGGCTAGCCTTTAGGCGAAGACAGAGGCGCAGTTGCACTTATACTTTCTTACCAGCCAATCATGAAATGAACCATTAGAAGTTTATCATTCCTAACGTAAGAAAAAACAGGGAATGATGAACTTCTTTTAACTTATTTTTCCTGATAGAGGAGACGAATGATGTCTGATTATATTGTAGAAATGAAGCATATAACCAAACGATTTCCTGGAATAGTGGCAAATGATGATGTATCCATTGGCATAAAAAAAGGTGAAATTTTTGCCTTGCTTGGAGAAAATGGTGCAGGTAAATCAACTCTAATGAGTATTCTAGGCGGCATGTACGAACCGGATGAAGGAGAAATTTATATTCGGGGTGAGAAAGTTCAAATTAGCTCACCCAATCATGCGGCAAAGCTTAATATAGGGATGGTCCATCAGCATTTTAAGTTAGTCTCTGATTATACGATTACAGAAAATATTATCTTAGGTGTAGAGCCTATGAAAAAATTCGCAGGTCTCTTTCCATACGTAGATATTCGAAATGCCAATCGTAAAATTGAAGAACTGTCTAAAAACTTTGGCTTAGAAGTGGATCCTACGAAAAAAATAGCTGATCTTACTGTTTCCATGCAGCAACGGGTGGAAATATTAAAGGTACTTTATCGTGAAGCGGAAATCCTTATTTTTGATGAACCAACGGCAGTCTTAACGCCACAGGAAATTGAATTCTTGCTTGGGATTATCGAGGGTCTGCGAAACGGAGGTAAAACAATCATCTTAATTACACATAAGCTGGAAGAAATTAAGAAAGTGGCCGATCGATGTGCTGTATTGAACAAAGGTAATTTAGTTGATGTGTTGGATGTAAAGGAAACATCTACTAAGCAAATGGCCCAACTCATGGTCGGCAGGGAAGTAAACTTCGAATCTGCTAAAGCCCCTGCTGTCATGAAAGAGGAAGTCTTGAAGGTAGACCATCTAACCGTTAAAAATGAAGATGGCTTTGAAGTAGTTAAAGATGTATCATTTACCATTCATAGCGGCGAAATATTTGCTATCGCTGGAGTCGCAGATAATGGCCAAGTTGAAATAGCGGATGCCATTGCTGGATTAACAAAGGTTAGTGGTGGGAAAGTACTTCTCCAAGGTAAGGACATTACGAATGAAAGTATCAGAAACAGAACAGAAATGGGAATATCTTATATACCTGAAGATAGACAAAGCTTTGGACTAGTATTGGATTTTGATTTATCCACTAATTTAGCATTGAAGCAGTACTATAGGGAGCCCTTTGCTAGTAAGGGAATCTTAAGTAAAGAGGAATTTGAGCAATTTGGCAGTAAGTTGATAGATAAATATGATATTAGAAGTGGACAAGGTATTAAGACGCAAGTTCGTTCGATGAGTGGCGGTAATCAGCAAAAAGCAATTATTGCGCGCGAAATCGAATTACAATCGCCGCTGATGATTTTCGTTCAGCCTACACGAGGGGTAGATATTGGTGCGATTGAAAATATTCATAAAATGATGATCCAACAACGAGATCAAGGAAAAGCGATCTTACTTGTTTCATTGGAGTTAGATGAAATTATGAATGTAGCGGATACCATTGGCGTGATCTATAATGGCCAACTTCAAAAAATTGCTAGTAGTGAATCATTAACGACGAATGAAGTCGGCGAATATATGATGGGGGCAAAGCATGAGTAAAGATAAAAAGAAAAAAAGCTTACGTTACAGTCTTATTCGACCAATAAGTAATGAGAAATGGCAGCCTATCTCCATTCCATTCGTCTCCATAATAATTAGCTTTATTGCTGCGGCTATTGTTATTCTTTTAATTGGCAAAAATCCCTTACAGGCATTTTACAACTTATTCCAAGGTGCAGGGATTTTGCCCAAGCCTTCTTATGCTGGCTATAAGAGCATGCTGACTGATTTTTTGAGTTTGCTAAACGCCATGACGCCACTTGTGTTTGCCAGCTTGGCAGTGGCTGTTGCTTTTAGAGCGGGTTTATTTAATATTGGGGTTTCCGGTCAAATGCTTGTCTCTGGTTTTTTAGCGACGATTATCGTTGGTTACAGTGGATTAGATGCGATAATCGCAAAGCCGCTTGTGTTGTTAATCGGAATGGTCGCTGGAGGATTAATGGGAGGATTAGTAGGATGGCTAAAGTATAAATTTAATATTAATGAAGTAGTAACTACGATTATGTTAAATTATATTGCTCAATATGTCATAAGTTTTTTTATTCAAATGTATTATATTGATCCAGTTTCAAGACAATCAAAATATATTTCAGAAGCAGCAAGATTAACTTTAGTAAATGTCGAAATAGCCAACTTGAAAATGGATATTCCATTGGGCTTTATTTTAGCCATCATTACCGCTATTTTAATTAAGTTTGTCATGGATAAAACAGTAGTTGGTTTTGAAATTAAAGCGGTAGGGAACAACCGCAATGCAGCAAAATATGCAGGAATTAAAGTCGGAAGAAATACAGTCTTAGCCATGGTTATTTCAGGAGGTTTGGCTGGTCTTGCAGGTGTCACTTATTATTTAGGTTATTTTTCTTCCATCCAGCCAAAAGTATTATCAAGTATCGGTTTTGATTCCATTGCTGTATCACTATTAGGAAACTCTCATCCAATTGGTGTTATTTTTTCATCATTTTTAGTATCGATTATTGATCAGGGAAGCACGTATATGAGTTCACAGGCGGGAATTAGACAAGAAATTTCCTCTGTTATTATCGGGTTAATCCTATTGTTTAGTGCATGTGGTGCATACTTGAAACATAAAGTCAGCCGCTTGAAGGAAAAAGAAGTGGATCAAAAGGAGAGTGAATCATAATGGATACAATAATTATTGATGGATTATCCTTTGCTTTGCCTCTTTTTATTATCGCAATAGGCGGAATATATAGTGAAAAAAGTGGTATTACCAATCTAGCACTTGAAGGCTTTCAAGGGTTTGGTGCATTCATCGGAGCAATGTCAGCTGTTTTAATCGCAAATGCTTTTGGGACAGATATTCAAAATCTATTTTACGTTGCGTTACTATTTGCAATGATTGGCGGGATGGGTTTTTCCATTATTCATGCTGTCCTAAGTATTAAGTTTAAGGCAGATCAAGTGATCAGTGGTGTTGTGATCAATATTTTAGCGTTAGCCCTGACGACTTTTTTAACGACACAAATAAACGCTCTCGTATTTGGAGCGGCTTCGGACAAGTTTCGCTTGGGTGTATCGGAGCGGTTTACGATTGAAGGTGTAGCCAATATACCAGTGATTGGTGCGGTCTTTACGAATGTCTATCCGTTCGAAGTGATTATCATCGTGATTGCCTTTTTTGCTTGGTATCTATTATATAAAACAAAATTTGGTATGCGCTTAAGAGCGAGCGGGGAAAATCCTCACTCGGTTGATGCGGCAGGTGTAAATGTATCGAAAATTAGATTTTCTGCGGTTCTCATATCGGGTCTATTATCAGGTCTAGGCGGTATGTGTTTTGCCTATTCCATTTCCGCTAACTTTTCTTCAAATATTTATATGGGGTATGGATTCTTAGCTATTGCTGCCTTAATTTTTGGCAATTGGAGGATTCTCCCTACTTTAGCCGCATGTCTTTTATTTGGTTTTGCAAAATCCGGCGGAGCGTTTATTGCTCAGTCCATGGCATTACCAAGTAGTTTCACCGATTTATTCATGATTTTACCGTATGTATTAACGTTATTGTTATTAATCTTTTTCTCTAAATCAAATCGCGCTCCGAGAGCATTAGGTGAAATTTATGACAAAGGGAAGAGATAGATATGGTGAAACTTCAATCAGTAGGGGTTTTCCTCCATCCCCCACTGATTGTTAGTCCCGTTCTACTGTCTCTAATATCAAAGCTTTCGTTTTGATAAAGAGCCTATCGGGCTTTTACGTGCAGAATCCCCCACCTATCTCTCTCGTTTATACTTGAATTCTTGAGGTGGCGGTCCACTGCCCGTTAATGCGGGATAAAATTTCAAGAAGGGAGATAATAGGTTCTTTTTTTGTTCGTATCGCAGGGCGATATACCCTGCAATAAAACCCCCAGAACCTTCATCCTTTAGAAAAGGAAGTCTGATATGCGATATATATGATGAAAGAGCATTCTCTTCCAAGGAAGTGGGGATGCAACACCCACTGTTCAAGGTATAGCTAAATTTTAGCGTGAAAAGGATTTGAGCTCTTAAAGGCACTCAGAGTAACTTGTTCGATTCGACATTGGAGCGCTTATAGCGTTACACGATATGGACAAGTCCCTAGACGATACAGCTAAAGACCTTGTGTATTAACAAAAAGAAAGATTGGAATGAACCAATGAACTCGCAGCCACAGGAAGTGATATCCAACTGATATACGATATGTGTCGGTTTAAATAAAGGTTTCTCAGATCGACCAATTCATCATACCCTTTATGGTGTTCCTCAAGATAGGGTGCTAGTCAGCCCTTTTTTGTTTCGTATCGCAGGGCGATATGCCTTGCAATTAAACCCGCAGAACCTTCATCTTTTAGAAAACGAAGTCTGATATGCGATATATATGATGAAAGAGCATTCTCTTCCAAGGAAGTGGGGATGCAACACCCACTGTTTAAACGTATGGCCACATTTTAGGGTGAAAAGGATATGAGTTCATAAAATAGGGCAATCCGCAATCTAAATTCATTCCGACATCGGAACTCTTATATCGTTACCCAATATGGATAAGACCTTAGACGATACAGCTTCATCAACAAAAAGAAAGATTAGAAGCAACCAATGAAACGGAAATTGCGATTCCTTATACATTTGGAAAATCTACCACTCGACCTCAATCAGTTAAAAGAGATCACTATTTTTCAAATTTCAACAAATTCCCGGGAAATATCTACAAATTTTGAGTAGAAATCGACAAAAATTGAAGCTTAATATACAAGAAAAGTGACATGCTAACATAAAGGTTAAGTAAAAGTCTTCAATCAAATTGGGCAAATTAATGATATAAAATAATACTGTTTATCCCCCTAATAAAAAAGTATTTCATTAAAATGCAAAATATCGTTTAAAACTAACGGAAGAATACATAGAAAAATGCTAATTAAATGAGCGGAAGCGTTAACGTCAGGAGGAATTAATTTGTTTAGTCTAGTTGCAAAAGCGGTACCCAATATATTTACAATGGGAAATTTATTGTGCGGTGTTCTTTCAATTACCTGTAATATGAGTGGATTCTTAGAACTAGCCTCCATTTTAGTTTTATTTTCCGCTATTTTTGATCTTCTTGACGGAAGAATTGCTAGAGGATTAAAAGTTAACAGTGAATTAGGTGTACAATTGGATTCCATAGCGGATATTGTTAGTTTTGGTGTTGCTCCAGCGCTTCTATTTCATACAATAGCAGTTCCGTCTATTTTAACTTCTTTGGCATTTATCCTTTTCCCAATAATGGGGGCGATAAGGTTAGCAAAATTTAGTGTTAAACCAACCATAGGGTATTTTAGCGGATTGCCTATTCCTGCGGCGGGATTGCCACTCGCTGCAATGGGATTTTTTTCATATAGCAATGCATGGATTACCTTAATCCTTGCTGTTTTAATGGTGAGCCCCATTAGAGTTAAAAAATTTTAATTTAAGTAAGTGTACAAAAAAAGTAGCTCATTAAGCTACTTTTTTAAATATAAACCTATCGTTCAACAGGAAACCAACCTTCAACCTCTAAAATTAATTTCCATAACGGAGTAGGGATGACAGCTTGGTGCTGTTCGTTTTGTTTTAACTGTTGAGAAATCGCTTCTTCTTTATGATTCTGTACTTTTTCAACCCAATGCGGATCAACAACTAGCGCTCGTCCAATCGCTACAAAATCTGTTTTTCCTTTTTCTAATAGGAGTTCTGCATCATCAGGCGTATGAATACTACCAACACCAATTAACGGTACACGCCCGTTAATATATTCAGCAATTAATTCGGTACGTGATTTTTCACTCACAATACCTCGACGTGGCTTTGCCCAAGCATCTGTTGTTGCAATATGAAGATAATCAATATCTGCTTGGATTAACTCATCAATTAAAGAGAACGTTTCTTTCATTGTAATGCCCGGTGTTTCCGGCTCTTCTGGTGAAAAACGATAGCCAATTAAAAACGGTTTTTTTGCATGTTCCTGAATTACTTTTTTAACTTCTTCGATAAGTTTTAAGGGGAAGAGGAACGGATTTTCAAATTCATCCTTTCGTTTATTTGAATGGGGTGAGATAAATTGTTGAATTAAGTAACCACTTGCCCCGTGTAATTCTACACCATCAAACCCAGCTTCGATCGCTCGACGTGTTGCATCGCCAAATTCAGAAATAATATCGTATACCTCTTCAGTCTTTAATTCTCTTGGTGCTTGTTTAATGCTATAAAATCCACGGTCTTCAAGTGGGGCAACGGCACTAGCGCTTACGGTTTCCTCATTTGGAATAAGTCTTGGTACGGCTAAACGGCCTCCATGATAAAGTTGAACGACTCCTTTAGCACCGTCAGAGTGAATCACATCGGCTAATTTGGAAAGACCTTCAATTGTGCCATCATGATCAATGCCCATTTGCCCATCGAAACCTTTCCCACTTTTCGAAACATATGCACATGCCGTAATAATTGTACCGACACCATTTGCACGTTCTTTGTAATAATTAAGTTCTTCCTGTGATACATAGTCGTTCTCGTCAGCAGAAAAAGTTGTCATTGGTGCCATCATGAGACGATTCTTTACATGGACACCACTTTTAAATGTATAATCTTGAAATAATTTTTGAAAGTTATTCTGCACTTAAATTCTCCTTTACTAGTAGGCAATACAAGGTTCTGTTGATTTGACTAATGTTGGGTTGTCATATCTTCCATAATGTGAATGATCCTATATAACTGTTCATTAATCGCTGTTGGTACCCCGTATTCTCCGCCTAACTTGATTACCGTTCCAGCTAAATATTCAACTTCTGTTTTTCTTCCTGCTTCTACATCCTGTAGCATAGAAGTTTTTCCATTGGGTGACATATTATGTAAGATTGGCCGAAAACTTGCGACATCTTCCTCTGTTAAATTAGCTCCTATCTTTTGTGACAGGGCAACGACTTCACGCATCGTCGATTCAGCCCATTTATAGGCACTTGGCACTGATTGAAAGACTTTATATGGTGCCTTCAATACCGCAGAAGTTTGATTAATACCAACATTCACCATGAATTTCCACCACATAGAATGCAAAATATCCTCAGAAATTTTGTATGGGATTCCGACCCTTTCAAATAATTCTTGAACTGCTAACACATTTTCTGATTTAGAGTTATCCTTTTCGCCATATTCAATCCATCCAAGACTGCTAAAATTGGTTTCATTCTGTTGTCTAACCGCATCAATTTTCACACAGACGCTATAAAGAATATGCTGGTTTTCACAAACGGATTCTATTTCCCCTTCACTAGAAATACCGTTCAATAAAGATAAAATGATGGTATCGGGTCCAATGTGATGTTGGACATCTTGAATTGCTTGTGCTAGATCGGCATTTTTTACAGCAAAAATTACTAGGTCTGCTGGTTCCCTTTTTATTTCTGGAGTTATGTATTGAAAGTGATAATCCTGCCCATTCACGACGATTCCTGTGTTTTCGTACCTTTGTATTCGCTCTTTACTTGCCACGACTTGTAACGAATCTTTCAAACCATCATGAAGTTTACTCCCATAGGCAGATCCTACAGCACCCAGCCCAATTAATGAAACTGTTTCAATTTTTTTCAATTTTTCTCCTGCTTTCATTTGAAATTTTTCATATGGATCAGAAATGGATTCCTCTTTTAGACTCCTTAATTAATGAATAGTTTCTAAAGCTTCAATTTCCTTCGTAATGTCGTTACTACCTATATTTAGCTTCTGGGCAATGTATTTTATATTGCTGCGTGAAATTTGGTCTGCAGGCGCAGCAATAGCTAATGCAGCAATTACTTTTTTATGACGAAATACAGGAACGGCTATACAACGGATACCGACGATCCGTTCCTCATCATCAAATGCAAAGCCTTCTTGACGAATTGCCTTTAAATGATAATGGAATAGTTGAGAGTCTTGGAACGTATTTTTCGTCGCGGGTTCTAGTGACATTTTTCCGAGTAAAGGCACTAACAGTTCTTCATCTAAATGGGCCAAAATGACTTTTCCTAAAGCCGATTGATGTAATTTTGAACGATTTCCGATTTCTTCGTCTGCTGACTTTTTAAATGGAGCATGTAATACCTGAGTCATGACAAGATCGGTACCATCCACTTTGCCTAAATAGGTACTCATTTGTAAATTTTGTGCTGCTTCATGGATGGATTGTAATGAGGCCCAATCCTTTTCGGACCTTTTTTCAAAATTGTTAAAAAATGTTTTACGATTAATAAAATATTGAGTTTGAATTTTATAGATATAATTCATCTCTTCTAATGTTGTTAATAATCGAAATGCCGTAGATTTACTTAGGTGGAGTTGATTCATCACTTCTCTCAACGTGATCCCTTGATATTGTTTGACTAATTCTAAAACGAGAAGTCCTTTTTTCAGTGTTGATACTTCATTATTTGCCATCTGCTCACCTCATCTTCTAATAGTATAAGTCCTTATGCTTTTTGACTCAAAATATGTAGAAGTGGTTTCATAATATGAAACTTGAACACGATAATTTGAGGATATTATTTTTGTTCCTTATGATTAGGCTAATTAATGACAGGAGGGAAAAACATGAAATTTTCAACATTAAAAAATACAGAACTTAAAGTATCAGAGATTGGACTTGGTACTAATGCAGTTGGCGGGCATAATTTGTTTCAAAATCTAAATGAAGCGGATGGTAAAGACTTTGTAAGAGAAGCATTGAACAATGGGGTAAACTTTATTGATACAGCTGATATTTATGGTCTTGGACGTTCTGAAGAATTAGTAGGTGAAGTATTAAAAGAATTTAAACGAGATGACTTTGTGATTGCAACGAAGGGTGCGCAACATTGGTCCCGCGATGGTTCTGTAAAAACAGACAATCGTCCTGAATATCTACGAGAAGCAGTTGAAAAGAGTTTACAAAGGTTACAATTAGAATATGTGGATTTGTACTATTTACACTTCCCAGATAATGAAACACCTTTTGCAGAATCAATTGGTGAATTAGCCCGTTTAAAAGAAGAAGGAAAAATTCGTGCAATTGGGATTTCGAATGTTTCAATTGAACAATTAAAAGAGGCGAACGCTCATGGTGATATTTCCGTCTTACAATCACCTTATAATATGTTAGACCGATCAGCTGAAGCGCAAATTTTACCATATTGTGTTGAAAATAATATTTCCTTTATTCCATATGGTCCATTAGCATTTGGGTTACTAGGTGGTGGATTCACAAAAGACTCTAAGTTAGATTCACAGGATTGGCGCAATTCTATTCCTTTATTTCAAGGTGAGCAATTCCGCCAAACACTTGAAGTAGTGGACAAATTGAAGGAGATTGCTACTCAAAAGGAAACGTCTCTTCCTAATTTAGCGCTAGCTTGGTTACTTGCTCAAGACGGTGTTGATGCAGTTATTCCGGGAGGCAAAAGGAAAGAGCGCATCCTTGAAAACATTCATGCTAGTGAAATTATTTTATCGAAGGAAGAATTAAATAGTATAAACGATATTCTAAGTAACAAGTAATGTATTATGTTTACTACTTAATAGAGAAGGTCTTTCATCAGTTTACTGAACTGGTGAGAGGCCTTTTCTGTTATATGAGCGTAAATATTTATTGTTGTGTATATTCCCAAAATCAGTTATTAGCCTTCGGATTCAGATAATTGCATCGTCTTTTCAACAAAGGTCTTGAACCTCACAACTGCAGGTGACATATATCCATTTGTTCTCCAAACCATTCGGATTACCCTTTCACTTTGTGGATTCTTGATACGAATCATTGAAATTTTTTTCTTATTCAGTCCAGGAATAAATGGAATGAGAGCAACTCCAAATTTGGCTCCAACAAGTCCTGCAACAGTTCTCTCTTCTAATCCCTCAAAAGACTTTTTTGGATGAAACCCAGCTTTATGGCAAATTTCCCTAATTACATCATGCATCGCAGTTTCAGGCTTAAAAAGCACAAATGGATCATTGGCTACCTCACTTAAATTGACTTCCTTCCTACCAGCTAGTCTATGGTTAATGGGGACTATTAAAAATAATTCATCCCTCACAATTGGAATAGAGCTAAAATTTTCAATGGGTTCTTGTGGAGAACAGAAGCCGATGTCAATTTCAGTCGATGCTAATTGACCCAAAATCTTACTTGTTGTGTGCTGATACAATTGAAAATTTAATGTCGGCACTTCTTTTCGAAAGGCACTAATTAGCTCAGGGACAAAACTAGATCCAAGAGTTTGAATGAATGCTAATGAAATAGTCCCATTTAAAGGATTGGTTAAATCATTAATTTCTTGTTTTGCTGCATTTATTTCTACTAAAGCTTGATTTGCATGTTGAAGAAAAATTTTACCGAATCTGTTTAATTCGACTCCATGGCTTTTCCGTTCAAAAAGCGGAACGCCGATTTCTTCTTCAAGTCGAGAGATCGAACGGCTTAATGCTGGCTGAGAAAGGTCTAACTTAACGGATGCCCTTGTAAAGTTTTCAACATCAGCTAATGTTTGGAAATATTTTAATTGCTGAAAATCCATAAAAAAAGTCCTCCCAAAATATCTGGTATTACAATAATGCATGAAGTCTATAAAAAAGACAATTAGTTGCGCATAGTGTTCAAGAAGTATAATGAAAATATCAGTTCATTATAAGTGAAGCAGGTGGTTATTATATTTAAGAGTAGTCAAAAATATGGTGACTTTTATATAGTGATTAAGAACCAAAAATATTACAGTTTATACGTATGTTGCTATACATATATTTTTAATGCTTATAGAAAGGGAGCCATCGTATGAGAGAAACAAAAAATTTTGTCTCTGCTAAATCCCTATCTCTTTTTAAACAGGCAATGAGTTTGAATAGAAAGCCGTTTCCTTGGGTAAAAGCATTTTGTGCAGGGTTAGCTGCAGCCTTGCCAGTCATTATTGGATTATTGTTTGGAAATTTTGAATATGGTTTGTTAGCTGGGATGGGGGGATTCACCTACCTTTACGTTTTCAATATTCCATATGCTCAAAGAGCTAAAAAGATATTTTTTGTCATACTTGGTATGACTTTGGTTTCAGCACTTGGGACACTTGCTGCACCTTACCCGCTCGCAACAGCAATTTTGATGGGGATTATAGGAGCTGCAGCTATTTTTATTTTTGGAGCTTTACGAATTACTGGGCCATCTGCTATTTTTTTTGTTTTAGTTTTTGCTATGACAACAGGTATGCCTGCTCATCCAGAACTTGCCCCAATACGGGCTGGCCTCGTTTTTTTAGGTGGGACATTATCATGGATCATTGCAATGATTGGTTGGTTATTTAATCCCCATGGGCCTGAAATAGGTGTAGTAAAAAGAGTTTATTTAGAACTTGCTGCATTTGTTGATTCAGTAGGTACAGAGGAATTTAATGAGTCAAAGAATCGAGTTATGGCAGTTTTGAAAGAAGCAGAAGAAACACTTGTAGCAGGGTATATTCCTTGGAGAAAAACGGATTTATTTAATCGACTGTATATATTTAATGATCATGCAAACAAGCTATTTTTGTATATACTCGAAAATTTTTCAGTAGATCATTCAAAATTACCACCGGAACTAGGGCAAACGATCCGGGAAATGACGATTTCACTGGATAAAAAGGATAAGAGTAAACAGGTTTATGGAAAAATACTCCAGCCGAAAGTAATGAATGAAAATGTTGCTGCATTATTCACAAAAGTATATGATGCGGACGGTATCATGAATGAACCGACATCAGAAATTAATAAAGAGATACGAATTTCTAAACCATCACTTAAGACAATTTTTGGTGGAGCATTTGACAAAAATTCAATTGTATTTATATCTGCATTACGATTCTGTGTAGTAACGATCATCGCAGCAATCATCGCCTATCAATTTAATTTAGTGCGCTCCTATTGGGTGCCGTTATCTTGTGTTGCTGTTATGTCAGGATCAACGATTGTTGCTACCTATCATCGTGCGATTCAAAGAGGGCTTGGTACAATTGTTGGTATTCTAATTGCTAGCTTTATTCTTGCTACACATCCATCTGGATACATCATTGCTATTTTTATTCTGCTATTAACGTTTATTACAGAGCTTTTTATTGTGAAAAATTACGGGTTAGCTGCACTGTTCTTCACCCCAAATGCGTTACTTATGGCTGAAAGCACAAGTCAAGGAAGCTTCAGTTTTTCTTATTTTGCTTCAGCTAGAATGATTGATGTAGTAATCGGAAGTGTCATTGGCTTAATTGGAGTATGGCTCGTAGGGAGAAGGTCTGCTTCTAGCCGTCTGCCTCATTTAGTAACCAAAACCATCCGAAGTCAAGCTCAATTTTTATTCCTCCTTTTCTCTGACCACAGAGTAGGAATTAATGTCGAGGAAAGCAATGAAATTAAAAAAATGCAAACAAATATCATTACTTTAAAAACACTATATACTACCGCCGCAGGTGAGATTCCGGTCAATCAAAAGGCATTGGATTATTATTGGCCAGTTATATTTTCCGTCGAGCGATTAGGGTATTTATTAGAAAATTGCTCAAAAGCAGAAAAACGTCCAATTCTTTCAGAGGAAAAGCTTGCCCAAATGCTTTATGTTTGTGAAACTATGGCAAATGCTGCCGGACGAAAACAGTCGCCGTCTATTAAAAACGTTCCTGAAATAGAATCGTTTCCAAGTATACAGAATGAGATTATTCGCTTGCAAAAATCTCTTCAAATGAATAATAGAAAAATGTAAACTTTGTATAGAAGATACCAGAAATTCCACCGATGAACATAACAATATCGCGGCAAATATTTCATTAATTATTATTTTCTTTTTGAGGCCTCTCATAAGTTCACTGAACTTTTGAGAAGCCTCTTTTTTTCATTTCTTGCGTAACGTGAAGCCTTGATTTGTTCAAGTGAAACACCAGTCACGGCAAGAAGCAACGTATATGTATGGCGTAAGGAATGCACAGAGGTGGGAAAAAATAGTGTTTGTGCGGGTTGGGGTGATCCATAAGGGGTGCTTTGTGCAAGGTAACAACAACCTAAATGTTAAAAATAGAGCAATGAATTATCATGTTTTTTAATTTTAGGTAAACGATCAAGATTTTATTATACCATAGTATTCAATTAATCCGAACATTAAATTCACCAATGCTTAATAAATCTTCGTTACTATTAGGGAGTGAACAAAACTAAACACGAGGAGGCATCCTGTTGAAAATACAGCTAAGAGATATCACCATGAGATTTGATAATGTTACCGCTGTTGATCGTTTAAATGTGACGATAGAAGAAGGTACGCTTGTATCTTTATTAGGGCCAAGCGGCTGCGGAAAAAGTACTACTTTATTTATGTTAGCAGGTCTTTATCAACCAACCGAGGGTGAATTATATTTTGGCGATCGACTCGTAAATAAAGTGGAACCAGAAAATCGCGAAATTGGAATGGTGTTTCAGAACTACGCCTTATATCCACATTTGACAGTTCTTAAGAATATCATGTTTCCGTTAAAAATGGCGAAAGTACCAAAAAAGGAAGCAGAAGAAAGAGCTAGAGAAATGGCTGCCCTTGTTCAAATCGATCACTTATTAGATCGTAAACCAAGTCAATTATCAGGTGGGCAGCAGCAACGTGTGGCAATTGCTCGAGCTTTGGTTAAAAAACCGAAACTACTCTTGTTAGATGAGCCATTGTCCAATTTAGATGCTAGATTGCGTCTAGAAATGAGAGAAGAAATTAGACGTATTCAGCAAGAAGTTGGAATTACAACCATTTTTGTTACTCATGATCAAGAAGAAGCCATGAGTATTTCAGATAAAGTTTTATTAATGAAGGATGGAAAAGGACAGCAATTTAGTCCTCCGCAAGATATGTATGATTATCCTGAAAATCAGTTTGTCGCTCAATTTCTGGGGAATCCTCCGATAAATTTACTATCGGTTAAACTACGCAATGATTTGCAAACGATCGTTTTACCCGATACTGAGGATACCTATCAATTAGACTCACTTGTAAAAAGTTATGTAGATAGTAATAGTAAATTGGAGCTTGGTGTTAGACCAGAAGACTTTTACATTGAATTCGATTTAGCAAAAGCAGGGATCACAGTGGAGGTTATGATGGTTGAGCGAATTGGAAGAGATAATTTATTGTATGCAAGATTGGGACAAACAAACCTGCGTGCCATTGTTTCACCAGATGTAATGGTTAATCGAGGAGATATGGTGAAATTAGCTATTCGTCCTGGACGTACTCATTTATTTGATAGAAGCAATGGTAAAAACTTGCTGCATTAAAAAGGGTAGGAGGTACTTATTTTGAATGATAAACCAACAATGAAAAAAACAATAAAGGCGATTCTTTATCTTATTCCTGCATTGTTAATCATTGGAACTTTTAGTTTTTATCCTATTATAAAGTCCTTCTTTATGAGTTTTTATACGGATTATGACTATTTTAAAGACCTTGTTTTTGCAAGAGGATTGGATAACTATATATTTATTTTCCAGGACCCTGAATTTTGGAAATCGATACAAAATACGATGATTTTTGTCATCGGTGTTGTTCCGCTTTCTATTATCATTTCATTGGTCATTGCAACATTCTTAAATCAAAAAATAAAGTTTCGCGGGTTGTTTCGTACCATTTACTTCATCCCGTTTGTTACATCCGTCGTAGCAGTATCAATTGTTTGGCGCTGGATTTTTCACAGCCAATACGGTGTGCTAAATTATGCCCTTGGTTTTTTGGGGATATCACCGATTAAATGGTTATCCGATCCTGATTGGGCCATGCCTTCCCTGATTATTTTAGCGATATGGAAAGGTCTTGGCTACAATATCATTATTTTCTTATCAGGATTACAGAATATTGATAAGCAATACTATTTAGCCGCTAGAATCGATGGGGCAGGGGCTTGGGAACGATTTAAGAATATTACGGTCCCATTACTATCGTCGACAACATTTTTTATTTCGATTGTTTCCATTATCAACTCCTTTAAAGTGTTTGATGAAGTCTTTGCCCTCTTTGGTGGACAACCAGGACCTGCAGGAAGTGCAGAAACGATTGTTTACTATATTTATAATAAGTTTTACGGAGAATGGAACTTTGGGGTTGCCTCAGCAGCGGCCTATGTCTTGTTATTTATTATTTTTATTTTTACTCTGATTCAACTTTATGTTGGTAAGAAGAAAGTAAATTATTAACACAAGGGGGGAGAATATTGCAAAAAGAAGCACTTTCTAAAGGTTTTATTTATCTATTGTTAATACTAGGCAGCCTATTGATGCTCTTGCCTTTTATATGGATGATAAGTACCTCCTTAAAAGCAGCAAACGAAGTGATGATTATGCCTCCAAAGTGGATTCCTACTGATATTCAGTGGGGCAATTATATAAAAGCGTGGTTTTCAGCTCCTTTTGCTATGTATTCTGTTAATAGTGTGATTGTTCTAGTCGCAAGTACTATAGGTGAGTTGATCACTACTATACTCGCTGCCTATGCATTTTCAAGAATTAATTTTTATGGCCGCGATATTATCTTTTCTATTTTGCTAGGAACTATGATGGTCCCTGGTGAAGTCCTGCTGATTCCAAATTTTGTAACCTTATCGAATTTAGGATGGATTGACCATTACCAGGCATTAATCGTTCCTTGGTTAGCAAGTGTTTTTTCCATCTTTTTATTACGGCAATTTTTCCTTTCGATTCCAAAGGAACTTTCCTTTGCTGCAAAAATCGATGGCTGCAGTGATTTTCGTTTTCTTTGGTCTGTCATGGTTCCACTTGCAAAACCAGCATTAATAACGATTGCCATACTTAAGGCTATTGGCAGCTGGAACGCTTTTATGTGGCCTTTAATCGTTACTAGTTCGGAAAATATGCGCACTTTACCAGTTGGATTAATCGCATTTAGTACAGATACCGGTACGAAATATGAATTATTAATGGCAGCGTCATCGATGATTATCTTACCAATGATAATTCTGTATATAGTTTTACAAAAATATATCATGGAAGGTGTTGCTAGAGCGGGAATTAAGGGTTAATTCAAAAAATATCAAAGGGGGTGATTGTCACTAAGTGATCCTGTTTTAATAAAAGGTTATTACCCTATTTTTTATAAAAAAACTGGAGGTTAGACACCATGAAAAAAATCGTACACGTTCTATTCGTTTGTTTGTTGGCTATTAGTCTTGCTGCCTGTTCAAATGCAACGAAACCATCTAGTACTGAAGAGCAAAAAACGGCAGATATCCCAACGGAAATTGATAAGCCTGTAACCATTGAATTTTGGCATGCCATGACCGGTAACTTAGAAAAGACTTTACAAACGATGACACAGAAATTTAATGATTCACAATCAAACATCAATGTTAAACTTGTCAATCAAGGGACATATGATGATTTAAACAAAAAGTTAATGGCTGCAGCTAAATCACATACTTCACCTGTAATGGCACAAGCATATGAAGATTGGATGCAGGATTATATCAATAATGATTTAATCGCGGATTTAACCCCATATATTCAAAATAAGACAGTAGGTTGGTCTGATTCCGAACTTAACGATATTGTACAAGTATTCCGCGACGAAAATAGTTGGAATAATAAATTCTACGGTGTTCCTTTTAATAAAAGTACAGAAGTTCTTTACTATAATACAGATATGTTCAAAGAAAATAATTTAAAGGCTCCAACTACTTGGGCAGAACTTGAAATGGCAGCTCAAACACTAACAAAGGGAAATGTAATTGGGATGGGCTTTGAAAATGCAATTGGTCTCAATTTCCCAACTTGGGTACAACAAGCTGGCGGCCAATTTGTGGATGTTGACAACAAAAAGGTAAGCTTCGATTCTGAAGAGGGTAAAAAGGCACTTACTTTCTTAAATGATATGGTTAACAATAAAAAGATTGCAAGACTAGCTGGTGAAGATAACTATATGTCTGATCCATTTAGCCGTGGTGATGTAGCAATGTATATCGGGTCATCGGCAGGTATCTCTTTCGTAGAAGCTGCAGCGAAAGATAAAATTAACTGGGCAACTGCTCCACTTCCTGCAGGCGAGAAAGCATCTACGCAATTCCAAGGTACAAATTTAGTAACTTTCAATTCAGCAGACGATCAACAGAAACTTGCGGCATGGGAGTTTATGAAATATCTATCTAGTAAAGACCAGACAATTTATTGGGCTCAAAACACTGGATATGTACCAGTTCGTGAATCAGCTTTAAAAGATTCTGTTTGGTTAAAATATATTGAAGAAAATCCAAAATACGCTGCTGCAGAAAAACAATTTGATGCTGGTTACTTCTTCCCGCATCTTGACGGTGCATTTGCAATGAAATCAGCGTATTCTACTGAAATTCAAGCAGTATTAGTTGGGAAAAAATCAGTTGATCAAGGACTCCAAGATGCCGCAAAGAATACTCAAGATGCTTTAGACAAGGCTAATAAATAGAAAAAGCAGAAATGGGGGCCAGTCAATGGTTCCCTTCTTCTTTAAAAATAGACAGTTCAATCTTTGAAAATATTTTACGAGGTGAGAAATTAAATGACAAAAGATTTACAACATACCAATATAAGATTTTGGGGCGGCTTGAAAACGATTGGTGGAACAATTGTATCTGTAGAATACAAAAATTCCCGTGTTATTTTTGACTTTGGTCTTACCTATGATCCGACAACGAATATCTTCGATGGGCAAATAAAAAGACGTTCTCGAGGGATGGTGCGTGATAACCTCAGACTAAATTTGATTCCACCTATTGATGGCTTATACGCAGCCGAGAGTCTAGGTTCCTACCAGCGAGAAATTATCCCTGCAGAAGAATATGGCCAAGAAACAGCTGTTATCATTTCTCATTTACACCTTGATCATATTGGTGCAATGGGATTAATTTCCCCTTCCATTCCCGTGTATGTAACGAAAGAAAGCCATGAACTTTATCAAGCATTAGAAGTTATAGGGGAAGGGGTTCCGGGTAACCGTGACTATCAATTCTGTGACTATGGAGTATCTTTCTCAATAGGAGAAATCACGATTACTCCTATACAGGTTGACCATGATATTCTCGGGGCATGTGCTTACCATATCCAAACACCAGATGGAGTCATTCTTTATACAGGAGACCTCAGAATGCATGGGAAACACCCAGAACAAATAGACTATTTTATTAATGAAGTAAATCGGCTTGGTTTAGATGCCCTGATCATGGAAGGAACCACATTGGGCAGTGTGGAAGAAATGAGAGAGGCAATTTTGGGGAATCCTATCATTCCTGAGGGGATGACAACAGAAGGAAATATTCCTGAAAAAATGAGTGACAGGTTAAAAGAGACCAAAGGGTTAGGAATATTCAACGTTTATCATCGTAATCTTGATCGGTTAACCGGAATAATAAAAGCAGCACAAGACTCTTCTAGGAAAGCTGTTTTTGAACCAGAGACCGCTTATTTACTAGACAAGTTAACAAATGAGCATGACTTTCTAGTTTATAAGTCAATTGAAACAATATCTGAAGAACAAGCAGGAATATTACCAGAATGGAAATCGAATTTGTTCAATAAGCATGACACAATTCATGCAGAAATGATTAATAACAATCCTGGTGAATATTATTTGCAAAATACGTATGAAAATGTCCTCGAGTTATTTGATATAAATGTTGATGAGGGGATATACATCCATTCAAACGGTGTGCCTTTGGGGGACTTTGATCCCGCTTTTGAAAATCTAAAGAAAATCTTAACGAAATTGAAAGTCGACTATGCCTATATTGGTGCAGGGGGACATGCTATTCCTGCACATTTAAAATATATTGTCGATCGAATCGATCCCAAAATCTTAATTCCATTACACAGCTTTAATCCAGAAAGGCTAAAACCTAAATCCGGAATGCAAATGCTAGTAGATTATGGTGTAGATTATGTTTTAAAAGAACATCAAATAACTGCAAATTAAGGAGAGGAGTTCACTAATGGAAAAAATGGATCTTGTCATCCTTGAAACAAGTGATGTACACGGCAGTATTTTCCCGATTAACTATGGCAGTAATCAATCCTCCGATGTTGGTTTAGGCAAAATCGCTTCTTTAATCAAAAAGGAGAGAGTAAAAAACTCCTTTTACTAAAGGATACATTTCAAGCTTCTCACGGGTTTTAAACTCGTGGGAAGTTTTTTTGCAGATAAAAATTAAGGTGCGATATGTTAAAAATTATTGAAGAAAGGGGTTAGATGGTCGTATCGCTTGGCGATATAGCTTGCAAATAACTCTAAAAACCTTCATATTTAATAGAAAAGGGGGTCCGATATGCGACGTGATATACAACCAAATGAACGAGCTTTTTCTTCCAAGGAAGTGGCAGAAGAAGTAGGGATTGCAACTCCCACTGTTCGAAAGTATGGCCAAATCCTAGAGCGGAATGGATATGTGTTTTTGAAAGATGGCGATCGACGTATCTTTGTTCAATCTGACATCGGAGCGCTTATAGCGTTACGCGATACGGCCAAACCGCTAGACGATACAGCTAAAGACCTTGTGAATCAACAAAAAGAAAGATTAGAAGGATCCAATGAAATAGAGATTGCAATAACCGATACATATGAAAAATTACCTCATGACCCCAATCAATTAAAAGAGTTCTTTACGTTTTTAGTCAATGAACTCGCAGCAACACGTGAAATGAATGTTCAACTGAAAAACGATATGTCAGAGCTTAAAACTAAGGTTTCCCGACTCCAGCAAGATCATCATGTTATTAGTTCTACTATTGGAAATTCAGCGCAAAAAACAAATGCTAAAATTGAAAAATTAACTGAACAACAAAATATTCATTACGAAACACTGCAGCAACAAGAAAAACAAAAAAGTGAACACTTACAAAAAGAAATTCAAAGGTTACGGGACGAACAGAAAAATGAATGGAGTTCACAAAATGATTTTAATAAACGTTTAGAAGAAGCGATACAAAAACCTAAAGGAAAATGGGGAGGGATTTTTTCCATGTTTCGAAAATAAGGGAAGGAGCGGTTGAAATCAAAGGTTTCTCAGATCGACCAATTCATCATGCCCTTAATGGTGTTCCTCAATATAAGGGGCTAGTCAGCCCTTTTTTTGTTTCGTATCGCAGGGTGATATGCCTTGCAATTCATCGGTACTCTTATAGCGTTACCCGATATGGACAAAACCTTAGACGATAAGAGACACTTTTCTTTTCTCTTCATCATCTTCAAGTCCTTATCTATCCATAAACTCATCAAATTCCACTTCCACCTGTATTTAAATCCAAAAGAAACCTATAGAGTTGATATGCCTTAAACCATGTTGTTACACCAGCATTTCCTTTGTCGAAAAAAATTTACACTAACCTCCTTTTTTTACCTAGACTTAAAAAGTTGCACGAGGTAAAATGTTATTATCCAGAATACTGAATTTACGGAAAATAACCAATGGGATTTTAATCTTTAGTAAAAGGGGGAATGAAAAATATATTTCCTTTACAATTGTTGGTAATTAATACAATGATGTAAAAAAAGTTGGTTCCAGGAAATAAATTTTATAGTATAAATTTTTATTGGTCTAAGGAAACATTTTAAAAAAGATTAATAAAATACAAATAAAGCGAGTTGATTTAAATGTATCAATCTAAACGAATTAAAAAGAAAATTTTAGTTAGTGCCTATCTTTGTAAACTGTTAGGTGCAATTAAGGAAGAAGATTATCGTTTAATCGTTAACAAATCTAAATCAAATCACCACCAATAAAATTAGCAGGAAGAGAGGGATCATAATCAGATATAGGTAAATTTTTTTACCCTTAAACTTTCCCTTGGGCAACATTTGTTCATAAGGGAAATTTAAATAAATATGAAGAGTAAGGGAAAAGGACAAGAGAAAATGCATCCGAGCTAGCTGTTGAAAACAATTCCGGTGGTTAGGAAACTAAAAAACTATTAATATTTTGAAAGCTGCCATACGGATGGCAGCTTTCGTGCATTTTTAAGGGCAGTGATTTTGAATATTATTATCAATTAGGAGTGAGAAACATGAGTTCAGAAGCAAAAATTGCCACTAATCAAGCGGTGCAGACTAAAGCGAAGGAAAGCCGGATGAAAGGTAAGATGAAAGAACATGGAGAATTAATGGCTGCAATCCTAAGCGGTCTCCTGATTTTTGGCGGCTGGCTGTTGAACATGGCAGAAATAAATACTGCATCCATCATCCTATATATCTTGGCGTTTTGTATCGGAGGATTTGCAAAAGCAAAGGAAGGCTTGGAGGCGACCATTAAGGAGAAAGAATTAAATGTTGAATTGCTCATGTTCATCGCCGCTGTAGGATCAGCCATCATAGGATATTGGACGGAAGGAGCAATCCTAATATTTATTTTTGCGCTTAGTGGAGCGTTGGAGACTTATACGATGAATAGAAGTAACAAAGAAATATCCTCTCTTATGGAATTGCAGCCAGAAGAAGCCTTGCTTGTATCAAATGGAGAGCAAAGAAAAGTGGATGTTTCTGAACTGGAAATTGGAAATGTGATCTTTGTAAAACCGGGTGAACGAGTTCCTGCCGACGGAGTGGTGGTTAAGGGAGGAAGTGCCATTGATGAATCTGCAATTACGGGAGAGTCCATGCCCATCCAAAAAAATATCGGCGATGAAGTTTTTACTGGTACAGTGAATATAACTGGTTCTATGTCCATTCAAGTAACGAAGCTGAGTGTTGACACCATTTTTCAAAAAATTATTAATCTTGTACAAACGGCTCAAAGTGAGAAGTCGCCATCACAGTTATTTATTGAAAGGTTTGAAGGCACTTATGTAAAAGTGGTGTTATCGGTAGTCGCGCTAATGATGATTTTACCTCACTTTTTATTCAGCTGGTCATGGCAGGAAACTTTTTACCGGGCGATGGTCCTTTTGGTTGTAGCCTCACCATGTGCATTGGTAGCATCGATTATGCCAGCAACCCTTTCTGCGATATCAAATGGTGCCAGGAATGGGATATTATTTAAGGGTGGAGTCCACCTGGAAAATTTGGGGTCATTAAAAGCTATTGCCTTTGATAAAACAGGGACTATTACAAGAGGAACTCCTGAAGTAACAGATTTTATTGTCGTTGAGGAGGAAATTGAAAGAGAAATCAAACAAATGGCAGCTTCCATTGAATGCCATTCAAACCACCCGCTTGCCAAAGCAATCGTTCGTCATGTTGTAAAAAGTAATGTGGACTTGGTTGAAATAGAAGGAATAACAGATGTTTTAGGCTTCGGTATTGAAGCTATAATACAAGGAGATATATGGAAAATTGGTAAAGCTGATTTTGTAAATTTAGAGAAGAATTCCGAAATATTTGGTGCGCCTCTTGTTGACATGACTGAAAAAGGGAAAACGATGGTCTATATTCAAAAAAATGAAAAGGTAATTGCTTTAGTGGCATTAAAAGATATTCTTCGTTCTGACGCTAAGAAAGCGTTACAAGATTTAAATTCTCTTGATCTTGCAACGGTTATGATTACTGGAGATAACGAAAAAACAGCTAGAGCAATCGCAAAAGATATTAAGTTAAGCGACTATATTTCAGATTGTCTGCCGGAAAACAAGGTTGAGAAGGTAAAGGAATTGAAAAAGAAATATAAGGTTGTAGCAATGGTTGGAGATGGTGTGAATGATGCGCCTGCTCTAGCGACTGCAAGTGTAGGGATAGCAATGGGAGAAGGGACGGATGTAGCATTAGAAACTGCGGATGTGGTTCTAATGAAGAATGAGCTTTTAAAGATTCCGCAAGCGATTCAACTTTCAAAGAAAATGAACAGAATCATTAAACAAAATATCTGTTTTTCTATTTTAGTTATCATGGTCTTAATATCCTCAAATTTCCTTCAAGTTTTGGATTTGCCGCTAGGTGTGATTGGACATGAGGGAAGTACCATTTTAGTTATATTGAATGGCTTAAGACTCTTAAAAAATTAGACCTGTAACTGTACCATGGAGGAAATCCTTATTGAAAAATAGGGATTTCCGTTGTTCTTTATTCTGCAATACAATCCCCATACATATAATGCTAAAAAGCTAATTAAAGGTGGATACTCGTGGCAGTTAATTTAGGAATACTCATTAGTGCGTTAGGGACAATCTTAGGTGCGATGCCCGCTTTATTATTAAGCAATGTAACACATCGTATTAAGGATAATTTATTAGCCTATAGTGCTGGAATCATGGTAGCAGCTTCTACCTATGCTTTAATCCCTTCAACGTTAAAGTTATCTAATATGTTTGTTTTGGTGATTGGAATTTTATTAGGAACTACGACACTTACATTATTAGAGATTAGTTTACCACATTTAGAGATGGATCACTCGGTCCACGCTAACCAGAAAACCAATCCTCTTCTCTTAATCGCTGCAATGGCGATACATAATATACCTGAAGGCATGTCAGTAGGAATCAGCTATGCTAGTCAACTAGACGATTTAGGCTCCCTCGTTTCTTTTTCCATTGGTCTTCAAAACATACCCGAAGGATTCTTAGTTTGCCTATTTTTAATTACGAATCAAATCCCAAAGGTACAAGCACTCTTATATACTGCTTTTACTGCGGGAATAGAATTGGTTTCCTCATTTATTGGTCTGCAAATAAGCGACCAACATTTAGATATTATTCCTTATGGATTAGCATTTGCCGCCGGTTCTATGATGTTTGTTGTCTACAAAGAATTGATTCCAGAAAGTCACGGTGATGGTAATGAAAGATCAGCAACCTTTTCCTTTGTTATTGGTTTGTTAACGATGATATTTATTACGGATGTATTAAGGTAATATAAGTATTTGATTCAGTACGTTCTATATAATTTAGCTAAAAACTATTTTATTGAAACTTACAAACCAGCTAATAAAATAATATGTTTAAATCAGAACCTTTGGACTGATTTAGTGAATGTAAAAACAATGTCAAGTATGGTACATTGCATTGGCAGTAATCATGTTAATTTTTCAATTCCAGCTTTAATTATGTTCTACAAATAAGAATTGTTCATATAATAAGCATAATTTTATAAAATCAAAATTTGGCCATTAAACCTGAGTGAAGGGTATTTAAATTTGGGGCCCTTTAGTGGAGGGACAAATATGTTTTTTCATGAGGTTCAAGCTGGGGATTCCTTATTTATGATCGGCAGCAGGTATGGAATTTCTATTGATGAGATTCGCCGTGTGAATGGTTTAGAAAAGTCCAATATTGTTCCGGGTCAGGCCTTGCTCATTCCGTTATATACGTATATTGTTCAACCCAGGGATACATTTACAGGGATTGCTAGAAAATCTTTCTTATCTATAAAACAACTAACAGATGCCAACCCTGCTGTTAATCCTGCTGCACTACAACCAGGAATGAGGCTCACGATCCCTCATATAATTTTTCATGCATCAGTACTGAGCTTCTATGTTGTTCGAAGTCCGGAACTGGACCGGGATTTAATCAGTGATTTTGCCCCTTATTGTACGTCCATATCCATTTTTGAATATCATTTTGTTAATAATGGAGATATCGCAAACACCTTAAATGATTTGACTGCTATTCAAACAACTTGGAATCATCGGGTTAGACCTCTTGTGACTGTCACAAACTTAACACCTGAAGGTTTTAGTCCCGAACTAGTTCATCAAGTATTAAACAATCCTTCTGCAAGATCGAACCTTGTAAATAATATTACTTATTTAGTGAACAATAGGGGGTATGGAGGAGTAAATATTGACTTTGAGCGTGTTAGGGCTGAAGATAGGGATCTTTTCACAGGCTTCTTACGTGAATTACGAGATCGTTTGCAGCCATTAAGACGCACGCTAACAATTGCGCTTCCTGCAAAAACAAGTGAAGAAATACCTTGGCTTAGGGGGTATGATTACGGAGGAATAGGGTCAGTTGTGGACTTTATGTTTATCATGGCTTATGACTGGCACCATGCAGGAAGTGAACCAGGACCTGCAGCTCCCATTACTGAGGTAAGAAGAACCGTTGAATTTGCTATAAGATATGTTCCTCGTCGAAAAATTATTATAGGTATGCCTTTATATGGATATGATTGGATCGTTCCATACAGTCCAGGGAGAGTTGCCCCAGCGATTTCAAATCAGAATGCTGTTGAAACAGCTATGAAGTACCAATCACCAATACAGTATTCAACTGAATTTGAGTCGCCTTTTTTTCACTATACAGATCAAAAGGGATTAACACATGAAGTTTGGTTTGAAGATGTAAGAAGCATGGGTGCAAAAATGTTACTAATTCGTGAATATGGATTACAAGGCTTAGGGGCCTGGCAATTAACACTGGGATTCACACCAGGACCTTGGCTGTTAACGAAGTTTTTTACAATAATTAAGGTGTAAAAATATTGAATTAGGAAAGCTTTGGTTCATCTCAACCAAGGCTTTTAATCTTGCAAGTAATGGTCTAAAAGATATCTACAAAGATAGATATAAACATTTATGTAAAAATAAATATATCAGTTGTCTATGAAGGCTTCTCATATGCTGAGCAAGCTTTGCGGAGCTCCTTTTTCCATTTCTTGTGTTTCAATGAGAGGATATAGGTTAGGGAGGGAAAATTTACCCATCCCCTATAATTGGATATAATGGGTATATAAATGTTGTTCGGAGGTGTAAAAATGTACACTGTTCTTACATATTTAATTTCCCTTATTGTCATTGTGATATCAGTATTTGTGACACTTGTTTTCAAGAATGAACTAGAGCGGCTGTTTCGTGAAAAAAGAGCTGTTGCTCCTTTTCATATATGTAATGTGCTAATAACCTTAATGGTTTCTTTAGCGGGACATGCTGTAATGACTGTTTATGTTGTCGGGAATGAATTTAATTTAATCCTGCAATTAGTCGTCCACATGTTCATGATCTTACCAATTTATTTTTTAGGGCATCTTGCATTTGAAAAATATAAATCAGTTTATCGGAAATACATTGCTGCAGAGAACAGGAAAGTTCTTGTGCTTAACGAAAAGTATATAAAAAAGAAAAAACGGCTTTCAAAATTAAAAAATTATAATTCCATCTCAAAGGAAAAATAATATAAAAATATGAGGTTCCCAGAGTTGAGCAAACTTACAGGAAGCCTCTTTTTTTGTCTTGGGTCCGTAATCTATCAATTTAGAGAAATTTTAAGAGTAATGGAAAAAGGTTTAATTTAATTGATGGCGGGAATATAAAGAGTGTAAGAGAATTCAAGTAAAATTATGGAGGGATTCTTAATGGCTGACAAAAAACGAAATTACAACGATGATGGAAAGATGACGGTCGAAGAAGCGGGCCGCAAAGGCGGCGAAGCTACGGCTAGAAACCATGATAAAGAGTTCTATGAGGAGATCGGCCGCAAAGGCGGCGAAGCAACTTCTAAAAATCATGACAGAGAATTTTATGAGGAAATTGGACAAAAGGGTGGCGAAGCGCGTGCAAACCAACGCGAAAATGATAATGACCATAATGGAAAAATGAGCAAAGCAGAAGCTGGCCGTAAAGGCGGAGAAGCACGTGCTAGACAACGTGACAACGATTAAATAGGTAAGAAACACTCATCGATAATAATTCGAAAGAGTAACCAAAAGAGCAGGGCTTTCTAAATAGTCCTTAAAATAAAAAGAAGCTGGCGAAAACATATCGTTTTTCGCCAGCTTCTTTTTTTCTTATTGGTTCTAGAAAAAATCGATATACTACTTACATAGAAGGCGTTCTCTTTTTAAATGAGAGAACGCTTTTTTAGATAATAAAGGAAAATACATAGAATTACCTATTGCAACAAAATTTAACATGTTATATATTCATATGGTTGGAGAAAAATCCAGCTGGTATTATTTTGAATATAAAATATCATTGCCACATAAGATAAATATAAAGGGAAAACAAGGAGGAAATTTGTACGTTAAAAATTGAAAAAAAGCGGATTGAGGAAATAATACAGTCCACTATAAGAACTGTTGGAATCGATATTGAGCTGAAGCAGCAGATTACTGGGGTAAATATGAGCTATAATTTTATCCTTAACTATATAGGTTATGATGATATACGGATAGAAGAAGCAATAAAGGAAATGCAGGATCCAGTCTCACTCGAATCGTATATTCATGCTTTTACACTTCATGAGTTAGGGCATGCGTTAGACCGTGAAGCTTTATTGGATTCATTGACAAAAACACTTGAATATTACGAAATGAAAAAAAACTCTACAAAATACGAACGATACAGTAATCCCAATCTTCTTGCTATGCTAATCGAAGAGCATGAGATGAATATTGTTTTTGAAGAAACGGCTTGGGTGAATGCTGAAAAGTTGAATAGGGAATATGGTCTTGTTGACTGGGCAAGCTTTGAAAAACTGAAGAATCAAGGAATGGCAACTTATTTGAAGTTATATGCAAAAGATTTAAAGCTTTATAACAAGCTTGTATCGCAGCAAACCGAACAAATTGCTTAATGAGAATAACAAAAGACAACCACTTAGGTCGCCTCAGGCTGTCGACAGAGGCTATGGGGTCAATCCCACTAGTCTATCCCGGTAGTATATAAATTGAATATTTGTATGAATTTTACACAAAGAAAAAATGGCAGCGGGGTTCTTATATGACCTCGTTGCTTTTTTTTTCATAAATACAACCCCTGCCATATCACATAAATCGGGTGGAATTTAAAAAGTTTGACAAAAAAATGAGTAAGTATTATAATTATCTCGGTTTCGAGATTATTTAATTTGAGACTTTAGGGAGGTGAACTAAATGGGATTTTTAAATAAATTGTTTGGATCAAAACTAGAGGAGGATGACAAAATGACACAATTAAACATTGGAATTATTTTAGGTTCAACACGTGAAGGGCGCGTAAGTCCACAAGTAGGAGCATGGGTAAAAGAAATAGCTGATAAACGTGGGGATGCAAACTACACGATTATCGATATTGCCGATTACAAATTACCATTACTAGGTGAAGCGGGTGGGGATGCCTCAGGTGCAGCTGCATGGTCTGAAATTGTTGCAGCACAAGACGGTTTCATTTTCATCGTGCAAGAATACAACCACTCCATCACAGGGGCACTTAAAAATGCTTTAGATTATCTTCGTGATGAGTGGAACAACAAAGCTGCAGGTATCGTCTCTTACGGTTCAGTAGGCGGAGCTCGTGCAGCAGAACATTTACGCGGCATTTTAGGTGAATTGTTAGTAGCAGATGTTCGTGTTCACCCTGCATTATCATTATTTACAGACTTTGAAAACGGCACAGATTTCAAACCAAAAGCCGTTCAAGAAGATTCAGTAAATCAAATGATAGATCAATTAATTCCTTGGTCAAAGGCATTATTCACTATCAGATAATGGGAAGAATCAAATGACAACATGTGCATTTAGAATATGCACACGTTGTCCCATAAGAAATAGTATGAAAGTTGAGCGAATCGGTATCAAGCAAATTGAAGGATACGCTCAGAAGTCATATGAACGCAAGTATAAAATTTAACTTTTAAGTTTAAGATATTTTCTCCCTTTTTGCGGATAGACCCCCTCTGATTGAAACCACTCCCAAAGCAGGGTGCCGCCCTTTCGGCCTAAAGCACCATTCATAATAAGTCCAGGAATGATTAATTGAGTTGGTAAGCCTTTTACATAAAAGGTTTTATTGCTATTAAATTCTGTTAATACAGTAATCTGGTCTATGATACTGGTAACTTCGAATAGACTATCCAAGCTTTTCGTACATTGCTTAAAACTTTGTTCGATTTTTTCGACATCTTGTTTGGGACTAAAGCCTTTCTGATGGATTTGAGGGAAGTCCCTCAAAAAAAGAGCGTTCAGTACTTGTTCACAAATTTTCAGGTCAGAAGCAGCTTCTTTTGAATACTTATCAACGACTGGAAACCAATTTGTGCCAACCCGCTTATCAAGCCACTGGACAAACATTTTTAATTGTGACAGGAAGGTTTCAACTTGTTTTTGGTCGGGGGTAATTCTGGTAACATGCGGTAAGTGGGTGAAAATTAGTTCTTCCCAAAACGGCCGCTTGCACTTTTTCCATGAGGATGGGCAATCATCTTCCAAAACATTGCTCATGAAGTTTGATATGATACGAAGAAATTCATTGCGGTCTTTGTCGTAGGGGCGTTCGAGTTTATAGCTGATGAAATCCTTCCCATAAAATAAATAGTGTCCTCGGTACCTCATATCAAACTCAGCACCTATCTTCAAATTTTGCATCATTTCTTCACGCTCTTTTGGATTTTCAAAATGCTTCATTTTTACGGTTACTTGCAGTTTATTCTCATCACAAATATTGCCAATCTTCTTCATAAATTGAATCAACCTGCTTTCATAGTGATTTTTTTGAAAGGCAGTGTTAAAGAACATTGTTGATTTTGGACACAATGTTGATTGGAGTGGAAGGCGCGAGACTCCTGCGGGAGCAGCGGGACAGGTGAGACCCCGCAGGCGCGCAATTCGCCGAGGAGGCTCGCCGCCCGCCCCGCGAACCGCTCGCGCCTGGAACGGAAATCAACATTCTCTTTTAACACAGCCTTTTGAAAAGAAAAGAGAGGTGTAATGGAGAACTTCGGTGGGACTATTCATTATTATATCGTGATAATAAACGTATAAATGGATAATTTATGTAATTTCAGTGAACAATTAGGCAGTAATAAATCAATAGAGTAATTATGCCTTCCTTTAGTATAATAAGGAAATGGGAGTTGAGATATGTGAATAAAAAAGACATCGCTAATATCCGCAAGCAATTTAAATTAGATAATCATCTGATGAACATTCGTGAAATTTTCAATGTTTATGTTCAGAAAGAATCAGGTGAGGTTTACCATCATGTCAGTCAGCCATTTCAAATGTTAGAGCAGGAAGCGCAAGAATTGTTTTTGACAAACTTTAAAAAGGTTTTGACAGGCCATCTTGATGCCAAGGTGTTTGAGCTGAGATTCAGGCGGGATGTGGAAGACAGTTCACAAACCATTCTCTTTGAAGGATTAAGGGCAGATACCACGGATGATTGGAAAGAATGGATGCTCGAAATCGTCGGGAAAATGTTTGCGCACACTGTGTATGAATTTGATACGGTGGTGACATTTATCCGGGGAGAGTATCGAAAGCAAACACGGAAACGGAATTCAGAATCCGAAGAAGGCGGCGATGACGAGGTCTATTCCAACGAGTTTATCCTTTGCAGCCTGAACAAAACTGATCAGCCGAAAAAAGCCTTGATGTTTGATTATATTGAGAAAGAATTCAAATCGTATAATGTCTTTGATCCGATTATTAATTTAGATTCTCCTTTGTCTGGGTTTCTTTTTCCAGCATTTAATGACAATGCTGCAGATGTGAACCATATCCTCTATTGTGCAGGGAAAGTAAACCAACCTGACTTCGGATTTATTGAAGAGGTTCTCAATTGTGAAGAGATTATTACCTCCCAGGAAGATAAGGACTGCTTTGATTTCATCCTTAAAGAGGTGATTGGAGACGAAGTCGATTCCCAAGTCATTTCGAACGTCTATGAGGAAATCGATAAGTTGGTACTGGAGAGTAAGGAAAATGAAGAAAGTGAATCACCTACATTGGACTCTCAGGATATTGAACGCATCTTAACTGTAAGCGGCGTGGAAAATATAGAGACGGCTAAAGTCGAACACGCCATAAAAAAAATCATAGATGACGAAAAACATGAATTCAAAGCCAGCAATTTAGTTCCTAAAACGATCAAAATAGAGACAAAGGTGGCCAATGTTACCATCAACCCGAAAGACCTGAAATATGTAAAATATATAACGTATCAAGGAAAACGTTGCCTATTGCTAGAGGTCGATGAAGATGTGGTCGTGGAAGGATTTCGACTAGAATCAGGGGAACTCTAGTGGGGTTGATCGAATGATGTAAGTTCTAGAACAACCAATTTAATTTTGCCGACTATTTTAGATATCAAAGGTTTGAATTTATCTGTAATTTATATGATTCATATACTGGTTTTGGGGTATATAAATTTTAGATAATAAGTGCCTTTAGTCAAGGGAAAATTAATATGAAAAGAGGGAATTTAATTGGAGTTTTTAGATTTCGGTGCTTGGTTCCAATATTTCTTGTTGATTATTAGTGGTTGTTTGGTTTTATTTCTTTTATTATTGTTATATTCCAACCGATATACACGTCAAAAAATAAATGAACTCGAACAAAAGGATGAAAGTGCTGAATCTTTTACGGAAATTCACTAACGGTTGTAAATGTTGAAGATTCAGCTGCCCTACTTGAGGGCTTTTTTTTATTGGATAAAAAATAAACTTTTAAACCGATTACGACTCCTTTAGAGGGAAAACCCCTTTCAATATTTTAGATAAATAGTATTATAACCACATAATTCCTCATTGGAACCATAAAGAACTGTCCCTGCGGTTCGATTTTGGTTCTTATTATCTTTTTGAAACATTCTTCATCCCTCATCCGTCTAATCTTTACGGAGATTTCGAATATTATGTGACTTCTTATACAGGAATTTTCCAGTTAAAGATAGAATACATAGATAGAATGCCATAAAACGGTATAAACCGCTCAAGGAGGAATCACCATGTCCTATGAACAAATGAATCCCACGATTGAAAAGATATTAGCAAACATTGAAAAGGTGATGATTGGCAAAAGAAATGTCGCCGAACTTAGTCTTGTTGCCTTGCTGGCAGGGGGTCACGTGCTCTTGGAAGACGTCCCAGGTGTCGGGAAAACGATGATGGTTCGCGCCTTAGCAAAGTCGGTCAATGCGGGCTTCAGCAGAATTCAGTTCACCCCGGACCTGCTGCCATCCGATGTAACCGGAGTTTCGATTTACAATCCGAGAGAGATGGAATTTCAATTCCGTCCAGGCCCGTTAATGGGGAATATTATCCTTGCTGATGAAATTAACCGGACCTCTCCGAAGACTCAGTCGGCGCTCCTTGAAGGGATGGAAGAAGCGAGCATCACGATTGATGGTGTGACCCATAAGTTGAACAAGCCCTTCTTCGTTATGGCGACACAAAACCCGATTGAGTATGAAGGTACATATCCACTTCCGGAAGCACAGCTCGATCGCTTTTTATTAAAAATGAAAATGGGCTATCCAGATTTGGATGAGGAAATTGAAGTTCTTAACCGTGCCCAAAAGGTGCCGCCAATCGAGGACCTTCATCCTGTTGTTGACCTAGAGGGTCTGCTTGCTTTGCAAAAGGAAATCAAAGACGTATTTGTCGACCAGACGATAAAACGTTATATTGTTGACATTGTTAATCGGACAAGGACTCATGGCAGCGTATATCTTGGTGCAAGTCCGAGGGGTTCGATTGCCCTCATGAAAGCAGCCCAAGCCTATAGTTATATGTACGGCCGTGATTATGTGCTGCCGGACGATATTCAATATTTAGCACCATTTGTCTTATCCCATCGGATTATCCTAAAATCAGAAGCAAAATTCGAGGGCATTTCTGCTGAAGAAGTGGTAAACCGGGTCGTTGCCAGGGTACCAGTACCGGTGCGAAGGTTCGTGAAGTAACATGAAAAAACTATGGATTCCATTCAAAAAAGTATGGAAGTTTATCCTGTTGCTTATTTTGATTCTTTTAACCTTTTCCTATGCGATGTTCCAGGGGGGATTTGTCAGCTGGTTTTTATTCTATAGCTTCCTGCCCTTTGCTATTTATTGTGTTGCGCTATCCTTCTATTCCTTGAAAGATCTTGAAGTAACAAGGGTTTTGCCGAAAACAGATTACAATGCCGGCGAGCCATTAAAAGTAATGGTAACGATAAAAAGGTCAAGAAAGTTTCCGTTATTTTATTTACTAATTGAAGACGTGTTAGATGAAACATTGAAATATTCTCCTGGGCAACAGAAAGCGAAGGCGCTGCTGCTTCCTGGACTGAAAAAGGAATTTTCCTATGAATATATCATTGATGAGCTTCCGCGCGGCGAGCACTTTTTTCGTTCGTTCACACTGCGTATTGGCGATCCGCTAGGTTTATTTGAGAAAGAAAAGAAAGTTACTGTAGATGATAAAGTCATTGTCTATCCAGCCTATTCAGAATTTATCTACCGTCCCTTTGAAAACCAGTATGACCAAGGACTGACTGCTTCACGTGAGCGGGTGCAGCGAGACACAACCATGGCGGTAGGGGTAAGAGATTATCAGCCGGGCGACCGTTTTTCCTGGATTAACTGGAAATCTTCGGCTAAGCGGAACGAGATTATGACGAAGGAATTCGAGCAGCGGCAATCGCATGATGTCTTTGTTGTTATGGACTGTGTGCCTGATAAGCGGTTTGAGCCGGTTGTGTCCTTTACGGCATCACTACTGCGGGCGATTTTGAAAAAGGGCGCGCAAACGGGGCTATTAACAATCAGTAAGGAAAGAGCCTCGTTTCCGATTAGAGGCGGGGAGCGGCATCTTCAGGGGCTGTTTTACCACCTTGCCAAAATTGAGGCAAAATGTGCAACCCCTTTGGAAAAAGTATTGGAGACTGACGGACTGTTTATCCAGCAATCGGTTTCGTTTATGCTCGTTACGGCCCAATTAACGAAACAGCTGGTCGAAAAAGCAAGTTTTCTTGGCCAAAGAAAAGGGTCGATTACGCTTTTTCTGATAAAAGGTCAAAAAGAAGCGCCAATGGAAAGCGAACGATCGCTCATAGCGATTGCAAATGCACGTGGAGTCCGCGTGATTATGGTCCATGAAGGCGAATTCGCTGCAGCCTTTTCGGGGGTGAGTATACGGTGATGAAAAGGGATTTTCCAGCACTGCTATTATACACGTTTGGTTTCCTGCTTTTGTGGGAATGGCTTAGGCCTGTTGAACAATTAACAGCAACGGGTAATATTGAAACCTTCATTGTGTTCCTGCTTATCTCCTTTGCTTTATCCTTTCTTCAGATGAAGTGGGTTTGGCAGGGGATCGTCAAAGTGTTATTTATCTTGTTTTCTATTAATCGCTTCTATTATGATGAGGGGTTCTTCAAGTTTAGCTGGCTGATGTCATTTGTGAGAGATTTGGTGAATAATATCAGTTTGCTGTTTGCAAGGCAGTGGAACGATTTATCCAATGAATTTCGTACGCTTTTGTTTTTTATCCTGCTGTGGTTAATGGTGTACTTAATTCATTATTGGCTGATAAATCGGCAAAGAATTTTTATCTTTTTCTTTATGACCTTAGTTTATATTACTATTCTCGATACGTTTACTCTCTATAGCGCCAATGCAGCGATTGTCCGGACGGTTGTCATCGGGTTTGCCGTAATGGGAATGCTGACCTATTACCGGATTACCCGGAAGGAAAAGGTGAACAGTACTCCGTCCTTTCTAAAGAAATGGATGGTTCCTGTTGCGGGGATGATTGCTATTAGTGTTCTCATTGGCATTGCCTCCCCTAAGGCGGCGCCAATATGGCCGGATCCGGTTCCGTATTTCACAGCGGCAAAAGACAATGGCGGCAAAGACGGCAATGGGGGCATAAGCCGGATTGGTTATGGGGCGAATGATGAACGATTAGGCGGGCCGTTTATTGGTGATAATAATCCCGTTTTCACGGTTAAAGCCAATGGAAAAAACTATTGGAAGGTCGAAACAAAGGATGAGTATACAGGAAAAGGGTGGATTCCTTCGGGGGCAACACCGATTACCTTTATGGAAGGTTATTTGACTCCTGTTTATGGTATTCCGAATAAAGTGAAAACAATAAATGAATCTGCTACGGTGTCTTTTAACAACAATTCATTATCCAATACGTTTTTGGTTTATCCAGCGGGAATTCAAAAAATCCTGCAAGTGGAACCTCAAGCTCCACAACCTTACACGTTCCAGTTCGATTCGACAAAAGAAAAGATTACCGCTATTAGTAATGGTATTAGCAGCTATCAAGTAGAATTTGGCGTTCCAAAGTATAAGGCGCTCGATTTAAGAGAAACCACAGCGTATGACCCTTCAAGCATAAACGCTGAATTTTATCAAAGATATACCCAGTTGCCTGAGCAGCTCCCGCCAAGGATCAAGGAGCTTACTGAAGAAATTACCGCCGGAAAAAATAATTGGTTTGATAAAGCTCGGGCGGTTGAAAGTTATTTCGGTAATACAGAATACACTTATGATCAAAAGAAGGTTGCATTGCCGGGGGAACAGGATGACTATGTCGATCAGTTTTTGTTTGACACGAAGCAAGGGTATTGCGATAATTTTTCCACTTCGATGGCCGTCATGCTCCGAACAATTGGGATTCCAACCCGCTGGGTCAAGGGGTTTACCGGCGGAGATTTTATGGAATACAGCGGAGAAGAAGATTCAAAGGGTATTTACCAAATTACAAATAACAATGCCCACTCCTGGGTTGAAGTATTTTTACCGAACCAAGGATGGGTCCCGTTTGAACCGACGAAGGGATTCACGAATGAGATAAGGATTGACTATACAACGGGGCAGACTTCATCTAACGACCAGACTCCTCCTCCTGCTCCGCAGAAGAAGCCGCAGCAGAAAGACTTGGAGGAAACCAGCAAGCCTAAAAATGAAGAAAAGTCCTTTGATTTCAATAAGTTATGGAATAACTTCCAATTATTTTTGAAAAACAATTGGAAGCTGATCATGTTAGTGATTATTCTTTTGGCAGGCATGGCTAGGATCTTTTATTGGATTCGCGGTAAGTGGTTTCCATATGTTTTAATGCTGCGGTACCGCTTTAAGAACAAGGATGAGTCTTTTGGCGCTGCCTACTTAGTTTTATTAAACCAACTCGATCGCTTTGGTATCAAGCGGAAGAACAACCAGACGCTGAGGAGCTATGCCAGCTATATCGATTCGTTCTATTCAACCCGGGAGATGACCCGATTGACGAACCTTTACGAACAATATATCTATCATCAGCAACTGCCAAAGGGAACATGGAAAGAGAACTATAAATTGTGGAAAAATTTAATTAAAAGGACAATCGCTTGACCGGAAAAACAACCTATTGTTACAATATGTCTTATTAATTGAATGAGTATGTTTCCTTCATATATCCTCGAAAATAAGGTTCGAGAGTCTCTACCGGGTCGCCACTGTAATGGCCTGACTATGAAGGCAGAATTTTTCTGTCTACAATTTTTATGAGATAACTAGAATTCTGCCTTCCTGATATTTTAATGGAGGGGAGAATTCTAGTTTTTTTATTTCCATTTTAGTAAAAGCTAATAATAACTATAAAAAATTGAGGTGGCTGTTTTGACGGATAAGCAAGATATAATTGTTGTTTTAGACTTTGGAAGCCAATATAATCAGCTGATTACACGCCGAATTCGTGAGTTCGGTGTCTATAGTGAGCTGCATCCGCATACGATTACAGCGGAAGAAATTCGCAAAATGAATCCGAAGGGGATTATTTTTTCAGGCGGGCCAAACAGTGTCTATGATGAAAATTCATTCCGCTGTGATGAAGCCATTTTTGAAATGGGTCTGCCGATTCTTGGGATCTGCTATGGAATGCAGCTGATGACTGTTCATTTCAACGGCAAGGTTGAAAAAGCAAAACAGCGTGAGTATGGAAAAGCAACGATAGAAGTCGATCAGGAATCAGCCCTTTTTACTGGTCTGCCTGCGGAACAAACGGTATGGATGAGCCATGGAGACTTGGTTGTGGAGCCTCCAGAAGGCTTTTCTGTTGATGGCACAAGCCCGTCTTGTCCAATTTCATCGATGAGCGATGCAGAGCGCAAGCTTTACGCGGTGCAATTCCACCCGGAAGTTCGTCATTCGGTTTATGGAAATGAGCTGCTGAAGAATTTTGTCTTTAATGTTTGCGGCGCTAGAGGCGATTGGTCCATGGAAAGCTTCATTGAAATGGAAATCGCGAAGATTCGGGAGACAGTTGGCGATAAAAAGGTTCTTTGCGCCTTAAGCGGCGGAGTCGACTCCTCTGTTGTCGCTGTACTCATCCATAAAGCGATTGGTGACCAGCTGACATGTATTTTTGTCGACCATGGGCTGCTTCGGAAAAATGAAGCGGAAGACGTAATGAAGACTTTCACGGAAGGCTTCCATATGAACGTGATCAAAGTGGATGCGAAGGACCGATTCTTATCGAAGCTTGAAGGTGTTTCTGATCCAGAGAAAAAACGGAAAATTATCGGTAACGAATTTATTTATGTTTTTGATGATGAAGCTTCAAAGCTTGAAGGGATAGAGTTTTTAGCCCAAGGAACGCTTTACACGGACATCATTGAAAGTGGCACGGCCACGGCACAAACAATTAAGTCGCATCACAATGTCGGCGGGCTCCCGGAAGATATGCAATTTACCTTAATTGAGCCGCTAAGCACCTTGTTTAAAGATGAGGTTCGTGCGCTAGGTACGGAGCTTGGAATTCATGATGATATCGTGTGGAGACAGCCATTCCCTGGACCTGGCCTCGGCATCCGCGTGCTCGGAGCAATTTCTGAGGATAAGTTGGAAATTGTCCGCGAATCAGATTGGATCCTCCGTGAGGAGATTAAAAAAGCCGGACTTGACCGCGAAATCTGGCAATATTTCACGGTGCTCCCGGATATTCGCAGTGTTGGTGTCATGGGGGATGCACGAACCTATGATTACACCATCGGCATCCGTGCGGTTACTTCGATTGATGGAATGACCTCTGATTGGGCGCGGATTCCGTGGGATGTACTTGAGGTCATCTCGACTCGGATTGTGAATGAGGTAGCGCACGTCAATCGCGTTGTTTATGATATCACATCAAAGCCGCCAGCAACGATTGAGTGGGAATAACAAAAGAGAAAGCGCCCGTTTAGCGGCGTATAGGTGTATTTTTTAACCTTAAATACGAACGATGTTATATTTTTCTTTAGCATCGTTCGTTTTTTGTTTACAAGCTGGATATTTCCTGCTAAAATAAAAAACGTAAACAAAGTAATCATATAATTGCATCGTATAATGTTGGGAATATGGCCCAAAAGTTTCTACCGAGCCACCGTAAATGGCTTGACTACGAGGCAGTGTTTTGAATAAAGAGGCAGATGTCTTTTCCTCTATTTATTGCACATGCCTAAAGTCACGCTCCGGTAGGAAAAACCGGAGCGTTTTTTTTGCGTAAAAAAGAAATATAGAATACGAGTTTGAAATTAGATTACAGTCTAGCTTCAGCGCCTAGCCCCTCGAGGTCACAAGTCAATCCGTCCAAAAGGTTAAAAAACAACCTTTCGGCCGGCTCGTCTTGTGCTTGTCGGGGCTGACCAAGGCGCTTACGCTTTTCAAATTAGGAGGAAGTCACATGCAGAAATATTTTGAGTTTGAGAAATATGGGACGAATTATCGCAGGGAAATCATCGGCGGATTTACAACATTCCTTGCCATGGCTTATATATTAGTGGTAAATCCAATAACGCTATCACTTGCAGCAGTTGAGGATTTCCCTGATGCATTAAGAATGGACTATGGTGCCGTATTTGTCGCAACCGCCCTAGCCGCGGCGATTGGTTCGATTATCATGGGCCTCATCGGCAAGTATCCACTGGCATTGGCACCGGGGATGGGATTAAACGCCTTTTTTGCCTTTACAGTTGTTTTAGGTAGTGGTATTCCGTGGCAGCATGCACTGGGTGCCGTGTTGATTTCCGGTGTGTTTTTCTTTTTGCTTACGTTAACAGGGCTTCGGGAAAAAATTATTAATGCAATTCCGATTGATTTAAAGTATGCAGTTGGAGCTGGAATTGGCTTATTTATTACCTTTGTTGGGTTGCAAAGCGCACAAATCATTGTCAATAATGATGCTACACTTGTTGGACTAGGTGATTTAACGGCCGGTGGTCCGCTACTTGCGATTTTTGGGATTGTCGTGACTGTCATTATGATGACACGGGGAATTAAAGGGGCCGTATTTTATGGGATGATTTTGACGACCATTATCGGGATAATTTTTGGTGAAATAAAAATGCCGCATCAAGTAGTCGGGCATGTTCCTAGTTTATCACCAACCTTTGGGGCGGCATTTTCTGCTTTTGGCGAGAGTTCATTTTATACAACAACGATGCTTGGAATTATCTTAACGTTTTTATTTGTTGATTTCTTTGATAATGCCGGGACGCTGGTCGCGGTTGCCGGTCAGGCTGGCCTTATGAAGGATAACAAGCTTCCTCGTGCTGGAAGGGCGCTCATATCCGATTCTGTTGCCACTAGTGTTGGGGCGATTCTTGGAACCTCGACAACCACATCTTTCGTTGAGTCAACTGCGGGGGTTGCAGCGGGTGCAAGGACTGGATTTGCTTCGTTGGTAACCGGTGCCTTATTTATATTATCGCTCTTTCTCTTTCCGTTATTATCGGTCATAACCGCACCAGTCACAACTCCGGCATTGGTCATTGTAGGGGTATTGATGGTTTCTTCTTTAGGGAAAATTGACTGGAAACGATTTGAAATTGCTGTTCCGGCATTCTTAACAATGGTTGCTATGCCACTTACTTATAGTATTGCGACAGGGATTGCAATGGGTTTTATCTTCTATCCGATTACAATGTTGGTGAAAGGGAAGATCAAGGAAATCCACCCAATTATGTATGTATTTTTTGTTATTTTCGTCCTTTATTTTATATTCTTAAAATAGTATGTGAAAGGGAACTGTGGCTATCTGCAGTTCCCTGTTTTATTTTTTCAGTCTGACACCGATTTACAAATTTCGCCATATTGCTTCGGTATGATGGGTAGTGGGAGTTATGATTGAAATAGGGAGTGGGTGCTGATGAACATGCTTACCGTTCAGGATTTGCGGAAAAGCTTTGGGAGTTTTGAAGCAGTAAAGGGCGTAAACTTTTCAGTGGAAAAAGGGGAATCATACGGGCTGCTCGGACCAAACGGAGCAGGAAAGTCAACGACGATTAATATGATAACCGGGTTGTTCCCGCCAAACTCGGGTGAAATTAAGATAAAAGACATCGATGTCATTAAGAACCCAAAGCAGGCACAGAAATGGATTGGCGTCGTACCACAGGAAATTGCACTTTATCAGTCGATGTCAGCGCGGGAGAATTTAAAGTTTTGGGGGAGGATGTACGATTTATCCGGGAGTGAACTTGAAAAAAGTGTCGATCGTGTCCTCGAGATTATTGGCTTAACCGAACGGGCGAAAGACAAGGTCTCTACCTTTTCCGGGGGGATGAAGCGGCGTGTCAATATCGGTGCGGCCATTTTACATAAACCGGAATTATTAATCATGGATGAGCCGACAGTCGGTATCGATCCCCAATCTAGAAATCATATCCTAGAGACCGTTAAGCACTTAAATGGCGAAGGAATGACGATAATTTATACCAGTCATTATATGGAGGAAGTCGAGTACCTTTGTGAACGGATAGGGATTGTCGACCATGGTCAGTTAATCGCCTCTGGCACCTTAAGTGAACTTCGGGAAACCATTGGCGATCATTCAAAAATCATCCTCTCAATTGATAAAGAAAGTTCGAATCTGGAAGGACTTGCTCAGTCACTAACAGGACTTTTTTCAGAAAAAGATATTCAAATTCAAGAACAGCAAGTAATGGTCTTTCATAAAGAACCACAGCTGATTTTAACTGATTTTATCCAGTCGGTAGCAAAAACAGGCACGAAGATTACATCTGTAAATATCGTCGAGCCGAATCTCGAAAGTGTCTTTTTACATTTAACCGGCCGGAATTTACGGGATTAGGGGTGGGTGCGATGAGATTTTTGTGGCTGGCGGTGAAGGATTTGACCCTTGTCGCTCGTGATAAAAAGGCTTTCTTGACCTTGATTATGATGCCGCTGCTGTTAATTGCCATCTTAGGCTCAGCATTTGGCAATATGATGAAAGAAGACGAAGTAGTTTCTATTAAAAAGTTTACACTTGGTGTCGTTAATTTAGACCAAGGTCAGCTGAGTAAAGTATTAACCGAAGAAGTGTTTTCGAAGAATCTTTCTAAGCAAATCGCAGTGAAGTATTATCAGGAAGAAGAACTATATAAAAAAATCCAAGACCACAAGCTTGAAATTGGAATCGTGATTGACAAAGATTTCACCCAATCAATAATGTCAGGACAAGGAACGAAGATACAACTTATAACAGTGCCTGACACCGTTATAAAGGCAACCATCGTTCAAAACGTGATCGAACAGTTTTCCTGGTCGGTTCCGATTGAAGCGGTCGTTTCACAAATGTCCCAGCCTGTTCAGGCGGGAAATCAAGGTGGAATTGACATGGAAGGCTATGGTGAGAAGCCGCTGATAAACGAAACCACCATCGATGCGAAAACGAAACCGGTTAGTTCGTTTCAATATTACGCAGCCGCTATGGGTGTGATGTTTTTATTGATGACGGTCGTCCAAGGTGTATCGACCATGGTGCTAGAGAAGGAACAGGAAGTGTTTAATCGCTTGCTGCTTACGAACTTAACATACTCAAATTATCTGCTCGGAAAAATGCTTGGATTAATCACGATTTGTTTGACACAAGCCTTTATTATTATTCTCGGTACCAGCCTGCTTTTTGGTGTGGGTTGGGGTGCCTCTGTTTCAGGTATTATCGTGATGACTTTGGCATTTGTGATCAATGCGAGCGGACTCGGTGTGTTGGCAGGTTCATTTATGAAGACAGAAAAATCGTTTGGTGTTGCTGGAATGTTTGCTACGCAAATTATGGCTGCCTTAGGTGGAAGTATGGTTCCGCTCTATGTTTTTCCGGATTGGGTCGTGTTCATCACAAAGTTTCTACCCAATGGACTTGCATTGCAAACGTATTTAGATTTAATGTCTGGTGCAGTGATTTCTAAGATTCTGCCGGCGATCGCCGCATCAGTTGGCTTTGGTTTATTCTTTTTCGCGCTTGGCTTAATTCGCCTTTCAATGGAAAGGAGAGGTAAATATGCGTAAGATTTGGACGATATTAATACTTCATTTAATGGCGTTTTTTAAATCTCCTGGCGTACTGGTGCTAATGTTTGTCATGCCTGTCCTTTTTAGTGGAATCTTCGGAGGCATGACCATGAATTCGGAACAGAATAAACCAATTGTTAATGTTGTTCTTAGTGATACTGAGAACAGCGGGCAAATTCTAAACCTATTAGCGAAGGACCAGCATTATGAATGGAAAAAGGCAACGAGACAAGAGGCTGAAAAAAACGTCGCTGCACAGGATGTTGCTGCCGCTGTGGTGATTCCTGATGATATAGGGGAAAGAATTTCAGCGAGTAAGCCATTGTTGGACATTATCGTGCAACGGAAAAATGAGAGCTATCTTGCATTGTCTGCCCATTTAGAGGGTACGGCAGGACTTGTTCTCCGCTCTTATCAGGCTACTTCAAAACTAGATTCTGATGCTTTTCCGAAAGTGCTCGAGACTATCACGAATAATAAGGGCGTGACGGTTGAAAAGCAGACGATCCAAAAGGATAAGCAAACCAATGTGGAAGCTAATTTAATGTTTGTTGGTTTTGCCATGATGTTTATGATGTTTGGTCTATCAGGTGCAGCCTCGACCATTCTTGAGGAACGAATGGGCGGTACTTGGGGGAGACTAATGGTTTCGCCTGCAAGCAAACTGCAAATTATCCTCGGTTACCTCTTAGCGTACTTTTTCATGGGCTGGACTCAGTTCGCGATACTGATGACGACGATGAACTTGATGTTTGCAACAACATGGGGAAATTTAACCTATTTGATTCCGTTTGCCTCGCTTGTGATTTTAAGTGTTGTTGGCTTCGGTCTCATGATTGCCGGCCTCGTCAAAACAAAGCAACAAGCCTCGGCAATCAGCGCTGTTTTAATCGTCAGCACTTGTATGCTCGGCGGGGTTTATTGGCCGATTGATATTGTCCCGGAGCTCATGCAGAAAATTGCCCTTGGTGTCCCGCAAAGCTGGGCAATGTCGGGATTTAAAGAAATCATCAGTGGAAGCCTCCATTCTGCCACCCTTATGAAGGATACGCTGGCATTGGTTGGTTTCTCTGCTATCTTCTTTTTCATTGGCTTACGCGGCATTAAATTTGAATAATGTGATCATGGCGTTTCTTCAAGAAGCTGTCGAATTCGGTCGTTGACTTCCCGTGAAGCCTCTTATAACATAAAAGGAGAATGTATGAGTAGGAACGGGAGAGAAACAGTTTGGCTAACTTATTAATTTTTAAAGTGTTGAATAATAATGTGTTAATTGCTGGACACCCTTCCTATGAAGAAGTCGTGTTAATAGGTAAAGGTATTGGTTTTAATCGAAAACGCGGGGACTATATCGAGACCGAAGCGGTAGAAAAGCTGTTTGTGTTGAAAAATGAAAAAGTGCAACAAAATTACATTAAGCTGCTTCCGTTTATCGATAACGATTATTTAGAAATCATTATTTCTGCCATTGACCTTATTAAAGAGCGGACAAATTCTGTGTTAAATGAACATATTCATGTGGTGCTGACAGATCATTTAATGTTTGCTCTGACAAGGGCCACGCAAGGTATGGAAATGAGGAATCCGTTTCTAATTGAGACAAAAACTCTATACCGCCGCGAGTATGAAGTAGCTGCGGAAGTCGTTCGGTATATTAATGACAAGACGGGAATATGCTTGCCGGTTGGAGAGCTTGGATTTATAGCTCTGCACATCCATAGTGCGATTACGAATAAAGATCTATCAGTAGTAAATCAACATTCACAGCTTGTCAGCAGACTAGTTGAAATGGTAGAGAAGCAGTTTAATTTTGAAATCGATAGAGAAAGCATCGATTATATGAGGCTCGTTCGCCATCTGCGCTTTGCTATTGAACGCGTCGAAAAGGGTGAAATGGTAGCAGAACCGGAGAAAATCGCGTCCTTATTGAAAGAGGAATATCCGGTGTGCTATAATCTCTCGTGGAAACTCATTAAAGTGATGCAGCAATCATTAAAAAAGAAGGTCTTTGATGCAGAAGCAGTGTATCTGACCATGCATTTACAGAGACTTCAAAACAAATTTAAATAGCGATTATTTTTACGTGTTACTGATTCGATCAGGCATGAGTATAAAGGACTTGAAATGAAGTATTAGGGGCACTCTATTCCTATACCTTCATTCAATGGACCTTTTGCTCATGCCCTTTTTATTATAATTTTATCGGGAAATGTAAACGTTTTAGGGGCGTATTCGTTTCAGGAGGTAATTTACATGTTTAAAAGAGTTTTTGGGGTCTTACAAAAGATCGGTAAAGCATTAATGCTGCCTGTAGCCCTTTTGCCGGCTGCGGGTTTATTGTTGGGTATAGGAAATGCCTTGCAACAAGGAACAATGCTGCACTATTTGCCATTTTTAGATGCCCATTGGATACAATTAGTGGCAAGTGTCATGGAAGATGCAGGCGGAATTATTTTTGGTAATTTGGCACTCATCTTTGCTGCAGGCGTGGCGATTGGTTTAGCGAGTGATGGTGCCGCAGCACTTGCTGCCATCGTTGGTTACTTAGTGTTAAATCAGGTTATGAGTTCATGGTTAGGTGTAACAGCAAAAATGCTTACTGAGAATCCGAGCTATGCCAATGTTTTGGGGATTCCTACCTTACAAACCGGTGTATTTGGCGGTATTATCGTCGGTCTGATTGCAGCATTTTGCTATCATCGTTACCATGATATTGAAATGCCTTCATTTCTTGGCTTCTTTGCAGGCAAACGCTTTGTTCCGATAGCAACAGCAGGCTTATCGCTAATTGCTGGTTTATTGTTATTAATAATTTGGCCGCCGATTCAACATGCTATGAATAGTGCATCCGTTTGGCTTATGGGCGAGGGAACGTATATCGCTGTATTCTTCTTTGGATTTATTAAACGATTACTAATCCCGTTCGGTTTACACCATATTTTCCATGCTCCATTTTGGTATGAATTTGGTTCTTATAAGGATGCAGCAGGTCATATTGTACGTGGAGATATGACAATCTTCTTTGCGCAATTAAAAGATGGAGTGAAAATCACAGCTGGAAGCTTTATGGGGGGAGAGTTCCCGATTATGATGTTTGGTTTACCAGCAGCCGCCTTAGCTATGTATCACACAGCGCGGCCAGAAAAGAAAAAGTTGATTGCTGGTTTGCTAGTTTCAGGGGCGTTAACATCATTCCTAACCGGTATCACAGAGCCGCTTGAATTTTCATTTATGTTTGTATCGCCATTACTTTTCGTTCTTCACGCCGTTCTGGATGGTCTCTCATTTGTATTGATGGCGCTCCTAAATGTTCATTTAGGTTATACCTTCTCAGGCGGTGCCATCGACTTTTTCTTATTTGGCATTTTACCTGGAAGAGAGAAATGGTGGATTGCGATCTTATTAGGACTTTGTTTCGCCGTTATTTACTATGTAGTCTTCCGATTCGCCATCATTAAATTTAATTTAATAACTCCAGGCCGGGAGGCAGTAGAAGAGGGTAAAGTAAGCAATAAAGGAAAGGCTGAGGACTTACCCTATAATATCCTTAATGCCATGGGAGGACAGGAAAACATTGTCCATCTTGATGCTTGTATTACCCGCCTTCGTGTTTCGGTAAATGATGTGAAGAATGTGGATAAGGAAGAGTTGAAGAAGTTAGGGGCATCCGGTGTCCAAGAAGTAGGAAACAATATTCAAGCAATCTTCGGACCGCGTTCTGAAATAATTAAGAGCCAAATGATAAATATAATGGTAGGAAAGAGACCTCATGTAATTGAAAAAGCATTGGAAGAAGGGGGAGAACAACATGAAGAAGCACTCCCAGAAGCATTGCATTCAGAACGTAAGACCGATGATGTGTTCGTCGCACCGTTAAAAGGCGAAATCAAACCGATTACAGAAGTTCCGGATCAAGTGTTTGCCGAAAAGATGATGGGTGACGGCTTTGCGATTGTACCGGCAGAAGGAATGGTAGTGTCACCTGTAGATGGAAAAATCGTTAACCTATTCCCGACGAAACATGCGATTGGTATCCTCTCTGATAGCGGCCGAGAAATATTAATTCACATTGGGGTTGATACGGTTAACTTAAAAGGAAAATGTTTTGAAATTTTGGTTTCTGAAAATGATCGTGTTGAAAAAGGTCAGCCATTATTAAATGTAGATTTAGACTATATTAAAGCAAATGCAACATCTACAATTACTCCAATTGTTTTCACTAACTTAGCAGAAGGCGAAAAAGTGGTAATTGAAAAACAAGGTCTTGTGGATCTTAAACAAGAAGGCGTTATTAAGATTTCAAAATAAGAGAAAGCCGGCCGTTGTGGCCGTTTTTTTCTTATTTTGAAAAAGAGATGACTAAATTAAAATTTGTTGTTGACGTTCTATATTCAGGATGGTATTATATTAAAGCAGTCGTTAATCACGAGTTAACAACACGATGATGTTGAAAAACATTATAAAAAAGTGTTGACACGATTGAGAACGATATGATAGAATAATAAAGTTGCTTCAAACGAAGTAACGAAAACTTGTTCTTTGAAAACTAAACAAACAAAAACGTCAACAAACAATATTTTTAGTTTCTTACTAGAAACTAAGCCAACGTAACAAATGAGCTAATCAACTTTCTTGGAGAGTTTGATCCTGGCTCAGGACGAACGCTGGCGGCGTGCCTGATACATGCAAGTCGAGCGAACCTTTGGGAGCTTGCTCTCAAAGGTTAGCGGCGGACGGGTGAGTAACACGTGGGCAACCTGCCTGTAAGA
>NZ_LDNB01000007.1:89539-571399 GCF_001026695.1 Neobacillus vireti
TGAAATCCGGTCGGAAGCAGGGAGGACCATCTCCCAAGGCTAAATACTCCCTAGTGACCGATAGTGAACCAGTACCGTGAGGGAAAGGTGAAAAGCACCCCGGAAGGGGAGTGAAATAGTTCCTGAAACCGTGTGCCTACAAGTAGTCAGAGCCCGTTTATGGGTGATGGCGTGCCTTTTGTAGAATGAACCGGCGAGTTACGATCCCATGCAAGGTTAAGTTGAAGAGACGGAGCCGCAGCGAAAGCGAGTCTGAATAGGGCGTTTTAGTATGTGGTCGTAGACCCGAAACCAGGTGATCTACCCATGTCCAGGGTGAAGTCCAGGTAACACTGGATGGAGGCCCGAACCCACGCACGTTGAAAAGTGCGGGGATGAGGTGTGGGTAGCGGAGAAATTCCAATCGAACTTGGAGATAGCTGGTTCTCTCCGAAATAGCTTTAGGGCTAGCCTCACGTTGTTAGAGTCTTGGAGGTAGAGCACTGTTTGGACTAGGGGCCCTCATCGGGTTACCGAATTCAGACAAACTCCGAATGCCAAAGACTTATCCGTGGGAGTCAGACTGCGAGTGATAAGATCCGTAGTCAAAAGGGAAACAGCCCAGACCACCAGCTAAGGTCCCAAAGTATACGTTAAGTGGAAAAGGATGTGGAGTTGCTTAGACAACCAGGATGTTGGCTTAGAAGCAGCCACCATTTAAAGAGTGCGTAATAGCTCACTGGTCGAGTGACTCTGCGCCGAAAATGTACCGGGGCTAAACGTATCACCGAAGCTGTGGATTGACATCGTAGATGTCAGTGGTAGGAGAGCGTTCTAAGGGCGTTGAAGCTAGACCGTAAGGACTGGTGGAGCGCTTAGAAGTGAGAATGCCGGTATGAGTAGCGAAAGATGAGTGAGAATCTCATCCACCGAATGCCTAAGGTTTCCTGAGGAAGGCTCGTCCGCTCAGGGTTAGTCGGGACCTAAGCCGAGGCCGAAAGGCGTAGGCGATGGACAACAGGTTGATATTCCTGTACCACCTCTTTATCGTTTGAGCAACGGGGGGACGCAGGAGGATAGGGTAAGCGCGCTGTTGGATATGCGCGTCTAAGCAGTTAGGCTGCTAATGAGGAAAATCCCATTACCGTGAAGGCTGAGCTGTGACAGCGAGGGAAATTTAGTACCGAAGTTCCTGATTCCACACTGCCAAGAAAAGCCTCTAGCGAGATAAAAGGTGCCCGTACCGCAAACCGACACAGGTAGGCGAGGAGAGAATCCTAAGGTGAGCGAGAGAACTCTCGTTAAGGAACTCGGCAAAATGACCCCGTAACTTCGGGAGAAGGGGTGCTCTTTAGGGTTCATAGCCCTGAAGAGCCGCAGTGAATAGGCCCAGGCGACTGTTTAGCAAAAACACAGGTCTCTGCGAAGCCGCAAGGCGAAGTATAGGGGCTGACGCCTGCCCGGTGCTGGAAGGTTAAGAGGAGGGGTTAGCTGCTAAGCGAAGCTCTGAATCGAAGCCCCAGTAAACGGCGGCCGTAACTATAACGGTCCTAAGGTAGCGAAATTCCNTACGCGAAGCTCTGAATCGAAGCCCCAGTAAACGGCGGCCGTAACTATAACGGTCCTAAGGTAGCGAAATTCCTTGTCGGGTAAGTTCCGACCCGCACGAAAGGCGTAACGATCTGGGCACTGTCTCAACGAGAGACTCGGTGAAATTATAGTACCTGTGAAGATGCAGGTTACCCGCGACAGGACGGAAAGACCCCGTGGAGCTTTACTGCAGCCTGATATTGAATTTTGGTACAGCTTGTACAGGATAGGTAGGAGCCTGAGAAGCCGGAGCGCTAGCTTCGGTGGAGGCGTCGGTGGGATACTACCCTGGCTGTATTGAAATTCTAACCCGCACCCCTGAATCGGGGTGGGAGACAGTGTCAGGCGGGCAGTTTGACTGGGGCGGTCGCCTCCTAAAGAGTAACGGAGGCGCCCAAAGGTTCCCTCAGAATGGTTGGAAATCATTCGCAGAGTGTAAAGGCACAAGGGAGCTTGACTGCGAGACCTACAAGTCGAGCAGGGACGAAAGTCGGGCTTAGTGATCCGGTGGTTCCGCATGGAAGGGCCATCGCTCAACGGATAAAAGCTACCCCGGGGATAACAGGCTTATCTCCCCCAAGAGTCCACATCGACGGGGAGGTTTGGCACCTCGATGTCGGCTCATCGCATCCTGGGGCTGTAGTCGGTCCCAAGGGTTGGGCTGTTCGCCCATTAAAGCGGTACGCGAGCTGGGTTCAGAACGTCGTGAGACAGTTCGGTCCCTATCCGTCGTGGGCGCAGGAAATTTGAGAGGAGCTGTCCTTAGTACGAGAGGACCGGGATGGACGCACCGCTGGTGTACCAGTTGTCTTGCCAAAGGCATCGCTGGGTAGCTATGTGCGGACGGGATAAGTGCTGAAAGCATCTAAGCATGAAGCCCCCCTCAAGATGAGATTTCCCATAGCGTCAAGCTAGTAAGAACCCTGAAAGATGATCAGGTTGATAGGTCAGAGGTGGAAGCNTCCCATAGCGTCAAGCTAGTAAGAACCCTGAAAGATGATCAGGTTGATAGGTCAGAGGTGGAAGCATGGTGACATGTGGAGCTGACTGATACTAATCGTTCGAGGACTTAACCAAATTTTTAAAGCGAACTCGTTTTTACAACACTTCTTCTGCATTATCTAGTTTTGAGGGAATGAAACCTCAAGTTCATATAGTCTGGCAGTAATGGCGAGAAGGTCACACCCGTTCCCATACCGAACACGGAAGTTAAGCTTCTCAGCGCCGATGGTAGTTGGGGCATGCGCCCCTGTGAGAGTAGGACGTTGCCAGGCACGAAAAAGGACAGCTGAATAGCTGCCCTTTTTTGTGTTTTTTTATAGGCCGTGTTAAAGAACATTCTTGCATTTTAGCACAATGTTGATTGGAGTGGAAGGCGCGAGACTCCTGCGGGATCAGCGGGACAGGTGAGACCCCGCAGGCGCTTTAGCGCCGAGGAGGCTCACGCCCGCCCCGCGGAAAGCGAAGCGCCTGGAACGGAAATCAACATTTTCTTTTAACACAGTCTTTTTATAAAAAACAAGACTAAACCGCGATTACTTAATCACCCTGCGTGCGGTTAGGTAATGTGTGTCGTACCAAGGATAAAACAACACTCTCGATACAACGCCTTGAGTCGGATTGGTGAAAATAACTTTATTATTTCCTCCGTAAATGGCGACGATATTAGGTGTATTTGAACCAATTGTGTTGGTGAAAAATACAAGATCCCCTTTTTTAAGGTTTGACCTTGACACAATGGTTCCTTTTTTAACGAGCTCGCTTAGGCTGCTGGTGCCAAGAGTGATTCCATTTTGTCCGTAAATGTAGTTCACAAATCCACCGTTTGTAAACGTTTTGGTTGCAGGGTTATTAACGTTATTGCTTACGGTGACATGTCCCTGTAATGTGTAAGCCGTGTTTACAATCTTATCCGCCGTTGAAAGCGGACTTGAAGGCATATAGCTTGGTATGACACGTCTTGCTCCGACAAAATTTTCTGTGTAGTAAGGTTTAGCAGTCATATCTGATATCACGATGTTTTGCGTCGGGTCAGCCATATGCAGAAGTTTGTTATTCCCCATATAAATCCCAATATGATCGGCGGGATTGCTGTCTGTCTTGTCCACATCAAAGAAAAACAAATCCCCTTTTTTAAGTTGATCTTTATTGACGGGCACACCGAGCTTTAACATGTAGTCCTCATTATAAGTTGCTAAATCTACCCCATTTTGTTTAAAGATAAAATCAATAAAAGTCGCACAAGAAAATTTGTAGGGATATGTAGTTTTATATTCAGCCCGACTATATGTTGCTTTTCCAATTAAACTAACCCCTGTTTTAATGATAGCATCAGCAATCTGATCGGCTGTTTGATTTGGACCGATAATTGGTGCTGCATTCACTTTGTTTTTTTCAAATACGATACCAAATGAACCACTTGTTAATAGAAAGACCCCTATTAAAACCAGAATAAATCTTTTCATCGTAACTCCTCCAAATAAAATAGTCGCACACTTATTGTGCAACAATTTGGCCAAGCAATTCATTGGAATTTCCACAGAGTACTATCTATGTAAAAGAATTGGAATTTTTTCGGAGGGTTACATAAGTTTACAAATACTTTAGGTGTTTGTACAATCCTCAGGATTAAAAATTCATACAATGAAAAAGTGAACCTAGAAAAACAGAGGTGAATAAATTTTGGTACGAATTGGTTTACTGCATCATCATCAGAATCCTAATGATTATAGTCCATTGTATGCTTATTGGCTAATTGCAAAAGCAGAAAGTGCGGATATCTTTTATTTCACTCCTTCACAGATGGATATAAAGAAACGGATTGTTCGCGGATTTGTTTATGAATATGGAGAATGGAGACAAAGGGATACAACTTTTCCAGATGTTATTTATAATTTAAGTTCACATTCTAAGAAGGAAATGTCCTTACTACATGATCTAATAAGGGACATTCCCATCTTAAATTTTCCTCTAGAAAATTGGCTTGATTTATATGAGACATTACAACATGAAGTTCAATTTAACCAAAATTTAATCCCAACTTACCCCATTAAAACTTCGGGAGATTTCTTTCGTATTTTAAATCAATACGGGAGAATTATCGTAAAGCCATTTGAAAGTAACAATAGTACAAACATGCTTCTTATCGAAAGGAAGGAGGAGACATGCTTTGTTTGGAAAGATGGACAACTATTGGAGAGGGACCCGGAACAGCTGCGAATTTTAATAAGACATAAAATTACAGAAGAACGCTTCTTTATTCAGCCTTACCTTTTATGTAACACTACTGAGGGAAATAGCTATAACCTTCAAATACAGCTTCAGAAAAATTTATTTAGTGAATGGACAGTAACCTCTATATCCCCAAAAATTGCACCCAAAGGAAGTATTATTACTAATATGAACTCCGGTGGATCTACTCAGGAAATTGAACCCTTTCTCAAACAACAGTTTGGGGAAAATCATTACAAAATCAAACAAAATATTGAGCACTTTGCTCTTCAATTTGCTTCGCAATTGGCGCAAATCAAAAAGGAGATATTCCAGTACACCCATGAACTCAATATAGATATAGTCATTGATGATTTACAGAAAATATGGGTATTTGATGTTAAATGCCCTTTAGGGGTTACTTCAATCAATTTTTCTGAGTTGAATCATATCAGAAATCATTTTTATTATGCTAATTATTACGCTAATATATAGGCTCTCGTCCCCCTCTCCCAACACCCCTCCTCATATAACCAAGGGATCGAAAAAACGGTCCCTTGGTCCTATCAGTAAAGGAATTTAGCCCTATGAAAAACATGATATGATAAAGAAGTAAAAATTTAGGAATACCAATTGTTAACATAAACCTAATTCCATTGGACGGTATTGCAGCTAGGAGACATCTATCTCCATACTCCATTAAACCTATACGCATTGTGAAAATATACTTTATACCGTAAGAATGCTAGAAAACTGGGGAGAGATTTACGTGATTTTAACATTATTTGACCGGAAGAAAGCACTCACGTATGTATTGCCGGAGCGAGTGACAGGTCGGTATGTGCTTTCTACGGAAGACGAAAGCGGCAGCAAAATCGAGCTGATGGCAGTTGAGGCTGAAGATGGACAATGGTTCATAAAGTCCAATAAATATGCGTTCTTAAGCAATGCCGAGGGGCAAAAGCTCAGCAAGCAGCCGATTGAACCTTTCAAAACCTATACGATTAAGCGGGAAAATGAAAAGCCGTCGCTTTTATATGCCGAGCCTGCGGAACCAGATCAATATGTATATACAAAGCACTACGTTACCACAAATGAAGTGAAAATCGGCAGGTCGAAAGACAGTCAAATTTGTTTCGCCAATAAATTAGTGTCCAATTCCCACTGTGTCATTGAATATGACAAAAACGGCAGAGCGGTTGTCCGTGATCTAAAAAGTTCCAATGGTACATATGTCAACGGAGAAAAGATCATCGAGCACACCCTTAAAATTGGCGATTGTATCTACATAATGGGGTTAAAAATTATTTACAACGGAAAACTGCTGTCGTTAAACAACCCGCATCAGCTAGTTCTTTTGGAGCGGAATGCGTTTCAGCCGTTCGCTGCCGAGCAGCCGAAAATAACGGAAGAGGAAGAGCTAGATGAATTTCAACAGGAAGAGGCAGCAGACGAGCTTTTTTACCGCTCTCCTCGTTTTAAAAGAGAAATCGCAACAGCCGAAATCAAAATTGATCCCCCGCCACAGCCAGCGAACCCAGAAGAAACCCCGTTGATGCTGCTATTAGGGCCGTCGCTCACAATGGGAATGGCCTCTTTATTTATGGGTCTGTTTACTTTACAAAATGTCATGTCATCAGATGGGAACATCATGCATGCGATGCCAATGTTGGTGATGTCCTTTAGTATGCTGGTGGGGACGATACTTTGGCCGATATTAACGAAACGGCATGAGAAAAAGACTAGGATTAAACAGGAAAAAATTAGACAGGAAAAATATCGCGCCTACTTAGTGGAAATGGCGAAGGTCATCGAAGAAGAACAGAAGCGGCAAAGCGTGATTTTGCATGAGAACCATGTCCCAATTGGGCATTGTATCGCAAGGATTCAAGCGCGGCAGCGAAACCTGTGGGAACGCACGCTTGGCCAGAATGACTTTTTAAAGCTTCGGTTAGGTCTTGGCAATATGCCGCTCAATGCTGACATCAAATTTCCGGAAAAACGCTTTACTCTTGAGGATGATGAGCTGCAAGTAGAGCTCTATAAACTGGCAGATATGCCTAAGGTGTTAACGGATGTACCCGTTACATTCTCACTCATGGAGGAAAAGGTCAGCGGGATTATTGGCAGCAGGGCAAAGGTAAAGGATTTTGTCGAGGGACTGATCTTTCAATTAACAGCCTTACATAGTTATGACGAATTAAAAATGGTGTTTGTTTACGATAAACGGGAACAAGACATATGGAATTTTGTGAAATGGCTGCCACATGTGTGGGATGATACGAAAACCATTCGCTTTATGGCCACTGATGCCAATGAATTAAAAGAGCTGTCAGCTATACTTGAAAAAGAACTTTCCCAGCGGCTAGAGCAAGCGGACGAATCAGCAGCACCGCACTTTGTTGTTTTTTCGATGGATAAAAATTTAGCAGCAAAAGCGGAAATGTTCACGATGATGTTACAAGCAAAACAGAATATTGGATTTAGCTTAATTACCCTTTATGAAGAATTGAAAAACTTGCCGAAAGAATGCTCAGCGGTCATTGAACTGGATGACGAAGCGGCAAAGATTTTTGATAAAGATGATATTACGGGTCAATATACGGCATTTCGCCCCGATATATATTTGCAGGAGGACCCGGAGAAGCTGGCGATTCAGCTTGCAAACATCAAGCTTTCTTCATTAAATAAGGCATATGCGCTGCCGGAGATGCTCACCTTTTTAGAAATGTTTGGTGTTAGTAAAATTGAGCATCTAAATGTGCTGACAAAATGGAAAGAAAATGATCCGGTGAAAACACTGGAAACACCTATCGGGGTCGATCAAGCGGGGGAATTATTCAAGCTCGATCTCCATGAAAAATTCCACGGTCCGCATGGACTGATTGCCGGGATGACCGGATCGGGGAAAAGTGAGTTTATCATGACGCTTATTATGTCTCTCGCGGTAAATTATCACCCGGATGAAGTGGCGTTTATTTTAATCGATTATAAGGGCGGCGGCATGGCGAATGCGTTTGTGAACCTGCCGCATTTAGCCGGAACAATCACCAACCTCGACGGTGCCGCTGTTAAACGTTCGCTGATTTCGATTCAAAGTGAGCTGAAGCGGCGCCAGGCGATTTTTAGCGAAACGAGCAAACGGGTGAATGAAAGCAATATCGATATTTATAAATACCAGAAGCTGTATCGGGAAGGCCGGGTTTCCGAGCCGCTGCAGCACTTATTGATAATTTCTGACGAATTTGCCGAGCTGAAGACCCAGCAGCCGGAATTCATGGCGCAGCTTGTCAGTGCAGCAAGGATTGGCCGCAGTCTCGGGATTCACTTAATTCTAGCGACGCAAAAGCCGTCCGGGGTTGTCGATGACCAGATTTGGAGTAACAGCAAATTTAGAATCAGCCTGAAAGTGCAGGAGAAGGCAGACAGCATGGAGGTCATTAAGCGGCCGGATGCTGCCGAGCTCTCGACAACTGGGCGCTTTTACCTCCAGGTTGGCTTCAATGAAGTGTTTATGCTCGGGCAGTCAGCCTGGGGCGGTGCGCCGTATTATCCAGAGGAAAAATTGGAAACTCGCCGTGATGACAGTATTGTCGTGATCGACAATATCGGCCGTGTTCTAAAGAGCGCCAGAATTGACAAGCGAAACACAATGATGAAAAACCCGCCAAAGCAATTGGATGAAATTACAAATTACCTAGCCCATTTGGCGTCTCAAGAACAGGTTAAGGTAAAACAGCTCTGGCTCGAGCCGATTCCAAGTCAAATCTATTTGGAGAAGTTGCAAGAAAAATACCGCGTGACGGGAGAACAAAGCTTTGTCTTAAATCCGCTGATTGGCGAGTACGATGACCCGGCAAATCAAAGCCAGCACATCCTGAGACTGCCGTTAACAGCGGAAGGGAACACCGTCCTTTATGGTGTCGCCGGAAGCGGAAAAACTAGCCTTTTGGCGACAATGATTTATTCACTCATGGAAGAGCACACGCCGGAAGAGGTTAATCTGTACCTATTAGATTTTAGCAGTGAAACATTAAGCTGGTTCAAAGAAGCGCCGCATGTCGGTGATGTCGTGCTGTCACATGAAAGCGAAAAGGTTAGCAATTTATTTAAAATGTTAACGAAGGAAATCGAACGCAGGAAAAAATTACTTTCCAATTATGGCGGCGATTTCGGCACTTACAATCACTCTGCCAATCAAGCGCTCGCTTCGATTGTTGTCGTGATACATAACTATGCTGCTTTTTCGGAGATGTATGAGGATTATGAAGAAGCCATTTCCTTCTTGACCCGTGAAGGACTCAAATACGGAATTTACTTTGTCGTCACCGCGGCAAACACGGGAGCAATCCGCTATCGTTTGCTGCAAAACTTTAAGCAGCTGTTAGTCTTGCAATTGAACGATACAACCGAATACTCAGGTGTATTGGGCAGTGTTGACGGGGTCTATCCTTCGAAGCATAAAGGCCGAGGCATTTTTAAAACGAGTAGTGTGTATGAATTCCAGACCGCCCTGATCACAGATGCGACAACGGATATGTATCGTTTTATGACCAATTATTGCTTGGAGAAAAGCAAGGGGTGGCATAAGGCGAGGGCAAGAAGGATTCCAATTCTTCCGGAAAAAGTCGATCGCGACTTTTTTGCCGCCGCTGAACTGAAAACCACTATGCCGGGAAAAGTGCCGGTAGCGGTTGAGAAAAACTCGCTGGCGATTTCTTATTATGACTTTAGCGACTCACTGGTCAATCTTGTCCTTACCAGCAGCAGTGATGAAGAATGCACTCAGTTTATCCAAGGTGCCGCCGAAGTGCTGGCGGCGAGCGGGAAGAGCGAAGTGATTGCGATTGACCCGCTTCATAACTTCCGGCCAGATTCGAACCGGAATTATCGCTATGTGACCGGGACCAATCCAATCGAAGAGACGGTTGTGTATCTATTCAACACCCTTGTCTACCGTAATAACACGACAAAGGATGCGATCGCGGACGGCGTAACGCCTCCGGTGTTTGAGCCCATTTTCTGTGTGATTGATTCGTTCATTGAGATGAATCTGGCGTTATCAGCAGATGGCAAGGATAAGCTGAAGGTGTTTTTAGAGAAGGGCAGCTCGCTCGCCGTCCATCTCATTATTGGCGACCAGGCCGACCGCATCAACTCGATATCCTATGAAAGCTGGTTTAAAAACCAAGTTTCACAAAGCGATGGAATTTGGGTTGGCAGCGGCATAACCGATCAATATGTATTGAAGACAAATAAGACCACTAGCGAAATGTATCAGGAAATACCGAACGACTTTGGTTATGTCATTAAAAAAGGGAAGCCGGTATTGGTGAAGCTGTTATCTTCAGCAGCTGCAAGCGAGGAGGAGTTAGTTTATGGATAAGGTATTAGTGGAAGTATTTATCCCTGCTGCCAATCAGTCATTTGATACCTTCCTCCCGCTCAAAAGCCCGCTTCACGAAGTTGTGCTGTTACTAGCGAATACGATGACCGAATTGTCGCAAGGGTATTTTACAGGAACGGAACAGACCATTCTTTGCAGCCGGTACACAGGGGAAATCTTTAATATTAACAGCACTGTTGAAGAACTCGGCTTCAAAAACGGGACAAAGCTGATGCTGCTTTGAAAAAAGAGCTTGGGAAGGAAGGTGTCCGATGAAAACCAATAAAAGGATTACGATGATCATCCTACTAATCCTTGTCGTGATAGGAGGAACGGGTTGTATGAGTTCAGAAGGAAATATTTTGAATTATTTGGAAGGTAAGTACGGTGAAAAGTTTGCTGTCGAAGGTAAACAAAAAGGCAGTCTCCTGTTTCCCAATATGTATGGGCGAGATAAGCTCTATGTTTATCCAGAGGGAAAACCTGAACAAATTTTTGAGGCGGGACAAAGTCAGTCAAAAGAGATTCATTATTATGATGGCTATATATCTGCCATTTGGGGTGATGAGCTAACGAAAAGCTTGAATGATCAATTAGAAAAATATCTGCCAAAAGAGAGCATTTATCGGGTTTTTGTTAATTCCTCAGAGGATGATGCTCGATTTAAGGACCTATCTCTTTATGATTATATTAAAAATGAAAACAATAAACTTATGGTTGTTTTAGAAGTTGCGATTAGAACGGATGGAGAACCTAACTTAGATGAATACAGTACTGGATTATATCAGGCTTTTGAAGTGATAAAAAATTTACAAACAAAATACTGTACTCTTTCTGTGGGATTTGTTGACAAATCTGAAGATAAAATGGCCGATTATATTAGAACCTCAAATGTTAATAATCTTCCTTGGTCCAACTTAGATGCGCAGGTTTACGGTTATTTAATGGTTGATGATCGATATAATTTTCATAGTCCGGAAGAATTAATGAAATATTATAAGGTAGCTGAGGAGTAATGAGATGTCATTATCTAAATTAACAGATGAGGAGAAATATTTACTGCTGCAGTTTTCCTACATAGATATACCAAGCTCGATATCAATTGATCCGGAAATCCATACTGATATCCAATCTTTACTTCCTAGAATGCTTGAAGCAAAGGGGGATTTAAAAGATAATGAATCCTTTCAAGCAATTTTGAAATATGTTAACGATCCAAAAGGCAGCAACCTGGCAAATATTCAATTAACAGGTTACCAAAACAACAACCCATCGTGGAAAGAGGCTTTTCAAGGTAAGTTTAATTCCGGCTTTGTCGGTTATGCTTTGCAGGATGAGGAAGGGAACGCCACCGCATTATTTAGAGGCAGTGAAAATCCCTTTAATCCACTGAATTTTTTGACAGACTGGACCTCCAATATTGAAGCAGGTATCGGCCAGGAAATCCAGCAGCAGAAAGAAGCAGTGCAATTCTATAAGGATTATATTTTAGGGGCCGAGGGCGACACCTTTGTCATGGGACACTCCAAAGGCGGAAATTTAGCCAATCATGTATTAGTTAATTATTTCAATAAAGATGAAAAACTCAAATCCTATGTTGTCAATGGCGCTCCGATTAACTGGTGGATTCTCTCAAAGGAACAGAAGGAGATTTTAAAAAGCGAGCGGAATGTGTTTATCGTTCATGAAGACGATGCGGTTTCACAGCTGGGGCATGTACCCTATGTAAACAAGACGGTAAAAACAAAGAATAAGATGGGTAAATTGGCAGTGATCTCAGCAGTCCTTGCTTATGGTGTCCTTGCCCTCGATGCCCATGACTTGAAGGCAGTTGAGTTTGATGAATTCGGAAACTTCATTGGGGCATCTGACGGGGCATCTGGCGGCCGAATGGCTGGAAACTTTGTTTTTTCCGGGATTATGCTTCCCTTATCCTTTGAGGCTCTTACGGATAAAGCAATGGCTTCCGTCAAACAGGCCGTGTTCCAAATGTTGATTGTTACAGGGGCAACAGCGGTGGAAATTAAGCACAAATTGGATGAGAAGCTGTTGCAAATCAAAATAGAGTGTATTCGTTATATTTTTACTGTTATGAAGGTTTCGCAGAAATTAAAGCAGGAATTAAGCCAATTTTTCGATCGATTCATCGATAAAGCAAAATCGTTTGCTGCACTGCTATGGGGGAAACTTACCGGCGGCCATGGTTTCGCAGTGGAGCCAATTCTAAAAGTCGATCTTTCGAGGCTCGCTTACTATTCTTCGAGATTGCAAGCATTGAAGCGTAGGACGCAGCACGTGAACAGCATGATTGATAGTTTGTATCTTGAAGCCGACCTGTTGGATTTAGGGCATGTGTTAAAGGCAGATATGCTCACGACCTTTCTTTTCAGACTCAATGATAATATCCAGTACCTTAACAGGACAATGGAATTATTGGAAAAAGGCGAGGCGGCATTACTGCAAAAAGCAGAAGCGATTCGCTAATTTTTTGGGGGTGTGTTTCTATGGATGCAAAGGTGAAAAATAAGATTAATAACATTATCGCCGAACTTAATGCCCTTGCCCGGGAGCTGGACGACATCTCCCAAGGTATTAACCGCGAATTCAAAGGGATAGGTGCCGTTAAATGCGCTTCAAGCCTGCAAAGCACGGCAGGGAAGTATCAGGCGGTTATTCAAGAATTAAGAAAGATGTAAGGAAAAGGGGTATTGGCTTTGAGCATTGTCCAGCTCCAGGGCGCTTGCGCTTTTCGTATTGAAAGGAGGTGATCAAAATGGCTCGATCGATTATGGTGGATCCGGCAAAGCTTGAAAAGGCAGCAACAGGCATTGATCAGCAGGCAGCTGATTATGAAAGACTCTATAAACAGTTGTTTACGGAAGTAGAGGCAATGGGTGCTGCTTGGCAAGGGGCAGATAATCTTGCTTACGTGACCCAAATCAAAGGCTTTACCGATGATTTCATGAAAATGAAGGCGAAAATGGATGAGTTCTCTCATTTCCTGAAGACATCAGCAAAAACATACCGCGAAACGCAAAATGAAGTTATTAGCGGTGCGAAACGATTATCGAACTAATTTTTTCTTTTCAACAAATGAGTGATTTTTAAAACAAGGGGGTGGACCTGATGACGATTGAGGGAGTTAAAATTTCACTTGGTGAGGTTAGTAAAACAGCCAACCAAATCAGAAATTTAAACAACAACTTGTATGTTAGATTACAAGATATTAAGAAAGAAATGAATGCGCTGAGCCAGACATGGAATAGTGATGCATCCAATACGATTCGTGCCAATTTCAACGCATTTTCAACACGGTTTGATAACTATCGTGAAGTGGTGGAAAGTTACTCGAAATTTTTAGATGTGACAGTCACCAACTACGATGCCACAGAAGCGGCGATTAACAATAACGCCAGCCAATTTAAGTAACCGTTAAATCCATGGAAGGGCAAAGCTGTCATGAGCAAGCTGCCCTTCCCTGCTAATAGGAATCCAACAAAAGGGGTCGGACAGCCTTGATCAAACAAATGAATTTAAATGTGGAAAATTGCCGTGAATACTTATTTTTTAAGGTGAACGGCGAAATAGAAGTGGCCACGAATGAAATTGGCTTGCTGGAAAATAGCCAAGTCTTCGGTTTGCTGTCGATGGTTGTCATCGAAAAAGAGAAGGATGTTTATTTTAGGTATGATTTGTCTGCATGGGAAAATATCAGACCACTATTTTTTAAAGGATTCTCCAAGGAACGGTTACACAAATTTCTAATAGATATAGTAGAAACCCTTCTTCATTCAAAAAAAATCGGTCTGCAGCTCGGTAATATTGTCGCGGATAAAAGATACATCTATATTGACCCATTATCGGGAAGGCCGTTATTTTTCTATATGCCGATTAAAAATAACCAATATGAAACCGGCACCGTAAAGGATTTTTTAATAAGTTTACTTTGGATGGCACCGTATGACGAGGAGGACGATTTGTCTTTCTTTATGAAAATTCATAATTACCTTGTTCAGGCAGAGGAGATTGATTTGCTGGACTTTAAAGAAACGCTAGGGGCGCTTGCGAGTGTTCCGGACGAGTCTGAACAGCCGCAAGATGGAAATAGGAAGCCCGAGGGGAAAGAATCAACTGGCAGTTCCTCCGGAAAAAGCTCCCCTTCAAGGCCGGCAAAAAAGCAGCCTGCTGGCAAAAAGACTAGTTTCTATAGTCCTGGCAAAGGTGAAGTTCTTCTTGAAGATCAAAATGAGGGCCTCGTCTCACATAATCGGAGTGTGACGCAAGATAAGCAAACAGGCCAAAAGCTTGAAATTGAGGAAGAAATTCAATACAAACGGGTAACAAGAACGGAGCTCGGGGAAACACGGGCCGCTAGGGAAGTGGCGGCAGCGTTGGCTGCGACTCAAATTAATGTCGTTCCCCGTAATGGTCAAGGAATTTCCGTTGAAATTGAACATCAGGATGAAGGAACAACCGTTTTAGGTGTGGCTGACGAACAATCCCGCGTTATAGCTGTGGCTGATGAAGGCACGACTACTCTGGGAATCGATGCTCCCCAGCCGTTCCTGTTAACTGTTGTGAATCGCGAGAAAATCGGGATTGCTAAGGATGTATTTAAGCTTGGCCGTGATGCTAAAAATGTCGACTATATTTCTAATAATAAAGCGGTTGGCCGTGTTCATGCCCATATCCTGACAGAGGACGGCGAGTACTATTTGAAGGACAACCGCTCGACAAACGGAAGCTTTGTCAACGATATCAAGCTCGCCAGGAATCAAAAGGTGAAAATCAAGCATGACGACCGCATCACGCTTGCCAACGAAGAGTTTATTTTTAAGGTGTTTTAAGATTCGCCGATAGAACTGCGAAACTCGCCGATAGAACTGGAAAAATCGCCGATAGATCCAATAATTCGCTTAAGAAAGGCGGTGAATGCATGTCATTTCAAATTGCTTATCATACAGACGCTGGAATTAGAAAGAAAACGAATCAAGATGCCTTGCTAATTAAAACAGCAAAGTCGCCAAAGGGAAGAGTCGGTCTGTTTGCCGTTTGTGATGGTATGGGCGGGCTCAGCCAAGGCGAATTGGCGAGTGCCACTGTCATCAATGGGATGTCGGACTGGTTTGAAACGGAGCTTCCCGAGCTGCTCCTGTCAGACAACGAGCAAATCGATACAGACATCCAGCAGCAGTTAGTGGACAGTGTAAAGGCGCTGAATCAAAAAATTTTAGCGTACGGAGAAGCCGAAAATATTAAGCTGGGAACGACTATCACAGCGTTACTGATAATTGATTCCGATTATTTCCTTTTACAGGTCGGCGACAGCAGAGCCTACCGGATTCGAGAGGACCTTTTTCAATTAACGAACGATCAAACTCTAGTGGCCCGGGAGCTTGAACGCGGCAATATTACCGAAGAGCAAGCGGAAATCGATCCGCGCCGCAATATCTTGCTGCAATGTGTCGGTGCCTCGCAGGAGCTAGACCCTGCCATATCACAAGGTGAAGTAAAAGAAGGTGATCTGTTCATGCTCTGCACGGATGGCTTTTACCATGAAATCAGCGAGGAAGAGATATTCACCAGTCTCAGACCGGACCGTTTTTCAAAAGAGAAGCAGATGAAGGAAACGCTTGTCAGGCTGGTCGACCTGGTAAAGAAACGTAAGGAAAAAGATAATATTTCCGTATTAATAACGAAAGTAACTGCGGGTGAAGTATCTTGATTAAAATCGGCACCATTATTGATGAACGTTATGAAATTTTAAAAGAAATCGGCCGCGGCGGCATGAGTATTGTTTATCTTGCAATGGATAACAGGCTCAAGAAATCGCTGGTCATAAAGGATATTCGCAAACGAGCCAATAAGAATGACGAATTACTTGTTAACAGTCTTGTCGTTGAGGCGAATATGCTAAAAAGATTGGACCACGGCGCCTTGCCGCGCATTTATGATGTAATTGACCGCCAAGGCGAAATTTACGTGGTGATGGATTATATTGAAGGCGAATCTCTGAAGGAGAAGCTGCATCGTGAAAAAACGGCTTCCGCTGATGAGGTCATCGATTGGGCGAAGCAGTTAAGTGATGTCCTCGGCTACTTACATACGAGAAAGCCAAATCCGATTATTTATCGCGATATGAAGCCCGATAATATTATGCTGACCCCTGAGGGGAAAATCAAGCTGATTGACTTTGGGATTGCGAGGGAGTTTAAGACTGAAAATACGACCGATACCACGAACCTCGGCACAAAAGGGTATGCCGCTCCCGAGCAGATATCCGGTGCACAGACGGATGCGCGAACCGATATTTATAGTTTAGGTGTGACCCTCTACCATTTGGTGACGGGAAAAACCTTAAGTGATCCGCCCTATGAATTAAAGCCGATTCGAACTTGGAATTCTTCTCTGCCGGAGGGGCTTGAACATATTATTGCAAAATGTACTCAGGCAGAGCCGGGGAATCGTTATCAAAGCTGTGAAGAGCTAACCTATGATCTTGTGAACATCAACAAATTAACTCAGGGCTATAAACGGAAGCTTTTTAAAAAATTGGCTGTTTTCCTGATTCCGGGCGTTCTGTTCCTCGGATTTTCGACGACCTCTGTCATGGGCTATAAAGGGATGAAGAATGAACAGCTCCAGGATTATATGAGTTTAATTAATGACGCAAACGGCTATCTCCAAAACGGCCGCGATGCAGATGCTATTAAAATTCTTGAAAATGCGATTAAGCTTGATAAGAGCAAGGCGATGGCCTATAACAATTTACTAGATATCTATATTCGTAGAGGAGAAGCAGATAAAGGACTTTCGAATCTTGAACGATATATCGATGAAGGCTATGGCAATGTTGACAGAAATAACGAGGTTCTGTTCAAAGTAGGGATGACATATTTCGATGTCGAAAAGGATTATTTCCGCGCTAAGGAATTTTTTAACAAGGTGGAGGTAAAGGCAAAGCCGGAGGTCGAGTACTACAGGTCTTTAGCTACAACAATGGGGAGTTTAGACATTGACTATAAAAAGTTTGCCCATGACTTAGACGATTTTGAAGCATTCACCGATAAAGCGCGCAATGATGCTAAAAAAATTGCCAACTACAATTCATTAGCGAATATTTACTTATCATATAAAGGTCAAATTCCGAATGCGAACACGAGGGCGATTCAACTAATCGACAGGGCCAACAGTGTGTTATCGAAATTGGATGATGATTTCTTGGCTGACAAATATGCCCGGGATTTTGAACTGAAATTAGCACAGGCCTATTACAGCAAAGGCATTAATTCAGTGGATAAAACGGCAGCCACTGAGGACTTTGAGGAAGCAATCAGCCATTACACCAATCTCCTTGATGATGGCAACGATATGAATCAAGAGGAGTACATGATTAAAATCGGGACGATTTATCAGGAAATGCGCAAGTCGGAGCAGGCGGTTGAACAATTTGAGGATACGATCAAGCATTTTCCCGCAAGTCTTGATGCTTATATTAAACTAGGAAACTTACTCCTTGATATCGAGCAGCCGAAAGAAGAGGCTAGAAGGAATTATGCGGACGCATTAAAGGTGTACGAGCAGGCAGCAAAATTAAAGGATGCTGTCAAGGATGAGGGCTTTATAAAGCTGAGAAAAAGGTATATGAATTTGAATCTGGTAGGGCAGGGGGGATAAAGGTGGAATATCAAACAATCTTTTATGGCGGCCTTGCCGGTGCCTTCCTCTCGCTCATGATCTCGATTTTCCTTTTTATTAAATTAAATATTTCAGAAGTGATCGAGGATTTAACCGGATTTAGTTTCAATAAATGGATCAAAAAGCTGAAGGGCCGCGGCCGTTCTAAACGCGAACAAAGTGTTAAACCAATCACTCGGGAGATTCAGCCCCGCCGCGATGTCGAAATGGAAGTGGCGATCACCATTGGTCGTGTTGATGCAACGGAACTTCTGGCAGCAGTAGCTGACGATGACGAAACGGAACTGTTGGCGTCAGCTGACGCAGATCCGCCTGGGCTTTTAGCCGCAGCACCAGACACCGATGAAACCGAACTATTGGCAGCAGCACCGGACACCGATGAAACCGAACTATTGGCAGCAGCACCAGGCACCGATGAAACTGAACTTTTGGCAGATGACGCAGCGGCAACAGAGTTATTATCTATCGAGAATGACGAAACGGTGCTGCTGGATGTAGCGACAGAGGAAACGACCGTATTAACAGGACCAGATTCAGAAAGCGAATTTATTATAGAGCGTGACGTTGTTATCGTTCATACGAATGCAACCATAAAAGGAGACTAATAAGATGGGAGAACTGATTAATAAAAGCTATAAGCAGAATAAATGGTTCGTATGGATTAGCTTTGCCATCATCTTGCTCAGCTTTGTACTTTTGTTTACAAACCATGCCCGATCTCAGAACGAAACGAGCAGATATATAAAGTTGAACGGCAAAACGTGGGAGATCGATAAGGACCCGAAGCCGGAATGGTTTACGAACCAACAAGAGATGGTGACTTTTACAATCGATTTGAAAGAGGATTATCAAAACTATCTAAGCTCGATTGAGAAGCCTGATGATGAGGGAACGGAAGGACCAGCACCGGCGCCTGGCGATGATGGAACAGAAGATCCGGCACCGCCGCCAGCATCAGCACCGGCCGATGTCGCACAGCCCTTTACCATCGGCGCAACATACGATGGAAAAGCGGCAAACACCATTAAGGTAAGCAAAATCAATGAGGATGCTATTTTTAAAGGAGAGTATAAGGTTGAGGTGTCTTTGCCTTCGCAAAAAGATGGCCGGTTAGATGTAACTGTTGATTTTTCCGAAAATACATGGGGATTTTCAGGAAAACCGGCAAGCTTCAGCATTGAAAGAGATACCGTCAAGCCGAAACTCAAGCTCTCCGGGATTAACAAATCCCTCTATACAGATCAGGTTGAGTTAAATCTCCTCGTAACGGAGAAAAATTATCTCCATGAAGATGTTACTGTTCTCGTTGTTACGGATGATGAAGAGGGGCAAGGGCAGCCGGCTGAAATTAGCTGGGATGAGAAAAACGCTAATAAAGGAACAGTCCCGTTTACCGATTCCGGGAAATACAGTGTTACCGCCTTCCTTGTCGATAAAGCCGGCAACGAAAGCGACAAAGAATCAGTTACGTTTACGATCGATAAAGGCGATCCGAAAATGTCCGGAGTCGAGAAAGACGGGTTATACAATCGGGATGTCGCGATCATGTTTGAGGATGACGGACGCATTACAAAGGCAGTTGCCACATTGGTGCGGACGTATAACGGCGAACGCTTTGAACAGGAAATCGATTTTACCCCGAAACATCTTAGCTGGCGGTTGAATAGAAAAGCCGAACTCACTTTGAAGGAAGAAGGCTCTTACGAAGGAACGGTCACGATTACTGATAATCAGGGACAGGAATTTAGCTATCAGCTCTCATTTATGATTGATAAAACCGCACCCGTGATTTCGGTTACAGGAGTGGAGCACCAGCAGAAATATAACGAGAAAAAAGCAGTTGAAATCAACATGACGGAAGACCTTAAGCTTAATCCGGAAGCATCGGAAGTGAGCCTGCAAAAGAAATCGATCGGCGGCAAGCTTGAAAACCAATCGTTGAGTCTGGACTATTCTGAGGATGGCAAGACGGCCACCGTAAAACAAGAGGTCGAAGATGGCATTTATGAGTTGACGATTCTAGCAAGCGATAGTGCCGGCAATAAAACGAAGAAAACGGTTCAGTTTACCATTGACAGACAAAAGCCTGAGCTTGAGGTGCTTATCGATGGAAAGGCCGTAACGGATCAAAAGCATTATGCCAGTGGACAGCTTAGTGTCAAGGTTACCGATTTGACATTAGATATAAACAAAACGACCTTGACAATCAATAGTAAAAAAGTGCCCCTGATAGTAGATAAATCAGGGACGAATGCTGTATTAAAACAAGATATGATATTAGCTGATGATGATTACCAACTTTCCTTAAGCTCGGCTGACGGATTAGAAAATGGTGAATCGCTCGGACCGCTAACTTTTGTTGTGGATACCGGAGCACCAGAAGTGGCGCTAACCGGAATCGAACCGGGTGCTTTTGTTAAAAACGGAACGCTTACGATCCATGTAAAGGAAAAAAATTATCAAACTAATCTCGTTACTTATAAGGTAGAAAAACGGAATGACGACGGTCAATACGCGGCCTATCAGGACGAGCGCTTCGCTAATTGGGAAAATACAGCTGAAAATTCCACTCTGGCACTGCCATTTGGGACGAATGAAACGGCAGATAGCCGCTATGATGGGGAATATCGTGTGACTGTAACAGCGAAGGATGCTGCCGGACATGAAGTGGAACAAACCGTTCAATTTACGATTGATGCGACGGCCCCGGTTGTGGCAACGGAATTAAGCTCAGAGTTTAATAAAGGGCATTACGCTCAGTCTGGAACGGTTTCCATCATCGTCGATGAGCCGCAAGAGAATTTTGAGACGAACGATGTCAGGATTGATATTAAGAAAAAAGACGGTACCTTGTTTAAACCGGCAGAGGGCATCAGCGGAACCTGGACACAGAGTCCGACGCGGGCCGTTTACCGGATTGTTTTTACGAAAGATGCTGTAGACAATGAAGGCGATTATCTAGTTACAGTTGATGCCAAGGATAAGGCGGGGAATGCAGCCGAGCAAAAATCGATTGGTTTCACAATTGACCACAGTGCCCCAGTGTTAGCCATCGATCCTGAATTTTCCGACAAGGTTTATTTTAATAAAAATACAAGTTTTAATTTTAAAATAACCGATCCGAACATCGATTTAACCGGTAATGAGTTAACAGTTCTGAAGGATGGTTCTGTTTTTTCAAAGGTTGGTAACATTAAGCTGCAGGCTGGTTCCAGTGATACAGGAGTTGGCGCCTATACGTTTAACGAGGATGGCGATTACTCGGTAACGCTTGCTTCGACTGATAAGGCTGGCAATAAAGGCGCCAAAGTGGTCAGGGATTTCATCATCGACCAAACCGCGCCGAAGTTGACCATTTCCGGGGTAGACATTAATCCGAACAATCACCATTATTATCCTGAGCCAAAGCAAATCAGAATTGCAGTTGAAGATCGAAATTTTGCCTTAGCTGATATCGACCTTAAGGTAACAAAAGATGGTGTCACGGTTCCGATGGGAGAATGGAATACAGGATACGAATTCACCAAGACAGGCCGCGTACTTGTCAAGGCACTGTTGGCAAAGACACTCAGCGGAGACGGCGACTATACGATTTCCCTAAGTTTGAAAGACAAAGCCGGCAACCGTTCGACGATTCCGCCATTTGGCTTTACGATTGACCAAACAAAGCCAACCATTGAGATTCAAGGGGTAGAACAAGATGCCTACTATAATACCGATAAGCAAATGGATGTAACGATCAAGGATAAAAACTTGAAACTGAACACGATTCAGGTGACAAGGGACGGCAGCAGCTACAATGCCGGAAGCTTCCGCGTAAATGGCGATACAGCTGTGCTAAGCCATTTGTTTAGCAAGGAAGGCATATATGAAGTCCTTGTCGAAGCGGTTGACCAGGCAGGCAACAGCTTTAGCCGTAAGGTGAAATTTACGATTGATAAAACGGCGCCAGTCATCACGGCTAAATTTAAGGGTGAAAATCGGGTGATTCAAGACGGGGAGTTTATTAATAAAATCTTCACGCCGCAATTTGTCTTGGATCAGCCAGAAGATTCGATTGTCTCTGTTACGCTAAACGGCGGGGCGAATATCAACGGTCATATTCCAATCGCGGCAATAGAAACGAAATACAGCTATCATATTGCTGCCAAGGATAAAGCCGGAAACGAAGCGACGTTAGATATTAGCTTTACTTTAGATACGACAAGACCGGAATTAACCATTTCAGGGATAGGAGATGGCTTCTTTAATATGAATCTCACGCCATGGGTAAGGTACTCCGATAAGAATTTAGATGAGAGCCATTCAACGGTAACCCTTAATGGCGGCGAATTTAAAAATCGCCAAGAGCTTGAAAACGAACGCGATTATGTGTTAAAAGCGAACATTTTCGATAAAGCAAAGAATGTCAATGCCCAAACTGTTGTCTTTACGATTGATAAAACAGCGCCGAAGATTACCTTTAAGGAGCCGATTTCCAGTCAGTATTTTAATAAGAGCATCATCCCTGGTCTTATTATTGAAGACTTGAGTGATTACGATATTATTTCCCTGACTTTAAACGGTGAGCCGTATACAATCGGTACGCCGATTGAAACGGATGGGAAGCATGTTCTTTTCATTGAGGCGAAGGATAAAGCCGGGAATATTCAGCAGATGAGTGTTGAATTTATTATTGATAGAACGCCTCCAAAGGCAATTTTCGAAGGCGTAAAGGAAAAGAAGAAGTATTACGAAGCGGTAAAGGTCGGAATCCGTCTTGATAATCCGGAGGATACGATCAAATCCATCACAGTGAATGGTGAGTCCTTTACTGGTGATGCGGTGACAAGAGATGGCTTTCAAGTGATTAAAACAACGCTTAAAGAGATCAAGCCCTATGAAATTAAAGTCCTTGCAGCCGATCAGGCGGGAAATGAGAGCACTTCAACGCTTTCATTCGAAATCGCCGAAAAGAGTGCACTCGTCAAATACTACGAAAACAAACCACTCTTCGCCGGCTCCATCGCCGGAATTGCACTACTCCTAACAGCAGGCGGTGCAGTCATCGTCAGAAGAAGGAAAAGTGTGGAATAAGGTGTCAATCAGGGTGTAAAAAATAAGGTGTCAGGCACCACCCGTGGACATTTGTCCGCCTGGGGTAGACAGTGAAAAATAACAAAGGCGATGGATTTTTCCATCGCCTTTGCATGTTTCAGCTTTATTGGTTGTTTTTTTGCTCTTCAAATGTTTTGCTTACGCTTGAGTATTCGTGGACTATATCTTGACCATCGATTGGTAGAATAAGTTTTTTGTCAACGAGCTTTACATCCTGTTGTCCTTTAACCGTATAAATCGGTTTGAGGATAGCCGGCTCTTGCTTTAGCTCATCGGTATTAATGGAATAAACCCAGACATATGTTTCCGAGGTTCCATTGCTAGCCGCCATGACTACTTCCGGGATTTCGTCGCCTGTTAAATCATATTCAGCAGAAGAAAATGAAAACCCCTCTATTAACATCCCATTTTGATCAAAAGGGCTGGGATTGAAATATGAGCCTAAATCCATTGGCCATGAATGGTCAGTACTATCAATCAAAAATAGACTTTGCTCACCATTTGGTTGAACTTGTCCGTATATTTTCTTTACTTGGCTTCCTTCAATGGCGATATCAAAAGACTTACCATCCACACCCACAACCGCCTTTTTAAATTGCTCCAAAGAGATCGGAACATCTGCCTTTTTCTCCTCAACAGGTTCCTTCTTTTTAGCCGCAGCCGTTTCACTCGTTTTCGGAACCTTAGGTTTTGCCTCTTCCCCAAAAAACAAATGAAGTCCAAACCAAGCCCCGCCGCCGACTCCACCAAGGATGACGATCGCCAACCCCAATTTCAAGCCATTCCTTTTCAGAAATTTAATAAACGGGCTTGCCGTTTCGGTTTCAACGTCCTTTAGTAATTTTTGAAGACTGTAGTTTTTGATCTCCTTCAGCTCATTGCGGAGCGCTCTATTTTTCCAAATCGATTTTGGATGCGTGATTAAATATTTTCTTATTGACCGTTTATAGCTCGGGTCAGATTCAACCAGTCTTGCATTCCCGCGAATAAAGGCAAGCATCATCTTTTCATTACTGTGTCTTATCAGGTGTTCGAATAACCCTTGATAATCAACCCCATCATATTCCGAGCCAAAGGCAATTAACAGCAGGGGAATTTGTTCAGGAGCAGGATTATTTCGTAATATCCGCAACAGGACATCGCGCAGCTGTTCGCGCTCTACGACAGTTAACAATCTTAAATTAATCAAATCAGCTTGCGACGGGCTGCTAATGAGCTGATAAAGGACATTGGCAACCTGATAGTTACTCTTAACCTTCGCATCTTTTATGTCGATTACATTTAATTTTTTCGGAAAAATTGTCCCAAACGACAGAATGTCCTCTGTTGAAATCTCCCGTAAACGAATCGAACGCAACAGGGCCATCTTAACATTGGCGAGCAATTTGTTCTTAAATTCCGCAAACGGAGCAGTTTGTTGCTCGATTTTAAAATCCTTCACGGCCAGCACCGCCTTAAAGGGCTTCTTTTCATTGCTGATTGCGGAGATGGCCTTTTTAATTGCTGTCGTTTTAAATTTCTCGATACACAAAAGATAGGGTGAACCCAGCATTATTTTCAGCTCGTTAAGGATGTCTTCAATGCGGACTAGCTGTTTAAAACGTTTATCAAGATACAGCTCAAGGAGGACGTCATAATCTGGATGCTCGTTAATAAACATCAATAACGCCTCATGGCAGAGCTTGTCCTGTTCAATCGCTTTCCATAATTTATCGAACAACGGGTCATGTTGATAGTACTCAAGCGTCTCGAGGATGAAGGTGAGCGCCTCATCGCAACGCAAAGATTTGTTGATGGCAATGACCGCACCGATGTAATCGAGCGCTGACCCGGGATCTGCCGCTAATTTCTCCTCCGCTAACAGCTGCAAAAATAGCTGAACCAACTCTGGTTTCGCTTCGATTTTAGCCTGGAAAAATTTCAGCAAACTATGTAAAAAGCCAATTTTATTCTTCTGATATAAAGAGAGATCGCCATAGTTTAGCGTTAAATAAATAGCCGTTAGCTGGTAATAGCTTGCTAATTCCAGTTTCTGCTCGCCGCTCAAGCCTGATAACGACATCTCCGCGAACTCGAGAAACCTATCAATCCGCTTTGATTGAGAGAAATGGTGGAGGGCAAAGTCCAAATACTCGTGCTCCTGGCCATCGATCTCAACGCCGGAAATACGGCCGCCACCGGCAAAATCAAAAATAAACTGCTTTTCAATTGAACGATCGGCGACATTTAACGTGCCCGGCTCATAAAACACCACATGCAGATAATTCTTTCCAGCCGGCTCACTCGAAAAAGTCAGCGCCCCTAATTTCCTCCGGTGGGCATACGGTAAATACAGATAGATCAGCTCTAGTAACTGCAAGGCATATTTCGAATATTCCTCCACTGGCACGCCAAGCGAGATGAATACCTTTTTCTTTCCGGCGATCGACGACATCACCGCGAACAATAGCTGCTTAAAATTCACTTCAGTAATCCCTAACACATCAAGAAGGGTATTTTTCACGGAAAGAATATCCTTCCCTACATGACCAACAGTCTCCCGTTCCGCCAGGACCTTTCCTAATCCGACATCATAGGAGGTTTTAAAGTCATTCAGTTGAAAAAGCTTACTAGGATGCTTGATCCAGTCATCCTTCATACTTTCCGGAATAATATAGTTATGCATGAAATAGGTGCTCCGCTGTCCGGTGAAATCAGCGGGCACGAACACGGACTGACCGATAACAAGCTCACCGGTTTCCGGCTGAAAAATCGTCACGGCCTCCGGATAGAGGGAAGCGTCCTTTTCACCGCGCTCGGTTAATGTTTTGGGTGCATGATACATACAAAACGGATGCAGATACTTCTTCACAAACGCTTTATCAAGCCCTTCGGAAATCGCAATCGTGTCGTAGCCGTCGGTCGCGTGGAAAATCCCGCCCCGCTCCCGGGTATATACCTGTTGTTGAATGAACTTATCAGTCACTGCTCATTTCTCCCTTCAATATACCCGAGCTTATAAAGCAGCCAGATAAACGGTTCATCGACACGGATCGGACTAATAATACCGCTGACCTCCTGGTCGACCGGGTTGCTTCCAAGGGCGGATACCGCGAAATAGGAGGTATCCTTAAAATAAACATCAAGGGCATTCACAAACGGAATATCGACTTTTTGCAGGAAGCGTCTGATTTCGCCGTTGATATTTTCATATTCATCAAGGTTCAGAAAGCCCCGATGGGTGACATTATGAAAAACATTGCTGTTCGTGCGGATATATTCACCATCTTCGTGTTTTAGGGCATTTAAGAGATCGCTCTTCGTTAACACGACGGCGGTTGGGATATCGGTTTTACTATGTTCGAGATGGGCAATGAAATCGCCGAACAATGAAATCACGACTTCGCGCGGCTCATCGGCTAAACCAACAATCTTCCCGGGATTTTCACCCATTTGATGGATTAACTTTTCACGGATGGCGCGAATCTGCATCGGATCAACGAGAAAGAGAATACCCGCTGAATTTTTGATATGGGCCGCATGAAGCTTAATATATTCCTTGTCAGTCATCCCCTCGCCAGCGACATCGAAAAATACGAGTGTCAGCGGCGCCTGGTCCTCATCCTTAAAGACAAATTGAAAAATAAACGGCTCCTGCCGGTTCGTTGTTTCTGTCGATTTAAGTAATTTCCCATTTTCAAAAAGCGGAATCTCGTATTCCCGGCGGAATCGTTTACTAATTTCATTATCGAGCGGAATACAAGCCGCATCGAAATTGTTCGCGGTCACATGCTGCAGCGTATGAATCAGCGACGTCATATAAACGGATTTTCCAACGCTTGTAGCGCCAACAATCGAGACGATGTTGCTTGGATGCTTGCCCGCGGTTACCGGAAGGTCGTTATGGCAGGCCGGGCATAAGCGGTTTCTAGTCACGACCGTATATTTATCGGAGACACCCATAAGAACACGGTCAGAATAAATTTTATTCTCCTCGGGAATCAGTGACGGATAAATAATCGCCTCAAGTTCATCAATCGGGGCGAGCCCGAATTTCTCGCGATAGTTGTTCAATAGTTCATCTTCCTGAAGCGCAAGGGCCTCATCATCGTCACGATGGTGGGCCGCTCGAAAGACGACGTCTTCATGATGAAATTTTGAAAAACAGTATGGACAGACAATATCGTAAAATGGCAATCTTTCTTTCGGCGGTTGTTTTTTTTCAAAGATACGTTTTAGTAATGCAAACATGTAAGGGCCCCCTATTATTCAGGAATTAGCTCGAAATTCTGAGCTGATGTCCTTCCGTTGCTAAAAAAGATGCGAATAAACTCATTTTTGTCGACTTCAATTTCTGGCGCTACCGTTTTCCCTGAGGGAAAGTCGCGCACAAATGGATAGACCGTCCCGTCATCAATCGAGATCGGAACGCCCCCGCTTTTTTTCACATAAACGAGCAGATCTTTATTAAGCTCAAGCTCAGACATGATCGAAATTTTTACCTTTTTCCGAGACTGAAAGAGTTTATTTTTATACTTGATCGAAAAATAAATCCTCGCTTTCGAGCCGGAAATATAAATAAAATTTTCATCGTTTTCCTGCCTGTAAATGATGAGCTTTCCGTCCCGTTTCTGACAGGGGAAAATACGAAACGCATACCGGCCGATTGCTTCGATTCGGCCAAGATACCCCTGGTTCGCTTTATATTCCTCGCGGGTGTAGAGCGTCAAATCCTGTTCGGTGATCTCGCTGATTGCTCGGACACGATCGGCCGGAGCTTTGTAAATATAAACAAAGTCAATCTCGTTGGACCAAAACCAGGTGAGATGAACTTCAGAATCACGGACGGTCTTACGTAAGTCTCTTATTTCCTGGACAGGGGAAGTAATGGGTTCCCAGTTCACCGAATATCACCTCCAACTCTTTAAAGATTAAGCGCCTTAAAATCCTTTGTTATAATGATTTTTCTTCGAGGACGAATCACGAACTGAAAACTCAGACCCGCCTACGTTTCGTCCCGGACGGCCGGCAAATTTCTCACGAATCGGGATGATCATCGTCCCAAGGCCAGTCAATGCAGTTAATAATATCGCTGCGGCCATGCGGTAAGCGAATCCTGACATCAGGCTGTCCTGCAAACCAAGCTCAAGCACAAGCCCAGCCAATAGTCCGGAAATCAATCCGGTGATTCCATAGCTTTTTGCCAGATAACGGTTGTCAAACACAATTCCGAGCGCGAGACCAAACAATCCGCCGATTAACGTCATCAAAACAACACGCAGCACCGCAAGATAAAGGCTGTCTTTAAACAAGCCGTGCCGTTCCGTGACGAGCAGACGATCCTGGTTTTCTAAGTAAATTTTTTTAAACACATTTGTTAATTCATCGGCTTTTTTGACATCATAGAACGAACCGCCCGTACGCGAAGCAATCAATTTGAGGAGCTGGGCGCCGCCGCGGTCAATTTTGCTCATCCCTATTGTATTAATGATAATATCCTCATTTTGGTAAGGCTTGACCACTGCATCAAGATCAAGTTCACTGTAGCCATCGGAAAACAGAATGACCATTGGTTTCCGGCCCTTCTCTTGATGATCGCCAATCTCGTGGATGGCAGTGTCCAAGGCACCGGCAATATCAGTGCCGCCGTAATATTCCAATTCCTTGATTTGCTCTGCGGCAGCAGAGCGTTCCGTTTTGTCGCTAATGCTAAACATCGATTTAGTAATAGAAGCTTTCTCGTTAAAAGAAATAATCGAGGCACGGTGCGCCGGCTCCATATTGGAAATCAGCTTACTAGCCGCCTTCAGGCTTTCGCGCCCAGGGTCGGTTTTATTCATGCTGTCGGAAATATCCATAACCATGACAATATCGTCCGGCGGTTTGACGCTTGAGAAATTAAGAGAATATAAGAATTGAAAAATAAGTCCGGCAGCAAACAGCATCACAAGTGTCGATGGAACTAGAAACTTCCACGATAGGCCAGAATATTCTAAGCGCCAGCTTCGGCCGTTAATAACCGGGCTAATGATTTCTGCCAACAGAACTAGGAGGCCGACAATAAAGGCCAGCTGGCCAAAATAGGCGCCCATTAACAGAATATTGGGCCAGACGCCGTAAAAGGTCTCCAATAACCACTCGCCGATCACAGCACCGATAAATCCGGCAATAATACTAAATATTAAAAAGAGGAAACTAAATTTTCGAACCGGCATCTTCACAATCTCCTTAAGAAATAGAGTTGGTTTTCACGGATTCCGCGTGGAATTGATAACCATTTTCGCAATAGGCTTTGTAGTATCGTTGGCCGTTGCGGTAGTACATTAAGTCTTTTAGCTGAAAGCCTCCCATCAGCGCCAGCTTTTCAATACCGCTCGATTTTTTCTCATGGGCACAGCCCGCCTTGAACTGTCGTGTTTCCTGCTCCTTTTCTAAGACAAACTTCATGAATTTACTGTAAAAATCACCAAAGAAGTACCTTTCCTCGTAGCGATGTTCGTGTGTATAGTTATAAACTTCAATATGAATCGCCGAATTTTCTTGCAGGCGGGCATTCAATTGCTTGAACAAATCCTCTTTGGAAAGAACATCGCGGTTGTCATAGCGCGTCATGACATTGGCTCGCTCTAACAGCTCATCTTCAAAGCTGCGGTGGAATTCCTTCTGCGTTAACACCTCACAATTGCACAGGAGCAGGACTCTTTCTAACAAGGCGGCAGCGCCGTTTTCAAGCAAAGAAAGCAGGTTCCCGAAGAAGCGTTCATCCATCAGAAAATTTGGCCCGCGTTTTTCCTTCAGCTTTCCAGTTATCGCACTAATAATCTCCCCATAGTATTCGGCGATATTTTGATCCAAATAATCATCGGCATTATAAAGACTCTCAAGCGCCGCTTGCTTCAGGCAGGATTCAACCTCGTCAATGAGTTCCATCTTCTTGCGGATATAGAGGTGTCTCGCTTCTAACACCTCTAGGTATTGCGTTAATATCGCTTGTTTTACCTCAAGCTTGAGTATTTCGTACTTTGCCCCGTAAACCGCATCGAAAAAGTAGCCCATAAAGCTGTTTAGGTTTTTCTTATCGGCAAAAGGGAGGTAACTCTTTTTGAAATCACAGCTGTCAACCATTTGCTGGTAGAGCTGCTCGAGCTCTGCTTCTGCTGCTAAGCGGTCGTTTTTTGTGCTCCTAAGCCGTTTTTGGATTTCATTGATGACACTCACCTCAGACGGGAAAGAATCCGGGGTGGTCCATAAATAGGCGCAATATAAGCCGTATTTTTCATGATTAATTACATTGTCAGCGAGGCAGCGCTCGATATGCGCTTTTAAGTCAAGTGTTTGTAAAAACGTGCGGACAGGCTCTTCAAAGTTGACGGAGAAGAACGCTTCCGTACCGCCTTCATACAAATATTCTTCCGCTTCCTTAACCGACATTCTTTTGACGGTTTGATAGGATTGGGAGACCGCCATTAAACTATTCATGTCTGCTAGTTTTTCGTCAGACGGCAAATAGGTATGAAAGTATTTTTGAAAAGACGCCTCGGACAAACCGAATAGGCTGAGTACTTTTTCAACCGGTTCCGTACTTGAAGCTTTTAAAGATGCAAGCACTTCAGTGAAAAAATGACTTGCCGCTTGAAGCGCAATCGCCTTGTTGGGGCGGTTTACCTTCGCAAAGCCCGCGGACGCGTAAACCGGTTCCGCTGAATTTCCCCTGATGCCTCTTTTGAAATCCTGATGATTATAGCTGTCCATCTTTTCATGGTAGTCGGTAATCATTTTTCGGTTTTTTAAGAGATTAAGATTGCTGATAATCTCATAGTTTTGCCGTCCGCCATCACTTGAAATTAACCCATCTTCATTTTTGTCGCTTAATAAATAGACCAGGTCAAAGAGTGGGGAAGGAGGGTGACTAACCGGCAGCCTTAAGCGATCCTCTGTCAGCTGGATGTCCTTTTCAAAGCTGTATTCATCGGCTTGATAGCAATCTAATTCGTTGAAAAAACTAATCCCGAGCGACGTGGACAGGGCAAAATTATCGCCATCTTGCTTTTCCTTGATCAATCCATATAAATCGACCTCAACAAGTCGAAACGACTCCTTTAGAATACTTTTCAATAACAGCGTGAATTCCTGAATCAGGATATTGGCAGGGTCGTCGACGGCCGTCACGACGCAAATATTTACTTTTTGCAAGGAGGAATAAACCTTGCCGTATTCTGCGACCTTTGAGGACAGATTCCGAAAGCTTTTATTTAGTTCAATCAACAAATCTTCATCACGGTAAAATGCATCGTAAATGCCCTTGCGTTTGTATTTACGGTCAAGTTCATGGCCAGGGATCTGAATGGATAACAGGTTATCCCTCGTAATAGTGTTTGTTTGATGGGCGTGAAAATATAAGACTCCCGAGCTGTTATGCCATTTCTCTTCATTAATCGTCATAACCGACTGGAGCGCATCCTTGACAGAATCACCCAAAAATAAAAAGACAATCGGATGGTTGACACTGCGCTGCTCATTTTCTTCAAGCGTCATTTTCTCAAGTTGGTTAGCATAGGTGTTGGCATACTGTTGTAGAAGTTCTCGCAAGCTGTTCCCCCCCAAGCTGGGTATGATAAGATGGCAGGCCACAGCAAATCCCGCATGTGGCCTTAATAGTTGCTTATATAATAGAAAATTGACCAGGCGACAGTTGGCGTCGGCTAAACGACAGTTGGCGTCAGCCAAACGACAGTTATGCGCCGCGACAGTTGGCATAAGCTAAACGACAGTTATGCGCCGCCAGACGACAGTTGGCATAAGCTAAACGACAGTTGTGCGCCGCCAAACGACAGTTTGCTGCGCACACCCGCCAAATTGACTAGCAATTACGATTTCAACTGCCTTAACATATCCTGGACCTTAATCATCATTTCTTTATAGAAGCTGTACAGTTCTTCGCCGTTGACAAGGTCTTTGTAGTCGTAATCAAGTGCTTCTTTTTCCTTTTGATACGCCGCCGCCATTTCCTCTAATGCCGCAATCAGCTCGGCCGCCGTTTCTTGATTAATTAAGTCATTGCTGCGCCGCTCTGATTTCTTTTTAAGCTGGTCCATCTGTTTCGGACTTAGCGCTCTAAAGGTTTGGAAAATCTCGAAATCAACAAACTTCGTTGTCTTCATTAAGTTAACAAACGGTTCCCAGGCATCTTCCTCAACCTCTTTATCGTAGACGTAAAGGGCGCCGCGTTTACGGATGGTTTTGGTGTAAACGGCCTGGATGAACTGATTTAACGATGCTTCTTTTTCATTCTGTGAGGCAATAAATTGCTCAATCTCAGCGATTTTTTCACGGATCTCGCTGTACTTTCTCACTTCCAATTTCACCTTTTCAATCAGCTTCGGTGAACGGATGAAGTTTTCCTTTGCTATCTCTACGTTCGTACTGCCAAAAATATCACTGGCACCAACGGATTCGATAGCACCGGTCATCATTTCTTTCAGCTGGCGGTGGACTTGCTTTAAATTCCCAAGACTTGCTTTGTCTAACTGTTTTGCATCCACTTCATGCGCCGAAAATAACTGCTCTAGGTTTACATCTTTTGTAAACCTGCATGAGAAGCGTGCACTCGTGTTTTGATCGGAAGTCTTCTCGCTAATCGCGCCGAACTCTACAGCTTGATCAAACATGGCGCGAATGCTGGCATTGTACGCCTTGACGCGTTGATTTTCGTACGTATCTCCCCATGATTTTTCTGGAATCGGTGACGGGAGATAGGCCCAGTTTTCCTTATCCGTTTGGACAAGATGGCGGCCGACGCCTTCTTTTTCTAAAATCGTTTTTTCATACGATTCCTCGTATAGTGATAATGGTGAATACGAGTATAACGGAATTCCATTTTTTGTATTTAACCAGAAGATTCGATTCTTTAGCTCACTTTGTTTAACCGTGAAGCGGGAAATGCTGGTTTTTTGGTAATTTTTTACCCCTGCCGAAATATTCGGCGCCTTCACCGGAATAGATACAAATCCCCATTCAGGGAAGTGAAGAGAGCTGTGTCCTAGGTGGAATACCGGCAAGGCATCATGGTCAAGACGGGCGGCAATTTTTTCTTCGATAATCCGGTCGATTGGCATATCCTCGCCGTATTTTAACCATAAAAAGTCTTCCATTGATTTCGTGATCAATTCGCCGAACTGGTCTGTCAGGAACTCGGAAACCGTGCCGACAACGTCGACGTCTGCGTCCTTGACCCAGTAGGCTGATTTTTCAAGGAGCATTTCCGACCATTGCTGAACGAGCAGCTCGCCATCCTTGGAATCAAACATGCGCTGGATTTCGCGGGTCACATCCGGGACGCTGACCAGGTGCCAATAATAGGTCACATCGTTTTCGCGGTTAACTTCCTCGCCATTTACCAAAATGTCGGCATTTTTTTCAAATATACCTTTTAAGGTTTCGAGGATTTCCTTATAGACTTCATAAATCTTATTGTTCTGGCTGTTCAAGAGCTGGTACAGATCCTCGTAAAATTCAATCATTTCGTCGATGCGGGCCTTTTCTGCTCGGGCATAAAACTCATTCAGCTTTGCTTCAATATAGGCATTCTTTTTCTTATCCTTTGAAATGAAGGCGCTTCTGGCATCCTCTAATTTATTAGAAGCATGTTCCTGCTCCGATTGAATCGCCTTTGGCAGCCGTTCTGAGCGATCGCGCAGACCTTCGATGTATGCCTGCAATGTTTTTAATAAACAAAAGCCGTCATTGGAGTGAATCAGGCGCGATGCATAGATAGGGCCTTTCTTCGGATGCAAAAATAAACGATCCATCTGGCTGCGGAACTCTTCCATGATTTGTCCCGGCAGCTGTTTCTTACATTTGCGGTACTCTTCCTTCGCTCTCAGCAAAAATTCACGGTCCAGCTCCTCGTCGATATTAACGGCCCCTGTTTTAATCACGTTGGTGTACGAGAACCGATCGCTGTGTTCAAAACCCGATAATGGCTCAGGCACACGCTCATTAAAGCGCTGGTGGACGGAATCTGGGTCAATCCGCAGTTTCTCAGCAAATTGCTCGACCTCGGACTGCCCCGGAACCGAATCAAACATGTTGTTCATTTTCTCAAACAGTTTATAGCCGATATAGGTCGTCATTTCTTCGAGCGGGATTTCTGCCATCGAAGCGCCGATTACACTGTATTGATAGTTGGCTGAATACGGTTTATCCATACCGGCAATCAGGGCGCGAATATTGCTGATGTAATCGTGGATGGCAAATTCATCCGAATGCTTTTCTTCATTGGCCATGAAGTTGGTGATATTTTCAGCTGTGACATTCATGCAATAGTCATAGGCATTCTCAAGCCATTTGCCTTCCAGATTCGTTCCGGAGATTAAATGGCAGAGATTAAACGGCGGCAGCTGGGAATTAACCGTCAGCATGCTGCCGTATTTCTGGATAAACCGTTCTTTGCGGTCATCACAGTTCATCCAGTAGTCGAGCTCTTTTAAAGCGGCATAGCCGTTTTTCGTGATATATTCGGCTGTGTGATAGTTTATTCCTTTTTTGGACAGATTTACGTCAGGCGTGAAAAGATAGCCAAGCATGTTCAAGCGGTCGGCGCCTTTGACACCGAATTTTTGATCCATAATCCCGCGGACGATGTAGGCAATATCAAGGAAACAGCCGCTTCCCGTTCCTCCGGAAAGTCCGGTAAGGATGAAAACATATAAGCGCTTCCCGGACCCTTCGAGGACGGCATTAATTTTTGTCTGAATGGTTGTGACGACTTGATTGATTTTGGTAAACATCAGCAGCCGTCCGGCCTGGCGGATCCCGGAGGCGCCGCTGATTCCATCAGTAATGGAAAGTTCGGGTGACAGCCATTCTTTTATGTAGGGCTCCATTGTGCTGCGATTGGAAAGAACGCTCCCGATTTCCGGATTGGAAAGCAGGACGAATTCTTTAATAGGGTCTAGTCCAATTCCCTTGTATTTTTTGTTGCGGTCCTGCTCATTGGTTTCGAATGCTAGAAACTCAATATTATTCGGCTTTTCCTTTTTCTTCTTCGATAATGGATCCTGAGGAAGCTTAAAACGGCGGTTTACTTGATATTTCAGTCTGAGCAGGGCATCAATCCCTGTGCCGCCGAGGCCGATGACGAGCATTGGATTATCAATCGTATCAACGCGGATTTTCTCCGAAATAATGCCTCCGCCTAAGGAAACATCTAATTGCTGGATATGCTCTTTGACATTTGCTTTCATGCAAAAATTCCTCCCTGTTGTGTTCTCAATGAGGGTGTCAGGCACCGCTTCCCGGTACCTGACACCATTTACCGTCTATTTAACTTATATACTCGATATATACTGATTTATTAACCTTTTTTAATACGATGCGCAGGCGGTCGTTTTTCTTCACATCAAGGCCGCGCTTCCCATCAATCGCCCGGCCGCCTTTTTCAATCGTGCAGTCGGAGTTATTAACGAGCATCAGCGTATCACCGGAAGCCGGCTTGAAGATAATATGTTCCGTTTCCGCGAACTCCGGCGACAGCGACAACAGCTGATGCAGTCGGAATTTGCCTTTAAATGCTTTCAATTTCTTAAATTGCGGATTGGTGCGTTCGCCTGTATCTTCATCCTTTATTTCGATGACGATTTGCCCGCTAAAGCCGCGGTTCTTCTCTTTCATTTTTGCCAAGAGGAAGTAAACAAGTACCGCGAGCAGGAGGGCACCGATGACAGCAAGGACGACATTGAGCCAAGGAAATGGTTTATCATCCTCCGTTTGACTTGGTTTGGTCACGGCAGGTGCTGACTGGGTCTTTTGAACGCTAATCTTTTGCGGCGGTGACTCCCGGAAAAAGCTATTGTCCTCGGCCTTGACAACGACTTCATAGTTTGCCGCATTCCCAAGCTTGAATTGGCCTGCAAAGCCCTGATCATCCGTTTGTAAGGCGAATTCCTCTGTTTTACCATTGTCGAGGTCTTTGACAAACAAAGTCGCCTTCATGGATTGATAAATATCTTTATCGCTAATCGCTTTGCCGTTATCTTCAAAAAAGGCACCAATCTTGACGGTGTCGCCCGCTTTGTAGCTCTGTTTGGCGAGCGGGGCCAGCTTTAGCTGCAAGTCATAGTTGAAGACAAGATTAATATCAATTTTATCCTTTGGCACCCCTTTAACCTTCAGTGTCCAATCGCCTTGAACAGGCTTCATCAGCTTGACCATCGAGTATGTCTTCGATTTCGACAAGAGGACTTGGTCGGATGGAATCGCCAGCTCTTTACCGGAAGGGTCGATAAGCTTCACTTCAACAGGAGCGTTTGAAATTAACGAAATATTGGCTTCTAAAACATTTTCATTAGGAACATTAATTTTGATATCCTGGAATTGCCCGTTGCCAACAACTTGGCTTACAGGGACAATTTTTAACTTTAAATGATTGGCAAAAATCTCACTGAGGATCGCCGGAAGCTTATCCGCTGAGCTTGTCTCAAAGAATTTCCCGTTCGTGCTTTTAGCGACATTTGTCAGCACATCCTTGTTGAGCTTGCCATCTGCATTCAAGCCTATCGTATAGATGGGATATCCCTTGGCCTTCGCATCAGCGACGGCTTTGGCTAGGTCATCATCCGCCTGTTTTGCCGTTTTCGGTTTCTTCGGGTCAAGTTCATTGTTGCCGTCGGCAAGGACGACAATCAGCGGAAAGTAACCTTGCTCATGGCTGGAATCCAGCACCTTGACGGCTTCCTTTACTCCGGTGGATATATCCGTATACATATATTTTTCAACTGAATCGATGAACTCTTTCAGATCGTTCTTGTCCTGTTCGGACTGGATTTTGACAAGCGCTTTTTCACGCATGACTTCATCGGAATAGGCAATGGCGCCAATCTTATCTCCTTTGAGGGAGGCCATATCAATAAACATCTTCATCGCTTCATTACTGATGCTATTTGGGTCGCTGCTTTTCATTGAGTTACTAACGTCTACTACGAGCATCCCTTCCATTCTCGATGTGGAACTTAACGGGCTTGAGGCGTGCACAACTATGGAGCTTAAATTGCCGAAAAGCCAAGCGATGACTATCAAACTACAAAACCATTTTTTTAACATCTGTAAGAACCCCCACCAGCAGTTTCCTTTTTCGCGCAAAAGTAACAAGTTTCTGCGAGATACCCCCATTTTACCACCACTGCCAGAATATTCCCAAACAATAATTCCCTAGATATAATAAAAAATTACTATTATAATATAAATTAATGTATTTAATGGAAAATCTATGTAACTTTTTGCCGAGAAATAGCTGGTATTTATCCGAATAGGAGGAAGCAGAATGAGTATTTATAGTATTGTGTTTACTAGTATTCTAGTTGTAATCCTTATCTGGAAAACGTATAAATTATTCAAAAATAAACGGAACAGCGGTGACTTCGAAGGGATTGACGATGAATTGGTGATTATGCTTAATGAAGGTGATTCCATTGGCTAAACAGGCCGTCCAGTTATCAAAGAAGAAGCGGACGAAATATCGTTTTCAAAAGCTGAAAATGTGTAAAAAATGCAATCGCTATTCCGTCCTTAAGGATCAGAACTGCTCGAAATGCGGCTCCGCATATGTTGGCATCGATAGATTAGTCAAATCGATTTTTAAAAATCGTTTATTTACGGAAGCAATGTGGATTTTAATGATTGTCAGCATTGGCATTGTTGCTGCGCCAACGGTTCAAACATTGTATTATTCCTTAGTCGCCGGTTTAATTTTTTGTATCAGTTATGTCGTCTTGACGTTCGTCTTCATGAAAAGTGAGTTTTTCATCCAGCTCAAAAGGCTCCTCAGGGCTGATTTCAAAAAAATCCAAGCCGGGATCCAGTTTGACAGTGAGCTAGCCAAAGCGGATGTCAAAGAGGACCGGCTCGCTCCTGCCTATGAAAAGCTCCGCGAGATTGGCGATTTTATTAATAGTGATCAGCTAAAAATCCGCCGCGTGATGGTATTGAACGAAATTATCCTTAGAAGTGATATGGAGCTTGAACTTGAACCGCTTATTCCTTCATCTTATGATAAGGATTTTGTGCAATATGCCCTTGAGGTGCTAAGAATTAATCGGACACTGATCACGAAGAAGTGCATCGCCTATTTTATTCACTATCGTGATGCGATTGTCATCGACTTTGGGATGGATTCGCTCATTGCTGTTGCCGGGACAGCATTACGAATGAAATTGTACATCGTGGAATTCTCTGGGTTTATAGAGGAATTTCTTGAATACTTTCCAAAGGAACGTGTCCTTCGGCTTTGCAATATTCTCTATTCCAATCCCGATGTGGATTGGGGCGGTCTTAGCGAAAAGGCAAAGCAATTGGTAGCGATGAAGTATCATTACGACCCCGATTTCAAGCGGTTTGTCTCGTAGAAAGGACATAAGTGCCATGTTTAAATTGACGGTTTATAAAAAAGTGAATATGTCCCGGAATTTTTTCCTGCTCATTTTGATTTTTCTGCTTGTGCTTGTCGGTGGCAAAATTATCATGGCCCATGAAAAAATCGCGACCTATAAGGAAGCAATGCAGTTATATAACTCGGGGAACTTACGGGCCGCAGAAAAGAAGTTCCGGGCAGCAAAGCTGAATGTAGTAGTCACAGATCATAATCAGGATATCAATCAAAAGCTGTCGATTCTTTCACCCATTCGCGAAGTAATCGAAGATTTAGATGAAAAAGCCGCTGGCTATTACAAGCAAAACGACCTCGACAAACTTGTTGATATGTACAACCGCTGGCAGGAGAGTCGGAAGAAATGGGTGTCAGGCACCGCGATTCAAAAGCAGATGTATGAAGAAATGGTCGCGTTTACGAAGCTTGATCAGGATATGCTTGGTTATTTTTCAGAGATTAAGCAGACGAATCTCGCGAAATTACAAAATTATTCACCAACGAGCAGTGCTGAAGAGGAAGGTGTTTTTAACAGCTTGAAACTGGTGCCTGCAGAATATTACGATGGCGATACTAAAAAAACGAAAGAAATCCAAACTGTTTTCCAAACCTATTACTCGGGCAAAATGAATAAATTAACCGCAGCAAACGCTCCGGTTTTCGATATTACTGCCGAGGGAGAGCGCCAATACGGGATGCTCACCAAGTTTTCGATTGATTCCCGCTGGCTTACAGACACGCTTGACAGTCATTTGGTCCATGTCCTATCTGCGGCCCTTGCGAAGAAGGATTATCCTACCTTTGCCGAGCAGGCAAACACCGTCAAAAGACTATCAGGAAACATGGGAGCGGCTAAAGTTTTCCCGTTTATTGAAAAATCAAAGACTGACTTACTTGCCAATGCAAAGAAACTCGTCTCGGGAAATAAGTTCGCGGATGCCATCAGCATTTATGAAGCGTTGAGACCATTAGAAAATACTGATCAGCTTCTCGCCAATGCCAACATCGCATGGGATAAATACGAACCGATTCGCGTCCTCCAGCGGCTGTATCCTGGTAAGGAATTTCCTAATTTCGTGAACGCGAAAAACAAATGGGGAGCAGACAGTGTGATTGCGGCCATCTCCAAAGACGGCGAGATTTATCTTGGCAAGCTTAAGGGGGAAGAGGCGATGGTGGTGACCGAAGGAAGTATTCAGGGTTCCGCGACGATTAGTAAGCTTGTCTTCCAAAGCAATTTGAGCCAATCCGACTATCCGGTAATATACATTGAGGCAAAATCTTCGGAACGGAAACATCGCTATTTAGCTTATGAAGTCCGCGCCAATTCGATGGGGAAAATTCTTGATGTCGAAGCGGATAATCTAACCATTGAAGCGAGAAATGTTTTATTAGCTGATAATCCGACCGGTTCCGGAGCAGGTCAGCTGGCCTACTATGAGCCGGTCAGCGACGGAGACTATCAGTTTACAAAAATAAAAGTAGACTATGTCGATATTTCTGTTAACGATATTGCCCAATACTACGGGAAAAAGGTCCGCTTCACTGCCTTTAGTACCGCGAATCAAAACGGCGGTGCCCTGGTAACTTTATCGGAAACCTATAACTATAGTACCAACAGCTGGGAAAAAACCTATCTCTTATTAAAGGGGCAAACAACACTGATAATCTACAGGGATTATACCGTTATCGGAACGTTTACTAGCTACACAAACATTACCGATGATTATGGCGAACAAATACGCGTCCCCGTCTTTCAGATTGAGAAAATTGAATAATAGCAAAGGCCGGTCTTTCTGAGAGACCGGCCTTTGCTATTATTCTTCTGAACTTGACAGCGGGATAAAATGATTGAAAATCCCGATTGAAGTGACTTTTCCCATTCCTATCTCAGTGAAATCCGTTTTGTAGATGGAAAAAATAAAATAATCCTCTTTTGTTGTTCCTGCATCAAAAATGGATTTCCCGGAAAGTGTTAGAATGCCTTTTTCCAGCAGTGTTGAAGACTTATCGATTGTCTTGTGATTAATCCATTCGAGATAGTCTGAACGACCAGGATTTGTTGCTGATAAAATATAGATAGCCGCGACCACGAGAATGATGGAAAAAAGACGCTTCATTTAGCCAATCTCCTATTCATTAAGTTCTCATCTGTTAATTTTTATATAATAAAGTATAAATTGGAGGCGGGTTTTTGTAAATAACCTCGGCGGCTTAGGGACAAAGTTTGGGATAATTGTAAAAAGTATTACAAAAAGGTGAACATTTCTATTATAATATTGTAGAATTAAAGAAAGTGGGTCTTATCGCCTATTCACAACTTACTAGAGAGAGGAAGATTTAGATGCAGTGTCCAGTATGTTCACATCATAATGAGGGAGGGAAATTCTGCGAGCAATGTGGGACAAAATTAGAAATTGCTTCCTACCATGAAGCCGCTCCAACAGCTGAGCCAACTATGAATCAAGCGCCAAACTATACAAGCCATCAGAGTTACCAACAGGGCAATCAACAGGGTTATCAACAAGGTAATCCCCAAGGCTACCAACAGGGTAATCAACAGGGCTACCAACAGGGCCATCCCCAAGGCTACCAGCAAGTGAACACACAACCAAACCAATATTTAGAGGGCGCTAAAAATATTTCCAAAATGTATTTTGGCTACTTTATGGAGGTTTTGAAAAAACCTTATGCCAGTTCAAAATCAGTAGGTGCAGAGCACTTTACTAATGCCATTATTACCATTGTTCTATATTCATTAATCATTCCATTAATGTTGTATTTTATAATCAAAAGCTTTGCCGATTCCATGTTTGGTCGTATAGGTCAAATAAGTCCGCCATTCTTAGAAACCGTTATTTATCCAACTTTTACTTATGCGATCTTTATTCTTTTAGTAGCAACGTTTGCCTTTGCGGCCGTTAAGTTAGCAAAAGTGAATGCTTCCTATAAGGAGGTTATTTCGCGATTTGGTTCATTCCTTATTCCGTTCTTAGCCATCCTTCTTATTGGATTTGTCTTGGCAATTTTAAAAGCAAAGGTTATATCTGTCATTTTCCTGGTTTTGGGCTTTTCAACTGCCTTATTGATCGTACCAACATTAGTAATTGCGAGCTTTAAGAAGGATACTCAAGACGGGTTAGATGTCATTTACGGAACTTTGTTCACTTATATTCTAACGTGTATTACGATTGCGATTATGGGGGAAATGCTCTTCGAAAGAATTGTATCTGCAATTGAGGATGCCGTACGGTTTTTTTAAAAAATAAAAGCTTGATAGGAATTCCCTATCAAGCTTTTTATTTTGCTAATCATTATCCATCGGAATAACGTCCTCCGCCGGGACATCATTGATCCAGCTGGATACATATTGCTTTGGATTTTCGTTTTTCAATTCTTTTACATGTTCATCATCAAAACCATAGGAATCCGATCTGTTATTGAGTAACCATTTGTTACTTGTTTTATCATAATATAGTTCAAATTCAAAGGTTGTGGTATTTTCCTCCAATTCTGGAGTTTCATTATAATAAAATTTATCATCCATATAGCCTGCTTCTGCTTCGACCGTCACAATCCAGTTACCATCCTCGTGATAGAGGTGGAAGGAATCTAAATCAAATTTTGTATTTAGGTGTGATCCTTTATAGATATAACCATTCGACTTATTATCTTTGGCCTTTTCCATCTTTTCATCCTTATAGGTTGCAGTGGCTGTTGTTAATTTACCTGCATCTAGCGTTGTAAAGGCCTCAAGTTCATCATCGATGCTCTTATGAATTGTTTCCATCAAGTTCTTTTGCAGCTCCTCATTCACAAAGCTGACTGTCATTTCTTCACTATCAATCGCGACTTCATCTGTTTTTACTTTCCCCCATGGAAGCTCTGCCTCGACAGCCATTTTCATTGAACCATCGGTAAGAATTGGACCGAAAGTCGGGTTCTTAAAGAGGTCAACACCAACATCCTTGCCATTAATAAAAAGTTTTGCGGTACCAGTGTTTGTATCAGGCAAATCTACCGTTACATCACGACCATCTAAGTATAGATCCTCAACCTGCTTATCAGAGGATAACCTGAATTCATCTTTCGTTTCTAAAGCGACAAACTTTGTTTTTAGCGTGGCCTCAGCTGTATGTAGTCCAGGAACAAAGGGACCAAAGGTTTTTTCGAAATCTAGTTTGTTAGACGTGCCCACCTTTTTCCCGTCGACAAATAACTCCGTATCTTTATAGTTTGTTTTTAGCGTTAAATAGACTGATTGAATATCCAGTTTATAATTATCGTAAAATAAAAACTTTCCATCCTTCTTCAAATTAACGAGGTCATTGCCTGCCATATCTTCGAAAAATCCTTCATACAGCGATTTAGCATCTTTCCCGGCAGATTTATCGATAAGTGTAGATTGGGCTCTTAAATCTGAAACGATTTCCTTTGCTAAATCAGGATTTTTATTAAGATATTTCATTAAGCCCGAAACAGAATCCTTGTTAATTTCCAGCTTTTTATCGGATGAAGAAAGCAGGCTGGCCACCTTTTGGCTATCTTTTTCGATTAAGGCATTTTCAAATTTTTCGATTAAACGATCCTTTGAAGTCAGCGTTTCCCCTATTTTGTATCCGCCGAATAAAACAACAATGGCAATCCCTGCCGCTATTAACTGCCTTTTCTTTTTCTTTGTCATCGTCTGTTTAGCAACAGGAGCCGGCGAAGGACTCATACTTGGCTGCTTATGATTCTGTTCGCTAATAGTTGTACCACATTCCTTACAAAACTTTGCGGAGTCCTCGAGCTTACTGCCGCATTCCTTACAAAACTGCATTTTTTAACCCCCAAAAAATGATTATTATGGTAATTGTTATAAACACCATAAAGAAAGTATAAATCAGAAAATAGTATTGGAAAATACTTTTTAAAAAATAACTAGGTTAAATGGACTAGTTATTAATAGTTCAGTGGTCCGAGAGTTTTGGGAAAAGTATTGATGTATTTTTGGTTCTGGAATAAAGCGGAAAAAATATATTGGTGAAAATCGACATTGGATATGTTAAATTATTACTATTATAATCTTGTAATTACAACACAAGGCTCGTGCAAATAAATTTGAAGGAGACAACATAGTGACAAGAAAATGGAAGTGGATGCTTTGCTGTTTCCTTTTCCTGCTGTTTTTAAATGGGATTGGGCTACTTGCGGTAACTATTTTAAGAAGATAGATTGACCAAATAAAACTAGCAGGGAATGACGTTATGACAACGAATTTAACAAGACCGATTTCAAAGAAGCTGCTTTTTTCCATCCTTGTCGTGACCATTGGCGCAGAGGTTCTGCTCTATCTAACCAGGTACAGTTCAATGGCAGGCACCCTGTATGATGCCCTTATGGTGTCCTCGTTTTTTATCGGCTGGAAGCTTTACCGGCGTCTCGGCAGTCCAGGGGACAAAGCGAAAACAAGACGGCAGCTAACGCTTCAATTCACAGGTGCTTTTCTGATATTTTTTCTTGGAAGTACAGTGATTAATGTGTATTCAGCGAACACCTTCCAGGACTTTAGTGATCATTATGAACAGTATGTTCATGATTATGCCGATATGCAGGCATATGACCCCGGAGATGAAGAAACGACGACAGAACCGGTTTGGGCCTTTTTTGAAAAGGTAGATTTGGTGGGCTACGATATTTTCGCAGACACGCTCGCAGGTTTAGAAGAGGTTTGGCGGCTGGCCTATATCATTCTCTTCCTCTTGTTATTTAAAAAGATTTTCCGGAAGCGCTGGGAGAGCGGCCGAAGAGACATGTTCCTGATGGCGGCCCTATTTCTTACCACCATCCTGTTTGGCATCGATCATACACTAGATTCCGCGCAGCCATGGTCAATCAAAATTGGCTCAATCGTCACGTTCGCCAACATGGGGCTCTTATTTGGCTTAATCCTATTATGGACACGAAACCTCTGGGTAACCGTTCTTGTTCACGCCCTTTACGATATAACCGCCACGCTGTCATGGTATTATGTCGAATACGCCGTCGAACTATTTGCCCTTGCCGTACTCGTTGTCCATCTAATCCTATTTACGCTGGAAAAAGTGCATCAAAAACGATTAAACCGGGAGTTGCAGACGATTGAGCTACAGCAAACGACCGAAGTATTACAAAACGCCGAATAACCAATCGCCGAACATAGAAAGAGCTGACGCCATTATTGCTAGCGTCAGCTCTTTTTTAATTAATTTGATAGGATTTGGAATTAATCCAATATTGAACCGTTCCGTCATCCTTGACAACGTATTCAATTTTTTCCCGATCAAATGCTTTTAGTAAACTATCGGCGGCTAATTCTTGCTTCACATCCAGCTCAATTAAATATTTATTAAGCCGAACCGGGTCAATATTTTTACCTGCTAGATAGCTAACAATGGTAAGTCGTTGTTCCATCGCAGCAATCATATCCTGATGATGGTTTTTAAAACTGGCCGGGGCCTTGACTTCCATTTCCTTAGATAAAAACTTCGTTTGTACTTCTTGGGCCTCCTGATCAAGATTCCTTTTTTCAAGAATGTCATTCAGTAATTGTACGCTTTGCTCGGAATAATTTTGCTCGATTGTTAAGTAGGAAACGATCTCTTCATGATTGGAAAACGAAAAATGTATGATCATAAACGAACAAAATAACAGGACTCCAATTAGCGAAAGAATCCACTTTTTTTTCGAAGGTTTGCTGGCAGGTGAGCTGCATTCTACTTCCTTATGGAAATGGCCCTTTGCATGCAGTTCCTCCAGCTCCTGCTTCACTTTTTGTTGGGCGGCTGTCAGCATCTTCAGCCCTCCGTTTGTAATAGAATGGAAAGAAACTATTACTATCGTACTACAAAAAGTGACAAAAAATCTATTAATTCTCAATTTTTTTTACAGCCCCTAAAATAAGGGGCTGCTGCAAATAGGTCATCCTTATTGGATATCTTCGGATTTAATCGTGGTGGTCTTGTCGAGCGAATATTCTCTCAAGCCGAAATCTTCTGCTTCAAGTGTATAGATTGATTCGAAGACCATATGCTTATTAGGACTGTCTTGGTAAAAAATATTATATTCTTCTCTTGTCGTCACTTTAAAACCTGTTTCTGTTGCCTGCATATCAAGAATCTCAACATTGACGAATTCCTCAGTGATGCCCTTTTGTTCTAAGTGGGCAATGTATTTCTCCGTCTCAGCATATGCAGGTCCTGTCGGTGAAAGGTAGGATGAGATCATGCTGAAGTCTCGGCTATTAAACGCTTGAACCGATCTGGAAACATATTCACTCATGAACATATACATTTGCTCTTTAGGACTTGCATTTGGCGCATAACGAGCCAAGACGTCCATCACACGGGACTTTGCCGCTTCCTTTTCCTGTTCTGCTGCAAGTTCCTTGAATTGGAGATTCACCTCGCCTTCCCTTTCAATTTTTACCACATTACTTTTAATTGCCCCGCTAGCGCGATTGAGGACAGCGTAGATTTCAACAGAACCATCAGTAGACACCGGACCAAAACTATCGAAATTGCCTGTTTTCAGCCCTGTCTTTTTCCCATTAGCATAAATATCGGCATCATCACCATTGGAATAGATGGTGACATATTTTCCATCAAGTTCAAGCGCAGCCGTGACGATATTATCGCTGGCTTCCTTGAAATCCACTGCAGTCTCGGATGTCAAGGTGACATATTTACCAGTGTAAACACCTTTAAGAGTAAGGCTGCCTGGTAATACCTTTCCAAGTGTTACCTCTTCACCTGGCTTTTTCAGGAGCTTGCTCTTGCCATTAAAGGGAACCTTCGTGTCCTCTAGATTGCTGCTTGCTTGGACTGTGAAAGGGAAGGCTTTGATAAAATATTGTTTATAAAGCAAAAACTTTTTCGGGCCCTCGACAAGTGTGACCAGTTTGTTTTCAGCACCATCAACAATCGGAGAAAACTCTGTTCCAGCAGCCTCTTCCTTGAGATCTTTGATAATCTGTTCGAAATGATTGTCTTTTGTTAAAAAAGCCGCATAACCTTTCAGTTCCTCTTCGGAAAGCTGTGCGTCTGTCCCGCTTTTTTCAAGAATCGCTCGTAATGATTGGTAGTCCTTTTGAGTAACAGCATTTTCAAATTCTTCAACCGCTTTTTCCGCAGTGAATTGCTTTGATACATATAAATGGGCGCCAATTAGGCCTGCGGCGAGGATAAGTACAATCGCAAGCACCCATTTCACCGGTGTGGAAAGTGATCCTTTTGCCCCATGGCCAGACCTCATTTGTGGCTCCGGCGCAGTTACAATTGTGGTCTTTTCCCCACCACTGCTTGGTTTTGAAGCGGTTCCCGCCTTGGTGCCGCAGTTTTTACAAAATGCTTGGTGCGGCGATAATTGATGACCGCAATTTCGACAAAATGACATTTCAACTTCTACTCCTTTTAAATATAAATACCTATTTATCATAATATAAAACTACCCAGCTTAACATCTTTCTTTTTACTAAAGTTCCCAAAAAGTTAGGTAAATAGGTTTAGGTAGTTTGCCTCCTTCTGATAACTAGAAACAGGGACAGTTATTTTTTCACAATAAGACTGTTATTCTTTAAAAATCACATTTAGAAGGATTTTATCAAGTATACGGTCGGGAGCCGGCAATCTGGTCAGTAAGGAATGGCTCCCCTCGGCGATTTTTCTATCATTTCCTACAAAAAAAAGTGCAGTAATTCCGGCTTTTTCTGACATCGATGAATATAAAAACTACGACTATTTTCCAAAAAACCACTGGAATGCCCCTTTTGAACCGAACCCAACAATCGACATAGGTCAATTTGTCGAATATTGCGAAATATTTTTCTTCGTTTCCCGAATTAACTATTGACCTATACAAGGAAAAAATACTAGAATTATATTTGTATATTCCGACTTTTCTAATAAAAAGTGGGTCAAATATACGATCTGATAGGTTGATAGTTAAATTATCTATTACCATTTTAATAGGGGGGAAATCATTAATGAGCAATAAGAATCACAATAAGCAACGCAAAATTGCTACATACGCTTTAGCGTCAGCTCTAGTATTGTCGAACTTCAGTTTAGTGTCTCAAGCATCCGCATCCACGACCTATAAGCCTGGGGATATAGAAGCAAAAATTCAACAATTAAAGCAGCAGCAAATCAGGGATTCCTTTAAAAAGCAAGCAGCAGCAAAAAATTTAAGGGCAGACCTAAAAGCTACAGACAAGGTTCGTGTCATCGTAGAGGTTGATGGACAAACTCCTGTTGAATATGCAACAAAAGAGGGGAAATTGTACAAAGAGTTGTCTGAAGATAAAAAGTCTTCACTCACTGCTAAAGCTGAAAGCCAGCAAAAGTCAGTGAAAGACAAAATCAAATCTAAAGGTGTAAACATTAAATTTAAACAAAATTTCTCAACTGCCTTTAACGGATTCAGTGGTGAGATTGCATATGGCGATCTAGGTAAAATTGAATCAGTAGCTGGAGTTAAAGGTGTTTATTTAGCAAACGAATATAATCGTCCTAAAGTTGAACCTAATATGAAAACGAGCCATCAGTTTATCGAATCTCGTACAACATGGGAGAAAACAGGATATAAAGGCGAAGGAATGGTTGTTGCGGTTATTGATACCGGTGTTGACCCATCCCACCGCGATTTTAAATTAACAGATACTTCTAAAGAAGGCTTAACCAAAAAGGAAGTTGCTAAATCTGTTGCCGACAATGGCTTAAAGGGTAAATTTTATACGGATAAAGTGCCTTTCGGCTATAACTATTATGATGGAAACGATATCATCCTTGATTTAGGACCTGGTGCAAGCATGCACGGTATGCACGTTGCGGGTACGGTTGCGGCAAACGGTGACGAAGCTAAGGGTGGTATTAAGGGAGTTGCTCCTGAAGCGCAAGTCCTTGCGATGAAGGTATTCAGTAATGACCCAATTTATCCATCTACTTGGTCAGACGTTTATCTTGCTGCGATTGATGACTCTATTAAACTAGGCGCTGATGTTCTAAACATGAGCCTTGGGGACGTCGCGGCATTTTATCAAGAAGATAGCGCAGAGGATCTTGCCATTCAGCGTGCCACCGCAAATGGAATCGTTTGTGCCATGTCTGCAGGTAACTCAAACCATATCGGTGATGGCTGGGATAATCCATATGCCAAGAACCCTGATATTGGTGTAGTTGGTGCACCAAGCTTAAATCCTGATGGTATTTCTGTTGCAGCATCTGGTAACGAAGCCTACTTGTTCGAGCATAATGTAACTGTTGATGGTCTTGCTGGATTCACAAGCGTTGGTAAAGGTATTGATGACTGGTCGAAGCTAGTTGCAGACAACGGGGGTAAACTTGAACTCGTTAGCCTTGGAGGTAAGCTTGGTTCTCCAGAAGATTACAAAGGCGTGGATGTAAAGGGTAAAATCGTTCTAGTTCCCCGTGGGACGCTAACTTTCGTTGATAAAACAGTTAATGCTGCAAATGCGGGTGCAGCGGGTATTATTGTTTATAATGCAACAAATGGATTCTTTTATGATAATCAAGGCGGCTGGGATGTTCCATTCTTGTTGATTTCCGGTGCTGAAGGAAATACGCTCGAAGCTCAGGTAGCTAAGGGTAAAACATTTATTAACGTTGCACAAGCAAGTAGGAAGGAAAGTCCAGAAATGGGCCGTATGACAAGCTTTACTTCATGGGGAACAACACCATCCCTTGAGCTTAAGCCTGAAATTACAGCTCCTGGTGGAAATATTTATTCGACTGTCAATAATGATAAATACACAGTTATGAGCGGTACTTCCATGGCATCTCCACATGTTGCCGGTGGCTCTGCGCTTGTTCAGCAATACTTGCAGTCAGATAAACGATTTAAAGATTTATCTGTTGCTGATCGTACACATCTCGCAAAGGTATTATTAATGAACACAGCAAAAAATATTGATGACCTAAATGGCCAACCGTTCTCACCTCGCCGTCAAGGTGCTGGTATGATGCAAACGTATGCAGCGGTGACAACCCCTGCTTACTTTGTCAATAAAGCAACTGGCGATGCGAAGGTAGAATTGAAGGACTTCCAATCCAAGAAGTTTGAAATGACCTTCACTGTGAAAAATATTTCTAATAAATCCGTATCTTATAAAGTCAATACGGATGTATTAACAGATACAATTCAAGATTTTGCGGATGGCAGCCCTGAATATAATGCCTTAATTGCCGGAGATCTAAAAGGGGCAAAAGTGGAAGCTCCTGGAACCGTAACGGTTGCAGCTGGTGCGACGAAAGACTTTACTGTTAAAGTTGATTTTGCAAACGCAAAAATTCCTGGTCTTGACGCCGATGGTAAAAAGACGCTATTAGATTTAAGAGAAAATATTTTTGTTGAAGGCTCAGTTACACTTGAAGGAACAGACAAAGATACACCTAACTTAACGGCTCCTTATGTAGGCTTCTATGGCCACTGGGATGCACCAGAAGTTGTAGATGGATTTACAGCCCTTGGTGAAGAGCGCTATTATGACTTAGAATATTACTTTGGTGAAGGTGCAACAGATATTGTTATGGATAAAGAAGAGTACTTTACTTCTGCTGTTCCTGAAAAGAACTTTATTGCGTTATCACCGAACGGGGACAACTATGCCGATAGCATTAATCCGCTTCCAGCCTTCTTAAGAAACGCTAAAGAAGCACAATTCAATATTTTGGATAAGAACGGAAAGCAGCTAAAGCGACTGAAGTCAGAATCGGATGTTTATAAGAATGCGTTTGATGGCGGCTCAGGTGATCCATACTCCTATAAAGCTGACCGTGTTTGGGATGGTAAAATCAACGGTGAAGCAGTGAAGGATGGTTTGTACTATTACGAAATCAAAACAGTAATTGATTATGCTGGAGCTAAATGGCAATCTAAGAAAATTCCAGTATATGTAGACACCACGGCGCCAAAGGTTAAGTCAACATTTGATGCTGAAAAATCAACTGTCTCTTGGGAAACAACCGAAGATGGAACAGGTACGGAAGGGTACTTGATCTTTGTAAATGGTGAGAAGGTTGCTGCAGTTGATGGCAAGACAACTTCTTACAAACTTGAAGGGGCACCGGATAAAGCAATAATCCAAGTTGTTGCGTGGGATTATGCAGGTAACTACGGTTACGATACCGCTGCCATTGGCGATGTCGAAAGTCCATTGATTTTCATCACTGACGGTACAAAAGACGCAAAAGGTGGGTATGTAGCAAATTCACCTGAGCCATGGGGTGCCTATGATACAAAAGAAGTAGCTGTAAAAGGATTTGTATCCGATGATATCGGCTTAAAAGCATTGAAAGTGAATAAAAAAGATGTTGAATTTAAGAAGGGGGCAGATGGAAACTTCCACTTCGAAACGACTGTTACCTTTGATAAAGATGGTCTTTATGATGTCCAAGTAGAAGCAACTGATCACTCGAATAAAGTATTCTCTGTTGCCCGCAAGGTTTATGTTGATACAACAAAGCCAGTGATCAATGTGAATGCTCCAGTAAGAGTAGATAAGAATGTTGACAAAGTTACCTTGAAGGTAAATCTCCAAGATAACTTCAACTACTTAAACTTCTACGTAGGTGAAAACCACGAATTTGAAGTACCGCTTGTTAGCCCAGTGGACGTATTAAAACCATTAAGCAAGGATTACCAAGTAACTGTACCACTTAAAGAAGGTGAAAACAAAGTTACTTTGAAAGCCACTGACCTTGGTGGAAACGAAACGGTTAAAGAGGTTGTTATTAAACGTGCCAATGCTGAACCATCCGTATGGAAACTTGAAAACGGATCTTGGTTCTACTATGTTGATAGTAAAAAGGCAACTGGCTGGGTACTCGATGCCGGCAAATGGTACTACCTTGCTAAAGACGGCAAAATGCAGACTGGCTGGGTGAAGGACGGCAATACTTGGTATTTCTTGAATAAATCAGGTGCAATGGCCACAGGCTGGTTATTAGATGGCGGCAAGTGGTATTTCCTAAATAAATCAGGTGCAATGGCTACAGGCTGGGTGAAGGACGGAAAAACTTGGTATTTCCTAAATAAATCAGGCGCAATGGCCACAGGCTGGCTATTAGATGGCGGTAAGTGGTATTACCTCAATACTAACGGTGCCATGGCCACAGGCTGGAAGTATGTAAACGGCAAATGGTATTACCTCTATAGTTCAGGTGCAATGGCAGCTAACACAACAGTTGACGGCTATAAGCTTGGCAAGGACGGAGCTTGGATTAAATAAGATTAGTTCCTTCTATTATTAATGCGAACAGATTTCGATCTGTTCGCGTTTTTTTTGACACCACCCCGCCAAAATTTCGCTACTATTTCCTATTATTCTACTTAAAAACATTGACCGTTTTCCTTCACTCTACTAAAATTGGATTAGCGTTTAGATTTTTCCTACAATTCTGGAAACTGTTTGCTAGATTGAAATAATTTGAGCTGCTATTTATTTAGAGGGGGAAGCAAAAGTATGAGCCTAAAGTCATGGGAAAAGAAAAAGAAGATGACTTCATATGTGTTGGCATCAGCGTTGGTTTTATCCAATCTCGCTTACGTGGCACCAGTTGCGGCAGCATCGCCAACACCAACGGCAAAAAAAGATTACGCTTCAATGGTCAATCAGTTTAAACAACATCTAAAAGTAAATAATCGCCACAAGCTCAGCGAGAAGCTTAAAGACAAGTTCAAAGCGACAGATCAGGTCCGGGTCATTGTCGAAGTAGAAGGACAAACACCCGTTGAGTTAGCGACAAAGCAAGGGAAACTGTACAAGGATTTATCAGAAAGCATCAAAGACTCCATGGCTGTTAATCTTGAAAAGCAGCAGGCCACAGTAAAGGACAAAATTAAGGCCAAGGGAGTTAAGCTTAAATATAAAAACAATTTCTCAACTGCCTTCAACGGGTTTAGCGGTGAAATCACATTTGGCGATATGGACAAACTTGAAGCAGTCGAAGGTGTAAAACACGTTTATTTAGCAAATGAATACAAGCGTCCAGTAAAACCTGACCTGAAAACAAGTAAATCATTTGTTCAAGCACCTGAAACTTGGGCAGATGCAGGCTTAAAAGGCGAGGGAATGGTAGTCGCTGTCATCGACACAGGGGTGGACCCGAGTCATAAAGACTTTGTTTTATCAGATGCTTCAACAGCCGGATTAAACAAGAATGATGTTAATCAAATTGTCAAGAAGGATAAATTAAAGGGAAAGTTTTATACCAAAAAAGTACCATACGGCTATAACTACTTCGACCAAAATGACACGATCATTGATAAAGGATATGACACTGGCATGCACGGGATGCATGTAGCCGGAATCGTTGCCGCAAATGGCGACGAAGAACATGGCGGTGTTAAGGGGGTAGCTCCGGAAGCACAGGTTCTGGCGATGAAGGTATTTAGTAATGATATTCTTTTCCCTTCCACCTGGTCAGATGTGTACCTCGCAGCCATTGATGATTCAATCAAGCTTGGTGCCGATGTATTGAACATGAGCCTTGGTGAAGTGGCTTCATTTTATTCTAAAGATAGCGCAGAAGATGTGGCGATTACAAGAGCAACCAATAATGGGATTGTGTGCTCAATGTCGGCCGGAAACTCAGGAACGATTTCATATGGCTGGGGGAATCCGTTCTACAAAAACCCTGATATCGGAGTCGTTGAAGCACCGGGATTAAATCCGGATGGAATTTCCGTTGCAGCGGCGAATAATATTTCAACCCTATACCAGCATGCGATCACGGTTGACGGATTCACTGGTGTTGGTTATGGGACGGACGATTGGACGAATGTGGCAGCTGAAAATGGAGATTTACAAGTAGTCAGTCTAAACGGAGGATTTGGTGATTGGGAAGATTATGAAGATGTCGATGTCATCGGCAAGGTGGTTCTTGTTCAACGCGGTGAAATCTCATTTGCGGAAAAAGCATGGATTGCCGCTGAAGCAGGTGCTATCGGCATTATCGTCTATGATACCGGAAGCTCAACATTCTATAAAAACCAAGGCGACTTTGATATTCCGTTTATGTTGATTTCGAAAAAAGAAGGTCAGTCGCTGGAAACAACAATTGCATCCGGACATACTTCTTTGAAAATCAAGCAGCTAAACAAACAGCAAGACCCTGATTCAGGAAGAATCACTGAGTTCTCCTCTTGGGGAACAACACCTGGCCTTGAGTTAAAACCGGAAATCACAGCACCAGGCGGGAAAATTATTGCAACCTTAAATGATAACCAATATGGTGAAATGAGCGGTACATCAATGGCGGCTCCACATGTAGCCGGCGGCGCAGCCCTAGTCCAGCAATACCTGCAAAAGGACAAGCGCTTCACAGGTCTTTCTGTCAGCGACCGGACCCATTTGGCAAAAACATTATTAATGAACACGGCAAAAATTATTGACGATGCCAATGGCCAGCCATTCTCACCAAGACTTCAAGGTGCAGGGATGATGCAGACCTACAATGCGGTAAAAACACCTGTATATGTTGTCAATAAAAGCAATGGCCAAGCAAAAGTAGAATTAAAAGACTTTACGGCGAAACAATTCACGATGACGCTTTCTGCTAAAAACGTTTCAAAGAAAGATGTCACCTATACAGTAAAAACCAATGTATTGGCAGATACCCAAAAGCAAAATAAAGATGGGGAAGCTACTAATGCCCTAATCGCCGGTAATCTTGAAGGGGTAGTCATTGACGGTCCGGCTAAAGTTACCATTCCAGCCGGAGCAACGAAAGATATTACCATCAAGGTGGATATTAGTAAGGCAAAGGTTTCTGCCATTGACACGAAAGGGAACAAAAAGACCGTTGCCCTTAAGGAAGATATGTTTGTTGAAGGCTTTGTTAGATTAATAGATGCCGATAAGAATGTTGCCGGCAAGAAAGAACTAAGCCCTGACCTGACCATTCCATATGTTGGCTTCTACGGCAAATGGGACCGCCCATCCATTCTTGATGGCTTTAAAGATTTTGGAGAATCACGCTTCTATGATCTTCAAGGCATGTTTGATTGGGAAGATGAGGACGGCAATGTAGATGAAGTCCCTGTCCATGATATGTTGTCAGATGATTGGTTCACTGAGCCTGTTCCTGACAAAGGTTTCTATGCCATCTCACCAAATGACGACTGGATGAATGATGATATCAATGTTCTTCCGGCCTTTTTACGAAATGCGGCCGAAGTCCAAATTAACATTCTAGACGGTAACAAACAATTACTTCGTCGTGTGAAATTGGAGAAGAACGTATTTAAGACCTATTTTGATGATGGGTACGGATTGCCATTCTCCTATAATTACGATCGCACTTGGGACGGAACTGTTAAAGGTCAAGTGGTTAAAGACGGTTTATATTATTACCAGGTGAAATCGGTGATTGATTACAAAGGGGCCGGCTATCAAACAAAAGACATTCCAATTTACGTTGATACAACTGCACCGGAAGTAACCGCAAGCTTTGACCCGAACACCTCTCGTGTCAAATGGAAAACGGTTGAGAAAGGTTCTGGAGTCCAGGCCTATGGTATTTTTGTAAATGGGGAATTTGTTGACGAAGTGTCTGGTGATGAGAAAAGCTATAAATTAACCGATGTTCCGGAGGGATCTTCGATCGATGTCCTGGCCGTTGACTATGCGTATAACTTTGGCGGGGATACTGTTACTTTTGGCGAGGTAGAAGGGGACCCAATAATTATCAATTTTTCAACCATGCCATATGGTGCCTATAACTCGAAAGAAGTTCCTGTTTCAGGTTATGTCTTTAATGACGTAGGATTAAAATCATTGACGGTTAACGGAAAAGAGACCAAATTCACCCATACAGGACCAGGAGGGTATGAGTTTTCAACGACAACAACATTTGCGAAGGATGGTTACTACGACGTCATCGTCAAGGCTGTAGATAAATCGAACAACACATCATCGATTTCCCGCAAAGTGTTTATTGATACGACTGCACCACAAATCAATGTGAGTGCACCATCGGTTGTTCCAGAAAAGACCGATAAAGCTACCCTGAAGCTTAACCTAAAGGATAACTTCAACTATCTTTCATTATTCGTTGACGATAATCATGAATATGAAAAAGCAATCGTCGGGCCTGTAGATGTTCTGAAACCTGCCAATGATAATGTTGAAGTAAAAGTAGCGCTTAAAAAAGGCATCAATAAAATTACCTTAAAACTTCTTGACCTGTCAGGCAACGAAACATTCAAGGAAATCGTGATCAACCGTGCCAATGTCACAGGCTGGAAGCAAGAAGATGGTTCATGGTACTACTATAAAAACAGTGTCAAAGCAACCAAGTGGTTTAAGGAAGGCAATAAATGGTATTACCTTGGCCAAGACGGAAAAATGCAGACAGGCTGGTTAAAAGACAATCACAAATGGTACTACTTAAACAAGAGCGGGGCGATGGCTGAAAACCAATGGGTCCTTGACCGCGGCAAATGGTATTATCTTGGCACCGGCGGCGCAATGAAGACCGGCTGGGTTGCCCTTAAAGGCAAATGGTACTATCTTAACGCAAACGGTGACATGGCAACAGGCTGGAAACTGGTTGGCGGAAAATGGTACTACCTCAACGCAAACGGCGACATGGCAACAGGCTGGAAGCTAGTTAGCGGAAAATGGTACTACCTCAACAACTCCGGTCAACTGGCCGTCAACACAACCATCAACGGCTACAAAGTAGACAAAAACGGCGTATGGATTAAATAATATTGGTGCCTGACACCTTCTTCCATTAAAAGGGAAATGGTGCCTGACACCCATGTAGGCGGGCAGAGCAATCTGCCCGCCTTTCTTTTATAAGGGCTGTCAAAATTACTTAAATCGACATGTATTTCAAATTTTAGTTGAAAAATTGCCACAAAATGAGAGAATATAAGAGTAATAAAAAATAGTTTAAGAGAGAGAGAACTTTTCTGGGAGGAGAAATAGTGAAGAAAAAACGTATCGCAGCTTTCGCTTTGGCATCCATGCTGTTTTCTTCAACAGCTTCCGGTGTTAGTGCAGCTGGTAATTATACATGGAAGTATCAAAACGATAATTGGTACTATCTGACCTCTGCAGGCAAGACCGTAACCGGCTGGGTCCTGGATAATAAAACCTGGTATTTTCTTGGCAGTAATGGTGCCATGAAGACAGGCTGGCTGTTAGACAAAAATCGCTGGTACTTTCTAGATAAAAAAAGTGGTGCGATGAAAACGGGCTGGCTGAAAGACGGTAACACTTGGTATTTTCTCGATTCAAGCGGTGCAATGAAAACAGGCTGGCTGCTTACCGGCAATACGTGGTACTTCCTTCAGCCAAGCGGCGCGATGAAGACAGGTTGGTTATTAACTGGAGGAAAATGGTATTTCCTTACCGCTAGCGGCGCGATGAAAACGGGCTGGTTAGCCAATGCGAATAACTGGTATTACCTTGATTCTAGCGGTGCGATGAAGACAGGCTGGATTGAAGACAAAAACGTAAAATATTACCTAAAGCCAAGCGGTGAAATGATCACAGGACAAAAATACATTGACGGTGAGCCCTACGTTTTTGCTAACTCAGGGGCATTGAACACCAACCCAATCACTGGCTGGTTCCGTGATGGCTCCATTGTCATCTACTTCGATAAAGATGGCAGCAAGCACAAAGGTTGGTTAGTCGACGGGACAAATAGGTATTATTTTTCCCAGGATGGCATTATTCAAACTGGATGGCTGACGGAAAAGAATAAAAAGTATTTCTTTGCCGAAGACGGAAAGATGCAGGTTGGCTGGATCCTCGATGAGGGTAAACGCTTTTTCTTCGGGGCAGATGGGGTTATGAAAACCGGCCGCTTGACAGATGGTAATAATACCTATTACCTCGGAACTGATGGTACGATGTACACGGGTTGGCTGACTGAAGGAAATAAAAAGTATTACTTTGGTTCAGATGGAAAAATGCAAAAGGGTATGCAAACCATTGATAATCAAATCTATTATTTTGGAACGGATGGCGTGTTGCAAACAGCTGTCGGCTGGAAGCAGATTGGAACCAAGTGGTACTATTTTGGAAGCAACGGCGCTGCCCATAAAGGCTGGCTGACCGATGGCGCGAAAAAGTATTACCTCGGATCTGACGGTGTAATGGTGACGGGCTGGCTCTTAGATAATAACAAATGGTATTATATGAACAGCAGCGGAGCGATGGCAACAGGCTGGATTGTAGTCAATGAAAAACGATATTTCATGAACAATGCTGGCATTATGCAGACCGGCTGGTTAACCGAAAAAGGCGCAACTTATTATTTGAGTAACAGCGGCGCGATGATAATTGGCTGGCTGGACTTGGATAACAAGAAGTACTATTTTGATCCAAATGGAAAGATGGTAACCGGAGAGCAAGTTATCGAAGGTAAGCTCTATAACTTTTTCGAAAATGGCGTCTTAAATACTGGACCGGTTATCCAAAAAACCAATTACAATCTTACTTTTGAGCAAGTGCTTGATCTCGAAATGAAGCAAAGTCCGCAAACAGATAAATATAGAAATAACAAAGCATTTGTTAGTTCAGATTTTGTTTTACAAGATGCAAAGGATCCTAAGAAGGGTGTCGTGACAGGGACATCAATTAATGTTCGTGAAGATACAAATAATAATGCCTTTGTTTACGGAACGCTGAAGCAAGGGGCGCAGGTAACGATTGTTTCACAAGTGGGAACTTGGTATGAAATTGCGTATGTTACTTGGCGGAATGCAAAAACGACGGATGTTGCTTATTATTTGAATCCAACTACCTTTAGCCCAACAGATCCAGAGTACTTCCAATTCCTTCTATTAAATAAAAGTGCGGGAACAACGGCTCAGGATTTAAATGCCAAAGTCCTTATTGGAAAAGGCATTTTAGCAGGAAAAGGAGAGGCATTCCTGAAAGCAGGCAAGCAAAATAATGTGAACGAGGTTTACCTTGTCGCTCATGCCTTGCTTGAGACTGGTAATGGGACATCCAAACTATCAAAAGGTATTGTTGTTGATACTGTAGATGGGAAGAAGCTGGATAAACCCGTGACTGTTTATAATATGTTCGGTATTGGTGCAATTGACAGCTGCCCTGAAACATGCGGAGCGGAAACCGCTTATAAGAAGGGCTGGTTTACACCTGAAGATGCCATCATCGGCGGAGCTGAATTTATTGGAGCAGGCTATATTAATGCTTCCACACCACAGAATACCCTTTATAAAATGAGATGGAATCCAAATGTACCGTGGCATCAATATGCAACCGATATTGGCTGGGCGGTAAAGCAGGTAAATAATATTAAAAAAGTCTACGATTCATTAAGTTCGTATACTTTGTACTTTGATGTTCCAAATTATAAATAAACCTAAAAAAGGGCTGTGCAGTCAAATGCGCGGCTCTTTTTTATTTTCATTTAAAGAGGCAAATACTATTCCTATTGGAAACTTTTTTATTTACAGTTTGATCTTGTTACGCTAAAATGGTAATACATTCAATTATTGAACTTATCGGAGGGGACCCCCCAATGGAACAACACTTATTTCAATTATTAGAGGCCATTAATAAAAATGCTAACCTGAATCAAAAGAAACTTGCGGAAATATGCGGTATTTCAATCGGCAAGGTGAATTACCTGATCCATGATTTAACCTTTGGCGACTACATTTTTAGCGAAAAAAAAGGCCGTAATATCAGCTATTATTTAACACAAAAAGGAATCGATTTCCTGCAAAGCGGCATCGAGGCTTACCACCACAAAAAGGTGAATATTCATCAGGAACCGCTGACAGAAATTAAACAGGCTGTGATTTTAGCAGCGGGTATGAGAAAAGATTTTAACAAACCAGCAGGTCTGATGGCAATTGATGAAACCACTTTGCTAAAAAGAAATCTTGATATTTTGCAGGAAAATGGCATCAACGACATTGTTATTGTCACCGGCTACAAACCGGAAACCTTCGCGGAATATCCTGAATTTAATCATCTAACATTTGTTGAAAATAAAAAATATAAATGGACCGGCTCGATGGCTTCTTTGGCGGCGGCTCAGCCCTATATTGCCAATGATTTTCTATTAATAGAAGACGATATTCTCATTGAAGAGCGGGCAATTAGGGAAATCCTTGCCCATCCGCAGCGCGACTGTGTCCTGATCACCAACGAAAGCGGCTCCGGAGACGAGGCGTTTGTTGAAATTAAAAACGGTTATCTTCATAAAATTTCGAAGGATATCCACCAATTCAATCATATCGACGGTGAAATGATCGGAATCAGCAAACTTTCCTATGAAGTGTATACAAAAATGGTCAGTGAATATCAGCAAAATAATCGGAATCCAATGCTGCATTACGAATATATGCTATTAGATATTTCAAGGCACTATAATATTGGCTATTTGGAAATTCATAATCTTATCTGGGGCGAAATTGACAGCTTGCAGCACTATAACATTATCACCGAAAAAATCTATCCGATGCTGAAGCGGAAAGAGGCCGTGTTCAGGGAAATCTGGATTAAAAGCCATCTGATGGAGGCTCTCAATCTGGCCTATGAGGATATTGAGGACATTCAGCCCTTTGGCGGGATGACAAATAAAAACTTTAAAGTTGTGATTAAAGGCAAAGAGTACGTCCTTCGGATTCCGGGGAACGGGACTGAATCCATGATTAATCGAAAAGAGGAAAAGTTCAATGCAGCGCTTGCGAGTGACCTGGGTATTGATACGGAGCTGGTTTATTTTAATGAAGAATCGGGCGTGAAAATTGCTGAATTGATTCCGGAGGCGGAAACGCTGACCCCGAAAATGGCGAAACGCCAGGATATCATGGAGCTGACAACAACCAACTTTAGAATTCTGCACTTCTCAGGACTAGAAATGGCCGGCCGCTTTGATGTATTTGAAAAAGTCGAGGAGTACGAACGGTTGATGCAGGAAGCAAATGCTAAGCCATATGAGCATTATGAAGAAACAAAGGCACAAGTAATGGTCTTGAAAGAAATTTATCAAGGAATGGATATTGCTCTTGCGCCTTGTCACAATGATCCGCTTCCGCAAAACATCGTCAAGAGCGGTGAGAATAAACTCTATCTGATTGACTGGGAGTACAGCGGAATGAATGATCCAGTGTGGGATCTCGCTTGGCATGCGATGGAAAGCGAATTTTCACCAGAGGAAGAGGAATTATTTTTAATGCTTTACTTGCAGGAAGATGAAGTTCCTTTGGAGATTCAGCAGCGGATGATCATGAATAAAATTTTCCAAGATTTCCTTTGGACGATTTGGACCGTCATCAAAGAAGCGAAGGGTGACGACTTTGGCACCTACGGGACCGACCTTTTAGCGAGATGTCGAAAGAATTTACAACACGACTTGATTCGGGAGATGACGTATGAATATCAAAAGTAAAGGTGTATTCTTTGGGTTGGCTTCGGGATTTACTTGGGCGCTTGACACGCTCTTAATCGGAATCGTTCTATCCAAATCAGTGTTTAACTCAACAGAAATGGTGCTTTTTCTAGCACCATTAGTTAGTACATTTTTCCATGATATGTTATCAAGCTTTTGGATGATGATATACATGACGATTAGAAGGGAATTTAGGGCCCCATTTAAAAAGTTAAAAACTCGCAGCGGCCGGTTTGTTATTTTGGGTGCCCTCCTTGGCGGACCGATTGGGATGACAGGGTATGTGCTTGCCGTTAAATATTTGGGTTCGTCGTTAGCGGGTTCTATTTCAGCTGTTTATCCGGCTGTTGGTGCTTTTTTCGCCTTCATCCTCCTAAAGGACCGCTTAACGGTAAAAAACTGGATCGGCTTGTTTATCAGTATTCTCTTTATCTTTTTGTTGGGATTTGTCGGTGGTGAACCATCTACTAGCTATATTCTCGGCTTCTCGTTCATTCTGTTAAGTATTTTTGGCTGGGGAATGGAATGCGTTATTCTTGCTTACGGAATGAAGGATGATGAAGTTTCGCCGGAGCAGGCTTTGCAGATTCGTCAGTTAGTTTCAGCTGTAACATATGGAATTTTAATTTTACCAATTTTCAATGCATACCCGCTTGTCTGGACCGTGTTAAAGAGCAGCGAGATGCTCTTCATTGCCGTAATTGCCCTTTCAGGAACGGCTTCGTATGTGTTCTATTACAATGCAATTTACGCAATTGGTCCCACCCGGGCAATGGCCTTAAATATTTCGTATTCCGCTTGGGGAATCTTTCTAAGTTTTATCATTTTAAGTGAACCAATTACCGCAAAGATTGTCTTTTTTAGTATAATGGTTTTGGTTGGCTCGATTATTACCGTCGCCAATCCGGAAGAACTGAAATGGATGAATATTCGTAAAGGCAGGAGAGCAGCATAAATGAGAGCAATTCTACTTGCAGCAGGAATGGGCACAAGATTACGTCCATTAACGTTAACAACACCTAAATCACTAACCGTCGTAAATGGTAAACCGATGCTGGAAAAGCAGGTTGAATATTTACAGGAAATAGGCGTCGAAGAAATCATTGTCGTCACCGGCTATTTAGCGGAAAAATTTGAGTATTTAAAAGAGAAGTACGGCATTACGCTCGTTCACAATGATAAATACGAGATTTACAACAATATGTACACGATGTATTTAGTCAGGGAGTACCTCCACGATACGTATGTGATTGATGCGGATGTCTACTTGCATCACAATTTCTTATTAAAAAGTCCAAAAACCTCGATGTATTTTAGCGCACGCAAGCCGGATTTTAAAGCAGAGTGGATGATCCGCTACGACGAACAATATAAGGTAACGAATATTGAAGTCGGCGATGGTGATCATGAGTACATTCTTTGCGGCGTTTCCTACTGGTCCGATGAGGATGGCCGGTATATTGTTGAAAAACTGGAGGAAGCCGTCGAGAGCGGTAACTTTAAGGATTTCTGGTGGGATGAAATCATTAAGAATAACTTAAGCGGCTTGAATGTTCATCTACAAGAGATTCACCCAAATGACAGCTACGAAATCGATTCATTAGAAGATCTTGAAAAAGTGAATAAGCTGCTAGCGGCAGGGAAATAAAATGAGCGGGCACTGGGTGTCCGTTTTTTTTCTTGCGGAGATTTACAGCGGTTAATAGGAGCGGTTCATAAGAGAGGTTCATAAAGCCTGAACCAGAGGAAAAAAGGTCAAGGCGGTCAATAAGAGAGGTTCATAAAGCCCGCGCCAGAGGAAAAAAGATCAAAGCGGTCAATAAGAGAGGTTCATAAAGCCCGCGTCAGAGGAAAAAAGGTCAAAGCGGTCAATAAGAACGTTTCATAAAGCCCACGCGGGAGGAAAAAAGGTTAAAGCGGTCAATAAGAGAGGTTCATAAAGCCCGCGCCAGAGGAAAAAAGATCAAAGCGGTCAATAAGAACGGTTCATAAAGCCCTTAGAACAGTAATCGAGACAGTAACGGTTCATTAAAGCAATGGAAAATCCAATAGTGAAGGAAACCCCCCCTCTTTATTTACAAAAGGAGATTCATAGTGCCAGCTTGGCGGTAAAAAAGGATTGTTCTTAGGCACTATGAAATGAAAAAAGATTAATGGTCTGGTTTTACTTTAAATCAACAAAATAGGTGTATTTTTTCTTTCCCATAGTAATAAAGTTATTCTTTAAAATTCGCTTGATAGTCTTTTTGGAAATAACTCCCCCGCACCACTCCCAAACCCCATTAGTAGTTATCTTCCGATCCGGAAAAAGTAGCTTCAACTCCTTCACTCTTCGCAGCACAGCAGCATCAATCTCTTCCACACTGCCACAATCATCACAAACAAGCTTCCGTCCATTAACAGAAATCGAAAATGAGTTGCAACAAGAAGAGGTTAGGCCTTTTCGCAGCCCTTCATATTTATAAGGGGGAACCCTGGAATAAGGAGATTCTACCTGATGTAACGAAATTAAATGGTCTGCGAGCTTTTTATGTTTCCCATTAATTTTTCCCGTCCATGTATTTAATTTTTTCATTAGGGTATTTAACTGTGTTGGATAAATGATAGGTTTATCTTTTGGTGCTTGATAAAGGGTAAAATCGGGGTTAATAAACACTACCCGAGCTTCGCTGGTGAGCTTATAACCATATTTTTGAAGCAATTGGCGGAATAAAGTTTCGCAGCGGTTTAATTGGTCAAGTGGATTCTGCATTAATTTACTAGTTTTCATTGACGTGAAATCGCCTTTTTCATAACAATAATCACCTTCAAAATTTTTAACATCAAATAGATATATAATGTCTTGAATAATACAAGTGTCAATTTGGAATTTCGAATTGTTTAACTCAAGGAGTAAATCATTTAGAATTAAACATTCGCTCTTAATCTGTTCCGTTAAGGAATCAAACATCAATTCCCCTTCGAATCCCTTATTAAGTCTGAAATAGGTCCATTGGTCTTCTTCAGACAAATTCATACTCCTGTTCAAGATTCTAAAAATCGTTAATTCTTCCCGCTCTGATCGTGGTTTATAAGCCATAATACACATCCTCTCTGATTTGAAATAGCATCAACCACCTTCATTTTACAAAAAAGTCGTATTGAAAACGAGTGACGATATGGACAATTATTGACATTTATGCCAACAATACCGGACAAAAGGCTTTAAGTCCTTTTCCAAATAAAAATACGTGGAAATGGCTGGAATTTATGATAATCTAATTAATAGAATGCTAAAAACGAGAGGAGCAGTAATTTGAAAAATAGAGTGATTCGTAGTTTGCTAATGTTTGCTTTATTACTAGGGGTTTTTTATGGCGCAGGATTAACCAAGGCAGAGGCCGCTGAGCAGAAAAATATGAAAGTAACGTCTATCAAACTGCCGGTCTATCGGAGTTTCGAGGAACTTTCAGACTATCAAATTCATTTGAAACCAACTTATAAGCGTTATGCGGAATTATCTTATAACGACAAGGTGACCATCCTCAGCGAAAAAGATTATGCCGTAAAAATCCGGATGGAAGATGGGCGGGAAGGATGGGTTCACAGAGCCTACTTGAACAGCGATATCAAAAATCAAACCTGGCTAGTGAAAAAGGAAAGAAATTTACGAGCCGAAGCAGATGGATCAAAACCAATTACAGGTTCCATAGGAGACCACACTAAGGTATATGTTCTTGAGGTATCTCCTGATACAAAATATTACAAGATAGAAACAGTAGATGAACCCAAGAAACAAGGTTGGATTTACAACTGGTACCTTGAAAATGAAAGGTATATGACCATAAATGGCGGCAGCAATGTCATCCCTTATGAATTTGGAAAAGAAGGAACGACAACAAACAATATTTCCATATTCACTCCATTAAACACAAAAGCGAGTGTAACCGCAAATGCCATTAACCAGTTTATTAACTATAAAACAAAATGGACCGATACATTAATGACTGGAATGGGTTCTTCCTACATTGAGGCTCAAAACAAAACTGATGGGTTAAATGCGATTTACCTTGTTGCACATTCAGGCTTAGAGACACGCTGGGGTACTTCGGGGATTGTTGCAAATAAATACAATTACTATGGTATCAATGCAAATGATCTTCGACCACTGACAGATGCCTATGATTATTCTACAAAAAGCAGCGGAATTGTTGCCGGAGCGATTTTTATCAATCAAATGTTTGTTAATAGGAATACGTTTATGGAGAATGCTCTCGACCCTTACGAGCAGCCGACACTCGACAACATGCGGTTTAATTCCAGCTACCATCAATACTCAACCGACGAAGCGTGGGCAAGTAAAATTGCGCAAATTGCTAATGAATTTAGCTCATTCGCCGCCAGTAACGGTTGGAAAAGCTTAGACGGCAAGTGGTATTATTTCAATAGCGACTGGTCGCTTGCTAAAGGCTGGGTGCAAACTGGCGGTAAGTGGTATTTCCTCAACCAATCAGGCGTCATGCAAACAGGCTGGCTGCAAACGGGCGGCAAATGGTATTACCTTAATTCATCAGGGGCGATGCAAACCGGCTGGCTGCAAACAGGCGGCAAATGGTATTACCTAAATTCATCAGGTGCAATGCAAACTGGCTGGCTTTCCACCGGCGGCAAGTGGTATTTTCTTGACTCTAGCGGCGCGATGAAAACGGGCTGGGTTTCTACTGGCGGCAAGTGGTATTACATGAACAACAGTGGAGCGATGCAAACCGGCTGGGTATTAGTTGGCAAGAAGTGGTATTACCTATACAGCGATGGCCATATGGCAGCCAACACTACGATTGGCAAATACCGTTTAGGTAAAGACGGCGCGATGCTCTAGGATAAATAGGCGCCCTATAAAGGATAAAACGGAACCACCTCATCGGAGGCTGGTTCCGTTTTATTTTCACAAAAAAAATAGTCATAAGGTAACAGGCCAACTTACATGATATTTGACATCATTCGACATGAAAAAGCAGCTGGCCCAAAACTCAATAGTTTCATAGTCATAAAATCGAAAGGCCATTTTGCCTCTTTTTTTGCTATTTTTCTGAAAAATACGAAAAAAAGTCGAAAAAGGTCAGTTTTTGAAACATTCCTGTAATAATATTTATACCGAACTGTAAATTAACTCTAGTAACTTTTATGAGATACTTGAATTAACAAATAGAGAGAGAGAAAAAGATACAAGGAGGTTATCATGAAGAAGTTAGTCATAAGTGGTTTACTATCATGTTCTTTACTCTTGAGCGGATTAATCGGCGGACAAAAAACAGAAGCGGCATCTGTTGGAGATAAGGTTGCAGACATAGCTCTTGATTATATAGGGGTACCATATGAATGGGGTGGATCGTCGCCGAGCGGGTTTGATTGCTCTGGATTTACAAGCTATACATACAAGCAAGCTGGATTTACCTTGCCACGGACTGCCGCAGATCAATACACGAAAGGCCAAGCTGTCTCAAAAGGTAATTTAACGAAAGGTGACCTAGTTTTCTTCAGTACATATAAAGCTGGAGCTTCACATGTCGGCATTTCCTTAGGCGGCGAAAAGTTTGTCCATGCTTCTAGTAACGGAGTGAAAATTAGTTCTTTATCGGAATCTTATTATACAAGTACCTATATCGGTTCAAAACGAATCGACAATGGCAAAACCGGCTGGGTTTTATCTGGAGGAAAATGGTATTACTATAACGCGGGCGCAATGAAAACAGGTTGGCAAAAAGATGGTAATACATGGTATTACATGAATTCTAATGGTGTAATGCAAATCGACTGGATAAAAAGTGGCGGTACATGGTATTACTTAAATTCAAATGGTGCCATGAAAACAGGCTGGTTATTTTGGAAGAATCAATGGTATCACTTAGGCGCAAGTGGTGCAATGACTACAGACTGGCTGTATTCCGGCAGCCAGTGGTATTTCCTTAATTCCGATGGTTCAATGGCCAAAGATACAACCATTGATGGATATGTAATCGGCAGTGATGGAGTTTGGATTAAATAACAACATGATAATGAATAAAAAGCGAAACTAGTCTAAACGGTTTCGCTTTTATTATTAACCATATATTCCTGCTAAGAATAAAATAATAGCTTGGAATGACATATGAGTTTTGTGAAAAAAACATAAATAACAAATATTAAGCGAACAATTGAACAAAAGAGTAAAGTTCGACATCGTTTGTGGCTGATAGTTTCTTTTAATCATGATTTTTGTTACAATTAGATGTAAAATTTAATCGTCATACGTACTGATGGGTAGAACAATCGTCAAGGTATCATATAAGATTATAGTTATTTAAAGAATGGTTGGAAAGGAAGTTACTTGATGAATAAAATATGTGTCGTTGGTCTCGGTTATATCGGTTTACCAACATCCGTTATGTTTGCCAATAATGGCTTGCATGTGCATGGGGTAGACGTAAATGCGGCGGCCGTCGAGAAAATTCAGCATAAACAGCTTCATATAGAAGAAAACGGATTGCAAGAGCGCCTTAATGCGGCAATTGACAGCGGCAATCTTACCGTTTCAACAACTCCGGAAAAAGCGGATGTCTTTATTATCGCAGTTCCATCACCAATCAAACCTGATAAAACGGCTGATATGAAATATGTGGAAGCAGCCACCAAGTCGATTGTTCCTTATATTGAAAAGGGCAACCTCGTCATTCTTGAATCGACCGTTCCACCGCGAACAGTTGAGGATGTGATGATGCCGATTCTAGAAGAAAGTGGACTTGAAATCGGGACAGAGTTGCTTGTCTCCCACTCACCTGAACGAGTTATTCCAGGCCGAGTTTTTGAAGAGCTTGTCAATAACAGCCGGATTGTCGGCGGTATTAATGAGAAATCCTCAGAAAAAACCCGAGACCTATATCGTGCTTTTGTGAAAGGGGAAATTTTCCTAACCGATGCGACAACCGCTGAAATGGTTAAGGTGATTGAGAATACATTCCGTGATGTAAACATTGCCTTCGCTAATGAGCTGGCACGTGTCAGTGCAAATCTTGGCGTCAACGTTTGGGAGGCCATTAAGCTTGCCAATCATCACCCACGCGTCAATATTCACCTTCCAGGTCCCGGCGTGGGAGGCCATTGTATTGCGGTCGATCCATGGTTCCTGGTTGAGCAGGATCCGCAAAATGCAAAAATCATTCACCTGGCGCGGCAAACGAATGATTCAATGCCGCTTTATGTGGCGAATCAGGTTAAAGAGATTGCCAATCAGCATCAAATTAAAAATCCAAAAGTGGCTGTTTTAGGCTTATCGTTTAAAGCGAACATTGACGATATGCGGGAAAGTCCATCCGTTGAGGTCGTTCATCATTTAAATGAGCTGAATCTTGAGCTAACGGCTTTTGATCCGCATATTCATGAAGCGAAATTACCACAGCAATCATTGGAGCTCGAAGAAACATTAAAAAATGCGGATATCATCCTCATTTTAACCGAGCACGATGAATTTAAGATTCTCGATCCAAAACAGATGGCCAATCTCGTTCGTTCAAAAATTGTATTCGATACAAAAAATTGCCTCCCGCGTGATGCTTGGCTCAAAGCAGGCTTTGACCTGCGTGTGTTAGGGGATTCCAAAAATATATAAATTTTGCATCCAACTGCGGCAACCACACTTTGCCGCAGTAAGGTTTAGGTAAGATGCCCAAATCAAAACCAGGTGGTACATTATGAAAGAAAACTTTCTCGGCGTTGATGTTTGTGATTATGATTACGATCAGCTCGCCTCATTATTAATGCAGGATATCGAAAATAAGAAGAAATCATTTATTGTCGCTATCAATCCGGAGAAAATCATGAAGGCCCAAGAGGATACGGAACTTAGAACACTCTTAAACCGTGCCGATTACCAGATACCTGATGGAATTGGGGTTATTTTAGCCTCGAAACTAAAGGGCGGCCGGGTGAAAAGCCGTGTAACCGGAATTGATATGATGCTCAAGCTTTGCCAAACAGGAGCTGAGCAAGGGAAACGAATCTTTTTGTATGGTGGCAAGCCAGGTGTTGCCGATGCGGCGAAGGCGGAGCTTGAAAAGCAATTCCCAGGTATCCAAATTGTCGGGACCTTACATGGTTATGAAAAAGATGAACAGGTAATCGTTGATACGATTAATCAGCACCAGCCGGAGATCATCTTTGTTGCGTTAGGAAGTCCGGCTCAGGAATATTGGATTGTCAATCATATGAATCAGGTGACTCCTTGTGTTTTTCAAGGGGTAGGCGGTTCGTATGATGTGATTTCCGGTAATCTGAAACGTGCCCCAGAGGTTTTTCAAAAGCTTGGATTAGAGTGGTTCTACCGTTTAGTCAAAGAACCATGGCGCTGGAAACGGCAGTTAATTTTGCCGAAATTCCTGCTAAGGACGTTGAAGAAATAGGCTTTACTAAAATTCATAGCGAAAAAAGAGACCCACATCATGAAAATGGTGTGGGTCTCTTTTTTCCTCAGTATTATGCTTGGCTATAATTTGTAAATTCAATAGAAAACTGTCTAGTATTTTCTTGGAAAATGAGGTAAAATCCTCTATGAATTAAAATATAGTAGAATTGGAGAGAGACTTTTGAAATATAGATTAGTTGCTTTAATGTCATTAATGATGTTAATAGGCTGGATGAAGCCACTGCACATCGCTGAAGCTGCAGGATCAAGCGAACAATTGGATAATCCCGTGCTTCAATTCCCGGTTATAAGTGATATTCATATTGGAGACGAATTGCAAAAGGAGAGATTTACCAGAGCCCTCCTCGATTTTCGGACGATAGCCCCAAATTATCAAGCGATTGCGATGGTCGGGGATCTCACAAATAATGGATCAGAACAGGAATACGATCGTTTTAATATGATTTTAAATGCAAATATCAATAAGGGAGCCGAGAAAGTAATCACTATGGGAAACCATGAGTACTTTGAAGGTGTATTTTCTAATAAAGAATGGGATCCATATTTTTATATGAAGAGATTTGTAGAGAAAACAGGAATGCCAGGTCTAGACTCCAATATCTATTATGATAAATGGATTGAAGGATATCACTTTATCGCTCTTGGAGGAGAAGGGTTTCCAAGCAATGATGACCATGATCATGCAAATATTACAGATGAGCAATATAGTTGGTTGGAAAAAACCTTAATGGGGAATGCGGACCCTGCCAAGCCGATCTTTGTCTTTTTACACCAAGCCATAGATAATACTGTGTATGGCAGTGAGGATTGGGGAGCGGGCCTTAGTGATAGCAGGCTTTCGGACATCCTAAAACAATATCCACAAGTAATTCTGTTTTCAGGACACTCCCATTACTTGCTGAATCATCCGCGAACCATTTATCAGGATGGTTTTACAATGGTAAATACTGGGTCTGTTGCTTATACCTATTCTGATTCCGGTTCTTCAATGTTATCACAAGGACTGCTGGTGAATGTTTATCAAGATAGGGTAGAAATAGATGCAAGAGAATTTACCAATAATACATTGATTCAAACATTTACTGTAAAAACCCCATTTGAAAAGACTTATGGAGATGAGCAAAATCCATATTTCCTGCCAGGATCAACAGCTACAGTTGATAAAAATATCAATGGGGATAAGGTCACTCTTTCTTGGGACGCAGCACTTGATGATACATTAATCGATCAATATGTCATTGAAAATAATGGTAAAGTGATTTATACGAAAAATATGCCATTTTGGGAAAGTAGTCCTCCGAAAAAAAGAATTTCCGTGGAAATCGCCAATGTAACTCCAGAAACGGCGTACAATCTTGAAATCTTCGCAGTTGATGCGTGGAAAAATATCTCTGATACCAGTTTAAGTGCTTCCTTCAAGACACCGAAATTATATGGGTGGAAATTGGAAGAAGGAAAATGGACATTCTTTAGCGACGGTGTCAGAGCCACAGGCTGGCAGAAAATTGATGGTCAGTGGTACCTATTCCTTAAGGATGGGTTCATGCACACCGGCTGGTATGAAAGTGGTATAAAGAAATATTATTTAAATGATAATGGGGCAATGGAAATTGGCTGGAAGGAAATTGATGGAGTACTCTACTACTTTAGTTCGGATGGTAGTGCGCAAAGCGGCTGGGTGCTTGACCGTGGAAATTGGTATTACTTGAAATTAAATGGAAAGGCAACCGGATGGCAGCGCTTTGACAATAATAGTTGGTACTTCTTTGACAGCAGCGGAGTGATGAAAACGGGTTGGATTCTATCAAATGGAAAATGGTACTATTTGGACAACAATGGTGCGATGAAGGTCGGCTGGATTATGACAAGCGGAAAGTGGTACTACCTTGACGGCAGCGGAGCAATGGAAACTGGCTGGTTGAAATCAGGCAGCGCGTGGTACTACCTTGATAACAGTGGAGCCATGAAAACCGGCTGGTTGAAATCAGGCAGCGCGTGGTACTACCTTGATAACAGTGGAGTCATGAAAACCGGGTGGATTCTTTTGGGGAATAAATGGTATTATCTGCAATCAAGTGGAGCCATGAAAACCGGCTGGTTAAATGAAAATGGCAAGTGGTATTTTCTGTTAGGCGATGGTTCAATGGCAAAGAATACTACGATTCAAGGCTATCTTATTGGTAACGATGGTATTTGGAAAAAATAACAAAAGAGGGGTGTCCAAAAATTCTGGACACCCCTCTTTCATACATTTATGCTAATTTTCCAAAGCGTCCTTTTATCTTATTGATAAACAAGGTAAGGATCTCGTCTTTTGTAAAAAATAGAATTGCTACATAAACAGACAAACAAACGATTACCGTTACGATAAACAAGGGAATGTAGTGTGTGATAAATAGTCGTAATAGCAACGAAATCGGGATAAATAATAACGAGTACAACAAATATTTAGTTTTGGAAAAAGTAAATATTGAGTAGTCGACTTTTAAATATTTGCGAATAAAAATATACTCCATTATTACTAGTATATAATTGGAAATAGCAGTGGTAAGAATCGCAGTTGATGGTGAAAACCATTTCAACTGAATTAATGCTGTATTGAAAAATAAGTTAAGAATTCCGCTAATAAAGACTAATTTCACAAGAACATTTTCTCTTCGCTTAACATAAATTACTTGATTGGATAAAATCGATTCAATTCCTAACGAAATCATATAGATGGCAAAGATGGCAAGTGTAGTTTGGGCACTGGCATATTTATGTCCCCCGTATAACAGAATTCCCGCATCAGAAGTAACCAAAAGTCCGATAGAGGCAGGGAACAAAAAAGCAAAATACACTTTAGAAATATTATTTAACAATTTAAGATAAGAGCCCTCATCCGCTGACCCAGATAAATAGGATAAGCGCGGAATCGTCACTTGAATAATACTAAGCATTAATGTATTAATAATTCCCATGATTTGCTGAGCCATAACATAGAAGGAGACAGACTTATTATTAATAAACTCACCTAACATGAAACGGTCCAATTGAACATAAAGAATATTTGCATTAGAAAAAGCAACGACTAATAATAGCGGTTTAATATGCCTTTTGATAGTTATATTAGAAAAATCTAGTTTAATTTTTCTTTTAATATAAATAAAGCTGACAATATTATTTAGGAAAGTCGTGAGAATTAACAAGATGGCATATTGCTTATAATCATGGGAGCTTTTTACGAGCGTAAATAATAACGATAGATAGACCATCTTTATTAAGATAGTCTTAATCGTAATAAAATTATACTTTTCACTCGCTTCATTTACCCATTCAACATAAAAGATATTTCCGATTAAGTTGACAGCATAAATCATCAAGATTGGAAAAAGAGCTTGATTTCCATACCCCCAAAAAGAGAATAGTAAGAAAGCCACTAAGGAAAGGACACTTGTCCCCATACTGATCGTTAACATACTTGTAAAGAATTGGTTAACCTTTGTCTGATCATCCTTAATTCGGCTCATTTCTCTTAGTCCGTATTGATAGACCCCAAATACAGCAAAAATGAAAAAGTAATTAAAAATGGTTTCGGATCGTTGTACCATTCCGATAGAATCAGGTCCAAGTTTGCGATATACATAAGGGCCTACTAATATAGGGATGACAATATTAAATACATTTAATAATACTTTGTAGATAACATTTTTAATGAGAGATGATTTTTGCATAAGACACCAGTTTGCCTTTCTTCATGAAGAGTCCAATCAACATGCACTTGTTTATTTTTCTACCATTTTTAGGTCAGTCATGTGGCTTTGGCGTTTGCTTTCCTCGGGAAGTTCCATATAATCTTCCCCATAACTGGTCGTTAAATAATGGCTCGGCTTGCCCGGAGCTTTAAACCAGTGATCTTCAAAAATGCCTTCATTTAGTGGGAAAATATCATTAATATGATAATAGGCCCATCCGTAATAAGGTGTTTCAATCCCGTAAGTTACATAATTAGACTTTGTCCTAAACCGAGAATAAATATTATGAAGCTCCAGCTTATAGATCATTCTTCTCAGTTTGTTTTTGATATTTTTTGCCTCTGCAGGATATTTAATGCTGGCAATTCGATTGACTAATTTTTCCGTAACCGTCTTTTTACCTTTTTCAGTGACGTAATCATATGGAAAAATATCAATTGAAATGCCTCTCCGTTTAATACCGTGCCAATCAATCCAATCAAAATCATCAAGATATAAAATCTTTAACCAATTGTGTTTCCCGTGTGTATGAACTGTTTCCGTTTCTATTGTAAACTTTTTGGGCAGTTTTGCTTCTACGATTTGTTTAAACCTCGTATAATCTTCACGCAGCATACCGATATCGGCATCATCATCCCAAGGAATAAATCCTTTATGCCGCTCAGAACCAAGTAGTGTTCCATCCGTTATCCAGTATGATATATTCTCTGTTTTACAAATTTGATCAACGGCTAACAACATTTCTACCATTGTATTTTGAGCCTGTCTTAAAGGACTCTTTTGTTCACTTTCAACCTTCAAATTCGTTTCCCTCCTGCTTTTTCAATCGGGTAAAGTATTCAATACTAACACTAAATTTTACACATATAAGGCTAGCAAATCAACAGGTAACCCCCGATTTCCAGCTAAATTACCAAGGATAATATAGGAAAGTCTGCACACTAAAATAGAAAAAAACAACATTTTTTCAAGTATATTTACATTTACTGAAGGTTAGTAATGCTGTATTCTATCATATAGGGTAATATTGCTAATTACTAAAATAGTCTATCTAACAAAATGTTTAATGGAAAATTAAGGGGAGTAAGCTATGAAAGGGAAAATTAAAGATTCATTGATTTCTTTTGCCATAACAGGCTTATATGTCTACCTGGTTATTTTGGTAGTGGAATGGATATACCGTGGAAGTTTTCACGATTCTTACTTATGGATAAAAGGCCGTACTAAGCCTTTTACCTATAATTTTATAATTTTATTTTTACTGTTTAGTGTCTTAAGAGTCTTTCGGCGAAAATTATATATTGTTTTTACATTTATTCTGACAGTTCCTTTTATCATCCTTGCAGTTGCGAGTAGGATAAAACTAGAAATCCGTGGAGAGCCTGTGTTGCCGCCTGATCTCCTTCTTGGCTCAGAGGCAACCAATATGATTGACTTCTTTTCGAGCAGCCTGCTGACATGGTTGCTTGTCGGAACGGCAGCCATAGTTGCCCTGCTCATATTTATAGTAATTAAAGTGCCAAATCAGAAAAAAAGAAATGGGCTGCAAATTTCTCTAGCTGTTATTTCCTTACTTTTCTTTGTCGGGGTTTATCACGTGGAAGCCAAGCAGGAGTCGACCTTTCTAAAGAAAAATCTTCATATTTCAAAGCTTGTGTGGAATCAGAAGGATACGACTGCCCAAGATGGAGTTATCGCAGGTTTTCTCCAAAATATGGATTTATTAACGATAGACACACCGAAGAATTATTCAAAACAGACAATTGAAGAGATTAATAAGAAAACAAAATCGCCATCGTACCCTGATGAGGAGAAACCAAATGTCGTTGTCATTATGAGTGAAGCCTTTTGGGATCCTACCTTACTAACAAATGTTAAATTCAATAAGGATCCTTTACCATATTTCCACCAATTGCAGAAAGAACAATCAGGGGGAATGCTTTCTGTACCGGTATTTGGGGGGTCAACAGCCAACACTGAATTTGAAGCTTTAACAGGTGTATCAACCCAATTCTTACCGGCCGGTTCCGTACCTTATTTAAATTATGTTACAAAACCAATTTCAGCACTGCCTAATATTTTTCGCCAAAATGGCTATGAATCGACCGCCATCCATACCTTTCACCATTGGTTCTACCAGCGGTCCTTTGTTTATGAAAATCTTGGATTTGATCGCTTTGTAAGTTTAGAGTATATACCAAATCCTGTCCCGGACATGAACTTTATCCATGATAAAACCATTACAGACGAAATTATGCGAAAGATAAATAAGGGAAATAAGTCTAATTTTATTTTTGCTGTTACAACACAAAATCATGGGCCATATCCAGCAGCGGGAAAAAAGCCATATTCGAACATCGAAGTTGAATTAACAACTAAAGGTAAGGAATTTTCTCCTGAAGCTAAGAATATACTTGAGGTTTATTCTGATAACCTTACTGAAATTGACAAACAGCTTGAAAGACTTATTTCCGAATTAAAGAACACGAACAAGAAAACCGTCGTTGTATTTTTCGGCGATCACTTGCCTTTGTTGGGTACGGATTATAAGGTTTATCGCGAGGCCGGCTTTTACCAAGAAACGGGTGAGTTTGAGGAACATAAAAAAATGTACTCAACTCCGCTGCTCGTTTGGGATAATTTTTCCGGTAAAAATGAAGACCTGCAAATTGGTGCCTCCGTGCTGCCATCGGTCCTATTAGACCGAATTGGGGTTCAGGGCAATGATTTAACTAATTATTTGTTGAATAAGTATCAAGAAGGTGGTTTAAAAGAAATTACTAGACCAGATTTTATTGCTAAGGAAAATATTCCTGAAAGTGTAATTTCCGATATTAAGCTGCTGCAATATGATTTGCTTTTTGGAAAAATGTATGGAATCAAAGATAAAACGAAAATCCAGCCTAATCCCGATTATCGCTTAGGTTATAAGGATCCAAAAATTACAAACGCTTTGATAGAGAGTAACGATGGGAATAAGATTCTAGTGATAAAAGGGGAGTATTTTACAGGTCGAAGCTATGTATATGTGAATGGTCAATATATAAAGAAAGTATCCGGCGATGAAAAGGAAATACGGGTGCCGCTTCCGGATAAGAAAGAACGATTGGATATTATCGTTAAGGTGATGGATTCGAATGAAAAGATTCTATCGCAAAGTAATACATTTGTTGTTGAAAAATAATCCTCTAAAAAACCTAGGGATTTCTGAAATATCTAGGTTTTTTAGTGCCAAAATAATACAAAATACAAAAGAGGCAAATTTTATTAGATTTATGCCTCTTAGCTTGGTATACTAATAAAATGAAAAATATCCTGTAATCAGTTTCCGAATATAGGATTGGAAGTTCATCCTATTGTAAAGAATACCCCCCTATAAAAATTAGCTTATACAAAAATTCATAACTAAGAGGTATATAAATATGCTAGGTTTTACTAATCAAAGGTTATATCTGCTTATAACCGGAATTGTTTTGGTTATTGCCGGTTTGTTCATTCATCATGCAATGGTTGGTATTGGGATTTCATTAATATTGGCATTGTTTGTTTTCTACGATGAAAAAGTTGGAATATTATTCTTAATCATCTTTATCCCTATTCGCCCGTTTTTATCGGAATATAATTCAGGGTTTAGGGTGATAGGAGATATGATTATCTTACTTCTATTACTGAAAACCTTTTATAATAACAGGAAGAATATTCGCGAGTTAGTCCGTTTTCATCCATTTGAATATGCGTTCTTTGCCTTTTTGCTGGTTGGGGCAATATCTGCATTGATTACTGAAGTGCCACTTAAATCCATTATCATTCAGCTGCGGGCATTTGGACTTTTTTATTTGCTCTTTTATATTGTAAAGAGAATGAAGGTTTCTTCCGAAGATATAAAGGAATTTAGTTACACTACTTTAGTCTTTGCTGTATTCCTGTCTCTTCAAGGGTTTGTGGAGAAAATTTCGCTTCGAACGTTGTTTCTTCCTGGAAGTTGGCAGGAAATGGTGCTATCCTATACTAATAAACAACGCATTTATGGGTTAATGGGCGGACCTAATGAGTTTGGAATGCTTCTATTAATTGCATTCTTTATCGGATTTTATTTGTTAAATACACATAAAGGTAAGGGAAAGGTATTGATCTTTACCAGCCTCATTCTGATTGCAACGGCTTTTCTGCTGACCTATTCTCGAGGAGCACTTTTAGCAGTCATCGTCTTTTTACCCGTATATATGGTGGTTTCGAAAAGAATTAAGTTTTTGATTCCATTGGTGATTATCGGAATTTCAGCAACCCTATTATTTTTTGGTGTTGGAAAAGTCACTAATTACGTTGAAACCAATCAATCTCATGCAATTGAGGGAGGAACTGAAACGGGAGATGGGGAAGAATATGATAATGGCAGCGGTATTGACCGATTCTCTGGTGCCTTTTCTGCTGAAAATCGTGCGCTGAGTAATGCAGACGGAAGAGTATACTATTTTAAAAAATCGTTGGAAGTTTTAAAGGATCGACCATTAATGGGGTATGGATTTGGAACATTTGGGGGAGCTGCAACCCTAATTTATTCATCACCAATTTATAAACAATATGGGATAATTGGAAATTTTTATTCTGATAACCAATATACACAGGTTATTGCGGAAACAGGCGTTATCGGAATCCTTCTTCTAGCCGCCTTTGTCTTTTTCCTTATGAAAATAACTTGGGATCTGAGAAAGGATTATGAATTTTCGCCCATTATTATCTATTTTATTATTGCTGCAGTAGTAAGCGGGGCAGTCTATAATATCCTTGAAAATGATGCCTTTACGATGTACTACTTTATCATTCTCGGATATGCCTTTAGATATCTTAATAAGAAAGAAAATGTATAATTTATGAAAAGGACCTTTTCCAACCTTTTGGGAAAGGTCGTTTGTATTTTTGGGGGATTCTTGTCATAATTTTCCTCTTGTGGAATAATGAAAGTAAGGTCATAAATTCTGCTTAGAAAATTAATTTACAAAATATAAAAAATAAAGAGGGGATTTCGAGATGAAAAAAGTTAGAAAAGCAATTATTCCTGCAGCGGGTCTTGGTACTCGATTCTTACCGGCAACTAAAGCAATGCCGAAAGAAATGCTTCCTATCGTCGATAAACCTACAATCCAATACATAGTTGAAGAAGCAATAGAATCGGGGATTGAAGATATTATTATTGTTACTGGAAAAGGGAAAAGGTCGATTGAAGATCATTTTGATCATGCTTTTGAACTGGAACAGACATTATTTGAAAAGGAAAAGTTTGAGCTCCTAGAAAAAGTTCAAGCCTCATCGAATCTAGTTGATATTCATTACATCCGTCAAAAGGAGCCAAGGGGTCTTGGGCATGCTGTCTGGTGCGCAAGAAATTTCATTGGTGATGAACCCTTTGCTGTTCTTTTGGGTGATGATATTGTCCAAGCAGAAACGCCATGTTTGCGCCAGCTGATTAATGAATATGAACATACTCTTTCCTCAGTAATTGGGGTTATGCAGGTAGCCGAAACAGAAACACATCGCTACGGTGTCATTGATCCATTGGAACAAGATAAGAGAAGATACCAGGTGCGCCAATTTGTAGAAAAACCAAGCCCAGGAACAGCGCCATCGAATCTTGCAATCATTGGCAGGTACATCTTGACGCCGGAAATTTTCATGTTTCTTGATAAACAAGAAATTGGTGCCGGCGGGGAAATACAGCTGACGGATGCGATTCAGAAGCTAAACGAAATTCAGCGCGTGTTTGCCTATGAATTTGAGGGCAAACGGTATGATGTCGGAGAAAAGCTTGGTTTTATTGAAACAACTATCGAGTTTGCCTTGCAAAAAAAAGAACTTAGAGATGGATTACTTGATTTTATGGCGCAAAAGTTAAAGGAAAATAATTTATAAGTTATGGTGTAAATATAGTAAAGAGGTAATTTTTAATGAAAAAAACAAAGGTACTTCATGTATGTGATTCGCTTGATAAAGGCGGTTTAGAAGAGGTTATCTACAATCTTGTCAAAAATACGAATGATCAGGAGTTTGAAGCAAGTGTAGCCTGCTTTAAAGGCGGTGTTGTTGCTGACCGTCTTAAAGAAAATGGCTTTATCTGCAATGAAATCAATGAACCAAAGAATATCCCTAGAATCAATAAGTTGAAAAACTATATAAAGGAAGGACAATTTGATCTCGTTCAAGTCCATTTTTCCTTTGAGGGAATACTTGCGGCCAAACTAGCAGGTGTGAAAGTAATCGAAACAACCCATAACACCTATCATTTTTTCGAAAACCCATGGGGGAGATTGAAGTATAGCTTTTACCTTAATCTCGTGGACTCGATTGTGTCCGTTTCAAAAACGGTTGAAAATTTCAATTTCGCTAATTTTAAAGTCATGAATAAGAAGAAAGCGGTTGTCATAAGAAATTCAATTGATTCAGAAAGAGTGTCACCGACAGAACGGCCGAAGGAAGAGTTGAAAAGAGAACTTGGGCTGCCCGAGAACTCGTTCGTTATTAGTACGCTCTCACGAATTGATGTTCAAAAGGGGTTAGAATACTTCATTGAAGCTGCGAAGATGTTAAATCAAAAATATGATCAGCTTGTCTTTTTAATACCAGGAGAAGGTTCGCAAGAATATAGCCAATCCTTACGAAGTATTGCCGAGGGTGTTGAGAATATAAGATTTATCGGCCATGTTTCCAAAGTAAATGAATTGTTTAAGGTTATCGACATTTTTGCAATGACCTCCCTATGGGAGGGTGCGCCGCTTACGCTCCTAGAAGCAATGGCCTACGGGAAAGCAGTCGTCGTAACGGACGTTGGAAATACAGCGGAAGTGATTCAGGACAATGTTAACGGCTTTCTTGTTGAAAAAAAGGATGTTCAAGCATTTGTTGATCGGGTGACGACATTAATTGATCATCCAGAAAAGCGTCTTGCCATCGAGCATCAGGCCCAGCAAGACTTTACTGAAAAGTTCAGTAACCAAATTATGATTTCTGCTTACAAACAATTATATAAATCCCTGATTAATTAAGGAAGAGCGGCAACTGTTAGACAGTGCCGCTCTTTTTTATTTGCTTTGTTTGAATGTTGATNTGAGCCTCCTCGGCGAATCAAGCGCCTGCGGGGTCTCACCTGTCCCGCTGCTCCCGCAGGAGTCTCGCACCTTCCTCTCCAATCAACATTGTGTTCAAAATCAACAATGTTCTCTAACACAGCCTTATCATTGGATAGAATTCAGTCTTTTTACTAGTTCCGCGAAACGCTCATCCCATGTTGTTTTCTCCAAAAAGGCTTCTAAATCCTTGTATTGCAGCTGTGAATCAAGCAATTGCTGATAATCCTTTAAAATCGTTTCCTTTACTTCTAATTCACTTTGGCAGTGTGTAACTAAAGGATATGTTCCGATATGAGGAATTCCAGTTGAAACGGTCGGTAATCCAAAATATAAGTATTCATATATTTTAATCGGGTCTACTGCATCTGATAGTTTACTTGGCTTAAAAGGTATAATCCCGATATGCCATTTTTCAACAAAAGTTTGAAGCTCACTTGGATGTACCTTCCCATAAAACTTACAGTTGGGAAGTGATTCTATCTTCGCTAAAATTTCTTCTGGCGCGCCATGACCGATAAAGTGGAAATAGAACTGCTCATTTTTTGCTAAGGCAAAAATGAGATCCCAATCAAACCATGAAGGTGTGAGGTGTCCAAAGTAACCGATATGAATTTTTCCATCTGGCAGTTCCTGGCGTAAAGAGATATTCCCTTTACCGGACAAGACTGGATTATACCCATTGCCAATCACATCAATGTCATTTCTAATAACAGAAAATTTATCTTTTAATGGCTGGGAAACCACGGTAACAAGATTGGCTAATCGCACAAATGACTCTTCGATGCCACGATTGTACCATGATGCATCTCCTGTTTTATAGAATTCTTCCCATTCATCCATGATGTCATAAACAATTTTATAACCAGATCTTTTAAGTTGGTCTGTGCTTCCATAAAATAGCTTGGCAGGGAAGGTCGTGATATACGTTTTATTACTGATCTCATCAAGCATCGCCAATTTTTCGAGATGGTACGTGAAGTCGTAAACCGGAACCTGGAAGATATTCTTGTAAACCTTTTGGTAGCTCTTTTGCAGCTTTTCCTGATCGTCCCATTGCCAAGCGACAAAGAGGACGGCAAACCCCTGTTCAGCTAAGTATTTTGCCAGGTTGATCGTCCGTTGGTTATACAATTCTTCAAATTCACGGCCAGATGTTAAAATAACGAATCCGGTAATTTCTTTATGTTTATAAAGATCGATTATTTGTTGGTAAACATCGTTTAGCTGAACGTTTTCCTGTTTGAAGATTCGATTAACACCCATTTTAGTGAGTAGTCTTCTTTGCGTTTTTTGAAAGGTGTTTTGCAAGCCATTTTGCTTTATGGCTTTAACACCCTTCCGAAATAAATGTTTAACTGACATGTTCTTGCCCCTTTATATGATAGTGGTTCCATTATACCTTATTCCATAGGGATTTAAAATTCAGTTGAATTTAGTTGTTGTTTTGCCTCTTTCTTTGAAATAGCATGAAGAAAGTCCTGAATTAAGCCTAAGCCCTGACCAAATGCTCCCTTTTTGCATAAATAATATATAAAGGAGAGGATTAGCCATGAATATTATTCAACGACTCATTCCTGTTTCCAACACGAGCACTCGGCCGGGCCTAGCATTGACGCCAAAATACATTACAATCCATGAAACCGATAATACCGCCGCTAGCGCGAATGCTGCGGCACATGCGAGGCTACAGCAGCGCGGCAATGACCGTACAGCCTCCTGGCATTTGCAAATCGATGACCACGAAGTTATCCAGTCAATCCCGTTTGATGAGGTGGCTTGGGCTGCTGGCGATGGGCGAAATGGACCGGGAAATCGAACGTCAATTCATATCGAAATGTGTGTGAATGCAGATGGAGATTACGAGAAGACGGTTTCCAATACTATCGAAGTCGTCCAATATTTAATGAGCCGATTTAAAATATCGATTGATTATATTGTGCCTCATAAGCATTGGACGGGTAAGAACTGCCCCCGAAATTTACTGCCTCGCTGGGATGGCTTCATTAAACGGTGCCAGAGCAGCAATGAGGGATGGGTGCAAAAGAATGAACAGAAGTTCTTTTATCAGAATGGCATCAATCAAACAGGTTGGATTAAAGATGAGGGGAAATGGTATTATCTTGATGCCAATGGGATTATGAAGACCGGCTGGGTCAAAGTGAAAGGGATATGGTATTATCTGAATGATGATGGAGCTATGCAGACAGGCTGGGTCAAAGTGAAAGGAAAATGGTATTTCCTTAATCGTAATGGAGCGATGCAAACCGGCTGGGTCATGGTGAAAGGAACATGGTATTATCTGAATGATGATGGAGCTATGCAGACAGGCTGGATAAAGGTTGATAGCAAATGGTATTACCTTAATAATGATGGGGCGATGCAAACCGGCTGGATCAAAGTGAAAGGAAGATGGTATTACCTTCAAAGCAATGGCGCTATGCAAATCGGCTGGGTCAAGGTGGATAACAAATGGTATTACCTTAATAGTGATGGAGTGATGCAAACCGGCTGGATTCAGGATAAGGGTAAGAAGTACTATCTAGACACCAACGGAGAGATGGTAACAGGCTCACAAACTATTGAAGGGAAGCAATATAGCTTTGATAAGGATGGAGCATTGATTGAAGCACAAGCGGAAGATTCACAGCCCCCGCCAACTGACGAGGAAGCTAATAAAACTGTAAATAAAGAAACAGCAATGGATTCAATCAATAATAAAAGCGAGGAACCCTTTACCATAAGGTGATAGGCTTGTTTTGCTTTCAACAACGGCAATGTACCTTTTATGCTGTGTTTATTCATCAAATTTCATGGTATAATTTATCATCATGGCTTTCGGCGGACACATTGAAACATAAATAGGAAAACCACTTAAATTGGTTAATTAATTTAAGGATATGAGGGGGGAATAAGTCATGGCTATATTAGTGACGGGCGGAGCTGGTTATATTGGCAGTCATACATGTGTCGAACTGTTAAATGGAGGCAAAGAAATAATTGTTATCGATAATTTCTCTAATAGTAAGCCTGAATCATTAGCTAGAGTAAAAGAGATAACGGGTAAAGACTTCCTGTTTTATGAAATGGATTTGCTTGATCGTGAGGGTCTCGAAGACGTATTTTCGGCCAACCAAATCGACGCTGTAATCCATTTTGCCGGGTTAAAGGCGGTAGGGGAATCGGTATCTATCCCCCTCCATTATTATCATAATAATATTTCAGGAACCCTCATACTCTGTGAAGTCATGACCAAGTTTGCTGTAAAAAACCTAGTGTTTAGTTCTTCGGCAACGGTTTACGGCATGCCTGAACGAGTTCCGATTTCAGAAGATTTCTCACTGAGTGCAACAAATCCTTACGGCCGGACAAAATTAATGATTGAAGAAATATTAAAGGATTTATATATTGCCGATAATAGTTGGAGCATTGCCTTATTGCGTTACTTTAATCCAATCGGAGCACACGCGAGCGGAAAGATTGGCGAGGATCCAAACGATATTCCCAATAATTTAATGCCCTATATCACTCAAGTAGCCGTTGGAAAATTAAAAGAGCTGCAAGTGTTTGGCAATGATTATCCAACCGTTGACGGGACTGGTGTAAGAGATTACATCCATGTCGTTGACCTTGCGCATGGGCATTTAAAGGCACTGGAGCGGGTAATATCAACTAGTGGAGTAGAGGCTTATAATCTAGGAACGGGTGATGGCTATAGTGTCTTAGAGCTTGTTAAAGCCTTTGAAAAGGCCGCCGGTGTAGAAATTCCTTATAAGATTGTTGAAAGAAGGCCCGGAGATATAGCAGTTTGCTACGCAGACTCTAAAAAGGCCAAAACCTTGCTAGGCTGGGTGGCCCAAAGAGGAATTGAAGAAATGTGTCTGGACTCATGGAAATGGCAGGAAATGAATCCGAATGGCTATGAAATTAACAATAAAGTTTAAATTTGCATAATCAAAAGGAGACTCATAAAAATTCGCTAATTTTCGGATTTCTAAAGAGTCTCCTTTTTTGACCGATAAGGAGGTATAACTTACTTATCAGGCATATGTGCAACTATGCCTCATGAACCGCCAATCGGCGAGTTTTCTATATCGAATTCACCAAATCTCAATATTCTCCATATACGGCAAATCCGTTTAAATCATTGCAGGAAGCAGTAAATTTTGGTAGAAATTCTGCGTTTTGTAACCTTTCCATGCTGTTTTTCGTCAAATTTCATGATATATTAGGATGAATGATTGACATTTATATTAAAGCAGTAGGAGAAAATATGAAGAATAAAGTAACAGTCATCTCAAATATGTATCCGACGAACGAACATAAAAGCTTTGGCATCTTTGTGCAAAATCAAGTAGAAGCACTAAGAAATAAAGGTTTAGCCGTTGATGTAATTGCGATTGATAACCCAAATAAAGGTAAACTGAATTTGCTTAAGAAATATGGAAAGTGGGCATTCGGATTTCTAGTCCATTTACTTTTTAAAGGAAGCAGAACATCAGTTGTCCACGCACATTATGTATTTCCGAGCGGCTGGCTGGCAAAATGGTACAAAAAGTTTTTTGGAGCTAGGTTTATTGTTACGGCCCATGGCGGCGATATTGACAAAATGGCGAAAAAAAGCGGTCGTATATTTAATATGACCAAAACCATTTTAGCAGAAGCTGATCACATCATTGCTGTTGGCCAGGAATTATACACGACACTAGAAATAGAATTTGGGGTCTCGCGCGACAAGCTTTCCCTCATTAATATGGGTGTTAATCTGGATGTATTTAAAGTAGTGGATAAGTCAGCGGCTCGCTTGCGCCTTGAGATTCCGCAAAATAAAACGCCGCTGTTGTTTGTTGGCAATATTATTGAGCAAAAGGGTCTTAATGACCTGGTTGAAGCCTTCGCAGTACTTAAGAAGGATCAGCCTGATTATGAATTGTACATAATTGGATCGAATAAGGACCAAGGCTATTTTCGAAAACTTGAAACCATGATAGCGGAAACAGGATTAAAAGAAAGTGTTCATTTTCTGGGGACGAAACAGCAAGCGGAAGTTGCTTTATGGATGGCTGCTGCGGAAGTATTTGTGCTTCCTTCCCATCTTGAGGGGTTTGGTCTGGTCGCCTTAGAAGCAATGGCGTGCGGGACGCCGGTGGTTGGCTCGAATGTAGGCGGATTAAAGTACCTACTCCAACAAGAGAACGGGATGCTTGTTGAAGCAAAAAATCCCGCTGAGCTGAAAAACGCCCTTCAAACCGTCTTAGAGTCTGAAGAGCTGAAACAAAACCTAATTCGCAAAGGCTTAGAAATGGCGAAGGAAAATGACCAAAATATTATGACAGATAAAGTAATCAACCTCTATCAATTACAAAAGCAAAAGGGCTGAAAAAGATGCCCTTTTTATCGATTTTCTTCTATTAAATTAGTAATTATGCAATATATGAAATATTTAGTAACTTGATTGACTTATAATATCTATTTTAAATAGAGGCTAGCTGTGTTATAATCCAACATGGTACGTTAGTTTACAAAGTTTACAAATGGTTATTAAATAGATAACTAATTTTTAAGTATATATAAAGTTACTTCATTATGCTTGTTTGCAAGTTGTTTAAATAGGCAAATAGTTTCGAGGAGGATCATAATGATCTACATCACCCTGATTATATGCTTTATCAGTTCAATCCTGCTTACACCATTAGTTAAAAAACTAGCTTTCAAAATTGGGGCAACAGATAAACCAAATCACCGAAAAGTTCATCAGAAAATTATGCCGCGCCTTGGCGGACTTGCAATTTACCTAAGCTTCATTATCGGTATGCTGGTGCTTCGACCAGAAGATCCTTATGCTCTATCGATTATTATTGGAAGTATTATCATTGTCATTACGGGAATACTAGATGATATAATCGAGCTTTCAGCGAAAGTTAAACTTATCGCCCAAATAGCTGCCGCCGCCATTGTGGTCATTTGGGGCGGAGTACATGTTCAATTTATTAACCTGCCATTCGGAGGGCACATTGAATTTGGTTATTTTAGTATTCCAATGACGATTATTTGGATTGTCGGTATCACTAATGCGATTAATTTGATTGACGGCTTGGACGGCCTAGCTGCAGGAGTATCTTCCATCGCCTTGATTACCATTTCTGGGATGGCCATTATTATGGGAGATGGCTATGTAACAGCCGTAGCCTCGATTGTACTGGCAAGTACACTTGGATTCTTAATTTACAATTTCCATCCGGCAAAAATCTTTATGGGGGATACAGGTGCCTTATTCTTGGGCTATATGATTTCGGTATTATCGCTTCTGGGCTTTAAAAACGTCACCCTGATTTCTTTTATCGTCCCTATTATTATTCTTGGTGTGCCGATTTCTGACACCTTCTTTGCGATCATTCGCCGAATTATTAATAAAAAGCCATTATCGGCGCCGGATAAATCACATTTGCATCACTGCCTGCTCAGAATAGGCTTTACCCATCGCCAGACAGTCTTAATGATTTATGCGATGGCAGCCTTCTTTGGACTTGCGGCCATCATCTTTTCACAAGCAAAGCTTCTCGGCGGTTTTTTCTTCATTGTGATTCTTTTGATCATGATTGAACTGTTTGCCGAAATGATTGGCCTTGCTGGAAAAAATTATCGGCCATTACTCAAAATGATGCGCGTTCTACTCGTCACTTCAGAACGGAATAGATGAATATGGAAGAGCCTGACCTGAGGTGGTCAGGCTCTTTTAGTCTTTCCAAGAAGATTGAAAAGCTTTTTAGGCATTTGTAAATCGAATACCACTGGACACTCTACGTAACTTTTTCCTCATCTATCCTAAGAAACTAAAAAATGGGTAGAATAGTTATATCGCAGGTACAATAGGGGCAAATTACTATGAAAAAATTCCTTAAATTTGGGGTTGTTGGTATTGTAAATACACTTATTACAATAGGAAGCTTTACTGTTTTTGTGTACTTTGGAATGAACTATATTGCTGCTAATATCATAGCGTATGGATTAGGGATGATGAACAGCTTTTTTTTGAATAAGAATTGGGTGTTCCAAGCAAAATCAAGAAGGCTATCTCTTGTAATTAAATTCATGGTTGTTAATTTTCTAACACTGGGCTTTACGACAATATGTCTTTACATATTGGTTAGATACATGGATATTCATTCCTCCGCAGCTCAGATAATTTCAACATGTATTGGCTTGGCAATAAATTTTCTATTAAACAAGAAATGGACATTTAGCGAAAAGGAGCTGAAAACTGTTTAGCGAAGCTGTTAGAATTTATGCGAGAGAACTGGACAGCTCATGCCTTGAAGATTGAAGCAAAAAAAAGCCGCATCACTATCGCGTGATGCGGCTTTTTGCTTTAGTTAGAGCTTGTCGATGAATCTCCGTTACTTTGAGCATTGGCATGGGAAGCATTAGTGCTGGTTTCAGAAGCAGCCGAATCGGTACCAAGATGCGCTTTGAGAATCGATTTTGTCTCTTCAAGATTTTGTTTATCAAGCTTATAGTAGTAAATTTTATTGATATATTCATCATCACCCTTAAGGTTCAAGGTGTCAATCGTTAAGCCGCTGCCAGCAAGTCCATAATCCATCAAGGATTTCATATCATTGAACGACATATTTGTTTCCATATTGCTGCCAACCGCATCAATCATGTCCGCGTGTTTAGAAAAGGAGCCAACGGAAAGTGCCTTTTTAAAAATCGACTTAATAATCTCCTGCTGTCTCATCCCGCGCATAACATCGGTATCTTTATGCCGAGTTCTGGCTAGTGCAAGTGCCTGCTCGCCTGTTAATGTTTGAACACCAGGTTTTAAGCGGATTGCATTGTGGTTATCTTCGGAATCTTTTTCTGAAATCGCATAAGGAACATCGGCCTCAATCCCGCCTAGAGCATTAACAACATCAATAAATGCATAAAAGTTGATTTTCACATAATAATCAATTGGAATATCGAGAAGCTCCTGTACGGTCTCAATTGTCAACTTCGCTCCACCGTATGCATGGGCATGATTAATTTTTGTATACGTGTCTTTTTCAGGAATATGAACATAGGAATCACGCGGAATGCTTAACAGCTTAACAGATTTCTCCTTTTTGTTGAGGGTAGCAACAAGTAAGGCATCTGTTCTAATGGCTTCTCCGTATTGTTTTTCTCGGCTTTTAGCCGCATCAACGCCCATAAGGAGAATGGAGATGTTATCCATATCCGGATTAACTTGGGTTGCCCGTTTTGAAGTTGTATTTACTGGTTTATACGATTTATTAATAACAGATTCAGCTTTATTAAGTAAAAAAGTCGCATATCCAGCGCCGCTTAAGACAACGATTAGTAATGGTACGAAAATCCAGATAAAGATTCGTTTTTTCCGCCCCTTTTTCTTCTGGCTTACCCGCGCTGAGCGTTGAAATTCGGTCATATGATTTCTCCTTTTATTAAAATATCATTAATTTACATTATCATAGCTAAAGACCAGCTTTTATTTTACTCCTTTTTAGCCACTACGTAAATTGAATTTTTGTGTCGAATATTGAAAAATACCAATCTTCTATACTATTCTTCCGCAAGAATCACATTCTAATAGACGACAAAATCCGTGTCTTGGTTACATGAGTGAACAAGCCTTTTTTCTCAAAAATAACTTAACATTATGAAAATTCAGCTAACTAATATCTATAGATTATCTATTAAAATCTTGTAAAAATTTTTAAAAAGGACTATTAAACTCTAATGAAAATTAGTAGAATTAATCTTGTAATAAAAAATATTTTGTCGAAGGGCGGAAAGAATGTGAAGAGAAAGATTAATAGAAGCATAAAGAAACGTATGCTTAATGGTTCTTTAGCTGTCGCGTTAGCGCTTTCAATTGTTCCATTGAATATTTTCCCACATGCAGCAAAAGCAGAAGGCACAGGTACTGCAACTCTTCGTATCTTGGAAACTACGGATCTGCATTCCAATGTCATGCCGTATGATTATTTCAAAGATGCACCGGTAACAGATTATGGACTAGCAAAAACAGCAACGTTAATCAAAGAAGCTAGGTCTGAAAAAACGAACTCGATGCTTTTTGATGCTGGTGACACAATACAAGGGAATCCACTTGCCAGTTATGTTGCGAAAGTAAAAAGATTAGCACCAGATGAAACTCATCCTATTTACAAAGCAATGAATTATTTGAAATATGATGCAGGTATCGTTGGAAACCATGAGTTCAACTATGGTTTGGACTATTTGAATGATGTTTTAGAGGAAGTTCAGTTCCCGATTGTAAACGCTAACATCTATAAAGACGATCATGATAACGATCCTACCAATGATGTTAACTATTTTACCCCTTATAAAATCCTGTCTAAAACAATTAAAGATGATACTGGGAACGAGCATGTCATTAAGGTTGGGGTAATCGGCTTTGCACCACCGCAAATCATGCGATGGGATAAGGATAACCTTTCTGGGAAAGTCATTACGAAGGATATTGTCAAGGAAGCAAACAAATTCATTCCAAAAATGAGAGCAGAAGGCGCAGATGTAATTGTAGCGATTGCGCACTCTGGCTGTGATATCGACGAAGAAGGTAAAGAAGAAGCTGAAAATGCTGTATATGATTTAACCAAAGTTCCTGGCATCGATGCGATGTTATTTGGTCATGCTCACGTGAACTTCCCTGGAGATGCTGGCTTTAACGGCAAAGCTAACATCGATAATACGAATGGAAAAATTAATGGTGTACAAGCTGTTGAAGCCGGTTTCTGGGGAAATAACCTCGGCGTTCTTGATTTAGCGCTTGTTCAGGATGCACATGGAAAGTGGGCCGTTGATAAGGCAAACTCTAAATCAGTTAACCGTCCTGTATCTGCAAACACGGCTTTAGATGAAAAAATCGTTGCTGATGTGAAAAATGTCCATGATGCTACTGTCAACTATGTACGAGGAAAAATCGGTGAAACTGATATTCCAATGCACAGCTTCTTCACCCGCGTAATGGATGATGCGTCAACGCAAATTGTTAACGCAGCCCAAATGGATTACGTGAAAAAATGGATTAATGCAAATGCACCAGAATATAAGAATGTTCCTGTTCTTTCAGCAGCAGCACCATTTAAAGGCGGCCGTGGCGGTGTCGGCGATTATACGAACATTCCAAAAGGTGATGTCGCTATCAAGAGTGCAGCTGATTTGTATTTGTTCGATAATACCTTAAAAGCTGTAGAGGTTAACGGTGACCAAGTGAAGCGCTGGTTAGAAATTTCGGCTTCACAATTCAAAACAATCGACCCGAGTAAAGATGGAAACCAAGATTTACTTGATTATGATTTCCGTCCGTACAACTATGATGTTATTGATGGTGTTAAATACGAAATTGATGTAACAAAACCTGTTGGACAAAGAATCATTAACTTAACATTGCTTGATGGTAAGGCTGTTGATCCAGCTCAAAAATTCATTGTAGCTACAAATAACTACCGCGCTGGCGGAAGCGGCGGTCTCGCTGAGCTAAAAGACGCAAAAGTTGTTGTCGATTCTCCATTCGAAAATCGCCAAATTTTAATGGATTATATTTCGGAAAAAGGTACGATTAATCCGGTAGCGGACAACAACTGGAGAATTGCTCCAGTTGGCGGAAAAGCAAAATTAGTATTCCACTCTGCTCCTGATGCTAAGGCATACCTTGCGCAACAGCCAAATGTAAAAGACCTTGGAGCATCAACAACAAAACCAGGATACGAGCTATTTGAATTAGATCAAAATGTTCATGTTCAATTACTAGGCATCAACGATTTCCATGGTCAGCTTGACACGTGGAAAACCAATAAAGATGCACAAGGTAATGTTACATCCGTAGTAGGTGGTATTGAATATCTAGCTGCTTACTTGAAGGATCGCAAAGCAACTAATCCTGCTAATACACTAATGGTTCAAGCAGGTGACCTTGTCGGTGCAAGTCCTCCAGTATCTGCATTATTACAAGACGAGCCAACAATCCGTTTCATGAATGAAATCGGTATGGACGTAGGTACAATCGGTAACCATGAATTTGATGAAGGCGTTGCCGAAATGCTGCGTTTAATTAATGGTGGAAGCCATGAGAAAACAAAACAATATGAAGAAAAATATGGTAAGTTTACAGGCGCAGATATGAAATACACTGTAGCTAACGTAGTGGATGAAAAGACAAATAAGCCTATTTTACCTCCATATGTAGTAAAAGAAGTAGATGGCGTTAAAATTGGTTTTATCGGTGTTGTTACTACTAGTACACCAACGATTGTTATTCCGAGCGGTGTAGCAGGCGTTAAATTCACTGATGAAGTAACAGCGATTAACAAGTATACAAAAGAATTAAAAGAACAAGGGATCAAATCAATTGTAGTTCTTGCCCACAATGCGGGTTCTTCTAAAACTGACGGAACAGGCGCAACTGGAGATGTAGTTGATATCGCTAAGAAAGTCGACTCAGAGGTTGACGTAATCTTTGGAGCGCATGATCATGCTTATTTAAATGCAAAAGTGAAAGATGACACTGGTAAGGAAAAACTACTAGTTCAAGCCTATTCTTATGGTCAAGCGTTCTCTGATGTAAATTTAACGATTGACCCAGTAACGAAAGACATCGTAGCTTCACAAGCAGAAATTGTAATGACTGATCATGCGAAGATTACTCCGGATGCAAAAGTCAAAGCCAAGCTTGATGGCTATCAAGAAGATATTAAACCAATCGTAAGCAAACCAGTGGGTGAAACTGGTGCAGAACTAAGCAAAGCGGCTAATCCAGACGGTGAATCTGTACTAGGTAACGTGATTGCTGACGGAATGCGTACAATTAATCATACTGATTTTGCATTCATGAATTCTGGGGGTATTCGTAACCCAGTACCTCAAGGTGTTGTTACTTGGGGTGATTTATTCAAGGTTATGCCATTCGGTAATGATAACGTGACAATGAAGATTACCGGTGAACAAGTTAGAATCTTATTGAATCAACAATTCCAAGCACCGCCAAGCTATGACAAGATTATGGCTATTTCCGGTCTTCGCTACACTTGGACAAATAAAAAGGATTATGGTGAAAAAGTTCTTGATATTTACCTTCCAAATGGAAAGAAAATTGATCCTAAAGCAGAATATTCAATAACGGTTAATAACTTTATGGCAGACGGCGGCGATGGATTTACCGTTCTTCGCGAAGGTAAAAATCGCGTAACAGCTGGTGTCGATTTAGATGAGTTTGTTGCGTATTTCAAAACATTGCCTAAAGGTTTCACTGCCGAAATTGAAGGACGTGTTCAAAAGTTAGATGAGGTTCCTACTCCTGTACCTGATCAAACTGGCTGGGTTAAAACAGATGGCAAATGGTACTTCTATAATGAAGATGGAACTATGAAAACTGGATGGTATTTAGATGGTGCTAAATGGTACTATCTTGCATCTAGTGGAGAAATGCAAACTGGCTGGTACAAAGAAAACAACAATTGGTACTTACTAGACCAAGTTAACGGTGATATGAAAGTTAACTGGGCTAAAGTTGATGGCAAGTGGTATTTCTTTAATAAATCCGGTGTCATGCAAACTGGATGGATCAAAGACGGAAAAACTTGGTATTACCTTGCATCATCTGGCGCCATGCAAACTGGCTGGATCAAATTGAGCAATAAGTGGTATTTACTTGCTTCAACTGGAGCGATGCAAACTGGCTGGGTGAAAGACGGTAAGACTTGGTACTACCTTGCATCATCTGGTGCTATGCAAACAGGTTGGGTAAAAGATGGGAATACTTGGTATTACCTTGCATCATCTGGTGCCATGCAATCAGGCTGGGTAAAGGTAAATAACAAGTGGTATTACCTTGCATCATCTGGTGAAATGAAAACAGGCTGGATCCAAGTCGGTGCAAAGTGGTACTTCCTCTACAATGATGGAAGCATGGCTGCTAACACTACAATCGGCAAATACAAAGTAGGTAAAGACGGAGCTTGGATTAAGTAATCCGTTTCCAGAAAAAGAGGCATTTCCTTCGGGAATTGCCTCTTTTTTATTGGATGTGGTAAAAGTGAATGTTGATTTCCGTTCCAGGTGCTTCGCATTCCGCGGGGCGGGCGGTGAGCCTCCTCGGCGAATCAAGCGCCTGCGGGGTCTCACCTGTCCCGCTGCTCCCGCAGGAGTCTCGCACCTGAAACGTAGAGCAACATTGTGCTCAAAATCAACAATGTTCTTTAACATAGCCTTTTTATTAATATTTTTTTCCGTTTTTTACTATTAATTCTTTGTTTTCTATACAGCTTTAATGGACAAACTGACTAACAAGGAGGATTTTTGATGCTTTATCTTACCTTGATAGTATGTTTTGCCGTCTCCATTCTTATTACACCACTGATAAAAAAATTTGCCTTTATGGTTGGGGCCACTGATCGTCCGAATCAGCGAAAGGTTCATCAGAAGATAATGCCAAGGCTTGGGGGCTTAGCTATATTTATAAGTTTTATGATCGGTATTATCTTGTTAAGACCAGAAAGCCCATTTTCATGGTCGATTTTGCTTGGCTCTCTGCTCATTATCATAACTGGCTTTTGTGATGATATATTTGAATTACCTGCCAAGTATAAGCTCCTCGGGCAATTAGCAGCCGCCTGTGTTGTTGTTTTTATAGGGGATTTACAAATGGTATTTATTAACCTCCCATTTGGCGGGCAACTCCAATTTGGATTTTTAAGTATCCCTTTTACGATTCTGTGGATTGTCGGCATCACCAATGCCATTAACTTAATTGACGGCCTTGATGGCTTGGCAGCAGGGGTATCTTCGATTGCCTTAATTACGATTTCAGGAATGGCGATTATTCAGGGGAATTTTTACGTAGTAGCCGTTGGCTTAATAGTCCTTGCCAGTACCCTCGGGTTTCTGATTTATAATTTCCACCCTGCAAAGATTTTCATGGGGGATACAGGCGCGCTTTTTTTAGGGTTTATCATTTCGGTCCTTTCGCTCCTAGGCTTTAAAAATGTTACCTTTATTTCCTTTGTTATTCCAGTGATCATCCTGGGAGTGCCGATTTCCGACACTATTTTCGCGATTATCAGAAGAATCATTAACAAACAGCCCTTATCAGCACCGGATAAATCTCATCTCCATCACTGCATGCTCCGTATGGGCTATTCACACCGGCAAACCGTGTTACTCATTTATGCTATGGCCGCCTTTTTCGGATTAGTTGCAGTCATTTATTCCCAAGCTAAAATCGGCGGGGCACTTGTATTAATTGGGATTGTCGTCTTACTAATTGAAATAATTGCCGAAAAAATCGGCCTAATGGGCCAAAACAACCGCCCATTACTAAACATCGTCCGCACACTAAACAAAAACCGCTCCTAAATGGGACGAGGGGACAGGCTCCTCGTTCCACTTTCCTATGATTTTTTTCCCAATTGTTTTCTCCTATCAAAACGAATATAATCTTTCTTAAGAATAGCTTACATAATCTTCCTCAAGATAGACGGTTTCGCCTTTTTTCATGGTGCATTGGCCATTGGTCAGTTCAATCATCCAATCCATAAAGGTTTGGACACTGCTTTCGTCAACAAAAGTTTCTACTTCAACGGTATCTAAGTAATGTATTTCTTTAATTTTGTATACCGATGACCGCAGTTCCTTTTCAATTTTCCCAAGCCAAGTGTAATCAATTTTCACATGGACGATTTGTGTTAGTTTTCTTTCGACAATGCCAACCGAGTCCAGACCTGTTGATGTTGCTTTTCCGTAGGCTCGGATGAGACCTCCTGCACCCAATTTAATCCCGCCAAAGTAGCGGGTGACAACAACTGCAGTGTCCTTCAGGTTTCTTTTTTTCAGAACTTCAAGAATGGGAACACCGGCTGTGCCGCTTGGTTCTCCGTCGTCGTTCGCCTTTTGAATCTGATCTTGCTCGCCAATGAGATAGGCAGAGCAGTTATGGGTGGCATTCCAATGCTGCTTCTTAATTGCCTGAATGAATTCCTGCGCTTCTACTTCTGATTCAACCCTTTTAATATGGGCGATAAAACGCGATTTTTGGATAGTAATTTCGTGGTTTCCAGATTGTTTCACTGTACAATAGCGGCTCAGCATAGTAAGCTCCTTCCTTCTTTTATAATTGGGGAAATTAAACAGTTATATGTTAGTAAGTTTTTTCAAAAAAATATTTGTGTAATATACCTTTAATATGTCAGTAACCTTCGAATGGTATAATAGGCTTAATTGGATTGTGCCAGCTTTAATAAAAAAGTTTACTTTAACAGGAGAAATGAAGTAGAAATAATACTATTATTATACTACTTTTTCTCGAATGCCGAGCCATTAGTCTATATTTTAAAGTGCTAATGTTAGTAAATTGTTACAAGCCAAGGTAAAATGAGTTAGAAGGCCTAAAGGGAAAAAATCTCCCCGGAGGGAAAAACAATGAAAATTGAGCAAATTAATACAAAATCGATTGATGAAATTCGCGAAGAAATGATTGACACGGTTACATGTAGTAAATCGGACATATTTCGAATTGGCGAACAATGTCGAACAGACTACGAAAATATGACGAATGAATTGAAATCAATTAAGCAAATGATGGTCAAATTAAATGAAGAAGGCCAGCAGCTTGAAAATCAGGTGCTAGAAGCGCGGGTTATGCTTTCCGAGGTTAGTATGAATTTCAAAAAATATTCGGAGGGTGAGGTCCGGGATGCCTACGAAAAGGCTCATCAGCTCCAAATGGACCTTTCCATTAACTGGCAGTATAAGAAGCAGCTTTTGGAAAAAAGGGATGATCTTGAGCGGAGACTAATCGGTTTGGATGAAACGATTGATCGTGCGGACCAGTTGATTTCGCAAATATCTGTTGTCATGAATTATTTAACGAGTGATTTAAAGCAGGTCGGTAAAGCTTTGGAAAATGCCAAAGCCAAACAAGACTTCGGCTTAAAAATCATTGAAGCACAGGAAGAAGAACGCAAGCGGCTTTCAAGGGAGATTCACGATGGACCGGCACAAATGCTTGCCAACGTTATCATGCGCTCTGATTTAATAGAGCGGGTATATCGCGAGAAGGGAGTAGAAGAGGCCTTTTCTGAGATTACCAGCTTCAAAATAATGGTCCGCTCTGCACTCTACGAAGTCCGGCGAATTATTTATGACTTGCGTCCAATGGCATTGGATGATTTAGGCCTTGTCCCTACCCTAAGAAAATATTTACAAACAATCGAAGAATATCATAATCACTCAAAAATTGAGTTTGTGAATATCGGGCTAGAACGCCGCCTTCCAACTAAGTATGAGGTTGCACTGTTCCGAATGATTCAGGAATCCGTACAAAATGCGCTGAAACACGCAAATGCTTGTGAAATCAAAGTAAGATTAGAAATTACGAATGCTGCAATTACCGTGTTGGTCAAGGACAATGGTTCCGGTTTTGATACTACCCAAAAGAAACCAGAGTCCTTTGGAATAATCGGAATGAGAGAGCGAGTCGACCTGCTAGACGGTGAACTCACTTTTGATTCAAAAATTGGCAAAGGAACTGCTGTATTAATTCAGGTTCCATTAAACAACTAAATGAAATTGATATCATTTCTATGACTAATAAAACTAATGAAAGATTAGGGGGCGTAGCAATTGACTACCAAAATTGTCATTATTGACGATCACCAACTATTCAGAGAAGGCGTAAAGAGAATACTAGAGTTTGAAAAATCATTCCAAGTTGTTGCTGAAGGCGATGATGGAAGCGAAGCATTAGGCCTTGTGCAAGAAAATCTGCCAGATGTCGTTATTATGGATATCAATATGCCGCAAATGAACGGGGTTGAGGCAACCCGTGAGTTAATTGAAAAATACCCGGATACAAAGGTTATCATTCTGTCAATTCATGATGATGAAAACTATGTAACCCATGCCTTAAAAACAGGTGCAAGAGGCTATCTATTAAAAGAAATGGACGCTGATGCTTTGATTGAAGCAGTCCGTGTCGTGGCTGATGGCGGTTCCTATTTGCATCCAAAGGTTACCCACAATTTAGTCAACGAATATCGTAAATTAGCTGCAGGAGTCGGTGGCGGTGGCGGATATATGCCAACACTTGAAATCCGCCGTCCACTCCATTTATTAACACGACGCGAATGCGAAGTGCTGCAAATGCTTGCAGATGGAAAAAGCAACCGCGGAATCGGTGAGGCCTTATTTATCAGTGAAAAAACGGTCAAAAACCACGTATCAAACATTCTGCAAAAAATGAACGTAAACGACCGAACCCAAGCCGTGGTCGTTGCAATCAAAAATGGCTGGGTTGAAGTCCGATAATTATGTGAAATAGAGTGAAGAGCATGCCGAGACGCATGCTCTTTTTTCATACTTAGGAAATAGTTACCCAAAATAATGCAATTTTATTCGCTTTCATATAAAATAAAATACAAACAGTTGCAGAAAAAAACAAGGATGGTACAAACAGTTATGAGGACGGCAGTTGTCACAGATAGCACCGCGTACATACCGAAAGAATTACGCGATAAATGGAATATACATATGATCCCGTTAAATGTTATTTTTGGAAACGAAGTTTATCGGGAAGAAATCGATATTACTTGGAGCCAGTTTTACGAAGAGGTAAAAACAAAGAAGCTGCCAACTACCTCTCAGCCGCCGATTGGTCAATTTGTTGCGCTCTTTGAGCAGCTAGCCATCGAATACGATGCTGTTATTTGTGTTCACCTTTCCAGTGGAATCAGCGGCACGTATCAGGGAGCCGTAACGGCAAGCACGATGGTTGAAGGCATCAAGGTTTATCCATTTGATTCGGAAATCAGCTGCATGGTGCAAGGCTTCTACGCGATAGAAGCAGCTGAGTGGGCGGCAAGAGGCGAGGAGCCAGAGGCGATTATCAGTCGACTTGAAGATTTAAAACAATCGGCCCGTGCGTATTTCATGGTCGATGACTTGGCACATTTGCAGCGCGGCGGCCGCCTTTCAGGAGCCGCGGCCTTCATCGGCAGCCTCCTGCAGGTCAAACCACTGCTCCACTTCGTCGACAAGACCATTGTTCCGTTTGAAAAAATCCGCACCCGAAAAAAAGCGATGAAACGAATAGTGGACCTGCTCGACGTGGATGTGGCCAGCGGATCTGCCTACAAAGCTGTCATCATTCACGCCAACCGTGAGGAAGAGGCGAAGGAATGGCAGAACGAGTTAGCAGCCCTGTACCCCAACGTTGAGTTCTCCATCGGCTACTTCGGAGCCGTCATCGGCACCCACCTCGGCGAAGGCTCAATGGGCATGGGCTGGATGAAAAAATAACAGAAAAGTTCCTGCACTGCCATCCCGGCCTCTGGTTGGGATGTTTTTTTGTTCCATAAACATCAATTTGGAGCTCACCTCACCTACAAAGGATCGGTGTCTCAGTTAGATTAAAAAAGGTAATAATAACAGTTTGGCGAGATTGACAGTCTGTTTGGCGAGATCGAGAGCGAGTTTGGCGAAATCAAAGAGAAAGTTGGCGAAATAAGTTCTCAGTTTGGCGAGAATCCCGTTCAGTTTGGCGAAATCCCAGCACGAGTTGGCGAAATCATCGATTAGCGTGCCCAAAACTCTTGAAAAATCGGAGTCTTGGCCAGAAAAATAGGTAATAAAAAGGGTATGGCGAGATCGAGTGTGAGTTTGGCGGAATCAAAGAGAAAGTTGGCGAAATAAGTTCTCAGTTTGGCGGGAATCCCGTTCAGTTTGGCGAAATTCCGGCTTGAGTTGGCGAAATCATTGATAAGCGTTCCCAAAACTCTTGAAAAATCGGAGTCTTGGCCAGAAAAATAGGTAATAAAAAGGGTTTGGCGAGATCGAGTGTGAGTTTGGCGAAATTAAAGAGATAGTTGGCGAAATAAGTTCCTAGTTTGGCGAGAATCCCGTTCAGTTTGGCGAAATCCCGGCTTGAGTTGGCGAAATCATCGATAAGCGTGCCCAAAACTCTTGAAAAATCGGAGTCTTGGCCAGAAAAATAGGTAATAAAAAGGGTATGGCGAGATCGAGAGCGAGTTTGGCGAAATCAAAGAGAAAGTTGGCGAAATAAGTTCCTAGTTTGGCGAGAATGCCGTTCAGTTTGGCGAGAATCCCGGCTTGAGTTGGCGAAATCATCGATAAGCGTGCCCAAAACTCTTGAAAAATCGGAGTCTTGGCCAGAAAAATAGGTAATAAAAAGGGTATGGCGAGATCGAGAGCGAGTTTGGCGAAATCAAAGAGAAAGTTGGCGAAATAAGTTCCTAGTTTGGCGAGAATGCCGTTCAGTTTGGCGAGAATCCCGGCTTGAGTTGGCGAAATCATCGATAAGCGTGCCCAAAACTCTTGAAAAATCGGAGTCTTGGCCAGAAAAATAGGTAATAAAAAGGGTATGGCGAGATCGAGAGCGAGTTTGGCGAAATCAAAGAGAAAGTTGATAAGTTCCTNGTAATAAAAAGGGTATGGCGAGATCGAGAGCGAGTTTGGCGAAATCAAAGAGAAAGTTGGCGAAATAAGTTCCTAGTTTGGCGAGAATGCCGTTCAGTTTGGCGAGAATCCCGTTCAGTTTGGCGAGATCCAGGCTTGAAACTAGCAGATCCCGGCTCGAAACTAGCAGAACCCCCATACAGAAATGCAAATGACATAAAACCTTCACAAAGTCTTCGACAAATAAGCAGGAAGTTCGCCATGAAATGCAGAATCCATCCAAAGTAAAAATATTTCCAAGAAAATGGAGTGACGAATAAATTGAATATGAAAGAACTAACACCTCCCCAACGGCTATTATTAACCGAAATATTAAAAAATCGCCTAATCGCTGGCCATAGGCGATATCAAGAAATTGAGAGAGATCTAGCCAAGAGATGGGCTGGATACTGGGGCGAAATTGCATTAGCCAATTACGTAAAAGAACTTCCACAAGAAAAATACCTTATCTTCCACGACCTCCAACTCCAAGTCAATGGTATTCACTTTCAAATTGATACCCTTCTCCTATCCCAAAACCTTATCCTAATCATCGAAGCAAAAAATATTCTCGGTACATTGCTTTTTGATAATATCTTTAAACAGCTGATTCGTCAAAATGATGACGGGACAGAAGAATCATTTGAGGACCCGCGTGTCCAAGCACAACGGCTCCAATCCCTCCTTAGAAAATGGCTGGTTAAAAACGGACTGAATTTACTGCCGATTGAGCATCTTGTTTTTTTCAAAAGTGCAACAAAAACAATTTTAAAAACCAATCCTGGAGATCGAACCGATTTCAGCAAAGTCTGTAAAGGAAGAGATCTTTTTAATAAAATTGAGAGCATAGAACAACGATTTAATCATGAAAGAGTGGATACCCAGACCCTCACCCAAATAGGACAACTGCTCTTAAGTGAGCATAGCCCAAAACTGATTCACATTTTACAAGAATATAACCTAACAAAAAAAGATATTCGCAGCGGGGTTTGTTGCCCAATTGAAACATGCCGGCACATCCCGATGACATACAACAGAGGGAAATGGACTTGTTCCGTCTGCAACACTTCTTCAAAAGATGCCCATCTAGATGCCCTCAGTGACCACTTCCACTTATTTGGCCCAACGATTACCAACTTTGAGTTTCGAAGCTTCCTGCACCTCCCAACTATCCATACATCGCAAAAGATTCTCATTAGATTAGATTTACCTGCAACAGGAAAAACCAAAAATCGTAAATATCAATTAAGTCCAAAGAAGGTGGCAACATGCGGTTTACCATAAAAGATGGAATATTATTCTCTAGCAACACAATCGAAGATTCACTGCCAATCTCGCAAATCCCAGCCATCCAGCCGCCGCCGCTCAACCCAGACTACCAATATAACCGCAAACTTCAGCTGCTTTTGACCGGAAAACAGCTCCTTCTTGACGATATTCCATTCCCGCTAAATGAAATTCAGTCACATTATGAAAATGGATATGTAACATACCGGCAAGGGATTGTTTACAAAGGAAAACAGCCGGCATGCGCGCGCTGTGGAAACAAGGATCCACAATGGTTCGCTTCCTACCCCTGCGCCCGCTGTGGAGAAACCTGCCGCTATTGCCGCCAGTGTATCATGATGGGAAGAATCAGTGCATGCACTCCACTTGTGGGCTGGAATGGCCCGGTGCCTGACACCATTCTTCCTGCAAACAACAGCCAATGGCAGGGGACGCTTTCACAGGGGCAGTTGGAGGCATCAAATCGTGTGGTCGAGGCTATTCACCAAAATCAAGACCATCTAGTCTGGGCTGTTTGCGGAGCGGGAAAAACGGAAGTTCTTTTCGCCGGTATCGAGACCGCTCTTGCTGCGAAAAAAAGAATCTGCATCGCTACCCCGAGAACAGATGTTGTTCTCGAACTTACGCCAAGACTGAAGGCTGCATTCCCGGAGATTACCGTTGCCTCGCTTTACGGCGGCAGCGAAGACCGCCATCTATTTGCACCACTCACAATCGCAACCACGCACCAGCTGCTTCGATTTTACCAGGCCTTTGATGCACTGATTTTAGACGAGGTCGACGCCTTTCCTTATACAGTCGAGGAATCGCTCCAGCATGCCGCTATCCAGGCGCGGAAACAGGTCTCCGCGATTATATACCTGACAGCGACGCCAAATGAAAAATGGCAGCGAGAGTGCCGCAGCGGCAAGAGAGCCTTTACCACTATACCAGCACGATTCCATCGCCATCCACTCCCGGTGCCGGAATTTGTCTGGTGCGGCAACTGGCAAAAGCGGCTCCATAAGGACATGCTGCCGGCAAATGTCCTCAGTTGGATAAATGAGCGACTCCAAGCAAATAAGCAAGCACTCGTCTTCTTCCCTCATATCCGTTTAATGGAAAAAGCACTCCCAATCCTCCGCCAGTTCGAGCCAACCATTGAAGCCGTACATGCGGAGGATCCTGACCGGAAAGAAAAGGTCCAAAAAATGCGTGCCAAAGAAATCCCGCTGCTATTGACGACGACCATCCTCGAACGCGGGGTCACCTTTCCGAATATCGATGTAGCCGTTATCGGTGCGGAAGATTCTATTTTTACAGAAAGTGCTTTGGTGCAAATCGCCGGAAGGGCGGGGAGGAGTAAAGAACATCCGAACGGAATGGTAACCTTTTTTCATTACGGAAAAACCGAAGAAATGATAAAAGCCAGAAGGCAAATAATCGAAATGAATCGGGAGGGCGTAAAACGTGGCTTACTCGACCGATAATCTATCACTTCAAATGAAGGGAGAAAGTAATCGATGAATCTTTTCCCACAAGACCGCTGTTTAATCTGTCATGAAACAATCCGTCCAAACTTAGGCTGGGGGGCGTTATTCTCATTAGAAAAAGAAACCCTCATCTGCTCCACATGTGAAAGAAGGCTTGAAAAAATTGACGGTGAGGCATGCAGAATTTGCGGCAGGCCCTTTTGTTTGCTCGATGAAAAATTCCGCAACGGTGATTTATGCCATGACTGCTTCCGATGGGAGGAAGATCCCGAGTGGCAGGGCTTCCTCGACAAAAACAGCTCTCTTTTCCTCTATAATGATTTTTTAAAAGAAGTGATAGCAATGTTTAAATTTCGCGGTGATTATGTACTGGCGAAGTTGTTTGCGCCATTTTTCAAAGATGTGCTTGCCAGAATAGCTCCAGATTTACTTGTACCGATTCCATTAAGCAGGGAGCGCCTTGTTGAGCGGGGGTTTAATCAGGCGGCCGCACTGCTGATTGAATCAGGCTTTCCGCCATCAGAACTGCTTACCCGAATTCACTTAGAAAAACAATCAAAGAAATCAAGGTCAGAGCGCATCCATCTTCCACAAGTCTTCACGGTTGAAACTGATATATCTTTAGAAGGAAAAACAGTTGTCCTTGTAGACGATATTTATACAACAGGTTCAACACTAAGGCACGCAGCAAAACTTTTGAAAGCGGCAGGTGCAGCAAGAATCCAATCGCTAACGATTGCAAGATAGACGGATGACATCTGGTAGTTGCAGGTGTAATGAGCAAATGTAACCACCTTGTGAGCGTTTTTGTAGAAAATTATCCCACTTACAATTATAATTAAGAAGAACAATCTTTCATTTTAGTAAACATTGCCTACTAAAGTCAAAGGTCATCAAAAACATTTTTACTATTTGCCAGTCGTTTTTGTCAAAAATTCGACAAAATTTTTATCCGGATTTAGCAGGATAATCATAGGGCAAGATAGAATTATTATCACATAGCCTTAACAAAAGGAGGAGTCCACAAATGAAATATTACGTTCGTGGTGAAAACATTGAGGTAACTCCAGCAATTAGAGAGTATGTAGAAAAGAAAATTTCAAAATTGGAACGGTATTTTACCGAAGCTCCAGATGCAAAGGTAAATGTGAATCTAAAATTTTATCAAGATAAAACTTCAAAAGTAGAGGTAACCATTCCAATGCAGCAACTAGTATTACGTGCAGAGGAAACAAACGTAGATATGTATGCGGGGATTGACTTAGTTTCTGACAAGCTTGAGCGCCAAATTCGCAAACACAAAACAAAGGTAAACCGTAAATTCCGTGAAAAAGGTGATTTTCCAATTACCTTTGCCGTTTCTGAACATTCAGAGGTTCATGAAGTTGATGAAGACGAATTAGAAGTAGTTCGTACAAAGCACTTTGATCTCAAGCCAATGGACAGTGAAGAAGCAATCCTGCAAATGAACATGCTTGGACATAATTTCTATGTATTCAACAATGCAGACACAAATCGTACAAACGTCGTTTACAAACGAAAAGACGGCCGCTACGGGTTAATTGAAGCTCAATAACGAATGAGAACGCTGCTCCGCATGCCGGGGCAGCATTTTTTCTGAAAGAAAGTACCATGCAGGTTTTCCAATATCAAAATAAGCCCAAACATAGAGTTATCCCCATGTGGATAACTCTATGTTTTATGTTCACGAAATTCGGAGAGCATCCACAAATCACACAGGATCTTAGTTCATAGCAGAGTATATTGTTGCTGATCCTGCTCTATATCTAAAAAAAACCGATTTAGATTGGTCTCATTTATCCAATTTGTACCCCAAACATCCTCATTTTTTATCATCGTCCCCAGCAGCCAAATCCTTCTAACTGAAATAAAAAGGGATAAACTTTTTAAGTCTGCTTCTTGGATATTTTTTTTGCTAAGATACCCATTTAAAAATTCATCCCAGCAAGCTTTTTCTTGGTTAGGGTAGTTATTTTTTAAATTCCACCAAAAGACGGCTATATCATAGGCACGATAGCCAAAGCCACAGCAATCAAAATCAAAGACTTCAAGTTTCTGATCGTCAATGTGCATATTAAAGTTATGGAAATCACCGTGACAAAATCCATATTCAAGCTTTATGCCCGAAAATTCACTTTTTATTTTTTCGACGATATCCTTCAACGAATTTTCCCGATGTAAAACCTTTTCTAGCACTGGAGAAAGATACGTGAGAGGCTCGTCCAAAAGGTGCTGCATATCTAAGTCGAAATTTCTCCTGTGAGCGGAATGGAACGAACTTGAATGCTTATGCAGTTCGGCTAACGACCTGCCGATTGTGAAACAATTTGCTTCGCTAATTACTGGTCTTTCGCCAGGGGAATAGGTAAATAATACCCCATATCTAATTCCTTCAGGTGCGTGAAGGGCAATAACCCAATTTCCCTCCACTGTATTTATCGGGGATGATACCGGGATACCAGCTTTTTTAAAATAATTTAGAGCATCGATTTCAAAAAGAATGTCGGATTCGCTTCTCCAATTATGGCGGTAAACTCGGAAAATATACTTCACGGAATCTGTTGTGATCACATAACTATCGTTTAAACCCCTTGTTAAAAAATCACAGCTAATTACATCTGCAATCTCATAGGAGGCCAACAGGCTGCGTATTGAGTGAGCTGAAATTAATGAATGTGTGACGGTAACCTTAAAGTCCATTTCTGCCTAGGACCTCAAATCCAATCAGATGAAAAGATTCTTGTTCCAGGACGACACCTCCTTTGAAGATAATAAACATAGAGTTTGAACCAAACCCATGAAAGCACAAAAGGAGCCGGCAAAATGCTTGCCAGCCCCCAAAATAAACTCAATTCTGCAACTCTAAAGCATGTTAACATCAAAGCTAGATTATTTCACGGCCTAGAATTCAACTTCAAACCAAGATTATTTCACCGCACCGCAGCAATTCTTATACTTTTTGCCGCTGCCGCAGATGCATGGATCGTTGCGGCCGACGTTAACTTGGTTAACTTTCGGTTTTTTCTTAACGGGTTCGCCATCATCTTTCGGATTCATCGCTTGCCCTTTTGCTACCTCTTCACGCTCCAGATTGTTGCGGATTTCGGCCTTCATGATGTACATAGCAGCCTCATCTTCAATCGATTGCACCATTGCCTCAAACATCGCAAAGCCCTCATGCTGATATTCTCGAAGCGGATCGATTTGTCCGTAAGCGCGCAAGTGGATACCTTGACGAAGCTGATCCATGGCGTCAATGTGGTCAATCCATTTAGAGTCAACCGCACGCAGCGTAACGACCTTCTCGAATTCGCGCATTTGCTCTGGATAAAGAATTTGTTCTTTCTCCTCGTAGCGTTCCTTCACTTTAGCGAAAATAGTGTCAACAATTTCGTCGGTATCCTTGCCCTTAAAGTCTTCCACGCTCATATCGCCCTCATGAAGCAGAGCCCCATGGACGTAATCGACAATCCCTTGCAGGTTCCAATCTTCTTCATTCTCATGGCGGGAAGCATATGTTTCGACATTACGCTGGATCGAGTTTAAGATCATTTTCTGAACAATGTCGCGAAGATTCTCAGATTCTAACACTTCATCACGCTGCGTGTAAATAATTTCACGCTGCTGACGGAGAACATCATCATATTGCAGCAGCTGTTTACGAGCGTCAAAGTTATTGCCCTCTACGCGTTTTTGCGCAGATTCAACGGCACGGGACACCATCTTACTTTGAATCGGCTGATTATCATCCATGCCGAGTTTTTCCATCATCGTTTTCATATTATCAGATCCGAAGCGGCGCATGAGCTCATCTTCCATAGATAAATAGAACTGAGTAATACCTGGATCGCCTTGACGGCCTGAACGTCCGCGGAGCTGGTTATCGATCCGTCTGCTTTCGTGGCGTTCAGTACCAATTACCGCAAGACCGCCGAGTTCAATAACTCCTTCGCCAAGCTTAATGTCCGTACCACGACCGGCCATGTTCGTCGCAATCGTAACGGAACCTTTGTGACCGGCTTCGGCAATGATTTCTGCCTCACGTTCATGATTTTTCGCATTCAAGACATTGTGATGAATCCGCTTTTTAAACAAATAAGTAGAAATCAGTTCAGATGTTTCAATCGCCACCGTACCAACCAGCACCGGCTGGCCTTTTTGATTACGCTCAGCAATATCTTCGACAACCGCACGGAACTTGCCATCCATCGAGGAGTAAATTAAATCGGGACGGTCATCACGAGCAATTGGTTTGTTAGTAGGAATGACAATAACATTCATATTATAAATATTGCGGAATTCTTCTTCTTCCGTTTTTGCTGTACCGGTCATACCAGCCAATTTTTCATACATACGGAAGTAGTTTTGGAACGTAATGGTTGCCATCGTCATACTTTCGTTTTGGACCTCAAGGCCTTCTTTTGCCTCAATCGCTTGGTGCAGGCCTTCACTATAGCGGCGTCCCTTCATCAAACGGCCAGTAAATTGGTCGACAATGATAATTTCGCCTTCTTGGACAACATAATCAATATCAAGGTGCATACTGACATTCGCTTTCAATGCCTGGTTAATATGGTGGTTTAAGGTTACATGAGACATGTCAAACAGGTTTTCAATCCCGAATGCTTTTTCGGCTTTGCTAATCCCTTCTTCGGTCAGCATAACACCCTTTGTTTTCTCATCATACGTATAATCTGTATCCTTCTCCAGGACCCGGACAAAGGCATTAGCCTGGATATAAAGGACAGCCGACTTTTGCGCTGAACCTGAAATGATCAGTGGTGTCCGCGCTTCATCAATTAAAATCGAGTCAACCTCATCAATGACCGCATAAAACAGTGGACGCTGTACTTTTTGCTCTTTATAAAGGACCATGTTGTCACGCAGGTAATCAAAGCCAAATTCGTTGTTCGTACCATAGGTAATATCACAAGCGTAGGCTGCCTGCTTCTCATCCTTATCCATGCTGTTTAAATTCAATCCAACCGTTAATCCTAAAAATTCATATAGCTGGCCCATTTCGGTAGCGTCACGGCTTGCCAAGTATTCGTTGACCGTAACAACGTGAACACCCTTGCCAGAAAGGGCATTCAAGTACACCGGCATGGTTGCCGTTAATGTTTTACCTTCACCAGTTTTCATCTCGGAAATATTCCCTTCATGAAGAGAAATACCTCCCATTAATTGAACATGATATGGATACAGACCAAGCACACGGCGAGCACCTTCACGAACAACGGCAAATGCTTCAACTTGCAGGTCGTCAAGGGTTTCCCCCTTTTGATAACGTGCCTTGAACTCTTCCGTTTTTTCACGAAGCTGATCGTTTGTAAGCCTTTCTGTTTCAGCAGCAAGTGCGTCAATTTTCACAGCTATCTTGTCTAAACGCTTTAGCTCGCGTTTGTTCAGATCAAATACTTTATTTAAAATCCCCATCAATGATGAACGCTCCTTTTTTTCGAGTGTCAAAATTCACTTTTTCAAAAAAATCTGTCAAAATCATTCGATAATTTCCCTATTTATCTTACCACTTCCGTAATTCAGTGACAACAATGTTAGCAGGGAAGCAAAATTTGACAAACTCCCCTAACAGCAGACTTTAGAACAATGTTCGATTTTTAGACAAATATGTCAGAGTAGTAGCGTTTTACGGATAATTCATAGCGGATCCGAATAATCTCTTTCAAACTTAAATGATGATTGAATAAATATTAATTATTTTATATAAAAATACATTTATGTGTCAGTTAATACTATAAAGATAGTGCTAATGTAACCCTGAAATAACAACGTTTATATGTTGTTTTTAGTGAAAAAGAGAAGATTAATCATTATGAAAAAATATTCACAAATTGTACATTGGATTATAATCTTACAATGTTAGATACTACCTTTAGAGAGGTTAATATGGAAAATAAATAGAGAATCAAAACCAAAATGGGAAGGGTGAGTATAGTGGCCATTTGGGGGAAAAAGAAAAATAAAGAGACAGATCCCGAAACAAGAGAAAATAAAAAGAAAGTTGGCCTGATTCGCAGACTTTGGCAAAAGTTCAGAAATATAGATTGGAAGAATCCAGTCAACCGGTGGAAGCTGTTATTCGTTTCACTCGTTGGTTGTATTGTTGTTTTCGGCGGTGGATACGGAGTGCTTTCCTTAACCAACTCGCCATCATTCTGTTCAAGCTGTCACGAGATGGCACCTGAGTATTCAACGTTTACAGCGAGTGCGCATAGTAATATTTCCTGTGTTCAATGTCATATTAAGCCTGGGTTTACCAACATGATTACCCACAAAATGAAATCAATGAAAGAGGTTTACTACCATGTAACAGGCATACCTGAACAAATTGTTCAAACGGAAGAAGAAGCCGTTTCTAACGAGAACTGCTTACAATGTCACTCCAAGAACCGCCTTGTCACTGCATCTGGTGACTTAAAAGTGAATCATAAAGGTCATATTGAAAAGGATATTCCTTGTATTACCTGTCATGCAGGGGTTGTGCATGCCAAAATCGCTGCCCGCGGAATTAATACCGAAGAGGTTCGCGGCCATTGGACAAAGGAAAATGCTGAAAAGCTAATGGAGGAGAAATACTTGAGACCTAACATGGGCTCTTGTATTGACTGCCATGAGAAAGTAAACAACGGTGAAGAACCATGGAAAGAGGTTGCTTACAACGTTCCGCCAAATCCGGAAGAAGTCCAGCACAAGCTGGACGAACAAGCGAAAAAAGCATCTGGTGAAGCCGCATCAACGGAAACGAAGGAAGATGAAACGGCAGCAGCACATGATGAAAAAAACCAGGAAATAATTTTACAAGCAATTGGAAAGCAAAAGAAAGACGTTAAGATTTCGATGGAATGTAAAACATGCCACAAACAAACAGAAATTCCAAAGACGCACCAAGCAGCTGATTGGAGTGGAAATCATGGTGGTACTGCGGTTCAACAGCTTGATAAATGTGTGAACTGTCACCAAGATTCTAAATGGGCAAGAGAAATTCCAAAAGAAGACATTATGTCATTACTGAAAATGAAAGAGCAGGAAACAAAAGCAAGTAAATATACACCTAACCTGACAGTGGTAAAAGATCAAGCTAGAACAAATAAATTCTGCAGCGCCTGTCACTCCGACCGTCCTAAAGGACATGGGGATAGCAATCAATGGTTAACATCTCATGCGGCCAATGCAAAAACAAATGACCAGAAAGCAGAATGCTTTGTCTGCCATGATCGTGATAAGCCAAAAGCTGACTCAGGCAATGTAAAAGCACCCACAGATGTTTATTGTCAATACTGCCACAGAACTGGTTTTAAAGATGATAAAACAAAATAATAAAATTTTTAATCTGGAGGGACGCTTTTATGAATGATGAGAAAAAACAGCTGCGGTTCCCTCCTCGTTATCGCTATATGTTAATTAAAATTGCAACCTTAACATTGTTGTTTCTAGTCCTATTCTTCATTATCGGAGTTTACGGGCTACATGCAACCTCAAGCTCAAAGTTTTGCTCATCCTGTCATGAGATGAAGCCAGAGTATTATACATGGAAAGCCTCCACCCATAGCGAAGTGGATTGTGTAAAATGCCATACTGAGCCTGGGATTAAGCAGATAGCGAAGGATAAAGCAGACGGAGTTATCAAGGGTTTACGAAATGAACAAGTGACAACAGCAGCGATCATTCGCATGCCGAAAGAAATTTTAAATAGTAAATGTGAAAAGTGTCATAATATGGCAACGCGTGAAGTCTCAGCATCAGGGGATATCATTATTCCCCATCAACAGCATACAGATAAAAAAATTAAGTGCACACAATGCCATAGCAATGTTGCCCATGGGGAAATTGCCGACCGAAATATGACCTTCAAGACTGACTATGATAAATGGGATAGCAAGGTCGGTAAAGCGGCGATGGCGGATCTGAAATTCATTCGTCCAAAAATGGAAACGTGTATGGATTGTCATATTGCAAGAAAGATAACCACGGAATGCAGTGCGTGCCACACGACCGGAATGGTTCCGGACAGCCATAAAAAGGCAGATTTCAAAACGAAAACGCATGGCATCATCGCGAAAACAGACTTAAAGGATTGCAATGCATGTCATAAGTATATGTCTACAGCGACGTTAGAAGGGTATGAAGAGGTCTCTGTGATTGACAAATATTTAAACCAAGATAGCGGGCAATCAAACAAAAACGAACACACATATGCAAAAGAAAATACTTTTTGCCAGGCCTGTCACAAAACACGTCCTGCAAGCCATACGCAATCGTTTATCGGCAGCCATGGAGCACAAGCAAGTAAAAACGAAGAAAAATGCTATACCTGCCATGAGCCTAATCGATCCAATACTGCTAGTGACAATACGGTTAATTGTTCTACATGTCACCAGATGAAACATCGAAATAATTGGCGTGACCGTCACCCGATACCTGTGGAGAATGTGAAGAAACCGGAAGCAAGATGCTATACCTGCCATGCAGAAAAAACTTGCACAAGCTGCCACAAAAGCAATAAAGACTAGCCTATGCAAATCTTTGGGCTAGTCCATAATAGCAATGAATAAGAATTTTTTGAGGAGGATCCTTATGGAAGCCCAAGAACTCCCGATTATCGAAAAGCCTGAATCCAACAAAAATACACGTGAAATGAAACGAAAAGACCGCTTTACAAAGTTACAAGGATTATCGCTCATCATTTCAACCTTACTTATAAGCTTGATTGGTGGATATTTAATTTGTGACAAATTTATCTGGTCAAATAAGGACCTAAGCAGAATCGACCAACAAATTGCCTTTTATGAAGGCCAGGTTAGTAAAGAACCCAACAATCCTGAACACCGGGTTAACTTAGGTTATTCCTATAATTTAAAAGGTCAGAATGAGGATGCTATTAAACAATTATTAATTGCCATTGATTTAGATAAGAAGAATGTCGGAGCGTATTTCAACTTAGGGGTTGTTTATAACGATGAAAAGCGCTATGACGATGCTCTAAAGCAATCCAAAAAGGCAGTAGAATTAGCCCCGAAAGACTATAAGGGCTATTTATTAGAAGGAATGGTTTATCGAAAATTAAAAATGTACAAAGATGCCCTGGCATCTCTTGATGAAGCAAACAAACTAATGCCAGTTAATAATGATATTATCTTTGAGATTGGCAGGGTAGCAGAGGATCAAGGAAAAGTGACTGATGCCGAGGAGCTCTACAAAAAGGCATTGAGTTACGACCCTCTTTATAAACCGGCATCAGAAGCGTTAACTAGATTAGCAGCCAAAACGAAAGACAGCAAATAAAAGGAGATGACTAGAATTGAAAAAGACAACTGTATATATATGGATGAGTACAATGGTTGTACTTTCTGCAGCACTATTCACGGGCATCACCTTTTTTGATTTAGGACCAACACTGAAACCCATCGTGGCGAAAGCAAACCCTGTTGGCGGTGAACCTGAATTTAGACAGTCTTTCTATGGCAGCTTCGATGCTCCACTGAATAAACCAATGGATGTTGCCAAAATTGGCGAGCTCCTTTACGTTACCGATACAAATAACAATCAAGTACAGGTATTTGATCAATCTGGAAATAATGTCTTGAAATTTGGGAAAGCAGGCACAGAAAAAGGCCAATTGCAATTCCCGTACGGAATTTCAGGCGATAAAAATGAAAATATTTATGTAGCTGATTTATATAATGGCAACATTTCCATTTTTAATAACAAAGGTGAATTTATTAACTATTTCCCTGATCAAGAAAAGGCGATTAAGTCGCCAGGAGGATTGCGCATCTACGGAGAAAAGTTGTATGTCACCGATATTAAAGAAAACAAGTTGTTTGTCTTTAATTTAGAAGGCAAAAAATTGATGGAAATTGGCGGCGCTGGTCAAGAAGAGGGCATGTTCATTGCTCCTAACGCCGTAGCTGTCGATAAAGATAATCATATTTATGTCACTGATTCCGGTAATAACCGCGTTCAAGTTTTTGATAAAGACGGAAAGTTTATCAGAATCATTAATGGCTCCACGGATGGAAAAGGTGAACCGATTTTTGTTAATCCAAGGGGCGTAGGAGTTGATTCCAAAGGCACTGTTTATGTGGTAAGTAATTTATCCCATAATATTTATGCCTATGACAAGGATGGAAAGGAAGTCCGGGTATTAGGAGGAATGGGAACAGACAACGGTCAGCTTTACTTACCTAACGGCTTATTTATAGACGAACGAGACGCCATTTTCGTAACAGATACGATTAACCAAAGAATTTCAGTCTTCTATTAATCTTCTATTTTACATTAGGCTGTTGTTAAAGAATATTGTTGATTTTTTAGCACAATGTTGATTGGAGTGGAAGGCGCGAGACTCCTGCGGGAGCAGCGGGACAGGTGAGACCCCGCAGGCACGCAATTCGCCGAGGAGGCTCACCGCCCGCCCCGCGGAACGCGAAGCGCCTGGAACGGAAATCAACATTCACTTTTAACACAGCCTTACATTAAAGGAGGTGATGCGAAAAAATACGATCGACCGTTTTAGATTATTGATAGATAAAAAAAGAGAGAGAGAAAGAAATTTGGGAGGTTTTTAGAAATGAGCAAGATTAAATTAGGCTTTTCGGCATTGTTGACGCTAGTTTTGCTAAGCATGTTTGCTGCCTTGGCGTCTGCAGAAGGAAATTTCACCCCAACACCAAGCAACCCGGCAGAAGGAATTAATATCGGCACAGTTGATAACTTCGGGCAAGTAAATGCACATAGAACACATGGTAATTTCCAAAACAATACAAACTCTTGTGCTAACTGTCACAGTACACATAATGGTGCTGATGCTAAATTAGTTAAATTCAAAAACGCCGAATATGATATGTGTTTATCCTGTCATGACGGTACATTGGGCTTTTATAACGTCAAAAAAGCAAGTGGAGCCGGAATTTTCAGCGAATCCCATGAAAGTGAATCCATGCATAATGTATCATCAGGAATCAAAAATGGTGCTGCTCCTGGTGCCTATACCAATAAAGATACAAACGAATTAACATGTTCAAGCTGTCATAACCCGCACGGATCTGTCAATGACAGATTATTAAAAGAAAATGTGATCGGTAATACGCCATTTGCTTATGGTACTGTGGGTGGAGTAAAGGTACCTGTTCAAAATGGAATTAAAACCATTAACCTTGCTTTAACTGAAGATCCTGCTTATGCTGACATAAATAAATCGACAACAAATTCAGGACTAAAAATCACCACATCCATTGGTCCTAAGGACAATGCTGACAAAGTAAACTATTCTCAATTCTGCGCAGCTTGTCATGATGATTATGCTGCTAGCAGAAGTGCTGGTAGAAATAGTAATAAGGACAAAGCGCCAGGAAACACCAATCATGATTTCCTTTACACGCATACTTCTAACTCCAGCTCACAAGGCAGAAACTGTGCAGCTTGTCACTATGCTCACGGTACAGATATTACCACGTTGATGGATACTGCTGGAAAAACAATTGCTGATTTAACGAAAACACCTGCACAAGGTGGTAAAGGCTGGACTGAAGCAGTTGCCAAAGATTACATGAAAGATGTAAGTGCTGGCGGTTCTTCTAACAAGAAGTTCACCAACATGGCTGTTTGTTGGGCTTGTCACCAATCAACACATACGATTCCTGGTGTTACTGTAGTCCCAGGTGGAGATTATAGCGGAAAAACAAAAATCCGCTAAAAAAAAGCTAACAAATAGCCGCACTATTCGTTAGCTCACCAAAAAACGGATGTAAGGTAAACAAGGTAGTAATAGTCATTATTACTGCCTTGTTTTATTATTCCAGCTAGGAGACAAATTGTCAAAAAGATTTAACTTAACGACGATAATTAATGTTAATTCACTTGATATAATTAAGAAAAGCAAAAGCACCCGTTTAGCAAATAAAAAAGCCATTTGCTTTTTAGGCAAAGAGAAAAGGATGAATATCATGAAAAGGATGAACGTCAAACGAAAGTTATTCACATACATCGTTATTTGGAGCGTTTTTCTTAGTTCCCTCCTTTTATATTCTCCTCAAACAAATGTTCTTTCTGCAACAGGTGTCCCGGAAATATCCATGAATACACCTGATGAAGGAGCAGTGTTTAATGTTTCAACGGTTGAATTAACCGGGAAAATTTCCAGTGAATCTACTACTCCGGACCTACTTACAATAAAGGTATTCGAACAGCTGCCAGGTGATTCAGAGCAGCCTAAAGAGATGACATTGGATGGAAAGCTTTCAATCACACCGAAGGATAAAGATGCTGACTTCTCTTATTCAGGGGATTTCAGTGAGGGGCCCCATACTCTTACCTTTTTCGTCACCGATAAGGATGGAGTTAGTAATAGTGTTGATCAGTCCTTTACTGTTAGGACTACAGTGACCGAACGGAATAAAGTTACACAATCGGCTGCCCTTAATGAGACGGTTGATCCAAGCCAGCCTTCAACTAAAGAAGAAGCCACAAGTCAATCTGCTGCTTCCACTCCTGGGACTATGCAAACCTCTATTGAGGAAAATAGAAATAGGCCATATATGGCAAAAATGTATCTCATTCCAAAGGGTTCGGAGAAATTGTATGATCCGACAGATACGAAAAGGGATTGGACTAAAGAACACTTTCTTCCAGCTGAAGATATGACTCGGGTACCTGTGGGTTATCAAATATTAATTGACATCAGAAGTGATGAATCTTTATCTAAAACTCAACCATTGATAACGTTTTTCGGAGAACACGGAAAAGATGGAGAAAAGGGAAAAGAGAAGTTAATAAACACTCTTGATATTTCAAATGGCATAAAGTCGTTTGTATATACATTTACACCGGAAAAGAAGCTTAGCCACAGAACAACTTATTGTGTGTATTTGAACCCAAACATCGCAAATGATTCGGGAAAAATCATTCCAAGGTTCCTTAAATTTACTACGGTTAGTATTAATCAACAAGATGTGGAAGATCTTTCGACTGATCCGGAAATGAAAATCGCCGACATACCGGACCATAAAAGATCATTAGACTTCAATATACACGGAAATTATTCAAATGTGACCAATGCATGCCAATACTGCCATAGCACCCATAACGGAAAGAATGAACGCCTAGAAGGCGGTACATTTGGAAATGAAGAAAATTTGTGCATGACCTGTCATGATGGGACAACGGGCACTCAAATTGGACCAAAGGTAGTTGAACATAAGGAGACGCTTAAAACCAATCAACATAATCAAAACTCTAGCAGCTCCTGCACAAGTTGTCATAATCCGCATACACAGGGGACAATGGAGAATCCGAATAGTTTTAAACCAGTTTCCACTGCCGATAGCCATATTCGAACCTATAAAAAGGCTAGTACTGCAGAGGGAAAAGCGGATGAATTTTCATTATGTTTAAGCTGTCATAGAGGAAATGCAGTTGAAAAAGGGGATAAACCGGCTTCTGATATTAACCAATATTACAGTAAACCCCATATTAACGAATCCTTGCATAATATTAATGCAACAGAAGACAGCGGCAGCACGTTAAATGGCCAGTTTCCGTGTGCAGAATGCCATGAAACACACGGTTCGAATAATATTAAAATGTTAAGGGAAGAGCTTGGCAATGTGCAACTAAAAGCCGAAGATAAGTTTAAGACAACAGGTTCTACGTGGACCGATTCTGATGAACGAAAGTTTTGTATAAGCTGCCATAACGGCTCGACCAATATTTATGGGATAACCGGGAAGCTTAGTGAAAAAGATGCTACTACTGGGGATCCAATATCCGGGCATCAAAAAGAAGATAAACAGGGCTGCTCCTCCTGTCACGGCGGACCAAGTAAATCAGCTAGAGAAGCTGCCCACGCACCGAAAAGAGCAACTCAATAAGAAAAGCTCCAGCGCACTAGCCGCTAGGGCGCTGGAGCTGGACAATTCTCGAAGTCGAAATTTATCTTTCTTATCACTATGCAAAAACGAGAGGCAAGCATAAAAGCGCCTCTCGTTTTTCATTTTAATCCTCTTGACCCTTCTTGGACCCTTTTTTGCCTTTATTCTTAATAAGCTCTAGTTCTGGCTTGCTTTTTTGTTTACCAGCCTTATCTATTCCAGAGCTCCCACCTATCGGAAACTCAATTATGGATGCTGTTTCAAACGGTGGCATAACGGGTGGTTCCTCCCCGCCAAAAAACAAGCTCTTCAACTCGGCTATTTCCGAAGATAATTCGGCTTCCATCTCTAAAACAATCGAAGCAACAGCATTTGAGGCAGCACCGTAAAGCCTTGCCAGCTCCTTTTGCGTTCTCACTTCTCCCAGCGGTGCAATCGTCGACAGTAAATAATGGACAGCAGCAGCATAAAGATTTGGATTTTGGATGCGCTTTTGCTTTTTCTCACAAAAATTAAACCAAAGGATAATCCCAGTATCGACAATCGGAGGCGGTACCTCAGACTCCAGCTTCGCCTTGAAAATATCGGCAACCTCCTTATAAATTGGTTTTGACCATTCCATCTCTTCTATTTCCAGCATACCACCAATCATTGGCAGTTCACTTAAGACTTCTAAGAAAAAGTCCTTCAAATATTCCTGTGGTGAATCATAGTCAGCATCCAAGCTGCTATCTTCAATATAAGAAAAGGCATGCTCAGGCTTTAGGAGCGGTAAATCAAATGGTGATGGGAAGAAGAGATGATTTTGCTCGTAAGGCACGATCATTCCAATGAAGAATGAACCCTCTTCAATTGTGACAGTGACGCTGCCAACAATGGCATTCAATTGTTCAGAGGTAAAGCCATCCTCAACTGTAAGTTGATTGTTGTCGACGCTGATGACCTTACCAGCGATCACTCTCGCATTATTCCATGTTTGGAGAATTTGCCTCAGCTTAGGGCGCTTAATTTTTCCTGCTTCAGCGGTAATAAATTTCTCAATAATTGTTTCTTCGTCATCCAATTCCTCAAAAAGGGAAAACCAAATGGCATGAATGAGCTCATAGAATTCCCGTTCCTGTTCCATATCGAAATCAATCATTTCTGATAAATCCTCAAAATCCTCATTAATTTCATTCCCAAAATGAAAGAATGCAAAATGAAGGATTCGCTTTTGTAGCTCATCCAGCTCACTTTCAATAATCCGGTTGATGGAAATAGCTTTGTTTGCCCCGCAGCATTTCCTATACTTTTCTCCACTTCCGCACGGACAAGGATCATTCTGGTTTATTTTTTCCATCTCACTTCACTCCTTTATTTCAATATGCTTTCAATATGCTATGTATCAAACAGTTGATTTGATAGGTTTATTTCATATGTTGAGTCCTTATTTAATAGTACCATTTTTCACATAGCGAATATAAACATACTTTTAAAAAAGTGCCTATTTTTGGTCAACCTTTGAATTTTTAACTACTATCACGCTATAATGGAAAAGTAACTGAACAGCGTTATTTAGAATAAACTAGATAACAGGATGTAATTTTTATTTTTTGCTGTGTTAAAAGTGAATGTTGATTTCCGTTCCAGGCGCTTCGCTTTCCGCGGGGCGGGCGGTGAGCCTCCTCGGCGCTACCTGCGGGGTCTCACCTGTCCCGCTGATCCCGCAGGAGTCTCGCGCCTTCCACTCCAATCAACATTGTGCTTAAAATCAACGATGTTCTTTAACATAGCCTATTTTTTATAGAGGTGACGAAAATGGAATTAGCAGAAATTCGCAATGAATTGGAAAAATCAGCTAAGAAATTAGTGGACTTTAGGGGGTCTCTTTGACCTAGAGAATAAGGAAGCAAGAATTGCCGAGCTTGACGATGTGATGCTCCAGCCTGATTTTTGGAATGATCAGCAAGCGGCACAAACCGTTATCAGTGAGGCAAATGGCTTAAAGGACCAGGTAAATGAGTTCAATGAATTAAATGACTCGTTTGAAAACCTGGAATTGACCTATGAGCTTGTCAAGGAAGAAAATGATGAAGAACTTCGGGCGGAGCTGGAAACTGAGCTTCTGCTTTTAACCGGCCGTTTAAATCAATTTGAACTGCAGCTTCTCTTAAGTGAGGAGTATGATAAAAATAATGCGATATTGGAGCTCCACCCAGGTGCAGGCGGAACAGAGTCGCAGGACTGGGGCTCGATGCTCCTCAGGATGTATACACGCTGGGCTGAGAAAAAGGGTTTTAAGGTCGAGACGCTTGATTATCTTCCTGGCGATGAAGCGGGGATTAAGAGTGTAACGCTTGCCATTAAAGGCCATAATGCCTACGGTTACTTAAAGGCCGAAAAAGGCGTTCACCGTTTGGTAAGGATTTCGCCGTTTGACTCCTCAGGCCGGCGCCACACTTCGTTTGTATCCTGTGAAGTGATGCCTGAATTGAATGACGATATCCAAATTGATATTCGGACAGAAGATTTAAAAATAGATACGTACCGCGCGACTGGTGCCGGTGGTCAGCACATCAACACCACTGATTCAGCCATCCGGATTACCCATCTGCCAACTGGTGTGGTTGTTACTTGCCAAGCGGAACGTTCGCAAATTAAAAACCGCGAGGCTGCGATGAAAATGCTCAAAGCCAAGCTCTATCAATTGGAAATCGAACGGCAGGAACAAGAGCTGTTGGAAATTCGCGGTGAGCAAAAGGAAATCGGATGGGGCAGCCAAATTCGTTCTTACGTCTTCCACCCTTATTCAATGGTGAAGGACCACCGGACTAATACCGAAAGCGGCAATGTTCAAGGTGTCATGGACGGAGACCTTGATCAATTTATCAATGCGTATTTAAGATCGAGAATTTCATAAACATTTAAATAATATCTTTAAAGCCTTTGCCGACCAGTTTGGCAAAGGCTTTCCTTTTTAAGAACTATCTTCATGAAACCTTCATTAATAGTAAATGCTAATAGTAATTTTAGTCCTTCATCGCGTCAGTTTACTGTCATTTACAGCAGATTTCTCCCATGCTATACTCTCTTTCGGTAAATAGAAAAAATGATTGTAAAAGGATTTTAGAGGGGAAAGTTAATATGAATATTTTAAGCAATCTTACACATACTTATCCAAGACTGAGAATCGTAGCCGATTATCTTTTTATCCTAATAGGATCCGCCATTATTGCCATGGCGTTTAATGTTTTTTTACTGCCGAACCAGATTGCCTCTGGGGGAGTAAGCGGGATTAGTACGATATTAAAGACAGTACTTGGCTGGGAGCCAGCCTACGTCCAATGGGCGTTTAACATCCCATTGTTTATTGCCGGGGTTGTTTTACTGGGAAAACAATTTGGAGCTAAGACACTTGCGGGGACGATTTTTCTACCATTTGTTGTCTTTTTGACAAAAGGGTTGCAGCCATGGACGCATGACGCTTTGCTTGGTGCTTTATTCGGCGGGATTGGTGTGGGACTTGGGCTCGGGATTGTGTTTAGAGGAAAAGCTTCAACTGGCGGGACCGACCTTGCTGCACAAATTATTAATAAATATACTGGTTTTACCCTTGGCAGATGTGTCGTAATGATTGATGGATTAATTGTCCTTACCGCCGCCATCGTCTTTGATATTGAAAGGGGATTGTATGCCCTGATTGCCCTTTATGTGACCAGCAAAACCATTGACCTTATTCAGGTTGGATTCGGGAGATCAAAGATGGCGATGATCATTACGAGTAAACAAGAAGAAGTGCGTACAGGAATTTTGAATAAAATTGACCGTGGTGTGACAAAACTATCTGCATATGGTGGTTTTACAGACCATGAGCGGCCTGTCCTCATGTGTGTGGTTGATCAAACGGAGTTCACAAAATTGAAACAATTGGTTAAAACCCTTGATCCGTCAGCGTTTATCATCGTTATGGACGCAGCGGAAGTGTTAGGGGAAGGTTTCAAACGCGAGTAGGATTGGTATAATAGTTCTTTGATGGTATTATTTTCTGAAGGGGGTAAGGGTAATGAAGAAAAAGCTACTAGGATTTGTATTAGGAACATCCTTAGTTATGGGTCTTGCTGCTTGTGGGGGCGGCTCTGATACGAACAAGGACACTGCAAGCGGCGGTGAGGCAGCAAAGATTTTTGATCAGAAATGCTCTGGCTGTCATGGCGGCGATTTAAAAGGCGGCATGGGTCCAAACTTAACAAAAATTGGTTCAACGCTATCTAAAGATGACATTTTGAATACGATTAAAAATGGTAAAGGGGCAATGCCACCAAACGTCATTCAAGGTGACGACGCTGATAAAGTGGCAGATTGGCTTGCAGCTAAAAAGTAAAAAAGACAAAAAACGTTCTGTTAATTTTCACAGAACGTTTTTTATTTTTCAAAATTTGATGGATTTTGTCGAATTTTGTATTGTTTGAAAAGAAACTGTAATATTTTTTCCGCCCATTTTAGCGTTTATTGATGTTATAATGGGGCTATGCGAAATTATGCACATATATTTTGACATTCTGGTCCATTTTGCAAATAAATAAAGATTTTTGTCGAATCCTCGATTCGGGACTATCTTTTAATAAAGGTGATAATTAATGATCGAATTGCAAGAGGTATATAAAAAGTATCCAAATGGTGTTACCGCCATTAATGGAATAGACGTCCGAATTAATCAGGGCGAATTTGTTTATGTTGTCGGCCCAAGTGGTGCCGGGAAGTCAACTTTCATCAAAATGATGTACCGCGAAGAAGTACCCACCACTGGAACGATCACGATGAATGGCGTAAATCTTGCCAAATTAAAAATGAAAAAGGTTCCGCTTTTTAGAAGAAACCTAGGCGTGGTCTTTCAGGACTTCAAACTGCTGCCGACCTTGACTGTCTATGAAAATGTCGCTTTTGCTTTAGAAGTGATTGAAGCACAGCCAAAGTACATTCGAAAACGGGTTATGGAAGTTCTCGAATTAGTAAATTTAAAGCATAAAATAAAAATGCTTCCAACAGAGCTATCCGGCGGGGAACAACAGCGTGTTTCCATTGCCCGCTCAATCGTCAACTCACCAAAGGTTGTGATTGCAGACGAACCTACAGGAAACCTTGACCCAGAGACTTCATGGGAAATCATGAACATCTTTGAAGAGATTAATAACCGGGGCACAACGATAGTAATGGCGACCCATAATAGAGAGATTGTTAACACATTGAAGCATCGCGTAATTGCCATTGAAAGCGGCAGAATTGTTCGTGATGAGCAAAGAGGTGAATACGGTTATGAAAATTAGAACAGTTGGCCGTCACGCCCGTGAGAGTTTAAAGAATATTAGCCGGAATGGCTGGATGACATTTGCATCCGTTAGTGCCGTGACCGTAACGCTTATTCTAGTCGGTGTCTTCTTCGTTATTATGATGAATCTAAATAGAGTGGCCCAAACGATTGAAGATGACGTACAAATTCGTGTTCACATCGATGTTGCTGCTAACGAAAAAGACCAGCAAACATTAAAAACCGAGCTCGAAAGAATGGCTGAAGTTAAAGCTGTCACCTTTTCCCCGAAAAAGAACGAGCTAGATAATTTAGTGAAAAGTCTTGGCGAGGATGGGAAGGCCTTTAAGCTTTTTGAACAAGATAATCCGCTCAACGATGTCTTTGTCGTAAAAACGAAAAAGCCAACAGATACGATGCTGGTTGCAAAAAAAGCTGAAAAGCTGAACTTTGTTTCAAAGGTTAGATATGGACAGGGGAAAGTGGAAAAACTATTTAAGTTTATTAAGGCGAGTCGTAACGTGGGAGTTGTGTTAATCATTGGCTTGTTCTTTACCGCCATTTTCTTAATCTCCAACACAATTAAAATTACGATTATTGCTAGACGAAGAGAGATCAAAATTATGAGATTAGTAGGTGCGACGAATACTTTTATTCGCTGGCCGTTTTTCTTAGAAGGACTATGGCTTGGTATTGTTGGGTCGATACTGCCAATTATATTAATTTCTACTGCTTATTATCGTGCTTATGATTATATTGGTCCTAAGCTCGAGGGCACGTTTATCAAAGTGCTGCCATTTACTCCATTTGTTTATCAGGTTTCCGGTATTCTGATGTTAATGGGAGCCGTAATCGGTGTATGGGGCAGTGTCATGTCTGTAAGGAAGTTCTTGAAAGTGTAATTATAATCAGGAGGGGCTGTCTGTCCGGCTCTTCCTGATTTGTCAAATATCTTTTGCCACATAGATTATAGAAACAATATACCTATACATAGAGTTGGAGGAAGTAATCGGATATGAGGAAATCAGTTATTAAGCTTGCCGTTGTTGCAACGGTAGGGCTGGGGACATCTTTTGGAGCGATTCCAGCTAAAACAGAGGCCGAATCTATCTCCAAACTGAAGGAAGAGCAAAATAAAATACATGAGCAGCGTTCCGATTTAAATTCGAATATTAATCAAGCAAATGATAAGATTACGAATCTCCAGGGGCAGCAAACAAGCGTTAAGAGCGAATTGAAACGCCTTGATTTAGCGATTAGTGACGCCACTACTAAGATTGATGAAAAACAAGCAAAAATAGAAGATACAAAAGCTCAAATTGCTGAGCTTCAGGAAGAAACGAAGGTGCTCAAGGATCGGATTAAGAAGCGGAATGTCCTGCTGAAGGACCGGGCCCGCAGCTATCAGGATACGGGCGGAATGGTCAATTACTTGGATGTATTAATGGGGTCAACCAGCTTTAGCGACTTCATTGACCGCGCGAATGCGGTCGCAACCATTATGCAGGCCGACCAGGATATTTTAAAGCAGCATGAAGCTGACAAAAACGAGCTTGAGGAGAAACAATCTCAAGTGGAGAAAGACCTTGCCAGCTTAAAAAAGATGCTCGCAGACTTGGAAACTATGAATAAACAATTGACTGCCCAAAAGGCTGAAAAGGATAAACTATTAGGAAGTTTAGAAAGTCAAGAGCATGAAGCCCACGAAGGAATGCTGGATTTAAAGGAGCAGGAGGAAATTCTTGCGGCTCAAGAGATTTCGATTCAAAAAACAATTAAACAAGAGCAAGAACGCCAAGCTAGAGAGGCAGCAGCCGCGGCGGCAGCTGCAGCGGCTAAGAAAAAGGCAGCAGCCAGCAGTAACAGCGGCAGCAGCAGTAATAGCAGCAGTAATAGCAGTAGTTCCTCTGCGGCAGCACCACAGGTTTCAAGCGGCAGCTTTACAAGACCAGCTCCAGGTGTAGTTACTTCAGGATATGGCGGACGATGGGGATCTTTCCACTGGGGTGTTGATATTGCCCAAAGCGGCAACAATGTACCAATTGTTGCTGCGGCAGATGGTGTTGTCTCTGTTGCCCATTATTCAAGCAGTTATGGAAACGTAGTATATATATCCCATTCGATTAATGGTCAGGTTTATACTACTGTTTATGCACATATGTCAGGTTATCAAGTATCACCAGGACAAACTGTCTCAAAAGGTCAACGAATCGGCACCATGGGGAATACCGGTGATTCCCATGGCCAACATTTACATTTTGAACTTTACAAAGGACCATGGGCCTATCATTCAGCGATTAATCCAATCGGCATTGTTCCAATTTAATAATCAAATTAAGGAAGAGGCATAGCTTCTTCTTTTTTTGTCTAAATTCTAATGTTGAACTTTGAGAATTGTCCAGCTCCAGCTCCAGCGCCCAGCGGGTAGTGGACTTCGCTCTTCTCCCTACGATAAGTCAAGCACGGATGCGCTCCGCTCTCCGTGTTTCCTTTATCTCAGTCGAAGCGCTCCACAAGGAAAGCTTCGGCAGCATAAGCTTCGCACGAAGAAAAAGCGTTAGCTTTTTCGAGGAGTCCATACGCCGCTAAACGGGCGCTTCTGCTTTTTTATTCATAACTCGTCCATTCCTCACATATAAGTTAATAAACAGGCAGGAATTCGGTGCCTAATTATTAAAATAGATAATACAGGCATTTTTATCTTGAGGAGGATTCTAATGAATCGAAAATGGATTGCCCTGTTGATTACGGGTTCGCTATTAACCGGGGCAGGGGGCACCTATGCAGGACTGCAGTTTTTAGAGAAAAAGGAAAATAGAAATGAACTCGAGCAAGCAATACTCCCTAAAGATCAACCTGTATCTTCTCAAACGGATGTAAAAGACCTTGAAAAGGTTGAGCAGGCATATGACATGATCCTAAGCCGCTATGTTGAAAAAGTGGACCAAGACAAACTGGTTGAAGGTGCCATCCAAGGAATGCTCTCAGTGTTAAAGGATCCCTATTCGGTTTATATGGACAAGGAAACGGCCCAGCAATTCACGCAAACCTTGGAATCATCCTTTGAGGGCATTGGAGCAGAGGTCGGCATGGTCGATGGAAAAATTGTCATTGTCTCACCGTTTAAAAATTCTCCAGCAGAAAAAGCAGGCATCAAGCCGAATGATCAAATTCTGAAAATCGACGGCCATAGTATTGAAGGGCTGGACCTCAATAAAGCAACCTTAAAAATCCGCGGCAAAAAGGGAACGCTGGTAACGTTAGAGATTGCCCGAAAAGGGTTAAAGGAACCGCTGTCAATAGACGTCAAGCGCGATGAAATTCCGCTTGAGACCGTCCACGCTTCTGTTAAGAAGCAAGATGGCAAAAAGATCGGCTATATCGAGATTACCTCCTTCGCTGAAAATACAGCGGCGGATTTTAAAAAGGACTTAAAGGCTTTGGAAAACGATGACATAAAAGGGCTAATCCTCGATGTGCGTGGCAACCCCGGCGGATTTCTTGACAGTGTTGGCGATATATTAAAAGAATTTATCCCGAAAGATAAGCCCTATGTTCAAATCGAACCGCGTACCGGCAAAAAACAGCGTTTCTTTTCCACCCTTTCTGAGAAAAAGAATTATCCAGTGCTTGTCCTAATCAACAAAGGCAGTGCATCAGCTTCGGAAATTTTGGCAGGTTCATTACAGGAAGCAGCAGGCTATCAGCTAGTCGGGGAAACCACTTTTGGAAAAGGAACCGTCCAACAGGCGGTACCGATGGGCGACGGCAGTAATATTAAATTAACCCTTTATAAATGGCTGACCCCAGATGGGAATTGGATTCATAAAAAGGGAATTAAACCAGATGTGACTATCAAACAGCCGGCAATATTTGCTACCCATCCGATTCAAGTTGAGAACACGCTAGTCGAGGACATGAACAATGAGCAGATCAAAAATGCTCAAGAAATTTTAAAGGGCTTGGGCTTTGCACCGGGCCGGACAGACGGATACTTCAGCGCCGAAACCACAATTGCTGTTAAAGGTTTCCAACAGGACAAAGGACTAACGCCGACTGGGGAAATCGATGCTAAAACAGCCGCAAAGCTTGAAGAAGCCGCGATGAAGGAAATGAAAAAAGAGAAGAATGACCTGCAGCTGCAAATGGCGTTGAGGTTGATCACGAAATAAACTAAAAAGAGACTTTGGTCTCTTTTTTTGTTTTGGATTTACCGTTAAAAATGCTTTTTGGCGAAATCATTGCCTAGTTTGGCGAAATCAATATATATTTCCTCCAAATAAGCAGTTAGTTTGGCGAAATTGCACCCCAAGTTGGCGGAATCCTCCTCTTCACTCCGGTAAAATCCTACCGTTCAGCCACTAAAAGATAGAATGTTAAAACATTTTTAGAAACTAGCAATATGTTTTATGGTTTAAATTTGGTAAAATAAGCTTTAAGGGACTTTTACATAATAGTTTACTAGAAATTTTGATTAGGCAGGTGGCAGGAAATGGTGGAAACATGGCTTGTGGAGCTACTTAAAGGGACAGGCAGGTTATTTCTTCATCCTGTTTTATACTATCTCGTTTTCCTCGCGGGGATTTTAGGTGTTATGAGGGTTAAACGGGAGCGGAAGGATTTTCATATTCGAGCCCATGATGCATATTACGAACTTCGGCAGTTGTTTCCGCTGGGCCTACTTTGCGGGCTTGTTCTTTCGATTATTGTTGTCGCGGCCGGAATCGCTGTACCTTTCGCTGCCATTCTATTAATCGCTGGATTCACATTTTTGTGGTCATTGACAACGAATGTTCGGCTGCTCTCCCCTGTATACACGGTCGGGGCTGCTTTTTTCACGATCATTTTAATCGCAGAAAATAACTGGTCGATTCCGCTCTTTTCGAAGGCGTTTGATGCGATTGGTGACAAGGTTTACCCTTCCGTAGTCGTGGTTCTTGGTCTTTTGCTAATTGCGGAAGGCGTCCTGATTTTAAAAAATGGCAGCAAAGGAACATCTCCGAAACTAGCAAAAAGCAAGCGCGGTCAAAGTGTGGGTGTCCATGAAGTGAAGCGCCTTTGGATGCTGCCGCTGTTCATGCTTATTCCGGGTGACGCGCTTCAGCTGCCATTCGATTGGTGGCCGCTGTTCCATATAGGTGCGAAAGAGTACACGCTCGTTTTTGTTCCTTTTGCAATCGGGTTCCATCAGCAAATCAAAGGGATGCTCCCAAAGGAAGCGATTCAGCTTCATGGCCGGCAAGTCATTATGCTCGGGATTTTTATCTCGATCCTCTCGGTGGCAGGTTATTGGTATCCGCTAATTTCGATTGTCATCGCAGCTCTTGCCGTAATAGGCCGTGAATCCTTAACATTAATGGCGTCACTTAAGGACGAAAATAGGCCATTTTATTTTTCAAAAAAGAATCAAGGTCTGATGATTATTGGAATTATTCCCGAATCCCCAGCAAGTAAAATGGGACTCCAAGTCGGGGAAATCATCGCCAAAGCAAATGGCGTGCTTGTCTGGGATGAAAACACCCTTTACGAAGCATTGGAAAAAAACCGCGCCCATTGCAAGCTCGATGTACTTGATAAAAATGGCGAGGTTCGGTTCGTTCAGCGCGCCCTCTACGAAGGAGACCACTACGAGCTTGGCATCCTATTTGTTCCAGATGAGCGGAAGTTTGATAAGAAGATTGGGTAATGTTGTGATTTTTCACAATTAGTTAGAACTTATTCATAATTAATTTGAATAGATCGTGTAACATAGATAAATACACAAAAAAATTATGGTTTATAAGATTAGTAAGAGTTGCAATTAAACTCTTACTAATTTTTTTGCATTTAACGATAGTTTATTTTAAAAGTTAAGTATTATTTGAATCGTTTTGAGTGTCTGTTTTATCTAATATTCGAAGACAGAAAAGGGGGTGCCACAATGGAAAGTAAGTTGAACTTAATATCCAAAGCTAAAAAAGGGGATATAAATGCTTTTCAGACATTAATTCATATGGATAAGGAAAAATTGTACAAGATTGCATATGTGTATTTGCGGAATGAAGATGATGCACTAGAAGTGTTTCAAGAGACGATTTATAAAGCTTTTGAATCGCTGTCAAAACTAAAAAATGACGAATATTTCTCCACATGGATGACGCGTATTTTAATTAATTCAGCGATTAATCTATTAAGAAAGAAAAAGCAAGTAGTTCCAATCAATAAAGAAGTGTTGGAAAACATTAGTGATACCTCATCTTTCAATTCTGATGTCCAAATTGATCTTCTTAAAGCAATGGAAGAAATTGAGGAAAAATATAAAACGGTCTTACTGTTAAGGTATTATCAAGATTATACAGTTAAACAGATTGCCTCGATGCTTAAATGTCCAGAGGGAACGGTGAAAACGAATATCCGGCGCGGGTTAGACAAACTTAAGGAGAAAATGAAGGGGGTTTACAGTGATGACAAACAAAATTCCATCGTTTAAGGAAGAGATTGACATGATTCATGTTCCGACCGATAAACTTAATACGATAATATCGAACTTTTCATTGGACTCCGTTCCAAGAAAACAGCTGGCCAAGCGTAAAAGGAAACGTATATTAATCGCCGCTGCTTGCTTATTGATTGGCCTGCCGACAACTGCTTTTGGAGCAGTAAAGGTTTATGATATGATTGTCCAAAAACAAAATTATGAAGTAAATATTTCCGTGACAAATATGGCCTCCAATAAGAGTGATAAATGGTATAAATTGAAAGTCGGCCATTTACCAGAAAATATGGAAGCTGACGACGCCGATGGTATGAAATATTCCTTTAAGGATAACTACGCAAAAGGTGGTTTCTCATTTATTCTCTGGCGACTTGGGGGAAATTCAGATTTTTCAACTCTATACACAAAAGGCTACAAAAAAGTGGGAATTAGCGGAAGAAATGCGGTAATTGTCAATAAAGACACTGGCAATCCCAATATGATGTTTAACAGACAGGTCTTTCTTTTATTTGAGGAAGAGGGGATTATGTTAGAAAGTTATATTGGAAACGATGTAAGTGATGAACAAATGATGAAAGTCATGGAGAACATTTCACTTGAACCAACAACAAAGGAAAATGCATCATTTACAGCAGATTATGACAAAGCCCATTTAAATAAAGCAAGTAAACTAACGGAATCAAAAGTTATTCCGTTGAAAAAGGACAGTAACCAATTATTCAGCGTCGGTCAAACCGTTCCGGTAACCATAGATCAAGCTGGAGGCAAAAGCAGTCTTAATTTTGTTATCGAAAAAGTGGAAGTCTTTGATTCAATTGCAGATTTTAAACAAGGAAACTTTAATGAATCTGGATTAGATAGACTAAGCGAGAAGAAGGCTTTAGATCAGACGAAGAACTTGATGCCTTACAAACGGAATGTCTATAAACTGGGTAATGGTAAGGATTCAATTGACCAATTAACAGAGTCTAAATTAGTGAATCTCAAATTTGTCTACCTGACAACGACATTGGAGAATGCTGGTAGCCAGTCAACCGATGCAATCTACATGTATCATCCTTTACGAGTGCTTAAATCTGAAAATAATACCTGGAAATATACAGGGAGAAATGGATTTAACGAACAAAGTCTTATGACGAGCGAGGTTGATTATCTAGAGCCTCACGGAAACGGAAAAAGCTATTACAATATTGGCAGTATCCAGCCTGGACAAACAGTGAAGGTTAACCTGGGTTATTTCGTAGATGCGGATAAACTGGACTCCATCTTCCTTGATGCTTTCCCTAACAGTGGATCTGGTAACACTGAAGACATGAATGCGAAAAACCGTTGGTGGATTGATATTCGTCAATAGTATTAACAATAAGAATAAATCGGAAAAAAAGTTGCTTATATTTATAACGGGTTCCTAATCCTATCGCAAACATTAAAATTGTAACATAAAATGACCAACAAATTGTATGCCAATTTGTTGGTCATTTTTGTTCTTTGGAGGGCATTTTCTTCACATCTTCTAAGGATATTAATTTCTTTAGTTAACAAGGAATAAGTAGAACGAACGTTTCTTTTGTTGTAGAGTTAGATTGAAATAAAAATTTGAATGAAACCTTATAAACTACATACGTATTAATTAGAAGCCCCATCTAAAGGAGGAATCTAAATGAAATATTCCCATCCCCCAGAAGTTAGGCCCTACTTAATTTCAAAGTCGTTAGTTCCTGAAAATCAAGAAACACCGATACATTTTTATTACGGCGATATTGTAACTGAAAAACTATTTTATCGAAGAAATCATTTTTCTTATCCCAACTTTGCATCATCCTTTTATCATCTCCCAATTGAGGGACTAGTACATACCCCAAAAGTTTTTTCATTACAGGAAATATATTCATTGCCCTCTAAAGTGATAAAAGTGGTTTTAGAATGTTCTGGTGATAAGCGGAAGTTATTTAAACCCAAAGTATTTGGAGAGCAATGGGGAAAAGGAGCAATTAGTCAAGGCATTTGGAAAGGCGTAACTTTAAGAACCTTATTGCAGTACACAGGATTGCATGATTCTGCAAAAGAAATTGTGTTCGAAGGCTACGATAATGGAATAAGACCTGATTCTAACCAACTATTTAATTTTTCCAGGAGTTTACCCATTGAGAAAGCCATTGACCCAGAAACTATTATTGCTTATGAATATAATAATCAACCCATTCCCTTCAAGCACGGATTTCCTCTAAGATTAATTGTTCCTGGATGGTATGCCATGGCATCTGTAAAATGGATTAAAAAAATTTTAGTGATTGGCAAGGAATTTAAAGGACCTTTTCAAGCCGTTGATTACGTTTACTATCCGAACAAAGAAAACGATAGTGGAAAATTCCCCGTAACCACAATCAATGTTAATTCAACGATTCAATATCCATTAAATATGCAATTATTGCATACAGGAGTTTATGAAATTAATGGGATTGCATGGTCAGGTAATGGAAGGATCGCAAATGTAGAGATTAGTATTGATGAAGGTAAGTCTTGGAATCCTTGTCACTTAACCACTTCATCAGAGAAACATTCATGGGTTCGTTGGAATTATCAATGGGAAGCACTAAAAAGGGGAGAATACACCATACTTTCAAAAGCAATGGATTCTAATGGAAATATTCAACCATTGGAACCAATATGGAACAGGAAGGGCTATGGTTACAACGCAATAGATAGAATAAAAGTAAAAGTTGAATAATTTTTTTAAAAAAACCTTCTTGATTAAATAGATTTTTTGTATATAATCATGATAAAAGGCGATGGAGTTCGCCATCAACCGTCTTTGTGACTAATGACTCCTACCAGTGGTTATTCTAATTACTGGTAGGAGTCTATTTTATTTTAAAAGAAAATTATGTAAGGAGTCTTTTGAATGAATGTAATTGCAGTTGGGTTAGGTGGCTTCTTTGGTTCTATTTTGCGCTTCATGGTTGGAAAAGCGATTCCTACTCAGTCAGGTTTCCCATTAGGAACCCTGGTAATTAACCTAATGGGTTGTTTATTTCTTGCATGGTTTTTTACGATTACGGCAAAACGAAAAAATATTAATCCCAATTTAATATTAGCTATAGGAACAGGTTTTACAGGTGCATTCACCACTTTCTCTACATTTTCAGTGGAAACACTGAATTTGCTTAAAGAGCAGCAATATTTTATTGCCATTTTATATGTGATGATAAGTATATTTGGGGGAATAACACTAGCCATAATAGGGACGAAATTAGTATCGTTAGATTTTAAACTAAAGCGAAAACCAACTAGGGGGGGATCATAATAATGATATATGTTGGACTAGGAGGCATTTTTGGAGCAATTTCGAGGTTTTTGCTTGGAAAATGGTTCACAAGTAAGACTTCCGGAGTTTTCCCCTTCGGAACTTGGATCATTAATATTAGCGGCTCGTTTTTACTTGGTTTTCTTGCTATATTAAATCTAAAAGAAGTTATTCCGGAGTGGACTTGGCTTTTGTGTGGTACAGGCTTTCTTGGAGCATATACCACCTTTTCAACTTTTGGATATGAAACGTTGCAAATGTTACAGTCAAGAAAAACAAAAAACGCTTTAATCTACGTTACAGCTTCGGTATTTTTAGGTGTATTTTTTGCTTGGATCGGAAGTCTTTTAGGAGATGTTTTATAAAAATGTAGAACCTTATGCAGGACCATCAATTCGCTGAGCGAACGAAGCAATATTTTATTTTGGTGAATTATATAATAATAGTAGCTTCATAGTTATATCATTATAGAGGCATACCCTGAAAAAGGGATAACGACCTTAAGTACTAGTCTTACAAAAAGGGTCCTAGGACACTGTGGAGGTGATCGTTAGTGAATTCGAAACTGTCGTCGAAACTACCGCAATCAAAATCAATCGTTTGGGCTGGGGGCGCTGTTTTTGTATGGTCCATTGCCTATATGCTGCCACACTTATATTGGGCTTTAGGCGGAAGAATGGGTGTGTCCCTACTAAAACCCGGAGTGGCTGCATCTTCCCAGTTTGAACTAATTAATTGGATCTCGTTACCAATCTTTATTGTTGCGGGACTCGTAGGTCTTGGTTTCATTTATTTAGGCAAAAGTAAAATCCTGCGCTTATTGTTGCTTTCCATATCTGTGATAGGGTGTTCGATAGCCACTTCTCATGGCATTTATGGCATTATCTATCGTAGCTTGCAAATCGCAGGTGTGATTGGCTTGGAGAATAGGACATTTGATATCCACGATGACATGTACGTGGTCTGGGACATGGTCATTTTCGAACCGTGGTTTTTGATTGAAGGCATTTTACTTGCCATTGCAGGATGGTATTTTTTGAAAGAAGCACAGAGCAGGAAAGGTTGGCTTACGGTGTGTATATTTGGCACGCTTGTTGGATTGGTCACAGGGATGCTGGGTGTGCGATTTGCATAGTTAATCTGATACAGATATCGAGTGATGAGCAACTTTTTTATTAAACCGAAACTTAATTTTGCTAGAGAAGAATCCATTTTGATCAATATCTTTTTCAAATGGATTCTTTTTTATGCCAAAAATGCCGGCTTGTGAGCTTTTATTGATCATTCATTATTTCAAAGCTGCAATTGTTTTACAAAAAATTAATAAAATACAACTTGCAATCTATATATAAGTGGAATATTATATAAGCAAATAGTTATATATCAGGGAGGAATTCTTTTTTGAAGAATCTTGAATTGATGGCGAAACAGTTAAAAGCTGTGAGTGACCCTAATCGTTTAAAGCTCCTAGCATGTCTTAAAAAGGGAGAAGTATGTGCCTGTGATTTTGTTGATGTTTTAAATATTTCTCAACCTGCTGTCAGTCAACAATTGAAAAAGTTAAAAGAAGCTGAAATTATTGTCGAAAGACCAGCAGGAACATGGAAACATTATCGATTAAACGAAGTGCAACAACCGTATATTCAGACCATTATTGACCATTTGGATGAGATTTCATTCATACGTTGCGACTGTTAAACGCTTGTAATACTTTTTTAGTCAAAACGTGCGAGGAATAGGTTGATCCTGTTTTGCGTTAAGAATTTTCATCATCGAGGGGATTAAAACATTGAAAGAAAAGATCATTAGTGAATTTTTAGGAACCTATTTTCTTGTTTTTGCCGGGACTGGTGCAGTAGTAATAGATACGATGACGAAAAGTTTAACACATGTTGGCGTAGCTATTACATTTGGGCTAGTCGTAATGGCATTAATTTACACGTTTGGCCACATCTCAGGTGCACATTTTAACCCTGCAGTTACCATTGGATTTTTAATTCATAAGGATATTACTAAAAAGGAAGCTGTGTATTATATTGTTACTCAAATCATTGCAGGGATTGCTGCTAGTCTTACCATATTTTCTTTATTTGGGAAGGTAGCGTCTTTAGGTGCTACGCTGCCAAGCGGTACATGGTCTCAATCGTTTGTTTTAGAATTCATCCTTACATTTTTCTTAATGTTTGTTATTTTTGGAGCTGCTGTTCATGGTAAAGCAGAAAAATCCTTTGCGGGAATGGCAATTGGGGCAACAGTGGGGTTAGAGGCGATGTTTGGTGGACCGATTAGTGGTGCCTCAATGAATCCAGCAAGATCGATTGGTCCTGCAATCGTATCAGGAACACTTCAACATTTATGGGTGTATATCATCGCAACTATTTTAGGGGCCATGTGCGCGGCAATCATTTATAAATTACTAGAAGATAAAGAAAACTCGCCGATTGACCGTTAGGGCGAAGACAGAGGCGTAGTTGCACTTATGCCTGATAGGAAAGTTATACTTTCCTATCGGCTACAAAAAGGAGCGAGCAACATGTCTAAAAAAACACTTTACTTTTTATGTACAGGAAACTCATGTCGCAGCCAAATGGCCGAAGGTTGGGCAAAGAAATATTTAAATGATGAGTGGGAAGTACGCAGTGCGGGCATTGAAGCACACGGTTTAAACCCAAATGCTGTAAAAGCGATGAAAGAAGCTGGTATCGATATTTCAAATCATACTTCTGATATTATCGATGCAGATTATTTAAACAATGCAGATTTAGTTGTAACGCTATGTGGTGACGCTGCTGACAAATGCCCAATTACCCCGCCAAAAGTAAAACGGGTGCATTGGGGATTTGATGACCCAGCAAAAGCAAAAGGAACAGATGAGGAAAAATGGGAATTCTTTCAGCGTGTCCGTGATGAAATAGGAAATAGAATCAAACGTTTTGGTGAAACAGGAGAATAATACAGAGAGGGAATATACAAGAGAGGTACCATTCAAACGGTACCTCTTTTCCGATATGATTTGGTTGATATGGTTACCATTAGGAAAATGGCAACAAGAATATAGGCAATACCTCCAAGCAGACCCAAGGAACGAGGTGTAACGTACTGTAGTGCGAATCCGGAAATAAACATCGACATTCCCAAAATAGTGTTTGAGATGGTTGCTAGCAGCCCAAACATGGTTCCTTGATGCTCCTCAGGGATTTCCTTCATGAGAGTGGTGTCAAAGCAGGCATTTCCAATCCCGGACATAAACGCAGCACCACAAAATATAAGCAGTGCGAAAACCACTAAATGTGTTCGGCTTAATAAGACAAGAAATACCCCTTCAAGTAATAGACATACTAACCCTGTAACTAGGAAATTTTTTCGTAGTTGATTGGCAACAGAAAAGCTTAACATTAACCCAATCCCTAATGCACCATAAAAAAGACCTACCCCAACATCTCCAAGTTGATACTCATTAATCGCATAAACGCTGATCAGAACATTATCAATTCCATTCATCGAAGCAATTAATGTCTCACATAAAAGAAGGATTTGTACCGGAACAGACATTAAGATTACCTTTTTGAAGGTTGAGATTGGATTTTCCTTTTTGGACTCAACAACTTTTTCCATATTTTTGTTATTGGGAAATGTAATCGTCGAGATGATGGCTCCAGCTCCTAAAAATGAAACTGCATTTAACCAAAATGTCACACCAGCCCCAAAAATAGATGAAACGATTCCACCTGAGATGGCTCCAATGATTAAAACAATCCCGACCATTACTTGCTCCAAACTATTCACTTTCACAAGATGCTCTTTGCTCACGAGACCAGCTATGCCCGATTTTCTTGCTGGTCCATAAATAGCTTCTCCTGAAGCTAAAATAAACGAACTACAATAGACAATCCAGAGATCCTCCTTACTGTGAACGAATAGGAAAGATAAGGCAACCGCAACTCTAATAAGGTCAGTGGTGACTAATATTGTCTTTCGCGAAAATCGATCTACCAGCCTTCCCACTATTGGTCCAAAAAATAATGAAGGTAGCAGCCGAATGGCTAGAGTCGTTCCCACTGCCAAGCCAGACCCTGTTACATGCAGAAGCATGGCTAACACAGCTACAGAACTAAAGCGGTCGCCAATCCCATTCACAATCCCAGCTAGAAATAATCTCCGATATTGTTTTTCTTCCTTTAAAAATGAAATACCCATATCAAACACCTTCTTTTACATACATCTAATTTCATATCTATCTAATTAGTTGAGCAAAAAAAACGGGTGCCGGCCAACACCCTTTAACTCAACCACCATAACTCAACCGGATTTAACTCATATTGATTGTTTTCTCGGTACATATATTGGCACATTATAAGTTCGCGTCTTAATGTTGCATAATCCTCATGATATTGCTTTAGATATTCATTGATCTCTTTCTCTTGGTAGACTTTCCAGAATTCTAATCCTTTGATCATATGGGCTAGTACAACAAGCTTTTTCTTTCTTTGTGCAGGGTAGTTTTTCAGTTTCCCATCTTTTGTGAAAAAATTTTTGATGATAGCTGAACGTTCCTCTGCAGTAACCGACATTTCCATTTTTGCATCCCCTCCTGTTCCAACAGATAAAATGCCCTTAGCACTCATTTCCAATATTTTTGTATTAAGTGAAAAATAGATGGTATTTTTATCACGGCGTTCTTTTATAAGTCCAACCTCACGCAGCTTCGTCATATGGTGTGTAATCGTTGGCGGTTTAAGCCCTAACGTCTCAGCAATCGCTTGCCCATTCAAAGGACCTTGCTTTAGCAAGGCAATGATACGAACCCGTGTTAGATCACCTAATGCTTTATGGAATTCAACAATTTTGTTTAACTGCATTTGTTAACTCACCTACTTTTATATTTATCTAATTAGATATTAATCGAATTGATTTTAATAATCAAGGGGTAAATATGATTTTTATAATACAGACATGCCAAATAAAAAAGCCAAAGGATTTCTTATCCTCAGGCTTCGATTTTGGTTATAATTTTCGATATTTTTTCAAAGCCAAGATATTAAGCACAATGAAGATGGCAGCGAAAATAACTAAGGCGATAAGGTTGCCACTGATTTCGCTGAAGCTCTCTCCCTTATACATGACGCCCTTTAAGGCATCCCCTGCATAATACATGGGGATAATCTTCGCGACTGCCTGCAACCAATTGGCCATCCCTTCAAGCGGGAAAATTCCGGCAAAAAATACTTGTGGAATAACGGCGATCGGGATAAATTGAATCATTTGAAATTCGGAAGCTGCAAAGGTCGATAACAGAATCCCTAAAGAGAGTGCCACCAAAGCGAGCAGCAAGTTAATCAAAAGCACATTCCAAATCGAGCCGACGAGCACGATGTCTAGTACATTAATTGCATAAAAGACGACAATCATCGTTTGAATGACAGCGAATATTCCATAACCCACCAAGTAGGCTGTAACTATTTCCACCCTTCGAATCGGGGTCGATAATAACCTTTCTAATGTGCCAGTCGTCCGTTCACGTAATAGGCCAATCCCTGAAATAATGAAGACAAAGAAGAAGACGAAGAAACCTACTAAAATCGGGCTTAAGACATCAAAAAAAACAGTATCCGCATTGCCGTAAACGTAGTTTACATCGATACTCTTTGATGTTATCGTTGGCGCTGGTCCCGAACTTTTCATCATCATCTTGAATTGGAACTCGGCAGCAACCACCTGATTGACCTTCATTTGCAGCACTTTCGCTTTTGAAGGGTCGTCATTCCGTAATGTCAGCTTCAGTTTTCCATTATCCTGCTGCAGCAAGCCGTCGAGGTCGTCATCGACCACGGTATCCTTAGTAACGGCTTCATATTGTTTTACCTTTATATCTGCTTTTTTAAATGCATCTACTAAGCCGCTATCAATCTTCAAGACGCCTAATTTGGGATCAACAGTATTGCCATTAAATAAAAAGTACATCAGCGTTAAAATTAAGAGCGGAGCCACAAACATTAATGCTAAAGTTCGTTTATCCCGAAGCATTTGCTGGCAGATCCTTTTGATTAGCGCCGTCATTCTCATGACTGTTTCACCCCTGCTTTCAGGAATACCTCATCAAAATCATCTGTTTCGTATAACGCTTTTAACTCGGTTGGCGAACCGCTGGTTAAAATCCGTCCATCGCGGACCATGGCGACATAGTCGCATTTCACAGCCTCATCCATCACGTGTGTGGTTACGATAATCGTTTTTCCTTCTTCATTTTTCAATCGTAAAAATTCCTTCCAAATCGACAATTTTAATTCGGGGTCAATTCCCACGGTCGGTTCATCTAAGATTAATATTTTCGGATCTTGAATCAGCGCGATTGCCAGTGATAAGCGTCGTTTCATTCCGCCTGAATAGGCCGCTACGCGCTTCTTTAGGTCCTCCGTCAGATTTACTAAGCTGGCCACATAGGCAATCCGCGTCTTCTGCACGTCCTTATTTAAGCCAAAAAGTGAAGCAAAAAACTTCAAATTCTCCTCACCTGTTAGCTCAACATAGAGTGCGTCCGATTGTGCCATATAACCGATTTCCTGGAGCAAACCAAGATTGGGCATTTTTTGATTTAACACCTGAATCGTTCCAGTATCAGCCTTTTCCATACCGACTATCATTTTGACAAGTGTGGTTTTCCCTGCTCCTGACGGTCCGATTAATCCGAATAATTGACCTTTCGGAATCGTTAAGTTAACACCATTCAAAACGGGCTTTTTACCATAGCTTTTATTGACATCTTCCACTTTAATAGTTGGAACCATCATTTACCCTCTCCTTAGGCAATTCTCAGTAATGAACACTGTGTTGACTATCTCTATACTGTTATTTTATGATGGGATGATTGGAATTACAATGAACAATAATGTGCAAAGTGTTCATTCCAAGCAGAACGAGGCACAGTATGTTTATTACCTTTTTACAAAAGAGGGTTTGGCGGAATAAACGTTAAGTTTGGCGTGATAACTTGCAAAGTTGGCGAATTAATCCAAATTCAAGCGAACTCCTGATCCTTACTACATCTTTTTGAGCACTTATGACATTTTCCATCCGCTTATGACATATTTCCGTCCACTTATGACATATTTTCAGAGACTTACGACATTTGCTGGATGTTATTTGGAAATTACGGGAGGCCTGGATACTTAACAACATAATTTCTAGGGAATTTTTTGTATATTTCAAAGCCAGACAGTTAAACCTAAAATGGTAAATTTTCCAATCATTTAAAAGGTGGTTTAGCCATGATTATTAGCTTGCTGAATGGTATCGAGATTCAAAATCCGGGGATTTTTAAGGTGGAAGGAGCGGCGGCCATCATTTTTTATTTCACGCTGTATTCGTTTATTGGCTGGCTGCTCGAAAACAGCTACAGCTTCTTCACAAAACGGGTATTTTTTAAACCAAATTTTTTGTGGGGGCCATTTAAACCGATGTATGGCTTTGCTCCTATTCTCCTAGTTTATTTAATACCGCCAAACACACATTGGGCGGTGGTGGTTCTGCTGTGCTTTTTCATTCCAACCATCGTGGAATATGTGAGCGGCGCCTTGCTCCATAAATTATTCAACCGTCAGTGGTGGGATTACTCCGACACACCGATGCAGCTGCAGGGCCATATTTGTTTGCCTTTTTCCCTTTGCTGGGGCGCTCTTGCTATCATTTGTTTACAATGGATCCATCCACCCCTTATTGCTTTCTATGGAGTAATCGAACCTTTTTGGGCGTGGATTTGGGCTGTCGCAGGGTTATACTTCCTTGCCGATCTCTCATTAGCGACACGAAGACACTCGCTAAAGGACCTTGTATCCGATGAATCATCAAATCCAATTCAATAACAGAGCCACTTCACCAGTAAAACTCCTTCGCTTCCATAAAGCTGAAGGAGTTTTCGTATTGATATATAGATTAAATTTCTATGAAAAATAGAAATGTATGTTTAAATAATGCTACATTGAAGGGGAGCATTTTACGCAAAATAGTTGGAATGAGCACCTGAAGATAGACAGTAAAAAGGAGCGGTAATCTTGAAACAGCGAATTTTGGTAGTAGAGGATGAAAAACAAATCGCCAAGATTTTAAAGCTTGAACTTGAATATGAAGGCTATGAGGTCGTTGTTGCCTATGACGGCAAGGCGGGATTACAATCAGCCTTGAACGAAAAACTGGATTTAATCCTTTTAGATGTCATGCTTCCTGAAATGAACGGCATTGAGGTATTAAGAAGAATTCGCAAAGTAAATACGCAGATTCCTGTCATTTTACTAACCGCCCGAAACATGACGATGGATAAGGTGGCAGGCCTCGACCAGGGGGCTAATGATTATATCACCAAGCCATTTGAAATCGAGGAATTATTGGCGAGAATTCGCGCTTGTCTTCGTCAGAATTCCATTGCTGTCAAGGCTTTACAAGCGGAGGATTCTGTTTTAGCGATTAGGGACCTGACCGTCAATCTTGAGACGAGAGAAGTAACGAGGGGTGAGGCTTCGATTACGTTAACCCCGAAGGAATTTGATTTGCTCGTGTACTTGCTAACTAATAAAAATAAAATCGTCACAAGGGATAATATTCTTTTTCATGTATGGGGCTATGAATATGAAGGGGAAACAAATGTGATTGATGTGTTTATTAGACATTTACGCAAAAAAATTGAAGAAGGCTTTTCAGATCCAACGATTATTCAGACTGTTAGGGGAATCGGTTATACAGTCAGGGAGAATTAAATAAATGAAGATAACAACAAAAATCAATCTTATCACGACGACCTGGATAATATGTGTACTAATTGCAGTCAACGCAGTGGTCTTTTTTTCTTTTATGAAAATTACCGTTAATATGGAGGATGATGAACTGCTGCAAAAGGCAAGCGTGTTAATCAAGGAGCTGGGCAAGGAGACCTCCGCTGCCGACAAGAAGGAGAAATTAACCCCATACCTTGCGAACCATTCCTATATTCGGGTGATCAATCCCGATTCAAAAATTGTCAATCAAGTAACGAATGATCAGCCGATGGCCGCGAAAATAAAGGCCGAATTTGCCGCTAAAAAAGGAACAGACCGGTTAACGATTAAACTAAAGAATAAAGAAGAACAAATTGCGATTGTCAGGGTGCCAATCGAAAAGAATGGACAGGTTGTCGGCACGCTAGAATTTGGGAAGAAATTAGCCGGCTTGGAATTAGGAAAGGACTTATTACTGTCAATCCTTGCCTTTTGTACCATCCTCGGCGCAGTTCTTTCACTGCTTGGTGGCAGGTGGCTCTCCAATCTGATTATGAGGCCGATTTCCAATATGATTAACACGATGGAGGATATTGAGCAAAGCGGGATTCCGAAGAAAATAGATATTCAGCTTGAAACTAAGGACGAACTGCAGAAATTGGCAGTCACCTTTAATCGCATGATTGGCAGACTTGAGACAAACCTTGAAAAGCAAAGGCAGTTTATCTCCGATGCCTCGCATGAATTAAAAACCCCGCTTACAGTGATTAAAAGCTATGCAGACCTTCTGCTTAGAAGGGGAATCCAAAATGAAGCGGTTGCCCGTGATGCGATTGAATCAATCCATTCTGAAGCAACAAGGATTCAAAAAATGACAGAACGGTTTCTCGACCTCGCCGATACCGAATCGGGCAATCTGTTAGAATCCAAAGAAATCAATTTAGTTTCTTTATGTGAGAATATAGGGAAACAACTGCAAGCAGCCTATAAGCGGATGATTGACCTCCATGTTAATGAAGCTTCTATTACTGTGGTCGCGGACGAAGTAAAGCTCAAACAGGCGATTATTATCTTAATCGATAACGCCATCAAGTATAGTATGGATAAAATAGACGTTTATTTAGAGGACACAGAAAAAGGAACGAGCATTACCGTTAAAGATTATGGGATTGGTGTACCCGAGGGGGAACTCGAAAATATCTTTGAACGGTTTTACCGTGTTGATAAGGCAAGAAGCAGGGAAACGGGCGGAACCGGGCTCGGCTTGGCGATTGCCAAAAACATCATTAAGCAGCATCATGGTGAAATAAAAATAAAAAGTACGGAGGGAGTAGGAACAGAAGCTAAGTTGTTCTTACCAAAAAGGAAATGATCAAACTAGTAATCATCGGTTTCATTTTATTATTAATGCTTATTCTTGTTTATGCAATATTGCCAACAGTGCTTATTCGTATTGGGAGCTTGGGCATAAGTAAACGAACGGAAACTGACGCAATCGCGATCACATTTGATGACGGCCCTAATCCTGAATACACACCGCAGTTGTTAGATCTTTTAAAAAAGAACGATGTAAAGGCGAGCTTTTTTGTGGTCGGGGCTAAGGTGAAAAAGTACCCCGAAATCATTAAACGAATGAATGAGGAGGGGCATACAATTGCCATTCATCACTATGAACATATATCAAGCTGGATTCTCTCGCCTTTTCAATTAAAAAAACAGCTTCGGATGACGGAGCAGGCCATCATGGAATGCACGAATGAGAAAGTTATGTTTTACCGGCCGCCATGGGGACATTTTAATCTTTTCAGCCTGCTGGTAAGTAAACGATATAAGATCGTCCTCTGGTCGCATATCTTCGGCGATTGGAAGGAAGCAAAAGGGAAACACGGATTAACGGAGCAATTGCGGCAAGCAACAAAACCAGGTTCGATTTTACTGCTTCATGACTGCGGGGAAACGTTTGGAGCGGACAAGTCAGCGCCCGGTTATATGCTTAAGAGCTTGGAAATCTATTTGCAGGAAAATAAGGGAAGAAAGTTTATTACATTAAAAGATATATGAGGCCATTATGAATGTTGATACGATTGTAAATTATATTGAAAATTATGGATACGCCGTTATTTTTCTGTTTTTATTCTTCGGGATTGTCGGCATCCCTGCCCCCGAAGAATCGTTGCTGTTTTTAATCGGCGTCCTGAGTGTCCATCACAGGCTCTCATTAGAATTAGCGATGATTTCATCGATCCTTGGTGCATTTACTGGAATGCTAACGGCTTATAGCTGTGGAAAATATGCAGGGTCCCCGTTCATTAAGAAATTTGGCAAGTATGTTGGAATTACGAGTGAACGGATGGAAAAAGTAAGCGATAAATATACAATAAATGCCCGTAAAACGATCTTGTTGGGGTTTTATCTGCCGGGTCTGCGCCAAATAAGCCCATACTTTGCCGGTATTACCAACATTCCTTTTCAGTGCTTTTTTCTTTTTTCACTAATGGGCACACTTCTCTGGGTCATTCCGTTTATTTTGGCAGGATATTTTGCGGGCAAGGTATTTAATATTAATCCCGCCTATGTCCCTTATTTAGGAATCATTTTACTCCTCATCTTTATCTTCTATGTTATTATTAAGTATATTAAAAGGAAAAAAACGGAATCAAAGGATAAAACAAAACCCGAAGGCTGATTTTTCGGGTTTTTGTAATGTAAAAAATCACTGAAACCAAGATTAAAAATCAATTAAAAACCACGTTTTTCTAGTAAACAGTGATACAGTTGAGAAGGAGAAATCATCTTCTCTAGGAACGATTTCTTTAAGAACAGGAGATGAAATATATGAAAAAGATTCTGTTTTTACCACTGTTACAAATGCAGTCAGGGCATCACCAAGTCGCTGAGGCAATCATGGATTTATTAAAAAATCATACAGACGATGTTATTTTTAAAAAAATTGACTTATTAAGTTATACCAATAAATCGCTAGAAAAAATGATTACGAATGGCTATTTAAAATGGATTCGCTACGCACCGGAATCCTATAATCTCGCCTATAAAAGCTTTTTTTACGTCCCGCCTGCTAAAGGTCATTCCTTTAAATGGTATCAGCCGCTGTTTATGAAAAAAATGGAGCAATTGCTGGCGGAGGAAAACCCAGATTTAATCGTTTGTACGCATGCCTTCCCTTCCAATTTGCTTAGTAAGTTAAAAATGAAGGGGAAATGCGATATCCCGGTCATTAATGTGTATACTGATTTCTTTATTAATAGCATTTGGGGAAGAGAGGGAATCGATGCACATTTTCTTCCTAGTCAGTATGTAAAAGAACACCTGCTCAAAAAATATCAAATTCCAACACAGCGGCTGCTTGTCACAGGTATTCCTGTTCATGAACGGATTACCAAGAATGACGTCTGGAATAAAACAAACAACCTGCGTCCGCAAATATTAATCGCCGGGGGAAATAGCGGTTTGGGCGGAATTGCTAAGCTTGCGGATGAGTTAAAACGCTCCACCCAGATTGATTATTTAGTCCTTTGCGGCAAGAATCGGAAACTATATGAGGAAGTTCGCTCATGGAATTTGGCACATATCAAGCCATTGCCTTACCTTTCATCAAGGACCGAAATGAACAATATCTATGAAGCGGTCGATGCGATTATGACCAAACCAGGCGGTGTTACTGTGAGTGAAGCCCTGAAAAAGCGGCTGCCGATCTTTGTTCATTCGATGCTTCCCGGTCAAGAGGAAATTAATCTACACCACTTAAAGGACAAAGAGCTTGCCTTTGAACTTGAACAGAAACTGCCATTGGAAAAACAATTGCTTGCTGTTTTGCAGGATGCTGGCAAAATGAAGCGCTGGGAGCAGGCCGTCGATGCCTATCAGCAGGGGATTGAGCTCAATCATCCGGAATCAATGGTGGATGCCATCAAAGTCATTCTCGACCAAGAGACAAGCTGTATTCAAGCAGCCGTTGGCAGCCAGCAAAAAGTCCTGCAGAGAGCAGGAGCTTAATAATATGAGAAGAAGAGGAGTTTACATGACTCTTCTTTTTTTTTGCCTTAGCTGTGTTAAAGCACAATGTTGATTGGAGTGGAAGGCGCGAGACTCCTGCGGGAGCAGCGGGACAGGTGAGACCCCGCAGGCGCTTTAGCGCCGAGGAGGCTCACCGCCCGCCCCGCGGAAAGCGAAGCGCCTGGAACGGAAATCAACATTCTCTTTTAACACAGCTTTTGCCTCAAAAATGTCAACTATTAATGAAAAAATAGCCCCACTGAGTCATATGAAATACCTGTGAATTCGTTTACTTTATTAGGTGTTAAGCCATGTAGCCCTTAACCTAGTGTTTTCGAGGAAGGAAAAGACCAAATGAAAATGTTAGTGAAACTTATATTTTTGGCGGTGATGATTAGCTTATTGGGGGGAAAGGAGGGGGCAGCAGAAGGAACGCTTCAGTCACAAATTGATGCACTTCCCGATGGCGCTGTTTTTAAGCTTGCAGCAGGTATTTATGATGAAGCGCTTGTATTAAAAAAGCCGATTATCTTAGAGGGTACGAATGGAACGATTTTGAAAGTATGTTCGTCCGAACCAGCGCTATCGATTTCGGGAAAGAAAGTAATGGTCAAGCAAGTGAAAATAATTGGCTGCCAAAAGGCGGAGAGCCCAGCGGCGATTTTTATTAGTGGGAAACAACATCAGCTTGAAGATATTACGGTTGAATATGACCATTTGGGATTAGAGCTGGAAGAGGTTAACAATAGTACGTTCCGAAATATTTCCGTCACAGGGAAGAATAAAAAGAACGGCTTTGATCTGTGGGAATCCAATCATAATACCTTTGAAGACTGCCGGATTGATCATGTTCAAGATGGATTTTATCTGGAGAGCAGCCACAATAATACCTTTAGCGGCAATACTATCAGCAATTCAAGATACGGACTGCATGTAATGTTTTCTGACTATATTACCGTGAAGAACAATCGTTCAACAGGGAATTTTACCGGTGCAATGGTGATGGGGACGAACTATTCTGTTATTGCCGATAATCAGCTCATGGAAAACAATCAAAATGTGAACGCCCAGGGGCTCCTCCTTTATGATGTCCATGATTCAATAATCAATAACAATCGTATTTCCCATAACCGTGTCGGGATGTTTGTCGAAGATTCAAGCGGTAATAAAATAAAAGGGAACGAAATTACAGCTAATTTCATCGGTGCGCAAATGAATCGAATCGAGAAGAATATGATTGTGGGCAATACCTTTATTAGCAATGTCAATGATTTTCAAGCAACGGATGGCACCGATAATAAAATTCAACGAAATTATTGGGATGCCGCCTTGAAGCTTGATACTGACGGTGATGGAAAAAGCAATCTGCCTCACAGTGCCGATCCGTTTTTCCTTAATCTAGCAAGAGAAACACCGCCATATCAGCTATTTTTTCAACACCCGGGGATGACCCTGCTGCAAAAAATGCTAAAAAGCCCTGAAGAACTGCTTGTAACCGATAAAGAGCCCTTAATGAACAACGTTTTACACAAACAGCAACAATCCAATCAGCAAAAGCCGATTTTCTGGTTCATCTGTGCGGCAATGATTGTCAGTAGTCTGCTAATAATATATTTTGGGAGGAAAAGAACATGAAACACAATTTAATTAAACCATTCCTGATGGCGATTCTCGCCATATTCATCATCGCCGGATGTAGTAAGAAGGAAGTTAACCCAGTTGCGATCAATGAAAAAACCGATAAATGTGAAATCTGTCATATGGCTGTAAAAGATAACGAATTTGCTACTGAAATTATGCTTGAAAACGGAAAATCTATGGTCTTTGATGATATCGGCTGCATGTATAAATGGTTGAAGGAAAATAACGACAAGAAAGTAGCCAATTCCTATGTGAAGGATTATGATTCAAAGAAATGGATTGAAGCAGAAAAGGCTTCCTATGTGTATGACAAGCCAATCAAAACTCCAATGGCCTATAACGTCATCTCTTTTACAGATAAAAAAGATGCCCAAAGCTTTATTGACCAACATGGCGGCAGCCTATTAACCTATGATAAGCTCCAAAGCCATACATGGGAAAAGAACGAGGAAATGGTCAAAGAAATGAAAGAAAAAATGAAGATGCATGACGGGCATGATGGACATGACGGACATGACGGCATGGATATGGAACACTCTGAGGATAGCCATTAATCGCTGAATAATGAAAAATGTGCAAAAAAGACAGTCTTTTATGATTGTCTTTTTGATTGAAAGGATGCATTCGATGAGAAACTTATGGCTTTCTGAATGGAAAACAATGACGAGGCAGCGTTCCTACTTTTTATTTCTGATCCTTTGGGGACTCGTGTTTTCGCTGTTGTTTTTACTTGAACGAAATAATGCCGGTCTTTCCAGCTTTACGAATGTCACGGGAACGATTGTCAATATCCTGCTCTATTTACTGCCGTTGTTTATGCTGATTATTGGTTCATTTTCGATTACCAATGAAATGGAAAGCGGCCAGTGGCAGCTTCTCTGTACGTATCCGGTGAGTATTCCCGCCTATCTTTTTGGGAAATTTGCCGGTCTGATTACGGCGCAAGCGGCTGTGTTCACTTTAAGCTTTGCAATCAGCATGGCAATTGGGATGCTTTCAGGTATCCAGCTATCACTGTCATGGCTGCTCGGGATCTATCTCTTTTCGCTCCTCTTAATCTATGTATTTTTAATTCTTGGATTATTTATTGGAACCGTAGCGAAAACAAGGTGGAAGGCATTAATGACCTCAGTTGCCATTTGGTTCTTCCTGATTATGATTTGGCCCACCGCTTTGATTGCGATTTTAGGACTCGTTCCTTATCCGCTGATTGATCCGTTAATGAAACTTGCGATGGTCCTTAACCCAGCCGAGTTTTTGCGGATTTTTCTAATCATTCAATGGGATAGCGGCGCGGTATTTGGCGGCTCGTATGATGGGGTTGTTCATCTATTTCAATCAGGTGCCGGCTGGAGCATTCTGTTTGGTTACATGATTGCTTACGTATTTGTATTGTTTTCCCTAGCGATCCTGTTCTTAAGAAGAAGGAGATTTCTATGATCGACATAAAAAATGTTTCCAAGGTATTCAAACAGAAAACAGCACTTTATCCCCTCTCGTTGACAGGAGATGATGGTGAGTGCATTGTACTTTGCGGCGGAAACGGGGCCGGCAAAAGCACATTGCTGCAGATGATTGCTGGCATTTCCGCACCAGGCGATGGCACTGTTTTAATCAATCAAGTTGATATCAAGCTAAATCGAAAACAGTATGTATCGTTAATTGGATTTATGCCGGATGAATTCTTTGCTCAGGAAACGCTGACTGTCACCGAGTTTTTAACTTTTTATGGAACGTTTCGAAAGGTGGCCCCATCACGAATTAAGGAAGTTATCGACATACTTGGATTAGCGCCCAAAAAGGATGAGATGATTAAACACTTATCAAAAGGAATGCGCCAAAGGCTGTTATTCGGTCAGGCCTGGTTGGCAAATCCTGCCGTGTTGATTCTTGACGAACCGACAAATGGTCTTGACCCTTATTGGATTGATAAATTCATTGATATGCTGAAAAAAATTAAACAGACCGGCACAACAGTTATTTTTTCAACCCATATGATGGATGTTGCTGCCGAAGTCGCCGACCGGGTCATTTTTATGGAAAATGGAAGGATCACGGAAATAATCCAAAATGACCACTTGAATCCGAAACAATTTATGGTGGACCTGCTTGGCCGCTATCGTCAAAAAGAGGAATAATTAGGGCAGGTGTGCTTTAATGGAGTTATCAGCATGTAGAGGGGCCATAAGGATGTCTTATCGTACACTAAAAATTATCACGATTTTAATACCTCCATTAATTATTGGGAGCTTTGAACTGATTCGCCATAGTGTATTACTGCATGACTTATCAATGGAGACAGGGAATTATTTGATTATCCTCATAACATTAGCCGTTTCCTATGTGTTTTCCACTTGGATGTTTAAGATGATCGAGGATAAAAATCATCGCCTTACAACCGAGCGGGAAATGCGTGCCGTTTATGAAGAAAGAGAACGGCTGGCAAAAGAGTTACACGATAATATTGCCCAAACTTTATTTTTACTAAAGGTAAACTTAAAAAAGGGGAAGATTAATGAGGCGAGCGGCCTCGTCAATTCCATCGAAGCCAATGTCAGGCAGGCGATTTATAATTTGCGGGTGAACCCGTTAGAGATGATATCATTTCCGAATCGCGTCGAGAATTGGCTGAATGAATGGAGTACGGTTTCTGGGATTGAAGCAAAGGTCCGTATTCAGTTAACGGAAGGTTACTTTACCCCTTCGGAAGAAGTGCAGCTTTTCGGAATCATCCAGGAGGCATTTACGAACATTAGGAAACATTCAGGGGCTAAATCTGCTGTTTTGCTTTTCCAAATTGCTTCCGATGGATGGGAAATGAAAATTGAAGATGATGGCAACGGGTTTGCGCAAGACGAACGAAATCCGAATCAATACGGTCTCGTTATGTTAAAAGAGCGTGTTGAAAAAATTAATGCGGTACTTCACATCACCTCTGAGCAAAATCACGGAACGAAAATAATTGTAAAAGGGAGCGACAAATGATGGTTCCATATCGAGTTTTGATCGCAGACGATCATCCCCACGCAAGGCAGGCAATTATCGCAATTCTTGAAGAAGAACCGCTGTTTACCATTGTCGCTCAAGCAAAAAATGGCAAGGAAGCCATTGAGTTATGTGAAGAGCATCTTCCTGATATATTATTAATCGATATTGAAATGCCGGTTATGGATGGTTTAGCAGCAACGAAAATTATTAAAGAAAAATATCCGTTTATCAAAGTAATTATTTTAAGTGTCTCTGACAATGTCGGCGATTTATTTACCAGCATTCAGTACGGCGCCCAGGGCTATTTATTAAAAAATATGGATCCCGATGATTGGCTCCAATATCTTCGTTCGATTGTCGACGGTTCGAATGCGACAACAAGGGATTTGGCCGGGAAACTGCTCTATCAATTTCGCGAACGTGATTTGCAGAATACCCCGGCGATTAGTTCATTGACCCCGAGAGAAAAAGAAATTCTCCTCTTAGTTTCGGAAGGGCTGACCAATAAGCAAATCGCCGAAAACCTGTTTATTGCCGAGAATACGGTAAAAAACCACATCAAAAATCTCCTCGAAAAACTTAGTCTGGAAAACAGAGTACAGCTCGCTTCCTATGCGGTTAAATATATTGTGAAATAAATGGGTAATGATAAATATGAAGCATTTAAAAGTTTGTGATACACTGAGCATAAAAAGGGAGGACTGTCTTATTTATAAAAAACAAGAACGAATGTTAATCTGGCTGGCCTTTATTGTGGCTTTTATAATCGGCTTATCAATTATTGGCAGGATTTTTTGAGTGAAAATGGGTGGCAGATTGAATGATGCCTTCCAAAATGTAAGAAAGGTGGTCGGACCGTGTAATGGGAAATGAAGATGCACTATTTTTTAGCCGTGTCTTAACAGAATTAACCTTATCCTTCCATATTATTTACGCAACCATTGGCGTGGGCATCCCGCTGATGATTATGATTGCCCAATGGGTTGGGATTAAGAAAAATGACGAACATTATATTTTACTAGCACGCAGGTGGACGCGGGGCTTTGTCATTACCGTGGCAGTCGGGGTGGTAACCGGGACCGCAATTGGTCTGCAGCTCTCGCTTCTATGGCCAAATTTCATGGAACTGGCAGGAAATACAATTGCCCTGCCGTTATTTATGGAAACGTTCGCCTTCTTTTTTGAAGCGATATTTCTTGGCATCTACTTATATACTTGGGATCGATTTGAGAATCAGAAAAAGCATTTGCTGCTCTTAATTCCGGTTGCGCTGGGTGCCTCGTTTTCTGCCGTGTTCATCACAATTGTGAATGCGTTCATGAACGCACCGCGAGGCTTTGACTTGGTTAACGGGCAGCTGGTGAATGTAAGTCCGCTGCTCGCGATGTTTAACCCGGCGATGCCGTCTAAGGTGGCCCACGTTGTGGTCACAGCCTATATGACATCGGCGTTTGTTCTCGCTTCGATCGGCGCTTATCGGCTGTTGAAGGGCTCTAATCATGTGTATCACAAGAAGGCACTGTTTTTAACAATGAAGCTCGGGCTGATTTTTTCGATTGCCACCGTGGTCCTCGGCGATTTTTCTGGCAAGTATTTAGCGAAATATCAGCCGGAAAAATTAGCAGCAGCGGAGTGGCATCTTGAAACAGAAAAGGGGGCGCCGCTGATATTGTACGGTGTCCTTGCAGACGGTGAAGTGAAATATGCCCTGAAAATTCCTTTTGGTCTCAGCATCCTTTCCCATAGCAATCCAAATGCTGAAGTGATTGGGTTAGACCAATTTAACGAGGCCGACACGCCGCCGCTCTATATTCATTATATGTTCGATTTAATGGTGACAATCGGAATGTGGATGGTTCTCCTATCGTTTGTGTATGTTGTTGGAACATGGCGTCAATGGCAGTTTATTTTTTCAAAATGGTTTAGATGGCTGATGGTGCTCGGCGGCCCTTTATCAATTATCGCGATTGAAGCGGGCTGGTGGCTCGATGAAGTCGGGCGTCAGCCATGGGTATTGCGCGGGATTATGCGGACAAAGGATGCAGCCACCGCAAGCGGCCATGTCGATACGATGCTCTGGCTGTTTGCTGGTCTTTATCTCATCCTTGGGATTGGCAGTGTTTTCATATTATGGCGGATGTTCCGCCGGAATCCGGTGGAACAGGAATTGGCTGACCGGGCCGGAGAGAAAGCGGGTGTTGCGAAATGACGCTGGAGGTTCTCGGTATTACGGTATTGGGTGTGTTTCTTTTCGGATATATTATCGTCGCATCGATTGATTTCGGGGCTGGATTCTTTAACGCCTTCAGTACAGTGACTGGTAAAGAGCATATTTTGACGAAGGTGATTCAGCGTTATTTATCACCGGTCTGGGAAGTGACGAATGTATTTCTAGTGTTTTTCTTTGTCGGGATTGTCGGTTTTTTTCCGAAAACAGCCTATTATTATGGCTCAACCTTGCTTGTCCCCGCGAGCATCGCCATCATTTTGCTGGCCATCCGCGGCGCCTATTATGCGTTTACCATATACGGTGGGCTGAAGCATAAACGTTACACGATTTTGTACGGATTGACAGGATTATTTATCCCGGCTTCCTTATCGATTGTTTTGACGATTTCTGAGGGCGGCTTTGTCACCATGATGGATTCGGGACCTGTCCTCGATTATTGGACGCTGTTTACGAGCCCATTATCATGGAGTATTGTCGTTCTAAGTTTGACATCCGTCTTATATATTTCCGCCGTGTTTTTAACGTGGTATGCGCAAAAGGCGAAAGACCGGGCTGCAGTCAGCCTGCTAAGGAAATATGCACTCGTTTGGGCGGTACCGGCAATCATCACGGCCGCCGGCATCATTGTGGAAATGAAGGGACATAATCCGGAACATTATCAACGCTTAGTCGATGTCTGGTGGCTGTTTGCACTGTCGGTGATTTTCTTTGCGGGAACGGTGTTTTTACTTTGGAAGCGGCTTGCCTACGGTTTCGCCTTTTGGCTGTTGATTGGGCAATTTACGTCAGCCTTTTTGGCATATGGAATTTCTCATTACCCATATTTAATGTATCCGTATTTGACGATTTATGACAGCTTCACGAATAAAGCGATGGCTACGGCGCTCGTCATTGCGTTTATCGCCGGACTTTGCTTGCTTTTGCCGTCACTGTATCTGTTGCTCAGGCTGTTCTTGTTTAACAAAGCCTATGTACAAGGTGATCGAAATGATCATGCCTAGGAGGGGGGAGACTAACGGTGTTGGAAAAATTCCTGATCTTTTATGCGCCATTTCTTGTGTTGATCGCATCCATCCTGGTTGGGTTCTGGAGTGCTCTAAAGGATAACGCAGTGAACAAATAACATACATGCATTTGAAGAGTTTCATCGATTAACGGGTTCCGTTAGCTATAAAAAATGAGTGCCAAATTTTAGATGAATTTGGCACTCATTTTTTCCTTCTTTCTCAATCCTAGCAGATTTTAGGTTTAATATAAATCAACATTTGGACTGCTTCCATCCAATGTATCTGCAAGATTCCCTGAAACTGAGTTTTTGTAGCTTGTAATTTTTTCATACTCACCTTTTCGGAGAACGCTCTGATCGCCCTTCATTAAATAGGTATAGACAATAATCGCAACAAATAATCCAAACGTCCATGCATTATCCCATAAGAAATGAAGGCCCGGAATGATGAGACCAAGAGCCGGGACGGCTACTCCGATGATGAGCGCATAAACTCCATTTTTATTAAAACCGCCCGTATAACTGTAACGGCCGTTTACATCATACAGCTCATGAAGAGCCATTTGCCGTTTACGAACAAGCCAGTAATCAGCTATGGCAATTCCATCGATTGGCCCAAGTAAGGCACCGTATGTTCCAAGCCAGCCAAAAATGTAATTACCAAAGTTCTCCATGATATACCACGGCTGCATGAGGATGGCAAATAGACCTGTAATAAGGGCTCCGAGTCCAAATGTAATTCGTCTTGGATTCAAATTTTCGATTGCACGTGCTGGCGCAACAACATTTGCTCCAACATTGATAGTTAAAGATGAAATAACGATCACGATTGTACCTAAAAAGATGATAAATGGCGGGAACTTTGCCAGAAGCGCAACCGGATCCCAAAGCGCCTGTCCAAATATGACCACAGTAGCAGAAGTTACAGCAATTCCAATAAAGGAGAAAATCGTCATGGTAAGTGGGAGTGAAAAGCTTTGTGCAATCATTTGCGACTTTTGGCTTTTTGCGTAACGGCAAAAGTCAGGAATGTTTAAAGCAAGTGTGGCCCAGAAGGCAATTACCCCGGTTACGGCAGGGAAAAACACTTTTAAAAATTCACTGGTTGTCTGAAATTTAGATGGAGTCGATAAAATCGGCCCCCAGCCGCCGGAATTGGTGAGTGCCCATATAAGGAGAATAATCGCTGAGATCCCAACAACAGGAGTTGCAATCAAACTTAAATATTTCATAGCCTGCGGACCCTTATATGCAACTGCTACATTTAAGGTCCAAAAAAGAGCAAAGACAATGACTGTATGTCCGGAAAAGTTCCAGAAAGAGAAGGAAGCTGATAATAAGGTATCGATAGCGCCGGTTCCAATCCAGGTATTAATACCAAACCAGCCGGCAGCAACAATGGCTCTTGCCATAGCAGGAATATGTGCTCCCTTTGAGCCAAACCAAAGGCGGGCAAAAACTGGGTACGGAATCCCGAATTTTGTCCCAGCATGAGAATTCAATAAAATAGGAATAAGAACAATTACGTTACCAACAAAGATGGTTGCAATCGCCTGCCACCAGTTCATTCCTAAAGAAATCAATCCGCTGGCCATTGTATAAGCTGGAATACATAAACACATTCCAATCCATAGCGTCGCAAAGTTCAGACCTTTCCACGAATGCTCCCTAATGGTCGTTGGGCGGAGATCGTCATTCCATAACCCACTTCCCTCCAGGCTGTCCGAAGCTTCCTTTGTTAAAATGACAATGCCGTTTTGCTCAATCTGCGTTTTCAATAAAATTCCTCCTTTTTTGGCCCTCAAAAGCTACAAAACAAAACCATTTAAAACAAGTTTGACAGAGGATTCTCATGATAACTTTCGAGCTGCCAATTTCACGGAAGATTGAATATTCGGAAATTAAAATCCCTAATACCCCGATACCCTTAATTGTAAGCGCTTTTATTTAATTGTGGCACCAACCTCCCATCCCTGCCTATATTATTATATTTTCTACAAATTGGGCTGTCATTGGACAAAAAGTAAAAAAATTGTTTTGTTATTTCTTATATTTTGTAAAGGGGGCAATTACTGTTATCGTTGAAAGGATTCGAGCCATTTCTTGAGGAGATTCTTTCGTTCCACTATAAAAAACGGCTTTTTTACCCTTAATTAAACTAAAAAAGACACATATAGTCCAATTCACTGGCATATATTGGTGTTACGATTATATTGAAAAGTAACACGATTATGGTTCGGATACAGGGGAAACGGACAGTTGGCCATACTTTACCCCTTTTAAACTAAGCAATTTATCTCGTAAACTACGAATATTTAGGGCATTCCCGCGAACGACTATCATTTCAAGGCAGTTATGATGATCAAGGTGAAAATGAGTCGTTGCCAAAATCGAATCATGGTAGTCATGCTGAATCGTTGTTAATTCTGCCATTAGATGGCGCTGATGGTGATCATAAAAAATCAGGAGACAGCCTGCAACCTCATGATCATCTTGTTCCCATTGATGTTTGACTAATTTTTCACGGACTAAATCCCGGACCGCTTCCGAGCGGGTTTTATAGCCTTTTTCTTCAATTAGTTGGTCGAAGCTTTCGAGTAAACTTTCTTCCATGGATACGCCAAACCGGCTTAATTTCTTTGAATTCAAGATAGTTCGCCTCCTTCCCTATAACGTAACGATATCACAAATATTTTAATAGAAAAAGTGAAAAGGAGAATCATTATGCACATTCCTGATGGAATATTAAGTCCCGCTATTTTAGCGGCAGGTGCTGCCGTATCGGTTGTCGTCCTTGCCAAAAGTGTTCAAGAATCGAAAAGGAACCTGGAGCAGACAGCTGTGCCGATAATGGGCGTGATGGCAGCATTTATCTTTGCGGCGCAAATGGTGAATTTTCCACTATTAGGAGCGGCGGCATCCGGGCATTTGATTGGCGGAGCGCTGGCTGCCTATTTATTTGGGTTTTGGCCGACGACGCTCATTATGACAACCGTCGTCACCATCCAAGCAGTGGTCTTCCAGGATGGCGGCATCAGTGTGCTTGGCGTCAATATTCTCAATATGGCTATCCTTGCACCGCTGGCCGCAACAGTAGTGTATAAACTTTTACAGAAAACAAAGGTACCGGTTTCGGTAATGATATTTATCGCCGGCTGGGTCTCTGTAGTTGTCACGGCTGGATTTGCTGCGCTTCAGCTCGGGGCGTCACAGGTTGTTTCCTATCAATTGGCCTTACAAACTCTTATTCTTTGGCATGCGATTATTGGGATTGGTGAGGGCGTGATAACAGTTGCAGTTGTTCCGTTTGCCCGCCGCTCATCCTTTTTTCTTGGCGGCAGGGAGGAGAGGTTACGATGAAGAAGCGGTTAGTTTTTTGGATAGCGGTATCGTTATTTATTGCCGGTGCAGTTTCATTACTTGCGTCGAATCATCCAGATGGCTACGAAAAGGCAGGAGAACAATTGGGGTTTATTGACAGAGCCACAACCTATTTGCATTCACCACTCCCTGACTATGCGATTCCAGGCGTCCATTCATGGCTATCAACTAGTCTTTCCGGCATCCTGGGCGTAGCGATTACGTTTGTGCTCTTTCTTTTGCTTGGAAAAATGGCTGGGAAACGCAGATGATTACGGTCCCAAAGCCAAGAGTCAAAGTGGTGATGGCTCTTATCTTGATTATTCTTGGTGTTCTACCAAAGAATCTTGTGATGATTGGCGGAAATCTCGTCATCGGTCTCCTGCTATTGTTTATTTATCGAATTCCGTTTCGTGCGTTTGTTAAACAGCTAAAGCCGATCGCCTTCTTTATGCTGTTTACGTTTCTCTTCTTTCCGTTTTATGAAGGGAGTCATGGCTGGATAAAAGCACTTCAATATAGCGGGCGCTTACTGTTTGTTGCCATGGTGCTCAGCTTCCTGTTTTACCGTCTAGGGATTGTTGCCTTTTTACAAGCATTGGCTGAACTTCGGCTTCCGTCGATTTTTATTGAGCTACTCATGTTTACCCTGCGATTTATGGATGTGTTTCGCGGGGAAGTGCGGCAAATGCTGTTAAGTCTCCGGAGCAGGGGGTTTTATACAGGCAATTGGTTTCAGCTAAAGAAATACAGGATATTAGGCGGGCTGTTGGGAAGTCTGCTGCTCCGTTCCTATCAACGCTCGGAGCGGATTTATTTGGGGATGTTAAGTAAGGGCTACAAAGGTGAACGTTTTAAATCAATTAGGACAGAACTTGTCCCTAAGTACGAGTGGCTGCATTGTGCACTGTGGGCTGGCTGCGTTCTTTGTATGTTTTTTGTAGGAGGTTTGCGATAGTGGATATATTTCGATTTAACGAGGTGTCGTATGGCTATACGAAGGACAAGCCAATCTTACGCGACATCACTTTTTCAATTCGCGAAGGCCGGAAAACAGCCATTGTTGGCGCAAACGGTGCTGGAAAGTCGACAATTTTGTTTCATTTAAATGGGCTGTTTGCCCAGCAGCAGGGGGACATCTTCTTCCGTGGCCAAAAGCTTGATAAGAAGTTACGGAAAGAATTATATAAGCATGTCGGTATCGCTTTTCAAGACCCTGACGACCAAATCATTTCATTGACGGTGTCCGATGACATTGCGTTTGGACCGGTTCAGATGGAAATTTCCGCTTCAGATGTTCAGGAAAGAGTGGGGAAATATACCAAGATTTTAGGAATTGAACACTTACTGATGGAAAACCCATCAGAACTTAGCTACGGACAAAAAAAGCATGTCACCATTGCCGGGGTGCTGGCGATGGAGACGGACGTATTTATTTTGGATGAACCAATGGCCTTTCTTGATCCCTATGGAAAAGAACGGATGGCATCGATATTACAGTTGCTGCAGGAGCAAGGCAAAACCGTGATTGTCACCACCCATGATATGCAGTTTGTCGCCGAATGGGCAGAGGATGTCATTGTCATCCACCAAGGTCAGTGCCTCGGGACATTTCAACCAAGAGAACTTTTTGGCCGCCCTGATATCATGAAACAGGCAAACCTAACGCTGCCGCCAATCGTCGAATTAATGACGGCAATATGGAAGGGCGAAAAAGACAAAATGCCTATTCGAGTCGAGGAGGCGAAGAAGTGGTTAGTGCGGAAAATATAAGAAGTAAGGAGAGAACCTAGCGTTCTTTCCTTTTTTTATTATCAAGGGTAAACAGACGGCAAATACACATATCAATGGGATGCAGCTTACCAATTAATTTCTGAAACAGAAAAAGGAAAAAAGTCTTTACTTACAGAATATAGATACGATGATGCAGGCAGCTGCATCGAAAAGAAGATCAAAAAAGTGATGGAACAACATCCATCATTCGCTATATTTACGACGGCAGCAGCATCAATGTCTTATATGAAACAGATGATAAAGGGAACGTGCTACGTCACTATATTTACTCAGCAAGTGAACAAGTCAGGTCAAGCAGTTAATCCTTTAACAGCAAGAACAGCAAATGGAAAAGCAGACTCATGGTAGTATATTCCATTAAAATAAATTAAAGATAAATGAGGGTAAATTATGTCATCTGTTGATAGATTTGGTATCAGTTGGATTGAGGGCGTAGAAATGACATCGGTTATTTTCATCAGAGATTATATCCAGATAATTTTTGAAGGGATTAACGATACAGCCATTTTAACCGCATATAAATTACCAACAGTCTATAAAAATAATGTCTCTTACAGTATTGTTACAAAGGGGTACAGAGATGAATTGTGTTCACTAATAAACCAAAAAGTAGAAAAAGTCTTATTGCTTGAAAAGGAAGCAATCAAGTTGATTTTTGAAAAGAATACAACAATGGAGATTTCTTTACTTGAACAAGATTATAAAGGTCATGAGGCAGCCATGTTTATGAGGGGGGATGACATAGTAGTTTGGTAATACTTTCATCTATTTAAGGTAAAGTATTGATTGCTGCTCCGAAGAAATGTAGATCAATATTTGATTACCATAATAGCCTTAAGAGAAAATTTCTCTTAAGGTTTTTATGGTGCGCCTGGCATGGGCTATAACTTGGTGGTGAAAATCCACAACAGACTTGGCAGTAGGAACTTTAGATGAAACCGAAACCGCACTATAAGTTATATGTAACGAAAAAAATGAAAATAAACAAAAAAAGCGGAGCGAAATCATTTCAAGATGACCTCGCTCCTCCTCTTAATGCCGTTTACTTAATCCAAGCACCATTGGCACCTAAGCGGTACGTGCCAATTTTTGTACTGTAAGCCATTTTACCGTTGCCGTATAGATAATACCATTTTGCTCCATCTTTGACCCAGCCGGTCTTCATGGCTCCAGTGCTGCTGAGGAAATACCAATCTTTACCCAAACGAAGCCACCCAGTCTTCATGGCCCCACTGCTGCTAAGGTAATACCAATCTTTACCAGATTTCAGCCAGCCAGTTTTCATCGAGCCATTGCTATTTAGGTAATACCAAGTACCTTTGTCTTTGACCCAGCCTGTTTTCATTACACCATTCGTATCAAGATAGTACCATTTGCCGCCATCCAAAATCCAGCCTGCTTTCCTTTCTCCAGACTGTTTATCGAGGAAAAACCATTTGTTTTCAGTGAACAGCCAACCCGTTACCATAGCGCCGCTAGTTTTATCAAGGAAATAGTATTTTCCGTTTTGGTAAAACCAGCCGGTATTTTTTACTCCATTGGTGTAATAATAACGTTTACCATTTTCAACCACCCAGCCGGTAAAATTTGAACTTGCAACTGTAATCTTTGTTGCCTTACTCTTATTTCCTGCTTTATCTGTTGCCGTTACGTTTAATACTGTTCCTGCTGGATAAACAGGTATAGAAACGCTAAATTTCCCATTTGCACCGGTAATACCTGTACCAACTACAGATCCGTTTACAGTTACCTCAATTATAGAACCAGCTTCTGCCGTTCCTGTTAAGATATTGTCCTTATCATTCACGCGATCAACCTGTGGTGCCGCTGGCGGAGTGGTATCTTCATTATCAAGATTCATCGTGGCCATTAGTGCGTATGTGTCGCCGTAATAGTCATTTAAGTTGAATGCTTTGATGTAATAAGTTCCTGGTTTGATATTATAAAGCTCTACTAATAGTTTCCCTTCTTGATAGATATCATCCATGTTGACAAGGGTATCATTTTTATCAAATAGTAAAAATCCAATTTCAGATAAAGCATAATCATCCATAAGACCAAGGACGGCCAATGGTCCGGATTTTGTCACATTAATTTTGTATGTATCAATATCATAGTAATCTAATGTGCCCAGAGCTATTTCATCTAATTTTAATGGATTCGCTTGATAAATGAAGTCATTCGGCTCGACTTCGTAAATAGTTGGATAATCATCCATTGCTGATGCCGCTGAATTACGATTAGCAGAATCTGATGCAGATGCAGACCATTTCTTTCCGTTAGTTAGTACTTTATTTAAGTCGCGGATTTTCTGTTTCTGTGCAAAAGTGAAATCTGCCTTTTCAGCGCTAGTTACCTCCTTGTTAAAAAGACTTTTTAGTGATTCGGATGTTGTTTCCGCCTTAACCCCTGAATTACCGATGAGCAAAATGATCATTAATACTACTAAACTCCCAATTGCCTTTAACTTCATCCAATACATCCCCCTTTAATAAAACTACCAACAAGAACCATGTTACTATAGGAAGAGGTATTTTTTAACAAATATATTCCCCTAAATAACTACAATCCCCTCTATAAAAATGGTATTTTTTCACAAATGGTGCCTGACACCATTAGAAATTGGTGGATTTTGTAAAAGTATGGTTGAACAGGGACATGGGGCACCTTGTCCCAATTTTAGGTTAGGGGTTTCTCTATGAAATTATTAGAAATTAACTAGGACAATAAGCCTGTCTCTCTGTCCCATAGGGGCACCCCCTTTTTGCATTCAGGATTGTTTGGTAAAATGTTCATTATTCGTTAAAAATAACGTAGTTGGGAAACGAGGAGGAGGTCCAGTTGAAAAAAACAGCTAAACCGCTGGACAAGCGTTTTAAGATTGCCCACAGGGAAGCCCTGATCGGGGTTATTCTTGTTTTGATTAATTTTATTTGGTGGTATGGCTTTGCCTATGGCCTTGGTTCAACCGATGTCCAAAACTATACCTACATATTCGGGCTGCCGGCATGGTTCTTTTACAGCTGCATTGCTGGCTTTGTGGTTATGGTGATTCTCGTCATTATGACCGTTAAATTTCTGTTTAAAGAAGTTCCTTTTGAAGAGAAAGAGGAGGAGAGCAAATGAATTGGGCGGTCATTACACCTTTGATACTCTTCCTCATGATTATTTTTGCCGTCGGCTTTTGGTCAAACAAGTTCGTCCTCAAATCTAATTCCTTTCTCGAGGAATATTTTTTAGGTGAACGGCAAATGGGCGGCTTTATCCTCGCTATGACGATGGTTGCGACCTATGGCAGTGCCTCAAGTTTTATCGGAGGACCGGGGATTGCCTACACCCAAGGCTTAGGCTGGGTCCTGCTGGCGATGGCCCAATTAGCAACCGGTTATTTCACGTTAATGGTGCTGGGAAAGAAATTCGCAATTGTGGCACGTCAGTATAAAGCGATCACTCTAATTGACTTTCTAAAAGAGCGTTATAAAAGTAAAACCGTTGTCCTTTTATCTGCGGCAAGTATTATCATTTTTCTGTTTTCATCAATGGCAGCGCAGTGGATTGGCGGGGCACGGCTTGTTGAATCCCTAACCGGGCTGCCTTACAGAGTGGCCCTATTAATTTTTGCCTTTTCCGTTCTCGCCTTTGTCATTATCGGCGGTTTTCGAGCCGTGGCCCTTACCGATGCTGTCCAAGGTGTCGTTATGTTTCTCGGGACGCTGATCCTGTTGGTGGCGACGATTAAAGCAGGCGGCGGCATCCCGCGAATCATCGCCGATTTAGCTGCGGAAAATCCGAATTTAATCAGCCCGTTTGGTGCCGAGAGAACATTAACGCCTGCTTATGTTTCTTCGTTCTGGATATTAGTCGGGATCGGTGTTGTTGGGCTGCCGCAAATTACCGTACGAGCGATGTCGTATAAAAACTCAAAAGCGATGCATAGTGCCATCATTATTGGAACAATTGTTGTCGGTTTTATTATGCTTGGCATGCATCTCATTGGTGTGTTCGCAAGGCCGGTGCTTCCTGGTATCAAAATTGGTGATACCGTCATGCCATTGCTGTCGATGAAAGTGCTGCCGCCGTTTGTTGCCGGCATCGTCCTGGCGGCGCCAATGGCAGCAATTATGTCGACGGTCGATGCCCTGCTCATCCTCGTCAGTTCAGCATTAGTCAAGGACGTCTATTTGAATTACATAAAGCCCAATGCCGGGGAGTACCATGTGAAAAAGGTCAGTTTCAGTGTTACGGCGATTATTGGAATCCTCGTCATTCTGTTGGCATTAAGTCCGCCTGATTTAATCGTCTGGCTTAATTTATTTTCTTTCGGCGGCTTGGAGTCCGTCTTTATTTGGCCTGTTATCATGGGGCTGTATTGGCGGAGAAGCAATAAATATGGCGCCATCACATCGATGATTCTAGGGATGGGTTCCTACATCCTATTAGACCGTTTTTATCCGAACGCCTTCGGGCTCCATACTGTAGTGGTGCCAATTGTGCTCTCATTGCTAGGATTTGTGCTCGTTAGCATTGCATCCCAGCAACACACCACTGCTATCAATATTGAAAAATAATAGAGCCGAAGTCTTTTTGTTGCAATTTTAGTCATTAATTTCTAGAATGAATTAACAGAAATCTTTGAATGGGTGTGGACCGATTGTTAGATGTTATTAGATACTTGTCAGCCTTTATTATGCCGGGGTTACTAGTTTTGTTGTTTACACGGGTCACTTACAATCGAATTATCGGTCTTGTTTTAACCGTTGCCCTTATTGCAGCGTCTGTTTATAAAGGTTATACCGGCTCTTTTCTTCTAATTGTGATTGACGCCTTCTCCTTAACCGCTGGGTTCTGGATGGCGGCAAAAATGAAGCAGCGAGCGGTGAAAAGAAGCTAGGATTTGTTAAGTCTGTCGAATTGCGGCAGGCTTTTTTGTTTTTGGCTGTGAGAGAATGTTNGCGCCTGCGGGGTCTCACCTGTCCCGCTGCTCCCGCAGGAGTCTCGCGCCTTCCACTCCAATCAACATTGTGCCCAAAATCAACAAGGCGCTTTAACACAGACTGGTTCTTTTAAAAAAATCGAATGCTAGTTCGCATATTGTTGGTTTGTTTTTGGGTGAATGTGGTAGAATGTTAATATGAAATTTTGCAGCACACTTTCCGGCACTATCCCGGTCCACATTAACAAGGTTATTAAGCTGAAAAGTGATTTATTTTATGGGGAGGAAACTTTTTGTGAAAGATCAATTTGAATTAATTTCAAAGTACTCGCCACAAGGGGATCAGCCGGAAGCCATCAGGCAATTAGTCGAAGGCATCAAGCAAAACAAGCGCCATCAAACACTTCTTGGTGCGACCGGTACGGGAAAGACATTTACCGTTTCAAACGTGATAAAAGAGGTAAACAAACCGACATTAGTGATTGCCCACAATAAAACGCTCGCCGGCCAGCTATATAGCGAGTTTAAAGAATTTTTTCCAAACAATGCCGTTGAGTATTTTGTCAGTTACTATGATTACTACCAGCCTGAAGCATATGTGCCACAGACCGATACATTCATTGAAAAAGATGCCAGTATCAACGATGAGATTGACAAACTGCGCCACTCGGCGACTTCTTCTTTATTCGAGCGCAAGGATGTCATTATTATTGCCTCCGTATCTTGTATTTACGGTCTCGGTTCGCCGGAAGAATACCGCGAGATGGTGCTGTCACTAAGAACTGGAATGGAAATTGAACGCAACCAGCTGCTTCATCGCTTAGTAGATATTCAATATGAACGAAACGATATTGATTTTAAGCGGGGGACATTCCGAGTCCGCGGCGATGTCGTTGAGATTTTCCCCGTTTCACGTGATGAGCATTGCATGCGGGTGGAATTTTTCGGTGATGAAATCGATCGCATTCGTGAAGTCGATGCTCTTACAGGTGAAATCATGGCTGAGCGAGAACACGTTGCGATTTTCCCGGCCTCCCACTTCGTTACCCGAGAAGAGAAGATGCGCGTTGCGATTGAGAATATTGAAAAAGAACTCGAAGAACGGCTTGCCGTCCTCCGTGCTGAAGATAAATTGCTTGAAGCACAAAGGATTGAACAGCGGACTCGTTACGATCTTGAAATGATGCGCGAAATGGGCTTTTGCTCGGGAATTGAGAATTACTCGCGCCATCTAACCCTAAGACCAGCGGGATCAACGCCATATACACTGCTCGATTATTTTCCGGAAGACTTCCTGATGATCATCGATGAGTCGCACGTCACCCTGCCGCAAGTAAGAGGGATGTTCAATGGCGACCAAGCGCGGAAACAGGTGCTTGTCGACCACGGTTTCCGGCTGCCATCAGCGCTCGATAATCGGCCGCTCACCTTCGATGAATTTGACAAGCACGTTCATAATGCCATCTTTGTTTCGGCAACACCGGGTCCTTATGAATTGGAACACACGCCAGAAATGGTTCAGCAAATCATTCGCCCGACTGGCCTGCTCGATCCAACGATTGAAGTCCGTCCAATTGAGGGCCAGATAGATGACTTGATTGGTGAAATCCACGAGCGGGTAAAGAAAAATGAACGAGTCCTTGTCACGACCTTAACGAAAAAAATGTCCGAGGACTTAACCGATTATTTGAAGGAAATTGGCATCAAGGTCCAATACCTGCATTCAGAAGTGAAGACGCTCGAACGAATTGAGATTATCCGTGAGCTCCGCATGGGAAAATACGACGTTCTCATCGGAATCAACCTTCTCCGTGAAGGGCTGGATATTCCAGAGGTATCGCTGATTACAATTCTAGATGCCGATAAAGAAGGCTTCCTCCGTTCGGAACGTTCGTTAATTCAGACGATTGGCCGTGCTGCCCGTAATTCTAATGGTCACGTCATCATGTATGCCGACAAAATCACCAATTCGATGGAACTGGCGATTAGCGAAACGAAGCGGCGCCGTTTGATACAAGAGGAATACAATCTGAAACATGGAATTACCCCAATGACGATTCAAAAAGAAATCCGCGATGTCATCCGAGCCACTCATGCAGCTGAGGATCAGGAACAATACACACCAGCCGCTTCGTTTGGCAAGATGAGCAAAAAGGAAAAAGAGAAACTGATTGCGAATATGGAGAAAGAAATGAAATTTGAAGCGAAGGCACTTAATTTTGAACGTGCCGCAGAGCTTCGTGATTTAATTTTAGAGCTGAAAGCGGAAGGATGACGTACAGATGGCGATGGAAAAATTGATTGTGAAAGGCGCCAGAGCCCACAATTTGAAAAATATTGATGTCACAATTCCGAGAGATAAGCTAGTTGTCTTAACCGGACTTTCCGGGTCTGGAAAGTCCTCACTCGCGTTTGATACAATTTACGCCGAAGGGCAGCGCCGCTATGTCGAGTCACTGTCTGCCTACGCCCGGCAATTCCTCGGCCAAATGGATAAGCCGGATGTCGACACGATTGAGGGGTTATCCCCAGCGATATCGATTGATCAAAAGACAACAAGCCGGAATCCGCGCTCAACCGTCGGAACGGTGACAGAAATCTATGATTATTTACGCTTATTATTTGCCAGAGTTGGGCATCCAACTTGCCCGATACACAAAATAGAAATCTCTTCACAAACGATTGAGCAAATGGTCGACCGGATTCTCGAATATCCGGAACGAACGAAAATGCAGATCCTTGCCCCGGTTGTTTCCGGTCGTAAAGGAACACATGTCAAGGTCTTCGAAGACATTAAAAAGCAAGGGTTTGTCCGTGTTCGTGTCGACGGAGAAATGGTCGACATCGGGGATGAGATTGAACTCGAAAAGAATAAAAAGCACTCGATTGAAGTGGTCGTTGACCGGATTGTCGTCAAAGAGGGGATTTCCGCCAGGATTGCCGATTCCCTAGAAACGGCCCTAAAGCTTGGCGAAGGAAAGGTCATTGTCGATGTGATCGGCGAAGAAGAGCTGTTGTTCAGTGAAAACCATGCCTGCCCTATTTGCGGTTTTTCGATCGGAGAACTGGAGCCGCGGATGTTTTCGTTCAACAGTCCCTTTGGTGCCTGTCCGGAGTGCGATGGACTTGGCTCCAAGCTAGAAGTGGATGTGGATCTCGTCATCCCTAATAAGGATTTGACTTTAAAACAGCATGCGATTGCCCCATGGGAGCCGACAAGCTCGCAATATTACCCGCAGCTATTGGAGGCGGTATGCAATCATTTTGGCGTGGATATGAATATTCCTGTTAAGGATATTCCCGAGCATCTGTTAGAAAAAGTTCTCTATGGTTCCGGCCGCGAAAAAATATACTTCCGTTATGAGAATGATTTTGGCCAAATCCGTGAAGGGAATATTGAATTCGAAGGCGTCATCCGCAATGTCGAGCGCCGCTACAAGGAAACAAGCTCCGATTATATCCGTGAGCAAATGGAGAAATACATGGGGCAAAAAGCATGCCCATCCTGTAAAGGCTACCGCTTGAAAAAGGAAACATTAGCGGTCCTGATCAATGGCCACCATATTGCCCATGTGACAGACCTTTCAATTGAAGAAGCGAAGCAATTTTTCGCCGAATTAAAGCTTTCGGAAAAAGAAATGCAAATTGCGAAGCTGATCTTTCGTGAAATTAGTGAGCGTCTTGGCTTCTTAGTAAATGTCGGACTCGATTATTTAACGCTGAGCCGTACAGCTGGGACGCTTTCGGGAGGGGAGGCACAGCGAATTCGCTTGGCCACCCAAATCGGTTCACGATTAACAGGCGTATTATACATTTTAGATGAACCGTCGATTGGACTTCATCAGCGTGATAATGACCGCTTAATTGGCACGTTGCAAAGCATGCGTGATATCGGCAACACATTAATTGTTGTCGAGCATGACGAAGATACGATGCTTGCGGCGGATTATTTGATTGATATTGGACCAGGTGCCGGTATCCACGGCGGTGAAATTATCTCGGCCGGAACACCTGCTGAAGTAATGGCGGACCCAAATTCGCTAACCGGGCAATATTTGTCGGGAAAGAAATTCATCCCGCTGCCACTGGAACGCCGCAAAGCGGATGGCCGCTATATTGAAATCAAAGGCGCATCCGAGAACAATTTAAAAAATGTCAATGTCAAGATTCCGCTTGGGATGTTTATCGCCGTTACTGGTGTATCCGGATCAGGAAAAAGTACACTAATCAACGAGATTCTTCATAAATCACTGGCGCAAAAGCTTCATCATGCGAAAACGAAGCCAGGGGAACATAAGAGTATCAAAGGCATCGATTATCTGGAAAAAGTCGTCGATGTTGATCAGTCGCCAATCGGAAGGACACCGCGTTCCAATCCGGCAACTTACACCGGTGTGTTCGATGATATTCGTGATGTGTTTGCTTCGACAAATGAAGCGAAGGTGCGCGGTTATAAAAAGGGGCGCTTTAGCTTTAATGTCAAGGGCGGACGCTGTGAAGCGTGCCGCGGCGATGGGATCATCAAAATTGAAATGCACTTTTTACCTGATGTATATGTTCCGTGCGAAGTGTGCCATGGGCATCGTTATAACCGTGAAACACTGGAAGTGAAGTACAAGGGAAAAAATATTTCTGATATCCTCGATATGACTGTTGAAGCAGCCGTCGAATTTTTCGAAAACATTCCGAAAATCAGCCGTAAGCTGCAGACGATTTTGGATGTCGGCCTTGGCTATGTCAAGCTTGGCCAGCCGGCGACTACACTATCCGGTGGGGAAGCCCAGCGCGTCAAGCTTGCTTCTGAATTGCACCGCCGTTCGAACGGAAAATCATTTTATATTTTAGATGAGCCGACAACCGGTCTCCATGTTGATGATATTTCGCGATTACTTGTTGTTCTCCAGCGTTTAGTGGAAAATGGCGATACCGTACTGGTCATCGAGCATAACCTCGATGTCATCAAGGCTGCAGATTATCTTGTCGACCTAGGACCTGAAGGCGGAGACAAAGGTGGGACAATTGTTGCAACTGGCACACCGGAAAAGATCGCGGAAGTCCCTGAATCTTATACCGGCAAATACTTAAAACCGATCCTCGAGCGTGACCGCTTACGAATGAAACAGCAAATTGAAGAGAAAGAAATGACAGTAAAAAGCTAAAACTTCGCGTTTTAGCTTTTTTTATAGTGGAGACTAGCCGGATAAGGATGCAGCTCGAATTCTCCTGTTTCCATTTTTCCCGTCTTTTTGATTGGTATCCAACCGTTTTTCCAATGCCCTGGCCACTAGTGATAAACAATAGTTGACAATGAAATAAATCAATGCGACTAAAATGAAAATTGGTATTACATAGGTGACATTTCCGTTGTAAATCCCTTGCGCATTGTGGAGCATTTCCGGTAATGCGATGACGACAGCTAATGATGTGTCTTTTAATAAGGAAATAAACTGGCTTACCAGCGGCGGAATCATCCGCTTTAACGCTTGCGGCAGGATAATATGCCACATCGTTTGGATATAGGTTAACCCAGAAGATCTTGCCGCTTCGATTTGCCCTTTTTCAATCGAGTTCAATCCGCTTCTGACGATTTCAGAAATCATCGCTGATTCAAAAATCGTTAACGCCATGATGGCTGCAGGCATGATCTCTAGCTTTAGGCCCACTTCCCGCAATCCAAAATAACTGAAGAAAATGATTAGTAATAAAGGTGAATTCCGAATCGTCTCGACAATCACTGCCACTATCTTTGACGAAACGGGAATTTTAGCATATCTGAGTGTTCCTAACAAGCTGCCAATCACAAAGCTTAAAATAATCGAAATGACTGCGACTTCGAGGGTAATCAAAAAGCCTTTTAGTAAATAGCTAAGGTTTCCGACAGAGTACGCTCCAATAAAGTCCATTGCTCATCACCCCTTTTAATAGCTTCTTGCCAGTCGTTTTTCTGAACGATTGACAAAAAAGCTCAATGGGATTGTTAACACTAAATAAAACAGCGCTGCAAAAATATACGTATCAAATGATATCCATGTCTTCTCATGAACATAATCGGCAAAATACATCAATTCCATCCCTGCGACAAGGCCTAAGATCGACGAGTTTTTAACGAGATTAATAAATTGATTGCCAATCGGGGGAATGACAATTTTAATCGCCTGGGGCAGTACAATGTGTTTCATCGCTTGAATATACGTTAGTCCGGAAGAGCGGGCGGCTTCCATTTGTCCTTTATCAACGGATTGAATCCCGGCACGTACTGCCTCGGCAATAAAAGCAGCTGTATAAATCGTCAGACCAATCGTTCCGGCAGCAAAGCCGCTTAAATTGATATAGTTACTTAGCCCGTAATAAAAGAAAAACACAATAAGAATGAGGGGAATATTCCGGATAAACTCGACAAAACAGGTCCCGATCCAGTTTAAGATTCGGAGGGGGGCAATTCTCATCACAGCCACGATAACCCCTAGGATAAAACTGCATATAAGGCCAATAATACTGACTTCAATCGTCGTCAGAAAGCCTTGGAAATACAAATCAAAGTATTTTGTTAAAATGGAGAAATTAAGCATATTTTCTCTCTCCTTTCATCAAAGGATGGGATCCTTTATCCCATCCTCTATGAAAATCCTACTCTTTAATCCACTTCGCTTTCATTTTGTCGTATTCGCCGCTATCCTTTAACTCTTTCAAAAATTTATTTACATAGTCAACAAATTCTTTATCTCCTTTTGTCATCGCAATTCCGTAAGGTTCTTCAGTGAAGGTACCGCCGACCACTTCATAATCGGAATCTTGCGCCGCCATCCCATAAAGAATCGAGTTATCAGTCGTTAGGGCATCGCCTTTACCGGACTTTAATGCTGTGAATGCTTCGGCGTAGTTTTCAAATTCTAATAGCTCTGTTTCAGGCGCCGCCTTTTTAACGTTTGCTCCAGAAGTTGCCCCCTTAACGGCTAATACCTTTGTTCCTTTTTTCAAATCATCGACACTTTTAATGGCACTGCCTTTTTTCACTAACAGCGATTGGCCGGCATCAAAATACACATCTGAGAAATCTACTTCCTGTTTTCGCTCCTCGGTAATCGTCATCGTTGCGATAATCGCATCAATATCGCCGTTTTTCAGCATCGGTATCCGCGTTTTGGACGTAATCTCTACCAATTCAATTTTCTTTTCATCGCCAAGTATTTTCTTTGCAAGGGCCTTTGCGATATCGACGTCAAAGCCTTCGACCTTACCTGATTGCGGATCTTTGTAGCCGAATAAATACGTGTCATATTTGACCCCGACGACAAACTTTCCGCGATCCTTAATTTTTCCTAAAGTGCCGTCACTTTCACTGCCTGAGGACGACTTCCCGCAACCAGCCATCAAGGCTGCGATTAAAGTAAATATGACTCCAAAAAATAACCACTTCTTCATACCATTTTTCCCCCTTTATAATTAATGATTTAATACACGTTTTAAAAAGAGCTGCGCCCGTTTAGCCTGTGGATGGGCAAAAAACTCGGCAGGCTTTCCTTCCTCAACAATTTCTCCTTCATCCATAAAGACGACCCGGTTGGCTACTTCACGAGCAAAGCCCATTTCATGGGTGACCACCACCATCGTCATCCCTTCGATTGCAAGCTGCTTCATTACCTCGAGAACTTCACCTATCATCTCGGGATCTAAAGCGGAGGTGGGTTCATCGAAAAGCATGACCTTCGGCTTCATTGCCAGCCCTCTGGCAATCGCAACCCTTTGCTGCTGTCCTCCTGATAGTTGCGATGGGTAGGAATTTGCCTTTTCAGGAATACCGACTTTTTCTAAGTAGAACATTGCCGTTTCATGCGCCTTTTTGTCATCCTGACCGAGTGCTTTAATGGGAGCTAACGTAATATTTTCCAAAACTGTTTTATGAGGATACAAGTTGAAATGCTGAAACACCATCCCGATATTTTTGCGGAGATCATTTATATCGGTTTGTTTACTATGCACTTGGATACCGCCTACAACCAGTTCGCCGTCGGTAATGGTTTCTAATCGATTGATGCAGCGAAGCATCGTACTTTTTCCAGAGCCTGAGGGACCAATGACGACTACAACCTCGCCTTGATTCACTTCTAAACTAATATCCTTTAAAACATGAAAACTACCGTAATGTTTATTGACATTACGAAATGAAATCAATACAACCCCCTCCAAAGCAAAAAATAGTTAAAAGTAAATTCCCTTTACACTATGAATAAGGGACAAGGTTTATTCAGTTTTCACAGTGGGAATCTGAATTTAGTCTGAAGTACCTAGGTAATAATACCTGGTTTTATGGAGGTTCGGGGAATAGAGGCTTTGGCGGTATCAATTGTGAAGTTGGCGAAATCCGGGCTAAGTTTGGCGAGACCTGACACCTGTTTGGCAAATCCGTGCCAAGTTTGGCGAGATTAATCCAAAAGATGGCGAAATCCGGACTCAGTTTGGCGAGATTAATCTAAAATTTGGCGAAATCCAGACCCAGTTTGGCGAGATTAATCTAAAAGTTGGCGAAATCCGAACCATTTTTGGCGGAATTAGCAATGACCAGGGGGCTAAAAAAGTAGTTTGGCGGAATAAATGCTAAGTTTGGCGGGATCCGCCCCCAGTTTGGCGAGATTAATCCAAAAAGTTGGCGAAATCCCATGCCGCTTTTTAAAAAAAGGTCATTTCCTATGTAATCTCATTCGCAAAATTGAAATAATTTTGAAATATTAGTAGAATAGTAGGAGATTCCAAAAAAAGGAGATGAAGAGATGATTTTCAGAAATATTTTTCATCAGACTCTATTATGGCTGATAACCATTATGCTGTTTCTGACATTGTTATTCCTGCCACGCACAGCTGCCTATGATATCGGGGCGGGAGGCATGTATAAAGGCGCGACCTACAATTATTCACTCAACGCCCATATTGACCAATTTAAGCAATTTTTTCAATATCTTAAGGAAAATAAAGGCCTTGGCACCGTTTATAATGGGATCTCGCTTACAGAAAATATTTGGCGCACCTTCCAAAAAAGCATGCTGATTACCATTCCCGCCCTATTCCTAGGCTTTTTCCTTGGCATCGCCAAAGGTGTTTTCGACTACCGGATTCGCAATCGAAGAGGGAAGCTGTTTGGGGTCCATACAACAAGATTCTTCCTCTCGATTCCTGACTTATTTTTGATCATTGCCTTGCAGCTGCTAATTATGGAAGGCTTTGAGGCCGGCCTGCTTCCCCATATTATTGTTTACGGCAGCGACCAGCCAAGTGTTGTCATCTTGGATATTATCTTCTTAGCGATTTATCCGTTATTTTACATAGCTAATATTACTTTTTTTAGCATCCGTGACGAGCAGGGAATGGATTACATACGGACCGCCTTTTCCAAAGGGACGTCCTCCTTTAAGGTATTGTACCGCCACGTCTTAAAAAATTGTTTTGTCAAAATCTTGAGCCATACAAATACGATTACTCTATATGCGCTCTCAAACTTATTCATCGTCGAATTCTTAACGAATTATCGGGGCGCCGCCTATTTTTTTTACGAAACGGTTACATCACCGAAAGCTTTCATGGTAGGTCAGGACTTCTCAATAGCGGTTTACCCGGCTGCAGGATATGTTATCCTCTTTACCGCTGTAATTTTTCTGGCGAAGGTTCTTAGTGAAATCGCAAAAGGCATGGTATCGCCGTTGGAAAGGAATGAATAGAATTGAAGAATTGGAAGCTTTGGATAAGTTCGCTCTTTTTACTAGTTTTACTGATTGTTGTGTTCGCTGGGCCATCTTTGCCGTTTGTCGATCACCATTTAAAGCAACATGGTGTGATCAAAACCGAAACAGGAGCCTTCATCCTTCCGCCGATTCCACCGAGAGAAGGATTCCCGCTAGGCAGTAATCATAAAGGCGTTGATGTTCTCAGCCTGATCATTATGGGGGCGAAAGAAACATTGACCACCGTCATCCTTGTCGTTGTCATCCGCTACGTATTGGCCATCCCGTTAGCTGTTGGCGGATTTTATTCGAAACTACTGGAAAAAATACTGCAGGGCTGGCAGCAGCTGTTTTCCTTTATGCCGCCAATCTTTTTTGTTACCTTTTTCGTGACACTGCCGCTGATCTTCTTTTCCAAGGAAAGAGGATTGTGGGTCATTCTTGTGATTGCGATGCTGGAAACGGGAAGGGTGGCAGAGATTATCCTGCAAAATATGAAGGAGACAAAGAAACGCCCATATATTGAAGCGGGAATTGTCGCTGGCGGCACGCCGTTTCGGCTGTTTAAAAACTATTATATGCCTGTCGTGATACCGCATCTGATAATATTAATCGTCAATGATATAGGCAGGGTGCTTTTCCTGCTCGCACAGCTGGGAATTGTCCATGTTTATGTAACCCATACGTTCATCACGAATGAGTTGGGGGCCTATGAAGTTGTTAATACCTCCCTTGCATGGCCTACGATGTTTGAAAAAATTACGGCGGATATCTTTACCTATCAATGGATACCGTTTTCCGTAATTGGCGCGATTGCCGTGACGATTTACACCTTTAATTTGTTCGCAGATGGCTTGCAAAAGTTTTTTGAAAATAAATACCGAACCTACCGCGCTGATTTATAATTTAAAAAAACTGAAACCTTCAGCTTTCCCTTCCGTAAATATAGGATAGAGGTGATGAACGATATGGATACAAGAAAGGTACTTTCAAGTTTGTGCTATTTTAGTATTTTTTTCGCAGGGTTTCTTTTTCCATTGGTTGTCTACTTTGCAACAGGGGACGAAGTGACAAAAACTCATGCGAAGAAATCACTAATATCGCATTTAATTCCATTGATCCCGACACCGCTGATTGTTGTTGCTGTATGGTATGATTTTGCCAGCTTGCCAGATCAGCTTCCTGCTTTTACCTTTATAAGTATTGTCGTGTTAATACTGATTTGGATTGTTGTTCTCATTTGGAATATTGTAAAAGGCGTAAAGGTCCTAACAGCTGAATAAGCTTTAAGAGAGAAAAATTTTATATTTGAGGTGGAGACCATGAAAGAGGAACGAAAACGCATTTTAAAAATGGTGGAAGAAGGCAAGCTGCCAGTTGACGAAGCCTTAACATTGCTGGAAGAACTCGAAAAAGCACAGAAGACGATGGAAGAGAAGCAGGAGCAAATTGTGAATGAGCTGTCAACGGCCGTTCAATTTGAGGAAGCGAAAAAGGAAGAGCCTTTCCAGGCGAAATACCAATCGACAAAGGATAAGATTTTTGACTTTGTCGACAGCGCTTTGAAAAAAATAAAAGATTTGGATTTTGACTTGAACTTCGGACAATCAGTTGATATTTCCCATATCTTTCACCAAGCGGACGTCGATCTAAAGGATCTGGACATTGACGTCGCAAACGGTTCCGTTAAGATTGCGGCCTGGGATCAGCCGGACGTCAGGATTGAGTGCCAGGCGAAGGTTTACCGAGTCGACAACCAGGATCAGGCACGGCAAAACTTTTTAAGAGACGTGAATTTTTCCGCCGACAACCGGAAATTACGGTTTATGACCCAGCAGAAATGGATGAAGGTGGAAGCTATCATTCTTGTGCCAAGAGCTCAATATGAGCGGGTGCGCATTCGGATGTTCAATGGCGCTGTTACAGGTGAAGAAATGGATGTTCATGACCTGCGGGTGAAAACCGCTAATGGAAAAATCAGTCTTAATCGTTTGAACGGAACGAAAGCAGAGATTGAAACAGCGAACGGAAAAATCAACATGACCAACAGCCAATTCGATGACCTTGAGGCAGAAACCATTAACGGCGCAATAAAGCTTGAAGGTGATTTTAAACAAGTTGAAACGCAGTCCTTTAACGGAAATATCAGCTGCAAATTAACTGGCAGCCGCGCCGAATTACTTCAAGCAAAAGCCACAACGGGCGGCATTGATTTGCTTGTCCCAGAGGGCGCGCCTATCAATGGCGAGTTTAAGACCAATCTGGGCGGTTTTAATTTGAATCTTGTCGGCGTTCAGGTGCTGGAGGAGAAAAGTGAAATGATTCAGAAATCGCTTCGCTTCCAATCCGTCAACCATCCTGATAAAATGGTAAGGATCTACGCTGATACAAAAACAGGGTCGATTTCAATTCAAAAATCACTTGAAGAATAACTAGGAGACTAGAGAAAATGAGATGGCTGATTGGATGTTTGATTAATGCAGTTTTGTTTATGGCACTTGCGGGTTATTTTCACGAAAGCTTTTACTTAACAGGGTTTATGGCCGCATTTCAGGCGAGCATTTTATTATCCATTTTAAATGTGCTGGTGCGCCCGCTCCTGATTTTGTTTACCCTGCCGGTAACGATAGTAACGATGGGATTGTTTTTATTTGTCATCAATGCCATCACGCTTGAACTGACGGATTGGCTGATGGGATCGTCGTTCGAGATTCATGGCTTCGGAATGGCCTTGTTTTTTGCGGTGCTGATGTCACTCTTCAACTTAGTCATTCAAAAAACCATTCTCGAGCCATCAAGGAAATCAAAACGATAAATGTCCGGGTGCACACTGCAACTTATTAGTGTGTACCTTTTTTAATTGTTTTTCCATTTGGTTCTTAGTCAAAAAATGCTAAAATAAGAGATAGTGAAAAAAATTAGTCCGCGTTGAGGAGGAAGCTTCTTGCCAAAAGTAAGCACCAAAGATATAGTAGATACATTTCATCTTGAATTGGTCAGTGGGGAAGAGGGCATCAATCGCCCGATTACCACGAGTGATATCTCACGGCCGGGAATTGAAATTGCCGGGTATTTTGAATTTTATCCAGCTGAGCGCATCCAGCTGTTAGGGAAGACAGAACTATCCTTTTTCGAAGAGCTTCCTGAAAGCGAACGAATTTCAAGAATGGAACGCTTATGCACCGATATTACCCCAGCGATTATTGTCACCAGGGATATCGAAGTTCCAGTGGAGCTAATCGAAGCATCGGAACGTGAATCCGTCCCTGTCCTTAGGACAAGCATGAAAACGACGCGGTTCTCAAGCCGGTTAACGAATTTTCTAGAAAGTCAGCTTGCGCCAACGACGGCGGTGCACGGTGTATTAGTGGATGTGTATGGAATAGGCGTGCTGATTACTGGAAAAAGCGGCGTCGGAAAAAGCGAAACAGCGCTCGAACTTGTCAAGCGTGGACACAGGCTTGTAGCCGACGATTGTGTAGAAATTCGCCAAGAGGACCAAGATACCCTTGTTGGTACGTCCCCAGGATTAATCGAACATTTATTGGAAATCCGCGGCTTGGGTATTATCAACGTCATGACGCTTTTCGGTGCCGGCGCTGTCCGCAGTAATAAGCGCATTACGCTCATCATGGATTTAGAAATTTGGGATTCCAAAAAACAGTACGACCGCTTAGGCTTGGATGAAGAAAAAGTAAAGATTATTGACACCGAGGTTACAAAGCTGACCGTTCCAGTTCGCCCCGGACGAAACCTCGCTGTTATTATTGAAGTAGCAGCGATGAATTTCCGCTTAAAACGAATGGGCGTAAATGCTGCACAGCAATTTACGGAACGGCTTTCCGATGTGATTGATGAAGGGGAACAGGAAGATATTTAAGGGAAAAAGGAGAAAGAGAGATGAACGAAACGATAGAACCGCTTAACCCGATTGCCTTTAACCTTGGACCAATTCCGGTGCATTGGTACGGAATTATTATTGGTTCAGGTTTAGCACTTGCCCTGTTTCTTGCAATTAGAGAAGCAAATCGCCGAGGGCTTCCGAAGGACTTATTTGCCGACTTGATGCTTTGGGCGATTCCAATTGCGATTATTTCTGCCCGGATTTATTATGTGATTTTTGAATGGAAGTATTATGTCAAACATCCAATCGACATCCCGCAGATTTGGACGGGCGGGATTGCTATTCACGGCGCGTTGATCGGTGCCGTGATTACCACAATTGTATTTGCCAAAAAACGCGGAATTTCTTTTTGGAAAATTGCCGACATTGCGGCCCCGAGTATTATTCTTGGCCAGGCGATTGGCCGCTGGGGCAATTTCATGAACCAAGAGGCACACGGCGGTGAAGTGAGTCTTAGTTTTCTCCAAAGCCTGCATTTGCCGGACTTTATTATCAACCAAATGTATATTGAAGGGGTCTATTATCACCCTACTTTCTTATATGAATCTCTTTGGGATTTTGCCGGATTTATCTTATTAATCCTTCTCAGGCGTGCGAATTTCCGCCGCGGCGAGCTATTTCTTTCTTATGTCATTTGGTATTCCATCGGTCGCTATTTTGTCGAAGGCTTAAGGACGGATAGTTTAATGCTTGGGAGCCTGCGGATGGCTCAAATGATTTCGATTGCATTGATCGTTGGAGCGATAGCGATTATCCTTTATCGCCGTCAAAAGAAAATGGCGGAAGCCCGGTACTTAGATCAAGCGAATTTGTAGCGAATAGGGATTATACTATATCGCTGTGAAAAGAAAATGACGGAAGCCCGTTACTTAGAACTAGAGAATGGGGGAGTTTGGGGAATGCTGCTAAGCTCAATGAAAAAGGGGTTACTGGTTGGTTTCAAAACAACATGGACGTTAGGGAAAGTTATTTTTCCAGTTACCCTGATTGTGGCAGTGCTGCAGTATACGCCAGTTCTGCCATGGGTAATGAAGATGATTTCCCCGCTCATGAATCTGTTGGGATTAACAGGGGATGCCGCGATTCCGCTTGTGCTCGGGAATTTTCTGAACCTGTATGCGGCAATCGGCGCCATTTTGACGTTCGATTTTTCAGTAAAAGAAGTATTTATTCTAGCCGTGATGCTTTCATTTTCACATAATTTATTCATCGAATCCAGCGTCGCCATGAAAGCCGGCGTCAAGCTGTGGGTGGTCATTGTCACAAGGCCCGGGCTTGCTCTCCTGTCTGCTGTCGTGATTAATCTTGTTTGGCATGGTGGCACAGAGACAGCAAAGTATGGCTTCATTCAGCCGAGTGCTGAACATCCCGACGGAATCGCTGCTATTTTACTAGAGGCGGTTCAAAAAGCAGGACTTGGCATTTTTCAATTAGCGATGATTGTCATCCCGCTGATGGTGGTCATCCAAATTTTAAAAGACTTACAATGGTTAAATAAGTTTTCTAAGATGATGTCCCCCGTAACAAAAACGCTCGGCATGAAGGAGAATACCTCAACGACGATGGCTGCCGGTTTATTATTCGGCTTAGCTTATGGTGCCGGCGTGATGATTCAAGCCGTAAAAGAAGATGGCGTCAGTAAAAAGGATATTACCCTGGCATTTATATTTCTAATGGCCTGTCATGCGGTTGTTGAAGACACGTTAATCTTTGTACCGCTCGGCATCCCGGTTTGGCCGCTGTTTTTAATCCGGCTCGGCGTCGCGATTGTGTTAACCTTGGTGGTTGGGATGATTTGGAAACGCAGAGGGTTAGTGAAAAGAAAGGAAGCTACCTATGACTAAAAAAATAACGACAATACTGTTTGATTTAGATGGTACGTTAATTGATACGAATGAATTGATCATTGCAACTTATTTGCATACGCTTGAAAAATATTATCCAAGCAAGTACAAACGCGAGGATGTTTTACCGTTTATGGGCCCTACCTTGCATGAAGCATTTAGTACAGTAGATCCTGACCGTGTCGAGGAAATGGTTCTGGAGTATCGGACATTTAATCTCGCCAATCATGATGCACTAGTGAGGGAATTTGAGGGTGCAGTGGAGACGGTTCAAGCTTTATTCGATAAAGGGTACAAACTCGCAATTGTCACAACGAAACGTCATGATACTGCCTTGAAAGGGCTGCGTCTGATGAACCTTGACCGCTATTTTGAAGTGATTGTCGCGCTAGATCATGTGACAAAGGTAAAGCCTGATCCAGAGCCGATTTTAAATGCGCTTGAGCAGTTAAAATCCACACCTGAGGAATCACTGATGGTCGGTGATAATTACCATGATATTTTAGCAGGAAAAAATGCCGGCACATCGACTGCAGGTGTCGCATGGTCGATTAAGGGCAGAGAATACATCGCCAAATACGAACCAGATTATATTCTTGATCACATGACGGATTTATTAAAAATTCTCGGAGAGTGAGTTATGAGGAATACGACCCGCTACCCCGTTGAAGGCGCGAATTCTTTATGGCATGTTTACAAAACTGTGCCTTTTTGGAAGGTTGTCAAAAATTTTATGGTGATTCAGCTCGCCCGCTACACGCCATTTTTAGGGATGAAGAATTGGCTTTACCGTGTGTTTCTCGGAGTTAAGGTCGGCGAGCAGACCTCCTTCGCGCTGATGGTGATGCTCGATGTGATGTTCCCGGAGAAAATCAGTGTCGGCCGTAACACGGTCATCGGCTATAACACGACCATCCTGGCCCATGAGTATTTGATTAAAGAATACCGGTTGGGGCCAGTTTCAATTGGCAGCGAGGTCATGATCGGCGCCAATTCAACGATTCTTCCCGGGGTGACCATTGGCGATGGGGCCATCGTCTCAGCCGGAACCCTTGTCCACAAAAATGTTCCCGAGGGGGCATTCGTCGGCGGCAACCCAATGCGGGTGATTTACACAAAGGAAGAACTAGCCGCACGCTGGGCCGATGATGTGATTTATGGTGGGAAAATAAATAAATAATTATGAAGCCTGATTCACGGTAGTGAATCGGGCTTTTTTAATGAGCTTTTTGAAGCTGTCTTTCACTGTGTTAGGCATTTGGCGAAATTCCCTTGAAAGTTGGCGATATAAAAGTGAAGTTTGGCGAGATTCCTGCCTCGATTGGCGAAATTGAGTTGAAGTTTGGCGAGATTTGGGACAGTATGTGAATATAATTCTCCGATTGGCGAAAAAACCGTTCAGTTTGGCGATATAAAAGTATGACTTGGCGATATTCCAGCCTCGATTGGCGAAATCGAGATGAAGTTTGGCGAGATTCGGGACAGTATGTGAATATAATTCTCCGATTGGCGAAAAAACCGTTCAGTTTGGCGAAATAAAAGTAAAACTTGGCGAGATTCCAGCCTCGATTGGCGAAATCGAGATGAAGTTTGGTGGGATTAGGGGTAGTTTGTGATAATCATTCGCGGCTTGGCGAAATTACCACCAAGTTTGGCGATATTACTCCCAAGTTTGGCGAAATAAAGGGCAAACTTGGCGAAATAACCCCCATAACCTGCACAATTCCTCCTCAACCACTACATCTCACGCCCTCAAAAAAGGTTTTCCATTGACGAAAACATACCTAGAGAGTAAACTACTAATTATAACTTTAATTCGCTACCAATTTAGCATACTAAAGCAAATGAAGAGGGTGAACCAAATGAGTCGCTTGTTTATGTTTGAAAAACCTTTAGGAATGCGCGATACGCTGCCGGAGTTATATGAAAAAAAGCACCAGATTCGCTCGGTAATAGCGGAAACTATGAAACTCTGGGGCTATCAATTTATCGAAACACCAATACTTGAATACTACGAAACGATTGGGGCTGCATCTGCGATTGCTGACCAACAGCTTTTTAAATTGCTCGATAAAGAGGGGCATACACTGGTGCTTAGACCGGATATGACAGCACCAATAGCCCGGGTGGCAGCATCAAAGCTTTTAGCTGAGGATCTACCTGTAAGATTGGCATACTCAGCCAATGTTTTCCGTGCCCAGCAGCGCGAAGGAGGACGTCCTGCTGAGTTCGAGCAGATTGGCGTTGAATTTCTGAACGAGGATACCGTCTCCTGTGATGGCGAGACCATTGCCTTACTGATTTCTTCCTTAAAAAAAGCAGGATTGGCGCAATTTCAAGTTTCGGTTGGCCATGTTGGCTTCGCACAGGAGTTGTTCATGCAAATCCTTGGAACGAACGGGCGGGCGACAGCATTACGGAAATTTTTATATGAAAAAAATTATGTCGGCTACCGTGAGCATGTGAACTCACTGCAGCTATCATCGATTGATAAGCAAAGGCTTCTCCAGCTCCATCAATTAAGAGGCGGAGAAGAAGTCATCGGCCAGGCCCTCGACATTATTGAAAACGGTACAGGTAAACAAGCCATTATCGAGCTGAAAGAGCTTTGGGATGTACTCAAGGATTATGGCGTTCAGGAATATGTTAAATTTGATCTTTCGATTGTCAGCCATATGAGCTATTATTCTGGCATATTATTCGAAGTATATGCTGGGAATGTCGGCTTCCCTATCGGAAATGGCGGACGCTATAGTTTAATCGAGAAATTTGGAAAAAAAGCAACTGCAACCGGGTTTGCGGTTCGGCTTGATATGCTTCTTGAAGCGCTTGATGGCGTCCAGCTCGAACATGCTGCCCACTGTATTTTTTTCAGCGGGGAGCGGCGGAAGGAAGCCTTTCAATTAGCAGAAAAAATGCACGGGCAAGGTAAACTAGCGGTACTGCAGGACATTACCGGAGTAAAAAACCTTGATGCTTTTACAAAAAGGTTTACCGATACGACCTTTTTAATCGGAGGGAGAAGTGATGAATAGCATCTTAACGATAGCAATGCCTAAGGGGCGAATTTTTGAAGAAGCTGCTGAATTATTAAGGAAAGCGGGTTACAAGCTGCCGCCGGAATTTGATGAGTCACGAAAATTGATAATCGAAGCGGCTGGGGAAGGACTGCGATTTATTTTAGCCAAGCCGATGGATGTCGCTACATATGTCGAGCATGGCGTTGCTGATGTCGGGATTGCCGGAAAGGATGTTTTGCTTGAGGAGGAACGCGATGTCTATGAACTTCTTAATCTCAAAATCAGCCCCTGCTATCTTGCGGTCGCCGGACTTCCTAATACACAGATGAATGAGGTTGCACCAAGAGTCGCTACTAAATATCCGAATGTGGCGGAAACCTACTTTCGCGCACAAGGAGAACAGGTCGAAATTATCAACTTAAACGGCTCAATCGAACTTGCCCCGTTAATTGGTTTATCTGACCGAATCGTTGATATCGTGTCTACAGGTCGGACATTAAAGGAAAACGGGCTGGTCGAATATGAACGAATTGTTGATGTAACATCCAGGCTGATTGTCAATCCTGTCAGCTACCGGATGAAAGATGCCCGGATTGACGAACTGGTAACAAGACTGCATGAAGTGGTTGTGCAAGGGGGTTCTGACGATGAAAATAGTAAAAATATCTGACAAGGTTTCGATCAAACGCTCCATTGATTCGGGGACCTCTGAGCAGCAAGCGATTGTCAATTCGATAATCTCCGATGTTCGCACCCATGGTGATGAGGCATTACGTATGTATACGGAAAAATACGACCAGGTCAACCAATCTACTTTTTCCATAACTACCAAAGAAATTGAGGAAGCTTACCAAAAAGTCGATCAGCGTTTTATTTCCATCATTCGGGAAGCGGCAGCAAATATTCGCAGCTTCCATGAAAAGCAGCTCCGGCCTTCATGGATGACGACCGAAGAAAATGGCACCATTCTTGGTCAAAAAATAACCCCGCTTGATTCGGTAGGAGTGTATGTGCCAGGCGGGACGGCGGCCTATCCATCATCGGTACTGATGAATGTGATTCCAGCGAAAGTGGCCGGTGTCAAACGCATTGTGATGGTGTCACCGCCAAACGAAAATGGCGTTGTACCTGCAGCAGTCCTTGTGGCTGCTCAGGAAGCCGGGGTTGAAGAAATCTATAAAGTTGGCGGGGCGCAAGCGATTGCCGCGCTAGCTTACGGGACCGAGTCGATTGCATCTGTTGATAAAATTACTGGCCCGGGAAATATCTTTGTGGCGCTGGCCAAACGTGAGGTATTTGGCGATGTGGATATCGATATGATTGCCGGTCCTAGTGAGATTGCGATTTTAGCAGATGAAACGGCGCGTGCAGATGAGGTCGCAGCCGACTTGTTATCCCAGGCCGAACACGACCCCCGGGCCTGCAGTGTTCTGGTTACCCCATCAATACGATTTGCCGAAGCAGTGGCAGCTGAAGTAGAAATGCAGCTAGCCTTGCTGCCGCGTCAGGAAATTGCTGCCCGTTCGATTGCCGATTTCGGGGCAATTTACGTAACAACAGACATCGATGAAGCGGTTGAGACGATTAACCAGTTAGCGCCTGAACATCTCGAAATCATCACCGAAAATGCGCTGGAGCTTCTTGGAAAAATCCGCCACGCTGGAGCGATTTTTATTGGCCGATACAGCTCCGAACCCGTCGGTGATTATTTTGCGGGTCCGAACCATGTGCTTCCGACTAACGGCACCGCGCGTTTTTCCAGCCCGCTGAATGTCGACGATTTTCAAAAGAAATCAAGCGTGATTATCTACAGTGAAAGGGCGTTAAAGGAAAATGGCGCAAAAATCGCCGCCTTTGCCCGCATAGAAGGACTCGAAGCACACGCCCGGGCAGTGGAAATAAGACTTAAGAATGATTAATAGTCTATCAATTCAAGGAGGTCCCTTACATGGAAAGAATCGCAAGTATTGAACGGCAAACAAATGAAACGGATATTCAGCTATCGTTAGCAATTGACGGGGAGGGCCAGTCCAATCTTGAAACAGGCGTTCCATTCCTTAGTCATATGCTTGATTTGTTCGCGAAACATGGCCAGTTCGACCTGACAGTCGATGCCAAAGGTGATATCGAGGTTGACGCCCACCATACTACCGAGGATATTGGCATATGCTTAGGCCAGGCATTACAAAAAGCACTCGGAGACAAGCGGGGCATTAAGCGTTACGGGAATGCATTTGTACCGATGGATGAGGCCTTGGCACAGGTAGTCGTCGACCTCAGCAATCGTCCGCATCTCGAAATGCGTGCGGAATTCCCTGGGCAGAAGGTGGGCTCATTTGATACCGAACTCGTCCACGAATTTCTCTGGAAACTCGCCCTCGAGGCACGAATGAACCTCCATGTGATCGTTCATTATGGGACGAACACACACCACATGATAGAAGCAGTCTTCAAAGCACTAGGCCGGGCACTCGACGAAGCAACAACAATAGACCCGCGCATCAAAGGCGTCCCCTCAACAAAAGGGATGCTCTAAAGTGGTGTCAGGCACCAATAGGGATTTATTTACAAATGGTGCCTGACACCTTAAAAGACACTATAAAAGCTATGATGGAAGAAAAATCGACAAAATTCGGGCGGTGACAGGCACGTGATAGGTATTGTTGACTACGGTATGGGAAATCTCTTCAGTGTAAGTAAAGCATTGAAACGGCTCTCTGCTGAGTATTTTATTTCCGCTGATGAGAATAAATTGCTTCAGGCAGATGCATTGATTCTCCCTGGGGTGGGCTCATTCCGTGATGCGATGGAACGGCTCCCCGCGGATACCATAAAGGAATTTGCGGCATCAGGTAAACCGCTGCTCGGCATCTGCCTCGGCATGCAGCTGCTGTTTGAAAAAAGTGAAGAAAATGGTCTGACGGAAGGGTTGGGGTTACTACCAGGGCTTGTTCACCGTTTCCCTGGAAAATCCCGCAATGGCCAGCCCTATAAAGTTCCGCACATGGGTTGGAACCGATTAGAATTTGTCGAAGAAACGCCTCTATTTAAAAATCTCAGTGAGGATTATGTCTATTTCGTACATTCTTATTATGTTAATGCAGATAACTCCGATGTCCTCCTTGCCAAAACAGATTACCACGAACAGGTTTCTGCAATAGTGGGCAGGGGTAATATTCTTGGGATGCAATTTCATCCTGAAAAAAGCAGCAGGCTCGGGATGGCCCTGCTAGATAATTTTTTAAAAATAGTCGAGGAAAGGAAGGCGGTTCGACGATGAGTATGACGATTTATCCGGCCATTGATATGCGCGGCGGCAATTGTGTCCGTCTGCTCCAAGGGGATTATGATCAGGAAACGATATACGGGGATTCGCCTTTCGATATGGCCCGAAGTTTTGCCGCTGAAGGGGCAGGGTGGATTCACATGGTCGACCTTGATGGCGCAAAAGATGGCAAGCGTGTCAATGACCGCTTTGTGATTGAGGCCGCCCAAACACTGAACGGTGTGAAAATCCAAGTTGGCGGCGGCATTCGCTCTGAGGAAGATATCCTTCACTACCTTGAAAAGGGTGTTGATCGAGTGATAATCGGGAGTGTTGCTGTCTCAAAGCCTGAATTTGCAATTGAAATGATTAAAAAATATGGCCGGCAAATTGTCATCGGAATTGATGCGAAAAATGGCTATGTCGCCACACATGGCTGGCTGGAAACATCGGAACTAAAGGCCGTTGAACTAGGTAAACGCTTTGCCGATGCGGGGGCTGAACACTTTATTTTTACAGACATTGCGACCGATGGCACGCTCTTAGGTCCCAATATTCCTGCTGTTTGTGAAATGGCTAAAGTCACCGGAAAAAATGTTATTGCTTCAGGCGGGGTCAGCAGTCTCGTAGATTTGCAGGCTTTAGCTGAAGTGAAAATTGTAAGCGGAGCGATTGTCGGAAAAGCACTTTACGAGAAGCGGTTTACATTGAAAGCAGCGTTGGAAGAGGTGAAATCATGGTCCTGACAAAACGGATTGTTCCCTGCCTCGATGTGAAGGAGGGACGAGTAGTGAAAGGGATTCAATTTGTTCAGCTCCGCGATGCCGGTGACCCTGTTGAACTTGCGCGCTTCTACGATGAGCAAGGTGCAGATGAGTTAGTTTTCCTTGATATTTCGGCATCAGTTGAAGGCCGGAAGACAATGGTCGAGGTCGTAAAGGCGGTTGCCTCCGAGCTCGCAATTCCATTCACGGTTGGTGGCGGAATCAATTCCCTTGACGATATGAAAAAACTCCTCCGTGCTGGGGCGGATAAAGTGTCGCTTAACACTGCTGCTGTATTGAACCCCGCTTTAATTAACGAGGGTGCCAGCTATTTCGGGTCCCAATGTATCGTGGTAGCAATTGATGCGAAATTTGATGCTGTGCTCGGCACATGGCGAGTTTTTACGCATGGCGGCCGAAAAACGACTGATAAAAAAGTGGTAGAGTGGGCGGCAGAAGCGGCCGAGCTTGGGGCCGGAGAAATTTTATTAACCAGTATGGATAGTGATGGCGAGAAAAATGGCTTCGATCTCGCCTTGACAAAAGCTGTAAGTGAGGCAGTTCCCATTCCGGTTATAGCTTCGGGCGGGGCAGGGAATGCCGCTCATTTTGAAACAGCGTTTTTGGAAGGAAAAGCAGACGCTGCCCTTGCTGCCTCGATTTTTCATTATAAGGAAACCTCGGTTCGTGAGGTAAAAAGCTATTTGCGCGAAAAAGGAGTGACGGTCCGATGAATGTAAAATTTGATGAAAAAGGTCTTGTCCCGGCTATCATTCAGGATGCCGGTACGAAAGAAGTGTTAACGCTCGCTTATATGAACGAGGAGTCGCTGGCGAAGACGATGGATACGGGGGAAACATGGTTTTTCAGCCGTTCGCGTCAGGAGCTGTGGCATAAGGGTGCGACAAGCGGGAACACGCAGACCGTTGTCAGCATCAACTACGATTGCGATCAGGATGCGATACTCGTAATGGTTACTCCAAAAGGCCCCGCCTGCCACACTGGTTCAGTTAGTTGTTTTTCGGAGCGGTCAACGAGCCTGGGGGATTATCAGATTTTACAATCACTTGAAAAAGTAATCTTAGAACGTGAGCGGGAGCGTCCAGAGGGTGCCTACACCACCTATCTTTTTGAAAAAGGCGTCGATAAGATTTTAAAAAAAGTCGGCGAAGAAGCCGCCGAGGTGATTATCGCAGCCAAGAATCGCGACCACGAAGAGCTTAGGTGGGAGGCCGCCGATTTACTTTATCACCTGCAGGTATTGTTGGTAGAACAAGGACTACCATTCAAAGAGGTTTTAAGAACACTAGAGGAAAGACACAAAGACCGTTCATAATCCGCGGTCTTTCTTTTTTGGGGTTTTCCATATAATGTCTAATTAGCCAAAACTCCTTAAAAAATAGCCAAAACCCCTGGGAAAATAACCAAAACCCCTAAAAAAGTAGCCAAAACCCATCAAAAAGTAGCCAAACTCAAAAAAACTACCTGAAACCTATATAAAAACTACCCAAGACCCACAAGAACTCCCTAAAACCCCTAAAAAACCACCCAAACGAAGAATCAAGTTAATCCCATCCCCAAATCCCTTCTCGAACAACCGCAAAATATGGTATACTACATAAGTTATATTGAAAAATGTGGAGGACTTCATGGGAAAAGACGCAAAAGCAAGAATTCAAAAGGGAAAATTACTTTCATTTATTCCTACGGGCGAATATTATTTCACGAAGGGTTTAAAGGCATACCATCGACGTGATTTTATCAAAGCAAAAAAATATCTTGGACGGGCGATGCAGCTCGAGCCTGGTGAACCGATGATTACATGCCAGCTGGCCATTGTATCAACAGAACTTGGCGAGTTTGAAAATTCCAACCGGCTCTTGCATCAAATCCTTGAAGAACTAGACTCTGAAATGGTCGAGTGCCATTACTTTTTAGCGAATAATTATGCCCATATAGGATTTTTTAAAGATGCTTATCACCATGCAAAGCTCTATTTACAATTAGATCCGGATGGTGATTTTTCAGAGGATACAGAGGAACTGCTTGAACTGCTTACGTTTGAATCAGATGATCTTGAGGATGGGCTGTTTCTGGAGCAGGATGATTTGATTTTCAAACAGGAACAGGCTCGTGAACTTCTAGAATCGGGTTATTTTCCAAAGGCGATTGAGCTGTTAAAAGATGTCGTCAAGGAATATCCAGAATACTGGTCGGCGTACAATAACTTAGCGCTAGCCTATTTTTATTTAGGCAAAACGGAAAAAGCGGAATCAATCTTACAGGATGTGCTCGAGCGCAATCCTGGCAATCTGCATGCGCTCTGTAACAAACTTATATTTGCCCATTATCAGGGGCAGACAAAGAATGTCACAACCATGCTGCAATCATTGAAAAAAATTCAGCCGCTCCTTATTGAGCATCAATTTAAGCTTGGTACCAGCTTTGCTTTGGTCGGGGAGTATGAGCTTGCATATTTATTGTTGAAAAAATTATATAAAAATGGCTTTGATGGTGATGGTCCGTTTTATTACTGGCTTTCTTATTCAGCCTATTTCACCGGCTATGAAAATTTTGCCCAAAACATCTGGAAAAAGATGCTTGCGATTTATCCAGATAAAGAAGGCATGGAACCATGGAATGCTGAAAAGGCGCAGGTAAATGGTTTGGAAGACCAATCTGGATCTATTTTTCAAAAGCTTGAAAGTGACTATGTCGAAGAGCGCTTATTTGCCCTTTTCCTTACCACTATTTCAAGTAAAAAAGAAGAAATCATTACCTCAAAGCGGCTGTTTCAAAATCAGAAATTCACCAGCCTGGAAAAAGAATATATTTCGTTAATCAGGTCGGGAAAACCATCGATGACATCCGACGCACAGGAAATTGCCGAGCTTTTTTATGAAAACTTTCAGCCAATTGGCACCATCGAATCTGGCTTGTACTTGATGTGGTTCTCGTTGTATGTCGAAGTTTCAAAGGCCAACATTTCCTTGAAAAATAAACGGGCGTGGGCGGGAGCGGTAGAATATATGTGGCACAAACTGCGCAGCGAAAAGGTATCCCAGCAGGAGGTTGCCGAACGCTACGGGTTATCAACCGCCACCATCGGCAAATATGTAAAAATCGTAAATGACTATTTAAATTAAGCAGATAAATGGACTATAATTCAATTGTTTAATACGATTAAGTAGGGAAAGATATACTTAATCGTATTTTTTTATAATATTATGTCTAGCTGCAGCGCCCGGACAAGGCGCTTCCGCTTTTCAATTGAGGAGTGAACCAACCATGACTGAAGAAAAAATTTATGATGTCATCATTGCCGGGGCTGGTCCTGCAGGGATGACGGCTGCTGTATATACATCACGCGCGAACCTTTCTACATTGATGATTGAGCGCGGCATGCCGGGCGGGCAAATGGCTAATACCGAGGATGTTGAGAATTATCCAGGCTTTGAGAGTATTTTAGGGCCAGATTTATCAACGAAAATGTTTGAACATGCCAAGAAATTTGGTGCTGAATATGCGTACGGCGATATTAAGGAAATCGTTGACCATGGTGACTACAAACTCATTACCGCTGGGTCTAAACAATATAAAGCACGCGCAGTCATTATTTCAACCGGTGCTGAGTATAAGAAAATTGGCGTTCCTGGTGAAAAAGAACTTGGCGGCCGCGGTGTTTCTTATTGTGCCGTTTGTGATGGCGCTTTCTTTAAAAATAAAGAACTTTACGTCATTGGCGGCGGCGACTCTGCCGTTGAGGAAGGGGTTTACCTAACCCGTTTCGCGTCCAAAGTTACTATTGTTCACCGCCGCGATCAGCTGCGTGCCCAAAAAATCCTTCAAGACCGTGCCTTTGCAAACGAAAAGGTCGATTTTATTTGGAATCACACCATTAAGTCGATTAATGATAAGAATGGCAAAGTAGGCAGCGTGACCTTGGTGTCGACGCAAACTGGTGAAGAGCAGGAACTGCCGGCTGATGGTGTATTCGTATATATCGGAATGCTGCCGTTATCGAAACCATTTGTCAGTCTTGGTATTACGAATGAAAATGGTTATATTGAAACAAATGAACGGATGGAGACGAAGGTGCCGGGTATTTTCGCCGCTGGAGATATTCGTGAAAAGACACTCCGCCAGATCGTCACCGCAACTGGAGATGGCAGTATAGCCGCGCAAACTGCCCAGCATTTTGTCGAAGAGCTTAAAGAAGAAATGAAGTTGAAGAAATAAGGCTGCAGAGTAAATGTAAAGGTTAGATTTACGAAAAAGTAATTCTGTTTTAATTTTCCTGTAACAATAGTGAAATAAAGATAGGGTACAATTAAATAAATTGACCCCCTTTAAAATAAATACCTTTTGAGCGCACAAGCCCAGCAGCTTGTGCCATTTTTTTTGTGCCAAGGTAAAAAAATATCAAATTTGTATTCATTGTGGGTGTTTCCTAAAAATAGTATAATGAAAAGAATAAAATAAACTGTTACAATATTAGTTTTAGTAGGTGAAAACAATGCAGCGTGTCACCAATTGTGTTTTGATAAGAAATAATCAAATCTTGTTACTGCAGAAACCGCGCCGGGGCTGGTGGGTGGCTCCAGGCGGAAAAATGGAACCGGGCGAATCGGTAAGGGACTCCTGCATTCGGGAATACCGTGAAGAAACGGGCATCTATTTAAAAAATCCACAATTAAAAGGTATTTTTACAATGATTATGAAGGAAAGTGATGAGCTTCTGTCCGAATGGATGATGTTTACTTTTATGGCAGCGGATTCAGATGGCATTGATTTAGTCGAATCTGAAGAGGGGAAACTGGCATGGCATCCGACAGACCAGGTGAAAGCTCTGCCGATGGCTGCAGGTGATTATCATATCATCGATTACATGATTCATGGAAAGGGCATCATTTACGGTACTTTTACTTATACAAAAGATTTTCAACTAATCAGCTATCGATTAGATCCAAGTTAATATATTTAGGGGGAATTTAAAGTGAGTACCGGTTCGATTAGCGATACCCAGATGGTGATTATTACCGGAATGTCAGGTGCAGGAAAAACGGTGGCGATTCAAAGCTTTGAAGATTTAGGGTTCTTCTGTGTCGATAATTTGCCGCCGACGCTGCTCCAGAAATTTCTTGAACTTATGAAGGAATCAGGGAATAAAATGAATAAGGTTGCCCTCGTAATGGACCTAAGGGGCAGAGAGTTTTTTGATCATTTATTTAAAGCATTGGATGAGCTCGACGAAACATCGTGGGTGAAGCCGCAGATTTTATTTCTAGATGCGGATGATTCGACATTAGTTCGCAGATATAAGGAAACTAGGCGGTCGCATCCGCTGGCCAAGTCAGGCTTACCTCTTGAGGGCATCTCGCTTGAGCGTGAACTCCTGGAAGAATTAAAAGGCCGGGCACAATTAATTTACAATACTTCTCAGATGAAACCGCGTGAACTGCGCGAAAAGATATTAACGGAATTTACGGCAAATAAACAATTAATCTTTACTGTCAATGTCATGTCGTTTGGATTTAAGCATGGGCTGCCCATCGATGCAGACCTAGTTTTTGATGTGCGCTTCTTGCCGAATCCCCATTATATTGAACATATGCGACCAAAGACGGGGCTGGATGAAGAGGTCTCGAGCTATGTCTTAAAATGGAACGAAACGCAAAAGTTTTTGGAAAAAGTAACGGACCTGCTTAGCTTCATGCTTCCGCATTATAAGAGGGAAGGAAAGGCGCAGCTGGTAATTGCGATTGGCTGTACAGGCGGCCAACACCGTTCAGTTGCCCTTGCAGAGTATATAGCCCAATTTTTCAAAAATGATTATAAGACATGCGTTTCCCACCGTGACATTGAGAGGAGAAAGGATAAAACAACATGAGAGAGATAGGACAGCCGCGGATTGTCGTCATTGGCGGAGGAACAGGTTTACCGGTTTTATTGCGAGGGTTAAAACAGTTTCCTGTGGATATTACCGCTATTGTGACTGTCGCGGATGACGGCGGCAGTTCAGGACGCTTGCGCGAGGACCTGCATATTCCCCCTCCCGGTGACATACGCAATGTATTAGCATCATTGTCGGATGTTGAACCGCTGGTCGAGGAAATGTTTCAACATCGGTTTAAAACCTCCAATGAACTTTCCGGACATTCGCTCGGGAATTTAATCTTGGCGGCGATGACATCGATTACCGGCAATTTCGTTCATGCCATTCAAGAGATGAGCAAAATTTTGAATGTCCGCGGCAAAGTGCTTCCAGCTGCTAATCAAAGCGTGGTTCTGCATGCGGAGATGGAGGACGGGGCCATTGTTTCCGGGGAATCAAAAATTCCGTATTCAGGTAAAAAAATTAAACGAGTATATTTAACTTCTAAAAGTGCAATTCGCCCATTACCGGAGACGATTCAAGCGATTCGCCAGGCTGATTTAATTATCATTGGACCGGGAAGTTTGTATACCAGTATCCTGCCAAATTTGCTTGTCCCGCGATTAGGGGATGAGGTTTGCCGTTCTAATGCGAAAAAGGTGTATATTTGTAATCTCATGACACAGGCAGGGGAAACGCATGGCTATACGGCGAGCGATCATGTCAAGGCCTTATATAGCCATATGAGCTGTGCCTTTGTAGATACGGTCCTTGTCAATAATGAAGAAATTCCACAGGATGTGCAGCTGCGCTATAATGAAGAGCTGGCTGACCCGGTGCAGTACGATTTACCACAGCTATTTGAGCTGGGGCTTGAGGTGGTTCAAGCGGATATTGCCTACCAGGAAGATGGCGCACTCCGGCATGATCCGAAAAAAGTAGCAAGTATTTTATATAATTTGCTCGTAGATGAAACCAAAAAGCGATGTAAAGCGTAGATAGTAGCAGGCAATTTATTAATGTTTTTTATTAAGGGGTGAGGGGATGTCTTTCGCTTCGGAAACGAAAAAAGAATTAACTAACCTGGAAGTGAAAACGTGCTGCATTCAATCAGAGCTATCGGCTTTGATCCGGATGAACGGTTCCCTTTCCTTTTCAAACCGTAAGTTAGTTGTTGATATTCAAACCGAAAATGCCGCGATTGCGAGAAGAATTTATACATTATTGAAAAAGAGTTACCAAGTGCAAGTAGAATTGCTTGTTCGTAAAAAAATGCGCCTGAAGAAAAACAATGTGTACATTGTTCGTTTATCCCAGCTCGCCAAGGAAATTCTCGAGGATACAAAAATTATTGGAGATGGATTCACCATCATTCACGAAATTTCACCGGAGCTTGTAAAAAAGAAGTGCTGTAAGCGTTCTTACCTGCGCGGTGCATTTTTAGCTGGAGGCTCTGTCAATAATCCGGAAACGTCCTCCTATCACTTGGAAATCGCTTCGCTCTATAAAGATCATAATGACTCTTTATGCGAATTAATGAATACATTTGGACTGAATAGTAAAACGCTTGAGCGCAAAAAAGGCTTTATTACCTATTTAAAGGAAGCAGAGAAAATTACCGAGTTTTTAAATATTGTCGGAGCCCATAACGCCCTGCTCCGCTTTGAGGACGTTCGAATTGTCAGGGATATGCGGAACTCGGTTAATCGTCTGGTAAACTGTGAAACCGCAAACCTCAATAAAACAATCGGTGCTTCGATCCGCCAGGTAGAGAATATTCGTTTGATTGATTCGACGGTTGGCTTGCAAATTTTACCAGATAAACTGCGAGAAATTGCGGAACTCCGGTTGAAATTTCCGGATGTAACACTAAAGGAACTGGGTGAAATGGTTTCCGGCGGCTCCATTAGTAAATCGGGAATTAATCATCGTCTGAGGAAAATTGATGAGATTGCCGAGAAGCTCCGGGGGGGCGAAATGGCTCCTAGGATGTAGACGGATCTGTAGAATCCCGAACATTACCCGCTTTGGGGCTAAGTGATTTTGAGTTTGTGAAATAATGAATTTGTTATCATGATATAGGATTAAAAACATAAGGAGGAATTAGATAATGTTGGCAAAACAAGTAGAAGTTAAATTAAGAACAGGTCTGCAAGCAAGACCAGCAGCACTATTTGTTCAGGAGGCAAACCGCTTTTCAGCGGATATTTTTCTAGAGAAAGATGGCAAAAAAGTAAATGCAAAAAGTATCATGGGATTAATGAGCTTGGCAGTTGGTTCAGGAATCGTGATTAATATTATCGCAGACGGCGACGACGAAGAAAAAGCCATCAACGCATTAACAGATTTTATTCAAAAGGATAATTAAATCAAGGAGGGTTCAGCTTTATTTAGGAGGTTGAACCCTTTTATTTTTGCCCGAGGAAGGGAAAAAGAGAAAATTGTGCCCAGAGACAGTAAAAATGGGTCGCCTCGGTCACAAAAAAATGCAGTTGGCACTCTGCCAACTGCATCCATTCGATTATTTCTCTTTTTTATCAAGTGTGTTGCGGGTAATGATGCTGTCAATCAGACCGTATTCTTTTGCTCTTTCAGCAGTCATGAAATTATCGCGGTCGGTATCTTTTTGAATGATTTCAAGCGGTTGGCCAGTGCGCTCTGCTAAAATTCCATTTAATTTTTCACGAAGGAAAAGGATCCGTTTAGCAGCAATTTCAATTTCGGTTGCTTGTCCTTGAGCACCGCCAAGTGGCTGGTGAATCATGACCTCAGCATTTGGAAGGGCATAACGCTTGCCTTTTTCCCCGGCTGCAAGTAAGAAAGCGCCCATAGAAGCGGCCATTCCGATACAAACTGTTGATACACTTGATTTGATATACTGCATGGTATCGTAAATCGCCATTCCGGCAGTAATGCTTCCGCCAGGGCTATTAATGTAAAGTGTAATATCTTTTTCAGGATTTTCCGCTTCTAAAAATAATAATTGTGCTACAATGCTATTAGCAACATTGTCATCAATAGCGCTGCCAAGCATAATGATCCGGTCCTTAAGTAGGCGGGAATAAATGTCATAAGCACGTTCACCGCGGTTTGTTTGTTCAATAACTGTAGGAATCAAATTCATATTTCTTCCTCCTCCTGAGTGTGAAAGTTTAAAATAATATGTATAGTAATCATACACTGATGGTCAATAAAGGTCAAACAATTCAACTTTATAATGTTCGACAACTTTCCCTACATAAGCATAACCAATTCGGAATAATTTAAAACCTATTTTTTGCTTGCAAAGTTAACGGAACTGGCATATAATATGTAAGTCGTTACAATTTAGCGCTCGTGGTGCAACGGATAGCACGTAAGATTCCGGTTCTTAAAATGGGGGTTCGATTCCCTCCGAGCGCGTAATGAAGGCCTCCTGTTTTTTGCAAACAGGGGGTTTTTATTTTTTTAACAATAATTACTTTTCCATAAAATGTCTAATTAGCCATAACTCCAGAAAAATAGCCAAAAGCCTTAAACCGAACTCCCAAATTCATTCAATATTTATTTTCCATACCCGAAACACCATCTTTCATGTAAAATGGAACATAAGGGGGGATTGGCATGAACTTAAAGGCAGGGTTGTGGCAGCAGCAAACATTAAAATTAGCAATGACGCAGGAGTTGTCGCAGGCGATTGCCTTATTGCAGTACTCGAGCCAGGAACTTGCTGAATTTTTAGAAAATAAAGCGCTGGAAAATCCCCTTATGCAGATTGAAAATGGGAATGTCCAGCCAATGAATCCCCTAATGGACCGAAATCGCCGGAAGCATCAAAAGTCGGAAAAGGACTGGATTGAGCAGCTTGCTGATAAGCCATTTTCACTTGAAGAACATCTAATCTCACAACTAAATATAGCAAATTTATCTGCGGAGCAATTAAGAGTCATCCGCCACCTAATTGATAATCTCGATGAAAACGGTTACTTTTCTGGTGACCTTGGGGAAATTGCCACAACCTTACGGGTATCAGAGGAATCAGTTGAAGATGGCCTTGCGGTGATTCAAACGCTTGAACCGGCCGGAATCGGAGCTAGAGACCTTCAAGAGTGTCTGCTGATGCAAATCTATTATCAAAATCCAACTAACGAACTTGCGCAAACGATTATTTCCAATTATTTCGTTCCGTTTGCCGAAAAGAAATGGAAACAAATTGCCAAAGAACTGAAGGTATCTTTAAAAGAAATTCAAGATATTTTTGATGAGGTTCAACTTCTAGACCCAAAACCGGGAGCTAAGTTACGGAAAGATACAACGACATACATTATTCCTGATGCAATTGTCGAACAATCCGCTGAAGGACTGACGGTACGGATGTTTGATGATGCCCTGCCAAGGATTAGTCTTAATGAGTCCTATTATAAAAAATTCAAGGACCAGGACCAGCAGGTCAGCCGGTTTATCCAGGATAAGCTTCAGGATTATCAATGGATTGTCAAAAGTATTGAACAACGAAAAGAAACCTTAACAAGGGTAGTAGCCAAAATCATCGAAAAACAGACGTTGTTTTTTCAACAGGGCGCACGCCATTTAGTGCCGATGACGATGAAGGAAGTCGCCGCCGAGCTTGAGGTTCATGAATCAACGGTCAGCCGAGCAGTCCGCGAAAAATATGTGCAGACACCAAACGGGACCTTCACGTTAAAATCATTTTTCACGAGTACCATCCAAACAGTCGCAGCCGATGAAAATACCTCATCGACACAGGTGAAGAATGCGATTAACCATTTAATAAAGGAAGAAAATAAGGAAAAGCCGCTTTCCGATCAAGAAATAGTCGATCAATTGAAGGAGACAAAAGGAATCGTAGTCTCAAGGCGGACCATCGCCAAATACCGCGATCAGCTGGGAATCCCCTCCTCCTCGAAACGAAAAAGGTTTAATTGAAAGGAATAGACTAAAACGATGACACAAACGACCATCACATTATATACACGAAATCGCTGCCCTTTATGCGATAAAGCAAAAGCCACTCTCCTTGAGCTAAAAGAGAATTGGGAATTTACCTTCGAGGAAGTCGATATTGAAACAAATGATGACTTAACCGAGCGATATGGCCTGATGATTCCGGTGGTTCATTTGGACGGGGAAGAAGTCGGATTCGGCTTTATAGACAAATTTGACATAAGTAACCGTTTACATGAAAAAAGCCAATCAAATGAGTTGAAATAGGAACTCACTCCTGCTAGAATAAAAATCATAGCAGGGGTGATTTTTTTTAGTGTAGCTGGGACACAATATGTCTATGGTGGACATTTTTCGCCCAACTACATAGAATTAAGGAGCATGCTCTCATGCAATCATTTATCGATATCCAAAAAAGATTATTACCCGACCTACTTATCGTCCTGCAAAAAAGATATTCTATCCTCCGATACATAGGATTTATGCAGCCGGTAGGAAGAAGAAGTTTAGCAGTCAGCCTCGGGCTAACCGAAAGAATCCTGCGCAGTGAAGTAGACTTCCTAAAAGAGCAAAATCTTATTTACGCAAACAGCGTGGGAATGAGTTTAACTTCGGAAGGAAAAAATTTACTAGAGGATTTAGAAGGTTTAATGCGTGAATTAAAGGGTATTGACGTGATGGAATTAGAATTAAAACACCGGCTTGGCATCAAGGGTGTCATCATTGTTCCTGGCGACAGCGACGAGTCACCATTGGTCAAAGGCGAGCTTGGCAAAGCAAGTGCCGCCTGCATGAAAAAGCTTTTAACAGGGGAAAATATTATCGCTGTTACTGGCGGTTCAACGATGGCTGCTATTGCAGAAAGATTAACTCCTGAGCTTACCCGGAAGAATTTGCTTTTTGTTCCGGCTCGTGGCGGAGTTGGTGAGGATGTCGCAAATCAAGCGAATACGATATGCTCAAATATGGCAAAAAACACCGATTCTAAACATCGTGTTTTCTATGTTCCTGATCAGGTTAGTTCAGAAATTTATCAATCCCTCATCAAAGAGCCAGAGATTCATGAGGTTTTAAAGCTAATTAAATCCGCAAGCATGGTACTTCATGGGATTGGGGATGCTATCACAATGGCCGAGCGGCGAAAAACAACCCCCAAGATTCAGCAAAAACTCGAAACCGGGAATGCCGTCGGCGAAGCGTTTGGTTATTATTTTAATGAAGAAGGCGAGATTGTCCATAAAGTATTAACGATTGGACTACAGCGCGAAGACCTTGCTGGGATTCCTAATATCATTGCGGTGGCAGGCGGATCCTCAAAGGCGAAGGCAATTAAAGCATACTTAAAACAAGCACCGGCGGCGACGATTTTAATAACCGATGAAGGTGCGGCAAAAAGGTTATTAAAAGGGTAAATCCTTTTTAAGAAAAATATATTTCTACCCAATTATAAGGAGGAATTTTATCATGACAGTAAAAGTTGGTATTAACGGATTTGGACGTATTGGTCGTAATGTATTTCGTGCGGCTTTAAACAATAGCAATGTGGAAATCGTGGCAATTAACGACTTAACAGATGCAAACATGCTTGCCCACCTTTTAAAATATGATACCGTTCACGGAACGCTTGCAGAAGACGTGACCGTAGATGGTGAATACCTAGTAGTTGGCGGACACAAAGTGAAGGTTCTCGCTGAACGCGACCCTGCACAACTTGGCTGGGGTGATCTTGGCGTTGAAGTAGTGGTTGAATCAACTGGCCGTTTCACAAAACGTGAAGATGCTGCGAAACACCTTGAAGCAGGTGCGAAAAAGGTTATTATCTCTGCACCGGCAAACAACGAAGATATCACAATCGTTATGGGTGTTAACGAAGACAAATACGATGCAAACAACCACCATGTATTATCAAACGCTTCTTGTACAACAAACTGCTTAGCACCATTTGCGAAAGTATTAAATGATACATTCGGCATCAAGCGCGGTATGATGACTACTGTTCACTCATACACAAATGACCAACAAATCCTTGACTTGCCGCATAAGGACTATCGTCGTGCCCGTGCAGCTGCTGAAAACATGATTCCAACATCAACTGGTGCTGCTAAAGCTGTTGCTCTTGTTTTACCTGAACTAAAAGGTAAATTAAACGGTATGGCAATGCGCGTTCCAACTCCAAACGTTTCTGTTGTGGACTTAGTTGCTGAATTAGAAAAGGACGTTACAGCAGAAGAAATTAATGGAGCATTAAAAGCAGCTGCTGAAGGCCCATTAAAAGGCATCCTAGCATACAGTGAACTTCCATTGGTTTCAAGTGACTATAACGGTGCAACTGTTTCTTCTACAATCGATGCTTTATCAACCATGGTTCTTGAAGGCAACATGGTAAAAGTACTTTCTTGGTATGATAACGAAGTTGGTTACTCTAACCGCGTTGTTGACCTAGTTGATTACATCGCATCAAAAGGACTATAAAAAGCTTTAGGTTTTCCAAAGGGGAGCGGGGAGTTGATGCCCCCTTCCCTTTTTTACGTAAATAAATGCCACTACTTTAAGGAGGTCTTTTACATGAATAAGAAAACACTTAAAGATGTCGATGTGAAAGGGAAACGCGTATTTTGCCGGGTAGATTTCAACGTGCCAATGCAGGATGGAAAAATAACCGACGAAACGCGGATTCGCGCCGCGCTGCCAACGATTCAGTACTTAATGGAACAAGGTGCAAAAGTAATTCTAGCAAGCCATTTTGGCCGTCCAAAGGGCAAAGTAGTCGAAGAAATGCGCTTAACACCGGTTGGCGTAAGACTAGCTGAACTTCTCGGTAAAGATGTGAAAAAGGCAGATGAAGCATACGGTGATTCTGTGAAAGCATTGATTGAGACGATGCAAGATGGCGAAGTGCTTCTATTAGAAAACGTCCGCTTCTATCCTGGTGAGGAAAAGAATGATCCTGAGTTAGCAAAGGCTTTTGCAGAACTTGCTGATGTATATGTGAATGACGCATTTGGCGCTGCCCACCGCGCGCATGCTTCAACAGAAGGCATCGCCCATAATCTTCCAGCAGTTTCCGGCTTCTTAATGGAAAAAGAACTGGATGTACTTGGTAAGGCTCTTTCCAATCCTGAGCGTCCGTTTACAGCGATTATCGGCGGTGCCAAGGTAAAGGACAAAATTGGTGTTATCGAAAATCTTTTAGAGCTAGTGGACAACTTAATTATTGGCGGCGGACTAGCTTATACCTTCGTGAAAGCACAAGGACACGAAATCGGTAAATCCCTGCTTGAAGCAGACAAGATTGATCTTGCGAAATCTTTCATTGAAAAAGCGAAGGAGAAGGGCGTTAATTTTTACATGCCAGTAGACGCGGTTGTTGCGGACGATTTCTCTGCTGACGCTAACACTAAAGTGGTTGCAATAGAAGAAATCCCAGCTGATTGGGAAGCACTCGATATCGGACCAAAAACAGCTGCAATTTATCGCGATGTCATTCAAAAATCCAAATTGGTTATCTGGAATGGACCAATGGGCGTATTTGAAATCGACAAATTTGCCGGCGGCACAAAAGCCGTTGCCGAAGCGCTTGCTGGAGCAGAGGGTACATATTCAGTTATTGGCGGCGGTGACTCAGCAGCAGCGGTCGAGAAATTTGGCTTAGCAGAGAAAATGAGTCATATTTCCACAGGCGGCGGCGCTTCCCTAGAGTTTATGGAAGGCAAAGCATTGCCAGGAGTCGTTGCATTGAACGATAAATAAGAAAAGCGCAAGCGCCCTGTTCAGCGGCGTATGGCCTGGAGCGCTCCAACTGAGATAAAGGAAACACGAAGAGCCGGAGGCGCATTCGTGCTTGACTTATCGTAGGGCGGAGAGCGAAGGACACTAGCCGCTAGGGCGCTGGAGCTAGACAATAAGGAAAAGAAAGGATGAGCCACCATGCGTAAACCTATTATTGCAGGGAACTGGAAGATGAACAAAACCCTTTCTGAAGCAAAAAGCTTTGCTGAGGAAGTCAAAGGACTTGTTCCTGTCGAAGACAAAATCGAATCTGTGATTTGTGCACCGGCATTATTTTTACAAACACTTGTTGAAGCAGCACAAGGGACTGACGTGAAAATTGGTGCCCAAAATATGCACTTTGAGGAAAACGGAGCGTTTACAGGCGAAATCAGCCCGAAAGCACTTGCTGATCTCGGTGTTCAATATGTGATTATCGGTCACTCTGAACGCCGTGAAATGTTCAATGAAACCGATGAATCAGTAAACAAAAAGACGCTTGCCGCATTCAAATACAATTTAAGCCCAATCGTTTGCTGTGGCGAAACCCTAGAGCAGCGAGAAAATGGCGAAACGAATCAATTCGTTGGCGGACAAGTTGAAAAGGCGTTAGCGGGATTAACAGATGAGCAAGTAAAACAAACAGTGATTGCCTATGAACCAATCTGGGCGATTGGCACAGGGAAATCGTCAACATCTAAGGATGCGAACGATGTTTGTGCCCATATCCGCCAGGTAGTGGCAAAACAATTTTCCCAAGATGTTGCTGATGCCGTTCGAATTCAATACGGCGGCAGTGTGAAACCGGAAAATATTAAAGAATATATGGCTGAGTCCGATATTGATGGGGCTTTAGTGGGCGGAGCAAGCCTTGAGCCGCAATCTTTTTTACAACTACTGGGGGCAGGCAGCTATGAGTAAATCTCCAGTTGCACTCATTATCCTTGACGGCTTCGGCTGCAGGGGTGAGACAAAAGGAAATGCGGTAGCACAGTCGAAGAAGCCAAATTTTGACCGCCTTTGGAGTACCTATCCACATTCCCATTTAACTGCATCGGGTGAGGCAGTCGGCCTTCCGGAAGGACAAATGGGTAATTCTGAAGTAGGGCATTTGAACATTGGCGCCGGCCGGATTGTTTACCAAAGTTTAACACGCGTAAACATTGCGATTCGCGAAGGCGAATTTGAAAAAAACGAAACCTTTACCGGGGCGATGGAACACGTGAAGAAAAATGGCACTGCCCTTCATTTATTCGGACTGCTTTCAGACGGCGGCGTTCACAGCCATATTCAGCATATGTTTGCTTTGTTGAAGCTCGCTAAAGAAGAAGGCGTGGAAAAGGTCTATGTGCATGCATTCCTTGACGGCCGTGATGTCGGTCCAAAAACAGCAGCCAAATATATTCAGCAAACGCTGGATAAAATGAAGGAGTACGGTGTCGGCGAATTCGCCACCGTATCTGGACGCTATTACTCGATGGACCGCGACAAGCGCTGGGAACGCGTTGAGAAATCATATCGTTCGATGGTTTACGGCGAGGGTCCAGCCTACAGCAATCCGTTAGAGGTTGTCGAGGACTCTTATTCACATGGAATCTTTGATGAGTTCGTCATCCCATCTGTGATTACAAAAGAGGACGGTCAGCCGGTCGCAACGATCCAAGATAACGATGCTGTTATTTTTTATAACTTCCGTCCAGACCGGGCAATCCAAATTTCCAATACGTTCACAAACGAAGACTTTCGCTCTTTTGACCGTGGACCAAAGCATCCAAAGGATTTATTTTTCGTATGCTTAACCCACTTCAGTGAATCAGTAAACGGGTATGTTGCCTTTAAACCGTCGAATTTAGATAACACCTTAGGTGAAGTACTGTCGCAAAATGGACTGAAGCAATTAAGAATCGCCGAAACAGAGAAATATCCGCATGTCACCTTCTTTATGAGCGGCGGCCGTGAGGAAAAATTCCCTGGTGAAGAGCGGATTTTAATCAACTCGCCAAAGGTAGCGACCTACGACCTTCAGCCTGAAATGAGCGCCTATGAAGTAACCGATGCTTTATTGAAGGAAATTCAAAATGATAAAGTTGACGCCATCATTTTAAATTTTGCCAACCCGGATATGGTCGGCCATTCAGGCATGCTTGAGCCAACAATCAAGGCCATCGAAACAGTTGACGAATGCCTAGGAAAAATTATCGATTTAATCCTTGAAAAAGGCGGATCAGCCATCATCACCGCCGATCACGGAAATGCCGACGAAGTGATAACATTAGATGGCGAGCCAATGACGGCACACACGACGAACCCTGTACCGGTGATTGTTACAAAGAAAGGGATTGAACTGCGTGACGGGGGTATCCTTGGTGATTTAGCGCCAACAATGATAGACTTATTAAAGCTGGATCAGCCGGCTGAAATGACCGGAAAATCATTGATAAAATAAAAGTGAAAGACCGGTTGAACAAACTGGTGATTTCTAAATTATCGAAAAACCAAATTTTAAGGAGAGATTTACATGCCATTTATTGCAGATGTATATGCACGTGAAGTATTAGATTCCCGCGGTAACCCTACTGTTGAGGTTGAAGTTTTTACAGAATCAGGCGCTTTCGGCCGCGCACTAGTTCCAAGCGGTGCTTCAACTGGTGAGTATGAAGCAGTCGAACTTCGCGACGGTGACAAATCTCGTTACCTTGGCAAAGGTGTGCTTAAAGCAGTTGACAACGTAAACGATATTATTGCACCACATCTTGTTGGCGAAGAATTCAGTGTCTTAGATCAAGTGGCGATCGATCACGCGTTAATCGAGCTTGATGGTACAGACAACAAAGGCAAATTAGGTGCCAACGCTATTCTTGGTGTCTCAATGGCCGTTGCTCACGCAGCAGCAAATTACCTAGATATTCCTTTATACCAATACCTTGGCGGCTTCAATTCTAAGCAGCTTCCAGTGCCAATGATGAACATTGTTAACGGCGGCGAGCATGCCGACAACAACGTCGATATTCAAGAATTTATGATCATGCCTGTCGGTGCGCCAAGCTTTAAAGAAGCGCTTCGCATGGGTGCAGAAATTTTCCACACGTTAAAAACAGTTCTTAAAGGCAAAGGCCTTAACACAGCTGTTGGTGACGAAGGCGGCTTTGCACCAAACTTAGGCTCAAACGAAGAAGCATTGCAAACAATCGTTGAAGCAATCGAAAAAGCCGGCTTCAAACCAGGTGAAGAAGTTATGCTTGCGATGGACGCTGCATCTTCTGAGTTCTACAACAAAGAAGACGGTAAATACCATCTTGCTGGCGAAGGTGTTGTAAAAACGTCTGCAGAAATGGTTGATTGGTACGAAGAATTAGCTAACAAATACCCAATCATCTCTATCGAAGACGGCTTAGACGAAAACGACTGGGAAGGCCACAAACTATTAACTGAACGCCTTGGCAAAAAAGTTCAATTAGTTGGTGACGATCTATTTGTTACAAACACGAAAAAACTAGCTGAAGGTATCGAAAAAGGAATTGGTAACTCCATCCTAATCAAAGTGAACCAAATCGGTACACTTACTGAAACGTTCGATGCAATCGAAATGGCAAAACGCGCAGGTTACACAGCTGTTATCTCCCACCGCTCTGGTGAAACAGAAGATAACACAATTGCAGACATCGCCGTTGCAACAAACGCTGGTCAAATCAAAACTGGTGCGCCATCCCGTACAGACCGTGTCGCAAAATACAACCAATTGCTTCGTATCGAAGACAATCTAGGTGAAACATCACAATACAATGGTCTTAAATCTTTCTATAACTTGAGTAAATAATTTTCCTATCCAAAAAGGCACTCGCATATGAGTGCCTTTTTTTCAAATATGTGGTACTTTTTGTATATAAAGAGGAGGCGGAAAGTATGAAAAGGTTATTAGATTGTACGGCAGCTGATTTTGAAAAAATGAACGGAAGTGATTTGCGGCAATCAATCCTAGCATCGGAGGGAAGGACGATTGTAGCTGAGGTAATCGGAGCAGTAACCCCGTATTATCCTGCGGTTACTAATGCAGAAATGGCTGCAGCCTTTGGTGCTGATCTGATTTTACTAAACTTCTTCGATGTGTTTAATCCAAGTATGGAGGGTTTGGATGTTGAGGTGCCTGACACCCTAGTTCGAACGTTAAAAAGACATGTTGGGCGGCCGATTGGGTTAAATCTAGAGCCAGTTGATTTGGATGCTGAGAAGGTAGAAGCATTAGTAGAACTCCCTGAAGGCCGTCTGGCAACGGAAAAATCACTGCAAAAAGCGAAGGAATTGGGCTTTGATTTTGTCTGCTTAACGGGAAATCCAAAAACAGGTGTTTCCAATGCGGAAATAACAAAGGCAATTGGAAGGGCACGCTCGATTTTTGGTCCGGAAGGCCTTATTATCGCAGGAAAAATGCACAGTGCCGGTGTCGCCGGCGAGGCAGGCGGCAGCCTGATGTCAACGGAGACGCTGCATTCATTTATCGAGGCAGGAGCCGATATTATCCTTATCCCATCACCGGGAACAGTGCCAGGCTTTACGGTTGAAAAAACAGCAAAATTAGTAGATGCTGTTCATGAAAAGGGCGCCCTTGCCATTCTAACAACAGGAACAAGTCAAGAAGGCGCTGATGAAGCGACGATTAAACAAATTGCTTTGAATAGTAAAATGGCCGGAGCGGACTTATTCCATATTGGTGATGCCGGGGCAGCTGGAATGGCGATTCCCGAAAACATTACGGCTTATTCCATTGTCGTAAGAGGCAAACGACATACATATGTGAGGATGGCATCGTCGATTTTGAGATAAAAGATGAAGGCCACTTCCAGCAATCACAAATATCGCTATTGTTAAAAGTCAAATAATATGGTAAATTTAAATTACTGTGAAATGTACGTCTACAGGAGGTGGCCTTCATGCATACATTTGTTGTTATCTTATTAGTAATCGTAAGTATTGGACTTATTGGGGTTGTCTTACTTCAATCAGGTAAAAGCGCTGGATTATCCGGTGCCATTTCTGGTGGTGCTGAATCCCTTTTCGGAAAGCAAAAAGCACGAGGAATTGACTTGATCCTACATCGTATTACGATTGTATTATCAGTATTGTTCTTCATTCTTGCCCTTGCCGTTACTTACTTCAAAATCTAATATAGACAGTTAAAACCCGGCCAAAGTGCCGGGTTTTTTAGTTGTCCCGAACGGGAAAATACTTGTTAGCGAGATCCTGCCTCAGTTTGGCGAGATAAAGCTAAAAGTTGGCGAAATCCCTTCTCAGTTTGGCGAGATAAACAGAAAGTTTGGCGAAATCTCAGTCGAAATTGGCTGGAATAAACAAAGTTGGCGAGATCCCAATTAAAATAGGCTGGAATAAACAAAGTTGGCGAGATCCCGTCCCAGTTTGGCGAGATAAAACTAGAAGTTGGCGAGATCCCGTCCCAGTTTGGCGAGATAAAACTAGAAGTTGGCGAGATCCCGTCCCGGTTTGGCGAGATAAACCCAAAGTTTGGCGAGATCTCAATTAAAAAAGGCTGGAATAAACAAAGTTGGCGAGATCCCGTCCCAGTTTGGCGAAATAAAGCTAAAAGTTGGCGAAATCCCTTCTCAGTTTGGCGAGATAAACCCAAAGTTTGGCGAGATCTCAATCAAAACTGGCGGGATTAAACAAATTAGCCGGAATCCCAATTCAAATTGGCGCTCACTGAACAACCCGCAAGCCTTTTTCCTAGCATGTTCATCGCTACATTGCTTAAACTAAAAATAAGCAAATATAAAAGGAGTTTTTTAAATGAAAGTCACCCTACCTAAGCCATTTACCTTCAAAGGGGGAAAGAGGGCCATTTTGCTCCTCCATGGCTTTACCGGCAATTCTGCTGATGTCCGGATGCTCGGCCGCTTTCTTGAAAAAAGAGGCTACACCTGCCATGCGCCGCACTACAAGGGACATGGTGTACCGCCGGAGGAACTTGTCCATACTGGACCTGAAGACTGGTGGCAGGATGTAATAAATGGCTATGAATTTTTAAAAAATAGCGGTCATGAAGAAATTGCTGTTGCCGGGCTGTCTCTTGGCGGCGTATTTTCCTTGAAATTAGGTTACACTGTACCTATAAAAGCGATTGTACCAATGTGTGCGCCGATGCATATAAAAAGTGAAGAAGTGATGTATGAAGGTATACTTGAATATGCCCGTGAATTTAAAAAGCGCGAAGGAAAAACAGACGAGCAAATCGAAAAGGAAATGAATGAGTTTAAACAGACACCAATGAAAACATTAAAAGCCCTGCAGCAATTAATCGCCGATGTCCGTGAAAATGTCGAGATGATTTATGCACCGACCTTCGTGGTTCAGGCACGCCACGATAACATGATTAATACTGAAAGTGCCAACATTATTTACAACGAAATCGAGTCAGTCACAAAGGAAATCAAATGGTATGAAGAATCCGGCCACGTAATCACGCTCGATAAAGAACGTGACCAGCTGCATGAGGATATTTACGCCTTTTTAGAGAAGTTGGACTGGCACGATTAATAAAGCACCCAAAGGAGGGATTCGCTTGGAAGATAACATTCAACAACATATTGACAAGCTATTGCAATATATGAGAGACGAGGCATATAAGCCATTAACTGTCCAAGAACTAGAAGAGGCATTTGGCATTCAGGACTCTAGTGACTTTAAGGAGTTTGTTAAAGCCCTTGTCCAAATGGAAGAAAAGGGATTAGTCGTAAGAACCCGCAGTAACCGATACGGCCTGCCGCAAAAAATGAATTTAATCAGAGGAAAGCTAATCGGTCATGCAAAAGGGTTCGCGTTTGTCGTACCGGAAGAGCCCGGTATGGATGATATTTTTATTCCGCCAAATGAAACCAACACGGCGATGCACGGTGACACCGTGTTAGCGCGTGTTTCATCAGAAACCTCAGGATCTCGCCGTGAAGGAAGCATTATCCGCATTATTGAACGAGGCATACAGCAAATCGTAGGGACGTATGTGGAAAGCAAAAGTTTTGGTTTTGTGATTCCCGATGATAAAAAATTCGCCAGCGATGTGTTTATTCCCAAAAGCGCTTCAAAAGGGGCAGTGGAAGGGCATAAAGTTGTTGTTAAGCTCGTCACCTATCCCGAGGGGCGAAAGAGCGCCGAGGGCGAAGTCATCACTATACTCGGTCACAAAAACGATCCAGGTGTGGATATCCTGTCTGTCATACATAAGCATGGCCTGCCAATGGCTTTTCCTGATGAGGTATTAAAGCAGGCAAATGAGGTGCCTGACACCATAGATGAAAGCGAACTAGTCAATCGCCGCGATCTTCGGAATGAAACGATTGTTACGATTGACGGTGCGGACGCCAAGGACCTTGATGATGCAGTAACGGTAACAAGGCTTGAGAACGGCAACTTCAAGCTTGGTGTTCATATCGCCGATGTCAGCTATTATGTAAAAGAAGGTACGCCAATCGACCTCGAGGCAGAGGAGCGGGCAACAAGTGTTTATTTAGTCGACCGCGTGATTCCAATGATCCCGCACCGGCTATCGAACGGGATCTGTTCGTTAAATCCAAAAGTGGACCGGCTGACGCTTTCCTGTAATATGGAAATCACACCGGAAGGCGCAGTTGTTTCCCATGAAATTTTTCAAAGTGTGATTAAGACAACTGAGCGGATGACCTATCATGATGTGAATCGAATTCTTGTTGATCAAGATGAGGAAACACGGGCGCGATACGAACCGCTTGTACCGATGTTTGAAATGATGGAAGAATTGGCTGCCATTCTCCGCCATAAACGAATGAAGCGTGGAGCGATTGACTTCGATTTCAAAGAATCAAAGGTTCTTGTCGATGAAGATGGAAAACCGACCGATGTTATCCTGCGTGAGCGTTCGGTGGCGGAGAAGCTAATCGAAGAATTTATGCTTGCTGCCAACGAGACAGTTGCAGAACATTTCCACTGGCTGGATGTTCCATTTATTTACCGCATTCACGAGGATCCAAAGGAAGATAAACTGCGCCGCTTTTTCGAGTTTATTACCAACTTTGGTTACATTGTAAAAGGCACAGCTAATGACGTCCATCCTCGGGCCCTTCAGGAGATCATTGAAGAGGTTCAAGGCAAGCCGGAGGAAATGGTTGTTTCAAAGGTCATGCTGCGTTCGATGCAGCAAGCAAAATATGATCCGGAAAGTCTTGGCCACTTCGGCTTATCGACGGAGTTCTATACCCATTTCACTTCGCCAATTCGCCGTTATCCGGACACCATCGTTCACCGTTTGATTCGGACATATTTGGTTGAAGGAAAGCTGGATGAGACAACGCGGGAAAAATGGAATGCCCGCCTGCCTGAAATTGCAGACCATTCTTCCAAAATGGAGCGCCGGTCCGTGGATGCGGAACGGGAAACAGATGATTTGAAGAAAGCGGAGTACATGGAGGACAAGGTTGGTGAGGAGTATGATGGAATTATCAGCTCAGTAACCAATTTTGGAATGTTTGTCGAGCTGCCAAATACAATTGAAGGGCTTGTTCATGTCAGCTATATGACCGATGATTACTATCGCTATGATGAGCGCCATCTCGCTATGATTGGCGAGCGGACTGGGAATGTATTCCGAATTGGCGATGAAATTACCATTCGGGTCGTTAAAGTCAATAAAGAAGAGCGTGCGATTGATTTTGAAATTGTCGGTATGAAGGGAACTCCTCACAGAGAACGTTCCGCGACGCCAAAGGTTTTCAAAACGGGTAGTGATACCCACAAGCCTCGCCGCAATAAACAGGGAGATCGTAATCAAAACGGTAAACAAGGTAGAAATAAAGGCGGTAGCCAGAACGCAGAAAAAGAAGGCAGTCAAGGTAAAAAACCGAAGAAGAAACGCAAATTTTACGAAAATGTTCCTAAGTCAAAAAGTATAAAGCGGAAAAATAAATAATTATTAAGAGAGAGCCTTTTTTGCGAGGCTCTCTTTCAATTGTATCAGCTCATTTTTTTTGCTAAAATAAAGCCATAGATGAGGTGAAACATATGCCAAAAGGTGTAGGAAAAGTAGTTGCGCAAAACAAAAAAGCCTATCATGACTATTTTATCGAAGAAACGTACGAAGCAGGTATCGTTCTTCAGGGGACAGAAATTAAGTCCATTCGCGCCGGAAAAGTGAATCTCAAGGATGCCTATGCGCGGATTCAAAACGGGGAAGCGATTCTTTTCGGGATGCACGTCAGCCCATATGAGCAGGGAAACATTTTTAATCACGATCCATTGAGAACGCGTAAGCTTTTGCTCCATAAACGGGAGATCAATAAGCTGCTAGGGGAAACGAAAGAAGCAGGTTATGCGCTTGTGCCCTTAAAACTTTATTTAAAAAATGGTTTCTGTAAGGTTTTAGTTGGTCTAGCAAAGGGTAAGAAAAACTATGATAAGCGTGAAGCCTTAAAGCAAAAAGAAGCAAAGCGTGAAATCGAACGTGCCTTCCGCGACCGTCAGAAGATGTAAGGTGCCATAAAAAACAACTTACAAATACTTACAATTGAAATTTCCTGACAATGTGTTATAATAAGTTTGTCGCAGTGATAAGCGGCAGAAACTTTTGCTCAAGACATTGTTGAGCATCCTAACGTCTAGTTTCATTTTTATAATGGGGACGCTACGGATTCGACAGGGGTAGTTTGAGCTTAGGTTGCGAGTCGAGGGGATCGGCCTCGTTAAAACGTCAAAGCCATAACTGGCAAAACTAACAACAACCTCGCTTTCGCAGCTTAATACTGCATAGCGGTTCCTCCCTCCATTGCCCATGTGGTAGGGTAAGGGACTCACTCTAAGTGGGCTACGCCGGATTCCACCGCCTGAGGATGAAGGAAGAGAACAACCAGGCTAGCTGACCGGACGCCGGTCGATAGGCAGAAGGCTCAGTGAAACACCAATATATCGACTACACTCGTAGATGCTTAAGTGGCGATATCTTTGGACGCGGGTTCGATTAGTAATTAGTCGCCTTATGTGGTAACACATAAGTGAAAATTCGGCTTTATCGGTGAAACCTAAGTCACTTTTAAAAAGTGATAAGGCAATGCCGAGCGGTATGTGGAGCAATCCAACAGCCGTGTATCGACTTATAGGCTGCCATATTGAAATGGTAGTACTAGGATGCGAAATCCTGCCTAAAAGGCAAATATACATTTTGCATAATACGCCGAGAGGCCTGTTAAATCAGGTCTAAGATATAGTCAGTGCCATGACGAAAGCATGGAAACGCACGTCCCGCCGTCTCCACCATACATAGGTGGATAACAAGGCTAGCAGAGATGCTAGTCTTTTTTATATCTTAAAAAAGGTATCTTCAAAAGCTATTTTCTTTTGAAGTAATCCTTGGTTATATATTCCGTTCCTTGGTGTTACATTCTAATTAATTTTAATCAATAATCCAAAAAAATCTACCCTATCATCAGATTAGGGTAGATTTTCCTTTTAATGGGAATTCCGAATTAATGTGTCGTATTCATATTATTATTCGGCATTTGCTGCATCCCCTGTGCAGGTGCATACGCATTAAGCAGCTGCTGCATATCCTGTTGAGCAAGCTGCGGCACCTGATAGTAATGATGTTTATTTTGATAAATCGAGAGCTCGTAAGCCATTTCAATGCAATTTGGCACAGAATCGGCAAGCACGCGCCGTACGACAGGGTTAGTCACCTCACAGGCAGCCATTGCTTTCATGGATGCGCCTGATTTGACAGAACCAAGCATCATGCCTGAAACGCAAGCATCGGTAAGTTCTGTTGGAGATTGCACCGGTTTTTTTGGCTGGGTTGGGGTTAAACCATAGATAAAGTCATTCCCCTGGGTCATTTTATAGCTTTGTGTCGGTTTTGAAGGGTTCTGTCCCGACTTGAAACATTCCACCGTAATGTTGTATTCCTCTTGCATAAATTGGTATTGGCGATCGAGAATATCCAGCAGTTCTGGGTCTTTTACGTGCTGGCGCAGCAGCATGTACGAATCCATCGTGCCAATGGCTCCTGAAAGAACTTCATGTACATCAAATACTTCATGACCGCCATGGTTCATTTGCGGCGGCACAGTCCCTGTATGCATATTTTGGTGCGTTTGTCCCTGTTGATTTTGCATCATCAAATATCTCCTCCTAACGGAATTGAACAACCATAGTTATTATGTTTCAGAAAACGGGAGTTATTCAACGACTGCCTAATGAATTGTTTGTTTTAAAAAGAAATACCATTTCAATAATGACTAATTAGGAGACCCCGGCAAAAAAGGATTAATACTTGATTTAATGCCCGGAATCATTTAGAATAAACCTTACAAAAAACGGAAGGGTGACCTTGGAACGATGATCTTATAATCCTATTTCTCATGAAAAAAATATAATCTTTTTTCTGGATAGGATTAGTCTGTACTTTTATACAAGTCGATAAGATCATAGTGTCCCCTCACGCCGGGATATTTTGCCGCTTTGGAATTGTATTGTGCCGCCTCCTGCCAGAAATTTACGTAGGAGGTTTTTATATGGAAAATAACTTAACCCAACCCGCACCATCGGGTGGTTTATTTCGCAACAGAGTCTTTCTTGCGATTATTATGTCGGGCTTGTTTTTACAGATAGGTATTTGGGTCCGAAACTTTGCCGTTCTCCTGTTTGTCATGGAGCAGACCAACGGCGATGCCTTTGCAGTCTCAATGATTTCGGTGGCTGAATTCGCGCCAATCTTTATTTTTTCCTTTATCGGCGGGACCTTTGCCGACCGCTGGGCACCGAAAAAGACAATGGTCTGGTGTGATATTTTGAGTGCAGTGTCCATTTTTGTCGTGCTCATTACACTTATTTTCGGAACATGGAAAGTCGTGTTTTTTGCGACGTTAATCTCAGCGATCCTCTCACAATTCTCCCAGCCTTCAGGGATGAAATTGTTTAAGATGCACTTGTCAGCAGATCAAGTGCAACAGGCGATGTCCGTCTATCAAACTGTCTTTGCTTTATTTATGGTACTTGGCCCGATTATTGGAACATCCATCTTTCAATCGTTTGGCATTGATATCTCAATCGCTGTTACCGGCACGGCTTTCTTGCTTTCAGCCGCAGCTCTTGCCTTCCTGCCGAAGGACCGTCCATTAGAAGAAGTGGGTGAATCCACATTACTGCAGGAAATGAAAAGTGGAGTTAAGTATGTTTTAGGGAAAAAAGAATTAAGTCTTTTAGGACTATGCTTTATGGCTGCAGGCCTGGGAATTGGCTTCATTAATCCGTTATCGATTTTCCTTGTCACCGAACAGTTAAACCTTCCAAAGGAAAACCTTCAGTGGCTGTTTATGGTCAATGGTGTCGGGATGATTATTGGCGGAGCAGCAGCGATGATTTTTGCAAAAAATGTCCCGCCGCAACGGCTGCTTGTTTTTGGAATGCTCGTTAATGGCATCGGAATCGCTGTTATGGGCTGGTCAACAAACCTCTCGATTACATTGATTGCCGAGTTTTGTAACGGTCTGATGATGCCATGTATTCAAATCGGGATCAATACTCTGATCTTACAAAAAACAGAAGAGGCCTTTATCGGCCGCGTCAACGGTATCTTAAGCCCGCTGTTCGCCGGATCAATGGTGATAACAATGAGTGTCGCTGGTATTCTAAAGGAGCATTTTTCATTGGTAGCCACGTTTGAAACATCCGCCTTCTTGTTTCTCATCGGTTTGCTCTTCATTTTGCCAATATATAATCAGAAACAGCAAGCTAAACCGGAAATCCTCGGTTCTAAATAACAAAGCAGAGAATCTTACTTCTCTGCTTTTTCCTCATCCGCGATTTTTCTTTTGGAAATACAACTAAGGGCTTAGTTTAAAAATTAGTCATCTAGTCCATTTTTTATTGAGCTCTAATCGAGTATAGTGTAATTTTAAGAAAAAATTAAGAAATGGTTAAGGACTATTTAAAGCTAATTAAACGATAATAGTACAGGGCACCTAGAAAATAGTAATGAATCAGGAGTGAAACATAAATTATGTCTATTTCGCAATTAAATGTTGATGTTTTTCGAGCAATTAATGATATAGGGAAAGAACATGCCTCGCTAAACCCAATCGCTATTTTCATGGCTGATTACATGATCATTGTTTTAGCATTAGGTATGCTAGTTTATTGGTTTACACGAATCAATAAAAATAGAATGATGGTAATCCAAGGCGGAGTTGCTTTTGTGCTCGCCGAAGTCCTGGGGAAAATTGCCGGAACTATGTATTATCATAACCAGCCATTTGCTGAGCTGCCACATGTAAACCAGCTTATTGCCCACGTGGTCGACAATGCGTTTCCGAGTGACCATTCGATTTTGTTTTTCTCTGTCTGTTTTTCATTTTGGCTCGTTCGAAAAAAAGATGGGTGGCTATGGCTTGTGTTTGCTTGCTTCGTAGGAGTCTCCCGGATTTGGGTCGGCGTTCACTATCCCGGCGATGTGGTAACCGGTGCTCTTATTGGAATCGTTGCCGCTCTTGCTGCCTACTGGATAGTTCCAAAGCTTGGCTTTGTAAAAACGGTCCTTACGAAATATGAAAAAATAGAGCAATCGCTATTGCCGGTAAAAGCCAAGGCTGACGGCAAATCGAAAAATTTTTAAAAAAGAAGGCTGTGTTAAAGCACATTGTTGATTTTGAGCACAATGTTGATTGGACGTGGATACTGCGGGAGCAGCGGGACAGATGAGACCCCGCAGGCATTCGCCGAGGAGGCTCACCGCCCGCCCCGCGAACCGCTCGCGCCTGGAACGGAAATCAACATTCACTTTAAATACAGCCAAGAAAAACCTCTTTGAACCTAAATTCAAAGAGGTTTTGTCGTTTTCCCCCATAATGATATGTAGTCAAGAACTGACCTCCTAAATAAAACAAAACCCAACCTGATTAGTAAAATCTTGTTCAGTGATATGTATTCCGATATTGTCCAAAACTTGCCTATCTGTTTTTTAAAAATTTTAATTTAAAAATACCCCATTATTCCCAAATTTCGGTTATTATGGTTATTAGAGATATTTATTATGAAGTGATTAAATTGTGTAGTTTAGGGAAAATAAGACAGTATCAGCTATATTTCTACTATTCTCACTATATTTTTAATAGTATTGTAATATTTTTAATAGATTAGTAACAAATCGGGCGGGATATCGTCTATAATGAAGAAAGAAAAATAAAACCATCAAAGAGGGATAGAACCATGGGGAAACTAAAGAGCGGTTGGACAAAAGGGACAATCATTGTCGTTATTGCAATTGGGTTCTTGTTTGCAGGGATATTTGTGAGCAATTATTTTCAGGCAAAAGCTACAAGCGGACCTAGTAATCACCAAAAAAATAACCCTATTAATCGTGCAATAGCAAAGGGTCCAACACCAGAAACAATCATCAGGGATTCTGCGGATGCAAGACTTGAAATAGAACGGATGCGAAAACTGCAAGATCAAGCGATAAAATGGAGGAACAAGCAAGATCATGTGCCAGATACTACGACTAAAGATAATACTGCGGAGCAGCCTTCCACAAACGAAACAGGTACTACTCAGCCACCAGTAAAGGAATCCGATGCAGCAGAGCAAGGGGAAAATAGAACGGAGCAGCAAGGGAACAATAAGACGGTTTATTTAACATTTGATGATGGCCCGGCTCCATTTTCCGGTGATATCATCTCGCTTCTAGAAAAATATCATTTTAAAGCAACCTTCTTTATGCTTGACGGGAATATTCGCAGTTATCCAGATGCAGTAAAATTGATGGTTTCAAAGGGAGAGACGGTCGGTCTTCATAGCGTAACACATGATGTTAAGAAATTTTACGCTTCTGCAGATTCAGTTATCGCTGAACTAACCCAGAACCGCAACACATTGAAAGAAATTTCCGGTGTCGATTCGTATATCATGAGAACGCCGTATGGCAGTGTTCCGAAAATGACGGCTGAATATCGAAAAGCAGTAGATGATAATGGGTATATTATGTGGGATTGGAATATTGACAGCAGGGATTGGGATTATAAGGATGCACGGTATGTCACCAGTGTCATTAACCAATTAGAGAAAATGACACACCATGATGGTCCCATTGTGATTCTTTTACACGAAAGAAAAGAAACACTTGCCCATTTGCCTGCACTTTTCGACTATTTAAGTAAAAATGGCTATGAAGGTAAAGCAATCGACAGCTCGATGACCCCTTACCAATTTAAGGTGAGATAACGGTTCAAATAAGACAAAATAACTACTGATTTGCTATAATAAAAATAGGTAACACTGGGTTCATAGTAAAAAAAATGGGGTTCGATAATTGCCTATGATAAATAAACTTTTGCAGAGCAGCGGTTTCAAACGAATTTCAATATTTATTGTCATTGCAGTCATTATTTATGCGATGAGAAGCATGATTAATTTGATTTTGTTAACATTTATTTTTGCGTTTTTAATGGATCGGCTCGTTCAATTCATTGGCAGTAAAATTCCGCTTAACCGTAAGTTGATTGTTATCATTTCGTATGCCTGTATTGTTGGCTTGCTTTCCTACGGCTTAATCATGTATTTGCCGATGATTGCCGGTGAAATTACAGCGTTAATCAAGCAGCTGACAGCCTTTTACACGTCGAAGCATGATAATTTTGTTCTAAATTATATCGTGAAACGAATTGAAGAAGTCAAAATTTCCAGCTACTTAGAACAGGGTGTTACGTTCTTATTAAAGTATTTTACCGATATTAGTAAAATTACCTTACAAGTTCTCTTAGCGCTTTTGTTAAGTTTATTCTTCTTACTGGAAAAGCCGCGGTTAATTGAATTTACAAAGAAATTTAGAACGAGCAAAATTGCCTCGATTTACGTTGAAGTTGAGTTTTTTGCAAGCAAATTCGTAAGAACGTTTGGAAAAGTAATAGAAGCGCAATTAATCATTGCTCTTGTAAACTGTATTCTAACAACCATTTCCTTATGGCTGCTCCATTTTCCGCAGCTGGGCGGCTTGTCGATAATGGTTTTCCTGTTGGGGCTTATTCCTGTTGCCGGTGTGATAATATCATTAATTCCGCTCGTTATTATCGCTTATAGCATCGGCGGTTTGATGAAAGTTCTATATGTCGGCATCGCGATTGCAATTATCCATGGAATCGAGGCCTATATTTTGAACCCAAATCTAATGAGCTCCAAGACAAATTTGCCTGTCTTCTATACGTTCATCGTGTTAATATTCTCTGAGCATTTCTTTGGTGTCTGGGGACTGATTGTCGGGATTCCGGTATTTGTTTTCCTATTGGACGTCTTAGAAGTAACAGAAACTAAAAAGGTTTAACAAAAAGGTCCTCGATTATTCTTGGGCTTTTTTCTTTGGGTTGATTTCTGTTATGCTAAAGCTATTACAGAGCCAGGAGGAATAACCATGAGCGAATGCAAGCTGAATCATACACATGAAGATGTAAAGAGTAAATACGAATCACAGGCGGCTTTTTTACCGGAAGAAATGAAGCCATTATTTGTACAATTTTTTGCAAAAGAACATACACAGGAAATCCTGAATGAAGTGTTCCATTTATTGAAAAAATATGATTTAGCATCAGAGGATGAAAAAAATGAACGAACAAACCGTTTAAACATGGTACTGGAAAACTTATAAACAAAACTGACTCCCACGGCTGGGGGTCTTCTTTATTTTTGCCAATACTTGTCTTCGCTTTTTGTTTATGAAATATCTTTTTTTAGAAAATAGTAAGGATAAGTCATTTTAGGAACAGAAAAGAGGATTCGATGGGAGAAATATTTCAACTTTTAAAACGCGGCAATAAATCAGCGATGCTAGCTGCGATTATTAATACGGTCATCTCGATTATTAAAGGTGCCGCCTATATGTTTACTGGCAATGTTGCAATGTTTGCGGAAACTATGCACAGCCTCGGTGATGCTGCGAACCAGTTCTTTGTGTTCGTTGGTTCAGCCTTAAGTAAAAAGGCGCCGACGGAAAAATTCCCAAATGGGTTTGGCCGCTTAGTAAACCTCGTTCTTTTAGGTGCTGTGTTAATCGTGGGCATTATGGCGTTTGAAACGATTCGCGAAGGCTGGCATCACGTCATTCATCCAACGAAGTCAGCCGGTTTTATCATCAATATTATTGTTTTAGGGGTTTCCACTATACTTGAAACCTTTGTCCTTTTTAAAGCGATGAGAGAAATCCTTCATGATCTTGAAATTGAAGCAAGCGGCACGAATGTGTTTGTAAAAACCTTTGCCAATTTAGGAAGAGCGAAACCAGCACCCAAGCTTGTGTTCATGGAAGACCTTGTTGCGACATTGGGCGGTCTGCTGGCAATTATTGCCGTGGTCCTATCTTATTTTACAAAGTTCCATCAGCTAGAAGGAATCGCCTCGATAATAATAGGGGGAATGATGTTTTTCGTCGTTGGCAAAGTCTTTTTAGATAATGCTGCCGGAGTGATTGGGCAGGCTGATGAAGAAATGGAAGACAAAATCGGAGCATTGGTCATGGCGGATCCAGATGTTATGGATATCCAAGATATTACCGTGATTAAAGAGGGCGAGGACCTCCACGTTGAATTGGAAATTGAGGTAGATCCGAAATTAACGGTGGCTGCAGCAGACGATATTAAAGATCGGTTAGAAGAAAAAATCCTAGCTGAAAAAGGCGTTGTTGATGTCACAATTGAGATTGATGAAGAAGATGGAGTGATGACGTGGCAGAAACGCAATGATGCAGACGAATGATGTCCTGGTTTCGTGAATAATCCAGCTGACTGCTTGGGACTCTATTCGTAAAGCACTATTTTAGGAGGACTCCAAAATGACTGAACACAGCATAAGATTATCTAGTTCAGAAATTGGCGGATTGTGGGCTGTCTATCTCCAAGAGAATATGGCTGTTTGTTTATTAACCTATTTTCTTCATCACAATCAAGATGAACAAATCAAGAAAATTTTACAGCAAGCCTTTGAGATATCTGATGGTCATGTCCAGTGGATCACCCGTATTTTTACTGAGGAGGGTATTCCAATCCCCGATGGATTTTCCGAAAAAGACGTTAATTTGTCGGCACCGAGATTATTTTATGATATGTATGGCTTGAGTTTTGTTTATGCAATGAATCGAATGAGCATGATTAACACGAGCTTTATTACGGTGAATACGGCTCGGAAAGATGTGATGGATTTTTTTGTGGCGATGGTCCAGCAATCGTCGATATTATATCAGCAAGCAACAACCTTAATGCTTGAGAAGGGAATCTATGACCGTCCACCGATGATTCCTTATCCAAATCAAGTGGAATATATTGAAAGTAAATCTTATGTGAGTGGATTTGGGAAAAAAAGACCGGTCAATGCGGCAGAAATTACCGAAATCTTTTTTAATACCGAGCGGAATTATTTTTCTATTTTACTTTGTATGGGATTGCTGCAGGTAGTCAAAGATAAAGAAATTCATGAATATATCCAGGAAGGAAAGGAAATTTCTGAGAAACAAATTAGAACCTTTAATGACATTCTAATGAGAGAGGAATTATTAGGGAATATCAGTGTAAGTATGGAAGTAACGGATTCAACGGTTTCGCCATTTTCAGACCGGCTTGTTGTTACGCTTTTCCACTCATTGAATGCGATTGATGTCACGATGATTGGACATGCCTTGTCACTCTCACTGCGAACGGATCTAGCGGCTTATTATGAAAAGTACATTTTGGAAATTTTACTTTACTCCGCAAAGGGTTTTAAGATAATGGTTAATCGCGGCTGGATGCAAAAACCGCCCCATGCACCTGATCGAGGCAAACTACAAAAAATCTAGGTTCGCGATTACTCGCGAACCTTTAATTATTCCCAAGGCTTCTTAGTTGTGAAATAGTTCGCAAGTTCTCTACTGTTTTTTCGGTGGAGTTTCCGTTTTTCGGCCCGTTCGTGTCCAGTTTCGTAGAGCTTTTTTTCTTCCTCTGTCTCAGGAATAATTTTTGGGACCGCAGTCGGTTTCCCGTTGTCATCAAGGGCAACGAAGGTCAAGAAGGCGGTAGCAGCAATTTTTCGGTCACCCGTTTTTAGGTTTTCTGCAATGATCTTGACAAAGACCTCGATAGAGGACGTGCCTGTCCATGTAACGAAAGACTCGAAACAAACAGAGTCCATTGGTGTAATCGGGCTAAGAAAGTCAACTGAATCAGTCGATGCGGTGACACACTCCTTTCGTGAGTGCCTTGTCGCCGAAATCGAGGCAAGCATATCGGCATCACTCATCAGCTTCCCTCCGAACAGCGTATTATGATTATTGACATCATTAGGAAAAATCCTGCTGGTTCTCACTACTCTTGATTCATTACATGTTTTAGCTTCCATCATATTCCCTCCAGATTATCTTTTTGAAAGGTTGTGTTAAAGAACATTCTCTTTTAACAGAGCCTTTTGAAAAATAACTAAACAGTCACAGTGTGTAATCTCCATTGTAGATAACAACTATTTTTACCACAAGGAGATTTTGTACTCGAAAATTTTCCATATTACATAAAAAAAGAGTAACTCACTGTTTATTCATCCATAATAAACGCAAGAATGATTAAATGGAATAGAGGAAGATGTGATTAGACGTGAAATGGAAAATGATTGTATGGTTTATCTCTCTTAGCATCGGGACTGTAGGATTCTTAAAAAATCCATATTTACTAAAGCCGAAACATAATGTTTCCGCCCATTTTGAAACGAAACAGAATGAAACAAACCTGCAGCGAAAGCTAAGAAACTATCTAATTGCAAACCACTTAAATGGCAGTTTCGCTATTGTAAAAGAAAATCAAATCATTTTCCAAGAGGGAGCAGGGTTTGCAAATGTTCAGCAGAAAATCGTAAACCAGCCGGCGACTGCCCATCCGATTGCATCAATTACGAAGTTAATCGTCGCCGCCAGTATTATGCAGCTTGAGGATAAACAGAAATTATCAATACAAGATGCGGTGGCAGCTTATATTCCTGACTTTCCAAATGGGAAGAAGATAAAAATCATCCATTTATTAAACCATACATCCGGAATCGATACTCCCCGCTGGCAGCCCGGTAATCCGAAGCCGGCAGAAATAGTGAAGAAAATAGCTTCCAAACAGATTCGATTTCCAGCAGGGACACAGTGGGATTATAATGATATCAATTATTTGGTCCTCGGGCATATTGTCGAAAAAGTATCGGGGCTGCCGCTCCATGAATATATCCGAAAGAATATCTTTACCAAGGCTTCGATGCGCCATTCAGGTTTTATTACCGAGGAGCAAGCGGCCGCCCATTATTCAACAGGCTATCTTAAACTTGGAACTCAATTGATCCCGGCCAAGCCCCTTAAGACCAATGTCCTTTTTGGCTGTGGCGATATTTATTCCACGGTCCTTGATTTATGCCTTTTCGATGAGGCGTTAATGAATGGAACGCTTGTTTCTAAACAGAGTTTAACAAAAATGCTGACAGCGGGACCAAAATCGAAGTATGGTTTAGGTCTCTATGTGACAAATGATAAAGTGTTTAGCCGAGGTGTCGTAGGCGGCTGGGAATCGCTGCATGTTTATTTTAAAAATAAAACCGCGCTGGCAATCCTCCTGAATGTTCGTGACAGTAAGATTGACATCCATCAGGTATCAAACGATCTATATAAAATCATCAATAACGTTCCTAGTAAATTTTAGTGAATGACCGGGGATTGTGGTACAGTACATATATAAATGAATTTAGCTAGGGGGCTCAAGCAATGCGTTTGCAAGCAAAGATTATCAAGGAGTTACATGTCACCGCGAACATTAATCCGAAAGAGGAAATTCGTAAACGGGTAGACTTTTTGAAAAAATATTTATTGAAAACGAAAGCAAAAGGATATGTGTTAGGAATCAGCGGCGGTCAGGATTCCACACTTGCCGGACGGCTGGCGCAGCTTGCTGTCGAAGAGCTGCGGAGCGAAGGTGCGGAAGCTTTATTTATTGCAGTCCGCCTTCCTTATGGAGTCCAGCAGGATGAAGAAGATGCCAAACGTGCATTGGCGTTTATCCATGCTGACCGTGAACTGATTTTTAATGTTAAGGCGGCTGTTGATGAAGTGCAAAAAGAATATGACACCGAGGCCGGCCATCTTAGCGATTATCAAAAAGGCAATGTTAAGGCGAGAATGAGAATGATTGCCCAGTACGCCGTCGGCGGCATGGAAGGACTCCTTGTCATCGGTACAGACCATGCTGCAGAAGCAGTCAGCGGATTTTATACAAAGTATGGTGACGGCGGGGCGGATGTCCTGCCCTTAACAGGCCTGACCAAACGCCAGGGAAAAGCCCTGCTAATCGAGCTTGGCGCCGAAGAAAGCCTCTATTTAAAGGTGCCGACAGCAGACTTGCTCGATCAAAAGCCCGGTCAGGCTGATGAAACCGAACTAGGCATCAGCTATGATGAACTGGACGATTACCTTGAAGGAAAGCCGGTGTCACATGCGGCCGCCGAGAAAATTGAAAAGCGTTATATTGTCACCGAACATAAACGTCAGCTTCCGGCCAACATGTTTGATGACTGGTGGAAATAAGCTTGAAACGAGAGATTGCTATACATGGCAGTCTCTTTTTTGTGGTCATATACAAATTATAGCTTCATTTACGTTTGCAATTTAGCTTTCACCTGTTATCACCAATCCTGATAGGTTTTTATTTTTTCAATAGGGGTAAAATAATATTGAATCTTGAGGTTATTTTCTTTGACAGGAATTTAGGGATGTAATAAGATGATTAAATCCGAGAAAAACAATCAGAATTGAGGAGTTTGAAAAATGAAAAAATTATCCGTTCTTTTTGCACTATTATTAAGCTTTATGTTCATTTTGTCAGCATGTGGCACAAGCGGTGACAAAGCGACTAACGATAACAAGAAAACAGGGACTAATCAGTCTGCAGATTTATTGAAAAAAGTAAAATCAGATGGAAAGATCTTAATTGGAACAGAAGGTACATATGCTCCATTTACTTTCCATGATTCATCTGGAAAACTGACGGGCTTTGATGTCGAGGTTGCGGAGGAAGTGGCTAAGCGTTTAGGAGTGAAAGCAGATTTCAAGGAAACGCAATGGGATTCCTTATTTGCCGGCCTTGATGCCAAGCGTTTCGATATGATTGCCAACCAGGTGGGAATTCGCCCGGACCGTCAAGAAAAATATGATTTCTCTGATCCCTATATCAGTTCAGCGGGTGTCCTTATCGCTCATAAGGATAATGATAAAGTGAAAGCATTTGAAGACATTAAAGGATTAAAGGCAGCTCAATCACTAACTAGTAACTATGCAGATCTGGCAAAGAAATATGGCGCTAATCTTGTCGGTGTAGACGGCTTTACCCAAGCTGTTGATTTGATCACTTCGAAGCGTGTCGATGTACACATCAACGATAAGATTGCCTTTTTAGATTTTAAAAAGCAAAAGCCTGACGCACCGGTAAAAGTTGTTGCTACGGAAGCTGATGCTTCACACAGTGGCTTTATGTTTAGAAAAAATAATCAGACTCTTGTCGATGCAGTAAACAAAGCTTTAAAAGACATGATTGATGATGGCACGTATAAAAAAATCTCTGAGAAATGGTTTGGTGAAGATGTACTTAAATAGTATTTTTGCTGACCCGGAAAGAACAGCAAGATTAGTTGATATTGCCAAAACCTCCCTCTGGCCGCTGCTGGAGGGTGCTATTATGAACACGATTCCCTTAACAATTATTTCATTTATTATTGGCTTGATTTTAGCTGTTCTAACAGCGCTCGCCAGGATTTCACATGTGAAGTTCCTTCAAATCATTGCGAGAATCTATGTTTCAGCTATCCGGGGAACGCCCTTATTGGTGCAGTTATTTATCATTTTTTATGGGCTTCCGAATATCGGGGTAACCATCGATCCATTTATTTCTGCCGTTATTGGTTTTTCCTTAAGTGTAGGAGCGTATGCCTCGGAAATAATTAGGGCTGCGATTCTTTCAATTCCAAAAGGACAGTGGGAAGCGGGCTATTCGATTGGAATGTCATATACCCAGGCGTTAAAACGAATCATCTTGCCGCAGGCAGCGCGAGTATCCCTACCGCCATTATCAAATTCGTTTATTAGTCTTGTAAAAGATACTTCACTCGCATCCGTTGTCCTAGTTACCGAGATGTTCCGCCGTGCCCAGGAAATTACTGCGGCAAACTATGAATTCTTATTAGTCTATTCCGAAGCCGCACTTATTTATTGGGTGATATGCTTCTTCCTTTCGGTGCTACAAGGGTTTATGGAAAGAAGATTGGATCGGTATGTGTGATTTAAAGTTTAGAAGACAGGTGTTAGAGGTGGGACCGGAGGGACTCCGCGAATTGCTGCTTTTTTCTGTACCAGCCATTTTAACCTTTTACAGGGGAGTTTTACGATGATTTCAATTAAAGGTTTATATAAGCAGTTTGGTCAATTAGAGGTTTTGAAAGGAATTAACCTAGAGGTCAAAAAAGGCCAGGTCATTGTTGTCATCGGTCCTTCCGGATCTGGAAAGACGACAATGCTCCGTTGTTTAAATGTGCTCGAAACACCGACAAAAGGGGCCATTTCCATTGAAGGACAAAGCCTTGATTTTTCGAAGTCGGTTCCGAAAAAGTCTGTCGCATCCTTTCGCCGCTTAACAGGAATGGTTTTTCAAAACTATAATCTTTTCCCTCATAAAACAGCACTTGAGAATGTGATGGAGGGTCCTGTGATTGTGAAAGGTGAGGATAAAACGACAGTAAGAAAAAAGGCGCAGGCACTGCTTGAAAAAGTAGGTCTTGGCGACAAAATCGATTACTATCCTGCCCAGCTTTCAGGAGGTCAGCAGCAGCGTGTCGGCATTGCCCGCGCATTGGCAATGGAACCGGAGGTCATGCTGTTTGACGAGCCAACTTCCGCCCTCGACCCCGAGCTGGTAGGCGAAGTATTAAAAGTAATGAAGGATCTCGCCTTGGAAGGAATGACCATGATCGTCGTCACCCATGAAATGCGCTTTGCCCGTGAGGCTGCCGACGAAGTCATTTTCATGGACGGCGGCGTCATCGTCGAACGAAACAAGCCTGAAGAAATTTTCACCACCCCAAAAGAAGAACGAACAAGAAAGTTTTTGAATATGATACAGTAAGGTGTTATAGCCAGGTGCTATGGCACTTTTTTTATGTCAAGTGACTCAGCATTCACAGGGATACAGCCTTGTGCGAAATGTGTCGAAAGTTGTTAGGTTCTTTAGTTGGAAGATAATGATAAAATATATGTGAATAATGAAACTTTTTCTTTTTTCATCCGTATTACCCAATATACATATCACAAAGGAAAGGGAAGGGGAAGATGCTATATGCTTAAATTTTTCTGAAATTGTAGTCCCTGCTTTCCTTTGGTGTTGTTCCAAATACAAAAAGGGAGTGATGTAAATGGAGCCTTTTAGCATTCCTTTAGAGACAATTTATTTGTATGGTTTAATTATTGCAGGTATTTTAACGGTTTTATATGTACTGTTTGCCGATGTGTTTCATTTTCATGGCACTGGGGACGGAGGGCTGCATTTCCTTAACCCCGTACTGATCTTTGCCTTCGTGACCATCATGTCTGCAAGCGGCTACTTGTTTGAAAAGCTATCATCACTACATTATTTACTCATTTTAGGTATCTCAGCTGTTGCCGCCTTCATTGTGGTAACCTTACTAAATGTCTTTGTGCTCGTACCATTGTCTTCCGCGGAGGAATCGCTTGTCTATAAAGAATCGGATCTACAAGGCCGAATCGGGACAGTCATTACCTCAATCCCAGCGGATGGCTATGGTGAAGTGATAATTGAAAGTACGAGTGGAAGAATTGCCAAACCAGCTGTAAGCTTTGATGGTGACCAAATTCCTAACGGCACAAGCGTGCTTGTTGTCCAGGTCAAGGATGGCGTGCTCCAGGTTACGGTTCACCATCAATTAGAAAGTTATATATAGATAAAGGGGGAATAGAAAAATGGATTTCAACGTTATTTGGGTCATTGTCGGGATTGTCGTACTTATTTTCATAGCTTTAATAGGTGTATTTATTACAAAGTACAGAACAGCCGGACCAGATGAGGCACTAATTGTGACTGGTAGTTTTCTGGGGAACGGGAGTGTCCACGTGGACGAGGCCGGAAATAAAATCAAAATTATTCGTGGCGGCGGGAGCTTTATTTTACCAGTATTCCAACAAGCCAAACCGCTTAGCTTGCTTTCAAGTAAGCTTGAAGTAACTACACCTGAAGTTTATACCGAACAAGGTGTACCGGTGATGGCCGATGGTGTCGCGATTATTAAAATCGGCGGATCGATTAGCGAGATTGCCACAGCAGCTGAACAATTTCTCGGTAAGCCAAAGGAAGATCGCGAAAATGAAGCAAGGGAAGTACTTGAGGGTCACCTCAGATCCATTCTTGGCTCGATGACAGTCGAAGAAATTTATAAAAACCGTGATAAATTTTCTCAAGAGGTCCAACGCGTTGCCTCTCAGGATCTTGCAAAAATGGGCTTAGTAATTGTATCGTTTACGATTAAAGATGTCCGTGACAAAAATGGCTACCTTGATTCACTTGGTAAACCGCGGATTGCTCAAGTAAAACGTGATGCCGATATTGCGACAGCTGAGGCGGAAAAAGAAACACGGATTAAAAAAGCAGAAGCTTCTAAGGAAGCAAAGCGTAATGAATTAGAACGGTCAACGGAAATCGCAGAAGCGGAGAAAGTCAATCAGTTGAAAGTCGCTGAATTCCGCCGTGAACAGGATATTGCCAAAGCGAGAGCTGACCAGGCCTATGATCTTGAAACAGCAAGATCAAAACAGGATGTAATGGAACAGGAAATGCAAATCAAGATTATCGAAAGACAAAAACAAATTGAGTTGGAAGAAAAAGAAATTCTTCGCCGTGAGCGCCAATACGACTCTGAAGTGAAGAAAAAGGCCGATGCTGACCGTTATTCCGTTGAGCAGTCTGCGGAAGCGAACAAGGCAAGGGAAATTGCGGAAGCGGAAGCCAATAAATACCGAATCGAAGCCATGGCAAAGGCAGAAGCCGAGCGGATTCGCCTTGACGGTCTTGCAAAAGCAGAAGCACAAAAAGCACAGGGGTCAACAGAGGCCGAGATTATCCGCCTAAAAGGTTTGGCAGAAGCGGAAGCGAAAGAAAAAATCGCCGAAGCGTTCGAGCAATTCGGTCAAGCTGCGATTCTCGACATGGTCGTCAAAATGCTTCCTGAATATGCGAAACAAGTGGCAGCCCCATTATCCAATATTGATAAAATCACCGTTGTCGATACTGGCGGCGGTACTGGTGAAAATGGCGGCGCCAATAAAATCACAAGCTATGCAACCAACTTAATGGCAAGCCTGCAAGAGTCATTAAAGGCATCAAGTGGTATTGATGTTAAAGAACTCATTGAGAATTACTCAGGAAAAGGCAATGTAAAGCGAAGCATAGAGGAATTGGCTGAAGAGGTTAAGAAGAAAGACGAATAAACAGAAAAAATCCTTATCGAATCTGATAAGGATTTTTTTCGGTACAAAATACCAATGGTGCCTGACACCCAAACAGGATTTTTTAAAAATAAACACTCTGTTAATGCTCAGTGTTAATTTTACACCCAGTTGATTGGAGTGGAGGGCGCTTGACTCCTGCGGGATAGACGGGTCACTGGAGAACCCCGCAGGCGCGGATGCGCCGAGGAGGCTCCAGGACTCGCCCGCGGAAAGCAAGCGCCCGGAACGGAAATCAACTGGCTAGTTTAAAAGAGCAAAAAATTTGGCGCCCCAGCGATTGGGACGCCCTTACTATTTTTAAAAAAGAGAGGTTAAATTTGGGATGAGTAAGATGGCCGATAACCATGTACTGCATCAAAGAGCAGATAACCAAAACTTAGGTTGGGGTCCTTTCGGTATCGACTCTTTCCTAACTACAATTACATTTTAACGAGAAAGATTGAAGATGTTATGAAGAAGTTGTGGTGAATTTGTGAAGTTACAAACATCACAGACCCAGGATGATATAGTAAAGATATGGGGAGTGATAATAATGAAAATATTATTAGTTGACGATGAACGTAGAATCATAGAAGTTCTCGAAGCTTACCTAGAAAGAGAAGGTTATGAAATTCATAGTGCTGATAATGGAATTGATGCCTTGAAAAAGGCGAAAACAATCGAACCTGATCTGATTATTTTAGATTTAATGCTGCCCGATATTTCCGGTGAAGAGGTTTGCCGGCTGGTGCGGAAAGACTCGGACGTTCCAATTCTAATGCTGACCGCTAAATCGGCCGAGGATGACCGCATCAATGGAATTGTCATGGGGGCCGACGACTATTTAACCAAACCATTCAGTCCAAGGGAAGTCGTCGTTCGCGTTCAAGCGATTTTAAGACGGGTGAAAAAGACGGAAAAGGTCGAACGGCTTGAATTTAACGGTAGAAAACTAGCCATTGATTTAATAAAAAAAGAAGTAACCATTTGTGGTAACTCCGTTATCTTGACGCCGATTGAATATAAACTGTTAACTAATATGGCAGTGAATCCCGGCCGCGTATACAGCCGGATGGACTTATTAGAAAAAATTCAGGATGAAGGCATGTATTATGAAGGCTACGAACGCAGTGTTGATACCCATATCAAAAACCTTCGGAAAAAAATTGAATCAGACTCAAGGCAGCCAGACTTTATCGTGACCGTTTTTGGGATGGGCTATAAATTTGGAGGGGTACTAGATGCTGCAAACGCTCCGGTCTAAAATCCTATTTTACTTAGTGCTCATCTCGATGATCGGGATTTTGATTGTCAGCTTTTTTATCCAATATGGCTTTGAAGAAAGCTTTAATAGCTATTTAGACCGCAATCGCGAAAAAAAGATTGATAGAATTATTACAGAAATTGAAAAGGATTATCAAAAAAACGGCCATTTTACAAGCGACCCGGTGTTTGGGTATTTCCATGAGCACGCGATGACCGATCAGCTCTATTTTCAATTGTATGATCGTTTCGGGCAAATCCAAATGGACTCCTCCAATATTCGCGGCATGTTAAATAGCCTAGGGTTAGCGGAACCGGCGCCGGTTGGAGAGGAGTGGCATTCCAAAACATATACACTAAAAGTCAATAATGCCATAATCGGAAAGCTCGTAGCCATCTACCCGAAAGGTTTAATTGACGACGAATATACCTTTATTCAAACAATTCAATTGTACATTTATGCAGCCGTGTGTTTGACGATTGTGCTCGCCATTATCTTTAGTATGCTTTTTTCAAAAAAATTAACTTCGGGTTTGAATAAGCTATCGTTTGCCGCGAGTGAACTCCGGCAGCATAACCTGGATATTCGGATTCCATTGTCAGGATTACCAACAGAGGTAAAACAAATTGCCGTTTCTTTCAATAATCTTGCCGAGTCACTTGCAAAGGAAGAAATGCTCAGAAAGCAATTTACCGGCGATCTCGCTCATGAACTACGGACACCGCTTGCGACGTTAAGAAGTCAAATCGAAGCCTATCAGGACGGAATTTGGGAGCCGACCCCAATGCGCCTGCAGACAAGTCATGAAGAGCTGATGCGCTTAGTAAGGCTAGTCAATGAATTAGAAAAACTGCTTGCAGCGGAGAATCCGCAAATTAGGCTCGAAAAAATCGAATTAGAAGCCGGCAGTGTGCTGGCAGCATTATGGGAAATCTTTATGCCGTTATTTAAGGAGAAGGGCGTTGGACTTCAGATTGAGGAACCGCTACGGGAGGAAATGTTTGAGGCGGACAAGGACCGCTTAATGCAAATCCTCTCAAACATCTTAAATAATGCGCTGAAATATACACCAGAGGGCAAAAATGTCACAATTTCGGTAGTGACGGAAAAGGAAGGTTATGTCGGCTTTAAGATTCAAGATGAAGGCTCGGGAATGAATGAGGACGATATCCCGCATATCTTTGAACGCTTCTACCGCGGCGATAAATCACGCGACCGCAAAACAGGCGGTGTCGGCATCGGACTCTCAATAGTAAAAGCGTTGATGGATGCCCATAAAGGGATCGTCAAGGTGAAAAGCAAGTTGAATAAGGGTACTAGCGTTACGTTGTGGTTTCCGCAATAGGATTAAAGCTTGCCCTATGCGGAAAAAGAAATAACGAGGATTTCACACTAAGGTCGCCATATAATTGAATGGCGACCAATTTGTTTATTAGAAGAAAAGTGGGGGCGTTGGGCATAAATTAACTTTTATGGTAAGCGGGGCGCTTTTTTTTCTTTATAGTGACCGAAGAGCCGCCTTTTTTCCTTTAACGGTAACAAATAATGTTTTTTGTGACCGGGAGCCGCTTTTTCACCTTGAACGGTAACAAATAAACTTTTGAGTGACCGAAGCGTTTTTCTCTGGTACTCTGCGTCCAACACAGTGCCCGCCGGCCCTAATTTTTCCACGGAACGGGCACTCTAAGTGGTTCACAGTGCCCGCCGGCCCCAATTTTTTCTTGAAACGGGCACTCTAGGTGGTTCACAGTGCCCGCCGGCCCTAATTTTTCCACGGAACGGGCACTCTAAGTGGTTCACAGTGCCCGCCGGCCCCAATTTTTTCTTGAAACGGGCACTCTAGGTGGTTCACAGTGCCCGCCGGCCCTAATTTTTCCACGGAACGGGCACTCTAAGTGGTTCACAGTGCCCGCCGGCCCCAATTTTTTCTTGAAACGGGCACTCTAGGTGGTTCACAGTGCCCGCCGGCCCTAATTTTTCCACGGAACGGGCACTCTAAGTGGTTCACAGTGCCCGCCGGCCCCAATTTTTTCTTGAAACGGGCACTCTAGGTGGTTCACAGTGCCCGCCGGCCCTAATTTTTCCACGGAACGGGCACTCTAAGTGGTTCACAGTGCCCGCCGGCCCCAATTTTTTCTTGAAACGGGCACTCTAGGTGGTTCACAGTGCCCGCCGGCCCTAATTTTTCCACGGAACGGGCACTCTAAGTGGTTCACAGTGCCCGCCGGCCTTAATTTTTCCACGGAACGGGCACCCTGAGTGTTTCACAGTGCCCGCACGCCTTAATTTTTTCACGAAACGGGCACTCTGAGCTATTCACAGTGCCTGCTTGGCGCTTTATTTCCCCGAGCCGGGCACTCAACACTATTTTTTTAAGTAAATATTCACAACATTGTTTAAAAAGGAGCCCCTTTTTCTCACTCACTCAATAAATCTTTAATATTATACACTTTCCCACTTTCAACATTGCCGCTTAGTACCAAGTCCACTAAAGCGTCCGCGACCACATCTGCCTCAAGCAGCATATTTTTTTCCTTATATTCGATAAATTTTTCTAAATCCCTAAAGGCTGTCTTTGACGAGGATCTAATTGTTTCCTGCATATTCGTATCCATGATGCCGGGACTGAAGGCGATTATCGTATTGTTGGTTTTTAATTCCACTTGCTCTAAGGCGGCCGTTTGAGTGAACATATTGATGCCTGCCTTTGAGCTGCAATACACACTCCAGCCATCAATCGGGCGAACGGCTGCACCTGAGGTTACATTAATAACCTGAATCTTTGTATTCGTTGATTGTGCTTTATTAAAAAATAAATTGCTAATAAGAATTGGCGCGATTAAATTTACCTGGATGTTGCTAATTATTGGTGTTTGATCTAAATTTCCAACCGTTTCGATCGGCTCAACCACACCGGCATTATTAAATAGAAGAATTTCCTGTGGTTCCTTTTGATAAAGACTATGAGCAATTTCCATAAAAACTTCCTGTACTTCTTTTTCTAACGAGAGGTTGCAGGAATAATGCTTATAATAAAGGTCAGTTTCTAAAGCCAGCTTTTTGATATCTTTATTTTCAGTTCGGGATACAGAGACAATCGCGATTTGTTCGTGGATAAGCCGTTTGGCAATCGCCTCACCTAACCCTTTAGATGCCCCGGTAATAACTGCATATTTCATTGAAAAATTCCCCCTTAGAACCTAGCTACATTTATTTTAAGCTTCAAGAAATTTTTAATCAAATAAAAAAGGGCAGCTCCCGAAGGAACTGCTTCAACGTGCAAGGGGATAGAATTTCTTCCACTCGTTTAGGAAGGATGCGGTGGAAGAATTAGGATGTTCTAGGACCCGAGGAGTGGGTCCGGATTGCTTAACTTCACCATTGACGATAATCGCCAGTCGATTCGTGAGATAGTTAATCTCCATTAAATCATGGCTGACAAACACAGCCGTTGTTCGGGCCGTTTCAATAATGCCCTTAAAATCTTCCATTAACTTAATTTTTGTTGGAAAGTCTAAAGCTGAAAATGGTTCATCGAGAAAAAGGATTTCCGGTTCAATAATCATTGCCCGCGCTAAGTTAACCCGCTGCGCCTCGCCTCCGGATAAATAAAGGGCGTTTTTTTTCGCCAAATGACTGATGCCGAAAAGCTCCAGCCAATGTGCCACTTTCTCTTTAATAACTGTTTTTGGCATTTTTCTTAAGGTTAAGCCAATGGCGATATTATGAAACACAGTTCCATCAAGAAGCAACGATTGCTGCAGGGCAATCGAGAACTTCCGGCGCAGCTCGAGCGGCACATTCCCCTTTGGAATGACCTCACCCCGGTAGAGAATAGCACCACTCGATTGGTTTTCAAGAAATGCTAACACCTTAAGCAGCGTGCTTTTTCCAGCACCGTTTGGTCCCATAATCCCAAGAAATTCACCAGCACAAATCTGAAATTCAGGAATATCAAGAATCGTTTTATTTTGGGCTTTATAGGTAATATTGTTCAGCTCAACTAACGGGTTCATGATATTCGCTTCCTTTGCTGTAAAAATGTTAACGCGGCCGTAATCAACAGGGCAACGGACAATAAAATAAACGACAGAGCTAAGGCAATATCAAAATTACCCTTGGAAACTTCCATTACAATCGTCGTAGTCAGAATTCTTGTATCACCAAGAATATTCCCGCCGACCATCATCGCGGCACCAACCTCGGCGATGACGCGGCCAAAGCCGGCCATGATTGCCGCTAAAATCGCAATTTTTAGTTGCTTGATTAGGATGATTAATGTCTGCATTCTTGTTGCTCCAAGTGCTTTAATTTGCAGGAGCATCTTCTCGCTGATTTGCTGGAATGCCGTACATGTCAGGCTTGTAACAATCGGTAAGCTTACTAAAATCTGTGCCATGACAATCGCTGTCGGTGAATAGAGGAGGGTTAGATCTCCTAACGGGCCGGAGCGCCATAACAGCATCGTAATCCACAGCCCTGCAACAACAGGAGGCAGCCCCATCCCGATATTAATAAATAATAATAGAATCCTGCGGCCTTTGAATCTAGTTAATCCTAGTAAAATTCCAAGCGGCAACCCGATGAGCGTACTAATCAGAATGGAAATAAGACAGACCTTAAGTGTCAGCCAGGTAATTGCAAAAACTTCCCTGTCACCGGAAAGGATCATATCAAATGCTTTTTTTATTCCATCTATTAGTAGTTCCATAAACGTAATGCCTCCAGGATTCCCTTTAGAAGTAGGATAGGAAGGGGGGCTCGAGGCCCCGTTCCCAGTTAAAAATTATTCAGTGTATTTAAAGAATAATGATTGGCCGTATTCTTTCTTGCCAAATTCCTCAATCACGTCTTGCGTTTTGCTGTCTATCATAAAGTTTACAAATTTTTCAGCGTCTTTACTATTTACTTTATCATGTTTTTCAGGATTTACTTGCATCACGTGATAGATGTTCATTAAATCCTTTCCGCCTTCAACAACAATTTGCAAAGTATCCAAATTCTTTTCCTGCGCTAACCATGTTGCACGGTCTGTTAATACATAACCTTTTTTCTCAGCAGCAACCTGTAACGTTTGCCCCATGCCTTGTCCTGTTGATACATACCAATCGCCGGTTGGTTTAATGTTTTCGGCCGTCCAGATTCCAAGTTCTTTTTTATGTGTGCCGGAGTCATCGCCGCGGGAAACAAAAGTAGCTTTGCTGTCTGCTAATTTTTTGAAGGCGGCTTTAATATCGTCGCCGCTAACACCAGCTGGATTTTCCTTCGGTCCTACTAAAATAAAGTCGTTATACATTACGCGCTTGTAGTTGATTGCATTACCTGCATCGACTACTTCTTTTTCAGCCGCTGGAGCATGAACAAGCAGGACATCGGCTTCACCTTTTGTGCCCATTTCTAACGCCTGCCCTGTCCCGACTGCAATCGTTTTGACTTTAACATTGTTTTCTTTTTCAAACATTGGGACTAATACATCCAATAAACCGCTGTCCTGTGTACTTGTTGTTGTGGCGAGAATCATTTCCGTTGGTGCTGGTTTCGGCGCTGTTTTTTTCTCTTTTGCGGCGGCGGTATCTTTTGTGTCCGTGTTTCCGCAAGCTGATAAAACTAATAGCATTAAAGCAAATAGGACTGCAAAATAACGTTTTCTTAACATGTTGTTTCCTCCGTTTTTCTAGTTTGATAAGTGATTTTTCCTAATTCTTGAATCGAATAGCCTTCTAAATCGGTTAAGCTATTTCTAAAGTTGTCCGACTGCAAGTACTCAATCAATTCTGTTAAGGATTGCTTATTTTCAGGGGTAAACCGGAATACAAGATCAAAGTTTTCTTGCGCGACTGGAATGAAATCAAGTCCTAGGTGGCTCGCGGCTGACTGAATTCCAAAGGTAACATCCGCCATGCCTCTGCTAATGTAGGAGGCTGCCGACAAATGGTTCCATTCTTCAGTATCGTAACCGTTAATTTGCCGAGGTTCTATTCCATTGCTTGAAAGCTTGGAGTCTAGTAAAAACCTTGTCCCGGCCCCTTTTTGGCGGTTAATAAATTGAACATCTTTTCTAGTCAGATCATGAAAGTCTTGAATTTTTTTCGGATTACCTCCTGCAACGATTAACCCTTGTTCTCTAGCGGCCAATCTCAACACCAAAATCGATTCGTAAACAAACAGCTGATGGATAAAAGGCAGATTATATTCCTGTGATGTTGGGTCTAATAGATGAATGGCGGCAATATCGCACTGCCCACGGTAAAGCATCATTAACCCTTCCAGACTGCCTATGTATGACGGCTGAATCTGTAAGTTTAGTGCTCTTGCCGCTTGTTTAGTGAAATGTTCGACAAGAAAATCATGACTTCCAGATAACCGAATTGATGAAGCCGGATTAATCGGCAATGGTTCTGGCACATTTTTCTTTACCGGAGCTTTTGTATTCTCCTTATATCTTTCAAGCTCGGCCTGTTCAATCCGCATTTTATTGCCAATTTTAAAGGCCTGGAGCTCGCCTCTTTTGATTAGCTCATAAACAGTATGTTTAGAGATTTGAAAGATTTGCGCCACTTCATCCGGTGTATATGCCTTGCCCTCCATAACCAAGTTCCCTCCTTTTTCCTAATCTTAAAAAAATAGTATCATATTGGATGTGACTTTTGTTAAGTTTTGTTGTGTTTCGTTTAGTTTTGTTTAGAATTGTCACGAACTGTTCAAAATATCTTAGAATGCAATCATATTAACGAGATAAGTTTTTAAAAAATAAGGGTCTCATAAGTAAGAAATTCACAATTTTTTCATAAACTTCACGGTTTGTTCAATGGTGAGCAAGTAAATTTGAGGTAGTATAGTAATAGAGAAAAAATTAGTGGTAAAAGGGAAGGGATGTACATGTCAAAGCTTATTTATATTACGGCCAATCCAAAATCAGATAGTAAACTTTCAAAAGGAATGCAGATTGGCGAAGTATTTTTAGAGGAGTTCAAAAGCATCCAGCCGGATGTTGAAATTGAGCATATGCACTTATATGATATGGATATCCCGGAAATCGATATGGACTTATTATATGGGCGTGCGAAATTATCCTTTATGGGCTATACAAAAGAGCAGCTTAGTGAAGCGGAGAGGACGAAGCTGGAAAAAATGCATGCGCTCGCTGATCGCTTTATTGCTGCAGATTATTATGTATTTGTGACACCGATTTGGAATCTCGGCGCCCCGGCTATCTTAAAATCGTTTATGGATTGTCTATTTATTGCTGAAAAAACGTTTACGAACACCGCCGATGGACCTAAAGGACTGCTAACCGGCAGGAAGGCGATTCACATTCAAACGCGCGGCGGCATTTATTCCAGCGGTCCGATGGTCGAATTTGAAATGGGGGACCGCTATTTAATGAAGGCGTTGAAATTCCTTGGCTTCGACCTAATTGAAACGGTTGTTGCCGAGGGAATGGACCATTATCCAAAAAAGGCACCCGAAATTATCGCCAAAGCGAAAGAACAAGCAGCCGAAGCAGCAAGAGAAATGGCAAAACAAACAGTTACATTATAAAAAATGGCGACTCGAAAGCTTCGAGTCGCTTTTTTGCACCGGTATAGCTATTTAATTTGGGAATCCAGCAGTTTATTTGTGAATCTAGGGTGTTTATTTGCGAATCTAGCAGTTTTATTTGCGAATCCATTTTACCTGGCCACATCAGGCTAGAATTTACCTGTAAATTGGAAAACTAAAACAAGTAATCCTAACGCCCAGACATAGTACGCGAAAGGCTTCAATGAATGTTTTCTCAAATAGCCAATCATCCACTTAACCGCGATATACCCGAAGATGGCAGAAGAGACGATTCCAACGAGCAAGGCAGATAAGGATATTTCTTCCCCAGCACCGCCAAGTAAATCCTTCGTTTGCAGGACAATCGCCCCGGCAATCGCAGGTGTTGATAAAAGGAAGGAAAAGTAGGCAGCCGTTTCACGGTCCAATTTACGCCAAAGCGCAGCAACAATCGTCATCCCGGAACGAGAAATCGCCGGCATAATCGCAACCGCCTGAAAGGTGCCAATGATAAACGCATCCTTATAGCTGATATTGTCCATTTTTTTATGGCCGTTTTTCGCGGAATCAGCAAGCCACAAGAATAACCCAGTCAGTAAAAACTCCCAGCCAATCGTAACCCCTGTCTTCGAAATTTCATCTATATAATCCTTAAAGGCGAGCCCGAAGATAACGGCGGGAATCGTCCCGACAATCAGCAAAAACGTTAATTTACTAAACGGATTTTTAATAATTTTTATAAATTCAGCCTTATAAAATACAAAAACAGCAAGTAATGTCCCGACATGCAGCATCGTATCGAGCAAAAGCCCCGCTTCCTGTAAACCAAATAAATTCCTGCCTAAATAAAGATGCCCCGTACTACTAATCGGCAAAAATTCCGTTAGCCCTTGGATAATTCCGAGAATAAGTGCTTCCAGTTTTGTTAACATAAAAAACCTCTCATTCTAAAATAATGATAAGCCTGTACTATTAATAGATATGCATTGCAAATCAATTTAATGAAACTTTGATTTACCGATGAAATTAATAAAACAAAATTGGTGCAAATGTACCCTCTTCTCCCATAAAATAGAAATATCCAAGTTTGAGAGAGGAGTAACGCATTTGGCAAATACTCATCTGCATTTTAATACGTCAATCGGTGTCAAAAAGCCGGAAAATATTCGAAATAAGCAGCAGGCTTGCCCTTTTTGCGAACGAGACCAGCTGAACGATCTCATCGCTGTCGATGGGCCGATTATTCTGTTGAAAAATAAATATCCTGTTTTGGAAAATGCTTATCAAACGGTGTTAATTGAAACGGATGATTGCTATGCTGAATTATCGACCTACACAAAGGCGCATTTACATAGGCTGATCAAGTTCGGCATCAAGCATTGGCTGGAGATGGAGGAAACCGGCAGCTATCGCTCGGTTATTTTCTTCAAAAACCATGGACCATTGTCGGGCGGAACGCTTGCCCATCCACATATGCAGATTGTCGGCTTACATGATATTGACTATAAAGAAAAGCTAACTCATGAAATGTTCGAGGGAATCGTGATTGCTGCAGTGGATGGGGGTCCCAAATTTACGTTGTCGACAAAGCCGCGGGTAGGATTTTATGAGTTTAATATCGAGATGGAGGATTCCAGCTATCACGAAAGCTTTTCAGAATACCTGCAAACGGCGGTTCATTATATTTTGAACCATTTTCCATTCAAGGCATCGAGCTATAATGTCTTTTTTCATCATTTTGATAATAAAATCTATGCGAAGATTGTCTCACGTTTTGTGACAACTCCGCTTTATATCGGATACGGCATTCCCCAGGTGCCGAATAATCTCGAGTGGATGGCGGATGAGGTAAAGAGAATTTATTTTTAAAGAAGAAAAGTTTTTACTTTGAGAAATGTCTAGTTCCAGCGCCCAGCGGCTAGTAGACTTCGCTCTTCTCCCTACGATAAGTCAACATCGGTTCGCTTACGCTCACCGTGTTTCCTTTATCTCAGTCGAAGCGCTCCAGTCTATACGCCGCTAAGCGGGCGCTTTCGCTTTTCGATGTAGGACATTGGATGTAAATAAAACCATTCATGGTTTAGAAGTTGTGATTTCCTGTTTTTAAAAATATAATGAAGGAATGTAAAGTTCTTTGTTAAGGTGGAGACTAGAAAATTGACTTCAAATAAAAACTCAACTTCTAAACTGGATTACAGTCTTGTTCTTATATTATTGCTTTTGTTTTTGGCGAGCTGTGCCGCGATTTATAGTGCTCAATCAAGCGGGCAATATGATCGAAACTTTTTAATTTTTCAAATTGGCTGGTATGTTGCCGGCTGCATCATCATTGGGGTTGTAATGACCTTTGATTCTGACCAGTTGCGGAAGCTTACCTGGTATGTATATGGGTTTGGACTTTTGCTCCTCATTCTATTAATCCTTGCACCGGATTCGATTGCGCCACGAATCAATGGCTCAAAAAACTGGTTCAAGCTTCCTGGAATTGGTACGATACAGCCCTCAGAGTTTGTAAAAGTATTCCTCATCCTTGGCCTTGCATGGGTTATTGACCAGCATCATCAAAAAAACATGCTAAAGACGATTCAAACTGATTTATGGCTGTTAATCAAGATGGGTATCGTAACAATGGTACCGTTATTGCTGATAATCAAGGAGGACTTGGGAACAGGGCTTGTCTTTCTGGCGATTTTATTAGGGATGGTTTTTATTTCGGGAATTACCTGGAAATTGCTAGTTCCGATATTCTCAGTAGGTATTGTAGTTGTGGGAACAATTTTTTACTTTGTGTTATGGAATCCGGCAGTTCTAGAAAAATATCTTGGTGTGCAGGAATACCAATTTGGCCGGATTTATTCATGGCTTGATCCTTATAATTACCAAAGCTCGACAGGCTATCAGCTGACCAAATCGATGCTTGCAATCGGTTCAGGACAGACGAGCGGCAAAGGCCTGGGCAACCGTGAAGTATATTTGCCAGAAAGCCAAACGGATTTTATTTTTAGTGTTGTTGGCGAGGAGTATGGCTTTGTTGGTGCCAGTGTGTTAATCAGTTTGTTTTTCTTGTTGATTTACCATATTACCAAGGTCGGAATGGAAACAAAGAATAACTTTTATACTTATATTTGTGTCGGGGTTATCAGCATGATTACCTTCCACGTGTTCCAAAATATCGGTATGACGATTGGCGTGCTGCCAATCACCGGTATTCCGCTTCCATTTATCAGCTACGGGGGGAGCGCGCTAATGGGGAATATGATGGGTCTAGGTTTAATCTTTTCAATCCGCTACCATTATAAAAAATACATGTTTTCGACAACAGCATAGTAGTATTAATCAACGCAGAAAAAAAGCCGGAGGAAAAAATTCCCTCCGGCTTTTAACTTTATTGCATTGTCCCGCCGCTCGCAAACTGATTCGTATACCCCTGGAACTGCTGGTATGATTGCTGCAGCTTTTGTTGGTCGGCCTGCTCAATCGCATACCAGCCTTTCCTGAACATCAGATCATAAAGATCACGCTGGCATTGCTGTGTTTCCGTGAAAATCTGCATTATGTCCTGGTACAATCCTTGATGGCTAGCTTCATGCATTGCCACGCCATACGAGCTGGTCATATATTTTTCTGTTGTCAGTAAATCATTAATGAAATCGCGCTCGTTCATTTGCGGGGTTTTCGGGACTTGTGTTTCCGGATTTTGAATCTTTTGTTGATTCTGGTTCATAAAATAATTCTCCTCCTAATTACTGCATATTATTCAATGGCTGCTGCTGACTTGCGTGTGCGCCTAGATGCTGAAGCAACTGCTGGTAATGACGCTGATGCATTTGGCCGCACTTTTCTGCTTCTGCCTTCAGCTCGGGATCCTGGCACTGAGCCGCAAAAAAGTGTGCTTTCTTGGCAGAGAGTAAATTCCACGACATCATGTCAGTTAAATAAAGCGAATCCTTTGTTGAAACGACTCCTGGCGGCTGCTGCATCGTCATTTGCTGGTTCTGCATGTTCATGTTTGGCATGTTCATATTTTGCTGCTGCATAATAACCCTCCTGTTTAAGTCAACTATTTACGATTATATGGTCTCTCAAATAGGAATTTTTATACAATAATAAAAACAGGCTGAAGCACTCAGCCTGTTTTCACTATCGCTTGTACTGGTTATTCTGGCTGTTTTGTTTGTCTTTCCCAGCAGCTTCGTATCCCGGGCCGCCATTGCCCTTCACACTAGCGGCACTTACACCTGCTTTGGAAGGATCCTTTTTCACTCTCGCCATCGTTATCACCTCAGGGAATAGCTTGCCCAACAAAGACAATTATCTTTCGAAAAATAAAAGTTCAAAAAATTTCAATTTTCCGCACTTAACTGTTGCAGGAATTTTCAAAATCTTTTATAGTAAAAAGTAGCAGAACTCATTCAATTATGAATTTTTTTTGACAAAAAAATGAATGAGCATTCATTCAAAGTGTTGAAGGGGGAGACAATGTTGAACCAATTGATTAAAAAAGCAGCAGTTCTTGGGTCCGGGGTAATGGGCACAGGAATAGCCGCCCATCTAGCAAACATCGGTATTCCAACATTATTATTGGATATTGTGCCGCACGAATTAACCAAAGAAGAGGAAGCAAAAGGACTTACATTAGCAGATAAACAGATACGCAATCGTATCAGTGCTGCCAACCTTCATAAATTATTAAAGCAAAAGCCGGCACCACTGGCAGTTAAGAAGAACATTGCGCTTATTGAAGCAGGAAACCTCGAAGACGATTTAATAAAGCTGAAAGATGTTGACTGGGTGATCGAAGTGGTCGTAGAAAACCTCAATGTCAAAAGACAAGTTTTTGAAAAAGTCGACCAATATCGTAAGCCTGGCAGCATTATCAGCTCCAACACATCTGGAATCTCAGTGGAAGCGATGGTAGAAGGACGTACCGACGATTTTAAAAAGCATTTTCTAGGAACACACTTCTTTAATCCGCCGCGCTATCTGAAATTGCTGGAAGTGATTCCGACACAATATACGGCACCGGAAGTCCTTTCGTTCATGAAAACCTTTGGTGAAGATGTGTTAGGAAAAGGCGTTGTTGAGGCAAAGGATACACCAAACTTTATTGCCAACCGAATTGGCACTTATGGCCTCCTTGTTACCGTCCAAGAAATGCTAAAGGGCGGTTACAGCGTTGGTGAAGTAGATTCCATCACTGGTCCGTTAATTGGCCGTGCGAAAAGCGCCACCTTCCGCACGCTCGATGTTGTCGGATTGGATACCTTCTATCACGTTGCCAATAATGTGTATGAAAAAGTCGAAGGCAAAGAAAAAGAAGTTTTCGCAGTACCGGAATTTATGAAGAAAATGCTTGATAATGGATGGTTTGGAAGCAAATCCGGACAAGGATTCTTTTTGAAAAAAGGCAAAGACATTCTTGAGCTCGATCCAGTAACATTAGAATATGGTCCACGCAAAAAGCTGTCTACGCCTTCTGTTGAGCTAAGCAAGCAGGAAAAAGGCACAGCCAACAAAATGAAAGCGCTTGTATACTCAGGTGACCGTGCCGGACTATTTTTATGGAATACTTTATCGGCTTCACTCGTATACTCTGCACTGCTTCTTGGTGAAATTGCTGAGACAATCGTCGACATTGACCGTGCAATGAAGTGGGGCTTTGGCTGGGATATGGGTCCTTTTGAAGTATGGGATGCCATAGGTGTTGAAAAATCCGTCAAAAAGCTGACTGAAGCCGGTGTGGAAGTTCCAGGATGGGTGACGGAGATGTTAGAAAAAGGAAATTCATCCTTCTATTTAGAAGAAAATGGCGAGCTGTTCTTCTATCATAACGGTCAATATAGGCTAGTAGAAAACAATCCAAAGGCAATCGACCTGAAAAAAATCAAGAAACAAAAAGGTGTAATTAAAAAGAACAGCGGTGCGAGCTTAATAGATCTTGGCGATGGCGTTGCGCTGTTAGAATTCCATTCACCAAACAACGCAATTGGTCTCGATATTGTCCAAATGATAAATTTTGCGGTTGATGAGGTTGAGAAAAACTATAAAGGTCTTGTCATTGGCAACCAAGGAAAGAACTTCTGTGTCGGCGCAAACCTTGCGATGATGTTAATGGAAGTGCAGGACGATAATATTTATGAACTTGATATGATTGTCCGTCACCTTCATAACGCCTTGTTGAAGGTAAAATACAGTTCAAAGCCGGTTGTCGCTGCTCCATTTGGGATGACGCTTGGCGGCGGAGCAGAGGTATGCCTGCCGACAGCACATATCCAAGCATCAGCCGAAACGTATATGGGTCTTGTCGAAGTGGGTGTTGGCCTGCTCCCTGGCGGCGGTGGAAATAAGGAGCTTTATATGAAGCACTTAGAAAACCTGCCAAACGGAGTCCCATTTGACTTGCAAAATGTGGCCAACAAAGTGTTTGAAACGATTGCAATGGCAAAGGTTTCAACTTCTGCTGAAGAAGCACGGGAGAATAATTTCTTAGATGCTTCAGATGGAATCAGCGTCAATAGTGATCATCTAATCCATGATGCGAAACAAGCCGTCCTGTCGCTGCATGAACAAGGCTATAAGCCGAAAGTGCGCAGAAAGGTTCCGGTAGTAGGGGAAACTGGCTATGCGACTTTGCTGCTTGGTGCTGAAGCGATGCGCTTATCCGGCTATATTTCTGAGCATGATTTAAAAATTGCTAAAAAAATCGCTTATGTAATCGCCGGCGGTAAAGTGCCGTTTGGAACCGAAGTCGATGAGCAATACTTATTAGATTTAGAAAGAGAGGCTTTCCTAAGCCTGATTGCAGAGCCGAAATCACAGCAGCGCATGCAGCATATGCTTGTGAAGGGGAAACCGTTAAGAAACTAATTTTTATATGAGGGGTTTGACCCCACTGTCAAAAAATGAAGAGCACGGGGTCAGACCCCTCTGACAAAATCTCGTGATATAAAAAGTTAGAGGGGTCTGACCCCTGACAAAAATAGAGTCGTATTTTTCGAATATGAAAGAAAGTGAGGGAACTTGCATGAGAGAAGCGGTAATCGTTGCCGGAGCTCGTACCCCGGTTGGTAAGGCAAAGAAAGGAACGCTTGCCCATGTTCGCCCTGATGATTTGGGAGCATTGGTGGTAAAGGAAACATTAAAGCGTGCTGGAAATTATGAAGGAAATATTGATGACTTAATCATTGGCTGTGCAATGCCGGAAGCAGAGCAAGGCAATAACATGGCCCGCAATATTGGAGCATTAGCAGGGCTTCCATATACTGTTCCTGCGATTACCATTAATCGTTTCTGTTCTTCAGGATTACAGGCAATTGCCTATGCGGCGCAGGGAATCATGCTTGGACACACTGACACGGCTATCGCAGGCGGTGCAGAATCGATGAGTCTGATCCCGATGATGGGGCATGTCGTCCGTCCAAATATCAAACTAGCAGAAACAGCACCGCAGTATTATATGGGCATGGGCCATACCGCTGAACAAGTAGCACTGAAGTATGGAATTTCCCGCGAAGATCAAGACGCTTTTGCGGTAAGAAGCCATCAGCGTGCAGCGAAAGCAATTGCGGAAGGCAAATTCGCCGATGAAATTGTCCCGGTCGATGTGACGGTCCGCACTGTTGGAACTGACAATAAACTTGTTGAAAAAACAATTCAGTTCTCACAGGACGAAGGGGTTCGTCCCGATACAAATTTACAAACACTTGCAAAACTTCGACCTGCATTCTCGGTAACCGGTTCAGTAACTGCAGGAAATGCTTCGCAAACAAGTGATGGAGCTGCCGCACTAATGGTAATGGACCGTGAAAAAGCAGAATCGCTTGGTCTTAAACCATTAGCAAAATTCAGATCGTTTGCTGTTGGCGGCGTTCCCCCGGAAATTATGGGTGTTGGTCCGGTGGTAGCAATTCCAAAAGCCGTCAAGCTCGCTGGTCTTGAGCTTTCAGACATTAACCTTTTCGAATTGAATGAAGCCTTTGCCTCGCAATCATTACAAGTAATTCGCGAGCTTGGGCTAAATGATGAAATCGTCAACGTAAATGGCGGCGCAATTGCCCTTGGCCACCCGCTTGGCTGTACGGGAGCAAAGTTAACGCTGTCACTCATTCATGAATTAAAGCGCAGAAATGAACAATTCGGTGTTGTGACGATGTGTATCGGCGGCGGGATGGGTGCTGCCGGAGTATTTGAGTTACTTTAACAAGATTAGGAGGAGATTTCCATGACAAACGAAACAAAAAAATTCATTAAAGGCGGCAGCTTTTTAATCGAAGATATTTCGTATCAAGATATGTTAACACCGGAAGACTTTACCGAAGAGCATTTAATGATTGCCAAGACAGCTGAAGACTTCGTTGAAAAAGAAGTTCTTCCACAGCTTGAATATCTAGAAAAACATGAATTCGATCGGACTGTAAAGCTGCTTAAAAAAGCAGGCGAGCTTGGTCTTTTAGCGGCAGATGTACCAGAAGAATATGAAGGCCTCGCCTTAGATAAAATTACTTCTTCCCTGCTTACGGAAAAAATGTCAAGGGCTGGCGGTTTCTCGCTTTCCCACGGAGCTCACGTTGGGATCGGTTCACTGCCGATCGTGTTATTCGGGAATGATGCGCAAAAGAAAAAGTATTTGCCTGCTCTTGCTTCAGGTGAACAGCTTGCCGCCTATGCATTAACCGAGCCAGGCTCAGGTTCCGATGCCCTTGGAGCAAGAACAACTGCAAAATTAAACGCCGAAGGTACACACTATATCCTAAATGGTGAAAAGCAATGGATTACCAATGCCGGCTTTGCCGATATCTTTGTAGTTTATGCAAAAATAGATGGCGAGCACTTCACCGCCTTTATCGTGGAAAGAGAGTTCCCGGGCGTTTCCACTGGCGCTGAAGAAAAGAAAATGGGGATTAAGAGCTCATCTACTCGCACACTTATTTTAGAGGATGTTCCTGTCCCAGTTGAAAATTTATTAGGTGAATTCGGCCGCGGCCATGTGATTGCTTTCAACATCTTAAACATTGGTCGTTATAAATTAGCGGTCGGCGCTGTCGGCGGTTCCAAAGGTGCATTTGAAATGACCGTAAAATACGCAAATGGCCGCCAGCAATTCAAAACACCAATTTCTCAGTTCAATTTAACAAAAGAAAAATTCGGCACGCTTGGCTCGAAGATTTATGCGGCAGAAAGTTCCGTGTACCGTACAGTTGGATTATATGAAGATAACCAAGGCAAGCTTTCAACAGAAGATGCCAAAGATATTAAAAAGGTTGCGGGTTCGATTGCTGAATATGCGATTGAGTGCTCGGTTAATAAATTCTTTGCCAGTGAAGTGTTAGATTATGTCGTCGACGAAGGCGTGCAAATTCATGGCGGATATGGATTCATGCAAGAGTACCCAATCGAAAGAGCCTACCGTGATTCCCGCATCAATCGAATTTTTGAAGGAACAAACGAAATCAACCGTCTATTGGTGCCAGGCACCTTCTTGAAGAAGGCATTCAAAGGTGAACTGCCATTATTCCAAAAAGCACTGGCGCTCCAAGAGGAACTAATGATGTTAATGCCGGAAGAGCCAGGCGATGAGCCGCTAGCGCAGGAAAAACATCTTGTCAAAAATGCGAAAAAAATTGGCTTATTAGCAGCAGGATTGGCCGCGCAAAAATTTGGCAAAGCGCTTGAAAAAGAGCAAGAGATACTCGTAAATATTGCTGATATTGCTTCAAATGTATACGCCATGGAATCTGTAGTCTTACGAACCGAAAAGGCGATTGCTAAAGACGGCTTAGAAAAAAACAATCAAAAGCTTCTATATACGCAAATCTTCTGTCAGGAAGCATTCAATAAAATTGAAGCAGATGCTAAAGAAACATTAATAGCGATTGAACAGGGCGATACACTTCGGATGATGTTGTCGTCACTCCGCAAATTTACACGTCATACACCAATCAATGTAATCGCGAAAAAACGTGAAGCAGCCGATGTGATAATCGAAGCTGAGCGTTATATCGTCTAAAAGAATTGAGCCCCTTCATTTGGAGGGGCTTATTTCGACGTATAGCTTTTCTAGCAGGAATTAGTGCTTGTTTTCTAAATAAAATAATTTTTGTCAAAATGATGCAGGATTTTTTCGAAATTAGTCGAATTTCTTTGGTGAAGACTGCAATACTTTTTGCGTTAGAAAAAAGTTATGGTAATATTCAAGTGATGCATAAATGTTAGGCAGGAGGGCGGTGAAACGAATGTCTCTGACATTTTACTGGTATCCAAAATGCGGTACATGTCGAAATGCGAAGAAATGGCTGGATGCGCATCATCTGCCTTATGAAGAAGTACATATTGTTGAAAATCCTCCGTCGCGTGCGGAATTGCAGGGATTTTTACAAAAAAGCGGTCTGGAATTAAAGAAATTTTTTAATACTAGCGGTTTAAAATACCGCGAATTAGGGATAAAAGACAAAATGAAAACTGCTTCTGAAGATGAACTGCTTGATATCCTTGCATCTGACGGCATGTTAATCAAAAGGCCGATTTTAACCGATGGAGAACACGTCACAGTAGGCTTTAAAGAGGAAGAGTACGAAAAAATGTGGCTGTGATCATTTACTAACGGAAATCGATTTATTTCGATGATAGATTTTAGAAAAAACAATGGAGGGATTTTGCTAATGAGTACACCAAAAGAATTACGTTATTCCGAAGAACATGAATGGGTAAAGGTTGAAGGGGAAAGAGTGCGCGTCGGAATCACTGACTTTGCACAGCATGAACTAGGCGATATCGTATTTGTTGAGCTGCCTGAAGTCGGCGATGAGATTTCGGCTGATGAACCATTTGGCAGTGTTGAATCTGTTAAGACCGTTTCTGAGCTTTACGCACCAGTAAGTGGCAAAGTAGTGGAAGTAAATGAAGATTTAAGCGACAGCCCAGAATTTGTTAATGAATCACCATATGAAAAAGCATGGATGGTTGTCATTGAACTATCTGACTCAAGCGAGCTCGAAAAGCTGATGACTGCTGAACAATATGAAGCAATGACTAATGAAGGCTAAATATAATTGGAAAAAGCACTTTTCAAAGGTGCTTTTTCTCTTAGTCGATAGGAAAGTAAACTTTCCAATCAGACATAAGTGCAACTACGCCTCATGAACCGCCTAACGGTTCGCCAGTCGGTGAGTTTTCTTTATTTTTCCAACATCACTTCTGCTTTAAATTGGGAAGAATATAATAAAGTCGGACAAATTCCTATTTTAAATATAACAATAGTGCTATAGTTAACATACTAAGAAGAAAAACACACGAAATTAATATTTTAGAATATGTTAACATAAACAACTTCTATTACAGGTGATGGATATGAATGATTCGTATGTTGACAAAGTTCTTATTGTTGAAGGAAAGTCAGATAAAAATAAGGTAAAGCGGATTGTGAAGGAACCAGTAGAAATCATTTGTACAAATGGAACCATCAGTTTTACGAAATTAGATGAATGGATCGAATTTCTTGAAGACAAGGATGTCTATATCCTTGTTGATGCGGATAAAGCTGGCGAAAAGCTTCGCAAGCAATTTAAACGGGAATTTCCCCAAGCTGAACATTTATATATTGACCGGATGTATCGCGAGGTCGCAACTGCCCCGGTGCACCACTTGGCGACCGTTCTAATGGGCGCGAATATTGATGTTCATACAGAGTATTTAGAAATGGGTTAATGAGCATATGAACGAATGGAATCGAAATAATTTAGCTGGATTTCTTGATGATCAAGAAAGCGGATTGCTATATTTTTATACTCCTCTATGCGGCACCTGTCAGGTTGCTTCAAGGATGCTAGTTGTGCTTGAGGAACTTGTGAAGGTTAATATGGGAAAAATGAACTTGAATTTTTATCCCGATATTGCCGCGAATTTTGGCATCGAAAGTGTCCCATGCCTGCTAATTGTGCAAAAAGGCAAGGTGAAAGAAACCATTTACGCTTTTCATTCCGTGCCATATTTACTTGAAAAAACAAAACAATATCTCACTTAAGCAGATGCGGAGCGCATCTGTTTTTTTTGCAATTTTAAAAGCGTCGACCGGGCACTGTGAAGGAGCCAGAGTGCCCATGTTAGGAGAAAAAAACATCAACCGGGCACTGTGGAGTAACCAGAGTGCCCATGTGAAGAGAAAATCAACCGGGCACTGTGGAGTAACGAGAGTGCCCATGTGAGGAGAAAAAAGCATCAACCGGGCACTGTGGAGGAAGCAGAGTGCCCGTGCGAGGTGAAAAAAGTATCAACCGGGCACTGTGTGGAGTAGCCAGAGTGCCCATGTGAGGAGAAAAAAGTATCAACCGGGCACTGTGGAGTAGCCAGAGTGCCCATGTTAGGAGAAAAAAGCATCGCACGAGCACTGTGGAGTAGCCAGAGTGCCCATGTGAGGAGAAAAAAACATCAACCGGGCACTGTGGAAGAGCCAGAGTGCCCGTCGAGCTTGATAAAATGGTTGCTCGGGCTCTGTGAAGCGCTCAGAGCCCCCAACTAAATCCTTAAATAAGAAAGATTTATTTCAACTTTAAAAAATTATATTCTTTCTTCCCTACCGCATTATAGTTCTGCACCAAAACCCTCCGTATCGTCTTCATAGAATCCACTACCTGAAACCAATCATGAACCAGAACCGTGGTAATCTTTATATCCGGAAAAAGCAGCTTTAATTCCTCCACACTCCGCAAAATAGCGTGATCAAGCAGTTCCTCGTGTCCACAAATCGCGCATACAAGTTTCCTATCAACAACACTCGTCTTCAGTGAGTCGCAAACAGCGCAAAGGGGTCCCTTATTAAGTTGTGCATAGGTATATGGCGGCAGCTTGTCATACGGAAGAACAATCTGATGCATAGAGACTAAGTGATCAGCCAGCTTTTTGTGAGACCCATTTAACCGTGATGGTCGCATATTCAACTTTTTCATAAAACGGTTGAGCTGGTTAGGAAAAATTATTGGTTTATTTAGAGGGGCCTGAAAACAATGGAATTCGGGGTTAACAAAAACAACATATGCCTCGATCGGAATTCGATACCCATAATGCTGTAGCATCTGACGGAGTAAGGACTCACCTCGTTCAAGCTGCTGCAGCGGATTCTTAATTTCCTTGTCTTTTTTGGAAAACGTATAGAACCTGTCATTTTCAAAATAATAGTCACCTTCATAATTTTTTACCTCAAAGTAATATAAAGGTTCTTGTGTAAGCATTAACGAATCAATTTGAAATTTACTGCCGTTATGTTCCAGCAGTAAGTCCTTTAAAATATAGCTTGAACATTGAAGTTTCTCCGTTAATGAATCAAATTTGACTTCCCCTTCAAAACCCTTATCGAGGTTATGAAGGCGCTGCATTTCTTTTTCTCCGAGGGTCATTCTTGCGTTTAGGATTCCTAGAATAATTGCTTCAACTGGTTTAGAACGAGATTTATAACTCATTTTCCACTTCCTTTCTAATCTCATTTTATAAAATAATCTCCCGCAATCGGCATTCATATTTGAATACTTTTCAACACTTTGCCGAAAAATTCAGCCACAACCGAAATATATGAAAAATCTAAACCTTCCCTCCTGCATTATGATACTTAGGGATCCAAAATAACCATCCTAGGGGGCGAATACGAAATGGCCTTCTATCATAATTGGGCTGCACAATTTAAAACCCATTGGGGCAGGCAGCAACCGCCTTGGCGATGTGTATCGGTCCGCAAGTCGTCAAGAAAGTCGGGGACGTGAAGGCGGTAGTTTATTTACAGCTTGCATCGCTTCCATTCCTATTATTAACAGCCTATATAGAACATTTATGGCTGGCAGCCCTTGGTTTCTTATTCCGCCAAGCATTGATGAATGCCGGGAACCCGATTCAAATGTCGTTAATGATGTCGAAGGTGAGCGACTCGATGGAGGGGCTCGCCAACTCCGTCAACCAAATGGTGTTTAATTTAGGGTGGGCGTTCATGGGGCAGGTTTCGACAGGAATTGTCGTTAAGTACGTTTCGTACTGGGGCTATGCCTATGTGTTTACAATAACTGCTGGATTATACTTAATTGGTTCGACGTATTTCTTCCTAGTATTTAGAGGATTCACCGTTAAAAAAGAACCGGCAGCATCTGCCAAAATTTCATAAAGAAGCGACATATTTCTCGGGAAATTTCAAAAAACTGCCAAATTGCGCAATAAATTGTCGAGTGATAATGAAAGGATTCCGCCAATTCTTGCTGAATAAGTAATGTAAAAGCGAAAAGACCGGAGTGGTGGAAATGATGGAAGCGGTAGAAGCATTTCTAGCAAAAATCAAAGACCAGGGGCATGTCCTGCCCTTAATTCATCAGGCGAATTTACAAATTAACCTACGCTGTGAGGGGCAAATGATGCAGTTAATGATCAAAAATGGCAGTACCATGATCTTGCAAAACTCAGAAGCACTACAGACAAAGCACGAGATTAGCGGATCGCCTAACGCTATGAAACAGCTGCTTGAGGGAACATATAGGCTGCGGGTTCTCGAACAGCAAGGGCAGCTAAAGGTTTCAGTACCACTAAGAAGCACTCTTTTACTAGAATCGGTCTTCTTTTTAACAAAAGCACAGAACAGCCCACAGGCAAAAATAATTTAAACAAAGTTATTGACTCGGAATTAATCTTGATGTAAAGTATTATTTAAATATTCTATTAATAAACACAATTCAATAAGCATTCTTATCAAGAGTGGCGGAGGGACTGGCCCTACGATGCCCGGCAACCGGTTAATAACACGGTGCTAAATCCAGCAGAGCAATTTAGCTCTGGAAGATAAGAAGAATGGACCCCCATCTTCTTATGAAGAGGGGGTTTTTGCTTATTGTATTGTTATAAAAGGAGCGAGAATAATGGGAGAAAATCAAAAGAATTATCGTTTTGAAACATTGAGTGTTCATGGAGGATTGTCGCCAGATCCGGTGACAGGTGCTCGTGCGGTCCCGATTTATCAAAACAATGCGTATCAATTTAAAAGCACAGAACATGCGGCCAACTTATTTGCCCTGAAGGAGCCTGGTTACATTTATACCCGGATCCATAATCCAACCACCACCGTTTTTGAAGATCGCGTGGCTTTATTAGAAGGCGGCGTTGGAGCACTTGCGGTTGCAAGCGGCATGGCAGCGATCACACTTGCGATTTTAAATATTGCCGAAGCAGGTGATGAGATTGTCTCCGCCTCTAATTTATATGGAGGAACTTATAATTTATTTGCCGTTACACTCCCTAAATACGGAATTAAAGTGAAATTTGTCAACCCGGATCATCCTGAAAATTTCCGCACGGCGATTACTGAAAAAACAAAAGCGGTCTTCGCTGAAACGATTGGTAATCCGAGCTTACGCATATTAGATATTGAAAAGGTAGCTGAAATTGCTCATGAGGCAGGGGTTCCTTTAATTATTGATAATACCTTCGCGACACCATATTTGTGCCGGCCAATTGAGCATGGTGCAGACATTGTCGTTCACTCGGCCACAAAATGGCTGTTGGGAAATGGCACGACAACTGGCGGTGTGATTGTCGATGGCGGAAAATTTGACTGGAACTCGCCGAAATTCCCGGGCTTTATAACACCAGATGCAAGTTATCATGATCTCGTATATGCAGAAGCACTAGGTGCGGTCGCTTATATTATTAAAGCACGAGTCCAGCTTTTACGTGACCTTGGGCCGGCACTAAGTCCGCAAAATGCATTCCAGTTCACACTTGGTCTTGAAACACTTCATGTGCGGATGAAAGAGCATGTTGCCAATACGAAGGAAGTAGTAAATTACTTAATTAATCATCCTGCAGTGGAATGGGTTTCATACCCTGGACATCCAACACATCTGGATCATGAATTAGCGCAAAAATATTTGCCAAAAGGAGCCGGCTCCATGGTTGTCTTTGGGATTAAAGGCGGCAAAGAGGCAGGGGCTAAATTAATTGATGCAATTACGCTGTGGGCACATGTTGCTAATGTTGGCGATGCAAAAAGCTTAATTATTCATCCGGCAAGCACTACTCATCAGCAATTAGATGCGGAAGGGCTTAAGTCTGCAGGGGTATCTGAGGATTTAATTCGCCTTTCCATTGGCATTGAAAATGTCGAGGATTTAATCGAGGACCTCGAATCAGCGATTGAAACGGCGACTGGTTTAGCTTCCCTTAAAACAAATGCTTAAATTCAGCTGATATAATTTTCCAAAGAATTTCTCGTTGACACTGCTTTTTATCCGTGATACGATTGCATTCGTAATATCATTACTTAAATAATTTAACGTTAATTGAATATAGAATGCTGTAAGCTCTTATCAAGAGAGGTGGAGGGATGTGCCCGATGAAGCCCGGCAACCGTCAATATTTGTATTGAAATGGTGCCAATTCACACAAAGCAATTGCTTTGGGAGATGGGAGAAAGGATTGTTTTAATGATGCCTTTCTGCCTGCGCAGAGAGGCTTTTTATTTTAAAAAAGAATCTTTTCATGAAAACAGTCTAACTCTATAAACAAGAATCTGTAAATCGGATAAGAAGCAGGTGATTCAAGTGATATCGATAAAAAAAGTCAGTAAAATTTTTCCTTCAAAACAGGGGCATTTAAAGGCAGTTGATGATGTAAACCTGGAAATACAAGAAGGCGAAATTTTCGGAGTGATTGGATATAGCGGTGCCGGAAAAAGTACGTTAATCCGGATGTTAAATGGACTCGAGCTCCCGACGGATGGAACCGTTACGGTAGCCGGCCGGGTGATTTCGAAGATAAAGGGTGCTGAACTTCGGAAAGCACGTCAGGAAATCAGCATGATTTTCCAGCATTTTAACTTGCTGTGGTCAAGGACTGTAAGTGAAAATATTGCTTTTCCATTAGAAATCGCTGGGGTAAATAGCTCACAAAGAAAAAAACGAGTGCAGGAACTTATTAAACTAGTTGGTCTCGAAGGCAGGGAAAACGCCTATCCTTCCCAACTGAGCGGCGGCCAAAAGCAGCGCGTTGGGATTGCTAGGGCACTTGCCAATAATCCAAAGGTATTGCTTTGTGATGAAGCAACCTCTGCGCTCGATCCGCAAACGACGGACTCGATTTTGGATTTGCTAGTCGATATTAATAAGCGGCTCGGGTTAACGATTGTTTTGATTACGCATGAGATGCACGTGATCCGTAAGATTTGCCACCGGGTAGCGGTCATGGAAAGCGGAAGCGTCGTTGAGCTTGGTCCAGTGTTAGATGTGTTTAAAAACCCGGAGCAGCCGATCACGAAGCGATTCGTTCAGCAAGTAACGGAACCGGAAGAAACGAAGGAAACAACCCAGCATCTACTCGAACTTTATCCGCATGGTTGTGTGGTTCAGCTCTCGTTCGTTGGTGAGACAACAGAACAGCCATTAATCACTAATGTTATTCGGAATTGCGATGTGGTTGTCAATATTCTGCAAGGGAAAATTTCACACACGCAAAACGGATCATACGGAACATTATTCATTCACTTGGATGGGCAAGTAAGCGAAATACAGAAGGCCATCGATTATATTCACTCACAGCAAGTCGGCGTGGAGGTGATCAGTAATGGCTGATTTTATGGAAATGGTAAAGTGGGACAAATTAATGGAAGCCACTCGAGAAACGATGTATATGACTTCCATTTCTGTGTTTGCGACATTTGTTTTAGGATTATTACTTGGTCTGCTGTTATTTTTAACAGATAAAGGGAATATATGGGCCAATCGGACTGTTAATGTCGTTGTTGGGGGCATTGTCAATATTTTCAGATCGATTCCCTTTATTATCTTAGTCGTTTTATTAATTCCATTTACAAAATTATTGCTTGGGACGATTCTTGGGGCAAATGCGGCGCTTCCCGCTCTCATTATTGGTGCTGCCCCTTTTTATGCGCGAATGGTAGAAATTGCCCTTAGGGAAATTGATAAAGGTGTGATTGAGGCCTCGCAATCGATGGGGGCTACCCATGGCCATATTATTTTTAAAGTATTAATACCGGAATCCTTACCGGCATTAATTTCAGGAATAACCGTTACAGCTATTTCGCTCATCGGCTTTACGGCAATGGCTGGAATCATTGGAGCTGGCGGACTTGGGAATTTTGCCTACCTCTATGGGTTTCAGGGCAATAAACCGATTGTCACGCTAGTTGCAACGATTGCGATCTTAATTATAGTTTTTATTGTCCAATTTATTGGCGATTATTTTACAAAGAAAACAGATAAGCGATAACAGGAGGAGTCAAATCATGAAAAAGGTATTTAGTTTCATTGGAATTGCGTTACTAGCATTTGCCTTAACAGCTTGCGGTGGAGCCAAAAAAGATACGGCAGGAAAAGATGGTAACAAGAAATTAGTCGTGGGTGCTACTGCTGTACCGCATGCGGAAGTATTAGAAGCGGCAAAACCATTATTAAAGGAAAAAGGCATTGATCTAGAAATCAAAGTTTTTCAAGATTATATCCTGCCAAACGTAGCGTTAAAAGATAAAGATCTCGATGCCAACTATTTTCAAACACCAGGGTATTTAGCCCTGCAAATGAAAGATAATAAGGACTTTGATTTTGTAAGTGTTGGCGAAATTCATAAAGAACCAATCGGAGTTTATTCTAAAAAATATAAGAGCTTAAAAGACCTTCCTAATGGTGCAAAAATTATTATGAGTAATTCATTTAGTGACCATGGACGTATTTTACCTATTTTTGAAAAAGCAGGATTAATCAAGCTTAAAGACGGTGTTGGCGCAAATGCAAGAGTTGAGGATATTATCGAAAATCCAAAGAACCTAGATTTCTCAACGCTAATTGAAGCCAAATTATTAGCATCTTCTTTCGAAAGCGGTGAAGGTGATGCAGTCGTTATTAATACGAACTACGCATTAGAAGGCGGAGTTGACATTGGAAAGTATGGAATTGCCTTTGAAGGCGATGACGTTGTTCCGGCAAATCTTGTGGTCGTTCGTTCAGAGGACAAAGACAAAGAAACCATCAAAACATTTGTAGATGTACTCAAATCAAAAGAAATCCAAGACTTCATCAAAGAAAAATACAAAGGGTCCGTTGTAACGGTTTCTGAATAAACATATTTAAATAGGTAGAAAAACAGAAAGTCAGTGATAGCGTCACTGGCTTTTTCTGTATTTTAGCCCATTGAATAGAACATGTATTACCATTGGCAAAATAATATAAAATAAGGTATCATTTATACCGAATGTGATTTACATAAAGAGTTTCTGTCTGAATTTTCGAAAAAATATTCTATTCATTCTCATTTAGGGCCTGCTTATTGAAAATAGCAGCTTTGTTTTTACTGTTTAGGAGTTGCTAATACATTTCATTTGTTATAAGATTGTAATGAGAATAAAATGAGAATAGAGTCACAGACCATTGTAGTTTTAGATACAAATCATTCTTTTCGGAGGTATAAATATGGCTGGATCAACTTTAACAATTAAGGACCTTCATGTAGAAATTGAGGGTAAAGAAATCTTAAAAGGGGTAAACCTTGAAATAAAGGGTGGAGAAATCCATGCAATCATGGGTCCAAACGGAACTGGTAAATCGACTTTATCTTCTGCGATCATGGGTCACCCAAAATATGAAGTGACAAGCGGAAACATCACATTAGATGGACAAAATGTTCTTGAAATGGAAGTAGATGAACGCGCACGTGCCGGTCTATTTTTAGCAATGCAATACCCAAGTGAAATTAACGGCGTTACAAATGCAGACTTCCTACGTTCTGCAATTAATAGCCGTCTAGGTGAAGGAAACGAAATTTCCTTGATGAAATTCATCCGTAAAATGGATAAGCAAATGGAATTCCTTGAAATGGATCTTGATATGGCACAGCGCTATTTAAATGAAGGCTTCTCCGGCGGGGAGAAAAAGCGTAACGAAATTTTGCAATTGACAATGTTAGAACCGAAAATTGCCATCTTAGATGAAATTGACTCTGGACTAGATATTGATGCTTTAAAGGTAGTCTCGAAGGGTATCAATGAAATGCGCGGCGAAGATTTCGGCTGCTTAATGATTACGCACTATCAACGTCTGTTAAACTATATCACTCCTGACCGTGTGCATGTAATGATGCAAGGCCGCATTGTGAAATCCGGCGGACCAGAGCTAGCACAACGCTTAGAAGCAGAAGGATATGACTGGATCAAGCAAGAGCTTGGCATTGAAGATGAAACAGTTGGGCAAGAAGCGTAAGAGAGCGTTAGGAGGATTACTATGACAACAGAAACAAAATTATCATTTGATAATGGCAAAGTAAGCTCGTTCTCAAAAGCAATGAGCGAGCCCGCTTGGTTTGAAGAATTCCGTCTTAAGGCATTAACTGATTTCGAACAACTGCCAATGCCAAGACCTGATAAAACCAAAATCGATAAATGGAATTTTACGCAATTCAATCAACATACGGTAAAAAGTGATGCCTATCCAACGCTTGCAGATTTGCCGGAAGAAGTGAAAGCATTAGTTGATATGGATGCTGAACAGAAGAATTTATATATCCAAAGAAATCAAACGCCTGCCTTCTTATCGTTATCAGAAGAGCTAAAAAACAAGGGTGTTATTTACACAGATATTTTCACCGCTGCTAGAGAGCATGGGGACCTGTTGAAAAAGTATTACATGACGCAGGCCATCAATGCTGACGAGCATCGCCTTACAGCGCTTAATGCTGCACTTGTAAACGGCGGAGTTTTCTTATACGTTCCAAAGAATGTCGAAGTTACCGAGCCGATTCAAGCAGTATATGTACATGATGATACTGAGGCCAACCTATTTAACCATGTGATTGTGGTTGCGGAGGACAATAGTGCGGTAACATATGTTGAAAACTACATTTCTACAATGGAAACATCAAATACAGTTGCCAATCTTTTGGTAGAAGTGATTGCGAACGCCAATGCAAGAGTGAAATTTGGAGCAGTGGATAACCTCGCAAAGGGTATCACGACTTATGTGAACCGTCGCGGTGTTGCCGGCAGAGATGCTCGAATTGAATGGGCGTTAGGGTTAATGAATGAAGGCAACACGATTTCAGAAAACACGACTAATTTAATTGGCGATGGCTCTTATGGGGATACTAAAACGGTTGTTGTCGGACGCGGTGAGCAAACGCAAAACTTCACCACCAAGATTGTGCACTTCGGAAAAAACAGCGAAGGCTATATCTTGAAGCATGGTGTGATGAAAGATAGCGCTTCTTCCATCTTTAATGGAATTGGTAAAATTGAACATGGTGCTTCTAAATCAAATGCCGAGCAAGAATCCCGTGTCTTAATGCTGAGTGAAAAAGCACGCGGTGATGCCAATCCAATCCTATTAATTGATGAAGATGATGTAACGGCAGGCCACGCAGCTTCTGTTGGACGGGTTGATAACTTACAACTCTACTACCTAATGAGCCGCGGCATTACGAAAACGGAAGCGGAACGCTTGATCATCCATGGCTTCTTGGCGCCGGTTGTTAACCAACTTGAGATTGAAGGGGTTAAGAAACAGCTGACTGAAGTGATTGAAAGGAAAGTACGCTAATGAATATCCAGGATATTCGCAAACAATTTCCGATATTAGATCAAGAGGTAAACGGCAAACCATTAGTATACTTGGATAGTTCGGCAACATCACAAAAGCCGCTCCAAGTAATTGAAGCGATTGAAAAATATTATCGCGAAATCAATTCCAATGTCCACCGCGGTGTGCATACACTAGGAACAAGAGCGACGGATGCGTACGAGGGTGCACGGGAAAAGGTTCGCAAGTTTATCAATGCTAAATCGACACAGGAAGTTATTTTTACTAGAGGAACGACGACATCCCTTAATACAGTAGCGGCGAGCTATGCGGCTGCAAATGTAAAAGAAGGTGACGAAATCGTTATTACTTATATGGAGCACCATAGTAATATCATTCCGTGGCAGCAAGTCGCCAGACGGACTGGTGCGCAGCTAAAGTACATTCCGCTTCAAGCGGATGGCACGATTTCACTGGATGATGCCCGGGCGACAATCACTGCTAACACGAAGGTCGTGTCTGTTATGCAGGTATCGAACGTCCTTGGTGTCATCAATCCGGTGAAAGAAATTGCCGAAATTGCCCATCAAAACGGAGCGGTTATGGTTGTTGATGCTGCCCAAAGTGCTCCGCATATGAAAATTGATGTACAAGATCTTGATTGTGATTTCCTTGCTTTTTCAGGCCATAAAATGTGCGGTCCTACTGGCATTGGTGTCCTTTATGGGAAAAAACAGCTGCTTGAAAAAATGGAGCCGATTGAATTTGGCGGCGAGATGATTGATTTTGTCGAATTGTACGAGTCAACTTGGAAAGAGCTGCCGTGGAAATTTGAAGGCGGCACACCAATTATTGCCGGTGCAATCGGTCTTGGCGCAGCAATCGACTTTTTAACTGAAATAGGCTTAGATAATATTGCTGAGCATGAACATCGCCTTGCCGCTTACGCATTAGAAAAAATGGCGGCAGTTGAAGGCATGACGATTTATGGCCCGCTTGATGCGGCCAAGCGTGCAGGTCTTGTTACCTTTAATTTAACAGATGTTCATCCGCACGATGTGGCAACTGTTTTGGATGCGGAAGGAATTGCTGTCCGCGCCGGACATCATTGTGCCCAGCCGCTGATGAGATGGCTTAAAGCTACAGCCACTGCTCGTGCCAGCTTTTACCTATACAATTCAGAAGATGATATTGATAAACTTGTTGAAGGACTTGTCAAAACGAAGGAGTATTTCAGCGATGTCTTCTAATTTAGATGCACTTTACCGAAGAGTAATTATGGACCATTACAAAAAACCTCGTAATCGCGGTGTTTTGGAGGATGGCAGTCATACAATTAATATGAATAACCCAACTTGCGGCGACAGGATTCAATTGAGCCTGAAGGTGGAGGATGGAATCGTGGTTGACGCCAAGCAGGAAGGCGAAGGCTGTTCGATTTCGATGTCTTCTGCATCGATGATGACACAAGCCATTAAGGGTAAGAAAGTAGAAGATGCTTTGGTGTTATCAAAGGTCTTTTCAGATATGATGCAAGGAAAAGAGATTGGTGAAGATCTCGATTTAGGCGATATCGAAGCACTTCAGGGTGTTTCTAAATTTCCAGCGCGCATCAAATGTGCCACGTTAGCGTGGAAGGCGATGGAAAAAGGATTGAAGGAAGAAGAGCATGAATAGAATGAAATAGGGCGTTTTTTGCCCCCTTTCGTTTAAGAAATGGAGGAAAAGGACGATGGCGAAGAAAATGCCGGAAATCGGTGATTATAAATATGGTTTTGCCGATAAAGACGTTTCCATATTCCGATCTAAGCGCGGGTTAACACCCGATATTGTTAAAGAAATTTCCAAGTTGAAGAACGAACCACAATGGATGTTAGACTTCCGCCTCAAATCACTTGAAATTTTTTATAGCAAACCAATGCCGCAATGGGGCGGCGATATGTCTTCATTAAACTTTGATGAAATTACCTATTATGTAAAACCATCTGAGAAATCTGAGAAGTCATGGGATGAAGTACCTGAGGAAATCAAAGCAACCTTTGATAAGCTTGGGATTCCAGAAGCTGAGCAAAAGTATCTTGCCGGTGTATCTGCACAGTATGAATCAGAAGTTGTTTATCACAACATGAAGGAAGACCTTGAAGAATTAGGAATCGTGTTTAAAGATACGGATTCAGCATTAAAGGAAAATGAAGATATTTTCCGCGAACACTTTGGCAAAACAATTCCGCCAACAGACAACAAGTTTGCTGCGTTGAATTCTGCTGTTTGGTCAGGCGGCTCGTTCATTTATGTACCGCCAGGCGTGAAAGTAGATACGCCATTACAAGCGTATTTCCGGATTAACTCCGAAAATATGGGTCAATTTGAGCGGACATTAATCGTTGTCGATGAAGGCGCGCACGTGCATTATGTTGAGGGCTGTACTGCACCAGTTTATACAACGAATTCTCTGCACAGTGCCGTTGTTGAGATTGTGATTAAAAAAGATGCTTACTGCCGTTATACAACAATTCAAAACTGGGCAAACAACGTGTTCAACCTTGTTACGAAGCGTGCGGTTTGTGAAGCAAATGCAACAATGGAATGGATTGATGGCAACATCGGTTCGAAGCTGACGATGAAGTATCCAGCGGTTATTTTAAAAGGCGAAGGCGCTCGCGGAATGACATTATCAATCGCGATTGCCGGTAAAGGCCAACACCAGGATGCTGGTGCGAAAATGATCCATTTAGCGCCAAATACATCGTCAACAATTGTATCGAAATCAATCTCGAAGCATGGCGGAAAGGTAACCTATCGCGGAATCGTTCAATTCGGACGCAAAGCAGACGGTGCCCGTGCCAATATCGAGTGCGATACGTTGATCATGGATAACCAATCAACATCAGATACGATTCCTTACAACGAAATCTTAAATGACAATATTTCACTTGAGCACGAAGCCAAGGTGTCTAAAGTTTCTGAAGAGCAGCTCTTCTACTTGATGAGCCGCGGAATTTCAGAACAAGAAGCAACCGAAATGATCGTCATGGGCTTTATCGAGCCGTTTACGAAAGAACTGCCAATGGAATATGCCGTTGAGATGAATCGTCTCATTAAGTTTGAGATGGAAGGTTCAATCGGTTAATATTTTAAAAAAATTAACCCGCTTGCCGCGTTGGCAGGCGGGTTTTTGTGTTGGAATGGAGTTTACTGTTGGATACGTGGATTATGTTGCAATTACAGAGAATGTTGGGTTTAATTTTAATGGGTAACTTTCACGGGCACTTAGACACCTTCAGGAATAATGGGGCTGAGGAGACAGGACCCCGCAGTTGCTTTAGCATTTGGCATCTTTGCGAAGGTCCCCCTCAACGCATCTAAAATGAGGTTTACTTGGTTTTTTTGAAAAATAAGAAGGTCTTATTCTTAATTGGGGAACCATTGATATTTAAAATAAACGGAGGTTTTCCGGTTAGACTGCAAAATAGAGCACGGGTCGGGGAATATAAGCGGAGATTTTCCGATTAGGCAAAGGAAAATTACCCATTTTCACGTTTTTTGAGTCAATAGTCGGAATCTTTCCGTCTATTTAGGCTATTTTCAGTACTATTTCCTAATTAAGAGAAATTTATCCGCTTATTTATCAAACTCGCTTTAGCATCTAATGAACTTGTATAAAACTTACGGATGGTTTTGCAAGAAAAAGTCAAAAAGACTTAGAGACTCTAAGCCTTTTTGACAGTGAAAAATACTGTGAAGTTTATGTGATTTGCTATTTGATTTGGTCAGCGATTTACCGTTTTGCACCTCACAAGTAAACCCGTTACTTATTCGAGAGGGGGCTTATATTTTTAAAATTAATAAGTATCATTTTTTAGGATTTCGGAAATTTTCCTAGCAATCTTGAACTCAGCTTTTCTCCTTATCTGCCTAACACGCTCGGGGCAAATATTTAGCATTTCACCAACAGCTTTTAATTTTACCCTTTGTTTATTTACACCATATATTTCATTTAAAATAATCTGCTCTCGCTCTGACAAGAATTCCCTCATAACAGTGTATATTCCGATAAATCTCTTGAAATCATCTGAATTTCTTTCTTCAAGTATCTTATAATATGGGTTTAACGCATGTATCTCCTTGTTACGTCCAATCATATCCAAATAAAAAATTTCATCGTTTCTAGTTATTTTGTTTTTAGTATCCAATTAAGTACCTCCCCTACCTTCCTACTTTTATATTTTTGACAATTTTTATTTATTTCCTATACGTATTTTTGGATATTTGGTGACAAAATATAAAGCTTATAAAAGAACTTAAAAAGGCAAGTTATCATTCATTCATTGATTTATTTAAATCTTGGAAATCCAAATCTTTCGCCAGTTTTGTAATGTCCTGTCCTGGTTCGAGAAGGAAGGATCCACTTTTGAAAAATTTACCCGCCTGCCGGTTGGCAGGCGGGTTTTTGCGTGGAAATGGGGGTTACAGGGATAGGATGCGCCAACTGTCGCAAAGCGTGCGCCAACTGTCGCCATGCGTGCTCCAACTGTCGCGAAGCGTGTGCCCCTGTCGCAAAGCATCCGATGGTTATGCTATTATTAATAAATGGAGGTGAGTTTCTTGATTTATATCGGTGTAACAGGCTGGGGTGACCATGACAGCTTATACCCGGGTCAAATTTCCTCAAGAGATAAATTAAAGGAATATGCGGGACATTTTCCGCTTGTTGAAGTGGATTCCGCTTTTTACGCGATTCAACCTACTCGTAATGCCGAAAAGTGGGTCAATGACACGCCTGCAAGCTTCCAATTTGTCGTCAAAGCCTACCAAGGGATGACCGGACATATGCGTGGCGAAATCCCTTTTGAAACCAAACAAGCAATGTTTAACGCCTTTAAAGAGTCGCTCGCTCCATACATAGAAACCAATAAATTAGCCATGACGCTTTTTCAATTCCCGCCATGGTTTGCCTGTAAACGGGAAAATGTTAAGTACTTAAGATGGTGCAAGCGTGAAATGGGTGATATTCCTTGTGCACTTGAATTCAGACACCAATCGTGGTTCGCACCTCAATACATTCAAAAAACGCTTGAATTTATGAAAACAGAGAAATGGATTCATAGCATTTGCGATATGGATTAGTATATTTGGGGTAGTAAAATACATTCAATTAATTATTGTAATGAAATGTTGATATATAAGTAATAATGAGGGATGACTATTTCGCACAATAGTCATTTTTTTGTGTTGAAATATTTAGATTAATAGGTTAATATTATATGTATAGAATATGTGTTCTTATTCGTTGTATGGGGATGTAGTCCCGAAGCGGGTAGCGGTAAGGAGGATTATAGTGGGCTTTGAATTCGTAGTAAAACAAATGAGAATAAAGGAAGTAAGACAAGGGGCATTAGTTGAAGCGGATAAGATAATTCTGTGTATAGATGATAAAGAGACAGGGATGCTCTTACCCCACCCATTATCCAATTTCATAAAGAGTACGTTTGATAGGAAATCATTAGCATTAAAAACACAGAAAAACTATGCAGAAGAAATAAAAAAATTCTTGAACTATACCTTAGAATGTATCTCTGATGAAGAAGAAATGTACTTAGATTTAAGAGATACTGGTATAAGTGGACTACAGTTGAAGCATGGAGCAAGTTATATTACTCATTTGACACAAAGGGTAAGAGCAAATGAAATCATTGCTCAACAAGTAAGAGATGCTGACCGTATGCTTACAAAGTTTTATCTTTGGTTGAGTGAGCAAGGTTTAATCAAAGAGAAGATTCAATATAGAGAAGAAGTACGTAGCATAAAGGGTCAGAAGAAAGTAATAATACGAAGTCCATTTGATAATTTTGAATTAGGGACAGAGTATCCAAACACAAGGGATATGGGAAGAGAAAATGATAGGCTACACGACTTTGGAAATGGTAGATTAGACCTCGTAAATCTTTTTATCAGAATTGCTGAATTAGAAGCCCCTGATATTGCGATTGGTGTTGCTTTTCAATTTTATGGAGGTTTGAGGAAAGGGGAAGTAGTAAATCTCTTGCGTAGTAGCGTAAAAGAACCAAACGGTAAAGGGTCAGGAGAGCTTACATTGAACATAAAAGACAATTGGAGTTTCTTGTTCCCCGACAAAAAACTCACAGTGTTAGAGCAGGTAAAAAAGACGAGAATACAAGCGGTATTCAAAGCTCCTATTGTGTTAGAGATGTACAAAAAACATATGGAGTTATTATCAAGGATGGAGAGAAACGGAAAGTTAAAGAATGAACAAGCACTGTTTTGTTCCATCCATACAGGAAGACCAATATCGGGAACAGCGTATTGGGAACGTTTTACAAGGGTGAAAAATAGATTTTTAAGTATTCTCCTTGAGAACGATGAAGAGGCATATAGAAAATTGACTTCAAAAAATTGGTCTACTCATATTGGTAGAGGAATTTACACCAATATGCTTGTGTTTTTATTAGGATGGTCTGCAAGTGAAGTAATGATTGCAAGGGGCGATAGCAACATCCAATCTTCGAATAGTTATATCGAAGAGCAAAATGTTAAAAAGAAAACAGAGGAAGCAATAGAGATAATAGCGAGAGCTACCACTCACGCAGATAAAACGTATTCAAAAGTCGAAGATTTGAGGGGTTTGTAGATGGAGGGATATGCACTCTTTTCGGAACTTGAAGAGTATAATTTGAAACGTTATGGGTTGAATGAAACAAAGATGAAAACGTTGATAGATGGTGGGGAAATTGAGGCAAAGGTGATAGGTAATAGATATAACCGAACTTACATTTCCATTAAGTCAGTCGAGAATTACATTCAAAAAGTGATCACGATTCGTAATAATTATTTTACCTTAGAAGAGGCTTTTATTAAGATTTCGGGAAAACCGATTAGAATAGACTCTTCTGGATTACACAATTTCATTGAGCAAGCGGGATTAGAATTGTTGGAACTTGATATTCCTATAACAAGGAAAGAAAGGACTTTCGTAAAAAGGAGTAGTTGCGATAGATTTTTGGAGGAATATTTCTCACTTATTGAAGCGTACAAGGAGTTAGGGCTTGATATTGAGTTAAAAGCATTTAGAGATAATCTGTTGAAACAGAAAATTAAGATTTTGGAATTGCAAAATTTGTATGAATGTAAGTTTGTAAAAAAAGAGGATGTGTATAGGAAATACCGAGATATTATTACTATTCAAGAATGTCGAGAGATACTTTCAATTACGAATGAAAATCTTCGTGAAGCATTTAAAGCCTATGGTATTGAACCATTCTTCTCCAATGGAACTAATTTGAATATCAGCAAGGATGATTTTCACTTGCTTAAAGACTTGCAGGAAAAGTCATTGAATGAACTGATGAAAACCACATACACCTTGAGTGAGGTTGAAGTTTTTCACAATGAAATTGGTACTTCTAAGCCAGATGATGACGCATTAAAAAGGTACGAGATTCAGGGGGCGATCACTCCCCTTTTAAGGGTAGAAAAATACAAATATAAAAAGGTCTTATATGACAAAAAAGGCATTGACGAGTTCATTGAAAGAATGCGAATTGAAAGGAAAATCTCCGATTTGTACAACACCATTATGGACTATCCCCTTCTTTTACAACAAGTTCTTGAGGTGGAAAATGTGCAATTTTGCGAGAATCTAAAAATTACAAAAGAACTTTGGTTTCAATATGCCAATCAGACGTTAAGGAAAATGACTGGTAATAGAGATTCCTGCTTAAATAAAATTACTTCCCTTAAAAACGCTACAAAGGTGATAACCAACTTCGCAAAGACGAAGGAACTCCTTACGTTCTCTGAAAAAGAAATGAACTTGGGAATATTCAATAAAAAAATTCCAAAGAAACACCAAGGTCATATTTATGCGTTTTTATATGAAGTCGTGTCCAGCATAGAACATAATACAGGAAAGAAAGTTCTTAACCTTTCAAAATTGAATTTTGAACGCCAAAGTATCAAGCAAGTAAAAAGTAAATCGAAGGAAACGTATGATCTTGAAGAGTACATGTCTTTATACAATTATGTAAAAGACTACAAACTCCATAAGGAATCGGCTATTAATGGTATTAAGGGCATACAGGGTCAGAAGGACTTAAAAAATGGAAAATTGTATAAAAAATATGATTCTATGTGGCTATATGTACTATTGCATATCAATAATGGTTGGAGAAAAGGAACCGTAGTCGATTTTCCAAGGTATCCGTCACACCACTTTAATAAGTTCAATCTTACTTCTATTGAGTCCTTAGAATGCTTACTCTTAACAATGGAAGACGCTGAACAGATAGTAAGATTTTATCAGGCACAATGGTTTGAACATAACAAGACACATGAAAAAGCTACTTTCTATTGTTCGAGCGAATTGAAGTTACCAATGGCTTACGCTATCTTGATTTGTGAATATAGGGTTAGGAATTTTCATATCCATGATGAATCCAATCTTATAAATTTCTACAATAAAAAGAACGAAGTTTTTGCGGGAACTCATGACCATTTCTTCAAGAACTACAAAGATGAATTTCAGTTTGAGTCAAGAAAAATGAATAGAACTGTTCTAACCATCACAAGCTCTATAATTGCATCTGCACTGAATGGTGATCCAATATTGATTGCAAAGCATTTAAGAGGTCATACGCAAACGGAGACAACAAACATCTATATTCAAGTGCCTCAAGAGCATTTAGACTCTATTACAGAACAGCTATTTGATACGGGATACTTTGGATATGTGTATCAAAAGGTTAATGCCCTTTTACTGGGAGAAAGTTCTACAAACAAAATAGATACAACACGACATTCGATAGAGTTAAAAGAACTTCTTGGAGACGTTGTGAAGTTGGAGGATATGGCTTCATATCTGAATGTGTTGTCAAAGCGTCAAGAAGAATTAGGAACTTATTTAGAGGAGTTGTCAAAAGAGGAACTGAAAAGCAGATTGAATCTTATCAACTTAGGTCTCTCCCCTGCCAAAGAAGAAACATACCAATGTTTCTTTTCAACGTGTATTGCTCAAAAAACAGAGTGTAACAAGTGTCCATTTTCTATCCCTCACTTCTATTCGTTAAGCACAATCTGTAGAAGGATGAGGCGTATTCTCTCAAATTATAAGGAGATAGCATACAGAGATGATGTTCCAATTGGAGAAAAAACCAAGCTGTATAATTTATTGCTTATGGACTTCTCTACTATCGCAGAGGCGAAGCAAAAGTTTGGAAGAGAAATAATTGAGATGTTTATGGATTTAGACTTTAACGGGTTTATAAAGGGCTTAGAGGAGCTTCCTGACCCACAGGAGGAGTTACTACTGATATAGAAGGGGTGAAGTGTAAATGATTGAAACAACAGTCTTGGAGAAGGTTTTGGATACAATTAATGAGTACAATGAAAGTCATTTTAATTTAGAGGAATCAATTGAAGAGGCAAAAGAAATTCTTCAATTCGAGATGGTATCGCATGAGCTTAGTTCATGTCATTACGAAAAAATGAAATGGTTCCTTGAGATCCCTTACGAATCAAGGAGAGAGTCTATTGTATTTGAGGACATAAAAAATGCAGTGCAATTTAACAAGAGTATTCGTACAGACCGATTCATTGACATTGTAAAATGTTGGGCATCTACACTTATTGATGAAGGACACAATCCCCAAAGAATTTCATCAATTGTAAACGAAGGATTCCTGACATTCTTAAATATATCAAAAGGGCTTACAGATACGAATTATGACGATCTTGCCGATGAAATTGTGAATATGACCGACAGCATGAGGAGAAACGTGTGCATAACGATGTTGAATTTCTTTGACTATTACAATGAGTTTGATTTTAGCGTAGATGAATACGTCTCTATAATACACTCAGTCAAGCCAAAGTCAGAAAAAAGTATAGTGAGGATCATTCCCCCCTCCAAGGATATTCTTATCTTTTCAAGAATATTGGAGGATTTCTTTTCAAGCAATCTATCAGAGATAGAATACTTGAAATGGTTTCCCGTATGGCTTTGGTGGAACCTGACCAACCTTATCCCTATGAGACCAAGTGAATACTGTAGTATTCAACGGGACTGTCTTTTTGAGAGGAATGGAAAATTCTATATCAAATTGCCAAGGCACAAGATAAAAGCAGTCAACGCAAGACGTATTCAAGTATTAGATGAAATCAGTATTCCTGAGCATTTGTATCAAGAAATAGTGAAGTATAAATGTGCAACTGATCGCTTTGGTAGGACAGATACCCTCATTTCCTACATGTCTATACCTAAAACCTTCAAAGGGCAGTATTGGTTGCCGACTGAGGGTACGCAAGCCAAGAGACTCAATCCATACAGGTTTACGAATAGCATTTTCAGAATGGAATTGAAATCATTCTATAAACATGTGATATTTGAAAAATATAACATTACTTTGAATAAGAATCCGTTGGATTCTAATGGACTTTCGATTTCACAGCAATTGAAACCTGGTGACACCAGACACATTGCTTTCGTAAATCTGAATAGACAGGGATACCATCCTGTAGAAATTGCCCGACTTGGCGGACATATATCATTAGAAGCACAAAATCATTATTTTGGTCACATTCAAAACTATGTGGATCTTGAGATTTTAGAATTGGTTTCAAGCATTGATTTGGATAGTTTCAGCAATAAAATAGATGCCACAGTTGGACAGCAGAGTACAACAATTGGAACCTCTTTCATAGAGAAGTTTGTTTTAAAACCATCAGGAACTAATGTTAAGATAATGCTAAAAGATGGGTACTGTACAGACCCGATGCAGAATTGTATGGTAGAAGACTGTTGGGAATGCGATTCTTGGAGAATATCAAGAGAGGAATTATCGGAGAAGCAGCATATATTGTCTACCAAATTAAATGCAAGCAAATCTGAAATACATGAAGTTGTTGAAAGCCTCAAGACTTTGTATATGAGCATATATGATAGCGTGACCGATGACTACTATTCTTCTGAGAATCCCGAAATGCGGAAAGAATTGATTAAAAGGTCTAAACGTATAGATAACGCAATTAGAAGATACATCAATCTAACAAGTGTTAAAGAAAGGATTGAATTCGTTGGAAACGAGGGGTAGGAAAGCTACGATATATGATGAACAAGAGATAAAAAATATTGTGTTTAGATACATTCAAGAGGAAAAGATTACAGGCTTAATTACTTACTCGGAAATGTATCGTTTTGCCAAAAAACTGTATGAAAACGGAGAAATACCATATCAGTTAAGTGATGAATTTTGGCGAAGATCAAATCGTCAAGGAAGAAAGATAGTAGATGAATCAAACGAATCCTATAAAGTTACTGTACAAGGGAATAAAACGGATCATACAGATATTTTTGTAGACACTGAGGAATGCGTCAATAAGTTCTTTTCTGGAAAAACGGCTGATAAAAAGAGGCTCATACAAGCCTTGAAACTTAACGAAAAGAAGGCGAAGGAATCCAATAAGTATCTTGAAAAAATTGAACAACAGTCAATGGAAATAGAGGCTCAAAAGAACAAGGTCAAGGAACTTCAAAAGTTGGTTGAACAGCAACAAACAATATTATTTTCATGGTTTAATGCGAGTCATAAATCAGACGTTCCTCTTATAAACCTATTGACCACTGGTAAGTCCCGACATCCGATAATTGATTTGTTCTTCGAAACAGCATTTTCCAATAAGGATGAAGGTTACAAGCGGTTTGACGACTACAATAAAAGTATTGTTCATAGCAATCCTTCTCCAAGTCAAAAGGAACAGAGTAACATAGTTACACCATTAAGAAAGAGCCGAATAAAACAAATGTCAGAACAGCTAAACGCAAAGGATGACCTACATAAATAATGATTGTGTGCGGATAGCGTGGTAGTCAAAAAAACTCGCCATTATAGTATTGGCGAGTTTTTCATGTAAGTTTATATGAATTGTTTATTCTAATTTTGCCACCGTTATAAAGATCCATTAAATTTTTTCTAAAATTGATTTAACAAAAGCATTTTTCTCTTCTGCATATTTATGTTTATTATTTTTATTTAACTTTGCTAAATTAAGTTTGAGCTGTTCATATTCAATTCTTGCTTCATCATTTTTTCTCAAGTAATCTCTGAACCTTAGCTGTTCAACTAAATATTTATTTCCACATTGATACATATGGATTTGATGGGTTCTTGGTTCACCCTTACTAAAATAATGTCTGTCGGGTAAAACGTTTGTTCCTTTATATGAATATTCCAACTCCTCTAAAGGTGAGGAAGTGTTCTCACCATCGTTAAAATCTTTTATTTCTATGGCTATATCAATAATTGGTTTTGCACTTAAATGATTTACTGATGTACTTCCTATGTGGTGAATATCCGTTATGTATTGACCTATTTTTTTTTGTATTTTTTCTTTCTCAAATAAAAATGCTTTATTCCATTCCTCTGTCCAAGGAACTAAGAAGACCTCTCCTTTTGGCAAGCCTATCATCCTAATCCTCCTTTTATTTTTATACCGTTTTTTAACCATTGGAATATCATTCCATAATCAAGGAATCTTGTTCCATTAAATTCATTTACTGCAAAAATTGAAGCCACTTATGTTCTGGTTCGTGTTTTTCTAATGCAAATTGAAGCCATTTTCTCTTTTCTTTATCAAGATAATCCTTTATGGCATTAAAGTCTTGATGGTCCTTTTCTCTTGTGTTTTTCGCCTTATATAAAAGAACGATTTCTGGATTTAGATACGGAATTCCTGTTTCAGTGACACTCCAAATGGATTTGATTGGATAGGAAATTCTCAAATCTCTTCTGAATCTCCAATCATTATCTTTCGTCTCATTAAGAAGAATTTCCATTTTGTCTCCGCTTAATAGATTCGAAGCGTGTATTTCATGAATTGGTAAATCTAAAAACTCATGATCCCAAGTATGGAATTTGCCTTTTAAAACCATTTTAAAATCCCATTCTTTAAGGTAATCTTTTAGATAAAACTGGTCTTTTCGGAAAACTGCAATCTCTATATCTTTATGTTCCCTCGTTTCTTCCCCAATAAAAAGGTCGATTGCCCATCCACCAGCAAAAAACCATGTTTTATCAAAACCAGACATTAATGAAGTAATTCTTTGGCATTGTTCAAATGACAAATAAATCCCCCCGTAAGAAAAAGTTATCTTATACCTATTCTTTTTCTATATATGTATTCTCTTTTCCTTCTTTTGCAAAATTGCTCAGTACCTTGAATAAAAATTACTGGATAACTGACATTTAGGAAAAAGTGGATTATACTCTTATGTATTAGAGTCTAAGTAGTTTGAATTTGATGGAAAGATTTCAAGGAGATTTTTAATCATAATGTTTCAGCTACGACCAAAGAAATAGTTAAACAATATTTACATATTGGTAGATTAACTGAAAAAGTATATGTCGGCTCGATGAAATCCCTAAAAGGAAACCCTGAAATTATTTGGGGACTTTTAGAGGATTGGGAAATACCGATTAGCTCTGTTGTGGAAAGTGAGTGAAATTTAATGATTATTAAAAATAAGGAAGACATAGTAAATGTAATAAGAGATGATGTATGGATGATGGATTTATTAAGAGCGGTAAAATCTTTAAATCTCCCTGACTGGTGGGTATGTGCAGGATTTGTTCGTTCGAAAATTTGGGATGTATTGCACGATTTCAGTACAAGAACTCCTATTCCTGACATTGATGTAATTTACTTCGAGCTTACAAATATTGATGAATCAGTTGAAAAGAAGATTGAAGAAAAGTTAATATCACTTGTTCCACAAATTCCTTGGTCTGTAAAAAATCAGGCGAGAATGCACATTAAAAATAATATGCCTCCCTTTTCATCTTCCGTTGACGGCATATCAAAGTTTCCTGAAACCGTAACAGCATTAGGAGTTAAATTAGATGAAAAGGAGAACGTAATATTAACCGCTCCATGGGGGATAACCGATGTTGTCAATTTAGAGGTAAGACCGACACCATATTATTTGAATTCAGAAGGACTAATCAAAATTTATGAAAACAGAGTTTTAAAGAAGAATTGGAATTCCATTTGGACTAATATAAAAATTCATCATATAAACCATTGAATGAAAAGTAATGAACTATCTGTGTTGGAATATTATTCATTAAAACACATAAATATTTAAGTTTTTTTTGTTTTTAAATTTATTTCACCCAAACTTTTTGGGGTAAATATCATCCAACCATTGATATACATATTTTCATTGAATTTTACACAATTATTTAGAAAATCCTTTGCGATGAACCGCAATCCGGAGAGGGTTCGATTCCAACGATCCTGAAGACTACTGATCCCGATAAAGTCCTGGTAAGGTTTCACGGTCGTAATGTTCATGGCTGGCAAAAGCGGAATGCTGAGAACTGGCGCGAGGTTCGTTATCTTTATCGCTATAACCAGCAAGAGCTAAAAGAATGGACAGATTCCATCCAAACATTAGCTAAAGAGTCCGCAAATGTGTATCTCCTCTTTAATAACAATTCAGGCGGGGACGCGGCAGACAATGCCAAGGAAATGATGAATCTTTTACATATAGAATATGACGATCTTGCCCCAAGGCAGCTAGGGTTATTTTGAAAATTCCTTCAACCTCAAGGCAGATTAAAACAGACACTAGAAGGTGAAAACAAATGGAATGGATTGTATTAGTTTTAGTAGGCCTAGTCGCAAGCTCGCTAGGTTCGTTGATTGGCATGGGGGGAGGAATCATAGTTGTTCCCGCCTTGCTGTACTTGGCCACATTATCAACATTCAGTCATCTTACCCCGCAGGTAGTCGTAGGGACCTCACTGTTTACGATGATATTTACAGGGCTATCCTCAACATTAGCCTATATGAAGCATAAGACGGTTGATTATAAAAGCGGCTTTATCTTTCTGATTGGAAGCGGACCCGGGAGTATTCTTGGCGCGTGGGCAACGGAAAAATTAGATTTGCATTCCTTTAATATTTATTTCGGTCTTTTTATACTTTTTGTCTCGCTTGTATTGGTCGTAAAGGATAAATTAAAACCGATTCCCTATCGAAAGGACAAGGGAGTGGTTCGCAGCTTTACCGATAATGGCGGCAAAACCTTCGAATACGGTTTTAGTCCAATCATCGCCATTCTAATTTCCTTTGTTGTTGGATTTTTATCAGGAATCTTTGGGATTGGCGGCGGTTCGCTAATGGTGCCAACGATGATTTTGTTATTCTTTTTTCCACCACATGTGGCAACCGCAACCTCCATGTTCATGATATTACCTACTTCCATTCTAAGCTCCATTACCCATGTTGCCCTAGGTAATGTCAATTGGCTATATGCACTAGCCCTTATACCTGGAGCATGGATTGGTGCAAAGGTGGGAGTGTTTCTAAATACGAAGCTAAAGAGCAAAACGATAGTCTTGATTATCAGAACCATTCTTGTAATTGTTGCGATTCGTTTAATATATCAAGGGATAGTAGGATAAGGGAGAACAATGGAAACCATTCATATTTATCATACAAACGATGTTCACAGTCACTTAGAAAATTGGCCGCGAATAGCGCAGTTTCTGCAAAGGAAAAAAGAGCAGCACGGCCAAACAGAAGAGGAAGTCTTTCTGTTCGATATTGGTGATTTTATTGACCGCTGGCACCCGTATACTGAGGCAACCAAAGGAAAAGGAAACATTCCCCTCTTAAATGAGTGTCAATATACGGCCGTCACGATCGGCAACAATGAGGGGGTAAATCTTCCCTATGAAGATTTGAATAACCTTTATGACGACGCGCAATTTGATGTTTTAGCAGCAAACTTTTATAAAAAAAATGAAATTTACCCTGATTGGGTAAAACCCTATCAAATTTATCATACAAACAAGGGAACAAGGGTGGGGGTGATTGGACTAACCGTCCAATTTTCTCACCTTTATAAATTGCTTGGCTGGGAATTGACGGAGCCAATCTCAGAGCTGAAAAAATGGCTGCAACCATTGAAGGAAGAGGCAGACTTCATTATCTTGCTGTCCCATCTAGGAATCCACGATGATGAACGAATCGCGGCAGATTTCCCGGAAATCGACGTCATCTTAGGCGCCCATACCCATCATATTCTAGAACAGGGAAAGCAGGTGGGCAGCACGCTCCTTGGGGCAGCAGGGAAGTATGGATATTTTGTCGGGCATGTTACCGTCACCATTGATGAGACCAAATCCATAATAAACAAAAACGCGCTTCTTTATGACACAAAAGAGCTTCCCGCCGTTCAAAATGAACTGGAACAGGTTGATGCCTTTTTAGAGAAAGGGAAGCAGCTGCTAAATCAGAAAGTTACAACGCTGACCAAACCAATGCCAAATAATCTTTTTCAGGAAACAGAGCTCTCCCTTTTTCTGTGCAAGGCATTACGGGAATGGTGCAATGCTGATTGTGCAATGATAAATGCTGGATTGCTTTTAGGTCCGTTAGCTGGCGATGTGACTGAATATGACCTGCTTACAATTTGCCCCCATCCGATCAATCCATGCGTTATTGAACTAACGGGAAAAGAGTTACAGGAGGTTTACTTTCAAACAATGGATGAAAGTCTACACCATAAGCATATCAAGGGCCTTGGATTTAGAGGAACGCTCTTGGGGATATTCGTTTATGACCGCCTAAGCCTCCATGGAAACACGATATTTGTGGATGGCAAAGAATTAAACGGTGAAAAAACATACACGTTAGCACTACCGGATATGTTTACTTTTGGTCATTTTTTCAAAGAAGTGCTTCCAAGCAAGCAGAAAAAATATTTTCTCCCGGAATTTTTGCGTGACTTATTAAAATGGAAGTTAGAGATGGACACCTAGCCCATCACGAATTTTCCTCCGCTGTCATAGAGTGATAGTGAAGAAGGAAAGGAGTGTTGGGCCATTTGATTGATCTTTCACCAGTTGAAATTAACGGTCATACGTTTTTGGCTGTTTCTGTGTTACTTCCAAAAACTACCTTGCTCGCGGTGACAAGCGACAGGGGATATATTATGTGCGGTGCCCTCGATGTGGGCTTATTAAATGAAAAACTAAAGGACCGCAAAATTATTGCCGGCCGAGCAGTCGGTGTAAGAACGATTGATCAGCTATTAAATGCCCCGTTAGAGTCGGTGACCTTGGAGGCAGAGGAATTAGGGATTCACCAAGGAATGCTTGGCAAGGATGCCCTATTGAAGATGATGTAAAAGCTTGCATTGTTGGCAGGCTTTTTTTATCGCCCTTAGGCTAGTTCTCCTCTTACACGCATACATATAGCAAGAAGGGGTGATTTCTTTGGCAAAGTTTCGCCGACGGCTCAGGAAGCGGGGACCGCTGCCTTTCCGCTATGTCCTGCTGTTATCTTTTGTCTTTTTCCTTTTCTCAACCGCTACTGGTTTGTGGCTCGTCAATAAAGGCATCGAGCCAGCGCTCATGGGATACGCTGAATCACAAACCCGAAAAATAGCTTCAATGGTTATAAATAAAGCAATCAGTAAAAAGGCGGTTGACTTTGGTGATGTGAAAAATGTAATAGAACTAACTCCAGGACCTAATGGAAGTGCACCAAGTGCTAATTTAAAAACAGAGGTCGTCAATCAGAAGTTATCTGAAATTACGAGTCAGATACAGAAGAACTTAACAGCAGTTGAAAAAGGGGATCTTTCCTCGTTAGAGTATGTAACAGACGTGGAAATTGAAACAAACGCTACCAAAAACTCAGATGGGATTGTTTGGTATGTCCCAATTGGTCGAGCAACCAATATTACCTTGTTCGGTACTTTAGGTCCTAAGATTCCAGTGAAATTTAATGCAATTGGCGATGTGCGTCCAGATGTAAAAATAGATCCTAAACCAATCGGGATTAATAATACATGGATTGATGTTTCTATTCATTTAGAAGTGTCTATTCAAATCATTACGCCTTTTGCTACAAAAATAACCAAACTGGATCAAAGCATTTTTGTTGGTGGAATGTTAGTACAGGGCCAAGTTCCACAATATTATAATGGAGGAAACGGCTCTCCGCCTTCTCTTCCACTTCCAAAAGATAAGTCAGAAAATTAACAAGGACTATCCATCAAGGACAGTCCTATTTCTTCTTACCAGTATTTGCCCGCTCCAGCCGCTTCCATTTTGCTAAATGCGGGTAAGGGTCAAACGACCATTCGGTAATCCCATTGTCTTTATACATTCCGTAATGTAAATGGGGTGGGAATTTTCCGGAGGTTCCCGGCGGACCATAGCCAGAACTTCCGACACCGCCAATGACCATCCCCGGCTCCACAATTTGCCCGACCTTCAAATCCTTGGCAAACCCGCTGAGATGGGCGAAATAATGATAAGTGTTATTAATATCACGGATGCCGATTCTCCAGCCGCCGAACTTGTTCCAGCCCTTCATTTCGATAATCCCATAGTTGGTAGCACGGACAGGAACCCCGTAATCGGCAAAAATATCGGTTCCTTCATGGATCCTTCTTCCGCCCCAGCCCCGCGCATCGCCCCAGGTACTACGGTAGCTGTGATTGCTTCGAATTGGAACAGGAAACACTTGCTGATCCAAATTAAGACGACCAAAATGGCGATAAACGCTAGCCTTTCCAGTAATTATTCGGACGGTATTATCGCGGTGATAGTAATTCCATAACCCTATTTTAAGATTTTCAGCATCGACGCCGTATGAAAGAAGATAATGAGCGATTGCATATAAGACATCTTCATCACTCTTTAAGCTTGCTTTTCCATCCCCATCTCCATCCACACCCAATCCATTAAAAAATTGAAGGATTGCCGGGTTTTCTGCAGAAGGGTTCGGATTGGTCAAGCCGGCCCATTGTTCCGGTCGGAAGTAAATGGCGATAGTGCTTTCAGGTTTTGGCAAGTCGCGACGGACAAGGCGGATGCTTCTTTCATATTGATCAATAGCTGCTAAATAATACCAAGGAATCTGTGTTACGGTTTCAACCTTCTTGTAAAGCTTCATTCTCTCCTGGTATGGATCAGGTTCTTTTGCGTGAGCATCCCTGACAGCCACTGTAGAAGTGAAGAATAAAAGGAAAGTTCCAATTATCAGAAAAGCCCGCACAGGCAACCTCCTTCCGATTAATGTACATGATTAGTTTATGATTTCTTCGCTATTTCATTAAGGTTAATAATTGGTAATCGAAACTCAAAAGGTGGTCTGCTTGTCGTTCTATATGCAGTATGTTAAAGTGATTCTGAAGAACTCATTTATTTATACATACTAGGGGTGTAACAATGAGCAAGAATGAAGAAATTTTACGAAAGCCTGAATGGTTAAAAATAAAACTGAACACTAATGAATCTTATACCGGCTTGAAAAAAATGATGCGCGAAAAGAATCTTCATACCGTTTGTGAGGAAGCACGCTGTCCGAATATTCATGAATGCTGGGCGGAAAGAAGAACAGCAACCTTTATGATTCTTGGGGATATATGTACTCGAGCCTGCCGCTTTTGTGCGGTAAAAACAGGGCTGCCAACAGAATTAGACTTACAAGAGCCGGAAAGAGTCGCTGACTCCGTCCAATTAATGAACCTTAAGCATGTAGTGATAACCGCCGTAGCGCGTGATGATTTAAAGGACGGCGGGGCAGCTGTTTTTGCGGAAACGGTTCGGGCAATCCGCCGCAAAAATCCATTTACCAGCATTGAAGTTCTTCCTTCTGATATGGGCGGGAAGGAAGAAAATTTACAGCTCTTGATGGATGCTAAGCCCGATATCCTAAATCATAATATCGAGACAGTTAGACGCTTGACGCCAAGAGTAAGGGCGCGTGCTAAATACGATCGGTCTCTCGAGTTTCTCCGCCGGGCAAAAGAAATGCAGCCAAGCATCCCAACAAAATCTAGTTTAATGATTGGGCTTGGAGAAACAGTAGAGGAAATTATCGAAGTGATGGACGATCTGCGCGCAAATGATGTCAATATTATGACTATTGGTCAATACCTGCAGCCGACAAAGAGTCATCTAAAGGTTGTAAAGTATTACAGTCCTGATGAATTTAAGGAATTACAGCGAATTGCGATGAGTAAAGGTTTTAGTCATTGTGAGGCAGGTCCGTTAGTTCGTTCATCTTACCATGCTGATGAACAAGTAAATGCCGCTGCCAAACATAAGCAATTATTAGGTGAACAAGACGCAAAGGAAGCATAAGCTAAGAACAGCAAGAGATTCCATGCAATCAAATTGTAAAAAGAGTTCAGCCGGATAAAGGACTGAACTCTTTTGAATATAAGGCTGTAATTTTTAGACAGCATGCCCATGCCCAAGGTCTATTATCGATGTGGTCTGCTCTTACTATAATCATCCGGAGTCAGACCATTTTGGTCTTCACTTGGACTCATTCGTTGTCCCTGTGGTGATTTTTTCATTTGTGCCACAAGGCCGGTGACCAAATTACGTGAATTTCGGCTTGTTGAATCTAAATTGGCGAGATTTTCCACATCGCGCATTAACACCTTATTGTCTGTAACATATACATGATAAAACCGCGGTACAACCGACATTGCTGTCTTTTTTACTTGGTCAGCTGTCAAATTGCGGTCTTTTGAATCGGTATCATAGGCAATTAAAACCTCTTGATCCGTAACAAGGGTTGCGACATCATTGACATTTGGAATAGTGGTACTGTACTTGCTGATAATATTGGCGACCTGTTCACGATCGAGCGCTGCATAGTGATTATTGGTTTTATTATCATTCATCAGCGGACTCTTTTGATGACGGACAAAGCCATAATTGTTACTGACATTCCGGACTCCACGGCTTGCGCCTTCATTGTAGAGTTCATGCCTTTTATTATTAACGTTAATGGTATTGCCGCTTTCCTCATACACATCACGATTGGACATATCCTTAGAGCATCCAGTTAAAGCTGTCATCGTACATAATCCCATTATGATGACTAATTTTTTCAACTTAAACACCTCCTTTTATTAGAATAGCCAAAGGAAGGATTTTTTTTCTTAGTAAAAGATGGGGAATCGGTTATAATGGATATTAAGAATTCGCTGGCAAAATGAGGTGGAAAAAGCATGATTATTATTAATAACACCATGTATGAATTAGTGCAGGAATATCGAAATGGGTTTAATGAGGAAGCACTAAAGGCTAGGTTTAGTGATATTTTATCGAGATATGATTATATCGTTGGAGATTGGGGCTATGGTCAGCTCCGGTTAAAGGGCTTTTTTGATGACCAAAACCAAAAGGCAACATTCGATTCAAAAATTAGCACCCTAAATGAGTATTTTTATGAATACTGCAATTTCGGCTGTGCTAACTTTGTTTTGAAAAAAGTAAAGAAATAAAACGAAGGGAATCGGACCCTTCGTTTTTTATTTGGCTGTGTAAAAAGGGAATGTTGATTTCCGTTCCAGGCGCGAGCGGTTCGCGGGGCGGGCGGTGAGCCTCCTCGGCGAATCAAGCGCCTGCGGGGTCTCACCTGTTCCTCTGCTCCCGCAGGAGTCTCGCGCCTTCCACTCCAATCAACATTGTGCTTTTACACAGCCATTAATTTTAATTGTCATAAGGTACTTGTTCATCTCTATCCGGGTCATCATGTGTGGGATGTGCCCCGTCCATCTGGCGCGGTAAATTTTGGTGCAGTGATTTGAATTCATAATTGTAAGCACTATATCGGCGCTGCCCTTCCTTCCAGGGAGTGCTTTTAATTTGAACAGTATCGTTAACTCTAAAAGTTGAACCATAAGGGCCTTCCGGAAACTCTTGCGCCGTTAAGAAATTTTGCTGCTTCTCAACATTAGATAATTCAGTATATTTACTCGAATTCTCTTCCTCCATGTTTTTCACACTCCTTATAAGTGGTAGTATGTCGTTAAGGGGTGAAAAACATAAGCAGATCATTAAACGATTTCTGTTAAGAAAGACCGCAGTTCCGCTCCATCTGCTTCATTCAACTGAAAAGCAAATTCTAAATATCCCTCTTCTTCCAAGTCATCCGGACCAATAATCGCAAACCGGCTTCCTTGCATATCAAGAACAAGCAGCTTTCCATAGTGGCGATTACTTTGAACAATCGCTAAATCGAAGCGTTGGTTTTCACCGACAAAGCTGACAAATCTTGTTTTTGTATCTTCTGTATCATCGTATAAGAAAAAGCGTTCACTCATCAAAAAGATCTCCTTTGTTAAATTGACATCTTCTCTATAGTAACAAATTATTCGGCGTGGTGGGACCTCTAACAATTTTTCTTCCTGAAAAAGACGAAAGATGTCAAATTATGTTACAATGTAGCTAAGCATTTAAGTTGACTTCTGAGAGGGATGAAAATAATGTTCCATCGTTACATAGAAAAAATCAAAACCATCGTCAAATGGGGAAAAATTTTATTACCTCTTTCGTCAATACGCTTTTACCCTCCCCAATTTATCTTGCGAAACCCTGTCATCCAAGGAGTAACGGCTGCCATTAACGATGGACATGAAGTAGCTGTAATTGTCTTTAATTTAAAGAATATGAATGAACTGGCAGAACAACTAAGTCAATCCCAGTTCGCACATTTAATTAAACAAATAAAAAAATATTTCCGTGCTGCTGTTGAGGAAGAAATCGCTACGCAGGATGTCATTACCCTTCACGATTTTTACGGGGACGGTTTGACACTTTACATTAAGGTTGATGAGTCACGCCTTTGCTTGTCAGAAATCGATACAATTATGAGAAAAATCATCAATCATGTTGAACGAAATTTGCAAAAGTATAATCCTGCCATCCAGACCATCTTTACAACGGGTTATATGTTCGTTGAAAAAAAGTATCATTCGATTCAGGATTCCGTTGTCAGAGCCCATCGGCAAGCGCTTGCAATGGCAGAAAAACGAGTCAAATCTGAATTTAATGAAATGGTTTTTGCGATCAAAAGAATTATTTCAAAGAAGAATATAAAATTATTAGCCCAGCCGATTATCAATGTTGCCACAAAAGAAACATATGCACTAGAAATGCTTACCCGCGGTCCAGCGGGAACCGTTTTAGAAAGCCCACTCTCGCTTTTTTCGGTTGCCAGGCAGACAGGTGTCCTTTATGAACTTGAAATGATAGTCATTGAAAGGGTTTTCAGCCAAATGAAGGCGACAAAATGCCGGCAGGACATCTTTGTTAATTGTACACCACTGACGCTCGGGAATATTCGCTTTACCCGTGATTTGAAAACAATCATGCAGCAATATAAAGGAATCTCACCAAAGCAAATAACCTTTGAAGTGACCGAGAATGATTCAATCGAAGGCTTAAAGAATTTCATTTATAATCTCAAAATGTTAAGATTAATGGGGTTCCGAATTGCCATGGATGATACGGGGGCAGGCTATTCTAGTTTAAGTATCATTAGTGAAATCATGCCTGATATTATAAAAATTGACCGATCTGTCATTCAGAATATTGATAAGAATTCAATCAAAGAATCGATGTTAAAAGGATTAATGTTAATCGCCAGAGAGGCAGGATCATTAGTGGTAGCTGAAGGGATCGAAAACGAGGACGAGGCGTCCGTATTGACACGAAATAATGTTGATCTGGCACAGGGTTATTTCTATGCACGGCCAACCGCGCTGATAAATAGTATCGCAACTTAGAATGGAGGAAGCGGCACAATGTATTTTGTTGACAGGGAAAAGATTGAAGCAACCTTAATTTATTTTGAAAGACAAATCACTCTCTTCACAAGCCAAGCAGCTTGGACAACACCACTCGAACAAGCAGCGTTAGAACGCTTGAGCCAAATGATGATTGAATCTGTTTTAGATGTGGGTAATGCGATGATAGACGGTTTTATCATGCGCGATCCTGGGAGCTATGAGGACATTATCGACATCTTGATTGATGAAAAGGTTGTTTCAGCGCAAACAGGGGAAAGTTTAAAGCATATCATCCAATATCGAAAAAAACTTGTTCATGATTACATAACGATTGACCATAGCGAGCTGCAGGACCATTTTTCGAGAAATCTTCATGAATTAAAGACTTTTACTGAAAACGTTCGTGATTATCTTGCAAATGAATTAGGACCTGTTTCGGCGTTTAAAAACTAAATTCGGAGTGTCTGCTAATTGGAGTGATTTTTTTGAAAAAATATAAGGGTTATTTAATTGATTTAGATGGTACGATGTATAAGGGAACAGAGCGGATTGAAGCAGCCTCTGATTTTGTTAAGCGGCTTCGGGATCAGGGGATTCCTTACTTATTTGTAACGAACAATTCATCGCGAACCCCGGCGCAGGTAGCTGAAAAGCTCGTCCGCTTTGACATTCCGGCGGAAGAAAAGCTTGTGTTTACGACCAGTCAGGCAACCGCTAACTACATTTATGAACGTAAAAATGACGCAACGGTTTATTGTATTGGCGAAGAGGGAATCCGAACGGCTCTAGCGGAAAAAGGATTGCAATTTGCCGGGGAGCATGCAGACTACGTTGTCACAGGGATTGACCGCTCCATCAGCTATGAAAAATTAGCCATTGCCTGCTTGGCAGTCCGCAACGGAGCGACCTTTATTTCCACCAATGGTGACATTGCCATCCCAACTGAAAGAGGATTGCTGCCTGGGAATGGATCACTAACATCAGTTATTACTGTATCTACACAGACCAACCCGATTTTTATCGGCAAACCGGAGTCCATTATTATGGAACAGGCCTTAAAGGTCCTAGGAACAGCAAAAGAAGAGACACTGATGGTCGGCGATTATTATGATACCGACATATTAGCTGGGATGAATGCGGGAATGGACACATTACTCGTCCATACCGGTGTAACGACAAAAGAATTGCTTGCCGGCTACGAGCGGATGCCGACTTATACAGTAGATTCATTAGACCAGTGGGAAATATAAGAAAAGGATGGGTAAAAAACACCCATCCTTTTTGCTTCTTATTTCTTTTCTTCTTCAGCTCTTGCTGCCCGGTGTGCCAGCCTGCTGGAGGCCGCAGCGGCTATTGCTCCGACAATATCATCTAAAAATGTATGGCACTCGCCAGTTGATTTATCATTTAAATGTGCTAGGATTCCAGGCTTTAGTTTATCGATATAACCGTAATTGGTAAAGCCGATCGAGCCGTATACATTTACAATCGAAAAGGCCAGGATTTCATCTACTCCGTAAAGGCTTTCATCGCTGCCGATAATCGATTGAAGCGGTTCCTCTAACATCCCTTTTTCAGCAAGCATATCAAGCTGGATCCCGGTGATGATTGCGTTTTGTACCTCACGTTTGGAAAGGACCCGTTCTACGTTTGCCAAACAGTCCTCCATCTTTAAGTTTTCGTGATACTTTTCCTGCAAAAAGAAAACTAAATCGGCGATGTCCTGAACTTCAACGCCTCTCTCTTTCAGCCATCTGCGTGCTGTTTCTTCGGTTAGGTCCACTTTTTTGTCTTCTGCCATTTCTTCGATCACCTTTTCCTTTTATTTACACTATATATATACGCTAAATTGATCCCATATGCAATTTCTTCTCGGTTATTCTTTTCCTAAAGAAACCACCAAGAAACAAGTTTTTAAAAGCCTATACATATACTTGAGATAGAAAAGGAATAAAGAAGAGGTGGGGGCTTGGATGCTTCAGAAAATGCTTGAAAATCAATATGGAATCACGGTCGAGGAATATGTGAAATTAGATCGTTTTGATGCACTGCGGGGAAACGGCTGGCTGTATTTAATTGCTAATCCATCTGGTAGGGAAGAAGAGGATATCACCGAGCTTGGGAAGATGGCCGAGCATTTAAGAAATTACGGGGATCAAAATGTCCCAATCTTTTTGCCAACCAAGGAGGGTATTTTAATTACGGAGTGGGAAAAAAATAAATACTGCGTGTTAGCGGTTCGACAGACCGAAGAACAGCGGAAAATAAAATTAGGGCGGAAGCTCGCTAAATTCCATGAGCGCGGCAGGCGGGTTCCTTTTCAAATCGAAAGGTCAAGCAGGATTGGCCAATGGAAGGCCTTGTGGGAAAAGCGGCTGGAGCAAATGGAAAGGGTTTGGAGCGGTCTCCTTTTTCAAACACCTGAAGATGAGTTTGAACGGATGTTTATCGATTCCTTTCCCTATTACCTGGGATTAACAGAAAATGCGATTCAATATCTAGTTGATACAGAGCTGGATGAAGAAACGTTGGAAACGGATGGCGGCACTGTTTGCCATGAACGTTTCACAAAAAAAATATGGGGGCCATACAGTCATTATCTGATTAAAAACCCGTTTGATTGGGTGTTTGATCATCGAAGCCGTGATTTAGCGGAATGGACGAGGGAGAGGTATTTTCGCAATATCCAGACCTACGATGTTGAATTAAAGCAATTCTTTGCAGAGTACCAAAGCATTGCTCTCTTGTCACCCTTTTCGTGGCGTTTATTATATGCACGATTAATCTTTCCCTTGCATTACTTCGATTGTATAGAAAGTTATTATATTACGCGTTCAGAACAGGATAAGAAGGTATTAGAGGAACGCTTAAGCAAAATCTTACGACAGTCAAGCGACTATGAACGTTTTTTGGCGGGATTCTTCCAAATGGCAGGGGCGCCGGTTAAACGGCTCCATATCCCACAGCTAGAATGGCTTTTTCAATAAAATAAGACAAATTAAGCTTATTAACAGGAGTCAATAATAAACCTATGGTAAAATTAAGTAGACAAAGATAAAGGAAGTGAACGCAGCATGAAGCCTTACGTTTATATAACACGGAAGCTTTCAGATGAAGTAATTAAACCACTACTGCAAAACTTTAAAGTAAAAATGTGGGAACATGACGATGTTCCAGTTCCAAGAGACATCTTACTTTCTGAGGCGAAAAAAGCCGATGCCTTGTTGACTGTATTGGCTGATTCCATTGATGAAGCTATTTTAACCGCGGGAAAAAATTTAAAGGTTGTAGCAAACCTTGCTGTTGGTTTTGACAATATTGATGTAAAAGCCGCGAGCAGGGAAGGGATTGCGGTTTGTAATACGCCTGATGTATTAACTGATACAACAGCCGATTTAACGTTCGGTTTATTGATGGCGGCGGCCCGAAGGATTGTCGAGGCTGCGGAATTCGTGAAAGAAGACAAGTGGAAAAGTTGGAGCCCGTTATTATTGGCTGGCCATGATATTCATCATAAAACCATTGGTATTGTTGGTATGGGGAAAATCGGCGAAACGGTGGCGAAGCGGGCCACAGGCTTTGAGATGAACATCCTGTACCATAACCGGACGAGAAAACCAGCGGCCGAGCAAGAGCTCGGGGCAGTTTACCTGCCGTTTGAAGAGCTTGTGGAAAAGTCGGACTTTATTGTTTGTCTAACGCCGCTTACCCCCGAAACGAAAAACATGTTTACTCGTGAGGTATTTCAAAAAATGAAACAATCGGCTATTTTCATCAATGCTTCAAGAGGTCCAGTGGTTGATGAACAGGCATTGTATGAGGCATTAACTGCTGGAGAAATTGCCGGGGCAGGGCTTGATGTTTTTGACAAAGAACCGATTGATTCCAGTCATCCATTATTAAAGCTTTCTAATGTCGTCGCACTTCCGCATATCGGCAGCGCCAGTGTCGAAACGCGAACCACGATGATGAGGCTATGTATCGATAATATCGCTTTGGTCCTAGAAGGAAAAGAGCCGCAGACGCTTGTGAATAAAGATTGGATGCCCTTAGTTAAAGCGTAAAAATAAAAAATGCGATTGCCGTCAAGGCAATCGCATTTCTTTAAAATACCTGTTCTACTTCAACAACACCAGGAACTTCTTCTAGAAGAGCTCTCTCGATACCTGCTTTTAATGTGATCGTTGAACTTGGACAGGTTCCGCACGCACCCAATAAGCGGAGCTTAACAATACCATCCTCTACATCTACTAATTCGCAATCCCCGCCATCGCGAAGAAGAAATGGACGCAATTTATCTAATACTTCTTGAACTTGCTCAAACATTTCTTGTTCTACCATGTTAATCGACTCCTTTCCTACCTATATTATAATGTCAACAGCAGTAAAAATCCATTCTCAGAAATTAGGAAGCCGTCCAATTTAATCATTTTTTTAGTTTTTACGTTTGAAATAAGATAAAATAGAAGAAAAAGGTTAGGAATGGTTTTATGAATGTTCAGGAAGTGGAAATTGTTCTTTACGGGGCAGAAACGCTTTGTCCGAGCTGCGTGAATTTACCTTCATCGAAAGAAACGTATGAATGGCTGGAGGCGGCAATTGCTAGAAAGTTCCCGAGCCAGCCTTTTAAGATGACCTATGTTGATATTCATCAGCCTGCTGGTGAGAATGATAAGGTTGATTTTGCTAAAAAGGTAATAGAAGAAGACATGTTTTATCCCGTTGTCGTTATTAAAGAAAAAGTCGTCGGCGAAGGCAACCCGCGACTTAAAACCATCTTTGCAGAACTTGAGAAATATGGATATCAAGCAATATAAAACAAAAAGCATTCCATTATTAGTTGGAATGCTTTTTGCTTTTTTAAACTTATCCTTTATGAAATTTGTACATCCATAAGATACCAGATTTTAGTAAGCGGGCGACGCGTCCTGTAATCGGATGGTCTGCCATCATCCCAAAACCATGTTTTTTTCCTAGGGAACCCAGGATTCCCTTTAATTTGATTTGCGGGAAGGAAGCTGGAGGTGCTTCGCCTTTCCAGCGCCTCTTAAGGACTTCCGCAATTTGCTCAGCTTGTCCCTCCGCCAATTGAGCACTTGGCGCATGTGGAAGGCTTGCGCAGTCCCCAAGAATAAAAATATGCTTGTCATTAGGCAAATGATGGAGAGGGGAGATAACCATCCGTCCTGAGCGATCCTTATCCCCATCCATTTCGCGGACAATTTTACTGGCTTGAATCCCTGCTGTCCAAACAATCACATCACAATCAAGCGGCTGATCGTGATTATATAGTTTATTTTCTTCCACTTTAGTTATATTAGAATTGTTGATAATCTCGACATTATTTCTGACAAACCAATTTTCAACATATTTACTTAAACGTTCCGGGAAGGAAGAAAGGATATGGTTTCCCCGATCAAATAATTTGATATTTAGGTCTTCACGGCTTTCACTTAATTCACTCGCTAACTCGACACCGCTTAAACCAGCGCCGACAATAGCCACAACTGAACCAGGTCCAAGATTGTTTAACACTGAGTAGGTGCGCCGGGATTTTTCTATACTTTGGATACTGTAAGTGAATTGTTCGGCACCTGGAACATTATGATAATTGTCCTCACAGCCAAGACCAATGATAAGGTCATCAAAGGCAACCGGCTCAGCCTCTTTTAGGATAACCGTTCGCTCCTTTGTATCGATGCCGGTTACCTCTCCATATTTCACATCTAATCGAGAATGTTCCGGAAAAGCAACACGTATGTCTTTGTCAGAAATTGTTCCAGCGGCTAAAGCATAGTATTCGGTTTTTAAGCAGTGATATGGGACGCGGTCAATAAGTGTAATGGTTACGTCCTCTGGCAAGTGGTTGGGAAGAAGTTCGTTCAATATCTTCATCCCGCCATATCCACCACCAAGAATGACAAGGTTTTTCATTTTTAAAATCCCCTTTGTTTATCCGGCTTTCAAGAATTGTAAATAATAGTAGTGTTATACCCCGTTTGTTTACCACATAAGAGTATATCTAATGTGTGTCAAAATAACAACATTTTTCCCTCTATTCTTGACAAAGCAGACCTAAACATGGTATTTGACGAACCGCAATAAATAGGGTAGGATAATTAGTTGTGGAGAGGTGAAAGCAATGATTCAACCTATCATTGAATTCTGTATAAGCAATCTGGCAAATGGTGCACAAAGGGCACTTGAAAAATTACAAAAAGATCCTAACTTGGATATTATTGAATATGGATGTCTCGGATATTGCGGGAAGTGTGCCGTCACTCTTTATGCTCTTGTTAACGGTGAGGTTGTAACCGGAAACACAGCTGATGAACTGGTCGATAACATTTATCAGTATTTGGAGGAAAATCCGATGTTTTAATTAATGGGAGCAGCACCGCTCTCTTTTTTATATACCTAAACATATGCTAAGAATAAGAATCCAATCTGTTGAGTACTGGATGCCTAGTGTATATACTATAGTAAAAGCGTTAAAAGGGGGAGTCATGATGAGTAAAGATGTTGTTATTTTAACGGAAGCCGCGTCACTCCAAATAAAAGATATGATGAAGCATAATGAAGAAGAGGGCGCGCTTTTACGTGTCAGTGTAAAAGGCGGCGGATGCAGCGGATTATCCTATGGAATGGGCTTTGATCATGAGGTAAACGAAAATGACCTTCATTTTGAACAGTTTGGGATTCAAGTTCTTGTCGATAAAGAGAGTGCGGCGATTCTCCAAGGCACGAAAATAGATTATAAAGAATCGATGATGGGCGGCGGTTTTACGATTGATAACCCGAATGCCATCGCATCCTGCGGCTGCGGGTCATCGTTCCGTACGGCAACAGCAACGGGAACACCAGAGGAATGCTAGACAAATAACGCAAAAAATAAAAGGCGTCCAGAAGTGGGCGCCTTTACCTATTATTTATCAAACATAGAGGAGCTGTGCAATGGTTGAACTTTTGCTTTTGGATCGATAAAGGATTTCGCATTATTGACAGCTGTTGGGGCTTCACCAAAGCCGCAGGCAATTAATTTCACTTTACCATCATATGTGCAAATATCTCCTGCTGCATAAATTCCCGGTGTATTCGTTTCCATTTTGGAATTTACAACAATCGAGTTCTTTTCGATTTCCAGACCCCATTCCTTGATTGGTCCAAGTGATGAAACAAAGCCGTAGTTACAAATAACAGCATCGACATCAATCGTTTCTTGGCTTTCTCCGTTAACACTTCCAAGCACGACTTGCTTAATGCTGCCATTTTCATCACCAATCAATTCAGCAGGAACATATGGTGTTTTAACATCCACTTTTGAATTATACAAATTCTCCACACTATGTTCATGTGCACGGAACTTATCTCTGCGGTGAACAATTGATACCTTTTCGGCAATTGGCTCCAGCATTAAAGCCCAGTCAACGGCAGAATCGCCGCCACCGAAAACAACCACTTTTTGACCGGCAAATTGATTTAAATCTTCAATAAAATAGTATAGGTTTTTCTTCTCATATTGACCTGCACTTTCAAGCTCTAAACGGCGAGGTTGGAATGCACCATTCCCTGCAGTAATAATAATCGTTTTTGAATAATGAACTTCTGAATTTGTCGTTAATTTAAATGTTCCATCCTCTTGTCGTTCTAACTTTTCAACAGATTGCTCAAGAGCAACAGATGGTTCAAACTTAGCCATTTGTTCTTTTAAATTATTTATCAATTCTTGTGCGCGGATTTTTGGAAAACCGGCAACATCATAAATATATTTTTCTGGATAAAGCGCTGACAATTGACCGCCTAGCTGTGGCAGGCTTTCAATAATTTTCACCGATGCTTGTCTCATTCCTCCGTAAAAGGCAGTAAATAGACCGGTAGGACCGCCACCGATGATGGTAATGTCATAAACTTTTTGATTCTCTTGCACTCCGCATCCCCCCAATAGTAGTAACAAACTCCACTCCTTATAATATCACAAAATAAAAGAATCCTCACATCTTTATAGGTAATACTTCTTATTGGAAAAAAATCATATAATCAATATAAAACGTTATGAAATGTCAATGTTGCCAATATTCTTAAGTTAAATAATTTATATATATCACTTGAAAATAGAGGAGAAGTAGCATATGATGTAATGTGGATATATTGTTAAGATTCTGTGACGAAAAAGGCAAATTTTAATGAACGATTGGGAAGTTAATTCTACTTTTTATATTTGTATTATACAATGACATCTCTGTCGTCTCTGTACGCTTTTCTATTTGTAAATTTCTTTGAACCCATTCGTGAATTATCTCACATACATTTTTCGGGCAGTGCAAAATAAAAATGGTCTTAGCAGTGGATGATAAGAAAAAGAGAATTTACTAAAAATATTAAAAAAGGTGGAAGTGATCACTTTGAGAAAGCCAAAAATTGTTATTATCGGTGCTGGTTATGGCGGGCTTATGACAACAGTGCGGTTGCAAAAGTTAATCGGAGTAAATGAAGCAGATATTGTATTAATTAATAAAAATGACTACCATTATGAAACCACTTGGTTACATGAGGCATCAGCTGGGACGCTCCATCACGACAAGGTTCGCTATGATATTCGTGATGTGATCGATCGCAGTAAGGTTGATTTTGTTCAAGATACCGTGGTCGAGATTAATAAAGAAGGAAAAAAGGTTATTTTAGAAAAAGGCGAAGTCGAATATGACTACCTTGTGATTGCGCTTGGCGGCGAACCGGAAACATTTGGTATCAAAGGATTAAAGGAATACGCATTTGGAATCACCAATGTGAATTCATCTCGTCAATTGCGTGAGCATATCGAATATCAATTTGCTACCTATAATATGGAAGAAGAGAAAAACGATAATCGTTTGGTCCTTGTTGTCGGCGGTGCCGGCTTTACTGGAATTGAATTCCTTGGTGAATTAACGAACAGAATTCCTGAATTATGTCATGAATATGATGTCGATTATCATAAAGTGAAAATTATTTGTGTTGAAGCAGCACCAACCGTACTACCTGGTTTCGATCCGGAATTAGTGAATTATGCGGTTTCCCAGCTTGAACGTAAAGGCGTGGAATTCTTAATCGGAACAGCGATTAAGGAATGTACTCCAGACAGTATCATTGTTGGAAAAGGTGAGGAAGAACCACGTGAAATTAAAGCCGGCACAGTTGTATGGGCAGCAGGGGTACGTGGTAACTCGATTATTGAAAAATCAGGCTTTGAAGCAATGAGAGGCCGTGTTAAAGTACAACCAGACCTCCGCGTTCCGGGATTTGACGATGTTTTCATTATCGGTGACAGTTCGCTTGTTATTAATGAAGAAATTAATCGCCCATATCCTCCGACCGCTCAAATTGCCATGCAGCAAGGCGAAGTTGTTGCCCGCAATATCGCTGCGTTGATTCGTAATAAAACAGAGTTAGAGACGTTTACGTTTGATAATAAAGGAACTGTTTGCTCCTTAGGTGAAGATGATGCTATCGGTGTTGTTTTTGGTAAAAAAATAACCGGAGCAAAAGCTTCCTTTATGAAGAAAGTGGTCGATAACCGCTCTCTTTACATGATCGGCGGAGTGGGTCTAGTCGTGAAAAAAGGGAAATTTAAGCTTTTTTAAGCAGACTATACAAAAAGGACGGGAGATTCCCAGTCCTTTTTGTTTTTTAATTTTTTTTGTAATTTTAAGAAATTAAAGTAACGCTTCGATAATGAAAGAAAACTTATAATGTATCCGCTTTCCTTGGGGAATTTGCTCATTTTTAGCTCTTTTCTTTTTTAGAAATCCTTGATATATTATCAGAATATTAAGTTAATAAAATGAGGGGATGATGAAAATGAAAGTGCAGGGTTTGGATACTAAAAAATGTGATTACTGTTCAGGAACGGGCTATTTCCAATTGGTACTTGGAGGATCAGAAACTTGTTCCTGCTGCGGGGGTTCAGGAAAGAAAAAGGATTAATGAAACAGTTACAACTGCTTCTTCGAATTGATTTCGAGAGGCTATTTTTTTGGGGCAAAAAGCAGTTAATATTGACTCCCCTTTCGACATTAAGTACACTATTTGTTGATGGATAAAGGGGGAATTTCAATGCAAATGAGCATTGTGGTCTTAATTATATCGATTGTCTTATTTTTTGTGCTGTTTTTTGGAATTGGCTTTATCTTAAATATGCTGTTAAGAATGTCATGGGTTATGGCGATAGTTTATCCTATAGTTGCTATTTTAATCGTGGATAAAGTAAGTTTTAGTGAATATTTTACAAACAGTAAAGCATCCTTTATTGAACTCGGACAACGGTTCAGCTCATTAGCGACGGCCGATATCCTCATTTTGGCGAGCGGATTTGCCGGTGCCATCGTAGCAGGCTTAATAATCAAACTGTTACGAAAAAACGGCTACCAAATGTTTTAAGGCTTGTTCCCTTTTGGGTAATGAGTCTTTTTTTATTTATGAACAAATTTCTCTCCTTTTTTGAATAATTCCCTGTAGCTTGGGAATGAATATTTTGGGAGGAGTGAAAAATTCAATGAATCAATTAAAAAATTGGACAAAGCGGTTTGCGATGGTCTGCCTCTTCATGATGGCATTATTCGCAACCCTCCAATCCATTTCTGGAGTCAATGCACAATTGCTCATCAGCCATTTAACATCGTTGGTTTCGGCAAACAAAACTGTTTCCGGAACACAACCCTCATTAGAGGAGTCGATTGATTGGTCTAAGTATCCTAAACATACAGTTACGGCTACGGGCTATACAGCTGGAATTGAATCGACTGGAAAAACCAAAGGTCATCCGGAGTACGGAATCACCTACTCGGGTGTAAAAGTGAAGCGTGATTTATTTTCAACGGTTGCTGCAGATTTAACTGTCTTTCCGATTGGTACCATCCTATTTATCCCAGGCTACGGCTATGGAGTGGTTGCCGATAAAGGGGGGGCAATTAAAGGCGACAGACTGGACCTTTATTATGAAACTGTTGAAGATGTATATAATAAATGGGGTAAAAGAAATTTGGATGTTTATGTAGTTGAAAAAGGAAATGGAAAACTATCAGAGGAAACACTTAAAGCGTTAAATGAAGATAAAGCGATGCAGGTCTTTCGTCAACAGTATATTAGCTCAGAAAAAAGGTAAAAAACAGGTCGTATGCCTGTTTTTTATTTTGACGCGAGCATTTAGATCCAGTTTCCCTTAAAATAGAAATGAATCATTGTGAGGGGACGGGATATCATGGATGAACAGTACCCAATCGAATACTATGAGTTTTTTGTCAGCTTTAATGAAGGGGACTATTATACTTGCCACGATTTATTGGAAGAAATGTGGATGACCGATAAAGATAATTTATTTTTAAAGGGACTTCTGCAAATGAGTGTGGCCATTTACCATTATGAGTACGGAAATATAAAAGGCGCGAGGTTGATGATGCAAACAGCCCATGACTACCTGCAAGCCTACCGCCCAAAGTTTTGGGGATTAGATTTAGAAAGGGTCTATCCTTTCATTGAACAATGCCTTTGCATTTTTCCGAAAGAAATGGATCGGGTTGCGTATGAAGAAGTGGGAGATTTGCCAAAGATCCCTCAATTGCTGGTGTACCTGGAGAATAATTAGATTATCGAAATAAATGGGATTTTTCGATATAATAAAACTTGAATATCACGGAGGTGAAGGGAAATGTTTGAGGTAAAAAGAGATTTTGAATTAGCAAATGTACATGAAGGATTGGTTATCGGTCTGTTTGATAAACCGGAGAAATTTGCCGGAAACTTGGCAAAACTGGATGCCGGGTTTGACGGGCAGCTTACAGAGCTAGTCAAATCAGGGGATATTTCAGCAAAGTTAAAAAGTATTAGCAAGGTACATAGCTTTGGCAAAATCGGTTCAAAACGCGTTTGGTTTGTCGGTCTTGGAAAAGAAAAGGACATAACCTTTGAGAAGCTGAAAGAAGCGTTTGGTAAGCTGTTTAAGAACGTTACAGCAAGTAAGCTTGAGGAAACAGCCATTTATTTAGATTCCTTTATTTCAGAGGAACTCGATGGTTTGGATGCCGCCCATGCCCTTAGTGAAGCGTTTGCGCTATCGACCTACCAATTTGAAGGCTATAAGCAGAAATCTAATGAACCCGAGAAAAGGCTGGAGCACCTTAACGTTTATAGTGAAATGTTTGCAGAAGAGGATGTACAAGTGTCTCTTTCGGTTGGATATGCCTTTGGGAAGGCAGCTAATTCGGCTCGAACACTTGTCAACACACCGGGAAATATGCTAACTGCAACAGATATGGCCAACTATGCCAAAGAACTTGGTGCTAAGTATGATTTTGAGATTGAAATTTTAGAAAAAGCTGAGATAGAAAAGCTCGGCATGGGTGCGTTCCTTGCGGTCAACCAAGGTTCCTCAGAGCCACCAAAGATGATTGTACTTAAATATCAGGGGAAAGATGAGTGGAAAGATGTAATTGGTCTGGTCGGAAAAGGAATCACCTTTGATACAGGCGGTTACTCGATTAAAACAAAAGCGGGAATTGTTGGGATGAAAACGGACATGGGCGGAGCTGCAGCTGTTTTGGGTGCAATGGAAATTATCGGCGAGACTCGACCTGAGCAAAATGTCGTTGCTGTTATTCCGTCTACCGACAATATGATTAGCGGAGGCGCATTTAAGCCCGATGATGTCATCACATCGATGAGCGGGAAAACGATTGAAGTATTAAATACCGATGCCGAAGGGCGGCTTGTGTTAGCGGATGCCGTTACCTATGCGAAGCATCACGGGGCGGAATATTTAGTCGATGTGGCAACCTTAACAGGAGGCGTCATTACAGCACTCGGTTTGCATACCACTGGAGCAATGACCAATCATGAATCATTGTATGAACAGGTTTTGGAGGCTTCGATGGAAGCAGGCGAGCAAATGTGGCTATTGCCATTATTTGAAACTGAAAAAGAGCGGGTACGGAACAGCAAGGTGGCAGATTTAAATAATTCACCTGGTAGCGAAGGCCATGCGCTTGTAGCAGGCGCTTTCATTGGTGAATTTGCCGAGGGAACTCCATGGGTTCATTTAGATATCGCCGGGACTGCTGTCACTTCAAAAGCATATGACCTTGGTCCTGCAGGTGCGACAGGCGTCATGACCCGGACACTTGCCCTCTTTGTAGAACGGTTTGAACCAATTGAAAAATAATATCTAGGCCCACGGATGTTTCCGGGGCTTTTTCATGGACTTTTCTATGTGAATGCCCACTCAAACCTCCTTGCCTTCGCATATGAAATAGTGTAGGCAAGTTTCTTAATTAAAGGAGGTATGGCTGCATGTATTATTATCGAAGCCCTTACCCGATGCAGGACCAGAGATTGTGGGCTTGGCCGCTGGCAGTAGGTGGACTTGGCTTTTTAGGCGGATTAATTGGCGGCGGATTAGCAGGCGGATTTGTAGCAAGCCGTCCATTCTACGGTGGTTACGGCTATCCGCCAATGGGGTATCCACCAATGGGCTATCCAGGATATTATTAATAACAAAGTGAAAAACAGCTCTTGCAGCTGTTTTTTTCTAATTAAAGGGAAAATCCAGTCGAAAGAAGAATAGATAATAAGTGAAATACATAGTGGAGGGATGGAAATGATCGAAAACACATTAATTGAGGCTTTAGGTATTGAAATAACCCATGTAGAAGCGGGAAAAGTGGTTGCGACCATGCCAGTGGATGGAAGGACGCGCCAGCCATTTGGATTACTGCACGGCGGTGCTTCAGTTGCCCTTGCTGAGACGGTTGCAAGTGTTGGTGCCTATGAATTGGTTAATAAAGAAACAGAAGCAGTTGCGGGTCTAGAGATCAACGCTAATCATGTCCGCCCTAAAACAGACGGGATAGTTACGGCAGTTGGCACGGTGCTTCATCAAGGAAAATCGACAATGGTTTGGGATATCAAAATTACCGATGAGACGGACCGCCTTATCTGTGTTTCGCGCTGCACAATAGCTGTCATTAAATTGAGAAAATAACATTATTTAAGACAGGGGTGGAGGAAATATCCTCCACTTTTTTAGACATTATTGAAAAATTTAAAAAATTTCTTTCCAATTCATGTTATAATTTAATAAATAAAAAAATAGCCAAATAGCACAATTTTTTGTACAGGTTTCTTTATATAATGTATAAAGAAGGAAAAAGTGAAGGTGGTGAAATGATGAAGGCAAGACGGCAATATTTATTTATTGATTTTGAGTTTACGATGCCTGAACGGAATATTCGAATGAAGGAGTTTTTTCCGGAAATAATCGAGATCGGCATTGTTGCGGTTGTCGATAATCTGGTTACCGAGCAATTTTCATCCTTTGTTACTCCACGTAAATTCCTGAAACTATCAGAACGCTGTAAATCATTCTTACATATTTCACAGCAGCAGGTTGACAAAGGGATGTCGATTTATGAATTAATTAAAAAGTTAGAGGAATTCAATAAAGAGCATTATGAGACGTCTATTGTTACTTGGGGAAATATGGATATGAAGGTACTAAGGCATAATTGCTTAGAAGCGGGCGTTGCTTTTCCATTTAATAACGCCAAAGAAATCGATTTATCAATGGAGTATAAACGGTTTTTTGGGGACCAAAATCAAACAGGCTTGTGGAAGGCAGTACAGGAATATGGAAAAGAGGGGACAGGCAGACATCACCGGGCACTTGATGATGCCTTGACTACTTATAATATATTTAAACTTGTTGAAAAGGATAAACGCTATTTAGAAAAGCCGGAACCAACCACAATTGGTGACCGAGTTGATTTTTCCAAGCTACTAAATGAATTCGCATAAAAGGCCAAATCACTATAAATGATTTGGCCTTTTATGTTATTAAAATTTATAATCTTTCTCCAGTGTTTCAAGTGCCTTTAAGCTCATTTCAGCCCATTGCGATCCGGTCTCCGCCAGTTCTGCTTTCATTTTTTCAACAGCCTGCTTTAAGGATTCCTGATAGTCGGGGATTTCATCCTCGAAGTGTTTAACCATTTGTTTCGGAATATTGGCCTGCTCCCGAAAGCTGAGGGCACGTCTTTCGTGAAAAATTAGTACATCTGCATCCTTAGGGTTGTGCAAATCGCCCTGCATTGGATGTTTAACGACCGCTAGGATTCTGACTAAATAATGCTGCGGGCGTATCTCCGTTATTTCTCCGATATATTTTCCCGTCTTATAGATTGCTGTGACCTTGTCACCAACCGCAAATTCCGCCATTCAAACCACTCCTGCCAATTATTTTTTCTTCTATCTTCCATTTTATAATGAAATAGTCTAAATTAAAAACAAAGTGCAAAAAAATAAAACTTCGGTTAAAGTTTAAAAATGGAGGGATTATATATGAGAAAGAAATGGCAAATACTATTTGCATTAGTGACAATTGTTCTCGTCTTGGCAGCATGTGGGACAAGCTCAAAGAAAGAAGAGACAAAACCAAAAACTGCTGCGCCAAAAACAGAACAGAAGGAAGGGGACAAAGAAGTGAGTAATGGAGTCTATCCTCAGCTTTCCACAGAAGTATCCGAAAATGAGAAACTCGTTGAAATGGAAACATCGATGGGAAACATTAAAATTAAATTATTCCCTGAATATGCACCAAAGGCAGTGGAGAACTTTGTAAAGCATAGTGAAGATGGATATTATGACGGACTTCTATTTCATCGAGTCATTAAAGATTTCATGATTCAAGGCGGGGACCCGAATGGCAACGGCACAGGCGGTGAGAGCATTTGGGGAAAACCATTTGAAGACGAATTCTCGAGAAATCTTTATAATCTGCGCGGCGCCTTGTCAATGGCTAATTCGGGTGCAAATACCAACGGAAGCCAGTTTTTCATCGTTCAAAGTACCAGCCTTGATCCTTCGATGAAGTCACAAATGGAGCAGGCAGGATTCCCAAAGGAAATTATTGAGGCATATGATAAGAATGGCGGAACTCCATGGCTTGACCACAAGCATACTGTTTTTGGCCAAGTGATAGAGGGAATGGATATTGTTGATAAGATTGCAGACACGCCGGTAGGTGCGCAAGATAAACCGGAACAAGATGTCATCATTAAAAAGATTAAAGTGTTAAAATAAGCAGGCGGTCCCGGAATGATTCATTGGTAGGAAGCATTATTTCTTGCTATAATTATAAATTGAGCAGTTCCTTTAAAGAAAGGGAGAAGAAAAATGTTCCTACCATCCGTACTTTCCTTGTTTCTATACTTTCCGGAAGATAAATCAGAATACATTCCAGCTCTCATTAGCTTTAGTATCTTTATGATTGCAGCAGTTTTTACAATGCGCTTCATCGTAAAATATTCAAAGCGTGAGGCAGAAAAAGCTAAGGAATTTGAAGAAAAATTAAAAGAGCAAGAACAAACACCAAAGGACAGTTAACAAAGGCTGTTCTTTTTTTTGGCCGATAGGAAAGTATAACTTTCCTATCAGGCATAAGTGCAACTACGCCTCTGTCTTCGCCCTAACGGGCTTGCCAATCGGCGAGTTTTCTTTATCCTTCGACCTTAACAGAATAGGTGAAGGGGCATTGGTCCATACTAAAGGCAAATTGTCTTTAGTGGGGGGAATAGAGATGAAAAAAATCTGGATGATAATTCCACTGATTTTGCTATCTGGATGTATGGAAAAGAATGTGAAAAAGATCGATGTGGAAATGTTTAATGCTGTTGGTGATTCACTCGGGACGGTAGAACTGGCCGAACAGTCCAGCGGTATCAAGATGACGGTAAATTTGAAGGGACTGCCACCTGGCGAACATGCGATACATATTCATGAAAAGGGAAAGTGTCAGGCACCAGATTTCAAGTCTGCAGGGAACCATTTTAATCCTGAAAAAAAGGAGCATGGACTTCTGCATCCAAAAGGTGCCCATGCTGGTGACTTGCCAAATTTAATTGTTGACGATGACGGCTCCGTTAAAGCGGATTTAATGGCACCTAATGTCACCTTGAAAGACGGAAAGAAATCCATTTTAACAAAAGAGGGTACATCGATTGTCGTAGACGAATCAAAGGATGACGGCATGACCCAGCCCGCAGGAGACTCAGGTAAGCGGATTGCCTGCGGTGAAATCTCCAAAGATAAAAATAAAGCAGGCCAACAGCGGAAAGCTCAGGATGAAGATAAATAAGAACGACTATATAAGAAAGTAGGACCACGTGTTGGTTCTATTTTTTTGCCGAAAGGAAAGTATAACCTTTCCTTTCAGGCATAAGTGCACTAAGGAAAGCTACGTGAGGTTTTGCTTCGCAGTTGAAAAGCTGTGCTTTTCAACGAACTACGCCTCATGAACCGTCTAACGGCTCGTCAATCGACGAGTTCTCTTTAGCCCATTTTTTATGGAAGTGAAAAAATTCATAATTTACATGGGTAAAAATCTAAGCTTATCCCTCTAGATGGACATACACTATCTTGAGACTTTTAGGAGGCGATATCATGACAGAAAGACAATTTCCGGGCGGATTCCAAGGACAATTTGGCCAACAAATGGGCTATCCCCAAATGACTGGCGGCTATCCACAAATGGGTGGGTTCCCACAAACGGGTTATCCACAAACAGGAGGTTTTCCGCACACAGGTTATCCTCATATGGGGGGGTACCCACAATATGGGCAATATCACCATGGCGGCTATCCAGGAATGACTGGTTATCCACATGTAGGTTTCCCTCAAGGTATGGGCGGAATGCCACAAGCTGGACAAGGTCAAATGCCGAGAAAAGAAAAGAAGTAAGTATTACCTGACATGCCGGCTGCTCCTTCAAATGAAGGGGCAGTTTTTAACTTTTTTACGCCTTTCCTTGATTTATCATATTTTTTTCTAGAAAATAGAATGAAAGAATACTGGAAGCAAATAGGAGTGCACTTGCAATGGAAAACAAACTATATTATCAGGATGCTTACTTAACGAAATTCACAGCGATGGTGGAAAAACAAGAAAAGGATCCATCAGGAAAATGGTATGTGGTGTTAAATCACACAGCCTTCTATCCAACTGGCGGCGGACAGCCCCATGACCTGGGCACAATCGAAAATACAAAGATCGTAAATGTCAAAGAAATCGAGGGGGAAATTCGGCATTACCTTGAAGGGCCTTTAACGGACACCAATAAAGATATACACGGTGTGCTTGATTGGAAACGGCGCTTTGATCATATGCAGCAGCATGCCGGCCAGCATATCCTTTCTGCGGCGTTCGAAGAATTACTCGATTATAAGACAGTCGGCTTTCACTTAGGTGAAGAAATCGTCACGATTGATTTAGCGACAGAAGTATTATCTGAACAGGAGGTTAAACAGGTAGAGGAACTTGCCAATCAAATCATTTTGGAAAACCGGCCGATTAAAACAAAATGGGTAACAGAAGAGGAGTTATCTGCTTATTCATTACGAAAAGAAACAAAAGTGAAAGATAATATCAGGCTGGTAATGATTCCTGATTTCGATTATAACGGCTGCGGAGGGACACACCCGAGGGCGACGGGCGAGGTGAGGGCCATTAAAATATTGGATTGGGAACGGCAAAGGAAAAACATTCGTGTCCAATTTGTCTGTGGCGAGCGGGTCTTAACTCAGTTTGACCAAAAACAAAGAGTGCTGCTTGAGTTAACAAAGCTCTTAAATGCTCCAGAATCTGAAATGATTCATGCTGCCAGCCGGCTTGTTGAGCAGGGAAAGGCATTGGAGAAGGAACTGGATTATAACCAACAACAATTACTTACATTTGAAGCAAGAGAATTACTAGCAAAAAATGAGAACAGGCTTGTGAGTGAAGTGTTTCAAAATCGGACGATACAAGCGCTTCAGAAGCTAGCTCGAATCATCATTGCCGAAGATGACCAAACAATGGTTTTCTTTGTTTCCGAAAATGAAAATCGTCTCCAGCTCGTTTGTGCGCGGGGACAAGCCCGGACGGAAAATATGAAATCAGTGCTTGAAGCGGCTCTTCTACTAATAAATGGTAAGGGCGGTGGGAATGACTCTTTTGCCCAAGGCGGCGGTGAAGCGCTAATGACAGGCCGGGAAATGATCGAGCGTTTTCTGGAACAAGAAAAGAAGATAACACTGGGCAAATAACAGACCATGTTCACTTGATTGCCTTTTTTAAACTGGAAATGGTTCAACAAAGTGGAGTTTAATTAATTTTCATATATAATAAAGCTAAATTGATTTTTTTAACATCATGAAGGGATGATTTAGAGTGGAAAAACAACAAGTTGGAGTCGTGGGTGTTGGAGTAATGGGAAGAAGTTTGGCGTTAAATTTTGAAAGCAAAGGCTTCCCCGTTTCTGTGTACGACCTATCAGCAGAGAAAGTAAATGAAGTTGTCGAAAATAATAAAGGGAAAAAGTTAGTTGGCACGACAAATATTGTAGATTTTGTGCAATCATTAGAAAGCCCGCGGAAGATTTTATTAATGGTGAATGCGGGAGTCATTACCGATAAAGCAATTGAATCGTTGCTGCCTCATTTAGATAAAGGCGATATCCTAATTGATGGCGGAAACAGCTTCTATCAAGATACAATCCGAAGAAATAAGGAACTTGCTGAAAAGGGAATTCTATTTATCGGTGCCGGAGTTTCGGGCGGAGAAGAAGGTGCACTGACAGGCCCGGCCATCATGCCAAGCGGGCAAAAGGAAGCCTATGATGCAGTCGGACCACTGTTAACGGCTATCTCTGCTAAGGTAAATGGAGATCCATGCTGTACATATATTGGTCCAAATGGGGCTGGGCACTATGTGAAAATGGTGCATAACGGCATTGAGTATAGTGATATGCAGTTAATTTGCGAGTCCTATCATTTAATGAGAGATCTGCTTGGTTTGTCCGTTGAAGAACTTCATGAAGTGTTTAAAGAATGGAATCAAGGCGAGCTTGACAGCTATTTAATTGAAATAACAGCCGATATTTTTACAAAAATAGATTCGGAAACTGGGAAGCCGTTAGTGGATGTCATTCTTGATACAGCCGGGCAAAAAGGGACTGGAAAATGGACAAGTCAAAGTTCACTTGATTTAAGTGTGCCGCTGTCGATTATTACAGAATCCGTTTTTTCCCGCTTTTTATCGGCGATGAAGGATGAGCGCGTGCGTGCAAGCAAGGTGCTAAGGGGTCCGGCTGCGAATGAATTTGCCGGCAATAAGCAGGAGTTTATTGAGCTGATTCGGAAAACCTTGTATCTAAGTAAGATTATTTCTTACGCACAAGGCTTTGCCCAATTGAAAAAGGCTTCGGAAGAATATGATTGGAACTTAAAACCGGGAGAAATTGCGATGATTTTCCGCGGCGGCTGTATTATTCGGGCAGCCTTCCTGCAAAATATTAAGGAAGCCTACGACCGTAATCCAGCCTTAGACAATTTATTAATGGATTCCTATTTTCAAACGATTGTTGCCGACTATCAGGATGCTGCAAGAGAAGTAGTATCCATTGCGATTAAAGCAGGTATACCGGTGCCAGGTCTTTCTAGCGCACTTGCTTATTATGACAGTTACCGCTCAGAGGTGCTGCCTGCCAATTTACTCCAAGCCCAAAGAGATTATTTCGGTGCCCATACCTATCAAAGAGTGGACCGTGAAGGAACCTTCCATACAGAATGGCTGGAAAAATAATCGAAAAGACGAGCTAGCATAGCTCGTCTTTTTTCAAGGGTTTCGGTCACATAGAACCACTCTACGTGACCGTTTTGCTCTTTTTCCATGTACTTTGGACGTAAGACCTCTCTATATGACCGTTTTGTATGATAAAATATTTTCAGCAAATGTAACTATAATAGGAGCTAAAAACCATGCGAAAAGAAATTCAAACTAATTTGCAATATGTTGATGTTTTAAATGAATGGGATCCCTTTCGACTAAAAAACGGCGGCTATGAAACGGAAATTGCTGATGTGATTCAGGCGATACATGAACTGAATGATTGTCCAAAACTAGCCAAGAGAATCCAAACCATTTATGAATTTTCATTTGAAATACTAATTCCACTCCATGATTGTGTGAAAATTGCGGCTGAATTATTAGCCATCAAAGAGAACGAAACTTGTTCTATTTAATGAAAGGCTGTGTTAAAGCACAATGTTGCTCTACGTTTCAGGCGCGAGACTCCTGCGGGAGCAGCGGGACAGGTGAGACCCCGCAGGCGCGCAATTCGCCGAGGAGGCAGGCTCACCGCCCGCCCCGCGGAAAGTGAAGCCCTGGAACGGAAATCAACATTCACTTTTTAACACAGCCAATGCAAAAAAAGTGGACATACCCATTTGGGCTGTCCACTTCAAAAAGGGGGGAATACTAGAAAGCATTATGTTACAAGGTTTTCCACATATTTATGGTTCTATACAAAAGAATGAAGAAAAAATAAAAAAAGCGGTACATTTTACCGCTTTTAAGCTAAAGTGCCTTTTTCAAATATGTTCCGTAGAAGTGGAGGTTGTTTGAACCTGATTGTACTTCAATAATTCAGATGCAGGGATATCTAAAACAGTAGACAATTTCATGATTGTCTGAGTGCTTGGAATTTGTTCCCCAGATTCATATTTCTCAATCGTATGTGTTCCCACTCTAACCTTTTGAGCCAGCTCCTGCTGGGTCATTTTTAGCATTTCACGGGAAGTTTTAATGGTGTGGCCGATTGAATTCATACTGGTCACCTCTCTTAGAAAGGATACTTACTCACTATTAGTATATCATTGGATAGTTGGCTTTTTTTATTCGTTCTGTGAATAATTTGTTAAGAAACTCTGACAATATTTCTAATTCAAATGAGGAGAACTTATTTTGAATGCGATAAGCTTTTTTGCCTAAAGCTATATATTGTGATATAATCTTTTAATGCGTATATAAGGGATTAATAATTCATTTACTTAGGAGTGTTTACATGACAGAAAAGATTGAAACAGGAAGTATTTTAACCGGTAAAGTTACAGGAATTCAACCATATGGTGCATTCGTTGCCTTAGATGAAAATACACAGGGTCTTGTGCATATTTCAGAAATCACACACGGCTATGTGAAGGATATCAATGAACATCTTAAAGTGGGCGATGAAGTACAGGTTAAGGTATTATCAGTGGATGAAGGTGCAGGAAAAATTGGTCTTTCAATCCGTGCCACAGAAGAAGCCCCAGCTCAACCAATAACTAAAGCTAAAAAGCCGCGTAAGCGTCAAGCAGCAGCAATTATTCCTGAGGCTGAAGGCCAGCAAGGATTTAATACATTAAAAGATAAGCTTCAAGAGTGGATTGACCAGTCACAGCGTGAAGATTTAATTAAAAAGTAATATTTCTAAAAGCCTAGGCCCTGAAATTTATTGAAGGCTGCCTTGGGCTTTTTTATTTTTGAAATAAAAAGGGTTCATTCTTTTTTCAGGCTCGGCTACAATAGAATTGTACTTAACATTTTAGAAGAATTGGATTGGGCGATTAAGCGGATTAACAAAATATTAGAATGAAAATAATTAGGGGTGCCAAAATGGGGACTACTGATGGAGATGGCAAGAAACAAGAGATGTTAAACCTTCTTACATCAACACAGATCGTTATTCATGATGCGTTAAATAAACTGGGCTACAACGAGGAGATGTATCATTTATTAGCAGAACCAATTCGGACATTTTGTGTCAGGATTCCTGTCCGCATGGATGATGGCTCTACGAAAGTCTTCAGCGGATTCAGGTCCCAGCATAATGATGCGGTTGGACCGACAATGGGCGGGGTTCGCTTTCATCCGCAAATCAATGCTGATGAAATAAAGGCGTTATCGATGTGGATGAGCCTAAAATGCGGCATTGCGGATTTACCTTTCGGTGGAGGAAAGGGCGGAATTATCTGTAACCCGCGCACCATGTCATTTGGTGAGCTTGAACGTTTAAGCCGCGGCTATGTCCGATCTATCAGCCAAATTGTTGGCTCAGTCAAGGATATCCCGGCACCGGATATGTATACAAACTCGCAGATTATGGCCTGGATGCTGGATGAATACAGCTCTCTCCGTCAAAACGACTCTCCCGGCTTTATCACAGGGAAGCCGCTTGTGCTTGGAGGTTCAGAGGGCCGGGAAAAAGCAGGGGCTAAGGGTGTAACCATTTGTATCGAAGAAGCGGCAAAAAAGCGTGGAATTCAGTTGAAAGGTGCGCGTGTGATCATCCAAGGTTTTGGAAATGCCGGCGGCTACATCGCTAAATTTCTCCATGATTCAGGAGCGATAATCGTTGGTATTTCAGATGTGTATGGGGCGGTTTATCATCCAGATGGCTTGGATATTAATTATTTGCTCGACCGCCGTGACAGCTTTGGTACAGTGACCACATTATTTGAGGGTGCGATAACGAATCAAGAATTGCTTGAGCGCGACTGTGATATTTTAGTGCCGGCTGCTGTTTCTAACCAAATTACCGCCGAAAATGCAGGCAGCATCAAAGCAAGAATTGTAGTGGAAGCAGCAAACGGTCCGACGACGCTGGAAGCGACCAAGATTCTCACAGAACGCGGGATTTTGTTAGTCCCCGATGTGCTTGCCGGTGCGGGCGGCGTCACTGTTTCCTATTTCGAGTGGGTTCAAAATAACCAAGGATATTATTGGACGGAAGAGGAAATAGCCGTGAAATTACGAGAAAGGCTCGTCAAATCATTCAATGATGTTTATGACCTTGCCGAAAGCCGAAATATCAGTATGCGATTAGCTGCATACATGGTTGGCGTTAGAAAAATGGCAGAAGCCTCCCTATTAAGGGGCTGGGTATAATGGAAATCCTTGCATCATTGATGCGGGGATTCTTTTACAATGGAAAAAACGATTATCAGGGGCTTAAAGTGGTTTGGTCTTGCCAATGAAGTCAAAATGGGGACTTCACTCTTAAGCAGGCAAACTGCTTGTAGCCCCATGTCGGGTGAATTGTTAATTATTTTGGAAAATAAATTCTATCTTTGAATGTCCCTGAAAAGGCTAAGTCCATGTGACTTAAGAATTTATGTGCAACTCTAGGGGATTCAATGTGGAGAAATTGTCTTACCTCCGAATTTGTAATTGAGGGCTTACATAGAAGGAAATAGTCGTAGATGGCTTGAATATGAGCTGTTTTTGATTTGTAGTTACATTTCGCGCAGACCCATGTTCCGTAAATATATTCCATTGGTAAAAATCTACACTCCGGGCATTGGACTCCTGTAAGGATATCATGTAGCAAAAGTTTGAAGTGTTCTAGGATGTCAAATTTTTCTGGAGTATGGTTAGTTAAAAGAAGACGTTTAATTTTACGCAATTCCTTTGTATCTAGAATCACAGTCTTATTATAGTTGGCTATTTGAGTAATTTTTTCAATTAACCCCTCACTATTGCAGATATATCGAAGGATCCGTTCGTTCCCTGGCTCAATTCTTATCGATGCTCTTTCGTTACTATTGACAAAAAGATAATGAATGGGAAATTCAGAACAATTATGCTTTTGGAGCCATTTTTTAAGTTTTATCGCCTGCACCCTGGCTTGTAGTACTGGATTCTTAATTCTTTCGACCTTATCATTAAATTTAAGGGTAGTTTGATTTAAGTAGTTTTCAAAATGGTATTCTCCAATTCGATTCTTTACTTCCAGAACTAGTGCAAATGCTGAACAAAGCATTAGGTAATCAATCTGGAAATAATACTTGCCCAATTGTAGGCGAATGTTATGAAAAATAAGATATTTTGAGTCAGGAAGCATGCTTAAATGGAAAATAAGCGATTTTTCACCTTTGTAACCAGCCATCCAATTCTTATATTCGGTTAATAGGATTGGCCGGATGGGATGGTTTTCTCGCAATCTCGAGTCTAGTGCTTCGTATTTCTTAATCCTCTCTGGAGGTTCGCATTCTTTTGCCATCAATTGGTATCATTCCTTTCTTTTTTTAAAATTTCTCTAACAACAGTTAAAAACCTTCAAATATCGACACCGTTCTTTGTCTGTTTTATGAACTTTTTCGGAAATAGGTCCACTATTAACATTTATGGGGATGTTTTCGGCAGCTATTGAGGGATGACCATCCCTTTTTTGTACGTTATCGGTCACTTTTAGTAATTTACCGTTCACTTATTTAATTTACCGGTTGCTTTGGATGAAATACCGGTCACTTTGTCCAATTTACCGGTCACTTCATCATTTCCTACTAAAAACACCTGCATCCTCACACTAATAGATCAAAAGAATCATTGTTATTCTTTATGTGGAGTACATGACCAATTTTTTGGGGAAGATCTTTGGCTGAAGTGGGTTTAAGTTTACCTTTTTTAAGTGTATGAGCATGAACTAACCATTTTGACCAAATTATCGACTATGTTTAAGGAGTCAGTGATCCTCTATTACACTTTACCGGTCACTTTGGTGGAAATACCGGTCACTTTTAGTAAAATACCGGTCACTTTTTACTTTTTACAGGTCACTTTGATGAATTACCGGTGACTTCCGGAATTCTCAATAAAATACCCAATGTCTAGCATGTTACATAGATGATAAACTACGTATCGGCCAGGCAAAAAATAGATTTTTCTCACAGACGCCATTTTAATCAAGTTTTTTGCAAATTGCCACAAGATAATAAATAATGAATAGTGAAAAGGATGGTGTTTAGTTTGCAAAATTTTACTTTTTGGAATCCCACCAAATTGATTTTTGGAAAAGGCCAGCTCGAGCAATTGAAAAAAGAAGTTCCTCTCTACGGGAAAAAGGTTTTGCTTGTCTATGGCGGCGGCAGTATTAAACGAAGCGGGCTCTATGATCAGGTTATCGCACTTTTGGGAGAAATTGGTGCCGAAGTGTTTGAACTATCCGGGGTTGAGCCAAATCCGCGCATTTCTACGGCCCGCAAAGGGGTAGAGATCTGTAAACAAGAAGGAATTGAATTCCTTCTAGCCGTTGGCGGTGGCAGTGTCATCGATTGTACTAAATTAATCGCAGCGGGTGCGAAATATGATGGCGATTCATGGGATTTAGTCGTAAAAAAAGCGTTCGCTCATGAGGCGCTGCCTTTTGGTACTGTGTTGACACTTGCTGCAACTGGCTCAGAAATGAATGCCGGCTCGGTCATTACGAATTGGGAAACAAACGAAAAATACGGCTGGGGTAGTCCTGTGACATTCCCGAAATTCTCTATTTTAGATCCCGTTAATACGTTCACAGTCCCAAGAAACCAAACGATTTATGGAATCGTCGATATGATGTCGCATGTGCTTGAACACTATTTTCACCTTGAGGAGAATACCGATTTTCAGGACCGTATGTGTGAATCATTGCTCACCACCGTGATGGAAACGGCGCCTAAATTACTGGCAGACCTTGAAAACTATCAACACCGGGCAACGATTCTTTACAGCGGCACGATGGCATTAAACGGGATTTTAAATATGGGTTATCGCGGCGATTGGGCGACACATAACCTAGAGCATGCGGTATCCGCAGTCTATGACATCCCGCATGGCGGGGGGCTTGCTATTTTATTCCCGCATTGGATGGAGCATAACTTAAGTATCAAACCAGAACGCTTTCAGCAGTTAGCGGTCAGAGTGTTTGGAGTTGACCCTAAAGGGAAAAGTGCGGAAGAAACAGGCCGCGTGGGAATTAGCAAATTACGAGAATTCTGGAACAGCATTGAGGCGCCGGCTCGGTTAGCAGACTATGATATTGATGACAGCAAGCTTGAGCTGATGGCCGATCGCGCAATGGCAAACGGCGAGTTTGGGAATTTTAAAAAGCTGAATCGTGAGGATTGTTTAGCGATTTATCGGGCTTCGTTATAAAAGTGAAAAATTTGTCTAAAATGGGTCCGCTTACATAAGTGGACCTTCCTTGATATTCCGCCCATCTTTCGATAAAGTGGTAGTGAAAATAATAAATTTATGGAGGATCATACATGACACACGTTCGTTTTGATTACTCGAAAGCCCTTACTTTCTTTGGGGAACATGAACTTACATATTTACGAGATGCTGTTAAGGTTGCCCATCATTCTTTACATGAGCAAACAGGCGCAGGCAGCGACTTTTTAGGCTGGATTGACCTGCCAACAAACTATGACAAAGAAGAATTCTCACGCATCCAAAAGTCAGCTGAAAAAATCAAGGCTGATTCCGATGTTCTTCTTGTGATTGGGATTGGAGGTTCCTATCTAGGGGCAAGAGCGGCGATTGAAATGCTGCAACATAGCTTCTATAATGCCCTTCCGAAAGAAAAACGGAAAACACCGCAAATCATTTTTGTCGGCAACAATATTAGTTCATCATATATGAGTGATGTAATCGACCTCCTTGATGGCAAGGATTTCTCCATCAACGTCATCTCGAAATCAGGGACGACAACAGAACCGGCGATTGCCTTCCGGATTTTCCGCAAGCTGCTAGAGGAAAAATACGGTGTAGAGGAAGCGCGCAAACGAATTTATGCGACAACAGACAAAGCAAGAGGTGCTTTAAAAACTTTATCAAATGAAGAAGGCTACGAAACTTTTGTGATTGCTGATGATATCGGCGGTCGTTACTCGGTTTTAACAGCTGTTGGATTGCTGCCGATTGCTGTTAGCGGTGCAGACATTGAAAAAATGATGAGCGGGGCTGCTAAGGCCCAAGAAGACTTCGGTCATTCAGAGCTTGAAGATAACCAAGCCTACCAATATGCGGCTGTAAGAAATGCGCTATATAATAAAGGCAAAACAATCGAAATGCTGATTAACTATGAGCCAGGCCTGCAGTATTTTTCAGAATGGTGGAAGCAGCTATTTGGAGAAAGCGAAGGCAAAGATCAAAAAGGTATTTTCCCAGCTTCAGCCAACTTCTCGACAGACCTTCATTCGCTTGGTCAATATGTTCAAGAAGGACGGCGCGATTTGTTTGAAACGATTATCAAGGTTGAAAAGCCCCGCCGTGAGCTAACGATTGAAGCGGTTGAAACAGATTTGGATGGTCTCAATTATCTAGCCGGAAAATCGCTTGACTTTGTAAACAATAAAGCATTTGAAGGAACGATGCTTGCCCATACCGATGGCGACGTGCCAAACCTCATTGTTACGATTCCAGCGATGGATGAATATACATTTGGATACCTTGCCTACTTCTTCGAAAAAGCCTGTGCGATGAGCGGCTACCTGCTTGGCGTCAACCCATTCGACCAGCCAGGCGTTGAGGCCTATAAGGTAAATATGTTTGCGTTATTAGGGAAACCTGGGTTTGAAGAAAAGAAAGCAGAATTAGAAAAACGCTTATAGAAAAACCAAAAAAGAGTGCTGATATGAAAATTATCAGTACTCTTTTATTTAAATATTAATAACTGGTCGTTTTCTTCAACTGTAAATGAATGAACAGGATTAAGTATGGTATCCTCGCCTCTTTTAATGCCAATTAGGAGGAAACCTTGATTTAACAACCTCTGGCATACTTCCCCAAAACTTTTTCCAATGTCCTTTTCCTTCGCCATAAAAGACGACAATCTGCTTTCCTGTAACTGATGGACAACATTTGATAACAACCCGTCACCATTGGAATGCAAACTGTTGACCATAAAGACACTTGTCAATTTATTGGACTGAATTACTTCGTCTGCACCTGCTCTTAAGGCGTTAATTACCTGCTCCGCCGTTAAAATTTCCACAATGCATTTTACCTGTATGCATAAACCTTTAATCGTCAGCAGCGTTAAAATGCTATTCATGTCCGCCTGGAGTTCATCATTTCCCCGGTCAGCGGTAATCAGCACCTTCTCGGCATGCTGAATATCACTTTTGAGTATCGTTTCATCTACATGCCCTTTCCCCTGGATAAAATGAACAAATCTCGATTTAACCGGATTTGCTTCGAGCGTTTCGTCAATCAAGACAATCATTTGCGGGAAGCTAACGCTTGTCAGCTTATGAATTAACTCTCTTGATCGCTCGTTCCAGCCGATAATAATGATATGACCTGTTCCTTTAAAGGGGATTCTGCCTTCAGAAAAGGCATCTTGTTTGGTAACGGCCGCCGCTGCTAAGGTCCCAAAATAGGAGGAGACAAAACCGACTCCAAGCAAGATTAATACGAGCGCTGTGAGTCTGCCTAGGAAAGAGCGGGGGACATAATCACCATATCCCACCGTCGAGGCAGTGATAATTGCCCACCAAATGCCATCGAAAACCGATGGAAAGGTTTCAGGCTCTAAAAGGTGAATGGAAATGCCAAATGATAGAAATACAAGAAGGGCAATGACTAGAATACGGACTAGGAGCGGCAATCGTAAAAAGCTAATATAAACTCTGTTTGGCACGACCGACACCTCTTTCTACTACCACCTATTATGGACGAAAAAGTTCCATTTGATAATTAGGGCTTGGCATATTTTACCCAGTACATTATTCACACAAAGTTCTAATGTTTTTCTAATAACTACTTGCTTTCCATTGAGAAAACTTATAAATTATGGTTAATAACATGTTTATAATTATAACTAGGAAAGAGGGTTGGAGACATGGGTATTGGAATGAACACACTTCTATCAAAGATTGAAAAAACAAGGTTGGAAATGATTCATTTAGCCCATCTTTATGGTTATTCTAATCCAAATGTTGTCCAATGCAGCCAGAAACTCGATTCCCTGTTAAATATTTATGATAAAAAAAATGAAAAATATTAAATATATAATAGTAAAGAAACCTTCCAATTTAATATGGAAGGTTTTTTGTTAGTCCTCGTCTGCGTCCGTGTCATCGACGCGATAACTCAACATAATATAGGCGTATTTAGATTTTTGATTTAGTTGTTCCTCGGTGAGGTTGGGCAGGCTTGATTCCTCAATGCTTTCCACCTGGTTCGGTTGCTCGTGAATTGAGCGCATCATTCGCTCGTGTGATGTTTCCCATTCTCTTCCCGTCAAGGTCGGCAGACTAATCATTAAATTCACTTGCTTATCAAAGTCGGGCTTTCCTTTTTTTAATTCTGATTGAAGAAGCTTCAGGCCAGGCTGGAGCAGATTCATGATTTCCTCCATAACGGTGCCATGATGTTCCTTTAACAATGCTTCATCAAACTCAAAACTATGGCCAGCTGCATGCGTCCGCTTATAGTATTTTTCAATTAAATTTCCCTGCTGGCGGGTTTCAACCAGCTCTAGCAGGCCTGCTTCCTCGAGTTTTTTAACATGGTAGTATAACCGCGACGGCTTCTCATTCAATTCATCGGCAATTTGGCCCACGGTAACCGGTTCTTTGGCAATGTCCAGAATTCCTCTTTTTCTAACATCTAACATCATTTTGGCTATTTCAATATCATCGATTTTTTTCACAAAAACTTACCTCCATTATTCATTAACGGCTGCCGGCACTGCTGTTTCAGGAATAGATTCGGTTTGCTGAACCGACAGGCTTTTATAGCCCTTTAGGAAGGGCATGAATCCTGCGACAATGATAAGCAGTGCCCCTGATATCGCTGTTCCATACAAAACACCGATTTCTTTCGATAACCATCCGCCAAACAAAATTCCAATCATCGACGAAGTACTGGCTGTAATCCCCAGTAAAGAGGAACCCCTGCCTCTAAAGGCGGATGGAGTTATTTTTAAAAAGATGCTGCTTAACGGAACATTTAAAAAGGCATTCATTACTCCTGTCATTATACTCCAAATATATACAGGAAGGATGCCATAAAGTAATTGAAGCGTATCAACCGGAATGATTACCACCATCAAAACCCCAATTGTGGCAGTACCCAGTAAAAAAATCGTACTTGGATTCAATTTCTTAAGGGCATAGGGAGCGGCAAAACCAGCGCCGAAAATAACACCAACCGCCGACGCCGCTTCAATAAAACCAAAATGAAAGGCGGAAACATGAAACTCATTGGTGAGGACGGCGATAAGATTTGTATTCAATATTCCGCAGACAAGGGTAATTGGCATCAGCAGAATGAGCAGGAATCGTAAGGCTGGCATCCCGACGACCTCTTTCACACCTGAGCCAATCGAGCTGAAGTATGATTCAGAAGATCGAGCAGCTGCCAATTTATTCTTACCAAGATTTCGTAACGAGAGAATGAACAAAGCTGAAACGGCAAAGGTAACAGAATCAATCGCAAAAATAAAATTGTAATTGTTTGTCATCATCAACAGCGCACCAACTGAAGGACCGATGATATCCATTGCCGCCCTTGTTGATTGTGACAGAGAAATCGCCTGCTGGATATTTTCTTCCCCAACAAGGTCAGGTATCGATGAAGATCGGGCCGGATCGAACAGGGCAGAACCAAGACCTTGGAAAGCAATTAAGATAATAAGCGCCGCGGCCGAGTGGTGGAAGGGAATCATTAAACAGACAATCACCATCCGGTAAAAATCGGCCCCGACCATGAGCCATTTTCGGTTATATTTATCCGCTAACGGACCAAAGAAGATCCCAAAAAAGGCAGTCGGGAGAAGCTGAGCGAAAATAACCAGACCGATGGCTAGAGGGTCCTTCGATAAGGTAGCAACTAAGTATACAATTGCAATTCTCGTGAATCCATCCCCTAATTGTGAAATGATTTGCCCGAGCCAAAACCGAAGATAGTTTCGGTTTTTAAGAATTCTAAACATAAATAACATCCTTTCGGTAAAAGTAATTTTATCGTTAAAATTTATTTTAATGATTAATTTTATTTTAACAGGGAGTTTCGCAAATGTAAATAATGGAAACGCCCTTTTGAAAAAAAGACCAGTGACCAGATTATGTTAAAGGAATAATTTCCAGCCAAGAAGCAGACTTTATTATGGACATACACTTTTGAATCGGGGTGTAGAGAAGTGATTGTAGGGATAAAAAAAGAGCGGCGATACATTCTCTTCGCTTTCATTGTTTTAGCGGCCTATCTTTCTCCGCTTTTTATTCTCCAGGAAAATGCCCATATCCGGGTTCATGATAATTTGGATTCAAACTTGGCGTGGTATAGGGTGTTAGCGCGAAGCGGGGAAATGTTCGGCGGCGTAAATGGAGTGATACCGCAAATTATTAATGGGCAGCTGTCGAGGAATGCCTTTGGGACTGAATATAGCCTGATTGTCTGGTTATATGCTCTCTTTCCGACAATGATTGCCTATGCCCTAAGCCAGACAATTACTAGAATTGCTGCCTTTTTCGGCATGTATTTATTGTTGAAAAAACATTTACTTCCTGGTGAGCGGTGGCTGCCCTTTCAAATAGGCAGCGCGCTTGCGTTTGCCCTAACACCATTTTGGCCGTCGGGAATGTTGAGTACATTAGGGATACCACTCGCACTTTGGGCATTTCTTAACATTCGGAAGGACGGGGGAACGTGGAAGGATTATCTGGTACTTACCTTGTTGCCGTTATACGCAAGTATTGTTTTAGGCTTTTTCTTCTTCTTGAGTGCAATGGGGATTTTTTGGCTGACGGATTTCCTCCGGGGAAAGGGCTGGAATCTTCGCTTTTTGTTTTCGATTGCTTATATGTCATTAATTTTTATGATTGTGGAATATCGCTTAGTCTTTTCCTTTCTATATAAGGGAGAGCCCAATAGCCGCGATGAGTATTTTCACGCGGAGCTCCCTTTTTGGCGCACTGTTCGGCTTTTTTTCAAAAATTATCTGCTGGGGCACACCCATGTCATGACTGTTCATAGCTTATTTATCCTGCCTGCCACCTTCATTGCCATCTATTTAGTTTATTCAAAAAGGCTATGGAAGCAGGAAAAGTGGTTTGTGTTTTTATTTGGCTTAAATCTTGTCTTGTCGCTTTGGTATGCCTTTTGGTTTTATGAGGGCTGGCTCCCGTTAACTAAAAAGTTTCATTTCATGGATACCTTTAATTTTGCCCGCTATCACTTCCTAAGACCGCTTGTGATCTATGGAAGCTTCGCTCTCGCGTTAAAAATTATTTCACTTCAAGGAATAAGCTGGGCGAAAATGGCAAAGTGGGCTATCGTCATGCAAATTCTTTTTTTAGGGTTGTTTAATGACGAAATTATTTATCGGCAAAAGCCGACTGTCAAAGAGTTTTTCGCTGAGGAAATGTTCTATGAAATAAAAGAGCATATTGGCTTGAAGCAGGAGGAATATCGAATTGCCAGTATCGGAATTCATCCGGCGATCTCCCAATATAACGGCTTTTACACACTTGATACATACAATAATTTTTATCCATTAAACTATAAACATCAATTTAGGAAAATAATTGAAAAGGAATTAGCGGAAAATAAAACCATCCGCAACTATTTCGATCAATGGGGCGGCCGCTGCTATATTTTCACAGCACAGCTTGGGAAGAGGTATATGATCAAAAAGGATTCCAAACGCCATTTAAAAAAATTGCAATTGAATACAGATGTATTTAAAGAAATGGGCGGCCGCTATATTTTTTCAGCGATCCCAATTGATAATGCCGCCGAAAATAGCCTCGCGCTCGATAAGATATTCGAATCAAAAACGTCTGCCTGGAAAATTTACTTATATAAGACTTTGTAGACATCGGAGGTTTAGAACAGATGATGGAACCAGTCCTAACCATTGTAGTGCCATGCTATAACGAGGAAGAGGTATTACCGGAGACGATAAGTCAACTGCAGCAGCTGTTGAAGGAACTGATTAATGATACGCTTGTTTCAAAACATAGTAAGATCTTGTTTGTTGATGATGGGAGTAAAGACCACACATGGGAAATAATTTATAAAGAGGGGTTACGGAATGAATTTGTCCGGGGATTAAAATTAGCGGGAAATGTTGGACACCAGAATGCCTTACTCGCCGGGCTGTTTGCAGCCAAGGAGCTTTCGGATTGTATCATTTCCATTGATGCCGATTTGCAGGATGATATTCAGGTTATCCGCGAATTTATATTAAAGTTCCACGAAGGCTGTGAAATTGTTTACGGTGTCAGGAAAGGGCGGGCGACGGATACGTTCTTTAAACGGAGTACAGCACAGGGCTTTTATAAAATGATGAAAAGTCTTGGAGTAAATCTTGTCTATAATCATGCTGATTTCAGGTTAATGAGCAAAAGGGCTGTCCAAGAGTTGGCAAGGTTTAAAGAGGTTAACCTTTTCTTAAGAGGGATTGTTCCACTGCTCGGCTTTCGCTCCGATGTCGTTTATTATGATCGGTTAGAGAGACAAGCTGGTCAAACGAAATATCCTTTAAAAAAAATGCTTGCCTTTGCCTTTGATGGAATTACTTCCTTTTCTATTTCACCAATCCGCTTTGTCTTAGTCATTGGACTCGTTTCTTTTATTATGAGCCTTGTCTTTGGCGGCTACTTCTTAACACTTAAATTTTTGGGAAACACCGAGACAGGCTGGACGTCGCTGATTACTTCCATTTGGCTTATCGGCGGTCTCCAGTTAATTGCGATAGGCTTAATTGGGGAGTATGTCGGAAAAATTTATAAAGAGACAAAGCAGCGTCCAAAATACATTGTTGATATTGATTCTTTTAATTTGCCCGTGCCAAGGCGCCATTTGCTCCAGCAAACAGGGGAAAATGAGGTTTTGGACAAAGGAATTTTGTCATCGAAAAGATAAATTTAGTGGAAAGAGTTTTCTTTAAAAAGGAAAGCTCTTTTTTATTGTCGTACAACTCTCCCTGCCTGAATAAATATGAGGAGACAGGCTTTTTCTTAGATTGGAGGGAGTAGTTTGAATGTTTTTTTAAGCTATATATTGTTAGGATTATCACTGGCTGCACCAATTGGACCGATTAATGCGGCGCAAATTGATCGGGGAATCAGACATGGCTTCATGCACTCATGGTTGATTGGGGTCGGGGCTGTAGTAGCGGATGGCGTATATATGCTTGTTGTTTACATAGGGGTTGTCCAATTTTTGGAAACCTCATTTATGCAAACCTTTCTTTGGTTTTTTGGCTGTTTTGTTTTGATGTACACTGGGATTGAAACGTTTATGAATTCCGGGAAGATCGAACTAGAGTATACAAGAAGCAGCGAACCGCTGATAAAATCGTTTTTTTCCGGCTTCTTGATGTCCATCTCCAATCCATTAACGATTCTGTTTTGGTTAGGAATTTACGGATCCGTCCTCGCAAAGACTGCTGCAACCTATGAGAGCAGCCAATTAATCCTTTACAGCAGCGCTATTTTTTTCGGGCTTTTCCTATGGGATATTGTCATGGCCAGTGTGGCCAGCAGTTTTCGAAAATATTTAACCTCGCAATTACTTGTTGTTATTTCCTTCTTATCCAGTCTTTCGTTGATTGGCTTTGGAATTTACTTCGGAATCCAGGCTTTTAATAACTTATTTGGGTAAAAGAGGGGCTTTCCATAAAGTCAGGTCTCTGACCTTTGGTAGCCCCTCTTGTTTTAGTTATTGGCTGGTTCAATAGGTCTGTTGATTTCCGCTCCAGGCGGCTTCGCTTAAGGTACGTTCAAAAAGGTTGATGAAAAGCCTCAACCTTTTAAATTTGGATATAATTGATTATTCTCGTCCAGTTGCTCCCGGAGACTTATCTGTATTATCCTGATTGTTATATTCTGGGTCATTAAGTCCAGGCTTTTGATTTTTGTTGCCACCTAAGTATTCGGTCCGATGTGCTTGCTGAACTTTATTAAATTTTTCAAAGTTTAGATTTACCACGTAATCTCCCCTTTTCTTAATTCTTCTCTTAAGATACACACCTTAGCAAATCTTATTCCGTCTGCCCGACAATTAGCAGATAGGTTTTTGGTGGAATTAAATTTTTAGTACATAATCAAAGGCGAAACAAATGACAATAGAAAGGTACACTAAAAAAATGAAAACTTAAGGATGATATAGATTTTGGGTCAAATGAACATTTTTTTGAAAGGGGAGTAACGCATGCTATCGACACAGCAACTTGCTGAGTTACGGTTACAATTATTGCAGCAAAAGAGTGAAGTAGAAGAATATCTCAAACAAAATGATCACTTTGGATTAGAGCGCGGCCATGCCCATGAGTCGGTGGGGGAGTTATCGAGCTATGATAATCACCCTGCAGATGAGGGAACCGAATTGTATGAACGTGAAAAAGATATCGCTTTAAATGAGCATTATCAATCACAGCTGACGAATATCAATCGGGCCTTAGAGGCGATGGAAGAAGGCAGGTACGGGAAATGTGAAGTCTGCGGAAAGGAGATTCCGATGGACCGATTAATGGCATTGCCGAATACCACCTTTTGTATCCATCATAGCCAGGACCAGGCCACTTCCCACCAGCGCCCAGTTGAGGAAGAGGTGTTGGCGCCACCATTTGGAAAATTTGACATGGATGATAGAAAAGAAAATGTTAGCTTTGATTCCGAGGATTCCTGGCAAACTGTTGCTGCATGGGGTACGTCTGATACACCATCAGATTTAGCTTTCCCACAGGATGATTACAATGATATTTATTCGGAAGCGGATGAAAATATTGGTTATGTCGAGGACTATGAAAACTTTGTTGGCAATGACATGTATGGAAATGATATCAAGGTTTATCCCAATCCCCAGCATGAACACTATGAAGATGCCCTCGATGAAGAAGGGATCATGACAAGTTTTGGGGATTTACCGGCATATGAACATGACCCATATGTTGATGATGATAAACAATAAAAAAAGAAAACAGCTTTCGAGCGAGAGCTGTTTTCTCTAATTTTCTACCCTTCGGAAGAACCATTGTCTGAACTGATATCGCCTTCCATGTACGAATCACTTACTTGTTCATGTGTGGTCGCAAGTCCAGAGGAAAGAGGATCATTTTTTTGATAATCGCTTGCTTGATAGGTACGTCCGGCCAGATCGGTATTTTCGTTCGAATTCTTTTTTTCCAAAATAAACACTCCTTTTTATTATTGGTTCATCGGTATTTTCTTCTTTTTTCAAAAATTTTACTCAAAAAAATTAAGGGGTTAAATAAAATGAAACAAAAAGACAAATTTCCATCACGTGAACAATTAGATCAAGCCTTTCATTTCTTGCATGACCAAATTAACAAGATTTCCGTTGTCGAAGAAGTGGAAATGATTAAAGAGGACATAGACGGGGTTAAAGAATAAATGCTTCAAGATAAGTTTGCCTGAGGCTAACTTATCTTGAAGCGGGCAAAACTTTTTCTCTGGACCCATATAGGTCAGATTTGTTATGATTTCTAGGTGGATTCTTAGGGGTGGATAATGATGGAAATGAGAGAAACCAGAGAAACGATAGCCAAAAAGGTAGCCTGGATAAGCGTAATTAGCAATATTATTCTTACTTTAGGAAAAATCATTATTGGCAAGTATGGAAATAGTGACGCTGTGTTTGCAGACGGAATCCATTCGGCGGCAGATGTGTTTGCATCTGTTATTGTTTTGTTGGTGATAAAAATTTCTGATAAGCCAGCAGATAAAGAACATCCATATGGCCATGGAAAGGCCGAGGTCATTGTTTCTGAAATTATCGGTTTCTTACTGCTGCTTGTGTCCATTTATGTAGCTTACGAAGGGATCAGCGGTTTATTTCAAAAAGTGGAATCACCAAGCTTTTTGGCTATGTGGGTCGCGCTCTTTTCATTTATTACAAAAATCATTTTATACCGCAGTTCATTACGCGTGGCAAAACAGAATCAGAGCAAGGCAATCGAAGCGATTGCCTTTGATCATAAGGCAGATATTGTCGCCTCGATTGCAGCCGCAATTGGTGTACTCTTGTCGATTGTGGGTGAACGATTCGATATCCATTTCCTGCTTTACGGGGATAAGGCTGCGAGTATTTTTGTCGCCTATTTAATTTTTAAAATTGCGAAGGAAATGTTAACTGAGGCATTTGATATCTTACTCGAGCGTAATATAGACGGAGTGATCATTCAGGAATACATGGCCATCATTTCCGAATTTCCCGAGGTAAAGCGGATTGACCGCATTCGCGCACGGGAGCATGGCCATTATGTACTAGTTGATTTACGAATAGCCATCGACCACTTCAAAACAATCAAGCAGGGACATGATCTGGCAAAATCAATTAAAGGGAAACTGATGGAAAACAATGATAACATCAGAGAGGTATTAATTCATTTAAACCCCTATTTTCCTGAAGATAAATAATTTGAAAAAACTCCTTTGTACTTTACGGAGTTTCGGTTTATGATAAGGTAGGATAAAAAAGTTAAAGGGAGTTGATATTTTTGAGTTATTCCGTGGACCCGGACCCCAAGAGGCGAGGGGAAGTCAATGTCTTTGAATGGATTGAATTGAATATCTTAAATATCAACTCTGGAAAAGGTTGTTGGCTTCCTCAAACAAAGTGAGTGAGGAGGTTTTCGCATGCTGGAGATTTACAAAAGCACGGAAGCAAAAGTTTTAGAAAAAGTTGATGTGATCACTAAAGGCTGCTGGGTCAATATATACGCACCGACAGCAGAAGAAATTGCCCGGGTCTCAAATGATGCCCAGGTAGATATCGACATTATTAAAGATGCCCTCGATGATGAGGAACGCCCAAGAATCGAACGGGATGACGGCCGGGTCTATATTATCGTCGACTTCCCTTATATCATCCATGATGAAACTGGTTTTGCCGGTTATGAGACGATTCCAATTGGCATCATCCTAACCGATGAATGTATCATTACTGTTTCCTTAAAAGATTCACCGATCTTAGAAGAATTTAGGAAAAACAGAGTGAAGGAGTTCTATACCTTTAAAAAGACACGTTTTGCCCTGCAAATTCTTTTTGTCATTTCTTCTTATTATCTTCGTTACTTAAAACAAATTAACAAGAAAACAAATGAAATCGAACGGGTTGTTCACCAATCCTTAAAAAATAAAGAACTATTTGCGTTTCTAGCTTTAGAAAAGAGTTTGGTTTACTTTACCACCTCATTAAAATCAAATAAAGTCGTCCTCGATAAAATTTTGCGCTTTAGTTATTTAAAAATGTATGAAGAAGACAAGGACTTATTAGAAGACGTCATTATTGAAAAAACACAGGCAATTGAAATGGCCGAAACGTACCGCTCCATCTTAACGGGGATGATGAATGCCTTCGCCTCAATTATTTCGAATAACCTAAACATTGTCATGAAATTTTTAACTTCGATTACGATCATTTTGTCATTCCCAACAATGGTGTTCAGCCTATTTGGAATGAACGTGGAATTACCGTTTGAAAATAATCCACACGGGTTTATTTTTACTCTGATAATATGCGGAGTATTATCTACCCTAGCAGCAATTATCTTTTGGAAAAAGAAATATTTCTAGACTGCCAGCCCTTTTATTGGGCTGGTTTTGTTTTTAAAAGTTAAATAGTTAAGTTGACGGCTAAAATAGGTAATCGGACGGGTAAAATGGTGATTTTGACGGATAAAATAGGAAAACAGACGGGTAAATTAAAAAAATCGACAGGTAACCTAGAAATACAGCCAGGAAAAATAGAAAAGTAATAGAAAAAGCCGCCCTTCTGTAAAAGGCGGTCTCTAAAATTATTGAAGCGGCATCCAATTGACCTTCCAGATACCCTTTTTGTTCTTCGTAAGTCCGAAACCATATCCATTTTTATTGGAAATGAAAATATGCGCTTCTGAATCACTATCTATTTTTTCCATAATGGAAGAGGCTTTGACCATTTCTAAAATGCTTTTACTAGCCTTTTGCTCTTCCGGCTGACTTGCTGCTGCTGCATATTCATCCACTGTTTTAAATGTCTGCTCATATTCGGGATCCTTCATATAAAGGGCATACTGCGTCTTGTAATCCTTCCGCTCCTCGGCATAATAAAAAAGTTTGAAGATGTCGACAGGTGCTAAGTCTGCTAATGTTTCATCTTTATATGTTTTCGAGAAAGTACTGTAAACTAATTCTAGATGAGCAGAAAGAATCAATTGACCATTTGCATCTAATGTTATAGAAGTATCATAAGTCATATTTTTTCCATTCATATCAAGCAAAGCGGTAAAATGGACAGTATCCGGAATTTCCACGCCCTCCTTGTAATTAGCGGTATACTGATCAATTTCAATCGTCGTATGGTCGAAGGTATCCCCCGGCTTGATATTTAATATCTTTTCAACGCTTGCTTGATCGTCAAAATCCAGTATTATCTCCTTCACCTTGCCCTTATCCACGTCCAGTGGAAGCATTTTGATTGATTGTTCATCAGGGAGAAAGCCAAGTTTATTTGGATAAGCTGAGTCATACTCATTTGTAAGGACGATCCCCCCTTTTAAAATGGCATTTCCCTTAAAAGTTGCCTTCTTTAGACCCGATGGATCCGACTTTGCTGCATCGTCGGGTTGTTTGGAAACAAGCTCCCAGCCATTTACTTTATCACCGACATTGATACCTTTGTAAAATTCATCAACGGAAGCTGTTTGATGCTGGTCGCTTTTGTCTTGAGTTACTTCTAGGTTAATCTCCTTGCCAATGACCCCGCCGATAAATAGTAAGAAACATGCTGCCACAATGATTGTAACCGCCCTTGGAAATAACTCGAGCTTGCGTTTTGGCTGCTTCGTTTTAAGGCTGCTGACCCGTTTGCGAATCTTTTGTTTTTCCGCTTCTGTTAATCTAGATTCCTCTGGAAATAATTGATCATATGCCGCTTTCACCTTTACATTCAAATTATCCATGGTTTTCACCCCTTTTAATGGCTGGAAAAAAACGTTTCAATTTTTCTTTTCCACGAAACAAACGAGTCTTAACCGTCGTGATCGGAATCCCTAAAGTTGTACTCATTTCTTGTAAGGATAAGTCCTGATAATAATGGAGCAAAAATACTTCGCGATATTTTAGCGGCAACCCCCAGATGGCATCAAGCAGTTCACGGTTTTCGTCATTACGCAACACTTGTTCCTCAGGCGTTTTGCTCTTATCCTTCATAAACGAAAATACCTTCTCATTCATAACCATGTTACGATAATGCCAGCTTTTTAAATAATCCTTGCATTTATTGACCGCTATCGTAAAGATCCATGTTTTAAAGGATGATCTTCTTTCAAAGGTTTCTAATTTCATATAAGCAGTGACAAATACTTCTTGGGTTAAGTCACTGGCAGTTCCCCAATCCTTTACGTAAGAATAGACCAAACGTTTGATTCGATCCCCATAAGCGTCCATGATAATTTCCAGGACCGCTTCCCGGTCAATGGTTGAAGAGATTGCTTTATCAATTTCCCCGTCAGACATTTTTGAAGTCTCCTTCCTTTTTGTTACTAACTCTTAGACGAAACAACATTTAAAATGACTTCAAAAAATATATTTTTAAAGAAAATCTAGCTAAATTTTAATAAATATAAAAATTTTCCCAAGTTTTTGATGCTATTAAATTGTAATCTTATCTACTAATGTCGTCTAGATAAGTATTAAAATATGGAAAAATATTCTGAATAAATTGTAAATAGTGGATCTAATATAGTAAAATGGTAAGAAAAGAAAGGGGCTGGGTGGCATTATGGAATTCGGTGCCCTGATTAAATTCTATCGTACGCAAAGAGGGATGACACAGACGGAACTGGCAAAAGGAATATGCTCTGTTCCGCATTTAAGCAAGATTGAAAACAACTCAAAAGAAGCCAATGAGGCCACGGTTTCCTTGCTGCTAAGCCGGTTACATATAAACTTTAAGGAAATCGAGGAAAAAGAGGAGTTAATCCATAATTTATTACAGCAACTTGGAGAAAAGATTAATTTTTATTTAAAAGATAAGGCAGATGAGGTCTATCAAAAGCTGCAAGAAATAGAGGATATTATTCCTTTTTCCACGTATATTCATTTATATGAACTATATAAATATCGGTATCTATTATTTAGAGGATTATTGGACGAGGCAGAGTTGCAAAAGGATTTATTATTTAAACAAAAGAAAAATTTTTCCCAACATGAAGAGTATTTATTTTCTTACTTTAATGCTGTATGTTTAATTATGAAGGGACACTATAAAGCAGCTGACGAAATACTTGAGGCTTTATATAATGATCCGAGCAATGAAAGGTCAAATGCCGATTTTTTTTATCATCGTGCTTTTGTGAAAGGGTCGCTTGAGCAGTCTGGGCATGCAATTCATTTTGGAAAAGTGGCTCTCCAGTTATTTATGAATGAGCATAACTTCTTCCGAATTCTTCATACACTAATGATGTTAGGGATTAACTACACCCACTCTAATATATATGAAGAAGCAGAGGATAGTTTTAGACATTTGATTCGTAATGCCGAATTGTTAAATGAGGAAAAACTTCTTCCGCAAATTTATCACAATATGGGCTTCCTACAAAATAAAAGGAATAAACCGAAGGATGCCCTGGATTATTATGAAAAAAGCTTAGCGCTTCAACCAATCAAAAATCAGCACTATCTTGTGACTTTATATTCTATTGGTGAAATCCAATATTCACTGAATGAAGTAGCCAAAGCGAAAGAGAGTTTTCAAGTAGTCAGTTCTTTGGCGAAGGACCTTGGCATAAAAAAATACCGCTTACTGGCAGATTTTTATCTGTTCCATATAATCTCTCCTGATAAAGCATTTAAATATTTAGAAGCAAAAGTAATTCCCCATTTGGAAGGGACGAAAGAGCATAAGAACGACCTAACCCGTTTTTACAAAATGCTTTCAGATTTTTTTCGTCAACAAGGAAGCTATTTGGAAGCAGTTAACTATTTAAATAAAATTATTTGAGGAGGAGTTTAAATGAAAAAAGCAATAATTGTATTATTTTCACTTGCCTTGCTTGTATGTGCAGCACCGGTAAATGATGCGAATCCAGTTAATGTTGCAGATTCTACTCAAGATCACCCTATTTATCCTCCAGTTTAATGTGCTCATACTTTTAGCCTCCTGAATCATTAGGGGGTTTTTTTCATTTAAAAAGGGTATCCTACCAATATGTGTTTAAAAATTTCGGAAGAGGACTGAGGAGGATATCATGAAATCATTTGTTGTTGGTTTTCATCAAGAAGATAATGTAGACAGCATGCAGATTCAAAAACTAAATCAAGAGGAATTTGAAAAGGCAACCGCAGGCGGAACAAGGCATTTATTTGAGCTCGACACAAATATAGGCTTCTTTGTCTTTTTCGATGCTGCAGACATTGATGGTGATCTCTCATATATGGTACTGCAATACGAAGAGGAAAGCGAAGAACCTGTTGCCTGCTACTCGTTCCAGTTGAAGGACTTTTACGAATTCATGGCACTTTTCTTAAATGATCTCGAATTTAATGAAGAAACTGACGAAGAGGAAGAAGAATACGGTCCAATTCATCACCTTGCACATCTATTGTTTCATATTGTTGAAGAGGGAAAGGATCTTGAGGTCTAAATAGTGGGGAGCATAGCTGATTTTTCGTAGAAATGGGAAAGGACACCGAATTTGGCGTCCTTTTTCCGCTTTTATAGGTGAAATTCTCCTCCAATGGTAGTTCAATGGGCGAATTTTAGCGCTTTATGGGCGAATATCCAGTTTCTATGGGCGAATTCCGCTGTTCAATGGGCGAATTTTGCCATTCAATGGGCGATTTCGTTTTCGCGTAAATTTCAAGTAAATAATAGACACACTAAGTGAAGTCCTTCGGAGTATATTTTCGGAATCTGTTATTTCCAAAACTTTGTAGGTCACAAGATAGCAATATTCTTTTTGCTACGTAACGTGATTTCAAATGCGCAAATTCCCGAAACTGCTGATTGGTTATTGTCGAACCAAATAGCAGAAAGTAATCCTTCAATGCGTCCATATGCGCATCTTTTGAAAAAGTATCGCATGAAGGGCAGTACCAATTTTGATTTTTACGAATAAGTGTGTGGTTCTGGTTTGTAGGACAGAGGACACCCGTTAACAGGTCCGATCCTTGAATACCGTATTTTTTCAAAATATAGTTGGTCGGCATGGTATTCATTTTCAATAGGAGGCGGCATAGCTTACGGAGGTCTTTGGCTGTAAGAAGCGGATTCGAATATTGTTTTTCCAAAAGCTCAATTTTGTTTAAGAGGACATCCGCCTTACAAACTCGCGGTTTCACTTTGTAGGCTTTGTTCCCGGTTACGACATAGGAAGCATACCCATTACTGATAACCACTAAATATTCAACAGGGACTGGAGGAAAATGATGTTTTGCCAGAAGCTTCTTTATGTACTTTTGATGTCTTTCTCCCTGAGCAATCGGATAGGGATATCCTTTTTCTTTACCATTATGGAATTGAATAAACTGTTCATTTTCAGTATCAAAAATTAACTTTCCGGCAAAATGTTTTACATCTATCGCTAGAGCAAATTCTGAAGTTAAAAGAAGGGTGTCTATTTGGCAGTTATAGTCTCCATCAGGAAGGTTTAAATCATGGAGGATCATGTATTTCTCGTTCGGCAGCTCCCGGTAATAATAATCAAGCGATTTCTCCCCCTGGTAACCGGCTTGCCGCCTGCCAAGCTCCTCTAATATTAACTGGTATTTTTGGTGGCTCAATGGGAGCCGCCGTACTAGGGCTTCCAAAATAAGCATAACAAACGGTTTTGTTCTTCCCTTGATAATCAAATTCATCACTCCTTTCAATTTAAAGATAAATTCTAATAAAGGAGTGAATTTCCTGCCGTATTTTATCGAAATTTGTTACGAAATTTCTAACATATTCTTCAATGGGCGAATTTTAGCACTCAATGGGCGAATATCTAGTTTCAATGGGCGGATTTTAACCTCCAATGGGCGAATTCCGCTGTTCTATGGGCGAATCGATAAACCACCGCGATTTAAGCCAAACTAAAAAACAAGCACCCTTTAAGGTGCTTGTTTCATCAGTTCTTTGCTGGCTGCTTATTCACTTCTACCCGGGATTTCCCCATGAAAAAGATTGTCACTGCTGCAAGTGCAATCGGAATCAACGCAACCATAAAGGTATGGGTAATTGAATCGGACATCGCATGAACAATTTTACTTAAAATAAAATCAGGTATCTCCGCACGCTTACTGGCTTGGAAAAGCTCACGTGGATCTCCCAGTTTAAAATTTCCTCCACCCTGCATGCCGGCAAATGCTGCTTTCAGTTTATCCTGAAATAAATTACCCTGAATTGTACCGAATATCGTTATGCCAAGTGTCATCCCAAACGAACGAAGGAACGAGTTGGTTGAGTTTGCGGTTCCGCGATACTGCGGCTCCAAATTATGAATTGAAGCAGTTGGAAGTAAAGAAAAGGAAAAACCTACCCCAAATCCAACAAGAATCATGTAAATGGTCAATAGATAGCGGGCAGTATCAACCGTCATACTGCCAAGGAAAAACATTCCTAACACGTAGGAAACTATTGAAATCAACATCAGGTTTCGGTACGAAGTTTTCGTTAAGAAGATCCCGCCAACAGAACTTCCTGCGACAGAGCCGAGCATCATTGGTGTCAAAATTAAGCCGGCATTTTTGGCGGTGCCGCCGTATACTCCTTGAACGAAAATCGGAATAAACACGGTTAAAATAATAAATGTACCACCATAAAGAAAAGCTAGGATTTGCGAAGTCGCAAACAGCCTTCTCTTAAACAGCCAAAGCGGTAAAATAGGTTCCTCCGCCTTCAACTCAGCAATGAAAAAAGCAACGAAAAAGACAAGGAAACTGGCAAATAAGCTAATGATTTGAATCGATTTCCAAGCATACTCTTTTCCGCCGAGCTCGAGGGCAAACATTAAGCTAACAACAGAAATAACAAGTGTAATGGCCCCAATCCAGTCAATTTTTTGCCTAGAATGGCTTAATGATTCATGATAAAAACGACTGATTAAAATAAGTGAAATAATTCCAAGTGGAACATTTACATAGAAAATCCAATGCCAGCTAATATAATCCGTAATGTAGGCCCCCAGCAGCGGTCCTAATACGCTGGATGCCCCGAAAACCGCTCCAAGTAAGCCGGTCATCTTTCCGCGCTTTTCCGGCGGGAAAATATCAAACACAATCGTAAACGCGATTGGCATAAGAGCACCGCCGCCAATCCCCTGAATCGCCCGGTAAATACTTAATTGAATAATACTTTGGGCAATGCCGCATAAAGCAGAGCCAACGAGGAACACGATTAATCCAAAGATAAAAAAGCGTTTTCGACCGTACATATCTGAGAGTTTACCGAAAATCGGCATCCCCGCCATAACGGCGACCATATAAGCTGATGTCACCCAGATAAATTTGTCAAAGCCGCCAAGGTCGGAAACGATGGTTCCCATCGCCGTCGCAACAATCGTGTTATCCATGGCCGACATTAAAATCGCCAAGAGGATACCGGCAACCACGAGCTTAAGATTACTGTCTTTTTTGATCATAAATTGTCTCCTTAGTAGATCATGTAATGTTAGTACTGGAAAAAATAAGTCCAATAATCCTCGCTTACATTTTCAAAAAATGGTAATAAAGATAATGCAATTTTAAAAGGAAGGAGTAACCTTGTCAACGAAAAAAAAAGAGACCCTCTTTGAGTCTCCTTCAATGATATTCAATTATCATTTTTTCAATATATCGTGGTCAACATATCGTTCGCCGTTTAGCTCGCTAATTAGATTGATGGCAACCTTTGCACCATCTCCGGCTGTAATAATTGTGTGCATGCTAACACCGGCGATGGTTCCGGCAGCCCAGATGCCATCAATATTTGTCTTTCCAGCCGCATCGACATCAAGAATCGTTTTAATTCTTGGTTCAGTACCAGGCTTAGTTGTTAAGCCGATTTTTTCAGCAAGGTCAGCCATCATCCCAGTTGCCATAATGACATGACTAGCTTCAAATTCCGATTGATCAGTTTCTACTTTAAAACCGTTGTCTGATTTACTTACGTTCGTAACAGTAGCTGTTACTATTTCTGCACCAAATTTGCGTGCTTGTTGTTTACCCGTTTCCACAAGGTCTTGGCCAGTGATTTCTGCAACACCATAATGATTTTCAATCCAAGCTCTTTTGGTAACGCTTTTACCATTATCAATAACTAATGTTTTCTTACCAGCTTTCGCTGTAAATAACGCTGCACTTGCTCCAGTAGGTCCAGCTCCTATGATTACAACATCATACATTTCAAAACCTCCCAAATTTTCAGTTAACAGTATTATCCTAACGCAACAAATAAGCTATGTAAAATAAACTGCTCGTTTTAAGATATTGGGAAAACGAAATGGTTTAGAAATAAAAAAGAACCATCGTATCCGTCTTGGGATTGATGGTTCTTGTGTTTAAATTGGTATAAGTGGTCTTTTTTCGTCTTAGTTGTTCTCGTGCGCATGTCTGAAAAAACAAATGCACTTCGCTTTACTTCCGGATTCATTTTTCCTTCGCGCGTAAGTCTTTCTCTGAACTTTTTGGCTTTAGATTTCGCCATAAAAATCACTCCTCCATGTTGGTTGCAATCCATTATATAACATTTGGAGGAGGTTTGTTTAGTTAATTTTTAAATTTCCTGTACTTTCGATGATTGTTGAGTTTCTAATTTTGCTGAAGTGTTTTTCTTTTTCGTATGAAGGAAGTAAAAGAGAACCACTCCAATCAGGACATAGAACGAACAATAGAAATATAAAGAACTATATTCCATTTTCGCGGCAATCACGCCCACTAAAAACGATCCCAAAGCAATCCCTGTATCATAGATGGATAAAAAGGTAGCTGTCGCTAAACCCCTTTTTCGAGGTTCAGCATTTTGAATCGCAATCGTTTGGAAGGTTGGAAATAGAGTACCCCAGCCCAATCCAATCAAACCGGCAGACAGTAGAAATGTCACCGCACCGCCGCTTTGGCTTAAGATAAACATCCCAATTGCAAAAAGCACCAGGCATGGATAGGAAATCACGTTTGGACCAAACTGATCGAGCCATTTGCCGGTAAACGGTCTGGAAAGTAACAGTACAATCGCATAAACTACGAAGAATAGACTTGAAACACTTGCCAAGTGAATTTCATTTGCATAGATCGAAACAAATGAAAGCAGGGCAGAATAGACGATAGCCAGGAAGCCGCCCACAACTGCAATCGGAACAGCAGAGGCTTCAAAAAGGCTTCGGAATGAGAAGGATGAAAGGACTTCTATCTGATTTGGCTGTTCCGTTTTCGTTAGCTTGACACTTAGACCAGTAATCAAGGAACCAACCGCGACAATAACACTTAGGATAAATAATACTTTTGCTCCCCACTGCTGAATAGCCAACAATCCGACAAATGGCCCCATAACCATCGCCATATTGGTCGACATGACAAAGTAGCCCATTCCTTCCCCACGGCGCGAAGCGGGAATGAGATCAGCGACAATCGTACCTACCGCTGTTGTCGCCATCCCAAACCCAATCCCGTGTAGTAGACGAACAACGAGAAAACCGGTAATTGATTTTGGGAAAAAGTAAAAGAGTGAAGCAGCAGCGAAAATAATCAACGCTGTTAATAGTACCTTTTTATTCCCTGCCCGCTCCATCCATTGTCCAGCAAGCGGGCGTGAAATGATGGCAGAAAGCAAAAATACTGTTGTCATTAGCCCTGCTTGTGACGCACTGCTATGTAATTCATCCAGCGCATAGGAGGGAAGTGTGACAAGCAAAATATAAAAAGTCAAAAATAGAAAAAAGTTACTTAAAGAAACACTGATAAAATCCTTTGTCCAAAGTTTAGGTTTATTCATTAGATGCACTCCTTTTTATAGAAGCTGGTGCAACCAGCTTTTTTGTAATTTGGAAAGCTCCTCCTGTGATGCTAATGGGAAATGTTTAAGTAATTCCTGGTTGATTTCATTCACAGCATTTTCCCATTCTGGATAAAGCTTTAAAGCTTCTTGAGTTAATTGAACATGTTTCTCGCGCTTATCTAGGCCTGGAACTTGTTTTACATATCCTTGTTTGACAAGCCGCTGGATGGTACGGGTCATTGGCGGTGCTTCGACAAAAAGGTAATCACAAAGTTCCTTTTGGGTAAGTGAGCCCTTATTATTTAGAACAAAGATAACGGCCCACTGGGCATTAAATAATCCAAATGGTTTCAAGGCTTCATTGAGTTTATTGGTAAGCTGTCGTGAAAGTTGGTGCAGCGTATGGAATAATTCGTGGCTATTCATTAGGGATTGATTTCACTCCAAATATACAAATTAATTACCTAGGTAACTATATTCCTTTTTATATTAATTGTCAAGGAATGTTCACGATAAGGAGTCTAGTTGAATGGTTTTTGCTGGAAGAATCAGTTTGGGCGGAATCATTACGAAGTTTGGCGGAATCCGTGCTCAAGTTACGGAAAGCCCCAAAATAGACCAAAAATTCCGCGGAGTACATGCTAACTCCGCGGAATTACTTCAAAATCTTATCTCAACACATTAAAATACCTTGCTTCCGGATGGGCAAACACCATTGCCGAAACAGACGCTTCCGGTTCCATCATACAACCGTCAGTTAACTGTACACCGATATCTTCTGGCTGAAGCAACTTGAACAGTTTCTTTTGATCCTCTAAATCCGGACAAGCCGGATAGCCAAACGAAAATCGCTGGCCTTGATAATGAGCGGCAAAGCGGTCCTGCATCGTAAAATCAAGCGGGTCAGGGAATCCCCAGCGGTCGCGCATTTGCCGGTGAATTAACTCGGCAAAACCTTCTGCTGTTTCCAAAGCCAAGGACTGAAGTGCGTGACATTCAAGGAACCGTCCGACTGCCTTCAATTGGTCAGCTTTTTCACGAATTCCTCTCCCGGCTGTCACGTTGAAAAAGCCAACATAATCGATAACGCCGCTGTCAACCGATTTTACAAAGTCAGCTAAACAAAGATGCGGCGCAGATTCCTGACGCGGGAAATCAAATGTTTCAATAATAATGGCCGGATTTTCTGGGTCATAAATAATTACCTTGTTCCCATCCGATTGTGCTGGGAAAAATCGATAAACAGCCGCCGGAGTAATCCAGTTGTTCGAACTGGCATCTACAAGTAATTGATCAACCACTTCTTTTACCTTTAACGCCTTTTCGTTCTTCTCAGCAATCAATTTCGCAATTTTCCCCTTAACGCCCAGATGGTGCCCAAGCAGCATCTGCATATTAATGTAAGGTTCAATATGGGACAGCGAATACGATTTTAGAATATGTCTTTTCGTATCCATGGGCGTAAAGACCGGTACTTCGGTTGAGACGGAAGGCTTTACTTTCACAGCCACAGACACAGCTGACCGGCTTGGCAAATCAATCGGAACAGGTATTGCAGCCAGCTTTTCTTGTTTTTCATCAAGCAGCTTTTGGTGTTCCTCGGGTGACTGCAGCTGGTTGGCAAGCGCCAGTCCTGTCATCGCATCCTTCGCATAAAGAACGAGCCCTTCGTATTCTTTGGCGATTTTTGTATCTGTGAATTTTCGGGACAGGGCAGCACCGCCGACTAAAATTGGCAATGAGATTCCTGCTTCTTTCATATCCTGGGCGGTTAACACCATCTGCTGCGCCGATTTCACCAGCAGACCAGATAACCCGACAAAATCAGGTTTTTCCTCACGGATGGCTTGAACCAGCTCGGTAGGCGTAACCTTAATTCCTAAATCATGAACATCGTAGCCATTATTGCTAAGAATAATGTCAACTAAGTTTTTCCCGATATCATGAACATCGCCTTTGACGGTTGCTAAAATGACTTTTCCCTTAGAAGCGGAGACATCGCCTTTCTCCATATGCGGCTCTAAATGAGATACTGCCGCTTTCATTACCTCAGCACTTTGCAATACTTCAGCAACAATTAATTGGTTATCATTAAAAAGACGGCCGACTTCCTTCATTCCATTCATTAACGGGCCGTTAATAATATCTAGCGGGGCAGGATAGCTTTCAAGGGCCAGGTTTAAATCTGTCAGCAAGCCTTCTTTCGTACCTTCGACCACATAATAGGCTAGGCGCTCTTCTAAGCTCATATCCGGAACCGTTACCTTTGATTCCTTCTTTTTGCCCCGATAAAATTCAGTAAAGGTCGCGAGCGTTTCATCCGTCGTATCAAACAGCAGTGAATCCGCCAATTGGACTTCTTCCTTGGAAATCGAAGCAAACCGCTCCAGTTTTTCCGTATTTACTATCGCATAATCTAGTCCAGCCAAAGTGCAATGGTAGAGATACACGGAGTTGAGAATTTCTCTGCCAACAGGCGGAAGCCCAAAGGATACATTACTAACACCGAGAATCGTCTGTACGCCCGGAAGCTGCTCTTTGATTAACCTGATTCCTTCAACTGTCGCTTTGGCAGAGCCGATATATTGGGCATCACCCGTGCCAACTGGAAAAACAAGCGGATCAAAAATTAAATCCTGTGGTTTAAGGCCGTATTTATTCACTAATAGGTCATGGGAACGTTTAGCAATTGCCAGTTTCCGCTCGGCCGTAACGCCCATTCCTTCTTCATCAATGGTCCCGACAACAACCGCAGCACCAAAGCGGTGAATCAATGGTACAACCGCTTCAAATCGTTCCTCCCCGTCTTCAAGGTTAATCGAATTGATAATTGCCTTTCCCTGCGAATATTTTAGTGCCCGTTCAATGACTTTTTCATCTGTTGAATCAATCACCAAGGGAACCTTAATTTTTTTAACCACTTCTTTGATGAAATTTTCCATATCAACGATTTCCTCACGGTCCGGATCCGCGAGGCAAAGGTCAATCACATGCGCTCCGCCTTTCACCTGTGCCCGGGCAATTTCCGCTGCTTCTTCAAATTTCCCCTCCGTGATTAACCGTTTGAATTTGCGCGAACCAATCACATTCGTCCGTTCCCCAACCAAAATTGGCCGTAGTGTCGGGTCATCATAAACGAATGGTTCAATACCGGAAACCATATGAACACTGGATTGCAGCACTTCCCTCGGCTGATAATTCTTCATCGCCTCAGCAATCGCCCGAATATGGTCAGGCGTTGTCCCGCAGCAGCCGCCAACAATATTCAGCCAGCCATGGGCGGCAAAGTCAGACAGCTTTTTTGCCAGTGTTTCCGGTGTTTCATGATAGTGGCCTTCTTCATCTGGCAATCCGGCATTCGGATAACAGCTGACTGCAACAGAGGCAAGACCTGAAAGTGACCGGACATGATCCTGCATAAATTCAGGACCAGTTGCGCAATTCAAGCCTACAGCAACAGGATTCATATGCTCAACCGAAATATAAAATGATTCAATCGTTTGTCCCGCAAGTGTCGTCCCCATTGGCTCGATGGTTCCCGAAATAAACAGCGGCAATGTTTTGCCTGTTTTTTCAAAAGCCCTTTGCATCCCGACAAAGCCCGCTTTCACATTTAGCATGTCTTGGCTCGTTTCAAGCAGCAGTAAATCGACTCCGCCGTCAATTAATCCGATTGCCTGTTCCTCGTAAGCAGCCGCAAGGGCATCAAATGTTGTACCACCAGTAACACTTAAGGTTTTTGTCGTCGGACCCATTGATCCTGCCACATAGCGGGGCCAAACATCGGTGGAAATCTTCACTGCTTCTTTGACAGCAATCATTGCGGCAATTTTATTAATCTCATAAGCTTTAAATCCCAGCTCATAGTCATCAAGGACAATGCTTGTTGCCCCGAACGTATTCGTCTCAATAATATCGGCGCCGGCTTCAAGGTATTCGCGATGAATTCCGGCAATAACTGATGGGGCGGTTAAATTTAAGTGCTCATTACAGCCTTCATACTGTTCTCCGCCAAAATCCGAAGCGCTAAGATTGGCCTGTTGAATCATTGTTCCCATAGCCCCGTCCATGACGAGAATGCGTTTTTTTAGCTGCTCATTAAATGGTGTTTTCGGCATAGATGATGTTCCCCCTCAATTCTTCAGCACGCTGCCGTGCATATATAGCGAGCTCGGCAGTCAGTTCATAGCGTAAAAATGGTGTAATTAAATAAATCCCGTTAAATAAATCCAATGCCGCATCAATGAGTGACTTAGTAATGGCAATTCCTTCTCTAGCAGCTTGAATCGGGTTGTCGTTCAGCACAGCCATCCGTTCCCGAATCGAATCGGCGATTTTGATTCCAGGGACTTCATTATGAAGGAACTCAGCATTTTTACTATTCAAAAGCGGCATTAAGCCAATATAAATAGGTGCGTCAAGATGTTTCGTATTTTCATAGATTTCGATTAACTTCTCTTCTGAAAAAACAGGTTGGGAGATAAAGTAATCTGCCCCAAAATGAATCTTCTTCTCTAATCGTTTCACTGCTTTCTCTAAAGAACGAACATTTGGGTTAAAAGCAGCGGCAATGCTAAAATCTGTCTTTTGCCCTAGATCTTTACCGGAAAAAGACAGCCCTTCATTCAGCTGCTTAATCATTTGAATCAGCTCAAATGAGGACACATCGTAAACAGAGGAGGCACCCGGAAAATCGCCGACTCTTGCCGGATCTCCCGTAATTGCAAGAACGTCATTCAATCCAAGTGTGTGCAGCCCCATTAAATGCGATTGCAAGCCAATGATATTACGGTCGCGGCAGGCAATATGGATTAGCGGCCGCATCGCTAATTCCTGCTTTACTAAGTAGCCCAATGATTCATTTGAAATCCTTACTGTCGCAAGCGAATTATCCGCAAGTGTAATCGAATCAATTCCAGCTTCTTTTAAAGCTTTAGCCCCTTCGAAAAACTTTGAAGTATCCAGCTTCCGTGGAGGATCTAATTCGACAATAACCGATGGCCGCTCTTTTACAATTTCCTGAAGGGGAGCAAACTCCCTTTTTACAGCAGAAGGCTCTACGACAATCTTCTTTGGTTTTAATTTTACTACCTTTTCAGTAACCGGAACACTATTCTTTAGTTCTTCAGAAAATGCCCTGATGTGCTCCGGCGTTGTGCCGCAGCAGCCGCCGAGAAGACGGACTCCTTGAGTCCTAAAGCTTTGCGCAGATTGACGGAAATAATCCGCATCCCCCTCATAATGAAACTTCCCGTCCGTGTAAGCTGGCAGACTGGCATTAGGATAGGCGGAGAGAAAGGCATGCTTTGGGAGTTCAATTTGCTCAAGTGCCAGCAGCATATGGTGCGGTCCAAGCCGGCAATTGAGTCCAATGACATCGGCTCCGAGACCTTCAAGTCGCGTTAATGCTTCGTTAACCGGCGTTTGATTTTGTAAAATTCCAGGCTCTTGAAGCGAGACCTGGGCAATGATGGGCAGCTTCGTTTCCTTCCGGGCAATCGTAAGAATCGTTTCAAGCTCTTCAAGGTCGTAAAAGGTTTCCAGCAACAACCCATCGACCCCTTCGAGCAAAAGACAATATAATTGTTCACGGAAGCTGCGCTTTAATTCCTCAATCGACACAGAATCAGGCTTAACCCCGCGATTCCCGCCGACTGTCCCAAGCACATAGGCATTATTTTGTGCAGCCTTTTTTGCATTCCTAACAGCGGCACTGTTAATTTCCTTCACCGAATCCTCGAGGCCATAGCGCTGGAGCTTTAAATAATTGGCCGCATACGTATTGGTTTGGATAACGTCTGCACCGGCATCAATATAAGCCTTATGAATATTTTGGATTTGCCCAGGCTGAGAAATGTTCAACTCCTCGAAGCAACAGTCCGTACCGTATGAATACAGAAGTGTTCCCATCGCTCCATCCGCGATTAGGATTTGGTTGTTTAATTTTTCTAAAAAACTCATTGTAATTCTCCTTGCTGTAACACCAATTGTTTTTCACTAACCGATTCTAGTGCCTGGGAAAAATCCTTAATTAGATCGTCAGGATTTTCGAGCCCAACTGATAAACGAATCAGACTGTTTTTAATTCCGCGCTTTTCTCTTTCTGCTTGCGGCATTGCCGCATGTGACATCTTAGCCGGATACGATAAAATCGACTCCACCGCGCCAAGGCTGACAGCAAAGACAGGTATTTTTACGTTAGCAAGGAAGGTTCGAAGTGCATCTTCGTCAGCCAATTCAAAGGATAAGACGGCTCCGGGACCACCAGCTTGCTCCTTCTGAATTTGGTATTGTGGATGACTGACAAGGCCTGGATAATATACTTTTTCCACAAGCGGATGTGCATCTAAGAATTCTGCCAGTTTATGAGCTGATTTTTGCGATTGCTCCAAGCGAACGTGAAGCGTCTTTAACCCTCTCAAGACGAGCCAGGCATCTTGAACACCAAGAATAGCCCCGAACCCGTTTTGCAAAAAGCCTAATCGTTTTGCCAATTCTTCGTCCTTCACGACGGCAAGTCCTGCTACTACGTCACTATGCCCTGATAAAAATTTAGTCGCACTATGGAGGACAATATCGACTCCTAACGCCAATGGTTTTTGCAGGGCAGGGGTGAGGAAGGTATTATCGAGATAAGTGATCGCATCGATGTCCTTCGCTAACTCACAAATGGCCCTAATGTCCGTGACTTTCATTAATGGGTTAGAGGGGGTCTCCATATAAAAGGCTTTTGTATTTGGTTGAATCGCCTGCTTTACTGCATCTAAATCCGTCATATCGACAAATGTATGGTCAATGCCTAATCGGGGAAGGACTTGTGCAACCATCCGGAAGGTTCCGCCATAGACATCTTCTGTAATGACAATATGGTCTCCTGCGGAAAGCAGGAGGAATGCCGTCGAAATCGCGGCCATTCCTGATGAAAAGGCAAATCCTTTTAGTCCGCCCTCGAGTTCCGCAATCACATCCTCAAGTGCCTCTCTTGTTGGATTTAAACTGCGGCCATAATCGTACTTGCCAAACTGATCGAAATCAGATTGGTGGAAGGTAGAGGCATGTTGGATTGGTACACTTACAGCCCCAGTGGTTGGATCGACTTTGTGCTGATTATGAAGGAGTTTTGTTTGAAAGCTATATTCAGCGCCGGACATTAAGCAATCACTCCTTCTGTAATTTTTGCTAAAGCTTGCTCTAAATCTTGGATTAAATCGCCGGCATCTTCAATCCCAACGGAAAAACGTAATAAACAATTGTCGACTCCTTGCTGCAGGCGAATTTTTTCAGGAATGTCGGCATGAGTTTGTGTTGTTGGATAAGTAATTAAACTCTCCGTGCCGCCAAGGCTTTCAGCAAAGGTAATCAAAGCTATATTTTGAAGGAATGGATTTACCCATGTTTCTTCTTTCAATCGGAAGGACACCATTCCTCCTTTACCAGGGTAGAGAACATCTGCAACACTTTCATGGTTCGAAAGGTATTCGACAATTTCCTTTGCATTTTTCTCATGGCGTTCCATTCGAAGCGCTAACGTTTTCATTCCGCGCATTAACACCCAAGCATCAAACGGGCTTAGCACACCGCCGGCACCGTTATGATGAAGGGCTAATCCTTCACAAATGTCTTTTCCCTTGGCAACGATAAGGCCCGCCAGCACATCATTATGGCCGCCTAAATACTTAGTCGCGCTATGGATGACAATATCGGCGCCAAGCAGGATGGGCTGCTGCAATAATGGAGTATAGAAGGTGTTATCAACAATCAGCAAAGCCCCGTGTCTCTTAGCAATTTCTGAGATTGCGGCAATATCTGCTTGCTGCATCAGGGGATTTGTAGGGGTCTCCAGAAAAATAGCCTTTGTAGAAGGGGTAATTCTCCGTTCGACCTCTTCCGGACAACAGGTATTCACATATTTCGTCTTTAAGCCCCACTTCTTAAATCCTTGTTCCAATAAACGGTAGGTGCCGCCATATAAATCTTCGCTCACTAACCATTCATCACCAGATTGGAACAATGAAAGCACCGTGAAAATGGCCGCCATACCAGAGCTGCAGGCAAATCCTTGGTCACCGTATTCTAAATCAGCAATTGACTTTTCAAGAATTTGTCTTGTGGGGTTTCCAGTACGAATATAGTCATAGCCAGTCGATTGCCCAATTCCTGCATGTCGGTAAGCCGTTGAAAAGTAAATCGGCGGATTCACCGTTCCAGTCGCTGTCTCACTGCGATTTCCAATTTGGGCTAGTTTTGTATCAATTTTGTACATGATGCACTCTCCTTTAATGATGAGAATGGCCAACTGCAAGAGCTTCCGCTTTTCCAATAAAAAAAGCCTTCTATAAGAAGAAGGCTTTTGTAAATACGACCAAAGCGTCATTCTTCTTATCTCGCAAATTAGCAAACTAATTTGCAGGACTTAGCACCTTTTCAATGGTTGAAACCATTGATGGTTGCTGAGGCGTCGCAGGGCCATTCCCTCAACCTCTCTTGATAAGAAATCAATTATTTAGATTATTTATAAAAATTACTACAAATTGGAGAGGGTGTCAACTGTAATTGCTGGATATGAAAAAAAATTAGCAATCTTGAGAACTTCCCTAAATGTTCAGAAAATTTTTAGGAAAATTGATGTAGTTATATTGACATGTTCTTTATAAAGAACTAATATAATGAATGTATAGCATTATAAAAAAAGAAATAAGAAAGTTAGATAAATTTTTGGGGCTGAGTAGCGGCTATTTTAAATAATTAGTTCTTTATTAGAAACAAATTGCATTGTGTTAATACAGGCATGTTATATCTTTTATTAGGAGGATTTTATGGCTAATTTTAACGATATGAATAATTTACCTAAAAGAAAAGCAAAGGACATAAATTTAAAAGAATTATTTTTCGTAATAAAAAGGAGATTTTGGTTAATTATCGTCATAACAGTCATAACAACAGGTTTAGGCGCTTATTATAATCATAGTCATTCAAATAATACACCATTATATCAAACTTCTTCGAGGATCTTCATCGGGGCAAATACGGAAACCAGGAATACCCTGCAAGTTATTATTAAAGACTCCACCGTATTAGATGAGGTAGTAAAGGAACTAGGGTTGCCTCAGTCGGCAGAAGCGTTATTTGATCAAATTACGGTTGAAAGTGTTGATAACACACAAGTTGTTAGTATTAGTGTCATAGATTCGGACCCGAATCGGGCCGCGGAGATTGCCAATAAAACTGCAAAGGTATTTATAGATGGGATTCCAAAGATTATTCCAAAGATTATGGATATTAAAGATGTCTGGTTCCTCTCTGAAGCAAAGGTAAAACTAACACCAATCAATCAAAGTCAAAATCAAACAAAGCTGGTACTCATTGCATTGATTGCCGGAGTAGGAATAGGAATCGGTTTAATATTTCTGCTAGATTCTTTGGATGATTCGATAAGGTCGAATCATGAAGTGGAAGAAATCTTAGGATTGCCAGTATTAGGAAGAGTATCAAAAATGCATAAGAAGAATTTGAAAAAGAAAAATATAAAGCAGTTTGAATTGGAAGTTAGGGGTGATACGATTGGCTATAAGTAAAGGGAAAAACAATGTAATGGCAAAAAAAAGGCCATTAGTTGCCTACACCCATCCAGAGTCGATAATTTCTGAGCAATTCCGGATGCTTCAAGCAAATATAAAATTTTCCATGAAAGATAAAAGAAGTAGAACCTTCTTAATTACTTCCCCCAATAAAGGGGAAGGAAAATCAACCACCGCTGCTAACTTAGCTATTTCGTTGGCACTGCAAAAAGAAAAAGTCTTATTAATAGATGCAAACTTGCGTAATCCGAATCTCGATTCCATTTTTAAAATTCCAAACTCTGTTGGTTTAACAGATATTCTTATTGGCAGAACAAGATTTTATGATGCTATTCATCATACGGAAATCGGCAGACTTGACATCTTAACGAGTGGTTCCATCCCAATAAATCCGGGTGAATTACTATCCTCACCCTTGTTACGTGAGACATTGGAAACCTCTTTAAAATCTTATGATGTTGTATTAATTGATTCACATTCCGTGCTAGAGCTAACCGATACAAAGCTTTTGGCAAACCAATGTGACGGTGTCGTATTAGTGATTCAGAAGGGGAAAACATTGCTTGATCAAGCGGTTGAAGCAAAAAAGGTATTAGAATTCGCGAAAGCCACGCTTATTGGCGTCGTTATGAATGAATGTTAGTTGTAAAAAAATTTACCACTGTTGTTCTTTATAAAGAAATAATCAAACTTTAAAACATATGTAATATCTATAATTTGGTGATGTCTCCCTACCGTTATCGATGGAGGCACTCGGTCATGCTGTGGGTCTAGGACCTTAGACGCAAGTCGTCAGTAGGATGATGTGAGGACGGGTTAGATGCCCATTATTTATAAGAAATTTTAATTATGTGCTCTTTTCTAAGAACAAATAGTTAAAATTTTTTTAGGGTGAAAGGAAGGGAAGGAATGACGTACCGGCAAAGACTATCTCTATTAATCTTGATTGATTCATGCATTGTCTTGACAGCCATATTCTTCAGCCGCTTTCTGGTAAATGCAACATTTAATGTTATTACTTTTTCAATCGTCTTAAGTTCTCTAGTCATTTTACTTAGTCATCATTTTTTTTCATTTTTGTTCCATCTGTATAAAAAGGCCTGGGAGTATGCCAGTGTCGGCGAAGTCATTAGTATTTTAAAGGCCGTAACGTTTTCTATTCTAGTAGCTGCATTTGTTCAACAACTGGTTATTTATGAAATCCAATTTCGCTTATTAGCAGTAACTTGGTTACTTAACATGTCATTAATTGGTGGTTCACGTTTTGGCTGGAGAATGTTTCGCGATTTGTATCTAATCAGAGCAGATAACAAAAAGCGAACACTTATTGTCGGGGCAGGATCGGCAGGAGCGATGGTCGCTAGACAGCTTAATAAAAATAATGAGGCTGAACTACTGCCGGTTGGATTTATTGATGATGATGAAAAAAAGCATAAGCTTGATATCTTAGGAATTCCGGTTATTGGTGGAATTGTAGATATTGAAGCCAGAGTTAAGGAATTAGAAATAGAGAACATTGTTATTGCCATTCCCTCACTTAGTAAAAAGGAATTAAACACGATATTCCTTGAATGTGCAAAAACCAAAGCTAAAACACAAATCCTGCCATTATTAGAAGATCTTATGACTGGGAAAGTATTGGTAAATCAATTCCGTGATGTCCAAGTGGAAGACTTACTTGGCCGTGAGCCTGTCGAGCTAGATATCGAAAGTATTTCTGAGAATATTACCAATAAAGTGGTGCTAGTGACTGGAGCAGGCGGTTCTATTGGCTCGGAAATTTGTCGTCAAATTTCAGGGTTTAATCCAAGACAGTTAGTTTTGTTAGGGCATGGTGAAAATAGCATCTACTCCATTGAAATGGAATTAAAAGAGACATTTAAGCATTCACTAATCGAGTTTGTACCTGTGATTGCGGATTTGCAGGATGAAAAGAAAATGCTGCATGTAATGAGTACATATCAGCCTGATACAGTCTATCACGCAGCTGCCCATAAACATGTTCCTTTGATGGAAGCTAACCCTGAGGAAGCTGTTAAAAACAACCTAATTGGAACTATGAACACGGCTAAAGCAGCGAGCTGGAATGGGATTAAGACTTTTGTCATGATCTCAACCGATAAAGCTGTAAACCCCACGAGTGTAATGGGTGCAACAAAAAGGCTTTCTGAAATGTTTATTCAATATATGGATAGCGAAAGTGAGACAAAGTTTGTCACTGTTCGATTTGGGAATGTTTTAGGTAGCAGGGGCAGTGTAATCCCGTTATTTAAAAGGCAAATTGAAAAAGGTGGGCCTGTTACAGTTACTCACCCAGAAATGATTCGTTATTTTATGACGATTCCAGAAGCATCAAGGCTGGTTCTTCAAGCTGGGTCGCTCGCAAAGGGTGGAGAGATTTTCGTTTTAGATATGGGCGAGCCTGTAAAAATTGTTGATTTAGCGAAAAACCTAATTAAACTTTCGGGAAATTCCATTGAGGAAATTGGAATTGAATTTACAGGAATGAGGCCAGGAGAAAAGCTCTTCGAAGAATTACTTAAAGAAGATGAAGTTCATGAACAACAAATCTATCCCAAAATATATATCGGAAAAACCTCTGAACTACTGTTAAAAGAAATAGAAGACATCATATCAACCTATTCAAATCTTGATAAAGAGGAAATAAGGGCAAGACTTTTAGCAATTGCCAATCATAAAGTAATCCCAGAACCAAGGCTGTCGGTTTCAGTTTAAAGGGATGTTGAAAAAAATTATTTAAATTTAATCAGTAGCAGGGCTGAAGAAGGTAATAAGCGAAAGATTCAAAGATATATAGAATGGGTGGATGATTAATATGCATAAAAAAGTGCTTTTTTGTGCAACGGTGGACATTCATTTTAGGGCATTTCATTTGCCATACATGAAATGGTTTAAGGAACAGGGGTGGGAGGTTCATGTAGCGGCTTCAGGTGATATAGAACTTCCATTCGTAGATAAAAAATATGATATCCCCATACAACGATCGCCATTTAACAAATTGAATTTAAAGGCTTACAAGGAGTTAAAAAAGATAATTGATCATAATCAATATAAAATCATCCATTGCCATACACCAATGGGGGGAGTACTTACTCGGTTAGCGGCAAGAAAGGCAAGGAACGCTGTAACGAAAGTAATCTATACTGCCCATGGGTTTCATTTTTGTAAGGGTGCCCCAATCATAAATTGGGCATTATACTACCCTATTGAAAAATTCTTATCTCATTATACAGATTGCCTAATCACTATTAATCAAGAAGACTATCATCGGGCACTCCGCCACCGATTTAAGGCTAGGCTAATTAAACATATTCATGGTGTGGGGGTTAACACAGACATATTCTATCCGGTAGGACCATTTCATAAAAGTGTTTTGCGTGCAGAACAAGGCTATAAGCCGGAAGATTTCTTAATGTTTTACGCAGCTGAGTTTAATAAAAACAAAAACCAACAATTTCTTATTAAAGCACTTGCTTTAATTAAAGACAAAGTACCTCAAATTAAGCTTTTATTAGCGGGAGATGGACCATTACTGGAAGATTGCAAAAAGCTTACGATGAATCTAGGCATAGAAGAAAAGGTTCATTTTCTTGGGTTTAGGAATGACATAGAAGCGTTACTAAAAATGAGTGATATTGCAGTTGCTTCAAGTTTCCGAGAGGGATTACCGGTAAATGTAATGGAAGCGATGGCCTGTGGATTGCCAGTTATCGCTACTATAAATAGAGGACACTCAGAGCTTATTCAAGATGGCAAAAATGGATATATTCTCTCCCATAAGAATTCTCAACTGTTTGCTTTAAGATTGCTAGAAATGTATCAATCAAAGGAACTTTGCGGAAAAATGGGCCTTGTTGGACAGAGTAAAATGAAAAATTATTCACTTTCAGGTGTAAGTTCAGAGGTAATAGAGGTCTACTCAGAATATATGATGGAGGAAGTAAATGAACCCGAAGGTAAGCATAATCGTGCCTATATATAATGTAGAAAAGTATTTGAGTAGATCCTTAGATAGTTTATTAGCACAAACCTTAAAAGAAATAGAGATTATTGCGATTAACGACGGTTCAAAGGATTCTAGTCTTGATATTCTAAAAGAATATGCTTTAAAGGATAGTAGGATAAAAGTGCTTGATAAGCCCAATGGCGGTGTATCCTCTGCAAGAAATGAGGGGATAAAGATAGCAACCGGAGAATATATAGGCTTTGTGGACCCTGATGATTGGGTTGATCAGGAAATGTATGAAATAATGTATAATTATGCAATAAGTGAAAAAGTTGATATCGTAATGTGTTCATACATCCGTGAATTTGAAAACCACTCAAAATTAAAAGAATTTAATCTTCCCGGTGAAGTTCGCTATGATGATGATGAAGTAAAATTAATCGTCATGAGACGTTTAGTTGGACCATTAAATGAAGAAATCGCAAATCCAGAGTTACTGGACGCATGGGGAACAGTTTGGTCAAAGTTATATCGTGCTGAGATCATAAAAGAGAATGGTATTCGGTTAATTGATCTTAATAAGATTGGTACGAATGAGGATACTTTATTTAACATCGAAGTATTTTACTATGCTAAATCTTTTCTATTTATAAATTCTCCCTATTATCATTATTGGCGTGCAAATAGTACATCTGTAACTACTGGATTTAAACCAAATTTAATGGATCAATGGATATATCTTTTTAGCTATATTGAAAAATTCTTGAAAGATAAAAAAATGAATGAATATTTTTTTATAGCACTAAATAATCGTATTTGTATAAATACTCTTGGTCTGGGATTAAATACAATAAGCAAAGCTAATCATTCCTCTCCTTTAAAGAAGATACAAAATATAAAGATATTCCTAAGAAATAAGCGTATAAAGCATTCTTTTAAACGATTAGAAATGTCCCAATTTCCGATTGTTTGGAGGGTGTTTTATTTTTTCGCTAAAATTCGTTTTGCTGCAGGATTCTATTTAATGTTAATTTGTATTGAATATCTTAGAAAAATCAACAGATAGGGGGGAGATTTTGGAACCAATTCGAATTCTTCAGGTAGTCACGATAATGAACCGCGGTGGTCTTGAAACAATGTTAATGAATTACTACAGGCAAATCGATCGTAGCATGATCCAATTTGACTTTATGGTACATCGTCCTGAAGAAGGTCATTATGATAAGGAAATCTTAAAGTTGGGTGGAAGAATTTATCAAATGCCGCAAATTAGGCCTGGAAATTATCGCTTGTATTTTAAGCTTCTTGATGAATTTTTTAGAAAGCATAAGGAATATAGAGTCGTTCATTCTCATATTAACGAAAATAGCAGTTTTGTATTAAGGGCGGCCAAAAAGGCAGGGATTCCTTGCCGAATTGCCCATAGCCATTTAAGTGATTTAGGGATTGATTTAAAACTTCCATTTCGTTTATATGCCAGATTTTTTATGAAAAATAAACCAAATAATTATTTTGCCTGCTCCAAGAAGGCAGGGCTTTGGCTCTTTGGAAATAAAATTGCTAGTTCTAACGAAATAAAGGTTCTCAATAATGCGGTAAACGCCGAAGAATTTAAATATAACGAAACGGTAAGAAAAAGAATCAGAAATGATCTTGGAATTAAGGATGAATTAGTTATTGGACATATCGGAAGGTTTAATAAGCAAAAAAACCACGAATTCCTTCTAGATATATTTAGAGCTGTTCATCAAAAATGCCCTGACGCAATATTACTATTAATAGGAGAAGGGCATTTGCGATCCTCTATAGAAAGGAAAGTTGAGCAATTAGGTCTTTCTTCCAATGTGAAATTTTTTGGAGTTCGCAGTGATATCCCAAACCTTATGCAAGCAATGGATTTATTTCTATTCCCTTCTTTATTCGAGGGATTGCCAGTTGTATTAATTGAGGCACAGGCGGCAGGTTTAAAATGCATAGTGTCAGATTCTATCACGGAAGAAAGCGATATAACAGGCAGGGTCGAATTTATTAGTATCAACAAGTCACCAGAATATTGGACAAATAAAATTCTTTCTTCCTCGTTTGAACATAAGGATACATCCGAAAAGTTGCAGAAAAATGATTATGATTCTGCCATGATGGCGAAGTGGTTATCAAATTTTTATTCAGATTACTACACATTGGATGCAAAGTAATTTTAAATTTTGGAGGTACACTATATGCCCCCTATACTAACAGTCTTTACCCCAACCTATAACCGTGGATATATTTTGCACTTATGTTACGAAAGTTTAAAAAGACAAACATGTAAAGATTTTATTTGGCTAATTATTGATGATGGATCTACCGACAATACACGAGAAATAGTAAAAGGTTGGATTTCAGAGAATGCTATCCCAATTCGTTATCAATTTCAAAAAAATCAGGGAATGCATGGTGCACATAATACTGCATATGAACTAATTGATACAGATCTTAATGTATGTATAGATTCCGATGATTATATGCCTGATGATGCTGTTGAAAAAATCACTTCATTTTGGAGTAAATTCGGTGGTGAAAAATATGCGGGTATTGTTGGTTTAGATGCAAGTCATGATCAAAAGGTAATTGGAACTAAAATACCTGCAACCCTAAAAGAGGCAACATTATCAGACCTATATGTAAAGTATAAAGTTAAAGGGGATAAGAAACTGGTCTATCGGTCAGAACTTACTCGGAAAACTCCCGCATATCCTCTTTTTCAAGGTGAGAAGTACTGTCCATTAAGCTACAAATATATTCTAATTGATCAGGAATATCCATTACTCGTCCTAAATGAAATCCTTTGTTATGTTGAATATTTAGAAGACGGTTCAAGTCTGAATATTATCAAACAATATAAAAGAAATCCGAGAAGTTTTTCTTTTTTTAGAAAGGTTGCTATGAAACATGCTCCTTCTTTTAAAGAAAGGTTTAGAGAAGCTGTTCATTATGTTTCAAGCAGTTTTATGATAAAAAATGCGAAATATTTAATTGAATCTCCAAATAAAATAACGACTTTGCTTGCAACACCTTTTGGCATTGCTCTATATTTATATATTCAAAATACAGGAAAGTCTACCATTATAAAAAGTTAGAGTATATTTCCTTGAGAGGATCCTTTTATGGCGATATTATGGATTAATTTTATTGTGGTATACATTTCATCGGTTCTTGCAAGATTTTTTTCCCAGCCTATAACAATTGAAGATCCATATATTAAGCCAAATAAACTACTTATTTTTATCTCTGTAGCTTCATTAGTTTTTATTTCAGGTCTGAGAACCAATATTGGTGATACTTATTTCTATATGCATAGTTATAAAATCACAGATTTCAGCTTGGAAAGTTTGGAGTTAAAGGGGGATTTTGGATTTAATGTCTTGCAAGCACTTTTGCAAAAAATTTCACACGATCCTCAAATTTTAATCTTTACAACAGCATTATTAACTAACTTATTAATTGTATTAGTTTTATACAAATATTCAAGAATGATTGAATTAAGCTTATTTGTATACATAGCTTCTGGAATGTATACGGTATCAATGAATGGAATAAGACAAACTTTAGCAGCAGCTATAGTGTTTGCCGCAACAAAGTTTATTTTTAACGGTAATTGGAAAGGTTTCCTTCTAATAGTTTTATTAGGTTCTACCATTCACCAAACTGCATTAATTTTTATTCCTGTTTATTTTATAGTCAGAAGGGAAGCATGGACAAAAACAACGTTCATTCTTTTAGGTGTTGGAGTCATAATAGCAGCCGGATTTAATCAATTTTCACAAATCTTATTTGAAGTTCTTAATGATACCCAGTATGGACATTATAGTAATTTTTCTGAAGGAGGGGCAAATGTATTAAGAATTGCAGTAACTTGCGCACCATTGATAATTGCCTTTTTTGGAAAGGAAAAACTTAGAGAATTTTGGCCCAAAAGTGATTATATTGTAAATTTAGCTCTGTTAGGAACTGTCTTTATGCTCATATCAAGCCAAAACTGGATCTTCGCAAGATTTAATATTTATTTTGGTTTATATAATTTAATCTTAATATCTTGGATTGTCATCCTATTTTCTCATAAGGATAGAAAAACTATTTATTATCTCCTGTTAGGTTGTTATGTGATTTATTTTTATTATGAGCAAGTTTTATCTCTTAATATTGTGTATAAAAGTGATTTTTTCAATTTATAGTTTTAATTGAACTAGATCAGTTAGGAGGTGAACCATGGGTGTAACCAATGCGCCAAAAAGGATCTTACAAATAGTCAGTGCAATGAACCGGGGAGGGACCGAGACTCTCCTCATGAATTTATATCGAAATATTGATAAATCGAAGGTTCAATTTGATTTTGTTTCTCATCGAAAAGAAAAATGCCACTATGATGATGAAATAGAATTAATGGGCGGAAAAGTATTTCGTATCTCAAGCCTTGGTCAATCTGGGCCCATTTTATACATCCGCGAGTTGGAAAAGATCATGTCATCTAATGATTATATTGCCGTACATTCTCATACCGATTATCAGTCTGGATTCCCTGCTTTAGCTGCAAAATTAACTGGAATAAATAAGAGAATATGCCATTCACATAGCAACCAATGGACAAGAAAAAGTAGTTTTAAAGAAAATCTAAAGCTAAAATTGCTACAAAAAATAATTAAATTCTCTGCAACTGAATATTGTGCCTGCAGTAAAGAGGCAGCTGAGTTTTTATTTGGCGATCAACAGTTTGAGCAGGGGAAAGTTCATATTTTGAAAAATGGAATTGATGTAGATAAATTTACATGTTTGACTGAAGATAGCGATTTTAGTGTACGCAAAGAATTAAGTATACCGAGTAGCGCAAAAATTATCGGTCATGTTGGCAGCTTATCACATATTAAAAATCAGGAATTTATTTTAAGAATTATGAAGCAGTTGATAGATGAAGGATTAAGTGTATATGCGATTTTTGTAGGTGATGGTGAATTAAAAACTTATTTGAAGGATTGTGTTCAACAGTTGGATTTAGAGGATTTTGTGAGATTTATAGGGGTTAGAAGTGATATCTCTAGATTGATGAAAGCATTCGATGTTTTTGTATTTCCATCATTATATGAAGGATTTGGTATCGTGGCATTGGAAGCACAATGTGCAGGGACACCTTGTGTAGTTTCTGATACAGTTCCAAAAACAACCGATATGGGCCTTGGACTAATTTCTTATATCAGTCTCGATGAAGATTTGAATCACTGGTCAGAAGAAATTAAAAAGTCCTTTTTATTAGGAAGACCCGATAGTATCAGAATCCATGATAACTTTTTAAAAAATGGTTTTCATATAAAGGAGAATGTTCACCATTGGTTATCGTTATACGGGATCTAAACCCACAAAGGAGTAAATAAAGTGAAAAAGAAATTGCTGTTTGTAACCCAATACCTGCAAACGGGAGGTGTAGAGAAAAGTTTACTTACTCTCCTATCTGATATAGACTATGACAAATATGAAGTTGATTTACTTTTATTTGATCATAGTGGAGTTTTATACAACCAGGTCCCAAAAGAGGTCAGAATACTCCCACCTCTCTTTGAAACATTTTCGACCCCTCTTTCAAAAGCAATTCCCACGCTTTTAAAGAAGGGTCGTTTTCGTTTGCTAACGGGTAAATTTCTTGCTGCATCTTTAGGCAGGATGTCTAAAGGAATGGGGACCGGAATAAGATGGACCATTTATCGGTATTCATTATCTAAAATAAAAAAACATTATGATGTGGCAATTAGCTATTTAGATTTCTTTTGCAATTATTATGTTATTGAAAAAGTCAATGCTGATAAAAAAATATTATATAACCATATGGATTATAGGTACAGCCAAAAATACGGATGGCCATGTCAAAAATTAGATGAAAAAAGCTTTTCGAAAAGTGATTATATTGTAACGGTTGCGGAATCAGCTCGTGAGTCTCTAGAATCCATTTTTCCAGAGTTCTCGAATAAAATTCATGTCATTCACAATCGTATTCAGCCTAAAACTGTTCGCTCAATGTCAAAAAAGGCTTCTAGAATAAAAAAAATTAAACAAGAAAAAAGATTTAAAATCGTTACTGTTGCAAGGCTTGTTGAGGAAAAAGGAGTTTTATTAGCCCTTGATGCATGTAGGATGCTGAATGAGCAAGGTTATAACATCGTTTGGTATTTAATCGGTAATGGTCCATTATTTTCAGACCTAGAAAAAAAGTCAAAGGAACTTGGAATCGAAAAGAATTTTATTCTGCTTGGTGAGCAGGAAAATCCTTATCCCTTTATGGGGTTGGGTGACATATATGTTCAGCCCTCCAAAACAGAAGCACATTGTGTGGCGGTAGAGGAAGCAATCGCACTTAGAAGGCCGATTGTTGTAACTGATATTCCTTCTTTTAATCAGCAAATTCAAAATGAAGAAACAGGAATTATAGTTGAACCGAATGCAAAAGGAATTGCCGAAGGAATAAAGCGATTAATCCAATCGCCTGAATTAAGAGCGCTATTAACAAAAAATTTACATAATACTTCAGACAGACACAAAGAGCAGTTAATGAAGTTTTACAGTTTAATTGAAAAATAGGGGAGGGGTAAAATGGGGATACAATCTTGGTATCGGCAAGTGATATAGCGTTCTTGAAATGGTCGAGGCATTTGAAAAGACTTGCGGAAGAAGGTTTCCATTTAAGATTACTAAGCGCAGGCCAGGTGATGTAGCTATATGCTATGCTAATGCATTAAAGGCAAAACAAAAACTTGGTTGGAGAGCTGAAAAAGGCATTGAAGAAATGTGTATAGATTCATGGCGATGGCAAGCGGAAAATCCTCATGGATATGAGCAAAGCAAAACGAATATCGAAAGTCCTCACTTATCTAATAGTGGGGATTTTTTAATAAAGAGTTAATAACATTTAAGTGAGGTTAGAAAAGTGGCCCTATCCGTATCACTAACAGAGCAGAGATTATTAGAGATTATGGGAAAAATCTATATAAAAGGACAGGAATCAGAAAAAATTAACGTCATAGAATTAATCGAGGAAATTAAGCAGCAAGTTGTACAGGAAAAATAATTAATGGAATTGTAGGGGATGAGCTGTAATGAAGCGAATGTTTGATTTCTTAGTTTCATTGGTGTTATTTGTTTCTCTATTCCCTGTTTTTATGATCTTTGCCTTGTTGATAAAGTTAAAATTAGGATCTCCAATCATTTTCAAACAGCAGCGTCCTGGATTATATGGTAAACCATTTTACCTTTACAAATTAAGAACAATGACAAATGAAAAAGATCATAATGGACAATTGCTGTCAGACTATAAAAGGAAGACCTCTTTTGGGAATTTTCTAAGAAGATATAGTTTAGATGAATATCCACAGCTAATAAATGTTATGAAAGGCGATATAAGTTTAGTTGGACCTAGACCATTATTAATGGAATACCTCCCGCTTTATACAAAGGAGCAATCAAAGCGTCACAATGTTAGACCAGGCATAACGGGCTGGGCACAGGTGAATGGGCGGAATGCGATAACATGGGAAGAAAAATTTATCTTAGATGTCTGGTATGTTAACAATCGCACATTTCTCCTTGATATGAAAATCTTATTTTTAACAGCTTGCAAGGTAGTGACATCAGAAGGAATAAACCAACCAGGAAACTCGACAATGGAAAGATTTACAGGTTCGAATCATGCGGTGAGAGGGGAGCATGGATGAATATCGCGGTAATTGGAAGTGGGGGTCACAGTAAGGTAATTTCCGATATGATACTTTCAAATAAGGATTATCATCTTATAGGATATTTGGATGAAAAATACGAACATATAAGACTAGTGGAGGATACATTTTGTGGGCCAATTTCATCTGCAAAAAGATTGATTGGTCATTTTAAAGACATAAAATTCGTAATGGGTATCGGCGATAATAAAACACGGCAAATAATTGTTCGGAAATTAAACTTACCTAATGAATACTATGTAACGGTCAAACATAAATCAGCCATTATTAGCCCTAGTTCAAAAATAGGATTTGGTACGGTGATTATGCCCAACGTAGTAATAAATGCAAATACCAAAGTCGGAGTACATTCAATAATAAACACAGGTTCGATAATCGAGCATGATAGTATAATAGGTGACTTCACCCATGTGTGCCCTAGAGCTACACTAACAGGTAATGTTCAACTAGATGAAGGTTCCTTCGTTGGTGCAGGGGCAACGATTATTCCCAATATTCATATTAATGATTGGGCGATAATTGGCGCCGGAGCAACTGTCATTCATGATATTCCATCCTATTGTACTGCTGTAGGTATTCCGGCCATGGTTAAAAAAACAAACCAAATAAGGGTGGAGGTTAATTAATTGATAAATAAAACAAATAAGAAAAGGATCTTACTATCTCCACCACATATGAGTGGGTATGAAAAAAAATATATTAATGAAGCATTTCAAACGAATTGGATTGCGCCATTAGGGCCAAATGTTGATGCTTTTGAAAATGAAATAGCAAATTATGTTAGAGCCGGTGATGCAGTTGCAGTTAGTTCAGGTACAGCAGCGATTCATTTGGCTCTTTGTTTATTAGATGTAAAAGAAGGAGACATAGTATTTTGTTCCAGCCTTACATTTATCGCAAGTGCTAATCCAATCATTTATCAGCGGGCAGTACCTGTATTTATTGATTCTGAACCCGACACATGGAATATGTCACCTCTAGCACTTGAAAAAGCATTTAAAGATGCATTTCAGGAAGGGAAATTACCAAAGGCAGTCATTGTGGTTAATTTATATGGCCAGAGTGCAAAAATGGATGAAATTATCTCAATTTGTAACCATTATCATGTTCCAATAATCGAAGATGCTGCTGAGTCACTGGGTTCAACATATAAAGGGAAACCGAGTGGAACATTTGGGCGATTTGGAATTTTTTCATTTAATGGAAATAAAATTATCACCACATCTGGAGGTGGTATGCTCATTTCAAATGATACTGTGGCATTAAAAAAGGCACGTTTTTTAGCTGCACAAGCACGTGACCCAGCACCACATTATCAACATAGCAAGATAGGGTATAATTATCGACTGAGTAATATATTGGCTGGGATTGGCAGAGCCCAACTAGAAATATTAGATGATAGAGTAAATACTCGAAGATTAATATTTGATCGATACTCTCAAGAATTATCTGAATTACCTGGAATTTCATTTATGCCAGAATTAGAAAATACATTTTCTAATCGGTGGCTTACAGCCCTTACATTCAATGGAGCGGAGATTACAGCGGGAGAATTGTTAAAAGCTTTGGAGAATGAAAATATTGAAGCGCGGCCAGTATGGAAACCACTTCATTTACAACCAATCTTCAAAGGTACTAGATACTATTCACATAAGGAAAATGAGAATATTTCAGAATACCTATTTGAAAGTGGTATCTGTCTCCCCTCAGGCTCAAATTTAACAGAGGAAGAACAAATGAATGTAATTAATTGCATAAAAGATACGATTAACCATTTTTCTAAAGAAAGGAATGTTATCCATAATGAAAAAAATCTTGGATAAAAATGGGTAAAATATATGATTGGGAGAAATATTTATGAAATTCGATTAAAAAAAGGGCTTTCGTTATCGGAATTAGCGGAAAGAGCGAATATATCTAAATCATATTTAAGTAATATCGAACGAAATCTAAATCAAAACCCATCCATTCATATTATTAAAAAGCTGGCAGCCGTTTTAGATGTAGATTTAAGGTCATTGGTGAAGACAGAAATAAACGAAGAAAGACAACAATATTTGGATCGGGAATGGCTTGATTTTATTAATGAACTAAAAGAATCAGGTGTTGAAAAAGAACAAATTCAGGAGTATAAAACTTTAATTGAATTTATTAAATGGAAAAATGAACAAATAGGGGAAAAGAAATAAAATGGAACCTAATAAAGTAAGTGTGGTTGTTCCCATTTATAAAGTAGAAAAATATCTTAATAGATGTGTCGATTCAATTATTAATCAAACATATTCACATTTAGAAATTATATTAATTAATGATGGATCACCAGATAAGTCCGGAACAATCGCAGAGGAATACGCTAAATTAGATAACCGAATAAAAGTTATTCATAAAGAAAATGGTGGCTTATCTGATGCAAGAAATTTTGGTGTGCAGTATGTTACAGGTGATTTTACACTTTTTGTCGATAGTGATGATTGGATAGAAGTTAATATGATAACAGAATTAGTGCATAACAGTCTGAAGTTTAAAGCTGATGTCGTTCAATCGGCTTTTTATTATGCACATCAGGATCATCTGCTTTTCGATAATCGGTTTTATCAAAAGGATGATCCTCCAATTATTCTAGACAATGAAGCTCTTATGGCAGAGTTAGTCATGAACGAAAGAGTGAAAAATTTTGCCTGGGGTAAGCTTTATAAAACCGAAATCATTAGAGATATTCCCTTTAAAAAAGGAGTTTTATTTGAAGATGTGTTTTGGGCACATTTAGTCATGAAAAGAGTAAAAACTTATTTAATCCTACATCAACCTCTATGCTACTATTTTCAGCGAGGTGACAGTATTGTTTCTGACTACAGCCCCAGAAACTTAGATATTATTAAAGGTTTGAAGGAAAGGCAAATTTTTATAGAGGAATTCTATAAAAATTTATCTAACGAGTCCTATAAGGTGCTCTTAAAAACGATATTCATTCATTACAACCTGCTTTTAGTAAATAGAAAAAAAGATCCTAAAGGAACGAATAAAAAAGAGTTACAAATTTACATCAAAAAGAATTATGTAAAATTTATTAATGCGGCAGAAAAAGATAATAATTTGAAAAAGCAGCTGTTATTGTTTTCAATCCACCCATATTTTAATATCTTGTTTTTATTTTTTAGGAAGTTATTACGAAAGTTTAAGATTGTGCCAACACCTTTAGGGTTAGAGAAAATCAATCTTTAAGCAATAGGAGTTCAATAGATGACAAATTGTATACTATGGTTCAATGCTTTTTCTATGCAAAGGGGAAGCTTTTTCTATGTCTAATTTTATTGCATCATTTAAAAATTATATTGCTTTTGCCATCATTTATTTGTTTAATTGCCTACCAATAAAGAATAATAAAATCTTCTGTTTTAGTTACTATGGGACTCAATATGGCTGTAATCCAAAATATATTACAGAATATATTCTCAAGAATTACCCAAAGGACAGATTTGATGTTGTTTGGGCATTCAATGATACAAATAAACCGCATTTAACTGGTATTAGAAAAGTTAAAACAATGTCCTTACGGTATTTTTATGAGATATGCACATCAAAGGTAATAATAACTAATTTTAGAACAACTGAATTATTCGTAAAAAGAAAAAGTCAATTTTACATCCAAACATGGCATAGTTCACTGCGCTTAAAACAAATCGAAAAGGATGCTGAGGGTTCCTTGCCACAAGATTATGTCGAGATGGCCAAAAAGGATTCGCAAAAATGCGATTTATTATTATCTGGATGTGTATTTAGTACTAACATCTTCAAAAGAGCGTTTTGGTATGATGGTAATATATTTGAACACGGCACACCTAGAAATGACATTCTTTTTCAAAATGATTCAGTAATGAGGAAGAAGATTTTAAAATTGATAAACATACCAATTGATTCAAAGGTAGTTTTATATGCTCCAACGTTTAGAAAAGATAATAATCTCGAAGTTTATAATATTGATTATCAATTGGTTTCTGAAAAATTAAGAGAAAAGTTCGGGGGCAATTGGACATTTTTAGTAAAGTTGCACCCGCACTTGGCCGCAAAATCTAATCAATTAATGAAGGGAAAAAATATCATTGATGTAACATCATTTGATGATACACAAGAACTCTTAAGTATAACGGACATATTAATTTCAGATTATTCATCTCTTATGTTTGATTTTGGTATAACCAAGCGGCCATGCTTTTTATATGTACCTGATTTACTCGATTATACCAACAATGATAGAAATTTATATTTTGATTCAAAGGAACTCCCTTTTATCAGTGCAAACAGCAATGACGAACTAATTGAGAAAATTGACAGCTTTAATCAGCAGGAATACAACGATAATTTGATTAGATTTTTAGATAGTATTGGATCATTCGAAGATGGCAATGCCTGTGAAAATTTGCTGCAGCAAATAAATGAAATTTGCTTTAGTAGGAATAGGAAGGGGAATAGTTATGGTACAGAAGCCGTATAAAATTGGCTATACAACTGGTGTATTTGACTTATTTCATGTTGGACATCTAAATATTTTAAAAAGCGCGAAAGCGCAATGCGATTATCTAATTGTTGGCATAAGTACTGATGAATTAGTTTGGGTGTATAAAAAGAAGCAGCCCGTTATTCCATATCGTGAAAGAACGCAAATTATTGAATCAGTAAAGTATGTAGATCGGGTCGTTCCCCAAATAAATAGAGATAAATATTCGGCATGGGAACAGATAAAGTTTGACATCATGTTCGTGGGTGATGATTGGAAAGGTGATCCCTTATTTAATGAAGTTGAAAAGAAATTCAACCAACAAGGGGTAGAAATTGTCTATTTTCCATATACACATGGTGTATCATCAACGATCGTAAAGAAAAAGATCGAACAAAAGGAAATAGTAAGTTTATGAAACCCGTAATAAGTATTATTGTACCTGTTTATAATCTAGAAGCATACTTGGAAAAATGTATTAAGAGTATAATCATCCAAACTATTAAAAATATTGAAGTAATTCTGATTAATGACGGGTCGACTGATGAAAGTGGAGTTATATGCGATAGCTATGCAAGTATGGATTGCAGGATAAAGGTTATTCACAAGAAAAATGGTGGACTTAGTTCTGCTAGGAATGCGGGTATGAAAATCGCAAGCGGAGAATATATAGGGTTCGTAGATGGTGACGATTATGTGGATAGAAATATGTTCGGAGAGCTTTATTGGTTATGTGAAAATACAAATAGTGATATATCCATTTGTAAGTTTGGAAGGGAACTTAATGAAAATTTATCCAATGAGATGACAGAAAAACCTTTTTGTGAAGAAATGGATAAAATAGAAGCGATGAGACAGCTGTTTAAAGGGGAATTATATAGGTTTTCAGTCTGTAATAAACTATTTAAGAAAAGTTGTTTTGAAAATATCGTTTTTCCAGAAGGCAGAATTCATGAAGATTTATCGACAACTTATAAATTATTTTCTAATGCAAATAAAGTCGTTTATACAAATTATATAGGATATATTTACGTGAAAAGAGACAATAGTATTTTAGCTTCCAGATTCAATGAAAAGAGGTTGGATGCGTTTACTGGCTGGGAAGAGATCCTAGCGTTTATGAAACAAAAATACCCGCAACTATCCAGTGAAGTTAATGCCTGCTTTGTCTATTCATGTGTCGATAATGGTTATTACATTCTAAATCAAGTTGTTGGCAAAAAAGAAAGGGAAAAGTATTTGCTCTATATTCAATCGTATGTGAGAAAGTATTATAAAGACATTATTAAGAATGCTGCTTTAACCGTTAAATATAAGAAATTAATTTCAATCATAAACATTAGTGTTAGATTGTTTATTTTGTCACATGCACTAAATAATTTTAGGAATGATAAATTACGAAAGGGGTGAACATAAATGAATCCAAAAATAAGCATAATTGTGCCGATTTATAATGTTGAAAACTATTTAAGAAAGTGCGTAGACTCAATTTTATCACAAACATTTAAAGATTTTGAACTTATCCTTGTCGATGATGGCTCACCCGATAATTGTGGAATAATTTGCGATAACTATGCAGAAAGTGACCAGAGAATTAAAGTCGTACACAAAGAAAATGAAGGAGTTTCATCGGCAAGAAATACTGGGATTAGGATGGCTAAAGGTAAATATATTGGGTTTATTGATAGTGATGATTATATTGATAATAGAATGTATGAAATTTTATATACTAGTGCTGAATTGCATTCATCGGATGTAGTTGTTTGTGACTTATTAAAAGTACATGGTGATGAAGTTTCGGTAAAAAAATATAAAAAAGAATTTAGTTTATTACATTATTCGAATATCGAAGCTTTAAATCAATTATATACAAATGAACCTGAAAAAGCTGCTGTATGGGTATATTCTTGGAATAAATTATATAAAAGCTGGCTATTTAAAGATATAAGATTTTCAGCTGGGAAAATTTATGAAGACGAATTTATAGCACATAAAATTCTTTATCATAGCACAAAAATTACGTATGTTCCCGAAACATTATATTACTATTTTCAAAGAACTAATAGTTATATAGGTTCTGAATTTAGTACAAAAAAATTTGATCGGGTATATGCCCTTAAAGAACGGGCAGATTTCTTTAAAAAAATAAATCAAATTAGCTTACATGATCTGGCAATGAGGAACTTTATGGAAGTGTTTTTCTGGTATTACTCAAAAGCTCAATCAGACTTAAATAATGTCAATACAGAAATAAAAGTATTGAAAAGAACATTAAATAGAAGTGTAGTATCTTTAATGAAAAATCCACTAATAGGATGGAAGCAAAAGGTTTTTATATTATTATTTGTAATCTATCCTTTTGTATACAGGTTTAAATGGATAAAAGGGAAAAAACTTAAAAGCACGTAAGAATGTTTATAGAAGCTTAAATATTGAAAGGGTGGTTTAAGATATTGAATCCAAAAATTAGCGTGATTGTTCCTATTTATAACGTCGAACCATATCTATGTAAGTGTATAGATTCAATTTTGTCGCAAACCTTTACAGATTTTGAACTTATCCTTGTTAATGATGGTTCACCTGATAATTGTGGGGCAATTTGCGATGATTATGCAAAAATAGATACGCGAATTAAAGTTATTCATAAAGAAAATGGTGGATTAGGGTCTGCAAGAAATGCGGGAATTAAGATTGCTAAAGGTCAATATATTGGAATTATTGATAGTGATGATTATATTGATGAAAAAATGTATGAAATTTTATACCATAATGCTAAAACACATTCATCAGATGTAGTCGTTTGTGATGTTGTTAAAGTAGATGTTGAGAGTCAAGCTGTCCTCAAACAAGGTGGTAAGACGGAATATAGTATAGAGCATTTCACAAATATCCAGGCTTTAAATCAATTATATCAACCAAATGAAGATATGTTTGATACGATGGGGAGGCGTGGAGAAAAGTGGATATTCGCGGTTAATAAGTTATATAAAAGATCCTTATTTGATGCTTTAAAATACCCAGAAGGAGTGATTTACGATGATGAATTTATAATACATAAAATTTATTATCAAAGTACAAGGGTTACTTCAATTTCAGTGGAATTATATTACTATGTGCAAAGGCCAGATAGTATAAGCCATTCCTCTTTTTCTATTAAAAAATTTGATAGGGTTTATGCTCTAAAAGAACGCGTGGACTTCTTTAAAATAATTAGACAAAATAAATTACACGAAAAGGCATTCAAGGTTTATTTGGAAGTATTCATTTGGAGTTATCTTGCTGCAAGATCACAACTTACTGGAGTTAATAAAGATCTAAAACAGCTAAAGAGGACTTTAAATCGTAGTATAGAATCTCTCATGAAAAATCCATATTCTAATTGGAAACAAAAAGTGATGGTAGGGCTGTTCATCATAAGTCCATCTGTCTACGTGTATGTTACAAATGCAAAACGGGGACGGAGTTTAAGAGCCACATAAAATTATTGGAGATTGTTCAAAATGAAAAAAAACTTATTATTTGTAATAGACTCATTAGTCGGAGCAGGGGCAGAAAAGAGCTTAATTACGTTACTATCCTTATTGGATTATGAAAAGTATTCAGTGGACTTAATGTTGTTTGCACATGGTGAAATTCTCCAAGAACTCGTTCCCAAAGAAGTAAAGATATTACGTCCATTAAAGTATACAAATTTTTCCCGATTAAATTTAACGAAGGCTATACTTTATTCTTTAAAGAAAACTGATTTTAAAATGCTTAATTCAAGGTTGAAATATTCCTTGAAAATACGTATGAAAAAATATAGTAATCCTCAGAAAGCAAGATTATATTGGGAGGATGTGTCGAGTGTAATTGAGGGGAATACTAAAAAATATGATATTGCGATTAGCTATGCACAAGGAGTACCAACATTTTATGTTGCCGAAAAGGTAAAAGCGAAGGAAAAATTCGCTTGGGTAAATGTAACCTATAGGTTAGATTATAAGGAAGCAACTTTTCAAAAACAGTTTTACGATCAGTTCAATAAAATTATCGCAGTTTCTGATTCAACGAAAGAAATATTTTTAGAAACCTTCCCATCATATGATCATAAAATTGAAATCATCTACGACATTAATGACCCCCGCTTTATTTCTAATATGGCGGAACTCGGGGAAAATTATACAGATCATTTTGATGGGGTGAGAATCCTTACAATAGGGAGATTAGCACATCAAAAAGGTTATGATATTGCTTTACATGCATGTAAAAGGCTTAAAGAAAAAGGGATTAAATTCAAGTGGTATGTATTAGGGAAAGGTCCTCTTTTAGGGGAGATACAAGATTTTATTAATGAAAATAATTTATCTGATTACTTCGTGTTATTAGGTGTAACGGCCAATCCATACCCCATAATAAAAAACTGCGACATTTATGTGCAAACATCAAGATTTGAAGGGTTTGGACTTGCGATAGCAGAAGCGCGGATGCTTAATATTCCAGTCGTCACAACAAGGTTTGATGCCGTATATAACCAAATGGTAGATGGCAAAAATGGTCTTGTCGTTGATATGAATGCTAATGCCATTTGTGAAGGAATATTAAAGCTAATTCATAATAAGGATCTAAGGGAGAGTATTGTTACTTACTTACAACATGAGAAAAAAGGAAATCTTGAAGAATTGGATAAATTTTATGAATTAATTGGCTGAAAGAGAGTTAAATAAAATGAGGAAAAAAATAGTTTTCATGTTAATCAATATGAACATAGGCGGTACAGAAAAGGCGTTACTTAACATGATAAATGAAATGCCAAAGGATCAATATGATGTTACCATTTTTATGCTGGAAGAATATGGTGGGTTTCTCGAGTTTATTCCGTCTGAAGTTAAAGTGAAGTATTTTTCAGACTATCAAAGCATAAAAGAGATGTTGAATAGGCCTCCACAATTCGTAGCCTTAAACCTATTAAAAAAGGGTAAGGTTATTAAGTCACTAACCATTGTGTTTCTACATTTTATTACGAAAATTATAAATAATAGAAGTCTTTTCTTCAAATATATAGTAAGAAAATATCCAACTCATGATGAAGAATATGATGTTGCTGTAGCTTATGATGGTCCAATGGATTTCATAAGCTATTTTGTTTTGAAAAAAATTAAAGCCAAAAAGAAAATTCAGTGGATCCATTTTGATGTGACGAAGACGGGGTTTAACCCGAAGTTTGCTTCGAAAGTTTATAGCAAATTTGATAAGGTTTTTGTTGTATCAAAAGAGGCGAGAAAGAAGTTAGTGTATAGGGTACCAGTGTTAAATGAAAAGACAGATACTTTTATTAATATATCATCCCCACAGGGGGTTATTAGACAATCAAAAGAAGGAAAGGGCTTTACAGATTCATTTAACGGATTAAGAATCCTAACTGTTGGTAGATTATCGGCTGAAAAAGGGCAAGATTTGGCTATTCATGCACTAGCAAGACTTGTGAAAGATGGATATAAAGTGAAATGGTATTGCATAGGAGATGGAAACAGCAGAAGGGAGTACGAACGTTTAATCAAGGAATATAACCTTGAGGATAAATTTATCTTATTAGGTACAGACCCGAATCCTTATCCATATATAGACCAATGTAATATATATGTTCAGCCGTCTAGACATGAAGGGTATTGCCTTACACTAGCGGAAGCTAGATATTTAAAAAAACCTATTGTAACAACTTGTTTTACCGGAGCAAAGGAACAGATTAAGAATGGAGTAAATGGACTTATTGTTGGAATTAGTGAAGATGAAATCTATCAAGCATTAGTGAAATTAATAAATGATCAGGATTTAAGAGTAAAGTTTTCCAAGAATTTGGCTACAGAAAAAAGTAACAATAAATACAAAATGATAAATATATTTGCGTAGGATAGATGCTGCTGGAGTATGGAAAGTGTCTGAAATGAAAGGTGATTCTATGTATATATTAATGGCTGCTTTTTTAATTTTATTAGTGTTGTTGAGTAGATTGCTCAATAGAAAAATAATATTGGGTATATGGTCCATTACAGTATTTAATTCTAATACGATCATCTCTACGCATCCAAATCGTAAAAAGCTAAAGAATCCCACTTTACAAGCTTCGGACGTTTCAGATGTGCCAGCTGAGTTTGTTGCAGACCCGTTTATTATTTCGCATGGATCTAAGTTTTATATGTTCTTTGAGATTCTAGATAAATCTTCGGGAAAAGGGATTATTGGCTTAGCTAAAAGTAAAGATGGTGAGAATTGGGTTTATGATCGAGTTATTCTTAAGGAAAATTACCATTTATCTTATCCTTATGTATTTAAATACAACGATGACTTTTACATGATACCCGAATCCTGTGAAGCAAATAAAGTATTGTTATATAAAGCAAAAAGCTTTCCCTATGAATGGGAGATAGCTTGTGAACTCATTCGAGGAAAATATGTAGATTCTAGTATTTTTCAATATAACAATAAATGGTGGCTGCAAGCAGGAAAGTCAGGGAAATTGCATTTGTTTTACTCTGATGAACTCGAAGGGAATTGGAAGGAACACCCCAAAAGCCCTTTAATATCTGATAATAACAGTATTACTAGACCCGGAGGCAGGGTGATTGTCGACAAAGAAAATATTTACAGATATTCACAAGATGGGAAACCAAACTATGGGAGTGCAGTTCGGGCATTTAAAATAACCCAGTTGTCGGAAAATGAATATAAAGAAGAAGAACTTAACTTAGTATTAAGTGGAACTAAAAAAGAAATTGATTGGAACAAAGATGGTATGCACACTATTGATCAAATTAAGATTGCAGATAACCAATGGCTAATAGCTGTGGATGGCCATAAATTGGAAAATAAGAATTATTTTATATGGAAACTGGATCGTATCTTATCAAAGTTTTCTACTAAGATAAAAGAAACTCACTACTAAAAGCGAAATAAAGAAATTAACAAATTTGGAATTAGGTGGTAAATACTATGATAAGTATCATTGTTCCAATTTATAAAGTTGAAAAATATTTGGCTATTTGCACTGACTCGATTTTAAATCAAACATTTAAGGATTTTGAATTAATTCTTGTAAATGATGGATCTCCCGATAAATGCGGAGAAATTTGTGATGACTATACCAAAAAAGACAATAGAGTAAAAGTCATTCATAAATCTAATGGTGGGTTATCATCTGCAAGGAATGCTGGAATAAATGTTGCACAAGGTAAATACATTGCATTTGTTGATAGTGATGATTATATACACCCGAAAATGTTTGAGATATTATTTGAAGCTGCAGAGAAATATTCGTCAGATATTACTATGTGTAACTTTTTACCTGTTTATGAACATGTTCCAAATCATGAAGTATTACGTAATTTTCAAATCGATGTTAAACATTATACAAATCTGCAGGCACTGAAACAAATATATACGAATAAAGGAATTTATTTCACTTTAGCAACCAATAAATTGTATAAAAGACAATTATTTCATGATCTCAGATTTGAAGAGGGTAGAATTCATGAGGATGAATTTTTAGCCCATAGAATACTATATAAATCAAAGGTAATAACCTATTTACCAATTGATTTGTATTTTTATTTTCAAAGAAGCGACAGTATTATGGGGGAGCCCTTTAATTTAAATATGCTGGATGAAGTTTATGCATTTAAAGATAGAATAAAATTTTTTAAGGATAAAAAATTACATTCATTACGTCATCAAGCTGAATTTAAATATGTTGTTAAGTTTTTTTCATTTTATCTTAAAGCAAAAAAAGAATGTCAAAACTCCAAAGGTGAATTAAAAATTTATAAGAAGAATACCTTTCAAAATGATATTTATTCACTATTATTGAATCCATTATTTAATATAAAGGAAAAAACATTATGGATACTATTTATGATCCATCCCTCACTGTACGAATGGTATATTAGCATAATATCAAAAATTTAACAAGATGGTATAAGTTAAACGAGCAATTATTGAAAGGCAGCACTATTAGCCAACAAAATTTGTTAGATAAACATTAATGGAGGAACTCAAATATGATAAATAAATGTGGGCAGTATATTAAATCACTTAAGAAAAAATATCATCAATCGAGGTATTGGGGTTATCTATATAGAAATATGGTTAAACAGATAGATAGCTATAATGAAAAACCCAAAGAATACATTCCATATATAAATAAACCAGGAATTGCTTTTTCATTTGATGATAGTTATAGAGTGTACGATTGGTATAAGTACGGAAAAGATATGTTTGGGTATTACAACGTGAAAGTAACATTTAATATGAACGGTGTTCACCCTTTGAAAAATAATAGAGAACATACACAGGACGAAATAGATAAATTATTAGAATTACAAGCAAACGGCCACGAAATTGCTCATCACAGTTTTAAACACAAACCTGCTTTAGAGTATTCAGCTTTATATGGTTATGAAAAATGGATAAAAGACGAAATTGAAACTCTCTTAAGTTGGATGGAAAAGCAATCACATTCTAAAACAAATGAAAGATTCAAAAAACCAGTTTCTTTTGTATTCCCACATTTCATTTACAATAATGAAACTTTAAATAGATTAATTCCAAAGTATTTCAAAATTGCAAGAGGTCATTTGAAAAAAGATAATTTAACATCATTTAATCATGTTGGATTTGCTCCATCGATTTGTTTAGATGATTATTATTCTTGTAATACTTACTATATAAAAAAAATAATTAAATTGACAAAGAAGACTGGTAGGAATTTAATTTTAACATGTCACTCCATATTACCCGAAGATGTTAATCACAATTTTTATGGAGAAGGAGAAAAGGCTAAAAAATGGGGGACATGGAGTACTTCCCCTAAGCTTATCCAAACGATTATAAATGAAGCAAGAAAAAATGATATGGAGTTCTACACCACTTCAGAGTTAGCGGGTATCGCTACTTTTATCGATCGAAATTTTGAAATGGCTGTTAGAGAAAAGATTTCAAATCTGGATAGGTGGATAGAAATAAAAGAATTAAGCAAAGTGAAGGAGCTGGATCTTAATAATAGGGGAATTTCTAATTTAGATGGGCTGGAGTATTTCTTGAATTTAGAAAAGTTGAATTTAAGCAATAATCCTATTTCTGACTTTAGATTGTTAAAGAAACTTCCAAAGCTAAGACATGTAAACACTGAAAACAATCCTCTAAAGCAACGTAAAAAAGTAAAAGAATACTCTATGGTAGTAAAAAGTATTCTTCTATTTTTTACACTTAAAGTAATACCGTTTGTGAAATTTTTCGAGATATTGGAACTTGGTTAGATGGTCGGGTATTAGAAGGGTCTCGGCAAAAAATTAAGTTGAAAGAGGTTGTGGAAATTGATTGATTCAATCAAAAAGCTATTAATGCTCTTCGATAAAAAGGAAAAGGTACGGTTATTAATTTTATTTTTTATGATGATTATTGCTGCCGTATTTGAAACGTTAGGAATTGGAATGATTGTTCCGATAGTAGGAATCTTAACAAATCCTAGTATTATTAACGAGCACACAGTTTTATCTTTTATATACAGATTATTTAATTTTCAGTCAACATCATCATTTATTGTATTTGCTGTTAGCATTTTACTTCTTGTGTTTGTTCTAAAGAATTTATATTTACTTCTCTTTAACTATGCGCAAATCAGGGTTATTTTAAATCAACAAGTAAAATTATCTCGAAGATTGTTCAAAGAATATTTAACAAAACCGTACACTTTCCACTTACAACGAAATACATCAAATTTACTTCGGAATGTAAATAGTGAGGTATCCAAAGTTTTTAATGGAATTATCATAGCCGGATTTCAGCTATTTACAGAACTTCTTGTTACTACATGTATTTTATTATTACTGCTAAAAACAGCACCAATTGCAACGATCACAGCTTCCATTTTATTAGGCGGAAGTGTTTTTGCGTTTTTTAGAATTTTCCGAAAGAAGATTAGTAACCTAGGTGTAGAGCAACAAAAGGTAAATGGCAAGATGATAAAATGGGTTAACCAAGGGTTGGGTGCAAGTAAAGAAGTAAAAGTATCAGGCAGGGAAGACTTCTTTATTAATGCTTACACTATTCAAAGTCAAGTAAGTATAAACAACAGCCGATATATGAGTATGTTAGAACTAGCACCGAGACTTTTTATAGAAACGTTATTAGTAGCTGTAATTCTTATTACCATGCTAATTATTGTTTTTCAAGGGGTGAACCCGCAATACTTAGTATCAACAATGGCACTTTTCGCGATGGCTGCTTTTAGGTTAATGCCCTCGATCAACCGAGTAGTTGCATTAATAACAACAATTCGTTATAGCAAACCAGCTTTAACAGTTGTCTTTGAAGATCTATTTACTAATTTAGAACCAATTGGAAAATTAAATACAGATGTTAAATCAGAAGTAAATTATCAAGGTGGGAAATTTTTTAAAGAATCAATTAAATTAAATGAAGTTTCTTTTCGTTACCCTAACCAGAAGGAATATTCTGTAAAGGATATATCTTTAACTATACCAATTGGTCAGTCGGTTGCGTTTATAGGTGAATCAGGGGCTGGAAAAACAACTCTTGTTGATATTATCCTTGGACTTTTTCCACCAGAAAAAGGACGTATTTTAGTTGACGGTAAAAATTTATTTGAACAAAAAGAAATATGGCAACAAAAAATAGGTTATATTCCCCAATCAATATTTCTGTCAGACGATACGATTCGTAGTAATGTAGCTTTTGGGATAGAAGATGGTCTAATAAATGATGCTGCGGTTTGGCAAGCCTTAGAGCAGGCACAATTAGAGGAATTTGTTGAAGCATTACCCGATAAATTAAATACAACTGTAGGAGAGCGAGGGGTAAGACTTTCTGGAGGACAACGGCAACGAATCGGGATAGCAAGAGCGTTGTATCATAATCCAGAAATATTGTTTATGGATGAAGCAACTTCAGCATTAGATAATGAGACGGAAAAAGAAATTATGAAGGCTATTGATGGATTAAAAGGAGAAAAGACTATGATCATTATCGCTCATAGACTAAGCACGATAGAAAATTGTGATATTGTATTTAGAATAAATAATGGCAGATTAGTTGCGATAGAAAATAAATTTAAGAAATCCGTCATGTAAGAGAAATAGTTAATAAAACCTTTTAAGGAAAATTAAGAAGGAAAAAATACTTAGGGCTGGTGTAAAAAATAGTTAGGTAGGATGATAAATGACGAAAATTGTTATTGTAACTAGAAGACTTGTCATGGGTGGTATAGAAAAGGCGTTAATATCAATGCTGAAAGCTATACCTGAGGATAAATATGAAGTAACTGTTTTAGTTATGGGGACCGGTGGTGAGCTAGAGGACGAAATACCAAATCATGTGAAGGTTGAGTGCTTATTTGGTTATGAAAGTACTACAATTGAAAAACTTCGGAATTGTATAAAGGAAGGCAAATTAATTCGAGCTTTTAAAATTGGTTGGTATACACTTCGAGCAAAAATGACTAAAAGTGTATTTAAACAAGAATGGTATTATTCCAAAATGATAACAATGACTAATTCCGATTATGACTTAGCAATAGCATATCACGTTCCAGCTTCTTTTCCAGTCGTATTTGTGATAAACAATATTAAAGCTAAATCAAAAGTTGCATGGATACATTCCGATGTTTCTTGGTTTATAAATTTCCTAAAACCCTATAAAGAGTATTATGAAAAATACGATAAAATATTTTGTGTTTCAAAATATGCAATGGAAAAATTCAATGAGCATTTTCCAAATCTGAAAAAAAAGACATCTGTGTTTTATAATCTAATAGATTTAAAACAAATGGAAATAATGGCGGAAAAAGATGGTGGATTCAGAGATCATTTTGATGGTAAACGTATTCTAACAGTTGGACGATTATGTTTGCAAAAGGGTCAGGATATTATCCCTAGTATACTCTTAAAGCTAAAGTCAGAAGGGCTCAAAGTAAGATGGTATTGCATTGGGGATGGAGAAAGTCGTTCAGATCTCGAAAGTTTGATCTTGAAATATGGCCTAGAAGAACACCTAATATTGTTAGGAACAAAATTAAATCCTTATAACTTTATTAAACAATGTGATATATATGTCCAACCTTCTAGACATGAAGGTTACTGTATCTCACTTGCTGAAGCTAGGGCATTTAATAAACCCATTGTAACAACAGATTTTGTTGGTGCTAGGGAGCAAATAGAACATGGAAAGAATGGACTTATTATAGATTTTGATGAAAATGAAATATTCACAGCGGTAAAAACCCTAATTGATAATACAGATTTATGTGAAATGTTTGAGCACAATTTAAAAAGAGCAAATGTTAATCATACAAGTGAATTAAAGGGATTATTTGACAATATAGTGTAAAGAAATGGAGTCAAACTAGTCTTGTAAGGACTATTAAATTTATTACAAGGATAGGATGAAAAAATGAAAAGAATTGTTATTGTAACTAGAGAAATGGTATTGGGAGGTGTAGAAAAGGCATTGATTTCTATGCTGAATTCTATTCCCAAAGATAAGTATAATGTAACTGTTTTAGTTATGAAACTTGGTGGAGAGCTTGAGAACGAGATACCCGATCATGTAAAAGTTGAGTGTTTATTTGGTTATGAAAATACTACAATCAAAAAAATTTCCAATTGTATAAAGGAAGGCAGATTAATTCGTGCTTTTAGAATTATTTGGTATTCACTTCTAATTAAATTAACGAAAAATGGTTTTAAACATGGTAAGTACTATTCAAAAATGATACCGATGATTGAATCTGAATATGATTTAGCAATAGCATATCACGATCCAGCGACTTTTCCAGTCATATTTGTGATTAACAATATTAAAGCTAAATCCAAAATTGCATGGATACACGTCGATGTCTCCCGAAATATAAAGGAACTAAAACCTTATAAAGTGTTCTATGAAAAATATAATAAAATATTTTGTGTTTCGGAAAATGCAATGAAAAAATTTAATGATCTATTTCCTAATCTAAAAGAAAAAACATCTGTATTTTATAATATTCTCAACAAAAATCAAATAATAAAAATGGCAGAAAAAGATGATGGATTCAATGATCAATTTAAAGGTATACGAATTCTAACTGTAGGAAGAATTAGTACTGAGAAAGGACAAGATATAATACCTAGCGTTCTAATGAAGTTAATATCCGATGGAGAAAATGTAAGATGGTATTGTATTGGAGACGGTAATGACCGTCCGGAACTCGAAAAATTAATCAAGAAATACAGATTAGAAAATTACTTTATCTTGTTAGGAAAAAAAAGAAATCCCTATTGTTATATCAAACAATGTGATATCTATGTTCAAACTTCTAGACATGAAGGATATTGCATCTCATTGGCTGAGGCTAGGGCATTAAATAAACCAATAGTAACTACAGATTTTGTTGGTGCAAGAGAGCAGATAGGAAATGGTGAGAATGGACTTATAATAAATTTTAATGAAAACGAAATTTGTGCTGCGATTAAAACCCTTATTAACAATAAACACCTATGCACAAAATTTGAAAACAATTTAAAAAAAGCAAATGTGGGTTCTACAAATGAAATAATTAAATTGTTTGAAAGTGTTGGCTAACGATTCAAAAAATATAAAAACAAGGTGTGAGCCTTTTGCAATTTGTAATGAAAAAAATTAATACGCTTATTTTAATAGTATTACAATTTATTAAAGGAAATGAAACGTTAAAAAAGAAGATAGAATATGTAAGAGGATTATATAGATACCCAAGGAAAATGATGGGAAGTGAATTTCCTAAAAGGTATTTTAATGAAGATACGGACGTTCTCGTCTTTGCAGCTCATCCTGATGATGATGTACTAGGCTTAAGTACCACTTTATACCGCCATAGTTTGAATGGCAGAAGGATAAAAGTCATTTTTGTTACTAATGGATCAGGGAGAGATGGTGAAAGTTGGACCATAGGAGTAAGTGAATCAAAAAAGAAATCTAAAATAAGGTATAGAGAAGCTGTAGAAGCCTTATCATTAATAAATATTTCAAAAGAAAATATTTTTTGTTTTGGATATCCAGATGGAGGCACCCAGCGGTATTTGAAAAATATGGCTAAGGATATAAAGATGCTAATAGAAAAACTGAATCCAGGAAGAATTTACGTTCATTGTATCGAGGGTGGTCATGTCGATCATGATATGACTAGTTTCGTAGTTAAGACAATATGTAATAAAATAGGGTATACTAATTTGTTTGAATGGACCGAATATAATCCAATCCAGTCTTTAGGAGCTCAAAATGTAACGTTTTTACCCACACAATCTACAGTTTTAAAGGAAATAAAAATTGAAATCTCAGAAGAGGAGCGTATTTTAAAAAGAAAAATGTTAGCATGTCACCAATCTCAAGATGTTGAACAGTTCTTTTTACAAGGGGAGGCAATACGACAAGCTAACACTTCACAATCGGAGATTGAATTATTTGAACACTGTCAGCTCCCAAAGAATAAATTACAACCTATATTAAAAGATTTTAATAAATCGATGAAAAGGTTACAAAAAAAATCTTTCAAAACAAAAAAATATTGTTTAAGTGATTGACACTTTAGTGAAAAACGCTAATAATTTACTTATGGGTTGTTCTTTAAAAAGAATCGTTTTTTTTGAAAGGAAATTGATTGCTGCCAATCAAAATAGGAATACTATTAGTGTATAGCTAAGAAAGGTGTTATTTTTTACACTCATGTTCTTTATATTGTACATTTTGGTCCTTGCGAATAAAACTATTAAGCTCTAAAAGGCGATGAGGATTATGATATTAGAAAAAATTTTAAAAAGTAACAAACTCATATATTTCCTAATAAGACAATTAAGAAATATACAATATAACATTTTGCCAACCAGTATTTCTATTTTTATTTTCAATATTAAAAAGTTCTTCAGAGTAATGCGCTTTTATAGAAAAGGCCGTTACGAAAAGTTAAGAAATGTTAAAAATATACATAAAGGGGAAAGATGTTTTATTGTAGCTACAGGCCCAAGTATAACAATAGAAGATCTCGAAAAATTAAAAAATGAAATCACCTTTAGCATGAATTCCATCTGTCTAGCCTTCGATGAAACGGATTGGAGGCCAACGTATTATGGGATACAGGATATAGGTGTATTTAATAAGTTTGAACAATATATAGAAAAATTAAATGTCGAATGTAAATTTATAAGTGATAATATTTTCACAAAGAAAAATGTCCCAGATGATCATTTTATTTTTCCTCTAAATTTGCTAAACCATAATTCTCCACACCGAAAGTATCGAACAAAATTTAGTAATAATGCTTTTGCAGTTATATACGATGGATATACTATCACATATTCTCTTATTCAATTAGCCATATACATGGGTTTTGCGGAAATTTATTTACTTGGTACTGATTGTAGTTACTCAAGCAATATGAAACATCATTTTAAAGATTATGACCATGTTGATCCAACCTTTTTATTAGCAGGTGATAAAATGATTAGCGCCTATAAAGAAGCAAAGAAATATGCAGACCGCCATAATATAAAAATTTATAATGCGACAAGGGGAGGGATGTTGGAGGTTTTTGATAGAGTAAATCTAGAAGATGTTATCTTAGAAGATTATAAAAGTATGAGATTGCAATAATTAGGGTTTGGAACAAGTTAAATTATGTAAAGTTGCTGCTAAATGGCCTATATTTATAACGATTGTTAAAATCCCATTTTGCTAATAATATAACAGTAGTGTAGTAATCTCAGACATTTAAAGGGGGAAAATGCTTGCATGGAAGATTAGAGCAACTTGATTCGCTAAGAGGATTAGCAGCAGTAACAGTTATGTTTTCTCATTTTAGTGATGTGACAACGACCTACTTATTTTCGGTGCTATTTGCTAGAACGCCACTTAAAGTGTTAATTAATGGACACTCTGCGGTACTTCTTTTTTTTGTTTTAAGTGGATTTGTTTTGTCATTGCCGTTATTAAATGGGAGGCCAATAAATTATTCAGTATTTGTAGGTAGGAGAATTCTAAGAATCTATATGCCATACTTAGTTTCAATAATCCTGTCAATTTTGTTGTCATTGGTATTATCAAGAGGTGGAATTGGTGGTTTAAGTGATTGGTTTAATATTACTTGGACTTCTAAAATTAGCATATCATTATTATATGAGCATTTGCTCTTAATTGGTAATATTCATTCAGATGCTTTTAATAACGTCATTTGGTCATTAGTTCATGAAATGAGAATATCGCTATTATTCCCGTTGGTTTTTTTGATTGTTAAGAAATTCGATTGGAAATATAGTATTCTGATAGGTTTCTTTTTATCCTTTTTTTCCATTCTTAATGATAACTTTGGCTTTCAAGTAAGTAATGGATATTTTACTACCAATTGGGATACTTTACACTATGCTTCGATGTTCATTATTGGAGGAGTGATTGCGAAGCACTTTAAAGAAATCATTATGATGTATCAGAGTTTATCAAAGCTGATTAAATGGATATTGTTTATATCTGCTTTTGTTTTTTATAACTATCCAGGTGTAGGTATTAGAATATTAAATATCATTAATTTTCCTTATCCAGCAAGAGTTCTTATGGATTATATAGGAGGTATGGGCGCAGTTTTGTTTATTGTTATTGCTTTAGGATCTGGTAAGGTAACAAAGTTATTAATGTTAAAACCGATAAATTTTATAGGAAAGATCTCCTATAGCTTATATCTATATCATCTCGTTGTTCTTTTAAGTTTAACTTACTTGTTATATAGTGTAGTACCAATTGGAGTAATTTTCCTATTAACAATTGTAGTGTCAATCTGTTTTTCAACATTAGCCTATTTTTTCGTGGAAGTGCCTTTTATGAAATTAGGTAAAAAAATCTCTAATAAACAAAAACTAAAACAATTACCGAAAGAATTAAATAAAAGTATTACCTAATATTTCTGTGTTAAGAATATTTTGTTTTAAAGTTGAGGGTCCTGCGGTTAGGAAATTAATAAGAAAAAGTTTCAACAAAGTGATTGACACTAGGGAAAAAAGATGATATTTTCTCTTTAAATCGTTCTTTATAATGAACGAGTTGGATCTTTAAAGTTATTTGCTTGTAATACCGATCTTTTTATAAAAAATTTAAGCGAAGCTGTTACTTATTTTTTTACTTTTGATGTTCTTTATAATGAATGATAAAAAACGATTATTTACAAAGGATGTTGAGAAAATGAGAAAAAAGGTAGTCGCATTTGTCCCAATTAAATTAAACAGTCAAAGACTAGCAAATAAAAATATTCTGCCAATAGGCGATCACCCATTAAGCTGGTATGTATTCAGTAATTTATTGAGAATAAAAAAAATTGATGAAGTATACGTTTTTTGTAGTGATGAAAATGTAATGAACTATGTACCAAAAGGTGTGAATTTTCTTAAACGAGATCGTCTTCTTGATGGCGATTTAGTGAAAGGGAATGAAATCTATCAGGCTTTTATTAATATGATTGACAGTGATATATACCTTCTTGCGCATACTACCTCGCCTTTCATGACTCATACATCAATTGAAAATGCTTTGGAGAATGTTTTAAGTGAAAACTATGATTCTGCACTAAGTGTTCAGAAAAAACAGACCTTTGTTTGGTACAAAGCGCAGACATTAAACTACGAATGCGACGATATTCCAAGAACTCAGGATATCGAACCTATCTATATAGAAACAAGTGGATTTTATATTTTTAAAAAGGATCACTTTTTAACACATGGAAGAAGGATTGGATTTAACCCATATTTTCAAGAGTTGGATGACATTGAAGCAATTGATATTGATACGAAAGATGATTACGAATATGCTTTAAAGATTATTGAAATGGATAAGCATTTACAAAAAGTATAGAATTTTGGAGCTGAAATTTAATGGTGAAGGAAATTATTTTACGTGAAGACATTATATTTGGTGGAAACAGTCCCTTTGTATTAATAGCTGGTCCTTGCATGATTGAAAGTGAAAAACTTGTAATGGAAACAGCTGCCATTATAAAGGAAATTACCGAAAAACTTAGCATACCATTTGTTTTTAAAGCATCTTTTGATAAAGCTAACCGTTCCTCGATTTATTCGGAAAGAGGCCCTGGTATTCATAAAGGATTAGAGATATTAGATCAAGTAAAAAACGATTTAAATATTCCAATAACAACAGACATCCACGATGCTAGTCAGGCAGAGATTGTTGGGGGTGTAGTTGACATTATTCAAATTCCTGCTTTTCTATGCAGACAAACCGATATATTAGTAAACGCCGCAAAAACCAATAAAATCGTTAACATAAAAAAGGGACAATTTTTAGCCCCTTGGGATATGAAGAATGTCGTCGTTAAAATAGAGGAATCAGGGAACGAAAAGGTTTTATTAACAGAAAGAGGTTCTACATTTGGTTATAACAACCTAGTTGTTGATATGCGGTCGCTCCCAACAATGAGAGAATTTGATGCCCCAGTTGTGTTCGATGCCACACATAGTGTGCAAATACCTGGTGGTTTGGGCACAAGTACGGGTGGAAAAAGAGAGTTCGTCCCATATCTTGCTCGAGCAGCAGCTGCAGTCGGAATTGATGCATTATTTTTAGAGGTTCACCCCGATCCTGACCGAGCTTTATCGGATGGTCCTAACATGATAAAACTCGACAATCTTGAAGAATTTCTTAAACCTATAGTGGAAATTGATCGTCTCATTAAAGGCAAGTCAAAATAGAGGAGAAGGCATATATGGTAAAAGGTTTATTAACAACTAATAAGCATATCTCTACCATTAAAGAAGTTTTAGCGGAAGAAGCCCAGGCTATTTTAAAATTAATAGAAGATTTGAATCAGGAGGTTGCCCAAATAATTGAAATGATCCTTGGCTGTAACGGAAGAATTATCGTGACTGGAGTCGGAAAGTCGGGGATTATAGGACGGAAAATAACAGCTACTTTAGCTAGTACTGGAACCCCTTCTTTATACTTACATCCTGCCGAAGGGCTCCATGGAGACTTAGGAATGGTCACTCAATCCGATATTGTTTTGGCGCTTTCAAATAGTGGGGAGTCAGAGGAAGTCATTAGTATGATTCCATCCATTAAACGTATTGGTGCTAGACTAATAGCTTTTGTCGGGAATTCAAATTCTACTTTAGCGAATAAAGCGGATCACATTCTTTGTACAGGAAAGGTAAAGGAAGCTTGTCCCCTTGGCTTAACCCCAACAACAAGTACAACATTAATGCTTGCTTTAGGAGATGCCATTGCAATCACCTTATTAAAAGCTCGTAACTTCACATCCGAAAATTTTGCCATTTTTCATCCGGGTGGCTCACTTGGAAAAAGATTGTTACTTACTGTAAGTGCAATAGTAGATATTACAAAAAAAAATCCAACTTCTTTAAAAACAAATACAGTTAAAGAAGTTATTTTTAGTATGACTGAGTCTGGTTTAGGGGCATCTAGTATTATTGATCATACTGGTAAACTAGTTGGCATTATCACTGATGGAGACCTCCGAAGGGCTTTGGCTAAAGGAAATAAATTTATTGATCTTTCAATCCAACATTTATATAACGAAAATCCCACAACAATCAGACCAACTTCCTTAGCTGTTGAGGCTTTAAATATAATGGAAAATTTAAAGATTAATGTATTGCCGGTTGTAAATGATCGGAATGAACCGATTGCTATGATTCATTTACATGACATAACCAAATTGGGGTTTTAAACAGTGAAAAAGTCCGAAATAAAATTAATCGTATTAGATGTTGATGGGGTATTAACCGACGGAAATTTATTAATTGGTTCCAATGGTGTTGAATTTAAAAGCTTTCATGTAAAAGATGGCATGGGTATTAGTCTGGTGCGTTTCTATGGAATAAAGGTTGCCATCATTACTGGAAGAAAATCAGAATCTGTTCAAATTCGCTCTAGAGAGTTAAATATTGATTTTTTATACGAAGGAATTGCCAATAAAGAAGAAATATTATATGAAATTATTACATTACTTGAAATTGATCTAAAGAATGTATGTTATATAGGCGATGATATCAATGATTTGCCAGTGATAAAATTAGTGGGTTATTCTGCTGCTCCTCAAGATGCTGTAGAAATTGTTAGGAAATCAGTAGATTATATATGTAAATATAATGGTGGAAACGGAGCTGTTCGAGAAGTGATTGATTTAATTCTTGCTGAACAAGCAGATTACGATGTTTTAGTTGAAAATTATCTGAGTGAGAAAATAAAAATTACTCAGTAATAGAAATAGAATCTATCAAAACAAAATACTATTAAATAAAAATTTAAATATAAAGAATAAAATTAAATGCCGATGAATGGGTCATTTAATTTTATAGAAAGTGGGACGATTGGTTGAAAAATGTAACTCTAAATACAATCAAAATTAATAGTAAAGCATCCAGTATTTTAGACTTATTAAGGTTCCTTTCTGCTTTAACTGTTTTCTTGTTTCATTTTTACGTTCCCTTACCGGGGTATCAAGCGGTAATGATATTCTTTGTATTGAGTGGTTTTTTTATTTCTTCCACTGTTTTAAAATCAATAAAAAATAATAGATGGAGTTGGTCTGAATATCTTTTAAAAAGAATCACCCGATTATGGATTGTACTCCTCCCTTGTTTATTTTTGACGTTTGTTTGGGCTAAGCTCCAAATTAATTTATTTGGAACAGATCAAAAGATTACAAATTATTTAGATTTAAAAAAACTTGTTGGTAATATATTCTTTTTGCAGGGTATATCGGTTAAAGTGTATGGTTTAAATGGACCTTTATGGAGTTTAAGTTATGAATTTTGGTACTATATTTTGTTTCCTTGTATAGCGCTTGTAATATTTTCAAGAAGACTAATTGTAAAATTTCTTTATACATTAATCTTTATCACAATATCAATTTTTGTTGGCGAAAAAATAATGCTGTATTTTTTAGTTTGGATTCTTGGAGCTTTAATCCCATTCATTAAACCTTTTAAATTTAAAAGGCAATATTTGAATTATACTTTTTTTACGGTTTCTATTGTTATAGCAATTTGTTCACTAAATTATCAAGCTGGTTCAAGTTTTTTCTCTGATTTTTTGGTAGGTGTAACATTTTCCATAGTTATCTATATAATTACTTCATTATTTAATAACAGTTACAACACAAAGTTTAATATTAATAAAGAGTTGGCTAGTTTCTCTTATACCTTATACCTTACACATTACCCTCTAGCAAATTTTATCCTTACATGGCTAGGATCACCAAAATGGCCATTTGCTAAAACTACCATTATTATTAAAGTGGTGTTGGCGACTTTAGTACTATCTTACGCATGGATAATTGCTTTATTAACAGAGAAGCAGACAGATAAGATTCGTAAATTAATCTTTTATACTAATTATAGAAGCAGGTCAAAAAAAATAGAGAATCCATACTAAAATACTTACATTTTTTAGTGAAAGTAGCAGTTTTAAAAGAAATTACCGAAAAACGATTGCCCGTATTTTTAATAGGGACATAAATTAGGAGGACATAAATGCGAAGACGTTACGACCAATTGGATTCTCTACGCGGATTAGCAGCGATTTCAGTCTTTTTGGGCCATATTTCCATAGTTACTGCTACACCATTTATATCATTTACAGTTTCATCCATTGTTTTTTTGCCTTTAAAAGTTTTTATTGGAAAGAGTTCATATTCTTTTGTGAACTTTTTCTTTGTATTAAGTGGTTTTGTTTTATTTCTATTATTCACCAAGGGGAAAACCAAAAATTACGGTGGGTTTATTATTTCAAGATTTTTTAGAATTTACATCCCATATATAGTCGCAGTTACAGTATCAATTATTACATATTTGAGCTTTTCAAAAGGAGGGATAAAGGAGTTAAGTGGCTGGTTTAATCTGTCCTGGACGGTACCACTCACTTTGAAAGATATGCTGGATCATATTATGATGATTGGAAATTTTAATACCAATTTATACAATAATGTCTTGTGGTCTTTGGTGCAAGAAATGAGGGTTTCTTTAATTTTTCCTATAATTGCCGTAATAATTATTCGAGTAAAATGGCATGTATCGTTACTTATGTGTTTTTGTTTATCATTCATCAGTGGGCTTAATAATATCTTCAACTGGGAAAATAGCTTAGGTTACCACACTTCATTCTTTGCTTCATTACAAATCATCTCCATGTTTATTTTAGGAAGCCTTTTAGCAAAACACTTATATCAGTTAATTGAAATTTATGTAATCCTAACAAAAAATAATAAAATAGTATTATTGATTTTTACAGTTTCTTGTTTTATTTACAATGAGGCTTTAACCGTTGTTGCGAACCATTTAGGAATCTATCAGTACGGTGAAATTATGAGTGATTACTCTATTGGGGTCGGATCCGTTTTGGTAATATTAATTTCGCTTGCATCAATAAGAGTACAATCAGTATTATTAATTAAACCATTATTATTTTTGGGGAGAATTTCATATAGTCTTTATCTGTATCATTTGCCAATACTTTTTAGTTTGATTTATGTTTTTTATAAGATACTCCCTCTTTGGAGCATTTTAATTATTTCAATTCCCTTAGCGATCATTACAGCCCATATTTCATGGCTAATTATTGAAAGGCCTGCATCTAGGTATGGGAAAATTCTAGCCAGCAAAGTTGAAACATTTCTGAAAAAGAGGCTTGTTATTAATGGGAAATATAAGGTAGATAAAACAGCCTAAATATATCATTTAAAAAACCATGCAATCAATTAATAGTGACAACTTTCCAATATCTACCTTAAAAGAGTGATTAAAAAACCTAATGTTAAACAAAAATAGACATGGAATACTAATTTATCTGAGGTGAGATGATGAGAATAGCGTTTATTTCCGATATCCACGGCAATGCAAATGCATTAGATGCAGTACTAAAAGATTTGGAATTTAAAGAAGTTGATAAAGTTTTTGTCCTTGGGGACTTGTGTTTCCGGGGACCGGAACCTAAACGGTCGCTTGAATTAGTGAGGTCATTAAATACTGAAGTAATTAAAGGAAATGCCGATGAATGGGTCGTCCGCGGCATTCATGTTGGCGAAGTACCGGATAGTGCTATTGAAATAATGAGCAACGAGCGGGAGTGGACCTTATCACAACTAGATCAAAATGATATTAACTATCTAAGTAATTTGCCAACGGAATTAATGCTGGAATTTGAAAAAGTAAAAATCCATGCATTCCATGCAACCCCTAAAAATTTGTTTGAAGTTGTTCAACCATCCGAAAGTGATGAAGTTTTGCAAGAAAAAATGTTAGACAGCGAAGCTGATATATATATTTACTCTCACATTCATAAACCTTATATCAGATATTTAGATGGAAAATGTATTATTAACACAGGAAGCGTTGGCTTACCATTTGATGGCTTGGACAAATCGTCATACGCTTTAGTTGAAATATACGAAGAGAGCTTTCAAACCACAATTGTAAGAGTGAATTATGATATTAAAGCAGCAATAAATAAGTATTATGAATCCGACTACCCCAATTCTGAACAAATGATAAAGGTCTTATTGAATGCTAAGGTTTAGCAAGCTTATTTATACACAAACACCTTCAAATCATTTTTACGATTAATCGTCGCAAGCAATACCCTATTCACCTCCGTCTGATGGTGGTTCATAAGCTCATTAATGAGCCACCCTTCCTCCTTGTTAATTTGTTTTAGAACCTGAAAATCAATTTTGCCCTCCTTAATAATCGTCCTGGGCAATTCAAATGGTTCCGTTTGTAACTGGTACGTCGATGGTGTGATTGCCTCATACTGCGGATCCAAAAATATCGAAATTCTCCCATCAGACTCCCACAATGCCAATGCTACTTTTTTTACCTCGACTATTTTCTCTTTTCTTAACTCAGCTAATAATGTATCTATCGAGATTCTTGCCTTTTTAAGCCCTTTATAAAAGATTTCTCCTTCTTTAATAAGTAGAATAGGCGTGGCTTCAATTGTGTTTCTGAGCCAGATCCATTTTAAATTTAAAAATATACCAATCAGGTACAGGGAAATAATTACTATTGTTGAGATTACTGAACCTTTTAATCCGATTCTGTGGTCTGACAGTGGATGGGCAATAATGTTTCCTAACATTAAGGCCATCACAAAATCAAGTAATCTTAATTGAGAAATGGCACGAGAACCCATTACTTTGACGGCAAAGAGCAAAAAGATAAACGTGACTACAGATCGTAAAATCCACTCTATTATCGAAAGTGTTTCTTGGCCATGGAAGAAATCCAACAATGAAGGCACATCCTTTAGCTATTGAGCATTACATTTAGTATTGTCACTGATTCCATTTTTTTACGCCCCAAATATAAAAAAACAGAAAGAGCAAATGCCCCTTCTGATTCTTCATTTTGTAAGCAAGACCTTCTAGCAATGGAACCGCCTCATAGTTTTGGAAGCCCACAGCTCTTAAAGTTTAAGCCTCTTTAAGATAAAAAATACCGATAAAACTCCCAGGGAATCAATCATAATGTCATAAAGTCGTCCGTCTCTGCCGAAAAACAATTGAAGGATTTCTGTTAAAAATGCAAAAGCAATCGAGATGCAGACCGAATATTTGTGCCTTTTTATCAGGTTGAAAAGGAGAAAATCCAATACAGCAAAACCGATAAAATGTCCTAACTTTATTTTAATAAATTCAGGATGAATTACCGTAAAATCATTGAAATTTAAGAAAGACAAAAAGTCCGGTTTTGAAATCCATCTAAATCCGAACGTATGTAAATATATTAGTCGCTCTATGCTTTCTGTCCAAGTATTTAATAATAAAAATAATACCCAAAAAATAGTAATGAATATTTTTACGAAAGCAGCCAGTCCTCGAGATTTCCTTTTTTTATTTATTCTACTATTATGTAGTTCGCGGTAACTCATACCAATTCTCCTACCTAACTAGTATTTCTTCTTTCGATTATAAATGACAGAACATAGGAAATTTGTCACACGAGGTTGTCGAATAAAAGAATTATTACTGGCTCACCGCATGCTAGAGATACTGAAAAAAAGCCGATTAGAAAATTCTAATCAGCTCAAAACATGTAAAAACTTCACACAAACCGGATATGGCACCATAATATCAGACAGTATAAGGGTTAATTTCCCAGTACCCGTATCCCGTGAAAATAACACAAGATTGCCCGATTCCTGATTGGAAGCTACAATGAATTTTTCTGATGGATCCAAGGCAAAATCCCTCGGCCAATCCCCTTCAGTAGAAGTATGCTCAATAAAGCTAAGCTCGCCCGATTCTTGATTAACACTAAACAGTGCAATACTGTTATGTCCGCGATTGCCGGCATAAATAAAGCGTCCATCCGAAGAAATGTGTATCGCGCTGCCTTGATTATTTTCGGAAAAATCGGCCGGTAGTGTGGAAATATATTGTTTCTCTGTGAAATGGCCATTTTCTGAGTGATAGTTTAAAACAATCACTTCAGAGCTAAACTCTGTCATAAGGTAAGCAAATTTTCCATTTGGATGAAATGTGAGATGGCGCGGTCCGCTGCCAGCCTTTAATGGCAGCAACTTTACCTTCTTAAGCGAACCGTCATCATTAACTGCATAGGTAATAAGGGCATCAATGCCTAAGTCAACAGCGGCCAGAAATTTTTCATCCGGGGTAAGGCCTGCATAATGGGTATGAGGCTTTTCCTGCCTGGAATCTGGTCCTCGGCCTTCATGTTTGATCACTGAAGCAGCAGGTTGTAGGCTGCCATTTTCAGGGCTAATCAAGTGAGAAACAACTTCTCCTTTATGGTAATTTGCACTGAATAGATAGTTGTTTTTGCTGTCGATACTGACATGACATGGGGATGATCCATCGAGCATTTGACGATTGATTGCTGTTAATTCCCCACTTTCATTGATAGAAAAAGCAGCCACACCCCCGGTCTCCCCTTCTTTTGCCACTGAATATAGGAAGCGATTGTCATTGCTGATGGTTAAGTATGTAGGATTTTCTGCTTGTGCCGCCACTTTTATATCCGTTATTTTCGCCTCGTCTGTATCTAATGAAAAAGAATAAATCCCCTTACTCTCACCCTTCGTGTACGTTCCAATAAACCCAGTGAATTTACTGTTTGTCATCATCAACACTCCGTTCATAATTTTTCTAATGAACCTATTGTATCAAACTATCCAATATTTACTCAAATGGAGATAGCTTTCCATAAAATTAGGAGTATGATAAATTTGTAATGGAAAAACGTCTATTGAAGACAGAGCCTTTGGAGGGAAAATTTATGCTAGGTGCAATTGAAGCTGGGGGAACAAAGTTTGTCTGCGCTGTAGGAGATAACTTAGGGAATATAACCGAGAAAATTCAGATTCCAACAACAGTGCCAAATGAAACGATGCAGCAGGTCATTGAATTTTTTAAGAGATTTGAAATAGAGGCAATTGGAATTGGCTCGTTTGGTCCAATTGATATTGACCAGGAAAGTAAGACATATGGCACGATAACATCGACACCGAAAACAGCATGGCGGAATTATCCGATTGTCGAAGCGATGAGGAATGCTTTTCATGTTCCGGTCGGATTTAACACGGATGTCAACGCAGCAGCATTAGGGGAAGCAACCTTTGGTGCAGCAAAAGGCTTGGATAGCTGCTTATACATAACGGTTGGCACTGGAATTGGAGCAGGTGCAGTCATTCAAGGCAAGCTGCTTCAAGGATTGTCACATCCGGAAATGGGACATATTTTACTAAGGCGTCATCCAGATGATCCTTACCAAGGAAAATGCCCCTATCACCATGACTGTTTGGAAGGACTTGCCGCTGGTCCTGCCATTGAAGACCGCTGGGGAGAGAAAGGAATTAATTTGGTGGAACGTCAAGAAGTCTGGGATCTAGAAGGCTACTATATAGCTCAAGCGCTAATGCAGTACATCTTAATTCTGTCACCGAAAAAAATCATTCTTGGCGGCGGTGTCATGAACCAAAAGCAAGTTTTTGCTTCAATCTATAAGCATTTAGAAGGGCTGATAAGTGGTTATGTAACCTTACCGGAACTTTCTAGTTATATAGTAAACCCGGGTTTAGGTGACCGGGCAGGAATCATTGGCTCATTACTTCTTGCGGAACAAGCACTACAGGATAAAACACAAAGAGAAAGTTGAGGGACAAATTTTGCAGCCATTATTTTTAAAACCTGTTTTTAAAGAACGAATATGGGGTGGAACGGCATTACAAAAGGAATTCGGTTATTCGATTCCAACCGAACATACCGGGGAATGCTGGGCGATTTCCGCCCATCCAAACGGACCGTCGGTAATTGAAAACGGACCATATGCCGGCCAAACACTTGATAAGCTATGGAAAGATCATCCTGAGCTTTTTGGAAACCCAAAAGAGGCGGTTTTCCCTCTGTTAACCAAAATTTTAGATGCCAATATGGATTTATCGGTTCAAGTTCATCCAGATGATGCTTATGCGAAAACTCATGAAAACGGCGAGCTCGGCAAAACAGAATGCTGGTATATCATTGATTGTAAAGAAGGGGCAGATATGATTTTCGGTCATAACGCCCAAACAAAAGAGGAATTTATTCAACAAGCAAAAGAAGGGAAATGGGGTACCTTGCTCCGACGAGTGAAAATTAAGCCAGGGGATTTTTTCTATGTTCCAAGCGGCACAATCCACGCCCTTTGTGAAGGTACCCTCGTATTGGAAACACAGCAAAGCTCTGATACCACGTACCGGGTATATGATTATGATCGCAAAGATGCTGATGGGAATTTACGTGAGCTTCATTTGGAAAAGGCAATTGATGTAACTGCCGTTCCCCATCAAGGCAGTATAACTGTTCCAAAAACTGCTGCAAAAGACAATGCCACAATCACAACTTTTGTAGAATCTACATTCTTTTCAGTGTACAAATGGGACATCAACGGAACATTCAGCTTTGCTTCCGATGATACCTACTTGTTGGTAAGTATCATTAAAGGCGGGGGTTCACTCGTTCATCAAGGAAAAAGCTACAAATTAGAAAAAGGCAGACATATGATCCTGCCTTTCGGGTTTGGTGAATTTGAAGTGAATGGCGAATGTGAATTGATTGTTTCTCATCCATAGGCAAAAGATTGAAGTTGTTCTTAATAACTGATAAACAGTGGGATGAATAAGCGAAAACTATAAAAAAATCCCTTTTTGCATGGCGTTTTTTTGGTCTAATGACTCTTTTATTTGCATTCTTAAGTAGGATAAGTAATAGTTAAACTATTAAGCACACCAATGTACTTAGTATCTTATAGTAACAATCATAAAAGGAGTTAAATTATGGCAAAAAACAATAAAAAAACAAAAAAACAGCCGCAATCCTCATCCAAGTTTGTTTTTTGGATGATTGGGATTATTGCCGTTTTCGTATTAGGCTTTATTTTTTTAGGCAATCATACAAAACCGGAAGAAAAGCAAAAAACGGAGGAAACGATTGATTATAGTAATCAGCCGTTTCTTGGTGACGAGTCCGCACCAGTTTCGATTATTGAGTTTGGTGATTATAAATGCCCAAACTGCAAACATTTTGCCGAAAATATCGTGCCAATTATTCAACAAGAGCTAGTTGATACTGGAAAGGCTAAGTTTTATTTCATGAATGATTCCTTTATAAATATTGATTCCATCCGTTCTGCTAAGTTTGCTGAATCAGTTTATCAGGAGCTTGGAAATGAAACGTTTTGGAAATTCCATGATCGCCTTTTTGATAAGCAGCCAGAGGATTCGGCAGAAGAAAAAAAGGATGTTTTTACGGAAAGTTTCTTGATTGATACGTTAAAAGAAGTGGCTAGTGATAAAGATGCCGCAAAGGTTGTTCAAAACTTTCAAGCTAAGAAGTCAGATGATGCCTGGCAAAAGGATATGGATTATGCTGAAAAACTAGGGGTTACGGGTACACCGACGATGTTTGTTAATGGCAAGATGTTCACAGGTACAAAAATCGATCACTTAATAAAAATGGTAGAAGAGGCGGCAAAGGAGAAAAAGAATGAATAAACCTTTGCTGCTCTCCTGGATTGCTGCCATCTTAGCAACACTTGGCAGCTTATATTTCAGTGAAGTTAAACATTTTATTCCCTGTACACTTTGCTGGTACCAGCGGATTTTCATGTATCCGTTAGTCATAATACTTGGAATAGCTGTCTATCGGAATGATAAAGGAATCTATTCCTATGTGCTCCCATTATCAATCATAGGTATGCTGATATCCGGCTATCACACTTTATTACAAAAAATCCCCTACATACAGCAGTTTGAAATGTGTACTTCAGGGGTGCCGTGCTCAAAGGATTACATAAACTGGCTCGGCTTTATCACGATCCCTTTATTAGCATTTATTGCTTTTACGATTATTACCGTAAGCCTAGTCATCGTATCTAGGAGTAAAAACGAAGAAGAGACTATCCGTTAAAGGTAGTCTCTTTTTTTGTCCAGAGAATAGAAAGCATAAATTTTTGACTTTGAGAATGTCTAGTTCCAGACCATATCGGCTAATACGAGTGCTTGCGTTTTTATTAAGTGGTTTTCCTTTTAGAGGAAAACTCCAAGCCCAGAACGTTTTTTTAATCTTTTTAAAAAGTAAAAGGCCCCTTGTTGACACGACTTAAAAAAAATAATAAACTGGCCATATTAGGAAAACGTTTTCCTAAACAAAATTACAAAATGAGGAAAACGTTTTCCTGTGTTTAGAAAAGGAGTTGACCCTTATAAAAGTTTCAATTAAAGAAATAGCAAAAAAATCTGGGGTTTCTGTTTCGACAGTATCTAGGGTATTAAATAATAGTAAGTTTGTAAGGGATGAACTTAAAGAAAGAGTTCTTGCACTTGTAGAAGAAACGGGTTATAGACCAAATATGGTGGCTAAAGGCCTAGTGGAAAAGAAGACTCAACTAATAGGAGTCCTAATACCAAGAATTTCAAATAACTTTTTTTCAAAATTAATAGAAGGCATCGAAGAAATATCTCAACAACACGGATATAATATTCTCCTAAGTACATCATACAACGATACAAACAGGGAATTAGAATATCTAAATATTTTTAAGGAAAGACAGCTTGATGGAATAATATTTTCTGTCACAGAGTTTAAAGAGGAATATAACAACTTTTTTAAAAATGCAAAGGTTCCCACGGTCTTTCTAGGACAAAAATTAGAGCAGCAAACAAAATACCCATATGTAACTATTGATAATATTCAAGCATCTTATGAAGCTACTAAATATCTTATTGAACGAAGACATAAAAATATAGCGATTATGGCAGGGCCAGAATCAGATATGGCAACTGGTGATCATCGGTTACAAGGATATATTAAAGCGTTAACAGAAGCAGAGTTACCTATCAATCCAAATTGGCAGACCAGAAGATATCATACAATAGAGGATGGCTACTCCGCAGCGGCTCAAATTATGATGGGTAGCGTAACGCCTACTGCAATATTTGCGTGTTCCGACCAACAGGCTTTGGGGGCAATAAATTATTTAAACGAAAATGGTTATAAGGTTCCTGATGATATTTCGGTCCTTGGGTTTGATGATATTGATTTAGCGACAGTATTTAGACCAAAGTTATCTTCTGTGAAACAATATCCGCTAGAAATTGGTGCAACCGCAGCAAGACTTCTCATTAATCAAATTAAGGAGAAGCCAGTCGAAAAAGTAGAAAATTTAGTGCCATACAAATTGGTTATTCGTGAAAGCACGAAGACACTATAGAGGAGGAAGTGTAAGAATGCCAGTAAAGAACAAGGTACAGCTAATTACCTACCCTGATTCATTGGGAGGCGATTTAAAGTCTCTTCGTAATGTACTTTTACAACACTTTTCAGATGTTTTTAAAGGTGGTGTCCATATTCTTCCCCCTTTTCCTTCATCTGGTGACAGGGGATTTGCACCGCTAAATTATTTAGAAATCGAACCAAGCTTTGGGACATGGGAGGATATTAAGGCTATTGGGGAAAATTTTGATGTGTTAGTAGACTTAATGGTCAATCATATTTCACGACAATCAGAGTATTTCCAAGACTTTTTAAAAAATGGCCGTAAATCAGAGTATGCAGATATATTTATCACTTTAGATAAGATTTGGAAAGATGGTAAACCTGCAAAGGAAGATCTTGAGAATATATTCTTAAGACGTCCAAAACCATATTCTACATTTAAAATTGAGGCAACTGGTAAATACGAAAATATTTGGACAACATTTGGACGTGAAGATCCATCTGAGCAAATTGACTTGGACGTTAAGTCTGAAAAGGCAAAGAACCTTTTAAAAGAATTCTTTGTAAACTTTAGCAAGAATAATATAAAGACTGTAAGATTAGATGCAATTGGCTATGTTATTAAAAAACTTGGAACAAGTTGCTTTTTTGTAGAGCCAGAAATCTATGATTTTCTTGATTGGATCAAGAGTTTAGCAGATTCATTAAATATGGAGCTGTTGCCTGAGGTACATGCAGAATATACCACACAATTTAAGTTAGCAGAGCGTGGTTTCTGGATTTATGATTTTATTTTGCCTTACGCTATTTTAGAGATGTTAACCAATAAATCTAGTGAAAGAATTACCGAGTATTTAAAAATTCGTCCGTGTAAGCAATTTACAATGCTTGATTGTCACGATGGTATACCTGTATTGCCGGATGTTGAGGGTTTATTCAATGTCAGTGATGCTAGGAAAGTAGTGGAAATATGTGTTGAGAGAGGATCAAATCTTAGCCGAATCATTGGTGAAGATCACAAGGGTGAGGATGGTTTTGATGTACACCAAATTGGTGGTACATATTATTCTGTTTTAAATGCAGATGATGATGCTTATTTAGCAGCAAGAGCTGTACAATTTTTTGCACCTGGAGTTCCTCAAGTATATTATGTAGGCTTGCTTGCAGGAGAAAATGATTATGATTCGGTAGAAAAGACCGGCGAAATTCGTGAAATCAACCGACATAACTTCACATCGGAGGAAATTGAAGATTCACTTCAAAAAGTAGTAGTGCAAAGACTATTGAAGCTAATCAGATTTAGAAATGAATACCCTGCATTTGATGGGGAATTTAAAGTGTTAGATTCCTCTAAAACTGAAGTGCACTTATCTTGGCAAAAAGAGGATAAACAATGTACACTATTCGTTAATTTAGAGACGAAAAAGTCTGTAATCGAATATCTCGATGAAAATCTGCGGGTTGTTCACTACACTGTATAAATACTTGGTTTCGAGGGGATATCATGAAGAAATTAGGCTTGATAAAAAATATGTTTATGATCGGAAATGCTCATTTGGACCCAGTTTGGCTTTGGCGCTGGCAGGAAGGCTTTCAAGAAGTGAAAGCGACATTTCGTTCGGCACTCGACCGCTTGAAAGAATATGAGAATTTTATTTTTACCTCCAGTTCTGCGGCTTATTATGATTGGATTGAAAAAAATGAACCGAAAATGTTTGAAGAAATTAAGGATAGAATTCAAGAAGGCAGATGGATTATTTGTGGCGGTTGGTGGATTCAACCTGATTGCAATATTCCAAGTGGCGAATCATATGTCCGCCAAGGGTTGATTGGACAAAATTATTTTAAAGAAAAATTTGGGGTCACAGCAAAGGTTGGCTACAATGTTGATAGTTTTGGTCATAACGGGATGCTCCCGCAAATATTAAAGAAATCAGGGATGGATTCCTATGTATTTATGAGGCCTGGTCCAGATGAAAAAGGGCTGCCAAGCCGCTTGTTTTTGTGGGAATCAAAGGATGGTTCCCATGTAACGGCCTTTCGGATTCCCTTCGAATATTGTACCTTTGACCATCTTGAAAACCATATGATGCATTGCAAGGCCGAGCTTAAGCATTCTTATAACAACTTAATGTGCTTTTATGGTGTTGGTAATCACGGGGGTGGACCTACCAAGGAGAATATCGAGGTGATTGAAAAGTTAAATGGATTGATGGGTGATACAAATATTTCCTTTAGTTCACCGAATGACTTTTTCGAACAGGTGGAAGATTTAAAGGACCAGCTGCCAGTTGTTCATGATGACCTACTTCACCATGCTGTTGGTTGTTATTCAGTACATTCAGAAGTGAAAAAGCTAAATCGATATTCTGAAAATCTTATGTTAATGGCTGAGAAGTTTTCCTCGATTGCGAACTGGACAACCGGACAAGCATACCCGGCAGATATGAACCAGGCGTGGAAGGGAGTTTTATTTAACCAGTTCCATGATATTTTAGCGGGTACAAGTATTGAATCAGCATATGATGATGCCCGAGATTTATATGGAGAATCGATAAGTATTGCTGCTCGAAATATGAATAATGCTTTGCAATCACTGAGTTGGAATATTGGTATTGAAGAAGAAAAAGATATGAAGCCAATGGTGATCTTTAATCCACATTCATGGCCGGTGAAGGTGAATGCCGAAATAGAGTATGGGTTGTTTGTGAATTATATACTGCCAGAAGAGTTCATTATTGAAGACGTAAATGGTAATGAGATCCCATACCAAATCGTTGACTCGATAGCAAAAATTCCAAATCGAAAAAGAGTCGTATTTTTGGCCGAGCTTCCACCATTAGGATATAGCACGTATAAACTTCGTGCCATCAAGTCCAAAAAAGAGTTTGACGAGGTAAAAGTGACAGACTATGAAATGGAAAACGATCGGTTCAAGCTTGTTATTGATAAAGAATCAGGTGGTATTAGCAGCTTATTTGATAAAGAGAGACAAATTGAAGTGTTCAAGGATGGTGCAGCAATTCCTGTTGTAATGAACGACTCTTCTGATACGTGGGGACATGGGACGTTACGCTTTGATGAGATTGCAGGCGAATTTAAGCCCGTTCAAATTAAGAAGCTTGAAGAAGGACCGGTTAGAGGCGTAATCCGGGTAACTTCAAAGTTTCAATCTTCAACGATTGTTCAAGATTTTTCTATGTACAAGCACTTGAATAAAATTGAAGTTAAGGTGAAAGTAAACTGGCAAGAAAGCTATCAAACGTTAAAAATCAAGTTTCCTGTAAGCTTTAATCAACGGAATAACACCTATGAGATTCCATATGGGCATACTTCGCGTGAGTCGGATGGAAACGAAAACCCAATGCAAAATTGGATCGATGTAACCGGGACAATAGGCAAAGAAAGGGAAGATATTTACGGACTAAGTATTCTTAATGACGGGAAGTATGGTGTCGATGTGAAAGGGAATACCATCAGCTTAACGGTTTTAAGAAGCCCAATCTATGCACACCATGCACCATTTATTCCAGACATGGAAGAAGATTATCCGGTTATTGACCAGGGAATCCAGACTTTTACGTATCAATTGTTACCACATGAAAATAGTTGGGAAGATGCAGAGACTGTTAAGCATGCGTTAGAATTAAATCAAAAACCACAACTGATTGTTGAAACGTACCATCAAGGATCATTACCACAGGAAGATTCATTTATTTCAATTGATCAATCAAACATCATTCTTTCTGCATTAAAGAAAGCTGAGAATCATGATGACTTAATTATTCGTCTATATGAAACGAATAACGCCGAAACGGTTGCAAAAGTGGAATTAAAAAATTGGGGCAGAACATTGGAACTCTGCTTTGGACCAATGGAAATCAAAACATTATATATTCCAAAAAAGCTAGTGGAACCGATTTATGAAACAAATTTAATTGAAAATCTCGAAAGCGGTGTCCTTACATGATGAAACACTACTTGGGAATTGACCTAGGAACATCAGCACTTAAAGTAGTAATTGTGAATTCAAGTGGTATGATTGTAAATAGTGTAACAAGGTCATATGAGGTTCACACGCCGCAGGCTGGCTGGAGTGAACAAAATACTAATCAATGGCTGACAGCTATGATTGAAGCATTAGCGGATGTGAAAAAAGCAAATCCACAGATTCTAAAAGAAATAAATGCTATCTCTGTAACGGGCCAAATGCACGGAATTGTTCCTGTTGATAAAAATGGGAATGCACTGCACCATGCAATTATCTGGTCTGATCGGAGAAATGAAGATGAGTTAGCTGCGATGCATGCGGCGTTAACTAACGAGGAATGGGTCGCCATCACTGGAAATCGTCCAAATATTAGTTTCACGCTCGGGAAAATAATATGGTTTAAAAAACACTTTCCAGATCTTTATGAAAAAACGAATAAGTTTTTACTTCCGAAGGATTTTCTTCGAATGAAGCTGACTGATACGTTTGAAACAGATTATTCCGATGCCTCGGCAACCTTGCTTATGGATTTACAAACATTGCAATGGTCTGAAAAAATTGTTAATATCTTTCCAATTGACCGCTCCAAGCTTCCTGGAATTAATTTATCCACAGCTTCTACAGGTTCCATTACAAGGAATGCGGCAGAATCATTTGGACTAAATGAAGGGACAGTGGTTATTTGTGGGTGTGGTGATGCTCAAGCCCAGGCATTAGGAAACGGGATTATTAACTCAAAAGATTGGTTGTGCACCATCGGAACAAGCGGGCAGCTTTTTGTTAGTACAGACCTACCTGCCATTGAAAAGAACGGGACACTCCATTCATTTGTTCACGCATATCCAGGGAAATGGGTATTAATGGGTGCTACCTTGTCTGCGGGAATGTCTTTTAAATGGTTAACAGAATCAATCTTTAGCAGCGATTTAGAAATAAGGGACTTGTTAGACTTAGCAGGTATGGCAAGCCCTGGAGCAAAAAGGCTACTTTTTCTGCCATATTTATTCGGAGAGCGCTCACCGCACATGGATGAAAAAGCCAAGGGGTCATTTATTGGTTTTACGAACGAGCATACAAAGTCCGAAATGGCCCGGGCTGTAGTTGAAGGGGTACTCTTTTCCTTATATCAATCATTTAAAATTGTTGAAAAGACAATAGGACAGAAGTGTGAGCACATCCTGTTAACAGGAGGGGCGGCACAACACGATTTATGGGTTACAACGGCGGCCAATATTTTTAATGTTCCAGTTGTTAGAAATAAAAATCGTGGTGGCGGTGCATACGGGGCAGCTATGTTGGCAGCGGTAGGAGCGGGCGATTTTAACACTCTTGAGGAAGTTTCAGCATGTTGGGGTTTGCGTCAATACGAAAAGGTTTATCTTCCAAATCAAGTATTGCATGAAGAGTATGAAAAACTATATCAGATTTTTGCAGAAACTTATGATTCATTAAAAGAGATATTCCATCGTTTACACGATTGTGAGGTCCACTAAAGGGATGATTATCAGTGAATATTAAGGGTGTAAGTGGTTATATATACCGGATTACGGAGCTCGTTATGCAATTTGCCTATCTCCAATTGTTATGGATTATCTTCGTTATTATAGGGTTGGGGGCTTTTGGGATTTTCCCCTCCACAGCAGCGATGTTTTCTGTTGTTCGCAAATGGATTATGGGAGAAGTGGATGTGCCTGTTTTTAAAACGTTTTGGAAAACATATAAAACGGAATTTATCAAAGTTAATGGCCTTGGCTGGATTTTAGTAGCGATTGGGTGGTTATTATACATTGATCTCCATTTCTTTACCTTTGGTGAATCGATGGGCAGTTCTATATTTAAAATAGTAACACTATTGATTACTTATTTTTATGTCACTACATGTATTTATTTTTTTCCAATTTTTGTTCACAATCATTATCGTTTTTTTGATTATATAAAATATAGCTTTTTATTTAGTGCGGCTTCACCACTAAAATCTGCGGGAATTTTTATAATCTCGTATGCCATCTATTATCTGTTAATGAAAGTTCCAGTTCTGTTTCTATTTTTCTGTGGAAGTACCATTAGTTATATATGGATGTGGTATGTCTATCGCTCGATTACAAGCTTTCATTCGCCAAAGCATGAACAAAGTGATAAGAAATAGCTATAAAGTACGACATCAAAATGTTATTAAAAAAATTTAAATTTGCTTTGACAAATACTTGGCGGGGGATTAAAATTTAAATAGATAAATATTTCCGGCTTTAAAATGGGAACGTTCCCAAAAATAAAAATCCTGTTCAATCGGTTACTTGTTTTCCTATTGAAATTACCATTGTATGATTCCTTTTTTCTGCGAGAAAAATTTTTTATTTCTGATGTAACCGTTTTCTAAGTCTTATGTAGTGGGAACTCCACATCATAATAAGGACTGTTTTTCCCAAGATAACAGGGGGAAAGTTATCAGGTAAATCATACTGAGAGAATTGGGATCAAAAGTTACTTGAAGATTTCTTGTTCGGTTTTCAGTTTTTTGGGAACGTTCCTATTTTCTATCAATAGTCTGAAAGAAACGTTAGGGAGGGAAGGTAAACGAAATGAATCCAACCATTAAAGATGTGGCTAAATTAGCAAATACCTCAAAAAGTACTGTCTCCCGCTATTTAAATGGTCAGCCCGTCAAAAAGGAAACAGAAGAGGCATTAAAAAAGGCGATTGAAGAATTGAACTACCACCGAAATGAAAATGCAAGGAGATTGGTTGTTAGTAAAACACAAACGATTGGTATTGTCGTTGACAGTATTACGAACTTGTTTTACCCGACGATTTTCAGAGGAATTGAGGAAATTGCCAAAGAAAAAGGCTTTAATTGTGTTTTCTACAGTATGACTTCAAGTAAATATACAGAATCCTATTTTCAAAATTTATATTATGAAGGTCATGTTGATGGAATCATTATGATTAGCTTCAGGAAAAGGAATCACAAAGATTTATTGGAAATTGCCGAGGCTGGTTTTCCAGTCGTGGTGTTTGGAGATTCAGCCAATGTAGAGGACATAGTATCGGTGGACGTTGATAATTATTTGGGTATTTCAGAGCTTGTTCGCTATCTTAGTCGAATTGGGCACAAAAAAATCGCATATATTTCTGGACCGGATCATGCTGCAGCGACGGAATCTCGTTTAGCGGGTTATCTGGAAACGATGGAGCAGCTGGGGCAGGCTGTGAATCCAAATTGGATTGTACCAACAGATTGGTCAAATGAATCAGGGTATAAAGCCATGAATCATTTATTATCTGTCGGTGATTTTACCGCAGTGGTAGCTTCAAATGATGAAACAGCGATTGGGGCATTAAGAGCTGTTCAGGAGCAAGGATATCATGTTCCAACTGATCTATCGATAACAGGTTTTGATGATATCACTCTATCAAGTTGGGTTTATCCATCTTTAACGACTGTGAAACAACCATTTATGGAAATGGGCATTATGGCAGCAACTGAATTATTTAAAAGGATGGAAAAGGGTGATGATTATCCTTCTGAACGCCATCTTTTGAAACCAAAACTGATTATTCGTGACTCGTGCAGAAAGATTTCCGAGTGATTGTTTTCGATAAAACAACTTGTTAAAGGGTGTACAAAAAAGATTAAAAGGCTGTGACAATATGAGAAAGTCTTCTATTAATAAATCACAATTTGGATTCTATTTTGTGGTTCCTTATTTCATTACATTTCTTATCTTTGGATTGACGCCTATTATCTACTCCCTCTATTTAAGCTTTATGAAGTGGGATGGGTTTTCCGACCCGGTGTTCGTAGGTTTGGCCAACTATACAAGATTGCTCCAAGATACTTTCTTTCTTAAGTCCATTGGGAACACGCTAATCATATGGGTGTTATCCATTGTTCCGCAATTAATTCTTGCACTGATTTTAGCGATGATCCTGAATGAAAAGTTCATTCGAGGAAAGCATTTCTTTCGAGCAGTATTCTACTTTCCGAATATCGTAACGCCAGTAACACTAGGGGTGCTGTTCAGTTTAATGTTTGATTGGCAAACAGGGAGTGTCAATAAACTTTTAATGGGTATTGGGCTTATTGATGACCCGGTGAACTGGTTTAATAGCCCTTGGCTTGCAAGATTGATTGTTGCTGGAGTTATTATGTGGCAATACTTTGGGTTCAACATGTTAGTATTTATCGCTGGACTTCAATCGATACCGCATGAATTGTACGAAGCGGCTGAGGTAGATGGGGCTTCACGCTGGGATATTGCTATAAAAATTACCCTGCCATTATTAAAGCCAGTATTGCTATTTACTTTTATTACTTCGATAATCGGCGGTTTGCAATTGTTTGACGCACCATTAATGCTAGGAAATGGTCCTGATAATTCGACCCTGACAATGGTTATGTATTTGTATCAAACAGCTTTCAAAAACTTTGATTATAGTTACGGTGCAGCGATTGCCTATGCAATTTTTGTCATCATCTTAATCTTCTCATTAATCTCAATTAAGTTTTCAAAAATGAATAAAGTTGAACAGTAAAATACCTTTTTACTTTAGAAAAGTAGGAGACTTTCGGCTTGGAATGAAAGGGGATCCTTATGAAGGCTAATAATAGTATTGTAGAAACTGGTTTGGCGGGTAACAATGGCAAAACAAAAAAGACGATAAATGTAAAAAAATCATTAGCTAAATTCGCTGTCTATTTTTTCTTGATTTTAGTCGCGTTCACTTGTCTGCTTCCTTTTTATAGTATGATGGTCACTTCCTCACATGCGAATTCAGATATTGCACGGAAGTTACTATTAGTTCCTGGTAGAGAATTTGTGGAAAATTATAAGCGGTTGATTGATACAGTACCAATTTGGCGAGGTTTTGCTAATACCATCTTTATTACCGTTTCATCAACTGTATTAAGTTTATACTTTTCGGCTTTAGCTGGTTATGGGTTTTCGAAATATAACTACAAAGGTAAAAACATCCTATTCATGGCCGTCTTAGGGACAATGATGATTCCGGGACAATTAGGGATTATCGGATTTTTTAAATTGATGGATACCTTCAATATGCTAAACACCTATTGGCCTATCATTCTTCCATCGATTTCGAACGCGTTTGGGATCTTCTTTATGAAGCAAATGTGTGATTCCAGTATCCCGACAGAGATTCTCGAATCTGGTAGAATCGATGGCTGCGGCGAACTAAAAATATTTCATCGTTTAGTTTTGCCATTATTAATGCCATCACTTGCAACATTAGGAATCTTTTCGTTTATTGGAAAGTGGAATGACTTCTTAACACCAATGATTATTCTTTTTGATAATGAATTGCAACCGTTACCAGTTATGATTGCCATGGTTAAATCTCAGTTCTCAACGGACTTTGGGGCTATGTATGTGGGAATTGTGATATCTGTTATCCCAATCTTAATCTTCTTCTCCATTGTTTCTAAGAAGATTATCAGTGGTGTAACGGCAGGAGCACTTAAGGGTTAATCCTGCTGAATCAGACTTGATGGGGGTGATGTTGAAGAACAAAGTAAAGGTTCAAGAAAGAAAAAAATCGACTATTATTTTACCCAAAAAAGGAGCTGTACATCTAATGAAAAAATGGCTATCTATTCTATTTGCTGCTGTTCTTATTCTGTCATTATTTGCTGGCTGTTCTAACAGTGAAAAATCAACATCATCAAAAGATAAAAAAAGTGATAATAAAACTGCTCAAAAAGTAGAAGGTAAATTAACGATTTGGACGTTCTTTGGACAAGTTAAAGATATGGCGGCAGAATTTGAGAAGAAATATCCGGATGCAAAAGTGGAAGTTAAAATCTTCCCTGGTGATCAATATCAAACAAAGCTATTAAATGTACTTCAGTCAGGTAAGGGTGTTCCCGATATATTTGACTTAGAAAGGGGTTATATTGATAAGTTCATCAATTCTAAGTATGTTGTGAACCTTTCTGATATGGGAGCAGAAGACCTTGTTAAAGATTACGTACCATATGTCCAAGCATTAGGACGAGATGCTAAAGGTGATGTAAGAGCGATTTCTGACCACTCTTCACCAGGAGGTTTCTGGTATATCAAGGAAAATGCTAAAAAATATTTAGGTACAGATAACCCGGATGAAATCAGTGCAATGGTCGATTCCTATGACAAAATTATTGAATTAGGTAAAAAGGTAAATAAAGAAAGCAATGGCAAGGTACATTTAATTTCTCATTTTGGCGATATCTATAATATTGAAGCTTATAATACTAAGCCTTGGGTGAAGGATGGAAAATTAACTATCGATCCTGCTTGGAAGGAAAATTATAAAGTTCAACAAGAAATCTTTAATAATGATGTAGATGCTAAGCTAGAATTTTTCTCTGCAGGTTGGGGAAATGCCATTAACGACGGTAGTGTTGTGTTAACCGCAATGCCTGCATGGGCAAGCTTCATGGTTGATAACAAAGATGATAAGGCGAAAGATAAGTTTGGCGTAGCTGCAACTCCAAAAGGATTTTACATGGGTGGTACTTACCGTTCAATCTATGAAAAATCAGAAAACAAAGATTTAGCTTATAAATTTATTGAGTTCATTGCAGGAAAAGAATGGCAGCAGCATAACCTGGAAGCAACTGGAAATATGCCAGGACTTTTAACTGTATATAAAGACAACTTAGAAACCTTCAAATCTCCAATGTTTGGTGATCAAAACATTCTAAAACCATATTACGAAACTGTAAAAGATATTCCTGGATTAAAGCCTGACAAATATGGCGAAGAAGTATTAAGTAAGTGGAGAAAAGTTGCTGGACAAGGTATCAAAGATAAAGATGATATTAATAATGTAATTGAAAAGTTCAAAAAAGAAGTTAAGAACACATTCCCTGAACTTAACGTTGATTAATTAGCAGGTAGTTTTAGAAGGAGGATGACTTAAAAGTGAAAGGGAAATCCCTGCCATTCAGTATCGTTGAAATAGGCGATTTTGAGTGGCTGGTGGGACGAATTCATTTAAGTCATCCTTTATTATTGGGAGGAGTACGATGAGTCATATCCATGAAGAAATTAACAAAATTCGCATAATCGATGGACATGAACACATCGATCCGAAGGAAATTCGAAAAAAAAATAAAGTGGATTTTTTTGGTCTTCTTCATTATTTAGAATCCGACTTAATCACAGCAGGGATGAAACGTGGGATTTTAAGCCCTGAATCGAAATTAAGTGATGAAGAGAAAGCAGAGCAATTTTTATCTTTTTTTCAGAAAACAAAGAATACCACCTATGCACGGACATTTATTACAGCATTAGAAGATTTATATGGAATGGACGATTGGACCGTTAAAGGTATTTTAGCCTTAAATAAAAAAGTAATAGCAGCAACAAATGATGATAAATGGTATATGAAAGTGTTAAAGGAAAAGTCGGGAATTGATTTAGCGATTACATTAGCTTTTACAACGAATGTTGATTTTTCTCTTTTTCGTCCAGTGATGTTTTTAGATTACGCATTTAAATTGAGAACAATTAAGGATGTACAGATTATTGAAAGTCATTCTGGAAAAAAAGTTCATACATTCCAAGATTATCTTCATGCTGTAGATGCCTTATTAGATAAATTTGTTAGGGAAGGAATGGTTGCCACTAAACTGGGCCATGCCTACTGGAGAACGCTTGCTTCAACAAAGCCAACATTTAACGAGGCTGAACAATGCTTTAATCGGTTGGTTTCATCGTTCTTGGATGAACAGTTGTCGCAACAGGAATCAATACCTTTACAAGACTATTTGATTCATCATATTATCCAATGTTCAATCGAACATGATTTACCGATCCAGATTCATACGGGACATCATGAAACTAGTGTTTCTGGTAATGGAAATCTTATTACAAACTCAAAGGTTACCGATTTAGTTCCACTTATTGCAGCCTATCCTGATGCGAATTTTGTTTTGCTGCATTGCGGTATTCCTTACCACCAAGAATATTTAACTATTGCGAAAAACTACCCGAATGTCTATGCAGATTTCACCTGGGTATATATCATATCGCCAACGATTGCTAAGCAAATCCTTCACCAAATGATTGAAATGGTGCCGCAACATAAAATTTTTGGGTTTGGCGGAGATTACAATTTTGTTGAAGGAACTTATGCCCATCAAAAGCTAGCTCGGAAAATTGTAGGGGATGTATTAGTAGAAAAAGTTCAAGATGGGATGTTAACAGAAATCGAAGCAGTAGAGTTTGCCAAAAGAATTTTTAGAGACAACCTAATAGAATTTTACAAACTAAAGGTGTGATTTCATTGGCTACGAATATTAATATCCATGATAGCAAGAATAAACAAAGTGAAATTCAAGTCTATTCTTCAGAGCAAAAGAGCGCTCAAGCGTTTTTAGCTTTTTCATCACTACTTGAAATTTATAACGGGGAAAAGACTATAGAGGAAATCAAAATTGAGGAAATCAATCTTTTAGAAGGTGGTTACCGTTTCCTAGGGAAGGGAGAGCATTTCTCTGTTCAATCGGACTGGAAACAGGTCGACGATGGCTGCGGTTTTATCCAAGTTGATTTACAAGTCAGCTATAACAAAGAAGTTTCAGGACAATATGGTTTACAGTTTAATGCTGATTTACGGGGGAGTGGAAAGCCAACCTGGATGATACCTGGTGCTTTTTACAAAGAAAATCGTTTTGAACATAACGCTAGACAGTATCCAAGATATGATTACCGTGGTGGCAATCATGAAGAGATGGTTTCGGATTATTGGTCTTTTCGTTCAGACCGTGCCGCCCTTCCAACTGTATTTGCTTGGAACGATGAAATGTGTGGTGCTCTTTGTGTAGAGGAAATGTCTGAGCTTGGTTTGACTGGTTTAGGGTTTCGGGGGAATAAGGAGACTACTTCTATTTGGGTGAATTTCCCTTATAAAGAGGAACCAATTACATTTGTTGGTCATGCGATACCAGAGCCAAAGGATATTTCTTTATATACCTTTACACCTGGTGAAACCGTTCACTTACAATTAAAAATCTATACTGGTTCGGCTGATTTACATTCTTATGATCCATTTGTCCGTGAAATGTATAAGCTTCATCAACAAGAGCATTTCTTAAATCCATGGGTGGGTCTTGAGGAAGCAGCAAAATTAACGGCCCATGGGTTACATCGTTGGCATTATATGCCAGAGTATAGCATTCTATCCGAAACGGCCGCCTTCGATCGCGAGTTTAATAACAATGTAAAAGGAATGGGCGATCGCCCCCATATGCATGTTGGCTGGGTCAGCGGTGTACCGTATACCTACGCATTGCTTACTTATGGCAGAAAAAAGGGTATCCAACAGTATGTAGATGCGGCTATTGATGTTATCGATAATATTGCATCGGCCCTCGCTCCTAGTGGGACATTCTGGGCATCGTGGGTACTTGGAAAAGGCTGGGGAACAGGCTGGAATCCAAAGAATACATGGTTACAAGCAAGAACCATCTCTGAAGCCACTTTGTTTTTGGTTCGCGCCCTTACATTCGAAAAGCAAGCGGGCTTTGCTCATCCCGATTGGGAAAAAGCCGTTCTTTCTAATTTAGACTTTGCTGCTGCACATCAACGTGACGATGGCAATTTCGGTTCCTATTATCACTGTGAAACTGGAGACGTCGAAGAATGGGATGGAGCAGGCGGGATTTTATGGATTGCCGCCTTACTAGAAGGAAGTAAATTTTTTGAAAAAGAAGAGTATCATGTTGCAGCCCAAAAGGCTGGTCATTATTATCAACGTTTCGTGTTAGATGAATATATATACGGTGCTCCTGAAGATGTTCATTTAACGCCAACATCTGAGGATGCTTATAATGCTGTTGTTGCCTATGTACTGCTCTATGAAAATACTAAAAATAAAAAATGGCTAGCGCTTGCTAAATCTGCTGCAGATTGGCTAATGACCTTCCGCTGGACATATAATCTAAACTTTCCGGAACATACCTTGCTACATCAATATGATTTTCGGTCTCGTGGTGCTGATCAAGCATCACCGTCAAATCAGCATTTACATAATTATGGACTATTTTGTGTTCCAGAAATGCTTCGTTTATGGAAGTACACGGATGATCCCTATTACTTAGACCGAACCCGTGATCATATTGCCTGTTTCTTGCAGTTTGTTGCAAGAAAAGATGGTGATTTTAATGCCTACAAAGGGATGGTCACAGAACGATTTTATAATACGAATTGCTTCCAGCCAAAGGGAATGATGTTAACGCTCTCGCATTCCTGGTGTGTAGGTCTAGTGTTATATGCTGCCCAAGAATCCTTAGCCTTTAACGAATCTTTGCAGCTTTCTTAAATGAAAATTCAATTAACCATCTTGGGCAATACCATGGTGGTTAGTTGTGTTTGATGATGAAATAATGATGGTTTGGGGGAAAAGGATATGAAAAAGAAGATTGCGATTATTCATACGACTCCAGTCACGATTGGGGTTAACTGCAGCACTTAAAATGGCGGAAAAGTTCAAATTGAAAAAATCACACAATTTATATTAAGTAATAACCAAACAAGTCAATTCAACCTGTAAGACAACAAAAATAGGACAGGGGTTGAGGAAATGAAAGATAGAACCTTCCATATGATTGGGAATGCTCACTTAGATCCAGTTTGGCTTTGGCAATGGCAAGAGGGGTTCCAAGAAACAAAAGCTACTTTTCGTTCAGCTTTGGACCGAATGAAAGAATATGATGATTTCATTTTTACCTGTAGTTCAGCAGCTATGTTTGAATGGGTAGAAGAAAATGAACCAGAAATGTTTGCTGAAATCAAAGAGCGGATTCAAGAAGGACGCTGGAGGATTGTTGGCGGCTGGTGGATTCAGCCTGATTGCAATATCCCAAATGGTGAATCGTTTGTCCGCCAAGGTCTTTACGGACAGCGGTATTTTCAAGAGAAATTTGGTGTAACAGCAAAGGTTGGCTACAATGTCGATAGTTTTGGTCATCACGGCATGCTTCCACAAATCTTGAAGAAAAGCGGTATGGACTCTTATGTGTTCATGAGGCCGGCACCAAATGAAAAAGGTCTTCCAAGCAGGCTCTTTTGGTGGGAATCAGATGATGGCACACGTGTAATGGCGTTTCGAATCATGCAGGAATATAATTCATGGGGTAAAGAACTAGATCGAATTGTCCAGCGAAGTAAGGGTGAGTTTAAAGGCAATGTCAATGATCTAATGATTTTCTATGGAGTGGGAAACCATGGCGGCGGACCAACGAAGGAAAACATTGAGAGTATTTATAGGTTAAATCAGGATGATGATCTTCCTAATCTGGAGATTTCAACACCTGAAGAATATTTTGAAAAAATGAAGAGTACGAAGGATTTACCTGTTGTTCATGACGATCTGCAACACCATGCCAGCGGCTGCTATGCGGCACATTCCGGTGTAAAGCAATACAATCGTAAAGCAGAAAATATCGTAATGACAGCTGAAAAATATTCAGCCCTTGCTTTTTGGTTAACAGGTCAGCCATATCCAGACGAATTCAAGCGGGCTTGGAAAAATATCTTATTTAACCAGTTCCATGATATTTTAGCGGGGACAAGTATTGAATCTGCCTATGAAGATGCAAGGAATTTATATGGTGAAGCAATTGCGATCGCTGACCGGGCATTAAATAATGCAGTGCAATCGATTTCTTGGAAAATTGATATTGAGCAAGATGAGAGAATGAAGCCAATCGTCGTCTTTAACCCACATGCCTGGCATATCAAAGTAAATGTAGAAATTGAAATTGGCGGCTTGAAACCAACATCTGTTTTAGTTGATGATCAAGGTCATGCTGTTCCATTTCAAACTGTACAGTCACAAGCAACCGCGGGTGGACGCTACCGTTTAAATTTTTTAGCAGATTTACCGGCGATGGGATATCGTGTTTATAAGCTTTATACAGAATTAAGCAGCACTACTCCGGTTGGCGAAGCTATGAATGCAAGTCAATTTTCGATGGAAAATGATCGCTATCGAATGGAATTCGATACAAAGACTGGTTGGATTAACAGTTTATTCGATAAACGTGTCCTTCATGAAGTATTTTCAGGTCCTGCGGCTAAACCGGTTGTCATCCATGATAGAACAGATACGTGGAGCCATGATACCCTCCATTTTAATAACATAGCTGGCGAATTTAAAGCGACAAAGATATATCTTGCAGAGCATGGTCCAGTAAAATCTGTGATTCGTGTGAAAAGTGAATATGATCGCTCCATTTTGATTCAAGACTTCACAATGTATCAAGAAAAAGACCAAATTGATGTGAAAGTAACTGTTGATTGGCGGGAAAGGTTCAAGATGCTGAAGCTTGTTTTCCCTATCAATGCAATCTTTAGAAAACAAACGTATGAAATTCCATATGGATCAATCGAGCGCGAGCATAATGGGGAAGAGGAGCCAGGCCAAAGCTGGGTAGATGTGACGGGAGTCCGTCCAAACCATGAAGGTGTGTATGGTCTAAGCCTGTTGAATGATGCGAAATATAGCTACAGTATCCACAATAAGGAGTTGTCTTTAACGGTATTGCGCAGCCCCATCTATGCCCATCATGATCCGCTTGTTCCAGACGAGGATGGGGAATATACATTTATTGACCAAGGAATTCAACGCTTTGAATACTCATTACTTCCACATGAAGGAAGCTGGGAAGATGCAGAAACGCCAAAAAGAGCAGCAGAGTTAAATTGTAAACCGATTTCAATTATTGAATCCTTCCATAAAGGCTTATTACCACAAACAGATTCATATGTGAAAGTAAGTGCAGATAATGTTCTTGTCAGTACCATCAAAAAGGCAGAAGACAGTGAAGATTTGATTATTCGTTGCTATGAAACGAATAAAGTAGCAGCAGAAGTTGAAATTACTTTGCCAAAATTTAATCGTTCATTCAAAGCTGCTTTTAAACCATCGGAAATAAAAACCTTCCGTATTCAAAAAAATTCTGACATGCCGATTAGGGAAACGAATTTGATTGAATGGGATGAGTAGTAATGGGATTTAATGAAACCAGGTCTTCCATCCTGTATTAGTTTTAAATTCACCGACAATGCTGCTAGTACTGAAATCAGGTAGCTTTGGCAGTGCCGATTTCTTTCCCAAAGCGATTGATCATCTTAAAGAAAATTAACTAACGACTTAATAGGGGGTGTAGGAATGAATGCTAGATTAGAAAAGCTTATTGAAAAGTATCCTGAATTAGTAGAGTGTCAAACTAGTATTATGGAAGCCTTTGAAGCGATGAAACATGCCTATGAGTCTGACAGAAAACTGCTTCTTGCTGGCAATGGCGGCAGTGCAGCTGACTGTGAGCATGTTGTTGGTGAATTAATGAAAGGATTTATGTCAAAACGTCCTTTACCGTTAGAGATGAAAGAAAAATTAAAGGCAGCTGCTGGCGGCGATGACTACTTAGGTGAGAATTTGCAGGGGGCGCTCCCTGCTATCTCTCTTGTAAGCCATTCAGCACTCATGACTGCCTTTGCTAATGACGTTGCCCCAGATATGGTTTTTGCGCAGCAAGTGTACGGTTACGGAAAAGCGGGCGATGTATTCGTCGGATTTAGTACATCTGGTCAGTCGAATAATATTAACCATGCTGTTAAAGTTGCCAAAGCACTGGGATTAGTAACAATCGGATTCACAGGTAAAAGTGGCGGTGCCTTAAAAGAGTTAGCTGACATCACGATTTGTGTTCCCTTTGTTTCAACACCTGATATTCAGGAAAGACATTTGCCAATTTACCACGCTCTTTGCGTAATGCTAGAGGAGGCATTTTTTGCATGAACCCCGTTTTAGCAGGTTTAGATATTGGCGGGACAAAATGTGCTGTTGTTTTAGGGATTGAAAAAGATAACGAAATTCAAATTGTTGCAAAACAAACTTTCTCTACTCCATCCAGACCTGAGGAAGCACTCACTCGAATGATGGTCGAGTTAGAAAAATTAATGGCAGAGCAAAAAGGGCTTGTCTTAACAGCCATAGGTATAAGCTGTGGAGGCCCCCTCGATAGTAAAAGGGGTCTTATCTTATCTCCGCCTAATTTGCCAAATTGGAACCACATTGATGTCCTGACTCCGCTGCGAGATCGTTTCCAGGTACCTGTTTCCATTCAAAACGATGCCAATGCCTGCGCATTGGCTGAGTGGAAATGGGGGGCAGGGAAGGGCACGAGAAATATGGTTTTTCTAACGTTTGGTACCGGAATGGGTGCAGGTTTCATTTTGGATGGACGGTTGTATACAGGAACAAATGATATGGCAGGTGAAGTTGGTCATGTTCGTTTAGAACAGGACGGTCCTATCGGGTATGGAAAGGCAGGCTCATTTGAAGGCTTTTGCAGCGGTGGCGGAATTGCTCGCTTGGCACAAATGAAAGTAAATGAGTGGTTTGAGAAAGGAAAAACAACAGCTATTTGTTCTTCTCAGGAAGAAATTGCGCGGATAACAGCGAAAACAGTGGCTGAAGCTGCTCAAGCTGGAGATTTATTAGCCAATCAGATTTATCAGATTGTCGGCCGGAAATTAGGTCGTGGCCTAGCGCTGTTAGTTGATTTCCTTAATCCTGAAAAGATTGTTATCGGAAGCATTTACTTACGCCAAGAAGATTTGTTAAAACCAATCGTCATGGAAGAACTTCGTAATGAAGCATTACCCTATTCATTTAAGGTATGCACTGTTGTTCCGTCAGGACTAAAAGAAGCTGTAGGCGATTTAGCTTCTCTTTCAGTTGCAAAATACGGACTAGAAAACGAACAATAGTGATGAATTAGTTGAAGGAGGCATTAATTGTGAAAAATAGTCTTTTGCCTGCCGGGGACATTCCGATTTTAGCAGAGGTTGATGTTGTCATTATTGGCGGCACCTTCGCTGGTTTAGCAGCTGCGCTGCAATTTGCGAAGCAAGGTAAGCAAGTGATGGTGATTGAATCCAGAACGTTTTTAGGCAGCGAACTGACAGCTCCCCTTCGTCCTTGGATTGACTCCAGTCAATCAGCAACTTCAGAGTTAATAGAAGCTTGTGTGCAGACCTGTGGAAAAACGGTTCAGATAGGTTATTCACAAACGATAGTCTTTCAGGTTGATCAGCTGAAAATCATATTGGAGGAAGAATTGTTTGCTGCGGGTGTCCAATTACTCTATGCATCGCTGCCAATCGCTATCACTCACGTTGATGGTGACTGGAACGGCTTAGTGATTGCCAATAAATCTGGCAGGCAGCTTATTTGCTGCCATGCTATTGTCGATGCAACCGAAACAGCCATCACGACTTTTTTAACTGAAGATGTTTTGAATTCTGCTAAAGTCCGTGACAAACCTTACTATAAACGGGTTTTAGAGTTTACCGATGTCCAAGAAATCAACAAAGAAGAACTGTCGGTTCCGGTTGAACTATCGATAAAGGGTAATAAGGTCCGCCTTAATCCTGGTTATCATGAAAATGGCCATTTCTATGTAGAATATCAATTGTATTTAACCGCTGAAAACAACCTAGAAGGGAATCGGCTTCGTGAAGTGAAGGCACAAAAGGTAGGAATTGCACTTGCTGAATATTTACTTCATCATGTCCCATCTTTTAATAAAGCGATGTTATCTGCCAGCTCATATGAATTAAACGGGCCGTATTGGGATGAAGATGAGAAAACATCTTCACCATTACAGCTTGAGCGATTAGCAGTTAACCATCCAAACGTTTGGAGTTTTTATAAAGACCTTTATGTGTATAACAATATGAATTGGCTCGACCCTGTCCAAGCCGCATCATTAGCTGAACAGTTTGCCGAAATCATCCGAGATTTACCCAAAAAAAATCAGGTGGTACGTCAGCAAAAAGGATCTGTTACAAAACTGGACTCTGAATATGAGATGAGAATTCCAGTAGATTCTATAGAGCGGAGGGTTGATTATGCCTTTGTTCCGGAACAGGAGATTTTCCTTTCAAAGACAGTCGAGGTACTTGTCGCAGGGGGTGGCTCAAGCGGTGGTGCCGCAGCGATTGTTTCAGCTCAAGAAGGAATGAAGACAATCCTTGTTGACCTCAATCCTGGTCTTGGTGGAACAGGGACTTTCGGTGGTGTTGACAGCTATTGGTTTGGTAAACGCCATGGATATGCAGAGCGGATTACGAAATTAGTACATGATGTCCAAAAAAGAATAAAGTATAAGGGGCATAAATGGAATATTGAAGCAAAAAAGTTTGCGCTTTTAGATACTGCAGACCAATTAGGAATCGAATTGCTATTCAATACGATTACCTTCGGTGCCATCACAAAGGGAACTCGAGTTTGTGGTAGTCTAGTTGCGACAAAATGGGGAATGTGCACCGTTTTGGCTGATTGTGTGATTGATGCGACCGGTGACGGCGATCTTTCTGCATTTGCAGGTGCGGAATTTGTTTATGGTTCTGTTCGTGACCATGTTGTGATGTGGTATTCACTTGCTCAATATAAAACACCAGGGAAATTGCAAAATAATTTCACCAGTATGGTGAATGTTTCGGATGTTCAGGATTATACACGGGCAATTCTTGCAGGAAGAAGAAGATGGAGCGTTGACGTGGATGGCTGTCATGATCACGGAATCTATGTTGCTCCACGGGAAAGCCGCCATATTATTGGTGATGTTGTCATGAATATGAGTGATCAATTGCTGCAACGTAGCTGGCCGGATTGTATTAATATTCATTTTAGTAACCATGATATGAAAGGGATCAGCGAAGCAAACTGGTTACATGCCGGGTTAATTCCGCCAAACCTTGAAATTGAAATTCCTTACCGGATGCTTCTTCCAAAAGGGCTGGATGGAATGTTGGTGGTTGGTAAAGCGGTATCCGCCACCCATGATGCCTTACCTGCTATTCGGATGCAATCGGATTTGGAAAACCTCGGTGGGATTGCCGGTCTTGCTGCTGCGATGGCTGTGAAGGAAAACAAATATCCAAGACAAATAGATTGCACTGCTTTACAGGAAAGAATCGTGAAAGAAGGTTTGATTCCTGAAAGTATTTTGACAAGAAACATAGAATCAATTCACTATTCGGATGAACAACTAGTGAAGCTCATTGAATCGATTGAGGTCAACCACCCCCTTTATGAATACTCGAACATGCGGATGAATGAAATCTATCAACAAAGAATCCCGTTCGTTGAAATTTGTACTGTGGGGAAACAAATTATCCCGTTTCTTGAAAAAGCGTATGCTAATGCTGAAGGAATTCGTAAGGTACGAATTGCCCAAGCTTTAGCGATGTATGAGTCAAAGACAGGTGTCCCTACGTTAATCTCAGAAATAATGGGCCTTCTTAAGGGAGATAGGCTGCCGAAACGGACTGCTGATATTTTGTATGTGACCATGCCGCCTGACCACGGGGCGATGCCTGATGTTTGTTATTTGCTTTACTCCCTTGGACTTACAAAAGATAAACGGAGTATCGCTGTTTGGCAGCGTGTGGCAGATTTACTTAACCCATCCGAAGAGGATTTTAAGGATACGATGTGGGGGCTTTTCTATTATATCCATAGCATCTGCATAGGTGCGGAAAGATTAGCGGATGTGAAGGTCATTCCAGTACTTGAGCAGCTTCTAAGAATTTCATCAGTCAATAACCAGCAGTGTTATCAAGGCTTTCAAGCAGACTTTTTCCTTGAACGGAGAGCCATCCTTGAATTGGCCATCGGCCGGGCCTTGGCTAGGTGTGCGAGCACAATAGGCTATCAAGTCTTAATCAATTATCTTGACGATGTCCGTTCCTTACTTAGCATGCAGGCACATACAGAGCTAAAACGATTAACCGGGCTAAATCTAAACAAGGATAAAAAGGCTTGGAGCGACTGGCTTGAGACAGAAAAAGACAAGATTATTCCACAACCATATAGGGAACAAACAGACCTTGTTGAAGGAAATGAAACGATTTCAAGAAGAATCGATTTATAGTTTACTGGATAGGGATGCTAGTCTCCACACATTGGATAGCATGACATTCCTACCGTCATTGAAAAATAACTTATTAAAAGGAGTTAAAAATTATGGCGATTATTACTTTCCCGAAAGATTTCCGGTTTGGCGTTTCGACTGCTTCCTATCAAATTGAGGGTGCCTATAATGAAGATGGCAGGGGCATGTCCATTTGGGATACATATAGCCGAATTCCCGGTAAAGTCCGAAATGGTGATAATGGCAATATCGCTTGTGACAGTTATCATCGTATGGATGAAGATATTGAGTTATTAAAAGAATTAGGGGTTAACACCTATCGTTTTTCGATTGCTTGGCCAAGAATTTTCCCAAAGGGGAGGGGAGAAGTCAATCAAAAAGGGTTAGACCATTACCATCGATTCGTAGATAAATTAATAGAAAACGGAATTGAACCACTTTGTACCATCTACCATTGGGATTTGCCACAAACACTTCAAGATGAAGGCGGTTGGAAGAATCGCCAAACGATTGAGGCATTTGTCGAGTACTCAGAATTATTGTTCCGTGAGTTTTCTGGAAAAATCAAATCATGGTTAACGATTAATGAGCCATGGTGTGTAGCGTTTTTAGGATATTTCGTTGCTGAACAAGCACCTGGTGAAGCAAATCTGCAGACTGCTCTAGATGTAGCTCACCACCTATTACTTGCCCACGGCAGAGCTGTTCAACGTTTTAAAGCATTAGGTATTCCAGGAGAAATTGGCTTCGCACCAAATGTTACCTGGTATGAACCGTTTAGTAACCGTCCGGAAGATATCGAGGCATGTGCACGTATATCTGCTTGGTTTATGGAATGGTTCTGCGATCCTGTGTTTAAAGGGAGCTACCCGCAAATATTAGTAGATTGGTTTGCTAAAAAAGGAGCAAAAGTAAACATCGAGGAAGGGGATTTGGAAATCATTTCTCAGCCAATCGATATTTTAGGAATCAATTATTATAATGGGACAGTTTCAAGACATAAAGAGGATCACGGAACGTTTGATTGTGAACATCTTGATAACTTATTTGATAAAACAGACATTGGTTTCACTATTTACCCAGATGGCTTTTATAAAGTACTAATGGATATTAAAAATAAATATGGTGATGTTCCAATCTACATTACAGAAAATGGCGCGACTTATAATCAAGATCCGGTCGATGGTCGTGTTCGTGATGACAAACGGATTCATTACCTAAAGCAGCACTTAACGCAAATTAGTCGTGTACTTTCGTCGGGAATGAATCTAAAAGGTTACTGTATTTGGTCATTGCTGGACAATTATGAATGGTCCTATGGCTACAGTATGCGTTTTGGTCTTGTTCACGTCGATTATCAAACACTAAAACGAACGAAGAAAGATAGTTTTTATTGGTACAGTAAACTCAACCAAAATTATTGGTTTGAAATGTAGGTGCTACGATGAAAATACATTTTTCAGGTGATATTGAAGGTTTAGAACAGGGGTTAACTATCATATGTCATGAGCTTAACATCGAACGTGGTGAAGATGGCTTTCCAATCGATATAAAGCAAATGAATGGGCCGTTAAAGGTAAGCTGTCAGCAAAATCGTGGAGAAATTTACTTTCAAGAAAAAATCCACTTTTTCCGGGCTTTAGGTTTATGGCTCCAAGAGTTTGAAGAAAATAATGAGTTTAATTTAAGTGAAGTGCCTCACTTTAAAACAAATGGTGTCATGGTCGATGTATCTCGGAATGCTGTTATGACTGTGGATGGAATTCAAAACCTCCTAAAGAAAATGGCTTTAATGGGTTTAAATATCGTCATGGTGTATACAGAGGATACCTTTACAGTTGAAAAATATCCTTATTTCGGATATATGCGTGGAAGGTATAGTGAACAGGAATTACACGCCTGTGATGACTATGCTAATTCCTTAGGAATTGAAATGATTCCTTGTATCCAAACGCTGGCCCATTTAACCGAGGCGTTGAAGTGGAATTATGCTGCCGAGATTAAAGATACTTCTGATATTTTGTTGGTTGGCAGTGACAAAACCTATGATTTTATTGAGGAATTGATGAAAGCGGCCTCCCTTCCTTTTCGCAGTAAACGCATTCATATCGGTATGGATGAAGCACATCAGCTCGGCTTGGGGAAATATTTGGAACAGCATGGTTATCAAAAACGCTTTGAAATTATGAACGAGCATTTGCATAAGGTTGTCGATCTTGCTGAAAAGCTATCCTTGAAACCGATGATTTGGAGCGATATGTATTTTCGGCTTGGTTCGAGAACAGGAGATTATTACGACCTCAATGCACAGATTCCAGATGATGTGATTGAATCGATGCCGAAAGATGCTCAGCTTGTTTACTGGGATTATTACCATACGGATGAAGAATTTTATCGGACGTTTTTACAAAAACATAAAAGGTTTGGTTCGGAACCGATTTTTGCCGGCGGAGTTTGGACGTGGAATGGAATTGCCCCTAACTATGGTAAGACATTTGCAACCACGAAAGCTGCACTAGAAGCATGTAAAAAAGAAGGGATTACAGAGGTTTTCGCGACTATGTGGGGGGATAACGGTGCCGAAACACATCCATTTGCTGGACTGGCGGGTCTGCAGTTGTTTGCTGAACACGGTTACGGAAGCGATGTTAGTCATGAACGACTAGCCAAACGGTTTGCATTTTGTACAGGTGGAAATTTAGATGACTTTCTCGCGTTAAATGAATTGGACGAAACCCCTGGTGTTTCAAAAGATAACCCGCATGAATCGCATCCATCTAAGTTTTTGTTATGGCAGGATGTGTTACTTGGTTTATATGATGGGAATATTCGTTCTCTTCCATTAAGTGAACATTACGCTGACTTAGCTTCACGGTTAGAAAAGGCAACAAAGCGGAACAAAAATTGGTCAGAGATTTTTAGCTTCTATACCCAGCTTTCGTATGTACTGTCAGTAAAAGCAGACATCGGAATTAAAATAAAAGATGCTTTTGACCGGAATGACAAAAAGGAATTAACACACTTAAAAGATTTACTGCCTTCATTACGAGGTATGGTTGATGACCTTCGCAAGCTGCACCGTTCATTATGGTTTTCAACGTTGAAGCCGTTCGGCTGGGAAGTAATTGATATCCGTTATGGTGGTGTATTGTCGAGGTTAGACTCGGCGGAATATCGTCTTCAGCAATGGCTTGATGGCACGATCGACCGCATTGAAGAATTAGAAGAAGAACGGCTTTATCATGATGCACCATGGGTTATGCCTAAAGGTGCGTTGGGAAGAAATTCATACCATCGAATCGTTACAGCAGGAGTCTTTTCCAGCTAAGGAATGTTGGATATATAAAGAAAGATCATTGCTTTCAAAGTGTGAATATTTTCTCAAATATTGAACTAGTGGAGGAGGCGCAAATCATGAATCAAAACACGATAAAAAATGAACTAAATCTTCTTGTGAAAGGTCAAACAGTTCTACAAGGTTTAAACCCGTCCGTTACTCTTGATGACCATTCAAGACATGGATTAGTATTTCGGAACACTTCAGAATCCACCATTCCTTCTGGAAATGGCGAGGAGAGTTATCATGAAATAATTCATGTCTTTAGCGACCAGGCGGAAGAAATTTCTCTTGCCTTAAAATTTAAGATTTATCAGGACATTGTTTTTGCTTATATCGATGTAAAAATCACAAATGAGCGAATACAAAACCGACATAAATATCTTGCCCCTGAAGGCGGAATTATAATTCATGTGGCAGGACTCGGACCGGTAAAAGGTTTAATGGCGAATTACCAGCATAAAGATTGGTGGACCCGTCCTCATTTTTCTACTGAACTAGAAACCTTGCCAGAACGAACACAATCTTTCTTATGGAAAACGGATGAAGAATTCTATTATTATCTTTTGCCTGTTGTCGATAAAGTCTACCGGACAGAGCTTGCCGGCAGCGAACAGGGAATTGATATTAAGCTATCATCCTATGCTGGTGGGTATGATGAATGCCATACACTGGCATTTGCGATTGGAATTGGGGAGAACCCTTTCGATTTATCCAAACAGACGATTGCAAATGTATTAAAGAAGCTTAACTACCCAACCTTGTTAAGAGAGAAAAAACGTTATCCAGAAATGCTTGACTCTTTAGGCTGGTGCAGTTGGGATGCTTTTTACCATGAAGTAAGTGAAAATGGCATTATCGAAAAGATGGACGAACTGAGGGAGAAGGAACTTCCAGTTAAATGGGTCATGATTGATGACGGCTGGCTGAGTGTAGAGGATAACCGGCTACGTTCCTTCGAAGCCGACCGGATCAAGTTTCCTAAGGGGCTTTCTTCAATCTCAACAAAATTAAAAAAGCAATATGGTGTGTCGTCGGTAGGTGTTTGGCATACGATTGCTGGTTATTGGGGAGGGGTACACCCAGAATTGGCTAAAAAGATGAGTGACAGTTTATATGAAACGAACAGTCACAAGTTTTTCCCTCATCCTGATGCAAACAAAGGGTTTAATTTTTGGGATGCATGGCATTCTGACTTAAAGAAGCAAGGCATCGATTTTGTTAAGGTGGACAGCCAGAGTGCCGTCAATAATTTTATGATGTACCAGAAATCAATCGGTGAAGCTGCAAGGGGTGCTCACGCTTCATTAGAGGCGTCTGTTGGCATTCATTTTGACCAAGCCATCATCAATTGCATGGGAATGGCCGCTGAAAATATCTTTAACCGGCCAGCATCGTCCGTATCCCGAAACAGTGATGATTTTGTCCCTGGGGAAGAAATCAGCTTTAAGGAGCATGCCCTTCAGAATGCTTATAATTCCTATTATCATGGAAACTTATACTGGGGTGACTGGGATATGTTCTGGACGGACCATGAAGAGGATGTTCAAAACGCAGTATTACGAGCAGTCAGTGGCGGTCCTGTTTATTTTAGCGATCGCGTTGGCGAAACCGATACCGAGAAAATCTGGCCTCTAATTTGGGGCGACGGTAAGATTCTGCGTGCCGATCAGCCAGGACTTCCAACAGAAGACTGTTTATTTGTCAATCCAAATCATGACTTAGTTCCATTAAAGGTTTGGAATACTTCTGGGAATGCTGGTATCATTGCTGCTTTTAATATTCACCTGGAAGGAAAAGAAGTTGCTGGAAAGATTAGTCCGTCAGACATTTCATTACTGGATGGAGACAAATTCCTCGTCTATGATTTTTTTAAGAAAGAAGTAATCATGATGAGTGCCAATGAAACTTTTGAATTCAAACTGCAAAAGGGCGGGGTTGCCCTGTATTCCATCATCCCTGTTCAAGATGATGTAACTGCAATTGGACTTGTAAATAAATATATTGTACCAAAAACAATTAGTCAAACTGATTTTATTAATAATCGGATGACGGTTCAGCTTAAAGAAGGTGGAGAATTTCTTTTCTATACGTTGCTGCCAAACCTGGAGGCAACTATCAACGGAACTGCCGCAAAAATTACCCCAATGGCTGAGTCAACCTATATGATTGACTGTTCAAAGTATACTGAAGCTGTGATTATTGATATATTTTTGGGAAAATAAATGATAGTGACAAAAGAAGAGGAATAGTATTTAGCTTAATTAAGGGATTGGATGGAGAACAAGATGGTAGAATTAAGATTACTTAAATCGGAAACTGAGTACAAACAAGCAATAATATTAGCGGATAAAATGTTTCGGGATGAGGAGCATAGCTCGATGGGGAGAGCCTTCCCGCAAGTGTTTTCACCTGAACTAAATCAATCATATGGAGCATTCATAAATAATGAATTGGTTTCCTTTATTGGTTTGGTGCCTTCTGTCATCCATCTAGGAGATGCAGAGGCTCAAGCCTATTCAATTGGCGCTGTTTGTACCCATCCAAAACATCGAAAGAAAGGCTATGCAAGCATGCTTTTAGAGAAGGTGTTTGCTCATGCCCAAAGGGCTGACGCTTCCCTTATATTTGTATCAGGCATACTGCCGATGTATATAAAAGCAGGCTGTTCTTTCTATGGGGAGGTCAATAAATACGAAATTAATAAAGGGGATTTACTAGTAAAAGAAGGATACTCAGTTCGGGAAATTCTCCCGTACGATTGGTTTAATTTAAGAAAATTACGCCATTCACGCGCTGTTTATTTTGAACAAAGTATATATGACTTTTCCATCCTTTATCAGGCAAAAGGATTTGCAAGTATTCTTAAAATGGAACACAAGATTTTGGTCGCTGAATCGGAAAATCAAATAAAAGGATTTGTCGTTTTGGGAGTTCCAAATTCTTCTTCAGGTTCAGAAGAATTGCCATCACGAGTTATTGAATGGGGAGGAGAGCCGCATGCTATTCAATCTGTTTTAGCAGAATCTTTCCAGCACGGAATAAGTTTTCTGCAATATTCCCTTCCATTGCACGAAAGAGAGCTTAATAATATTTTAAATTTTAAAGAGAAAACAGTCGGACCTTTCCCGGGGACGATTAAAATTACTAACCTGGATTTATTGTTAAAACAATTAGAACCGTTCTTCAGTGGAAAAATCGAAATAATAAATATTGATAAAGATTACAAAAAACTTTTATACAAGCAAAAGTCAATAATCTTAAGCAATGCTGATTTAGAAAAATTAATTCTTCAAGGTGATTCAAATCTTGACCGTTTGCTCGAAGATATTTTTCCTATCCCACTTCCATTTCCGGAAGGGTTAAATTATGTCTAATCGTAAGCCTAACTGTCTTAGCAAGAAGAAATTTTGGTACCACTAGCAGGTGAATTTGTTGAAAGTTTAAATTGCATAAAACCAATAGGAGGATACCCCCATGAATTATTTCGAAAGTGTGAAAAAAATCCAATTTGAAGGTACGAGATCAAAAAATCCATTATCGTTTAAGTACTATAATCCACAGGAAAAGATTAACGGAAAAACAATGGAAGAGTTGCTTCGTTTTTCTGTAGCATACTGGCATACCTTTACAGCAGATGGAACGGATCCATTTGGTGCTGGGACTGCTATCCGTCCTTGGGATCATTTAACAGGAATGGATTTAGCTAAAGCGCGTGTGGAAGCTGCCTTCGAACTTTTTGAAAAATTAGATGTTCCATTTTTCTGTTTTCACGATGTCGATATTGCTCCAGAAGGACGTACATTAAAAGAAAGCAATGAAAACCAAGATGTAATTGTTGCGATGATTAAAGAATACATGAATACAAGCAAAACAAAGCTGCTTTGGAATACGGCGAATATGTTTACCAATCCAAGATATGTTCACGGGGCAGCAACGTCATGCAATGCGGATGTATTTGCTTATTCTGCCGCTAAAGTAAAAAAAGGATTGGAAGTAGCAAAAGAACTTGGTGCCGAAAACTATGTGTTCTGGGGTGGACGTGAAGGCTATGAAACCCTTCTAAATACGGATATGGCGCTAGAACAAGACAATTTGGCACGCTTCTTCCAAATGGCGATAGACTACGCGAAAGAAATTAGTTTGAATGTACCGTTCTTAATCGAGCCAAAACCAAAAGAGCCAACAAAACATCAATACGATTTTGATGTGGCAACAGGGTTAGCATTCTTACAAAAATACGATCTAACAAATTACTTTAAATTTAATATTGAAGCAAACCATGCCACTCTTGCAGGTCATACATTTGAGCATGAGCTAAGAACAGCTCGTATTAATGGAATGCTGGGATCAGTCGATGCGAACCAAGGTGATCCGCTTCTTGGCTGGGATACCGATGAATTCCCAACAGACTTGTATTCTACTACGCTCGCAATGTATGAAATTTTGAAAAATGGCGGTTTAGGTAAAGGCGGTCTAAACTTTGATGCGAAAGTAAGAAGGGGCTCGTTTGAACCGGAGGATCTTTTTCATGCACATATTGCCGGAATGGATAGCTTTGCTATCGGCCTAAAAGTTGCCAATAAGCTGATTGAAGATAAAGTCCTAGACGGCTTTATTGAAGATCGCTACAGCAGCTATACAAAAGGAATTGGGCTAGATATCGTTGAAGGAAGGACAAACTTCCATCAATTAGAAGCCTACGCATTGCAATTAAAAGAAATTAAAAATCAATCAGGCAGAACAGAGCGCTTAAAAGCATTGGTTAATCAATATTTACTTGAAACACTCTCTAACGTAACGGTTTAATAAAGAATTTCTACAAATTGATGAAAAATAGAATCGTAAAAAATGTGCTGGAAGTTTCTTTTATTCCAGCACATTTTCATAAAGAAAGGAATGATAAGGATGAAATACGTAATCGGAATTGACCTTGGCACGAGTGCTGTGAAAATCTTACTCGTCAATCAAAATGGTGATGTCTGCTACGAAGTATCAAAATCGTATCCTTTAATACTAGAAAAATCCGGTTATAGTGAACAAAATCCAGAAGAGTGGGTTGAAAAGACATCCGAAGGATTAACGGAACTTGTAAAGCAATTTCACGGTAATGTTAACGATATCGAGGGAGTTAGTTTTTCAGGACAGATGCATGGTCTAGTTTTATTAGACAAAGATTATAAAGTTTTACGAAATGCGATTTTATGGAATGACACAAGAACAACGGAACAATGCCAGCAAATTTATCATGTCGTCGGCAAAAAACGTTTGTTAGAGATTACTAAGAATCCTGCATTAGAAGGCTTTACCCTGCCAAAGATTCTTTGGGTAAAAGAAAATGAGCCTGAAACGTATAAACTAGCGAGCGTATTTATGCTTCCAAAGGATTATTTACGTTTTCGGATGACTGGCAATATCCATAGCGAATTTTCAGATGCTGCCGGAACATTACTATTAAACATAAGTGAACGTAAATGGAGCACTGAAATCGTAAATCTATTCGATATTTCACCAAACTTCTGTCCCCCATTAGTGGAATCCCGTGCCTGTGTTGGGACAATTTCTGCTGAATTTACCAAATCTACGGGATTGTCTGACACAACAAAGGTTTTTGCTGGTGGTGCAGATAATGCATGCGGCGCGATTGGTTCTGGTATTTTAACGGAAGGTAACACATTATGCAGCGTTGGTACTTCTGGGGTTGTCCTTTCATATGAAGAACAAAATGACCTTGATTTTGAGGGAAAAGTTCACTATTTTAATCATGGTGAAGAAAATGCTTACTATACAATGGGTGTTACACTTGCTGCCGGGTATAGCCTAAGCTGGTTTAAGGATACATTTGGAAAGCAGGAATCATTTGATCAGTTTTTGGAAGGGGTTGATACTATACCAGCAGGAGCTAATGGCTTGCTATTCACTCCATACATTGTCGGTGAAAGAACACCCCATGCAAATTCGAACATCCGCGGCAGCTTTATTGGAATAGATGCATCCCATGAGAGGAAACATTTTGCCCGTTCTATTCTTGAAGGAATTACGTTCTCATTAAACGAATCGATTGAAATATTTAGAAAAAATGGTAAAACTATCGATTCTATCGTCTCTATTGGCGGCGGTGCCAAAAATGAAATATGGCTGCAAATGCAGGCTGATATTTTTAATGCAAAAATCGAGAAATTAACAAGTGAACAGGGGCCAGGAATGGGTGCAGCGATGATAGCGGCCTATGGGTGCGGCTGGTTTCCTTCCTTAAAAGAATGTGCGCAAGAATTTATTCAACCGTCTAAAACCTATTACCCTATACAAGAAAATGTAGAGACTTATAAAAAACTCTTTTCGATTTATCAACAAGTTTACACTCAAACAAAGGTGCTTAATGACCAATTAATAGAATTTAGAAAATAATTTATCGAACGGGGATTCCTCCAAACTGTGAAGCAGCGAAATTTTTCATGATAATAAAAATTAAACAAAGAATAGAATTAGGAAATCTATTCTTTGGAGGCAGTCATGAAAGCATCAGATGCTGTAGTAAGTTGTTTGGAAAACGAAGGTGTCGAATTTGTTTTTGGGATAATAGGAAAGGAAGTCATAGATTTAGCTGATTCTTTGTCCAGATCTGAAAAAATTAAATACATTCCCGTTCGCCATGAGCAAGGGGCTGCATTCATGGCCGATGTTTATGGGCGAATCTCGGGGAAACCGGGTGTCTGCCTTGCAACGCTTGGACCAGGGGCCACAAACCTATTAACGGGCGTCACGAGTGCAAATTTGGACCATTCCCCGCTTATCGCTATAACCGGGCAAACAGGTCTTGAAAAGCAGCATAAACACACCCATCAGTATATTGATATCCAAAATGTTTTCGGACCTGTTACAAAATGGGCAGTACAAATAAAAGCTGCAGAAACAATTCCTGAAATCATCAGAAAATCCTTTCGGGCTGCATGTGAAGAAAAACCTGGGGCGGTCGTGATTGAGCTGCCGGAAAATATTGCAATGGAGAATGTGACGATGAAGCCATTAGCCGTTACAAGCCTGCCAAAAAGTGTGCCAGCGGCCGAATCCCTTAAGCAGGCGGTCCAATTGCTTAACGCAAGTAATCGCCCCTTTATCATTGTTGGGAATGAAATCATCCGCCAAGACGCCGTGAAAGAAGTCCTAATGTTTATTGAACAGCTTGGCTCACCAGTGGCACAAAGCTTTATGGCAAAAGGAATTTTACAAAAGGCACATCCGCAAAATTTTCATACCTTTGGGTTTGCTGAAAAGGATTATGTCCTTCGCGGTTTTGAGGAAGCTGATTTACTAGTGGTGATTGGCTTTGACGTGATTGAAAAGCTTCCATCGGAATGGAACAAGAAGAAGGTCCCAGTTATCCATATATCCGCTTCAGCAGCCGAAGTGGATGAATGCTATCCCGTAAAGGCAGAATTAATAGGGAATCTGAAAGTACAGCTGCCACTATTTCTATCATATGAGATCAACTCTAAGCGTTGGCTTCCATCAGGTGACTTGAAGACCCGGATAGAAGAATCATATTCGATCATTGAAAAAGCTGGCGGCAATGCTTCGTTAACCATTGAACAAATCTTGCATGCAGTTGAAAGGGTTCAGACTGAAGAAACGATTGTTATTTCAGATGTTGGTTCACATAAAGTCTCAATTGCAAGGACCTACAAACCTGCGGAAGCGAACCAGTTAATTATCTCCAATGGATTTGCTTCGATGGGTATCGCCATACCAGGTGCAATTGGCGCCAAATTAGCAGCCCCTGAAAAAACAATTATTTGCATTATCGGGGATGGCGGAGCCTTAATGAACTTTTCTGAACTAGAGACGGCGAGGCGGCTCGGGGTGTCCTTTGTCATCGTTCTTTTGAATAATTCAATGTTGAAGCTAGAAGTGCATACAATGGAGAAAAAGTTTGCTGATAGCTTTGGTGTTACGTTTTCTAATCCAGATTTCATTCAATTGGCTGAGGGTTACGGAGTTAGCGGGAAGAAAGTAACGAATATCTTAGGGCTTGAGGCGGCGTTAACAGAAGCAGTGAATGCGAATAATGAAATTGTACTGATTGATATCATCATGTAAAAAGCATAGTTTTCTCTAATCAAAACAAAAAGAGCGGTTATCCAATAAAGGAAGCCGCTCTTTTGTGTCCCAAAACTATGGTGAATATTTAGAGTTAATCATTCATCAGTACACATAAGCAGTACCAATAATGACTAATAAAATAAACAACACCACAATTAAAGCAAAGCCATTGTGTTCTCTGTGTTCATGGTGAAATTCAGACATAGTTATCACCTCCTAGTCAAATAATTACATTTTATGCTTGTCACCTTGGAAAGGAATGGACAAACGTAAGGGTAAAAGAAAATATGTTTTGAGATTTTTTAAAAATCAAAAAAGGCTGATTCAAAGTAAGCATTTCACTTTGAATCAGCCTAAATTAATTATTAACTTAAATGCTCTTTTAAAAAGGTAATTACATCATCAAACGCTTTTTGAACAATCGGGTTTTGCCAATCCTCGTCGAACACATGCTTGCCATTTGGAATCGTAATTAAGCTGCATTCTACTCCAGCTTTGGCTAACGCCTCGGACATTTGCACCGATTGTTCATAAGGGACATCTTCATCCATTGTTCCGTGCAAAAGAAGTGTAGGAGGAAAATCAGTACTTGCAAAGTTTATCGGACAAAATTGGGAAAGCTCTTCCTTATTACGGGTGTCGCTTATTTCTTCAATCCATACGCCATTTTGTCTGGCGTACATATAGATGGCATAACGTTTTTGAATCGGACCGACGGTAATAATTTCGTTTGAAACGAGCATTTTTGCAAGTTCCTTGGGAACAGTGGTCATGTTTTGATAGTGAGGGCTAGGTTTCATTGCCCAATCGCCGGTGATATCACCATAGCCATAAAAAGAAACAATTGCCTGGGGCTTTTTCTTGAAAGTTCCCGATAGTAAGGCAAGATAGCCGCCTGCTGAGCCTCCAATTACAGCTATTCTTTCTGGGTCATATTCAAATTCCTTGACACCTTCGTTTTCAACCCAAGAAAGGGCAGCAGCAATATCAGCTTTGATTTCTGGCAGCTTCGTCTCAGGAGCAAGCCGATAATCGATGGAGAATACATTAAAACCAGCTTGATGATAAATTTCAATTTGTTCGGTTTTCATATCTTCCCTCGATCCCCAAAAGAGGCCGCCGCCATGGATATAAACAATGACTGGGCGATGCTGTTGAGAAGTAGGATAAAAATCTCCTTTTATTTCATAACGATCTGCTTTTTTATAAACAATGGTTGTTTTCATCTTGATGCTTCACACACTTTCATTAAAGTAAATTCATCTATTTATTATAGTATAATAAAAAAAAGTTAAAGTTTCTTAGTATTATTTGCTAAAAAGATTAATTCAATTTATCCGTTTTGGACAATAACTGAAATGATTCTTTGCTCCGCTTTTCTTTTATTAAGGTTAAATCCCACCTGTTTTTGTGAAAATCGGGCGCATTAGTAATGCCATTCTCAAATGTAGTGAGTTTTGTGGTTCATGAACTAAATAGCCTAATATATCTTCACATTTTGCGATTCGATATTTAACCGTATTCCGGTGGATAAATAATTTTTTGGAGGTAATCGTGATTTCACAATTATTTTCCAAAAAGACAATTAATGTATTAATTAAATCTTCCTCATCCTTTGTTTTGGGATACGCGAGCGACCGCAATGTGTTTTCATAAAAGTTCTTTAAGTTTTCCTTCGGAATTAAATGAATGAGTTCGATTAATTGCTTTGTTTCGTAAAGGTTGATAAATTTCTTTTGGTATAATTCCTCGCCTTGTTTCCAAGCCTCCACAGCTTCCGAATAGGTGATCGGAATATAGGTCACATCATTGACAAAGTTACCAACACCAAAGGAAAGCGAAACCTTTAATGTGTTATAAGCTTCCTCTTGGAATTCCTCAAGTTTTTTCTTAATTGAAGCGGTGAGATTATCATTTGTCGTTTGGATGATACTGACAAAATACTTGTTCTTTATAAAAAGAATACTATCCTTATTAATTTTTATCATTGATTTATTAAACAAATCATATAAAAAATCGTATGACCGATTCCTTGTCGTTAGATCACTTTGCAGGAATGGATCTTGCTTATCCTCGTCAATTTTAAATACAATACAAAGGTATTTTGCTTTTTCAATTAACCCATGTTGTTTGCCGCGATAAATAATTTCTTCCTTTAAGGAGATGTTCCCTTCAACGAGAGAGCCAAAAAAGTTGTTTTCTAATAATCGGCTGCTTTCCCGTATTGCTTCGTTCTTTAATAGGGTGAAGGAAATAACGGTTGATGCCTGCTCAATCGCTAATTGTGATGACGGATAGGGCAATTTTTCTGCGTTAAAGATGATAAGCAGACTTGGATATGGATGCATCGTTTTGACCTGAACGATATTAAGTGATATCGGCGAATGGGTAGAATTTGGATGCTCAATCGTAATCCTACCTTTTTCGCTATATTTCTCAATATTTTCTTTGAAAAGAGATTCCACATGTTCTTTCACATTTTTCATATTTTCCTTATGGAAATGCTGGGAAAATGAGACAATATCACCTAGAGGGCTAAGTAATAGGACGGGGTTTTTTAAAAAAAAGCCGAGATTTTCAATTAGAGATTGAAGATTATAGCCTTTAATCATCATTTCGGTAAATTTTTTATGAATATGGATAGCATAAAATAGTTCCTCGATTTTGTTATTCCATATAAAACTTAACAATTGATGGGCAACAGTTCCTAAAGTAAGAGAGGGTGGAATGACGATAATCGGAAATTCTAATGAATTGGCTAAATCCACCACCTCTTTAGGGATTACATCAATAAATCTTTTTAGTTTTATGGCGATGCCGGCACAGGGATGCTTACTCATTTGGGAAATGAACTTCCCTAGTGCAAGCGGATCATCTTTAAATGCAAAACCCGTTGTCAATAACAGAGAGTTCTCAGCTAAAAAATTTATCACGTCCGGTGTTTCGGAAACCTCGATTGATTCGACCACTCGTTTTAGTCCGGCATGACCGGCAATGACTTGTGCGTCTTGAAAGACATCGACAATAAATAAATCCTCAACTATTTTCATTTGGTACCTCCACCTAGCTTATCCTTTACCTTTTTTATTATTATCTATATTAGACAAAAATACCACATATAATTATGAATAATGACTAATGATTTTGTTTGCCTTTTCTAGTATATTAAATTCTAATGGGTTTTTTATCTAGTACGGAATTTTTTAACTTGTTTGTTTGTTGTAGTTAAAAATTAGGAAGAACTAAACTCAAATAGATCTTAATTGTTGGGAAAAGATAAAGGGGAAATGGAGGGAAATAGTGATGAATCAAAAGTCATCATCTACAATGTTTTTTGCCGGCTTACAATGGCTGTTTTTTATGTTTGCAAATACAGTTGTCATCCCGTTAACCATTGGGGATGCATTCGATTTATCCTCCATGGAAGTCGCGAGTGCACTTCAAAGGTCATTTATTTTCACAGGTGTGGCTTGTGTTCTTCAGGCAGTAATTGGCCATAGATATCCACTGATGGAAGGGCAATCTGGATTATGGTGGGGAGCGCTTTTAAGCATTAGTGCATCCGCTTCTTCAGCAGGGTTAACTGCCAGTGAAATGGGTGGTGGTCTAGCAGTTGGTATCATCCTTTCCGGGGTTCTTGTTACGATACTCGGTGCTCTTGGAATAGGGAATGTGTTAAAACGTTTGTTTACACCTGTTGTCATGAGTACAGTGTTATTTTTGTTAGGTGCACAGTTGGTTGGAATTTTTACAAAAGGAATGCTGGGGTTGGCGACTGGGGATCAAATTCACTTGCCGACAGCGGCCTTGTCGATTTTCTTAGTAATTCTTGTGGTTTGGATTAATGTAAAGGGACCTGGAGTCATTCGAAATTTTTCAATTCTGATTGGTATTGTAACAGGCTGGATTATTTATGTGATTTTCTTCCCGGCCCAGTCAGTTGAAGTCGTTACATCTACGAAGATTTTCAATGTTTTTCCTTGGGGGAAACCAACCTTTAATCTCAGTCTGATTATATTTGCTGTCATCACTGGACTAGTGAATACAACCAATACCATTTCCGCTATTAAAGGGTTTGAACCTATGGTTAATGCCACGACTACAAATAATCAGTACCGCAAATCATTTGTGTTAACAGGTTTGAATTCAGTTGTTTCAGGAGCGTTCGGAATGGTTCCTTATGCACCCTATGTGTCGTCGCTAGGGTTTTTACAATCAACACTCATATTTCAAACTCTGCCAATGATCATTGGTGCGGTTATGTTTATGGTGCTTGGTTTAGTTCCAGCGCTTAGTCATCTGTTTTCAACATTACCAGTAAGTGTAGGAAATGCCGTCTTATTTGTTGCATATTTACAGCTATTTAGCGGGGCTATTTCGAATTTAAAAGGAATTACCTTTACCTCAAAGAGTATTTATCGGATTGCTGCTCCAGTATTATTGGGGATTGCCATTATGAATATTCCTGCTGATATGTTTGGATCCATCCCAATGGTTGTCAGACCACTTGTAAGCAGCGGTTTATTAATTGGAATTATCCTAGCAGTACTGCTTGAAAACACCATTAATTGGTCAAAGCTGGACCAAGTCAAAAAAAGTTTGGTAAAAGAGGAAAAGGTTAGTTAAATAAAATAACAATAGGTACAAAAATGCCACAGTTTTCGCGACTGTGGCATTTTTTTGTTCATTTTATCTAAAAAAATTGAAAAAGGATTGTTTACAATTGCCAATGACAAGCTTTTTGCAAACGGTTAAAATCAATTTATCAAATCAAGTTAAAAAAAGATTAAAAAGTGTGACCTTGATATAAAATAAAGATAAATGATTTTAAAAAAAGTTTAAAGAAACACTTTCCGCCTTCGTTTAACTTGATAATAACAACAAAAAGACCACATCTAGAAAGGGATAAATTCTTGGACAAGGTTCAAAAACAAGAATATTCCGTACACAAAGAATAGGGGGAAAGTTTATATGTCTACACATTCTGAAACTTTTGCTTCAAATGAGATAGATATGCAACATGCAGCAGGCTTAGATGACTCACTAAAACCGAAAACCAAAGAGGGTAGAACGGTTAATCCTTTATCCTATATGTTTATGTGGATTGGAGACGGTGTTAACTTAGGAAATATGACTCTTGGGGCTAGCGTTATTGTAGCGGGAGTGGCAACACTTAACATCTGGCAAACCATTGCAGCTGCTATCGTTGCGATTGCTATCATATCAACTATTTTTGCCTTGAATGATAGGCTTGGATACAAAGAAGGGATCCCATATGTTGTTCAGCTAAGGATGTCCTTTGGAATAAAAGGAACCGTAATATCGTCACTTTTACGTGGTATACCAGCCATCGTTTGGTACGGTATTCAAAGCTGGATTGGTGGTACGGCCTTAAATGAAATTATGAAGATTGTTACAAATGGTTCATTTGATAATATTGCTATTTGTTTTATCATCCTTCAGGTAGTGCAAATTGTCTTATCAACATTTGGTTTCCATGCTGTTAAATGGGTAGAAACACTTGCCTCTGTTGTGATTATGCTAGCACTTATTTATGTATTCGGGATTCTTTTAACATCCCATAGTGCCGACATTGCAAAGAATTGGGTGCATGCAAAAGGATCATGGGGCTTACCATTCTTTGGAATGATCATGGTCTTTTTAGGAAACTATGCAGGGATTTTTGTCAGTGCAGCAGACTATTCCAGAGAGCTTAAAACTGGTTTAAGTGATACAAAGCGGGGGTCATTATATTTTGCGCCAATCACTGTAGCGTATGGCTTTGTCATTGTTATCGGGACCATGCTTGCTTCAGCAACTGGTATCACAAATCCTGCAAAAGCAATACCGGTTGTAATCGATAATCCTTATATTTCATTAGGTGTGTCTGCGTTTATTGTCCTTGGGGTTATTGCAACAAATATGGTTGCCAACATTATTCCGCCGGCATACGTTATTACATTACTGACAAAATTAAAATATAAAATGTCTGTCATCATCACAGGATTGCTTGCATTAGGTGCATTCCCTTGGTTGCTTGTTCAGGAGTCATCAGCAAAAGGTCTTAATGTGTTCATTCTTGTCTATTCCGCATTCTTGGGACCTGTTGTTGCGATTTTATTAATCGATTATTATGTATTAAGAAAGCAAAAAGTAAATGTTGCAGAATTGTATAAGGAAGATGGTTCATTTGCTGGATATAATCCAAGTGGGCTGCTTGCTATGTTTATTGGTGCTGCCGCAGCCTTTATCGAAGTAGACCTAGCATGGATTATTGGACTAGTCGTTGCAGGAGTTTCCTATTTCCTTCTATCTAAGTATGCCTTTAAAGATTCGAAATTTAAAAAAGGTACAATCTTTGAAAAATAATAAAAGTTTATTTAGAATTACGAAAAGGCCACATTTTTCACTTGAAAAATGCGGCTTTTTGTTATTTTCTTGTTTATATTGGCTAAAAGTTTCGATATGAATTATATAAAAGTAACAATGACAAAACAAATGGGGAGGGTTAGAATACAAAGTGTTTCAAGTTAAAAAAAGATTAAAAAGTGTTACATAATATAAAAATAGTATAATTCATATCTGTTGATTGTGGCCTTATATTAGGGAATACTTTCCTCTTTTAATTTGATTGATTAGGAAGAAAGTAAACGTATATCTTTTTTTTGGAGGGAAAATATTGGGACAAAATAATCCTGTATCGAACCAGGAGGTAAGTTTCAGCAAAGATTTAATGCCAACGAGGCAGGAAGATAGAAAATGGAAAGTTGGAAATTATTTTTCCCTTTGGATGGGGGCTGTCCATAACGTTCCATCCTATTTGACAATCGGTGGCTTTTTTGCACTCGGTTTATCTATTGGCCAAGTTTTTTGGGCAATCATGATAGCGGCGGTGATTCTTGGAGCGATCCTTGTGTTAGGCGGTCATGCGGGTGCAAAGTTTGGTGTACCGACCTCAATGCTTTTAAGAACCTCATTTGGTCAAAGGGGTGCAATGGTACCTGGAATCATTAGAGGTGTTATAGCTGCTATTATGTGGTTTGGGTTCCAAACTTATGCAGGAAGTCTTGCAGTTACCATCTTGATTGGTGAATTTTGGCCAGCTTTCTTAAATCTAGGTGGCGGTTGGAACTTTTTTGGATTACATTTACCAGGGTTAATTTCTTTCCTTCTATTTTGGAGTATAAATATTTTGTTTGTTTATGGAGGAATGGGTGTCCTTGGAAAATTTACAAACTTTCTTTCTCCAATCATCTATATCGTATTTGGTGGAATGGCAATCTGGGCTGTTAGGTTAGCCGGTGGTATCACTCCAATCCTTCATTATACTGCTAAAGGGATTGAGGGAAATAGCGTTCTTGTTTTTATAGGATGTGTAAGTGCCCTCTTGGCAACATGGGCTTCCCTTGCTGTAAGCGTTTCAGACTTTACACGAGAGGCAAGGAGCCAAAAGGATCAAACGATTGGACAAATTGCTGGAGTCATTCTAACATATTTATTATTTGCTTTTGCCAGTATCGCTGTTATTGTGGGTTCTGAAATTGCGTTTGGAACACCGATTTGGAATGTACTTGATGTCGTGGATAAATTTGATAGTAAATTTGCAATTGCTGTCTCCGTCATTACCATTTGTTTAACAACATTATCTGTAAATATTACAGGAAATATCATCCCTGCAGGCTACCAATTAGCGACCCTTTTTCCGAAAAAACTGACCTTTAAAACAGGAGCATTAATTGCTGCTGTGATTGGAATCCTCATCATGCCATGGAAGCTGATGGAAAACCCGACGAGTATCTTTACTTTCTTAGGGATTATGGGTGGGTTACTGAGCCCAGTATTGGGAATCATGCTTGCTCAATATTTTGTGATTGCGAAAAAGGAAATTAATATGAAGGATTTGTACAGTGCAAATGGGATGTATAGATACCGAAACGGCTTTAATATCCCAGCATTAGTTACGACTGCAATTGCAGGGGTTATTAGTTTGATTGGGCAATTCGTCCCGGTCTTTAAACCTCTTTATGATATGTCATTTTTCACAGGTACAATCACAGCTTTTATTCTTTATATTTTATTTGCAAAAACAGGGATGTCTAAAATTAATATAACAGGCCATTCAGAAGACCGGCTGAAAGAGATTTCCTGAATTCTCAAGTGTTTTAAAGCGATGACTGGTAAGACTAGTTATTGTTTATATATAAATTCAATCATTTTCTGGGAGGATATAACATGAAATACGATTTAATTATTAAAGGCGGAAACGTGGTATTCCATGATGGTGTTCGTAAAGCTGATATTGGGGTTAAAGACGAAAAAATTTCCTGCATTGCCGATTCAATTACTGAAGATGCAAAAGAAATCATTGACGCGAACGGTCAATATGTTATGCCAGGAATGGTTGATACACATGTTCACATAAGTGAACCTGGACGTACAGAATGGGAAGGCTTTGAAACAGGCTCGAAAGCAATGGCAGCTGGCGGTACAACGAGCTATGTAGAAATGCCGCTTAATGCGCTTCCTGCAACGATCAATAAAGAAGCATTAGATCTTAAACTTGAAGCAGCTGTTAATCAAAACTATGTAGACTATGCGTTCTATGGCGGGCTTGTGCCGGAAAATCTAGATAAGCTGCAAGAGTTGGCTGATGCAGGTGTTCTTGCTTTCAAATGCTTCTTATCTGATATCACAAGTGATATTCCAGGAGATTTCACTAATGTGGATGATTACACATTGTATAAAGGTATGCAAAAATTAGCAGAATTGGATCAGATACTATGTATCCATGCCGAAAACGCATCGGTTACCTCTGGGCTTTCAAAAGAATTTGCGAGAGAAGGCAAAAATTCAGGTGTAGAATATGCAGAATCACGCCCGATCGTTACAGAAGTGGAGGCTGTCAGTCGTGCGATTCTTTTTGCTAAAGACACTGGCTGTAAGCTGCATCTTGTCCATATTAGTACCTCTGAGGCAATTCAGACCATCTTGAAAGCACGTGCTGAAGGTGTCGATGTAACAGTTGAATCATGCCCGCACTATTTTGCGATGACTGCCGAACAAGTTGATGAGATTGGACCTAGAGCAAAATGTCAGCCGCCTATTAGAAAAGCAGTAGATCAAGCAAAATTATGGGACGAGCTTCTGAGCGGCAATATCGATTGGCTAACTTCCGACCATTCGCCTTGTACTGAGGATCTAAAGCAAGGAAATCTTTGGGAAGCATGGGGCGGAATTAGCGGTATTCAAAATAATGTCGATTTAATGTTTGATTTGGCTGTAAAACAACGTGGCTTAGCTGTTGAAAAGTTTGTTGATTTAATTGCTTCCAATCCTGCTAAACGTTTTAACCTGCCTAATAAAGGCGAAATTGCAGTTTCAAAAGATGCGGATATTATTTTGGTAGATCCTAACCAATCATATGTGGTCAAACGTGAAGACCTTTACTATAAAAATAAACACAGCGCTTATGAAGGCAGAAAAATTGACTGCCGGGTAACGAAAACAATCGTTCGTGGAAATGTTGTATTCGACTTGGAAAAAGGTATTGTTGGGAATCCGATTGGAAAACTAATGTCTGCACAAAAATAACGGGTAAACTGTATTAGTGTAACAGTTGTTGTTATATGACAATCATATTGATTCTAAAATTACCATATTTTCTGAATAATGACAATGGATAATAAAAAAACATTTTGCATTTTTTAAATAAAAGGGAGATTAACTGCCATGAATAATTACGATTTAATTATTAGAAACGGTAATATTGTAACTGCTGATTCGGTTGTCAAAGGGGATATTGCAGTTCAGGCGGGGAAAATTGCAGAAGTGTCAGTCAACAAGGCGATTGAGGCAAAGGCTGAAAAAGAAATTAATGCGGAAGGTCTTCATGTATTCCCAGGTTTAATTGATTCACATGTTCACTTTAACGAGCCGGGAAGAACAGAATGGGAAGGACTAGAAACCGGCAGCAGAAGTTTGGCTGCCGGTGGAGTAACAACATTCTTTGATATGCCGTTAAACAGTACACCACCAACCATTAATAAAGAAAATCTTGAATTAAAACGTACACTTTCTGAGCAAAAATCGATTGTTAATCCGCGCTTCTGGGGCGGACTTGTTCCGGAAAACATTGAAAACTTAAAAGAACTTCATGAAAATGGAGTAATCGGTTTTAAAGCGTTCATGTCTCCTAGCGGAATTGCTGATTTTAACAATGTTGACGATGAAACTATTTTTAAAGGGATGACAGAGATTGCATCACTTGGTTCTCTTTTAGCAGTTCATGCTGAAAGCACAGTCATTTGTGATCAGCTTGCACAAAAAAAACAAAGCGAAGGCAAAACATCTGCGCGTGATTTTGTGGAATCAAGACCAATCATTTCTGAGATAGAGGCAGTTAGAAGAATTATCTCTTATGCGGAAGCAACAGGATGTAAATTGCACATTGTTCATGCAAGCAGCCGGAAGGTTGTTGAAGTAATTGAAGACGCAAAACGCCGGGGTGTCGATATTACGGTCGAAACTTGCCCGCACTATCTGTCCTTAACCGTTAAGGATTTAGAAGAAAAAGGCGGAATGGCAAAATGCTGCCCTCCATTACGCGATGAAGATGAACTAGAAGATTTATGGGTTGCTGTAGCGAACGGAGAAATTGATGTGATTGGGTCTGACCATTCACCAGCACCTGCTTCTATGAAAGAAATTGAAGGAAACTTCTTCGAAGGCTGGGGAGGCATTTCCGGTGCTCAATCTACCTTGAATATTTTGTTGACTGAAGGGCATTTTAAACGGAATCTTCCATTAGAAAAAATCGCTGCCTTAACAGCTGCAAACCCAGCGAAATTATTTGGCCTTGCAAATAAAGGAACAATCGCTGCTGGTTATGATGCTGACTTCGCTCTTGTCAATTTGGAAGAAAGTTTTATACTAAATAAAGAAGATTTATTCTATCGTCATCAACATTCACCATATGTAGGAATGACCTTTAAAGGAAATGTCAAAACCACTATTGTCAATGGAGAAGTTGTTTTTGAAAACGGGCGTATTACAAAAGAGTTAATTAATTCTTAAAAAATAATTAGAGTAAAAAAGGGCTTAGAGTTATCCTCTTAGCCCTTTTCACCTATTTGTTGATGTAGAAAGGGTGCAGCAGCATATGGAATTCAGAGTAAAAGATTTGCTCCAAATTGCGTCACTTAAGGATGCTGTAGTACTAAGCGGGCACAACTATTTAAACAATATTATTAAAGGTGCCACGATTATGGAAGCCCCCGACATTACTGATTGGTTGAAGGGCGGGGAATTAATATTAACAAGTCTTTATCCTATCCGTTCTTTTGATAAGGAGGAACAGCGGCAGTTTATTTCTCGGCTGGCGGAGAAAGGGGTTAGTGCACTTGTTATTAAGAATCATCGCTTTGTGACAGAAATTCCGGAGCCAATCATAAGTGCCGGGGAAAAATTCAAGCTGCCGATTATCCAGATCCCAAAAGAAATTCCCTATGTTGACGTTATGTATCCGGTTATGGGCGAAATCATGAATAATCAAGTAAAGAAGCTCCAATATTACAAAGAAATCCATGACCGTTTTACTGCCTTATCGTTAGCAGATGAGGGACCTGAAGAAATTATTGCAACATTAGAGTTATTAATCGGAAATCCAGTGGCCTTATTTGACCGGAATTTCCATTGTATTGCTTCCACGCTTCAGTCCCTGGCAATGTTCGAAATTGTTGAGAAAATCCCTTATTACAATCAAACAGAAGAAATAAAATTCCCGCATTATCGGCAAGTAGTCAAATATCCTGAGATGGCAGGCCAAAAGGGATATCAAATCGTCGTTCCAATCGAAACTATTAACCACATTAAAACATATTTGTTAATCGGAGAAACGAATAAACCTCTTGAAGAACTTGACTTTATCGCTGTTGAAAATGCAGCGACAGCTTTATCACTGGAATTAGTAAAACAATTCGCGGTAGCAGAGGTGGATAAGAAATTTAAAAATGATTTAATCAGCGAAATAATTGAGGGGAAATACCAATCCAAGACAATGCTTTACCAAAATGCGAATTTAGTGGGTTGGAATTTAGAAGGATCCTTTGCAGTTGTTTTGTTCAAGATCACCAAAAATAATGAAACACTTTCATCAAGGTTAAAAAATAAACGGGGATTATCCAACCAGCATGAGCCACTAGTATATGAAATTATTCACCGATATTTGCCTAATGGAATTATTGGCAATAAAAGCAGCCTGGTTATTGTGTTATGGAAAATAGAGGAAAAAAATGAAAGTGAATTAAAGTGGATGCCGAGTATTAAAGAAACAGCAAAAGGCATCCAAGACCTATTAAAAAATCAAATAGGAGATATCGTGATACAGGTAGGGATAGGAAGCCTAGCACATAGTATAGATGAGATTCCAATAAGTTATCAAAAATCCCAGGATGCTTTGGAACTGGGGGAGATTTTGAAAGGAAAAGAAGCAATTACGGCATTTTCTGAACTAGGGATATATAGACTCCTTTGCCAATTTGATGATCCGACTCTTTTAAAACCATTTATCCCGGCTTCACTACAAAGTCTCCTTCATTACTCACAAGCAAATAAGAATGATTTGATTGAAACATTAAAAACCTTTTTAGAGTGTAATCAAAATGCTACGAAAGCATCCCAAGTTTTATTTATACATCATAAGACGGCTGTTTATCGGTTAGACAGGATTAAAGAGATTACTGGGATGAATTTTGAAGATCCAGAGGAAATGTTATCCGTCCGAGTTGGATTGAAGATAGTAGATCTTCTTGAACGAGAAAATAAAACACTTTTGAATTGATTTTTTTTCTTATTTCTTTATAATAGTACATTAACCTTATGAGATAGAATGGGGGAATCTACATGACTAGAAAAGTTTATACTGCAAAGAATGCCGTCGCTTCGGGGCCATATTCACATGCTGTTGACGCAGGGGAATTTATTTTTTTATCGGGTCAGACAGCAATGAACACAGTCGGAGCTGAAAAGATGACGGGTGATATTGGTGCACAGACAAAGCAGTGTTTTACTAATTTATTCGAGGTGTTAGAAGCGGGGAACCTAACACCTGATGATGTGGTAAAAGTAAATGTGTATCTGACAGATATGGGGAATTTTACAGCAATGAATGAAGTTTATAAAACATTCTTTGTGGATCCGTATCCTGCTAGAACTTGCGTCGCTGTTTTAGCGCTGCCGCTTGGTGCAGAGGTAGAAATTGAATTAATTGCAAAGAGATCCAACTAATTGTAGTTAAAAAGGAGTGAGCAGCGGCTTGCTCCTTTTTGTTATTCATTTTATTTATCCATTTTGGACAAAAAAACAAATCATCTTTATCCAATAGTCATAATGATATTTTAGCTGAAAATGCTTACAATATAAGAGGAAAGAAAAAGAAATTTATATCTCTGTAAAATGTTTTTTGGGGGGTAGATGCAATGGATGATTTACAAAAAGAATTAGTTGGAAGACTTGAATGGCTGGGGGAATTTGGGAAAGATCCTGCTGGCGGAGTTTCACGTCTTCTATATTCAAAAGAGTGGGCCCAAGCACAGCACGCTTTAAAAGGCTGGATCGAAGAAGAAGGCCTTGAAGCCGGCTTTGATGAAATTGGCAATTTATTTGGGACGTTAAAAGGAAAAAATACGGATGAGACAGTTCTTACTGGTTCACACGTAGATACCGTAAAAAATGGCGGCCTCTATGATGGTGCGTATGGTGTAGTTGCTGGTATATTGGCTTTAAAATATTTAAAGCAAAAATATGGACAGCCACTGCGTAATATTGAGGTAGTTTCCATGGCAGAAGAAGAGGGCAGCCGTTTCCCATATGCTTTTTGGGGCTCTAAAAATATCGTAGGTATCGCTCGGCGTGAAGATGTTGAAAACATTACCGATTTTGATGGTATCCCATTTGTTGAAGCAATGAAAGAATCAGGCTTTAATTTCAAGGATGAGTCAAAAGCTCCGCGCAATGATTTAAAAGCATTTGTTGAGCTTCATGTTGAACAAGGCAGTGTCTTAGAAACGGAAAAAATACCAGTAGCTGTTGTCAACAATATTGTTGGTCAAAGACGATTTACTGTTGAAGTTAACGGTGAAGCGAACCATGCTGGTACAACTCCAATGGGATATCGAAAAGACGCACTCTACGCTGCCAGCCAAATGGTTTTTGAAATGATTACAATGGCCAGAGAAGCGGGAGATCCGCTTGTAACTACGGTTGGTAAAATTGAAGCGCAGCCTAACATCGTGAATGTGGTGCCAGGAAAGGCGATTTTCACCATCGATGTCCGCCACACGGAAAAAGAGGCACTCGTATCGTTTACAGAAAAAATAACTGCACGAATGAATGAAATTTCAAAAGAACATGGTGTTGAAACAACCATTGATATGTGGATGGATGCTGACCCGGTTCCAATGGATACAACAGTAGTGGAATTAATCGAGAACCAATTTAAAGAAAATGGCTTGAATTTCAAGGTAATGCACAGTGGTGCAGGGCATGACTCACAAATTTTTGCTCCATTTGTACCTACAGCCATGCTATTTGTCCCTAGTCACAAAGGAATCAGCCATAACCCGGCCGAATATACGAAACCTTCAGATTTAGCAGAGGGTGTTAAGGGACTAATTGGCGCCCTTTATGAATTGGGATATAAATAAATTAGAAAAAAAGCGCCTTGGCGCTGAGAAGCTGGATCAAATAAATATATTGTAGAGGAGATATGAAACATGGGTTATCCAAAAGATTTACTTTCAAGCAGATCAATTATTAAACACGGGTTGTACGCTTTAATCGCCCCTGAGGGTTTGGTAAATAATGTTGTCCCAGGATTTGAGAATTGCTCAATGTCCATTCTAGGCTCACCAAAGCTTGGTGCAAGCTTTGTTGACTACATCATTACCATGCACGAAGGCGGAAAGAATAGCGAAGGCTTCTGCGGCCAAGAAGATGTAGAATCATTTGTCTATGTACTTGAGGGAAAAGTGAAAGCAACAGCTGGCGAAGAGGAGCATGTTCTTGAAGGCAGCGGCTATTTATATTGCCCGCCTGGAGTAAAAATGTATTTAGAAAACCTTGAAGCTGGTGACTCACGCTTATTCCTATATAAGCAAAAATATAAACCGCTTGAAGGACGCAAGCCATGGGTTGTTTCCGGACACGCAAATCAAATCGAATTCAGAGATTATGATGACATGCACAATGTTCATATTAAAGATCTTTTACCAGCCGATCTTGATTTCGATATGAACTTCCATATTTTATCGTTTGACCCGGCGGCGAGCCATCCGTTTATCGAAACTCACGTTCAAGAACATGGAGCGTATTTACTGTCTGGAGAAGGCATGTACAATCTTGATAACGAATGGATTCCAGTTAAAAAAGGTGATTACATTTTTATGGGACCTTATGTTCATCAAGCAGCATATGCAGTTGGCAGAGAGCCATTAGCATACGTTTACTCTAAAGATTGCAACAGAGACGCATCATTATAATTTACAACAAGTTTTTTACTGAAAAGTAGGTGCCTAAATGAGAGTTACAAAAGAAAAATTAACAGATCTAATCAAAACGAAGCTTCAAAAAGCAGGGCTTAATGAGGAACATGCTGAAATTGCAGCAGATGTCCTTGTATTTGCTGATGAACGAGGAATTCATTCACACGGGGCAATGCGTGTAGAGTACTATGCTGAAAGAATTGCCAAGGGCGGAATAAATACTAATCCTGAATTTAAGTTTGAAAAAACAGGCCCTTGTTCGGCAGTTTTTCATGCTGATGGCGGCAATGGACATGCCGCTGCGAAACTGGCAATGGCTGAAGCCATCAATATGGCAAAAGAAAATGGAGTAGCAATCGTTGGGGTGAGAGATATGTCCCATAGCGGTGCAATCTCTTATTTTACCCATCAAGCAGCAGAAGCAGATTTAATTGGATTTTCTGTTTGCCAATCCGATCCGATGGTGGTCCCATTTGGAGGGGCCGAGCCTTATTATGGCACCAACCCAATTGCCTTTGCTGCACCAAGTGCTGATGGAAGAAAAATCACGTTAGATATGGCGACTACGGTTCAAGCTTGGGGGAAAATCCTTCATGCAAGATCAAAAAATGAGTCAATTCCAGATACATGGGCAGTGGATGAAAAGGGCGAACCGACAACAGATCCATTTAAAGTAAGTGCGTTATTGCCAATATCCGGACCTAAGGGATATGGTCTGGGAATGATGGTGGATATATTATCTGGAATTCTTCTAGGACTTCCTTTTGGAAACAAGGTTTCTTCCATGTATGAGAATTTATCCGAATATCGTAAATTGGGACAACTTCATATTGTGATTAACCCAGCATTCTTTACGGGCCTAATGGATTTCAAACAAAATATTTCTAATACGATGGAAGATCTAAATCAGATTAAACCTGCAACAGGCTTTTCAAAAGTACTGTATCCTGGGCAAAATAATGATGTAGTAATAGCAGAATACAAGGAAAATGGCATTGAAATCGTTGATGATATTTATGAATATTTAATCTCTGATACAATCCATAACAATCAATACGATCACAAAAACCCATTTGCTGAATAGAAAAGCGCAAGCGCCCTGTTCAGCGGCGTATGGCCTGGAGCGCTCCAACTGAGATAAAGGAAACACGAAGAGCCGGAGGCGATTCGTGTTGACTTATCGTAGGGCGGAGAGCGAAGGACACTAGTCGCTAGGGCGCTGGAGCTAGACAATTCTCAAAGTCGAAGAGGTGCAAGGGATGAGGGTAACAAAAGAGCAATTAAAGGATCTAATTGTCACAAAGCTTCATAAAGCAGGTTTAACAGTGGATCATGCTGGTATTGTAGCCGATGTTCTTGTTCATGCTGATGCAAGAGGATATCATTCCCACGGAGCAATGCGGGTAGAATATTATGCCGAAAGAATTGCAAAAGGCGGTATCACCCATAATCCGAATTTTACGTTTACTAAAACTGGTCCATGCACAGCCATTTTTGATGGAGATAATGGAGCGGGACATGTTGTGGCGAAATTAGGGATGGATGAAGCGATAAAAATCGCCAAGGAAAATGGTATTGCCATAGTAGGCATGCGACGTATGGGCCATAGCGGTGCGCTGTCATACTTTGTTGAACAGGCCGCTGATCAGGACCTGGTTGCAATTTCAGTTTGTCAATCAGACCCAATGGCAGTGCCATTTGGCGGAGCAGAACCTTATTATGGGACGAACCCTATTGCCTTTGCGGCTCCTGGAAAGAATGGAGAACATATTATTATCGATATGGCTACAACCGTTCAGGCATGGGGGAAAATTCTTGATGCCAGATCCAAAAATAAACCTATTTCTGAAGGCTGGGCAGTAGATAGCGAAGGCGCGGGTACAACAGACCCATTTAAAGTTAATGCGTTATTGCCAATCGCCGGTCCAAAAGGATACGGGTTAATGATGATGGTCGACGTATTATCCGGAATCCTATTAGGCCTTCCCTTCGGAAATAAGGTGAGTTCGATGTATCATGATCTAACTGAAGGAAGAAATCTTGGTCAGTTGCATATTGTCATTGATCCAGAACGTTTTGCAGGAATTAACACCTTCAAAGAAAGTGTTGCTCAAACAATGAACGATCTGAATTCAATTAAGCCAGCTACAGGATTTGATAAAGTATACTATCCTGGACAAAGAAGTGCGGATAGAGAAAATAAATCAGAAGTAGATGGCATTGAAATTGTTGATCATATTTATGAATATTTAACATCAGATGTTGTTCACAACAACGCTTATGATAATAAAAGCCCTTTTGCAAAATAATCGTAAATAATCTCTATTAAAAGGGCGGCTTCCATTTTTAGCCGCTCTTTTAAATCAGCAAAAGAGTGAAAATTCATAAGAATATAACAAAAATTGTTTTAACGAATTTTTAATGTGTATGTATTGTTTTTTATTACATTGCAAGGTGAAAAACCTTACCATTACAGAGGAACAAATGCTTTATATCCCCGCTTATTATGAAAGCGAAAAATATATTAAAGAGGTGCGTTCATTAATGCTTTATACGATTATCAAAGAGAATTCCTACCAGGATTCAGTTAACCTGATGCTTCTCACCAATAAAATTTCCACTATGGACGGAATTAACAAGGTACAAATCATGATGGGAACTCCGGCCAATAAAGATATCTTCAAAACTGCAGGTCTCCACACTGAAGAGCTTGAAAAAGCTGCTGCTAATGATATGTGTATCGTTGTTGATACAGACTCTGAAGACAAAATTCAAGAAGTTCTTGATGAGGTTGATCAATATTTAAACAATCAAGCAATTGCAGGAAGCAAGGAAGAATTCGAAACAGTACGTACATGGGATAAGGCACTTAAAGCTTTACCAAATGCAAATATTGCGCTTATTTCTACTCCAGGTCAATATGCGGCTGAAGAAGCTGAGAAAGCACTTGACAATGACATGCATGTCTTAATCTTTAGTGATAACGTGTCAATCGAAGATGAGCGCCGTATTAAAGAAAAGGCGCATGAAAAAGGCCTACTTGTTATGGGTCCAGACTGTGGCACTGAAATTGTCTCCGGTGTACCGCTTGCATTTGCAAACGTTGTAAAGCAAGGGAATATTGGTATTGTTGGGGCTTCCGGAACTGGAATTCAGGAAGTAACGGTTCAAATCGATCGTCTTGGCGGCGGTGTTACGCATGCGATTGGAACAGGTGGACGTGACCTTTCTGATAAAATTGGTGCGATTACGATGTTAGATGCAATCAAAGGGTTAGCAAACCATAAGCAAACAGAAGTCATCACACTTATTTCTAAGCCACCTGCAAAAGAAGTACGTGATGAAGTTGTTCAATTACTTCAAAGCGTTTCAAAACCAGTAGTTGCCATCTTCCTTGGTGAAGAGCCGCATGCACATGAAGGAAATTTCTACTATGCGAACACCCTTGAAGAAACAGCTGCAATCTCTGTAGACCTTGCAAAAGGAAATGCGGTGAAAGCAAACTACTATCAGTACAACCTTGAAGTACCGGCTGTAGACTTAAAGCCTGAACAAAAAACAATCAAAGGACTTTATTCTGGTGGTACTCTTGGCTATGAAGCGGCTACTTTAATCAGCAGAGGTCTTGGACTTGGAAAAAGCGAACATCATGAAGATGGTTACCTATTAAAGGCAAATGGCTTTGAAGTAGCTGACCTAGGTGATGATATTTACACACAAGGTAAACCACACCCAATGATAGACCCAAATACAAGAATTGAATTCTTCCAAAAAGCAGCGCAGGATGAGCAAACAGCGATTATCCTATTCGATGTTGTTCTTGGTTACGGTTCACATGAAGATATGGCTGGCGCGTTACTTCCTGGTATCGAAAAAATCCAAAAAGCGGCACAGGAAAACGGCAGAAATATTTACTTTGTTGCGACTGTATGTGGAACAGATCAAGATCCGCAAAACATTCAAGAACAAAAAGCAAAGCTTGAGAAAGCTGGGGTTATCCTAAGAGACAGTAATAACCAAGCAATTCGCACAGCTTTAGCAATGCTTGATATTAAGGTTGAAGAAGCAGATAAAGAAGTTGTTCCTGCAAAAGTTGAGGCTCCAAAAGCTGAAATCACCATTTCTTCAGCAATTGAAAAATTCCTGAACGAAAAGCCAAGCGTGATCAACGTAGGTTTAAAGAAATTCACAGAATCTATTACAGCTAACGGCGGCAGAGCTGTTCAATTCGACTGGCGTCCAGTAGCCGGTGGTAATGAAAGAATGCGCAAAGTCTTAAGTGTACTTCGCTAAACCAAAGGCTAAACGAATTTGCACTAACATTGAATTTTCAGGAGGAAAGCATAATGTACGGACAATTTAAAACAATTGATGAAGCAAACCGAGCGGTAATCGATAAAGTTGTATCAAGCTCACCATTTTTAGTGGATGTCGTTCCAGCTAAATCTGTGATTAAAGAATTAAATGGAAAAGTATTACTTCATGCGGGACCACCTATCAAATGGGAAAACATGACTAGCCCGATGCAAGGATCTTGTGTAGGTGCGACCCTTTTTGAAGGTTGGGCAACGAACTCTGACGAAGCATTTGCAATGCTTAAAAATGGCGAAATAGAATTCATTCCATGTCACCATGTTGATGCTGTCGGCCCAATGGGTGGTATCACTTCTGGAAGCATGCCTGTTCTTGTCGTTGAAAATCGTGATGGTGGAAATCGCGCATATTGCACAATGAATGAAGGAATTGGTGCAGTTCTTCGTTTCGGTGCCTATTCTCAGGAAGTAATCAACCGCCTTGGATGGTTTAGAGATGTACTAGGCCCTGTCATTGCTAAAGCACTTAAAGTAAAAGGCGACGGCTTAAACGTGAACGTTGCGATGGCAAAAGCAATTACAATGGGAGATGAGTTCCACCAACGTAATATTGCTGGATCACTTATTTTCCTAAAAGATATTGCTCCATACATTATCCAAACAGATGCAACTGATAAAGATAAGCAAGATGTTATTAAATTCTTAGCTGATACAGACCAATTCTTCTTAAACATTGCGATGGCAACGACGAAAGCAGTAATGGACACAGCTAGAACGGTTCAACATGGTACAGTTGTAACAGCAATGTGCCGTAACGGTTACGAATTCGGAATCCGTATTGCTGGTATGGGTGATCAATGGTTTACTGCACCAGTTAATACACCACAAGGTCTATTCTTTACTGGATATGATCAAGACATGGCTTGCCCTGACATGGGTGACAGTGCAATCACTGAAACATTTGGTGTAGGTGGTTTTGCAATGATCGCTGCTCCTGGTGTTACACGTTTCGTAGGTGCTGGCGGTATGGACGATGCAGTTAAAACAAGTAATGAAATGATGGAAATTTGTATCGATCATAACTCTAACTTCTCGATTCCAACTTGGGATTTCAAAGGTTCTTGCCTAGGAATCGATGCAAGAAAAGTTGTTGAAACTGGAATTGAGCCTGTAATCAACACTGGTATTGCTCATAAAGAAGCAGGAGTTGGCCAAATCGGTGCAGGTACTGTTCGTGCTCCATTAGCTTGCTTCGAAAAAGCGATTGATGCTTATGCAGTTAAACTTGGTTTAATTGAACCTGCTGCAGAATAAATGATTAAAAGTACTCTTTTTGGAGAGGGATATAGTGATCTAATTCCTCTCCTTCTTAGTAAAAAGGGCAATGGTCATGTTCATAGTATTTTTAAAAATGGCTTTAATATTAAAATGGATGACTCTCTCGTTTTTATTGGCAATAAAAAAAACGGGCTGCTTCCATTTGGGATTCATCTTCTAGAAGTAGACACTTTAAGGGCCGTTTCAGTCGTGAATAACGGAGAAGCCGTTTTCTGGAATACAAGAACGAATTCTTTGGAATTTTCAAGCCTTTCAATCAGCCTGGAAAAGGGTCACAGATTTAAAAATGAATTAACCTCTTTAAAAAGCAACCAGGTCTTCGAAATTGGCTTTGAAAATCTTTGCGCGCAATTAAGCACAATGGAAGAATTAACTGGGTTGGATATCGATATAAATCAATTTTTAAAAAGGTTTAATGGTATCGGCGAAAAGAAGTGGTTCGGACCTGAATCATATTTGGTCATGTTGATCGAAGTGGTGATGTCGAGTGACCGTTATTTAATTGAGAAGACCCTTAGGTATTTCCTTGGCAGGGGAAAAGGCCTGACTCCATCAGGTGACGACATGATCGTCGGTTTATTAGCTTTTGATGCCACTTCCAATTTTATTTCTGCACTATTTTACCAACAGCTTTCAGAGCTGCTGGAGAGTGAGCCAATCACAACGGATGTGAGCAGGGAATATTTACGGTATGCGATTCGGCATGAATTTGGCTCAACCGTTACCGAGTTGGTGAACTCACTTGCCAGCGGTGATGATTCTACCTTCAATAAGGCCTTTCAGAACTTGCTTGAAGTCGGCCACAGTTCGGGATTGGATACACTATTCGGTATTCTTATCGGGATGCTGGCCTTTAAAAACCCAAATGAACAATAAAATTATATTACAACATTGGAGAGATGTTACATGAGTAAAATTGTCCTAGCTATCGGCGGCAATGCAATTATTAAAGAAGGACAAAAGGGTTCGATTGAAGAACAGCAAGCAAATATTAATGAAAGCTGTGAACCTGTCCTCGGGTTAATCGAACAGGGCCACACTGTAGTTATCACTCACGGAAATGGTCCACAAGTTGGCAACACGTTAATTAAAACTAAAATGGCTGAAGCAGTCGTTCCAGCTTATCCTTTAGATGTGTGTGATGCGGAAACTCAAGGTAACTTGGGTTATTTAATTCAGCAGGCATTTAGAAATAAAATGGTTGAGCGTAATATTAGTAAGACAGTTGCAACCGTTGTTACGCAAGCAATTGTTTCTAAAGATGATCCAGCGTTTGAAGCTCCAACTAAACCAATTGGACCATTTTATTCTAAGGAAGAAATGGAAGAAATTCTTAAAACCGAAAAGCTAACTTTTATCGAAGATAGCGGCAGAGGGTACAGACGTGTAGTTGCTTCTCCAAAGCCAATCAAAATTGTTGAAAAAGAGGCAATTGAAGCATTGCTTGAGAAGGACATTACTGTTATTACAGCTGGAGGCGGCGGAATTCCAGTTATCGAGAATAACGGTATGCTTGAAGGTACAGAAGCTGTCATCGATAAAGACTTTGCAAGCGCACTGCTTGCTGCTGAAATTAATGCAGATTATTTATTTATCTTAACAGGTGTGGAACAAGTTGCCATTCATTTTGGCACACCACAGCAACAAAACTTATTAGAAATGACAGCTGATGATGCACTCCGCTATATGGATGAAGGTCATTTTCCAAAAGGAAGTATGGGACCGAAAATTGAGGCAGCTGTTTTATTCCTGCAAAAAGGCGGAAAGAACGTTATCATTACATCGATTGATAAACTTCAGGATGCTCTTCAAGGAAAAACTGGTACACGCATCGTAATGAATCGCGAAGCAGCAGTTACAAACTAAATCACCACTAAGCCCCTGTATGTAATAAGCATATAGGGGTTTTTAATAATAAGTGAATTTTTTAGAATGGGGGGTAACCATTTAATGAAGGAGTCAGAGGTGCAATTTTCCATGATGAATAAAGGAAAATTCAATTTTGAGGAAGATAAGGACCAGCATGCCCGGCTGAATGCTGTATTAAAAAGTATGTCTGAAGGAATCATCCTAGTTGATAACAATAAAAATATTGTTTACCAAAATGAATTTGTTACTAGTCATCTTTTTTGTGGAATTGGGTCAGATAGCCTTAAGACAGAAGTAGATTTAATTGCTTTCATCCAAAAGGTAAGTGTTTCAAAAAATAATAATGTGGATGAGTTATTACAATCAGAGGATATAACTAAAAAACTGACAATTGAATATGAGAATCAGCTAAAATATATTATGTTGAACAAATTTAGTGTGTATTCTGAAACAGGCTTTATTGGTAATGGCTATTTGCTTCGTGACATTACGAAAGAGGAAGAGATTGACCAGCTAAAGAGCAATTTAATTACGATTGCCAGCCATGAATTTAAGACACCGATTACGAACATCCGCGGCAGCGTGGAAACGCTAATGAGGCAGGATGCCGACTGGGAAGAAGACTTCAAACAGGAGCTTCTGCAGGGAATCCATGAAGATATTTTGCATCTGCAGGATTTAATTTCTGTCTGGTTCGATATCAAGAAAATCGAAATGGGAACCATGTCTTTAAATAAGGGTTATTTTCCAATTTCACAGTTGATTTCAAGTACCTTGGATCAGCTGCCACGCGAAATCGCAGCAAGTGATAAAGTGCGTTATGACGAAGATACTCAGTCGCACATTTCCTTGCTTTATGGAGATAAAAAACGCCTTCAACAAGTGCTGTTAAATTTGATTATGAACGGACTTGTGCACAATGACTCACCTAAGAAGCAGGTGTTATTAACTGTGGAGGCCGGACCCAAGGATGTATTTATTCATGTTAAGGATAACGGAATTGGTATTTCAAAGGAACTTAGCAAAAAAATATTTGATCGTTTTTATAGGGTCGACAATTCGCCGCAGCGGAAAACGGGAGGAACTGGTCTCGGTCTGTCGATTTGCCTTGGATTAATGAAAGAACATAATGGTGATATACTAGTCGAAAGTGAACCTGGAAAGGGAAGTATTTTTACGATGAAGCTCCCGATTAACGAGGGAGATCATGGAGGTAGTTATGAATCATAAAATTGCAATCGTAGATGACGAACCAAAAATTGTCCGATTCATAAAGGCAAATTTACTTTCTCTTGGATATAAAGTAGAAACGTTCTCAGATGGTGAACAGTTTCTTGATAACTTTGATTTGCATGAACTTGATTTAGTCCTGCTGGATATTATGATGCCCAACATGGATGGGTTCACCGTACTAGAAAGGCTGCGAAAATTTTCCAACGTTCCGGTCATTATCTTGACTGCCCGCAGCAATTCAAACGATTTGGTGGAAGGCTTTGAACGTGGGGCCGATGATTATTTAACAAAGCCCTTTTCGCTTGAAGAGTTATTTGCCAGAGTGAAGGCCGTTTTACGAAGAACTTCGCATCTCGAACAGACCGTTCACGAGGACAAGAAGATTACCATTGGCAGGATTAATATAAATCTTGCACAAAAACGTGTCTATGTGGATGAGAAAGAAATGCGCTTTACCAATACGGAATATTTGATTTTAGAGCAGCTTACCATTCATGCCGACAAAATTGTCAGCCATGAACAAATTCTCGTGTCGGTTTGGGGAGCAGAATATCGAGATGAAGTGGAGTACTTGCGTGTAGCAATTGCGAGAATTCGGAAAAAGCTGAAGGAGGCTGGCTGCACCGATATTTCTAAAATTATTCGTACCTATCCAGGAATTGGATATTCACTTTTAACAACCGAAAAGTAAAGAAGACGGCAAGTGCCGTCTTTTATGAAAAAGGGCAGCTTAGCACTAAACACACCGTATTTATTAAGTTAGTTAGGATTTTGAAAAATAGGAGAAGTTTCGGATGTTAGATCTAATAAGCCAGCTGATTTGGCGGATGTGCATGATTGTTACGATAGCATTCTTAATTACCCGGCTAAATCTCTTTAGGCAAATGATTTACCAGCACTTAAGCTGGAAAGGCAAAATTGTGATGATTTTTGTATTTGGTTTATTTGGAATCATAGGGAATTATACAGGTATAGCAATCCATCCTGATGTTTCAAAAATACCATCTGGAGATGTGGCACATAATCTGGAATCCTTTAAGGCAATTGCGGATACTCGTAATATCGGAGTAATTATTGGCGGGCTTTTTGGCGGCCCCGCAGTCGGATTGGGAGCGGGAATTATCGCAGGCGGACATCGATATCTATTAGGCGGATTTATTAATACAGCCACTTTGATTCTGACGATACTAGGTGGATTAACGGCAGGTTGGATCAATCGGAAAATTACCATTAAAGAACGAATGCAGCCGCCGCTTATTTTATTGATAAGTGTATTAATCTTGTTCCTGCAAATTATTTTAATCCCTGTTTTTACGAAATCCCATAACGTGGCTTTATTATTAATTCAATTCACTGGATTACCGATTATCATTGTAAATGGAATTGGAATTTGGATCTGTGCATTAATCTTTAATAGTGTGGTGCGCGAAGAAGAAAAAGTAAAGGCCATTCAAACCCAAAAGGCATTATTTATCGCAAATAAAACATTGCCATTTTTTCGCCGGGGGTTCAATGTGGACTCATGCGAAAAGGTAGCACAAATACTATGTACATATACAAAGGCTGATTCTGTAGCCATTACCGATTTAACTGATGTTTTAACCCATGTTGGTGAAGGAAAAGAATATGGGCACTTACTGAGGTACGCTGATCAAGACGCAGTAAAAGAGGTACTCCAAAAAGGGGAAATACATACCTTAAAATCGATTAGCTTGAAAAACAGTAATTGTCCATTGAAAGCGGTCATCATTGTGCCATTGGTGGTGGGCGAAAAACCTATTGGTACATTCAAATTATATTTTAAAAATCCGTTTAAAATAAATGAAGCAGAGTTAGAATTAGCGGAAGGTTTGCTCATGTTGTTTTCAACCCAGTTGGAAATAGGTGATGCTGAACGGCATAAAGAATTGCTGCAAAATGCAAAAATTAAAGCATTACAAGCCCAAATTCATCCTCATTTTCTTTTTAATTCGATTAATGTGATTTCCGCACTGTGCAAAAGAGATCCTTTGTTTGCGAGATCCCTGCTACTTCAGTTAAGTACTTTTCTTCGCAATAATACGAGTGCGGCAAGTCAGACGTTAATCCCGATTGAGAAGGAAATGGAGACTCTAAATGCTTATTTTATTTTAGTACAAGCACGTTTTCCGGAGCGTTTTACCATTAAAACAACAGTAAATCCAAGCGTTAATATGGCATTAATCCCTCCGTTCACCATTCAACCTCTTGTTGAAAATGCAATTATTCATGGATTTTCACAACGACGTAAACAGGAAACCGTTGAAATTACGATAGACAATGAGGAAGAAAGTTTCCTTAAACTTTTAATTAAAGATAATGGTCGAGGAATTCCTAGCAAAAGGCTAAAGTTTATTGGCAGCGAACCCATACCTTCAAATATTGGGGCAGGGATAGCGATACAAAATATTAGGGAGAGGTTATCATTAGTGTTTGGTTCAGAAGCTTTTTTTTCTATAGACAGCCAGGTTAACAGTGGAACAAACATTACAATCATTGTTCCCCTCCAATATGAAAGGAAGGAAGAGTCTAGTGATTAGAGCTTTCTTGGTTGAGGATGAGTTGTTTGCCCGAGAAGACCTTAAGGACATACTTTTACAAAGTAATAAAATTGAGATTGTTGGAGAAGCAGATGAAATAGATCAAGCCATTTTGGGGATTCATCAATTGGAGCCCGAAGTAATTTTTTTAGACATTCATTTGGCAAATGGAAATGGGATTGAAATAGCACATCAACTCCGTTCATTAAAGAATCCGCCATTCATTGTTTTTGCAACTGCGTTCGAAGAATATGCAATCAAAGCTTTCGAGCTTGATGCCGTCGATTATATATTAAAGCCGTTTGACGAAAAAAGAATTGAACAAACAATCGAAAGAATAGTGGAGTGGCATCAATTAAAAAAAGAAGACGGCCAATCAAAGCCAGTAAAAGAAGTGAAATCCAGCCTTAAAATAAATAAGCTGGCCGTCGTTAAAGATGAGCGGATTATCTTGGTGGATTTCGAAAACATTCTATATATTGGAACAGAAAATCGCCAAGTATTTGTAAAAACAGTAAATGATAAATACGCCATAGATACAAATCTATATGAAATAGAACAAAAATTAGAAAATCATTCTTTTCTGAGAGTACATCGTGGCTATATTATCAACCTTAAATTTGTGACTGAAATTGAACAATGGTTTAATGGCACCTATAATTTAATTTTTTGTGATCAATCGAAAGTTCCAGTTAGTCGCTCCTATGCAAAAATGGTTCGCCAATACTTAGGTTTTTAACCAAATTCGAGGCTGTTTTTATTTTATCTTTATATTCAGATGGAAATGTTAATGTTTTTTTAACCCCTTTTAACGTTTTTTTAACTTTACTCGCTGCACTTCGTATGTATTTGAAGGCGTTTTATATCTAATTATGTTCATTTCGTGACTAATATAACAAAATGTCCAACCATTTATATATCATGAATTTAGGGAATAGTTAAAAACCTCTTCCGAAAAGATGAGAGGTTAGAATTAATAGTTATTCCTGAGAAAATGAAATCGCTTTATTCTTAGACTCAAATCTACGAAGTTATTTAAGGGGGAATTTTGGTGAGTGACTTATCTCAAGTACAGCCAAAGAAAAAGTGGAAAGTTCGTTATTCAATTTTATTAGTCCTATGGTTATGTTGGTTATTTTCATTTCTGGATCGGATGGTTATTACGATTGCCCTGCCATTTATCGGGGAAGACCTTAACCTAAATAAGACAGCTCAAGGATTACTATTAAGTATGTTCTTTGCTGGCTACGCATTGTTCCAGATTCCAGGCGGAATGCTGTCAGATAAATTTGGTTTCCGTCGGGTAGTAAGTGTTGCTATCGTTTGGTGGTCTATTTTTACATCTTTAACAGGATTAATTTTCTCATATCCTTTGTTCTTATTGGTTCGTTTTGTCTTCGGTTTAGGTGAAGCTTGTTTACCGGGTGGATCATACAAAGCAATTGCTACCTACTTCCCAAGTAAGCAGCGTGGAACAGCCACGGGGATTCAATCAACCGTAAATACGCTTGGACCGGCAATAGCAGCGGTTGTGGCAGCAGCAATCATCGGGTTATATGGATGGCGTGTTGTCTTTATCGTAATGGGACTTCCAGGACTAGCAGTCGGTATTTATATATGGTTCAAGTTTAAAGATAATCCAAAAGATCATCCCAAAATAACCAAAGAGGAGCTTGCAGAATTAGACGAAGATGTAGTGGTGGAGAAGGCTTCTGGGAAAAAGAAATCTGATGTATCTTTCAAAGAACTATTAAAAAAGCCAATTTTATGGCAAATGGCACTTATTTGGTTCTTCTTTGATATTACGTTTTGGGGCTTTACCTCATGGCTTCCATCTTATCTGATCAACGAAAAAGGTCTCTCTTTAATGAAAACTGGTATCTATAGTGCATTACCATATTTAGTAGGAACAGTAGCAATCGTTCTAGGTGGGTATATATCCGATAGAATGAAAGGAAATCGAAAATGGGTATTTATCCCGAACGCATTAGCTGGAGGTTTAGCATTATATTTAATGTTCCAAGCTTCATCCTTAACAATGGTTATCATTTACCAATGTCTTGCTGCCTTCTTTATGTTCCTAGCCCAAGGGGGATTCTGGGCGCTGGTCGTTGACAGTCTGCCTGCAAAAATTATGGCATCCGGATCAGCGACAGTTAACTGTTTAGGATCGATTGCAGGTTTCATTTCTCCATTCTTAATGGGTTACATGATTGATTCAACCGGTTCATTCAATTCATCATTCATTATGATGATTGTAGCTCTGGTAATAGCAGCGGGTATCGCGTTTACTATTTCTGGGAAGTCAAAAGATGAACCAGCAAATTTAGCTTCAAAACTCGGCGCTTAATAAATAGAAAGCGAAAGAGGCCTGCCCTTGCTGCATTAACGAATGATGCAGTGAGGGACAGGCTTTTATTTATTTTTCAACCAGTAATGTTCGACAAAAACTTAAATGGATTTTCCGAGAAATGCAGTCAGCATCCATACATGCTTTTCTAAACCGGAATGAATTGCTAGCAGCATATCTCCCGTTGTTTCATCATTCATTTCAGCAGCAATGCTCATTCCTTCTTTTAATTCACCAATAATAATGGAGAAATCATTGATAACGGATTGAACCATTTCATCAGCTGATTCAGCTCCTAACGCTTCTTGAAGTGATGAACTTTCAAGGCATTCCTTCATGGTTGCTACAGGTTTTCCGCCGATCGCCAGCAAGCGTTCTGCTAATTCATCGACATGTAAACCAGCCTCGTTATAAAATTCCTCAAATTTAACGTGCAGTGTGAAAAACTGAGCGCCTTTCACATACCAATGGTAGTTATGTAACTTCATATACATAAGAGACCAGTTGGCAATTTGCTTGTTAAGTACACTGACTAATGAATTTTCCATAAATAAAATCCTCCTTCAAATTGTCTCCCTTATATTATTCCAAAGATTGAGATGAAATCCTCTATGAAATGAATGAATTTGTTGTCAATTTGGTGAAGATTTCAAAGGAACACGGACTTATATATGTTACGAGCATGAAACACAGTGTAATAAAAGCACCATAACTATCCATGCATGTAATTTTTAAGAAAAAATAAAACGATGGTTGTTAATTCCAATTAATAGACAAATGCCTTCATGGTGGGCGCTAGATTAGTTGATTTTAGATTACCATCTATTGGATGATGAATAAGAGTGTTACAACTGATAGCCTTAGTAGTAGGGAAACGAGATAACAAATTGGAGGTAATAAAATGAATAAATTTAAAAAACTAGTGATTACAACGGGGTTAATCCTATCAATGTCAGCATTTACGTTAAATGGAGCAACTGAAGCTGCAACAACTACTCATAAAGTACAATCAGGTGAATCGTATTGGAAGATTGCTACCAAGTTCGGCGTGCCGGTGACTAATTTAATGAAAGCAAACAATGCAGCTAGCAGTGCTCTTAATGTTGGTCAAAATCTAGTAATCCCAAATTCTACTGTTACTGCTGCTGAAAAAGACCTGATGGCACGTCTTATTCATGCAGAGGCTAAAGGCGAACCATACGCAGGGAAAGTAGCGGTTGCTACCGTCATTCTTAACCGTGTAGATAGCAAGGATTTCCCAAATACTATTAATGGTGTTATTTATGAAAAGTCTAGCGGCCATTATGCTTTTACACCAGTTCAAAATGGCGCGATTAACCAGCCTGCTGATGCCGCGTCAAAGCAAGCGGTAAATGAAGCATTGGCATTTAAAGGCCAAGGTAACGGTTCATTATTCTTCTATAATCCAAAAACAGCAGTAAGTAAATGGATTTTTTCACGTGAAGTAACTGTAACAATCGGAAACCACCGTTTCGCGAAGTAATACTATTAGCATGCCAAGGAAATTAAAATTTATACAAAAAAGCAGTGAAATCCTAACCATTGGATTTTACTGCTTTTTTGCGTATAATAAATTTTAAAAAATTCTGAATAAAGTGGTAGAATAAGGTAGATAAGAATAAATAATAAAGTGTGCATCGTCTTTAAACACTGGGAGGGAATCATATGGACGTTGTTAAAAAGAATTACCAAATCTATCCGATGTATCTAAACGGTGAGTGGATTGGACATGATTCTGAAGTATTAACTGAAGTCATCAATCCGGCGACGAAGAAGGTCGTTGGTGCTGTACCGACGGGTGGTGCTTATGAGGCGGAGCAGGCAGTTGACGCCGCCCATAAGGCATTCAAAACCTGGTCGAAAAAAACAGCCGATGAACGCTATCAGCTTCTCATGAAGTGGAACCTCTTAATAGAAGAAAACAAACATGAAATAGCTCGGATTATGACGATTGAGCAAGGGAAGCCGTTAAAAGAGGCACTAGGAGAGGTCCAGTATGCGAATGGCTTTATTTCCTGGTATGCAGAGGAAGGTAAACGGACTTATGGGGAAACGATTCCGGCTTCCCATCCAAATAAAAGAATATTAGTACGAAAGGAGCCGGTTGGTGTTATTGCGGCAATAACACCATGGAACTTCCCTGCAGCAATGATTACAAGAAAGGTTGCTCCTGCGCTTGCTGCCGGGTGTACCGCCGTTGTGAAACCGGCAAACCAAACACCGCTTACCGCCTTGAAAATGGTTGAGCTTGCACATGAGGCTGGAATTCCCGCCGGCGTGTTAAACGTGATTACTGGAAGATCATCAGAAATTGGAGAGGTGTGGCTGAAGGACCCACGGGTAACGAAGATTACCTTTACTGGTTCAACAGAGGTTGGAAAAACATTGATGCGCGGCGCAGCCGAAAATGTAAAAAAGGTATCACTTGAGCTGGGCGGGAATGCCCCGTTTATTGTGATGGATGATGCCAATTTAGCGAAAGCAGCTGTTGGGCTCGTTCAATCAAAATTCCGCAACGCAGGTCAAACCTGTATTTGTACAAATCGGGTTTACGTCCAAGAAGGGGTAGCTGAAGCATTTATTAAACTGTTCAAAGCAGAATTAGAAAAGCTTAAGGTAGGTAATGGGCTGGAAGAGGATACGGATATCGGTCCATTAATTGATAAGGCTGCCTATAAAAAGGTAGACGGACTTGTCAAAGATGCCGTGAAAAAGGGTGGAAAAGTCACTTACAGCGGGCTTAAACCTTCTGCCGAAAACGGCTATTTCTATGCCCCAACAATTTTAACCGATATACACGATGAGATGGAATGTATGAAGGATGAAATCTTTGGCCCGCTCGCCCCCATCTCAACCTTTAAAACCGAAGAAGAAGTCATTGCTCGGGCGAATGATTCTTGCTACGGACTGGCTGCTTACGTGTATACGGAAAATTTAAGCCGTTCTTTTAGAATCACAGAGCAGCTGGAGTATGGAATCATTGGTCTGAATGATTCTCTTCCTTCAGTCGTTCAAGCTCCATTCGGCGGCTATAAAGAGAGCGGGCTCGGCCGTGAAGGCGGACATTACGGAATCGAAGAGTTTTTAGAAGTGAAATATATATCGATTGGGTTGGATCTATGAATACTTGTCCTTTCGAGGGGCGGTAAACCAAACAAATTTTGAGCTTGAATCACAAGAACTAAAAAACAAGTCGTGCGCTGAAAAATCGAAGTTGAAGTGACACCCTTGAGTTGGACTAATAATCCAGCTTAAGGGTTTTTTTATGGTAATTAAAACGGATGTGTCATTTGTACACCAAATATGTGGTAAGCATTTCTGAAATTTTTGTCTGTTTACCAGTTATATCCATCGAATGTCGTAAGTTTCATAAAATGTGTAGTAAGTGGCCGATTATGTGTCGTAAGTTGCTAAAACTATGTCGTAAATGCCTAAAAATATGTCATTAATGCCACCAATTTTGTCGTAAGTAATGATATATCTGTTTTTCGAACAAATATACTTCAATTACGTTGTTCCACTGTGTTACGATAACGTATAAAAGCAGACTAGGAAAGAGGGGCTGAACGATGATTAAGACAATTTTGTTTGACGTAGATGGGGTACTTTTAAGCGAAGAGCATTATTTTGATGCTTCTGCCTTAACAGTTTGGGAGCTGCTGAATAGCTGTAATTACTTAGCGTTGGCACATGAAAAGTTTAAGACTGACTATAATGAAGCCGAAATCAAGGCAATAAGGGAACAGGTATTTGAGGGAGATAAAGTTCTCAAATTATTAAAATCCCGCGGCTTAAACGCAAACTGGGACATGATCTATCTATCATTCAGTCACCAACTAATCCACCTCCTATCGCAAATTAGGGATACTGAATTTGAAAAAATTAACAAATGGTGTCAGGCACCAATCAACCGTGAAACATTATTAGAGATTGGCAGGGTGTTGAGTAATTATCCGGTAAAGATGGATTTTAGTTTGTTTGTGGCGGATTTTGAGCGCTCGCAGGCGATGAAGCAGGAGTTGCTTGGGTATTTGAATGAGTTGGCACGAGAAAAGCTTGGTGTAGAAACATCTATCTTCTTAAAGGGAGAGCTGTGGTCCATTTGTGAGCATGTTTCACAGGAATGGTATGTTGGTGATGAGAATGTCCTTGCTTCTACCGGGAGACCATCAGTGCAAACAGGTAAAAAAGGTTTCCTAGCAAACGAAACAACGTTAGCACCGAGGGAGGAGATTGATGAGCTATTTCAATTTCTAACTAGCGCTGGATTCACGATTGGAATCGGAACAGGACGGCCAGCTCTTGAAACGATCCAGCCCTTTCTGCATTTAGATTGGTTGAAGCATTTTGAGGAAAATCGGATCGTGACCGCTGATGAGGTTTTGGCGGCGGAAACGGAGATTCCTGAATGGAAATCCTTATCGAAGCCGCATCCGTACACTTACATAATGGGGCTTAAAGGTAAGGGGGCATCGGTACAGGAATGCTTAGATACAGTGCTGCCAATTGAAAATGGTGAAGAGATTCTAGTTGTCGGCGACTCTTTGGCCGACCTGCTAGCGGCGAGACAAATGGGCTGTCAGTTTGCAGCTGTATTAACAGGGCTCTCTGGAAAAGATGCGCGAAGTGAATTTGAACAACATGGGGCGGATTATATTCTTGATTCCGTCCTTGATTTGAAAGGGATTTTATAAAAAAAGGAAAATTTGATTTTTTTTAGCCTCCGAAAGTGATTTATGTAAGGAGATATTCCCTCAATTCAATAAAATCGGTGTTTATTAGTGAATTTATGCGGATTATCAGCTGGAAATCGGAGTCTATCAGGGAATATTCAAGTTCAACGGGCGAATTTTCGGGTTCAACGGGCGAATTTTCGGGTTCAATGGGCGAATTTACAGGTTCAATGAGCGAATCCAGGCATTCAACGAGCGAATCACAAAATCGGGCAATATCATCGAACTTTCTGAGCGAATCCAAGCATTCAATCGGCGAATTTTCAGGTTCAATCGGCGAATTTTCAGATTCAATCAGCGAATCCAAGCATTCTATCAGCGAATCATAATAACTGTGCTGCCTACTAGAAAAAAAGAGGGATTGCCAACATCGCAATCCCTCGTTCACTTGAACAAACTAAACGCTCTCCACTTTCTCCGGCTCCACACGCCCAGGTTCAAACGAATCCACATTGGTTAACTCCAATAATTGTGCTTCGTCCAGCCCATCAATTAACATTAGTTCACGAATGACATTCGATCCCATGGTTTTATCGAGTGTTAACACCATAATGGCCTCTCCGCCAACCTCGGTCCGCCCAACCTGCATCGTACCAATATTTATCCCATAATCGCCTAACAACGATCCGACCTTGCCAATCATTCCCGGTACATCGCGGTGTTTAATATATAACAGATATTTTTCCGGCTTTACATCAATCCGGTATTGGTTGATTTTTAAAATCCGCGCGCCGTAACCATTTAAGACGGTGGCACCAATCCGGGCTGTTTCCAGACCATTAGAAACACAAAGCTCCATATAATTAGCAAAGCCTTTATTAGTCGCATTTTTCACGACATTATAGGAAACACCCTGCTCCTTCAACAGATGCAGCGCATTGATCAGATTGACAGAATCACTTAAATGGTAGGATAGTACGCCTTTCAACAGCGTCCGTGTTAGCAATTCCGTATCCTCATCAATTAAATCACCATAATAATTGATTTCAATTTTAGTAGGGGCCTGCTTATTTAACAACTGAATCACGAGCTGGCCCATTTGATCGCTAAGCAGTAAATAGGGCTGGAGCTTTGCTTGAGTTTCCCCGGACATTTGCGGCATATTGACTGCATTCTGAATCGACTGTGTTTCAAAAATCTCAATAATTTCCGCACTTACCTCTTGGGCGACTTTTTCCTGTGCTTCGACAGTAGAAGCTCCAAGATGCGGCGTCACAATGATATTTGGGTTTTGCAGCAATTCTACATCCGCAACCGGTTCTTTTTCAAACACATCTAGTGCGGCCCCTGCTACATGCCCAGCCTTAATTGCTCTAACCAACGCTTTCTCGTCAATCACCCCGCCGCGGGCACAATTGACAAAACGGACGCCTTTTTTCGTTTTTCGCAAATAATCATCATTCACAAGTCCGCGTGTATCATTGGTTAGCGGAGTATGAATCGTAATAAAATCGGATTCCGCTGCGATTAAATCAAGACTTGCTTTTGTGAATCCTAATTTTTTCGCCCGCTCCTCAGTTAAGTATGGGTCAAACCCTAATATGTTCATGCCGAAGCTCTTGGCACGTTTGGCAACCTCCGTCCCAATCTTACCCATCCCGATCACACCAAGCGTTTTCTTATACAACTCCACCCCTTTAAAGGAGTTGCGGTCCCATTCACCAGCTGCTGTTTTTTGATGGGCTTGGGGAATTTTTCGCGCTAACGACAGCATCATCGCCAAAGTATGCTCGGTAGCGGCAATCGTATTAGCGCCCGGTGCATTAATAACGATGATCCCTTTGCGGGTTGCCGCATTAACATCGATATTATCGACACCCACACCTGCTCGGGCAATGACCCGGAGCCTGCCTGCAGCTTCCAGCAATTCGGCGGTAACCTTTGTTTGACTTCTTACGATCAGGGCGTCGTAATCGCCAATAATTTTTTTCAACTCTGCAACAGGAAGAGTCGGCTGCCTTTCAACAATAAAATGCGGATGTTCAATTAAACTGACCAAACCTGTATGGCTAATTCCGTCGGTTACCAGTACTTTATACATGTTCCATCCAAACCTCCTCAGCTCTTTTCACCGCAATACCTAACACATCTTTTCCTTCTAAAAATTTCAAGGTCATTTCAATGCTTCCTAATACTTTTATGACATCGAACGGCGTACAATACCCCATGTGGCCGATTCGGAAAATTTCACCCTTCAATTTTTTTTGGCCGCCGCCAACCGTAATCGCAAATTTATCCTTAAGCAATTTTTTGATTTGTTTAGACGGTCCATCAATTGTTCTTACAGCCGTAACTGTTGGCGAGGCATCTTCATCAGATGTTAATAGTGGAACCTCAATCGCTCTTAAGCCTTCCCGAACCATCTCTTTTAAAAGCAAATGCCGTTTAATCACATTTTCGAAACCTTCTTCTTCAAACATGCGGCAAACCTCTTGGGCACCGTAAATGAGTGACACAGCAGGTGTAAATGGTGTAGATTTGTCAGTTTCATAGGATGCTAGATAGCGATTTAAATCGAGATAAAACCGTTTCGCCTTACAGTTGCGAATCACCGCTCTCGCCTCATCATTCATCGCTACAAACGCTAGTCCAGGCGGGAGCATGAGCGCTTTTTGTGAGCCGGAAACGAGAATATCGATTTTCCATTCTTTCATATCCACTGGGACGGCGCCGATACAGCTAACTCCATCAACAATATATAGGGCGTTGGTGAATCGCTTTACAACCTCGCCTAAAGCTTTTATCGGATTAAGGACTCCTGTAGACGTTTCGCAATAAGTAACAAAAACAGCTTTTATCTCTTTTGGAATCGACTGCAAGCACTCCTCCAGCTGTTCCGGTGTACACGCTGCTCCCCATTCAATGTTAAGGCGGTGGACATTAGCGCCAAAGGTTTCGCAAATCGAGGCAAACCGGTCACCGAAAGCCCCGGCAACCACTACCACGACCACATCATTTTCTTCAATCACATTAGCGGCCGCTGCTTCTAATGCAGAAGTGCCGCTTCCAGAGAGCACGGTAACAGGATTTTCCGAACCAAACACAGGCATAAGGCGGGTAGCTACATCTTCAAGTAATTTAGGGAATTCTTGGCTGCGGTGGGCAATCATTGGCTGATTCATCGCCGCTTTCACGCGATCAGGAATCGGTGTTGGACCAGGGGCGAACAAGTATTGCTGATCAAGTAACATTGAAATCATCCTTTCAAATTTTTGTCTGGTATTAGCGCCGAAGGTTGGAACTTTTGCTCTTAAAATAGAAAACGTCCCTCATAACAGGCAGAATAATCCTGTTATGAGGGACGTGAATAAACGCGTGGTGCCACCCTCTTTTGCCGCAAGAAAATTACGTGCAGCCTCAACAAAATAACGGTTTTAACCGGGCATGCCTACTTCAAGCGTTCAGCTGCCAGTTCAGAAGGGCTGGGCTGTATGTAATCAGAATCTATATCTCTGAACTCTGATTACTGTCTAGCTTCAGCGCCCAGCGACTAGTGTACTTCGCGTTCCTCCCTACGATAAGTCAAGCACGAATGCGCTAACGCTCTTCGTGTTTCCTTTATCTCGGTCGGACCGCTCCAGTCCATACGTCGCTAAACGGGCGCTTCCGCTTTTCTTTAAGAAATTGCACCGGTTCGCAGCAGCCACCGGCTCTCTGAAGCATTTCCTTAATGCCGTCTTCATCATCACTTTTCATCCATATCATAATCCGATTTGATTGAAATTTCAAAAATTAACTAAATATAGGGACTATTCTACAACGATACCTTCAGTATTGTAAAGGGATAAAGCAGAAAAAATTTCATTTTAAAAAGTGAAAAAATCTACATCGAAATAGTATTCCAGTTACGACGCAATAGTAAGCGATTACATAGTATTTGATGAAAACAAAGCTATTGTAAAAATATTCAGAGAATCATATAATGTCTACAACAGAAAAACATTTGTGCGCCACAGGTGGACAAATGCAGGAGGGGAAACGAGTGAAAGCCATCTCAATTGGGTTATTAGGTTTAGGCACAGTTGGTTCAGGAGTTGTCAAAATTATCAAAAATCACCAGGATAAATTAATCCACCAAGTGGGTTGTCCGGTTGTCATCAAAAAAATCCTTGTTCAGGATTTACATAAGGATAGACCGGTTGAAATCGAAACCGGGTTATTAACAGCAAATGCCGACGAAATTCTGCGAGCTAAAGAAATAGATGTGGTTATCGAGGTAATGGGCGGAGTTGAGGAAACAAAAGACTATTTGATTAGTGCACTCCGGCAAGGAAAGCATGTAGTAACTGCGAATAAGGATTTGATGGCCCTGCACGGTTCAGAGCTGTTAACGGTTGCCTCCGAGCATGGCTGTGACCTCTTTTATGAAGCAAGTGTGGCCGGAGGTATTCCCATCTTACGAGGCCTTGTTGATGGGTTAGCATCCGATCGCATTACTCAAATGATGGGAATTGTAAATGGAACAACGAATTATATCTTAACAAAAATGAGTGATGAAGGCCGCTCCTATGATGAAGTCCTGAAAGAAGCCCAGGATCTTGGATTTGCCGAAGCGGATCCAACTTCAGATGTCGAGGGTTTAGATGCCGCCCGCAAAATGACGATACTGGCGACATTAGGTTTTTCGATGCACATTGATTTAGATGATGTGAAGGTAAGTGGTATTTCGAGCATTACCGAAGAAGACTTACGGTATGGAAAACAATTAGGCTATACCATGAAACTAATCGGCTATGCTCATCGTGAAGGTGAAAAAGTCGAGGTTAGTGTCGCGCCTACCTTTTTGTCTAATAATCATCCGCTTGCCTCCGTGCAAAACGAATACAATGCGGTTTACGTCTATGGTGAGGCAGTCGGGGAAACGATGTTTTACGGTCCTGGGGCCGGCAGTCTGCCGACAGCAACAGCAGTTGTTTCCGACCTGGTTGGCGTTATGAAAAATCTAAGATTGGGTGTAAATGGCCGCAGCGCTGTCACACCGCAATATCCTAAGTTGTTAAAGGATAATGAAGAACAGTTCTCTAAATATTTTTTGCGGATCCACGTGCAGGATGAGGTTGGCGTTTTTGCGGATATTACCGCCATTTTTGCCAAATATGGCGTAAGCTTTGAAAAAATACTTCAGCTGCCAATTAAGAAAAATGAAACATCGGAAATCGTCTTAGTTACGCACAAAGCTTCGCTAACCAATTACGATAAAATTTTACTAGAGTTATATGATTTAAAGGCAGTGAAGGAAGTAAAAAGTGCGTATAGAGTGGTGAGGAAATCGTTATGAGATGGCCTGGATTGCTAGAAGCCTATAAAGAGTATTTACCAGTCAACCAGCAGACTCCAAAGCTTACACTGAATGAGGGCAATACCCCATTAATAAAGCTCGAACGACTTTCACAAGAATGGGATGTCGAGCTTTATGTGAAAATGGAAGGGGCGAATCCGACTGGATCCTTTAAAGACCGGGGAATGGTCATGGCTGTTGCCAAGGCAGTGGAAGAAGGCAGTAAAACGGTCATTTGTGCCTCAACTGGCAACACTTCTGCTGCCGCTGCTGCTTACGCGGCACGGGCAGGCTTAAACTGTATTATCGTCATTCCTGAAGGGAAAATCGCCCTTGGCAAGCTTGCCCAAGCGATGATGTATGGAGCGGAAATTATTTCGATTGAAGGAAATTTTGACGAAGCGTTGAAAATGGTTCGTACAATTAGTGAAGTGGAACCGATTACCCTTGTAAATTCAGTAAATCCGTTCCGGTTGGAAGGACAAAAAACAGCAGCCTTTGAGGTGTGCGACCAGCTTGGCGACGCTCCTGATATATTAGCGATACCGGTTGGAAATGCCGGAAATATCAGTGCTTATTGGAAGGGATTCAAAGAATTTTCCGTTAAAAAAGGTACAAGGCTGCCGCGAATGTTTGGCTATCAAGCAGCAGGTGCTGCAGCCCTCGTTCATAACCGAGTTTTTGAAAATCCGGAAACCATCGCAACGGCGATTCGGATTGGCAATCCGGCAAGCTGGAACCTCGCAGTTTCCGCTGTCCAAGAATCAGATGGCCAGTTTGATGAGGTCAGTGATGAAGAAATTGTCGCTGCTTATAAAAAATTGGCCGCATCAGAAGGTGTGTTTGCGGAGCCGGCTTCCTGTGCTTCGATCGCAGGGGTTTATAAGAGCCTGCTAAATGGAAAAATCAATAAGGGAACGAAAATTGTCGCCGTGCTTACAGGCAATGGCTTGAAGGATCCAGATACAGCCATCCAAAACAGTTTGGTGAAGCCAACCCATTTACCTAATGATGAAAAGGCAGTGACAGAACATATTCGAGGGGTTGTCTTACATGCCTCAAAATAACAGGTTCATCATCAAAGTCCCGGCCAGCTCAGCCAATCTTGGCCCAGGATTTGATTCCATGGGCGTCGCACTTGATTTGTATTTGACGTTAGAGGTTGAGGTAAGCCACCGCTGGGAGTTCTTGTCTGTCACAGATGAACTCCAACAGCTTCCAAAGGATGAGACACATTTTATCGGTCAAATAGCTTTACAGATTGCCGAAAAATATGACAGAGTTTTATCACCTTGTAAAGTGAAAATGGAAAGTGAGATTCCGTTAGCCCGCGGGCTCGGTTCAAGTGCAGCCGCTATTGTTGCCGGAATTGAGCTTGCGGATGCAGTCGGAAACTTAAACTTAACGCAGAAAGAAAAGCTGCTATTGGCAACAGAACTGGAGGGCCATCCTGATAATGTTGGTGCTTCGCTATATGGCGGTCTCGTTATTGGCTGTTATCGTCAAAATGAAGTAGATATGCTGTCGTTCACGAACCTTCCCTTTGAAATGGCAGTGGTCATCCCGCCGGAAACCCTATTGACAAAGGATTCCCGGGAGGTGCTCCCATTAGCATTTTCCCGGAATGAAGCAGTCCAAGCCTCTTCGACGGCGAATCTTTTAGTTGCAGCCCTTTTAAGTGAAAACTGGGAATTAGCAGGAAAAATGATGGGACAAGACCTTTTCCATCAGCCCTATCGAAAACCACTGGTCCTGGGGTTTCAGGAAATTGAACGTGCCGCTAAATTAAGCGGGGCATTCGGAACGGCCTTGAGTGGTGCTGGACCGACCGTTATTTGCTTTACTGAAAAAGAAAAGGGAAGGCAGCTATCACTGGATTTACAAGCCATTTTTCCTGAAATGACTGTAAAACCTCTCCAAATCGACCATTTTGGAAGCAGGGTAAAAGTAGTTGAAGTTTACTAAATGAGAACAGGGCAGCGAAATGCTGCCCTTTTCCTATTAATTTATGGTAAAATAGTGTAAATATTTCAAAAATGGGGAGGGGGGATTAAGAATTGAAGCTGCCGATTATTCAAACAAAACTGCGGATTCCAGCCGTGAAGGAGGACTTTATCAGGAGGGCACAGCTTACTAGGAAACTAAAGAAAATCCCTGACTTTCCACTGACGATCATTCATTCTGGAGCAGGCTATGGAAAAAGTACGGCACTTGCCCTCTTTATGAAGGACGAAAAAATCCCGGGCTGCTGGTACTCCATTTCGTCGCTGGATGATGACATCCTTCCTTTTCTCTCCTATATTATCCATTCCATCCGCCCTGTTCTACCTGATTTCGGCGAGGAATTAACTGCCTATATTGACACGATGGACCGCTATATCCGCGATGAGGAATTGAGTGTATTATCTTCACTTTTTATCAATGAAATTCTCGCGATCGATTCCGAGATTACCTTGATCCTCGATGACTTTCATCAAATAGAACATTCTTATACAATCAATAGCTGGATGGAAAAATTGCTTGAACACATCCCCGCCAATTTACATATCGTCCTTTCGAGCCGCAGCCGCCCGGGATGGAAGTATCTGACGAAAATGAAGGTCTGTGGTCAGTTATTAGAGATTTCAAGAGACGACCTAGTTCTTACAATAGAAGAAATGGAGCTGCTGTTAACCGATCTTTATCGATTAGAAGTCGAGCCCAAGCATCTACAAACAATTTACGAGATGACAGAGGGCTGGGTTATCGCCTTATGCATGATTGCCCAGCAAATCCCGCTAAAAAAGGACATTACGGAGCTTTTTGAACACTCCTCACACTCCCTTCAGGATTTTTTTCAGTATTTAGTGATGGAGGTTTTTTCGAAACAGCCGCCAATGATCCAACAGTTCCTCGAGCAAACGTCGATTTTTGAAGAAATCGAGGAAGAAATCTGTGATGAAGTCATTGGCCTTCATGGAGCCTCCGGAATGCTTGAGCAATTGAAAGACCGGAATTTATTTATCCAAAAGGTTGGCATGAACCATTATCGTTATCACGCCTTATTTAAAGACTTTCTTGAAAATATTTTTCAAAAGAATAACCCGAATCATTATGCCATCCTCCACGAAAAATGTGCCCGTTTTTATGAAAAAAGACAATTGTGGGAGGAGGCACTTCATCATTATAAAAAAATCAATCACTATCAAGCGATTGCTTCCATTTTACAAGAGAACGGCTTAAGGATGCTTGAAAGTGGAAAATTAGCGAGCCTACATGATCAATTAACGATTCTTCCAGAAGAGGAGATGGAATCGTACTACCTTCTTTGGTATTTAAAAGCGGAAATTCATCGCTACCGTTCCCAATACCAAGAGGCCGAGGATTATTATGAAAAGGCCTTTATTGGTGCAGAAAAAAAGCAAGATGCTCTTGGAATGAGTATGGCACTGGAAGGGAAAGCGAAGATTTATTTAGATACGATTCAGCCGCATCATGCCGAAAAGCTTCTATATGAGGCGATTGCCTACAGGGAAAAATGTAAGAGTTCAGGTGCAGAAAGAGGTAAACTCTATCAATTGCTATCTGAGAATCTACTAAACTTAGGAAAAGCAACAGAGGCTGAAAAATGGATTCAAAAAACCAATGCCGTTAATTTTGATGGAAATTTAGAGGCAAGATTGTATTTAAGAACCGGTCGATTTAACGAAGCAAGGAAAGTCCTATACAAAGAAGTGTTGAATGGTACTTTAGTTACCACACTGCCGCAGGCCCATCGTGAAACTGATTTATTACTTTCCTTAATAGAAGCCTTTACTGGTGAGGGGGTAAAAGCGAAAGAGCTTGCCCAGAAGGCTATTCAACAAGGTATAAGCTATAAGGCTCCGTTCGTTGAGGCATGCGGCTGGATCCGGATGGGTCACGCTGTGCAAATATTAAATAAATATGAAACCCATTTAGCCGAAAACTGCTACCAAACAGCGTTAGAAATCATGGACCAGCTGGGTGTTGACAGAGGGAAGGCCGAACCGTTAATGGGACTTTGTATTTTATACGGAACAAGGGGAGAACTGGAACGGGCATTGGAGGCGGGAAAGAAGGCACTTCAAGAGACAGAAAAGGTTCATGATGTTTGGCTGTCGGCCTTAATCACGCTTTGCATGGGGATTACCTGCATTTATAATGAACGGCTTCCGAAGGCGTTTGTATACTTGGAAAAAACAGATTCCCTATTCAAGCAGTGCGAGGATTCCTTTGGTCAAATGCTCAGCAAGTTTTGGTTGTCGTATCTTTTTTATCTTGAGAAAAAGCAAGACTTATATAACCATACAATCGATGAATTTTTAACACTTGTGCAAATTCATAAATACGAATTCTTTTTTCATAAAAGATCTGTCTTCGGCCCAAGGGATTTACAACTGTTTGTGCCATTATTACTTGAATGTATGAAAGCGGAAATCCAAACGTCATTTGTCACAAAAACCTTACAGAATTTAGGAGTTAGCACATTTGGCTCCCATCCCGGGTACTCCATTCGTGTTCAAACACTTGGTCAATTCCGGCTTTGGCTTGGTGAGAAAGAGGTTGGAGAAAAGGAATGGCAACGAGAAAAGGCAAAGGAATTATTTCAGTTATTCATTAGCACAAATGAGCCAATTGCCAAAGATGAAATGATACAAATTCTTTGGCCCTATCAAGATAAAAAAAGTGCTGACCGTGATTTCAAGGTGGCCTTAAATAGTCTTCTGCAAGTATTGGAACCAATGCGGAAAGCAAGAGCGGCCCCCTTCTTCATCATTCGAGACGGAATGTTTTACGGGGTAAATCCACAAGCCGTGATTGAAGTGGATACAACACATTTTCAGGCGCTGATCCAAGACGGCTTAAATGAAAGCGCTGACGAAAAGGTTATTTATTTCCTTGAGAGAGGTTTGACCCTTTATCAAGGCGACTATTTGCCTGAACGCCGTTATGATGATTGGTGTATAAGCAAAAGAGAGAGCCTGCTCGTTTATTTTTTACGTGGTGCTGAGAAAATGGCGCAATTAATGGTTCGCCGCGAAAACTACGAAGCGTCAATTTATTGGTGTGAAAAAATTCTCGAACGCGACCGCACATGGGAAGAAGCCTATCGCTTACTAATGTACTGTTACTATCGAAAAAACAACCGCCCCCAAGCGATGAAATGGTATCAAAAATGCACAGAGGTATTGGAAGAAGAACTGGGCGTAACCCCATTAGAACCGACAAAGCATATGTACCATATGATCATTGAATCAGATAACATTTTATATCCGATTGAGCAGCCTTAGAAAATAGGGCTGTTTTTTATTGTCCAGCTCCAGCCCCTCGGCAAGGCGCTTCCGTTTTCCTTATTTGTAACTCCCCTGTAACTTCAAACTCCTATCATAAACTCAAAGCTTTGCAAGTTTTAAAGTAAACATTTTAAGGGGGAAAAAGTGTGAAGGGGTATCGCGGGAAATGGGCATTAGTAGGATTGCTTATGTTGATGATGATCTTTGCGAGTGCTTGCAGCTCTGACAAATCATCATCGGAGCCGAAGGACAATGGGGGAAAGAAAACGGAAAATAAGGAACCAATTAAAATCGGTGTCCTTGCTTCTAAAACTGGTGCACTCGAATCTTACGGAAAGCAAACATTAAGAGGTTTTGAGCTTGGGCTTGATTATGCAACAGATGGAAAGATGGAGGCTGCCGGCAGAAAGATTGAATTCATTGTTGAAGATACGGAAACGAAGCCGGAGGTAGCCGTGCAAAAAGCGACGAAGCTATTAGAAGAAGATAAGGTTGATTTTCTAGTTGGATCGTCCAGCTCAGCCGACACATTGGCCGTTCTCCCATTAGCAGAAGAATATAAAAAGATCATGGTTGTCGAACCAGCGGCGGCGGATAGTATTACAGGTTCAGAGTTTAATAAGTATATTTTCCACTCGGCTCGGAACTCTTCACAGGATGCGGTTGCCGGCGCTGCAGCAATCGCCAAAAAAGGCGTAAAAATTGCCACGCTTGCACCGGATTATTCCTTTGGACGTGATGGGGTGGCGGCTTTTAAAGAAGCGGCTGTAAAACTTGGCGCTGAAATTGTGAAGGAAGAGTATGCGGATCCTGCAGCAACAGATTTCACTTCAAATATTCAAAAAATCGTCGATGCCAAACCTGATTATTTATTCGTTGTTTGGGCTGGTGCAAACTCTCCATGGAAGCAGATTGCCGACATGAAGGTGCAGGAAAAAGGAATCAAGATTTCAACCGGAGCCCCGGATATCGCGGCATTATCGACAATGGAGCCATTGATTGGGATGGAAGGCTTCACTGTTTATTATCATGACCTGCCGAAAAATAAAATTAACGACTGGCTGGTTGAGGAGCATAAGAAGCGCTTTAACGGTGACGTTCCCGACCTGTTTACCCCTGGCGGGATGAGCGCAGCGATCTCGATTGTGGAAGCGTTGAAGAAATCGAATGGTGAAACGGATGCGGATAAACTGATCAAAACAATGGAAGGCATGAGCTTTGAGACGCCAAAAGGGAAAATGACCTACCGTCCGGAAGATCACCAAGCCCTGCAAGCATTGTATGCAATTAAGCTGGAAAAGAAAGATGGTGTGGCGTACCCAGTGCCAGTATTGATCAGGGAATTGACTCCTGATGAAACGGCGCCGCCAATCCGCAACAATTAAGAAAATATCAAGTAAAAATACGGGGGTTCGACCGAGTAAAACATGGTCAGCCTCTTCCTTATTTCTATTACAAGGCGGTGAAGCGAATGTCCTCGCTTATTGAAACAACTGATCTATCGATTACCTTTGGCGGTCATACTGCTGTGGATGCTGTCAGTATTTCTGTTCCTGAGAAGCACTTTAAGTCGATCATCGGGCCAAATGGCGCCGGAAAAACAACCTTTTTCAATCTCCTAAGCGGCCAATTAACGCCGACTCAAGGAAAAATCTATTATCGCGGAAAGGATATCACGAAATTTTCACCGACAAACCGCACAAGAGCGGGGATTGGCCGTTCTTTTCAAATTACCAATGTATTCCCTAATTTAACCGTATTAGAGAATGTAAGATTAGCGGTCCAATCGCAGGCAGGAATTCGATATCAGATGCTGTTTCATTATAAAAAATATCGAACATTTGAAGAAAAGGCATTAGAATGGCTCAGGCTTGTCCTATTAGACGATAAAAAGGGTTCGCTAGCAAGCAATCTGGCCCATGGCGAAAAGCGGAAGCTTGAAATTGCGATGCTGCTGGCACTTGAAACAGAAGTTCTTTTATTAGACGAACCAACAGCAGGCATGTCGCTTGAGGAAGTTCCGGCGATTCTAGAAGTGATCAAACGAATTAAGGAACAAGGAAACCGAACGATTATCCTGATTGAACACAAGATGGATATGATTCTCGATTTATCGGATTCGGTCATGGTTCTTTTTAATGGAAGGCTTTTGGCCGACGGAACCCCGGAAGAGATCATGAAAAACGAGACAGTGCAGTCTGCCTATTTAGGAGGTCTACTCGATGAATAACGACCTGTTAAAACTTGATAAAGTCGAAACCCATATCGGTCAATATCATATTCTCCAAGGTGTTTCCTTTGAGGTGAAAAAAGGGGAAGTAACCGTCCTTCTTGGCAGAAATGGAGCCGGAAAAACAACAACATTACGAACGATAATGGGGCTGAAGCCGGCCTCGAAAGGGAGCGTTACGTTTAAAGGAGAAGCGATTCAGTCCCTGCCAACCTATACGATTGCCAAAAAGGGCATCGGTTATGTTCCCGAGGATCAGGGGATTTTTGCCGGACTAACGGTTGAGGAAAACATGAGAGTGGCGATTCAAAAAGACGATGAAGAAACCGCTAAACGAATGGATTGGATCTTACATTTGTTCCCCGACTTGAAAAGATTTTGGAAAAAACCGGGCGGCTTGTTAAGCGGCGGGCAAAAACAAATGCTTTCCATCGCAAGAGCTTATGTGAATGAAAATGAACTGCTGTTAATTGATGAGCCAAGTAAAGGCCTGGCCCCCATTGTAGTTGAAAAGGTAATGGACTCGATAATCCAAATGAAAGACCAAACCACTATCGTGTTAGTGGAACAAAATTTCATGATGGCGAGCACGATTGGCGATCAATTTTACATTATTGATGATGGAAGAACCGTGAGTCATGGCTCCATGAAGCAATTGAAAGAAAATGAAGAAATGAAACGAAAATATCTAGGGATTGCATAAGGAAGGAGGGACAACTAAGTGGATTTAATCATCAACTTAGCCTTAAATGGTCTGGCAACAGGGATGCTGATCTTTTTATTGGCGGCCGGTTTAACGCTGATTTTCGGTTTGATGGATGTGCTGAATTTTGCCCACGGCGGGTTATTTGCCTGGGGGGCCTATAGCGGCCTGTGGATTTATTCGCAGACTGGTAGCTTTATCATCGGGATCATTGGCGCCATCTTAACTGGTTTTCTGCTCGGAATTATTACTGAAAAATGGATTATTAAACCGGTTTACGGCAACCATGTACAACAGATTTTAATCACCCTTGGTCTCATGCTTGTTTTATCCGAAATGCTGAAAGTCATTTGGGGGCCCAATCAAATTACGGCATCACCTCCGGACTATTTAAAGGGCAGCTGGGAACTCGGCGGCGTGATTATCATCAAGTACCGAGTATTTATCATTCTAGTGGGGTTTGTCATTTTTGCAGGGGTGCAATTTTTACTTAAAAAAACAAAGATTGGCCTTGTTGTCCGTGCAGGTGTGATGAATAAAGAAATGGTGCAAGCGCTGGGAATCAATATTCAAAGGGTGTTTATGTTTGTATTTATGATTGGTGCCGGTATGGCTGCGCTTGGTGGTGTGCTGCTCGGTCCTTATTCCGGGGTAATCCATGCCGGTATGGGGATGGAATTCGCCATCTTAGCCTTTATTGTCGTCGTTATCGGAGGGATGGGCAATTTCAAAGGCTCTGTGTTAGCCGCAATCTTAGTAGGGCTTTCCGGTTCGTTTATGGCGTATTATGTCCCCGACCTATCGCTGGCGGTAAATATGCTTCTCATGGCGATAGTGTTAATTATTCGGCCGCAGGGTCTATTTGGGGCAAAGGGGTGAGAACATGCGATTGATTCAAGGAAATCGAATGACGGCCATCATTTTAGTTGTTGCAGCTTTTCTGCTCCTTTTGCCGTTCGTTTACGAATCGCGAAACTTATTGATTTTATTGACACAGGTGTTCGTTTTTTCAATCTTCGCGATGAGTTATGACTTGTTGTTGGGCTTTACCGGAATTGTTTCCTTCGGGCATGCGATGTTTTTTGGCATTGGCGCGTATTCGATGGGGATTTTTATGAAGCGGTTTGAACCAACGCTAACGGTTTTCCTTTTGGCGGTACTGACGACCATTGTTCTTACTGGTTTCGTTAGCTTCCTTGTTGGCTTGCTTACACTTCGTTTAAAAAGTCATTTCTATGCGATGTTAACCTTATCGTTATCAGGCCTTTTTCTTGTCTTAGCGGAAAAGTGGCGGACGATGACCTATGGGAATGATGGCTTCACGTTTCGCGTCCCGGAACTGTTTATTGACCGGACTAATTTTTACCTGCTTTGTTTAGTTGTCATGGTTGCGGTATTTCTTATCCTGAAGCGGTTTACCAATTCCCCGCTTGGCAGAGTGCTTCAAGCAATCAGGGAAAATGAACAACGAACGGAATCATTAGGGTTTCAAGTGCTCCATTATAAAATTGCTGCAAGTGTGATGTCCGGCGTATTAGCAGGAATTGCGGGAATCTTATATGCGATTTCGCTCCGCTTTGTGAACACAAGTGTGTTTGCAATGGATATTACCTTGGATGCATTATTAATGACAATCATTGGCGGCGTGGGAACATTAATCGGTGCCATCATTGGCGCAGGTCTAATCGAGTTTGCCCACCATTGGCTGACGGAACTGGCGAAAGAGCATTGGATTTTTGAGCGCTGGATTATCTTCTTTGGCATTATTTATATTTTGGTCGTGATGTTTTTCCCTAGAGGCATTGTCGGGACGTTAAGTACACTTTCTTGGAAACGAAAACAACAACCTGCTGTTAAAAAGGAAGAAAAGATAGCGGGATAGAGGGGGAGACACGTGGAAATCAATCAAATTGCTTCCTTTGTTGTTCGTTTTCAACTTGCCGCTATTGAAAAGGAAACAGGGAAAAAACAATGGAGAATAAAGGTAACACATGTCCAAGAAGAGCGGGAGACGTTGTTTGAGTCGATTGAGGGAGCGATGGAATTCATGCAGGAAATGGCAGAGGAAGCGTAGGGGAGAAGGTGATTGTGTTGCAAATTGGCATTCTGAGCACAGGTATTTATTTACCAGAGGAATTTTTGACTGGTAAAGAGATTGCAGAACTGGCAGGTATCCCTGCACCTGTTGTCGAAAAGAAAATGGGAATCAGGAAAAAGCATATCCCAGGTCCCGATGACCATACATGTGAAATGGGAATTACCGCGGCAAAAAAGGCGATTGCCAAGGCGGGGATTGACCCATTGGAGATTGATCTCGTTATTTATATTGGCGAAGAACATAAGGAGTACCCGCTTTGGACGGCCGGAATTAAACTGCAGGAAGAAGTGGGTGCGTTAAATGCTTGGGCATTTGATGTGGCGTTAAGATGCGGGACGACTGTTATGGCGTTAAAAGTGGCCAAAAGTTTGATGATTGCTGACCCTGGGATTCGAACCGTTTTGCTCGCGGGTGGGTATCGCAATGTTGATTTCATTGATTACGAGAATCCGAGAACCCGGTTTATGTTTAATCTGGGTGCCGGGGGCGGCGCGCTTCTTTTACGAAAGGGGCATAACGAAAACCTTCTATTAGAAACTGAACTAATCACAGACGGTTCTTTTTCAGAGGATGTTGTGGTGGTCTCCGGCGGTACGAAGAACCCGATTTCCGTTGAGGCAATTGAACAGCGCCTCAATAAGCTCGATGTTCTTGATCCAGAAGGCATGAAGCAGCGTCTGGAACAAAAGTCGATGGACAATTTTTTAAAGGTGATTCGCGAGTCATTACGAAAAAGCGGCTATAGTGAAGCCGATCTTTCCTACTTGGCGATTCTACACATGAAAAAATCGGCCCATGAATATGTATTAAAGGAACTAGGCTTGTCCGAAGAACAGTCTATTTATCTTGAAGACTATGGACATATCGGACAAATCGATCAGATTTTGTCCTTGGAGCTTGCCTTGAAAGAAGGAAAAATCAAGAATGGTGACGTTGTCGTTTTTGTCAGTGCCGGAATTGGCTACGCTTGGGGAGCAACCACAATTAAATGGGGGAAGGGTGATTGAAATGGGTAACGTTTCAATGAAGGAAGTGTCTTTGCCAAATGGAGAAACATTGGCTTATAGGGAGAGAGAAGGCGGCGAGGTAAAGGTTTTATTAATTCATGGAAATATGACATCGTCGAAGCATTGGGATTTGGTGCTTGACAATATGGATGAGAAATATAAGCTTTATGCAGTTGATTTGCGCGGCTTTGGCGGTTCCAGCTATAACAATCTAGTCATGTCGATTAAAGACTTTTCTGATGATGTGAAACTGTTTGTTGATGAAATTGGATTGAAGGATTTCGCTGTAGTGGGCTGGTCAACGGGCGGAGCAGTAGCGATGCAATTTGCTGCTGATTACCCGGGCTATTGTAATAAGCTGATTTTATTAGCATCGGAATCGACTCGTGGTTATCCATTCGATGGAAGAATAAATGAAGCGGATGAGCCGCGGCGGTTTGCCTTACATGAAGAGATTAAACAGGATTTGATTCGGACGATTCCTGTGCAGACAGCCTATGACACGAATAATGTAGACTTATTGAAATTGATTTGGAATGCCGTTATTTATACGGATAAACAGCCAGCTCCTGAACTTTATGATGAGTATGTTCAAGATATGAGAACACAAAGGAATTTGGCTGAGGTACATCATGCCAATAATACCTTTAATATTAGCCGTCACCATAATGGGCTTGTCGGGGGGAATGGCGAAGTAGATTTAATTGATGTCCCTGTTCTTGTATTGCAAGGGGACCGCGATATGGTGATTTTAAAAGAGATGACGAAAGAACTTGTAGAGGACCTAGGAGAAAAAGCTAAATTTGTAGAATTAAAGAATTGCGGGCATTCACCATTAGTGGATGATTTACCGCAATTATTGAAGGCGATGACACAATTTTTGGAGGAGTAAGAAATGCGATTACAAGATAAAGTAGCCATTATAACAGGGGCGGCGGGCGGTATCGGCTTAACCGCTGCCGAGGTATTTGCACGGGAAGGTGCGAAGGTGGCGATGGCAGATTTCAATGTGGAGCAAGGCGAAGAACGGGCTCGTGAGCTGCGGCAGCAAGGCTATGATGTTACTTTTTTTCAAGTAAATGTAGCAGACCGCCAGAGTGTAGATGAAATGGTCGAAAAGGTTTTAGCAGCCTATGGAAAAATTGATATCCTGATTAATAATGCCGGAATAACGAGAGATGCGATGCTGTCAAAGCTATCAGTTGAAGATTTTCAAGCAGTACTTGATGTCAATCTAACGGGTGTTTTTCACTGTACACAGGCTGTATTGCCAGCGATGATTGCGAATGGCAGTGGGAGAATTATTAACACATCATCTGTCTCCGGAGTCTATGGTAATGTCGGACAAACGAATTATGCAGCCACAAAAGCCGGCGTTATTGGGATGACGAAAACGTGGGCGAAGGAGCTTGGGCGGAAAGGGATTAACGTCAACGCAGTTGCCCCGGGATTTATCGAAACAGGGATGACGGCAAAGGTGCCAGAAAAAGTGATGGCACAAATGCTGCAGATGGTCCCGCTCGCGCGATTAGGCAAGCCGAAGGATATTGCGAATGCTTATTTATTCCTGGCTTCGGATGAATCGAATTACGTGAACGGAACCGTGCTCCTTGTGGATGGCGGGATTATGATGTAATGTTGGAAGCGACCTTTTTGGGGTCGTTTTTTTAATTTGTTGGGTTTAATTTTGGGGCTTTGTTGAATATCCATTGAATTTTGTAGAAAGAGGCTTAAAATTTGTTGAATGCCGGCAGAAATTTGTAGAAAGAAGCTCCAAATTTGTTGAATGGACCTGTATTTGTTGAATGTCCTTTGTATCTTGTTGAATCCCTACCCAAAATTGTTGAATGGTCCCCGTTATTTGTAGAATCACTACTAATATTTGTTGATTAACAATCAATATTTATAGAAAATCCAGTTCAAACAGCAACTACCTCCTCAATGCAATCCCCTGTAACTGCCCTGTAACTAAAAATGAGTAAGATAGTTCCATCTAGTAGTGAAGGAGCGATTGGCCGGTGAACTGGGAACTGGATTGGCTGGAAAATCGGGCACGATTATCGCCAAATAAGGATGCCATTATAGATGAAAAGACAAACAATGCTTGGACATTTACAGAATTGAATAAGCGGGCAAACTCAACTGCAAGCTGGCTTCATACACGGGGCGTAAAAAAAGGCGATCGAGTAGCCCTACTATCGCCAAACCATATTAGCTATTTTGATTTATTGTTTGCCTGCGGGAAAATTGGCGCCATCTTCGTTCCGCTTAATCGGCGCTTATCATTGCATGAAATAAACGAGATATTGGCGGATTGTACACCTGTTTTAATCGGAGTCCATCAAGAGTTCGAATCTATCTCTCCACATCTAACGAATACAGCTACCTTTTTTATAGGGGATCCCAGTTACGAAGAGCTAGTCACGTTTCCAATAGGGGATTTACCTCAAGAGGAAATCGCTGAAACTGATCCGCTGGCGATGATTTATACTGGCGGAACGACAGGGAAACCAAAAGGAGTTGTATTAAGCCACCAATCCATTCTCTGGAATGCGATTAACACAATCGTAAGCTGGAGTTTAACAGAGGATGATGTGACAGTAAACTATATGCCGATGTTTCATACCGGGGGACTAAATGCCTTGACCATTCCCGTCTTGATGATTGGCGGAACAGTTGTCATAGGCGAGCTGTTTTCAGGAAAAAAAGCGGTGGAATCATTGAATCGCTATCGCTGCACAACGATTCTCCTCGTTCCAACGATGTATCATATGCTTATTCAAACAGACGAATTTCAAAATAGTGACTTCCCTTTTATGAAGATTTTTTTATCGGGGGCAGCACCATGCCCGATGCATATCTACGAGGCCTTTCAGAAAAAGCGGTTAGCTTTTAAAGAAGGGTACGGTCTCACAGAGGCGGGGCCGAACAATTTTTATATTAGTCCGGAAGATGCCCAAATGAAACGTGGATCTGTCGGCAAACCAATGCTGTTTAATTCAATAAAACTAGTTAAAACAGATGGCTGCGAGACGGATACCAATGAGGTCGGTGAACTGTTAATAAAAGGGAAGCATGCCTTTTCGTTTTATTGGAACCGCGAACAAGCAACAGAGGAAACGTGGAAGGATGGCTGGATTCATACGGGGGATTTAGCGAAAAGGGATGAACAGGGCTTCTATTATATTGTCGGCCGGAAAAAAGAGATGATTATTACGGGCGGAGAAAATGTATATCCACTTGAAGTAGAGCAGTGGCTGGCCTCACACCCGGCGATTGACGAAGTGGCAGTCCTAGGGCTGCCTGATGAAAGATGGGGCGAAATGGTTGCCGCATTCATTACTTTAAAGCAATCCTGCACCATACCAGATGAGGAATTAAAAATGTATTGTGAATCAAAACTGGGCCGATACAAAATTCCAAAACAGTTCATTCGCTTAGCGGAACTGCCAAAAACCCACGTGGGAAAAATAGATAAAAATAAGTTAAAAGAAATGAGTATTCATAGCTAAAAGGGGGAACTTCTATTGTTCTCCCTCTTAGCTTTTTTCTGCAAGATCCAGAGCGGTGCCTGACACCGTGAGATCATCTTCCAACTGCTCGCTTAAATCATGAGGATGATAGTAGCCATTAGCAATCATGTAGTTGGTGATTCTTTCATGTGTCGCAATCGCATCATTTAATTGTGCTCTCAATGCTGCCTTCAATTCGGGTGTAGCGGTTTCCGTTATCGCAACAGCATAATTATGGACACCAGCCTTAGCTGAAATGAGGAAATCAGTGGCAATCACCTGGTCGGTCATCCCGCCCATGCCCATTAGGTTTTGAATCAATTGATTCATTCCGCTTCCCTCCGCTCTGTCAAAAACTGCTGTAACTGCTGGATATGTTGGGTACCTGTGGTGACATCAGCTGAAAGAATAGCACGCAGCTCCTCATCCTAACAGGGGTATATGCGGGCAGGTACAATGCCTTTCCTTTAGGGGATATTTTCAACCGTAACGTTGAACTTAAGACAGGCCAGGCACCAGTTATCCCATATATGCCGTTTCTTTATAACCAAATTAATGAAGGAAAAGTCGACCCCGGGGATATCATTACTCATGTATTACCATTGGCTCAAGCAAAGCATGGCTATGAAGTGTTTGATACGAAAATGGAAGATTGCATAAAAGTGATTCTAAAGCCTTGATTAATTGCAGTAAAACGGAAAATAGCTGTTATAGGCGACCGAACACGAGAAAACCGGGAGTCCTCGGTCGCTTATAGCGTTACCTGCGCCAAGAAATTAAACAAACCTAAAATAAATCTCTCGCACTATCAATAAATAATTTTGAAAGCAGCGACTGGGTTTTATTAATGTTGTAAACCAGATAAAAGAATCTTTCATCATTGAAACTATTTATATCATACATCCGAAGCATGTCCTTAGCGGCATATTCTCTTGCGGCTATTTCCGAAACAATTGAAATTCCGACATCCTGCATCACAAACTGAATTAAACTCTGGCCATCCTCGATGTATGAAATAACATTTAATTTGTCCTTTGCAATATTATTTTTTTTTAAGAATTTTTCCAAAATAGCATTTGTTCCTGAATCAGAGTTCCGCATCACAAAAGGGTACTGAAGAATATCTTCGATGTTGACGTTCCCCTCGGATAAATCAACCTGATTCGAAGTAATCAGCACTAACTTTTCTTTTAACAATGGAAGATAGAGAAGTTTATCATCTACGTATTTTTCGCCTAAAATCCCAATATCAACAGAACCATGAAGTACCTTTTCTGCAACAATTTTTGAAGAAGACTGGTTAATACGAAACAGTGCTTCTGGATACTGCTCTCTAAATTGTTTAACCATCTTTGGGAGCATAAACTGTCCAGGAACAGAACTTGCGGCAATTCGAATGATGCCCCGAAGCTCGGCCATCCCCTCTGTCAAATCGAGTATTGCCTGATCTTTGATTAGTAATAGTTTAAGTGCCCATTGATATAACCGTTCTCCTTGTGGTGTCAGAATGCTTTCCCTGCCAACGCGGTCAAACAGCTTCAAGCCCAGCGTTTTTTCCAATCCATGAATGTGAGAGCTTACGGTTGATTGACTTAAAAAAATATCTTCTGCTGCCTTAGAAAAGCTCTTATGTTCAACCACCTTGGTAAAAACGAAGAGTTGGTGCAAATCCATCAGAATCTTCTCCTTTTATATTCATATATTCGATTAATAGTGATTGGTAGAATAGATAAATTGAATTTATTTAAGCGTACCACTTTTTTATAATGGAAGTGTGCTACCAAATTGAAATGTTTATGACATATTTACTGATTGGAGTGGAAGTGATGTCATATAAACCAGATTTCCGATATGATGCTGGTCCGACTGGCTGTGGAGAATTGATTATGAATCTTTTCCTCACCATGAAAAAGATGGACAAATGTCAAATGATTGAAGTTATCTCCTATGACCCCGGTGCAAGGGAGGACCTGCCGGCATGGTGCAGAATGCAGCAGCATAGACTTATTGAGCGGAGAGATTTTGGCAAAACAAGTCATTACTATATTGAAAAAGGTTAATTACAACCTTTTACATAAATATGAAAATAATGGAGGAATGAAAAATGGCTGGCAAATTTTTAGTAAGTTTAACAAATGCGAAGAACGATCCTGACAAAGCAACGGTTGGGTTTGTAGTTGCGAACGCAGCTGTGGCTTCAGGGCAAGAAACGGTTATTTTCTTAAATGTTGAAGGTGCTTACCTTGCCTCAAAAGGGTATGCTGATGACATTCACGAAGTAGGATTTGCTCCGTTAAAGCAGCTAATGGACCAATTTGTCGAAGCTGGAGGAATTCTTTGGGTGTGCAGCCCATGCTATAAAAAGCGCGAGTTGGATGAAGAAAATCTAGTAGAAGGTGCAACGATTGTTGGCGGAGCAAAATTAGTTGAGTTCCTCAGCCAAGGTGCAGCTTCGATTACGTACTAAAATCAGGTGACTAACATGGAAAAACCTCATGGAGTCTGTGATGGCGGAGACTTAGATTGCGGTTCGGGCCTGCTATTGATTATTAAAAAAGCTATGGACCCATTGTTGGATGGGGAAATCCTTGAAGTCAGGAGCAGGGAGAGAACTGTTGCTGAGGACCTGCCGGCATGGTGCCGAATGGTCAATCATGAATTTCTTGGTTCAGAACCAGGCGAAAATACGACACGGTATTTTATCAGAAAAGGTTCCGTACAATTAGAATTAGAGCAGGATTTACAAGCAGCAAAAGGCTATCAATGGAGTGTCCGGGTTCGGGGAGAAAAAGAGCTCTCTGCAAAGGTCCATTCTAGAAACCATACTTTTTTAGCGGGGCAGCCGGCTGATTTTAGTCCGAAGGTCAATGCACCAAGTGCGATTGATTATCTACTCGCCTCACTTGCCTCTTGTTTGACAGTTGGTTTTAAAGCGCAGGCATCAAAGCGTAATCTTGAGATTGATAATCTTGAGCTTTCATTAAAGGGTGGATTGGATAACGTCTTGTATCATATGGAATTAGATGATGAAGGCAGTCCGAAACTCGAGCAGATCACGGGGACGTTTTATGTATCATCACCTGAAACGGAAGCGGTCCTTGAGGATTTATGGAGAAATACGCTAGAGCGATCACCAATCTATCAAACTCTTAAACAAGCAGTATCGATTAACATTAAGCTCTCAATTGTGTTTTAGGGGGGTCTCAACAATCGTGAATTTACCAACGTTTCCAACTACTGTGATTGGCAGCTGGCCGAGGACAGTTGAAGTGAAAAAGGCTATGCGTGACAAGCGGGCCGGAAGAATAAGCGAAGAAGAGTTTCAGTCAATTGCGGATAAGGCCGTGTTGCAATGCTTGAAATGGCAAGAGGATGCAGGGATTGATATTGTCTCTGACGGCGAGCAGCGCCGCGATAATTTTATTTCGTTTGTAGCAGAACATCTCAATAATGTTCGAATGCTGATGGTGTCTGAGTTACTTGAATATGTCGAAGATAAAGCAAGCTTTGAGGAAATTCTTGGAACATTAGATGTTCCGGCGTTCTCGATGTCTAACCCGGCAGCTGCTGGGAAAATCAGCCGCAAAAAGCCGCTTGCATTAAATGACTATTTATTTTTAAAGAAACATACAGATAAAGCGATTAAGGTCATGCTGCCAGGACCTTACCTGTTAACAAGGGCCATGTGGGTAGAAGGGTTATCGAAAGATGCTTACCCAACGAAAGAGGATTTGGCTGTTGATATTATTAAAGTTTTGCGGGAAGAACTGGAAGAGTTAATTGCGGCTGGAGTTGATTTTATTCAATTCGACGAGCCGGTATTAACGGAGCTTGTTTTTACACAAAAAAATGCCAATCGGACATTTATGTGCGGCGCATTGACGGCAAAAGCAGATGCTGAAGAAGAAATCGCGTTTGCACTGGATTTAATGAATCAGGTTACAGCCGGAATGTTAGGCAGGGGTTCAAGAATCGGTGTTCATGTCTGCCGAGGCAACTGGAGCACGCAAGAGCAGGTGCTGCTGCGAGGCCCGTATTATCCGTTAATTCCGTATCTGGCAAATGTAAATATCGACCAGCTAATACTTGAATATGCAACACCTCGAGCCGGGGAGCTTGATGCGATTCAAGATTTTGGCGGAAAAGAGCTCGGATTTGGCATCGTCAATCCAAGAACGGAAACGGTTGAATCTGTGGAAGCAATCGTTGAGCGGGTCCAAGAAGCGAGAAAATATATTGCGGATCACAAAATCTTCTTAAATCCGGATTGCGGCTTCGGAACGTTTGCACAACGCCCGATGAATAGTGACAAGATTGCTTTTGAAAAATTAAAGGTTATGTCAGAGGCGGCAAAGAAGCTGCGGGAAATGGTTTTTGCATAGGAGGAATTAAAATGGGACAAATGATGGATCTTAAAGTAGAAGGTAAAGGAACGGGAATGCGTCTCGATGCGGTTGCCGGCAAGCATAAAATCGCGATCGATGAACCAGTATCGTTTGGTGGAAAGGACTCGGCGATTGATCCGCTGTCAACGTTTCTATCCTCACTGATTGCCTGTGAAAATGTTATGGCCCAATTGATTGCTCAGGAAATGAAGTTCGATCTTCAAGGAATTTCATTTAATGTAGAAGGCAGTCTAGATTTAGCAGGGTTGATGGGGGATTTATCGGTAAAACCTTACTTCCAGCAAGTCACAGTCAAAGCAGTTGTTGAAACTTCCGAACCGCAAGAAAGAATTGATGAATTGCAAAAGGCAGTTGACCTTAGATGCCCTGTTTTCCGTACAATAAAGGATGCCGGAATTCCGGTTGAAAATCAATGGGTGAAAGCGGCGGTAATAGCTTAATATAACGAGGGAGTGATGTATCTGCATCACTCCTTTTAATTAAAGATCATTTCAGAATTAAGACATAAATCCAATATCAACGGCCATTTTCCGTGCCCTGAGAGGGTATTAATGTGGCCTGCAGAAGGTAGTGTGATCGTGGGCGAATTTAAACTCTTGAACTTTTCAGCATCATCAGGACTGCAATATGGATCATTGGATGAATGAACAAACAGAGTCTCCTCAGCCGCTTGCGCTAGCTGATTTTTATTTATAGGAACCGGATAAAAAGTTTTCGCTTCAGATAGAATAATTTTTGGAGATGGCGGTGCAACAAGTACAGCCTTTTTAGCGTGCCGTTTATTTTTACTAGTTGCGTAATGTAACCATAAAAGACAGCCAAGGCTGTGCGTAATAACTGTGAGTTGATATTCAGCCGGGATTGTTTCAATGGCTGAATTTAATTCCTTTAACCAAACCGCTTTTTCAGGTGAATCAAACTGTGAGAAGGTTGGATAACAAACATGATAGTTTCTTTCCTTTAATTCATTAGCAAGCCAAGTCTGCCAATGATCAGGTCCGCTTCCTCCTAATCCATGGATGATAAGAAAACTTTGCTGGGACATACACTCACTCCTTTTAATTTAACTATTCCGATTGATTAAGTTGGTATTAACAAAAGTATAATTCTCTTGGCTAGAAAAGGCAACCGCGAATATAAGATTATTGGTTCTAATACAAGAAAATAATATCTAAATAAAAAGGGACAAGGTACCTGTCCCCTTGCAATTCCGACAATAAACACGCAATATTAATGGATAGGAAATGTGAAAGTAGGGGTATTTTTGTCAGATTTTTTAGAATTAGGTATTTCAGAAGTAGTAGTAGATAAATTACGCGGCCATGGTGTTGCTAAACCAACACCAATCCAAGAACAAGCGATTCCATTTGTGATGAAAGGGAACGATATTATTGCCCAGGCGCAAACGGGAACAGGGAAGACATTTGCCTTTATCCTCCCAATTCTTGAAAAAATAGACCGGGAAGCTGGGCATGTACAAGCACTAATCGTAACTCCAACAAGAGAACTGGCGTTGCAAATCACCGTAGAAATTGAAAAATTGATCGCTGATATTGAGGGTGTCGATGTCTTGGCCGTGTATGGCGGTCAGGATGTTGCTAAACAGCTAAAAAAACTAAAGAAGAATCCGCAAATTGTCGTTGGAACACCTGGCAGGCTGTTAGATCACATAAGAAGAGAAACAATCCGATTATCAGAAATATCCTTCCTTGTTTTAGATGAAGCAGATCAAATGCTTCATATTGGCTTTCTTGGTGAAGTGGAAGATATTATTAGGGAAACACCGGATGAACGACAAACAATGCTGTTCTCGGCAACGATGCCGCCGGAAATCCGCCAATTAGCCAAAAAGCATATGCGTGCACCGGAATATATTCAGGTGGAAAAAACCCAAGGTCCGGCGGACAATGTCAAACAGCTTGCCATTCTTACAACTGACCGCGGGAAGCAAGCCGCACTCATTCACTTAATTGAAACGCATCGGCCGTTTTTAGCGGTTATTTTTTGCCGGACAAAACGGAGAGTAAGCAAACTGTATGATGCGCTCAAAGCCCACGGTTTTCCCTGTGATGAATTGCATGGCGATTTATCACAGGCTAAAAGAGAACAGGCGATGAAACGATTTAGAGATGCTGAGACACAATTATTAGTCGCAACCGATGTAGCTGCAAGGGGACTCGATGTTGAAGGGGTTACCCATGTGTTTAACTACGATATTCCTGAGGATGCGGAAAGCTATATTCACCGTATCGGAAGAACGGGCAGAGCGGGAATGACCGGAATAGCAATTACATTTTATACCTCAGCAAATATACCTGTGCTCACTATGATTGAAAAAGAACTGGCTATTACCATTCAAAAGCAGGACACAGGTAATTCTGAGGAGAGCGAAAACAATTCGCGCGGCGGCCTGCCTAATAGGAAGAGTGATAATCGAGGTACAGCGAGGGAAAAACAAAAAAGCGGACCACGCAATCGAAAGCATTCGAATCCGAATGAGAATAGAAGCGGGCAAAAAAGGGGAACCAAGGCTGGTCCAGATAAAAGAAGAAGCAAAACTGCTATAGGAGCACCTCCCAAAAATAAACGGGAAGAGTCTCGTAAATCAAGCGGTAAAACGAAACGAAGTTATCCAAAATGATATAGAAAAGCGCAAGCGCCCTGTTCAGCGGCGTATGGCCTGGAGCACTCCAACTGAGATAAAGGAAACACGGTGAGCGAAGCGAACCGATGTTGACTTATCGTAGGGCGGAGTGCGAAGGACATTAGCCGCTAGGGCGCTGGAGCTGGACAATTCTCGAAGTTCAATGTTATAAATTCTTTTATTAAACCCAAAGTGGGACTGAGAAAAACGTCAGTCCCACTTTTATTTAGCGGTTATTTGCTATGCCAATATGGAACAATGAAAAAGTAACAAAAAACCCAAGTCATTATTAAGATGACTTGGGTTTTCGTTGTTTAAATATGGAGACTAGCGGGATCGAACCGCTGACCTTTTGGCTGCCAGCCAAACGCTCTCCCAGCTGAGCTAAGCCCCCTTATTTGGTACAAGAAAAATTATATCTGTAAAAACCGATTCTTGCAAGAGGGAATTTAAAAAAAGCGGAAAGAAAATTTTAGTGTTACCTCATGCTCTCAACTTCCACTTTCTGCACTCCTTCTAATTCTGAAATAAAAAAATAAACATCTGTTGTTTTTTCCCGATAATCTACAGCAACTAATATTTGCACGAGATGATCCCCGTTGTCTAAATCTTTAATGCGAATCCTTCGAATGATATACTTTTTCTCTACTATTAAAGAAATGGCTTTATCGATTTGGACTTTTTCCTTAATAAAAAGTTGGAGCATGATTTCTTTCTCCCTTAATTGTTTAGGGCCAATGAACTTCACTAAATAAGGGATTAGTTCAACACTTATAATAAGCAGGGCCACACCAGCAAAGGCTTCAATAAAAAATCCAGCCCCAACGGCAATTCCAATTCCTGCTGCCCCCCAGATCATCGCAGCCGTCGTGAGCCCGGAAATGCTGTCATTGCCTCTCCTTAAGATTACTCCAGCACCTATAAAGCCCATCCCCGATACAATCTGGGCTGCCAACCTGAGCGGGTCCATTGTAATTTTAACATGATCGGAATCAGGGAACATATAAGCTGATTCAATTGAAACAATGGTCAGTAGACAGCTTACGGTGGAAATAACGAGGCTCGTCTTTAAGCCGACTGGTTTTCTTTTTAGCTCTCGTTCGAGACCGATTATTAACCCGAAGACAGCAGAAATTCCTAATTTCATCAAAATTTCGATATCAATACTACTCATCTAAATTCACGTCCAATGTCAAATTCTATTGATTTAATGTATTTATATAGTAAAAGGGATTTAATAACTGTAAAATAATGAAATCAAACTTATAGTACTACAAAGGAGATCGTCATGGAAGAATCAAAAATTAATCCATATTTCGTGCTGGCGGTTGGTGTGATTTCAGTATCGACATCGGCCATTTTTGTAAAGCTGAGTTCAGCTCCATCAGGAGTTATTGCTTTTTACCGTTTACTTTTTTCTGTCCTACTGATGCTTCCTATTTTCCTAACGAAATATGTTTCCGAGTTTCGTCATATCACCAAAAAGGACTGGTTTTTTTCAGCCATTGCAGGAGTATTATTGGCATTCCATTTTATCCTGTGGTTTGAGTCCTTAAACTACACCTCGGTAGCGAGTTCAACAGTTCTTGTTACCCTGCAGCCTTTATTTGCATTTGTGGGAACCTATTTTTTCTTTAAGGAGAAATCTTCGAGTATGGCGATTATCAGCGGAATCATTGCTATTGCTGGGAGTGTTCTCATTAGCTGGGGGGATTTCCGAATTAGTGGTAATGCACTAATTGGAGATTTACTTGCCCTAATCGCCTGTGCGTTAATTACAGCCTATTTATTATTTGGTCAAGATGTTCGAAAAAGGCTATCACTTATTACATATACATTTGTCGTCTATTTTATGAGTTCAATCACCCTGTTAATTTATGTCTTGGCAGCGGGTCAGCCACTATTTCCATACCCAAAACAAGATTGGGTCTGTTTCATCTTGCTTGCCCTTATTCCAAATTTACTTGGCCATACCTTATTCAATTGGTCGATAAAATGGCTCAGTACCTCGACCATCTCGATGGCGATCTTATTCGAACCAGTCGGAGCCGCAATTCTCGCCTACTACTTATTAGAAGAAAATGTTGTTTGGACTCAAGTTTTGGGTGGATTAATTGTAATTGGCGGAATTTTATTATTTGTCATGTCTGAAAGGAAAAAAGCGAAATTAAATAGAATAGTGGAAAAATAGTACTGATTTCACTCCTAATATGATGAATGATGATTGCGAAAAATATTTTGAAAAAACCTTTTAAAATTATATTGCAATCATTATTTTTTCATGTTATATTAAATCTTGTCCTCTTCGAGAGAGTCAAACAACGAAAAAAGAAATTAAAAAAGTTGTTGACATTACGGAGTTGGATATGATAAATTAATGAGGTCGCTTTAAAGTGGCTGATTTAAAAAGAGAGTACAAGCCGCGGAGAAAACAATAATATTTTTTTCGCTGGTAAATACATTTGTTCTTTGAAAACTAAACAAACAAAAAACGTCAACAAACAATATTTTTAAGTTTCTTTTAGAAACTAAACCAACGTTTTATTTTATGAGCTAATCAACTTTCTTGGAGAGTTTGATCCTGGCTCAGGACGAACGCTGGCGGCGTGCCTA
>NZ_LDNB01000008.1 GCF_001026695.1 Neobacillus vireti
TCTAACCTTTGGGGTGTATTTTTATGGCAAAATATAGTGAAAAGTTTAAGTTAATGCTTGTAAAAGAATATCAAGATGGAAAATTGAGCTATAATCAGTTGGCAGAGAAGCATGGAATGAAATCCAGTTCCCAGATTAAAAGATGGGTTAAAATCTTCGAGGAATTCGGAATGAAAGGAATAATGAGGAAGAAGCATAATGAAACTTATTCTGTTCAATTCAAGTTTGATGTATTAAGCTTTATGAAAAGAACAGGTTCTTCAGAAACGGAAACAGCTCTTCAATTCGGGCTAACAAACCCTCCTATGATTGCCTCATGGAAGAAGGCTTTTCTTGAGGGTGGTGCTGAAGCCCTGGATAGACCGAAAGGACGGGTATCCATGTCTGATAAAGCTAAGAACAGAAAAAATAAACATACCGAACAAAAAGAAATGACGTACGAACAAAAATTGGAACGAGAAAACGAACTTCTTCGTTTAGAGGTAGAATACTTAAAAAAGTTGCGAGCTTTTCAGATGGATCCGGAAGGCTATCTCGAAAAGCACAAGCAGCGTTATCATTCGAACTCAAAGAAAACTTCAAACTAAAAGATGTTTTACAAATAGTATGCATCCCCGAATCCTCCTACCATTATCATATAAAAATGATAAAGAAGGAGAATCCAAATCAAGAGATGGAGGAAAGTATTCAATCCATTTTCGAAGAAAATAACGGCAATTATGGATACCGTCGTATCAAACTAGAATTGAAAAACCGTGGGTTTAAAGTCAATCATAAGAAGGTTCAACGGATCATGAATAAACTTGGACTCAAGGGTGATAAGTTCAAAAGAA
>NZ_LDNB01000009.1 GCF_001026695.1 Neobacillus vireti
ATGACAATTATGGTCATAGATTTCCGGAATTATTCGTGTCAACTATTATGGGCGCAATTCACTGTCACCGCCCGAATAATCTTGTTTCACAGAGTTGTTCCACGGTATTAAGCCAGAAATAACACAGGGAGATTACCTATGTTATTTCTGGACTTTTCTATTTATAGATTCCAACTTTACTCCCCATAAGTTGCACAACCGCCGAATTCCGGTGCACTCCAGTGACACGCCTCGAATTTTGTTGAAGATTAAAATATAATGATTGTCGTTTTTTCGTATTTCTTTGAAGGACTTTTAAGTTTTTTGTAGAAAAATAGTTAATATAAGCCCGAGCCCGCTAACTCTCTTTTGGACTCCGTATTCCTTCATCATCAAATCCTATTTCACGCTTCATTTAATTATTTTCAACATATTTTGTTAGTTTTAAAATCTAAACAACAATCTATAGCGAGGGAGATATAAATGTCACGTCAGAAAAGAATCTGGATACCTAATCGTTTTTACCACATTGTTTGCAGGGGCAACAGGCGGGAACCGCTTTTTCGAAATGCAACTGATTTTCAAGCTTTTTTGCACATTCTGAATCAACTTCATGAGAAAGTTCCTTTTGAAATGGCCTCCTATTGTTTAATGACCAATCATTATCACCTGCAGATGCGTTCCCCAGAAATCCCCTTCTCAAAACTTATGTCTCTTATCAACAAGCGGTACGCAAACTATTACAATGCAAAGTACCGGTTAACAGGACATGTTTATGAAAAGCGCTATTATGACAAAGTGATTGAAGATAAGGAGGGAATGTTAGAGGTCAGTCGCTACATTCATTTAAATCCTGTTGAAGCGAGGATGGTCAGGCAGCCAGAATCCTATCCTTGGAGCAGCTATTATTTGTTTAAGTATCCAAGTGCAGTACAACCTTGTTTCATGAATATTGATCGATTACTTGATTTTTATGAAGGGACCTTGGAACAGAAGCAGGAAAAGTATTGTATGTGTGTGAGAGTTGATAAGGGCAGAAGGGAAGAAATAAAAACTAAATCATGAGACCATGGAGACGGATCTGGTGACTTTTTGTTCCAACGATAAATTCACGACTTCCTTATCAATCAGCTATTTCAAGAGCATAAAAGACTAATCATCATCGTTTTTTTAATCTTTGTAGGAAAAGATCAGGGAATCCGACCTCGCTCCTTTCTATATTAAGTGTGGCATGACCTCATTTGATGGGACATTTCCTTTTCAACAGGATAAATAAAAATATATCTTCAGGTACAAAGTGTTAGATTAATAAAACTAAAGTTGAAAATGTCCCAAGCCCAAGAAAGTTAAGTACATTCTAAGGGACGGGCTTTTTTTGTACGACAAGGTCTGCCAAATATCGGGCGGTGACGGGCACCTGTGAGAAGGTTTAATATTGACTGAATCGATTTTTCATATTATGATGGAACCAGATATAACCAAAATATAACCAATACTTAATAATTATATAATCTTTTATTCGACAAACTATTTGTTATTAGGAGGAGCTAACATGCCATTAATAAGATTTGATGTTATAGAGGGACGAGATGAGGAGTCCCTAAGAAAATTATTGGATGCAACTCACCGAGCTGTCGTAAAAGCATTTGAAGTACCAGAAAGAGACCGTTATCAAATCGTTACCCAGCATCCTGCAAACGAATTAGTGATTCAAGATACAGGCTTAGGATTTGAAAGAAGCCATGATCTTGTTGTGATTAGTGTAACCAGCACAGAAAGAAGCAACCAGCAGAAAAAAGACTTCTATCGATTAGTTGTCAAAGAGTTAGAGGAAAGCTGCGGCATTGAACCTAATGATATTATGATTTCGATTGTGACAAATGGAGCGGCAGACTGGAGTTTTGGTTTTGGTGAGGCTCAGTTTTTAACGGGAAATTTGTAATTTTACCCCATTCCTTCTTTTTTGTTTATTAGACATTCTTGCGGATCAAAGTTTAGTAGTTTGAAAGTTTAATTGAAATCGACTTCAGTCGCGTGTGGTATTTTAAAAAGTACCCAACATATTATAAAAGGAAAGAAAAAGGGGTTGACTGAAAGCGCTTTTAGTATTAATATGTAACCAAAGATAACCAAAAGATAACCAATATGTAATAAACACTCTTGATTTAGCAAGAAGTGCCAAGAAGTTATCAATCTATAAGTTCAACTTGAAATTGATTTCAAGAGAAATACCCCAATTATTGAGATGAAATCATTAAGGAGGAAAAAGAAATGGCTGAAACAGCAGTAAAAGTTGAAAAACTAAAAAACTACATAAATGGTGAGTGGGTAGAAAGCAAGACTGCTCAATATGAAGATGTATATAACCCAGCTACAAAAGAAGTAATTGCTCAAGTTCCGATCTCTACAAAAGAAGATCTTGATTATGCAGTGGAAGTGGCAGCAAAAGCATTTGAAGAGTGGAAGGATGTTCCTGTTCAAAAACGCGCAAGAATCCTATTTAATTTCCAACAAGTATTACAAAAAAATACAGAAGAACTAGCTCGAATTATTACCATTGAAAATGGTAAAGCTCTTTCCGAAGCATTAGGAGAAGTAGGACGCGGAATTGAAAATGTTGAATTTGCAGCAGGAGCTCCTACATTAATGATGGGTGATTCACTTACAACAATCGCAAAAGATGTTGAAGTTACAAACTACCGTTATCCAATTGGGGTTGTCGGCGGAGTTACACCATTTAACTTCCCAATGATGGTACCTTGCTGGATGTTCCCAATGGCGATTGCAGTAGGTAATACATTTGTATTGAAGCCATCTGAAAGAACTCCATTGTTAGCACAAAAATTAGCAGAATTATTAGAAGAGGCTGGTCTTCCTAAAGGTGTATTCAACGTCGTTCATGGTGCACATGATGTCGTAAACGGACTCCTTGATCATCCGAAAGTTAAAGCTATTTCCTTTGTTGGTTCACAGCCAGTTGGTGAATATGTTTACAAACGCGGCAGCGAGAACCTAAAACGTGTTCAAGCGTTAACAGGTGCTAAAAACCACTCCATCGTTTTAAATGATGCTGATTTAGATCATGCAACAACAAACGTTATTGCTTCTGCATTCGGTTCTGCTGGCGAACGCTGCATGGCTTGCTCTGTTGTAACAGTAGAAGAAGGCGTTGCTGATGCATTCCTTGAAAAATTAGTTGAAAAAGCAAAAGATATAAAGATTGGTAACGGCCTTGATGAAGGTGTGTTCCTAGGTCCGGTTATTCGTGAACAAAACCATCAACGTACATTAGGCTATATCCAAAAAGGTATTGAAGAAGGCGCGAAGTTAGTTTGCGACGGCCGCGAAAGACAACCGGAAGAAGGATACTTTGTTGGACCGACGATTTTTGACGGCGTTAACACTGATATGCAAATCTGGAAAGATGAAATTTTTGCCCCAGTATTATCCATCATTCGTGTTAAACACTTAAAAGAAGCAGTGGAAACAACAAATAAATCAGAATTTGCAAATGGTGCATGTATTTATACATCAAACGCTTCATCTATTCGTTACTTCCGTGAAAATATCGATGCAGGTATGTTAGGAATTAACTTGGGTGTTCCCGCACCAATGGCATTCTTCCCATTCTCCGGATGGAAGTCTTCGTTTTATGGAACATTACCTGCAAATGGAAAAGATGGCGTTGAGTTCTACACTCGTAAAAAAGTTGTGACTGCAAACTACAAAGCCCCATCATTTGAATGAGACTTTGAATAGAGGCTATTATCCTGGCTAATTAAGCTAGGATAATAGCTATTCATAAACGACTATATAGGAGTTGAAATAAGTGAGTAAATTACTCCGAAAACCAAATCGAGTAGAAACATCACCAGGAGTTAATCTGGTTCATGAAGTAACAAGTGAAAATTCACCTTTAGAATACGTAGCATTGAAAGTAGTGGATTTAGCTCCAGGAGCAAGCTATCGGGAAAATTTAGGAAAAGCAGAATGCTGCATTGTTGCTTTAACAGGAAAAATTAATGTAACAGACAATGTAGAAACCTTTGAAAACATAGGTACTAGAGAAAGTGTTTTTGAAAAGAAACCAACAGATAGTGTCTATGTTTCAAACGACCGTACGTTTGCAGTTGAAGCCGTAACAGCCGCGAGGGTCATTCTTTGCTATTCTCCATCTGAAAAACAATTACCGACAAGACTTATTAAAGCTGAAGATAACAGCATTGAACAAAGAGGAAAATATAATAATAAACGGTTAGTGCACAATATTCTAGCCGATTCTAATCCATCTGCAAATAGTTTACTAGTGGTAGAAGTGTTTACGGAAAGTGGAAACTGGTCCAGCTATCCACCTCATAAACATGATCAAGACAACTTGCCGCATGAGTCATTTTTAGAAGAAACGTACTACCATGAAATGAATCCAAAACAAGGATTTGTGTTTCAACGTGTGTATACTGACGATCGTTCGCTTGATGAGACGATGGCAGTGGAAAATGGAGATGTTGTATTAGTCCCAGCAGGGTATCATCCCGTAGCGGTTCCAGATGGTTATGAATCCTATTATTTAAACATTATGGCAGGCCCTACCCGAATCTGGAAGTTCCACAACGAACCTGCTCATGAATGGATCCTAGAACGATAATAAGCAATAAGGGGTGCTAAACAACATGAAGATTGAATTTATTTCAGAAAGAGAATTTGACATCATTGCGATTGGTCGTGCATGCATCGATTTAAACGCAGTAGAATATAACCGTCCAATGGAAGAAACTATGACGTTCAAAAAATATGTTGGCGGTTCACCGGCGAATATTGCCATTGGAGCCTCTAAACTTGGCTTAAAAGCTGGCTTTATCGGTAAACTGGCCGATGACCAGCATGGCCGTTTTATTAAACAATATATGGCTGGTGTCGGTATAGACACATCCAATATGGTAGTAGACCAAGAGGGACATAAAACCGGCTTAGCTTTTACGGAAATTAAAAGCCCGGAGGAGTGCAGCATCCTAATGTATCGTGATGAAGTAGCTGACCTTTTCTTAGATCCTACCGAGGTAAGTGAAGATTATATTAAACGTTCAAGAATACTTTTAGTTTCTGGGACAGCTCTTGCAAAAAGCCCATCACGTGAGGCTGTATTAAAAGCAGTCCAGCTGGCAAAGAGAAATGACGTGAAGGTTATTTTTGAATTAGATTATCGCGGTTATACATGGGCATCGAAAGAAGAAACATCTGTCTACTATACAATGGTTGCACAGCAATCAAATGTTGTTATCGGAACACGTGATGAATTTGATGTCATGGAAAATCGTACAGATGGCAGCAACGAGGCTACTGTAAGCCATTTATTTAAACATTCTCCAGATCTAGTAGTGATTAAACACGGTGTCGAAGGATCATATGCTTATGCAAAATCAGGGGAAGTATTCATAGGCCATGCTTATTTAACGAAGGTATTAAAAACATTTGGTGCAGGTGATTCGTATGCTTCCGCATTTTTATATGCCTTAATCAGCGGTAAAGATATTGAAAATGCTCTTAAATACGGCAGTGCTTCTGCTGCAATTGTTGTCAGTAAGCATAGTTCTTCTGAAGCTATGCCAACCGTAGAAGAAATTGAGCAATTAATTGCTGAACGCACCAAAGTACCACTAAATCAGTAAGAGGTGAAAAGGTCCGTGGGGAAAATTAGATTAACAACAGCACAAGCCTTAATCAAATTTTTAAATCAGCAATATATCCATGTTGATGGAGAGGAATTTCCATTCGTTGAAGGTATGTTCAATGTGTTCGGACATGGAAATGTATTGGGGATTGGTCAAGCACTGGAACAGGATGCAGGCCATTTGAAGGTCATTCAAGGGAAAAATGAACAAGGGATGGCACACGCGGCCATTGCTTATAGTAAACAAATGTTACGTCAAAAAATTTATGCTGTGACCACTTCTGTTGGACCAGGCTCCGCTAACTTAGCAGCAGCGGCAGGAACGGCATTAGCTAACAATATCCCAGTGCTATTTATTCCTGGGGATACATTTGCAACAAGACAGCCCGATCCAGTGTTACAACAAGTGGAACAAGAATATAGCTTAGCGGTTACGACAAATGATGCGTTAAAACCTGTTTCAAGATATTGGGACCGTATTACTCGCCCTGAACAGTTAATGTCAAGTTTAATTCGTGCGTTTGAGGTCATGACAGATCCAGGTAAAGCTGGCCCCGCAACGATTTGTATTTCCCAAGATGTTGAAGGGGAAGCATTTAACTATGATGAGAAATTCTTTGAAAAGCGCGTGCATTATGTAGATCGTAAAGCGCCGGTAGAACGTGAATTGAACGGAGCAGCTGAATTAATCAGGTCGAGTAAAAAGCCAGTGATTCTTATTGGCGGCGGTGCTAAATATTCGAAAGCACGTGACATTTTACTAGCTCTTTCAGAAAAACACAATATTCCATTAGTAGAGACACAGGCTGGTAAAGCAACCGTAGAATCTACATTCAAAAACAATTTGGGCGGAATGGGCATCACTGGTACGGTAGCAGCAAATAAAGCAGCACGCCAGGCAGATTTAATTATTGGGATCGGTACTAGATATACAGATTTCGCGACGTCATCAAAAACAGCATTTAACTTTGAAACAACCAAGTTTTTAAACATCAACGTCAGCCGTCTACAGGCATACAAACTGGATGCCTTTCAGGTAGTTGCTGATGCGAAAACAACATTAGAACAATTGGCGCCTCTTTTAGAGGGTTATGAAAGTGAATTCGGCTCTTTTATTACTGAATTAAAAGTAGAGTGGATTGCTGAACGTGACCGCTTAAGTAAAGTAAGTTTTACGCGTGAAAATTTCGATCCAGAGGTCAAAAACCATTTCTCGCAAGAAGTTTTGAATGAATATGCTGATGCGCTAAACACGGAATTGGCGCAAACCACTGCGTTAATCGCAGTGAATGATACGATTTCACCGGACAGCACCATTATTACGTCAGCCGGGTCCCTTCCAGGCGATGTTCAGCGTGTTTGGAATCCGACTGTACCAAATACGTACAATGTAGAATATGGTTATTCATGCATGGGCTATGAGGTATCAGGTGCATTAGGGGTTAAATTGGCTGAGCCAACAAAAGAGGTCTATTCACTTGTTGGGGATGGAAGTTTCTTAATGCTGCACTCTGAGCTAATTACAGCGATTCAATATGGACAAAAAATCAATGTTGTCCTTTTTGACAACTCTGGTTTCGGCTGTATAAATAATCTGCAAATGGATCATGGCGGCGGCAGCTATTTCTGCGAATTTAGAACACATGACAACAAGATTTTAACTATAGATTATGCGAAGGTAGCAGAAGGATATGGTGCGAAAACATATCGCGTTAATACAGTTGAACAATTGAAAGAAGCGTTAGAAGATGCGAAGAAACAAGAAGTGTCTACTTTAATCGATATTAAAGTGCTTCCAAAAACGATGACAGATGGTTATGACAGCTGGTGGAATGTGGGAGTGGCAGAAGTATCAAAAAAAGAAAGTATCCAAAAGGCATATGCATTTAGACAGCAAAAATTAGAAACGGCTAAACAGTACTAAGAACGTATTAAATATTGGTTGATAAGAGAGGTGAGATTCCAGTGTCTTTAGTAGCAACAAGATTAGTTTCGATGAAAGAAATGCTTTTAAAAGCGAAACAAGAAAAATATGCCGTTGCGCAAATCAATATTAATAATTATCAATGGGCTGAAGCGATCTTAGAAGCGGCACAAGAAGAACAATCTCCTGTAATTGTAGCATCCTCTGATAGACTTGTAGATTACTTGGGTGGATTTAGAACGATTGCAACAATGATTAATAGTCTGGTAAAAGAAAAAAATATAACCGTACCAGTCGCTTTACACCTAGACCATGGAAGTAGTGTGAAACGTTGTAAAGAAGCAATTGACGCTGGATATACATCCGTCATGATTGATGGCTCACATCATCCAATTGATGAAAATATTGATATGACTAAGCAAGTAGCCGATTATGCAAGAGTTCGCGGCGTTTCAGTGGAAGCGGAAGTTGGGACCGTAGGCGGTAATGAAGACGGACTAATTGGCGGTATTCAATATGCCGATCCAGGGGAATGTTTACGTATTGTCAAAGAAACAGAAATTGATGCTTTAGCAGCAGCGCTTGGTTCTGTTCATGGTCCATATCAAGGTGAGCCAAAGTTAGGATTTGCTGAAATGAAGCAGATTTCCGAGATGACCAATGTACCACTTGTTTTACACGGCGGTTCCGGTATCCCTGATTATCAAATCCAAAAGGCGATTGAACTTGGTCATGCGAAGATTAATGTCAATACAGAATGTTTGCAGGCATGGGCTAAAGCTGTGCGCGAAGTTTTGGATAAAGACAAAGAAGTATACGATGCACGTACCATCCTTTCTCCGGGTAACGAAGCGGTAAAACAAACCGTAAAAGCCAAACTGAGAGAATTCAAATCAAGTAATAAAGCTTAATAAAGGAGGATGTCTTTATATTTACAAAGACATCCTTTTATCTTTTAATTATTTCAATTTGAAAAGAGGGGCGTGGTATGGTGGGGATATTCCATGTACATAAAAATAAAAATAAAAATCTGTTTATGGTCGTTTCCTTTTTATTATGGTTTCCACATTTTATTTATATTCCTATTTTATCGCCCTATATGGAGTCAATTGGGGGAGGGTATACATTTATCGGAATTGTATTGAGCAGCTATGGTCTTATGCAACTTCTATGCAGGCTTCCTATCGGAATATTTTCTGATTTACTGAAATTGCGGAAACCTTTTATCATCATTGGCATGCTGGCTAGCACCATCAGTTGCACGATTTATTTGATAACGGATAGTTTAGGCTGGATTCTCGTGGCTCGTACACTTGCAGGGCTTGGGGCAGCATCATGGGTTGCATTTACCGTGTTATATCCTAGTTATTTTACGAAAGAGCAAGTTCATCGTGCTATGGGAAGCATTTCATTTATTGTTGTTTTAGCGCAATTTTTAGGCATGAGTTTTAGTGGCTATTTGGTCGATGCATGGGGTTTTAAATCTCCATTTTGGATTGGTGCGTTCTTTAGTCTCATTGGTACTGTTCTTTCTTTTTTTATTTTTGAACCGAAGGAAGAGATTGAGAGAGCTCCTGTAAAGTTGAAGGAATTAGCATCTGTTATGCGGGAACCTTCATTATTAAAGGTATCTTTCTTATCTATTATCGCCCATAGTATCATCTTCTCCACAATGTTTGGGTTTACAAGCCATTATGCTTTGGACATCGGATTTAAGCCCAGGGAACTTACATTCATTGTGGCTGCCTTTATGATCCCTCATGCCATTGCAACCCTTTTTATGGGGAGTGTACTGGTTCCGCGCTTAGGTGAATGGAAATCATTAATCATTGCCTTTTCCTCAGCATCTATTTTTACGATCATGATCCCCTTTATTGAGACAAAAGGGTTATTCTTGGCTAATCAAGGTTTTAGCGGCTTTGCACTTGGATTAATTTTCCCGCTTCTGTTGGGGATGTCCATAGAAAAGATCGCATTTGAAAAACGAGCAACTGCTATGGGTGCGTACCAGGCACTATATGCAATTGGTATCTTTGCTGGCCCGTTTTTTTCGGGGATCTTCAATGCAAAGTTTGGTATCGCAGGCGGATTTTACTTTGTAGGATCACTAGGTTTGATCGCCACCATTTTAGTTATTAGGTGGAATACAAGTGAGGTACAATCAAAACTAGAAAAAGGTCAACAAAAGTTATATCAAAATTAGAAATAAAGGAAATGTTCTTTTTAAAGGGAAAAGATTGTTTCTTCTCTAATTTGTTTTTTACAGTTTAAAAGATAAATAATATTATAAAAATATTGACTGTATGCATTTTTAATATTATTAATTTTAAATTTAGATTATCAAGGGTTAATCAAAGAATCAGTAAAAAAAGATTCAGAGTTTGAAAAAGCCTCACTTAAAGATTTCTAAGAAGGTATAGAGTAGGGTGGGGACATCTATTTGGTTAAAAATGGATGTCTCCATTTTATATTTCATTTTCTTCTAATATGTTAAGATATTCATAAAAATCGAACAAATATTTGTAATTAGATTGAAGGTGAATAAAGTGACGCAGTATTTTTTAAAGCAAGACGTTCATTCTATATTTGAGGATGGATTGCTCCCTAAACTCCTCTATATTTGTGATGTTGATCAAGCGTATACAAGGCTGCCTCGCATCATGCACAGTCATGATGATATTATGGAAATTGTTTTTATTAAAGAGGGCAAAGGGGTTCATGTGATTGGTGAACGGAAATATGATACTCGAAAAGGGGATCTATTGATTTATAACAGCCATGTTCTTCATGATGAAATGGCAAATCCAGATACATCCATGAGTGTTTACTGCTGCGGGGTTACGAATTTGAAACTAAAGGGACTGCCGGCCAACCATTTAGTTTCAGAGGATGTCTCTTATGTAATCCATAGTGGGGAGTATGCTGATCAAATTGAAGCTTTACTAAAAATGATGTGCACCCAAGCCCAAGAGGGAAAAACGGGTTTAGTGGAGCTGTGTAACTATTTACTGTGTGCACTTATTTCGCTCATTTTGCAAATTCCTCAAGAGGTTAGAGCATTAACGAATGCAGAAGAATCCTTCCTATCAAATCGTATAAAAGATTATCTCGATGAAAACTATTTAGAGGATATTAATTTAGAATCGATCGCTCAGTCACTGGCGATCAGCCCTTTTTATTTGGTGCATGTTTTTAAAGAAGCAACTGGTTCTTCTCCGATTCAATATATTATTCGCCGGCGAATTGGTGAAGCACAGTCACTGCTTATTAATACAGACTACAGTGTCACACAAATATCCGGAATGGTTGGTTATGATAATATCAGCTATTTTACTACTCTTTTTTCAAAAACTGTTGGGATGACTCCAAAAAAATACCGTCAAATTTGGACAAAAATATCAAAGTAGCACCGAAAGGGTGTTACTTTTTTGCTGTGTTAAATAAGTTCATAAGGTTTTAGAATGGTAGCTTTCTAAATTCTTTAGGTGCTAAGTTCAGATTAACTGTAATCGAAATGGTGGACGCTGCTGACCAGGGCACTTGCGCTTTTCTGATAATAACAAGATAGTGAAATTTTTTATTTTGTTAAAGGTAAACTATCGTTTTTTTATATGAGTATTAAAACAATAATGTGAAAGCGTTTAAAATAAGGTGGATTTATAATAGAGACATGGAATCTGGAGGTGTTATACATGAGTATTAAAATTTCAGGAGCGCCATGCTGCTGGGGCGTAGATGATCCAAAGAACCCGTATCTCCCACCATGGGAGAGGGTGTTAAGTGAAGCATCACAAGCAGGCTATAAAGGTATTGAGTTAGGCCCATATGGATATATACCAATGGAGATTGAAAGAGTGCAAGCCGAGCTTGCTAAAAATGATTTAACGATCATTGCCGGAACGATTTTTGATGATTTGCTTTCAGAATCTAATGTAGAAAATTTACTAAATCAAGTTGATGATATTTGTTCTTTAATCACCAAACTTCCTGCCATACCGCAAGAAGAAGGACAAAAGTTTCCGACTCCATATTTAACAGTTATGGATTGGGGGCATGATGAACGTGATTATTACGCAGGTCATCCAGACAAAGCAGTCCGATTAAATGAAAATGAGTGGAAGCAGATGATGGAACATATTCGATTAATTTCAGAGCGCGCTTGGAAAAAGTACGGGGTACGCGCTGTAATCCACCCACATGCCGGCGGATATATCGAATTTGAGGATGAAATTAATAAACTTTTAAACGATATTCCATATGAAACTGCTGGATTTTGTCTTGATACTGGACACTTGTACTATTCAAAAATAGACCCGTTAGAGTGGCTTAGAAAGTGCGCAGACCGACTAGATTATATTCATTTTAAGGATATTGATCTTGATATATATGAGCAAGTGATGGGGGAACGGATTCGCTTTTTTGATGCTTGTGGTAAAGGTGTGATGTGTCCGATTGGACAGGGTGTAATAGATTATAAATCTATTCACAAGTTATTAAAGAAAATTAATTATCACGGGTATATCACGATTGAACAAGAGCGTGACCCTAGAAACTCAGATACAAGTTTACGAGATGTAAAACAAAGTGTTGATTACTTAAAAAGCGTTGGATATTAATTTGAAGAAAGAGGGTAATAATCGATGATTTACGGAGAAAAAAATGTTGAAAAACCAATTCGCTGGGCAATGGTCGGCGGTGGAAAAGGAAGCCAGATTGGGTATATCCATCGTTCAGCCGCGTTACGTGATCATAACTTTCAATTAGTAGCTGGAGCGTTTGATATTAATCCAGAACGAGGGAGAGACTTTGGAGTCAATTTACATGTTGATCCAGAACGATGCTATCCTGATTATAAAACCATGTTTGCCGAAGAGGCGAAACGTGAAGACGGCATTCAAGCTGTTTCCATTGCAACGCCAAATGGAACTCATTATGAAATAACGAAAGCTGCTTTAACTGCAGGTATGCATGTAGTTTGTGAAAAGCCGCTCTGCTTTACTACGGAAGAGGCCGAAGAATTAGAGGCTCTTGCCAAAGAGAAAAACCGCATTGTCGGTATTACATATGGTTATGCCGGACACCAGATGATTGAACAAGCCCGTCAAATGATTGCGAACGGTGATTTAGGAGAAATTCGCATTGTTAAAATGCAATTCGCTCACGGTTTCCATTCAGCTGCGGTAGAAGAAGGTAATGCAAGTACAAAGTGGCGTGTTGATCCGAAAGTAGCAGGTCCTAGTTATGTATTAGGTGATGTTGGAACACATCCATTGTTTTTATCTGAAGTCATGCTGCCCAATTTTAAAATCAAGAAATTAATGTGTTCCTGTCAAAGCTTTGTAAAAAGCCGGGCTCCGCTGGAGGATAACGCATTTACGATTATGGAATATGAAAACGGTGCAATGGGAACTGTATGGTCTTCCTGTGTCAATGCCGGTTCGATGCACGGCCATTCGATTCGTGTGGTCGGAGGGAAGGCCAGCATTGAATGGGATGATGAGCGTCCTAATCAGTTGCGTTATGAAGTTCAAGGACAGCCAGCACAAATTTTAGACCGTGGTATGGACTATAACTATCCGGAAGCATTAACGGCTGACCGTATCGGTGCAGGACATGCGGAAGGGCTGTTCGAAGGCTGGTCAAATCTCTATACCCGGTTTGCGTTAGCAATGGATGCGGCAGATCGTGGCGAAACATTAGAAAATCTGTGGTATCCAGACATTCATGCAGGAGTCGAGGGCGTTCGCTGGGTAGAAAACTGCGTACGTTCCGCTGATAATGGTGCTGTTTGGGTAGATTATAAATAAAATATTTTACTAGAAAATTTAGGCCTTCGGGGGAGTACTACCGAAGGCTTTTTAAATAACAAAACATTTCAAAAAAAGTCATTGACTTTGATAAGTATTAGTAATAATATTTGGGTATAGATAACCAATAGGTAACCAAAATATAATAAACTTATATCCTATTTGTTTTATTCATTAAAGGATTAACAATCATCCATTCTTTATGCAATTAGTGAAAACGCTTAATTTTTGATAGCTAGACTGGGGGGGAATGAATGACTAGTATTAAAATCGGGATTGTTGGGTTAGGAAGGCTTGGTAAAGTACATGCTAAGAATATAGCAAAACATACTCCTGGAGCGGAGCTCTACGCTGCTTGTAGTTTTATAGAAGAAGAGTTAGAGTTTGCTAAAAACGAATTAGGCGTAACAGAAACGTATAAAACATATGAAGAAATGGTAGATAGTCTAAATCTTGATGCGGTCGTGATTGTATCACCTTCAGGGTTTCACCCAGAGCAAATTCGTTTAGCGATAGAAAAAGGCCTGCATGTATTTAGTGAAAAACCAATTGGATTAGAGATAGAAGATATTGAAAAAACGATTGAAGTCATCGATGCCCATCCTGAACAGATTTTTATGCTTGGCTTTATGAGACGTTATGATGAATCGTATCAATATGCAAAAAAAATGGTGGATGAAGGTCAATTAGGTGAATTAACGGTTGTCCGCTGTTATGGAATTGACCCAAGCTCAGGGCTAGAGAGCTTTGTGAAATTTGCCGGGGCAAGTAACAGCGGTGGCTTGTTCGCCGACATGTCGATTCATGATATTGACTTAGTTAGATGGTTCACGAAACAAGAAGTTAGCCGTGTATGGGCAATAGGAAAAAATGCGGCATACCCTGAATTAGACAAAGTGAACGAATTAGAAACAGGTGCAGCCATGATGCAATTAGAGGACCGGACGATGGCGATTCTTGTGGCGGGACGAAACGCTGCCCACGGATATCATGTGGAGACAGAACTAATTGGTACAAAAGGAATGCTGCGAGTAGCAGCGGCACCGGAAAAGAATTTAGTGACTGTTTTCGACGAACATGGTGTAGTAAGACCTACTTCGCAAAATTTCCCTGAGCGTTTTAGTGAAGCGTTTAAGAATGAAATGAACGAGTTTATTGCTTGTATTCAAGAAAAACGTCAGCCGGAAGTCAGTGCGTATGACGGATTGCAAAGCACGAAAGTGGCAATTGCCTGTCAACAATCTGTCGATACGAAACAACTTATCGATCTTGATGTATTAGTAAAAGCTTAATTCCATATATCCAGTTAAAGTTGAAGGGAGAATTTTTTTATGGAAACAAGTAAGAAAATCAAATTTGCCTGTGCACCTATCGCCTGGACAAATGATGATATGCCAGAGTTAGGAAAAGAGAATACTTTTGAGCAATGTGTTAGTGAAATGGCATTGGCTGGCTATTCAGGAACGGAAATCGGCAATAAATATCCCAGAGATCCGGGAACATTAAAAAGATATTTAGAACTAAGAAATCTTCAGGTAGCGAGTGCCTGGTTCAGTTCTTTTTTAACAACAAAGCCATTTGAAGAAACGAAACAAGCCTTTATTGAACATCGAGATTTCTTACATGCAATGGGGGCAAAGGTGATTGTTGTTGCGGAGCAGGGCCGGAGCATTCAAGGGCAGATGGATACCCCTGTATTTAAGGATAAGCCAGTATTTACGGATGCAGAGTGGGATTTATTGACCCATGGATTAGAGGCATTAGGGGAACTAGCACACGAAAAGGGGATGGAAATTGTCTACCATCACCATATGGGAACAGGTGTGCAAACCACTGAAGAAATTGAGCGCTTAATGGAACATACAGCAGCTGATCACGTATCATTATTATTTGATACAGGACATCTTGTATTTTCAGGAGAAAATCCGTTAGCGATTTTTAACAAATACCAATCACGTATTAAACATATTCATTTTAAGGATATTCGTGAAGAGATGGCCAAAGAAGTGAAAGAACAGAATGATAGTTTCCTAACAGGTGTTAAAAAAGGTGTCTTTACGGTTCCCGGAGATGGAATGATTGATTTTCATCCAATCATGGATGCAATTGTTGAAAGCGGGTATGAAGGTTGGATTGTGGTCGAGGCGGAACAAGACCCTGCCAAAGCTAATCCGTTTGAATATGCGCTGAAGGCGAGAAAATATATTGATGAATTACTGCTGAATAAAGAATTAGTTAATTAAGGGAAAGACGGGATATTGTCCATTTAATGACTATAGAAATTGGTGTTTGTGGGCACTCTTTGCCCGCTAAAGAAAGGGGAAAATTACATTGCGTTTAGCATACGATCCGTCACATTATCGTGACAATACGAATTTAAAAGATACGATTGATACAGTTGCAAGATTAGGATATGAATGGGTAGAGTTATCACCACGGAAAGATTTTATTTGGTTTAATGAATACCCAAAGGTAGATAAGCAGCTCATCAAAGATTTAAAAAGATTTTGTCTAGATGCCGGTGTCAAAATTTCTTCTGTCCTTCCTGTTCAACAATGGTCTTCACCAATTGAAGAAGAACGCCAAGCCGCGGTGAAAAATTGGAAGCGCTGCATTGAAATCACTTCTGAATTGGGCGTAGATTTAATGAACACCGAATTTGCCGGAGATAAAAGCCGTCCGGTAGATAGTGAAGCCGCTTTTGTGAGATCAATGGAAGAGCTTATTCCACTGTTTGAAAAAGAAGGGATTAACCTAAATATACAATCCCATCCTAATGATTTTATTGAGTTGAACACAGAAGCCATTCGTATGATTCGTGCATTTGACAAAGATTGGATTAAGTTAGTCTATTCTGTACCACATGCTTTCTACTATGATGATGGCATTGGCGATGTAGCAAAACACTTGGAAGAAGCAGGTGATTTACTTGCTCATGTTCTAATTGCTGATACTCTTAATCATAAAGCAGCATTTGGATTACGTTATATTATTAATCCACCTAATGCCAACGTAACCATCCACCAGCATTTGAACCCTGGTGAAGGGGAAATCAATTTCGATGCGTTATATCGTCAATTAAGAGAAATGAAATTTGATGGAATTGTAACAAATTCAGTCTTCGCTTATCCGGACAAACCAGATTGGTCCAACGAAGTAACGTTAAAATCCATCAGAGAGGGATTACATCTGTAAATCTATCTAAATCCCAATCATATTATAAAGCCTTTTCTAAGTGAAAACGAGGAAAGGCTTTTTGCATATAAGAATAATGAACAACTTGGATAAGGAGTGCTTGACTTGGATTTACATAAATATATATCTGGGAAAATTTCATTGAATGATTATCTTCATCGTTTAAACCAAAATGGTGCTTCTTTCCAAGTTCATTATTGGGGCGTTATGCCACAACATTATGACACTCCATTACATAAACATTCCTTTTTTGAGGTATGTTATGTAGTTGAGGGGAAAGGGATATATACTGATGATTATAGTTCCTATTTGCTTCAAGAGAATACTATTTTTTTATCCAGACCGGAAGTTTTACACCAAATAAAAAGCGAAAAGGGACTGTCCCTGTTATATGTTGCATTTGAACTAATCGAATCAGAGTCGAGTGAATCCTGGATCAGAATCGTGGAGACGGCAAAACAATGCACCGAAATAGTAGTACATGGGAAAGACGAAATCGAAACAGCTTTATTATGGAAATCACTTCTTATCCAAGCAACAAAGCGCAATAATGAGTTTTTTGAAGAAGTGCTTTCAAACATTGCATATTCCCTCATTATTTCCATACTGCAAGATTTTGTTCCTGATTTGAATAAGAGTAATCATATGAATATTCCCGAAAAGTATTCTATGCTCCTTAATCAAGCGCAATTATATATTCATGACAATTTGTCCAATTCCTTGAAGCTTACCGAAGTAGCAAAACATTTGCACATATCCGGCAGACATTTGTCGCGAATATTTGTATCTGAATTAGGAGTTAGTTTCTCAAAATATGTTCGGGATGAACGGATCAACAGGGCAGTTTTATTACTCAAAAAAACGAATTTATCGATAAAGGAAATTGCGGAGGAAACGGGTTTTATTAATGTTCAATATTTTACCCGTGTGTTTACTACAATGATGCAAACATCGCCTGGGCGGTTTCGCTCGCTGTTTGTAGATATTAATACAACTACATACTCTGATAACTGACTCCTTCATTATGTTGGAGTCTCTTTTTTTTATACTTTATGTTTATTCCCAAAAGAAAGATGTCCTAAAAGTATAAAAACATGTCTCCATAGTTTAATTACTAATAGAAAAGACTTTTATATAATTACTTGTAGAAACAAGGGAATGACAATCTAGAAGAGGGTGATTCATACGGAAATAATAACAATGCGAATTTGAAAGCGGATTCAATAAAATAAGTGAATGTTAAAGATGTCCTTAAATGAAAAATAAAACACGAAGACATGAAGGAGAAAATTCTATGAAACTATCTTATGTAACAGATAGTCTGGGCCATCTGCCATTTGAGGAGATGTTGGACTTTGTGGAAGAGTTAGGCATCGATACAATTGAAATGACTACTGGGGGCTGGTCCCCGGCACCTCATTTAAGATTAAACGATCTATTAGAAAGTGAGCAAAAAAGAAGTGATTTTTTACATAGTTTAGAAAAACGGAATATCAAACTGTGTGCTTTAAATTGTTCCGGAAATCCGTTAGACCCAGGTGAACTTGGCCAACAGCATCGGGAAATTACAGAGAAAACAATGGAGTTAGCTAACTTGTTAGGGGTAAAAAAAGTAATTATGATGAGTGGTCTGCCGGCAGGAAGTCCTGAAGATAAGATTCCTAACTGGATTACGTATACCGTCAGCTGGCCTCCAGTTCTGAAAGAAATATTAGATTATCAATGGAATGAGGTAGCTATTCCGTATTGGAAAGGTCTAGTGAAAAAAGCTGAAACTTGCAGAGTGGAAAAGATTGCTCTTGAAAATTTCAGTTCCCAATTAGTGTATAATCCTGAAACTTTATTTAAATTACGTAATGTAGTTGGACCAGTAGTTGGCTTAAACCTGGATCCTAGCCATCTTATCTGGATGGGAGCCGATCCGATCCTAGCAGCAAGAGAATTAGGGGCAGCGATTCATCATGTACATGGGAAAGATGTCCGGATTGAGCGGCACCTATCGGCTGTGAATGGTGTATTGGAAACAAAAGAAATTACAGATGTAGTGAATAGAGCCTGGAATTATGTAGCAGTAGGATGCGGGCAAGATTTGCAATGGTGGAAAGAATTTTTCTCTGTAGTAAAGATGGTGGGCTACGATGCAGAGGTTTCTTTGGAAATGGAAGACCTAACCATGTCAGTAGAAGCAGGGATCCGGACATCTATCAATGCATTACAACAAACACTTAGTTTTTAGTCCAAACAAAATATGTAATTTTTACATTCTATTTGTAAAGTATAGCCTTTATTGCGTATAGGTATCTGAAAATCCAAAAAATAAAACACAAAAAAAGAGAGGCGATTATCATGCTAAATGGAGAGAAAAAAATTGCAAGACCGCTGCGTTGGGGAATGATCGGAGGCGGCCGGCTTAGTCAGGTTGGTTACAAGCACCGTACCGGTGCACTAAGAGATCATACCGCTTTTCAATTACTAGCAGGTGCCTTTGATATAGATGCAGAAAGAGGTAAAGATTTTGGGGTCAATATCTGTATGGATGAAAGCCGCTGCTATCCTGATTATAAAACCATGTTTGCCGCTGAAGCAAAGAGAGAAGATGGCATTGAGGTTGTCTCCATTGCGACTCCTAATGGGACTCATTATGAAATTACAAAAGGTGCATTGGAAGCCGGTTTACACGTAATTTGTGAAAAGCCTTTGTTTTTTACCTCTGAAGAAGGGGAAGAGATTAAAGCTCTGGCAGAACAAAAAGGGAAAATTGTTGGTGTAACGTATGGATTTTCTGGGAATCAAATGTTACTTCAAATGCGGGCCATGATTGAACAAGGTAAAATAGGTGAGATTCGTGTGGTTGAATTGCAGTATACACATGGATTTAATGCAAATGATCAGGCTGATAAAACAAGTGATGCACAAAAATGGCGTGTGGACCCTAAGGTTGCAGGACCAAGTTTTGTTTTAGGGGACCTGTCCACCCATACGTATTATATGTCCCAACTGATTATGCCGCATATGAAAATTAAAAAATTGTTATGTGATCGGCAGAGTTTTGTTGGAAGCCGCGCTCCCTTAGAAGATAATGCTTTTGTTATGATGCATTATGAAAACGGAGCGGTAGGAAGACTTTGGACTTCTTCTATCAATGCAGGATGTATGGATGGTCATAGAATCCGTATTGTAGGTTCTAAAGGAAGTTTAGAATGGTGGGATAATAAAGGCGGCGAACTTAAGTTTGAAGTTCAAGGTGAGCCTTCCCAAACGTTCATTCGAGCGATGCCATACTTAGATGAAAGCTGTAATGCTGACGAACGTTTAGGGGCACTACATGTCGAAGGTTTGTCCGATGCCTGGGCAAATATTTATCTCAAATTTGCCATTGCGATTGATGCTAAAAATCGAAACGATGAGGAAACTCTGAAAAATCTAGTTTATCCGGATATTAATGCTGGTATTGATGGAATTCGCTGGATTGAAAATTGCGTTCGTTCTGCAGACAATGGAGCAGTTTGGGTAGAGATTGAGAACAAAAACCCTCAATTAGTGTAAAAAGTTTAAAAGTTATTAGTAAAATTGAAAAAGTAAAAGGCTGCCCCAGAAGCAAAGATGTATGGTCAGCCTTTTTTGATGGAAGAGGAAATTGTAGGATCATTTGTTGTGAATATATACACACATTAACTTGCCCTTTTACGGTTGATTCCTCCAAAGCTTTCGATACCTCTGCGGCGACATGCCAATCATTTTCTTAAACGCATTATTAAAGTTACTTGCACTGTTGTAACCAACAATATAAGCAATCTCTGTCACGGTCTTATCGGTATTTAAAAGATATGACTGTGCCTCTCCAATCCGCCGCCGGATGACGTACTGCATCGGCGATAAGCCAGTCGTGCTTTTAAACGCATGGGATATATAATACTGGTTCATATTCAGCTCGTCTGCAATATCCTGCAGGCTTATATCCTCTATATAATGCTCATCAATATAACTCTGTATGAGGTGCCCAAGTTCCTGTTCCTTTTGTTCCTCTTCACTTTCTTCACGCATGACAATCTCTCGAATCGTCAAAAGCAGTGAGCACAGCAGATGATACTCAAGTTCTGTGGATGGACTGCGGCTTAAAAAGTTCGTATGTAACATGCCCATAAGTGTACCGACTTCATGGTAACAACCCCTATTTTGAATAACCGGGCTGTATTTCTTCGGAAAAAGCACATTTGGTGCAAGCCCTTTAATGCAAACATTACCAATCGCGCAGCTTAAAATATCCATCCCGTTCTCCGAATCCGCAAATTCCTCATGCTTGGCCCCAGCGTTGTAAATTAAGATATCACCCTGCTTTGTCTTATATTCCTTCCCATCAATTATATGAACTCCATGGCCGCTTTGCATCTGCAGGATTTCTACCCTGTCATCATGTACATGCATCATCCGTGCTAACCGCGTCTGTATCCTATTTTCCGCGTTAATTGATAACAGATACGGTTGTCTTTCCAAATTACTTACAACGGGCGAATTTTTTCCAATTTTAAACAACATCTCCCCCCCTTAAAACACATTACCATTACATTAACCATAGATATTTATTTATATTATTAAAATTTTCAATGATTTCGCTGAATTATAACGACATTATTTGAAAATAGCAAGAATTTACAATGAAGGTTTGCTGTAACGGAAAAGGCAAGGAGAATTATGTGTAATTTAAGCAAGAATTGAAAATACAAAATGACGATAAGTAGATAAAATTTAACTTGTAATTCATTTTGAAAGTGTACACATCAATAAAAAACTTGTAAAAAATTAATTAGGATTTGGGGGAACAAAGATGTTAAAAAGAGATATCCATATCGAGTCTATTTATTCGGAACTTCCATTTGAAAAGCGATTTGCAGCAGCTAAAAAGGACGGCTTTGACTTTGTTGAAATGTGGGGGTGGGAGGATAAAGATCTTCCAGAGATGAAGAACCTGTTAGATGAAAATGCTCTAAAGCTTACGGCTATGTCGGGCGATGGTCCTTATTCCATGTGTGACCCGGCAAAAAGGGAAGTTTATTTGGAGTATATTAAGAAATCAATTGAAGCCGCAAAGATTGTTGACTGCCCGATACTCGTGATCCATTCAGACGCTTTGCAGGAATGGCCGCAGTTTGCCAAACCAATGTCAAGTGATTATTCGTATGAAACCCGTATTTGTGCAATGCTTGATGTGCTTAAAACCATTGCACCATGGGCTGAGGAAGCAGGTGTTACCTTTGTGCTTGAGGCATTAAACATTGAGAAAGACCATTGCGGGAACTTCTTGACTAAGACGAAGACGTCGGTTGATCTGGTTGCTGCCGTTGGTTCACCGAATATTAAGGTCTTGTATGATGCGTATCATATGTATTTAAATGAAGGTAAAATTTATGAGACAGTGGAGAAATATCTGCCATATATTGGACATCTTCATATCGCAGATGCACCTGGGCGTCATGAGCCGGGGACAGGTGTAATTAATTTTAAGAACTTTATAAAGCATTTAGATAAACTTGGATATAACGGATCGGTTGGATTTGAGTTTTATCCGCAAACAGATACGCCTACAGCAGTGAAGGCTGTTAAGGAGTGCTTTGATTATTCCTCAGTAGTTGGCTGAACCGCATGAAGGCTTTCGATAAGGTCGATAAATAAATGATGAATTGAATGTTTAGATCCTGTTAAACGCTAGTGTTGATTTTTTTCCCGCATTAACGGGCAGTAAGACCCCCACTTCAAGACTTAGAGTTTCAAGAAGGATAAGTGGGGGTCAACTGCCCGTAAAAGCCCGATTGGTTCAACTAACAATCAGTGGGGGATGGAAAAACCCCCCCACTGATTGAAGTTTCACTTTATCAAAAGGAACAGAGGGCCAGTTTGGTCCTCTGTTATTCCTTATAAAAAGAATTTATGAGTTTTGACTTTGAGAAATGTCCAGCACCAGGGCATACGTCGCTGACCAGGGCGCTTCCGCCTTAGCTCTTCTTCCTAAACATATAATCACGATATTTTTTAGGAGAAAAATTCGTTTGGTTTTTAAATGTAGTTGTAAAATAAGCAACATTGTTAAATCCACACTTAAGGGCAATTTCATTAATGGATAGATTTGAGCTGAATAAAAGGCTTTTGGCAGTATTTATCCGATAATTAATTAAGTACTGGTGAGGTGTAAAATTTGTATGTTTCTTAAATACCCTTGAGAAATGAAAGGGACTTACATTTACGTGGCTGGCGATAGCATGTAAATCGATTTTTTCACCGTAATGACCTTCAATGAATGCAATTGCCTGCTTTACTGTCCCTTCCAAACTATGTTCATCCTGGTTTGAGATCTTCTCTAATTCCAAAAGAATTTGGTGAATCATGACTGAGGATTCATGCTCATCTACTCTTTCATTTTCTAACATACTAATGATTCTGTCCAAACAATTTGGGATTTGCCAATTGTTCTTTAACGAAAAAACACAACCATTGTTTTCAAAAAGGCGATCATAATAATTTTTCGTTGCATTTCCTTTAAAGTGAATCCAATGATATTCTGTATTCTCTAATGCCTTATATAAATGCGGCTCATGACAATTAAGGAAAATAAAAGAATTCTCATCACCGATAAATTCATCATTTTTATAATGAATCTCCATTTTACCTTTTATAATATGGATGAAAAGAAACTGATCAAAATAATCTCTTTTCGTCTCGTAACTATTAGAAATGATATATCTCCCGCCGCTAAAAGGATAATAGAGAGCTTGTTTGGCGAAATTACTAGCTGTGTGGAAAAATAACTTAGAACCCGGTAATACCCCTTTTTCCTTCAACTCTTTTCAGCCTCCATATACAACAGTTACTATTTAAATGAGCAAGATTTTAAAAAAAGTAACATTTTTTTGTAATGACCTTGTACCATAAAGTATATTACCCTCAGTACCTGATAGCAATAATTTATAAATAAGACAATGAAACAATAAAATAGTCATTAAAAGGGAAGGAACTTTACGTTTCTTCCCTGAAAGTTGTGGCTTTTTTAATTGACTGTAAGCGTTTTTAATATTATCATTTATTCATAGATGATCAAGAGATAACCAAAATATAATAAAACTCTATTAATTATTACTATTTTTTTTGGAATTGCTGGAAAACGCTTTCCTAAAATGGCTATTGGTTGTCCCTAGTTGTCATAATATTCTCAATCCTCATACATAGTCCTTGGAGGTGACGGTCATTCGGTTTTGCGGGAATCTTTTAATGAAGATTGTGTATTAGTTTAAAATTGCTACAATTAAAATTTTCCATGGAGATGGTAAAAAATGAGTAATCAACTAACTGAGAAATCGCATAACCACAAAAAGGCATTAAAAAAGATTACCATCATATCCACATTTGGAGGCCTTCTTTTCGGATATGATACGGGTGTAATTAACGGAGCATTACCTTATATGGCAAGGCCGGATGAACTTAATCTAACCCCGGTTACAGAAGGTCTAGTTACGAGTTCACTTCTATTTGGAGCCGCATTTGGGGCCGTGTTTGGCGGGCGTTTAGCAGACCGTTTCGGCCGGCGCAAAATGATTCTCCATCTCGCATTACTATTTTTCATAGCCGCAATAGGATGTACGGTTTCGCCGAATGCTGGCATTATGATTATCTTCCGCTTCTTGCTGGGTTTGGCTGTCGGTGCCGCATCTGTCATGGTACCAGCCTTTTTAGCAGAAATGTCTCCAGCTGAAAGACGGGGAAGGATGGTTACTCAGAATGAATTAATGATTGTCACTGGACAACTTTTAGCATTCGTTTTTAACGCTATTCTAGGTACTACAATTGGGCAGGAAGCAGCACATGTTTGGCGCTATATGTTAGTCATTGCCTCACTTCCGGCAGTTGTCTTATGGTTTGGAATGTTAACTGTACCAGAAAGTCCACGTTGGCTGGCCTCAAAAGGTAAAGTTGGCGATGCCCTTCGGGTCTTGAAAGAAATCCGTGAACAAAGCCGTGCCGAAGCAGAACTTAAAGAGATTCAAGGTGCTATTGCACAGGAGTCCGGAATTAAGAAAGCAACATTTAGTGATTTAAACGTACCATGGGTTCGCCGGATCGTATATATCGGAATTGGAATCGGTGTAGTGCAGCAAATTACTGGTGTTAACTCGATTATGTACTATGGTACGCAAATTCTACAAAAGTCTGGCTTTTCTACAGATGCCGCACTTGTAGGGAATATTGCTAATGGTGTTATCTCAGTTTTGGCTACTTTCGTAGGCATCTGGCTCCTTGGTAAAGTTGGACGTCGTCCGATGTTAATTACCGGTTTGATTGGGACCACTACAGCTCTTACATTAATTGGCGTATTCTCATTTACACTTAATGGGTCTGCGGCGCTTCCATACGCAGTGCTTGGCATGACGGTTACTTTTCTTGCTTTTCAACAAGGAGCTATTTCACCAGTAACGTGGCTTATGCTTTCTGAAATATTCCCATTAAAGTTGAGAGGACTTGGAATGGGTGTTACTGTTTTTTGTTTATGGATTACAAACTTTCTAGTCGGCTTTTTCTTCCCAATCTTACTTAGTGCGGTTGGCTTATCGGTAACATTCTTCATCTTCGCTGTACTAGGTATTGCAGCTATTACATTCGTAAAGAAATTCTTACCGGAAACAAAAGGAAAGTCACTTGAACAGTTGGAAAATTACTTCCGTCATTATGGTAATAATGAGATAAGAAATGATGTAAGAAAAGTTGCGAATTAAAATGAAGGACGATGGTCCGGAAAAAATTTAGTAGGAGGAAGATTAACATGACTTTAGGATTTGGAGTAGTAGGTACAGGTGCAATAGGCCGCGAACATATTAATAGAATTACAAATAAATTAGCTGGTGGAAAAATTGTAGCTGTTACTGATGTTAATCAAGAATCAGCAAAACAAACGGTTGACCAATTTGGATTGGATGCAGTTATTTACCCGAATGATAAGGTACTCATTGCTGATGAAAATGTTGATGTTGTCCTTGTGACAAGCTGGGGTCCTGCGCATGAAGCGACAGTAGTAGCAGCGGTTGAAGCTGGTAAATATGTATTTTGTGAAAAGCCGCTTGCTACCACTGCAGAAGGCTGTATGCGAATTGTGGAAGCGGAAATGAAGCATGGAAAGAAATTGGTTCAAGTTGGCTTCATGCGCCGTTATGACAGTGGATATGTTCAATTAAAGCAGGCAATTGAAGAGGGGTTCATTGGAGAACCGTTAATAATTCACGCGGCACACCGTAACCCGACTGTTGATCCGCGCTATACAACAGATATGGCAGTCGTGGATACCCTTATCCATGAAATTGATGTCTTGCATTGGTTAGTCAATGATGATTACAAAACAGTACAGGTTGTTTTTCCGAAGAAAACCAAAAATGCATTAGAGCATTTACGTGATCCGCAACTGTTCATCATCGAAACAAAAGGCGGCATCGTGATAAATGTAGAAGTATTTGTGAACTGTAAATATGGATACGACATCCAATGTGAAGTTGTTGGTGAGGAAGGTATTGTTAAACTGCCTGAACCGGCAAGCATCAGCTTCCGTAAAGAAGCTACCTTAGGTACCAAAATTTTAACAGATTGGAAATACCGTTTTATGGATGCATATGATGTTGAAATCCAAGATTTTATGGACGCAATTGTTAAAAAAGGTGAACCACAAGGTCCGGATTCATGGGATGGTTATATTGCAGCAGTTACGGCTGATGCATGTGTAAAAGCTCAGCAAACAGGTGAAAAAGAAGCCATCACACTCCAAGAAAGACCAGCATTTTATCGTGAAACCACTGTTTGTGAAACTGTTTAGAAAATTAAATTGATTATAGAGATAGGGAGATGACAGAAATGAAACTATGTTTTAATCAAGCTACAACACTGGAAAACTCTAATCTTGTAAGGGATTTAGAGTATTGTGAAAAACACGGCTATGATTTCATTGAAATTCGTACGATGGACAAGTTACCCGAGTATCTTGAAGACCATACAATGGAAGATTTGGTAGAGTATTTCAATACTCATCATATTAAGCCGCTGGCATTTAATGCGTTAGTGTTCTTTAATAATCGTGATGAAGCTGGACACCAAGAAATTATCAATGAATTTAAAGGCATGATGGAAGCCGGCAAGAAATTAGGTGTTCAATATGTCGTAGCTGTCCCGCTTGTAACAGAAGAAAAAATATTAAAACAAGATATAAAAAACAGCTGTGTTGAGGTGTTGACGGAACTGTCAGAGATCGCTCAGCCTTATGGAATTAAAATTGCAGTGGAGTTTGTTGGCCATCCACAATGTACGGTGAATACGTTTGGCCAAGCATATGATATTGTTGAGACGGTTGATCGCGATAATGTAGGTTTAGTATTGGATTGTTTCCACTTTCATGCAATGGGATCCAAGATGGAAGATTTGAAAAAGGCGGATGGCTCAAAAGTCTTCATTTTACACATGGATGATACAGAAGACTTCCCTATTGGCTTCCTGACAGATGAAGATCGTGTATGGCCGGGGTTAGGTGCTATCGATTTAGATGGTATTCTATCAACAGTAAAGGAAATTGGTTTTTCTGATGTTGCGTCAGTTGAATTATTCCGTCCGGAATATTATCAACTAGATGCAGAAGAAGCGATTAAGACAGCTAAAGAAACAACGGTAAAGGTTGCTTCAAAGTATTTTGAATTTGATACAGTTGAAGTAGGATAAAAAGCAAAAAGGGATGGTTCAGAAATGGACTCATCCCTTTTTGACTTAATCAGCTATGATCAGTTTAATATCTTTCTTTTTCGCATAATCCTGGTACATTTCATTTGGCGCCATATCAGTTACAAGGTAATCAATCTTATCTAACCCGCAATAAGTCATTAAGCCGTATTTATCAAATTTATCATGGTCAACTAATAAAAATACTTCAGAGCTTCGGTTCACAATGGAAGCTTTTAATTCGCTTTCAAGTGGTGAAGAATTCGTAACACCATTTGATAAGGAAACTCCCGTTGAAGCCATAAATGCCTTATTAATATTGTAGGCGTTTAAAATATCCATGTATTTCAAGATCCCGAACGAATTTGTTTTTCTTTCAAGGATTCCCCCGGCTGTAATCACATTTAAATTTTCAAAAGGAAGTGCACTAATAATAAAATCAAGACTATTGGTGATAACCGTGATCTGTTTTTTATTGATAAATTCAATCATTTCAATTGTAGTTGTTCCTGAATCGATAAAAATGATATCTCCGTCTTTTACATAATTTGCTGCGGCCCTCCCGATCATTTCCTTTTCCGTCTGATTCCGTACTTGTCGGTCATGGAAAGATTCTAATTTTGCACGGTTGTCCTCGCTGACTGATACACCACCATAAACCTTTTTAAAATCACCTTTTTCAACGAGTTCCTGTACATCACGCCGAATCGTGTTTTTAGACACCTGAAATACATCCATCAATTCATCTAAAGATACAGATTTGTTTTTTATAATATACTCCTCGATTTTATTGATCCGTTTATCTTTAATCATTATAAATCACCCTTTATTTTACAAATAATACTCTTTTTGGTACCGTTTTCAACTAACCTATATAATAATATATATTACCAATAAATTATCAAAACTTCATCATTTAAATGGGTTTTTTAAAATAAATATTTAACGTGTTCATTTGGATTTAAATCCATGGCAATATTAGAGGGAAGAAATGATTAATAGAGTGGAAGAAAAAGGAGGATATAGATGAAACCAAGTATAAACTTGGTTTCTTTTGTCTACTTTTTACTACTTTTATCCTAATATAATTTTTTGAAAATAAAAAAAAATCTTGACTGGGGGCGTTTTTGAAATTATCATAAAGACATCAACAAATAATCAATATATAACAAATTTGGTTAAAATATTGTATGCACCTCAAATTGTAAACGCTTAAAAATAATATTTTTTTCGAAGTTATCCAATATTTAACCAAATTAAGAGTCAAACAGAGGGGATAGGTTAAGAAATTCTATTATCTATTTAAGGGGGTGAAGTACCTTTGGAATAAATATTAAATAGTCTTTAGGTACATTAAGGGCTGTGTACATTTCAGTTTAATGCATTTATTTTTGGGAATATTTTATGGCAGCCTGTTTCTTACATAAGAGTGAAATTAAAAAGGGGGAATTGTAGATGAATAAAAAATTAGTTGGCTTTCTAATGATATTTGTTTTGCTGGCGGGAATTCTTTCTGGTTGTGGAACGAATAGTGCCTCTGGGGGAAAAGATAAAAAGACTATCGTTATAGGAGCAGCAATGCCGATATTTGATGATAAATGGCTTTCCTATTTATATGATGCAATTAGAGCATATGACAAAGAACATGACGATGTAGAAGTTAAAATGGTTGATGCAAAAAATGACTCAGGTAAACAGCTCTCTCAGGTTGAGACATTTATTTCACAAGGTGTTGATGCCATTATTATCGCCCCTGCAGACACAGATACCGCAGGACCGATGGTAGATGCGGCTAATGAAGCAAACATTCCAGTTATCATTGTTAATAGAAAACCGGATGACAAAGCGATGAAAAAAATCTATGCCTATGTTGGTTCTGAATCTCTTGAGGCCGGTACCATACAAATGGAAAAAGTCGCTGAATTGATTGGAGGCAAAGGAAATATCGGCCTCATGAACGGGCAATTAGGACAAGAAGCTGCGGCAAAAAGAACAGAAGGTAATAAAGAGCTTATTAAGAAGAAGTACCCTGATATAAAAATCGTCCGTGAGGCTACAGCTAATTGGCAAAGGTCAGAAGCTATAACCTTAATGGAGAACTGGATACAATCCGGTGAACATTTTGATGCGATTGTAGCTAATAATGATGAAATGGCTATTGGCGCAATTATGGCTTTAGAGGAAAGTGGTAAGCGCGGAAACACCGTTATTGCCGGGGTAGATGGGACCATTGACGCCTTAAAATATGTAAAAGACGGTACATTAAACATATCTACATTCCAGGATCCCATGGGACAAGGGAAAGGTGCTGTCGAAGCAGCAATCAAAGCGGTAAAAGGTGAGAAGGCACCTAAAGATAACTTTATTAATATTCCATTCCAATTAATTACAAAAGATAATGTTGACGAGTTCATCAAAAAGTGGGAGAAGTAATCAGTAGCTGATTTAGGTGTACAAGAAACTCTGGCACCAAAAGCAGTATAAGTGAAGATACTAGTTTATAATTTCCAAGTTGGAGGTCGTTCAGAACGATTCCTGGGCGGCCTCTCTGAAATCATGATATAGGTGGTGACAAAGGTGACTGAATATATTTTAGAACTTGATAACATAACCAAGGAATTCCCTGGCGTAAAGGCTTTAGATGATATCCAATTAAAAGTGAAAAAAGGGACAGTCCATGGCTTAATGGGGGAAAATGGTGCAGGGAAATCAACCTTAATGAAAATTATATTTGGCATCTATACGCCTGACAACGGAACGTTGAAATTTAAAGGAAAAGATTTAGAGATTTCAGGACCAAAAGAGGCAGTAAAAAATGGCATTTCCATGATTCATCAAGAATTAAGTCCAGTCCCACATATGACCGTTGCAGAAAATATATTTTTAGGCAGGGAATTTTCTTATGGAAAGACCGGTTGGGTCAACAATAAGAAAATGATTGAAGAGTCGAGAAATTTATTTGAATCCTTGAATATGGATATTGACCCAAATGCAAAGATGAAGAATTTGAGCATTGCAAAAATGCAAATGGTTGAGATTGCAACGGCCGTTTCGTATAATGCGGATTTAATTATCATGGATGAGCCAACGTCCGCAATAACGGAAAAGGAAGTAGAGCAACTATTTGGAATTATCCGCTCCTTGAAAGCAAAGGGAGTTTCTATTATTTATATCTCACATAAAATGGATGAGATTTTTAAGATTTGTGATGATTTAACCGTATTCCGTGATGGCAAATATATCGGTACAAAAGGTACAAATGAAATTGATCAGGATACGTTAATTCAAATGATGGTTGGTAGAGAAATTAAACAAGTCTTTCATAAAGAAAAGGCAGAAATTAAAGAAGTTGCCTTATCTGTCCAAAACTTATCCTGCAAAGGGAAGTTTCAAAATGTTAGTTTTGAATTGAGAAAAGGGGAAATTCTTGGAATTGCAGGATTGATGGGGGCAGGAAGAACCGAGGTTATTGAAAGCATTTTTGGTGTTGACCCATATGATTCTGGTGATATTTATATAAATGGTAAAAAAGTGAAGATTAAATCACCACAGGATGCGATTAATCACAAGATGGCCCTATTAACGGAGGACCGGAAACTGACCGGTGCGTTCCTACCTATTTCCATTAAAGAAAATATGATTATCTCCAATATCAATAAATTTTTAAAGTTTGGTTTGATTAATCGGAAGTTAGTAAATGAAAAATGTAATCAACAGGTACAGCTTTTAAATATTAAAACGCCACATATTAATCAACTTATTATGAATTTGAGCGGGGGCAATCAACAGAAGGTGCTTCTTGCCAGATGGCTGCTGAATGATCCTGACATTCTTATTTTGGATGAACCGACCAGAGGTGTCGATGTTGGGGCAAAATCAGAAATTCATAAGATTATGTCAAAGTTAGCTCAAGAGGGAAAAGCAATTATCATGATCTCTTCTGAATTGCCGGAAATATTAGGAATGAGTGACCGGATCATAGTTATGCATGAGGGAAATAAAAAGGGAGAGCTAGCCAGGGAAGAAGCCAATCAGGAAAAAATTTTAGAACTAGCCTACAGTTAAATTTTTACAAAAATATCAAAGGGAGGTTCTTCATTTGAGTAATCCAATGAGCAGTCCAGTTTCTACGATTAAAGAAAATAGTAATAAATCCATCTGGAAAGAGAGTATTGCTCCTTTCATGAGCAAATATGGAATTGTATTTATTTTGCTTGCTATGATTATCGTCATGTCCTTTATGTCAGATACCTTTCTTAGGACCCAGAATATCCTGAATATCGTCCGGCAAATTTCATTTATCGGAATTGTGGCGATGGGTGTCACTATCGTTATTATTACAACGGGAATTGACTTATCGTCTGGTTCTGTTATCGCCTTAACATCTGTTTTGGTTGCAAGTGTGGCTCACCCAGGTGATTCGTTGATTGGAGCATTAGCTCTTGGGGCCGGAATCGGTATTGCTTGCGGTGCAGTTAATGGTATTATTACTGCAAAGGGAAAAATTCCACCATTTATCGCTACCCTAGGAATGATGACGGCAGCAAGAGGTTTAGCCTTACTGTTTAGTGACGGAAGGCCAATTCCAAATTTGTCAGAATCATTTATGTTCTTGGGGAAAGGTGTCGTAGCTGGCATTCCGGTTCCAATTATAGTGTTTATTTTAATTGGTATTATCTCACATATTTTATTAAGTAAAACGAAGTTTGGTAAATATACGTATGCTATAGGTGGTAATGAACACGCTGCAAAAATTTGTGGAATTAATGTTGACCGCTATTTAATATTTATCTATATGTATGCGGGTTTACTCTCGGCGATTGCGGGGATGATGCTAACCGCAAGGATTAGTGTCGGGCAACCAAGTATGGGCGTTTCTTTTGAGTTAGATGCCATCGCGGCAGCAGTAATTGGTGGAACAAGCCTATCTGGCGGGGTTGGTACAATTCCTGGAACCATTATTGGGGCATTGATTATTGGTGTATTAAATAATAGCCTTGATTTATTGGGGGTATCTTCCTATTGGCAGCAGATCCTTAAGGGTGCGATTATTGTAAGTGCTGTGTTAATTGATTCACGTAAAAATAAAAAGTCATAAGACTTTAATGAAGAATCCCTTTCCCCTGATTACTAAAAGGGTAGTGGAATATTTTGAGCAGATAGGCATGGTGGAGACGGTTAATCGTATGTTAGTTAATGCTGTTAAACAGGGAGGGGCTTGCTGTGGCAAGACCTCCTTAATTTTGGCTCAGACACCCACTCAGTAAAGTTTAAAAGCGATAAAGCACGAAAGCTAATAATAAAATAGCGTAATGGCCCTTTATTGATTGGGAATCTTTACGCACTTTTATTTGCATGCTGTTATTCACACAACTATTTTTATTGCTATTGGTTTCCTTTGTTCAAACTTATAAATATAGGTAAATCCACATTCCCTCGCTAAATGATAGGCTTCCGTCAGATTGGCGCCAACGGTTTCGGCTTTGTGTGAGGTCCGATCCGATGGTTAAAATCTCTCCGCCCAACTCCTTGTAAAGTTGGATAATATTCATGGATGGCAGAGTCTGTTTCAAACCTGCTCTGAGACCAGAACTATTGATTTCAATTCCAATATTCCGTTCGATGGCCTTTTTTAAAATTTGTTGGATGATTTCCTGATAGTCTTCAAATCGATAGATTCCATACTCTTTATAGCCATGGCACTTCATTAAATCTAAATGGGCGATCACATCGATGTCAGCTGCTGACACCATATTATACAATTCTTCAAAATATAGCTGGTAGCCTTGTGGATTATGTTCATTGAGTACAATTCGAAGTTTTTGGTTGTTTATATTATGGACGGAGCCTAGTATGAAATCTAAATTTAGGTGTTTAAGAGTTTGATCATATTGATCCGTTAAAAGATGGGGTTCACAAAGTTCTAATCCCGGCTTTTACTGTTAATTGGTCGCGAAATTTCTCCTGGCAATAACGAACCTCACTAAAATATTTGTCAAAATCCATGTGCCCATAGGTTGGCGCAACAACTGATCCACTGTTGCTTCTTTTTTCACATTGCTAAATGTTTTAGATTTGTAAAGTGGATTCCCTTCGTCATCCATCCCCGCTTCAAACACCAAGCGAAGCTTCGTCCCTAGTAATAATCCCTTTGCCATTGTTACCACCTCCTTTCACCTTCTATATACGGCTTTTTAGGTGAAAAGGACAGGGTGGGGGGAAAAATATATGACTGGTAGGGTTATTTTTCCTGGAGGTGAAGGTCCTTTCTTAGGAGTTTTGCTACAACTAAGAAGATTAATCTATTGCATTGTCGCGAGGCATTGCCTGAAATGGAGGACTAGGTAATAGGCACTACTCAAATATCTATTCTATCTGAAGGAATATCCATGGTATGGTAAGTATTAGGGGCAAGGGGCAAACAAAAAAGTACCGTGCTCAAAGTCAAATAAGATTGCTAGAAGGGGTGCAAAATCTATTCCGCTTCGAATTTGATGTAACAAGCATGCAAGGTAATCACTTAAGGTATTTTCATCAAACTTCTTATTAAAAATGGTTTCAGGTACTACTTTATCTTGAAGATTTATTTCTATTTTTGTACACCCGAAATTTGTCATTATAGCATGTAAAAATACACCATATTTTAGTAAAATAGAATCAATTACATAGTTGTAAGTCCATTTGACACTTACACTTTTTTTGCAAAAAACAGAAATAAAAGAGAAGGTAGATGACCATGACTGTTGCCAGTTCACTAGAATTTTTAAATGAAACGCCGATAGATGAAGAACTTCCTCCATCACAATCTTTATTGCAGCAATATGAAAAGATGATTGTGACAACCTTGCTACGCTCTTTTGCGCTTGATTTTATGATTAAGGACCAAAATGGTGGGAATGTAGACACTCCATTGACTGCTCGAAAATATGGATTGAAGGATGAGGCCGCCCAAGGTCGGTACGGTAGCCGGGTCGAGTATATGGATAATAGTAGTTTATATCATAGTGCTCAGAATTATAAAGATAAAAACCGTCAGGCATCGGAATTGAGAGATAAAGGTCAACTTAAAGATTCCTACACCGGGCAAAAAATTGCACGTAATGAAAGGTACGATTTAGATCATACCATTGCTGCAAAGGAAATTCATGATGATCCCGCTGTTTACCTAGCAAAATTAAACGGAGTGGATTTAGCCAATTCAGAAACCAATTTAAATCATACCAATTACTCTATTAATCGATCAAAAAAGCAAAAAACTATGACTCAATTTTTAAATGATATGAAGGACAAACAAACAACATATGATGCCCGTATCAATGAATTGAAGAAAAAAGGGATGTTATCCGATCAAGAAAGAAAAGAATTAAACAAGCTTGATAACTTACGTAAAGCAAATGCGGAAATGATGAAGGAAGCAGATGCTAAAGCAATTTGGAGAGTATACGGAAAAGCTCGTTTTTTAGCTGAAACGAGCTTTTTGTCATTTTAAAATGATTCCAACGGAGGGATTTTCGTATCGGGGGACAGACCCCAATGTCTGCAACCTTCTCGGGACTATAGCCTCAATTCCACCAGAAAAACATGCCCGCCTTTTCCCCGCAAATAGTGCCTGACACCTAATTTGTGCCATGTGCCGTGAAAAAGCGGTTATTGGTCCTTTTTATATATTATACTATTGAAGTTAGGAATTTTCTTACATCCGATTCCTAAAGTATAAGTTCAAAAAAAATTGGAAGCCGAAAAGGCAGCTACTAAAGTTATGGCAGAAGCAACAGCATCTGCCATGAATAGATCTTATGGCAGGTGAATGTATTGAGTATGATTAAATTGAATGTTAATGAAGTCATGCACGTTAATACAAATATTGGACGAAATATCGTCAAACTTTCAGCATCTAAAAATAGCTTGTCATCCCTTTCACAAACGATTGATGCGCAAGTTTTGGCGCGGAGAAATATTGGTGCAAGAATAAATACTGTCTATAAATCTTTAACCGAGGTAGAAATGGACCTTAGGAGTCTCGTTCAATTCATCAATGAATCTATGGACAGGTATTCTTCTGCTGATAACCATTTATCGGCCAGGGCATTGACGCTTCTTAGCTCCTTTAATAAAAATGCCCAAAATGTGGAAATGAAGGGTACGCAGAAGTCTTCGCCCACTAAAAATAGTGAGCGATGGGATCGAAAAGTCGCTGGTATCCTGGCGAATTCAGAAATTGGCGCCGCAAGGGATCTTTTAATCGAACTGCCGAAAGGCGCCTTACCAGTCTATTATAAAATCCCCGGATTTAGGATAGACGGAAAATATATGAAGATATTAAACAGTGAAAATTATAAAGGCGGCGAAGGTTTAGCAAGAAGATACACATTGGATAACCTGACGGCTGGCAAATATCCGAACGCGTTGAAATTATATAATTTGAATCGGGCCGTCAGTAAATTAGCGTTAGTCTCCAAGTCCCTACCATGGATGACAGGGGCTGCCGCAGCCTACCAAGAACTAACCATGCCAAAAAGCATCTCGACAGAAAGAAAGATTAGCAATGCTGTCATCACGGGAGGAACTACTGTTGGTCTTGCCATTGGAGCAGCAGAGGCGGGGGCTGTTATTGGAGGAGCAGTTGGCTCTGTGATTCCAGTCGGAGGAACGATCGTCGGAGCGGTAGTTGGTGCTGCTGTTGGAGTTGGTATTGCCTATGGTGTAGATAAACTTCTCAACTGGAACTTTATCGGTACAGGAAAGGATAAAAAGTCAGTTATGAGTCTTGTAAAGGATTTTTCAGGCGATCAAGTTGAAAAGGCAGCAAAATCAGTTGGGGATTGTGTTAGAGGAGCTTCTAAATGGATAGGCGGGCTGTTCCATACTGAAAAACCTGCAACAGGTGGCTAACAGGCTGAAAGTAAATTACATGCCGGAAGGAGAACAAAAGATGAAATATAAATTTTCCGCAATTGAAATGGCCCTGTTATGTTCCATTTTTCAACATCCCTTACCATTAATAGTAGAGGATTCGTTTGGAAATGTCTCGGAAAAGGATATGCGTAAGGAGGAGGAGTTTGTCCTTAAGGATTTCAAAAATCGGGGATATTTTTCAGTGGATGATACCGATTATAGTATGCGTGTAGACGAAACGCTTACCGAAACACTCATGTGTTGTTTTCAGGCTGATAAAGTGGTGTCACTGCTTGAAGGTGAACAGATAAACAGTGCTTTTTATCTCACTTCGGGGCAAAATGTGCTAATAAAGAAAGTGAGTGGACTATATGAAGTAACCCTTTTTGAAAATGAAGAAGAGTTTAGCGAAAGCTTCTTAACGGCAATCCATTTGAAACAAAGCGAAAACACTCTGGAAGTTCCCCCGTTTCATTTTCAGTTAGCAGCAAAACAGTTTGAAAAATTACTTACATACTATGAAAAAAATAAAAATGAAAAGATGAAGGAGCTATGTAAGGAGAATTTTCCCGAGTGTAAAATGATTCTCGATCATATCCATTTACATGATTCCATAATTATTCTTACTGAATATATCGGGAAACCTTGTACAATCTTAACAAAGTTTCATTGTTATCTTGGCGGAATCAGTTTCATTAAAAGCATTTATTCGGAAGATGGAGATTACGTCATTTTGGCCCGATATCCTTTTGGGGATTTACCCAATATTCTTTTCGAAACGGAGGTGTAATGAGAAATGAATCTCCCAGAAACGAAATCATTGCCTGCAGAAAGGCGTTTATATCGAAAAAATGTCCTGTTTTTGACGATTTTTTTCTTTGCCATTAATGCCTTTGCAACATTGGTAAGCTATCAGTTCTCTTCCGTTGTTCCAAAATGGATAGAATACGCATCATATGCCGTTTTTACAGGAAGCTTTGCGATGTTTATTTACGGCTTTTGGCTTCGTTCTCGCTACCAATTAAAGCACCAGTTTGGATTCTTCACGTCGATTTTTTTACTATTGATGAGCATTCATTTTTACCTCATCTCAAATATCAGTTATCGGGCCGACCAGGATGCCGGCAGGATTGCAGAGCAGGTAAATTTCCTAAGATTTTCATTTGTAGAATATGTGATTGCTGTTGCGTTATTATCCTTGTTAATCTATATCTTATCATCTCCGAAACTTTTATTTAGAAAGAGTAAAAGTATCAAAGGGTATGTAGCTGCGATTGCTGGAGGCATTTGCTTAGTAGTTGTGACCTTCGCTGGAATGCTTATGGTTAAAGATGTCTTTTTTGTTCAACCTGAAACGGTGAAAGTACCATATGAGTTTTTAATGGCTTCTGTCATCATCGGGTTTGGCAGTATAGCGGTATTCATTCTTATTTATCGTTCAAAGAAGTGGGGGAAATAGAAATGGAAAAGTATTTACCAATTGGTTCTGTTGTCCAATTAAAGAGCGGCACAAAGAGGATTATGATCTATGGCCGAAAACAGCAGCAATTAAAATCGGATCAAATCTGGGATTATATTGCCTGCCTTTATCCTGAAGGAAACATTAATGAAGAGTATATGTTCCTGTTTAATCATGATCAAATTGAGAAAATCTATTTTATTGGCTTCCAGGACGAAGAAGAGCTTGCATTTCAGAAGGAACATTTTGAATAGGGTTCACTGTCACCGCTCGAATAATCTTGTTTCACAGCATTGTTCCACGGAATAACTCTTTTGACTTCCAAAAAGAATTAAGCCAGAAATAACCTAGGAAAATTACCTATGTTATTTCTGGTCTTTTCTTTTAATAGATTCCAACTTTACTCCACATAAGTTGCGCAACCGCCGCATTCTGTTGCACTCCAGTGTCACGCCTCGAATTATGCATTCTATTGTTGCAAATTAGCATATGTTTTTATTGATTAGTAAAATTGCACCATGGTATATTTTACCTATATGGTATAAAACATATAACGTGATTAAGGAGGATGTCGTTTTTTTTTTGCTTTTATTAAAGTCTTTCATATTGTAATAATTTCCTAATAAATTGTACAAAAAAAGTTTTTTAGAAAGTGTTGGGGAACGATGCCAAATCATTTGCATAGGAAAAATTATGAAATTAGGAGTTAACAAGATGATAATTGGGTTTACAGTAGTTGTGTTGGTAGTTCTACTTGGGATTGTGTACGAACAGGTTTCAAGAAATCGGGATGCGCGAAGATCCCTTCCTGGTCAAATGATGGATGTGGATGGCTATCGTCTCCACATGATCGATCGTGGTCAGGGCGGGCCCACAGTCGTCCTGCTTCATGGTGCGGGAGATTCTACTTATTCATGGCTCCATATTTGCAATGAAGTTAGCATGTTTACCCGAGTGTTTACTTATGACCGCCCAGGGTTGGGATCAAGTGGTCCGGGGCCTGCGCCAAGCCCCGATCATACCATTAGGGAACTTAATAATCTATTAAACAAGGCTGGAATTCCAGGACCATATGTGATTGTCGGTCATTCTTTAGGCGGACTTATTAGCCGGCTCTATGCTTTGGAATATCCCGATAAGGTGGCAGGCTTGGTCTTCTTGGACTCTACCCATGAGTTTTTAAAGGACGATGTTAAATTCAAACAGGGATTCGCCGCCCTCGGTTTAATGCTAAAGATGTTGCGACTTCTTTCTCCGTTTGGAATTCCACGGTTTCTAGGAAACGTGTTAGGTATTCTCCCGATGTTTGGTAACGAGAAGTCGTATTACAAACAGCAAATTAGTTTCGATGAATACAAACAATGGAGAGGAATCATCTACAGCAATATTGCCGGTAATGCTGCTGGAGCAGAATTTAAAGAGGCTTGGTCGCATTTGGACGCTGCGGTGAATCGATTGAATAATAGTGCGGAAAAACCTCAGTTTGGAGACCTTCCAATTGTGGTGGTGAACAACCCAGGATTTGGTGATAACTGGACGGAGATGCAGAGAGAACTTGCTTCCCGCTCGACCAACCATATCCATAAGATTAGTGATCGCAAGGGGCACAGCCTACAGATGCCGCGGCCGGAATTTGTTATTGAAGCCATAAGTCATGTTGTTGAACAGGTACGGAAGAAATAGATTCCGGTGCCTGTCACGCCCCGAATAATGTCGAATTCTTCGACATTATTCGGGTAGTGACAGGCACTTTTTTTAAGGCTTTTTTACCTTTTTCGGTGCCTGACACCGGTTAAAATAAGACTGTCTTGACTTGGTTTTGTTTTATTGAAAGATAAAATTGATTATTTTCAAGCTTCAATGGAGCAACTGCTTTTTCGTTTAGGTTTCCTTCTTGTGCATGGTCAATGGAGCGGTTCACTGTATATGATGCTTGAGATTCTGCTTCTGTCGGATTAAAGAACCGGACCACGAAGCGATCTTCTTTTTCTGCTTTTTTCAATGTGCTCAGAACAGAAGTATTGCTTGTTTCCTGAAGGAAACTAAAGCTTAACGGTGTTTTTACACCAGATGGATTCAGCTTCATTGCATTATGCGGTATTTTATTATAGGTCTGGATTGGTGTCGTAAATTCCTTTGCAATTCTGCCGATGTTTGCAGCTGTAGTTGAGCCTTTATGTGTTGTAATCGCAAAGCTCAGCTCCATTTTGCCGAGCATTTGTGAGTCAGGTGTCGGTAGTTTAATCCCGGATGGGCGGCCAGGTCTTCGTAGCATTTCTTCCTTTCCTAAAACACCGACACTGCGGAATAGGGTAATCGCAATCGAATCGTCGCTCTCCCCGACAATTTCAAACTCCCTTGTACTATTGGTTAATACACTGATTCCGTGTTCCTGATCAGATAAACCAACGAAGGAAAGCATTGGATAAATGGAGTCGGGGCGTTCATCCCAATCTTCTTCCTGCCAATAATCCATAGCTGAATCATACACATTGCGCTTAATGAATCCAAATTGATTATCAGATATAGAGAAGGATGAAGCGATACCTGTTGGAATTATCGTGCGAAGACGATGGTCTTTCGCTTGATTATCGATTTCAACATCTACTTTTATCAATGGCTGGTGATTAGGAATCGTAATCGTCCAATGAACATCAACATAACGATCGAATTTGTTTGATTTTCGCTGTTCTAAATCTCCAGGTACATTAAGCTTTAACTGAATGTCAAGCTGGGCAGCGTATTGATTTTGGGCGATTTTCACTTCTGCCTTTGTGTTAGTACTATAAATAAGTGTTTCATCTGGTAGTGGAGAGAAGTCATATTCGTCTCCATCATCTCCGCCATTTTCTAACAACAGCACATCGTTAAATTCCTTTTCAAGCTGCTTATCCCAAATTTTCAATGTTCCGTTTGGATTCACGGATACCTTATAATAGTCCGTTTCGATGGTTTCCTTTTCGGCAAGGGTATTGGTCATCTTGTTCTCGGTGCTGACGACAAAATAGGTTTTATACCCAATGGCCGGAATAGAATCCTTTAGTTGAATCCTATATTGATAGAATGGATCGTAGTTTCCGTAGTGAACGATTTGACGGTCAATTAAGCCTGGATCCATTTCTTCTTTTTCCAAAACCTCAAAAGGAATGGTGTTTCCTTCCGCATCCTCAAGTGTAAAAGAAGGAAGCTTAGTAATAACGGTAGTAGTCACTACCTCTTTTCGTTCATAAGGCAACAGGTTAAATGCTGTTAAGCGGTCCTCTTTACGATCCGTATCAATGGAATCAGTGATTTTGCGCTTGTAGTATTCAATCAGTTGATCGGTCTTTTCCTCTGCTAAGAAGAATCGGTTCATGATTTCACGATGAACTTTATCAGAGCAGCAGCAACCGATACTATCATGGGCATGGTTTTTCATGATTTCTTTCCAAATTAACTCAATCAAGCCATGATGGTATTCAAATCCTAATGAATAAGCAATGGTTGCTAATGGTTCTAGGATGTTAGTGATTTTATTTTCAATTCTAGTGTTTGCCGCCTTAATATCCATCCGGGTAGAATAGATACTTCTGTGGACACGCATATATTTTCCGTCTAAGAATTCCCCTTGAAGGGTTGGTAAGGCTTGATTTTTTTCTAATTCGGTAAAGACATTTTCGTATTTACTCAAGAAAAATTCACGATCTGGGTATAGGTTTTGTAGTTTCTCAATAATAGTAAAAATATTCTTTTGGATCGGCATTTGGTCATGTCCGTTTGGAAGAATAATGTTCTCTGTCGTTGCCCCACGGTCGAGAACCGAAAAGTATTTATCGATTCGCTCCTGCAGCTTTTCCTCATCCTCAGGCAGATATTTTCCGATTGCATAGCCAAGAGGGAAGAGTTGAACGAGAACTTTTGAGCCCTCATCACTTTCCCAGTAAAATTCAGTTTTATCGGTACCATGACGCTCAGAGGTACCACGCCAGAAAATCGAATATTTTATATCAAATCCATTTAGGATTTGCGGCATTTGTGAAGATTGCCCAAAGGAATCAGGCAGGTAGCCGATCATCATCGGTGAACCAAACTCTTCACTGTCCTTGATCCCGTAAAGGAGATTTCGAACGATGGATTCTCCGCCGACTACCATTTCATCGGTTTGCGTATACCAGGGGCCAATGATTAGTTTGCCTGCTTGGACAAGCTTTTTCACACGTTCTTTATTTTCTGGTTTCACCGCAAAATAGTCTTCCAGGATTGAGGTTTGACCGTCTAATACATAGTATGGATAGTCTGGATTCGTTTCGAGCATTTCCAGGATTTCTTCCATATTGTTTACAAGTAAAATTCGAGACTCTTCGGTTGAAAAGTACCACTCTCTGTCCCAATGCATATGGGGTACGATATGAACTTTTTTCATGATGTCCTCCTAATAAAGTAGGTACCTAGAGATTCCCTAGGTACCGTATTTTTTTGGCTAATAGGAAAGTATAAATTTTTTCAAAATTTACACTTTCCTATGTCGCATAAGTGCAACTACGCCTCTGTCTTCGCCTTAAGGCTCGCCAATCGGCGAGTTTTCTTTATCCTATTATGCTACGTTTTGTGTAGTGGAAACTTCTAAATTTCCTTTTTTTAGTTTCATTTTTCTTGTTGCAATTAAAAGAACCATGGATATCAGTGCTCCGATTAATGCAGCGCCTAACCAAATGCTTGCCGCTATTAAGGCTTGCTGGCCTTGTAATAAAGCTAGAGAGAAAATTCCTGCGCCGGGTACGTTTAACCCAATATTAAAGAAGGCAACAATCGCGCCTGTAACAGCAGAACCAGCAACTAATGAAGGGATTACGCGTAATGGGTCGTTAATCATAAATGGAATTGCGCCTTCTGTGATTCCTGCTAGACCAAGCAGCCATGTTTGTTTTCCAATTTCTTGTTCTTGCTTTGTGAAGTACCTTTTGCCAATAATGGTTGCCCCTGTAACTGAGAAGGCTGAGACCATTTTTACTGAAGCAAAGGCTGCGTAAGGGATAAAGTTTCCGCTTGCCATTGCACCAATACAGAAGGTGTAGGCTGCTTTATTCACTGGACCACCTAAGTCGAATGAAACCATGGCACCGAGGATTGCTCCTAAAATAAGGGCATTCGCACCAGATAGACTTCCCAGCCAATTGATTAAGCTTTGATTGATCCAAGCAAGTGGTTCACCAATCACAAATAACATAATCGAACCGACAACAAGTGTTCCGACAACTGGGTAGACCCAGAAGCTAATAAATCCTGCAAACGTTCCTTTTGGTTGAATCTTTTTCTTTAGGAATTTTAAGAAGAAACCTGCTAAGAAACCACCAAGCATACCGCCAAGAAATCCACTGCCAATTAAGTTGGCTGCGACACCGGCCGCAAAACCAGGTCCAAGTGCGGGCTTGTCCGCAATGGAGTAGGCCATATATGCGGCTAAAATTGGAACCATTAATTGTCCAAGCAGTCCGCCACCAAGCTGTCTTAATAACCAAAGCCAGGAACCTTCTTGGGCATACACTTCTTGAAGGTTAAAGGCTTGAGAGATTAAGACCGCTGCCGCTAAGGTCATTCCACCGGCAACAATGACGGGGATTATATAAGAAATACCTGTTAAAATCGAGTCTTTGATTTCGGTTTTAAATGATTTTTCACCGTCTTCCGAGGAAGATTCAGCGATTTGAGCAGGATTGTATTCTTTCTTCGGTGCCGTTTCTGCTTTTTCTAGTGCTTGTTGAATTAAATTCGATGCATTTCTTAATGGAGCTGCAACTGAAGTTTTCAACTTGGGTAAGTGGGCGAAACGTTCCTCATTTTTAATAGCAACATCATTGGCAAAGATAATTGCATCCGCTTTTTTCAATAGAGCAGTCGTATGGCGGTCTTCAATACCATTCGCCCCTTGTTTTTCAACAAATACATCGACACCTAGTTCGTTTCCGGCTTTAATAAGTGCTTCTGCTGCCATATAGGTGTGGGCAATTCCAGCAGGGCAGGCAGTAATGGCTAAAACGGTTTTGTTTTGTTTCTTTACTGCTCGTTTTTCCTCTTGAGACTCTGTTTTGTCTAGCTGCTCAAATAATTCTGTATTCGTTTTTGCTTTGAGGAGTCGTTCCTTATAAGCTTCGTTGGATAATCTTTTTACAAATTCCGCAAGTAAGGCAAGGTGAGTGGAACCTGCTTCATTCTCTGGTATGGCAAGCATGATCACAAGCTGTACCTGATTGGTTGGATCAATGCTTTCCCAGTTAGTTAATGGCTTTTTTAGCGTCGCGACTGCAAAAGCGGCTTCCTTGACGGCTGTTGACTTTCCGTGTGGAATGGCAAGACCGCCTTCAAATCCTGTAGGAGAAAGCTTCTCCCTATCTAATACAGATTGAAGGTATTCAGCTTCAGAATATAGCTTTCCGGCTTCACCAAGCTTTTTAACTAAGTAGTGGATGACATCTTCTTTAGACCCGAATGTCTTTGCCGTACTGATTAGGCTTGGTGAGGTAAGGGTTTGTAGTTGCATTTGGTTTACCTCCTGTATTTCATTTGTAAGTGTTTTCATCTCATGGGTCTATCGTAACAAAAATAAAAATAAGAAGAATGAATCTTCTTATTTTTACACATTGGGGCCATGATTAAGCGTTTTCATGTGTATTTTTACACATTTTTAATAATGGTCCCAATAATATTGAGATAATGCCTGTAATACCACCATAACCGGGGTTCGGTCGGTGATATTATAGCCGTTCTTTATTTTTTTAGGTGCATAGCAATATAAATTGACTGTGGCTGTTTCTTGAAGAGAGTTCCGCGTGAAGTGTGTTAAGGAAATAATCGGCGTCTCCCTTTGTTTTGCTCTTTCAGCCATTTCAAGGATTTGCGCTGTTTCACCAGATAAGCTAATTAAGAAAAGTAGGTCATTTTTATTCATTTGATCAAGCATATGAAGCATTTCATGGCGATGGATATAGTGTTCGGAGGTTTTCCCAACTACTCGTAAATTTCGGACCATCATTTCACAGAAATCGGCACTGTCGCCAACGCCAAAGAATAGGACATGCTTTGCATCGTGAATCATTTTAGCGACTGTTTCGATCAGTTCCGCATCGCTAAGTTCAAAGGTTTTTTGAATAAAATAATAGGAGCCATCCTCAGTTGCGGGTTTAGTCGACTCGAGTTCTTCCTTAATACTATTTTTCAGGTGTGAAAAACCATCATAGCCAAGCTTTTTAGAAAGTCTTGTAATCGTATTTGGGACAGTAAATAGACGGGCTGCTAGGCTTTGGATTGATTGGTTCACGAAGTCCTTTTTGTTGTTTACAATATATTCTATAATTTGGTCGTCAGTATCATTTAATTTATATTCAAATTTATGGACGCGTTCTTCAAATTGCATCATATTTCACCTCGATGGTTTCTATTATATCAAACAAGAAAGTGATTTCACTAAGGTTCTAACTAGGTTTGGGAGGGATTAAGATTGAAAATTTTAATAGCGATGGATTCGTTGAAAGGAAGTCTTTCATCGATTGAAGCAAATAGCGCGATAGCGGAAGGGTTTTTACAGGCGAGTGCTGACTTCGATGTTCAAACAATGCCGATTGCTGATGGCGGGGAAGGAACGGTTGAGGCGCTTGTTCTTGCTAGTAATGGCAGGTTTGTTGATACGGTTGTGACAGGACCATTGGGGAAGTCAGTGAAGGCAAGATACGGAATTTTAGGCGATGGGACAACAGCTGTCATCGAGATTGCTGAAGCCTGTGGATTGCCCTTATTAACGAAGGAAGAGCGTAATCCTCTACTCACAACTTCTTATGGTGTCGGAGAGCTGATTTTGGCTGCGATTGAAAAGGGCTGCCGCGACTTTATTATTGGTCTTGGCGGCAGTGCAACCAACGATGCAGGAGTTGGAATGCTTCAGGCTTTAGGATACCAATTCCTCACTAAGGAAGGTGCGCTAGTTGGACTTGGTGGAGCGGAGCTGAAGAACATTGTTAGCATTGATGGGAATGCGGTTTCTGAGCAAGTAAGGAACGCGAGGTTTCGTGTTGCATGTGATGTCAATAACCCGCTCTATGGAACCAATGGTGCCGCCTACATTTACGGACCACAAAAGGGAGCAACGGCTGAAATCGTTAAGGATTTAGATGAAGGTCTTAAATGCTTTGGAGATGTTGTATTAGATCAGTTAGGTACGGATTTGCAGAAAATCCCGGGCGCTGGTGCTGCGGGTGGCTTGGGTGGAGCTTTTGCTGGTTTCTTGCAGGCTGAGTTAGAATCAGGTGTTGGATTAATACTTGAACTGGCCCGCTTAGAGGAAGCGCTTCGTGAAGTGGACTTAGTGATTACAGGCGAGGGAAAGCTGGATGGACAAACCTCGATGGGAAAAGCCCCTGCAGGAATTGCACGTTTAGCAGGTAAGTACGGAATTCCGGTGATTGCCCTTGCTGGTGACGTATCGGAGGGCAATCGCTCTTTGCAAGATTTAGGAATCACAGCATATTTTACGATTGTGGGTGGGCCAGTTGATTTAGAAGAGGCGATGAAGCCAGCACATACCCGCTTAAATCTTAGGAGGACTGCTGAGCAAATTGGGAGGATTTTAAGGATAACTTGTTGAATCCCGGTGCCAGATTCCGGTGCCTGTCACGCCCCGAATAATGTCGAATTCTTCGACATTATTCGGGTAGTGACAGGCACTTTTTTTTTTATTCTTTTGGAAGTTGGAAGAAAACAAAATCTAGGGAGCTTGATTGTTGAACAATATTGTTTTAAAATTTTTATTAGTATGAAAAGTAACGGAGGGAAAATATGAGTAAGCAACTAGCAGTGGAGAATGCCTATTTATTTTTGAAACAAAGGATATTGGATGGAACTTATAAACCTTCGGAAAAGTTAAATGAGCTTGAACTTACTGAAGCAATAAAAGTTTCTCGAAATACCGTAAAGAAGGCTCTTCTAATGCTTGAACAAGAAAATCTAGTTAAGATGGAGAAAAATAAAGGAGCTTATATTAAATCTTTTACATTAGAGGAGATTATTAATTATTTAAAGATAAGGGAAGTACTCGAAGGACTCGTCATAAAGGATGCAACAGTGAACATAACAGCGTCAGATTTGCATGAGATGGAAAACATTCTACAAACTATGGGGGATTATTTGAAAGAAAATCTTTTTGATGAATATTCCAATCTGAATAAAGAATTTCATAATATCATTTATGGTGCAACTACTAATACTCAAGCAGTTGAGATGATCAGGATGTTGAAAATACAGCTGTCTAGATTCCACCTAAGGACCATCCTCGTACCAGGTAGGAATGCTGAATCGTATGAAGAGCATAAAAATATCGTTGCAGCATTAAAAAATCGTGATGAGAATGCCGCGGAAGAAGCTGTGAAAAAACACATTGCTAATGTTAGGTTAACGATAGAAAAAAATTATATGTACCTACTGTAATCAATTATTGAAAGGGACCTGTTCATTAGCATTGGTCCTTTTTGAATATTCGTTACTAGAAACGATAATAATTGGGAGGAATTAAGATGACACTTAGGAACGTTATGATTATTACGTTTGGTTTTCAGACAGTTATTAATCTTACTAGACCAATTATAACTTTATATGCATTACATATGGGATCCACGGCCTTTGACATCGGTATTCTGACAGCCTCCTATTCACTTCTTCCACTAATCTTTGCCATTCAAGCTGGTAAAATCGCAGATAAAGTTGGTGATCGTTTACCAATATTATTAGGTTCGTTGGGAATCACAATTGGCATGCTTATACCATTTATGTTTGCTTCGATGTGGTCTTTATATGTCAGCCAGTTTATTGTAGGACTCGCAAATGTTTTTCTTGTTGTTTCATTACAAAATGTACTTGGAAACACGGCATCAAAAGAAAATCGAGATTACTACTTTAGTATGTTTGGAATGGCTGTTGCAGCAGGTGCTTTACTTGGGCCTCTATTAGGAGGCTATATTTCTGAGCATCTATCCTATACTACGGCCTTTCTTGTTTCTATTTTTATCAGTTTTATCCCGATTGCCTTCTCTTTTTATATACCAGTTGTGATTAGGGAAAAGCAACAAAAGAAAAGCACTATCCTTTCTTCAATCGGCTTGTTAAATATCTCTATCTTACGTAAAGCTTTATTTTCAAGTGCTTTAGTATTGTATTCTAAGGACATCTTTATTGCCTATTTTCCGTTGTTTGCTAAACAAAATCATATTTCCGAGTTTATTATTGGGTGGATCATATCCATTCAAGCACTTGCTATGATTATCGTTCGTTTTATTTTGCCAAAACTAACAAATTTTTTAGGAAGAGATAGAATTTTATCCATTTCTATTATTGTCGCTGGAGTCTCTTTCATTCTACTTCCATTCACTGAAAATGTGATAATACTAGGTTTATTAAGCTGTTTAATGGGATTTGGGCTTGGTTGTGGACAACCGCTATCCATGACGATAACCTATAATGCCTCACCAAAAAATAGGACGGGAGAGGTTCTTGGACTTCGTCTCTCAACAAATAGACTTTCTCAAATGATTGCACCTGTCTTTTTTGGCTTAGTTGGTTCTTGGGTAGGGGTCATCTCCGTGTTCTTTATAAGTGGAGCCTTTTTACTTGGAGGGACACTTTTTGTCAAATCAGGAAAAGATAAACCGAAGGCTTCTAATCATTTAAATCATTCCTAATTTATCAGGATGACAAATGTTACTCAATTGCTCGAATTGTTTTTTGAAAATTCATGAAGTTAGGTTGACAGCTTTCAGAATATAAACTAAAATCGAATTGTAAACAAAATTGTTGAACAATATTGTAGATTAAAGTGGAAGGGTGATTTTGAGATGTATGATGATTTATTAAAAGGTGCCTATGATCTTCATGTCCATACTGGTCCAGATGTTATGTCTAGAAAACTAGATGATTTAGAGATGGCTGAGCGTGTTCAAAAAGCTGGGATGAAAGGTTACGGAATTAAATCGCATTATTTTTGCACGGCTGAAAGAGCAAAATTAGTCAACAAAGCCTTTCCGAATGTAAACGCTATCGGGGCATTATGTTTAAACAATTCAGTGGGGGGACTTAATCCACTAGCAGCTGAAATGGCAGCCCGTGATGGAGCGAAAATTATTTGGATGCCAACATTTGATGCGACAAATGAACAAGAACATTTCAAGAATGGAAAGCATGAGAAACTTCCATACTGGGCAAAACTCCAAATGGAATTAATTGAACAAGGAAAAACACAATCAAGTATTACAATTTTAGAGGACGGGAAATTAAAAAAAGAAGTATATGACATTCTTGATGTCATTGTGCAATATGACTTAATTTTAGCAACTGGTCACCTTGGTAAAGAAGAAACAGTTAAGTTAATAAAGGAAGCAAGAAAAATGAATGTTAATAAAATTGTGGTCACACACCCTAACTTTCCATCTATTAATTTTACAAAAGAAGAACAAAAAGAGTTAGCAGAGTTAGGCGCTTTTATGGAATATTGTTTCACTACACCACATTCCAATAAAACGACATGGGATGCTGTATATGAAGAAATAAAATTTGTAGGGCCTGAAAGAAGTATTTTATCAACAGATTTGGGACAGCCAGCAGGACCGTATCCTGATGAAGGTTTATATATCTTTGTGACTAATTTGTTAGAGAATGGATTTACTAAAGAAGAAGTGAAACAAATGACCGTTGAAAACACAGGATTTTTAGTAGAAGGATATTCTCATAAAAAAGTATTGATCTAGGGGGAAAAAATCTCATAGAAAGAAGGGGAAATAATAATGATTGATCATAATACAAACTTGCTTGTCGTAAGTGCTCATGCAGCGGACTTTGTTTGGAGAGGCGGTGGCACAATTGCGAAGTATGTAAAACATAATGCAAATGTTTCTCTTGTTATCTTAAGCTATGGTGCTCGAGGTGAATCAAACGATCTGTGGAATATCGATGGGCAAACATTAGAAAATGTAAAAAGGATCCGAAGGGAAGAAATTGAAAAAGCAGCAGGATATTTTGGTGTGACTAATCTGGAGATCTGGGATTTTGAAGATTACCATATGTCTTTTGATAAAGAACGGATGGACCGGATGGTAACGAAAATTAGAGAGGTTAAGCCACATCATATTTTAACTCACGGTCCAAGGGATGCTTTTAATCCGGACCATGAAGCAGTATCAAAATTTGTCTTTGATGCAAGTGTTCTATCCACTTCTAACGGTGTTCGAATAGAAGGAACACAAACGGCTAAACAGGCTCAACTATTTGGCTTTGAACCACATCAATCTGAAATTAGCGACTTTAAACCAGAAGTGATCATCGATATTACAGAAGTATACGAGCAGAAAGAACAAGCAATGAACTGTTTTAAAGCTCAACAACATCTAATTGATTATTATGGTTCCAAAGCGAAACTTCGAGGAAATCATGCTAGAAGGTGCTCTGGTAATAAAGAATATAAATATGCAGAAGCTTTCAGTCGATTCTTCCCATATGTTGGAGGGGAATTTGTCTAATGAAAAAATATATCATCAAAAATATTGAACGCCCTGATCCACGAATCATCGGTGATTTTAAAAGATTTGATGTATCTACAGTTTACGAAGCTCAAGGGAAAAGAGGGCTTATGAATTACGAGTTAAAACCTGTCATTCCTGGAGCATCCATCTGTGGACCGGCTGTAACCGTTGTATGTCAAGCAGGGGATAATTTAATGATTCATGCTGCCATTGAGGTCTGTCAGCCGGGAGATATTCTGGTTATTACCACGATAGGTGAGAGTATCTCCGGCATGATTGGTGAACTTATCGTGACAGCATTGATCAAAAAAGGTGTTCAGGGCGTTATCATTAGTGCTGGTATTCGTGATGCAGCTCAAATTAGACAGCTAGGATTTCCAATTTGGTCCAAGGCTATCTATTCAGAAGGGACTACCAAAGTTAAGGCTGGTTGGGTTAATGCCCCTGCGATTTGTGGAGGAATTGAAGTGAAACCAGGAGACCTGATTATGGCAGATGATGATGGTGTCGTTCTTGTGAAAAAAGATGAAGTGGAAGAAGTATATCATCGGGCTGACAAGAGGGTTTTAAAGGAAGAAGGGACAAAGAAAAAAATAGCTAATGGTGAACTCAGCTTGGACTTTTATAACTTAAGAGAAACGTTGGCTAAAGAAAACGTCATGTATTATGACAATAAGGAAGAAATGGAAAAAGGCTATCAAAAAGTGTAATAACTAATCTAATTTACCCAAGAATAGTAACTATTCAAACTAGGTATTTGAAATTCATTGATTCTGCTCCTTTTATAAGACTACTAGTTTTCATCCAGAAAGTAATGGAGCAGAATCAACTGAGTTTTTTTGAAAATATGAAAGGGTTTACATGTGGTGAGAAGCATCTTGTTCTATCACTGAGCAAGGAAATATTAACTTTTTAGAAATAGAGGTGTTGAATATTGGTTAATCCAGCTAGGAATTCAAATGCACAAAACAGGTTAAATCGTCTTACAATTACAAAACGACATAAAGTAATCTTATTTGCTCTTTCGTTTGCCTACTTTTTTGAATTCGCTGATGTAAATACATTTGCGGTTACTGCTCCTAAACTAATTCAAGTCTGGGGCATTTCAGTAAATACGATCGCCTATATTACATCGATTACATTTTTGGGCATGTTCTTGGGGTCTATTGTAGGTGGTTGGATAACTGATAAACTTGGAAGAAAAAAAGGTTTAAGTAGCACAGTTATCTTCTTTTCAATTTTTTCCTTGTTAACTTCAATAAGCTGGGATCCAATATCATTAGGATTTTTCCGCTTTTTAACAGCAATGGGGCTTGCAGCAATGACGATAGCTGCTAATACTTATATTAGTGAGATCTTTCCTGCAAAATCGAAAGGTAAGTTCCAAGCTTTAGCTATTATGGTTGGGATTTGTGGAACTCCAGCTACATCTTGGATTGCTCGTTTTATTATTCCTCTAAGTGATAATTCATGGAGATTAATATTTATTTGGGGGGCCCTCGGAATCGTATTTTTATTTTTTAGCCGTAAAATCGTTGAATCTCCAAGTTGGTATGAGAGTCGCGGAAAATATGAAGAAGCGAATAAAGTTTTACAACTCCTTGAAAATGAGGCTGAGAAAGAATCAGGGCCTCTTCCTCAACCAGAACCTGCAAAATTAAAAGTAAAAGTTCAACCTATAAAGACGACAGATTTGTTTAAAGGTAAGTTATTAAAAAGTACACTTCTTCTATCAGTATTATGGATCACTCAAACAATTGGCTTCTTTGGATTTTCCAGTTGGGCACCTACATTGTTATTTAAAGAAGGTATCGATATTGAGAAGTCACTAACATATGTGTCTTTAGCGCTTTTAGGAGCACCACTTGGTTCCTTTATTGCTGCCTTAGTTACGGATCGATTTGAACGAAAATGGTTACTCTCCATTACTGGCTTTACGATAGCGCTTTGCGGATTATTTTATGGACTTACTTTTCAACCTATCTTTATTGTAGTCTTTGGAATTTTGCTAAATGTTTTTGAAAGAACCTATACCTCATTAGCCTATTCCTATTCACCTGAACTATTTCCTGTAGAGGCTCGCGCAGTTGGAACAGGTTTTCCGTATGGTGTCGGTCGATTATCAAACATGATTGGTCCAATCCTGATCGGATTTCTTTATACGGGTTACGGATATCAAGTTGTATTCTACTTTATTGCCGGTACTTGGGCGGTTGGAGCGATTACGCTAGCATTATTCGGTCCAAAAACTAAATTTAGTGTCCCACTTCTAGATGACAGGATTTCGGGGTCGGATCCTCATCCGGCTAAAGTTTAAACATTTCGGTGCCTGTCACGAACGGTGCCTGTCACGCCCCGAATTTTCTTGTTTCACAGTGCTGTTCCACGGAATCACTCTTTAGGGCCACCAAAAAGAATTAAGCCAGAAATAACACAGGGAGATTACCTGTGTTATTTCTGGTCTTTTCTGTTTATAGATTCCAACTTTACTCCCCATAAGTTGCACAACCGCTGAATTCCGGTGAACTCCAGTGTCACGCCTCGGATTTTGTCGAAAATTAAAATATAAAGATTGTCGTTTTTTCGTATTTCTTTGAAGGACTTTTAAGTTTATTGTAGAAAAATATTTAATATAAGCCCGCTAACTCTCTTTTGGACTCCGTATACCTTCATCAATTCCTTTATTGATTCAATTCCTATTTCACGCTTCATTTAATTATTTTCAACATATTTTGTTAGTTTAAAAAAACAACAATCTGTAGCGAGGGAGATATAAATGTCACGTCAGAAAAGAATTTGGATACCTAATCGTTTTTACCATATTGTTTGTAGGGGCAACCGGCGGGATCCGCTTTTTCGAAATGCAACTGATTTTCAAGCTTTTTTGCACATCCTGAATCAACTTCATGAGAAAGTTCCTTTTGAAATGGCCTCCTATTGTTTAATGACCAATCATTATCACCTGCAGATTCGTTCCCCAGAAATCCCTTTCTCAAAACTTATGTCTCTTATCAACAAACGGTACGCAAACTATTACAATGCAAAGTACCGGTTAACAGGACATGTTTATGAAAAGCGCTATTTTGACAAAGTGATTGAAGATAAAGAGGCCTTGTTAGAGGTCAGTCGCTACATTCATCTAAATCCTGTTGAAGCGAAGATGGTCAGGCAGCCTGAATACTATCCTTGGAGCAGCTATTATTTGTTTAAGTATCCAAGAGCGGTACAACCCAGTTTTATGAATATTGATCGATTACTAGATCTCTATGAAGGGACCTTGGAACAGAAGAAGGCAAAGTATTGCCTTAGAGTCAGGGGTGATAGTGGCAGAAGGGAAGAAATAAAAACTAAATCATGAAATCATGGAGACGGATCTGGCGGCTTTTTGTTCCAACGATTATTTCACGACTTCTTTATCAATCGGCTCTTTCAAGAGCCATAACCGTATCAATCCTCTATTTTTAAAAATTTACCTTAAAGATTAATCCTTATTCCCACTGCACCTATAATCAAATACCATCGATGAGAGACAAATCTATGTTAATCAAACGTTTAATTAACTGACAAAGATTTTAGCGACTTACCCTACCAAGTAGATGAAATTGGCGATTTTTACAAAGATAGACAAATTTTTAGTTATTTCTACCTAGTTATGTAAATATATGTGGTATAATGGCAAAGGATTTCAAATTTTAAAAAGAAAGAGATATTTATTCAGGGGGTTATTGTGTTGAAAAAGATTTTCTTTTCATGTCTTTTGTCAGTTTTTTTACTAGTAGCATTATCTGCGTGTAGTGATCAAGCTGATGCACCAGCATCAAAATCTAGCGATGAGAAAAAATCAGAAGAAACAAAATCTGTGAAAAAGGAAAAAGATCGTTCTGCTGATGAATTATATGCTTATGGATTGTCTGAAGATCTACCTTTAATCACAGATGATTTTCTTAAATTAGAGCAAGTGTCATATGATTTCATTGTAAAAAATCATACACTTTTTCCATCAAAAACGGATAAAGATGTACAAAAGGTCAAACAAATGACGGATGATTCCATCAATTACAAACTGCTTAATAAAAATGCAACACCATATTTTGAAAAAGTTGCTTCGTTTGAAGGAGACGTCGTTACTGTTGAAGAAAAGAATCTAGATAATAATGAAGTGGTTTCAGTTTTACATATAATAGATGATGAAGAGAACAACTATCAAATTCTTATGTATAAGAGTACTGGAGATATCCTTGAAGAAGATCGAGTGCGTTTCTGGGGATTACCTTTAGGGGGCTCTTCGTTTGAAAATGTATCGGGTGGATCAACGAACGTACAGGTATTCTTCGGTGCAACAGTAGAAAAAGTACAATAATTGACAATGAGAATTTAAAGTGGTTAAAGTGAGGGCTTAGCCAAATGCGAATACAGCAAAGACATGCGGTACCTATCACCACTCGAATTTTGTAGAAGATTGATAGATTTTTAGGATAGTGTGTTGCAAAGAAACAGGGTGTCAGGCACTATCCAAGGTACCACCCAGAGTTTTTCCTTTGGGTGGTATTGATGTTGGTTTCCGGTGCCTGGCACGCCCCGAAATCAAATTCCTTCTAGCCAGTTTAACGAGTTCTCCAATAAAGGCCTGTCCCATTTGGAGAAAATAACCTATATTTTGGAGTTTTTTAGATATCATTAATTAGGACAAGAGTGAAAGGTGATTTAAATGATAAAATGTATTTCGTGTCATCAAGAAATTGAAAAAGGAAAATTCTGCGGTTATTGCGGGGCATCCCAAGTATGCCTTCAATGCGAACATGAATTATCTGAAACTAGCATATTTTGCTCCAACTGCGGGGCAAAGAGAAATGATCCAAGTCATTTAGATCATATGTCAGCCCCGCCAGTTTCTCAACCTAATCCTTTCGGCCCCGGTTACATGCAGCCAATACCGGCTTCACCAAACAGCGGCCATTTGTCTGATTCGATTAAGATCTGGATCAACAAAATTGGGAAAAGAAATCTCTATATAATTGGTGGAATTATTATTGCTTTAATCGTGGTTGTTAATATGCTTAATGGCGGAAATTCACCAAAGAAAGTGGTGGAAAACTTTATTAAGGCTGTGGATGCTGGGAACATGAAAAAAGCGGCACAATATGTGGATCCCAAGCTTCCATGGAATGCTAATGCTGCATCTAAACCGGCTGGGGCTTCTATTAAAATAAGAAGCATTGTCGAAATGCAGCAAACTGAAGATTACGCCAAGTTGAAAGTAGAGGCTGATATGAAGCCTAAACCGCTTAGAGGAAATCCCGAAACCATCATCTTTGAGTTAAAAAAAATAAACGGCAAATGGTACATTTCGGATATGGATTAGATCCCTTTCGGTGCCTGTCACGCCCCGAAATTTGATAGATTTTGTCGAAGTTTGATAGGTTTTTATATTTGTGGAAAATGATTGTTAGGTTGGTTGTTATGCTTCTTTCCGTTTCGGGAAGGAGGTGCTTTAGCATCTAATGAACTTGTACAACTTACGGGTGCTTTCGTGAAATAAGAAGATTAAAAAAAGGCATAGAGATAGTTGCATCTCTATGCCTTTTTGACTGTGAATTATGCTGAGAAGTAATAGATAATTAGCCGTTCCAATATGGCATATTTACGGAATATTAATAAAATAACAAATTTTATGTTATACTTGGCATGTCGCTTTGGAATGGCCGAAAAAGAATAGTTAACCAATTCGGTGGACTAGGAAAAATAGTATATTAGGTTAGCGTAATAAAATTGGATGGTTTTATAATAACAAGGAGGAAATCGTATGAAATTATTTATTGACTCTGCCGATGTAAAACAAATTGCCTACTTGAATGAATATTATCCCATTTCTGGAGTAACAACGAATCCGTCCCTTATTGTTAGGGAGAATCGCCCATATTTAGAATTGCTTAAGGAAATTAGGGAAGCGATTGGTGAGGAAAAAGAATTATTTGTCCAAGTCATTGGTGATAAAGCGGAAGAAATGGTGGAAGAAGCAAAGTTTGTCCGGCGCCAAGTTTCAGGGGAACTTGTGATTAAAGTCCCTGTGACAGAAGAAGGCATTAAGGCAATAAAGCTTCTGACCGCCGAAAACATTCCTACATTGGCTACAACGATTTATACTTCTTTTCAAGCACTGGTGGCAGCGATGGCGGGAGCAAAATATGTAGCTCCATATGTAAATCGGATTGATAATTTAACTGGCGGTGGCGTAAAAGTTGTTTCAGAGATTTCGAGTTTATTTTCTTCCTATCAATTATCCACAGAGATTATCGCTGCCAGTTTTAAAAATGTCCAACAAGTACATGATGTGTGTCTGGCTGGAGCCGAAAGTGTTACCGTCGGTCCTGAGTTAATTGAAAAGTTTATTGCTTTTCCCGCTACTCCACAGGACGTAACAGTTTTTAAAGAAGAGTGGCAAGGTCAATATGGAAAGGATCAAGCGAATCTTATTATAAAATAAATGCATGGCAATACATAACCTAGGGGTACTAACGGGATCCTTTTAGAAGAGAAACACTAAAAATATAGTATAAATTAGCAGAGGCTGACTCAAAAAGGATGATCATTATCTACCTTTTGGGTCAGCCTCTTTCCATTTTTCTGATTTTATTCCATTCATGTTGTCTTGTGACGGAGACACGGGGACAGGAACCACATCTCATTTTTGTTTACCTGGGTGGAAGTCCTTTAGTATTTTTGTTTTCTTTTGTTTGATTTTGATTTATTATGATAAGTAATAGATTCAATTAAATTGAACTGCATTTTCAACGCAATTAAAGATTAAAGGTCCTCAGCAATAGCAATGATCTTTTTTATTCACCTGTTGATTTACTTGTATTTTAAGAAGGCTAGGGAGATGTAGAAGTATGAAGGTTGCACTGTTTGCTACATGTTTAGTAGATATGTTTCAAAGTAATGTTGGGAAAGCAACTGTCGAGCTGCTAGAGCGACTTGGTTGTGAAATTGAGTTTCCTGAATCACAAGTATGCTGTGGCCAGCCAGCCTATAATAGCGGCTATGTCAAAGAATCGAAGGAAGCTATGAAGCGAATGATTGACGCCTTTCAAGATGCCGAATATGTCGTCTCTCCTTCGGGTTCGTGTGCCTATATGTTTAAGGAATACCCTCATCTTTTGAAAGACGATCCTGTTTGGGGACCAAAGGCGAAAAAACTGGCAGATAAAACGTATGAAGTAACTCAATTTATTGTCGATGTTTTGAAAGTAGAAGATGTAGGTGCCCAGTTTACAGGCAATGTTACATATCATACCTCTTGTCATATGACGCGGCTTTTAGGCGTGAAAAATGCACCTATCACTCTTTTAAAAAATGTTAAAGGATTAAAATTGACTGAATTGCCTGGAAAGGAACAATGCTGCGGCTTTGGAGGAACATTTTCAGTAAAAATGGCACAAATTTCGGAGCAAATGGTAGATGAGAAAGTTTGTCACATTGAGGAAACAGGTGCGGATTATTTAATTGGCGCTGATGCAGGATGTTTGATGAATATTGGTGGACGCATCGGACGAACAGGGAAGCCAATCAAGGTTCTTCATATTGTTGAAGTGTTAAACAACCCGATAAAGTGAAGCTTCAATCAATGAGGGTCTTGTTGTCCTGTTAATAAGGGATAAATTGTTAAAATTGAATGCCTTGGAATGGTGGGATGGAAAGATGGCAATGAAAATTGGCAGTCAGCCGTTTAAGCAACGTGTGGACCATGGAATACAAGATTCGTTTATGCGCGGTGCGGTTGCCGGAGCGCAGGATGGGATGGGTGTTAAACGGCAAGCAGCCGCAGATGAATTAGGGAACTGGGAAGAGTGGCGTTCACATGGGGAAGAGATCCGTCAGCATGTCCTTCAATATTTAGATTATTATTTAGAGCAATTAAGTGAGAATGTCACCAAACGCGGTGGGCATGTCTTTTTTGCCCAAACGAAAGAAGAAGCCAATGAGTATATTCGGGGAATAGCTAGACGAAAAAAAGCGAAGAAAATTGTTAAATCAAAATCAATGGTAACGGAGGAAATCAGCTTAAATGCTGCCCTTGAGGAAGAGGGGTGTCACGTAATTGAAACCGATCTTGGTGAATACATCCTCCAAGTAGATGATCACGATCCGCCTTCCCACATTGTGGTTCCAGCTCTTCATAAAAATAAAGAGCAGATTCGTGATGTGTTTAAAGAAAAACTCGGCTACAAAAAAACATCTAAGCCAGAGGAATTAGCCTGGCATGCACGTGAAATGCTACGACAGGAATATCTAACAGCGGATATTGGCATTACCGGCTGTAATTTTGCCGTAGCGGAAACAGGATCATTTAGTTTAGTGACAAATGAAGGGAATGCAGACTTAGTAACAGCGTTGCCGAAAACGCAAATTACGGTCATGGGAATGGAACGGATTGTGCCTACCTTTGAAGAAATGGAAGTCCTTGTTTCGCTGTTAACGAGAAGCGCTGTCGGACAGAAGTTAACAAGTTATATCACCGTGCTTACCGGGCCAAAAGCGGAATTGGATGTGGATGGTCCGGAGGAATTTCATCTTGTCATCGTTGATAATGGCCGCTCAAAGATTCTTGGCGGAGAATTTCAGTCGGTTTTACAGTGTATTCGCTGTGCCGCCTGTGTCAATGTCTGCCCTGTCTATCGTCACGTGGGAGGGCATTCCTATGGATCAATTTATTCCGGTCCGATTGGCGCCGTGTTATCGCCATTACTCGGCGGCTATGACGAGTACAAAGAACTTCCATATGCCTCCACCCTTTGCGGGGCATGTACAGAGGTGTGTCCAGTTAAAATCCCGCTGCATCAACTTCTTCATAAACACCGTGAAGTGATTGTTGAGAAAGAAGGAAAAGCGCCGATATCTGAAAAACTAGCGATGAAGGCATTTGGTTTAGGAGCTGCCTCACCAGCGTTATATAAAATTGGATCCAAGATCGCCCCGACGGCCATGAATCCATTCACGGTTGGCGATAAAATCACCAAGGGACCTGGTCCATTAAAAGCATGGACGGAGATTCGCGACTTCCCATCTCCACATAAGGAACGATTCAGAGATTGGTTTAAGAACCGTGAAAAGGGAGAGAGATAAGATGCATGGAACCATCGAAAATCGGGATCCATTTTTAAATAAAATTGCTAGCCAGCTTGGACGGCCGCGGATTTCCTCTCCGGTCGATAGGCCGAATTGGAAATTCCGGCCTCAAGATGATGTATTAAAGGATGCAACACAGGACGAATTATTGGATGTGTTGAAAGAACAGTGTAAAAAAATCCATACCGACCTTTATGCCGTTGACGTTAAGGATTTACCATCGACCTTGAATGAGATTGTCACCGATTACGGTGGCGGGCCGGTGATCACATGGAAAGATGAACGGTTCTCCCAATGGGGGCTCGATTCCCTGTTTAACGAGGAATGGCCCCAAAAAAATATGGCGGTGTTTGCATGGGATTATCAAAAAGGCGAGGAAAACATCGCAATCGCAGAAACTGCAAATGTTGGGATTACGATTAGTGAGATGACCCTTGCCGAATCGGGTACGGTTGTATTATTTAGCAATGAGAACAAAGGAAGAACCGTCAGCTTTTTGCCAGCAACGAATATCGTGCTTGTTCCGAAAAGTTCATTAGTCCCCCGAATCACGCAAGCTGCAAAGAAAATGCGAGAAATGTATCACGAAACAGGTCACCTTGCTTCATGTATTCAATTGATTACCGGACCGAGTAATTCAGCGGATATTGAGCTCAATCTTGTTGTCGGTGTCCATGGCCCGGTAAAAATGAGCTATATCGTCCTGAACGATCTCTAAGTTTTTCATTCAGAATGTGGAGGGTTAAATATGTCAGATTTTATTCTTGCGCATGACCTGGGAACGACGAACCATAAATGTGTTGTCTTTCATGAGAACGGGGATATCGTTGCATCGGCTTCAAGACCATACCCTACCTTTTATTCGACTGGAGGAGTAGCCGAGCAGGATCCCAACGACTGGTGGAAAAATTTCCTGGACACGACGGCACAGGTATTAAAGGAAATCGATCCGAAAAAAATTGCGGCAATATCCTTCAGTGCCCATATGAACGGTTGCTTGCCAGTCGATCGGAATGGACAGCCGATCATTCGCTCAATCATTCATGCCGATACAAGAAGTAGTGAAATAGAAGCTGAAGTGTATGAAAAAGTTTGTGAAGATCGGTTGTATGAAATCACCGGCAATCGCATTGATTCCCGCTATCCCTTACTAAAAATGTATTGGCTGAAAAAAAAGCACCCAGAAATCTATCGGGAAGCAAGTTTCTTCCTGCAAGCGAAAGATTATTTGGTCTACAAGCTTACAGGAAACTTAGAAATAACCGATTATTCTGATGCCTCATTAACAGGTGCTTTCAATCTTACGTCACGGGTTTGGGAAGCATCGTTATTTAGGGACCTTAATCTTGATATAGCTAAAATGCCGAGCCCGGTCCCTTCTACCGAGATTGTTGGTTATGTTCAAAAAAGTGTAGCAATTGAAACGGGATTGATCGAAGGTACCCCCGTAGTGATCGGAGGGGGAGATGGGGCTTGTGCCACGATTGGTGCAGGGTGTGTGAATAAAGAGGATACGTATATCAGTTTAGGGACAACGGCTTGGGTTTCAAAGGTGGTTGATAAACCCTTTATTGACCCGGAAAAACGAGTGTTTAACCTTTGTGACCTTAATCCGAATTACTATAATGTCCTAGGAACAATGCAAACAGCGGGTGGAGCGTATGAATGGGTGATCAAGCAGTTTTCTTCCATAGTAGACTGGGGAGACATGAGGGTAATACCTGAATATGAACAATTTGAAAAGGAAATGAAACAGGTACCCGCTGGTTCACGTGGAGTCATCTTCCATCCGTACTTGCTCGGTGAGCGCTCTCCGATCTGGAATGATCAAGCTCGCGGAAGTTTTTTCGGATTGAGTGTTGACCATACTCGTTTCGATATGGCTAAAGCAGTGTTGGAAGGAATTGCCTTGTCACTTGGGAGCATTGAAGAAATCATGAATCGTACTCGTTCCACAAACGAAATTCGAATGATTGGCGGGCTGGTGAAGAGTGAAAGTTTTATCCAAATCATTACCGATGTCTTGAACCATCCTGTTCAAGTAGCCAGCAATGCTTCAGAGGCTACTTCTATTGGGGCTGCAATCGCTGGAGGAGTCGGTGTCGGAATGTTTCCGAGTTTTGAGGCTGCGTCCCATATTATGAAGACGGGAAATCGCTTTACGCCAAACGAGCAGCATCGTGATCTATACCAGAAACAATTAGAGCATTTTAAAGAATTATATAATCGTATAAAAGACCTTTCATTCACTAACTGAATCAATCGTATGAGACGTTAATAAACAAATGAAGAAAAGTAGAATTTACTAGTAAATTATGTGTAAAACACATTGTTGATATTGATCACAATGTTGCTCTACGTTTCAGGCGCGAGACTCCTGCGGGAGCAGCGGGACAGGTGAGACCCCGCAGGTGCTTTAGCGCCGAGGAGGCTCACCGCCCGCCCCGCGGAAAGCGAAGCGCCTGGAACGGAGATCAACATTCTCATTTAACACAGCCATAAATAAAAATAAACAAAAATAAATAAAAACAGAAAGGAACTTTGCCATGTTAAAAGGAATACCCAAAATTATGAGCCCGGAGCTTATGAAAGTTCTTTTAGAAATGGGACATGGAGATGAAATTGTCTTAGCGGATGGAAATTTCCCCGCCGCATCATGTGCATCCAGATTAATTCGCTGTGATGGACATGGAGTGAAAGAACTTTTAGACCCAATCTTAACGTTCTTCCCTTTAGATACGTACAGTGAAAACTCAGTTTCCCTCATGCAAGTGGTTGAGGGCGATCCTACTAAGCCGCTTATTTGGAAAGATTATTGCTCCGTCATAAAGAAGCACGATCAACATTTTACCTCCTTTGAAATGCTTGATCGATTTAGTTTTTATGAAAGATCGAAAAAGGCTTATGCGATTGTGGCGACAAGTGAAAACGCTCTCTATGCAAATATTATTCTTAAAAAAGGGGTAGTAGTGGAATAAATGAAGAACTATGAAAATATTCCTATACTATAGGAATAAATGATTAGAAATTTTAAACTTTTTCAAGAATTCAATTGATTTATTTTTGATTTTTTATTAAAATCAAAATAAATAAACAAATATAAAGAATATTTCTTCGTTTTTTATTTGTGTTTATATTGTTTTTTAGTATATAGGTGAACGTTTTTTTTTACTTTGATGATGATAACGGTTTCAAAAAATGATGAGGTAGTAGGTGGTATGATGGGTGAAATTATACTTGAAATGAAGGGAATCAGTAAGGCCTTCCCAGGAGTACAAGCGCTATCAAATGTCGATTTGGAATTGAGATCAGGAGAAGTTCTTGCTCTCTTAGGAGAAAATGGGGCTGGGAAATCTACCTTAATGAAGGTTTTGACCGGTATCTATCAAAAGGATGAAGGCTCAATTGTTTATCAAGGCAAAGAAATAGAAATCCCTGATACAAAAACAGCACAAAGTCTGGGAATTAGTATTATCCACCAGGAACTGAATCTAGCTCCAGATCTTACGATCGCTCAAAATATTTTTATCGGAAGGGAACCAAAAAAAGGCTTCAATCTTTTTTTAGATGAGAAGCAACTGAATAAAATGACCCAAAAGTTGTTTGATCGGTTAAATATAAACTTAAATCCGCGCGAGAAGGTTGAAAATCTTACAGTGGCCAAGCAGCAAATGGTTGAAATCGCCAAAGCACTTTCCTTTGATTCAAAGGTATTGGTGATGGATGAACCAACAGCGGCTTTAACTGATTCTGAAATTGATTCTCTATTTACGATGATTCGAAAATTACGCAGTGATGGGGTTGGGATTATCTATATCTCTCACAGAATGGAAGAATTAAAGAAAATTACCGACCGAGTTTCTGTCATGCGTGATGGGACTTATGTAGGTACAGTGGGAACGAAAGAAACCACAATCGACCAAATCATTGCCATGATGGTTGGCCGTCAAATCTATCATAATCAAAAACCGGAGATCAAAAATCGAAGTCATGAAAAAGTGTTAGAAGTAAAGAATCTCAACAGGGGTAAAACGATTAAGAATGTAAGCTTTGAACTGAATAAGGGTGAAATTCTTGGTTTTGCCGGTCTAATGGGAGCTGGAAGAACAGAAGTAGCCCGAGCGATTTTCGGTGCAGACCCCTTCGATTCAGGTGAAATTAGTATTAAAGGGAAAAAGGTTCAAATCAAAAGCCCGTACGATGCGGTACAAAATGGTATCGGTTATCTCTCGGAGGATCGAAAGCAGTACGGTGTAATGGTTGAGATGGATGTAAAATCAAATGTGGCCATTGCCTCGATGGACGATTTCTTAAATTTAGGATTTATGAATGGCACAAAAATAAATCATCAAGCGAATGAAATGGTGGAATCATTAAAAATTAAAACACCATCCGTACACCAGCTCGTTAAAAATCTTTCGGGCGGAAATCAACAAAAAGTGGTCATCGGTAAGTGGTTAACAAGGAATTCAGATATATTAATTTTTGATGAACCAACCCGAGGAATTGATATTGGTGCCAAAGATGAAATTTATAAATTACTCATTAATTTAGCGGAACAAGGAAAATCCATTATCATGATTTCCTCAGAGCTTCCTGAAATACTTCGATTAAGTCATAGAGTCATTGTCATGTGTGAGGGCATGATTACAGGTGAACTACAAAATGATGACAATATTAGCCAAGAATCAATTATGGCTTTGGCCACAAAACGAGTAGGATAAACAACATTGAATTTCTGAAGGAGTGTAGCTTATGGAGTCACAGGTGGTTTTAAATGAAAAGAAAAAAGTCCAATTGAAATCATCACAGGCAATTCAGCAATTTTTAGCTTTTGCGAGTTTAATCGTTTTAGTTCTTTTCTTTTCATTGGCTTCACCGAATTTCTTTAAATTTGATAACATTGTTGGGATTCTCCTTTCTACATCCGTAATTGGAATCCTTGCTTTAGGCGCAACATTTATCATTATTACTAGTGGAATTGATTTATCAGTTGGGACCGTGATGACGCTTTGCTCTGTCATGGCAGGTATTTTCATCTCAAGTATGGGATTACCTATTATTGTTGGGGTTCTTGGGGGAATTTTAACTGGGGCGACTGCAGGAATGCTCGCCGGTTTAGCAATTGCAAAAATGCGGATTCCGCCATTTATTGCAACGCTTGCAATGATGATGATTGCCAAAGGGTTGGCCCTTGTCATATCAGGCGCTGCACCTATCTATTTTACTTCTTATCCTGCCTTTACAAAAATAGCAATGGGTCAAATGATTCCGGGGATTCCAAATGCGATATTTATCTTTTTCCTTATGGCAATCATTGGAGGAATTCTATTAAATAAAACCATTATTGGCCGCTATACATTTGCAATTGGAAGCAATGAGGAAGCAACTCGCCTATCTGGTGTTAATGTGAATAAGTGGAAAATGATTATTTATATTATTGCCGGGATTTTTACAGGTGTCGCTGGGATTGTGATGGCATCACGCTTAAATTCAGCTCAACCCGCTTTAGGACAAGGCTATGAATTGGAAGCGATTGCAGCGGTTGTAATTGGTGGAACTTCGCTAAGTGGCGGGAAGGGGACCATCTTAGGTACAGTAATTGGAGCTTTAATTATGAGTGTCTTAACGAATGGGTTACGGATTTTATCCGTTCCACAAGAATGGCAGACGGTTGTCGTTGGTGCTGTCATTTTGTTCGCTGTGTATGCAGATGTTTTGCGTAATAAAAAGTCAAAATAATTAGAAGATATTACTCTCGTTTAAGAGACTAATATAAAAAAACTTAGGGGGAATCTCAATTGAAGAAGATAAGCGGTATATTTTTGGGAGCAATGCTACTATTCTCCATCATTTTAAGTGCCTGTTCTTCAGACGAAACAAGCTCTGGCAATTCCGATGGTGGCAAAAAGCAAGATGGGAAACCGTACATTGCAATTATTTCAAAAGGGTTCCAGCACCAGTTCTGGCAAGCTGTAAAGCAAGGTGCGGATAAGGCGGCAAAAGAGTTTGATGTAACGATTACATTTGAAGGTCCTGAAAGTGAATCGCAAGTTGATAAACAAATTGAAATGCTCCGTGCGGTTCTTGATAAAAAGCCAGCAGCTCTTGGTTTTGCTGCTTTAGACAGTCAGGCATCTGTCCCACTTCTGCAAGAAGCAAAGGATAAAAAAATTCCGGTTATTGCGTTTGACTCAGGGGTAGAGGGAGATATTCCGTTAGCAACTGCTGCAACCGATAGCCGAGCAGCTGCAGCGCTTGCAGCTGATAAGATGGCAGAATTAATTGGTCAAAAAGGTGAAATTGCAGTCGTAGCTCACGACCAAGTAAGTAAAACTGGGATTGAACGCCGTGATGGTTTCGTAGATCGAATCAAAGAAAAATACCCTGACATCAAAATTGTTGACATTCAATATGGCGGCGGCGACCATCTGAAATCGACGGATGCTGCAAAAGCCATTATGCAAGCCCATCCAAACCTAAAGGGAATCTTTGGAACAAACGAAGGTTCGGCCATTGGAGTGGTAAATGCTGTATCGGAACTTAATAAAAAGGACATCGTTGTCATTGGGTTTGACTCTGGAAAACAACAAATTGATGCCATTAAAAGCGGTCTAATGGCAGGTGCTATCACGCAGAACCCAATCGGAATTGGTTACGAAACGGTAAAGGCTGCAGTTGATGCACTTAATGGGAAAAAAGTGGAGAAAAACATCGACACTGGGTTCTTCTATTACGATAAATCCAATATTGATGACGAAGAAATCAAGGCTGTTCTTTACGAATAAGTTATAGGGAGGGTGCTCTAAAGCAAGGAGTATCCTCTTTTTTTAAAAGCCATCATTTAGTGGGAGGAGAATTTTAGATGAGCCTTAAAGGTAGAGTTGCTGTTGTCACTGGTGCAGGAAAAGGAGTGGGAAAAGCGCTTAGTAGGAGGTTGCTTTCAGAAGGTGTTACTGTTATAGCGGTCTCGAGAAATGTGGAGGATTTAAACGAATTAGAGAATGAAACAAAAGAAATTCAGGACTCCGCTGAATCAAAATTAATTCCACTTTCAGGCGATGTATCTATAGAAGAAACAGCTGAAGAGGCAGTACATATGATCAAGGAGCAATTTGGTAAAGTTGACATCCTTGTAAACAATGCGGGAATAGGAAAATATGGATTACTAGATGACCTGAGTATTGAGGATTATGATTTGATGATGAATAGCAATATGAGAAGCACGTTCCTTTTTACTAAAGCAGTTCTGCCCTTTATGAAGGAACATCAATACGGACATATTGTCAATGTGGCTTCAGTTGCGGGCAAGAAAGGGCTTCCGAATGAAACGATTTATTGTGCGACAAAATTTGCTCAAGTTGGATTTGCTCAGGCGCTAGATCATGAAGTTCGTCCGTTTGGTATTAAAGTTAGCAGCATTTGTCCAGGAGGGATTAACACTAACTTTGCCATCGGTACAGGAAGGACATTGAATGACCCGGCACTAGAGGAATTTCTCGATGCCGAAGATGTTGTGAAGGCGATTTTATTTATTTTAGAGCAATCACCAAAAAGTAGAATTATAGAATTGTTTATGAGACCGATTTCAGAACCACTGTAAGGGGGATTGACAATGAGTAAGAACATTAAATGGGGGATTCTAAGTACAGCAAATATTGCCGTTGAACAAGTAATTCCAGCTATTCAAAGATCAGCGAATGGCGAAGTTCATGCCATTGCCAGCAGCAGCGGAAAAGCGGCTGCCGTAGCTGCTAAATTTAACATTCCGTCAGTCTATGAAAGTTATGAACAATTACTAGCGGATCCATCAATTGACGCAGTCTACATCCCCTTGCCAAATCATTTGCATTATGAATGGACACTAAAAGCAGCCCGTGCGAAAAAACATGTGTTATGTGAAAAGCCGGCTGCACTGAATCCTGAGAAGGTTGCGGAAATGATTTCCGTTTGCAAGACCAATGGGGTTCACTTCATGGAAGGGTTCATGTACCGTTTTCATCCCCAGCATGAAAAGGTGAAGGAATTAATCGCCAATCATGAAATTGGCGAGATCAAAATGATGCGTGCTGTTTTTTCCTTCTACATGGAAAATCGGGGCGGCAATATCCGTCTAAATCCTGATTTAGGTGGCGGCGCTCTTTATGATATTGGTTGTTATTGTGTAAATTCGATTTGTTATTTATTAGGGAAAGAACCTTTAACAACAAAAATCATTGGTGAGGTCAATCATGATGGGGTGGATACGTCAAGTGTAGCAGTGATGACTTTTCCCAATCATGTGTATACCTCTTTTATGTGCAGTTTTGATGCCACATTAAAAAATGAATATGAAATTATTGGGACGAAAGGAACCATTCGTGTTCCACATGCCTACCGGCCAGATTTAAATTCCGGTAACGGAGTGGTGCAGCTTTTTCAAGAACATGGTTCCAAAGAATTTGTCATTTATGGCGATCAGTATTTATTAGAAGTGGAGCATTTTGCCGATTGTATCCTTAAGGATCGTCAGCCCGTATACACAGGTGAACAAATGCTGGTAAATAGTCAGGTTATTCATTCTCTATTAGGAGAATTGTCCAAGCAAACCGCTAACTAATTTTATTGGGGTGAGAACGATGTCAAAGGTAATCAATGATTTAAGATTGTATGCAGATAAAATTGTCAGATCCGGACTTGTTGTCGGAGCAGGTGGAAACTTAAGTATGAGAGATGGAAAGATTATGTATATTTCTCCAAGTGGCTACGACCTTCAGGAAATTGAAGATCATCAATGGGTACGGGTAGATATTGAATCGGGCGAAGTATTAGATCCTATCAAGCCTTCTTCTGAAGTGCTAATGCATCTTGAATGTTTTCGAAAACGCCCTGACATAGAAGCAGTCCTACATGCCCATCCCAGCTATTCTGTCGGTGTTTCATCTGCTGGTCAAACTATTCCGCACTTATTTCCTGACTTTCCAGCCATGATTCGAAATGTTACTTATCTTGAGTATTTGATTCCTACAACAGAAGTGTTGGCAAATGCGGTTGCAGAGGTCATTCAAGATACGGATGTTGTTGTGATGAGGAATCACGGGGTGCTGACAGTTGGAAAAACAATGAAAGAGGCCTACTTCTTTATGCAGATTATCGAAGAAGCAGCTAAAGTTTATTCTATTGCCTCCACAGTTGGCGTACCGAGAATTCTCACGGAAGAGGAATGTGAGGATTTAAGGAATCTATCATCTGAGAAATTTCGCTCAGAGTTATTAAAGGATTCCAGGTGAATGAAACATAAGGGTGTGAATAAATGAAATACGCATGGGCTTTCGATTTAGGTGCATCAAATGGGCGTTTAATGGTCAGTGGATTTGATGGAAAAAAACTACATTTGGAAGAAATCCATCGATTTTCTAATCATCCTGTTCACTTAACGGGTCACTATTATTGGGACATCCTTAGAATCTACCAGGAAATGAAGAATGGGATGCTTAAAAGTATTCAAAAGGGATATAAGAAGATGGAAAGTTTATCAATTGATACTTGGGGCGTTGATTTTGGATTCATTTCTGCTAATGGTGAGCTCCTTGGTAATCCGTATTCGTATCGAGATCCCCAGACGATCGAAAGTTTTAAAAAAATAATAGAAATTGTTCCAAAGGAAGAACTGTTTCGGCGGACTGGAGTAGAGCCGGCAGCCATTAACACGATTTGTCAATTGTATGCCATAAAGGAGCAAAACCAGCGATTACTTGAAAATGCCGATACCCTTTTGCTTACCCCCAATTTAATTGGCTATTTATTGTCTGGCGTGAAGGCCAATGAATATACGATTAGCACAACAACATCGTTATATCATTTCCATCACCGTCAGTGGGATCACACGCTCATGGAGAAATTAAATCTTCCCTCGAATTTAATGGCGGATATAGTTGAGACCGGAACGGTGCTTGGACCAACTCTTGACTCGATTAATCGTGAAGTTGGAATTTCACCTGTAAAAGTAATTGCTGGAGCGGGTCATGATACTGCTTGTGCGCTGGCGGCATTACCGGTGAAAAAAGAGAATGCTGCGTTTATGAGCTGTGGGACGTGGATACTAATCGGAGTTCAGGTGAGTGAGCCAGTCGTAACGGCAGAAGCATTGGATTGGGGATTCACGAATGAAGGAACGGCAGATGGAGAATATCGACTGCTCAAAAACACGATGGGCTTATGGCTTATTCAGGAATGTCGATCGGCTTGGTTGAAAGAAGGAAAGCCAATTTCCTACGAACAAGAAGATCAATTAATCAGAAAGACAAAACCGTTTCAAACGTTAATCGATCCTGATGATCCTGTTTTCTTTAACCCGGAACACATGCCAAGACAAATTAGGGATTACTGTGTAAAAACAAAACAAAAAACACCAGAGTCAGACGGTGACTTTCTACGTTGTATTTTGGAAAGCTTAGCGCTTAAATACCGGTGGGTCATTGAGAAATTAGAAAAGCTGACAGGTAAGCCAATCGAGAGGATCCATATGGGCGGGGGCGGTATTCAAAACCGTTTTCTCTGCCAATTTACTGCTAATGCGACACAGCGCATGGTCACTGCAGGTCCCATTGAGGCAAGTGCAATTGGAAATTCCTTAACTCAATGGATTGCACTCGGAGAAATGAAGGATTTGCAGGAAGGACGGGAAATCGTTGAACAATCTTTTCCTATGAAGGCGTATGAACCCGAAAATCAATTGGAGTGGCAAGACGCTTATGGAAAGTTTCTTCAATTATTTCGCCATTAAATATAACTGACAAGGAGATTATTGAATATGACTACGTTTGAAAACAGATATTATGGGCAATTACCAAAAATCGGTATCAGACCAACGATTGATGGAAGAAGAAATGGTGTTCGTGAATCGTTAGAAGAAACAACTATGAACCTAGCAAAATTAGTTTCTGGATTTCTGTCGGAGAATTTAAAACATTACAATGGAGAACCTGTTGAATGTGTGATCGCTGATACGTGTATTGGTGGTGTAGCCGAAGCGGCCCAAACCGCGGAAAAATTTGCTCGTGAAGGGGTTGGGGTGTCGATTACGGTGACTCCATGTTGGTGCTATGGTTCCGAGACAATGGATATGACTCCTGATATCCCGAAAGCGGTTTGGGGATTTAATGGGACGGAACGGCCTGGAGCGGTTTATCTTGCGGCTGTACTTGCCGCTCATAATCAAAAGGGAATCCCGGCATTTGGCATTTACGGAAAGGATGTTCAAGATGTGGGCGATACAACCATTCCGGAGGATGTAAAAGAAAAGCTCCTGCAATTTGCCAAAGCTGGACTTGTCGTTGCAGCAATGAAAGGGAAATCATACTTATCAATGGGCAGTGTCTCAATGGGAATTGCGGGCAGTATGGTTCAAGAAAGTTTCTTCCAAGACTATCTTGGCATGAGAAATGAATACATCGACAGCTCAGAATTTATTAGAAGAATGGACCGCGAAATTTACGATAAAGAAGAATATGAAAGAGCATTAAGCTGGGTGAAAGAAAATTGTAAGGAAGGTCCAGATAACAATCCGGAGGATATGCAAAGGTCGAGGGAAGAAAAGGATCGTGATTGGGAAATCAGTGTTAAAATGGCGTTAATTGCGAGGGATCTGATGGTCGGCAATCCGAAATTAGCCGAAATCGGTTTTGGGGAAGAAGCCTTAGGTCATAATGCGATTGTGGCAGGATTTCAGGGGCAGCGCCAATGGACGGACCATTTCCCAAATGGCGACTTTATGGAGGCAATCTTAAATTCCTCTTTTGACTGGAATGGCATTCGCTCTCCGTACCTTCTTGCGACAGAAAATGACAGCTTGAACGGTGTTACGATGCTTTTTGGTCACTTATTAACGAATACGGCCCAAGTGTTCGCGGACGTGAGAACCTATTGGAGTCCGGATGCAGTGGAGCGGGTAACAGGTTACAAACCAGAAGGTTTAGCAGAAAATGGATTCATTCATTTGATTAACTCTGGCCCAGCCGCACTTGATGGAACAGGACAACAAACAAGAGACGGGAAACCAGTCATGAAACCATTCTGGGAAATTAGTGAGGAAGAAGCGCAAAAATGTTTGGATGCGACAAGTTGGAGACCATCGTCAACTGGATACTTCCGTGGCGGCGGCTATTCCAGTGACTTCTTAACAAAGGGCACTATGCCTGTCACAATTGCCCGAGTTAATCTTGTTAAAGGGCTTGGTCCAGTTCTTCAAATTGCTGAAGGGTATACAGTAGAACTTCCTGAAGAGGTTCATGATACGCTTGATAAACGTACGGACCCAACTTGGCCGACAACGTGGTTTGTGCCAAACATAACAGGTGAAGGTGTATTTAAAGATGTGTATTCCGTGATGAATAATTGGGGGGCGAACCATTGTGCCATGAGTTACGGCCATATCGGCGGCGAATTGATTACACTTGCTTCCATGCTTCGAATCCCAGTAAATATGCACAATGTCGATGAGAAGGAACTATTTAGACCAAGCGCATGGGGAATGTTCGGTACGAACGATCCAGAAGGCGCGGATTTTAGGGCGTGCCATAATTTCGGCCCTTTATATCGCTAATAGCATATTTGTATTGAAACCCCTGGGTTCCAGGGGTTTTTTATAAAGCCTTTTATAAGAGAATGAGGATTTCATTTAAACCAAAGGTAAATAAACATAAATAAAATATTAAATTGTTTATATTCAAAAATAAACAGAAATACATTATAATGAAACAGAAGATAATAAACATAAGAGCGGAGGATTTTGTATGGTAAACAATAATTGGAATCATGAAAAAGCTTCATCCCTTCCAAAAGGTGTTGAAGAATTAGTATATCGTTCGAATTTAATCGGGTCTGACCGTGCGGTTTGTAATTGGGGCGGGGGCAATACGTCTATGAAGACGATGGAGAAAGATTTCCGCGGTCAGGACATTGAGGTGATGTGGGTGAAGGGAAGTGGTTCTGATTTAGCCACAATGAAATCACATAACTTTACAGGGCTTAAATTAGAAGATATCCGCCCGCTAGTTGAAAGAAATGAAATGTCAGATGAAGAAATGGTGAGCTACCTTTCACATTGTATGATTGACAGCAAGCATCCACGAGCTTCCATTGAAACATTACTTCATGCTTTCTTACCTTATAAGCATGTGGATCACACACATCCTGATGCCATTATTAGCCTTTGCTGTGCAGACAATGGTAAGCAACTTGCTGAGGAAATTTTCGGTAATCGTTTTGTTTGGGTTCCATATATTCGCCCTGGCTTTACCCTATCAAAAATGATTGCAGAAGGGGTAAAGAACAACCCACATGCAGAACTAGTCTTAATGGAGAAACATGGGCTCGTAACATGGGGAGAAACGTCGGAAGAGTCCTATGCAAAGACGATTGAAGTTATTAATGAAGCGGAACAGTTTATTCATACAAGAATCAATGTTGAAACCCTATTTGGCGGGCAAAAATATGAATCTCTCACGAATGAAGAGGCTAATCGTATATTAGCAAAAGTGCTGCCGATTATCCGCGGGGCAGTCAGTGAAGAAAAGAAAATGCTCTTAACATATGACTGCGGTGGGGATGTTTTACAATTTGTGAATAGCCATAAGGCATCCGAGCTTTCACAAGTAGGTGCAGCATGCCCAGACCATCTTGTTCATACAAAACGTGTACCGCTATATATAAATTGGGATCCACAAACAAAGGATGTAGAAGCATTAGTAGCAAGTGTAAAAGAAGGAATTTCCAGCTATAAAGCTGAATACAAGGAATACTTTGAGCGCAACAAACATGAGGGTGACAAAATGTTTGAATCCGCACCTCGTGTGATCCTTATTCCGGGTATCGGGATGGTGAATACAGGTAAGGATGCCGCCAATTCAAGAGTAAGCGGTGCGTTATATCATCGGGCGATTGCAGTTATGAAGGGCGCTACTACTCTAGGAAACTTTGTTTCTTTAAGCGAAAACGAATCTTACAATGTGGAATATTGGCCACTGGAATTATATAAATTAAGTCTAGCTCCGGCTGAAGCTGAATTTTCTCGAAAAGTTGCTTTTATCACGGGTGGTGCAGGCGGAATTGGCAGTGCAACAGCCCGTCGACTTGTATCTGAAGGAGCCCATGTTGTACTGGCCGACTTAAATCTTGAAGGGGCAGAAAAAGTAGCAGCTGAAATTAATGAAACATATGGTGCAGGTCGTGCGATTGCGGTAAAAATGGATGTAACGAAAGAGGAACAGGTTCAAGCTGCCTTTGATCATTCAGCCCTTACATTCGGAGGCATAGACACAATTGTTAACAATGCAGGTCTTGCTACATCAAGTCCAATTGATGAAACCACCCTGCAAGAATGGAATTTAAATATGAACGTTTTAGGAACCGGTTACTTCTTGGTAGCGCGTGAAGCATTCAAGCAAATGAAACAGCAAGGAATGGGTGGTAATATGGTTTTTGTTGGTTCTAAAAACTCCGTTTACGCCGGCAAAAACGCTGCTGCTTATAGCTCTGTTAAGGCGCTTGAAACTCATCTTGCAAGATGTATCGCTTCGGAAGGCGGGGAATATGGAATTCGTGTGAATTCTGTTTTACCAGATGCTGTCCTGCAAGGCTCAGCGATTTGGGGTTCAAGCTGGCGCGAAGAACGTGCAGCGGCATATGGAATTCATCCAGATCAATTAGAAGAGCATTACCGAAAACGGACAACATTGCTGGTCAATATTTACCCTGTGGATATTGCTGAAACGATTGCCTTCTTTGCTTCATCCAAATCAGCTAAAACAACTGGATGTATGGTAACGGTTGATGGTGGCGTTCCTGCTGCATTTACAAGATAAAGCGTTTGGAGGACGTCCGAAATTGTCGGAGTCTTCCAGCTCTTTACGATAAATGCCTTTTTGCCTTTCAAAAATTATGATATATTATTTTTGAATTAAAAAAGCAAATAAACATAAATCAATATGAATCCACAATTGTTTTAGTTAGGGAAGGGTGCAGGATACGTGCTCGTAGCGGAAAGGCAAAGAAAAATAGTTGAATTAGTGAATGAACGGTTAAGCATTCGGGTCTCTGAGCTTAGCAGAATTTTCTCTGTTACTGAAGAGACAATCCGTCGTGACCTAGAAAAGCTGGAAAAAGAACATCTTTTGCAGCGAAGTCACGGTGGTGCCGTCAGTACGGAAAAAGAGGAACAAGAGACTTCCTATGTGGAGCGGGAAATTACAAATGCTGCTGAAAAAAACGCAATTGCAATTGAGGCTATAAATTTAATCAATCAAGGTGACCAAATTATATTGGATGCAAGTACGACAGCGTGGTATGTCGCAAAAGAATTACCTGATATGCCTTTAACCGTTGTGACTAACTCGATAAAGGTAGCGATCGAACTAAGCAAAAAGGAACAAATAAAAGTTATTTCTACTGGTGGGATCTTATTATCCAATTCTCTCTCCTATGTAGGACCACTTGCAGAGCGATCTCTCAGTATGTATCACGTTAATAAAGCGTTTCTCTCTTGTAAAGGTATTCATCTTGAAAATGGTTTAAGTGATTTTAATGAGTCGCAGGCATTATTAAAGTCGAAAATGATGGATATAGCAGATGAAACGATCCTAATGGTTGATTCGAGTAAATTTGGAGTGCGCGCTTTTTCACAAATTTCGCCACTATCTACGATTGACTTAATTATTACTGATTCACAAATTGGAGAGTCGACAACAAAACAACTGGACGAAAAAGGAATAATACTGAAAGTAGTTGATTGATTATACAATTAGCACCATTGCTGCTAAGTCGAATGTCAATAGAACCGCGTACAATTTAATGTAGGCGGTTTTATTTATTTAATAATAAAAAATTATCTGTAAAATGAAAGGGGAATACAAGTTATGAATCGTAATTTCATCCACCCGGCCGATCAGCTTGTTATGATCATGAACCGAATTTATCAAAATGGGATGACGACCATTTCTGGCGGAAATCTCTCCATTAAAGATGAAAATGGTGACCTTTGGATTACTCCTTCAGGCGTGGATAAAGGGGCGTTGAAACGAGCCGATATCATGTGCTTGAAAAAGGATGGCAGCATCGAAGGGATTCATAAACCGTCAGTCGAGCTGCCATTCCATCTGGGGATTTATGAAGTTCGTCCGGATATTAAAGCGATTGTTCACGCTCATCCGCCGGCGCTGGTGTCATTTAGCATGGCTCGAAAAGGGCCAAATTACAAATTAACGCCAAATGCGTATACAAACATAGCGGGCCAATTAGAAATAGCTGCTTATGCTGTTCCGGGCAGTGAAAAACTAAAGGAGAATATTGCGAAAGAATTTGCCAAGGGTGGCGACGCAGTTATTCTTGAAAATCACGGTATAGTTGTGGGGAAAAGCACTATTTTTGATGCCTTTTCGCTTTTTGAAACATTAGAGGATGTTGCTTATCTAGATATTCATGCGCGAACATTGGGTACTCCACAAGAATTGTCCGAAGAAAATTTACAAAAGATTAAAATGTATCGTCCAACCGAATTAAAGGAATTTACTCTTACGAACCATACAAGTGAAGAGAATGCAGCAAGAGCAGCGATGTGTCATTTAATTCAACGTTTATATGCGCGTCAACTTTTTACAAGTACATCGGGCAGTCTCTCTACACGGTTGAGTGATGGGTCGATCTTGATTACTCCAAACAAAAAAGATCGCCACTATATTGAAGCAGATGATTTGGTTCTGTTAAAAAATCACTGTCGTGAACAAAATAAGATCCCGTGTGATTTGTATGAATTGCATCAAAAAATTTATGAAAAGCAACCGGATGTGACATCTATTATCGTGGCAAATCCACGTTATTTAATGGCATTTGCCGTGACCGATGTTGAATATAATACTCATATTATTCCGGAAGCCTATATTGTTCTTCGTGACATTCACAAAGTTCCATTTGGCATTGGTGAAGATCATGACGAAATGATCGCTAGTAAATTAGCAAAAGATAATCCTGTGTTATTAGTGGAAAATGGGTATGCAGTCGTCACGGCTACTAGTTTACTAGGTTCATTTGATATGATAGAAGTAGCAGAATACAGTGCTAAGGCATTAGTATATTCAAAGAATGTGGGAAAAGTTATCAATATTAGTAAAGAAGAAATAACTGAAATTATTGACGGATTTAATTTAGTCTCACATTAATATCTTTCTCCATTTAGGAGATCTATACATTCATAGAGAATGCAGGTTTCTGGAATAGTATGTTTAATGGGGAAACCGTTCCGATCTAATGCTTTTACGCGGCAAATATGCTGGGGGGAAACAGCGTGAGAATGAAATACTTACTTTTTCTATTCATACTGATCATTTTAGCTGGATGCGGAGTAATTGGGAATAAATCATCGAAGTATGAAATTGTTTATAACGGAGAAGTAAATGGAGCAAAGAAGCCAATGGACATTAAGGAACATAGAAAAGATGGACCTTACACGATTGCATTAGTCCCTAAAATCGAGGGAATACCTTACTTTAACGCTGTAAGAGATGGTGCATTAGAAGCGGGAGAAGATCTTGGTATAAATGTCCTGTATAAAGGACCTTCAACAGCCACCTGGGAACAGCAGGAGCAAATAATAGAGGAATTGATTGAGCAGAATGTAGATGTGATCGCGGTTGCAGCCAATGATCCGATAAAATTAGGCACAGTATTGCAAAAAGCAAAAGAAATTGGAATAGAAGTGATCACGTGGGATTCAGATACGAATCCAGAATTCCGAAGCTTCTTTATTAATATGGTGAATCCAGAAATATTAGGGAGACATATTTTGGATACGCTCGCATGGGAAGTCAAAGAACAGGGGAACTATGCGATTATGACCGGTTCGTCCACTGCAGCCAATTTAAATGAGTGGATTAAGTGGATTAAAATCCATAATATGGAGTATTACCCCGATATGAAGCTGGTTGAAATCGTACCAACAAATGAAGATCAAAACAATGCGTATTTGGCTGCGCGAAATCTATTAAAAAAGTACCCGGATTTAAAAGGTATTATTGGTGTCTCTACTCTTAACCCTCCTGCAGCTGCATATGCTGTAAAAGATGCAGGAAGGACCAGTGAAATAAAAGTGGTAGGGGTATCATCACCTCGTTTAATGAAATCTTACTTAAAGGAAGGAGCTGCCCAAACGGCCACACTGTGGAGCCCGCAAAAATTGGGGTATTTAACGGTCAGCTTAGCGAAAAATTTACTGAATGGTGAAAAACCTAAAGACGGCCAAAAGATTCGGAATATTGGATCGATAGAGTTTGATGACGATATGGTTATCATGGGTCAGCCAATTGATTTTACAAAGGAAAATGTAGACCAATATGATTTTTAAACATAACAAGCTGCCCTTTAATAATATTAGATTATCTACCAAACTGATTATCACGTATGTTTTATTAACCTGTATTCCGATGGCCCTATTAGGGTCTGTCATGTATAACCAATATTCCAAATCCATCGAGGTTCAGGTTGGCGAATATATTCCACAATTATTAAGTCAGGCCAATGCAAACATAGAAAACGAGATTAAGAAACTTGAAAACATACCCGAATTAATCTATAGCTCTGGAGAAGTTATGGAAGTGCTGAGGTATAATTATGATCAAAATAAATCGACACTTCTTCAAGGACAGTATATTGTTCAAAGTTATTTGACAAACATTTACCTTAATTCAAATAATCCTGATGTTTTGGGCGCTTTTATACTCTCAAAGAACCGATTATTTGCCAGTACTAGAACTCCTTTTGAAGGATTTGGCTTTAAAGACGGTTCTTTCCCATACAAAAAAGACATTGCTGAAGTTGGAAATATGGAGATCCTTCTTCCAGACCAAATCAATTTAACGTTTAAAAACAAACCACCGTATATTTTACTTGTTAAACAACTGACAGACCTTGATAATCGAAAAAATTTAGGCACCTTATATGTAGCTGTTAATGTTACTTTTTTTGAAAAATATTTGGAAGACCTACTTCGTAAAGAAAATACGACGATGTGGCTTATGGATAAACAAGGGAAGGTCATCTATCACACAAATGATGAGGAAATAGGGAAAAAGGTGGAAGAAATAAATGAATATCCGTTATTGAATGGCAGCTTTAGTGCAACGATTAATGGTAAAAGTACGCTAATTAGTTTAAATGAAGCAAAGGAGCTTCCATGGATTCTAGGTCATAGTATTCCAATAAAAAATTTAACTGAACAGACGGATCATGTACGGAATGTTGCCATCTTTATCTTTATTGTTGTGATTTGTATTACAACAATCATTTCTATTTTTGTAGCCTGGACAGTAACAAGGCCGATTAAACAATTAAGTAGCCTCATGAAGGATGTCGAGATGGGAAATTTCGACGTAGAAGTACCAATTCATTCAAGTGATGAGGTAGGTATGCTTGCACTTAGCTTTCGTACGATGCTGATCAAAATAAGAGAGTTGATCCAAAAAAACTATCTTATTAAACTTCGCCAAAGGAATGCGGAATTATATGCACTCCAGTCACAAATTAATCCGCACTTTATGTACAATACATTGGAAACAATTGGGATGGCTGTGGAGGAAGGGGAACAGGACCAGGCAGTTCGAATGATTACTGTTCTTGGGAGAATGATGAGGTTCTCGATTAGTAATAAAGACAGCCTCGTTTCGATTTCTAGTGAAGTGCAGCATATTCATGACTATTTGAATATCCAAAAGTTCAGGTTTGAAGACCGGTTATCTTTTAGGATTCATGAGGGTGTTGATAGCAGCAAGTACTATACCCCAAAATTTATCTTACAACCTATTATCGAAAATGCAATCAAATATGGATTAGAAAAAAGAAAAGAAATTATGATTGAGATCGAAGTGGTGGAAGAGGAGGGAGCTATTCTTTTTATTATTAGAGACAATGGACCAGGAATTGACGAACAAACGATGGTTACTTTAAGGAAGTCATTGTCATCAGACCCAATGAATAGTAGGGATTCCGGCTTTGGTATGATTAATGTAGATGCCAGGATTGCTATGATATTTGGAGAAAATTATGGATTAGAACTTAAGAGCGAAGTAAATAAAGGAACGGAAGTTGTTCTACGAATTCCTAATACGTTGGAACCTAAAGAACGTTAATATCGTAAGGGGGAGAAAACAGTGAGGCCGATAAGAACGGTAATCGTAGATGACGAGCCAAGAATTAGAAAGGGAATTGAAAGGTTAGTTCAGGCAAATGGGGAAGAGTGGGAAATTATCGGTGTATTTTCGGATGGCCAGGAAGCATATGAAGCGATAATCAATCAATTTAAATCGATTGATCTGTTAATCACGGATGTTCAAATGCCGATTATGGATGGTTTAACATTGATCAAGAAATTAAACCATCAGTTACTTGATTTTTTTAGCATGATTATTAGCGGCTATGATGACTTCAAGTATTTACAAGATGCCATCCGTGAAGGGGCGATTGATTATATTTTAAAACCCATTGATCGGGAGAAATTTCAATTACAATTAAATGAAGCAAAAGAAAGAATTAGGAAGAAACAAACAGAAGAAGTTAGAAGGCGAGACATTGAAGATAGGGCACTGCAGCTCACGTATGCGAAACAAATTCACTTTTTAAGTGAGTTGACATGGAATGATGAGACAGATTTATCGTTATTGGATTGGGCTTCCCAGTTTCCAAAAGGTCATTATAAACTCATGCATATCGATATTGACGAAATGTTAACAAAAATGAAAGGGGTTTCATCACTAGAGTTAAGGGACTGGCATTTAGCAGTTGAAAAGATGATGGGAGAGTTGCTGAATGAAGAATCCAGTCTTCAAGGAGTAAAGCATTGGATCTGGAAAAAAGGCAATTTAAGTTTTTGGCTGTTAATGTTACAGGAACAAGCGGAGAAAGGCCCAGCGATTGAACAATACTTATTAAAGGTAAAAAAGAGGGTTCAGCATACCTTCCCATTTACAGTTTCCATCGCATATGGAAATGAATTTGAAGACCTTTCCCTCTTACCTGCGATGAGAGATAAACTACTTTCATTAATGCAATTTCGACTTATTGAAGGTGGGAACAAAGTCTTTCATCTAAGTACCTTGGATGATCTTTCAAATGAAAAAACGTCAATGATGCCATCCTCTGTATACAAACTTACGGAGCAGATTGTCTATGCACTTCGTGAAAAAAATCAATTGGAAGTAACCAAGCTTTTATCACACTTTTTCCGTGAAATCGAGACATTCCGGTCACCTTTACTGATACAAGAGTCGATTCAATATTTATGTATTCGGATCGTGAAATGGTGGATGGAGAACGACGGATTCGGTGAAGAGATGAATTTGCTCATGAAAGCAATTCAACTAACAAAAAAGGCAGCAAACTTCTATCAATTAAAAGATGGGATAAAAGATTGGGTCACAAGCCTCGTAACCAAGCAGAAGGAAATGGATTCTAGTCAATCTGACCCAATTCAAAAAGCAAAGGAATGGATCCATGATAATCTTGGTAAGAGTATCACGATAAAGAAGTTGGCCAATCATGTGTATTTAAACCCTACTTATTTTTGTGAGTACTTTAAAGCAGAGACGGGCGAAACCGTTTTAAATTATGTGACGATCACCCGATTGAAAAAAGCAAAGGAACTGCTAGAAAAAACCGACTTGAAAATTTATGATGTGTCAGTAGGAGTTGGATATCAAGATACAAAATATTTCAGCCGACTATTTAAACAGTGGACAAATCAATCTCCATCACAATATCGGGAGAAGCACAATCAACTAAATGTATAGTGAATGATTCCAATGAGATTCCAGATGATGTGGAATCTTTTTTTGTCCGTTTAATTCTTAACATTCCGAATATTATCACCCCAATCTGAATATTACCTCCTATGAACATGAACCTATTCCATATATGATTATATTAACAATAGATGAAAGCGCTAACAATCAATGGCGATAGGAAGGTAGTGTAAACATGGCGTTGATAGGTCCTTCACTTATGTGTGCGGATATGGGAAATCTTCAAGAGGCGGTTATTGAACTTGATCGAGCAGGGGTGGACTTTTTCCACCTTGATGTGATGGACGGAAAGTTTGTACCCAATTTTACATTGGGTCCCGATCTTATTAAGCGATTACGAGGGTTTACACAGAAACCGTTCGATGTCCATCTCATGGTCGAAAAGCCGGAAGACTTCTTACATTTATTTATCGAGTCGGGAGCAGATATGATATCTGTTCATACAGAAGCCACGAATCACTTGCAAAGAACATTGCAAACCATTAAAGACAAAGGTCTGAAAGCAGGAGTAGCGATCAACCCTGCAACCCCGCTTCAAAATATTGAGTATGTTCTGGATGTTGTTGATTATATTACCGTCATGACGGTCAATCCAGGTTTCGCGGGGCAACGATTTGTCCCACTCATGAACAAAAAGCTACAACTATTAAACGAGATGATTCACGAACAAGGATACACAATTGACATTCAAGTCGATGGAAATATTGGCTACTCAACGATACCGGATGTCTTAGAAAATGGTGCAAACATGCTGGTTTGTGGGACATCGAGTTTGTTTAAACCGGAACTGAAGCTAGATGAAGCGGTAGCAAAGCTGCGCAGGTTTATTCATGAACTAGAGTTTACCAACGTAAAGGGTGAGGGGTAATTATGGCTGAAATTACTGTTATCGGAAGCATTAACATCGATATCGTTGCTCTCACGGAGCGGTACCCCAGTCATAGTGAAACCCTTTTTGGAAATAGTGTCAAAATGCTATGCGGCGGAAAAGGGGCAAATCAAGCAGTTGCCTGTGCCCGACTCGGAAAATCAGTAGAGATAATTGGAGCCATTGGATTGGATCCATATGGAGAAGTAATTGAGGAAAATTTCATAAATAACCAAGTTGGTACCCATTTTTTAAAACGCGTTGAACAGGAGTCCACAGGGTGTGCAATTATTACTGTGGATGCTTCGGCGGAAAATACAATGTTGGTCGTTAAAGGAGCAAATGACTCGTTAACGGAACAAGATATTCATCATGCTTTTTCGCAAATTGAAAGCAGTAAAGTTTTACTTGTTCAAATGGAAATTCCTGAAGAAACAGTGATTCGCGCGATGATTGAAGCGAAAAACAAAGGGATGTTTATTCTCTTAGACCCGGCACCGGCTGAGGGGGTTACAAAGCAGGCATTAAGATATGCGGATCTCATCACACCGAATCTTCAAGAAACAAAACAGTTAACAGGGATTGAGGTAACTTCCATTGAAACAGCAATTGAAGCAGCCATCTATTTCGATCAATCACTCGGCGTAAAAAATAGTGTGATAAAAATGGCGGAAAAAGGGGCCTTGATTTACGAATGTGGTACGTCCAAATTTATCGAGGCAGTCAAAGTAAAAGCGGTAGATACGGTTGGGGCTGGTGATTCCTATGCGGGGGCATTGGCGTGTGCACTTGCAGATGAAGTAGATCTTGAACAAGCTGCCAGGTTTGCAGCGATTGTGGCGGCAATGAAGGTATCCAAACTGGGAGCACAAACAGGTTTGCCAACCATCGCTGAAGTAAATGAGTATTGCAAGGAGAATAATCTTAACTACTATGGTCTCCGAACATGTTAATCAACATAAGACTTGAAGGAGATAGAATGGAGGGGAACGAAGGTGTCCGACTATTTACTACAAATGACCCAAATTAGTAAAACATTTCCCGGTGTGAAAGCATTAGATGATGTTCGTTTTGAAGTCAAAAAAGGAGAAGTCCATGCTCTAATCGGTGAAAATGGCGCAGGGAAATCGACATTAATCAAAATATTGGCGGGAATGTACGAACCTGACCAAGGGGCTACCTTTCTCTTTGAAGGAAAAGATGCGCAAATTAACAAGCCAATCGATGCGACATTAAAAGGAATTTCGATTATTTATCAAGACTTAAGCTTATTCTCTAATTTATCCGTTGCTGAAAATATTTATATCGGGCGAGATAGCGGCAAAAAGCCATGGAAAAAAGTGAATTGGAATGAAATGGAGAATGTTGCTAAAAAGGCTTTGCAAGAACTTGAATTCGAGATTGATGTTCAAACACCGGTTGAAAAGCTTAGTATTGCACAGCAGCAGCTCATTGAAATTGCTCGTGCACTCGCCTTTGATTCAAAATTAATTGTGATGGATGAACCAACATCATCACTCTCGGCCGGAGAAGTTGAAAAACTATATAGAGTCATCAATAAGTTAAAGCAACGAGGAATTTCGATTATATTCGTCAGCCATAAACTAAAGGAGTTATTTGCAGTTTCCGACCGCTTTACCGTTTTACGCGATGGGAAATATGTTGGTACGTATGATGCAAAAGAGCTTGATGAAGATCAATTAATCACCTTAATGGTCGGTCGGAAAGTGCTTTACGAAAAAAATACGGAAAAAGGTTTGGCCGGACAGACGTTACTGGAACTGAAAGGGTTGACCAAGGCTGGTAACTTCAAAGACATTTCGTTTGAATTAAAAGCCGGAGAGATCGTAGGAATTACTGGACTAGTAGGCTCGGGACGCACAGAGTTGGCACAAGCGATTTTTGGTGTCAATAAACCTGATAGCGGAGAAATGACGTTAAATGGCGAAAGCATTCAGATTAAGTCATCTGAGCATGCAGTTAAAAAAGGGATTGCTTACATCCCTGAAAGTAGAAAAACACAAGGCTTGATTTTAAGGCAGTCGCTTACTAATAATATTTCTCTTCCCATATTGAAGGAATTACGGAATGGATTCGGGCTAATCAAGCGTAAAAAAGAAGTGGATTTAGCCAAGCATTATATCGATACACTCGATGTCAGACCCGCTCATCCGCATCGCGCGGCAGGCGATCTTTCCGGGGGCAATCAACAAAAAGTGGTTATTGGAAAATGGCTGTCGACGAAGCCGCAAATTTTGATCATTGATGAACCGACAAATGGGATTGATATTGGGGCAAAAACGGAAATCCATAAATTGCTTCGAAAGCTAGCTGCAGAGGGACTGGGGATTATCGTCATTTCATCGGAATTGCCTGAGGTGCTTGCTGTCAGTGATCGTATTTTAGTTATGCGCCATGGGAAGATTGCCGGTGAATTGGATATTGCAGAAGCAACGCAAGAAAATATTATGAATTACGCATTGCTTGGCTCCAAAGCCTCCACTTTAAAAAAGAATGTGCAGGCGAGTAAGGAGGTTTCCGTATGAAATCAATATTAAAGTCAAAAGAAATGAGTATTGCCGCGATTGTGATAGCACTCTGTATTACCTTAACATTTGTCAGCCCTGTTTTTCTTACGGCGGATAACTTGCTCGATGTGTTGAAAGCAAATTCAGTCATTGGAATATTAGCAGTTGGAATGACGTTAGTGATTATTACGGGCGGGATTGACGTGTCGGTTGCAGCTGTCACAAGCGCTGTCTGTGTGATTATCGGTAAACTGATGCAGGTCATGCCGGACCACTTTTCATCTTTGCTTTTATTATTCTTAATTGCTCCTTTATTAGGGATCCTTCTTGGGGCCATTAATGGCGTGCTTGTGGCAAAGATTCGAATTCCGGCCATCGTTGTCACACTAGGGATGATGAGCATTATCAATGGGTTAGTACTCTATATTACGAATGGTGTCTATTTAAATAGCACGAATTTCCCGAAAGTATTTATTCAGTTTGCTAATATTAAAGTTTTTGGGGTATCAGTTATTATTCTCATCTTCATGGCTGTGGCTTTGTTCACATGGTACATCTTAAAATACACCTTAATCGGTCGAGAAGTATTAGCAATTGGCGGAAATAAAGAATCTGCCTTACGAGTAGGAATTAACTTTGATAAAGTGCAAGTTTTTGTGTTTTCCTATATGGGACTTTTAGCAGGAATTGCGGCAATTGCCCAAACGGCATATACAAAATCAGTCGATCCGAATGGAATGCTCGGCCTCGAGCTTTTAGTTATTGCTGGTGTTGTCCTTGGCGGCGCGAATATTATGGGTGGTCGTGGAACAATCATGGGAACAGTTCTAGGGGTGTTATTGTTAGGGATTGTTCAAAATGGTCTCATTTTAGCGAAAATCGATACATTTTGGCAAAAAGTATTCACAGGTTGCATTATTTTATTAGCAGTATCGTATGACCATATTCAATACAAACGCTCACAAGAGAAATTGGCCAAGATTGAAGTAGAAGCGTAAATAAAGAGGTGAAAAAATGAAGGCGGTCTCATTTTCCAAAGAAAGTATTCTAGGGTTGATTGCGCTAATTGTATTTATTCTCATGAGTCTTTTTATCCCCGGTTTTTTTGAACAGAATAATTTAAACAATATGATGTTCCAGCTGCCGGAGTTTGGTTTGCTTGCCCTTGCGATGATGATTGTGATTGTCACTGGCGGGATTGATCTGTCAATCACATACATTGCGGCCATGTCCGGTGTAGCTATTGCATTAATGCAAAGTCACGGGTATCCGATGCTTACAGCCATTATTGTTGGGATAATCGTTGGGCTGGCATGCGGATTAATCAATGGAACGATCATTTCAAAGATTGGTGTTTCACCGATCCTTGTCACTTTAGGAACAATGGTCTTGTTTGAGGGGGTTATCCTTAGTATTACAAAAGGAAGTTCAATTTCCGGGTTTTCTGAATCGTATAGTTTGATAGGAAATGGTTATTATATGGGCATTGTCCCCCTTTCTATCATTATCTTTATTTTCTTTGCGATCCTGACAGGAGTGCTTTTAGCAAAAACAAAATGGGGTCGAAGCGTATATATGATTGGCAGTAACCCGGTGGCAACCCTTTTTTCTGGAGTAAATAACAGTAGAGTATTAATGAGGGTTTACCTATATGCGGCTATGCTTGCAGCCATTGCTTCCATCATCATGACTTCTCGTTATAATTCCGCGAAAGTCGATTTAGGATCCTCCTATCTATTACAAAGTGTTTCCGCAGCTGTATTAGGCGGAACTGAGATTCAAGGTGGTTATGGGAAAGTCATTGGCACAATCTATGCGGTCATTATTTTTCAAATGCTTTCGAGCGGATTGAACTTAATGGGTGTTTCGCGTCCAATCGTCAATGTGATGATGGGGGTTATTCTCATCACTGTTTTAGTACTGAATTTTGTCAAAGGCAAAATTGAAGAGAAGAACCAAAAAACAGCAGCAGCTTAATCAATCATCCGTATATTATCTGGTTTTCAGATAAATATAAATATTTTTTAATTATCACTTAAGGGGGAAAAGTTATGAAGAAATTTCTTGGTTTACTTGCATCAGTAGTACTCGTAATCAGTATGTTAGCTGGATGCGTATCACAGGAGAGCGCAACTGGGGGCAGTAAAGGGAAAAAAGAGGGAAGCGGAAATGACAAAATTAAAATTGCCGTTGTTCCGAAATTAATTGGTATCCCTTACTTTAACGCTTCTGAAAAGGGAGTAATTGAAGCTGGAAAAGAGTTAGGTGTCGATGTTATTTATACGGGTCCAACAGAAGCGGATGCGGCACAACAAGTAAAAGTAATTGAAGACCTCATTAGTCAGAATGTGGATGTCATTGCTGTAGCGCCAAATGATGCAGCATCATTAACACCTGTGCTTAAAAAAGCAAAAGATAAAGGAATTATCGTTATGGACTGGGACACGCCAGCAGATCAATCACTAGTAGAACTATCTGTTCACCAAATTGATGATGAGGCGTATGGCCGCCATATTGCAAAAAGCTTAATTGAAAAAATGGGGGCTGAAGAAGGGGAAATTGCCATTTTAACAGGCGGACTTTCTGCTGCGAACTTAAATACATGGATTGATGCGGCTAAGAAAGAGCTTGCTGAAAAATACCCTGGAATCAAATTAGTAACAGATAAAATTGCAACCGATGAGAAACAACAAGTAGCATACCAAAAAACATTGGATCTAGTAAAATCTTATCCAAATCTAAAGGGAATTATGGCTTTTTCAACTCCAGCACCACTAGGAGCAGCCCAAGCGATTCAAGAAAAGGGCTTGCAGGATAAAATTGCTGTTGTAGGAACTGCCCTGCCAACAGACTCAGCTCCATATTTAGAAGATGGTTCTTTAGACGTAGCCATTTTGTGGGAACCAGATAAACTAGGATTTTTGACCGTCGCACTTGCAAAAGCTTTGGCTGAAGGCAAAAAACCAGAGAATGGACAAGACATTGCGAAGGTTGGAAAAATTGAGCTATGGGAAGACGGAAAAACCGTTATCATGGGTCCTCCAACTGACTTCACAAAAGAAAATGCGAAAGACTTCAATTTCTAACGGATAACGAATTTTTCCCCCTTAATTGAATCATACTCAGTCGAGGGGGATTTTTCTTTATAAGAAGTAATGTTTCGTAAAAAAAGGGAGTGAATGACTACCATGTACGAACAGAATTATATAATTAAGAATCATAAAATTAAAGAAGCTTTTTACCAATTAAAAAGGGAGCAGCCGGAACGATTTAAAAGAAAATTGAATTTATCATGGAGTAACTGGGGATTCGGACTGGAACCATTGGAGAACTCGGTTAAACGATTAAAAGAGAATGGAATCAACTTTATTGAGCTTCACGGGAATCATTATGGACCTGACCTTGGATATCGAGTAGAGGAAACGTTAGAAATCCTTAAGAAATACGAAATGAAAGTATCTGGCGTTTGTGGAATGTTTTCAGCTGAGAATGATCTTTCTAGCAATATTCCAAGTAAAAGACAGGCTGCGATTGATTATATTAAGAGAGAGCTTGAATTTACTAGTAAAGTAGGCGGCCAATATTTATTAGTCGTCCCAGGTGCTGTTGGCAGACCACATGCATATGACGATACGGAATTTGAAAGAAGTGTTGAAACGCTCAAAATTGTTGCTGATCACTTTGAAAACTATAACGTTCACGGGGCGATTGAGCCAATTCGTTCGGCGGAAGTAAGTTTCATTCATACAATAGCTGATGCGAAAAAATATATTGAAGCAGTCGGGCATCCTGGAATTCAACATATTAACGGGGATGTTTATCATATGCAATCAGAAGAACTGCATATAGGTGAAGCGATCATTCATGCCGGGAATCAGCTTGTTAATCTTCATATGGCTGATAGTAACCGGAGAGCACTTGGTCATGGTGTGATGGATTTAGATACGATTATTATGGCACTGTATTTAATTGGATACAATCAGGATGGTCGATTTGTAACCCCTGAGCCGCTAGGGCCAGGTGGAGATCCGTATCCAGCAATGAACTCACTGCCTGATACAAAGGAACTTGATGAACTTGTTTCACAGACAGCTTCGTATTTCAGAGAGCGGGAAACTCGTCTGTTAGAAAGAGACGAGTAAAAATATGGTTAATAGAAGGTGAGAAAATTGACGAAATATACGATTGGTCTTGATTATGGAAGTCAATCCGGCCGTGCTGTGCTTGTTGAGGTTCATTCCGGGAAAGAAGTGGCAACGGCGGTAAAAGCATATACTCACGGGGTCATGGACGAGTTTTTGCCTGATGGAAAAACAAAACTAGAACACGACTGGGCTTTACAACACCCGAACGACTATTTGGAAGTTTTGCAGATTACGATTCCACAAGTTTTAGAGGAATCCGGTGTGTCGGCGGATGATGTGATCGGTGTAGGCATTGACTTTACTGCTTGTACAGTTCTTCCAATCAAAGAGGATGGAACTCCGCTTTGTTTGATGGATGAATTTGTCCATCATCCGCATAGTTATGTAAAGCTCTGGAAACATCATGCAGCACAGGATGAGGCAAACAGACTGAATGAAATTGCTGAGGAACGCGGAGAAGAATTTCTTAAGCGTTACGGGGGGAAGATTTCCTCTGAATGGATGATTCCGAAAGTGTGGCAAATTTTAAATGAAGCACCTGAGATTTATCAGGCTGCAGATCAAATCATTGAAGCGGCCGACTGGGTGACCTCCCAACTCACAGGCAAGATTGTTAGAAATAGCTGTACAGCGGGATATAAGGCAATTTGGCATAAAAAAGAAGGATATCCTTCGAAGGAATTTTTCAAAGCACTTGACCCAAGGCTGGAAAATGTCGTAGAAGAGAAATTATCAAAAGAAATTATTTCGATTGGTTCTAACGCAGGGGAAATCTCTGAAAATGGCGCCAAGCTGACGGGGTTGAAGCCAGGCACAGCTGTTGCAGTAGGAAATGTCGATGCGCACGTATCGATTCCGGCAGTTGGTATTACAGAACCTGGTAAATTACTGATGATCATGGGAACCTCCACCTGTCACATTTTACTCGGGGAAGAAGAAAAGATTGTTCCGGGTATGTGCGGAGTTGTAGAAGATGGCGTGATTCCGGGCTATATGGGTTACGAGGCAGGACAATCGTGTGTAGGTGACCATTTTGAGTGGTTTACGGAAAACTGTGTATCGGCAAGCTACTATGAAGAAGCAAGGGAAAAAGGTATGAACATTCACGCCCTTCTTACGGAAAAAGCATCCAAGCTACAGGTGGGTGAGAGTGGTCTCTTAGCACTTGATTGGTGGAATGGAAACCGATCGACACTAGTGGATGCTGACTTAACGGGGCTTCTGCTTGGTGCAACGCTGTCAACGAAACCGGAAGAAATTTATCGGGCCTTGATTGAAGCAACGGCATATGGAACGAGGACAATTGTCGAAGCGTTCCGGGAAAATGGTGTTCCCGTCAATGAGGTGTATGCTTGTGGCGGTATTGCAGAGAAAAATGCGCTCATGATGCAAATTTATGCGGATGTATTGAATATGGAAATCAAAATTTCCGCCTCATCCCAAACACCAGCCCTTGGATCTGCCATGTTTGGTGCAGTCGCAGCGGGAAAAGAACGTGGCGGCTATGACAGCATTACAGAGGCTGCTAAAGTTATGAGCTGGCTGAAAGATGAGACGTATGTACCGACTTTAAAAAATGCAAAAATATATGAACAACTATATACAGAATACGAAAAGCTGTATAACTATTTTGGTCGTGGCCAGAACAATGTCATGAAAACACTGAAGCATATTAAGAAAAACTCTCAGAACAGGGAGGAAGACCTATGATTGAGAGGCTGAAACAAGAAGTATTAGAAGCGAATTTAAAGCTGCCGGAACATGGACTGGTGACTTTTACCTGGGGCAACGTAAGTGGGATTGACCGAGAAAAAGGACTCGTTGTGATTAAACCTAGCGGTGTCGCTTATGATGAACTGAAAATCGAAGATCTTGTCGTTGTCGATTTGGATGGGAATATCGTGGAAGGGGAATTGCGTCCATCTTCTGATACGGTAACACATCTTGTCCTCTACAAAGCATTTAAAGACATTGGCGGTGTCGTTCATACTCATTCATCATGGGCAACTTCTTGGTCACAGGCTGGCAGGCCGATACCGGCGCTTGGAACCACCCATGCAGATTATTATTATGGCGAAATTCCGGTTACACGTCAATTGACCAATCATGAGATTGAAGATGCCTATGAACTAGAGACAGGCAATGTCATTATTGAGACTTTTCAAAAACTGGACCTTGATCCCAAGGCGGTGCCGGGTGTGCTTGTTGCTGGACATGCTCCTTTTTGTTGGGGGAAAAATGCGAGTGAGGCTGTCCATAATGCGGTCGTTCTTGATGAAGTGGCAAAAATGGCCTATCATACTGTTCAATTGAATCCCCAGGTGAGCGCAATGGATCAGTTTCTTTTAGACAAGCACTATTTTAGAAAGCATGGACCTATGGCATATTACGGACAGAAATAATAGCTGAATATTCTTTTATAAAAAAAGTAATTGGTTTTTATCTATGAAATCAATTGCTTTTTTAAAAGGTAGTGATTTCTTGCAAACGACGGAGATTCAGCATCAGTTGAATTTTTGCTCCACTTTTAAAAGGGGGGATCGAATTGTTACATATCGCGGTTGACATCGGGGCATCGAGCGGCAGATTAGTTGCCGGAGAACGTAAAGAAAACAAACTAGAAATTAAAGAAATTCATAGATTCGCTAATGGTTTTATGGAAAGAGAAGGAACTTCATATTGGGATATTGATCATTTATTAATGGAAATTGTCAAAGGCCTTGCAACTGTAAAGAAACTCGGATATGAAACATGTACAGTTGGTATTGATACATGGGCAGTTGATTATGTCCTGATCGATGAAAAAGGTAACCGTTTACAAGAGGCAGTCTCCTATCGTGATAAGCGAACAGAAAAAACAATTGAAAAACTGACAAAGAAGATCTCTAAGGGATTCATCTATGAAAAAACAGGCATTCAGTTTTTACCATTCAATACAATTTATCAACTGTTTGAAGAAGCTCCCGAGCTGATTCGAAAAACGGATAAGATTTTAATGGTGCCGGACTATTTAGGTTTTCGGCTTACGGGAAATGCAGTGCTTGAAGTAACAAATGCTTCGACAATGCAACTTCTTAATGTAAAGAAACGCGATTTTGATGACGACCTTCTCGAGCTGATTTCAGTAAAAAAAGAGCAGTTTCCTTATTTTTCTGAACCGGGACAGGAATTGGGCAGGCTTAAAAAGGAATGGTTTCCTTCCTATGATCTGCCAGATTGCAAAATTGTCACGGTTGCTTCTCATGATACAGCATCGGCGGTTGCGGGAACCCCTGGAATCGGAGAGGGCTGGGCATACTTAAGCAGCGGCACATGGTCTTTGCTTGGCATTGAAACGAGCGAGCCGGTAATCACCGACTTGTCGCTTGAAAATAATTACACAAATGAATGGGGAACTTTTCAGTCCTTCCGCTTTTTGAAAAATATTATCGGCATGTGGATTATTCAAGAAGTTCGCAAAAGTTTACCGCAGGACTATAATTATTCGCAATTTGTGGAAGAAGCGAAAAAAGTGGAACGATTCCAGCGGTTTATCAACTTTAACGATGACCGGTTTATCAATCCGATAGATATGGCTGTGGAAATTCAAGCTTATTGCCGGGAAACAAATCAACCGATTCCCGAAACAGCAGGTGAGCTCGCAGGTTGTATTTATGACAATCTTGCCATTATTTACACAATGGTTATCAAAGAGCTTGAAGAAATTACGGGGCAATCGATTGATTGTCTGCATATCGTTGGAGGCGGCGCACAAAACGAGCTTTTAAATCAATTAACTGCCGATGTTAGCGGAAAAACAGTTTATGCCGGACCATCGGAAGCGACGGCGATTGGCAATTTACTGCTTCAGATGATTGCTGCAGGTGAGTTGGCTGACTTACATGAAGGTCGGCAGTTAATCCGGAAATCATTTGATATTAAAGAATTTATACCAGCAGCTGTTCAGACAGAAACACTCATCAATCGATTTAATCAGTATGGTTGAATACGAAACGAAAGGGAGATTTTTTATGACAATTGTAAAAGCTCAATATGAAGTAGCGAAACAAGCATATGGAACATGGGGAATTGATGTTGATGAAGCACTGGAAACATTGAAGCGTGTGCCGATTTCGATTCATTGCTGGCAAGGCGATGATATCGGCGGGTTCGAAGTAAACAAAAGCGAGCTGTCGGGCGGAATCAGTGTTTCCGGAAACTACCCTGGGAAGGCAAGGAATGTGTATGAGCTTCGAATGGATTTGGAAAAAGCACTAACGTTGATTCCAGGATACCACCGCGTCAATCTCCATGCAATGTACGCCGAAACGAATGGAGAAGCCGTTGAGCGTGATGAGCTCGAGCCAAAACACTTTGAGAATTGGGTGAATTGGGCAAAAGAAAAGGGTCTCGGTCTTGATTTTAACCCAACCATGTTTTCTCATGAGAAAGCAGAAGGCGGCTTGACTCTGTCTCACCCGGATCCGGAGATCAGGGAGTTTTGGATAAACCACTGTATGAAGAGCCGGAAAATTGGCGAATATTTTGGTCGTGAACTTGGAACGCCATGCTTGACCAACCTCTGGATTCCAGATGGCTATAAAGATATCCCAAGCGATCGTCTCACTCCAAGAAAGCGCCTAAAAGAGTCGCTTGATCGGATTTTCGCGGAAGAGATTGATGAGCAGTACAATATTGACGCGATCGAAAGCAAACTATTTGGGATTGGTTCGGAATCATTTGTTGTCGGCTCCCATGAGTTTTATTACGGCTATGCGCTAAAGAACAATAAACTTTGTTTGGTTGATACTGGTCATTTCCATCCGACAGAAACAGTTTCCAATAAAATTTCTTCTATGCTGTTATTTAGCGATAAACTAGCGCTTCACGTATCACGTCCGGTACGCTGGGATAGCGATCATGTCGTCTCCCTTGACGACGAGCTGCGTGAAATCGGTCTTGAAATTGTCCGGAATGGAGCGCTCGATAAAGTAAAGATTGGCCTCGACTTCTTTGATGCAAGTATTAATCGTGTTGCTGCCTGGACGATTGGCACGCGCAACATGATTAAAGCACTTTTATACGCGTTATTGATGCCGAACGAGCATTTAAAACAACTGCAAGAGGAAGGTAATTTTACTGAAAGACTGGCCTTGATGGAAGAATTCAAAACCTACCCATTTGGCGCCGTGTGGGATTATTATTGTGAACAAATGGGTGTGCCAGTAAGAGAAGATTGGCTGACTGAAGTAAAAAGCTATGAAGAAGAAGTATTATTAAAGAGATAAGGAAAAGGGACGAGGTGACAGGACCTCGTCCCGGCAAGGGGGGGGCAGACCCCCGCTCAGCTAAAGTTTAATGCGGTGAAGTGGGCATGCATCTTATAGAAAATGCTATTGAATTATTTCTCGTACTGTGGTATTTTTTATTAAAGTGGTATTAAAAAACAGAAAACTTGGTTAATTCGTAGGAATGGATGGGCTGCCGCACCCGCCATTTTATATTTTTCTTTGATTGATACCGCTTACTTATTGTTTCATCCCTTTTTGTTTCCCATGTTGATAGAGAAATAGAAAAGGAGAATAGGCCATGGCGAGTGAGGTTAGAAAAGTAAAACAAGATGTTGTGGAAAAAGGTACAAGTACTGGTGGTCTTCAGCGCAAATTAGGACTGAGTGCTGCAATTGCCATTAGTGTTGGTACTACTATTGGGTCTGGTATTTTCTCTTCCTTGGGAGAGGTTGCAGCAGCAAGTGGAACGGCTTTATTTGTTATTCTTGCCTTTTTAATTGGCGGATTAGTTAATATACCGGCAAATCTCTGTTATGCGGAATTGGCGACAGCCTATCCGGAAAATGGCGGTCAATACATTTATTTTCGGGAAGCGGGTTCCCGTCCAATGGCATTTTTAACCGGATGGATTAGTTTCTGGGCCACTGACCCGCCATCCATTTCGATTATGGCCATTGCAATTACGAATTATTTAGCTTATTTTGTTGGCTTTTCGCCATTAAGTATGAAATTTATTGCAGTAGCACTTATTCTCGTGTTCATGTTCATGCACCTTCGTAGTGTGGAAGGCGGAGGAAAGTTCCAAACGTTTATTACCGCATTCAAGATCATTATGTTTGCTATATTAATTGGCGTTGGCTTTTTCTACTTCAGTCCTGGCTTAATGAGCTCCACCCCGGCAGGGCCTGAAGTTCCAGTTGGAATATTGGCTTTAATTGCGGGGATTTCTGCCACGACTTGGTCGTTTGATGGAATGGCTTCCGTATGTTATATGACAGGAGAGATTAAAAACCCTAAGCAAACAATGCCAAGGGCCCTTATTATCAGTGGTGTGCTCATCACCGTGTTGTATGTCCTGTTAAGTGTGGTGGTAACCGGTTTGCTGCCAATGGATAAATTGGCAACAAGCAGTGCGCCTGTTTCTGACGCGATGGCACAAATCCCTGGAATAGGGTCTACTGCTGGTTCCTTAACAGCAATCATGGCCATTATTGTTATCGTTGGCTCTCTATCAAGCTGTATCATGTTCCAACCGCGTATGCCATATGCCATGGCAAAGGACGGTCTATTCTTTAAATCATTTGGAAAAGTGCATCCAAGCTGGGGAACTCCACATATTTCAATCATCGTTCAATGCGGGATTGCGATTGTGCTTGTATTCGCATCATCCCTTAGTGATCTATTAGGGTATTTCACCATCGTTGCTTTGCTGAAAAACTTTCTTACATTTGGAACTGTTTTTGTTCTTCGTCGTAAGAAGTCCGGCTATAATCCAATGTGGAGAATGCCGATGGGCTATGTGATGGCGGGGATTGCCATGCTTGTAACGGGAACTTTGATTGCCTCTACCTTTATGTGGGCGCCGATTCCAGGGATTATTTCTGCGGTGATTGCCGTGGCTACTGGTCTTCCTGCTTATTATTATTGGGAAAGAAAGAATCGAAAAGCAGCTGTTTAAGGTTTAGTAAATAGACATGGGGCGAACCCCTATGTCTATTTTTCATTAAAATGCTATTAAAAAGACCTGCTTCACTCCGGTTTCCGCGGGAGTGGAGCAGGTCTTCTATTAGTTTGTATAGACGATTTTCCCGTTTACGATCGTCATGCTTACCTTTACATCGCGCATGTGTTTCATATCGGTATGAAACACATTACTGTCGAGAATGGTGATATCAGCGGCTTTTCCTTCTTCCAATGTCCCTAGGTAGTCTTCAAGATGCAGGTTATAAGCACCGCCGGCAGTCCATGCGGTTAATAATTCGGCGATCGATAAGGTATTTTCCGGATTAAAGGGCATGTCCCCCTGGTTAAAATAACCGCCGCAGCTGTTGTAAATCGATTCTGGGATATCATCGAATAATAACGGCAGGTCTGTGGCACATGAAATTTTCACATTCTCATCCGCCATTTTCCTTCTGTTCCAATAGTTTCTGGCCCGGTTTTTCCCAACTAATCGTTCGGTGAGTTCCACTTTTTCGTCATAAGGATATAACGAACTGATTTGCGGATAGACCTCTGCTACAATTCCCAATGTCCCCATTCGGGTGAGGTCTTCAGGATCGGTTAGTTCTAAGTCGGTGATGCAATGGCGGTTGACCAGTTTGCCGTCTGGGGTGCGCTGGCATTTTTCAAAGATATTGATCGTTTGTGCTACAGCTCGGTCGCCTTGTGCATGCAGCGAGAATCGAAACCCGTTACGGTCGGCTTCCCATACCTTCTCGGCAATGCCATCATAGTTGACTGGTTCCAGGCAATGGATATCGGGATTCGACAGGTAGGGCTCTTTTAAATCCCCCATTAATTGACTAATTGATCCATCGGTCATCATGTTATAGCCTGAGAACCGGACAAAATCCCCGGTTGTTTGGACGAGCATTCTTTTGCCAAATTCAAGATTAAAGGGTTCGCCCACCGGTTGACTCATGAAGTTGACCCGAAGTGTTAATTCATGGTCGTCCTCAAGTTGTTTAAGAATATCGACAAAGCCGTAATAGTCATCAAACCCCATTTCCTTAACGGATGTAATCCCTCTGCTGTTCATGAAGTTCATATATTGTTTAAATTGTGCTGTCATGAAAGTATGGTCTTTAAAAATATCCTTCATCAATCGCCAATAAGCCTCCGGGTAGCAATGATGCTCGTCAAATTGGTATTGTTTCTTGGCTGCATCATTTAGCCAGCAATCCTCTACCCCTTCGGAAAATAAAATCACCGGTTTATTTGCGAATTTCTCGTTGATATGGTCCCATTTATCCGTTTGGATTAATTTTGCGTCTATACCGTGGCCCAAAATGGGCTTGTCCCCATCCGCAGTCGCCTCATAATCGATAAGAGCGGTGTAAATCTCTTGGGAAGTTTGTCTGCCGCTTAGGTCCGTACCGACGAAATTCATCGCATATCCAGAAAAGAAACAATGAACATCGATGAATCCTGGAGAAATGAATTGATCACCTAAATCTATGATTCTTGTTTCCGGCCCCACCAAACTTTCATCCCATTCCTGCCCGATGGAGAGGATGATCCCTTCAGATATGGCAATATACCCTGAGAAGACATCTGTTTTTGTTGCGGTGAAAATATGCGCTGACTTTAAAATAGTTTCTGCATACTTCATTCATTTCTTCCTCCTTTAATCGTAATAAATAATAACTGTACTTTTTAATACCAATTTAAACATTTGTTCATTCAACATTCTATCAAACGAAAAAAACGTTTACAATCCTAATCTATCTATGTATCTAGAATTATTAAAATATTTAAATTGACGTTGATTTGGAACTGGTGCTATAATCCAGTTATCAACGGGAGCAAATTGGTATTAAATTATCATTATCATATCTAGTTTTATGATGGCGGATGCGGCACATCTTTATAAACCACATGGCTGCTAGTGTGATGACGATAACCTTAGGAAAGGCAGATGTATGTGATGTTAAAGTTTAACGAAACCAATCAAATGGATAGTGTGAATGGAGCGCTTCAATTACGGGGAGAGATTGAGCGAATAGTAGACGAGATCTATTCCGAAGGTTTTGACCATATTTTTTATTTGGGAATTGGCGGCACCTATGCCTCCAGTATGCAGGCCGTGACCTATATTACCGGAAAAAGCGCCTTGCCTGTTTACGTAGAAAATGCTGCTGAATATTTAACGACTGGGAACCGTAAGTTAACCGAACAATCTGTTGTGATTATTTCTTCGGTGACAGGAAGCACGGAGGAGATGGTAAGAGCTGTTTCCCAAGTAAAAGAAGTTGGGGCACGCATTGTCGGTTTCATTGATGTTAAAGAAGCTCCGCTTGCTCAAAGTGTGGATTACCTGATTTCTTATCCGGCTAATGAACAGATCAAATTCTTCATGGTTGCTGATCGCTTCATGTTCAATAACGGCGATTTCCCGCAATATGAGCAATTCTATAAGGAGCTTGATGGGCATTTGGCCAAAGGGTTAGTTGAAGTCGAGAAGGCAGCTGATTCGTTTGGGGAACAATTTGCACATGAACATAAGGATGATTCGATGCACTATTTTGTTGGGGCAGGAAATCATTGGGGCGCTGTTTACTCCTATGCGATGTGTTATTGGGAAGAACAGCATTGGCTCCGTTCAAAATCAATTCATTCCTCCGAACTTTTCCATGGAACATTAGAGGTTATCGACCGCGATACCGCGGTGACCGTTTTTGTAGGTGAGGATGAACAACGTCCATTATCGGAACGTGTGGCCAAGTTCCTGCCAAGAATTTGTTCAAGGTATACCATCATTGATACAAAGGATTATGAATTGGAAGGAATCAGTCCTGAATTTAGAGGGCGAATCTCGCATCTGTTATTGCGTGCCATCACGCAGCGAATTGATGCCCATCTCGAAAAAATCAATTGCCATCCGATGGAAATCAGACGCTATTACCGTCAGCTCGATTACTAGAGTCACCAGAGTGAACATGACATGTAATCAAGATTAGTGCCTATTAATCTTTGATTACATGTATTTTTTTAAAAAAGGTTGAAAACGCTTTATCAGATAGAATAAAGGAATAGGGGGTTGAAGCATGAAGATTGGGTTATTTACATCGGGTTATCAGAGAAACCCGTTGGAACATGCTTTTGAGGACGCAAAAAGATTTGGCTATGACTATATAGAACTTTGGGGCGGCCGTCCGCATGCGTTTGCCCCTGACTTGAAGAATGGCGATATTAATCTGGTGAAACGGCTGATTGAAGAGTATGAGATGCCAGTTAGGGTCTATACACCTGAGCACAATGCCTATCCCTATAATTTTATGATTGGTACAGAACAGATGCGAAGTGATGCCATTGATTATTTGAAGCTAGCAATGGAGATGGGGAAGGAAATGGGTGCCGAGTTTACTTTAATGTCTCCAGCCCATGCCGGCTATCTGACGACAGAAGAGGAAATTTGGCATAGATTGATAGAATCGATGAAGGAATTAACCGATTATGCTGAAAAAATAAATCATAAAATCATCCTCGAGGCACTGACGCCGATGGAATCCAATGTTTGTACAACTGCCAATGATTTGGCCAGGGTATTTGCCCAAGTAGAGTCTGACCATTTAGTGGGTATGTGCGATCTTGTTCCACCGTTCGTACAGCATGAAAGTATCATGGCCTATTTTGATAAATTGCAGGATAAAATGCAGCACCTCCATGTTATTGATAGTGATGGAACCTCTGATACGCATGTGATTCCGGGTGAGGGTATGCTGCCGCTGAAAGAATTAGTGCAGGAATTAAACTACATCGGATACGTTGGCACAGCAACGATTGAATTAGTTACCGCTTACTTAAATGAGCCGCGCTTCTATGCTCGACGGGCAATCAACAACTTAAAAGCATTAATGGACTAGCCCTATCTATATAGATAGGAAGAAAAGAGTGATTTTTTTTTGTTTATTGATATGCATGTTCACCCGGACTTTTATCGTTGTATTAATGAGGATGTGGAGCGGTTGGATTTGACTATTTTCAAAGTTTACTTCTGTGAGTTCGATGGTCCGTCTGAGAGAACGGTTTTGGTTTATATTCAAGAGAGATAAGGTTTCCGTCCTCATTCCGTGTTGTATTCCCCCTCCGCTCTTTATGATATATTTTAAGTATCAGATACGATATAAGGATCAATGGTGGAGGGGTATTATTTACATGGACAACAATCATTTAAAACCACGCGAAGAAGTGGTGGAAAAAATAGAATATTTTATCGATCAGAATCAATTGCGTCCACATGATAAACTTCCCTCGGAACGGCAGCTTTGTGAGGAATTGGGGACAAGCAGAACGACTTTGCGCGGTGCAATCAAGCGGCTGATTATGGATGGAATCATCTATAGCAAGCGCGGAGCTGGAACCTTTGTTGCTCCGCAAAAATTGGTGCGTAACCTGCAGGATATGGAGTCCTTGGCAAAAAGTGCATTGGCAGTTAATAAGGTATTATCAACTGAGGTTTTATACACAGATATTATCGAATGCAATAAAGAGTTGTCCAAACGGATGAAATTAACGCTAGGAAGTAAAATTTACTGTTTACAACGATTAAGAATGATAGATGGAATTCCAGCGATGATGGAGCTGGCCTATATTGACTACTCCTTGTTCAAGGGCATTGAACAGTATGATTTTTCACAGGAGTCTCTTTATCGGATTATGGAAGAAGTCTATCATGTGAAAATCGACCATGGCTCGGAATCATTAAGTGTTACCTATGTAAGTGAACAGGAAGCTGAACGATTGGACGTTGAGAATGGGACGCCTGTTTTCTATATTACTGGTCATGTATTTACCGAGGATGAAAAGACAATTGAATTTTATAAATCCATCGTAAGAGCAGATCAAATCCGTTTTTCTTCCGTTCTTAAACACTAACATTTCGCATTAGAGGAGGAAAATAATATGAGAATCGGGGCAGTCGGCGATAATTGTATCGATGTCTATAAGCAGACAGGGGAAGCGTTCCCTGGAGGTAACCCTGTCAATGTGGCCGTGTATTGCGTAAGGCTGGGGGAAGAGGCCTCTTATACCGGTGTGGTTGGAAATGATGAATATGGAAGGCTATTGAAGGATGCCCTAAAGGCCAAACGTGTCGATGTGTCACATGTCAGAGAAGTACCTGGACAGACTGCTATTACAGAGGTAGAGGTCATTGATAACGACAGGGTATTTGGTGATTATTATGAAGGCGTTCTTGAAGAGTTTTCATTGACCGATAGCGATATTGATTTTTTGGCCTCGCATGATATAGTAGTATCAGGAATTTGGGGGAAAATTGAAAAAAGCTTAGGCGACATTAAAAGTAAAGGGGTTCCGATTGCTTTTGACTTTGCCGACAAGCTGGAGCATCCTCTTGTGGAGGAAATTATCCCTCATGTTGATTATGCGTTCTTTTCCTATGATGAGGGAGAGGATGCGTTTATTCAGGACTACATGAAAAATATGCAGGCAAAAGGCCCACAATTGATTGTTGTAACCATGGGTGAAAAGGGCAGCTTGGTGTATGATGGTGCGAACTTTTACCGTTATGGTATTGTCCCGTGTGAGGTCGTTGATACAATGGGTGCCGGAGATAGTTATATTGCCGCTTTTATTTGCGGAATCCTCCAGCAAAAATCAATTGAAGCATGCATGGAGATGGGCGCTAAAAACAGCTGTATCACGATTCAATATAAGGGTGCATGGTAGTGAATTTTAGTGGAAAGTGAGTGAATTCGACCTTGTCCAATATAGATTATCAATCTCCGATGTATTTACAATTGCGGGAGATTATCAGAACCAAGATTGAAGATGGTGATTTTCCACCCGGGACGGCGATCCCCACGGAGCACGAATTGGCAAAAACCTATGGAATTAATAGATTGACTGTTCGAAATGGTATTGCCGCGCTTGTGAATGAGGGATTGCTCAAAAGAATACAAGGGAAGGGCGTTTACGTTCTTGGAGAGAAAAGAGAGCAGGATTTGGAAACCCTGGAAGGATTCTCGCAAATGGTCAGGAAGAAAAATGCTAATCCCTCATCTCAAATATTGGCGAAGTCTTTGCGTCCGGCAGGGCATAAGTATGGCAAGATTTTCACTATTGATCCCGCTGATCAGATTTTTTATATTAAGCGGGTTAACTATATTGATCGTGAGCCCTACTCACTGGAAGAAATCTATATACCGCACGCTGTTGTTCCTGAATTAGAGGATATCGATTTATCGGTATTCTCGGTTTATGAGATTTATGATTTTTATAATATTGACATTGCCTATTCTCGGCAGACCCTTGATCTGACGCAGTTAGACCAATCAGATGCCAGGTTCCTGGACGTTGATTCTTCCACCCCATTGCTGCTATTTACAAACACAAGCTATAACGCCGCAGAAGCAGTCATGGAATACTCCCGAAGCTGCACCCGTCCGGACAAGGCGAACTATAAAGTAAATTTCTCAACCAAAGGTTAGACGTGAGGTCGTTCCTATAGTGAACATCATGTAGAAGCGAATTAGGTGGATTCTTCCATCAATTTAATACCCCCTTTTTCGCATATAGTGAACAATCGGATGTTTTGCATGTAAAAGAAGGCACAACAAGTGGAAAGTAGCTAGTTGTGTCGTTTCAAAAAATCCTATAACAATATTTTTAATGGTAAGGGGGAACAGAGGTTTATCTATCAAGCTTAAGGGCATTTTTAATCAAATGTTTGATGGGTATTTTTTGTGGGAAAATGGGTCGGAATTTGTCTGCGGTGCCGCATAAAGGTCCATCTATCATATAAGAGCGGGGAAGGCACCTTATAAAACCACCCTGCGCCGATATGAGCAGGGCAGTCCACCTTTAATCGCAGCGAAATGACTGTTTCTATATTCATGCCTTCATCCGGTTGGGCAGTTCCTGTATCGATTGGACCACTGCATCTAGCTTGGATTCAATCCGATAGAGCAGATAGAGGGTCACAACGATCGGGAATCCGACCTGGCTGATGAATGAAATGATTTCTTCCACGAGTACTCGCTCCTTTCTACCTTAAATGTGTTGTGAAGAAAGGCCGGCTTCGTTTGTTGCGAATCCGGCCTCTACCTTATTAAACAAGTTCGTAATCCGTTACATTGCGTTCGATGACTCGTGCTCCTTTAGCAGCCGCTAGCTTTCCGCTGGCTGTTGTGAAAACTCCCGATGCAATTATCTGTTCCATCGATTGTTTCACGAGAACTTCATTAATCGGTTCTCTTGGATTATCTACCGAAATGCTAGCCGTCTTTCCAAACTCCGTGTCAAATTGTAATACCAATGTTTTCGCCATTTCCTTCACCTCCGATCATCAAAATTCCACCAAGCCAAACAGTTAAGCTAGAATCTCAGTGCTGTCATTGCGTTCCACTTTGTTTAGCGTGTCTTTGCACAAAACAGAGATTGCCTGTGCAGCTTGAAACAACTGGTCAACCGTTGCTTCTTGTTTCACATTGCTAAACGTTTTAGCTTTGTAAACTGGTTTTCCTTCGTCATTAATCCCCGCTTCAAATACCAAGCGAAGCTTTGTCCCTAGTAATAATTCCATTGCCATTGTCGCCACCTCCTTTCACCTTCTATTTATAGTTTTAGAGTGAAAAAGGACAGGGTGGGGGAAAAATAAATTCCCGAATAATCTTGTTTCACAACATTGTTCCGCGGAATAGCTCTTAAGGGCTACCAAAAAAATTAAACCAGAAATAACCCAGGGAACTTACCTAGGTTATTTCTGGTCTTTTCTGTTTATAAATCCCAACTTTATTCCCCGTTAGCTGCACTTTTGGAGTGGCTGCTACAGAATTTGAGCTGAATGTGACTAACCACATGATTTTTCGATCAAACGACCACAGTACCCCGCCGATGTGCCCGCCTACGCGATTTTTTCGAAGGAACGGTCACAATAACCAACCCCAGTTAAATTTTTAATTCAATCAATGGACGAGTATATTTTTGGATGACATAATTTCCTAATAATATACAAAGGCCTAAAGAAAAAACAATTAGCGTTAAGTATTGATTAGATAATCCATCTAAAATATCGTCAGAGACGATTGCTTGGATCGATTTAATAATAAATCCGTGTAAGAGATACACATATAAGGTCCGTTGACCAATTATTGTCATTTTAAATCCATTGGACGGGACAATGGCCAAAAACCCGTAAATAACTATTACTGTTACAAAATATTGGGAGGCACGAATGAAACCATCCGTCAATCCCTTCATACCTAAATCAGCATATGGAGTATCACCAAGCAGCCATGGTATGGCATCCTTTGGAAAGAATGCTCCAAATATCAAAATTGTAATAAGGAGAACTGCATATCCAATGAATGTTGAATATTTTACTTTCTTAACCCATTTTAAATGTTTGGAATCTAATAAGAACCCTAATAGAAAATAGGGGAAAAATACAAAAGTTCTTGATAATGATAAATAACTTCCCACATGATCGAAATAACCAATTCCAATGCCAACTACAACTGCCATAATTAATCCAACCCATTTTAGCCTTGCAAATACATGAAGGAGAATATTCCAACAGAACAGGCTCAATAAAAACCATAAAGTCCAGTGTGGCTGTAAAAGGTCAATTTTAAGTGCTGATTCTTTTCCGTCCAAATAGTAATAAAAAATCGAATAAACTATTTGAAAAATGATGTATGGTAATAAAATCTTCTTTACGGTTTTTAAGAAATAACCTTTCTTATGAAATCCCTTTGAAAAATATCCAGAAATAAGTATAAAGGCTGGCATATGGAAAAGGAATACGACGGAATATAGAGTGAAAAGAATGTTATTGTTACCTTTTAAAGGACTGATAACATGACCGAAAACGACTAAAAATATCAAAATGAATTTTGCGTTGTCAAAGTAAAGACTCCTTTTTTTAGAGGAATCCATAATATCGAACACCTCCAAAAAATTTTCTTAATCCTTTTTTTAAAATCTTAAAAAAATCATATATGAGTATAACTTTTTCCTACCACCTTACAAGGAAAAAGTTATGTAGAAAAGCAAACTAACTCATCTTTAAACGCCCTCTTATACTTTACTAAAAGTATGTTACCAAAATATGAAATAAAGGTTAAAAAACCTTAATAAATAATTTGGAGAGAAGATAAAGAAGAAATAATATAAATTCTTGTCTTAGAATTCATTTTATGTATGTTTCTACTTAAACAAACAGGGCTTGAGTTGAAGATGTGTCCTTTTACCTTTATTCCTTTGATATACCCTGTTTTTACTGACTTACACCATAAATAAAAAAGGCACCCATAAGGTACCTAAGGAGAGCATGTAACAGGAACTTTAATAGTATATGAAATGGTTTAGTATTTGGTAACGGAAATACAAAACCCCCTAAAAGGGGGCTTAGAGAAAATTAATATCCAAATGGACCTGATGGACAACATGGGTTGACTGGACATCCACACATTGTATGTGTTTCACAGCATTCATTTACACATGATTCTGTGTGGGGAAAATAATGTTGATGATTAACATGAAGCTTGTTGACTGTTGTCGTATGAGAAGGATGGACATGAGAGACTACTTTATTAAATAAGTTTGTTTTTACATATTGTTGCGCAGGGTCAACTAGTCCTGGGTCATACTGTGTTGGAAACACTTGTGGCGGACAGTATGTTGGCGGACAAGGTGGTGGCGGGCAACATTGGGCTGGCATTGGTTGTACTGGTGCTATCATATTTGGCATCATGTTTGGCATCATATTGGGCATCATGTTTGGCATCATGTTTGATGGTGGAAAATTTCTATTCATCGGTAAATAACCTCCTTGTGAATTTGTCTTGTGTCACCATTAGTCTATGTGAACTTTTGTTTGTACGGACTAGTCGTATACCTAATTTAGAAATTTTCAATGAAGCACTCAACGAAGTTTTTGGACACAAAGATATGCAGTAAAGGGTCGAGATAATTCTAACAAAAGACACCAAATGCAAAGTCCCTTTTTTCGTCTTCAAGTAAAGGGGCTGGATAGTTGATGAAGGTTTGGAAAACTTTGTGTGGTAAAAAGAGACTAATTAAACTGGATAGTATGGTTTTTTCACAATAAAAAACAGCTCCGTTGAATCATTAACGAAACTTCTTTTTTATATGGGATAGGGTCGGGAAAATGCGAATTTACACCAACTAGGAAGAAAACAACTCACATTGTTTCAATTTCTTGAATATATTTACATTAGAGAAAGGGTGGGACAATGGTATGGACTTAATAATAAAAACTTTGGTTTTTGCAGCTCTGGTTAGGTCTGTAACCAACGATAAAATGACAAGATACCTGTTTATTTTATTAATAATTGTCTTGCGTATCATAAATTCAAGTGAGAATTTTATTGAAACCAATGAGGCAACTTCATAATGTCTTATAAGACTTTTATCAAACTGCTTAGCATTAAATCTTTAATCCAACACCTTTCGGAAAGTCATCTCCTTTTTATTACAAAAAAGATTGTGAAAAAGTGTACTGAAACAAAAGGGTGCAAGAGTTTTAGAAGGATGGTAACGGCTGCGGTCATTTTTTCATGTTGAAGTAATGGGCTGTTAGTCCAAGAAGGATTTTTCTAGGATATATAGAATTTAATTACTCTAAGTATATTACGAGGAGGAATATTATGAAAAAGAAATTTGTAATATTGATAACAATTATTTTTTGGTTAATCATAATTCTTCCTTTTGGGGTTTATTTTGGGATTGATGGCTATATACAATATCAACTTAATTCTTTAAAGGATGATACTTATGCCTATTTATTAAAAGAATATAATAAGGACCAAATTCAAAAAATAGAAACTCAACTAACAATAGGTAGTTATCATTATGCAGCTTTTGTTACGTTTAAAGATGAACCTAAACATGTTTATGAATATAGACGGATTGAAGGTAAGATTAGACAAGGAACTCCTTTACCTAGTGAAGAAGACGCTCCAAAATATAACCATTTAGAGCCAGATAAAGATAAATAGGCAATAGAGATCCGGTTTAAAAGGCTGCTAGATAGCCCCCCGGTATGTTGCCTGGGGGCTATCCACCTGGTATAATCTAACCAATACAGGTAATATCCCTTTAAAACTTTATTCTATATATGCTCCTCCGCAACATCCATCTGGTACGGTTCATTTAACTAAAGCACAGGCTTTAGCGGCGGAATAATAGAATTCTAATTAATACCTTCTTTTACGAATAGGGGCTATACTTCAAAGAGGAGTATAGCCTTTTTGTTGTTCCGCTAACGGACAGTTGGCGGTCCCCAATATGGAATACCATAAGGAACAAAACCTGTAGTTGGTTGCTGAATATATGGTATTAAGTGATTCTGATTTGGAAAATGATGATTGGAATGATGATGATTGGAATGGTAGCTAGAAGGAGTGTGACTGAGAACTTTATGATTATATTGAGCAATACAAGCTTCAGGATGTCCAGGCATTGGACCAGTTGTGATATGATGAGTCAATTCCCACACCTCTAAAAATTAGTTTTACTTTATATTATGAGTGTCAATTAACTTGGTTTGTATTATCAAATAAATTCCCAAAAAAATAAACGAATTCATCATTGTTTAACTGACAAAAATTTTGGACGTTAATTTGAATTAATCCTATAACAGTGGGCTTTTCGGCGTATTTAATCAAATGTTTATTTAACTGACAAAATTTTTACCAGCCAAAGCCGTTGAATCTCAAAATAGCGGGTTTCGTGACCAATTTAATCAAACGTTTGATTTGTTTTTCTGAAGGCAATTGTATCGAGAGGTGTCAATTCCTGAAGAGAGAAGATAATAATGCTGGAATGGATTCAGACAATAAACCAACTTTCGCTAATTTTTTTTCAAATTATAGCGTGAAATCGATGATCTCACTGGCTTTCGCAGCAATTTAAATAAACGTTTGATTAACTGACAAAATTTTTGTCCGCTAAACTGCAATAATCCCAATGTATCACGGTTCCTAGCAAATTTAAATAAACGTTTGTATGGTTTAACCCATGTAGAAAATTGGTGAATGAACACAAACTTGAAGGTTTTGCATTTTTTCCAGTTAACGTTTGAGAATTATGGTGGCACTGTCATCGCCCGGTTTTTTCAGGAAAAAAGGGTCAGTCCTCCGCCGCTTTAACACATCGGGCGACTGACCCCACATTTAGGGGCTGTTTCATCGTCCTCTAGCCATCTTTAACATCCCTTTAACATCCCAAATCCTGAAGTTCTCGATAAACTCTATGATAATGTTGCTCTTCATGTCTACCCTCTAATCATCGGTATCAAATAACTTATAATAAACCACATTATTCCGAAAAAAATAATTAGATAAGCAGCATATTTTATAAAAGTAGAAGCTACTTTACTGGAATCGGACTTCCTTTCAGTCCTTTCGACTTCCTTATGTTCGTCCATTATTAACATCTCCTTCGTAAGAGTTTTTTACTTAAATACCCTTCCGTAGGAAAAATAAACTAGGTGCCTGTCACAACCGGAATTTTGTCGAAGAATGATAGGTTTTTAGAAGGTTAGAAAATGATAAAATAAGATTGCAACTAGAAAACAAGAAAACCACCCAGCGCCGTCGCAAGCATAAGAGTGGTTCTCAAAAATAAATAACTCCACAACGACCACCCTGACGGTAGAAGTTGCGGGGAGAAGTGTTACCGGCACTTCTCTTTTTTAATATATATCCATTATACACAAAAAAATTCCCTTTGTATCAAAGGAGGCATAGTATGAAAGAATTTTATATAAAGCAGAAGGTTTTCAGTCTAGGCGGAAAATTTACAGTAAAGGATCAGCAGGAGAAGGATGTTTATTATGTGGAGGGCAGTTTTATGCAAATTCCAAAGACATTCTCCATTATGAATACAGCAAGAGATGAAGTTGCGCTCATTACCAAAAAGGTGTTTAGTTTTCTGCCGAAGTTTTTTGTTGAGGTGAATGGTCGAGAGGTGTTAACGATTAAGAAGGAGTTTTCTTTCTTAAAAGCACGCTATACGATTGATGCGGCAGGCATTGAAGTACATGGTAATTGGTGGGATATGGATTTTCAGGTATTACAGTATGGCGAAGTCGTCGGTAACGTGAGCAAGAAGTGGTTCACTTGGGGCGATAGCTACAAGGTTCAAATATTGAATGAAGAGAGGGAAGCCATCATTATTGCGCTCGTTGTCGCAATAGATTGTGTGAAGGCTGACCACGCAGCTGCTTCTTCAGCAGCGACTTAACGTAGGGGCCGTCCAATATAAAAGGCTGACGGGTTTTCTATAGGAATTCAAAATTAATAATAACATTAAGGCCCGACTAGCTCCTATCCACTAGTCGGGCCTGTTTCACACAAAACTTCCGATTGTCCCCTTAGAGAACCGTCCCCGTGGTACCTTGCATTCTTTAGGAGAAAGTGATATAGTTATCTTCGGTAATCATTTAGTTACTCTGGGTAACTAAAAAGGAGGATTTAGTTTGGAAGGTTATTTACAGCGTTTTTTAGCTTTATATAGACCGGTAATTACGAGATTGAACGAGCTGATGAGTAACTATGGCATCACGTATTCACAATGGATTGTCATTTATCATTTGAAACATCGCGGTGCTTCTACATTGGTCGAAATTGCAGTTCAACATGAGGTTGAAAAACCAACCATTACAAGACGTGTCAAGAAATTAATGGATCTTGGCATTGTTGAACAAATTTTAGGTAATGATAAACGGGAAAAAATTATTCAATTAACGGATATCGGCGAGAACATTTATCGCGATATTCGTAAAGACATCACAGAACTGGAATTTCGTATTATGGAGAACATTCCAGAGCATGAACGTAAAATCGCGTACGAAATTTTTCCGAAAATCAATGATAATCTTAAGAAAGAAAGGGAGCTTCATTAATGCAACATACGAAATTATGGACAAAGGATTTTATTATTGTCTCACTTATTAACTTTCTTCTCACTTTAGTTTTCTATTTACTCGTTGTAACCATTGCGACATTTGCGATTGATGAATATCATGCAACGGTTAGTCAATCTGGGCTTGTCAGTGGTGTATTCATCATCGGTGCACTGATTGGCCGCTTCGTCTGCGGCAGCATTATCGATAAAATTGGGCGCAAACGACTACTAATTATCGGTACTATTTTATTTATTGCGATGACAGCACTATATTCCGTGCCTCTTGGCATCGGTTTTTTAATTTTATTGCGTCTCCTTCACGGAATTACACATGGGATGGCAAGTACAGCTGCTGGTACAGTCGTGGCACAAATTATTCCGGCGCCGCGCAGAGCAGAAGGAATCAGCTATTATAGCATGAGTACAACGCTTGCTACAGCGCTCGGACCATTTATTGGTCTTTATATGCTGCATAGTACAACCTTCCCTGTTATCTTTACATTATGCTTAATTTTAGGTGTCATTTGTTTTATTATCGGTCTCATTTTAAAAGTGCCTGTTGCGATCCAAAAAACACCTGTACAACAAAATGAGAAAAAATCAGGCATCTCAATTAAAAACTTTATCGAACCAAAAGCGGTACCAATTGGAATTATTATCTTACTTCTTGGTTTTGGTTATTCAAGTGTTTTAACTTACATTAATTTTTACGCAACGGAAATTAATCTTGTTACTGCCGCAAGCTTCTTCTTCCTTGTATATTCCATTATCGCGCTTGTTTCGCGTCCGTTCTCAGGACCTTTAATGGACAACAAGGGCGCCAATATCATTATGTATCCAGCGTTTATTTTATATGCGATTAGTATGTATATGTTAAGTGTTGCGGGTAGTAGTTGGGTACTTCTTCTTGCCGGCGCCGTTATGGGTCTAGGATTTGGAAACATGCAATCTGCTACACAAGCAATTGCGATTAAAGAAACGCCGCCAGCTCGAATGGGACTTGCAACGTCAACATACTTCATCTTCTACGATGCAGGACTGGGTCTTTCACCATATTTACTCGGTTACATCACGCCATATACAGGCTATGCGAAAATGTATGCTATTATGGCCGTGGTCATTCTTGTAACTGGAGTGCTTTATTTCTTCCTACATGGCTTAAAAGAAACCCATCTCCGGAAATTAGCACACTAAAAAAACTCAAATAAATTCTGTCAAATAGACAGGAGAATAAAAAAATGATAAACAGCTTGAGCCTTGAATTTTAAGGGCGCAAGCTGTTTATCATTTGGATTAGTGGGGTGAGCCCCACGATATGTTTCTCTTTTTCTTGTTCAATCAGCAAGTTGTATTGCTTGGGCTTAGGGATTAAGAAGGGATTGCTGTGGCTATCTTATTTTAGTCAGTTAAAAAAGGGTTTTTCTATACATGTATAGAATAGGTAGTTATATTTGTTAAGGTGGTGTTTTGATGCTTCAACATGAATATGGATGGGTTCGACAAACTAGAAGAACTCTGTTAGATTTTTGTTGGAAATTAGATCCTAATCATTTTACTAATAAGAATGGATTCGGTTGGCAAAGTGTAAGAGACACATTGGTTCATATAGCAGATTGCTATGTTGCATGGCTAGGCTCATTTGTTTTATTGAAGACAAAAAAACCACTTACTCCAAGGGAAGAATTACATAATCTTAGTTTAGAGCAAATAATAGCACGTTTTGAACAAGTGGATTCAATAGTAAATGAATTATTAGAAATACATGGAAATAATTTAAACGTGCTAATTGAGAGAGAAATCCCTTGGAGAGAAGGATCTGAACTATTATCAATCACTCCTCGTAAATTGCTAATACACACAATTACTCACGAGTTTCATCACAAGGGACAAATAGTAGCTATGCTCCGTCAGATGGGTTATGAGCCCCCATATACTGATGTATTAGGAACAGAAGATTAATTTATTCAAGTGAATAGAAATTAAACAACTTTAAGGAGCCTTACTACAATAAAATCTAGCAAGGCTCCTATCTTTTACTAACGAATATTGTTTAAACATAATGCTTTCTACTTAGTGCAATTGACAACTTTTTTCATATTGGGGTTGAAGGTTCTGATAGAATAATATTAGTAAGAACTTTTTTTTTCTTAGCTAATAGGTGTTTGTTTTTTTGTGAAGAAAGAGTGGAGATAGGGGGAACTGGTTCATCATGAGAATTTTTATAAGACTCTTTTTTATGATTTTGTGTGGAGCTATGATTTTACCGGCTTTTCAGGTTGCGGCCGAGGAAAATAGCTCAGATGCAGCAAAGAATGGCTGGTATGAGGAGCAAGGTAAGCAATACTATTATAGGGATAATCAAGCCGTAAAGGGCTGGCTTAACATTGACAACAACTGGTACTACTTCAATCAGAACGACGGAGCCGCTAGCGAGGGCTGGGTCTATGACAAGGGAAAGTGGTATTTTCTTAAAAGCAGTGGTGTCATGCAAACTGGCTGGCTGCTAGATAAAAATCACTGGTACTATTTAAATTCCTCCGGCGCGATGCAAACTGGCTGGCTACTAGATAAAAATCACTGGTACTATTTAAATTCCTCCGGCGCGATGCAAACTGGCTGGCTACTAGATAAAAATCACTGGTACTATTTAAATTCCTCCGGCGCGATGCAAACTGGCTGGCTACTAGATAAAAATCACTGGTACTATTTAAATTCCTCCGGCGCGATGCAAACTGGCTGGCTACTAGATAAAAATCACTGGTACTATTTAAATTCCTCCGGCGCGATGCAAACTGGCTGGCTACTAGATAAAAATCACTGGTACTATTTAAATTCCTCCGGCGCGATGCAAACTGGCTGGCTACTAGATAAAAATCACTGGTACTATTTAAATTCCTCCGGCGCGATGCAAACTGGCTGGCTACTAGATAAAAATCACTGGTACTATTTAAATTCCTCCGGCGCGATGCAAACTGGCTGGCTACTAGATAAAAATCACTGGTACTATTTAAATTCCTCCGGCGCGATGCAAACTGGTTGGCTGTTAGATAAAAATCACTGGTACTATTTAAATTTTTCCGGCGCGATGCAAACTGGTTGGCTGTTAGATAAAAATCACTGGTACTATTTAAATTCTTCCGGCGCGATGCAGACTGGTTGGCTACTAGATAAAAATCACTGGTACTATTTAAACTCCTCCGGTGCGATGCAAACCGGCTGGCTCTTAGAAAAAAACCACTGGTATTATTTAAATCCTTCCGGTGCAATGCAGACTGGCTGGGTTTATCTAAACAGCTGGTATTATTTGAACCGAAGTGGGGTCTGGGTACCGAATACGATTGCAGATGGATTAACAACTGTATCAGATAATAATCAGCTCATCCTGGTGACTTCATTAGGCTATAACACCAATAAGGCAAAAATCCGCACCTTTGAAAAAGAAGATAATAAGTGGTATGAAAAACTTAATGTCGATGGTTTTATTGGAAAAGAGGGCTTCGCCACTGTTATGAATGAAGGAGCTAAAAAATCTCCTAGGGGAAAATATACGATTGGGACAGCGTTTGGAAGATTTCAAAATCCAGGAACAAAGCTGCCTTATCGTCAGATCACTTCTGATGATCTCTGGGTGGATGATTCTAACTCCTCCTTATATAATACGTGGCAAAAGGCATCTGAAAATCGGGGACGTTGGAACAGTGCTGAAAAAATGGATATTGCAGCGTATAATTACGGATTTGTGATCAATTACAATACAGCTGAAAGAATTCCAGGAGCAGGTTCCGCTATCTTTTTCCATGTTTCCAATAGTTATACGCTTGGTTGCACAGGAACTGCACAAAATTATGTTGTTGGTATTCTTAAATGGCTGGATCCTAGCAAGAGTCCAGTTATCATTCAAACCCCTGAAGGTGAGCTCAATCACTATTAATTCAATAAAGAGGTAAACGTTAATAAAGTGTTTGCTTCTTCGTTTTTTTTGTTATCTGAAATAGAAAAAGGTATGTTGATTGAGTGTTCGTAGCACTCAGTTGATTAAACTTTGGGCCCGAGCTTGTTTGCATTGCTCGGGCCCTTGGGCGAATATGGCATGTGCAAGTAACAGTGCGCGTATTTGTTAGGGGATGTGCCTAATACCTCAAGCATCGGGGCGAGCGTTTTCTTATCCACTAAAGTGGCAGGTCAGCTGAACAAGAGAAAAAAGCGTTAATCCACATGTAGTAACGGTTTTTATTGAGCGGATTACCAAATTAAGGATATTCCGTTCTTAATAATCTATCTACTTTGAAAACTATTCCATCAAATAAGACTTCCACTTTCTTAACGAATACCGTAGCGTATGTTTCTAATTTTTTCTGGCAAGACATTCTGTTGTTTAACCAACGAGCGCTATCCTTGAGCAAGGATAAGCGCTTTTTTTCCATTTTAGGGCCATTTTGCAGAATAACCTTTTAAGCGAATCCAATTTCGCGCTCGGTGCCAATGACAAAAAAAGGTGGAGCAGCTACCCCCTGTTTACTTTACCTTAATCATTCATTCACCTTCATTTCACATTGTCCTTATCTATTCTAAGCAAAAAAGAGGGCAAATGGCCCCCTGCCCACTACAAAAGCTAATTTTAAGAATAAATTAATTAATGTCAGTTCAAATTTATTACAAAAGGAAGGGATATTTTGAGTCAGAAATGGATTTATGATCCAAGCGATTCCTTGTATATGTTTTTTCCTGGTGATTCCATTTGCAACTATAGAACTTTTCCTGAAAGGGAGGAAGATCATGAACCGCCGCGGTAACAATAAGAATTACACCAAAGGACACGACCGAAGGGGAAGGCCCAATATCCTGGTTATTCTAGTCGACCAACTCCGGTTCCCCCAGGGCAGCTTCGACCAGGCAACTCTGGATCAGGCGGCGCCAAATCTGGCAAAGCTGCGTAGTGAATCGGTGAGCTTCGATGCACATTACGCCGCGGCAACCGCCTGTTCCCCCTCGCGCTCCACGCTGCTGACTGGACTTTACACCCATCAGAATGCCATGTTCCTGACCAATGTCGAAGGATTGGCGGGTGTACCTCCTACCCCGGACCTTAATCCGAATTTTCCTACTTGGGGGTCCATTCTGCAAGGTGATTTCGGTTACCGCACCTTCTGGTGGGGAAAATGGCATCTGTCGATTGATTGTCCCTTGGATCGATACGGCTTCCAAAGGGATGCCTTGCCGTGTCCATCCCCTACCGGAGGCCCAGGAGAGGGGTTGAATGTCGATCCTACTATTGCTGACCTGTTTATCGATTGGCTGGAAGGGTACGACGACGGAAGGCCTTGGTGCACGACGGTCAGTCTCGTCAATCCGCACGACATCCAGTGGTTTCCTAAGTATTCGAAACAGACAACGGGAGAGGACTCCCCGCCGCCAATTCCCCAGTTTCATGAGGGATTGCCGACTAATTTCGAGCGGTGGCCCGATGCGTTGTTTCAGCAGAATAAACCAAGAGCGCAGGCGGCGTGGGCCCTTATTTGCGATCTACTCTTTGGTGACATGCCGTACCGTGGTCCTGATTTTGAGGAGCTATGGTATGAGTTCCTCGATCTTTACTATCTCACAACTCAGTACGTCGACGAGCAGATTGGGCGGGTGCTGCGGGCATTGGAACAAAGTGACTACGCTAAAAACACCATCGTTATTTTCACGGCAGACCACGGTGAGTATGGTGGTGCAAACGGCCTGCGTGGCAAGGCGTTTGCGGTGTATGAGGGCGGCATCCATGTCCCTCTTTATGTAAAGGATCCTACCGGGCGGTTTGTGCCGCCGGATCAAGCCGGCACGAGCCGTGATGGGCTTACCTCCCATGTCGATATTCTTCCACTATTGCTTACTCTTGCTTCCGGCAGTAACAAGTGGCGCGACCGATTCCAGTACGCCCAATGGAAGGGGCGGGCCAACCTGGCAGCGATGCTAAGGAGCCACAGTGCGAAAGGACGAAATTATGTCCTCCACACCAGCGATGAGAACATTCCCGAGGAAGGGCCGAAAGTCGGTATTCCGTACTGTGATGTGCTCGTCACCAAGGTACCGCCGCCAGAGCCCCTGCCGAACCTGCCCATTCCAACTCACGTGATAGGGTACCGTACTAAATATACCAAGCTTGGTGTATACAGCCGCTGGGCGCCTGGTACGATACAGATCACCACAGATGGGCAGGAGTATGAATTGTATGACTATGCGAAGTATGGCATGGGTGAGGTGACGAACAACGCCCCTGGTGGATCTATGCCAGAACCGAAGCTGTTTGCCGACTTATATCGGGAGCTGTTTGACCCTCAGAAGGGCGCACTGGCCACTGAACTGCGCCAGCCCCTGCCGCGCTTCTTGCAACCAGTTCAGCGACAAGCAATAGCGGATTACCTAGCATTCGAGGACGGGGTGCAGAGGTGTTAACTTACGGGGTCAGACCCCCACTCGGCTGAAGTTTAATGCGGTAAAAGTGTGAAAACCAAACAGAGAGCTTGTCTCTCTGTTTTTTGGTGCGCTTGGCAGCGCATCGCTCTAATGGGTGAAAGTCCCTAACATGCCGTTGTGGCGGAAATGTATAGCTGACAGGTAGTGCGAGTATCGTGAGATTTCGTGCGGAGGACCTGAAGGCAAAACTCGGAACAGGTGGCTGAAACTAGGTTGGCTGGTAAGATGGGATAACCCTGCCAAAAATGGGAATGTCCAATACCACTTGTATCTTATTAGTTATGAGGACTGGCTTCGAGTGAAAGGCGATGACGTGACCCAAGGAGATCTCATCATCTCCACCGTAGGTGGTAAATCTTTTTCAAAGCCGCGATGGACAAGAAATTGACTATGGATGGTGAGAAGTCAGAGCAGGGGATAGTAGTGAATAAACTTGTCGGAAAGGCCGCAAAGACAAGTGACTTACCACGAAGTTGGTAAGGCAGACATTGACCCAAAAGGCAGTGAACTGATGCGAAGCCCGTCTGTCCATGGAAGAAAAGCAATACGAACTTATTTACTCGTCATGTACTAAATGGATTAATTATGGAATTATCAAAACTTAGAACAAGCTTTCTATGACGTAAAGAAAAATCGTGGGGCACATGGTGTGGATAAAGTATCGATTAAAGATTATGAAATAGAATTGGAACATAACTTAAGAATGCTCCAAGAATCTTTGCGTTTGAAATCATATCGTGCAAAACCAGTCAGAAGAGTTTTCATTCCAAAAGCTGATGGTTCGAAACGTCCATTAGGAATTCCAACAGTAGTAGACCGAATCGTCCAAGCCGCAATCCGTGGAAGCTTTATTGGCATAGACGCTTCGCACAATCGCAAAGATTTTGTTCGAGCGGTTTTGGTGGGTATTACCTTCTCATTGAATGAGTCCATCGAAATCTTTCGTGACTGTGGAAAAAACATTGATACCGTCGTTTCAATCGGCGGGGGAGCAAAGAATCCGGACTGGCTCCAAATCCAGGCAGACATTTTTAATGCGAAAATCGTAAAACTCTCAAGCGAACAAGGCCCCGCGATGGGAGCGGCTATGCTTGCCGCATACGGCTGCGGCTGGTTTGAATCGCTAACAGCATGCGCGAACCAATTCTTACAAGAAGACAAAGTGTTCGAACCAAACCCGGAAAATGTGGCTGTGTACCGTGAGTTGTTTGATATCTACAAAGAGATTTACAAACAAACGAAGGCTCTAAACCATCGATTGGTGAAGTTTCGACACTGAAGAAGTGAGAGAATCTGTTATAACTGAATATTGATTTCACTGTGTTTGAAAAAATAAACGGAAAAATTCCGTTTAAATTGGGAAATACCCATATTTCCTTAATAATAAAGGGAGTTTTTCCGTTTATATGATCCAAATCGTTGGATTTTGCCTAATTTAGAGCAGTTAATCGGAAAATCTCCTCTTATATCGGCTCTTAAGCTTCCTCTATAGACATTAGCCGGAAATTCTCCGCTTATGAATGCTCATACCTACATGAAAATCAACAATGAATAATAACAGAGCCTACCAAATAAAACCAAAGGAATCCCCTGCTTTAAAAAGCATGGGGATTCCTTTGGTTTTTTCGTATTGTGGCGCCTCATCACCTGAAGCGTCATCTATTCAATCGATTAATTCTCTCGTCAAGATCCGGATGTGTTGAAAATAGCATTGATTTACGTTTTCCGTTAATTTTTAAAGTAGAAATCGCCGTTTGCTCTTCATCTTTCATCCGATTTGAATAAGCTTTTAGACATTGTAATGCATGAGTCATTTTATCCTTGCCCGCTAGGTCTGCTCCGCCACTGTCAGCGTGGAATTCACGATGTCTTGAATAAGCAAATACCACAAGGCTTCCTAAAATCGAGAAGGCTATTTGGAAGACAATAACGGCAATGAAATGAACGATTGGTGCTATGTCTTCTTTTACAAAGCGTGACACCGCCCAAGCTGCAATCCGAGCAAGGAAAACTACAAATGTATTCACTACACCTTGCAGAAGGGTCATAGTTACCATATCACCATTGGCAATATGTGCTACTTCATGGGCAATTACGCCCTCAATAGCTGCATCATCCATTTCATGAAGCAACCCGGTTGAGACTGCAACAAGTGATCGTTTTTTCGAAGGACCAGTGGCAAACGCATTTACTTCTGGTGAATTGTAAATTCCCACTTCTGGCATGTGAGTTAACCTAGCGGCCCTTGAAAGGCGATGGACTTTTTCGACAATGGTTCTTTCCATTGGTGATAATGATGCGTTAGGGTCTAAAACCTTAACCTTCATCATCATTTTTGCCATCCAGCGTGACATCGCCAAGGATATGAGAGCCCCTGTAAAACCAACGATAGCACTAAATATTAATAGTGAAATCAGATCAATGCCGCCTTGGGCATTAAAATAATTTCCCGCACCTGTAAGAGATAGCACAATACTGATGGTGACTAATACTAAAACATTCGTCAAAAGAAAAAGAAAAATTCGTTTCCCCATTATCTCACCCTTTTATAAAAATTTTTGAGTTCAAATGAGCTAATCATATGTGTCTATTATAACTGTTCCAGTAGGGAATACAAATGATGTGATGTGAACAGGTAACACGGGTCCATGCAGATACTTATTTTCTTACATCCCATTTCAAGTCGATTATGGGCATTTAGGACAAATTAATTACCAGTATTTTGAAAGATGTACTTAACCGTAAGCAGTTTAGTCGAAGAAGGAAAACTAATAATTTTCTAGAATAAATAGCAGTAACGACTTTATACACTGGAATTGAAAGGGGGATGTTATGTATAGGTTATTTGGATTTTTAATAATTAGTTTATCATTGCTTACAGCCTCAATTGTATGGCAAGTTGCTATGGTAGCAGGGCAAGGGTTGCATACCATTTCTGTTGGGCTAATTTTAATTGTTTTAATCTTGGGCATTTTATTGTTAATTCCTAATAGTAAGAGCCAAAACAAAGAAGATGTATTTGTGTCAGACGAAGAAATAGAGGCAGAATTACTGAATTCTAATCATAAAAATAAATGAAATCGAAGGCTATACTGTCTGGTGAGGTCAATGCTTTTTTTCATCATTAAACATGTGACAGCATTCCTTCAATCAAGGGAGCAAATTTCGGAGGTGATTTCCATTCAAATGCGTTTATCTCTTTGATAAAAATAATAAAGAAATCAAACCAATGTAATCAAAGACCAAGGTGGCGGTTCTGGTGGCTTTTTTTCGATCAACAGAGGAAAGAAGAAGGCCATCAAAACCGTCCCTGTAGTTTCCGTAGAAATTGGCGGTTTTTATTTTACAATAAGAACATCCATCTCCGCTTTTTTCATTACCTTTTCACTGACACTGCCCTCTAGCAGTTTTTTGAGCGCACCTTTTCCGCTGTTACCCACAATAATTAAATCCACATCTTGCTCCGAGGCAAAATCACATAAGTCATCATTAACAGGTTTGCCGCCTAATGATTCAAATTTGGCAGGTACCCCTTTACTCAGTAAAAATGACTTCGCATGATCCAAAATCTGACTGTCTCGGATGGTTTCTTGTGTTTCTAGGGGAAGTTCGTTATCAGGAACAGGGATTTGAGTTGGGTAAACCCCTCCAGCTATATTTGGTGCTACTGAAAAATCATAATTATAAGCCATATCATATATGTGCTGTTGAATAACATGAGCAACCGTAATTTTGCAGTTAGGGTTCAGCATATAGAATTGTGCGGCCCTTCCCAACGCTTTCATACTATCTTCGGAATCATCAAAACCTATAAGAATATGATTATACATGTTCATCTTCCTTTCGTTTTTAAAATTATTATATTTATACCCTTTTTTCTTTTGAATAAATCACTGCATCGCTGCAGTCTGTTTCTGCTATAAAGTAGGATAAAGTAAATCCTTCGTGAATTTGGGAACCGTTCCCCAGTGCTATAAGCGGCCGAAAGCGGGAAATTTGCTCAAGGTGGGTAGCTTATAAGGGGTATTGAGAGGCAATAACGTGATAAGAAAAAATTAAAAAAGCAGCCAATGCGCTGCTTTTTGCGTCCCTGTACCTTGAGTCTGGCACCAAGCTCTATGGAAAATATACGCACTTGAAAAGTAGAATGCATCGTGGTAAAGTGTTCAAAGTGCATACTATTAAACTATATAGTACCTGTATAACCTCAAGAATATGGCTTGAGGGTCTCTACCAGGAACCATAAAATCCTGATTACAGAAAATGAATTTATTCGTTTTTTGTAATCAGGATTTTTTGTTATTTTCTGAAAAAAAGAACCCTCTACTTCAAGCCTTTTTCATTTAGAATCATTCTAGTAAGAAAGGAAGAGAAACCGACAATGAATTTAAAAGTCTTTATACTAGCATTATCGACGGTTGCAGTTGGATTAGTTGAATTAGTCGTAGGCGGGATCTTGCCGTCCATCGCCGAAGATTTCAGTATTTCCTTAAGCTCTGCGGGACAGCTGATTACAGTGTTTGCGCTTATCTATGCCATTGCCGGGCCGGTTTTGCTTGTGTTAACTAGCAAGATGGAACGGAAGAAAGTGTATCTTATTTCCTTATTCGTTTTTTTTCTAGGTAATATCATGACCTATTTCAGTCCGAATTTTACCTTTATGATGGTTGCAAGGGTGTTAACTGCCACGAGTACAGCACTTATCGTTGTGCTTTCGTTGACGATTGCTGCAAAAGTGGTTGCTCCTGCTCACCGGGCAAAGGCTTTGGGCCTTATTTATATGGGCATTAGTTCGTCGCTGGTGCTGGGTGTGCCATTAGGAATCTTAATTTCCAATACTTTTGGATGGCGTGTAATTTTCCTTGGAATCGCGGCATTATCAATCGGGTCAATGGTGCTTATTTCATTATTTTTGGAGCGCATTCCTGGGGAAAATACGATTCCACTTTCGCAACAAATAAAAGCAGTAGGAAGTGCGAAAATAGGCTCTGCCCATCTTGCTACTTTGTTTATGCTCGCAGGACATTATACACTTTATGCCTATTTCACCCCATTTTTGGAAACAAGTCTTCATTTGAATTCATACTGGATTAGTATCTGTTATTTTGTTTTTGGAGTTGCAGCCGTAACCGGAGGGGCATTCGGTGGAACACTTTCAGATAGAATCGGCGCGCCAAAAAGCATTATAATCGTCATTAGTGCCTTTGCTATTGTCCTATGTTTATTGCCATTTACGACGTTTTCACTTGTTCTATTCATTCCGGTGATGATGGTTTGGGGAGCATTAAGCTGGAGTCTGGCTCCACCGCAGCAAAGCTATTTAATTCAGACAGATCCTGTTACATCAGATATACAGCAAAGCTTTAATAATTCCGCCTTGCAAATTGGTATTTCGCTTGGGTCAGCAATTGGCGGTCTAGTGTTAAATCAAACTGGCACAGTAACCAGTACTGCTTGGGTTGGAAGTGTTATTGTCATTATAGCCTTAGGATGCGCCGTCTTTTCTTTAACTAGACCGGCCATTGCAAGAGAAAATAGAACGACAGTCTAGTCTCATCAAAGTGCTGGTGCTGGACCCCTGATGGAGTATAGTGTTACTTTTCCGGGGGTCTAGCACTTTAGCGTTTAGCTTAACAAATATTCGTTAAGGTACTTCCTTACAGAATACCTTTTAAATAAAGAAATTATTGGAATTTTAGTTAGTTCTCATTAGTGAAATTATCGGTAATGAAAAAGGTCTATTGAAGATTCCTTTTCAACAGTACAGTATGGAAAAAAGACTGCTAAATTAGTAACGGGTTCCGTTTCCTGTCGAAAAACATGAAAATGCAGCTCAATTTGTACTGTATTTTATATCTTCTTTTGTAATGAAGAATTAGATGGCTCAGTTCACTGAGCCATCTAATTCTTGGTAAAAGGGCGGACCAAGTTGAGGGAATCAGCATGGTTTGATAAATAAGCGAAGAAATTTCTCTTAATTATGAAATAGCGCTAAAAGTAGCTTAAATAGACGGAGAAATTCCGCTTATTGACCCAAAAAACGCGAAAATCGGTCATTTTGCTTTGCTTAATCGGAAAATCTCCGCTTATTTTCCCCAGAACGAGCTCTATTCCGCATTTAGCCGGAAAACCTCCGCTTATTTTAACTATCACTAATAACTAAATTAAGGATAGGACCTCTTTTGTTTCAAAAAAACCAAGTGACCACATGTATATAAAGTGACTCGACACCGCAAATGATAAATAGCCGGGAAGGGTATAAGAACGCCGGCGAACAAGAAGGGTCTCAACATTTTCTTCCAGAATTGGAGGTTAAAAGCGGTCGTTGAAGTGGGATGAAGGGGTTATTAACCGACCCAAATTCGGGTCGTGCCTGGCAAAGTTTGATACAATTAAGTCATAGTAGCATTTGCTGGAAGGATTGATTTGAATGTTATCGTTGACGAAACGCCAAAAAGATATTCTACAGTTTCTAACAGAGTCCTCTGAACCGATAACGGCTGAATGGATCGCGAAAGAAATAGGTATTAGTGACAGAACCGTCCGTAAAGAGATGAAACTGTTGCAGCAAGACAGCGGTATGCTGGGGATTGAGATTGAATCCATACGGGGAAAAGGCTATCAAATGAAAGTGCTGAACTCCGAATTTCTTTCAACTAAATCCTCTTTATTGTTTGAAGAGAATAACCAGTCTGCCACTTTTATGGAACAGGAAGACAGGGTGCGATATCTATTAAAACGATTGCTGCTGGCTCCGGATTTTATTAGATTTGAAACGTTAGAAGAAGAAACGTTTGTTTCCAGATCAACGCTGCAGCAAGACCTGAAAATAGTCCGGCAAATGATAAAAAAATATAAATTGAAAATCACGAACCGCCCTCACTACGGAACAAAGGTAGAAGGGGACGAGTACAAGAAAAGATCCTGTTTATCCAATTTGATCTTAAGGGAAAATGGGGATATTTCCTTGAAGGGTGGTCCCTTACAACTAGTAGAAGGCGAACTTTTTGAAAAAATAAAAGAGGTTTTGATAAAAAAGGTAAATGATCATCAGATTAACATTTCGGATGTTGAACTGGAAAACTTAACCATTCATATTGTGATTGCATGTAAAAGAATAAAAGAAGGCTTTATTATCGATCCATTGGGTGTTCAATTAGGGAATGAACACGCATTTGAAAAAATGGTTTCACTGGAAGTTATCAAAGAAGTCGAGACGATTACCGGGTTATCTTTTCCGAAATCGGAAATCGATTATATTATGGTCCATTTATTAGGGACAAAATTATTAACCCGAGAGGAAGTAACCGATTTTGGCGAATTTGATGAAGTAAATACTCTTGTGAATTGCATGATTGAGAAATTAAGGTCGGAGTTTATTTGGGACTTCCATAATGACATAGAATTTATCAAAGGGATCACCTTACATCTCCGGCCAGCGATGAATCGATTAAGATACGGTTTAAATATGCGAAATCCGTTATTAAACCAAACGAAGACTAAATTTCCAAGCGCATTTGAAGGCGCTGTTGTGGCAAGTAAATGTATCGAGGATTACTTAAATAAAGAAACAGGTGAAAATGAAATCGCCTATATTGCTTTGCATATTGGAGCGGCCCTTGAACGGATGAAGGAAAAACAAAAACAAGCAAAAAGGGTTTTACTTGTGTGTGCAACCGGTATGGGAAGTGCACAGCTTCTGTTCTATCACTTGCAAAATGTATTTAAAAGTGACATCGAAATAGTGGATACAATCAGTTTCTATAATCTAACCACCTATAACTTATCGGGGATAGATTTTATTATTAGCACCATTCCAATTAAGGAAAGCTTAGGTATCCCGGTTCTTGTGGTCCATACATTTTTAGAAGAGGAAGATATAACAACTATCAAGAAAGAATTAATTTCCTCTAAAAGCGATCAACAGGAATATTTACATCCATCCCGAATTTTTATTCACCACGAATTGGATTCCAAGGAAGATACGATTCGATTCTTGTGTCATGAATTATCTAAACAAGGTCTTGTATCAACGGATTATGTAGAGCTTGTATTAGAGCGGGAAAACCTGGCATCTACTTGTTTTGGCAATTTAGTTGCGATCCCCCATCCCATTAAACCCGTAACAAATAAAACTTTTTGGACAGTGTGTACGTTAAAATCTCCGATCCAATGGGATGAACAAAAAATGGTTCAATTTGTTTGTTTATTAAATATTAAAGAAGGCGATACCGGTAATTTAAATTACATGTATCAGCAATTAATTCAAATTATCGAACATAAATCGATTGTTCAGAAATTAATTAAAAGCAGTTCCAAAGAGGAAATCATCAAAACAATGTATGAACAAATTAGTGACCTGAGCTGATTGCTTACAAAAGCAATTGGCTTTTTTATATTCATTTGCCACTTCAGGAGTCATCATTTCATTCAACGAGTACTTCTTTCCGTTACCCAAAGGAAATATCTCAACTTAAAAATAAAGCGGTTACATCTTATGCTTACAGTGTAAAGTAATTGACATGATAAAAGATGAAGGGGAAATGAAAAATGAGCACTAAGAAAATTCTACTTGTCTGTTCTGCGGGAATGAGTACAAGTTTATTAATGACTAGAATGCAAAAAACAGCACAGGAAAAAGGGATCGATGCTGAAGTTAAGGCGCTGTCTTCTAACGAAGCGACCAAGCTATTAGCAAAGGAAAAAGCAGATGTTATCTTGATTGGTCCGCAAGTCCGTTTCATGAAAAGTAAATTTGAAAAATTAGTGGCTGATTCCCATATTCCAGTCGCAGTTATTGATATGAAAGATTACGGTAAAATGGATGGCGAAAAAGTGTTAGCCACTGCATTAGAATTGATTGAAAACAATGGAAATTAATTGTTAGGGACATCTAACAAGCTAAGAGGAAGGGATGCATCCAGTGGAAGAGCCAAAAAATTTAGAAGCTGTCATGGGTTTAATTATGCATAGCGGGAATGCCAAAAGCTTTGGAATGGAGGCCGTCCAGGCTGCTAAAGAAGGGGATTTCGAAAAGGCTGACCAAAAACTTGAAGAAGCAAATGAGGAATTAGTAAACGCACACCATGCACAAACTGGTTTGTTAACTCAAGAAGCTTCCGGGGAAAAATTCGAGGTTACGTTATTAATGGTTCATGCACAAGACCACTTAATGAATGCGATTACATTTTTAGATTTGGTAAAGGAACTAATTGATGTGCATAAAAAAGTGAATGTACGTGATTAATATATATCCAAACCGATTTGGATGAAAGTGTTGCTTTTTCAAAAGTTCATTGAACGAAACAGGAGGCAAATAGACATGAAACGTATTGGTGTATCGATTTATCCGGCAAAGAGCAGCTTTGAACGTGACAAGGACTATCTGGACCTTGCCAGAAAGTATGGATATACAAGAATTTTTACTAGTTTGTTAGAAATTGACGGCGAACAAGATGAAGTGGTTACTAAGTTTAAAAACATAATCGAATATGGCAATTCCATTGGTATGGAAACTATCTTGGATATTAATCCCGCATTATTTGAGCAGTTAAATGTCAGTTATAACGATCTTGCCTTTTTTAAAGAATTAGGTGCGACAGGAATTCGTCTGGACCTGGGTTTTACCGGAGCAGAGGAAGCGAAAATGACAAAAAATCCATATGGCTTAATCATTGAAGTCAATATGAGCAGCGGCACTAGATATATCGATACGATTATGAGTTACCAGCCTAATATGGATTATTTTTATGCTTCACATAACTTTTATCCGCAAAAGTATTCGGGGATTTCCCAGCGCCATTTTGAACAAACAACAAGTATGTTTAATCAACATCATATCCATACGGGGGCTTTTGTCACCTCTCAAGAGGGCGATTTGGGACCGTGGCCGGTTCAGACAGGATTATCCACACTGGAACAACATAGAAATCTATCGATTCATACTCAAGTTACCCATTATCGATTAATGGGAACGATTGATGATTTATTAATTGGCAATGCGTATGCTACGGAAGAAGAATTAAGGGCGATGTCAGAGGCATATCTAAACACCCACCCGACATTTGAAATTGAATTTTCAGCCAATGTTTCAGAATTAGAAAGGAAGATGATTCTCGATGAGGTTCACCAGTATCGAGGCGACCGCTCCGAATACATGATTCGCTCCTCTGCCACACGTGTTAAATATACGAATGAGGATATTCCGGCCCATCATACCCACCCTATCAAAAAAGGTGATATTTTGATTTGTAACAATCGTTTTGGCCAATATAAAGGTGAAACTCAAATCGCGTTAAAAGATATGGAAAATGACGGAGATAGGAATGTCATTGGCCATCTTACAGAAGAATCAATCTTTCTATTAGACTATCTAAAGCCTTGGTCTAGCTTTAAGTTTACCCTTTCATAAAAAGAATTTTTTAGATAAAAACTTAATAAAGGAGTGAGGAAGTTGTTAGAAAAAGTGGAAGCAATCGCCGGGAGAATTGGTAACCAAAGACATCTCCGGTCATTACGGGATGGAATTTTATTAAGTATGCCCCTTATTATTATCGGATCTATCTTTCTTATATTAGGAAACCTGCCGATCAGTGGATACACGGATTGGTTGGCTGACATCGGTTTAGCGCCGATTTTTAGCAAAATCGTTAATGGCTCTTTTGGACTGATGGCGCTTGTTGCTGTATTTGGAATGGCCCATAGTTTAGCTGAGCATTATGAAGTGGATGGCGTTGCCGCTGGAGTTATTGCCTTATCCAGTTTTGTCATCGTGACGCCAGACCTCATTTCGAAAGCGGGTTACGGCATTTCCTATACCTACCTCGGTAGCGGCGGCTTGTTTGTAGCCATCGTAGTAGGTTTGATCTCTGCGGAAATCTTTAGATTCTTCGTCCAGAAAAATTTTACCGTAAAAATGCCAGAGGGCGTACCGGTAGCAGTAGAGAAGTCATTTGCTGCCTTATTACCAGGATTAATGGTGATCTTGTTTTGGGGTCTCGTTTATTTATTCTTAGGACTAGCAGGGATTGATAACATTCATACTTTATTAACAAATACGCTAGGGAAACCACTTAGTGTTCTTGGTGGAAGTTTATGGGGCACATTGGTGATCATTGCACTAAATTCAATCTTTTGGTTTGTGGGAATTCATGGTGCAAACACCATCAACCCGGTAATCCAGCCGATTTGGTTACAAAATACGGATGCCAATCGACTGGCATTTCAAGCTGGCAAGGAATTGCCGCATATTATTACAAATGAATTTATGTTTAACTTCGTTTGGATCGGCGGCGGCGGAGCAACTATTGGACTGGTTATTTGCCTCTGGTTATTTTCAAAAAGTAAAAACAATAAAGCAATGGGAAAACTCACGGTTGCACCAGGACTATTCAATATTAATGAACCAGCGTTATTTGGACTGCCAATTGTCTTAAATTTCAAATTGCTCGTCCCATTTATTCTCGCTCCAATGGCCGCTGCGCTGATTACTTACTTTAGCATGGCTGCAGGTTTAGTAGCAAAACCAATCGGCATTGTCGTGCCATGGACCATGCCTCCAATCATAAGCGGGTATCTGGCAACAGGAGGTAAAATCAGCGGTGCTGTTATTCAAATCATTACTCTTGCTGTAACAATAGCTATTTACTACCCATTTGTGAAACTCTCTGATAAATCTCAGCTAAAAGAAGAAGCTCAAGAGGAGTCAGTTGAACTATCAAAAACGGTTTAAAGGTCGATGTAACGTGCTACGTATGATTTTCTGCTTCGAAGTATAATTGACACAAAAAACGCTTGGCTCATCAACCAAGCTTCTTTGTGTCAATTATTTATTATTATTTTGCTTAAATTCTCGCTCAATTGTGTTTTAATTTATCTTTTTCTACACGAATTAGAAATCCGTCATTCCCCTTTGAACAGCCACTTATAAAGAATTCAACTTCGCCTTGTTCATTTTCCTTCTTAGTTATTTCTGTACAAACATCTTTTACTATTCCTTTATCTTCGAAAGCAACATCATTGCCAATAGAAATTTCTTCACGAATTTCCCGAAGGAGCGGTCGAAATCCCCCGTCGATTGTGCCCATCCCCCCGATCTTCCCGAAGGAACGGTCAAAATCCCCCGCCGATTGTGCCCGTCCACCCGATTTTACCGAAGGAGCGGTCAAAATCCCCCGCTGATTGTGCCCATCCCCCCGATTTTTCCGAAGGAGCGGTCACAATAACCACCCGATAGTGACCATTCACTCAATTTTTAAGAAGTTAAGGCCGGAGTTTCCTCCAAGTGTGACTCAAACGGCGAATGTCCTAATTGGGTAGCTATAAGAGCAGAGAAATTTGTCCAAGATTGATAGGTTGTTAGAGCAGAAATAAATGATAATTTAGAGGTGCAACAGAATATTGTGAGGGCGGTTGGTTGTCAGTCTTCTTTCTGAGTAAGAAAAGGTGGGGATAATCAAAGAATTCACGTTTTTCCATTTGTATTTTTAGAAGTGCCGCAGCATCCATTCAATCTAATGGTCTTAAAAAAACATTAAACCCTTCCATCTCCTTTTTCTAAAACTATAACAGAAAAACAGCTCAATTATAAAAGCATAAGAACCGTCCCCCTGCTTCCCCAAAATAGTTAGAAGTAGTATTTTGTAGTGTCTAAAAGGTGAGAAGTAGGATATAATGGATATATATTGGATCAATATTTTGCTATTTTTACGCTAATACAAATAAAACACTATAATTAATATATAAATATGTGAGGTGTTGAGTTAAGTGGTTAAGCAAGGAGTTTCTAAACTTCCAATAGGTGTCAATACAACAGAAGCTTTAAAAATCATGGAGATACTTTCCAAAGTTAATAATAAAATTGGACGGTTAGAAGAAAAATTTAATCATTCTGTTGTCAGCCAAGCATTAGTACAGATTCTTTCATTAAGTGAATCTGTAGAATCCACAAGGATTGAAGGAACACAAGTTACTTTTACGGATATGGTTGAAGAAAAAAATGATAAAAATCCACGCTGGGAGATCATTGAAGTTGGAAACTATCATCAAGCCCTTATGGAAGGGTATGAACGAATTATAAATGGGTATCCGATATCTTCGAGATTGATTAAAGAACTCCATGAAATTTTAATGTTAGGTGCAAGAGGCTCCACTCAAGCAGCGGGTCAGTTTAGAAAAATCCAAAATTTTATTGGACCCACCAATCGGATTGAAGATGCTAGTTATATCCCAATTACAGCAGAGAAAATAGATGAATACATGCAAAATCTCGAGTATTTTATTAATGGGCATCCATATAATGAACCGTTATCAACTGCCCATATTAAGAATGGTGATTACACTTTCAATGAGAAATCTGATCCTTTAGTAAAGACGGCCATCACACATGCCCAATTTGAATCGATTCACCCTTTTCTAGATGGAAATGGGCGATTAGGCAGGATTTTAATCGTGTTGTCCTTGGTTCAATCCAAAACAATGACAAAGCCCTTTTTCTTTGTAAGCGAAGAACTCGAGAAAGAACGACCACGTTATTACGATATGTTAAATGGGGTAAGAGGAAATGATCCTAAATGGGGTGATTGGATTTTGTTTTTTCTAAATGCTTGTAATCGAATGGCTGAACGAATTCACCGTAAATTAGAAGCTGCAGAGGAATTAGCGAAACAAGGAATTTCCCAATGCACTACTGATTCAGAAAAAAGAGTATGGCTATATACATTTTCAGACCCTTTTACAACAGTCCATACTGTTTCAGAACATCTGCCCATTTCAAAAAATACAGTTAGAAGTGCGTTGAATTCATTAGTTGAGAAAAAATTATTATTTAGTGATGAAGAAGTGAAACGGAATAAGAAGTACCGGAACTATGATTTGATGAGGATTTTGAGAGATTAAAGGGTCAGTCCCCCACTCAGCTAGAAAAGGAGAAAGTATGAACTTGACCTCAAAGCAACGAATTGTGCTGCTAACACTAACTACTGAATGGCAGACACCGATACAGATTGTTAATGAGCTTCCAAAAGCATCTGGAAATTTATCAGACGTACAAGAGGCACTCAAAGACCTTTTGCGTATTGGATTGGTGCAGATCAATCCAGCTGTTTTCGGACTATATCGACTAACCACAGAGGGCATAACGATAAAATGGCGTGTAACTTACACAAGAGGATAAAATACCTTTTTAATATAAGTGCTTAAAAACTGCCAATAAAGTTAACAGGTTCTGTTTTCCAGTACAAAATATAAAAAATCATTAGAAAAGGGACATCAAATCGCAACGATTTGGTTGTCCTTTTTTGTTGTTATTAAGGGATTTCTAATAAAAAAACGAGCTTTTGGTATGCTAATTCGCACAAGATGCAGGTGCCAGGCATGCCTCTCGAAAGTCCCCTTCTATATCCTTTTTTTGTGGATTACTTTCCTCACCTGCTTTATTTTGGATAACTGTGTATCCTTACGTCGCAATTTACGAAATTCTGATTTCCCAATCCAATGGACATCAACCAAGCGTTTTTCAATTATTTATTATTATTTTGCTTAAATTCTCGCTCAATTGTGTTTTAATTTATCTTTTTCTACACGAATTAGAAATCCGTCATTTCCCTTTGAACAGCCACTTATAAAGAATTCAACTTCGCCTTGTTCATTTTCCTTCTTAGTTATTTCTGTACAAACATCTTTTACTATTCCTTTATCTTTTCCACCATACTCATCCTTTGAATTATCATACGTATATTGAATATCCTTTCCATCAAATTGCAAGTCTTTGAATATAGGGTCTCCTTCGTCTGTATAACCTGTAACTCGTATAGTGTCTTCTTTTTTGTTGGATAGGTTAAGTAAGAACTGTTCAAACCTCTCTAAATTAGCTGCTTCACCCTGATAAACAATGTCGCCTCTTTTAATAGCTTCCTCAGAACTATACGCTCCGTTGCTTGAGCAACCAATAGTGCTAATAACAATCGAAAGCAACATCATTGCTAATAGAAATCTCTTCACTTCTTCCCCTCCAAACGGATTAGCAAATTAAGTTCATTTCCACACCTTTTTAGATATACTTTTAATCTAATTTTAGCATAAAATTTCCATTTTATTTTTCCTTATCAAAAAAATAAGTCCGCTGAATATCAAGCGAACTATCATAAATAAAAACATTCTCTGTCACTTACTACACATTACAAGCCGATTACGACATACAAGATGCGACGAAACCATCTCTACGTAGGTGTTTCCGAGGCGAATGAGTTAAAAAGTCGATGTAGAATCGCTCTACGTAGGTGTTTCCGTGGATTTCGAGCCAAAAAGTTGAAGTAGAACCGTTCTCCGTCAAAATCCCCCGCCGATTGTGCCCGTCCCCCCCATTTTCCCGAAGGAACGGTCAAAATCCCCCGCTGATTGTGCCCGCCCCCCCGATTTTCCCGAAGAAACGGTCAAAATCCCCCGCTGATTGTGCCCGTCCCCCCGAATTTACCGAAGGAGCGGTCAAAATCCCCCGCCGATTGTGCCCGTCTCCCCGAATTTACCAAAGGAGCGGTCAAAATCCCCCGCCGATTGTGCCCGCCCCCCCGATTTTCCCGAAGGAGCGGTCAAAATCCTCCGCCGATTGTGCCCGCCCCCCCGAATTTACCGAAGGAACGGTCAAAATCCCACACCGGTAGTGCCCATCCAAACGATTTTTCCGAAGGTACGGTCACCCCATTAGTGGGATACCCCCATTTTTGCCACGAATTAAGTTTACAAGAGGAAAACTTAGCAAATAGTCACCATACTGACTTAAAGATGTATTCTCTAAACAAATTAATTGATTCTTCCTAAAAATTACTCTTTTCGGTACAATAGCAATAGGGCTGGTACAGTTCTAAGACTCACGAAAGAGAGATGTTATGAATTGTTAAATATTTATATTAAGTGATTTTCCGGGAATTCTTTAGAATACAACTACATAGCGGCAAAGTCAGTTGTCGATAAATAGATATGAATATAGTGACTTAGATTTTATTCTTCAGAATTTTCCCTTTTTTCGTAGACATCATCAGTTAAGAATGCTAGTATTAATAAAAAAATTTAACACTTAAAAGCGTAAAGGCGTAAAAGTGTCGCCCTGATTGCAGGGTATGACACTGCTGGGATAACTAGTGAAAAATGCAGGATAAACACAAGGAGATGACGATCATGGGGAATTCTACTAAAATTATTGACTGTACCATTCGTGATGGCGGGCTGGTGAACAATTGGGATTTTAGCATCGAATTTGTTCAAGATTTGTATAATGGACTAAGTGAAGCAGGCGTTGAATATATGGAAATTGGTTATAAAAACTCTGCTACGCTTCTGAAAGCGACTGAGCCTAATCCGTGGCGATTTCTTGATGACGACTTTCTGAAAGAAATCATTCCTGAGAAAAAGTTCACGAAGCTTTCTGCTTTAGTCGATATTGGCCGTGTGGACCCAAATGATATTCTGCCTCGTGAGCAAAGTGTATTAGATATGATTCGGGTGGCTTGCTACGTCCGCGAAGTAAATAAAGGGTTAGAGCTTGTTCAAATGTTCCACGACCTAGGTTATGAGACTTCTCTTAACATTATGGCGTTATCTAGTGTTCCAGAACATCAGCTAATCGAAGCGTTTGAAATGGTAAAGAACAGTCCCGTTGATGTTGTCTACATCGTGGATTCTTTTGGAAGCTTAGATCCGGCGGATATTACCCATCAAGTGAAAAAATTCCAAGCGATGCTTCCCAACAAACAACTGGGAATTCACACACATAACAACTTGCAATTAGCTTTCGCTAATACGATAGCTGCGATGCGAAATGGCGTTACATTCCTAGATTCATCTGTTTATGGGATGGGACGTGCGGCCGGTAATTGTAATACAGAGCTTCTTGTCAGCTATATCCCGAAATCTTCTTATAAGCTAAAACCAGTTCTTGGCATGATCGAAAAACACATGCTCGGAATGCGTCAAAAGTGGGAATGGGGCTATATTATTCCTTACATGATTTCTGGTGTATTAAATGAACACCCACGTGTCGCCATGGCGTACCGCGAAAGTGATGACCGTAATAAATTCATCGATTTTTATGACAAAATGACCACACCTGAATCTACATTGGCTCCGGTTTAGGTACATGGTGCCTGTCACGCCCCGAAGTTTGTCGAAGATTGTTAAATTGCGGTGCCTGTCAACACCCGAATTATGTGAAATTTTTCGACTTAATTCGGGGAGTGACTAGGCGCTATTCTTATAGTTCACAAAGTATAATCATGCTTGTGAACCTTTTTTTTTTTATTAAGCTCTTATCTCGCTGATAAAATTGGAAATTAGATTCCGGTGCCTGTCACGCCCCGATATTTGTCGAAAATATCCCCTTTCCTTTTTCCTAGACCTATAACAGAAAAATGGTATAAAGGAACCAATGTAACAAAATTTCACAATTTAACCTTCTAATATGAAATAATATTCCGTATAATCTGAATATAATGGCAGCCATTTTTGTACGGATTATTCGAACAAGGTGGTTTTATTTTCGTGCTTTTTGAGCTGGAGATGAATCATAGAAAACTATTCAAGGAGTGATGTCCGCTGGTAAAACCTGATCAGATTAGCCTTTTGACGATTGCCGGCAAGTGATTGGCGTCCAACATTATCTAATTCAGCTAATCAAATGACCACGGAAAAATAATTAAAAGAGGTGCAAACATTGACAAGAAAAGGGATCGTAACCATGATGACAATTATTGCAATGGTATTAACCTTTATTCCAGCCAGCTCTTCCATCTTCGCAGCGACAAATACGCAACTCATCGTCCACTATCATAAAAAAGGTGGCAACTACACAGGAAATTTGGAGGCGGTTACTCTAGATGGTCAGATAAAAGGTACCGTGGCAGAAAAAACTACGGATGGATTCGGACTAAAAATGACGTACAATTTTCCAAACAGCGATGACAATGCCTACATAGGAGTTGTCGTAAAAGAAGACAGCGTTTTTCCTGAAGATAAAAGATTTGTAAGAGCCAAAAACGGAAAAGCTGAAATATGGCTGATTGATGGCGACCCTCGCGTATACAATGAACCTCTTTCCATCGATTCTAAGCTTGTTACTAAGAAGGACAATAAAGGGTACGTGGCCGTTGAAGATTTAAAAGATGTATTAAATCTGACTTATAAATATGGGAAGAACACGTACAAATTTGACGGCGCGAATACCGGAACCGCCGACATTTTAACCATCTACCATGATCGTGACTATTTTGAGATTAATATTAATACGAACCGAATCGGGTCTAATGTAACTGGAAATATGACCTCTGCCTATACCGACCTCGTTTTCCATGACGTAGACGGATATAAGGATGGGAACAACTATTATTTATCGATAGGCTACATCGAGAGATTATTTCAAGTTGCCGCCCTCGCTGATCATAATAAGGTACTTTTGCTCAAGCAACAAAACGTTGCTTATGATCAAGTAACCCGTGCCAAAGCTCCAGAAGATGTAGGCTTTTCTTCTGAAAAACTAAGTAAAATTGATGATTATATTAATCAACAAGTCGAGAGTGGGTTTCCAGCGGCAGCGATGATAGTCGTGAAGGATGGAAAAGTTGTCAAAGAATCCGCGTATGGCTATTTGAAAAAGTATGATACCCCATTTGTCGATGGAGCCTATCAACCTGCGACACTTTTGCCTAAATCCGACTGGGAAGAAGCAAAAGTAGATTCATTATTTGATATGGCTTCCAACACGAAAATGTATGCAACAAACTATGCCATCCAAAAACTCGTCTCGGAGGGGAAATTAAACTTAGATCAGCCACTAAGCTCTTTTCCTGGCTGGGAAAACTTTAAAGATAGCTATACTGTTTACACCGGTAAGTGGACACTAGGAGGCAGCGGCGGGCTAAATAAAACACCGCGGACCGGAAAAGAAACGGTTACGATCCGTGATATCCTCCATCACTACGGCGGACTTATTCCCGATCCGGAATATCCAAATAAGAATTCAGCAGGTGAGTTATGGTATCAAACTATTGATCATACGAATCGAGCAGGAGTAATCGACGTCATTTGTAAAACTCCATTGCAATATACTCCTAGAACTACGTACGCTTATAGTGATGTCGATTTTATGATTCTAGGTTTACTAGTGGAACAGATTACCGGAATGCCATTAGACCAATATGTGGAAAAGCATATTTATAATAAGATGGGATTAACGCACTCTGTATTTAACCCATTAACAAAAGGCTTTTCAAAATCGCAAATTGCGGCAACAGAGTTAAATGGTAATACCCGTGATGGTTTTATTAACTTCGGAAAAATGGATGACAATTCACCGGTTAATATCAGAAAATATACGTTACAAGGTGAGGTCCATGATGAGAAGGCTTGGTACTCAATGGCTGGAGTTGCCGGACATGCCGGATTATTCTCCACGGCAGGTGATATGGGCGTTTTAACACAGCTTATGCTTAACGGCGGTATTTATAACGGAACACAATTTTTCACCAAAGAAGTTGCTGATGAATTTACGACACCATATGATCCCGATCCAAACAAGATAGACTCATCAACCACTGGCTTGGGCTGGAGGGTACATTCAAAAAGCGCTGCTGCTTATTACTATTTCAATTGGGGTCCGAGCCGAAGCACGTACGGGCATCAAGGCTGGACAGGAACGTTAACGATTATCGATCCGGTTTATAATATGAGTATTACGATACTGACTAACTTAAGGCATTCGCCTGTTGTTAGTCCTCCAAATGGATTTGCCGGGTCGAACTTTCCAATCGCTAATTTAGTTCCAATTTCTGCCCTTGTCTACGATTCATTGATCTCGGATAAAGAGCAATACAGTCCCGATGCACCGACATCATTGTCTGCAAAAGCAACCGGCATCAAAACAGTGGATCTTAGCTGGAACACCGTTTCCGGTGCGGACAGCTATAACGTCTATCGTTCAACGACACGTGATGGAGCATTCGAAAAAATCAATACCGAACCGCTAACGACAAATTCCTTTACTGATACGGGCTTACACCCTGGTTCAGATTACTACTACAAGGTTACGGCTATCAACAGTGTCGGTGAATCAGCACAATCTGATCCTGCGCATGCAGCTACGGTATCGGTTAGCGATATGTACGATATGATCGGGCAACTCATCAAAAAATTTGCTGACTCCGGGGAATTAGGCGGTCCAATGAAGGTGCAGCTAACAAACAGTCTTAAACAGTCAGAAGATCAATATAAAAAAGGACACTTACCACAGGCCATTAAGAGTGCGCAGGACTTCCTGAAGCATATGGACAATCAAGGATTGCAAAAACATATTACCGAAAATGCAAAACAGGCTCTAGGAACAGAAGTGAACACTTTAATTGAAGCTTTGACTGATTAGAAGAGGGACAAAGGGACAGGCAGAGGGCACTGACAACGTCCATGAAATGAGAAAAAGAAAGTTAATCACCTACTATAATATAGGTGGCTAACTTCTTTTTTTGTTAAATATATTGCTCAAAGCAATAACTTATTCAGTGGTACTGGGACAGGCACCTCGTCTGGTCCACTGATACCTGAACATTCTTGTTTCATGACAAATCGAGGTCTCAGTTGGGTAGCCTAACAGGGCTATAAGCACCCGAAGCCGAGGAATTTGTCCAAGTTGGGTAGCTTATAAGGGGTATAAGCTACCGAAACCGAGAAATTTGTCCAAGTTGGGTAGCTTATAAGGGGTATAAGCGCCCGAAACCGAGGAATTTGTCCAAGTTGGGTAGCTTATAAGGGGTATAAGCTACCGAAACCGAGAAATTTGTCCAAGTTGGGTAGCTTATAAGGGGTATAAGCGCCCGAAACCGAGGAATTTGTCCAAGTTGGGTAGCTTAAATAAGGTATAAGCCACCGTAGCTAAGAAAGTAAAAAAGATGAAGGACAAATCGTCGACATTTTTAAAAAGATAGTTCTTCATTTGCATAATATGGACTTTACGACGGAGTTTTTGCCGATTACGACATACAGGATGCGACGAAACCATCTCTACGTAGGTGTTTCCGAGGCGAATGAGTTAAAAAGTCGATGTAGAATTGCTCTACGTAGGTGTTTCCGTGGATTTCGAGCCAAAAAGTTGAAGTAGAACCGTTCTCCGTCAAAATCCCCCGCCGATTGTGCCCGTCCACCCGAATTTACCGAAGGAACGGTCAAAATCCCCCGCCGATTGTGCCCGTCCACCCGATTTTACCGAAGGAACGGTCAAAATCCCCCGTTGATTGTGCCCATCCGCACGATTTTACCGAAGGAACGGTCNAAGGAACGGATCCCCCGTTGATTGTGCCCATCCGCACGATTTTACCGAAGGAACGGTCAAAATCCCCCGCTGATTGTGCCCATCCATCCGATTTTACAGAAGAAACGGTCAAAATCCCCGCCGATTGTGCCCGTCCACCCGAATTTACCGAAGGAACGGTCAAAATCCCCCACCGGTTGTGCCCATCCAAACGATTTTTCCGAAGGTACGGTCACAATAACCAACCGATAGTGACCATTCACTCAATTTTTAAGAAGTTACGCCGCAATATCCTCCAAATGCCAAACAAAAGAACACTAATTTTACTAAAAGTATCCTCCGTAAAAAAGCCGTTTACCTCCCACTCACTTAAAGTTAACTACTTTCCAAACTTGTATAAATTTCACAAAACCTTTTCATATCACATAATTCTTATAAATTCGCCTAAATATTTTAGTAAAAATGCAAATAAAACCGTTTACATTTAGTAAAATTCAGAATACAATGTATTTGTCAGTATAAAAGGAGGATCACTATGAAGCTAGTAAAATCAATTTTATCAGTAGCCATTGCATCAGGATTACTTTTAGCGGGTTGTAGTTCATCGTCAGGCAATGGCGGCAGTGATAAAACAGCCGATGGAAAAGTCAAAATTCGATTTGCTACATGGGATGTTGGCGACGATGTTAAATTACAGCAAGGTTTGATTGATAAGTTTAATGAAACTCATAAAGATATTAACGTTGTTTTAGAAGCTTATGGTAGTGATTATGATACAAAAATCACCGCTGGTATGGGTGCAAAAGATGCACCGGATGTTATGTATATGTGGAACTATCCGCAATACAAGGATGCATTAGAGCCTCTTGATTCTTATATTGAAAAAGAGGGTGCAGAGTACAAAGACAATTTCTATGAAACCCTTTGGAACTACAATTCAGTAGATGAAAAAGTCCTTGGGCTGCCAGTTGGATATACAACGCATGTTGTTTACTATAACAAAGCCCTTTTTGATCAAGCAGGAGTTGAATATCCTAAAGCGGGTTGGACTTGGGAAGATCTCCAAGCGACAGCCAAAAAGCTAACAAATAAAGAAACAAAGGTAACGGGATTTGCTTTCTCTGGTAAGCCGGATCCATATGATTTTGAAATGTACCTATGGGGCAACAATGCGGCCTATGTTGATAAGAATGGAAAGCTAAAAGGGAACCTGGATTCAAAGAAATCAGTTGATGTTTTTGAAATGTTCCAAAAGATGGAGAAGAGTGGGATCGCGATTACCTCTGAAGGTTCAGGCGATACAGAAATGAAGTCTGGTAAAGTAGCCATGTTTGTCTATGGAGCATGGGGATTAACTCCATTAAAAGAAGCTGGTATTGATTACGGCGTCGTTGAATTACCGAAGTTTAAAGATGGAAAAAGTGTAAGTATTTTAAGCTCTTCAGGTATTTCTGTTTCGAAGGATTCTAAGCACAAAAAAGAAGCGTTTGAGTTTATTAAATTCTGGACGAATGAAGAAGCGAATAAAGCGAGAATTGCTTTTGAATTACCAGTTTTAAAATCTGTCGTAAAAAGTGAAAAGCTTGAGCAAGATGAACTGAGAAGTGTGTTCTACTCCATGTTGGAAAAGAGTGACGGCTACACCCCATCTTCCTTCATCGTGGATGACTGGAGCGAAGTCTCTGATAATCTAAATCTTGTATTCGAGCAAATCTTTAACCCAAGCTCATTAATGGATCCAAAAAAAGCATTAAGCAGTGTTGTCGAGTAAAATGGTAAATCTGTAATGAGGTAAAGCACTTCACATCAAATGTTGGGTGCTTTCCTTCATTTTAATCTGAACTTTAAGGGGTCATCTTATGTTTGGTAAATCGAAGAAAGCGAATAGCTATCAACTAGTAGGTAGGAAAGTACCCTATTTATTTATTTCACCGTGGATCATTGGGTTCTTGGTGTTTACCTTGGGACCATTGGCTTTTTCTTTAGTCATGAGCTTTTTTGATTGGCCAATTACGAGTGACGCGACATTTATTGGGATCGACAACTATAAAAAAATGTTTACAAACGATCCCCAATTTTATAAATCCTTATGGATTACCTTGAAATTTGCCGCTATTTTCGTTCCGTTAAATTTGGTTATCGCATTAATTCTTGCTCTCCTAATTACTCAACCTGTAAAAGGAATGAAATTTTTCCGTACAATTTTCTATATGCCGGCGGTTGTTTCCGGTGTGGCGATTTCGATTATTTGGGGATGGATTTTCAACTCCGAATACGGAATTTTAAACTATATTTTATCCTTAATTGGCATTGACGGGCCAAGATGGCTGATTGATCCCAAATGGGCGATCCTGACAATCGTCATCGCAAGTGCCTGGGGCGTAGGAACGATGATGCTGATTTTCTATACGGATATCAAGGGGATTCCGGCAGAAATCTATGAAGCAGCAGCGATTGATGGTGCCAGCCCGCTTCGTCAATTCATCAGCATTACCATCCCAAGTATTACGCCAACGATTTTATTTAACGTTATTACATCGGTCATTGCAGCATTACAGCAATTAACATTGGTGATCCTGTTAACGGGCGGAGGGCCGTTAAAATCAACCTATTTCTACGGTTTATATGTATTTAATAACGCGTTTAAGCACCATCGTTTAGGATATGCAAGTGCAAACGCCTGGTTCATGTTCATCGTAATTTTGATTTTAACGATGATCATCTTTAAATCATCCTCCACCTGGGTCTTTTATGAAAATGAAGTGAAAAAAGAAGGGAAGAAGAAAAAATGAAGATGTCAAAGAAGCACAAAGTAATCATATACGGCCTTCTCGGATTATTTTCACTTTATTTCTTATTGCCATTTGTGTGGGTAATCCTTTCTGCTTTAAAAACGCAAGCTGAGGTCTTCAGTTTTCCGCCAAAGATTTTTCCAAAAGTTCCGCAGTGGCACAACTTTGTGGATGCCTGGAACAGCCAGCCTTTTGGAACGTATCTGATGAACTCGGTGATCGTTACGGTGATGACGACGTTAGGACAATTGATTTCCTGTTCGTTGGTTGCCTATGGGTTTGCCAGATATGATTTTAAATATAAAAATATCCTGTTCGTTCTCTTGCTTGCAACGATGATGATTCCATGGGATGTTACGATGATTCCTTTATACATGGAATTTAATCTGTTCGGTTGGATTAACACTTTAAAACCATTAATTGTCCCGGCGTTTTTTGGGTCTGCTTATTATATCTTTTTGCTTAGACAGTTTTTGATGAATATTCCTAAGGATTTGGAAAATGCAGCAAGAATTGATGGGGCCAATGAATTTCAGATTTTCTTTAAGATATTCGTTCCGATCATGAAGGCGCCACTGATCTTAATCGCGGTATTAAATATTTTATTAGTATGGAACGACTATCTTGGTCCATTAATTTACCTTCAGGACCAATCAAAATATACGTTAGCACTAGGACTTGCAGCGTTTAAGGGAGTTCATACCCTGCAAATTTTACCGATTATGGCGATTACACTCGTGATGATTGTTCCGCCTGTCGTCGTCTTCCTGTTTGCGCAGAAGTATATTGTGGAAGGAACCAGTGGATCGATTAAGTAATTTTCGTATAAAAAGGCCTAGAATTTCAACTAAGATTTATTCGGAGGAAGATATTATGCTACGTGAAATGAAAAGATGGGAAAATATCCATCTGACAGGGATCAATCGACTTCCCGCCCATACCAATTTTTATCGATATGAAAATAGAGAGAATGCGACCACTTTCAATAGAGAAAATAGTATTGGCTATCGATTGCTCGATGGAGTTTGGAAGTTTCTCTTTGTAGATGCACCTGAGCTTTCTCCAAAGGGCTTCGAGACAGAGGATTTTGCGATTGCGAAGTTGGATGATATTGAAGTACCATCCAGCTGGCAGATGAAGGGCTATGGCAAGATGCATTATACCGATGTGTTGTACCCTTTTGCGATCAATCCGCCATTTGTGCCGCAGGAAAATCCGACTGGGATTTATTTCAAGGAGATCGTGATCGACGAACTTTCAGAGGAAGAAGCGCTGATTCTAACCTTTAATGGGGTCGATTCTGCTTTTGATTTATATGTAAATGGCCAGCATGTTGGCTTCAGTAAGGTTTCCAGAATGCCTTCCGAATTTGACATTACGGAGTTTGTGAAAAAAGGAAGCAACCGTGTAACCGTAAGAGTGTATCAATTTTCCGATGGTACCTATTTAGAAGACCAGGATATGTGGTGGCTCTCCGGGATTTTCCGTAGCGTCGAGCTATTTACCATCAATAAGGACACACTGCAGGATCTATTTGTTGAAACATTGCCGGATGAAAACTATGAAAATTTTACATTGAAAATTGGCGGAGCGTTTTTTAGTAATTATGTAAAAAATGTTAACGTGACTCTTCGACATCGGGATGAAAAAGTCGCTGAATTTGCGATTGATGTGGTCGATGGCCGCTTCGAATTCAGTAGATTGGTAGAAAATCCGCATGTTTGGAATGCTGAGGAGCCGAACCTTTATACACTTGAGTTTGAATATGTATTGCCAACCGGTGGAAAGGAGATTGTACCGCTCAGAATCGGCTTCCGTTCGATTGAAATCATCGATAACGAAATTCGTGTCAACGGAAAACGGATCTTCTTTAACGGTGTAAACAGACATGATGCCAATCCAAAGACCGGTAGAACGGTGAACTATGAGGATATGCTCAAGGATGTCAAAATGATGAAGCAGCATAATATCAATGCTGTTCGGACTGCCCACTATCCAAATAATGATGTGTTCTATGATTTGTGTGATGAATACGGTTTATATGTGATTGATGAGGCCGATCTTGAGTGTCACGGATTTGAAAATACAGGCAATTACAATTGGATTTCTGATAATGAGCTGTGGGAAAAACAATATGTGGACCGTGCTGTCCGGATGGTGAAAAGAGACCGCAACCACCCAAGTGTCATCATGTGGTCACTGGGAAATGAGTCAGGCGCAGGACGTAACTTCACTGCTATGAACAATGCCATCAAGGCCATCGACGCAACAAGACTCGTCCATTACGAGGGTGATAGAGTTGCAGCTTATAGTGATGTATACACAACGATGTACACCCGTTTGGCGCCACTTGAAGAAATCGGCAAGGATGCTGAAGGCAAGAAGCCTCATATTCTATGTGAATATGGCCACGCAATGGGGAATGGCCCTGGCGGCTTAACCGAATATCAACAGGTCATGCGGAAGTATCCAAGATTACAAGGCGGTTTCATTTGGGAATGGTGTGATCATGGGATTGAAACGACGAATGAAAATGGCGAAACTATCTATCTTTACGGCGGAGACTACGGAGATTTCCCAACGAACGGAAACTTCTGTATTGACGGGCTTGTGTTCCCGGACAAAACGCCATCACCTGGACTGATTGAGTATAAAAAAGTCATTGAGCCGATTGTAACGGAGGAAGTAGATTTACAAGAAGGAAAGGTTCTTGTTAAAAACTTATACGATTTTAGGAATTTAAGTGGGATCGTTCTTCATGTTACAGTCAAATCCTTTGATACTCTCATTGAGAAAAAAGAAATCAAATTACCAAGCATCGAGGCGCAGGAAGAAGCGGAGCTTGTTTTACCAGTAGATTTAGTAAAAGCAGCCCGCTATGACGATGTTCGTATCTATCTAAGCTATCGTGAAGCGGAAGATACCCTCCATGCAGACAAAGGGCATGAGATTACGAAGGCAAGTTTCTTGCTTGCTGCTACTAAAGTGAAGAAAACAGTAAAAGCTGTCGTATCTGACGGATCTGACTTTATCATCGAAGACGGGGCGGCTCAGCTTACCATTGAAAACAACAAACTCAAGGCTGTTTTTTCAAAGGTATTTGGTAGCCTGGAATCCTTCACAGTAGAAGGAGAGGAAATCATCCATAAAGGCCCTGAGGTAACACTTTGGCGCGCGATTATTGACAATGATATGTATAAAAAGGATGACTGGATTAATAAGTACTTCCTGAAAAATACAAAGGAACAGCTAGGAACGATTACCTACGAAGCGGTTGAAGACTATATCGATATTGAAATCACTAACTATCTATCAACTGTAAACCAAGCGTGGGGCTTCCACCTCACTTACAACTACCGCATCGCGAAAAATGGTGCGCTTAACGTTGACCTTAAAGGCAAAAAGGTTGTGCGCGGCAACGAAATTCCTGAGATGCTGCCACGAATCGGCGTCACCATACAGCTTAATCAGGATTATAACGAGGTAACTTGGTATGGACGCGGCGATTCTGAATCGTATCAAGACACGAAACGCAGCCAGCCGATTGGGCTATACAGCAAGACGGTTGAAGAAATGCATATTGATTATGTGTATCCACAGGAAAATGGTTCACGCTGTGACACTTCTTTCTTAGCAGTTGCAAAAGGTGAAGACATGTACCTAGTTAATTTTAAAGAAGAACATGATTTCACGATCCATGATTATGAAACAAGTTCTCTTGAAGAGGCGAAGCATCGCGGTAACATCAAAAAGTCAGCTTACAATGTGTTGACGATTGATTATAAGCAAAGCGGTGTGGGCAGCAATAGTTGCGGCGAAGAGCAGCTTCCTCCGTACCGAGTAGGAGTAGAAGATTTCCACCTTCAATTTGAAATGAGAAAAGTCAAGAAGGGCAATTTAGTAGAAGAAAGCAAATTCTTTATCGCACGTTAAACGTAAGCAGGGGAAACCCTGCTTATTATAAAATAGGAGAATATTAGTTTGAGAATTGTCCAGCTCCAGCGCCCAAGCGCTTGCGCTTTTCTAAAAAGGAGAATGAATCCATGAAACTTGATATTAGAGAAATTCCCTTTTCCCGATTTGGATCGTATTTTTGTGTATCACAGGAAAAAGATTCCGATGAAATTTATCTCCGGGATGTACACGGTGGGGATGACGCACCATCCAAGCTTTTTAAACTAGATCTGTTACAGAATGGCGTGGAGAAAGATTTCGACATACTTGCAACGGAAACGGCTTTGCGCTTTCAATTAGTGGGCGATGAAGAGAAGTATGCGGAAATCATTATTCCGGAGGAGGATGAACTTCATATTGAAACAAGCGGAGTGGAGGTCCGTTTGCAGGCAAGTAAAGTGAAGTACGATACTTTACATGAATATGAAGATGGGATGTTTGAATACCACATTTATCCGAAGGAATTAAAGCTGATGATCAGTAACCTTACAGGTGAGATGTCGGTTGAGGCGCCATGGAATGTGATTGGAAATGACTTTATCGACATTCGGATGAAAAATGGCCATTTTGTCATCGAAAGCTATCGTACTGTTTATCAGCAAAAGGAATACGCAAGCTTTGAAGCAGGGAAAGAAAAGGTCGAAGGGCTTTACCGGGAATGGGTAACGAACTTGACGAAGGCAAGCGAGCATTACCAGCCTTCAATTGATCGTGCCGCTTACATTACCTGGTCAAGTGTCGTCCATCCCCACGGCATCCTGAAAGATTATGCGATGTATATGTCGAAGCTGTGGATGCAAAACATTTGGTCATGGGATAACTGTTTTAATGCCTTGCATTTGGGTGCGAACTATCCGGAGCTTGCTTATTCACAGTTAAAAATTTTTATCGATACCCAGGACGATTCAGGGACGTATCCTGATTTTGTCAATGATAAATTTGTTTCTTATAACTGCATTAAACCGCCGATCTTTACGTATGTATATGAAAAGCTAATGGATATGAATGACTATTTCAAGGATCCCAATCGGTTACGTGAAATTTATGATTCTACAAAAAAAGTTATCCAGTATTATGATGTATATCGGACCTATGAAGGCAGACTCCCGCATTATAAGCATGGAAATGACTCGGGCTGGGATAATGCATCATTGTTCCATCAAGGTATGCCGGTCGAAGCACCAGATTTAGCAAGCTTTTTAATCAGAACGTATGATAGTTTAGCTCGGTTTGCCGTGATGCTTGGAGAAGAGGCCGAAGCGATTCGATTTACTCAAAAGGCAGATTCTTTATTTGTGTTACTGATGGAGCGACTTTATGACGAAAATGGTTTCTTTGGGCGTGTCGGAAAAAATGCCGAAAAGATCGACTTCCGTTCTAGCTTGATTTTACGATTGCCTGTCTTAATTGGCTATCGTTTAGAGAAAAAGGTGATGGACCAGCTTGTTTGCGACCTGGTAGAAAACTTTGAAACCACGTATGGTTTCGCAACAGAAATGCCATCCAGTCCGTTGTATCAAGAAAATGGCTACTGGCTTGGTCCGATTTGGGCGCCGGTTACTTATCTTTTTGTTGATTCTTTAACAAGTTTTGGCTACAGTGAAATTGGAAAGAGAATAAGAGATAAGTTTTTAAATCTTACGTTAGTAGGCGGTATGGCAGAGAATTTTGACCCAATCTCAGGAAAGGGACTCGTCGATACCTCTTTTACATGGACATCGAGTGTGTTTCTGGAATTTTTCGAGAAAAAATTAAAGGATGATTAAATGAGCACGCGTAAATATATTGGGGAAATCGGTCTTACGATTGTAGCGATTATTTGGGGCAGCGGGTTTGTGGCAAGTGCGATTGCACTTGAGCACTACACACCGTACCAGATCTTGGCGATTCGGTTTTTGATTGGTGTTCTTTTGTTAAGTATTGTATTTTTTAAGAAATTAAAAATGATTAAAAAGAGCACGATTATGAAAGGCTCGATTATTGGCATCTTTTTATATGTGGCATTTGCCCTGCAAACGGTGGGATTGCAATATACAACCCCATCCAAAAATGCCTTTCTAACCGCGGTAAATGTAGTAATTGTTCCGTTTATTGCGTTTTTTATTTATAAGCGAAAAATGGATAAGTTTGAGCTTTTTGGAGCGATTATGGCGATAACAGGGGTCGGCGTCATTTCACTGAAGTTTTCGTCTGAAGTCAATTTCGGGGACCTGCTTACATTGTTATGCGCGGTAGGGTTTGCTTTCCATATTTTCTATACAGCACAGTTTGTAAAGGATGAGGATCCGATTCTCTTAACGGTTATTCAGATGGCAATGGCTGCAATTTTAGGGTTTATTGTCGTTCTTTTCAAGGGGGAAACAAGCTTTTCGACGAGTGTGGAAGGCGTTTCCAATGTGTTATATCTGGGTGTTTTCTCGACAACAATTGCATTTTTACTGCAGACAGTCGCCCAAAAATACACAACCGAAACAAATGCGGCCATCATTTTATCGACCGAAGCTTTATGGGGGATGGTCTTCTCGATCATTTTATTAAGTGAATTTATCACGTTGAGAATGGGCATTGGTGCCATCCTGGTTCTTTGTGCCATTATTATTTCTGAAACGAAGCTCCATTTTTTCAAAAAGAAAACCCTTGAAGAAGTACTGGAGTAAGTGGATATTAAATACGAGTTAAGTGGGTATGTATAATGGCAACGATTAAAGATATAGCAGATTTAGCACAGGTTTCAATGGCGACAGTATCCAGAGTGTTAAATTATGATGAAACATTGAATGTTGCACCGGAGACGAGAAAGCGGATTTTTGAGACGGCAGAGGAATTAAATTACGTCGTACCCCCGAAAAAGAAGAGCAAAAAGAAGGGACACATTGGCCTCTACTATTCCTATTCGCTTGAAGAGGAATTGCTTGACACCTACTATTTATCCATTCGGGTGGCTTTAGAGAAAAAGCTCGAGAGTATGGGGATGGAACTCTATAACATTACAAAAGATGATACAAAGAGAAGTATTTCGAAAATAGATGGGATCATCTGCCTTGGCACATTTAAGAAGGCAGATATTGAGTTAATTAAGAGTTTTGAGAAGCTGTCTGTGTTTGTCGACGCCAACCCTGATGAAAATTGCTTTGATTCGGTCATCATTGATTTCCATTCCGCAACGAAAAGTGCGCTGGATTATCTAATTGAATTAGGTCATCAAAACATCGGTTTTATCGGTGGAGTCGAAACGGATATGTACGGGAACCGCTTCAAAGATTTGCGCGAGGATGTTTTTGAGTCCTATTTAAAGGAAAAAGGTATTTTCAATGGAGATTTCGTCAAAAACGGCGGCTATAATCCAAAGGATGGCTACATCATCTTAAAGGAAATGCTAAGTGGTGATGCAAAACCAACAGCCGTATTTGTGGCCAACGATACCATTGCGGTAGGGTGTTATAAAGCAGCTTATGAATTAGGAGTCCGTATTCCGGATGACCTTAGCATCGTCGGCTTTAACGATGTATCATCCGCACAATACATGGTTCCGCCGCTCACGACTGTAAAACTATACACTGAAATAATGGGCGAAACGGCCGTCGATCTGCTATTAGAAAGAATTGCATCAAAACGGGAAATTTGCAAAAAAGTAACCATTCACACAAAACTAATCGTACGAGACAGCGCCGCAGCCGTGAAGAAGTAAATGGTGGTGGGGGCTGTGTTGATGTTCGCGGGCGTGATGAAGAACAAAAGGTTGTATTTTTAATAGGGATTAGTCCTTCGTGAGCATGATGAAGGACTAATCCTTCTGTTTTTAGTAGGGATTAGGGGTAGTCTAAAAAGTGAACATGTACAAATGAGGATTTCTTAATGAACTAGATAGGGGTCTCGCCGATTTTTGGACTAATCTCGCCAACCTTTGAATTAATTTCGCCAAACCGGCTTTTTCTTGCTCCACGAGACGGGATTCTCGCCGATTTTTGGGATAATCTCGCCAAACTTTGAATTAATCTCGCCAAACTTGGCATTTATTTCGCCAAACCGGAGAAGGATCTCGCCAAATTCACGATTTATTTCGCCAAACCGGCTTTTTCTTGCTCCGCTAGACGGGGATTCTCGCCGATTTTTGGACTAATCTCGCCAACCTTAGCATTTACGACATTTACTGGGAGTCAATTGGAATTTACTGAGAACCTCGGATACTTATGACCTAATTTTGAGTACTTACTACAGAATTCAAGCCGTTTACGACGTATTTCCGCTCACTTATCACCTATTTTTCAAAACTTACGACATTTGCTGGATATTAAATGGGAATCAATCAAATTTAAGTGATTTTATTACGGAGTTTCCTCCAAATGTGCAGCTAAAGAACGCCGTTAGTTGCATAATAAAAAGCCGCCAATTAAGGCAGCCTGATCTTAAAGTAAAGGACCAGTTAGTTGAAGAAGGTTAATTCATCAACACTCATCTCTTTTAAGCAAGTCCTAAGAACCTTTTTATCAATTCCATTTACTAAGCAATATTTTTCTTGATACATAACTCGAATAAAATCCTTGATTTCTTCCTTGGATATATCATTTTTATTAATAAAGAGATTTAAAGGTACATTGCATTCACCGTTATGTAAAGGTGGTTGTATGTAATTGATTTCTTTATATTGATAATAGCCATTTCTTTCAAAAAATCGACTTCTTTTGATACAATCTACTTTTTCTTCCTCCGTATGTACTAATTCTTGTTTTTCTGTTTCCAGGATTATGGCCCTTAATGATACATTTCCTGCTGAAATGGCATCTTTATTTAATAATTCTTCTATTTTCAATAATGTTTTTGAACCTAATCCCTTACTTCGTACATCAGGATTAGTAACTAAATAAACGATAAACCCCAAATTAGTATCAGCTAAATAGTGCCCTGTTGCAAACGAGACAAGCTGCCCTCCTTCAAAACCAACCAAGAACCGAAAACTATTTGGCTTCCTACATTTTGCATACTGTAAACTTTCAAAAAAAATATTGTGTGACTCTCTCACTTCAATAGGAAATGCTTGGTCATAAATAATTAACGCCTTTTCTATGTTAGTCAAATTATCATAGGTTATTTCATCCCATCTAATAGTCATCACGGTACCACCTTTTTAAAAATATTCAATTATTGTACCATAAATTGCAAAATAACTTATGCTATCCTTGGTCAACTATCCAGCTCGGTTTAGTTGAACAAGGAAAGAAGCAATTTACACTTAAAGAATTTCTATTTAAATGGGTATAAAATATTTTTTATATTCTAATAATTCGAGAATTAAACAGGTGAATAATGTAACCTTTTTCTAGATAGTATACGTCTAAAAAATATAAGAACTTTTGCGATAAAAGAGGGATGAAGCAGCTTTATGTTTCAAATTAGCTAAGTCTCCAGGGCGTCAGGGGCGACAATCACATTTTATCTTATTACATATGGGAGGAGTTTTTTTGAAGAACAATATTTTGATAAAGGTCTGAACATAAGTTAGATATACTAAATACAAGAACGGTGGAAGCACTGGAAAAGGTTTATGGGTCAACCAAGGAGCTTTCCTCTGCTTATAAGGATTTTTATTTAAAATAAGTATAAGAGATCAGCCCCAGATGAGGCTGATCTCGTTTGTTTTGTAACAATTTTAAGAGTAGGTATGCTACCTAGGATCCTATTAAAATAAAAATTAATTGACTTTTTTAAATGCCCTTCTCTCTGCATAAACAGAACAATCAAGACAAATTTTTATAGTCTTTCCTTTATCGTTCTTATATTTTCGCAAAGGTTTTATCTTTCTCTTACACATATTACATTTATTTTCAAATAAACTGAACATTACTTGTTCCACCTTACGTCATTATGGATACTAGAAATACTAACTATTCTGCTTTATATTATCAGGCAAAGGTAGTTCGCTAACAAATACTATCGTTCGACATTTAATGACACTTGTTTTCGAATAAAAAGCACCCCGATGGCTAATGAAATTATTAATAGAATGATATATTGCAAAAATTGGAATAATTTGAAATAATTTAGTGGAACATTGATTAATTGGGGGATAAAGACTGGGATACATTAAAATCTGCTGGTTGTTTATAATTTTCACCTTGTTGCTAACAGGGTGCGCAGGAGTAGAAAAAGAAAAACCGTCATCAATTGGGAAAATAACTATTGCGCCATATAACATGAGTGAAAAAGAAAGTTTGCTCATTAGTGAACGGGTTGTTCCGTTTTTAATAAATAATAATCCTGGTTATATTCAGTTTTCCAAGAATAAAAGAGGGAACTATGAATGGAATCATATTGAGAAGACCGGAAATCACTCCTTTGCTTCGTTCTTGGTCCATCTCAAAGGTGAGGAGTTACCTAATTTAAAGTTTTTGTTCGTGACTAATGAAGATAACGAGATTGCAAAAGTGGAATTAGCCGTGAACGGCCAATTCTTTAAAAAGGAATTAAAAGTACACGAAAGTTCAGCAGCGTGGGTTGATTTACCTAAACAAAAATTTGGGGAATATAAGTATAAGTTATATGATGAAAATGGGAATTTAATAAAAGAATAGGAAAAGGTTTATATATTAATGCTTGAGTTTACCTTGCTCGCCGAGCGCACTCAATTTAACTAACGGTCGCAATAGTTAAAGATCATAGATAGTTTTGAAACGTCTTTCGGGGAGGTGGAAGGGAATGCTAGATTTATTGATACAAATTTCCCGCCAGTTGCGAAGTAAAAGGTGTAACTAGAATGAATTCCGCTGCTTATAAGGACTTTAATTTAAAATAAAGTATAAGAGATCAGCCCCACAATGGGCTGATTTCGTTTGTTTTGTAACAAATTTTTAAAAAATAGGCTTGATCAAATCGTTGTATAATTTCATTTCATATTTTCAGTTTTTTATCTAATCGTTAGGTCACTTTTTATATCGAGCGGGAAACAAATTTTATTCAAAAAGTTATGGATTTATTTCAAAAAATAGTTGCAATTCATATTTTTGAAAGGGTTTTTAAAACTTCATAAAGAATTAATATATATATATATTTAGGTCTTTTATCATAGGAAGGATGGTTTTATTGAAAGCATTATCTGAACTAAAAAATGAAACATCACGTCTAAAGGAATTTCTAGTATCTCATCCGTTAAGCTCATATTTTATCATGGCGTTTTTATTTTCTTGGCTATGCTTAATCCCTTATATCCTTTGGCAATGGGGTATCTTGCCGAAATCGCAAAATTTAGCTATTTTCCACGTTGCAAATGTTTTCGTTGGTCCGATGCTATCAGCTTATATTATGATTCGGACGCTCGAAGGAAAAGAGGCTTGGAAAAATATCCGAAAAAGCATATGGCAAGTCAGAATCGGCTTGAAATGGTACATATTCGCCCTTTTAGTCATCCCTGCTGTCATGTATATTGGAATGGTGATAGTAAATAGCGGGGCCCCTGAATTCGAAGGTCTTTCATCAAAGTTTTTTGTAACATACCCTATTTATCTTGTGGTTGTTTTCTTTGGAGGCGGACCGTTTCCTGAAGAAATCGGATGGCGGGGTTTTGCGCTGCCAAGGATGCAAAAAAGGTTTGGCGCACTAAAAGCAACTTTACTTCTGGGACTACTATGGGCCTGTTGGCATCTGCCGCAATTCTTAACCAGCGCGCAGCATGGCGGTCCGGGCACCCATTTTAACACCTTTGCAACCAATTTTCCCATCTTTATCGTATGCTGCATAGCGATATCGATTATTCTGACCTGGATCTATAACAAAAAGCAAGGAAATCTGTTTAGTGTGATGCTCGTTCATGCAAGTATAAATACGTTTAGTATGATACAACCATATGCTACAAATCCTTCTTTGAAAGATATGGATGTATCGTTCATGATTGTATTTGTTTTATTGGCTCTAATTGCTCTCATCTCCACTCGTGGTAAGCTTGGATATGATAAAAATTCTTATACCGTACTTGCTGAAAATGTAAATGCCGGAAGATAGCATTTATTTATGCTTCTTGAAAGGTGGTACGCAATAATGAAACCATTACATAGGTTTTTTTTGAATTTTTCGATTTTCTTTATAGTGGGTTTAATACCTAATGCTATTTTTAAACATAATCTAAACGTTATTACAGCCTTTTCAGTGGCATTAGGATTATCTTTAGGGATTTATTTTTGGGATAAAAAAGACAAAACAAAGTGATTTCTTATTAAGGTAACGGGTGCGATTCTAGAACGTGAATTGCACCCTTTCTTTATTGTTATGGGTGCGGTTGTTAAACAACATTTTTCGAAAAATTGGATTCTATTAAATTAATCGAACCAAAAAAAGAAGGGTTGCAGTTGAACAGGATGGTGCCGATTAGAACAAGGATATTTTTTTCAATTTTTACTGCCTCCTATAAAGTGGATTTATACGACTTTATGGGAGGCCGGTTGTCCAAGAAATTCATAAGGAATAGGGGGAGTAAATAATAACAATTGACGAATTAGAGGCTTTTGCGATTCTGAACAATTTCCTGCCAGAGCTTTGGGTCTATAAGGTAAAATCCTGCAATCCCCGCGTTTTTGTTTACTTCAAAGATTATTGGGTTTAAATTAGTGTCTACCCCAACATCAATTCCAAATTCTCTTCCAGGGTATTTGTTTGCTATTATTTCGGAAGCTTCAATGGATACATCATTTATTTTTTCTAAAAGTTCTCTTTCTTCTTTTGGATTTAACCTAAGGTAATGTTTCAAAAGTCTCTGAATAGGTAAAATCTTTGAGCCGCGACGTCTATTTACGATACCATTGTTATCAAGTCGTTCAGAGTTAAAGTTTGCAAGTATGCCGCCAACCTTCCACTCGCCACTGACAAATTGGACATGAACACGAATACTGAAAGGTTGTCCAGTTTTAGTTACGCTTTGAATCCCTTCCTGAATGATATAAGGGTTTAATCTCCCGAAGCTTTCAAATGGATGTAATAGTTTATGGATCTGTTCAATGGTCAGTTTTTGATTAATCGGCTTTCCCTGCATAGAATAGCCATTTAGGGAATGAAATTGGTTTTGCCCCTTAGTGATTTTAAAAACTCCTCTTCCTTGGCCGGAGGTAGCGTGTTTAATGTAGATGACGTCAAATTGAGTTAAGAAAAGCCGTAAATTTTTTAGTGAATATTCAGTAGTTGTTGGAATATATTTGGGGTTTAATCTGCTAGTGTTTAATAATTTAAACTGTTCCAGTTTACCTAATCTTTGAACCAAATTTCTCACCACCTCACAAAATATTGTCTTATTATTTTATTAAAATGCTTTTAATTTGTATGGGGAGACCGGTAAATGATTAGAAAAATTTTCATTTGAGACTGTCCTTTTGGACTTTTACATTTTAACCCGCCGCAAAAAGGGGCGGCAATTGAATAGGAGGCGGGGGGATCGGAGGGAGAGGAAGGTATCCTACAAGTAAACCACTTAAAAGGCCGGCTTCGTTTGTTGCGAATCCGGCCTCTACCTTATTAAACAAGTTCGTAATCCGTTACATTGCGTTCGATGACTCGTGCTCCTTTAGCAGCCGCTAGCTTTCCACTGGCTGTTGTGAAAACTCCCGATGCAATAATCTGTTCCATCGATTGTTTCACGAGAACTTCATTAACCGGTTCTCTTGGATTGTCTACCGAAATGCTTGCCGTCTTTCCAAACTCCGTATCAAATTGTAATACCAATGATTTTGCCATTTCCTTCACCTCCGATCATTCAAATTTCACCAAGCCAAACAGTTAAGCTAAAATCTCAGTACTGTCATTGCGTTCCACTTTGTTTAGCGTGTCTTTGCACAAAACAGAGATTGCCTGTGCAGCTTGAAACAACTGATCTGTCGTTGCCTCATTTTTCACATTACTAAACGTTTTAGCTTTGTAAACTGGCTTTCCTTCGTCATTAATCCCCGCTTCAAACACCAAGCGAAGCTTTGTTCCTAGTAATAATTCCATTGCCATTGTCGCCACCTCCTTTCACCTTCTATTTATAGTTTTAGAGGGAAAAAGGACAGGGTAGGGAAAATAATTTTTGGGATGAGGGGACAGGAGCGTTGTCCCAGTCGCTTGGTCCACTCACACCTGAACCTTCTTGATTCATGATAAAACCCGTAAGAGTGTCTTAATGTTCTCCTTATTTTGTATTCACCTGTTTGGTGAAGGACTAATCGCTGTTAATTACGACATATTTCTGGCCGCTTACTACATATTTTCTGAAACATACGACATAATTCCGTTCACTTATTACCTCTTTTTCAGAACTTACGACATTTCCTGGATATTAATTGGAAAATGTCTGGAACTTCGAGAATTTACGACATATTTTCAGCCGATTGCGACGTACAAAGTCGATGTAGAAGCCCTCTACGTAGGTATTTTCGTGGAGTTAGCGCCAAAAAGTTGAAGTAGAACCCCTCTCTTTCAAAATCCCCCGCCGATTGTGCCCGTCCCCTCGATTTTCCCGAAGGAATGGTCAAAATCCCCCGCTGATTGTGCCCATCCCCCTGATTTTCCCGAAGGAACGGTCAAAATCCCCCGCCGATTGTGCCCGTCCCCCCGATTTTACCGAAGGAACGGTCAAAATCCCCCGCCGATTGTGCCCATCCACTCCATTTTTTCGAACTTACGCCACAATATCCTCCAATAACACTCCAGTACGTATTTAAATTATTTCATGCCTCCTTCGTATTCAAAATAATATTGAGATAATAATTTATCGAATAAATAGAAGTTCTTCCAACCTTTTAAATATATTTAAAATAATGAAGTATAACTTCATTTGTTTTGATTGTATATTTTGGAGAATCATTGATTTATAGGGCTTTTAATGCCATTGGGGACTTTGGGAGCATTACTAATCTCGTGTTTTTTGTTGCTGTTTTGTAATTAGCCGTTCATTGTAGCGTAATAGTATTTCGTTATACTTGTATACAAGTTCGTCGGTAAGGGAGAGATTAAATTGATAAACCGAATGATTTAACTACTAATGGACAAATAGATAATAAAGGGAGATATAAGATGATAAAACGGATTTCTTTAATTTTTATGACAGCAATGATCTCCATGTCTTCATTAGTAATTCCTACTAATGCGGAAGAGACCAAACCCTGGATGAACACCCAGCTCTCTGCTGAGGAGCGCACCGAGCTGCTTCTCGATGCGATGACGATGGAACAGAAGATCCAGCAAATCGCCATCTCGCGCTTCAATGAGAACGACAAAGGTGAGACGGTCGTCATCAAAAAGGGCGGTACTAGTAAGTACCAGAACGGCGAATTCGCGCCAGAGGGTACACTGCCTGGTTGTGAGTGGCAGGACACTGGCCGTCAAATTAAGGGAATCGAAGAACTGGGTATCCCAACAGTTCGCATGACCAACGGTGGTACGGGCGTTAAGGGCGGATCGTGTCACAACGACCCAGTGGCGACTGGCCTTCCGTCTACTCCAGCTTTGGCTGCGACATTCGACCGCGAGCTAAACTATGAGGCCGGCCGAATCCTTGGTGAGGAGACACGGGCATTCGCGCATCACGTGTTTCTCGGACCAGGTATGGACCTTATTCGTCACCCGTACGGTGGCCGGAACTATGAGTACTTCAGTGAGGACCCGTATCTGACAGGTATCCTTGCGATTGAGCAAACAAAGGGCATCCAGGACCAGGGAGTCCAGGTCCAGCTCAAGCACATGGCAGGAAACGAACAGGAAACCGAGCGTTGGACGATGGGTGTCCAGGTTCCCTCAAGGGCCATGAACGAGTTGTACATGTTGCCATTCGAGATGACCGTCAGGGATGCTGACCCAGCCTCCGTGATGTGCTCGTTCCCGGATGTTAACGGAACTTATGCATGTGACAGTTCTGAACTGCTTCAAGATGCCCTGCGGGACAACTGGGGCTTTGATGGTTACGTCATGAGTGACCGTCGCGCGATTCACGACACAGTAGCTGCTATCAAAGCGGGTACGAATGTCGAGCTCGACTGGGCACCACAGTACTACACTCAAGAGAAGATCCAAAGGGCTCTCGACTCAGGTGCGGTAACTGAGGACGACATCGACAATCTACTTCGTCCACGTTACATCAAGATGATCGAGTTTGGCCACATGGATGAACCTTACGACAAATTTATGCCGGAGATCGTCGATCCGATGGCCAACGGCGCTAGCGCACTGAAGATGGCCGAGGAAGGCTCCGTGCTGTTGAAAAACGACAACGGCTTCCTGCCACTGGACGGCGAGCCAAAGTCGATCGCGTTGATCGGCATTGAGACGTACGCTGGTGAGGCAAAGATGTCACCTCGCTCTGTTCGTGACGACAATGATTATGTAGTGACTCCATATACTGTCACACCACAAGAAGGCTTAGAGAATGTTATCGAAGAGATGGGCTACAACACTAAAGTGACGTACAACAATGGCAGTGACCCGAAAGCTGCTGCCAAGTTAGCTGCTGAGTCCGATGTCGTGCTTCTCATGGTCGGCGACAACCCACATGAGACTGTGGACCGTGATACCCTTGGATTCCCAGCCTTGAACCTCGAAACGGGCTTGGCTGAGCAGGAGCCGGTGATCGACGCAGTTATGGAAGCTAACGGGGAGAATACTGTTGTGGTAATGAAGACTTCCGGTACGTCGATAATGCCGTGGTTGGATGAGGTACCTGCAGTTCTTCAAGCGTGGTACCCAGGTATGGAGGATGGCAATGCCGTTGCTAACCTAGTCTATGGTAAGGTTAATCCATCCGGTAAGCTTCCTATGACGTTTGGTGCTACCGAGCGTGAAGCTGCTTTCGCGACTGAGGAGCAATACCCTGGAACTCGTCAAGACACTGGCAAGCCAGGTGGCCCTGGCCCGTACGGTGACGGTTCCGACCAACTAATTGCCAAGTACACTGAGGGTCTAGAGATGGGCTACCGCTGGTATGAAGCCAACGACGTGAAGCCGGTCTTCCCATTCGGATACGGCTTATCGTACACGACTTTCAAGTATGATGATCTGAAGGTGAAGAAGGTCCGCGGTGAAGGCAAAGGCAATAACGGCTCGTTGTCCGGTATTGACGTGTCCTTCACTGTCACGAACACTGGTAAGGTTGCCGGTAAAGAAGCGGCACAGGTCTACCTGACACTGCCGGATGAGGCGGGGCAGCCGACTAAGCGACTTGTCAACTTCGAGAAGGTTGACCTTGAGCCGGGTGAAAGCCAACAGGTGACTGTAAGGATTAACCAGGCTGACTCCAACCACCCGTTCTCTTATTTCATTCCGGAAGAACCAGACAACCTGGCGAACTGGGCTGACGGCGAGTGGGCTACTGTTGACGGAAAGTACCGCGTGCATGTCGGTGGTTGCTCGGCAGACACCCCGTTGGAAAAGGACGTCCCGTTGAACTTCAAACTCAGCAAGGATGACAGCAAGGGGAACGGAAACAACGGCAACAATGGAAATAACGGAAACAACGAAAACAACGGAAACAACGGCAACAATGGGAATAACGGGAACAATGGAAACAACGGAAATAACGAAAAACATGAAAAAAATGAAAAGCATGAAAAAAATAGAAATAACGGAACCATCGGAACCATCGGTACCAATGTAAATAATGTAAACAATGGGAAATATGAAAATATCGATAAATATTGGAAACAGTGGAATCGATGGGAACAATGGAGACCATGGAACCAATGGAAACAACCGACACCATGGAAACAATGGAAACAATGGAAACAATGGACATAATGTGGTTAATGGAAATAACTCCTAACATTAGGCCTCTGGCAAAGGGATGACGTCGGCGACCCGGTAAGTGGCGTCAGGCATCCCGAATATAGTGAGCCCGCGGACCTCGGCGTGAAACGCCGAGCTCGCGGGCTTACCGCTTTTCTCGACGCCTCCAAGGGCGACGAAAGGGAACAAAAAGAGTCAAGGAAGGATGTGAGAGGTATGATGAAGGAATCCGTTCGGAGCAGCCGGCGAGGTCCGGCTCATTTGTGGTGGGTTGCCCTTGGCTTAGTGGTTCTCTTGACCGCATGCACCGTCAAGGGAACCGAAGAGCCAGTCGGGAGCAATGACGTCGTGGAGCCCGCCCCGTCCGGGCACGGCGACTGGCAGGTCCCCGGCTTGGTGGACCGGTCCGGGGCGCCAATTGAGGTGCCGACGCCGGAGCCGGCCACGGGCAAGACGCTGGACGTCACGGACTTCGGGGCAGATCCGGATCCGGACTCACACGACGACGCACCAGCCATCAGGAAGGCCCTGGACGCAGCCGAACCGGGTGACGAAGTCTTCCTGCCGGCCGGCACGTATGACTTGCGCTCCACTGACCCAGCCGACAAGTCGGCGAACATCGTGTTGCGCAACGGCGTGCACCTTCGCGGCGAGGGCCAGGAGCGCACCGTGCTGCTGACCTCGCTTGACGGCGAGAAAGACAGTCGGGTAATCCGCGGCTCCGGCGTCCACGATGTCATTGTCGCTGACTTCACCATCACTTCCCGTCATGAGGGACCACTCGGCGACGACCCCAACGACGGAGACACGGGTGGCGGCCCGATGTACGGAATCCACATAGGAGCCCGTGAAGGGAAGGCAAGCTCCCGGATCCTAGTGGAGAACTTGGGCATCCGCAGGTTTGAGCGCCACGGCATTTCCGTAAAGGCAAGCCGTGAAGTGACCCTCTCTGGAAACTACATCAGTGAGGCAACTGCCGTTGGTCCCGGCGGCCAGGGCTACGGCATCGCTATCGAGGGCTCAGCGGATCAGCACGACCCGGATGCCGCCAACGATTCCCGGCACAACGTTGTTATCGGCAACACCTTCGATGGCAGGCACCTAAGGCACGCCATTCTACTGCAGTTCCCCACGCACAACAATCTCGTGGCGGAGAACACCATCGTCGGCAGCCTCCTCGACGCTATCGACCTGCACGGCGAGGGTGAATACTTGAACGAGGTCCGGGACAACACAGTCATCGGCGGGCAGCGGGCGGGCATCGCTCTGGGCAATCCCGGCGGGGCCAAGAACAAGCACGACGCCTCAGGACCTGGAAACTGGGTGCACTCAAATGACCTGATTGGAAACCGTCAGGGAGTCCTCGTCATCCTGGGAACTCCTGACACCCTCATCGAGGACAACAGGATCACCGCCGGGAAGGATTCGAAGACCGGCATCGAGGTCCGCAATGCGCCGGGCACGGTATTGCGCGATAACCTCATCACTGGAGGAACTGACAGGTTCTGGGCCATCCAGCTCAGTGAGGACCGCGGTACTGATGGACGGGGCAAAGGAATCCCCTCCGGCCTCAGGGTCGAGTACAACGTCATTCGACAGGCGGCCAACGGTATCAGGATCGATGCCGGGGAGGACCTCAGCATGGTCGAAAACGTCGTCGACGACATCGGCGGAGCCAAGCTGAGGGTGGCCGACGGGATCGAGGTGAGCCGGTCGGCCCAGGGGTCCAGCTCCACCAGGGCATCAGGGGTATCGAGATCGCGGGAAAGCGCCCGGTAAGGGCGCCAGCACCGCGGCGCCGTCGGTGACTCCTCCCTGGAGACCCCCTCTTACTTAGTTGGGCAGAATAGCGCCTTTTCTTAAATCGATACCAAATGTAAAAGTCCAATTTCCAAGGAGTATATAAAGGAAATTGGACTTTTATTTTGTAGGGAGATAGGTTTCTTACATATTTTATTCGTGAGAGGTTTTCTCAAATGTGAAAAATCCACACGACAATTGGTCCTAAAAAGGAGCCAATGATTGCAGACAATGTCATCGTAACGGAGCTCATCGAAAAGGTCAGTTCACTGTATTCGGCAGCTTTAGAAGTTCCCATCGCATGTGAGGCGCTGCCAAGAGCGATACCTCTGCCAACGGGGCTATACACCCGCATAATTTTAAAGATAGTAGGAGCTGCAATTGCACCAAAGATTCCTGCCACCATAACGCCAACAATTGCCATTGAGACATTTCCTCCCAATCCTTTAGTTACTTCTATCGCAACAGGAGTAGTAAGGGATTTAGGGATAATGGAAAGAATTAATGTCTGATTTATCCCGATTATCTTAGCCAGGAGGCCAATACTGACCATTCCGGAAATTGCACCGATCAAAACTCCACCTAATATGGAGAATAAGTTATTTATTAAAAAATGACGTTGTTTATACAAAGGGTAAGCAAGTGCGACAACGGATGGACCTAAGAGTGAACTAATCCATTGCCCGCCAATCATATAGCTTTTATAAGGAATATGAAACACTGAAAGGATAACGATAATAAGAGTAGTTGCAGTTAAAACCGGAATTAAAAATGAGTAAGAATACCGTTTATAAATTCTAGTCATTAAAAAATACACGACGATGGTTAATAAAATCATGCAGAATGCGAAGAGAATTTGCTGCATTCCTTATCATCCTTTCTTTCTTGTGCTTTTTTTTCAAAAAATTGACTTGCCGTTCCTGCTATTGCAATGGTAATGATGGTGCTTAATAGGATGGCAGCAACGAGTAATGCACCTTGAATAGAAAGTAAGGAAGGATAGTTCATGATTCCAACTGTTGAAGGAATAAAAAATAACATTAATGTACTTAACAGAAAACCGGCCCCATTTTCTATATACTTTACTGGAACTATTTTCAAGCATAAACAAATGAAAAGTAATAGGAGGCCGATTATACTACCCGGAATGACGAGGTGAAATAGGTTGTGAATAACGGCTCCGATGTAGGAAAAAATAAATAAAATGCATATTTGCAAAAGGATATTGAGAAATTTTTTCATGTTGTGTTGCTCCTCTTTTTGGAAGCAACTTCCCTTCTTTCGTTTTTTTTGATTGGCTGTGTTAAAGGTGAATGTTGATTTCCATTCCAGGCGCGTGCGGTTCGCGGGGCGGGCGGTGAGCCTCCTCGGCGAATTGCGCGCCTGCGGGGTCTCACCTGTCCCGCTGCTCCCGCAGGAGTCTCGCGCCTTCCACTCCAATCAACATTGTGCTCATAATCAACAATGTTCTTTAACATAGCCTTTTGACTAAAAAATGAATTTCATCATTTCGCCTTTTTTTTTTACTCCGTAAGATTTGCGATTATGGTGCTATATGTGTTATTAAGATGGCTCAAAACAGCATCCGTTGTTTGCCGTAAATTCCTTGCTTTTAGCCCCTCAATAATTAATTTATGTTCGTCATAAACCTTATCTAAGCTCAATCCTGTCTTTAATGCAGCGAATCCACACCAATTAAAATGGTCAATGAGGTTTTCGATTAATTGATATAGTCGCTTATTTTGACTTAGCTCTGCGAGGAACAAGTGAAAGGAAGTATCATAGTATACAAACTTTATAGGATCTTCCTTAAAGTCGGATAGCTGTTTATCCATCTTCTCAATCTGATAGATCGTTTCATTATCGAGAAGAGGAATCAGAAGTTCGATGACCAATACTTCGTTAGCCTTTCGCAGCTGGAAAACTTCATCAACATCGCGTCTATTAATGGTTTTGACCAAAATTCCTTTTCTTGGTACAGATTGAATCCAGCCTTCTAGTTCTAACTGTTGCAAAGCTAATCTTAATGGGGTGCGGCTGATTCCAAGGCTATCACTAAGTGAACGTTCATATAACATCGATCCAGGTTCAACTATGTGTTGAATGATTCCTTTTTTAATTTCTTTATATGCATGATCTTTAAATAATTGGGGCTGTTCCGCCTTTAAAAAACTCATCTATTTTCATCCTTTATCATTCAGTATTATTAAAAATTTAAAAAAAGGGGAAAAGAAATGTGGCATCTGGAATACCAGATGCCAATTTAAGAAGTTTATCATTTGTTGCATTTTTTTGCAACCTCGTATATCGGGGTCAGCCCCCTGCTTTGATAAGCTACCGAACACTCGCTTTTAAGAAGAATTCAGCAGGCTATTAGCCCAAATAATGATGTTTGAGTGGAGCTTGGGTCCAAACATCGAAATAGAATCCGTCTACTTGAACATTTGAGTGGAAGGGTCCAGCGTTCTTGCTTTCATTCGAAAAGCTATTGTAATATTTCTAAAATTGTATCATAATAGAGAATAACCACATAAAAATGCCTGTTTATTAACTATTAAAAAGTAACCCTTTTTAATATACATTAATAAACATAACGGCCTTTTAAAAATGAGCGATTTCATTTGTTTGCAAATGTTATCTGCCATTTTTAAAAGGCCTTTTTTATTTCATGGCTGTGTTAAAAGTGGATGTTGATTTCCGTTCCAGGCGCTTCGCTTTCCGCGGGGCGGGCGGTGAGCCTCCTCGGCGCTCATGCGCCTGCGGGGTCTCACCTGTCCCGCTGCTCCCGCAGGAGTCTCGCGCCTTCCACTCCAATCAACATTGTTCTCAAAATCAACAATGTACATTAACACAGCCTATTCCAAAAAATGAGGAGCTGCAGTTATGGAATTTTATAAGAAAACGATTAATGGCAAAGATATTCAGATTGCGGACTACCCAGGAGAGAAAGGTCCAATCATTGCTATCCATGGTTTAACAGGAACTTATAAAAACATGCACTACTATGCTGAAAAGTTTAAAGGTAAATATAGATTTATTGCGGTTGATTTACGTGGCCGTGGTAATAGTGCGGAAACCGATCCAGAACCATCAATATTTAAACATGCTGAGGATATTTTGGGATTAATCAAGGAACTAAAGATTGAGAATCCTATCTTACTAGGACACTCAATGGGTGCATTTATCTCATCAATCGTTGCAAGTAGATTGCACACAGTCAAAGCAGTAATTCTTCTTGATGGTGCTGCCAAAATGTCTGATCACCAACAAGGCATTGTAACCCCCTCCCTAGGTCGAATTAGCAGGGAATACAAATCACAGGAACACTATGTTGAAGAAATCAAAAGAATTTACGGCAATTTGGGGATTGCTTGGGATAAGACACTCCAACGTGCAGTTGAATATGAAGTTGGGTCTGTTGGTGACCATTGGGAAAATAAGTCGACGGAATCCAGAATTCTAGCCGATTTTGAAAGCTTTTATCAGTTTGATCCTAAACAAATCTGTCCTAATATTACTTGTCCAGTCTTGCTTGTCTATGCAAATGGCGATATTGGTACAATGCCGCCATTGTTCTACTTAAACCATTACGAAGAAACACAGTTCTATACAAAGAAGCTAGAAACAGTCATCTCGGATTGTAACCATTACACCATGGTGTTTGAAAACCGCGAAGATATTAATGGTTATATTGAGTCGTTTCTTAAGAAGTGTGAAACTGCATTGTCCCCGATTCGAAATTGAGTGGAGGTATGAAAAAATGACTAAAGGCTTAACTTATTTCAAAGAGGTGTATGATACAGTGCCCGACTGGGTTCAAAAAATGCATGATTATAATCCTATGATGCTTGATACGTATACAGCGATAAGGGGAGAGGCATTTAGTGACGGGGCATTGTCGCGGAAAGAAAAAGATGTGTTGATTGCTAGTATGAATGCTGCCCGTTTATACCCGCGAAGTATGTTGTACCACACGAAAGGTGCTATTGACCATGGACTCACTCTTCCAGAATTGGTTGAATATTTTCTAGTCGCTTATCTGTACAACGCTGCAGCATTGAAAACGTCATTAGAAGCTTTCTCCTATGCATTGCAGCTTAAAGGGGTAGATGTTGAGCAGCTATCAACATCCCCTGAAACCATTGAAGAGATTATCCAAGTATTTGTAAAGTGGATGGGTGATGAAGATACTCGTTTCATAGAGGAAACCCTTGAGGTAATTAAATCAGGCAAGAAGGCTGCGATAGAAGAGAAAGTTCTTGGTGAGGGAAAAGTCTCAACACGTTTAAAATATTTAAATATGGTAGGAAATTACATTGTGGAATTAAGAGGTAAAGAGGCTGTCGCATGGATTGAAAAGGCAAGGCGAGCGGGTGTCTCAGAAGCCGATTTGGCAGATTTGGGGTCGATTTGTATTCTTACCGCAGGAATTCCTACCTGGTTTGAACTTAGTGATTCCCTGAAATTGCCCAATCAATAGAACGGAGGGAAAAGAGATGGCAAATATAAGGCAGGATATTCATGATGCGTTATCTTGTATTAAAAATGGTCATACCGTAATGGTTGGTGGTTTTGGCTTAGTAGGCGCTCCCTTAACCTTAATTGATGGTTTGACAAAGAAGGACGTAAAAGATTTAACGATCATCAGTAATAACCTTGGTGAATCAGGCAAAGGGTTAGGTATTCTATTAAATCAAAATAAAATAAAAAAAGCGATAGGTTCCTATTTTACCAGTAACCGTGATGTGGGTGAAAAATATCAAAAGGGTGAAATTGAATTACAATTACTTCCACAAGGTACATTAGCTGAATCAATGCGCGCCGGTGGTGCTGGTATAGGTGGGTATTATACAACGACGGGTGTTGGGACTCAGTTGGCTGAAGGTAAAGAAGAACGTGAGATTAACGGGATAAAGTATATATTTGAACCAGCCATTCGCGCGGATGTTGCCCTTATTCGTGCATATAAAGCAGATCGATTAGGCAATCTTTCTTATTACAAAACAGCCCGTAATTTTAATCCGGTGATGGCAACCGCCGCAAATATGGTGATTGTAGAAGTTGATGAAATTGTGGAACCCGGCGAGCTTTCACCTGAAGAAATTATTACACCTCATTTATACGTTGATTATATTGTTGAAGCACAACAAGTATTAACTAAGGAAGGAGTTGTAAACAAATGAGTACCAGAGAAAAAACAATAGTAGATAAAAAAGAAATTCAGCATTTAATCGCAAAACGTGCGGCTAAAGAATTAGAAGGTCCCTGTATCGTCAATCTTGGGATTGGGATCCCGACTCTGGTAGCAGAATATATTCATGATGAAAATGTTTTTTTACATACAGAAAATGGGCTGTTAGGTGTAACAGATGTAGAAGAACAAGATATGGATCCCAACTTAGTAAATGCAGGGAAATTACCAGTAGGGGAAGCAATTGGAGCCTCCTATTTTAATAGTGCGGATTCATTCGCCATGATTCGCGGCGGGCATATCGATGTTGCAATCTTAGGGGTACTTCAAGTAGACCAAACCGGTGTGATTGCAAACTGGGCCGTTCCGGGAAAAAATATTATGGGTGTTGGCGGTGCAATGGATTTATTAGTAGGGGCGAAAAAAGTCATTCTCGCGATGACACACACAAATAAAGATGGAAGCAGAAAAATTTTAAAAGAATGTACGTATCCGATTACCTCTACTAGGAGTGTAGATAAGATTATTACCGAATTGGCTATATTTGAGGTAGTAAATAAAACATTGAGATTGGTTGAATTAATGCCCGGTGTCACAATCGAAGAGGTTCGTGAAAAAACCGAAGCCGATTTTATTGATAGTTTAGGAGATGTCTGACGATGAAAATACGTTCAGTTGATATATACATACTTGATATTCCGACAGTCCGCCCCCATCAGTTAGCGATGCATACAATTGTAGAGCAATCGATTGTTGTGGGCCGAATTATCAATGATGAAGGCTTAGAAGGCTGGTCGGAAGTTGCAACCATTGGTGGTGCTTCTTACGGTGAAGGGACCCCGGAAGCGATAAAAGCCAATATTGATAAATATATTACACCGCATTTAATTGGTAAAGACCCGATTTATTATTCTAACATCATGTTTGAAATTTCGAAAGCAGTAAGGGGAAATTATTTTGCAAAAGCGGTTGTGGAAACCGCGATGATTGATTTATTGGCAAAAAGCAAAAATATCCCGGCTTATGAACTATTAGGTGGGAAAATTCATGACTCTTTACCGCTAGCATGGACGTTAGCAAGCGGCGATACAGTAAAGGATATTGAAGAAGCGAAAGAATTTTTACGCCAAAAACGCCACAAGATCTTTAAATTGAAAATTGGTAAAGGGGATCCTTATAAAAATGTCGATCATGTTATAAAAATCATTGCTGCAGTGGGTGATCAGGCCCGTATAACAGTTGACGTCAATCAGGCTTGGGATGAAACAACTGCTAATTATTGTATTGAAGCGTTACAAGAGGGTGGAGTTTCGATGGTTGAGCAGCCATTACCAACATGGAATGTTGAAGGAATGGCTCGATTAACCGAACGTTTCAAAGTGCCGATTATGGCAGATGAATCGGCCAATTCTGTCCAAGAAATATACCAGATTACCAAGCATCGTTTTGGAAATTCAATTGCTCTTAAACCATGTAAACACGGCGGGTTAATAGAAACGAAAAAGGTAGCCGCGATTGCAGAAGGAGCGGGCTTTGGGTTATATGGCGGCACAATGATTGAATCTAGTTTAGGGACAGCTGTCTGTGCTTCTGTTTATGCAACGATTCCTGAATTTGAATTCGGTACTGAATTATTTGGTCCAATGTTATTTAAGGATCGGATTACCGTGAAGGACATCCAATTTAACAACTTTGAAATTGTTATTCCGGATGGACCTGGTTTCGGCATGGAAATAGATCTAGAAAAAGTGAAGCATTATTCAAGGGAATATTCGTACAGCTTAAATTAAGTTCCTATAATCAATCAGGAGTTTTGGTAAAATAAAGCATAACTATATTTTCTCTTGAAAGGGTGTTAAGGAATGGGATTGTCAACTGTTTTTATCTCTGCATATGCAAAAGCTCCACAAAATACACCGATGTACGAGAATAATAAACAAATCGGTGTAATGCTTGAAATCCATAAACAAAATCATATTGTCGTGAATGTAGATGCTACTTTTATCACAGCGTTAGCAAAGGATTATATAAAGCGCCTTATTGTAGGAACAGACTTTAGCAAAGACATTAGTCCGCTAATTACGGATGTTGAAAATGATTGTATAATTCAGTCACAACAAGCTTTAGTCGTTGCCTTAAAAGTAGCCCATCAAAAATATCACGATAACTTTTTATAAACTTAATCATACTGGGGATGATAACGTGAAGAGCGTTGTAATTGTAGATTCAGTTCGGTTAGCTATTGGTAAATTAGGCGGGACACTTGGAAATGAAAACGTCGACTTTCTTGGAGCCAAGGTAATCGAAGAGTTAATTGTCCGCACGAGCTTAGATAAACATGCGATTGAAGAAGTCATCATGGGCCAAGCAAAACAAAGTGCTGATGTTTCTAACTTAGCCAGAGTGGCAGCACTAAGGGCAGGGATTCCGGTTGAAGTTCCGGCATACACAGTGCACCGACAATGTGGTTCCGGTGTTCAAGCAGTTAACTCTGCTGCTCAACAAATTCAAACGGGTTTAAGTGATATCATTATTGCGGGTGGAGCTGAGTCGATGAGTACAGCCCCTTATTATGTGAACCATGTTCGTTTCGGTATAAAAGCAGGGGATACTCTATTAAAAGATCCAAATACCGCTAGTCAACCTGGATCCCAGCCAAGAGAAGTATATGGAGATTTAATAATGGGTGTGACAGCAGAAAATATTGCTGAAAAATATTCTATTTCCAGAGAAGAACAAGATGAATTTTCTTTAAGAAGCCAAGTGAATGCCCATAATGCTATTACAAAAGGATATTTTGAAAAGGAAATTGTCCCATATGAAATGAAAGGCAGAAAGGGAACTGTTACATTTAAAGTAGACGAACATCCAAGAGAAACTACGTTAGACAAACTTGCCAGTTTAAAACCTGTTTTTAAAGATGGCGGTACTGTAACTGCTGGCAATTCAAGCGGTCGTAACGATGGAGCCGCAGCGCTCCTAATAATGTCAGAAGAAGAAGCGCTTAAACGCGGTTACAAACCAAAAGTGCGTATCATTGCCCAAGCAGCAGCCGGATGCTCTCCCGAATTCATGGGGATGGGGCCGGTCCATGCAACATTAAAAGCACTAAAACAAACTGATTTAACAATAAATGACCTAGATATCATCGAGTTAAACGAAGCGTTTGCTGCTCAAGCTCTTGGGTGTATGAAAGAATTAGGATTAAACCCATATAAAGTGAATCCGAATGGTGGAGCGATTGCAATGGGACATCCTATCGGCGCAACCGGCGCCATTCTATTCACAAAATTAATCCATGAACTAGAAAGAACAGGAAAAAAATATGGATTGGTAACCTTATGTATCGCAGGTGGGTTAGGTATATCAACAATAGTGGAAAATTTACAAGTTTAGAAGTGAAGCATAGGGATTCTCTTGCTTTACGTCAAGAACCGTAAGAACCTTCACTTTTCTTTCAAAAAAAAAGGTGTTGAAATTATCAAAAAATTAATGTAAGGTAGAATTATCGAAATAGTTATCGCCTATTCATTAGCTATTAAAAAAATAACCTTTTTTAATATAAACTAGTGAACCAAATGGCTATCTTAAACAACCACTATCATTTTTTTTTGATAGTAACGTTTAGGATAGCCATTTTTATTGCAATTATGTAAACGCTTTAAATATTTTTTGAAAAAAGGGGCGTATTTATGAAAAAAACTCAATCAAATCGCAAGTGGGTTATTGTATTTATTGCTTGTTTTCTAGGTCTCGTAGTAGACGGAATGGATATACAGGTGCTAGCATTAACCATTCCTAGTTTAATGGATGAATTCCAAATTACAAAAGCAGATGCAGGATTTATCAGCACATTATCTTTAATCGGCATGGCTCTTGGCGGAATCGTAGGTGGGTGGCTATCTGACCGATTTGGTCGGGTAAGGATGGCAACCTATATGTTGGTCCTTTTCTGTATTGGTACTGGATTGCTAGGGCTTGTTCACACATACGAGCAATTTCTAGCTATTCGTTTTATATCCGCACTAGGGATAGGGGCAGAATATTCTATCGTCATGATGCTTATGGCAGAATATGTACCAACCAAAAACCGCACGACGATATTAGGGTCATTGCAAGCAGCCTATTCAGTGGGATACCTAGTGGCAGCCCTATTAGCAAATGCCATCCTGCCAATTTACGGATGGAGACCTCTTTACTTAATATCGATTGTACCTGTCGTTTTAGCCATTTATATCAGACGTAAGATACCAGAACCTCAAGGGTGGATAGAAGCAAAACAAGCACCTAAAAAGGTCAAGAAAAATGAATGGGTCATGATCTTTAAAGACCCAAAAATAAGAACTATTTTCTTGTTCTGGATTTTTACTTCAACTTTTTTACAGTTTGGTTTTTATGGTGTAGGAACATGGCTGCCAACGTACCTTGTTGAGGATTTAGGTTTTGATTTCAAAAAGATGACTGGATATCTTGTTGGAACCTATACAGCTTTAATTTTTGGTAAGATACTTGCTGGTTGGTTAGCAGATGTCATTGGCCGCCGTGCCGTATATGTCATTGGTGGTGTATCCACTGCCATTTTCTTGCCATTCCTTATTATGTATCACACACCAAGTAATATAATTATTTTACTCACTATTTTTGGATTTCTTTATGGTACACCATACGGGGTTAATGGTACGTACATGAGTGAAAGTTTCCCGACGCATATTCGTGGAACTGCTGCTGGAGGGGCGTATAACATTGGGCGGTTTGGTGCTGCGATCGCACCTGTTAGCATTGGCATTATTTCACAAGCTCAATCAATTGGATTTGGTTTAGCCATACTTGGGGTTGCTTATGCATTAGCAGGAATTATTCCAGCTTTGTTTATCAAAGAAAAAATGTATGATCCATTTCAAAAAGACACCTCCAAAACAACAATTGGAGGCAATTCCAAAAGTCATTCTGCATGAGTGGGACCTTGTCCTTGCTCCTATATAATTTTAAAAACTTAAAAGACTAACTCAGATAGTTAAAATGCCCCTATAGAGTAGACACAAAAAGTCTACCTATAGGGGCATTTTTTTTGTAATAGTTACGGTGTCAAGTCACCACCCGAGTGACTGATTGTGGATTGGAATTCTACCGTATCTTCATAGGTAGATGAAGGACTAATTATTCTAAATAATTAGAAGTTTATTCCGAAATAATAAAGATGGAAGGTATACAAACAAACATACATACAACCTTGAGAAATATAGGGGGATTTTCGTGGGTAGATGGAACAAATGGATGGGGGCACTGATTTTACTGTTTATGTTAACTTCATGCTCTCATTCTTCACAGAAGGTAGGTAAGGGTGATTTTAATCCGAATATGTCAGCGACGGAAAAAGCAGTAGCCGAACAAGCGGTTTCCTATGAATTAATTGGTCATACATCTATCGTATGATGAAGTGATTCAGGCCTTAGGTAAACCTGCTGAAGAAGGGATGAGTGAGATAGACTCATCGTACACGTTGTATTACACGATTGGAAATCACTCACTATTTGTTGCTAGAAGTGATGGAGCGTTTTCCGGTGCACCGTTTGATTCGATTACATTAAAATAGCTGGAAAATCTTATTGTTTAATCCGATTGATAGAGAAATAGGACAACTTTGGGGGAATAGAAAGTGAGGAAGTATGTACTAGGGTTTTGTATGGTTGTGATGCTAGCAGGCATAGCAACAGCATGTACCAAGCAGGAAGATATGGTGATGGTCAATACAGGTATCGTGGAAGCTTTAAGGACATGGAGTGTCTATGAGGATCCGAAAAAGGCTTTTCCAGAGAAGGTGATTAAGATGGTGAACGCTATCGATCCAGCCTTTAATACCACACCATATACGGCAACGGAAAAGCCGCATATCATATCAAGTCATGACCTTATATATAGTCTTAGAAACGTAAAAGACCAAGTATCACATCAGGCCTATCTTAAGTTATATATGAATTTTGAGAAACGGTATTATGCTGTCTCTCAGACGAAGAAGAGTCCAATTACCATGATGAATAAGCTAGAAGCTGATTTGAATAGTTTTCGGACCGTCATACCCGATTCAAGTGAGGATCTCTATTTTCATGGACAAGTTTGTACCATCATTGATGAAATCAAGTGGTATCGTGAGAAGTATGAAAAAGGGGAAAAGGAAGATAAGTCGTGGAGAGAGGAAGAGATCGCCAATCGTTTAGCGATGCTAGCTGTGGTTGCTGAACTGGTTAATGATCACCCTGATATTCTCCAATTTAATGGGGGAGCTGACTTCCAAAGGTATTTATCCGACTTTGTTTCCGGTCTTGAAATGAAAGAAGCGTATCAAACGGAAACTCCGGCTGTCAATCACGTCTTGGAACAGCCTGCTACGACGGATGAAGACGAGAAAAATGCAGCTCTAAATAAAGCCATGGCGATTGTAAATGAGAAGATTGAAGGCATTGCTAGTATTGTCGCGTATGATGGGGATTTAGATACCAATGGTCAAACCTATTATGCCTTTTACTGTACGAGAGACGATCGATCAGGCGATTTCAGGCTATTCGTGAATTCGGGCGACTTTAAGGTTTATAAAGATAATCAAGGCTTTGAGACCGAATGGGTTCCTGAGTAAGATGAAAAAATAGGGACAGTCCCCGACCGCTTTAACGGGTGCCACTGAAAAGTCCTTTTATATTAGGCAATTGAATGTTTGATTTATTCAAACATTCAATTGCCTTTTTGTTTTATAAAAATAATATAAGAAGTAGAACTCCTCTACTTAAAGGTTTTCGTGGATTTCGAGCTAGAAATTGACATGCCCTTATTGGTGATCTCCAATATATTTAAATGAATACATATGCGTTTTCGTTAGATCAATGACTTCATGGATAAATTCCTCTTGGGTTACTTTGAAGCCATCTTGGATCCAATTATGAAGGAGTCCGTAAAAGCCGTAGGCAGTATAACGTTTAAAATAATCCATATTGACAGGGATATTGTTGATTGTTTCAAAAATAAATTGTTCTTGATAGATTTTTAAAATCGTTTGAGGGAACCGTGTGTGTAATCCTGGTAACGTGTCATCGTAGTTAATTAGTTCAAAAAAATTTCGGTTTTTATAGATATAAGAAACGATATTAAAAGATGGTGCATTTAGCGTGGCAGTATAAACTTTGTGACCAGGTACATGCGGTTTGCCTACGGAAGCTTCTAACCCTTGAAGCATGGAAACAAGTAAATCTTCAGCTAATTCAATTTTATCTGGGTAATGGATATAAAAGGTACTGCGATTATAAGCTGCATGATCGACAATGTTTTTTACAGTAACGGCATGGTAACCCTTCTCTTTTATGAGTTCAATCAATGCTTGCTTTAAATGTATTTTTGTCCGATTTTGTCGTTGAGATGTCGTAGTTTGTTCATTATTCATGAATAAACCTCCCTTAATATAGACAAAGTAATCATAAGTGTCTACCAAGTAGACACTCAATGATATCTTAATGATTGTTAAATGTGAACAAAAGAGTACAATTAAATTGTGAACAAAATAGTACAAATCATGAATTTGTCTATTATTTTTCTCGAGAATATGGTAAGGCAATTTTAATACTAGGAGGGTCTTGGGATGGGAAAATTACAAGATAAAGTAGCCGTGATTACCGGTGGAGCATCTGGTATTGGGGCAGCGACAGCACGTTTATTCGTTTCAGAAGGAGCCAAAGTGGTTCTTGTTGATTTAAATGAAGAAAAAGGGAAAGCTTTTGAAGCAGAATTGAAAACACTTAATGCTGAAGCTCTTTTTATAAAAGCAAATATTACGAGTGAAGAAGAAGTCGCAAATATCTTTAAACAAACCGTTGAAACGTTCGGCAAAGTGGATGTGGTCTTCAACAATGCGGGTATTGGCCGTGTTCATCCATCACATGAATTAGAATACTCAGAATGGCGCAACACTGTAAATGTTGACTTAGATGGTGTCTTCTTAGTAGCACGTGAAGCCATTCGTGAAATGCTAAAAACAGGTGGCGGCACGATTGTTAATACAGCATCTATGTACGGTTGGGTTGGGTCGCCCGGTTCAGCAGCCTATAACGCAGCAAAAGGTGGCGTGATCAACTTAACACGTTCACTTGCACTTGAATATGCAGAACAAAATATTCGTATTAACGCATTATGCCCTGGTTTTATTGATACACCGATTATACCGGAAGAAAGCAAGCAAGTTTTAGCTGCAGCCACACCGATAAAACGTCTTGGTACAGCTGAAGAAATGGCAAAAGCAGTTTTATTCATGGCTTCTGATGATTCTTCATTCATGACTGGCAATAGTTTAACGGTTGATGGTGGGTATACGGCTCAATAATAAATCCTGAGGACAAAGTATAAATATTGACTTTTCTTAGGCATATACCCTTAATCTGAGATATTACAATTAAAAGTATTTTTAAAAATACTCTTTAGACTTTGAGGAGAAAACAAAGGGAGGAAATTTCCAATGAGCAATCGTTTTGATGGAAAAGTGATAGTAATTACAGGTGCTGGATCTGGTTTAGGACAAGCTTCAGCTTTACAAGTAGCAAAAGAAGGAGCAAAGCTTTCACTCGTAGATTTAAACCCTGCTTCATTAGAAGAAACAAAAAGTAAAGTGTTAAAGGTTGCACCAAACGCAGAAGTGTTGCTTATCACTGCGAATGTGGCAGATGAAAAATCAGTTGAAAACTATGTAAATGAAACCGTTGAGAAATTTGGGAAAATCGATGGATTCTTCAACAATGCAGGAATCGAAGGAAAACAAAATCTAACAGAGGATTTTGGAACTGATGAGTTCCAAAAAGTAGTTAGTGTCAACTTAAATGGTGTGTTTTATGGTTTGAAACACGTATTGAAAGTCATGAGAGAACAAGGTTTTGGCTCTATCGTTAATACTGCTTCTGTTGGTGGTATTCGCGGGGTAGGAAACCAATCTGGTTATTCAGCTAGTAAACACGGCGTGGTCGGATTAACAAGAAACTCTGGGATTGAATATGGTCAATACGGAATCAGCATCAAAGCGATTGCACCAGGTGCGATCATGACACCGATGGTCGAAGGTTCATTAAAACAAATGGATCCAGACAACTGGGAAGAAGTGGGGAAACAATTTGTTGAGCCAAACCCAATGAAACGTTTTGGTAAACCTGAGGAAGTAGGTTATTTGGTGGCATTCCTATTATCTGATCAAGCCAACTTCATCAACGCTGCCGTTATTCCAATCGATGGCGGACAATCTTATAAATATTAGGATCTGTTATAATTCATTGTTGATTTTCGTGGAGGTATGAACATTCATAAGCGGAGAATTTCCGGCTAATGTCTATAGAGGAAGCTTAAGAAGCCATTATAAGCGGAGATATTCCGATTAACTGCTCTAAATTAGGCAAAATTCAACGATTTGGAACATATAACCGGAAAAACTCCCTTTATTATTAACGGAATATGGGTATTTCCCAATATAAACGAAATTTTTCCGTTTATTTTTCTAACACAATGAAATCAACATTCATTTTTAACACAGCCAAATATTAAGAAGTGCTAAGAGGGTTCACCAACTGATTTTTAATAAAAAATAGGAGGTTTATCATTATGCTTTTTGAAAACAAAGTAGTTTTAATAACTGGTGCGGCAGGCGGTATTGGTATTGCTGCTGCAAAAGCATTTGCAAAAGAAGGGGCAAAATTAGCGTTAGTAGACTTGAAGAGGGAGCCGCTAGAAAAAGCAGCTGCGTCTGTTGATGCAAAAGATATTTTATTACTTACTGCAAACGTTTCAAGTGAAAATGAAGTGAAAGAATATGTTCAAAAGACGAAAGATCACTATGGCCGGATTGATGTTTTTATCAACAATGCGGGCATTAATGGTGAATTTAAAAATATAACGGAGCAAACAGAAGAAAACTTCAAAAATGTATTTGGAGTGAATGTAATGGGCGTATTCTTCGGTTTAAAATATGTCCTTCAAATTATGAAAGAGCAAAAGAGTGGTGCAGTTGTGAATACAGCTTCTAATGGCGGTTTATTAGGTGCCCCAGGAATGAGCGCATACGTTGCATCCAAACATGCTGTCATTGGTTTGAATAAAACAGCATCACTCGAAATGGCCGATTATGGGGTTCGTGTAAATGCGGTTGCTCCATCAGGTGTAAATACAGAAATGATGAGAAGAATTGAGAAGAATGCTATGGGTGAAAGGGCAGAAGAAGCTAGGAAAGCATTTGAAGCATCAGTTCCTTTGAATCGATACGCAACTGCAGAAGAAATTGCAGATTTAATGCTATTCTTATCTTCTAAAAAAGCATCATTTATTAGCGGATCTTATTACAGAATCGATGGTGGACAAGGAGCTACCTCCGTTTAAAATAGATTTGATGAAGGACTAATCGATTGTAAAAATGAAATAATTATTATAAGCGGAAAGAAAAAATGGAGCCAACTATCATAATGATAGTTGGCTCTATAAGTTATAATAGTTATCTAAGTTAATCTACCGCGGGTTTTGTTTTTATTTTCCCCTGCTTATTTATCGTCCCTTCAACTTCATTGCTGACATTCACACGTTTAACGAAGAAAACTAATAGTAGTGCGACAATATTAATGCCAAGAGCTACATAGAATGAATATTGAATTCCAGCTAATAAAGCTTTCTGGGTTAATAAAGTTTTAGTAGCTGCTGTAAAGGTTGTTGGATCAACACCGGTCATTAAACTTTCAGCTTTTGTTTTCGTCACAGAATTCATTATCGTAACAAGAATAGCCGTACCAATCGAACCGGACACTTGCTGAGCTGTATTGTTAACAGCTGTACCGTGTGGATTCAAGTGTGTTGGTAATTGATTAAGGCCGTTTGTCATAATTGGCATCATCACCATTGCCATCCCAAACATGCGCAGACTGTAAACAAGGATAATATATGTGTGACTAGAGTCGATTTGCAGGTTTGCCAACATGTAAGTAGAAACGGCTGTAATGGCAAGCCCAATTATGCCAAGAATCCGTGGCCCATATTTATCAAATAGTTTACCTGTAATGGGTGACATAATCCCCATTATGATCGCGCCAGGTAGCATCATTAAGCCTGAATCAAGTGGCGTAATACCTCTTACGTTTTGTACGTATGCTGGTGTTAAAATCATTCCGGAAAACATGGCTACTGCGTTTACAATCGAAATGACAGAGCCAAGTGCGAACATTGGGTACTTGTAAACACGTAAATCCAATAATGGTACGTCCATTTTTAATTGACGGACAATGAAGGTGATGAGTGAAATAGCGCCTACGATTAAAGTGGTTAAGACAACTTTATCTGTCCAGCCATCAGAGCTTGCAGAACTAAACCCATACAGCAAACCGCCAAATCCGATTGAAGATAATAGTACTGAGAAATAATCGAGTGTAGCATCTTTGTTTTGCTTCATTACATTCTCGGATTTCCAAATCCCTAACAGTAAACCAATGACAGCTAACGGTAAAATCATTTCGAAAAGTAAACGCCAGTCATAATATTCGACAATATAACCTGATAAGGTTGGCCCGATTGCTGGGGCTGTAATCATAACTAATCCGAAAATCCCCATTGCAGTTCCGCGTTTTTCGCGCGGGAAGCTTACTAGCATAATATTCATTAATAAAGGTCCCATTACCGAAGAGCCTGCTGCCTGAACCATCCTTCCTGTAAGTAATAAACCAAAGTTTGGTGCAAAGGCTGCTATGGCAGTACCTAAAGTGAAAATCGCCATAGATGTAATAAATAAACGTCTATTCGAGAACCGTGTTAATAAAAATGCCGAAGCCGGAATTAATATCCCACTAACTAGCATGTAACCTGTAGAAAGCCACTGAATCGTTGAATAATCCTTAATATTTAAATCTACCATGATAGTTGGCAGCGCTACATTTAAAAGCGAGTTATTTAAAAAAGAAACAAATGCTCCGACAAAAAGAATCGCAAGCATAAAATAAGGTGGTTTTCTTTCTTGTAATGTTGAATTCATATATTTGTTTTCTCCTCGGTTAAAATTTTGATTATTTTAGGACGTTTGCATATTTGTGCGTCAATACCTTGTTCTTGAAGTTTTTTCACAATACTCTCCAAATGGGTACTCTTTTTGTTCACTGCTTTAAGGGAACTCATTAGTGTTCTCCCTTATAGATTCCTCTTTTTAGCATCTCCATTTGCTCAATATAATTTTTTAAAGCCTCTTCATCCGTTAAATCCCTTACGAACATTTGAACAAGGTTTTGAAAAGTTACAGCCATAAAAATTTTAATAATATGATGAAGTTCTCGTTCCTCTTTTATATTCAAATTTTTGGTATTCATTAAGCTAATCATAGTTAAATACTGATTTTTCTGACTCTCTTCATAAATATTATTAGCTAATGTATTTTCCATTTTATAATTCATATTTAAAAAAGCATTTTTAAAAAAGTTTTTGTGTTCTTGATTTCCGTGATACTGAGTCATAAATTGAAATGAATCAATAAAAGCTTCAAATATATCTCCGTTTTTCTCCTTTAAGGTTGCAATAAAGCGGTCATTATTTTTCTGTGAAAGCTGGTTTAACAGATAATAATATAGATCTTCTTTTCCTTCGAAATATTGGTAAAAACTTCCCCGGGGGATTGCTGCATCTTTGATAATATTGGCAATGGATGCTTCATGTAATGGGACTCGGGAAAATTCTTTTTTAGCAGCTTGAATTAATGTGTCTTGTTTATCTTTAGGTAAGTGAAAAAATGTTTGTTTTGGCATAATTATATTCCTCCAATCTTAACATGTGACAATGTGTCACAATTGATGATGAATTGATTGTATATGACACACTGTCATATGTCAATAGAAAAAGTGACAATGTGTCATATGCGTTGCTGAAAATATCTGTTACTCGTGTGAGCATCAAGAAGTTTCATCTAAAGAGCAATTCGCAGCTCAATATATTTGGGATAATTCAAGATTTATAGTTGGATTTCTGCAGCTAATTTAAATGGATGCTACAAATAGTATTGATTTGTGGCAATAAAATGAGTTTATATGAAACTGTCACTTAGAGATTAAGAAAAAAACAAAAACTTTTTTAAAAAAAGTATTGACCTGTTTATTGAGATGCTGTAATATATGAAAAGTCGTCACTGAGACGGCGAACAACAAATGAAAAAAGTTATTGACTTTTAGTTGGTAACTTGGTAAGATAATAAAGTCGCTTTTGAGCGATAGAGAAAATTGATCTTTGAAAACTAAACAAACAAAAACGTCAACAAACAATATTTTTAAGTTTCTTTTAGAAACTAAGCCAACGTTTTATTTTATGAGCTAATCAACTTTCTCGCGTCTAACAGGCAGTAATATCCTATCGGATAAACTGCCTGTAAAGGCCCGATTGATTCGACTAACCATCGCAGGGAAAAACGCCCTGCGATGGAAGTCTCATCTTATTGGAGAGTTTGATCCTGGCTCAGGACGAACGCTGGCGGCGTGCCTAATACATGCAA